>NZ_SADE01000007.1 GCF_004005845.1 Hwanghaeella grinnelliae | reverse complement strand
GATGGCGAAAGAGAAGTTTGAGCGTAATAAGCCGCACTGCAACATCGGCACGATTGGTCACGTTGACCATGGCAAGACGACGCTGACGGCTGCGATTACGAAGGTTATGTCGGACACGTACGGCGGAGCTGCGACGAAGTTCGACGATATCGACAAGGCGCCTGAGGAGAAGGCCCGCGGTATCACGATCAACACGGCGCATGTTGAGTACGAGACGGAAGCGCGTCACTACGCGCATGTCGACTGCCCCGGCCACGCTGACTATGTGAAGAACATGATCACGGGCGCGGCGCAGATGGATGGCGCGATCCTGGTTGTTAACGCGGCCGACGGCCCGATGCCTCAGACGCGTGAGCACATTCTGCTCGCCCGTCAGGTTGGTGTGCCGGCGATCGTTGTCTTCCTGAACAAGGTTGACCAGGTCGATGACGAAGAGCTGCTGGAACTGGTTGAGATGGAAGTTCGCGAACTTCTGGACTCTTACGAGTTCCCTGGCGACGACATTCCGATCATCTCGGGTTCTGCGCTTGCGGCATTGGAAGGTCGTGACGAAAACATCGGCAAGGAAAAGATCCTTGAGCTGATGAAGGCCGTTGACGATTACATTCCGCAGCCGGAGCGTCCGGTTGACCGTCCGTTCCTGATGCCGATCGAAGACGTTTTCTCGATCTCTGGCCGTGGTACGGTTGTGACGGGTCGTGTCGAGCAGGGCATCGTCAAGACGGGTGAGGAAATCGAAATCGTCGGCCTCAAGGCGACGACGAAGACGACCTGCACGGGCGTTGAAATGTTCCGCAAGCTTCTTGATGAAGGCCGTGCGGGCGACAACATCGGTGCGCTTCTGCGCGGTGTCGGTCGTGAAGACGTCGAGCGTGGCCAGGTTTTGGCCAAGCCTGGTTCGATCACGCCGCACACGAAGTTCAAGGCGGAAGCCTATATTCTGACGAAAGAGGAAGGTGGCCGTCATACGCCGTTTTTCTCGAACTATCGTCCGCAGTTCTACTTCCGCACGACCGACGTGACGGGATCTGTTGAACTGCCGGCCGGGACCGAAATGGTCATGCCGGGCGACAACGTGACGATGGAAGTCGAACTGATTGCCCCGATCGCCATGGACGAAGGTCTTCGTTTCGCGATCCGTGAAGGCGGCCGCACCGTTGGTGCAGGCGTCGTCGCGGGCATCATCGAGTAA
>NZ_SADE01000006.1:2500-5525 GCF_004005845.1 Hwanghaeella grinnelliae | reverse complement strand
TCGGTGGGTGTTGTACAAAGCAAAAGCCCCGCATTGCGCGGGGCTTTGATGTTTGGTTGCGGGGACAGGATTTGAACCTGTGACCTTCAGGTTATGAGCCTGACGAGCTACCGGGCTGCTCCACCCCGCGGATATTTTGTGTGTTGTTGGGGTTTTGTAGCGTTTGGCTTGTGATGTGTTTGGCGTTTTTTGGTTTTGCGTCGTTTCTGTTCAAGGAAGGCCTGGCGGCGACCTACTCTCCCGCGGCTTAAGCCGAAGTACCATTGGCGCTGGGGGCTTTCACTTCCGAGTTCGGGATGGGATCGGGTGGATCTTCCCCCGCCATAGCCACCAGGCCGTCCTTGAACAGAAGGACGTTTGGTTGAAGCGCGCTGTAGATTTTGCAGATTTTAGATATTTTGGGTGTTTGTTCGTATTACCGGGTTTCGCATTCTTTCGAATGCTGTGTGTACTTGCTTCATTTCTGCGTCGACTGATGTTTTCAGCCGGCTCAGCGTTTTCGCATCTTTGTCTAAAGACACGAATGCGTAGTTGGTCTTTACCGCTATATGCGGTGAAGATTTTGAAGCCTATCGAATGATTAGTACTGCTCAGCTTCGCACGTTACCGCGCTTCCACATGCAGCCTATCAACGTGGTGGTCTTCCACGGTTCTCAGCGAGACCTGGTTTTGAGGGGGGCTTCCCGCTTAGATGCCTTCAGCGGTTATCCTTTCCGCACATAGCTACCCTGCTGTGCCACTGGCGTGACAACAGGTCCACCAGAGGTGCGTCCATCCCGGTCCTCTCGTACTAGGGACAGCTCCTCTCAAGTCTCGTACACCCACGGCAGATAGGGACCGAACTGTCTCACGACGTTCTAAACCCAGCTCACGTACCTCTTTAAATGGCGAACAGCCATACCCTTGGGACCTGCTCCAGCCCCAGGATGAGATGAGCCGACATCGAGGTGCCAAACACCCCCGTCGATGTGGACTCTTGGGGGGTATCAGCCTGTTATCCCCGGAGTACCTTTTATCCGTTGAGCGATGGCCCTTCCACTCGGGACCACCGGATCACTATGACCGACTTTCGTCTCTGTTCGGCCTGTCGGCCTCACAGTCAGGCGGGCTTATGCCATTGCACTCATCGAACGATTTCCGACCGTTCTGAGCCCACCATCGCGCGCCTCCGTTACTCTTTGGGAGGCGACCGCCCCAGTCAAACTACCCACCACGCAGGGTCCCGGACCCGGTTTCACGGGCCGCGGTTAGACAACAAAAGCATCAAGGGCGGTATTTCAAGGTTGGCTCCACAAAGACTAGCGTCCCTGCTTCATAGCCTCCCGCCTATCCTACACATAACGGTTCTGTTGCCACTGCGAAGCTGTAGTAAAGGTTCACGGGGTCTTTCCGTCTAACCGCGGGTACTCCGCATCTTCACGGAGAATTCAATTTCGCTGAGTCTGCGTTGGAGACAGTGGGGCAGTCGTTACGCCATTCGTGCAGGTCGGAACTTACCCGACAAGGAATTTCGCTACCTTAGGACCGTTATAGTTACGGCCGCCGTTTACCGGGGCTTCAATTCGACGCTCTCACATCTCCTTTTAACCTTCCGGCACCGGGCAGGCGTCAGACCCTATACGTCGCCTTGCGGCTTCGCAGAGCCCTGTGTTTTTAGTAAACAGTCGCCACCCCCATTTCTGTGCCACCCCCGCCTGGTTGCCCAAACGGAGGTCTCCCTTCTCGCGAACTTACGGGAGTATTTTGCCGAGTTCCTTCAACGCAGTTCTCTCAAGCGCCTTGGTATACTCTACCATCCCACCTGTGTCGGTTTAGGGTACGGTCTACAACTGGAGCTATTTCCTGGAACAGCACCACCGCATGGACAATCCGATAAGCCCACACGATTTACGCCATTCGTCACTTCCAGAAGGCCCAGGAATATTAACCTGGTTCCCATCGCCTACGACTTTCGTCCTCGGCTTAGGGGCCGGCTTACCCTGCGCAGATTAGCTTTACGCAGGAACCCTTGGGATTTCGGCGAGAGTGTTTCTCACACTCTTTATCGCTACTCATGTCAGCATTCTCACTTCCGATACCTCCAGGACCCCTCACGGGTATCCCTTCACAGGCTTACGGAACGCTCCGCTACCACTCCAGTAAACTGGAATCCGCAGCTTCGGTGTACGGTTTGAGCCCCGGTACATCTTCGGCGCAGGACGGCTTATTTAGACCAGTGAGCTATTACGCTTTCTTTAAAAGGTGGCTGCTTCTAAGCCAACCTCCTGGTTGTCTTGGCCTTCCCACATCCTTTCCCACTTAACCGTAACTTAGGGACCTTAGCTGGCGGTCAGGGCTGTTTCCCTCTTGACGACGGACCTTAGCACCCGCCGTCTGTCTGCTGTGATTGTACTCCTCGGTATTCGGAGTTTGGTTAGAGTTGGTAAGGCTCGCGCCCCCCTTCCCCATCCAGTGCTCTACCCCCGAGGGTAAGACACAACGCGCTACCTAAATAGCTTTCGCGGAGAACCAGCTATTGCCGGGTTTGATTAGCCTTTCACCCCTAGCCACAGGTCATCCCGGAATTTTTCAACATTCTCGGGTTCGGTCCTCCAGTGCGTGTTACCGCACCTTCAACCTGCCCATGGCTAGATCACCCGGCTTCGGGTCTAATCCAACGAACTAAAACGCCCTATTAAGACTCGCTTTCGCTCCGCCTACACCTATCGGCTTAAGCTCGCTCGTTAGATTAAGTCGCTGACCCATTATACAAAAGGTACGCGGTCACCCTTTCGGGCTCCCACTGATTGTAGGCATTCGGTTTCAGGGTCTATTTCACTCCCCTCGTCGGGGTGCTTTTCACCTTTCCCTCACGGTACTGGTTCACTATCGGTCGCATAGGAGTACTTAGGCTTGGAGAGTGGTCTCCCCACGTTCAGACAGGGTTTCACGTGCCCCGCCTTACTCAAGGCCCAATAACAACCTGTACCCGTACGGGACTATCACCCCCTAAGGTGCGCCTTTCCAAACGCTTCCGGTTGATCGT
>NZ_SADE01000005.1 GCF_004005845.1 Hwanghaeella grinnelliae | reverse complement strand
GACAACGTGACGATGGAAGTCGAACTGATTGCCCCGATCGCCATGGACGAAGGTCTTCGTTTCGCGATCCGTGAAGGCGGCCGCACCGTTGGTGCAGGCGTCGTCGCGGGCATCATCGAGTAAAATAGTTCCCGAACGGGCGGTGTCATTCCGTCCGTTCGGTGTAGGGGTATAGCTCAGTTGGTAGAGCGACGGTCTCCAAAACCGTAGGCCCTGGGTTCGAATCCTAGTGCCCCTGCCAAAATTTGGACGCCGAGCAGCGGCCCGATACGTCGGGCCGCATCGGTCATTGTACTGAAATTTTCGCGATCAGGCGGATTTGCGTCTTGCCAGCGAGGCTTTAGACAACTAAAAGCCCCACTCGGCTTGCGCTCGGACCAGAGTCCGTGATCGGCCTAGTATTGCGATAATTTATCGGGTTGAAAGAGAGCGCGATGGCAAAGACGAACCCTGCACAATTTGTCCGGCAGGTTCGGCAGGAAGCCAACAAGGTGACTTGGCCGACGCGACGGGAAACCGGAATTGCGACCATCATGGTGTTCGTGATGGTAACGCTGATGTCGGTGTTCTTCCTGGTGGTTGATGAAATTATTGCCTTGGGTATCCAGCTGGTTTTGGGGACCTGATAGGCGAAGTGCCGCCGGATTGCGCGTTAGATCGGCGCGGCGGTGGCGTGGCTTCGTACCTGGTGATCAGGGCGGGGCGATGAAAGATGGTAAAGAAGGGCGGAGCTTGGGTCCCAGGCTATCGCCCCGTTTGGTTGGAGAATTTTTGCGGTGGCAATGCGCTGGTATGTGGTCCACGTCTATTCCGGCTTTGAAAAGCGGGTCGCCGAATCGATCCGGGAACAGGCGAAGGTGTCAGACCTGGAAGATATGATCGACGACGTCCTGGTTCCGACCGAGGAAGTTGTCGAGATGCGCCGTGGCCGCAAGGTCAGCGCAGAGCGCAAGTTCTTCCCAGGCTACATCCTCGCTCACATGGATATGAATGATGTGACCTGGCACCTGGTCAGCAATACGCCCAAGGTGACTGGTTTTCTCGGCACGGGTAAGCGCCCGTCGCCGATCAGCGATAAAGAGGCGGAACGGATCCTCGTTCAGGTCAAGGAAGGCGTTGAGCGGCCGAAGCCCTCCGTCACCTTCGATATCGGCGAGCAAATCCGTGTCAGCGACGGTCCCTTCACCTCGTTCAACGGTGTTGTCGAAGAGGTTGACGAGGAAAAGGCGCGCCTCAAAGTCACGGTGTCGATTTTTGGTCGGGCGACACCGGTAGAGCTCGAATATTCCCAAGTTGAGAAACTGTAGGGCGACCTGCGGTTTCGTTGCCTTTTAGTGAGGCGGCTTGGGTCGGGCGACGACCGAATTTGTTGCGCGGGAGGCTGAGGCCCCAAAGACCTGGGGCTCCGGCGGTCTGGATCGGGAAACCGACCGGATCAGATCGGGGGCCGCACCGCGGACACTGACTAAATGCGGATCCGACGGCAAACGGATCCACGACAGAGGTTAGTGAAATGGCTAAGAAAATTGCGGGCTATATCAAGCTCGAAATTAAGGCCGGTCAGGCGAATCCGTCGCCGCCGGTCGGGCCAGCGCTGGGTCAGCGCGGCCTGAACATCATGGAATTCTGTAAGGCGTTCAACGCCGCGACGCAGAATATGGAGCCGGGCACTCCGACGCCGGTGGTCATCACCGCTTTCGAAGACCGTAGCTTCACTTTCGTGACAAAAACCGCTCCGGCTTCTTACTTCTTGAAGAAGGCGGCAAAGGTTTCCAAGGGATCTTCGGTTCCGAACAAGGACAAGGTCGGCAAGGTGACTAAGGCGCAACTTCGTGAGATCGCCGAAACCAAGCTGCAGGATATGAATGCCAATGACGTCGAAGCCGCGATGGACTCCATCGCCGGTACCGCGCGTTCGATGGGCATCGAGGTTGTGGGGTAAACACGATGGCGAAGCTCGGAAAACGTATGAAAAAAGCCTATGAAGGCTTGGATCGCACGGCACTGTTGGCGGTTGAAGAAGCCGTTAAGACGCTCAAAGGCGCTGCATCCGCCACGAAGTTCGACGAAACCGTCGAAATTTCGTTGAACCTGGGCATTGATCCCCGTCACGCCGACCAGCAGGTCCGTGGAGCGGTTCAGTTGCCGAACGGCACCGGTAAGTCGCTTCGCGTGGCGGTTTTCGCTCGCGGCGACAAGGCCGAAGAAGCCAAGGCCGCGGGTGCGGACTTTGTCGGCGCCGAAGACCTGATGGAACAGGTCCAGGGTGGCATGATGGATTTTGACCGTTGCATCGCGTCTCCGGACATGATGGCGATCGTCGGCCGTCTCGGTAAAGTCTTGGGCCCGCGCGGCCTGATGCCGAACCCGAAGCTCGGTACGGTGACGCCGAATGTGGCCGATGCGGTTGCTGCGGCAAAGGGTGGTGAAGTTCAGTTCCGTGCTGAAAAGGCTGGGATCGTCCATGCCGGTGTCGGCAAGGCGAGCTTCACGGAAGACGCTCTGATCGAGAATATTCGTGCATTCGTTGGTGCGATTGCGGCGGCTAAGCCGTCGGGCGCCAAGGGTACGTACGTTAAGCGCATTTCGGTTACCTCGACGATGGGGCCCGGCCTGAAGGTCGAACCCTCGTCCGTGTTGCCGTAACGCGCGGTTGAGATTTCGTCATCCGGACGGTTGTCCGGATGGCGGATGGCGCGATGCTGGAGAGCGCAGGGTTTCGTACCCGGCAATTGAAAGCATCGCTGCCTGTCCGAGATTGGCGGTGACCGTTGGAACTTCGTGTGTCCCTCGGTTTTAAACGCGGAGCCCCAAGGCGTCAGCCGGCAGGGCGAAACGGCCTCCATGAGATGGGTAAGGATAGGTTGTCGATACGGCCGGGAAACCGGCCCGCCTCGCGATCTGGACTTTCATATCGGGCAGGTGCATTGGCATCGCTTTCCGTCCCATAAGGGGCAAGAGGGATGCTTTCGTGAACCGGCCCGGTTCCCCGTTTCGGGTAGTCCGAATTGTGGGGCGACGGCCAGAAGCAACGGAGACCTTAAATGGACCGTGCAAAAAAGGAAGCGCTTGTCGCCGAATTGCACGAGACATTCGAAACCGCAAGCTTGGTGGTGCTGACGCACCAGCAGGGCCTTACGGTGAGTGAAGTCTCTGACCTTCGTGCAAAGATGCGTGAGCAAGGCGCCGGTTATAAGGTGACCAAAAATACGCTCGCGAAGATCGCGCTCGAAGGTACCAAATTCGAGTACCTGAAGGACCAGTTCACTGGTCCTACGGCTGTGGCTTTCTCCGTGGATCCGATCGCGGCTGCCAAAGTGGCGGCGGAGTTCGAAAAATCCGCGAAGGAAAAGTTCACGATCGTTGCAGGCGGTCTCGACGAGAAGACGCTGGATGCGGCGGGTGTCAAAACCCTTGCTGCTCTGCCGTCCCTCGACGAGTTGCGTGGAAAGATCGTCGGGCTGCTGCAGGCGCCGGCCGGCAAGGTCGTTGGTACTTTGGCTGCCCCGGCTGGTCAGCTCGCACGCGTCTTCGGCGCGTACGGTGCAACGGCCGAGTAGAAATAACGAATTTGGTGCAATCGGTTATTAAGCCGACAACCTGACGCCATAGGAGATTAAGACAATGGCTGATTTGGAAAAGCTTGCTGAAGAGCTCTCCGCCCTCACCGTTATGGAGGCGGCCGAGCTTTCTAAGATGCTCGAAGAAAAATGGGGCGTGTCCGCCGCCGCGCCGGTCGCGGTTGCTGCCGCTCCGGGTGCTGGTGGTGACGCCGGTGCCGCGGCGGAGGAAAAAGACTCCTTCGACGTCGTTCTTGCCGCCGCCGGCGACAAGAAGATCAACGTCATCAAGGAAGTCCGGGCCATCACCGGTCTGGGCCTCAAAGAAGCCAAGGACCTCGTCGAAGGTGCGCCGAAGCCTGTGAAGGAAGGCGTTCCGAAGGACGAAGCCGAGGAACTGAAGAAGAAGCTCGAGGAAGCTGGCGCGACCGTTGAGCTCAAGTAAGGTTCTGGTTCGCGGCGGCCATCGCCCGATCGTCGGCGTCGCCGTCGCGAACCAACATTTTGCTGTGCGGGTAGGGGTGCACCGCGGCTTTGCGGTGCTGCCCCTCTCGTGCGTTTAGCGGAAGGCCTTTAAAGCCAACCGTTTGTACAGTTTGCCGCATCGGCCCGATGCGGGCGGCGAAAGCCGGAAGGCAGATCAATTTCCGATGGGAAAACAATCTGTTGTCCGCCAGCTGCAAAAACAGGGCAACGCTTAACGGGCTTGTTTTGGGCGACTGTCTGACAAGGATAGGCGCCGGAGCAGGCCGGAGCAGATCGAAACGCGGATCGAAACGAGGAATATCATGGCCAGTTCCTTCACCGGCAGGAAGAAATTTCGTAAAAGCTTCGGTCGCCTCCCCGAGGTGGCACCGATGCCGAATCTTATCGAGGTGCAGAAGACCTCGTACGACGCCTTCCTCCAGGTCGGTGTGAATTGGCAGGACCGCCAGCGTGTGGGCCTGCAGGAAGTTTTCGCGAGTGTGTTCCCGATCCGCGATTTTTCGGAACGCAGCCAACTAGAATTCGTTCGGTATGATCTCGAAAAGCCGAAATACGACGTTGAGGAATGCCGTCAGCGCGGCATCACCTTCTCCGCGCCGCTGAAAGTGACGCTGCGGCTCGTCGTTTGGGACGTTGATGAAGAAACCGGCGCCAAGTCGATCCGCGACATCAAGGAGCAGGACGTCTATATGGGCGACCTGCCGCTGATGACCGACCACGGTACGTTCATCGTGAACGGTACGGAACGCGTTATCGTTTCCCAGATGCACCGTTCACCGGGCGTCTTCTTCGATCACGATCGGGGCAAGACCCATTCCAGCGGCAAGTATTTGTTCGCTGCGCGCGTCATTCCGTATCGTGGTTCCTGGCTCGACTTCGAATTCGATGCCAAGGACATGGTCTATGTCCGTATCGACCGCCGTCGCAAGCTGCCGGCGACGACGCTGATGATGGCTTTGGACGATGCCCGCACTGCGGAAGACCGCGCGAAGGCCGCGATCGAAGGCCGTGAATTGGATCCGCTGAAGACCCAGGGAATGAGCAAGGACGAGATCCTTGCCCACTTCTACGATGTCATCAGCTACAGCTACACCAAGAAGGGCTGGAAAACGGCCTTCAATGCCGAGCATCTGCGCGGCGCGAAGTTGGTGACGGACCTGATCAACGCCAAGACCGGCGAAGTCGTTGCCCCGGCGGAAACCAAGATGACGCCGCGTTTGGCCCGCAAGTTGGCCGAGGACGGCCTGAAAGAAGTCCTGGTGCAAACCACCGACATCATCGGTCGGTATGTCGGTCAGGACATCGTCAATGAAGAGACCGGTCTGATCTATGCTGAAGCGGGCGACGAAATCACCGAGGAACTTCTGTCTAGTTTGACCGAAGCCGGTGTGAAGGACCTGCCGACGTTGTTCATCGATGACGTCACAGTTGGCGCCTATATCCGCAACACGTTGAACGCGGACAAGAACGTCAACCGCGAAGACGCGTTGATCGATATCTACCGCGTGATGCGCCCGGGTGAGCCGCCGACGCTGGAAACCGCGGAACAGCTTTTCAAGAGCCTGTTCTTCGATTCAGAGCGTTACGACCTCAGCGCTGTTGGCCGTGTGAAGATGAATTCCCGTCTGGGTTTCACCTTGGAGGACGCGCCCGATACGCTGCGGACGCTGCGCAAGGAAGATATCCTGTCGATCATCAAGGTTCTTGTTGAACTGAAGGACGGCAAGGGCGAAATCGACGACATTGATCACCTCGGCAACCGTCGTGTTCGGTCGGTCGGCGAATTGATGGAAAACCAGTACCGTGTCGGCCTGCTGCGCATGGAACGTGCGATCCGTGAGCGCATGAGCTCGGTCGAAATCGATAGTGTCATGCCGCATGACCTGATCAACGCGAAACCGGCGGCCGCCGCCGTGCGTGAGTTCTTCGGCTCGTCGCAGCTTAGCCAGTTCATGGATCAGACCAACCCGCTGGGTGAAATCACCCATAAGCGGCGCCTTTCGGCGCTTGGCCCGGGCGGTCTGACGCGTGAGCGCGCGGGCTTCGAGGTCCGCGACGTTCATCCGACCCATTATGGTCGTATCTGCCCGATTGAAACGCCTGAAGGCCCGAACATCGGTTTGATCAACTCTCTCGCGACTTATGCGCGGGTCAACCAGTACGGTTTCATCGAAACACCGTATCGTAAGGTTGACGCCGGCCGGGTGACGGACGAAGTCATTTACATGTCCGCGATGGATGAAGGCCGGTTCACGGTCGCGCAGGCGAACGCGCCGCTCGATGCGAAACGACGCTTCGAAGAAGACCTTGTCAGTTGCCGCCGGGGCGGTGACTACATCGTCGCGCGTCCGGAAGATATCGATCTGATCGACGTTTCGCCGAAACAGGTCGTTTCGGTCGCCGCGGCGCTTATTCCGTTCCTGGAAAACGATGATGCGAACCGCGCGTTGATGGGTTCGAACATGCAACGCCAGGCCGTGCCGCTGTTGCAGGCGGATGCACCGCTTGTTGGGACCGGCATGGAAGCGACCGTTGCGAAGGACTCTGGGGTCGCCATTGTCGCCAAACGTACCGGTACGATCGACCAAGTGGATGCGACCCGTATCGTCGTTCGTTCGACTTCGGATAACGTTGCGACGGAATCCAACGTCGACATCTACAATCTGCTGAAGTTCCAGCGGTCGAACCAGAACACCTGCATCACCCAGCGTCCGCTGGTGAAAGTGGGTGATCGGATCAACGCCGGAGACATCATCGCCGACGGCCCCTCGACGGAACTGGGCGAATTGGCGCTGGGCCGCAACGCCCTCGTCGCCTTCATGCCCTGGAACGGCTACAACTTCGAAGATTCGATCCTGATTTCTGAACGGATTGTTCAGGACGATGTGTTCACCTCGATCCATATCGAGGAATTCGAGGTGATGGCCCGCGACACCAAATTGGGTCAGGAAGAAATCACCCGCGATATTCCGAACGTTGGTGAAGAAGCCCTTAAGAATCTCGACGAAGCCGGTATCGTCTATATCGGTGCCGAAGTCGAAGCGGGCGATATCCTGGTCGGCAAGGTGACGCCGAAGGGCGAAAGCCCGATGACGCCGGAAGAAAAACTTCTGCGTGCCATCTTCGGTGAAAAGGCCTCCGACGTGCGTGACACGTCGCTCCGCATTCCGCCGGGTGACAAGGGAACTGTGGTTGAAGTCCGCGTGTTCTCCCGCCGTGGGATCGACAAGGACGAACGTGCATTGGCCATCGAACGGGCCGAAATCGAAAAGCTCGCCAAGGACCGAGACGACGAAAGAGCGATCCTCGAGAACTCTTTCCGTGGTCGGTTCATGGAAGTGGTCAACGGCCGAAAGGTTGTGACCGGACCGAAGGGCGTGAAGATCGACGTTGCTACGCCGGACGCGATGGACGAACTGACCACCGGTCAGCTTCGGCAGATCGTGGTCGACGACGAAGCGTTGAACGACGAATTGGACTCTCTGCGTAAAGTGCTCGACGACAGTGTCGCCGCCTTGCAGGCCCGTTTCGACGATAAGGTCGAGAAGGTCCAGGCCGGTGACGAACTGCCCCCGGGTGTGATGAAGATGATCAAAGTCTTCGTCGCCGTTAAGCGCAAGCTGCAGCCGGGTGATAAAATGGCCGGTCGTCACGGCAACAAGGGCGTGATTTCCAAGATCGTCCCGGCCGAAGACATGCCGTACCTGGAAGATGGTACGCCGGTCGACGTCGTGCTGAACCCGCTGGGTGTGCCTAGCCGCATGAATGTCGGGCAGATTTTGGAAACCCACCTTGGGTGGGCATCTGCCGGCCTCGGCCGACAGGTGAACCAGGCTCTGCAGGCGTACCAGCAGGGCATGAGCAAGGTAACGGATCTTAAGAAAACTTTGGGCGAGATCTACGATGACGAAGGGATCGCCAAGGAAATCAAGGATCTGAAGGAAGACGAGACGATCGAACTGGCCAAGAACATTACCAAGGGCTTGCCGATCGCCACGCCGGTCTTCGACGGTGCGCGTGAAGACGACATCAATGCCATGCTGACACGGGCCGGATTGGCCGAGTCGGGTCAGATGACTTTGCATGACGGCCGTACGGGTGAGCCGTTCGACCGCCAGGTTACGGTCGGCTACATCTATATGCTGAAGCTGCACCATCTGGTCGACGACAAGATCCATGCTCGCTCGATCGGTCCGTACAGCCTCGTCACCCAGCAGCCGCTGGGCGGTAAGGCGCAGTTCGGCGGCCAGCGGTTCGGGGAAATGGAAGTGTGGGCGCTTGAAGCCTACGGTTCCGCCTACACACTGCAGGAAATGCTGACTGTGAAGTCGGATGACGTCTCCGGCCGTACGAAGGTCTACGAGGCCATCGTCCGTGGCGACGACAATTTCGAAGCCGGTATTCCGGAAAGCTTCAACGTTTTGGTCAAGGAGCTACGTTCGCTCGGCCTGAATGTTGAACTTGAGCAGGAAGAAATGTAAGCGCGAGGCCGACCTACCCGAATGTGGGGTATGGAAGTTCTTTCGAGCGTGATACTTACGACGCGGCATCATTAGCCGCATTTCCGGTCCAGCCGGCGGGCGAGAAGTCAGCCGGCAGACCGGGAACAGCCCAAATGGGAGAGCCCAGATGAACGAATTGATGCAGATTTTCGGTCAGCCGCAGGGCCCGCAAAGCTTTGACGGGATCAAGATTTCGATCGCATCGCCAGACCGCATCCGGTCCTGGTCCTTCGGGGAAATCAAAAAGCCGGAAACCATCAATTACCGGACCTTCAAACCGGAGCGCGACGGCCTGTTCTGCGCCCGGATCTTCGGTCCGATCAAGGATTACGAATGCTTGTGCGGCAAGTACAAGCGGATGAAGTACAAAGGCATCGTCTGCGAAAAGTGCGGTGTCGAAGTGACGTTGAGCAAGGTGCGGCGCGAACGGATGGGGCATATCGAACTGGCCTCGCCGGTTGCCCATATCTGGTTCTTGAAGTCCTTGCCGAGCCGCATCGGCCTTTTGATGGACATGACGTTGAAGGACCTGGAAAAGGTTCTCTACTTCGAATCCTTCGTCGTGACGGAGCCGGGCCTGACGCCGCTTAAGTACAAGCAGCTCCTCAACGAGGACGAATATCTCGACGCCCAGGACGAATATGGCGATGAGAACTTCACCGCCAAGATCGGCGCTGAAGCGTTGAAGGACATGCTGGCCGCGATCGATATCGACGAAGAACTGGAGACCACCCGGGTGGACCTCCAGGAAACCGGTTCGGAAGCGAAGCGCAAGAAGCTGGTGAAGCGGTTGAAGCTGCTGGAGGCCTTCCAGGAATCCGGCACGCGCCCGGAATGGATGGTTCTGGATGTCGTGCCGGTTATTCCGCCGGAACTGCGTCCCCTGGTGCCGCTGGATGGTGGCCGTTTCGCTACCTCCGACCTGAACGACCTGTATCGCCGCGTGATCAACCGGAACAACCGTCTCCGCCGCCTGATCGAGTTGCGCGCGCCGGATATCATTGTCCGGAACGAAAAACGCATGCTGCAGGAATCGGTCGATGCCTTGTTCGACAACGGCCGTCGCGGTCGGGTCATCACGGGGGCGAACAAGCGTCCGCTGAAGTCCCTCAGCGATATGCTGAAAGGCAAGCAGGGTCGGTTCCGTCAGAACCTGCTCGGCAAGCGCGTCGACTATTCCGGCCGTTCGGTCATCGTTGTCGGCCCTGAACTGATGCTGCATCAGTGCGGGCTGCCAAAGAAGATGGCGCTCGAACTCTTCAAACCGTTCATCTATTCGAAACTCGAACTCTATGGCCTCGCCACGACCATCAAAGCGGCTAAGCGCATGGTGGAAAAGGAACGGCCCGAAGTTTGGGATATTCTCGAAGAGGTCATCCGCGAACATCCGGTTCTGTTGAACCGTGCGCCGACCCTGCACCGCTTGGGTATTCAGGCGTTCGAACCGAAGTTGATCGAAGGGAAGGCCATTCAGCTGCACCCGTTGGTCTGCGCCGCCTTCAACGCGGATTTCGATGGCGACCAAATGGCGGTCCATGTGCCGCTCAGCCTGGAAGCCCAGTTGGAAGCCCGCGTGTTGATGATGTCGACGAACAACATCCTCTCGCCCGCGAACGGCAAGCCGATCATCGTGCCGTCCCAGGATATTATTCTGGGTTTGTACTACATCACCCACGAACGGACCGATCAGTTCGGGCCGCAAGTGTCGATCGACAGCGAAGAAGCCATGACCGCGGCGTTGGAACGCAGCGAGATCCAGCTTCGGGATGAGAAGAATCCGAACAACCCGGTTGCGCTGACCGATCCGAAGGAAGCCTTCAAGCGCCTGAAGTCCGGTGAGCTTACCGCCCACCGGGTGCCGCTTTTCGCAAACATGGCGGAAATCGAACATGCGCTGGACGAAAAGCAGCTCAGCCTGCACCAGCGGATCAAGATGTTCCACGATACGGTGAACGATGATGGGGAATCCGTTGTCGAAAAGGTCGTCTCGACGCCTGGCCGTATGATGCTTAGCCAGATCCTGCCGAAGGATCCGCATGTTCCCTTCTCCCTGATCAACCGCGTGTTGACCAAGAAGGAAATCACCAACCTGATCGATATCGTGTACCGCCATACCGGTCAGAAAGAGACGGTGATCTTCTGTGACCGCTTGATGTCGCTTGGCTTCGGTTGGGCCGCCCGTTCCGGTATTTCCTTTGGTAAGAACGACCTGATCGTTCCGCCCGCTAAGGAGAAGCTGATCGGCGAAGCCCAGGAAATGGTGAAGGAATACGAACAGCAGTATCAGGACGGTCTGATCACCCAGGGTGAGAAGTACAACAAGGTCGTCGACGTCTGGTCTTCCTGCACCGATAAGGTGGCTGACGAGATGATGAAGGGCATGTCCGCAGGGGCCAGCTCTGGTCTGAACGCGGTTTACATGATGGCCCATTCCGGTGCCCGTGGTTCCGCGGCGCAGATCAAACAGCTTGCCGGGATGCGTGGCCTGATGGCCAAGCCGTCGGGCGAAATCATCGAGACGCCGATCATCTCCAACTTTAAGGAGGGGCTGACGGTCCTGGAATACTTCAACTCCACCCACGGTGCGCGTAAGGGTCTAGCGGATACGGCGTTGAAGACGGCGAACTCCGGTTACCTGACGCGTCGTCTTGTGGACGTTGCCCAGGACTGCATCATCACACAGGTGGATTGCGGCACGACCGAAGGTCTGACAATGCGTCCGGTCATCGACGGCGGGGACGTCATCGAGGGGCTGGCGGAACGTATTCTGGGCCGCTGTGCGGCGGAGGACGTTGTCGATCCGTTGAACGGTGAGGTTATCGTTAAGGCGGCGCAGTTGATCGACGAGCCGTTGGCCGACGCGATCGAAACCGCCGGTATCGATGCGGTTAAGATCCGCTCGGTCCTGACTTGCGAATCCCGCCACGGCGTTTGCGGCAACTGCTATGGCCGCGATCTGGCCCGTGGTACCGAGGTCAACATCGGTGAGGCGGTTGGCGTTATCGCCGCGCAGTCCATCGGTGAGCCCGGGACACAGCTGACGATGCGGACATTCCACATCGGCGGCGCGGCTCAGCGCGGTGCGGAACAGAACTCCATCGAGTCCTCGCTCGACGGAACGGTGAAAATCAACAACCGTAACGTTGTCATCGACTCCGAAGGCCGGCCCGTTGTCATGGGGCGGAACACGGAAATCATCCTCGTTGACGAGCAGGGCCGTGACCGCGCCCATCATCGCCTGCCATACGGCGCGCGGTTGCGCGTGGACGATGGGAATGAAGTGGTTCGTGGCCAGACCATTGCCGAATGGGATCCCTACACCATCCCGATCATCACCGAGAAGGAAGGTGTCGCCCATTACGTCGATTTGGTTGAAGGGATTTCGGTCCGTGACGTCGTCGATGAAGCGACCGGTATTTCCAGCAAGGTGGTCATCGACTGGAAGCAACAGAAGCGTGGTGAGGACTTGAAACCGCGCGTTACGTTGCGTGACAGCGACGGCGAGGTGGTCAACCTGCCGAACGGTATGGAAGCCCGCTACTTCATGTCCGTCGACGCCATCCTCTCGGTCACCAATGGCCAGGATGTGAAGGCTGGGGACGTGTTGGCCCGTATCCCGCGCGAAGGCTCGAAGACCCGCGACATTACCGGGGGTCTGCCCCGAGTTGCTGAGTTGTTTGAAGCCCGGAAGCCGAAGGAATACGCAATCATCGCCGACCAGGACGGCTATGTTGAATTCGGTAAGGACTATAAGACCAAACGCCGAATCATCATCCGCGCAGCCGACGAGAATGCGGAAAACTCGGAATATCTGATCCCGAAGGGCAAGCACATTGCCGTTCAGGAAGGCGAGTTCATCCGTAAGGGCGAAATGCTGATGGACGGCAACCCCGTTCCCCACGACATTCTCGATGTCATGGGGGTCGAGGCGCTGGCCGATTATCTGGTCAAGGAAATCCAGGACGTCTATCGCCTGCAGGGTGTGAAGATCAACGACAAGCATATCGAAGTGATCGTTCGCCAGATGCTTCAAAAGGTCGAAGTGATCGACGCTGGTGGGACGTTCCTGCTGGTCGGAGAACAGATCGACCGGGAAGAGGCCGAAGAAGCGAACCAGAAAGCGATCGCGGAAGGTATCGATCCGGCCAAGGTCAAGCCGGTTCTGCAGGGCATCACCAAGGCGAGCCTGCAGACCAAGTCGTTCATTTCCGCCGCATCCTTCCAGGAAACCACGCGTGTGCTGACCGATGCTGCCGTGAACAGCAAGCAGGACACCCTGGAAGGCTTGAAGGAGAACGTGATCGTCGGTCGCTTGATCCCCGCCGGTACCGGCGCGGTGATGAAGCGCCTGCGTCAGGTCGCCACGGACCGGGACAAGGTAATCCAGGCCGAACGGAAAGCGGAGTTGGATGCCCGGGAAGCAGAGGCGGCCATGGCCGCGGAAGCGGAGAACGCCGCTTCGGACGAGGAAGCACCGGCAGCGGAATAACGTACGAAGCATCCGCTGGAGTTTTTGGAAGGGGCCGCACAGGGTGCGGCCCTTTTCCATTCGCACCTATTTCGGACCGGGTTGAGGGGTGGTTACCGATTCCCAGGCTGGAAGGACGATGCGGTGAGACACTGTGATTTTGGGGCCTGGAAATTGTCGGCCCACAAGATGTTGGGGTAATAATATTTCAGAAAAATAGGCCCGTGCGATTGATTCAGGCAGACCGCACAAAGCCTTGTTTTTCCGCAAGATACCGCTTGACGGGGTAGGGGGCGGCGTATAGGTTCCGCCCACCTCAAGCGGGGGTTTGCAGTAGGTCCAATTCAATCGGTCCCTTGGAAACAGGAGATTAGATTGAACGTTGTGCCCGGCGGAACATCGCCGGCAACGGAACGAACCTAAACGAAACCTCGAGGAAGCCTTGAAGTAGGACTGGCGGTTCGCCGCCGAAAACTTGGGACTCATAAGCGCTTTTGGCGGGCGGTTAACGCTTTTGCCAAATTGCGTTGTGTTCGCGCGGTGCGACTTTGTTCCTGTCAAAAGGATTGGCAGTAACGGGTTGGGCCAGGGGTAAATTAGCGGGCCGTTTCGGCGGGCCGCGACAGTCAATTGTCTGGGCCTGGCCCAGGCCGACGGTTGAACGAAACGAAGGCGACGGAAGATACATGCCGACGATTAATCAGCTGATCCGCAAGCCGCGGACCGATAAGCCGAAGCGCGACAAAGTTCCGGCGCTGGAAGCTTGCCCGCAGAAACGCGGGGTTTGCACTCGCGTCTATACCACGACGCCGAAGAAGCCGAACTCGGCCCTTCGTAAGGTCGCCCGCGTGCGTCTGACGAATGGCTTCGAGGTGACGAGCTATATTCCCGGTGTCGGCCATAACCTGCAGGAACACTCAGTCGTCATGATCCGTGGCGGCCGTGTGAAGGACTTGCCCGGTGTTCGTTACCACACCATCCGCGGCACGCTCGATACGCAGGGTGTTAAAGACCGTCGTCAGCGCCGTTCGAAGTACGGCGTGAAGCGGCCGAAGTGATCGGTCGGTAGCAGGAGAGTTTGAGAGATGTCTCGACGCCATAAAGCAGAGAAACGGGAAATCCTGCCGGACGCCAAGTACGGCGACACCGTTATCACGAAGTTCATTAACAACGTGATGATCGACGGCAAGAAATCCGTTGCTGAAGCCATCGTTTACGGTGCCTTCGATACGATGCAGGCGCGCACCGGCAATGATCCGGTCCGCGTTTTCCACGAAGCGCTGGAAAATGTCCGCCCGCATTTGGAAGTACGTTCCCGCCGCGTCGGTGGTGCGACCTATCAGGTTCCGGTTGAAGTCCGGTCTGAGCGGGCGCAGGCGCTTGCCTTCCGGTGGATCATCGATATGGCCCGTAAGCGTTCGGAAAACACCATGACCGAACGTTTGGGCGGTGAATTGTTGGATGCCTCCAACAGCCGTGGCGCAGCGGTCAAGAAGCGCGAAGACACGCACCGGATGGCCGATGCCAACCGCGCGTTCTCGCACTACCGCTGGTAACTCGATCGGACTCCCAGGAGAATTCCAATGGCGCGTAGCCACCCCATCGAAAAATATCGCAATATCGGCATCATGGCGCACATCGATGCCGGTAAGACGACGACCACAGAACGTGTTCTGTTCTACACCGGGAAGTCCTACAAGATCGGCGAAGTCCATGACGGCGCCGCGACGATGGACTGGATGGAGCAGGAGCAAGAGCGCGGAATTACGATCACGTCCGCTGCGACGACCTGTTTCTGGGGCGACTATCGTATTAACATCATCGACACCCCCGGCCACGTCGACTTCACCATTGAAGTCGAGCGTTCGCTGCGTGTTCTCGATGGTGCGGTTGCTGTGTTCGACTCCGTTGCCGGTGTTGAGCCGCAGTCCGAAACCGTATGGCGCCAGGCCGATAAGTACGGTGTGCCGCGGATGTGTTTCGTCAATAAGATGGACCGTACCGGCGCCGACTTCTTCCGTTGCGTCGATATGATGGTTGATCGTCTGGGCGCGACCCCGATGGTTCTCCAGCTGCCGGTTGGTGCCGAAGCCGAATATGACGGTCTCATCGACCTGATCAAGATGAAGCACGTCAAGTGGTCGGGTGAAGAGCTGGGTGCGAAATACGACCTCGTCGACATTCCCGCCGAACTCGCCGATCAGGCTGCTGAATATCGTGAAAAGCTCGTCGAGCTTGCCGTTGAGCAGGACGACGCGGCGATGGAAGCGTATCTCGAAGGCAATGAGCCGGACGAAGCCACGCTAAAAGCCTGCATCCGTAAGGGTACACTTGCTGGTGCCTTCGTCCCCGTCCTGAACGGTACCGCCTTCAAGAATAAGGGCGTTCAGCCGCTTCTGGATGCTGTCGTCGACTACATGCCGTCCCCGACCGATGTTGGGAATGTCCGTGGTTCGACGCTTGGCGAAGAGCCAGAGCCGGATAGCCGTCCGCCGGAAGACGACGCACCGTTCTCGGCGCTTGCGTTCAAGATCATGAACGACCCGTTCGTCGGTTCTCTTACCTTTGCGCGGATTTACTCCGGTACGCTGACAAAGGGCATGTCCGTTCAGAACTCTGTTAAAGACAAGACCGAGCGCATCGGCCGTATGTTGCTTATGCATTCGAACAACCGCGAAGAAATCGATGAGGCAAATGCCGGCGATATCGTGGCGTTGGTCGGAATGAAGGATACGACGACTGGCGATACGCTGTGCGACCGTCAGAAGCCGATTATTCTGGAGCGTATGGAATTCCCCGATCCGGTTATCGAAATCGCGGTCGAGCCGAAAACCAAGAGCGACCAGGAAAAGATGTCTGCTGCATTGCAGCGTCTTGCGGCCGAAGATCCGAGTTTCCGGGTTGCGACCGACGAAGAGAGCGGGCAGACCATCATTAAAGGTATGGGCGAACTGCACCTCGATATCATCGTCGACCGCATGCGCCGTGAGTTCAAAGTGGACGCCAATATCGGCGCGCCGCAGGTTGCGTATCGCGAAACCATCTCCAAGCCGGCTACGGTTGACTATACGCATAAGAAGCAGACCGGTGGTTCGGGTCAGTTTGCCCGCATCATCATGAACTTCGAGCCGGTCGAGCCGGGTGAAGGTTTCTCCTTCGAAAGCAAGATCGTCGGCGGTTCCGTGCCCCGCGAATACATTCCGGGCGTTCAGAAGGGGATCGAATCCCAGATGGACAACGGTATTCTCGCCGGCTTCCCGGTTATCGATTTCAAGGTCCAACTGGTTGACGGCGCTTATCATGACGTCGACTCCTCGGTCATGGCCTTCGAAATTGCGGCGCGCGCCGCCTTCCGTGAGGCCATGGAAAAGGCTGGGCCGAAACTGCTTGAGCCGGTCATGGAAGTCGAAGTCGTGACGCCGGAAGAATACATGGGTGACATCATCGGCGACTTGAACAGCCGCCGTGGTCAGGTCAGCAGCATGGATCAGCGCGGGATTGCCCGTGTCGTGACCGCCATGGTTCCGCTGGCCAACATGTTCGGTTACGTGAACACGCTGCGCTCGCTGAGTCAGGGCCGTGCCCAGTACAGCATGCAGTTCGATCACTATGAGCAGGTGCCGCAGGCGGTGGCGGATGAAGTCCGCGCCAAGCTTGCGTAACCACAGGGAATTATTGGGACCAAGGTCTTAACGACACGCACATATCGCCGGCCGAGAAATCATCGGTTTTGGCGAGAAAAGACAAGGAAGTCGAGCGATGGCGAAAGAGAAGTTTGAGCGTAATAAGCCGCACTGCAACATCGGCACGATTGGTCACGTTGACCATGGCAAGACGACGCTGACGGCTGCGATTACGAAGGTTATGTCGGACACGTACGG
>NZ_SADE01000004.1 GCF_004005845.1 Hwanghaeella grinnelliae | reverse complement strand
TCTCGCTCGACTTGCATGTGTTAGGCCTGCCGCCAGCGTTCGTTCTGAGCCAGGATCAAACTCTCAAGTTCAGACAGAGATATTCAAACCAAAAGGTCCAAATACTCCACATTCCAAGCGTCTATTCCATACTCACAATCATTCCAAGCTCCACAAGAAACTTGGCCGAATTACTTGCATTGGCATAAGACACCTAGACGACTTTATATCGCACCATCCAAACCCAGAACCGAAGCCCCAGACCCAGAAGACACGCCGCCCAGGCATCCCTTCCATTATCATATTCAATTGTCCAAAAACGCATCACCGCTGAAACCCGGCGACAAGGCACCGATCCGATTCGGGACCGGCGCAAGCCTTGGATTGTATAGTGATGTTGGCTCCTCTGCAACCATTTGGACTGGTCTGGGAGCCGCGCCGTGCGGCCGGTGTTTCCGTCCGCGTCGACGGGCTGTGATGTATGCCGCGGGGCCGGACAGCGCAAGAGAAAAAATTAACAAAAAAGCAAAAAATTCTCGCCCCCGCGGATTTCTGCGGTCTTGCGCCTCACGCCAGCCGCCGACCCCAATTTCGTCTGCGGTAATTAGCTAAGCGAGAGGACGGGTTTCACGGAATCGTAACCCTCAGCCCAGCAAAGTGCGCCCCTTTGCGATCAGATCGGCCGCCTTCGCCTCCCCGATATTGCTGCCGCAAACAATGACGCCGACGCGCTTCCCGGCCAAGCGGTCGCGCAGCGGGCCCATCGTGGCGGCCGTTGCCGCCGCGCCCGCCGGCTCCAGCGCCAGCTTCAAAGCGTCGAACAGCAATGTCCCCGCCTTCAGCATTTCCGCATCCTCGATCCGGACGATCTCGTCCACATGGTTGTGGGTCAGGTCGAAACTGTAGGGCAGCGCCATCGGCGCCCCCAGGGAATCCGCGATCGTCTCCACCTTCTCCAAGGCCTCCGCCTTGCCGGACGCAAAACTGCGATACATCGAATCCGCCCCAAAGGGTTCGACGCCATACACCGCGCAGTCGGGGTTCACGAGCTTGATCGCGCGCGACATGCCCGCAATCAACCCGCCGCCGCCGACCGGGATCACCACGGCCTCCATATCCGCCACCTGGCGGATGAACTCCAACCCGCAAGTCGCCGTACCGAGTGCGGTGAGTTTGCCTTCGAAGGGATGGATGAAGCTCCTCCCCTCCTCCTCCTTGATCCTCTCCACCTCCGAGAAGGCGGTGTGGATATCGGGCACCAGGACCACCTCCGCCCCCATGGCGCGGCAACCCTCGATCCGAACCGGGTCGGCAAAGTCCATCATCACGACCTTGGCGTGGACACCGCCGCGCTTGGCGGCCCAGGCGGTCGCCAGCGCATGATTGCCCGCGCTGACCGCGGTCACGCCGGCTTTCTTCTGATCCGCCGACAGGGCATCTACATTGATCAGCGCGCCGCGGGCCTTGAATGAGCCCGCCTGCTGGAACAATTCCAGCTTGGCTGTGACCCTGGCCCCATCGGGCAGGTAGTCGACCAGCTTATCGGAGGCGAGCGCCACCACCGGCGTTTCAATCACACGTCCCTTGACCTGCGCCAACGCCGCTTCGATTTCCTGCAATGTGGGTGCGTCCTGCATAAAACACTCCAAAAATTATATGATTTTTCCGGTTCCGTGCGCCCCTTACCACGCACCAATTGCGCGCAGTTCCGCGGCCAGTGCCGGGGGCATATCGCCATTGCCGTCACGCTCGCCCAAATCGGGCGGCGCTTCCTCGGGCTTCAGATAGCGCCAGCCCTGGAACGGGCGGTGCGGCCAAGGCTCCGTCAGAACCAGCTCGGGTTCCAGCACCAAGCGGCATTTCGGCTTTTCCTCGGGGTCGTCCGAGGGCCATTCCTCGAACCCGACGATGCGCTGCCGCACCCGCATGACACCCTTGATGATCCAATAGAGAGAGCCGCCGTCGAGGACCTCGTCCTGTCGTTTCGGCCACATGCGCGTGACATGGCCGATCGAACCCCGTTGGGCGAGGCGTTCGTCCTGCCATTCCTTGAGGTCTTCCACCGAAACGGCGCCGACGCAGAGCTTTCGAATATGAAGCGGCATACAGGCTATCTGGACCATGCAAACGGGTGCGGCAAGTCCCCTTGAAAAAGACAGGGCGTACCGCCGGAATGAGCGGCACGCCCCAGTTTGACGAGTTCAAAGGAGTAAAGAGCGATTCCACTCTGGGGGCTGTTGAAGATGCACCCCCTACCCGTCCAGCGCCTCAGCCGCCTTCACCAGTTGCAGCAATTCCGCGCGCGATCCATCCGGGTCGTGCCGCCGCGCCGTTTGCACCAGACGCCGGATCGCTTCATAGGAGAAATCCGACAGCTCTTCCTCTTTCCGAAGTTTTCCGCCAAAGGCCGCAACGGCGGCGGCGAGCGAATCGTCTGCCGACAGACCGTCCGCCGGGATCAGCATATCCGGCGTCGCGACCGCGGTCGTCACGACCTGATCGCCGTTGACCTTGCTCTTATAGGCAAGCTTCACCAGGGCCCATTCGTTCTGTAGCGATCCCGCGGCAGCGGCCGGCGGTGCATTGCCGGAATAGCGCGGCGTGGGAAGGTATTTACCCGCAGCCTCCACCGGCAGCACCTCATAAAGGGCCGTCACCGCATGGCCCGCGCCGACTTCGCCCGCATCCTTCTTTTCGTCCAGAAAGTCCTGCGTGTTCAAAGCGCGTGTTTCATAGCCGACCAGGCGGTAGGCCGCGATCCGGTCCGGGTTGAATTCGACCTGCACCTTTACGTCCGCCGCAACGGTATAGAGCAGCCCTGCGCCGCCATCCCGGAACAGCCGCTGCGCTTCCGCACCGTCGTCTATATAGGCGGCCGTGCCGTTGCCGGCCTGAACGAGCGTCTGGACCAGGCTATCGTTGAAGTTGCCCGCGCCGAGGCCGAGGACCGAAAGGCCGATCCCGGTATCCCGTTTTTCCGCCACGAAATTTCGGAAACTGCGCGGGTCGGTGATGCCGACATTGAAATCGCCATCGGTCAGCAACAGCACCCGGTTCTCGCGGTCTTCACTCAGATATTCTTCGGCAAGGCCATAGGCGGTCTGCAAGGCGGCGGCCCCGGCCGTCCCGCCATCCGCCTGCAGGGACGCGATCTCCCGCAAAAGTTTCGCATGATCCGTCGTCGGCTCCTGTCGAACCTCCACATCATTCGAATAGGTTACAAGCGCGACACGGTCCTCAGCGCCCAAACCTTTGAAGAGGATCGGCATGCTGTTCTGAACCAGTTCCAGCCTGTCGGGCCCACTCATCGACCCGGAAACGTCCAGCAAAAGGACCAGGTTCAGCGGTTTGCGCTCACCGGGCCGCGGGGCCCAGGCTTTCACGCCGATCCGCAGCATTGCCCAATCTTTCTTCCAGGGTGATGGAAACAGCGACAGGGTTGGGTGTAGCCCGTCTTCAGCCTGGTCGGGCACCGGGTAGGAATAGTCGAAATAGTTCAGCATTTCCTCTATCCGCACCGCATCGGGTGGCGGCATCGTACTGCCGCGCAGGTAGCGCCGGACGACGCTATAGGCAGCCGTATCAACTTCCATCGAGAAGGTGGAGTACGGCGCGTCACCGACCAGTTTCACCTCGTTGCGACGGAATTCCGGATGTTGCCCGACAACGGGCGGTTCCGCCTGAGGGGCCAAGGCGCTCGAGGCGCTTTGGAGTGCCACAGGGGCGCTCTTCTGCTGCACCGGTCCTCCAGAGGCGACCGGGGCCGTCTCACAGGCCGACACAGCCAACAGAACGGCGATGGCGACGAGCGGCGCGGTAACGGCCCCTATTCGTGCCAGGAATTGCGGTAAGGTCATGTTCAACTGTCTCCCAGAGTGTTGAGGCCGATCGGCCCGTCATCACGCGTGGGATTCGAACAGGATTGGGCACACCGCCTCCCCGCGCGACCAGACAGTTGCACGGAATAAGGGCGGGAATTGGGCCCGATTGTGGCTACTTTGGGGCGGTAATGTCCCTAAGCGGCGTCCTTCGCCATCAAGGCGCGGTGGACCCGGGAGACCGGCGGGCGGCCGATGACGTCGGATATGAAGCGTCCGGCCGCCATCACCTTGGTGAGATCCACGCCCGTCCCTATGCCGCAGCCCTGCAACATATAGAGCACGTCTTCGGTCGCGACATTCCCCGTCGCCCCTTTGGCGTATGGGCAGCCACCGAGGCCGGCGACCGATGCGTCGGCAACCGCGACGCCCATTTCCAGGCAGGCGTAGAGGTTGGCGAGCGCCTGACCGTAGGTGTCGTGAAAATGCACGCCTATTTCCTCGATCGGCACGTATTCCGCGACGGCCGCAATCATCCGGCGCGCCTCTTCCGGCGTGCCGGTCCCGATCGTGTCGCCCAAGGAAATTTCGTAGCACCCCATGGATTTCAATTCGCGTGAGACTTCCGCGACCACCGTCGGGTCTATGCGCCCTTCATAGGGACAGCCCAGAACGCAGGAAATATAACCGCGGACCCGGAGCCCTTCCGCCAAGGCCTTCTCCGCCACGGGCCGGAAAGCATCCAGGCTTTCGGCGATCGATTTGTTGATGTTCCTTTTCGAGAAGCTTTCAGAGGCAGCGCCGAAGATGGCGATTTCCTCGGCCTGGGCCGCCAGCGCACCCTCCAAACCCTTCAGGTTCGGCGCCAGCACGGGATAGGAAATGTCCGGTTTCCGGCCGATCCGCGCCATGACCTCGGCAGAGTCGGCCATCTGCGGCACCCATTTCGGGGAGACGAAAGCACCAGATTCGATCACCTTCAGGCCCGTCTCCGACAGCATATCGATCAGGCGGACCTTTTGTTCCGTGGAAACGGCGGCCTTTTCGTTCTGCAATCCGTCGCGCGGACCTACCTCAACTATTTTGACGAAATCAGGCAATGCCATCGAAACCCTCCTACCCCAGTGAAACAGCCCAGTTCAAACAGCGCAGATCAAACAGCCGGGCAGCTACTCGTTATTCCTCGAAAGCCACAAGCGCGACACCTTCATCGACCTGCTCGCCTTCCTGAAAATGGACCTCCGCCAGAACGCCGTCCACCGGTGCGGCGATGGTATGTTCCATCTTCATCGCTTCCAGGATCATCAGCGCCGTTCCGGCTTCCACCTTGTCGCCCTTTTTGACGAAGACGGCCGTGACCTTGCCCGGCATGGGGGCGGTGAGTTTCCCTGTGCCCCCATCGGTATCCCCCGCCCCGGCCATCGGGTCGTGCAGCAGGATACGGTGTGTCCGACCCGGCAGGATGACCACGCGGTCCTGACCGACGGCGGCAACCGTCGCGGTCAGGCGCGCACCGTCGATGACCGCATGCAAGCGGCCGTCGCCATCCAGTTCCGCATCGGCGGAAACCGTTCCGGCGGGTGAGGAAATCTCGTATCCCCCGCCGATGACGTATTTACAAACGGTCGGGTAGTCACGGTCGCCCTGCTTAAAAACCAGATCGACATGGCTGATGTCGTTCAAACGCCAGCCATGCAGGACTGACCAAGGGGAGTGCGGGTCACTTCCCGATGCCGCCTGGCGCGCGGTTTCCACCTCCCGCGCCTTCAACTCATTCAGGGCGGCAAGCGCAATGACCTTGGCATCCGGCCCTTCTTCCGCCGGCACGAGGCTGTCCCGGTTTCGTCCAATCAGTCCGGTATCAACGCGGCCCGAAGCGAATTCCTCATCCCGGCATAGCGCGATCAGGAAATCCCGATTGCTGGTCAGCCCGGCAAGTTCGGTTTCCTCCAGCGCGCGGCGAAGACGCTGCAGCGCGGCACCGCGGTCCCGATCCCAGGTGATCACCTTGGCAATCATCGGATCGTAATGGACGGAAACCGTATCCCCTTCCATCACGCCGGAATCGATACGGACATGCGCGCCGGTTTCAGGCGTGCGGAACCGGGCGAGCTTTCCGGTCGAGGGCAGGAAGTCGTTGGCAGGGTCTTCCGCATAAAGCCTGGCTTCGAAAGCATGGCCTGAAAGGGTGATGTCATCCTGCCCTAGCGGCAGGGGCGCACCGGCGGCGACACGCAACTGCCATTCGACGAGGTCCTGCCCGGTCACCATTTCGGTCACCGGATGTTCGACCTGCAGCCGTGTATTCATTTCCATGAAGAAGAATTCACCCGGCCTGCCGTCTTCCCGCGACTCCACGATGAACTCCACCGTACCAGCGCCGACATAGCCGATCGCCTTCGCGGCTTCCGTCGCCGCCGCGCCCATCCGCGCCCGCAGCTCTTCCGACATGAAGGGCGCCGGGCTTTCCTCGATTACCTTCTGGTGCCGCCGCTGCAGAGAGCAGTCGCGTTCAAACAAATGAACCGCATTGCCCTGACTGTCGGCGAAGACCTGTATTTCGATGTGCCGAGGACGGGTCACGAACCGTTCTACCAGCACCTTGTCATCCCCGAATGAGGCTGCCGATTCTCGCCGGCATGACGCCAGCGCATCTGCGAACGCCGCCGGGTCCTCGACCAGACGCATCCCCTTCCCGCCACCGCCGGCCGACGCCTTGATCAGGACGGGATAACCGATGCGGTCGGCTTCCTTCGCCAGGAATTCGGCATCCTGCTCATCCCCGTGATAACCGGGCACCAGCGGCACATTCGCCTTTTCCATGATCGTCTTCGCGCCGGACTTTGAGCCCATCGCGTCGATGGCCGAAGCCGGCGGCCCGATGAAAGCGATGCCGGCCTGTTCCAGCGCGCGGGCGAAGTCGGCATTTTCCGACAGGAACCCATAGCCCGGATGGACCGCCTGGGCGCCGGTGCGGCGGCAGGCTTCCAGGATCTTGTCCGTGACCAGATAAGACTCTCGCGCCGCGGGTGGGCCGATATGAACGGCTTCGTCCGCCAACAGGACATGCTGGGCCGTCGCATCCGCGTCGGAATAGACAGCCACCGTCCGCACGCCCAGCGCTTTGGCGGTGCGGATGACGCGGCAGGCGATTTCGCCCCGGTTTGCAATCAGGATTTTGTCGAACATGCGCCTACCCTTTCGCACAACCGGATGACAGCCAGGCTGCCGGCCGCTTTTCCAAAAAGGCGGAAACGCCTTCCTTGCCTTCGGCCGATGCCCGCACCCGCGCGATGCGCCGGGCCGTGTCCTTATGCACATCCCAGCTCCACGGCCGGTCGACGGCGAAAATCAGATCCTTGGATTCGGCGACCGCGTTCGGGCCGTTCGCACAGATCGCTTCCGCCAGAGCCTGGCCCCGCGCGTCGAGCGCATCCGCATCGGCAACCACTTCATGAACAAGTCCGATGCGATGCGCTTCCGCCGCATCGAAACGTTCGGCCGTCAGGAAATAGCGTCGCGCCGCACGCTGACCGATTGCCGCGATGACATAGGGTGAAATCGCCGACGGAATGATACCCAGTTTTACTTCAGACAGGCTGAAGGAAGCGCGTTCCGTCGCGATGGCGATATCGCAGGCTGCCGCCAGCCCGACCCCGCCGCCGAAGGCCGCTCCCTGCACCAATCCGATCACCGGCTTGGGACAGGCATTGATCATCTGCAACATGCCGGCCAGCGCTTCGGCATCCTTGATATTGGCGGCTTCGTCATTTTCCGCCATCCGCTTCATCCAGTTCAAATCCGCGCCGGCGGAAAAGCTTTTGCCTTCGGCGCGCAGAACAACGACACGGGTTTCCGGGTCATCCGAGACCAGCATGAAGGCGCCGGTCAGGCCTTCGATCAATTCGTCATCGAAGCAATTATGCTTGTCCGGATTGGTCAGCACGATTTCCGTGACAGCCCCATCGGCATATCCCGCCTTCCTCACCCGGTATTTTCTTGATTGGTCGGTCATGACTTTTGCTGTTCCAGATTTGGCGAACCCATGGGCCCGCGAGAATTACATGCGGAAAACGCTGAAGCGTGGATCCGGGATCGGCGCATTGAGCGCGGCCGATAGAGAAAGACCCAGCACGTTCCGCGTTTCCTTCGGATCGATCACGCCGTCATCCCAAACACGCGCGGACGCATAATAGGGATGGCCCTGGTGTTCGTATTGCTTGCGAACCGGGTCCATGAAGGCTTCCCGTT
The DNA here is from genome assembly GCF_004005845.1 of Hwanghaeella grinnelliae. Classification (GTDB taxonomy): domain Bacteria; phylum Pseudomonadota; class Alphaproteobacteria; order UBA8366; family Aestuariispiraceae; genus Hwanghaeella; species Hwanghaeella grinnelliae. The sequence goes on along the minus strand of NZ_SADE01000004.1, from coordinate 759,692 downwards.
CCTCCGCCGTCCAAGTCTCGTCCTTACGGGCCATGCCGTCCTCACGCACTGTCGCTAGCACGTTCGCGGCCTGTTCCCCGCCCATTACCGAAATTCGGGCATTCGGCCACATATAGAGCATGCGCGGTGAATAGGCCCGGCCGCACATGCCATAATTCCCGGCCCCGAAAGAACCGCCGATGATGACGGTGAACTTCGGCACCTGCGTGGTCGCAACGGCCGTCACCAACTTTGCGCCGTCCTTGGCGATGCCGCCCGCCTCGTATTTCCGGCCGACCATGAAACCGGTGATGTTCTGAAGGAAGACCAGGGGGATCTTCCGCTGCGAGCACAGTTCGACAAAGTGCGCGCCCTTCAACGAGGACTCAGAAAACAGGATGCCGTTATTGGCGACGATGCCGACGGGATAGCCCCAGATATGCGCGAAGCCGCAGACCAAGGTGGTTCCATAAAGGTGTTTGAATTCATCGAATTCGGACCCGTCGACGATCCGCGCGATCACTTCCCGCACGTCATAGGGTTTGCGCGCGTCCGCCGGAATGACGTTGTAGATTTCCGCCGGGTCGTAAGCCGGGGCCACGGGCGCCTTCACTTTGACCTGCGCGGGTTTCGCGCGGTTCAAGTTGCCGACAATCTGCCGGACGATGGCAAGGGCATGGTGATCGTTTTCAGCGTAATGGTCCGTGACGCCCGAAATACGTGAATGCGTATCCGCCCCGCCCAAATCCTCTGCCGAGACGACCTCACCGGTCGCCGCCTTCACAAGCGGCGGCCCGCCCAGGAAAATCGTTCCCTGGTTTCGCACGATGATGCTTTCATCCGACATGGCCGGCACATAGGCCCCGCCCGCCGTGCACGACCCCATGACCGCGGCGATCTGAGGGATACCCTTCGCGGACATATTCGCCTGGCTGTAAAAAATACGGCCGAAATGATCGCGGTCTGGGAAGACCTCGTCCTGGTTCGGCAAATTGGCGCCGCCGGAATCCACCAGATAGATGCAAGGCAGATGGTTCTGCTCGGCGATTTCCAGCGCGCGAACATGTTTCTTTACGGTGATCGGGTAATAAGTACCGCCCTTCACCGTGGCATCGTTCACGACAATCAAACATTCCTGGCCCGATACCCGACCGATACCGGTGATGACACCGCCGCCCGGCACGTCATCGTCATAAACCTCATGGGCCGCCAGTTGAGAGAATTCGAGAAACGGCGCCCCTGGATCCAACAAGGTGCGCACACGGTCCCGAGGCAACAACTTGCCGCGGCCGACATGGCGTTCACGCGCACGCTTGCCGCCCCCCAATTTGATCTTCGCGACCTTGTCCTCAAGGTCGCCGATCAGGTCCGTCATCGCGGCGGCGTTGGCCTTGGCCTCGTCACCGCGCAGGTTCACACTCGTCTTCAGGACTGCCACTGTATTTCCTCACCAGCCGCCAGTTTCGATCCAGCGTTCCAAATCGGGAAGATGATCGACGCCCCAGAACGGCTCATCGCCGTGGAAGAACATCGGCGTTCCGAACACGCCCCGTTCCAGGCCGCGCTCAACCTCATCCCGCAAGCGGTCCTTTATCGCCTGATCCTGCATACCGGCCAGAACGGCATCTGGATCGATACCGACGCCGGCCGCCAAATCCGCGACCGTTTCCGGATCGGAATAGTCCTTGTCTTCCGCAAAGGCATGGCGAAAGACCGCATGGACCAAGGCCGGAAGTTTGTCCGGTGCATTGACTTCCGCCCAATAGACGGCGCGCGACGCCGGCACGGTCTTCAAACTCATCACGTCCGGCAGGATGAAGGGAATGCCGTGCTTGCGGGCGGTACGCTCCATATCCCGCTTGGAATAGTCCCCTTTCAGCGGGGCGTGCAGCAGGGGCTTGGAGCCAACCGCCTTGAAGGCTGCGCCGATCAGGAACGGACGCCATTTGATGTCCACGCCCTGGCGCTCCGCCGCCGCCTCGATCAGCTCCGATCCGATATACGCGAAGGGGCTGGAAAAATCGAAATAGAACTCAATCGGTTGCTTACTCATACATCCTCCCAAATACCGTTGGCCGGCTTAAACCAGTTGTACAAAATCTTCCTCGCCCGGCACGTCCGCCAGCAAGTGCCCTTCATCCAGATCGAACCACCATGAATGCAATTCGATCTGACCGTTATCCACCTTCTCTTTCAGCCAAGGGAAGGTCAGAAGGTTCTGCGTTGAATAACGGACGGCCGCCTGTTCATGCCGACAAGGCGGGTCCGATAGCGGAATGCTGCCGACCGCTTGGTCCGCCATGGACACCCAGGGGCCGATGAACTCACGATCCTGGACGACGCCGTCCTCCATGGTCTTCAGGGCGCGGATACCACCGCAATAGGCATGTCCGAGCACCACGACATGCTCGACTTCAAGGTCCCGGATGGCGAATTCCAATGCCGCACTGACCCCGTGAAAATCAGCGTTCGGCTTATAGGGGGGAACGAGCGCCGCGACGACGCGAACAACGAACAACTCCCCGGGCGTGGCTGAGAACAGAATAGCCGGGTCAACGCGGGAATCGGAACACGCGATCAACAGCACCTTGGGGCTCTGCCCCTCGCGCGCCAATTTGGCCAATAAACTGCTCGCCTGCTTTTCATAGTTTATCGCGCGAAACCCCTTGAACCCCGCGATCAAAGCGTTAATCGGCCCCTTGTCTACTGTCGACCCCACTGTCTCTCCAATCCCCACAAGTAAAAATATGTACTGTTCGCGCGCGTTAAGCCGCCAATGACCGGGCGATGACCAGTTTTTGGATGTCGCTGGTGCCTTCATAGATCCGCGTCACGCGGACATCCCGGTAAATCTGTTCGATGGGATAGTCGTTCAAATACCCGACCCCACCCAAGGTTTGAAGCGCGTCCGACACAACCAGCTCGGCCGTATCTGAGGCCAGCAGCTTCGCCATCGAGGCTTCCGTCAAGCAGGGCTTTCCAGCGTCGCGCAGGGCCGCGGCGTGCAGCACCATTTGCCGCGCGGCAGCAAGCTTTGTCGCCGCTTCGGCCAGACGAAAGCCGACCGCCTGATGTTCAATGATCGGCTTACCCATGCTGACCCGATCCTTGGCATAGGCAATCGCGTGATCGAGCGCCGCCTGCGCCATGCCGACGGCCTGGGACCCGATACCGATCCGCCCGCCTTCCAGGTTCGACAGGGCGATCTTATAGCCCTGCCCTTCCTCACCCAGCATCAGGTCCGGCGTAAGCTCCATGTCTTCGAAGACGATCTGGCAGGTATCCGAGGCATTCTGACCCAGTTTGTTTTCGACGCTGGCCACGGTGTAACCGGCCGTGTCCGTCGGCGCGATGAAGGCGGTGATGCCCTTCTTGCCCGCATCCGGGTCCGTGACCGCGAAGACGATGGCGACCTTGGCGTTGCTGCCCGACGTGATAAACTGCTTGGCCCCGTTCAGGACCCATTTATTCCCGCTTTTCTTCGCCCGCGTCCGGATCGCCGAAGCGTCCGACCCCGCATGCGGTTCGGTCAAACAGAATGCGCCGATACTTTCACCGCGCGCCATGGGCGGAACGAAACGCTGCTTCTGCTCTTCCGTGCCGTAGCGCAGGATCGGCATGTAACCGACCGAGTTGTGAACGCTCATGATCGTCGAGCAGGAACCGTCGCCCCAGGCAATCTGTTCCAGTGCCGATGCATAAGAAACCGTATCCGTTCCCGCGCCGTCATATTCCACCGGCGCCAGCATGCCCATCAGACCGAGCTCGCCCATCTTCGCCAAAGCCTCGGCGGGGAATTTGTGCTCCTTGTCCCATGTCGGGGAATTCGGTTGCAGCTCGTTGGCCGCGAAGTCGCGCGCCATGTCCGTGATCATCTGTTGTTCTTCAGTGAGCAACATAGAAGCTCTCTCCCGTTAAGACCGGCTTTGCACCGTTGCGGCTTGCATCCTCACCAAGGCCAGGACTTTCCGTCGTAATTGAAGAACCCGCCGGATTGCGCGTCGGTCAGGCTATCGACGACCTTTTTCATGCCGCCGGCACTGGTTTCCGTATCGATATCCGCCGATGGGCCGCCCATGTCGGTGCGGACCCAGCCGGGATGCAGCACGACCGTCTTCACACCGGTTGGGCGCAAATCGTTCGCCAGGATGGCAGCCGCCATGTTCAGTGCAGTCTTGGAAGAACGATAAGCATAGGCGCTGGACGCCCCGCCGAGATCACCGATCGATCCCATTCGGCTGGACGTAAATGCCATGGTTTTTTTCTCGGAATCGGCCACGTTCGCTGCGAAGGCATTGGCTATGCGAAGCGGCGCGATGGTATTGACCGCGAAGGTTTCGGACCACAGATCCGCAGCGGTTTCCTCCAGGCCCATGCCCTTGTCCAGGTACACGCCGGCATTGTTCCAAAGCACATCGATCGGCAAATCGCCAAGAGTGTCTTTCAGGGCCCGGATGCTGTCTTCCGAGGTAACCTCCAGCGGCAGCACCCGGTCGGCGCCGATATCGCCGACAGCACCGGGGTCCCGGCAAGCCGCGATGACGGTCCATCCATCCTGCTTGTATTTATTGAGCAATTCCCGGCCGATCCCGCGGCTCGCTCCGGTTAACAGCAGTGTCGGCATTGTACTCTCCCTGTTTTCAGTCCCATTTCGGGTGCCCCAGGTTTTGCCGAGGGCCATCACAGTCATCTGTAACAGGCCCGCGAGGGGCAAACTGTATCCGGCCGTCGTTTACCGCGACCGTTGGTTTTCTCGCCGGCGGGACTTCCACTGGCGGACATCCCGACAAAGTTGCCGTCGCATCTGGTTCTTATGCGCCAGCCCAATATGCGCCGGAACCCGGCCCCGTCCAAGGCGTTTCGCGATTTCCCATCGCCCAATTCAGGGTGCCAAGATGCCGCAGAACATAGTTTACGTTTACGTAAAGGTCAATAATGGCCCGGCGTCCTAGCCGGGCCCAAAACCCGCCCAAGCGGCGTGTTGGTCGACCGCTTAATCCAGAACTTCGAAATGCGCCTCAACGGGGTTTCCGGCATTGACCGGAATAATGTCTTGCGGGCAGGCGGACATCGCCACGATGCAATCCATCTGCGCCCGCAGCAAAACATGGTCGCCCGCCTTCGATACAGGCGCTTCCCAACTGGTGGCGCCCCCGTCCGCGACGGGAATATTCATCCACATGTTCAGCGGCGCCGGCGTTTCCGGCGCAACCAGTCCCAATTCCTTCATGCTAGCGGCAAGGTTATCGGTGCAGTTCTCGTGATACTCGGTACAGCCGAGCAGCCGGTAACGATGGACGTCGCAAGACGCCATCAAGGTGTCATGAATGCCCGGCGAGGTATCTTCCTCCATCACCAGGATCGGACGGCGCTGATTGGTATAGAGACTGTCGCCCTGTTTCGGAAAAATCGTTCCCAGCATCGCCCGCAGATGCTCCATCGACATGAACTCGGTCAGGTCTTCAGCGTTGAACGCCCAGGTATCTACGACCTGGTGACCATGCGTGTTGATCATCTTAAGGGCTTGGCCCTTTTTCACCCGTACGGCCTTGCCCCCGCGTGCCGGAATTTCAATCAGTTCACCCATGCCTGCCCCCTCGTGCTAATGGAAATCCATATATAGAAGGGAATATTGGGCTTTCGCTCAGCTTTGCGCCAGTAGATGACCGACAATTTCACGCCATTCTTGTTGCAGTGCACCAGAATGGGCGGGCTTACCGGCGCGCCGATACCAGTAACCCGCGTTCCCCAGGTCGCCTTCCACACGGTGAAGATACGCATGCACCCAGGATCCGTCCGAATCAGAAGCGTCCTGGGCGCAGGAATGCGCCTTTTCCCAATCGCCCTTACCGTCCCACCACAAAGCCTGCAGCGGCAAAGACCACTCGGACGGCGGCGCATCACCATCCATCGTTTTCAGGAAATCGTCTTCCGTCATGGCCCTTCCCCTGGTTTGTCCATGGCTTGTCTATCGGGCGAGTCTGAAGGCGGGCATATGGGCCGACACTCCATCGACCGGAATCGGCGGCAGCCCGAAAGTGTTCAGGCCGCGGAAGCCGAGCACACCGACTAAATCCGGCGCGGAGAAGAGCGCGGAAACCTGGGCGAAAGGATCGCCGCCCTCCACGATCTCCTCAAGTCGTTCGACCGGCGTCGGTTCATGCGGCAAAATCACAATCTCCGCTTCCACCGACCGGTCGAACCCGGCCATTTCCTTGGCCTGGGCGATCGCTTCCAGCAAGCCGCCGAACCCGTCGATCAACCCCACCTTCATCGCATCCCTGCCGGTCCAAATCCGCCCCCGCGCCGCCGCGTCCAACGACCCGGCCGACAAGCCACGCGCCGCGGCCACTTTCTGGGTGAAATCCTCATAGACGAAATCGACGCCGGCGCGGAATCGTTCCCGCTCGCTCTGGGAGAATTCGGAAATGCCGCTCCAGATCGCCGCATTCTGTCCGACCCGGACGCGTTCCCACCGCACACCGAGTTTTTCCCAAAGCCCCATGGTCGCGAACTTGCCGGAATAAACCCCGATCGATCCGGTAATCGTGCCCGGCAGGGCCAGAACCCTGTCGGCCTGCATTGAAACGAAGTAGCCGCCACTTGCCGCGACGGATCCCATCACCGCGATGACCGGCTTGCCGGCTTCCCGCAGCCTTGCGACTTCCCGCCAAACCGCATCCGACGGGCCGTAAGCGCCGCCGGGACTGTCGACGCGGAACACTACGGCGTCGATGTTGTCATCTTCCCGCGCATCGGCCAGCGCGTCCGCGACGTCATAGGGTGAGAAACCGCGCGCACCGAACAAGGCATTCCCGCCCGGTTGGTCCGGCATGATGGCCCCCTCGCCGTAGACCAGCGCAATCCGCGGTGCGTCCGGCGGCAAACTCATTTCCGCGGCGACGGCCAGATTGTACTGCGCCGGCGACACGGAGTCCGATTCCGGGCCAAGGCGGTCATCCAGAAAGGCTTCCACCTCGTCCCAATAAGCCAACTTGTCGACCAAGCCCAACGCCAAGGCCTCTTTCGCCAAATAGGGACCACCGTTGAACAGCACTTCTATGGAACTGGATTTCGCAAGACGGCCGTCTTCCAAATAGGCTGCCCGAAGCTGGTCCGTCCAACTGCCGAGCAACCTGTGGTACGATTCCCGGATCGCAGGCGTCATGCCGGTTTCGACGAAAGGATCGATCCCGCCCTTGTATTCATGACGCTGTTCGAATTGCGGCGACACGCCAATCTTCTCGAAAGCACCGCGGAAGAACGGGGTTTCCAGCGCAAGCCCCGCAACCCCGACCCCGCCCGAAGGCTGAAGCCATAATTCCTCGAAGGCGCCCGCCAGAAGATAGTCGACCGTCCCGTTCCAGACCGAGCCGAGATCCTCCGCATAGGCGAGCGTGAATTTGCCGGACGCGCGAAAGGCCCTGATGGCGTCCGCGAGTTCCTGGGCCTGCGCCATGCTGATCGGTGCGCCGCCCATGACGGCGACCACACCCTTAATCCGGTCGTCCGTTCGCGCGCGGTCCAGGGCGGCGACCATGTCTATCATGGTGAGGCCGTCCGTTTTGCCGAAAAGCGTCTGAACCGGCTTTTCGACGACCGGCTGATTAAGATCCAGCCACAGAACCGCGCGTTCCGGCACGGTCGCCTGCTGAGGGCTTTGCGTGACCAGAAAAACGATGCCCGCCACGACCGACGCCATCGTCAGGAACCCGATGCCGGCCAAAAGCCACATGAAAAAACGGCCTATCGCCCGCATAGCAAATCCTTTTCATTCGGCCCTTTCGACTGGGCCACTATTGCCTGATCCGTTTCCGGCAGACCTCTGATATCGTAATGCTTACGCCGCCATCAAGGCATCTGCCCTCGCCTGTGCCTGCGCCGCGGCGGCGGCATTGCTTTCCGAGGCTTCCAGATTGGCCAGACGGGACCAGTTCCAGCGCGAGCCCGGCCGGTTTTCCAAACGTTCCGACAAGACATGGCGGGCTTCTGTATGCCGCCCGGCGGAAAGCGCTGCACGGACCAGCAAGCGGTCGAAGAAATCGCGCTGCGCATGACTGCCCCCCAAAAGGCGAACCTTCTCACGCACGGGATAAAGCTTGTCGACCGCATCGCCGGGTTTGCCGGCGTCAATCGCCAGGAAGGCATCCGCAATGGCCAGGCCGACTTCGCGGGTGATCCGGGACTGTGTCTCCTGCTTGTGGGAATAACGCTCCATCGAGGTCCGCATCGTTTCCGCCTTTTCGCGGTCGCCCGCATTTAAAAGCGCCGCCATGAAATGAGCATCGGCAAAGGCGAGTTTGTGCTCCTCGGTCCGCGCGGCGGACATATCGGCCAAGACGCGCCAGCGGTTGCCGACATCCACGCCTTCTTCCTGCAACCGCCAGAGCAGCGCCACACCGTTCGAGATATCGAGATAGTCGCCGGCGATGTCGGTCCAAACCTTCGCGTCGTAATGCGCGAGGCAGTCCTGATAACGACCCAAATCCAGCATGAAGAGCGCCCGGTGCCATTGCGCGTGATGCTTGAAGTTGTGGATCTTGCCCCAATGCGGTTCCAACGCCGAGAGAAACGCCTCGCCTTCCGCCGAACGGCACTGCATTTCCAGAACATGGGCGGTGGCATGTGCCCCCCAGGCGTCGGCGGGATTGATCTCGACCGAGCGCCTGCCCGTGACCTCCGCCTTGTCGTAAACGCCGGACTCTTCCAACGCGAAAGCATAGGAGCCGAGAATGAAGCCATACCCGGGCAGGGTTTCGTTCCAGGCGAACATAACGCGGGCCAAACTGTTCCGCATCGCCGTCCCGTCGCCCAGATAGAATTGGCAATACTGCACCAGCTTCGTCGCCATGACGTCCAGGGGATGGTCCAGCAAGATGGCTTCCCAGGCGGCAATAGCGCCTTCCATGTCGCCGCGAATCCAGGCCGCAAGCGCCGCGATATGCCGGGCCTCCTGCGGCGTGACGGATCCCTCGGCCGCGACGCGCTCGGCGTCGGCCAAGGCGCCCACGGCCATTGCCTCCATTTTCTCAGCGGCAAAGAACTTGCCGAAATAGCCTTTAAGCACATGCGCCATTGGCATCGCCGGGTCCAACCCGAATGTGTCTTTAAGGCTGTCCCCGGTCTCAACGCTCATGCCGAGATAGTTCAAAACCGTTTTCTGCAGTCCCGCGACAGCGTCCGTCGAGGCGGCCGTCCAGTCGTTGCCCCATCCATCCGTATAGGTCGTCATGATTTTCCTCTACTCCCGGTCCTATCGGTCCATGCCGTGGTATTCCGTATTCGGCATCATCTCCACACCATGCGCCATACGATTGGTATAGTTGAAGAAGGACGCGGTTTCCGTGATATCCCAAATCGCTGAATCGTCAAATCCGGCTTCCCTCAGAGCCGCGCGGTCCGCTTCCCCGATGTCGTTCGGGGTGTCGGTCAGTTTCCAAGCATAGTCCAGCATGGCGCGCTGGCGCGGTTCAAGGCGTGCGGTGCGGTAGTTAAGGGCTATATGCTCACCCAATACCGGGTCGCCCGACAGGGCACGCACCTGCTGACCATGCGCGACAAGGCAATAAAAGCAACGGTTGCAGGATGAAACGGTTACAGCGATCATCTCTCGCTCCAGCTTGGTCAGCGGGCTGTCGTCGCTCAACATGATCTCGTTATACATGTCGATGAAGCGGCGAAGACGATTCGGTTTGAACGCATAGGTGCGCAATACGTTCGGCACCAAGCCAAGCTTTTCCTCGCAAATCTTGAAATACTTCTGCAAATCCGCGTCCAGGTCGCCGGGCGCCGGCACCGGCAATGCGGAAATCCTATCGTCGCTCATGTTTCCTCCGTCTCACTATCAAGGGCGTGATCCGCCCGCTTTTCTTCAACGGCACAATGCGGCATCGTCGGGCCACTGTCATGCGCAGACCATCCCTTCCGCGCTGCGAATCCCTGCTACGGGTCGTCGCACCATGTGTGTTGACTTCGGTCTTTATCGATCCATTGTGAATAAAGAATTTGACTCTGCGTAAATTTGTGCAACGCAGCATTTTTTATTTTACACATTTCATGTGTTGATTTAACGCAGCATTTTTTATTTTACACATTTCATGTGTTGATTTTTCGAATGGCATTTTGGAATATCGTGCTGAAGTATTCGGGTAAGTATAGCCTAGTATAATCATAAGTAATTCAAGGTAACGAAGTAACCGTTTACGTACTTTAGAATTCCCTGTTTTGCATGTTTTTTCTGAAACTAATTGACACTCCCAGTTATTTCTCTGACGCTTCCCGCTTCGCTGTAACACAAGGGGTAGCGTCGTTATGAAAAGGCTTATTCAGGGTGCCGTGTTGGCATCCTCAATCATCGCAAGCAGCTTTACCGCACTTGCACAAACAGACGGCGGGACGCTGGTCTATCTGGCTCAACCGGAACCGCCCACCCTGGCATCTTACGTTTCCACGTCGGGCCCGATCGGCCTGGTCGCGCCGAAGATCTATGAAGGACTCTTCGACTACGACACCGAAGGCAAGATGATACCGGTCCTGGCGAAAAGCGTTGATGTCAGCGCCGATGGCAAAACCGTGACATTCACCTTGCAGGATGGCGTCGTCTGGCACGATGGAACGCCCTTCACCTCAGCTGATGTGAAATTCAGTGTGATGGAAGTCCTGTCAAAAGTTCACCCGCGCGGTCCGAATTCCTTCCGTGAGGTCGAAAGCATCGACACGCCTGATGACACCACGGCCGTGTTCCACCTGAAGAATCCGGCGCCGTACATGCTGCGCGCCCTTTCGGGTTATGAATCCCCGATGGTTCCAAAGCACCTTCTGGAAGGCACCGACATCAAAAGCGCCGACTTGGCCAACAACCCGATCGGCACCGGTCCGTACAAGTTCACGGAATGGAAGAAGGGCCAATATATCCGCCTCGACAAGAACGAGGACTATTGGAAAGAAGGCCTGCCGCATGTGGAGCGTGTCGTTGCCCGCTTCATCCCGGATGCCTCCACCCGGACCGCCGCCATGGAAAACGGCGAAGTTCTGTATACCGGCTATAACGGTATCCCGAACATCGACGCCGTTCGCCTGCGGGATCGTGACGACATCAGCGTAACCACCGATGGTTACTCGATGATCAACCCGATGGCCCTGTTGGAATTCAACACCAAGGAAGGCCCGTTCACCGATCCGGCCGTCCGCCGTGCGATTTCCAATGCCATCGACCGTCAGTTCATGATCGACACGATCTTCTTCGGTTACGGAAAACCGGCCTCCAGCGCCCTGTCCAGCAGCTTCGCGGCGACGGATCTGTACAAGCCGATGCCGAACTATCCGGCAGCGGGTGACGTTGAAGCCGCTAAGAAGATCCTCGACGACGCTGGCTACAAGCCGGACGGCGACGGCGTTCGCATGAAGGCGATCTTGGATGTCATTCCCTACGGCGAAGACTGGCGCCGTGCCGGGGAATACCTGAAGCAGGCATTGGGCGATATCGGCATCGAAATCGAACTGCGCTATGAAGACGTTCCGACTTGGTTGAAGCGTGTTTATCACAACTACGACTTCGTCATGAACCTGAACTACTTCTACCAGCTTCCCGATCCGGTTCTGGGCGTCCACCGTCACTACGGCACGGACCAGATCCGTCAGGGTACGCATTTCGTGAACTCCTCGCGCTACAGCAATCCGAAGCTCGACGCGCTTCTGGATGCCGGCGCGAAAGAGCCGGACGCCGCCAAGCGTTCCGCGATTTATGAGGACGTGCAGGAGATCCTGGCTGAAGACATGCCGGTCGTGAACCTGTTCGAAATGCAGTTCCTCACGGTCTACAACACGAAGCTTAAGGGTGTGTACGGCTCCGCGATGGGTCCCTACGGCTCTTTCTCTGAAGGTTGGCTCGAAGAGTAAGTTCTACGGATTGAAGGGGACGCCGTGTTTCGGCACGGCGTCCCCCTCACCCGCATTCCAGTATTCCGAAGCGTTCACGATAACGATAATCCGTGCCTGACTGGGGCCTGAACGGGGCTGTTTCTCAACTATGAACCGATCCACGAAAATTCTGCGCTATGTGCTTCGGCGCCTTATGCAAGGCATACCGATCATCATCGCGATCATCGTATTGAATTTCTTCCTTTTGAACATGGCGGAAGGCGACGCGGTTGACGTTCTCGCCGGGGAAGCCGGGTCAGCAACGCCGGAATATATGGCCGAGCTGCGGGCCAAATTCGGCCTGGATCAGCCCCTGCCCGTCCAGTTGATGGTCTATTTGAAGAATGTGGCCTTGCTGGACCTGGGTTATTCCTTCCGGCACGACATGCCGGTCGCGCAACTGATTTTGGACCGCTTCTGGCCGACCCTGCTGCTGATGACCTGCACGATCCTGACTGCTGTCGGGTTCGGCATCCTTCTGGGCCTGCTGGCGGCGATCAACCTGAACACCTGGAAAGACACCGCGATTTCGATCTTCGCGCTGATTACCTACGCCACGCCATTGTTCTGGGTGGGGCTGATGATGATCGTCGTCTTCTCGATCAATCTCGGTTGGTTCCCGACGAGCGGTATGGAAAACATCGCGGCCTTCTATGAAGGCTGGGACCGCGTCTGGGATATCGCCCATCACCTGGTTCTGCCGACCATCACACTCTCGCTGTTCTATCTCGCACTTTACACGCGGATGATGCGGGCCTCGATGCTTGAACAATACGGCCAAGACTATGTCGTGACCGCGAAGGCAAAGGGGCTCACCGAGCGCCGGATCACCTTTGTCCACGTCTTGCGCAACGCCTTGCTGCCCGTCGTCACCATGGCCGGTGTGCAGGTCGGCGCGCTGATCGGCGGGTCGGTCATCGTGGAATCGGTCTTCGCCTGGCCGGGGCTGGGCATGCTCGCCTTCGAGTCCTTGTTCGCACGGGACCTCAACCTGCTGCTGGGAATTTTCATGATTTCATCGGTCCTGGTCGTCGTCGTAAATCTGATCGTGGACGTGATTTACAGCTTCCTCGACCCGCGTATTGAGGTGGCATAATGAGCTTCTGGAAACGTTTTGCCCGCAACCGTCAGGCCGTCCTCGGTATGTTCATCCTGGCGCTCGTCATCCTGATGGCGTTGTTCGCCGGCGCCTTTTACCCGGACGACCCGTTCCGCCTCGCCGGCAAGCCGTTGGCGCCTCCGGGCACGAGCGGCTTCCTACTGGGCAGCGACTCGCTTGGCCGTGACGTGGCGTCGGGTATCGCCCATGGCGCGAAAACCTCGATCATGATCGGCCTTGTCGCGACCGTGGCCGCGGTCTTCATCGGCGTCATCTTCGGCGCCTTGTCCGGCTATTACGGCGGCAAGATCGACGATGCTCTGATGCGCGTTACCGAGATGTTCCAGACGATCCCATCCTTCGTCTTCGCCATCCTGCTTGTCGCGATCATGAAACCGTCAATCGAAAGTATCGTCATCGCCATCACGGTCGTCTCTTGGCCGGGCGTCGCCCGGCTGGTGCGCGGTGAGTTTCTGGCGCTGAAGAACCGGGAATTCGTTCAGGCCTGCCACACCTTGGGCATGGGCGACATTCAGATCATGCTGCGCGAAATACTGCCGAACTGCGTCAGCCCGATTATCGTCGTCGGTTCCCTGATGGTCGCAACCGCGATCCTGATCGAAAGCGGGCTGGCCTTCCTCGGCCTCGGGGATCCGAACATCATGAGTTGGGGTTTCCAGATCGGCGCGGGCCGCACGATGCTGCGGTCTGCCTGGTGGGTCTGTACCTTCCCGGGTATTGCGATCCTGGTCACTGTCCTTGCCATCAACCTTGTCGGCGAAGGCCTGAATGACGCCTTGAACCCGCGCCTGAGGGAACGCCAATGAGCGATACCACGAGCCAGAAACTACTCGATATCCAGAACCTCTCGATCCTGTTGCCGGACGGTGCGGATCGCCGCTATGCGGTGGAGGATATCTCGATCGACCTCAGCCCCGGCGAAACGCTTTGCATCGTGGGCGAAAGCGGGTCAGGCAAATCCCTGACCGCGCGTGCCGTGATGGGATTGCTGCCCGGCCCGAAGGTGCGGGTCGGCGATGGGGCGATCAATTTCCTGGGTGAAGACACCACGAAGGTCACGCCGGAACGGCTGCGCGACATTCGGGGCAACGAGATCTCGATGATTTTTCAGGAACCGATGACGGCCCTGAACCCGGTCATGCGGATCGGTGATCAGATCGACGAAATCTTCCGTTTTCATGTCAGCATGCCTGCCAAGGAACGCGCGGCGCGGGCACTGCAATTGCTGACTGATGTGAACCTGCCGGACCCGGCAGGCATCATGCGCGCCTATCCGCATGAATTGTCAGGCGGCCAGCGTCAGCGGGCGATGATCGCCATGGCCTTGGCCTTGGAGCCAAAGATCCTGATCGCGGACGAACCGACGACGGCTTTGGACGTCACCACCCAGGCGCAGATCCTGAAGCTGATCAAGGAATTGCAGCAACAGCATCACACCGGCGTTCTCTTCATCACCCATGATTTCGGCGTGGTGGCGGATATCGCCGACCGCGTGGCCGTGATGCAATACGGCAAACTCGTCGAAATGGGTACGGTCCATGAGGTCCTGAATGCCCCGCAACACCCGTATACCAAGGGGTTGATCGCCGCCATTCCAAAACTGAAGCCGCGCGCGGCGCGCGAGCAATCCAAGGAAAGCGTCCTGTCGGCGCATGGCGTCCGCAAGACCTTCGGCAGCACCGGCGGTTTCAGCCTTTTCGGCAAAAAGGACCGCGTGGTTCATGCGGTCAACGATGTCAGCATCGAAGTCCATCGCGGGGAAACACTCGGCATTGTGGGCGAAAGCGGGTCCGGAAAGTCCACCATGGCGCGTTGCCTGATCCGGCTGATGGATATCGACGACGGCGAAATCTATGTCGGCGACCAGGAAATTTCGAAACTGGACCGCAAGCATATGCGTCCGCATCGGCGACGGTTGCAGATGGTCTTTCAGGACCCCTTCGCCTCGCTGAACCCCCGCATACGCGTCGGGCAAATCATCGCCCAAGGGCCAATCCTGCAAGGTGTGGACAAGGAAGAAGCAAACAAGCGCGCGAAGGAACTGATATCCATCGTCGGGCTTGAGGAAAGCGCCTTCGACCGTTTCCCGCACGAATTTTCCGGTGGACAGCGCCAGCGTATCGGCATCGCCCGGGCGCTTGCGCTGGAACCGGATATCCTGATCGCGGATGAACCAGTTTCGGCCTTGGATGTGTCAATCCAGGCGCAGATCCTGGAACTGCTGGACAAGATCCGCAAACAGATGAACCTTTCCATGGTCTTCATTACCCACGACCTGCGCGTCGCCGCCCAGGTCTGCGACCGGGTCGCGGTGATGCAATACGGCAAGGTGGTTGAAATCGGGCCGACCGCGGAACTGTTCGGCGATCCGCAGCACGACTACACAAAGGCGCTTCTGGCCGCCATTCCGGGTAAGGATTGGCAGACGGAGGATGTCGCCTGACATAACCTAAAAAGAAACACCGGGGGGATCGAATGCCACAGGTTAAACCACTATCACCACTGGACACGATCGCCGGTATTGCCATGGCCTATCGGGCCGGGTCGCTTCGCCCCAGTGAGGCGACACGCCGCTACCTGGACCGTATCGCGAAACACGACCCTGCTGTCGGCGCCTATCAAGCGATCTGGGCGGAAAAGGCCATGCAGGCCGCTGAAGCGGCCGACAAGGCCTTTGCAGCCGGCAGTGTGATCGGTCCGTTCCACGGCATTCCCTTCGGTCTGAAGGACATCTTCGATGTGGAAGGCACGGTCACGACCTTTGGGTCGAAGGCGATGGCTGACCGCGTTTCCCCCGGAACCGGCACGATGGTCAAACGTCTGCTCGGTGCGGGCGGCATTGTTCTCGGCAAGACCAAAACAGTCGAATGCGCCTTCGGCGGTTGGGGCACCAATCAGTTGATGGGTACACCCTACAACCCCTGGGACATGGATACACACCGGGTGCCGGGCGGGTCGTCATCCGGGTCCGCGGCGGCGGTCGCCAGCCGCCTCGCCGCAGGCGCCATCGGCAGCGACACCGGTGGGTCGGTGCGTGTCCCGGCGGCCTTTTGCGGCCTTGTCGGGTTGAAGGTCACCGCCGAACAACTGCCGCTGGACGGCATCATGCCCCTGTCGCAGACCCTCGACACGCCAGGCCCGATCGTCCAGACCGTGCGCGACGCCGTCATTTTGTACGAAGTCATGCTGGGCCGCGAAGGCTGGGCCATGGAACAGGACGCGGCGAAATCGGACGGGCTGTACGGTCAATTGGACAAGGGCGTAAAGGGCCTGACGCTGGGCGTGATGAATGCCGCTGAGCGCGCCGTCTGCACGTCTGACATGCTGGAAGCCTATGACATGGCGGCTGAACGCCTGAAAGCCTTGGGCGCGGAGATCAAGGTCTTCGACGCCCCCTTCGGCTATGGCGATCTGGCGGCCATGAACGGGATGATCATCGCCGTCGAGGGCTATCAGAACCACGGCGCCTATTACGACGACCCGGCCGCCCCGATGGACGAAGATGTCCGGGCGCGCATGATGGGCGGCAAGTCACTGCCAGCTTGGGAATATGTCCGCAGTCTTGAAAAGCGCAAGGATATGAAAGCGCGGTTCGCGCATGCGATGAAAGGCTTCGACGCCCTGCTGACGCCGGGCACCCCGGACGTCGCCTGCCCGGTCGAAGACGCCGACCAGACGACCACGCCGGGTTACTTCTCCCGTCCGTTCAACTTCCTGGAAATGTGCGGCATGACCTTGCCGATTTCGCTCGACCCGCAGGGATTGCCGACCAGCATGCAGGTCGTCGGCCGTGGCCATGACGAAGCCATGGTGCTGCGCATTGGCGCCGCGCTTGAACATGACCTGCCCCCGATCGGCCGTCCCGCTTTCAGCTAGACGTCCCGCACCTTAGGCGAACAGGATCAGACCCGCACTGACGGCGACGAGCACGCCCATCAAACCGCTGAACATACGCCCGCCATTCGCCGGCGATAAAAGCCGGCGGATGGTCTGGCCGCCGATGACCCAGACGAAATTACTGGCTGGCCCGACCAGGGTGAACACCGCACACATGGCAAGCGTCCTCGGAATCGTATCGTCGGTGATCCCTGCATAGGCGCCGGCGGTCGCGACTGCCATCGCCCAGGCTTTCGGATTGATCCATTGAAACAAGGCGGCCTCATAAAGTCTAAAGGGCCGCGCCTTCGCATCGACGGTTCCTTCTTCTTCCGACGCAGGCGGCGGGGAGAAGAGCGGCGAGAGAAACTGCCAGGCGAGCCAGAACATCCAGGCAGCGCCCACATAGCGCACCACATCCAGCGCCCAGGGAAACGCTTCCAGCAAGGCGCCGAGGCCGAAGACCGCGCCCCCAATCATCGTGGCGAACCCAATCGCGATACCCGCAACATGCGGCACTGTCCGTCGAACCCCAAAGGCGGCGCCGGAAGCCATAACCATCAAATTGTTCGGCCCCGGTGTGATCGAGGTGACCAGAGCGAAAACCGCCAGTGAAAACAGCAGGTCGATATCGATTCCCATGACGTGCCCAAAGCCTTGTGATTGATACGCGGTTCCCATTCTCCTAAAAACCGGCGAAGCGAATAGCAATGCCGTGTTATGCTGTCTTTCGCTGCAAAAATGCAGGTAACGATATGACCGACAGACTGAAATGGGCGGATGTCCCGATCCTTCTGGCCGCTGAAGAGGCTTCCTCCCTCGCCGTGCTGGGCGAGATGCTGCGCATGGACCCGACGACAGTCAGCCGGCGGATTTCATTGATGGAGCGGGATTTGGGCGTCACCGTTTTCATAAGATCGCGCGGAACCCTCGCCCTAACCCCGGCCGGCCGACGCCTTTTGGCCTATGCCCAAACGATGGAAGAAGCCGCCAAGGGCTTGGAACACGCAGCCCGCGCCATGACCGAGGAACCGGCAGGCACGGTCCGCGTCAGCGTCCCGCCAACATTCTCTCACACCGTCCTTGGTCCAAATCTTCCGGTTTTCCTGAAGGACTATCCCGGCATTCAAGTCGATATTTCCGTGGACCGGGCGAATGTCGCCATCGGCGACTGGGAAGCCGACGTCGCGATCCGTCTAGGGGCGACCACATCGGACGAGGACAATGTCCTGACCCGCAAACTGGGCGAAATGCCCTATAGCGTTTTTGGGGCCGCCGATGGCGCGGATCAGTCGCGATGGATCGCCTATCCCGAAAAATTCGCCCATGTCCCGGAAGCCGCCTGGCTGGCCGACCGACATCCCGGGGCGGATATCGCCGCCCGCTGCAACGATCCCGTCTCTACCAAGGCGATGGTCGCCGCCGGCGCCGGTTTTGCGGTTCTGCCCGATGCCCTATGCCTTGGCGACGCAACGGTCAGAAAGGTAGAAGACCGGATTCTCGTGCGGGACGTTTGGCTATTGCGGCATAAGGCTTCCGTGTCTTCCTATCCGACCCAGCTGTTCGTGGACTGGGTCGCCACGATGACGCGCCGGGTACTGAGCAGGGGGATGCCCCTTTAGCCGTTGTCGCCGAACCGTGCGTCGCGCCAGGCAAGGGCTGCCTTCATCCCATCCTCGCGCAACAGGCGGAGGAATTCCGTCTTGTCGGGCGATCCCTGCCCTTCGATCTGAACGTCGATGTCCAGCGCGTTCTGAAGCGCCTGATCCATCCCCATGATTGTGAAGGAGGCATTGATGGCCCGCTTGGTCTGCTTGACCAGCATGGGATCGATCACGGCCAAGCGCTTAGCAATATCCATCGCTTCCGACAGATCGTCTCCGGGCGCCACGATGCGATTAACGAGGCCCAGGTCGAAGGCGCTTTCGACGGATATATCGTCCCGGCCGAGCAGGATGATCTCCTTCGCTGCCTTCGGGCCGGCAAGCCAGGGCAGCAGCATCACCACGATTCCGGCCCCAAACCGCAGTTCCGGTTCCCCGAAGACCGACCCTTCGGCGGCGACCGTCATGTCACATGCCATGGACAATTCAAACCCGCCGGCGAGCGCCGGGCCACGCACGGCGGCCACGGTCGGGATCGGGAGGTGCCAGAAACGCATCACCGCGTCATAGTCTATTTGCAGGGCGTCGCGCCATTGCTCGACCCCATCCGGCCGATTGGCCGCCTGGTCTTTCAGGTCGAATCCGGAACAGAACGCCGCCCCCGCGCCGGTCAGGACGAGGGCACGAATATCGCTCATCCCTTCGACCGTATCGCAGACGTCCAGCAATTCCTCCAGCATGGTGCGGTTCATCGCATTGGCGCGTTCGGGACGGTTCAATGTGACGACGGCCACCGGGCCTTCGCGTTCGAACAAAATGGTCTGATAGCTCACGGCTGGGACCTCGCGATGCGGGTGTTGACGATTACGCCACCAGCTTAGCCGTCCTGGCTGGCGGGCTCCATGGCGGGTTTACCCTGCCACCGTCAATTCACCAGTGACGGCATACCGGCGATAGTTACAGTTCAGGCGACCGCGTCCTTGCCATCCAGCACCGCCCCCTCTTTGCGCAACCTGGACCGCACTTCCGCCGGGTCGAATGATCCATCCGCCGTCAATGCAGCGGCGATCCCGGCCGCCTGCCCCGTCGCCATCGCCGTTCCCATCACCCGGATCGCGGCCCCGCCCAAACGATCGCCATCGGCAAGGCGGCCGGCGCAGAAAAGGTTCGCCGTGTCCACGCTATGCAGACAGCTGAGCGGGATTTCATAGGTCGACTTGTCAGGTGCGAAATCGAAGCTGCTCGCATAGTTGCCCCGATCATGCCATTCCGCGCCCCAGGCGCCCAATGCGATTGTATCGTCGAAGCCGCGCCCGGCCTGAACATCCGCCCAGGTGAGTTGGCCACGGCAGTTCAAGTGTCGGGACTCGCGGGTTCCGAATTCCGGGCCGGTCGCAACCAGATAGGCTCCTTCGCATCCGGGAATGGTCCGCACGGCTTCAAGATAGGCCCAGGCTTGCCGCCGCCCATAAGCCTCCGCCGCCGACATGGACCGGGCATCGCGCGGATCGTAATCGGCCGAGACCACATAGATCACCATATCCCCTGAAACCGGCAGGCGCGCGACGACACTGCGGTCCTTGGTCACCTCACCAGGGGCGAAACCTTTATCCGCGACCGCCTTGGCGACATCCAGCGCCGTGACCTGAAGGTCGCGCGGAATACCGCCGAACCGCGTGCCCAACGTGCCCAGATTCACATCCGCGCCATTGCCGTAGCGCGTCGACGCCCCGCCGAAAGCCGCCAAGTCTCCGTCCCCGGTACAATCGACAAAGGCTTCCGCCTTGAATTTGGAATACCCGTCATGCCCCGCGACGGTCACCGATGTGATCGCCCCGTCCTCTCTGTCGGCCGCAGTAACAAAAGCGCCCAGCATGACATCCACGCCGGCCTCCCCGGCCAGTTCGTCGAGTGTGAGCTTCACGGCTTCCGGTTCGAAGACCACATAGACGCCGCGGTGCCGGATCGGATCGGTGATCGCCCCCCGTTTCTTCAGGGCATGGGTTACCTCGTCGGCAATCCCGCGCACCGCCCGGCGCGGCGGATCGCCCAATGTGTAGAGACCGCAATAGGTCACCACATTGCGCATGGTGGCGGCCCCGCCCAGGCAACCATACCGTTCGATCAGCAGCGTCCTGGCCCCCGTCCGCGCGCTGGCGACCGCCGCCGCGACACCGGCGGAACCGCCCCCGGCGACAATGACGTCATAGCTGCTGTCATATTGTCCGGTCATGTGCGCCACCCCAGCAAATGCCGCTCGATCGCGCTGATCGCCGTGCTGACGATGACGCCGAGGAGCGAGAGTATAACCACGCCCGCGAACAGGCGTTCCAAGTCATAGAGAGAGCCCGCCTGCAGGATATAGGCGCCGATGCCGTATTCCGCGCCGAGCATTTCCGCCGCGACCAACAGGATGATGGCAATGGCGAGGCTGACGCGCAGGCCGGACAGGATGCCTGGCATCGCGCCTGGCAATACGATTTTGCGGACGATGGAGAACCAGGAAAGGTCGAAGCTCTGCCCCATCCGGATCAGGGTTCGATCCACATTATCCACCGCGCCATAGGTCGCCACCACGGTCGGCGTGAACGTGCCGAAGGCGATCAGTGCGTATTTCGAAGCCTCGTCGATCCCGAACCAAATCACGAAAAGCGGCAGCAGGGCAATCTTCGGTATCGGGAAGATCGCCGCGACGAGCGGGACAAGGCCGGCGCGGATATAGGAAAACAACCCAATCAGAATACCGATGCCGATCCCGGCGCTGACGCCCAGCACGGCGCCCACCGCAAGGCGCGACAAAGACGGCGCCAGATGTTTGAAGAGCAGGCCCGAGTCGTAGAGTTCACCGAAGGTCGCCAACACGTCCGACGGTTTTGGCAGGGTCAGCGGAGAGATCCACCCTGCCCGCGTCCCCCATTCCGCCAGCCCGATCAGGACCGCGAAGACCGCGAAACCGACCCATCGGCGCGGCATCGGCGCAAAACCACCGCCGCGCATGCGGACCGGTTTCGCCTGAGCGTCCGGTTTCTTGTCCTGCGGCTTGTCCGGCCAGGGGCCGGATGCGTCATTCCCGTCAGGCATTGATCAACTCCGCATCCGCCGCGCGCGCCTCTTCGCGCATCAGGTTCCACAGGTGTTTCTGGTGCAGATCCAGGTCGGCATCGCCGAATTGCCGGTCGGACAAGGGTTTATCAATTTCGACGATGTCGCGGATTTGTCCGGGGCGGCGCGACAGCACAACGATGGAATGCCCAAGACGCACGGCTTCATGCAGGTTGTGGGTCACATAGACCGCCGTGAACGGCGTGCGTTCCCAAAGCCCGACAAGGTCGTCCATCAGCAGTTCCCGCGTCTGGCTGTCGAGCGCGGAGAGCGGTTCGTCCATCAACAGAACCGCCGGGTTCACGGCCATTGCGCGCGCAATGGCGACGCGCTGCTTCATGCCGCCGGACAACTGTTTCGGCAGCGCCTTTGCGAAATCGGTCAGGTTGGTCCGCGCCAGAACATCGTCGATGATCGCCTTCGCCGCCTTGCCCTTGATGCCGTGATCCTCAAGCACCAGGGAGACATTGCCGTCGACCGTGCGCCAGGGCAGCAAGGCGAAATCCTGAAAAATGTAGGTGAGCGGGTTGAGGCACCCTTCCGGCGGTTCCCCGACTTGCAGGACCTGCCCCTGGGAGGGTTGTTCCAAACCGCCGATGAAGCGCAACAGCGTCGACTTCCCACACCCGGACGGGCCCACGATGCACACGATCTTGCCATTCGGAATTTCAAGGGTGATGTCGCGCATCACCTCAAAATCGCCATAGGAATGGCTGATACTGTCCAATTTGATTTGCATGATGCTCGCTGAAGAATAGAGCGGGGCGGCTGAAATGCAGGTGCCGCCCCGTTCTTTCCCAATATCAGGAAATGATTTCGACGTAGGACGTATCAACTAAATCGTCGATGCCGATTGAGCTGTCGACCAAACCCTCGGACTTGAACCAATTCAGCTGATGTTCGACGGAAGCCAGATTCAGCGCCGCGTTCTTGTTGAGGCGCATGGTGCCGTTGATGATCGACGGCGCGGCCTTTTCGCGCGGGCGGTCGGTGTAGACGTATTTGTGGATAAGATCGACCATCTGATTGACACCGTCCTCGCCACCGGTCTTGTCGATCATGGCGGCGGTGTAATCGTCGACGCCTTTCGAGAAACCGGCCAGGAAGCTTTCCGTCATCTCCCGTTCATCCGCCGCGTTCTTGGCCGAGGTGAAGACCGTCGTCGTCTGATAGTTCGGCAGATAGTCCGAAACCGCCCCGATGATGTGGACCGCGCCGGATTTCGACAGCGGCTTTGCGATATGCGGCACGATGTTCCAAGCATCGATCTGTCCGGACTTCAACGCCCCGATGACGGCGCCCACCTTCTGCAGCGGCTTGTAGGTCAGCGAAATGCCTTCCTGCGCGGCGATCTGCGATCCCACATAGTGGAAAGAAGACCCCGTTTGGGTGATGCCGTAACTTTTGCCGTCCAACTTCGCCGGGGTGGTGATGCCTGCCTTGAAGGCCGCGTCGGAAACCAGGATCTGCTGACCGTCGATGCCTTTTTCTTCCGTCAACGCGCCGCCGATGACCTTGATGGCCCCTTTCTGCGCAAGCGAGATCAGGCCGCCGGAAATTGCCGTCACGGCATAGTCCACATCGCCGGACGCGATGGCGACCGCCATCGGCTGGGCCGCCTGGAAGAACTGAAGTTCAACATCCAGGCCCGCATCGGCGAAATAGCCGCGTTCCACCGCGACGAAACTGCCGGAATGACTGGTGAAGCGCAGTGCCCCGACCTTGATCTTGCGGTTGGACGCGATGGCGGGGGCGGCCAGGGAACTGGCGGCGGCGGCCCCGCCCATCAGAGCAATGGCCTTACGGCGGTTGAGTTTGATCATGGTTTCCTCCCACTTCCTGTCGGTTCGTTCAGTGTGGTCAAAATTGTCTGTTTCTAGCTCCGGGAACCGGCCGGCACGAATAGCTTCAATGTTTCTAGGAGCGGTCGATGTCGCCGTCAAACACCTGTTCCCGGATCATGGCATATGCGGACTTGTCCAGATCGAGACCTGCTCTATCGTGAGGGCAGATGATCAGGACGGGATGAAATGACCCTGCGTGACCTGTTGGAGCGCGCCTGCGCCGCGTCGCCAGACGCAACCGCCTTGAGGGCTGGGGAAGAGAGCCTCTCCTTCGCCGCCCTGGACAGCTTGGCGGACGAGGTTGCCGAAGACCTGCGTGGACATCGGTTGCAAAGAAACGAACCGGTCCTGTTGGCGGTCTCAAATCGGCCCGAGGACATTGCCGGGTTCTTAGGCATCTGGAAGGCGGGCGGTGTCGTCGTGCCGATCCATCGATCCTCGCTGGAAGCCGACACGCTGGATATCGCCGAACGGGCCGGCAGCCGTTTCGCGGTGACCATGCGGCCCGACCTACCCGCCCCCGCGCCGTTTCAGGCCGGGGCCATCGCGGCCTTGGACCAAGAGCCGCCGGAACGCCCGCTGCTGAAAGATGCCGCCGTGATTTGCTTCACCTCCGGCACCACGGGCCAGCCCAAGGGCGTTGTGCTGGGCCATGCGCCCTATTGCCGGAAGCTTGACCAATTGCAGGCGCTGCTTGCGGTCAAACCGGGTGACACGGCCGTGATGCCGCTGAACCTGACCTTCATCTTCGGGCAATGGGTAACCTTCCTGACGCTGGCGCAGGGCGGTACGGTTCACTTGGTGGACCGTTTCACGCCGGAAGGGTTTCTACAGACGCTGGAAGAGGCGAAGGCTACGCATATCGGCATGGTGCCCACGATGCTGCGGATGCTGATGCCGGTGCTGGAGGATACGGGCGCACGGTTCGACGGAACCGTGATGCTGGGCGGCGAAGTCACCCCGCCCCCCTTGGCGGAGCGGATATCCGCCCTGTGGCCCGACTCGCGTTTCTGGGACATGTTCGGGTTGAGCGAGACCGGATCCTGCGACTTGATCCTGCCGCCGGCGGATTTCGTGGCGCGGGCCCACACGGTCGGACATCCCGGCGACGGGATAACGGTGAAAACCGATCCCGCCAGCGGCGAATTACTGATCGACACGCCCTGCCGGATGCTGGGCTATCTCGATGCACCGGACCTGACCGCCGCCGCCTTTACAGATGACGGTTTTTTCAAAACCGGCGACCTGGCGACCATCCACCCCGATGGATCGGTGGAACTGATCGGCCGCGCCAAGGAATTGATCAACCGCGCCGGCAACAAGATTTCCCCGCTGGAAGTGGAACGCGTGCTGATGACCCATCCCGGCGTCGCCGCCGCCCTGGCCACCGGCCTGCCGCACGAATTGCTGGGCGAGTCCCTTCAGGTCATGCTGGTTCCCAAGCCCGGCACGGCGCTGGACCAGGACGAGGTCAAGGCATTCGCCCGCACCCTTCTGCCCGGCCCGAAACGCCCGGACGGCTACCTGATCGGCGACACCCTGCCCACCGGCCGCACCGGAAAGGCCGACCGCGGCGCGCTGAAGAAGCTGTTGATCGCGATGGAAGATGAACCCGCCGAATACGCCTCGCCCGCCTGTTCGGCGCATGAGATAGATCCGGCCTATACAGGTTTGGCGCCGAAGACCGGCTGACACAATGACGAGAAATTTGCAGCCGGCATGGTCCGTGGTGCAGGCTGTGACCCTGGCGCGGGAAAAGCCCGACCGCCGCAACGTCAGGAGGCACCGGCTTGGAACAGTTCCTGCCTTGGCTTGATCCGATTTGGGTGGAAAACCTTCAGGTTCGCCTGGAACATTGGTTCCTGGTGGAGGTTCTGACCTGGACCAGTCTGGCCCAGCTGGGCGCCATTGTGGCGGCGGCGATAATGTCCTGGCCCATATCGCGCCCGGTCAACCGCTTGCTTGGAAGGCTCGCCGGCAAAACGGTGCGTTGGGAACGCCGGCTGCATCTGGCGGTGACGCATCTGCCCGCGTTGGCCTTTCCGGCGACCTATTGGCTGTTGATGCAGCTGTGCATCGCCATCGCGGCAAGCACCGGCTACCCGCACCACATCCTGACCATCGTCCTCAGCCTGCTATCCGCCTGGCTGGTCATCCGCTTGGCGACGTCGGTCCTCGAAAACCGTGAGATCGCCCGGGTCGTCAGTATTGTCGCCTGGGGCGTCGCGACCCTGAACATCCTAGGTCTGCTCGCCCCGCTGGAAACCTTCCTGGAAGGCCTTGCCATACCGCTCGGCAGCCGTCGCATCACGGTCATGAGCGTAATCGAGGCAATGTTGCTGTTCGTCGTGCTGCTGTGGCTGGCCGGCGTCGCGGGTCGGTTCGTTGCCTACGGCCTGAACCGGTCCCAAACACTGACACCGTCGATAAAAGTACTGTCGGAAAAAGCGATCAAGGTCGCGCTGATCGCCTCTGTCTTCCTACTGACCCTCAACTATATGGGCGTCGATTTAACCGCCTTCGCCGTTTTCACCGGCGCCATCGGCGTGGGTGTCGGTTTCGGGCTGCAGAAGGTCATCTCGAACCTGATTTCGGGTTTCATCCTGCTGATGGACCGGTCGATCAAGCCGGGCGACGTCATCGAAATCAGCGACACCTTCGGCTGGGTCGACAAGCTCAGCGCGCGCTATGTCGCGCTGACCACGCGCGACGGGCGGGAATTGCTGATCCCGAACGAAGATCTGATCACCCATCAGGTGATCAACTGGTCCTATTCCAACAAGCTGCTGCGCCTGCCGTTGCAATTCGGCATTTCCTACGACTCCGACCCGCGCAAGGCGATGGAATTGGCGATCGACGCGGCGCTCTCGGTCGAACGCGTGATGAGGGATCCGAAACCGGTCTGCCGGTTGATGGGATTCGGCGACAGTTCGGTCGATTTCGAATTGCGGATCTGGATCAACGACCCGCAAGCCGGGATCGTCAATGTGAAGAGCGACATCTACCTCGCCCTTTGGGACCGCTTCCACGAACACGGCATCACCATCCCCTTCCCGCAGCGGGAAGTCACGATCAAGAAGGGATCGACGATGTCCGTGGCGCGCGAAGAAGGCGAACCGGACCGAAGTGTCGATTAGATCGACGACCTAAACGCCGACCTGCCCGCGATGCCGTAGCAGGTGATCGGCGAGCACGATGGCCATCATGGCTTCGCCGACGGGGACGGCGCGGATGCCGACGCAGGGGTCGTGACGGCCCTTGGTGAGGATTTCGGTTTCGGTCATGTCCTTGTCGACCGTCTGGCGCGGGGTGAGGATCGAGCTGGTCGGTTTCACCGCGAAACGGCAGACCACCGGCTGGCCCGACGTGATCCCACCCAGCACGCCGCCGGCCTTATTGCTGAGGAATTCCGGTTCGCCATCGGCGCCGGTCCGCATTTCGTCGGCATTTTCCTCACCCGACAGCAGGGCGGCTTCGAAGCCCGCGCCGATTTCCACCGCCTTGACCGCATTGATGCTCATCATCGCCTTGGCGAGGTCCGCATCGACCTTGTCGTAGATCGGCGCGCCGAGGCCGGCGGGGATGCCGTCGGCCACGACCTCGACCACCGCGCCGATGGAGGAGCCGGCCTTGCGGATGCCGTCCAGATACTCGGCCCATTGTTCGGCCGTCTTCGCGTCAGGGCACCAGAAAGGATTCCGTTCGGTTTCCGACCAATCCCAATTGTCCCGGCTGACCTTATAGGGGCCGACCTGAACCAGGGCGCCGCGCACGCTGGCCGCGTTGCCCAGCAGATGGGACAAAACCTTTCGCGCGACCGCGCCGGCGGCGACCCGGCTGGCGGTTTCCCGCGCCGAGGACCGCCCGCCGCCGCGATAGTCGCGGATGCCGTATTTTTTCCAATAGGTATAGTCCGCGTGGCCGGGACGGAACTTGTCCTTGATCTCGCCATAATCCTTGGAGCGCTGATCCTGGTTCCGGATCATCAGGCTGATCGGCGTGCCGGTCGTCACCCCGTCGAAGACGCCGGACAGGATTTCCACCTCGTCCGGTTCCTTGCGCTGGGTGACGTATTTCGACTGGCCGGGCTTGCGGCGGTCGAGCCAGATCTGGATATCCGCCTCGCTGATCGGAATCATCGGGGGGACGCCGTCGACCACGCAGCCGATGGCGGGCCCGTGGCTTTCGCCCCAGGTCGTGAAGCGGAACAAGTGTCCGAACCCGTTCCCAGACATGGAAAAGTCCTTCTTATTAGGGCGGTTCCGGCCCTCTCCCCCTCTCAGCCGCCCACGGGATCGTACGCTATGGGCGGCTGGGAGGGGGAGCGGGCTGGTGCCGCATCCGACTAAGGTCGGAAAACCCTAGCCCTTGTTGCCGTTCAGGCTGGCCAATAGTTCCGAGACCTCGTCGGCCGCATCGACCGCGACCATGCCGACCGTGTGATAGCCGCAATCCACGTGATGGACTTCACCGGTGACGCCGGAACCCAGGTCGCTCAACAGATACAGGCCTGCGCCGCCGACCTCGTCGATGGTGACGTTGCGCTTCAGCGGCGAGTTCAATTCGTTCCATTTCAGGATATAGCGGAAATCGCCGATGCCGCTGGCGGCCAGGGTCTTGATCGGCCCGGCGGAAATTGCGTTGACGCGGATGCCCCGGTTGCCGAGATCGACGGCCAAGTACCGAACGCTGGCCTCAAGCGCCGCCTTGGCGACCCCCATGACATTGTAGTGCGGCATGACGCGTTCGGCACCGTAATAGGTCAGCGTCACGATCGACCCGCCATCGTTCATCAGCGGCGCGGCACGTTGCGTCAGCGCGGTCAGCGAATAGCAGGAAATATCCATGGTCCGCAGGAAATTGTCGCGGCTGGTGTCCAGATACTGGCCCTTCAACTCATCCTTATCGGAAAAGGCAATGGCGTGGACCAGGAAGTCCAACTTGCCCCAGGTCTTTTCGACCTCGGCGAAGACCGCGTCCATGCTATCCGCATTGGTGACGTCGCAGGACAGGACCAGCGGGGCGTTCACCGATTCGGCGAGCGGCCTGACGCGTTTTTCCAGCGCGTCACCCTGATAGGTGAAGCCCAGTGTCGCGCCGTGATCCGCGGCGGCCTTGGCAATGCCCCAGGCGATGGAACGATCGTTCGCGACGCCCATTACCAGACCTTTTTTACCCTGCATCAGAGGCGCGTTTTCGCTCATCCCCGTACCCTCTCACCCACAACTGTCGACTATTTTATCGGCGCGTTGGAAGACCGGAACCGGTCAAAGCACCTTGGCGATTGGTTTATACCATGTATCAGGATGCGCCAATCCCGCGCCCCGCTTTTGCCCCGGTCGGGGTCACAAATGCACCCGCGAATACCCGCATTCCCCTAAATTATTGGGAATTAGGGCGGATCGCGGTATTCTAACCCCTTAAAGAGGGGACAAAGCTACAGTGAACGATTCGCGATCGAATCCGGGAAACGGCGCCAAGACGGGTCAACAATCGGCCCAGAAGACGGCTAAGAAACCGCCCAATCAACCATCCAACAAGCAAGCGGGAAATGCGGCTTCGCTCGGGCAGCCGATCATGACGTTTTTCCGCTTCCTCTATTACGTTTTCAGCCGGTTTCATCAGGACCATTGCCAGCAAAGGGCGGCTTCGCTGACCTTCACCTCGCTTCTGGCGACGGTGCCGCTGCTGGCCGTCAGTTTCGCGATTTTCGCCGCCTTTCCGGCCTATAGCCGCCTGAAAGACAAGGTTCAGTCATTCGTCTTCGAAAACTTCGTGCCCCAGGTGGGGTCGAGCATCCAGGGCCACCTTTCCGAATTCACCAAACAGACCGGTGAGTTGACCGCCGTCGGCATCCTGTTCCTGGTTTTCACCTCGGTCATGCTGTTGGTGTCCATCAGCAATACGATGGACTATATCTGGCGCGCCCGACGGCGCCGCAACATCGTGTCCCGCATGCTGGTGAACTGGGCCGTCATCACCATCGCACCCGTCCTGTTCGGGGCCAGCATGTCTATCAGCAGCGTGCTGTTCGCCTATGCCCAGGAATCCGGCGTCGAGGCCTTTACCGGCCCGCTGACACGGCTGACCTTCGCCCTGCCCTTTATCCTTCAGGCTTTCGGATTCACGGCGCTGTTCGTGATTCTGCCGAACACCCCGGTCCGGCGCACCGACGCGGCCATCGGCGGGCTTGTCGCCTCCTTCCTGTTCGAGTTGCTGAAACGCGGTTTCGGTCTCTACGTGGCGCATTTCCCGACCTATCAAACAATCTATGGCGCCTTGGCGACGATCCCAATTTTCCTGCTGTGGATGTATTTGAGTTGGATGGTCTTGCTGGCCTCGGCGGAAATGACCGCGGCCCTGCCCGAATGGCGCGGTGGAACGCGGCGCGTGCGCAAGACCGGTCTAGCCCCGCTCGACCGTCTGGTCTATGCGCTGGCAGTCCTCAGCGCGCTTAAACAGGAACAGGTCAATGGCGGCGGTCTGCGGCAATACCGTCTTCTGCGGGCGGCGGGGATCGGACCCGACGCGCTGGCCGATGTCGCCGAACGACTTGAAAAGAACCGCTATATAGCGCGCGGCTACAAGGGCGAATGGCTGTTGGTTCGCGATTTGACCGAGGTCACACTGTACGACCTGTTCAATCATCTGGGGCTTGGCCTGGAAGCGGGCATCCCGCCACGGCAATTGCGCAAGGCATGGACGCACCGTTTCGCGAAGGTCCGCACCGGCATGACCGAGGCGATGCAGGACCGCATGGGCATGACCCTGGCGGAGTTGTTGCGGGCGGCGGAACCGGGCGAGGACATCGCCAACGATACCGACGAATCCAATTTCAGCCCGACCGAGGAAGAGGTCGAACAGGACCAATCCAGCCGCAGGGCGCGCATCTTGGCGCTGCTTGGTATCGGCGCTTTGACGGCCGGCGGGTCTTAGCGATCCGCCGCCCCTTCCTGCTCGATTTTTGTGAGCAACGCGGGTAATTCCGACAGGCTTTCCAGACGGCGGAAGCGCTCATGCGGCGGGTCGTCCACATGCCGTTCGAAGACGGCCGTATGCCGATACGGAACATGTACACCCCAGCCCCCCAATTCCAGCACCGGCAGCACGTCGGACGGTATTGAATTGCCAATCATCAGGAAGTGTTCCGCATCGATGCCGTGACGGGTCAAAACATCCCGGTAATTGTCGACTTCCTTTTGCTGCACGACCTCGATCCGGTCGAAGAAGTCACCCAGCCCGGATTTGTCGATCTTGTTGGTCTGGTCGAGCACATCGCCCTTCGTGATCAGGCTCAGCCTGTACTTGTCTTGCAAGGAGGCGAGAACGGTCCGGACATTCGGCATCAACTCCACGGGCGCATCGAGCATGGCCTTTCCCATCATCAAGATCTCATGCACCTCGTCCCCGGTGATTTTGCCGCGCGAAATCTGTACCGCCGTCTCTATCATCGAAAGGGTGAACCCTTTGATGCCGTAACCGAACAGGCGGACATTGGCCAATTCGGTGTCATGCAGCTTGGCCTCCACTTCCTCCCGCGGGGCATGATGTTCCAGGATCGCCTCAAGTCGCGCCTGGGTTTCGAAAAAGTGGTTTTCGCAGTGCCAAAGAGTGTCGTCGGCGTCGAAACCGATTTCCGTGATCATCAGAGAAGTCCTTGTTAAAAACCACGCAACTTCATGCCGGCCCGGCGCTGAAGCCAGTTGTCTTCCGGGTAAGGCAACGCACCGTCAATCGTATGCAGGGTCACAGCCCGACGCGATCGCGGTGATCTGTTCGGTCCGCTGGCATGCGGCAGAAAGCCGTGCAGAACGATCAAGGTTCCGGCAGGCACTTCAAGCGGCACCGGTTTCCCGCCAAAGCCGCCATCCTCCGCCAAGATCCGTGTCTCCAGAACATCCCCTTCCCCGCGCCCGAACCGTTTCCGCAGCGGCCCCCGATGTCCGCCCGGCACGGCGAGCAGACAGCCATTGTCCAAGCTGGCATCTTCCAGCGCGATCCAGAAACCGGTCACGCTGGGCGGGTCCGTGCGCAGGAAGGTCGCGTCCTGGTGCATGCCGACCGGCGCGCCGATACCGGGTTGTTTGAAGATCACCATGGATTGCAGCAGCCGGGGATCGTGCAGGTCCAGTCCTTGGGACAGCGTCCGGAAACGGTCCGAGCGGAAGAAACCGTCGAAAACCGGGTCCAGATCATGCAGCGCATGGCCGATCTTGTTCAGGGCGGTCGGAACGGGTCGGTTCGGCCGCCCGGCTTCGTCGACAGCATCGGCCTCGAAAAAGAATCGGATCTGATCGCCGGAGTCGAGAAAGTAGCGGTCCGCGGCATGCGCGCCAAAGACTGTCGGGTTTTCAGGCGCCTCCCAAGCGTCGATCAGACTGTCTATACGGGCGGACAAGGCGCCGCATTCCTCAGGCGATGCAAACCCCTCCACAACCAGGAAGCCGTCCCGGTCATAGGCCGCCCGCATGGCCTGGGTGACGCCTTCTTCCGTCATTGTGAAGCGGTCGACAGACATTGCAGTCTCACGCTGCCCGGGCACGCGCGAAGCAGTCGCCACCGGCATTCAAGGGACCGATGCCGAGATGCCGGGCAATGGTCTGCCCCATATCTGCAAAACTGGCACGGCGGCCCAGGCTAGCGGCCGTCACCTTGGGCCCGAAGAACAGGACCGGCACGAATTCGCGCGTATGGTCCGTGCCTTTGAATGTCGGGTCGCAGCCATGGTCCGCGGTGATCAGGACCAGATCGTCCGGGCGCAGGCGTTCGATCAATCGCGGCAAGGAGGCATCGAATTCTTCCAATGCCGCAGCATAACCTTCCACATCGCGGCGATGGCCGTAATGCATGTCGAAATCGACGAAGTTGCTGAAGATCAAGTCGCCGTCCCCAGCCATGTCCATCGCCTGCAATGTCGCGTCGAACAGCGCGCCGTTTCCGTCGGCCTTCAGCTTTTTCGTGATGCCTTGATGGGCGAAAATATCGGCGATTTTGCCGACGGAGAAAACCTGGCCGCCAGCGGCTTCGACCATATCCAACAAGGTCGGCGCATGGGGCAATGTGGTGTAGTCGCGCCGGTTGCCCGTGCGCTTGAAGCTTTCCGCATCCTCGCCGATGAAGGGCCGTGCGATGACCCGCCCGATATTCAGGCGATCGAAGATCTCTTTCGCGATTTCGCAGACCCGGTAGAGCCGTTCCAACCCGAAATGCTCTTCATGCGCGGCAATCTGAAAAACGGAATCGGCGGAGGTATAGCAGATCGGCTTGCCCGTCCGTAGATGTTCCTCACCCAACTCCTTGATGATCTCTGTGCCCGAAGCGTGCTTGTTGCCCAAAATGCCAGGCAGTTCGGCCCGCCGCATCAATTCCACGATGTCTTCCGCCGGGAAACACGGTTCGGTTCGCGGGAAGAACCCCCAATCGAAATCGACCGGCAGGCCGGCGATTTCCCAATGACCGCTGGGCGTGTCTTTGCCATGGCTCGTTTCCGCCGCGGCGCCATAGGCGCCTGTCACCGGCCCGACAGCATCAAGCCCCGCCGGGACCGTCCCGGTCGCCAGCCGCGCGGCTTCACCCAACCCTAATTGGGTCAGCAGGGGCAACGATAGCGGGTTTCCGGCTTGTTCACGGTTGGCCGCGATATGGCCCAGGGTATCCGCCCCAGAATCGCCAAACGCCTCGGCATCCGGCGCCGCGCCGATCCCGAATGAATCCATCACCAGTATGATTGCTCGCGCCATTATCTTTGCGCCAATTTCCGTTCTTGGAACCGTCTTCGGATCAATCGACCCGTTCGAACACCACAGGCCCCGGTTCGCCGGGCTCGCCGATCTTGATCGCCTTGGTCACGACCGCCGCCGCCGCGTCCGCCGCGGCTTCGTCGCGGGCATGAATCACGGCAATCGGATTGTCCGGGCCGACCTCATCGCCGATCGAGGCCACCTGCTTCAAGCCGACCCGGTGGTCCACATCGTCGCTGGCCAGGGCCCGGCCCCCGCCCAGTTCGATGACGGAAACGCCCACAGCCCGTGCATCGACCCCGGCGACGCGGCCGGCACGGCTAGGATAGCATGGCTTCCGCACCGGGGCGGGTTTCAGATAATCGTCCTTCCGCTCCACGAAGTCGGACGGTCCGCCCAGCGCCACGACCATGCGTGAGAAACGCTCGGCGGCATCCCCGTTTTCGAGCGCGCGGACCGCCTTTTCGCGGCCCTCTTCGGGACTGGCCGCCAACCGGCCCAAATGCAGCATGTCGCCCGCAAGCGCCATCACCACTTGATGCAACCGCGCGTCGCGGGTTGCATTGGTCAGATAATCGACCGCTTCGGCGACTTCGACCGCATTGCCGACATTCCGGCCCAGTACCTGGTTCATATCCGTGATCAGGGCGGTGGTCGGCATCCCCGCCCCATTGGCGACCATGACGATACTTTGGGCCAGCTCACGGGCCATGAAATAGTCCTGCGCGAAGGCCCCTGTCCCGGTTTTAACGTCCATCACCAAGGCATCGAGACCGCCGGCCAATTTCTTGGACAGGATGGAGGCGGTGATCAGCGGCACGGATTCGACTGTCCCGGTCACATCGCGGATGCCGTAGAACCGCTTGTCCGCCGGGGCGAGTTCCGCCGTCTGCCCGATGATCGCGCAACCGGCGGTCTTCACCACGTCGCGAAATTGGGTGATGTCCGGCGCGGTCCGATACCCTGGAATGGATTCAAGCTTGTCCAGCGTGCCGCCTGTATGGCCGAGCCCCCGGCCGGAAATCATCGGCACGAACCCACCACAAGCCGCGACGATCGGCGCCAGCATCAAGCTGACCTTGTCGCCGACGCCGCCGGTGGAATGTTTGTCGAGGACCGGACCGCCCAGATCCAGATCCTTCCAGTCGATGACCTCACCGGAATTGACCATGCCGCGGGTCAGCGCCACGCATTCGTCCATCGACATGCCGTTGAAGAACACCGACATGGCGAAAGCCGCGATCTGACCCTCGGAAATAGATCCATCGGTCAGTCCCTTGACCATGAAATCGATCTCCTCCCCCGAGAGGGGACGGTTGTCGCGCTTCTTTCGAATGATTTCCTGTGCCAGCACGGGTCAGTACCCCCCTGAAGCGACCGCGCCGCCCGCATTGCCCGTGCCGTCCAGAACGGCCAATAAATCGTTCATAACGCCGCTGGCGCCGAAGCGGAAGGTTTCCGGCCCCGCCCAACCCGGACCCATGATGCGGTCGGCGATGGCCAGATACGCCCCAGCCGCCGCCGTATCGCGAATGCCGCCGGCCGCCTTGAACCCGCCTTGGCCGTGTTCCTTCAGAACCGTCAGCATGATTTCCGCCGCTTCAGGCGTCGCGTTTACCGGGACTTTTCCGGTCGAGGTCTTGATGAAATCGGCACCGGCATTCAACGCGATTTCCGACGCCTGACGGATCAGTTCAGGGGCTTTCAACACACCGCTTTCAATGATGACTTTCAGGCGTGCCTTTTCGCCACAGACGAGCTTGCAACCCTCGACAAGTTCCGCGCCGATAGCTTCATCGCCCGCCATCAGGCTGCGATAGGGAAAGACCACATCGACCTCGTCTCCGCCCGCCTCCAGGATCGCCGCGGTATCCGCGACCGCCGCTTCGATATCGGCACCGCCGTCGGGGAAGTTCGCAACCGCGGCCACGCGTATCCCGGTTTCCTTCAGGGCAGCAACGGCCCGGGCGACAAAGCGGGGCCAGACGCACACCGCCGCAACCGGACCATGCGGCGTCAAGGCACGGGCGCACAGCGCGTCGATGGCCGCCGCGTCGTCCCCGTCATTCAAGCTGGTCAGGTCCAACAGCGCGAGCGCACGCGCCGCCGTCTGCATAAGGGCATCACTCAAACCGTTTCCTCCCGCAGGATCGCCAAAAACTCGGCGACCAGCGCACGCATTGCCTTTTCGGCTTGTTTCGCATTGGCCTGCGTCTGCGCATGGCTCAATGCCGTATCGCCCAATCCCGCCGCCCGGTTCGTCACGACCGACAGGGCCGCCACACGCATGCCCAGATAACGGGCCAGGATCACTTCCGGAACCGTCGACATGCCGACCAAATCCCCACCCATGCGCTGCACGACGCGGATTTCCGCCGGGGTCTCGAATTGCGGCCCGGCTAGGAATGTATAGACCGCCTCCCGCAGCGCCAATCCGCATTTGGCTCCGGCCTTCGCCAGCATTTTGCGCAGGTCGGGGTCATAGGCATCGACCATATCGATGAAAGGATCGTCGATCCCCTCTTCCCCGGTCAGCGGACTGGCCCCGACCCAGTTGATATGATCCGCGATGACGGCAAGATCGCCCGGCTCCACACCATCCAAAATTCCGCCGGACGCATTGCTGGTCAGCAGGGTATCGCATCCCAGTTCCCGCAATGTCGCGACCGGCAGGTTCATGGCCCGCGCATCGCCTGCCTCGTAATAATGCTTCCGGCCCTGCAATACCGCCACCGATACGCCGGACACCGACCCCATCACTAAACGGCCCGTATGACCCGCGACGGTCAATTCCGGGAAACCTGGAATATCCGCATAGGAAACCGAAACGGGATCGGTCACATCGTCGGCGAAAGGTCCCAAGCCCGACCCCAGGATGACACCCACCTTCGGTGTCAGCCCCGCGCCTTGCCGAATTGCGTCCGCCGCTTTTTTCGCACGATCCAGGATCACGACAGATGCTCCGGCGAAAAAGCATGTGGCAGCAGATCGCCGATCGTCACGGTCTGCTTGCAGCCGGTCGGGTCGCATGAATGAACCGCGACCGTAGCGCGGCTGAATTCACGCAGCTTTTGCCGGCACCCGCCGCAAGGCGTGATGATCGCCCCTTCCGGGCCGGCGACGGCGACTTCGGCAATCTCCCTTTCCCCATCCAGCACCATGGCGGCGATGGCGGCCGCCTCGGCACAGGTACCTTCCGGATAGGCGGCGTTCTCCACATTCACGCCGGTATAGATCTTACCGTTTTTGCCCCTCAGCGCAGCGCCAACATGATAGCCGGAATACGGCACATAGGCATTCGCCCGCGCGGCAATCGCGGCGGCGAGAAGTTCGGTATCGGGCAAGTCCTTGGATTTCTCCGCCATCCTATCTCTCTTTCACATAAGGTTGGCCGATGGCTTTCGGCGCGACGGCCTTGCCGATGAAGCCTGCCAGCAGAACCACGGTCAGGACATAGGGCAATGCCTGAATCGCCTGAACCGGCACCTCCCCGATCCCCGGCAGTTCGACGCCCTGCATCCGGATGGAGACGGCATCGAGAAGACCGAAGATCAAACAGGCACCGAAGGCCAGCCACGGTCGCCATTTGCCGAAGATCAGGGCCGCGAGCGCGATATATCCTTGGCCCGCCGTCATATCGCGCGAGAAACCGGCGTTTTGGGCAATCGCCAGATACGTCCCTGCCAGCCCGGTCAGGACACCGCAGATCATCACCGCGCGATAGCGCAGCCAGACGACCGAGATCCCTGCCGTATCCACAGCCGCCGGGTTTTCGCCAACCGCCCGCAAGCGCAGACCGAAACGCGTCTTGTAGACGACCCAAGCCGTCAGCGGCACCGCCGCCAGCCCCGCATAGACCAGAAGGTTATGGCCGCTGATCAGTTCCGCATAAATTTGTCCGATCAGCGGGATTTCCGACATCGCCTCCGCGCCCGGGAAGTCCATGGACATGAAACGCGCATCGGCCGGCAGCGACGGAGTCTGCCCGCCCTGTCGGAACCAGGCATTGCCTAGAACGATGGTCAGGCCTGCAACCAGGATATTGATCGCCACCCCGCTGACCACATGATCCCCGCGATGGGTGATGCACGCGAAACCGTGCAGCAGCGCCAGCGACATAGAGATCAGCACGGCGGCGCCCAGCGCCAACCAAGCCGATCCGGTCAGCGCGGCGACCGTCGCGGCGGCGAAGGCGCCGGCCAGCATTTTTCCTTCCAGCCCGATATCGACGATACCCGACCGTTCGGAATACAGCCCGGCCATGGCGCAGAAAATCAGCGGCGTCGCCACGCGCAACGTCGCGTCCAAGGTGCGCACCACCAGCAGGAAGGTATCGTCCATTACGCGGCCCTCCGCTCAGCACCGCCGCGCGCCATCAAATAGAGCCGTTCCACCCAGGGCCGGGACATATAGGCGAGCGCCCCGGAAAACAGGATGACCAGCCCCTGCAACGCCACGACCATTTCCTTGGTGATGGTCGGCATTTCGAAAGCCAGCTCTGCGCCGCCCTGATAGAGCAGGCCGAACAACAGACTGGCCAAGACGATGCCCACCGGATGGTTCCTGCCCATCAAGGCGACGGCAATGCCGGTAAAGCCGTAGCCCGCCGAGAAATTCAGCAGCAGGCGGTGCTGAACGCCCAGCAACTCGTTCACCCCGACGAAGCCCGCCAGGGCACCGGATAGGCACATCGCCATCAGCACAATGCGGGGCGGCGAGATGCCGGCATAGACGGCGGCCCTTTCGCTTTGTCCCACCGTGCGCAAGGCATAGCCCCAGCGCGTCCGCCAGATGAAGACATAAACGAAGACGCAGCATAGCAGCGCCCATAGGATCGATAGGTTCAAGGGCGTCCGGGTGATCGTCACGCCGAACCAGGCGAAAACCTCATGCATGAAGGGCAAAAAGGACACGGACGCGAATTCGCGGGTTTCCGGTGACATGTTGCCGCTTTCCCGCATCACGCCCGCCAGCAGATAGACCATCAAGGCGGCGGCAATGAAGTTGAACATAATCGTGGTGATGACGATATGACTGCCACGATAGGCCTGCAGATAGGCGGGAATAAAGGCCCATCCCGCCCCGAACAGCGCCCCGGCCGCTATTGCTATGGGTACGATCAGGAAACCCGGCGCGCCTCCATCCAGCGCTAGGACCGCCAGACCGATCCCAAGCCCGCCGAAATAGGCCTGCCCTTCCCCGCCGATATTGAACAGGCCGGCATGGAAGGCCATCGAAACCGCTAGCCCGGTAAAGATGAAGTTGGTCGTATAATAGAGCGTATAGCCGATGCCTTCGTCATACCCGACCGCGCCTTGGATCATCACCTGGACCGCCTGTATTGGGTCTTCACCGATGATCAGGATGACCGCGCCGGCGGCGACAAGCGCCATCAGGATATTCACCACCGGTATGACGCCGATATCGATCCAGGCCGGCAAAGTTATGCGGGGCGCGTTGCTCATGCGTCGACCTGCGCACCGGCATCGGCATTGCGCGCTTGGTCCCTTGGGATGCCCGTCATCATCAGGCCCAGCATTCGCGCATCCGCCTCTTCCGCCGGCACCTCACCGATGATCCTGCCGCCGCACATCACGATGATCCGGTCACTCAAGGACATCACCTCGTCCAGTTCGACAGAGACCAGCAGCACCGCCGAGCCCGCATCCCGCATGGCGACGATCTGCTGGTGGATGAATTCGATGGCGCCGATATCGACCCCGCGCGTCGGCTGACCGACCAGCAGGATATCGGGGTTCTTTTCCATCTCCCGCGCCAGAATCAATTTCTGTTGGTTCCCGCCGGAAAATTTCGAGGATTGCAGCATCGGGTCCGGCGGGCGGACGTCATAGTCCCGCATCATCTTTTCGCAATCGGCCCGCACCGCCGCACGATCGATCAACGGTCCCGACAGATAACCAGGATTGTTGTGATACCCCAGGATCGCTGTTTCTTCGGCGCTGAACTTGCCGATCAGACCTAGACGGTGGCGATCTTCCGGCACATGGGCAATGCCGTTCAACCGGCGCTGTTCAGGGTCACCGGGGTTTTCCGGCGTCGCCGTGATCGGTCCCAGAGAAACACTGCCCGCGCTGGGCGGCAGAATACCCGCCAGAACCTCCAGCAGTTCACTTTGCCCATTCCCGGACACGCCCGCGATGCCGACAATCTCTCCCGCATGAACGGTGAAGTTGATGTCGGCCAAACGCTGGATGCCTTTCGCGTCCGAATAGCTTAGATGGTCCGCGGAAAGCACAGCATCCTTCGGCGCCACCGGCGTCTTGTCGAGGTCCAAGCGCACTTTTCGCCCGACCATCAATTCGGCCAGTTCTTCGCGGTTCGTGGCGGCGGTGTCCCGGTGGGCGACCATCTCGCCGCCCCGCATGATCGAGACCTGATCGGTGATGGCCATGATCTCGCGCAATTTGTGGGTGATCAGAATGACTGTGACGCCCTGTGCCTTCAGGGCTTTCAGTATTTCGAAAAGCTGATCGGTTTCCTGCGGCGTCAGCACGCCTGTGGGCTCGTCCAGGATTAGGATCTCGGCCCCGCGATACAGTGCCTTCAGGATTTCCACGCGCTGTTGTTGACCGACAGGCAGATCGCCAACGGTTTCATCCAATGGCACGTATAACCCGTATTCCCGTTCCAGGCGCTCAAGCTCCGTGCGCGCCGCCCGCGTACTCTCGGACAGAAGCGGTCCCGATTCCGCGCCGAGCATGACGTTTTCGAGGACGGTGAAAGGATCGATCAGCATGAAATGCTGATGCACCATGCCGATGCCGGCTTCTATGGCGTCGTGGGAGTTTCGGATTTCAACCGGTGCGCCGCGCACCAGTATCTCGCCGCTATCGGCTTCGTAGAAGCCATAGAGGATACTCATCAGGGTCGACTTGCCGGCACCGTTTTCACCGATGATCCCGTGAATCGATCCCTTGGCAACGGTCAGCGAAACCTCCCGGTTCGCCTGAACCGGCCCGAAGGACTTGCTGATCGACCGAAGCTCGATGGCCGTCTCAACCATGGCGATCGACTTCCCCCCGAATGGCCGGCGGCGCGCCAGTTCTTTCCGGGCGCGCCACCAAGCTCATTGGTGAATGCTTAATAGGTGCAGCTGTCGTCAGCCATATAATCGTGAACGACGATCTTGCCGGCGATGATGTCTTCCCGTGCCTTTTCGACCACGGCTTTCATATCTTCGGAAATCAGGTCGGCATTGTGCTCGTCGAGCGCCCAGCCAACCCCGCCTTCGGCCAGGCCGAGGACATTGAAGCCCGGCTTCCAGGAGCCATCCTTTCCGCTCATGAAGGTATTGTAGGCGGCGACGTCGACCCGTTTGATCATCGAGGTCAACATCGTGCCCGGATGCAGGTGGTTCTGGTTGCTGTCGACACCGATCGCGTATTTGCCGTTATCGGCGGCGGCCTGCAGCACACCGATGCCGGTCGCGCCGGCCGCGGCATAGACCACATCCGCCCCCCGGTCGAACTGGGACTTGGCCAATTCCGCCCCGCGGCCCGGATTGTTCCAGGCGGCCGGGGTCGTGCCGGTCATGTTTTGAATGACTTCGGCATCCTTGCTGACATATTTCGCGCCCTGTTCGTAGCCGCAGGCGAAACGACGGATCAGCGGAATATCCATGCCGCCGACGAAACCAACTTTGCCGGTTTCGGACGCCATGACCGCCAACATGCCCACCAGGAAGGAGCCTTCATGCTCCTTGAAGACAATGGACTGAACGTTCGGCGCATCGACCACCCCGTCGATCAGGGAGAAGCGCGTGTCCGGAAATTCCGCCGCGACCTTACCGATCGCATCGGCCTGGGCGAAGCCGACACCCAGAACCGGATTCGCGCCGCGCTGCGCCATGCGGCGGATGGCCTGTTCGCGTTGGGTCTCGTTTGTGACTTCGAATTCCCGGTAGTTGATTCCGGTTTCGGTCTTGAATTGTTCGACGCCGTTGAAGACCCCTTCGTTGAAGGATTTGTCGAATTTGCCGCCCATGTCGAAGACGACCGCAGGCGTATAGTCCTGCGCCTGTGCCGCCGTGGTTCCTAGAGCCACCGTGAGAACGGCGGCGATCCTGCCAAGATTTTTCATGCCTTGTCCCTGTTCGAGGATTTCGCGTCGGCGGCAGACCCGGCTAACCCGGCTATTAGAACCGCCCGATATGGTGATTCAGTACCGCCAAGACCGTCCATGCGCAATGTTTTAGCAGAAAAGTTATCGCGCAAATTTCAGCAATTACCGTTGGCGGACGTTTGTCGCAAAGGTCCGCGGCGTCACAGTTCTGTCAATCGACTGCATCAAAACAGTCAACATCCCGCGCAATGCTGCTTCGCAAGCGCCAAAGACCGCTGCACCAGAAAACTGACCGGGAAAACCGTCAGGGAAGAAACCGCATTCTGGCTTTTGTTGAAGGAACCGTGTCGGCGCGACGCCGCCGATCGCAACGGAGGGATATATGGCCGCCGTCGGCATCCATGCCATTCAAAAATCGTTCGGGTCCACCGATGTTCTGAAATCGATCGACCTCGCCATCGAGGACGGAGAATTCATGACGCTCGTCGGGCCGTCGGGTTGTGGGAAGTCCACGCTGCTTAGGATCATCGCGGGGCTGGAAGCGCAAGATGCCGGTTCGATCAGCATCGGCGGCAAGGCCGTCGACGACCGCCGCCCCAGCGCCCGGAATCTGGCCATGGTTTTCCAGTCCTATGCGCTCTATCCGCACCTGACGGTCGGCCAGAACATCGCCGTGCCGTTGCGCATGCGGAACCTGTCCATGACCGAACGCCTGCCGCTGGTCGGTCGCCTGAGCCCGAAGGCGGCGGGCAAAAAAGTCGAGATCGACCGCCAAGTGCGCCGGGTCGCGGAGCAATTGGACATCGCGCACCTTTTGGACCGCAAGCCCAAGCAATTGTCCGGCGGTCAACGCCAGCGCGTCGCCGTGGGCCGCGCCATGGTGCGTGACCCCAATGTTTTTCTGATGGATGAACCCTTGTCGAACCTGGACGCGAAACTGCGTGTTCATATGCGGACCGAAATCGCCGATCTACACCGCAGCCTGGGCACGACCTTCATCTACGTCACCCATGACCAGGCCGAAGCGATGACCATGTCCAGCCGCATCGCGGTGATGATGGAAGGCGACCTTATCCAGGTCGCCCCACCGGCGGAGGTCTATGACGACCCGGCCGATATCCGCGTCGCCGAGTTCATCGGCAGCCCGAAGATCAACATTTTGTCCGGTATCGTCACGAACCAGGGCACTGTCGGGTGCAACGGCGTTGAAATCGGCATCCAGCCGGACTGTCCAGCCGGCGCCGAGGTCAAACTGGGCGTTCGCCCGGAAAAGCTGGAAATCGCCGGCCCCGCCCCCGGCCGCCTGACCGCCGAGATCCGGCATCTGGAGAACCTCGGACCCGACATGCTGGTGCATTTGCGCATGCGGGACGAAGCCGACCCGATTGTCGCCCGCTGCCCCGCGGAAAATCTGCGAACTGCCAGGGTCGGGGACCAGGTGGGCCTCGTCTTCTCGCCGGGCGACGTGCTGGTTTTCGATGGAACAACGGGTCTGCGCCAGCCTTCCCGCTTTGCCGTGCCGGCTCCGGAGAAGATTCATGCCTAGCAGTGATACCATGACCTTTGGGAGCGCAATGCCCGCCGTGTCTGTCCATCGCAAGCGCCGCAGCCTCGCCGCCCATGCAACCGCTTACGCCTTGTCGGCACCCGCGCTGTTCCTGATGGGGCTGTTGCTGATCGGCCCCGTGCTCGTCGTGTTGATGATGTCGTTCACCGATTATTCGCTGGGCAATGCCAGCTTTGAATGGGTCGGCTTGGCCAACTATGCCGAGATGCTGGAAGACGATGTCTTCGTGAAGGCGATCGGGAACACCCTCCTCTATGTGGGAATCGTCGTCCCGGCCTCGGTCTTCCTGGGATTGGGCACGGCCATGCTGATCGAAAGCCTGACCTTCGGCAGGGCCTTCTGGCGGGCGGTCTATTTCCTACCCGTTATGGCGACCCTGATGGCCATGGCCATCGTCTGGGAGTTCATGCTGAACGCGCGCTTCGGGATGATCAGCCAACTCCTTACACTGCTTGGCCTGCCCGCGAAAAACTGGCTGCAGGAAACCAGCACCGCCTTGCCGATGCTGATGGTCATCGGGATCTGGCAGGCGCTGGGCTTCAACATGGTGCTGTTCATGGCCGGCCTGACTTCAATCCCGCGCGACCTGTACGAGGCGCTGGAACTGGATGGCGGCTCCTCCTCCTGGTCGCGGTTCTGGACAGTCACCTGGCCGCTGCTGTCGCCGGTGACGTTGTTCGTTGTCGTGATCACCGCAATCCGCTCCTTCCAGGTTTTCGATCCCGTCCATGTGCTGACCAAGGGCGGGCCGAACAACGCCAGCATGGTGCTGATCTATCAGCTTTATCAGGAAGGGTTCGACTTCTTCCGCTCGGCCTATGCGGCCGGTCTTACCGTCGTCTTCCTGGTCTTCATCTTCGCCATCACCTGGGTGAAATCCCGGGTCATGGAAAAGAACGTCCACTACTGACGCCCTGTAGACACCATAAGGGTCCACGACATGCGCTACGGAACGAGCACAAAATTGGGAAGCATCGCCAAACACGCCGTCCTGGCGCTCGGCGCGGTCTTCATCCTCGCCCCCTTCGTGCAAATGATCTCCACCTCGCTGAAATCCTCGCAGGATATCGCGCAGGGCGGGTTGAACCTCATTCCCCGCGAATGGGCCGCGGTCGAAAACTATTCACAAGCCCTCAACGCCACGCCGCTGCTGCAGTACATGTTGAACGGCGTGATTGTGACAGTCTGTATCTTCGCGATGCAGGTGTTGATCGCGCTGCCCTGCGCCTATGCCCTTGCCAAACTGCGGTGGCGTGGGCGCAGCACGGTATTCGCCCTGGTGCTGATGTGCCTTTTGATCCCGCCGCACGCGGTCGCCATTCCGGTCTATATCCTGCTGTTCAAGATGGGGATCCTGGACACCTATGCCAGTTTGATCCTGCCGTTCATCATCTCCGTCTTCGGCATCTTCCTGATGCGCCAGTTCTTCATGACGGTGCCGGACGATCTGATCGACGCGGCCCGAATGGACGGTATGTCGGAATTCGCCATCGTCTGGCGGGTCATGGCGCCGACTGCCGT
Organism: Hwanghaeella grinnelliae; assembly: GCF_004005845.1. Lineage (GTDB taxonomy): Bacteria > Pseudomonadota > Alphaproteobacteria > UBA8366 > Aestuariispiraceae > Hwanghaeella > Hwanghaeella grinnelliae. Next base: position 715,338 of record NZ_SADE01000004.1, on the reverse strand, counting down.
ACCGGCGCTGGTCGCCTTCGGAATATTTTCCGTCATCGCCCATTGGAACGACTATTTCTGGCCGCTGATCGTGCTCAGCAGCGAGGAACTCTATACCCCGCCGCTCGGCATCGCGACCTTCCGTACCGCTGAAGTCGGCTACGTTTTCGGCCCCTTGATGGCCGCCGCGACCATGGTGATCGCTCCCCTGGTGATCGCCTTTCTGTTCGCGCAACGGCGCTTCATCGAAGGGATCACACTTACCGGGATGAAATAGACGGCCGCCCCGATCTCGGGGACGACCGCGGTCCCGGCCGCGCCTTCACCCGTTGCAACGGGCCAACGTTGCAGCGGTCGGAGACACACCTGCACACGCGTCTAACTATGGAGGGTACCATGCGACGCTTACTCAAGACGGCCGTAGCCGCGGCCACCCTAATGCTGGCAGGGGCGAACTTCGCCGCCGCCGAAACCACGATCGAGGTACAGTATCCCTACTCGCATTTGTTCAAAACCACCTATGAGAAGATCGTCGCCGATTTTGAAAAGGCGAACCCGGATATCAAGGTGAAACTGCGGGCCCCTTACGAAAGCTATGAGGACGCATCGCAGACCGTGCTCAAGGAAGCGATCACCAACCGTCTTCCCGACGTCACCTTCCAGGGTCTGAACCGTCAGCGCATTCTGGTTGAAAAAGGCATCGCGCAGCCGTTGGACCAATTCATCGCGAAAGAAACCGATTTCGAGAAGGACGGCTATCATCAGGCGATGCTCGACCTGTCGACCTTCAACGGCAAAGTCCACGGCCTGCCCTTCTCGGTCTCCCTGCCGGTTGGTTATTACAACATGGACGTCCTGAAGAAGGCCGGCTGGGACAAGCCCTTGCCGACAAGCTGGGACGAAGTCATCGAAGTCTGCAAGGCGATCAAAGCGTCGGGACAGACCGTGGACACAATGTTCTGGGGCTGGAACATCACCGGCAACTGGTTCTGGCAATCGCTGAACTGGTCGCGTGACAACACCATGCTGGACCCGACCGAGACCAAGGTGAACTTCGGGAACGACGCCGGTAAATGGTCGATGCGGACCTTCGCCAAGCTGGTGAAGGAATGCGACATGCCGAACAACGAGTGGAAGGAGGCGATGGCCAATTTTTCAGCCGGAAAGGTTGGCATGTTCTTCTGGTCCACCTCCGCCCTACAGAAGATCGCCGATGACAGCACCGGCCTCTACACACTGAAAACCGGCCCCTTCCCCGATGTCGCGGAAGGCGGCGGTCTGCCGGCAGGCGGCAATGCCGGTCTGGTATTGGCCAAGGACCCGGAAACCGCCGCAGCGTCCTGGAAGTTCCTGAAATTCGCGACGTCCGGCCAGGGTGCCGCCTATGTCGCGCAGACGACCGGATACATGCCGCCGAACAAGGCCGCGAACGAGGTCATCCTGAAAGACTTCTATGCCCAGAACCCCAACAAGTTCACGGCGGTCAAGCAATTGCCGCTGCTGCGCGACTGGTATGCGTTTCCGGGTGAGAACGGCTTGAAAATCACCAAGGTGATCGAGGACAGCATGCAGTCCATCGCCAGCCGCGAGCGTGTGGAAGAGCCCGACGCGGTCTTGAAGGACATGGTGGAAGACACCCAGAAACTGCTTCCCAAGTCCGGGTCCTAACGTAGCCGACGGTATCGTAGGGGGCCGCCCGGTCGGTGGCCCCCTGTCGATCCTTCCGTTCGTTCAAAGGCCAGTCCATCAAGAAACGCCCCACAGAGAAAAACCATGAAACTGATCCACATCACCGATACCCATTTCGTGAAGCCTGGTGAAATGCTTTTGGGTTTGGACCCGAAAGCACGTCTGGATGCGGCGATCGCCGATATAAACCGGCACCATGCGGATGCCGACCTTGCGGTCATCACGGGCGACCTGACCCATTGGGGTCACCGGGAAGCCTTCGAAAACCTCAAGGACAGCCTCGCCAAGTTGTCCATTCCGGTAAAAATGATCCTTGGGAACCACGATGACCGCGGGGTTATGAAATCGGTGTTCCCGGAAACGGTCCTGGACGAGAACGGGTTCGTTCAAGAGGTGCTGGACCTGCCGGCGGGACGCTTCCTGTTGCTCGACACCAATCTGGAAGGCACCCATGCCGGTTGGTATTGCGACAACAGGCTTGCCTGGCTGGAACGGCAGCTGGAGACATCCGGCGATCTACCGCTGTTCCTGTTCATGCACCACCCACCCTGCAGGCTTCACCTGGAACCGATGGACCGTATCGGCCTTGTCCAGGCAGATGCTTTTCGCGATGTCGTCGAACCGCACGCCCATAAAATTCGCCATATCTTCTTCGGCCATATCCACCGGCCAGTCGCGGGAAGCTGGCTCGACATTCCAATGTCCACCATCCGCTCGACGAACCACCAAGTTTGGCTCGATTTTTCAAACCGGGACACGATCCCAGGCAGTTCGGAACCGCCGGCCTACGCCATTGCTATGATTGAGACGGATTCCATTGTCATCCACTTCCACGACTATCTGGATGCCAGCGAGAAATATGTCATGGGACCGGTGAACTATGAGGATTGGAACCCCTCAACAGCCGCAGAATAAAGGACTGCACGGTCAGCTTTCGAAGACGATCGCCGTACGGTCCCCGGCAAACCGGGTCACGCCATATTCGATGACCGTGCCGGACGGATCCGCGTTTATCGAACTGGTGACGATCAGGGGCCGCGTGCGGGGAATCTCCAGCTTCGCGGCTTCCCAGGTCTTGGGCAAGCGGGCGGCGACCTGGGTTTCCCGCCGCCTGTAGTCCGCGATGCCCAAGGCTTCGAAACTTCGGGTGATCGACTTCGTCTCTGCGAACAGGGCGGCCATCGGCCTGAACCGCTCGCCGGGGAACCAATGATCGGCGATGCAAAACGGTTGCCCGTCGGTCCGTCGCAGTACCTGAAGGCGGACACAGAGAGAGCCGGCCGGAACCTCCAGCGGGTTCGCGATATCCCGTCCAACGGAGACTTCCTCCGCCGCAAGGATTTCGACATCCACTTTGCGGTCGTGATCCCTTAGATTTTCTCCGAAGCGCGTTCGCGCGCCGATCTGATAATTGATCGTTTCTTCAACGACGAACGTACCCCGGCCCTGTTCTACCAGAAGCAAGCCTTCCTCCGCCAAGGCGCCGACCGCACGCCGGATCGTGTGACGGTTTACCTTGAAACGGGTGGACAGGTCGCCTTCCGGGGGCAGTTTGTCGCCTGCGCGCCACTCACCTGCGGCAATCGCCGCTTTGATATCGAGCGCTATCCGCCGCCAAAGCGGAACGCGCTGTTTACGCCGGGGCGGCCGGTTCGGCGAGGATAAGGACTCGGACCTTTCAAGCATGCGGATAAACTATCAGGGGATTGTTTCATCTCTTTGAATACTGCGAGAAACAAACAAGGCATCTGTCGGGGCGGCGAGGTCCGCAAGATCCGACTGCGGGTTTTCCTCGTAATCACAGAGCGTATGTGCGACACCCCCGGGCCTTGAACGGAACCTCCGTCGAAGTCTTGATCGACAGAGAATTTGGAATATTTCCTAGCAAGCGCGTGGTGAAGGCGCATCACGGCTGATACAGTAAGGGCGAAACAATGACAGCATCACGGTTGAACCTCGTGCAACAAATCGACAAGGACCGCGAAGACGCTTTGGCCCGCCGCCCTTCCCGCGAAGACGCGATGGCTGCCGTCCGCACATTGCTCGCCTTTGCCGGTGACGACCCGGACCGGGAAGGATTGCTGGAAACGCCGGACCGCGTTGTCCGGTCCTGGGATGAATTCTTCGCCGGTTATTTCGAAGACCCGGTGGAAATCCTCAGCCGCACTTTTGAAGAGACCGACGGGTATGACGAAATGGTCATCCTCAGGGACATTCCCTTCAACAGTCATTGCGAACATCATATCCGCCCGATCATCGGACATGCGCATATCGCCTATCTGCCGAACAAACGTGTCGTCGGCATCTCGAAACTCGCGCGGATCCTGGAAGTCTACGCGAAACGGCTGCAAATTCAGGAAAAGATGACCGCCCAGATCGCGAATGCAATCAACGACGTCCTGGCGCCGAAGGGCGTTGGTGTGGTGATCGAGGCGACCCATGAATGCATGACGACCCGTGGGGTCAACAAGCAGGGCGTCTCCATGGTGACGAGCACGTTGCTCGGAACCTTCAAGCAGGACCCCCGTACTCGGAGCGAGTTTCTGCGCTTGATCGGGCGCGAATAACCGCTTCGTCTTTTCCAGTCATCTTCCTTCAATCTTACCGCGGCCCTCAGGGGCCGCGTTTTTGTTACACGCAGGAATAGATAAAAATACCGACAAAAGTGTTACAGGAGTTTAGCCCTAAAACATAAGAACAGTGTTATTTATACTATAGTAAAAGATTAGTATATTCAGTAGTTTCGCTGACTTGATTCGCGTTTGACTCTAATCTATTGCCAACCTTACAGTAAAACACCTAACCTACTCTTTCGTGTTATTTAGCCGGGATATGTCCCGGCATAGGGGCAAAAGACTTGGAACACGCCGGCAATTCGTTCGTTGAGATCGATTTGGCGACGGTCGAGGACCGGCGGGATGTTTGGATTCTGGACTATTGGGCAAATCTGCCCCGCGCTGGCGCCCTGCCCTCACCGAAACACATCGATCCGTTGGATATCCCGCCCGACGTACTGCCTTATATCTTCAAGGTCAGCGTGGAATGGACCGACGGGCGACCCGGCTTCGTCTATCGATTATCCGGCACCCAGTTGACCAAGGAATACGACCGGGAAATAACCGGAATGACACCGCGTGCGGCGTTTCCCAACCATTTCGAAGAACTGGAAGCCGGCTATGCGATCGCCGCCGGCCGGCAAAGGCCTACCATTCATCGCTACCACTTGCCGGTCTTGAACCGGGAATACAAATGGGTCCAACGATTGATGTGCCCATTGGCAAGTGACGGTGAAACGGTCGATATGCTTTTCGGCTGCCTGACCTTTCCATAAGGCCCGCGCACAGTACTTTACAGAAGCGGGTTATTTGCCAACGACGAAACGGCCCAAGGCCTTGCCGGTCGACAGATCGAAAACCCGGATGATATCCGTCCCGTCCGCTGTTTTGGTCCGCAGCAGCAGACGCGAGGCCTCGGTCTGCATATCGAGGAGGATTTCCCCATCGTCCAAGCTCACTGCAACATCGCCAAATCCGGTTACCGATCCCCCCAATGGCACAAGAGGTGCTGAATCCTGGGCCGGATCGGTCGTTGGGGCCTTGCCAACGCGCATGACGAAGCCATAGACCAGAAGGCCCATGCCGAGGACAATCAAAACGCCCATGAGGATGACCAACGCCTTGACGATTTTCATACGCCGCCTTTCCGGACCGGTGGTTCGCACAGTTGATGGACAACCCGCATGACCGCGGGCGAGCCCATCTCCGAGACGCATACAGTTATCGTGGAAGAGGCACAAGCGGGCGGCCGGTTGGACCGGATCCTGGCTGACGCCTTGCCCGATCTATCCCGAAGCCGTCTGAAGGCTCTAATCCAGGAAGGACGGGTTCGGATCGATGAAGCGGAAGCCCTAAGCCCCTCCGCCAAGGCATCAGCCGGGAGCGTGATAGAGGTCGACGTCCCCCCCCCAGACGACCCGGAACCTCAGCCCGAAGACATTCCCCTGACGATCGTCTTCGAAGATCCGCACCTGCTGGTGATAGACAAACAGGCGGGCCTTGTGGTCCATCCCGGCGCGGGGAATCCGACCGGGACGTTGGTCAACGGATTGCTGGCCCATTGCGGCGGCGATTTTGCCGGAATCGGGGGTGTAAAACGGCCGGGTATCGTCCACCGGATCGACAAGGATACCAGTGGGCTGATCGTGGTCGCGAAGGATCAGACAACCCATGTGGCGCTGGTAGAGGCCTTCGCGGCGCATACCATACGCCGCCAATACGCGGCCATCGTGATCGGCGCGCCCTATCCCCCCAAAGGGGAGGTCCGAACGTCGATCGGACGCTCGTCCTCGGACCGGAAAAGAATGGCTGTGGTCGCCGAAGGACGCGGCAAGAGCGCCATCACGCATTATGAGGTGCAGAAGCGGTGGGGGCCCGCCGCAGCCCTTGTGCATTGCAGGCTGGAAACAGGCCGTACCCACCAAATCCGGGTTCATTTGGCGCATATTGGCCATCCGCTGGTGGGTGACCCCATCTATACACGATGGACGACGGAACGTCGGAAAGCCTTTTCCCCGGCCGCCCTGGAATCCGCGCAATCCTTCCCACGGCAAGCCTTGCATGCCGGTTGGTTGGGATTCCAGCACCCGGTAACCGGTGAAGAAATGGATTTCGAAAGTCCACTTCCGGACGACCTAAACACGCTGATTTCCGTCTTCGACCGCCAAATACGCCGCTAGCAGCGGTCGTCGCCCAAATTCACCGACCGGAATCGCCGGTCGGACTGACCAGCCCAAATCACTGAAAAGTGTGAGAATGCCATAATCCGTGATTGGCAGGGTCGCGTATCCCTCAATAGATAAAGTGTCGGCTTTAGTTATTGATCAATATCTAGTGCGTCACCATATCCAAACAGAGGCGATTATTTTGTGCTAGTTTCGCCTTAATTGCGCCGCATTTTCTGGGTAGGAGTGTAAATGAGGCGTCGTCGACTGGAACTCGTTTGGGCCATAGTCCCAGACACAGATCGACGAAGTTGGTTGTAGAAGAGGGAAAGGTCCGGTCATGAGCAACATCGCAAAAATGCCTGTCATCAGTTCCGAAGGGAACCTGCAGCGCTATCTCGACGAGATCCGGAAATTCCCGATGCTGGAGCCGGATCAGGAATTCATGCTGGCCAAAAGCTGGCGCGAACATAATGACCGCGAAGCCGCGCATCAGCTGGTAACCAGCCATTTGCGCCTCGTGGCCAAGATCGCCATGGGGTATCGCGGCTATGGCCTGCCCGTCGCCGAGCTTATCTCGGAAGGCAATGTGGGCATGATGCAGGCGGTAAAACGCTTCGATCCTGATCGCGGTTTCCGTCTGGCGACCTATGCCATGTGGTGGATCCGCGCGTCGATCCAGGAATACATTCTGCATTCCTGGTCGCTCGTGAAAATGGGAACGACCGCGGCTCAAAAGAAGCTGTTCTTCAATCTGCGCAAGATGAAGGCAAAGCTTCAGGCCTTCGAGGAAGGCGATCTGGCGCCCGAACATGTCACGCATATCGCGACGGAGTTGGATGTTCCCGAACAGGACGTCATCCAGATGAACCGTCGTCTTGCGGGCGGGGACAATTCCTTGAACGCGCCGCTGCGTGTCGACGGCGATGGCGAGTGGCAGGATTGGCTTGAAGACGACTCGGACAACCAGGAAGAAATTCTGGCCGACTCGGAAGAATTGACGATCCGCCGCGAAATGCTGGCCGACGCAATGAAGACGTTGAACGACCGGGAACAAAAGATCCTGACGGAACGCCGACTGACAGAAGATCCCAAGACGCTTGAGGATTTGAGCAACGAATTCGGTGTCAGCCGTGAACGCGTCCGGCAGATCGAGGTCCGCGCCTTCGAAAAATTGCAGAAGGCTATGCGGAACGCAGCAATCGAAAAGAAACTAACGCTGCCGGCGGCCTGATCACCGACATTCTAGCCGCGTCCTGTCCAATAACAGGGTCTCGTCCAAGACGGGTTCTCTGTTTTGAGAACCTAGGACGCGGCTGATTTCCCGATTTCCGACATGCTGGGCACGTTTTCCGATGAGGAGGACGTGCGCCTAGTCGGGTCCGCGCCATCTTCTTCGTCTTCTTGCGGTTCTTCCTTCTCCTTGGTGTCCAAGGAGGGCGCGTTCCGGCGGACGCCCGTCCCCCACTCCTTCACCAGCTTCTCCTGGTCGGAATTCAACGCCTTCATGCGCAGGTCGTTATGAATCGCAAGATAGGCATTCGTGATCGGCGGAATAACGAAATACAACGCCCAGCCAACCGCAGCGGCACCGAACATGATCAAATAGTTGATCGGCTGTGCCAGAATATCCAGGGCGTGCTGCCACGTATGGTCCCCGCCCCACATGTCCAGACAGACGATGAAGACGCCGGCACTGTTGAGGTAACCCACCGTCCGGGCCGCATAGCGTTCCTTGCGACTGTCGACGATGAACGCAACAAATGTCGGCAGCATCCCGCCGCACGCGACCATCAAGGTCGGATACCCGACGAAAACCAGCAACGGCGCCAGGAAATACCCCAGTATTTTTGCCCGGCGCCGATTGGCCGAGGTCAGCCGGATTTCCCGGGTTTTTCCGCCTTTCTTAGCCGGTTGGCGCGCCACTCAGTCCTCCAAATCTCACATCAACGCCAGACCGCTAGGCCAAGCGTATCGCTGCCGTAATCAGACACACCAAGGCTGCCAGAATACCGGCGATGCCTGACGAAAACTGACCGCCGACCGTTGCCGCGACCGTCGCCTGATTCTTGATATTGCGGCGAAGGTTGATCATTTCCACCGCGGATTTCGTAAAGTCATTGGTTGCCTTCAAATACCCTGCCTTGTCCGCATCGATCTCAGCCGGGTTCGCGATAACGTTGACCAGGCCTTGAAGGCGCCCTTCCTTACCGACTTTCAGCATCGTCTGCGTGATCCGTTTCCGGGTGGTTCGCGACTGGAATTCCTCGATTGAGGGCTGCAGCAGCTTGACGGCGGCGCGGCTCAAATCCGGCAAAGGCTTCCCGCTTGCCACACTGTCCTGCAACACCGCCAGCATCCGAACCTGCGCGATCGCTGCGGCTGCATGGTCCTCTCCCTCAAGATCGGACAGATCCCCGGCGACGGACCGGCGGAAATGCACGCTGATATAGGCTGCGATATCGCGGTCGATCAGGCGCTTGATATCGCCTTCGCGCTCCCGAGCGGCCCGGTCCAACGCAGGAAGAACATGGTCAAGCGTGGCCACATAGTCCTTTTCAAACAAAGGGGAACGGCAGGGCATGTCGGAATTCAGTTCATACATCACGCGTTCCATGCCGAAACCCAGCGTGGGCCGCATCAACGTGGCGCGCATTCTGTCCAACCGGGCGACAGAATGGGCGGATTCAGCCCGCGGGTGAAATTGCTGTTCGAGCCAAAAGGTGGCCAGCCCCATATGAATTACATGTGAGAAAAGCCGCTGTGCTTCGGCATCATCACGATAGACCGAACAAAACATCCCAAGCCCGCCGACCGTCGCGGACAGACCGCGCAGTCGGATCGGCCCATTGGGATCCAATGCAATGATCGCCCGCGCCACCAACCTGTCCGGTTCGTCATTCCCGGCCGCGCTCTTTGCGGCTGCCATCGCCTCGGTCCTGGATTCATCCCCCAGGCTTCGCCGCAGCCACCCATCGATTTCGCCTTCGCGCACAAGCGGAATGGCTTCGTCCCAGTTCTTGTGTAGTCCGACGGCAAGTTCCCTGGCCGTGTTGAAACCCTGTCCCCCCACGGTTATTGGCCTTGTCGCCTTGGCCGGAAGTGCCTGGAGTTTTGGTGACAACCGTCGGCCATTGAGCCACAGGGCCAGGTCTTCGATGGTCCAGCGGTCTGTTTCCTCATCGTTCAACAGGCCGCGAAGCACTTCCATGATGGTCAGGGACACACGATGGTTCTGCGCAATCGCAGAATAGGAGCCGACCGCCATTTTTTGCTGGATGACTTCCTCGTCATTCATCTGATTGCAGGGATACTGGCCGATCAGCAGAGAGAGGATGCAAACGCCGAGAGAATAGAGATCGTTGCCGGGCAACCCCTCCCCGCGCCCGCCGGGCAGGCTGAGACAGGAATCCAGCGTTTCAACGACAAGCGGCTGCGTCATCGCGGGCGGCGCGCTGAAGCACTCGCCAATGACCAGGCCTTTCTCATCCTCGCTTGAGAAATAGATGTTGTCAGGCCTGAGCGCCCGGTGCGTTTCGCCGACACCGTGCATTTCACGCAGGATTTCGACGGCGGGATGGATCAGGTGCTTGGTGACGAAATCTTCGGAAAGCGGCTTCCGCTTATCCGTCAATCCCGACAAAACTTTCTTTCCGCCGGGCCGGTTCAGGATCAGGACAGGACACCGCCGGCCTTCCGGGGGCCAATCGACCACATCCCAGTCCGAGACTTGCACCATGCTGCCGCCTTCAACGCGATGCAGGGCGCTGATCATATCCAATCGTGGCGGAAGCTTTGGGTCGCAGACCAGGGCGTGGAGCGGCCGGGACGGGTCGCGTATGCTGACCGCCCGATAGGCCAAGGCGGGCGCCGTGTCATAGTCGGGTAGCGGTTCGTCGAGTTTGATCTCGTAACGATCCTTGACGGAGACGGATCCGGACGTGATTTGCTTCGGCGCGGATTCGTCCGCCCCGTCGCCCCCGCTAGAGATTTTTAGCGCCATGTCACGGCAATCCGATCCAAATCAACCCAAGCAAACACCAACAACAGAGCATGGCCAGCCCTGAGCCACCGGCTTTGCCCCGCCCATATGGTGAAATTACTAGCACGATTCAGGCCGGTGCAGTCGAATTCAACTGCCTGAACACCGTTGGACCGGATAAACCGATTATCCTTCGAACGGGTCGCGAACCAGGATTGTATCCTCGCGTTCCGGACTGGTGGACAGCAAGGCAACAGGCGCTTCGATCAATTCTTCGACCCGGCGGATGTATTTGATCGCCGTGGCCGGCAAATCCGCCCAACTGCGGGCGCCGAACGTGCTTTCGCTCCAGCCTTCCATGGTCTCGTAAATCGGCTTGGCGCGGGCCTGCAGGCCCGTCGACGCGGGCAGGTAATCGTAGGTGCGCCCGTCGATCTCATACCCTGTGCAGATCTTCAACTCATCGAAGCCGTCCAATACGTCCAGCTTGGTGAAGGCGATACCGTCCATGCCGGCGACCTTTACCGACTGCCGCACCAGGGCCGCATCGAACCAGCCGCAGCGGCGCTTCCGCCCGGTAACGACACCGAATTCACGGCCGCGCTCACCCAGTTTTTCACCGATCGCGTCGGTCAGTTCGGACGGGAACGGGCCGGAACCAACGCGCGTGGTGTAAGCCTTGGTGATCCCCAGCACATAACCGACCGACCGCGGGCCGACCCCGGTGCCGGATGCAGCCTGCCCGGGCACGGTGTTCGACGACGTTACGAAGGGATAGGTGCCGTGATCGACATCCAGCATCACGCCCTGGGCCCCTTCGAACAGCACGCGCTTGTTCTCGTGCCGGATCTTTTCCAACTCTTTCCAGACGACGCCGGCATAGGGCGCCAGTTTCACGGAAATCGCTTCAAGCTCTTTCATCAAGGCGGCGCGTTCGAAGGTTTCCTCGCCCAGCCCCGTCAACAGAGCGTTATGGTGGATCAGCAATTCGTCGACCCTGTCTTCCAACGAGGCCGGATCCATCAGATCACAGACGCGGATGGCGCGGCGGGCGACTTTGTCTTCATAGGCCGGTCCGATTCCACGGCCCGTTGTGCCGATTTTCTTGGCCCCGCGCGCGGCTTCACGCGCCATATCGACGGCGCGATGCACCGGCAGGATCAGAACGGCATTTTCCGCGACCATCAGGTTATGCGGCCCGATATCGACACCGGCGGCGGTTACGCGCTCGATCTCTTCCATCAGGGCCCAAGGATCGATGACGACGCCGTTGCCGATGATCGACGTCTTGCCCTGCCGGACCACGCCAGACGGCAGCAGGCTGAGTTTGTAGGTTACTCCGTCGATGACGAGCGTATGCCCCGCGTTGTGGCCGCCCTGGAACCGGCACACCACATCCGCCCGCGCCGACAACCAGTCGACGATCTTGCCCTTGCCTTCGTCACCCCATTGGGAGCCGATCACCACGACATTAGACACGGCTCATCCCTCCATTGCTGTCGATCCCCGCGGGATCGTCCATAAATCAGTTTCCAAACTCTAATTCTTCAGCGGCTCGATCCGGCCATCCCGCAGAATGTCCGTGCAGCCGACGCGCCGCGCTTCCGCCGCGTCGTCGCCCGCCTCCGACAGGGCGGAGACCGCCACCCAACCTTCCCGTCGCAGCCGCGCGCCTTCGCCGTCCGGCGTGCTCGTGGGCAGGAAAACCTTGCGTTCCGGCGCCGGCGGCGGCGCCGCGCGCAGGATCGTATCCAGATAAACCGTGAAACCGGTCGCGGGATCGCCTTTCCCGGCCAGGGAATACCGGCCACCGCGCCCCAACTCCCCACGCACGCCGCGGGCGAAGAGCGTGAAGCTTAATCCCTGCTGATATTCAAAGCCCTTATGCTCGACCGGGTCGACCGTCAGCGCCAGGTCCGGCACCGCCTTCTGCAGGCGCGCCACCACCGCTTCAAGCCGGGTTCGTTCAATCGCCAAGGGTTCCGGCAACTCGATCTTTGCCAGTTTCTCCAAAGCGGTCTTGGCCGGGCCGCTGGCGCGCAGCAGCGCCATCAGCAGCGCGCCGGCCTCACCGCCAAGCGCGGCAACCGCCGAAGCGTCCTTCTGATCCAGGGCCGCGAAGACCTGGGTGCGATCCAGGCCGAACATATCGCAGATCGTCGGCACCAGCGTTGGCAGGCAGATATCGACCGAAAGCCGTGCGATTCCCACATCGCGCAAGGCAACGGCGGCCAGTTCGATGACTTCGGCATCCGCGGCGGGACTGTCGACGCCGATCAATTCGCAGCCAGCCTGGCGGAACTGACGTTCCGGCCGTAATTGCGTGCCGCGCACCCGCAGGACCGAACCGGCATAGGCGAGACGCAAGGGGCGCGGCTGCTTGCGCAAACGCGTCGCAGCGATCCGCGCCACCTGCGGCGTGATATCGGCGCGGACGCCCATCATGCGCTGGCTGACCGGGTCCATAAGGCGGAAGGTATGCGGCCCCATCACGGTGCCGACCCCGTCCAATAGATTTTCCTCGAACTCCACCAGCGGCGGATCGATGCGATCGTAGCCATAGGAATGGAAATGCCGCATCAACCGTTCCAGGACGGCAGATTCATGTGCGGCTTCCGGCGCCAAGCCGTCGCGCAGACCATTCGGCAACAAAGATCGTTCTGAGCGGTCGCTCATCGGGATAGCCGCTTCCTGAAATCGTGGCAGTTACCGGGCAAAATGGACCAGCCCGGACACGAAGCGGCAACGGTCGGCGGAAACGCCGTCCATTGCCGACAGGTAGGTACAGGATTTGCCCCGCCCAAACAAGCGATGAACAGGCTGGGTTTGCGGAAGGAAAAGCCGGGTTGTCCGGTCAGGCGACCTCGCGGGCCGCGCGGCCGGACAGCAACAGGGATTGCGCCTTGGCATTCGCGGCGGCGGCCCTGTGGTCATCCTGGCATCCCGCAAAGGCGCGGGCGGCCAACAGCCAGTTCTGCGGGCTGGTCGGCTTCAATTCCGTCCGTTCCGAGATCAGCGCCCTGGCCAGTTTGTGTCGCCCGCAGCGCAAAGCCGCTTCGATCAAGGTCAGATGGATGACATCGCGCTGCGCATGGCTTCCGCCCAGTTTGGCGGTCCGATACCGGATCGGGTGCAGCAGATCGACGGCCTCGTCATAATCGCCTTTCGCGAAGGCGGCGATGGCCCGGCAGAACGGCAGACCGACTTCCCGGGTCATGGCGACATTCGAATCGCCCTGGCTGTGAACATAGCGTTCATTCGCGTCCAGCACCTTGGCCATCAAATCGCCCCGGGCATCCGCCGCGAAGGTCATCATGGCGTGGACGTCATTGAAGGCATAAAGCGTATCTTCCGCCGCCGGGGCCCATTTATCCGCCAGCCGCGTCCACCGGCCGTTAACGTCGATATCGAGCATCTTCAGCCGCCATAGAAGGGCCGCGGCGTCCAGTTCCTCGTATTTGTCATGGGAAAGGCCGTCGCTTTGCAGATGCTTGTCGAAAATCTCGAACACCCGGTCGTATTGGCAGAGATCGACATGATAGAGCGAAAGGTGCCACCACAGGTGATTGGCGAAATTACCGTGATGCCAATCCTCGCCACGGCTGGTCAGCCACCAGATGCCACCTTCCTGCCGTCCCATCATCTCCAGCACATGGGCGACGGCGTGTATGGAATATGAATCGGCGGGGTCCATCGCGACCGCGCGGCGCCCGGCTTCTTCCGCCCTGCCATAATCGCCGCATTCCTCCAGCCCGAAGGAATGGAAGCCAAGGACGAAATTGTAGCCCGGCACGGATTCGTCCCAAGCATGCAGCACACGGGCAACCCGGTCGCGTTGGTTGACCGTATCCCCCAGCAGAACATCGGAAAGATGCGCCAGCTGTAGCGCCAAAAGGTCGCGCGGATGTTCGACTAGGACCGCGTCCCAAGCTTCCACCGCACTATAGAAGTCGCCATCAACCCACTGACGTATAGCGCGAATATGCCCTCTCTCCCGCTCATTCGCGGCGCTCCAAAGCGCCTCGGCGGATCGCACCGCGTCCAGCATGCAATCGTAGATCCGGGTTTCCATCGCCTGGGTGAGAACAGCGGCCTTGAAGACATGCCCCATCACGAAATCCGGATGGTCCTCAAGGACGGTCTCGATCATCCCCACCGGATCGCCGCGATAGTGCAGCAACTCCTCATGCGCGGCTTCCAGCGCCGTGATCAAGCTGGGGTCGGATGTCGAAACCGGTTCACCGCGGCTGTCGCGCAAGGTCATGGCAATCTCTCCAAAACAGAATGGCCCAAGGCAGAGGGATCAATCTATGCGGCAGGCCCCGGATCGCGATCCGGGATAACCTTACCGACCATGAGAGTATGCCACGGGGGGCGCTTCACCCCAAATCACGAACCGATCAAAAATTCACGCGCTTCGCTTGAGTGACCAGCGGCAGCGCGCTGATCTCCGCCAGGACGTCGTCCGACATCTCACTGTCGAGCTCGACCAGCGCGATGGCATCGCCCCCCGCTTCCGTGCGGCCAAGGTGGAAACTGGCGATATTAACGCCATGGGTGCTGAACAACGTCCCCAAATGGCCGATCAAGCCGGGCTTATCCTGGTTCGTGATGTAGAGCATGTTGTCGGAGAACGGCGCCTCCACCTGAATGCCCTTGATATCGACGATCCGCGGCTTGTCGCCGCCGAACAGCGTTCCGGAGACCGAGCGGGTGAAGCGTTCCGATTCGACCGTCAGCTTGATCAGGGTCTGATAGTCGCCCGGCCTGTCGTGTTTCACCTCGCTGATTTCGATCCCCCGTTCACGGGCGATCACGGGCGCGCTGACCATGTTGACCGCGTCGCTGAAGGGTTTCAGCACCCCGGCGATCGCCGCCTGGACCAGGGGCTTGGTGTTCAGCTTGGCGACATGGCCTTCGAATTCGATGACCAGCCGGCGGATGCCGGTCTCGGTCACCTGGCCGGCGAAACTGCCCAACTGTTCGGCCAGTTTCATATAGGGCTTCAAGCGCGGGGCGTCCTCCGCGCTGACGGACGGCATATTCAGCGCATTGGTCACCGCGCCGGTCAGCAGGAAATCAGCCATCTGCTCAGCCACCTGGATCGCCACATTCTCCTGCGCCTCTTCCGTCGAGGCGCCGAGATGCGGTGTCGCCACCACATCATCACGCCCGAAAAGGACGTTTTCCTTCGCCGGTTCCTGGGCAAAGACGTCCAGCGCCGCGCCGGCGACCTTGCCGGCATCCAGCGCATCGCGCAGTGCCGCCTCGTCGATGATGCCGCCACGGGCGCAGTTCACGATCCGCACGCCTTGCTTCATCTTGTCGAAAGCCGACGCGTTCAGAAGGTTCCTGGTCTGATCGGTCAGCGGTGTGTGGATGGTGATGAAATCGGCCCGCGCGAACAGCGTGTCCAAATCCACACGCTCGACGCCCATTTCCTCCGCCCGTTCCGGCGACATGAAGGGATCGAAGGCGATGACACGCATCTTCAGACCCTGCGCGCGGTCGGCGACGATGGACCCGATATTCCCGGCCCCCAACAGACCCAGCACCTTGCCGTAGAGTTCCACGCCCATGAACTTAGACTTTTCCCATTTTCCGGCGTGGGTCGACGCATTCGCCGCGGGGATCTGACGGGCGCAGGCCATCATCATCGATATGGCATGTTCCGCCGTGGTGATCGAATTGCCGAACGGCGTGTTCATGACCACGACGCCTTTGGCGGTAGCGGCATGTTGATCCACGTTGTCGACGCCGATCCCGGCGCGACCGACGACCTTCAGATTGCCGGCGTGGTCCAAGACCTCAGGCGTCACTTTCGTGGCGGAGCGGATGGCAAGGCCGTCATAGTCCCCGATGATCGCCTTCAATTCGTCCGGCGAGAGGCCGGGCTTGTAGTCGACCTCCACCCCACGCTCCTGAAAAATCTCAACAGCGCGATTCGATATTTTATCCGAAATCAAAACCTTGGGCATGATACTTAACCTTTATTATGATCGCGGAGTTCAGCTTGTTTGACCGTTTCAAAGGCCCAATCGAGCCATGGCAGCAAGGCTTCGATATCGCTGGTTTCGACCGTCGCACCACCCCAGATCCGCAGACCGGGAGGGGCATCGCGATAGCCGTTGATGTCGTAAGCGACACCTTCTTCGTCCAACAGAACGGACATCTTCTTCGGCACGCCGGCACGGACGTCCTCGCTCAACCCGCTCTCTTCCGTCAGCACAAGGCAAATAGAAGTACTGGAGCGGTTCGCGACGTCCTGCGGGAGGAAGTCCACCCATGGGGTTTGATCGACCCAAGCGGCGATGGCGGCGAGGTTCGCTTCGGACCGGCCGATCAAAGACCGCGCCCCGCCGATGGATTCGGCCCATTTCAACGTGTCGAGCGCATCCTCGACACAGAGCATCGAAGGGGTATTGATCGTCTCCCCCTTGAACACGCCCTCGATCAACTCCCCGCCCTTGGTCAGGCGGAAAAGTTTCGGCAGCGGCCAGGGCGGCGTATAGGTGGTCAGCCGTTCGGCGGCCCGCGGCGACAGCACGATCATCCCGTGCGCGCCCTCACCCCCCAGGACCTTCTGCCAGGACCAGGTCGTCACATCCAGCTTGTCCCAGGGCAGCGGCATCGCGAAGGCGGCTGAAGTCGCATCGCAGATGGTCAGGCCTTCCCGGTCGTCGGAAATCCAGTCACCGTCGGGGACGCGCACGCCGCTGGTTGTGCCGTTCCAGGTGAAAACGACATCCCGGGCGGGATCTACCTGGGCCAGGTCCGGCAATTCGCCGTAGTCGGCCTTCAGCATCCGGACGTCGTCCAGCTTCAACTGTTTGGAGACGTCCGTGATCCAACCGGCGCCGAAGCTTTCCCAGGCCAGCATATCCACACCGCGCGCGCCGAGCAGCGACCAAAGCGCCATTTCGACGGCGCCGGTGTCGGAGGCCGGCACGATGCCGATCCGATAGTCTTCGGGAATTCCCAGCATGGCGCGCGTCCGATCGATGACTTCCTTCAAGCGCGCCTTCCCCGGACCGGAGCGGTGAGATCGGCCGAGCAATGCATCGGACAGGACATCCGGCGTCCAGCCGGGCCGTTTCGCGCAGGGGCCGGAGGAGAAGTGGGGTCGAACCGGGCGTTGCGCCGGCTTGT
Source organism: Hwanghaeella grinnelliae (assembly GCF_004005845.1). GTDB lineage: Bacteria > Pseudomonadota > Alphaproteobacteria > UBA8366 > Aestuariispiraceae > Hwanghaeella > Hwanghaeella grinnelliae. Next base: position 697,819 of record NZ_SADE01000004.1, on the reverse strand, counting down.
TCGTTGCGCTGCTCACCGCTGTTTCCTTGTGATCAAAATCGTGGTGGTTCAAGACAAGATTGGGATGGCCACCGTGACCGGAACAGCGCCGAAAACCGCTGATTCTAAGGCCAATGGGCCGGGACCGCGCGCCGGACTATAAGGCTGGCACTTGCCTCGTCAACCGGCGGATGGCGCGTATCCGCCAAAAGTGACCGCTATTTTTGCAATTCTGCCTTTCCCCCCGCGGGAGGCTCGCGGTTAGCGCGGCGATGGCTTTACGAGAACGAGGATCTCGTCCTCCCCCTTCATCGCGCCATTCCGCCGCCAGCCGAGCTTTTCGTAAAACCCGGTGGCGCGGATATCGAGATCGGGATTGGCCGCCAGCCATATCCGCGCATGCCCTTCCGCAAATAGCCAATCACACACCGCCGCCAGGACGCGCCGGCCGATCCCGCACCCTTCGAAGTCCGGATGCACGGCCACCACCTGGACCTCGCCATTGGACGCATCGCCCATGGAAAAGCCGGCGACCCTGCCGTCCACCTCGCACAGCCAACCGCGGATATGGGTTTTCATGTCCCGGGCAAGGCCTTCGGTCGTAATGCCGTAATCCTCTTCCAGCTCTTGCCGCGTGATCGCGTTTTCGTGGGTGGAAAGGCGGACCGCCAGAACCGGGTCGAGATCGGCCGCCGTCATTTCCCTCAGTCGAATGGCGGCATCAATCCCTGAAGAAGATGGCATCGATCTGCAATTGACGGCGCAGGTCCGCTGAAAAGGTGGTTTCCGTCAGGATATAGGGCTGGAAGTCCAAGGCGTGGATCATCTGCAGCAGCTCAAGATAGGTCGTTTCCCCGTCATAGAGCGGTAGCAGAGACAGTTCCACCTGCAGCCCAGTGACCTTTTTCAAGGTTTCCGAAGCCCCAATAAGAACTTTCTTTTCAAATCCTTGCGTATCTATCTTCAGGTAAACTCTATCACCGGGCTTGGCATAATCGTCATACAGGCTGTCAAGGGTTGCGACCGGCGTTTCGGCCTCTCCCACGACGTTGGTCTTGCGAAAGGCCTTGTACATGTCCTCGTTGGCGGGAAGCAGGCTGCTGACGTCGCTGGCCTCGCTTTCATAGATCGTCGCGGTGCCGACACTGTCGCCGATCGCGACGCGCGGCGCGACCGTCCAAAGGGCGTCGGTGGCCGCCTTCGCCGTCAATTCAGCATGCGCGCTGGGCAAGGGTTCGAAGGAGACGATTCGGCCCTTATAGCCGATCTCCCGCAACATCTCCCCGGTCTGGCCGACATTCGCGCCGACATCCAGGACAAGGTCGATCTTATGGTCCTTGATCACGGCCGCGAGCTTTTCCGGCGGCTGTTTCGGCCGCTTCCGGACCTTGTTCACGGTGCGTTTGATCCAGAACCAACGTTTTACGGATTCGATGCTCATGCGATTGGAATGTCCCCGCCCGGAATGCCTTGCGACCGAGGCCGCTGGCGCATCCCCACGCCTACCCGCCTTCGGTTCATCTTACCTAAAGACCATAGTACCAAGGCGCAAACAGGAAAAAGGTGAGCCAGCAGATCAACATCAAGGGAACACCGGCCTTGATGAAGTCGACGAAGCGATACCCGCCCGGCGCCATCACAAGCAGGTTGGTCTGATACCCGACTGGACTGGCGAAGCTGCAATTCGCGGCGAAGACGACGGCTACGGCGAAGGCTTCCACCGGGACACCGATTTCCCGGGCGATCCCCACCCCGATAGGCGTGAACAAGACGGCTGTCGCCTTCGTCGAAAGCACATTGGCCAGAACCGCGACCATCAGGAAGAACACCCCCAGCACGACGGTTGGTTCCGCGTCGCCCACAGCCGCGAGCATCCCTTGCGCCAGAAAGGCGGCCCCGCCCGTTTCCTGCATGGATACGCCGAGCGCCAGCGCCGCGGCGATCAGGAACACCACCTTACTGTCCAGGGCCCGGATGGCCCCCTGCAAAGGCAAAGCGCCGGAAAAGACCATCAGGGCCGCCCCGCACAAGGCCGCGATTTCGGTCGGCAAAACGCCCGTGGCCGCCATCCCGACAACGCCCAGAAAAATGGCCGAGGCACGTGTCGCGTGATGGGACTGGATCAGGTTTTCGGCCGACCATTCCATCAAGATGACGTCCTTGTTGCCGCGCAGGGCCAGAATGTCACTTCGACGGCCCTGGACCAGCAGGATATCCCCCGCTTCCAACGGGATCTCATCGATTTTTAGGCGCTGCATCCGCGTCCGCCGTTCCAAGCCGATCACCACGACATGACGCATGTTACGATAACCGATTTGGCGCAGATTCCGGCCAATCAACCAGCTATCCGGCTTCACCATCACTTCCGCCATCGATTGGGTCCCGTCGCCCAAATTCGGCAACCAGTCGTCCTCGCCGGCCCGGCCGGACAGCCGCGGATAAAGGGCGGAAACATCGTCTTTGACCGTGGCCCTCAACTGATCGCGCGTGGCGGCGACGGAGAGCGTATCGCCGATTTTCAAACGCAAATCGTCGAATGGCGGATAAATCGGCTTGCCGTCCCGCTGCACGGCCAACAGGGTCACATCCTTCAACCCCGGAAAGAAGCCGCTGACGGATTCCATGCCGACATAGGGCGAACCCGCCTCCAGGCTGATATCCGCCTTGAATTGCTTGCCCGTGGCCCCTTCCTGCGCCGAATTCGCCGCATTGTCCGGCAAAATCCGCGGACAGATGAAAAGCACGTAGATCATGCCGACACCGGCCACCACCAATCCCGGCACCGTGAAGGAAAAGAAGCTGAACTCCTCCTCCCCCAGATCTGCGAGCGCGTTCGACACCAGCAGGTTTGTAGAGGACCCGATCAGCGTCGTCATGCCGCCCAGGATGGCGGCGTAGCTGAGGGGGATCATGTAACGGCTTGAAGGCCGACCTGTCTGGGCGGCCAAAGCCTGCATGATCGGCACGAAAATCACCACGACAGGGATATTGTTCAACAGCGCGCTGACCAGGGCGACAACGACAAGTGCAATGGCCAGGGCGGCCGATAACTGCCCGCGCGCCGCTTTGTGTACCAGAAGCGCGACCCGATCGAGCACGCCAGTTCGCGACAACCCTTCACCCAGCACCAACAACGCTAGAACGGTCAGCAGCGCCGGACTGGCAAACCCGGCCAGCAGCACCATCGGCGACAAAGCCGCCTTGCCGGCCTCATCATAGACCGGAAAAAAGTGGAATAGGACAAGAAGCCCGCAGATGACCGAGAAAGACGTCAGTTCCAACGGCAGCTTGTCGGTCGCGTAAAGCAACAAGGCCGCGACAATGAGCGCGAACACGGCCGACATTTGCAGGGTCATCAAGTCCACGGACATGCGGCTCCCGCTGGTTTCGCTAATAAGTGTAGCACGTTTACTGGTTCTGTAAGGGCTTATACGCAACGATGCGGCGTAAGGCGGCACCAACTGCTGTCAGGCGAACGCGGCTTGGCGGACGCGGTCGGATGACTGTCATTCAGGGCGCTGCCGCACGATGGTGACCGATTCATAGCTCATCACCTTGTCATGCCGCTGGTTGAAGGTAAGGCAACGCCACCGGACGATTCCCCGGTCCGGCTTGCTTTCCGAAGGCCTTGCTTCCAGCACCTCCCATTCGGAATGGATCGTATCTCCTGCATGGACCGGCGCGGTCCAGCGGACCTCGTCCATCCCCGGACCTATGATGTTGCTTTGAACCACAAGGCCCAGATCGTAGAACTGCCGGAACGAGAGCGCGAGGGTTTGGAACCCACTGGCGATAAGCCCGCCGAAAGGGCCGGCCTCGGCCTTCACCTTGTCCGTATGCATGTGCTGGGGGTCGTACATCAGCGCAAATTCCAGGATCAATCCTTCGGATAGGGTGATCGCCCGCGTGGTGAATTTGTCCCCTACCGAAAAATCTTCGAAGTACCGTGTATGCATTATTTACAATGCCTTAATTTGAATTTTTAAACTGCATAGCGAGAAACTTCCGGATCAAACCTTGCCCAGAAGCTCTTTCGCCAAGGCACGGATCTCCGTCGCCGCCGTGCTCGACGGTTTCGTTTCAAGGGCGGTTAAACCGGTCACCATGGAGTCGGCGAATGCAACCCGATTGCCGATCGACGCTTTCGCCAAGCCGACGTCATAATCGCCCAGCCGCGCAATCATCTGTTCAGTCAAACTGGCGCGCGGCGGCACCCGGTTCAGAACGATGACGGCCGGGGACTTCTCCTTCGACGCCATTTCCAACGTGGGGACGGTCGCCCAAACATCCATCGGGCTCGGCTGGCTGGGCACCACGACGATGTTGGCGGCGCGTATGGCGATTTTCGCCTCCGTCTCTGCATGGGGCGGGCTGTCGATGACGACGATATCATGGCTGCGGCCAAGGTCCTCTACCGCCTTCTGGGTCCGCCAACCTGTCACTTCCGTGAAGCTCAACCCTGCCCCGGCTTCGCCAAGGGTCGCCACGCGCGCCTCGAACCAGCGGCTCAGGCTGTGCTGCGGGTCGATATCGACCAAGGCGACGGTTTTCTTCTGCTTCAACCAGGCGACCGCCAAATGGGCCGCGAGCGTGGATTTGCCAGCCCCGCCTTTCTGCTGTGCTACGGTAAAGACTGTTGCCATCAACCCCTCCTATGGGTCCCCCATTTGGGAATGCCGACGCTGGCAAAAGATGACCCGGAATCGGGGCATAGCCGGAACGCCTGCCGCCTCATGTTGCACCTGCGAAGATTAGCGTTCAAGAAGGCGTTGAACTTGCAGTTCGCGCGCGCGCCACGCATAAACCGCCGCATGCCCACTATTCTGCCGCTCGACAGTGCTGGTTTGGACGAAGCCGCCCGGTTGATCCGGGCCGGCGGTCTTGTCGCTTTCCCGACGGAAACCGTCTATGGGTTGGGGGCGGACGCCACGAATGACACGGCTGTCGCACGCATTTTCGAGGCAAAACAACGCCCTAATTTCAATCCACTAATCGTCCACACTGCCTCCACATCTGAAGTTTGGAAATACGCTGCGGATAGCCGACGCGCTCATGCGTTGGCCGATGCTTTTTGGCCCGGTGCCTTGACCATGGTGCTGCCGCGCCGGTCAAACACCAAACTGTCGCTTCTGGTCAGCGCGGGCCTTCCTTCCGTCGCCATCCGGGTCCCGGCGCACGGCGGCGCCAGAGATCTTTTGCGCCTTTCCGGACGCCCGATCGCGGCGCCAAGCGCGAATCGGTCGGGGCGGATATCCCCCACCACGGCGGAGCACGTCGCGGAGTCGCTTGGCGACGCGGTCGACTTGATTCTCGACGGTGGCCCGTGCCGGATTGGTGTCGAGTCGACGATCATCGACGTTACCGGGGAGCATGTGGTCCAACTTCGCCCGGGCGGCGTTCCACTTGAGGCGTTGGAAGAAGCGGTCGGACAAAGCATCGAGGCCGCCGACCATGCCTTTTCCGAGGAACCGGGCGGGGATACTCCAGCCCCGATCAGTCCCGGCCTGCTCAGCAGTCACTATGCCCCGCGTGCCTCGGTTCGCCTGAACGCCGAGAAAGCCCAGGCGGGCGAGGTTTACCTGGGCTTCGGCCCGGAGGAAGCCGGCGGGGATGTAAATTTAAGCCCGACTGGCGATCTGCGAGAAGCAGCGGCCAATCTGTTCGCGATGCTGCACCGTTTGGACGCAACGGGCGCGGATGCCATCGCGGTCGCCCCGATCCCCGAAACGGGCCTTGGCCGCGCCATCAATGACCGGCTTCGTCGCGCCGCGGCCCCGCGTGACTGACAAGCGCGCTTGAAAATTATCATGACCGGCCCGAAAACACTTGTTATCGTTCAGGAATTCCCTACATCCCCCAATGATCGAATGACTCCATATCGTTCCAGTGTCATCTTCGGGAATCGGTGCGAGAATAGGGTCGGATCGGGATAAATTGCCGTTCTGGATGGTCAGGCCGGACGTTCAGGGACTATCGAAGAAACGGTGCGCCGACCGTCGGTGGGCGTGGGAGAGCAGGGGGACATTCGCTAAATGGAGTCGATCGGCACTTTTCTGCCCCTGATCGCAATGATGCCTTTTGTCGGTGCGTTGTTTCCGGGCCTGATGATCCAGGCAGGCCGCAACGTTTGCGCCATGACCGCGGCGGTACCGACCATACTGGCCATAATCATGCTGACGATTTGCGCGCCCGCCGTGCTCGATGGTGAGGTGCTGCAGTTCAGTTTGCCCTGGCTACCGTCGCTTGGGTTGAACGTAAATTTCTTCCTGGACGGCTTGGGGCTACTGTTTGCCGGGCTGATATTGGGCATCGGCATTCTGATCATTCTCTATGCGCGATTCTACCTGTCGCGGCAGGATCCGATGGGCCAGTTCTACACCTATCTCCTGCTTTTCCAGGGGGCGATGGTCGGGATTGTCCTGTCGGACAACATCCTGCTGCTGTTGATCTTCTGGGAATTGACCTCGTTATCCTCGTTTCTTTTGATCGGATATTGGAAGCATCTTCCGGAAGGACGCCAGGGCGCGCGGATGGCGCTGACGGTGACCGGCATGGGCGGGCTGGCGATGATCGCTGGCATGCTGATCCTGGGCAATATCGTCGGCAGCTACGACCTCACCGTCATTCTGGAGAACAAGGACGCGATCCAGGCCTCGCCGCTCTACCTGCCGGCTCTGCTGTTGATCCTGGTCGGCTGTTTCGCGAAATCAGCGCAGTTCCCGTTCCATTTCTGGCTGCCCCACGCCATGGCGGCGCCCACGCCGGTTTCGGCCTATCTCCATTCCGCGACAATGGTGAAAGCGGGTCTGTTCCTGATGGCGCGGATGTGGCCGGTTCTGGCGGGCACGCCGGAATGGTTCTACATCGTCGCGACGACGGGTCTAATCACCATGGTCCTGGGCGCGGTGATCGCGTTGTTCAAGGATGACCTGAAGGCGCTGCTGGCGTTTTCCACCGTCAGTCACCTGGGCCTGATCACCATGCTGCTGGGCTTCGGCACGCCGCTTGCCGCGGTGGCGGCGGTGTTCCACATCATCAACCACGCGACCTTCAAGGCCGCCTTGTTCATGACCGCCGGTATTGTCGATCACGAGGCGCATACCCGCGACATCAAGCGTTTGGGCGGGCTGCGTCACCTGATGCCGATCACCTTCCTGATCGCGATGCTTGCGGCACTGTCGATGGCGGGCATTCCGCTGCTGAACGGGTTCCTGTCGAAGGAAATGATGCTTGAGGAAGCTGCCCATACCGTTTGGGCGGGATCGCCTTGGCTGGTCCCTGCCCTGGCGACATTGGGGGCACTGTTCTCGGTCGCTTATTCCTTCCGCTATATCGTCCACGTCTTCCTGGGCGACGTCCGCCAGGACTATCCGTCAAAACCGCACGATCCCGATTTCGGCATGTGGGCGGCGCCGGGCTTCCTGGTCCTGCTGGTCGTCTTGATCGGAGTCCTTCCCGCTGTCGCCGAACCCCTGGTGCGGACAACCGCCGGCGCGGTGGTCGGCGGTGAACTACCCTACTTCTCGCTGAAGATATGGCACGGTTTGACCCCGGCGCTGTTCATGTCGGCTATCGCGGTCGCGGGCGGCGCCTTGGTCTTGTCGATCCATTCGGTTCTGGCGCCCCGCTGGGATGCCGCCCCCCGACCCGAGGCTAAGCAGATCTTCGATGCCATCGCGCGCACGGCGACGGTGTTCAGCCGCTGGTTGACGGACATGTTGCACAACGGGTCCCTGTCGCGCTTCGCTGCGATTTTCGCCGTCGCGGTGATTGCGGCCGGGTTGTTCGCCTGGACGGGCGGAGAAGCCGGCCCGCCCGTGCGCGAACCGCTCGAAATCGCGGCGGTTCCCGCGATTGCCTGGGCGCTGCTTGTCCTTTGCTCGCTCGGCATGCTCGTCTTCCATCGCAATCGGCTGTTGGTACTGATCCTGATGGGCGTGGTCGGTTTGATCGTCTCGCTCGCTTTCATCTACTTCTCGGCCCCCGACTTGGCCCTGACACAGATTTCGGTCGAGGTCGTGACGATCATCCTGCTGCTGCTGGCGCTGAACTTCCTGCCCAAGGTCAGTCCAAAGGAAAGTTCGCCCGGGCGCCGGTTGCGGGACGGGGTCGTCGCGGGCGCCGGCGGCCTGGCGGTTGCGGGGCTGACCTATGCCATTCTGCTGGGTGATTTCGCACAAGAGTCGATATCGGCCTTCCATCTGGAGAACTCGTATTCCGGGGGCGGCGGCACGAACGTGGTCAACGTCATCCTGGTCGACTTCCGTGGCTACGATACATTTGGCGAGATCATCGTGCTGGGGATCGCGGCCCTGGTCATCTACGCCTTGTCCCAATCGGTTTTGGGCGGCGCGGGCGGACGGTGGCTGGCGAGCGGCGAGCTGGATTCGAAGAAGGCCGGCGACCGCCACCCCTTGATGATGGTCATCGCCTCACGCGTGATGATGCCGATCGCCTTGATGGCCGGTGTCTACATTTTCCTGCGCGGTCATAACGAGCCGGGCGGCGGCTTCATCGCCGGCCTTGTCGTCGCCATCGCGCTGGTGATGCAATACATGGCCAGCGGCTTCGCCTGGGCGGTTGCGCGTCAGCGGGTGCCCTATCACACGACGATTGCCCTTGGCGTCATGGCCGCCTGCTTCACAGGCGTGGGGGCCTGGTTTGCGGGTCGGCCGTTCCTGACCAGCGATTTCGGCTATGTCACGATCCCGCCGCTGGAAAAATTCGAACTGGCAACCGCGATGGCCTTCGATATCGGCGTCTTCCTATGCGTCATCGGGGCCGTGATGTTGGCGCTGGACAGCCTGTCCAGCATGGCGCGGCGCGCGGGTGAGACCGTGAACCAGCTGCCGATGGATATCGATCCGGCGCGGAGATCGGTTGCCAATGCAACAGACAAGATGGCCGTTGCTGCCGGAAAGGAGGCGTAGATGGAATTCCTCGTGGCCAGCGCCATCGGTGTTTTGACGGCGGTCGGCCTATACCTTGTGCTGCGCTTTCGAAGTTTCCCGGTGATTTTGGGGATCTCGATGCTGTCCTACGCGGTCAATGTCTTCCTGTTCGCAACAGGCAGGCTGGCGGTCGACATGCCGCCGGTTCTGAGCGAAGGCGTCACCGCCTATACCGATCCGCTGCCGCAGGCGCTGGTTTTGACCGCGATCGTGATTTCCTTTGGGATGACGGCGGTGGTCGTGCTGTTGGCGCTGGGCGCTTATCTGTCGGCGCGGACCGACGCGGTCGATATCGGTCTCGATGACCAAGAGGCTGACACATGAACCATTGGATTATCGCGCCGGTCGTCCTACCGGCCCTGATGGCAGCCGTTATCGTGCTCGCCATGCGTCATCACCAAGGCTTGCAGCGGATTTTCTCGCTCGGCGCCTGCTTTGCGCTGGTCGCCATCGCCATCGGCCTGTTTGTGGAATCCGCCTCGGGCCGGATCGGTGTCTACGAATTGGGCAATTGGCCAGCACCCTTCGGGATCGTGCTGGTGCTGGACCGGTTGTCAGCGTTGATGGTGCTGATCACCTCGGTCCTGGCCTTGGTCGTTGTTTTGTATGCCATCGGATCCGACTGGGATGCGCGCGGACATCATTTCCACGCCCTGTTCCAGTTCCAGTTGATGGGTATTTGCGGCGCGTTCCTCACCGGCGACGCCTTCAATCTGTTCGTTTTCTTCGAAGTGCTTCTGATTGCCTCCTATGGATTGATGATCCATGGCGGCGGCGGGCGGCGGTTCCGCGCCGGTCTGCAATACGTGCTGTACAACCTGCTCGGTTCCACCTTGTTCCTGTTCGCGCTGGGCACGCTCTATGCGGTGACCGGAACGCTCAACATGGCCGACCTCGCGGTCCGCGTGGCGGAACTGCCGGCGAACGACACCGCCCTTCTGCGGGTCGGTGCGATGCTGCTGTTGCTTGTCTTCGCCATCAAGGCAGCCCTGTTGCCGCTGCATTTCTGGCTTCCCGAAACCTATGCCGAGGCCCCTGCCCCGGTCGCCGCCCTGTTCGCGATCATGACCAAGGTCGGTGCCTATGCGATCCTGCGCATGTACACGCTTGTGTTCGGCCCGGATGCCGCCGTCACAGGGGAACTCACGGGCCCATGGTTCCTTGCCGCTGCGTTGGTCACTTTGGGCGTCGGCATGATCGGCGTGCTCGGCGCAAGCAAGCTGGGGCGTCTGGCGGCGTTTTCCGCCATCGGGTCGATGGGAACGCTATTGATCGCCATCTCGGTCTTCACGCCGGAAACGACGCAGGCAGCGCTCTACTATATGATCCATTCGACCATCGCGGGCGCGATGATGTTTCTGGTGGTCGACCTGGTGCGTGAGCGCCGCGGTGCGGTCGGCGATGCCCTGGTGCCCGCGCCTGCGATGGCGCAACATGGGCTGCTCGCCGCCCTGTTCTTCGGCGCGGCAATCGCCAGCGCCGGGATGCCGCCGCTATCCGGCTTCATCGGCAAGTTGTTGATCCTTGATGCGGTGCGCGGCAGCGAGCATGTTTGGCTGATCTGGTCGGTTATTCTGGCGACGACGCTGGTCGCCGTATTGGGGTTCGCACAAGCGGGCAGCAAAGTCTTCTGGAAAACGACAAACCCGGAAGAGCCGTCTGCGGCGGCTGGCGAGGATGATCCCGCGCCGACGCCGGCGGTCACGATGCCGCGTTTGCCTTTGGTCGCAACGGGCGCCCTGTTGGCCGCTTCGGTCCTGCTGAGTGTTTTCGCCGGGCCGGTCAATGGCTTCCTGAGCGCAACGGCCGACCAGCTCTATAATTCGGAGATCTATGTCTCCGGCGTTCTTGGCGCACGATGAGAAGGGGCGCACGATGAAAAGGGGCGCGACGATGTTCCGCAAAATCCTGCCGCATCCCTGGCTGACGCTGCTGCTGGTCGTGGTATGGCAGATGATGATGAATTCAATCAGCCTGGGGAATCTGGTTCTGGGGCTGATCCTGGGACTTGCGATCCCGATCATCACCGCCCCTTATTGGCCGAACCGCCCGCGCCTCGCCAACCTGCCGATGATCATCGAGTATACGCTGATCGTGCTTTGGGACATCGTCGTCGCCAATGTGGTCGTCGCGATGACCGTGATGTTCAAGCGTAACAGAGATATGAAACCTGCCTGGGTCGCGATCCCGCTGGATATCCGAACGCCGGAAGCGATCACCGTGCTGGCCGGGACAATCACCATGACGCCCGGTACCGTTTCCAGCGATGTCTCCGCCTGCGGCCGCAGCCTGCTCGTTCACTGTCTCGACGCGCCGGACCCGAATGCCGTGCGGGATGAAATCAAGGAACGGTACGAACGCCGCCTGAAGGAGATTTTCGAATGATCCATTATGCGTTGATCTTCGCCTTCGCCTGTTTCGGGCTGGCGCTGTTGATGAACCTTTACCGCATCATCGAGGCACCCGGTGTGGGCGACCGGATCCTGGCGCTGGATACAATGGTCGTGAATTCGATCGCCCTGCTGGGCCTGTATGGCATCCTGCGGGGGACGACGGTCTATTTCGAAGCATCAATGCTGCTCGCCATGACCGGTTTCATTTCCACCGTGGCCTATACCCGCTTCCTGCTGCGCGGCGACATTATCGAATAGAGAGATCCCATGGAACTGCTCGCGGAAATTCTCATCACGGCTTCCCTGGTAATCAGCGGGATCTTTGGCTTTGTAGGGTCTTATGGGCTGCTCAAGCTACCCGATCCCATGACCCGTCTGCATGCGCCCACCAAGGCGACGACCCTGGGCGTCGGCGGCGTGCTGATCGCCTCGATGCTGTATTTTATTGTCCTTGGCGACGGATTGTCGTTTCACGAGTTATTGATCACGCTGTTCCTGTTTCTGACCGCGCCGATAACGGCGAATTTCATCGCCAAGACGCAGCTTCATCGCAACGTGCCGATGGACGATCTGCCGAAAACCGGCACGGGGCGCCCGTGGGCCACCTATGAAAGCGACGAAGCCCGCGCCGAGGCCGAGGCCAATCGCAACCCATAAGTAAGGTTGCCGCCGGAAGGCGAGAACGGAAAATCTGCACCCAATTTTACCTAATTTTAATGGGATGCCCTTCTATTCGTCCTCAAGTTACATGTGAGAGAATTTAGGGCTTCGGAGTCCCGAAACAGTGCCATTTGAAAACAGCATTTCCCAATTCGCCCAATTGGGGACAAAAAGCAGCCAGTCCGAGGTCGATGCCGCGGTCGCCGAGGTCGTCAGCGCCTTGATCGCCAGCATAGGCGTGACCGATGATATGCGGGCGGCCAGGCGCGACGTCGCCAAGCTGCTCGACCATCTGCATTCCTTGAAGGCATCCCGCCATCCCGGCCGCGTTCAACTGGCGACCGCATTGTCGGAACAGGTCCTTCCGCTGTTGTACGAGCCCAAGGAAGACGAGGCTGAGGTCAAGGACGACTATCGCTATCTGATGGAAGAGAGAGCGGTTGTCGACCGGGCGACCGAGGTAATGGGCGACGTCCTGACCTTCTTGTGCGCCGAGGACAAGAGCCATCCGCGCCATGGCGGTGAGGTCCGCCAGGACGGCATCCCGCCCCTGTTCCTGTTCTCGCCGGATTTCCAAGAGGGCTTCCGTCGGCTGTTGGGGGTGTTGTTCCGTAGTTTCATGCGCAACAAACACAGCGAGACGTCAGTCTACAAACAAGTCCGCGAGATCCTGTCCGGCAAGGTCGACGGCAAGGTTTCGCGGTATGACAGACAGATCGGGGGCCTTGTCAGAACCGCCTTGGACCGGGCGCAGGAACATCACGACAAGGCCAAGGCGGCGGAAGACAGCGAATCCGAAGACATTCCGACCGAATGGGAAGCTGTCCGCGATGCGTTCAAGGTCGCCCAACTGCATGCCCGGGACGCCGGCTATTTCCTGCCCTATACCCTGACCTTCGAAAACCTGGCGCAGATCTACACACTCGACAGGAAATTGATCCTCCAGGGTGTTAACGAACTGGGCAATGCGGTGCTTCAAGGGGAAAACGCGAACTACGTGCTGCGGCAGATCGAGCGCCTGAACCAGACGCATGACATCATTCATTTCGACGTCGCCGTGCTGAGCGCCTTTCACTTCGGCACGGAAAAACAACGGCTCAGTTACAAACAGATGCACGACACCTGCCTGGGCGCGGCTAAAACGCGGGAGGGCATGATCGACATGCGGCCCCTGCTGGTCGCGGAACTGGCCCGCCGTCCGCACCAACTGGCCCGCCGCCTGGTGGCGCTGGCGGAGGATCCAAGCGTCAAGCCGAAAGAGTACGAAGCGATCATCGACCTCTTCACGCGCTGGCTTTCCAGCCTGAATGCGCGCCGTTTCGAGGATGAGATATCCGGCTGCGCCGCCCATTTCCGCGGCAACAAGATGCTGAAACCGCTTGCGAAATGGATAATTGCTTCCCGGTGCAATTTGGACCTGAGTCCGACGGCCATCTACAATATCTCGGCCATGAGGGCTAAGATTTTCGACTGATACACCGACGCGCGGGCCGATAGGCCAATTCGTCGCGCTGCGGCGAAGCTGTGTTCACGCGGCACCACCTCGCCAAATCGGGATCGGCAGTCTAAATTAGAGTCAAAATAAACATCCCGGAAACTTTGGAAGAAACGATGGCGCCCGATGGAAATGGTGGCCGCGCCCAAAAGAGCGTGGCTGACGAGGTACTGAACAAACTGAAAGACATTCTGGGACCCAAAGGTTGGTCGCAGGACGCGGATACACTGGCGCCCTTGCTGGTGGACACGCGCGGTTATTATCACGGCGCCTGCGCCCTGCTGGCGCGGCCGGAAACGACCGAACAGGTCGCCGCGATCATGAAGGTCTGCCACGAGGCCGGTGTCCCCGTCGTCCCGCAGGGCGGCAATACCAGCCGCGTCGGGTCCGCCACCCCGGACGAAAGCGGCGGCACCATTCTGCTCTCACTTGCCCGCATGAACACGGTACGGGAAGTGGACCCCGTCGACTATACGATGACGGTGGAAGCGGGCTGCGTGCTGAAGGACCTGCAGGACGCGGCGGAGGCAAAAGACCGTCTTTTCCCGCTGAGCCTCGGGGCCGAAGGATCCTGCATGATCGGCGGGAATATCGCGTCCAATGCCGGCGGCATCAACGTGCTGCGATACGGCAATACCCGCGACCTGGTCTTGGGATTGGAAGTCGTTCTGCCGAACGGGGAAATCTGGAACGGTCTGCGCCGGTTGCGGAAGGACAATACCGGTTATGACCTGAAGCAGTGGTTCATCGGATCGGAAGGAACGCTGGGCATCGTCACCGCCGCAGTGTTGAAGCTGTTCCCGCTGCCCAAGGAACGGGCGACCGCCTTATGCGCGATCCGCGACCTGGACGCCTGTCTGGACCTGTTGGCCCGGGCCCGCGCGGCCAGTGGTGACGCGTTGAGCAGTTTCGAACTGTTGGCCGGCATCACGCTGGATTTTGCCTATCAGCATGTGGACTCCGCCAAACGGGCCATGGAAGGCAGCTATGACTGGAACGTCCTGTTCGAGTTTTCCGGCCTTGAACCCGGGCACCGGATGAACGACGCCCTGGAAACCATGCTGGAAAAAGCGTTCGAAGACGGTGTCGTCATCGATGCGGTGATCGCGCAGTCCGAACAGCAACGGGCCGATATCTGGTTCCTTCGCGAAGCCGTGGTCGAAGCCCAGGCGGCCGAAGGCGCGTCGATCAAACACGACGTTTCGGTCCCGGTCAGCAAAGTGCCTGAATTCATCAACCGGTCGAACGAAGCCCTGCACGATTTCATGGAGGGCATTCGCCCCTACCCCTTCGGTCATGTCGGGGACGGCAACATCCACTACAACGTCACCCAACCGGCGGGTATGGACGCGGACGCCTACATGGCCGCCGCGCCTGAGATCCATGACATCGTTCACGGCATCACCGCGGACCTGAACGGTTCGATCAGCGCCGAACACGGTATCGGCCAGTTGAAGCGCGAGGAACTGAAACGCTACAAGACAAAGCTGGAGTTGGACCTGATGCGGCAGTTGAAGTCGATGCTGGATCCACAAGGCTTGATGAACCCCGGCAAGGTGCTAGACATCTGAGCCGAAAATAGCCTGCCGGCGCCGAACGCGCCGGCCATTTGCCCAACGACAATGCCAGGGAGCCGCCTTTCATGATCCCCTATTCCGCTCCGACCCGGGACATGCAATTTCTGTTCAACGAAATGGGACTGCTGGGCCAATTGCAGTCGCTGCCCGGTTGCGAGGACGCAACATCGGACCTCGTCTCCCAGATCCTAGAGGAAGCGAACAAGCTGGCCAGCGGCGTGCTGGCGCCGCTGAACTATTCCGGCGACAAGCAGGGCGCAAAGGTTGAGAACGGCGTCGTACGCACGGCCGACGGATGGAAGGAAGCCTATCGGCATTATGTCGACGGCGGCTGGAATTCTGTGCCCTTTTCCCCGGACTACGGCGGGCAAGGCCTGCCCTGGGCGATCACGACGGCGGTGCAGGAGATGTTCCAGTCGGCCAATATGGCCTGGGCCCTGTGTCCGCTTCTGAACCAGGGGGCGGTGGAAGCGATCACGGCCCATGGCAGCGACGCGTTGAAGGACATCTATCTGGAAAAGATGATCTCGGGCGAATGGACCGGGACCATGAACCTGACGGAACCGCAGGCCGGATCGGATCTGAGCCAGGTAAAGACAAAGGCGGAACGTGACGGGGACGCCTACCGCATTCGCGGTCAGAAGATCTACATCACTTATGGCGAGCACGACATGACGGACAATATCGTCCATCTGGTGTTGGCGCGCTTGCCGGATGCGCCGGAAGGCACACGCGGCATATCGCTTTTCCTTGTGCCGAAATTCCTTGTTAACGAAGACGGTTCGTTGGGCGCGCGCAACGATCTGCGCTGCGTATCGCTTGAACACAAGCTGGGTATCGGCGCCAGCCCGACCTGCGTCATGGCCTATGGCGACAACGAAGGGGCGATCGGCTATCTGATCGGCACGGAAAACCGCGGCCTGGAATGCATGTTCACCATGATGAACAACGCCCGCCTCGCGGTCGGCATGCAAGGCCTGGCAATTGCCGAACGCGCCTTCCAGCAAGCCCGTGATTTCGCCAAGGAACGCAAGCAGGGCAAAAGCGCCGTATCGGGCGGCGCCCCGGCGCCGATCATCCAACACGCGGATGTCCGCCGGATGCTGTTGACCATGCGGGTGCATACCGAAGCGATGCGGGCGTTGATTTTGGAAACGATGACGACGCTGGATATCTCCCACCGCCACCCTGAAGAGAGTTGGCGGAAATGGGCGGGCAAACGTGTCGACCTGCTGACCCCGGTCATCAAGGCATGGTGCACCGATACGGGTGTGGAGATGGCCTCGATCGGCGTTCAGGTTCATGGCGGCATGGGGTTCATCGAAGAAACCGGCGCCGCCCAGCATTATCGCGATGCGCGCATCCTGCCGATCTATGAAGGAACGAACGGCATCCAGGCGGCGGATTTGATCGGCCGCAAGATCCTCCGCGACGGTGGCGAGGCGGTGCATGAATATATCGACGAATTGCATTCGCTGGTGAACGGACTTGGCCATGTCGAAGACGACGCCATCACCGTCATCCGCCGGAACCTGGCCGCCGCGGTCGATGTTTTGGAACAGGCAACCGAATGGCTGTTGGCCGAAGGCGGGGAAAATCCCGACGCCGCGCATGCCAGCTCCGCCACCTATCTGCGCCTTTTCGGCCAAACGGCCGGCGGGGCGATGATGGCGCGCATTGCGAAGACCGCTGTCGAGAAACGTGCAGACGCGTCCAATGGCGACGGCACCTATTACGACACCAAGCTATTGCTGGCTCGTTTCTATGCTGAGAATGTCCTGCCGTTGACCGCCGGACTGCTTGCGCCCATCACGGGTGGGCATGCTACGGTCATGGCCTTGGACGAGGAGTTGTTCTAGCACTCCGAAGGAGGTTCATGCGCCCGCGTCATCTGGTTCCGCTGTTTGCCCTTTTTCTGCTGTTTGCGGCGACGGACACATATGCGCAAGGCGCGTCGAGCGTCGAAGACCCGGGGAAAGTAGCATGCGGCAGCGTCGACTTGGTCATCCTGATCGATACGACCTATAGCCTCGCCGCTGCGATCGGGGAGATGAAGCGGGAATCCGACACGATCGTCAGCCAATTGGAAGCGGTTTCAGAAGGCAAGTACCGGCTTGGGCTGATTGCCTTCGATGACCGCATCCGGGTCTTGGAGGACCTGAACGACATCCCCTCACCCGCGGCAAAAGCCAACTCGATGCGGCGGAGCATCCGCAGCTTGCGCGCCGAGGGCGGCGAAGGCGGCCCGGAAGCGTCCGACGAGGCGATGAACACGGCCATCAACAGCCTGGTGGCCGGGACCCGGCCCCAGGAAGGCGATTTCACCGGCGAATGGAAGGCCCATAGCCGGATTCTTGTGCTGATCACCGACAGCCGTCCGGGCGGATTCGACGACGAATTCGTGACCGGTGTCGACGACCGGCGCGCACTCTCTTATGTCGCGCAGGCCCTGGCAAAGGATATCCACATCTCCGCCATCCAAGTGCCGACCGGCGGGTTCAGCGACCTCCCCGACGAGGAGGTCGCCGCCCTGATGCGAAGCTATGCCGCCGCGACCGGCGGGCTTTACGCGTCCACCCGATGGGCGGGTGCCGGAACCGCCGAAGCGGTCCTGTCCATCATCAAGGCTTGCGGCTCCAATCTCTTGTCCTAACCGTGTGAACGGGAAAACTCCCTTTTCCCACATTCTCTGCCAAAACGACCCCTGCACCCGCCCCCCCCCTGCACCTGCCCCCTTGCGCCTGCGCGAGGCCGCCAAGTCTTCCGGCAAATGGCCCAGGAAGAGCGGCAAAAAGGGCGGCGATCGCTTTTGCCCCCTTGAATGCCGTTTACACGCAAACGAAACCCCACATTCATAGAACGTGGGGTTTCGCGGGAGGGGTCCCGAATAACCGGTGCCTGTCAGCCGAGAATGCGACGTACAGGTCCGGGTGTAATCTTGTTTTTAGGCGGCGACGCTCAAACGTTGTTCTTCCGCACCGAACAGAGCGTCATAGGCCTTGCGGTCGTAATGGCGCAGGCAGGTTGCCGCGAAGTCGCTGACGACGACACCAAGATGCTTGGCGTAGTCCTGATACATTGAGGAAGGAACCGGACGCAGGCCCGCTTCGACCTCAAGCAACCACACGACGGACGGCGCGCCGACCTGTTCGGCAAGTTCACGGGCCGTGATCTCAGAACGATCCCGCAAGGACCGGAGCCACACGCCACCCGCTGCCCAAGGCGCCAAAGTCGTCGGCGCTAAAGTCGTCGTATTCATTCCATATTGTTTTGTCATTTCAGCCTCCAAAAAATCTGGCGAGGTCCCACTCGTTAGCAGGGTCACCATCCGCGCCCTCCGGATTGCCTCTTGCCCGGATCGGCTCCAAATTTTCCATATATGTTGCGATGCAAAAAATATGCTGCGTCGCTATATGCTTGGCCAATGCTTTCCCTGCATAGCGGCTATGCGTCGAACCGCCAACGGTGGGCTCTTCCGGCCCTGACCTTACGATCCTACCTTATTTTAGAAATTGTTAATATAAATTTAACGGCGCAAGCGGCCAAAGCAACCCCCGCGCGTCTAAAGTGAAAAACTCTCAGTCAACCGCCTAATCCAAGCGTCGCAAAGGCGGCTCGCCCGGATCGGCGGTCAGCGCTGCCATCAGGGCTGCTATGGTGTCCCCGGTTTCCGGATCGATGAAATCAGGCGCCAAGTCCGCCAAGGGCTGCAGCACGAACATCCGTTCGCCACGGCGCGGATGGGGAACGATCAAATCCCCCGTCTCAATGCGGCCCCCCCCGAAATAGACGATATCCAGGTCGATGACCCGTGGCCCGTTCCTGTAGGTCACGCGCCTTCCGATCTCCGACTCGACGGATTTCAGCAACGCCAAAAGCTGCTCTGCCGTCAACGAAGTACGGCCTTTCAGGCAGGTGTTCACGAATCGCGGCTGGTCCTCGACATACATCGGCGCGGATTCATAAAGCGGCGCCACGGCCACCACCTCGAACCCCTCCGACTGCGCGAGCAAGGCAACCGCGTCCCGGATATGGCCGGCACGGTCACCCAGGTTCGACCCAAGCGCGACAAAGATGGGCTCCACCAGTTTCGTCATCGGTTCTTTACGCCTCTTGGCCGCTGCTCAGGATCGCTTCGGTCATCCTTACCACCTCGGTCATCGCGCGGACATCGTGCACCCGAACGATATCGGCCCCTTGCGCGACCCCGACGGAAACGCTGGCCGCCGTGCCCATAAGGCGTCCCCCCGGTTCCACATCCAGCACCTTGCCGATGAAGCTCTTGCGGCTCGGCCCCAACAGCACCGGGTATCCCAGTTTCCGGATCGCGCCCAGGTCACGGATCAAGGTCAGATTCTGATCAAGCGTTTTGCCGAATCCGACCCCTGGATCGAGAATGATCAGGTCGCGCGGCACCCCAGCATCCTCGGCGGTTTTCGCCATCGCCTGCATCTCGTGGAGAATGTCCTGCATGAAGTCGCCATAGAGCGGCGCATCGTAACTTCCGCCGAGCTTTGCATCCTGGGTCGCGACACCCCATCGGGCCTTGTTATGCATCAAAACAACGGGCACGCCGCTCTCGGCCATCAAGGGCAGCATGTCCTCATCCGCCCGCCCGGCCCAGACGTCATTGATGATATGCGCGCCACCGTCGAGAGCGGCCCGCGCGACTGCGGCCTTGTAGGTGTCGACGGAAATCAACGTCGCGGGAAACCGCTTTGCGATGGCCTCCACTACCGGCACGACACGGTCCAACTCCTCATCGGCTGGAACGGGGGCGGCACCCGGACGGGTACTTTCGCCGCCGATATCCAGAATCTCTGCCCCGTGCTCAATGAAATCGGCGGCTTGTGCAACGGCACGATCAACCAATCCCCGATCGCTCGACGCCTGCGCCGACCCCGCCAATCCGTCGCTGGAAAACGAGTCCGGCGTGACATTCACGATCCCCATGACCGCACAGCGGTTCATCCATGGCGTGGCGGGCAACTCTCTGTGCTTGGTCTCCGGCATCGCAATCCTGTCCTTGAGGTTGTGTCTTGGGGATCAGGCGATGCCTACCCTTTGCACGGACCCGGTGACAAGGTCGGATTTCCTTTCAGGTTTCTTGTTAAGGATCGGGTTTTCACTTGGGAGTATTGGAAGCTGAAAGTAATTGATGCCGTGAATACAAAGATACCTTCGAACTACTGCAACAGTTCCAGGGCTTTTTATTTTTGCCTGATCAGTGCTTTGCGATATAGTTTTCGCAATGAGAATCAACACCGTGGAGGTCCGACCCTGGAATTTCCATCCGGGCGGCCGAACGGTTCAAAGATGGCGAGAGTGTTGCGATATGCCGAAGCCCATCCCAAATGACGGCGCGGAAACGTCCTACTGGTTACAGGCCCTGCAAGCGGGACATTGGCGAAACCTTGAGCAGATAGCCGATGCCGGCGACGCCATGACCCGGACCGGCACTGCCGCTCAAGATACGGTTTACGATGCTGTTCGTCTGCTGGAAGCGCGCTTTCATCCCCAGAAAGGCCGGACAGAGTTTTTTGAGGTCGTCACAGTCGACATCGCCGGGGCGCATTTCGCCGGCCTCCAAGGAAACAGCCATCCCGATCATATCCGCATGGACCTTTCGGGAACGATTGCCCCCTTGCTGCCGTCGGCCACCAAGAATGCCGCCGACGACACGACGGTCGAAGCGGACCGAGAGGACGTGGCTGCCGTGTCGGCCCCACACGGCGACACCCGTTTCGACGGCTTGCGTCATGATTTGATACCCCGACAACAGAAAGCCACGCCAAGCCGGGCCTCGCAAAGCGAACTGCGCCAAGACATGCTGCGCCGACGCAGCATGCGGTCCCGCCTGATGGCCGGTGTCATGGTCGGCGCCTTTGCCGCCGGGGTTGCGGTTTCCGCGATGGCGCCGGACCAATCGGAAAAACTCGCCGCCGCCCTCTTCGAGCGCATCGGTGTCGAAGCCGTAATGCGAGCGACCCAGCTCGCGCAGGCGCCCGAACCGGCTGGCATTGCATCCACCGCAAGGCAGTCGCAGGAAGACCCGGTTGCATGGCCTGTTGCCTGGGGCCCGCAGACCGGGATCGCCCCGGCGCCGGCGCGGATGGCCGACCCTGTGAAAGCATATGCTGTTGCCGCAGCCCCGTCCGGCCTGGACTTGGAAGCGGAACATCGCCAACCCGCCGCCAACATGCTGGCGGCATCACTGGCCGCCATCGCCGCGCCCACCGGACCGGTCCAGCAGCACATCGCCAATGGCCCAGAGGCAGCATCGACGGCCCCGCCCGCCGCGATGACGGCGGAACAAGCCTATGCCCTGCAGGCGTCGCTTCCGGTGCCCTTGGATCACGATCAGGCGCCGGTCACGCCATCAGCTGGTAAAGCGGTCCAAATTGCGGCGACCGTGGATGACGGCCTTCAGCTTCTCCCCCAAGGCCCGCAGAATGCGGTGAGCCAAGGCACCTTCACCACGGCGGTGGCGGGTGACGCATCCCAACTGGAAACCGCTGCCGCCTTCCCGAGGCCGCTGCGCAAGCCCGCTGCGATCAAGGAACGCGCGGCCTATCGGGCTGCCTTGGCCGATGCAATCGAGCGGGGAACGGTCGAAGATCTTTTGACCCTGATCGACCGCCCTGACGAAGTTGTCGAAGTCGCCTCCCTATCGGATAGCGCCATAGCACCTGTTCGGCGCGACCTTACCCCGCTTCTCGACTTCGCATTGCTGCAAGGCAGGCCGGACCATGCCGCGGCCCTGGCTGCCGAGGGCGCAAGCCCGTCGGCAGAGATATTGACGCTTCTGACGCAGTCCGCCGATCAAGCCAGCCTGAAACGGATCGTCCCAATTCTGCGCAAAGTCGGCATCGATCCCAATCGCGTTTCTGACACGGGCATGACGCCGCTGATGCAAGCCGCCTATATCGGCGACGGACAAGGGGTAGAAGCGCTGCTGACGCTTGGCGCCGACCCCGCATTCGAAACCGGCGACGGCCTTCGCGCCGCCGATTTCGCCGCCCGCGCCAAGCACGTAGACATGCAGGAAAAGCTGGTCCTCGCCGCCGATCAGGCAATGTATTCGCCCTTGATGTTCGGCCTGTCTTGGTCGGATACGGTGGAAACGGTCAAAGCCCGCAGCAAGGTGTGTAAACAGGTCGGCGAAGGCTTCATCGCCTGTTCCCTGAAGGCCGAGTCCTGGCTGGACGACACCGCCGCCATCATCGCCCAGTTCGACACCCGTAACGGCAACCGTTTGGTCGCCATTCAAGTGGACAGCCGCCTGTATTCGGATGCCGACGACGCGGAAGTCGGCTTCAAGAAAGCCGCCGGCTTGATCGCCAAGGTCGTTCCGCCGGATCAGTTCGGCTTCCCGGTCCGCGACATTCCGTCGGACATGCCGGTCTTCGAAAGCCTGACGCCCGCCATCGGCACGGGACAATATTTTCAGTACTGGCCCGACGATAACCTCAAGCGCCCGGTCTATGTTCATATGAAGATGATCGGGTACAAGCGTGACCGCGGCTTCCACCGGATCGTCATTGGAAACCCGTTCCGGGTGGGCTGACCGCTTCGGGCCACAGAAGGTCCGCCCCAAGACCGCAAGTGACACCATGAACGCCGACGACGCCCCGCGAGCGGAAACCGCCCGGACCGCTTGGCACGGTCCCGTCCTGGCGCTGTTTTCCGCCTTTATGTTCGCAATGAACACGCCGGTCGCGGCGTTGGCCTATCAGGACGGCGTCACGCCTATCACGCTTGCCGCGTCCCGCACCCTCGCCGCCGGCCTCCTCGCCCTCGCCTTCGTTCTATGGACGCGGATGCCGGGGTTCGGCCGAATGCTTCGGCGCCGTGCCTTCTGGCTGGCCACGCTGGGCATGGCGATGCAGGGCATGTGTTACTTCGCCTCGGTCGTCTATATCCCGGTCGGGCTCGCGGCAATGATCCTCTACACATGGCCTCTACTGGTCGCCGTGTTCGAACCTTTGGCGGGCGGTGCGCGCCTGACGCCTTTTCGGTTCCTCTGTTTCCTGGGCGCGTTTGCCGGTCTTGCACTGGCAATCGGTCCGGATTTCCAAAGCCTGGACATCCGGGGCATCGCGCTTGCCTTCTTAGGCGCGTGTTGCTTGCCGCTCTACGTGTTGGGATCGCGCGTGCTGCTGGCCGATACCGAACTGCCGGTGCTGATCGCGGGCACCAATGTCGGCGCGGCCGCGGTCGCGCTTGCCGCGGCCCCTTTTCTTGGCGGTCTGTCCTTCGGAACGACCGGCGGCGCGGCGACGGCTTCCCTCATCGTGGTTGTCATTTACGCCGCGGGGATCTTGAGTCAGATCGCCGCCCTTCGGATCTTCCCAGCCTCGGCCCTTGCCATGCTGTTCAACCTGGAACCGGTCATATCGATCGCCGCGGGCGCCGTGCTACTCGGCGAGACGCTGACCGGGGCGCAATATACCGGCGGCGTCGTCGTGCTGTCGGCGCTTGCGCTCTATTCATGGTCGGCAAAGAAGAAGCCGGCCAGGGCATGACCCTGACCGGCTTGTCAAACGCAACGCCTGGAACGGCGGCTTAGAAATTGTAGCGGAAGTTGAAGAACCCGCCATAAGCACTCTGACCCGAGCGCAAGATATAACGCTGACCTTCAAGCGACACGGCAACAGCATCCGTCGGATAAAAATCCAAACCGAGCGTCACCAACGCCTGGGTCTTATCGTTTGTCTGATTGTCGACGCCATTGACGCCAACGCCCCCGATGGGCAGCCCGATCAACTGATCCTGGAAGTTATGCTCCAGCGCCAAACCGGCATACGGAACCAACGCGCCATTCTCGAAAGACCGCGCAACCTGCAAGCCGAGCGACAACAAGGTGACATCGGATTGCTGCTCTCCGACGGTGACGTTGGCGACTTGATCGGTGATCGCATCATATTCCGTAATGGACCGGAAAACATTGGCGTTACCCGTAACGGCCCAAACCTCTTCCAGCGGCACCACGGCAGTCACCCCAACGGATGCAAAGCGCGTAAGCCCTTCCGTCGTGCTCCGCGCCGTGGCCGCGCCTGTCCCGATGTTGAACGCCTTGAAATCGACTTCTTCGTCACCCAAACCGACCGTCGCATCGAAGAACACATTGTCGTTCAGGATGTAGGCGCCATACAGCGTATAAAGCGATGTCTGCGCCTCGTTTTCGCCGCTATTGTCGCCGCCGCCGAAATTACTGATCGAGTCGGTATTGGAATGTGTCCGTCCCAGGGCGATGCCGACCAGCAGGTTATCCATGAAGAACTTGTCGTACCCGACGATCCCGGTGCGGATCAACGTTTCGGCCGTGTAATCGACAACTCTGTCATCCGCACTCGTAAACGCGGCGTTGGCCCATATCGCCGATGCATCCAGCAGGTCGGGAAACTCCTCATCGGTACCGACAGATACGGAGACCTGTTGCTGGTTCCCGGTGGCGGTATTCACCGCACCTGAATCGGCCCGAAAAATACCTTGAAGGAGCACGCTCTTGACCGCTGCCTGCGTCCGGCTGGTGATCGTGCGGTTTGCCCCCACAAGACCTTGCTTGCCGGCTTCATCGCGTTGCGTTGATTGCGCAGGGTCATCCAAAAAATCGTTTGATTGGGCGAAGGCTGGCGTAGCCAGCGAGAACGCGGTCAGAACGGTCAGCACCGACACGGCACGCAGTATCATATTCATCATATTCCCCCAGGTCCTTGGACCGGAATTTCGCCTTAAGACGGAGATTTCGACGCGGATATTTCCCAATTCTTATGAAAGTAACCTACCGCCCCATGAGAATCCATGAGGCTCAGCATTTCGAAACACCGACAAGACTTTCGCCAAAGAACCTTAACCATATGTTTTTATTCTGTTTTTTTTATGAGGCATTGCAACACCAGAAAAACCTAAACCTTTGTTGCACAATTATCACATTTGAATACCACAGTTTGGCCCTTTGGTCGAAGCGCGGCGCTGCGTTAGAGTGCCTGTCAGATAAGCCCACGCTATGCCGTGCCGCGGAAGCGCCCGCGCAATGGCAAAAGCACCAAGGAGCCCCGATTATGACGAGAAACCGTCCCTCCCTGCCGCGCGGGTTTGCGTCCTTCCTGTTGGCCGTCTGCGTGGCCGTTGGCACCTCGGTCGCGGCCACCACGCCCGCCGACGCGCAGTTGCGGCAACTGCGCCGCGCCATTCAGAAGAACGTCCAGCTTGCCGTTGAACGCCAGCGGCTGCGCCTGCGGGTCGAAAACTCAGCCGGGCCGATTGAAGCCCTGGCGCTGGGGCCGGACGGACAGTACATGGTCTCGGTTTCCGGAGACGGTCGTCCCCGGCTATGGGATTTGCAGCAAGGAAGGGAAATCCGCCGCCAAGACCGGCTGTCCGCGACGGCGGCCGCTGTCGCCTTCGCGTCTGACGGCCGGCGTTTCGCTATTGTCGAAACCAACGGGGCATTGTCCCTGTGGAGCACGGATCAGGCCGGCGCCCTCGGCCGGGCGGCGTTGTCCGGCCCCGCCCCGACGGCTTTGGCCTTGAGCCCGGACGGCGCTGCGGCAATCGTCGGGCATGCGGACGGGTCGGCCACGTTGTTGACGTTGAGCAACTTTTCCATTGCACGCAGTTTCCCCGGCAATGGCGCAACGGCCACGAATGTCGATGTCGGTACGACCGGCCAGTTCATCTTGATTGGTACGGCCGATGGCACGGTACGCGTCGTGGAAGCGTCTTCCGGCGCCGTGGTGCGCAGTGCATCGGTCACGGACGCAGCGCTGACCGATGCCCGTTTCGGCATCGACGAGACCGAATTCTATACCGCGGACAACACTGGCGGCGTCGCCCGCTGGCGTGTCGATTCGGATATCGTCGGCACCCGGTTTGCCGGCGCGTCCCGCGGAATCGCGGGATTGGCCGTGGAACCGACCGGTGCGGCCGTCGCCGCGGTCGAGGCAGAGAAGAACCTGCTGATCTGGGACACGGCGTCACCCGGCAAACCCCTGATCATAGAGGCCCATGCGGGACGGATTGAGGGCGTTTCTTTCGATGCCGATCCGAACCGTGTGATCACCTTCGGGGATGACGGCGTCACCCGGATCTGGAACCGCAAGGACGGCAGCCTGATCATTCAACTGATATCGACGGAACATGGATGGGCTGTGGTCGACAAGGACGGTCGGTTCGACGGAAACAGCCGGGCGCTTTCCAATCTGGCTTGGGTCGGCGAAACGCTGGAACTGCCGATCGACAATTTCACCGACAATCTCTACGAGCCCGATTTGCTTGAGAAAAAGC
Organism: Hwanghaeella grinnelliae; assembly: GCF_004005845.1. Lineage (GTDB taxonomy): Bacteria > Pseudomonadota > Alphaproteobacteria > UBA8366 > Aestuariispiraceae > Hwanghaeella > Hwanghaeella grinnelliae. Next base: position 671,475 of record NZ_SADE01000004.1, on the reverse strand, counting down.
GATTGGGTGTCGGGCAGCTTCTGGCGCCGGGCGTTCCCAATTGGGATGAAGGCATCCTGCCGCCCCCGACAGCAACGGTCGACCTGCCGCCGCAAATGAAACTCGACGCGTTGACCGAAATCGACGTCCCGGTGACGGTGACGGACGAAGGCGGCGGCATCAACGGCTTCTTTCTGTTCCACAATACCAAGCTGGTCTCCCCCGACCGTATCGTCTCGCAAGACGAGGATGAGAGCAGCAAGGGCCTGAAGACCATCACCGCGACCTACCGGCTGCGGCCCATCGCCGGACAGAACCTGTTCCATTCCAACGCGGTGAGTTCCGAGTCCATCCTGGGCGCCACCAATCTGGTCGCCGTGGACGTCCAGGCGCCGCCACGCGAACCTGTCCTGCATGTGCTGACCGTCGCCATAAACGACTATCTGGACCCCCAGCTGAAGCTGAACTACGCCCTGCCGGACGCGCGCGGCATCCAACAGATCATGGAAGCCGAGTATGGCCAGATTTTCGGCGAGGTACGCCTTATCGAGGTCTTTGACGACAAAGCGACGCGGCGCGGTATGCAGCAGGCCCTGGCGAACCTGGAGAACACCGCGCCGGAAGATGTGGTCGTGATCTATTATGCCGGTCACGGCGAGGCGACGGACGAGGACTTCTATTTCGTCACTTACGAATTCGAGCTTCCCCTATCCAACAATCGCCTGGAACGACGCGCGCTGTCGGCCGGCAGTATGAAGGATTACATCGAAAAGATCGGCGCGCGCCGCGTCATCATGCTGATCGACGCCTGTAAATCCGGAACCGCCGTTGCCGGCTTCCAAGACCAGATGGACCGCCGCGTGATACGCAAGCTGGGTCAGTCTGTCGGTCTCCACATCGTCTCCGCCACTGCCAAGGAACAATTCGCGGTCGAGCATGAGGAATTGGGCCACGGCGTGTTCACCTATGCCCTGATCGAAGCAATGGCCGGCAAGGCGGACACGGATCCCCGCGACGGAAACCTGACCGTGCGCGAAATCGTGCACTATTCCGAAGACGAAGTGCCGGCCCTGTCACAGAAATACGCCCAATACCAGCACTGGCCGCTGATCTATTCGCGGGGCTTGGACTTCACGCTGGGCAAAGTGGCTTCGCAGTGATCCACGGGCGCCGCCGGGTCTTCCTAGCGATGCTTGCGGATCAAATCCGGAACCGCGGCTTCCAATTCCGTCCGGCTTGATCCAGCCTCCAAGGCAGGGTCGTAGAGTACTTTCAGGAACAGGTCGTCCAGCGGCGTTCGCGCCTGCGGGCGGCCGGTCCGGCTGAATATGGACCCATCGCCCGCGTCGATGTCGTTCGGCAGCCCCATGGACTGGCTAAACTCCTCCACGATACAGTGATCGAAGGACGGCCCATCAAGCGCCGCGGGCAGAACGACATCCGCCTTGAAAAGGCAGCCTGTCTCCTGGTCCGCCTGAAGGACGAAAAAACACCGCGCGCTTGTCACGCGGCGGCGATTCGCCGCCGAGTCGATCGGTAGGGCCGCAATCAATATACCCATTTCTGTGGAAGTCGCAGGATAGTGCATTTCTATGCCCGGATCAGCCCCCACCTGGAAGTCAACAGCCGTTAACCCGGAAAGCGAATTCAGCTCACTCAAAACACGCTCGCGGCGGTCATCGGGCACTGCCGCGGGCAGGGTCACGCCGACCGGCCCACACCATTTCGAAAGCACGTCATCGGAGAACCGCCCCTCCCGCCCCAAAGCCGCTGTCAGAAAGGCTTCCGAGACGTTTTCGTTGGATGAACGGACGCTAATACCTCGGTATGAACTGCAGCCGAAAAGGTATAGGGAAACTAATCCTACAGCAGCTATTCGGGCCAAGTTATTGATATGCTTTCGGAAGCGTATATTGCACTGCACCACGGATGTCCTTTAAGGCAAAAATCTTTGCATTTCTGTGACAGATGTCCTATATATCTCGTCCACGACGTTGGTTGCTGAATTTCAGCATTGTTCAAAAATTCAATCCGCACTGCTGCGCAAATTGACGGTTCCATCAGGTTCCGTGCGACAAAAGTCTTTGTCTAAAAAAACAAAGCGCCGGGGCGGAAACTGTAGAAGGTGAGAGAGTAGATGAGCGATTCCGAAAAGAACAAGAAGCCGCGTTCCGACCGTCAGTATGAGACGAAGCCCCGGAAATGCCTCATGTGCCGGAACGAGTTCAACAGTTCCTGGCCGGGTGAACGGATTTGTTCGAACTGCAAGCAAACCAGTGCATGGAACGATTCCTCGCTGGCCGCTTAACGTTTAACCGATATCGATTTTCAAACGGGGCGTCTTGGACGCCCCGTTTTTTTTGCCTTCCCGTCTTCCAAGATCCTTTTTTAAGCCCGCCTCAAAGTACCGCCGTCATGCCACCGTCTACAGACAGGACGTGACCGTTCACGAAAGACGCCGCGGGTGACATCAGATAAACTGCCGCCCCGCCCAACTCACGCGGATCCGCCCAACGCCCCATCGGCGTCCGGTTCTCGACCCAGGCCGTGAACGCCTTGTCCGCCAACAAAGGTTTGTTGATCTCGGTCAGGAAATAGCCCGGCGCGATGCCATTCACATTAACGCCGCGAGGGCCAAGATCCGCGGCCAAGCCGCGTATCAGCCCAACCAGCCCCGTCTTTGCCGCCGCGTAGGCCGGAACCGTCGGTCGTCCGTGACTGGAAAGCACGGAACAGATGTTGATAATGCGCCCCCGGTCGACGGGTTTGGATTCATCCAGTATTTCAGTATCCAGCATCATCTTGGCGGCGCGTTTGGACAGTTGAAACGCGCTGGTCAAATGCACCGCGATCAATTCCTGAAAGGCGTCATCGGAAAACTCTTCCAAAGGACTGCGGTGCTGGTGACCGGCATTGTTTATCAAGCCATAGAGCCCCCCGTGGCGTTTCCCGATTTCCGCCAAGGCGTCTTCCGCCGCGTCCATGTCCAACACATCGAAAGGGGCGATATCGGCGCTAAGGCCGGCTTCGGCGAAGGCCTTACATGCTTCCTCCAGATTTTTCTCATCGCGCCCGTTCAGCACGACGGTCGCGCCGCTGGCGGCCATCGCCTGTGCCATCGCCAGGCCCAACCCGCGCGATGCGCCGGTGACCAGGATTGCCTTGCCGTCCAACCTGAAATCCGGAAGCCAATTATCCATTCCCATTCTCTCCCTTGTTTTGCCGTCCCGGGTTTTGCGATCCCGAATGTGTCGATCCGCATTGGGGTATGATCCTACTCAACCAGCCAAGCAAGGGCCGATCAACGGGTTTACGGCCCGATCGCCGCACCCTTCCCTATCGGACAAAACCTTATTGGAGCAAAGTCCCGGGATCGATCCCACCGGAAAGGATGTACCAAAGGATGCCGACATATTCGTGGATGATCGGCCTCCAATGGCTCAGTCCACTGGCCCCCGGGATAAAGTCCGCCAAACCGACCGGCACCGGACCGCCGGAAGCAGCAATCACCTCGGCAACATCGGTTCCTGCCGTCCGCGCAGCGGCCACCGCGCGCCGCGTATGCTCCCGACTGGTCACCAGAATGATTGAATCCCAGTCACGCTGGTCGCAAATTTCAGCGACATAGTGCGCATTTTCAGCGGTCGTGCCTGCTTTCGACTCAAGCACTGTTTCCGGCGGCAGTCGCAACACTTCGGCAAGGACCAGGGCTTCGGCGGCCAAATCGGGTCTGACGATGCCGCCGCTGACGACCAATGGCACATTCAAGCTCTTGGAGAGAGCCACCCCTACCGCGGCCCGACTGGTAGAGGCGCCGGTCGGCCACATCCCGCCGGTCGGATCGGCAAACACCCCTGCCCCGTAAACCACGACCGCGTCGCCACGAAGGCTGGGCGGGAATGCATCGAACTCGACCGTTGTCGCATCCAGGGGCAGCGCCGCGATCCGTGATGACAGAGGCATTGCAACGACAAGAAGGGCAATGCCCAGGACGCGCCGTTTCGCGCCACCACCGAAAATCAACGCGAGGATCGCGGCATTCAGCAGCAGACCCGACAAGCCGACCTGATCGACGATGAAGTTCAAGGCTTCCAGCATCTAAAACTCCCGAACCGCCTGGATCATCCGCGAATACCGGCGACCCATCCCCGCAGCGCCCCGGCAATGTCACCCGGTGAATCTTCCTGGATGAAATGACTGCCTTTCACGGTAACGGCGGTTTGGTTCTTCCATCCCCGGCAGAACTCCCGCTGGGGGCCGATCAGGATCGCCCCGGGGTCAGCGTCCACAAACAGTTTCGGCACGTCGTTCCCCGCCATCCAGGTGGCGTAATCCGCGACGATGGCGGTGACGTCTTCGGGCATACCGTCCAAAGGGATCTGACGCGGCCAGGTCAGGGTCGGGCGGCGGTCCTCCCCCGGTGTCTCGAAGGGCCGGCGGTAGACCGCCATTTCCGCGTCGGTCAACCCGCGCAGGATCGATCCCGGCAGAACACGTTCGACGAAGATGTTCTTCTCCAGCACCATCGCCTCGCCCTTATCCGACCGAAAGCCTTCGAAAACCGGTCGTGCATCCTGGTTGAATTCGTCCCAGGCGATGGGCCGGACAATGCCTTCCATATAGGCGATGCCCTGGACCCTGCCGCGGTTGCGGTTCGCCCAGTCGAAACCAAGCGCCGATCCCCAATCGTGGACGACCAGGATGACATTGCCGGTCGCGCCCACCGCATCCAAGAATCCGTCCAGATAATCCCTATGTTCAACGAAGCGATACCGGTCCGGTCCGGACGGTTCCAGCTTGTCGCTGTCCCCCATGCCGATCAGGTCGGGCGCGATGCAGCGCCCGTGACCGGTCAATTCCGGCATGATGTTCCGCCACAGATAAGACGAGGTCGGATTGCCGTGCAGAAAGACAATGGGATCGCCCTCGCCCATTTCCACATAGGCCATCCGCTTGCCTTTGACTTCGACAAATGACTTCGGGTGTTCCGTTGCCTCAATCATAGCCACCCCCTGATCGATCTTTCCTTGAAACGTACCGTGTTTCAGGCGCAATCCAAGTCTTGTTGCCAATCCGGGCTTCTAAAAAGACCGGGCCTATAAACAAGCCGGGTCTTTACACCGCTTCGCTCTGTTTGACGCCGGGGCCCGTTGCAGGGCCGGACACAGCGTGCTTAGAGTCGCGCAGCCTCCAACCCGTTCGGTAACAGAAAGGAAATGCCATGGCCGCCCTTCTCTTCGACCTCCTTCTCAAAGGCGGCACTGTCCTTACTCCCTCGGGACGCCAAGACGTTGATGTCGGCATTTCCGGCGGCAAGGTGATCGCGATTGGCAGCCTTTCATCCGCCGATGCCACGGAGACGATGGATTGCACCGGCCTTCACGTCCTGCCCGGCGTGATCGACAGCCAGGTTCATTTCCGGGAACCTGGGCCGACGCACAAGGAAGATTTGGCCAGCGGGTCGGCCGGCGCGGCGGCGGGCGGCGTCACGGCCTTTTTCGAGATGCCGAATACCTCTCCACTGACCATCACGGCGGAGGCCATAGACGACAAACTGGACCGCGCGGCAGGCCGGTCCTGGACCGATTTTGCCTTTTATGTCGGCGGGGCGGCGGCGAGCATCGCAACACTGCCGGAACTTGAGTATAAAAAGGGCATCTGCGGGGTGAAGATCTTCATGGGCGCTTCGACCGGCGACCTGCTCTCCCCCGATGACGAAACCATCCGCGGCATTCTGGGCGCTGGGCGGCGCGTCGTCGCCGTTCATGCCGAAGACAATGACCGCCTGCAGGAACGGGCGCATTTGGTCGCCGACGGCGCGCCGGTCACGATGCATCCGGTCTGGCGCGATGTGGAGGTTTGCCTGAAAGCGACCCAAAGGATACTGAAACTGGCGGAAGAAACCCGCCGGCGGGTCCATGTCCTGCATATTACAACTGGCGAGGAAATGGCGCTACTGGCCCGCCACAAGCATATCGCCAGTGTGGAGACGACACCGCAGCACCTGACCCTCTGCGCGCCCGATGACTACGAACGCATTGGGTCGCGGGCCCAGATGAACCCGCCGATCCGCGACGCGGAACAGCGCGACGCCCTATGGCGCGCTGTCGCCGACGGCATCGTCGACGTCATCGGGTCCGACCACGCCCCGCATACGCTTGAGGAAAAGGCCAAACCCTACCCGCAAAGCCCAAGCGGCATGACCGGGGTTCAGACCTTGGTTCCCATCATGTTGAACCATGTGAATGAAGGGCGCCTGACGCTGGAACGCTTCGTGGATATGACCAGCACCGGACCGGCGCGCATTTTCCGCATCGCCGGCAAGGGCCGTATCGCGGTCGGCTATGACGCCGACTTCACCGTCGTCGACATGAAGGCCGACCGGGAAATCACCGATGGCTGGATCAAGAGCAAATCCGCCTGGACCCCTTATGACGGCAAGCGCGTCACCGCCTGGCCCATGGCCACGATCATCCGCGGCAACACGGTGATGCGGGAAGACGAGCTTTTGGGCACGCCGCTGGGCCAACAGGTCCAGTTCCAGGACACGCTTTAAAAGTTTACCCCGCGTCATAAATCCAGGCGCATATCCGCTGGCGCGGCGCGTTGCCCTATGGAATGCTCCCCGCAATGGAATCAACGCGTTGCGATGGAGGAAGACATGGCGTTCTACGAATTGCGTACCTACGAAATCCGCCCCGGCAAGATCGACGAATGGATCGAGCTGATGGAAAAGGAAATCATCCCGATGCAGGTGGCCCGCGGCATGGTCATCGCCGGCAGTTTCCGCGTCGAAAACAATGACGGACTGTATATCTGGATCCGCCGGTTCGAGGATGAAGAGCATCGCAAGGCGCTCTATGCGGCGGTTTATGAAAGCGACGAATGGAAGAACAACCTCAGCGATCGCGTCGGCGCCTGCATCAATCGGGAAACCATCAAGGTCGAGCGGATCATTCCGACGGCGGCGTCCGTCCTGAAATAGAACCGCCGGCGGTCAGCCGCGTTTCGGCGGCGTTTCTTTATGTTCATCAAGGGCGGGAACGGCACCGTATTGCCGTTCCGCGCCGATGAAGATCGGGCCGGGCGCGGGATAAGATACAGGCCCGGCTTCCGTCTCCACCGTCACTCGGCGCAGATGCGGGTGCTGGGACAAGTCGCCCATATCGTTGACACCCGCGAAGGCGACATCGGCGTCGGTCAGGCGCGCGCGGGCTTCTTCCTCGGACAATTCGGCGAAGACGGATCCGACGAGGTCGTCGGTCGCCGTCCGGTTCTTCACCCGAGCGACATTGCTGGCGTAGGTCGGGTCGGTGACGGCCGCCGGATCCTGCAAAAAAGTGATACAGAATTTCTTCCATTCGCGCTCAGACTGTATCGAAATAAGAAGCTGTTTCCCGTCCTTCGTCGTGAAGACTCCGTAGGGCGCGATCGACGGATGCGCCATGCCGATCCGCTTCGGCGGCTTGCCGCCTTCATGCTGCAGCAACGGCACGGTCAGCCAATCGGCCATCACGTCGAACATGGAAACACGGATATCCGCCCCGTCCCCCGTGACGCCGCGCGCGATCAAGGCTTCCAGGATCGCGGCATGGGCGGTAGCGCCGGTGGAGACATCGACGATGGAAATCCCGACGCGGGCCGGTTCGCTGGGCCCGCCGGTGATGGAACACAGGCCGGATTCCGCCTGAATCAGCAGATCGTAAGCCTTGCGTTCCGCAAAAGGACCGGTTTCGCCATAGCCGCTGATTGAACAGATTACCAGGCGCGGATGCGATTTGCGCAAGGCGTCCGGGCCAAAACCGAGCCGTTCGAGCGAGCCGGGCTTGAGGTTCTGGACCAGCACGTCGGCCTCCTCCAACAAAGCTTGCAGGGCGGCTTTCCCGTCGGCCGTGGTGAGATCGAGCGCGACGGATTCCTTGCCCCGATTGAGCCAGACGAAATAACTGCTCTGGCCCGAAACGGCGGCGTCGTAGCCGCGCGCGAAATCCCCCTCCGGCCGTTCGATCTTGATCACCCGCGCCCCGGCATCGGCCAACCTGGCGGTGCAAAAGGGTGCCGCGACAGCCTGTTCGACCGCGACGACCGTCAGTCCTTCAAGCGGCAACCGCCCGGCGCCCGCCATCAGAAGGACCTCGGCAAATCGAGCACATGTTCGGCGACATAGCTGAGGATCAGGTTGGTCGAGATCGGGGCGACCTGATAAAGACGGGTTTCCCGGAACTTTCGCTCCACATCGTATTCGCAGGCGAAGCCGAAACCGCCATGGAACTGAATGCAGGCATTCGCTGCTTCCCAGGACGCCTTGGCGGCGAGGTATTTCGCCATATTCGCCTGCGCCCCGCAGGGTTTGCCCTCGTCATACAGGCGGCAGGCTTCGAACCGCATCAGGTTCGCGGCCTCGACCTCGATATAGCTTTCCGCGATCGGGAACTGAACGCCCTGGTTCTGGCCGATCGGGCGGCCGAAGACGACCCTTTCCCGGACATAGTCGGAGACCTTCTCGACGAACCAATAGCCGTCGCCGATGCATTCCGCCGCGATCAGGGCGCGTTCCGCGTTCAGGCCGGTGAGGATGTATTTGAAGCCCATCCCCTCCTCCCCGATCAGGTTTTCCGCCGGGATCTCCAGATTGTCGAAGAACAGCTCATTGGTCTCATGATTGACCATATTGGCGATGGGCTGAACGGTCATGCCGTTGCCGATGGCCTCCTTCAAGTCGACCAGGAAGATCGACAGGCCTTCCGACTTCTTCTTCACCGCGTCCAGTGGCGTGGTGCGCGCCAGCAGGATCATCAGGTCGGAATGCTGAATGCGCGAGATCCAGACCTTCTGCCCGTTGATCACATAGCGGTCGCCCTTCCTCACCGCCGTGGTCTTGATCTTGGTCGTGTCGGTCCCGGTCGTCGGTTCGGTCACGCCCATGGATTGCAGCCGCAATTCACCGCTGGCGATCTTGGGCAGGTAACGCTGCCGCTGTTCGTCCGAGCCGTGCCGGACCAGCGTGTTCATGTTGTACATCTGGCCGTGGCAGGCGCCGGAATTGCCGCCCGCCCGGTTGATTTCCTCCATGATGACCGAGGCCTCCGTCAGGCCCAGGCCGGACCCGCCGAATTCCTCCGGGATCAGGGCCGCCATCCAGCCCGCCTTGGTCAGCGCATCGACGAATTCCTCGGGATATCCCCGCGCCTCGTCCACCTTGCGGTGATACTCGGATGGAAATTCGGCACAGAGCGCGCGGACCGCGTCCCTGATATCCTCGTACCCTTCGCCGATGCTGCTGTTTTGCATGAAGTTTTCCTCTTACCTTTTCCGCTCTACCCTGGCCGCTCGATCTTTCCGTTGGACGTCCCGTCAGATCGGCTCGAAACCGAGCGCCGCGCGGAAGCGGTTCTTGATATGGACCCCGTCCCGGGGCGGCAGGACGCGGGGCGCATTCTCCCCCGTCACCTTGATCGTCGCCAGTTGCGGCCCGTCACGATGAGAAAGACGGTCGCGCAGATCGTCGATCCCGGCCTCGTCATCGATAATACCCGTCCAGGCGAAGTCCATGCTGGCCGCCAGTTTGGATATCTCGATTCCCCGCCCCGCATGGCTGCGCTGTTGGCCGGTTTCGCCGAACAGCCCATTGTCGATGACGCCGATGGTCAGATTCTTCGGCCCCGTGATCGAGACCGTCGCCAGCGCGCCGACGCCCATCATCACCTCCCCGTCGCCGGTCAGGACCAGCACGGTCTTGTCCGGTTGCGACATGGCGAGGCCCAGGCCCACCGTCGTGGCGCTGCCCATGGCGGCCCAGAGGTAATAGTTGTTGTCATGGTCCCCCGCCGCCATCACGTCGTAGGAGGGCGAGCCGAGCCCGGTCACGACCAGCAGATCCTTGCGCCCCTCGAGCAGGCGGGCCACCGCCGCGCGGCGGTCGAGAAGAGTCCCTGAATTTACTTCACCCATTTCTTTTCTCCGATCAGGCGTTGTCCCAGCAGGACGGCGCAGGACGCATCCCCGTTGAAGGCCATGCCGGCCGCGCCGCGCACGAGGGGCTCGACATCTTCAGGCTTGTCGGCGCGCCAGGTGCGCACCCCCATCAGGTTCAGCGCCGGTTCGGTCGCCTGCCCCATCGGGTTCTGCCAGCCGTTGAATTCGGCCCAGTCGCCGCGCATGGTCACCAGCATCAGCAGCGGGAAGCGCGCACGTTCCGCCAACGCCAGCGTGTTGATGCAATTCCCCACGCCGCTGGATTGCAGCAGCATCGCGCCGCGCTGCCCGCCCAGCCAGGCGCCGGCAAGATAGCCGATACCCTCTTCTTCCGTCGTCAGCGTGACGGCGGTGATGTCCGGGTCCGCCTCCGCTTGATTGATGGCGGCGCTATGCCCGGCATCCGGCACATAGGCGATGTGTTTCACATCGAATTTCTTCAGGATCGGCAGAATCTGGTCCTGCCAAGGTTGCGGGGTTTCGTCGGTGCTCATCCTGTTCCTCCGGAATGGGTCGCCTGCCAAGGGCCTACAGTGCGGCCGGTGCGGCGACACGGAGGATAGGCGTATCAATTGACCCATTGATAAACAAATAGCATGTTAGCTTAATAGATATGCTGGAATTTTATAGTTCATGGACATCAAACAGCTTCGAACCTTTTTACAGGTGGCGGAACTCGGCAGCCTGACCAAGGCCGCCGACCGGCTCAACATCGCCCAGCCGGCGCTGGGCCGGCAGATCAAACTGCTGGAGGAAGAGCTGTCGACCCCGTTGTTCACCCGGCACGGGCGCGGCATGGTCCCGACCGCGGCCGGGCAGATCCTGGCGGAACGGGCCGCGACCATCCTGCGGCTGGTGGAGGAAACCCGGGTCGAACTGTCATCCTCCAAGGCGACGGTGCGCGGCACGGTCAGCCTGGGCGTGCCGCCGACGGCCGGGGAGGTCATCGCGGGGCCGCTGGTGGAAAGGTTCGCGAAACAATATCCCGACGTGACGATCCGCATCGTCCCCGCCTTCAGCGGCTATCTGCTGGATTTCCTGCAACGGGGCGAGGTCGACCTGGCCGTGATGTACAACACCCATGGGGTGCAGCAGTTGAAGCCGGAACCCCTGATCGTCGAGCCGCTCTTCCTGATCGGCCCCGCGGGCGCCGACCTGTCGCTGGACCGGTCTGTGCGGTTCGAGACGCTGGCGGACCTGCCGCTGGTCCTGCCCGGCCCGCGCCACGGCTTGCGCGCCTTGATCGAGGAAAAGGCCGGCGATGCCGGGATCGCGCTCAAGGTTTCGGTCGAAGCGGATTCATTGCAGACGCTGAAAGACCTCGTCCTGCGCGGTTTGGGCTACACCGTCCTGCCGCTCGCCTCCGTGCGGGCGGAGGCGCAGGCCGGCATACTCAGCGCCGCCCCGGTCATCGACCCGAAACTGACCCGCGAACTGGTCCTGGCCCGCAGCGTCGTCAAACCCAGTTCCAACGCGGTGCGGTTGTTCGCGGACACGTTGAAAGAACAGATGGCGGATTTGGTGCATTCCGGGATTTGGGCGGGGGAGTTGTTGTCAGGAAATGCAGCCACCTGAAGTTTCGATACAGCGTTAATGCAAATGCGCTGACGAATTCCTTTTACTCGGTTCAACGCTCATTTCGCAGCAACCAAAAAGGGAGTTCATTTCTTGAAGCCCTGCCTATATACTATAATACCACAAAACTCGATTGGAGGACTCCGATGCAATGTCTGCTTAATTCATTGGTTTCCCGAGCCGTCTTTATATTATTCCTGGGTATGTCTGCAGTGCCTAGCGCGGATGCGGCTTCGCTAAACCAGGAGATGTTAGGCACAATCCAGGATTTCGCCAAAAAGTTCTGCGACGAGGTTCAGTTCTCCGGAGAACAAAAGAATATTGCCGTGGAAGGTGAAGCAGGTGCCGAACTTAACGGTTTGCTTAAGAAGTTACTCGACCTCGGGGCGAAGTTAGATGGGAAATATACAATTAATAGCTATACAGGATTTGTCCGGGAACACCTACTTGATGCCTTTAAGACAGTTACCGAATGCCGCCTTGTCATATGGAATGATCTCAAACAGTACCTTCCGGCGGAGAGCTCGAGTATCGAAAGCACTTTTGATTTTGTGTGTGTTCCCTCGAATCCAGAGTACACCCCGATTACAGTCGAAAGTGTATATGATAATGGTGAGCCGTTGACAGGTGAAGCGCTCGAAAGTGCTCGCATCCGAATTCAAAAGGAGAAAAAACTGAGTGACCGGAACATGGCTAAGAGATTTGATACATTACGGCGCATGGGCGAAATCTATATCACCAATGAGCAACAGATCGTCAGGAAGAATAGGGACGGCATATTTAAACCCGGGAAAAGCAGTAGTGAGGAACAACGCGCGTCCGAACTACGCAGCTATCTGGCGTCTCCTATGGAAAAGCACGCGGCGGTTCTGATATATTATTTGGAAGACGCACAAACTATACGCTCCAAGAGGAATAAAGACTTTCTTGGACTAGTAGATATAGCGCAGTACGTCTCATCAACCCTTCGATTTGAAACACTTACACGAGCAAAGTTTTATTCAGCTAAAATTCCAACTATGACAATCTCATTCCGATACTCAGCGCATCAGTGCGACTTTTACTAAACGCCCCAATCTCGTTTTCTTTCTTCATTTTTTTAACAAGTGACAAAGTTTCTTAACACAAACAATTACGGTGACAGTGCACTCTACACAATGATCGTAAACCGACCCGCGAACTGGTCTTGGCCCGCAGCGTCGTGAACGCCAGTTCCAACGCCGTGCGCCTGTCCGCCGACACGTTGAAAGAACAGATGGCGGATTTGGTGCATTCCGGGATTTGGGCGGGGGAGTTGTTGGTGGGGAAGTCAGCGGACAGGGAGTTAAGTAAACGGTCACCGTAATCACTGTCACCGTAATCAAAATCACCTAGGTTACGGTGACAGTTTACTTAATTAACTGGGCGGTTGGAACTGTCCCTTGGCTGGACTTGAAGAAATAAAAATAAGTAAACTGCCACCGTAGTTCCAATATTAATAATACGGGCCAAGGTTAAGCCACTCATCGTGTGTCCCGTTTTCTAAAGCAACGATTTTCTAAAGCGACGAGGCCGCCGCGGTCTCCCGCCGCAAACTGATGATGCCACGGCTAGACACGAACGTGTTCTGCGAGCAAACTTGAATGGATTGATACTTTTTAAGTTGCCGTCATGACCGATCTCAGTTTGCTGCACCATGCAAGAAGCCGATATGGACCGGAGTTCCTTCTTCTGGCCGCATTTTTCTATGCGAACGACTTTGGATACGTCTGGCTCAACCACATGCCGGACTATCTGTACAACTTCCACATCATCCAGCTCGTTGTCATCACGTTCTTCATCGCAATGATAAGTCGACCGGATCGCGGGGCGTTCAACGTGCCGGCTCAGCAAGTATACGTCACCCGGATGCTTGCATACGCCGTCGGCGCTTGTGCATTCGGACTTGCGTGTCATTACGCAATTGGGCGGCCGTTAGCGGATTTCCCGGAAATCGGCGGATGGTATGCACTACCGCGGATAGCCAGTCCGGACACGGCGATTTACGACCTGACGATCGTCTTTATTTTCTCGGCAATTGCCGACGAAGTCGTTTTTAGGCGGATGGCAATACAATGGCTGGAAACAAAAACCACGAACAGATGGTTTCTGGTACTCATTCCTTCATCGCTTTTTGGATTATCGTTATGGGGTGCCGGGGTTGACGCGGTGCTGGAAGGGGTCGTTTTCGCCACCATCTTGACGTTCATCTACTTGCAGGTCCGGCGCCTCTGGCCCGTTGTTTTGGCCAATTACGGGACAAATGTGATTCTGTACGGTCCCGACTCCTACTCTTCAATCAAGCTTCCGTTCTAAGAATGCACGCAAATTCCCAATTGATTTGCCTTCGCAACCATCCGAACCGCCCCCAATCCACCGCAACCGATTCACTGAGTTGGTAATTACGGTGACTAATTACGGTGACGCTTTACTTTATACCTGACCCGCCGCTGATTTCGGTATGGCGTGGTACTCCCGTCGTCGTCCCGTCGACGACGCTGCCACGAATTATCCGTTTCTCTATATCAGCGCCCCCCTCCCCACCCGTACAGCAACGCTTGGGGCGCCTACCATCGCCAGCCGATCTGGTTGACAGGGGAACAAGGCCGCCTTTACCGATGGGTGCCAAACACCATTGAAAGAGAAAAGGGGCGGAACAATGAGCGGGAAAATCGTGGTGGTCACGGGCGGGTCCAGCGGCATCGGGCGGGCTTGCGTCACCCAGGCTTTGGCCGCGGGCTGGCGGGTCGTGAACCTGGACATCAATGCTTGCGACCCGATGGAGGGCGAGAGTTTCATTCGGACCGACATGACCGACATTCCGGCGATCCACGCGGCTTTCGATAAGATCGAGGCGCTTGGGCCGATGGTCGGGCTGGTCAACAATGCGGGGGCCTCCATCGCGCATTCGCTCGAAGAGACCGAGGCGGAAGACTTTGAAAAGCTGGTGCCGCTGAACCTGATCGCGCCCACCCTCTGCGCAAAGCGCGCGGTGACGGCGATGGAGCGCGTCGGCTGGGGCAGGATCGTCAACATTTCCAGCCGCGTCGCGCTGGGCAAGGAGTTGCGCACCGCCTATGCGGCGACGAAGGGCGGGATCGCCTCCATGACGCGGGTCTGGGCGCTGGAACTGGCCGCACGGGGCATCACCGTCAACACGGTCGCCCCTGGCCCGATTGCGACGGAGTTGTTCAATACTGTGAACCCGCCGGGCAGCCCGCGCACCCAGGCCATCATCGACGCGGTGCCGGTCAAGCGCCTGGGCACGCCGGACGACGTCGCCCATGCGGTGACGTTCTTCCTGACCGAGAAGTCCGGCTTCATGACCGGCCAGACGTTGTACACCTGCGGTGGGATGACTGTCGGCCTCGGGTGAACCTTTCGAGATAACGCCGGCAGCGTAAAGCACATTGAGATCGGCCGCTAACCAGGTTTCTCCGTGACGGTAAGTCCTAGCTCGCCGGCCCAGTGCTTGATGAAGCCGACCATTTCCCGTCTGGCATCGGGGTGGTCGAACGGGTTCTCGGCGGTGTCGACCCATTTGTTGAACCCGCGCAGCCGGTTCAGGACCGACCGGACGCGGGGGTCGGCCCCGGCGGCAGGAACGGCGGCGTCAGGGGGCGCACTGCTGCCCTTCGTGGTTTCGCCTTTGGCCACCTCGGTGACAGCCTGGAAGTCCGCCATCGCTTCGCGCAGGTCGTCGCAGTAGTCGCCGCCAAAGGCGATGCGGAAGTCTTGGGGTAGGATATCCCGGGCGAGCGTGACCGCGGCGACGATGTCCTTGCGGGTGGATGACCGTGTGACGAGCCCCGCGTCGAGCAGGGTTTCGATCTTGTCGGTGTCCAGCCGCGCCAGTTCCGAAAGGGCGCGCCAGGACGACGGTAGTTCGGCATATCGGGTCCCAATGGGACTCAATTTCTCATGGATCAGGATGTGACGGTTGGCGCTGCGCTTCCCATAGCCGGTCAGGTCGAACACCTTGTCACCCCAGCCGATTTGCTTTTCGGCATGAACGGCTGCCCTGTATTCGCCCCACCGCTTCCCTGTCTCGACAATCGACGCTACGGTCCGACCGTGCGCCGCGATGATGTAGTCGGCCCATTGATGCGGACCCCAGTTATGACGTTCGGTCATTCCTGTTCAATTCCCTTCCGTACCCAAGACTTAGGGTACGGCAGATTCACCCTTCCCGTGAAGCCTGGGGAAGTTCGATCCAGAACGTGCTGCCCATCTCTTCCGTGCTTTCGAAACCGATCCGGCCGCCCATCCCGTCGATCAAAAGCTTACACACATAAAGCCCAATGCCGGTTCCTTCCGCGGCAATGTCCGGCGACCGTCCAATCTGGTGAAACATCTTGAAGATGTTGTCCTGTTCATCGTCAGGTATGCCGTGCCCCGTATCGGTTACGGAAATTCGGTAACGGTTGTCCCCGGCTTCCTTGCCTTCGATGACGAGTGAGCCATTGACCTTGTTATACTTGATGGCGTTGGTAATCAGATTCAGGAGAATCTGCTTGAAGCGGGTCTCGTCGGTGGCGAGGACGACACTTGTGCCATGGAGGTTGTTGGTCACCGTGATCGCATTCCGATCAACCAGATGCGACACCATGGTAAGGCAATGGTCCACCGCGTGAGAGACGTTTACATCGGCGATATCGAAATGCGCCTTGCCGGTCTCGATAATCGACAGGTCGAGAACTTCATTTACGAGGTCGAGCAGGTGGTTCCCGCTTTGTATGACCAGGTCGAGATATTCCTTTTGCGATGGCGTAAGGGGATGTTTCGGGTCCAGCCCCACCATCTGTGAAAAGCCGATCACCGCGTTGAGCGGCGTCCTCAGTTCATGGCTCATGCTGGCGAGAAACTCGGTCTTGGCCTTGTTGGCGGATTCGGCGGCTTCCAGAGCTTTCAGAAGTTCCGTCTGATCCACATTGACGGAACCGATCTTCACAATCTTACCGGCGTGATCATAGATGGGGAACCGCGTGGACAGAAGGCGGTGGACGGTCCCGTCGGCGAACCGTTGTTTCACGCTTCGATGGAGAATTTCGCCGGTCGCAAAGACATGGTTCTCCTGTTCGATCATGGCCTCGGCATCGTATTGGGAATCGATGAATCCCGCGTCCACGACGGTCTTGCCGACAACATCCTCGGCTTTGTACCCGATCCAGGAAAGGAACTCCGCGTTGACCCGTTCGACGACGTGGTCGCGATTTTTGATCATCAGCCCGACTGGTATATTGTGGAAGATAGAGTCGAGCAGTTGCTCCTTCTCCATCGCGTTGCGTTCACTGATCTGGAGGCTTTCCTCGGCTTTGAGGCGGCGCGCCACCATCCGGTTGGCGGCCTCTCCGATCTGTTCGAACTCCGCGTATTCCAAAGTCGCCGGGTCTATCTCAGAATCGCCCTTTTGAATATTTTCAAAGAATTCCATGAAGTCGTTGTGGTCGTCCGCGATCTTCCTGAATTCGCGCCTGGCGAAGAAAATCATGAAGCTTACCGACACCAGGATCACCGCGACGGCCATGACCAGGATCATCTGGAACCGTTGCTCGGTTTCTTCCTGAAGAGCGTGAACGTCGTTCTCGAATTTTTCGAGGTCGTATCCGGCGCCGATATACCAACCCCACTTCGGAACGCCGACGACATAGCTGGTCTTCTCAATGGGCGCCGCGCCGGTGGATGCGGGGACATGGTAGGTTACGAAGCCGCTTCCATTCCGCGCGGTCGCGATTAGTTCTTGAACGACCATTACGCCGTTGACGTCGGTCACGTCCAAGACATTTCGGCCTTTGGCCGGCCCGGATAGGGATATGCCGTCGAACGTACCCGCGAAGACATACCCGCCGTCACCGAAGCGAATGCGTTCTATGAGTTCGATCGTGTGGTTCTGAAGAATCGAAAATTCGGAAGGTTTGCTCCCCAGATCCGTTTCGGCGGCGTCTTTTTGTTTATGACGTATGAATTCTTGGACGGAGCCAACGATTTCCTTGATCAGTTCTTCCTTGCCCGCTTTGTAAATATTGCGGCTTCGCTCAAGGCTCTCCTGGTAGGACCTATATTCGGAAAGGCCCCAAAGCCCCCCGACCACCAATGTGACCAGGATCGAAACGGAAATGAGGCGTATCGCCAGTTTTTGACCCAGACGGGGCTTCCGTAACGGCAATTTACTACTGTGCTTTCTCAAGAAACGGTAATTGGGATGGCGCGGGATCAGTCTTACAAGGTGGCAATGATAATGGAAGAGAATTTCCATCCAAAATGGAGGGCTTTTCAGTATCAAGCGATAAAGATACCGGTCTGACTCCGTTCCTGCCAAGCGCGCAAGGATACGGTCTGTTCCAAGCAGTTGTTACCGTGGCGCATTACACGGTGTGCCGATCTTAGTTTAACAACCGCCGTGGACGCCCCCCCAAAAAAACCGGCTGGTCGTTCACCTCTCCAAGACGAGTTGCGGACAGTCTTGTTTCACCACCTGGCGGATCGTGTCGGCGATCAGGTGGAAGGCGGAGACGCGCCCCGCCGATTTGCGCCAGGCGAGACCGGTGGATCGGTAGATCGGTTTGCCGACCACTTCCAGTACGACGACGTCGTCGCGGGACGGCAGTTCGGATTGAACGTATAAGGCCGGCAGGAACGTCGTACCCATCCCCATGCCCACCATCTGCCGCAAGGCGTCGAGGCTGGTGCCCTCATAGTCCCGCAGCAATGTTGCGCCAAAATCCCGGCACAGGGACAGGACTTGGTCGTGGAGATGAAAACTCGGGTTCAGCGACAGGACCTCCAACCCCTTCAGCAATTCGGGCTCAATCGCCTTGCGGGAGGCAAGCGGATGATCGGCCGCGACCGCAAGATAAAGCGGTTCCCTGAACAGGCGGGCGACCGAAAGGTCGGTATCCGTCAGGGGCAATTGCACAAGGATGAGGTCGTGCACGCCATTATAGAGTTCGACTTCCAGGTCGCGGGGCGCGCTTTCCCGGATATAAAGCCTAAGCTCGGGGCTTTCCCGATGCAGCCGGGAGACGAGGCGCGGCAGAATATACGGACCCAACGTCGTCTTCGTGCCCAGCCGAATGGTACCGGCCGGTCCGAGCCGCATGTCGGATGCATAATCCTCAAGCCCGCGGACTTCCCCCATGACGGTCTGGGCGCGGCGCAGAACCTCCCTGCCCGCCGGTGTCAGGATGGTGCCGCTGCGCGCCCGTTCGACCATCCTGAGACCGACCGCTTCTTCCAGCGCCTGAATCTGCGCGCTGAGCGACGGTTGGCTGACGCCGATCCTCTCCGCCGCCTTCCTGAAATTCAATTCGGTCCCGAGCGAGATCATCATCTCGAGCTGTTTCAGCGTGATCTTGGAACGTGTTGACACGGTCCCTCCCAAGGTCGTTCTGAAAGTGTGAAACACTTAGATAGGAAATTCCTATCAAAATTTTATCTGTTTTCGTATTTAAGCTTTCAAAGAATTACCCAACTATAAGGAGGCAAGGCAGAAACAACTGAGGTTCCGGTGAGGACTTCAGTCGGATGCAGCCACCGGCACGGAACCAAACAAGGAACAGGAACGACCCATGCAGCTCAGCCATGTTCAAGACCAAGACGACAATCCGGACCATCCCCTACAAGGGCCGCATCCGACGGATGTTTCCGCCTGACCCGAAGGCCCCCACAGCCTTTACGTTCCAGGAAGGAAGCAACTGGAGAGACCCAAACGGGTCTCTCCTTTTTTTTGAAAGCCCCGCAGGAAAGCCCAGAATATCAAACTGGGGCCTATGTCATTCAACGTCGCTTGAAACCCAGGAACGCGCAAAATCCCGCCAAAATCCAAGGCAAGGCCGCTAAGACAAAAAACTCGGAATCCAAGAAATTGGCCAACTGAAAACCGCAGTCGGCATTGCTGGTTTGATAAGCGCAAGCAAGCTCGACGAAATAGATCCATACCGCGATCGGTCCCACAAACAAGCAGGCGGCAAGACCATAGAGAAAGGTTTTCAGCATCGGGCCAAGACCTCTAAATAAGAAGCAACCGCTTAAGTCGGCCATTGATGTCTATCATTTTTATGCCGGATGCACAGAGGCTAAAAGCATGAGCTATCGCGTCGCTGCCGACCGATGGTGTTCGGCGAATTTCAAATGCCGCCTCGTCACCCCACCGAATGTCGCAGTAGACCCTTCTTTAATGATCGGGTCTTGAAGGATTCGGCTGCATTTAGCAGGCACCTTGTGAGTAGGAAAAACATACAGTCGCCGGATTCAGGCTGCCCCCTTGAAGACATCCCCGCCGGCGGCAACTGTCAGGCCTTCGCCGGCAGGGAAAGCGCGTGGTCTATAGCCAGCGACATCCATTCCTTCATCACCGTGTCGTCACAGATGTCTTCGGCGACGAAAAAAAGGCCAGTCAGCCGCTTTCCGCCCTGCATCAGCGGCTCCGCGCCCGGCATGGTGGCGGCCTTGTTGTCGTTCGGTTTGCCGACCCGAAACAGGAAACGCCCCTGCCCGGTCTTCGACCGGTCGGCCCCGCCGATCATGTGACCATTGAGCAGAAAGCACATGCCGCCCATCATCTTCTTTTCCGACACGCCTTCCAGGCCTTCAACAAAGCTGCGCATGCGGGCGGTCAATTCCTCATCATAAGCCATACAGCCTCACTTTGCCGGGAAGGGCCGCCGCCTGATGGCAACGGCCGGTGTCGGCGTTTCCTGCGCTACTCGCTTCGTTCCTCGATAACGCGATCCGGCCCGCCCGGCGGCATTTCCGGGAAAACGGGTTTGGTCTCATCGATTTTGGCCCAACCCGGCGCCCGGCTGGCATAGACCGCCATCTCCGGTTCCACCGCATCCGGGTTGTCCAAGCTAGAGGCGCGCAGAATGACCATGCCCGCGAAGGCACTGTTGGTCGAAAAGACCGGCGATCCGCAATCCGGGCAAAAACCCCGGCTGACGATATTGCCGCTATCGGCCGGGCGTTCGTAGAGTTTCACATCCCCGGTCATGGTCAATCCGTCCTGCGGCACCATCACATGCGTGCAATGGGACGTACCGCTCGATTTCCGGCAATCAATGCAATAGCAGTGCCCGGTGATCATCGGTTGGGCCTCCGTCCGGTACTGAACCGTGCCGCAAAGGCAGCTACCTTCCAACATTACCTGCTTCTCCTCTTCCAATCACCCGGCCCGCCTATAGCAGGCCGCTCTCATCAAGGCGCACACACGAAACGGTTCTTTTCAGGGTTTCTCTCTCGATCGGTCCACGCCAGCGGGCCTCCCCCTTGCCGGACAAATCGAAGCATAGTAACTTGTCTATTGCAAGTTACAAGTTACATATAGGTTTTTTACGTTAGGATCAGCCATGGAGATTTCCCGCTCGCAATGCCCAATCGCGACGAGCCTTGAGACGATCGGGGACCGCTGGACCCTTGTACTGGTCCGCGACCTGCTCGCGGGAAAGCGGAAATATTCGGATTTCCTGGACTCGCCGGAACGCATCACGACCAGCACCCTTGCCGACCGTCTGAATCGAATGGAACAGGCGGGACTGGTGCGCAAACGAGCCTACCAGGAAAGGCCGAAGCGCTTCGAATACACATTAACGGAAAAAGGCGAAGCCTTGCTGCCCACGCTGCAGGAAATTTGCCGCTGGGCAAATCACTACATGCCTGAAACCTGGAAACCGCCCGACTGGTTCATGACCCGAAAGCCAGCCTGAACGTCATAGGATCTGGCTGAGGAATTCCTTGGTCCGGGGGTCTTTCGCTTCCTTGAAGAAGGTAGCGGGCGGGCCGTGTTCGACGATAACCCCGCGGTCGGTGAAATAGATCTGGTTGGCGACTTCGCGCGCAAAACCCATTTCATGCGTGACCAGGATGCAGGTCATCCCCTCTTCCGCTAGGTCGCGGATGGTGGTCAGCACTTCCTTCACCGTTTCAGGATCCAGCGCCGCGGTCACTTCGTCGAACAGCATCACGTCCGGCCGCATGGCGAGCGAGCGGGCGATGGCGACGCGCTGCTGCTGACCGCCGGATAGCTCACCCGGATAGGCTTCTTCCTTGCCTTCCAAGCGGACCTTTCGGATCAATTCGCGGGCGCGGGCCTCAACCTCGTCCTTGTCTTCTTTCAAGACCAGGACCGGGGCCATCATGATGTTCTCGATCGCATTCTTGTGCGGGAACAGATTGTACTGTTGGAAGACCATCCCGACCTTCTTGCGCAGGGAAAGTTTGTCCAGCTTGGGGTCATTGACCTCCTGCCCTTCCACAGTGATGGAACCGGACTGGATATCGTTGAGGCCGTTGATGCAGCGAATGAAGGTCGACTTGCCCGAACCGGACGGGCCGATCACGCAGACGCATTCGCCCTTCATCACGTCCATGGAGACGCCCTTCAAGACCTCCAGCGAGCCAAAGGATTTGTGCACATCCTTGGCGCTGACCATCGGTTGGTCGGGTGTCCAGTTGCTCTCAGCCATGACGGCACCTCATAATTTCACCATGAACCGGCGCTCCAGGCGGATCGTCAGCCGGGCGATCGGATAGCAGTACAGAAAGAAAATCAGCAGCGCGAAAGAGTAGAACGGCACCAGCAATTCCGGATGGTTGTCGGCCCCTTCCATCGCCTGGCGCGTGAGGGTCAGGAGTTCCTCGACGCCCAGCAGCGAACACAGCGGCGTCGCCATGGTCAGGATCGCATACCAGTTCATCCAGGGCGGGATCATCCGTTTGAAACATTGCGGCAGAATAATGCGCCACAGGGTCTGCGTGCGGCTGAAGGCCAGAGATTCCGAGGCCTCCCACTGCGCTGTCGGGACCGAGATCACCGCACCGCGCACGATTTCGGAAATGTTCGCCATGACCGGCAGGGACAGACCGACCACCGCCTTCATCCAATCGGGCACGGGAATGATCACTGTGCCGATCACGATCTCGAACGGAAAGGCCAGCAGCACGATGAACAGCAGAACCAGCCAGGGCGAATTCCGGAATGTCTGGGTGACGGCCCATGCGAACCACCGCACCACCGGGTTCAGGGATATCTGGCCCAGGCCCAGCGCCGTACCGAGCAAGGTCCCGATCAACATCGCGAAGAAGGAGATCAGCACATTGAACAGGAACCCGCTTTTGATCAGGAAAGGCATCCAGCGCAGCAGCGTATCGAACGCATCGCCATAGGTGAAATTCTGCGCCAACGCGGCCATCGGCCAAGCAAAGATCAGCGCGGCGAGGGCAAGCGGCGTCCAGAGCGGCAGCTTGGCCATCCAACGGCTGACCAGCAGCCCGTCGGGCGCGGTGCTTCCATTCGGATCGAAAGGATGCAGCACGGCGAGGTCCGTCGCCGCCTTTGTATCGAGACCGGGTATACGCCTTATCATGCGCCGTATCCGGGGATACGCATCGCCCGCTCCCACTTGTTCATCGACAGAACCAATATCCCGACAAGGCCGATATAGACCACGAAGACCACCGTCAGCGCCGGATAGAGCGCGGAGGGATAGTCGTTCCAGATGCCGAGCATCTCGTACAACAATTCCGGCACCGCGATGGCCAAGGCCTGGGTCGTCGTCTTCACCAGATTGACGAGGTTGTTGTTCAGCGCGGGCAGGCTGACCCGGAAGGCCAGCGGCATGACGATCCGCGTATAAATTTGAAACCGATTGAAGCCCAGGGCTTCGGCCGCTTCCTGTGTCGATTCCGGCACCGCTTCGATCCCGGATCGGAAGATTTCAACATTGAAGGCGCCGGCGAAGAAACTGAGTGAGATGATCGCCCAGCCGACATTCGTGATGATCGGCACTTCCAGCCAGCCGTCCGGCGAATAGGTCGGCGTGAACTGGCCGAGCGCGAAATAGAAGAACAGCAATTGCACGAAAGGCGGCGTATTGCGGAAGAACTGAATATAACCCTGAACGCAGAGACGCAGGATCCGCGACGGCGAGTTTTGCAGCCAGGCCCCGACTACGCCGATGATGACGCTGAAAATCACGCAGAAGATGGAAAGTTCAACCGTGACCCAAAAGCCACTGACGACGCGTTCCCACTGGGTTTCATCATGGAAGAAGATGAAATTCCAGCGCGGCGCGCCTTCGTACAGGTCGAGGAAAAACTGGCGGATGAATTCGATCATCGATTGGTACGTTCCAAAAAGATCAACGGGGCGTCCCGGCCGCTAATGAC
Organism: Hwanghaeella grinnelliae; assembly: GCF_004005845.1. Lineage (GTDB taxonomy): Bacteria > Pseudomonadota > Alphaproteobacteria > UBA8366 > Aestuariispiraceae > Hwanghaeella > Hwanghaeella grinnelliae. The sequence goes on along the minus strand of NZ_SADE01000004.1, from coordinate 647,766 downwards.
CGGGGCGCCCCGAGGACCAATTACGAAACCTTACTTTTCCAGCCAATCGGCGAAGTTTTCAAGCTTGTCGGCCAGGAACTGAGTCGGCTTGATGCCCCACTTCTTCTCAAGCTCCACCAGGGAACCGTCCGCCAGCATGTTGTAGCTGAGGCCCGACATGAAGTTGCCGAAGATGCAGTTCTTTTCTTCCAGCGGAACGGCGAGGCCCCAGGGGTTGTCATCTTCGGAAACGAGCGGCATTTCGAACTCGTCCCAGTTGCCCGACGCGAGGTCGGACCCGATGGAGCTGTCGTCATAGACCCAGGCGATGCATTTCTTGTCGCGCAGGGCCTGCTTCGCTTCCGCGTTGCCGGTGAAGGCGATGATTTCCGCACCGTAGCGTTCGGCGACGATCTTGTTATAGAACGCGCCCTGCTTGCCGCAGACCGGCTTGCCGCGCAGGTCTTCCCACTTGGTCAGGCCCAGCGCCTTCGGCGCCATGACATTGGTGCCCGACGTATAATAGTTCGGCTGAACAATGCCGACGATTTTGCGGCGGTCGTCACGGTCCGACATGGTGGCGATCATCATGTCGATCTTGCCCTGTTCCAGGAACTGCATGCGGTTGGAGGACTGAACCGGAACCAGTTCCAAGTCGACGCCCATGGCATCCGCCGCGGCCTTGGCCATGTCGATTTCCATGCCGACGATTTCGCCGCTTTCGTTCCGGAAACCCCAAGGCTTGTAGTCGGCCTTGACGCCGACGACCATTTTGCCGCGGGTCATCACCTTGTTCCAGGTGTCGTTCGTGCATTGCGCGGCCGTCGCGGCGGACGTCGTCGCGAGCAAGGCGGCAACGGAAATCGCCGAAAATAACTTTTTCATCACTGGTCTCCCAAATTGCGTGACTGCAAGGTCCACCGTAGGCCCATAATTCCAGGCTCAAAAGCCCGAGCGCCTTCTTTCCAGACCCCTAGTGACCCTGTTCGGTCTCTGCATCCGGCCTCACGGCAGGACGCTCGTCCCGAAGCTTATGGAACGTTTGTTTCCCGTGTCAACTTGATTGTGCAGTGCGGGAAAGCTTTTGAACAGTCTATGGTTGATCTCCGCTTAATCTCCGCTTGTTTCCCGAGGGGTAACAGAGGCAATATGTTTGTACCGTTTGTTACAAATTGAGTCTCACCATGTCGGAAATGCCTGTCGTAATCAATGAGATATCGGCTGCCTACAAGGAACTGAGTCCGCAGATGCAGCGCGCCGCCATGGTGGTCCTGGACGACCCGCGCGCCGTCGCGGTTCATTCCATGCGGGTGATGGCCGCACGGGCCGGTGTCTCCCCGCCGACCATGCTGCGCCTGGCGACACGGGTGGGGTTTCCGAACTACGAGGCCTTCCGCGACGTCTTCCGCCGGGGCGTTTCGACCGGGACCTATGGCGACCGGGCGGACAATCTGCGGCGGCGGACCGGCCATGACGGTGTTCCGGGTCTGATCGCACGCACCGCCGAGGCGGCGATACACGGCATAGACGGATTCACCGAGGCGGTCTTCAGTCACGAAGTGGGACGCGTTGCCGAACTGGCCGCCGCCGCGGAAACCACCTATGTGGTCGCCAGCGGCGCTTCCTTCGGCCAGGCAGTCAGCTTCCACTATGTCTGCCGACTGGCAATGCCGGGAATCGAATTGGCGAACAATATGGGAATCCGCGCGATTGACGGCCTAGCGACAGCGGGACCGAAGGACCTTGTCCTCGCAATCTCCACCTCGCCCTATGCCGCGCAGACCGTTGAGGCCGCCCAGTTCGCCCATCGACGCGGCGTGCCTGTCGCGTCGGTGACCGACCGGCGCTCCTCACCCATCGCGCTGATCGCCGAAGCCGCCATCTGCATCGATACCAGCAGCCCGCATTATTATCCCTCGATGATCACCTTGAACGCTTCCTTGGAGATCCTCAGCGCCGCCATCGCGGTCAAGCTTGGCCCGCCCGGGGTGAAGGCGATCTCCGACTATGAAGTCGCACTGCGGGAAAGCGGGTATTACTGGCAGGATCCAAACGACAGATAGGGCGGATAGGAATACACGGCCAGATACCCGGTTTTCAGTTTTGCCATCTTCCCTTGCCCACCCTCAGACGGATAATACCGGCAAATTAGGCTGCACGCTTGGGAAGGGTCGCAATGAAGAAAATCGGGTTGATCGGCGGATTGAGTTGGATCTCCACAGCCGCCTATTACCGCCTGCTGAACCAAATGACGAACCAAGCGCTGGGCGGCGTGCATTCCGCCCATCTGATCCTGGAGAGCGTCGACCGCCAACGCTATGTCGACCATGTCATCCACGACGGGGACGAAGCCGCCGCCTGTGCTATGATCCTGGAAACCGCAAAGGCCGTTCAGTCGGGCGGCGCCGACTTCATCGTCATCACCTGCAACGACGTCCACCGTTTCGTGCCCCAGATCGCGCCGCATCTATCGATCCCCTTCCTGCATATCGCCGAGGCGACCGGCCAGTCGATCAAACGGGCCGGATTGAAACGGGTGGCGTTGATGGGCGTGCGCAAGACGATGGAGGGCAGCTTCTATCAATCCGTTCTCTCGTCCTTGGGCATCGAGACGATGGTGCCCGAAGCGCAAGAACGCGACTATATCGACAAGACGATCATGGAAGAAATGGTGAAGGACCGCTTCCTGCCCGAAACCAAATCCGGTTATGTCGAGCTGATCAAGGCCTTCCACAAACGCGGGGCGGAAGGCGTCGTGCTTGGCTGCACGGAAATCCCCCTGCTGCTGGATGCCGGCGACGTCGAGGTTCCCACATTCGCCACAACCGACCTGCACTGCCGCGCGGCGGTGCAAGAGGCGTTAGCTTGAGACCTTTTCCCTAAGCCGGGAACATCTTCCGCGTCCGGTTCGCGAAATAGACCAGCGAGAGCATTACCGGCACTTCGACCAGCACGCCGACCACGGTCGCCAACGCCGCGCCGGAGTTCAGACCGAACAGGCTGATCGCCACCGCGACGGCCAATTCGAAGAAATTCGATGTGCCGATCAGGGCGGCCGGCGCGGCTGTATCGAAGGGTATGCGCCAAATATACGCCCAGCCATAAGCGACCGCGAAAATGCCGTAACTCTGGATCAACAGCGGCACGGCGATCAGCGCGATGACCAGGGGCTTGTCCAGGATGGTCTGGGCCTGAAACCCGAAGAGCAGCACCACCGTCGCCAACAGACCCATCACGGAAAACGGTTTGATCCGGTCCGTGAACCCGGCGACACGGGAGTGATCGTTCGACCGGTCTAGCTTCTTGCGGGTCACATAACCGGCGGCAAGCGGGATCACCACATAGAGAATGACCGACAGCAGCAGTGTCTCCCACGGCACGGTAATATCCGTGACGCCCAGCAGGAAAGCCGCGATCGGGGCGAAGGCGAAGACCATGATGATGTCGTTGATCGACACCTGAACCAGCGTGTAGTTGGCGTCGCCGCGCACCAGTTGACTCCAGACGAAGACCATCGCCGTGCAAGGCGCGACACCCAACAAGATCATGCCGGCGATGTATTCCCGCGCGGTCTGCGGATCGACCAGGCCGGCGAAGACATGTTCGAAGAACAGAATGCCCAGCGCCGCCATGGTGAAGGGCTTGATCAGCCAGTTCACCACCAGGGTCACACAGAGCCCCTTCGGCTTCTTGCCAACATCCTTCAGAGAGGCGAAATCCACATTCACCATCATCGGATAGATCATCACCCAGATCAGCACCGCGACGACCAGATTGACGTTGGCATATTCCACGGCGGCGATGGCCTGGAACACCTGTGGCAACGCCGCGCCGAGCGCCACCCCAGCGGCAATGCACAGCCCGACCCAGACAGACAAGTACCGCTCGAACAGCCCCATCGGGGACACGTCGGGGGAAGCCGCACCAGTTTCCGTATTCATCTCAATGATCCGCCAATCTTGTTTCGTGTGATGGTTCAGGGGCGTCGCCGGATAACAGCGTGTCCAGGACCGGTGCGCAAAGCTCGGGCCGGCCTTGGCAGCAATCTTCCATCAGGAAAGCGAGCAACCCGCGAATACCGGTCAGGTCTATGCTGTAGATGATCGACCGCCCGTCGCGTTGTGAGGAGACCATGCCCGCCGCGGTGAGCACCGCCAAATGTGTCGACAGGGTGTTGTGCGGAATGTCCAGCAGCCGCGCGATCTCCCCCGCCGCCATGCCTTCCGCGCCCCGACGGACCAGCAACCGGAAGACCTTCAATCGAGTCTCCTGCGACAGCGCCCCAAAGGCCTTCGTTGCCGTAATCATGTCCATATGTCTGGACTTATCGACATATTTGGGAGAAGTCCACTCAGAATTTGGCCATCCGTCGCCAAGGCATGAGATTTCGTCGCGGGTTACGGCCAGATTTGCGCGCCAGGCTGTCGAACGGGACCGTCCTTGAATCTATATTACCAAAAGCCAAGCATTTGTTAACATTCATCAACAACATGACAGCACGAATTGACACAGCGCCCGGCGACTTAGTTTAGACATTACTTCAATACGTCTTTCTTATGTTGTCAGGAGCGTCCCCTTGAAGAAAATCTCTTTCGCCATCGCCTTTGCAGCCTTAAGCGTCGCGGCTGCAACGCCGGCCAGCGCAGCGACCGTTTTCGAATTGAACGATATCGCACTGGCCGGAAACAAGCTGAGCGGAACCGTCGGCGGCACCAACACGGTTTCGAACACGGCGGAAGGCACCCTGACCGCTTTCGGATATTATCTTTATGATGAAGACAACATCGCCGGCGGCGTGGACCGGATCGCGCGGAAGCTGGTCGTTAATTCCGACGGTCTCGGCATCGACGATGTCGGCGGAACGCAGATCGACAACAACGAACAGACCGGCACACAAGGCGGTTTTGATGCGGATTGGTTGGTTGTTCAGTTCGATTCACCGCAATGGGTCCCGGTCAGCGCGGTCCTGAACGGCAACAATGCCAGCGACCATGTGGACATCTACGTCGGGAACGACACGGACAATAACGGCGATATCGATTTCCTGGAACTGACCCAGGTATTCAGCAGTAACATCGCCGGCACGCAGGAAATTCTGTTCCAGGATATTCTCGGTCCGTTGGCAGGGACGGCCTTCGAGTATCTCGTCTTCAGCACGGAATTGTACAACACGCCAAACACCAACAGTTTCGACCAATATGTCGTCACGTCCATCACCGGGAACAATGTGTCGGCAGTGCCGATTCCCGCCGCCCTGCCCTTGCTGGCAACAGCGTTCGCGGGCCTGGGCTTCTTGGCGCGGCGCCGCAAACGCATCGCGTAACACGACATAGCGTCACAGAATGTCAAAAGGCCCCGTTTCCGGGGCCTTTTTTATGCATGTGGCGCCTGGACGCGGCGACGGCCGTCACGGCGGATGACGCGGCGCAAGCGGCGCCTTCCGCCAATCGACCGGTCATCCAGCCTTGCGCCCGGAACCTGAAAAAGCCGGTGCGGACCCTAGAGCACGCAGTGCTTGGCGAAATCGGCGGCTTCATTGGCCGACCAATCGCCCTTGGGCTTTTCCTTCATGTCCGCGCACCAATCTTCACTGCCGACCTCAGGGGAACAGGCGGTCAGGAACAGGCCGATAACGGCCAGGGAAAGAAGGCTGGGAAGAGCTTTCAGAATACGGCGCATGAATATCACCTCTTGGATAGAGTTTACGGACGAACCAATCCTGTCCGTTCTACTCCCCCCGGCTATCGACCTGCAACGTCGCCGAAGCTGACCCGGGTATCGCTGAAAGGCGAGGCGAGAATTATAACGCCATGAAATCGTATCATGGTGGCCCCTTCCGGACTCGAACCGGAACACCGCACTGCGATAGCAGATTTTAAGTCTGCTGCGTCTACCAATTCCGCCAAGGGGCCTTGGGGGACGGCGCGCATACCGCGCCAGTCGTCGGAGGGCAACCTACAAAGCGATGGGGCCGGCGGCAAGCGGTGTGACGGCCTAGAAATCGATCAGAACGTGATGCGCGTGCCGATCAGGACGACTGTGGAGTCCCCCTCGGTCAGGTTATTCTCACCGTCGATGAAATAGGCATCCGCGCGCGACGAGAAACCGTCGAAAATTTGGTAATCCACGCCCAGGCGCAGAACATCGCCGCCAAGCCCTTCTAAGCCCTGCCCCTCTGCATCGAAAGACGTCACGGCTTGGTATTGGGCCGACAGCGACGCCGCGCCGGCGCTGTAAGACGCCCCGATATTCCAGGTCGGTCCGGCATCGCAGAATGTGTCGGACAAGGCGCAGGCGCCGGTATCCCTGCCCCGCCATTGGGACCCCAGCGACACCCCGCCATAGTCGACCTTCACGCCAAGCATATAACTGTCGGGCTCCACACCGCCCGTGCCGGACATCTGATATCCACCGCCCAGCGATAGGCCCAAGGGACCGAATTTGTTGCGGTAGAGATCGAAGGCGCGGTCTTCAGAGCCCGCGAAGGGGCCGAGCGTAAGGGACCAGGACGCGAATGGATCCGGCGTATAGGAGGCCCGGTCTGCGGCGCGGACGGCCCTGTCGGTCGTGCTCTGCCGGGCAGTCAGGCCGTCATAGGACAGCGCGCCGGAGAAATAGGCTTCGGTCAGATCGGCGGCAACCGCAACGCTTCCGGCCGAAAGGCCCGGCATCAACATCGCGGCTAGAAGCGCTTTCCTCATCCCTGCACGGACCCTTTCGATCCCAGTTCACAGGCACCAAATGTAAACATACATCAACATGGAACGCAGACAACAGGGCGAATAGCTTGAATTTATTACGTATGCGTGTGGGGGTGTGCCATCAGCAGGCGGGCTGCCCGTCGGTCTACGGAAGCCAGGAAAAAGAAAACGCAGGCGATCCAAATCAGAAGAAGGAAGCGCAAGTAGCTGGGAAAGAGTAGTTCCAGCACCAGCGCAAAAGCCAGGAGCGGCACTGCCATCAAAAGCAGGACAAGCACGCAAACCGGCTTGCGGGAAAGGCTGGTTGTTTCAACGCCGTCCGGCCACAGGGAACCCCCGCAGGCCCGTCCATAAGCGACCGCAAATACGTGTTGGATACTGTCGAACAGGGTCATCATGGGCGCGTGTTTCCATTCCCGGTCTGCATCAAAACCCGTTCTGTTCTACAGGTTATGCAGCCTTGGGCGAAAAACACGGAGCTTCACATTGTCGGGAGGACAATGCTCACGATCCGTTGAGATAGGGCAGCACCTCTACCCGTATGAATTCCTCGATCCAGTCCCAACCGAGCAGGAACAATGCCCCCACCCCGATGACCAGCAGGAGGAAAGAAAAGACCTTGCCCAATATCCTGCCGGCGGATCCGGCCCGGCGCCGTCCCACCTGGGACTTGCCGCGGACACCGCCACCGATCTGGTTTAACAACAACAGCGACGCCGTTCCCCCCAGCGTATCGCCCTTTTCAAACCTAATGGAACCGCTCCTGCCCCGCAGCTTCCGACGTCCTAAAGCCACGAAAAACTCTCCTTCCTTGTTCAAGGCGCTTCAACATGCGCCCGTTTCGTTCGTATAGGGCCGTTGCGCGGCGTCACCCATCCAGGCGCCGGCAGGTCCTATTCCCTTGTCGCCGAATAACCGGCATTCTGCGCGTATCAATACCGCCGTCTTCTCACATGGGTGAGAATAAGCGACAATTAAGGCAACCGTGAGGCAGACTTCGGCCCCGACGATCGCGGGGATCGTGGTCCGGAAGCTGCCCGCCGGGTAGCCCACAATGTAGAATGGCGCAATGCACCGCCCGGCCTCAACATACGCTAATACCGCGCCGTTCGGATTTTGTCAGGTGAGGTCACATCCCGTTGATGGACGGCTATGAAAGACTGGTTTGGAGCTTCGGTGCAATCGCGGTGTTCGCCCTGGCGATCCTTATTTTTCATCGCAGGCGCGCCACCCGCTTCGGCACCATGACCCCAATCCTGCTTGCCATCGCCATCACCATCGTGGTGGTGACGCTGCTATACGACCCATTCTAGCCCGTAACGTCACTTAATCATCAACAGGTCCGGCAAGCCCCTCATGTCCGACAGCCTCACCCCAGACAAGGCCGAGCCGCGCACTTCCCGCGGTTTCTACGAAGGCGACAGCCTTCATATCCGCGCTTATGACACGCTACATGGGTCGGCGACGCCCTGCGTGCAAGGCGATGTCGATTTCTATGGTGTGGCGGCCGGCCGCGCGGACGGCCCGGTTCTGGAAATCGGGTCCGGAACCGGCCGCGTCGCCTGGTCCCTCGCCGACCGCGGACATAAGGTGACCGGGCTGGAAATCTCTCCTTCCATGATTCAACTGGCCTGCCGGAAAAGCCTGTCGCAGGGACACACCACGGCGGCAACATCACCCACCTTCACGCAAGGCGATATGCGGGCCTTCGACCTGGGAACGAAATTCGGCCTTATCATCGCGCCCTTTCGGACCTTCCATGTGTTGCTGACGCCGGAAGACCAGCTATCGGCGCTTCGGGCAATGGGTCGGCACCTGGCGCCTGACGGGGTCATGATCCTGCATCTATTCGACCCGCGGATCGACGACCTGTCCAGCTTCCGGAAACCGCCCCAGGAAGAACGCCGCGGGCATGACGCCGAAACCGGCCGGACCATCGTGGCCCGTTTGGAAAATGTGGAGATAGACCGCTTCAACCAGATCCTGGAGAACCGCTGGGTCTATGAGTTGGAAGGACAAGACGGTTCGGTCGAGCGCAGCGAGCACCTGACCCTGACCGTCCGCTGGACCTATCGCCAGGAAATGAAACACCTTCTGGCCCGCGCCGGTTTCGAAGTGACCGAGGAATATGGCGACTTCCTAGGCGGCGTGCCCGACCACGGCAAGGAACAGGTTTTGGTTTGCAAAGCGGCCCCAATGGCGTCCCAGGCGCCCCCCCAAACGGGGACCTAGACGCTCTCCCCCGCCCGCCAGCAGGAAACGTCGCGTCCCGCGACTGCTTCGAGGTCAGGCCTTTCCTTCGCGCAACGGTCGATGGCCACCGGGCAACGCGGATGGAAGGCACAGCCGGCCGGCGGATTGATCGGGGACGGCAATTCCCCTTCCAGTTTCAGCCGCTGTTTCGTGTGTTCCGGGTCGGCAACGGGCGTCGCGGACAGAAGCGCCTTTGTGTAGGGGTGTTTCGGATTGTTGAAAATCTCATCCCGCTCACCGTATTCGACAGGTCGGCCCAGATACATCACCATAACCCGGTCGGCCATGTGGCGCACGACCGACAGATCGTGGGAGATGAATAAATAGGCTAGGCCGAATTCGTCCTGCAGATCGACCAGCAGATTCAGGATCTGTGCCTGCACAGATAGATCGAGCGCCGAAACCGGTTCGTCCAACACCAGCACCTTGGGATTCATCATCAAGGCACGGGCGACGGCGATGCGCTGACGCTGCCCACCGGAAAACATATGCGGATAGCGGTCATAATGTTCCGGCCGCAGCCCGACCAGGGCCAGCATGTCCCGCGCCTTCTTCTCCCGATCCGCCCGCGAGATCTCCGGATGATTGATCAACAAGGGTTCGGCCAGAATGGTGCCGACCTTTTGCCGCGGATTGAGTGAGGAATACGGGTCCTGAAAAACGATTTGGACCGCGGCCCGCAGTTCCTTGCCGGGCTTGCCCGTATCCCGGTCGACCACGGTCTCACCAATCCGGAATGACCCGGCGGTCGGCGATTCAATCATCGTGATCAACCGCGCCAGGGTGGACTTCCCGCAACCGCTTTCCCCGACAACGGCGAGCGTTTCGCCCTTATCCAATTGAAAGCTGACACCTTGCAGCGCCTTGACCGACAGTTTTTCACCGAAGCGCTTCCCGGTGATATCGTAATGCCGCGTCAGGTCATTGCCGCTCAAGAGAGGCGTTTGCGCATTCATGACCGCACCTGCCCTTCCAAGGATGCCCCTTCCAAGGATGTCGGTACGCCCTTGCGTAAGGGCGTATGACACAAGGCGAAGCCGTCTTCCGCGCCCGCCTGAACGGCCTGCCGTTTGTGGCACAGGTCGAAGGCATGGGCACAACGCGGCGCGAACAAACACCCTTCAGGCCGGTCGAACAGACCCGGCACGACACCCGGCAGGGTCGGCAGTTTCTTTCCTTGTGCCCGTTCCGGCAGGGCGGACAGCAAGGCCGAGGTATAGGGATGATGCGGGTCGCGGAACAGGTCGCGGACCTTCTGTTCCTCAACCTTCTGTCCCGCATATTGGACCGAAACGCGCTCCGCCGTTTCGGCAACGACCCCCATGTCATGGGTGATCAGGATCAGCGCCATGCCTTCCTTCTCGCGAAGGTCCAGCAACAGGTCCAGGATCTGCGCCTGAATGGTAACGTCCAGCGCCGTCGTGGGCTCGTCCGCGATCAACAGTTTCGGCCGGCAGGCGATTGCGATCGCGATCATGACGCGCTGATTCATGCCGCCTGAGAGTTGGTGCGGAAAGGCGTTCAATCGGCGTTCCGGTTCCGGCAGCCCGACCAAGTTCAAAAGTTCCACGGCGCGGGCCCGCCGCGTGGCGCGCGAACCGCCCAGATGCGTTTTCAACGCCTCGGTGATCTGAAACCCGACCGTGAAGCACGGGTTCAAGCTGGTCATGGGTTCCTGGAAGATCATCGCCATATCCTTGCCGATGACCTTGCGCCGGTCCCTTGCGCTTTGCCGCACCAAATCGATGCCGTCGAATTCAAGACGGTCGGCGGTGATCGTCGCCGTCCAGGGCAGCAACCCCATCAGCGCCAGCATGGAAACGGATTTCCCGGATCCCGACTCGCCGACGATCGCCATCAACTCCCCCTGATCGACCGAAAGGGAAACCCCGTCGACAGCGCGGAACTGGCCTTGCGCGGTCTGAAACTCGACCGTCAGGTTTTCGATTTCAAGCAAACTCATGAGCGTTTCAACTTCGGATCGAGAGCGTCGCGCAAACCGTCGCCCATTAGATTGATCGCCAGCACGGTGACCAGGATGGCAACGCCCGGGAAGGTCACTACCCACCAGGCCCGCAGGATGAATTCCCGCGCCTCGGCAAGCATGGTTCCCCATTCCGGCAGCGGAGGTTGCGCGCCCATACCGAGAAAGCCGAGCGCCGCCGCGTCCAGAATTGCGGTGGAAAAGGACAAGGCCGCCTGAACGATGATCGGCGCCATGCAGTTCGGCAGGATCGTAACGGTCACGAGGCGCAGCGTACCCGCCCCCGCAACCCGGGCAGAGGTGACATAGTCGCGGTTTCTCTCGGACATGACGGAGGCCCGCGTCAGGCGAACGTAATGCGGCAGTTGGATCACGGCGATCGCGACAATCGCGTTTTCCAGACCCGGGCCCAGGATCGCAACGAAAACCAGCGCCAACAGCAACGGTGGATACGACAGAAGAATATCCATGACCCGCATGGCGACCGTGTCGACCCATCCGCCCAGATAGCCGGCAAACAAGCCGATTGCGATTCCCACCACGGCCGCGCCGGAAACAACGATGCAACCGATGAACAGGGAATAACGCGCGCCGAACATCAAACGGGACAGTATATCGCGGCCGACGGCATCCGTTCCCAAAAGGAAATCCCAACTGCCCCCGTCAACCCAGACCGGGGGCACCAGGAAATGTTCCCGGTATTGTTCGATCGGGTCGTGCGGCGCAATGAAATCCGCCAGCAGGGCAACCACGACCAGAACGACGAAGAAACCGAGCCCTGCGACCGCCCCCTTGTTCTCGCTGAAATAGGCCCAGAACTCCCGCCAAGGACCGACCGGTGCTTGGTTGTTCGGCGCGGCGTTGGCTGTTGAAACTGCCGTCGTATCGGTCATAGCGGGCGCCTCAATACCTGATCTTCGGATTAATGAGGCCGTACATCAGATCGACCATGAGATTCACGACCATCACAATCACGGCAATCAGCAGCAACCCGCCCTGAACGACCGAGTAGTCACGCGCTGAAACGGATTCGATCATCCACTTGCCGATACCCGGCCAGGCAAAGATAGTTTCCGTCAGGATCGCCCCGCCGAACAGCACACCGATTTGAAGACCGATCGTCGTGGTCACCGGAATCAAGGCGTTTCGCAATGCATGAATTCCGACGACGCGGAATGGCGAAAGCCCCTTGGCCCGCGCCGTGCGGACATAGTCCTCACCCAAAACTTCCAACATGGCGGACCGTGTCTGCCGGGCGACGACCGCCAAGGGAATCGTGCCCAATACGATGGTCGGAAGAATCAAATGCTGGACCGCCGACCCAAACGCGCCTTCCTGGCCGGAAAGCAGGCTGTCTATCAGCATGAAACCGGTTACGGGTTCGAAGAAATACAACAGTGAAATGCGGCCCGAAACGGGGGTGAGCCCCCATTGCCCCGACACCACTATGATCAACATCAACGCCCACCAGAAAATAGGCATGGAATAACCAACCAACGCGGTCCCCATGGTCCCGTGGTCGAGCGCCCGGCCGCGCCGTATCGCGGCGATCACGCCCGCCGGGATGCCGATAACCGTCGCTAGAAGCATGGCGCAAAGCGACAGTTCAACGGTCGCCGGAAACAACGTCAGGAATTCCTGAAGAACCGGAACTTTGGTGCGGAAGGACTCGCCCAGATCGCCCTGCAGGACACCCCAGAGGTATTCCAGGTATTGCTGCCAATACGGACGGTCGAACCCGAATTCGTGGAGTAGCCGCTGATAGCGCTCATCGGTCATGCCGCGCTCTCCGGCCATTAACAGAACCGGGTCGCCGGGAAGCATGCGGATAAAAAGGAATGAAAGAAGCGTGGCGCCAATGAAGGTCGGGATCATCAATCCGACGCGCCGGAAGAGGAGCTTTATCATATGGATATATTCGAATTAGATCTGGTGCGAAGAAGGCGGAGGACCTCGGTCCCCCGCCCACATTCGTCAACCGACCTATTTCAAATCGACGCCATAGAAGATATGGCCGCCGAACGGATCGATCTTGAAGTCCACGACTTCCTTACGAACCGGTTTGAAAACAACCGAATGCGCGATCGTCGCCCAAGGAGCCTGCTCCTTGAAAATGACCTGGGCCTGTTCGTACAACTTCGTACGCTCGGCCGTGTCGGACACGATCTTCGCCTTCTGAATCACATCTTCAAACGGCTGATAGCACCATTGCGCGCGATTGGACCCGCCGACCGCGTCACAGCCCAGCAATACGGCCAGGAAGTTGTCGGGGTCGCCATTGTCACCGGTCCAGCCCAGCAGCACGGCACCGTCACGGTCCAGTTCCTTGGAACGCTTCAGATACTCGCCCCATTCGAATTGAACGATCTCGACATTGACGCCGACCTTGGCGAAGTCCGCCTGCATCAGTTCGGCCATGCGCTTGGCGTTCGGGTTGTAGGGACGCTGCACCGGCATCGCCCAGATCTTCATGCTGAGATCCTTGACGCCTTCGGCTTCCAGCATCTTCTTCGCGGCTTCAGGATCGTACGGATCGTCCTTCAGATCGGCCTTGTAGGACCAAATCGTCGGCGGGATCGGGTTCGTGGCAACCTTGCCCGCACCTTGGAAGACCGCATCCAGGATCGCTTCCTTGTTGATCGCCATGTTCAGGGCCTTGCGGACCTTCACATTGTCGAACGGGGCAACCTTGGTGTTATAGGCGAGATACCCGACGTTCAGACCTTCCTGGCTGAGCAGGTTGACGTCGCCGTCGGTCTTCATGGCATCGATGTCAGCCGGGTTCGGATATGGCATGACATGGCATTCACCCGCCTTCAGCTTCTGGTACCGGACCGACGCATCGGGCGTGATCGCGAAAATCAGCGTGTCGATCGCCGCCTTGCCGGCCCAATAACTTTCATGCGCCTGATAGCGAATGACAGCGTCCTTCTGGTAAGCCTGGAACTTGAACGGACCGGTACCGACCGGTTGTTGGTTCAACTGATCCATTTTGCCGTCGGCAGCCAGCTTGTCCGCGTATTCCTTGGATTCGATGGACGCGAAATCCATCGCCAGGTTCGCGATCATCGGGGCTTCCGGGCGATTCAACACGAACTTCACCGTATAGTCGTCCACCTTCTCGACCGATTTGATCAGGTCAGGCATGGACATCCCGTCGAAATATTCCCAGGACGCGCCGGATACATAGGAATGGTAGGGATGGTCTTTGACCCGCTGGCGTTCAAACGAGAAGACGACGTCTTCCGCGTTGAAATCGCGAGTCGGGGTGAAGAAGCTGGTCGTATGGAACTTTACGCCCTTACGCAGGTGGAACGTGTATTCCAGCCCATCGTCGCTGACATCCCAGGACGTCGCCAGGGCCGGAACGACCTTGGTCGTGCCGCGCTCGAACTCAACAAGTTTGTTGAAGATCTGACGCGATGAGGCATCGAACGTCGTTCCCGCCGTGTACAGCGCGGGGTCGAACCCTTCCGGGCTGCCCTCCGAGCAATAGACGAGCGTCTTGGCGTTAGCCGACGCAGCCACGCCAAGCGCCAAGGCACTCGCCGCGACGGCAATCGCAAACTTTTTCATTGGAATACTCCCGTGTTTTCATAGGTCACGGAGCCGCCCCGAGGTCGAACCGCTGGCGCGGTTTTTATGATCCCCAAAGCTCTTTAAGCGCCTCCGTTAGGCGGATGGTCCGCCCCTTCACCCTGCGTTGCAAGCAAAAAAACGGATCTTCTTATACAAGCTTTTGTAAAACATTTAGGCCGCTTAAACGCTTTAGGTGGCGGCGCCGTCCTCCGGCTCCGCACCAAGCGAGCGAACCAACTGCCGGACCGCGTCACACGCGGTTTCCAATTCTTCGGCATCGGTTCCACGAAGGACCAGCGATGTCCGAAACCCTTCGTTCGTGTAGGCGGGATAGGAGCCGATATCGATGCCGGGATACAGGTTTTGAATATCCCGCAAACCGCCCGCGATTACCCCTTCCCCCAGTTCGGCAATCACCGTCCGCGACAGCATTTTCGGCCCGCCCACAAGCGTCGGCAGAATATTATCGAGCATCGCCTGCATGATACGCGGCACGCCGGCCATCACATAAACGTTATCTACCTGGAACCCCGGCGCGGTCGAAACAGGATTGTCGACCAGCGCCGCGCCTTCAGGCGTATTGGCCATGCGCTGGCGCATTTCGTTATAGTCCATGCCCGTGCGCTGATAGTGCTCGACCAGTCGGCGATCGGCTTCCGGGTGGCGGATCAAAGCGCGCCCGAAAGCTTTCGCAATGCATTCCGCCGTGATGTCGTCATGCGTCGGTCCGATCCCGCCGGTCGTGAACAGGTAGGTGTATTTCGCCCGCAACCGGTTCACCGCGTGGACGACTTCCTCTTCGATATCCGGCACAACGCGCACTTCCCTGAGGCGGATGCCCGCCTCGGTCAGTTTTCCGGCAATATGCGCTATATTCTTGTCATGCGTCCGCCCACTGAGAATTTCGTTCCCGATAATCAAAAGGGCCGCCGTCACCGATTTGCCGTCGCTCACTTGATGTTTCCTCCTGAACCAACGCGCTCAATCTAGACCGCGTCGGGCTGCTTTCCAGGCGCGGCGTCGGCAACCGCCGGCAATTGCGCGAGGGCCTCGTCGATTCGAACGATCGTCGGATAGGGCGTCATATCGGTATTGAAACGCCGGGCGTTGAAGACCTGTGGCACCAGGCAGATATCGGCCATGGTCACCGTGTCGCCATGACAATAGGTCCCGGTATCCGCACTCGCCGCCAATTGTGCTTCCAGCGCCGTAAAGCCGAGAGTCACCCAATGGACATACCACTGGTTCTTGGCCTCCTCACTCTGGCCAAGTTCACCGGTCAGATAATTAAGGATACGGAGGTTGTTCAGCGGGTGGATGTCACAGGCGATGGTTTGGGAAATTGCCCGGACGCGCGCTTTCCCAAGCGGATCCTTCGGCATAAAGGCCGGTTCCGGGTGAATCTCGTCCAGATATTCGATGATCGCCAAAGACTGGGTCAGCGTGGCGTCGCCATCGATCAGCGTTGGGACCAATTGCTGCGGGTTGATTTTCGTATACCAGTCGCTGCGAACTTCCCCGGTCCGTAGGTTCACGAAGGTCCGCTCTGGCTCAAGACCTTTCAGATTGAGGGCGATCCGGCAGCGATAAGCCGCGGACGAGCGGAAATAGTCATAGAACTGCACGTCAATTCCTCCCAAAAAACATCAACTTCTAAGCCGCTTGGACGGTATCGCACTCGCCCGCGACCGTCACAGGTTTTCGATCCGGACCGGCTTGATTTCATCCGCCGGGTCGAAGCCGAAAACCTGGGCATAGAACGAGAGTTCCGCTTCCAAGGCCCGGCAAACATTTTCCGCGCGCCGGAAACCATGCCCTTCCCCGTCGAACAGCAAATAGGCGACAGGAAGTCCCTTTTCCTTCAATGCGGCGACCATAGATTCGGCCTGATTGGGGGGAACAACCTTGTCGTCCGCCCCTTGCAGGAAAATCACCGGGCAGCTCAGCAATTCCGTATGATGGATGGGAGAACGCCGGCGGTAGAGATCGGCCTGTTCGGGCCATTCCCCAACCAAGCGATCCAGGTAACGGCTTTCGAATTTATGTGTGTCCCGGGTCAGCGCTTCCAGGTCACCGATGCCATAGGCGCTGCAACCGGCCTTGAAGACATCATGGAAGGTCAGTGCGCTGAGAACGGTGAAGCCACCGGCGCTGCCGCCCGTGATCGCCATCCTATCCCCGTCGACCATTCCCTGGTCGGCCAGGAAACGCGCCGCGTTGACGCAATCCTCGACATCGACGACACCCCAGTTTCCATCCAAGCGCTGGCGGTAATCCCGCCCATAACCGGTACTACCGCCGTAATTGACGTCGACGACGGCAAAGCCGCGGCTGGTCCAATACTGGATTTTCAAGGCAAGCGCGTTGCTGGACTGGCCGGTCGGCCCGCCATGCCCCTTCACGATCAATGGGGGACGTTCCCCCTCGGGCGCCTGGAAGCCGGCATTCGCGGGCGGATAGAAATAGGCATAAGCATGCCGTCCCTCTTGGGTCGGAAAGCATATGGTTTCAGCCTTGGAAATGGAGGCGGGATCGAGATCCGTATCCGACGATCGCCGCAGCACGGTCCAGGCATTAGCCGATGGCCGCCATTCGACGAGTTGGTCCGGTGCATCCGCCAATCCGCCGACGAACCAAACCGCCCCCCCATGGGCAATCATCCAGGCAAACGAGACATAGTCGCTCTCAACCGGTTCCAGCGAACCCGAGCCGAGGTCCAGAATGCCGAGTTTCCATTCGCCGTCGACCGCATAGGTAAGAACGGCCCGCCCCTCATCCAGAAAGGCATAGGTGCACATGCCGAATTGCCACAAAGGCAGGCCGCACTCCGCGTCCATCGCATAATGGCGTTCGGGCTCGCCCGCCCGGTAGAGGTTCCAAAACCCGCTTCGGTCGGAGACGTAATAAAGCTCACCGCCCGGCGACCAGCCGGGCTGGAAAACGCTCTCCCGCATCCCGCCCGCAATTGTAACCGGGTCGGTCAATTTTCCCGCGGCATCGAAGGCGGCAAGCCTGAGTTCGCTTCCATCCCACGGCATGTTCGGGTGCCGCCATTCGATCCAGGCAAGGTCCGCCCCATCGGGTGACAATCGCGGAAAGGCATAAAAATCAGCGCCTTCCGCCAGGACCGTGACAGTTCCATCGAACCCAACGGCGACAATACTGTTAGACGACTCGCCGTTCCCGGAAAAATCCTCCCGGACCGCGATCAGCCGTTCCCGGCCCTCATCCAGGATAAGGTCCGCAAAACTGGCATCGCCCTTACGGGTCAAGGGTGACGCGGCCCCCGCCCCATCTGCGCGGTAGATCCTGTTATCGGCGCCGTTGACGAACCACGCACCACCATTGCCGGTTACGAAACACAGGCCGCCATATTCATGAACCCGGCTGCGGACGTTCATCGGCGTCGGCGTCATATCGACCCGCTCGCCTTTGGCGTTCTGGCGAACCAGAACGGTGCGCCCCGCTTCCCAGGATCGCAACTCCGTCCAATAGATGTCGTCGCCGTCGACGCCAACTTGCCCCAAGGACACGGCGCCCTGCGTGATCAGATCTGTGGTGATATCGGAACGCCAGGTTCCAAAGGGTGAGATTTCCGGCACGGCCCAACCTAAAGAAATAAAAGGAAGGCAAGACCTTAACGGGACTCACGGCGTGGCGCAAAAGGACTGGACGACGACGGGAGGGATAAATAGCCGCAGGTTGCTTGACGGCGGCAGGTTCCGAACATCCGGGACAGCAAGGATGTCAGCGCATCACCATCAGCAATTTGCGCATCTCCAGATCTTCCAACGGATACTTGCCGGACGCGTTCGGCGACAAGATCTCCGCTTTCGGCAAACGCAGCAGCTCAGACTGCAGAATTTGGGCGAATTTCGGGCCAAGTTCGGCTTTCCAGGCCAGGGTCACCGCCGCCTTGTTCGATTCCGCCCCCTGCAAAGCGCGCCGGACGATCGTGTCATGAACGCCTGTCATTAGGGACAAGGCTGTCAACACGAAGGTCTCTTCCCCTTGGGCTGCGGCAACGGCCATGGTCTGCGCGGTCAATTTGCCGTCACGATGGAAGATATGGGCGCGGACGACCTCAGGGTCGTTCTTATCCCAAGCCATCTTCAAATCCTGCATACGCTCGCGCACCGATTGCCGCAGGTTATCCTTCGTTTCCGCATCGATTTCGTCATGCTCCGAAAGCAACTTTTCCACCAACCGCTCGCTGGCATAGGAAGCGATGCGAATGACCAATTCATTGGCGAACCCGCCGCGCTCGACCAGGGGTTGGTGCCAACCGGGATGATTTTCGCCCGCTTCGACGATCGCCTCCATCGCCTCCTGCCCGATCTCCGCCGTCCTGTTGGCGAGCAAGGCCGGCACCGCAAGGTCATCTTCCGTCGCGACGATGGCCTGGGACACGGATGATGTCAGGTTCTCGCGCCGGGCGACCGCGGCAAGCGCCTCACCATTCACACCGGTCGAAATCAATTCGATCAGGTCCACCTCACTCAACAGTGGTGAGAATTCCAAAACCGGAACAGACACCATGGCCTCGGTATCCCGTGCCAGGGTCATGACGATGTCCTTCGGCACGTTGTTCAGTGATTTGACCTGCTGGGCGATCAGCGCCCGCACCGTCGGCAACCGGTCTTGGGCCAGAACACCCGCCACCTGGAACGCCATATCGACGACCTTCTGATTCTGCTCGCCTGACATGGCGGGTAAAATCCGGCCCATTTTCTCGCCGATCCCACCGCGGATATCGTCTTCCACATCCTTGGCGAGAATCAGGTCGGCATGGATTGGTGCGCTGTCGTTGCCGGAAACCGCGCGGCGAACGTCGGCATTTTTGTCATTTGCAAGGAAGAACAGGATTTCCGCCGGTACATCGTCTTCCTGCGCCAGGGCCATCCGTTCCGTCGCCGAGCCCTTTTCGGCGATACTCTTCGCCCTGTCATAGGCCGCATCGCGCTCAACGGCCATCTTGCCGCCAGTGTTATAGAAATCGTTCAGGGAAGGACCGGTCATCGTGTTCCGTGTGCGTTTGCTGTTGCAACCATCAAACACCATCGACGCCATCAGCGACAATAGGAACCTGACAAGAAGAAGGCCCGGCGATTCAGCGTGCCGACAATAACTTAAGCGGTTTCTATAAACGCTTTCAAACGGCCGATAAGGGCGGAATGTGTTGGACTTTCATCATTTGTCATCGGTTTGAGATCATCCCTGACAAGCAATCCGGCAAGCTCATCCGCCTGCCACGCGATGTAAACGCCGGGTAATTTTTCGACCGCCTTGGCCGTCGCCAGTTGATGATCGTTGCGATGTTCGCCCAAGGCATGCCGCCGCGGCATCAGCACCAGCGGCGTTCCAAACCGTTTGGCGGACAGGATGGTCCCTACCCCGGCATGGCCGACCACCAAACGGGCTTCGGTAAACAGGCGCTCGAATTCATCGGGGGCGACGTTCGGCTGCGCCTTCAGGTTCGGATAATTACCTGTATCGGGTCCGACTTGGGCGACAACGTCCTCACCCAATCCCGGGGCCAAGGTATCGAACGCTTCCATCAAGCGGGGAAAAGCCAGCTGCGTACCCACGGTTACGAAAATCACAGTACGGCCCCCGCATACTCAGCGCCCGCATCCTTCGCCACATGGTCCCATTGGCTGAGCCAAAGATGGGCAAAACGTCGTGCCAGCCTTCCGGACATCGACATTTCTTCAGCATTCGCGATGGAGTCGACCCAAATCGTTCGGGCACCGAAAAGACGGCCGACCGCAAGGGCCATCACCCCGGGCAAGGCACCCGTTGAAATGATTACATCCGGACGAAACTTTAGTATCTGCCAGGTAATCGCCAGCAGCGACAGGAAGGATTTCACCCGTTCATTCCGATTGCAGTCACGCACGATCGCCGCGGGATGCGCATCGAACTGCTCCGGCAGCCCAGGCAAAGTGGTGATGAAGCGCACGTCATTCCCCTCGAAGGCTCGACGCATCAACATCAGTTGTTGCCAATGTCCACCGCCCGACGCGACCGCTAAAATCTTCTTAGTCACACACCTGTCCCCCGGCTCACATTCCTTCGGAAATCCGTCAATTCGCCGCCCCCCGGCGCGAAAACAGCAGTTGCTTGGAAACACTTAGGAACCGCTGCGCGATAATCCGGCATCCGATCGATACAGGCAAAGTAAAAGCAATCGTAAACAGGAACAAATCGAGTTCCTTCAACCTGAAATTCTTCTCCACGAGGTAAAGCATTACCGGGTGCAACAGGTAGAAATACATGGTGTTTGCACCCAGAAAGAATACCAACCGTGACAGCATTTGTGGCAGCTCGACCGTGGGTAGCCAAATCATAAGCAACCCGCCGAGGATGATAAACGGCAGGACTGTCGTTCCATAGAACCAGATCAATAGCGCATTCGCGATCAAGACGACTGAAATGATCTGTTTCTCAAGCAGGGTCTTGGAGAACTGAATAGTCCAACCGAGCAGTACCAGTTGCATCGCGAACAATGGATGACGGATCTGGATGCCACCGGTCGCCGTAGAAGACGGATCGATGAGAATGGCAAGCGCGGAAAACGCGCCTACGCCAACAAGCCCGGAAAGGAACGGCCGCCCGGCGATGGTTTGCCGAAGCCCCGGCACCAGGAAAAAGGCGCAGACGATAAGGATCGCCTGGGCATAGAAACACACAAACCAATAGGGCGAGATTCCATCCGGCTTCACCGCCGGATCAAAATTCCCCAGAAGCAGAAACCAGCTCAGATTCACCGGATTGAAGAGAAAGCTGACACCGATAATCAGAAAGAAGTACCAAATCACGATGTCTGTCAGCTGCGTGCCGATCACTTGGCCGACCTTGCCTGCCTTCAACTGCTCGAATTGGAAGCGCCCTAGCGATGCGCCGACGAGCATGATCAGAAGGTAACCGCCGCCAGAGACCGGCAAACTGGTGCTATGCAGCAAGATTACGGCGGTGATCGCGACGAGTCTGAGCATCAAGCTCGTCGGCGTCCATTGAAGCCGCGTTTGCAACGCCCTGCTTCCGCGATCCGGCCCCGACTTACACAGGGCAATCAATTCGCCCATAGGCATTTCTTCCCAGTTCGGCGGGGGAGAACCGAGAAGCTCTGTCAGGACCATTTGCACCTCGACATAGCCGAGGCTGTCGCTGCCATGCTCTAGAAAGCTGCGGTCGGCGTCGATTTTGGCAACGCGCATTGCTCGTTTGAGGCTTGCGGCGACACCGCCGGTATCCTCGACCCTTGCCCCTTGGCCGTGGCCTTGGGCGGCCTCTAGCGCATTCGCATGGGCCGTCAGAGTGCTGTAGTCCACCTTGCCGGACGACAGCAGCGGCGGTGCATCGATTTGGGTCACGAAGACGACGCTTTCGGTCAGGTGATAGCGCTCAACCAGCATCTCCTTGGCCCGGTCCGCCCGGTCCATCTCCGTCAAAAAGACGACCAGGCGCTCGTCCTTGCCCGCGCACCAGGCGGTGAACCCTTCCCGGCGCAGAAAGTCTTCGGCTTCATCCAGGCTGACCCTGAGGCCGAAGATCTTGATGAACCGCTTCAGCCTTCCGACGATACGGAAATATCCATTTTCCAACATTTCAGCCATGTCGCCGGTATGGAGTTCGGACGGACCTGACGGCGCGGCCAGATCCCCCCTTTCCTCGGCATAGCCGAGCATCACATTGGGACCTTCGTAGATCAGTTCGCCTGTCTTGTTGGGGACATCAATGGGCGATCCGTCGTCCGCCAGAAGGTGGAATTTACCGCCAGGGACGGCCCGCCCGATACTGAACGCCCATTCATCCAAATCCTCGGGCGGCAGATAGGCCATGCGCGGCGATGCTTCGGTTTGGCCGTACATGATAAAAAGACGCCAGCCGTCCCGCTTACCCAGTTCTGCAAATCGGCGTACGAAGGGTTCGGCAAGCTTTCCGCCGGCCTGAGTGATGTATCTGAGGGAGGGAAGTCTTCGGTTTTCAAACCCGCTTCTTTCCAGAAGCTCGAACTGGAACGGAACCAATGCCAGCGAGGTAACGCCGTGGCGGTCCGCGCAAGCCCAGAACGCGTCCTCGATTACCGATGAATCCGTCGTGACGAGGGCCGCCCCGATCGAAAGATGCGTGTGCACGACCGACATCCCGTAGGAGTAATGGAAGGAAAGCGTCGTGATGGCACGTTCGGTCTCGTCCAGCTCCAGATATTGCGCAATTGATTCCGCGTTCGACTGGATGTTGTCCCGCGACAGGCGCACCAGTTTCGGCGCGCCCGTGGTTCCGGATGTGGAGAGCAGAACGGCCAGTTCGGGATGCATATCGACCGGCGGCGCGTCCGTGCGGGTCACCGTCACCGCATCGCCATTGCTTCGGATCACGATGTTCGGCTGGTAGGTATCCGCTATCCGCGAGTCTTCCGCGATAGCACCGGGCGCCAGCAATATGACGGGATAGCGCGCCTGAAGTACAGCTATATACGCAGCAATGACGGGAAAACTGTTGGCGGTTTCCAGCAAGACAAGCGGCCGGTATTCCAGACCGGCGAAATGCTCTTCGGCAAATACCTTCGCCGCTTTATCTAAATCTGCATAGGAATGCCCCTGCCCGTCGCTGGAGACTACGGCCAGGTTGTCAGAATAATTTTCTAGATTGTCCCAGAAATAATCTGGCATTCTGTCCCCCGACAAGCGATGAGTACTTCTCCAACGACCCGATTGTAAGCCGACCGAATATGATTCCCTCAATACCGCCCGGTATTTTCAGGCTCCTTCTAGCAGGTCTAGTCGTTATCAGTCATCTTTCAAACCTGGAAATTGGCCGGCCGGCCGTGTTCGCCTTCTTTGCGTTAAGCGGCTACTGGGTCACTAGAATGTATGTGGAGAAATACTCCAAATACAGTGATGTGACAGTCTTTTACACGTCGCGCGCACTGCGGATATTTTTGCCTTTCTTTGCGGCATACGTGACATTTTTTTGTATATTCGCTTGGACATACGGAGACCCCGACTACAGCAAACTTCTCGGTTTGCCTATTTTTGGTATAGCGACGACGCAGAACGACGTCCTAGGCGTTTCATGGTCTCTGGACCTTGAGCTTCAGTTCTACCTGCTGGTGCCGTTGATCGCCGGTCTTGCGGCCAGTCTGCGGTCCCCGGCAAGGGCCAGTGCCGCGATCATTTTGCTTAGTATTTTCTTACTGCCGGTCGGATGGTACCTGCAGATGAACGTCGGTATTTGGACCGTCTTCATGTACCTTCCGTCATTCGCGATCGGGATAGCGATATATTTGACGGATTGGAAACCGAGGAAAACGACGGCCTATGCCTCAGCCGCCGGCTTCATTCTTATTGGGGTCGTCGTGTGGATCTGGGACGACGCGAGGCCCCTGCTGCTGAAGAACACGGTTTCCCCCTTCAACGAGGATTGGTTCGGCATGATCTGGACAGCCGCGCTAATTCCATTCTACGCGTTCAACGTGGCCCAGAAGAGCGGCAAACTGGACCGGCATTTCGGCAATATGTCCTACGCGCTCTATATCACCCACTGGCCGGTCATCGCCCTATACGGACATTTTTTCGGCCCGATCCAGACACCGGACAAAGTCATCGTGCTGGCGGTCGTCGCCTTATCGACATGCATTTTCTATGCGATTGTCGAAGTGCCGAGCGAAAAAGTTCGTGCGTCCATTGTCTCCAAGCTTGCATCACGATAGACGGAACGAGTTTTCGGTCTCAACGCGCCCATTTGACCGTAATCTGGGCGATGCCATTCCATTCGCGCGGCATTCAGGGACCATCCGCATCGGATCTCACACGCACAGGCCAAGCCCAATGCAAACGCCGGTGGCAATATCTGCGGCAGAGTGAGATTGTGGACGCCCGGTAACGCTAAGGGGGCACAGAGTGTCTGACTCGTCTTTTCGCGGGCTGGTGCGGTCGATGGCAATCATCGCCAGCGCACAGGCGTTGCGCATCATCATCACCGTGGCCCGTGCCAAGATCGTGGCCCTGCTGCTCGGCCCTGCCGGCATCGGTTTGTTGAGCTTGCTCACCAACCTGCGCGAAATCGCGGGCATGGCGGCCGGGTTGGGGATGAGCGGCAGCGGCGTGCGCGAACTGGCCGGCGCCAAGGATAGTCCCGAAGGTCAATCCCGCGTCCGGCGGGTTTTGCTGGGCGCCCTGTTCACCCAAGGTGCGATTGCCATGCTGGTAATCTGGTTCCTGCGCGAACAACTGGCCGTGTGGATCCTCGACGATGCAAAACATGCGACCGATGTCGGCTTGGTCGGGGTCGGTGTGCTGCTTTTCCTGTTAGCCACATCGCAAACGACCTTGTTTCAGGGGTTACGACGCATCGGCGACCTTGGGAAGGTGACCGTCTGGAGCACCCTGATCGGGACCGCCGGGGGCCTTTTGGCGGTCATCATGGCCGATCAGGCCGGCCTGGTTTGGTTGATCCTTCTGCCGCCCGTCTTCAGCATTCTCTTCGGTTTCGTATATATTCGACGGCTGCCGAAACCAGTGCCGGTACAGATGAGCCTTCGGGATATCTGGCGGGTATGGCTCCCCATGACCCGTTTGGGGGTCGTCTTCATGGTCGGCAGCTTTGCCATGTTCGGCACCTTGCTGTTGGTGCGCAGTAAGATCACGCAAGACATGTCGCTTGAAGACGCGGGCTATTTCGCCGCGGCCTGGAGCGTCGGCACCGTCTATATCGGCTTTCTGCTTCAGGCGATGGGGGCGGACTATTTCCCCCGCCTCACCGAGATCGTTCGCGAGCGCGAGAAGGCCGTCCAGTTGATGAACGACCAATTGCAGCTTGCCTTGGCCCTTGGAGGGCCGCTCATCCTGTCACTGATCGGCTGCGCCCCATGGCTCATCAGCCTGCTCTACTCCTCCGAATTCGGAGAAGCCGTGACCATCCTTCAGTGGCAAATGTTCGGCAATGTGCTGAAACTGGCGACCTGGAGTTTGGGATTCGTGTTTATCGCTGCCGGACAACCGCGCGTCAGCCTGACGACAACGCTGATCTTCAATGCCATCTTCCTTCTTCTCGTTTGGTACGGCTTGTCGGAATTCGGTTTGAAAGTGACCGGCATCGCCTTCGTCATCGCCCAAACGGTGGATTTTTTCGTTGTCACATTGCTGGCCAGGAAACTTCACCGTTTCAAATGGCAAAAACTAACCTTGGTCCTGTTCTGCTTGCATGCCGCGCTTGCCGGCGGTCTGCTGGTTTTTGCGCCGGAATTTCCCCTGATCGGTGGCATCCTGTCCCTGGTCCTGGGGTTTGCGACCGGTTTTGTCGGCGTCCACATCGTGCTGGAGAAAATCGGCTCCCATGGACGCCTTGTTACAAAAGTTGCAACAATCTACCGTAAACTGGGATGGCCGGTGGACTGATGCGTCTTCCCAATAGTTTACGTTCAACGACTAACTCCAAGAGAACACCGAAACATGCAGCCTGAGAGCGGAGTCACTGTCGCGGTTATCATTCCGACCTATAACCGCGCCCATTGCGTGGGGGATGCGATCGACAGCGTCTTGAACCAGGACCCGCCCGCAGACGAAGTCATCATCGTCGATGACGGGTCCACCGATGATACGGCGACGGTGCTTGCGGCCTATGGCGACCGAATCAAGGTCCTCCGCCAAAAGAATGCGGGTGTGGCGGCGGCGCGGAACGCCGGGATCAAGCTGGCCGATAGCAGCTGGGCCGCATTCCTGGATTCTGATGATTTGTGGCTGCCGGGCCGAATGGCTTCCCTGCACCGGGACCTTGCCGTTGCCGGGCAAAATACGGTCGCCCATACCGGTGACATGCGGTTGACCGGCGACGGGTATTCGAAGCGTCTGTTCGAACTTCGCAACCTGTCCTTCGACGAGGCTTCAGGCACCCAAATACCGGATGCAGTCGGCCTGATCCTGCCGGGCATATTCCCAAGCGTCACTGCGGTCAGGATAGAAGAGACCTTGGCCCTTGGCGGCTTCTCCGAAGACATGCCGGTTCATGAAGACACATCGCTCTTTTCGAAACTGGCGATCAAGGGCGCATGGGTTTTCACCGGGGATGTCCTTGCCCAAGTCCGTCGGCTTGCCGGTGATCAGGACGCCCTGATCAATCTATACGACGAAAACCGGCTGAAGGCCCTTTCCTATATTGAGCAGAGCCTGATGGAATTGCTCGCGATGGACCTGACGCCGTCGCAACGGGATGTGATCGGGAAAAGCTTCAGCGGCGTTCTGTTCGAGAAATCCTACCTGGAGAGACTGTCCGGCAGCAAAAACTGGATCAAAAGCCTGTTTGCATCCTTGAAATACCACCCCAACCGGCTGACTTCCTCCATCAAAGTATTAGCCGCCTTGGTGCTGGGAACCTACGGATATCGCTTGGTTTTCAAACAGCGGGACAAATTCAAACGGTCCGGATAGACCTGCTGCTGCCGCGACCTCATCGCTCATAAACATCAAAGTAGAGCGGCCTGATGTCCTCGCCCATCGACCGCACGGACCGGAAACCCATTTCCGCCAAAGTCCGCCGTAGGACGGAAGACGGATCGAACAATTCCTCAATACGCGTCAAGACGAGAACCCGGTTCCGCGACCCGATCTTGGCCTTGATCAAGTCCGCGTCTGCTTCAGTCAGTCCGGGTACTGACGGCGTGCCTGCGGGATAAAAATCCGACACACCGATCGCAGGATAGACATGGGGCAAAGCTACCCTGTCTAGCGGCACGTTTTTCAGGCCTTCCAATTCCAAGGACAGGGGGAGTTCCAGGGAATTCGGCAAGAACAGCAGTAGATCGTCCGGCTGATACTCTTCCTGGAGGGCGACAGAAAATGCCCGCAAATACCCGCCCTTCGGTTTTTCGGTCATCATAGTGTAGGTCTGGAAAGCGAATGAAGCGGCTGTGACACAACATAAAACCGTGACGATGTATCTGTTGCGCACTTTGACGAGCGCAACGGCGATTAGTACACCAAACGGCAAGGCCAGTGGCACAATCAATCTTGGCAGAAAGATGTTCGGTCCCAAGAGTGTCACAAGATACATTGCCGTCGGCGCCAGTGCGATCAATAGCAAACACAGCGCCAATGCACTGCCCAATGCCCTAATGTTCTTCAGATAGACGATGACAATCGCGGCATAGCATAAAAGGGTCCATCCCCTTTCCAACAGCACCTGATTGAAATAGCCAAGCTTTCCGATCGTATAGACTTTGGTGATGACGTACCGCATGGACGACTCTTCCACCCAGCTGCCACCGCTCCAATTCATTACCTGTTTGGCCACGAAATAGAGCATTGGAGCGCACAGAATCGTAACGAGTACACCAGACGCAATGAGCATCCCAAACGCCTTGACGTTCCCGCCACGCGCGAGATTGCAGGCAAAAAGATAAATGTAGAACGACAGCCCAAACAGCGGGGCGGAGTAATGTGCGTAGTTCAACAGGGCGACTAAGACAGAAAACTGCAGCCATTTACCGAAGCCGGCATTTTCCGGGGCGTTTCCAATGTCATAGGCAGAGAGCATGCACAACGAAATCATCATGATTTCATAGGCATAGGGCCTCGCCTCGCTTGCGTACCACGTCAGCTCCGGGTGCAAACTTACGAACAATACAACAAAGAAAACATGGAACCGATGCTCGGCATTCTCTTGGATGCCGATTTTTCTGACCAAGACCGCCGCCGCAACAATAGTGACCATGTTGCAAACAAGAGAGGCGAGCCTGAACACAATCCCTTCCGAAAATGGAAGGATCGTGAGCATTTTCATGAAGCTGTAATAGAGTGGCGGATGGGATTCAAAGGTCGGAACCCAAGTCCATAAATCCACAAATGTCTGGTTTGAAAACCAGACCGTATAGGCCTCATCCAACCAGAGCGGCGCCGAAAATGTCGCGTAGAGTTTTGGAACTAACGAAAGAAGGACAACAGCTAACCCGGCGGCAAGCCAAAACCGTTGGTCATTCTTTGTCGCCATTGTCATTCTTGGTTTGCCTATATTCCCGCGCCACAAAGTACAGCGGCCTGTTTTTCACTTCGTTGAACATTCTTCCCATATACTCCCCGAATACGCCAAGGAAGAACAGCTGCACACCGCCAAGGAAGGTCACAAGAACAACGATTGTCGGAAAACCGGGGACGTCCTCCCCGATCAAAACCGTTCTTACAAAAATGTAGATGCCGTACAGAAAAGCGAATGCCGCCGACGCCACTCCCAAATATGTGGAAACTTTCAACGGTGCGATGGAGAACGAAGTGATCCCTTCCAAGGAGAAGTTCCACAGTTTCCAATAATTGAACTTCGTTTCGCCCGCCGCTCGGATCGGCCTTTCGTATTCGACAGTCGCCTGCCGATATCCGACATAAGCGAACAAGCCTTTCATGAAACGGTGGTGTTCCCGCATGCTCAGCAAAGAATCGAGCGCCTGGCGGTCAAGCAAACGGAAGTCACCGACATTCTCCGGGATCTCCGTTTTTCCGCTCAACTTTCTAAAAAGCCTATAGAAAATCGCTGCCGAGGTGCGCTTCATAAAACTGTCGGCGTCGCGGGAAATCCGCTTGGCGTTAACGACCTGGTACCCCTCTTCCCATTTCTTGACCAAATCCGGGATGAGCGTAGGGGGGTCTTGCAGGTCAGCGTCCATCGGAATGACCGCATCGCCCGACGCCTTGTCCAAACCAGCGGTGAGCGCAATTTCCTTACCGAAGTTGCGGCTAAGGTCCACTAGAAGTACGCGTTCGTCTTTTTCAACCAGTTTCAGGGCTTCTTGGACTGTGTCGTCACGGCTACCGTCATTCACAAGGACGATTTCAAAACCGTAGTCCAGTGCGTTGATTGTTGCCGTCAGTTCCGAGTACATTTTCGGCAATACTTCTGCCTCGTTGTACATTGGAACAACGATCGAAATAGTTTTCATTATATCAACTCACCCCGAACAAGCATTAATCGGTTTGTCAATGGCATTACAACTAAAGAAAAGTAAAAGCGAACGATGATTGATTCAATCAGAAAGGCAAAACACTTAGTCCCCATGTTTCGTTTCGCCTGTGTAGGTGCCCTTAACACGGTTTTGGATTTTGGAGTGTTTTATGTTTTCTACAATTACGTTTTGCCCAACGCATTGGTATCAAACACCATAGCATTCTGCACAGCCGTGTTGGTCAGTTACAATCTCAATAAAAGATGGACCTTTGCCACATCCAAACGCATCGATGGGGATTTTAGTTATTTCGTAAAGTTCTTCCTGGTTTGCGCATGTGGGCTCATGCTCTCAACCCTACTCATTTATTCGCTCTCGCCCTTCGTGCATGTGATGATTGCAAAAGCCTTGTCGATAATTGTCGTTTTTGTGTGGAACTACACGTTTGCGTCGAAAGTATTCAAATTCGATCCAAGCCGAGTTGGGGAATAGCAGGGCTTTCCCCCTTCCCGCTTAGTATCATTCGCTTTTCAATCCGCTTCCCGGCTGCCGCAATTGCGCGAGTAAAACTCAATTGCATCATCAAGTTGTTATATACAAACAATATACTTCTTTTTATTGAACTGAAGAAACGTCGCTGCTAGCCTACGGTTGAAGACTAGTGTTGTGCGATGCCAACTGTATTTGGGCATATCACGCAATAATACGGCCCGTATCTGGCAAACTGTCGCTCAATGAACAGTTTGTGTGGCTGTTCGAAAATCTCAGGGACGAGGAAACTTTACAAAATATTCTGTGAATCGGGGCTTCAGCTTGTACGCATTATCCATCTATTGCGCAGTCTGACCCATCCGCATGGAAGACACCCGCCCGTCTCTCCATGTCCCCTGGTCCCACGCGATACGGCGCGCCCGCAGCGCTGCGCTCTGTGTTGCAATTATAACGACATTTGTTGTCATCGCGCTTATCCCGCAGATCTACTACGGCTATCCCAACGGCCACAGTGCCCAATACAATGTGCCCTGGGCGCATGCGTTCAGCGACCAATTGTCTCTCGACACATTGTATCCGCGCTGGCTCTACGCGTTTCCGGACAAATTGGGCGGACCGATTTTCTATTTTTACGCCCCCCTGCCCTTCTATCTGAACAGTCTGCTGTCCGTCTTGTCGTTCTCAGAAGACGCCGACACCGGGTTGCTGCTGACACATAGCGTCATCCTGGTTCTTTCCGCAGCGACTTTCTACATCTGGATTGGCGCGTGGGTCGAAAGACGCTTGGCAGTCCTTGGGGCCATCGCCTATATGCTGCTGCCTTATCACTTTGTCGACCTGCAACTTCGCAATGCGATCGGCGAATGTATGGCCTATGTTTGGCTGCCTCTGATCTTCTGGGGTATTCAGAATAATCAGGGAAAAGGCCGCTGCACCCTCGCCGCTCTCCTCGGTTATACCGCGTTGGTTTACTCGCATTTGCCCAGCGCGCTTTTAGCCGTGCTGCCAATGGTGGCCTATACGGCATCCTTTTTCCGCGCATCTATCCTGAAAGCTATGCTGCGCTTGGCCTTTATCGGTATCGGCGGTGTTCTACTGGCAAGCCCCTATGTAATTCCCGCCATCCTGCTTCGGAAGCATTTGCACAAAGATGCCTGGTCCGAAGGAGAACATTTTCTGCCTGAAACTTGGCTGCTGCCAGACGGTCTGTTTTTTACCCCTTTTGCTACGATGGTCACCGTATTCATTCTTCTTCCCTGCGCCCTGGCCCTTGCGCTTCATTTTGGACTTCGCTTCCCAAGGCCATCGGCAGAGGCAAGACGCCCGTTCCTGACGTCCGAGCGCGTTTCGATCTCCGCATTATGGGCTCTTCTTCCCTGTCTGATATTTCTGACCGAACTGACAACCTGGATATGGGAGAACATGGAGTTTTTTCGGAAGGTCCAATTCCCCTGGCGCCTCGGATCCTGCATAGATTTCCTAACAGCAACTATCGGGGTCCTTGCGCTCAACCGCGCGCGCTTCGTTACCCGCCTTGTGGCTGCGGACAGGATACTTGTGGGCTTTTTTGCCGTGCTTGCGGTCTATGCGGCCGGTATGAGCTGGTTTGTCGTCCAAAAGACCAAGCCGGAATTGATGGACTGGCGGGAAGCAGAGTTTACATCCTGCTGCGTTCAGGCGCCGGAATATGTTCTTCCGAGTGTGCGGAACAGCGCGTCGATGCGGCAGCACCTTGACGCCAACGACGGGAACTTCCACCGGGCTTACCTCGCTTATACAGAACAACTCGCCAATTTGCCGGAGCGACTGACAAACAGGCCTCTTGATGCCGTCGAGGACCTAACCGTAACACCCGAATGGCCGGACCGGCTGTCCGTAT
Organism: Hwanghaeella grinnelliae; assembly: GCF_004005845.1. GTDB lineage: Bacteria > Pseudomonadota > Alphaproteobacteria > UBA8366 > Aestuariispiraceae > Hwanghaeella > Hwanghaeella grinnelliae. The sequence continues at coordinate 615,964 of NZ_SADE01000004.1, read as the reverse complement.
CAGCCCGCTTGACTGCTCCGGTAACCCTGGTGCTGAAACAATCCTACTTCCCGCTCTGGGAATTCACCTCGTCCGCCGATGACACCCGATTGGCGACCTATCCGGACCGGGCAACTGGACTTCTTTCCGTCGACTTGCCGAAGGGTAGCGGCGAATACACGCTGAAAATGCGCACGTCCAAGGCCGAACGGATTGGATCAGCAGTTGGCGGTCTTGCTGCCATCATACTGGCGCTGGGTATTCTGTTTTTGCGATTTAGAAGACCTGACCTCGCCAGGCGGGATGCATGACAATTACCGCACGCCAAACGAAATAAGGTACTTTGCCCACCACTTGGGCTGAAACGGCGATAACAGGCATGCCTGGAAGATGAAACGCCGTCCCAGCCGGGGACGCCCTGAGCGTTGCAGCGATGCGCCAAGGCGATAGCGAAGCAAGGCCGACTGTTGCGTCAACCCAGCGAGTTCCGAACGGTGATTTCTGAGCACGGCCAGCGTCGCCCGCGAGAACCGTGGTTTACGGTGGACCGAAATACTATCGTCGGAAATGAAAGCCACGACATAGGGTTCAAGCACTTCCATAATGGTGGTCCCCCGCGCCAGGCGGGTCGTGAATTCCCAATCCTCATCAAACCGCAGTCGGGGGTCGAACCAATATTCCAGGTTAATCTTCGACCGTTTGAACATGGCGGTTTGCATACTCACCCGATTGTTGATCAACAAATCCGCATACCGGGGGAAGGAATACAGTTCCGTCGTGACGGGCGGCGGCGCATAGGCGACTTTGCCCATTCCGTAATTGTGTTGAGAATCGCGGCCATACAGGATCTTGCCGCCGAAGACGACGCCGACTTTATCCGGCGCTTCCTTGAAGACCTCGATCTGCCTTTCCAACTTGCCCGGAAGCCAAAGGTCGTCGCTGTCCTGGAACGCGATGTAGTCCCCTTTGGCGGCTGCGATGCCCGCATTCCGCGCCGCCCCGGCGCCGCCGTTTTTTTCCCGTGGTATCAAACGGACGCGCTTGTCGGGAATGGCCTCAACAACTTCACGCGTTCGGTCGCTGGAACAATCGTCTACGACGAGAACTTCAATGTTGCCGTGGCTCTGCAATAGCACGCTGTCGACCGCAGCCCTGATTGTTTTCTCGCGGTTGAAGACAGGGATGATTACAGAAACCAGGTCATCAGTCGTCATAGCGCGACACCCATTGTCCAAAATCGATCATCGGCGGAAAGGCGGCTGGGGCACCATATCACCAGACTGGCCCGGCCGTTGTTTTGCAGGTCCTGCCTTACCAGGGGGACCGGCCTTACCAGGGGGACCGGCCTTACCAGCGGGACCGGCCTTTTTTCTTCTATTCTGTTGGCTCTCTTCTTCTGCGCGAAGCCGCTCTTCAATTTTCACCTGTTTTGCACTTTTGCCCTCTTCGAGCAACCAAACGCTGCTGCCGATCAGGAACATGAACCAAACAAATGACGCGTTCCACAAATGCACGCTGCTGATGCCGAAGAATATCCCGACGAGCGAGATTGCGACCCCCAACCGTATATTCGTTACGCGTTCGCTAAGCTCCCGTCGGGCCCCTGCCTTGAACAACAGGAATACCAGTGCGCCGATGAGGAAAATCAATGCAGGCAGACCGTAACGTACCGCGATCACCAGCCAGAAGTTGTCCATGCTGGCACTCATATACCAAGCGCGGACCCAATTTCCGGAATACAGCCCAAGCCCGAATATCGGATGCCTCGCAACTTCCGCCGTACCGAATTGCCAAATCTGAATTCTGTTATACGCGTTGCCTTGGTTGAACGTCATATAATCGACGAAAACATGGAAGGGCGTCCGGTTGGACAGCATGTCGATGATGATATAACCGGAAGCCGTGAGAAAGCCGAGGATCTTCCACCGCGACGGATTTTTGCGAAACAACCACCCCCACGAAATAAGCCCCATTTGCGTTGTCAGGACGAGCAAAGCACCGGTTGATAGGGATACGAAGGTGGATAGCCCGATCACACCGATCGCGCCCAACCGATAAATTGTTTTCCAGTGCTTTAGGCCGAAAAAGACAAGCGCGAAACCCGAGGCGCAAAACACGCCATAGAGGATGGGATGCTCAAACCCGCCTTGGACTTGATCCAAACCAAGTCTCGGTGGCTTCGGCACGTTGAAGAACGCAACGCCCGTTGGCTGAAACAGCATTACGAAGAACGGCCGGGCCGTTAAAGTTTCCATAACCGCAAAAGGCAGCATGATAGCGACTGCGCCCAAATGCGCCTTTACCACGGTAATGAAAGCGTCTGCGTTGCGAACCATCGTTCGGCCGATGAGATATGCCCCCATCACTTGCAGAAAAATAATTCCGACCGGTTCAATCACCATGCCGAAGCCGGCACTGACGATCATTGCCAAAGACTGCCAAATCGTCGTCCCAACGATCATGAAGTCGACAACATTCATCTTTCCGGCTTTGCCCGAAACCCATTTGAAGAAACACGGGAAGAACAAAAGCACGAGCACGATCAAATACGGGGATACACGAAAAGTCCCCACGCGAGGGGCGACAGGAATAATCAGCAGAAGGATGAAGATAGGAATTAGAATGGAGGCCTTCGCCGCCTTCGAATCCTTGGCTTTATCGTTCGGCGGCAGGAATGCCGGGGGACGCGGTCTGTCAGGCACCCGTTTTTCTGTACCGTCATTCATTTCGGTTCTATGCGCCATACTGCGTTCCAGGGCCCGCGACTACGCCGCAACCGAGCTGACAGGGAAGATCGCCAAATCGATCGCCTGTTTGACGCGGCGGGATTTCAATCGTCATCATTTTTAATATTCGCAACGGAAATAATCGCGGGTGCGGAGAAATGGTTCCCACGCTGCGCGAACACGCCGATATCGATCCGGTCGCTCTTAATCCCCGGTGTCGCTGTAGAGTCGTGCCGTCCTTGCCACGAAGCTGTAATCTCGACAGTCGTCCCTGCGGCATTTCTAGGCGCGATCTTTACTTTCGCCGGGTCCCCTTCCAAGACAACCCAATGAAACGTCAGCCCCCCATCGGATACACCAGCGGTTTCTTCTACGCTCACCGTCAAACTTTTAGGCTCTCCTGCAGTCGTGACAGCGCGGGCAATGGCACTTGGCGTATCGAAGACCACCCCCTTGCTGTTCCCCCTACCCGCCGGCGCTGAGACGTCACTTTCCTGCAAGACCTTTAGAACAACCATCGGTGGGATGTCGCCGATCTGTAGCGAATTGGCCAGACGGACCATTTTCTCACGATTAATCTGCTTGCCGTCGAATACGGTTGGGTGGGCCGTCGGCAAAAGATAATCGGAAGGCTTCGCGACAATGTCCTGCCCACGCCGAAAAACCATTTGCACCGTCGGCATCAGCAAATTGTTTTCGACCAGATGCTTCTTAACCTCGGGTTTGAAGGCCGCCATTATATTGGCCACCGCCAGCATGAAGGGCCAATCTGAACCGGATTTGCCGCGGCTGACCAAGTAGTAAGGGATATTCGCCGGGAACCGGTCGACCTTGAACGGCGCATGGTCCCTTACCGACGGATAAATGTAGAGGTGATTGGAACGATACTGAAGATAGAGAATGCCGGCCTCCCGCGCATTGCCCAGGGCAAAGCGGGCCACGCTGTACAATCCTTTCACGCCGACCGAAGAATTTCCGTATGTCGGCGCATTGAAAAAGATCGTGCTGTTGAACCCGAAATCCAAACCGGCCTGCTTGGCCTTGTTGCCATATTCAACATAGCTGACCTGCGGAACGCGTTTCATCGCCACTTGCGAATGGTCACGATCGCGATTGTCATACAGGTCGCCGATGTTTCCAGCGGCTTCGCCAGCACGGTATAGGTCGTTCAACAAACGGCCTGCGGGATCGTTTTTGCCGGCATCGACGATCCGTGACGCGAACAATTTCGACCCAAATGCAAAACTGGCTTTCAGCAGGTTAAGCCGCGGATCCCAGGCCGTATTTTTGTCCGTGACCATGCCGACCCCACCCTGAATGGGGGCTGGTTCAATTTCAGAATTGATGTTTGAGGTCGCCGGCGGCTTTGTTTTGGCTCGTTCGAGCAAAGCCACGAATCTTGGGTCTGCGCGAATAATATCAAAGGCCGCATTTTGCTCCAATGCGGTCAAATCCTGAAATCCGTTGTCAGCCGCCGTCTCAAGGCTTGTTAAAGCGGCTGCCCCATCACCCTTTCGAGCGGAGGTGAAAGCAGCGACAAAATTCGGGAACGGCAGGGTGGGGAAACGGCTCAGAATTTTCCGCGCGGCCAGTTCTGCTTTGTCGAATTCCCCGGATCGAAGAAGGCTGGCCAACGCCAATTGTGCTTGTTGAGCGCGCGGCATGTCGAAAACACTGACCGAGGGAGAAGAGTTTTGCGCATTCGCCACCGGCGCGGCCAAGATTGCGACAACACCCACTGCTGAGACAGCGCGCAGAAACCACTTGAGGCTTGGCGCTATACCGGTCCGACAGCGCCAGCTCTCTCCAATGGTCTGCATGCTCGCGAATGGCAAGATATCTTCCCCCAAAGTTCCATCCCCCGCCGTGGAGGAACTTATTTCGGTTCCCTCCTCCAGCTTTCCGCGGGAGCACACTATTCTATAGAGATAACCTTGTGCTGGCGCCAATACACCGATTTCTGGTCGGGTTCCTGTTCAGCGCGAGGGGGTTTGTCATAGGCGAATATCCCGTGTTCCGCCTTGTCACGGATAATTTCCTCGATGATATCGACGTCAATCGTATCGACACCGCTGGAAAATCCATACACGAGCGCCGTATCGCAGATGACATTGATAAGACGTGGGATGCCATCCGTGGCCTTGGCGACCCGTTCGCGCGCCGCTTTAGTGAAGATTTCGCGTGTTGCGCCGCCAAGCTTCAGACGGTGATTGATATAGTCCCCGGTCTCCTCGACATTGAACGGTCGAAGATGAAAATCCGACGCGATGCGCTGAGCGAATTGTACGAGTTCGGGGCTCTGCAATAGCTGCTTCAACTGCGGCTGCCCAACCAGGATCACCTGCAGCAACTGGTCCTTGTCCGCATTGATGTTGGAGAGCATCCGAAGCTCTTCCAAGGTCTGCGGCCCAAGGTTCTGGGCTTCATCGACAATTAGGATCGTGCGGCGACCGGCCGCATATTCTTCGATCAAGAATTCAGTGAATTGAGCATGTAAGGCGACCACGGGCTTGTCTTCATAGGGTTTGCCGAAAGCCATCAGCACCCAATGCAGGAGTTCACCGCGGTTCTCATACGCATTCGAGACCAGGCCAACGGTAACTTCTTCACCCAAGTTATTCAGCAGGTGCCTGATCAGGGTCGTCTTGCCGCTACCGATTTCACCGGTGATCACGGTAAAGCCGGCACGGTTCATGATCCCGTATTCGATCATGGCGAAAGCAAGCGAATGTGCTTTGCTCCAGAACATATAGTCTGGATCAGGCTGAATAGAGAACGGTTTCTCCTTCAAGCCAAAGAATGCTTCATACATTCGCGATACCCAATCTTACCGAATACTCTGAATACAATGCGAAACGCGGCCTCTCAAATAGATTTGGAGCGACTGTATCTCAAATGCGTCCTGGTCAGTCGCCGCTGAAGGTTCCAACCTTCTTTTTGAGTTCCTCCAGGGCCAATTTGACCTCGTCTATCTGGGGGAACGGTGTTTGCTCGGAAATTTCGACAACCTTCTCAAATTCCGCGATCGCCGCGCTGACATTGCCCGCAGCCCGGTATGCCTGTCCCAAATGGAACCTGACTTCCGCCAGATTGGGCAGTTGCTCAGCGGAATCCCGCAGATAGGCAAGAGCCTTCTCATTCTGCCCATCTAGGAAATACGCCCAGCCAATCGTGTCCTTGAACTGCGGAACACTGGCATTCATGAACGGTTGCATTACCTCCAACACTTCCTTCGCCGCGGACCTGCCCTGCAAGGAAAGCAATGTGGATGCGTAGTTGTTCGCAACGAGCGGCGAATCAACATTTGCCTCGTACATCTCCTTGTACTGGCGCATCGCCAATTCAGGTTTGTTTTCCCGCTCGAATATCCCGGCCTTGAGCAAGCCAAGCGTCGCATCCCCTGGAATTTCCGCCAGGCCTTGATCAAGCACCGCCAATGCCCCGTCACGGTCACCTTGCAGCGACTTAAAGCGGGACAATGCAGTGTAGGCAACCGCTGACTTGGGATTGCTTTCAACCGCTTCGAGCAATACCTGCTCCGCATCCTCTTTCCGGTCGAGTTCGGAATAGAGTTGTCCCAGGAGGACATGTGCGAAAACGTTGTCAGAACTGGTTTCCAATACTGACTTCAGGAACGCCTCAGCCTTCTCCGGCTCGCCGCTGCGGTAATACGCATCGACCAACGAAGCCATCGGACGGAAGGCATCCGGCGCGGCCTGTTGCGACTGTTCGAAAGCCCGAACGCTTTGGTCAAACTTCTGCTGACCCTGGAGGGCAATTCCCTTGATCCGATTGATGACGCTGTCTTCGTCCTGAAGCTCTCGCAGGCGTTCGGCAACTTGTTCGGCACCCGCCCAGTCACGCAGGTTGATACGAATTTGTGCCAAGGCCCGATGCGCAGTGACATTGTTTGGCTCGACCTGGACAACACGGGACAAGACTTCATCGGCGCGGTTCAGATCACCGCGGCGGGCCAAGAAATTAGCAAAAGGCAAACCGATGGATGCCGCTCCTTCAGCGACTTGGAACGCCCGCGTATACTGGTCATCGGCCAATTCCGGGGCTCCATTCCCCTCATAGGCGGTTCCCAGCAAAACCAGGGCCCTCAGCGAATCCGGTTCATCCCGAAGAACGGTTCTGAGATCGATGATCGCATCGTCGTATTGCTGCTCGACATTCCGTATCGCCCCCCGGGTCATCAGCGCAGCCGCATTCTTTGAGTCTTCGCCCAGGATTTCCGCCAATATCGCCTTCGCGCGGTCGAAATCGCCGGCCAAGCGCGCCATTTCAGCCATTTGGTTCTTGGCTGTCAGCTTGTCTTCAGCACTCGCTTCAGAAGCCAACAATTCGTCCAGAACCTGTGTGGCTTTGTCGCTGTCCTGCTGAGTGAAGTAGAGTTGGGCCAAGGCCATACGATACTGGGAAACGTTTGCATCGCCTTGGTCGATCAGGCGCCTCAATTCGACAATCGCGCTGTCAGGTCCGCGAACTGTGTTCAGGAACCGAACGACGTTCAGCGCAGGTTCAATGTCGCCGGGATTTGCATCTGCCTTTTCCCGCAGGATGGCTTCGGCGTCATCCAGGCGTTCCTGACGCATGTACAAGTTAACGAGACTGGTCTTGAACGCGTCCGTATCCGGATAGAGATCAATCAAACGCTTCAGGACCGTTTCCACTTCGTCGATCGCATCGAGCGACGCAAGCGCGCGGATTTTGATCAACTGTAGCGCGACATTGCGCTCGTCCTGCTTGATTCCGGTATCGAGAAGCGCAATCGCCTCCCGCATCTCGCCCGCCGCCATACGCTCGGCCGCCAGAACGGAAAGCGCATCAACGTTCCCTGGGTCCTTTTGCAGCGCCTTATTCGCCGCCGCCAGCGCACCTTGAGGATCATCCAAGTTCAGCAAAAGCGCGGCTTTAAAGGTCAGTGCATCAATCGACTCCGGGTCGATTTCCGAAGCCTTGTTGCTGAGTTCGAGTGCCCTGTCGATCTGTCCGCCCAACAGCATCATCCGACCCAGGCGCACCGTCGCCTCAAGGTGGTTCGGATCCAGATCGATTATCTTTTCCAGAAGATTCCGAACGGCCCGCCAATTCGCACGCCGCTCTTCAATCTGCGATAGTCCGTAAAGGGCGGGAATGTGATCGCTGTTAATCTGCAGAGCATTGCGGAATTCGAGCGACGCTTTGTCAAAGCTCCTTTGCTCAAGCAGTTCCTGGCCATTCTTGACATGGTCTACGAGCCGTTCTTCCGGTGAATCACACGCTGTTGCGAGCAGCAGCGTTGTCACACACACAAAAAAAACAGTCCGCAGGGAGGTAGCCAATCCAAGCAAAAGATCTTTACGGCACGCAATCATAACGGCTCCATAGGTCAACAAAGAATAGAAATACCATATTACTCTCGCACCCATGCGGAAATAAGGCGCAATCCGAGAGATCTTAGCCAAGTTACTACAATGATCAAATAGTGCTGTCCAAGGTATTATTTTCCATGAAATCAGATCTTTTTCCCAATTCACATGACCGAAGAACTTACCCTTTCGGACTAATCGCCACAACAATAGTGCGGAATTTTAGTTTCGTCCGGCACGCCCGAACGCGAGTTCACGGGCATCCTGGGGCAGTATTTTAGCAACCCCAGATGGCGGAGAAAGCTGCAATGTGCCCCGTAGGGCGGCATAGGCCTCCGGATACGCGCGTGCTAACAGCAATTGGCCTATTTTCAAAGCCGCAAATGTGCCGGCAGTAGGTAATGACCAAGGGTGGAACCGGCGCACGAAACGCATGCGATTGCGAAAATTGAAGTAAGTGGCGAACGGCGACGCAAGCCGGCCAACGGCGCCGCTGCCGATGGCTGTTCCGCCAATATGATGAACCACCGCCTTTGGCGCGACCGTCAACTTCAACTCGCCACGCCGTTGGGCCCAGTCAACCTCCTCATAATAAAGAAAATAGTCTTCTTTCATCAATCCGACACTGTCCAGGAACCGCCTGGACGCGACCACATTGGCCCCGGAAATGAAGTCCAGTGTTTCATTGCGCGGAAAAGACGCCGCATCCGGCAGTAGGCCTTGGTTCAGGTTCCGGCATTGGCCGGTCCAGGGATTGACCCTTCCCCCGTCGGATTGGATGCGCCCGAGTTCCTCGCTATATAAAATCCGACCGCCCATCAGTCCGAATTCACCAAACTCCGCGGCATGCTCGGCGAACGCGGATGCGGTGTCCGGTTCAGGCTCGGCATCCGGGTTCAGGACCCAGAACAAGTCGATTTCAGGAATACGGTGCAGTATTTTAAGGCCTGCATTGACCCCGCCCGCATATCCAAGGTTCCCGCCGGTATTGATTATCGTCACGTCCCGGAGGTCGGAATAGGACAGGCCTTCGGATCCGGATGACTGATACTCAGCAAGCGACGTCCCGGTCGTTTCCGCCCAGCGCCGGACGATATCGACCGTGTCGTCCGGTGAAGCGTTGTCACAAACCAACACGCGGATCGGCTGATGGGTCATTTTCATCAAACTCGACAAGCACGCTTCGATGACATCACCGGAACGGTACGTGACGATTACGACGCCGAAAGTCTTCTGTTGGTTATTCATGAGAAATGTCGCTCTAGACGGCAAGATTGCCAGCCGGGTCCTTGCCGTGAAACGTTAAAGGCTCGTCGTCACTCTTCATACGTTAGCCGCCGGGCAAAAGGCTAGACTATTCAAACAGGAAAGCTCCCGAAGGTTGGCCGGGAAAGGTCAAGGTCGTCACCTCATCACCACGCCAGTTGCGTTAATAGATCGGCGGACGCTATCTTGCGGCGCATGGTGCCGACGGGATTTCGGCTGCCTGTGCAAGATGGTATTTTCACCCAACCGACAATTTGCGGCAATCGATGAATAAACACAATTGCATCCCGGCCTTGTTCGTCGCACCAACGACGGGGAATTGCTCCCCTGACCTGTCGGGTCCGGCTTCTTGATCGTTCAATAGGAACCCAGTGAAATGACACGGATCGCTATCTTCGGGGCCGCTCCGGATACTATGAATCTTGGTGTTTCCGCCCTTTTGGCGTCGATGCTTGATGGCCTTTCCTCCCGCCTGCCGACGCCCAGTTTTCTGGTGTTCGACAACAAACTGGGGTCGCGCCAATCGACGATCGGGATCGGTAATAATCAGAGCATTGATGTCGCGCTGGCCGGCGCACGCGTGGGCAACCGTTATTATCTGCCGGAAAACCTCGGAACGATGGCAACCTGCGCAAAAGTCGGCGGCCCGTTCGTAACGGTGCATCCAATTTTAAAAGACCTGCAGTCTTGCGACGCCATCCTTAATATCTCAGGCGGCGACAGTTTCAGCGACATCTATGGCCCCGCCCGCTTTTCGGCTATCGTCCGCCCGATGCAAATCGCCCACATGCTTGGCATTCCATTGATACTACCGCCGCAAACCTATGGCCCTTACAAAAACCCTGGTATTCGAGATACGGCGGCCAATGCTGTCAAAAGGGCTGAAATGTGTTGGGCGCGCGATGAAAACAGTTTTGAGATACTCAAGGATCTGTTGGGGACGGAATTCAATCCGGACAATCATCTCTGCGGTGTCGACGTTGCATTCGGTTTGGCGCCAAGCGATGCCCACGAGCAATTGCCCGAGCCGTTGAAGACGTGGATTCGCGACGGAGAGCCCATGGCTGGCATAAATGTCAGTGGGTTGATCTATCTGGATCCTGTCAAAGCTAAGGACCATTATGGGTTCCGTGCGGACTATGAAACCGCCTTGGTCAGGTTCGCCACCAAATTGCTTGAGACGACGCAGCACAAATTGGTCTTGGTTCCCCATGTGATGCAGCCATTCGGAAATTACGAGTCCGATGGTGAGGCTTGCGAGGCCCTTTCGCGCGCCCTGCCGGAGGTCTACCGGGACAGGATCGTCGTTTCCCCCATGAACCTAGATCAGAGCCAGGCGAAGTGGGTCATTTCAAAGATGGAGTGGTTCTGCGGGACCAGAATGCATTCGACCATAGCCTCTCTGTCCAGTGGCGTCGCCACGGCCAGTATTGTCTATAGCGACAAAGCCAATGGTGTCTTCGCGAGTTGCGGGCAGGAATCCCACGCGCTGGACCCGCGCTTGATGAATACGGACGACATCGTCGAGGAATTGTTGAACTCCTTTACGACCCGGATCGCGGCGAAAGAGTCTTTGTCAGACAAGCTGCCGAGCGTTCTGGCAAAGGCACAGCAACAAATGGACATGATTGCCGCCCGTATCCGAAATGCGTCCGGTGACGCCAAACGCGGTCACGGCTGAGGTACCGACATAAATGGCGAATACTATCAAATCTATCGACGATGTCGTTGCACGCCAGCTCTGTGCTGGATGCGGTGCCTGTGCTTTTGCGGAACCTGAGCGATTTCGCATGGCCGATGCGCCCCAGATCGGAAAACGCCCCTTCTTGAAAAGCGACCCAGCACCGGAAACCGGCGAAGGTCTGTCTGTCTGTCCAGGCATAGGCCTGAAACATACATTCGATCCGAACACCCCTAACCTGCGCCAAGAATTGGTCAGCGGCTGGGGACCGGTATTAGCGGTCTGGGAAGGCTATTCCGCCGACGATGAAATCCGCCTGTCGGCTTCAAGCGGCGGCGCCGCGACTGCGTTGTCCCTGTTTTGTTTGGAACAGGAGGGCAACGGCCAGGTCGTCCATACGGCCGCGGATCCCTCCGCCCCATACCTAAACAAGACAGTCATGAGTCGTTCGCGTGAAGACCTGCTCCGGGCGACTGGTTCACGATACGCCCCGTCCAGTCCTTGTGAGGGCCTGACGGACGTGTTGGACCAACCGACACCCAGCGTGTTCGTCGGCAAACCTTGTGACGTAGCGGGCGCGTACAAGGCGCGCAAAAATCGGCCGGACCTCGACGGTAAAATCGGCATAACCATCGCATTCTTTTGTGCGGGGGTACCTTCGACCGCCGGCAACCTTGAACTGGCCAAACGCCGCGGAGCGAAGAGCTCATCGAGCATCCAGTCTTTGCGCTACCGCGGCAACGGCTGGCCGGGTCTCTGGTCGCTTGTCTACAAGAAGGATGACGGGAAGACCGAAAAGTCAGAGATGACATATGCCGAGTCTTGGGGGTTTCTGCAGCAATACCGGCAATGGCGCTGCTACATCTGCCCGGACCATACAGGTGAGTTCGCCGATATCGCTGTCGGTGACCCCTGGTACCGCCCGGTACAACCAGGCGAGCCAGGAAAATCGCTGATCGTCGCCAGGACGCAACGAGGTCTGGAAACAATCAAGAAGGCGGCGGCTGCCGGCTATATCGTGTTGGAAACGGAAGATCCGGACCTGCTTCCGCGTTCTCAACCGAACCTGCTTGAAACCAGGGGCGCACTTTGGGCCAGGCTCATAACACTTAAATTGTTCGGCGCGGCTACGCCGGTTTACAGCGGATTTGGGTTGGCAAGGTTCTGGTTCAGTGAACTCTCCTTGATTGCAAAAATCCGATCCTTCTCAGGCACCGTAAAACGCGTCTTCAAAAAGGGCCTTACAAAGCGCATAGAGCCTAGCGAAAGCTAGGCGGCCCTTTCAAAAGTGATTTTAAAAAGAATAAGGCAACCTTTTCAGGTTGCCTTATTACTTTACCAAAAAGACTTAGCGGAAACGTCCTTAAGCAAACAACTCATCGGTAGCAAAGGACCCAAAGTCCGAATTGCTTTCCTCAGCAGTTATCGCCGGGTCAATGACATTGGCATATGCGTACAGGTTATCGACTTCACCTTCGAATGTACGACCCCACGGGGTGCCGCCCACTGTCACGCCCCAGAAGGATTTGCCATCCAGTTCCAGGTCGAGGCCATCCATTTCCGTAACGGCTTCCCCATCAAAGTAGCCCGTGAACTCATCGGTCTCTTCATTGAAGGTAAAGCCGACCTGGTGCCAGTCGCCATCGTCGAGATCGAGCCCACGGACGAAAGCGCGGTGCATGCCTTCCCCTTCATCGAACATCGTGAAGACCAAGGCCCCGTATTCGATGCTGATACCATATTCCATATGGTTCCAAAGAACACGCTGGCTGCCGCTCAGGTCACCGGAAGATTTCAAGTCAAGGAAAACACTGATCTGGTCGTCATCCTGCACGGTACCGTGGAGCCCGGCATCCGTGAAGGTAGCCACATCGGTCTTGTCTTCGATCAGCAACGAACCGCTGTCTTGACCGTCGAACTTTTCTTGGAACGACGGAGCAGACGAATCCGTTTCTTCGCCCGGTTGGGTGAAGGATTGGGAAATCAGAACATTGTCCAAAGCCCCGTCGAAGGCGTCACGATGAGGACCGCTTCCCAGGACCACCCCTCGCGGATTGTCGGCAACATTGCCCGACAAACCATCGAGACGCCCCAATTCTTCCCCATCGATATATCCGACGAGCGAACCGACTTCGTCGCTATAGGTCATCGTCAGCTGATGGAACTCGCCGTCCTGCATGGAACTGGTGTTAACCGTCATCTTTTGCAGACCGCCATCTTCCAGCCACAGGTAGAACTTGACGGTGTGCGGGTTAACGATTTCAACGCCGTAATTCAGATGTGACCAGACAACACGCTGGGTACTTCCGGATTCTGAGTAATCATGATCACCCATCATCATGTCGAACTGAACGGTCAGTTCCGACATGCCGCGCAAGCTCGGGCTATCCGGAATTACGATCTTGGAAGGGGTGTCCTCGTCGAACACAGCCCCCTGCCCTGAACTGCCATCCGCATAGGTTTCCGCACCAATCCAATGATTGTTGCTATCTTTGTTGTTCGCATCCTCCACATCACCCTCGAAGTCGAGGGAGACGAGAATTGGATTGACCAGTTCGATAGTCTTATCGGTGGTCCGCAGAACTTCACCTTCTGCATTCAACACCGACAGAACCACATGGTGGCTGCCGCCCGTCTTGAATTCATGCTGAACATCTTCACCGTTCAACACGGTTCCGTCGCTTAACGTCCAGCGGTAGGTAACGTTGCCGCCGAGATCGTCGGCATAGTCAGCCGCGGAGAAGTCGACGATCAAAGACTCGGAGGTGCCGTGCCGCTGCTCCGTAAGGATTGCGACATCGACGACGGAGTCGACAAGCGCACCAACGCCCATTTCCGTGAGAAGACCGTCCTGCCGCGGAACAAGATCGGCAACCGACGCATCGTCGCCAGCAGTCGGGTTCACAAAGAGGTTCTCGATATGCGTCGGAGAACTTGGATTGTCATATTCCGCAATCACATTGTTCTCGAACACACTTGCCTTCGAGTCGCCGCCAATGTTTGTCGCCACGTTGTTGGTCACGACCACATTGTTCGTCGAGCCGGCCAACCGAATGGTCGGTTCATTGTTGCTGGTCGGTGTCGCCAGAACGGTATTGTTGATGATCGAACCGCCCTGCATGTCATCAATGACAATGCCGTGGGACGAGGAACCGTAGTAGATGTTCCCCTCGATATTGAAGTTGGAGAACGTATTCCCCTCAATATCATTCTCGATGAAGATACCCTGGACGACGCTATCGTTTCCTTCGATCAGGGCGTTGTTGCGGATTGTCACGTCGCTCGAGTTACCGGCTCCGGTCGTCCAGAACTGAATGAAGTCCGCATGGTCGCCGCCCGTCGGGGAAAACTTCGTCAGATAGTTCCCTTCGATCAGCACGTCGTGCACACCGGCGAAATCAAGACCGTCGGTGCGGATGTCGTGGATGAAGTTGTCTTGGATGGTCAAATCACTCGACAGACCGAACAATGCGCCACGCGCCAAGTCGTGGAACTCGTTGTTGGCAACGACAATCCCTTCACTGCTGGTAACGGAAAGACCGTAACCATCGTTGCTGGAATCGCCGTCGACGCTGCCGTGGATATCATTATTGATAAACGTGACGTCTTTTGCCCCGGTAACATTGATCAGGCGGATATAGGTCGGTTCGTTCGGTCCGAGCGCCCGGCCCAGATCAAGGCCGTCGAAGACCAGGCTCGAACTATCCTTAACGCCAAGGCTGCCAATTTGAGCAGGGTTCTCGGGATCAGCCGACCGAAATTCAATCGGCGATTCCGGGTTTGTGTACCGCACCGAAAGGTGACCGTATTCACCCGGGTTGAGGACAATTTCCCCACCCGTCTTGGCAAGTTGCTTAACCGCAGCGTCGAGTTCGTCGCTCGTTGACACAACTATGGTCACCGGTCCCTCCTCGACAATTGAAACGCTGCTGGTCGCCAGACCGCTTAAATTCGCCAAGCCCTCGGTCGAGAACTGCAAACTATTATTAATCAATGAATCACTTTGACTATCACTCTGGAATATATCCCAGCTCTCTTTAAGTAAATCAATTTCGCTATTCGCGGAAAATACCTCGTTTGTCACAATAACCTCCAACAAAAAAAGTGTTGCAAGACCCGCAATGATGGATCGGCAAGGCCGCTTGCCCGTCAGTGCGTTGGCGAACCTTTGCAAGACACTTTCTCCGTGGTCATCGGTTATCGTTCGGGATTTACGTGGCTTTTATTGCAGTTTGTTAAGTAGCTAAAAAAGCTGGCAAATCTTGACCTGTAAAAACGCTTAAAAATTCAACTAATTTAAGTATTACCAGACATTAGACTGCAAGGTTAGGGACAATTTGCAAACACGCCCCTCCCACAGGTTCCCCACCCGCTGTCCGGAGGTCGAACACGTGCAAATACAACCTATCAAAGAAACGGAAACGGAACGGATAATTCTCTGCCGCCTAATACGGCGCATTGAAGCCAAGAAAAGCAAACGGCTGTAGCGAAGCCGCGCTTGGACAAACCATCCGAGAGTGGAGGACTAGCCGGCGGAACCGCGCATTTCGTCGGCCTTGTTCAGCACAGTGCCGAGAACCTCGTTGCCCTGGAGCAACATCATCGCTTCCCGAATTTGCGACTTGGTCGTTTCACCGTTGGCCAGAACCAGCAATACACAATCTGCTTGCGGCAGGAATGCAAGAGCATCATCCGTGGTGAGCAAAGGTGGAAGATCGAAAATCACCATTCGGGACTCGTACCTGTTCCTGACATCGGAAACGAGGTCCGTCATCTTCTTTGCCATCAGCGTTTCCGCCGAGTTCAAAATAGCTTTGTGGTTCGGCAGTATCGTAAGACGCGGAATTCCTGGGTTCACAAAAACCTCGGAGAGCGGAATATCGCCATTGAGGTAATCCACCAAGGACGGAGACTCTGGAAGGCCAAGATAGGGCGCGACCTGCGGATCCCGCAAATCGAAGTCGGCCAGGACAACCGTCTGTTCAGTTTGGTGCGCAATACTCAAGGCAAGGTTCAAGGCGACGGTCGTCTTACCGCAATGGGGCGTCGGGGACGTCACGGCGAGCGTTCGCCATCCGTAGTCGCGCATCGTCCGCAAAACCTGCGTTCTAAGCCGGTCGAAACTGACCGTTCGCGCGTCGGTCTTGCTGAACGAGATGATCCTGTTTTTTTCGAGATGTTGCGGGTTCAGACTAACCACCCGCGTCTGCTTGTACTTGATCGTGGAAACTGCGTTGTCTACCCCGCTTCCTGCCTCCGCGGGAACGCTTCCGGCAGTCACAATATCTTGCGCCACGCCGTTGGCTGCAGCCTGTCCTGAGGCAGGAATGGCCAATGGAGCATGGTTTTCGGATGTCGCCGCGCCTATGGCCTGAGACGCGTTTTGACCGTCCCCAGCTGTCGCATCAGCGTCTCCTTCTGTTTCGGCGCGCTTCGCACGTGCGCGCATCACCGCTTCCTTGATACGTTCCACTGTAATTCCTCACATAATTACGCCGCAGCCAGCCGCCCAATTTCCGCCAATCAAATAGGCCTGACACGTCTACGTGCCGTGCCTGAACAGCCGACGGACAGTGCCATGTTGGCTGTACCCGAAGTCATTTAATCAATTCTCGAACAGTCTCCAATGCGCTCATCCAGGCATCCGCCAACCCATCCAACGCCTGTTCAATGTAAGGGTCGACCGCCGCGGAAAGCCAAGCTCGGTACTGATCAACAATCTCCGTAACCCCATCAAAGTACGAGTTCAACGGGTAGTAAAACTTGTGCACGCCCCAAACAATGAGCAAGGCACCGAGGAATACCGCTGCAAGAAGACGTCTGGTGTCCCGACGGGACCAAGTTCTTTTCTGCACCAAGGCCGGTGCGTCATCGTCCCGTTGCGCCCTGCTCTCTTCGCGACCTGCACCTTCCTCTAACGCACTTTCGTCAACATCCAACAGTGGAGGGTTCGGTACTGCCCCCTCCTCCGGCACGGAAGCCGTTTTGGATTGATATCCGCCTTCGACTTTATCGGCAGTGACGGGCGCTACAGCCTGAGCATTTGTCTCTACCGACTGAACCGGGACATCATCATGTGCTTCGCCGGTAATACTGGAACTTGCGTCTTTCGTTAGTGCAGTTCCAGGCCCTTCGGTCGAGGTCGATAACGACTCCGCCTTGTCTGCTGGCAACACTTTCGGTGATGCCGGCTCCTCGGGCAGATCGTTCATCGGCGATTGCCCAATATAGGGCGCATCCTGCTGGCCTAATGTCGTCCCGAACTCCGTTCCTGCCCCATCGGCCGCGGTTCTTTCCTCGTCAGCAACGGGATGCTGGTCGCGGAACGATTTGTCCATGCGCGCCTTGGCCAATGCCTCGCGTATTTTTTCCACCGACCCTCTCCAGCCCCCCTGAGGCGGTATCTAATTAAGTCGATCAACGACTTTGTAGAATATCTGATCCAAGGGTTTGTATACAAAATGAATGCCGGCAAGCCCTATCATACCAGCCAATACCGCCCCGATCAGAAGGCCTATTCGCCTTCTTCGCCGCTTGAGATACTCATTTGACGTCAGAATGTAGGGAATAGTCGCGATCGGCGCCATATTCGTCACCGCGATGACACCGGCCGTACCGCGGATGCTGCCATCAATGAACTCAACACCGAACACCGAGGCGACACCGGTCCCGATGGAGAGGGCCAATCCAAGCAGAATAATCTGCGGCCGGTTCGGCTTAATGGGCTCATCGGGCAACGTCGGCGGTTCCACCAGGACAAAGCGCTCGGCTTTGCTGGCCTCCTCGACGTTCTCAGCGATCTGAGCTTCCATCGCTTTGGCACGAACCTCGTTATATTTCTGCTGCGCATTTGCATAGTCGCGATTCAAAGTCTTCAAAGCGCGGTCTGCGAGCGGCGTTTGCAAAATGGCTTTCTCGATCTCCTCCAAGCGCTCAGCAAGCTCGTTCTGCTGATCGCGCAGGGAGGCAATGCGTTCATTCGTGACCGCTATCTTGGTCTCGACATTAGCGATATTAAGCTCGATTTGCGCCTTGGCTTGCGCGCGCTGCGCTTCGAATGCCGACTTTTGTTGCGCTACCTTTTGGTCCAACAGGTTGCTGCGGTTGGTGTCAACTGCACCGGCCTGGAGCTGTTCGTAGAGTTTGGCAATCTCGTCGGACGCACTGTCTGCCTCAGCTGTTTTGCCGGCAGCAATCGCTTCGTCTTTCTTGGTCTCCAAACGGGAAATCTGCACACCAATCCCTTGGGCCCCGCCTTCCGCGATTAACTGATCCTCCAGACTTTCAACCTCACGCGCCAAGCGTTTCAGGTCAGGATGAGCCGGGGCGTACTTGGACTTGGCAAGTTCGTATTGGGTACGAAGTTTCTCTAATTCCGGGTTTGTCGTGTCGACCGAAGTTGCAGATCCACCGGATGCCGACGAAGCATTGGATACGGCCGAGTTGACTTGTCCTAAACTGGTTTTCAGACTCGAAAGTTGAATATCAAGGAACCTCAGTTCCTCTTCATGCGCCTTGATTTCTCTACTTGTTTCGCGAATTTGCGCCTCGGCGCGCTCACGCATCGCCATTCGAATGTCGAGATTCTCCGGCAACGAATTGGAATTTTCCTGTTTATAGGTCGCGATCTTACCTTCAATTTCCGCCAGGACGTCTTCAAGCTTTTGCGCTTCCTGGTTCAAAAAGTCGGTCGTTTCCGTAGCGATCTTCGTGCGCGTCTTTACGTTCTCATCCATGAACAGCGTAACGATTTCGTTCGCAACGCGTGCGGCAATTTGCGGTGAGCGGTGTTCGAAAGACACGGTGAACGCGATTGTCGTCTGCGACCTTCGGCTGGCGCCGGCACTGACGAATTCGACAGTTGCGCCGCTCCTCATGGCTGCGACGATGTCCGTTGAAGACGGCTTTTTTTCAGAATTTCCGAACACTCCGAACTCGTTCGCAATCCTGATGAGGTTCGTTCGGGTCATGACGCGCTGTTCGATGACAGCAATCCGTTCGCGCGCTGCGCTATCGACCGCTCCGGCAACAATTTCTTTCGAGATTTGCGGGGATTCGATGAGGATGATCCCCTTCGATTCATACAGTGGCGGCAACATTACGGCCACGCCTGCGCTTGCCCCGAACAGGACAACGATCGGCACGATCAAGAACAAGTACCGCTTCTTCAGTATCTTAATGTAGTCGCCGAGGCGAAATTCAGTTTCCATATGAAAATACCTGCTCTTCGTCGTAAAGACGTTCTAGCTATTGCCTGCCGCCCCATACCAACGCGTGGGTCAGTAGAAGGGGTGCGTATAGGTTACCGCCAGACTAATACGGCGGGTGTTAACCGATCCTGAACTTCCGGTCTCCTGCCAGAGCTCACGATATGACACGCGCGCATTTACATTCTCATGAACAAGCCAATTCAAGAATGGGTCCGCCCGGTATTGCATGGTTGAAGAGCCGTTATCCGGAATCGTTTCAATAACATTCAGATTGAACCCGACAACCAGCGCATCGGACAATTCGTGGGTCAGGTTAAAGCCCCCGCGACGAGCCTCAACCTCATCGTTCAACCTGAACTGCGCATCTGCACCAATCGTGGTTACGTCAGAAAGCGGTTTGCTTACCTGAGCCGAGAGCCGTTTGCTGTCGCGCAACTCACCGTCGTCACTAGGACTTAGGGACCTTGACGCTGTTACCTGCAGCAGAACGTCGTCAAGCTGCTGGATGTAAGTCGCATCGAGGCTCACATTTGTTTCCTGTTTCGTCCGGATCATACCAATCGCAACGTTGTACTGCGTAACGTCACTCGCCTGGTAGTTCCCCCGAAGTCTAGCCTCGTACGTATTCTGGGAATCCGAATCGTCCGGTTCGAAGATTCGGTATTCGAACTCGGGCGATATCGACAGGTAATCACTCATTTCGTAGCGACTGCCAAGCGTCACGGTATTGCTCGTGAAACTCGTAGAGTTCCCACCCGTAAAACTGACAAGACGATAGTTATTATCGACGAAAACCTGCAAAAGCTCGGTCGCGTCATACTCAAAACGCGTTGCCAAGGATGCGTCATCAACAGTCACGGCGTTGCTAACCGACGCATCCGTCTCATCCGTCGTCAATTCGTTGTCATTGAATTCGGTATTGTTGAACGCCCTGCGCGAGTAGTCGAATCCACCCGACGTTCTGGCGCGTTCGAAATCCAAGTTCCCCGCCAAGCTTGTGTCATACCGCAAGGAGTCCGGTGAAATCGTCTCATCGCTCGTCCGGACGAACGAAGTCCCGAAATCGGCGGCCAATCCATAGGTTTCGCCATCCAAAACACCGGACCAGCCGGGCGCCAGCCGCTTCTCGAACAGATGTCGCTGGTTGCTTTGAACCAAATTCGGATTGGTTTCATACGATCCGCTTGCCGTCACGCGCGCAGTCGAGTTCAAATCGTAGGCATGAACAGGCGACACACCGGCTGCAGAAGCCAAACAAGCAACAGAAGTCGCGAGGACTAGAGTCCGGACACGCGGAGTGTTCATATTCCTACAACCAAATAGATCGCGTTTGGGCAGCAAACCCCCGCAAGCCAAGTCACGGTATAATAACAACGTCTCCTGCTTCCAAAAGCATGGTGGCTTTCTTGGCATTCGATCCGTCAACAAGATCGTCATAGCTGAATGAAATATACTCAGCATTTTCACCGGCACCGCGGAGCACCTTGATTTCGTCAAGTTCCGCAAATCGGTCGAATGCGCCTACCACGCTGAGAATCTGAGAAATCGTTGTCGGCGTCGTCATGATGTACGCACCAGGCTGAGTAACCTTGCCAACAACGTACACCTTGTTCCCGCTAACGGCACTTACCGACACGGTGACAACTGGTTCGGCCAAATATTGCCCAAGCCTTTCAGACAGTACTTTTTCCACTTGCGGCGTCGTCAATCCCGCAACGTTAACGCGTCCAGCGAGCGGAAACGTAATATTGCCATCCGGGAGGACACTCAACTCGCGGTCCAGGATCTCTTCCCGCCAGACAGAGACGGATAGCAGGTCGCCCGGTAGCAGCTTGTAACCGGTCGCGTCCGCGTCCTCGGCCCGCACCTGAGTCGAAAACAGGACCATGACCGTGGCCATCGCCGCAAAAAGAACAGAAACCCTCGACACTGGGACTACTCCATCGATGATTGTTGTTTGGAAAGGCAAGAGTGATCCAACTAAGCGATCACGTATTACCATGCATTCTCAATAAAAAGAACCTATTTCCAAGCCTAATCGGGTCCTGAACGCTCTCGCCACACAATTGATCCATGACCAAAACAAGGTAACAGCGTGTGAACACCCAAGAAAACTCAATAGGGTTAAAAATACGTAACCAACTATTATTACCTGCTTACTTATTCCCTGCCGAAATCTGCGAAAACCGCCCAGATTGGTCAAGAAAATCGCCGGTACGTGCAACAGTCGCCGTAGGCTGTCGCCTCGGAGGCGGGCAACCCGCAGTCGAAAACACCTAGCTATTTCCGGCATGCACCCAAGCAATGCTCAGATACCCCTCCCCGGTTCCTAGAAACCAGTCACCGTCGGCTCATGAGACGAGTGCTGGATTGGGGAGAACACGATCAGCAAGAAAAAACGAGGGATACCAGGGTATCCCTCGTTCAAGTGCATTCGAAACCTTCGGAAAAACGTCAACCGTTGATCCGACTGTACCCGTTAGGCCCCCAAGCGCCGGCGGCCCAGGAAACCAATACCAGCAAGAGCACCAACAAAGAGCATCAGCGCGGGCGGAACCGGTACAGCGGCAAGCGAAGCATTGTAGGATCCGCCATTCGACAGCGCCTGCCCAGTGACAGTCAACAGCAAGTCAATCGACGCGCCCCATGTGCCGGTAAAATTGAAGCCGGACTCAAACCCTGCCATCACGAAGCCGTTGCTGTCCGTAAGATTAACCACCGAGAGCGTCTCGGAGTTGGTCAGGTCGGTCAGCGTGAACGTCAGGTTTCTAATGCCAAGACCAGCAGCGGCACCAACCGGAATGGGGAAGCTCACGTCATAAGAGTAGCTGACGCTCGTCAATCCATTCACGCCGTTCAGATCCGGCAAGAAGAAATGGTAATCATCGCTGAAACTTTCATTGGCCTGTTTTTCTTCGGTCTGGGTCCGATAAAAAACGTCATTGACGATGATGTTGCTGTCACCTGGGTCCATATTGACGACGGCCGCATCGGCATCGTGCAGTGCACCAAGGCTTATCAAGGCGACGGCAGCAACCGCCAACCCATTCTTCAAAAAACGAAACATACTGGCCCTCTCTGGGAAACTAATAGAGTTGAATTCGACGACAAAAGAGTCATAGGGCCGGCTTGGATCGGGAGCAATCAGTGATTTGCCTTAAATTATAACAACCATTCACATATGTGCATGATCGTACATGAATCGGGAGTTTTTGGCAGTATTTGTTGCATTGCACCCAACGGTAACGTGTTGAGTTTATATATTAAAGTATTATGAAAAACTGCACTGCAAAAGGGTCAGCCAGGCAGCAAAATTGGTCTAAATAGAGAGATTGCGGCGCGGAACACAGCGGCATCAGCTAACTGCTGAAATCCCCTCGTTGAGAGCGGCTGTAAGGCCGCCACTCAGGCGGCAGCGCAACACATCACACGCCCTATCCGGCATGTCCTCAGGACCTTCTGCCCCAAAACAAAAAAAGAAATGAGGGGTCTCCCCCTCATTTCCTCGAACACTCTAGCTACTAACCAGATGCTTTATGGGGCCTCATCGAAGCATCAAGCTAGCCCCATATGTAGTGTTAGGCATTCAACCGACGACGGCCGAGGAAGCCCAACCCGACAAGAGCACTGACGAACAGCACCAGCGGAGCCGGCAACGGAATCGGGCGAAGCGTCGCCGAATAGGAACCGTCGATCGCCAGAGCCGTACCGGAAATCGTCAGGGTCAGGTCGATCGGCGCCGGCCACGTACCAACGAAGTTGAAGCCACCTTCGAAACCCGGAAGAGCGAAACCGTTCGCATCCGTCAGCGTGACATCAGACAACGTGTTGCCATTCGTGACGTCAAAGATCGTGAAGGTCAGGTCCCGGATGCCCTGGCCGGCAGCAGCGCCAGACGGGATCGGGAACGTGACGTCGTACGAATAGAAGACCGAGCTCTTGCCATTGGCTTCGCCGAGATCGGGAAGGAAGAAGTTATAGACGTCAGAGAACGCCTGTCCGCCCAGCTTATCCTGATCACCAGTCTTATAGATCGTATCCAGAGCAAGGATGTTGCTGTCACCCGGATTGATATTGACGACAGCGGCGCTGGCGCTGGACGCAGCCCCAACCACCATCAGCGCGGCAAGCGCCACGGCACCGATGGAATTCTTAAGCGTATCAAACATTATTGGACCCCCTTGGAGTGCATGAAGTGAAACCTCAACGACGCACCGGGTGTAGCATAGGCGGATAAGGAGTCAATCAACAGCCAGCGGCATATGTTGAACTACCGTTGATAATCTACCTGTTTCGTCACAAACTCATCATATTGACAACAGCCGTTGATATTACTTTCAACTTTCGCACAAAAAACTCCGTTGTTTCGGGAGCTTCCAAGCGCCCGCGCCCGATTGAGGAAAGAAACATACTGAGCTCTTTTTACTGCTTTTCATTGTATTTTATCCACCCCCACTCTTTTTCAGATAGGCCATCCGAACAAGGCGGTTAACATTGGATCAACGACCAAAGTCGCGGGGAATTATTCCACGCCGACAAACCGTCGCATGAATTTTCGGACGCATATTTTTATCGATGAACTATGCGCAACCTGCGCGCGGCAACCATTCGAGAAAACGCCGCGAAGGCTCAACGATCGAGGCAGCCGGGCCTAGGACCGCGTGTCAGGGAAACCAAAGGAAGGGAAACGCGCAATTGCAAAACAAAGAGAACGCTATTTAACAGAGTGCAAGACCGGCTCGTTCCCAACCACCATGTCTAATGGTCGCCGATAAAAAAATCAGCCTTTTGGGCGGCTGGAAGGTCACGAATGCTCTATCAGGAAATGCCGGCGCGGCGACGCCCCAGCAAGGCAATCCCTGCAAAAGCCGTCAACAGGCAGAGCAGAGCGGGCGGCAGCGGCACTGGAAGAATGAAGTTTTCCTCAACCCCATCGGCCGGCCCTTCCGGATCGCTCAACACGGCAGGACTGGATTGATCGAGGGTTAAATTCACCGGCTGCGCCGGGGATGGCGCACTTTCGGCGATACTGGTCCGGGTCGCCCCGGTCGCGGCCGTCGCTTCCAGGCCGCCTGCATCGGCTGCGACACTCGATTGTGCATTCAACGAGGCGACCAGCAACACAGCTGCAAGAACCAAAGCAAAACGCCGTACCCCCGAAAACATATATCTCTCCATCTGTCCCGCGCCGCGATCTGCAGCGCGTGGTGATGGAGTATCCTGTTGGAGCGTCTGCCGAAGTTGACGGCCATCACAGTGCGGCGCCCCAAACGACAACGCCGGTTCAAGAAGGTGAACCGGCGTTGATAATTGGATGATATTGACGTTTATCGTTCAGCGCTGCCCGTTGCAGACTGACAGCAAATACTGGCCGTAACTGGACTTTTTCAGAGCCTCAGCATGCTCATGAAGCTTGTCCAATCCGATATAGCCCATGTGGTACGCAATCTCTTCCAAACAGGCGAGTTTCATGCCCTGACGTGCCTCAAGAAGGGCAACGAAGTTGCAGGCGTCCAACATGGATTGATGGGTTCCGGTATCGAACCATGCGTAACCACGGCCGAGTTTTTCAACCGCCAGATCGCCGTTCTCCAGGTACCAGGCGTTGACGTCCGTAATTTCCAGTTCGCCACGCGCGGAGGGTTTCAGGTTCTCAGCGATGTCCACCACCCGTTCATCGTAGCAGTAATAGCCCGTGACGGCCCAATTCGACGGCGCCGGGTCCGGCTTTTCCTGAATTCCCACCGGCTTGCCCGCTTCATTGAATTCCAGCACCCCGTAGCGTTCCGGATCGCTCACCCAATAGGCCAGGACCGTGGCACCCTTCTTCGACTGCGTCATTCTGTAGAGAGTATCGGGGATGCCGTGGCCATAGAAAATGTTGTCCCCCAAGACCAGGGTGGTCGGGCTGCCGTCAATGAACTCCTTCCCGATCAGGAAGGCCTGCGCGATTCCCTTCGGTTCTGGCTGAACTGCGTATTGGATGTTCATGCCCCATTGCGCGCCGTCCCCCAGCACCCGTTCGAAATGATGAACTTCTTCAGGACGCGTGATGATCAACACGTCCCGGATCCCGGCGAGCATCAGGCTGCTGAGGGGATAGTAGATCAACGGCTTGTCGTAGATCGGCAGCAACTGTTTGCTGACGACATGCGTCGCCGGATAGAGGCGGGTCCCGCTTCCGCCAGCCAAAATAATGCCCTTCACAGTCCTACTCCCCTGTTTTCGACGATTCACTCAACAATCGGTCGACGATCCTGGATACTTCACGGCGCCAATCATCCGGTTCGATACCGTATACAGCCCGTATCTTTGCGCAAGACATGACCGAATTCGCCGGTCTGCGCGCCGGCGTCGGATAATCCGACGTCCCAATCGGCTTGACCTTGACCCCACCCGGTAAGCGGCCCGCGGCCGCCTCGAAAATGGCACTGGCAAAACCGAACCAGGTGACCGGTTCATCTCCGCAATAGTGATAGGTGCCGGGCTGCATCGGCTCGCCGGCCTTCAAGCGATCGATGACGATGCGGATCGCGCATGCGATCCCGGCGGCCGAGGTCGGGCAGCCCCGCTGGTCGTCAACGATCCCCAGCTCATCGCGTTCGGCGCCCAGCCGCAGCATGGTTTTCAGGAAATTGTTGCCATAAGGCGAAAACACCCAGGCGGTCCGCAGGATCAAGTGATCCGCATGTGCGGCCCTGACCGCTTCTTCGCCTTCCAGTTTCGACTGCCCATAGACCGAAACGGGCCCGGTCGGATCCTCTTCGTCATAGGGCTGCGACTTTGTTCCGTCGAAGACGAAATCGGTGGAAATATGGATGAATGGGATGCCGAGATCGGCACAGGCCCGGGCCATGCCACCTGGCGCGTCGGCATTCACTGCTTTCGCCAGGTCCGGCTCACTCTCGGCCTTGTCCACAGCCGTGTACGCGGCGGCATTGACGACAAGGTCCGGTTTTTCACGGTGGATGGCTGCTGCAGCGGCGTCATCCGCCGACAGGTCCGCATCGTTACGCCCAACAGGAATAAGCTCGAGCCCATCCCCCCAGGGGAGCGACCGCAACTCACTGCCGACTTGGCCGTTCGGCCCGAAAAGAAGAATACGCACGTCTTTGCCCCAATCAGCCCAATGGCCTTAACCGGCTTTCTTCTCGCCGGTTCCCAAACGCTCGCCCGCATAACGGCTGTCGAGGATCGCCTGCCACCAGTCCTTATTCTCAAGATACCAGGCGACTGTCTGGCGCAATCCGGTCTCGAAGGTCTCGACCGGGGACCAACCGAGCTCACGGTTGATCTTGCCGATATCCATCGCATAGCGCTGATCGTGCCCTGGGCGGTCGGTGACGAAGGAAATCAGGTCGGTCGCCTTGCCGCGTGCCGGATCCGGCGCCAATTCATCCATCAATTCGCAGAGCGAACGGACGACGTCGATATTCTGCATCTCGCATTGTCCGCCGATGCAATAGGTCTCACCCAGGCGCCCCTCGTTGATCACCTGCCACAGGGCACGCGCGTGATCTTCGACATAGAGCCAGTCGCGGATGTTCTCACCCTTGCCGTAAACCGGGATCTGCTCGCCGTTCAGGATCTTCAGGATCACGACGGGGATCAGCTTTTCGGGGAACTGGTAGGGGCCGTAATTGTTGGTGCAATTGGTGATTACGGTCGGCAGGCCGAACGTTTCGTGCCAGGCACGTACCAGATGGTCCGATGCCGCCTTGCTGGCCGAATAGGGTGAATTTGGCTGATACTGATGTTCCTCGTGGAAATAACCTTCAGCGCCCAGCGACCCATAGACTTCGTCGGTGGAGACATGCAGGAAGCGGAACGCTTCCTTGGCGCCGTCGTCCAAACCGCGCCAATAACTCAGCGCCGCTTCCAGCAGAACGAAGGTTCCGTTGATATTGGTCTGAATGAATTCAGCCGGGCCGTCGATGGATCGGTCCACATGGGATTCAGCGGCAAGGTGCATCACCTTGGTCGGCTTGTACTTCGCGAACAGCGCGTTCACGGCCGGTGCGTCGCAGATATCCACCTGTTCCAGCGTGTAGCGGTCACTGTCCGATGCAGGTACCAGGGATGACAGGTTTGCCGCATAGGTCAGCTTGTCGACATTGACCACATTGTGGGGCGTCGTTTCGATCAATTGACGGACCACAGCGGACCCGATGAAACCCGCGCCGCCGGTAACGAATATGGTTTCGGTCACAGGCTTAGCCCTCTTTGCCGTAAATGAAATAGTCCGGAAGATCCGCGAAACCGGGATTCCCGGTGTCCTTAGCGCTCAACAACGCCTTGTCGCCTTCGACGGGCCAGGCGATGCCAAGGTCGGGATCGTCCCATTGAATGCCCTTCTCGTGTTCCGGCGAATAGTAGTCGTCTACCTTGTACAGGAATTCCGTATCCGGCTCCAAAGTACAGAAACCGTGGGCGAACCCTTTCGGGATATACAGCTGGTTCCAGTCCTTCGCGCTGATCACGGCCGCGACATGCTGACCATAAGTGGGCGAGCCTTTGCGAATATCCACCGCCACGTCGAGGACGGAACCGCGCACCACCCGAACCAGTTTCGCCTGCGCTTTCGGCGGTATTTGGAAATGCAGTCCCCGAACCGTGCCGACCGGGCCGGACATGGAGTGATTGTCCTGGACGCAGTCCATGGAAATGCCGGCGTCGCGATACCGTTCCAGATTGAATGTCTCGGAAAAGAAACCACGTTCGTCCCCGAATTTCTTCGCGGCGATCAGTTTCACTTCCGGGATGTTGGTTTCCGTAACGATCATGCGGCTGGTCCGTAATTCGGGAGTGGCCCGGAACCGATCGGTCCGGCCTTCCCTTTGATGGCAGATTAATAGGCGTTCTTGTTCACGAATCCGACCACGGCCGTTCTCGCGAGGAT
This sequence comes from Hwanghaeella grinnelliae, assembly GCF_004005845.1. Classification (GTDB taxonomy): domain Bacteria; phylum Pseudomonadota; class Alphaproteobacteria; order UBA8366; family Aestuariispiraceae; genus Hwanghaeella; species Hwanghaeella grinnelliae. The sequence continues at coordinate 587,849 of NZ_SADE01000004.1, read as the reverse complement.
CTGAAGGTCGAAGAGAAGCGACCAATTCTCAGCGTAGTAGGTGTCGTAGCGGACGCGCGCTTCCATCTTCTCAAGCGTGTCGGTTTCGCCGCGAAGCCCATTGACCTGGGCCCACCCCGTGATTCCCGGTTTCACCCTGTGACGACCGAAATAGCCTTTGATGATCGCGCCGTATTCTTCGTTGTGATCCACGGCATGCGGCCGGGGACCCACCAGGGACATGTCCCCGAAGAGGACGTTGAAAAGCTGCGGCAGCTCATCGAGGCTGGTTCGGCGGATGAAACGGCCGACCCGCGTGATGCGAGGGTCATCCTTGGTCGCCTGAACGGTCTTCACCGGCACTTCGCCGTGATACATCGAGCGGAACTTATAGATGTGGAAGACTTCGTTGTTATAGCCGTACCGCTTCTGCCGGAAAATTACCGGGCCCGGACTCTCCAGACGGATCGCCAAGGCGACAGCGGCCAAGATGGGGGCGAACAGTACAATCAATAAAGCGCTCAGCACGCGGTCTTCCAGCCATTTGACGACGATGTTCCACCCCGATAGCGGCGTCTTTACCACCTGCATCATCGGGATACCGATGAAATGGTTGGGCGATGGCCGATAGGGGAAGCGGAAGCCGACCAGATCGGACCCCAAATGGATATTCGCAGGCAGTTCGCGCAAACGGCTGATGATCGAAAGCAATCGTTCGTCGGCGTTCCAGGGCAGGGTCACAATGATGTCGTCGACGCGATTGGCGCGCACATACCGCATCATTTCGCTCAAATTGCCTAGGACCGGCACACCAGCGACGCTTGGGCCGATCCGGGCATGGCGGTCATCGAAGACACCGATCACATTGTTGAAACGGGGTTTTTCCTTTTCCAACTGTTCCAACAGGCGTTCGGCTTGTCTGCCACCGCCGACGATCAGGACATTGCGCGCGAAGACACCGATATTCGCCAGATGGCTGATAACGAAATACCCGATAACCCGGGTAACGAAAATCCCGGTGAGCGCTGTGGTCGCGTAGCTAAAGGTCCAGACCCGGCTGATCTCACCCGAAACTTTGAGTGAGAAGAAAACCGCCATCAGGAACAGGAAAGCCGTCGCGCAGGAAACGACGATCTGCGCCAAATTGCCGAACGGCGCCATAACCGCGTTGAAACGGTATAAGCCGCTGTATCTGAATAGGAAAAGCGCTACCAGCCAGACAAAGCAAACCGCGGCCGGGTAAAGGTCAGCCGACCACAGGTTTCCACCGATGTAATAGCTGTACACAGCTGCGCCGGACATGAGGAACCACAGGCCATCCAGAAATACGAAAATCCCAGACACGACGGCCGAAGATATGGGGTAGCTGGAAGCCCTGCGAATGGCGGGATGGTAGTCCGCGGATGGGTTGGCGTTCTCTGTCATCGGCTATTGGGTATTTGGGTCCTTGCGGGAACCGGCGGACAGTATTCCCTTTCGATTTGCTCCGCAATCAACTACGTGCCGGATCATGAAACTATTACACTGTCCCGTAGTTTAACTTAGCGCTTTCACCTAATTCTACTACAGCATCATGTGTTCGTGCTGTAATTCGACCGGCCCAGACTTGCCCGTATTTCCCATTCCTGTGTATGTCTTCCCCTAGCCAACACCAATTCGGGCCATGGCGATATGCGCGGCATCACACTCGATGTGCCCGTGCGGATACGATCGCTGGGAAAACGGATGGGGGAACTTGTATGACTTCGGACGCGAAAGACGATTTGCCGGCTGTTTCGGTCATCCTTCCCCATTTGAACCAAATAGGATGGCTGGAAAAATCGCTGCAGGCCCTGCGGGAACAGACCTATCCACGAGACAAGATGCAGATCATCGTTGTCGACAATGGGTCCCGTCCCGAAGCGCTGGAACACCTGAAGAGCATCACGGACATTACCGTCCTGCATGAGTCCGAACCGGGCCCCGGTTTGGCAAGAAACCTGGGCGTCCGAAACGCAGCGCACGATTTCCTCGCTTTCATCGATTCAGATTGCCTCGCCGCCCCGGATTGGCTGATGGCCGCGATCGCCAAACTAAGGGAAAATCCGGACTGCGCCATCGGTGGCGACGTCAGGATCGGCATTGAGGACCCGGACAACTGGACCGACCTTGAAGCCTATGAATCCGTTTTCGCCTATCGGATGGACAATTATATCAAGAAGCAGAACTTCACCGGCACCGGGAATTTGGCGATGAAACGGGCGACCTATGACAAGGTCGGACCGTTTGCCGGAATCAATGTCGCGGAAGACCGCGACTGGGGACGACGGGCACACAATCTGGGCGTCCGAACACTCTATTGCTCGCCAATGCGGGTTTACCACCCCGCGCGCAAGGAATTCTCGGAAATGCAGCAGAAATGGCGCCGCCACACCCTGCATGACTTCGAAGATCACCGAAATGCCGGAAAGAGCCTTTTGGCGTGGTATGCCCGCGCCTTCGCGGTCTTTGCTTCAGGCTTCGTGCATATTCTGAAAATCGCGACCAGCGACCGCGTGCCCGGCCTGCGCAACAAGGTGAAAGCGGCCCGCTGCCTGATCGCGATCCGAAGTTTCCGCGCCGCCTTCATGGTGACGCTGAGCCGCCTGTCGGAGGAGGAATTGAAGGCGCCCCAATGGAACCGGTGAAACCGGAACCGTTTGTAGGGGCCCCTTAAATCAGTTTGGAATGAAACGCGGCAGTTTCCCGACACTGTCGTTCAGGAAATGCTTCAGGCGCTCATCCGCCGCGGCTTCCGGCTCTCCCTGCCGGATCGTCGTGATCACCCGAACAAGACTACCATCAGTACGCCGACGCACCGCGGCATCCCAGATCGCGTAGGCCTTCGCCTCGTAATCGCCCGTCAGGTTTCGCCCGCGCTGGTCGAACCAGTAATAGACCAACTGCCGGCTCAATCCCTTCTGAATGATCGCCCGGTTGACGAGCAGGTCTTGCGGCTGGCCGTCGATCGACAAATTGATCGTCCGTTCTTGGATCCGGGACATTTCCCATCCACCCGACGGAATGCAAACCTCCGGTGAGTGGACGCCGCTTCCTTCCGTCAATTTCTTGTAGAAGGCGATGAAAAGATCCACCGGCGCTGCTTCTTCCGGATGTGCAAAATTGGTCGACAGATAGTCGTCGGCGCCCAACACACCCTCGATCACCGGGTCCAAATATTGCCGGCGACCTTCCCAACCTTCATAGGACAGCGGATAGAAGGAAAAATCTTCCCTCGGCGCCTCCACATATTCCCGCTGGGGAACGCCGTACATAACCGCTGTCAGCACGGTCATCACCACAGCCAGCGCGATCATGGCCCGGGACGGAACATGATCGAGAATACGGGCGAATTCGGTCTGCAGCTTGCTGAAATCCAAGTCGATCGTATCTGCCAGCGGCATCGGATTCGGGGTCAACCGCTGCATAAGGATTGCCAGAACAAACAGAATACCGACACAGGCGCCGAAAATGACCCAGCCCTCGAAGGCATGAAGGAAACCTTCCGCCTGTTCGATGCCATAGGCATTCACCAAGACGCCGATCACCCCGATCCGGAAACTGTTCATCAAAACCGTCAGCGGCGCCGCCGTCACCAGCAGGACGACCTTATGCCAACGCGGTCCTTGGTAAAGGATAGCGAAAATGTAGCTGAAACTGAGCACGGGAAAGAGGTAGCGCAGACCGCTACAGGCCTCGGCCACCTGCAATTTGTATACGCCCAGGTCGATCACGTTCCCATCAAGGAACACCGGAATGCTAAAGGAGCGGACAAGCGCAACACCGATTTCGGAGGATACGAACTGAAGTTGGGTCGACAGATGCCAGTAGATGAAGTTCGGCAGCGGCAACATGTAGATCAAATGCAGCACGCCGGTCCAAAGGACGATCCCGCGATGCGCCCCGAAGCTGAGCAGCACCAGCCCCCAAAGCCACACGATCATCCCATAGGTGACGATATCCGGAATGCGCGCGACGTTCCCAATGGTGGAAATCATCAGCGCGACCATCATGACCCAAAAGCCAGGCCAACGGTCCGTAACCGGCCGGTCCGTCGGGGGAACGAACTTCATTTCCCGCAGGAAGAGATAAGCCGAAACAATCGGGATCAGGGGCCCGTGACTGTATTCAGGGACCGACCACGCCTCCTTAAGGGAGACGAGACCAAACCAAAAAACCGGAATAGCCATTGCGAAACTGAAAAGAAACAGCAGCGTTCCGTTGTATTGCCCGAATAGCGAACCGGCACTAACCCGGCTATGAGACGAGGTGGAAGACACGTTTGTAATACTTCCTCAAAACCCTGATATCTTATTCTAACCGCCGGCAAGCCGGTGTGGGCGCGGCGGACAATTACATGTTTCGTCCAAAAACGAAACTCACGCTAACGTTTCCTTGCGGCTAATATGCCTGGAACCGTCACACGCCGACAGTACGTCACAAATGACGCATCGGTCGACCGCCCCCGCAAACACTTTTTCGCACTAAGGTTAACGTCCGTTTATGATGCAAATCACAGTCCACCCGCTTTTATTCAGATATTGCGCGCCGCATTGACAAGCTATGGGAATGACTGTTTCTGATCGGTTGAATAAGGGCTTAATATTAGGAAAGGGTCCAGCGCATGAGTGATCAGCCGGGTTCCAAGAACAAGAAAATCGCCTTGATCCTGTTTTTCTTGGCCATTGTTGCGGTCTTCGCCCTTGGCGAAGCCTTCGCTGGGTAACCACCACACGCGCCCCGGACAGGCTATTGGCCATCCAGCGTCCTATTCGACCTTCATGTTCCGAACATAGATCATTAATGCGTCCACCTGCTGTTCCGTCAGGGTGATCGGGACTGCGTTCGGCGGCAATGTGCGGGCTTCGGATAGCCCATTCACCGTAATGACGGATGGGTGAGGATTCCGCGCGAAGAAGGACGAATACCGTTCTTCCCAGTCCCGCATCCGCCGCAACAGCGCAAAACTCGGTGTCGACCCGATTCCACCCATCCGGTTGGCCTCTCCGACGACATGGCACCTGGAACAATGTTCCTCCGCCACCCTTTTCCCTGCCGCATTCAGGTCGCTTGCAGGGGCATTCCCTGCCGGCAACCAGAAGATGAAGGCAAGCCCGCACAGAACCGCTAAAATTCGTCGCATCGCCTTTCCTCCTGACGGCGCGTTTCTTATTGGGTCAATCCATTCAAGACCAACCGCGTCGACATTTCATTTCCCTGGCGCTTGAAGGCGATCTCGGCCGCCTCACCCGGGCGTCGAAGATACAGCGCGGTCATCGCGTCGGTCGGACGATCGATCCGGCGACCATCTATCCATTGCACGATATCGCCCTGTCGCAGTCCGGCGGCATCGCCTGCACCGCCCGCCCGGATCGTCCGAACCAGGACACCGGTCCCGTCTGCACGCTGCTTGAAGGAAAGACCGGCGAAACCGATCCCACTGATGCTGCGGTCCACCTTACCCGCGGCAATAAGGTCCCCCGTCACTCGCCGCAGCAAGCCCTGCGAGACCGCCAGGTTGAAACCCGCATCCGCGTCGGACTCTTTCGTGATGATCGCGGACAGCATCCCGACAAGCCGCCCTTCGTCGTCGATCAAGGCCCCGCCGCTCGATCCCGGATTCATGGCGGCATCTGTCTGGACGAAGTCCTCTATCGCATTGAATCCCATGCCCGTGCGCCGGGTGGCGGAGACGATGCCGCATGTTACGGAAAGATCGAATCCAAACGCATTGCCAATCGCGCAAACGGACTGTCCGACCTGGGCTTGGCCCGCTTCCTCGAAGGCAGGCAGGACCGCGTTGATCTTCAAAACCGCTATATCCGTCGCCAAATCACCGGCAATCAGGGCCGCCGGCAAGATCCGGCCATCCGGCAAACGCACCGATACCGACAGTGACCGTTCGACAACATGCAAGGCCGTCGCGATATGCCCCGCCCCGTCCAAAACCACGCCCGTTCCTTCCGGCGCAGCCCCCGCGGGAATATCCGCACCGCCGCCTTGGGGTTGCCCCGGCCAAAGCGGCAATACGCTGACGACCGATTGCAGCGCCTTGCCGATAACCGCCACCCGGTCGGCCGCGTAAACAGGACCGGCAGCAGGTCCGATAGCGAAGACGGCAAACAGCAGGAATACGGATACGACATGGATGGTGCGACGCCCCATCAATCCGATCCTCCCTGGGTCTTTGCCTTCAAGAATTCGACCAAAGCGTCGCGGTCTTCCTGGTTCGGCAGTTTCTGGAGCGGCATCTTGGTCCCGGGGAGCATGACGTCCGGGCCGATTTCGAACAAACGCGACAGGGTTTCAGGCGTCCAAACGATATCCGAATTCGTCAGCGCCGCCGAATAGTCATAGCCCGGATGTGTACCGACCTTGCGACCGAAAATACCCTCCAAGGTCGGCCCGGCGCGATGCCGTCCGTCATCGGAAAGCGAATGGCAGACGGCGCATTTCCGGAAATGAAAACTGCCGCGCTCGACGATATCGTCCGAATTCTGCAAGGCTGCATCGACCCGTTCGATGGGTTGGAACGGTGTCGTCGCGCCGCCCACAGGTTCGCCGGTAGCCACGGTCCAGCCCCGGGCGACACTGTCGACCCCGGCCGCATAGACTGCATCGGCCTCCGGCGTGAAAGCGATCGACCAGACCGCGCGATAATACTCGACCGGCAAGCGTTCCTTGGGTTGCTCGCCGCCATCCCACAGCAGCAAATATCCATCGGTCGCACCGGATGCGATTACCCCTCCATCCCCATTGACTGCAACGGCGAGCACGGCGCCTTTATGGCCGCTATACTCATGAAGTTCCTTGCCGTCGGGCAGGCTGAATGTCCGCACCATCCCATCCGCCGCGCCCACCACCAGGACTTTTCCATCCCCACTGACCGCCATGTCGTTCACTGGGAAGCCGGTGGAAGCGATAAGGCGTGCCTCGCCGCCTTGCGGATCGACGGGCCAAAGCCAGACATACCCGCCATAGCCCCCCGATAGAACGTACTTTCCGTCCCCTGTGAAGGCGACGACATTAATACTCGCCCGGTGGCCATCGAACACCCGAACCGCCTCACCCGTGGTGGCGTCCCAAACTTTGGCCAGCCTGTCCCACGCCCCGGTTGCGATGAAGCGGCCATCCGGCGATACCGCCACAGAAACGGACTTCTTTGAATGCGCTTGGATATTGAGAAGCGGTTTGCCGGTTTTCGCGTCCCAAACCCGCAACGTGCCGTCATCGCCGACGGATGCGATCCGACCATCGTCCAGGAAGGCCGCCGCATTGACCGCGGCCTCATGCCCGACGAATTCCAACTTGGGCTCGCTCGTCTCAAGATCCCAAAGGATGACAAGGTCATCGAACCCGGTCGTCAAGGCACGATGCCCGTCCTTGGATATGACGATGTCACGGACCGGCGCCGTATGGGCGACAAGGTCCGCATGCCCCGGACCGCCCGAAGCGATCAGCATAGGGGCAGAAACAAAGAGGGCCAGCGCGCCCCTTAAGAGCGCACTGGCCATCGTCTGTTTGCGATCCATACCAAGCATTCAGTCAAACGCCCGACGCACCGCCTATTCCGCGGGCATTTTCCTTGCCTGTTTCCGTTCGACTTCCTCGACCCAAAGGCTGTGATGCTCCTTGGCCCAGTTCACATCGACATCGCCCGTTCCCATAGCATCGAACGCACCTTCCATCCCGATGGTGCCGATATAGATATGCGCGATGATGATGACGATCATGATCAGCGCCACGATCGAATGCCACAATTGGGACAATTGCAGTTCCTGAACCGGGGAGAGCTCCGTCGGTAGCGAGAAACCCAGCATATTGATAAGCGCGAAGGTCTTGGCGAACATTGCAGGCAGTTCACCCGGGAACATCAAGGCAAGACCGGACAGCGACAGGGACACGCCCCCCAGAATCGTCGCCCAGAAAATGACCTTCTGTCCGCCATTGAACTTCTCCGCCGGCGGATGAACGCCCTTTACCAGAACGCCGCCGCCCTTCGCAGCCCATTTTACGTCGATCATGTTCGGAATGTTGTGACGGACCCACATCACGAAGATCAGCACCAGCCCAACCATGAAAGCAAAGCCGAAATAATGGTGGATATGCTTGCCGACATAGGCGATCGACGCGTAGGCCTCGTGGCCGATATAGGGGATGAGAATGGTCTTGCCGTAGAGCAGCCACAAACCGGTCAGACCAAGCAGCACGAAGGAAACCGCCGTCAGCCAATGGCCGATCCGTTCGATCAGTTTGAAGCGCTCGATCGTCCGGCCCGCCGCGCCGTGCTCAATCCTGACCCGTCCCCGGATTGCGAAAAACAACACGAGGACCACGATAATCGCGCCGAGGCCATAGCTGCCATATTTCTGCAACGGCCCATTGCGGACTTCCAACCAACGCATGCCGGAACTGACTGTTCGGCCGATAGTCCCCGCATTGGCGCCAGCGGTCAGGACCGGATTCTGGATCAGCACATTGGCGTTGAAACCGCCGGCGCTGGTTGTTCCCGCCGCGCCCGATTCAATGGCGCGCCACTGATCGGCATCGCTTTCGGTACCGAGCGTATTGCCGGGAACGGCCCCGCCGACAGCGCTCTCGGGCGGCCGGACGGATGATGAGTTTTGCGCCATAACCGGCTGTGCCAGCATCAACAATACCGCGGCCACCACCATGGACGCGATCAAGCCGCTCAGTCTTCTCGTAGCAATCATCGACCGTTTCATCTTTTCCTCCGAAGGTCCGACAGGCGCCAAGGCTTCGCGGGCTTATCAATGGCCTGGTTTATCGGACATTCCACATGGGTAGACATTCCATTGGATTCGACATCCAGCGGGGCAATCGACAAGAGAGGCGACCCTGCCCAGCACGGTCGCCTCCCCCATCAACTGTCACACAACCTCGAAAGATGGGTTACGACCCGCCCTTCTGATCATAGGCCGTGCCCCAACCCCAGGCGCCGCTGCCGAAGCCGCGGGCGACGACGCGTTCGCGGTAAATGCCGGAAACAACGTCCCCGTCACCCGCGAGCAATGCCTTGGTCGAGCACATTTCCGCGCAAAGCGGAAGCTTGCCCTCAGCCAGGCGATTGCGGCCGTATTTCTGGAATTCGGCTTCCGACATGTCTTCTTCCGGACCGCCGTTGCAGAAGGTGCATTTGTCCATCTTGCCGCGGCTTCCGAAATTGCCCGCCTGCGGATATTGCGGCGCGCCGAACGGGCACGCGTAGAAGCAATAGCCGCAGCCGATGCAGAGGTCCTTGGAGTGAAGGACCACGCCGTCATCGGTTTGATAGAAACAGTCGACCGGGCAAACGGCCATGCAAGGCGCATCAGAGCAATGCATGCAGGCCACCGAGATCGACCGTTCGCCGGGCTTGCCATCGTTGATGGTCACGACCCGCCGCCGGTTGATGCCCCAGGGCACTTCATGCTCGTTCTTACACGCCGTGACGCAGGCGTTGCATTCGATGCAGCGCTCGGCGTCGCAGAGGAACTTCATTCTAGCCATTTATCGTCTCCTCACGCGCGTTCGATGCGGCACAGGGTGGCTTTGGTTTCCTGCATATTGGTCACCGAGTCATAGCCGTATGTTTGTGCCGTGTTTGTTGATTCCCCAAGGACGTATGGGTCAGCCCCTTCCGGGTACTTGTCGCGCAGGTCCTTGCCCTCGAAATGCCCACCGAAATGGAAGGGCATAAAGGCAACACCTGAACCGACCCGTTCGGTGACCATCGCCATCACCTTGACCTTGGCGCCTTCCGGCCCGTGGACCCACACCATGTCTTTGTCCCGGATGCCGAGATTGTTGGCGTCGCGCGGATTGATCTCGACGAACATGTCCTGCTGCAACTCCGCAAGCCACGGGTTGGAGCGGGTTTCGTCCCCGCCGCCCTCGTATTCGACCAGACGGCCGGAGGTGAGGATCGTCGGGAAGTCCTGTGAGAAATCCTTCTTCTGGATCGACGCGAACATCGTCGGCAGACGATACATCACGCGGTCCTCGTAGGTCGGGTAATCGGCGACAAGATCGCGCCGCGACGTGTAGAGCGGTTCGCGATGCGTCGGCACCGGATCCGGGAAGTTCCACACCACGCAACGGGCCTTGGCGTTTCCGAAGGGCGCACAACCATGCTTGATGGCGACGCGCTGGATACCGCCGGACAGGTCGGTCTTCCAGTTCGTCTTCTCGCCCGCGACGGCATCGATGGCGGCCTTTTCGTCCGCCGTCAGATCACCGTCCCAGCCGAGCTTGGTCAGCATGGCCATCGTGAACTCAGGATACCCGTCCTTGATTTCCGATCCGACGGAATAGGAACCCTCTGCAAGCAGATTGTCCCCATCGCGTTCCACACCGAACCGGGCGCGGAAGGTCAAACCGCCTTCAGCCACCGGCTTGGACGGATCGTACAGGTTCGGCGTTCCGGGATGCCCCATTTCCGCCGTTCCCCAGCAAGGCCAAGGCAACCCGTAATACTCACCGTCGCACGGCCCGCCGACTGCCTGCAGCGTGGTCTTGTCGAAGGTGTACTGGTTCGCCATGTGCTTCTTCAGCCGTTCCGGCGTCTGGCCGGTATAGCCGATGGTCCACATGCCCTTGTTGATTTCCAACAGGGTCTCTTCGACATTCGGTTCGTCATTTTCGACCGAGATGTTTTTGAACATCTCGTCCGCGAATCCGAACTTCTTGGCGAATTTGTACATGATGGTGTGGTCGGGCAGCGATTCGAACAGTGGATCGAACACCTTGTCACGCCATTGCAGGGACCGGTTGGACGCGGTGACGGACCCATAGGTCTCGAACTGCGTCGCGGCCGGCAGCAGATAGACACCGTCCTTCCGGTCGCTCAGCACCGCGCTGACCGTCGGATATGGATCGACGACCACCAGCAGGTCCAGTTTCTCCATCGCCGTCTTCATTTCCTTCAGACGGGTCTGAGAGTTCGGCGCGTGACCCCAGAACACCATGGCCCGCAGATTGTCGGGCTGCTGCAGGCTGTCTTTCGCCTCCAGCACGCCGTCGATCCAGCGAGACACCGGCATGCCGGCGGTCTCCATCAGGTCCTTTGAGGCAAACCGGCCGAGCATGTAGTCGTAATCGACATCCCAGACACGCGACCAATGTTTCCATGAGCCGGTCTTGATGCCGTAGTAACCCGGCAGGGTATGGCAGAGCACGCCGAGGTCGGTGGCGCCCTGAACGTTGTCATGGCCGCGGAAAATATTCGTGCCGCCGCCGGAAACACCCATGTTGCCCAAAGCCAATTGCAGGATGCAGTAAGCGCGGGTGTTGTTGTTACCGTTGGTGTGCTGCGTACCGCCCATGCACCAAATCACGGTACCCGGACGGTTGTTCGCCATGGTGCGCGCGACCCGCTTCAGCTGCGAGCCGGGGACGCCCGTGACGCGCTCGGTCTCTTCCGGCGTCCAACGCTTCACTTCTTCCTTGATCTGATCCATGCCCCAGACACGCTGGCGAATGAATTCCTTGTCTTCCCAGCCATTGTCGAAAATGTGCCAGAGAAGGCCCCAGATCAGCGCAACGTCGGAGCCCGGACGGAACCGGACATATTCATCGGCATGAGCGGCCGTGCGCGTGAAGCGCGGGTCGCAGACGATGAGCGGCGCGTTGTTCTGTTCCTTCGCCTTCAGAACGTGGAGCAGCGAGACCGGATGGGCCTCGGCCGGGTTCCCGCCGATGATGAAGATGGCGCGGGAATTGTGGATATCGTTGTAAGAGTTCGTCATCGCGCCGTAGCCCCAGGTGTTCGCAACACCCGCAACCGTGGTCGAATGACAGATACGCGCCTGATGGTCACCGTTGTTGGTGCCCCAGAAAGCGTAGAACTTCCGGAACAGATAGGCCTGTTCGTTGCTATGCTTCGCCGATCCCAGCCAGTAGACCGAATCCGGTCCCGACTGCTCGCGGATCTCCAACATTTTGTCGCCGATCTCGTTGATCGCATCTTCCCAGGAAACGCGCGTCCATTTCCCGTCGACGAGTTTCGTCGGGTATTTCAGGCGGCGTTCACCATGGGCGTGTTCACGGACCGAGGCCCCTTTGGCGCAATGGGCACCCAGGTTGAACGGACTGTCGAAACCGGGCTCCTGCCCGATCCAAGCGCCGTTATCCACTTCCGCGATCACCGTGCAGCCGACGGAGCAGTGCGTACACACGCTCTTCACTGTCTGGATCGTGCGGCTGGCGCCTGCCGATTGCGCGCGAGCCTTCCGAGTGACGAGACCTGCCGGTGCGGCCGCTACGGCGGCGGCGGTTCCGGCCACAAGGCCGGAGCGGGTCAGGAACGTCCGTCTATCGACGACTTCGCCGCGGCCTGAGCCGGCGGCTAGCGACGCCCGGGGGCCGAATGCAACCCCGTTTGTCTTTTTGCGAAGCATACCCTTCTATCCTTCTGATTGAGCAATCCGATCTTGATTTTAAAAGCCTGTTTCCAGGTTATTTCAAAAGCTTGCCGGATTTTGCTATCCCTGTTTCCCAGGTTCTTTCGTTATCGTCGGCGCCGCGGATGCTGTGCATCCGTCTGCGCGCCGGGACACGTTAGAACTTGGCCGAATTGTAATAAGTCTTCACGTGGTCGGTTGCGCGATAGTGCTGACCGCCGGGTGCTTCCACCTCGGCCGCCTGCGCACCGCTGGCCGCAGCCACGACCGTGCCCAATCCAATCGCGGCGCCCTTACCGGCCGCCCCGAAGAAAGCGCGACGGCTGACTTCTTCCTTGCTTTGCGTTGCCATGTTCAAAAGTCTCCCAAATGTGCCGGCCCGGCGTTCCTCCTATCGGAGCAACCTGCCAATCCGGCGGTGAATTTCATGACGGCCGCTGCGACCGGGACTTTCCATTGACCGCCGGACCTTCAGGCCCGCGCGATCATCGAGAACCCGTCCTCCTCAATCGTCATGAACACTTCACCGATCCGACCGATGGTTCGGTACAGATCGGCCTTCTTCGCCGATTGAAGGTCGGCGAAAAACTTGCCCGCCCAAGGCTTCAGATGGGCGGCGAAAAACCTGTCTTGATCGAAAAGCGTGAATTCGCCATCCGCGGTGCCGACGACGAGTTGGCTCATCACATCGCAAAGGGTTGCGATATGATCCTCGGGCTCGCTGACGCCCATCGCGCGCTCGAACCCCAACTCGTTGAGGTCGGCGCGAAGCTCTGCCAACGGTTTTTCGTTCAGAAATCCGGTCAGGTAATAACTGCCGAATGGCAGCAGTTCACCACGCCCGACGCCGATGAAAAGATCATGATATTCTCGCCCGACGACAGCCTCATCCGAACCCTTGAAAGCAGACAAGAACTCTTTGAAAGAACGTCCTAATTCAGAATCGTCGCTGGCATAATATTGGGCTGTTTCGGTGATGTCCTGCTTTGGTGCGGCATAGAGAACCTTGGCGAGGAATGAGTATAGTATCGCCCGTCCCCGATCTTCCGGAGCAATATCATTCACGGCCGCTGCAACAGACTCTGGCACCAAAGTTCCTTCCCTACCCTGCACCTTGGCTGGTTTTCCGTTACCCGCTCCGCCGTCCAAACGAATACAGGCATACGAATCCATCCAATCTTATATTACCTTTGCCTCAGACTATCCTTGAATCGTTCTAAGGTCTACTAAACTTCTCCATGCGCCGGCAACAATTCTTAGCGCGCGCCCATGCGGCGAAACTCTTACCAATCAAACACTCGCCTCCCGCTTCTCCGGGTCAACGATTGCGCCATCAGAACTCTCTATTTTCTTTTGATTAGAGTTAATTATGTAATCACTCTGATGTTCAATGTTAGAATCGAGAGCCTCACGCTCACCATCCTCCGCGACATCCCGACGCACGACGTCACTTTCGTCCGCACCATCAAGATTGTCATTTTCAGTATCCGCCGGAGCCTCTCCGGCGCCGCCCGACAATTGCGCCTCAGCTGCCTCCGCTTCTTGCGCCGCAAGCTTGGCGGCATCCTCGGCTTCGTAGTCGACCATGCCGCGCCCAACCGTATAGACCGACTTCATCCCTTCGACCACGGTCGCCGCATCCGTGAAGTCTTCCCCATAGTCGATCAGACCGTCGAGATTGGCGAAGACCGAATCCGTGCGCCATAATTTCCGAAGGGCCATGTTCCGCACCGTGTCGGAGACCTTGTCCGACATGAAGGCGGAATAGTCGGAAGCCCCATCCAAATCCTCGATATCGGGCAAATCCGGGGCATCATCGCGCGGATCTTGGCTTGCCTCGGCGACATTGCTGGGTTCGACAGACAGCACCGCTTCTTCGATATCCAACGGCGCACATTCATCTGCCGTTTCACCAGCATTCTCGGTTGCGGCAACAGGCGCGGCGACTTCCTCCTCCGGCACCGAGAAGCGCACACGGCTCTGACGCCGCGCTTCCGACTTCATCTGCGACCAACGTGAGAGACGGGAACCGCTATCGCTCATTCGCCCCCCTCGCCCAACAGATCGCGTGCGCCGGTCTTGTAAAAGCGCTGCTCACTGGGATGAAGAACCTTACCAAATTTAGGCTCTTCGTCTTTGAAATCCTTACGCTTTCTCTTCTTGAACGGTTCGTCGACATGGTGCCGGTCAATGAAGGCCTGCAGCCAAGCCGCCATACTTTCGGGCAATGGGACCGGCTCGACGATGTCTTCGCCCGTATCCAGATAATCCTGCGCTTCATAAGGGGACACCGTGGCGAAGACGGCGCGGATTTCCGGATCGTCAGGATCTTCCGCGGTGCGCAGCACCACATAGACGCTGGGGCGGGTGCCGGACAAGTTGGCTTTGTAGGCCTCCGTCTCTTTCCGGAAGACCTCGACCGTCAGAGTCCCGATAAGAAATTGCTCGTACCCATCGCCGCCCCCAGTCTTCAGCCAGCCGTCATTCGGCCCGGCGCCCGGAACAACCGCGACAGGCAACCACTTGAACTCCTGCCATGGGTGATCGATCCGCCGCTTTTCCGCGACGATTCCCACAGGAAGCTCGTCTTTCAGTTCTGAACCTGGATTCGCCCCCGAATTCAGTTCGGACACGTCTACTCTCCCAACCCTTGCGCCAGTCACACACCGACGCGGTAAAACACATCTCTTCGCGGATGGCCTTACCCAATCAACATAGCACCGGGCCGGGCTTCGTCGAGGGGTCTAACCCTATGTAGCAGCATATTTTTTCGAGTCGGCGGATGAATGGTCGGGAGATCGAAAATAAAGACAAATTTCAACAGAAATCACATATCCGACGGCGAAAACGGAGCGGCAAACCCGACGATCCCATGCCCCCAACATTCGTCCCCAAGAGTGAATGACCGAATCCACGTAGAAAAGGTCCAAGAAGCGTAGACCCCATCGATCCGGCAACCGGCGCGATCAGTGCTCGAGGGCCCTAGGCAACAAACATAAAATGCTGCGCCGCTATCTTTCTTGGACAGGCCATGCCAACCGCACGGAATTAGTCTGCGTCCCGCATTCTCTGATTTCCATCCATCGCAACGAAAAATCCCCACCTGAAGGCAGGGACTTCGCTTGCACCATCTTCCAGATTGGTCGGTTACGCGCGTCGGCGTTTTCGAAAACCGAACAGGCCGAGGCCCGCCAAGGCCGACGCTAGAAGAGGAAGCGCCATCGGCACGGGAACTGCCTGGACACCCTCTTCAAAAACAAAATTGTCGAAAAGGCCGAAAGTATTGCCGTTGGTTGCCACCCGAAGTTCAACGATATTCGTGAACCCCGTAAAATTCAGGGTTGCGGCTGGGACGAGAGGCGCGTTGGAAGCGAAAACTTCCGATACAATCGTCGTCGTATCTGCAAAAACCCCGGTAAAGATGAGAGGGTTCAATGCCTGGGATTGGCTGGCAAGAACGGAAAGGAATGAAAAAGCGGCCCCTCCATTGAAGGTGATGCGCGTTTCCGCTGCCCCCTGTTCGATATCCAGTTCGAGAAGGACTGAATCGAAGCCATTGAAATTGCCGGTATTGTTGGGGTCATTAGGGGCCTTGACGATCTGGTCTCCGCTAAAACGTTCAAAAGTGAACCCGCCCTCGCTATAGCTGCTGACACCGAACAATTCAGTATCGCCAAAACCGACCGTGGCGGCCTCCGCCGTGCCCGCACCTAACCCGGTTATCGCCAACCCGGTCATCGCCAACCCGGCAATTGCACTCTTCAACATGCCAATCTCCCTTTTCATCAAGGCGTTCAAGCGCCCATCCAGAAATCGCCTGCCACTCATGCCGGTCATATAAGAGAATGAGCACCAAACCGTAACGTGTATTCCACGCGCTTGACCACCGGACATCGTCAACAGACGTTCACAGCGCCAGCCAAATCCTGGGAATCGTCAACGAACGGCACGCGTTAGCCAATCTTCGAGCAACGCTTTCAAATCCGACAAAACCAGCCAAACCCGCAGATCCCTTGACCAAGCAAGTGAAACTGATAAAACGTCGAAGAAAACAACATAAAAAAACATAATTCATCACATAGTACATAGTCCGGGTGGGAGACATCGCCGCGTGCAGGAACTTCAGTCCGCCTTCTGGGAAGCAGGTCGTTTGCTGCTGACCTTCGATTCGGACCTGACTGAGATCGTCTTCCTATCCCTGCGCGTCACTTTAAGTGCGGTCTTCATCGGCTGCCTGATCGGTTTCCCCTTCGGTGCCTTCCTCGCCGTGGCGCGCTTCCCCGGCCGAACCGTCATCGTCGTCATCGTGAACGCCTTCATGGGATTGCCGCCGGTGGTCGCCGGCCTGTTTCTTTATCTGCTGCTGTCCCGGTCCGGACCGCTCGGCCCGCTCGCCCTGCTCTATACACCGACCGCGATGATCATCGCGCAGGCCGTATTGGTGACCCCGATCGTCACGGCTATGACCCGGCAGGTGGTCGAGGACCTTTATCAGGAATATGACGAACAGTTCCGCAGCATGGGCCTATTCGGCGCCCGCGCCGTTCCCAGCTTGCTCTGGGACGCACGCTACTCCCTGATCACCGGGGCCTTGGCGGGTTTCGGACGGGCCGCGGCAGAGGTTGGCGCGGTGCTGATCGTCGGCGGCAATATCAACCATGTGACACGGGTCATGACCACGACCATCGCGCTGGAGACGTCGCGCGGGAACCTGTCGTTGGCCTTGGGGCTGGGGCTGGTGCTGATATCCCTGTCCCTGCTGATCAACGCGGCGGTTATGAGCCTGCGCGGCAGCGCCAAGCGGTTGGCCTATGTCTGAGGACACGATGAGCACGCAACAAGGCTTTGCCGGGATCGGGCAGTCCGACCGAACTGCCCCGACGCCCTTGCTGCCGGTATCACTGGAAAACGTCTGCTTCGGGGTCAATGGAGCTGATCTGCTGCACGATGTTTCGCTGACCATCGGCCCAGGCAACCGCACCGTCATCATGGGCCCGAACGGCGCCGGCAAGAGCCTGCTGCTGCGCCTGATGCAGGGATTGATAAGCCCGACCCGCGGGAAGCTTACCTGGCGACGGGATTGGAATTCCAGACAAGGTACCCAGGGGGGTACGCCGGGGAGCGCGACGGGCGGCATGCCGTCTGGCGCGCCCCCGGTTTCGATCGTCTTGCAGCGCCCGGTGCTGCTGCGCCGGTCCGTCGCGGCGAACTTGACCCATGCTCTGCGTGTGCTGCGGGTACCGCGCGCCGAACGCGCCGCCCGGCTCGAAGAACTGCTCACGCTGGGAAATCTCCAGGATCGGCGAGACCAGCCGGCCCGGTCCCTTTCCGGCGGTGAGCAACAGCGGCTGGCCACAGTACGGGCCTTAGCCGCATCTCCGGAAATGCTGTTGCTTGACGAGCCGACCGCCAGCCTGGACCCACAGGCGACGCATGCCATCGAAGGGTTGATCCAAAGCAGCCACGAACGCGGCACAAAAATCGTCATGGTGACCCATGACATGGGCCAAGCGAAACGGATCGCCGACGAGGTGGTCTTTGTGTCGCAAGGTCGGATCGCGGAGTTCACACCGGCTGAGACCTTTTTTACCCAGCCGCAATCGGAAGAGGCCCGCGCCTATCTGAGCGGCCAACTCGTCATCTGATCCTTTCAACGAAAACACGGGAGTGAGAAACATGAACAGAACCTTCACCCGCAGATTTGTCCTCGCCGCCGCCTTTGCCGGCGCCGCGGCAGTGACCCTGGGCCAAGCCGTCGCCGCGGATATGCCGTTCATCACGGTGCAATCCACGACCTCGACCCTGAATTCCGGCCTTTACGACTATCTGCTGCCGATCTTCCAGAAGGAGAAAGGCATCGAGGTCCGCGTCGTCGCGGTCGGCACCGGCCAGGCGATCAAGAACGCCCGCAACGGCGATGGCGACGTGTTGCTGGTTCATGCCAAGAGCGCCGAGGAAAAGTTCGTTGCCGACGGCTTCGGCGTGAAACGGTCCGACCTTATGTATAACGACTTCGTCATTGTCGGCCCCGCGGACGATCCCGCCGGGGTTGCCGGCATGAGCGAGGTGAAAGCGGCGATGAAAAAGATCGCCGCGTCGGAAGCGCCCTTCGCTTCCCGCGGCGACGATTCCGGAACCCATAAAAAGGAACGCAGCTTGTGGAAGGCCGCCGGTGTCGAACCGGCCGGTGGCTGGTATCGGGAAACCGGATCCGGCATGGGGGCGACGTTGAATACGGGCATCGGCATGGGGGCCTATGTGATGACCGACCGCGCCACCTGGATCAAATTCGGCAACAAGGGCGACTATCAAATCGCCGTCGAAGGCGATGCCGCCATGTTCAATCAGTACGGCATCATCGCCGTGAACCCGGAAAAGCACCCGCATGTGAAGGTGAAGGAAAGCCAGGTCTTCATCGACTGGATGCTCTCGCCCGCCGGGCAAGAGGCAATCGGCGCTTATATGGTGGACGGCAAGCAGCTGTTCTTCCCGAATGCGGATAAAGCCGGAAGCTAATTCTTTCCAGCAGATATCTCTGCTAGAAAACTGATTTAGCTGAATATCTTTAAAGCGGGCGTTGGGTGAAACCGGCGCCCGTTTTCTATTTAGCTAAATGACGCAGTTCGGTCTGGCGTGGTCCCTAGTAGAGCGATGTCATAGCCCCCGAGCGCGGCTGCCTTTTCCGCAAACGCTGCGCAGCGGGCGAAGACCAACAGTTTCTGAAAGGCGGATGCGAAGAAGTCGTTCTGAGCGATCAAGATGTCATAGCGCTCGGTCGCCACGGGCACGAAGGTCAGTTTGAAACGCTTCGCGACCGTCTCTATCCCGAAGGTCGCGTCCGCCGCCCCTTCCAGAACCGCCAGCGCGGCTTCCGTTTCCGTCCGGGCCGCTGTTTCGGACCAGTTCACCGCATCGATTCCGCCTTGCGCTGCCGCGTGGCGTTCCAACAACCCTTCGAGAAGAACCCGGCTGCCCGCCGTATCCTGGCGGCGCTGAACCCGCAATCCGGACCCAGCCAGCCCGGACAAGGGATCCCCGCCGCCCGGCGGCAGGCCTTCCCTCGGCCGGAACATCAGGCCCTGCCGGCGAACCGCCCAGGTGACCAAAACCAGGGAGAGGTCCTCCTCCCGCGCTTTGTCCAGCAAGTGAAAATTATGCGTCGTTCCGGTCGGGTCCGGCACGTGGATTCCGGCGAACAGAGCCTCCCCGCGCCGGAACCGGGCAAACCCGTCCAGCGACCCGTCGAACATCGGGCCGATGCCGCAGCCGGATTCCGCCAAGGCCCAGTCCAACAAGGGGTCATGGCTGCCCGCCGCCACCAAGGGCCTGTCCACATGGGACCGGGCACCCGCCGTCGATGTTCCGGACTTGATCCAATCGCGCACCAGCGCCTTGGGGAACAGCAGCTTGCCTGTCACTTTCGTATGCGGAATCTGGTTCTCAGACACCAGTTCGTAAATCTTCCGCTCCTTGACGCGCAGCAAGGCGGCCACCTCCGCCGTCGTCATCAGGGCATCGGCCCCTTCTTCAAAATCCGTCATTTACCCGATCCGCCCGCCGATCACCCCGCCAAACTCATGGCCGGTCGCTATCCGAATTGTCTTCTCCGAAACAAAGGCTATTTTCCACTTCACAACAAGAAGCCGGTTTCAGATATCGGGTACGGGGAGATTTTCCAATCGAATGACAGACAACCCGACAATGCCGGGCACGGGCCAGTTACCCGCCCTGCCCCCTATTTTCACACCGATGCTGTCCGGCCCGTCCGAGTCGCCGCTGGACGTCGCATTGGCGACAATTGCGCGCGGGGAAGATGCGACAGGCACCGTCGTGGTCGCCGACCGGGTGGATATCGCCGATGCCGCCTTCATCCTCGGCCCGGACCGCCCGTTGATGGATGCGCTGAAGGTCGTTCACGTGATGATGGTCGCTATCACCGACGCCTTGGGCGCCATCATCCCGCCGCAAATCGCGGTCACCTTCGGCTGGCCGGACAGGATCATGATCAACGGCGCGCTGGCCGGCGGCCTGAGGGTGACCTTGCCGGAAGGATTGGGTCCGGACTCCGCGAAAAGCGACCCCGTCCCCGACTGGATGATCCTGCGTGTCAGCTTGGACGTCTTGGGGGAGCCGACCGACGACATTCCCGGCAAACCGATTGAGCGCACATCGCTGATGCATGAAGGCTGCGTCGATATCGCACCGACCTTGATCGTCGAGAGCATCGCACGGCATTTCCTGAACTGGGTGTCGAAATGGGAAGCGGACGGCTTCGATCCCATTCGCAACGCCTGGGACGGTCGGGCCGACGGATATCAGGAGAAAATCGCGTTCAAACTGCCGGGCGGGTCGATCAAGGGCCGCCTGCTGGGCCTCGACGAACAGGGCGGCTTGATGGTCAGCCGCGACGGCAAGAAACGGCAAGCCCCCTTGCGTTGGCTTTTGCACGGCCCAAGTTGGGTGGCGGAATAGGTGATGACAATGAATGCTGATACCCACGCCGCGCCCGAACCCGCCGTGAAACTGCCGAAGACCATCCGGCTGGACGAATCCGACACCCATGCCTTCGAGCATCCGGCGCCTGCCGGTGAATGGGCGATCCCCGGCGGATTCGAATTCGTTGGCGCCGATCCGGAGGCGATGCCCGCGAAACAGCGCCTTGCCTTCGGGCAGGGTTTCCTGGGGCTGGGCAGTTTCGGGCGCTCGACCCTGGCCGTCGTCGCGTCGGTCACGGCGGCGGAACGCGCCCAGGCCGTGGCGCAATTAACTCAACATCTAGTCGACGCCTATGGCGCGCCTTCGGAAGAAGCTGCCCGCCAGGCCGCGGAACTGGAAATCGACTTCGCGGAGGAACTGTGCGAAGGCCATGCCGCCGGACGCCTGCTGATGGTGGAACGGGAAATCGAGGACGGCCAGATCATCGAGCGATTCCGTACCGCCGCCCGGCCGGACAAACTGGACCACACCAAGATCTGGACGCTGGTTCCGGACGACAATCACGATGATGAGGACAAAGCGTAAGCATGATGGATTTTTGGCGCACGAGCGGCTTCCACATATTGGAGCGCAATGCGGAGGGACGCCTTGCGGTGACCGACGAATACTGCCGCGCCTTCTGGCGCCGGCCGGAGGTCGCGCCCGTTGAGGAATCCTGCGATGCGGAACGCGCGCTGCATGCGGCAATGTTTGAAAACCCGACCGCCGAGCCGGACCCGGCCCGCCTGGATGCTTTCGCGGACAAGGACGCGGCGGACAATTTCCGCGTCCTAAGCGGTTTCCTGCGGGATTTGAAGACGGCGGGCACGCTGGAGGATTTTTACCTGGGCCTGTTCCGCAGCGGACGAGTCGCGATCCCGCCTTTGTTCATCGATCAGATGGCCCATGCCTTGACGCGTAACGTGCTGGACGGCGTGGCGAACCCGCTACAGGCCCGCGCCGGGGAACTGTTCTTCCGTTCCCAGCGCACGACCATCGAGGACGGCGCCATCATGCTGGCCGACGAAGACACGGTGGAAATGTATTCCCAGACCGGCGGATTCGGCGATCTGGGGCGCCTGCTGATGGAAGGCCAGGCGACCATGCGGGAAGTCACGCTGGACGTGCTGACGGAAGACAATGCGGATCTGTACTGGGACCGCTCGGACCGGTTCGACACGGTGCTGGACATCACCTTCCCGCGCCCGGGCCTGGACGCGCTGTGCCGCGCCATGGAGGTCTGGATCGGCCATTTCCTGGGCATGGAGACACGCATCCATCCGGTGCAATCGATCAGCGACGAGAAATGGCGCTGGCATATCGGCCTGGACAGCACCGCGACCGCTATTCTGAACACACTCTACCAAGGCGAGGATGTGAGCGAGGACCAGATGTCCCGGCTGCTCAGCCTGTTCCGGCTGGAAATCAAGGACCAGGCGCTGGTGCTGGACGATGTTGCCGGCAAGCCGGTCTACCTGGCCTTGGCCATGGACGAGACCGACCGGGTGCAGATGAAACCGCAGAACCTGTTGGTGAACCTGCCGCTGAAGCGGTCGGCCTGATTGCAATTGTCTTTACGGGAGGAAGCAGAATGAACGAAGAAGCCTTCAACATGTCGATCCGGAAATTCCTGAAGAAGGTCGGCGTGACCTCGCAACGGGAAATCGAAACCGCGGTGCGCGCCGCCGCCGATGCCGGAACGCTGGGCAGCGGCCCGCTGAAAGCCCAGGTCAGCCTGACGGTAGACGGCGTCGAACTCGACATCACCATCGACGGTGAGATCGAGATCGAGTGAGAGGTCGGACCGGTTCCACCGCCAAACAGGTACAACAACCATTGAAACAATTGTCCGCAGGCCAGCCCTTGCCGAGGGACAGCCTATCCCGATCCCGGCTGAAAAAGGACCGATCGTGTTTGTTGCCGTAACGTGGGCGAGATTGGGTACAAGACACGGCGCGCTGCCGCCTTCGACGGGCAAGATAGAGATCATGAGCACGGTCGTGAGCACCTTTGCCGAATGCTTGCGAAGGCAGCGAACCACTACCGACACCCAAAAGCGGGTCAGGATACCCCTCCCCCAATACCGTTGACTTAGTTTCAAATGAAACTAATGTGACTTTTGCTGGCCGGAAGAGCCAGATGATCAATGAACCGTTGGGAGGTTGAAATGGCTGTTGATGCCGAAACGGGGGCGAATTCTAAGCTGGTGATACCAGCGCTGGCGCCGCTTTACTCATCTTTGGATAAACTCGCCTGGCTCGCTCTGCGGGTCGCGACCGGTGCCTTGTTGATTCCGCATGGCGCGCAAAAATTGTTTGGTGCGTTCGGGGGTGGCGGGCTTGAGGGCACCGCCAATTTCTTCGGGTCCGTGGGCTATCCCGCGCCTGAATTGATGGCCCTTTTGGTCGGTATAATCGAATTTGTCGGGGGCATTTGTCTGGTTTTGGGACTGTTGACCCGGCCGGTATCCGTCGCGGTCGCAATATTCATGGCCGCCGCCGTCCAGTTCCATGCGGCAAACGGCTTCTTTTGGCCAGCAAAGGGATTTGAATACCCGCTTTTATGGGGAATAGCCGCCTTGTTCTTCGCTGTTAAAGGCGGCGGCGCCTTTTCCCTTGATCGAAAAATAGGCCGGGAAATCTAGACCTTTGCATATAGACCACCGGTTGGCGCGTTAGACCTGGAGGTTTCGGACTGAAGCTATGGGACTGGGGTTATCGAATTTCGGCATCAAGCCTGTCTTCGAGCCCCAGTTCTTTGCGTTTCTTCTTCGACAGCCCCAGTGCCACGATCCGATGGCTTTCGGTGAGGTATTGTTTCAAGCCGTCGTCGTCGAGGCCGGGTTCGGCGTAGTGTTGAATCCACTTCATGCCGCGTGACGCCAGATAGGGCGCGGGGCGGAGGCCCGGCTGTTCCTTCAGGATTTCGTAGGAGAGGTCGGAGGTTTTGAAGGTGATGCCCACCTCCCCGTCCTTCTTCCAGCCGCCGATGGCGAAGACCTTGCCGCCGACCTTCCAGACATGCGACCCGCCCCACTGGCAAACATAGGTGGTCGCCGGCAGGCTGCCGCAGAACGCGTTGTATTCGTCATAGGTCATAGCCGTATCCCCCAGTGATTGAAGAGTACGGCGTGCGCGATATCAGGCTCAAGCCTGCCCGCGATCACTCTTTCCTGATCACGCTTCCCGCACCAGCGGGACGGAAAGGTAGTGGCCGAATTCATCGCCCAGATTGCAGCTGACCCGGGCATGCACCGCGCCCTGGCGGTCTAGAAAGCGGAAGCTGGGCGCCGCGCTGAAGATGCCTTCATGCCAAATGTTCGGGTGGATATAGAGGCCCTTGCTTCCGTCGCACCACAGCGCGATGACGTCTTCCGGCTTCAGGTCGTCGCCGGGCATGGCAACCGGCACGACGAAGGGTTTGTTTTCCAGCGGATAGAACAATTGGCCGCCATCCGGGTGATAATTCATATGCCATAGCAAAACTTGGTCGCGCGGCACGGTTCTTGAGCTTTCCGATGCCTCCTGCGGGTCTCGGCTCCACCCCAACACGTAATATCCGTGGACGGCTTCATTCCGCCCGAACAGTACGTCGCCTTCCCATTCGCAGGTAAAGATACCTTCGACCGTGCCGCCCTCGTCCCCCGAATCCTCGTCGACGGGCCGCCACCCCTGGGCAGGCCAGCGGGTAATTTCGATATCGAACAGGCCTGGGTCGTCGACAAGCTTGCCGTACCCCGTGACCGTTTCATCCGTCGCCACGACCAGGGGCACTTGGATCGTCGGCAAAGACGGCTTGTCCGACGCTTTGAAGATGTACTGCGGAACGGTGTTCATCGGCTTCTATTCGTTTCTACTTTCGGTGACGGCCATGGTTGCTGGCCCCCGCCCGGTTCGATGATGTTACATGAAACAGATATGTCATTCGCGACCGGCATGCCAGATGCGCAAGTGCCGGATTTGTCGGCGTGAACACGAAAACAGTCCCCGCCGGACAGTCTACCGCGCCAATTTACCGCGTTTCACTGGCGCGCTTCCCTATGGCCTAACCGGGTAGAACTGATGTAAACCGGCATTCGATTGGCCTAAACGGTCGATATGGGGGATGGTCCGGTTTTCATGAGACGGCTTCGGCAAATTCGCGGTCTGGCAGTGGTGCCGGCAGTCATCTGGCTGCTGATCCAATTGGCCATGACCGGCGCGGTTGCCGCGCCGCCGACTTCCGACCCGGGTACCGATAACCTGGGTTGGAAAGCCCTTGGCCTGCAACAGGTCGCGATCTGCTCCCCGGATGGAACGACCACCCTGGATGCGGATGCGCCGCAGGGCGGTGGAAAATCCGCCCCATCCCATTGCGAATGGTGCCAGTCCTTCGGCTCGCTCACCGCCCCACCCTTGCCGGACATGGCCGCCACAGCGGTATGCCACGCGACCCAGTTCAAATATCGTCTGGCATCCCTTCGCACGGCTCCCAATAGCGGCATCCAAACCGGTTTCCTGAGCCGCGCCCCTCCCGCTTGAACAGCACTGCCCTGAAATAGCTGTCCGCCCATCCCTTTGGCGGACCCAATATGCTTGTTCAAAAAGGACTTATTTATGTCGTACAAACTTGTGCACGGCATCGCCGCGGCGGCGATCGCCATAACCATGCTTGTCACCACCAAGGCCCAAGCCGAGACCGTAACCGACGTTTTGGGACGGGAGGTCGAGGTGCCCGACCGTGTCGAACGCGTGTTGTTGGGCTTTTATTTCGAGGACTTTCTGGCCATCGTCGGCCCGGATGCGTATGAGCGGGTCGTCGCCATTTCCAAGGATACCTGGGAAGGCTGGCGGAACCTGCAATGGAAAGCCTATTCCAAGACCATACCCCGCATTCTGGAACTGACCGATATCGGGGAGTTCGAGGCGGGCACTTTCTCCATCGAGACTGCCGTCGCCACCAAGCCGGATGTCGCCATTCTGGCCGCCTGGCAGTTCAAAATGATGGGCGATGCCGCGTCAAAGTTCGAGGCCGCCGGCATTCCTGTCGTCGTCGTCGATTACAACGCCCAGACGGTCGAGAAACACGTCTCTTCCACGCATATCATCGGCAAGGTGATGGATAGCGAAGCGCGCGCCACGCAACTGGCCGAGGAGTATGAGGCGGCGGTTGCCGATGTTCGCGCCCGCGTCGCATCTTCCAAGGAACCCATCAAGCGGGTCTATGTCGAAATCGGGAACAAGGATCCCGATACCATGGGTAACAGCTATGGGGAAAAGATGTGGGGCGGCGTCATCGCCATGGCCGGGGGCGACAATATCGCGCTGGGCCAGGTCTCCAATTGGGGGCCACTCAGCCCGGAATACGTCCTGGGCAAGAACCCGCAGGTGATCTTCTTTGGCGGATCCGGTTGGGCGGGCCGCGACCGCGCGATCGTCATGGGACCCGGCGTCGACGCGTCATTCACCTATGAAAGGATGCGCCCGTTCACCCAGCGTGTCGGCTGGTCCGGCCTGGCCGCAGTAGAGACCGGCGATGTCTATGCCCTTTACCACGGCGGCGCCCGGACGCTCTACGACTACGCCTTCCTGCAGTATGTCGCCAAGGTTTTGCATCCGGACGCCTTCGCGGATGTGGACCCGCAGGAAACGTTGAAGCGCTTCTTCGCGACCTATCTGCCGATCCCGGCGGACGGCACTTACATGACGCAGCTTCCACGATGAGCACGGCAACAGAACGGGGCGCCCTTGACCGGGCGTCCCATTCTTCAACAGTCGGGCCGTCACCGTCCGGAAGCTATGGCCGGCTTATCGCCCGTCGTATGGGTATCCTGGCCGTCGCGCTTGGCGCGTTGGCGGTCTTGTCCCTGGCGGACATCCTGATCGGCCCCGCCTTTCTGGGGGTGGGCGAAGTTCTGAATACCATTTTCGCCCCGCAAACGGCGGACAAGACGACACAAGCCATCGTTTACGCCATTCGCCTGCCGATGACTTGCATGGCCATCCTTGTTGGCGCGGGATTGGGGATCGCGGGTACCCATATGCAGACGATCCTGGGCAATCCCCTGGCCAGTCCCTTCACCCTGGGATTTTCGGCGGCCGCGGGTTTCGGGGCGGCGGCGGTTATTCTGCTGGGCGTCAGCCTGCCGATGCTACCGCACCTGACCATTCCGGTAGCGGCCTTCGTGATGGCCGCCTTGGCCGCTGTCACGGTGTTCGGGTTTTCCCGCATCCGCGGGATGAGCGCGGAAGTCATGGTTCTGGCCGGGATCGCGACGATGTTCCTATTTCAGTCGCTGCAATCGATGGTGCAGTACCTCGCCTCCCCCGAAGTGTTGCAGCAGATCGTCTTCTGGCTGTTCGGGTCCCTGTTGAAGGCGAATTGGTCGAATGTCGGCATCACCGCCGTGATCGTTCTGTTTGGCGCCGTCGCGCTGGTGCCCGATTTCTGGCGTCTGACCGCGCTGCGTCTGGGGGATGACCGTGCTTCCGCCATAGGGGTCGATGTCCGCCACCTGCGCATGCGGGTCTTCGCGGTGGTTGCCCTGCTGACCGCCGGTGCCGTTTCTTTCGTTGGCACGATCGGTTTCGTGGGCCTGGTCGCGCCGCATATTGCGCGCATGCTGGTCGGGGAGGATCAACGCATTCTGGTTCCAATGGCAGCGGCGATGGGCGCGATCATCATGGTCGGATCTTCCATCGTTTCCAAAATCCTGTCTCCCGGCACCGTCGTTCCCATCGGTATCGTAACGGCGGTGATCGGCGTGCCTTTCCTGTATTTCCTGATCCTGGACCGCCGACGGAGGTTATGGTGACACTCAATATACAATCCCTAACGGCAGGATACGGCCCAACCACGATCATCGCCGGCGCGTCGGCCTGCGCGAGGCCCGGCGGATTGACCGTGCTGATCGGTCCGAACGGTACCGGCAAGTCGACCTTCTTGAAGGCCATCGCCGGATTGATCCCGGCAACCGGCAGCATTGCCCTTTGCGGACTGGAAATCCCGCAACGCCAGCGCAGCAAGACCGTTTCCTACATGCCGCAGGATGTCGGGGGGGCTTCCTCCCTGACGGTGCTGGAGGTCGTTCTGCTCGGCAGGCTGCGTTCGCTCGGTCTTTCCGTACCGGCCCATCTTCCTACCGAGGCCCTGGCGCTGCTGAACCGCTTCGGTATCGGGCATCTTGAAAGCCGATCACTGGACGCCTTGAGCGGCGGTCAGAAGCAATTGGTCTTCTTGGCACAGGCCCTGTTCCGCGACCCCGACGTCCTGCTGCTGGACGAACCGACGGCGGCCCTGGACCTGCGGCATCAGTTGGTCGTCTTGAACGCCGTTCGCGACCATGCGCGTGAACGGGGCGTGGTCGCCATCGCCGCCATGCACGACCTGTCCCTGGCGGCGCAATTCGCGCAGGAAATCATCTGCCTGTCTGGGGGAACGGTCGTGGCCAGCGGCCCGGCGGGCGATGTCCTGACGGAGGAGAGGCTGCGCGATGTCTACGGTGTCGAGGCTTCCGTCGCGCGAACGCACGCCGGGTTCCTGAGCATTACGCCGCTAAGGCCCTGCGCCTAACGGCCTAGTTTTTACCGTTTTCTTCCTCGCGCTCGCGGAGATAGTCCTCCGTCGTGCGCGGCGTCGGGCGCTCACCCAGTTTCATCGGCCCACCGGGTTCGTTGAACTGGGCCTGCACGCGGCAATCCTCGCACATTTTCAGCTTTTCGGCGGCCGCCCCTTGGAACATCCAGTGCTTCTCGGCCAAGGTTTTCACCATCTTCTCGATCGTGCTCTTGGACGCGAATGGCTTGCCGCAGGAAACGCATTCGAACGGTTCTTCCTCATACACCACGTGCCGCTCGACCGCGTTCGCGGCGAAATTGAACCGCGGCTCAAGGGTGATGACCTTCTCGGGACAGGTGCTTTTGCACAACCCGCACTGAATACAGGCGGATTCCTGGAACCCGAGTTGGGGCTTGTCGGGGTTGTCCGTCAGCGCGCCGGTGGGACAGGAACTGACGCAGGAAAGGCACAGCGTGCAGCCGTCGGTATCGACACGAACCGCGCCGAACGGGGCGCCCGCCGGCAGCCGGATATTGTCGACCGGCGCTGGCGCATGGGCATGCAGATGCGTCGAGGCGGAACGGATATTGGTGCGCTTTTGTGCCTGTGGGTTGAAGGATGCTGCGGCCCGATCCGACGCTACGGCAGGCATGGCATATAATAGGTCTTCGACCGGTTGGGGGTCGTCCTCCAGAACAAGCGACACCAATCCACTGTCATAGCCAAGGCCGGTCGCGACCGCTTCCGCCATGGCGACCTGCCCCGCAAGCCCGTCGATTTCAGACCGCTTTGCGGTCGGTCCCATGATGACGATGCCGTCGGCGCCATAGGCCAAGGCGGGAAGCAGGAAATCGAGTCCGACCTGCGTGATTTCGTTAACTTCGAAAGGCAAAACATCGGCCGGCAAACCGCGCCCGTAGCGCGCCATCGCTTCGATCGCCGCTGGCCCGTGCCGAGGATCGTGAACCAGCAGAACCGCGCCCTTGCCGCCCGCCTGCGCGTAGCTGGACAACAGGGTCCGCACACGCCGCAACAGGGCTTCCGTCGAGGGAGCCGCATAACCTGCCGCGCCGGTCGGGCAGACGCTGTTACACGCGCCGCAGCCGCCGCACAGATAGGGATCGATGGTGACATGGTCGCCGTCCGGCTTGATGGCAGAGGCCGGGCAGACATCGAGGCAGCGGGTGCATCCCGTAACCCGGCTACGCGAATGGGCGCATAGGGCATCCTGGAAATCCACATATCTCGGCTTTTCGAACTCGCCCACCATATCGGCGATGTCGAACAACACCTTGTACAGCCCGGGTCGGTCTTCCGGGTCCAGCTTGAAATAGCCGTCGCGGCGTTCATGGGACGGGAAAAGCGGCGCGCCGCCCGACAAGTCGACGATCAGGTCACACCTTGCCGCGGCCCCGTCCCGCTTGATGTCGAACTGCAGCCCATCCTTCGAGGAGGGCCTGACAGGCGCGTAGCCGTTCACGTGGATTTCGAAATCACCCAGGTGACCGGTCGCCCCGGCGATCCGCCCCGCCGCGATCATCAGATCCATCGCGCCCAGAGGCATGAGGTCGCCGGCATCGGTGAGCAAGAGGGAGACGTTCAACCGGTCCTTCAGCAGCGATGCCGCTTCAAGCGCGACATCGCCCGCCCCGTAAATCAGGCACACGCCAGCAGATGCCATGTCGATTGTCGGGACATCCGGCATTCGAACCTCGGCCGCTGTCAGCAGGGCGCGCATTTTGGGCGCAGACTTACTTCCTTGTTCGGACCAACCCGCCTGTTCGCGGATATTCACGAAAGACGGCTGGAGATCTATATCCGCCTCCCCCAGCGCTTCGTGAAAGGTTTGCTGTTCCTGAGTGCACGCGACCATCAGCCCTGATGCAGTCCGGGCCTGGTCAATGAATTGACTGAGTTCTCCCCGGCACAATTGCGTAAAACCGGCTTTGGCGCAGCCTTCGGCGAACCCGCCTTCCAGCGCCTTGCGGTCCAGGGTCATCGTTCCTTCGCAATCGCAGATCAGAACCTTCTCTTGCCGCTCAGGCGCGCCGCCCGCATCCGTCATACTTCCACCCATAATAAGATTAGTTTGCGCCGACCCCGGAAAGAACCCGTCGGCAACGGTTGCACATTCAAAGCGCTTTATAGGCGCGCCAACTTACAAAACCATGCACACCCCGGTCGATGGTGATCGCCCGCCCCGGCTTGCTCTTTGGATTGAGTTGCACGGCTTTGTACTGCGCGGCGTTCGGGTGGGTGAAAGCCAGTTCCACCGCATCTGTTTCAGAACGCGCAGCGACGATCATCACCACCGAAGGATCCCCGTTGGGATCCGGATAGCAATCCAACGCATAGACATGCATTTGATCCGTCATATCCCCTCCCAAAGGTCGCGTACCGCCCTCGGCGCCGGACCTTGCCACTGTTCATCTTGTTCTTGTGATACCAATTTAGGCCTAATCAAAACAATGGCAATAATACGCGAACGCACCCAACCGGGCGGTGGAACGCCGGTGCTGGACCGGGACAAAAAAAGAGAGTTGAATCAGGACGGGTCAGGCCTTTGCTTCGGCCAACCGCTTATAAAGGTATGACCGGGAAATCCCCAACTGGGCCGCGGCCTTCTTCTTGTTTCCGCCGCACCGTTCCAAAGCATCGTAGATCAAATCCATGCCAAGCGCTTCGGTCGCCGCATGCAACCCGCTTCCCGTCGGGGCGACGGCCGCATCAACCGACCGAACCCGTCCGCGCCGCGGAACGAAATCCGCCATGCGCAGGGTCTCGCCGTCCCCGACGGCGAAGGCCCGCTCGACCGCCTGGCGAAGCTCCAGGTCGTTGCCGGGCCAGCCCTGTCCTTTCAAAAAAGGCACGACGTCATCCGCAATAGCGGGCACGGCATGGTGATGGCGCATGGCCACCGCCTTCAGAATATCCGACAGCAAATCCGGCAGGTCGTCCAAACGTCCTCGCAACGGTGCCACGTCTATGACAATCGGGCTGATGCGGTCCAGGAAGGCCGGCAACATCGCGCCGGATTCCACAAGTCCATGCAGGTTTCTGGAACTGGCCGCAATGAGTCTGACATCGG
Source organism: Hwanghaeella grinnelliae (assembly GCF_004005845.1). GTDB lineage: Bacteria > Pseudomonadota > Alphaproteobacteria > UBA8366 > Aestuariispiraceae > Hwanghaeella > Hwanghaeella grinnelliae. Next base: position 556,352 of record NZ_SADE01000004.1, on the reverse strand, counting down.
CCTTTCGACCTTGCGCCGCGCCGATCCGCATTACCTCCCGCCGTTGAAGCGCGTCCAACAATGCCTGCTGGTGCGACAGGGAAAGGGTCGAAACCCCTTCGATAAAAAGCGTCCCGTCATTTGCCCGTTCGACCGCGCCTTTGGCCGCCTTCTTGTCGGCCCCGGGAATGGCACCCAGTTCACAGCCGAACAATTCAATTTCCAACATAGAGGATGGCAAGGCCGCTGCATTGACGATCACGAAAGGTCCTTCCCGGCGCGGCCCGGTCCGGTGAATTGCATAGGCGATCTGGGCTGTGTCCGTGCCTGCTTCACCGCGGATCAGAACGGGATTGCCCAAAGGGGCGGCCTTCGCCGCATCCATCCTTACTCGTCGGGCATTGTCCGACCCGCCGATAATGGCTTCTTCACCCGCGATATCGACCTGACCGGTGCCTGACAGCCGACGAAAGAAGGCCACATCGCGCTCAAGCTCATTGATCCTCCGTGTCAGCCCTTCGATTTCATCGGGGGCTTCCAGGGCGATCCTGCCAATCGCCCCGACGACTTTGCCGTCCTGCGAAACCGGTATCCGCACGATCGGCCTGCTGACGCCGTCAATATTTTGGACATCGCCCCGTTCCGCCTTACCGGTACCCAGAACGCGGTCCAATTGGGTATTTCCGATGACATCCCGCGCGCTGCCGCCCAATCCGCCCTGCAGATCGGTCCCGAAAAAAGTCTCATGACGGGGCGACAAGTAGGAGAGGCGCCCTTCCCGGTCGATCACGGTCATTGCGCAGTCGGGGTCGTCGATTAGATCGGTCAGAGCATCAAAGGCAAAATCGACGGTCGCAAGGAATGTCGTGAGCGCATCGCCGACACCGGTATTGAAGAGCAATAGCTCACCCGCGTCCGTGGGAATGCAAAATATCGTGTAGCTTTTTCCGTCGAGAGACAAAGTTGCTATCCGGCGCCGCTTTATCTCGGCGAGCCATTTGCGCTCCAGGACCATGGCCCCCAGTCGGGGATCCGATAACGGCCCGAAGACCGCCACATGCCCGCTCTTCGCCAGCAATATGGCCCCAATGGTTCGCCCTGATCTCATGACATCCGTCACCTATTCCAACCACAATCAAAACAGCAAGAAGGAACACCCCTTGCATCTTAGGCATCCGCCGGGTCGACTGTCCACGACAACGACAATTACAGGCAAGTGTCCACGCTCTACTCATAGCGCCACGTGCTTTTCCGGACTCGTTTGCGCGGGCCCGATTCACGAAATCAGGTCGCCCGAACCAACCGAAATTCGCGGCCGGACCGCAGTTTAGGCCGCACCGTAAAATGCGGTAGCATAATCCCAGAATCACTCTTTAGATTGACACTCGCCTACATGTGGTCACTGGTTCGTCCCATGGATTTTCACTTTAAATTCAAAGTGGAGGCTTTAACGAATGCTTAAGTTTTGTCTAAATCTTTGTGCAATTGTTAACGGTAGCGCGTATCCTCTTGAGATTGTGTCTGCTAGTTAACAATGACACGTATGAAAAATGTATTTACTGGACCCAAGCATGGTACACATACTGTGTTTGTATGACTCGAGCGCTCACACGGCGCCCCCTAATGAGAACACAATTGCGGTCGGCCCAAGGGTACGCCCGGGAGGGGATAAAATGGAACGAGGTTGGACGCGCCCTGCCGCAGCACATTCTGTGTTTGTGGCTGGTAGAGTATGCAAACACGGCAACAGTTGAGAGAACACGGTGGCATCACATAAAAATTCTCTCCTCGTTGTCGAAGACGAAGAAGCTACCCGCGCCCTCATTACGACCTATTTTAGGAATGAGGGATTTATGGTGACGGCTTGCGAGGACGGCATGTCGGCAAGACTGGAAATCAGTTCTCGTGAATTCGACGTGGTTTTGATGGACGTAAACTTACCGGACGACGATGGGTTCGAAGTATTGCGCGAAGTTCGCGCAAACTACCCCGCTACGCCGGTTATCATGGTCACGTCGCGGTCGACCGAAATCGACACAGTCCTGGGGTTGGAACTGGGCGCGGACGACTATGTCGCCAAGCCCTTTAGCCTGCCGGAACTGCGAGCCCGTGTCCGGACTGTCTTGCGCCGCGCGACGGAAAAGCAAAGTGGAAACGACAGCGCAGGCCCCGTCAGACTGGGCAAGTGGCTTGTCGATCTGACCCGGCGTGAAATCACCGAAGACGATGGTAACATGGTCCGCGTAACGCGCGGTGAGTTCGACCTTTTGAGTGCGCTGTTGAAGTATCGCGGCGCGCCGGTCAGTCGCGACTTTCTGTTGGACGTGGTCAGCGCGAACAGCGCCGATACGTCGGACCGCACGGTCGACACGCTCATCAGCCGTATTCGCGCAAAACTGCGGGAGCATCATAACGACACTCTGATCATCGAAACGGTTCGCGGCATCGGCTATCGCCTAATCGATGTGACGCGAAACCAGGATAAGGGTGCCTAACAGATGATTTACAGGCGTGGCATAGGCGATCGGCGGTTCTTCGACCGTTCCATCGTGCGACCGTGCCTGGGAATAGGGGTCGGTCGATGATGCCGATCCAGGACCGTCTTCAGGAAATGCAAAAGCTTGCCATGGCGAAGACACCGGCTGCACGCGGCCAGTTGGGCGAGCATTTGACCGGACTTCTTCAAAGTCAGGACGCCCCTCCGACCGAAATGGAATGGGAATTGATTTCCCAAATCTACGAACTGATCGTTCGGGATGTGGAAACGGTGGTGCGTTCCAAATTCGCCGAGGAATTGGCGCGCCGACTGGATGCACCCCATCAGTTGATCGTCGTCCTAGGTAATGACGAGATTGAGATTGCCCGCCCCATTCTGACACGCAGCGCCGTTCTGCTCGATGAAGATCTGATCGACATCGTCACGAACCGGACGACCGATCATCGCAGCGCCATCGCCATCAGGGCGCGGCTTTCGGAAATGGTTTCAGCAGCCATCGTCGATACGGGCGATGTGAAGGCGCTGACCACCCTGCTACGCAACCACACAGCCGACGTTTCAGAGAAATCCTTCCTGAAGATCGCCGACCTTTGCGCGTCGACGACGGACCTGCACGAGCCCCTCGTCAATCGCCAGGACACACCGTGGCCGGCGATCGAAAAAGTGGTTTCGCTGGTTTCCGAGGCGCTGCTCGTGTCGATTTCGGCAAAATGGTCGATGTCGATAGACGATCTTACAGAGATTGCGGACAGGGCCCGCGATGCGTCGCTGCAGGAAATGTCGCAGCGGCGGCGCGCCCACAAACCGCCGGCCCCGCCACCCGATACGGAAAGTTCGGACGGTCCTTCGGGACGCCTGGAACAACAAATCATAAATGCCCTGCGGAACGGCGACGTCACGACGGCCCAGCGTTTGGTGGAACATTGGTCGCAGCTTCCAGGCGCCGCGGTGCGGACGATTTTGCTGGAAGACGACCCGACACTGCTGGCCACCTTGTACAAGGCCAAGGGTGCGGATCCCCTTACCTTCTCTCGCACGGTGGCGGTACTGAAGGGCGAGAATTTCGAATTGGACCGCAACAAGTTCAAGGAAGTTCTATCGCTATATCGCGACCTGGATTCACGCCAGGCGATGCGGACCGTTATGCATTGGCGGAAATCGCCACGGGCATTGACCCAGCAGGTAAAGCGCGCTGCGGCAGCGTCGAGCCAAGCGTCTTAATCTTAAAGAGCGAATTGTGAGTTTGGAAAATCGGGCTCCGGTCGGACGCCGCCCGAACAAAACCTATGCGCAGCTCTAAGCCGGCAAGCGCGAAAGCAATGCTTCCAAATCGATGATCGCCGCATGGGAATGGGTCCGCAGATCAGCCAGGGCCGAGTCGACATCGTCACGCCCCCCATTGCTCAGGGCATCGGAGAGTTTAGCGGCGGATTTCGATACCTTGTTGAGCGCATAATTGCCGGACGAGCCCGTTATCTTATGAGCCGCAATCATCGCAGTGCCGACATCCTGCCGGGAAAGCGAGTCTTCGACGCTGGCCAATTCGGTCGAGATGCATTTATGGACCATTTCTATCAGGCTGCGGAAATCGGCAGCGGCGAACACCTTGTGCAGCCCGGCAATCTTCTCCTTGTCCATGGAGTCGAGCCCCTCGAACAATTCCTCGCCCGAAGCGGAATTCATTTCCTGTTTCGGTTTGCGAAGACTGATGCCGGATTGGCGTCGTGACCGCTCGTTGAATGCTTGATCAGTTGTCGCATTCACCGCAAAACACTCCTCTACCCCCCGTTGGGCAAACCGCTTACCGGCGGTCCCATCGGCGAATGACCCAATAACCTCCTGAAGGATGAATCAGCTTTGCACGGTATCATCCCCTTGAGCAAGCTACATATTTTGGTAACAAAAGCAGATCAGGTTAGATTACCGCCCGTTCCGGTTGATTTTAAGCGCGGTATCCTGCACCGAACTTGGTCGACACAGGACCGACAAAAGGCCAAGGCCTTGAGCCTTCTGTCGTTTGCGCCACGCTTTTTCCTGGCGCTCCTCATCACTGCGGCATTTTTCTGTGTGGCGGCAGCTTCACAGGCGTTTTCCCAAACTCGGATCGACGAGCCACCCGGCGTCAATTCGCCGCTTACAGCGCCCGGGAACCGCGTCATTCGGCTATTTGAGCCTCCGCAACTGGAACCCGGCAAGGAAGCGTCAGCTTTGGTTATCGGGGCAATCGCTGCAAATTTCTGGCTGGACGGCGACACCGACTTGTCTGTCGAACTGGCCGATTACTTCGCGTCCAAGACGGACCCACTATTGTCGAACCCTGATCAGCGGTTCCTCGCGCTCATCGACATGGTGCGCGACAAGCCCGTTGCCGTGCCGCTTTTCGCGCGCCTAAGCCAGACACCGGACAACCCACCACGATTACGTTTTGCCTGGGAAGACGAAAATGTTTCGCCTCCCAAGGCCATTACGTTTCGAACCGCGCTGAACAAGCACTGTTTCACGATGAATATTGCAGTGCGCTGGGAGCGTCTAATTGACGCGCCCTTGGAATTACCGGCTGAGATCGGACCGATCGAGAGAAATGAGGTGCGCTTGGACGTGATCGCCCTCCCCGCCAGTGCCTATGCGACACCGGTGCGAAGCGACGCGCGGCAGGTGTTTGGGACCCGATGCCAATCCCACACAACAATCAATTTGAAACCGGTCACGGGCGTCTTGTCGACCGTGGATGGGGCGCTGCTGACCACGATCGACACCCGTAGCCTTTAGGCCCGAAAGCTGTTTCCGGCAGCTTCCTGGTAGACATAGCGTGACGGCCATGCTTGAAGAACAGCCCCAAAGCGACACCCATCGCAACCATAGCGACATTTCCCGGGACAAAGATGAGCCAAATTCAAAACCCCTCGCTCCCCAAAGAGCAGATCAAGTTTCTTCTGCTCGAAGGAATCTCCTCGACCGCCGACGACGTCTTGGCGCGCTCGAACTACCGGAATGTCGAACGCATAAAGGGCGCCCTGGATGAGCCGGAGTTGATCCAGTCGCTGGAGGGCGTCCGGTTCCTCGGCATTCGGTCCCGCACAAAAGTCACGCACAAGGTCTTGGAGGCAAATGCCAGCCTGACGGCCGTCGGCTGTTTTTCCGTCGGCACCAATCAGATAGACGGCGATGCGGCGCGCGACCGCGGAATTCCGGTATTCAACGCCCCCTTCTCCAACACCAGGAGCGTGGCGGAACTGACCATCGCCGAGATCATCATGCTATTCCGGCGGACCTTCCCGAAATCCGTCGCCGCCCATGCCGGCCGTTGGGACAAATCGGCCGAAGGCAGCAGTGAGATTCGCGGCAAGACGCTCGGCATCATCGGATACGGAAACATCGGTTCGCAGCTTGCGGTCATCGCCGAAGCGATGGGCATGCGGGTGCTGTACCTGGACCATACGGACAAACTGCGCCACGGGAATGCGCTGCCTGTCGGTTCAATGCGGGAATTGCTTCAGGAAAGCGATGTGGTCAGCCTGCATGTGCCCGAGACCGAGTCGACCCGAAACATGATAGGCCCCCAGGAAATCGCCTGGATGAAGCCCGGCGCCTACTTGATCAACAATGCAAGGGGCACGGTTGTCGTTTTGGAAGCCCTGGCGGACGCCCTGCGCGACGGACGCCTCGGCGGGGCCGCCATCGATGTCTTCCCGTCGGAACCATCCTCCAACGCCGACGCATTCACCTCCCCGCTGCAAGACTTGGACAATGTGATATTGACCCCCCATGTCGGCGGTTCGACGATCGAGGCACAGGAGCGGATCGGCGATGAAGTCGCCAGAAAGCTGGTTGAGTATTCCGATGTCGGCTCGACCATCGGTGCCGTGAATTTCCCGCAGGTCCAGTTGCCGCCGAAGCCCTCGGGTACTCGCTTTATTCAGGTGCAACGCAACCTGCCCGGGGAGCTGGGCCGCTTGAACGACGTCTTTGCGCGGCATGACGTGAACATCGCGGCGCAGTATTATCAGACCGACGGCGAGATCGGTTACGTCGTCCTTGACGCCGACGGCAACGTCCCCACCCCGGAAAAAATTGTCCAGGAAATCCGCTCTCTTGGCGGCACGATCCGGGCCCGGGTGCTGAACCGTCTTAGTTGATCGGAAGCGGCCAAAGCCGAACATCCCCGCATCAACTGTCGTTACATGCCAGTAACTATTAGCATGCTCTTACCAATTGGAAAAATAACACGTATAACACTGTGAATGATTCCGATGCAGGGGAGCAAACATGTCGAATTCGGCACCGCGCAAAGAGTTTTCCGTAGAACGTATGATGCGGAAACAAAGGGTCGATACCGGCGATTTTTTTGAGGAGCCGCAAACCGGGGCCCAACTGGCTGGCGACGGGGCCGCGATTCTCGAAGCCATAACGGCATTGCGCGAAGAAGTCCGCGAACTGAAGGAAATGCAGGGTCAAATGCCGGCAGCAGCGGCCCCAGTCGCGGCAGAGCAATCTCCTGAAATGGACGAGATGGCACGTGACGTGCGCATCGAAATCGCCCAAATGGTTCGCGTGATCGCCAAAACCAAACAGGAAATTTCCCAGATCAAACACCCCTTCGGCAACGAGGGGGACAAGATTGAGCGCGCCCATAGCGAGCTCGACGCCATCGTCATGGCGACCGAGCAAGCTACCCAGACCATCCTTGAGGCGACCGAAAAATTGGAGGCGGGTTTCAGCAGTCTCGCCGTCCTGGCCGAAGAGGACCAGGAAATGCTCGAGATGGTCGACAACCTGAACGATCAGGTCACCCAAATCCTGGAGGCCTGCAACTTCCAGGACATTACGGGCCAGCGGATCACCAAGGTGGTCAAGACAGTGCGCTTCATCGAAGATCGGATCCTGGCGATGATCGCTATTTGGGGCGCACAGGCGTTTGAAGATCTGCCCGTCCCAGCGGATGGCGTCAGCAGTGAAGACGGTGCTGCCGATGGCGACGACAATCTGTTGCAAGGTCCGCAACTCGGAAACGAGGGCATCAGCCAGGATGAGATTGACGCGCTCTTCGATTGATCCTGCGCCAGGTTTCGTGACGTACAATCAAGGACACAACATCCCTGTTGCGTGAAGCTGCGGTTAACCCCGATACTTCAGCAAGGTTAGGTAGGGGGATTGTATGCCTGGATCACTTCCATCCTGGGTTATCGTTTTGCATTGGCTGCGATTGGAGCACCGGGGATGACCGATATTCTGAACCGGAGAAGTGTGAAGGCCGGCGCCTTCATCTTCCGCCAAGGGGACACGGGACACCACGCCTATGTGATTCAATCCGGTCGTGTCTTGATTGAGAAAACAAACAAAGACGACAGCACGGTAAAACTTGGATCGCTGCAAACAGGCGCGATCTTCGGGGAAATGGCCCTGGTCGACGACAGCCCCCGCATGGCCGCTGCCCGGGCCGAAGAGCCGACGGTTCTGATCACGATTCCAAAGGAAGTCGTCCAGAAGAAATTGCAACGTGCCGATCCGGTCGTGCGAATGCTGATCCTCATGATGATCCGAATGATCAGGACGCTTGCCGAGCATGGCGGCCAGAGCAACAAGATTGCCGAGGAGTTGATACGGGTCGCTCAAGAGGACGATGGCGCCGCCCCCTTGGCGACGGGGAGCGCCAAGCGATGAGCAGCGATGTAATCGCCATCCTGTCATACCAAGAAGGCGACACGATCTTTCGTGAAGGGGAAGTCGGCCGGATGGCCTACCTCGTCCGCGAAGGCCGTGTTAAAATCCAACGGGAAAGATCATCCAGCCAGAAGCAGGTGATCGGCCATGCAGGCCCTGGCCAGGTCTTTGGGGAACACGCGCTGCTGTCCATTGGGCCACGGCCGAACAGTGCCGTTGCAGAGCTACCCACCAAATGCGTGGTCATTCACCGCGACAAGCTTACGGAAAAGCTGAAGACAGAGGACGCCTTCATTGCCGCCCTTTACAACATCTTGGCCACCAATATGCGCTCGATGATCGAAAAGGGGGCGGACCTGGACTGCCTATTACAGGATCTTTCCCAAGGAACCCGCACCTTGGAAACGTCCGTCATGGATCAACAAACCGCATCCGCGGGGCATGAGTCGGACAAAGCTGACGATACAGATGGGAATGGTGAAGATGAGGACGACGCGTTCCTAATATGACCCCCGCGTTTCTCCCGGGTCAGATCAGCGCAGGATAACCTTGGTCAACCGCCACGGATTCCATTTCCGCGATGGCCTTATACGCCGAAGCCGGAACCGCCGCGAAACCGTCAAAAAGCAGCGTCTCGTTTATGTTCGCCATGCCTGGTTCGGCCACGGCCGCCATCAAGGCCGACCGCATGTCTTCAACCGCAGCGTCGGGCGTCGAACGGGGGGTTATGAAAGGAAGCCCCGGCACCAAGGGCCCTTCCGCCACAACCCGCAAGCCGTCTGTCGGAACAATGCCGTGTTTGGCGATCAGCGCGAACGTGACACAATCGACGCTGCAGCAATCGACCTCCCCCGCCGCCAAGGCCTTGATGCTGGCAAGATGACTTCCCGATTGGACGGATGCACCAAAGAACCGTCCCTTCTCCGCCCAAGGCGCGATCATCCAGCGGATGCTGTTATAGCCGGAATGGGAATCCTCGCTGTTGAAGGCAACACGTCTGCCCTTCAAGTCTTCCAATCTTTCCGCCGCATCATCCTGCCGGACCAGCACAAGGTTCCGATATTTCGGCCCCATGCACCAATCGACGGCGAAGATTGGGGTCGCAACAAGCTGCCAGTCTCGATCGAGCCCCAAGGTAAACGGATATCCGCAGGTCTGGGATAGGCGCATGGCCGGGTCGCGCCAATGAGACACATGATCGGAAAGTCGGGTCAGGTCTTCGTCCAACCCGCCGACACCAGCATCGGTCATCGCCCGGCACATGCCGCGCCACCAAGCATCCCAAACCGGCTGCAGGCCGGGCAAGTCGTACATGGGCAAGGATACGCGGCCGGTCATGATGTTGGCCCCTTATTCAGAATTTTGTGTGCGTTCGTAGAGCCCGCCGACAAAATCCGCCGCCTCGTGCGACTGGACAGAAGCTGCGCGTATCAGATCGTCGAAATGATTGGTCAGCGTCCGCACATGTTCCCGTGTGGTGAAGGCGAAATACATCTGGCCCAGGTAAATCGCCGCGCGTTGCATGCCGAAGATGGTATAGGGCGCGGCATAATGGGTCCGCCCATTGAACAGAAACAAACGCAGGCGGGGATAAAGTTCCCGCAACAGTGACTGAAGTTCAGCCAATTGTTCCAGCCGCGCATCCAGTTCAAACCCGGTCCAGATACCCTTGCCCGCCGCGAATGTTTCCAGCCCCTGGGTCGACATGCAGACTTCGATATCCGTATCCGGCAAACGCGAATAGGCCCGTTTGTCACGCGTCGCCAAGATGGCTTGATCCGTCGATTTCGAGGCGAAGTCCTGATATTCGTGGATCAAGGTCCGTTCGGTCTTCGCCAGATCCGGAAGCGATGAAGGTACGTAACGCACTTTCCGTCCTGCGGATTCCTGATGCCAGCGTGCCAGGTTCTCATCCACCGGGCTTCGCGTCGCCGGGGAAAAAATGATCGATTCCTGCAGAATCGCGGCGTGGGATCGCTCATCCGCCGTCAGTCCCATCAGCCAATCAAGACTGACCCGCAGCGTGGAGGCGATGCCCGCAACCGTATCGGCCCTCGGCAATCGGTCGTTTTCCGGGGACAGCAATTGCGACAAGGTCGACCGATCTATCCCGACGGCCCTGGCCAGACCCGATTTCGACATATGCGCGCGATCCATCGCCAGATGCAATCTTTCCCGAAAGACCCTGACCGTCTCCTGCCGCTCAAAACTCCGCATATTAGTTTATTTTCCATCAGTCTGGTGATTTTACGCAACAGATGCGGCTTTCAGTTTATTATGATCATATTGCGCAATGCAACATAGCTAGGAACAATTCCTCATGGTCAAACATGAAACCGTGAGGAGGTTCGAAAGTGCGTGATGGTCCCGCCGTATTCCGAAGAACGACTGAGATCGAATGGCCGACTTGGGCTTTGATCACGATGATCTACGGGGCCTGGCTGGCTTTGACGTATTTCGGCACCGATCTGCCCTGGTGGGCGCTGCTGCCGGCAGCGGCTTTTGTGACCTGCTGGCAGGGACACTTGCAGCACGAGTTGATCCACGGCCATCCGACCCGAAATCAAGGGCTTAATGACGCACTCGCCTTCCCGCCTCTCTCTTTGTGGATCCCCTATCCAATCTATAAGGAACAGCATCTGGCCCATCACCGTAGCCAGACATTGGCGGATCCCCTGGATGACCCGGAATCCTACTACCTTCCCGCCGAACGCTGGGCGTCACTGTCGGGCGTGTCGAAGGCCCTTTTGACGGCGAACAATACGTTGCTGGGGCGACTGCTGCTGGGCCCGGTGCTTGTCCCGTTTGGCTTCCTGAAATCAGAACTCGTCAATGCCGTTGGGGGTACGGGTAGCAGGGCGGCGATCTGGGGTGGCCATGCCGCCGCGGTCGCCGTCCTGCTGACCTGGATTGTCGGGGTTTGCGGCATGCCAGTGTGGATGTATCTCGCCTTCTTCGTCTTCCCGGGGACGTCGCTCTTGCTGATGCGCTCTTTCGTCGAGCATCGGCCGGGCGCCACGCAGAAGGAACGCACTGCGGTGGTCGAGGGCAGTTGGCTCACGCGCTTACTTTATCTCAACAACAACCTTCACGTCGTCCATCACGCCCAGCCGAAACTGGCGTGGTACAAGATCCCCGCCGCCTACGAACGGAACAAGGAAGCCATCGCACGGCGTAATGGCGGTTACGTGTTCAAGGGATATGCTGAGGTCGCGCGGCGCTTCCTGCTGACACCAAAGGACATGCCCGTCTACGCCCCATCTTTGTCCAGCCCGTCCTTGTCCAGCCCGTCCTTGTCCAGCCCGTCCTTGTCCAGCCCGTCCTTGTCCAGCCCGTCCTTGTCCAGAAAGTAACGCATCAAGGGGCCGATATCCTCGAACCCCGCCTTTTTGTAGAAATCGTAGGATCGCTGGCTTTTCTCCGGCGCCGGTGCATTGACCTGCAGGCGTTGCCAGTTTCGCCGTTTCCCTTCCTCGACCGCGAAGCGCAGCATGCGCTGGCCCAGCCCGCCGCTGCGATAGTCCGGATCGATGAAGAATTCCTGCAACTCGCCGAAATGCCCGCCGGAGAACAGCGCGCAGGTTTCCGCCAGGGTGATCAGCCCCACGACCTTTTCCGTGAACTCTCCGTCATCGCGACCGCCGGTCACGGCCAGATAGGCGATGAAACCGGAATCGGAATCCAACAAGTCCGCGGCGACGGAGGCATAGCCTTGCGGGTCGAATCTGGGGGCGTCGACATCGGACAACAGCCGGTGCGCCAAGTCCCCCACCGCATCCTTGTCCGCCGATGTCGCATGCCTGATCGTGACCGAACCATTTCCCGACATAGAACCCCCTGACTTTGTTTTACCTAATTCTTCGATATGCGTCCGGGGACGGCAAGGTTATCGTTACCCGATCCGGGTTCTCTCCAGCATTTCTTCGTTCAAATCGATGCCCAACCCCGGTGCGTCCGGCACGGTGATGTATCCTTGGGCATCGGGGAAAAGCGGCAGGGCCAGGGGAAAGTCTCGCCGGTCCGGCGTCCAGTCCGGGGGGTCATACGGAAATTCCAGGTAAGGCGCGCCGCCAAGACCGGCGGCCAGGTGCAGGTTCGCCATCAGGCCGATCCCGTTGCCCCAGGTATGCGGCGTGAAGACGACCCCATTGTGCTTGGCGAATAGCCCGACACGGTGAAGGCCCGTTATCCCGCCGGTCAACGCACAGTCGGGTTGCAGGACATCCAGGCACCGGCGTTCCACAAGGGTGCGCAGTTCGTGCAATTCGCGGGTCATCTCCCCACCCGCGATCATCAGTCCCGTCGCGGCCCGCAGCGACGCCATGCCGGCATAGTCGCCGCGATGGAGCGGTTCCTCCATCCAATAGACGCCTAGGCCTTCCAACGCCCTGGCGACCGTCAACGCCTTGTCATAGGTCCAAGGCGGTTGGGTGTCCCAGGGCATGCGCCAACCCTGGTTGCAGTCGACCATCAATTCAATATCGGGGCCGACGGCGGCCCGAACCGCGGCAAGGACAGCCAGATCCTCGGCCACATCCGGCCGTTGGAAGCGGATCTTCAGTGCCGGGAAGCCAGCCGCGGCCAACCGGCGCGCTTGCGCCGCCATATCCGGCTCCGACCGCAGGACACCGAGAGAGGCATATGTCCGAAGCCTTCCCTGCGTCCCGCCGAGAAGCTTGTAGACCGGCTGGCCTTCCGCCTTTCCGCGCAGATCCCACAGGGCGACATCCAAGGGCCAGGGTCGGCCGACATGGAAGGCGATATTGTCGAGGACCTTGAAATGCCGGTCCATATCCCGCGGATCCCCGCCGATGAAATGGTCGAGATAGTCGTCGATCCCCGCCATGCTGTCGCCGGACCCGATCCCGACGGATCCGTCATCTGCATAGACTTGAACGATATCCACGATGAAGTCGCGGCGCGGGCGGCTGTCCCAAGCGGCGGCGAAGGGCGGCTCCAGCGTGAGCGAGTGCCGGGAGATTTCGATCCGCTCTATTCTCATGCCCGTTTGTGACCCACTGTCCCCAACACCCTCTTCCGCCGTGCGCCGCCCCGCGGTGGCCAGCCCAATGCCGGGCTGCTATGTCTGCCCGACAATTTATTCCCCGAATGGCCGACTGTCCGATTATGAATCACAGGCTGGCATGCGGGTCCATACACAATGACTTTGACGGCTTCCGGAAATCCTCGTCATGCCCGATCCTGCCCCGTTCAACCGCCGCGATGTGGAACTCGTCGCGAAAGAAACGCCCTTCCGCCGATATTTCCAGCTCGACATCTACTTTCTGCGCCACCCGCTGTTCCAAGGCGGGATGAGCCCGATTCTTCAGCGCGAGGTGTTCGAACGCGGACAATCGGCCTGCTGCCTTCCCTACGATCCCGCCAGGGACGAGGTCGTCTTGATAGAGCAGTTCCGGCCCGGTGCCTTGGCCGCGGACGATCCCCGCCCCTGGCTGATCGAAGCGCCGGCCGGTATCGTGGAGACGGGCGAGACACCGGATGCCGTCGTCCGCCGCGAAGTGCAGGAGGAAGCGGGCTGCACCGTCACCGACCTTGAATTCGTGATGGACCTCTACCCGTCCCCCGGTGCCACGTCCGAACGGGTCGCCATGTATATCGGGCGCACGGTGACCCAAGGCATTGGCGGTATCCACGGGTTGGACCACGAGGCCGAGGACATCCGCGTCTTCACCCAACCATTCGAAGAGGCCATCCGCCTCGTCGACGCGGGTCAGGGACAAACCGCGGCCGGGGCAATCCTGTTGCTGTGGCTGGCGCAACACCGCGACGCCCTGCGCGCGAAGTGGACATGACGATGCCCAACACGGTGGACATCGCGGCACGTGACCGCGCCTATGACGGCTTCTTCAAGATGGATGTCTTCACGTTGCGATTCGAACTGTTCCGTGGCGGCATGAGCCCGGAAATCGAACGCGAAGTGCTGATCGGAAACCAAAGCATCTGCTGCCTTCCATACGATCCGCTCCGGGACGAGGTCGTGCTGGTGGAACAGTTCCGTGCCGCCGCCTATGCGGCCGGTGAGGAACATCCCTGGATGCTGGAAGCCCCTGCGGGATTCATCGAGCCCGGCGAGGAAAAGAATGAGGCCGCGAAACGTGAAGTGGGCGAAGAGACAGGCTGTACGGTCACGGAACTCGACTATGGCGGGCCGCTTTATTCATCCCAGGGTGCCTTCTCGGAACGAACGAACCTGTTCATCGGCAAAACCTCGACCGACGGTGTCGGCGGCATCCACGGCATCGCACGCGAAGGCGAGAACATCCGCGTTTCGGTGTTCCCTTTCGACGAGGCTATCGCCCTTTTCAATGCCGGGAAGATCCAATCGGCCTTCGGCGCGCTGCCATTGCTATGGCTGTGGCGTCACCGGGAAAGGTTGCTCCGGGAATGGGGCGCACCATAATAACTCAAACAACTCACGCGACAGTGTGATTTGACGCATTCCGCGCCGCGGCCGCCAATACCGCCCGACGCGCAACAAGAAGAGACGGAAGAGCAAGACGCATGCAGATACGTGACGGTTTCGTCGATGCGGTGGGCAACACGCCGCTGATCAAACTGAAAAAGGCTTCCGAGGAAACGGGATGCACCATCCTGGGCAAGGCCGAATTCCTCAATCCGGGCGGGTCGGTCAAGGACCGCGCCGCGAAACACATCATCCTGGATGCCGAAGAACGCGGCGACTTGGAACCCGGCGGGCTGATCGTCGAGGGCACCGCGGGCAATACCGGCATCGGCCTTGCGCTTGTCGCCGATGCGCGCGGCTACCGAACGCTGATCATCATTCCGGAAACGCAAAGCCAGGAAAAGAAGGACATGCTGCGCCTGTGCGGCGCACAGCTTCGCGAAAACCCGGCGCTGCCCTACAAGAACCCGGACAACTACGTCCATGTCGCCAAACGCACCGCGGAAGAACTGGCGAAGACCGAAAAGCACGGCGTTCTCTATGCCAACCAGTGGGACAATCTGTCGAACCGGAACGCCCATATCCGATCCACCGGGCCTGAGATTTGGGAGCAAACAAACGGCACGGTAGACGGCTTCATCTGCGCGGTCGGCACCGGCGGCACCTTGGCCGGAACCGCCGAATATCTGCGGTCGAAGAAGAAGGACATCGTTATCGGCCTGGCCGACCCGATGGGGGCCGCGATGTTCAACTATTTCACCAAGGGCGAGCTTTCCAGCGACGGCACCAGCATCACCGAAGGGATCGGCCAGGGCCGCATCACCGGCAATTTGGAAGGCCTTGCGGTGGACGAACCGTTCCAGGTACCCGACACGGAATGGCTGCCGGTTTGCTTCGACCTGCTGAAACATGAAGGCTTACTGATGGGCGGGTCCGCGGCCTTGAATGTCATGGGCGCGATCAAATTGGCCAAGAAGATGGGCCCTGGGCACACCATCGTCACCGTCTTGTGCGACGGCGGCCAACGGTATCAATCCAAGATGTTCAACCCCGAATTTCTGAAGTCGAAGGACCTACCTGTTCCCGATTGGCTGTGACATTCCGTCCAAGCACCTGAGGCCGAACGGCAAGGCTTTCAGCCTTGCGCCCCCTTGCTTTGAGCCGCCGCTTCCGCCACAGAATAGGGAAAGAAAACCGGGAAAAAGGGAGAGGTCCGATGACGGCGCTGTTGTTCCGCGACGATGCCTATCAAACCGAATTCGACGCCACCGTGACGGCGGTGAACGAGCGCGGCGGCATCGTCCTCGACCAAACACTCTTCTACTACACCAGCGGCGGGCAGCCGGGCGACAAGGGTACCTTGACGGCCGAGGACGGCACCATTGTGGAGATCGGTACGACCATCAAGGCGGATGGCGACATCGTCCATGTGCCGGGGGAAGACCAGCCGACGCTTGCGCCCGGCAGCAAGGTTCACGGTACGATCGACTGGGATTTCCGCCACCAGCTGATGCGGATGCATACCTGCATGCATCTGGTTTGTTCCATTGTTCCCTGCGGCGTCACCGGCGGCCAGGTCGGCATCGACAAAAGCCGCCTGGACTTCGATGTCGGCGAGCACACGCTGGACAAGGAAGAAATCACCGAGAAACTGAATGCGCTGATCCGGGAAAATCACCCGGTCACCGCGCAATGGATCACTGACGAGGAACTGAACGCGAGCCCCGATCTGGTCCGCACCATGTCCGTTCAACCGCCGCGCGGGTCCGGCAAGGTTCGCCTGTTGAAGATCGGCGAAGGAGTCGACCTGCAGCCCTGCGGCGGAACCCATGTAAAAAATACCGGCGAAATCGGTCCCGTGCGCGTGTCCAAGATCGAGAACAAGGGCAAGCGGAATCGCCGCGTTAACATCGTATTCGATACTGACTGATCCCTTTTCTCAACGGTCCGGCGGGTTCTCGCCGGCAGCGGAGCCGAGACATGACCGACGCCTATCCGACGCCCACCGTATCCACCGAATGGCTTGCCGATCATCTGGACGACCCGAAAGTCGTTATCCTGGACAGCAGCTATCACCTGCCCACGGTCAAACGCGACGCGGCCACCGAGTTTGAGGGTCTGCGCATTCCGGGCGCGCGTTTCTTCGACTTCGACGGCAAGATCAAGGATCCCGACGCCGATCAGCCGCATATGCTCTGCTCCCCCGACCGATTCGAACGGGAAGTGGGCGCGCTTGGCGTCTCGAACGACAGCTTCGTCGTCGCCTATGACGTCAACGGCATCTTCTCCGCTTCCCGTTGCTGGTGGATGTTCCGCACCTTCGGGCATGAAAATGTCGCGGTCCTCGACGGCGGTTTGCCGAAATGGGAACACGAAAGCCGGCATGTGGAAACGACCTCTCCCACCCAGCCGAAACCGGCGACATTCAAGGCGAGCTTCCACCCACATTTGGTCCGTAGCGCGCAGCACGTCCTGGATGCGCTGGAGACAGCCGATATTATCGACGCCCGCTCCGCCGGCCGTTTTCTGGCGAAGGACCCGGAACCGCGTCCCGGGCTTCGGTCCGGCCATATCCCGGGCAGCTTCAACATCCCCTTCCAGAATATCCTGGCCGATAACGGGACGCTGAAATCCCCCGATGCACTGAAAGCCATCTTCACCGGCGCCGGCATCGACCTGGAAAACCCGATCATAACCTCCTGCGGTTCCGGCGTTTCCGCCTGCAATCTGGCGCTTGCCCTCTATGTGTTGGGCCGTGAGGACGCGGCGGTCTATGACGGGTCCTGGTCTGAATGGGGATTACGGGAAGAACTTCCGATCGAAACCTGATAGGCGCGCGACCTCGAAAATCGAGCAAATGAGTTTAGAAATGGAAATCAGACCCATTCGGGATGGGGACGAAGAAGGCATTGTTGCCCTTTGGGCCGCCTGTGATTTGGTCCGCCCGTGGAACGACCCGACCGCCGATATCGCCCTGGCGCGCCGTGCGCCGGCATCGGAGATTTTTGTCGGTATGGATGGCGATGACGTTGTCGCCTCTGCGATGTGCGGTTTCGACGGCCATCGTGGTTGGCTCTATTACGTCGCGACCCATCCGGATTTGCGGGGCACCGGCGCCGGGCGCAAGATTTTGTCCGCCGCCGAAGCTTGGCTTGCGGAACAGGACTGTCCGAAGGTGGAACTGATCATACGGGGCAGCAACAAGCCGGTGGCAGCCTTCTATGAAGCAGTCGGATACACGCATGAAGACCGTATTCTGATGGCGAAATGGCTGGTCGAACCGCCTGTTGCGCAAACCGAAACACCGGTCGAGGTGACACCGGCCGATCCGACGGTGCCGCTTTTGGACGTTACGGTTACTTTCCTGGAGATGACGTCCCGTCCGACCGCCCCGCCCCGCCCTATTCCCGTGACGGGGTCGCCCCTCTCGCTCGTCCGTCTGCATAGACCGACCGTCGGCTACTACCGCTATATCCAGCATACGGTCGGCGATCCGTGGCTATGGTACGAACGCCGCAAAATGAACGACGAACAGATCCACGCCATCATCACCGACGAGGATGTCGAAATCTATGTGCTTTCCGAAGGCGGCGTCCCTGCCGGCTTCGTAGAATTGGATTTCCGAGACATGCCCGACGAGGCCGACATCGCCTATTTCGGACTGATGCCCGACTTCATCGGCAAGGGTCTTGGCCCCTATCTTCTGGATTGGGCCGTGCATTGCGCTTGGGACCGCGACCCAGCACCGAAGCGCCTGACCGTCAATACCTGTACGCTGGACCACCCGTCCGCATTGGGCGCCTATCAAAAGGCAGGGTTCACGCCCTATGCACGGGAACTGAACAAGGTGCCCGACCCAAGGGCATTGGGCGTCATCCCCGGTTAAGGGGCCAGCAGGCCCTGCACCCGCTTGCCGATGGCGAGCGAAGAGGTCAGCCCGGGGGACTCGATTCCGAACAGGTTCACGAAACCGTCCACGCCGGTTTCTTCCGGTCCCTGGATCATGAAATCCAGGCCCGCACCGCCGGGCTTGGCAATTTTCGGACGGATGCCGGAATAACCGGGTTCCAAAGCGCCGTCCGGCAAATCCGGCCAATAGGCGCGCACGGCTTCATAGAAGCTGTCGCCGCGCGCGGGGTCTACCTCGTAATCGATTTCATCCACCCATTCGATATCCGGTCCAAAGCGGATCTGCCCGCCCATGTCGAGCGTGACATGGACGCCGAGGCCCGCCGCCTGCGGCATGGGATAGATCAGACCTTTGAAGGGGCTTTTCCGCGCCATGGTGAAGTAGCTGCCCTTGCAATAGAAGGTCGGTGGAATCTTCGCCGGATCGAGACCTTCAATCATCGCCGCCAGCTTCATGGCGTGCAGGCCGGCGGAGTTCACCACCTTCTTGGCGCGCAAGCGCATCGGGTTCTCACCCCCCACATCCAGCACGGTTCCGGTCGGTGTCACCTCACCCCGGATCACCGGGGAATTGAAGGCGATCATCGCCCCATGATCTTCCGCGTCGCCCTGATAGGCGAGCATCAGAGAATGGGAGTCCACGATGCCGGTCGAGGGCGAATTGATGGCCGCGACACAGGACAGCGCCGGTTCCATCGCAATCGCGTGGTTGGCACCGATCTGTTCAAGGTCGTCGACACCGTTTTCCGCGCCCTTGTCCAGGATCGCCTGAAGCTTTTCCAGATGCGCGTCTTCCGTCGCGACGATCAGCTTGCCGCAATTGGAATGCGGCACGCCGTGGCTGGCGCAATAGTCGTAGAGCATCCATTTACCCTCGACACAGAGCTGCGCCTTGTCGCTGCCGGTCGGATAATAGATGCCTGCATGGATGACTTCGCTGTTCCGGCTGCTGGTTTCCGTGCCGATCGCGTCCGCCGCCTCCAGTACGATGACGTCATCGCCCGCCATCGCGAGCGACCGCGCACAGGAAAGCCCGACGACACCGGCCCCGATCACAACTGTTTCGACTTCCGCTTCTTCCATGCCTACTTCCTTGTCTGGCGCTTGCTCCCCGGTGCAGCGCACTGCACTCTAGCCGCCACCCAACGACACGAAATCACCGAGCCTTGTTATGAAAGACGATACAAAACTGACCCATGCGGGCCGGCATCCCCATGAGAACCATGGCGCCGTGAACACCCCTGTGTATCACGCTTCCACGATCCTGTTTCCGACTCTGGCGGATTTCGACAGTCGCGACCGGAAATATGTTTACGGTCGGAAAGGCACGCCGACAACATCTACGCTGGAAGAGGCTGTTTCCGCCTTGGAACAAGCACATGGCACGGTGCTTGCCCCCTCGGGTCTGGCGGCGGTGACCACCACGCTGATGAGCTTTGTCCAGGCCGGCGGCCATGTCCTGCTGACCGACAGCACCTATTTCCCGACCCGCAAGTTCGCCAGCGGGTTGCTCGCGCGCCTCGGCATCGAAGCGGAATACTACGACCCGTTGATCGGCAATGGGATCGAGGCGCTGATCCGCCCGAACACCAATCTGATCTGGATGGAATCCCCGGGGTCGCTGACATTTGAGATGCAGGACGTGCCCGCCATCGTCGCCGCCGCGAAAAAGCACGGTGTGCCGACCGCCATCGATAACACGTGGTCGGGCGGGTATTTCTTCAAACCGTTGACGCTGGGTGTCGATGTCTCGGTCCAGGCCGCCACGAAATACATCGTCGGCCATTCCGACGCGATGCTGGGCACCATCGCCTGCAACCAAGCCGCTTATCCGAAGGTGCTGGACACCTTCCTGCAGCAGGGCAATTGCGCCGGTCCGGACGATGTCTATCTGGGCACGCGCGGTTTGCGGACCATGGCGGTGCGCATGAACCGTCAGCACGAGAACGGCATCAAAATGGCCGAATGGCTGCGCGACCGGCCGGAGGTGATCCGGGTCATGCACCCCGCCCTGCCGGAGGATCCCGGGCATGAGATCTGGAAGCGTGATTTCACGGGGGCCAGCGGGTTGTTCGGCTTCGTTGTCGACTGCACCGACCGCGCCGCGCTGGGCGCGATGCTGGACGGATTGGCGCTGTTCGGCATGGGGGCCAGCTGGGGTGGATATGAAAGCCTGATCCTGCCCAGCGACCCATCCAAAATGCGCAGCGCGACAAAATGGGAAGCCGGCGGCACCACCTTGCGGATGCATGTGGGACTGGAAGACACCGCGGACCTGATCGACGACCTGACGGCTGGGTTCGATCGCCTCAATTCGGCTCGGCGCTAGGCCACAATGCGCCGCCTGACAGGCCTTCTGCTATCCGGGTTATTGGGCTGTGCCGTACTGGTCGGCCAAATCGCATCATCCGGCCAATCGGCGCGCGCGGGCGACATTTACCTGATGGCGGCCGCAAGCCTGCAACCGGTGCTTTCAGAATTCATCCTGGGCTACGGCGGCGAAATCGACGGGAACCGAATTCTCACCATCTACGCCAGCAGCGGCACGTTGGCGCGCCAAATCGCGCAAGGGTCTCCCGCGGATTTGTACATTTCCGCCAACCCGCGATGGGCGGCCTGGTTGATCGAAGAGAATGGCATCCCCGCGGATCGGACCGTCGATCTGCTCTCCAGCAGTCTTGTTTTGGTCGTGCCCGCGGAAGCCAAGGCGACAGTGACGCTAAAGGACTTCGCCGAAAGCGGCCGGCTGATGATCGGCGATCCCGCCCATGTGCCCGCCGGGCAATATGCCAAGCAAGCCCTGGAAACCTTGAAAATCTGGGACAAGCTGTCACCGCGTCTGGTTTTCGGCGCCAATGTCAGGATGGCAGTTGCTTTCGCGGAACGGGGCGAGGTCGACGGCGCGATCGTCTATAGAAGCGACGCGGTGGCATCTACCAAGTTACGAATTGCCGAGGAAATAAGCCCCGGCCTGTACGATCCCGTTGTCTATCGATCAGTACTGCTCAGCGAAAAGGCGCAAGGCTTGCTGAACGCCTTGCAGACCGGGGATGCCGCCGCCATGTTTCGTCGCTATGGTTTCGAACCGCTATCGGCAAGACAGTGACGTGAGGGTAGTTACGGGTGACGGATCTTCTTTCCCCGGCTGAGTGGGAGGCATTGGCGCTGAGTCTCCGCGTCGCCGTCGTTTCCATGCTCGGCTGCCTGCCGGTCGCCTTGGCCCTCGCTTTCCTGTTGGCGCGCTTCCGGTTTCCCGGCAAGGCATTGGTCGATGGGCTGATCCATCTCCCCCTGGTCGTCCCACCGGTCGTCGTCGGCTATCTGTTGCTTGTTCTGCTCGGCCGGAAAGGCGTTGTCGGGGCTTGGCTCTACGACGTTTTCGGGATCAGCATCGCCTTCACCTGGAAAGGCGCCGCCGTTGCCGCTGCAGTCATGGCGCTGCCGCTGGCTGTCCGCGCAATGCGGCTTGCCATCGAAAGCGTCGACCGTGGCCTGGAAGACGCCGCGAAGACCTTGGGGGCGCAGCCGCTGAAAGTGTTTGCGACCGTCACCATGCCGCTGATCTCACCCGGCATTCTCGTCGGCGCCCTGCTGGCCTTTGCCCGGGCGCTCGGCGAATTTGGCGCGACAATCACCTTTGTCTCGAACATTCCCGGCGAGACCCAGACCATTCCACTAGCGCTCTACGCCCAAATCCAAACGCCCGGCGGTGAAGCCGCGGCTGCGCGCTTGGCCGCAATATCCATCGCTGTGGCGCTTATCGCCATGATTGCTTCGGAATATATGGCGCGACGGATCCGACGATCGATCGGGGGGACGGAATGATAGAGCTTCGCGCCAGGAAGCATTTCCCCTCCTTCGCGATCGATGCGGAGATCGTTATCGAGCCGGAGGAATCCGGCATCGTCGCCCTGTTCGGCAAATCGGGTTGCGGCAAGACCAGCATCATCAACATGATCGCCGGCTTGTTGCGCCCCGACGCGGGGAAGGTCGCGATTGACGGACGTGTCCTGTTCGACAGCGCGGCCGGGGTCGACATACCGCCCTATCGGCGGGATGTCGGTTACGTCTTCCAGGATGCCCGGCTGTTTCCCCATATGACGGTGAAATCGAACCTGCTCTACGGTGCGGGCCGGCAATCGGAAACACGTTTCGACTTGGGCCAGATCACCGATCTGTTGGATATCGGGCATCTTCTTACACGCCGCCCCGGTGAGCTGTCGGGTGGGGAAAAACAACGCGTTTCGATCGGACGAACCATCCTTTCAAATCCACGGATCTTGTTGATGGACGAACCGCTGGCCTCTCTGGACGGGGCTCGGAAGGCCGAAATCCTCCCCTTCATCCAGCGCTTGCGGGACGAGTTGGGCCTGCCGATCATATATGTCAGCCATTCCATCGAGGAAGTGGTGAGGCTGGCCGATGTCATGGTGCTGATCGACGATGGACGTGTCGCCGCCAGCGGCGATGTCGGCGATATCACCAGCAGGCTCGATCTCTACCCCCTCACCGGACGTTACGAGGCGGGGTCCGTGCTGGCCGCGACGGTCAAGGACCAGGACGCCGATTATGGACTGACAGTGCTGGACACGCCCGGCGGCGACATCCGGGTTCCGCAGCTATCGCTTCCCCCCGGACAATCGCTTCGCTTGCGAATCCGCGCGCGTGACGTGGCACTGGCCATAGAGCGCCCCACCGGGACAAGCTTTCAAAATATCTTGAGCGGCACTGTTCGTGAGATTGGGGAGCGCATACATACACGCAGCGACGCCGCCGCGGACGCAATGGTGGAAGTCTCCGTCGACATCGGTGCACCCCTGCGCGTCAGGATCACGCGGAAATCGCTCGACGAATTGGGACTGCGGACCGGTTCTCTTGTCTATGCGCTGATCAAAGCGGTTGCCATCGATAAACATACGCTTGGACGCGGTGCCGGTTCAGAACACGCGGCGCGGTACAGTTGAATGAAGCCAAGGCAAACAGGGCGGGCATATCGGGGAATGTTGATTTGAGCGGTAAAAACTGGGACCTCGACACCGTCATCGATTGGATGATTGACGATGGTCGCAAGTGCCAATCCTTGGACGAATTCACGTCCGGCTTGGCTCGCGCCTTGGTTGCAGCGGATGCGCCAATCATGCGTCTGGTCATGACATTTCGAACACTGCATCCGCAATTCTCGGCTGAACGCGTGCTTTGGGAACGCGGCAAGGGAATGATTTCCCACCGTCGGTCGGATCACAATATCTGGTCGACAGATGCGTACAGGGGCAGCCCGATCGAAACCATCGTTACGACCGGCAAGCCTTATCACCGCAAACTAACCGACCTAGACCC
This sequence comes from Hwanghaeella grinnelliae, assembly GCF_004005845.1. Taxonomy (GTDB): domain Bacteria; phylum Pseudomonadota; class Alphaproteobacteria; order UBA8366; family Aestuariispiraceae; genus Hwanghaeella; species Hwanghaeella grinnelliae. The sequence goes on along the minus strand of NZ_SADE01000004.1, from coordinate 532,545 downwards.
CGACCGGGATCATCAGGTGCTGTTCGACTTGGCCAAGGCCGGCGTGACCGACTATTACGGGCAGATTATTCCTTTCACCTTCCAACGGCAGAGCACTTTCCTGGTCAACACGGATGTACCGGGCGGGTTCACGGAAAGCGATATCGCCAAATTTGACAGGCTGGTGAAACATCTGGGCCCCATTGTCGAGGTTCTCGTCACACACACCATCGCGGTCGGGCTGTTGGATACCTATCTTGGACCGCGAACCGGCAGGAAAGTCTTCGCCGGCCTCATAAAACGGGGTGACGGCGAAGAAATCGACGCGGCCCTGTGGTTCAGCGATCTACGGGAATTCACTCACCTGACCGAGGCCTATACCGCCGACGATGTCCTCGACCTGCTGAACGCCTATTTCGAACACGTCCACACCGCCGTCACCGCCTATGGCGGAGAAATCCTGCGTTTCATCGGTGACGCGATGTTGATTGTCTTCCCTGTTCAAGAGGGCAAGCATCCTGAAACCGCACGCCGTGACGCCTGCCGGGCCGCCCTGGACGCTGCGGTAGACGCGTTCAGCAGCCTGGCGGTCATGAACAGCCTTCGGCGGCGGGATAAAAAACCGGAAACCCGTTTCGGTGTCGGTCTTCATTTCGGCCATGTCGTCTATGGCAACGTCGGCGCGCCGGGCCGCTTGGACTTCACCGTCATGGGCCCTGCCGTCAACCGGACATCGCGGTTGGAATCCCTCACCAAGGAACTAGGCATTCCCCTGCTTCTTTCGGAGGAAATGGGCCGGATCGCCGATGTCCCTGTGACGCCCCGCGGGAAGCACGCGATGAAAGGCGTGGCCGAACCGCAATCCGTCGTCAGCTATAACGCCTTCGACGAGGAATTCGGCTTCGCCGCCAAATAGATCAACCGCATCAAGGTCCGCAGGCTCTTTCCTCTACTGGGCGCTTAGCCCGCCATCCAGCACCATTTCCGCCCCCGTGACGAAGCTAGACTCGTCGGAGGCGAGATAGACCGCCATCGCGGCAACATCCGCGGGTTCCCCGATTCGGCCAATGGGAATCTGCGCGACCAAAGCGGCGCGGGTGCGTTCCGGGTTCTTTGTCTTGGCGACAAATTCGTCGACCATCGGCGTCTGGACGAAGGTTGGGTGCACGGAATTGCATCGCACCCCTGTCCCTTTGCGGGCGCAATGCAGTGCCACGGATTTTGACAGCAGCCTGACGCCGCCCTTGCTGGCATTGTAGGCCGCCAGGTTCGCGCCGCCGATAATGCCACTGATCGAGGACAGATTGATGATCGAGCCTCCGCCGGCCCGTTCAATGGGGGCAATGCCGTGCTTACAGCCGAGGAACACACCGTCCAGGTTCACCGCCATCATCCGGCGCCAATCGTCCAGGCTTGTCTTTTCGACATCCAGGAAGAAGGCGATTCCCGCCGAATTCACTAGCGTGTGCAGTTTTCCGAGCCATGTTTCCGCCTCCCGCAAGGCGGTAACCCATTCCTCCTCAACCGAGACATCAAGCTTTAGGAAGAACGCTTTTTCCCCCAGCTTTTCGGCGGCCTGCGCCCCTTTTTCCGCATCCACATCCGCGATCACGACGCGCGCGCCTTCATTCAGGAACGCTTCCGCGCAGCCATAGCCCAGGCCCGATGCCCCGCCGGTGATGAACGCCCCCTTGCCGGAAAGCCTCATAGTCCCTCCCTCTCCGCCTAGTCCTCGGCAAAATATTAGAATTTTAAGGAATTCGTTACCTCTGTAGCGTAAACAGGCCAAGCAAGGCAGATTTGCCCGGCATAGGCAATTTGCAGGATTGCCCAGTTGCGGTGCGGGACGCATACTGTTGCAACGCAAACTAAGCGCATATTCAAATAATTCAGCGGGATTTTAGATGCTCTATTACATGCATGAAATGCAGCGCATGATGATGGCGCCGAGCCGTATGTTGGCTCAAGGCGCTCGCTTGGCGATGCGCAACCCTATGAATCCATTAGCTTATACCAATGCCGGTCGGACGATGATGTCCACCGCAGACTTGTTCGAACACCTGACCCGCCGTTTTGGCAAACCGGAATGGGATTTGGACACAACGGTGATCGACGGCAAAGAAGTTGACGTCGAGTATGAGACCGTTGTGCATCGCACGTTCTGTCATCTGGTGCATTTCAAACGGAAGCTGGCCCGTAAGCGCAACGATCCCAAACTTCTGATCGTCGCACCGTTAAGCGGCCACTACGCCACGCTGTTGCGTGGCACGGTCGAGGAAATGATCCCCGACCACGAAGTCTATATCACCGACTGGCAGGATCCACGGATGATCCCGGTGACGGAAGACAAGTTCAACCTGAACGACTATATCGACTACCTGGTTGATTTTCTTCACGTTCTTGGCCCAAACACGCATGTGATCGCGGTTTGTCAGCCTGCTGTCCCGTCGCTTGCCGCAACCGCGATCATGTCAGGCTGGGGCGATCTTTGCGCACCGGCGACGCTGACCATGATGGGCGGACCGATCGACACGCGCGAATCCCCGACCGCAGTCAACAAACTGGCCAAGGAACATACGATCGAGTGGTTCGAGCGAAACGTCATCGTCAATGTTCCCCTTCCTTATCCGGGCGCGATGCGGAAGGTTTATCCGGGCTTCATTCAGTTGACGAACTTCATCTCCATGAATCTGGACCGGCATTTGGCGTCGTATCATGAACTGTTCGATCATCTTGTTCAGGGCGACGATGACGCCGCGGAGAAGAAGATCGCGTTCTATGAAGAATATCGTGCGGTGATGGATCTGCCGGCGGAATACTATCTGCAAACCGTGAAGACCGTGTTCCAGGACCACGCTTTGCCAAAGGGTGAAATGATGGCGCGCTGGCACCCGGTGGACGTTGGTAAGATTGACCGGACGGCGCTTCTCTGCGTCGAAGGTGAGTTGGATGACATCTCCGGTGTGGGCCAAACCAAAGCCGCGCTAAAACTGGCCACCGGACTATCGGACGACAAAAAGCTGTATCACCTTCAGAAGGCTGCCGGCCATTACGGTATTTTCAACGGCAGCAAATGGCGCAACCAGATCGCGCCGGTCGTCAAAAAATGGATCCGGACCCATGACCAAGATCTGCAGGCTAAAAAGCCGGCGAAAAAAGCCGCATAGAGATTGTAACGTGGCCGTCAGGAAAACTATTCGTTAAAGCGGCTGGAGCGGTAAACTAGGCCCCATTTAAGGTAATAATATATTCGAACATATGCCCGTAAAGGTTTGAGCACAAAGTCAACTATGCTAGGAATGCCGACTAAAGAATAAGCCAGTTTCGCCAGCTTAGACGTTGTGACGTAGGATTAAAACGCAGCATGCAGCAACGTATTCCGATATGGTTGTTCCTTCTATGTCTCCTTTTATGGCTCCTTTTCACGGTTGCGTTTGGTTGGTCGATAAAATCAACGATCGCCGGTAGCGATAAGTCGGGGTGGTTCGGTGAAGCTGCAGTTCATGTCGCTTCATTTCCGACAACCACGAAAGAAGTCGTGCATGAATTGCTGAGCTTCGTTTCAGGGGCCTACGAAGATGAACCGGTTCGGACACCGCGGCCGGCAGGGGTCGATTATTCCGGTTTCACCCCAGTGCCGGATGCACCTAGCCTAAAGCTCAATGGTTTGGTCATGGAAGCCGATCCAACGAAAATGGCTTCTGGATGGCGCGCCTTGATCGGAGCATTCGACATCAACGGCAGCATTGAGAACGCCGTGCTCTTGCTGTCGCCAGATCTCAAATTGGTTAAGTCCTGGATTCTCGACGAAGTGTCGGTAGGCGAGGTAACCCCGCGCCCAAAACATCGAAAATTTGTTCACGGTGTCGAGATCTTTCCCGATGGCTCGATTGTTTTTACTTTCGACGGCAGTGTCTCAATCCAGAAATTCACTGCTTGCGGCGAGAGAGATTGGACAACGCCCGGTCACTTCCACCACGCGGTGACAGCGGATATCGACGGCAAGAGCGTTTGGACCTTTTTTGACCCTGAAACGATCACCCAAGTGTCCGTGTCCGATGGAAGCATTTTGGATCAGATTTCGCTGGCCGAAATCATTTCTGCAAACCCGACAATCGATGTCCTGGAAGTTCGACGTAAGCATTCGGACGATCTCGGCGGTAACAGCCGCAATACGACAGGCACTTGGTTGCAGGACGCCATCCATTTCAACGATGTGGACCCCCTGCCCGCCTCCATTGCCAACCAGTTTGACTCCTTTGAGGCCGGCGACTTGCTGATCAGCGCCCGTTCGCTGAACTTGGTTTTTGTCCTGGATAGGAAGTCACATAAGATCAAGTGGTGGCGTGTCGGAGCGACGCAACGGCAACACGACCCGGATTGGCTGCCCGATGGACGAATTTCGATCTTTAACAATAGAATGAGCCGGGATTTCAGCGAAATCGTAGCTATCGATCCGGACACTTTTGAAACGTCTGTGTTGGTTGATGGCAACGACTACGGCTTTTACTCCAGGATCCGCGGAAAAGCGCAAATCATTGAAAACGGATCGATTTTCGTCACAAGCGCCCAACAAGGCGAAGCCTTTGAAGTCGACAGCAATGGAGAGGTCGTGTTCAAAGTCGCAAACATGAAACCTGGTACCAATGATACAAACTATGTGGTCTCAGAAATGAAGTGGCTGCCACAGGATTTCTTTGACGAAAGGATTTTCGAATGCCGGACTCAAGAATAAGAGCAGTTGTTTTTCTGATAGCGTTGGTTGCTTTAACGCCAGCCCCCGCTTGGGCTTACATCGGCCCAGGGGCCGGCGCGGGTACAATCGCCGTCGTGCTCGGAATATTGGCATCAATTGTCATGGCCTTTTTCGCAATCCTTTGGTACCCGGTCAAACGGATCATGAAGAAACGCAAGGCTGCCAAGCAGGCTGTCGCGACCGATCCCGCCGTGGACGACGACACGAAAGGCGCCGACAAGCCGTGAATTGGTTTCTGACAACCATTCTATGTGTCGTCCTCGTCGAAGTCGTCATGGCCCTGCCATTCTTGCCCCCACTGCGAAGGCTAAGCAATTCCAGCCAAAGCGCTTTGCGCACCGTCATGGCGAAATCCGTGTCGGATCACTGGAAAGAAAAAGCAATGGCCGCCTATGCCCAACGGACATTTGGGGCGTCGCTTAAAATCGCTTTCCTTCTGGCCGTCGTCCTGAGTATTGCCGGTCTATTGGTTGTTGGATTCGACTGGGTTTTCAGCGGGTTCCAGTCTTTCATCCTCACTTGGATCGGTATTGCTGCAAGCGTCGTCGCAGCCAGTCTGTACGTTTGGGTACGGAAGGCAATTTTCCATGGTTGAATATAGCTTTCTAGACCGGATCCTCCATCGGATTGCCCTTCAATTTACGCCGATTGCGGAGCTGAGCTTCGACATCGATCAAAAGGCCGGCGATCACAATGTAGAACAGGATCGCTACACCCGGCACATCTTCGTTTCCGGTTTGGCCCGCGCGGGAACAACCATTCTGATGCGCCGTATCTATGCATCCGGCGCCTTTTGTTCGCTTACCTATCGAAACATGCCATTTGTCTTGGCCCCTAAGATTTGGGGCAAGGTCGCGGCCCGGTCGCAGGGCGACGACAGCCTATCCGAGCGGGCGCATGGTGACCGCATTCTTGTCGGTGTCGATAGCCCCGAAAGCCTGGACGAAGTCTTTTGGCGCATATTCGACGGCGAAAACTATATCACCAAGACATGCCTAAAACCGCATTTACCGGCACAGGATGTTACTGAGAAGTTTGCTGCTTATGTCTCCGCCATCCTAAATGCGGATAGTGACGGGCGCCGACGGTATCTTTCCAAGAACAACAACAATATTCTCAGGTTGAAGGCCATTCGGCAGACCTTCCCGAATGCCATCACTCTGATCCCGTTCAGGGATCCCATAACACATGCCGGATCGTTAATGCGTCAGCATGCCAACTTCCTCAAGCAACAGAAGGAAGACCCATTTGTCCAATCTTACATGACATGGCTTGGGCACCATGAGTTTGGGCACGATCACCGGCATTTCCAATTCGATCGCGAAGGACAGAAGCGCCTTTCCGATTTGGCTCCAGACGGCATCGAGTATTGGCTTGAGATCTGGCGGCAGACCTATTCGTGGTTACTCGAGCACGCGTCCGATGAAGACTATTTCGTGTGTTATGAGGATCTGTGCAGCGATCCAGAAACCTGGAATCGACTCGCCGTGATCTGCGAAATTGAGGATACCGACAGCAGCGCGGAGTCATTCGTCATCAGTAATGCGAAGGACGACGCCTCCGCAGATCCGTCCCTGTTGGAAGAAGTCTCGGCCCTATACGACCGTCTCGTTGAAGCGTCCCGCAGCAAAATTGAACGATCGAAAGCCTGAGCAGTGCCAATACGTTTCGCCTATCTAAATGTTTACATCCGCAAGGTAGGCCGATACACGGCTGCACAATTATTCAAATCCTCCGAAATTGAGGCAAATATCCCGTCATGAGTTTGAGCAGACGCTCTCATCTCCGCGCGTTGGAAGCGGAGAGCATTCACATTTTCCGGGAGGTCGCGGCCGAGTTCCGTAACCCGGTCATGATGTATTCCATCGGCAAGGATTCGTCGGTGATGCTGCATCTGGCGATGAAGGCTTTTCAGCCCGGGCGCCCCCCCTTCCCGCTTCTGCATGTGGATACGACCTGGAAGTTCCGGGAAATGATCGCTTTCCGTGACCAACGGGCTGCGGAATTGGGGCTGGACCTGATCGTCCACACAAACCAAGAGGGCGTGCGGGACAACGTCAATCCGTTCACGCATGGGTCGTCCTTTTATACCGATACAATGAAGACCGAAGCCCTAAAACAGGCGCTGAGCCATTATAAATTCGACTGCGCCATCGGCGGCGCACGCCGGGACGAGGAAAAATCACGCGCGAAGGAACGGATTATGTCCTTCCGGACCTCGACCCATCGCTGGGACCCGAAGAACCAGCGGCCGGAATTGTGGAACCTCTACAATTGCCGGATCAAGACGGGGGAGAGTGTGCGCGCCTTCCCGATCTCAAATTGGACCGAGCTCGACATCTGGGAATACATCCTGATGGAGGAGATCCCGATTGTCCCCCTCTACTTCGCGGCCAAGCGGCCGGTCGTCGAACGGAACGGCCAGTTGATCATGGTCGATGACGACCGTTTGCCGTTGGACCCGGGTGAAGAGGTCCAAGAGCGGAGCGTCAGGTTCCGCACACTGGGCTGCTATCCCCTCACCGCCGCGGTCGAAAGCGAAGCCACGTCGCTACAGGGAATTGTAGCCGAGACCTTGATCGCCCGCACCTCGGAGCGCCAGGGGCGGATCATCGATCATGACCAATCCGGTAGCATGGAAAAGAAGAAGCAGGAGGGATACTTCTGATGGACGCCCTCCACGCCAAGGATATCGACGCTTATCTTCGTGAGCAGAGCGAAAAGCCGATGCTGCGCTTCATTACGTGCGGCAGTGTCGACGACGGTAAGAGCACGCTGATCGGTCGCCTGCTCTACGATTCGAAACTGATCTTCGAAGATCAATTGGCATCCCTCGAAACCGATAGCCGAAAGGTCGGCACGGTCGAAGACGGCATCGATTTCGCCCTTCTGGTCGATGGCTTACAGGCAGAGCGCGAACAGGGCATCACCATCGATGTCGCATACCGTTTTTTTGCGACCGATGCCCGGAAGTTCATCGTCGCCGACGCGCCGGGCCATGAGCAATATACCCGCAACATGGCGACCGGCGCTTCGAATGTCGATGTGGCCGTCATCCTGGCCGATGCGCGCAAGGGTGTTCTGACACAGACCAAACGGCACACCTTCATCGCACACCTTGTCGGCATCAAAGATGTCGTTCTGGCCGTCAACAAGATGGATCTGGTCGACTATTCGCAAGAACGGTTCGACGAAATCGCCAAGGAATATCGCGCCTTTGCAGAAGAAGTAGGCATCCGAAGCGTCACGGCCGTCCCCCTTTCCGCATTGAAAGGGGACAATGTGCTGGAAAGCGGCGACGCCATGCCATGGTATGACGGGCCGACACTTCTGGGCGCTTTGGAAAAGATCTCCGTCACCGACACCTTGGAAAACGCCCCTTTCCGTCTGCCGGTTCAGTGGGTGAACAGGCCAAACTTGAACTTCCGTGGTTTCAGCGGAACTGTCGCCAGCGGCAAGATCGCGATCGGCGAGGAAATAGCCGTCATGCCGTCGGGTCGGACATCCACGGTCACCGGCATTCTGGATCAGGATGGCGAAGCTAGGGAAGCTGCAGCGGGCGAAGCGGTAACGATCACCCTGGCGGATGAAATTGACATCAGCCGCGGCGATGTCATCTCAACCGCCGAGCAACCAGCCCAGATTACCGATCAGTTTGCAGCTCATATGATCTGGATGACGGATGAGCAAATGTATCCTGGTCGCCCGTATCTGATGAAGATCGGTTCGGCGACGGTCAGCGCCACGGTCACCGAAATCAAACATGCGATCAATGTGAACTCGCTGGAACACAACTCGGCGAAGGAACTCGAATTGAACATGGTTGCGTTCTGCAACTTCTCGCTGGATCGCGCGATTGCCTATGACCCTTATGCGGAGAACCAACGGACCGGCGCCTTCATTCTGATCGACAAGTTCACGAACCAGACAGTCGCCGCCGGCATGATCTCTTTCGGTCTGCGCCGGGCCACGAACCTGGTTTGGCAGGAAATCGACATCGACAAGGCCGAACGTGCCCGAATGAAGGGGCAGACCCCCAGCATTCTTTGGTTCACCGGCCTATCGGGCGCCGGTAAATCCACCGTCGCCAACCTGGTGGAGAAACGCCTGCATTCGCTGGGCAAGCACACCTATATTCTGGATGGCGACAATGTCCGCCACGGGCTGAACCGCGATCTGGGCTTCACCGATGCCGACCGTGTGGAAAACATCCGCCGCGTCGGGGAAACCGCGAAGTTGTTCGTTGATGCGGGCATGATCGTCGTCGTCTCCTTCATTTCACCCTTCCGCAGCGAGCGGGACATGGTGCGGCAAATGGTGGAAGATGGCGAATTCCTTGAGGTCTTCGTCGATGCACCGCTGGAAGTTTGCGAAACGCGTGATCCGAAGGGCCTGTATGCGAAGGCCCGCGAGGGCGCGATCAAGAACTTCACGGGGATAGACAGCCCTTATGAGCCGCCGGAGGCCCCGGAACTGCATCTACGAACCGGCGACCTGACGCCCGAACAAGCGGCGGAGAATGTGATCCAGGCGATGCGCGATAAGGGGTTGATCTAGACCCCTTTATTATCGCGGCGTCCAATTGCGGACTACTCGGTGCGGGGAAAAGCCATCGGTCATTTTCCCCGACCGGCCCGCCCGATGTTTCCGTGCTGCCCACACCAGAAGAATGTATTATTGCAGAATATTCTAATTGATTTTCAGCTAATGCCTCTTCCCTAGATCGCAGCAATACAGCGACAATATTGTTCCATTAACCAAAAAGATACTTTTGGTATTCTATAGAAAACGCGTGAGCATTAATCGTTTTCGGGGGAGATTCCGTGCGCAATCATATTCATGCAATAACATTTCCGCGCGGCAAGAGGGACAACGGCATAGTTTTCTCCTTCTTTGCCGCCGTTTCTATTGCGATGGCTCTGACCTTCACGCCAAAGGCCCACGCAGGTTCAGGCCCAGATACCGGCTGGCAAGGCTTGTATGGCGGATTTACAGTCGGCGGCGTCTATGGGGCATCTCGCCCGGATAGCGAGGCCGAACTATCGCCCTACTTCAATTCTCAATTCGATCTGGATGACCTGAGACCGAGCTTGCAGTCAGCCATCGACAGAACGTCGTTTAGCGGCTCCGGCTTGTTTGGGTACGATTTCCAGGATGGAGCACTGGTTTATGGGATAGAGGCCGACGCAACGGTCATGAATTATTCGGAAACGTCAAACGCGTCGGGCAGTTTCGTGGCCGCCGCTGTCCCTGTGAGATTCGCGATACGGACCACCATCGAAAACAATTACTCCTTCAGCATCCGCCCGAAAATCGGCTACGTGATCGGTAATTGGATGGTTCATGCTGCGGCAGGTCCGTCGGTTGGCCACTTCAAATATGATTTCAGTTATGACGACGACAATTCGGGCGGCGGCCCTTCCGATTTCACCGACAGCACGATTGCCTTCGGCGTATCGTCGAATCTTGGTGTTTCATATAACCTCGACAATGGCTGGATACTTCGTGGGGACTATGTTTCCAGCTACTATCCCGAAATCATCAATGAACGCCAATCCTTCGCCAGATCGGTTGGAGGGACCGTGTTTGGCGCCTCCATCAAGCATGAAGCCGCATTTGATTCTCACAATCTCCGTATCGGCCTGATCAAGCGGTTCTAGCTTCATGGTGTGCTAACTTTTCCTCACATCCAACCCCGCTAGACGCCCGAGTGTCACCGCTGTCAGCAACCCGTTGCCGGATAGATATCCGCTGACCTCCGGGCCGGAGACACCACAGGCGGCTCCGCCCCCGGCATAGAGGTTCGGCAAAGGATCATCGGTTCCGGAACGCAACACGCGCGCGGCACCGTCGATCCGCAGGCCACCCTGGGTGTGGAACAACGCGCCGGTCACCTTAACGGCATAAAACGGCGCGTCTAATCCCGGATTCACGGAAAGGTCGCGTCCGAACCTGTCCGTTCCGACCGCATGGGTCTCCGCAATCGCTGCGGCGAGCTTCCTTGCATCGACACCGATCCTGGACGCTAAATCTTCGACAGAATTCGCATGAACAACCGCCCGTTGGTCTGAAGCATTGCGATAATCGTCAAATTCCATGCCCAGTTTGTGGATCCGATCATCGAAGACGTCCCAGGCGACCTTGCCGGGTTGCGCCAACACAGCGACGCTTTGCTCGGAATAGCCTTGATGTTCGTTTGAAAAGCGCTCGCCGGCCGCATTGACCTGAATCCCGCCTTCCATCATCAGGGCCCAGGTGATCAGGATGCCATGCGGCACCGCGACGGAGCCGTGTCCCTGGTACGCGGACATGTGCTTGGCCTCACCGCCAAGTTCGACACCCCAGCGCACCGCGTCACCCTGGTTCCCCACATGTCCGAAATAGTCCGCCTTGGCCATTTCGGGAATGTGTTCGGCGACCATCGTCTTGTTTCCGCCATAGCCGTTGCAGGCCAGAATCAGCGTGTCGCAGCCGATATCCTCGACCGTCCCGTCGGGCCGGGTGACGCGAACACCTTTGACCCGGCCGTCTTCGCCGGCGAAGAGCGCGGTCACATGCGCTTCGGTCACGATATCGATGTCCATGCGGCCCGCCGCGGTCAGAAGCATCCCCATCAGTGCCTCCCCCGTGCGGTTCGGCGGCGCATGCATGCGCTCCACGCTGTGCCCCGGATAGAGAAACCCCGTCACCAATGGCAGGTCGACTTCCGGCAGGCTGTCGAGCCAATCGACGGTCGACCCAGCCACCTGTGTCACCGCCGCCGTCACGGCCGGGTCGGCGCGATCCTTTGCTTTTCCTTGAATATCCGCAGCCATCAGGTCCGGCGTATCGGTTACGCCCGCTGCCGCCTGTCGTTGCGTTCCCGCCGCCGGGATCATGCCGGATGACAGTGCTGTCGACCCACTGGGCGAGGCATCCCTTTCGAGGACCAGGACATCCCGCCCCGCCTCTCGCAGCGTCAATGCGGCGGTCAGTCCACAGGCCCCGGCCCCGATCACCAGGACGGGGGCCGTAACAGAAAAAGAAGCTTCACCGGGCGAGAGGAGTGTCACGATCTTGATGCCAGACCGGCAAGGACCTGCTCGCAGGAAGAAATATCCGCAACACTGCGTAGCGCTTCGATATTGGTCTTGTGAACCTCGGCATCGAAGGCCGCACAACCATCGGCCAGTACGGTCACATGAAAATCACGCACATGGGCGTCACGTACCGTGGAGGCGACGCCGCCATTCGTCACGATCCCGCCGACCACCAAATGTTCAATACCGACTTTGCGCAGCACCCATTCAAGGCGGCTCATATAGAAAGCGGAAAAGGCGACCTTCTCCACTTCGATATCCGACGGCCCCAATCCTTCCAGCAGCCCTTGTCCCCAACTGCCCGGCGCGAAATCTCCTTTGGCGAGGAAGGGTCGCAAGCGCCGCAAATGATCCGAGATCATCGGCTCCCCACCCCTGCCCGGCACCAGGGTGAAATGGGTCGAGACGATCCAGCCGCCATTGGCCCGAAAAGCCTCCGCCAGCGGCGTCAGACGTGCCGGTAGGGCGGCGATGTCTTCCGATTTCGCCTCGCCGCGCGCATAGGCGCCATCCGGGTGGATGAAATCGTTCTGCAAATCAACCAGCAGCAGGGCAGTCTTGTCTATGGCGCTGAAATCCACGGCCCCGTCCCTTCGGCTGTTATTGGCGTTCCATGATCAGGTTACCGAACCGATCGACGGAAGCGGCCAAGCCTGCATCGACGAAGATGGTCGTGTCCGCCTGTTCAAGCAAGGCCGGTCCTTCCACCCGCGCACCGAGCGGCAAGGCCATGCGATCGTATATGGTCGTGTCCCTCCAATCGCCATCCTGCCAAACGTTCCGCTGGCCCAACACCGCATCCGCCACCTGTCCCTCGGCGGACGGCGCCAGAAGGGCCAAATCGAATTTCGGACGACGGCCCACCACGGCGACACGCAGGTTCATGACCTGCATCGGGATGCCGTCCAAAAGGCGGCCGAATGCAGCCTTATAGGCATCTTCGAAAGACGTTTTGATCAGATCGCGGGAAAGGCCCGTTCGGCCAGCCTGAGTACGACCAGCCTCGATCTGTAAGGGCACAGGCACCGTAACAGTATGAGTCTGCCCGACATAGAGCATGTCGAATTCGACGATATGGTCGATCCGATCGAACCCGACACCAGCCTCGCCCAGCATGGATTCGCTGTGACCGACGATATCCAAAATCTGGGCCTCGACGGTTTCGACCGGCAGATCGTCCAGCCGCGTATTCACGGTCTGCACCCGGTCGTGCCGCATATCCGCGATCACGCAGCCAAGCGCGCTGGTGACGCCGGGATAGCGCGGCACGAGCGCACTCGCCAAACCGACTTCCTTGATCAACGCGCCCGCATGCAGAGACCCGCCGCCGCCGAAGGGCATGGCGGAGAACCGTTTCGGGTCATGGCCGCGCTCGATGGAAACCAAGCGGATCGCGCCGGCCATGCGGGCATTCGCAACCCGCACGATGGCCTCAGCCGCCGCCATCACATCCAATCCCAGTGGCTTGGCAATGTGCTTTTCGATCGCCTGTTTGGCGGCCTCCACATCCAGTCGGTCGAGCTTTCCGCCGATCGGCCTGTCGGCATTGATCCGCCCCATAACTACATTCGCATCGGTCACGGTCGGCCGGTCATTGCCCAATCCGTAACAGACCGGGCCAGGATCCGACCCAGCGCTTTCCGGTCCGACCTGCAGTAAGCCGCCGCGGTCGACCGAGGCGATTGACCCCCCGCCCGCGCCAATGGTCGTTATCTCGATCATGGGGGTCCGGACGATCATGCCGAAATCGATGCTGGTTTGGGCGGCCAGCGCACTTTGTCCATCCGCAACAAGCGAGACGTCGAAGCTGGTGCCGCCCATGTCGCAGGTGATGACGTTCGGAAAGCCTGCGCTTTCCGCAATATAGCCGGCCGCGATGACGCCGGCCGCGGGACCGGACAAGGCGGTCCGGACCGGCAGGGCGCGGGCCGTCGCGACGGACATGACCCCGCCGTTCGACTGCACGATCAGCACTTCCCCACCAAAGCCCCCGTCCCGCAATCCGGCTTCCAGACGCTCAAGATAGGAACCGACGAGCGGCTGAAGGTACGCGTTCAACGATGCCGTCGACCCGCGTTCGAACTCACGGATTTCAGGCAGGATCTCACTTGCGACCGAAATATGCTCGTTCGGCCAGACCTGCTTCGCCGCTTCCAGCGCCTTCTGCTCGTTCTGCTGATTGGCATAACCGTTGATGAAGAAGATACACAAAGCCTGCGCGCCCCGCTCCAGCAAGGTTCGTGCGGCTTCCCGTACCTGTTCCGGGTCAAGCTCTTCGGCGACCGTGCCGTCGGCCAATACGCGTTCGTCGACCTCAAGCCGCAAATCGCGCGGCACGATGGGGTCGAAATGTCCCCACAACCCCCAGGTTTGCGGGCGGTCGCGGCGGCGCATTTCCAGCACATCGCGGAAACCGCGCGTGGTGATCAGCCCTGTGCGGACGCCTTTCCGTTCCAGCAGCGCGTTTGTGCCGACGGTCGTGCCGTGAACGATGGTGCCGACCTGCCCCAGATCGGCGATCCGGCTGGTGATCCCTTCGCGGATCCCGATGGACTGATCACCCCGCGTCGAGGGAACCTTGGCGACATCACAGGTGCCGTCGGCTTCGTTCAAGAAGAAGACATCGGTAAAGGTACCGCCGACATCGACGCCGACGATAATGCGGTTGGACGGGCTACTCATTGACTGGCGACCTCCTGACGCAGGACGATGGTTCCCGGTCGATCCAGCTCGCCGCTTTCGTCGACGATACAGGCATAGCGGTCACGGGCCGCCGCGCTGGTGACATAGCCAAGGCGCACATCCTCGGCCACCAGGTCGGGATCGCGTTGCAAGGGACTGCCATAGCCGCCCCCGCCGGGCGTTTCCAAACGCACTTTCTGCCCCGTCGTCAATTTGATCCCCACCATCTTGGACACCATGGGCGGTTCATGAGGCCCGTCATCCTGTTCATAGGTAAACTTATTGAAGGCAGCACTTTCACCGTCCAAGACCCCCGGCGGCGCATATTTGCCGCGTTCCCCGAACAGGAAAACGTCCGCATTCTTCTCAAGCAGCTTGATTTCGTAAATCGCGCCATTGCCGCCGCGCTGTGTGCCGGGACCACCGCTGTCCGGGCGCAAGGCCCATTGGGTGAATTGAACCGGATAAGCCGCTTCCAGGATTTCCAATGGCGGTATGGTCGCGGTCGAAATCGGCGCGTTGCCGTGGTTCAACCCGTCGCCTTCCGGATTGCCGCCATGTCCGCCGCCGAAGAAGGAGAACATGACCCACCGCCGTCCGTCCGCTCGGTGTCCGGCGAGTGACAAAGCGTTGATCGTGCCATAGGCGCAGCCGTTCACCATGTCGGGCGCGGCCTGTGAAAGGGCCACGAAGATGACGTCGATCACCCGCAGGATTGTCTCGGTATAGCCGCCGACAGGCTTGGGCGCGCTGACACTCAACAGACTTTCGATAGGGATGTTGAAGTCGATCGGCTCCAACACGCCCGCATTCGCAGGCACGTCGCGGAAGACATGCTTCAAGGCGACATAACAGGATGCGATCGCCGTCGAGCGGGAGATGTTCACCGGCCCGGCACAGGCCGGCGACGTCCGGGCGAAATCAAGCATCATCCGGTCGCCTTCGATGCGGATGTCCAACCCGATCTGCAAGGGACTGTCAGTAATGCCGTCATTATCCAGGAAATCGTCGGCGGAATAGGTTCCATCGGGTAGGTCGGCAATGAAGCTGCGCATCAACTGTCCGGCACGCGCCTTCAATTCGGCAAGACCTTGGGCCACCGTTTCCGCGCCGTAGTCGTCCAGCAAGGCGTTCAAGCGCTGATCGCCCAGTTCCAAGGCGTTGATCTGACCGTTCAGGTCGCCATAGAGGCTGCCGGGCAGACGCGAATTTGACTTCAGGATCTCGACGATGTCGGGCCGGAACTCGCCTTTGTCATACAGCTTCACCGGCGGGATCAGCATGCCTTCCTGGAAGCATTCGGTCGCCACCGGATTGTAGTTGCCGGGCACATTGCCGCCGACATCGTGCCAGTGACCGACCGAGGCCAGATAGCAGAACAGTTTGCCATCCCGGAAAAAGGGGCGGACCAGCTTGAAGTCGGACAAATGCGTGCCGCCTTCATACGGGTCATTGAAGATATAAACGTCCCCCTGCGACACGCCGCCAGCCTTGGCGGCCCGGTCGATCACCGCCTTCACGGCAAAGGACATTGCGCCGACGAAGACCGGCAGGCCGGATTTGCCCTGCACCAGGGTTTCCCCGGTTTCCGCATGATAGAGACCGTGACTGGCGTCATGCGCTTCAGCGATGATCGGGTTGAAGGCGCTGCGGAAGAGCGTCGCGTCCATTTCGTCGGCGATCTGCTCCAATCGTCCTTTCAAGACCGCCAGCGTGACGGGATCCATCGGCTGCGTTTCAACTTTCCCCGTATCCGGGCTCATTCCTGGTTCTCCGCGTCGTATTGCTGGCCGCTGCTAAGGATGTCGTCGGTTCCCAGCACGGCATTCAGTTCGGTAAAGTCGAGCATCCGGTCCCGGAAGGCATCCGTTGTGCCGTGCTGCTTGAGGCTGGCGAAATAGTCCGCCCCGGCCTTGGCCAAGGCACGGGCCAGGCCGCCCGGGAAAATCGCGATGGAAAAGCCCAGCGCCTCCAACTGCGCCGCATCGTGCAACGGGGTCTGTCCGCCTTCCACCATGTTCGCCAGCAAAGGGATGCGGGTTCCGAACCGATCGATCACCGCTTGGATTTCCTCAGCCGTGCGGGGCGCCTCGACAAACAGCACATCCGCCCCCGCCGCGGCATAGGCATCGGCACGGTCAAGCGCGGGCGCGAAGCCTTCAACCGCGATAGCATCGGTCCGCGCAACAATGAGCGTTTCTTCACTGGCCCTGGCATCGACCGCCGCCTTGATCTTGCCTGTCATTTCCGCGGTCGGGACAAGGGACTTGCCCTTCAGGTGGCCGCAGCGTTTCGGCATGGCTTGGTCCTCAAGCTGGATTGCCGTCGCGCCGGCGCGCTCGAACACCTTTACGGTACGCTGCACATTGATCGCATTGCCAAAGCCCGTATCCGCATCGACGACAAGCGGCAGGTCCACGCGTTCGCGGATATGGCCGACAACCGAAGCGACTTCCTCCATCCCGACAAGGCCGATATCAGGCCGGCCCAGCCGCGTATAGGCAATCGACGCACCGGACACATAAAGCGCTTCGAAACCGGCCTGTTCCGCCAGCATGGCGCCGAACGCGTCGAACACGCCCGGCGTCAGCAGCAGGTCCGGCATTTCCAGCCGTGCCTTCAAACCCGTTTGTTCGGTCATGCGGCACCTTTTATCTTTTTTTCCAAATAGGGGACCAGCCCGCCCGCCCCGACGATATTCAGCAGATGGTCGGGGACCGGCTCCGTCGCGATTACGGTGCCTTGCGTCAGGTTTTCGATTTTGCCCGCAGCGGGGTCGATGGATAGCGCGTCACCCGACGCGATCTTGTCCACATCGGGACAGACAAGGGCCAACAGGCCCAGGTTAAAGGCATTGCGGTAGAAGATGCCGCCAAAGCTTTTCGCGACCACGGCGCGGATGCCCAAGATCCCCAGCACCTGGGCAGCCTGCTCGCGGCTGGACCCCATGCCGAAATTCTTACCGCCGACGACGATATCGCCTGCCGTCGCCGACGTTGCGAAATCGGGATCGATGGCTTCCAGGCAATGCGTCGCCATGGTTTCGACCGGGCCTTTCATATAAGCGCCCGGTGCCAACAGGTCGGTATCGACATTATCGCCATAGACCCAGGCGCGTCCGGTGTTTTCCGCAGTGCCGGTCATGCCGCGCCCTCCGCCAGGAAATCGCGTGGATCGGCGATATGTCCCATGACTGCCGAGGCGGCGACCGTAAACGGCGACCCCAGATAAACCTGCGAGGATTTCGCCCCCATGCGTCCCTTGAAGTTCCGCGCGGTGGAGGAGATGCAAACCTCCGCTTCCGCCAAGACACCCGCGCCATAACCGGCGCAGGCACCGCAGCCGGACGGCAGCAGGATCGCGCCCGCCTCCGTCAACGCCGCGAGCGTTCCATCGGCGGCGGCTTGGGCCGTGATGCGCGTGGAAGCCGGGGCAACGAACAACCTGGTCCCCGACGCGACCTTCCGCCCCTTCAACACCCTGGCCGCCATCTGCAGATCGTTCAGCTTCGCACCCGTACAGGCGCCGATATAGCACTGATCGAGTTTGGCCTTTTCCGCGTCCAAGACAGAACCGCTATTGGCCGGGCTGTGCGGTGCGGCCACTTGCGGGTCGAGCGCGAAGGCATCGAAACGATGTTCTACCCGGCACGGCGCATCCTCATCGCCCTGCTCGCCGACGAAGGCGCCGGGATCACCGCCGGCCTGTCGAATGTATTCCGCCGTCGTTTCGTCCCCAGCGATCAGACCCGCCTGCGCGCCCAATTCTGCCGCCATGTTGGACAGGGTCATGCGCTCGGTCATCGACAATCCGGCAATCGTCGTCCCACTATATTCCACGGCCTGATAATCGCCGCCATCCATGCCCAGCGTCGCGCAGAGTTTCAGCATCATGTCCTTGGCGCTGACCCCATCCGGCAGCGCGCCATCCCAACGAAGACGGATCGTTTCAGGCACACGGATCCACGTCTCACCGGTCACCAGAACGCCGGCCATATCGGTCGCGCCGACGCCGAACATATAGCTGCCGAAGGCCCCGCCGGTCGGCGAATGACTGTCCCCACCGACGACGAACATGCCGGGGCGCAAATGTCCGCGTTCCGGCAGCACCACATGGCAGATACCCTGCTGGTCGTAGAAGTTTTCTATGCCCTGATCCCGCGCCCAATCGCGGGTGAGTTTCAGGATCGCGGCGCTCTCTGCATCGAAGGCCGGCACGTAATGGTCGGAGACGACAACCACGCGTTTCGAGTCCCAGACACCAACGCCAAGCCGCTCCAAAACAGGCTTCACGCGCCGAGGACCGCCGCTGTCGTGGATCATCGCCAAATCGACCGCACAGGTCACGATTTCACCGGGCCGGACGGCTTCCCGTCCCGACGCCCGGGCGATGATCTTCTCAGCCAGCGTAAGCGTTTGCACAGTCATGCCAGCTTGTATCCCGTCGTCTTCGGTGACCAGGAATTCGCACCGGCGCCGGATACCCGAGACAGAGACATCTGATAGCAATAGCTGTCCGGACGGTAGAGCGCGGTAATGAACTCCACCGGACGCCCTTCCACATCAAACACGGTTCGGGACACTTTGAGCAGAGCAGACCCGACATCCAAATCCAATAACGCCGCGACGTTGTGGTCCGCCAAGGTCGCCGTGATCGTTTGAGAGGCCGAGGCGACGCGCACCCCGGCATCCTCCATCAGTGCCAACAAAGGTTTGCCGACCATGTCTTCCGGGGCGAAGGAACGCCCGATATCCGCCGGCACATAGGTTGTCAGATGGGAAAATGGTGTGCCGTCCTTACTTCTGGTTCGGACAGCGCGCTGAACTTCCGCGCCCATATCACACAGCAGGGCCGCCGCCGCTTCCGGCGGGGCCGGAACATAGGCGAAATCTATCAGGCGGACCTGCGTCTCATACCCCATGGACAACAGGTCTTCCAATTGCCCTTCAACAGCAGCGCTGATGGCGGGGCCCTTGCCCTCGAAGGTGACTGTCGTCCCCCGGCCGCGCTCACGCGTCACCAAGCCGTCCGACGCCAGCTCGTCCAACGCTCGCTTTACCGTAATGCGGGAAACCCGATACTGGTCCGCCAGGTCGAATTCGCCTGGCAGCACCGTTCCTGTCGGATATTCCGCGCTGAGGATCTTATCACGTAGGATCAGATAAATCTGATGATAGAGCGGCGACCGCAGCGCCGCGTTGGCGCTTTTGCCGCCAAGACCGTCGACCGGCAACAGAATGTCCTGCCCGCCCGAACCGGTCGGGGGTTGCATCCCGTTCTTCTCGGTATCGCTGTTACGGCTCACGGACCCGCCCGGTTTGAAAACGACAAACGTCTATTGACATAACGATATATCATTATCAATCTTGTTTTCACGGCGCAAGCATATGAGGGGGTGCCCGTATGTAGGGTACCGGGGGCCGGCGCATGGACTTCCGTTGCCGTCTCTCTCAAGATGCTATGCGACAAGCCATGGTTTGGGCCATGGCGATGACCGCAGCGGATGTCCATGGAGGCGCCCTGGTGAGTAAAGCGGCGGAAGGTGCAACGGCGCGCCGGACCGGCAACGGGACAGGCAGCCACGATCAAGACACACCGATCACCTCCCCTGGCGGGGGAGATTTTTTCGACGACTCCGCACCGGATACGCCGCGTCCCGAACAACGATTTTTCGATGATCCGGCGCTGGACCGTCTGATGGGCGTGGTCTGGGCGCTCGCGACCGAGGTCTACGTGCTTCGCGACCGCCAGCAGGTGTTGGAAGAAACCTTGGCGGCATCGGGCGCGATCAACCGGGCCGCCTTGGATGCCGAGGCCGACCCGCAGGAACTGATGGACAAGGCCGCCGACCGGGATGCCTTCGTCGCCCATTTGATGGATAACCTCATGGGCCTCCAAGCCGCGAAAGGCCCGGTGCGATGACTGGTGCGATGAGCGGCACGAACAGGCGCGACCCCGGCCTAAACGGGCGTTCTTTCACCGCCGCGCAATCCTTCCTGCTGTCCAGCAAACTGTATTGGACCCGCAAGATGTTCCCCGCCCTGCGGGAGAAATATAACGGCTTAGCCGCGAAGGAATCGACGCCACCGGAAAGCGCGGCCGATGTGGCGCGCTTGATCGCCAATACACCGGACTATCAGGTTTATGCTTGGCTGGAACGCCACCTTCAACGGTTCAAATATTCCGGCCGCTATGGTCTGCAGGCTTATCATGACGATATGCGTGAAGATCTGCTGGCCAGTCTGGACCAAGCCGACCTTCCGGACGGCATGCTTACGCTGGACCCCGATCTGGAAATGCCTCGCTATTACAAGGCCGTGGATATCCATCAGCATCCAGGTGGCGTCTGGAGCGACGAGATCGCGGGCTTTGTCTATGAACGCGGCGCACGCTCGACGACGCCAACCATGGGCACACGGCATGCGGACCTGCATGACCGCCTTGTGATGGCGGTGGACGAGGCTCTCGAGTCCGACCCAACGGACATTTTCGATATGGCCTGCGGTTTCGGAAAAAGCACGGGACCGTTCATCGAACGATACCGGGACGCGAAGATTACCGGCATGGACCTTTCCGCCCCTTGTGTGAAACTGGCCGCCAAGACCGCCGCTGAGGCCCAGGCGAACAACATACGCTATATGCAGGGTAACGCCTTCGAGTCGGGTTTCGCTGACGAAAGCTTCGACCTCGTCACCTCAACCATGTACCTGCACGAAATGCCGCCGCCGCAGATTGAAAAGACAATCGAGGAATCCGCGCGCCTGCTGCGCCCCGGCGGGTACATGGCGCACTTGGACTTTTTCCGCCTGCCGGACGCCTTCACGCGTTTCATCCATTATGGCCATGGCCGGCGGAACAACGAACCGTTCATGGAGCCGCTCGCCGAGATGGATCTGGCCGGGCTTCTGGAACGGAACGGTTTCAAGGACA
This sequence comes from Hwanghaeella grinnelliae, assembly GCF_004005845.1. Lineage (GTDB taxonomy): Bacteria > Pseudomonadota > Alphaproteobacteria > UBA8366 > Aestuariispiraceae > Hwanghaeella > Hwanghaeella grinnelliae. The sequence continues at coordinate 511,119 of NZ_SADE01000004.1, read as the reverse complement.
TAAGAATAGAACCTTTCGCGGAAGACGATGGGGTTCTTGATGAGGGATACCGCCCGTGGCGGTTCCCTTGGACGCTGATAACAGGGGTTAAGGCAGCGTAAGCAGAGAGCAAGACACGGCATCACCTAAGGGAGTATCAAGATGCAACAGAAACTGAAGCATGTATTGGCGGCGGCCGGGCTGGCCATGCTGGCCGGCGGGGCCTTCGGCGCACCCGGCGCACAAGCGGAAACCACGCTTTCCTTGGTTTATCCGTTCCCGGATTTCCTAGTCTACACGAAGAGCTGTAAGGAATTCGCCGAAAAGGTGAACGCCGCCGGCGTCGTCAAGATCGACGTGAAGCCCTTCAACTCGATCGGCATGTTCGAGCAAGCAGGTGAAATCCGTAAAGGCACGGTCGATATGACCTGTCTACCCGCCGCCTTCTACGCCCGCGGCCTGCCGGAGAACGAAGCGATCTCCACCTCCAACTCCTCACCCGCAGAAGTTCGTGCCAATGGCGGCATGGCGATCATCGACGAGTTGCACCAGAAATACATGAACATGAAATATCTGGGCTGGGTCGACACGGGCGTGAAGTTCCACGTCTATTTCAAGGACGCGCCGAAGTTCGGTGATGACGGTCTGCCTGACTTGAGCGACGTGAAGATGCGCGACAATCCGATCTACGGCGCCTTCTTCCGCGCATTGAACGCCGAAACGCACCAGATGCCGGTCACGGACGTCTATTCCGCGATCCAGAAAGGCGTCGTGAACGCCAGTGCCTGGACCTCCATCGGCGTCAAAGGCCTGAAATGGGACGAGTTCCTGCGTCACCGTCTGGACCCGGATTTCTACCAGACAGATATCGGCATCATCATGAACCTGGACACCTGGAACAGCCTGTCGGAAACCGAACAGAAGGCGCTTCAGGCAGCGGTCATCGAGCATGAGGAATCCAGCCGGAAAGCCCGTATGGCGGAAGTCGTTCAGGAAAAAGCCGACCTGGAAGCCGCCGGCATGCAGGTGCATGTGGTTCCAAACGCGGACAAGTACTTGGAAATCGCGCTTGATTCCGCCTATGACCGCATGACGGAACGGCTGAAGAGCGACGACCGTCCGCTTGACGCGGTTGAAAAGCTCCGCGGCCTGTACATCAAATAGGCACGTGGTGTAGCGATTGAAGTCCCGGACGATTAAACCCGTCCGGGACTCTTTCTTTTACAAACGACATTTTCCGGGATTGGGCCCTTCCTGAATGGCTGCTGACTTTAACCCCGACGAGAAACACGGATTGCTGGACCGATTGGATGCCGGCTACTCCCTGGTCGTCCGCACAATGTTCTACGCCGCCAGCCTCTATGTGGGGATGATGATGGTGGTGATCGTCTACTACACCTCGTTCCGCAGCCTGGGATGGGACTACAACGACTATTCCTTCACCTTCATCGAATACGGCTTTATCTATGTTCTGATGCTGGGTTGCCCCTGGATGGTCCGGCAACGTGCCCATGTCTATATCGAACTGGTTACCGCCGCGATCCCCGACCGGGCCCGCGTGGTTCTCTCCAAGGCCATCGCCGCAACCTGTTTCCTCGTTTGTCTGCTGCTGGCCATCTATACCGGCATGCAGACCTGGCAGGACTACAACTGGGGTCAGTACGACGAGTTGCGCGGCCAATTGGACATCAAACGCTGGATCGTCATCATCGCCATGCCGATAGGATTCGGTTTTACCGCCCTTGAGTTTTTGCGTTTCGTTTTCGGGTCTTCCCTGATCCATACCGGAGAGATGGGAGTGCACGAATAATGGAATGGTATTGGACGCTTTCGATCTTTTTTGGCTCGATCCTGGGCCTGATGATCATCGGCTTTCCGGTCGGCGTTGCCTTCCTGGCGGTCAATATTGTGGCGGCTATGGTCTATTTCGGCGGCAACGGACCGCTGCTTCTGCAATTGGAACGCGGGGTCGGCACGCTGGCGGGAAACGCCTTCGGCTCCATGGCTAACTTCGCCCTGGTGCCTATTCCGATGTTCCTGCTGATGGGGGAATTGTTCTTCCATACCGGCCTGGCCAACAGAATGTTCAACGCCATCGAGCGGTTGATGGGCCGCGTCCCTGCACGGCTTTCTTATGTGACGGTCGCCGGGGGTACTGCTTTCGCGACGCTGAGTGGGTCTTCCATGGGAAGTACCGCATTGATGGGCACCCTGATGGTGCCCGAAATGACTAAGCGCGGGTACAAGAAGCGCATGTCCATCGGCCCGATCCTGGGCACGGGTGGTATCGCCATGCTGATCCCGCCATCGGCACTGGCCGTGCTGCTCGGCACTTTGGCGGAACTCGACATCGGCGCCTTGCTGATCGCGGGCGTTGTACCGGGCCTGATCCTGGCCGTCATGTATGCGATCCTGATCTACGCAATGGCCAAACTCGACCCCGACGCCGCGCCACCCTATGACGTGGAAATGGCAAGCTGGGGTGAGCGCATCGTCCTGCTGTTGCGCGATGTCGTGCCGATGATCTCGGTCGTGATCGGCGTCATCATTCTGATCATGGTCGGCTGGGCGACACCCTCCGAGGCCGCGGCTTTCGGATGCCTGGGCGTCGTTTTTCTGGCCATCGTCTTTCGGTCGTTGAGCATCGCAGCGCTGTGGAAGTCGCTGCAGGGAGCAACACGGGTGACGGTCGTTGCCCTGCTGATCATCTTTGGATCGGCCACTTTCAGCAAAACCCTCGCCTTCTCAGGCGGCAGTAACGGCCTTATCGAATGGGTTACCGCCTTCGACATCTCCGCCTATACGATGCTGGCGGCGATGTTCCTCATATTGCTGCTGTTGGGCATGTTCATGGACCAGTTGTCCATGATGCTGCTGACCGTGCCGATCTTCTTCCCGCTGGCGCTGCAATACGGATTCGATCCGATCTGGTTCGGCGTCATTACCCTGCTGGCGATGGAAATCAGCTTCACCACGCCGCCATTCGGCTTGCTGCTATTCGTCATGCAGGGCGTGGCGCCGCCGGGCACACGGTTCTCGGAAATCTGCATCGCGGCAATCCCGTTCATGGCTTGCGCGATGCTGCTGGTCCTGCTGATCGTCGCCTTCCCGGAAATCGTCACCTGGCTTCCATCCGTCAGTCGATAGGAGAGAATTCATGCCGGTCATCAATGTAACCATGCTGGGCGGCGTCTATGACGCGGAGGTCAAAACGCGGATCGCCGAAGCGCTGACGGATGCCATGCGGACCGTTATCGCCGCACCGCCGGAAGGCGTCATCGTCGCCTTGAACGAATTGCCGGCCGGGAACTATATGCGCGGCCGTACTTTTAAAACGCCCGGCCCCGCCCTTCCCGATGCACGAGAGGTCGTGAAAACCTTTCTGGAGCGGATGGAGGCCCGTGACCTTACCGGTGCCCAGAGCATGCTGGCCGATGGTTTCCGCATGGTCTTTCCGGGCGGTGTCGAATTCTCACGGCTGGAGGAGCTGATCGACTGGGCGAAGCCGCGCTATAATTGGGTGAAGAAAACCTATGACGACTGGGATGTGGCGGCACGGGAAGACGGTGTCGCGGTCACCTGCCAAGGCACATTGCGCGGCGAGTTCCCGGATGGAACGCCATTCGAAGGAATCCGGTTCGTCGACTGGTTCCTGGTTCGGGACGGCAAGCTTTCCCGTCAGCATGTTTGGAACGATTTGGGAGAATACGTCCTGTCGCAAGCCGGGGCATAACGCCAGGTCTTGCGATCACGCCTCGTCCGGCATGAAACCCAGATCCGTCGCTTCGGTCTTCGCGCCGGCCGCGGTAAGCATTGCGTGCACCTGGCCGCGGTGATGGGTCTGATGGTTGAAGAAATGGGTAACCAATAGCGCTGCCGATCGTGTCGTCATCCCACCGGACACGGTCGAATACCACGTCAATTCCCCCGCCAGCCAGTTCGCGTCGACCCGCTGCGACCAGTCGCGGATGACAGCATCCATGTCCAGACGGGCCGTCGCCATGCGGTCCCAGTCGGAAAAATAGTTCGGTGAGGTTTCAATACCGCCCGGTGGCGGGTCGATATCGCTGAAGCGGCTCATCCAGATCGTGTCGGCCCAGAGTATATGACTGAGTGTCGCGTGGATGGAGCCGAAGAATGCCCCGCGGTCCAGCTGCCTCATCTTGTCGCTCAACCCGCCGGCAGCGTCGTAAATGGCGCCGTTCTGCCACGCGTTGTAGCGCGCCATGGTGCGCACATAGTCGGCCGTAATCATGAAGTGTCCCCTACCCTGAATGTCTTCATTACAAGAAAGTCAGGATAGGAGCTCACATTACGGTAGCCAAGTATTCATCACCTCTAATCGAGAAACACCGAGGTGATTTCCGGGAATGCCAGCATCACGACCAACCCGATCAACTGAATGCAGATGAACGGCATGAACCCTTTGAAAATGTCCGTCAGTTGGATATGCGGTGGCGCAACGGATTTCAGATAGAACGCCGCCGGACCGAAAGGCGGGCTAAGAAAACTGACCTGCATGTTCATGCAGAACAGAATGCCGAACCAAACCTTCAGATGGCTGGGATCGAGTCCGCCGATCAACCCCATCTCGCTCGCTGTCATTCCAGCAACGATGGGCAGGAAGACCGGCATGGTCAGCAGCACGATACCGACCCAGTCCATCAAGGCGCCCAGGAACAGGAAGATCAGCATCATCATCAAAATGACGCCCATGTTCGGCAGCTCCAAGCCCAGAATGCTGTTCGCGACGAAGACCGGGCCGCCGGCAATGGAATAGGCGCCGGCAAGACAGGTCGCACCGAAGGTGACCCACAGGATCGTCCCCGTGGACCGCAGGGTCCTCTGCAGCGCTTCCAACAACAGCTTGGGCGAAAATTCTCCGCGAACGAAGATCAGTAGAAGCGTTCCCAAACATCCGATTGCGGCCGCTTCGGTAATGCCCGTGATCCCGCCATAGATCGATCCCAGAATACAGGTGACTAGAATTACAGGCGGTAAAAGCCCCTTCAACGCCAGAAACTTTTCGCCCCAGGTAACCTCTTGGTCGCTTTCCGGTAACGGCGCGAGTGAGGGATTCATTCGCGTGCGCACCATGATGTAGACGATATACATACCGCCCAGCATCAGTCCCGGCACGATGGCCGCGCGGAACAAGGCATGGATCGACGTATCGGTCACGACGCCATAGATGATCAGCACGATTGACGGCGGTATCATGGTTCCCAGCGAGCCGGAGGCGCAAATCGTGCCGACGGCCAGGTTCTGGTTGTAGCCCAGGCGAAGCATCTGCGGCAGCGCGATCAGGCCGAGGAGGACAACCTCACCACCGATGATGCCCGACATGGCAGCCATGATGATCGCCATAACCGCGGTCACGATGGCGATGCCGCCGCGTGTCCGCGACAGCCAGATATTCAAGGAATCGTACATATCCTTGGCGATATTGCTGCGTTCAAGCAGCATAGCCATGAAGATGAAAAGCGGCACGGCCAGAAGTGCGTGCTCGATGGTCAGGTCGTACATCCGCTGGCCGAGGATGAAGAAGCCGCGCTCCCCCAATTTCCAATATGCCACGCACACGCCCAGGAAGCCGGAGGCCAAGCCCAACGGCACCCCCGCCGCCAGCAACACGACAATGCCGACCAGCAGCAGGATCGAAAGTTCTGCGATACCCATAATACCCAGCTCCCCTTAAAGATCGTCGGCCGGGTCGTGAATGACCTTGGGTTTAGACCAATCCATAATCAAATTGCTGATCGCTTGAACGGCCATCCAGGCGCAAACGATACAGATTAGCGGCTTCATGACGGCTGGAATCGGTGGATTCCAGGCGGAGCCGTACAATTCCCAGGTTTCGAATTTCTTCAACGCCGTTTTCCCATAACCGCTCACCACGGCGTAGCAGAAAGTGACGATGCAAATCGTTCCGAATACGTCCAAGACCCGCTGAGCATTCCGGGAAACCATGTCATAGACGATGACCACTCGGATATGGGCCCGTTGCTGCATGGCATAGAGCCCGCCCATGAGGAAGATCACACCGCCAAGCCACCGCGAAAGCTCTTCGACCCAAAGGGTAGGCGCCTCGAACACGTAGCGCATGACCACTTCGTAGAACATGATCGACACGATCATAGCCACGACGAACATCAGGACGGATGCCATATAGAGGGTGACGATATCGACGAAGCTGAATTTGCGGTCGTCATCGCCGACGCCGTGCATCGTCATTTTGAGCATCGGCACCAGTCGCGGAGAAACAAAGACGAACCAAAGGACAAGGCCTAGCGCTATCCCCCCAACCCAAATTTGGCCGCTGGTTGTGAGTTCCGGCATTTTCCACCCCCGCCGTTGGTTCTTGCGCCGGCCACAACAATGCGGCCGTCACGATTTTCGTTGTCTTAAGTTGATAAAGGAAAAAGCTTTCCTAAAGAAGGACCGGCCGCGGCAAGAAAGCTGTGCCGCGGCCGGGAGTAGGATCAACCGAGCTTATTTGAGCAGGCCGATTTCCTTCATGAAGGAAACATGGCTGTCGACCAGTTCACGGGCTTCAGGTGACTTATCACCCCATTCCTGCCACTTCTTCTGGGCGAAGTTGCGGAATTCCTCGCGGTCTTTCTGAGACCAGTTGTACAGCGTCACGCCTTCTTTCTGAATCTCCGTCGCGGTCTTGCCCATCGCAACTTCGAAGCTCATCGAATTGTGGAAGGACAGCTTCTGCATTGCGACTTCGACGATCGCCTTCAGGTCGTCGGGAAGGTCGTCCCAAACGTCCTTGTTGATCGCCAGATGGTCAGACGGCATCGAGTGAAAGCCAGGATAGGTCGCGTGTTTCACCAGATCGTAGATACCGATCGACTTGTTGGTGGTGACGTTCGACGCATCGGCGCCGTCGATGATCTTGGTTTCCAGCGCACTGAAGACTTCACCGAAATCCATCACGATCGGCGAAGCGCCGAGTTCCGCGAAGATTTCCGTTTCCATGCCCGGAGGCGAACGGAACTTCCAATCCTTCAACGCTGCCGGACCGGGAAGCGGCTTGGACGAGGACAGGGATTCCTGACCCGGGATCCACCAACCGATGAGCTGCATGCCATAGGAGTTGTACAGCTTCTGGGCCTTCTCCATGCCACCGCCGTAATACAGCCAGGAATACTGCTGCCAGGGCGTTTCATACCCGCCCATGATATCGCCGAGGAACTGGAAGGCCGGGTTCTTGCCCGTCTGATAGGCACCACCGGTCATATCACCGTCGAGGACGCCATTGGCCGCGGCGTCGAAGGTCTCTGTCGATTTCACGACGGAGCCCGAATAGAACATCTCGATGTCGATCCGTCCGCCGGACATGCGCTCGACATCATCCGCAAACTGTTGCGCGTTCTTCCCGTTCAGCGACTCGGCGCTGAGGTGGGTCTGAATACGAAGCGTGTAATCCGCCGCCCATGCCGAACTGCTCGCGCCGGCCAGGGCCAAACCAAGAACGGCCGCCGTGGCCGCATTTCGTAGGATTTGCATTGTTTCTCTCCCTTACCTTTTAACCGGGCAATCCCCCATTGCCTCTCCCGTCTCTAAAGGACGGGTGCCAGTGTTCGATACCCGGAACTGCTTGGAGGGTAACGTGATATATGTTATCTGACAACTGACAAGAAGAGCGTTGGCGGTGAAATTCTTTCTTTCGGGTAAAGCGGTCGAATCACGGACAAAATGTCCAATCGCTATACCGTCGCACCCACCGGAAACCTAAGCGACGCGCCAAGCTGACGCTTTCAAGGGGAGAAAAAAATGACCGATCCGCGCAGTGGAGCGGGAGAATTGGTTCGGCGATTGCGGCCGGCCGCCGGCGCCACTTCCCTTGCCGATCAAATCGTCACACAACTTCGCGGTCAAATCCTATCCGGCCGCCTGCAGGCGGGCGACAAACTGCCGACCGAACAGGAACTCTGCGACGCAACCGGCGTCAGCCGTCCCGTTGTCCGGGAAGCCATATCAAGGTTAAAAGCCGACGGTGTCATCGTCAGCCGCCAAGGTGTTGGCGTATTCATCGTCGATGACAAACGGCGAATGCCCTTCCGTATCGAACCGCACCATTTCGACGATCCGCAAAATCTGCTTTCTGTCATGGAACTTCGGTTATGCGTTGAAGTCGAAGCGGCTGCGATGGCCGCGGAAAAGCATAGCGACGCAGATTTGGCCCTGATCGACGAAGCACTGACCGCAATGAAGGTCGCCGTCGCCGAAAACGGATCGGCCGTGGAGGAGGATTTCGCGTTCCATTGCGCCATCGCCGCGGCGACCGGCAATGAATTGATCGAGGGGTTTCTGCGGTTCCTGGGGGTCTTTGTTATTCCACGCCCCCTGCTTCGGATGCGCCCGGAAAACGCGGAAACCGGGGCAGCCTATATGGTTCGCCTCGTTGCGGAGCATCAGGCGGTGCGGGACGCCATCGCCGCGCGCGACCCTGAGGGGGCGCGTGAAGCCATGCGGCTACATTTGGAACGTGGCATGACCTTCAACCAGAATGCGACCAGGGACGAATTCTCCTAGTGCTTCTCTCTATGTTCTCGGCCTGCCCTCGCCTCGCGTTGTCGTCCCAAGCTTTCACCCCATGCAATAGGGGCAACGGCGCTTTTCCCCGCTGAATATTTTCGTTTTCCGCAAACCGCTGTACCTTCGCGGCTTAGTTCGCTGGGTAAGGCTTCATGAACGCAATAACGAACGGGCTGTCTTCGGCACGCAATCGCGCCGGACTGTCCAAAGACGATGTTGCATTGCGCCTCCGGGTCACGCCGGAACGGGTCACGCAATGGGAAACAGGCGAAGAACGTCCCTGCAGCGAGACTTTGTGTGAATTGTCGGCGCTCTACCAAGTGCTTCCGCATCGCCTATTGCTTGAGCAATCCGATACGATTGAGGACGAGAAACACACGCCGGGCGCCACCTCGCCGGAACTGGCCGACTTCCGCCGGGAGCTCGTCGCCATGCGGGACGTGGAATTGCTGCCGCTGGACGATGAAACCATCGAATACTGCGTCGCGGCACTACATTCGCGATTGGTCGGCGAGAAATCACACAATAAATAGCGTCGCAGGCAAGTATTACCAAAGCCAAATTTGCGGTATTACAATACAGAAATTTGGTTTCGGACCATTTCTACTTTTGTCGTAACTCTTTGACCATTTGACACAGACAGTCATTCAAACTTAACGTCCGGTAATACGTATGAAGGACAACGCCGTGAAAAACAGTGCAAATTGGCTGGAGAGGCGCCCCAAAAAGCGCCCCAGACCCGCCCGTCCTGATACGGCGAAGTTGTTTCTTTTGAAGATGCTCGTGATGGCCGCAATCGACGAGGACAGCCCCTTGCAGGACAAACTCGCTGAGCATTTTGCCGGCTGGCTGCACGATCCCGACGCAGCGGCACTGATCGATAACGCTGCCTTGTTCGATAGTGCGGTTGCCGATTTGAAGCGTAAGGTGGGTAGCGGTTGAAGCCGGAGCAGTTAAGACCCGACGCACTTTTACCGGAGGACGGTGCCTGGCTGATCACGGCGGAGGATTCTTTCCGCTTTGAGAAGCAGGACGACCCGTACCACGAAACCATGCGGTATGTCCTGAAGATGGGTGCCGTCATCCTGATCTGGGCAGGCAATGTCGCGGAACTTCGCTTCAATGTTGCGGACGTAAACCACGAATGCCTGATGGCCGGCCTAGCTCATAGGCTCTATCCCCTGGCCTTCGCGCCGATGGATGGTTCCAGCAAGGTCCGCCGCCAAGCGATGACGCGCCAGCAAGCTGAGGCGATGGCGGCCGATTTCCTTCGCTACAGGTCTTTGGAGCTGACTCCCCGGACAGTTATCGTCGACCTTCCCCCGGCACAGATCCTGGCTTCGTCCCCACTGTTGCAGGCGCATCTTGCGGATTGGCGCAACAGTGAGGCGGCAAACGAAGACGAACTGATAAAACTGGTTCATCGGGATGGGCAATTTTTCACAGAAGCGATCGGCCGCCGGTCGGCGGCCGCACGGTTCCACGGGCTGGAATGGTGCGCCAAATCCATCGGGACGCCGACGCTGAAGTCAGACGCGAACGAATTCGAACGGGCCGTCGACAGCGATTATTACCGTGCACTGGAACAACGCATCCCCATTCTGCAAGACGTCCACGCATTCATCCCGGACGAGGAAAACCGGGGACAACGGGAATCCTACCGCCGCCTGATTACGCCGATCACCGGCTCCGATGGGGAAGCCGGCGTCCTGGTTGCCTCATGTGTGCTGCGGGATATACCGGTCCCGGGCAAACCCACCGAATAAATCCCCAAAGTCCGATGCGGCCGTAAAGGTCAGCCAAACATCGTCCTGTGTCCCGTCCGGCCGGGTCCAGGTCGCCCCATGCGGATAGCATTGATAATGTCCGTACTGGATCGGAATGCCCCTTACGGCGAGTGCCTGCTCGCAAAACCCGAACATGAACCGCGCCTCATGGCGGCAAAAAGCGGTTCCCATGGCCAGGCGCAGGATCAAGTCCGATATGCCCTTACCCCGGAAGCCCGGCACATCGTCACTTTCGGGCCGGAACCAGGTTTCGCCGAAATAGCAGCCAACACCGTGCAATCGCCAGGCAGCCGCGGCCCGGACCTCCGGGATCGGATTGTTCTCCCATTGGTTTCCGGGCACGTAGAGGCCGCCGTCCGTCGTTAGATGATCGGCCAATGACCGATCGCCCAGATCGATCCCCCGGCAGGCCTGAAAGATCGCCGGACCGTACCGGTCCAGGGCGACCAGCCAGAAAGCATCCAGCAGTTCCGCGGACGTGGCCAATGCATCGTCCCGGAAGATCTTCTGAGGCGCGATGCGGTCTGGCCTCGCCCCTTTATAGATCATCTCGAGTTCCCGCCCCGGTCCTAGAAGACGCAGAGTCAGACCCGCCTCCTCCAACTTCTCGCACAAATATGAGACCATCCGTATGACGGTCAGTGTGTTGAAAGCGTCCATATGTACCCCCTTGGTCTAATGGATTGACGCAAAAGGAGGCTGTAGCGACTCGCCCAAGGTCCACAAATTAGCTATTTGGGATTGTGTGCCCCAAAGCCATGCTAGGAGTACGAGTCTCACGGCCGTAAAAACGCCCCCCCAATCGGAGCGATAGGCAAAATGGCCGGAGGGACCGCCAGACGGCCTCACGTCGCCCTCTCGGGCTCCAGCGGTGCAAGCAATTGGTGGATTTGGACGGTCGTCAGCTACTTCGGGAAAAAATTGGAAGCGAGCAATTCCATCTGCCTTTGCCCTTAGACCTCAGCAATGAAGGCATTGTCGCCAGCAGCGGTCCGTTTCATCAGCAATGCTTGCCCCTGCAATGCCCCAAGGGCTCGGTGCCTTCAAACCCCGCGCCGAAGCAATCGGCAAGTAAATCGCTGTTAATTTGACTCAACCGATTGGGGGATCTCAAGACTCGCTGTATTCAGTTCTGGGCTGACGGTGAATTCAACGTGGAAACTCGTCACCAGGGCCAGCGAACTCCCGAACACTATAGTGACAGAAGTGTATGGTTCAGCAACCGAAGCGGAATATGGTACTGACGGTGCTTATCCTGGCAGTCCTGAGCATATTCTGCGCGCTTCCCTTCCTTTCACTCATAGCGTCACAACAAGCCCCTATTGCCTTGATATTGCTCACGATATTTCTATCGCTCGCATTGTTCGTGCAATGGCGTCTCGACCCTGGTTTCACCGTCTGCCTCGTCCCGGACCGCAAGATGCTGGTTTGGATAGGCATAACCGGGATTTGCCTCGTCTATATCGCCGCGAGTTGCTTTTGGTCGAGCAATCCGGCCGACAGTTTGCAACGGTTGAAGCGCCTGGGCCTGCTGCTTGCAATTGGCTTTCTGGCTGTCTTCGCGGCACAGCGGGTACCCCCCGCCTCACACCGTCTAATGTTGTCGGTTGTGTTCGCCGTTACCGGGTTCGCTGCATTATTTGTTTCGGAAAAAGTATTCGGCCTACTTTCAAATACCATCTGGGCCTCCGAAAGCGACGAATTCAAGGCGCAGTTTCTGAATCGACCGTCTACCTACATGGTGATGCTGGCTTGGCCGGCGGCCTACGCCGCGCATAGGGCTGGAAAGAATCTTGTTTCATGGGCGTTGGTTATCTCTCTTCCCTTAGTGCTTTTTTGGTCCAGCAGTACATCGGGAGCGTTGTCGGCAGCGGCCGGTTTCGGTGCATTTCTAGTCACGTCACTGAATAGAAAAGCGGCCACGATACTTTTTGGCGCGGTCGTCTTCGTGTCCGTGCTGGCAATACCTTATGCCATTAAGAATGAAGCCTTTTTGAATGCAGCGGTATCCGCAGTACGGCAAACAGGGGCTTTTTCCGCCGCGCATCGTTTGGGCATTTGGAACTTCGTGGCATCGCGCAGTGATGAAAAGCCTTTATTCGGATGGGGCGTCGATGTGGGCCGCACGCTGCCCGGGGCCGAAATATTACTTGGCGATGTCGAGTCATTTTCCCCCTATTTGGATAAGCTGGATCAAACCTTCCCAACCTTGCGGAGCAGTCCTGCGCTTCCCCTTCACCCACATAACGCCGCCCTGCAACTTCACCTTGAGCTGGGTGTTGTCGGCGCGGTGTCGTTCTGCCTCGTCGTTGTCTATGCGGCATTCTCATTGGCGAAAATCGGATCGCCGAGTGCCGCGCGCTATACTGTTGCATGGGCCACGTCCTGGTTCGTCATCGCGTATTTCAGCATCGGCTTGTGGCAAACTTGGTGGTGGGCTTTGTCGGCAATTTGCCTCATACAGTTCACGTATTTTTGCCGATCCTGCGGCGCCGACCGATATGCCCCAACCGAACAATGCAAACATCGTTAAATGACTGCTGAGCTTGCCCCGATAAAGCACCCGTTTAAGAGATGGGCTAAATTCCTACTGCCCATCGTCATTTCGACGGGCATTTTGGTTTATCTCTTTTACAACTACCGGATTGAAGCGATTTGGGAAAAGGTCGACGAATTGTCGATCTTTACCGTCCTGGTCGCGCTGGGACTGTTGCTGGGCAATCTTGCACTGGGGATCGGCCGGCTGAAGTATCTGTTGTCGTATTTCGGCGCGCGAGATATCAGCACCTTCGCCTGCATTCGCGCCTTTGTTGCCGGCCTACTGTCCAGCATTTTCATTTTGAACCTCGTCGGCAACGTCGTTGGGCGGTTTGCGTTATTGCGGCGGCAGGGTGTGAGCGTTGCGACCGTCACGGCCCTCGTATTCACCGAAAAACTGTTACTCGCCATTTCAGGCCTGGCTTTGCTGGTCTTCGGATGGGTCGAGGTTTTCGGTTCACGGCAACTCTACACGGCGCTGGCCGAAGCCTCTTTGCCGGAAGCTGTTCTGGCCATGTGCCTTGTCACTGCGGCATCGCTGGCCATTTTCCGTTGGACGCGTGAACAGCAACTGCTGCGCCGCATGGTGTCCAGAACGGCTTTGTCGCGAATAGGCGCCATGCTGGCCCTGACGCTTGCCGCCCAGATTCTTATGGCCCTCACCTACGCGATCATCGCTGAGCGTATTATCGGACCAAGCGCGCCATCTCTGACAACGCTCTTCGCAGCCGGGGCGATCGTCAGTTTCGCCGCCGCCATGCCTTTGAGTGTGAATGGCTGGGGAATCCGCGAGCTAACATCGATTTTCGTTCTGGGTAAATTGGGCGTGCCAGCGCCCGAGGCCGTCGGGACTTCCGTTACTCTCGGTGTGCTTGCGACCGTTTCGGTTCTGATTTCATCAGTGTTTCTGGCCAAGCCGCTTGCGACATCAGCTTTGCCTGCAAAATCGGCTGAGGACTCGAAAGATCAAGAATCCGTTCTCACCGTCGCAAAGGTTCAGTCTAGAACGACAAATTCTATCGTCCTGTTGGTCGCGGGGCCCTTGACGGTTTTATTTCTGTTCTTCTCGATGCACATCCCGTTCGAGGGCACAGTCGTTTCCCTGAATCTTGGCGATCCGATGGCGCTCATGGGGTTGGCCCTTTTCCTATTGACCTGGACCACCAGCAAAAAACTGCCCGCCGAGGTCCCTCGTTTCTTCTTGTACTGGATGCTCGCCTTAACCCTGCTCTTGATCGGCGGGTTTCTGAATGGCGCGGCCCGAATCGGTGTCACCGATTGGGCGCTGAACAACCGTCTGATCGGTTGGAGCGTGATTTTAGGGTATGTATCCATCGGCGCCATGTGCGTCTCGACCTTGGGGCTCCATAGTCTCAGGCGCTTGGCGGAGGTCATTATCGTTGGCGGCGCCATGATCACGCTGTTCGACTTAGCCCACCGGCAATTCGAAATCGCATCTGGCAGCTTTGAGTTCATAGCTTCCAACTTCGAGGGCTTCGTCAAAAACCGGAACGCCTTTGCATTGCAATTGTTAACCGGGCTTGTCGCGCTTCTGGCCTATTCCGTCCCGTTTAAGAAGAAACTTCCGCCGATATTACTTTCCTTCCTGCTTGGCTCGATCATGCTTGGTATATGGCGATCCTATTCCCTGAGCGGTCTGGCTTGCATGGTAATCTTGCTGGCCATCGCCTTGCTGTTGCGGCTTCTGCCCTGGAAAATGTTCGGCTTGGCGGTTTTTTGGGCTGGCACGGTCATCGGTCTCGTCAGTATTTTCTCGTATATCTCCAATGTTTCCGGGGTGGATAGGCTTCCTTTCAACCACACTCCGGACGCCGATCTCATCGTGGGCGGCAGCACGTCCGAGCGCCTTCTCACCATACGCGTGGGATTGGAAATGTGGATGGCCAATCCCATTTTTGGCGAAGGGCTTGGAAGCTTTGCCAACAGACACTTTGGCGAAAACGGCAAGCAACTCGTCATCCATTCAGTTCCCATTTGGCTTCTGGCCGAGTTCGGGTTGGTTGGGCTGGCCATCGCGTTAAGCCTTCCCCTTGCTGTCGCGTTCAAATACATCCGGTCCTACACCCCGAATAGAGCGCCTGCTTTCATGCTGACACTAGGACTGCTGCTGCTTTTTGCCATGTTCGGACTTGTGCACGATATCGCCTATCAGCGGTTATTCTGGCTTTTGGCGGGTGCTTGTGCGGCAGCCTCGGTCAAAGTCGGGTACAGCGACAAGCAAAGGTGACGGCCAAGGCGCTCTCACCAAAGTGACGCGTGTTGCCATTCCCGACAATTCCGTCAAACCATCGCCTACACAGTGAAGCCGATCCCATCTTTCCAGGCCCTTTACCTGTCCGTTCCTGCGTCCGCCCGACCGACCGCGATCGGGTCAATTCGGCGGTAGGACGGATGGAGAAATTGGAAAGTGTCGCCTATTTGGCTTCTTCGGTCAGATATCGACGCTGAGACGGCAGCTCTCCATTTTCAAGATCGGATCGAATTGAGGCAAATCGCCCAAAACGCCGTGCCTGATCACGGATCTCACCTGGTGTTTTCCGCCTTATCTTGCCGCCGATCACGTCCCATTGCTTGATTTCAATCTTTTCCGGCCAGCCAATGCCATTACTGCTCTGGAACATAAAGTGCTCCATCGTATCGCATTTTATTTATCTGCATACGACTGCATGCAGTTGACCATATCCGCCCGAGCTGTGCATGATCGGTACGAAACAAGAAGAACAACATAATTTGTTAAATCTGATCGATCGTTCAGGGAGGAAATCTATGAGCATCAAGAATCTGCTGCGCGGCACAAGCGTGGCAGCCTGCCTTGTCGCAGGCGCTATGACTGCAATTTCCGGTGCCGCCCAGGCACAGGAAAAACTAAAAGTCGGCGTCGTCGGCTTCTATACCGGTGCCGCGGCCGGTCCATTCGGTATTCCGGCGCGCAACGCCGCCGAACTGATGGTCGAAGCGATCAACGCCGGCAACGTTCCAGCCCCTTACAACACCAAAGGTGCCGGCGGGATGGAAATTGAAGCCGTCTATATCGACGAATCCGGGGGTACGACCAAGCAGGTCACCGAATACCGCAACATGGTTCAGCGCCAGGGCGTGGACGCGGTGATCGGCTACATCTCCTCAGGCAGTTGCCTAGCGGTTGCGCCGGTTGCGGAGGAGTTGAAGACCTTCACGATCCTATTCGACTGCGGCACGCCGCGCATTTTCG
This sequence comes from Hwanghaeella grinnelliae, assembly GCF_004005845.1. GTDB lineage: Bacteria > Pseudomonadota > Alphaproteobacteria > UBA8366 > Aestuariispiraceae > Hwanghaeella > Hwanghaeella grinnelliae. The sequence continues at coordinate 495,033 of NZ_SADE01000004.1, read as the reverse complement.
AAGACGCGGACTATCAATACGTCTTCCGGACAAGCGCCCATGCCACAATGGACAGTGTCGGGGCTGCCCGCTACATAGCGACCAAGTTCGGCGACACGAAAACCTATCAGGGCATCAATCAGAACTACGCATGGGGTCAGGACAGCTGGCGCGACTTCGACTTGGCAATGCAAAGTGTCCTGCCGGGTTCGGAAGCCGCGGAACCGCTATGGCCGAAGATCTTCCAGGGCCAGTACGGCGCAGAAATCTCGCGCCTGTCTGTGTCCCCGCCGGAAGTGCTGCATACCTCATTCTGGGGTGGCGATCTGGAAAGCTTCATCCTGCAGTCCAGTGCGCGTAGCCTGCACAAACGCACCAAGATGCTGCTGACCACAGGCGAAAGCGTTACGCAACGCCTGGGACGCAAGCTGCCCGACGGTGTGATCATCGGCGCACGAGGCCCATATGGTATCCTTGCGAAGGAAACGGAACTGAGCAAATGGCTCAGCCAGACTTTTGCGGACCGCTTCGGCACGAAGCCGACCTTCCCGTCCTATCACATGGCCCAAGCTTTCATCGCCATGAAGATCGCCTATGACAATGCAGCGGCGGCAAGCGGCGGATCAAAGCCTTCGGTCGACGATGTCGCCGCCGGGTTGCGTCACAAGACCTTCGAAGCCTTCGGCACGACAATCGACATGAAGCTCGGCAAAGGCCAGCAGGCCATTACACCGACGGCCTACGGCATCGCCAAATGGGACAGCGACACGGGTGAGCAGACGATTACCGATGTCGTCACATATCCCGCCGAATGCGTTAACCCGCCGGCCGGCGTGAACAGCGTCGACTGGATCAAAGGGGGAATGCAGGGCGCCAAATGCTAGCCTGCGACTGATGAGAAACGTGCCGTGACAGTTTTCTGTGGCGGCACGTTTTCACTCTTTTCGCAATTCGTCCCTGGTCGCCCCCGCGATCATCGCCGCCACGCTGGCAATCTTGCGCTAGGCGATGAAACGGGTTCGAACGGGACGAACTGTCGGGATACTCTGGAAACAAACGGCTCAACCCGAAGACAGGCCTTTTAGGGAACCGTCCATGCTTACCGCAACTGCAATCCTGATCGACGGGCTGATCGAGGCCTCCTATCTCTTCCTCGTCGCTCTCGGTCTGACGCTGATCTTCGGCGTCATGAAAATTCTCAATGTCGCGCATGGCTCTTTCTATGCCTTCGGCGCCTATGCTTCCGCGACCGCGATCGGTTGGTGGTTTGCCAGCGGCTTCCCCGACTACGGCAGCTTCGCCTTGATGTTCGCAATAGCCATAGGGCTCGGCATCATTTTCGGGCTATTGCTGGAAGTCGGCCTGCTTAAACGGATGTACGGCAAGGACGAAGTGATCATCGTGCTTGTGACCTTTGCCAGCTTCCTGATGCTTGAAGACGTGATCATCTGGATCTGGGGCGGGAACGCCTATTTCGCCTTTGAGCCCTATTCACTGCTCGGCGACATCCAATTCGGCACGCTTTTCTATTCAAACTACGATCTGGCGCTGATCGGCTTGGCTGTCGCGCTGGCGGCGGGAACCTGGCTGCTGCTCAACCGTACGGCAAAAGGCCGCCTTCTGCTGGCGGTCATCCATGACACCGAAATGGCCGCGGCCTTCGGTATCAACGTAAAGCGCTACTTCACCGTGACGTTCATTATCGGCGCTACGCTTGGATGTCTTGGTGGCGCGGTCATGGCGCCAAAAATCTCCGTGGCGCCGGGCATCGGCGTTGAAGTCATTGTCCTGGCCTTCGCCATCGTCGTCATCGGCGGCATGGGGAGCATTTGGGGCGCGATTATCGGCGCGCTAGTCGTCGGACTGGCCCGAGCGGCGGCGGTTCACCTTTTGCCCGAAGTCGAGTTATTCGTCATTTATGCGGTGATGACCCTGGTGCTGATCTTCAGGCCTGAAGGCCTGTTCATGCGCCAGAAGGCCCGCAAGATATAGGAGGCCGCATGTCACCCGCTTTCCGAAGCAATCTACTGCAGATAGGCTTGCCGGTCATCCTGGCACTTGGCCTGTTCATGCCGGATTGGGCTATCTTCCTCGGCATTATCAGCTTGGCGAAGGGACTTGTCGTCCTTGGCCTCATGCTGCTGTGGCGTACGGGCCTGGTCTCGTTCGGGCAAGGACTGTTCTACGGCGCCGGCGCCTATATGGTCGGTATCCTGCCGCAATATCTGCCGATAACGGATGCCTTGCTCTTGGTGTTGATCAGCGCCGTGGCGGCCGGTTTCCTGGCTTTCGCGCTTGGCTTCCTGCTGCGCCGCTACCGGGAAATCTTCTTTGCCATGCTGTGCCTCGCCTTTTCGATGATCTTCTTCGGTATCCTGGTGAAGAGCGAGAGCTTGGGCTCGACGGACGGTTTCAATGTCGTGGAAACCAGCTATCTCGGCTTCGTCCCGGAAGAGCCGATTGTCATGCAGCGTATGCTGTACATCACCGCTGCCGTGGTCGCCTGGTTTGCGTGCCTGTTCGTCAATCGTTACCTGGGCAGCACGATGGGTCGGTTGAGCCGTGCCATCAAGGACAACGAATTGCGGGTCGAATACCTCGGCTTTTCCGCGAAGCGCGCGGTGCATTTCAAGATCGTTATTGCTGGAACCATGGCAGGGGCCGGCGGTGCATTGGCCGCGATCGCCATAGGCCATGTGGATCCTGAAATGGTTTGGTGGATCCAGTCGGGCGAGTTCGTCTTCGTGACCATCCTGTCGGGCGTGGGCAATGTCATCGCCCCGCTGCTCGGTTCCGTCGTTTTTGAAATTCTCCGGACATTCGCCATCGAATATGCGCCGCAAGCGTGGCAGTTCGTTGTCGGTGGTTGTTTGCTGGCGGTGATCATGTTCCTGCCGGGCGGTCTATGGAGCCTTATCGAACGCTCAAAGGAGGGCAAAGATGACGGCAATTCTTCGCGCTGAAAGCCTGTACAAGTCCTTCGGCGCGGTTAACGCGGCCGATAATATCAACATAACCATCGACGAAGGTGAAGTGATCGGCGTGATCGGGGCCAATGGCGCCGGAAAGACCACCTTTGTAAATATGGTCACCGGATATCTGGCCCCGACGAGCGGTAAGCTGTTCTTCTACGACCGCGACATCACCGGTTTCAATCCCAAGGACGCCACCGAAATCGGCATCTGCCGGTCATTCCAAATCCCGCAGCTGTTCTCATCCGGCACCACCTTCGACAACCTGATGATCGCGATGGGTATCGCCGAGGAAGGCACGATGCCTTTCTGGAAGCCGCTTGCCACGGACGAACGCGCGAAGCGGTGTGAGGAGATCCTGGCCCGTTACGAAATCCTCGAATACCGGGACCAAATTGCGCAGACCTTATCGCAAGGCGTTCGCAAGCTTCTCGATATCGCGATGGCCAGCGTTCACAATCCAAAAATGTTGATGTTGGACGAACCGACCAGTGGGGTCACCGCGGCCGAAAAATTCAGTATCATGGACATCGTCGTCACGGCGCTGAAGCAACAGGACGTAACAATCCTGTTCGTCGAACACGATATGGAAATCATCAGCCGCTATGCCACGCGCGTCTTGGCCTTCTATGACGGACGCATCATCGCCGACGCCAAGCCCGAAGACGCGCTTGCCGACGAACAGGTTCGCCAGTTCGTCATCGGCGAGACGGTTCACGCCCCAGTGGCTGGCTGAGAGGACAACGCGATATGCTTACGGTAAAAAATTTGAATGTCTATTTCGGGTCGCAGCAGGTTCTGGACAACGTTTCGCTCGACCTTCCCGCCCAGATGATGGCGGGGTTGATCGGCCGCAACGGCGCCGGCAAGACCACCTTCATGCGCGCGGTAATGGGGCTTATCGACGGTATGCAAGGCGACGTCGAATTCGATGCTGTGAACCTTTCCAAATCCCCGACCCATGAACGGGCCGGGATGGGCTTCGGTTACATGCCTGAAGACCGCAAACTGGTGCCGGAATTCACAGTTCAGGACAACGTCATGCTGCCGGCCTGGTCGACGAAGATGGCGGATGCGGACAAGCGCCTGGAATGGGTCTATTCCCTGATCCCGGAGGTTGCGAATTTCCGCGACCGGCGCGCCAACCAATTGTCCGGTGGTCAGCAGAAACTTGTCGCCCTGGCCCGGGCGCTGCTGTGCGGCAACAAGCTGCTTCTGCTGGACGAGCCGTTCGAAGGGGTTGCGCCGGCACTGGCACAACGCCTGGCGCAGATCATCTTCGAACTGAAAAAAGAGGGCATGTCCGTGTTGATTGCGGACTCGAACGAGCAGCATGTCCGCGAATTAATCGAACGATCCTTCACGATCGAGCGCGGGACTGTAACGGTGCAGTAACCGCACCGATTAAGCCTATCCTCCTCTACCCGCGAACAGGGAGATGCGTATCAATGGAACATGTCGATATCGGATCCATAGCCGTCCATTGCGTGCATGAGACCGCCGGGCCCTTGCTGCATGCGCAGAAGTTCTTTCCCGCCATGACCGACGAAATGTTCGCGGCCGCCCAACGGGACCTGCCGCTGGGAAACCTGACGGCTGACGGCGAAATCATCCTCAGCTTTCACAGCTATCTGGTTCGCACGGAACGTTACAATATCCTGGTCGATGCCTGTTGCGGGAACGACAAGGTCAGGCCTCACCGACCCGCCTTCTCGAACCTCAATACGAACTATATGGAGACCCTTGCCGCGGCGGGTTGCGGGCCCGAGGATATCGACTTCGTGATGTGCACCCACCTGCATTGGGACCATGTCGGCTGGAATACCAAACTGCTGAACGGCGAATGGGTCCCCACCTTCCCGAACGCGAAATACGTGATGTCGCGGAAGGAGTACGAATACTGGGACAAGCTCTATGCCAGCAATCCTGAGAATGTTCACCGCGTCGCCTTCGAGGATAGCGTCCAACCGCTGATGCGGGCCGAACGGGCCGTCCTGGTTGAAGACGACTTCGATTTCGACACCGGCATCTGGCTTGAACCCTGCATCGGCCACACGCCGGGACAGATGGTTATGAATATCGCGTCCGGCGACAAAGCCGGCGTGATGACCGGCGATGTGATCCATCACCGGATTCAACTGGCCGAACCGCAATTGAGCTGCGTCGCCGACACGGATCAGGACATGTCGCGGCAGTCGCGCATGGCCTTGCTGGAAAAACATGCGGATACCGGAAACCTTATTTTTCCGGCACATTTCCCGGCCCCGACCTTCGGTTCAATTACCAGCAATGCCAATGGGAAAGGCTTCGTGTTCAGCGCCGATTGATTGAAGTCACGCGCCCAGAATAAGGTCCACTGCGCGCTCCCCGATCATCACACAGGGCGCCATAGTATTGCCCGTGGTGATCGTCGGCATGATTGAGCCATCCGCAATGCGCAAGCCGTCCACGCCGTAGACCCGCAACGCGCCATCGACAACGGACATCGCATCGCGGCCCATCTTGGCCGTGCAGGTCTGATGGAAATAGGTGCCGGCCGCGTCCCGAACGAACTCTTCCAGCGCAGCCCCCTTTAACGGACCGGGCATCAATTCCTGTTTCACGAAGGGGCGGAGGTCCTCGGCATTCCCGATTTCCCGGCAGATCTCGAGGCAGCGTGTCAGCGCCTTCATATCGGCCGGCTCGCTCAAGAAATTCGTATGAACCTTTATCGGATCCTGACGTCGTTTTCCCGTCAATTCCAGATATCCCCTGCTTTTCGGCGCGACTAGGCCCGGCGCCAGGGTCCAGGCGGTTGCGGGGTCATCGGGCAAGTCGAATTGGGGCCGCGTCACTTCACTGCCAAAGGCGCATTCTTCCAGCATCGGCTGGATGTCCGGCGACGGCAGGCTGGACTCGCTTTTCCAGAAGAAGGTGAATTCAGCGGAATTGTTACGCGGCGGTTCCGGCGTTACATATTCCCAAACGCATCCCGCAAGCAGAATATGATCCTGGAAATTCCGACCGACCCCCGGCAAGTGCTGGTGCAGGTCGATGGCGTGTTTCTTCAGGTGATCTTCATCGCCGATCCCGGACTGCATCAATACCCGCGGCGTATTGATCGCGCCCATCGACAGAACGATTTCTCGGGACGCTTCGACCGTATGCTCCTGACCGTCCAAAACAAAACTTACCGCCGATGCTCGAGTACCCTCGAACCGGATATGGTCGACCTCCGCCCCCAGGATGACTTTCAGGTTCTCCCGTTCCATGGCTGGGCGAATATAGGCGCTGGCCATCGACACCCGACGGTCGCCGTCTTCCACGGTGACGTTGGGAATGCCGCATCCACCAGGCCCTTCCATCGCCTCCGCATTCAAATCCTCATAGGCGGGGATTCCAACCTTCCCGGCGGCGTCCATCAAGGTCGACGCCACGGGAACCGGATTATCAGGTAGGGTGATGGAAACCGGCCCACCCGTCCCGCGCAGCCTTGGATGGGATGGGCCCAGCCAATTCTCGATCCGCTTGTAGACCTCGACAACGCTGTCATAGGACCAGCCCGGATCGCCGGCCTCCTCGGCCCATGAGTCGAAGTCGGCCTTGTGCCCCCGGGCCCAAACGAGGCCGTTGATACTGGACCCGCCGCCCAGGACCCGTCCCATGGGAAGCGGTGCGCGCCGGTTGTTCAGGGATGGCTGCGGTTCGGTCGTGAAACACCAGTCCCGTTCCGACCCGATATTCTTCATCCAGACACGTGAGTCTTCCACGTCCGGAACGCGTTCGTCTCCGCCGGCCTCAAGCAGCAGGACGGTCGCATCGGACCGCTCAGCCAGTCGCGCCGCCACGACACAACCGCTCGCGCCCCCACCACAGACGATATAATCGACTTGCTTCGGTACCGTACTCATACTTCACCCATGATTTGCAAAACCGCCTAACCCTTCACCGCGCCCATCGTCAGGCCGCGCACGATATGACGTTGCAGGAAGAAGACGGCGATCAGGACCGGCGCCAGCGCCACCATCCCGACAACCGCCATTTCCCCCCAGCGAACGCCCTGCGTCGTAATCAAAGTCGGTATCGCGACCGGCAACGTCTTCACCGCTTTTCCACCGAGCATGAAGGCGAACAGAAATTCGTTCCAAGCGAAAATGAAACACAGGACGGATGTCGCCACGATACCATTCCGTAGAAGGGGCAGGACGATACGGCGGAAAATTTGGACACGTGACCATCCTTCAAGACGCGCGGCGTCCTCAAGCTCCGCCGGAAGGTCCCGACAGAAACTGCGCAACACCCAAATATAGAAGGAAAGATTGAAGGTCATATAGGCCAGCGTCAGGCCGATGAAGGTATCCAACAAATCGATCCGCGCGAAGATCAGGTAATAGGGAATAACCAGGCAGACCGGCGGCGCCATGCGGGATGCCAGAACGAACAGAAACAGATCGTCCTTGCCCCGCATTTCGAACCGGGCAAAGGAATAAGCCGCCGGTGTTCCAATAATCACGACCAAAAGGGTTGAGATCAGCCCCAGCAGCACCGAGGTCAGCAGATAATGATGGAACTTCTGCTCAAACACATAGTTGAAATGTTCCAGCGTCGGCACGAAGAGCCATTCCGTCGGCCGGGCGAACATGATGTCGGTCGGTTTCACCATCATGCCGATCATCCAGATCACCGGGAACAGGATGAAAGCCGCCGCCGCCACGACCAGCGCGGTCCATAACGTCTTTCGTCTGAAGGCGTCGCGCGCCGTCAATGTTCTTTGCATCAATCCAATTCCTTGGTCAGAACGCGTTCAGCTTCTTCTTAGCAACTTGGTAGAAGACATTGCAGAAGACAAAAAACAGGACCCAAACCACGACCGCCAATGCCGAAGCTTCCCCTATATTCCAGAACTCGAATGTCATCTTATAGGCAAGAACACTGGGCATTTCGGTTTGCGTACCAGGCCCGCCGCCTGTCAGGATGAAGATGCTGTCGAAGACTTTGAAAGCGTCGATCAGGCGGAGCAGTCCGATCACCACGAGCAAGGGTGTCATCATCGGCAAGGTCAGCCAAAAGAAGCGTTGTATCGGGTTGGCGCCATCGACCGCCGCAGCGCGAAACGGATTGATAGGAAGCGCCTGAAGACCTGCGAAGAAGGCCAGCATCATGAACGGCGTCCATTGCCAGATATCGACGAAGATAAGAGCGAACAGCGCATAATCGGGCGAAGCGAAGATCGACGTCTCCCCCGCCAGGCCGAGGGGCTCGATTACATTGTAGGACAACAGCCCCCAGGAACCCGCCAGCATAATTTTCCAAAGCAGCCCGACAACAATCGGGGCCATCATGGTCGGGATAAAGAGAAACGGGATAAGAACCGAGCGTCCCCAAATCGGCCGGCTGAGGACCAGAGCACCCGTGAGTCCCAGCATGAACTCCAATGGAACCGCGATGGCCACGAACAGCACGGCCACGCCCAAGGCATTCCAGAACCGACCGTCCGACAACAGTTCCACATAATTGCCAAAACCCGCGAAGTCCCCAAACTTTCCGAACTTCATTTCATGGAAGCTGATAAAGACCGCGAACAGAAAAGGAAGCAGGGCAACGATGGTCAATGTGATCATCGCCGGGGCCATTAAAAGGTAGGGATACCAAACCGGCTCCCCATGACTGGGTTGGCGCTTCACGACGGCTTTGCTTGGTCCGCCTTGATTTGGCATGTCTTCAATCGGCACGTCGGTCATGTCATCCCCGGGGTATTGGCGCGGTAGTAGGACGTGGGGAAAGCACGCCTTGGCAAACCTTCCCCACGCATAGGGTCCTATCTGCTAGTTCAGCAGGCAGGGATCACAGATATCCAGCATCGCAGCTTGGGCCTTCTTTGCCCCTTCTTCCGGGGAAAGACGGCCGAGACCGATTTCCTGCGAGATACCGGTCAGGACGTCATAGAGTTCATAGAAATCCGGCATCTTCGGCTTGCCTGTCGCGACTTCAAGTGAGCTTTCCATCGCCTTGAACAAACCGGCCAGCTTGCCGTTCTGCATGACCGGAAGGGCCCAGCTGCTTTCCCGAATGGGAACTCCACCCTGGCCGGCTTTCAGCAACGCTTCCTGCTGACGTCGCTCGGCCAGCCATTGCAGGAACAGGAAGGTCGCTTCGGGGTTTTCCGTATGAGTGCTGATGACAGTCACCGACGGCTCGGCTTCCACGCTGCGCGCTTCGACCATACCCTCTTTGTGAGGAATGGGGCCATATACGAATTTTCCCGAATAGGGCGACACGCCATCCTTGTCGATGCCAAGCACGAAGTCGGACCAGGCGATGGCCTGTGCCGCAATCCCGTTACCCATGACCGTCGGTACATCGATCAAGGAGTATTCAGCCATACCCGGGGGTGCGAATTTCCAAAGTTCCGCCCAGGTTTTGATCGCAGCGATGTTTTCCGGCGTATCGAAGGCCGGCTTGCCCGACGCATCGACGATATCGCCGCCATAGGACTTCATGAAATTGCCCCAAAGCGACAGGAAGGTTGAACCGCCCTTGATCCCTTCCATGACGATTCCATAGAAGTCGCTTTCAAGCGTCTCGCCCGCCAAGGTCGCGCCCGCGGGACGCGTAAAGAATTCGGCGACATCGCGCAATTCCTTGAAGGTCGATGCCGGTTTAAGCTCGTATCCGTATTTCGCCTTGAACGCGGCCATTTCGTCGGGATGGGACAGAAGGTCCCCGCGCGCCCAATAGATCTGATTGTAGTTCCAGTTGATGAAACCGTAGCGTTTGCCGCCGCTGACCGCCGTGGTGGCGTAAGCCGGGTTGATCATGTCCGCTTCGTCGAAGTCCGGATTCATCAAGGCTTTATCGGCGACCATTTCATCGATCGCCATCAACGCGCCGGCGGACAGCATAGGACCAACTTGGAAACCGTGCAGCATGATCGCATCGTAGTAGCCCCGGCCGGACAACATATCGGCCTGGCCCTTGTTGATGACCTCGAAATGGTTGAGCAGCTCATACTCGACGTTGATGCCCGTCTCCGCGGTGAATTCCGGAACGATCGTCTTCAGGATTTCCTGAAGCGGCGTAATTTCGTCGAGAACTCTAATCGTTGCGCCCTTATACGGCTCAGCTGCTTCCTTGTAGGTCCATGCCGCTGCCGGTGTGACATTTACGGCCAATGACACGGCCATAGCCAGTCCGGCTATCCGCATCGCAGTCGATGCGCCCCTTAACTGTTCGATACCCATACTCCACTCCCGTTTTTTAGAGCGCGGGCACAGCCCGTCGCTCGGTTTCGCCTCCTTGTTCTTCCCACCCCGTAACGATGCGGCTTCCCGTCTTTGCTTTAAAAAATGTCACCGGTCCGGTGAACCTCAGCCCGACGCGTTCCCCAGGCCGAACACCCATGTCATCTCTGGCTTTCACGCGGACGAAAGACTTCCCAAGCGACAAAGTGACAAGACTGTGCTTCCCGAAGGGCTCAAGGGACACGACCTCGGATGTCATCACGCCGACATCTTCCAGTCGGATAATCCGGATATCCCTTGGTTTGACCCCGATGGTAACGGCCCCATCCTGAAGGCTCTGCTTGCCCGATGCCGCCACCAACCGCTCGACGCTGTCGGGTGGCAGAATAAGGTGCATGCCGTCATCCAGTTCAGCCGTTACTGTCCCGTCGCGATCCTGAAGTCGCGCCGACAGCAAATTCATCGGTGGGTCGCCAATCAATCGGGCGACCTCGACACTGGCCGGGTTTTCCCAAATCTCTCGCGGTGTCCCGAATTGGGCGATCTTACCGCCGATCAATACCGCGACCCGGTCACCGACGGAGAGCGCCTCCAACCCATCGGGCGTCACCCAAATCGCCGGCGCATCCCGCGCCATCAATTCGCGTTTGATTTCCCCACGCAGCCGATGCCGCAATTTAGCGTCCAAATGCGATATCGGCTCGTCGAGCATGGTGATCGCCGCGTTATCCTGAACCAGGGCACGGGCCAAGGCAGCCCGCTGCTTCTGGCCCCCGGACAGTTCCGACGGAAGACGGTCCGCCAAATGACCGATCGCCAGTTTGTCCAGTTCACGCCCGATCCGGTCGGCCAGTTCCGCGCCGGAAAGCGAGGAACTTCGGCCCGGCACACGCAACGGCGATGCGGCGTTTTCGAAAACCGTCTTGTGCGGATACAGGGCATAACTCTCGAAAAGGAAAGCGACACCGCGCCCGCCCGGGAGGTCCCCGGCGATCTCCCTGCCGCCCAGGAAGACGCTGCCGCTATCAGGCCGTTCCAGGCCCGCGATACATTTGCACAGGGTCGATTTACCGGCCCCCGATGGCCCCGTAACCGCAACGACCTCGCCCGGCGCAACGTCCAGGTCGATACCGTTCAGCGCTTGGTTGTCGCCAAACGTTTTGGAAAGCTCGTTAAGGATCAGACCGTTATGATCGGTCACGCGTCCCCTCCCCTGCGACCCAGCGCATTACCGGTTTCAGTCGAAAAGAAATGCACCTTGCCGACGGAAACCGATATCTCAGTGGGACTGCCGATCACGTATTCCGATGGGCCGTCGACTTCCGCTACGACAATCGCCCCGGAATCCGTCTTGAGTGTCAGTACATCGCTGTCGCCGCGCGGTTCTATATAGTCGACACGCGCCGGGATCGTTGCCGCGGCATCGCCGTCCGTAGCGTACGTCTGACCATGTCCAGCCGAGACCCGAACATCTTCGGGCCGTATGCCGATCGTCGCGGCATCGCTGCCCAGCCCGGACACGAAACGTCCCAAGACGTCGGCGGCAAAGTCGATTGCCAAACCGTCATGCCTCAAAATGATCCGGTTACCCGTTTGATGAACGGTCACCTCATACAGGTTCATCGGCGGTTCACCGATGAAATTGGCAACAAACAGGTTAGCCGGCGTTTCGTACAGGTCATGTGGTGAACCGACCTGCTGAAGTACGCCGTTGTTCATCACCGCGACACGGTCGGCCATCGCGATGGCTTCGCTTTGATCATGGGTGACAAGGATAGAGGTCAGGTTCGCCGTCTGCTGGAGGCGCTTGATCTCGGAACGAAGCTGAACCTTCTGGTCGCCGTCGAGATGGCTTAAAGGCTCGTCGAATAGAACCAGTTCCGGGTCGCGGACAAGGGCACGCCCAATAGAGATTCGTTGCTGCGCGCCCCCGGAAAGGCCGCTTACCCGCTGGTCCCGCACATCGTCCAAGGACAGCATGTCTATCAAGCCGTCGATGCGCTTAGCAGCTTCGCGCCGCGGTACGCCGCGGACCTTGAGCGGAAAGGCGATATTCTCCGCGGCCGTCATATGCGGATAAAGCGCATAATCCTCGAAGACCATGGCAATGTTTCGCGCGCCGGGCGGCAAATGGGATACGGGTTTTGCGTCGAAGGTGATCTCCCCTTCGCTGATCTCTTCGACACCCGCCACCATCTTCAGTATTGAACTTTTGCCGCAACCGGATGGCCCCAACAGGGCGAGCATTTCACCTTGCGGGCAGTTCAGACTGACGTCCTTTACCGCTTCGACATCACCGTAACGCTTCCAGATTCGATTGAAATCAACAGTCGCCATGGAACCTACTTTTGCTTTGCAACAAACCTGTCGCGGTCAAGACGGTTATCCAACGCTTTGGCGGGATACAGGGAAGCAAAGGCATCTCAGCCCCACAGATCCAAGGAATACCGCGTTTCACTGATCTTTCGATAACCTGACGCTTTCATGGCAACCCCCTCCAAACCAGATCGATTTTTTGCACTGCAACAACCGAGGATCACCTGGAAGGAAAATTCTTGTCAAGGAAATAGTCGTAAATACTACTGATTTGCAGTCAAAACTAGGAGCCCATCCGCAATGCCACCCACCTGCGTTGATCCAGCAAGGTCCACATGCAGCGGACAGGGCAAACTGTTGTGCCAGACAGACCTTTTGGTCTATTTTTAAAATTCGAGGAAACGAATTCCAACAATACAAAATCGCGATGGAGACGGTTGATGACACAGCCCGTAATTGGCTTTGCTGGATTGGGTGTTATGGGCGAACCTATATGCCGCAACATTCTAACCAAGTCGGGGGAGACAGTGCATGTCTTCGACCTGAAACCCGAACCGGTCGAACGGTTGGTCGAGCTGGGTGCGATTAAAGCCAAGGCTCTCTCTGACCTAGCGGGTAAGGTCGATATCCTCTTTCTGTCCCTCCCCGGAGGAAAACAGTTGGAAGCCGTCGTCAATGGGCCGGGCGGTGTTCTGGAAACCGGCCGGGACGGTTTGCTGCTGGTCGATATGACGACCGCTCCGGTCAGCCTTACGCGCGAACTAGCCGAAGCGTTGTCTCGCAAAAACATCGACTATGCGGATGCACCTGTCGCCAGAACGAGGCAGGCCGCAGAAGACGGAACGCTGTCGATCATGGTCGGCGGTACGGCGGAGGTCTTTGACCGGATTCGGCCCCTGCTGGCCCACGCCGCGACGGAGATCACCCATTGCGGGCCGGTCGGGTGCGGTCAGGTCGTGAAGATCCTCAACAACATGGTTCTGTTCGAAACGGTGGTGGCACTGTCCGAGGCCCTGGAACTTGGCAAAGCCGCCGGGGTCGATGGAGAACTTCTGTTCAATACATTGTCGAAGGGATCGGCCGATAGCTTTGCGCTGCGGAACCACGGGATGAAAGCGATGCTGCCCGATACATTCCCGACCGGCGCCTTTCCTACAGATTATGCGCTGAAGGATGTTAGTTACGCCATCGATTTGGCCGAGATGACCGGCATTCGCGCCCAGGGCGCGGAACTCGCGCGATCCCGGATGGAGAAGGCCCAAGCCGCGGGATATCAAGACGCCTACTTCCCCGCACTGGTCCGTGTGGTCGACAAGACCTGATACGGTCCGGACACTCTTTTCGTGGTCGCCCCCCGACCAGGTTCCGTTTGCCGATTGGCCCGTTCCAACCCGGCAAGTATTGTGGTCTAGACTGCCAGTTCCGTTCATCGGACGGCAATTCGAATTGCCAATAATTGGAGCCGCTTCGTGAGAATTCAGGAAGAAACAAGACCGGGTTCCGACGACGAGAAGCGGGGCGTCGCGGCGGTGGATCGCGCGATCTCGATCATCTCTTCCCTGCAAGGCAGCAGCTTGCCGCTCAACCTGTCGGAAATCTCACGGGCGACAGATCTCTACAAGAGTACGATCCTGCGTATTCTCCAGTCGCTGCAGGACGCGGGTTATGTTGTCAAAGTCGACGATACAAAATACGCACTGGGGCCCACCATCATGCAGTTGGGCATGGCCTATGACCGGGCCAATCCGCTGAAGCACTTGTTCATGCCCGTGATGCAACGGTTGGTCGATTCAGGCACCGAAAGCCCGTCCTTCCACATCCGTCAAACCGCTGAGGAACGGATCTGCCTGTTCCGGATCGACTCGACCCATTCGACACTCGACAGGGTGCAGGTCGGTGACCGCCTGCCCATGCGGCGCGGCGCCGCCGGCAAAGTGCTTCTCGCCTTTGGAGATGACAAAGCGACCGGCGACGAGATGGACCAAATTCGGCGCGACTGTTTCGCGACATCCATGGGCGAACGGGACAAGTTCTGCGCCGGCTTCGCGGCCCCGGTCTTTACGGATCGGGATCGGATTCTCGGGGCGCTTTCCTTCTCGGGGCCGAAGGAACGGTTCGGACCGACCGATATCGAAAGGATGAAGGAACCCATGATGTCGGCAGTGCGGGAACTGACGGACAAACTGGGCGGCCGCTATCCGATCTAGGCTAATACATGACCGATCGAAAGAAGGGCCGCGGGTCCAACCTCGGCCAGTTCAGGATCGATGCTCCTTGCGGCCAAACGGCCAGCGTCGCTGGACCATTCGATCATCCAGTTCCGAGCTTCTCCAGCAGCCGCGCAACCGCTTCAGCGCCCGGGTCGTTATGCCCCGCAAGGTTCTCCGCGGAAATATAGCTCGCACGCCCAGCCCGCGCCTTGGTGATCTTTGCCGTGGCGTCGGCCCCTTCCCGGGCCGCGGCTGCCGCCGCTGCCAAGCCGCCGGGGAGTGCCTCCAGCGCCGGCGCGAGGGCGTCGATCATCGTACGGTCGCCGGGCCGTGCGCCGCCGACCTGTTGGATCCGGTCGAGCCCCGCAACCAAGGAACTCGTAATGTCATTCCCGCTGGCGGAAGCATCGCCGGCCGCTGCGAAAAAGATCGCGAGAAGAACGCCGGACGACCCGCCCATGGTCTGACTGAGTTCCAGGCCGATTGCCCGGTAGAGCTGGGTCAGGTCCGCCAGGGGCAAACGGTCCATCGCGCTCTTCAATGCCCTTGCCGCGGTCGCCAGGGTGCTTCCGGTATCCCCATCGCCGGACTTGGCATCCAATGCGTTCAAATCCTCCTCGGCTGCGATCAAGATATCGCAACAATTCTCAATGAACTGTCTGACCTGCGGATTGCTCGACGGCGTCGGCAGGATCGGGGTCAACCCATCGGGAAGCGGTTCCACCGCAATATCCCCAACGGGAAGGCATCCGGGCCAGGCCCATGGCGCGACCGGCGCAAGCAATCCGCGCTCCGCGACTTTCCCAAGGGGTAACAGGGATACGGAAAACCCCTGCATATCCAAAGACGTCATCATCGGCGCGGGACCGACGATCCATCGGATTTGCTCGCCGATACGGGACCTGACAAGTTCCTCCGCCAAAACAGCCATTTCCAACGGCGTCGCGCCGCCGAGATTGTTGAGCAGCGCCACATGGGGGCCCGGCCCGATATTCGGTGCTAGTCGGTCCACCACCATTTCCACTGCATCCTTTGCCCCGGAAAAACCGACTTGTTCTATGCCGGGTTC
Organism: Hwanghaeella grinnelliae; assembly: GCF_004005845.1. Classification (GTDB taxonomy): domain Bacteria; phylum Pseudomonadota; class Alphaproteobacteria; order UBA8366; family Aestuariispiraceae; genus Hwanghaeella; species Hwanghaeella grinnelliae. The sequence goes on along the minus strand of NZ_SADE01000004.1, from coordinate 479,267 downwards.
CCCGTGGATCCCCAAGCCCAGCTCTGCTTTGCCCCCGGCGATCCTTTCTTCTTTAGGCGATCCCGGAATGGTGCAGGTATCGAGGGACATACCAATCGATACGACCCCTTCGATGACCTCGATTGCCGCTTGCGTCACTGTATCTAAGTCGGCCCCCTGATCCGCCAGCGCACCGGCGATCTTGTGGACGAACAGCGTGCCGGCGACACCGCGCGCCTGCGGCAGGTCTGGAAGCGCTACGTCATCATCCACGATAACCATATTGACCTTCAGACCGAAGGCGCGCGCCCGTTCGGCGGCCAGTCCGAAATTCAGCCGGTCGCCGGTATAGTTCTTGACGATCAGAAGGCATCCCGCCTTTCCCGTCACGGCGAGAATTCCCGCAAGGACGGCATCGACGGAAGGCGAGGCGAAGACCTCACCGCAAACAGCGGCCGTCAGCATCCCCTGTCCGACGAAACCCGCATGGCTCGGTTCGTGCCCCGACCCGCCGCCCGATACCAGCGCGACTTTCGATCGGTCCCAGTCGGTGCGCACAACGACCTTGATGTGAGGATATCCATCAAGACGCGCCAGACGGCCGCCTGCCATCCTAAGGCTGCCGTCAATCGCTTCGGTGACCAAGGTCTCCTTCGAATTGATAAACTGCTTCATCATGCGCACTCCTCAGACTATGCGGTCGCCGCCGGCATCAAAATAGAGCGGGTTACGGGGTTGGATCGCGATTTCATCACCCGTGCCAAGGTCCGTATGGACATCGGTCAATGTCACGATGTCATGGCCTTCAAGCGTCAGGTGCAGGCGGGTCTGGTCGCCGAGATGTTCGACGCGAACAACTTTGCATGCCTTGCCGCCTTCTTGGTCTATGTGTTCGGGACGCAATCCGATTGTCTTCGCACCGGTCGGCGCCCCTGGAAACAGATCGGCGGGCAAAGCGTTGATCCGCGGCATGCCGAGCCGCCCGGCGACATACAGGCTGACCGGGTTCTCATAGATTTCCCGCGGCGAGCCGAACTGCACCAGACGTCCTTGGTCCAACACTCCCACATGGGTGGCCATGGTCATTGCCTCTATCTGGTCGTGGGTGACATACAGCAATGTGGCGCCCAAACTGGCATGAATGCGTTTCAACTCAATCCGCAGGTCGGCCCGCAATTTGGCGTCCAGCGAACTCAAGGGTTCGTCCATCAAAAAGATCGAAGGCTCGCGCACCAATGCGCGGCCGATCGACACCCGCTGCATCTCACCCCCGGAAAGGGCCGTCGCACGATTGTCCAGCTTGTGCGCGATGTGGAGGACATCGGCCACGTCCTGAACCTTCCGGGTGATCTCATCTTCAGGCGTCTTGAGGATCGGCGACCGTAGTGGGAAGGCCAAATTCTCGCGCACCGTCATATGCGGGTATAGTGAGTATTGCTGAAAAACCATCGCGACATTGCGCTGCGCCGGCGTATCGTTGTTAACCGCACGCCCATTAATCTCCACCGTGCCGGCATCCGCCTGTTCCAGTCCCGAAATCAAGCGCAGCGTTGTGGTTTTCCCGGCCCCGGTCGGCCCCAGCAGAACCACGAAAGATCCATCCGGTACGGTCATGGACAGGTTTTCGACAGCCGTTGTCTCGCCGAAAGCCTTGGACAGATTATTCAAAACCACGTCAGCCATGGGACAATACCCCCGCGTTCAACTCGGACCGCAGGGCCCGTCCGCTCTGACGGTCGAACAAGGTCACCGTGTTTCCATTGAAGGTCAGCCCAACGCTTTCGCCCGCCCGGGCGGGTTGCTCTGATGAAATCCTCGCCCGTAGTTTGCCGTTGGGCGTATCGAGCGTGAGGATTTGCGTCGTCCCGAGATATTCGACGGCATCGATGGTGGCGCGATACGGGGCGGCATCGGACAAATGAATATGTTCAGGCCGAACCCCATAGGCCATGTCGCCGTCGAACGCCTCCCTCACTTCCGGCACCGGCAGATCCACATGTTCCAAGCGGACTGCGCTCGCCCCGGCATCCACGGTTCCGGAAAATTTCAAGAAGTTCATCGGCGGCGATCCGATGAAATCCGCCACGAACATCGTGGCCGGTTTGTCGTAAATGTCCTGCGGTGTCCCGAACTGCTCGATGACGCCATGGTTCATCACGACGATCTTGTCGCCCATCTGCATCGCTTCAAGCTGATCATGCGTGACATAAACCGTGGTGGCGTTCATCCGGTCATGCAGGGCGCGCAATTCCTCCGCCATATGTTCGCGGAACTCTGCGTCGAGAGCGCCCAGCGGCTCATCCATCATGAAAGCTTTAGGGTTGCGCACGATTGCGCGCCCCAAGGCGACCCTTTGACGGTCACCGCCGGAAAGACCGCCCACGGGACGATCCAAGATATCCTCAATACCCAGGATGCGCGAAACCTCGGCCACTTTTTCCCGCACCGCTGCGCGCGACATGCCCTGGCTGACCAGCGGATAGCTGATATTCTTGCGCACATTCATATGCGGGTAGAGCGCGAACATCTGAAAGACAAAGGCAATATCCCGCTGACTTGCCGGCTTTTGGCCGACCTCTTCCCCATCGATATAGATGTCTCCGGAACTTGGCAGTTCGAGGCCCGCGATCATGCGGAGGGTCGTCGTCTTCCCGCATCCGGACGGGCCGAGCAGCATGAAGAACTCGCCGTCCTCAATCGTGAAGGATGAGGATTGAACCGCGACGAAGTCGCCGAATTCCTTGCGAAGATTTTTGATTACGATTTCAGCCATCGCCGTGTGCTCTCCGGGTCAATCGGGAAAATGGCTGACGACGAGGAACATGACCGTTCCCGCCAGCGTGACGACGAAAGAATAGGTGAAGGCCCACATCTGGAACGGCTGCATCAGCATTACGACGCCGATCGCAATCAGCATAGAGGCTACCATTTCCCACGGACCCCGCCGAAGGTTGAGCAGGCCATTGATGAATTTGCTCATTTCCGAACAGCTCCGAACGTGATGCCGCGCAGCAAATGTTTGCGCAGCAGAATTGTGAAGACCATGACGGGGACGAGGAAAAGCGTCGCGCCGGCGGCAACGGCGGGCCAGTCCTGGCCGCCAACACCGATGATGGTTGGGATGAAGGGGGGCGCCGTCTGGGCGGTGCCTGACGTGAGCAGAACGGCGAAGGCGTATTCGTTCCAGGCAAAGATCAGACAGAAGATCGCTGTTGACGCTATGCCCGTCGCCGCCTGGGGCAACACGACCTTATAGAACGCCTGAAACCGCGTGTAGCCGTCGATCAAGGCGGCTTCTTCATACTCCCGCGGTATTTCGTCGATAAAGCCCTTCAACAGCCAAACCGCCAGCGAGATATTCACCGCCGTATACAGCAGGATCATCCCCAGATGCGTATCGCTGAGGCCCAGCGTCCTGAACATCAGGAAGATTGGGATAGCGACCGCGATGGGCGGCATCATCCGCGTCGAGAGGATGAAGAACAGAAGGTCATCCTTCAGCGGCACCCGGAAGCGGGAAAATGCATAGGCCGCGAGCGTCCCGAGGAAGATCGACAGAAATGTCGATCCGAACCCGATGATCAGGGAGTTCAGGAACCTTTCGCCGTACCGGGACGGTCCGGCAATGACCATGTCGCGGTTCCGAACGATCGCCTCATACCAGGTTTCGGGCGGCGGCAGCGCTTCCAACTGTTCAGGTGTCACCCGTGTCCGCGTGGTGAACAGGTTCACATACCCTTCCAGCGACGGTTCGAACAGGATCTTCGGCGGATAGGAAATCGCGTCGGCCGGCGTCTTGAAGCCGGTTGCCAGTATCCAGAACAACGGCAGCAAAGTGATCACCGCATACAGGATAACCAGCGTTCCGGCAGCCCATTTCTGACGGGATGAAGGTTCGGTAATCGAAAAACTGCTCATCGTTCCTTCACCTTGTTGAGCGCTTTGACATAGATCGACGCCAGGCCGAACACGGTGACAAACAGGATGATGGCGTAGGCCGACGCATAGCCCGTGCGCCATTTCTCGAATGCTTCACGCTTCAGATTGATAGAGGTAAGCTCCGTGACCGAACCCGGCCCGCCACCGGTCAATTGAACGACAAGGTCGAACATCTTGAAGTTTTCGATCCCGCGGAACAGAACCGCGAGCATCAGGAAGGGCAGTACCATCGGCACGGTGATCGTCCAGAATTGGCGCCACTTGCTGGCGCGGTCGATTTCCGCCGCTTCGTAAATGTAGTCCGGTATCGACCGCAGCCCGGCCAGGCATATCAGCATGACGAAGGGGGTCCACATCCAGGTATCCACGATCACGATTGCCCAGGGCGCGAGCACCACATCCCCAATCATCTGGAAGGACGACGGATCGACGCCCGTGAGAAAGGCGACCAGATAATTGAACAGACCGATTTGCGGTTGATACAGGAAGGTCCAGAAATTCCCGACAACGGCCGGCGACAACATCATCGGCAGCACGATGATCGTCGTCCAAAGGTCGTTTCCCTTGAACTTTCTGTTGATCAGCCAGGCCAGCGTGAAGCCGATGACGACCTGGAAGAACAGCGTCCAGAACAGGAAATGCGCCGTCGCCTGCATGGTAAGCCAGATGTCGCTGTCGGTCAGAATCCGCTCGTAGTTTCTGAGACCGATATAGTCGACCTCTCTGTTAGGGCGGTTGGCGCGAAAATTGGTAAAGCTGAGATTGATCGTCCAAATCAGCGGAAAGATGTTGACCGCAAGAAGCAAAAAGATCGTCGGCGCGACGAAGATCCACGCGATCGTGCGATCAGAAAATCCTTTGATGCGGCCCGCCAGATGCGGTGGCGTGGCTTGCGCGACGCGGTCGGCTATGGTGCCCGGCATCGGACAATCCTCCCGGAAAGAAACTGGTTCGGCTCTCGTCTTCAGTGGCCGGTATCGTGGCCCGGACGAGATGAAGCGTCTCCGCCCCAGGACGAGCCGTGGGGCGAAGACGGTATCACAACAGTCTAAAGCTTACCTTCGTCCTCGAAGGTCTCGGTCCAATCTTCGATAAGCTTATCGAGGGCTTCCTGGGCCGTCCCGACATCGGCGACGACATAATCATGAAGGCGCTTCTGCATCGCTAGCAGCAGCTCCGCGTAAGCGGGTTCCTGCCAAAAGTCCTGCACGCTGCCCATGGCTTGAAGGAAGTCAGCGGCGAAAGGCTGGCTATCCTTGAATCCCGGATCATTCAGCACCGAGTTATGGCAGGAATAACCGCCAAGGGACCACCACTTCGCCTGAACGTCCGGCTGAGCGAACCACTTGATATATTCCAGCGCCGCATCCTGCTTGTCGGAATAGGCGACGACGGAAATCCCCTGCCCACCGAGGGTGGATGCCTCAATGTTCTGCCCTGGATTCACGAAGAAGCCGATCTTGTCACCCCCTGTATCCGGGTCCGCATACAGGCCCGGGAAGAAAGCGAACCAGTTCATCGCCATCGCGACCTGACCGGATTTAAACGCATCCAGCGACTGTTCCATATAGCTGTCTGTATATCCCGGGGGCGTGGCGGTTTTGTAGAGTTCCTTATAGAACTCCAACCCTTCAACCGCTTCCGGCGAGTTCACCGCGCCTTCCATGTCGTATTTGCCGGGCGTGTTCTCGTATTTGAAACCCCAGGCATACATTGCACCCGTGGCGCCCATCGTGATCCCTTCGGAACCGCGCTCCGTGAAGATCGCGGCGCCATAACGCTTCTGACCGTCGATTTCACGCTCCTGGAAGAACTGCGCGATCTGCAGCAATTCCTTCTGGGTCTGCGGCTCGCGCAGATCCTGCCCCGTCGCCTCCTTATAAGCGGCTTGAATTTCCGGCTTCTCGAACCAGTCCTTGCGATAGAACCAACCGTTCGCGTCGCCCATCGCCGGCAAGGCGTAATAATTGGGACTGCCCTTCGGCCATGTCGAATAGGCATAAACGGTCGCCGGGGCGAAGTCGTCCATGCTGATCCCTTCCTTGTCGAAGAAATCGTTCAGTTTGACGTAATGCCCGTTCTCGGCACCGCCGCCGATCCATTGACTGTCCCCGATCAGCAGGTCGCAGAGTTTGCCGCCGGAATTCAACTCGTTCAGCATTCTGTCGGCGAAATTGGGCCACGGCACAAATTCGAATTTCATCGTGTGCCCCGATTGGGCTTCGAATTCCTTGGACAATTCGACCAAGGCGTTTGCCGGGTCCCACGCGGCCCAGCACAACGTCAACTCATCAGCCTGCGCCGCATTCGACGCGGCCACAGACATGGCGGCAATAGCCGACGCCGCCAAAATTTGTTTGGTCTTCATCAGACGTTCCCTCAACGTTATTGGTTCAACGCCGTCTTCAGGACGGCTGAATTCTTTTTATTTCCGCCAACAGACAATCCAGTGATGATTTCTGAGGTGCGTACCTCAATTAAATCCCGCATACCTTGGTACGTCAATCACATTCGTGAAAAGCCGGCGCAGAGCAGGGTTTGCTAAGGAAGGTTTTCCCGCGTGACGATATCGATGCGAATTTTTTCCTGAGCTGCGAAGATATCCACGGAATCGCATTTGGCGCGCAGAACCCGGACCGCACTTCTAACAAGGTGCCCGACATTCTGGGCAATGACCGCATCGACCTCCCCGGCAAGCAGGCCTTCCCTGGTCACCGCCGTCAATTCATGCGCGATCACCGTCATCTCGTTCAACCGATCGGTCTTGCGCAACGCCGCCAAGAGCGCTTGGTTCCCGGCCCCCATGGAGTAAACACCGGCGAGGTCCCGTGTTTGGCTGGCGACAGTCCCGACAAGCCGGTCGACACGACTTATATCGTCATGGAATTCAAGTGTCGGCAAAACGGTCAGGTCGGGAAAATCACGTTGCATGACCTCATCGAATCCATGGCGGCGCTCGATGCTGTCCCGCGCCTGCAACGACCCGGTCACGACCATGACCGAGCCATGGACGCCGCGCAGAAACCGGCCCATCAACAAAGCAGCGGTCCGACCTGCCGAATAACTATTGATCCCGACGTAATGGTCCCTGACCGGGACGGGCAAGTCGGAAAACAAAGTCGCCACGGCCAAACCGGCATTCTTCAAACGCCGCACAGCGTCACGCACCTGTGGTGTTTCCGGCGCCATGATCGCGACCCCGTCGATTTTTCCGGGGTTTAGCGTCAATAGGCGCCGCACGACACCGTGGGGATCGTTCTGTGGCACCGACAGGACGCGGATGGTCACACGCTCAGCCATTTGGGACGTGCTGGCCTCTTCAATCGCTTCCCGCACGACATCTATGAAGCTGCTCGGGCCTTCCGGCAGGACGAATACGAATGTGTAAGCCTTCTGTCGCGCCAAATTCGCCGCATAGGTGTCACGGACATAGCCCAGCTTGTCGATCGCCGCGCGGACACGCTGGATTGTCCGGTCGCGCACACCCGGCCGCTCGTTCAAGACCCGGTCGACAGTCGCAAGACTGACGCCGGCCTCTTGGGCGATATCGTGAACGGTTGGTTTTGGCATATTGACCCTCTTTGGGGATAAATGCCCAATTTTTTTGAGGTACGTCAATCATTTATGAGGGGTATTTTCCATGCCGGGAAGTAACACGCGCCGCATTCCCAGGATTGCGCCTCGAAGCGAGGCGATGCCGGCCAGATGGCCTAAGGCAATGGTGTTTATGGGTCTACGCCTAGTGCATCCCGCCGGTGGCGCCGCCGTCGATGGCGATTTGGACACCTTGGATATGGCGGGAGGCCGGGGAGCATAGGAAGGCGACCGCGTTTGCGACGTCTTCCGGCTGCCCCAAGCGGCGGATACCGGCGCCGCTGACATTCCGCTCCTTGGCTTCTTCTATGGAGATCCCTTCAACGCTGGCCTGATGCTCCAGCAAGGTCTGCATCCGGTCGGAGACGGTCATGCCCGGATGGACGATGTTGACGTTTACATCGTCCTTCAATCCCTGCTTCGACAAAGACTTTGTGAAATGGGCCAGGGCGGCATTTACCGCGCCCCCGACCATGAAGCCCGCCCCCGGTGTATAGGCAGCGGCCCCGCCGACATTGACGATCGTCCCTTTGGCCTTTCTCAGCGCCGGCCACAACAAACGCGTCAGTCGCACCGCACCGTGAAACTTCAAATCAAACCCGGCCATCCATTCGTCATCGGGTTGGTCCGGAAAGGCTCCGGCCTTGGTATCGCCGGCACAGTTGACCAAGATATCGACCTCGCCGAACCGGTCGAGGGCCGCAGAGGCCGCCTCCTCGCAACCGGATAGGGATTTCAGGTCCGCCGCATGCCATGCCGTATCAACACCATGAGACGCACCGATATCCTGGGCAGCCTGCTTCAGCGCGTCAGCGGACCGCGCCATTAGAAACACATTGCAACCGTCCGCAGCCAACCGTTCCGCGATCGCGCGGCCAATCCCTTTGCTGCCGCCCGTGACCACAGCGGTTTTTCCGGTCAGTATTTTATCCTGCATCGTGTCCCTCCCCTCGAACTGGCTTGGCTATTGGCTCGCCGTGACGCCACCGTCAACATAGATCACCTGGCCTGTCATATACCCACCCGCTGGCGCCGCGAAGGTGATAATCGGGCCGGTAACCTCGATGGGGTCGCCGATGCGACCGAGCGGGTTCCGGTCCAGAATGAAGTCCCGGAATTCCGCTTTGTCCAGATGCGGTTTTATCCGATCGGACTGGATAAAGGTGGGGGCGACGCCATTCACGGTGATGCCATGCGGCGCAAGTTCCATCGCATGTTGCTTCACCAACATCAGCAAACCGCCCTTCGTGCTGCAATACGCGGAATAGCCTCGCCCGCGCAATCCAAGCTGGGACCGAACGGAAAGAAGATGGATATGACGCCCGGGCTTTTCATCTGCAATCTGAATGCGCGCCACGGCTTGGCCCAGAAACATGCCGGCCTTCAGGTTCGTCTCATACATCAGATCGAAGGTCTCTTCCGTAACCTCCAGAAGCTTCTGTTCCCGTTGTATGCCGACGCAGTTCACAAGAATGTCGATGCCGCCATGTTCCGCGGCAATGACGTCCACGACGGTCTGAATATCGGCAACCGAACACGCGTCGAGGGCATAGCCGGCCGCTGGAAAGCCCGCCGCGCGGATATCGGCCGCCAGCGCCTCGGCCTTTTCCAGGTTCGGTCCGGCAACCGCGACTTGCGCGCCCTGCACCGCCAGCGCCCAGCAGATCGCCGCGCCCAACGCGCCGTATCCCCCGGGCACAAAGGCGACTGTGCCGGTCAAATCGAACTGCGACTTCAGCTTTTCCAGGTCGATGGTGGGCGTCAGGCTTTCCCTGACGATTGGTTCGGACATGCGTTTAGACCCTTATTCCGGCGGCGGTATACACGGATTCCATCAACCGCAGCGTTTCCAAATTGTCGAGCCTGTCCGTTTCGAAAGGCGCACCTGTGCGGATGCCATCGACGAATTGACGTATCGCCTCTGTGAAGCATTCCTGGTAGCGGCCCGCAAGGTCGACCTTCTCCGCCTGGTCTTCCTGTCCAACCAAGAAGATACGGTCGAAATCCATCACCAGTGTGCCGGTCGTGCCGACGACTTCGTACCGGTCGGCCGGCAACGGCTGATATCCTGGCGCGGTCAGCGTACCATCGGCCACCGCGACGAGGCCGCCCTCGCCCTGTAGAACGATCGTCGCCGTATCCTCGCCCGGGAGGTTGGTGTTGAGACGCCCCAGCACCGCTGAAACGACCCTCAACGGGCCCAATGTGCAACGCATGATATCCAGATGGTGGATCATCGTCTCGAATACGATGTTGCGGTCGAAGCCGGTCAAATAAGGTTGCCGGTCGACCAAAAAGGGCGTTTCCCCATCTAAGGACACGAGCCCCGAACACCGCACCGTCATGGCGGCATGCCGGGGCTCCCCAATCCGGCCCTGTTCGATCCAGTCCCGGACAAGGCGGTAATGCGGCCGGAAACGATAATTTTCATGCACCATGAAGCGGACCCGATCGCCGATTTCCTTAATCAGTTCCTCCGCCTCCCGAACCGTGCGGGTCAGCGGTTTCTGGCACATAACATGGATGCCGTGATCCGCCGCCGCGCGGGCAACCGGTGCATGGGCATCAACGGAAGCCGCGATATCAACAGCGTCAATGCCGCCATCCGCGAACATTTCTGCGACATCGGTGTAGACCCGGTCGATGCCGAATTCCTTGGCTCGCGCCGCGGCCTTGTCGCGGTCAGTATCGCAAACCGCGACAACCTCGACACCCTCAACATCCGCCCATCCCCGGAAGTGGAACAGGCTGATCATGCCCGTACCGATTACGCCAATCCTCAACACCGATCCTTCACCCATAACCGTACAACCACCGTGTTACCTTGCCGGAAATATTCTTGAGCGAATGCGAAACACCGCGCGGTATGAAAACCAGGTCGCCCGGCTCGGCGATGAAGGTTTCGGGCCCTACCGTGATTTCCAGCCGTCCGTCTTCGACCGTCACATACTCGTCGGTCGCATGAACGAAGTCGTTCCATTCCTGGCCGGGTGGATCGACAAAGCGACCGAAGGAGAACCCTTCCGACTGCCAATGCGCGCGCACGGCCTCACCTTCCACCGGGATGGCATAGCGTCCCCTTGTTACTGTTTCAGTCATGTCCCTTCGCCTTCGAGTACGGACTGCTCCGTCAACAGGTTCCCCAAATAGGCTTGTACCGGCTGCAATGCTACAAGCGATTCAAAGTCAACCGCGTGATGCAGGGTGCCTTTCTGGACGAATATGAAACGCTCGCAGATTTCCTTTAGAATATCCAAATGAAAGCGCTCATTCGGGTGGACGCACAAGAAGACGAGACGGTTCTCCGCCCGTAGCTTCCGGAAGAAGTCCAACATGAACCCGATATAGCCGTCTTGTGTATTGAATTGCGGTTCGTCGAACAGGTGGATCAGCGGGTAATCGCTGCCGGCCCTATCCATCATAAAAGCGGGCTTCCGACGGGCGAAATGCCGAACCTGATAGGATTGGTGATAATGGATCGCCAACCGGTCGCGTTCGTCATAGCGAACGTTATGAATATTCCGTCCGGCGCAGACCACCTTGCCCCCGGTCGGGCTGTTCGACCCGGTCATCAGTTCGAACAATGTCGTCTTGCCAGATCCGTTCGGCCCCATGAGGCCGACGATCTCAGGACCATCAATCCTGAAATCCGCCTCAAGGCGAAACGTTTCCTGCTTCCGGAAGGCACCCTTCGTGTATGTTTTGACCAGATTATCCACATGCAGCATCGGCGCGTTCATGATCACACCCCCAACAACCGTTCGCGCAAGACATCGTCGTTCAACAAGTCCTGCGCCGGCCCTTCATGAACAATCCGGCCGTGTGCCATGACATAGACCCTGTCGGACACTTCAAGCGCGGCCAGGGCATTTTGTTCGACGACCAATACCGATATCCCTTCCGCCTTGAGGCGGCGTATCGTCTTCATCACATCCTGAACGATTTTCGGCGCCAGCCCTTGCGACGGCTCGTCGAACAGGACAAGCCCGGGCGAGCCCAGCAAGGCACGGGAAATCGCCACCATCTGCATCTCACCACCGGAAAGGTTCTCACTATCCCGATGCATCAAATGCTCGAGTGCAGAGAAGATTTCGAACATCTCATCCAACGACCAGGATCGGAAGCGGCTTTTCCGCCGGCCGATCGCTAGGTTCTGGTCGACCTTCAAAGTGGGAAAAATCCGCCTGTCATCCGGCACCCAGCCGATCCCCAAATTGACGATGTCGTGGGTTTGCATGCTGGAGATATCGGTGCCATCGAACGCAATGCGCCCCGTCTGCGGCGGTGTCAGACCCAGAATAGAACGGATGGTCGTTGTCTTGCCGACACCATTGGCGCCAAGCAGGGCAACGACTTCCCCCTCCCCCACGGAAAGCGATGTGCCGAAAAGCGCCTGCGTCTCGCCATAATAGGTTTGGATGTTGTCGACTTGGAGCATCAATTCAACTCCCCGAGGTTGGATCGGCGAACCCAGGGATTCGCACGCAGTTCATCCGGCGTCCCTTCGGCGATGACCTGCCCCCAATGAATCACGGAAATCTTGTCCGCGACGTCGAACAGAAACTGCATATCATGCTCGATCATCACGATGGTCGTATGTTCCTTCAGGGATTGGATCAGATCGGCCAACCGGCTGGTACCGTCCGCGCCCAACCCCGCCGTCGGTTCGTCGACGAATAACAGGCGCGGTTCCGTTGCCAAGGCGACGCCGATCTCCAGCGCGCGCCGTTCCCCATAGGACAAGCTTTTGGAATTCGTTCTTGCGCGTCCCGGTAGGCCGACACGATCGAGGATGTCCATCGCCCGATCCTGCATTTCGCTATCCGCGTCGATGGCGTGCATCGGGTTCGTCAGCTTCTTTCGAATGCCGGGCAGTGCGATCACGATATTGTCCAAGACGGTGTATTCATCGAACAGGTTCATGATCTGAAAGGATCGCGATATACCCCGGCGGACGATCTTTTCCGGAGGGCTTCCGGTGATGTCTTCGCCGTCGAACAGGACCTGTCCCCGATCGGGCTTGTAGCGCCCGGTCAGGACATTGAAACAGGTTGTCTTGCCCGCGCCATTCGGCCCCATAATTCCGGAAAGACGGCCTTCCTCGAAGGAAAGATTGATTTCTTCCAGGACGACCTGCTGGCCGAACCGTTTGTGAAGGTGACGCGCTTCGAACAATGCCATGGGTCAGCCCTCCACCTTGGCGGGGTTACCCTTGGGTTCCGCCTTTCGCGTGACCAAGGTCCCGAGCAAGTCCCGCCACATGCCGGCAAGGCCCTCTGGCTTGAACATCACCAACAGCATGAACATCAGCCCGAACCAGAGCAGCCAGGCTTCCGTATATGCGCCGAGCACGTCACGGGCGACGAAATACAGGATCACCCCCAGGACCGGCCCCCAGAAGCTGACAAACCCACCGCCGATCAGCACCATCAAGACGATCGTGCCGGACCATTGCAGGCTCATGATATTGATATATGCCCCTTCCTGGGCCATCGCGAATAATCCGCCCGCAAGGCCCGCGATCGCGGTGGACAGGGTGAAGACCGACCACTTGATGACGGATACCTTGTAGCCGATGAAGGAGACGCGCATCTCGTTCTGCTTGATGGCTCGCAATACCCGGCCGTAAGGCGAATTCGTCAACCGCCAAAGCAATATGACCAAGACACAAAACAACGCGAAACACAGGTAATACAGTTCCACATTCGACCTGGTAGACAAGGACATCGCGCCGAATTCCACGGGAAGGCGCTGGATATCCAACAACCCATCCTCACCGCCTGTGACATCGGTCCATTTGCTGGCGATGAAGAAGAAAATCTGCCCAAAGGCAATCGACATGAGCGCAAAGTAAATGCCGCGTCTATGGGACAGGAACAGCGCCGTCGCGGCACCGAAAGCCGCGGTCACAACCACGGCCGCGGCAAGGCAGAACCATAGGTTTGGCCATACCTCGAACTGCGCAAGACCATAGGCATAGGCCCCTATTCCAAAGAACGCGCCATGCCCGAATGACGGCAACCCCGTATAGCCCAAAAGCAGATTATAGCCGAGCGCGAAGATCATCCAGATTATGACCTCGACGCCCAGATACTGATAAAGCCCAACCGCCTCGATCCATAGCGGCATTGTGCCGAACAGGACAATGGCAACGACGATCTGTGGCGTCACCCAGGCTTTCGTCTGCTTTGTCGGATAATCCATCACAAACCCCGTAACGCCTACGCTTCAAGAACGCTGGCTTTGCCGGCCAGACCGCGCGAACGGAATGTGACGACAAGCAGCAAAAGCAGATACATGGAAAGAAGCGACCAATCGGTCAGGAATGCCGCCGTCAACGCGACGACAATGCCGACCATGAGCCCGGCACTTACCGCCCCCCAGAAGCTGCCGACACCGCCCAGGACGATAACGACGAAAGCCGGGATGACGGCATCGACACCGACAACGGGCCGCACGCCCCAGATCGGCGCCATGATGACGCCGGCGACACCCGCCAAGGCCGCGCCAAAGCCGAAAACAAGCAAGCGCAGGACCTTCAAGTTGTATCCAAGGGCGCGCACCATTTCGCTGTCATGCGCACCCGCCTTGATGACGGCGCCATAGGGCGTCTTGTTAAGGAACAGCCACAGCATGCCGATCATCACGGAGGCAAAGATCGCCGCATAGATCCTATAGGTCGAATAGATCAGGTCACCGAAGATGAAACCGCCTGAAATCTCTTTCGGTGTCGGCAGATAATATTCGCTGGAACCCCATATCCCTCGGATCACTTCCTCAATGACCAGCGCGGCACCGAAGGTCAGCAACAACCCATAAAGCGGGTCGGCGCCATAGGTCCGGCGCAGACAGACTTCCAGACCCATGCCGACGACCCCAGCCAACAACGGGCCGACGATCAACGCGATCACGTATCGGGGGATTGCTGGAAGATCGTAATAGGGCTGCATGAATTCGTAAGGGAAACCGCCATCGGGCGCCATCATCACAACCGCACCATAAGCCCCCAGTGTAAAGAGAGCGCCATGGGCGAGATTTATGACTTCCATCACCCCGATGATGAGCATGAAACCAAGGGCGAGCAGCGCGAAGAGCAAGCCCAGCGCCACCCCGTTAATCAAATGTGGAATGAGGTCGTAGAACATCGGTCCGTGAACATCCGGAAAAAGGGGACCGGACCGGCAGCGAACCGCCGGCCCGGTCTGGGGTCAATCAACCTTGATCGTAGCTCGGCGTGGCTTCGTATGACTCCAGCGAGCAGCTGTCATCCGCCGAGGCACGGATCGCATCCGGATCCGACCAACTGAGGATTTTGAAATAGTCGGTATCGTCCTTCGGCGCGGCATTGCCTTCCGCTAGATAGATCGTCTGTTGCACATGATGGGACGCCGGATCGATCACGGCATCGAAATGCTGCATCCGATCGGCAGCCGACATGGTCCGACCTTCGAGCGCCTTGATGATCTTCATATTGTCGGTGGAGCCGACTTCCTCCACCACCCGAAGCAGCTCCCGCATGGCAATGTAACCGTTATAAGTCACGTTTCCGGGTACGCTGATGCGAGTCACGGGATAACGCTCCTGATAGGCTTTCACGAAGTCGGAAACGCCCGGCAGGTCGAGATAGTGATACCAGGTTGTGCCGAAAACGCCGAAGGCGGCGTCCGCGCCCAGGCCAAAGACATCCGGCCAGTCCTGCTGGTTGTTGATCCAGGCTGGTTTCCGGTCCAGGCCCATGTCGCTGACCTGCTGCCGCATGACCTTGAAGTCATCGCCGCCGACCGCCGCGGCAACCACGTCGGGCTTCGCTTGCTGAATTTTCAACAAGACGCTGGACCAATCCCTTGTCCCGACCGGAATCGCGACTTCGTCCATGATGTTTGCGCCAAACTTCGCTGCGACTTTCTTGGTCGCGTCATTGGTGTTCTGGCCCCAGACATAGTCGTTATAGACCAGGAACCAGTTCTTCCCGAAGGTTGAGATCGCGTTACGGGCCGCCGCGAGGGAAAAGTTCTCGCCGCTGCCGTCCCATACGAATTTTACCCGATGGCAGTTCTTGCCCGACTCGGTCGGTGAACTGGAATTGGTGTTGAAATAGACGCAACCATATTTCTGCGCCACCTGACTGATGGCATTGGCCGTGCCGGACTGAATGGCGCCGGCCAGGAAATGCACGTTTTCACGCGTGATCATGCGTTCGGCGACACGGGTTCCGGTTTGTGGATTGGTTTCCGTGTCCATCCACACGCTTTCGATCTTGCGCCCCAAAACGCCGCCTTTTTCGTTGAATTCGGCGATCGCCATTTCCGTTCCGCGCTTTTCCGCTTGGCCGGAATTCGCAAACTGACCGCTGGCGTCATGGGTCAGGCCGATCTTGATCGGTTTGTCGGATGCGGCGGCATAGACACGATTGTGTTTCCACGGCCCGAACAGGGCCGCCCCACCGGCCACGCCCGACCCCAACGCGGTTTTCAAAAAGCCGCGACGCGATTGCTTCACTCTAGACATCGGTTTCCTCCAGCTCGTTTTTTGCTTGTTCAGCTTTAATGTCCGGCTTTTTCCGCGCCGGTTGCGCACCGCCGTGGCATATCCTTCCCGGATAAGCCTATCCGGGCGGCTACGGTGCGACCTGCACCGTCTCTCCGTCGGCGGGAACGAGTATTTCCATCGCCGTGTAGTCATCCGAATGTTCGATCAGACGGTGGGGAATCTCCGGTTCCTGATACATGACCGAGCCTTCCTCCAACCGCACTTCCCCCACGCCGTCGAAATGCATCAGGGCCCAGCCCTTCAGCACATAGACCATCTGGAAATCCACTTTGTGGTAATGAAGGTCGCCCTGCCCCGGACAGGGTTGATTGGGACGATGGATATGGGCGCGGAATTTTCCGCCGGTTTTCTCGACCATACCGAAATCGCGGTAGTCGAATTGCCCCCGCAGGCCCGGCACCCATTCCGCGTCGGCCGCGTGCTGAACGTGAAATGTGCCTTTCCCGAAACACGTCGGCGGATAGCTATCCTTGGTCGGGTCGCCCGTCATTCTTCCCCCCTCATCCTATTCACAACCATCAATGGGCACGCCATAGATGGAATATTTCTTCTATTTCCATTATTAGAATGAATTTTTCATTCAATCGTCAAGAATGAATTTTCTATTATTCTTAGATGAATGAATTTTCGTTCTTTTCCATGGCCATCGCAGGCCGATGCAGGCTATACGGGGACAGCACTAGAGGCAGAAATATGAATGACTTAACCTCAGTTTCTCCGCTTGCGGCATCTTTCGACAGTCTGCGGCACGAGATCCAAGCGCGTTTTGATGAGTTGAGCCCGCATCTTCAGCGGTTGGCCCGCAATGCGCTGGAAGATCCCAACGCTTTCGCCCTGGAAACCGTCGCAACCCTGGCCGAGGCGAACGAGGTACAACCGTCGACCCTGATCCGATTTGCCAAAGAGTTCGGGTTTTCCGGGTTTTCTGAAATGCAAAAGGTGTTCAAGGTCCGCCTCATAGAAGGAGCCCCCGCCTATCGCGAGCAAATCTACCGGCATCGCCAACAATTGGAGACGGCCGCGAAGGACAATCCGGAAGCGTTATTACGCGAGTTTTCCGATGCTTCGATACTTTGCCTGGAGCGCCTGAAATCAATGGCGCCGAATGACGATCTGACCCGTGCCATCGAAATGATCGCCAAGGCGGATCAAGTCTATGTCATTGGTCAGCGCCGCGCCTTTCCGATTGCCGCCTATCTCGCCTACGGCCTTACGCGTTTGGAACAGCGCACCCAGCTACTGGACTTTGTCGGCGGCATGGTGCCTCAGCAGATCGCCATGCTGCGCCCGACCGACCTTTTGATCGCCGTAGCTTTTGCCGAATATACGCCCGCAGTCGTCGAAGCGGTGCACGATGCCTATATCAGAAACATACCGACCCTGACATTGACGGACACACCGACCAGCCCGCTGGCAAAGAACGCGCATGTCTATTTCTGCGTCGACGATGCGGACATTCACCGCTTCCGCCCCATCGCAGCGTCCATGTGCCTTGCACAGACACTCATTATCGGGACCAGCTATTACATCGACGCTGAAAAGATACAGTAGTTCGAAAGAATGGCAGTGTTTGCACCGCAAAAGGTCGGGTGACTCAAGGTCAGAGTCTGTCCGCATAGCAAACGGCCGGACCGGGCCTTCTTTGTGCTTTTCGTCGAGAGTCTTGAGTCGTTGTTCGTTGCCCTTAGCGCTTGAGTATGCCGCGTTTTCGAGCCCGTCTCCGCGCTGGCACCGGCGTAGTTGACATTTAACGGGGTACCGTTACCTTGGGTATTATAGGATGTAAGTCAGGGTGTCCGATCCGGTCTCCAAAGCCTGTCCTTGTGCCCACGGTTCGTGCGTCACACACGGTCAATTACCGGTCCCGAAATTCCTGACACCCGGTAGCTGCGCGCAATAATTCATGAACGCCATGCATCTAATAAAGGCTTTCACCTAGGGGAGGTATCGTGAGAACAGGGGATCTTTCGCCGAAACGCCTCACGGCACCGGTCTAGGTAGCGATATTGGGATATCTCTCAAGATTTCTGGGGAAAAAGAACCTCAAGAATATCGCCAACCTGCTGGACTCCAAGGAACAGTCGGAAGGTTTCGCGCTCTCGCGCTTTCAAGCCCTGAACAGTTCAGGTTTGGACCTGAAGGGCCAGGTCAGTTCGGCCTATGCAATGTCGGGGATCGGACTGGGTGCCGGTGTCGCTGCCGACCTCGGGTCGGTCATCGCCCCCCTTCTCCACCTCAAACCAGGCGTCAAGATAAAGGGTGAGGCCACGGCGAACGCGCTCGTCGTTATCGCCCGCACCCCCTGCAAGGCCTGGAAAACACTGATCGAAGAACTGCCGCAGCCGGATCCCGCCCGCATCGACGTCATCCCGTCCATACCGCCAACCGACTGGCACAGCACGCGGCCGCTTCAACTTGGTTTCCTGCGCGGCACGCGCGGCATGCTAAACGCAAAACTGACGGCGCAAGCCTGGGCCGGCATCGCCCAACCGGCAGACACAGACGAGACAGGCCTGTCCATAGGCCTTTCCGGGGAGGTCGGCGGACAAGCGGAGCACATCACCGTCTATGACGCGAACCCCAAATACTTCGGGCTCAATCCAAAGGGAAAGGACATAGCCGACGCGGTCGACGAGTTGATGAGCGTAAACATCAAAAGGAAGGCCGCCGCCTGGATCCTCATCAACGGCAACGGCATCAAGGAAGCACGGGAACTCGGCTTCCCGATCCCGTTCCTGGAGACCTTCTTCAAACAACTTCCCGCGAACACCGAAACAATCGCCAAGAATTTCGATGAGGCAACGATTCCCGACCTTGCCTCACAGTCCATCGTGAAGAACACGAACACGCTGGTATACGCCTTGGCCGAAAGAGCCCATAGCCTGAACAACATGCTGGGAAAAGGGGTCCCGGACACGGCAAGACTGGTGCAAATGCTGCAGGACTCGATAAAGGACATCAACGCCAGGATCGAGAGCCTAAAGGGAGATTTCTTCAAGGACGAAGAAGAGAGGCTTCGGGTCGAGATATGGCTGGAAAACCGTGACGATATCGCGAACCTCGAGCAACGGATCCGCGAAGCGGAAACACTGATCCGGCAGCTTGAGGAAAGAAAGCTGAACAAAAAGACCGGCGGCTTGGACTGGTCCCAGGGGTCTCTGAAGACAGGCGGCCCAGCGATGTATCTCTCGCTGATCGCGACCACCAAGCAATTCGACTTGAATGCCGGGGCAAAGGCGATCTTCAACGGCTCGTCCTTCATCGAGCGCGAGAAACCGTTGTTTCGGGCCAGCGCCAAGGCCCAAAGGGGGTTGTCCCAGAAGAAAATCGCGTTCTCGTACCAGACTCATGCGCGCGGCGTCTCTCGGGCGCTACAAGACCTGATCACGACGCAGAACACCAACGTCACCTATTCGATCTGGACAGCGCGTGCCACGGCGGTGTTGCAGGGTGCAAATATTCGCAGCCGCAAAAAAGAAAAGACCCGCGACGCCTGGACGACCATGTCCTACCGCTCGGTCCTCGTGAATTGGTTCGACACGATTCAGCAGGCCCCTTCGGGCAAACCGGGAAAGGCGGGTACCGCACAGAGCCTGCCGAACGGCAGCGGCGTGTCCTTCGGCATGTCCGTCACCGACACGAAACTTGCCGAGTACATTCGCGCCTGCAAGCCGCCGCCCGGTCAGAAGACACCACCCGCCAATATCCCCGAAGACTTGGTCCCGATGGAAGCGGCAATGACCCGCCAATTGCGTGTGACCAAGGCCGAACTCCGCCGCTTCATGCGTCATCAACCTTCGGGCATGGACAACGCTCTGCGGGAACATGACACGTTCCTGGTCGAAAGCGCCTTTGCGTTCACCCAACCGCAATCGCTGACCATCAAGAAATTCCAGGCAGTCGGTCTGCGGGACCTAGCCCCGGTCACGACACTGGAAAAGGTCAAGGATGCGGAGACTCAAACCCGCCCGCCTGAGCTGAAATTGCAATCCATTCGCCTCAGGTACCGAATCCGCGATGACAAGGAAAGACATCGTCATCCGTTCAGCTTCGGCATCGCCCCGGAATTTTTCGGAGGAGCGGAGACTGCCGATTTACCCGGTACGACCGGTGCGGAAGGCGACGACAAGGACGCTCCCCCCAAACCGGATCCGGATGTCGATCAGCCAAAAACGGAAGAAAAAAGCAAGTGGCTCAAACTGCTGATCAAATACGGCAAGAAGCTTACGGGATCGAGCTTCACAACCGCTTCCGACGAAATCTGCATGGCAGAATTGCCGATGAACTTCATCGCCGAGGCGGATTGGGTTACACGCGTCGGATGCGAAGGCATCGTCGACGTCACCATCGTCTATTTTCCGTCGCCCTACCACACGCTTAAACCCAAGGATGCCGAGGCCGCCGAAGCTTCCCAACACCAATTTCTGGGAGAGTTGCGCGTGCCCGGCGTAACGTTGTTCAGCCAATGAGCGCCATGACCGAATTCGAACGCTTCCGCGATGCTCTGCTGGAACACCTGCCCCGGCCCGTGGCCGAGGGACCGGTCATTCTTTCCCGCGACCGGCTGCAGGTCACATCAGACGGCGTAACCCTGCGCGACCTGGCCCAACTGATCGCCGATCTCGGCGGCGGTGTCGGATTCGCGCCCGAAGATGTGCCGTTGCAAGCGCTCAGGCTGTCCGACCTGGACCTCTATCGCGTGCCCGCGACCGGTCAAGTGGATCTCTCCTTCACCGTCAGTTGGGACGACCACCCGGTATCGCTTGGCGGGACTCTGGCCTTCCGTCTGGGCTCGGCGCGGTTCGAATGGATCGCCCGCAAATTGCGTGCGACGGCCACCGTGGGATTGGACATCGACGGACAGCAACTTGACGCGACACTGGAATTGCCGGCCCAGGTCGTGCGCCTCACGCTTCAACCGGGACCGGAGGCCGAGGCAATCCTGCATGCCCGCGGTCTCGCCGATGCGAGCGGCCCGCATTTGGCGCGTGCATCAATGTTGGCTTCCATACCGCTGCGCTTTGCCGATCTCTATGTCGAACTGGAAGATTTGTTCTCCATCGGTCCGGTGACGCTGGCACGGGCCGCCGGAACACTCGACCTCGCCGCATCGACCGGCGTAGAGGTTTCAGCCGATGCGCTCTTCCGAGTCGATCTCGGAAAAAAGGGCAAAATCGAGATCGAGGCAGAGGCAAAGGTGGGTCCAGGCGGCTGGTGGGTGGCGGGTCGTTTCGATGCGGCCAAGAAAGGAATAAGCATTCAGGACGTGATCGATGCGGTATCCGCCCACGAGCACCATTCGCTGACCCTGCCCGCGCCGTTGGCGGGATTGGCGCTCCGCCACCTCGATCTGGAACTGGACAGCAAGGCAGGCAGCTATTCCTTTGCCGCGACTTTGGATTGGCGCCACGATGCGGAGTTGGAGGTGCAGGTCGTAAAGACCGCGGACGGGCCAAGCCTGACCGGCAAGATGACGCTTGGCGCGGTAACGCTCACGCTCGACCTCGAATCCAAGGACGGCACCCTGCTGGCGGCGGGTTATGAGGCAGCGGGAACACGTCCCCTGTCACTCGCGGATATCGCGGACGCGCTGGGTGCCGATGCCGCCGGCGTGTTGAAAGGCATCGACGTTCATGTGGCGGCCATCGGCCTCGTCTCAGACGCCAAGGGCAATGCCCTGATCGCCGCGGAGATCGATGCCGGGATCGACCTGTCCCGGTTGGGTAATCTGCCGGTCGTCGGCGGGTTCCTGCCCCATGGTGGACGCCTTGGCCTGATGCTCGACCCCTATTTTCTGTCCGCCAAGTTCCCGAAGGGGCAAATCGACACTGCCCGCGGCATGCTGCCGGGCAAGGCGCATGTTCCGGACAAAGCCAAGCCGGGGGCGCATCTGTCCGCGGTGCTTCAACTCGGCGATCTCGTTGAGGTCCTGGACGGTGCGCAGCAAGGTGCGACCGGCCCCGCACCGCCGTCGAAACCCGCGCCCGCCGCCCCCGCGCCGGCAACGAGCGCCGGGCTGGATTGGAGCGAGATCGGCATGGCGCTCGGCCCCCTGCATGTGCACCGGGTCGGCCACAAGATCGGCAATGGTCGCGCAGACCTCGCCTTTGACGCGGAACTCTCCGTCGCAGGGCTTTCGCTAGGGCTCAACGGGCTCGGCGCGGGATACAACTTCAAGACCAGGTCATTGACGCCGCACTTGAACGGGGCGGGCCTTCACATCCAGCGCGGCACGGTGGAAATCGGCGCCGCTTTCCTACAGGACGAAGGGGACTTTGTAGGGTCGGCGACCATCGGGGTGCCACGGTTCACGCTTCACGCGCTGGGTGCTTTCACGATGCTGGGCGATACGCCGTCGGTCTTCGCCTTCGGCGCGCTCGACATGCCGCTGGGCGGGCCGGTTTTCTTCTTCGTCGAGGGATTGGCCGGTGGTGTCGGGGTGCATCGCCGCCTGAAAATGCCCGAGGTCTCAGAGGTCCATAGATTTCCATTGTTGACCGCCGCACGACAGAAAGCGGCCGGGGACGCACCGGACGAGGATCCGCTGGAACAGCTCAAGGCCCTCCACGACTACGTCGCGCCCGAACTGGGTGAATATTTCCTGGCAGCCGGGATCAAGTTCAATTCTTTCCAGCTATTGCACTGCGAGGCGGTGGCCATCGTCTCGTTCGGGCGCAGTTTCGAAGTCGACCTCGTCGGCACTGCGTCTTATGCGGTGCCGCCCGGCCGGCTGAAAGAAACGCCTGCCCTGGCGCATGTGGATATCGACCTGGTCGCCCGTGTCGCGCCGGAACGCGGCGAGATGTCGGTTCAAGGCCTGATCAATCCGCGATCCTATGTCTATTCCCCGCTTTGCCATCTCTCCGGCGGTTTCGCATTTTCGTCCTGGTCGTCGGGCGCGCATGCCGGCGACTTCGTCCTTTCGGTCGGCGGCTATCGTCGCGGTTACCTCGCCCAAGCCCATCACAAGCACTATCCGCGGGTGCCGCGTGTCGAATTGAAATTCCAGGTCACCCCTGAAGTGTATATCAAGGGCGATGGCTATTTCGCGCTAACGCCTTCCGAAGTGATGGTCGGCGGTGGTCTCCACGTCCAGGTAAACGACGGATCCCTGCATGCCTGGGCGGACTTCACGCTCGACGTGCTGATCGGTTGGGAACCGTTCCACTACGACGCCAGCATGCATATCGGGATCGGCGCGCGGTGGAAGTGCTTCCACACCTCGGCCTCCGCAAACCTGCATGTCTGGGGCCCCGATTTCTCGGGGACAGCCAATGTCGACTGGTGGATCTTCTCTTTCGATATCGACTTCGGGTCAGGTGCGCCGCCTTTCGCCCCACCGATTTCTTGGATCGATTTCCAGGCGAAGTTCCTGGGCATCGACAAACGGGCCGCGGCGGAAAAGACCCTGGGCATCTCCATCCATGAAGGCCAAGTCGGAAAGCTCGGCGATATCCCCGTGGTAGCGGCCGCAGCTCTGAAGCTCGGCACCTCCACGCTGGTTCCGGTGTCCAAGGCCACGCTTGGCAAAGGTAAAAAGGCCAAGAACGTGAAGATCACCAAGCCCAAGGGCGGGTTCGGCATGCCGCCGATGTGGGGCATCAAGTTGAACAAATCCGAGGTCACGATTGAAATAACGCTGGACGGAGCGGATGTCGCCGCGGATTTCGAGGCCGTGCCGGAAATGGCCGGCGTTCCTGCGGCACTCTGGCATCCTGGCCGGAAAGTGCCACAGGGTGCAGCCCCCATTAACGCCGTCACCGGATTCACGCTGCATCACAGAAAGCGGGTCACGCCGGGAGACTCCAAGACCCTCACTTTCGGTGACGTGGAATACGGTGACGACATTCCCGACATCGCGGAGCAATTCTGGGGACCACCCGATCCTTTTACAGGCGCTGATGCGAAGGACCTGCCACGTGACGAACTTGCCGAACTAGGGCTCGATACGACAGGGCTGACCATGGCCGATCCGGTCCTAGCGGGAGTGTCCTGACCGATGTCCAACGACCTCCTTGCGCCGCGGCTGCACCCCGACGACAGCTTCCATTTTGTGGAAAGTCATCGGCCCGCGCTGACCGCAGGCACGCTGACCGTAACCGTGACCCACACCGCCAGCCCGGCCACCGGCGGCACGCTTCAGGCCAAACGGCGTGCCGATTTTGCCGTTCAGGCGCCGCGTTTCGCCCTGCAGCCGACGGATATTGCCGCGCAATTCCCACCGCGCGGCGCAAGCGGCAATTTCTCTGCGGTCCTGCCCCATGTGATCCTGCGCCGCGACACCTTGCCCTGGGAAAGAACCGCACGTCATAAGGATGCGAGTACCGGCCATGACGACGGCGCCCCCTGGCTGGCGCTACTGATTTTCGAAGAGCATGAGGTCGCAGGCCTCGTTTCAACAGTGGATGCGGACACGCTACTGGCATCGAGCAAGGGAAAGACATCCAGCTTCGAGAAGCTCACGCCCGATGCGGGTGACGACCCGAAGCAGAAGGTAAGCGTCTTGGACTTACCGATCGCACTGGCCAAGGAAGTGCTGCCCTCTTATGGCGATCTTTCCTGGTTGGCGACCGTGCGGGATGTCACGCCGGGCGACGGGCGTGACGTCGGCAAGCCCCAATCAGTGATCCTGGCGAACCGGGTTCCGCCGTCTGTGACGGGCGAGACGCTTCGCTACGCGGCGCACTTGGTTTCGCTGGAGCATCAATACCACAAGGACACTCGCAAGAATGCCAAGCCCGATCCGGTGCATTGGGCAGAGCGCAAGCAGCAGGGAACAGTTCGCCTCATCAGCCTAACGAGCTGGAGCTTCTCGACATCCGCGCCAGCCCAGGACCTGAAGACGTTGTTGTTGGGGCTAAAGACGCGTCCCCCCATGCTTGACGTGCCGAGCCGGGCCAAGCGCACGCGCGCGCCGGTCGTGGACGGGGCAGTGCCGATGCGCCTTTCCTCCCGCGAAGGCCGTCCAACGGCGGCCTGGTACCGAGGCCCGCTCGTCCCGCACCTCCAGTTCTTCGCACCCCAGCTTCCAGCTTTGCGGGCGGAGGCGCTGATCCGTCGCGATGCCGCCACGGGAATGGAGGATATTTCCTATGCCGCCGCCTGGGAGTTGGGCCGCCTGATCGCGGTGCGCGATCCGGAAATCGGTATCAAGCTTCGTCAGTGGAAACGTCACCACGCGGAAGCGACCCGCGCCATAGGGCGCCTCAAAGATGCAGGCGTCGATGATATCGAGACCGCCGGACCGCCGCCCTTTGCGCTGACAGAGTGGTTCGAACAGGCCCTCGGCCTTCTACACCGCGTGCCGTTCGATTATCTCGTGCCGCGGCCCGACCTGCTGCCGCAGGAGACGGTGATGCCCTTTTACCTCGATCCGAAATGGGTCCACGCGCTGATGGATGGCGCGTTTTCTGTCGGGCGGACGTCGACCGCCTTGCAGCGGGAAGACGAGGCCCTGGTCGACAATGAACCGGAACTAAAGGCCTTGATGCGGGACGAGGTTTATCGCAGCGGCGTGCTGATCCGTTCCCGCATCGTGACCGGATGGCCGCATCTGATCGTCGATGGCCTGACGGAGCAAGACGACACGCCCGTAAAAATTTTGCGTTTCGACCGGTTGGGGCGAGACACGCTGCTCGTCATCTTCGACCAGCGAGTGGAGCATATCGACATTCATCCGCATCCCCAGGCGATGCATTTCGCCGTGCCCATCGACGGCGCTACCGGAAAACCCAGCCATGAACGGGCGAGCGGCACGGGCGTGCTCGATATCGCCGCCCTCGCCAAAGGAAAAACACATTCCGGGGATTTCCAATCCGAACTCGTCAAAGGCGTGCCGCGCCTCACCGTCAGGATCGAGGTTCCTAAATGACCATGCTAGGGATTCCCATCGCCGTCGACGGATTGCGGCTTGAACGGGAGAAACCCGTCGTCGGCCCCAGAGTGTCGTTCGAGCGGCTGCCCTGGACCGATGGAAAGCGGGATCACAACGCCTCCACACCGCCACTGGCGGAAGTGGTTGCTGCCGAGCCGTTCTCCGACCACACACATTGGCTCGCCCCCGGCGTGCATCTGCACTGGGCTCTGCCCGACGGCTTGGCCCGGGGCGCCACGGTACAGCGCCCGGGCGCGGGGATCTCGGTTGACGGTTTGTGGGTGCCGGCCGCGCCGAACCGCTGGCTCGTGCTACGCATGGCCCAAGCGACGGGAAAGAGTACGGGCAAGAGCAAAGCCAAGGCCAAGCCAAAAACGGTCGATAAGGCTTGGCTGGTCGAGAGCGACTATGTCCACCCCGATCCGAACGCGGCGGGAGACGCCATCGCCTACCCCCTGCCGCATGCGCAAGAAACCGGTCGCCCCTACATTCGGTTGGGCCGGCAGTTCGAGCTGTCCGGCAAGGATTGGAGTAAACAGGACGCGGACATTTTCGATCACGGCCAGCACCTGACCAATATCGCCCCGGCGCTCACTGCGCTTGGTTACGGCGATCCCGTTTTCGCGGCGCATTATCCAAGCTGCCGGTCGGTCTTCGGCTGCCACGACCCCGATCCCGGCACCGAAGAGAGGGTCTATCACGTCTTCGGCTGGTTCGGTACGGAAGCGGAAGATCCCCTTGGCCAGTTGCTGCGAAGCGTGGCAGGCGATACCAAGCGATTGAGGGCCGCACTCGAGGCGGCGAAAGATCGCCACGGGCGGGACGATCCCAATAAGCCGGTTACCTTGGAAGACGCGCGCACGGCGCTTGTAACACTCTTGCGATTCAAACCCGGCGCGGCGAATCACGATGGGCGAGCAGAGCACGAATTGCCGCTTACCGAGAAAGAGGCACGAGCCGCCCTTGCAACCCTTGTCGGGGAGCGGTTCGGTTGGCGGATCGACGACGACACGGCAGATGCATTGCCGCAATCCCTGCTGTGTATGGGAAGCGTCCGCGTGGCACCTGGGGACGGCGTGCCCGAAACACCGCCGGAATTGACTCTGGATCGGATCTCCGTCGGTGAAAGTCCGCTGGAGGCCTTCACGACCCATGTCATGCGGGGTATCCCGGACGATATCGTCTCGCACGAGGAGGTCATGCGCACGCTGTCCGGCCGCGACCATTCCGATGAGGTCCGAGATCTTGCCGGAAAGATCGACGAGGCCCGGCACCTTGAGCGTTTCACAGCCCGTAAGGGACATGCGGAATGGGCCATCCGTCCAGCGGAAACCGGGTCGAACCCGGAAACGGCGGGGCTTAAACTGCCCGCAGCGCTGGCGGACCTGCTGAACCGCCTTAACGCGGCGCAGGGCGCCTATGACAGGGCGGCGGACCGCGAGGACTCGCTGCGCCAGGCACTCTTCAACGGCTGGTCGCACTATCTGCGGACACTGATCCCGGAAGACCCTCGCGCACCGGTCAACGCCGATGTGGACGGTATGCGGGCATGGATTGCCCGAAACTGTCTTGAGCCGCTGGAACAACAAATGGCGGAAAAGGGCGACCTGATCATCGCCAGGGATGCGGTTGGGCGGGTGCTTGTGGAAACGGCGTCCGGCCTTGCCGCCGCCGACCCTTTCCGGATTGGGCCCGTGGCCGGGATCGCAAAAGGAACGGTGCTGCGCGAGGTTCCCGACCCCCGGGCGCCGATCCGCGGGCTGATCGTGTCCTCGGGTTTGATTATCGACGATGTCATTCCCCTCGGCGCATCGGGGACAGCTCGGGCACCGCGCAGCGGCAACCCGCACGAAGTTCGCTTCAAGGACGGCGAGGTCCTGAGAGCGTTGAGCGGCACATTGGTCGATTACGGTGGGCACAGGGTGCTCGCCACGCTCTACGTCGAAACAAGTTTCGGCCGCTGCCTCGGCCCCTTCTCCTGGCACGGCGACGGGGGGAGTCCGTTCCGGCTGGAAGTGCCACCGGGCATGCAGGCGGTCGGGCTGGAAAACCACAATGTGAACTTTCAGAACGGCTTGGCAATTCTGCTGACGCCAGCCGGCGAGCAGCCCGCGCTCGCCGCGCGTCATGCGACGCTGGCGCGCGCCGTGGCGGATGCCACGGCCGAACTTCAGGCCGCGCTGGACGACGCAAATGCGGAAGGCATGGCCCTGACCCTTCGGCAGACACCAGGCGCGCGGTTCTACGCGCCACAGGACCCGGTCCTCTCGCTGGAGGGTAAGGCCTTGATGCCGTCCGATCGGCACGGACAGGACGGCGCCGCGGAACCGGGCGGCTTGCTGCGTTGCCGCCGTATCGATACAGGCAGTTGGAACCGCGACAAAAAAGCGGTCCCCAAAGCACTTGAGAAGCTGATAGCCGATGAGACCATAATGGGAGAGGCGCGGGTCTCGAATCCCGACGACTGGCACCCCATCGAATTCGAGTGGCAGGCGGAGATCGAAAGCCTGGCCGACGGCACCAACGGGGAGACCGGCGCTTATGATCCCGCTTTCGTCCTCAACAGTCAGAGCTTGCGCGGGGATGCCGTCGACTTCACCCCCGCCGGCAATGCGGAGTCACTACTGCGTTCTTACCGGTATATCGCCGGACGCGCGGTCCTCAACATGTCCGAAGGGTCGCGTCTGACGCGGCAGATGGTCGACCTGACCCAGACGGGCACCAAGCAATGGGCCATCCCCTTGGCCACGACAAACCTGCAGATAACGCCGATCATCGCCCGGCTAGGCGGGTTCAACGAACTGCTCACCATGCAGGAAGGTCAGCCGCAATTGCCGGTAACCGACCCCCTTGCACTGCCGGCGGGACAGGAATTCGCCGCCCGAATCCGGACCGCGCTGGGCGGGTTCCACCCGGCGAGCCCGGTGCCGGACGCCTCATTCCATCCGATCCGGTCGGGCGAAATGGTTCTGCAGGTAATCCGGGTGATCGACAGTTTCGGCCGCACGCGCCAAGGACGGCCAGGCCAGGTCCATACCACCCCAGCAATGGCGCCGCTTTCGGGCGGCAGCGACCGAATGCGCCTGCCCCTGCGCATCTCGCCGCCGGCGCGGCTTCGCTTCCGTTGGCTCTCCGCCGCCCATGACGATGCCGAAAGCGGGCTTCACCCTGCCGCAACCCCGGTGCGCGGCTGGCTGTTGGCCGATTTCCTAGACGGGGCGATCGACATCTACGACACTTCGGGCCGGTTCCTGGGCGCGGTGGGTCGCGACGCCACCTGGCAGCCCGCCCCCGGCGATGACAACGCGCCGGCTACCCTGCGGGAGATTCCCGATCCCGGACTGCGCGATGTCGTGAACTGGCTTTTGTCGGAGGGGGACGCGACCCGGGTTGCCGCCTTCCTCGCCACGCTGGAGGCAGGGCTGGACCAGATCGACCCGGCGGATGCAACCCAGCACGCGGCCCGCGCGCTGCTCGTCTCCCGCCCCGTGGCGGTGGTCCGCGCCCGCTTGGCCATGGAAACCCTACACGGCCTGCCGGAAGAACTTTCGCGCGAAGCCTTCCGGGCGAGGCTAGCCGACCGCCCGCGCCCGACGCACGGGGTCGAGAATGTGGACTTCCCCGTACGCCTGGGCGAGCACCGACATCTTTCGGACGGTCTGTGCGGCTATTGGCTGGCGCCGGAGCCGGGCGCGCCCCTCGGCACGCTCTATACGGCACCTGACTTGGCCGCCGGGATCGCCCATACCGGGATCATGACGCCCAAAGGGGACGACCCGGCGACGCATCCGCTCCGCCTAAAGCTCGACGGCGATACGCATGACCTGACCATGCTGGTCGATCCCCATGGTGACGTGCACGCCACAACCGGGGTGCTGCCGGTCAAGGCAATCTCGCTGCCGCCCGAGTTCTACCGGGAGCAGCTCGCGGGCCTTCGGATTACCTTCCCCGCCGGGCCGCTGCTGATGCCGGATGGCACTGTCGAGGTGCCGCTACCGGCGGAGCCGGGCTATTCCTGGTCTTGGCTGGAGCGCGAGCCGGGCGGCTGGCACACCGTGCCGCATCACCCTGTCATCGCCCGCACGGATATCCTGGGCGCCTTCGGGCCCGCAGGCTCGAAAGTCTGGGAAATCCTGCTGGCGACGGGTCAGGTCAGGCCGCTGAACGCGGCAACCGTAATCACGGACCCCGCAGCGGTGACCGTCGGCCGACTTCATCCGCCGGATCCCGAGGCGGCGGCCGACCGCTACGACGCCATCAACCTGACGCCCGCCATCGTGGAGCGAGCGCTTCACACCCTGAAATCGGCGATCGCCGATACGGTCGAGACCGCGCGTCTCGACCACCAGACGGTCGCGCGCCGCGGTTGGCTACAGCTTGAGACGGACCGCGCGGCAACGTCCGGCGGGGAGGACGCGTAATGGGCAATCGGCAGGACGGAGGGACACGATGATCATCCACGACATACCTTTTTTCTCCAGCCGCGAGCGGCCGGAGACCGCGGGCATCGAGATGACCTTCGCCGACACCGCCGGTTGGGAAGCGCTCTCCATCACAGGCGCCCCGCAGGTCATGGAATTGACGCTCACCAACCGAACCCCTCTTCCCGTTATCATCGAAGGGGCCGAGGTTTCCCTGGGGTTCCGTGCCGGCGTGTTGGTGGATCCCAACAAGATCGCACTGGCGCCGCAAAGCGAAGCGGCGTGGCTGTTGAGATCCGAAAAGGACGGGAACGGGTTGTTCCGCCTGGACCTCGCCGGCGTCGGCCGTCATGAACTGGGGCCTGGCGAGGCCCACCGGATTCGGATGACGGGCTTCACCGCGGACCCGGTGGGCGGCACGCGGGCCACGCGCGCGGAAGGCAGCTATGCAGGTCTCTGGCATCGGGTCGGAAAGGATCGGCTGACAGAAATCTCAGGCGATGCCGCCCTTCATCTCCCCATCCTGCGCCGGCACGCCCCAACGGCCCTCAAGGCGCGACCGGAAAAAGCCTCGACCGCATTGGGCGGTCCATTCTTCGCCGGGATCAAATCCGGCCGCGAGGTCTTGAACGACGGGATATCGCCGAACCACATCGTGGTCCGGCTGATGAACATTTCCGGCCTGCCCCAGCCGCTGTCGGGTGGGCCTGACGACGCGACCCGCATCCGCCTTGGCTGGCGGACAGGCCGGCACGGGGCCGATTGGGGATTGCTCGGGGCCGACGGTAGTCGCCTGGTGATCGAGAGCTATCCCGAGCACTGGGACATCGACCGGCATAGCATATTCTGTACGCGCGAAACGGTCCTGCCGCCCGGCGGTCATCTCGATCTCACCCTGCAACTCCACACCACGGCGTGGGATGGCAAGGCCGAGCTTCTGATCACCGTCGAGGATATTCCGGGCACCGACGACGTAGACCTGCAGCTTCCCATTAAACTGGGACCGATGGCGCTGCGCGAAGAAAACATACACCTGACCAAACCATTGCAGCTGCGTGGCGAAGATGCCCGTTTGTCCTTCTCGCCGGCCGGCGAGGATGGCGCGCTGCTCGACGAAAAGAGTCGGCCGGAGATTCATGTCCGGCGAGAGGCGAAACTGCTCGGCCGGCTCGACATCACCGTACCCCGCGGGTTGCATGTGGAGGGCGATCAGTCCGTCTCTGGAAAATTAAGCGTCGAGGGTGCCCTGAAGGCAAAGAAAGTGAGCGCCCCAACCGCCAATTTCTCCGGCGGCATAGTCGCCGGAAAAACGGGCCTGACTTCACTCAGTGTATACGGAAACGTCGATACGACCGGGGCGCTAAGCGTATCAAAGTCCACATCCACGGGCACTCTTTCTGTGAAGGGGAGCGCCTCGGCGAAGTCACTCGCCGTATCAGGGAAAGTATCTGCGGGATCACTCTCCGTTTCGGGAAAAGCATCTGCGAGATCACTTTCCGTATCAGGAAAAGCATCCGCGGGATCACTCTCCGTTTCGGGGAAAGCATCCACGGGGGCGTTGACCGTTTCGGGGAACATAGATCTGACCGGCGAAATATTGATGAGTAAGGGTTGGGACATCGTTACGACGGGCGGCGGCACTCAGTTGCAGATACGCAAGGATCAGAAGGTTATCTTCTTCGTCTCCACCAAAGGCAGAAAACTACACAACTTGTAAAAAAGTGCATGCAAGATTTAAAGCGGGATAGACGATGAGTAAGGACGTTGCAGTAGGTAACCGGCTGGCGGAACTCCGCGAGGAATATGCCAGGGGCGAGACCATGCTGAGCCAACTCGAGTCGGAGGCCGCCGGCCTGCGTGAACGGCTGCTGCGGATATCGGGCGCGATCCAGGTCCTTGAGGAAATCCTCGAGGACCCAGAAGGCCAAGAGATTTCAGAGCAGCCTGAAATCCCGGAGTCTCAGGACACCAGAAAGGATGACAGCTAATCCGCCTTTTCAGGCCTTGCTGATTGGACTTTCGCTCCAGGCGTTGCTCATCCCTTCAAGCAGGGACACATATAGATAAGCAATTGCCATACGTTTGAAAACGTTCCTCTCCACAGGAATGCATAGCATTGTAGCCTATTTTGCCAAACTGATTTCGGCAAAATTGCCCGGTGCTTTCCTACGGCAGGGGCAATGATCCAATCCGAGTCGCGTCCGGCATCTTATCCCATAAAATGAACGAAACATCCCCACAAACGTGCCGCTATACATTCTACTCTCATCGTCAATTGATCTAGAACTACGGGTTAGCGCGACGGCCCCAGTCCTGGAACCGTAGTGCCGACCCTACCGGGCGCACTGGAATACTTAGTCAGTTGAAGGTTCCAAGCGCGCGACCTGTTTGCACACCTCTATCACGGAGAGGTGCCCCAGAAACAAAGGCATGGGGACGCGAATGCCTAAAACCCGTTCATGTTCCAACAGCGCTTCCAACGCTAGCAGAGAGTCGATGCCAAGTTCGGATAGCGGCGTATCGACCGGGAAATCATCGGGCGGCCGTTTGAGCACTTCCGACAGTATCGATACGGAAATCGTCCGAAGGGCATCAACGCGCCCTTGATAGGAAAGGCCTTCAAGATCCCTCCATTTCCCTTCGGAGCGGTAATCATCAGGATCGGCTTTCGCCTCCATAGCCCGGTAGACGGCCACGACACCCTTCCTGTCCAAGAGAAGATCATGCTCCAGCCGGGCAAAAGCTTCCGCACTTGATATCGTGCCCATCCCTTGTTTGGCCAACAAACGGACTAATTTCCGGTCCCTAGCCAAAAGCCCGACATCTTCGATTGGCCCCCACTGAACGGCCAATCCTGGCAGACCGCATGCATTGCGCTGCTGAACCAAGTCTTCGAGCATTCTGTTGGCGACTGCATAGGCGACCTGCCCGCTATTTCCCAACGCGCTGGTGACGGAAGAGAAGACGACAAAACGCTTCAGCCCGAGATCCCTTGAATACTTATCCAACAATGCCGCGCCATCGGTTTTCGGCGCCATCACGGTTTCGTACCCGTGCCTGTCGAGTTCAGCGATCGTTTGGTCGTTCAGTACAGCGGCACTGTGAAAAACATGACGTATCGGCAGTTCATGTGTTTTCTGCTGCTCAAAGAACGCTTTAACCTCCGCCTCGATACAGATATCGACCTTATGGATCTCCATCTTTTTCGGAATTGCTCCAGCCTCGTCTGCAAACTTTCCGGATCGACTGAGCACGACAACCCGTCCCGCCCCTTTCAACAAAGCCCATTTGGCGAAGGCCAGGCCGAAGCCGCCGGAACCGCCGGCGACCAGAACGGTTTCTCCCCGGAACGAGAAAACCGGGGGAACGGCTAGATCATCGGTGGCAATCCTCGTCCATAGAGACTCCGAAAGCGGTTCTTTCCCGCCAGCGGGTGCCGCGGCGTAAGCATCGATAGCCTGTTTGACACGCGCGGCAAGATCCGGGCGCCAAATCGGTATTCCGTCCGCCATCAAGGGATCGTCCCCCAGATCGACGATGAGCAATCCCTCCGGAAGGTTATCCGGCAATGCACCGGATA
Organism: Hwanghaeella grinnelliae; assembly: GCF_004005845.1. GTDB lineage: Bacteria > Pseudomonadota > Alphaproteobacteria > UBA8366 > Aestuariispiraceae > Hwanghaeella > Hwanghaeella grinnelliae. The sequence goes on along the minus strand of NZ_SADE01000004.1, from coordinate 445,330 downwards.
GCCGAAGCACGGTATCGCCTGAATTTGGGGTGTCTGTCGCTGTAAGTGCCAAAGTCCTCAACACGGCATCAAGCATTGGGTGGTTGCCGATGACCATCACCGCCCCCGACTTTGGCAGCATTGCCGCCACAACTTGTGAGAACAACGCCATGCAGGTTTGCGCAAAAGCATCATGCTCCGGCAGGGAAAGGGTTGGTGTATCGTCCACCGATATGAAGCGCCGGTCGGGTTTTCTCACCAGGGCAAGCCGGCATTCTCCGTGCCTCTGCACCTGTGCAAGATGCCAACCGAGCAACGCGCATTTGGTCGCCGCCGTCATTTCCCAGTCGGACTCGCAATCAAGTCCCCCCGCAACCGGCGGCGCCGACCCCAATGGCCAGTCGAAATAGACCTGCTGCTTCCCGATCGGTGGGACCGACCGGGGCGGTTCATCCGGCAAAATCCGCAGGGTCGGGGCGAAACAACCCTCATCCGCGACTTTCAGGATTGGGCTTTTAGTGCTGCGCCAAACACTCTCGAACCGTTCCAGCGCGGTCCTGAGGCCGAATACGACAGATAGCCGGTCGCCAGCGTATTCCCTGTCCGCGACACGCACCAACCCCATGCACATATTGGCGAGCGCGCCTGGATCCTTTCCTTCCGTCTCCACGACCAGGCGTAACCGTTTGTCCGGCGTGCTGGTCATAGCAGGGATCAACACATCGAAAAGCAATGTTTCAAACGCGGTCCGGTCCTCAAGCCAGCCGGCGCTCACCATCCGGATATCCTCGACCGCAGCATCGGCGAAGCGGGCCGCGCTTCCCTCGTCCAGGGCATCCCATGTCTCGACAAAGGCATCTACCCGCGTTTCATGCGTGGCGGGGATCATAGAATACTCGACATCGCGCAGCAGAAGACAATCCTCGCCGTCCCGATCGACGATCCGAAGATCCACCACGACCTTGCGCGCGTTTCGGTCCCGGATAGCAATATGAACTCTGGCGAAATCGGTCGCCGGTTTTAGCGAGAGCAGCGTTCCAATTCGGATTGGAACGAAGGTATCAGCGGCTGCCCGGCCTTCCGTCAAAACAGCGAGAGTTGCGTGGAAGGCGCCGTCCAGGAGTGGGGGAAAGAGGTCCCAAGCATCCGCTTCTTCGAAGCGCAGTTCTGCCTGGACTGTGTTTTCGCCAACCGAAATATCGTCCAGAACGCGGAAAGACTGCCCGTATGCCAGTCCACGCTGCAGTGCCGCCCCATAGAACGACTCGCGATCAATCGAAAACCGCTCACGATGCGCGGGCCAATTCACTGGTGTCGGAGGATTCGACGACAGCCATCCAGAGGCCTGAAGTACCTGACTGTATTGTTCAGACCTAACGCCGCCGAAAACGGCTAGTTTGCCGGTCTCTGCCTCAAATTGGGTAAACAGTTGGAAATTGTCGCGGCCATTCAGCAGCCAAAGGGAATGAAAAGTTATGTTCTTCAGGCCGACGGGCTGGTCCGCCGCTTGAGCCTCCTTAAGACAACTCAGGAATGCGGCAACATAGCCAGAAGCGGGAAATGCGGCGCTTCCGCGGAAAACATGGTCGTTCATCCATGGAAACAAGCGTTCCGTCAACGCCGTGTTCCAAACAGCGCCCGGCGTGTCGATACGCTGCCCTGTGAAGGGTGAGGCACCTGTTCCGTGCCGGTACTGCCGGGAAAGATTGGATTCAACCCACCGGTGGGCGTGCGTGGGAACGGGTTTCGTCAAGGGCACAACCTTGCTTCCCGTGTACCAGGACGACCAATCGGGATCCTGACCGTTTTTGTACAGCGTCCCTATCAGGCTCTGTAGCCGTTCCCCTTCCCCGACCTCGCGTTCAAGCGTATGGGTGACCGATGTCGTGCTTTGAGTATTGAATACGATATCCTGGATGGGACCGGCTAGTACCGGGTGCGGCCCGACTTCAACGACGTCGCCGCCAATATGGCCCAGCATTGCGGCCATCCCGTCCCGGAAAAGAACCGGTTGGCGAATGTTCATCCGCCAATAGTCGTCAGGTGCGATCGCACCGTTGAAACCCGCCCCCGTCACGGTTGAAAATAGCGGTATCTCCGGTTGGAGAAATTGCACATTTGCCAAACAGTCTGACAACTCGCGCTCTATTTCAGCCATTTGTCGGCTATGGAAAGCGATGTCCACGGGTAAATAGCGGTGAAAGATGTTCCGCTCGCCAAGCGAATGGGCAACTTTGTCCAGTTCGGCTTCCGCCCCTGAAAAAGTCACCAAGCTGTCGCTATTCACGGCAGCGATGTCGACGTCCGGGTATTCGGAAAGGAGAGCTTCGGCCCCTGCCTGGTCCAGCGCTGTCGCCAACATCGCGCCCCGCCCCGCAAGCGACGCTTGAAGGCGGCTGCGGTGATGGACGACTTTAACGGCATCTTCCAGCGACAATAATCCAGCGGCGTGGAACGCCGCAACTTCCCCCAGTGAGTGCCCGAGCACGGCGTCAGGCCGAATGCCGCGATGGCGCAACAGACCTGTCAGTGCAACCTGGAGAGCAAACCCGGCAGGCTGATTGATATCGGTCCTGCCGATGCGGTCTTGATTCCCCGATGTGCCCATAGCCTCGAGAAACGAGAATCCGGCTTGATCTTGAAAGGTGCGGTCGATCCTGTTCAGGATATCCCGATACACCGGTTCCGACTCGTAGAGTTCTTTACCCATGCCCCACCAATGAGGGCCATTCCCGGAATATACGAAACACAGCGGTTGCCTTGTGGGCTCGCGGTATCCGAGATCATCCGTCATCAATTCTGAGAGTTTTTCCGACAACTCTCCGACTTCGCGCGCCCACAACAGCGCTCGAATGGGCGCCTGGACGACGGTAGCAGCGTTGGTCGCAAGGACATCGCGTAACGCGTATGGCCCGTCTGAAAGGTCCTTCAACAGGGCAGCGGCGCTGTTCTGAAGCCCTTGCACGCTCCAAGCGGCCAACGGAATCGGAACATCCGACGCAATCGGTTTGGACGGGACCGCCGACACACCATGTTGCCGGAGAAGAGCCATTGCATTTGTGCCACCGTATCCAAAAGAATTTACAAGGACGGTGGCTGGCGCTTCTCCTTCAGGAAGCGGCTGTCTGTCTACGACGACCTTGCAGCGGTTGTCCCATGGCAGGTTCGGGTTCGGCGTATTCAAGTGAAGATTGGCGGGAATTTCGCGATGCTGCAGTACCAGGATTGCCTTGATAACGCCGGCAATTCCCGCGGCCGCCTCAAGATGGCCGATCTGCGATTTGACCGACCCAACCAAAACCGGGTCGTCCTCATTGCTGCGGCTGTCACCCAAGACGGATTGCAATGCCCCAGCCTCTGCGACATCGCCTGCCTGTGTTCCCGTCCCATGTGCCTCGACATAGGAAATTTCCCTGGAGGCAACAGCTGATTTTTTCAGAACCGTCCGCATCAGATCGGTTTGCGAGTCGCGGCTCGGCACCGTTATGCCGCGGGTGCGGCCGTCCTGGTTCACACCGCTACCGGCAACTGTCGCCAGGACGGTATCCCCGTCGCGAAGAGCCGCCTGCAAAGGCTTCAGCATGATCGCGCCGCAGCCTTCACCGCGCGCATACCCGTCCGCTTCCGCATCGAAACTGGCGCATCTTCCATTTGGGGACAGGAAGCGTCCCTTGGACATGACGAGGAAGTATTCCGGCGCCATGATCACATTTACGCCGGCCACGATCGCAATGGGACAATCGCCGCATTGCAGGCTCTGTACGGCCTGGTGCAGTGCGACCAAGGAAGAGGAGCATGCAGTATCGACCGCAAAGCTGGGCCCATGCAGATCGAACACATGCGACACCCGGTTGGCCAGCATGGTCAGCGCCGACCCCGTGGCAGTATGGGCTTGGATATTGTCGCGATTGAACGGGCTCAACCGCAGCAGTAAATTATCAACACAAAAGCCACCGACGAAGACTCCCATAGTGCTGCCGGCGACCTTCTCCTGGGAATATCCCGCACGACGAAACAGATTGGCGCATTCCTCAAGTAGCAATCTTTGCTGAGGATCCATATACGCAGCCTCACGCGGCGATATCTTGAATGGTATGGGGTCGAATTGGGCGGGATCCCAATCAATAAACCCACCCTTGTCCGTATAGCTCTCACCATTCTTCCTGACATTCGCGTCATAGAAGCGGTCGATGTTGAACCGTTCCTCGGGCACACGGCTGATGGCATCGACACCCGACAGCATGTTTTCCCAAAACGCCTCAGGCGAATCCGCTCCACCGGGGAAACGGCAGCTCATCGAGATGACGGCAATTTCTTCAGTCATATCCTCTACCGGCCCCGCGGTATGAAGAGCGGCGCCAAATCCTTCGGATATTCTTCGCCCATTCCTTCTTCCGACAATAGCGGCAATGCCTTCTCAAGGCCCAATTGGACGGTTCTGCGGTTCGGCAAACTGTGGAAAAGCACCATTCTGCCGAAATGGACGACAACAATACCATGGCGGTCGAAAAATCCGGTGCCACGGCCGGCATAATCGATTTCCGGCGGCATTTCCGGCTTGGGAAGTACCTGCCATTGTGCCCAATGCCCGGCATTGCGCGCGATCGTGGCGGCAAACTGCTCCATCTTCGGCCGATATCCCGGCCCCTCCAGTTCAACAGAAGCCAGATGTAGTCCTTCTTCGTTGAACCTGTAGTCCAACTGATACACCGGACTTTCCATTGCCTCGGCTAGTTTGAATACGCCGGATGCGATGGGAACTTGGCCTCCCAGAAACGAAACCTTTTCGGCGTGATACAATCGATGGGCGGCCAAGACGGTATCGGGAAGAGATATTATCCGTTTTCCGGCGTTGATCGCTTCGGTCAAATGCATAGCGAATTGCGGGTCGTCCACGTCAATCATTGCGCTGCGAAACTGCGAAATATGCTCAGCATTGCGATACCCGATCGCTTTCAAAACCAGTTTCTCGACCTCTGACACATCACCGATCAGGCATAGGTTCATGTCCTCGGAATGAGCGATCAGCAGAATGTTCTCAAGCAGCCACTCCCAGCCATGCATATGGCCGAGCACAATCAGCGACCGAGGCGGTATGTCCTGCAATACTTGGATGAGCCGCGCACGATCCGCAGGCAAATAGCTTTCCCAGTCCCGCAATTGACGCTGAAGGCCGGGCAAGTACCAGAACCATTCGGTGTATAACTGACGCTCTTGGAAAGCTTCGACGCTTTCAAGCAGCTGCGACGGCGTCAGGTCGAAGTAACTCTCCATAGCTTGGCACAAATGCACCAATTGGTTTGGGCGATCCGACACCAGCTCGCTGAATTTCATGAAGCCTTGGAATGCCTGGTAAATTGAGCGCCATGTTTCCTGTGTCGCTGCTGCAGACCGAACGTCGATCTGATAGTCACGAGAATGCGGCTGCGACGAAACGGTGCGAAGCGATAGCGGCGCGATCTGTTCGAACAACTCCGCAACCGTCTGCGGAATGTCCTCAATCCGGAAATACAGCCCGAAGTCTTTTTCAAGCCGCAGTCCAAGCTGGAGTAAACTTAGCGAGTCGAAACCGAGGTCCGAAAGGCGCGTATCTGCATCCGCCTTTTTGCCCCGTATCGTAGCGAATTCCGAAACAAGGCTTACAAATTCGTCGATTGTCGCAAGGCCGGCGCGGTCATAGGGCGTGACGGAAACGTGAATGTCAAAAAGGCCGTCCAAGAAGTTCTTGCGGGCTTCGGCACGACGTAACTTTCCACTGGATGTCAGGGGCAGGCTGTTTGCACGGACGAATGACACATTGAAGACATCAAGCCCTGTTGTCTTTTTGACTTCCCGACAAATTGATTCACCCTTCCCCACCAAATCCGCGTCATCGGTTTGCCGCGGTTTCTCGCAGAGTATCGTTATCCGATCCATGTCGTCGGCAAAGGCGCATACGCGCTCGAGGTCGCCAACCGAATTCACCGCAGCTTCAATATCCTGCGGATAATAATTCTCACCGTTCAGTATGATCAGGTCCCGGCTTCGGCCGGTTATGAACAGGTTACCATCGTTCAAAAACCCCAAGTCGCCGGTGCGGACCGGTTGTTCCAACGGCGTATCGAGATAGGACTTTGCAATTGAGGGGCCATCCAAGCAAATCTCCCCGACCATTCCCTCGGAAACGGCCACACCGTTTTCCGGATCTCGGATGGATAGAGTCGTTCCGGGAATGACTCTCCCACTAGACATTAAGGTCACAGCGTCGCCGGCTTCCCTCGCCTCCTCCACTCGGTTATTGGTCAAAGCCTGCCGTGAAAGCTGCAACCGAGGGGGAAACTCGCCCGGCGGTGTGACGGACACCAGCACCGTCGCTTCGGACAGGCCATAAGCCAGACGAAGGGCCACAGGGTCCAAGCCTATCCGTTTACATAAGGCATGGAACGCATCCAGGGTTTCCGGGCGGACCGGCTCAGCCGCGTTGATTGCCGTCTTCCAGCTAGACAGGTCCAGGCCTTCCAGTTGTTCCGGTTCGGTCCGGCGAACACAGAGTGCATAGGCAAAATCCGGCGCGCTGCTGTAACCGGCCTTATACTCGCTGATATACCGCAGCCAGTCTGATGGTCGGCGAACGAAATCGATCGGACGCATCACGACGAGATGGCCACCCACCAGCATCGACGTCAAAAGATGGGAGAAAAGACCCAAATCATGATAGGGCGGCAACCAGGTTACCGTTGTAAGCGGGTCTTCCTCCAGCAACGGAACCTGAGCAATGATTGCGTCCAAATTGGTCTCGATGTTCCCGAGGGTCAGCACAACGCCTTTCGGATCGGATATCGATCCAGACGTGTATTGGACAATCGCCGCGTCGTCCGGCATCCGGTCGGGAATATCCGATTTTTCGAACCGCCGCCAATCGCCCTCCATCGATAGGGATTTCACCGTAGTCCAGCCGAAATCCCGCCTCTCCTTCCCCCGCGCCAGGATGAGATCAGGTTGGAAACTGTTCTGAATTACATCGAACCGTGCCTTGGTCCGGCGTCCCGTCGGTTCAAAACAAGGGGCCACCAATCGACCGGCAAATAGACACCCTAACAACCCGGCCGCAAATTCCAGGCCCGGCGGCTCACACAGCAATACCCGAGCCCCCGGCGAGGTGCGCTGCTGCAACCCAAACGCCACTTTTCTTGCCGCTTGAAGCAAATTTCCACAGCGAGTGCTGCGCACCGGTTTGTAAAAAGTCTCGGTAATCGCCGTCCTGTCCGCGTATTTGGACAGAACATCCCAATATCTGTGGGCTAATCCCGGTCTCGATTCACTACTTTCAGGCATGGAATGATCATCTGTCATGAAAAAGGCGCACCGTTTCCACGGTGCGCCTACTTTAACTGAAAACCTATTGCTTCTTAGGTGCCCGGGACAAGCGGGATAACGTTGATACCGCAAGGTCCCACATCGGCGCCGCCGAGGATATCAATGCCGCAAACGTTACCGGCGCAAACACCGGCACCGAGGGCTGCACCGCAAACGTCACCCGCGCAAGCGCCAACCCCGACAGCCGCGCCGCACGCCGCACCGGCGCTCGCATCCGCCGCGCAGGCAGCAGCGCCGCACACCGTTCCGACCCCTGCGGCCGCACCGCAAGCATCCGCGCCACAAGCCCCACCAGCGCCGGCCGCCGCACCGCAGGCCGCAGCGCCGCAAGCCGTACCGGCCGCCGCTTCGACCCCGCAGGCCGCGCCACCGCATGCGACGCCGGCGCCGGCAGCCGCCCCGCAGTACTCACTGCCGCAAGCATTAGCGGCCGATGCCTCGGCACCGCAACCACCACCCTTGCCACCGGCGATGGCCTCAAGCTGGTCATCGGAGAGTTCCATGTCCAATTCGACATCTTCATCCCACTCGTCCAGCGTGTCTTCGTCGACAAGGTGACTGTCGCGCAGAACCACGTGACGCAGGATCATTCGGAAGTCTTCGTATTCACTTTCCACCGTGGTGTTCGCGTCGCCGCTATCGCCTTTGACAACCCGGCAGGCGCCGTCTGCGACCTTGAGGGTGAATTCGCCGGCTTCTCCCAATTTGAACAGGATGGTGCTTTCCCAGTCCCCGGCCACGTTCGGCAGGAACAGCATCGGCAACACCTTCAGGAAGAACAGATCCGCCTTTACCTCGGGATCGATATCGTCGGGTGTCTCGACAACTCGGCCGGACTTCTCCTGCTCAGCCTTGGCGACGCTGACGAGCACCGCCGGATTGGCCGGGAAGCACCTTTCGACCATCTGCAGGTCGCGCAGGTTATCCGTCTTGATCTTGCCAGCCATATGCGCAGTGACCGGATCCATCAACGCTACGTCGTCAGCAAACGGTTTATCCACAAATTCCACGGCCCTGGTCCTTTCTATAGGATCTTCGAAACATCACTTTCGCCTACATTAGGCGTATTTTCGTTCAACACTGCCCCAGGCTGAAAAATTAGCAGCAAAACTCACCCGAAACAATGCAATTCCCAATTTACGTTATTGCGAGACTGAGCTCCGGCTCTTTTGTCGCAGCCACCCGGAACAGACCCGACGTCGAATGGTTTTGTCCGACCTGATCCGCGGATGTCGCACTTTCCTCAATGATGTCCTCTGCGGAAATGATACCCTTCTTTTCCGCCCTTATCAGAAGCCGCTCATTGATGTTGAACTTCCAGCTGGGGCACGGCAGCGAGCCGCCCTCACCCAACGTCTTATCCTTATGAATGAACTTGAAAGCACAGGCCCCGGTACAGTTCGGCAGGATCTTGCAGCTTCGGCAGGTATCGTTGTTGAACGGCGACCAATTCATCCATTCCTCATGGATCTGGCTTTGGAATGCCTTTTCCGGCTCGAAGATCGTGCCGATCTTCATCCTGGTGTCGTTCACCGTATCCCAGCATTTGTGCAATTCGCCGGTCGGCAGCAAGACCAAACCGTTCGTGCGCACCGCCGCGCAATTGCCATGCATCATGGGCGGGCGCGGCAGGCCGGTCAGACCGAGTTCGAATGCATAGCGGTAGAGGTCGGCTTCCATGATGGCGTATTCGGTTTTGCCCATCGCCGTTTCATTGGTGCCGTGGCAGGCCTCCGTGATGGATTCAACTGGCGCGAAATAAACACCAAGCGTGTTCCTGCGGGCAAGTCCCCGTTCGCTGAGGTCCTGCAACAATTGCTTAATGTTGTCCTTGTTGTGGTGATCGATGTTCACACGCAGAGAAACCTGCATGTTCGTCCGATCCACCACCTCGACAAGATTTTTGGCGATCCGGTCATAGGTCGGCCGGCCGGAAAGCAGGTACCGGCGGGCGTCATGGGATTCCGCGTTGCCATCAAGCGTCACCTGACACGAAGTAACGCCGAGCTTGACAAGCTTCTCCGCCATATCGCCATTCAGGAAATACCCGTTCGTCACGATGAAGGCGGAATAATTGACTTTGTGTTTGATGCAGAGCTCGTTGATCCTGTGGGTCAGGGCCTCGATCGTGTCCTTCCCCATCAAGGGTTCACCGCCATACCAACTGATACTCAGGTTGTTCAGTTCGGGCAGCTTGCGATCCAAATAGTCGAGAAGCGCATCCTGCACTTCCGGCGTCATCTTCTTGTGCGGTTTGTTCGCGCCCTGGAAACAATAATCGCATGCGAAGTTGCAGGCCATGATCGGCGCAATGGTCATCACCATGGTGCCCGGGTCCTGGCGAGCGCCCATGTAGCGCTGCTCCAGTTCCGCAACCTCATCGGTCGCATCCGACACCATGAAACCGGCGCCGATGAAATCACGCAGTTCCGGATCCGACACCCGTCGATCGCTGTATTTCAGCGATTCATAAATTTCCATGTCATCGGCGTCCCAAATCGCATAGGCGCCGGTCAACGTGTTGTAGACCAGATGACGGTCGCCGCGAATTGGAATGAACAGGTTATAGCTGGAAGGCGCCGCATTGCGATTGGCGGCTTCGCCGGAGTATCTCGACGGCAGCTTCTTCTTTCCCAACGCAGCTTCTCTCTGAATTTGCGCCATGATCGAAGCGCGGACGACTTGCCCCGCATTTTCGCTGGTTTCCATATTTGCTCCCGTACAAAAAAAATATAATACGCCCCGGCGGCTAAGCTATTCTGAAACGCTTCCCAATTCAATTAATGAGTCACCCACCGCCCCGTCGTCGACGATATCCTGCAACGGCAAGCGCTAACAATGCGGCAATCACGCAAGTCGTCGAAAATGCCACATAAAACACAGACGGGTCGACCCGAAGCCCAACGGGCGGATACACCGTGTTGTTGAGCCAATTCATTGCCCCATGCGCGAGCGCGAGAGACAGTATCCCCGCCCCAAGATGCCTGGCGACGACATAGACGGATCCGACCGCCGTGGTGGTCAAAACGACGGTCCAGCCGGATTGGATATGGTACAAGCCGAATAGTACCGAAGCGATTGCGAGTCCCGGAAGTCCGATCTTGGCCACGATTTTCTGCAACACGCCGCGAAACCAGACTTCCTCAACCAGCGCAACGAATATGAAATAACGACAAATTTCCAAGACCGAGAAAGCCTCAGGCCGCCATTGGTGGAAATTGAATGCGTACTGCAATGCCTGGACCGCGACCAAGACTGCAAGGGCAGCGCCGATCCGACCCAGGCGCAAAGACTTGATCGGGAAGACCAGCAATCCCCACATCAATTGGACACCGGTCAAAATCCAGAAGAACAGATTGGCATCAGGGAGCGATCCGCTGCGCAATATACCGATCGCAACGACACTCAGGACCAGGAACGCCGTAAAATGATATACGGGACGCATGTTCAACCGGCGTTTTGGGACGATGGCGGACGCCTAAACGCAAAAACGATCAGACCGATGCCGAGCACCATTAACCCCACATAGAAGGGGTTAATCTCAACGCCCTGATAAGTGCGGATTGCAATGGAAGCAGGAACATTCATCTCATCCGATCCGGTTTTTCGGACCGAAATGGCAACTTGCGAGCCAACAAATTCTTCCAACGACTGCAGACGATAGAAGACCTTTCCGCCAAATTGGTTGCGCACTCCAACCAGAACGAAAGACGTGCTGGATGTGGGACTGTCCGCCGTTGCTCCATCGCCGATGAAAACATCGATCCCGATATCGGTGTACTCGATCTGTCTGTTCGGCAGCGCCAGCCAAAGGCTTTGCTCCGCCGCAATGTCACAGGGGTCGCAAACAAGCTGCTTTGTCTCGACCGAAAGGTCGATCGGATATACGGCGTCGGTATCGAAAAGCGCGGTCGCGAAAGCAATGATCGAGAAGACCAAGCCCGTGACCGCAATGGCGAGGCCCACGAAGAAAAAGGCGATTTGGCGCAGGCTAAGCTTCGAAAAATCGATGTTCTTTCTCATGCCGGTCGTCTTTCCGATTGCTCATTAGGCCCGTCAGGCCTGCTATTCCTGGCCCTTTAGCAGTCTGCGCACCCGGTCGCCAACTTGTCCCATCAGCAACGCAATTTCCGTTCGGCTGATTTCGTATTGGGCATAGGCTTGCGACTGTTTCGTCAAAGCGAGCGATAGTTGCGTCGCCACGTCAAGGACATCTGTGCTGGTTCGTGCGCCGCGGTCAAACTGCTTCAATTCCGCCTCGTAGATCCGACGGGTCACGTCCACTTCACGCCTTGCGGCAAGAAGCCGGCGATAGTTCTGAAACAAATTGCTGACCAGGTTCTCCGATGTTTTGCGCAGCCCCTGCCGCTGAATTGCGACATTCTTTCGGGCCAAGTGATTGCTGTTCCGGGCCTGCCGCAACTGCGCATGCGAATTCCGTTCGAACAACGGATAGGTCAACGTGACTCCCACGGCCCAATCCTCGGAATCGTCCACGGCAATCAAGGAGGCATCCTTGTCGACTTTCGATTTCGTGTAGGAAAGATTCAAATCCAGTTCCGGTAGCGTCTGCCAGTCGGCCGCGCGGACGGTCAATGCGGCGACATCCACCTCATTTTGAAGAATCTTGAGAGCCAGCGAGCTCTCAATCGCCGCGTCGGACACATCCGATATCGATAAGGTCGGTTCCTCTGCGCTTGGTTCCGTCACGGGATTCAAAAGCACAAGGTCTCCGGCGCCCTCCTCATCACTGATCAACTGGAACAGGGCGTTGTTGGTAATGATCAGATTATCCTGAGCGGCAAGGATCGCATCGATCCGCTGTGCAATGCCGGCCTCCGCCCGCAGGACTTCAACCGCGGCGACAAGGCCGGCGCCCAACAACTTTTCAGCCAATTCCTTCTGCTGGTTGGCCAGATCGAACTGCTCGATGGCAATTTCCAGGTTGCGAAACGCAATCCAATGGTTCCAGTAAGCTGTCGTGACGTCCCTATAGTTGGAGGTCAGCGTGGCCAGTTTCTGCAACTCCGCACTATCGAGATCGATCTTCGCGGTTTCGCGCGCCAAGGTATTCACCAGCGTGCCCGCATTTTTCAGCAATGGCTGATTAAGCGCCACGGTCGTGTCCAGCGAGTCACTCTCCCCGTCACTCGTCGCGATCAAGCTATCCGTATCTGTTTCCGTATAGCTTTGGGACACACTGACAGTCGTACCGGTCGCAAACAGCTTGCTGACCGTCGCCGAGCCGGTTTTGGTGCGTGTCTCTGTATCGAAGGCCGACTGATCCGAATCCGCCAAGTTGGAATTCAGGGTCAAGACCGGGTCGAAGTTGGATTTAGCGATTTCGATATCGGCCTCGGCATCGTCGATATCCAGGTCTAGCGGATCCTTGATCAGGGAGTTGAAGACCCCCATTCGCTGCGCTGCATCAAGGGTAATATCCCGTGTTCCGCGTTCGAAAGCGAAATTGTCCCAAAACGGGCTTTTCCCCGTATCCGGGGCCTGGGCAGCGAGCAGAAGGGATGCCGGAATCAAACACGCCCTGATAACGATCCATTTCATAGCTCGAACTTCTTACCCCAACAAACTCTAATCGGCATAATTAATGCGCGTGACAATACATGTAATCCGGCAGCGATCGCTACCCATTCTTTAACTTGTCGATGATCACCTTGAAGCGTGCGCCGGCGAGAGACAGTTTCTCCATCACCTCGTCATTAATTTCATCATCGAGGAGTTCGTCATCGTCCTCGTCAATCAACGGCGCTTCATCCCCATAGGCAACCTTCATGTTGATGGTGCGCATTCGCTGCGCCAGAAAAACCCCAAGCGCCTTATAAAAGCGCCCTTGAAAACGGAAGTTGGACTGAAGGCGCGCTTCGAGTTCCTCAAAACTGATTTTCAAAACGGTCAGATCTTCGCCCGCCGTTACCGTTGCCGAGGCGGGTCGGAAGTCCAACAGAGACATTTCACCCACGATTTCGCCGATCCCTACATTAGCGATCTGTTTGCCGCGGACCGTGATATCAACGTTTCCCTCGACAATGACGAACAGGAACTGCGTGCGCTGTCCCTCCCGTACGAGCACATCGCCAGGCTGATACTGCTCACGCGTTCCCGCGCTAACCATCCAATCGATGTCCTCATCATCCAATAGCCCGAGGATATACAGCACCTTTTTCATCTAAGTCTCCTCGGTAACGGTTTGTCGCCGCGCCATGCTAGCAAAAGTCCCATTCATTTCTACAAGTTCTGCGTAACTACCTTGCTCAAGGATTTTGCCGTCTTCCAAGACAACGATCTTGTCCGCATGCATCACGGTAGACAATCGGTGCGCGATAACCAAACGCGTAATTTTCCTGCGTTGCAGGCTTTCGGTAACGATTTGCTGGGTGCGGTTGTCGAGCGCGCTGGTCGCTTCATCAAAGAAAACAATGGCAGGATTGATCGCCAAAGCCCTGGCAATCATCAACCGCTGTTTCTGCCCACCCGATAGCGTACCGCCACCCTCCGGAACAACCGTGTGCATTCCCATCGGCATCTCCCGGATATCGCCGGCAAAACCGGCATCCTCCGCCGCTTCCCAGGCTTCATCCAGGGTGATCTTCGCCGCCCCGGCAATGTTGTGATAGATCGTCCCCGCGCTCAATGATGTCTCTTGCAAGACAACACCGATCTGCCGGCGCACATTTACCATGTCGAGGGTAGCGCTGTCGTTTCTGTCGAAGAGAATGTGACCGGATTCCGGAACCTCGAAGCCCAACAGCAACTTGAACAAAGTCGACTTACCGCAGCCCGATTTGCCGACGAAGGCAACGAATTGACCTGGGAAGATCCTCAAGCTGAAGTCATTTAGGATTAGGGGGGCTTCCTCGTTGTATCGGAAGGTAACATGTTGAATTTCTACCAAGCCTTCCAGCGGGGGCGGACTTTTCTTTCCCGCCCCAGTTTCGATTTCGGCGGTCAAAATCGGCCGTGCCAGTTCGCGCTTGGCCATTTGCTGATGGATGGTAATGAAACTGGAGAAAAACGTGACTATCCCACCGACAACGGCGCTGAAAGCCCCTTGAATGGCGAAGAAGCTGCCGATGGTCAGCAAAACCGGTGCGGTCGGATCCAGTGCCCGGGCGTCGATCCCTTGCTTGATCATCGTTCCCGCAAAGTAATACAGCGCAATGGTGCTGAATGTTTGTATGAACATGTTTATCAGCGTCGAATAATGCTGCAACTCGGCGACTCGAAACCCCATGCGCAATTGGTCTCCATAGCGTTTGCTCCACTCAGTGAAAGCGCGGCTATCGGCCCCGGCGATTTGAAGCTTGGATACACCGGACACCATCTGCACCATGAACCCGAATAGATCGCCGGTCTCTCTCTCCTGCCTCAGGGCGACACTCCTGATAATGAAAGAGAAACTGATAGAGAATATCGATGTAATCACGGCCGCAATCAGGGCCAGAAATGCCAGCTTGGAAGAATAGTAGAAACACATCCCCAGCATCATCAGAACAGACAACAGCGAAAACCCGGCGCTGATGACAGTTCCGGAAAACCCTGCGCTGATCTCCGAGATCATCATAGCACGGTTCAGAAGGTCGCCGCTGGTGTAGGTGCGGTAGAACTTGACCGGCAGTTTGAGCAATCGGTCGATGATCATCGACTGCAACTGCGCGGTCATTGAGGTTTGAATGCGCAGTGAGATAATGCCTTGGGACAGCGAGAAGAAAAACAAACCCAGCGACATACACCCCATTCCAACCGCCAAATCGAACAGCAGGTCGCGGTTCGCGTCCGGAATGACGTAGTCCACGAGCCAGCGATTGGCGATCGGCATGAAAAGCCCGAGCAATCCGGACAGGAAAGACAGCGCAAACATCAAAACGAAGTCCGTCATAAACGGCTTGTAAGTATGCCTCGCCAGCTTGATGAAGCTGGTCGCTTCTTCTTCGCTTTCCGGAAGCGGTCGTGTGAACACGAATGCTTCTTCGTTCAGATCCAGGTCCATATCCGGATCGAACGGTATGCTCTCTCGCGTTTGGGCATTGTAGAATATGTAAGAACGCACCAGACCGCCGTGCCTTGCCGTATTCACCAGGGCAAAGGGTGTGCCGGTCTCCCGCTGAAAACACAGAACATTTCCGATGTCTTCCTTCCACCACTCGCCGATCAGACGGACATGCCTGAACCGCACCCCGGATTCGCGGCAGATCTTGTCGACCTTATCCGTAACGTCCTGGTTTTGGTCAAAATGGGCATTGGTGTTGAACTCGATCTTGGCGGCATGACCAATCACTTCGAGTGCCGTCATCAACGGGTCCAGTTGATCATCCGGCTCCCAATCCTTGTCATCTTTCAGTTTCAGATGGTCGATGGCCTTTCGCTGACCCCGCGCCGTTTCATTTTTCAACTTTTCCAGCCGGCGCGCTTCCGACCGTTCCGCCTGCTGAATTTCTCCGTACAGCAAAGCGATCATTGCCTGTTGTAAATAGAGCGTTCCGGCAAAGCTTTCCGGCGCCAACTCCGAAACGCGCTCGAACGTAAGCTCCGACGCTTCGCACGCGGTCAAGCGCAAGACGTGATCCGCATAATAGACCAAGGGAGGCGACTGCGGCGTAATCGCCGCATTGACCCGGTCACCGAACGATATGCTTCCACTGCTCAAACGGACGCGGTACAGCCCCCCCTCACGCGGACGGAAAACCTGACTGGGAGAAAAAGCGACTGGTTCATCGATTTCGGCTTTCTCCGTGAAATCCTGATCCTGAAGCTTGCCGATAATCTCCCCGAGTTTTTCAATCCAGTCCTCGAGGGCATTCAAGCTGTCCCCGGCAATCGGGTCTCCAAGATCGGAAGCCGAGACTGGTTCTATCGATGATTTCTCGTGTGGTTCGGCGACGAGAACGAACTGTTTGTCGTCCACGATCTCCGTCCCACCCCAAATGAGAGAGCCTGGATGGCTGGTCATCACATAGTGGCGTTGACCGACCAGCCTGTCCGCTTGAAGCTCCACCAGATACAGGGCGATAGACCCCGACTGCACGATGTATCCCTGACGGGAATCGTCCAATCTAAGATCGTCATGCCCTGACAGTTCGATCATTGCATCTTCACCAGTTTCGTATAGATCCCGTTCTGCGCATAAAGTGTCTCATGGTCGCCGACTTCCTTTACGGCGCCTTTCTGCATTACGATGATCTTGTGACAGTTTCGTATCGTGCTCAGTCGGTGGGCAATCATCAGGGCTGAACAGCCACGCCGGTGGATGTTACGCACAATCTGCGCTTCCGTTTCGACGTCTAGCGCACTAGTCGATTCATCCATGATCAAGAAACTCGGTCGGCGCACCAATGCGCGTGCGATCTCCAATCTCTGCCTTTGTCCGCCGCTTAGATTGTTCCCGCCTTCTTCGACATTCGCGTCCAATCCTCCGGGCATCGCCAATACCTGATCCAGAATGACCGCGTCGTCGAGCGCTTCCCTCAGCCATTCATCCGGAATCGTGCTGTCCCACAAGGTCAGGTTTTCCCGGACCGTCCCGGGGAACAGTAGGAAGTCCTGCTCAACGAAGGAGACGGAGCTGCTGAGCACGTCCTGCGGAACGAGTTCGCGATTGACGCCGTTGAAACAGATTTCGCCGCTCCAGGGCGGCACAAGACCGGCCACGAGGCGCGCGACCGTTGATTTTCCGCAGCCCGACGTTCCGACGAGTGCCACCCTTTCCCCCGGTCGAATTTCGAGGTTGAAGTCTTCAATCAACGGCCCTTCAATCGGGCTGTACCCGAACGTCAATCCGCGACACTGCATGGACCCGTCAAGGCTTGTCCCCAGGGCGGCAGCGGCCTGTCGGCCCTCATCTGTTGACGCATTTTGCCTGACTTCTGCAAACAACTCTTCCCGCGTCGGATGCTCGAGGACATCCTCCAAACGAACGACCGTGCCGCGGATCTCCTGCATCTGAACCGCCAGGTTCAGGACCGCCGAAATCGGGCCGAGAAACTGGGCCATCAAAAGATTGAACGCCATCAATGTCCCGATGGTCATGTTGCCGTTCATGACTTCAAGCCCGCCCAGTACCATTGTGAGCGTACTGACGATGGAGGAGGACAGAGTCGGGAATATCGAGAACATGCGGCTATCCATCGCCAGTTTTTGACTGGCATTGGAGGATGCTGCGAAGTATCCGCCCCATTTCTCGAAGAACGTGTTCTCCATGCCCGACGCCTTGATCGACTCGATGCTTTGGATCGCGGCGATCGTGGCGCCTTGCACCTTTCCTTGCTCCTTCGCAATCTGCATGTTTGCTTCAATGCGCCGCGAGGCCATTGAACGAATCAAGGCGAAGTTGATGAAGGTTGAGAGCACGCCGATGGCGGTGATCTCGAAATTGTAGGAAAACAGCAAGATTCCGAAGAAGACCATGCTGACCAAACCGATTGCGACGGAGGTCAGTTGCCCCGCCATCAGCGAAACAACCGCATTGTTCAGTTGGCTTCTGTTCACCACATCGCCGACATATCGCTGTGTATAGAAATGGTACGGCAGCTTCAGGATGTGCTGATAAAACTCCGCATACAGCTTCGCTGACAAACCCATTGTAAGGCGCCGCGAAAACAGGCCACTGACAGCTTGCAGGCAGAGTTGAAACGCCAGCAACGCGACCATCGCGACCAACATGGGCCTTAGCCAATCGTAATGCTCTTCGGTGATGATCGCATCAATGAAGAACTTCGAAAAAACTGCCTGCACCATTCCGGGCACGATACCGATAATGCCGGCCAGCATCATGAAAATGAGAGCCTTTTCACTGCCGGCGATGCGTTTGATCAGCATCGGCATGGGGTTCGGGGGCGTACCGCCTTTTTTAAAGCCCTCGTCAGGCTCGAAGGTCAGCGCAACCCCCGTATAACCCGACCCGAATTCATCCAGCGTCAATTTTCGGTGTCCGACGGCAGGGTCGTTTACATGCACGTATTTTCCGGAAATGCGTTCCACGACGAGGAAATGGTTGAACTCCCAAAAAACGATCAGCGGAAAACGGACGTCTTTCAGTTTTTCGATACCTTTGGAAAAACCCTTCGCTTTCAAGCCATATTTTCGGGCGGCCTTAAGCACATTGGACGCTTTACTGCCATCGCGGGATACACCGCAATCCGCGCGCAGGGTCGTGAGCGGCACGAACTTTCCGTAATAGCCAAGCACCATGCCAAGTGCAGCTGCCCCGCACTCGACCGCTTCCATTTGAAGAACAAACGGGGTCCGGGTTCTGCCTAATAACTTGTACTGCCCTTGAAACGAGAGCTCCAGGACGCGGGTCAACGCATTAGATAGGCGGAGCATCGTCGCCCTCTCCCGCGATCCATTTGCGCAACAAAGGAACGACAAATGTAATCGGTGGCCGCTCTTCAGTCGTTATCCGGCATGTGGTGGTCGTGCCGGCGGTGATCGGGCCGTCATAGCCTTTTGATGTCCAAGCGTACCGGCCGGGAGTATCAGGGTCCTTGTCCAGGGCCCCCGTGACCAAGATGGTTCCGCCTTTTTCCAAAAGCGCCGAGGCGACTTCCTGGTTTCCTGTCAGTGCCAACACACCTTCCGACGTTACGGGATAAGCCGAAACATCCGTAACATGCCCAACGATACTGCCATACCTTTGGCGTTCCACATTGGCTGGGCTTATTCGGACCTTCATATCCTGCTTGACCTTCTTGCCATCCCCGATCGTGAAGAAGCAAAGGTGCTGCAGTTCTTCATCGCCAATCATTCCCCCCAGATTCAGGACCGTCGCAAAGGTCGGAATCTTTCCATCGGATCTCAGATTCTCATCATTGATCTCCAGGTAGTATTCACCCGGATTCGCCGTGAAAATGTCGTATTCTCGGAATTCCCGTTGCATGACAACGTCGAAGGAGGATTCCTTTTTGAAGACACCGATCGCCAAAAGGTGCTGCTTCAGCGTTTCGGCGGTCGGCGGAAACTGAATCGGCTCAGATTGCATCGTTGCCGAAGACAGGGTGAACGTTCCCGACACGGCATCATCGGCAAAAACGAGCCGTTTGAAGGGCTGGACCGAATCTATCTGCAAGATCGCCACGCGCTCACCCGACCCCAGGTTGGTACCGACCGATGTACTAACCTCCAAGGTACGTCCCTTATACGGGCTTCGAACGTTCTGCTGACGGTACTGCCGCTCCTTCGTCAGCCTAATATTCGCGGACAATTCGTTCAGCTCCACAGATTTGCTGTGAATTTCGAAATCGTAGTCCTGTTCGATACGCTGGCGTTTGATGAATTCCTGCTGCAGGGCGGCGTCCAGCTGTTCAATCTCCTGCTTAAGCCGCAAGTCCTGCTGCTCGTTGTCGATCGACCTCAAATCAGTGCTGTTGCGCCGCAACGACAATTCCGACAAGCGGTTCTCGGTTTCCGTCAGCGTTGCCTGCAACTGAAGACGCTGCGAGTCCGAGACCGCGCCCTCCCTCACCAATTCCGTGACGTCTTCCAACTGCTTTTTCTGAGATTCATAAAGGTTGAGCAGAAGCTTCCGGTTTTTCTCCAGGCTTTGAATTTCTTTTTGTGCGTTCGCCCCTGTTTGCTGCGAGAGACGAGACCGCAGTTCCATCAGCGAATTTCGGTCGGCCTCGATTGACGCGACAGTGTCATTGACCAACTCCAATTCCAAATCCCGCTTGCGGGCTGAAATCTCGAGCGTTCTGTCAGTGAAGGCGCGAAGAGACTGATATTTGGCGATATCGACGTCTAGTCGACGTTCCTGGTCCGGATTATTGACGATTGCGATCAACTCACCCGGATTGACCAGGGACCCAATGTCCTTCCGGACCGAGACAACCGATCCATTACCGATCGATTGTATCTGCTTGATACTGCCCGGCCTCACAAGGATTCCGAAGCCATCGACCGTAACGGGGATCCGCGACAGGAACCCCCAGGCCAGGGCCACGACTAAAACGCCTGCGAGAGACGCCAATATCCATACAGAACGCGGCGTAACCACGACCAACAATTGATCGAGGCTCTCCGGCTCATGCATCTTCTCTAAAGCTTTTTTCCTAAACATTGTAACTGTTTACCACCTTCGAGTCCGGGATTGGTCGAAAATCATGCCCAAACATCGTCGAAATGAATTTTGCGATACGAACTCAACGATAGAGAAACTCTGTCAGAAATCGGGCCTAGGAAAGAAGAGCAGAAAGACAGCATCTTTCTATGATGCGCGGCAACACCAAATTTGATTCGTTTGTAGCCTAATTCGCGCGCCGCCAGCGCGGCCTTGTGCCACAGGTCCAGCAGCACAAGGTCCTGTTGAATGTCCGGGTGAACGTAACTGACGGAAAATCGGATGGTTTCCGAATCAAGTTGGTGGCTGAAATGCCATCCGGCTATTACATCGTCCTCGTAAAAAACGAATGAAGCCGGTGTAAGAATGGCGGCACCGTCCAAGCCCTTGTACATATGCTTCACCGGCGCCAGTTCACGGGGCACCCAGTTTTCCAGGGAGATCACCTCGAGATCCCCCGACTGCCCGGGGTCGAAATCGCGAATATCAAACCGCGCGGGTCCACTGGAAACCGACTCGACCCAGGAAGAGGTAAAGACGGCGTCGACCGACAGGTCGAACAACTTCATCTGCATAACAGGAATCGACCAGCCCTTGTGACGGAGGACAGGCGCGAGGGAAGCCTCGTTTCCAGCCACCTGCGTGAACGACGTGACAAGACGGGAATAGGGCTTCCCCGCCAATCGTGCCTCAAGGCTGTCCAAAAGCGCCGACGCAATCCCCCTGCGCCGATGCGCACGATGAGTGGATATGGACAACAGTTCAACGATTTCGTCCGGCTTGCTGCTCCGGGCGATCAAAAGGCCTACCGGGCGATCATCCACCCAGGCACCGAGCACGAAAAGATCTGACTCCGCGATGCCCGATGCCAAGAATTTTCGATAGCGGGGAAAAGTCAGAGATGCGAAGGCAGACGCTTCCTCTGGTTCCACGCTATCAACCCGCAAATCCATTATACTTCCTTCGACTGGTCCAACTCGGGCCGGCGCGTCGTTATTACGCCACATCTTTGTTCGCACCATAATTATTTTGCCAAGATCGTGTACAGCAACGATGGAACTTGGCGCGGCCGAAGTTACGAGTCGGTCGGCCCCGCAATGTCTGCGGCATATGCGCAATTGGCAGTGGAGAAATGTTGTGGATAAAAGCGCCACCAGGAGGAAATAGGTGAGGCAATAGTTCTACTAATGACAAATTGGGGTCAGCTCGAGCTCCCCCAAACCTCAAAAACATCTATTTCAATCAATTAGCTAAGCATTTTTTTGGCGACCCCGGCAGGACTCGAACCTGCAACCTGCTGATTAGAAGTCAGCTGCTCTATCCAGTTGAGCTACGGGGTCTTGCGAGTGCAGTAGGGTGCCTATAGCGGAATTTTCAGCGAATTTCCATCTTCGGGGAAGCCGGTCGCGAGCGGTTGGGCCGCTTATCTGTTTCAGTTGGCAAAAAGCGCTAGTGGGTCCAGGGTTCCTGGCGCGAATAGGCGAAATTGTCCGCATAAGCCTTGGGCTTGATCTTGCGGGTCTTTTCTTCCTGAACCGTATAGGTGTGGCCGTGCTTCTTGGCGTATTCGATCGCCTCTTCCTTGCTGTCGAAGCGAAGCGAGACCTGCTTGCGGGTATCCGATGATCCGACCCAGCCGATCAAGTCGTCGGGCGTGGCACGGTCCGTCTGTTCGAACTCCATGACCCAGTTCTTGATCTTGCCGCGGCCGGACTGCATCGCCGTCTTGGCCGGTTTGAAAATCCGTACTTCCATGGTTCGTAAGCTCCCGCGCATTCGTGCGGGCCAGCATACAGCGAAGAAAGCGCCTCGCCAAGACGTTCAAGCATGGGTGATTTTGCATTGTTTTCAGGTCGTTGACCAATGTCGGTCATTGTTGTGAAAGCCACCTTCCAGGATACCGCGGCGCTCGCGTTTTCCGACCATGCAGTGCTAAACTACGTGCTGAACAGTTCCCCGCTTCCGACGCGTCGCACCAACCACGGACAGGAGCATCGATGCCCTCCGGCACGCCATTCGTAACCACGGTCATCCGGGCCTATAACCGACGAGACCGTATTTCCAAGACAATCCACTCAGCCCTGAACCAGACCCTTGCCGACCAGCCGATCATCGTGGTGGACGATGCATCGACAGACGGCACCGCGGATGCAGTGCGTCAAGAATTCGGCGACCGGGTTCAAGTTATTGAGCATGAGCAGAACAAAGGTCCCGGCGGCACGGCCAATACCGGGCTGAACGCCGTGACCACGCCTTTCACCGCGTTCCTGGACAGCGACGACCGGTGGCAGCCCGAATACCTGGAAACAATGATGGCTGTGTTCCGCGACAATCCGGGTACGACCTTCGCTTACTGCGACCTACGACGCAGTTTCTCTGCCCTGGGCATAGACCGTCCGGCGGAATGCCAACCCCCCAGTACCATTCTCGAGAATCTCGCGGGGCCGGCGGTCACGATGAGCCTGGTTGTGGTCCGGACCCGCACCGCGCGCAACGCCGGCGGTTTTACCGAAACACAGCGCATTGGTGAGGACTTCGATTTCTACATACGCATGTGGCTGAAGGCGCCGGGCAGTTTCGTTTACATTCCCAAAATAATGGTCGAGTACGACAATTGGTCAGGCGGCATCACAAAGGATACCGATGCCTTCCTGCAGCATGTTTTCTATCACGTTGATAAATTCCTGCAGGAACCGGCCTTTGCGCATCTCGCCGACAGCAAGGCCGCAATACTGAGCCGCCGTTCCTTCGGCATCGCCGCGAACCGCGAAGTCGACAAATGGCTGAGCAACCTGCCGACACGAAGTTTCTGCATCGTCATCCCAGGTGTTGATGACGAAAAAGTATTGGTTGAGACATTGTCGTCCATTGCCGCCCAACGCTTGCCCGCCCGCGAAGTGGTGGTTCTGCACACAATACCGATTACCGCGCCGGAACTGCTGGCGCCGGAATGGCCATTCCTGCTTCAGCTCTTCCCACAAGGCCCCAAAGACAGCAAAGCGCGTGTGCTCAGGAACGCGCTGGCCATGACCTCGTCTTCCTTGATCCTGTGTCTGGAACCGGGCGACATCCTCTCACCCGACGCTTTAGACGATCACCGCCGCGCTTTTTCCTGCAGCTTCCGGACGATCGGCTTCAGCTATGGCGGCACCGCCGACCGCCCCTGCCCGCCGCCCCTGCCCTTGGGTCTAGCGAAAGTGTCCAAGGCGGCGCTGATGGAAGACGCGCCGGGGCTGCTTTCCTCCATGGCGGTGTCGCGCAAGACATTGTTGAAATCCGGCGGGGTACCGGATGTGCCCGACGATGCCCTATGGTTTGCCTTGGTTTGCCAGCTTGCCGCATTGCATAAACCCGGCGTGCGAATCAAACACCCCGTCCTGGACCGGCATGTCGGAACGTATTCCAGTTGGGGCAGCAAACTGGCCGCCCTTGAGGCTTTTACCAGTACGGAAATCGGACATGGCAGCCAGGGCATGCTCGATGAATTGCGCGACATGGTGGACTATGCCTGAAACGACGTTGCCTGCCCCCGTAATCATCGTCGCCCCGATGGGCAGAAGCGGCACCAACTACCTGAAGTCTATGCTGGAAACGCATTCGGACCTGTACCCCGTCGATGTTCGCGAGGATTATTTGAATGTCGGGGCGGAGAACTTGAATGACTATGTAAACGCCGTCTTCAAAATGTGGGACGGCATGGATGGCGGGAATTACATCGGCCCGGAGACAGTTGGCCGCGACGACATGCTGCAGGCGCTGGGAAAGGGGCTGCTGTCCTTTATAGGAGGCGACAAGCACCCAAACCTGCGTCCCCTGACCAAATCGCCCGTCGCCGGGGACTGGGATGTTGGGTTGCGCATGTTTCCCAACGCCAATTACCTGTTAATCGTCCGCGATCCGCGATCAATTGCCGAGAGTTTCCTGAACGTTCGCTCGGCCTGGAGCATGAACTTCACACTGGAACAACTCGCCGCTTCCTGGGCCCAACGGATGCGGGCGATCTCCAAGACGATCGCCGACAATCAGGACGCGGTCCGCGAAGGGCGGATCGTGACGGTTCGGTATGAAAAACTGGTCGCAGATCCCGCCGGCGTCCTGAACAATGTGCTGGAGCGTATCGGCTTGCCGCCTTTTCCGGAAGAAGGCGCACCCGATGAGGACTTCCCCGTTATCGGATCCAGCTTCGGCGCACGGACCGAGGCCGGCCGGGTCGACTTTACGCCCCAGCCGAAACCGAAAGACTTCGATCCAACAAAACGCTGGGCGGATTGGACGCCCGCGCAACACCATAAGTTCAACCGAATTTGCGGTGCTTTGATGAAAAAATGGGGATACGAGCCGATCGACTAGGCGGATGATCGGATACCTGATCAGCACATACGACGTTTAAACGCCGGATCCGCTTTCCACGATTTCTTCGGCTTGCTCCTCGAAGACTTCCTGGATCGCTTCCTCTTCCAGCACGTCGGTGCCGAGGATGGTCTCCAACTCGCGTACCGTAATCGGTTCGTCGCCCAGCGGGTCGACCAAACCGGTATCGGGGTCGACCGTTTGCTGTTCCAGGCGATCCTGCAGATTGTTCAACACCGCGTCCGGTACATTGACCGCGGTGGCAGAACCGGTTGGTGTCTCCAGCGCGCCCAAGGCATCACCCAGATCGCTGGGATTGATTTCGGCGGGCGGGCTGATTTCGCCGTCGGCGGAAATATTGAAAGAGAAACCCGCCGTATCGATCGCGATGCTGTCACCATTGATGCTGTCGACCGTCATCTGATCGCCGAACACGAAGAAGGCTTGAATGCCGCCCCCTTCAAGAACACGCACCAACGCGACGCCGCCGCGCACGCCGATCGTGCCGACCACCGTTGCGATGTTGACTGAACCGGATTTACTGATGGCGCCACCGATAAAACGCATCACGCCCGCGGCCTGTTGGACCACCATGGTGCCCGTGCCAGAGACCGGATCGTAAACGTATTCGTCGATTGTGATCGACGCGTTCGGCCCCAGGGTCATATTCGACTCGTCCCGGAACAGAATGTGCAGATGCCCTTCCGGACCGGTCGTAATGTTCTCGTTCCTGAAAATTTCATTGCCGATGGCGATCGTACGCGGCGCCGACTCACCAAGCACCGCCTGAATCGACGGGATCGCCACCATGGCGGAACCCGCCACTTCGGCTGCGTCCTGCGCATAGCCGGGCTGGCCGACGATAAAGGTCAGCAGACTGGCCGACGCTAAAAGATGGAACCGGTTCATGTTACGCGCCCCGATCCATTTCCATCATAACCATAGCAAACACACTCACTTCCTTCGATCCTGCCCTTGCCTAAAACCGCCATGTAACGCCGGCGGACACAGTCGTGTCCTCGGTTACGAAATTCGGCAGGTTACTGTCCCTCGTGGAATAGCTGGCAGACAGATCAAGCGTTAAGTCTTCCGCGATCGGTGTGGTGTTCGACAAGTCGAACTCCCATTGCTCGTCCTCGCGCACCGTATTGACGGAAATACTACGATCCAGCCCTTCGAAATCTGACTCGGTATAGGCGGCGGCGAAACGGAGCCGGGATTTATCCTCCGTGAAGGAGAACGGATACCGATAGGTTACCGAACCGCGATACCGGTGCTGTATACGATCATCCGATTCCCTGTTCGTATCCCGCCAGTTGCCACGATAGTCGAGGCGCCCGGACAGGGTTTCAGTGAACAGATAGGTCGCGCCGGCGCTCAGGCGTTTCTCGTCGCCGTCCAGGTTTTCAAGCCCGGGACGGTCGGTTGTCGCGCGATAATCGACGTATCGGTATTCGGCCGACTGGCTGAAAATCCAGCGCCGGTCTACCAATTGCTGCGCTTCCACGCCGGCGCCGCCGATCATAAGTGCGGCCCTGCCGCCCAATTCCCCGGCGCTACCGATCACGTAAGGACGGACGCGCACTTGCAGCTCCTTCTCCTTGACGAGATCGAACCGAATGCCGGGCGTAACTTGCACGACACTCAGGTTATTGGTCGTTTCTTGCCGTTGTTTGCGAACGAACAGAAAACCGCGCGTGTCCATCGCGATATCGGACGTGATTTCATACCCGGCGCGGAGAGAAAGGGTCGTCGACCAGTCCCAATCACTTTCTTCCTGCGCGTTGGCCTGAACCGCGACCGCCTGGTCGTTGATCAGTACGATGTCGCTGTTCGTGCCGCCGGTTGCGTTGGTCCGGAACCGCAAGGCGGAGGAAAGGCTTCCCGACATGCTGAAGGGATCTTTTGCTTCCGGTTTGCCCCCCGCCATCAGCGCCAGGATGATATTGGCATCCTGAACCTGTTCCGGCGTTAGCTTGCCCGAGGCGAGCGCATCTTCAACATAGAGCCGGGCTTGCGGGAAACTGCCCATCCGGGAATACAAGTCCCCCAGCAGCAGCTTCAACGTCGCGTTATCCGGCGCCCGCAGCAGCAATCCCGACAGAATACCGACCGCCTGTTCGTAACGGCCTTCGTCGATTGCCAGTTCGGCGAGAGACAGACCGTCATCGACCGAGGCCGATTTGATTGTCTTGTCCAACTGCACCGTGGCTTCCTCGGACACGGAATACGACGTTCCTTGCGCCGCAGCTATGCCGCTGCACGCCAACAGTATGAAGAAAGAGAGTGACGCCCCTTGTAGGGCTCGGCGTTTAGCGCCGTGGGCCACGCTGTTCATAGAAGGACCGATCAAAATGCCAAACCTGTATGACGGGACAGTATCAGAATATGTCTAAAAACTGCAAAGGGGACATGCGCTTTCGCGTTAGTTCGTGAGAATTTGTCGCAAATTTGCAGCATTGACGCAAACCCCGGAAAAACCGCGAAAAACAGACTTTCTCTCCACAAAAAGGGGGCACACCCGAGGGATTTGTTCCACCATGGTTCACATCAAAGACACTGCGTTGACGTCCCGAATGAGCAAATCGGCCCCGAAAGGCCCCAGCTTGTGAGTTGGTCGGGGCGGTCTGATTCGAACAGACGACCCTCTGCTCCCAAAGCAGATGCGCTACCAGGCTGCGCTACGCCCCGACCGAGGAGATGCCCGGGTTTCTAGGCAGAAACTGATGCCTTGGCAAGCGGGTGAAATGTCGATTTAGGCCAGGAAATGCAGTTCAGGACAGGCAATGTCATACTTTACGTCATACTAGCGGCACAGCCGAGCTGCACTAGGCGAGGCCAAATCTCACGTCCCAGAAACGCAAACATCCGCATTCTTCTAGCAGTAATTTGACGGATTTGCCGATTTTCAACTTATCAATCAAGGTTTCCTGCTGCCAAAAAGCCAACTTAGTACGTTCAGTTTAACTGCGAGGAAGACTTCGCGCGCCCAATCGGGAAGATCGAAAAACGACAGCGATATACGAGAGTGGCGCTCGATTTCCCACACCCCGGCAAGCCGCGGTCATCTCCCAAATTGAGGCTGGTCCTCCGCTAGATCACTCCAATAATAGATCCAAAGATCCTGACGACAGCACCACCTCAGCCCGCTGTTTATTTCCACCGACGATAGAGACATACTCTGAAACATTGATACAAGCGGACCGTGCCCAACCAAATGAGTTCAGAACAACTCACCGATCAAGCAGCGCCCTCAATAACCAAAATTCTTGCGGCCGCGAAGTGGAAGCACGCGCTCTTTACCACATATGCGCTGAGTCTGAGCTATTTTGAGTCTGAAATCTTGACGGTTCTCCACGAGCAGGGTTGCAGCGATATCTGGGTCGTCGCGGATGCCAAAGGGTATAAGTCATCCTTGCAGGAACGGAGATCGATGCGGATTGGCCAGGAATACCGCCTGATTCCCGTCGGATTGCCGAACGGCGTCTTTCATCCAAAATGCATTCATCTCGCCGGCGATGAAGGACAGATCCTTCTTGTCGGCAGCGGGAACCTTACATTCGGCGGACACGGCCGTAATCTTGAGATATTTGATGTTCTGAGCCCTGACCGTCACCCCACAGCCTTCGCAGATTATGCTTCGTTTTTGGAAACACTTGGAAGCAACACAAAAATCCAGATTCCAAACCGTGACTGGATTGGCGCTTTCGCCTATCGCGCTAGCCAGGCCGCCGAAGGGGGAGAGGACGCCGGTTCAGATCCGCTCCGCATTATTCATTCGCTGGAGGCACCAGCCCTCGAGCAGATAGCCCAGTCCTTGCCGTCGGGCGAAACACCGGCGGCATGCCGGATTGTATCTCCGTATCACGATCCTGACGGCAAAGCGGTCCGCAGGATAATCGACACCACCAATCCTTCATCCTGCTCTGTATCCGTGCCGATCTCAGGTTCATCGCCCTTTCCTTTCGCGAAAGCGCAGGCATGGCCTACACCGGCAGCACCTGCCCGGCCGCGGGGCTTCGATAACCGTTTCGTCCACGCCAAACTGATCGAGATATCCTATGGTGCCCGAACCTTTGTTCTTGCTGGCAGTTTCAATGCGACCACAAAGGCGATGCTCACCACCGATAACGTAGAGCTCGGAACGCTTCGGTGGTTCGACCGAGCGGCCCCATTAGGGGAATGGAACAGTTGCGAGGCCCCCGACTACGAAGACACGCAGCGCCAGCCTTCCGGTATCGGCACCGAAATCATTGTCTATGCAGCCTTCGAAAATGACTTGCCCACTCTGCTACGCGGATCACTCGTTGCCGCAGTGCCGGTGCCCGGCGCATGGTCCCTCCGCCTGGAACAACCTGACGGTTTTACGTTCGCGACTGAGGTTTTCGTTTCCGATGACGGAAGCTTTATCCTGGATCATCCCGATTTGGAACAAATGTCCCAAATGCCGTCGCTTCAGATCCTGCTTCGCAAAGACGACCGTGAAGCCCGCGGCTGGGTTCATAACGACATGCTCTTGTCCTATGGCATGCGACACCGAATCACGGCTTCTGCCGTAGGCCGCCTCATTCGTCGTGAAGGCACGGACGACGATCTGATGGCCCTACTCGATTATTTCGCAGTATCTATCCACAATCACCTCGATGTATTCCGCCAGCCAATCACGATCCCTGTCGTCGATGAAAAGAGAGAGGATTCAGATCAGGAAGTCATGCGCATCGCCATAGACGATCTGGCGCCCTCGACTCATCAGCCCGACGCCGAGGCCCCGTATGACAGGTCCGGATTGAAAATCGCCGACCCGTTTGAAGTTGCCGTGGCCCAAATCAGAAGGATGTTCCTTGGTCACGGTCTTGACCGTCGCAAAGCGCCGCCGCCGGTCGCCAGCGCACCTGAAATCGAGGATAGTGAAAATCCCGACGCCGGAGGCGGTGGAAATCTTAATGACGGCAACAAGGCCGCCAAGAAGGGCATTAACGAATTCGAAGCCAGGATCGAAGAGGCACTCTCGTTAAGCAAAGACGATGGTATCGGACGTGCCGGGCTGCTTGTCGTTCATCTCGAAACAGGCATGTATTTCAGGATAGGTCGACCAGGTGTTCTTGATGAGGCCCCCCAAACGTTCCTTTTGCGATGGCTCCGAAACGCTGTTGCGCATCACGCGCCCGAACCCGCGACCATCTCGCCACTTGCTCAGCACATCGTTACCGGCGCGGCGCTGGCATCCGAATTGATCCCGGGAAGCGAGCTCTTCCTGCATGATCAGCTTGAGCATTATTTTCGAGGCACGGTACCGGCAGAAGCAGCCACCAACCTCCTGTTGCCGGCAGATCAATATGGCTTTGCCATCGAACTGGGACGAGGGCGGCCAGACATGGACCTCTCCGCGGCGCTGAGCCGAATACTGTCAACGAAAACGACGCGGGGCCAGCTGCAGGAAGCGCTACAGATGCGGGAATCCGGCCGACCGTTTCCAAAAGACTGGCCTGTATTCCAGTCCCCTATAGGACACCTTCTTTCGGAAGCTTTCGCCTCTGAGAATTGGACACGGCGTGTCAAGCCGTCACGTCATTCCTATGAGGGCTGTATTCATTGTTACTCTGTGTTCCCGAACCACGAACTCGGCGTATTCCGGCGCAACAGGATCGGTCATTGCGTTCAATGCCGGAAATTCTCATTGGGGGTGTTGTCGTGATCGCCGATCTTCCGACGGCACCTTTTTTCCTACCTCCTCACGAAACGGAAAACAGCGGCGTCGACTTTCTCGGTCTTCGCCAGGTCAACCTCGACATGATGGGTGAACTGATCCCCTCCTTGAACAATGTTGTCGATTATGTCCGGCCTTTCACTCTGCTTTCGTGGATACACTGGAAGTTCCACGATCTTTGCGTTTCAAACAGCATCACCAATCCAACCCTCGACGACCTGATCCTCTTCAGACAGCGAATAGAAATCCTGTTTACCTGGGGCGCCACGGTAAACCGCCCAGAGGGCCGCATCCCGGGCACAGGGGCAAGTAAACCTTCCCCGAACCCGGATGGAACCTATCCGCTCACGTTCGAGGCTTGGAACCGGAAAGAAAGCAGCACCAGCTTGATCGCAGCGCTTTGGTACGGGCCCGCCTCCAAAATCGTGACCGGACTCGGCTTTCTCGAGGCCATACCCGGGAAGCCCGGCGCCTTCCGCCCTACAAAGACCGGCGTTTCCCTCGCGAGGATCCTGGATGAGAAGCTCAGAACGAAACCCGATCTCTACGAGCAAGCCTTTGATCGGTTAGGTCCGGTCAACGGGACCGAGGACATCGCCAATGAGCTTTGGGGCCTCTGGAGACCGGACGACGTCCTACTTGACGAAAGCGAAGTTTTCTCAAAGACGCTTTACGATCCTGCCTGGAGAACAGCGACCCGAGGCCTGAACAGCCGGCGCAGTGCGACGCTCTCACTATTTCTGGAGCATCTGAGGCAGACACCGGTTTCGCAATCAGCCGACGAAATTCGTGAAGGAGCGGCACTGTCCATCCTCCCCGACGGCCGGACATACGATCTCCCTGCAGATTTAATTGAAACCCGCAATGCTTGGCTCATTCTCCAGATGCGGCAGTTGCAGCGGCTATGCCTAGAAGGCCTACTTTCCTGGTTTGAGCAACGCGTCATCGAAGACGGCCTCAGAGAAACGTCGGAAATCGCCGAACGACTTGCAGGAGGATGGGACCCAGCTGATTTTGGATTTGATCCGGACGGCAGTTCCTCCAAGATTCTTGGATCGATTGCTGCAAAATCGTCTACTGTGCACAGCTTCATAAAGGCGATACACGACAGTCAGGTTCCGAACCCATTCCGGTTGATAGATTCTCTTGTCGCGTATTTGGGAAATAAAGACGCGCGGATCGCTTCGGCATCTCTTGCCGGTTTGCACTTGTGCGCTGCCTTCGCCGGCATACCGGGACTGAATAAAGACTATCTAGCCTATGGCGGCGCCCGGCGATTATCCCTACTGGATCTATATAGGCGGCTATCGGGATTGGAAGCGCCTACTATGCGGGGCACAGCTGTCTTTGTTCTCGAGACGTTGATCGTGAGCCAGCATTTTGCCACAGCGGTGAACCGGTTCGACGGACAAAAGCAACGCCTAAAATTCACTATAGAAGAGCATGGTTTGACCCATCTGACAGGATCCCCCACGCGTCCGTCCGTAACGGCGGATAGGCTCCCAACTTTCCTGCGGCTGGCCGAGCAATCCAAAATCATCTTGTCTCAAGAACCGAATAGATACTCGCTCCCCCCTGAAAGCAGTAGGACGCATAATTGATGCCTGGAGGAGCCGCAAATCCTCCGTTACGCAATAACATCAATCCGTCCCATGGGCCTTGACGTTAGACACGTGATGGTGTGCTCGGTATCGACTGGCTATGAAGCTATGACTCAAGATTGTAATATCTGGAAAATAGGAGCACCGTATGATTGTTCTCTTCCAGTGTTTCATTCAACCAGAACCTGACACTTCATTTTAGCCTCCCAGGTATTACATGAGCCTCTATATCACCAAGATAGAAATCCGAAATTTCCGCTCGGTGAGGAACCTTTCTCTATCGCCAGATAGGCTGGCTGTTCTCGTAGGCAAAAACGACTCCGGTAAGTCAAACGTTCTTAGAGCTCTCAATCTGTTTTTCAATGGTCGGACCATGCCCGCTGATGATCTCGATTTCGAGACTGATCACAACGTGTTCAATAATCCGAACCGACGGGCAAAAGAAATTTCGATCAAGCTCGAAATTGAGATGCCAGAGTCATATAGGGCAACGAATGGCGACTTCGTAGTTTGGGAGCGCCGATGGCGCTCTGAAGGACTGTTTCATGACGATTACTCCGGACGTCGCCGGGTAGCTGGACCACGTGGTGGGGCCAATGTCGAAACAGTTGAGATTCCTAAACAGTCGAATGCTCACGCGTTGCTACGGAATATTAATTTCGTTTATGTGCCGGCGATCAAGGACCTGGAATACTTCTCGGAACTCCGGGCCAGCATCTACGACATCATCGCCGAGGTGGCTGATCGAGAATTCCGAAACTCAAGCCATGACTTCGAGCAATCGATATCCCACCAGCTTGAAGACCTGACGAACCAGATTACGGCTTCCCTAGGATTCAGGTCACGCCTCGCCCTGCCAAAGGACCTGAGCCATATTTTCGAAAGTCTCGATTTCTTAAGCGAAGGTCAGGACATTTCGCTTGATGCGCGTGGCGACGGTATTAAAGCTAGGCATATTCCCCTGATTCTCAAGTTCATGGCTGACAAGAAGCGAGGCCTTCAGGTTCGGGGGGCCCAGCCACACACGTTCATCTGGGGATATGAAGAGCCAGAGAATAATCTGGAACTGTCGAGTTGCGTTGAACTCGCTGACCAGTTCTGGGACTTTGTTGGCCATGGAGTATCCCAGATATTTCTGACAACGCATTCTCCTGTTTTCTATAATCTGCGCCGCAAGCAGGAAGACGGAGAGAGCAGAATTTCCTGCCATCATATTTTTCGAGACGCAATTGAGGAGGGAACAAAACAGGCGACTGAGCTTGGTGATCTTGATGATCGAATGGGAACAACCGCTTTGTTCGCACCCATGGTGACGGAGCTAGAGGACAAGGTGCGACGTCAAGAACAAGCGCGTGCGGCGGTGGCTCGACTTGCGCAGGCCAATCGCCGGAAAATCTTTGTCGAGGGCGATTCCGACAAGCTCATCATAGATAAGGCCCTAAGAGTCTTTGCGGCTGAAAGGTCCGCCGCTATCGATGTCGAAACCAAAGTCGGGGGTGGGATCAACTACGTAATCGACATGCTGCAGTCGTGGCGGAGCCAGGCAAAGCACGACCCAGACTTGCCCAAGGCAGCAGGTCTGCTAGACCTCGACCCAGAAGCAAGAGTAGCGCTAAGAAGTTGGAATGATGCACCCGGCAATATCAAGTCTGCCAAGTGTTTTAAGTTGCCAACGCCGCAGCATATTGTTCCCGTCCTTCAAGCAGGATTCCGGGTGCCGATTGTTCTTGAGTGCCTTTATGACAAGGACGCATGGGCCTGGGCGGACACACACGGACATCTCAGGTCCAGAAGCATTCCCAGTGTTATCTCGGGCGAACTTAACAGCCAGATCTTGAATGCTGAAACAACGTTGGATGCTCACCTAAATGACGACTGGGCGATCTTTGTAAAGAAGGAGTTTGAACAGGCGGGCAAGATGCCGATGGCCAGGCATTACTCGAACAAAACCGATGATGATTTTCGTGCTCGGATGTCCTTCATGGAGCCTCTAGTCGCTGAGGTTGTTGGTTACTTGTTCCCGCAGGAAGAGGAGCTTGAAGTGCCGGACGGTGGGCCTATCCAACAGGAAAACGGGGATGAGCAATAAGCATGTCCGTTCGGGGTGTGGCACAGCTCTTTAATCCAATCCGTATTCTGACCGATATCGCTCTTTAGGTGCGACCCATTCCTCCAGAAATTCCAACGGGTCGGAAGTCCCAATAAGCGACCAAGCAAGGTCCAGGCGCTCCAGTATCGCCACCGTCCGATCACCATTCTCCGATTGGACTCGTGCTTCTGCTTCCGCAAAAAACCGTTCTATGGATGACACCTCGTCCCACCGTCGAATGACCTCGGCCAGTTGCGTCAAGCTTTCGGTTCGCGCTTGCGCGACGCGCCTTTGATCCTGTTCCCGAAGATAACGCTGGTGCTTTTCCTCCCACTCGAGCCGACGTCGTATCGCCGCCTCATCGGCCTCCTTCATCAAGGTCGAAATTCTGGAGGCCGAGTCGGCGAGTTTCTTGATGATTCCCAGAATCATTCCTTCCAGGCGACGTTTATTGGACTCGTCCCAACTCAAAGACCAATCCACACCGCGATAAGGCGAATATGCAACGAATCTGAGCCGCCCTGATGGGATGTCCTGTTCCCTTGTCCAGGAATTTGCCAGCTGCCAGGGCTTGGCTCTCCTGATCTGGTCACTAGCCTCCCTGTAATATTCCCCTTTTAAGTACCTCAACGCAGCGCGCTCAGTCATCTCCGTGAGGGCCAACCCTATAGGAACGTCATCAAAGAATGTGATCGTCGGCCTCAACGGTGACCAAATTCCGGTGAACCCGTAGCGACCGTACTTCCTATCCTTTCCGGGCACCTCACGGTCTTCGATGTGAGCGCGCCGGAAATCCGGGTTGGGTGGAGCGATTTGTATACGGTGTCCTTTTCGTTCCATCGCGCGGTAGAGTTCGTTCGCGATGGAAAGCGCCCTCTCCAAGCATTTCGCCGAACATATGATATCAGGCAAAAGCTTCTTGGTAGGGTTAAGAAACTCTTCTGCCTCTAGCCTCCGTGTTTTCCTGAAGAGCGGTTCCGTCCCACGCAATAACGGGTGCTGCCAGTCGGCCCCTAGCCGCGCATTTGCACTAGGTTTCGGTCTCTTCTCGTTTCTTGACCGTTTATCGATGGCAAGCGGCTGGCTCTTCGACCAAACCACCTGATCTCCTGGCTGTGCCGGAGCCAGGGATGGGCGAGGCGGTGCCTTCCCAACCGCTTTCTTCTGCCAATATCCCACCGGTGGTCTTGGAATGTTGAGCGTTTCGCACACCCGCGCGAGATACGACCCCGACACGCCGAACGACTTGGCGAGATGGTTGATCGGGGTCGCCCATACTCTTTCGTAAAGCTCTTCCCTAGAGACGTCGGCGAATTCTTCGTTCTTGGGCATGCGACTTTGACCTTCCACAATTATCGCGTGAAGCAGATTATCGACTTATGCTGGGGTGCCGTATTTATCACTCGTTGGCCAGCACGACTGCATTTCCGCGTTTAGACCGCCCGATATGAAAGGGACTCTGCACCGACGGCGTAGGCTTTTTGACTGTTGGCTGCTCAAATGTGGCTCCGCCGGTTACGGCATTTGACCAACGCTTTCCGGAGCATGCTCGGCATCAATGGAAAACTCTGTGGCGAACAAACGAAAAAGAAGGAGTGCCCTCGCGGGTGCTATCCTGCGTCCTTTGGGGCATCTCTATTGGGGCCTAGAGCTGACGGATGCGGGAATCGAGCTGCTGGGCGGGCCGGGACGCCGAGTAGCCATCGCGGAACTTGCGAGCCCTGCCGAAACAAAGAGGTTTTTCGGGTTTTCGTCTGTTGTCCTACCGCTTAGAGACGGAACCAGCCTTACCGTCGCTGGACTAGGCCATTCGGATACGACCAGCATCATTCACGATGCGAATGAAGCCTTCCGTCACCACATCTTGAAGGTGTTCGCAAAGGATGAGGCGGAGATCGCTACGGTTTCCGAGGCAGTCGCACGGCTAGACAGTCCACGCCGCTATCCTTCAGCCAGCCTACTTGCCCCGTTTCTGGAACGGGCCTCGCATATTTCAACCGCTTTTCCGGAGCGGATTCCAACAGGCGTTTTGTCCGTTGAGCAGGACGCCATGCTCGAAGCCCTCCGGGCGCTCCTGCATGACCCGCAGAAAGCTCGTGGCAGAGCGATAGAACGCTTTATCGAGGCGGAACTGGAGAATGTCCGTACTTTCCTAGACACGATCGAATCCAACCCGCTGACGCCCGAACAACGTCTGGCCGTCGTCACCGACGAGGACGCGACCCTCGTGCTCGCCGGCGCAGGATCGGGGAAAACCAGCGTGATCGTTGGCAAGGCGGCCTATCTGATCGAGCGCGGTATCCGTCGCCCCGAGGAAATCCTTCTGATGGCCTTTGGCCGAGACGCCGCCGCAGAAATGGTGGGGCGCATCAAAGAACGGTCCGGTGCGGACGTCGAGGCCCTCACCTTCCATGCCCTCGGATACGAGATCATTCGCAAAGTTGAAGGTAGCGCTCCTGCCCTGGCGGCCCATGCCAGCGACGACGCGCAGTTCCGCAAGTTGCTTCGAGAGATTCTTGTCGAGGACATCGCAAAGAAATGGCGCCTGGGCGGCCTACTAAAGGATTGGTTCTCCGAGTTCTACTGGCCCTACAAGAGCGAATGGGACTTTAAAAACAAAAATGCATATTACCGATATGTCGAAGCGCATGAGCTCCGCACCTTGGCAGGGGAACGCGTTCGAAGCTTCGAGGAGCTGGAAATCGCGAATTGGCTCTACGTCAACGGCATCGAATACGAATACGAGCCGGTCTATGAGCACCCTCTCCCCAAGAATGACAGGCGCGCCTATACGCCGGACTTCCGACTGAAAGAGAGCGGCGTCTATATCGAACATTTTGGCATCAGGAAGGTGCGAGGCCCAGACGGGGGTATCCGTTTGACCACGGCGCCCTATATCGACCATGACCGCTATCTCGCGGATATGGAGTGGAAACGGCAGGTCCATCGCGAGCACAGCACCGTCTTGGTCGAGACATTCAGCTATGAGCAGGTGGAGGGGCGACTTACCAAGGGATTGGGGGAGAAGCTGGAGCCTTACGTGACGTTTAGCCCGATCCCGGAGGACAGCTTGCTCAATACGCTGTCGGGAATGGGCCAAATCGATACGTTCACCCAGACACTCGCGACGTTCCCGAGGCATTTCAAAGGCAGCGGCATGACCATTGAGAAATGTCGGTCCAGGAGCGCGTCAGCAGAGGACTCCAAGCGCGCCAAGGCGTTCCTACGTCTCTTCGAACCGCTCTTCGAAACCTATCAGGAGCGTCTCGAAGGCCGGATCGACTTCGAGGATATGATCCATCGCGCTGCCGAGCATGTCGAAGCCGGCCGATTCCAAAGCCCTTACCGTCATCTGTTGGTCGATGAATTCCAGGACATCTCGGAGGGACGCGCCCGCCTTCTCCGGGCGCTCAAGAACCAGCACGCCGATGCGCGGATATTCGCAGTTGGTGACGATTGGCAGTCGATCTACCGCTTCGCCGGGTCGGATATACATCTGATGAGGAGTTTCGGCCAGGAATTCGGCGGGACTTTTGCCGGTGAGGAAAACATCCACAGCACCGTCGATCTCGGCCGCACCTTCCGAAGCGTCGACAAGATTGCCCTGCCGGCCCGCCGGTTCGTTCTCCAGAACCCATCTCAAATCGACAAGAAGGTGATTCCCGCGTCGGACGCGAAGGATCCAGCCATCTCTGTGACGTATTACGAAAGCGGACAGGACGGCGACGCGCTCAGGTCCACCTTGCAGGGCCTTTCCACGCGATTAGGTGAGGCAAGTGTGCTGCTCTTGGGACGCTACAATTTCCTGCGCCCAAGAGATTTTGAGCAACTCACCGCGGCTTTTCCTCGCCTGAATCTACGCTTCATGACGGTACATGGCTCCAAGGGCCTTGAGGCGGATCACGTCGTCATTCTGCGCGCAACGAATGACCTCATGGGTTTTCCTTCGGAGATCGTTGACGATCCCTTGCTCAATCTTGTCCTGCCGAAGCCGGAGAAGTTCGACCATGCGGAGGAACGACGCCTTTTCTATGTAGCCCTGACCCGCGCCCGCAAAACCGTCACAATCCTTGCGGACCGGGACCAGCCATCCGCCTTTGTCGAGGAACTGCTCTCCAAGCCTGAATACCAGACCATACAACGCGGCGCGGCCGTCATAGCTGTCCACCGATGCGGCGCCTGCGGCGGGCGCATGCTGGCTGACACAAGCGGCTATGGCCATACCAGCTTCCACTGCGAGCATAAATTCCTATGCGGAGAACGTCTGCCGCCCTGCAGCGTCTGCGGCCAGGATCTACCGATCAAGGTAAACCCTGATGCAGATCATCTAGCCTGCGCCTGCGGCGCCCAGTATCCGGCGTGCCCGGAATATGGCGACGGCTGGTTGGTAGAGCGCAAAGGGCGGCATGGTCGATTTCTTGG
Source organism: Hwanghaeella grinnelliae (assembly GCF_004005845.1). GTDB lineage: Bacteria > Pseudomonadota > Alphaproteobacteria > UBA8366 > Aestuariispiraceae > Hwanghaeella > Hwanghaeella grinnelliae. Next base: position 406,757 of record NZ_SADE01000004.1, on the reverse strand, counting down.
ATGTGTAAATTATCCGGCTTGCAAGGGAACAAAACCTTTGCCGAAACCCCACGCCAGGTCGGGTCCGACCTAGTTTTCAGGCCATTTGTGCCACTGCGGCCAGGCCGCTCTCAATAACCAGAACATTCCGAGATCCAGTCGCCCACTAAGTTCGATACGACGGACATGTGGTGCAGCTTCTCAATCAGAACTCGTCTTAAGATACGGCTCGAAGAACCCATCCTCAATGGTAAGAGCTTTGGTTTCTTTGACGCCCAACCCTTCTTCGATCATCAATTCAAGCAGTCGATCAATATCGACCAGTTCGATAGCCGTCGTATTTTCCCGTGCGGCCTCTGTGACCGCACCGCGTGTAAAACTACCCGTCGTCAGGAAAATTCCACGCTCGGCACGTCCAGAGATCGCGCCGCGGAAGTCCCGTATTTTATCCGGCCCCACCGTTCCTTCATAGCGCTTGCATTGAAACATGACTTTGGTTCGAACAAACCGATTGATAAGCAAATAGCCCTCGCCATCAACGCCTTGGTCGCCACGTTGACCCGTGACTTTGACATTTTCAAAACCTATGTGACGGAGAAGTCTGGCACACAGCTCTTCAAAACCTTTATCCGTCATACTGCGAAGCAGTTCGACGAGACGTTCCTGAACATCATCTTGATTTAAATATAACTTTTCATCGGGTGCGCTAGCGTCTTCATCCTCGACTGGGGAAGATTTCTCATTTGGATCTGAAGTCTTGCCCGCTCGCGGGAAACCATCGTGGATCGACCTGAATAGCTGATATGCTTCATCGTGCGTGAGGTTCGCCTTCCGCCCCAACTCGGTCAGCACCCAAACGCCACGCTGTTCCGTATCGATCAGCCCAGCCTTGGCTAAATAGAAACGCGCCCAACCAACCTTGTTCTCGAACTTCGACTGCCCACCCTTTGTCGTGCCCTCAATTTCGGACTTGGGAACGTCTTGGTGCTCTGCGATCCAGCTATAGACTTCTTTTGGCTTTGCCGATGAGCCAAGATCCCGCAATCCATCAATCACGGGCTGGAAATATTGGATAAACCTGGGTCCTTTGAGTTTCGCCACTTCGGATTCCCCCTTCGCACCTCACGCCTGACCTTCTATTCCCTCGCCACAACCGTGTCATAGAGACCATAGTGCGTCAGCCCAGTATGGCTTTCTATCCCGGTGTAACGAAGAGAAGCGTCTTCGTACCGCCGAAAGGCGAACACAGCCTGGTTCATGTGCTCCGTATTAAACACTTTTAGTCGCACGAGCAGATGGAAATCCTGAACCGTAAGGCCCGTTACCGCCAAAAACAGGTCCGGCTCCAATTTCGTGATGACGTCCTGAAGCGTGTTCTCGCGAAAATCGGTCAGGTACATGAAGGCCGGAATGCGCGTCGCAAACTTGATCAGCTTCTCCTGAATCTGCTTGCGCTTGGACTTGTATTCCTTCTCTTCGGCTGTGAGTTCCTTCTTCTGCTTCTCGGTCAACTCGCGCTCTTTGGCCTTGTTCTTGAGTTCTTTTACCTTGTCGCTCTTGTTGATGATGGTTTCGATGACATTGTCGCCCAATGCGCGCCAGCCTTCGATCCGCTCGACCGCCGCCATAGCCTCCGGATTATCCATGATACGGCGCAGCGTGTTGTTATCGACGTTGACGAGCAACGCACTTTCCCATTTCCGCGCCAAAAGCGTCGCAGACGTCCCCGCCATCGCGATGTCAAGAATTCCCCCGGCATCGATCTGGGTCATGTTGGCCCCGTCATAGGCCAGCACCGGCAGGAATGAGACGAGGTCCCTCACCGCGTTTTCCGGGTTCGGTTCGTTTGGCGAAAGGCCAATGCCGTATTCCGAAAGTTGCCGAAGCGCCCGTGTCGGCGCGAAATCGAAAACGAAGCAAACGGGCTTTAGAATTTCTTCCTTGCTCGGATCGTCTCCATCCGGATTCTTGATGGACCAGGGCGATTGCACCCGAAACGCCGCTTGAAAGTAGGTTTCCGGCGACTGCAGGTTTCGCAGCATCATAATGGCCGACCACTGCTTTACGGTGACACCGGTCGTAAGCTTGCCGCAGGACAGTGTGATCGTCTTGGTATCGAACCCGCCTCGGATCGCCTTCCTGACGGGCGGCAATGCATCGAGCCCGACCCCAGCGTCTACACCTGCCGAAACGACCGTCGTGTATTCGTGCCAGAAAGTATTCTGCCGCTCGGCCAGCAAATTCGCCATCGCGTGGCAAGCAGCCACGTTCGGCAGAAACCAGAAGGAATGCTGGACATACGGCAACAACCGAACGTCGGAATACGGGAATGGCGGCTTGGTACCCGTCTTAAGACTCTCAACAGCCTTTGGCGCATATTGGCCCCGGATGATGTCCAACCATTTCTGTACGTCGTCTTTATGGCGAAAATGGGCCCAAGGTCCCTCACCGCTCGCCGCGAAGAACTCATTCAAGTCGAACTCGTCGAACTCCCCAGCACTGGCAACCGCAAGGAGTTCGTCCGGCATCTGGTAGGTTAGAAGACGCATCTCCGGCAAAGCGCCATAGGGGTTCATCACACCAGGATTTTTGGCGGCAAATTCCGCTTTCGCGCGCTGTTCGTCCGTATAGGTCCAGTTGAAGATTTGTTCTTCGATGAATTCACCGGTCGCCAAGGCCTTGAACGGGGTGCCTGAAAGATAGAGATATGCCTTTGTGGTGATCGGCAGAAAGTCTGATTCCTTCTGCGATAGGGTCTCGAAATCCTCGTTTACCTCCGCCAAGCCTGGACCATAGGCGAGTTTTTCCTCTTTCTTCGAAACGGGATCTTCTTCGCCTTCGAAAAGCTCCTTGGCGGTCTCCCTCCATGCGCCGAAATGATACTCGTCGAAAACCACCAAGTCCCAACTGACCCGGTGAAGCCATTCGTTCTTGGGCTTTATGTTCCCTGCCTTGTCACGGCCCAACAGGTCCTGGAACGAGCCAAAATAAACGACAGGTTTCCGGGGGTCGATCTTCGTCGGATCGCCACCAGAAGATTTGGACAGATACTGCCAGCCGTCAAAATCCACATGGCTCTCAAGATCAGCCTGCCAGGCATCCTCGACAGCCGGCTTGAACGTCACCACCAGGACACGTTTGGCGCCGAGCTTCTTTGCGAGTTGGTAGGTCGTGAAGGTCTTACCGAAACGCATTTTCGCGTTCCACAGGAAACGCGGCACGGCATGCATGTCCTCCGCCCAGCGGGAGTGGTAATACGCATGCGTCAGACGGACCGCTTCGGCTTGCTCCCGGCGCATCGGAAAGGTCAGGTGATGACTTCCGCTTAGGCTTTGCCCGGTTCGCAGTTCGAGCAGGACGTTTTGCACATCACGGACCGTGCAGCGCATCCATTCCAGTTCGGCGTTTTCGAAGCCTCTTTTAACAAGGGCCGCGCGAACTTCATGGTCGGTGAAAACGGTTCCGTCATCCCGTTCCGCGGGTTCGTCCAGTTCGATCGTGTAGTTTTTTATCGCCGCAGTCTTAAGCTGTTCGGCAACGCGCGTTTTCACATCCCGCGCTGTTTGGCCTATTTTGAGAAGACCTGCGTGTGCCTCGTCATTTATCCTATAGGCGTAAATCCGAGGTCGGGCTTCCGGTCTAGGCGCAAGTATTGCGTCAACGGTCTTAGCCATCTTCGGACGAACCTGGGTCTACTCTCTCGAAAAGTTCAGGTTCGTGCTCAGCAACCTGCGATTCGATGAATGCAATATCCTGTTCAGATAGGCCATACCGATTGTAAAGTTTGGCATCGGTCCATACTTGGTCGCACGGCAAATCCGGAACAAAGGAGTATACGTCCTTGGTCGCATGCTGAGTTGCTTTGCGAAGCGAAACTAAGAATCGAACGAAACGTGTGCGAAGGTAATTTGCATAGTTGGAGGCTGCAGCTCCATTGTCAAAGCATCCAGCTACTAGATAAGTTTCCGTGCATGCAGTGCCAGGTTCGGCAACAATTGGCTTGCTGAGGAACTTTGTTTCAACTGCCGCGCTGGTCCCTTGTACAGCAGTCATCAAAACCTTCCACTGATCTATCCATTCAGGATTGACCTTAACATCTTGTCGCTGGATCCATCCTTTTCTCTGATTCTCGAAAAGCATAATCGGCTCTTTCAGCCGATCTGCTGAAGGTTTTCCTCTAAAATTTGTTGCGAGTCCAAACGGCTTCCTACTGGATACACGAGCATCTAGTGTAGGTTCATTCTTGGCTTTGACTTTTTCCAGGATAGGCACAGCCTCATTGCGCCTGACGAGCACATCAAATTCATCAAGATGACGAGCTACCGCAGGGCCCGTAGGCTGCCCATCCCAAATCGTTTGGACTTCGCATGGCCCATTGTGGTCGCGATCCCAGAGGAAATATGAAATTCCCCCCCGAATTTTGACACCTGGAAATCCTTCATAAAGCTTCGGGTAGTCTACAATATTGCGCATCCGCTTGTCTGAGAGGATCCGCTCCCGATACTTATCGAGCCCCTTACCTCCAGCCATCCAACGCGACGGCGTTACGAAAACAGCATATCTGGGATCAAGATCGAGCGCCTTTTCCACAAAAAGATGGTAGATCGGTGCCGCACTTGTCCCATATCCACCGTCGTCCAACTGATATGGCGGGTTCCCAATCACTACGTCGAACTGCATTTCGTCTCCAAACATTTCGGCTAGTCGGGACTTGCTATCCCTAGTGTGAATAAATGCGTAAGCGTGAGTTTCCAGCCCGTCGCCTCGATCCAAGATCTTTTGACTCGCCCTACAGTACTCGCACCGTCCCTTCACCCATGTGTGCTTGGCACTCTCAAACCAGACATTCCCGGCCTCATGGTTGAACCCCCTAGCAATGGAATGCTGACCGTTTGCGTGTTTTGAGCAGTAAACACTTCGTCTGGCGAGCAGGCTGGTAAGGTTGGTAATTCCTATCCCAAAGACTTGCCTTGTCAGAATGTGATCAACACGCCGCTGAAGATTTGGAAATTCTTCAGCCAAACCGTGGGTGAGACGACTGGTAATCTCCCGCAGGAAAACACCGGACTTCGTACAAGGATCGAGGAACCTGACGGTCTTATCCGCCCAAATGTCGGCGCCGTCGTGATCGGCCGCCCAGGCCTCGGCAAGCGTATCCAGCATGCGGTTCGCGAATTCCGGTGGCGTGAAAACCTCATCGTTCGAGAGGTTCGCGATACAGGTCAAAACATCCGGATTACGTCCGCGCAGGGCGAAGCTTGCCTGTGAAGTCATCCGGTATCCTCTGATGCTGACACGCCGACGGCATCTGCCAAGTCACGCACCGTCATTGGCGGATAGGTCCGGATTGGTTTAAAGATCTCGTGTTTCCCGAGATGGGCGAACAGAGACCCCTCAGCGCTGAAGGATGACGAGCCCGTGAGAACATCAAGACGAAAGTCTCGACGCTGAAACCTCCCCTTACCCAAATACCCCCATTCGGCGAAGGTTATCGGCTTTCCGTCGTAAGTTTCCATCTTCAACGCATCGCCATGCACGAGGTTTATAGCTAAGACCGCAGAGACTGCCTGATAGAGGTCATCCGCATCATCCAGCCTCAGATATTCAACGAGAACTTCAACAAGATTCGCACGACACTCGTCAATGTTGTCATCCAGCAGTTCGATGCCGTAAATGCACATCACGGCAAGCAGCGCATAGTGCCGCTTCTCGAAATCCGACTTGCCATATTTTACCTGGACGGCCGCGAGTTTCCGCTGAAGCACCCGCACTAAGAAATTGCCGCTGCCGCAGGCGGGCTCAAGAAAGCGGGAATCGATTCGTTCCGTCTCTTCCTTGACGAGGTTCAACATCGCATCGACCATCCAGGGCGGTGTAAAAACCTCCCCATGGTCAACAACGCGTTTCTTGGACTTAATCAAACTCATGAAATAACCACATTCCTGCTTTAAAGTGCCGGTCTTGTTAGACCAGATTCGAAATCCATTCTAAGCAACAGTCAAAGGCTATGTGCGGAGCAACAGGGAATTAAGCCTAACCCCAAACGGAACTGCTTACCCGCACTTAAAAGTCCAATAGAAACAATTCTCTAAAGGATCAGGGATGGCCTTCCATGCTTTTTGGACCCGCAAAGGGATTAATTTGGCCCCGCCCCTGTGTTTAGCATCCAAGCGGATCCATCCAGGTTCACGTCCAATTTCCGCAGGCCCCCGGTGGGAGAGCACTCACGCATTCAGAACCTAACCCATGGATTATTCCGGAAGGACGTAATCCGGCCACAAGGTAGAACTTCCCAACACGGACACAGGTAAGGATGCAGGCATGCCAACGCCGCCTCTGCCGGCCAATAGATAGGCCGCTGCATCGTCGTCAACTAGCGGCACCATTGCCATTCGCGATGGCTCTGTAGAGACGACCACACTGGCGCCGCCTGCCTTCGGCTTGACCCTGATCGTCTCCCGGTCGATCTCTTCCGCGACAAGTTCCGGGTGATCTGCCAAATCGAACCCTCGAAAATCTGCGCCGTCCTCACCAACTTCCTCCGCCGTGACGACCGCATCGTAGAGTGCGTGAATCTCACTTTCATCGCTTTCCGGAGGCCAGAGCACACTGTCTGCCAGACTACGCTTCCGGCGCATCAAGGCTTGTAACAAGCAGTCAAACGAACCCCGTTGCAGGCGAGGATGGATTGCGAGTGGAATGTGGATTGTCACCGGGCGGGATTGACCGATGCGGTGGGTCCGATCATTGCACTGCTCTTCGACTGCCGGGTTCCACCACCTTGTTAGATGGATTACATGGTTTGCTGCCGTCAGGGTCAAACCGGTGCCCGCCGCTCGCGGCCCCATCAGGAGAACATCGAACCCCTCATCCAATTTGAGGTGACGCTGGAATCGTCGTGTGATCTCCTGTCTGTGGGCAATCGGTGTCGAACCATTAATTATGTCAACCCGGGGTAAGCTGAACTCGATCTTGATGAGCTCCGAAAACCACAGCTGAACATCGCGGTTTTCAACGAAGACCAGCGCTCGTTCTTTCCTCGCCTTGATCCTGGCCAATATATCCATGGCAGCGTCGATCCGGGCGGAGGATTGTGTAAAATCAGCGATCTCCTCTCCCTCGATCAAACCCGGGTGGAGTGACGTTCGGCGAATGTGGTGCAACAGACCAAACAGAGACTGGCCAGGCTTACGCGCCTCGTCGTATCGCAGAGCCTGAACCGCCGGCATGATCCGTGGGTACAGAATCCGCGTCTTGGTCGGCAAATCATTGGCAACGCGATCCTTTCTCCGACGAAGCCCAAGGCTGGGAAAGCCTGCCTGTGGCTGGAAGATCGCCTTGTGTAAGGCCTGCATATTTCCGGCTTTTGGTTTGTCAAAGGCAATCCGAAAATCGCTGAGCGAACCGAGTGCACCTGGGAACAGTTGATCCATAACCGCCCAAATGTCGCGAGTCGCATTCTCAACCGGTGTACCAGTTAGCCCGATACGGAAGTCGGCGTTGACCGCCTTGGCCGCAACAGCGCGCAGCGTCACCGGGTTTTTGATGTTTTGAATCTCGTCGAATACGACAACGGAAAACCGATTTTCATAGAAGCTGACCGCGTAGTTGGCGAGCGTCTGATACGTTGTGATTGCAAGGCGCGGTGCCTCTCCTCGATAGAGGTCGGTGAGATCGAGACGCGCACGGCCGTCCTGAGTGTCGCGTCCCCTTGCTCCGTCGACTTTCCACTGGCTGAGATCGGGGCCGTAAAGGCGAACAGGTGTGCCCCAAATGCCCGGTTCGAGATGCGCCTCAATCTCCGCCTCCCAGTTCCTCAGCAGCGAAGTCGGAGCGACGATCAGAAAAGGATATGGAGGCGCGTCGCTCCCTTTCATCCCAACCGAGGACAGCCAAGCCAAGAATGATAACGTCTGGAGTGTCTTGCCGAGGCCCTGTTCGTCGGCGTTCAAAATACCTGGCAGACCCGCCTGCCAGGCTTCGACCTGCCAAGCGAATCCTTCCTCCTGGTAGAAACGCAGTTGCCGCCTAACCGTCTCAGGAAGGTCTCGCGGCAGGTCGTCAGGACGTAGACGCCGTTTTTCCTGAAACTCAAGCTCCCAGAAATTATCACGGGTAACTGGGAGGAAGGCTGTAACTTCGCCTTCACCTGCATCGGCTCGTCGGTCACGGGACAGATATAGCTCGAGACGGCGACGTAAGGCCTCCAGAATAATTGGTTCGACAGGTATCTCGCCGTGATCCGTCCTCAGCAGGGTTTCACCCTCAGCCAAGGCATTTTCTAAGGCCTTCACAAGGTCCGCAAGATCCTCGTCCGGGATGGAGCCCAGCAGTTCGCCGAGCGCGCTGTCAATGTCCGTCGGCAGCCAGCTGGTGCCACTGCCCTCCAATCCAATGATCTCAACCTTGGTCCATTTACGGATCTCAATTACGCGCTCGGCCCATTCCTGTGTCTCGGCCCAGGCCGATTGAAAGGCGTTCTCGACTGCCTCTGCCTGTTCTTCGGGCAAGGCGAGTTCGTTTAAGGCTCCGTCCCGTCGCAGCGCTTCCTCTATTGCGTCGGACACGATCCGGCCCGCATTCTCCAGAAAGTCTTTCTTTTCGTCGTCGGAAGCAGCGGTGTAGCGCGCGATCACGTCAACCACCGGCATCGCCGACCGGTCGAGGATCAGGTAACGATTTTCCCCGACCTGATAGGCAGGTTTGGCCCCCCGGTTTGTTGCTTCCTGTTGAAAGCGTTCCAACGCTTCCCCCCGAAGCGCGGCGGTCTCCGTCGACGCGGTCTGGTTCTCGCCTAACTCCGCCGACGAAAAAGGCATCGGCGCGAAGTCCAAAGTGCCGGCAGCACCGACATCGAGGCCAACCCGGTCACAGGAAACAATCTCAATACGTTCTAAAAATCCTTCAGCGCGTGCGATCTTCTCGTCAGCCATTCCAATGGATTTGCGGAACTCGGCTAGCGCCGCCCAGTGCGACGTCAGGGGTGCGCCACTATCGAACGCTGCAGACAACGCGATGGCGTCAAAGATCGGGGCAGGCAGGCGCATCCGCTCTGAGCCAATCTGAACGATTGCGCCAACCCGTTTCAATTGAACCTGGCGTCCCTCCTTCTCCCACCACCAGTCGAGCGAAAAGCGCGAACTTCCGACCGTTCCCTGCATCTCGGCGTGGAACTCGATGCCCGAGGTGCGCTTCGGCAGATCCAGTACGCTGCCTGACATATCGTCGATCCGTGAAAGCATCCAATGATCGAAGAAAAGACTGTCAGTCTCAAAACGATAATGCTCACTATCCCGATCTAGCGCCCGGATACGGGCAAGAGCGATGGCAAGGGCCCTGTCCGAAGCCGTCAATGCGTCAAAATCGATCCTTTCTCGACGCCGGAACCGATCCAACAGACCTCGGCGTCCGTCCGCAATCGCAAGGTGGCCGCCGTCATCGTCGACCGTGAAAGCGAATCTACTCATGCCCTTCCGATCCTTCGCAGCACCCACTCTTTCCATTCGCCGACATGGCGCCGGGCGTAATCACTATCGCTTGGCAACAATATCTCATTGAGATCGTATTGATTGGCAAAGAGCTGGGGTGTCTGCCTTGCTGGCGCTGGATAGATATGAACTCGGAAATTGTGAGACCCTTCAACGACGGTTTTGGCACCGATCTTCATGAAAAGCAGACAAGTATCCGGTCGGGTCACTTGCCGACCGAAGCTGAGATACGATTTGTCACTGTTTCTCCGCGCAAGCGCTTGGGCGATCGGTACCGCATTACTTCCCAACGCGACCCAGGCGTCATCGACCCTCCCCGTTTCGTACATACCCATCCAAAACCGCCTACGCTCGATCCATTGGTGACCACTTGAGTTGCCCCGCTCAGCCTCGGTGACAACCTCAAACATCGCCTCCATGCTCTTACGCGCCAGCCATCTGTGGAGAACGCGGCGGCCAGCTTCGGAGACCTGTGACCAGAAAGCAGGGGCTTCGTGGCGCGGGTCGCCAAAGCGTTCAATCAAGCGCGTCAGGCATTGCTCCTGGTAATCGGCCGGACATGGTCTCCTGGTCCACGGATAAAGAATACGATCCACAACCACAGCAGCTCGAAGATCATCCAGAGGCTGAACACCGGACGGAGAAACCCACGCCAACAGTTTCTCGAGCGCATGGACATCTTCCGGGTCAGGGCTCTGTTGGAGGAAGCTCGTATGCGCGAGTTGCATAAAGCCCGGCCCATGAGGTGCTGCCAGTCCAATTTCGCGCAACCATCGATACGGCGTGACCGCAGCAACCATCCGTCCACCGACCAAACTGGGACCGGCAGTCAAATCCAGAAAATCAGGACAAGCCGCGAACAAGTTTTGCCATCTGCGCGGCAAGAGTTCAGAGCGCTCAACGATCTGCCTCTGTAATTGTTGGGTCTTGGGTGAAGCAGCCGACCAGGTTTCCAGATAGGCTTGTGCCAGCACGTCCAATAGTCTGGGATTGGTTGTTGCCCGCACCTCGGCATCCAAAAACCGGCGCAAATCCTCTGGCACAAGCTGCTCTTCATACATATGTGCCCTCAACACCACGGCAACATCGCCAGTCGTCACATTCCGCCAGTCCATCGCGCGCAAGGCCATCGTCACCTTCTGGACGATGACCTCAACATCGGCCGTCGGTGTAGGCCCAACACCTGGAAATGCACGCTCTATACGCCAGTAAGCCGCATTCAGGGCCTCCATGCCACGAGCACGGACTCTAAACTCCGGACGCAGGACGAGAAGGTCGGCCAAGCTCACCGTGCTGTCCTCCCTGCTAACAGGTCTCGGACTCGCACAAGATCACCGACACTGAGCGGAATGTCCTCCTCCCGGACCGGAGCGAACATGATGAATCGAATGTCTATTCGGCGATTAGCGTCCTTGCCGCCTTCCAAATCCTCATCGGCAATTGGACGCCCTTCACCATAACTCGCTACGGACAGAACAGGCTGTCCCTGGATATTATGGAAATCGAGTAGACTCGGATGCTCCGACAGCATGACCGAATAGATCGATGCACCCCGGCGAGCGCCAAGCCCCATGTTGTAAACATCTGCGCCGTCGCTATCGGTATGCCCTTCAATCTGTATTGCGTCGATCGCCACCGCGTTTGGATTGCAAACTTCATTCATGGCGCTGCTGCCAACGGTAAAACACCCAATCTCTTCGCCCAAAACCTCTGCTATCCGACGCATCTTTTCGCGCCCAGCACTGGAGGGCTCGTCACTAGCATGGGCGAACAAACCGTCCCCCCTGAACTGCAAGGCATCCTGTTTACGTGAGATCTGGATATCGATCTGCTCATCGAGCTTCTTGACCCGCGTGCGAACGCGCGACAGCAAAGCAGCCAAATCGACAGCAGCAAGGGTATTGTAACGGGCAATGGGATTCTCCGTATCACTCTCGCGCAACAACTCGTGCAAACGATCGATTTCTGCCCGCAGCTCGAGAACTTTGCGATGAAGGTCGTCTTTCGGACCGGCCCCCAGTTCCTCGCGCAAAAGCGCAAGAATAGCGTCCCGTTGATGCAGTTTCTCGAGTGCTTCACGCTTTTCGCGTTTGAGCTCCAGAATTCGCTGTTGAATGCTGCCAATGGCATCCTGATCGACCTGATCAATCAGATCCTTGAAAAGCAGCAAGCGCTGCTGGAGGACGGCGATTTGGTCGTCCCTTTCGTCCAGAAGCCGTTTGGGGACCGAATCTTCCGGCGTAATCTGGGTAGCGAAAAAGGCCAGAAGGATGATGACAATGAACAGGAACCCAACAGTCATGTCCGTCATCGATATGAAGACGGACTCTTCTTCCTCTTCCACACGTTGGCGTCGAAACGGATGTCTCACTCCGTGGCCTCACTAGACGCGTTCAAACCACTTGCTTGCGTTCCACTTTCAGGCTCAAAGGGCTTCGCATTCTCAATCACGGTTTGAAGAATGCCGAGCGCCTCGGCGAAGCGCTCTTGGACCCCGTCTCCATGCAATTCTAGTCGGTCGATAGTTTTCGCGACCTCAGCCTGATAGGTTTGAAACGCCTTCTCAAGTTGTCCGTCATAGGCAGCAGCGCGGCTCTCAAAAGACCTGATCAGTTCTTGGATGGTATTCATTGCTTGGGTGACGGTTTCCCTTTCCTCAGCAATGGTCGACTTTGCGGCATTGACCATCGTCGCCGCCCCTTCCGCGACCTTGAGGCTATGAGCGTTCGTTTCCTTGATGGACTCCAGAACCGCTGGCGTTGCTTCGCTGACCGTTTGGCCCGCCACTGTTAACTGTTGGGAAACCTCTTCAAGTCGGCGGACAGATGCATCCAACGAACTCGTCGACTCTTTCAATGAGGTGTCAAAGTGTTGCGCGGCTTGTTCCAAGCTGGCGCCAACTGATCCAAGTGCGGTCGCAGCGGCGTCAATCCTGCCAGAGACCGACTCAAGTGATTTGCCGAGTCCCGATGTCAGGTCTTTGCCTAATTCCTTTACCAACACACCGATGTTCTCCATTGAACTCTCCGAAACCTTGTTGAGCGGTTCGGACAATTTCACGGTCATTTCGGTTATGAGCGCCTTCATATCTGCTGTTTGATCTTTGACCGCTCGGAGTTGCTGTTCGGCGAGACCTTCAAGGCTGATGAAGTCGATGTGGCGTTCGAGTTCTACTGCAAGCGCGTCCGCTTCTTTCTCGATTCGATGAACTCGGCTTCGCAGCCAAATGTTCAACGCGATAGAGCAGAGCAATCCAGTCAGCGAGATTGTGAACTTCGCAGACGCTTTCGCGAGCAGAACGCGCAAAGCATTCATTGTGGCAGACTGGTCGGCACTCTGTCCGTCAGGCAATATGTCTGCCGTAGACGAAAGTACTGCTACAAGTCCTAAGAACGTCAGGAACAGACCGAACGAAACAAATACCCCGGGAAAGAATCGATAAGCCTTCAATGAGAAGCCTAGTTCATCCGCGTTCAGGAATGCCGATGGCCTGATTGAATTGCGTATCTCAGTAGAATCACCTCGACCAACCACCACGAGAGTTTCTCGGAACTCCTTGAATGCGTTTGCAAGTTTTCTTGCTGCTCCACTCTTCTCGGCATTCAGCCGTGCTTCAATATCTGTTAAGTCGAGATTCTGCAGGCTCTTCCGCGACGTTACGATTGAGGAACGCGCTCTTGAATACGCAACGGCGTATGCTCTCGATTGATACCAAATGAGGCCGCCAACAAACGCGGCTGCGGCAAGAAACAGTACGCTGATCAGGCCTGGCCAATGGTCCGCGACAATTAAGTTCGCTAGAGCCAGTATAAGCCGTCCAGCTTCATCGCCGACGACAACAGAAAATTCCCCAATTGTCATGGCGTTGGACGCAGGCAATTAATTGCAGTCTGACTTTGTTTGGTCATTTTCTATGGTTCTCCCCAAAATCGACGTTCGGCCCACCAATCATTCGGCCATGATCCGTGTGACCACTTACGAACATCAAAGTATCCCTCATTAGTGGATTTTCTCAACATCATCGCTAAATCAGCAGGGTACCCTTGTATGCAAAGCTCTCTCGGGTGAGCTGTTCGTTAAAACAACAAAATTGGCCCCGTCCAAACGCCCAAGATCAAGCAACGTCTTCTCTAAGACCTGAAATTGTTCGCTGCACATCTGCAAATCCCGTTGCGCCGTCTCCATTGCTACAATCAGTTTTTCCTGAACCAACTCATGTAGGCGCCCATCTCTTGTCAGCCTCTCGCTGATCATTTCGGGCGATGCGCATGCCAAATGCACGAAACGGTGTTTCTCATCGAATTCGATCTCTCCAAGCGCAGCTGCGATCGCAGCCCGTCCCAGATCGCTGTGCCCACCCAATCCAGAGCCAGACATTTGCTCTCCTAAGAACAACACTTCAGCGGCCCGGCCGCCGAGCAGGCAGACAAGATTCATTTCGACGTCATCCCGCGTCATCATCGGAACCTTCGTTTTCAGCTTCGTCCATCCCCAGGCGCCGTTCACAGGCCGGTCGAGCAGGCGCACCTCTTCCACGATGCCCGGCCAGGCCAGTTCGTAGAGGATTGCATGCCCGATCTCGTGAACCGCCGTGACCTCACGGTTCTTGAGGACGTAGTCGGGAAGGACAGGGCCTGTCTCTGCGCGAAGGTCTTCGATCGCTACAGGGCGCTTCTCCTTTCTTGCTCGCCGCCGAGCCCCCCTCACCCAGCGCTCAACGTCAGCCCCGGTCGAGCCCTGCGACATCCGCGCGATTGGCGTCAAGTTTTCGCCGTCCAGTTCATTGCCGAGGTGATAGCGCAGGATGCCCTTAAGTGCTTCCGTGTCCGGCAAGGGGATTTCGACCGATCTGTCGAGACGGCCGGAACGGATGATCGCGGGGTCTACCTTTGCCGGGTTGTTGCAAGCGCCGACTACAACGACGCCTTCCCTACCCTCAACGCCATAGAGAAGCTCGAGAAGCGCATTCGTCACCTGGCGCCAGTATTCGTGCCCGTTCCCGTTCAGGCTGTCCCTGTCGACGAAACCATCGACCTCATCAATGAAGAGAATACTGGGCGCATGGTCGATGGCCTGCTGGAAGCAGGCACGCATGGCCTGAAGGCAGTCACCGAGATACCCTTTCCCTGCTGACTGCCACCGCATGACCGAGCCGAGAATGAGCGGCAACCCTGCGCTGCCGGCAAGCGCCTGGGCGAAGATCGTCTTCCCCACCCCCGGCTGACCATGGACCAAAGCGCCTCGGTCTACCTGAGACCATGGAAGGTCACCCGCCTTGTAGGCGGTGAGATCCTCGATCAGGTCTTCGGCCCAGGCACGCGCCTCGTCCATGCCGTGCAAGGTTTCCAGCCGCAAGGTTGGATAGATCGGCTCAGGCCCCGCCTTTGCCCCACGACGCCGAGACCTGAGAAGATCCTCGATCAATTCCCGGAAGCGCTTCTCCCCGGCTTCTCCGGCGGCCCGAAGAAAATCGGAGATTTCCCATGGGTCCGCCGCTGTCGCCGCGGCCATCGCAATATGATCCGGCGTTACGTATTTGAGATCGGGCCATCCCAGACCGGACGGCTTTTCCGAACCCGTGAGGTCTTCGAGGACGTCCTCCAGGACATCCGGGATGAATGGCGTCAGGACCAGTTGATACCGGAAAATCGCTTTCAGATAGGAAGGCACCTCATCAATCGTTCCCTTATGGACCTTGAAGGCTACACGTCCGTTGCGAGCGGCCTGTTCGATCGTTTCGGCGATACGGTCGACAGTCTCCTGGTCGTCCTTGATCAGCCTGGAAGACGAGTAGTACCGGGCGTTGGCCGTAAGTTTGGCGATATCATCCTGAGTTCGGTCGGGGTGAAGCAGCCAACTGATACCGGCCTCATACTGCTCCGTCCACTCGCGCGGCAGGACGACCAGGACGCAGGCTCCTTTAGCCGCAACGATTTCGGAAAGGGCCTGTTCGCCCGCGGCATGAGACAAGAGCCTCCGCAGAATGCGCAGCTTGTACCGCTGCAGTTTCCGCTGGAACGGTTCTTCGCCGGGCGGCTCGTCGAGAGGGTCGACCTGATCGTAACCAAGGTCATTGGCGATCTCCGGATCGACGTTATCGATCGCAGGCAAGGTTTCTGTCGTGTGGGTCATGGGCATGATTCCTGTCTTGTTTCAGAGACTCCTCGCCCGTTCGGAGCCGGCCTGTGGCGCCGTTCCGTTGGCAGGGTTTCATCTCTGTAGGGTTGCTGGTTGTGCGCGTTCAGTCCGCCTCGAGGGGAACTTGGTTCCCTTGGGACTGTTATGCGGCCTCACCCACCTGCTCGGCGCCTGGGAACCGGCATGCATTCCACTGGAGTGAGGCCCGAAGGTCCGGCGTCCCCCGGAGTTCGGCTTCCAGGACTGCGTGTTCGCACCATGTATTCCAATTGGCGCAGAGCACCTCAGGGTCGGGATCATCGATCAGGGCAATTGCCCTGCGAACCGTTGGGTGGGGAAGCGCTTTGGTTCGGCACCATCGCGACCCAATGGAAGGGTGACGCCCCAAGGCCGTGGCAAACCAGTCGGCGCTCATCCTCTTACCGGGCAGGTGACGACGGAGGCGCAGCAGCATGTCGCCCGGAGTCACTCCTGTCTGAGGCATCATTGAGCTTGGAAACCGGTCCAGCCACCGAACCACGAGCGCGACGTCGTGATCTACAAGGGCGCCAGGATGGGTTCTGTCGTCCTGCACGTAGTTTGCGCAATCCTTAGGCCTTCGCCCGATCCAATATGAGAGGTCGTTGTTTGGCCAACCACGCTGCTGCCCCAATTCCATGAGATCAGCAACGGTTACGGGACGATCAATGGAACAAATCATAAGCTCTTCTCCTCAGTTTAACGGGTCGGAACGGGGAAGCCCGCGAGATTGTCTTGAAGAGTGCGCCAGGCGGTCCTGACGCTGTCCGGCGATACCGGCGCGATTGGGGATGTCCCCTTAAGACTGAAGCACCAGCCGCGCATGAAGAGCGGGTCGTTTAGGCCAGCGAACGGGAGAACGATTATCCGCACGACACCGTCATCGAAGAGACGGCAGATCTTGCGCCCATCGATGCTCCACATTCATACGCGGTCAGGGCCCCGCTTCCCGAGATAGCGAGCAAGTCCACGCGCTTCGCGGACGGCATCTGTCCCAGGCAAGCCTCCGGCTCGAGATCCGAAGAGGGGTCGATCGCCAACGCCAGCAAGCGGGCGTGCAGTTTCAGCCGGCGGTGCTCATCACTCTCCTGCCCCCAGACCGGTTCATCGACGAGTTCGTGAAGAACATCAGACGGCACGGACGGACGATATCCCACCATAACGTCCTCGACTTCGATCGAGCCTTCACGGATCGCAATCGCCGGCAAAGCACATTCCGACCGACCGCGGCGGCCGCCGCCAAGGGTGCTGGTGAGGGCGACGCGCAATTGTCGTTCGGGGTTCTCGCGGATAACACTGGCTGCGGGAACCGTAGGAATGTCAGCGGAGAAAGCGACGGCATGGGTACTTTTGCTCGCCAACTGGGGATGGATTTTTTGGCTTGATTTCATTAAATGACCTTTCCAAACTTACGACAATTCGTTATCGATATTGATAACGTCCATATCACATATATATGGCAGCGAACCTCAAAGGAAAGATCATTGATATCGTTTGTGATAATAATATGATTACATCTGATCAAATTCGAGCAGCACGCACCCTGCTAAAACTCTCTGCTGATGCGTTAGCGAAACAGAGTGGTCTGGGGGTTGCGACCATCAGGCGGATGGAACTAGCCAAAGGTGTTCCATCCGCTTCAGCTAAGAATTTGCAAGCTGTTCAAACGGCGTTGGAAGAGGCCGGCATAATATTCATCGGACCTGATAGTGCCGGTGAAGGAGTCAGATTTCGACACCCACCTGGACAACGGAACAATGAATAGTCAGGTTTGTCAGAGCCAAGGCGAGCAAACACTCTCGCAAGGTTTCTAAAGCACTCTGAATGATTGCCGGAGAATGCAGAGCGTTGCGCAGATCCAAAGCGATGAAGCTGCACTGTCGGTGCCGGACGACAGTCCCCGTGGGCGAGAGGATCACCACACTTGAGGGACAACGTTACAAATTGGAAAGACTCAGAAAGATGGTTTGAAACTCGGTTCAGGCTCGGTGCGCGAATGCTCCGGACCTGACTTTTGTTGAGTGGAAACTGACCTAGCATTCTGCCCTGAAATGGGAGGAAGCCCTTTCGCCGTACGAGCATGAGCAGGTCGAAGCTCAAGCTGGAGTTGAGATTGCGCAAGGGCCAAATCCTGAACTGACTCTGCTAACCGAGACACCTGAACTTGCAGACCTGACATTGCCGTAAGAATGTCCATAGTCAGCTCGGATTGGTCGGTCTGGTCCATTCGCCTCCAACCACCGCTCTTTCTTCGACCACAGACCTCACCCCCCAAGTACTTTTCAAAAAGAGCTTCTATGCCCTTGAGCAAATGGTCGACATTCAAATCGCCAGGGCGCTGGTCGCGATCAAACGCATCTTGCAGCCGACGGGCGATATAGTGTGACTGAGTGACACTCGCGATCTCAGCTGCCTCCGTGACGGATCCAAGAAGGTCCTCTGACAGTGTCACCTGAATACGTCTTCCACCTCGAGGGGCATACTTGGCACGCCTCTTTTTAGGGGCTTTAGGCATAGAAAAACGTACCCGTCCGGTGAACCCGCCCTACCGCGAGTATCGTTGGCGGGCGGGTTCACCGGACGGGTACTCTCATAGATGAGCGTATGGGGTTGGAGGAGTAGCGCACCTGAGGCAGCGCAGCCGAGATTAAAAGGCCAGCGACCGTGCTCCGCGTTAGCCAGCGCAACTTCAAGTGCGCAAATTATACAAGAACCGAATGTCCTTCGAAATGCGTGGCTACAATATTGGGGTCCAGTTCTTGTACGCGCAGATCGAGATGCAGATCGAAGTTGCCCTGGAGAATGAAACTAAATGCTGTACTCGCATCCAGCCATTGGAGTGTTGCCCCTTGTCTTAATATTGCGACGTCAGTTGCATTCCCAAATTCACAATGCATTTGCCAATCGCAAGATGGTGTGGGTATGTCTAGATGTCCGCAATCTGGACACCAGATTGGGCCCATAAGGGTCATCGATCGCTCGAACATGTCGGCCATGAAGTTGTCGGGCGTCTTCTTAGTGCAACAGTTCAATTGCTGTTTTGATAGACTGATACGAACCGATGTCCGAGGCATTGTCGCTGCTCTTGAAACATGGCCCGCTGGGTTGAACTGTCGCATATCATAGAAGATTGCCATTTGCCGGGTACTCCCCATGCCGTCCGGGAACGGTCGACTAGTGTTGATAGCGCAAACTTTTTGCCGGCCCGCCTGAAACTTCATGAGGATGCGCGCTACCTTTGGCCTCAACCTGAACCTCGCCAACAACTTGACTCTATTCCGTCTTTCTGGGCTGAGTCCATTCAAGATAACTTCTAGGTGTCGATATGCCAGAAGCATTGATCGACAGAATGCGGCCGCATGTGGACAAGACCATAGCGAGCCTGGAGCGGAAGGAGTTCCGCATCGACCCTATCGCAGGGGAAACCTACTCACGCGCTACAAGCATCGTTAGTGCGGCCTACAAGAGGCATGGCTCGATACTGGAACGGTCTTTGAGGGAACGTCTTTCGGACTGTGACTACTTCACCGTCTGGCATGAGCCGAAGTTTCAGATCCCGTCCGAAGTTGACCACGTCGTCAGTAGCCGGAACTCCGAGATAGGCAATTCGCTGCCAGTTGAGATGCCCTACCGGCCAGGCGCCCGCACCCTTCAGGTGGATGCGTTCGTGTTCGACCGACGCGTTAAGACTTTGCGGGCCTACGAACTCAAGCGCGGCAATGGGGAGTTCGATTCTGGGAAAAAGCGCTCGATCCTTCGAGATGTTCTGAGCATTCAATGCCTACTGAAAAGCTACGGCGCATCTGTTGGGCACCAACCCGAGTTAGTGGAATCGCGCCTGATCTCGTATTATGGCGTCCGCGTACTTCCGGACCCCCTGAACATTTTTGGTGTCGATCTAGACGACCACTTTGTTTTCAGGGTGCGTGATCCGATTGAGGAAGTGAATGCTTATTTCCAGGAGCAATTATATTCGCTTTTGGCGCGCGTTTCCGGGCTGAGTGATGCAGAGATGGCGAGCTTTTGCCCAGCCTGCCCGCTACACAATTCGGACGATGCTGCGCTTCATTGATCTGGCTGATGGCAGCAAAAGCGATGCGTTGCCTTCGTTCCGAACATCGGCGCGCATTACGACACCCAGTCAAATCGAGACCACAAAACGCGGGTCCAGGGCAAACTTCTCCTGCGAAACCAAGCTATATTCACCAAATTCACCTGCCAGGAAGACAAGATTCCACGAGTGCTTCGAGACCACGCTCTGCACGTAGAACGCCCCATGTTTCGCTAGGAGGTCATTGCCGAATTGCTGCTGGTTTGGCGTTGGATTAGCTGGTACGAGCCAATTGGGATTCGGGACGTCATCCGACCTTAATACGTAGATCGACGAAGCCTCCAGCAGTGACAGCTTTGTCATAATGCGAGGGACCGAGTCGAGGTCATCGAAACCGTTGTGAACTGTGACCTCCAGAATCGCGGTTGCCGCGTCGAGGGCGCAATACACCGCGCGAACATTTTTGGTGTTCCAGCGGCCGCCGCCGAGAAACGCGCCTTCGCCAGAATCCCATGTGTTCTTGTGCTGCAGTCTGTCCATGCGCCAAGCGACAGAGAGAGTTTCAGGATTTCCACCGGCGTCCAGGATCACGTATAAACCCCGTACTCAAGTCGCGTGAGCACGTCCTCGACCATCTCTGCCCCATGTTCAGTAGCGACAAGGTCGATGGGCTTTTGGCCGGAGAGTGCCAAGGCGGGCGAGACTATCCACTCCTTAGCCTTACTTTCGTTCTGGAAAACCTCTTTGGCCTTTTCGTAGAGTTCCTTTAGGAGAGGCCTGCGCTCCAACTCTATTTCCAAGTAATCATTTTCATCCACGTATTCATACTCGTGCCAATCCGGTTCATACTCACGCCCTTCCAGCAGCCAGGGGGCGGTGACATTCAGCATGCCCGCCATCATGACGATTTGATTGGCGCGGGGAACGCGTCTCGCTTTCTCCCAGTCGCGGACGGTCTTCGAGGTCACACCGAACCTGCGGGCGAACTCCTCTGCCGTCAGCCCGGTCGCCTTGCGCGCGACCCTGATGCGTTCGCCGAGTTCCTGTTGAGCTTCTGTGGCTACCTTAGGCAATTCGTTCTTCATCAAACATTCCACAAATACTTAGTTCGGCACGTCCTTGTTCACTATGTCTTTTGTTGCGATCCGCCCGGATCGCAAGGTCTATGATCAATCTTCCCCGCATGCTCCTCAAACTCATCCGCGATGATAGCCGAATACACACCAGCACGGAACCATGCCACATCAAGGGAGACATCTTTCGGCATTTTTCGCGCGTTGAATCGATTGTTACCCTCCAGGCACCTTCGACCCTCCCTCATCATGAAATGCGCATGCTTCGAAAAGCCGCTTCCTTCGCTTACGGCGCGATGGAAATGACCGAGATAATTTGGCCGTTGAATAGGTTGAACCGCGATTGGCTGGGAAAGCCTCCAGAAACGGAAAAACCCGATAATTAATTTTGAATTTCTACAGGAGTTTTCTGTCGTCTCTGGCCAGATAAAGGGCTGAACCCTTTAGTGATGCACTAAGATGCACTATTTTTTGTTATTTTTCAGTGCCCTCTTCCCGAAGGGGTCGAAAAACTAGGAAAAATGATCCGTCGTGTGTGTTGGGTGATTACATTTCACTACGAAACGGTAGTGGAGTATTGAAATGCCGTCTGAGATCAAAGTTTGAGGTAACAAGTTTTGGCACCTTATGACACCTTATGACACCTTATGACACCTCATGGCATGTCACGGCACCTTATGGCACCTCATGGCATGTCACGGCACCTTATGGCACTTGATAGCATATAATTTTTTCGCACAAAAGTGAGCTAAGGCAGGCACTTACGTGATCGGAAAAAATAGAAAATAAATAATAATGAATTTCGCAATTTTTCGAGCCTTCAAGCGGCTGTTATTCCGTGCTAATGGCCGAAAAATTATAGGTCATCAGAGGTCATCAGACGTCAAACGTCTAGCTTTTGAAGCTCCTTGTCATACGACAAATCAATACTTCATTACCGCATTTCAGGGGAACGTATTCACCCAACACACATGACGGATCGTTGATCCTACTTTTTTCGCGCCCTTCGGGCGGAACTCCCTCTAGAACTGCCAAAAATAGAGGCCCACTATACTATATTCGGCAAGTGAAGTCCGAGCCCGGTCAGATAGGACCGGAAAACCTCGCGGAAATTCAAAGATAATTACGGCATTTCGTTCCGGCGGCCTTCTCAGTGTCGCAGTCCTGATTTGCTTGGTCCAATGCCGACCTCAACTAAGTTTCCGCCAATGTGATTACCGGCCCGGATCGAACGTGACATAAGAGCGTTCATTCTGTTTCGGCCGGAGACCACCTCGGCCAAGATTGAACAGCATTTAGCCAAAACTAGGTTTGAAATCTCTCGCACGGAAAATCCAAGCCACTTAACAACTAGCGAACCCCGAAGACTGAGTCCGAACATATGGCTGGTTTCAAGACAAACGATCCAGACCACCACGCCGAACAATTGAGGCGGCGTTTTAGCCGCGTCACAGCAAAGGCATTGCCGCGCTCTCCCTTCCCAGTCGGAAAGTTGTGGAAGATGTTTGCAGCTGTTGCGCTTCTGTGTTTTGCGGCAGCAGGGACGTTGCACGCAGCCGATGCCCGCGGCTGGGCAGTGAGTACTCTGCTTCGCCACATCGCAGCCGCCCCCAACTGCGCACATGCGAATGCCGTCGGCCTGGCGCCGGCACGCCGTAACGCACCCGGATACTATGACCGACACGATCGCGACAACGACGGATTGGCGTGCGAAGAATACAGATAAGGCGTGGTAGCGGGGACGGTCCGGACGCGGATCGAAATTGAAGGCATCTGCACTAGACGAATGGAAAACCCTTCTCATTAAAACAAACGTGGCCTCAATGCGTGACGCCCTGTGCCGCAGCATGTTAGGCAGAGCACCTGTCATCTACCGAGGTCCCACGCGTGCCGCATACTGGTTCTCAATCCGCCGAACTTCCGATCGAAGATATCCTCTCCGCGGCCGGAGAGCGTGTCCTCGAAGCGCTGGAACCCAACGAGTTCTTCCAAAGTTTTCAGATCGAGATTTATGATGAGCACTCACCGGCCTCCAGCGGGAATGACGCCGTCGGCATAAGCTATGTCTCGGGAACGATCGAAGAGCCGATCATCCTCGTGAATTTGGATTTCTTCGAGGAGTACTTCGAGAACACCAAGAGCGAAGACGAAGCGCTCGATCGCGTCACTCAGTTGATCATCCTGACGCTCGTTACCGCCTACTACGAGGGCCTGACAGGGTCCAGCAAGCCAATGCCGGCAGCCGAATTGAGGCGCGCGGTGGAGATGGTTCTGGCGCCGTTTCTCTCCGACGGCATAATTAGTTTCGCAAAATTTTCACGCGTAGTAGAAGCGTAGGGCCAGCCCTGTCCTCGCAAGCGCAGTGTCGCTCGCTCTCTAATTCTCAAGATTGTTCGCTCCAGCTCCGTTGCGATTTCCGCCAACGGTAAAGAGCTCCTGTTCCAAATCTCACCTCGCCCAAATGACGCTCACGGCGCCGTCCCCGCGACGAGCAAGGTGCACGGTATTATTTTATGGGAAATTACTTTCGGGTCTGCGTTGTAAAATAGTTTCACTGAGCGACGGAACAGTTCCAATCCGTCGAAGTGAAACGTACGAACCAGCAGGTCAGTGATTGTGGACGCAAACAACGACAATTCGGTGTTGTTGATGACAACGGAGGAAGCGGCACCGCTCCTCCGAATGTCTGCGCGCAAGCTCAAACGCCTCGCTGCCGAACGCAAGATCGGTCACGTGAACTTCGACAATCGGTACCTCTTTCGCCCCAGCGATATCACCAACTTCATCGACCAACACAGAGTTGCCGCATGTCCGTCTACCCTCCTCCCCCCCGCTCGCCTTACTGGACCTACGACTTCACCGTCGGGGGAACACGATTTCGAGGCTCTACGAAGCGCAAAACGAAGCGCGAAGCAGAGAAGGAAGAACGCCGCCTAAGGCAGGAGGCAGAGACCAATTATGCCAGAGGCCTGCAGGGCGTCAGGTTGAATGAAGCCTTCGGTCGGTATCTGGTCGAGAAATCACAGTATCACGCCAACGCGGACACAGAGTTCTACCAGCTCGAGCGCCTCAAAGATGGACTGGGGGATATTCTGATCAAGGATATCCCTGATGCTTTGTTGTCTACCTATGTCTCAAAGCGCCGAAGTGAAAAGACAATTCGCGGGACGTTGCCGGCGCCTGCAACGGTCAATCGGGAGATCGAGCTTCTGCGCCGCGTCCTTCGAACAGCGCGAGACGAGTGGGGCCACGACGTCGGCCGGTTGCCCAAATTCGGCAAACATAAACTCCCCGAACCTCAAGAGCGGATCAGATCCCTGTCTACAGAGGAGCAAGATCGGCTCATGAAGGCCTTGTGGCCGGATCTCCGTCCTGTCGTTTCCTTCTCTCTGGCCACCGGCGTGCGCCTCTCCAATGCGATTGGCCTCACATGGAACATGGTCGACTTGCCCGGCGGCACTATTACTTTGAGAACCAAGTCCCACAGGCCGGGTGGAGCAACGCTCGTGCTCCCCATCACAAACGAGATCAGAGCGATCCTGTCACGGCAACGCGGGCAGCATCCGATCCACGTCTTCACTTACGAGTGCCGACGCACCCGGCTGGAGAACAAACGGGTCAAGGGCGAACGCTACCCCTTCTCCCTGACGGGCTGGCGCCGCGACTGGAAACGCGCGTTGAAAGCCGCCGGCATCGAGGACTATCGCTGGCACGACAACCGTCACACGGCCGCTACGAGGCTCCTGGCCACCACCGGCAACCTGAAACTCACGCAGCGCCTCCTGGGCCACAGCGACATTGCCACGACCGCCAAGTATGCCCATGCCGACACGGATCAATTGCGGGATGCGATGGAGGAAGTTTCTGACACCTGGATCAAGAATTCGCCGTAGATCCGACCCCAAGGAAGTCGCGTCAGACTTCGCGTCATACCTGGGTCCGGGAGCGATAGAAGGCTGCGGGTTTTGAAGTGCTTAGACCAATGCCCTATCTGCTCCCACCGCAGATTGGATGCCTGCTTACGTGCAAGCACAACTCATTGTCGGGTTCTTAGAATAATGAATTACTATATTTATGCATTATATCTTTCGACACTGGCACAACTATATGCCATGCCTCGCCAAAGTTAGCGCGCATTTATGCCCAAATACACCGCAAAGTGAACGTCGGAAAACTAAAATACGAAACCTAGTCGGCGACCAATACTGAATAGGGCTGAAAACCTTTGAAATCCGAAACTCCAAAATAAGCCAACTTACAAAGATACTCTATATTCCTATTCTCCCTAACTTCACAATCCGAAAAAAAGCTGATGCCTTTCTAACTCTAGCAGGTTCTATTAAAAAGCATTTACTCCCCACATTCCGGCGAATAGAGAATACGCCCTCCAAACCAGGGAAGGCGCCATCGCCGGCACCTAAATTCCTCTGATGTGTGTAATGATTCCAAGACGGTATTAAAATCTCGTCATCAAAGCCCCCCATTAGAACAAAAAACGAACCAAGATCAGCACTGTCTTGAGGCTCTTCAGATTCGACGAGTTGTACATTTTCGGCCGCTTTTTTGTTACGACGAACCTGTTGGTGCTTATATGCTTTCAAGAATTGCTCAAAGTCTCTTCTGTTTTTACAACGATTGAACGAAGATGTTACATCGTCCGCAAAGGACACTAAATCCGCATATTCGGGAACAGAGGTTCTATGCGCGCTTTGTTTGTCAGCATGTACCCCATTGTTGAGTTCTTGACCGCCGGTGACGCGATCTTGGCCCCTCAACACACCACTATTTGGAAGAACCTGGGCTCCGGCAACGTTTCTTTCGATAGCCGCTTTTTCCTCAATTAGGTCGGCGCGTAACGATTCAACGAAAGACTCAAGGTATCTACAAACCTCCTGGATCTGCTCGGCGCTTTTTGTCATGTTGTCGCCAAACGCTGCGAGTTGCTCATCTAAGCGGCACTCGACGTCTTCAAATTTCTGAGCTACATCCTGAGAAACCCGATCTAACTTCGCCCGGTAGCGAATAAACCTATGAGCCCAAAGACCGAATACAAACAATACCAACATTAGCAACACCGATGTGAATACGTCTCCTATCTGGCCCATAATGGCTCCTTCGCTATCGTTCGGCTCATCTATTGAGATCTGCAATTCAAGCATCTTCTCAATTTTTAATAAGTCCTTTTGCAAATTACTTGCCATTTTAACCAAAACGGATAATTCGTTCCGTAATAGTTTTATGTTGTTACCATTCTCTACTCCAGTTGAAGCTAATTCGGTCCACCTAGCTTCCAACGACTGGCGGATATCTTCGGTTTGTGCTTTTACGTCAGACAGGTCTTTGACAAGTGTATGGCTCCCCCCTTCTTCGGGCTGCTGAACAATGGCTTCCGACCTCGCCTTCAATGTCAGGGAAATTACTGCTTCAATACCATTTGCTTCGGAACCCGAATTCCTTTCATCGAGGATTGTTCGAGGCGCATCTCCGTTCAAAAGCGTTTCAATTGCGTTCGCCACATTTTGCAATTCTGCGCCTGTTCTACTAGTAGTACTTGCTTCTAAAAATTCCTCTATCGCGTTTGAAAGGCTTTCAAACTGTGCGTGAGTTGAGGCATCCGCCGCGCAACTGTTCATCCATTCTTGAAAATCTTTGTGATTTTCTTGAAGCTGCTCTTGGATCTGTGACTCCGTGATAACTTGACCTAAGGTCCAACTTTTCACCCTATCGTCTGATCTCGGAGTAGCATTGAAAATGATTTGCCCTCCTTTCCGTAAAACATTTAACAATGCTACGAGCACATTCGCACCATCAGTCTCGCAAACAGACTGACCGACTTCTCCGCGAAATTTTGAAATTTGAATATATGATTGTGCCTGCGCCGACCCAAGAATTAAAGACAGGAACAATGCTACGATAGAAATTATCGCCCCCCTTACACGTTTGTTCAATCTGCGTGTCACGGAGTATAGTTCCCTGTCCTTAATTCATCCCAGTGGTCCAATATCTCTAACAATGCAAAAATTGATAAAGGTTGTAGCCATTCCACGTAGTCCAACTTGTCGGTTGCTGCTCCACCGTTTTGTGGTTTGTTCGTTCGTCCATCCGAATACTCCCCTACTACCTTGGTGACCCGATCACGAACGGCTTGCTCCAAATCATCTTGGTAATTCCTATTGAGCTTAACCTTGTCAGATGAACTACCCAAAGCTTGTTTGAAGGGTATCACTTCACCAATTGAGTCCAGAAACTTAAACGTCTCGCTCAAATCAACTTTTTCTACCTCAATGTCATCAAAGTCATCCAACTTTAGCCCACCAGTGAAAGCAGCCTTTAACACGTCCTTGCTTTTCTTCCCCCGTGGATTTGACAGCACAAACTTATCTGTTTGTGGAAATCGCTCTTCAATTTTGTCCCCACCCGAATAAGTATCCGACTTGAATGTTTCCCAACCCAAAGCAGCACCCAAAGCCACTTCTTCTTTCGGATGCTCAGAAAAACTGATGCTATCTTTAGTCCATTTCAGTTCGGCTTCCTTAAACGCGATTGATAGAGCTTTGTCCAAGTCATCAGGAAGAATTGGACGCATCTCGTGATCGTCTTCATGTTCTTCCACTCCAACCCTGCAGAAATTCCTAAAGATTAAACTGCCCCTGCCGCACAATAGCACCTCTAGCGGCGCGCCATCTGCTCCATCCTTGTTCATATCTAACTGTTTCAAAACTTTGGATACATAGTAAAGGATTACGGCCAGAGTGGCACTCGCCCGTTTTGATACTTCCTGGAAAAGCTGTGACGAAGTTATACGTATTCTATATTCTTCGAAGATGGCTGCAAACGCGGGACTGGCGAGAAACACCTCCAGTGATTCTAGTATTTTTTGCCGCAAATATCCGGAACTTCCGATATCGTGTTCCCTGTTCCTTCTATTCTCGTCGGCATATCCTGATCTAAGGAATTCCATCAGCGGTCCTAGGGGGTGGGATTTTAATTTTAGGTCGCCTAACAAGTCGTGGAGGTCACTCAGATGATTTGCCAAGTATTCAACCAGAACACCACGCCCGCCAACCATTAACGATTGATGCCAAATAGCGTGTCCGTTTTTTAATACCGCAATATCAGAAGTTTGCCCGCCAATGTCGATGGCTACCACAACTGACTTCACCTTGTTATTAAATGAAGGGTGTTTTCGCCGGTAAGCAGCCAACGCTTGGCTTTCCTGCGCATAACGAACTTCCACCTCATGCTTCTTCTTGTGTTTTCCGTCCGGTGAGACAGTTTGCTGATTTAATACTTTTGCCACTGCTTCTTCAAACAGACGTTGAAGTTGTTCTTTTTGGCTTTTGTTCATGGCACGGGGATACGTAAAAACCCACTTTATACTCTCTGGCGAAATGTCATACTGTGTTTGAGTGAGCGAAATGTGAAACAAATGATGAATGAAATACCCAAGAACAACATCCCGATTTCTGCTGTCCGTTATATCGCTCCATTTTAGATTAGAGTAGTGCGCTATGGATGGATCCTTCTCTGTCAGGAACTTTACGTCTTCAGCTACTTCTCTCAGTAACGAAACCGTATCCCTTTCTGTATTTTCGCCTTGAGCAGGAAATACACGTGTCGGAAAAAACTGAATTCTATTCGCCGAAAAGGGTATCGAATTTTCGTACGTTCCTTGGCTACCGATTGCTCCGTCCGGATCATTTACTGGTAAAACAGTCTTAACAGCTACGGAAGGCATTGGATAATTTAAGTTTCTTGCCGGGAAAAACTTACTAAGTACAATATTGACGCGGGCATTTGACGCAGATTCTGGATCGACCATTGCTTGGCTCAAGTAATCATCTAAAATCAGAGTGCTAGATACTATTTTAGGTTTTTTCAGTGGTGAAGGAGCGTTTCTTTGACGCACCGCTATTGCAATCATCGTGTTCGTTGTTCCGAAATCAAACGCAATCACACATTCCGCTTGACTTGCTTGCAACCCTGGCTCTGGCGGCGCACCGAAAGGAACTATGCCATTGGCAATCGGAACAAATAGGTTGCTATTCACTTCGACGTGAAGAACATTCACTTCGAAAGCCTCGGGCAATTCCTGTGTTCGAAAATATCGCAACACTTCCTTGCCTTTTTGGGATGACGAGCGAATAGGCCCTAAATCCATGCGGTGATTGGACCAAATATCAGTAGGGTCTACGCCTACCTTCGTTTGCTTATGCCAATATCTGTCCTCATCAATTTTCGACGCGGACTTAGACGCCATAGCCGGCGTAAAAACGTCGCTCACCAAACTAACGTAAGATCCGTCATCGCTTGCATCAGCTGGCGTAAAATCACCGCACGCGAAGGTTATATAGTTTCTCCAGTACGCCGCATTAATACCCGGTTCAACCGCCAGTACTGAGGGCCTTGGCACACCGACAATCAGTGTTCCGTCTTCGACACTATATTTCTTGCTAATCTCCCACGTAACAATTGCATCGTCGATATTTGATCCTAACTGCAATATAATCGACGCAGTAACTGACCTTTCGCCTGACCTGCTTGTTGCTTCTTCCGGCTCAGTTTCTATTTTGAACCATTCATTCGCATAGGTTGGATCCAAAAAATCGAGAGCGGTTCGAGTGATTGGTAAGAGGAAGTTGCTAGCGCGACTTGGCATTGGTGACTGTACGCACCCGCTGGTAAAAATCACCAATTTGTTAGCAAAAATGTCATCGAGAGTAAAAATCTGCCCAACACCGTCGTCACCCTTGTTCTGCTCACCTACTACTAGAGTCTGCATCCCCTTCCGTAAGCAATTAATTGTACTTTCAGCTCTAAATGCGGATTCCAGTTTATTTAACGCGCCTAACGTGTAGGGGCCTACTACAAGCAGATCTTCTTCACTTCCCAAACTGACATTTTGCGCCATTGCTGGATCGAAAAACACAGCATTCACGAACGGGGACTTCGCGTCTCGCCCAATCAACAACGTATCTGAATATATTTTCTTAAAACCGGACACCCACTTTATTTCGTTGGCATCAGGAAAACCAAGAGAATCACTAATTTTTTTTCGTAGTTTATTGTCCGTAACAACTGGCAAATTAATAGTTCTGTTGTCTAAATGATCGTTCAACTCCAAATTAAATTCATTCAGAAGACGCTGCACGAGGTCCTGATCAAGCTTCGCATCATCCAATTGTTTGACACGGATGTCATAAATTGACTGAACAAAATGTTTGACAACAGCAATATCAACGACGGACGCCGCACCAGGCGCAAGAAAATCTTCAAACAGTTCATATAAACCAACCTTATCCGCCGGATGGTCCAGGTTTCCTTTTATCCAACCAATTTTCGGTGCCAAAGTTTCAAGCAGGTCGAAAATGTTTTCGCTCGGCAACACAAGGAGGTGAGGATTCAATAATGCAACAATTCTATTTTCCAGGAAAAACGCTCCAAGTTTGACATTTTCCGATGGTAAATCTGCCGCCTCTGTCTGCCCATACATGAATGCAGGCGCCTGTTTGGCAGCAATACTTACAATTGGGTTTTCCTCCTTTTTGGAGCCGAAAATTGACTCCGCAACATGAACCTCACCAAACTGTCGAATTTGACTTACCGCTAACAACGCTATTAGGCCCCTCCAAAGGCGCACAGCAGGCTTGCGCAATTTTTCATCTTTACTCTGCAACGCATCATGGAAATCAATGATCCTCGCCCACACGTTTCCTATCCCGCGAAATGCGTCGTCGGTACGTTTCGTGTCTTTGGTGAGAGAAGCGACGTTAGCAAGGTGCACAATATCATGCTTATGAAAGCGGCCCACGCCACCTTCAGGCGGACCACCTTTGTCATTCCTCAATTCGTGCACAAAAAACGTTGCCATAACTTTCCTCTGCTACTGGAAAAGATACTGAATCGGCACTAAGTGCGTCTCTGGATTGCTTGCCACAATTTGATCCCTAAACTATTCACACCCCTGCGATGCTCCCTTGCAACAGGTGGTAGGGTCCCCAGTTTCGCAAGTACGTCCAACATAACATTTGAGTTGTCGTCCCGCTGTAACATGCGTATCGCTAACGACAGCTTGTCTGCCGAAGCACTATCTTTAATAGATAAAAGATCTTTTTGCCATCGGACAAAGCAGTCGTCGAAGGCCCCGTCATTGTCTTTCGTTACTGTGGATCTCAACATTTCTTTTTCCACCGAGACTTGGTTTAGCAATGTGCCAGTTGGTCGGAAAAATCTGTGAAGACCTAGCAAGCTCCACCGCAAACCATTACCAATTGATGGTTCGTCGGATGACATCCATTCATTGTGAGATTTTTCCATACTGACTATCCAACTAAAAAATCGATCCGCATATGTTGACACTGCCTGGACCTCGCTTTGGTCAAAATCTCGGCCTCGGAAATGGCGATTCAACGGCGCATAATTCGCCTGCACGCCATCCTCTTGTGCCTGTAACATTGGAAAAATAAGGCGCTGGATAAGAACCAACCACATTGCAAATGTTTGGATGGCAGTAGCGGTATCTAGATCATCTGACACATTGGGAATGTCATCCCATTCAATCCGATCACTATGTTCATGTAGCGCAAGGCGTAATGTTTCATTTGTCACGTCCGGGTCTTCGTCTTCAAGTGAAGCGGCACAGGCAGCCAGACCGCCAATCAATTCCACGCCATGAGGTATATTGTGTTGATCAGGTCCACCTCCTGAGCCATCTGGGGGAAAACCTGCCTCTCTAGATTGGCCTACAAGATAGAGGCTATCCCATAGACAACACTGCTTGGTCTGACGGTACCAGCCGTCCAAATACATAAGGTGTCTGAGCCCTAGAGACGTACTGTATGCGCCACGCGGGCCAAACTCCGTGTTTACGTCACTAATGCGAAAGTAATTCGTAGCAACCACTGCATTTAGTCTAATGCGCAAACTTTCATCGCGAATGTAATCTCGAATAAACTGGGAAATCATTGGAAGGCCCGAAGAGCCTGTACCGCCAAATGCGGAACCGAGCAACGTCACTGATACTCGGTCGTCGCTTCCGTTTCGGCTTTGGTCCGCTTGACGAAGTATATCTGACAAATGCTTCCCCAATCCGTTGGCATTTAAATTCAATTCCTGATCAAAAACTGCTGCGCCTATTTGTGCGGAAGCGTTAAAACCGATCGCCAGCTCTTGTTCTTGGCTTTTCTTTGAAAACAATGAACGGAGAATAATGTCCGAAGGAAATGATTTTATATTATTTATACCGTCACTATTGGTATAAATGTCTTTGAATTGAACCTGCCCATGTTTTATTAGAGCATACGGTGGACCCACTTGTATATCAGTCCTAAAATATGGAAAGTTCTCTTTCCCACTATTTGGAAATATCCTTTTTGCACCGCTCGCGGACTCAGCGAGGGTTCTCAAAGCGTTAACATTCTTGTTGTTCAAGTCTTGATCGATAATGTGAATTTTCAAACTGCCTTTCGACAATCCACACGCGGTCAGATGAATCAGCGCCTCTCCAAACTTTGCACCTGTTCCTCCAAGGCATAATACATGATGCTCCCCCATATTATTTCACCTCGCCTTTTCGTCGTCTACCAATTCCACCGCCATGGTCACCTTTCTTATGAGACGAATACTCGCCCTATTCTCCACAAAAAATATGGAATAGGTAAAAGCATAGGTTTTAGTGGGCTTGGCGTACCTTGTATTGCGGCGACATAGAACAAACAAACGCACACAAATACGAGACTACCTAGTTCCCAACCATAGATCGGAAATTCGTTCTTCGCTTGCTCAAAGACATATATAATTTTGTCGAAATAATTAAGCACCGATGAGTCTTCGACATACCGCGGAAAGGCCAACCAGAACATAACAGCAGAGAGAACCAGTAAGTACAAAAGAGACAAACTGAACGCGCATTTTAGCGCATTCGCTCGAATCTTCTGTTGCCCAAATGGCATCGAGTAAAACGCCTTTCGGCGTACATGGATTGAGAATAGGTACCCTACGATGACGCCAAACCCTACAGCCGTCATGAGTCCAAACACGTATGGAGAAGGTTTTGAGAAATCGCGCAGAAATAGAACACCTATCACTGTCACACTTGATGGATCACGTATCATTGGGTTCTCGTCAACCACAACCTCCAGATCGGCACCCGTCGCGAAAAGGCCCGCCAAAGAGACAAGGAAGCCTGAGGCAGTTTGGTCCACACTAAAGCGCACGAACCACTGAACGAAAGCGCTAATACTTATTTTTGGTATTTTCACTATCCTATGCTTCCCTTCAAAGCCCCCGCTTTAACACCAGAACAATCGAGTTCGCCCCAACAGTAACGCGCTCATTGCTCGTTAGTTCTTTAATTTTTTCTATTAGTCGAGTGAGGTTTCCCGTTCCATAGTGTTGACGCGTTTTATCTGGTAGGTCTCTCACTTCGATAGTTCTTCTACCTTCTCCTCTTACCGACCAATCGTCAGCCCACTGCGGTGACTTCACGCGAACAGACACCTCGCTTTGCGCTTCAAACGCTACTTTTATTGCGTACACCATGCCTGGTCTAAGGTTCTCAGATAACTTATCTGTCCACACCCACCCGATATCATTGAGCGCCCCCCCATTTGCCCCTAACGACATTGAAACAGGATCATTGAACTCATCAAGTGCAACGATCCATTGCCTTTTAGTTTCTTTCGGATCGCAGCCGGATGCATTTGGCCATAATTTGTAAACGTGGCTTATATTCAGATGGAAAGTATTTACATCTATTGCTCGATCATCGCCCAGCAAATCACCACTCCTCCGAAACGAGAACGTTAAGAATGGCTGTGGTAATCCGTGAGTTTCTTGACTTTCCTTGGCTGTCTCAGCCCCAGATACGTTCGAAATTTTTTTACGAGAGTTGTCGGAGAAGTAGAAGCTACCCGATGTCCGCAGTGCATCCGAAGACTTCAAAGGTATTTGCGAAAATTCACGAGCCCAGTTTGAAGGTCTAACTTCGCTTTTCAACTCAAGCGCATCAAGCCGTCCCGATGAATGCACTAAAAGCCCACCATGCGTCTCTTGACGAACAATAGCCTCAAGGGGCTTCGCTTGCTCCGTTATTAAAGCTGTTATTGCCGAGTGATGTATTGATACCAGTTTCCTAGGTCCAAAAGCGATTACATAAAATGGTTGCAGGATAGCTTCACCAGATTTGGTTGCGTATGAAGTCCCGGTGCCATTCTCATTTTTGGCAGGTAAGTCGAAAATTGTACCTTCGAACCGACTCAGCATCCCCACAATGGAAAGGGACCTTCCACTTTCGGCCACCTGCCCGGCCAAGGCGGAGCCTATACGCCCTGCATCACCTGTAAGTGTTTCTGTATTTGTACCTGCTTCGGTTTGGTGCTGCAGATCACTTATGATTACCACCAAATCTCGTTCATCAACGTCGAACCATTGTCCGCCAGACAAAGGGTTAGACACGTTCACAAGCGTCGAAATAAAGATGTCGTCTTTTGTGTATGGACCGCAATTTGAAACTGAGGAAGTTTCACATGTCGTAAAGAAAGCCTGAATTGCTTGATCAAAATCTTGGGTTGGATGGCTTCCTTGCCTATTTTCTAACTTATGAAAAAGGAAGTCCACGTCATCAGGCATACTGGCGGACAATGTGTCCCGAAGCGAGGCCACGAACTTCCCAAAAAGCATATACTCCTTGAGTGCATCATTTGTCCTGCGTACATAGCCCGACATACCCCAAGATGGGTCAATCAGCACATGCACTCTGGGAGGCCGCCCATCGACGAGAGCGGACTGTTCATACGTTGAAAAGTCTGTTTCCTGAACGGCTGACTTCTCAAACAGTGCCTCGGGGAGACAAATCTCCTGCACCTCTTCGACACACCCTCCTATACACAGGGTAAGCGCTGCCAAAGCTGGCCGCAGTATTTTCAGGTCCATATCCCCCACCCACAGAAAGTCACACCGTTTGTCCCCAAACAAACGTGTGAATCGCCACTACGTAGCCACAAATGAACCGTGGAATACCGCGACACTTCGTGTCAAGGTTTAATCTTTGTAGATTTCAACTCGTATTGAGGGATCTCAATAGTCACCCTCTAATCACGTGCCGGATACATTTTCCACCCACTATTCTTTTAGCTTCGAGGGCTCGGGGAAATGATTACACTGAATGCGCCTGTCTATTATGACCCGCTGAGAGGTCCATACGCGGGTCCACGTGACGGCATTGAAGTTTTCGCCCCCTCTCAACCCGACGAAGCTTTCGGCTTGGTCCCCAATGAGCCCTCATTTGCAAGTTAGCTTCGTTCAGGTTCGCTCTGGGCCATTCTTTGTTCCGCCCAGAGTTAGAGCTTCCCGATTGTTAGCCTGATGGTCAGCTAATTGTGCCGTCGGGATCTTGCATTGTCTGTCGGATTCCCTGGCCGCGAGAAGTCGAGTTTCACGTCGTTAGCAACGGTCCATAGGTCCATGTCCCGGAAGATGAACTTATAGCCGTTATTGACGTCGATCGTATTCGGATAGCCGACTGGAGCGCAAATCATCTCCAGCGTCTGAACCAAATTCTCGTCGTGAAGGCAACACACGGGTCAGTCGCGCGTACCGAGAGTGGGTATCGACAACGCTCAGAATGGGGAGCTTGCGGCCCTTGGCTAGTTGATCGTGGACAAAGTTCATCGTCCAGACATCGTTCGGTCCGGCAGCTTCCTCCCGGTCTTTCCAAAGCTCCGACTTCACGCGCTGCTTAGGGTGCTCTTACCGGAGTTGCAGCCCCAACTCTTTGTAGATCATATGGGTCTTCTTGATGTTGATCATCCGACCTTCCCGTCGCAGCAGGACATGGACCCGCCGGCATCGATACCGGACGCGTATCTCACGAATCTCCCAGATTCGCTTCTCCAGCGGGGCCTGGCCGGGGCGACCGGACTTGTAGTGATAGGTTAAGGTGTCAAAAGCCAGAGCAAGGCAGGCACGCCGAATCGAAACACCCCAATCCACCAACATCCCGTCCACCGACTGAACCTTCCGTGCAGGCCAAAGAGCTTTCGTTTAATGATATCCTGCAGTGTCTCACGACGGAGCGTCAGATCCGCTACGATCTCCTTCAGACGGCCGTTCTCATCCTCGAGTCGCTTCAACCGGTGGATCTCGTCCAGCAGCAACCCTGCATACCTCTTCCGCCAATTGAAACACGTCGCGTGGCTAATCCAGCCTCCCGGCAGATTTCCCGAAACGGTAAATCTTCATCGCTTCCACTCCTCCCTCGGTCGAGAAAACCCCAGTGGAAAACTCTAACTTAATACGATCCAGTTTTTGGGGTGCAGAGCATATTCCAGGCGCGAGGAGCCGATCATGACAGAGGACGATGTCAGATTCTACGCCATACTGGATGAGATAAACCGAGAAAATGATTTTATTTTATATAGATAATCCATAACCGTCGCCTGCTCCCAAAGCAGATGCGCTACCAGGCTGCGCTACGCCCCGACCGAGGAGATGCCCGGGTTTCTAGGCAGAAACGCTGGGCTTGGCAAGCGGGTGAAATGTCTATTTGGGTCGCGGAAGCTTCCGGGCGTGGAAAAACGCATAGTCTACTAATTCCGTGGGGTGGCGCGGACTTCTCCGCAACAATTTCGATCTCGGTGGGTTGCGGTCCGTAGAACGCCGGTCGCTGGCACAAAACCCCGCACGCCTTTTTCGTTGTGCGGAGCCTACCTTCCCTGTTTTCCAGTGCATCTTCTTCCACCGGAACTGCATTGCCCCTCTCCACCGAAATGCTGCCCCATCATCGCAGCATCCAGCGCCTGAGGATACGGAGGGGATGATAGATTTGCTCCTCAAACTGCCCGCCCGGCACAATTGCGCCCGCGAGATCCTACGATCCATGGCCTTTGCCGGGAAATTGCCGCAGGCATAGATGCATACGCGAATGATTAGCATTCTCGTTGACTTGTCGGCTGATTACACAGAAAAGAACACCGCTTTGTATCAAGGCTTCCAAGATCTGCAGGATGTGGTTGGGAATGCGTGGCTGTGACGATTGAAGCGTCAATATGTGTCAATGATATTTCGGTCTCTTACGGACGAAAACAGATTATCGACGGGTTGAGCTGCCGCGCTGTTGCTGGAGACCTCACGGCACTGGTCGGTCCCAACGGATGTGGAAAATCAACCCTGCTGCACGCGATTGCCAGGGTTTTGCCGATAGAGCGCGGACAAGTCCTTCTGAACAACATCGATATTCATAACAGTCCAACCCGCCAGGTTGCGCGAAAACTGGCGCTTTTGCCGCAAGGTCCCGTGGCGCCGGAAGGATTGACCGTTCATGAACTGGTTTCCCAGGGGCGGTTTCCTCACCAATCTCTGATCCGGCAATGGTCAGTGGAGGATGCGGCCGCAATCGATAAAGCACTGAAAATGACCTTCCTGACGGAGTTTTCGAACCGACAGGTCAGCACGCTCTCCGGCGGCCAAAGACAGAGGTGCTGGATTGCCATGGTCCTGGCACAGGAGACGCCCGCCCTATTGCTGGACGAACCGACAACCTTTCTTGACCTGAAGGTCCAGGTGGAATTGATGGGATTGCTGCAACGAATTGCGCGAACTGAAAATCGTACGGTCCTGGTTGTGCTCCACGACCTGAACGTCGCGGCCGCCTTCGCGGATCGGATGATTATGATGCGCGATGGCAGGCTCGTCGCGGACGGGCCCGTCAATTCGGTTTTTACCGCCGCCAACCTCAAAACGGTCTTCGATCTCGAGGCTTCCATTGTCCAAGATCCGATTTCCGGCCGGCCCGTTTGTGTTCCGAACACAAACGGATTTTCGACAGCGGCGGAGTAGCCCAATGCGCCTTTTTTCTTCAGCGACCCGGCTTCTTCCGGCCGCGTTGGCGTTGTTGTTCGTCGTCGCGATTTTCCATATTGGCTTTGGCGCCAAAGCCATTGCTTTGGGTGACATATGGCAAGCCATATGGGCGTTCGATGACCGAAACTTCGATCATGTCGTGATCCGCCAGATGCGCTTGCCACGCCTGCTGGCAGCCATGACCGTTGGCGCGTCCCTGTCTGTGGCCGGCGCGTTGATGCAGGGTGTGACCCGAAATCCGTTGGCCGATCCTGGTCTTTTGGGTTTGTTAAGCGGCGCTTCCTTCGGTGTCGTTGTCGGCGCTGCCGTCTTGGGTATCGACTCCGACAGTTTAATCCCGGTTTTCGCGGTGTTAGGCGCGTTGGCCGCCGCTTTGCTGGTTGCCGCTATTTCGTTTTTTGCACCTGGCGCGAACTCAAGGGCGATGCTTCTCCTTGCCGGGGCAGCGGTGTCACTTTTCCTGGCCGCCAATGTGTCGGCCTTGAACCTGCTGAACGAAGAAGGCTTTGCGTCCTTCCGGGTATGGCTTTCCGGTGCGATTACGACCGATGCGGCCAAGATGCTTCCATGGTGTTTGCCCTGGTGCGTTATCGGCTTGGCGGTCGCGCTCTTTTCGGCGCGGCAGGTAACTGCCTTGTCGATGGGACACAAGACGGCAACGGGTCTGGGCGTCGACACGAAAAAACTGAGCCTTCGATTGCTGTTTTGTGTTGTCTCGCTGACCGCGGCGTCCGTTGCCCTGGTAGGACCGCTGGGTTTTGTCGGCCTTGTTGTCCCGCATGCCACGCGTCTTGTCGTTGGCTCTGACTATCGACACGTGATTCCGTTTTCCGCCCTGTTCGGCGCGATATTCCTACTGATTGTGGATTTGGTCGCGCGCACGGTTCTTTCCCCAGTCGAGATATCAACCGGGGTCGTCACATCACTGTTGGGAGCGCCCTTGTTCCTGGTGCTGATCCGGAGAGTGCTGTGAACGATTTTTCCTTCCGTTTTTTCGATGGACGCATCAGTGGCCGGCTCCACAGATACGCCCCGGTACTGGCCGTACTATTCACCATATTGTTGCTGACCCTTCTGGCAACCAGTGCCGCGATGGGCTCATTCGAGATCTCGCTGCCCGGCCTGTGGGCAGCCCTGACTTCTCCCGCTTCGGGGCAAACGGAAACAACCGTTCTGTGGGAGCTGCGGCTTCCCAGATTTATCGCTGCGTGTCTTGTTGGAGCCATGCTGGGTCTTTCGGGCGCCTTGTTACAGGGTGTCACCCGCAATCCACTGGCGGACCCTTCCCTTGTTGGGGTCAGTCAAGGGGCAAGCCTCGCGGTGGTTGCCTTGATCATTCTGTTCCCGACGACATCCCTGTTTTGGCGCCCTCTCTGCGCTTTTGGCGGCGCAATCCTGGCATCGCTTCTCATTCAGTGGATATCCGCAGGCAGAAGCTCGGCGCAATCGCTTCGGTTCATACTGGTTGGGATCGGCTTGGCCGCTTTGATCAGTTCGGTGACAACCGCCGCACTAACCTATGGCCAAATCAATCTGGCGATGGAGGCCCTGAGTTGGCTGGCGGGCAGTGTCCATACGGCAAGCTGGAAAGTTTGCCAGGTACTGATAATTGGATTCCTTGTTCT
This sequence comes from Hwanghaeella grinnelliae, assembly GCF_004005845.1. Lineage (GTDB taxonomy): Bacteria > Pseudomonadota > Alphaproteobacteria > UBA8366 > Aestuariispiraceae > Hwanghaeella > Hwanghaeella grinnelliae. Next base: position 367,525 of record NZ_SADE01000004.1, on the reverse strand, counting down.
GAGCCCCTTGCTGGTTTGGGTAGCGAGCCCGTTGGCAGTCTTGCGGTTCGGTCCGGAGATATCCTCGGCGTTAGGGCTGAATGTGCGGCGGGCCCGATTTACCGTCATCACACTGTCGGTCGCCTTGGCCGCCTTGGCCGTTTCCGTCGCCGGCCCGATTGGCTTCGTAGGTTTGCTTGCCCCGCAGCTCGTACACCGTTTGATCCCAAGCCGCCCGGGCACGCATCTTTTCCTTACGGCCTTTGTCGGTGCCTTGATTGTTGCCCTGGCCGATTTGGTGGGGAGGACCGCAGCAGCCCCCATTCAACTGCCGGCAGGCTTGGTCTCTTCCATCATCGGCGCGCCGATTTTCGCGATCCTGCTGTTGCGGCGCGTTCGTACATCGCTGTCATAGCCCGACCTAACTCAAGAGAGGTGTCATGAAATTTTTGTGCCTGTTCGCACTTACTGCCGCAGTGGGCATTTCCGTTGTTGCCTTGGCCCCTGCCCAGGCGCAAGAAACGCGTATCTTTGTCGACGGTCTTGGCCATGAGGTCGAAATCCCGGTCAAGCCGAAGCGTATCGTTTCTCTTCGGGGAGAACAGTTCACCGCACCGCTTGTTGAGATGGGGGCGCCGATAGTCGCATCCGTCGGCGATGTCGTAGAAGGCGTGAATGACGGCAGGCCCGTCATTCGGGGCGCCTATGAACTATTCCACACAACCTTCGAAAACAGCGACATCGCCTTCGTCGGCACAACACACCAGCCAGATGTCGAAGCAATTGCCGCTTTGAAACCGGACCTGATACTGGTTCCGGACTTCGCTGCAGAGAACTACTCCAGATATTCCGTTGTGGCGCCGACGGTCGTCATAAAAATCTGGTCGAACCCCGCGCGCGAACGGTACCGCCGCATCGCGGATGCTACCGGCATGCTGGACGCGTTTGAACGTCTGGCAAACCTGTATGATTTTCGATTGGGGGAGGCTCGGCACTTAATCGAGGAAGAGGGTATCGATGCCCAGGATATCGTGGTCGCCGTGGCCGAAGTGAACGGGAAACGCCTTCGCGTTTTCAAGCATTATGATGCAATGACGGCCGTACTGTCCGATCTTGGGTTTTCCCGCCCGGAAGTTGTCGATGGTCTGAATGGGGAGCGGCTGGACCTAAGTCCGGAACAGCTACAGTCAATCGACGGCGACTTCCTTGTCAGTTCCTATTCGGAAAGACGGTTTTCGGGTCCAAGTGAGCTGCGCGCGAATTGGGACAACCTGATCCCCGGTTGGGATGCCTTCCTGCATGCCCCCCGCCACAACCAACATATCCTGATCCCCAGGGAAATCATGCGCGCGCTTAGCTTTCGTGCCTTGGAGGAGGTATTGGCGATCTATATGTCGAACATCGTGACCAGAAAATTCGTACCGTTTGAGGATTGATCCTACCCCTCGGGAAATGGACCGCGCGCAAGCTTGTCCCCAGCTCAATACAAAACGGCCCGCCTCTGCAGCACGACGCATGTACTGAAGAGGCGGGCACGCTGGGAACGCGTTAGCCAATCATAGGAACCATTTGGCTTTCAGAATTACCTTCCGCGGATCGCCGGCATGGACTTCCGTGTCATTGCGTCCGCCGTTGAAGTAGACCTTGTCGAAGACGTTTTCCACGTTGAGGGACAGTTTCACCCTTTCCAATTCATAATAGAAGTTAAGGTCGGCCACCGCATATCCCGGAAGCAAGACGCGCCTCGACGTTTCTTCATCGGTGAACCGCTCGGACTGATACCGCGCACCGACGCCGGCACCGACAAGACCGTCGAAGACCTCTTCAGGATAGTTATAGCGCAGCAATACGGCCGCCGTGTGTTTCGGCGCGAAGCCCGGCACGTTGCCAAGAGCATCCAGGTTGGTTGTTTCCGTAACCTCCGCATGGGTATAGGCGTACGACCCCTGAAACTGCCAGTTGAGCGAGGGTTGATACTGTACTTCCACTTCCGCGCCGTAGCTTTCGATTGTGCCGACAAGCTGGCTCACCCCGTTCACCGTTTCAGCGACGTTCTCTTTCGTCAGATCATATGCCGAGATGTTCGTGGTGAGCTTGTTGTCGAGGAAGCTCAACTTGGCCCCGACCTCGTACTGAATTCCCTTTTCCGGATCGAGCTGGTTGTTGTTCGCATCAAAGGTCGGAATGAATTGCGGATTGAAGGATTGTGACATGCTTGCGTAAAGCGCTACCTGGTTCGTTACTTCATAGGTACCGCCTAGATTATATGCCTGGGTGGTTATGAAAGCGGATTCCTCGGAATCCTCACCGTCTGTCGGGCCGTCCGGGAAGACCGTGGTCAGGTCACCCCACTGGGAATCGAACCGGGCGCCGAGCAGCAGGGTAAGCTTGTCTGTCAGGAACACCTGGTCCTGTGCATAGATACCTGCATTGTACAGATTGAATGTCCGGAAGCTGTCCGGGTCATCGGCAAGAATGTCACCGGTATAGATCGGATTGTTCAAGCCGACATTGGCGCCCCGCGCATCGAAGGCAAGGCGGTCGAATTGCCGGAGTTCATAGCCGCCGCCGATACCCGTGATCAGTTTCTGCTTGAAACCCGCGTCGAAGTCGATGTCGAGATTTACATCGCCGAAATGATATTGCCGCACGTTGATCTGATGCCGATTCCGGCGGCGCAAGGTGTTGTCGGCTTGCACGAAGTTGTTTTCGTAGAGATCTTTTTCGTCTTCATGATATACGCTGCGCCACTTGGCGTTCAGCTTCATATCGTCCCTGAACTGATCTTCATAACTTACGTTCAGCGCAATGCCGAAATCGTCGAGCGTATCACCCGGTTCCTGATAATAGGTCGTGATATCCGCGCGCTGTTTGATGTCCTGGTTCAACACGAACAGCCCGCTGTCCCCCGCTCGCCGTTCTTCCGTATATTCCATTTGGACATCCAGGCGTTTGCCTGCGTCGGGAACCCAGGACAGGCTGGGGAAAAAATACCATGCTTCCTCGTTTTTCACGAAGTCCCTGAACGAGTCTTCATTCTGATATCCGGCAACAACGCGATACAGGATCGAACCGTCTTTCTTGACCCGACCGTTTGTGTCGACGGAGAAGGAACCGCTCTCGTCTCCGTACTCCGGAAAAAATTCGCCCGACAGACTAATTTCCGTGAACTCATCGTCTTCAGGCTTTTTCGTGATCATATTCACCAGCCCGCCCGGATCCATCCAGCCGTACAGCACCGATGCCGGCCCTTTCAGAACCTCGACCTTTTCAATATTTGCCGTAACGGGGGAACCGAACCTGCTGGTCAAACCCGGCAGGCCGTCGACCTGAAGGTTTTGGAGATCCGCCGAGTGTCCTCTGATCGTGAAATTGTTTGCGGTTCTGTTGCTTCTGGAAAAACTCGGTATGTATTCAAAAACCTCCTCCAGACGTTCCGCTTTCAAGTCTTCAATGACCTGGGCGTTCATTGTATTCGTCGTGAACGGAACCTTAGTCCGTTCAACTGCCCCTTTTAGGGCCGTTGAATTCGACTGTTCGAAATACGGGATCACTTCTCCGAAGATGACAACCGACTCCAGTGCCTCAGGTTCGGATCCCTGCTCAACACCTGCCTCGTCGGAACTGTCGACTTTAACATTCTGCGCTTCCGCTAGAACAGGCATTCCGATTGCCGTTCCGATCAATGTCGCGAGAAGTATTGCCTTTTGCATGCCAAAAACCACCCTACTTAACCAAGCCCTATTACCAACTTCGTGAATACGTTCAGCATGCAGCGGCCCCTGCGAGCCTATTCCTCAACCAAATCTCGCAAGCCGAACCGTGAACACCGAAGAGTGTCGAAGGAACGCCCCCGACGCCCCCGACGCCCCCGCGCATCGGTTGCGAACGCTAGTGACAATCATTCGCATGTCAATAGAGCCTGAGTTTGAAAATCGAGTGACTTATAACCGTATCAGTCGAAATCGCGCCTAGTTCGTGCTTATCTGATGGCGGATGCGAGCGCCCCATTCCACAAAATGTGAAGCTTTCCAGCGTTTCATACGGGCAAATTATTGTTCCATGTTTTTCTTATATCTGCGGCGCTTTGACTTAGCTCACTGCAAATTTTTTTTCCTGAACATCAACAGGCACCGGCTCAAAGACTGCGTTCCGGTATTGGTGTATGTAGCATCACTTCTCGGCTACTCGGAATCACTTCGGCATGCGGCCGGCATGCATTGAATAGCCCCTCGAATTGCAGCCCACCTCTTCCCTGAATTCGAAGCGGGCAGACCAATTTGAACAGAGCCACTGTGAGTGCGATTTCACGTCGCGGTCTGTCGCTACAAGCGGAAGGCCGCGGAACAGATGACCGAACGGGGTTGTCCGATCCAAAGGGCCCCAACCCGGTTGGGTGTCACCCAGCACGCTATTTATGAATCGAAAGAAAGGTGCACGCCGTCTTTCAGTGGAAAGGACTCACGGCGAACCAGAAGGCCTGGATCAAGTCAAAGGCTATCGCAAGAGCCACGACCGTCTATTGGCCGGGATGCGCAAGTTCCCGGAAATGGACTCCGACTGGCGAAGTTGGTCGCCACCCTGGCGCAGTTCGATTGCAGGCACCGGCCGACCACCGACAGCGGCAGGACGCCATAGGTGGTCGGCAATGCCATGGGCCGAACGCCCGTAATCCACGGTCACTGTGCCGGCACGGCGCCCGGTCAGAACGCCTTGTCGGTATGCGGCCGGTATTTGTTTTTCACCTGGAAGCCGGAGCGTTCGGCAACACGTTGGTTGCGGACCCAGACCTCCCGGTTCGGGTGCAAGCCGCCGCCGCGGGTCGCCGGCACCGCCGTATGGCGGGCCCGATGGAGAAGACGCGTATCGGCCATGCCGCAGTTCGGATGGATGCCGCCGTTGTCGGCGACCTCCTTCTCCCATTTCGCTTTGCGCGCCGCGACCACCGCCGGATCGTTCAAGGCCGTGCAGGTCAGCTCATCCGTGGTCAGGTCGGCGATGATCTCGTCGCCATCCTCGATCAGGGCGATCGGACCGCCCAGCGCCGCTTCCGGCCCCACATGACCGATCACCAGGCCGACCGAGCCGCCCGAGAACCGCGCATCGGTCATCAGGCCGACGGCAATCCCCCGCTCCCGGCACAATGTGGTAATCCGCGATGTTGGATCGAGCATCTCCGGCATGCCCGGCGCCCCGCTCGGCCCTTCATAGCGCACGATGATCATATCGTTGTTCTCAAAGCTGTCCGGCGTCTTGTCGAGCGCGGTGAGCAAGCCCGCCTCCCCTTCGAAGACCCGCGCCTTGCCAACGAACCGATTGTCTTCCAAACCAACCTCGACACCGGCGAGTTTCAGAATCGCCGAGAAGTCCGGCGACAGGTTACCGCCAAGCACGCGCAGACCGCCGGTCGGCTTATAGGGCTTCTCGACCGGGTAGACGACCTTGCCGTCCACCGGCTTGGCGTCCAGGCGCTTGACCTGCTCCGCCAGGGTCTCGCCGGTGCAGGTCATCACGTCGCCGTTCAACAGGCCCGCTTCCAGCAATTCGCGCACGATCACCTGCACCCCGCCGACATTGTCGATATCGACCATCGAATATTTGCCATAGGGGCGCGCGTCGGTCAGCACCGGCACCACGTGCTGGGAGAAGTGGTTGAACTCCTCCGGCGTGATGACTTCCTTCCAGAAATCGGCGTAACCCGCGGCGCGGGCGATTTCCGGGGCATGCAGGGTGACGTTCGTCGACCCGCCGATCGCCATGGCAACGATGACCGCGTTCCGCAGGGAGTCGCGAACGACGATGTCCCGCGGTTTCAGGCCCGAATCCATCATGTTGGAAAGATGCGTCACCAGTTCCGCCGGGAACTCCGTCAGCCGCCGCGGGTCGTCGGAAGGCGGCGCCACCATGTGCAGCGGCTGAAGGCCGACCACCCCGATGAAGGTCTGCATGGTGTTATAGGTGAACATACCGCCGCAGCTGCCGAATCCCGGGCAGGCATGGCAGGATATATGGTCACGGAACTCGGCGTCCGGATTACCGGCGACCTGGTAGGCGCTGACGAGATCCAATGTCTCACCGGTTTTCGGGTCGTGGCCCGGCCGGATCGGTCCGTCGGACATGATGATGGCCGGCTGGTTGTGTTCCAACAGAGCGGCCAGCGCCCCGACCGGCGGCTTGTCACACGCGACCACGGCGATTGTGCCGGCAAGGCCCGTTGCCTCCAAATGTTCGCATAGCGCGTCGTTGGTGACCTCGCGGCCGATCAGCGAATAGCGCATTTCCCGCGTGCCGTTCCGGATGCCGTCCGAGGTGGCAATGGTGTATTCAGGCTGCACCAGACGCAGCTTCAACTTACCCTCTTCGCTGCCAATACGATCCTTCAGGCTCTCATGGATAGCTTCCACTTTCGCGGCCACGCCAAGATAACATTGGCTGTCGCCCTTGGTACCCACAACGCCGACGGAGGGCTCATGGATCAACGCCGGATCGGTGCCGAGTTCCCGGGCGAGTCCGATCGTCTGGGCCGAACGTCCAGGATGCCGATCAATCCTAACGATGTTGCTTTCACTCATGGTATCGACATCCCTCCGCAGGTCTGAATTTCGCTGGCAAACAGTTTGGACGCGCTGTCCGATCTGCCTTGTTTGGTTCATGGTTTTGAACGTAGACGGGATAAGCCCGGCAACGCAATATTCACATAACCGCAAAATTCTGTTGTTCGTCTAAAGCGGTTATCCAGGCTGTGTTATGCCTTGCGGCCGCCTGGGATCAAGCACAGAAACCACATTGGCGTCAGGGATCAACGATGCTTTGTGGTGGCGGGCCTCGTTTCAGCGACGTCGGGACTGCCGGGACAACACGGGAAGGACACAGGATGAAACTGGTAGGCGAAGGTTTTTACTGGAACGAATTGACGGAAGGCGAGTGTTTCAAGACGTTCGGCAGGACGATAACGGAGACGGATATCGTCAATTTCGTCTCGTGCGCCGGAATGCTTGAATCGCTGTTCGTCGACCTGGAGTTCATCGAAGAGCATTCCGCTATTTCCGGCCGACCCGCGCCCGCCGCGCTCGTCTTCTCCCTTGCGGAGGGCCTGGTTCTAAACGCCACCGGGCAGGGTACGGGCCTTGCCTTCCTAAAGATGGAACTCGACGTGCACGGGCCGGTGCTTCAAGGCGATACGATCCATGTGGAACTTGAGGTGACCGAGGTGCGTCCCGCCAAGAAGAGGGGCCGCGGCTTGGTCCGCACAACGAACCGCATCGTCAATCAACATGGGGATACCGTCATCACCTATACCCCGCTGCGCCTGATGGCGGGGCGCCCCGATCCCGCCTAAATCACCGGCCTAAAGCACCGGCCTAAAGCACCGGAGGGCGGGTTGCGCCCAGCAGGGTCAGCATGTCGACGAAACCGGCTAGCCGCCCCTTTCGATAGGCGTCGATATCCATATCCGAATAGTCCAGGAATCCAGCCCTCGCGCTGAGGCCGATGCGACCGGCCGCCATATTGTCCTCAACGATCTTCGGTGCGGCGAAGCGGTCGTCCTGCATCGCGTCCTTCATATAGCGGCTGGCATAGAACAATATATCGCCGCCGCCCCAATCGATGAATTCAAGCAGGCCCAGGACCGCAAAACGAAAGCCGAAGCCGTATTTCGTCGCCTTATCGATGTCTTCGGGCGTCGCCACCCCTTCCTCAACGAGGCGCGCCGCCTCGTTCATCGCCAAGGCCTGAATGCGCGGCACGATATAGCCGGGACTGGCCTTGCAGACGACCGGCACCTTGCCGATCCCTTCCAACAATCCTTTCAACCGGTCAACCACGGCCGGGTCGGTCTTCTCGCCCGGCGACAGTTCCACCAGCGGCACCAGATAAGCCGGGTTCAGCCAATGGGCATTCAGGAAGCGTTCGGGGTGCGAGATCATTGCCTGCAATTCATCCGTGAGGATGGTCGAGGTCGTGGATCCGACAATGGCGTCGGCCGGCGCGGCCTTGCCGATCAAGTCGAACGCGTCGCGTTTCGCCTCCAGCGTTTCCGGCACACCTTCGAAGATCACCGCCGCATCGGCCAGGGCGCCCCCTGCCCATTCCCTGTCTACAATGGTGATCCGGCTTGCAATCGTCTCGACCGAGCCCTCGGGCGCAAGGCCTAGATCGACCAGCATCTGCAGGGTCGCACGGATTTCCGTGCCCGCCTCCTTCGACAGACGGTCGAAATCCTCCGTCGGTCGGGAATGTTTGACGTCGATCAGGCGGACGGGATGTCCCGCATAGGCGAAGACGATGGCAACGCCGCGCCCCATACGGCCCGCGCCAACCGCCGCGATGATCGCGCGTTCTTGCGTGGTCATGACAGCCCCTTTTGCATCAGATCCCGCATTTCTTCCTTGGAAAGCCCCGCCAGACCGGAGGATTCAAGCGTCCGTCCGTTCTTGCGGAAATCGTCGGAACAGATTGCGGAACCGATGGCGAGCAAACCGGTCGCTGTCGGCGCGGGAACGCCCGCCCAATCCGCCACCGAAACCAGGAAGGCCAGGCCCACGGCAACATCTTCCCGCATATAGCGGTGCTCCGTCAGAACCAGATGTTCCCGCCAATCTCCGGAATCCACCAATCGATCATGGGCCATGTTACCGTACATCCATTCATCCCCGTCCGGCGCGTAGTGATCGGCCAAGGGAAAATGCGGCGCGCCGTAGCCGAGCGCCTCACGCACGGCGATCCGTTCCGCATCCAGCCGATCCGTGGTGCGGCGGATGGCCGGCTGCGTCCCTTCATTGTGGATATCCCAATGGTCGAAATGCTCGATCGGCCCCGCATTCATGCAGATCAACGGCGGATGGATGATCGGCCCGGCATTCATCAACGCCCCGGAAAGACCATCGCCGGCATCCTCGACCGAGGGGTAACCCGCCCGGATAATGCCAAGCGCGTGATCCTTCAGGCGCAGCGGGAAGACCCCGGTCGGCAGGCGCGTCGCCCGCGTGGTGATGGCAATCGTGTTCTCCCCGTGACGGCGCGTCAGATACGGCAAGGTGCCGGCTTCCGCGAAGGCGACATCCGCCGTCGACCCGGCTTCGCGCACGGCCTTGGCCATCAGGTATGAACCGAACGAACCGGGCGGCAGGAAGACGACCTGCCCGTCCTTCAAATACGGCGCCATTGCTTTAGCGATATCGGCCTGGGCGGGGGCCGGCGCGGGGCAGACGATCAATTCCGCCCCCGACAACGCCGCGCCCATATCACTGGTCGCCATGGCGAGGGTCACCGGGCGTTCGCCCACGAAATCCTTCAATACCAGCGTATTGCCGGCCGCGTTCAACGCCTTCATCGCGTCGCCGTCACGGCGCCAGAACCGGACGTTATGGCCCGCTTCGGTCAAATCCACGGCGGCCGCATGCGACCCGTTTCCGCCCCCAAGAACCGCTATTTCCACCTTTTTCACCCCTTACCAAAAAAAGAAATCCCAATGAAAGGAATCATCGCTAACCCATCGTCGAGGGCAGCCACAAAGCCAGGCCTGGCACCAGGATCAACAGGATAATCCGCACGATATCCATGGCCACGAAGGGCAGCACCCCGCGGAAGATCACACCCGTCCCGATATCCCGCACCACCGCCTTCAGCACGAAAACGTTCAACCCCACCGGCGGCGTGATCAGGCTGATTTCAATGGCAACGACGACGAAAATGCCGAACCAGATCAGATCGACGCCCAGGGCCGCCACGATGGGATAGAAGACCGGCACGGTCAGCAGCATCATCGACAAGCTTTCCAGCACCGCGCCGAGCACCAGATAGATCAGAAAAATCACGAACAGGACGGCAATCGGTTCCGCCCCGACGGCTTCGATCATGCTTTGCAAATCGCCGGGCATGCCCGCCAGATTCACGAAGTTGGAAAACATCAGCGCACCGAACAGGATGAAAAACATCATCGTGGTCATCTTCACCGTATCGACCAGCATTTCCAGCAATATGGGAAAAGTCAGCTTTCCGCGCGCCAGAACCAGCAGGAAAGCGCCCCCTGCCCCTACGCCGGCGGCTTCCGTTGCGGTGAAAACACCCAAATAGATACCGCCCATCACAACAGCGAACAGCGACAGGACGCCAATCACGCCCTTCAGGGCGCGCAAGCGTTCGGCCAAGGGCATCGGATCGAGCCGTTCGGAAGTGTCGTGGGTGAAGGCAAGCGATATTCGCACCGCGATCATATAGCCTAGAATACCGACCAGGCCCGGCACGACGCCGGCCAGGAACAGCTTGCCGATATCCTGCTGCGCCACGATCCCATAGAGCACAAGGATGACGCTTGGCGGAATAAGAATGCCGAGGGTGCCGCCCGCCGCGATCGATCCGGCGGCAAGACCGTCCGCATAGCCATAGCGCCGCATCGACGGCATGGAGACCCGCGCCATGGTGGCGGAGGTGGCGAGTGATGACCCGCAGACCGACGAAAACCCGCCGCAGGCAACGACGGTCGCCATCGGCAAGCCGCCGCGATAATGTCTGAGCCAGGCATTGGAGGCGGCATAGAGCTCATCCGCCAACCCCGCCCGGACGACGAAATTGCCCATCAACACGAACAGCGGCATCACCGAGAGCGTATAACTCATGCCATTGTCGTAGAAGACCTGCCCCAGCATGGACATGGCGGGCGCCAAGCCGATAACGGCAACCACGCCGAGAAAACCGACGATGGTCATCGCGAAGGTGATAGGCACCCCCAGCGCGATCAGACCAAGCGTACAGGCGACTCCCAAAATCCAATCAAGCATCGTCGGTCCGATCGGGGCCTAGAGGTCGGGGGACCGGTCAGTATCGGCACTGCCGCCGCCAACCGGAAAGGGCGGAGGCCGTCTGGAAACCAGAAGCCGGATGCCGCGATAAAACAGATAGAGTGCCGATATTGCCGCCAGCGCAGAGAGCAGATAGGCGATGGGGCCCTTCGGCAGGCGCAGGAAGATCGTCACGTCACCATAGCTGGCCAACTGCGCGCCGTGTTCGTAAATCCGCCAAGCAACAAGGGCCAGCGTAACGCCGCCGATCAAGGCTGCGCCGGCCGATTGCAGCCGACGCGCCGCCCCGCGCATCCGTTCCGTGATCAAGGAAACCGAGATATGGCCGTCCTCGAAACAGACCAGCGGCAGGCCCAGGAATATGACGATGGCCAACGTAATCTCCGTCACTTCGAAAGCGCCGGGCAAAGGGGCGGAAAAGAGGTAGCGGCCGGCGACATCGATCACCGTCACCATCATCATTCCAAAGACCAGCACCGCCGCCACGCCGCCCAGCGCGCGGCGCAGGAACCGGACCACCGGCCCGGTGTCCCCCGCCGTCTTGGTTTCGCTTTCCGAAGTGGGCCGAGGGTCCGTCATGATGACAGAACACCCCGGCCCGAAACCCAGTTATTCACCGGCGACACCGGCTTTCAACGCCGCAAGCGCGGCCGCCGCATCGACGCCTTTTTCGGAAATACGTTCCACCGCATCCGCCTCTACACCCGCCAGCTTGGCCTTTAGCGCATCGGCTGCCGCGCCTTCCGGGCGAACAAACGTGATGCCCTTTTCCTTCATCGCATCATAGCCGCGCTGGTCCGCCGCGTCCCAGGCCTTGCCGGCCCGCAACGCCAGGGATTCACCCGACACGCTCATGATCGCTTCCTTGTCGGCATCGCTGAGGCTGTCCCATTTCGCGCCGTTCATGACCACGAAAAAGGACACGTTATACAGCCCGCCATCCACGACCAGCCCGGAATCCACCACGTTCTGGATGTTGAAGAAGGCGACCGATTCCGCCGGAAACTGGATGCCGTCCGCGACACCGCCGGACAGAAGTTCATAGGCCTTCGTCACCGGCGCCTGAACCGGGACCAGATCCAGCGCCGTCGCCACATCCTGTGCGATACCGCCGCCGATGCGGATTTTCGATCCCGCGATACCGTCCAGCGAGGTCAGGTCGCGACCCTTGGTCCACAATTGGCCCGGCCCATGTGTGAAGACGGACAGCACATGCGTGCCCTTATGTTCGTTCGCGCCGGCCAGATACTTCTCGTGCACATTCCAATAGGCGACCGAGAGCGCTTCCGACGTGTTCGACAGGAACGGCAGTTCGGCGATCGACGTCGCCACGAAGCGGCCCGGCGTATAGTTGTGAACGCCATAGGTGATATCGGCCACGCCGTTCACCGCAAAATCGAAATGAGCGGGCGGCGGCCCGAGCGGCGCCTTCAAAAGTTCCAGGACAACGCGGCCCTCGGTGACCTTGTTCACATCCTCGATCCACGGCTTGATGATGTCCGAGACCAGCGGATGGCTGGGCGGCAGCCAATTGGCGACCCGCAACGTCGTCTGCGCAGATGCAACACCGGTACTTGCAATCAGGCCCGCCGCGATGGCCAGGCCGGCCAATACTTTCTTCATCACGTCTACTCCTCGCTAACTCGCCGCTGGACCCAGCGCCCCCACAAGCTCCCGCACCGTGTCCAGTTTGACTTTACCCATGGCGTTGCGCGGGAGCGCTTCTACGATAAACACGTCTTTCGGATGTTTGTAACGCGCAAGGCGTCCTTCAAAGGCGGCGGCGACACAATCCGGCGTCATCGATGGGTCGTCACAGGCCACGACCGCGATCGGCGCCGCACCCCAGCGTTCGTCCGGGCGGCCCACGACGGCGACCTCGACGATGCCGGGAACTTCGCGAAGAACCCTTTCGATCTCAGCCGGATAGATGTTTTCACCGCCCGAGATGATGACATTCTTGACCCGGTCGCGAAACCACAACCAGCCGTCCTTGTCGCGATGCGCGATATCGCCGGAATGAAACCATCCGTCTTGGAAGGCCTTGGCCGTCTGTTCCGGGTCGTTCCAATAGCCGGTCGCGACATGCTTACCCCGCACCAGGATTTCGCCCGCCTCACCATCCGGCACGTCCTGTCCGTCTGCATCAACCAAGCGAACTTCCGTATGCAGCCCAACGCGCCCGATGGAACCGAACCGGCTGGGCGCATCGTCGCTGCGCTGATAGACGGCAACCGGCGCGGTTTCCGTCGATCCGTATATCTGGATCACCGGCAGATCACGGGCATGGAAGGCCTCGATCAGGTTGGTCGGCACATCGGTAGAGCCTGTCGCAACGACGCGCAGCGAGGACAGGTCAGTCGATTGCCATTCCGGATGGCGGATCATCGCCTCCATCGTGGCAGGGACTTGGACGGTCAGCGTCGGGCGCAGAGCCGCGATGTCGCGCAAGGTTGCCGCCGGATCGAACCGGGCATGCAGGGTCACCGTGCCGCCGCAATGCAGAACCGGAGACGTCTGGATGTTCAGCCCGCCCACATGGAACATCGGCAGAACGGTCAACACGTGGTCATCCGCCGTCATGTCATGCATGTGTTGGGCGTTGAGCGCGTTGCACAGAATCGCTTCCTGGGTCAGGACCGCGCCCTTGGGCCGGCCCGTCGTCCCGGACGTATAGCAGAGCAGCAGCGGCTCCTTCGGTCCGCCTCCCCATTTAACATCGCCGTCGCCGGCCGTTTCCATGAGGTCCGCCAAAGACGTTATGCCACCGGCGGAGAAATCGGATCCGACCATGCGCATATTCGGGATCGGGTCGTTAATGTGATCGCAGAAAGACTGTTCGACGAACAGGACCTTCGCCTCGCTGTCTTTCAGAATAAAGGCGTGTTCCGGCCCGGCCAGCCGCCAGTTGAGCGGCACGATGCTGAGCCCGGCCCGCGCCGCGGCAAAGGTAAGGACGATCTGTTCCGCGCTGTTCAGCCCCAGATAGGCGATCCTGTCACCGCGGACGAGGCCGAGCTCCCCGACCATCGCGCGCGCGGCCCTGTCGATCCGGCTTGCCAGATCGGCATAGGAAATCTCTTCGCGCGCAGTCCGAAGCGCTACCTTGTCCGGTGTGAAGCCGGCATGCCGATCAATCCATCGCCCGATATCCATGCTCACCTTGCGCCGTCCAAACAATCCGCCGTTACTGTGCCGTCACCCTCAATCATCGGTTTCGCCGGGATTGTAGAGCGCTTCCCGTCCCATCCGGTCGAGGCAGATTTCCGCGGTCCAGGGCAGCATCAAGGCGCCGCAGCGGCTGTCACGATAGAGGCGTTCCAGCGGCAGGCTCTTCAACATCGACTGACCGCCGCAGGTGCGGATCGCCAATTGGCTGATCTCGTTCGCGTTCTCCATCACCGTGTATTGCGCCGCATAGGCCCGCAGCATCTGGTCCTTGCTGGGATCGGCGCAGGCCTCGCTGATCGCCTGGAACCATATCGATTTGGTCTGTTCCAGCATCAGGCGCATCTGCGCCACCGCGATTTGTTTGGTTGGGAACATCCGCCGCTTCACCGGGGGCAGGCCCGGCCATTCGCCGCGCAGATACTTCACCGTGAAATCATACGCCGCCTGAGCGATCCCCATATAGGTCGGGGACAGCGTCATGAACATATGCGGCCAACGGGTCGCGGCCTGGTAATACACACCGCGCGGCATGAGCTGTTCATCGTCGGAAACGAATACGTCCTCGAAGATCAGCGTGCGCGAAACCGTGCCCCGCATACCGAGCGGATCCCAGTCCCCAACGACCTTCACGCCCTTCGCATCCGCCGGAACGGCGATATACATCGTGTCCTTGCGGGACGGCTTTTCGCCTTCCTTCACTTCACCGCACAACACCCCGTAATAGTCGGCCGAGCCGGACAGCGACGCGAAGATCTTCTTGCCGTTGATCAGCCAGCCGCCGTCTGTCCGCTTCGCCTGGGTCGAGAACGGGGCCGCACCGGCCGCCGCAGCGCCCCCTTCCGAGAAGGGTTGGGCATAGATCTTCCCATCCTGCACAATCCGGTCGTAATGCTTCACCCGACGCGCAAGGTGACGGTCGCGCGTTTCCGCATCCATCTCAAGATCGTCCGAAAGCGGTCCGCTCCACAGGCAGGAACAGACATGCATGTTCCAGGTCAGCGCGGTCGCCCCGCAATAGCGGCCGATCTCGGCGGCGGTCAGCATGTAGGCGCGATAGTCCGCGCCAAAGCCGCCATTTTCTTCCGGCACGCAGACACCGAGCAGGCCGGCTTTATGCATGTCGCGGTAATTCTGCATGGGGAAGACCGCGTCCCGGTCCCATTCCGCCGCACGCGGCGCGAATTTGGCCGCCCCGATATCGCGGGCCATGGACGTCAGTTTCGACTCCTTCTCCGTCAGGCGAAACGCCTTGGGATCGAACATCGGCGCATCGGCCGCGACTGGCGTGCTGTCCGGCATTTTCAGTCTTCTCCTGCAAGTGTATTCAAAAATCCGGCAACCGCGTCCGCGACGTCTTCGGGACGTTCCAGCGGGGCCAGATGCCCCACGCCGGGAAGTTCTATGAGTTGCGCGCCGGGAATAACTTCGGCCATCTTTCGCATGGTTTTCAGCGGCGCGTTGGTATCCTTCTCGCCCGCGATCAACAGCGTGGGTGCGGCAATCGCCCCTAATTCTTCCCGCCGGTTGAAGGTAACGAGGCATTTCAGCGCCGTGCGATAGGTCGCCTGCGGCAGGCTGGAAAGCCCCGCCCGCGCGCGCGGGCCGGCTTCGGGATTGGGGTCGTCGCCCAGCAATTGCGGCACGAATTCCTCGGCCAGTTCCGGCATCGTCTGGCCCGCATCCAATGGGGCCAACCGGGCTTCGAGAAAGGCCTTTTGAAAGGACCCGTCGCGGCTGCCGAAAAACGATGTGGTTCCCGACAGGATCAACGACCGAACCCGGTCCGGGTAACGCGCAGCGACTTCCTGGGCGATCATCCCGCCGATCGAATGACCGAACAGGTCACCCTTTTCGATCCCCTGCGCGTCCAATGTCTGAATGATGAGTTCCGCGAGGCGTTCAAATGTGAGGGGATCCTCCGCCGGCGCGTTTTCATAGCCCGGCATGTTCCAGGCCAAGGTCGGCACACGGCCCGCAAGGGCGTTTTCCAACAGCGCGAACATCGACCCGCCGGCCCCGATGCCATGCATAAGGATGACTGGCGATTGCTTAGCCATCACGCGGCATCCTCGACCAAACGGCCTTCTTCCACCACAGTCACCCCGTCCAACGCGATGGTACAGCCCCGCACCGGCAGATCGAAATGCCCCTTGGTGTAGCGCTTGGCGAATTCATTGGCGCCGGTAGAATACAGGAAGTTTCCAGCATAGCAGCGCAGTTCGGTCCCGTTGGTGTCTCGCTGGTCGTACATGGTCAGCGCCTCGTACCGCGCCGCTTCGTTCATGCCCCAGCCGACATGGGATGTGGAATAGGCAACCGGATCGTCCCAGGCCGCGAAGTATCGACGGATCAGTTCCGCGTCCGTGCCGGTCCCTTCGATGGCGGTGACGTAGTCGTTTTCAAGCGTCAGCGCGATGGGGCTTTCCAGATAGCGTTTAAAGGTCAGATTTACATCGCCCGCGTCGAGCACGAGCCGGCCGTTGACCGACCCGGCCGCGGGGAAGGAAACAACGACCCCGCCCGGCCAATGCGCCACCGTCTTGGGCCGGTCGCACCAACCCCAGACGCCTGCCGTAACAGCACCCGCCATGGCAACGGTCAAATCCGTCCCGGCCTTTGAGGTCACCGTCATTTCCTGCGCCGCCCGCGCTTGCTTCACTGCGGCCTTGACCCGGCCTTCCATAGCCGGTTCCGGCACCAAGCGTTCCAGCGCGTCCGGATGTTCGTTGGAAACCATCATCACCCGCGCGCCGCCCGACAGGATATGCGGCAGTTCAGGCGCATGCAGCAGCCCTTCCACAGTCAAGTCGACGACGAGGCCCGCGGCCTTCAAACTTTCCAGCGCGGCGGTCTGGCCGGTCAAGGCTACCGATGCACCCGTGGACCGCACCGGCACCGGCGCATCCTGCTTCGGGGTCGGCACCACCACGTGAAACACCGTCGCGCCGGTTCGCGCGAGGGCAAGTTCGGCAAGCTGGACGTTCAATGCACGGGACTGGGTTTCAGACAGGATGGCGACGGCTTCGCCGGGCTGGACCTTGCACAACTCGAAGACGCGATGAAACGCGTCGACCCACTTCGCCTCTATTCGGTCGGTCAGCATGCTTACAGCCCCCAGCGCCCGATTTTCCGGGTCTTGAATTGAATCTTCTATCGATACGGATGGATTCTAGTGTTCCATTTTTCCGCTAAAACGCCGCCCCTGTTCTCGGCAACGATCGAACTCTATCCATACTCTAAGCGAAACAAAATTTAAATGAAAAAGAATTATATGAAAAAGAATAATTTTATGGTTCAATGATTCCTGTCTCGCTTGCTAATCTAACAAGGGACATACCCAGCCATGGGGAATGAGAACATTTTGGACAGGGATGAATTCGATGCGGTCGCGTTGCGCTCCGCCCTGGGACAGTTCGCAACCGGCGTCACAATCGTGACGACACGGGACAGCGACGGTTCCCCGATCGGCCTGACCGCGAATTCATTCAACTCGGTCTCTCTCGACCCGCCCCTTATCCTGTGGAGCTTGGCGCGAAAATCCATCAACCTCGCCGCCTTCGAAGCCAGCGACCATTTCGCGATCAATGTGCTCGCCGCGGATCAGCGCGGGCTGTCGGATAGGTTCGCCCGTCCGGTCGAGGACCGGTTCGCCAGCGTCGATTGGCTGGAAGGCGCCGGGGGCGTTCCTGTTATCGAAGGGACCTTGGCCAGTTTCGAATGCGCCGCGCATCGTCAATTCGACGGCGGTGATCATGTGATCTTCCTCGGCCGGGTTTTGCGGTTCCGCGCAATGCCGGCGGAGCATGACAAGGACCCCTTGGTCTACTACGCTGGACAATATGCCAAAGCCAACCGCCAGACAGCAGCCTGACGACGCAGACACCACGGCCGATGACTGGCCGGCGGACAATGCCGCCATGCCGGGATCACCCGCCGCATCGGGACCCTTCGTCGACGACTATCTTCTCTATCTGATGGCGCGCGCTTCGGCGCTGACCAGCGCGGGATTCCATAATCAGGTCAGCGCGTTGGGCATACAGGTTTATGAATGGCGTATTATGGCGGTGCTCTACGGGACCGACGGCGTAACCGTTGGCGGCTTGGCCAGACGCTGCTTGATCAAGCAACCCTCCGTCACCAAGAATATCGACCGTATGGAAGAACGCGGTCTGGTTTCACGAAGCCCCTCGCCGGACGACCGGCGCCAGGTTATCATTTCACTGACTGAACGCGGGACCGAAATCGTCGCCGATCTGGTGCACCGCGCCCGGGCGCATGAGGCGGAAGTCCTGGCCGATTTTCCTGCAGAGGAGGCGGAAACCCTGAAGCGGGTTCTGCGCCGCTTGATCGAACGCCACAAGGAAGACAGCCCGACCGATTTCGCCGCCACCCTTGCCGCCGCCGAGTCGAACACGTTCAGCGATTGATCCCTTCCCGCCAGTCCTGCCGGGAAACCTTCTGCCGTTTACGCAATCAACATACGACGCCCCCTCAATCGAACCGGTTACAGCCCACTGAAATGGGCCCGGATATTGCGGCATGTGGATTCCGGCATTTCCATTTGGACGAAATGCCCGGCGTCTTCCGCAAATTCCACAACGGGGTCGACGAAATAGTCCGGAAGGCGATCCGTCCAGGCGCTGGGAATGATCGGGTCATGCCTGCCCCAGAAGAACCGGCTGGGCGTTTCGATCTTCGGCAGGGCCGGCGCGCCATCGCGTATCAGCGCCACCCGAGCGGGATGGCTCGCGGCATACCACGCGAATCCACCTTCCAGATTTCCAGGCTTCATGAAGTTGTCGACCCAATGATCGATCTGGCCATCGAAAGCGCCATTCGCGTGAGACCAATGGGCGATCATATTCTCGAAATAGATGCGGCATGTCTCGCGGTTGTGGCCGATCAACTCGGGCGCCCAGGCGAGCTGGTTGAAGGATTGGTACCAAATTTCCTGCACATGTCCGGCATCGACCCAGCGCCGCCCGATCCCTGGATAAGGAGCGTTAAAGAAAAACAGGCGCGTCAGCCGATCGGGATAACTGCGTGCGATCTGCTGGGCGACATAGGCTCCGACATCGTGCGAAACGACAGCAAAGCGGTCGATACCCAGCGCATCGGCCAACCCGATAATATCGGCGGCATGAATTTCCGCGGTCGGCGGCGTATTGCCCCCTTTCCCCGGCTTGGAACTGTCGCCGAACCCGCGCAGATCCGGCGCGACAATGTCGAAATCCTGCGACAACCCCGGAATCACCCGATGCCAGGTCCACCAGAATTCCGGCCAACCATGCAATAGAAATACGGGCGCCCCCTGCCCTTCACGAACAAAGTGGATTCGTGCATCGCCGACCGTCTGGAAATCGTGGTTCCAATCACCGTCAGGACCGGAGAAACCCGGTGCGTCGAAATTTCGTTTACTCATCGTGTCACCCATCCCCCAGTAAAAGGAAAAACCTGCCCGACAAAGAAGTCGCTTTCATCGCCGGCCAGAAACAAAGCCATGGCCGCCGACTCCCATCCATGCGCCAAACGTCCTATCGGCGCGCCTTTGATCCGTTCCTTGAAATCTTCGGTCCGTTGGTAGCTTTCAGGAAAATAAGTCTCGTTCTGCACGAAAGTCTGCGCCAAGGCATTGACCTGGATATTGAACGGCGCGACTTCGGTCCCGACATCTTGCACATAGGAAAGCTGCGCACCGCGCGCTGAGCCATAGGCGGAGTAGTTTGGCATTCCCTTCAGAGCAGAGGCGCTGCCCATCACCACAATCTTGCCGCGGCGGCGTTCCATCATCTGCGGCAGCACGGCACGGACCAACCGGTGCAAGGGATAGACCATCGCCTCGTACATGGAAATGAAGGTATCGTCATCGGTGTCGACCACCGATGTCCGGGGCTGAGCGGCCGCCAAGTTAACCACCAGCACATCGACCTGCCCCGCCTCGTCTATCAATTCCTGCGCCGCTTGAGGGGCCCGAAGATCGCGCGTGTCGGCAATAACCTCTGCACCTTCTTTCTCAAACATACTGACGAGTTCTTCACCCATGAACGCATCCACCTGGGTGATGACAGTCCTTTTTCCGTCCAATCGTTTCATGGCGCTCTCTTTCCTTCGCCCCTGCCTACCAACCGAAACCGGCGGCAAAGTATTTTTGACACCGCGTCAAAATATCGGTTTTTAGCATCCCGTCAAATATATTTTTGACATCGTGTTAAAATCATGTGACCCAAGGAATGAAGGTTCCGCCTTCTTTGCGGAGATCAGGGAATCCGGAGTGCGGCATGCGGCCCAGGCAATTCGAAGAAGATAAGGTCTTGAAAATCGCCTTCGATCAGTTTTGGCGGAAGGGCGTCCGCGGAACCTCGCTTTCCGACATCGCGCGTGAAGCACAGATGCAGCGGGGCAGCCTGTACAACGCCTTTGGCAGCAAGGAGGAACTGTTCCTTAGCGCGTATCGACACTATACCGACGAATACCTGGGCATGGTGGAGGAGGCGCTGTCACACGGGTCGCTGCGCGAACGCCTGACCCGGTTTTTCGACGTCACAATCAAAAATTTTCGCGCCGGCACGCCGCCACGGGGATGTCCCACAACACGCGGCCTGATGGAACTTGACTCGGTCGCGAGCGAGGCCGAGACAAACCCGCTTCGCGAGGCATTCTCCAACATGTTGTCGTGTCTGATGGCTTTGATTGAAGAAACGTTCCGCAATGCGCAGGAACAAGAGGAGTTCAACGGCGATTGCCATCTGGCCGCCGGCCATGTCCTGGCCGTGGCCCGCGGGTTGGTTGTCCTTGCAAGCGCCTTTGGCGATGAAGAACAGTTACGCGCCATCGCCGGACATACGGTCAATGCAATACAGGCGCCATAGGCCTAATGCCGTCAATCGGCTTTTACCCAGCGCGCCCATCGGCCGAAGTTCGTCGCCACTCCCCTTTCTGTAAACGAAATTACAGATCGCTATTCCAGTAGGGCGCAATGTCGTCTAATCTCCAGGGACGGTTGGGGGGGCCAAACCGTGGAAATACATGCCGATCTCCTATTCCATCCTGCATGATCCAGATGTCCTTCTCGTCTCCTACCAGGGGACCGTGACCAACCGCGACTTCCTCGGTGGATATAAGTCCGCCTATGCGGACCCCCGCTATATTCCTGGAATGCCGGAGATATCCGACATGCGGCGTATGCAGATCTATGACATCGATATGAATGCGATTCAGGAAATGATCACATGGCTGGCCGGGCGCGAGTGCCTTGAAGGCAAAATCATCCAAGTCGGCGTTCTGGTCAGTAACGAATTGCATGACGGCGTATCGCGATTGTACCGGGCGGTATCCGATGTATACGGCAAGGAAAAGCTAAAAAACTTTGCCGACCTGCGGTCTGCGCTCGACTGGTTGCCGATCGATGAAGCGGATTACCCAAAGGTGGATACACAGCTTTCGGCACTGGCCGGCGCGCCCGGGTAGCGCCCCTCTCAACACGGTCCCATTAACTGAAAACCGCGAACGCCTTCATCGCATGTTCGCCATCCGGGCCTTTCGCCCAAAGCACCAGCTCATCCGGCCCCTCGCCTTCCGCCGCCTCAATCCGAAAAGGTCGGTCGACGAAAAGCGGCGCCATGCCGCGATAGTCGAACCGGGCGAGCGCCGCCCCCGGTTTTAGGGACGCAGCGAAGTTTTGAAGCAATGTGGAAATCAATGGGCCGTGGACGACCAGGTCGCGGTACCCTTCCTCGGCCCGGGCGTAAGGTTGATCGTAATGTATGCGATGGCCATTGGATGTCAGCGCGGAATACCGGAACAGCAAGACAGGATCGGCCGTCACCTCTTCCGACCAGGCCGCCCCTTCCGGCGCCGCCGCCGGCGTGGGTTTCGGCCCTTGGCCGGTATCGGCCTCCCGGTACACGATATCCTGCTCCTCTTCGATGCACAGCGTGCCGCCGGATGAGATACGATGCCGGATCGTCACGAAAACGAGCCTGCCCGCCCGTCCCTCCTTCGCCTGGATGGACAGTATTTCGCTATGCCGCGCCACATCCGCTCCTATGGCCAAGGGCGCCAGGTATTGCAGGCGTCCACCCGCCCACATCCGCCGCGGCAAGCCGACATCGGGGATGAAACCACCACGCTTCGGGTGCCCGTCAGCGCCGAGTTCGCCGCGCGGCGCGAAGCGGTTGAAGAACAGCCAGTGCCATCCGGGCGGCAAGGGATCACCCGCCGAGGGCGGTTGGCCCAGGCCCAGGGTCGCCGCCATCGCGCAAGCCCGGTCCAATGCGATGCAATCGAAGCTCTCTTCGGTCCGCCCGACGGCTTCGGAGAAATCGGAACCGGGTGTCGGGTTTTGTGCATCTGCCATGGCGAGGAACTCACAAAGAATTGGGGAATCGGGATTCGGAAATTTCGAAGGTCAGAGTTTCTCGCCGGCGGCTTGGCGCTTCAACATCTGTTTGGCGATGATCAATTGTTGAATCTGGGTCGTGCCTTCATAGATCCGCATCAGCCGGACATCCCGATAGATCCGCTCCACAGGGTATTCGACCATATAGCCGGCCCCGCCGAAAATCTGCACTGCTCGATCCGCGATCCTGCCGCAGGCTTCCGTCGCGAACATTTTCGCGCAGGCCGCCTGTTGCGGGATGGCTTCGCCCCGGTCGAAACGGGCGGCCGCATCATTCGCCATACATTCCGAGGCATAAAGCTCCGCCTGACTATCGGCCAGCAGGGCCTGAACCAACTGAAAATTGGCGATCTCCTGACCGAATTGCTTGCGGTCGGCCGCGTAGGCCAGGGCCTCGTTGATCGCCCGCCGCGACTGGCCGATCGCCAAGGCCGACATATGAATGCGCCCCCGGTCCAGGACCTTCATCGCCGTCTTGAACCCTTGGTTCACCAGCGCGTCGCCTCCGATCATATTCGCTGCGGGGACCCGAACATCCGCCAAGGTAATGTCGCAGGTCCGCGTGCCCCGCTGCCCCATCTTCTTGTCGGGTTTGCCGATGGTAATGCCCGGTGTGTCCGTCGGAATGATGAAGGCGCTGATGCCCGCGGCCCCCTTACGATCCGGGTCGGTTCGTGCCATCAAACACAGGATCGTCGCGCTGTCCGAATTGGTGATATAGCGCTTGGCCCCGTTGATGACATAAGTATCGCCGTCCCGAACGGCGCGGGTGCGAAGACCGCCTGCGTCGGACCCCGCATCCGGCTCCGTCAAGGCGAAGGATGCCGTCGCCTCGCCCGTCGCCAATTTCGGCAACCACTCCGCCTTTTGCTCATCGGTACCGTCGATCACAATCCCCTGCGACCCGATGCCGACATTGGTGCCGAAGACCGAGCGGAAGGCGAGTGCGGCCTGCGCCACTTCCGCGATCACGGCCACTTCCTGCGAAAGAGACAGCCCGACACCACCGAATTCTTGGGGGATAGACAGACCGAACAGGCCGAGGTCCTTCATCTCTTGGACAATGGCGGCCGGCACGGTGTCTGTTTCTTCCACTTCCCGTTCGGCCGGGATCAGGCGTTCCATGGTAAACCGCCGAACGGCTTCCTGAATTTGCGCAAAGGTCTCCGTATCGACACCGCTGGTCACGATATTCCTCCTGTCGTGTCTTATCGTATTCGCTCACAACAGGGCGCCTGTTCGTGTGCGCCCCTCTGTAAAAACCGTTAGTCCGGCCGGTCGATCAGAATTCCGCCTTCGACCATCATCGCGAATTGATCGGCCAATTCCTCGATAGACTTGCCTTCGGGCCTGTACCAATCGAGCGCCGAGTTCAAACCACCCAGGATGAAGGTTCGCGCCAGCCTGAGGTCGACCCCGTCCCGGGTTTCCCCGGCGGCTTGTGACGATTGCAACAAGCCAAGCCAGAACTCCTCATAGGCTTCACGCCGCAAGACATGTTTGCGACGCACCTCCACCGGCACCTGCGCCAGCAAATGCCGGGACGCGGATGCAAAGGCGCTATAAGTCAAAAGAGCATGCAAATGGGCCTGGATCGCCGCCCGCACCCTGTCCGCGTAGGATGTGCTGGGCGGCAAGGTCGCAATCGTATTGACGACGGCGTTCGTGATGTTGTGGATGCCCTTGTCGATGACCGCTTCAATCAGCAATTCCTTCGACGGGTAATGGTAATAGAGGGAACCGGCCTGAAGATCGGCGGCGCGCGCGATGTCGCGCATGGTCGTTCCCGCATAGCCGCGTTCGGAGAATGTCTTGGCGGCGGCTTCCAGCACCCGTTCGCGCGAAGCATCCGCCTTCGACTGTTTGCGCAGGCCTGACCCGCCTTTCGGCGCGGCACGCAACCCGCTATCGTCATTCCTCACGGCGGTAGACATATTCAACCCTTCCGGCAGGGACCCTGCACAACCAATAGAATTGGTAAGGAATTTTCTAATCTTTGTTCAAATTAAGGTCAATGCGACGATCCGAGACAGGGTTTTGCACGGCCCCGAAGGCGCCTGTTCCCAGCGATGGAAAAACTAAGTTGATTGACGCAACATTAAATCAGGGTGGTCGATGACCGGCTTCCCCTTTCCCCAAACGGTTTTTACCATTACCACAAAAGGCAAAACCACGGGCGGAAGCACGAATCAAACATAGGTTAGATTTAGAAAATGTTCGATATACTCTCCGGCCTCCGGATCGTCGAAGCGGCCTCGTTCATCGCGGCACCAAGCTGCGCGTTGCATGCGGCACAACTCGGCGCGGAGGTGATCCGCATCGACCAGATCGGCGGCGGCCCTGACTTCAAGCGCTGGCCTTTATCCCGATCCGGCGACAGCTTTTATTGGGAAGGGTTGAACAAGGGTAAGAAGTCGATCGCCGTCGACCTCAGCAGCGCCGAAGGCCGCGAATTGGCCGCCGCCCTGATCACCGCGCCGGGGGAAGACGCCGGCCTGTTCGTGACGAATTTTCCGGCCACCGGCTTCCTCTCCCACGATCGGCTTGCGGAACGGCGACCCGACCTGATCACCGCCCGGATCATGGGATGGGCGGACGGCCAGACCGCGCTGGACTACACGGTCAATGCCGCGGTCGGGTTTCCGCTGATGACCGGCCCCTCCGCGTTGGGGGATGAACCGGTGAACCACGTTCTACCCGCCTGGGACATCGCGGCGGGCCTGTATGCCGCCTTCGCGCTCGTCGCGGCGGAACGGAAAAGGTTGAAGACAGGCCAAGGGGGAGAGATACGGGTGCCGCTCGCTGATGTGGCGATGGCTTTCGCCGGGCATCTCGGCATGATCGGCGAGGTTACGGAAAGCGGAACGGACCGTCCGCGCCACGGCAACGACCTGTTCGGGTCCTGGGGCCGGAACTTCGCCACCGGGGACGGAAAGCAAATCATGCTGGTGGCGATCACGCGCCCGCAATGGGCGGACCTGATCAAGACGCTTGGGGTCGAGCAGGAAATCGCCGCTCTGGAAACCTCCCTGGGCCTGTCGCTGGCCAAGGATGACGGCCTGCGATTCAAGCATCGAGATGCGATCAACGCCATCGTCGCGCCGGCCGTAGCGCATCGAAGCCTCGCGGAATGGCGGCAGGTTTTCGACGGCACCCGCGTTTGCTGGAGCCCGTATTTGAAAGTCAGCGAAGCGATGACGGAAAAAGGCATGTTCGGCGACAGTCCGCTGTTCTCATCCGTCGCGCATCAATCCGGCTATACCTATCCGACACCGGGCGCGGCGGTGGATTTCGTCGACAGCATCCGCCAATCGCCGGTCAGGGCGCCGCGCCTGGGCGAAAATACGGAGGAGGTCCTGGCTGATCTTCTCGGCTTGCCGACACAAGAAATCGCAAAACTTCACGATCAGGGCGTCGTCGCCGGGGACAGTGGAAATGACTGACATATTGGAAACGGCGCAGGAGAGCGTGGCGAAAGCGCAGGCCTATCTGACCCGCGCCAAGGCGGCCGTCGGCGACCTTGCCATGCGCGACGGCAAATTGGACGGCGTCATGGCGGACCGGCATCAACGCGCGCTGCACGCCTATTCCTGGACCGCGACCACGGTCGGCGCGCTGACCGCGACGCTGGGCTGGGCGCAGCGTCTTCAGGCGGCCGGCACGTTTGGCGACATCGAAAGCCTGACCCTGCGGTTGGGCTTCGCGGAATATCTGCAGCAATTGAGCGGCGGCATTCCGATGAGCCAGAACGAAATCGCCCGTCCCGCCGATATGGGGGTTGCGGAAGACAGCGCCTTTGCTCCGCTTGCCGCTCGCTTGCTGGGCGAGGATGGCGGCTTGGCTCTGCGTCACGATCTGGCGGCCCTCATCTATCAGGGGCGGGAGCCGGATAGCTCCACCGGTGAGGAAGAGCTGGAGATGATCCGCGATCAGATGCGGCGCTTCACCGACGACCGGATCACGCCCCATGCCCATCAATGGCATTTGGAAAACCGCCTGATCCCGGACGAGGTCGTGACCGAACTCGCGGAATTGGGCGTTTTCGGCATCTGCATAGCGCCCGACTATGACGGGCTGGGCATGGGCAAACTGGCCATGTGCATCGTGACGGAGGAATTGAGCCGCGGATGGATCGCCGCGGGGTCCCTCGGCACCCGGTCCGAGATCGCGGGCGAATTGATCTCACTGGCTGGAACGGACGAACAGAAGCAGGCTTGGTTGCCGAAAATCGCGACCGGCAGCGTTCTGCCCACCGCCGTCTTCACCGAACCCGATACCGGGTCCGACCTCGGCTCGCTGAAAACCCGGGCGGTGAAACAGGCCGACGGGTCCTGGCGGGTCAACGGCGCGAAGACCTGGATCACTCATGCCGCGCGCTCGGACCTGATGACGCTGTTGGTCCGGACCGACCCATCGAAGCCCGGCTATTCCGGTCTTTCCATGTTTCTGGCGCCAAAGCCACGCGGCACGGAGGGCGAGCCCTTCCCCGCTCCCGGCATGTCGGGCAGCGAGATCAAGGTGCTCGGCTATCGCGGCATGCACGAATACGATATCGGGTTCGAAGACTTCGCGGTGCCGGAAGACGGGCTGCTGGGCGCGCAGGAAGGCCAGGGCTTCAAGCAGTTGATGCAGACCTTCGAAGGCGCGCGCATTCAAACCGCCGCCCGCGCGGTCGGCGTCGCCCGCAACGCGTTCGAACTGGGCCGGACATATGCGCTGGACCGCAAGCAGTTCGGCCGCGCGATCGGCGAATTCCCGCGCGTCGCGGACAAGCTGAGCATGATGCTCGCCGAAATCACCATGGCGCGGGAGCTGACCTATATGGCGGCGCGCGAAAAGGACCAGGGCCGTCGCTGCGACATCGATGCGGGCATGGCCAAGTTGTTGGCCGCCAGGGTCGCCTGGGCGAATGCGGATAACGCAGTCCAGATTCATGGCGGCATCGGCTATGCACTGGAAACGCCGATCAGCCGCGTGTTGTGCGATGCGCGTATCCTCAACATCTTCGAAGGCGCCGGCGAAATTCAGGCCCATGTGGTCGCCAGGGGTATGTTGCAGTCGCAGAATTAGGCCGCGCGGAAAGACAAATCGAGGAAACCGGGATGGATTTCAGCCTTAACGAGGAACAGCGCGCCATTCAGGAATCGGTGGCGCGTATCTGTGCGGATTTCGACGATGCCTATTGGCTGAAGCGGGATCGCGACGGCGGGTTTCCGAATGATTTCTACGATGCGCTGGCGGCAGAAGGCTGGCTTGGCATCTGTACCGCCGAGGCTTATGGCGGGGCCGGCCTGGGCATTACCGAAGCCGCGCTGATGATGCGTACCATCGCGGAATCCGGCGCCGGCATGTCGGGCGCCTCGGCGCTGCACATCAATATTTTCGGCCTCAACCCCGTCGCCGTTTCCGGGACGGAGGAACAGAAGCACCGGATGATCACGCCGATGGCGCAGGGTCGGGAAAAGGCCTGTTTCGCGGTTACGGAACCGAATACCGGCCTGAACACCACGCGGCTGAAATTGCGGGCGGAGAAGACCGGCGACAAATATGTCGTCAACGGCCAGAAGGTTTGGATTTCCACCGCGCAGGTCGCCGACAACATCCTGCTGCTGGCGCGGACGACGCCGTTGGAGGAGGTGGAGAAACCGACTTTCGGATTGAGCCTGTTCTATACCCCCTTCGACCGCGACCGCATCCAGGTCCACGAAATCGAGAAGATGGGCCGTAAGGCGGTCGATTCCAACGAGCTGTTCTTCGAGGATTTCGAAATCCCGGCCGCCGACCTTATCGGGGAGGAAGGCCGTGGCTTCGAATACATCCTGCATGGCATGAACCCGGAGCGTATCCTGATCGCGGCCGAAGCGGTGGGCCTGGGCATGATCGCGGTGAAGAAGGCCGCCGACTACGCCAAGGAACGCATCGTCTTCGACCGACCGATCGGCCAGAACCAGGCGATCCAGCATCCACTCGCCAAATGCTGGGCGGAGTTGGAAGCCGCTTGGCTGATGGTCCTGTCGGCGGCCTGGCAATACGATCAGGGACTGCCCTGCGGCGCGGCGGCCAATGCGGCGAAATACCTGGCCGGCGAAGCCTGTTTCGAGGCCTGCCAGACCGCCGTGATGGCCCATGGCGGCTTCGGCTATGCCAAGGAATATCATGTGGAACGCTATCTGCGGGAATCCTTCGTGCCCCGCATCGCGCCGGTCAGCCCGCAACTCGCCCTCTGCTATGTGGCGGAGCGCGTCCTGGGTCTGCCGAAATCCTACTAGGTTGAAGCGACCCTGTAAGGCTGCCGTAAGGTTCTTCAAGCAAATTGGCATGTAACGCTGCGCATTTTTCGCACCGACACGCTATTGCATCCCTGGAAGGACCCTTGATTGATGTCAAACGCTCCCAATTTTTTCAGCGCCGCCCGCGCTGCCATGGCCACAATCGTCTTCGCCTCCCTGCTCCCTCTCGCCGCCTATGCCGGAATCGAGGGCGTGCCGCAGGAAGGCGCCTTGAACTTCACCGTATTGCGCGACGGCTCGGAGATCGGCGAACACAAGATCACCTTCGACCAATCCGGCGACGACCTGAAGGTCGATATCAACACCGACATCAAGGTGACCCTGCCGCTGATCGGCATCGCCGTTTACCGGTTCGAACATGAAGGGCATGAGGTTTGGCGCAATGGCCACCTCGCCGCCCTGAACAGCAAGACCTATGACGACGGCACCGACCACAAGGTGGACGCCGCCGCAACAGAAGACGCCCTGGCGGTGAAAAGCGATATCGTCGATCAGACCAGCGCGGCGACGATCATCCCGGCCAGCCTGTGGAACCCGGCGCTGATGCAGCAGAGCGTGCTGCTCAACACCTTGGACGGGCACGAAATGGCGGTTCAGGTCGAGACTGTCGGGATGGAATCCGTCAACGTGAAAGGCGCCGAAACGAAAGCGAACCACATTCGCGTGTCGGGCGGCCTGGAACGGGACCTGTGGTACACGCCTGAAGGCTCGCTGGTCATGGTCCGTTTCGCAGCCAAAGACGGTTCAGAAATCAAATACGTCCTGCGCTGAACCGTTCCATTCGCAAATCACCGTTTCATTCGTTAATCTTGGGACGCTGGCGCGGATATGGCCGCGCCGGCGTCCTATTCGAGTAACCTGACCGATGCGCATTCTATTGGTGGAAGACAACAGCCGGATCGCCGAACATATCGCCGCCTGCCTGACCAAGGAAGGCATGGCGGTCGACCGTTTCGGCACCGCCGAGGACGGCGCCCTGGCCCTTGAAACCGTCCGCTACGATGCTGCTATTCTGGACCTGGGTCTGCCCGACGGCGACGGTCTGGACGTGTTGCGTGAGGCGCGCAACCGCGGGTCGGATACGCCGATCCTGATCCTGACCGCACGGGACGGCTTGAAGGACCGGGTCGAAGGCCTGAATTCCGGCGCGGACGACTACCTGCTGAAACCTTTCGAAGTTGAGGAACTGGTCGCGCGCCTGAAAGCATTGATGCGGCGGCCGGGCGCCGTCCTCGGCATGTGCCTGACCGCCGGCAATCTTAGCTTCGATACGGTCGGACGGGACGTAAAGGTCGATGACAAACCGTTGCGGCTGTCGCGGCGGGAATTGGACATTCTGGAATATCTGATGCGGCGGGTCGGCCGGGTCGTCAGCAAGGAATGGCTGGAAGAGGCGCTCTACGGGTTTGACGAGGAGGTCTCGTCGAACAGCGTCGAGGTCGCCGTGCACCGGCTGCGCAAAAGCTTGGAAAACGCCAAGGCAAACGTGTCGATCCATACCTTGCGCGGCGTCGGGTACCTTCTGCAACCATGACCCAGGAAAGCCCTGACCGAGGATCGCTGCTCGCCGCCGTCTTCTGGCGCGTCGGCCTGACCATGCTGCTGGCCATCGGCCTCGTCTCCGGCCTGCTGCTTTATGAATTCACCGATCATATCGACAATATGCGCGACCGGTCCCTGAAGGGGCAGGCGATGGATATCGTCCGCCACCTGACGGTATCCGACGGGCAAACAGTAAATCTGGACCTTCCGCCTTCACTCGCCGCGGCCTACCAAATTCCGGACGACATGCCCCGTTTCGCGATCCTGGACGAAAGTGGCAAGGTCCTGGCGGCCTCTCCAAACGTGTCCGAACCCCTTTGGAACGGCATTGCCGCCAAAGGCCCATTGCCGCAAACTTTCGAAACCCATGACCCGGAAAGCGGCGACCTTGTCTACGGCGTCTCGTTGCGGCCGGAGGAACTCGGCCGTTCGATCACCATCCAGGTCACCCAGAACGCATCCCATCACGATGTCCTTGCCGATACCCTGCTCGACGAAGCGGTGGACGAGTATCTCTGGGTCATCGTTCTGATTTTCGCGGCCATTCTGGCGGTCACCTATGTCACGCTACGCTCGGCCCTTGCGCCGTTGAGCGAAGCCTCCGCCCAGGCCGCCGCCATCGGCCCGTCCAGCCTTGAGCGGCGGCTGCGGACGGACCGTCTACCACGCGAAATTCTGCCGCTGGTCACCGCCGTGAACAGCGCCTTGGATCGGGTTGAGAAAGGGTTCCAGGTCCAACGCCGTTTCACCGCGGATGCGGCGCATGAAATGCGCACACCGATCGCCTTGTTGCGCACCCATCTGGAAAACCTCGACCCGACGAGGGCCGCTGCCTTGCGGGAAGATCTCAACCAATTGGAACGGGTCGTGGCGCAACTTTTGAAGTTGGCGCAGGTCGACGCGCTGGTGGTGCCGGAAGGCAGCCGGGCGGATCTGTGTGAGGTCGCGACGAATGCCGCCGCTTTCCTTGGCCCCAAGGCGGTTGCCGCCGGCAAGTCCCTTGCCTTGGAAGGAAATGACCGCGTTACCGTGGCGGGCGACCCTGACGCGCTTGAGGTCGCAATCCGCAATCTTGTGGAAAACGCCCTGGTGCAAACCCCCACCGAGGAAGAGGTCGTCATCCGCATCACCGAAGACCCGCCCTGCATTCAGATCCTGGACCGGGGTCCCGGAATCTCCGACGACGACCGCGAACACCTGTTCGACCGTTTCTGGCGCAAGGAACGCAATCTCGACACAGGCGCTGGCCTGGGGTTGTCCATCGTCTCACGCATCGCAGCGGCCCATGGAGCAACCCTCGACATCGATAGACGGCCCGGCGGCGGAACCGTTTTCGCCATGACATTCCCCGGTCCGGCGATGCCCGAGTCCACTCGGGCTGACGCGTAAGGTTCCTGTAAGCCGGATACACGAATTTGCTTCATCGGCTCGGTTTCGGGCTATGATTTTTTGGAGCGATTTGCGTCTATGCCCTTTGCCATCATCCGGCCGGACGACCGGCGCCGTACTGCGGTCGAAACCATGATCCGGTCCGTTTATCGTGACCGATACCAAGCGATGATCGCGGATTTTCCGCCCTGCTTGGCGGCCCTCTTCAACGCGGACAACGTTCCTCTTTGCGCCGCGGGTCTTCGCGACGACGACAGCGGCTTCTTCTCGGAGGTTTATCTGGACCAAAGTGTTGAGGCATCCATCGCGCGCTTGGCGCGGGAACCGGTGGCCAGGACATCCATTCTGGAAGTCACAACGCTGGCCGCTTCACATCCTGGACACGCCCTGAAACTGGTCGACCATATTGTCGCCGACGGGGAACAGCGCGGCATGAAATGGGGATTGTTCACGGCAACGCGGCCGTTGCGGATCGGCTTGCGGCGCAGCGGTGCCGGCGTGTTGGAAATCGCCTTGGCGGAACAGCACCGCGTCGAAAACGCTGAACAATGGGGCAGCTATTACGAAACCAACCCGATCGTCTGCGCCGTTTCCGGCGACGGATACGGTGACGCGGCAGCCCGACCCGCGCCGCGGCGGAACACATCCTTGAAACAGGAACAGGAGCGCGCCAGACATGCATAAAGTCTTTACTGCCCTGGCGCATCATGCCGCTGCCGACCCCACAAGACCGGCTTTTCTGAAGACCGATGGAAGCACGCTCACCTATGGGCAATTGTCAGGCGCCATCGCGGACTTCAGCGAAAAGCTGCCTTTGGACGCGCGGACGGTCGCGCTACGCGGCATCCCCTCCTTCGCTTGGATCGTCGCGGATCTGGCGATCAGCCTGACCGGCAAGCGCGTCGTGCCGGTGCCCATGTTCTTCAGCAAGGAACAGATCGGTTTTATTCTTCAAGATGCCGGATGTGACCTGATCGTAGATTGCGATATTCCCGAAGACGCGCAAAGGCAGGGTGGCGGCATCCCGATCATATCACTGCGCGATGAGCAATTAGTCCGTAACAAGACTGCGCGCGATCTGCCACCCTATCAGGGCGGCGCGGAACGTGTAATCTACACATCCGGTACGACCGGACGTCCGAAGGGCGTGCGCCATGGGGACCGGCAGTTGGATTTCGCGGTCTCCGCGATTGGCGAGGCCGTCAACGCGACGGCGGATGACAGACATTTGAGCCTGCTGCCCCCGGCACTTCTTCTGGAGCAGATCGCTGGCTTTTTCCTGCCGATTACGGTTGGCGCCCAGTCAATACTGGCACCCGGCGCCGGCATCGCCGCCCTGACCGGCGAGATCGCCCCGATGGCCAAAGCGCTTTCCTCAATGAACCCAACGACCACGGTTCTTGTTCCGCAACTGGTTTCCGCCTTGGTCCGATTTTCCGATGCGACAGGTTGGTGTCCCCCGCCAAGCCTTCGCATCGCCGCCGTCGGCGGCGCCCCGATCGCCCCGAACGTTCTCGACGCAGCCGACGCGATTGGCCTTCCCGTCCGCTACGGTTACGGCCTTTCGGAATGCTGTTCCGTGGTTTCCGTCGACACGGCGGCAAATTCGAACCGCGATGCGGGACCGGTCCCGCCGACCGGCCGCCCTTTGCCAGGCATCGATATCCGTATCGAGGATGACGAGATCGTCATCCGCAGTCCCGGTGTGATGATCGGGTATCTCAACCACCCCGAACTCGGCATCCAGGAATGGCGCACTGGCGATCTCGGCCGGATTGAACCCGATGGGCGCATCACTGTACTGGGCCGGAAGGACCGGCGTCTGATCCTATCCAATGGCAGGAATGTCTCGCCGGAATGGATCGAAAGCCACGCCATGGGCCTGCCCTGGATTGAGGCGGCAAAGGCGACCGGCCATGGGGAGACCCATGTCACATTGCATCTGACAGTGCGGGCACCGGATGACAGATGGTTGGATGCAACACCGGATTCGGAATTCGCAGGGCAATTGAACGCCCTGTTCGCGACCCTTCCAGACTATGCCCGGCCGGTCAGGGCCGAAATTTCCCTGTCACGGAACCCGGACCGAATCAGAACCATCCCGCTCGACGTTCATCAACCGACGTCGAACGTCGCCTAACCCCCAATACACAAGCCTCAAGCACACGTTACGGACAAACAAGGAAGTTCCTCACTATGCCCCAGCAATCATTCTACCAGCGCCTGCTGGCGGAAACGGAAGCAGACAGGCTCTCTTTCGTCTCAATTCCCGTCATCCGTGACGCGATGGCTGGGGATGTGGATCTGCCGCTTTATCTTCGCTACCTATCCGAAGCCTATCACCATGTGCGCTTCACCTGCCCGCTGATGGGGGCAGCCCTCGCGCGCTGCACGGCCGACGATCGGCGCTACCGCGAAGCTCTGTTGGAGTATCTGGACGAGGAACGCGGGCACGAGGAGTGGATCCTTGAAGACATCGCCGCACTTGGAGGGAATGCCGAACAGGTCCGCTCGGATAGCGGCGCGGCAGCGACGCGTATCATGGTCGGCTATGCCTATTACGCCGTGGAGCACATTAGTCCCTATGCCCTGTTGGGCATGGTCCACGTTCTGGAAGGCATGTCGGTGGCCCTTGCCGACAAAGCCGCCAAGGGCATCGCCCAGGCGATACTGAAGGCTGGCCAAGAAGACGGAGACGGTTCCGACGCAATGGCTGAGGGACAACCGGGCAAAGGCTTTTCCTACCTAATGTCCCACGGCAGCCTGGATCAGGATCACGTCCGCTTCTTCGAAACCCTGGTGAACGGACTTCCGGACGAAAAGGCCGAAACGGCTGTTATCGATACCGCAAAAATCATGTACCGGCTGTTCGGGGATGTATTCCGGACATTGGGCACCATTGAGGAAAACCGTCATGCTGCATGATACAGCCCGCGTCTTGATCACGGGGGCCGGCAGTGGGATTGGCCGGGCCCTTGCCGTCGAAGCCGCCAACCGTGGCATGCGTGTCGTCATCGCCGGGCGCAGAATGGACCCTCTGCGTGAAACCGCCGGCGCCATGGGCAATGCAAAATCCGTCATCACCATGCAGGCCGATGTTACCTCGGCCCAAGATCGCAGTGCCCTGCTTGCCAGGATCCAGGAGCAGTTGGGCGCGCTCGACTATCTGATCAACAATGCAGGTTCGGTTGCGGTCGGTCGGTTTGACGGATTGAGTGAGGATGAGATGATGCATCTCTTCACTCTCAATGTTACGGCCCCCGCCATGCTGTCCCAGGCGGCATTGCCGCTCCTTTGCGCAGCACCCAAGGGACGGATCGTCAATGTGGGTTCGATGTTCGGCGACATTGCCTTTCCCCGCTTTGCGGCATATTCCGCCAGCAAATTCGCTCTACGGGGATTGTCCGACGGATTGCGCCGCGAACTGGCGCAGGACGGGATCGGTGTGACCTATGCGGCGCCACGGGCGACGCGGACCCCGGCCGCCGACAGATTCATGGCCCTGGCCAAACCGATGCAGATGGTCTTCGACCCTCCCGGAAAAGTCGCCCGGCGAATCTGGAATGCCGCAGAGGCCGGCAAATCCCGTGTTTATCCGGGCTTGGGTGAACGCATCGCAACCATCGCCCAGGCATTGCTCCCCTCCATACTGGATCGCCATATCGCCAAATTGGAAATGCGGGTTCGGAATCCAACGGAGGATGGGCTGGAGACCCACCCGGTTGGAAATGTGACAGGTGACACCGCAACGGGCGAAACCATTCAACGTTGAGCGCCCCCCACAATTCACCCCAACGCATTCGCAAGCATCGGCCGCCGATTTTTTTGCGTCGCACAATCACTGTCGACCTGGGACTCTCATTACGGTACCCTTCTACTCTGACCAACCTGTTGAGCTGATTGTTTGGAATGAGTGGTTATCAGTATTGTTCCGCCATGGTGGTCGAAAAGGATTCGTTTCTTCGCGATGCCTTGGTCGATGCCATCAATGCCTTGGGGTTTCGTTTCGTTCTGAAAGCGGACGGACTTCCCGACGCGGTGGAAAAACTGATCCAGGTTCGCGTGAATCCCGACAAGGTCGGGACCGGCGGCCTTGACCTGCTGGTGACACAAGCCTCCGACCGCTATGCGGAGGGCAAGGGCCTGATACGCTGGGTCCGCGCGCATAAAGACTCCCCGGACCCGTTCATGCCGATCCTTGCCATCGGCCCCTCCAAGCCGGGGGCGAACAATATCATCTCCATGGGGGTCGGGGAGACCGCCGCGCTGCCGCCCGGTTTTTCCGCCGAAGATTTTGCAGCCGGCGTCTTCAAGTCGACCGCCGACCAACGGCATTTCGTGAAGGTTGGAAAGTATTTCGGCCCAGACCGACGGCTTACCGAGGAAGAAATTCCGGACGAAAGGCGGGAATCCGATCTGCCCTACAACAAGGCCGGCGTCCGTTTTTTTCCTCCACCGTCAAACCGGCTGGAAAGAATTGGGAAGGATTTCAGGATCGGGCCGGATCATGTAGGCGCGGTCAAAACCGCGATTGAAATGCACACCCCTGACTTTCGGAAATGGGTGGAAAAGCGGTCCCGCCAAATTATTTCCGCCCCGCTGAGCGACTGCGACCAACGGCCGGAACACTGTAAAGCGGTCGTCTCAAAACTTGGGGAAATTTCGGCTGAAACCGAGATCAAGGCGGCGATATTTGGGTTTCCGCTGATAACCGCAATCGCAGCCTCATTGCGGGAACTGACCGAAGTCGAACCGGTTTTCACGCGGGTCTACATCGATTTGATATCCAAACACGGCACCGCCATGTTGGCGGCCCTGCATGACGATCAAAGAAGCCGCACATCGGAATTCGCCACTGAGATCATGGCTGAATTACGGGCCATTGTGCAGAAATACTACAAGGCACATCCCGAACTGCTGAAATCCACAGCGACGACGCCGTCGCCGCCGGGATCGCGTTGACGGGACCGCGCTGACCGGCATCAGCTTTCCTCGAGGACGCCGCGGCGGATCTGGTCGCGTTCCATGCTTTCGAAGAGCGCCTTGAAGTTCCCTTCCCCAAAACCTTCGTCGCCTTTACGCTGAATGATCTCAAAAAAGATCGGGCCGATGACCGTTTCGGTGAAAATTTGCAGCAGAATGCCGCCCCCTTCGGTCGGCGCACCGTCCAGCAGAATGCCGCGCGCCTTCAGCGCCTCCCCATCCTCACCATGGCCGGGGACGCGGCCGTCCAACATTTCGTAATAGGTGTCCGGCGGCGGCGTCATGAACTGAACGCCCGACTGCCGCAACCCGTCGACGGTGGCCTGAATATCGCGGGTGCTGAGCGCGATATGCTGAATACCCTCGCCATTATAAGCGTGCAAATATTCCTCAATTTGCGATTTGTCGTCGGCGGATTCGTTGATTGGGATCCGGATCTTGCCGCAAGGGCTGGTCATCGCCTTGCTGTGCAGACCAGTCAGCTTCCCTTCAATGTCGAAATACCGCAATTCCCGGAAGTTGAAGAGCTTCTCGTAGAAATGCGCCCATGTGTCCATCCGACCACGGAAGACGTTGTGGGTCAGGTGGTCAATTTCGGCCAAACCCTGGCCGGCGGGGTTCTGATCGACGCCTTCGATCGGTTTGAAGTCGATGTCATAGATGTTCGGCGCGTCATATCGGTCGACAAGATAGATCAGGCTGTCGCCGATTCCGTGGATCGCGGGGATGTTCAACTCCATCGGGCCGACCTGACCGTGGAACGGTTTCGCGCCCAACTGGATGGCACGCTGATAGGCCTTCGCCGCATCCTTCACCCGAAAGGCGATCGCGCAGGCCGACGGCCCATGAACACTGGCGAAGGATTGCGCGAAACTGGTCGGTTCCGCATTCACAATGAAGTTCACGCCGCCCTGCCGGAACAGGGTAACATCCTTGGACCGGTGACGTGCGACAGCCGTGAACCCCATGGTTTCAAACAGCTTTTTCAGCGCATCCGTATCGGTGGCGGTGTATTCGACGAACTCGAAACCATCCGTTCCCATCGGATTGGCGTCGTTGATGACGCCCGGTTGAAACCCATTGTCCTGTACTGCCGTCGTCATGGCCGGAAACCCTCCCAATGACATGAATGAGATATGCCGTGCGGAGCCGAAAAGGCGCATCGCTTGGCTTTCTCAAACCATATAGGCCGGCGAATTTAGTTTCAAGTGAAACTAATAATGTTTCAATAAATGCGGCGGGACTGCCGAGCTCCGATACCTGTGCCCTAGCGGACGACCTCAAAGCTGCGCGCAGCTGCGTCCTTGAAGTTTTCCACCACATCCTGGACCGGAATTTCCGGCGCGGAAGGGTCCCCGATCGCCTCGCAGTCATAGCCCATGCGCGTGATATCCAGCACGAAAGCCATCGACAGCCATCTGCCGTCAAGCCCAGGCCCCTCACCTTCGTAATGGCGGACAAACAGGCTATTCGAAAGACCGTGACCATGGTTCGCGACATTGTTCACGAAACCCGCAATCGACGCTGGAACAGCGCCCGACATCGGATCGACGCAATACAGGGTAGATCTGTAGCGGATGGAACCGAGGCGGATCGTTTCAACGATCGGCTCGTCGGCGGCGCCCGCTTCAACCGGCTGCGCTTCGCCGTCCGATGAGACCAACCCGACCTGGAAGAACGATTCCGGCGTTGCGGCCGAACGTTCCGCATAGAACCAGACCGGGCCATTCACGCCGGACACGGAGTCGCCCTTTCCGGGGCTTTCCAATTTGTACCGGTAACTGATGCTCAAATTCTCGGAATGGGGCGGTATGACGGCCAAGTCGTTATAGCGGTCGAAGGTATTGCCCGACACGACCGGCGTGTTCGAAAGCGAAACATCGGCGGCCCCCACCTCTTCCCAGGTCGAAACGCATCCCGCCAGGACGGTGGACACCGTGAAAGCCAGTGCCAGTTGCAGGATGCTGTCAGAGCCGCGCATTCGTTCCACCGTTCACCA
This sequence comes from Hwanghaeella grinnelliae, assembly GCF_004005845.1. GTDB lineage: Bacteria > Pseudomonadota > Alphaproteobacteria > UBA8366 > Aestuariispiraceae > Hwanghaeella > Hwanghaeella grinnelliae. The sequence goes on along the minus strand of NZ_SADE01000004.1, from coordinate 328,972 downwards.
AATTGCCGTGCCGCCGATGTTGGATCATATACCGAGTCTAGCGCTTGTGATCGTTGCCGAAAATGGCGTGGCGTACTTCGTCGCCGACGCGGATGCCGAGGTGATCCGTAATCCCGCCATTCACTTCCAGGACGGCCCGCACGGGGCCGTTCGACGAAATCGGCTGTAAGGACAGGGGCACGGCCCGTTTCGATATATGGCTGATGATGCCCGCGCCGTCGATGAAGATCATGTCCAACGGGATATAGGTGTTCTTCATCCACATCGCGACGGGCTGCGGCCGCTCATAGTCGAAGAGCATGCCGGCATCGGGGGCCATGCGTTCCCGGAACATCAGCCCTTGCTGGCGCTGCGCCGGTGTCCTCGCCAACTCGATCTGGAACGTGTAGCGGCCGCCGGCCTGCTTCACGATGCGTAACGAGTCCTGCTTGAAATCGAGCTTTTTCTGAGCGTACCCGCCGTCAATTCCGGCCAGGAACACAAAACAGAGTACCGCCGCCCAACCCAAGGCAGACAGCATGGTTCGCCGCGTCATTTACACTCCCGTTCCCTGCCAACCCGAAACGGATCGACCGTTTATTTTCCGGCCTTTCTCATCGCTGCAGAGCTCCGTCAAAGACCGGCCAGAATCTGTCCTGCCAGACTGCGGGTCTCGTCCCTTATGGGGCCATGATTGGGCATGTCATGCAACTGGATAAACCAATGCGCCGGCGGGTTTTTTCCCTGTTTTCTGCGCCATGTGAGACTTTCGAGAACTGCTCTCGCGACCTCCGGTAGCGTTGCGCGGACATCGAATCCATTCAGAAGGCCCCAATACCCGGTCCAGCATCGCGCCACGGCCCAGGGGTTGTAGCCGCCCCCGCCCAGGACCAGCACGCGCGGCGCCATCGGCCGCATCTGCCGAACGGCACGCAATAAGGCATTATTGGACAATGACAACTTGCTTAAGGGATCGTCCTGCAAGGCATCGCAACCGCCTTGAATGACCAGGGCTTGCGGTTCGAACCAATCCAACAGGGGCAGCACCGCGTTTTCCATCAGGAAGGCGTGCTCGTCATCGTTGAATCCGGGCAGGACGGGCAGGTTGCGCGCCATGCCCCCCGCCCTGTCGTCAACCGCGCCGGAATAAGGCCAGCGGCCGGCTTCGTGAATGGAAATCGTCATGACCCTGTCGTCGTCATGGAAGGCATCCTGCACGCCATCGCCGTGATGGGCGTCCAGATCGACATAGGCGATCCTCTCCAGCCCCTGATCCAACATGGCGAGAATTCCCAGGACGGGGTCGTTGAAGAAACAAAAGCCGCTGGCCTGGTCGCGGCGCCCGTGATGGGTACCGCCGGCGGGGCTGTGGACGACGCCGCCCTGTTTCAAAAGCCCGGCGGCATAAACCGATGCGCCGGCCGTCGTCGCCGGTCTGCGAAACACTTCCCGATAGATCGGATTGCCGTTGATACCGATATGGTAGCGGCGCTTCAGATCGTCCGGCAGGCGCCCATCGGCCTCCGCCCGTCGGACGGTTTCGATATAGGTCCTGTCGTGGAACCGGGCGAGCTGGGCGACCGTCGCCATCGGCGCATCGTGATACACTTTCGGGTCCATCCAGCCCAAAGCGCGTATCAGATCCGTAACCACCGAGACCCTCGGAATGGATAGGGGGTGCCCCCGCCCAAGATGAGAGGACCGATAGATATCGCTGGAGATATAGTGCGGCCGTGTCAGCAAAGGGTTCCTCGAAAAAACGTTACGTAACCGGGCCGTTTCAGACCGACAAAAACTACAAATGAAGCTGCCGCCCGGACAACTCCGAATGACGCGCTCCTAATACGGTGCGTCCCGGCCGATCCTGTCAATGAAACAGCATCTTGCGCCAATCACTTCGCCACAGCCTGGACACCGCGCATTCCCCATGCCTACGGTGCTACCGTCTACTCTCTCGGCAAAACGGCCCGGCACTGCGCGGGCCGACTGGGTGTTGGATGAGCGCATCGAAGACCGCACCGCCCCTGACCAAACTGGCCGACCGCCTGCGGATCGGCGGCGGCACCTATTCGGGCGCCGGGCAATATGCCGCCCTGGTCGCGATGTATCCTTTCATCACCTATTTTTCGCTGTTCGATTTCGTGCCCGAGGTCGCCCAGCCGCAAGTCTTCGAGATCGTCGCGCAAGCGGCAAGCGGTGCGGAAGCCGCAGAGGCCGTGGCCGAGCGAACGGCCTATCAGGTCAACGCGATCGCGGCCTTCTTCTTCACCGGCTACATTCCCGCAATCCTGCGCTGCCTGTGGCGGCGAGCCTGGGGCTGGTTGTTCATCGGCATGATCGCGGCCCATGTCACCTTGCTGGATCTGGCCGCGGATTTCGGCCTGATCGAGTTTGGCGCCCTGCGCGAAACCATCGCGGACCTGCCGATGATCGCGGTGAAGGTCTCGTTCGTCTGGATCGTGTTCAGAGGCAAGATCTTCTCCGCCTCCTTTCTGCTGTACTGCTTCACCTCGGCGCTGTTGACCTCTGTTCTGGCCCAGGCCTCGGGCTACGAGACGCTGGACGCCCTGCGCCAATTGCTACCCCTGATCGTCTTCGGCATGAGCGTCGCCCTGGCGCGGTTGGTAATTCATGCGGTCGTTCAGAACGGATACTTCGTCAAGCTGCTGGGATGGCGGCGCGGCCTGAACGCCTTTGGCCATACGGCCCTGCTCTGGATTCCGATCCTGGTCTTCGCCGTCCCCTATTTCGCCATCACCGCCGTGTTGAACGCCGCGATCCGGGATGCAGCCTATGAGCAACGCGCCATGCTGGTCCACCCGCATGATGAGACGGCGACCGCGAATTGCGCCTATCTTGAGGGCAGCGCCGCCTATCTGCTGCGGCTGTTCGGCGAGGCCCGAAATGCCGTCACGCGGGGCAGTCGCGCGACCGCCGCGGAGCGCGAGGCAATCGCCGCCCTGATCCAACAGGAGCAGGACCGGCCGACGACGATCGCCGCCTTGCGCGAAAAAGGCACAGATCTGCGCCGGAACACGATGTATTCGATCTACCGCTTCTACGACTGCAAACAGAAGGAATGGATCGCCAAGACGAAAGCCTTCGAGAGCGAGGTCCGGGACTTGCCCGTCGACCGCCTCTCCGACGAATTCAAGAAACAGTATAACGAGGTGCTCACCAACCGCCTGCCGATGAAGGCCCCGAACTTTTCAGGCCTCGGATCCGGCATCAAGAACTGGTCGGTCAAACAGATGCAGGGCCAGATCAACAGCGCCTATGCCTATATTCGAAACAGCGCCCGGGATAAGCTTGCCCGGAAGATCGACGAGCATATTGAACCGCAGATCAAGGAAACGTCAGGCAAGATCGGCGACGGCGTCAAGCAACTGCGTGAGGAAGTCTCGCCTTTGTTCGAGGAGGCGAACCGCGCCACCCAGATTTCCGTCTGGTGGGTGTTTTCCACCCTGAACGCGCTGCACATGTTCGCCCATATTCTGTTCACCTTCCTGTGCATCAAAAGCTTTCTTTATGTCTACGGGCGCGTGGCCTTCGCCAGCGATGCCGGGGCCTTCCTGACCTTGGGCGACCCGGACGAAGCCGCGCATATGCCGCACGGATCCGTCCGTATCACCGGGCAGGACTACGCGTTGAGCGAAGGGGCGGAAGGGACCTATTACTTTTCCCGCCGGTTCCAGCCGCACGGCATGCCACCGCGTTTCACGGTGCCGCAGCCCACAGGGGCGCCGATCGCACGTCTGCTGCACCGGTCGATGTCGATGAACCGTTTCGACCTTGTTCCGAAAGAGGCCGCGCCCCGGCCCCAGGGGCTGTATTTCACCGTAACCGGCAGCAAGACCTTCGTGGAATGGAGATTGGCGGAAGGCGAAACCATCGTCTTCGACTTCACCAATTTCGTCGGCATGTCAGGGTCGGTGAAACTGTCGACCCTGATCAGCGCCAGGATTTCCACCCTGCAACTGGGCAAATACGTGTTTTCCACCGCGACCGGGCCGGGCCGCGTCGTGCTTGTGACCGGGGGCAGACCGAAAACCGGGAACGACCCCGAAACGGAAGTCAGCATGCCGCCGGAACGATTGGTCGCCTGGCAGCGCGACGTTCGTTTCCATGTCGATTCCAGTCTTGCCCTGCCCGACATTTATCTGAGCACGGCCTATGTCCGGAAAGAGGGTGCGGGCGTTCTGGTCATGGATGTGGACAAGCAGTCGCGCAGGGGCACAGGCCTGTCCCGTTTCATCACGCATTTCCTGTGGCCGGGGTAAGTCACCGGTTTCCTGTGACTGTGAACCCACAAATGCTAGTCGTCGGCATCCCCGCTTTGCTGACGGGCCCACATTTCCGCGTAGACGCCCTTTTCGGCCAACAGATCCGCATGCGTCCCGCGTTCCACGATTTCACCGGCGCGGAGCACAATGATCTCGTCCGCGTCGACCACGGTCGACAAGCGGTGGGCGATGATCAGCGTCGTTCGCCCTTTCGAGACCTCGCGCATGCTGGTCTGGATATCCCGTTCCGTCGCCGTATCGAGGGCTGAGGTCGCCTCGTCGAAGAGCAGGATGGGCGGATCCTTCAGGATCGTCCGGGCGATGGCGACGCGCTGCTTTTCACCGCCTGACAGTTTCAAGCCCCGTTCGCCGACACGGGTTTCATACCCGTCCGGCAGGGAACGGATGAAATCGTCGATATGGGCCAGTTTAGCGGCGCGCGTGACCTCTTCTTCCGACGCATCCGGCCGACCGTATGCGATGTTGTAGCGGACCGTGTCGTTGAACAGCACCGTATCCTGCGGAACGATGCCAAGCGCTTCCCGTACACCATGCTGCTTTACCGACCGCAGGTCCTTGCCATCGATCAAGACGGCGCCTTCGTTCACGTCGTAGAACCGGAACAATAGCCGGCTGATGGTCGACTTCCCGGCGCCGCTGGGACCGACGATGGCTGTGGTCTTGCCCGGTTCGACAGTGAAGCTGACCCCTTTCAGGATCGGCCGGCGTTCGTCATATCCGAATTTCACATCGCGGAATTCGACCTTGCCATCCTTCGCGTTCAGATCTTCGGCATCGTCCTCGTCGCGGATCTCCGCCGGCACGTCGAGCATGGAGAACATATCTTCCATATCGGTCAGGGATTGGCGGATCTGGCGATACACGAACCCCAGGAAGTTCAGCGGCAGGTAAAGCTGGATCAAGTAGGTGTTCACCAGCACGAAATCGCCGATGGTCATGCTGCCGTCGACCATCCCCGCCGCGGCCATATACATCACCGCGACCAGCCCCGTCGCGATGATCGCGCCCTGCCCCACATTGACGACGGACAGGCTGGCAATGGAGCGAACCGCCGCGCGCTCATAGCGCTGCAGGGAGGTATCGTAGCGGGCGGCTTCATGCGCTTCCGCCCCGAAATACTTCACCGTTTCAAAGTTCAACAGGCTGTCGATAGCCTTTGTATTCGCCTCGGTATCCGACTCGTTCATATGGCGCCGGAATTTCAGCCGCCATTCGGTAATTGCCATGGTGAAGGCGATATAGGCGGTGATCGTCAGCAAGGTGATCGATGCAAACCAGAAGTCGAACAATCCCCAAAGCACGCCGCAGACCATCAAAATCTCGACCAAGGTCGGGATGATGTTGAACAGCATGAAGGAAAGGACGAATTCGATACCCTTCACACCGCGTTCGATCACACGGCTGAGGCCGCCGGTCTGCCTGTCCAAATGGAAGCGTAGGGAAAGGCTGTGCAGATGCCGGAAGGTGACCAACGCGACCTGGCGGATCGCCCGCTGGGCGACATTGACGAACAGAAACTCGCGCAATTCCTGAAACACGACGGACAGGACACGCGCACCGCCATAGGCCAACAATAACCCGACCGGAATCGCCATCACGCCCGCAGCCGCCGCCGCACCGGCCCCGGCCTCAGTCCCGGCACCTGGCCCGGAGAGAGCATCCACCGCGTCCTTGTAGAACAGCGGTACCCACACATTCGCGATTTTCGCCAGGGTAAGCGCCGCCATGGCCAGAACCACGCGGACGCGAATTTCGGTACTGTCCCGCGGCCACAAATAGGGCAGCAGGCTTTTGATTGTTTTCCCTTGCCGGCGGAGAGTGTCGCTCATCGGAATCCTTTCGCGGTCCCCGTGACATAGAGCCGGCACCCCGCATCGGCAACATATACCCCTGCAATCGGCCAACTATCGCAGCGTGCCCGTTGCAGAGAGCGGCGACCTCTAGCTTAGCGAAAATCCCCGTTTTCGCAGGAAGTCCGCGAATCCGGCGCGTTCCGGCACCGACATCTGCCGCGCCGTGTTCTCGGACCAGTGACAGACCTCCGCAACGCCGTATTTATCCGGATGGCGTTGTTTATGCGGCGCGATGGGCTGAACCGCGTGTCGGGCCGTATCGTACTCGGCCACAAGGGCGGGCAAGTCGTCGTCACGATAGCGGTTGCGATGAACGACCGCACCGGGCGGCAGGCGCATACTGACCCCGGCGGTCTGTTCCGGCCAGCCCAGGGCAAGGCCCGCCACGGGATACACGCCGTCGGGCAGGCCCAGCAAATCGCACGCCTCGCCAATATGGTTTCGGACCACGCTGATCGGGCAACAGCCGAGCCCCGCCGCTTCCGCCGCCGCGACGAAGGTCGCCAGCGCGATGCCGGCATCAACGGCCGTATTCATGAAGGTGTCCAGGTTGTCGTTGCGATGGTCGTACCCCCGCATTTCCGCGATACGCCGCTGACGGCGAAGATCGCCGCAGAAAACCAGGAAATACGGGGCCTTGGCGATCCACTCGTCGAAGGACGCCCATGTCTGCATGGCGCCGCGCAGGGCAGGATCATCGATCACGACGATGGAATACTGCTGCAGGTCGGATTTGGAGGGGGCAGATTGCGCGCAGGCGAGCAGCGCCTCCAGCAAAGCCTCGTCCACCGGCCGGTCGGCAAACCGCCGGCAGGATCGATGGGTCAGGAAGCCCTCAATCCGGCTCCATTCCTGTCCCGACGGTCCCGCGCCATGTTCGACGCCGTCGCCGAAGCGCTCGCGCCAAGCGGTGTCAAAATCTGTCATGTCCCAAAACCCCAAACAAAGAAGATGAAGATGGAAATAGCGATGGTCAGGATCAGGACCGGACCAAGCCAAACCAATTAAGAAAACTCGCCGAAACGGAGATTGCCGGCAATATGATCGCAACGGCACCTGAACTTCAAACCCTTCGGAAAGTTCGGTCCGTTTGCGAGCGTCAGACCTGGCAATGACCTAAACCCCGCAACGCACGGTGATGCATCTTATTCCGGCTTGGTCTGGCCCGGGGCCGCGGTCGGCGTCCATTTTTCAAGGACGCGGCCATCCGCCGTTTTCACCTTTTTGACGCTGGGTCGTTCCTTCCTGGTGAAGAAACGGACAATGGCGGGAAAGGGTATCTCCTCCCCCAATCCTTTTTTCAGCGCGCGCACATAAATGTCGTGATGCTTGATTTGTTGGTTCAGGTAATCCGAAGAATGATGGCCGTAGCGCCGCCATATCATATCCAGGAAATGCAGCGTCTCCGCCGGGATTTTGGCCTCTCCCAAATTGGTCGGCCGGCCATGTTCGAACAGACGGAAAATGTTCGGGTCCTGCGGCCCGGTTTCCCCGGCGACGAAAAGTGCCGGCATCAACATCCGCCCGTGATGGGTCGCGGCGTAGGAACCCTGGGCGATATAGATCAGCCGCTGCAGTTTCTGCGGCTGCAGGTAGTCGTCTTCCCGCCGCGCCTGATCCATGAACCAAAGCGCAACGTCGATCGTGGATTCGACAACAGTTGCGGTCATCCTTGCCTTTCCTGTATGCGCTGGACCGTAAATCCAACAATGAAGCCGACCTTGCCAGATTCTTCACCGGACCGCCGCATATAGCCATATATACAGCGCCCCGCAGCAGAGCGGAAGGAAAGGACCGACGTGAATTTCGAACCGCTGCTGACGGCGCCGCCGGCGATCCTGTTTCATCTGGCCGCCGCAACGACGGCGTTGGTGATTCTGCCGATTCAGATACTTTCGTCAAAAGGCACTGTCGGGCATGTCTGGCGCGGGCGTGCCTGGGTCGCCGCGATGGTCCTGACCGCGGCGGGCAGTTTTTGGATACGCGGCACGGATGGATCGCTCAGTTGGATTCACGGTCTTTCCGCCTATACGCTGGTTTCCCTCTTCTTCGGATTGGTAGCGATCCGGCGCGGAAACCTGTCATCACACCGGGGGTGGATGACCGGCGCCGGGATCGGCTTGGTTATCGCTTTCGCCTTCACTTTTCTTCCAAGCCGAATTTTGGGACAGTTGCTCGGTGGCTAGGCGGCAACAGTCTTAGTCCTTTTGCCGGGCTTGCGGATATTGGCGCGGCATCCTAATTCAATTCCGCAGACAATGGGCGCAAAGCCTCGACATGTTCCGCGCCAAGCGCCCACCGGGCTTTGGCCGTAAAGGATTAATCGGCGCGTATTAAATCCGCATATGTTCAAATCGCATGTGCCGCGCGAGAGAGAAGTAAAGGACGATCACCATGGATATGAAAGGTGAAGAGCGAATCTCGGCCCCGCGTGAGGTGGTTTGGGAAGCGCTGAACGACCCGGACGTACTGAAGGCCTGCATTCCGGGCTGCCAGACCTTGGAGAAGACCTCAGACACATCATTTTCCGCCACGGTTCAGGCCAAGGTCGGCCCGGTGAAGGCGAAATTCGCGGGCGAGGTGTCGCTCACCGATATCGATCCGCCGAAAGGCTATAAGATTTCCGGCGAAGGCAAGGGTGGCGCCGCTGGTTTCGCGAAAGGCGGGGCCGTTGTCTCGCTGGCGGAAGACGGCGATGAAACCGTGCTCAGCTATGAAGTCGACGCGAATGTCGGGGGCAAGCTGGCGCAGATCGGCTCCCGCCTGATCGACTCAACCGCGAAGAAGATGGCGGGCGAATTCTTCTCGAAATTCAACGAAGAAGTCATGGCGCGTGCAGGCGATGCAGGCAGCGCGCCGGCCGCCGCCGACACGGAAGCTGCTGCAACCGCCGCGGCCGCCCCCTCCCCGACGCCTGCGCCCGTTGAAGAACCAGCGCCTGCAGCCCCCGTCGAAGCCCCCGTAGAAGCTCCTGCGGCCGAGCCGGCGGCGAAACAGGCAGAAGCCCCGGCGCCCGCGAGCGACACGGATGTGAAGGCCGCCGCCGCCAAGGCCGCGACGGAAGCCGTCAATGAAACCTCGGCAAAGCGCAAAGGTTTGAGCCCGGTTATCTGGGTGCTTGCGGTCATCGTGGCCGCCGGCCTGTTGATCTATAGCTTCAACAGCTAAACGCGCAGCGACTGTTCCGATATCAGCTCACTGATGAAGCTGTTTCGGCGCAGCAGAAAATCATGCAACCTTTGGGGATAGCCGCTATCGATGGCGGCTATCACCGAGGGCCTTCGGCCGAGCGCCTTTCGCCACGCCATCGTTTTCGGCAAATCCGCGAGAATGCCGAAATCCCCGATATGATCGAAGGTATCGAAATATCGGAATGCCGGCGCAAAGACCGCGTCGACCAAACTGAAATCCGCACCTGAAAAATACGGTCCCTCGCCCAAGGCCGCCTCCACACGGGCAAACTTTGCCTTGAGCGCCGCTGCCTTGGCATCGAAGCCCTGGCGATCCTTCGCGCCGTATAGGCCCGCGATATCGTTCAGGACCGCGCTTCCCACCTCTATCCAACCGCGATGCCGTGCCTTGAGCACCGGATCATCCGGATGCAGTGACGGCGCCAGGGTGTCTTCAAGATACTCCAGGATCGCAGAGGATTCGAAAATCGCCTCGCCCGCCACTGTCAGAACCGGCGTTTTCCCCAATGGCGATATTTCCAGGAACCAATCGGGTTTGTTCGCCAGGTCCACATCACGCCTGTCGAAAGCCACCCCCTTCTCAACAAGCGATATCGCCGCCCGCTGCACGTAGGGGCATAGGGCATGGCTGACCAATACAAGTTTCGTCATGGCAGTTTCCTCTCTGGTAAATTTTACATGCATTTGCATCTATATTGGCTCGGCCGCCTCACCCGTCAAGCTTGATGCATTTGCATTCATATGATTGAAACGGATCATGCCGAAACGTTTGAACAAAAGCGCCGAATTGGTCTGGACCCGAATGGTTTCCATTTCGGGAATTCTGGTCGACCGGATCGAGGCCAATTTGAAAGACGAAGGGCTTCCACCGCTGTCCTGGTATGATGTCTTGCTGGAAGTGGAGCGCGCCGGCCCGGGCGGAATACGCCCCTTCGAGATCAAGGAACGGCTGCTGCTGCCGCAATACGGCACGTCCCGTCTGCTAAAACGTCTGGCCGATGCCGGGTATGTCACGACGGCGGATTGCGTGGCGGACGGCCGCGGACAAATCGTCACCATAACGCCGGCGGGCCGCGACATTCGGGCGCAGATGTGGCCAGTCTATGCCAACGCCCTTCGGACCGATGTGCAGGAAAAACTGACTGGCGAGGAAGCGGAACAGCTTGCGGCGCTGCTTGGCAAGCTTCGCCCGACATAGACCTGTTCCGTAAATCCCGTTGTCTGCGGCGGGACGGCATTGTTTGATACCAATCGTTTCCAATCAACCGCATGGCCGCCGTGCCGGTGGCCCAAAAATCCGGCGGGTTCACGAGCATGAAACCGAAAATCATCACCACGCTGGAGACCTATTCCTGGTCCCTGTTCACGTCTGACTGCCTGGCGGGCGCAACCGTCGCGATGGTGGCGGTGCCCCTCAGCCTGGCGATTGCCATCGCGTCCGGCGCGGAGCCGGCCCAAGGGTTGGTGACCGCCATCATCGGCGGTTTCTTCATTTCCCTGCTGGGCGGCAGCCGCGTTCAGATCGGCGGGCCGACCGGCGCCTTCATCGTCGTCGTCTATGGCGTCATCGCCGATCACGGTTATGACGGCCTGCTGATCGCCACCTTCATGGCGGGGATCATCCTGCTGATCGCGGGGTTCCTCAGGATCGGCAACCTGATCGCCTATATCCCGGAAGCGGTGATCAACGGTTTTACTATCGGAATCGCCATCATCATCGCCAAAAGCCAGTTGAGCGATTTCCTGGGCCTGGAAGGACAAGTCGACTGGGCGGAATTCGGCACGGCCGCGCAATCGATCAATCTCGCCGCCGTCGCCATCGGCCTCGGCACCGGCTTGTCCATCGTTCTGCTGCGCAAGGCGTTTCCGAAATTTCCAGGCCTGATCGTCGCCGTGGCCGTATCCTCGGCCGTGGTCGCCGCCCTGGGTCTTCAGGTGGACACCATCGTCTCCCGCTTTGGGGAATTGCCCAATCACCTGCCCTTGCCCAGCCTGCCGGTCTTTACCTTGGACCGGGTCATCGAACTGTTGCCGTCCGCCCTCGTCATCGCCTTTTTGGCCGGCGTGGAATCGCTGCTGTCGGCGATGGTCGCGGACAGATCCATCGGCGGCAGTCACCGCCCCAACGCGGAAGTCATCGCGCAGGGAACGGCGAATATCGCCTCCACGCTTTTCGGCGGGCTGCCCGCGACCGGCGCCATCGCCCGGACCGCGACGAATATCCGGGCCGGCGGCAAGACGCCCGTCGCCGGAATCGTTCATGCCCTGGTGATCCTGGCGGTGATGATGCTGGCCGCGCCGTTGGCGGGCTATCTGGCGATGCCGGCCATGGCGGCCCTGCTTATCCTGACGGCCTGGAACATGAGCGAACCGCATCGCTGGCGCGGTTATATGTCGGAGCCGATTGCGGACCGGCTGTTGCTGGTCGTGACCCTGGTTCTGACCGTGATGGTGGACCTTACCGTCGCCATTGGCGTCGGCGTGGCGCTTGGCCTTGCCATCCGCTTGCGCCGCCGCAAGGTGCAGCCCGCCGACTGGCATACGCCCGACCGCTGACGCAATGGGAGAGGAATAGCCGGCGCCCCTTTTCCAAGCGGCGCCGGCTTCTGTCGTGCCTTACCGTCGCAAAAACCCCTTGCGTATAACCGACTTTCCTTTATATGCATACTGCATGCATGATGAAGTGACAGAAAACAAACTTGGCGCCTTGTGGAGCGTCTTGGACGCCGCGATGAGCCAAGCGTTCGACGATGCCTCGCCCAGTACGGTGGCGGCGATTCTGACCCTGCACTTCCACGCGCCGCTTACCGGCACGCGGTTGAGCCGGATCCTGGGGCTGTCTCAACCGGCCACAGTCCGCCTGTTGGAAAAACTCCGCGATGCCGGGCTGACCAGGAGGCATCCGAAACGCGACGGCAAGGATATCGACATATCCCTCACCGCAGCGGGCGAAGCACGGGCGGCGACCCTTCTGGGCCGCCGCAATGCGGCCTTGAAGGCACTGTTGGCCCCGCTATCGGCGGAAAAGGCCGCCCTTTTGTCCACCCTGCTCGACGAGATTCTTCCGCAGGAGGTGGCGAGCCGGGCGGACGCACGCTTCCTCTGCCGGTTCTGCGACCACGAGATATGCGACGGCGCGGTCTGTCCGATCGGGTGCAAGGCGCGGGATATCGAAACGGCGGGAAAGGAAGCAGCAAAATGATATTGGCCCATGACGGCAAGGTGCCCAACATCCACCCCAGCGCCCGCGTGGCACCAAATGCGACGGTTTGCGGGGATGTTACAATCGGCGCCAACAGTTCCATCGGCTTTGGGGCCGTCCTCACCGCCGAATCCGGCCCGATCGAGATCGGCGCGAACTGCGTCGTCATGGATTCAGCCGTGCTGCGCGGTATTCGCGGCAATCCCCTGACGCTGGGGGACAATTGCCTGGTCGGGCCCCGCGCCCATCTGACCGGCTGCACGGTTGAGGACAATTGCTTCATCGCCACTGGCGCGTCGATCTTCAACGGCGCCCGGATCGGGACCAACAGCGAGGTGCGCATCAACGGTGTCGTGCATCTGCGCACTGCTTTAGCACCGGGGAGCATGGTTCCCATCGGCTGGGTGGCCGTCGGCGAGCCGGCGGAAATCTTCCCGCCGGACAAGCATGACGAGATCTGGGCGATTCAGAAGGAATTGGGTTTCCCGAAACATGTATTCGGCGTCGACCGCCCGAGTGAGGGCGACAGCATGATGCCCGACGTCATGCCGCGCTACGCCAAGGCATTGGCGCGACACAAGGACGACCGGAACGCCGGTTAGCCGCACCGGCCAGATAGGCCCAGCCGAGGGCGGTCAGTACATCAGGCCGAAATAGCCCTGGATCTTCTGGAACAATCGATCGGCCGCGGTTTGCCGCTCGCGCTCCATATCCTGGGGCGGCAGGCCTTCCGTCAGTTTGCGGTCGTTCAGCATTTGCCGTTCGGCAAGCGCGAGGCTCAACTGCCGGACGAGATCTTCGCTTTCTTCGAGGAACGAGCGGATGTCGTCCTTCCTGATCTGGAAGACCATTGCATCTACGCTCGGGATAACGGTCGCGGCCCGCCGCGCGCCCGTCAGCAGGGACATTTCCCCGAAGAACATGCCGGGCATCAAATGGCCAACCATCAGCCGGTCCCCGTCTTCATTGTCGATGAAGACGTCCAAATACCCTTCGCGGATAAGGAAAAGCGAATCCCCTTCTTCACCCTGCCGGACAATCGCTTCGCCTTGGATGCACAGACGCTCGCTCATCCGGCTGCGCAGCTTTTCCAATTCGTCGTCACTCATGGAATCGAACAGATGCACGTCTCGCAGGAACATGACGTCCCGCTTAATGGGGTCGTGTTCGTCGCCTTCTTGAATGGACCGGGTAAGGTCCAGCATGTCGTGCGGAACCCTGAGACCGGCGAAATGCAAGTTGCGCAGGACATTATGGGCGATCTTGTGCCGGATCGGGCCGAAATCCTCATGCCGTGGCACCCAGAAACGGACCTGCCAATTGATGCCGCGCGCCGTGTATTCCTTGACCCGGATATTCGGCGGCTGCGGGACGGCCGCCGATTCGTCCACCTGGTTGATCGCCGACAGCAAAATGCGTTCCGCTTGGTGCACGGTCACGTCATATCCCAGGACGATTTCGAATTCGGCGCGGAAATAGTTCTCGGGCCAGTTGAAATTCGTGAAAGGATGGGTGGCAAGATAGGTGTTCGGGATCACCACGCCGGTATGATTCTTGGTCTTCAGCTTGGTGGCGCGCCAGTTGATCTCGACTACCTTGCCAAGCGTTCCATCGTCGATCTGGACCCAGTCGCCGATATTGATCGGGCGTTCCAATCCCAGCGCGATACCGGTGAAGACATCGGAAATCATGTAACGCAGAGCAAATCCGATGACCGCGATGACGATCCCCGACGTGGTGACGAAGGCCGAAACCGAAACATCGAAAATGACGCTGAGCGTCAGGATCAGCGTGGTCAGCCAAACCAGGAAGGCCGTGATGTCGATTAACAGGGTCGGCACCTCGGCTTCCGCCCGCGACGCCACCCAGCCCTGCCAGAAATAATGCCGCAACGCGAAATTGATCGTCATCGCGCCCGAGATGAACAGGAAGACGCCGACGACCTGACGCAGAATGTAGAGAATGGAATCCGGCAGGTTCGGGTCCGCACCGGGAATCACATCGTGCCAGACCTCGTAAAGAACATAGAGCATCACGGTTAAGACGAACCGCGACAACAGCACAATCCCGTTGCGCCGCGCCCTTCTCTTGAGCGCTTTTTCCCGCCTATCGACCATTTTGGCTTTCCGCCGTTTCCTCCGACCGGGAATACGCTAGTACAGGAACAGGGGACCTGAAAGGGGAATGCCCCCCGGCTGGAAAAATGTACGTTGCCCGGGAAAGTGCGCGCAGCTTTCGGAAATGCCCGGGGCGTGGGGAGTTCTCCTCCCGGCGCGCAACATTCTACCCTCTGCGGGAATACCCACTGTTCCTTAGTCTCACAGGGATCAGGGTTGATTTACGATTGGGGCGGCCCCAAAATCCTTCCGGTAGAAGCGGCCATCACAAAAGGCTGTCGAACAAGACGGGGTGCGCGAGGGGCCGGACGGGTCCTTCTCCATCAAGACAACGCGGCGGGACAATCTGGTATCCGGGTATCTGTTGCCTGGGTATTTGACTTCAGGGACATTCCGCCTTTTACAATCTGGCTTATTGTTTAACGCAAGGGAGGGCATGGTATGCCGACCGTTTCCATGACGGTGAACGGCAAGTCCGTTTCGGGTGAAGTCGAAGCGCGGACGTTGCTGGTTCAGTTTATACGCGAAAATCTGGGGCTGACGGGAACGCATGTCGGTTGCGACACCAGCCAATGCGGTGCCTGCGTGGTCCATGTCGACGGCAAGTCGATGAAGTCCTGCTCCCTGCTGGCCGTCCAGGCCGACGGTGCCGAGGTCACGACCATCGAAGGCTTGGCCAATGGCGAAGAACTGCACCCGATGCAGGAAGCCTTCCGCAACAATCACGGCCTGCAGTGCGGTTTCTGCACCCCCGGCATGGTGATGAGCGCGGTGGACCTCGCCAACAACAACAAGAACCCGAGCGAGGAAGAAATCCGTGAATGGCTGGAAGGCAACATCTGTCGCTGCACCGGCTACCACAACATCGTGAAGTCCATCAAAGAGGGCGCCGCGAACATGTAACGGCGGTCCGCGGGGAAAAGACCGGAAAGGCGCCCCAGGACCTATGACGTGCATCAACGTGACGGCGACCATCGACCAGGTCCCAAGCGGGAAGCGGGTCGAACGACGTCCAGGGAGAGAGTGGTAAAATGAGCGAGACAGGCATTGGCGCTTCCGTGAAGCGTTTGGAGGATTACCGTTTCCTGACCGGACGCGGAACCTATACCGACGACATCAACCAGCCGGGACAAACCCACGCGTATATTCTGCGCAGTCCCCATGCCCATGCGACGATCAATTCGATCGACACTTCCGCCGCGGCTGCCGCGCCGGGTGTCGTCGCGATCTTCACCGGGGCTGACATGGAAGTCGGCTCCCTGCCCTGCGGCTGGCAGATCCACAACAAGGACGGTTCGCCGATGGCCGAACCCGGCCACCCGCCGCTGGCGCAAGGCAAGGTCCGCCATGTCGGGGATCAGGTTGCGGTCGTCATCGCGGAAACCCTGGCTCAGGCGCGCAGCGCGGCCGAATTGATCGAAGTCGACTATTCGGAACTTCCCGCCGTGGTCGATATGAACAAGGCCCTGGCCGGCGGCACGCTGGTCCATGACGATGTCGCCGACAACCTCTGCTACGATTGGGAGTTGGGGGACGAAGGCGAGGTCGACAAGGCGATCGCCGGCGCGCATCACGTGACCGAGATCGACATCGTCAACAACCGTCTGATCCCAAACGCCATGGAACCGCGCGCGGCGATCGGTTCGTTCGACAGGGCGACAGGGGAATACACCCTCTACACCACCAGCCAGAACCCGCATGTCATCCGGCTGCTGATGGGCGCTTTCGTGCTGCAGATTCCTGAGCACAAACTGCGCATCGTGGCGCCCGATGTCGGCGGCGGTTTCGGATCGAAGATCTATCACTACGCCGAAGAAGCCATCGTCACCTGGGCCGCACCCAAGGTCGGCCGGCCGATCAAGTGGACGGCGGACCGGTCGGAAAGCTTCATCACGGACGCCCATGGCCGCGACCACATCACCAACGTCAAGCTGGCGCTGGACGAAAGCGGCAAGTTCCTGGCGCTGAAGGTCAACACCAAGGCGAATATGGGCGCCTATCTGTCGACCTTCGCGACCTGCGTTCCCACCTATCTTTACGCCACCCTGCTGGCGGGCGTTTACACGACGCCGGTGATCTATGCCGGTGTGAAGGCGATCTTCACCAATACCACGCCGGTCGATGCCTATCGCGGCGCAGGCCGCCCGGAAGCCAGCTACCTGATTGAGCGGGTGGTGGACCGGGCCGCGCGGGAAATGGGGATTCCCCAGGATGAAATCCGCCGGAAGAACTTCATTCCGCGGGACGCCTTCCCGTATCAAACGCCGGTCGCGCTGGAATATGACAGCGGAGACTACGAGGCGACGCTCAATTCCGCGATGAAGAATGCGGATGTCGACGGTTTCGCCGCGCGCAAGGCGGCGTCGGAAGCGAAAGGCAAGCTTCGTGGCCTGGGCTATTCCACTTATGTGGAAGCCTGCGGCATCGCGCCGTCTGCGGTCGTCGGGTCGCTTGGCGCACGGGCTGGTTTGTTCGAAAGCGCGAATGTTCGAGTCAATCCAACCGGCTCCGTGACGATCTTCACCGGATCCCACAGCCACGGCCAGGGTCACGAGACGACCTTCGCGCAGTTGGTTTCGGAAACGCTCGGCCTGCCGCTCGACCAAGTCGAGATCAGCCATGGCGATACCAACAAGGTCGCCTTCGGCATGGGGACCTACGGGTCCCGTTCGCTGGCGGTCGGCGGTGAAGCGATGATGAAGGCGATGAACAAGATCATCGACAAGTCCAAGAAGATCGCGGCCCATGTGCTGGAAGCGGCGGAAGCGGATATCGAGTTCAAGGACGGCAAGTTCACCGTCGCCGGGACCGATAAGGAAATGACCTTCGGGGAAGTCGCCCTGACCGCCTATGTGCCCCACAACTTCCCGCATGACACACTGGAACCGGGGCTGGAGGAGCAGGCCTTCTACGATCCGATGAACTTCACCTATCCGGGCGGCTGCCACATCGTCGAAGTGGAAGTCGATCCCGATACCGGTGTGGTCAAGGTCGACCGGGTAACCGCCTCCGATGATGTCGGGCGCGTCATCAACCCGATGATCGTCGCCGGACAGACCCACGGGGGATTGGCCCAAGGGATCGGCCAGGCGCTGCTGGAAGGCTGCATCTATGACGATAACGGGCAACTGCTGACCGGGTCGTATATGGATTACACGATGCCCCGGGCGGACGACCTGCCAAATTTCTCAACCTCCAACGAAGTGACGCTTTGCGCACACAACTCGTTGGGTGTCAAAGGTGTCGGGGAAACCGGCGCCATCGGGTCACCGCCCGCCGTGATCAACGCGATCGTCGATGCGTTGAGCGGCCTGGGCGTCACGGACATTTCAATGCCCGCCACGCCGCAAAAGGTTTGGCAGGCAATCCAGGGCGCGAAAGCGGCCGCGGAGTAACAAGAGGCAAGCGACGTTTCGTCGAGACGTTTGTTAAGGAGAAGACAGGATGTACGACTTCAACTACCACAAACCAGGTTCGCTTGCCGATGCAGCGTCCGCCATCGCGGGCGCCGAAGACGGCAAGCTGGTCGCCGGTGGGATGACCTTGATCCCAACCATGAAGCAGCGACTGGCCGCCCCTAGCGACGTGGTCGATCTGGGCGGTATCGGTGACTTGGTCGGCATTACCGTCGGCGGCGGTACGGTCACCATCGGGGCCATGACCACCCACGGTGCCGTTGCGGCCTCAGCCGATGTAAAAGGGGCCATCCCGGCCCTGGCGGAACTGGCCGACAATATCGGCGATCCGCAAGTCCGCAACCGCGGCACCATCGGCGGTTCCATCGCCAATAACGACCCGGCGGCGGACTATCCGGCCGCCCTGGTCGCGCTTGGCGCAACCGTGGTGACGAACAAGCGCGAACTATCGGCTGAGGATTTCTTCACCGGGCTGTTCGACACCGCGTTGGACGAAGATGAAATCATCTCGTCCATCAAGTTCCCGGTTCCGGAGAAGGCCGCCTATGTAAAGTTCGCCAACCCGGCGAGCCGCTACGCCATGGTCGGCGTTTTCGTCGCCAAAGGCTCGGACGGCGTTCGCGTCGCCGTGACGGGCGCCGGCGACGACGGTGTCTTCCGTGTCACCGAGATGGAATCGGCCTTGGCCGGCAACTTCTCGCCCGATGCAGTTTCCGGCATCTCGGTATCGCCGGATGGCCTGAACAGCGACATTCACGCCAGCGCCGAATACCGCGCACACCTGATCAGCGTGATGGCCAAGCGGGCGGTAGCCGCAGCGGGCTGACCGGTCCGACAGCAGCAGTCATGGGAAAGGGCGGCTTTTTGGCCGCCCTTTTTCATTCCCGGGATGGTTCCCGGGCAGCCACATTTCCAGAAACTACAGAAGCGATTCATCTTGCGGATCGCCGGGGATATCGCGGCGATCGATGTTCCAGGCGATGCTGATGCGGTGACCGTCACCGATATGCGGCGTCACATAATGGGTCACGAAACTGGGAAACAATATCATCGCGCCCGGATTCAACGGCGGATAAACCTGCGAGGTGACAAGCCCTTTCGCCGTCGGACAGCACCGCGCGACACGCGGATCGGTGATCCCCAAGGCGCCGTTGAAATTCTGTCTGTCTTCTTCGTTCGGTGGAACAAGGTGATAAACAACGCTGACTTCCGTTCGGCGATGCCCGTGGGGACCGATGAAATCACCCTTGCGATAGACGTTGCCCCAGACATCATCGATGAATGCCGTCTCAGCGCCGGTAACCTTTTTGAACGCCGCCATGGCGCGCGCGCTCAAGAGTTTCATCGCGGGACAGTCCCAGTCGCCGATATCCCTGATCTTGGCGCCGCCGCCCCCCTCCCACCGGTTGGGTTCGTTCTCCCGGAACCGTTTTTCAGCTTCAAGAAGTTTCGGTTCCAGCACAGCGCGGATGACATCATTGTCTGGAAACACCGTGACACAGACCAACGGATCCAGGTGCTTCAGCCCAAGCCCTTTCGGCCATACCGACACCGCATGCGGGCCGATATGCATTTTCTGGTCGGATCTGGCTTCGGTCATCAGGCCTGATTTTTAAGGATGCACTTTGATCACGGTTTCGTGAGTGAACCGGGCAATGCTTCCCTGGTCAAGCGCCTTCTGTTTATTAACCCTATGTAATAAAAGAAAAATTCTATATATTGCGGCGCAAACAGCTAATAAGGAGGATAAACAGGCCCATCCGCGCAAAGCCATATGCAGTGCGCCACAGGTTTGTTTACCAATGGTTTCGGATTACGAAAATTGGCCGCCAATTGCCCCTAGGGCCGCCAATACCGCATTTTATATGGAAAGATTCAGGGTTTGCTGCCCGGCGGCTTCCAAAGCCGCATGCTCGCTCAATGTCGGCAAGGGTAGATCAAGCTGTTCGAAAGTCACGTCGTCCACGCCCTGCACTTCGTTTGATGGAACGGGCGGCTTGTCGAAAAGCCGTACGGTGGTGCTTCGCTTGCATCGAAGAACCTGACCGCCCAGTACAGGCTCGTCAGTCCATTCGACAAGCGGACGCAGTTCCGACCAAACGGCCATCGGAACCACTAAAGTCAGCGTGGCATTCCCATGCTGGGCATGCAGATGCATGCTGCCCGTATCCTGCACCGTATGGAATACGGTTGCCCCTGCAATCAATTCCAGCGCTTCCTGCGCCAGCGTCGACAACGCTCTTTTGACCCTTACCATCCCGGCACCATTCTGGTTCTCCCCACCCGTCAGACGTCTTCCCGGCAGGAAACCGCGAAAGAAATCTTAACCAGCGCCGCCGATATCGGCGGCCAGCGGAATCACCATACCCGAATCGATTCGTTCGCCAAACCTTTTTTCAGAAATGGCATAAGAGTCAGTTAGTTAAAGCTTTTTTCTCTTACAACAGCCGAACGGGCGCCTTCGATCGTCTCGACGATCACTTGGTTTCCGTCATGCCAATGGCTTCTATCAATCATGCCGATCGCCACATTTGTCTCGAAATCCGGCGACCATGCGGCGGATGTGATCTGCCCTATCCGGACACCATCCGCCACGACCGGCCACTCACCCGCACATGGCGGCAGTGCCGGTCCTTCGATGGCAAGGCTGCGGATCATTCTGAGCGGACCTTGGTCCCGTTCCCGCAACAAGGCGTCGCGCCCGATACTGGTCTCCGCAGTGTCCAGATCGCAGAATTTGCCGAGCCCGCATTCAAAGGGCGAATTCTCACGCGTCATATCGTTGCCGTAGGAGAGAAGTCCGGATTCAACCCGCTCAATTATGTTCGGGCCGCCGGCCCGCACGTCGAGGTCGATACCGGCCGCGAACAACGCATCCCAAATCGGCTCGCCCAGGTCGGACCCTTCAACATAAATTTCAAAACCGCCCTGCTTCGAATATCCCGAGCGCGCGATCCGCAGCTCACGCCCGGCATATTCGAATACGCCGAACCGGAAAAACCGGATGTCCCGCACCGCGTCACCGAAAATACGCGCCATCAGTGTATCCGATTGCGGTCCCTGCACCGCCAGGGGCGATACATCGGGTTCATTCACGTCCACATCGAAGCGCGCGCCAATCGCAAGGCCCTTAACCCAAAGAAGAAGGTCGCTATCGGCCAGCGATATCCAGTAGCGATCATCAGCCAGTTTTAGGGCGACCGGGTCGTTCAGCATTCCGCCCCGTTCATCGACCACGGGAATGTACCGGCACTGTCCGACATCCATCGATTCCAGGTCGCGCGGCGTCAACATCCGCATCAACCGCTTGGCGTCGGGGCCGACGATCTCGACCTGGCGCTCACACGCCACATCCCAGATCTGCACCTTTTGCTTCAGGTGCCGGCAGTCTTCCTCAGCCGACTGGAACATCGTCGGCAAGCGCATGTGGTTATAAACGGTATAAGCCTGCACGCCCGCGGCATCGACGCGGCGGCTGAACGGCGTCACACGCAGACGCCGGGAAAGCGATAGATATGGCGACATCGCACCCACTCCGAAATAAACGTATCACAACCGTCTTCGGAGCCAGGCGGTCTCTGACGATCTGCGCTAACAAATCTCGGAAAGTCGCTCTTATTCAAATCACGAATGCGACATTGGATTTCTATATTAGCGACAAGCTATCGACGGGGCGCCCTGCGGTGAGTTTTTCTGACCCTAACGGCGATACAACTTGGAAAGGACAAACAGCTGGGCACCAGGTGTCACGGAGCCGTCATCAAAGCTTCATTTGCTCATTTCAATATCTCTTGAAATAAGGCTTTTATGGATACGCACACCGCCGTCACGAAACTTGGCGCTTTAGCGCATATGCATCGGCTGAATGCCTTTCGGCTGCTGATAGAAACCGGGCCGAACGGTTTAGCGGCTGGGGACCTCGCGGCGCAGCTCGGCCTGACCGGGCCCAATATGTCTTTTCACCTGCGATTGCTGGAGAAGGCCGATCTGGTTCAATCCAGCCGCGACCACCGGAATGTTTTCTATGCGGTGGACGTCGCCGGAGTACGGGCGCTTCTCGCCTATCTTTCCGAGGATTGCTGTAACGGTCGCCCGGAACTGTGCGGCATTCAAGTCAAAGCCGGCGGGCCCACCACGGCTGCGGTTAAATCTGACAGGGTCTTTCAAGGAAAAGCGAAATGAACCAACGACATTTCAATGTCCTGTTCCTATGCACCGGGAATTCCATACGCAGCATCATGGCCGAAGCCATCCTCAATCGCGAAGGTGCAGGCCAATTCACAGGGTTCAGCGCAGGTAGCCACCCCGCCGGCGAAGTGGATCACCGCGCCCTGGTGCTGCTCAAGACCCTCAACCACCCCACGGACGAGTGCCGCTCCAAATCCTGGGACGAATTCGCCAAACCCGATGCACCCGCATTGGATTTCGTTTTCACCGTCTGTGACACGGCCGCCGACGAGGTTTGCCCGGTATGGCCAGGACAACCGATGACCGCGCATTGGGGCGTACCTGACCCGAAATATCATGATGGGCCAGAAGCCGAAGTCGCCGCCGCCTTCGCTGACACCTACCGGATGCTGGCGAGCCGTATTTCGATATTCGTCAATTTGCCGATCGCATCCCTCGACAGGATGACCCTTCAGAAGCGATTGGACGACATTGGCAAACAGGGATGATGACGGGATTTTCGAATTTGGATTACTTGCCGTGTCCCCTGTCCGCCCGCGGATTTCGCCCGAAGAACTCACGATAGCTCTTCGCGAAATGAGAGGCGGAGACGAAGCCGCTGGCCAAGGCGACCTCCAGGATCGGCAGCGTTGTCTGGCGCAGCAACAATTGGGCCTTATGCATGCGAAGCGAAAAATAATACTTCCTGGGCGTTGAGCGCAGATATTTCTGGAACAGACGCTCCAACTGCCGGGTGGACAGGCGAACGGCGGCGGCGATCTCATTCCGGTTCAAAGGCGCTTCGAGATTCTCCTCCATCAAACCGATGGCCGCCAATAGCTTCGGATGACTGACCCCTATGCGGGCCCGGAGATCCATGCGCTGATCTTCATGCGGCTGTCGGATCTGTTTGACCAGGAACCAATCCGTGACCCGCGTGGCGACGTTGTGGCCAAGCTGTTGCTCGATCAAATGCAACATCATGTCCATCGCGGCCGTACCGCCGGCACAGGTTACGACGGGCCCGTCGATTTCGAACAATTCTGATGAAATGTCCAAATGCGGGAAGTCTTCGCGAAACCCGTCCGCATGTTCCCAATGAATGGTCGCCTGGCGGCCATCCAGAATACCCGCCTTGGCGAAAATATAGGACGCAGCCGAAACGCCGATAACCGTAACCCCGCGGCGAACAATACGGCGCAGCCAATTGATCGTGTTCGGGCAATGCGCGCTTTCCGCATGCAGTCCTGCCACGACAACAACGGCATCGAAATCGTCACCGCCCACTGCCGCGTCCGGCACGACCGTCAATCCACTGCTGCTGACCACCGGTTGGCCGTCTTCGGACAGCAAGACCCAGTCAAAGACCTTTTTTTCGGTTTGCAGATTGACGGCGCGGAGCGGTTCCAATGACGAGGCAAACCCCATCAGCGGAAAGTGTTCTACAAGGACGAACCCGAAACGCTGCGGCAGTTTCTCGGGCAATGCGTCAAACAAGGTCATGGGCGCCGCTTTTTAATAGGGGTCCTGAACCTAAAACCATACCGTGTTGACATGGTCGGACAAGCGGTTTCAACCAACGCCGTAAGGAATTGATGGGGAAGAAACTATCGTCTGGGGAGGGGGGCCTGGCCTAGGGCTCGCCGTCGCCGATCTCTTCACGCCGTAGCCGGATATAGGCATCCAGCGCTTCCACGCGGGCGGGATCCATCGCTGGTTGCTGATAGCCGGCGAGAACCTGTTGCCAAACAGCGGTCGCGCGCTCGGTCGCCGATTGACCGCCCGCCTCCTCCCACGCCTGGCTGTTGCGCCAGTCGGACAGGATCGGCTGGTAGAACGCCGTATCATACCGCGCCATCGTGTGCGGCGAGCCGAAGAAATGCCCCCCCGGCGCGACATCGGCGATGGCATCCAGGCCAAGCGCGGCATCGGACGTGTCGATCGGGCTCAACAGACCCATCATGTGCTGCACCAGTTCCACATCCAGCACGATCTTCTCAAAGGACGCGACAAGCCCGCCTTCCAGCCACCCGACCGCATGGTAGATCAGGTTGCCGTGGCCGAAGACTGCACCGGTCAGCGCCATTTCCGTCTCATAGGCGGCCTGCGCGTCCACCGTGTTCGACGCATTGCAGGCGCTTGTTCTGTGCGGCAGCCCATAGCGCCGCGCAAGCTGCGCGCCCGCCATATTGGCCTTTGCGTTTTCCGGCGTGCCGAAAGTCGGCGCGCCGGACCGCATATCGACATTCGAGGTGAAGGCCCCATAGACCACCGGCGCGCCGGGCCGAACCAATTGGGTCAGCGTGATGCCAAGCAGCGCTTCCGCGTTCTGCTGCGCCAGCGCGGCCGCCATGGTGACCGGCGTCATCGCCCCCATCAGGGTGAAGGGGGTGACGATCGTGGCCTGATTGTGCCGCGCCAGCATCATTGCCCCATGGGCCATTTCCAGGTCCAGCTTGCGCGGCGAATTGATATTGATGTTGCCGATGACGGACGGGTCGTCTTGTAGCGCCGCCGCCGGCAAGCCGCGCACAATCGCCACCATCTCAATCAGATCTCGGATCCGCCCGCCGCCGATCGGCACACCGCTGATGACTTTGTCGGTCAGCGTCAGCGCCGCGCGATAGGTGTCCAGATGGCGATTGTTGGGCGGCAGCTCGATCGGCGGGGCGACCTGGTTGCCCATGAAGTGCACGCAGTTGAAGCTTTGCGCGAATTTCATCAGCTTCTCGAAATCCGCCATGTTTCCCGCGCGGCGGCCATTGATGCGGTCATGCACATTGGGGGCGCCGGAAACGAACCCGAAATTGATCCGGTTGCCGCCGACCGTGATGGCGTGGTCGAGATTGCGGGGTGTCAGGGTGAAAGACGATGGCGCGGTCGCCAGCGCCTGCTCAACGATACCGCGATCCAGGCGGACGATCCCCGAGCTTTCATCCACGCTGGCGCCCGCGTCCCGGAAAAGCGCCTGTACGTCCTCTCCCATCACCTCGATGCCCAGGTTCTCAAGGATATTGAGGGAGGCCTGATGAATCGCCTCCACCTGATCCGCGCTCAAGGGTTCCATCGGGGGATACGGGTTATCTACCCGTTGCCAGGGCAATTGCGGCACAACCCCATGGCCCTGTTTTTGCCGCCGTTCCCGCCTCGACGCACGCGCCATCCTGTCGTCTCCCTCCCTGCCGCGCCCGAGAGGCCGGGGCGGCGCACAAAGTTTTCACAACCTTGCGCGCCGGTGCGGGACAAGTTGTGTGGAAAACGACCCTTTTTGGCCGCTTAGCCGAAAGAATAGGTTTCGGTCAGGTGCACGGAGAACAGGTTAAGTAACTGCAATAATTTAATATTTATCGATCTTTGGCGCATTATCGCCGATCTCGTAATAACGACCTTTGTCTGCCACGAAAATATGCTTGCCGACAGTCAGGCCGCTGTCGTCGTCAAGACAACCCGCGGCGATCGCAATCCCTTCTTCGTCGTTCATGCGATAAAACAGGCTGGAGCCGCAATGTTTGCAGAAGCCCCGCTTCGCGAAATCCGAGGAGGCAAACCAGACGAGCCCCTCATCCTCCGTAAAGGCGACATCCTCAAACTTCGCGTTGGTCGAGGCCCAGATATGCCCGCTGGTGCGGCGGCATTGACCGCAATGACACACAGTCACCGTATCCCTGACGGACGGGACTTCGAACTTGACCTTCCCACACTCGCATCCACCGGTGATCATTCAATCCATCCTTGTTATTTAAGAACCGAGGGCCGCACCCTATGCCATCATGCGCGCCCGTCGAGATGTCCTTGCGACATCAGTTTGCTGACTTCGCCATCCGGCATCGCGTCGGCCGCATAGGTAAATGTTCCGTCCTCCAGGACTTCCTGTGCCGCGCGTTTCAAGGCCCCCAAGGCGGCGCGCGCGAAGGAACCGCCGACGCTGATCCGACGCACCCCCGCATCGGAAAGGGCGTCTACGCTGTACGACCCGCCTTGCAGACCCATTACCACGTTGACCGGCTTGTCCACTTCCCGGCAGACCGTCGCGATCGCATCGATATCGGGCAGGCCCGGCGCGTAGAGCACGTCCGCCCCCGCTTCCGAGAACGCCTGCAACCGCTTGATCGTATCCTTCAGGTCCGGCCTTCCCCACAGATAGTTTTCCGCGCGCGCAGTCAGCAGGAAAGGCAAGCCGGCGCTGGTTTCAGCCGCGGCCGCGACCCGGTCTTTCGCCGCACCGATATCGAAGATCGGGTCTTCCGGATTTCCCGTCGCGTCCTCGATCGATCCGCCGACGAGCCCGACCCCGGCCGCCATCCTGATTGTCTCCGCACAGACCTCCGGCGACGCACCGAAGCCGTCCTCCAGATCGGCGGAGACCGGAAGGTCGGTTGCGTCCACGATGTTCTTGGCATTTTCGAGCAATTCCGCCCGGCTCAACCCGGCGAATGAGTCCCGGCGACCGACGGAAAACGCATAGCCCGCACTTGTGGTCGCAAGCGCCTTGAATCCCATCGCGGTCAAAATCCGCGCCGATCCAGCATCCCACGGGTTCGGAATCACAAAGGCGGTGTCGCCGTCATGCAGTGATTTGAAAAGCTCGTATTTTTCCACCGTGCCCGACATCTCATTCCCTTTTTCTTCTCACCCACAAAAAGAACAATAAGAGAACAAAAAGGGTCGTGCAAGTCTCCCCAGGTCGCCCCGATCAGGGGTCCAACGCGGCTGCTTCGGCTCTCGCGGCGTCGGCTTTCGCGGTGTGGCGCCGCTTTTCGGATTCGCGGATGGCGATATAGGTCGACCCGCCGAAAATCATCAGCCCGCCGATCCAGGTGAACAGGTCGGGGACCTCGCTGAAGATGAAATACCCGAATACCGACGCCCAGATCAGTTTCAGGAAGTCGAGCGGCATAACCTCACTTGTATCGCCCAGGCGCAATGCCTCGGTCATCGACCATTGTGCGATGGCGCCAACAAGGCCGACCCCCGCTAGCCAGGCAAGCTGTTCCCATGTCGGCCAAACCCAGACATAGAGCGCCGGACCGAGCGAAAGCGGCGTCATGATCAGGCCCATATAGAGCGTGATGGTCAGGCTGGATTCGGTCCGCCCCAGCACCTTGATCACCATTAGCGCCAAGGCCCACAGGCCGGAGGACAGCAGCACGGCCAGCATGCCGTAGTCGAGTTCGATGATGCCGGGCCGGATGATGACCAGTGCACCGGCGAAACCGATCACGATCGCCGCCCAACGGCGGGCCCTAACAACTTCCCCCAGGAGCAACATTGCCAGCGTGGTGGCGAAGATCGGCGCGCTGAATCCCAGGGCGGAAACGGTCGCCAAGGGCGTCACCGACAAAGCGTAGAAAAAAGCGAGCATGGCCCCGATATTGAGCACCCCGCGCAGGGTGAGCAGACCAATACGTTTTGTCTTCAGCGGGGTGAAACCGTAGCGCAGGAACATCGGCGTAAGGGCCACGACCGCGAAGAAATTCCGGAAAAAAGCGACCTCGAAGACAGGCACTTCCTGGGTGATATGTCGGACGAGGGTGTGCATCGTCGCAAAAGCAACGGTGCCGAACACCATCCATGACATGGCCCGCGCAGTCTGGCCCGGGGCACGTCCCACCGATTTGGTCGTCATATAATACCGGATCCAATCCACCAACGGCACGGCCCAACGGCTGTGCACACTCTCACTTTCGTACAGACAGCTTTAGGCATTGGCGATAGGCCGGGCGGCATAACTGTTATGAAAATCACGATCGCCCGCCCAGGACCGCGGCGCAGTCAGGGGACTCTTGGCCCCTAGTTCGGAATCGCGAGCGGCGCTTCGACCGGTCCGGCCAGTTCTTCCAGCTTCGCGATCAACCCGTCGACGCCCTGGCGGGCCAGGATCGCCTGGAAATCGTCATGCTGCGTTTTCAGGATGCTTACATTTGCGACCAGCGCGTCGATGATCACGAAGCCGAAGAAGCTTTTATCCTTGCGGCGGATGCGCAAGCCGACCTTCTTCTGATCCGGCCCCGGCTTGCCGAGCAGCAGTTTTACCAGATAGTCCCCGCCATAGGGACGGACCTGTTCGATCTCGAACCCGCCGGCCCAGGTCTGTCCCGATGTGAAGTCGTAGACGGACAGGAAAAGTTCGCGGTAGAGGGCTTGATAATTCTCGTATTGTTCCGGTGTCATCTGGTCCTTGTAGTTACCGACGACGAAACGGGACATGACGTCGAAATCGACGATGAAACCCAACATGCCGCGGAACTTTTCAAGCCGTTCCGCCATGCTCTGTTCCTTGCGCCCCATCAGCAGGCTGCTGTTCTGGCGCAATTCCGCCATCATCGTTTGCGCCTTTTCAATCGCGGCGCGGGCGGCTTCGTCGTCGGTCATCAGGGACCGGTTCTGCACCGCCTTGGCCGCGCCGGGCTTCTTCAACTCGAACAGCCGGTTCTTGGCCAGGGAGCCGAAAATGCCTTCCTCCGAATACCGGTCGAGATAAGCCTGGAAGTCGGATGCGCTGTTACTGGCCTGGATCGACTGCCAAAAGACGACCTCGTCGTCCACCGCATTCCCCGTCGATTGCCCGCCGGCCGGCGGCAGCGCGGCCAGTTTGACCCGTTCCGGCTGCCCACCGACGCCGCCGGCGAAACTGAAAGCGCCGGTGAGGCTGGAGCTTTCCCACGGGACCTGCTCCTCATTCGTCTTTTCCATGACGCGGACGCGGACCTGCTTGAACGCTTCCTCGACCGACAGGCCCGGCGTCCGCATGGCGCGCGCAAGCGCGAAGGTATAGGGGCTGTTGCGTCCCTCCCCATCCGTGGCGACGCGGCCGGGCGAGGTCGAATAGGCGATCAGGGTCCCGCTCGGCGCGTCCATGCGGGCCAAGCCCTGGTTCGCGGAACGGTAGGAAGCTTCAAAGGGATTGTTCCGGCAGGCATCCAGGACGACGATGTTCAGGCGGTTGCCCGCCTCCTCCATCGCCTGCAGGACGGTTTCGGCCCGGACACTTTCGATATCGACATCCTTTTCGCGCTTCACCGTCGCATCGACCGGCATCAGATAGTTCGACCCATTCGCCTGGATGCCATGGCCGCTGTAGTAGAACAGGCCGACCGTGTCCGGACCCTTGCCCACAAGCACGTCCCCGAAATCGACGACCGCGCGCTTCATGTCCTTTTGGTCCAGGTCGTAATATTCGAAGACCGTGAAACCCACTGCCCGCAACGACTCTGAGATCAATTGCGCGTCGCTGAGCGGGTTTCTGAGCGGACTGGTATTCGTATAGGCGCTGTTGCCGATGACCAGCGCGATCCGCTCTTCCGCCCGTGCATCCCCGCCGAACACAGCCTGCACGGCGGCGAAACCAAGGAACACGGTGACCAAAACCAGGTAACGCATTGCAATACCACATGTTATTCCGCGAATTTCCCCAACGGTACCAAGGAAGGGCCAATTTTGACCAGTGATGATTCGCACAAGGCATGCTTTCACCGCCCCAGCGGAAAAACAGGCGCGACGAAGCCTCTATGGCACTTCCCGCGCCGGGGCGGTAGAACGCCATCAGTCTTTCAATCGCTGCAATGGGAGGAACGACGTGACCGTCACCATCTATCATAACCCGCGCTGCTCGAAATCGCGCCAGACCTTGACCCTGCTGCAGGACAAGGGGATCGAGCCGGAAATCGTCGAATACCTGAAGACCCCTCCCGGCGCGGACGAGATCGCGGATGTTCTGAAAAAATTGGGCATCGAGGCGCGCGCCCTGATGCGCACCAAGGAAACCGTCTACAAAGAATTGGGCCTTTCCCAAGTCGATGACGAAAAGGCGCTGATCAAGGCCATGGCGGAAAACCCGGTCCTGATCGAACGTCCGGTCGTCATCAAGGGATCGAAAGCCGCCATTGGACGGCCGCCGGAACAGGTTCTGGAGATCCTCTGAGATGTCGGACCCGCTGCTTTACGAACAAGACGGCCATGTGGTCACGCTGACCTTCAACCGTCCTGAGGAGTTGAACGCCTTTTCCGATAGCACCATGGTCGAGGCCTTCATCGCCGCCGTCGAACGGATCAAGTCGGACGATCAGGTCCGGGCCGTCGTGCTGACCGGGACCGGCAAGGCGTTTTCCGCCGGCGGCAACGTCAAGCATATGCGGGACAAGACCGACATGTTCGAAGGCGGCCCGTCCGAGATCCGCGACGCCTATCTGAAGGGCGTACTGCGCGTGCCGCCGCTTTTCTACGGGTTGGATATACCGACCATCGCGGCGGTCAACGGCCCCTGCTATGGCGCGGCGGTCGACCTTGTCTGCATGTGCGATATCCGCATAGCGTCGCCCGAAGCGTCATTCGGCCTGCCCTTCGTCAATATCGGCATCGCGCCGGGCGACGGCGCGGCTTGGTTCCTGCCGCGCATCGTCGGCAATGCGGCGGCGGCGGAACTGCTGTTGACCGGTGAGCCGGCAAGCGCCGCCAAGGCGAAGGAGATCGGGCTGGTCAGCAAAATCCTGCCGCGCCCGGGTCTTGTCGCCGAAGCGCAACGCATCGCACAACGGATCGCCAGCCGCGCGCCCATCGCCGTCCGCTTCGCCAAACGCTTGATGCGCGAGGGCCAGCACCAATCCCTGGCCACGCATCTGGAAATGTGCGCCGCCTATCAAGGCATCGCCCATACATCCGAAGACCACCACGAAGCCCTGGCCGCCTTCTTCGAAAAACGCGAACCGGTTTTCACCGGTAAATAGCCACTTGTCCCCACCGTTGCCCTGCTGAACCACGGGTCGCGGTTTGGAAAGTCGTGCGTGCGGCAAAATAAGTCGCAGGGGCGCAGTCTCGATAAGCGCTTCGTACTAGCGTTCCCCCATGGTGATCGGTGTGCCGTTCACCAAAAGGATCGCTTATCTCAAAAATCAAAATTTGCGCCGCGCTAGAAGCGGCCTCATGCCGGTAGGGGAAAACAATGGCAAAGTCCGATATCGAGATTGCCCGCGAAGCATCCATGAAGCCGATCACCGAGATCGGCACCAAGATCGACATTCCGACCGATGCTTTGCTGCAGTTCGGCCCGAGCAAGGCGAAGGTCAGTTTCGACTTTCTGGAAGGCCTGGAAAGCAAGCCCGACGGCAAGTTGATCCTGGTCACCGCGATCACCCCGACACCCGCCGGCGAAGGCAAAACCACGACAACGGTGGGGCTGGGCGACGGTCTGAACGCTATCGGCAAGAAGGCGATGATCTGCCTGCGCGAACCCTCGCTCGGTCCCTGTTTCGGGGTCAAGGGTGGTGCGGCCGGCGGCGGTTACGCCCAGGTCGTGCCGATGGAAGACATCAACCTTCACTTCACCGGCGATTTTCACGCCATCACCTCGGCGCACAACCTGCTGTCGGCTCTGATCGACAACCACATCTATTGGGGCAACAGCCTGGGCTTCGACGAACGCCGGGTCGCTTGGCGCCGCGTCATGGACATGAACGACCGGGCCCTGCGCGACACGGTTGTTTCCCTGGGCGGTGTAGCCAACGGTTTCCCGCGCCAGACCGGTTTCGACATCACGGTCGCGTCCGAAGTCATGGCGATCTTCTGCCTGGCCAATGGATTGAAGGACCTCGAGCGCCGGTTGGGCGCGATCGTCGTCGGTTATACCCGCGACCGCGAGCCGATTTATGCCCGTGACCTGAAGGCTGAAGGCCCGATGACCGTTCTGCTGAAGGACGCGTTGATGCCGAATCTGGTGCAGACGCTGGAAAACAACCCAGCCTTCATCCATGGCGGCCCCTTCGCCAACATCGCCCATGGCTGCAACACCGTCAGCGCGACCAAGGCCGCCCTGAAACTGGTCGATTACACCGTGACCGAAGCCGGTTTCGGCGCCGATCTGGGAGCCGAGAAATTCTTCGACATCAAATGCCGTAAGGCGGGGTTGAGCCCGGATGCGGCCGTGATCGTGGCCACCATCCGCGCCCTGAAGATGCATGGCGGCGTGGCCAAGGACAAACTGGGCGAAGAGAATGTCGAAGCGGTGAAGAAAGGCCTGGAAAACCTGGGCCGCCATATCCGCAATGTCGGCCAGTTCGGCGTTCCGGCTGTGGTCGCCATCAACCGCTTCACCTTGGACACGGATGCGGAACTGGCGGCGGTTCAGGAATACGTCACGCAGTTCGGCGTCGAAGCCATCGAGTGCAATCACTGGGCCGAAGGGTCGAAAGGCACGGAAGCCCTGGCGACCAAGGTTGTCGCGCTTTGCGAAAACGGCGGCGCCCAGTTCCGCACGCTCTATGAAGACGACATGGGCCTGTTCCAGAAGATCAATACGATCTGCAGGAACATCTACGGCGCGGAAGAAGCCATCGCCGACAAGAAGGTCCGCGACCAGTTGGCACAATGGGAAGAAGCCGGCTATGGCCACCTGCCCGTCTGTATGGCGAAGACGCAGTACAGCTTCTCCACCGATCCGAACCTGAAGGGGGCGCCGACCAATCACGTGGTGCCGGTACGCGAGGTTCGCCTGTCGGCCGGGGCGGAATTCATCGTGGCAATCTGTGGCGAGGTCATGACCATGCCGGGCCTGCCGCGCACGCCGGCTGCCAATTCCATCCATTTGGACGATGCAGGGCTGGTACAGGGACTGTTCTAAACCGCCCCACTAATCAGTAATTCAAATCGATTGTTCGAAATCGGTGCGGTCCCGGGCATTTTAAGTGCCGGGGCTCGCGCCGATTTTCGTTTTGCGGTAGGGATGGAGCATGCGTTTTAATCTGTCCCGACTTCTTGCCGCCTTTCTGCTGGTGGCCGCTGTTTCAAGCGGGGCGCGTGCCCAAAACCTGCCCCCCTTGGAATTTCCCGCCGATTGCCGGATCGGCGGTGACTGCTGGATTCTGTCCTTCGTCGACTTGGACAGCAGTCCAACCTATCAGGATCACCATTGCGGCCCCCGAACCTATGAAGGGCACAAGGGGACGGACATCGCCCTCATCGACGCTTTCAACGCCGCCAAGACCGTGCCCATCCGGGCCGCCGCGGGCGGTACGATTACGGGCGTGCGCGACGGCGTCCCCGACAACAAGCTGGGCGACGACATTCCGGACCAACAGGGCCGTGAATGCGGCAACGGCGTCCGCATCGACCATGGCGGCGGCTGGTTCACCCAATATTGTCATCTGAAATTGGGAAGCATTCGGGTATCGTCGAAACAAACGGTCGAGGCAGGCGACGTCCTGGGCCTGATCGGCAATTCCGGCCTCAGCGAGACGCCGCACTTGCATTTCCAATTGAGCCACGGCACCGATATCGTCGATCCCTTCAACGGTCACAGCGCATCCTCCCCGCCCGATTGCGGGCGCGGCACGTCGCTTTGGTCGGAAGACGCGCTGGCCATGTTCGGCGATTACGACCCCACCTTTATCCGACATGCCGGATTCGCGGTGACGGTGCCCACCTTGAAGAGCGTTCAGAAAACACCGCCGCAAACGGAACTGCCGGGCAACAGGTCCGCGCTTGTTCTCTACGCGGTCATCTATGGCTTGCCGGAAGGCAGCAGCATCCAGTTCACGGTTACCGGCCCGCAGGGTGACGTGCTGATTACGACCAGCCAAACCATCCCCCGCAACAAGGCCCGCCAATTTCAGTATGCGGGAAAGAAGACGCCACCCGGCGGTTGGCCCCCTGGCGACTATACGGGCGTTATCAGCGTTTTCCTGCCACCGCCATTTGAGGGACAGATGCCCAGTAAGCGCACCGTGGTAACGCTGAAATAGCCCGTTCGCGATACCCCATGTCTTTGCAAGATGGTATGTTTCCAGCCGCACGACGCACGGCTTAACAGCGCCTTCGGAGTTGCCGTCACGCGATATGAAGATAAACTGCGCCACGTGCTTTAGGCAGCACTAAACTTTGTGGCACAATGACCGCTTGAACCGCCGGGCACCACTAGGACCAGACCTTTGGCATCAGTTGAGAAAAACACGGAAATCGTGCGTGGCGCGACACTGACGGAACAGGTCTATGCAGAGCTGCGCCAGCGGCTGTTGCAGGGTCAACTGAAACCGGGGGAGCGGATTACCGCGCGTAGCTTAAGCCGGTCGATGGGGGTCAGCCTGACACCGGCACGGGATGCCATAGCCCGATTGGTCCGGGAAGGCGCTATTGAAGTCTCTGAAACACATATGTTTTCTGTCCCCGTCTTGCGGAAGGAGCGCTATCGGTCGATCAGCCAGATCCGCATATCGCTGGAACCCATGGCCGCAAGACTAGCGGTTGAGACGGCCGGAAAACCCCTTGCAGACAAGCTGGAGGAACTGAACGAAGCCATGCGTGGCGGTATCGAACGGCAGGAGTTCGATGATTCGCTTCGCTACGATTCCGAGTTTCACTTCAGCCTTTACCATGCCGCGGAAAAACCGGATCTGGAACGTATCATCGACGGGTTGTGGGTGCTGACCGGGCCGACGCGCACGAAGCTTCCGATTGAGTATCGGCAAGGTCTGAACGGTTATAACAACCATGTGAAAATCATAAAGGCTGTCCGCCGCGGCGATGCCGAAGCGGTTGGAGACACGATCGCGAGCGACATCGCGAATGGGTCGGAGATGATCGCCGTCCTGTTGGATTGACAGCGACCCTCCCCATTCTCCTAATCCCCGATATGCCCGGTCAATAGGTCGCTTCGATCGTGGCTTTGTCGACCGATCCGGCCATGACCTTTTCGGTCGCCCAAGATAGATCGGCCAGATATTCCTCACGCGGGGCATCATGCAGCAGCGACATCATGGAATGGAATCCCTTCGGACTTCGCGTCAGGCCGGGAAGCCAGCCGCGTTCGTTCATCAACTCCGCCACGGCGAAGACATCAACGTCATCCCTTGTGTAGTTGATGATAGAAAAGTCGGGCTTCGCGATCATCCGAAAGCCGGCCTTCTCAACCCCTTCGACATAAGCATCGATCATCGATGACAGGTTCTTTGCCACGCGGCAGTAACCGCTTTCACCCAAATGGTTCAACACGGCCCAGGACGCGGCAACGGCGCCGCCCGGCCGCGTACCGGCCAAGGTCGCGGTAACGAAACGGCCGTTGGGCCAAGCATCGGCATCAAACTTCGCGCGTTCCAGGTCCTCGGTATCGCGATAGAACACGGTCGAGGCGGGTTTCGGACAGAAGCCGAACTTGTGCAGGTCGGCCGATATTGATTTCACGCCAGGAAAACGGAAGTCGAAGTCGGGCGTCGACCGCCCGATCCGCGTGAACCACGGGGCGAGCCACCCGCCGACACAGGCATCCACATGCAGCCAGACACCCGCATCCAGGGCCAGGTCAGACAATTCATCGATCCGGTCCACGACACCATGCGGGAAACAAGGGGCGGAACCGACAATGGCGATGGTCCTGTCATCGATCAGGGGACGAAGGCTGTCAGCGCCGATCCGTTTGTCATCGCCGGCCGGACCGCGCCGTATTTCGATATCCATCGCCGCGGCGGCTTTGTCGAAGCCAGGATGCGCGGTGATTCCCATGACCAGGTTCAGTTTGTCCTCACCCGGCCGGAACCCTTTCTCGGCACGCAATTTGTCGCGGGCTGCCTTCATGGCCAGGAAGATGCTCTCGCTTCCCCCCGTGGTGAAAACCCCTTCACCGCTATCCGGCGCGGAGAACAGGGATAGCCCGTAGTCGAGAATATCCCGTTCCATTCCACCAATACTGTGAAAGGCGCGTTTTCCACCCAGGGCATTCTCGGTAAAGAATTCAAAGAAGGCCTTCTTGCCGACCTCATAGGTCTCTTCGTCGCAATAGAAGACGAACAGCGGCGTGCGGCCATTGCGCCAGTCGATATCGCCTTTCGTCCGGCTTTTCATTTCTGTCTTCAGGTCTTCCCATCCGCGTCCGCCCGTTGGAAAAGACATGCGCTGCCGTGTCATTTTGTTGCCTCCAAAAAAATATCGTTATTCGGACGGCCGCTTGCACGGCCCATAGTTATTTGGCCCGGGCGCGCGACAGTGTCTTTTCAACACGCCGTCCGTACCAGGAGATGGAACCGCACATCATCACGTAGATCAGTGCCGCGAAGGCATAGGCCTCGACATAGAAGCCAATCCAGTTGGGGTCCGCCATCGACGCCTGCGCCGCGCCGAGCAGATCCATCATCGCGACGATGACAACCAGCGACGTGCCTTTCAGCGCGCCGATGAACAGATTGACCATGGCCGGCAGCACCGCTTCGAATGCCTGCGGCAGGACGATCTTCCCGATCAGGACCGGATAGCTGATGCCCAAAGCCCTGGCGGCTTCAATCTGGCCCGCTGGGATCGATTGCAACCCGCCGCGCAGGACCTCAGCCATATAGGCCGCGAAGAACAGGACGATGCCCGCCATTACCCGACCCAGGCCACTTGGCGTGAAACCGTCCGGCAGGAAGATTGGCAGCAGGACCGACGCCATAAAAAGCACACTGATCAGCGGCACACCGCGGATCAGTTCGACATAAAGGGTCGCTGCCCAGCGGTGGACTGGATAGCCGGAATAGCGTGCAAGCGCGACCGGCACCGCGACCACCAAGCCGAAGAAGGTGCCGACCACGGTCAACAGCACGGTCAGCGGCAGGCCACCCCAATAGGAACTTTCGATGAAGCTGAGCCCGAAAATGCCGCCCCACATCAAAAGGGCGTAAACAGCAAGCCCGCCGATCCATACCGGGCCCAACCAAGGCCGCCAGAACCGAGGATTCAGGGAAACGACCACAAGCCCAATCATCACTGCGGTCGCGATTGCGGCACGCCATTGCTCGTCGTAGGGAAAGCGCCCGAACAGGATCAGCCGCAGCTTGGCCCCGATGAAGGCCCAGCATGCCCCCTCGCCCGGCGGGCAACCGGTCATATCGTCGGCCTGCCAAACCGCGGAGATCACCGCCCAATCGAGCAGCGGCACCGCGATCAATGCGAACAAACCGATCGCCAGGACGTTCAGCGTGAGTGTCAACGGCGACGCTTGGAACAGGCCGCGGATTTGCCCGGCCATATTCATCGTTCCACCAAAGCCGCACGGGCGTTCACCCAGTTAAGGAAAGCAGCCGTCAGCAGGCTGAGCGTCAGATAAATCCCCATAATGATGGTGATGCATTCGATTGCCTGGCTGGTCTCGGCCAAGGTGATATTGGCGACGCGCACGACCTCAGGGTAACCGATCGCAACGGCGAGCGAGCTTTCCTTGGTCAGGTTCAGGTAGGAATTCGCCATCGGCGGAATGATGATCCGCAGCGCCAAGGGCAGGACGATCATCCGCATGACCTGTCCCTTGGAAAGACCCAGCGCCAGGCCGGCCTCGGACTGTCCTTTCGGAACGCTTTGGATGCCGGCGCGGAAAATCTCCGCGTTGAAGGCCGCCGTATAGATGGTCAGCCCCAACAGCATCGCCGCGAATTCGGGTGAGATATCCATGCCGCCGCGGAAGTTGAACCCTTTCAGGGCCGGCACATCCCAGGCCATCGGCGCGCCGAAAGCCAGGAAGACAAGGATTGGCGGGGCGACCAGCACGGCGGCCGCGCGGCGAAATGTGGGGCGGGTTCGCCCTTCCCTCAACAAGGCCCGCCGGTCCAGCTTCACGACCGCGACCGCCAGGGCGATGCCCAGCAAGGCCGCAAGGCCGATCCATTGATGCGACGGGTCCGGTTCAGGAAATGGTAGATAAAGACCGCGGTTGGTCAGGAAGATGCCGTCGATCGGGGAAAAGGCCTGGCGTACGCTGGGCAAGCTCTTGGTCAGAAATGTATGCCAGAAGATCAATTGCAGCAGCAGCGGCACGTTGCGGACGATCTCCACATAGCCACGGCACAGGCGCGACAAGGCCGGACTGCTGGAAAGCTGCCCCAAGGCAATGAACAGACCCAGCACGGTGGACAAAACGATGCCGAGCACCGCGACCTTCACCGTATTCGCGATCCCGACCGCGAAAGCCCGCAGATAACTGTCGCCGGCACGGTAGGGAATGATGGTATCGCCAAGTTCGAAAGGCGCTGCGTCGAGAAGGAAACTGTAGCCGGACTTGACCGCAAGGCGGGACAGATTGTCCGAAGCGGTCTGCCAGACGACAACGGCAAGGGCCGCCACGATAACGATGAATATGACCTGGGAAAAAAATCCGCGCGCCTTCACCGTCTGCCGGATACGCGCGCTGAAGCTTCCCGGGGCCAGATGCGGGTTTCGCTGGGGATTCTTACTGGGATTTTGGCGGGGAGTCGGATGGCGCGCGCCTTCTTCGGCGCGCGCCTCCATTGACGTGGGTTCCGTCACTGCCAGCCCGGAGCGGTAAGAGCGCCGCCCATGCTGTACGGCGCATTCATGCCGCGGCTGACCTTCAGGATCGACCCCTGGCCCAGATTGCGTTCGTAGAACTCACCATAGTTTCCGACCGCTTTGATGACATGGACCATGAAGTCGTTCGGCAGGCCCATATCGGCACCGATCGTCTCGTCCACGCCCAGGAAACGGCGAACGACCGGGTCCTGCGACGTCTTGACCATCTCATCCACATTTTCGCTGGTGATGCCCAGTTCCTCGGCGGTCACCATGCCCCAATGAATCCACTGCAGGGCTTCGCGGAATTTCGGATTGCCTTCCAGGATCACCGGCGCCTCGAAGGACTTGGCGATAATGTTTTCCAGGATGACATGACTGTCCGGGCTTTCCGAGCGCGACCTGCGGATCGCCAGGTAAGGCGGTTCCATTGTCACCGCGTCGCACCGATTGTCGAAATACATCGAGAACATCTGGTCCGAGTTTTCGGCGGCAACCGGCTGGAAGCTGATCCCGTGCGCCTTAAACCATTCGGCCAGATACCGTTCGGTCACCGTGCCGGACAGAACGCAGATCGTGGCGCCGTCCAATTCGGTGGCGTCTTTCACGCCGGTTTCGCCATGAACCATGAAGCCCTGGCCGGTCAGGTGGTTCGGGCCGATGAAGTCGAAGCCCAGCGTCGTTTCGCGCGATGTCGTCATCGTCACACTGCGCGACAGCAGGTCGATTTCACCCGATTCCAGAACCGGGAATTTGTTAGCCCCTGTCGTGGACACGAACTTTATCTTGTTCACATCGCCCAGGATGCCGGCGGCCGCCGCCTTGCAGAAGTCGACGTCGAAGCCGGACCATTCACCCTTGTCATTGAGGAAGCCGACACCTGGAAGATAGTCGAGCGTACCGCAAATCAGCTCGCCCCTCTCCTTGATCGTATCGAGCAAGTCGGCCTGCGCGCTGGCCGTAGACGCGGCCAGGAAGGCCGCGGATGCAAAAACGAGTTTCTTAATCATCAGTCTACCCCTGTTCCTGTGGTGTCGCCTCAAAATGAAATCAGCGTTGAATGAAGTCGGCGGTCAAGGTCCCTGAAAGTCAGGTCATTGGGCCCCGTAAAGCGGCGCCGCTCCATGTTGTTTTCAAAATCCTATCACCAAAAAATGTCATATGATATATCATTTTTTCAAAAAACTCGTTCCCGCACCTATCGAATATGCGCAAGCCAGAACTCTTCCGGTAGGCGCGTGGCTTAGAGCGTCACGCCCGTATGTTCCCCAACCACGCGGGTTTGGCGCAGCAGGCGGCGCCAGCGGTCGGCGTCATAGCCGGTACCGCGGTGCAGGATACAGCGGTTGTCCCAAATCACCGTCTCGCCCACCGCCCAGGGATGGGAATAGATGCTTTCGGGCGTCGTCGCGAAGGCGTTGAGTTCGTCGAGCAGTTCGCGGCTTTCGATTCCGCCCCAGCCACTGACGGAACGCGCGTGGGACCCGGTGTAATAGTTCTTCACCCCGGTCCTGGGATTGGTCCGCACCAGGGGATGGCGAATCGGCGGCAGGGAAGCCCCGTGGTTGAGGTCGATCTTCACCACCTGGGTGCGCGAAAAAACGTAATCGTGAATCACTTCAAGCGGATCGATCTTTTCTTTCATCTCATCCGGCAGGCGGTCATAGGCGGCCCGCGCACTGACGAATTCGGTCGCGCCCCCCTCACCAGGCACTTCATGCGGCTGGGTGATGGTCACATAGGTCGGCGTGATGCGGAAGGAACTGTCCGAATGCCACAAATTGTTGCCGGTTTGATGCTTGGTCGAGGTGGCGGCGTTGCCGTGTTTGACGCCGTCCTCGCCGATATTGCCGATGGTGCCGAAGAAACTCGCCTTCCCGGTCTTGCCCAAGGCGACGTGTTCGACTTCCGGTTCGCCCAGTAATCGCGTGAAGGCTAGCAGGTCATCGTCGGGGAGGTCCTGGTCCGGAAAACACAGGAATGAATAAGTGTCGATGGCGTCATGGACGAAATCCACTTCCGCCGCGGTCATGCCGCCGCCCAGTTTCAGCCCGGTGATCCGTGCCCCGAAATCCGGATGAAGTTTTTCGATATCGACGTTATCCATTCCCACTTCCCCCAGAAATCATTCGTTTGACCGAAGCTTAGACGATCACGGCCATTGGAGAAGAAAAAACGGCAGAGCGAGGATCGCACAGCGGTAAATTCGAGCCGGATTGCCGGTCATATCGATCCCTGCCCGTCCCGCAGGCCATGACCGTCGGATCGAGACGCCCGGCCGTATCTGCCGCCCATAACGGCATCGTTCGACAGTTGCGTCTTGGGACTTTTGCGGGGGCACGATTCCTGCAACCATGCAGGCATGGCGCACCATGAGCACATTTTGAATTGGTATCACGGGTTCCAGGCATACGTGGAAAGCCGGGAAGAACTGCGCCCCTTCGCTGACCTGATCATGCCTTCAGCGGCGGATGCCGACGATGCGGCCGCCTTGCGGATGATTCACGCAAGAACAGCCCCGCACACGCTCTACTCGATCGAAGCCGAGACGGCCGTTCTTGGCGCCATAAACGGTTATGTCCGCGACGTGTTGGGAATTCCTAATCCAGTGCGGGAGGTTCCCGATCAGGCGCTGGCTCCTCTGGCCGCTTTGCGGCAAGTGGGCTACAGCATGCTGCCGGACATCGCCCCGAACATAGTTACGGCGATGCGCGACTATTTCATGGACCGGCCCGTCTATGAGCACGCATCGACCATGTCCAAACCACCCCTGACGCTGGACGAAGCACAGGGCAGCTTCAATCTGGCCCATTTCCGGGAAGCGGATATCCTGAACTGTCCGCATCTAATGCAAATCGCGACGGATCCCATCCGCCTCGGTATTGCGCAGGAATATCTGGGCACGGTCCCGCAGGTCATCACAATCGCCGCCTGGTGGAGTTTCGCGCAAGCCGACGAAGCCAGGGCGGCGCAACTGTTTCATTTGGACCTGGATGACTACCGCTTCTTCAAGTTCTTCATTTATCTGACCGACGTGGATGAAGAAGCCGGCCCGCATGTCTATGTGCCGGGGACACACCGGCAGGACACCCTGGTCCTGGCGCGCCGGGCAGCGAACGATCCCGAGCTGTTCGATAACTGGATGGGCACATTGCGCAAGAGCGACCAGGACGTCATGAATGTCTTCGGCATCGACCCCGTTAGGATCGTTGGGCCGGCGGGCACGAATTTCGTCGCCTCGACGCGGGGGATTCACAAAGGCCTGCTGCCGAAATCAAAAAACCGGCTTATCTGTCAGGTCGCCTATGGGGTTACGCCACAGCGTGTCGAAAATCACTTGCCCGTCGAGCTATCCCCAGAAACCACGCCGAACCTGCCGGCCGATTTCCTGACGCCGCCCATGGATTACGTGATGCAATTGTACCTTTGCCCGCCCGGCGGGCCGTAGCCCGCCGGTTCCACCGCGGGAATCAATTCAGCGACATGTCGATCACCGTGACGCCGGCAGGCTGTCCCGTATCCATTTCCGCAAGCGCCGCCCCGGCGCCGGAAAGCGGGATAGTCCTGGTCACGAGCCTGCCTGGATCGAGTCGCCCTGCGCTGACCATGTCGAGCAGGGGGGCGAAACCGGCGGCGCTGAGCCCGCGCGTTCCGTGGATCGTCAACTGCCGGGAATAGACCAGTTCCAACAGCGGCAGGGGCACAGTCGCATGCCGCCCGACCGGCATGCCGATTTGAACGTGCCGCCCCAGTTTACGGAGCGAGCGCAGGGAGTTCTCGAACGTCGCCTGCGTGCCGAGAGCGTCAATCGAAACATGGGCGCCCCCGCCTGTAAGGTCGCGTACCGCCCCGCCCACATCGTTCACACCGGTGACGTTGAGCACCGCGTTCGCCCCCAGTTCCTTGGCCATCACAAGGGCGTCGTCGGAGATATCGACGGCGAGGATCCGCGCGCCCAGGGCCGCGGCGATGATCACGGCGGAAAGGCCGATCCCGCCGCTGCCGTGGATGACCAGCCACTCGCCGGGTTCAAGGTTGGCCCGATCGGTCAGGGCCCTCCATGACGTGGTAACACGGCAGCCCATTCCCGCCGCGGCAATGAAATCCAGGTCTTCCGGCAGGTGAACGAGATTGAAGTCAGCGTTCGAGATGGCGACTTGTTCCGCATAGGCGCCCCAGAAAGTGAATCCGATCACCTGCTGATCATCACAGATTGTCGCATTGCCGGTTTGGCAATCGCGGCAATGTCCGCAGCCCAGCACGAAAGGCGCGGTAACCCGGTCACCCGGCTTGAAATGATGGCATTCCGGGCCGGTCGCGATGACCTCACCCGCGAATTCGTGGCCCATCACATGCGGCAGCACGACATTCGGGTTGTGCCCTTTCCAGCCGTGATGGTCCGACCGGCACACACCGCAAGCCCGAACGGCAACCACCGCGCCGTCAACGGGACAGTCCGGGTCGGGTACGGTTCTGACCGTAATGGGACCGTCGAATTCTTCTATATACGCTGCTTTCACGGCTGAGGGCTCCACTCCATTGAGGTAATTTTCTTATGCGTCCGGCGCTGCGCCGCCATCCTTCATGAACATGTCGTCGAACATTTCCATGATCTTTCCAACCGTCTCATCCGTGACGTGGCGTTCGTCCGGACACCAGGCGTCTTCGGCGCAATGCATGACGTATTCATAACTTGGGAAATAATAGACGCCGTCGTTGCGCGCCACGATTTCTTCCGCCGCCACGCGCAGCACGGCCTTCGAATGCGCATTCGCCGACACCACGTGCTGGTCAGGCCTATGCGTCGCGATCAGTGGAATCGGCGACAAGGACAGGATCACCTTAAAATTGGGATTGTGCTTCCGAACAAGGGATAGGAAGCGCTCTACCTCCTCCACGTTCTCCGCCACCGTCAGGGTTCGCGGGCGGGACAACGCATACATCCAGCCGCGGCGCGGATTGTTCGACAAGACGGTGCCGTCCGCCTTCAACTCCCAACATTCATTGAGGCCAAGCGTGACGATGAAGACTTCCGTCTCCGTGAAAGCGCGGCGCACCGCGTCCAAATGATTGGGACTGTCGGCGGTGAAAGCATCTGGCCCAGCGAATGCAACGCCTTCGCGATAGGGATCGGTGTAAATCATTCCACCGTCGGGAAAGCGTTCCTCAATCAGAACCGGGCTTGGCCCGGCTTCACCGAATGCGCGTTCGGCCAACTGACGCAGACTGGGGGTGTTGAAGATCAGTCCCCAGGTCGCGCTGAACCGAGCATAAGGATTGTCGGGGTCATAACCATCCACGATCGCGCCTTTGGATCCATCATGTTCGGGCTCGGTCACCACGTAGTTGAACCCGCGTCGTTGAAGGTTCCTGGCGATTTCGTAAGCGAAACAACTGCCCGCTGAACCGATCGCCGTGGTTCGATCGACCAAGGGGAAACGTTCGCCCACCGGGGTCACCTGCTTCAGGCTTCGGCCGTCTTTACGGGTAGGATTCGGCCAGAACACGCCCATCGGATTGGCCTTACCCTCACCGGAATACGCGTTCCGCGCCACTTCGGTCTCCGCGCAATGGCGCTGATACTCCGCCGCATGGGCCAGCAGGCGGTCCCGGTCCTCACCTTCGGCGGCGGGTATGGTTTGCTGGAAGAAGCCGTTCAGCACTTCCAGTAATTCGTCATAGGTCCGCACCCGGTTCGGGGCGGTGGATATCTGCTGAAAAAGATAGGCCTGAAAGGCCCGGTCGCTGAAAATGCTGCGCAACAGGAAAGCCAGGGCGCCGTCATCCAGCAGTCCTTGCTGATCACTAAAAACCGCGGGCCCCGCCGCCATCGCCAACTCCTTCCTGCAAAAGGACTGGAAGACTATCGGATTCTATCCATGACGACGATGGTTTGGAACCGGCCGTCAGCCGGCCGGCGTCCAGCCTTGGTTCTCAACCAATGCCTTGACGCGGTCCACGTCGTATTCGGCCTCCAACGCCGCGGAAGCCTTATCCGCTTCAGCCTGCAGGTCGTCCGATACCTCTACCGGGTCGGCCTTGCGCCATTCCGCCAAATAGTCGTCGGTGGAGCGCGCGCCACCGCGCATGGCGGCCCGGTCGATCGCCTTTTCGAACCGCTCGTCGAGCTGGATCTTCACCTGATCCCGCCGGCCTTTCTTGACGATTACCTGGGCCGGGATGTCCCGCCAATAAACCACGATCAACTGTGCCATCAATGCGCTTTCCTAACCGTTCGCTAAATT
Source organism: Hwanghaeella grinnelliae (assembly GCF_004005845.1). Taxonomy (GTDB): domain Bacteria; phylum Pseudomonadota; class Alphaproteobacteria; order UBA8366; family Aestuariispiraceae; genus Hwanghaeella; species Hwanghaeella grinnelliae. The sequence goes on along the minus strand of NZ_SADE01000004.1, from coordinate 284,241 downwards.
CAAAATCATGACGATGGGCTAGCCGGCGGATCAGTCAGAAACGCCGCCAGTTCGCCGTAACCGGTCCGTACCCTGAGAAAGCTCAGGCCAAGCTTTTCAGCTGCCTTTTCCGCCCTTTTATCCAGATCCGGATCGTCGATTTGGGCGAGGTAGACCAGGCGTTTGTAGTTGCCGAACATCATTTCGATCATGCCGGGATATTTGTCGAGGCCCATGCCTTTCACGATCAACGTATCGAAATGACGCGCAAGATAATCGGTCAGGTAGAACGTGCCCAATTCCTGTTCGGCCAAATCGGCGAATTCGGTCTGCCCCGCGAAAAAGGCATAACAATGTGCGCCGCCGATCCGCTCCACCGGGCAATCGTCCCGAGCTTCCTCGGCAATCACCTTGTCGATCAATCCGCCGGTGCCGCAATCCGCATAGCCGATCAGAATACGGCCGGCCTTTGGGCGGACCTCGCGAATTTTCTCACGCAGTCGGTCGGGGATGAATTGCGGCTGGTTGTGCAATTTCGCGGGCAGACAGGTAACGGCAAAACCGGGAAGAGCGTTCAGGGCGATAATGTCCAGAACCTCACGTGCGAGCGCCCCGCAGGCAATCACATAAGTGCGTTTTTCGGCGGCCCCGGAAGCCGCCCCCTCGCCCGAAACGGCAAAGGTCGCCTCCTCCTCTGGAAGAAGCGACCCTTCTTGGCTGTTCGGTCCGGTCACGGCGGCCCCGTTGATACGCGGCGCTGAAAAACTAGCCGGCCGCGTGCTGGTTGTGTTTGCGCGTCATGTATTCCTTGGCGGTTTCCACGGCAACCGCGGCATCACGGCAATAGGCATCCGCCCCGACTTCATTGGCGAATTCTTCGTTCAGCGGCGCGCCGCCGACCAGGACCACATAGTCGTCCCGGATACCTTTTTCCTTCATCGTGTCGATGACGACTTTCATGTAAGGCATCGTGGTCGTCAGCAGCGCCGACATGCCGAGGATGTCGGGCTTATGCTCTTCGATCGCTTCAAGATACTTTTCGACCGGATTGTTAATGCCGATATCGATAACTTCGAACCCGGCGCCTTCCATCATCATGGAGACAAGGTTTTTGCCGATGTCGTGAATGTCACCCTTGACCGTGCCGATCACCATCTTGCCCTGAGGCGGTGCGCCGGTTTCGGCCAGCAGCGGCCGCAGAATGTTCATGCCCGACTTCATCGAATTGGCGGCCATCAACACTTCCGGCACGAACAGGATGCCGTCACGGAAATCGACCCCGACGATGCGCATCCCTTCAACGAGGGCTTCGGTCAAAACCTTGTAGGGCGTCCAACCGCGTCCGAGCAGGATGTTTGTCCCCGTGACGATTTCGTCGGCGAGGCCGTCGTAAAGGTCGTCCCACATCTGTTCGACCAGTTCCTGGTCATCAAGTTCATTGAGATCGAGTTCTTCGTCTTCGTCGGCCATCGCGTATATCCCGTCAAAATCAGGTCTGTCGAAAAACCCTAGCAGGAAAAGGACGTGGTTCGTAACACCATCCTTTCACCTAGCGTCGGACGCACCCAATAGGGCGACCCGTTACGGCCACCCGGTCTATACCCTAATGAAGTCAGGGGGCATTCCGCACTCACGCCAACGCGACACTTCCTATTCCGCGCACGACGCAGGCGTCGCGACAGTAAAAAAAAGCCGCCCGAAAGAGTCTGCATCGCTTTAGTCGCGCAAGAAAATTACTTTAATTATTCAGGGACTTACCCAGTCTCGTTTGACCGGCGGCAAGGTCTTCTTCCGACATGCTTGCAGCGAGCAGACGGGCAAGTTCGCCCGCTTGGCTGTCCCCATTCGCCGCGGCAAAGGCGAACCAGAACCACGCGGCGGGCAGATCCGGGTCCTGCTTTCGGGCGTTGATCCGGCCCAATTCGCGCATGGCTTCGGTCATCCCGGCATCGGCAAGCTGTTCGAACATGCCTTCCGCCGCAGACGGGTTCGCCGCCACGCCTTCGCCGCGCTCGATCATTTGGGCCATGTTGAAATAGGCTTCCAGCACACCCTGTTCGGCCGCCCGCCGATAAAGCGCCAGCGCCCTGGATGGGGCCTTTGGAATACCGTCACCGGTCTGCAGCATGACAGCTAACCGATAGAGTGCGCGCGGGTCGTCCTGGTCCGCGGCGCGGCCAAACCATTCAGCCGCCGCTTGCTTGTCGGCCTTCACGCCAAGACCGTTCTGATACATATGGCCGAGGTAGTATTGCGCCGTGGCATCGCCCGCTTGCGCGCGCGGCAAATAGAAACGGCGAATTTGCTCCTCTCCGCTCAGCGTCTTCCACGGCTTGGTCTCACCGGATTGCGCCCCAGTGGTTTGAGCCCCAGTGGTTTGAGCCCCAGTGGTTTGAGCTAGAGCATGCATGTTGGGAACAGCGGAGGCCACCGCCGTCATCAAGACGGCGGCAAAGCCGATCCGGCATATGCCTATATTGTATTCCCCGAACACCACTGGCCCCAGACTTCCCCAAGCATGAAAGCGGGAAAGCTAGGATGATTCCGCCCGACTATCAAAGGATTAGGCTGAGTTTTAGGCTGAGTTTTAGGCTGAGTTTTAGGCTGAGTTTTAGGCTGGGTTTTCCAACGGCATCATCACAGGCGGAAGCGTAGATTGAGGGACCCGAACTTAGAGAAATGTTCCTGACCGATATATTGCGGGGACCGAACGACATAGGTAAAGGCGATTTCGGTGCGCAATACCTGTACCGCCAAACCGGCCTGGATATCGCCTTGTATCCGCCTCACGTCGAGGCCCCGGCTGTCGGAAAAGGTGTTCCCCTCAACGAATAGGTCGCGCCCGACCGCCCTGGCCTGCAGGCCGGCGAACAAGTACCAGGAAAACCCGTCCTGGTCCTGAAAAAAGCCAGGTCCGCTCAATGCCGGTCGAACGCGGGGCGGGCCATAATCGTCAGCGAGGTCCTGCCCGATCCGGGCGGAAAACCCGCCGGCCAGATAGGTCTCGACCGTCCCCAATGCGCCGCCGACATGCGGCGTGACGTCGACGGAGAGGTCGAATAGGTCGATTGGCAATTTTCGTCCAGCCCGCCAGGTCCGCTCATAGAGCAGGCGAAACGCGACTTCGTTTTCCAACTGGGTGTCCCAGCCTTCCGGATTTGGACTGCCGATCACCGAATGGACGAATTTCTGCGATTCCTCCGCCAGGGACGGTTCGCCGACCACACCGATATCCAATTGGATGATGTCCAATTGGTCGCCCGCATCCCCGATCAGGCCCGCTGAGGCATAAAGAAAACCGGCATAGGGCCGGTCGTCCAACGGTGGGTTCCGCAGCGAGATATCCTGCGGCGTATACATGTTCTGGCCCAGCCCATAGCTGACGCGCCAGCGCCGCGCCGGGGTCAGCCAGCCCAAGCGGTCCGTCGTCCATTCCGCCCAACCCGGCAGGTCGTTCGCCGCACCGATATACTGGAACAGGACGCCGTTCGTATAGTCCCGGTCGGTTCCGGCGAACAGGTCATTCTCCAGCGTGAAGCTGAATGTGCCCCGTTCTGCCGGATCGTCCTCCGCGATTGCCGCCGACGGCAAAATAGCCGCGAGAATCCCTGCCAGGAATACCTTACGCATTGACGTCCACCACCAGCCGTCCACGCACCTGCCCTGCCAAGATATCCTTCGCCTTTGCCGGCAAATCACCCAGACCGCAGGTTTCGGCCATCGCATCCAGCTTCTCCATGGGCAGAACATCCACAATCCGGTTCCAGGCGCGTAACCGGTTGTCATAGGGCTGCATCACCGAATCTATACCCAAGAGGTTCACACCGCGCAGCAGGAGCGGCACCACCGTAGTGTCCAGTTTCGGACCGGAAGCCAAACCACAACAAGCGATCGAAGCGCCGTATTTCATTTGTCCCATGGTGCGCGCCAAAACCGTCCCCGCGACGGTGTCGACACACCCGGCCCAGGTTTCGCCCTCCAGCGGTTTCTTCGTCGGTTCGGCCAAGGCCTCACGCGGCACAATCTGGGTCGCCCCCAGGTCTTTCAGATAGTCCGCCTGCTCGGGCCGCCCGGTGGAACCGGCGACCTCGTATCCAAGATTGGCAAGAATCGCGACCGCTACGGACCCGACACCGCCAGCCGCGCCGGTCACCAGAACCGGTCCGTCGCCCGGCTTCATGCCGTGATCTTCCAAGGCCTGGATGCACAGCATCGCCGTCAGGCCCGCCGTGCCGACCGTCATCGCATGCCGCGGCGACAGCCCCGCCGGAAGCGGAACCAACCAATCCGCGTTCACCCGCGCTTTTTGGGCGTAGCCGCCCCAAAACATCTCGCCAACCCGCCAGCCGGTCAGGACCACCTTGTCGCCGGGCTTGTAGCGGGCATCGTCCGACGCCTCCACCGTGCCTGCGAAGTCGATCCCCGGAACATGCGGGAATTTGCGAGCCAAACGTCCGATATTGCCGTTGACGACCATCCCGTCCTTGTAATTCAGGGTCGAATATTCGACCGCGACCGTGACGTTGCCTTCGGGCAGGTCGTCGGTCGTCAAATCCGTAACCGCGGCAGTCACGCCATCATCGGATTCCGTCAGGAGCAGGGCTTTGAATGTGTCGCTCATACTTCTCGCCTTTCAGCACAACTTCGGTGAACTCATTCGATCGGCCGGACTATACATTTCATACGGCCATTTGACAGCCAAGCCATGGCATGCGCGAACAAATAATATGAATATGGCAAAAATGCGGATCGGCGCCACGGATACAATCCTCACCCGTCAAGAAGGATGTGCACCAATCCTTCCACCGATGCTAAGAAGGTGGACTGTTCTGAATGGGAAATATCGGGAGGCCCTTGCATGCTGTTCACCCTTGAACCGTCCAGCGGCGCACCGCGCACGATAGATTTCACCCTTGAGACGCTGATCGTCGCCGGCTGGACCGGACGTGATCGCGCCGCGATGGAAGCACATATCGAGGAGTTGGAAGCCTTGGGCATCAAACGGCCGAAATCGCTGCCGGTCTATTACCGATGCTCGAACACCTGCGTGACCCAAAGACGTGCGATTCAAGTGCCCGGCGCGGAGTCGAGCGGTGAGGTTGAGTTTCTGTTCTACCGGGGCCTGGCCGATGGTAGCGACGGCATGGATGGTGAGCTTTGGGTCGGCGTCGGGTCCGACCACACGGAACGCGCCGTCGAAGCCCTCGGCGTCACCATTTCCAAGCAAATGTGCGACAAGCCGGTCAGCCCGATGCTTTGGCGATTTGCCGATATCGAGAACCATTGGGATCAACTGGTTCTGCGCAGTCATGCGGTGATCGACGGTGAGCGCGTTCTGTATCAGGAAGGCGCGGTGACCGCGATGATCCATCCCATGGAGCTGATCGCCGGATATGACCGGGATTTTTGCGGCGGGGCGAATGGCGGCGGCCTGCCGGAGCAATCCGCGATGTTCGGCGGTACTTTCGCCGCCATCGGCGGCATCCGGCCGGCGGACCGGTTCGAGATGGAACTGGAAGATCCGGTCCTTGGGCGCAGTTTGAAACACGCCTACGATATCGAAGTTCTGCCGGTCGAAGGCTAGAGAGCCCGGATCGCCGTCATGTCATCCGGAATTGCGCAGCGGGCAAAGCGAAGGGTCCCCATCCAAGCGGTTTTGCTTTTCTTTCTGCTGGCGCTTCCGGCTGTTCTTGTCGCTTCCAGTCGTCCGGCACTATCGCAGGACGTTGAAACAACAGGCCACCGCCGGCTCGTCGATGCACGCCAATACCCATGGAGCGCAATCGGCAGGATCAATATAGCGGGAATCCGATCGCGATCTCATTGTACCGGCGCCCTTGTGGGCTTTCGCGTGGTGATCACCGCGGCCCATTGCCTGTACCGAATGGATATCAAGCAATGGGCGAAACCGAGCGCCGTGCATTTCGTTGCCGGGTATCAGCGCGGCGAATACGAGGCCCATTCCCTGGCCTCTGACCTGATCATTTCGCCAGGTTTCGACCCTGCAAAATGGGCACACTCGGACAACTACCCGAACGACTGGGCCGTCATCATCCTAGCGCAGCCGATCGGTTTGAAGGTCGGCTATCTGGGGCTGCTTGCGATGACCGATGCGCAATTGCAAACCTTCCGGAAGCAAAACCGCAAATTCGCCCTGACTGGATATCCAAGGGACCGGGCGCATGCGATTTCAATCGACGATGAATGCGTCGTTGAAAGTTTTTTCAGCGATATCGATTTGATCAGCCACAATTGCAGGATCGTCAACGGCGATTCCGGCGCGCCGATTTCACTTCTGTTCGACGGCGGCTTGGCCGTTGTCGGCGTCAACAGCGCGTCCGGCATAAGCACCAATAAGGGAAAGACGAATACCGCCGTACCGGTCCATGCGTTTTCGGATGAAATTTTGCAGGCGATCAAGCGAACGGAACCGTCACCCGGCTTTGCCGAAGGCCCCGTCCGTGCAGGGCGTCTTCCAGCCAGTTCCGACTAGCGGTTATACTCAGAACCCTTGTGACCTAGGTCCGAAAGTCCACCGATTGGTCGTGCCCGAGAAGGTGATTTTCGCCACACCGACCAGGTGGGACGGTTTGCCGTCGCGCATCAGCGGCAAGGATAGCCGATGGATGGTTTCGCCCTTTGGATCATGTCCGTAATACTTGCTTACCGAAAAGCACGGCCGCATCGCGAACAACGACTTTTCCAAAGTCTGGATCAAATCACTCTTGCGAACGGCATCGAAGGCACTGAGCTTTTTCCCTGATGCCGAAAAGCCATTGCCCTCGTCGATCTCGGAACCGACGACCCTGTGGAGGAAGTCGGCATCATCCTGCAGATATTCCAGCAAAAAGATGTGGGGAAGCACCCCGCGTGGTACATCGACAACATCGAAGTCCGTATAGTCGGGTGCTGGCCGGTCGCCCTTCAGACCAAACCAATAACCGTAAATGGCCAGTTGCTCCCGGTCCTGAATTTCGTCCGCATTCTCAACAGGGGTGAAGAGCAGTCTGGCATCATGGCCATCTGGGTCTAAACCATTTCCCACTTCAGGCATTCCTTGGGACGGATTCGTCATACGTTGGATTGTGTCATTACTACATTAACAATTACTTAACCAAGAGACCTCCGTCGGAAGGAGAAGGAAATAGTTATTTTAAATCAATATCCTCCAAAATTATCTACACACATTGATATTGCGAACATTGGTTGAAATCGTTGTGACAACGCACACAGATAAATGTGCTGAAATCCCCCAAGTTAATGACGGAACGAGAAACCCTTTGTTAACGCGTCTTGCCATACAAAGGCGTTGGCACAACGGTTGCGTAAGGTTTCTCGAGGATCGGTATCGGTCGACCCGGACGGGTTTTGGATACCAACACCTGAGACGGTCGCGACATCGAGAATGTGATCGTACGGAGAACCAAGATGATGATGATTCAGTCGCAAGAACGGAAAGACAGCAGCGAATCCCAGCGCGAGATGGCCATCAGCCTGATCAACGAATTGGGCTTCGACGCAGCGGTTGCCGTATGCTGCGAACATGGTTGGGAAAATACCCTGGAGCAGGTGATGGACATGCTTCCGGTGGAAGCCACCAGCCACTGATGCGCACCGGGTGCGACAGCACCTGGTCGAAATCCTTTATGCGCGGGCCCTATCCGTAGGCGATTGCGCGCATGGCCAACCGTGTACGGGCATCGACCTTCCGGCCCGTGAATATCTTCTACCCATTACCGCTACAACTTGTTCCGCGCCCGCCCTCCGGGCATGATCCGCTGCCGATTGGCATGACGGCAAAGCGTGGGAAACAGATGAACGACAGACTGATCGATCCGGCGGATATCGCCTTCCAACTCGATGAAGTCCTGGACATCGACAGCCTGATGCTGTTCCCGCGTTTCGCCGGTCAGGACCGCGCCGATTACGATGCCATCCTGGGAACAGCGCGTACCATCGCCACGGAAAAATTCCTAAACCACTATGCCAAGAGCGACCGGGAAGAGCCGCAGCTTCGCGACGGGTCGGTCGTGCTGCCGCCGGAAATCGCCGAGGGTGTGAAGGCCTTTCACGATGCGGGCTTCGCCGGTGCGCATCACGATGAGGAATTGGGCGGCCTGCAATTGCCTTGGACCGTGGTGCAGGCCGCGTTCGCCTATTTCCAAGCGGCCAATATCGCAACGGCCGCCTATCCCTTCCTGACCATCGCCGCGGCGAACCTCATCGAAGCCCATGGCTCCAAAGCACAAAAGGAACGCTATCTGGGCCGTATGATCAGCGGCGATTTCTTCGGCACCATGGCGCTGTCGGAACCGCATGCGGGGTCGTCCCTGTCAGATATCAGGACGACCGCAAGACCGCGGGAGGACGGCACCTACGCCATCAAGGGCGGGAAAATGTGGACCTCGGGCGGGGAACACGAAATGGGCCGTAACATCGTCCATATGCTGTTGGCGCGGATCGAAGGTGCGCCTGCCGGGATCAAGGGTTTGTCGCTGTTCATCGTGCCGCGATATCGATTGGACGCGGATGGCAATCCCGGCGAACCGAACGACGTTGCCCTGGCCGGGTTGAACCACAAGATGGGCTATCGCGGCACCGTGAATACGGTGATGAACTTCGGCGACAATGACGGCTGTATCGGCGAGTTGGTCGGCGAGCCCAACAAGGGCCTCAGCTACATGTTCCACATGATGAACGAGGCCCGGATCGGCGTCGGCATGGGGGCAGGCATGCTGGCCTATGCCGGCTATCGTGAGAGCCTGGCCTATGCGCGCGAGCGCCAGCAGGGTCGCCCCCCGGGGGAAAAGGACCCGGCCGCCCCCCAAATACCTTTGATCGGGCATGCGGATGTCCGCCGTATGCTGGCGATTCAAAAGGCCGTGGCGGAAGGCACACTCGCGCTCGGCCTACTCTGCGCCCGCTGGGTGGATGAACGGCAATGGGCGCCGGAAAAAAGCGCGCGGAACGAGGCGCATTTGAAGTTGGAAATTGTAACCCCGGTCTTGAAGTCCTGGTTTTCGGACGCCGCCTTGCGCGCGAACGAGGCCGCGATTCAGATCCTCGGCGGCTACGGCTACACACGGGACTTCGCCGTCGAACAAATCTATCGCGACAATCGCCTAAACCCGATCCATGAGGGCGCAAACGCGATTCAGGCGCTCGACCTTCTGGGGCGAAAGGTCGCGTTGCAGGACGGCGCGGCTCTGAAGGCCTTCGGCTGGGAAATATCAAAAACCCTCTCGGAAAGCCGAAAGGATTTTCCAGACGAATACCATGCCCTGGGTCAAGCTTGGACCCGCCTTTCAGCCGTTACGGAAACCTTGTTGCAGCGACAGGCCGATCACGGAGCCGCGGCTTCCCTCGCACCAGCGCAATCCTATATCGACGCCTTCGGCAACATCGTGATGGCCTGGATATGGTTGAAACAGGCGGTTGCCGCTTCAAAAGCCGGGCGGGCCTACATCGGGGAAACGTTCCGAAAAGGGAAGATAGAAACCTGCCGTTTCGTCTTCCGCTGGGAATTGCCGAAGGCCGTGCTTGCCTGTGCCCAATTGGAAACGCTTGGAGATGGGGAAGCCTATCCCGCCGAAGACGCGTTCTAGATACCGCGCTGCTTATTCGGGAAAGCCGAGTTTCTTGCGGACGTCGTAGTTGCCTTTCGCGGACCATTCCCGCACGAAATCGTTGAGATCCGCGTCGGGTTTGTCCGGCAACATCACTTTCAACTGCACGTATTGGTCACCCGGTCCGCCCTTGCGGCCACCGACGCCCTTGCCATTGAGGCGAAGCGAAGTGCCGGTATTCGACCCGGCCGGTATCTTCACAGCGACGGGGCCATGGATCGTCGGGACCCGCACCCGCGCGCCAAGCAGCGCCTCGGTGATGGTCACCGGCAGTTCCAGGAAGATATCGTTGCCGTCCCGTTCGAAGAATTTGTGCGGCTGGACCTGGATTTCGACGAAAGCATCACCGGCTTCGCCACCGCCCATACCGGGCATGCCTTTGCCGCGCAGACGCAGGCTTTGTCCATCCGAAGTGCCGGGCGGAATATCCACGTCGACATGAGATCCGTCATAGAGCTTAAGGCGCCGTTTGACGCCCAGCGCAGCCTCCTCAAACGTCACATTGATCGTATAATTGACGTCCTTGCCGCGCATCTTGACGGTGCGGTTACGCTGTCGCTGCCGCTGGCGGCCGAAAATATCGCCGAAGAAATCTTCGACATCCTCCGCCTCGAATCCACCAAAACCGCCACCGCCGAAGCCGCCACCACCACCGGCACCGGCCCGTTGGCGTCCGCCGTATCCGCGGTTCGGTGTGCCGTCGGCACCGATTTCGCCCCGGTCATACTTGGCCTTCTTTTCCGGATCGGACAGCAGATTGTAGGCAGCGGTCACTTCCTTGAACCGCTGTTCCACAATGGAGTCACCCGGATTGACGTCCGGATGCAGTTCCTTCGCAAGTTTGCGGTACGCCGACTTAATTTGCGCCGCATCCGCATCCTTGGGGACGCCTAAAACCGAATATGGATCCTTCATAGGGTCAAGAACCGCACCTTGGATAAAACGCCTTTCGGCCAGACAGCTCGAGAGGCAGAGCCGGCGGCAACCGCGGCCCCTGCCTTCTCACGTGAGCTATAATGTAGGCTAGCTTGAGACGATCTTCCAGCTACCATCCGGTTGACGGCACGCCGTGCCATAAGCTTCCTGCTGCTCGTTGCCGACCGTCACGGTCTGTTGATATTCGCGGCAATACTGTCCGCTGGGCTCCTGATAGGTCTTTGTCGGCGTGACTGTGCCCTGATGGCCCGAATCCGGATTGCTCCAGGTGGAGGTCTGCCCGCTCTGCACATGTTCGAGCGACGCCTGCGTCGTCCGTTCCATCATCAGCTTGTCCGTCTCGTCCAGCGATTTACCGATGCTGGAACCGACCAGGCCGCCAAGAACCGCGCCGGCGCCGACCGCAACCAACCGGCCGCTGCCGCCGCCGATTTGGGAGCCGAGCAAGCCGCCGAGAACCGCACCACCCAAGCCGCCAATGGTTTGCTTGGTACCTTGATTGGCTTCGCAGGCTGTCAGAAGCGATGCCGCCATGGCAACGACGATAAGGGGTTTAGCTTTCATTCCAAGACATCCTTCGTGTTGTACAAAAAACCAAGTAATCCATACGGATGCATATCCCAGACCACCGCACCGGCCCATCTTCGTTCCAGCCTGCCTTCCGGCGCAAACAATCCCACCGGCATCACAATTTGCCGATGTTCCGCAGGATTCCGCAATATCCCAGGAGATACACATTTTCCGACAGCGGAATATGCTCTATCTAGGGATACGACAACATCATCACAGAGAAATATGGCGATACCATGGCGGATATTAAAGACCGCAATCCATTTGACGTTTTTGCCGATTGGTTCGCGGAAGCGGGCGAGTCGGAAATGAATGATCCCAACGCGGTCGCGCTGGCGACTGCGGATGCGGACGGGCAACCGGCCGTGCGGATGGTTCTGCTGAAGGACTACGACGAACAAGGCTTTGTTTTCTATACAAATTTGGAAAGCGACAAAGGCCGCGATCTTAGTGAAAACCCGAAAGCGGCGATGCTTTTCCATTGGAAAAGCCTGCGCCGCCAAGTTCGTATCGAAGGGCCGGTCAGTTCGGTAACCGATGCAGAAGCGGATGAATATTTCGCGAGCAGAGCCCGCGGTAGTCAGATCGGCGCCTGGGCCAGCGAGCAATCCAGGCCCTTGGAAGGGCGTTTCGCACTGGAAAAGCGCGTCGCGACTTTCACCGCGAAATTCGGGCTTGGCTCGGTTCCCCGGCCGGCGCATTGGTCCGGTTTCCGGATCCACCCGCAACGAATCGAATTTTGGAAAGACGGTGCCTTCAGACTGCATGACCGGTTCGTCTTTACGCGGGGGGATGCCAGCCAAGCCTGGACCGTGGAACAACTATTTCCATAGCAGCCGCCGCTATCCGGCGCAGGACTGCAGGTCGACCAACCGCCAGAGGGCTTCTTGGATAACGACGCGGCAAAACAGATAAACCCCTTCGCGAACAGCAAGTCACAGGGGCTTGCGCGTCGGGCGACCTATGCATCCGTCGCGGTTGCCGCCTTGCTGATCGCCTGCAAGGTCGGCGCCTGGTCCTATACGGGGTCGGTAGCCATACTCGCCAGCTTGGTCGATTCGCTGCTGGACGCCTTTGCCTCCATCGTCACCTTGGTTGCGGTCCGCAAGGCATCCGCACCGGCCACCAGGGAATATCGCTTCGGCCTGGGTAAGGCAGAGCCCTTGGCCGCGCTGACCCAGGCCGCCTTCATCGCGGGATCCGCCGTTCTGCTGACGCTTCAGGCGGGCGAACGCTTGGTCAACCCGCAGCCCATCCAAGCGTCCGAAATCGGGATTGCCGTCATGCTTGTGTCGATTGTCGCGACCTTGGCCCTGGTCGGTTTCCAAGCCTATGTGATCCGCCAATCCAGTTCCGTGGCGATCAAGGCGGATTCCTTGCATTACAAAGGCGACCTGCTGGCGAACGCCGCGGTGATCGCCGCCTTGGTCCTGACTGATTTTCTGGGTCTTCCCCTGATCGACCCCCTGTTCGGTCTGGCCATCGCAGCCTATATCCTGTGGACGGCCCGGTCGGTCGCGATGGAAGCCTTGGACATGCTGCTGGACCGGGAATTGCCGCAGGAGGAAAGAGACCGAATCAGGGATATCGCGCTTTCCTACCCGGAAGTTCTGGACATGCACGATTTGCGGACGCGGCGCTCAGGCCCTTACCGTTTCATTCAGATCCATTTGGAGTTCAACGGCAGGCTAAGCCTGAACCGTTCGCACGCAGTGGCCGAAGCGGTGGAGATGCAGGTTATGGAAGAATTTCCGGGATCGGAAGTGATCGCCCATCAGGACCCGACCACACCGGAATGGCACGAAGACACGGATCCCCTTCCCACCACCCATCAGGGGCGGAACGATTAACGACCACTTACGTATCGAGATGTTAAGATGACAGACGGCACCGCATCGCCCCCGAGAACGGTAATCCTGACCGGTGCAAGCCGGGGCATCGGGCACGCAACGGTTCGCCGGTTTTCGAGCGAGGGCTGGCGCATCATCACCTGCTCACGGGATGCCATTCCCGATGCCTGCAAGGCCGACCCGAACTGGACACACCACATTCCGACCGATCTGACGGATAAGGATTCCGTCGCCGCCTTCATCGAAGAAGCGAACGCCGCGCTGGGCAAGAACCCGCTGAACGCCTTGGTGAACAATGCCGCCGTCTCACCGAAGACCAGCTTCAAGGAGCGCCTGGGCGTGTTAAACGGAGACATCGATTCCTGGCGCCAGGTGTTTGAACTGAACTTCTTCACCCCGCTCTCACTCTCGCGCGGATTCGCGCAGGCCTTGGGCCGGGGTGCCAAGGAGACCAGCGGTGCGATCGTCAACATCACCTCGATTGCCGGGCACGCAATCCATCCTTTCGCCGGCAGCGCCTATTCCACCTCCAAAGCCGCGCTTTCCGCCCTGACCCGCGAAATGGCGGTGGAATTCGCCCAACTCGGCGTTCGGGTGAATGCGGTTGCCCCGGGTGAGATCGAGACGGAAATGATCGGCCCGGAATACGAACCGCTGATCACCCGCATCCCAATGCAACGGATGGGAACGCCGGCGGAAGTCGCGGGGGCGGTCTATCAGTTGTGCAATCCGGATTTTTCCTATGTCACCGGGACGGAAATCTTCGTCACCGGCGGCCAGCACATGTATTGAACCGCCCAACACTTCATAGACCGCGCGCCTAGTCGTTCCCCCGCTGCACCTCGTCCGCCGGGGAGGTTGGCGGCGTGCGTGGCGTGGTGTTCGGCAGGATGATGGAGTCGGCAGTCGGTGGCGGCTCTTGCCTGCCGCGGGTCCTGCTTTCCCGGTAGCCGATATACAGGCCAGATCCCATAATCATCGCAATTCCGGCCAGGGTGCTTTGTGTCGGCACTTCACCAAGGATCAGATAGGCCAGGATCGGCGCCCAGACGAGGTAGGTATAGTCGAAGGGCGCGATGACACTGGCGGGCGCCGAGCGATAGGCCTTGGCGATAAGAAGATGTCCCACGACCCCCGACAGGGCCAACGCCCCCAACATCAGCCATTGGTTTCCCTGCGGCGAAGTCCAGGGTTTCAACAAGGCATTCAGCGGGCCGTCCGGCGGCACTTCAGGCAGGAAGCTCCAGCCAATGCCCGATGCCAGCAAGCTGAAGGAAGCGAAAGAGACATTGGTATAGAAGGCCACGGTGACGGCCGTTTCCGTAACCGATGCGCGCCGGATAATGATCATGCTGATGGCGTAACAGACCGCGCACAGGATAGGCAGAAGACTGTACGGATTGAACCCATCCGCATCGGGCCTGAGGATTACCATCACCCCACAGAACCCGACCACCACCGCAACGATGCGATGAATGCCAAGCTTCTCCCCCAGCATCGGGACACTGAACAATGTGATCAGGATAGGGCTGGTATAGAAAAGTGCCGCCGTTTGGGCGATCGGCATGTAGGAAAGCGCGACATAGTACGTCGAATACGCAATGAACCCTAAAATCCCGCGGATAAGATGCAGGCTCGGTCGCTGCGCCTTGAACGCATTACTGCCCATGAACAGCCAGGCGACCAGCGCGAAGGGAATAAGACCTAGGAAGCTGCGCAGGAACTGAAGCTGCCAGACGGGAAAGGCCCCCAGCAGGTCCTTCATCAGCAGATCGGCAGTCACGAAAAGCAAAACGGCCGCCTGGATCGAACCGATCCCGACCCCTAGCCGGTCGCTACTTTCGGCCAACTCCGCTGTCCGGGTTTCAGCCACGTCACCTCCACGCTGCTGAGGGCGAATTCCTCTCGCCTCTCCACAATGCGTGGCATGATGACCGCTATGACAACAGGGATGGGGATAAAATTAACACCCCCCTCTTGAAACCCTCTCTCCCTAGCAGCGGCGGTGTCTCTAGGGCCGAGCGAGCAAGGCGATCAATCCGTCGACATTGTCCAGGATGTAATCGGCCAGAGGCTCAAGCTCTTCACGCGGCATGTTGCCGGTCAATACGCCCACGGTCTTGGCGCCCGCCGACCGCCCGGCTTCCAAATCGTGCACATTGTCGCCCACCATGATCACCCGTTCCGGCGCCGCCTGGATATGATCGGCAAAGGCAAGGACCATGCCCGGGCCGGGTTTCGCCCCATGCCCGCTGTCATATCCTACGATGAAATCGAGTTTGCTGACGACGTCCAACGGTCCCAGGGTGGCGTGCACGCCCGCTTCGGTATCGTTTGTCGCGACGCCGAGGCGCATTCCCATCCCGCGCAACCCATCGAACAATACATGCAGATCCGCCAAAGGTTCCGCCCCCACATCCGTCGACATCATCACGTGGAGCAGTGATTTCATCCCCGCCAAATCGCGCTTATGCGGGGGTAGAACGGCGGTCCAGATTTCCGCAATCTCCTCAATCGTGTCGACGACAAGGGGTGTTCCGGGCAGGGTCCGTCCCGTCGCGTGATCCCAGCCGCCGGCCTCCATCATCGCATCGGCCACATCCTGGCGACCATCCGCGAAGAAGTAAGCCGCACGCCAATTGGCGGCGCCCCAGGTCGCTTCGTAGTCGATCAAGGTGCCGTCCTTGTCGAACAGAACACCGGCGATATCAGCGGAAAACGCGTTCACTCACAACACCTTCATCGGTTTTATACGGTGCAGGTTCGCCTGCCTGAGAATGCCGCGATAAATCTCTTCATCGCCGCAGATCCCCACCAGCTTCCCATCCTCGACGAAAGCGACCGGGGTGCCGGTTCTATACCGCAATTCAATGGCCCGCCGCATCGTCAAATCCGCCGGCGCGATGATAAGGACGGGTTCGTCGGTTTCCGGTTCATCGGGGCTGACTGTGCGGACCAGCGTTCCGTCCGCGCTGGCCGATTGGATCGCCCCCTTGGCATCGACGCTCAAACGGAACCTGCCGGTGGAATCGAGCAGCAGATCGTCCCCGTCCCGGCGTAAATCCGCCACATGTGTCATCAGGGACTCGCCCCGCAGAACGTCCAACGGGTTCATATGCGCGACGAATTCCGCGACGTAGTCGCTGGCGGGATTCAGCACGATCTGTTCCGGTTCGCCATATTGCACGACCCGGCCTTCTTCCATGATAGCGATCCGGTTTCCGATCTTCAGCGCTTCATCCAAATCATGGCTGACGAAAATGATCGTCTTTTTCAGGCGTTGCTGCAGGTCGAGCAATTCGTCCTGCAAATGGGTGCGGATCAAAGGGTCCAGCGCCGAGAATGGTTCGTCCATCAACAACAATTCCGCATCGGTCGCGAAGGCACGGGCCAACCCGACCCGTTGCTGCATGCCGCCCGACAGTTCATGGGCGTATTTGGTCGCCCATTTGTCCAGTTGGACGAGCTTCAACTTTTCCTCGACGATCTGGCGTCTCTCTTCCTTCGCCACGCCGCGAAGCTCCAGGCCCAACCCGACATTCTCCTCAACCGTCCGCCACGGCAGCAAGCCGAATTGCTGGAAAACCATCGCCACCCGGTGCATGCGCATGCGCCGCAGGTCCGCCTCGGAACAATTGACCATTTCAAGCATGTCGTCGCCGTCACGGACGCGGATTGACCCGCGTGTCACCGTGTTCAACCCATTCACGGCGCGCAACAGGGTCGACTTCCCCGATCCGGACAACCCCATCAAGACGCAGATTTCCCCTTCTTTCACATCCAGGGTCGCGCCGGCCACGCCGATGACGGATCCGGTCTCTTCCAATATCCGGCCACGGGAATGGCCTTGGTCCAGAAAGGTCAGCGCCTTCTGGCTCTGGGCTTCGGTTTCCGAGAAGACGATGTCGACATTCTCGAACTCAACGGCGGTTTGCGCATCCATGATGTCTATACCCCGTTCCTATTCACCACCCGGTCCGGCGCCCGGGCGTTTACAGATTCGATCCATCAGGATGGCGACGATGACGATGGCGAGGCCTGCTTCGAAGCCTTTCGCGACATTCACGGTATTGATCGCGCGCAGCACAGGAATGCCAAGCCCGTCGGCCCCGACCATGGCCGCGATGACCACCATGGACAGCGACAGCATGATGCATTGGGTCAGGCCCGCCATGATCGTCGGCATGGCATGAGGAACCTCCACCATCCAAAGAAGCTGGCGCTTCGTCGCCCCGAAACTTTCCGCCGCCTCAAGCAGCGGTTTCGGCGCGGAACTGATGCCCAGATAGGTCAGGCGGATCGGCGCCGGCAAGGCGAAGATGATCGTTGCGACCATCCCGGCGACCACGCCGAGGCCGAAGAAGATCAGCGCCGGGATCAAATACACGAAAGTGGGGATCGTCTGCATCATGTCCAGGACCGGCCGCATGAACAGCCAGAAACGTGGGCGGTGCGCCGCCG
The DNA here is from genome assembly GCF_004005845.1 of Hwanghaeella grinnelliae. Classification (GTDB taxonomy): domain Bacteria; phylum Pseudomonadota; class Alphaproteobacteria; order UBA8366; family Aestuariispiraceae; genus Hwanghaeella; species Hwanghaeella grinnelliae. The sequence continues at coordinate 266,819 of NZ_SADE01000004.1, read as the reverse complement.
CGATGCCGATCGGCACGCCGATGACCATGCTGAGCGTCGTGGCCCAGGTCACAAGCGATATGGTCAGGATCGTGTCTTCCCAATATCCCAGATTGACGATCAGCAGCAGGCCCGGAACCAGGAAGACCAGAAGCTTCCACGACCGTTGCAGCAAATAAGCGAGCCCGGCGATCAAACCGATCAGCACCAAGGGATGCAACAAGCCCAGCGCGTCCGCTGTGCCTTCTATGAGAAATTCAAATGTGTAAGTGATGCCGTCGAAGAACCAAGCGAAATGGGCGTAGAAGAAATCCACGGCCGCTTCGATCCATTTGCCGACGGGAATCTTGTTGTCGGTGAGCCAATCCATCTGACTGCTCCCATGCTTGTCCGGCCCAATTCGGCCTGCACAAGGAAGAACGGGGACGCCTTGGCGCCCCCGTCACATTGCTTCGATCAAAGGCCGAAATGCGATTTCACGGCCGTGTAAGCATCACCGCCGTCGAAAGTCGTGACGCCCGCCACCCATTCCGTCACCACGTCGCCATGGTTGGAAAGCCATGCCTTCGCCGCCTTGTTGGGGTCTTCGCCGTCATCCAGGATGGCGCCCATGATTTCGTTTTCCATGGCCAGCGTGAACTGCAGATTGCTGAGCAGCGCGCCGACATTCGGGCATTCCGACATATAGCCTTTTCGGACATTGGTGAAGATCGTCGCGCCACCAAGATTGGGGCCAAAGACATCATCACCGCCCGTCAGATAGGTCAGATCGAAATTGGCATTCATCGGATGCGGTTCCCAAGCCAGGAACACCACGGCTTCGCCGCGACGTTTGGCGCGGGCCACCTGGGCCAGCATGCCCTGTTCCGAACTTTCGACCACCTCGAACCCTTTCAGGCCGAATGCATCGCCATCGATCATACCCTGGATCAACCGGTTGCCGTCATTGCCCGGTTCGATCCCGTAGATCTTCCCGTCCAGTAGGTCTTCATGCTTGGCGATATCGGCGAAACTCTTGATACCGGCTTCCGCGCCCTTTGCGTTTGTCGCCAGCGTGTACTTTGCCCCTTCCAGGTTCGGGGTCGGCAAGACCTCTACCGAACCCTCGTCGCGATAGGCCGCGATATCCCCTTCCATCGTCGGCATCCAGTTGCCGAGGAAGACATCGATGTCATTGTTCTTCAAACTGGCATAGGTCACCGGCACGGAAAGAACCTTGGCTTCCGGTTCATACCCCAGGGCGATGAGCACTTCCGAGGTCGCGGCCGTCGTGGCCGTGATATCGGTCCAACCGACATCCGAGAAGCGAACCACCTTGCAGCTCTCCGGGTCCGCCGCCGAAGCGCCACCAGCTATCATGACGAGTGCCGCCGCCATCGCACCGGCACGCAATACGGATTTGATCATGGAATCAGTCTCCCTCTTAGTCCGCCTGTTCGAAAATATCTTTTCTAAGCCCGCAGCATTCGTGCACGCCGGGTAAGAGGGTAAGTCTATGAATGCAGGCAGGCTTAAGCAATCACGCAAAAACAGCCTCGCCCGGCCTGTTTCTGATCAGTGGCCGGCTGAATTTTCCAGGTCGGCATCTGCGACGCCGGCTTTCTCCAATTCCTCGACCACCCGGCCTTTTAGCGTCTCCAGCACGTCCTGGTCCGTCGCTTCGCACCGGACGACCAGGCAATTCTGGGTGTTGGACGCCCGCAGCAACCACCAGCCGCCGCCTTCGTTGACCCGCACGCCGTCGATGTCGTTGACGTCCAGATTGGCCGCTTTCACCCGTTCCTTCACCCGGTCCACGATGTCGAACTTTTCTTCGTCGGGCACTTCGATGCGGATTTCCGGCGTGTTAATCATTTCCGGCAGGCTGTCGCGAATATCGGCAATGGATTCCCCGGATCGGACCAGATAGTCGACCAGCCGAACGGCGACATAGAGCGCATCGTCATAGCCGTAATACTTGTCGGCCATGAAAATATGGCCGCTCATCTCACCCGCCAACGGCGAGGAGATTTCCGCCATCCTGCTCTTGATGATGGAATGGCCGGTCGGGCTCATTTTCGGTTTGCCGCCCAAGCGGGCAATTTCGTCGAACAGAACCTGGCTTGCCTTGACGTCGGCAATGATCGACGAGCCCGGCATGGCGCTCAACACATCGCGGGCCAGAATGGCCAAGAGCTGGTCGCCCCAAATCACGCGGCCCTTGCCGTCAATCACGCCGATCCGGTCGGCATCCCCGTCAAAGGCGATCCCAAGATCGCACTTTTCGGACAAGACGATGTCGCGCAACTGTTCCAGGTTCTTCTCGACCGTCGGGTCGGGATGATGGGCCGGGAAGGATCCATCCACACGCTCGTTGATGACCGTATGGTCACCCGGCATGCGGCGCAGCATCTTGATCAGGATATTGCCGGACGATCCATTGCCCGGATCCCACGCAACGCGCAGGCCGCTCTTGCTGGTATAGTCGTTGAGCATTCGGGCGACATAGGCGTCCGATGCCTCGACATCGACGACGCCGCCGGCGCCGCTGACCCAAACGCCGCGCATCGCCTGTTCGCCGAGGCGGGTAATGTTCTCGCCATAGAATGGTTTGTTGTTCAGCACCATCTTGAAGCCGTTATATTCCGGCGGATTGTGCGACCCGGTCACCATGACGCCGACCGATGCATTGAGCACGCGGGCCGCGAAATAGACCATCGGCGTCGGACACAACCCAATGCGCAGTACGAACAATCCGCAGGAAGCGAGCCCCCGGCACAGTTCCTCTTCCAGCATCGGCGAGGAATGACGGCCATCGTATCCGACGACAGCGACCCGGCCGCCCGCGGCGACAGAAATCGTTCCGAGCGTGCGGCCCAGGGCCAGCGCGTCGGATGTCGTCAGCGTACGACCGACAATCCCGCGGATATCGTATTCGCGCAGGATGGAGGGATGAAAGCGATGACCCTTTACAGACATTCTTGGAACCCCCAATCAGCAGCGAGCCGTATCGACCGCTATTTCGCCGCGGCCGGTCGGCCGATGCTGAGATAGTTAAAACCGGCCGCCTGCATATTGGCGGGGCTGAATACATTGCGCAAATCGACGAAATTGGCGGCCTTCATTACGGATTTAACCACGTCGAAATCGAGATCTTCAAATTCCGCCCATTCCGTCACCAGTACCGCCGCGTCCGCACCGGTCAAGGCATCCATCGCGCTGGAGCAGAATTCCGCCCCCTTGATGACAGCCTTGGCCTGATCGGTGCCTTCCGGATCATAGGCCCGGACCGTTGCGCCGTTCGACTGCAATTCGTCAACGATATCGATCGACGGGCTTTCACGCATATCGTCGGTGTCCGGCTTGAAGGTCAGGCCCAAAACCGCAATCGTCTTGCCCTTAACACTGCCACCGCAGATTTCCCCCACGCGATGCGCCATCTGCCGTTTCCGGGCATCGTTCTTTTTGACCACCGCATCGACAATCCATGTTGGTGAACCGACCATTTCGGCCGTCTTCACCAATGCCATCGTGTCTTTCGGGAAACACGACCCGCCGTAACCGGGCCCCGCCCGCAGGAAACGCGGTCCGATCCGGTCATCCAGGCCCAAACCGCGGGCAACGTCCTCGACATTACCGCCGACCTTTTCGCACAAATCCGCCATTTCATTGATGAAGGTGACCTTCGTCGCCAGGAAGGCGTTTGTCGCGTATTTGATGACTTCGGCGGATTCCCGCCCGGTCATCAGGATCGGAACGCCCTTGTCCGACAGCGGTGCGTATAGCTGGCGCATCACCGAACGGGCGCGTTCGGAATCCGCGCCGATGACAACACGGTCCGGTTCCATGAAATCTTCGATCGCCGCCCCTTCCCGCAGGAATTCAGGGTTGGAAACAACGTCCCATTCCGCCGCGGGGTTTTCGGCCTTCACGATGGCGTCCACTTCACGCGCGGTTCCCACCGGCACTGTCGATTTGTCGACGATCACCGTGTAACGCCCCATGGCACCGGCGATGTCCTTGGCGGCCTGATAGACATATTTCAGGTCGGCATGCCCGTCTTCCGGCCGTGGCGGCGTGCCGACGCAGATGAAAACGCAATCGCAATCCGCGATCCCCGCCTTCAAGTCCTGCGTGAAGTTCAATCGTCCAGCCGCGTGGTTCCGTGTGACCAGATCGTCGAGATCGGGCTCGTAGATCGGAATCACGCCCTTTTTCAGTTTCTCGATCTTGCCGGGATCGATGTCCACACAGACGACGTCGTGGCCGAATTCAGCAAAACAAGCACCGCTAACAAGACCGACATATCCGGTCCCAATCATCGCTAGTCGCATGAAATTCTATTCCTTAACCCTTGGTCTCGGGAATGCCCGGCATGACGCCACAACACATTTCGAGTAAACCGGCACGAAATTGCGCGGCAGTGCCGCACATCCCCTTATGTATTCGCGTATCTTTTAACGATATCGGCAACCTTGTCGCCCAGATCGGCGCGTTTCAGGCCAAAGGCGACATTCGCTTCCAGCCACCCTTCCTTGGTGCCGCAATCGAACCGCGTTCCTTCGAAACGCAATCCATGGAAGGGTTGTTTGCCGATCAGACGCGCCATGGCGTCGGTCAACTGAATCTCGTTGCCGGCGCCGCGTTCGTGACGGGCCAACTCGTCGAAGACTTCCGGCATCAACAGGTAATGCGCAATGATCGACAAGGTGGAGGGCGCATCGGCAGGGTCCGGTTTTTCAACCATGCCCTTGACCACCGGCAGCTTGTCTTCCGCATTGTCGGTGTCCAGAACGCCGTATCTGTTCGTGTGTTCGCGCGGCACGTTCATCACGGCGACGACATTGCCGCCGGTTTCTTCATGCGCGTCGATCAATTGCTTGGCCGACGGAACGTCGCTCATGATCAGGTCGTCGGGCGACATCACCAGGAAGGGACCGTCCCCCGCCATATGCCGCGCGCACCAGACCGCGTGGCCAAGCCCCAACGGCTCCATCTGGCGGACATACATAATTCGACCGGGTTCCAGCAGGAACTCCCGCACACTTTTGCGGATATCTTCCTTGCCCCGTTCCTCGAGCGTCCGGTCCAATTCATAGGCGATGTCGAAATAATCCTCCATCGCCTGCTTGTTCCGGCCCGTAACCAGGACAAGCTTTTCGATCCCCGCCTCGACTGCCTGCTCCACCGCATAGTGGATCAGCGGCTTGTCGACGACAGGCAGCATTTCTTTTGGGAAGGCTTTTGTTGCTGGAAGAACCCGGGTGCCAAATCCGGCAACCGGGAAAACGGCCGTTTTCACGGACGAGGACATGAGCACTTCTCTCCGGACATGATTGCGGCCCATTCGGGCCTGTAGTCAGTTCAAGGCACGGTTTATCTGCCACATATGAACAAGCCAGGGCAAGAAGATTGGCCGGGAAGAACCGGGAAAAGACTGTGAAACTCTTATGAGGGGCCTTCCCCGAACCAGCGCTGGCGGTTCCCCGCCATGCTCTGGAAATCCCGAAAATTGGGTCAGACGGTCTGTAAGCCGGGTTCTGTCCCCGTTCTTTGCGGATTTCCCCGCGCGGAACGATAGATGGCTATTCATCTGGGGCCCGTGTCGCCACGCGCCTCACGCAACCCACCCGGACGACAGCGCGAAAACCCGCCTGTCCCTCACCGCACGAGGCGGATTGGAACGGCCGTCCCTACTCGGTCTTGCTCCCGGTGGGGTTTACCGTGCCCGCCCCGTCGCCGGGGCGGCGGTGCGCTCTTACCGCACCCTTTCACCCTTACCGGACGTTTTCCAAACGCCCGAAGACGCCCGGAATTGCCCGGCGGTTTGCTTTCTGTGGCACTTTCCCTAGGGTTTCCCCCGCCGGAGGTTATCCGGCACCGTGTTTTCGTGGAGCCCGGACTTTCCTCAGGCCGCATGGTTTCCCAAGCGCGGCCCGCAGCCATCCAACCGTCTGACCCGGGGGTTATGTAGTCGGCTGGGCGATAAGCCGCAAGAGACCCGACGCCAGGCCCGCCGTCTCCGCATCGGGCAGGTTGTCGATCCGGGATGGCCGGTAGTGGCGCTGAAACGCTTCCACCGCGCGAGCGCAGTCCGGGTCGTATCCGATTTCCGCCAGCATGACGGGCAGGTCTTCCGGTGATGCGGCGACCGGTTCCGGCCAAAGGCCAATGCCGGCCCGCGCCAGTCCAGACCAGTCAAAAAGATGGCCTGGGTCATGCTTCCGGTCGCAGGCGATGTCCGAATGCCCAACGATATTCCGGGCCGGGATCGGCCAGCGGGACAGAATGCCCTGAACCAAGGCGATCAATGCATTCATCTGGGTTTCAGGAAAAGCGCGATAGCCGAACCGTTCGCCCGGGTTTTGCAGTTCTATCCCGATGGACCGGGAATTCACGTCCCTGTCCCCCCGCCAATAGGAAAGACCGGCATGCCAAGCGCGCGCTTCTTCAGGGACCAGCCGATAGACCGTTCCGTCTTCGTCGATCAGGTAATGCGCGCTCACCTCTTTCGCCGGATCTGTCAGAATGGAAAGCGCGCCTTCCGCCGATGCCGTGTCCGTATAGTGCAGGACCAGCATATCGATGTGACCAGCGCCCTTCCGCACCCCGAAATTCGGCGATGGCCGGTCTTCTATTTCCAGGGCGGAACCGGGTTTCAGGCTAGGCATTGCCTATGGCTCCGCCTTGTAGCGCTTGGTATCCGCCAGTAGAGACGGGCGGCGCAGCACGATGATCCCGACCCCGCCCAGGGTCATCAGACCGCCGATGATCATGTTGACCGTCACAGGTTCGGCCAGGAACAGCACACCCGCCGCGACACCGAAAGTCGGGCCCAGCAATGTGAAGGGCATGAGCAGGCTGATCGGATATTTCTTCATCAGCCAGAACCAGCAACCATAGCCGAACAAGGTCACCATTGCCGACTGATAGAAAAGTGCCGCGCCCCCGATCCAGCCCGCGGAGACATAGGCATCGACCTGACCTTCCTCGAACAACAGCGACCAGACCGCCAGCATCGGCGTGGCGAACAGCGCCATCCAGCCGTTCAGCGCCAATCCATCTACGCCGGACATGGCCTTGACCTGCGTATTCCCAACAGCCCAGACGAGCGCGGCGAAAACGACCATGCCGACCCAGAGAATATCGCCCTCGAAGCGCGGTTCACCGGCAATAACCGCAGCGCCCACGAAGGCCAATGCGATCCCCAGCCAACGCCGCCAACCCGGATAATCCTTGAAGATGATCGCCGCCAGAATGGTTGAAAACGGCACGCCGACCTGGGTCAGCAGCGCCACGGTCGCCGCATCGACATAACGCAGGCCGGTCATGATGAAGCCGAAATGAAGGCCACCCATCAGAAAGGCATAGATGAAAATCTGTTTCAGGTGCGCGCGCGGCACCTTGATAAAGGGGACCAGAACCAGCGCGACAACCGCATAGCGTAAGGCAAGCAGGCTGAAAGGCGGGACATATTCGATCGCCGTCTTCATGACAGCGAAATTTCCGCCCCAGACCATCATGATCAAGACGGAAACAAGTAAATGGATAGGCTTCAGGTCAGCCCCCGTTCCCGTTTGATCTTGTCAAACGCAGCGTTGATCGCCGCCAGCTTCTGGTTTGCGATCTCAACGAATTCCTCAGGCAAGCCCTGTGCGATCAGTTTGTCCGGGTGATGTTCGATTACGAGCTTCCGGTGAGCGGCCTTGATTTCATCGTCGCTCGCCGACCGGGGCACGCCCATTATGACATAAGGGTCGTCGGTTTCCGAATCGCTCATGGCGATCGCCGTCACCCGTTCCACCGTGGCCTGATCGAAGCCGAAAATATCGGAAACGCCGCGCAGGAACTGCAATTCACCAGGATGGATATGCCCGTCCGCCTTGGCGATATAAGCCAGACACCAAAGCAATTCTTCCAAAACGGCGGGGTCGTCCTTGAACATGCCGGCGACTTGCCGCGCATACATCTCATACCCGGCCGAATCCCGGCGCGCCTGGTTGAAAATGCGCGACACGTTCTTCATTTCGTCCGGCGGGACGCGGAAAACCTCTTTGAAGGCGCTGACTTCGTCCGGGGTGACATGCCCGTCAGCCTTCGCCATCTTGGCGCCGAGCACGATGACTGCAATCGTGAAAGTGACGGATTTCTGGTTTTCCCGCCCACCTTCCGAATCGGATTTCAGCCGGTCCACGAAATGGCCGCCAACGGCGCCGATCAGCGCGCCCAAAGGCCCACCAATCGCGAAGCCGGCTGCCCCGCCAAGAATTTTACCCCAGATACTCATGCGTCAGAAACCGTACACTCCGCCATTCGGCACTGCTGGACGCGTTGAGGTCACGCCAGCCATGGAAAGATGCATGACTAGCAGAAAACAGCCGCCCGTTAACACCCTCAGCATCTTATTTTGGGGTAATACCCCGTGAAGACGCCGGTTCCAACCACTTGAATGCCTTTCACCCGGAAACGGTTTCCTTCGCCGAAGGACAAAAGATCAGCTGTGGCGATCACCGGTATCGGTTGGCTGGACGATCAACTGCCCGCCCCCGACCCAAGCCTACGCGTTGGATCCGGTGACGGCCCGACGCGGCCTATTCCCGGAAGCTTCAGGTTCAGATCGTTGGGGTCGACCCCAAAGGTGAGCCCGGCCAGATTGATCTCCAATCCTTCCTCAAGCGCCACGGTGACGCCGACAAGGCCGAAAAGCGATGCTTGGTAACCCGTTCCGCTGACCGCACGATCGAAGAAGGTGTCATGTCCCAGATAATCCTTCCCAATCGCGGTCGGCGGTAAATCCAACCGCAGTTCCGGAATCTGACGTATGACCCAACTTGTAAAGGTGTTGGAGTTCGGGCCAGGCCAAAGCCCGTATTCCCGTGCATAGGGATATTGTCGCGCGGCGGCATCGATCCGCTGGATGATATCGTCCACCCCTTCCCCTTCCAACTGGGCAAGCACTTGCGGTTCGGACCCGAACCAGCGCCGGTCCGGCCGATCGTGACCGATGACCAAACCGCTGCCGGAATAACGCACCCGCCAACCCAGGATGTGATAGGTGGTATATCGCGTGGCGTTTGTCGGCTTAACCGCGATCCATGTATGGACGCCGAAGGCGCCCCGCCAACTGAAGGCGCGCGCCGCATAGACCTGGACGATTGCCTGTTTGTTTTCCAGCGGATCGGGCGCAAGGTTGACCGGTGCACGGCTGGCACTGCGCCAATCGCTTCCTATGACATCGCCGGTCAGCAGCATCGCTCCCGGCCCCATCAAAAGAACCAGCAGAACGGCGACAATGCGGCCAAGCCAACGCAGAAAATGTCGAACGGTTGTTTTAATCATGTCTGCAGTTTGAGCCTTGATTGCGGCGATTTCATGACCCTCTTATCCTTCAATTAGACCGTTTTCGATGCCTGCCCAGGTCTTTCGCAAACTGCCCGGCGCAACCGGCGGACGCATCTTGGGGCTGTTGATCATCATGGCGCATCGGACTAGAGCATATTGGCGAGGAACCCAGCCTCAGCCATAAAAATCCGGAAGACGAGAAGGTCAGACCATCATGCCGCCGGGCGACGATTCCAGCCACATGCCGAACGCCCCACAATTGCCCACCGAAGCTTCGAAACCGGCGGGGCCGCATTTTTTCGTCATCGGGAACGAAAAAGGCGGTACGGGAAAGTCCACGACATCGATGCATCTTATTGCCGGCTTCATGGCCAGCGGCGCGCGCGTCGGCAGCATGGACCTGGATTCCCGCCAAGGCACCCTGACACGCTATATCGAGAACCGGCGCGACTTCGCCGCCAAGAACGGCCTTGACCTGACGATGCCGCACCATCACGCCGTGCTGGAAAGCCGCGCCAATATCAAGGCAGAGGCCGAAGCGGAAGAAGCGACCACCTTTCACCGAACCGTTCAGGAACTGCGCGACTGCGACGTCATCATCATCGACACCCCCGGCCGGGATTCCTACCTGAGCCGACTGGGCCATGCCCAGGCGGATACGTTGATCACGCCGATCAACGACAGTTTCGTGGATTTGGACGTGCTGGCGATCGTCGATCCGGATACCTACCGCGTGCGCCGGCCGAGTAAATACGCCGAAGCCGTCTTTCAGGAGAAAATGTCCCGCGCCCGGCGCCTCGGCGCGAACCGGACCTTTGACTGGATCGTCATCCGGAACCGGTTGAGCCAGCTCGATTCACGCAACCGACAGGCGATGGATCAGGCGTTGGAGGAACTCTCCAGACGGATCGGCTTCCGCGTCGCCCCCGGCTTTTCCGAACGCGTCGTCTTCCGGGAATTGTTTCTCGAAGGGCTGACCCTGCTCGACCTCAAGTCCACCGGCAGCACCAAGATGAGCATGTCGCATGTCGCCGCACGGCAGGAATTGCGCGACCTGCTCAGCGCCATCGGCCTGAGCGACGTGAAGGTCTGATCCTTTTACCGCAAAGCGCCGTGCCGGTGCGGCAGGGCTAGTCGAACATCGCGTCGATATCGTCCTGGGTCAGGCCGTTTTCCAATTGCGGACCTTCCAGCAGGGCGGCGTCTTCATCGACATGCTCGATTTCCGGCAGCGGCAGGTGGGCGAAGGCGTCCACGCCCCAGATGTCGATCATCGCCTTCACGCGCTCTTCAATGAACTGCATGGTCGTGACGACCTTGTTAATGCGCTGACCGGTAATGTCCTGGAAATTGCAGGCTTCCAGAATGGCAATGGTGCGGGCCTCGATCATGTCGAAAGCCGCGCGGTGTTCTTCGTCCACATCGCCGTCTCCGCGCAGTTTCTCGAGAATCTCGGTTATTTCTTCACTGGAACGGAGGATTTCATTGGTCGCTTTTTCGGTCGCCTCGACAATCGCGTCCAACTCGTTGGTCGCCGTAATGATCTTGTCGCCGTCCTCGTCCGCCATCGGGTGGCGCAAAGAGGCGAGTTCGGCCTTTGTCTTGCCGATCTCCTTCACCAGCCGCGTGATCTCGATCCGAACTTCCAGGTCTTCGTCTTGGCTTCGGCCGACCGCCACACCGCCGCCGTCCGTCAACCCGTCGATCTTCTCATGTAGGGCTTCAACCCGCTGCAGCAGCAACCCGGTGTTTCCCTCCACGCTCTGCACCGTATCTCCGCCGCTTCCCGGGAAACCGGCGGTTTTTAGAAGTTTTTCGATCCGAAACTGCTTTTTCTGCGACATCGTTAAATCTGAGTTAGTGCCGGCGGGCATTCGAAAACTCCTGTGTGAACAACGTTGTCAATTGACATGACGCCGCCGAATTGACGTGCCGCCACGTACCCCGACCGAAAGGTAACGTGGAATGATTTACAGATTGTAAATCCCGCCCGCGCTTACGCTAAAAATTGGTGTGACCTGCGAAAAAATCGGGCTGGAAGAAATCCCATCTGTTCCCTCAAGCCATCAGTTAACCCCATAGCCCCGTTCTGGCCGGTTAAGCGGCTTCGGAACGGCGTTGCTCGATCACGTCATCGGACAAGCGCCCACTCAATTCCGTCAGATGGTCGAATTCCCACGTATAGTCAGCGACCCCAAGGCTGAGGGACCGCAACTCGAAGATCAGATCCCCCAGCTCAGATTGCGGCATCTGCGCCTTCAATTCATCCCAACCGGACCATCCGGCCCGCGTGTCGAACCCCAGGATTTGTCCGCGCCGCTTCGTCACCACGGCCTGGGCACGTGAGGTGAATTCACTCGGCACGGCGATCGTGACGGCGGCAATTGGCTCCAGAAGCACGGGCGAACATTGCGGCAAGGCGTCCTTCATCGCCAATATTCCCGCCCGCTTGAACGCCATTTCGGAACTGTCGACCGAATGGTGTTTTCCATCGAAGAGCCGAACCGAAACATCCACGACCTTGAAGCCCAACGGCCCTTCCGTCAGATACTCCTTCACACCCGCCTCAACGGCCGGGATATATTGCCGGGGCACGACACCGCCGGTGATCTGGTCGATGAACTCAAACCCGCCGCCCCGCGGAAGGGGTTTCACTTCCACCGTCACGTCCCCGAACTCACCGTGACCGCCGCTCTGTTTCTTGTGCCGGGCGTGCTGTTCGATGGATTTCCGGATCGTCTCCTTATAAGGCGTCCTCGCGGGCGTCGCGTCGACCCCGACATGATAGCGCGATTGCAGGCGTTCTATCGCCAGGCGCAAATGCGCCTCGCCCCGGCCATGCAAAAGCGTCTCATGGGTATCGGGATCTTGCCCATAGGAAAGCGACGGGTCCTCCTCGACCAGTTTTGAAAGGCCGCTGGACAATTTCACCTCGTCCTCCCGTTTCGGGGCGACGATCGCCTGTGAATAGACCGGTGGCAGAGGCGCCGGCCATAACGGGTCCTGCACCAACCCGTCCGCACTGATGATATGTCCCGTGGCCAGATCGTCCTGCCGGCCTATCGCAACAATCTCTCCGGTTGACGCGGACGATGTCTTTTCAAGCGTCAGTCCGACCGCGCGGGACATATTTCCGGCATGAAACGCGCCAAATTTATCGCCATCTTTCAGTGCGCCCCGCCAAACGCGCGCCATGGAGACCTTGCCGACATGGGGAAGGTAGTAGGTCTTGAAAACCTGCGCGACGGTGGCGGAATCCGGCAAGCCCCCCATCGCGGCGAGACGCTCGTATCCTTGTTCGACGGCCGGCACTTCGTGGCGCAAGGCCTTCAGCAGGCGACGCACGCCGTTCTCCGTTTCCGCCGCGCCCAGGAACACCGGCACGATCAGATCTTCCTGCAGATCCTTGGCCAATTGCTCATAAATATCCGCCTTGTCGATATCCACCTCTTCCAGCAACCGCTCTAGCAGGTCGTCATCGAAATCCGCCAGAGTCTCGAGAAGTTCCTGGCGCGCCTCTTCCTCCCGGTCCTGAACAGTGTCAGGGATATCGGTCCGATCCGATTCTGAGTCCGCCTTGTATCGATAGGCCCGTTCCGACGTAAGATCGACATAGCCGGTCACCTCGTCGCCATCGCGGATCGGGACGTGCCGAAGCACCAGCTTCTTGTTGGAATAGACCTGGATCGCTTCCATCAGATCGCGAACGCGAACATGCATATGGTCCATCTTGTTGACGAAAATCATATGCGGGATGTCCCGCTCCTCCAGGAATTTCAAATAGGGGGACAACATCACGGCCTTCTGAATATCGGGCTCGCAGACAAGGATGACGACATCGGCCGCCGCCATGCCCGACATGGCTTCCTGCATGAATTCGATCGACCCAGGTGTGTCGATGAAGAACCAATCCTGCCCCAGATAAGACCCCGCCGCGCTGTTCGCCTCGACGGTCATTTGCTTTTCGCGTGCCTCCGGCGACGCATCGCCGATAGTAGAGCCGTCTTTCACGGATCCCTTGCGATGGGTGGAGCCGCTGGCGAAGAGTAGCGCCTCCATCAGGCTGGTTTTTCCGGCTTGGTACGGTCCCGCGAGGGCGGCGCAACGCGCGCTGGTCACATGCGGACCAGTTTGAGTATCGGCCATTTCAATCTCCCTGTGCTTATCTATCCCAGCCGCGTTGGTACGGCAGGCTCGCACGGTCCTCGAAATGGCGCTCGGTCTCTGTCGGGATCGATAGAAGGTTTTTTCAACCCCAACCCGAGGACCGTTACATAAGCATTGTCTCCGACAATGGGCGTTTTGTGAAGGGAAAGCGATTCGGCATGGCAATAAGCCTGTCGATACACCGATGTAATATCGAAATCCGGGTCAAGCGTCCCTATACTATAAAGTATGGCACAGAACCCGACAGACCGACCGGACAAGTCCCTGCAGCGCGGCCCGGAAAAAAAGGCCCCCGCCGGTAATGAGTCCGAGATCGACGCCTTTCTGCAAAAGGTCAAAGCGACGCCGCCCGCGAACAAGACGCCGGGCGTGCGCGGCCGGTTAATCTTCGGAATGGATGCGACCGCAAGCCGGGAGCCAACCTGGGACCGCGCCTGCCAGATCCAGGGTGAGATGTTCACCGCGACGGCGGAACTCGGCGGGCTCGATGTACAATTGGTCTTCTTCCGGGGTTTCGGGGAATGCAAGGCCAGCAAATGGGCGTCCGACGGCAAGGCCCTTGCGCGTTTGATGACCAGTGTGATGTGCCGTGCCGGCCGTACTCAGTTGGGCCGCGTTTTGTCGCACGCTGTCGGCGAAGCATCCAAAGCGAAAGTCGGCGCCCTGGTCTATGTCGGCGATTGCTTCGAGGAAGATATCGATAGCGTCTGCCATACAGCCGGCGAACTGGGCTTGCTGGGCGTGCCCGCATTCATGTTCCATGAAGGGAATGACATGGTCGCGGCGCGGGCCTTCCGTGAAATCGCGCGTTTGACGGGCGGCGCCTATTGCCCCTTCGACACGGGCAGCGCAAAGCAATTGCGCGAATTGCTGTCGGCCGTCGCGGTCTATGCCGCGGGCGGCCGCGCCGCCCTGCTTGAACATGGGAAGCGGCATGGCGGCATGGCCCTGCAATTGACCCATAACATGACGGGTAAATAGCCTGCGATGACCTATGTGCTGTTCGGCATCGGGCTGGTTCTGCTGATCCTGGTGGTGGTGAACTGGGCGGCGAATGCGCCACCGCGGTCGATCCTGAACAGCGGCAAGTGGATTGCCGGCATCCTGGCCCTGGTCGTCGCAGTCGGGTTGATCGCGATTGGTCGGTTCGGTCTGCTCTGGATGGTGTTGATCGGTCTGCTGCCCTGGATTTCGCGCTTCCTGAATTTCCGGCGTATGTGGAAGACCATGCAAGGGCCCCGCCCCGGCGCGAACAGTTCGGTCCAGTCGCGCTTCTTCGCCATGACGCTGGATCACGAAACCGGCGAGATGGACGGGCAGATTCTCGAGGGCCCTCACGAAGGCCGGATGCTGTCCGAACTGACCCTTTCCGATCTTGTTTCGCTGTACGCCGATGTCGAACCGATGGACCGCAAGTCGGCCGATCTTTTGGAAGCCTATATCGACCGCGCCCACGGCACAGAATGGCGGGGCACGGGAACAAACGAAGAGCCGGGCGGCGGTTCCGACGATGCCGGAAGAAGCAGTTCGTCCGGCAACATGTCCCGCGCCGAAGCCTTGTCGGTATTGGGGCTTCAGGATGGATGCACATCGGATGAAATCCGTGAGGCGCATCGGCGGATGATGAAATCGGCCCATCCGGATGCCGGCGGGTCGGACTATCTGGCGGCAAAAGTGAATGAGGCCAAGGACGTGTTGTTGGGAAAGGCAAAAACGTGACGCGGCGGTCTTATTTCTGCTGGGACCTTTGGCCTTATAGTCTGGGCTTCGACGTGCTGTTACGATCTTAAAAACGAACCTTTCCGTCTGTTTGAACGTGACCGCGCGATAACGGGCTGCAGAAGTTCGCAAAGACACATGGGGTAGGAAACGATGCCGAAGGATTTTGTCGTGACTTTCGTGGCCAGGGACCGGCCGGGCCTTGTGGACTTGATGTCCGAAGTCGTCACCGCCCATGGCGGCAATTGGCTGGAAAGCCGGATGGCCCGATTGGCGGAGAAATTCGCGGGAATCGTCCGCGTTCAGGCGCCCGACGACAAGGCGGAAGCCATGGCCGACGCACTGGCGAACCTTTCCGATCACGGTTTTCGCGTCACGGTCGAGGAAGCCCGCACGGAAGAAACGGCCGAAGCGGGCAAAGTCCTGAACCTTGAGATCCTGGGACCCGACCAGCCCGGCATCGTGCATGAGATTTCCCACTGCCTGGCTGAACACAAGGTCAGCGTTGAGGAATTGGAAACGTCACTTGAAGATGCCCCCTTCGCTGGCGGCAAGCTTTTCCGCGCCGCCCTCACCCTGCATCTTCCGGCCGGCCTGTCCGAAGACAGTCTTGCCGATGCGCTGGAGGAAATCGGGTCCGCGGTAATGGTTGACGTGACATTCGGCACGCCTAACTGACAAAGGGCAACCGCAGACGGAGACACGATTGCCCGGACCTAAGAACAGGCTAGCCGCTGTTTTTCTGACTTGCCTTCTCTTTGCCCCGGTCACGGCCGCGCAGGCAACCGAGACACAGGATTTCAACAGCGACGACTACGCGCTGCGGATCGTCACGGTTGCGTCTGGATTGCGGCATCCCTGGGGCATGGCCTTCCTGCCGGATGACCGTATGATCGTGACCGAACGCGAAGGCGACATTCGCATCGTTGCGATGAACGGGAACAAATCACAGCCGTTAAAAGGGGTTCCGGACGCCTATATTCGAGGGCAAGGTGGCGTTTTGGACGTGGCCCTCGATCCCGCGTTTTCGGAAAACAGTCGGGTCTATGTATCCTTCTCCGAACCGGGGCCCGGCGGGGCGGGAACGGCCGTGCTGCGGGCCACACTGGATTTGGCAGGGGAAGCCCTGACAGATGGCGAGATCATCTTCCGGCAAGAACCCAAGACGGATGGCGGACGGCATTTCGGTTCGCGATTGGTCTTCGCCCCGGATGGGACGCTTTTCATCACGGTCGGGGAACGCGGCGAACGCGACCGCACCCAGGACTTCACGATCAACCGCGGCCAGGTCGTACGGATCAATCCGGATGGTACGATTCCGACGGACAATCCCTTCATCGGCGTTGCCGGTCGTCGGCCGGAAGTTTGGTCCTATGGACACCGCAACCCGCAAGGGGCCGCGCTGCATCCGCAAACCGGCCGCCTTTGGACCGTCGAGCACGGCGCGCGCGGCGGGGATGAAATCAACCTGCCCGAAGCCGGCAAGAACTATGGTTGGCCTGTCATTTCCTATGGCCGCCATTATTCCGGCGGCAAAATCGGCGACGGGACGCACAAATCCGGCTATGAACAGCCGCTCTATTACTGGGATCCCTCGATCGCCCCTTCAGGCATGGCTTTTTACACCGGTGATGTCTTTCCCCAATGGCGAGGCGACCTGTTCGTCGGATCGTTAAAATTCGGACTGCTGGTCCGACTCGACATGGACGGTACCCGTATCACGGCGGAAGAACGGCTGTTGGAAGGCCTGGACGATCGCGTCCGAGATGTCCGGCAAGGTCCGGACGGTATGATTTATCTTCTGACCGACGACTATGACGGGCGGATCCTGCGCCTGGAGCCGCGCTAGCCCCTAACCCTCGACGCCGGCCTTGCGCAATTCTGGGCCAAGCCGCCCGGCCAGCCACAGAAAGAACATTCTGAAATCGCTGATCAGCGACCAAAGCGGATAGGTGAAGGTCGCCGGCCTATTCTTTTCGATCAGCAGATGGGCGAGCCACGCAAAGGCATAGCCGGAAACCACAGCCGGCAGGACAAGCCAAGCCTGTCCTGTTACACCGGCAGCGATCAATAGGCCCAAGCCGCAGGCCGTTCCCGCAAAATGCAGCGCCCGTGTGGCCGGTCGGCCATGTTCCCGCAGGTAGTAGGGCCAGAATGCGCTGTATGTCGTGAATTTATCGGTCATATGCGCCACCCCATACAAGCAAATCGATTCTTCTATCCGACCCGTCACCCGTTGGGCAGAACCAGGACCTTCCCGCTGCGGCCTTCGCGGCAGGCATGGGCGACGGCATCCTGGACACGGTCGATCGGGTAGGTCGCCTCAACCGGCACAGAGATTGTCCCGTCCATGACCAGTGGCGTCAGTTCCCCGTACAACGCGTCCTTGCCGGCCTTGTCCATTCCGCCAAGAACTTTCGCCAGCCAGAAGCCGGTCAATGACTTGGATTGGAATACGGTTTGGTCGGTGGTCAACATGCAGGGCTTTCCCGACAGCATGCCGTAATTCACGACTGTTCCCCCATCGGCCAGGCAGGATGCCAAACGAATGACCGCTTCCCCGGCTACCGCGTCGATTCCCAGTTTGATCGGCGCGCCGCCGGTTGCTTCGGCAACCCTTGCCGCAACATCGTCACCATCCACCACGACGACATCGCCGCCAATTTCCCGGCAATAGGCCGCAGCCTCCTCGCGCCGGACGATATTGACCGTTTTCAAGCCGCGCTGTTTCGCGATTTTGATCAGGGACGTGCCCACGGCCGAATTTGCAGAGTTCTGGGCGACCCAATCGCCCGGGGCAAGATCCACATAGGTCGTTAACATCAGGAATGCCGTTGCCGGATTCACCTTCAGCATCGCCGCCTGCTGAAGGTCGATTCCGTCAGGAAGCTTGATGACCTCCCCGGCGGACACAAGCGCCTGCTGAACCCAATTGGCGCGGGGCATAAGCATCACCTTGTCCCCGACGGCCAGCCCAGATACGCCCGGCCCGACCGCCGATACGGTCCCCGCCCCTTCAATGCCGAGGGGGGCCGGCAAATCGGGGGTAGCGGCATACTCCCCCTTCATGATTAGCACTTCGGCCGGGTTGATCGGGCCAGCCGCCACGTCCACCACAACCTGTCCTTCGCCGGCCTCACCCAACGCGGGAACCTCTTCGCAGCGCACCGAGCTTGCAGGATCTCCAATCGCGATCAATTTAGCCTGTTTCATGTCACCTCCCTCGACAATTGGCGATTTCACGGCCTGAAAAAGTCCGGAATTTTAGTGTAGTTCGTATTGGATTCGACGCCTGAGCATCGCCTTGAATTCTAACAATAGATCCGAGGCTATGCGTATCAAGAGGCTGATTCCAAAGGATAAGGCTAGCACCCCCAACCCAGTGCCAGGCACGGGCCGCGGGGGCAACTACCACTTAAGCACGTCAACTCGCTAATAGGTAATACCAATTTTTTCTGGCGTTTGCCGGGCACCTTACGCAATATTGCGTCCGTGGAACGGGCATACCGGTTAATGTTCTTGCATCGGTCTAATCTGACTGTAAGGATTTGATCGGCGCCGTCACAAGCCCCCGACAGAAGGGGCTGGGTTCCTCAACCATATCGTCGCGGTTTTGAGCATCGCCGTGGCATTCATCAAAAATGCCGGTGTCCACAATAGTGGGGGCCGGCCCGGAACTGGGAGGTTACGGATGAAGTTTACGAATCTTTTGAAATCTGCAGCTATGGCTGGACTCGTCGGTGCAATGTCACTGACGGCGGCGTCCGACCCGGCTGACGCGAAAACCCGTTGGAAAATGCATGCGGCCTTCGCGTCGACGGTTGCCGTTATCGGACCGCCGTCACGCCGCGTTGCTGCGGCTGTCGACGCCATGTCCGACGGCGACTTCGCCATTAAGGTCGAAGAGCCGGGCGCACTTGTCGGCGGCTACGCCTATTTCGATCCGGTATCCCAAGGCTCTTTCCAAGCCGCCTGGGGCACCTCCGGTGCGAACCAGGGTAAGAACTCCGTCTACGCATTCTTCTCGACCTGGCCGTTCGGCCCGGCCGCGCCTGAATTCGTGGCTTGGTTCAAGTATGGCGGCGGTAACGAGCTGGCCGAAGAAGTCTATGCGCGCGACAACATCAAGTTCGTGCTTTGCGGTATGATTCCTCCGGAAACCTCCGGTTGGTTCCGTGAGCCGATCGACAGTCTCGACCAGTTGAAGGGCCTGAAAATGCGCTTCTTCGGCGTCGGCGCGAAGGTCATGCAGAAATTCGGCGTTTCCACGCAGCAGTTGGCTGCCGCTGACATCTACCCGGCTCTTGAGCGCGGTACGATCGACGCGACCGAATTCTCCATGCCCGCGATCGACCGGACGCTGGGTCTGAACCAAATCGCGAAGCACAACTACTTCCCGGGTTGGCATCAGCAGTCCACGTCTAACGAATTGCTGGTCAACATGGACGCGTGGAACGATTTGACGGACGCACAACGGGCGATGCTGAACACGTCCTGCGATGCGCAGATCGCTGAGATGATCGCCGAAGGCGAAGCATCCCAGTTCCAGGCCATGAAGGACAACGTCGCAGCCGGCGTGACCAACCATCGTTGGCCGAAAGAAATCCTGGATCAGTTTGAAGCGGCTTGGGAAGAAGTCCTGGCCGAAGAACTGGCGACGAACCCCGACTCGAAGAAGGTCTGGGAATCGATCTCCACGTTCCGCGACAACTTCAAGATCTGGAAGGACATGGGCTACCTCTAAGCTAGGTAGGTCGTCGTAAGAATGCGGGGTCGGTCGGAATGCCCTACCGACCCCCATTTCTTATCAGCACATTCAGTTGTACGGTCCGCGCCACACCGCAGGGCCTAGTCAGTTACAAACGCGCGCATCCGCCGAAGACCTTTCGCAGCGTGGCCGCGCGGAGTTGAAAGATACGGAACGTCATGAGCATCATTCTCAAGATGGCCAACTACATCGACGTGCTGCCACGTCGAATTGGAATGGCAGGTGGTTGGCTCATTCTGCCGCTGATCGCCATCATCATGTTCGACGTCGTTACGCGAAAGATCGACTTTCTGCGGATCGGCATGTCGGAACTAAGCTGGTACTGGTTGATCGAGCCGATCAAATTGCAGGATCTGGAATGGCACCTACACGGTGTTCTTCTGCTGTTGTCCTTCGGGTTCGGATATCTGGTGAACGCCCACGTTCGCGTGGATATTTTCCGGGAAAAACTGACGGCACGGAGCCAGGCCAAGGTCGAGCTTTTCGGATTGCTGGTCTTCGCCGTTCCCTACCTTCTCACCGTTCTCTACTACGCTTGGATCTTCGTCCATGCGTCCTACACGCAAGGTGAAGGATCGGAATCGCTGACCGGCATTCCCGTCCGGTGGATCGTGAAGTCCTTCACGATTTACGGGTTCACGCTGGCGTTTCTCGCTGTTCTTACCACAATGATCCGTCTTTGCGCCTATCTTTGGGGCGGGCCGGAAATGCACCGGCAAGCACGCGACGACTTACAAATCTTTGCGATTGACGACGACCACGAAGGGCATCAAGGCCATTCGCTGCCCGAAGAAACATCGCATACCAAGCCGTTCGCGTAGGGGGCCCCGATGGAAATTTTTCACGCTATTTTTGAGCATTTCGAGGAATTCCTCGGTGCTTACATGTTCCTGGGTTTGGCGTTGTCGCTCTTCTCGGGTCTGCCGGTCGCCTTCGCCTTGGGTGGTGTTGCCTTCATCTTCGGCCTGCTCGCGATCGAGTTCGGCTACATGCATTTCAATGCATTCTTCATCATCCTGACACGTATCTGGGGCGGTGACGGGGCATCAGGCGCGGTCCAAAACCCGGTCCTTGTGGCCATCCCCTGTTTCATCTTCATGGGAACGATGCTGGAGCGCTCCCGTGTCGCGGCCGACCTGCTGCATATTCTGCAGGTCCTGTTACGCCGTGTTCCGGGTGGGTTGGCACTTTCCGTCACCGTTATGGGCACAATCATGGCGGCAACCACCGGCATCATCGGTGCTTCCGTCGTCATGATGACCCTGTTGGCGCTGCCGACCATGCTGCAGCAGAACTACAGCAAGGCCCTCGCCACAGGCACCATCGCCTCTTCGGCGACGCTCGGCATCCTGATCCCGCCGTCGATCATGTTGGTCATCATGGCCAGCCTGTTGTCGGTGTCGGTCGGAAACCTGTTCGTCGGCGCGTTGCTGCCGGGCCTGCTGCTGTCGGCCTTGTACTTCCTGTACATTTCCGTTCTGTCCCGCGTTAAGCCGGAAGTGGCCCCGCCAATCCCGGAAGACATGATCCAGTTGAAGCCGTCCGACATGTCCCGCGTTCGCCGCTATTTGATGATCACCGTTGGTCTCATCGTTGCCGCGGTGGCGCTGTCCTATACAGCTTTGGACGAACATCTGAACATCGGGCTCACGGCCTTTCTGCTGATCTTCGCGATCTCCATGATCATGGGCCGCCGCGAAGGCGACTCCCTTTTCGGCTCGGTCCTGAAGGGGTTCATTCCGCCGATCTTCCTAGTCACTCTGGTCCTGGGTTCCATCCTGGGCGGCTGGGCGACCCCGACGGAAGCGGCCGGTGTCGGCGCCTTCGGGTCGATCGTGCTGGCGGCATTCAACAGCACACTGACGAAGGAAGTCCTGACGGATGTGGTCAACCGCACCACCATGACGACGGCGATGATCTTCTTCATCTTCGTTGGTGCGACGACCTTCTCCTTCATCTTCCGCGCCGTCTATGGGGAAGACCTGATCCTGGAATTCATCGACTTCCTGGACTTCCATGAATGGGCGCTGTTGTTCCTGCTGATGTTCGTGGTCTTCATACTGGGCTTCTTCTTCGATTGGCTGGAAATCACCCTCATCGTGCTGCCGGTGTTCTCACCGGTCGTGAAGACGATGTCCCCGGTTTTCGCTGGTCACCTGGGCATGGAGGGCGCCTTCCATCTCGATATCGAGGCGGAGATGATTTACTGGTACGCCATTCTGGTGGCGATCAACCTGCAGACATCCTTCCTGACCCCTCCATTCGGTTTCGCACTTTTCTATATGAAGGGCGTGTCACCGCCGGAGGTGAAGATGCAGGACATCTATTCGGGTATTATCCCATTCGTTATCCTGCAGCTGATCGGCTTGGCCGCCGTGGTGATCTTCCCTGAGATCGCACTTTGGCTACCCAGCGTCTTGCTGGATTAGCGGCAGAACAGTTGAAAACGAAAAGGGCCGCCTGCAGAAGGCGGCCCTTTTCAGTTCGGGCGACATAGACCGGGGAGCGAAGCAATGAATCGGTCCCGGGCATTGCTAGGAAATGATCACTTTCTTCAATATCACAGGCAGCATGTATTATGTGGACGAAGATGGTGAGAATATCGGATATGAAGACGTCTTCACGAAGATCGACATATCTCGGAAACACTATTCGGCTGGTGGACTGGGGGCCGATTATGTCGATCAGTTCATTCACTGACGACGACTAACGCATCTGAAACGGCATACAAAAATTCCTTGGGAGGAAATTGACATGGAGCGCACCGACAAAACCTATAGCGGAGCCCCAAGAAAACTGCGCAGCCAGGAATGGTGGGACAATCCCGACAATCCCGGTATGACCGCACTCTACATGGAACGCTATTTGAACTTCGGGTTGACCCGGGAAGAAATCCAGTCCGGCAAGCCGATCATCGGCATCGCGCAAACGGGCAGCGATTTGAGCCCCTGCAACCGGCATCATCTGGACCTGGCGAAACGCACGCGGGAAGCCATCCGGGCGGCCGGCGGCGTCTGTTTCGAGTTTCCGATGCATCCAATCCAGGAAACCGGCAAGCGTCCGACGGCGGCCTTGGACAGGAACCTCGCCTATCTCGGCCTGGTCGAGCTTCTCTACGGCTATCCGATCGACGGTGTCGTGCTCACAACCGGTTGCGACAAAACCACACCGGCTTGTTTGATGGCGGCCGCCACGGTGAACATCCCCGCGATCGTCTTGAGTGGCGGGCCGATGCTGGACGGCTATTATCGCGGCCAGGAATTGATCGGTTCGGGCACCGCGATCTGGCAGGCCCGGAAGGACATGTCCGCCGGCAAGATCGACGAGAACACCTTCCTGGAAATCGCAGCGGCGAGCGCGCCGTCGGTAGGTCACTGCAACACGATGGGCACGGCGTCCTCCATGAACTCCATGGCCGAAGCGCTTGGCATGTCCCTGCCCGGCTGCGCCATGATCCCGGCCCCCTATCGCGAACGCGGACAAATGGCCTATGAGACCGGGCTGCGCATCGTCGAAATGGTGAACGAAGACTTGCGCCCGTCCGATATCATGACGCGGGAAGCCTTCGAAAACGCGATCCGCATCGTCACCGCGCTGGGCGCAAGTTCCAACTGCGTTTGGCACCTGATCGCTATCGCCCGTCATATGGGCGTCGAACTGACGGTCGACGACTGGCAGACCTACGGCGAAGGTGTGCCATTGGTGGTGAACATGCAGCCGGCCGGCAAGTATCTGGGCGAGGCCTTCCACAAGGCCGGCGGCGTGCCCCCGGTCATGCGGGACCTGCTTGAGCACGGAAAACTGAACGGCGGCGCGATGACGGTCACCGGCAAACCCGTGGCCGACAACATCGCGAGCGCGGAAAACTTCAACACCGAAATCATCACCCCGTTCGATAAACCGATGATGAAGGAAGCGGGTTACGCCGTATTGAGGGGTAATTTCTTCGATACCGCCGTGATGAAAATTTCGGTGATCGGGCCCGAATTCCGGAAGAAATATCTCTCCCGCCCCGGCAAGGAAAACATCATGGATGCCCGCGCGATCGTCTTCGAAGGGTCCGAGGATTATCACGACAGGATCAATGATCCCTCGTTGAACATCGACGAAAACTGCATGCTTTTCATCCGCGGCACCGGCCCCCTCGGCTGGCCCGGCTCGGCGGAAGTCGTGAACATGCAGCCACCAGATGCTCTGATCAAAGCCGGGATCGAAGAGCTGCCGGTGGCTGGCGACGGCCGTCAGAGCGGCACCAGCGGCAGTCCCTCGATCCTCCACATTTCTCCTGAATCAGCGGCCGGCGGTGGATTGGCCCTGATGCAGACAGGCGACATGATCCGTTTGGATCTGAACACGCGGACGCTGGATCTGATGATCGACGATGCGGAAATGCAGCGCCGGCAGGACGCCTACCAGCAGAAACTGGTTGAAAGCCAGACACCATGGCAGGAAATCTTCCGCGACCATACAGGTCAGTTGGAAACAGGGATGGTTCTGGAAAACGCCGTGAAGTATCAACGGATCAGCCAAACCCGCGGGCTGCCCCGCGACAACCACTAATCGGTCCAACACGAACAGGACCGGTACCAACCAGGGGGCCCGAGACGAACGTGCGTGATACGACAAAGGACTTACTCATCGCCATTGCCGGCGGTGCTTTCGATCAGCACGAACGGGTTCTGGAAATCCTCAAATCGGCTTTCGCCGGTCAGGACGGTATCGTCGATCCCCCCTCCTCCGTCACACGGCTGACGGTTGAGGGGGTGATCCGCGATGCGGAAGCCGGCGATTTGTTGACAGCGGAAACACGAAAAGATCCAGCGCCACCTGGAGAAACGTCCGAGGGAGACATTGTCGGCTGCCTATTCACCAAGGTTGAGGAAGATGCCGACGGTCCGCTGCTCTATGCCTATCACCTTGCAGTCGACCCGGCGTATCAGGGCCATGGCATCGGCCATCGCCTGTTCGACACCGTCACCGCGCTGGCCGCAGCACGACAGATACGACGACTTCAAATCATGTCTCGGATCGAATTAAAGGAATTGCATGCTTTCTTCACCGGCATGGGATTTCGTCAGGTCGGCACCTTCACCCATGACGGCTACGAACAGCCGACCTCTCTACGTTTCGAGAAACAGCTCTAACCGGCTGATATCCGCGCCGCGATTTCATCCTTCGACGCATAGGCCGTTTGCGCGCCCAGCTTTGTACAGGCAAGCGACGCCCCTGCCGCGGCAAAGCGCAACGCCTCGTGAAGCGGCATGCTTTCGCCGTCCAAGGCGGCGGCGAGACAGCCGCAGAAAGCATCGCCAGCGCCGGTCGTATCGATGACTTCGACATTTAGGGCTTTGCCCACGATCAGCCCCGCCTTGCCGGCACAGAGGTATCCGGCGCCGCCAAGGGTTATCACTACGGTGGGGCCGAGCGCGGACAGCGCCCATGCCTTTTCTTCGGTGCTTTCAGCGTCCATTCCCAAATGCCGGATAAGCGCGGCAGCTTCGCCTTCATTGACGACGAGAATGTCGACCTGAGACAGCAGTTCTTTATCGACGGGTCCGAAAGGCGCCAAGTTCAGAATGACTTTCGCGCCGCGCTTTTTCGAAACGGCCAATGCGTCCCAATTCGACCGATACGGAATTTCCATCTGCATCAACAGAATGCCGCTGGGGGCGAGGTGATCGGCGGTCAAGGCCGGCGCCCGTCCATTCGCATTCGATGCGACGACGATCCGGTTTTCCCCTGCTGCATCGACCATCACAGATGCTATCGCGGTGGTCTCGCCGGGCAATACGGCCACGCCCCGCATATCGACACCGGCTTCGCGAAAGGCTTCCAGCGGAATGACGCTCAACCCGTCCGCGCCGACAGCGCCAACCATATAGACCGCCCCACCCGCCCGTGCGGCGGCAACCGCTTGGTTGGCGCCCTTGCCGCCCGGAGACGGCAGGGCTTCAGGTGTCAGAACGGTTTCACCCGCCGCGGGGAAATGGGTCATTTTGCTTACGACGTCCAGGTTAATGGACCCGTAGACAGTGATCATCGCGGCGTGTTTCCCATACAGTGGCGGCCCTAACGCGGAATGACGTTTCGGTCCTGGAATTCCTTGAAGACGCGGAGGAACATTTCCTCGGAATCGATGCAGTCGTTGAACCCGGCTTGCCGGATCTTGATCGTCGAGGTCATGACATCCCAGTCGGTACCGAACACATAGTCAGCGAAGGGCCATGCCGCAATGTCCGTATAAGGAACTTTTTGAAGGCCGTGCTTTTCGACGATACGGTTCCAGACAGGTTCCTTGTCCGCCATGAATTCGGTCAGCGAAATCGTTTGAACATCTTCCAGCGGAAGGTCGAAAAACTTCGCGAAGGTCGGCCAGACGTTCTTCCACCGGAAGAAGTCCGTATTGGTTACATTGAAGACCTGATTGGCGGCGGCATCGTGCGAGTTGTTGGCGCACCATTCCATCGACCGGGCCAACAGATGCGAATCCGTCACCTGATACACCGCTTCATACGCGCCCCGTTTGCCAGGAAAACGCAGCGGTAATCCAAGCTCCTTGGAAATAGCGGCATAGACCGCGATGCAGGTCGTGATGTTCATCGGGTTTCCCAGCGCGAAACCGCAAACGGTTTGTGGCCTGGAAGCGGACCAGGTCCAGTCCTTGCCCGGCTGGTTTTCGCGCAACCAGTTTTCCTGATCCCAATAGAAGTTCGGCAGCATGTGCGGCGGGTCATCTTCCCGCGCCGGCGTCTTGAACGGCCCTAGATGAGAACCGTAGATTTTGTTCCCTTGCACCAGATGGACATGTTTCAGCCCCGGTGACGCGGCTGCAATGGGCTCGACCGAATTGACCAACATAGCCAGGTTCGGCGCACCGTGCTCCGCCCAGGTCGGCCGGGCTTGAAACGCCGTATAGAAGATATGGGTAACGTCCGACAAATGGGCGAGCTTCGCCTCAGCATCCGCCCGATCCAATAGATCGACCGATATGAACTCAGCGGGCGCTTCAAAATCGGGCGACCGCCGGGAAAGGCCGACGATCTCCCATTCGCCGGTCTCCGCCAGACGGTCCATCAGGTTTCGCCCGATAACGCCGAGCGCGCCGACAATGACTGCCTTTTTACCCATTATATTCTCTCCCTTATAGGCTGTCGGTTAAGCGCGTAGGTCTAGATGTCGACATAGTCCGCGATATAGGCACGGACGATGTCGTCCAGGCTGTTGTCATGCGGCAAGCCAAGGGCCAGGGCACGGTCGGCGCCGGCCGCGCGCGGCCAATTCTTGACGATGTCCTGAATGAATGGGTCCGGCTCCACCGTCCGCTTGCCCAAGGGCCGATCACCGGCAACACGGTCCAGGGCGTCCATCAATTCAGCGACGGTGGCGCTGGTGCTGGGAAGCGTGAAGGCCCGGTCGTCGCCGATGGCGTCGCTATCCGCCTCGTACAGAGCCAGAATACCGTCGACCACGGTTCGGTATCCGATCACAGGGTGCCGGACATCGGGGGGAACGGGGATTTTGCATTCAACGCCGGCCAAGGGTTCGCGGAACATCCCGCTGAAGAAACTGCTGGCGGCCGCGTTCGGCTTGCCGGGACGGATGATAACGGTCGGCAACCGTGCGCTGCGCCCATCGAGGAAGCCTTTGCGCGTATAGTCGTTGATCATCAGTTCCAGAACGGCCTTCGTCATCCCATAGGTGGTCTGGGGCGTTTGCTTGACCAAATCCCCCACCACATCCGGCATCGCTGCCCCGCCGAAAGTCGCGATGGAGCTGGTGAACAGCACGCGCGGCGCCGATCCCAAGGCGCGGCAAGCTTCCAGCACGTAGCGTCCGCCATCCAAATTCACGCGCATGGCGAGGTCGAAATCCTTCTCCCCGCCGCCGCTAACCACAGATGCCAAATGAAAAACGCCGATGTCGGGTTGATCGATCAATGCATCGACGGTGTCCTTGTCCGCGATTTCGCCCTGGCGCATGGAGACGCGATCGTCCATTCCTTCCGGCAAAGACGGCGGCAACGCGACATCGAAGAGCACAATCTCGTCGACGGGTTCCTGTTTTCCCGAAGGACCGGCCAGCGTGCCTTTGTCCAAGATCTTGCGCGCCAACCGCGTCCCGACAAAACCCGTACCGCCCGTGATCACAACCTTCATCGTCTCTCCCCTCACGCAGCCCTATATTTGCGGGCTTTGTCTGCTATCCGTGGACATGATTGTTTCTGCCGCATCCGCAGCAGTTCAAATCATCATAGATATGGAAGTGTGAGGGGCAACGGTGCGACGCACGGAATCTCCGCCCTCAGGCGGAAATCAGTATTGCCCCCAGATCACGTCACCGACGAATCATACGGCGGGGCACGCTACAATGGGCGATGGGGCAACAACGGTCATTCCGTGCGGCCCGCCTTCTTCAGGCGGCGACCGCACGGCAACAACCGTCCCGAACGCTTGCGCGTTCCGGGTAAAAGCAAGGCAAGCTTCAGCAGCCTGATCGTATCGCCCTCAACGATACAGACCCGACCGGCACAAGCATCCTTACGCTTCCGTCAGACCGAGCATTTCCTGCCGCAGGTTCAAGATCTGCGCGCACATGTTCAAGTTCAACTCGATCACGCGCAGCTCAAGCGCGTCGTCGCGATTTTCCCGAAGCGACAGGCAAGCCTGTTGCATGAAATCGCCGATGCGGATCAGCACCTCCGACATTTCGCCGGAAACGGTTTTGTCCAGTTGTCCAGGCAGGTAATTCGCCACGAAACGCCACACATAGACGTTCGCGTCCTGAATCGCATGCCAGGTTTGGGTATCGACGTCGTTCTGACGGGCCGATTCATATTTCTCCGCGAGATCCAGAAACGGTTGCGCCAGGTCGTCGATCAGGTGCTCCTCATCGGCCGCCCGGGAGAACCCGACATCCGGATCCGCTTCTGCGGGGCTGTCTTTACGTATATGCATTGTTCAATCCTCCTGCGGAATAAGCCGCGTAGAATGGACAAGCAGATTCCATGCCAAAGGCGATAAATCGCTAAAACACCAAATGGTTATAGTGCAGTGCAGTGCAGCCTGTTCGGAAAATTCACGAATAGGCCCAAAAATCGGCAAAAATCAGTAAATTAACGTCTGGCCAAACCAGATTAGCGGTGCCACTCTAAATCCAGGCGGAAGGCTGGGGCCTGACCACTCAGGGCAAAAGATCCAGAGGGTACGGGCAAAATTACCAGCCGACCGGCTTCAAGCTAGGGGGCTTCTGTACTTGACCGATAACATCGCCGTGCATCCATTCCCGATTCCGTCGGGCGGTACGCCGTTAAATCGGTCGGGCGTTGAAGTCGCGTAGGTTCATAACCGAGGAAAATAGGGGTAACTGCATAATGAAGCTCAAAACCCTTCTGACTGCGAGCGCGGCAACGCTGCTGTGCTCGAGCGTTGCGAGCGCTGGCACGCTCGACGACGTTAAAGCCAAAGGATACATCGATTGTGGCGTGACCACCGGTCTTGCCGGCTTTGCGTCTCCGGACGACAAAGGCGAATGGGCCGGTTTCGACGTCGATTTCTGCCGGGCCATGGCCGCGGCCGTTCTCGGCGATCCGAAAGCGGTGAAGTTCACGCCGACCACCGGTAAGACGCGCTTCCCCGCGTTGCAGTCCGGCGAGGTCGACGTTCTGGCCCGTAACACCACCTGGACATTCAGCCGTGACACCGACCTCGGGTTCGAGTTCCTCGGCGTCAACTACTATGATGGCCAGGGTTTCATGGTGAAGTCCGATCTTGGCGTTAAGTCCGCCCTGGAACTGGATGGTGCGTCCGTCTGCATCCAGACCGGTACGACGACCGAGTTGAACTTGGCTGACTATTTCCGCGCCAACAACATGACCTTCACGCCGATCGTCATCGAAGATAACGCCGAAGCCCGCCAGAACTATGAAAGCGGTGCCTGCGACGTTTACACGACGGACCGCTCCGGTCTGGCCGCGACGCGTGTCGTTCTGTCCAACCCGGACGAGCATGTCGTTCTGCCGGAAATCATTTCCAAAGAGCCGCTCGGCCCGCTGGTTCGCCATGGCGACAACCAATGGGGCGACATCGGTCGCTGGACGTTGAACGCGCTTATCACGGCTGAGGAACTGGGGGTTACCGCCGCCAATGCCGATGAAATGAAAAACTCCAACAATCCGGAAATTCGGCGCCTCCTGGGCTCCGAAGGCGATCTCGGCGCGATGATCGGTCTGGACAACGAGTGGGCCGCCCGAGCGATCAAAGCCGGTGGCAACTACAGTGAAATCTATGAACGCAATATCGGCCCGAATACGGCCCTCGGTCTGGCCCGTGGCGTTAACGCGCTGTGGACCAAGGGCGGGATCCTGTATTCCCCGCCGTTCCGGTAAGAACAAGCTTACCGAACGGAGTCTATTGTGAAATAGCCTAAGTGCGAGGCGGGTCAGCGGCGCAACAGCGCCGAGGGCCCGCCTCGTCCTATTTCCGGGGCCGGTTTTCGGGGTACGATCATTTCATCGCGCCCCTGGGCAAGCTTCTGAAACGGAACTGTCGGATATTGTTTTGGTTGAGTTCGTATTTCGTTTGTCGATTTCTAAAACAGCGTTTTGAAGTGGGGGAGGCATAAAAGTTCCGGGTGTCTATTTTGCGCACCAGAACAAATAGAGAGAACCAAAGGCCTGCGGGACAGATGGGCCGGTTACTCGAACAAAATGAACAGGTTTTTTGGGTGACGTAGAGGCGAGGTAACAAAATGGCGGTCGAAGCCGAACGCGCCGGGGGCGGCGTAAGTTGGTGGTACGACAAACGCACGAGAGCGATCATCATGCAGGTTGTGGTGATTTCGCTGTTCGTCGCATTTATCGGCTACATCGTAAATAATACGGCAACGAACATGGAAGCCCGGGGGTTGAGCCCTGGTTTCGGATTCATGGACCAAATCGCCGGGTTCAACCCGACGAGTGCGGAATTCAACCTCACGGATTTCGACGTGAACTCGTCGACCCATGGGGATGTCTTCATCCTGGGATTGGTCAACACCCTGGTGATTTCCGCAATCGGTGTCGTCCTGGCGACGATTGTCGGGTTCACAATGGGGGTTCTACGGCTCAGCAAGAACCCGCTGATCAATTTCCTGGCGTCTTGCTATGTCGAAGTGATGCGGAATATTCCGCTTCTGCTTCATATTTTCATTTGGTATTTCGCGGTTTGGCTGACATTGCCGGAATTGTTCGAAACCATCGACGGCAAACGGCAATTGGGGGCGTTCAATTTGTTCGGCCTCGACATGGTTTTCATCTCCCAGCGTGGCATCAATTATCCCAATGCGATCCTGAATCCGGGCTGGCAAGCGATACCCATTGCGCTGGCACTCGCGATCGCCGGGATCGTCGTCCTTGCCAAATGGGCGAAGAAACGTCAGGACGCAACCGGGCAGCCCTTCCCCGTGTTGTGGACATCCATCGCAATGCTGATCGTGTTCCCCGTCATCGCGTATTTAATCATGGGCGGGCCGATCGGTTGGGACCTGCCGGAGCCGGGCCGCTTCAACCTCCGCGGCGGCGCGACACTACCGGGCAGCTTGATGGGGCTTCTGCTGGCGCTTGTGGTCTATACCGGCGCGTTCATCGCGGAAGCGGTTCGTTCCGGCATCCAATCTGTCAGTCACGGACAGACCGAAGCGGCGTTCGCGCTTGGGCTTCGTCCCAACATCACGACCCGCAAGGTTATCATTCCGCAGGCGATGCGCGTCATCGTCCCGCCGATGACCAGTCAGTATCTTAACTTGACCAAGAACTCGTCGCTCGCCGTTGCCATCGGTTATCCCGATCTGGTCAACATTTTCACGGGCGTCTCTCTCAACCAAACCGGTAACGCTGTTGAAATCATCGCGATGACCATGGGGGTCTACCTTACGATCTCGCTGGTGATTTCTCTGTTCATGAACTGGTACAACAAAAGCGTCACGCTGGTGGAGAGATAAGCCATGTCGAAAGAAAGCATTGCTTACGTAAGAACGGAACTGCATCCGACACTCCCGCCACCGGCGAGCGCAGTCGGACCCGTTCACTGGATTCGGATGAATCTGTTCAGCACTTGGTACTATGGGGTCGGCACCGTCGTCTCCGCTTATCTCATCGCCTGGTTGGCGTGGGAAATCTTCGACTGGGCGATCCTGACGGCCGTTTGGCATGCAAAAGACTTCCAGGATTGCCTTGAACGCTATGTCGGCGAACCCGTCGGCGCCTGCTGGGGCTTTGTCGATGCCCGTTTCGATCAGTTCATGTATGGGCCATACGACCCGGCTTCATACTGGCGTCCGAACCTGACCGGGATTCTTCTCATCATTGGGCTTCTGCCTGTTATGTTCGATAAGATTCCCGGCCGGAAAATCACCGGTCCGCTGATGATCTTCGTTTTCCCATGGGTTGCCACCGCGCTGCTTCATGGGCCGATCGAGATGACGACGCTACAGTCGACGATAGGAATCGTCATCACCTTGGTCTTGGCCGTCGGCGGCCTGTTCCTGGGCTTCAGAGGCAGACAGCAATACAATCCCGGACAAGCCATGTTGGGTTTCGGCATCACCTATGCAATCGCCGTTATGTACTTCCTGGCCTTTGGATTTGGCTTGGACGTCATCGGGACGAACAAGTTCGGCGGGTTCATGCTGACCCTCGTCCTGTCGGCGGTGGCAATCGGTGTTTCTCTGCCGCTGGGCATCGTCCTCGCCTTGGGGCGGCGGGCGAACAACATGCCGCTGATCCAGATGCTCTGCATCGGGTTCATCGAACTGATCCGGTCCGTTCCGCTGATTACCGTTCTGTTCATGGCCCAGTTCATGTTGCCGCTTTTCCTTCCCGAAGGGGTGGATTTCGACAACCTGATCCGGGCGCTGGTCGGCATGTCCCTGTTCTCTTCGGCCTATATGGCGGAAGTGGTTCGCGGCGGGCTGCAGGCCATTCCCAAGGGACAGTTCGAAGCGGCCGATGCCCTTGGCCTCAACTACAATATGTCGATGCGCCTGGTGGTTCTGCCACAGGCCCTGAAGATCGTCATTCCGAATATCGTTTCCACCTTCATCGGTCTGTTCAAGGACACGACGCTGGTTTCGATCATCGGTCTTCTCGACCTGCTCTTGACCATGAAACAGTCTGTCACCTCGACCCAATGGCTGGGCATGGAACACACGGGCTACATCTTTGTTGGTTCAATCTACCTGGTCTGTTGTTTCGGGATGTCGCGGTACTCGATTTATCTCGAGAAGAAGCTGCACACCGGACACAAGCGCTAGGATTTGGAGGGTTTAATTATGGCTGAAGCAAAAACTGCCGATATGAACATTACAGATGAGGTCGCGATCCACATCAACGCGATGCACAAATGGTACGGCGAGTTCCATGTCCTGAAGGACATCAACCTGACCGTCCATCGTGGGGAGCGTATCGTCATTTGCGGTCCCTCCGGGTCCGGCAAGTCGACAATGATCCGCTGCATCAACCGGCTGGAAGAACACCAGCAGGGCGATATCTTCGTCGACGGGATCGAATTGACGAACGACTTGAAAAATATCGACGCCATCCGCCGAGAAGTCGGCATGGTGTTCCAGCATTTCAACCTGTTCCCGCATCTGACGGTTTTGGAAAACTGCGTGCTGGCGCCGATCTGGGTCCGTAAGACGCCCCGGAAGGAAGCAGAAGAAGCCGCAATGCATTTCCTGGAACGGGTGAAGATCCCGGAACAGGCTATGAAGTACCCGGGACAGCTTTCCGGCGGGCAGCAGCAGCGCGTGGCGATCGCCCGTTCGCTGTGCATGAACCCCGCCATCATGCTGTTCGATGAGCCGACCTCGGCCCTCGATCCGGAGATGATCTCCGAAGTGCTGGACACGATGATTGACCTCGCCGAATCCGGTATGACCATGTTGTGCGTGACCCACGAAATGGGTTTCGCGCGCAAGGTGGCGAACCGCGTCATCTTCATGGATGGCGGGCAGATCATCGAACAGAACGAACCGGAGGAGTTCTTCAACAATCCGCAGTCCGAGCGCACCAAGCTCTTCTTAAGCCAGATCCTGCATCACTAGGTCGTAGCCACATGGCAGCTGGCTCCCTCGTAATGCAGAGGGGAGGTCTGGCTTGAGGGCGGGCGGACGTAGCTTTTTGCTGCGTTCGCCCGTACCCGTTTAGCCCCCTGTTTTCGGAACGCCTGTTCCGAAACAGCCAGGCCGAAGCAACATGGGCCGAAGAACAAGGGCCGAAGTAACCATGACGACGAGGTAAAAGAGTGAAAATCGCAGTTTTCGGCGCCGGCGCGATCGGCTGTTTCGTGGCGGGCATGATGGCCCGCGCCGGGTTAAGCCCGACCTTGATCGCCCGCGGCCCGATGCTTGACGCTGTCAATGCCAAGGGGCTGACAGTCAAATTCGAAGGCGCCGATTTCACCGTTCCCCTCGCTGCGTCGGACGACCCTGTGTCGGTCGGACCGCAAGACCTCGTCATCCTCACTACGAAGGCGCATCAAATCGTTGGCGCCCTGCCCTCTATCGCACCCTTGATCGGGCCTGAAACCCTGGTAATGCCGGCAATCAATGGAATCCCTTGGTGGTACTGCAAAGGTCTTTCCACCCCGCAAACCCAAGCTATCGCCGGGCTCGACCTCGCCAGTTGTGATCCGTCCGGTCGCATAAACCGGTTGATCCCGGTCGAACAGGTTCTCGGCGCTGTGGTCTATCTGGCAGCCTCAATCCCGGAACCGGGACGGGTGGATACGATCGGGCCAAAGACACTGCTGATCGGCGATGCCGGAGGGGCAAACGCGACCATGGCCCGGACAGTTTCCGAATTGCTGTCCAAGTCCGGGTTCGATGCACCCGTCGTGGACGACATTCGCGCGGCTGTCTGGACCAAGCTTTGGGGCAATGTTCACTCCAACCCCCTTTCGGTAGCGACCATGGGAACGATGGAGCAGATCTGCAAAGACCCCCATGTATCCGATGTCAGCCGACGGATCATGCAAGAGACGGAAGCCGTCGCAAAAGCGGTCGGCGTCAGCTTTTCCATGACGATCGAGGACCGTCTGGTCGAAGGCGCGGAGCTGGGTGATTTTCGAACTTCCATGCTGCAGGACTTCGACAAGGCCCGCCCCATAGAATTGGACGCCATCCTTGGTGTCGTTTCGGAACTTGGCGGCCATATGGGCATAGAAACACCGGCCATCGACATGCTCTATGCAATTGTAAAAATGCGCGCCACGATCGCAGGATGCTACGAAGCGCCGGCGTGATTCGGAATTCGCGCCACCCGACATTGACGCTGTGGTGTTAAAGGCGCAGACTTCGCCGCATCGCAATATACCAGACATCGATATGATCACGGTTCCCGCCCGCTTGCCGATCGCGGCTTTCTTGCTCGTCGCGGCAATGTTGTCGGGTGGCGGCAGGATAGGCATGGCCCAAGCAGCAGAAGCCGGCCTGACCTTCTTCCGTATCGGCACAGGCCCAACGGCCACGGCATCCTACGCTCTGGGCACCGCCATCTCCGCAGGCATCAGCAAACCGCCGCGCAGCCCCGCTTGCGACGCGGCCAGGGTTTGTGGCGTTCCCGGTCTTATCGCCGTCGCGCAATCGACGGAAAGCGGACTATCCGCGGTCCGTTCCATGTTGGACGGTGATTTGGAATCGGCCATCGTCCCCTCGGACATCGCATATTGGGCCTATACGGGCGGCGGACCTTTCAGCGACCTATTCCCGGTCGAAGACCTTCGAATCATCGCCAATCTGATTTCCTTCGTACTCTACATCGTGGTCGACGCGGATTCGGGCATCGAATCCATCACCGATCTGGCGGGCAAGAGAGTGTCATTGGGCACCGAGGGGTCCGGCGCCCTGTCGACAGCCGTGAACGTACTGGATGTCTATGGAATTTCGCTCGAACAAATCGACGAGAGCTACCTAAAACCAGGCCCGGCAGCAGATGCCCTGGCAGCCGGACAGATTGATGCGTTTTTCCATATCGGCGCTGCAAGCGACCAGGTCATCAAGGATCTGAACCAGGAAGTGCCGCTACGTCTGTTGTCGATAGAGGGGGCCGAGCTGGAGCAGCTCTATAATCAATATCCCTTCATCACGACGGCTGAAATTCCGGCGGGCGTCTTTGGACAGACCCAGCCGACGACGAGCATCAGCATCAGTGCGAAATGGGTAACCCTGGCGCGCCAGCCGGAAGAATTGATTCGTAAGATCACGCGGGCGTTGTGGCGTGGCGATACGCGCCGGATTTACGAACGCAACTCACCCGATGCGAAATTCGCCGACGAATCCCGTGGCGCCTGGTCCATCGGGATTCCGCTTCATCCAGGTTCCGCCACCTATTACAGGGATGCCGGGGACAAAAGCCGCAACACCCTGGAAACACCGCCGGAAGACGCCGTGCAATCGAAAGCGAAGGTTCAGAACAGCGATAGCTGACCCTTGTCTGCCTTTGCCGATCCTGCCGTATCCGCCGCCCCTGACGCATCGTTATTTGTAGTGGCTGCAGCCGTCCCTTCTTCGGGCAAGGGCACCGGATCCCAAAGCTCAGGCCCATCGTTCCTGACATTGTTGACGCGATTGCTGATCGGTCCCGACATCAAGCGGCGGGGCCCCGCATAGGGCCGCAACAGTTTCTGTGCCGCTTCATCCGACCCTGTCAGCCAGGTCTCGAAACCTTCTTGGTCCAGGATAACCGGCATCCGGTGGTGAATCTCTTCAATCGCGGGAATGGCGTCGGTCGTCACGATCGTGCAGGTCTCTAACTCGCTGCCATCCGCACCCTGCCAATCTTCCCACAGAGCAGCAAAGGCGAACGGCTCGCCGTCGTCGAAGGTTATCCGGAAGGCCTGCTTGGCCCCTGCAATCGTCTTCCATTCATAGAAACTGTCAGCAGGGATAAGGCAGCGCCGGCGGCGGAAGGCCGCACGGAATGCGGGTTTCTCGGTAATCGTTTCGGCCCGTGCATTGATCATTTTCGCGCCGATCGCGGGATCTTTCGCCCAAGAGGGAATCAACCCCCAGCGCGCCAGGAAGGCATCGCGGACACCATCGGTCCCCTGACTGGTGGGCATTGCCCCGCCCGCCTGTCCGGGGTTTGACGCCCTTACGTTCAGCACGGCTTGGGTCGGGGCAATATTGAAGCGCGCCGGAAGGTTCGGAATTTGAGAAAATCCGAAAAGACGGCGAATGCCTTCTACTGGAGTGGTCAGCGAGAATCGCCCACACATGTTCCGAAGTTCCTAAGATCAATGTAGCCGTTTCGGGGTTCCGTCCGGCGTGCGCCACGGGCAGGCGGCATGGTGGTACGAGGGTCCTTTGGAGGCAACCGGTAATACGCGAACAGGGAATTTTTCGTTCTTAAAACAAGCCCTGTGCCGGTCTCTTCCGGTACATCAAATGGCCCTACCGATGCATATCCGCATCAGTCTGAGGAAATCAAAACTTCGCCGAAATATTTCACAGAAACCATTTTGACACATTTTGGAGATCGCTATATCTTGATCGACATAATGAAGGGGCCACAGGATATTGTGGGCGACGCGGAATTATCCACAGCCTTGAACCTGTGAATCCCGGGGAAAACCTGGGAAAACGGCCCTAAATTGCCGGTCTCCGGTGGGCACCGATTGTGGATAACGGGTTGAGTGGAGAGCAGAGGGGAACTAGGCCGTGCCTGACGGAATAACAGAATCGTTTCAGCAAACACGTACCGCCGCGAAAGGCGATACCCCCGGCACCGACAGCGAGGCCGAAGCCCTCGCGATGGAAACGGCCGATCTGCTGATCGAGGAATCCGATTCCTCCGCCGATCCGGCGCATGCCCATGACGATGAGCTGCCCGGCGAGACGCGTGAGTTAAAACAGAACGAACGCGGAATCCGCGTCCATGTCGACAATTCACGCGATTCCTTGCTGACGGCTTTCGGCAAGGAAACGCTGAAAGACCGTTA
This sequence comes from Hwanghaeella grinnelliae, assembly GCF_004005845.1. Lineage (GTDB taxonomy): Bacteria > Pseudomonadota > Alphaproteobacteria > UBA8366 > Aestuariispiraceae > Hwanghaeella > Hwanghaeella grinnelliae. The sequence goes on along the minus strand of NZ_SADE01000004.1, from coordinate 228,890 downwards.
TCTGTTGCCGGGCGAGACCTATCAGGACTTGTTTGCGCGGGTCGCCATGCACTATGCGGACGACTCGGATCATGCGCAGCGACTCTACGACTACATATCCAACCTATGGTTTATGCCGGCCACCCCCGTCCTGTCGAATGGCGGCACGAAACGTGGACTGCCGATCTCCTGCTTTCTGAACGAAACGGAAGACAGCTTGGAAGGTATCGTCGGCCTGTGGACGGAGAATGTCTGGCTGGCGGCACGCGGCGGCGGTATCGGCAGCTATTGGGGCAATCTGCGTTCGATCGGCGAGACTGTCGGCCGCAACGGCAAGACGTCCGGTGTCGTTCCCTTCATCCGCGTCATGGATTCGCTGACCTTGGCGATCAGTCAGGGATCGCTGCGCCGTGGATCGGCAGCGGTCTATCTGCCGATATGGCATCCGGAGATCGAGGAGTTCATCGAGATCCGCCGCCCGACCGGCGGCGACCCCAACCGCAAGGCGCTGAACCTGCATCACGGCGTGCTGGTCCCGGACGATTTCATGCGCGCGGTCGAGGAAGACGGTGAATGGGCCCTTACCAGCCCGAAGGACAGGTCGGTGGTCAGGAAAGTCCGCGCCCGCGATTTGTGGGTCCGACTTCTGAACGCCCGGATCGAAACGGGTGAGCCCTATATCATCAACATCGACCATGTGAACCGGAACCTGCCGGAGCATCAGAAGCTTCAGGGCTTGCAGGTCAAGACCAGCAACCTGTGCTCCGAGATAACATTGCCGACGGGTATCGACCGGTTCGGCCAGGACCGCACAGCGGTATGCTGCCTCTCCTCCCTCAATCTCGAAAACTACGAGGCTTGGGAAGGGGAAGAACAGTTCATCCCGGATGTCATGCGGTTCCTGGACAATGTCATTCAGGACTTCATCGACACCGCGCCGGACGATTTCGCGCGCGCTAAGTATTCAGCGATGCGCGAACGGTCCGTCGGCCTGGGCGTGATGGGTTTCCACAGCTTCCTGCAAGCCAAGGGCATCCCCTTCGAGGGCGTCATGGCGAAGGTGTGGAACAAGAAAATGCACAAGCACATCCGCGAACAGGCGGACGTTGCCAGTGTCGTGCTTGCCGAAGAACGCGGCGCCTGCCCGGATGCCGCCGATTACGGCATCATGGAGCGTTTCTCCAACAAGCTGGCCATCGCACCGACCGCGTCAATCTCGATCATCTGCGGCGGGACCAGCCCGGGAATTGAGCCGACCGCCGCCAATTCCTATACGCATAAGACGCTGTCCGGGTCGTTCAACGTCCGGAACAAGTATCTGAAGCAGCTGCTGCAGGAAAAAGGCCGTGACGACGACGACACGTGGTCTTCCATCTCGGTCCATGAAGGGTCCGTCCAACATCTGGACTTCCTGACCGATGAGGAAAAGGACGTCTTCAAGACCGCCTTCGAACTGGATCAGCGTTGGGTCATCGAACATGCCGCCGACCGCGCGCCCTTCATCTGCCAGGCCCAGTCGATAAACGTCTTCCTGCCCGCGAACGTCCACAAGCGGGACCTGCATCAGGTCCACTATCAGGCTTGGAAGAAGGGCGTGAAGAGCTTGTACTACTGCAGGTCCAAATCGATCCAGCGTGCGGAAGCAGGTGCGGAGCATGGCCCGCGGCCTGAAAGCGGCGTTGCCGCGGTGCCCTTGATGGGCCGGGTCAACGGCAACGAACGGCCCGCCGACATGCAAGAGAATACGAACGATTACGAGGAATGCCTGGCCTGCCAATAGAGGCAGGTTTCAGGGCGCCGGCCGCGCATCCGCGATAACGGCCCGGTGACGAGGGAGTGAAAGTGCCATGTCTTTGTTGGATGCCAGCCCGGTATACAAGCCGTTCAACTATCCGTGGGCCTATGAAGCCTGGCTGACCCAGCAGCGCATTCACTGGCTGCCGGAAGAAGTCCCGCTGGCGGATGACGTCAAGGATTGGCACAAGACCCTGACCGAGGGGGAACGGAACCTGCTGTCGCAGATTTTCCGCTTCTTCACCCAAGCCGATGTGGAAGTGAACAACTGCTACATGCGGCACTATTCCCGTGTCATCCAACCGACCGAAGTACAGATGATGCTGGCCGCCTTCTCCAATACGGAGACGATCCATGTCGCGGCCTATAGTCACCTGCTCGATACGATCGGCATGCCCGAGACGGAATATCACGCCTTCCTCGACTACAAGGCGATGAAGGACAAGTACGACTACATGCAGCAATGGGGCGTCGGCACCAAGGAAGACATCGCCAAAACCATGGCGGTCTTCGGCGCCTTCACCGAAGGGCTGCAGCTTTTCGCCAGCTTCGCCATGCTGATGAACTTCCCGCGGTTCAACAAGATGAAGGGCATGGGGCAGATCGTCAGTTGGTCCGTGCGCGACGAAACGCTGCACACACAGTCCATCATCAAACTGTTCCGCACCTTCGTCAGTGAGAACCCGGAAGTCTGGACCGAGGAATTCGAACGCGACCTGTATGTCGCCTGCAATACGATCGTCGATCATGAAGACGCCTTCATCGACCTGGCTTTCGAACTTGGCCCGGTAAAGGGTCTGTCGGCGGATGAGGTGAAGCAGTACATCCGCTACATCGCAGACCGTCGGCTGACGCAACTTGGCCTGAACCCGATGTATGGGGCGGAGCGCAATCCGCTGCGCTGGATGGACGAAATGTTGAACGGCGTGGAACACACGAACTTTTTCGAAAACCGCTCCACGGAATATTCCAGGGCCTCCACGCAGGGTACGTGGGACGAGGCTTTCGACTGATCATGGGAATGTGTTGGGGTCGTATCCCTGGCGACAATCCCGCTGTGAATTGACCCCTGTACCAAAGCGGCACGCGTCGCCGCGACTGGCCCGGAGCCGCCGCAACGGCCCGGGCTGATTTTTTCCCGAACAGTGGGGCACTTCTTGGCAGCCCCACCGAAACTCCACGTTCCCCCCCGGCGAGAAAAACTGCATTCCAATCCGGCACCGTTCCGCGGAAGACTTCCTTGGTTCAACACAGCTTGTGTGGAAGCCTGCCATGCCATCGTTACAGCCCGCAATCCCACCTACCCTGCTGGCCGAAAATTATCGCCGAGACGGTTTCGTCGGTGGCGTATCGGTTCTCTCAGTGGCGGACGCAGCGCGTCACCGCACCCGGTTCGAACGGGCGGAAGCGGCCTATGGTGGGCCGCTTCACTACGTGAGCAAGGTCCATACGATCCTCACCTCTCCATTGGAGTTGGCGACCACGCCGGCGGTCTTGGATGCGGTGGAAGCCTTGATCGGTCCGGACATCCTTTTGCTTGATGTAACCTATATCGTGAAGGAGCCGCATAGCCCCAGTTTCGTCAGTTGGCACCAGGACCTGACCTATTGGGGGTTGGCGGGTGGTGACCAGGTTTCGATGTGGCTGGCCCTGTCACCCGCGACGGAAGAAAGCGGCTGCATGCGGATGGTTCCCGGCAGCCACCGGGCCGGCAAACAGGCCCATACGGACCGCCATGACCCGAACAACGTTCTTGCCCGCGGACAGGAAGTGACCGATGTCGGAGAGGAGAACGCCGTTCTCGTTCCGCTTCTGCCGGGTCAGGCGTCGTTCCACCATGGCTGGACCTTGCACGCGTCGCTTCCGAACCGCAGCGACGACCGGCGGATCGGTTTGAACGCCCAGTTCATAACGCCGGAAGCACGTCAAACCGTCAGCCAAACGGAAACCGCCATGTTGGTTAGGGGCGAAGACCGCTTTCAGTCTTTCCGGCCCGAGCGCCCGGCCGTCGAAGACCTCGCCGAGGATAGCCTGCAGCGGCACCGCAGGCTTGATGCGGAAATGAAGGAAACCTGGCAAAAAGCCTGAAGAAGTCCCGCGCCACCGCCGCATTTCCCGACTAAGGAACACCAGCGTTTTTTTTAACGCAGAGCATCGAAGCTTTTCCTCGACATCCCTACCCAGCGCCTTGCGCACCCGCACATGAGCGATACTATCCAGGTAGTGCCGCGCGCAGAGATCCCACGTCTTCGCAGTCGAAGGAATTTGCCGCATTCGTCCTCACTCCCCGGAAGACAGGTACGGCATCATGAATATCGACGGACAACAACGTGGGCGTCAGCACGAACGACGGCGCACCTACACAATCCGTGTTTTGGTCGATGGTGAAGTCTATGAAATAGAAGATATTTCGGTGACCGGCTTCCTGATGGCAAAGGCACCCGATTGGATGGTCGCCGGCCAGGGAATCAACTTTCATTTCGTGGTCGACGTGAACGGGGACGATACCTATATCGCCTCGAACGGCACTGTCGTCAGAACCGTTGAGAATAAATTGGCTGTTGAGTATTCGGCGCCTCACCCTAAATGGGACACGATCCTAACAAAGCACTTGGCTCAGTTCGGGTGATCGGCCTACGGGGTGTGCACTCGCCCGACATTAACTGCGCGTCAGGCGAACCGGCTGGCGCTTCCGCCCCCAGCGTCCCGCCGCGTGTTCGAAGACGCCAGCGACGGCAGTGCCGCAGGCCGTACAGTGCCCACCCTGCCCCAAGCCGGCATTGCCGATGCCCCATTGCGTGATCTCGTACCAATCCCGCCCGATCAATTTCTCGCCGCAGCCGGGGCAATAGGTGCTGCCCGTCGCTTCGTCGTGAATGTTGCCGGTATAGACATAGTTCAAACCCGCTTCCCGGCCGATCCGATGGGCGCGGAATAGTGTTTTGGGCGGTGTGGGCGGAATGTCCTGCATCCGAAAATCCGGGTGGAAGGCTGAGAAATGCAGCGGCACATTCGGTCCCAAATGCTCCTTCACCCAAGCGGTCAGTGCCTGCAGCTCTTCGTCGCTGTCGTTCTGCCCCGGGATCAACAGCGTGGTGAGTTCCAGCCAGGCATCGGTTTCATGCTTGACGTAGATCGCGGTTTCCAAGACATCCACCAGATGCGCCGTGCACAGGGAATGGTAGAAGTTTTCGGTAAAACCTTTCAAATCCAGGTTCACCGCATCCATTGCGCCGAAGAACTCCGCCCGTGCCTCCGGTTTTATATAGCCGGCGGTGACCGCAACATTCTTCAGGCCGCGCTTGCGGCACGCTTCCGCCACGTCGACCGCATATTCCAGGAAAATGACCGGGTCGTTATAGGTATAGGCGACAGACCGGCAGCCCGCCCGCAGCGCCGCCTCGGCGATTTGGTCCGGTGAGGCCGCGTCCATCAAGCGGTCCATCTGCCGCGATTTGGAGATATCCCAGTTCTGGCAGAATTTGCAGGTCAGATTGCAGCCGGCCGTGCCGAAGGAGAAGACTGGTGTGCCGGGCAGGAAATGGTTGAGCGGCTTCTTTTCGATCGGGTCGACACAAAAGCCGCTGGACCGCCCATAGGTGGTCAACACCATGCCGCCATCTTGTGCGGCACGCACGAAGCACAACCCGCGCTGCCCATCCCGCAGTTTGCATTCCCGCGGGCACAGGTCGCATTGGATGCGTCCATCTTCCAACCGTTGCCAGTAACGGCCTGGCACCGCCGCCTCGCTTGGCGCCAATTCGGAATGTTCGATAACCATGTCCGCCTTCCCGGTCCGATCATAGCACGCCAAGTCAACGGTTGTTCCAAAACCACGGCTTGACCGACGCCATCCCTGTCTTACCTATTAGAATACCCCTAAGGTGGTTCCGGGATTGTCTTTTTGCCATGGCCATAGTGCGTCCCCCCGCCGTCGCCGGTGTGTTTTACCCACGGGATGGCGCCAGTCTGAATCAAACCGTCGGACATTTGCTTCAGGACGGCCTGAAGGCGCGCCAAAACGAAACCGGACGCCAAGGCGCCGACTTGCCGGCGCCCAAGGCGTTGATCGCACCACATGCGGGCTATGTCTTTTCCGGTATTCCAGCTGCGCGCGCCTATGCGGAATTGGCGCCGATCCGGGACAGGATTGAACGGGTTGTCCTTTTGGGCCCAGCTCATCGAGTCGCCCTTCGCGGTTTGGCCACAACCAGTGCCGATACCTGGCAAACCCCTTTGGGACCCGTGCCGATCGACAGGCAGGCGATCGACGCCATCGCACATTTGCCGCAAGTCACCACGGACGACAATGCGCATGCGCAGGAACATTGCCTTGAGGTTCACCTGCCGTTTTTGCAGCGCATTTTGTCCGACTTCTCGCTGGTTCCCTTTGTCGTCGGCGCGGCCGGACAGGATGAGGTCGCGGAGGTCCTGGAGACCCTGTGGGGCGGGCCTGAAACACTCATCCTGATCAGTTCCGACCTCAGCCATTATCATCCGTATTCCGAGGCTATACGCCTGGACACCCGTACGGCACAGGCCATCGAATCCCTGGATGAAACCCGGATCAGTCAGGATCAGGCCTGTGGGCGCATCCCGATTTCAGGCTTGCTGTCCAGCGCCCGTAGGCATCATCTGCAGGCGGAACGCGTGGCGCTCTGCAACAGCGGCGATACATCGGGCGACAAAAGCCGTGTCGTTGGCTATGGCGCCTGGGTCTTCCGCCCGGAAGAGAAAACGGGCGCTGCCATTGAGACGGGGACGGCAGATCCTGGCGAAGCGGATCAAAAGCTCCTCGACCGCCACGGCCGGGAACTGATGCACTTGATGGCGAATACCATTCGCTATGGGTTTGGCAACAATGCGCCGCCCGAAGTCGCGGTCGGCAGCTTCAACGAGGCGTTGCGGCAGGAACGCGCAACCTTCGTGACGCTGGAATCGAACGGTCAATTGCGCGGCTGTATCGGCAGCATCGTCGCCAACCGACCACTTGTCCTGGACGTTGTGGAAAACACTTTCCGCGCGGCCTTTCGCGACCCCCGATTCCCGAGGCTGACGCCCGGGGAAATCCACGGCCTGAAACTGTCGTTGTCGATCTTGAGTCCGATGATGCCGATGCAGTTCGATGCCGAGGCCGACCTGCTGGCGCAACTGCGCCCGGGTGAGGACGGGCTGATGATCCAGGATACCGACAAACGATCCGTCTTTCTGCCGCAGGTTTGGGAACAGCTACCGAACCGGCGTGATTTTCTGAGCCATTTGAAGGCGAAGGCCGGGATGGTTTCGGGCCATTGGTCGTCGGGTTTCAAGGCATGGCGCTTCACCGTCCGGAAACTGCCGCCTGTTGATTTCGCAGAGGCGGAAACAGCAATTTCCTAACACGCTCCCATTGGATAGCCTGCTATATCGCGTGGGGTATCCTTCTCCGCGAAAACAGGGGGACTGATGCCGGCCGATACTCAATATCCCGATCATTTCATCGAACGGCTTCACGCTGTTTGGGGCGAGGGATTCCTTTCGCCGGGCGGCGCGGAAGAAGTCGCGGAAATCCTGCGCGGCATCGACCTGCATGGTAAAACGGTATTGGATGTGGGCTTCGGGACAGGGGGGCCCGCAATCGTCTTGGCCGGACAACTCGGCGCCGAGAAGGTCATCGGGATCGATGTAGAGGAAGCGGTCTATGAGCGCGCGTCAAAAGCCGTGCAGGCAGCGGGGCTCGCCAGCCGTATCGACCTGAGGATCGTCGAACCGGGCCCCCTTCCCTTCGAAGACGACAGCCTCGACGTGGTTTTCTCGAAGGACTCGATCATCCATATCCCCGACAAACAGAGATTTTTTGAGGATGTATTCAGGATCCTCCGGCCGGGCGGGATATTCGCGGCAAGCGATTGGCTGTGCGGAACAGGTCCCGAAGCTGAGGCCGCCATTGAGGAAATGCTCGCCACAAATCCGCTTCGTTTCAAAATGGCGACCGCACAGGATATGGCCAATACCTTGACGCAGACCGGGTTTGCCAATGTCTCCACGGTCGACCGGAACGCCTGGTATGCGGAACAGGTGCAGGAGGAGCTCCGCCAATTGACCGGCCCGCTCTATGCGGATCTTGTCGCCAAAGTCGGCAAAGAAATCGTCGACCCTTGGCTGACGGTGCGCCGCGGCACTGCAAAGGCGACGATTGCCGGTGGATTGCGGCCAACGCATCTGCGCGCGGTAAAACCCACTGACTAACCGGTCGCAACGCGTTGGGAATCAGCAGGGACGGGTTTGCACACCCCCCGAGTCCTGCCATTTTCGTTGCGCGCAAACAACCGACCTTACCGTCCCATCACCGACCGGGAGCCACATCCGATGACTCGCCTTTCCGAATCCGAACTCATGCAACTTGTGCCAGGCGTTTGTGCCATCGCGCTGAAGGCCGGCGAGAAGATCATGGAGATCTATGCCACCGATTTCGACGTGGCGGTGAAGGATGACGCCTCCCCCGTGACCGAAGCGGACACGGCGGCGGAAGCGATTATCGCCCCGGCCCTGGCATCGCTTGAACCCAGTATCCCCATCGTCGCGGAGGAAGCCGCCTCGGCCGGAAAGGTGCCGGAAGTCGGCGACGGCGCCTTCTGGCTGGTCGATCCCTTGGATGGCACCAAGGAATTTCTGAACCGCAACGGTGAGTTCACGGTCAATATCGGGCTTATCCAGGACGGACAGCCGGTATTGGGCGTGGTTTACGCGCCCGCGCTGGACACCTTGTATGCAGGCGCGCAGGGTGCCGGGGCGACTCTTAAAGTGGGCGAGGAAACCGCACGGGAAATCACCGTGCGGCCCGAACCGGTGGACGGCCTGACCATCGTCGCCAGCCGCCGCCATGGCGACCCGGCGGTGTTGGAGAAGTTCCTGAGCGGCCGGACGATAAAGGAAACCCGAAACGCCGGCAGTTCCCTGAAATTCTGCCTATTGGCCGCCGGCGAAGCGGACGTCTACCCCCGTTTCGGCCGCACCATGGAATGGGATACAGCCGCCGGACACGCGGTATTGCTGGCCGCCGGCGGCCTGGTGACGACGGAAGATGGTGCGCCCCTTACCTATGCCAAGAACGCCATCTTCGAGAATCCGCATTTCATCGGCTGGGGCGGCGTGCGCTGATCCTCTATCCACCCAGTTCGTGGCCCGACCCGTGGCCCGGTCCGTGATAGGCTTGGCTGTCGGCCGGAGCCTCACCGCGATCCTCCATGCCGTAATCCCGCATCACCGAGGCGATGCGTAAACGGTAATCCTTGAAGATACCGTCCCGGCCCCTGCCCTGGACAGCCCTGTGGTTCTGACGGTTGCGCCAAGCTTCCACCGCCGCTTCGTCCCGGAAGAAGGACAGTGACAGATACTTACCGGGATTGGTGATGCTCTCGAACCGTTCGACGGAAATGAACCCGTCATGCGCTTCCACATCCGCCTTCAGGGAAGCGGCAAGGTCCAGATAGGTCTGCAACTTGCCGTCCAACGGTTCGACTTCGAAAATGACTGCGATCATGGCTGTTTCTTCTCCCGGTCGTGCGGCGTCCCATGCGGGGCGGAAGCCAGCTTCAGGAAAATCCGGTCTTCCTTCAGGATGAACCGCTCGCGCTGCGCCATTTCGTAATTCTCGCGCCCAAGCGGGTCATTGCGCAAGCGCTCCCGATAGGCCTCATACGCCGCGAGGCTGTCGATATCATAGACGCCATAGGCGGTGGTCGCCGATCCTTCATGCGGCGCGTAATAGCCGATCAGGTCCGCCCCGCATCTGGGAATCGCCTGGCCCCAGTTGCGGGCATATTCCGCGAACATGTCCTTTTTGAAGGGATCGATCTGATAACGAATGAAACAGGTAATCATCGGGAAACTCCGTATCGGTTGATGTCCCGTTCTAGCCTTTACGCACCCTGAATAGTTCGAGTACGATCGAAGCATGTCAGTTGGACCGAACATCGCGATCATCGCAGGCCTAGTGGGCGACCCCGCCAGGGCCGGCATGTTGAGTGCTCTGATGGCGGGCCGTGCGCTGACCGCCAGTGAGCTGGCGCAGGTCGCGGGCGTCACGGTACAGACCGCCAGTTCTCACCTGTCGAAACTGTCCGATGGCGGATTGATCGTGGCGCGCAAACAGGGCCGCCACCGTTACTTCACATTGTCAGGCGACGATGTCGCCCAAGTGCTTGAAGGGCTGATGGGGCTGGCGGAACGCACGCTCGCCAAGCCGGTGCGAACCGGCCCGAAAGATCCCGGCCTGCGCAAGGCACGGATCTGCTACGACCATCTGGCCGGCGAAATGGGTGTCGGCCTGTTCTCGGCCTGTGTGGAGCGGGGGTTCATCAAGGATGGGGCCGAAGACCTGGAACTGACCAAAAAAGGCCGCGACTTCTTCACCGATTACGGCTTGGACATGGCGGCGCTGCAGAACGCCCGTCGCCCGGTCTGCCGCCCCTGCCTGGATTGGAGCGCACGCCGCACCCATCTGGCAGGCGGCTTGGGGGCCGCGATCCTGACCCATTTCACCGACCGCAAATGGGCTTGGCGCGTACCGGACACCAGGGTGATCGAGTTCTCGCCCAAAGGGCTAAAGGAATACCGGGCGCTTTGTCCCGCTTAGACCGCCACTACGCCACATCCCGCAATTCGCCGCGTTCGGGCGCCGGAAGGCCGTTTTGTTCCCAACCCATCATGGCCAATTTGCGCGGCAGGCCCCAACGGTAGCCGCCGAGCATACCGGAATTGCGGATCACGCGATGACAAGGGATAAGCCAGGAGATCGGGTTCGCGCCCACAGCGGTGCCGACGGCACGGGCCGCCGCCCCTTTCATGCCAAGCGCTTCGGCCACCGTGCCATAGGTGGTGAGCGTGCCCGGCGGAATCGCCATCAGGGCGCGCCAGACTTTGATTTGAAACTCCGTCCCTTTCAGCAACAGGCGCAAGGGGGCCTGGCCGGACGGTTTCGTCTCCCCCGGTCGCGCGAAGATGCGAGCCATGGTGTCTTCGGTCGCTGAGGGATCTTCGACCAGTGTCGCGGCCGAGAAGCGGGAGGCCATATCCTCGAAACAGCCTTGCTTTCCGCGTTGGTCGACAAAGGCCAGACCACACAGCCCACGATCGGCTTCCATCAGCAAGGTTTCGCCGAACGGCCCTTCGTGAAAGCCGTAGCGGATTTCCAATCCACGCCCCAAGGCTTTGTACTCGCCAGGCGTCAGCGCTTCATGCGCGACAAACAGATCATGCAGACGCCCCGGCCCGGACAGACCGGCATCGAAAGCCGCGTCCAGTACGCTGCCATGTTCTTCCAAACGCCGTTTGGCTTCCTCCAAGGAAAGCGCTTGCAGGAACTTCTTGGGGCTCAACCCGGCCCAACGGGTAAACAGGCGCTGAAAGTGAAAGGAACTTAGCCCCACATGCGCCGCTATTTCCTCAAGCGAGGGCTGATCCTCAAACCGATCGACGATATAGGCGAGCGCCTCGGCAATCCGACGATAGTCGCTGCTGGCCGTATCCACACCATCCGCCCGGTCGGCCGTCATTGTTTCCGCATCGATCAACATGGTCTCACTCCAAAACCCAACGCCTCTGATTGATGATGAAACAGTACGTCACCGGGTTTCGCCGCCCCACCCGTTTCTTGCGCAAACCGCGGAAAGAGTGGAAATACGCGCTGTCAGAGCGCCAGGTCGTATATGGCAATGGCATCGTTGCCCGCCTTGCCATTGGCTTCGAAGCCGAGCTGTCGGTAGAGCGCCTCGGCAACGCCCATCGTTGTTGGAACGGTCTCGACCCGAAGAATCGCGAAGCCCCGCTCCCGCGCGGCATCGGCGGCGGCCTCTGTCAGGCGTCTGCCCAAGGCATGGCCGCGAAATCCCTCACGCACAAACAGGCGTTTCATTTCCGCCTTCTTCTTGGAAATCCGTTTCAACGCCACGCAGCCGGCGGATGCGCCGTCCACCTTGGCGAGGAACAGCGCACCGTCGTCGCCCAGATAGGGATGCGGGAGGGAGGCCAATTCCTCCTCAAACGCATCGAAGCATAGCTGATGGTCGAAGGCTTCCCCATACTCGACCAGCAGCGTCTTCAGCAGAATAAGGTCGTCCCCGCCGGTCACGAGGACAATTTCGACCTGCGGTTCCGGCTCAGCCTTGTTCGCTCCATCCATCGCCGACATGAACGGCTCCCTTCATGTACAAAACAGCCTGTCCCGCGATCAAAACGCGGTCCCCGGCCAGAGTACAATAGAGATCACCGCCACGTGCGGAAATTTGCTTCGCATTAATGTCCATTTTGCCCAGCTTTTCCGCCCAATACGGTATGATGGTGCAATGCGCCGATCCGGTTACCGGATCTTCGGGAATACCCGCATGGGGGGCGAAATAGCGCGACACGCAGTCTATCGATTCGCTACCGTCCGACCGGCCGGGCGCGGTGACGATCAAACCGTCGCCTTGCATGCCGGCAATGAAGTCCATATCGGGGTCAACCGCTAACACCGCGGCCTCGTTCTCCAGCACGGCCATGAACTTTTTGGCCTTGTAGAATTCCCGAGGAGGGGTGCCCAGCGCCTCAACGAACCCTTCCGGCGGCTCGTCCGCCTTGGGAGCACGTGCCGGGAAGTCGAGTTCGAACAGCGCGCCCTTTTTGCGAACCACCAGATCCCCGGCCAACGCCTTGAAGCGGATTTCGTCCCCACTCCAGCCCAATTCGCGATACAGAACCGCGGCACTGGCCAGTGTGGCGTGCCCGCACAAATCCACTTCAATCGCCGGCGTGAACCAGCGCAGGTGAAAATCGTGGTTCGGATCCGTCGGGGTGGGAACGAAGAAGGCGGTTTCCGAAAGATTGTTTTCAAGGGCAAGCGACTGCAGCACGTTATCCGGCAGCCATTCGCTCAACGGTATGACCGCTGCCGGATTGCCCGCAAAGACACGGTCGGTGAACGCATCCACCTGGAAGATCGTCAGTTCCATTTAGGCTTCCCCTTCGCTTGCCACTGCCGCGCGCGCTTCCGTCAACGCATCGGCGAAAATCTCAACATCCTCCGGCCCGGTCATCCAATTGCTGAAAGCCGCGCGGATCCCCGACTTTCCGTGCAACAGTCCGGGCGTGACATAGACTTTCCCTGTCGCGTTGATCGCGTCCAGCAGAGCTTTCTGACCGGCATTGGACTCCGCATCATCACCGAGCACCCCGCGGAAGATCACGATGTTGAGGCGCACCGGCGCCAATAGCTCATACCCGTCCAACGCATCGATCCGCTTGCCCATCTCCCCCGCCAGGGTGCAGGTCCGCTCCACGATCTCCCGCACGCCTTCGCGCCCATAGGCGTGTAAACTCATCCAGACCGGCAAGGAACGGAGCCGTTGGGAACTTTCCATCGTTCGGTTGATAAAGCTCGGCACAGCCCCATCCATTTCCAGATACGGCGCAGTCAGCAGCATCGCGGTTTCCAACAGATCGATATGGCGGGTGAAGAAAAGACCGCAGTCATAGGGAACGTTCAGCCATTTGTGGCAATCGGTGGTGATTGAATCCGCCCGCTCCACGCCGGTGACCAACGGCGCTAGGCGCGGCGAACAACGCGCGAACAACCCGAAAGCGCCGTCCACATGCAGCCAGGCTTCGTGCCGGTCGCAGAGATCCGCAATTGCCGTGAGATCCTCGAAATCACCGGTCGAGACAATGCCCGCGCTGGCTATGACGACCTTGGCGCGGGCTTTGCTGTTGGAAAGCGCCCGGTCCAGGGCGGCGACGTCCATCGCCTCCCGCCCCGGCTGTTTGCCTATATCCGTATAGCCCTTGCGACCGAAACCAAGAACACCGAGTGCCTTGACCATGGTCACATGCGGCGAAGCGGAGAAGATCTCCACCGCGCCCGGTTGCAGCAACTCGCCCAAACCGTCGCGCGTGACCTCAAGCCCATTCATTCGCCCGGCCCATTCCCGGAAACACGCGGCGCCAAGATAATTCGCCCCGATCGCCCCCGTTGTGAAGGTGCCGCCGAAACCGTCCTTTCCCCCACCTTGGCTGTAGGGCAGATCAAAGAGGTCAGCCATCATGGCAATCGTCTGATGGGACAGTGCGGGACCGATGGAATCCCCTGGGTCCGGCGAATTCTGGTCGGCCGAGGAAACCAGCCAATCGGCCGCCAGTGACGCCGGCGTGGCGCCGCCGGTAACGAACCCGAAATAGCGGGGACCGGCACTGGCGCTCAATTGCGGGGCCACCGTCTGTTCGAACTGCTTCAAGGCAGACAACGCGCCGCCACCTTCGTCCGGCAGCACCTGCGGCGCCATGACCGGATTGCGGGCGCCGACGGGCCTGTCCTTCAAACCAGCGTGGAAATCAACCGCCAAACGGCGGGCCTCGGCCAACAGCTCCGGTAAAATCTCATAGTCCGCATGCATGCGAGACATGGGTTTCTCCCCCATATTCCATTTATCTTGTGTTGTACGTGCATCCCAGCCGCGTTCTACGACACGCCACCGGGCAAGGCTCCGGTCACTGCGCCGGTGCGGCGTCCGGATCAGCTTCGGACAACACATTCATGAACAACGACATGTCGATATTGCCGCCCGAAAGAACCACGCCGGCACGCTTGCCCTGCAAGCCTTCCCGGTCGTTCAACAAGGCCGCCAAGGGCGCGGCACCCGCCCCTTCTGCGATATTATGAGTATGTGTGTAATAGATCCGCATGGCGTGTTTGACGTCCTCATCGCTGACCGTGACGACATCTTCCACACTTTTGCAGATTGTCTCGACCGCTTCCGGCACCGGCACACGGCACGCCATGCCGTCGGCAATCGTCTCCGCCTTATTGGTGGGGACGGCATGGCCAGCCTTGAAAGACAGTCCATAAGCCGGGGCCCCTTCCATCACCACACCATAGACCTTCGTCTTCAGGCCCAACGCGTCCCGGGCGGAAACCACGCCGCAAATGCCCGACCCCAGCCCAATCGGTACGTAAACACGGTCCATGTCCGGGGCGTTCATGAAAAATTCCATACCGTATGTACCAACCCCTTGGATCAGGCGGCTGTCGAAGGACGGCACCATGTCCAACCCCTCGTCCTGTGCGCGGGCCATAGCGTATTCGGCCGAGGCCTGGAAATCATGCCCATGGACCACAAGCTCGCCGCCGAAGGCCTTCATGGCGGCATTCTTCTCCAGGCTGTTGCCCTCCGGCACAACGATGGTCGACTTGACCCCTGCCCGCGCCGCGGCCAAGGCAATCGATTGCCCGTGATTGCCGCGGGTCGCGGTAATGACGCCGGCGGTCCCGCCGTTCTTTTTGTAGTCGTTCATGAAGACGAGGCCGCCGCGCACTTTGAAAGCGCCGATCGGCGTATGGTTCTCGTGCTTGACCCAGACCTCCAAGCCGCAACGCTTCGATAACAGGGGCCAATTGTATTGCGGTGTCCCTTTAAAGACGCCGTAGACCAGGTCCGCTGCTTCTTCGAGCTTCTGTTTTGACACGGTGGTCATGATCTGTCTTCCTCTCTTCAGTCATATTTTTGGGGCGTCCCGGCGGGATTGGCAGCGGCGCCGATGGGGATCCATCCAGCCCGCTGCTAATACCCGGCCATCACCCGACGTCGAGCCACCCGGCAAGGGTCTTCAGGGGTCCCGGTCTTGCTATGTGAACGCCGACGCTTGAGACCGCCTTTATTGGACCCAGAATGGCTTGCGGACTTCACGGGCCCGGTCCGCCTCGCTGACGCCTATATCGGCCAGCAAGTGTTTATCAAGTTTCGCCAAGGCTACGCGCTGCAGGCGACGCTCCCACCAGCAAGATAGCACCGTAACGAAATCCAATCGCCCGGATGGCGGAACAATCAAGCCCAACCATCCCGGCATAATCCAAATTGTACGCATACAATTTCTCCTTTGCCTCAGGAATGGTAACAATTAACCCCATTGATTGGGTGCAATGAGAATTAGTTTGACAAATTGATACCGTCAATTGCTATATTGTCACCATGACAATTCAAATCCCCGATTGGTTGACTGGCGTCGACGCCTTGTCCGGCCCGAAATACAAAGCTATCGCGCAGCGGATCGCCGAGGCGGTTAGCAGTGGCGCGCTGAAACCCGGTGACCGGCTGCCGCCCCAGCGCGAGCTTGCCTGGGCGCTTGAATGCACGGTCGGCACGATTTCCCGCGCCTATGCGGAAGCGGAAAAGCGGGGCTTGCTGGGCGGCGAAGTGGGGCGCGGAACCTATATTCGGGAGGAGTTCGAGGCGAGCACCCCCGACAGTCGGGGAATCTCAGGCTATTGGCACTCACCCAGTTTCGAGAAAGCCGGTACGCGCCCCCCTGCCGCGATCGCCATGGACGGGATCGCCGACTGGTCGCCGGACATGGGCCCTGCGGAAAGAGAAACGGGCCCGATCGGCCTGAACCACGACTACCCGCCGCTGGGTGTGGAGTGTTTGGAATCCGCACGGACGATGACCGAACTTTCCACCGACCCGGTCCTTATGGAGATGCTGTCCTATCAGCCCCATGCCGGACTTGGCAGGCATCGGGAAGCCGGTGCGCAATGGATCGCGCGGCGGGGCGTTGAGGCCACCGCCGACAGCGTCGTCGTTTCAACCGGCGCCCATAACGGGGTCTTGGCGACTCTTTCCGCCATCACCCGGACCGGCGATACGATCGCCGCGGAAGCGCTTTCCTATCCCGGCATAAAGGCAATTGCCGGCATGCTGGGCCTGCGCCTCGCTCCGGTTGCCTTGGATGAGGAAGGGTTGGATCCCGCTGCGTTGGACAATCTTTGCCGGCAGCAGAAGATCGCCGCACTCTATACGGTGCCCACCCTACAAAACCCAACCAACGCAATCATGTCGGAGCAACGGCGCCGGGATATCGCCGAGGTGGCGGCAAAACACGGATTGCCGGTGGTGGAGGACGACATATTCGGGATGCTGTCGCCGGAATCGCCGCCTGCGCTATGCACCTTTCTGTCGGACAATTTAGCCTTCTACATTTGCAGCATTTCCAAAACGTTGGCCCCTGGCCTGCGCGTCGGATACGTCCACGGGCCGCGCCGGCAGACAGCACAAATCGCCGCCGCACTGCGAACCAGTAGCTGGATGGCATCCCCCTTCACGGCGGAAATCGGTACACGGTGGATCGAAAGCGGTGCGGCCGACCGCATCCTCGACTCCCATTTCCGCGAGATCGAAGCCCGCCGGGCCATGGTATTGAAAGCCTTCGACGGTTTTGAGGTGGGCTGTCCGCCCGGCGCCCTGCACGCCTGGGTCACCCTGCCCAGCCCATGGCGGGTCGGTGAGTTGGTCGCCGAAGCGCAAACGCAGGGTGTCATTCTGCCGCCCACGGATTCCTTCATGATCGGCGGCGGCGAAACCCCGCATGCTTTCCGTTTATCCTATTGCCCACCCCGCCATAGAAGCCGATTGCAGGAGGGGCTCGACGCCGTACTCAACCTACTTAATGGAACGACGCGCGTGGAAGCGGCCCAGGTGCTTTGACGGTTTTGGCCGAAAGGAATGCCGGCACAGGAAATTTATCCAAAACTCTCGTCTGTTTTTGTTAAATTATTAACCTTAATGTCGGATCATAGCCCATTCCTCGACGCATAGCGTACCGCGCCTTCGAATTCGGATCGCCGCTCTATGGATGCTGATAAGACCATTTTGCCTATGAATCTGACGGGATTGTTCCCAGCGGCCCTTTCAGCGGTGCTGGAAGCGCTACCGATCCCCGTCTTCTGTAAGACCGAGGACGGCCGCTACCTCGACTGTAACGATCTGTTCCTGACCTTTATCGACCGGTCCCGTGAAGAAATCATTGGGCACACGGTCTATGAACTGTTCGATGAGGACAAAGCCAAGGTCTACGATACGGCGGACCAGGAATTGTGGCAGTCCGGCGGCATTCAAGAGTACGAAGCGCATGTGAAGTCCAAGGATGGCCAGACCGCAACGGTCGTCTTCCACAAGACAATCAGCCGGATCGGCACCACCAGTGAACGGATCATGACCGGCGTTATTCTGGACATTACGGAATTGCGGCGCGCGGAGGAAAAGTTACTGGCGGCAGCCCGAACCGACGACTTGACGGGACTACACAATCGCAAGGCTTTGTACGAGCGCTTGGATGCCGTCTGTCAGCGTGCAAGACGCCAAAGCATACCTTTCGGCGTCCTCGCCTTGGATCTCGACGGATTCAAGGCCGCGAATGATACCTTCGGCCACCAGACTGGCGATCATGTGCTTAAAATCGTTGCAGGCCGGTTGCGGAAACTTGTCCGTGAAACGGACTATGTCGCCCGGACGGGCGGCGACGAATTCACCATCATTCTAGAAGGCGTCGATAGCCATGAGAATCGTAGGGCTATCGCGGAAAAAATTGTTGCGGGTGTTGCGGAACCCATCGCCCTGCCCTGCGGAAACGAGACCACGGTCGGGGTCAGCATCGGGGTCAGCGCCTGGACCGCGGATGGTAAAGATTGCCGGCATTTGCTGAAGGCGGCGGACATGGCGCTCTACGCCGCCAAGGAAAATGGCAAAGGCCGTGTTTGGCACGCCACTGAAGACCATCTGGAATCAGAACCGGACGGCGCTACCAGCTAGGCGCTTTCGCCGATCACCTGACAAATGTCGTCGACAACGGCCGTGACCAGGTCGGGATCATCACCTTCGGCCATTACGCGGATCACCGGTTCCGTCCCGGAAGGCCTAATGACCAAGCGGCCCGAAGCGCCCAAGCGCGCTTCACCATCGGCAATTGCCGCCTGAACGGCGCTGGCCGTCAAAGGCGCGCCACCGTCATACCGCACATTCTTCAAAAGCTGCGGTACCGGTTCGAAGACCCGGCCCAGGCCGCTCATCGGCTTGTCAGACGCCACCAGGACCGCCAGCACTTGCAAGGCCGCGACAAGGCCGTCTCCGGTCGTTGCATAATCGCTCAAGATCACATGGCCCGACTGTTCGCCGCCTAGGTTGCAGCCATCGCGGCGCATCGCTTCCACCACATAGCGGTCGCCGACAGCCGTCCGCGTCAAGCCGATGCCTTGCGCTTGCAGATGACGCTCGAGACCAAGATTGGACATCACGGTCGCGACCAGATTGCCGCGCAGCTTGTCCGCCTTCGCCCAGGACGATGCAATGATCGCCATGACCTGATCGCCGTCGACGGCATGCCCGTGTTCATCCGCGATGATCACGCGGTCCGCATCGCCGTCCAGCGCAATCCCCAAATCGGCACCATGGGCCACCACCTGCTCGCACATGGTCCGCGTCGCCGTCGCCCCGCAATCGCGGTTGATGTTGGTTCCATCCGGATCAACCGCCACCGGGATGACTTCAGCCCCCAGTTCGAACAACACGGCGGGCGCGGTCTTGTAGGCGGCGCCATGGGCGCAATCGACCACGATTTTTAACCCGTCGAGACGCAACTGCGCGGGAAAAGTCCGCTTCACCGCCTCGATATAGCGGCCGGCCGCATCGTCCAGCCGCCGGGCACGGCCCAGCTTCGCCGGATCCGCCAAATCGAACGGTCCATTGTCCATCAGCCGCTCAATGGCCATTTCCTCGGCGTCGGACAGTTTGAAACCGTCCGGCCCGAACAACTTGATACCGTTATCCTGATACGGGTTGTGCGAGGCGGAGATCATCACACCCAGGTCGGCGCGGAGCGACGTCGTCAACATACCGATCGCTGGGGTCGGCATAGGCCCGACCAAAACGACATCCATGCCCATGGAAATGAATCCGGAGGTTAGCGCCGGTTCGAGCAAATAACCCGAGAGGCGCGTATCCTTCCCGATAACCACAAGATGCCGATGCGGGCCGCGCCTGAAGCGCTGTCCCGCCGCCATGGCAAGACGCAACACGATTTCCGGGGTGATCGGGTCCCGGTTGGCCGTGCCGCGCATACCGTCGGTGCCAAAATAGTTCCTAGTCATGCAGCACGGATAGTCCACCGTTGCTGTGGTTGCAAGCATCTGCCGGGTCGCGTGTCGCCCTTGCGCCGCTTCGCGCAGCGGGGCATCGTCGTGTCGGTTCGAACCGATACGATCTTGCGGGAGAAGACGTTGCCCGAACAGGCCGACGCCGTTTCAATCGTGGTGCCTTTTTTCAATGAAGCACGGGACGTGGACGGCTTTTTCAGGCCGTTGGGCAGGCATGTCGTCGACGCCCGGGCTGGCCTGCCGGAGAGGCAGCAGTTCATGGACGGTTTGTTTGCCTGGCTCGGTCATCGGACGGTCGCGGCCAATTACGGCCGTACCGGCCGGCCCGACCACCTCATGCAGACGATCAATGGAAAGAAGGGTGACGCCAGATCAACCGCACAGGCGACGCCGGTGGGGCAGGATCAATGACGACCAAGTTTGCGGTAATTTTGGTGACGGCTATCGCGCTCATGGTCAAGACCGCCGCTTGGGCGGTCTATGGCCCTGTAACTTTCAATGACACCGCCCTTTATGAAGCCTTCGCCAACATGCTGCTTCGGGATGATTGGGCCTGGCAGTACGAATTCTTCGACGACCCCTCGCCCGTAACCGGCTTACGAACGATCGGGTATCCCGCCATCCTCGCTTTGGCACAAACCCTCGCGGGCGACGCATGGCGACACGCGGTGATCGGCCTGCAAATCTGTATTTCCCTGTTGTCGGTCGCAATGGCAACGGGGTGGGCGTGCCGCCTGACCGGGTCGCCGAAGCTCGCCATTTTCACCGGACTCACACTAGCCTTCGGACAATCGGCCCTCTTCGACACTTCTCTGCTGCCGGACAGTCTGTTCTCAAGCATCACAATTTTGATTTTGTGTACGCTGAGCATGCCCAAAGACGAGAGAGGCCTCACGACGAACAAGGCAGTCGGTCTCGCCTTCCTTTGCGGCCTTGGCGCCGCCGCGCTGTGCGTGATCAGGGCAAATGGGCTGCATATCGCGCTTCTCTTCACGCCACTCGCGATTGTCTGGCTGTCGCAATTGCGGAACGCCCGCATTTTACCGGCATTGGCGCTGATCCTGCCCGTATTGATGACGGTCCAAGGGTACCTCTTCTGGAACCAGTCGCGGACCGGGACACGGTTTCTGTCCACCGGCGCCCAAATCGTCGCATTTCAGCCACTCTATGAAGTGGCACAGCATGGAACGGAACTCTTCACGGATGATAGCGTGCTGTCTCAAACGGTTCGCGAAACGACATCTACTTTCGACTATGCCGATATTGGCTTGTTAAACCGAAGCCTCGTGATCGACCATGGTTGGACATCGGTCGACGTTGCAGATGCCGGCACCAAAGCTTTCATCCGCGCATGCCTGACCGAGCCGATCGCTATGCTTCAAAACGCGGGGCGCGCCTTCGGGTTTACGATCATCCGATCGTTGTTCAACCCGGCCCTTGCCATAGCCGAGACCCATCACCTGATCACACAAGACAGGCTGTTTCCCGGCGCTTCGAAGATACTCAAGTCACTCGCCACGCAAAGCCCAACGGCAATTCTATACATCGTCGCCTATACGGTTGGCGCTGTGATCTCCACGATCTTGTTCATCTTCTTTCTTATTGGCGTTCCGCTGAAAAGTCTGAAGACCAACACCTCACACCAACGCTACACGATGCTGAGCCTATGGGCCGGGACATTGGCGGTGCTGGCCTATTACAGCCTCATCCATTTGGAATACCGGTACGTCCTTGCCGTTATTCCGATGATGGTCGGCCTCGGCCTGTGGGCGTTGCCGCAACGATGGGCGCGACTATTCCAACAGAGGCGATCCAGTTGAGTTTGTAGGTCTTCGGGGCTGCCTTAAGAGATGAAAAGGCCCGCAAGATGCGGGCCTTTTCAGTAGGTTCGGTTTTCAAGAAACGCGTTACGCCGGGCCAGGTTCCGGATCGGCATTGCCGACGGGTCCCGTATTGGGAACGGAAGACCAGCCCCCGCTATCAGCCGGCGAGCCACCGCTGTCATCGTTTCGTTCCACCGGTTCGCCGCGCAACAGGCGGTCGATGTCTTTCCGGTCGAGCGTCTCGAATTCCAACAGGCCCTGAGCGATCTTCTCGAGTTCATCCGCATAGGTGTTCAGAATTTCGCGGGCGCGGTTTTCGCCTTCCTCGACGAAGCGGCGAACCTCTTCATCGATGATCTTGGCGGTCGCATCGGATACGTGCTTCCGCTGCGTCACCGAATGCCCCAGGAACACTTCCTGTTCGTCTTCGCTGTATTGCAGACGGCCCAGCTTGTCGGAATAGCCGTATTTCGTGACCATCGCGCGGGCAATCTTGGTCGCCTGCTGGATGTCATGCGCCGCACCGGTGGTGATGTTTTCCTTACCGAACGTCATCTCCTCAGCTAGCCGACCGCCAAACAGGCTGGTGATCTGCGCTTTCAGTTCCCTCTCGGACTGGGATAGCTTGTCGCGCTCCGGCAGGGCGAAAGTCACGCCAAGCGCACGGCCCCGCGGAATGATCGTGACCTTGTGCAGGGGCTCATGCCCGTCGGCATGCATCATGCAGACCGCGTGACCGGCTTCGTGATAGGCGGTCAGCTTCTTCTCGTCCTCGGTCATCACCATGGAGCGGCGCTCGGTACCGAGCATGACCTTGTCCTTCGCGTCCTCCAACTCCTGCATGGAAACGACGCGGCGGTTCCGGCGGGCCGCCAGCAAGGCGGCTTCGTTGACGAGGTTGGCGAGATCCGCACCGGAGAAGCCGGGCGTTCCGCGCGCGATGGTCTTGGCATCCACATCCGGCGCCTGCGGCACCTTGCGCAGATGCACGCGCAGGATCTTCTCACGCCCGATGATATCCGGGTTCGGCACGATGACCTGACGGTCGAAACGGCCGGGACGCAGCAAGGCCGGGTCCAACACGTCGGGACGGTTGGTGGCCGCAATCAGGATCACGCCTTCATTGGCTTCGAAGCCGTCCATCTCGACCAGCAACTGGTTGAGGGTCTGCTCACGCTCATCATTGCCGCCGCCGAGGCCGGCGCCGCGATGACGACCGACCGCGTCGATTTCGTCGATGAAGATGATGCAAGGTGCGTTCTTCTTGCCCTGTTCGAACATGTCACGAACGCGGCTGGCGCCGACGCCGACGAACATTTCGACGAAGTCGGAACCGGAAATGGTGAAGAACGGCACATTCGCTTCACCGGCCACGGCCCGCGCGGTCAGGGTCTTACCCGTACCAGGGGGACCGACCAGCAGCACACCCTTCGGAATCTTGCCGCCAAGACGTTGGAATTTCTGCGGGTCTTTCAGGAATTCGACGACTTCTTCAAGCTCCTGCTTGGCTTCGTCGATACCAGCGACATCTTCGAAGGTCACGCGGCCATGCTTTTCGGTCAGCAGTTTGGCCTTGGACTTGCCGAAGCCCATCGCCTTTCCGCCACCGCCCTGCATCTGGCGCATGAAGAAAATCCAGACGCCGATCAGCAACAGCATGGGGAACCAGCTGATCAGGATCGACAGGAATGTGGGGACGCCGTCATCCATCGGCGCAGCCGTCACGGAAATCCCGCGATCGGTCAGCCGGGAAACGAGTTGCGGATCGTTCGGCGCGTAAGTGGTGAAGGCCTGTCCACCTTTGAAATGCCCGGAAATATTCGGGCCTTTAATGGTGACGTCGCTAATGCTGCCACTTTCAACGCTGCTGACGAACTCCGAATAGGGGATACCTTCGTGCTGATCTTGTTGCCCTGCTCCCTGAAACAGGTTGAACAACACGATCAAAAGCAGGCCGATGAAGACCCACAGAATAATGTTCTTGCCGAATAGATTCACCGTTGAGAAACCTTCCGTTCCAAGAATTCACATCGCCGGGCCCGCCGTTCAACGATGCGTATGAGTGCTTCCGCTGTGTACTTGTGCCGCGTTATTGGTGCTTTTTTATATAATTAGACGCGCGGCACAGGCTTTTACATAGTGCGCCAAACCATGATTTGAAAGGCCCAGCGCGGCATTCTAGCGCAGAATCATTCTTCGGGCGAGGACATAGACGGGCACAAACGGCGCCATGCCGCCGATCCCGCGAATTCAACCCGCCTGAAGCCGGCCCCCGAACCGGCCCAGGCTTCCCCGGCAGGATCGGCGAGCGCAATCAATCGATCATTGCGCCACAGCGACGGGAGCGCAGCACGGGCGGCACCTGGCAGGTCCTCGATGCGATTGGCGGTCAGGCCCAAGGCGCGGGCCTGGCGAACCCCGTCGACGCCAAGCTTACCGACGGTCAGTCCCTCAATATCTCCCCGCAAATCAAGCCTAAACCGCCGGTCCCAAAGGATCGACGGCTGTGCCGGTATAGCCGGACCAATGGCCGCAGCCTCACGACATACAAGGATACGCTCACCGCGGGTTTCAATCCTGCACCCGCCCAAGGTCCGGGGCCCGGGCGTCGGTTCCCCCCGAAGAGCGGTGGCGAGTTTTTCCAATCGCTCAAGCCTGACCGGGTAGTCCCCACCGGAAACGAAGCGCAGCAGGCAAGTCAAAACACGCAGGGAAAGCTCGTCGTCCAGATCGACATACGCTTGGCGTTCAAGCCCCGCAAAACCGTGCGGATCAGCGAAAGCATGGGCATCCAGGAAACCGTTCGTTGCGCTTTCCAGAGCGGCCCGCGCACGGCGCATGGCTTTCGCGGTTCCCGCCAAGCGCTTCGCATCCAACCCTTCCATGGCGAGGATATCGGCCAAATTCCTCATCCGCACACGGGCATGCCGGATGTTGCGGTTGCTCGGATCATCCACATAGGGCCAACCGGATTGATCGAGGACGGTGTGAACGTCCCCGCGGGGGGTATCCAGCAACGGTCGGATCAACGACACAGCGCGATATGGATCGCCCGGCACCTCGGTTACGGGGGCCATGGCGGACAGGCCGTCCACACCGCTTCCACGCGCCAGACGCAGCAGGAAGGTTTCCGCCTGATCCTCAAGATGGTGGGCAACCGCCAGCACAGAAACACCCTGCGCCAGACACCAATCGCGCATCAGATCGTATCGCATCCGACGCGCCTGCGCCTGGACATTGCTTCGTGGACGGGCGCCTTCATAGCGCAGGACGACCGCCTCTACCCCACGTTCGCCAAGCCAACCGGCAACCCGGTCTGCCTCTTCCGAGGCTTCCGGACGCAAGCCATGATCGACAATAAGGGCGGTAAGGGGAACGAAACGTTCCGCCGCCCAGTTCCTAAGCATGAAGGTCAGCGCCATGCTGTCCGGCCCGCCGGAACAGCCGACGGCAAGGCGCAATGTTGCTTCCGGTACCGCATCCGCTGTTTCGCCGGAAACGGCTGCGTCCTGCAGGCAGGCCGACATCGCGTCGGCAAACCATCGCGGCGTCACGTCGTCCCCGGACCGTCGCGGTCCTTGCGCCCCGGGATCAGGGACAGCCGACTTTGCCGGCTTCCGCATCCGCTCGTTCCAGTACCCGGCTATCTGAATTGGGATACTTCGTCTTGAGTTCAGCGAAGGACGCGCATGCCGCGTCCTTCTTGCCCAATTGCCCCAAAGACATGCCGAGCTTCAAAAGGCTTGCCGACGCTTTCGGGCTTTTCGGGAAATTCGTGTACGCGTCCACAAATACCGCGGCCGCGTCCCGGAAATTACTCCTCGCATAATGGGTCTCACCCAGCCAGTACATGGCATTGCCGGCGAAAGGCCCTTCGGGGTGCTCGTCGAGGAATGCTTTGAAGGCGCCCTCTGCCTGTTCAAGATCCTGGCGCAGCAGACCGTATGCGTACTGATACTGTTCCTTCTCGGAACCCGGCGGAAGAGTGGCGCGATTGGCCGTCTGAGGCGCTGCGGAATTCACGGGCGCCGGCCCCGGGGCCGCGGCCGGCGGCGCCGGAGGCGGCGCTGCGGGCTGGGTCGCCGCAACCTGCGGCTGGCTGGCCGAGGGTGTGACGGTTCCGCCCGCCTGACTTTGCTGTAACTGTGTCTGGGACACTTGGCCAAGCACTTGCGCGCCCGGTTGCACACCGCCCGCCGCTTGAGCAGGCTGGTTGCTGACCGATCCCTGGGACGTAATCACCGTGGTTCCCGTTTGCGTTCCACTTTGGGCGATTGTGCCCACAGGGGCGCTTTGCTGCGCCGCCGACGACGGTACCGCGCCTGGTTGTTGAACCGCGCCGACTTGCCCTTGTACTGGCGTTCCGCGTTCAAGAGCCTGAAGACGGAAGTCGACATCGGAAACCAGCTTATCCAAGCGATTGCTGATCGAATTCAACTGAAAGCCGGTTTCCTCGATGCGGCCGGTAAGCGTGCGGATTTCCCGTTCCAGCGCCTGGATCCGCAGTTGCAGCCGCGCGGTCGCCTGTGCCGATTCCGCACTGGGCGCCTGTGCCGCGGCAACGGCATCTGCGGGCGGTGTTGCGCCGGTAAATACCGTGCGCTGAAGATCAGTGATATCGCGCCGAAGCCGCTGCAGTTGTTGGCTAATCGACGAATCCTGCGCGAAGGCTGGTGTCACCGCGGTCAAAACAACGCCGCCGCTGATCGCAACGGCTAAAGCAACCGCGACAGCAAGGTTGCAGGTTGTCCGCAGTATGCTGCGGGTGACGGACGATACGGCCTTGATGAACATTCGAACCCCGGTTCTGTAACGGCTTCAGGCATAGCTTCGATCTATGCGCGCAGATCGCGCGATTCCAGCTTTCTGTCTACGACAGGATTTCGTCAAAAATATGGCAAATGGAACGAAGGGGAAAGCCTGCCCTACCCGGCGGCCGTCCGAATTAACACATGTATGTCATCCGAACTCGGCAGCCAGGTCGTGTGACACCGACAGCGAAACGCCGCCCGCGCCCGAAAAGCCCCCGGCCGCCCGAAGCGCCGCCGTCAAATAGAAACGGGAAAGCCCCGGTTTCCCAAGACTCTCCCGTCTAAACTCATCGGATCGGGGTCATGTTAAACCCCGGTCCGGACCGTTCCGGCGATTAGCTCGCCGCAGCGTTCTTCAGAACCACGACACCGCGACGGTTTTGCGCCCAAGCAGCATCGTTGGAACCCAGAACAGCCGGGCGTTCTTTGCCGTAGGAAATCGTTTCCAGACGGTTCGGATCGACACCAAGGCTGATCAGGTAATCTTTGTGCGAGTTTGCACGGCGTTCGCCGAGAGCCAAGTTGTACTCACGCGTGCCGCGTTCGTCGCAATGACCTTCGATGACCACGGTGACGCCCGGGAATTGCTTCAGCCAAGCGGCCTGCTTTTCCAAAACGGCAACCTGGTCGCCACGAATGTCGGAAGCATCGAAGTCGAAGAAGATCCGGTCGCCGACATTGACGAGGAAATCCTGCACACTACCCGGCGCGATCTGGTTGGTCGCCGAAGCGGCCGGCGCCTGCGTGGAGGACGTCGAACTTGTAGTTTGCGTGCCGCTGGATCCGGAATCCGCAGATTCTTCCGGAGCGGTCTCGCAAGCAGCAACCAGCAAAAGCGCCGCGAGAAGGCTGAGGACTTTAAAGCGCATTATAGCACCCCCTAGAGGTTATGCCCGGCCGTCGCAGGGCGGCGCCGGTGTCGAATGAGGTTTCTCTGCAGCCGATACAACCGGCCGAGTGGTGGCATATTAAGCACGGCGATTGTCCAAATTCAACCACCGTACCAAGTCAAAGCACTCAATTTAATTTACTTTCCATGTATTTAGTCGTCGGGATGCAGCAGTTTAGCAACACAAACCCACCGCAACTAAATAATGAGAAGCCGTATTTGCACCTCTGCATTCTCCCACAAGTCTTAATTTCCACAAACTGGATCAGAAAACTCGCTTTCCTTATGGATTCAAAGGAGACCACGCCGGATCCGACGCGAATCCCGGCGTCACAACCCGACGCAGATTATACCCAGTCAAATCAATGGAATAGAGATTAACCCTACCCTCTTCACCAGGTTCCTGACGGAAAAACATGATGACGCGCCCGTTCGGCGACCATGTGGGCCCTTCATCCAGGAAACTCTCGGTCAGCAAACGTTCGCCCGACCCATCCGGGCGCATGACTCCGATATGGAATTTGCCACCGCGCTGCTTGGTGAAGGCAATCAGATCGCCACGGGGCGACCAGACCGGTGTCGCGTAGCGTCCCTTCCCAAAACTAATACGCCGCTGGTCGCTTCCATCCGCGTTCATCACGTAAATTTGTTGCGAACCGCTGCGGTCGGACTCAAAGGTGATTTGCGAGCCATCGGGCGAAAACGTCGCCGAAGTGTCGATATCCGGATGGCTGGTCAGTCGTATGGGTTGGCGCGTACGCAGGTCCATCACATAGATATCGGTGTTGCCTTCCCGCGCATGGCTCATGACGACCGAATTACCGTCCGCGGAGAACCGGGGCGCGAAGGTCATGCCCGGAAATTCACCCAGCAATTCCCGCCGCCCGGTCTGAACGTTGAAAAGATAGACCCGCGGCTTGTTGTTGAAATAGCTGAGATAGGTGATTTCCTGCTGCGTCGGTGAAAACCGCGGCGTCAGAACCAGGGCGCGGCCATCGGTCAGGAAACGATGGTTAGCACCGTCCTGGTCCATGATGGCCAGCCGCTTGACGCGTTCGTTCTTCTTCCCGCTTTCCGCCACATAGACGATCCGCGTATCGAAATACCCGCTTTCACCGGTCAGCCGCTTATAGACGGCATCAGAGATGATATGTGCGATCCGGCGCCAATTACTGCGCTCCGTCGTATAGACTAAGCCCACCATCTGTGCTTCCGCGAAGACGTCCCACAGCCGGAACTGAACCTGGATCCGCCCGTCTTGGAGGCTTTCAACCGACCCATTAACCAACGCTGTTGCATTGATCACGCGCCAATCGGAAAACCGCGGACGAACATCGATGCTTGCGGCGGACTGGATGAACGCCTTCCGGTCCAACGGCCGGAAAAGGCCCGACCGTTCCAGATTGGCTGAGATGACATCGGCGATGTCCCGGCCAACATCGGTTTCCTCCGGCGCGACACCGAAGAATTCCGAAATCGCGATCGGCAACGGCTCGACCGTGCCCCGGGTGACGTCGATCCGCAGCTCGGCGCGGGCCGGCATTGCCGAAAAGGCCAGAACCAATAGCGTGAGCATGCCGACCAACATCAGTCCGCTTCGCTGCAGCACCGTCGCAGCCGGCTTGCCGGAGGTCACGGAACTCGAATTGGGAAGGGTGAACATCAGCCTAGTATCTCCCGGGGATTGAATGTGATGACTATGCTTTGCCAGAGGTCATATCTGTCCGGCGGCAGTTTCAACGGGTTGCACTTCGGGTTCAATACCGCGCGCAGCGCGCTTTCCGCCGCCGCCATCCAGAATGGATCGGACGCACGAGACATATCGGTCAGTTCCGCCGTTTGGACAGTTCTATCCGGTCCGACACGCACCCGCACCTCTATAACAAGGTCTTCGGCGTTGCGCGCCCCGGCGGGAACGTTCCAACATCCGGCCAATTGCTGACGCAAGGCATCGAGCTCGCTGAAATTCAAAGCCTGCTCAACGCGAGAAGCGGATGTCTTTGGCGCCTGTTGTTCCGATTTGTTCAGTGCCTGTTTGACCGCGTCCGCGAGGCTGACCTGCTTCTCGTCTTCCTTCTTCTCCGGCTCGGGCTTCCGCGGCGGCGGGTCCTGTTTCAGATCTTGGACCGTCTGTAGCACACTCGCGAAGTCCTTCGGCGGCTCTTCCTTCTTTTTCGGCCGCTTCGGCGGTCGGGGCATATTGATATCAGCCTGGGCTTCCGCCGGTTCCGGCTCTTTCGCGGCCTGCTGAACAGGTTCCGGTTCGGGCGGCTGCTCGACCTGCGGTTCTGGTTCCGGTTGGGGAACAGGTTCAGGCTGGGGCTCAGGTTCCGGCGCGGCCTCGGGCTCGGGTTCCGGCTGAGGGGCCGGTTCCGGTTCGGCCACGGGCGCCGGTTCCGCCTGGGCGGGTTCAGCCGGCTGCGGCTCGGCCGCTGGAGCAGGTGGAGGCGGCGGTGGCGGCGGAGGCGGTGGGGGTGGCGGAGGCGGCGGACGGGGCGCTTCCGGCGGCGCAGCGTCTGCCACCGTGGGGTCCGGTTCCTCCACGGGCTCCGGCAAGGTCTGCTGGGCGAGGTCGCGTTCCGTCACCATTTCGGCCTGCATGACGACCGGCATCGGCGAAAACTCGCGATCCGGTGTAGGCAATGCGATCAGCGACGCCACAACGATCGCGACGTGTAACAGTCCGGACAGGATAACCCATTTGAGCATGATGCCCTACGCGGCTCCCAGTGGTCGCATCGTATCCATGGCTCAGTTGCCGCTCTCGGACTTCTGGTCCGGCAGCTTCGCAAGCAAGGCGACTTTCGTGAAACCGGCAACACTGACAGTGCCCATCACTTCCATGACACGGCCGTAGTTGATCGCCTGGTCCCCGCGCACGAAAACCCGCAATTGATCGGCCCCGACGCCCCTCGCCTCTTGAATCGCCGTCAGGCGCGGCGCGATGGCATCGAGCTCAATCGGCGTTTCCTGGATGAATATCTGACCATCACTCTTGATTGACAGCACGACCGGTTCCACAGAGTCGTTGATGGAGGCTGCCTTTGTCTGTGGCAGATCCACAGGTACGCCCACGGTCAACAGCGGGGCCGTCACCATGAACACGATCAGCAGCACCAGCATCACATCGACGAAGGGCGTGACGTTGATTTCCGCCATCGGTCGGTAGCGTGGACGGTAGGAACCGCGCCCACCGCAGCCATTCTGAATGGTTCCCATGGCCATCGGTTATTCTCCCGCTTCCAATTGGCGCGAGATGATGGCGCTGAATTCGCCGGAAAATGCCTCCAACCTGGCCGCGTACCGTCCCAGGTCGGTGGAGATCTTGTTATAGGCAATCGTGGCCGGAATTGCGGCGACCAGGCCAAGCGCGGTGGCGAACAGCGCCTCGGCAATACCGGGGGCAACGACCGCCAGGCTGGTCTGCTTGGTGACGGCGATGGCGGTGAAGCTGCTCATGATCCCCCAGACCGTGCCGAACAAGCCAACGAAGGGGGCAGCGGACCCGACGGAGGCCAAGAACGGCAGATAACGCTCGAGCTGTTCCATCTCACGCCCGACGGCGACATGCATGACCCGCTCTATACGTTGTTCCAGCGCATTGTAGTTCCCACCGGGGTTCAGCGAGGCGGAAGACCGCCGCCATTCGCGCATTGCCGCCGCGAAAACCGACGACATCGGGTCTTTCGGTTGATGTCCGATCCGCTCGAACAAATCGTCCAACGAACCGCCCGACCAGAAAGCATCTTCGAATTTGTTCGCCGCCTTCCGCAGCTTGGAAAGGCGCCGAACCTTGTCAAAGATCACGGCCCAGCACCAGACGGACGCCATCACCAACATCACCATCACGATCTTCACGATGATGTCGGCGCGCCAGAACAGCGACCAGATCGTCATTTCCGCCAATTCGGCCGATCCGCCCAGCGACACCAGATTTACTGCTTCCTGTTCCATGCCGTTCAGTCCCACTTGCCACGTCGGCCGTTGCCGGCCCCGTGTCCTTCCTTTCGGTTATTCCGTTCCGCGCAAGACCTGCCGAAGTTCGGCCGGCATGCGCATCGGTGCCCCCGCCTCGTCGAGGCAGGCCAATTTGACCTGCACCGCAACCAGATGGGTATCGTCCAGGTAGATATCCTGGGCCATTTCAATCGTCGCGCCAGCCACTTTTGTGACCTTGGTGCGAACATCCAATAGATCGTCCAACCGCGCAGGCTTGATATAGTCCGCCGCGCATCGCCGAACCGCGAAGACCAATCCACTCTCCCGTTTCAGGCGGATGTGGTCGTACCCCAAATGCCGCAGCCATTCCGTCCGGCCGCGTTCCGCGAATTTCAGGTAATTCGCGTAGTAGACGATTCCAGCCGCGTCCGTGTCCTCGTAGAAGACGCGGACCGGATAGTGGAAAACGGATCGGTTCTGCACGCCAGCCTCGGTCATGCCTCACCCGACGCGTCCTGATCGGACGCCGACAGCAGATCCATTTGCGCCTCGACACTGCGCGGCGCCTCCATCCCGATATAGCGCCATCCCTGCACGGTCAGCATCCGCCCG
This sequence comes from Hwanghaeella grinnelliae, assembly GCF_004005845.1. Lineage (GTDB taxonomy): Bacteria > Pseudomonadota > Alphaproteobacteria > UBA8366 > Aestuariispiraceae > Hwanghaeella > Hwanghaeella grinnelliae. The sequence goes on along the minus strand of NZ_SADE01000004.1, from coordinate 197,108 downwards.
CGTGGCGTGCGCTGAACCAGGCCCTGTTGGATCAGAAAGGGTTCGACCACTTCTTCCAGGACGTCGCGCTCGTTCGCCAGCGCCGCCGCCAGAGTCTCGACCCCGACCGGACCGCCGCCGTAATTTTCCGCCATGCATTTCAGGTAACGGCGATCCATCAGGTCGAGCCCGCGGTCGTCTACATCCAGCCGCCGCAGGGCATCGTCCGCCGCGGAGATATCGATCACCGTGGCGCCCGCGACAGAGGCAAAATCCCGCACCCGGCGCAGCAATCGGCCCGCCACGCGGGGTGTGCCCCGGCTGCGTCGGGCTATTTCCCGCGCACCGCCTTCATCCAGCGGCATATCCAGAACGCGGCCGCCGCGACTGACGATGGAGGTTAATTCGTCTTCCGTATAGAACTGCAGATGCAACGGGATACCGAAACGCTCCCGCAAGGGCCGGGTGATCAACCCGGCGCGCGTGGTGGCGGCGACAAGCGTGAATGGCGCAAGATCGATCCGAACCGAGCGCGCCGCCGGCCCTTCCCCGATGATCAGGTCCATCTGATAGTCTTCCATCGCCGGATAAAGGAATTCCTCCACCGCCGGGTTCAGCCGGTGGATTTCGTCGATGAACAGCACATCCCGGGGTTCCAGATTGGTCAGCAAGGCGGCAAGGTCGCCTGCCTTCGCGATGACTGGGCCGGATGTCGCCCGAAAATTCACCCCCAGTTCGCGCGCCATGATTTGCGCCAAAGTCGTTTTCCCCAAACCGGGCGGGCCATAGAACAGGGTGTGGTCCATCGCCTCACCCCGGGCCTTGGCGGCCTGGATGAAGACGGAGAGGTTCTCACGAACCGCTTTCTGGCCGGTGAAATCGGCAAGCGTTTGCGGGCGTAATTGGTTTTCGGCTTTGTCTTCGACGCCGTCGCCGGGCGCACGTTCGCCATCGACCAGACGGGCTTCTGGGTTTGCCGCGAAGCCGTCGCTCATGACGTCAGCTCCTTAAGACCCAGGCGAACAAGTTCGCTGAGCGGCACCTCGGCACCGTGATCCTGAATAACGCGCGCCACCGCACCAAAAGCCTCGCTGCGCCCGTAGCCCAGATTGACGAGGGCGGAGACGGCATCGTCGGCCGAACTTTCGGCCGGCCCGGCATCCCCGCTCGCCGCTGCTGTGTCGCCATCACCCGCGACAGCGGCTTTCGCAGCCGCGCCGAGCGTCAGGGCGCCGACCTTATCCTTCAACTCGCTTGCGATCCGCCCGGCCAGCTTCGGACCCACACCATTTGCCCGCGCGATCGCGGCCTTGTCCCCCGCCGCCACGGCCTGGGTTAGTTGTTCCGGCGACAGCACGGACAGGATCGCGAGGCCGACTTTCGCGCCGACCCCTTGAACCCCAGTCAGCAATTTGAACCAGGCCCGTTCCGGCGCATCGCCGAAACCATAGAGATGAATATGGTCCTCACGGACATGGGTCTCGATATCCAAACGCACCGCTTCACCGCGGCCGGGCAGCCGAGACAAGGTTCGGGCGGAACAGAAAACCAGATAGCCGACGCCGCCGACATCGATAATCAGCCAATCGTCGCCGACCTCGTCGAGGAGGCCTTTCAATCTGGCAATCATCGGCGCCCTCCGGCCAATGCCTGGATCGCCGCCGCGTCGGACCGGCCGGCAGCCCAACTGCGCTTCGTACCGGCAAGATGACCGTGACAGATCGCGACCGCCAAGGCATCGGCCGCATCCGCCGTCGGCGGGTTGCAGCCCGGCAATAGGGTACGAACCATCATATCGATCTGGTCCTTGGTGGCCGCCCCGGTCCCAACAACCGACTGTTTGACGCTTTTGGCGGAATATTCCGCGACCGGCAGGCCGAACAGCGCCGGTGCCAGCAGCACGACGCCGCGCGCGTGGCCAAGCTTCAATGTCGATCCCGGGTTCTTGTTCAGAAAGGTCTCCTCGACCGCCGCTTCATCGGGTGTATGGGTGCGCAGCACGTCTGCCAAGGCATCGTGCAGGTCCTTGAGGCGTTCGGCCATCGACCCTTCGGTCCGCGGATCGACCGTGCCGCATGCGACGAACCGAAGGCGGGTGCCTTCGGTTTCGACCACACCCCAACCGGTATGGCGCAGACCTGGATCGAGCCCGAGTATCCTCACCGCGTCAATTACCTGCCAAGCTTTCCATCACCTCATCGGGGATGTCGAAATTGGCGAAAACGTTCTGAACGTCGTCATTGTCGTCCAGATTGTCCATCAGCCGCAGGACCGATTCCGCCTTGTCCGCGTCGACGGGAACAAGGTTCTGGGGCTTCCAGGCCAATCGCACGCTGCCGGCCTCGCCGAACTTGCTTTCCAATTCCCCGGATACAGCGTGCAGGCTGTCGGCGGCACAGATGATTTCGTGCCCGTCTTCGCTACTGCTGACGTCGTCGGCGCCGGCCTCCAGGGCCGCTTCGAACATCGTGTCCGCATCCGCCACATCGGCGCCGTATTGGATTTCGCCGACCTGGTCGAACATGAACGCGACCGAGCCTGTTTCACCCATGCTGCCGCCCGCCTTTGAGAAAATGGCGCGCACATCGGAGGCGGACCGATTCTTGTTGTCGGTCAGCACGTCGACGATGACGGCAACGCCGCCCGGGCCGTAGCCTTCGTAGCGGATTTCTTCGTAATCTGTGTCGTCGCCCCCACCGGCGCCCTTTTGAATGGCCCGTTCGATATTGTCCTTGGGCATGCTGTTTGATTTCGCCGCCGCGATTGCAGCGCGCAAACGGGCATTCGCCGCCGGGTCGGGGCCGCCCATTTTCGCGGCCACCATCACTTCCTTCGCCAATTTGGCGAAGAGCGAGGAACGCTTCTTATCCTGCGCACCTTTGCGGTGCATGATATTTTTGAACTTGGAATGACCTGCCATTTCAACACCTTCGGCTTGTATCCGCGAGAATTCCGGGATGATCGTGAGGAATGATCGTCCAGGCCCGCGCACGCGGTTCGGCAGTTCGCGACCCGCCGGAACGCACAGCCCGACCATTCCCATGATTAGGATTGTGCCCGGGGTTGTAGCCGTCCATGCCGGAATGTCGATACCAAACCGCCTGTTTCCCTGCCCATTCGCCGTGATTCTATGCCGTCTGACAACGCCGACTCGTCGCGACGCGCGGCTCTTCCCGTTCGGAAGGGAACCGCCCGCTATTGGCATATCTAGACCGCGTTTATGGCTTTTTTTGGGCAGGCGCCGGTATTTCGGAAAAAGACGACCGGAACAAGCCCGTCACACCGACGGCCAAGCGACCTGCAACTGCCCGCCCAGCCGAACAGGCTGAATTTTTGCGGCCAGCCCTGTGGCCGGGTCGGTATCGACCACGACGCCGGCAAGCGTGCCCTCGCCGTCCGCCGGAGCCATGCGCGGGCGCGGCAGCTCGCCCAGGAACCGCGCCACCGACCCGCTTTTTTCCATGCCGATCACCGAATCGTAATCCCCGCACATGCCCGCATCGGTCTGATACCCGGTGCCGCCCGGTAGAATCCGCGTGTCGGAAGTCGGGATATGGGTATGCGTTCCGACAACAAGCGACGCGCGGCCGTCCAGCAGATGGCCTATCGCGTTCTTCTCGCTCGTCGTTTCCGCATGGACATCGACGAGCACCGCGTCGAATCCAGCCTCGGCCGGAACCGTGCCCGGAACATGCTTTTCCAAGCTGGTGAAGGGGTTGTCGTACATATCCATGAACAAACGCCCAAGCACGTTCACGACCAGGATGCGCAAGCCCTTGGCGGTTTCGTATACGCCCACGCCGCGGCCCGGCATTCCGGGCTGGAAGTTGTCCGGGCGCAGCAGACGCGGTTCGTCATCGGCGCGGGACAGGATATCTATATTGTCCCAGGAATGATTGCCGCCGGTAATTACATCCACACCGGCATCGAACAACTCGTCGCAGATCTTGCTCGTGATCCCAAAGCCGTGGGCAGCGTTCTCGCCGTTGGCGACGACGAAATCCAATTTCAGCTGATCACGCAGACGCGGCACATTCGCTGTGACCACGTCACGACCTGCTTTACCGACAATGTCTCCACAAAAAAGAAACCGCATTCCAAACCTTTCTAAGTCGGGTCGACCAAGCGCAAATGTGGGCTCCCGACTGCCTTTATTCTAATCGCCTCGCGTTCCGTGACGATCCAATCGAGCGGTTGGTCGAGATCGTCATGGGGCACATAGGCCATTTCCTGCCCGGCAAAAGCAACACCGACGGCCTGCACAGGCTTCACGGTCCGCAGCCTGGCGAGCGTTCGGTCATAGAACCCACCACCATAGCCCAGACGATATCCGGTCCGGTCGAATGCAAGCATCGGCACCAACAGCAAGTCCGGCTCGATTTCCGGGGCCTCCGGCGCGGGCGCCTGGGTTCCAAAGGCTTCCTCGACCATGGGGTCCCCTTCGCGCCACCGGCGAAAGACTAGCGGTCTATCTTTGCCCAACACCACCGGCAGACAGATATCGATCCCCTTCTCAAGAAAGCGGCTCAGAAGGGGCCGCGTGTCAATTTCGCTGCCGATCGGCAGAAAACCGGAAACCGCCGCGGCATTGCGCAGAGGGACGGTCCCCAACAGATTTTCAGCAACCTTGTGGGCGGCCTCCGGCCCCGCTTCCAACGACGCCGAAATGCGCTGTGCCGTGGCCGCTTTGCGCGCCAAACGCTTTTCGTCCTGTAAGGTCAACGGCCATCCCCAAAAAAAGAAAACCCCGATCACCTGATTTATACGGCGACCGGGGTCGTTGAAACTCGTGGGACGCGGCCACCTCGGCCGTTCGCCGGTTTGTACCCCTGGAGCCTGCAATGCAGGTGGGCGCCGTGATACCGGGACCAAGATCCCGGCAGGGACAGCTCCCTAGAGGAATTTATAGCCCCCGGGACAACAATGGCGTGGCGCACCGCGCAGCGCGCGCCCCAATCATACAGTTAGGCATCCGCGAGTTTCTCGGCAACCGTTTCCAAGCGTTCGGCCAAAGATTCTAGTACTTCAAGATCGCTGTCGTCTTGGACGGGTTCAGCCGGGGTCGGGGCCGGACCAGCTTCAGATACCGCATCAAGCTCCGCGCGCAGAGACTTAATCTGTTCGAAACATTCAGACAATTCGTCAGAAATAAGCAGCCCCGCCATCACCAGCAGGCGGGCATCGCCCAACTGGCCCATCGATGCGGAAAGTTCGCCGACGCGCTTGTCGAGATAGGCGGCCAGCCTGTGAAGATGTTCTTCCTGACCATCGTCACAAGCCACCGAGTAGTTCCGACCGTTAACGATGATGTCGACCTGGGCCATATTTCAATCCGTTCAATCAGGGTACGCTGCCAAACTATTGGCGGAGAATCTCTATTAGAAGGTGGTGAAGGGTTCGCTAGGCCTCAAGCCTTTTCCAAAACTTTGTTGAGCTTCGCAATCGCCTTATCGAGCCGGGCGCCGAGATCGGCATTGTGCTTAGATTGCTCGCGAACCTGTTCCGAAAGCCGATCACGCTCTTCCGTCAGCGCGTTCAGCTGTTCCGCCGCCCCGCTATCTTGCCCGGCGCTGGCCTGCTCGTTACTGAAAAGCCGCTTTTGCGCCGCAGCCTCCAGGCTGGCTACTGCCGTTTCCAGACGCCGAAGCACCTTCTCCCGGTCACTCATGAAATACTCCGTCGAGAGAGGCGGATGTAGTTACCGCCGATCCAATGTTATTGTGCGAACTCAATGTCCAAGGGGGAACCCTTCGCAATTTGAATCAAATTTTGCAGATGCGCCATTGAGCGTCAACCAATCCTACCCACTCTTTTTTCAACCGAAAGGCGACGGCTTGGCTAGGCCAGTTGGCGGAAATGCAGTCCGATCAAGGCTTAGCGCTATTGACCTTACAGGGCTCCATAGGCATGTTTCGCGCGCCTTGCAAAGGGTGGACGTCTACACTGCCCGTTGCGACCCAGGCGGCGTCGATCGGTTCCTCGATCGGGACCGTCTTGGCATAGCCCAATTCCCAACGGATAGAACTGAGCAGCAATGACCGCCATCAAACACAGCGCCATGGCCAACGCAATCCGCGCGCTTTCCATGGACGCCATTCAAAAGGCGAACTCCGGCCACCCTGGTATGCCGATGGGCATGGCCGATGTCGCCACCGTTCTTTTCACGAAATTTATGAAGTTCGATCCGTCGAAACCGGAATGGCCGGACCGTGACCGATTCGTGCTGAGCGCCGGCCATGGATCGATGCTGCTATATTCGATCCTGCATCTGACAGGTTACAAGGATATGAGCCTGGCGCAGATCAAGAACTTCCGCCAGTTCGGATCCAAGACCGCCGGGCATCCGGAATACGGCCATGCCGCGGGAATCGAAACGACGACCGGCCCCTTGGGTCAGGGGCTGGCCAACGCGGTCGGCATGGCACTAGCGGAACGCATGGCCGCCGCCCGGCACGGCAAACAACTGGTCGATCACCACACTTACGTCATCGCCGGCGACGGCTGCCTGATGGAAGGCATCAGTCATGAGGCGATCTCGCTGGCCGGCCATCTTGGCCTGGGCAAGTTGATCGTGCTGTTCGACGACAACCAAATCTCCATCGACGGCCCTACCGACCTGACGGTTTCCGACGATCAGTTGAGGCGTTTCCAGGCAAGCGGCTGGGACACGCAGAGCGTTGACGGCCACGACCCGGCCGCTGTCGAGAAGGCGATCGCCGCAGCGCAGAAGACGGATACGCCGTCGCTGATCGCTTGCCGCACCGTCATCGGATACGGCGCCCCAACCAAGGCGGGTTCGGCGGCGACCCATGGCGCGCCGTTGGGTGATGCGGAAATCGCCGGCGCCCGCGAAAAGCTTGGCTGGGACGCCAAACCATTCGTCATTCCCAAGGATATCCTGAAAGCTTGGCGCGATGCCGGCAAACGCGGCGAAAAGCCCCGCAAGGCCTGGGAAACACGCTTGAAGAAGAAAAGCGTCGACGCCCGCCGGGAGTTCAAGGAATTCCTGGACGCGGATCTGCCGCAGGACTTCGACAAGATCGTCGCCAGCTATAAGAAGAAGCTGTCGAAGGACGCGCCGAAAATCGCAACCCGCGCCGCCAGCCAGAAAGCGCTGGAAGTCCTGACCGCGGCGGTGCCCGCCATGGTCGGCGGCTCGGCCGATCTCACCGGTTCGAACCTGACGCAGACGGGCATCATGCCGCCGGTCACCGCCAAGGACGCTTCCGGCCGCTACATCTATTACGGGGTCCGCGAACACGGCATGGCCGCCGCGATGAACGGCATCGCGCTGCATGGCGGGTTCATCCCCTATGGCGGGACCTTCCTGGTCTTCACCGACTATTGCCGGCCGTCGATCCGCCTATCGGCCTTGATGGAACAGCGCGTCATCTATGTCATGACACACGACTCCATCGGCCTCGGCGAAGACGGACCGACCCACCAGCCGGTCGAGCATGTGGCAGCGTTGCGGGCGATACCGAATGTTACCGTCCTGCGCCCCTGCGACGCGGTCGAGACAACGGAAGCGTGGCAGATCGCATTGGAAAACACGACCGGGCCGAGCGTCCTGGCGCTGTCGCGCCAAGGTCTGCCGACCCTGCGAACCAAGCATTCGGCCCGGAACCTGTCCGCCAAGGGCGGCTATGTGCTGCAGGAAGCGGAAGTCGGTCCGCGCCAAGTGACCTTGATGGCCACCGGTTCGGAAGTCGAACTGGCCGTCAATGCCCGCGCCATGTTGGAAAAGAAGAAGATCGGGACCGCTGTGGTTTCCATGCCCAGCATGGAACTGTTTGCCAAACAACCTGCGAAGTACCGCGATAGCGTTTTGGGTGACGGCACCGTGCGTGTCGCCGTCGAAGCGGGGATCCGTCAATGCTGGGATCAATGGCTCTGCCCGGATGGCGGATTTGTCGGTATGGATAGCTTCGGGGCTTCCGCGCCCGCTAACGAGCTGTACGAGCATTTCGGAATCACCGCCGATGCGGTCACGAAACAAGCGATGAGTATTTTGAAAGCGCGCGCGAAGCGCGGCAAATAAGAGAGGACTAAGCAAATGGCTGTACGTGTTGCGATCAATGGTTTCGGTCGGATCGGGCGTCTGGTTCTTCGCGCCGCGATGGAAGCCGGGCGCAAGGATATCGAGTTCGTTGCGATCAACGATTTGGGGTCGGTCGACGCCAACGCGCATATGCTGAAATACGATACCGTCCACGGTATCGTCCCCGGCAAGGTCCGGACCGGTAAGGACTGGATGGATCTGGGCCAGGGCAAGATCAAGGTTACCGCCATCCGCAACCCGGCCGAACTTCCCTGGGAAGAACTGGGTGTCGACATCGCGCTGGAATGCACCGGCATCTTCGCGTCGAAGGAAAAGGCCTCCGCCCATCTGGAAGCCGGCGCCAAGCGCGTTCTGGTTTCCGCACCCTGCACGGATGCCGACGCCACCATCGTCTACGGCGTGAACGACAAGTCGCTGAAGAAGACGCACAAAATCGTCTCCAACGCGTCCTGCACCACGAACTGCCTGGCCCCGGTTGCCGCGGTCCTGAACAAGGCGATCGGCATCGAGCGCGGCTTTATGACGACGATCCACGCCTTCACCGGCGACCAGCCTTCGGTCGATACGCTGCATAAGGATCTGCGCCGGGCGCGCGCCGCGAGCATGTCGATGATCCCGACCTCCACAGGTGCCGCAAAAGCCGTGGGCCTCGTCCTGCCGGAATTGAAGGGCAAGCTGGACGGCACCTCCGTCCGCGTGCCGACGGCGAACGTCTCCCTGATCGATCTGAAGTTCGACGCCAAGAAGAAGACCGATGTCGAAACGGTCAACGCCGCCATCGTTGAAGCTGCGAAGAAAGGCCCGCTGAAAGGCATTCTGGGCACGAATAACGAACCCTTGGTCTCCAGCGACTTCAACCACAACCCGGCGAGCTCGACCTTCGATCTGACGCAAACCCAGGTCATCGACGGCACGCTGGTTCGCGTGCTCAGCTGGTACGACAACGAATGGGGCTTCTCCAACCGCATGTCCGACACGGCCGTCGCCATGGGCAAGCTGCGCTAAGCCAAGACACCATCCCGCCGCAAGGTGGGATCGAATATCGGGGTCGGCCTTTACGGGTCGGCCCTTTTTCGTCGCGGCATCGGCCTGCAATGCCTCTCCCCTTGGCGAGTGCGGCGAATTGTGCGTGAATACCGCATCCTTCGCATCGGAAGCGAGCGTACGGGTGAGGAAAATATGTGCCGTTGGCTGACCTTTCGCGGTGACCCTACATTCCTTGAGGAACTGCTTTTCGTTCCAGAATATTCCTTGATCCATCAATCCTTGCGCGCCAGGCGCGGGGCGACGACCACCAACGGCGACGGCTTCGGTGTCGGCTGGTATGGAGAACGGGAAGAGCCCGGCCTGTTTCGCGAAGTGCTGCCGGCCTGGAATGACAGCAACCTGCGTGCCCTCGCCCATCAGATCCGCTCGCACCTATTTTTCGCCCATGTCCGTGCTTCCACAGGCACGGAAACAATGCGGGCGAACTGTCACCCCTTCGTCGTCGGCCGTTGGATGTTCATGCACAACGGACAGATCGGCCAGTACGAGAAGCTGCGCCGCGTCATCGATAACGCACTCCCCGACGAACTCTACGCCCATCGCCATGGCACAACGGACAGTGAAGCAATCTTCCTGCATCTGCTGGCCAACGGCGTGGAAGTGGACCCGCAAGGCGCGATGGAAAAGACGATAAGACGCATTGAAGACGTGGCGAAAGAGACGGGCTTGGACAGCCCCTTCAGGATGACGACCGCGTTTTCGGACGGCCAACGCCTGTATGCGGCGCGCTATTCAACCGATCCGGACCCGCCCAGCCTTTTCTACCGGCAGGACGAGATCGGCACGCTGGTCGTTTCCGAACCTTTCGGTGCGGATGAAGAGGGTTGGCAACCGGTCGGTCCGAACTCTTTCCTGCTGTGCGATCCGGATGGGAACGTGCGGGTTCAGCCGCTCACCGTTTAGAAAATTCCGTCCAACTGACAGTTTAGGGCGATTTCCGCCTGCGACAATGTGTTGGGCATCTCGATCGCATCCAGGGTCACCTTGGCCACATCTTGGGGCTGGGTCATCGCGTCTGCTGGATATGCGCCCCCGGCAGCATCCAAGCCCATATCCGTGGCCACCAGGCCGGGGCAGATCGCGGTCGCGCGGATACCATCTTCCCACCCTTCGTGGCGCAGGGCATGCGCCAATGCCACAGCGGCAAATTTAGAGAAGGAATAGAGACCGGACCCGGCGGACTTTACGCGTTTGCCCGACAACGAGCCCAATACGACCACCCGTCCAGCGCCCGATACCTTCAAGGCATCCCAGGCAGCGGCGGCCAATCGGCGGGGCGCGTGAACATTGACATCGAACAGGTGCTGCACGCGCTCCTCATCCGGCGTCACGATGCTGGCGCCGTCAAAAATGCCCGCACACGCAACCACGGCGTCGACATGTCCGAAGCGTTCCAGCACGCCCGCGACCCAGTCGCCCTCCCCGCCCTTGGCAGCGTCGTATCGGATAACCTCCGCATCAGCCGGGGCAAGGCCCAGATCCTGCGCGGACGGATCGCGTGCCCCGATGGAGACGAACCAGCCGCGGGCAATTGCTTCATCCGCGATTTTTCGTCCGATGCCACGCGTCCCTCCGGTCAGCAGCATTACTTTCTTGTCCATGGGGAACTCCTATTTCTGATCGGGTCTTTGGGCGGGGCGACGGGCTAGCGGATTTACGCAAAACCTATTGCGGTAGGCGCGTAGGCAGCCCAGTCTTGAGTTAGGAAAGACAGGCTATAAGAGCCGGACCGGGAAGGAAACCGACATGCCTATCCAGACTTTGGACCACATTAATATTCGAACGGCGCACTTGAAGCCTATGATCGCCTGGTACCAAGAAGTACTGGGGCTGACCCTTGGACCGCGCCCAAATTTTTCTTTCGGCGGCGCCTGGCTGTATGCCGGGGACGTGGCGATCGTGCATTTGGTCGAGGTCGGCGAACAGCCGGGCATGGCGGATACGCTGCAGTTGGAACACTTCGCGCTTTCCGCCACCGACAAGGAAGGTTTCCTCGCGAAACTCGGCGCGGCCGGCATTCCCAACCGCGTCAACACTCTGGCCGATTTCGGGATTACCCAGGTCAACATCCACGACCCGGACGGCAATCACATCCACGTGGATTTCCGGGAATAACTTCGTGCGACAACCGCCTTCACCGTTTCCGCCGCCCTGTTGACTTGGAGTAACTCCAACCCGGTACAACGGAGTTCAGCACGGCGAAACGAGGTAAAGCGATGCGTATTTCCGATGTAGCAGCGGCCTGCGGCCTGAGCGCTGACACAATCCGTTATTACGAGAAATCAGGTCTGATCCCCACCGTTGGAAGAGGTGCTGACGGTCACCGCCGGTTCAGCAAAGAGAATGTTGATTGGCTGACGCTGCTCTATTGGCTACGCGAAACCGGCATGTCGATGGTACAGATGCGGCGCTTTTGCTCCTTGGCTCAGGAAGGGGATAAAACCAAACCTGAGCGTCGACGAATACTTGTGGATCATGCTGCCGAACTGGACCGCCGTCGTGCCCAACTAGACCGATGCGAGGCAGTCCTGCAGGTCAAGATACGCAGCTACGACAAGCGGCAATAACCGCATACCGGTCCTAAAACTTCACCCAAATCCCCTTCATCGCCACCCTAACAGAGGAGCGACACAGATGAAATTTGCCTATTTGATAGAGCCGCCATTCAATTACCGAACCAATGACGGCCATGTCACGGGATGCGACGTGGACTTGGCCCGCTGGCTGTTCGAAGAGTTACGGATTGGCCGGTTCGAACCGGTCGAAACCGAGTTTGCCGAACTACTTCCGGGCCTGTCCGATGGCCGTTGGAGGATGACCACCGGTTTGTTCGGCACTGACGAACGGCGGGCCCATGCTGCCTTCAGCAGACCGATCTGGGCATTGCCGGACGGCTTGCTGGTGCGGAAAGGCAATCCATCCGCCTTAACCGGCTATAGATCCGTGGCGGACAATGACACCTGCATCCTGGCTGTTATACGTGATCAATTTCAGCACCGATCCGCGCAGGCCTTCGGCGTGGGCGACGCGCGAATTCGAATATTCGAGACCTATACGGAAGCCGCAACGGCGGTTTTGAATGGTGAAGTCGACGCCTATGCCAGCGTAGCGCGGGCGCATGACGGTTTCATACAACGGCATCCGGCATGGGACGTTGAACCGATTATTGTCCCATTCAACGAGAAGAAACCTGCCTTCGGATCGTTCGCCATCGCGAAAGGCGATCACGAGTTGCTCGAAATGGTCAATACCGCCCTGGACCGCTTTATCGGCAGTACGGAGCATCGGGACATGATGGCCCGCTACGGGTTCGATGACGCAGACGTGGACGCATTGTTGATTGATTAGGGTAGAGGTCCAGGAAGGTGGTCTTCCGCCGCGTCGGCCCGTGCCGAGCCGGCAGACTTTTTCCCTCTCAGCCTTCACTTACATTAAGGTAATATGCTACGCCTTCCTTGTGGTTGAGCGAATACCTCCCCAGTCAACGCCGCCACGCAAACTACCGACAACGAGAAAGGCGGGAAAATGCCATCCAATCGTCGATACCTGGCAGTGGCCGGTCTGACTGCGATAATTCTGGCCCTTGCCGGCTGCTCCAATGAAGTCGAGGTAAACGGCCAATATCTGGAAGCCGAGGAAACGGCGGAAGGCGACTATGACGGTTTGAAGAACCGCCCGGACCTCGGTTGGTACGAAATGGCGCAAGGGTGGAATTCCGAGGTTCGCCGCGCCTTCTGGTTCACGCCACAGGGTTCTGTTCTGCTGCCCTATGACTGGTTCCTGAACCTGGAAAAGGCGGAGCGCACTTGCGCCGACAAGCCGATCCAGAATGCTGTAACAGCCGCGCAAACCCTCTTCCGCGACAACACCCATCTGCGGAGTCTGGGGTATATTCCTGTAACGGCTGACCCGTATTGGAACCCGGACGGTCTGCCGATCGGCTTCGCGAAAACCCCGACACCCGAAGGCGATTATTTCGGCCTTACCTGTTCCGCCTGTCACAGCAACCTGATGGACCTGAACGGGCGGAAGGTCCTGGTCGAAGGCGCCCCCACCCTTGCCGACCTGCAGAGTTTCAACGAAGGCATGGCGGACGCGCTTTGTTCAATGGACAGCGCGACGGTGAAGTCACGCAATCCGAACCGCGAGGACGCGATCGCAGCGGCAGACGCACAGTTCCGTCGCTTTGCCGAGCGTGTATTGCCGGTTTATACGGCAGAAGCGGCCGACGCTTTGATGAAAGACATTCGGAAGCAGACTGGGCGAATCCAGATCCGAAACGCGCATAACTACTCGAAAAAATACCCACCCTACGGCAAAGGCAGATTGGACGCCCTGGGGGCGATCCTGAACGAGGTCGCGGCCTGGAAAACCGGCGCAAAGGAAAACAACTATCCGGCCAACGCGCCGGTTAGCTACCCCTTCCTATGGGGTGCTTCGCAGTCCGACGTGGTCCAATGGAACGGCGCTGTCAGCAATGTGGGCATCGGCCTCGGCCCACTGGGACGAAATGTCGGCGAGGTCGTCGGCGTCTATGGCCATGTCGGCGTGACCGCACAGGGCAAGGGTGCGGATTACCTAGCGAACCTGGACTCAGCCGCCCAGCGCGGCGCCGCCCCGCCGCTGCTCGACAAATCCGAAGGGGGCCAGTTCAGTGGTTACACCTCGTCCGTCATGATGGCCAATTTGGGCGCAATCGAGTCCTGGATCAGCAATTTGCGGTCGCCCAAATGGCCGGAAAAGGTCCTGGGTGAAATCGATGAAGCCAAAGCCGAACAGGGCCGGAAAATCTACATGGGTGAGGTCTATCCGCGGGTAAAATGCGTCGGTTGCCACGGCCTCGTCACGCGCGACGACCAGGACAAGCCGTATAAGGCGACGATGATCCGGGTTCCGGAAATCGGCACCGACCCGACCGCGGCAAACAACTTCATCCTGGAGGCCAACCCCACGGACGGCGAGCCCTGGCTGAGCGGTGCCTATCAAGGCACGAAAAGGAGCATCATCTCGGGCAAGCGCTACGGCAAATACATGCTGTTCCGGGGAGAAGCACTGAGCACCGTGGTGAAAGGCGTGATTTTCGGCAATCTTTTCACCGACGGGATCAAAGGCATCACCCGCAGCAAGTCCGACGCCAAGGAAAACACGTTCTTCAACACCGCGGACAAGTTCTATCGTTATAAAGCAAGGCCGCTGACCGGCATCTGGGCGACGGCGCCCTACCTTCACAACGGATCGGTCATGAACCTGCGGGAAATGCTGACGCCCGAGCATGAGCGGGCAAAGGCCTTCTGCGTCGGCAGCCGTGAATTCGACCCGGTTAATGTCGGCTTCGTTTCCCGGATGACGGCCGACGGAGCCTGCGCCCAGGACGGCAATAACGCCACGTTGCTGGACACATCCGAATTCGCCTCCTCCAACAAGGGGCATTCGACCCGACGACAAGGCGTCAGGATGACGGAAGCCGACAAAGAGGCCTTGATCGAATTTCTGAAAACCTTGTGATCAGCCCATGGGCGGGACAAGCATCGCCCGCAGGATCAGCGCCACCGCGATATTGAATAAGGGGATCGCATAAGGGACAAACGCCGCGCGGTGGGCGCCGCCCTTGTAATACATCCAACTGGCCGTCAGGCAGACAGCGATTGTGAACGGTACCGCTGCGATCGCCAGCGTCATCGCGAAGAAAAGCCCTTCGGACACGCCCTCGGCCGGCGACAGCTTCAGCGTCATAAGGGCCAGGGGCAGTGAAGCCACCAACAACAGCCCGTAGATCGCCGTCAGAAACCAATGCAGCGGGCGGTAGCGCCTGATAATCACTCTGTGATTGGTCGAAGTGCGAGTTGGGCTGTTCATCGATCCTATCCGGGTCTTGTCGGCGGCGGTTTTCACACCCTACCCCCGGACGGTCAAGCCGCAGAACCGGCGACCGCGCGGAAACAACGCTGTTTCCACGCCGCTAAAGCGTTGAAAACCGCGCATTCCCTGTGTAGACGATACACCGTCTGCTGCGGGGTGGCGTCAATGGGTCGTTTCGTGGCGGGAGGGGATATCGAAAACAGTCGGACGAAGCTGGCCAGCCGATGATATGCAGGCGGCCGGCGCGCCGGAATTCAGCTAAGGGGTGGCGTTGCCATGAAGATTACGCAGAAAGTCAAAAAGATCCTGGCCAATTACGAAAGTGATAATCCAGGCACCAAACGGAACCTTGCCAGTATCCTCATGCACGGCCGCCTGGGCGGCACCGGCCGCATGGTCATCCTGCCGGTCGATCAAGGCTGGGAACACGGTCCCGCCCGCAGCTTCGCCCCGAACCCTGAAGCCTACGATCCCCACTACCACTATCAAATCGCTGTCGATGCCGGCCTGAATGCCTATGCCGCGCCGCTCGGCCAGCTGGAAGCAGGCGCCGACACCTTCGCCGGCGCGATCCCGACGATCCTGAAGGTCAATTCCTCCAACTCCTGGGCGACGACAAAAGATCAGGCCATAACCGGTTCGGTCGGCGATGCCCTGCGTTTGGGCTGCGCCGCCATCGGCTTTACCATCTACCCCTGCTCCGACCAGGCTTTCGACCTGATCGAAGAAATCCGCGAAATGTCCGAAGAAGCGAAGGCCTATGGCATCGCGACGGTCATCTGGTCCTATCCGCGCGGTGGCGATCTGTCGAAAGACGGCGAAACGGCGATGGATGTCTGTGCCTATGCAGCCCATATGGCCGCCCAGCTCGGCGCGCATATCATCAAGGTTAAACCGCCGACGGCGCATCTGGAACAGCCGGAAGCGAAGAAGGTTTACGAGAAGGAAAAGATCGATATTTCCACGCTCGCCAAACGCGTCGAGCACGTCATGCAGTCGTCCTTCAACGGCCGTCGACTGGTGGTCTTCTCCGGTGGCGCGGCCAAGGGCCTGGACGCGGTCTTCGATGAAATTCGCGAATTGCGCGACGGTGGCGCCAACGGCTCCATCATCGGCCGAAACACCTTCCAGCGCCCACGCGAAGACGCCCTGAAAATGCTGGATACGATCATCAAGATCTATCAAGGCAAGGCATAACATCTTGCCCGGATCTTCCGATAAGGGAACTGAGGGGCCGGCCTGCCGGCTCTATCTGATCACGCCGCCGAGTTTCGACTTGGCGGCGTTTTCAGGTCAATTGGCCGAGACCTTGGGTGGGGGCGATGTCGCCTGCCTGCAGTTGCGTCTGAAGGGACCTGACGGCGAAAGCGCGGACGATGCTGATATCCGCGCAGCTGTGGAGACGCTGATGCCGATTGCGCATCAGCATGAGGTCGCCTTTATCCTGAACGACAGACCCGACCTTGCCGCCGAACTCGGCTGCGACGGCGTCCATGTGGGTCGTGAAGACGGCGATTACAAATCCGCACGGGCAACGGTTGGACCAGACGCCATCGTCGGTACCACGTGTCACAATTCCCGCCACCTCGCCATGGAAGACGCCGAAGCAGGCGCCGACTATGTCGCCTTCGGCGCCTTCTTCCCGACCAGCACGAAGCAGGTCCAACATCAGGCGGAGATCGAAACGCTGGAGATCTGGTCGGAGACGATGGAAGTCCCGTCGGTCGCCATCGGCGGCATCACGGCTGAGAACTGCGCACCGCTTGTTCAGGCCGGTGCCGATTTTCTGGCCGTCATAGGCGCAGTCTGGAACCATCCGGACGGACCCGCCGACGGTGTGAAGGCGATGAACGACGCCATCGCCGCCGCGGCTGACGTATAACCTCCCCGCTGTGCCGCTCCGCCGATCAGTTCGCTGACGGCGCTGTGGCCTGTTCCCCGGTGACCGCGAGGGGAAAGAACGGATCGCCGTAAAATTTGATCACCGGCACCTGCGGCACCTCGGTGCCTTTCGATTCCTTTTCGACCTCTCGCCTGACATAGCCGCCAAGTTCGGTCAGATAGACGACCTTGTCGTCGTCAAAATCGGCCTCACCGTGCAAACCGTCCAGCGCATTGGACGTGAACAGGCCATGGCCTTGGCCCGGCGGATAGTCCTTGCCGTCACTGTCATGGGCGAGGCCGCGAGCGCTGGCCAGGATGAAGCGGCCTGAATCGTGGGCGACGCGTTCTACGACGGAACGGGACATGACCTGCCGTTGGTCCTGATTGAGGGCCTGAAACGACCCTGCGTAGCAGGTGTCGAGGATCAGGATCAGGTTTTCCGACTCGATCTTGCCCAACTCGCTCATGATTTCGGCCTGGCTCAACCCTTCCGTTCGGAACAGGTCCCGGACCACGGAATCCCCGAACCGCTGCCCGGCGCTGGCCTGCGCCAGAGCCTCACTTCCGCCCGCGCCCAAGTCATGGGGCGCGAATACATAGTTGCCGTCGACGGCGTCCCCGTGCCCCGAAAAGAAGACGACAACCGTATCGACGGTTTTGGATTCATCCGCCAGCATCCGAAGGCCTTTCAGGATATTCGCCTTGGTCGCGTTTTCGTCGACCAGAACCGTCGTCTGGGACCTGGCATAGAGGCCGCCCTTCTTCACCGTATCGGCGAAAGCATCCGCGATACCGTAGGCATCGTTGCTGGCGATCCCCTTTTGCAGATCGAACATGTCGACCGCATAGTCGGAGACACCGACGGCGAAAACGCGGATGGTCTTGTCCGTAACCGTGACACCGGAATCGCCTTCGACGACAAGGGTCAACGGTTCCGATTGCACGAGATTTTCCCGATCGTAGACACTGACGCTGATTGTGTTCGTGCCACTCAACAACGGGATCCGGTACCGCATGAGAAACGCGTTCTCTTGCTCCCGAAGTCCTTCCCGCCTCAGCGTCATTTGGGCGCCGTTGCGCCGTATTTCGATCTTACCGAAGCCGCTGCCCCGATCTTCGATTTTCAAGATGATCTCAAGCACCGATCGGTTGCGCATATGCTCTGGAAGGGCCGCGCGAACCGTCCGGGTTGCGGTGCTACGCGTGCCGGAGACGGCTTCTACAGGTTCCGGTGTGATGCAACCGGCAGCGCCCCCCAACTCGTTGACGCCGCAGGCTTCGATAATCTCGATCGGCGGCGGAACATTCCTGTCGATCACCTCTGCGATGCTCAGACTTTGTCCTGTCCCGGACGACGCGGCCAGATCGGGAATCTCGGGGTCCAGCGCATAGGCGACGAGATCCGGCCGATAGTATTTCGTGTACAGCCGGTCGATCGGCAGGAATTCCGGTGCGTCCTTGTATCCCTTGTTGCGGTGATAGCCGATCAACTGCGCACCGCTTGATGCCCCGCCACTTTTGTTGAGGGCCGCGGCGCTATGATCGAAAAATCCATCCGGCGTCCAAGAGACCCAATGTCGGGTATCGCGGGTCGCAAAAAAGGATTTCAGCAGTCTGCCATCGGCCGCCGACCGCCATTGGATAATACCATTGCCCAAAAACGCGGTGACGACAGAACCGTTTGCCGAGGGCGCAACAATCCAGGCCGGCGCCGGCACAGGGACGCGCCACACCTCGGATCCCGAACCCGGCGCCAAACGGCGAAGATAATGGTTCGACCCAAGATAGACCTCGTCCCCCGTCTGTGAGGAAACGATATCCAGCGCCCTCTCGCCGGGTTCCAAATCCACAACCCGTCCGTCCACCCGCGCAGAAGCGAGTTCCACATCAAGATCGAGGATATGGTTACCAACAGTGCGCGATGCTTCGAAAAAGCCACGCAGACCGTCCGGAGCTTCTTCAAGCAACGCCCGCTTCGAATCGAACAGGATACGCCGGTCCGCCGATGCGCCGGGATAGAAGGCGACACTTGTTCCATCTTCGTTGATCAGGGGACGCCGCGCTGAGCCGCCCCGGAAACTTGCGCCTTCGGCACGTACGAGAAACCGCAATTCCAGTCGTCCGTCCCCTTGCACGTCCAACACCCCCCAATCGCCTGCCGAGGTACTGAAAACAAGCGCGTCCCGTCCGCCGTCGGAAGGCACAGAGACGAAATCGACGATTGGCGCATCAACGCCCGTCAACTGCAGGTCGAACGCGGCCAGTTGCTTGCCATCGATATCCAGAGACCGGATGAGTTGTTGTGTTGCGACCGAACCATTCCGACGTACGCCTTCCTGGTCAGACACGGCATAGACCCGTTTGTCGCCTTTTCCCCAGGCTGCGTTCGCAACCCCCGACCCAGCGGTTCCGTCGATCGCAATGCGTCCTTGGCGCGCCTTGTTGGTCGTGGGGATAAGGAGGAGCTCGGCACTCGCGCGATGCGTTATCGCGACCAAGTCCGTGCCGTGCGCGGGTACCAGCCGCCATGGCCGTCCAGTGCCGGGCAGCGCGACATCGGCGACGGTAGTGCCATTCGCGACATTATAGGCCCGCAACACGCCGCTTGCGCCGAGCGCCAGCAGGCGCCCATCCGGCAGGAACGCGATATCGACGACACCTTCGGGGTAGTCGGAATCCTTGATGACGGGATCGCCGCGCCCTAACTGGAAGACCCGAATACCGGCTCCACCGCCACTAAGCCCTACGGCAAGAAACTTTCCATCGTCGGAAAACTCCAGATCATCAACCGGAGACGGCAAGCCCGTCAGCACCCCTTTGGGCGTGAGGTCTGCGGCGGACAAGACCCGAACGAAAGTCTTCCCCCCTTTCCAATCCCATCCGGCGCGGCCGGCCACGGCAAGGAAACGCTCGCTTTCGGCGACCGCGTAAAGGGCGCCCTCATCGCTTGGCCCGATCGGTCCGCGGACGACATCCAGCAACGTCCCGTCGTCGAGGCGCCAAACACGAAGGCTCTGGTCATCCGAGACCGTAAAAACCCGCGCACCGTCCCGCGAGACAAGCACCCTGTTGACCGATGCGGTATGCCCGACACCATTCAGAACCAGAATTGGATCGGTCGAAAGGTCGGGAAGCTCGTCAGCCCAAGAGATTGATGCCACAGCCGCGGTGATAACCGCGCTGGCGGCCCAAATTACCGCGCGCGCTGCGCCCGACCATACTGGCTTACGATGCACGATGTTCCTCTACCGCTGCTAACCGTCCAAGGAGAAGGCGGTGTTTTCTTCCTGCTCGGCCGTTTGCGTAAGACGGTCCAGTTCGATCCGCTTTTCGCGGCCTTCATACAGGACCGCGACAGTCCGCGTTTCCGTGTCCGCATCACTCGAAACCGACCGGGTAACAGAGGCCAATGTTAGCTCGTCGGATTGGTTGTTGACCGCAGGCGCACTGCCTTCATACCCGGATAGATATTGGGTGGCGACGAATCCATTGGAACCGTTGGCCAGTTGGACCGGTGTCCATCCGTCTTGATCGGGACCGGTCCTGAGTGCGGCCGTGCCCCCTTCCAACAATCCAACCTTAGCCCCGGTCGTGCTTGGTTCCGCCCGGACATTCAAATTCGTGCTGGCAACGACCATATCCTGCGAAACTGCCGAACCCGTTGTGGCGACAGCATCCGGATTTTTCCATTCATTTTCCTCAGCCTCTTGGGCGCGGGCCAAAAGGGCCGAGGCTTCGGGATTGTCTTCGGCCATGGTGTCGACGGCGGTGACGAATTCCTGGTGCCGCTCATCAATCTTGCCGGCGATTGCCTTCACAACAACGATATCGTCGGAATAGCGCCGCTTTTCTACATCCAGCATCTTCTGGGCCTGCTCGCGCGTGAGCTGCCCCGTCGCGAATTGCTGTTTGATCGTCTCCGACCTGGCGAGACGGCAGTCCCGCACGCGGTTGAACGCGGCAAGGGCACGGACAATCTCCCCGGTTTCACTTTGGGCGTCCTGATAGACGGTGTTGTTCAACTCCGATCGGTCCGACGCTTCGTTCTGGCGCGCCGCAAGATAACCGCCGCCCGCACCGGCAGCGCCACCCACCGCCGCGCCCGCCAAAGCACCATCGCCGCCACCGAGAATGCCACCAAGGATGGCGCCGCCGACAGCGCCGATGACCGCGCCTTGAATGATGCTTCGCTCGAAGTAGCCTTGCGCTTCCCGCAGTTCCGTACTCGCCTGCCCACAGGCATCATCCTTCGACACTTGCTGGATGCCGAGATCGTTGGAAAGCCCCTCAACCGTCTGACAGGCCGAGGTCAAAAGCGTCGTGCCCAGACAGGCCGCGCTGATCAATTTACGTGCATTCAGGCGCCGACCGGTCCGCGTCAGGAAATATGGCAATCCAGTCGTCCGGCCTAGCACGCGCCGCGTATCGATAAAGGTCATTGAGTTTTTCCCGTTTCGTCCGGCTCCGTAGAAAACGTGATGCCGGCTCCGAATTCCCTGTTCGCCGTCCGCATACCGCCGAGGTAACCGCGTAGTCTTCCCGCGTTCCGCGACGACGGCTTAGCTTGCATCCTTTGGGGCTAGAATGGAAGGGGTATGACTTTTAAAGATGACCACTCAGATCCCAACCGCAAAACTTAATAGGGCGATTTCGAGCTGAAATAAGGAAAACGCCGGCCCGAGGACCCGGACCGGCGTTCCCGCGGGCGGAAATGAAGCTTCCGCCTAATTTGGATGACAGTTTTACAGGGCCGGCAGCGGCGGCAGATCCTGGCCGAACCACTTCTGCGACATACCGTTCAATTCGCCGCCCAACTTCTTATGAAGAATAAAGACGTTGACCCATTGCAACAGATCGAAGCTGCCCTTCTTCACGCCAATGAAGCAGGGCGAATCCTTGATGATGAACTTGGTTTGGATGTTCTTTTCCGGGTTGTTCGCGGAAAAGTCCGCGGCCACGACACTGCCCGTCACCAGTACATCCACCTGCCCGGAGGCATAGGCGGCAAGCGTCGCTGCATTGTCGCCGAAGCGGATGATTTCCGCGTCGGACGGTGCTACTTTTGTCAGTTCCAGGTCTTCCAGCGACCCACCGGTCAAACCAATCTTCTTGCCGGACAGATCGGCCGGCGAGGAAATGTCCATTTCGGGGGCCGCAAAGGCGCCCGAGAAGAACGGCGCATAGGCGCTGGAGAACCAAATCGACTTCGCCCGGCCCGGATTCGCCCCCATGGAGGAAATCACAAGATCTACCCGGTCCGTTTCCAGAAACGGGATGCGCTGTTTCGAGGTCACCGGCACAAGTTCAAGTTCCACGCCGAGATCCGCGGCAATCAATTTGGCGACGTCGACGTCATAGCCTTCGTGTTCGCCACTGGCGCCCAACGCGCCGAAGGGCGGGAAGTTTTCCGGCACGGCGATCTTGATCGTGCCGGAAGAAAGGACATCCGACAGGTCGGCCATGGCCGGTTGAACAGCCATGAAGGAGGCCGCGGCGGCGGCCAGAGCGAGTGTTTTCTTCAAAGATCCAAACATGAGGCACTCCTGTTTCATTGATTTTAAACTGGTTGTTATGCGGCGGTGATTTGCGGCCCTTTCGAATAACTGCCGAGCCGTCGTTCCAGGACGAGTGCGATCCGCGACAAGGGAAAGCACAGGCTGAAATAGATAAGCGCCATCAACGGATAGATGACGAAGGGTTCCGTGCCCTCCACGGGCGCGTTCGCCCAGCGCTTGCCCAGGTTCATCAGGTCATGGAACCCGATGATGTAGGCGAGCGAGGTTCCCTTGATGATCTGCACGCTGAAACCGACGGTTGGCGCAAGCGCGAGCCGGATGGCTTGCGGCAAGATGATGGCGCGAAGGATTGGCAGGAAACGCATGCCGAGCGCCGAGCCCCCTTCCCATTGCCCACGGGGAATGGCTTGGATCGCGCCGCGCCAGACTTCGGACAGATAGGCGCTGGAATACAGCGTCAGCGAGACGATTGCCGATACCCAGGGATTCACGTCCTGTCCCAACAGACGTGGAACGCCGAGTCCCGAAAGAAAGAGCAGCATCAGCAGCGGTATCGACTGAAACAGCCAAATATAGCCGGAAGCGAAACGCCGCCAGCCCGGTTTGCCGGAGATCCGTGCCAGCGTGATCACCGCCCCGATCAAGCCGCCGCCGACGAAGGCAATCAGCGACAGATAGACCGTGTATTGCGTCGCCTCCAACAGCTGGAAGATCACAATGCCGAACGGCTTGCCCAAAACGTCGATGAACAATTCCTTCATCATCGCGCCTTCCATGCAAAATAGTGCCGATCGATGACCAACATGCAGCCCTTGAAGAACATCGCGATCAGGACATAGGCGACGGTCAGGGTGATGAAGACTTCGAAGGACCGGAAAGTTCGACTGTCTATGAAGACGCCCGCATGGGTCAGATCCTCGACCCCGATTTCGGAAATCACACCCGTGGTCAGGAACAGAAAGATGAATTGGCTGGTCAGCGACGGATACACATTCGCGAAGACCTGCGGGAAAATAACCTTGATGAAACGCAAATGCGGCTTCAGGCCAAGCGCCGTCGCAGCCTCAATCTGCCCCTTTGGGATCGCCACCAAGCCGGAACGCAGGATCTCGGCGAAATACGCGGAGAAATTCAAGGTCAGCCCCAGCGCCGCATGGGCCCAGAACGGCCATTGATAGCCAAGCAACAGCGGCAGGCCGAAGGCTACGAAGAATAGCTGCACTATCAGCGGCGTGTTCCGGATAACCTCCACATATGCAGCCGCAACATGTTTCAGGACCGGGATTTGCGCATAACGGGAAACGGCGAGCAATGAAGCGGCCAGCAATCCGACCAGCGCGGCCGCGACCGATAGTGTGATGCTGAGATAGGCACCTTCTGCCAACCGCCACAGGAAGTCAGCGTTGCGATAGATTTCGAAAAACCGCAGATCAAACATCATGAGCCCCCGGTCCACCGCCCAGCCCGACTCAAAGCCGGGTGCGGTGCAACATGCGATATTGAAGATTGAAAAAATTTTTTCAGTGCGTCAACAATTAAAAAAATGATATCAGTGTTGCCGAACGCGAAACCGGAAGGCTAGGAAGGTTTGAAAAGCTCGGACGCATGACAAAAAAAACAAAACATCCGCAAGCACCGCATGATGCGAACGACGCCGCCACGCATACCGCTTTGGAAAAGGCGGTTCGCGCGCAATATGCTTCCTTGCCTGTCAGCGAACGCCGAATCGCCGATTTCATTCTAGAATTCCCCGGGGAAGTCGCCGCCTATACCGCAACGGAACTGGCCGAACTTTCCAATGGGTCCAAGGCGGCGGTCACGCGCCTGATCAAGCGGCTTGGTTTTTCGAACTATGACGAGGCGCGCCGCGCTGCACGCGATGCCCAGACCTGGGGCTCGCCGCTCTACCTGATGCAGAAGTCGCATCAACCCAAGGACTTCGCCGGCCGCGTTCAGTTCCATATCGACCAGGATGTCCAAAACATTACAACAACGCTGCAATCCTTGTCGCCCGATAGCTTCCGTTTGATCGTAGATACTATCTGCACAGCCGATCGCGTCGTCTGCGTCGGTTGGCGAAACAGCTATTTCCTGGCGGCTTATTTGCATTGGCAAATCGTTCAGGTGCGCAAGGATGTTTCCCTCCTCCCCACTGCCGGGATGACCTTGGCCGAGGACATCGCGATGCTGGGAAAGGATGACTTATTAATCTGCGTCGGCATGCGGCGGCGCGTTCCACAGGTGGAGAAAGTCATTGCCGCAGCCAACAAGCAGCAGGCAAAGATACTATACGTGACTGACCGGACGGCCGGCGCGTTATCGTCCGCCACTTGGACAATTCCCTGCTCGGTTCGCGGCTCGGAACCCTTTGACCGGTATGGCGCGGTCCTATCGCTTTTCCACCTTCTCAGCGTCGCCGTTGTGGAAAAGATGGGCGAGACGGGGCGAAAACACCTGCAATCGATTGAGCATTTGCACGACGTGATAGACGAGATGGAATAATTCCCGCCAAGCGCGTGCGCCGTGCGAGGGATACAAAGACAGGAGCACAGAATTCGTGACAGAACGGTCCTACTACGCCTTGAGCGGCGGCATGCCCGATCAGACCAAGAAGCTTACCGGCCAAGCTGTTTTCAAAAACGCCTATGCGTTTATTCCAAAAGGCGTGATGACTGATATCGTCACCAGCCAGCTTCCGTTCTGGTCCGGAACGCGAGCCTGGATCATCGCGCGCCCGATGACCGGTTTCGCAGAGTCATTCTCCCAATACATAATGGAAGTGATGCCCGGCGGCGGCAGCGACCGGCCGGAGACGGAGAAAGGCACGCAACACGCGCTTTTCATTACCACCGGCGACATGGTGTTGACGGTAGACGGGACGGAACATCACCTGACCACCGGGGGGTTTGCCTATATTCCCTGCACCGCCGATTGGTCTTTGAAGAATGTGGGCGACGCGCCGCTATGCTTCCATTGGATCCGCAAGGCCTATGAATGGGTGGACGGATTGGACGCGCCGGATTTCGTGACCGGCAACGACCGCGAAAAAGATCCCTCGCCGATGCCCCCGGGGCACGAGGGTTGGATGACGACCCGTTTCATCGATCCGACCGATATTCGCTACGATATGAACGTGAATGTCGTGACCTTCATGCCAGGCACAGTGATTCCGTTTGAGGAAACCCATGTGAACGAGCATGGCCTGTATGTGCTGGAAGGCGGCGGTGTATATGAATTGAACCAGGATTGGGTCGAAGTGGAAGCGGGCGATTTCATGTGGCTGCGCGCCTTCTGCCCGCAATCGTGTTATGCCCGTGGCCCCGGCCCGTTCCGCTACCTGCTTTATAAGAACGTCAACCGCCATATGCCGCTGAAGCTTTGATCATGGTCGAAACAATCCTGAAACCCGAACCCATCGACGCGGATCGTTTCCGCCCCTTTGGCGATGTCTTCGATGCCGAAGGCGAACCGGACATGATCATTAATGAAGGCCGCTGCGGGCGCCACCATGACAAGGTTCGGCTGGACGTCGGCACCGGCCGGGCCGGCATAAGCCTGTTCCGGACGCGCGCCGTCGAAATCCCCTATGCTCTGACCGTGATGGAACGCCACCCGCTGGGTGCGCAAGCCTTCATCCCAATGTCCGAGGACCCGTTTATCGTCGTTGTGGCCGAGGACGACGGCGGCAAACCCGGCATGCTACACGCATTCAAGACCGCGCCGCGGCAGGGTGTGAGCTATCTGCCGAACACCTGGCACGCGCCCTTGATCGCCCTGCGCGACGACGCCGTCTTCGCCGTCATCGACCGGATCGGGTCGGGCAATAATCTTCAGGAATTTACCTATGACACGCCGGTGATGGTGAGCGGCTAGAAGCGTTCCTCGCCGCGTTCCCGAAATGCATCGGGAAAGTCGCGATAGAGGGCGAAGAAGACGTCCTGAACCTTGGAATTGACCGCGTAGTGAAAGCTTTCCACGGGATCGGCCCGGCTGGCGACGCTGGAGAAGGCCTGATCCATCTGGGTCATATCCTCGAATTCCAGCAGGATGTTCCATTCCGGCAAATTGGGATGACCGAGCCCGAGTTTGCGTCGGGTCAGCCGATAATTGGCCAGCGACCCCTCTTCACACAAATGCTGTAGATAAGCATGGGCGGAATCGGCGAATTCCGTATCGTCGACCCCGGGTTTCAGGTTGCACCAGACGTGATAGATATCCATGGATTCTGTCCTGTCGTTTTCCGCGCTATTCTCTAACTGTCCTGATCAACCGGCGCCCATAGGACGTCTTTGATATCATCCGCGCCGCAGGCCAGCATAACCAATCGGTCGAAGCCAAGCGCGATTCCGCTGGCCGGCGGCATCTGCGCGACGGCATCCAGGAAATCATCGTCGATCGGATAGCGTTCGCCGTAGAGCTCCTGTTTCAGGTCCATATCCGCCTCGAACCGGCGGCGCTGTTCCGCCGCATCCGTCAGTTCGCCGAAGGCATTGGCCAGTTCCAACCCACAGACATAGACCTCGAACCGCTCCGCCAGGGAGGGGTCTTCCGGCTTAGGCCGAGACAGCGCAGCCATATGAACCGGGTAATCGGTCAGGATCGTCGGCGCCGGATGGCCCAATGCCGGTTCGATCTTTTCGGCGAATATGCGAAAGAATATGTCGTCCCATGTATCGCCCTCCGCCGTGCGGACACCGATCCGAACAGCGTCCTGCGCCAATCCGCCCGGTTCGGGCATGGACCCTGTCGCGGCCCCTTCCCGGGTTTTCGGTAAGTCGATCCCACAATACAGGTCGAAGGCGTCATCCACTGTCACCACCTGCCAATCGCCATGCGGGACGCTTTGCTTGCCCCGAAACCTGTAGGACTCCCCTTCCGGAACACAAGCACGCAGCAGGTCGACGCAATCCTGCATCAATACCCGATAGTCCTCACCGGCGCGGTACCATTCGATCATCTTGAATTCCGGCTGATGGGTGCTTGCCCCCTCTGCGTTCCGGAAGACCGGTGTGAGTTGCCAGATTTTCTCCATCCCACCCGCCAGCAGCTTTTTCATGGCGAATTCCGGACTGGTATGCAGATAGCGTTTCAGCGACGGCCCGCCGCCCCGCCCAGGCGGCAACATGATGGTTTCGAAAGCCGCCAGATGCGGCTCCAACCCGGGACTGACCTGCAGCGCGGGGGTTTCAACTTCCGTGAAGCCGGCATTGTCGAAGAAACGCCTTGTTGCATTTCGGACATGCGCGCGGCGTCGCAGATTGGGCATTCGTGCTGCCATCGCGTCCCGCGACCACCACCTGTCCCTGCCCGCCTTACTGGTCATGATCTGTCGGCCTGTTCGTCGGTATTGTTCCGGGTACAGTTGCCTGCCGGGGGCCCCGGTGATAGGAAAGCGCCGCAATTCGCCTGATCCCCTTCGTTTCCAGGAAATGACGATCCGGCGGCGGCAACTGTGACATATAGATTCATAGCAGACTCTGGGACGCAAGCGCGATGAAAGACACTGCCATCAATCTGCGAGCCGGCAACGCCTTCATGCATGAAGGAAAATTGCTGGTCGTGGTGAAGAACGAGATCAACCAGCCGGGTAAAGGCGCCTCCGTCGCACAGATCGAAGCGCGTGATCCGCTGATGGGCACCAAGACGAACCTGCGTTTCCGGACCCAGGAGAGCATCGAACGCGCGGACCTGTTCGAAACGGATTATCAGTACCTGTTCGAAACCGACGGGGTCTACACCTTCATGAACAACGAAACCTTCGAGCAGATCGAAGTCGCGGGCGACTTGATCGGCTCTCCGAAGGCCTATCTTCAAGAAGGCATGATCTGCGCCATCCAGACGCATGAAGGTGCGCCGATCTCGGTCACGCTGCCAAAGACCGTCGTCATGACGGTGACCGAAGCGGACCCGGTGGTGAAGGGACAAACCCAGTCTTCGTCCTACAAGCCGGCGGTTCTGGAGAATGGTGAGCGCGTTTTGGTGCCGCCGCATATCGAAACCGGCACCCGCATCGTGGTTCACACGGCCGATGGTGCCTATTCGGAACGCGCCAAGGATTAATGTGACGCAGGCCGCCATTGGGTTCTGCGGCTTCCCAGGCGGCCCTCCCTATCGGCCTGCACCTTCGATCGAAACGCGGTTCCAACCGCGACAATTTAGAAGCAAGGAATTTCGCCATGGCGATCCGGTCCGCCAACCTGAACGTAATGATGCGCGCCGCCGAAAAGGCCGGCCGCGCGCTGGTGCGTGATTTCGGCGAAGTCGAACAGCTTCAGGTGTCCCGCAAGGGCCCGGCGGATTTCGTCAGCACCGCCGACCAGAAAGCGGAAGACATTATCCGGCGCGAGTTGCAGAAGGCCCGCCCCGACTATGGCTTCCTGATGGAAGAAAGCGGCGAGATCGTCGGCGAAGACCCGGAAAAGCGTTTCATCATCGATCCGCTGGATGGCACAACGAACTTCCTGCACGGCATGCCCCATTGGGCGGTTTCCATCGCGCTGGAACAGAACGGTGAAGTCACAACGGGCGTCGTCTACGACCCGATCAAGGACGAAATGTTCTGGGCCGAAAAAGGACAGGGTGCCTTTTTGCGCGACAAACGCCTGCGGGTATCCGGCCGCACCAAATTGGCGGACAGTGTTTTCGCCACCGGCATCCCGCATTTGGGGATCGGCGACGGGCCCAAGGGCCACGCGACCTTTATTCGCCGCCTGCACGGCATCATGGGCTGCTCCGCCGGTGTCCGCCGTTGGGGCGTGGCATCGCTGGATATGACCTATGTCGCGGCCGGCCGGTATGAAGGCTTTTGGGAACAGGGCCTGAAGCCCTGGGACGTCGCGGCGGGCTGGATTATCGTCAAGGAAGCCGGTGGATTCGTTACCGACCTGCAAGGCCGGGACTTCAAACTGACCAGTCCCGTGGTTGTCGCCAGCAATTCGGGCATCCAGAATGCCTTCGCAAAAACATTGCGCGAGGCGGAAAAGACCGCATAACCGACCGAAACGGTATATATATACCTCATCAACCCGTATTTCGGCCAAATGAGCGGCAAATCCAGGGGCCAATCAACGAGAGTATCTGTTGAGCCCCGCAAGTCACTCGGATAGTGTAACAATGTTAATTGGCCGGATGGGAGAATCCGCCGATACTGTTACTTGGTGACCGGCGCCTTTTATTTGGTGCCGCTCATGTGATTCGTTTGGAGCCGCTTTCTTGGGTGACGACATGACCGACACAGCAACAGCAGCCTCCGTTTCCGAACGGGGCATGCAAACCGCCATGCGACGCTCGCACCTCCGTCTTTCCGGGATGGCAGCGGCGCTGGCCTTCGCTTCCTTCGGCATAACCCTGGTCGCGCCGCCTGCGATTGCTCAGACAGACGGGCCAACAAAGTACTACACGGGCGTCGCCGTTCTGGGTAACCCGGTTGAAGTGAATACAAACGCGCTCGACAAATTGGGCCCGCCGCCGGACATGCGCCAGTTGCTGCGGCAACCCGCCGTGGTTTTGGGCGCCGGCAGTCCCGTCACCCAACGGGGAACGACCTTGAACGGACGAGCACCGGTCTCGGGTCTTACCGCGAATGCCCCCACCAGCCTTCTTGCCGCGCCGGCAAGCGCACCGCGATCGGGTTTGGTTTCGGGACAAACGCAGGGATATGCCGCGGCGCCCCGCTCCGGTACATCCGCCCCGGTTTCCGGCCTGGAATCGACGGCGCCCCGTGTCGCGGCATTGCCGCCAAAGGCGCCCGCTACGCCCGCGCCTGCCGCAGCCCAGCCGGCCGCCGCGGCACCGGTTCCCGCAAAGCCTGAGCCTGTCCGTGTAACGACGCAGCCGCCGCCGAAACCGAGCATCGCGGCGACGTCGACCGCGACGCCTACCCCGGCACCGAAACCCGTGGCCGCGGCACCCAAGCCAACGCCGACGCCTGCCCCAACGCCTGCGCCGACACCGGCGCCGAAACCGGTTGCGGCAGCGCCCAAGCCCACGCCGGTTCCAGTGAAACCGACGGCACCGCCCGCGCCGGCAGCAGTCGCGAAAGCACCTGCCAAGCCTGCGCCGTCGCCAGCCCCCGTTCCGGCCAAGGTTGAAATTCCGAAAATCGAAGCGCCTGTAGTCGAGGCAGCGGAAACGCCCACTGCGGCAAGTGTGGCGGAAGCGCCAAAGGCGACGGCAAATGTGCCCACGCCGGTGCCCACAAAGCCGCAAGTCGCTTCGGTCAATCCGAATGCCGTCATCGAGAGTGGCGGCAAGACCAGCATTCAGTTCGGTAGCACGTCATCAGAATTGCCGGCCGGCTCAGAAGCCGCACTGGACCGTATGGCCGAACGCCTGAACGCCAACCCCGACATGCGCGTCCAGTTGATGGGATATGCCAGCAACAGCGGCGAAACGGCGAGCGAATCCCGCCGCCTGTCCCTCTTCCGCGCATTGGCTGTACGGACCTATTTGATCAAGAAGGGCGTGCGCAGTACGCGCATGGATGTTCGGGCCTTGGGTAACAAAACCGATGGTGGCGAAGGCAACCGGGTGGATGTGATCCTGCCGGATAGCACCGGCTGACGCGAAGGCATCGCCAAACCGGGGCGGGCCAATACGGGATGGGTCGCAAAGGAACCGGATAGATCAGGATCGTTGATGACCTAACGGCCGCCGGCTTGGCCCGGACCGGCACGGCGGCGGAACATTAAGAGGCGAATGTGACACGGCCCATCGGTTTTCTTGTTCGGATGATCTTGTTCCTGGTCTTGGTCGCGGCAGGTTGCCTGCTGATCTATGAGGCGCTTATCGGCGCTTTCCTGGCCAATGTCTTTCTCAACGGTACGATCGTCCTGGCCCTGGTCATAGGGATCGGCATCGATTTCTGGACCGTCGGGCGCCTCAATCGCGAAATCAACTGGATCGAAAATTTCCGCCGCGGCGCCCATGGGGCGCAGACAAGCATTGCCGCACCGAAGCTCCTTGCCCCGGCGGCCATGATGCTGTCCGAACGCAGCGACCGCAGCATGACGCGCCTCAGCCTGTCCACGATGGCCATGCAAACCCTGCTGGACGGCATCGCCGTCCGCTTGGACGAAGCCCGGGAAATCAGCCGTTACATGGTCGGCCTGTTGGTCTTCCTGGGGCTGCTCGGCACCTTCTGGGGCCTGTTGCAAACAGTGCAAAGCGTCAGCAACGTGATCGCCGGCATCGATGTCGGCGGATCGAATGTCGGGCTTGCCTTTGAAGAACTGAAAGCCGGTCTGGAAGCGCCTCTTTCCGGCATGGGAACGGCGTTCAGTTCATCGCTATTCGGCTTGGCGGGATCATTGGTTCTCGGCTTTCTCGGCTTGCAGGCCGGCCAGGCGCAGAACCGCTTCTACAACGATCTGGAAGAATGGCTCAGCAGCCTGACCCGCCTCAGCGGCGGGGGCGGCACGGCCATCGGCGACGGCGATCAGTCCGTCCCTGCTTATATTCAGGCATTGTTGGAACAAACCGCCGATAGTTTGGAAAGCTTGCAGCGTACCATCGCGCGCGCGGAAGAATCCCGGGCCTCGTCGCACACGGATATTGCAGCGCTTTCCAGCAGCCTGGAAACGCTGAGCACCTCCATGCGGACCGAACAGGACCTGATGTTGAAACTGGCGGAAGGCCAGCAGCGCCTGCAGAACGTCATGGAAGCCCTGGCGAAGCCGGCAGCCGGCGCCGATCAGGCCATGGTGAAGCATCTGCACAATATCGAATCCAATTTGAACCGCATGATCGATCAGGCAAGTGCGGGCCGGACGGAGACCGTTCAGGAAATTCGCAGCGAAATTCGCCTGCTGGCCCGTACCATCGCGGCCATCGCGGAAGGCGATGCGTAAGGGCATGGTTTCCACGGCGCCGACAACGCTTGAACGGCCGGGACACGGGGGGGAAGGCTCCCCATGGCACTAGCCCGGCGCAGCAGAACAAACCTCGACATTTGGCCGGGCTTCGTCGATGCCCTGGCAACACTGTTGATGGTGATCATCTTTCTACTGATGATCTTCGTCATCTCCCAGGTCTATCTCAACGAAGCCCTGGTCGGGCGTGACGCGGCCTTGGAGAAACTGAACCGGCAGATCGCCGACATCGCAGAACAATTGAGCCTTGAGCAATCGGCGAACGAGGATTTGCGCTCCAACATCGAAAGCCTCTCGACCCAGCTGCGGGCAAGTTTGGCCGAGCGGGACGACCTACAAGCGTCCCTCGGCGCGCTACGGATTGAACGGAATTCGGTGCTGGCGCGCATGGACGCGGCGGAGAGCGCCGCCAATGACATTCGCGCCGATCTGCAGGAAAAGGAAAGCCGGCTGGCCGATAGCGACGCCCTGCTGTCCCGCACGCGCCAGGAATTGGAAGACGCCTATACGGTCGTCGAAGCGAACAAGGAGACGATCGAGCTTCAGTTGAAGGAACTCGACACTCTTGCACAGGACGTGAATGCCCTGACCGCCCTGCGCCGGGAATTGCTGCAGCAAGTCGCCGATCTGGAAGCCTTGAGCGAGAAACAGGCCGAAGAACTGGGACAGCAATCGGAGACGATCGCCAGCCAGTCCGAAAAGATCGACGCACAGGCTGAAGACCTTCAAGCCAGAACCGAAGAATTGGCGTTGCGGGCCGCGCGCTTGGCGGCGCTTGAAAAGTCATTGGAGGAGAAAGAAGCGGAAATCGAGAATATGGAGGACGCCGCGCGCTCCAACCTGAAGGAAATCGACGCGAAGACGGAAGCCGTCCTGTTGGCGCGGGCTGAATCGGCCCGTTTGCGTGAACAGATTGCCACCCTCAACGAACAGATCTCCGCCCTCAACCAGACCCTGGATGCCTCTGAAGCCCGCGACAAGGAACAAAAGGCGCAGATCGTCGACCTGGGCAAACGCCTAAACCTGGCCTTGGCCAGCAAGGTTCAGGAACTGGCGCGCTACCGTTCGGAATTCTTCGGCCGCCTGCGGGAAATTCTGGGCAATCGCCAGGATGTCCGTGTCGTCGGCGACCGCTTCGTTTTCCAATCCGAGGTGCTCTTCTCCCAAGGCTCCGCCGAACTCGGGCCGGCCGGGCAGGAGCAGTTGGGCCAACTGGCCGATACCCTTATCCAGATTTCCAGCGATATTCCGCCGGAGATCAACTGGGTCCTGCGCGTTGACGGACATACCGACAGCGTTCCGATCTCTACCGCGCGCTTCCCGTCGAACTGGGAATTGTCGACGGCGCGCGCCATCTCGGTCGTGAAGTTCCTGGAAAACCGGGGCATCCCGTCGGAGCGTCTCGCCGCGACCGGTTTCGCCGAGTTTCAGCCGCTGGATGAAGGCAACGACGAAATCGCCTACCGACGAAACCGCCGTATCGAATTGAAACTGACCGAACGCTAATCCCTATTCCGCGTTCAGGCGTGAATCAGGTCGAAACCGCCACCTGGTTTCAGCTCAGTCAGATAAACTTGGTCCGATCCCTGGTTGCGGGTCGGTCCGAAGACCAGCTTGAAACCACCGATATCCACGTCATGCTGCACGCCGGTCGCCGCCTTGACGAAGGCATCCCTGGTCAACGGACCATCGACCGAGGTCAGGATTTCCGCGGCCGTCAGTCCCGTCACATAGCCTTCCAGCGATTGAAAATCCGGTTCGGTACAGATCCCATGTCGTCGGGCGCTGTCGAGATAACGGCGGACGACGCCCTGGCTTCCATCGGTCGGCAGAGGCACGACCTGGCTGATGATGACCCCGGCGCCCGCATTCCCGGCCTGCCGGGCGAAATCGCGGCTGCCGACGAAGGAAATGGTTGCCAGGGGACAAGTCAGACCGCCGTCCCGTGCCGCTTGGACGAAGGCGGCCGTCGGTCCCGCCGTGCCGGCCATGAAGATGATGTCCGGCTCGGCCGCCCGGATGATCTCATAGGCGGGCTGCACGTCGCCCGTTTGACGTTCGTATGCCCCCTGCGCGGACAAATCCATGCCGTGCGGTTTCAGCGCCGTTTCCAGGGCGGCCCTGACCGTCTGACCATAGGCATCGCCCTGAAACAGCAAGGCGGGCCGCTTCGCCCGCACCGTTCCCGTCATCCATTTCACCAACGCGTCCACCTCCTGCTGGTAGGACGCGCGGATGTTCAAGACATGATGAAATTGCGGGTCGCGCAGGAACGCGGCCCCGGTAACCGGACCGATGAAGGGAATGCCGCCCCCGCGCGCGACAAGCTCGGCCAGTTTCGATGTCGGCGTGCCAACCGACCCGATCAGGCCGAAGACCGACCCGCTACGAACCATCGCGCGAACATTGTCCAACGTGCGTTCCGGAACATAGGCGTCATCCTCTGTTTCCAAGGCCAGTTTCCGGCCACCGACGCCGCCCGCCGCATTCACCTCTGCGAAGGCGAGCGCGATTCCGTCCCGCATTGCGGTTCCCAGGCTGGCCGCGCTGCCGCTTAGCGGCGCGCTTTGCCCGAAAGTAATTTCATCGTCCTTGATGCCGGCTTCCGCACGGATTTCCCCCAGGAAAGCGCCCGCGCCGTCATGAATTTTCTGCACGCCGCCACGGACTTCCTGCATTCGTTCCTCGAAACTTCGCATCCGGGCGAGAATCTCTTCAGCATTCGCGGCAATTTCCTGATTGGCGGTTTGCTGTTCTTCCACCGCGGAAGCCACGACGCCTGCACTTGTATCGAGTTCCGCCACCGCCGCACCGATCGCACCGGTCGCTTCGGTCACCCGCGCGGCTGCGGAATCGACGGCGGCGATAAGGTTTTTGACCCGGTCGGTCGCATCCGCCGTCTGTTGGGCAAGGGTCTTCACCTCGTTGGCGACGACGGCGAAGCCCCGGCCCGCCTCCCCGGCACGGGCCGCTTCGATGGTCGCGTTGAGGGCAAGCAAATTGGTCTGACCGGCAATAGCCTGAATGATATCGGCAACGCCCAGAATATCGGCCGCGGCACTGCCCAGTTCCGCAGTGGTTTCCTGAGCGATCCGGGTTTGCTCGGTCATCCGTTCGCTCAAATCCGCTGTCTGCTGGGTCATGCGGCCTATTTCGGTGACGCTGGCGGAGCTCTCCGTCGCGGCGGAAGCGACCTGGGCAACCCTGTCCACGCTGTCTGAAGAATCGTCGAGTGCCGTTGCCACATGGCTTTCCACCGACGAAATGGAGCCCGAGACTGCGGCCTCGAAATTCTCGGCCAACCCGCTCATGGCGTCACGGCGCTGCCGCTCGGCGGTGCCTTCCTCAAGCGTATGATCCTCGATGATTTGGCTGAGTGCGCGCAGGCGCCCGCGCATCCGTTCGGTCTGTTCGACAAGCCCATGCATAGGAGAGCCCGGCGGAAAGTCAGGCATCGGCGCGTCCAACTGACCATCTACGACCTGGCGGACGGCATCGGTCAGCGCGGCCAATCCGCCCGCGGTGACCGTTTCGCCCCCGTCGGATGAAATCGCCGGCCCGTCCTGGGCCTTGTCGCCGGTCCGCGAAAACGAGCCGAGCTTTTTGAGACGTTCCACGAGCGCCTCCCCACCGCTGTTTGTTCTCTTGCACCGGCATTAGCCAGCCAGCGTTGCGAGAACCTTAGGAGGCGGTCGGAACGACGTCTATTTGTCCGTTCGTACTAGGGTGTGTCCCGGCAAGGAGGAAAAAACAGCCCGGAAGTATGAGAATTCGGGCCAAATGCTTCCTATTGCGTGGCAGGTTGCGCATCGAGGACATAGAGGAAGGCATCCCGCTTTTCGCCGTTTACCGTGCGGTATTCCGGCAGGCGTTTCGTCTGATGCATGCCGATCCGCTCCAGAACATTCTGGCAGTCGACATTGTCGACGTCGGACGCGGCGCAGATCCGCAACAGGCCAAGGTCCCGGAACGCCATGGGCAGGACGCTCTCCAAGGCCTCCGTCATGTAACCCCGGCCCCGATATTCAGGGTCGAGCGTGAATTCGAGCTGACCGATGGGCACCGGAAAGGGTTGCACCGAAACCGTAATCGTTCCCACCGGGCGGTCCACGCCACCGGGAACAATCGCCAGCGCAATCGCCGTTCCTGAGTCCAAACCCTCTGGCTGAATTTGTTGTCTCACATAGCTCACGACGGTCTCCGGTTGTTTGGGATCGACGGGCAGATAAGGGCAAAAGTCTTCCCGCCCCGCATAGCCACGCACATGCGGTTCGTCAGCGGCTTCAATGGGCCGCACCCTCAATCGATCCGTTCCGATCTGCACCATAATACCTTAGGACTTGTTCCCGATTCGCCCGGCACCGCGAACCTGAAATCGGCGTTCATCCCGTAACGCGCCAGTTCAATCGGATTCGCCGCGCGCGCAATGCCTTCCATGGTCGAAGAAACCCAAAAATAGGCCGCTTTCCGCGCTTGCCTTTTCGAGTATGACGGCGTAAAAGCCCCCGATCCGGCGCATGGAACACCGTTTCGTGCGCCCCACTGTTTTTACCCCAACTGTTTTGACTTGGAGACGGGCGATGAAAGCTGAAACGCATCCCGAATACCACGAAATCACCATCCAGATGGTGGACGGGACGTCTTATCAGACCCGCTCGACCTGGGGCAATCCGGGCGACACGCTGCGCCTGGAAATCGATCCGACCTCCCATCCGGCATGGACGGGCGGCCCGACCCGCATGTTGGAAGGCGGCCGCGCGGCCCAGTTCAACAAGCGTTTCGGTTCTTTCGGCCTCAAGTAAGCGGCTCGATCTCTTCCGGCGTGATGTCCAACGGGACACACGGGCCAGGAAGACGACAGACAGCGAAAAGGCGTTCCCCAGGGGACGCCTTTTCTTTTGGGCGCCTTTTCTATTGTGCAACGGTCGGCCCTTCGCGGTTCACCGCGGGTTTCGGCTCGTCCAATCCCCCTCTTGAAACGCCAAAATCAGTGCTTAAATAAAATTCGTTCTGAAGGCGATGCCAATTGGGTCGCCGGAAATCGGAACGGTAAGCGGTCAGACCACAAGGTGGGCCGCGTTGACTTGACCCATATCGCTTCGAAGGAGGATATGACTATGCGTACCTATGATCTTTCCCCGCTTTTCCGCACGTCCGTCGGCTATGACCGCATGGCCCGCATGATCGATGCGCTGTCCAGCGAACAGTCGAACGGCTATCCCCCGTACAATATCGAAAAACTCGACGACAACGCCTATCAGATTTCGATGGCGGTCGCCGGTTTTGCTGAAGACGAATTGACGTTGGAAGTGAAGGAAAACGTGCTCACCATCGCCGGTCGCAAGGACCTCGACGAAGAAGCCGAGGCCGAGCGTGTCTATCTCTATCGCGGTATCGCGGAGCGCGCCTTTGAGCGCCGCTTCAACCTTGCCGACCATATAAAGGTCCAGGGCGCGTTGCTCGAAAACGGCCTGCTGCATGTGAAGCTGGTCCGCGAGATTCCGGAAGAGATGAAACCCCGCAAGATCGAAATCGCCACCGGTAAGGCGAAGAAGATCGCGTCCAAATAACCTCCCCCTGACCTCGCCTTAAAAAGGGCGAAGCCAGACCAAGGGCGGCCCCTCCCCGATCTTTCCCCTGGATCGGGCGAGGGGCCGCTTTTTTTGATCTCTATGGTCGTGGGTACAAGGTGTTCATGACCGCATCGCTTACCAGATATGGCAGTTCCACGAATAACCAACCGGCCTGCTCCCAAACAGAAAGTAGCCGCGCGCCTGCGGTGACAAACCCGACGAAACAAATGGCGACAACCAGCCCCACGGCAATGTTGGCGAAGATGAACCGATCGACATCGGCGACACGCCCCCGGAAGGCATAGATCAGAAGGCGCCGGGCCTCCGGCGGCGGCATGATCGCCGCGAAACTGCCAAGCGCGAAATGCACAGCCGTTGGCCAAAGCGTGGTGAACAGCATCATGGAAACCGCTAATCCGTCCTTCCACCATTCCCGGCGAAAGTCATTCATGGCGGCGCGCCAATCCACGAAACTGTTACCGGGAAAAAACCTTTCCACGGCGGCACCGATACCGGGCATGACGGCCGCAAACAAAGCCGAAAGAAGGACAAGGCACAGGACTGCCACCGCCAGGTCGGTCACAAGAGCACGGCCCAACTTCCAGAGCCGTTCAGACACCGCCACTTTCGCCGGAACTTCCAGCCAAGACCGCAACAGTCTGCGCGTAAGGCGCAAGGACACATAATCCGCAAGGCTGTTGATTACTGGAAACAACAAAAAGAACGTCGCTATCGTGATTGCAGGGAGAGTACTGCCGAGGACAAATAGAGCGACAGCGGCAGCGACAACGCCAGCGACAGCGACAGCGACAGCGAAAGCGAAAGCGACAACGCCAGCGACAACGCCAGCGACAGCGCCAGCGACAGCGACAGCGTAAGCGACAACGCCAGCGCCAGCGCCAGTGCCAGCGTCAGCGACAGCGACAGCGACAGCGACAGCGATAGCGATAGCGATAGCGACAGCGACAGCGCCCCACTCCGCCGTTCCAGCCGCAAGGCCTGCCAATCGCGCACTAAGCCAGTTTTCTACTTTCCCCCTGACAAATCTTGCGAGTTTTTCCGGCAGCTGAATCTTAAAGAATGAAAAGAATACTCCACCGATCCCAACTATGACGGCAATCGTGCCCCACCGTCGTTCCACCGAAGCGGTTGCATCCAGCCCCAGGTCCCATCCCGACAAGGGCGATTGTGCGCCGATGCCCCAGGCAACGAGGAAAAAGAAAATCGGATAGAGATACGCCAAGGTCAGGCAGCGTGACCATGGACCGATCTGAAACACGGCCCCCTGCTTTGACTCGTCGAAAGCAAAAGCTGCATCGGCCCATTTCAGCAACCGGCGAACCATACGCTGCCATCGCCGATACCAACTTTTACTGCGCCGAACGCGCTTCGCCAGCGCCCGCCGGTCTTTGTCGGATTTCAAATAGCCGGTGGTGACCCCCAGGAATGCGAGCCAAAGGGCCAAGATGGTCCCGCCTGCAACAAGCGCCCCTGTCCAATCCCAATCCAGAATCTGGACGATGGTATCCAACAATGCTGGTTCCTCCCGCTGCTACTCCACCATTCAAGGCTGTTCGATGGCAACTCTAAAGCGCAACGCATAAACACCGGTAATCCGAGCATCGGAATTTCCCGCTTGCCGGTTGGCGCGATTGGACCGCATCTTTTCGCTGGCGGATTTGCGACGGAAAGGGCGACGGAGATGTATACGGTTTACGATTTCGACGGCAGCGGCAACGGCTATAAGGTTTGGCTGCTGCTGCATTTCCTGGGTGAGAAATACGAGCGCGTGCGCGTGAACGTCCTGAAAGGCGAAACCCATTCCGACGATTTCCTGAAAATCAATCCTGTCGGCAAGATCCCCGCGCTGGTGCTGGAAGACGGACGGGCCCTGCCGGAATCGAACGCCATCATGCATTACCTGGCCGAGGGCACGCCCTGGCTGCCCGATGACCGGTTCGCCCATGCCCAGGTTTTGAGCTGGACCTATTTCGAGCAATACAGCCACGAACCCAATATCGCGGTGCTGCGCTTCTGGCGTCACTTCCTAGAGATGACGCCGGAGCTGGAAGCCCAGGCGCCGGAAAAGGAAAAGAAGAGCCATGCGGCGCTGGCGGTGATGGAAAAGCAGCTGGCCTACACCGATTGGCTGGTTGGGAATGGGCCGACCATCGCCGATATCGCGCTTTACGCCTACACCCATGTGGCCGACGAAGGCGGCATCAGCCTGGCCGACTATCCCGGCATCAACCGATGGCTCGACCGTTTCGCAAGCTTGCCGAACTACGTCCCGATCACCTATCACGACTAGAGAAAAGCTTGGGGGCGTGGGGACACAATGACGGACGAGACGAAACGCGGCGAGAACCTGCCCGAAGGCGCGCATACCGATTTCAGCGACAGCATGAGCTATGGCGGTTACCTGCGCCTGACGGATTTACTGTCGGCGCAGAAGCCGGTTTCCGACGCCCATGACGAGATGCTGTTCATCGTCATCCATCAAGCGACCGAACTTTGGATGAAGCTGATCATCCATGAGATCCGCGCGGCGATGGCGGCAC
This sequence comes from Hwanghaeella grinnelliae, assembly GCF_004005845.1. GTDB lineage: Bacteria > Pseudomonadota > Alphaproteobacteria > UBA8366 > Aestuariispiraceae > Hwanghaeella > Hwanghaeella grinnelliae. The sequence goes on along the minus strand of NZ_SADE01000004.1, from coordinate 156,758 downwards.
TGGAGGGGGACGCTTTCGGCCCGGCCTTCAAGATGCTGTCGCGGGTGGCGCGGATCCAAACGCAGTTGATCCAGTCCTGGTCGGTATTGTCGACCATGACGCCGGCCGACTATCTGACCTTCCGCGACGATCTGGGCCGCAGTTCCGGTTTCCAATCCGCGCAATACCGCGAAATCGAATTCCTGATGGGGAACAAGCGCCGCGCCATGCTGGCGCCTTTCGCGGAAACGCCCGCCGTCCATGCGCATCTATTGGCCACGCTGGAAGGCCCCAGCCTGTACGATGTCGCCCTTGAAGCCCTGAAGCGGAACGGTTTCGAGGTCTCCGACGAGGTTCTGAGGCGCGACCGCACCCACCCCTATCAAGCGGATGACAGCGTCCGTAAGGCCTGGACGTCAATCTATCAAAAGCCGGACGGGCATTGGGAATTGTATGAACTGGCGGAAAAGCTGGTCGACCTGGAAGACAGTTTCCAGCAATGGCGGTTTCGTCATCTGGAAACGGTGAAACGCATCATCGGACACCGGCGCGGCACCGGCGGCACGGCCGGGGTGGGCTACCTTCAGCACGCGTTGAGCTATGTCTTCTTCCCCGAGCTTTGGGACCTGCGAACCGAACTGTAACGATTGGGGAGGATGACATGTCCATCACCGGCGAATGCTTCTGCGGGAAAGTCACCTATAAGATCGACGCGCCGTTAAGGGATGCCCGGTCGTGCCATTGTTCCCGTTGCCGCAAGATTTTCAGCGCACAGGCATCCGCCTATGCGGAAGTCGCGCCCGGCGCATTCACCTGGGCGACGGGCGAAGACCAGCTCAACACCTTCGATACCGGGAACGGGTTTGGCGTGCGTTTCTGCGGCAATTGCGGGTCCACCATGGTGGGCGTGCATAACGGCGCGGTGCACGGCGTCACCCTGGGCTGCGTGAACGGCGACCCCGAAATCGAAATCGGCATGCATATCTTTGTGGGGTCCAAGGCCGCTTGGGAAAAAATGCCGGAGGATGTGGTGCAGTTTGAGGAAGGCCCACCGCCGAAGGACTGATGGTCTAGCCGGTGATCGAAATGACCATTCGTTTCAGCACTTCCAGCATTTCCACCAATTCGTCTTCGTCCCTGGCTTCCTTCTTGAAGGTCTTGGCGGAGGTGATGACGTAGTTCGCGAGCCGGTCGACGGTAAGGCCCGTGGCCTCAATCGGCTTTTCATATGGCGAAAGAATGCCGCGCAGGGTTTCGGCATATCGGTCGTAGGCCCTGTCCAGCTCGCAGGTTGCCGCATCCTTGAACCCGATCAGAAAGTCGGCGGCGTCCGGCATGGCGGCGATCATCCGATAGGGCGCAAGGGTCATATGCTCGAACATGGTGGTGAGTTTTGCCTCGACCCCGACCTGTTTGGCGCATTCCACCTCTATCGTTTCCGACGTCCGTCCGCAGGAAAGGCGGATGATGCCGCGCAAGACGTCCTCCTTACTGGGATAGACCGTATAGAGCGTCTGCCTTGAAACCCCCGCCTCTTTCGCGATGTCGCCCATGGTCGTGCGCTTCATGCCATAACGCTCGATAACCCGGCCCGCGGCCTCGGCGTACAGAATTTCCTTTTCCATCATACTAGACATGTTGACATTTACCGACTAATTGTCAATTATACAAACGAACGCTGATTGTCAGATCGTCCAAGACGTTCCAGTAGCACAATGACGGCCCCGCGGAAAGTTAGACAGTGATCGGACCCAGGCGCGCCGGGAGATATGAAAGTCCCAAAGATTACGGCACTGCAGCAACGTTAACCGATTCCACCGGCCCGCGCCGAAAATCGGGATACCGGCAGTCACGTTCGAATACCTCTAGATAGTGAATTCAAACGCCAACCGATAGAGGACATCATGGCGATGAAATTGAACATCAATGGAAAACAGGTGAGCGTCGCGGCCGAACCCGGCACGCCCCTGCTTTGGGTCCTGCGCGACGAGCTGGACATGACGGGAACGAAATTCGGCTGCGGGGTCGCGTCCTGTGGGGCTTGCACCGTCCATGTGGACGGCGAACCCGTTCGGTCCTGCTCCACCTATGTCGACGACCTTGAAGGCACCGAAATCACCACCATCGAAGGTGTGAACGGTCCGGCGGCGCAGGCCGTGCAAACGGCTTGGCGGGAGATGGATGTCGTCCAATGCGGCTACTGCCAATCGGGTCAAATCATGTCCGCCGTCAATCTGCTGGCGACGAATGCGAAGCCAACCGACCAGGACATCGACGACGCCATGGCGGGCAATGCCTGCCGCTGTGCCACCTATCACCGTATCCGGGCCGCGATCCATCGCGCATCCGACATCATGGAGGCATGATCATGACCATCCAAACAACAAGACGCACCCTGTTGAAGGGCGCGGCCGCAACGAGCATGGCGCTCGTCATCGGCATGCGCGCAGACGGCAGTTTCGCGGCAGCGTCCGGCGTTGCCCACATGAACCCCTTCGTCAGCATCTCCGATGACGGCGTCGTGCACGTCATCCTGAAGCATTTCGAGATGGGTCAGGGTACGACCACCGGCCTTGCAACGCTTGTCGCCGAAGAACTGGACGCCGACTGGAACCGTGTCGCCATCCATTTCGCCCCGGCCGACAACGAACGCTACAAGAACCTGTTCTTCGGCGCGCAAGGAACCGGCGGTTCCACCGCCATGGCCAACAGCTATATGCAATACCGGCAGGCAGCCGCCGCCGCACGGGCCGTGCTGGTTCAAGCCGCGGCAGAGGCTTGGAATGTCCCGGCCTCGGAAATCTCCATAACCGCCAGCATGCTGAAAGCCGGGAACAATCGGGCCCATTTAGGCGAAATGGCGGCGAAGGCCGCAACGCTGACGGCGCCGGAAAATCCTTCGGTCAAAGACCCGTCCGACTTCCGCCTGATTGGATTGGACCACCTGCCCCGCAAGGATTCACATCTGAAGACAACAGGGCTGGCTACCTTCGCACTGGATGTGAAGCTGCCGGGCATGGTCTATGCCGTGCTGCTGCGATCCCCGAGGTTCGGCGGCAAGTTGACCTCCTTCGATGCGTCCGGCGCGAACAGCGTTCCCGGATTCATCGGGGCCAAAGCCTTACCGACCGGTGGTGCAATCGCCGTCTATGGCAAGAATACCTGGGCCGCGATCCAGGCACGCGACGCCATCACGGCCGATTGGGACTTCAGCGCGGCGGAAAACCGGTCGACGGATGAATTGGCGGACTACCACCGCTCCCTGCTCGACGCACCGCAGTTCGAAGCTGTCGAGGGTGCTGACCGCGCTGCCACGGAAGCAGCGGTCGCCGCCGCGGATACGGTGATCGAAGCGGAACTGAACTTTCCCTTCCTGGCCCATGCGCCGATGGAACCGTTGAACTGCGTGATCGAACCGACGGAGAACGGAATCCGCGTCCATGACGGCTGTCAGTTCCCGGGGGCCGTCAAACCGACCTTGGCGCATATCCTGGAACTGGACCCGGCCAATGTCGAAATCCGCACGGTTTTCGCGGGCGGCTCGTTTGGCCGGCGCGCCACCACCAATGCGGATTATCAGGCAGAGGCGGCGCTTGCCTTCGCCCTTCTGGGTCGGAAGACCCCGGTGAAGGTGGTTTGGACACGTGAGGACGACATCAAGGGCGGTTACTATCGCCCGATGTTCGCCCATCGCGTGAAGGTCGGCCTCAAAGACGGAAGGATCGCCGCCTGGGATCACCGGGTTGCCGGCAAGCCGATCATCAAGGGTACCCCATTCGAGTCGCTTGTCATGAAACCTGGCAGCCAGGTCGACGCCACATCCGTCGAGGGGGTCAATGACAGTCACTACGCCATTCCGGCCATGTCCGTCGGCCTGTCGGACGCGGAAACGCCGGTGCCGGTGCTTTGGTGGCGGTCGGTCGGCCATACCCATACGGCCTTTGCCATGGAAACCGTGGTGGACCAAGTCGCGGAAGCCCTTGGCAAGGACCCGGTCGCCTATCGGCTGGAATTGCTTTCGGGCGGGGACAAGGACCAGAAACGTCTGGCCGAGGTTCTGAAACTGGCCGCCGAAAAGGCAGGCTGGGGCAAACCGGCCGCCGGGCGTCACCAAGGCATAGCGGTGCATAAATCCTTCAGCACCTATGTGGCCGAGGTCGTCGAAATCTCCGTCACCGACGGCGCGGTGAAGGTGGAAAAGGTCACCTGTGCGGTGGATTGCGGCACCGCCGTCAATCCGGATGTCATTCGGGCGCAGATGGAAGGCGGGATCGGATATGGTCTTGGGCACGTCATGCGGAACCAGATCACCATGACCGACGGCGAAGTCGATCAGTTCAACTTCCCGGACTATGAACCGTTGCGCATTACCGACATGCCGGCGGTCGAGGTTCACATCGTCGCCTCTTCGGAAGCGCCAACCGGCGTCGGGGAACCGGGCGTCCCGCCGGTCGGTCCGGCATTGGCCAACGCGATCTATGCAGCGACGGGAACGCGTGTCACCCAACTTCCTATGACGGAAAACGGTATTGCTTTTGCCTGACCCAAGTTTGGCATGGAAATAAAAAGAGCGGGCCCCAGGGCCCGCTCTTTGCTTTTCAAAAAGTGTTTTGGGATTAAGCCGCCACTGCTTCTTTTCGGCTGCGCGCCAGGAAACCCAACCCGACCAAGGCGGACAGGAAAATCGGCAGCGCACCGGGAAGCGGAACTGCGGCGACAGCGCCACCGGCCGCGACGAAGGAGAAATCGGAGTCGCGGGTGTTTCCGCTGATATTGTCCTGATCCAAACCGCGCAGCGTCAGGGAGACGAAACTGCCGAACAGGTCATCACCCAGGATCTGCCAGACACCGCCCTGATTGCTGCCTTCCGCGACGATATCACCCGGCCCATCGGAACCGTCGTTCTTCCCGTCGATCGCCGGCTGCAAATTCACGATGCTGACCAGAGGAACGAGATCCGCGGAGGTGAAGGACAGCGAAGAATACAGGCTTGCCGTGGTTTCGCTGTCCGGGCGCAGATAGAAGCTGTCGACGGATAGATTGGCGCGGGTTACTTCGATCACGCCGACCTCGCCGAATGAATCGTTGTGCTCACCCGCCGGATACAAATGCGCGACGGTCAACTGATTCAGAAAAACCGGATCACTGAAATCGAAGGACAGGCCTTCGCTGTTGATCTCACCGCTGGGCGGCGCGCTGGTCCCCAGAACCTTGTTGATGCTGCCGCCATCGGTCTCGAACAGGTCGGCGCGGCTGAGCGACGGGATCGATTTACGCTTTAGCGTCAGGCCATTCGGCGCGGTAACGGTGACAGAAGGACCGTCGTCGTTTCCGGACAGGCTGCTGATATCGATTGAGCCGGTCGTCGACGAGCCCAGACCGAAGCCCAAGACGTCTTGGGAGTCGATGACCCAACTCGCCGCGGCGGCCGGCACGACCGGCAACAAAAGGGCCGGAGCGGCAACGGCGATGACGTTCAAAAGCTTCTTCATGGACACACCCGAAACAAAGTTGGAATTAACTCGTAAGGGCAATATCGACGTTTCGAAGCTTTCTCCCTATGACCTGGATCACTTGGTCAACCAACGTTGACAAAATTCAAAGAAATCGCCTGAAAAAGCGCTTAAGCCATCACCAATGGCTCAACGGCAGCGCGCACATGGGCTGGAATCGGTATCGGCGTCATGGTCGCGCGTTCCACATAAACATGCACGAAATGACCAAGCGCGGCGGGTTTCTCTTCACCCTGCCGGAAAATACCGATTTCATAGGCGATTGAGCTGCGTCCCAGCTTGGTAACGCGAATCCCGACCTCGACGGTTTCCGGAAACGTCAGTTCGTGAAAGAAGCTGCATTGTGTGTCCACGACCATCCCGACGATATCGGTCGACCGCGGGTTCAGGCCCGCTTCCTCGATCAGATGCTGGTTCACCGCTGTGTCGAAATAGGAATAGTATTCAACATTGTTCACATGCCCGTAAGGGTCTTGGTCCATCCAACGGGTGGTAATCGGGCGGAACAAGGGGAATTCTTCGCGGCTCGGGGCCTCTTCGCGTTTCATCGATGCTCGCTCATGATTGCTGAAGGAATAATGTTCAAAGCGGGCTATTGAGTAAATCAGCCGGTCGCTTTGACCAACCCCCCGACATCATGAAGTTTGATGTAATCCGACAATTCATGCTTCAACGCCGTCGCCGCTTGAATGGGGATCTTGTAGGCGTGCGTTCCCTGGATGATGCGGGCTTCCTGCATCAACCAGAAGGCAGGCGTCTTTCCGCGGCTGGACATAAAGACAGCATGCGGCAGGTCGTCACCGCCCTTGTTGACGATGCTGAAACGGATGCCGTCTTCGCGTTCTTCGCGCGCGACTTCCAGGTCCCACTTCTCCTGTTCGAAGACATAATGGATGGCCGCTTCCATCAGTTGGGCGGGATCGGATTTTGAGACATCGCTCAACAATTGGCTCAACAGGATCTCGACGGCCGCGGAAGTGGATGGCAGGTCTTCCATGCCCAGCATCTGCGCCGCGTTCAACAAACGAGCGATGGAACTGGCGACCTGCTCATCCGTCAGCAGGGAAAATGCCGCCAATTCCTCGTCTTCCGGTAGGTCCGACAGGTTTTCAGTGGTCTTATAGACTTCGATCACGAAGGAGCCGGCCGCCGTGGCCAGTCCCTCACCGCCCTCTTCCTGCTTGATCAATGCAATGCGGGCACCGTCGGCAATGAAACGCGCCTTGGCCATTTTTGTCCTCCCCCCAGAAGACTCGATATCCTAGAAACCTAGGCTTTCCCCAAGTCCGGGTTTCCCCACCGCATGCGTGTCACGGGTAGGTTTCCGGCGGAAGATATTTGATCGCCCGCCTTAGTCGACCGCAGTCACAGTCCGGCTGAATTCGAACAGAACGCGCCGGGTTTCCTGCTGCGCCTCCAACATCATCATATGGCCGGCGTCCTCGATGATATGGGTTCGAACGTCCGACAATACCGCCGCCAGAGGCGCCGCCGCCTTGACCGGGGTCATCTTATCGTGGCGGCCGCTGATAATCATCACCGGTACGGTGATTCTCTCCGCCGCCGCAACGGCGCCCTTGTAAGCCGCGCAGGTCTTCAATTCGGACGCGATAACGCCCGGCCGGGCGCGTTCGAGCAGCCGAACCGCACCGCCGATCAACCAGACGCCGCTGGCGATATTGCCGCCACGATGCGCCTTGGGGCCATGCCCCCAGGCCGACATCAGTTCCGGCGCCAGAATACGATTTTCCTCAGCGGCCTGAACCAAGACCGGGTGGACGCCCATTTGCGCGGAACTGCCGCACAGAACCAAGGCGCGCGCCGCGTCCGGTTTTCGCGCCGCCGCTTCCAACGCCACCAATGTTCCCATGGAATGCCCAACGACGATCGCCGGCGCCGCCCCCGCCGCGTCGATGAAGCGGTTCAGCCAATCAGCCATATCCTCGATCGTCGGCAAGGGATCGCCCGGCGTTTTGCCATGCCCCGGCAGGTCGACCGCCAGGACGTTGAACCCGTGATGGGCCATGTAGCGCGTCTGCTGCCCCCATACGGTATGGTCCATCCCAGCGCCATGCACGAAGACCACACTGGGCTTCGCGGCATCGAAATCCTGCCCGCCATCCGCCACGAAGGCAGCGGTACCATCAACACTTACAAACATTCTCGGTTCATTCCCTATCCGGTCGGTCTTCCCGATTGTTGTGTATCGCCGCGCCTTACTCGGCCGCTTGTGGAACCGCCTTGGCTGCCGCCCGTAATCCGCGCTCAAGATCCGCGATCAGATCGTCGGGATCTTCAAGGCCGACAGACATTCTAACCAAGTCCTCGCCGACGCCCGCGGCCTTCAACTGCTCCGCGCTCAACTGCCGGTGCGTCGTCGTGGCCGGATGCAATACCAGGGACTTGGCATCCCCGACATTGGCGAGGTGGCTGAACAATTGGACCGACTCAATGAAGGCCGCGCCACCTGCGCGCCCGCCCTTCACACCGAAGGCCAGCATCGATCCAGGCCCTTTCGGCAAATACTTCTTGGCCAATTCGTGGTCCGGGTGGCTCTTCAGGCCGGGATAGGAAACCCAGGCAACCGCTTCATGCCCTTCCAGAAACGCCGCTATCTTGCCTGCATTTTCGACATGCCGCGCCATCCGCAGGGGCAGCGTCTCCAACCCTTGCAACAAATAGAACGCATTCTGCGGCGACAGGGCCGGTCCGAAGTCGCGCAGGCCTTCCGCCCGGGCGCGCATCACGAAGGCATGCGGGCCATATTCGTCCGCAAAAGCGATACCGTGATAGCCGGCATATGGCTCGGTCATGGTCGGGAACCTGTCCTTGCCGTCAGCATCCTGGGACGCCGCCCAGTCGAACCGCCCGGCGTCGACGATGATGCCCCCCATGGCCGTACCATGGCCGCCGATCCATTTGGTGGCGGAATGCATGATTATATCGGCCCCGAAATCGATTGGCTTGCAAAGGAACGGTGTGCTGAACGTGGCGTCCATGACCAAGGGAATACCGGCGTCATGCGCGACCGCGGCGACGGCTTCGATGTCCAGGACATCCAATCCCGGATTACCCAGCCCCTCGGCGAATAGCATGCGGGTATTCGGCTGTATCGCAGCCTTGAAAGCGGCTGGATCGCGCGGGTCTACAAAAGTGGTCTCTATCCCAAAGCGCGGCAGGGTATGGCTGAACATATTGATCGAGCCGCCGTAGAGGGATTTGGACGCGACGATATGGCTTCCCTGGCTCATCAAGGTCGCAACGATCAGATGCAGGGCAGCATGACCGCTGGCGCAAGCCAATGCGCCGACACCGTTGTCGAGTGCGGCCATCCGCTCTTCCAACACCGCTACGGTCGGGTTGGATATCCGGGAATAAATGTGGCCTGCGGCTTCCAGATTGAACAGCGCCGCCGCGGAATCGACATCGTCGAAAACATATGAGGTCGTTTGATAAATCGGCACCGCGCGCGCGCCGTAGACCGGATCGGGCTGCTGCCCCGCGTGCAGGGCCAATGTGTCGAACTTCAGGAAGTCAGGCTGGACCATTCTATCCTCCCACCCTTTGGTTTTCGGTTACCCGTTGTCGGGTCCGGAATGTCAGCCGCCCGAAGGGGCCGGTCTGCGCGGAAAGTAGCGAAAGGTTGGGGCGACGGCAAAAGATTTGCGGCGCTACGACAGTAAATCGCCAGTCCCCAGCATCGCGATTAAACTGGAACCCGTGCCCCAAAAAAAAGGGTCGCCGAAGCGACCCTAGAGCAAGCCTAACCCCTTTTAATCGGGACCCCTGTTCAACTTGCGTCGGGACGGACGATAGCAAACGTCATACAATTGTCAAAAGGGAAATAGACTGTTTCTGATGGTACGGGGATAATTTACAGCCCTTCTGCGGCGCCTGCCGCAAAGGTCTGGAATATACTGCCAAGAATCGTGGGAAATGGTCGGTGTGGTGACAATGCGCCTCTTTCTGAACGCCCTCGCCGAAAAAGAAAAGAGCCGCAACAACGTGCGGCTCAGTTGAACAGGGGGTCTAAGAGTGCCATGGCCCGTCGGGAGTGTGACGGGCTGGGGTCAAGAACGTTTATATGCCGGATTCGCTAATAAATCGTTAAAAAATCAACCTACGGTCAAAAATCGTACATTTTGTCAATATCAGTTCAGGTTTCCTGGTCCAAATTTTCCCTACAACGTTGGGTCGTCAGAAATCTGAATCAGCTGTTTTCCCATATTCGCACCAGTCATCAGCCGCAGGAAAGCTGCTGGCATCGATTCAATACCGTGCATCATATCCTCCCTATGGCGCAGTTTTCCGGACTTCGCCCAGGATGAGAGGTCCTTCCGTGCTTGATCGAAATGCTTCGCATGGTCGAACAGGATGAATCCGCGGATCGTCGCCCGAGCGATCATTATGTTGCGCAGGAACCTTTCGCCGATATCCGGTTCTTCGAACTTGTCGGCAAGCGCCACGGTCCCGCATATCACGGTGCGCGACTTTTCCGCCAGGTTCCGCATCACCGCGTCATGAATCGGACCCGCCGTATTATCCAAGAACAGGTCGACACCATTTGGGCAAGCCTGCTTCACCGCCGCCGTCAGGTCGGGTTCCGTTTTATAGTTGATGCCTTCCGCATAGCCGAGTTCCTTGCACCAGGCGATTTTTTCGTCCGAGCCGGCGACCGCGATCGGGCGCGCCCCCTTGATGACCGCGATTTGGCCCGCAACCTGCCCGACCGCGCCGGATGCCGCGGAAATCACCGCATCGTCACCTTCCTTCAACTCACCCGCCGTCAACATCGTGAAATAGGCGGTCAGGCCCGGCAGCCCCAAATAGCTCAACGCCGAATGGATCGGCCCCATATCGGGGTCGACCTTACGCAGGGCCGAACCCTTTTGGACATTGTATTCCTGCCAATCGAACCGAAAACTCTCGACGATATCGCCGGGTTTCAACGCGGGATCGTTGCTTTCCATCACCACGCCGACCCCGCCGCCATGCATCACGTCACCGACACCCACGCCGGCGGCATAATTGGCTCGCGGGCTGATACGGCCACGCATATAAGGGTCGACCGATAGATAAACCGCCCGGGTCAGAACCTCCCCCGCGCCGGGTTCAGGCAAGGGCGCCGTCTGCAATTGCCAGTTTTCTTTCGTCGGCATGCCCGTCGGATGAGAGGCCAGGACCCATTGCTTCATTTCGTTCGACATCGTCGATCCCTTTATCATTTGTTGTTGGTTGGGCCGATGCGGACTTGGTCACCTTTTTCAGGATTTGAAAAAAGTTTCCGCGACACCACGGGCGGACTGTTTGCCCGCGATCTTCGCCTTGGCGCGTTCTATTTCCGCCTCGCGCTCGGCGATGTACTCCTCGAGCGCTTCGATGGACATCATGTCCAGGTCCGCCTGCTCCAGCGTTTTCGGTTTTGGCGGTTCCAGGTCGTCAGGATTCATACCGGGTCCCTCCCCATTGTCGTCTTTGTTTCTTCTTCCGGCTTTAAGTTCGGTGTGCCGAACGCTAACTCTATACCCCGAAGATAGATCAAAACGAGGGGATGAAGGAATGAGCTTGCCGGAAACAATGCGTGTCGTGGAAATCGCGTCCTTCGGCGGACCGGAGGTATTGACCCCGACGGAACGCCCGGTTCCGAAGCCCGGCCCGGGCGAGGTCCTGATCAAGGTCGCCGCGGCGGGCGTGAACCGGCCGGATATTTCCCAGCGCATGGGTGCTTATCCGCCACCACCCGGCGCCAGCGATTTGCCGGGACTGGAAGTCGCCGGCACGGTCGCGGCGGTTGGTGACGGGGTTCGCAACTGGGCTGAAGGCGACCCGGTCTGCGCCCTGACACCGGGTGGGGGCTATGCCGAATATTGCCTGACCCCGCAGGAACAATGCCTGCCGGTTCCCGAAGGGTATGACATGGTGAAAGCCGCCTGCCTGCCGGAAACTTTTTTCACCGTTTATTTGAACGTCTTTATGCGGGTCGGTCTGAAAGCCGGTGAGAAGTTCCTAGTGCATGGCGGGTCCAGCGGAATTGGGACCACTGCAATCCAGTTGGCGCGCGCCTTTGGGGCAACCGTGTTCACCACCGCCGGATCGGACGAAAAGGTGAAGGCCTGCACCGATCTGGGCGCACATCACGCGATCAACTACCGGGCTCAGGATTGGAAGGAAGCGATAAAGGAAGCGACCGACGGCAAGGGCGTCGACGTCATCCTGGACATGGTCGGCGGCGACTATATCCAAGGCAATATTGACAGTCTGGCCTTCGACGGCAGGTTGGCGATCATCGCCTTTCTGCAAGGATCGAAACGGGAAGTCGACCTTATCAAGGTGCTCGGCAAACGTCTGACGATCTCCGGCTCGACCCTGCGGCCGCAGCCGATTTCAAAAAAGGCGGAGATCGCCGCGAACCTGCAGAACCATGTCTGGCCGCTTCTGACATCGGGCAAGGTCGCGCCGGTTCTTTTCAAGACCTTTCCCTTGGCGGAAGCGTCCGCGGCGCACAGCCTGATGGAATCCAGCGACCACATCGGCAAGATCATTCTGACCGTGGACTAGCCGGGACCGTCGGGGAACCGGAGGGGTCAGGTCCGCAAGGACACCCAGCCGGTGGACAGGTGGATGCCGCATTCGGTCTTGCCGCTGCCGCTCCACCGTCCGCTCCGGCTGTTTCCACCATCGGGTTTTGCCGTGCAATGCTTGCAGCCGATGGAGGTATATCCGTGGGCGATCAACGGATGCCGGGGCAGGCCGAAATTGTCCAAGTAATTCCCGATCTTCTCCGCGCTCCAATCGAAAAGCGGATTGATCCGGAATTGACCGTTGGTCACGTTGACGAGGTCTAGGTCGCTCCGCGCCGCGCCATGCACGCGCTTCCGGCCGGTAATCAGGGCATCGAATTGCCGAATTGCCTGCTGATAGGGACGGACCTTGCGAAGCGCGCAGCAGGCATCGTGCGACGACGACCACAAAGTCCCATCGGGATCCTCACGGCTGACATCCGTATCCTCCGGCGCGACGGCCCGCACATTCGTTAGTCTTAGGCGGTCGACCAGCAGATCGCGATAGGCCAACGTCTCGGGAAACAGTTTTCCTGTATCGACGAAGAGCACGGGAACATCCCGGTCAATTCGCGCCATTAAATGCAGCAGAACCGCGCTTTCTGTTCCGAAGGAGGACGATACGGCAATCCGGTCGCGAAATTCTTCGAACAACCAATGCCGCAGATTGTCTTCCAGGGCGTTTTCCCGCGCCCGGAACCGAATGTCTTCCAACCGGGTCGTCGCCCCGCCCGGGCTTCGCGCCAATATCCCGTACATCTTTGCCCGCCCCATGTGGTTCATCAGAGCAAGCAGATATAACGATACCAATGTCGGGTTCAACCAATATATCTAGATTTCTTGATAAAAAGAAATTGAGGCGCCGTTACACTTAATGCCGCGTCGGCTTTTTCTGCCCCACAATGGTGTTGAAAAAGGCACGGCCATCCGTCGTCGCCTCCTCCATCAGGGACATGTAATTTGGCCAATGGGGCCACAAACTTCCCTCAACACCACCGTCTTCGAATATCAGGTTCGCATCGAACTTCCGCGCGATTTTCTGCATTTTTCGATTGTCGAGCAGGCACATCAAATACACGCGGGAGACATATCGGTTCCGCGCCATGTTAAGGACATGCCGCAGCAACAATGTCCCAACCCCGAGATTTTGCCAGGGTTCCTCAACACTGAGCGCGATCTCGGCAACAAGGCGCGGCGAACGCGTTGCTGTCGCCAATTCACCGACGCCGCGCAATTCGCCGTCAATGAAGGCGCCTAGGACGACAGTTGCGGTCCAATTCAAATCGGCACAATAGGCACGAACGCGGTCGTCACAGATTGCGCCCATGAACCGGTTGCACCGGTCGTGCGGGGTCAGGCGCAGCAGATGTTCCTGATAGACCTGCACGTCCCGCTGAGTCAGTTTCCGCAGGGTTACAGGCGATGTGGCCGGAAAAGCGGCCTGATCGGGTAGAATGGTAGGAAAAAGAAAATCAGATTTAGGGAGGGCCATGTCGGCTTATCCTCTAGGTGATAATTGAAACACCCTCCCTGTCGCCTAGATAGGACTGTTCATATTGCGTCGCAACATAAATTACCTTCTGTTTGACGAAAATCTGATCGTTGCGGTAACCCGCTATTCTAAAACCATTTTTTAGAAGACATCTTATCTGTTTCGACCAAGAAGACGGCGCGCGCAGGTTAATTCTACCGCAACGCACAGGACCTCCATCGCCTTTTCAATTTCCGCCACCGAGGGCAAGGTTGGGGCGATGCGGATGTTCCTGTCGGCTGGGTCCTTCTTATAGGGGAAAGTCGACCCTGCCGGCGTGCATTTAACGCCCGCCTCACCAGCCAGCCGAATGATCTCGGATGCGCAATCGTCCATCACGTCCAGACTGACGAAATAGCCGCCCTGCGGCGCAGTCCAATCGGCAATGCCTTTGTCCGCCAAACGGCGGCTCAAGGCCTCTTCAACCGCGTCGAATTTCGGCTTCACGATGTCAGCGTGCTTTTCCATATGCGCCAGGATGCCGTCCATCGACTGGAAGAAGCGAACATGCCGCAACTGGTTCAACTTGTCCGGCCCGATCGTTGCGAAGGACAATTTCTTAGCCGCGTCCGCGATATTGGTTTCGGATGCCGCCATCATGGCGACGCCGGATCCGGCATAGGTGATTTTTGAGGTTGAGCCGAACATCAGCACACGGTCCGGGTTCCCCGCTTTTTCACATAGCGAAAGGATGTCAGGAATTTCCGCCGGGCCACCGCCCAGATGGTGGACCGCATAGGCGTTGTCCCAGAGGATGCGGAAGTCAGGCGCGCCGGTCGTCATTTTGGCAAGCCGCTCCGAAACCGCCTGGGAATAAACCGCACCCGTCGGGTTCGAATATTTCGGCACACACCATATCGCCTTCACGTCAGGGTCTGCGGCGAGAGCTTCGACGGCATCCATGTCGGGACCGTCATCCAGCATCGGCACGGTGACCATTTCCAGGCCCAGGCGCTCACAGATGGCGAAATGCCGGTCGTAACCGGGAACCGGGCAGATAACCTTGGATGCGCCCTCGCCCGACCCGGCAGCCGCCCCGGCCCGTTTCCACGGGCCTTTCCCCCCCGGCATGCCGAAAAGAACGGCACCTGCCAGCGTGTCGTACATCATGGTCAGGCTACCATTCCCGCCGACGATAATCTGCGCGGGCGTCACGCCCATATACTCAGCGAAAAGCCGGCGTGCTTCCGGAATGCCTTCGACGATGCCGTAGTTCCGATAATCCGTCCCGTCCTCGCCCGCGGTTTCGCCAGGGCCGACCAGGGAAAGCATGCCGTCAGCAAGGGTCAGTTGGTCCGGTGCCGGCTTGCCGCGTGTCATATCGAGAGAGAGACCTTCGCCCTTCAATGCCTCGAATTCTCCAAGCAGTTGCTTTTCTACCGCCTCGAGATCGCTTTTCTGCATATCCGCCAGTTTCATGACCCGTTACCCATTTAAATTTCTTCATCCAGACGCAAACGCGCCGGCAGCCTTGTAGAGCCACCGGCGCTGTAAGGACAAGGCCCCAGCCTTGGCGTTTTTTGGAAATTCTTACTTGCTGGCGTAGCCGACCTCGTGAAGAGATTCCTCAATCTCATCCAGGATGGCCGGATCGTCGATGGTCGCGGGCATCTTATATTCCTCGCTATCGGCGATTTTCACCATGGTCGCGCGCAGGATTTTGCCCGAACGCGTCTTCGGCAAACGCTTCACGACCGCGGCGGTCTTGAAGGCCGCGACCGGACCGATTTTCTCACGCACCATTCTGACCGCTTCCTTGACGATCTCGTCGTCGCTGCGGTCAACGCCGGCTTTGAGAACCAAGAAACCCAAGGGCAATTGCCCCTTCAACGGATCGGCGACGCCGATCACGGCGCATTCCGCGACATCGGGATGGGACGCGAGGATTTCTTCCATCGCCCCCGTCGACAAGCGGTGCCCGGCGACATTGATGATGTCGTCCGTACGGCTCATCACGAAGAGGTAGCCGTCCTCATCCATGTAACCGGCATCACCGGTTTTGTAGTAGCCGGGATAGTCCACCAAGTAACTATCCACCCAGCGCTTATCGGCGTTCCACAGGGTCGGCAAGCAGGACGGCGGCAGCGGAAGCTTAATGCTGATCGCCCCCATCTCCCCCCGCGGCATTTCGTGGCAGCCTTCGTCCAGGATCTGCACGTCGTAACCGGGGACCGGTTTGGTCGGCGACCCCGCCTTGATCGGAAGTTGTTCGATCCCCAGGCAATTAGCGACGATGGGCCAACCGGTTTCGGTTTGCCACCAATGATCCACCACAGGCACGCTCAATTTCTCTTCCGACCAATGCAGCGTATCCGGGTCGCACCGCTCACCCGCCAGGAAAAGCGCGCGGAAATGCGACATGTCGTAGTCGCCGATCAGACTTCCGTTGGGATCTTCCTTCTTGATCGCCCGGAAGGCGGTCGGTGCGGTGAACAGCGTCACCACCTTATGCTCTGCAATTACGCGCCAGAAGACACCTGCATCCGGCGTACCGACGGGCTTGCCCTCGAACATGATCGTTGTCGCCCCGTGCAACAGCGGCGCGTAAATGATGTAGGAATGGCCGACGACCCAACCGACATCGCTGGCGGCCCAGAACACTTCGCCGGGGTCGATATTGTAGATGTTCTTCATCGACCATTTCAGCGCCACCATATGGCCGCCATTGTCGCGGACAACCCCCTTGGGTTCGCCGGTCGTGCCGGATGTATAGAGGATGTAGAGCGGGTCGGTCGCCGCGACCGGAACGCATTCCGCCGGCGCCGCCGCTTCCATGCCTTCTTTCCAGTCGACATCGCGGCCGGGCCGCATATCCCAATCCGCACCTTCGCGTTTCAGGACGATAACCTTTTGGACAATACCAGGCGCCAGGTCCAATGCGCCGTCAATCATCGGCTGATAGGCGACGATACGGCCTGGTTCAATTCCGCAGGTGGCGGTGATGATCGCCTTTGGCGAGCAATCCTTGACGCGCGTCGCCAATTCGTTGGCCGCGAAGCCCCCGAAAACGACGGAATGGACCGCGCCGAGCCGTGCGCATGCCAACATGGCAACCGCTGCCTGCGGCACCATCGGCATATAAATGATGACGCGATCGCCTTTGCCGACGCCGTTCGCGCGCAACATCCCTGCGCAGCGGGCAACCTTGTCCTGTAATTCCGCGTAGGTCAGCGTCCGCTTTTTGCCGGTGATCGGGCTGTCATAAATGATGGCGGCCTGCTCGCCCCGCCCGTTTTCCACATGGCGGTCGACCGCGTTATAGCAAGTGTTGCACTCGGCGCCTGCGAACCAGCGGTAGAAATTCGGGGCCCTGCTGTCATCCAGGACCTTATCCCAGGGTTTGACCCAGTCGATTTCCTTGGCCGCTTCGGCCCAAAAGCCTTCCGGGTCGCGTAGCGAGCGTTCGTGCAATTCATCCATCAAACCCATCGACGGCATCCTCCCATCAGTCTCTACGGCCGGCCCATCGGAAGATCACTTGCTAGCAGATCAATTCCCGGCCGATCATTACCTGTTTCTTATACCGCTTCTTATACCGTTCCGGCGGCAGTTGCCAAAGTCCCTATAGGCAGATCGACCGCTTGCCCTTGATCTGGCTCAAACGCGCAGAATTTATCCGTTCCTAGAACCCGCCTCTTGACTGCGGGTGACGCAGTCGCCGTAAATCGGATCTAAACCGGAAAGCCGGATTTCCGAACATTGCGGAGGGAAGCATGACCAGCATTTACGACCGGGACCTGGACAAGAATCCTGCCAATCACGTTCCGCTGTCGCCCCTCAGCTTCCTGAAACGCGCCGCTACCGTCTATCCGACCAAGACCGCCGTCGTACACGGCACGATCGAGCGAAACTGGTCCGAAACCTATGACCGCTGTCGGCAGTTGGGATCGGCACTGGCGAAACGCGGGATCGGCAAGGGCGATACGGTTGCCGTCATGTGCCCGAACATCCCGGCGATGATGGAGGCGCATTTCGGCATCCCGATGACCGGCGCGGTCATGAACGCGATGAACACCCGGCTGGACGCATCGACCATCGCCTTCATCCTGGATCACGGCGAGGCGAAGGCCGTCATCACCGACACGGAATTCGCACCCACCATGAAAGCGGCGCTGGCGGAAACCAACCGCACGGACCTGTTGGTGATTGATGTGGACGATCCGGAAGGAAACGGCGGCGAAAAGCTTGGTGAGGTCGAGTACGAGGATTTCATCGCCGACGGCGACCCCGGCTACGACTGGGCGCTTCCCGGCGACGAATGGGACGCGATCACGCTGAACTATACGTCCGGCACGACGGGCAACCCGAAGGGCGTCGTCTATCACCACCGCGGGGCCTATCTGCTGGCGATGGACAATATTGTCACCTGGGGCCTGCCGAATTCGGCGCGCTATTTGTGGACCTTGCCGATGTTCCACTGCAACGGATGGTGCTTTCCCTGGACCCTGGCCGCAGCCGGGGCGACGAATGTCTGCCTGCGCCATGTCAGCGCCGCCAATATATACCGCGCCATCGCGGATGAAGGCGTTACCCATTTCTGCGGCGCACCGATCGTGCTGGGCATGGTTATCAACGCGACCGAGGCCGAGCGCCGCCCCCTGCCGCAAACGGTTGAGGTGATGACCGCCGCCGCGCCCCCACCACCCGCGGTGTTGAAACGCATGGAAGAACAGGGGTTCCACATCACCCATGTCTATGGCCTGACCGAGGTTTACGGCCCAGCCGTCGTCTGCGCCTGGCAATCGGAATGGGACCAACTGGACGCGGATGAGCGCGCGGCGAAAAAGGCACGTCAGGGTGTCGGCTACACGGCCTTGGAGGAACTGGCGGTCCTGGATCCGGAAACGATGGAGCCTGTGCCCAAGGACGGTGAGACCATGGGTGAAGTGATGTTCCGCGGCAATGTCGTCATGCGCGGTTACCTCAAAAACCCGAAAGCCAGCCAGGAAGCTTTCGCCGGCGGCTGGTTTCATTCCGGGGACCTGGGCGTCTGGCATCCGGATTCCTACGTGGAACTGAAAGACCGGTCGAAGGACATCATCATTTCCGGGGGCGAGAACATCTCGACCATCGAAGTGGAGAACATTCTCTACCGCCATCCGTCGATCGTCGAAGCCGCGGTCGTTGGACGGCCGGACGAGAAATGGGGGGAAACGCCCTGCGCCTTCGTCCTAGCAAAGGCCGACACCCCCCTGACGGAGGCAGAAGTCATCGCCTTCTGCCGAGAGAATATGGCCCATTTCAAGGCGCCGAAGACGGTGGTTTTCGGTGAACTGCCCAAGACCAGCACCGGCAAGGTGCAGAAATTCGTCCTTCGCGACAAAGCCAAGGCACTCTGACCCAGCAGCCCCTTTACCGGAGAAGACCAACAATGCCAGCCGACAAAACGCTCCACAACGAACGTGTGGTTTACCTGAACGGAGAGATCCTGCCGGAAAGCCGGGCGATGATATCGTTCCGGGATACCGGTTTCGTCTATGGCGACGCGGTCTTCGACACCGGCCGCACCTTCGGGGGCAAGGGCTTCATGTTGAAGGAACATGTGGACCGGCTCTATGACACGCTGAGCTATGTGCGGATCGCTCCAGGCATGTCGAAGGCGGAGATGCTGGCGAAGACGGAAGAAGTGCTGGCCATCAACGCCGCGTTGTTGGGGCCGGACGAGGATTATTGGGTGACCCAGCGTGTGTCCCGCGGGATTTCCCCGGTCGACGGCGAAACACCGGAGCGGGACGGCGCGACAATCCTGATTGAATGCATGCCCCTGCCCTTACGGGCGCGGGCCGGAATGTTCCGCGACGGCATCGACGCCGTCGTCTCCTCCCTCAAGCGCACCCCGCCCAGCGCGCTTTCCCCCAATGCCAAAACCAACAATTACATGAACATGCTGCTGGCCCAGCGGGAGGTCGCGTCCTACGCGCCGGGCGCCTGGGCCGTGTTGTTGGACGAGACGGGCAATATCTGCGAAGGCGCCGGATGCAACATCTTCATCGTGAAGAACGGTACGGTCTTCACCCCGTCTACCGAGTATATCCTGGACGGCATCACACGGCAGGCGGCCATCGACCTCTGCAAAAAGGCGGACATCCCGCTCGTCGAACGCCCGCTGTCACTCCACAACGTCGCGATCGCGGACGAGGCCTTCTTCACCTCCACCAGCCTTTGCATTTGTCCGTTGCGCAGCTTCAACGGTCAAACCTTCAGCGCCGTGCCGGGCCCGGTGACGAAGCGCTTGATGGACGCGTTCAGCGCCCTGGTCGGTTACGACTATGTCGAGCAATATCTGAATCACCTGTCGGACGATGAGGTCGGAACCGGGTTCTAGGAAAACTCTTGGTAGCTTTCGGTCGATCTGGAATCGAAATTTACGGATCGCTAATAATTTCCGTGTAGCGTCACGGTATGGCCTCACCCCTCGTACAATATTGGAACGAACTGCGCGGTACGGCGCCTATGCCGGCTTATGCGCAATTCGACCCGACCGCCCTTTCGAGCATACTCCCCGATCTGATTGTTTTCCGGGTCCTCAGCGATCCGCTCGACTTCGAGTACAGTTTGATTGGCGCCAATGTCAGGCGTATCCACCGGGAAAATCGGCGGGGTCAGCGGATGTCCACGATTGAAGGACAGGGTCAAGGATCTCAAATCTGGGCCTTCCTCTCGGAAACCGTGGAAAGACGCGACACCGCATCCTTCGTTGCCCCCTATGCCGGCCCCGTCGAGGAAATTACAGGCGTCCAGAGCCATGCGACCCCTTGGACCGGACCGGATGGCGGAGTTTCCCGGCTGGTCGTTCATATCTGCAAGGAACATCTGGCCCAAGCAATGGCGGAGAAATCCCCTTTCGACGACATTCCTTCTAATTTCTAAGCCGCAGCTTTTCGTAGACGACCAAAGCCACGGCAAACCGGGAATCCCTTGCCGCTTGCCGCTGAGATGGGGCGGCAAAGGATTCCTCTTTCTTGGTTAACGCTTTACGTCTAGCCGCCCCCCAAAGCATCACGCGAAATTTTCGATTCCCCGGATTCCCCTACCTGCCAATGGTTAACGGCGTATGCGCGAACAGGATTGGCACGGCGATTGCGCTTATCCCCTCGAGACTGGGCACGAGAGGGCCCGCAATGAGGAGTGACGAGATGACAAACACTTATCCCCTGACCGACCGCTTGGGACTTACGACCGGCGGCGACGCCGTCCTGGAGGGCTTTGGCCATGACGAGGAGGGCCGTCTCGCAAATCGCCTGGAGCAAGTCGCCGGCGATCTGATCGCCAGCGCGGGAGAACCCGGCCATCCCGGCGACGGATATCGCCATCTTCTGCACAAGGCCATGTTGGTGGCCGCGGAAGCGCAGCGGGAATTGCACCGAAAAGACCGCGAACTGCGCGCCTTGCGGCTGTTGTCGATCACCGACGAAGTGACGAAACTGTTGAACCGCCGCGGTTTCGATCGGGCCTTCGACCGGTCCCTGGCGCGGTCACGGCGCAGCAATGAGCGCGGCTTGTTGTTGATCGTCGACTTGGATTTTTTCAAACGCATCAACGATGCCCACGGCCATCTCGCCGGCGACCTCGTGCTTGCCAGCGTCGCGACCCTGCTGCGGGTAAATACCAGAGAAATCGATGACGTCGCCCGTATCGGCGGGGACGAATTCGCAGTGCTCCTGAACGGGGCGGACGACCTGCAGGGCTACCAGAAGGTGACCCAATTGGAGGTCATGCTGAACAACCTGACCGTTCCCTGGGATGGGGAGCGTATTCAGGTCCAGGCCAGCATAGGGGCCGCCCCGTTCGGACCGCATGACGACCCTGTTTCCGTCATGCGCGCCGCGGACGATTGCATGTATGGCCGCAAGCGCGGCGGCATTCGCCCGGACTTCAATCAGTCAACGATCGAAGTGAAGGCGCTTCCGGCCGAATAGTCGGGCGGAAGCATGGGCTTCGGCCCATTCGTACACGTACCAGTGGTTCTTTTTCTTTTGGTCCCCAACGGGTTTCCCAAGCAAGAAATTGCCTAAAGGAGCCCGACCCTGCGGCGGCGTCCCTTCCCCAATACGGACGCCGCCGATTTTCTTTTTCGGGTTTGGAGAATTACCTAGGCCGCATCAGGCATGGTTTGCGGCTTGATATCCTTCAATCTAATCGCCCGCCCGGGCCGCGCATCGGTCGACGCGCCGTCGCGCCAGACAATGCGGCCGTTGACCATCACCATTTCGATCCCCTCGGCGGGCTCCATCGGGTTCTCATAGGTCGCGCTGTCAATGATGCTGTCGGCATTGAACAGAACCAGGTCCGCAAAGGCACCGGGTCGGACCGCCCCGCGGTCGGTCAGGCCGAAACGTGCCGCGGACAGGCCGGTCATCTTGCGCACGGCTTCCTCCAACGGGAACAAACCGACATCACGGGCATAGTGTCCCAGAACGCGGGGGAAAGTTCCCCATAGGCGCGGATGCGGCCGCGCGTCATGCGGCAGGCCGTCCGACCCGATCATCGTCGCAGGATGGGCCAGAATGCGGCGGACATCCTCTTCATCCATTTGAAAGAAGATGCCACCGGCGGGGGAGAGCATCTTGGCGGTATCCTGGCGGCTCATCCCGAATTCGGCGGCAAGCTCATCCAAATCCCGGCCGGCACAGTCGGGCCGGGCTTCGGACCAGGAAACCAGAATCTTCCGCGCCCCTTCCAGGCGGGCTGAATCCAACACAGTCGATCCAGCCTCATAGGGATAGGCGTCGAGCGCCATGGGCTGTTGGAAGCGGTAGTGGTCGATGCGCGCCAAGCTCTCCACCGACCGACCGTGGTTCTCCGCACCGGTGCATTTGTGGTGGGAAATGACGACCGGCGTCCGGGCATCATGGCCTATCCTGGCGGTCTCATCGATTGAATCGATGACGAAGTTGCCCTCGTCCCGCATATGCGTGCTGTGAAAACCGCCAGCCGCGCCGACAGCCTTGACCAGCGCGATAACCTCTTCCGTCGGCGCGTGTTCCGCCGGGCGGTAAAACAAGCCGGTACTAAACCCGGCCGCGCCCGCGGCAAGACTATCTTCCAGCAGGGACAGCATGGCCGACAATTCCTTGTCACTCGCGCCACGCTGCAGATCCTCCATCGCCGCCAGGCGAAGCGTGGAATGCCCGATCTGCGGCAGGACGTTCAGCGCCGGCGGCGCATCATCCAACGCATCGAGATAATCGCCGAACCCGTCGAACAGCTGCGCGCCTGTCGGCGCGATCAAGTCCAGCGGCGGCGCCGGCCGTTTATCGGCAGACACTTTCAAAGGCGCCAGGCTGATCCCGCAATTGCCGGTAACGACAGTTGTAACGCCTTGGCTGACTTTGCAGGCATGGGCGGGATCCGCCAGCACGGCTCTGTCGTCATGGGTATGCACATCGATAAAGCCCGGGGCCAGGACCAACCCTTCCCCTGATACAACGCTTCCGGCGGGTTGAGCCGACAGGTCCCCGACCGCTTGGATACGGTCGTCCAGAATTGCCACATCCGCTTTGAAAAGCGGCGCGCCCGTTCCGTCGCAGACAAGCGCCCCCTCGATCTTGATATCCGCCTTTTCCATGCCTCGCCCCTTCGGCCCCCTGTGTTACATCACCCAATATTACGCCACTCGTAAAATGGCTGTTCCGTGAGCCTAACGACCGGTGTTCCGGCTATGTGTCTGCAGTCCCAATTCATCAAGGTCCTGCTGCTCCCGCTTGTTCTCCTCGGCGGTTTCTTCTTCTTCCTGCCTTTCGGCAGTGATCTCGTATTTTTTCTGCTCTTCGAACGCTTCGGCAAGCCGGTCACGGGCCGTGTCGATATCCACGGCCAAGGCCGCCTTCCGGTCGACGAGGGCCTTGCGTCGGCTTGCCGCGTGTTTCGCATAGGCTACAAAGCCCGCACCGTATTCGGGCGTTTCGCGTGCTTTTTGTCGTTCGGTGTCCAGTTCCGTGTCCACCCGGTCTATGGCACGGTCGAAAGCTGCGTCCTGCTCAAGCAGGTCGGCAAGAAGCCGCCGGCGGTTATCGACCTCCAGCTTGGACAAACGGATCAAAGTGGAAACGGTCTTCACCCGGCGTCAGGCTCCGCAGCCTCTTCATCTTCAACGCTGCCGTCTTCCCGGGGTAGCACCGTGTCGCCATAGGGCATGCCGAGGATTTCAGCCAAGCGCTGATAACCTTGTTCCAGCGAGGCCTGCTCGCTTTGCATCTGGGAAATGAACTGGTCCAAGGCGTCGAAATAGTAGATCGCCTCGTCGACTTGCTGATCCGATCCCTTGCGATAGGCGCCCAACCGGATCAGTTCGGCCATGTCCTCATAGGTCGACAGCAATTGCCGCGCCCGGTTCACGACCGCGTTTTGTTCTTCGGAATTACAACCCGGCATGGAACGGGAAACGGACCGCAGAATATTGACCGCGGGATACCGGTTTCTATGCGCAATCGTGCGGTCCAGCACGATATGTCCATCCAAAATGCCGCGCACCGCATCCGATATCGGTTCGTTATGGTCGTCCCCTTCAACCAATACCGTGAAAATGCCGGTGATATTGCCGTCCCCCACGCCGGGACCGGCGCGCTCAAGCAATTTCGGAAGTTCCGCGAAAACGGTCGGCGTGTATCCCTTGCTTGCAGGCGGTTCCCCGGCACTGAGGCCAATTTCCCGCTGCGCCATGGCAAAGCGGGTGACCGAGTCCATCAAACACAGCACTTCCCGCCCTTGGTCCCGCCAATATTCGGCGACGGCCATGGTCATGAAAGCAGCCTCACGCCGCATCAGGGCGCTTTCGTCCGACGTCGCCACCACGACGACGCTGCGCGCCAGGCCTTCCTCGCCCAATTGGTCCTGTATGAACTCCTGCACCTCGCGGCCGCGTTCGCCGATCAGGCCGATGACGATGACTTCCGCGTTCGTATAACGGGCCATCATCGACATCAGAATGGACTTCCCCACCCCCGAACCGGCGAAGATACCCATACGCTGCCCCTGGCAGATTGTCGTGAAGGTGTTCAGACAGCGCACCCCCAGATCGACCTTCGGCCCCAACCGGTTTCTGGTGTGGGCCGGCGGGGGTTGGTTCCGAATTCTCATCGGCCGATCCCCGCGTGGCAGGGGCGAGCCACCGTCGATCGGTTCGCCGAACGCGTTGATGACCCGGCCCAACCATTGTGGATGGGGCCTGACGACCGGTTCCGACTGAATTAATTCCGCCTTGCTGCCCAATCCGACGCCTTCCAGGGGGCCGTAAGGCATGGCAAGCGCAAGGCCATCGCGAAAACCAACCACTTCGCACCGCACACGACGCCCCCCCCGCGCGATCAGGTCGCATCGGTCGCCGATCGACAAATACCCGGAAATGCCGCCGATTTGCAGCAACATTCCCTGGATTCCGATCACCTTCCCGTGGACCTGGGCGGTCGGCATGCGAGAGACCTCCGCCTGGGCATGCTGAAGGGGCGATGACATGTTTGGAGTAACCCTCAAGTAATAACGAGCAGACGACTTTCAGCGAATTCTACGCCAAGTCTTCGTTTCTGACGAGAAGCCTCTTAGCATTTATTGTTTTACAACAGGACAATACATCAATTATCTACAGACTGGTCATTTTTGTTAACAATCTTTAACATTGTCTGCTAGCATATTAGCGCACCGCGGCGCGCAGAAGGTGGAAAAGCACACTGCGAAACACGTTAGATGCGGTAAATCGGAACTGGACCTTGGGGCAGTCCGCGCAGAATGTCGGCGCTTGAGGGGAACTAAAATGAGAGTGCTACTGGTCGAAGACGATCCGTCGATGGCACGGAGTATCGAGATGATGCTCCAGTCTGAGGGCTACGTCATCGACGTTACGGAATTTGGGGAAGATGGCCTCGAAATCGGCAAAATATACGATTACGACTTGATCATTCTTGATCTCGTTCTTCCGGATATTGACGGATATGAGGTTTTGCGACGCCTTCGGGATGCCCGGGTGCAAACACCGATCCTTATCCTTTCCGGCCTTACGGAGATGGATAACAAGATCAAGGGGCTCGGTTTCGGCGCGGACGACTATCTGACAAAGCCGTTCGACCGCCGGGAATTGATGGCCCGCATCCAAGCTGTCATTCGCCGGTCCAAGGGCCATGCGAAGTCCGAGATCCAATGCGGCCCGCTGACCGTGCTGCTGGATTCCAAATCCGCGGAAGTCGAAGGCAAGCCGGTTCATTTGACCGGCAAGGAATATGGAATTCTTGAGTTGCTCGCCCTGCGCAAGGGAACGACGCTGACCAAGGAGATGTTCCTGAACCACCTTTATGGCGGCATGGACGAACCAGAAGCGAAGATCATTGACGTGTTCGTCTGTAAACTGCGGAAGAAGCTCTCCGTCGCCACGGGCGGGCACAATTTCATCGAAACGGTCTGGGGCCGCGGCTATGTCCTGCGGGAACCGGATGAGCCGGTGGCAAAAGCAAGCTGATCACCAAGACCGAATGCTGTTCAGCGAAAAGGCCGCCCACCGGGCGGCCTTTTTGATTCAAGAGCCATGCGTTTACGATGGCCGTACGTTCGCCAGATCACGTGCTGGCCGGTACCACAGCGGGCGTGCCGCCCTTTTTCTGATACATACCGCGATATCCGGGAACCGGCGCGAAGCGGTCGGTTATGCCCAATACCGTTTCGGCCCCGCCGAGATATAGCACACCGTCATCCGCCAATTGGTTCGCGATCCCGTCCAAGACCTTGCCTTTGGTCGCTTGGTCGAAATAGATCAACACATTGCGGCAGAACACGATATCGAACTGTCCCATTCCGGAGAGGGACTCCAGAAGGTTGAACGGCTTGAACTGAACCATCGAACGGATTGCGGAATCCAGTATCCATTTGTCGCCGTTCTGCTTGAAGTATTTGATCAGCAAGGTGATCGGCAGACCGCGCTGAACTTCAAACTGCGTATAGATACCAGCCTTGGCCTTGTTGATCATCTCCATAGAGATATCGGTGGCCATGATGTCGAAGCGCCAGTCCGTCAGTTTCGCGCCTTCTTCCTTGATCAGCATCGAAAGAGAATAGGGTTCTTGGCCACTGGAACAGGCCGCGCTCCAAATTCGGACGCGTTTCTGTCCTTCCCGCGCTTTCATCAACCCAGGCAGCACCGCAGCCTTGAACTGATCGAACGGCTTGTTGTCCCGGAAGAACAGGGACTCGTTCGTCGTCATCGCTTCGGTAATATCACCGATAAGGGTTTCATTCCTGCGCCGAACCTGATCGGATAATTCGTCCAACCCTTTCAATCCGTGCTTCCTGGCCACCGGCATCAACCGGGTTTCCAGCAAGTACGCTTTATCCTTCGAAAGCACGAGGCCCGACCGTTCTTTCACGGTCTTCGCAAGCAGTTCGAAATCTTCGACCTTCATGCCGCGCCCCCTGTTGCTAGACGCTTAACCAGTCCACCTATTTCATCAATAGGCAGAACTGCCGAGCACAAGCCGGCATTGGCGACGGCTCCGGGCATGCCCCAGACTACGCTGGACGCTTCATCTTGACCGACCACTTGTCCTCCACCTTGCACGACGACTTCCGCGCCTTTTTTGCCATCCGACCCCATCCCGGTCAGAATCACTACAAGTACCCGTGCCCCGTATGCTTGCGAAATACTCCTGAACATCGGATCCGCCGCCGGCCGGCAAAAGTTTTCGGGCGGATCCTGCGTCAGTCTCAACGTCTTGGAGATGCCTTTCGATTCAACCAGCATGTGGTAATCACCCGGCGCGACATATACCGTACCAGGGGCGATCGCCTCACCGTCCGTGGCTTCCTTGCACGGCCGACCGCATGCTTTCTGAATATGCTCCGCCAATATCGTCGTGAAGGTCGGCGGCATGTGCTGTGTAATCAGGATCGGCTGCCGGAATTCCGTGCCCATCGCCGATAGCACCTTGAAGAGCGCTTGCGGCCCGCCGGTGGAACTGCCAATCGCGATGATGTCGGGTTTGGCGTTCTGCAACGGCCGCAAGGTGATATTGGCCGGTTTCGACGCGGATTTTGTCGCGGAAACCGTGGGCGCAGCCCCTTTCGCGGCCGGGGTGCCGGAAAGCCGGCGACGGCGCCGTGCAAGGCGCCCCAACGTCTTTACTTTCTCAAGAAATTCGCGCCGAAATTCATCGGCCGACCGCAGTTCACCGCTTGAAGACGGTTTGGCGATATAGTCCGCCGCGCCGAGTTCCATGGCCTTCATGGAGACTTTTGCGTTTCGCAGCGTCAAGGTAGACGCCATCAAAACTTGAACGCCGGGGGACATTTCGATGATTTTCGGCAGAGCTGTCAGCCCGTCCATCCTCGGCATTTCGATATCCAGGACCACGACGTCCACCTCGTGCCGTTCCAAGGACTTCAAAGCCCTTTCCCCGTCACCGACGGAGGCAATGACCGCCATTCCCGGCTCTTCTTCGATCATTCGGCTCAACATGCCTCGGATGACAAGCGCATCGTCGACGACCATCACACGGATGGCGTCTTGCGAGGCTGTTGGCTGCGAAAGGCGCGCCGTGGCGCCGCGGTCGGACATTACAGCAGTCCTACCTGAGTGAATTTGCTTTGAATAATTTCACTGTCGAACGGTTTCATGATGTACTCGTTCGCACCAGCCGAAATCGCTTTCTGGATATGTTCCAGGTCGTTTTCCGTCGTGCAAAAAATGACCTGAACGTTCTCGTTCCCCGGCAACTGGCGAAGGGCAACGAGAAATTCCAGCCCGTCCATGACCGGCATGTTCCAATCGAGCAGAACTGCATCCGGCAAGCTCTTATTACAGGCGTCCAGCGCGACTTTGCCGTCTTCCGCCTCGATTACTTCGAAGTTCAGTTCTTCCAATATCTTGCGCGCCACCATTCGAATGACGCGGGAGTCGTCCACGACAAGACAGGATTTCATCGACATCGCTCCCCACGGATTGCGGATTTACAAACCAATTTAACGGTCCGGACCCGAATTTCCACCCCCGGACTGAAAGCGCCGAGGCTGCCAATCCGACGTTAAGGGTGGGACGGCTCGTCCGCAACCGAAGAACATCATGCCGCCCTAATTTCCTTGTGAAATCCGCAGCATGGGCACCGTGATCATCCCTGACCGAAGGTCTCCGCCAATGTCTGAAGCAGACCGTCGCGGTCATGCTTCGCCACATAATCGGTGAAGCCGACCTCGCGGCCGCGATCCACTGCCGCCGCGCTGGTATGGGAAGACATTGCGACGATCGGCAGCTTGGCCCACCTGGTTCCAGCCCGGATATGTTCGACCAATTCGAAGCCGCTCATATCCGGCATTTCGATATCGCTAACGATCCCATCGAATTCGTCACCCCGTTCGCAAAGCTCAAGCGCTTCGGCGGCACTGGTAACCGTGGTGACCGAATAGCCCGCAACGGACAAGATCGGCGTCAACAGGTTCCGGAAGAAGGAACTGTCATCCACCAGCAGAATCCGGCGGCGGGACGAACGGCCCTCGGTAACGGAAACCTCACCTTCGACGCCGAACCAATCGTGGAACGCCTTGGTCAGGAAGTAACCGGTATCCAGGATTTCCGTTGCCTTCCCGGCAACGATGGCGCTGCCGATCATGCCTTCCTTGGATGCACTATGTTCGACCGACAAACGGTCTTCCACGATGTCCAGAATTTCGTCGACGACCAGCCCCATTGTCCGATCACGATCGGAGAAGACCAACGTCGGCTTCTTGCCCGTTTCCGGGAAGCTGTATGAATCGTTGATCGGGACCAGCGGCATCAGCGAACCGCGATACTGCACCATCGCCTGGCCATTGGAGTATTCGACCACATCGAAGTCGATTTCTTCCAACCGTGCGACAAGGCCCAGCGGCACCGATTTCGGCGATTTATCGCCCGCGCGGAACAACAGCAGGGCAACGCGTTCGTCATCGCCACTGGCCTGTACGGTACTGACATCTTGCGCAGTTTGGTCCGGGGTCGCCATTTCCCCGGTTGTCTGTGCAATGCCGTTCGGGTCAAGGATCATGATCACGCTACCGTCACCCAAGATCGTGTTGCCCGAGAAGATCGAAATGTTCCGCAACACGGTGGAAGTCGGTTTGACGACGATTTCCTCGGCATCGAAGATCTTGTCGACGATGATCCCGAAGGAATAATTCCCCACCTGGGCCACGACGATGAAGTTCTCGTCGCTGATGAAATCCTCATCATTGGTCGGAACGTCGAGCAACCGGCGCAGCGAGACCAGCGGAAGCAGTCTGTTGCGAAGGCGCAGCACAGGCGTGCCGTGAATTTCCTCGATCTTGTGTTCGGAGTCGTTGCTGGCACGCACCAATTCCACGACGCTGATCTGCGGGATCGCGAAGCGTTCGTCCGCGCATTCGACGATCAACGCCGAAACGATGGCCAATGTCAGCGGAATTTTGATCAGGAAGGTCGTACCACGGCCTTCGACCGACTTCAGTTCGACCGTGCCGCCGATCTTGTCGATATTCGTCTTCACGACATCCATGCCGACACCGCGCCCCGAGACGCTGGTGACCGCCGCTGCCGTTGAGAAGCCCGCCGCAAAGATCATCTGTTGAATCTGATGTTCGCTCATCGCATCCAGTTCGGACTCGGTGGCGATACCATTCGAAACCGCCTTCTCGCGGATGCGGGCCATATTCAGGCCCTTACCGTCATCTTGGATGACGATATGGATATGCCCGCCCTCATGATAGGCGTTCAGCGTGATCGTCCCCGTATCCGGCTTGCCGGCTTTCACGCGGTCGGCCGGCGGTTCGATGCCGTGATCCGCGGAATTCCGGACCATATGGGTCAGCGGATCCTTGATGATATCCAACACCTGACGATCCAGCTCGGTTTCCGCGCCGATCATTTGCAGGTCGATCTTGCGGTCCAATTCCAGGCTGAGGTCACGAATGATACGCGGCAGTTTCGCCCAGGCATTGCCGATTGGCTGCATGCGCGTCTTCATGACGCCTTCCTGCAGCTCGGTCGTCACATGCGACAAGCGCTGAAGCGGCGCACCGAAATCGCTTTCGCCCTGGCTGCGCAGGATCTGCATAAGCTGGTTGCGGGTCAGCACCAACTCGCTGACCATGGTCATCAGGTTTTCCAGCAGGTCGACGTTGACGCGGATGGTCTGCGTGACCCCGCCGCCTTCCTTCTTGGCGGCCGCGGCTTCCGGCTCGGATTTCGCCGCCGGCGCCTTCTTTTCTTCAACCGTCGCGGGCACCGAGGCTTCGGCAATCACCGGTTCGTCCTCAGGTTCCTCGGCGGGTTCGTCTTCCGGATCGCCCTTCAAGGCGGCAAACGGGTCGCCGGGTCCCTCATAAACCGCATTATCGAACGCGGCCTGCAACTCGTCATTATCAGCGGCGACCTCGTCGCTGTTCATAAGCGCGTCTAGTGCGGCGCTACCACTGGATGGAGCCGCCGGCGTCGGGGCTTCCTCAACAGCGTCTTCCAGTTCAGCCATCATCGCTTCGGTCGCGGCGAGTTCTTCCTCGTCCTTCGTCGCAGGCGCATCGTCATTACTGGATGCGGCAGGCGCGGCAGCGCCACCGGCCGGAACTTCGCCCGTTTCCGCGAGATGGTTCAAACGCGCGATCAGATCGGAGTCGTCACCCGCGGGTTCGGCCTCCGTCGCTTCCAGGTCGGACAGGATCATTTTGATTTGGTCGAGAGACTCCAAGACCAGCGAGACAGCACCTTGGCTGATCTCCAATTCGCCGTCGCGAATACGTCCGAGCACATTCTCGGAGGCATGCGCCACCGATTCAAGCCGCGGCAGGCCAAGAAAGCCGCAGGTCCCTTTGATCGTATGCACCAGGCGGAAAATGTTCGAAAGAATAGCTTGATCGTTCGGATTTTGTTCAAGCTTCACCAATTCCACGTCGAGCGTGTCCATGCTCTCCGCAGTTTCGGTCAAAAACTCGCTAAGGAGATCGTCCATAGCTATTTCACTCCCCTACCACCTGACGCAGCCGAGTGGCGCGCCTAAATGCTGGTTATGGTCAAAGTCAGACTAGTTAATTCCAGTGTCCGTATAACGGTATCAGAATGGTGATCTAACAATACCAATCGAGTTCTTAACAAACCACTAAGCTGTTCTTAGCTAATTCACGGGACGGCCCGGGATGAACGGGTTCACCGGCCGCAAAAGCGCGGAACGCGTGGGCAGACAGTCGCAATAAATCTAAAGTATTATGGACAGGCGGATTTGCTCACCTTCTTGAGCGAGCGCCAAACGAACTCCCGCCTCACTCGCAAGGAGGCGCGCATATAGGCAATGCACCGATCTGGCCGTCACATCGACACCATCGACCGGTTCGGTACTCGTGAAATTAGCACGTATTTCGTCAGCCAAAGTCGGTTTTGGCCCTTCCGCCGCGACCTGCACCATTCCCGGCAAGGCATCGATATCCACGGTCCCGCCGCGCAGCAAGGCGCCCCGGGCGATCTCAATTGCCAATAGCAACAGTTTGCCACCGCCCGGCCGTTCGATCAGGTCGGCGGAACTGCCGGAAGGCCAGGACAGCGTGACGCCGCCTTCGTCTACAAAGCCCCGCGCCGCATCCACGAAAACAGTCTCATCCTCTGTCGACCGGCCCGCGCCGCCATAGGCCAACCGATAGAATTGCAAGCGCCCGGCCGCGCGGCGTGCGCTGTCGGCAATCAAGTCGACCGCATCCGCTGCCCCTTCCTCGACTTCCTGCATGAATTCGACGCCATTTGCGATCGCCCCGACAGGCCCAGCCAGTTCGTGGGCCATGCGCGACATCAGCATTTCGGAAATTCTTTGGTTCATATGCTAAAAACCAGCCTATGGCAGCGGATGAATCATGTATCACTACAGAAC
This sequence comes from Hwanghaeella grinnelliae, assembly GCF_004005845.1. Lineage (GTDB taxonomy): Bacteria > Pseudomonadota > Alphaproteobacteria > UBA8366 > Aestuariispiraceae > Hwanghaeella > Hwanghaeella grinnelliae. The sequence continues at coordinate 124,336 of NZ_SADE01000004.1, read as the reverse complement.
AAGAACATACTCGGCAGGGGCGGAAAAGACCAAGCATCGGCCTAGGCAACATTGGTCTAACGGTTAGATTGGGACATCTCAGGCAATGGACGATTTAAGGGCCGAGTTGTGCAATGACGTCGGGTTCGTTCCCGGCTCGTTTGTCAGAAACCCGGACGAACCCGATTGGGGATTGGGACAAGTCCAATCCGTGGTCGGCCACCGCGTCACCGTTAATTTCGAGGAACGCGGCAAGCTGCTCATTAATACGGCGGTCGTAACCTTGGTATCGGCGGAATAACAACCGGTACTATTTTGCAATTGCCCTCGTCGCCGCTGAACCAGAGGATGACGCATCATGCCTAGCCCGCGCGTGCCGTGCGGGCGAGAAGGATGTCGGTGCGGTCGTAAGGGCCGCTTGTTGTCATTTCCGGCGGCTCGCTTCAGTTTTTGAGCCGTTCCACGTGTCGAGGCTATTCCATGAACGATCACTCGCCGAACAGCGCTGAAGGCGCGCCACGCCGTTTCCGGAACCCCGGATTTGGCCGAAGGCAGGCGGTTCCCCATTCCAAAGGCCGTCAGATTGACATGGCGGCGGCCCGCGAGATTGCGGAGCTTCTGGGTTCTGAGCCCCGCAAGCGTGAGCTGTTGATCGAGTATCTCCACAAGATTCAGGACAATTATGGACATTTGTCCGCCCGCCACCTCCTTGCCCTTGCCAACGAACTTAAGCTGGCCCAGGCGGAAGTCTTCGAAGTGGCGTCCTTCTACGCGCATTTCGATTTGGTGATGGAGGATGAAACGCCGCCGCCCCCGCTGACGATCCGCGTGTGCGATTCTCTCAGTTGTGAAATGGCCGGCGCGCAGGACCTGCTCTCGGATCTTCCAAGCGCGGTCGGCGACGATGTGCGTGTTCTCCGTGCACCGTGTATGGGCCGTTGCCATGTCGCGCCAGTGGCGGAAGTCGGACATAACCACGTCCTGAACGCGTCGGTCGCCACCGTCAAAGAGGCTGTGGACCAAGGGCACACCCATGCCGCCATCCCTGATTATCAGAGTTTGGACGCCTATAAGAACGACGGCGGCTATGCGCTGCTGCAAGAATGTCTGGACGGCGGCAAGGACCCGGAAGCTGTCGCGTCCGAGGTTGAGGCGTCGGGCCTACGGGGCTTGGGCGGCGCCGGGTTCAAGACCGGTTTGAAATGGAAACTGGTGCGCAAGGAAGCCGGCCCGCGCGTAATGGCGGTCAACGGCGACGAAGGCGAACCCGGAACCATCAAGGACTATTACTATCTGGTCCGGAAACCGCATCAATTCCTGGAAGGCATGCTGATCGCCGCCTGGGTCGTCGAAGCGACCGATGTCTACATCTACATGCGCGACGAATATCCCGACGTGTTGGATATTCTGCGGCGGGAAATGGACGCCCTGCGCGATGCCGGTTTGTCGCCCCACACCACGATCCATCTGCGTCGCGGCGCGGGCGCATATATCTGCGGCGAAGAGTCGGCAATGATCGAAAGCATCGAAGGCAAGCGCGGGCTGCCCCGGCATCGACCGCCTTTCGTTGCGCAGGTGGGCATCTTCGGAAAGCCGACCTTGGTAAACAACGTCGAAACGCTTTATTGGATCCCGGAAATCCTGAGCCGCGGCGCCGATTGGTTCAGCGGCCAGGGCGCGAATGGCCGCACCGGCCTGCGCAGCTATTCGGTGTCAGGCCGGGTGAAGGAACCGGGCGTGAAGCTGACCCCGGCGGGCGTCACCATTCGTGAACTGATCGAAGAGTATTGCGGCGGCATGCTGGACGGCCACGAATTCAAGGCCTATCTGCCGGGTGGGGCTTCGGGCGGCATTCTGCCTGCCAGCATGGACGACATACCGCTGGATTTCGACACATTGCAGCCGCATGGCTGTTTCATCGGATCCGCCGCCATCGTCATCCTGTCCGACAAGGACAGCGTGGCCGACGCAGCCCTAAACCTGATGAAGTTTTTCGAGGACGAAAGCTGCGGCCAATGCACACCCTGCCGGGTGGGTACCGAGAAAGCGGTGAAGCTGATGCAGGCGGAGAAATGGGATAAGGGTCTGTTACAGGAACTGTCCCAAACAATGATGGACGCCTCCATCTGCGGCCTCGGACAAGCGGCGCCGAACCCGTTGCTCAGCGTTTTGAAATATTTCCCGGACGACGTGCCGTCCTAGGTTCAACGACACTGATCGTCAAAGAAAAGCCCGGCCGCTACGATCTCAGCGGCCGGGCTTTTTCGTATCAAATTTTACGTTACACCTAGACAATAGCGAGCGCGATCCCCGCAAACGCGGTGACAGCACCCAAGGCCCGCGAGGCGAGGTTTCCGGACGTACCGGCCGTGGCCGCGATGCGGCCGACCAGGATGCCCACCGCGACGCCCGCGCCGTGCAGCAAACCGGTTGCCAGGACAAATCCCAGGCCGAATTGCAGGGCGCCGGCGGCGCCGAGTTCACCGCCATGGGCATGGCCGTGGAACAACGCGAACAAAGCGACGACGGCAGCGCAAAACCGGATATCGAGTTTAACCGCCAGCGCGACGAGGGCGCCCAACACGACGATGGATGCAAGGATCATCGGTTCCACCATGGGCAACGGAACTGACGCCAGCGCTAGACCGAAACCCATTGCCATCGCGGCCATGAACGTCGTCGGCACGGCCCACATGGCGGTGCGGCCAAGCTGGCTCGCCCAAAGTCCGACGGCGACCATGGCGAGAATGTGGTCCAATCCGAAAAACGGATGAGAAAAGCCCGCTGCGACTGAGCCGTACGCGCCAGGCGGAAGGTGAGCGGAAGCCGGGGTAGCAGCGGCGATCAGGGCGAAGACTGATAGAAGCGATGTCTTGAGTAACTTGTTCATGGTTTGCGGTCCCTCATTTGGTCAACCAGATATCCCGATTGGGTCATACCTCAGGATGAGTATAGAGAGACGCCGTGCGGCAACAAGTCGATAGTTGGATTGATCCGCAATGCCGACCGGTTAGTCGATCAAGGTGATTTCCGGCACGCCATAGACTTCGGCCAGGGATCCGCCTTCATCAAGGCTCGCCAAGGCGCGCGCTTCCTTGGCGAGGATCGCCTTGGCGGCTTCGAGCGTTTGTTCGACGATGGCAAAGGGCACGACTGTCACGCCATCCGCATCGCCGATGATCAAATCGCCGGGAGAGACGGAAACGCCGCCGCAGGCGACCGGCCCGTCAATCACGCCGCCAAACCCTTTGTGAGGGCCGCGCGGCACAACGCCCCGGCTGTAGCAGGGAAATCCCGCCGCCACGATCTCTTCCGAATCCCGAACCGATCCGTCGATGACGAGACCGGCGAGCTTGGCATCCGTCGCCGCGCGGGTCATCAACCCCCCGAAGATTGCGTTGTTCGTGTAGCCCTGCGCGTTGCAAATCAGCACTTCGCCCGGCTCACAGATGCCAATCGCAGCGTGAAGGGCGCTGTTATCGGCGGCCATGCAATCGACCGTGCGGGCTTGAGCGACGATCCGCATACTGGGATGGAGGGGGGAAATTTCCGCCGCCATGGCCTGCCCCCGTCCGAGGCAGTCGGACGCGACCGCGGCCGGCACCTCCGCCCATTCCGCCAGCATTTCGGGCGACAGTTTCGGTATGGAAATGTTGTGCCGTCTAACGCTGCTCATGGTGTTGCTCCCCGTCCATATGGTCCGTCGTTGTCAATTCACGGGCATTGTATCCGCTTGCCGTGCGTAACGGCCAGGAATTAACGGTCCTCAGACCGGAAGAGGCTGAGTGTCAGCTTGCGGGGGTAATGTAGTCGCGAATGATTGCGGCCATCTGGCTTGGCGAAAGTATTGGCGGAATGACGGTTTCCAATTCACCATCCGGCCCCATCAGATAGACATAACCGCCATGGCTGTAGATCGGCTTGCCGAAGATGTCGTCCCCGACCTTGGAAAACTCAATCTGATAGGCTTCACGGACGGCCGCCAAGGATTCCTCGTCGCCGGTAAGGCCCAAAAGGCGGGGATGCAACGCGGACAGAACCCGTTTCATTTCTTCAGGCGTGTCCCATTCCGGGTCGACGGTGATCAAGACCGGTTGGACGTTGTCCGCACCCTTTCCCAAAGCGTCGACCGCGGCGGCCATCGAAGGCAAGGCTGCACTGCAAATCCCAGGGCAATTGGCATAACCGAAGAAGATCAGCAGATGCCGGCCAAGGAAATCCTTCTCCGTCCGTCGGTCACCGTTATGATCTACGAGGTCGAACGGCCCACCCAATTGAATGGGAAACGGCATTGCCTTGGCGTTTTGAGCAGACGGATCCGGGCCGGCGGCTTGTACGGTCGGGTAAAGACCGAACAGGGCGAGCACTAAAGCAGCGCCGAAGAGCCGGGAGCGAATTATTCGAACCACTCCAGGAACTCCTTATCCGCGGCATGACTTAGGCCGAGATACCCGTCCCGCTCGATCAACGCATTGACGCGTGGGTCCTTGCGGAACCATGGGCCTTTCTTGTCTTTCAGATCGGGATGGTTCGCGTTCCACGTCTTGCCCCAAGCGTTGGCCTTGATGTCTTCGCCGGCCCCTTGGGGGCGAATGAACTGAACCTGGAACAGTTTCGGACCGCCATCGATTCCGGTGAAAAGCCCATCGACAGTTACGGTCGTCCCGCAATGGGGCAGAAGATCGACAACTGCACCAGTGAAGATCGCCTGAGAATTTTTTCCGGCAAGCAGAAGATCGCCGTTACCCGCAATCAAGCCCAATTGACGGGAACCGCCACCGCAATCCGCCGGGCAATCCCCGGACAATTCGCACACGATATCGACCACCTTCGCATCGAACCGCGCCAATTCCTCGCCCGCCAGATTCCAAGGCTTGGCCTTGATATCCTCCGCCGCTTGGGAGGCGAACGGCAGGGCGAACACCAGCAGAGCAGCCAATGCCGCGAACCGAATATTGTTTTTCATGATATGCACCCCCTATTCAGACCCGAGGATCTTTTTCTTTTCGCCCTTCGGGATGGCGAATGGCGGCACAAGGCCATAGTCTTCGTGACTGACGTTGGTGATCCCCTCGTTGCTGACGATCCGCTCGACGATCAGGTAATTGATGCCGTTTCGCGCGTAGGCCATGCCATCCGCTGTGATCTGGTTGCTCTGTATTTCCAGCACCGCCGGCGACCCATCCGCCGTTCCCGCGCCTTCCAGCTTGAGAACCATGTAGATTTCGCCTTCCTCCGTACGCAAACCCACTGGAATCCCGCCCGCCGCGCACCACATTGCACAAGTGTGATGCGCCGTACCGAGCGTCGCTTCCGGACCGCCCATCACGCCCGATAGATAGCACCAGGTATCCATGATCTCGCCCGTGACCTGGATCCGCTCACCATCACCGGCGGCCCGCCCCTGCCCGGTCAGAGCGATCAGCGCTACAGCGCCGAACAGCACCTGCCTCAATATGGATCCCGGTCGCATAGTCACCTCCATCGGCTTCATGAATTTATTAGCTGATACGGTAGCGTAGCGTTTTGTCGCGCGCATATGACGATCGATCACGATTGGATTATCCGACGCGAGTTCGGCCGTTTCCCGAAGCCCCGACGGGTAGCCGTCGTCGGTCGGGCATTGTATGACGCGAACGTGCTATGGCGGCGAAAGCGGCATCGCGATAGTATCCGCCGAAATTCGGCTGATCGCCCTGCACCCGGCATGGGCGGTTGGATATTTCGTACCACGCATTTGGGTATCAGGTTCGAGGCGACAGATATGGCTGACGGTAAAATCACCTTTACGCTGAACGGTAAGCAAGTTGCCGCGACCGCGGATGAAACCATCTGGCAAGTGGCCCAACGCGAAGGCGTTGAGATCCCACATCTCTGCTACACGCCGGAACCCGGCTACCGGGCCGACGGCAACTGCCGCGCTTGCATGGTCGAAATCGAAGGTGAACGCACACTGGCCGCTTCCTGCATTCGCACACCGCTGGAAGGCATGGTGGTCAATTCCGCCAGCGACCGGGCGCGGTCTTCACGCAAGATGGTGTTTGAACTGTTGATGGCGGACCAGCCGGAACGCGATGTCGCGCATAAGAGCGACAGCAAGTTCTGGACTTGGACCGACAAAATCGACCTCGAGGACAGCCGTTTTCCCGAACGGTCCGACTTCTCCTTGGCCGCGCTGGCCACGGATGGCAGCCACCCTGCCATGCGGGTCAATCTGGATGCCTGCATCCATTGTAATCTTTGCGTCCGCGCCTGCCGTGAAGTTCAGGTGAACGACGTCATCGGCATGGCCTATCGCGGTCACGGCGCGAAGATCGTGTTCGACTTCGACGACCCGATGGGCAGCAGTACCTGCGTCGCCTGCGGCGAATGCGTCCAGGCCTGCCCGACAGGGGCCTTGATGCCCGGCACCCAGGTGGACGAGAAAGAGGTTTATCTGGGCGAAGCGGAAAAAGTCGTTAATTCGCTCTGTCCCTATTGCGGCGTCGGGTGTCAGACCAAGATCCACGTCAAGGACGACAAGATTCTTAAGGTTGACGGACGCACGGGCCCGGCCAACGAAAATCGCCTATGCGTGAAGGGCCGGTTCGGCATGGACTATGCTCGCCACCCCACCCGCCTGACCAAACCGCTAATCCGCCGTGACGACGCGCCTAAGTCTTGGGACTGCGAAGTCGACCCGGCAAACCCCTATACCCATTTCCGGGACGCGACCTGGGAAGAAGCGTTGGATCGAGCCGCCAAAGGCTTTTTGAAAATTCGAGAAGCAAAAGGTCGTTTGGCGCTGGCCGGGTTCGGATCCGCGAAGGGATCGAACGAGGAAGCCTATCTGTTCCAGAAACTGGTCCGCACCGCGTTCAAGTCCAACAATGTCGATCATTGCACGCGACTTTGCCACGCCTCCTCCGTTGCGGCTTTGATGGAAGGCATGAATTCCGGCGCGGTGACGGCCCCCTTCACGGACGCACTGAAATCCGATCTGATCATCATCATCGGGTGCCGGCCCGGCCAGAACCACCCGGTCGCAGCGACCTATCTGAAACAGGCGGCCAAGAAGGGTGCGAAGCTGGTGGTCATGGACCCGCGCAAGCAGCAACTGACCCGCCACGCCTGGAAGCATCTGCAGTTCAAGCCGGGCGCCGACGTCGCCCTGCTGAACGCGATGATTCACACCATCATCGATGAAGATCTGATCGATCAGCAGTACATCCAGGCGAATACCGACGGGTACGAAGAAGTTGCGGAAAACGCGAAAGGCTTCTCGCCCGAGGCGATGGAAGAATTGTGCGGCATCGACGCGGAAACCATCCGCGAGGTTGCCCGCGCCTATGCAACCGCCGAACGGTCGATCATTTTCTGGGGCATGGGTGTATCCCAGCATGTTCACGGGACCGATAATGTCCGATCCTTGATCTCGCTTGCCGCGATCACCGGCCAAATCGGGCGCGAAGGCACGGGCCTGCATCCGCTGCGCGGGCAGAACAACGTGCAGGGCGCGTCCGATGTTGGGCTGATTCCGATGGTCTATCCCGACTACAAATCGGTTTCGGATGTGGAAACGCGCAACATCTTCCAGGACCTGTGGGGAATGGAACTGGATCCCGAGCGCGGCCTGACCGTCGTCGAAATCATTAATGCGATCATCGCCGATGAAATCAACGGCATGTATGTCATGGGCGAGAACCCGGCCATGTCCGACCCGGATGCCAAACATGCCCGCGAAGCGCTGGCGAAGCTCGATCATCTGGTGGTCCAGGAAATTTTCCTGACGGAAACCGCCTTCCATGCGGATGTGGTTCTCCCCGCTAGCGCCTTCCCCGAAAAGAGCGGCACGTTCACCAATACCAATCGGCAAGTGCAGATGGCACGTCCGGCATTGAATCTGCCGGGCGACGCCAAGCAAGACTGGTGGATCATCCAGGAACTGGCCAATCGGATGGGCCTGAACTGGACCTATTCGGGACCCAAGGACGTTTATGAAGAGTTCCGCACGGTCATGGCGTCGATCAAGGGCATTTCCTGGGACCGGTTGGAACGCGAAGACGCCGTGACCTATCCCTGTGATTCCGAAGACGAACCCGGCCACGCCGTGATTTTCGGCGAAGGTTTCCCGACCGCAAACGGCCGCGTGAAGCTGGTTCCGACCGACCTGCTGCCGCCGGCGGAACTGCCGGATGAACAATTCCCGATGGTGCTTACGACCGGTCGGTTGTTGGAACATTGGCATACGGGCGCAATGACCAGGCGCGCCAGTGTCCTGGATACGATCGAACCGGAAGGCCAGGTCCACATGCACCCGAAATGGATGGATGAAAAAGATATCTCGCCGGGCGAGATGGTCGCCGTCAGCACGCGCCGCGGCGCGGTGCAATTGAAGGCACGGGCCGACCGGGATGTAACGCCCGGTATGATCTTTATTCCCTTCTGCTTCGCGGAAGGCCCGGCTAACTTCCTGACGAACCCGCAACTGGACCCATTCGGAAAAATTCCCGAGTTCAAGTTCTGCGCGGCAAAGGTGGAAAAGCTGAAGACGGATGCTGCGGCTGCGGAATAGCCGACCTATCCTTCAACGGCGATACCGACTTCCAAGGCTTCGAACCAGTCCAGGAACCGTGGCACGAGGTCACCGGCGAATATCGCCCCGTGTTGGGGGGCCATATATTCGATGTCCAGTTTGCGCACCCTTTGAACCCAATCGTTCTTCGCCTTGTTCGACGGCATCCATCTTTGATGAAACAGTTTCATCTTGGATATATGCGCGTCGAAATCCTCCACGAACAAAGGCGCGTCCGGCGGCAGCAGAGCGGCGCCGATATCGCCGCTCATCAAAATCTTCGACGTCGCATCATAGACATTGAAATTGCCCGAGGAATGCAGGTAATGCGCGGGCACGAAAGTCAGTTCCATATTACCGACGGTAATCGTATCCCCTTCGTCCGGAAGCGGCGAATAGGTGATCGTCGAACAGCCAAAATGCTTGAGGAAGCTCTCCCAGACCCAGGGTGCGTACAATGTCGCATCCGTCAGTGTTCGGTCCCATAGGCCGAGGGAGGAAATGATATCCGGGTCCTGATGTGACGCGAAGAGCGTCCTGATGTTGTCGATATCCACCCAGTCCGTGACCGCCGCCAGCATCGGCGCAAACAATTCGATGCCGCCGGGATCAAGCAGAACCGCGTTATTGTCATCCATCACCATGAACTGGTTGGTGTCGATGATGCTGGGGGACTTTTCAGGGTCTCGCCCGAACACGATCCATTGATGCGACTTGCCCTCATAGAGAACCGTTGCCTTCATCATCGCCTTAACACCCGAATACAATCCTGTAGGATTATTTCACTTTCGCTGATCGAATTGCGGCTTTGCACCACGGACTCATTCAGCTTGTCGACCAGCGATTCAAAGTTTGTCGTGTAAGGACCATCGCTCGCCCCGACCTCTAGACGAAACTTCGAAACAACGACCGAAGCCGCCAGCAGATTCATCCCAATATCGTCCAACAGTCGAGACAGCCGGTCGTAACTGGCCAAGGCTTTTTGTCGGATTTCATTCTGGCCAGACGTCACTGCCTGCAATTTGCCACCGACACTGCCGATGAACTTGGAATTCCGGCCAAGATCCGACGCATGCTTCATGTGTTCAGCCACAACCCGTTCAGTGAACGTGGCCAAGGTGTTGCGGCTGACCTCGATCACGGCAGCCCGGATTTGTTCGATCAGGGCGATGATCTTGCGCGCAAATTCGTCTATTTGATCGGTGAGTGGCCGAATGGCCCGCGCCGTTTCGCCCGCGCGGGACACGAGGGACTTCGCGTTCATCGCCTCAAGAGATATCGCTTGTGCGTTTGTAACGACTTCTTTTTGGGCGGTCGCAATGCGCAGAGCACCGAGAAGAACCTTCCTGTCCTTTTCCCGTCCCTGATCCATTCCTGCACACGTTCCCTTTCCGCCATGCTGCCGGAATTTCAATTAGATTATCCTTATATTACTAATGCTGACCAGCACCAATTGAAAAACCATGCCGGGATGCGCCGCGAACAGGCGAAAGGTTGTGCTGCCACCTGCCTTGTCCGAAAAGCCGTGGCGCGGCTACTATCCCCGTATGATGGATCCACACGCCGCCCTTGCCATTGCCGCGACCTTCCTGATCGCCGGGACCGTGAAGGGGGTGATCGGCGTTGGGCTACCTACTATTAGCCTCGGCCTGTTAACCGCCCTCATCGATCTACCCACGGCCATGGCACTGCTGCTTATCCCCTCGCTGATGACCAATATTCTGCAGGCATCGTCCGGCGGCAATGCACGGGAATTGTTCCGAAGGTTATGGTCTTTCCTGCTGTCGGCAGCCATCACGATCTGGGTCGGCGCGGCCGCGCTCACTCAGCTCGACCTCTCCCTGCTTTCCACCCTTCTGGGCATCGTCCTGCTTACATATGCCGCCATCTCCCTAGCGGGCATCCGGTTGTCTGTCCGGGCCGAGCATGAGGTCTGGGCCGGGCCGGTCTTCGGCGCCGTCAATGGGGTGCTGACCGGGATGACCGGTTCTTTCGTCGTGCCGGGCGTGATGTATCTTCAAGCGATCGGGTTGCCGCGTGACATGCTGGTACAGGCGATGGGAATGCTGTTCCTGGTATCCACGCTGGGACTCGCCGTGGCGTTAGGGGGCGGGGGATTTCTAACCGCCGATCTCGGTATTCAGTCCGCAGCGGCATTGGTTCCGGCGCTTGCCGGTATGTTTCTGGGGCGAAAAATCCGGCATACCTTGTCCGAAGCTCAGTTCCGGAAAGCCTTTTTTGTCGCAATCCTGATCCTGGGTGGCTATATCGCCCTGCGCTCTCTTTAAGCTGGCCTGCCTCAAACCTCGGCCATTTCCCAGGCGGCGCGTGCCAAGGCCTTGGCGGTTTCCGCCGCCACATCCGCCCGACGCCCAGGGGACACACGTCCATACAAACTATTTCCGGTTTGTAGGACCATCTGCAGAGTTCCCGCCATCATGAACGTCGCGGTCGGCTCGGCCGTATCACCGTCGCTGTTCACCAATACGGATTTCAAACCGTCGTTGACGGCTAGCATATCGACCGTGGTCCGCCCGGCTATGCCCGCGATCTTGGGCGCCAATGCCGACATGGCATCGCCAAGCCCCTGCATCGCGCGATCAACCCTGTCATGCGGCACGGAAAGGATCGGCAACCCATCGATCAATGCCGCCACATCGACGGTCACCGGCGCCAGGCTCAATGCCGAGCCGGGTTGTGCCGGCGCCCCTTCGATCCGCACCCCGTCACTGCAATTATAGATACGGAAATCGGGATTGAGACTTGCCAGGGTCGAGAAATAGAGCCGCGCGAAAGCAAACTCCCGGCTGGTAAAGACCTGTTCCCGGAAGTTCCCGGTGGCGGGAATAGTAAGCTTTTCCATCGCCGCCCCACCACGCCAATAAGGATCGTCGCTGAGGTTATAGATCGACGCCCCGGAATGGTGGCGCTCCGCCTCGACCGAACCGAGGTCGACGCCGAACAGATAGATATCCCTGCACCCCATTGCCATGGCCGCTCGGCAGGCCAAGTGGGTTACGGTTGGTCCCGCCATGGGCAAGACCAGGTCCGGATTCCCGAAAAGCCGCGTGGGACTGAGATTCTCGCGCAGGACGAAGATTGTTTCCTCGAACAATGGCGGCAATAGCGGGTCGACTGTCGATGCCGCGACCAGCCGTATACCGGCAAGGTCATGTTTCGCCGCGGCCGTCTGATTGACGGTCAGAATGTCCGGGACATTTTCGATCTCGCAATGGAAATCCGGTTTCAGACCGGCTTCCAGCAAAACGCCCAAGCCCGTCCCGCCGGATATCAATAGACAGCGGTCACGCAACCGGCGCAGGTTTTCAATTTCCCCATCGATCGACGGGCCACTGCCGACGACGATAGCAGGGAAGGGCTGCGCAGCCGCGACGCCCGGCGCCAACACGGGAACGTTCTTGTCCGCGATATTTGCCGCAGCATTCCGCAGCATGAGGCATTCATCTTCGAAGAACCCATCCGAGTCACCGATGACCGGCAGGCTTTCCATGAACAGCGCCAAGGCCCGTTCCAAGACCGGCAACCGGTAATGCCCATAGATGTAGGAACCGTCCAACAGGCCCCGGTCCGGTCCACGCATTGCTTCGTAGACCTTGTTAGAGAGGGCCACGGGATCGCCATCGAAAATGAACGTTACGCGCCCGCCGCGTTCGCTGACGGTCGCGATTATATCGGCCCATTCAATCGCCTGCATGCTGAGCGTGAGGAACGCGGGCGTGCCATCGGCAATAACAAGGTTCCGCACATTCAAGCGTTCCAGCAGCGGGGAGATCTGCAACCCCAACCCCAAGCCGAAGATCGTCAGATATCCGGCGATGAGATCCGGGTCGCGCTGCGTGGTGACGAGTTTCGAACCGAAACGGTTGTGTAGAGATGCGACCGCATGATCGCTGATCAAAGCGGAACCGGGCGCCGGAGGCGACGGTCGCAGGGACAACCGCTGAGGTTTTTCAACATATTCGGCAACCTGCCGGGCGGCAAAGGGCTCCGCACCGGTCGGATACAAGAACCTGTCCCCGACCTTGATGTTAAGCAGACCGGAAGCGTCTTCCTTCACCAGTTCCAAGTCGCTCTGGAAGGTCGCCAAGCCATGGGCAAAGTCGAAGGACACATGCTCCGCCAACGCAATCAGATTGCGCTCGTACAGGGTCTTGGGATCGGCGGAAGACGATGTCACGAAGCCAGGCCACGAAATGGGTTCAGTTTTGCTAAACGAATGGTTTCACGATTCCCGAACCTGCGTCGATACACCCGTGAAAGACCTTGAATCAGCACCTTGACCCTTGCCGCGACAATAGGATTGGGCGTTTTATGAAACTCCCTGCTGTCCTTGAAAGTCCCTTGGGGTCCACCACGCATGCCGACACGGTCGATTTCAGCCACGCTCTATTTGTCACTATGCGTGCTGACGATTGTCGATGCCCTTTTCACGGTCGAAATCGCCGTCTGGATCGCCATCGCCTTCATGGCGGCTTTCATCCTGATCGAATTCCGCCGCGCCGCGCGCTTGCAACAAGCGGTCAGTCTAGCGCTTGCCGGCATCGGCATATTGGCGGGAGGTTTGGAAGGCGAGGCGCTGGAAACCCTGCTCGGCGGGTTGCGCCGAACGCTCCCGTTCCTGCTGCTCTTCGGGTCGGTCACCTGGCTGCAAGGCCCGGCGAGCCGGAGCCCTTCCCTTCTGACGGTTCGGGAAATTGCGATCCGGCAACCATCCGGCCGTCGTTTCGCTGTGATTGCGCTTGCGGCCCATTTCCTGGGCGTCGCCTTCAACCTGGCCGGCCTATCGCTTCTGACGCCGATGGTCGGCGGCGACACGCCGAAACCGCTGCGCGAGCGTCTGGGCCGGGCAATGGTTCAGGGCTTTGCAGCGGGCACGGCTTGGTCGCCCTTCTATGTCGGCACCGCGGTTATCCTAAGCGCGGTACCCGGCGTCCGCTGGCTTGAAGTGGCGCCCCTGGGGATTGCCTTATCTCTCTCAATCGTCGGATGCAGTTGGGTCTTCGACCGCATTTTCCTGCGCGCCGCGGCGCAGAGGGAGATGAACGAGGAACCGAAGGAACGCGGCCCCGCGCCGCCCTTCACGCGCCGGCACGCCATCAGTATCGCGCTCTTGCTGGGCACTTTGTTCGGAATCACCATCCTTCTTGTCGAAGGGTTAAGGCTGTCTATCCCCGTTTCATTGGCCATCGTGGCGCCGCCCTTCGCGCTTGCCTGGGCCATCGCCTTGGCCGGGAAGCATTTGCCATCGGCTGCCCCCGATGTGGCGGAACTGAAAACGACCGACCGAGGCGGGTCCGCCCTGTTCGGTCAGGTATTTGCCAAGATCCCGGATCTGCGCGGCGAAACCATGCTGTTCGCGGGCGCAAACATTCTTGGCGTCGGGATCGCCTCCGCATTGGACCCCGATGTCGTCGCGCAGTGGGTAACAAATGTGACGCCGAATCCCATCGTCACCATACCCGCCCTGATGGCGGCGATGATGTTCACGAGCATCATCGGTTTGCACCCGGTCGTCTTCGTGGTTTTGGTGACCTCAATCCTGCCACCGGAAGCGCTTGGCGTGGCACCGCCGATCGCGGCAATGGCGATGATGTGCCTTTGGGGCCAAGGCACCAACGCGTCCCCCTTCTCGGCCACAGTTTTGTTCATTTCGCGCATCACCGGGGATTCGAACTGGCGGATTGCCTGGCGATGGAATGCGCCCTTCTCGCTCAGCGTCACCCTGCTGCTCGCGGCGATCCTGGTCCTGGTTCAACTGTCGGGCATTTACGGATAAGCGCGCCTTCCGGCTAGGCGATGGGCTCTTGGTGTCCGGGCGTGTCATCATCCGCTGAAAGGGATGACAGGGCGACCGAACCGCCCTGCGGCAAGGTCAATTTGATGCCTGCCTCATCCAAGGCCCCATAGATCACCTGATTGACCGCGTAGCGCGTCGCAAAATACTTCTCGCTCGGCACCCAGAAGCGGATTCCGATCACAATGCCGCCATAGGCGAAATCGTGAATCCCGACCAACGGGCCTGGGTCGCCTTCCAGGTCGGGGATGGTCTTCACGGCATCCTTGATCAGCGCGATCACCCGTTTCGGGTCCTGATCCGCCGAAACCTGAATCTTCGTCTGAACCACGCGTTTTTCCCGCGAATTGACGATGACCTGCCCAACCACTTCCTTGTTCGGAACGGTAATGCTTTCACCGTCTTCACCGAGCAAGACGGTTTGCGCCAAGGTAATTTCTTCCACCACGCCGCTGACACCCTGGACGTTGATCGTGTTCCCAACCACGAAGGGTCGCGTCAAAATAATCGAAAGCCCGGCGCCATAGTTCGACAGCGGCCCCTGCAACGCCATGGTCGCGCCGAAAGCGGAAGCCCCGGCCAACGCGATCAGTGGGGCGATGGTGATGCCGAAATTTCCGAGCGTCACGATGATCACCACGCCCACCAGCAGGATTTTCACCACATTGCCGATGAAACGGGAAAGCGTGACGTCGATACCTCGCAATTCGCACAAGGCCGACACTTTTCTGCCGCAGAAACCAGCCAATTTTAGGCCGATCAGCAGGACGACCAGCGCGCCGAGGATCTGGAACCCGTACTGCACGGAGAAAGCGATGGCGGTATCGATCAAGGCGGTAACTGTCTCGAGATTCTCTTCCACAACGTCGTCCTTTTCCCACATCCAGAAACTTGTTTGCGTTGAGCCGTTGGGGGAGGAACCTCGCCCATGGCCACCCCACCGATCAACCTCTTATGCTCTTCGAACTGATTTCACAGCCCGGAATTCAGCACAGGTTAGACCCAAACCGGAATCAGCGGTACACTGTTTGCATGGTAGCGTGACGGCATTTGCCGACCGCTTTCAACCCGATGAGGACGGATCATGTCCGACGAAAACGACGACGACCTGATGGGCGAAGACGACATGGCAGCCGCCATCGCCGCCGAACAGGCAGAACGCGCCGCCGGCGCCGGTGACGACGACGAGGAATTCGGCGAAGACGACATGGCCGCCGCCATTGCCGCCGAACAGGCGGAACGTGGCGGTGGTGGTGGTGAGCCTGACGTCGAGTTGGACGATATGGACATGGCCGCGGCCATGGCGGCCGACCAAAATGCCGGTGGTGGTGGCGGTGGCGGTGCCGGCAGTGACGAACCGGAAACGCTGGGCGGTGCCTGGGCCGCTAAATTGAGCCAGCATCCGGGTGCGGTTCAGGACATCGGCGTGGATTTAACCGCTGTGCTCGGTACCGCTGAGATGAAAGTCAGCAATCTGCTGAAAATCGGCCGCGGTGCCGTCATCGAACTGGATCGACGCGTCGGTGATACGGTGGATATTCGTGTCAGCGGGCAAGCGATCGCCCGGGGTGAGGTCGTTGTGGTGGAAGATCACCTGGCCGTCTCGATTACCGATCTCGTCAAAAAGACCTAACCACGCCTAACTTCCGCTTTTCTCGCTTATTCTTCGCCGATCCGCGGGCCGTCCGTGTTGCGTACACCAAATGCCTTGTCGAGGGTATGGGTCGAGTCTTCCGCCAGACCGATCGCCTCGGACAACAACGACAGGATCGCGATATTGTTCTCCAGAACATGTTTCGCTTCCGGCCGCGTGTCTTCCATGATCTTGGTGCAGCGGTAGAGTACGTCCCTGCGGAGGACTGAAAGAATTTCCTCCAGCTTCATCCCGTCCGGTTTGACGTCCGATATCAGAAAATGGGTCATGGTTGCGTCCTCGCCCCTTTCGTTCAGCCGGCAAATCACCGGTGTTTCAAACGATGTTAGTGCAAAGAACGCTAATTCGGAACTGGTTAAGAAATCCTGACGATCACGCTTTCTGGATTTCGAACCGGTATTCACCGTCCTTTTCCGACCAATCGATCAGCCTGTGGCCCTGGGCCTCGCAGAAGGACTGAAAATCGGCGACAGCGCCTGGATCGGTGGCCAGGATGACCAGCCGCCCGCCGCTGGTCATCGGCTTCAAGGCCTTTCGCGCCTTGAGGACCGGCAAGGGACACAGCAGGCCCGTCGCATCCAGCAAATGTTCGTCTGCACCCGGTTCCCGCATCGCAACCCGCCTAACATAATTGCCGATAAGCCGCCAAATTGATGCATCGCAGCAACGCAGAGGCGGAAATCACGAATATATGGTCGCAATACCTGTAAGAACAGGTGCAACGCCTTGTCGAATCTGATTTATATCTCCTAGTTTCAATTTTTCACGTCAGCGTCATTGGGGTTCCTGCACCACTGTCTGAAGTGGTCCTGCCTTCGGTGAACGACCTGGCCGATTAGAGTCATGCCTGGCTAACCGATGCACGTCTACTTACCCATCGCGGAGATGTCGGTGAACATCTTCCTCATTCTGGGGATGGGTGTGGGCGTAGGCGTTCTTTCCGGAATTTTCGGCGTCGGCGGCGGCTTCCTGCTGACACCTCTGCTGTTCTTCATCGGCGTTCCCTCACCCGTCGCGGTGGGAACCCAGGCCGGACAAATCGTGGCGACATCGGTTTCCGGCGTCATGGCGCATTGGCGGCGCGGCAATGTCGACTTCAAGATGGGCACCGTTCTGCTGATTGGCGGCATCGTCGGGTCCACATTCGGCGTCTGGCTTTTCGCCTTGCTGCGCACATTGGGGCAGATCGACCTGGTCATCAAACTCTCCTACGTCATTTTCCTGGGCGTCATCGGCGCGTTGATGCTGATTGAAAGCATCAAGGCGATGATGCGGACGAAGTCCGGCAAAGCGGGAACCGGGCGGAAGCTGCACGAACACAATTGGCTGCATGGCCTACCTTTCAAAATGCGGTTCCGTCGTTCGCAGCTCTATATCAGCGCTTTCCTGCCGCTCGCCATCGGCTTCCTTGTCGGTGTTTTGTCCGCGATCATGGGCGTGGGCGGCGGCTTCGTCATGGTGCCTGCCATGATCTACCTTTTGGGCATGCCGACTTCCGTCGTCGTCGGAACGTCATTGTTCCAGATCATCTTCGTTGCCGCGAATGCGACCTTCCTACAGTCCTATTTGAACCAGACCGTGGATATTGTTCTCGCCTTGCTGCTGCTGATCGGATCCGTGATCGGTGCACAATTCGGAACTCGCCTGGGAGCGAAGCTGCGTGGCGAGCATCTGCGCGGTCTGCTCGCCGCAATGGTGCTGGCGGTTGGCATCAAAATCATGCTGGACCTTATCATTCCACCCAGCGACATTTATTCGCTGAGTTTTTCCAGTGGCGTCGGGCACTGACGGGTCGATGATCTCTATTTCCCGCCTCTCTCCGCTGGTTCTAACAACCGCAATTTTCCTAGGTATCATTGCCCCCCGCAATGCGCAGGCCGAACCGCTGATTGCGGATCTGTCCGATCATCTGGTGGCGATCACGACAGGGTTCACCGGAACAGAATTGCTGCTGTTCGGATCGATCGAGGAGGATGGCGACGTCATCGTCGTCGTTCACGGTCCACCGACGGACGTGACCGTTCGTCGAAAAGAGCGCATTGCCGGCATCTGGATGAACCGGGACTCGATGACCTTCGAGGAAACCCCGTCCTTTTATCATGTCGCAATGACGCAAGGGGCGACGGAAGGCTTGCCTCTACCGGTTCTTCATCGCCATCAGATCGGCGCGCAGAACATACGCATGATCGCGCCGCAGGGTGAGGACCCGGTCGAAATCGAGAATTTCCGATCTTCCCTGATACGAAACCAACAGGCGCACGGCCTGTACAGCGCTGTGCCCGGCACAATCCAGAAACGCGGCCAACGTCTGTTCCGAACCTCGGTATATTTTCCGGCGAATGTCCCGATCGGCACTTATGTTATTGAGACATTACTGGCGCGGAACGGCGAGATTCAAAGCGGGCAGACGACACCGCTTTTCGTCAGCAAGGTTGGCGCGGGCGCGCAGATTTTCCGCATAGCGAACACCTTTCCGGCCCTGCACGGAATATTAGCCATCATTGTCGCGATGGCCGCCGGTTTCGCCGCCAACTGGGTATTCAGGAAACTCGGCTAGGCCTTCATCACCCTTTTGAGGGCTCAATCAAAATTGCGCGAAAATCGTTTACATTGGTCTTTGTCGGTCCGGTGATGACCAACCCGTCGACTGCCTGGAAGAACCCATAGGCGTCGTTGTTGCGCAGATACGCAGCCGCATCGACCCCTTTGTCCCTGGCCCGGTCCAGGGTGCCGGGATCGATCATCGCCCCCGCATTGTCCTCCGACCCGTCAATGCCGTCCGTATCGCAACACAGGGCCGACAGGCCCGCTTGCCCATCCAAGGCAAGCGCCATCCCCAACACACATTCCGCATTCGGCCCGCCACGGCCTTTGCCCCGCAAAGTGACTGTTGTCTCGCCACCGGACAGCAAGACTGCAGGGGCTGCGACCGGTGTGCCATGGGCCCGCGCGGATTGGGCAATCCCTGCCAGAACCGTCCCGACCTCCCGGCTTTCTCCTTCAAGGCTGTCCCCCAGAATGAGCGGAGCGATGCCGGCCTTCCGGGCGACATCCGCCGCAGCGTTCAGGGATAGGCGCGGCGCCGCCGCCATACGAATTTCGGTATTCTCGAAGATCGGATCGCCAGGCTTCGGGGTTTCCTGCACGCCTGCGTCCAGAATTGCCATCGCGGCGGCGGGCAGGTCCATGTCGTAGTGCCGCACCAGCCTCATCGCCTCCGCGAAGGTCGTATCATCGGGGACCGTAGGCCCGGATGCGATTACCTGCGGATCGTCACCCGGCACATCGGAAATCAGGATGCTGATCACCTTCGCCGGTGCGCAGGCGGCAGCTAACTGTCCACCCTTGATCTTGGACAGATGCTTACGGATGCAATTCATCTCGTCGATCGTTGCGCCCGATGCCAGCAGCGCCTTGTTGACCGCCTGCTTGTCCGCCAAGGTCATATCCCCCGCCGGCACGGTCAGCAGCGCGGATCCCCCGCCG
The DNA here is from genome assembly GCF_004005845.1 of Hwanghaeella grinnelliae. Classification (GTDB taxonomy): domain Bacteria; phylum Pseudomonadota; class Alphaproteobacteria; order UBA8366; family Aestuariispiraceae; genus Hwanghaeella; species Hwanghaeella grinnelliae. Next base: position 104,848 of record NZ_SADE01000004.1, on the reverse strand, counting down.
GATATCAGGCAGATGACGAGGTCTTTTTCGGTAAGGCCGCTGACGGCTTCCAGGATTTCCTGGGCGGCGGCCATGCCTTTTTCATCGGGAACGGGATGCGACGCTTCAAGTATCTTGATCTTTGAACAGGGAACGGCATAGCCGTACCGCGTGACAACGACGCCTTCCAGTTCATGACCGGGATAATTTTTTCCCCAATGCGCTTCGGTCGCTTGGGCCATGACGGCGGACGCCTTGCCCGCCCCGACGACGATCGTCCGCCCATCCTTCGCCGGTTCGGGCAGACACGGGGGTACGCAAAGCATCGGATCGGCGGCGCGCACCGCTGCATGAAACATTTCCAAAAGCAAATCGCGGGTTTCCGCCATCCTGACCATCCATTTGACAGAGGGGACTTGTTTCCGGCCTGATCCTGCTGAAACGAGAACCGGCCTGGGAGAGAAACGTGCCCCAATCGAATTTCGACCTTCATCCGAAACTGGAAGGCGACACAAAGCAAGTCCTGGATTTGCCACTGTGCCGGGTTCTGCTGATGAACGACTGCCGCTATCCCTGGCTGATCCTGGTCCCGCGCCGCCCCGATGTGCGGGAGATCCACGGCCTGGATGCGACAGACCGGTTTCAGTTGATGGAGGAAGTCGCCGGATGTTCGGCCGCACTGGAGCGAGAGGTCGATGCCTTCAAGATGAATGTCGCGGCACTGGGCAACCAGGTCCCGCAACTCCACGTGCACGTCATTGCGCGATTCGAAAGTGATCCCGCCTGGGCCGGGCCGGTCTGGGGTGTCGGCGATCCAGAGCCCTACACGGAAGCGGCCTTCGCCGCGACGGCAGAGCGCTTCCGCGCCGCTATTGAGGCAATCAAGAGCAGCCCACCAAGTTGAGCGATCAGCGCGGCACAGGGCAGTGCGGATGAGGTACGCAATTTGTTTACCTGCCGAAGCAGAATTCTATTATATGTTGTGAAGGCAAAAACCCCACAACAGCGAGGCGGTCTAGGTAGATGTTCAGTACGGCAAAGACCGGCATCGCCGCATTTTTGACCACGGCACTTGTTCTTTTCCTGATCGTCGGCAGCTTGCTTTCCGCTTTTCCTGCGGGCCAACCGGTCACAGATGAACAGTTTGCCGAACCTGGTTTCGTGGTGGAGGGGAAAACACTCTACCTGGGGGCGAGCCAGAGGGGATCCGACGTTCTGAGTGATCTTGTCTCCGCAACATGGTTCAACATCTGGACCTGTGCGGCGGCGACGGTGGTATCCCTGTTAATGTCCATTCCTGTCTGGCATTTGGTCAAGAGCAAGGCGTCATTCGCAAGGTTGGCGGGGCTGCTGGCCGTGCGCATATCATGTGCATTCTTCATTTTTCCGGTTCTGATGCTGTTGTGGAGCACCGAGCTGTATTTTCAGGCGGAACAGCCGATGCTTGTCGTCATGCTTGCGTTCTTCGCGTTCCCGTTTGCAATCCAATTGCATGCCACGCTGGCACCGAAAGATGACAACGCCAAAACCAACCGCAGGGCTGTCTTTGCTTTCGCGATCAGGCGCTGGGCAGCCCTGCACATGCTGGTTGCCGCAATCGGGTTCTTGTTTTGGCTTCGGGGATCATGGCCCGGTGATTTGGTCGGGATCTTCAAAGCGAATGCGGTGCTGATCACGTTCGGCGATTGGATGGCGTTTCTGCCGGTCGTTCTTTACGTTGCAATCGCCCTCTGCCTGCGGGTTTGGGCATCGATATTGGAAGACCGTTGGTCGATCACGCCCATCTCCGTTGCCGATAGTTGGATATTCCTGCCGACAATGCTTGAAGATCAGATAATGGCGGCGAAAACGCCCGGGCAGACCGGCTGACGCCCCGCCTGGGCCGCTGGCTGTCTAGCCGGCCAAGCGAGCAAGGGCAATTTCCTGGGTGTCGATACCGCGCGACCAGATCATCTGTTTCCAGTCGTCCGCATCCTGATAGAAGGCATCGCGCACAAAGGCCTTGATCGCGCGCCCCTGCTCCGAATCCAAGTCGCCATAGGCATGCAGCCAAGCGTCGGAACGCACGGCCAGCAACACGTCATGCAACGGCCGGGTTCCGTATTCCAGCGCGATGGAGGTCACTTCAGCCTCGGGCATCCGGTCCGCCATCGCGTTCAGGTTGGTGCCATGAAGGGGTGCGGAGGTTGACGATCCGTCATCCGAGGACGTCAGGTCACCCCACCAGTCCTGGGCCCGCTCCCAAGACGGATTGCCCGCCCCGCCATCGCCGATCCGCTCGCCATAACCCCGCGGACCAAGGCCGGTGTGGTAATCGATGATGGCCACACGTTTCGCGACGGACAGATATGTGTCGATGATCGCCTCAAGCGTCTTTCGGGACCATGTCGGCCGCGTCCCGCCATAAAAGACACCTTTCGAGTCGACATACTGGCCGGAGGAAACCGCCCCCTGCATGACAAGCGGCGGCAAGTCGTCGATAAGGCGGTCGATCTCGGCACTCGTCTTAGCGGCGATCTCGTCCGACCATTCCTTCGGGCAGATGATATCCTGATACGTCACGTACCCATCGTTGACTGGAAGGGGCTGATCGAAATCGACGAAATTCCGGTTCAGATCGACATTGTCTTCATTGGTACGGCGGAGCCAGGCAAAGCCATAGGGGTTGATGGCGTGGATCTGCAGAAGAGCAGTGTTGGCCGGCAGGCGGGCTGCCCGGCCCGACCGGAACCAACCGACCTGGACACCGGAACCGCAAAAACCTTCAGCGCCATGTGTGGCGGAAATCGTGACCAAGACATTCGCGGCATCGCGTGGCCCAAGCCAGGCGATATCGGTGCTCAGTTCCTCACCCTTCGGCCCTTTTTCAGGATTGATGAAACGGGCAAGTTCCGCACCGGCAGCACGGGCCGCGTCGGTGAACTTTTCGCGGGCTTCCGCATAGTCGCTTGAGAAATACTCTGTAACGGACATTCTAACAGTACTCCCCCATCGCCCGGATCAGGCGAGCCAAAATGAATACCGAAACTGGAATCACATGATTTCACGCGACACAAGCCCGGATAACTCGGACATTCCGCTACCCGCGGTATTCAAGGAATGGTTTGCCGCCCGTGGCTGGGTGCCGCATCCGCATCAGTTGGAAATGGTTCGCGCTGCCCGGAAAGGCTTGGATTCCCTTGTAATCGCGCCAACCGGTGGGGGAAAGACCCTGTCCGGATTCCTGGCATCCATGGTCGAATTGGCAGACAACGCGCCTGCCGGTCTGCACACGCTATATATCTCTCCATTGAAAGCCCTTGCGGTAGACATACACCGCAACCTGGAGACACCGATTTCCGAAATGGGTTTGCCGATTCGGGTTGAAACCCGGACAGGGGACACACCGCAATCCAAACGCGCGCGGCAGAAGGAAGACCCGCCGCATATCCTGCTGACCACCCCTGAATCTCTTGCCCTTATGATTTCCTACGAAGAAGCCTGGACGCTTTTCGCTGGGCTGAAACGGGTCGTCGTCGACGAGGCCCATGCGCTGGCGGGCACGAAACGCGGCGATCAATTGGCCCTTTGCATGGCGCGGCTCAACCGGATCGCACCGGAATGCCGGCGCGTCGGCCTCTCCGCCACGGTTGCCCATGAAGACGCCTTGCGGGGCTGGCTTGCACCGAATGGAAAGCCGGACGGGGTCGACATCATTCGCGGCGGTGGCGGCGTACGGGCGGAGGTTTCCATCATGGATGGCATGGACCTGCCGTGGTCCGGCCATTATGCCCTGCACGCTGCGGAGCGGGTCTACCAGGAAATCGGGAAATCCGGCGTGACCATCGTCTTCGTGAACACGCGCGCCCAGGCGGAAGTCCTGTTCCAAACCATTTGGAAGATTAACGACGACAACCTGCCGATCGCCCTGCACCACGGTAGCTTGGCGGTTGAACAGCGCCGCAAAGTGGAAGCCGCGATGTCGCGGGGGGCGCTGCGCGGCGTTGTCGCGACCTCGTCGCTGGATTTGGGCATTGATTGGGCGGCCGTGGATTTGGTGATCCAGATGGGGGCCCCGAAGGGAGTCAGCCGCCTGTTGCAGCGCATCGGCCGGGCGGGCCACCGGCTGGACACGCCCAGCCGCGCTATTCTTGCCCCCGGCAATCGGTTCGAGGTGCTCGAATGCCTCGCCGCGATCGAAGGCGTCGACGCGATGCGGTTAGATGGCGACCCGCCCCGACCGGGCACCTTGGACGTCTTGGCGCAGCACATCCTCGGCCTCGCCTGTTCCGCCCCGTTCAATCCGAACGACCTGTACGACGAAATCACAAGCGCCGGCCCCTATGCGGACCTCGACCGGCAGGATTTCGACGACGTCCTGCGCTACGTCGAGGACGGCGGTTATGCGCTGCGCGCCTATGAAAAGTTCAAGCGCCTGTTCCGCAAAGCGAACGGAAGCTACGAGGTCGCGGGCCCCAAAGTGATCCAGCGCCACCGGATGAATATCGGGACAATCATCCAGGAACCGACCGTCAAGGTGCGCCTGCGCCGTGGCCCGGTTCTGGGTGAGGTGGAAGAATACTTCATCAACGGCCTGGAGCCCGGCGATACCTTCGTATTCGGCGGCAGGTTGCTGCGGTTTGACGGTTTCCGCGAGACCACGGCGCTGGTGTCGGAAGCCAAGGGCGACGCACCAAAAATTCCGGCCTATATGGGCGGGCGGCTGCCTTTCACCACCTTCCTGTCGGACCAGGTGCGTGAAATGCTGGCCGACCCGTCCCGGTGGAACCGCTTGCCGGAACAGGTTTCTGAATGGTTGCGCCTGCAGCAATGGCGGTCGGTCATGCCGGGGCCGGACCAATTGTTAATCGAGAGCTTTCCTAGGCATGGTAAGAACTACCTGGTCGCGTATTGCTTCGCGGGCCGGAACGCGCACCAGACGCTGGGCATGCTGCTGACGCGGCGCATGGAACGTGCAGGCTATGGCCCGCTGGGATTCGTCGCCAGCGACTACGTCATCGCCGTTTGGAGCGTGCGTCCCGTCACCGATGTGGCGGCACTTTTCGACGAAGACATGATGGGAGACGACCTGGAAGCCTGGATGGACGAAAGCTCGCTGATGAAGCGGACGTTCCGCAATGCGGCGATAATCGCAGGCCTGATTGAGCGGCGGTTGCCGGGACAGGAAAAGACAGGGCGGCAAGTCACCTTCTCAGCCGACCTGATCTACGATGTGCTGCGCGAGCACGATCCTGACCATATTTTGTTGCGGGCGACCCGGATGGATGCTGCATCGGGCCTGACCGACGTGGCGCGGCTGGCTGAGATGCTGCACAAGGCCCAAGGTAGGATAACCCACCGCCGCCTGGACCGCGTCTCGCCGCTTGCCGTGCCGATCCTGCTGGAGATCGGCAAGGAATCCGTCTACGGCAGCGGCATGGACGATTTGTTGATAGAAGCCTCCGACGACCTCATCGAAGAGGCAATGGGCGGTATTGTTCACGGCGAATTGCCGTTGTCATGATGGTTGAAGCAGCACATCGGACAACGATAAGGCTGAACGGGGCCGACCTAGAACCGGACCTGTCCGGGGCGCTGTTCTGGCGTGCCCGGAACACGCTTATCGTTGCGGATTTGCATTTCGAAAAGGGCAGCGCCCTCGCCTCTCGCGGGCAACTGCTACCACCCTACGACACACGATCGACCCTGAAGAAGCTTAATGAGGCCTTGCATCGTACGGAAGCGGCCCGCGTCATATCCTTGGGCGACAGTTTTCACGACGGCGATGCCGGGGCGCGCCTGCCCAACGAGGACCGGGCGGCCTTGATCGACTTAACGAACCGTGTCGAATGGATCTGGGTGGCCGGCAACCACGATCCCGAGCCCCCGCCGGATCTGGGCGGCACCATCGTGGAGGAATTCACGGATGGCCCCTTGCTGTTCCGGCATGAAGCATCCAATCGGCCCTCTGCCGGCGAAGTATCCGGCCATTTCCATCCCAAGGCGACAGTGAAGACCCGGATGAGCCGGGTTTCCGCACGTTGTTTCGTCAGCGATGGGCGACGATTGATTCTGCCGTCATTCGGGGCTTTCACCGGTGGCCTGAACGTGCGTGACCCGGCGATCGAGCAGCATTTCCCGCAGGGTTTCAATATCTGGCTACTAGGCCGGTCGGGGATCCATCGGTTCCCGAAATCCGCAACCCTGGGGCGGTCAACAAAGGGATAACATTATTCCGACAAGGGGTAATCCAAGCGACGGCCGGCTGCGTAACTTTAGATAACCACAATACGATCCTTTCACCTTTGGCAGGTTCCCGGCGCCTATGACAACGACGACAATTCATTGGTTCAGGCGTGACCTGCGTTTGCGGGACAATCCCGCATTGACCGACGCGGCCGCCCAAGGGCCTCTGGTCTGCCTGTTCGTGCTGGACGATGAAGACGCCGGCAGCAACGCGACAGGCGCGGCCAGCCGATGGTGGCTGCATCAAAGTCTAGTCGCACTTATCAAGGACCTGGAAGAGCTTGGCGGAAAGCTCATCCTGCGTCGCGGTAAGGCAGCTGAAGCTATTTCGGGCGTCACTGCCGAGACGGGTGCCGGGCGTGTCGTCTGGAACCGGCTCTACGAACCCTGGTCGGTAAAACGGGATAAAGAGCTGAAGGCCGCATTGAACGACGACGGGATAGCGGCAGAGAGTTTCGCAGCCGACATGATCCGGGAACCCTGGGAAGTTGAGACAAAGGCCGGAAAGCCCTTCTCCGTCTTCTCACCCTATTGGCGCGTCGTTCAGGCGCAGGGCGATCCGTCCCCACCCTTGCCCGTCCCGGAAAAGGTAACCTTTCACGACGGCGATATCCCTTCGGATCTCCTCGACGATTGGGGGCTTCAACCGACAAAACCGAATTGGGCGGCTGAAATCGCGGCAGAATGGACGCCGGGGGCAACTGGCGCGGCTCAGCGCATGGCGGAATTTCTGTCCGGTCCGGCCAACGACTATAAGGACGGACGAAACTTCCCAGCGATGGGGGCGACGTCCTGTATGTCCGCCCATCTGCATTTCGGTGAGGTGGGTCCGCGGCAGCTTTGGCATGCCACACGATCCGCCATGGAATCGGGCAGCGTAAACGACGCTGCCGGATGGGCTTTTCTGAGGGAATTGGGATGGCGCGATTTCAATCGCCATCTGTTGTTCTACAACCCCGATACGGTCACCGAAAACTTCCGCGACAACTTCGACGCTTTCCCCTGGCGCGACGATGAAAGAGCCTTCACCGCCTGGACAAAGGGAGAGACCGGCTATCCGCTGGTCGATGCCGGGATGCGTGAGCTTTGGCGCACCGGCATCATGCATAACCGGGTTCGGATGGTCGTCGCCTCCTTCCTGGTAAAACACCTGATGATCGACTGGCGGCAGGGCGAGGCCTGGTTCCGCGACACGCTTGTCGATGCGGATTTGGCCAACAATGTCGGCGGGTGGCAATGGACTGCCGGCTGCGGGGCGGATGCCGCTCCCTATTTCCGAATATTCAACCCGGTCGCTCAGGGCGAGCGCTTCGATCCCAAAGGTGAGTATGTCCGCAAATGGGTGCCCGAGTTAGGCGCATTGCCGAACAAGTTCCTGCACAAGCCGTGGGAAGCGCCAGACGACGTTCGGGCCGACGCGGGCGTTGCCCTGGGCAAAACCTATCCAGCCCCAATCGTCGACCATCCCGCCGCTCGAAAACGGGCCCTGGCCGCCTTCGGTGCGATAAAGAACTCAGAAGAAAATGAACCCCTGTTGAGTGGAGCAGCCTAAACCATGCGCATTGCGGTTATCGGTTCCGGTATTGCCGGATTGGGCACAGCCCTTCTGCTGAACGAAAAACATCAGGTGACCGTCTATGAGCGGAACACCTATGTCGGCGGCCATTCCAATACGGTCGATGTGCCGGTGGGCAAGACCGGGAGTGGCAGGACGATCCCCGTCGATACAGGGTTCATCGTTTTCAACGAACGGACTTATCCCAACCTGCTTGGTCTGTTCGATCATCTGGACGTGCCAATCAAGAAGACGGACATGTCTTTTGCCGTCTCCATCGACAAGGGCCGGATAGAATATGGCGGCAGCAATCTGGCATCCCTGTTCGCCCAACCCCGAAACCTTTTCTCTCCCCGGTTCCACCGCATGCTGCGCGACCTGCTGCGCTTCTATCGCCATGCACCGGAACTATTGGATCACCCGAACGCGGACCGCATTACGCTAGGCGACTACCTCGATTTCGCCGGATATGGCGAAGCTTTCGCGCGCGACCATCTGCTGCCGATGGGTGCGGCGATCTGGTCCTGTTCCACCGACAGCATGCGCGAATTTCCGGTGAATTCGTTTATCCGGTTTTTCGTCAATCACGGTTTGCTGGAATTGAAAGAGCGTCCGCAATGGTGGACGGTCGATGGTGGCAGTCGCGAATATGTGACCCGCATCCGCGATCGCCTCTCGTCGGATGTGAACATCGGGCGACCGGCGCGCGCAGTCAAACGAGTGCCCGGCGGCGTCGTCGTCCGCGACGACGGTGGGACGGAACAGATCTACGATCAGGTCGTCATGGCCTGTCACGGGGATGAAGCATTCTGCCTGTTGGAAGATAAAAGCGATACGGAATCGAGCATTCTGGGCCGATTTCAGTATCAAAAAAACGAAGCCGTCCTGCATCTCGACCCATCCCAAATGCCGAAGAGGAAGCTGGCTTGGTCCAGTTGGAACTATCTGGCCGGAAACGAGACCAACGGGCATCGGCAAGTGGCCGTGACCTACTGGATGAACCGTTTGCAACATTTGGACCCGGCGCACCCAATCTTCGTGACGCTCAACCCGATAGAGACGATCCCGGCGGAGCAGATTATCGACCAGTTCGCCTATGAGCATCCAATGTTCGATGCCGGCGCCGTTGCCGCCCAAAAAGAACTGCCTTCAATTCAAGGCAATGGCGGCATCTGGTATTGCGGCAGCTATTGCGGATACGGATTTCATGAAGACGCCCTGGCTTCCGCGACCGCAGTTGCCCGGCGCCTCGGTGCAGACATTCCCTGGGGACATCGCCCGCATAACGCCATGGCCGCCGTCGATGCCCGCGCCGAACCGGCGCCCGCGGTTGCGGCCTAGGACCCGATATGGATGGCCCCCTGACATTTACCACAGACGCGCACCCGTCGCCCGCGGACGAGCCCGGCGGTATTCCTGAGCCGTCGATCTACATTGGACAGGTCTCACATAAACGACTGACGCCCTTTGTCCATGCGCTGGACTACAAGGTTTTCTCGCTGCTGTTGGATATCGACAAGCTACGGGAGACAGCGTCGGACACGCGGATGTTCGTCTATAACCGTACGGGCGTCGTCTCCTTTCACGACAAGGATCATGGCCCTCGGGACGGATCGCCCTTGCGGCCATGGCTGAACAACATTTTGAGCGAGCATGGATACGAATTACGGGATTGCCCTGTACGCCTGCTCACTTTCCCCCGTTTGTGGGGATATGTCTTCAATCCGCTAAGCATCTATTACTGCTACGATCGAGGCGGCCATTTGAAAGTGGTCCTGTACGAAGTCAGCAACACGTTCGGGCAGTGGCATGGATATCTTCTGCCGGTGACGCGGGAAGCTTCAGGACCCGTTTCACAGAAAACGACGAAAGAATTCCACGTATCACCCTTCATGCCGGTCGACGGAACCTATGAATTCACCCTCACGCCGCCGGGCGAGAAACTGTCAGTTCTAATCCGATACAAGGGGGAACAGGGTGAGGATCGTATGATTGCAAAGCATACGGCCCGCCGTTCGGATTTGACGGCTGCAGGCTTGGCAAGCGCCTTGTCGAAACATCCGATGATGACGTTCAAGGTAATAGCCGGCATTCACTGGGAAGCCCTGAAACTTTGGAAAAAGGGTGCAAAATTTCATCCGAAACCCGATTTACCGCGTAACCATATTACAGGTTGAGGAAGTTTTTTTCCTTGGACCTTGATCGGTTTCGATAGACAATTGGGGGTAGGCATGAACGGTGAAAATGTCATGCAGGGTGGAACGAAAGCGACAGCGCCGAAAGCGCATACCATACGTATTGGTGCGGCGACCCGGCTAATGCTCGGTTTGGCCGACAAGTTCGAAACCGGTAGGATCCGCTGGGTTCTTCCCGACAGCACGACGCGGGTTACCGGCAAGAATGCGGACGATAGCGACTTCAACAAAATCGTTACAGTCCATCTCCACAACGACAATGTAGCCCGAAAGCTCCTCACCGGTGGGAATATCGGCATCGCAGAAGCCTATATGGATGGCGATTATGATGTCGACGACCTGCCCAGTTTCCTAACCATCTGCGCAACCAACATTGCGGTCCTGGAAGCGACGCTTCAGGGGCAGTGGTGGTTCCGCAACGCATCGCGCCTTGTCCATTGGTTCAACCGCAATACCGAGACCGGCAGCAAGCGCAATATCCATTATCACTACGATTTGGGAAACAGCTTCTACGAACGCTGGCTTGACCCAAGCATGACTTACTCATCGGCGGAATTCCTGTCGCCGTCCGAAAATCTGGGACAGGCGCAGGACAACAAATACGAACGCTTGGCCGAACGGCTTGAAATAGACAGCGACCACCACGTTCTTGAGATCGGGTGCGGTTGGGGCGGTTTTGCGGAGCATGTTGCAAAATCCCGCGGCGCACGTGTTACGGCCCTGACCATTTCGGACGAACAGTACAATTTCGCGGCCCAACGCATCCAACGCGAGGGCTTGGGCGAGAAGGTGAATATCGTCAAACGCGACTACCGCCACGAGGATGGCAGCTACGACCGGATCGCGTCCATCGAGATGTTTGAAGCTGTCGGCGAAGATTATTGGCCGGTCTTCTTCGGCAAGATGCGCGATAGGTTGAGCGACGCGGGACGCGCGGCGCTTCAGATCATCACCATCGACGACGAACATTTCGACAGCTACAAAAGCCGGCCCGATTTCATCCAGCGCTACATCTTCCCGGGCGGCATGTTGCCTTCCCCGTCCAAGCTTCGTGAACAAGTGGCCGGGGCCGGCCTGACGGTCGACACCTATGAAACCTTCGGCCAAAGCTATGCCCGCACGCTGGCCGAATGGAACGACCGGTTCCAGGCATCCTGGCCGGATATTGCGGCGTTGAATGCAGGCAGGCGCGCCTTCGACATACGTTTCAAACGCATGTGGGAATATTACCTCGCCTATTGCGAAGCTGGCTTCCGCGCCGGCGTGATCGACGTCTGCCGTGTGGCGTTGAGCAAGACCTGAGCATCAGGTAAAGCGCAGAACCGCCCCTTCCCATGAGCAATAACCCCAGCACGCTCTCGTCCTGGCGGCTCGCCGTTTACGGCCTGCCGGGCCTGCCGCTGGCCGCCGTGACGCTACCCGTATATGTCCATGTCCCGACCTTCTATGCGGTCGACCTGGGGTTGGGGTTCGCCACCGTCGGGGCCATTCTGTTGTCGGCACGGATCTGGGACGCCGTGAGCGATCCCTTGATCGGGTTTTTGTCCGACCGGACAACCGGACGGTTCGGCAAGCGCAAGCCATGGATTGTCGCCGGTGCGGTCCTGACTGCAATGATGGCTTATCTTCTTTTCTCTCCGCCTGACGGGGTCCAATGGCCCTTCCTGCTGACAGTCACTGTCTTGCTCTATATGGGATGGACCATGGCCGTCTTGCCCTACAATGCCTGGGGCGCTGAGCTTTCGGATGACTACCATCATCGATCAACAATCACGGCTTGGCGGGAAGGCGCGGTTCTAGCCGGGACATTGTTGGCAGTCGCCCTGCCCTTTGCCATTGGGAACGACCCTGCCGACGGCCTCGCAAGCCTCGGCTTGGTTCTGCTGATATTGTTGCCGCTGGCAACCGCAGCCGCCGTTACATGGGTTCCTCATACCGACGGAACCTCGCGGCAGATGAAGCCGACGGTGAAACAAGTCGTTGGGATCATCGCACGCAACCGCCCGTTCCGGCGCCTATTGGCGGCTTGGTTCCTGAACGGCGTCGCAAACGGGCTGCCGGCAACATTGTTTCTGCTGTTCATCAGCACGGTGCTTGATGCCCCCGACTATTCCGGCGCGCTTCTTTTCACCTACTTCCTATCGGCGGTTGCCGGCCTACCGCTTTGGCTCGCATTCTCCCGCAAATTCGGGAAGCATCGCAGCTGGTGCCTGGCCATGGCATGGGCCTGCGCTTGGTTTGCCGGGGCCTTGTTCCTAGGACCTGGCGATGTCGCCGTCTTTTTCGTCATATGCGTGGCGACCGGCCTCGCTTTAGGCGCCGATCTGGCGCTTCCCCCGTCCTTGCAGGCAGACGTCATCGACCTGGACCGGGCAGCAGGGCGGGAACGCAACACCGGGGCCTATTTCGCCTTATGGAGCATGGCTCAGAAAATGGCCTTGGCGTTGGCCGTCGGACTGGCTTTTCCAATCTTGGAATGGGCCGGCCTGCCGGCGGACCCGATGGCGGGGACCGGCGCGCATGTCGCGGAAAACGCTTCCCCCTGGGTCCTGGCGTTCCTCTATGCCGGGTTGCCGATCGCGCTAAAGGCCGCCGCGATGTCCGTAATCTGGGGGCACCCAATCACAGCGGCGGAACATGCTGAACTCTCAAGCCAGATAACACGGAAGGAATGACGAATGAATCTGATCCTGCGGGCGTTTCATGCCGTATCAAGGATAACACTTGGTGCAACGATTCTCATTCTGGCTGGTTGCTCGAACATGGACGTCACTGATTTCAAGAATGGAGAACCCACACTGGTTCTCGAGGAGTATTTCGACGGCAAGACACTGGCTGCCGGATTGTTCCAGGACCGGTTTGGCACCGTGCGTCGGCAGTTCACGGTCGAAATCGACGGTAGTTGGGACGGCGAGACGCTAACGCTGGTCGAAGACTTCGACTACAGCGACGGTGAAACGGAACGACGTGTTTGGACGTTGAAGAAACTGGATGCTCATCGCTATGAAGGAACCGCGGAAGGGGTCATCGGCACAGCCAGCGGCGCCGCTTACGGCAATGCCTTCAATTGGGTCTACACCTTCGACTTGAAAGTCGGCGACGGTACATGGCGCGTCGATTTCGACGATTGGATGTTCTTGCAGCCCGGCGGCGTGTTGATCAACAAGGCGACCGTCAGCAAATGGGGCATTACGATCGGCGAGGTTACGCTGTCCTTCCACAAACCGGGTGATCTTCGCGCGGGCAACGACAATCTTCGCGACACGATAATCAGCGCGGCTGAATAACCTAGGCGCTGCTTACTTTCGACCGCACCCAATGGATAATATGGCCCAACACGGGTAGACGCGCATAGAATTGTTCGCCCGCGTCCCAGTGGTCGACATGGGAAAGGACCCTGAAGTCATCATCAAAGCGAACCTCGCTCATGCCTGTGATGGTCCATGATTTGTTCGCCTGCCCTTTGGGCGTGAAGAAAAAATCCCAACGCAGATATGCGGCCTGTTCCGAAACGGCAATGTCGGTGACCTTGAACACAGGTTCGTCAAGTGTCTCGAACATATGCTCGAAAACCCGCCGCAGATTGTCGATGCCGGTTATGTCGTTAAAGGGATCCTTGAACCGCACATCGGGCCGGCAATGCCGGGTGATGTCGTCGAGTGTGGCCGGTGACAAGGACTCGAAGAAATCTGCCCAACGGCGCGCCGCGGCGGCAAGAGCACCGGATGCCTCCGCCGTCAAAGCCCGATCGCCTTCTTGATTAGCGGAAAATAGAGCGCATCGGGCATCATCTGCAAAAGCTTCAGTTGAAATACGAAACGACGTGGGAATGCTATCTGAAAGCGTGAAGACTCCAAGCCTTTCATGATCCGACGGGCCGCATCATCCACGTCCATGAGGTAGGGCATTGGGAAAGTATTCTGTTCGGTAAGCGGCGTTTTCACGAAACCGGGGCAAATGACCTGAAGTTTAACGCCATGGCCGTCCAACTCGGCTTTCAAGCTTTCACCCATGGCGATAACGGCCGCCTTACTGGCGGAATAACCGGCCGCCATCGGCAATCCGCGATACGCTGCCACTGAGGACATCAGGGCCAACTGCCCGCGTCCCCTCTCCATCATCTCCGGCATCAATACGGACAACATATTGGATATGCCAACCACATTGACGTCCATCATTGTGTGAACGGCAGAGGCGCCGAAAGACTCCGCGGGGGTTGGCGAATAAGTCCCGGCGTTGAGAAGCGCCAAATCGATTGGCCCGTGAAGATCTTCGATCTCAGCGACAGTCTTCTCCACCGCCGTGATATCGGTCACGTCCAGAGAGAAGGGAACGAAACGCTCACTGTCCAGACGCTCGGCCGTGGCGTCCAATTTGTCGAAGCTCCGCGCACAGGCGATAACGGTGTCGCCCCACTCCACGAATAGGCGCGACAGTTCCGCGCCGATGCCGGAACTCGCCCCGGTTATAAGTACCTTCCGTCCCACCGATTAGCGCCTTACTGGGCTTGAATATATGTTATCGAAGGACATAGTCGAACCGATTGCCGCGATAGTCGAAAGCCAGTTTCACCCAGCGATCATTCTCGTCGTACCAGAGGTCGATGTTCAAATCGCCCCGCATTTCGAACTTCTCGGCTTCAACGCGCTCTCCCCTTGCTTCAATCGTCTCGACACCGATGAATTTCGTATCGACGTCCAACACTTCGCCGTCCCGTGTCGCTAGCAAACGGTCTTGGACGACCGTACGCTTGTTCCAATACGTGGTCGGGAACCAATCGGAGACGGCAACGCCGTCCGTTCCATTCACCGCGACCGACAGGGCATCGCCATCGCGGCTTGCCTGGACCGCGAACTCATCGCCGTCATCATCGGTACGGCTGACGAAGGAGAGCAGTGCGCCATTCTCCCACAAGGCCCGATTTCGCTGTTCGTACCGGTAGAAAACGATCGGCCCCAGACCGACTTTCAGAGAGATATCGATATCGACAAAGGTCTTGTCATCCTTGTCCCACAAGGTGACCACATGCTGACCGATCTTAGATCCGTCCATGAGCACGTCGAACACAAGTTTCTCGCTTGCCTGAGCTTGGGGTGGCAGCGCTGCGAGAAGAGTCGCCGGGCGCGAATTGGCGGGCTCTGAAGCCACCCCGACCGCCGGGGCGGTCACTAGCATCGCGGCAAGGAAACCAATTGTTTTTTGCAAAGTTGCTTTCCGCATGGATCCGAACGACATCGTTGTTGGAGTTTCCTAAAGCACTACGAAGAGAACAGTCGTTTGGATCGTTTTTGAAACACAGGAACACGGAAATTCGGCGGAGGAATGAGCGTTCCGAAACCGAACCGTCACCACATCGTAACATCAAAAAGCTAACGTGCGCCCGGGCTTGGCGGACGGGTCGGGCCAGCGCCATGGTTATTCATGGTCAATGTGTATTCCGCGCGTAGTACTGTATTGCCGCACCAAAATCGCAGACCGGGAGAGCGTTACGTCGGCCGGTGAACCAGGCAATAGACTGAACGTGCGATCCGATACATTAGGTTCCTGCCGTTCGCCGCAGATTTGATCCAACCAACGACCAGCCCGTGATAAGGCTTATGTAGCGAAGGAACCATCCGATGCCGAAAACCGAAAAAGAGCTTATGTCATTCGACGAGTTCGACGAGTGCCGCAACCCACCGCCCGCGGAGACAGATTTCAGCCAAATCGTCGATCGCGTCGTTTCGCGTCGCAGTTTTCTTGGCGCCTCGGTCGCCTTCGGCGCCTCTGCATTCGTCATGGGCACGACGGCACTGAGGCCGGCGCCGGCTTCCGCTGCGCCCAGCCGGTTGGCCTTCAAACAAGTGGCGACCAATACGCTGGACACCGTCACCGTACCGGAAGGATACAGCTGGCACATTGCCGCGAAATGGGGCGACCCGATGTGGTCCAACAGCATCCCCTTCGACGAAGAAACCCGGGGCACCGGCATCAGCCAGGAACTGTCTTTCGGCGACAACAACGACGGTATGGCAATGTTCGCCGACGGTGACCGCAACATCCTGGCGGTGAATAACGAATATACCAACCGCAGCATCATCCATGGCAATCGGGAATCCGGCCTTGCTGAAAACGCAGACGATGTCCGCAAAAGCAAGGCTGCACACGGCGTTTCGATCATCGAGGTCGAGCAGAAGGACGGCCGTTGGAGTATCGTTGTCGATTCGCCCTATAACCGCCGAATAACGGCAGACACGCCGATGGAAATCACCGGCCCGGCGCGCGGGCACGATTTGTTGAAAACCGCTGCCGACCCGTCGGGTACGACTGTGCTGGGGACCTATAACAACTGCGGTAACGGCAAGACGCCTTGGGGCACCTACCTCACCTGCGAAGAGAATTTCAACGGTTACTACGCCAGCTCAGACCCGGACAACAAACCGAGTGACGCCTTGTCGCGGTATGGTGTCGGCAATGAGGACTGGGGCTACAACTGGTGGAAATATGACGACCGGTTCGACATTAGCAAAACACCGAACGAGCCCAACAGGCACGGCTATATCGTTGAAATCGACCCGATGAACCCAACCTCCACGCCGAAGAAGCGGACCGCTTTGGGCCGTTTCAAGCACGAGAATGCCGCGGTTGCCCTGGCGGCCGACGGGCGGGTCGTCGTTTATCTGGGCGACGATGAACGCGGTGAATTTCTCTACAAATTCATTTCCGAAGGGAAATACGCCGCCGGCGGCAATAATAGCGACCTGCTTGAAGCGGGAACGCTCTATGTTGCCAAATTCAGCGACGACGGCAAAGGCGAATGGGTCGCCCTCACACCGGCCAGCACCGGCATGGCGTCGCAAGCCGAAATTTGCATCCACACGCGCATTGCGGCATCCGCGGTCGGTGCGACGACCATGGACCGGCCTGAATGGGTCGCCTGCAACCCCAATCGGGTGGAGGCCTATTGTTCACTGACCAACAATAAGAACCGCGGCGTCAAACCGAATGCCGGTGGCGACGCGACCCCGGTCAATGGACCGAACCCGCGCGAAAAGAACCTGTTTGGACAGGTTGTCCGGTGGCTCCCGGCCGGTGGTGACCACGCGTCTGATAACTTCGAATGGGACCTGTTCGTTACTGCTGGCAACCCTGTCGTCCATACCGGACCCGAAGCCGGGTCGTCGAACGTCAATGCGGACAACATGTTCAATTCGCCGGACGGACTCGGTTTCGACACCACCGGCCTGCTGTGGATCCAGACCGACGGAAACTACAAGAACAAGGACGGCTTTGCCGGACAAGGGAACAACCAGATGCTGGTCGGTGATCCGGATACGGGCGAGATCAAGCGATTCCTGGTCGGCCCGAAAGAGTGTGAGATCACCGGCATCACCTGGAGCGCGGACCGCAAAACACTGTTTGTCGGCATACAGCATCCCGGTGAAAAGGGCGGCAGCCATTACCCGGCCGGCGGTTCTTCCGTGCCCCGGTCGACCGTTATCGCGATTACCCGCGACGACAATGAATTGATCGGCTAACCGCGTGCCAGTGTTTACCCCTGTCCTTCAGGATGGGGCATGGATGGCGTCCCCCTTGTCCTTGGGGCCTCGAGGACCTTTGGGGGACGCCTTTCCTTTTGCGGCAATAGGATGCGAATTTAACCGCATACGAATTTTGTTGCGCTGCAATGAGAATAGTGTTCTACAGGGGCCACTTCGCGCCGCGCGTGGAAAACGTTTAATCGTTGGCGGCGCTTTTGATGCAAGTATCCGATCTTGTTTTCATTCGATGGATCGTTGCCCTGCATCTCCGCTCTCAGCGCACCTGCGCCAGATAGCGCCAGAACCCCGGCAGCTGATCTACGCAAGCTTCCCAAATTGAACAGTACTCTCGCTGGCATGGCGACGCCGTTCGCATGCCCGCAGATAAGGATTATTTTGTTGAAAACGTTCAAAGACCTCGGCCTGGCCGAACCCATTCTTCGTGCCGTCGAGAAAGAAGGTTACGAAAATCCCACCCCGATCCAGGCGGATGTCATTCCCGCGCTTATGGAAGGGAAGGATGTATTGGGGATCGCCCAGACCGGCACCGGAAAGACGGCGGCCTTCGTGCTGCCGCTGCTGCATTGGATTCGCGAAAGCAAGGATCGCCCCGTCAAGCGCGGTTGTTCCGCGCTGATCCTGGCGCCGACACGCGAACTGGCTGCACAGATCAATGAAAGCATTCGGACCTATTCACGCTTCATGCAATGTTCGACGGCCCTCGTCGTTGGCGGGGCCCGCCCCGGCCCGCAGATTCAGGCAATTGCCCGCGGTGTCGATATCATCGTCGCCACGCCCGGCCGTTTGATGGACCATATGGCGGCTGGCAAGGTCCGTTTGGACTTCGTCGAAAGTTTCGTCCTGGACGAAGCCGACCAGATGCTCGACATGGGCTTCATGCCGGCGATCCGGAAAATCGTCGCGGCACTGCCGCGCGACCGTCAGACGGTGTTGCTTTCCGCAACCATGCCGAAACCGATCCGCGCCCTGGCCCAGGATATTCTGATCGATCCGCAGGAAATCTCCGTTTCCCCGTCGTCACGCCCGATCGAACAGATCGAGCAGCGCATCATGCATGTCCAGAAGACTGGAAAGCGTGACGCATTGGTCGGAATTCTGCGCGGTGCGGAAGTTGAACGGACCGTTGTTTTCACACGCACCAAACGCGGCGCCGACAAGGTTTGTGAACACCTTGAAAAAGCAGGCTTGGCGGCAGCGGCGATCCATGGCGACAAGAGCCAGGGTCAGCGCGAACGCGCCTTGCAGGCATTCAAGAAGGGTAAAGTCGCCACCCTGGTTGCTACCGATATTGCCGCGCGCGGCATTGACATCGATGGCGTTACCCACGTGGTGAACTTTGAACTGCCGAACGTTCCCGAAGCCTATGTCCACCGGATCGGCCGAACCGGCCGGGCTGGAAAGAGCGGTGTGGCAATATCGCTCTGCGATCACACTGAAAAGGGATTGCTGCGGGATATCGAGCGACTGATCGGCCGCCGTATCGGCGATCCGGATGGGTCTGCCCCGATTGAGGACGACCGTTCCCAGGGACCGAGAGGCAAGCCGCGCGGCAACCGTGGCGGTTTCGGCGGCAAGCCGAATCCGAAGAACCGCAATCGCAACCGGAACAACAAGCCGCAACAGCGCCGTGGTCCTGCCGCACCGGCAGCGCCTGCTGCGCCGGCAGCCAAAGCCGGTCCGGATGGTTCGCAAGGCTTGCGGCGGAAGTAACCGTTCGACATGCTGGGGCGGCATCCATTAAAGACGCCGCCCCATGCCTATCGAAGTTCACTACGATCCAGGTTCGAACACCCTATTTGGCCGGGTCATCGGTGACCCTGCGCCAGATGAAATCATCGCATCCTTTGAACTGGTTCGGGCTGCGGGAACAATTCCCGTCGACGCCGACATAATTTGGGACATGCGGGCGATGGACTTCACCGCGCTTAGCATCGAGCGGCTGCGCGACATCGTGAAGCGTCGAAAAAAGCTCAATACATATCGCGCAGACTGCGCCTCGGCCTATGTCGTGCTGGGACCGCAGGAAGAGCGCATGATCCGCCTCATGATCGCCGTTTCGGTCGGTGTTCAGCGCCGCGAAGCCATCTTCCGCAGTATGGACAAGGCAAAATCCTGGCTGCGCGGCCTCAAAACACCCCAAACAACGGTGACCGCGCCAATCGGCGGCGGAACTACTCCGCCGCCATAGCCGCCGGCGTGCCGAAGCCGCCGCCACCGGGCGTTTCCACACAGCCGACATCACCGGCCTTCACCGGCTTGACATCGGCATGCTTCATTTCCACGACAGTCCCATCGCTTCTTTCTATCCAGGTCTTGCCAAGCGCGCCGGGTTCCCCGCCCGCCATGCCGTAAGGCGGGATAATCCGATGGTTGGAGACGATCGTCAGGTCCATATCCTCCAGGAACCGAATTCGCCGGACCGTGCCGTCGCCGCCATGATGCTTGCCACGACCGCCTGAGCCTTTCCGTATCTCAAAGGCTTCCAGGATCACCGGATACCGGAATTCCAAAACCTCGGGATCCGTCAGGCGCGCATTCGTCATATGGGTATGAACTGCGTCCGTCCCGTCGAAATCAGGACCGGCCCCGGACCCACCGCAGATCGTTTCGTAATACTGATACCGAGCATTACCGAAGATGAAATTGTTCATCGTTCCCTGCGCCGCGCCCATGACACCCAAGGCCCCATAGAGTGAGTCGGTTACCGCTTGGGACGTTTCCACATTCCCCGCCAAAACAGCCGAAGGGTATTGTGCCTTCAGCAAACAGTTCTCCGGCAGGATAATCTCAATTGGTTTCAGGCACCCCTCGTTCATCGGGATGTTGTCATCCACCAGGGTACGGAAGACATACAGTACCGCGGCACGACATACCGCCGCAGGGGCGTTAAAGTTGTTCGGCATTGCGCCCGACGTTCCGGCGAAATCAAGAACCGCTGAACGGTTCTTTTGGTCAACCGAAATCTTGACTTTGATCTGCCCGCCATTGTCCATCGGATAGGTGAATTCCCCATCCTTAAGAGCGCCGATCACACGACGGACCGATTCCTCCGCGTTGTCCTGAACATGCTTGGTATAGGCCTTCACAACGTCCCAACCGAAATTGGCGATCATCTTGTGAAGTTCCTGAATGCCTTTCTCGTTCGCTGCCTGTTGGGCGATCAGATCGGCCATGTTCTTGTCCGGTACGCGGCAAGGATATTTTCCGCTGCTCAAGACCTCACGCATTTCCTTGTCCAGGAAATTTCCCTGGTCGACCATTTTGAAATTGTCGATCAGGACGCCCTCTTCATCGATATGCGTGGCGTCCGGCGGCGCCGATCCAGGTGTCCGTCCGCCGATATCCTCATGATGGCCACGGCTGGCGACGAAGAAGCGGATCACGTCCTCCTTCTCGTCAAAGACCGGGGTCACCACGGTAACGTCGGGCAAATGCGTACCGCCGTTATAGGGATTGTTCAGGACATAGCTGTCACCACGGCGTATTACGTCGTTGTTCCGCAGAACCGCGCGGATACTTTCGCCCATGGATCCCAGATGAACCGGCATATGCGGTGCATTCGCGATCAGGTTTCCGTCCACGTCGAAAATGGCGCAGGAGAAGTCCAAACGTTCCTTGATGTTGACCGAATAGGACGTGTTCTGCAGCCGGAAGCCCATCTGTTCGGCAATCGACATGAACAGGTTGTTGAAGACCTCTAGCATGACGGGGTCGCTGTCGGTCCCGATGGCCATGCTCCGCTTCAACGGAACCACGCGTTCAAGCACAAGATTGCCGGTATCCGTATAGGTCGCCCGCCAGCCCGGTTCGATGACCGTTGTCGCAACCGGTTCCCGAATGATTGCCGGGCCATGGATCTGATTACCCGGATGCAGCGCCTCGCGGTCATAGACCGGCGTATCGTGATGGTCGCCGGCCATGAAGGCTTGGACCGTCGCCAAAGGATCCGGCAAGTCCCCGGCACCGCCACCGGAAGGTTCACCGCTTTTTGCCTGGATGCCGATCGCTTCGACCGCGGCGGCTTCGAAGATCAAGGCCTTGCCCTGCATCAAGAAACCGAAACGGCTTCTATAGGCTTCCTCAAAAGCTTTTTGCATTTCATCGACTGTGCCGAAGGGAACCTCCAGCGGATTGTCTGAACCCTGGTAGCGCAGATGGACGCGCCGCAGGACGGTGATGCGGTCTTCGGAAACATCCTGGCCGGACAGTTCATCATGCACTTCCGTCGCCAAGGCGTCCAAAGTGCGGGATACCTCCCCAACTGACTCTTCGCTTAGCTCCAGTTCTATCGACTGTTCGCGCAGGGCGCGGACGTCGGCCAGCCCCATGCCGTAGGCGGAAAGAACGCCGGCAAAGGGATGCAGCAGGACCGACTTCATACCCAGCGTATCTGCGATCAGGCAGGCATGCTGCCCGCCCGCGCCGCCGAAGCTGACAAGCGTGTATTCGGTGACGTCATAGCCACGCTGAACGGATATCTTCTTGATCGCGTTCGCCATGTTCTCGACCGCGATTTTCAGGAACCCGTCTGCGACCTCGACCGGGCTGCGGTCATCGCCGGTCGCCTCTTTGATCTCTGCAGCCATAGCGTTGAACTTTTCCACCACGGCGTCTTGATCCAGCGGCTGGTCCTGGTTCGGGCCAAAAACCGGCGGGAAGAAGTCCGGGTTCAATTTACCCAGCATGACGTTGCAATCGGTCACGCAAAGCGGGCCGCCGCGCCGATAAGCGGCCGGGCCCGGATTGGCCCCGGCGCTTTCCGGGCCGACGCGATAACGCGACCCGTCGAAGAAACAGATCGATCCGCCGCCTGCAGCCACGGTGTGGATCAGCATCATCGGGGCCCGCATGCGCACGCCCGCGACCTGTGTTTCGAAGGCACGTTCGTATTCGCCGTCGTAATGGGCCACATCGGTCGACGTGCCGCCCATGTCGAAGGTGATGATTTTGTCAAAACCGGCCCGGTCGCTCGTTTGAACCGCCCCGACAATCCCGCCCGCCGGGCCGGACAGAATTGCGTCCTTGCCCTGGAACAACTGCGCGTCGGTCAAGCCGCCGTTAGACTGCATGAATTGAAGGCGCACTTCGCCCAACTCGTCGGCCACCTGCTCCACATACCGGCGCAGGATCGGTGACAGGTAGGCATCGACAACCGTCGTATCCCCCCGCCCTACAAGCCGCATCAACGGGCTTGTCTGATGGCTGGTGGAAATCTGGGTAAAGCCGATTTCCCGGGCGATCTGGGCCAGGGCGGCCTCATGGTCGGAAAATTTATAGCCATGCATGCAGACAATAGCGACGGCGCGGATACCGTCGTCATAGGCGGCTTGCATCTTGGTTCGGGCATCGCCCTCATCCAGCGGCGTCAGGACATTGCCCTGTGCATCGACGCGTTCGACGATTTCAGCGACAGATTCGTAAAGCATTTCCGGCAGAACGATATGCCGGTCGAACAGATTGGGCCGCGCCTGGTACCCGATGCGCAGCGCATCCCTGAACCCTTTGGTGATGGCAAGCAGGGTGCGATCGCCCTTGCGTTCCAACAGCGCGTTGGTTGCAACCGTGGTCCCCATCTTTACGGCATCGATACGGTCCGCAGGAATTGGGTCCTGCTGCGTGATGCCGAGCAAATCACGGATACCTTGGACGGCGGCGTCCGGATAGGCTTCCGGGTTTTCCGACAAAAGCTTGTGGGTGAGAACCTCTCCATCGGGCTTTCGGGCAACGATATCGGTGAACGTGCCGCCCCGGTCGACCCAGAATTGCCACCCTTCCTTGGGCAAAGCCTTCGTGTCCGTGGTATCCGTCGTCATCCAAACCCCCAGATCAAATGTCGCCGCGAGGAGACTTCTTAGCGCGTTACCTAGAAGTCTTATCCGGGATGGAAAGAGTCAAGACGGTGGTTAGAATGGAATCTGACGCATCAGAACGACGGTAGCGACTCCTGCGGCAACCGCAACCAGCGTCGGCAACCGCAAGGCGGCGAACACGGTCACCGCCGCGGCGGTCGCTTCGGGGATCCCTTCGCTGAAAGCCATCGGCGCGATGATCGCGGTCAAAATCGCCGGCGGCATCGCTTCCAATGCCGCTTTTGCCCGGCCCGTTATGGCAATCCGGCGGGCCAGCGCATAACCGGTCATACGGCACAGCCAAGTAACCGTCGCCATCCCCAATATGGTGATGACGGTCGCGCCTTGAAGGGAGAACAGGTTATCCATGGGACACCCCCTCCCCCTTAAAGAGCAAGCCACCCGTCACTGTTCCCGCCAGGCCGGCCAGAAAGATGTACCAGACGCCTTCAATCAAATGGTAAGCCAGCAGGGCCGTTCCCAAGCTGACCAGAACGACCAGTGTTTGCCTGCTTGCGCGCCAAAACCCAATCACCAGCGTGATGAAGACGGCCGGAAAGACGAAATCGAAGCCAAAGGCGGCGGGATCGTCCACGACGCCCCCGCTGATCGCGCCGACGCAGGTCCAGAACGGCCATTGCAGGTAAAACAGTACAAAGACACCGAAGATGTACCCCGGCGTTACACCCGGACTGCCATGGGTCTGGGCCCGCCGCAGCGCCATTGCCCATGTCTCGTCCGAATGGATCGATACAGTCAGAAACCGTCCCATGGGGCTCAACCCGCCCAGATGCGGCGCCAAAGCGGCGCCCATCAGCAGGTGGCGCAGATTGACCAGCAGGGTTGTGCCCACGATTGCCAGGATCGGTACTGGTGTCTGCCAAATGTCGATGGCGATGAACTGCGCGCTGCCTGCATAGACAGTGAAGCTCATCAATGTGACCTCGGCGGGGGAAAGGCCCTTCTGCACGGCAAGGGAGCCCAGCAACAAGGCGAAGGGCGCCGCACCGGCCATCAAGGGCGAAATATCGATCAACCCACGGATCGCATCGGCCCAGAATCCTGAACGGATGGTATTGGGGGCTTGTCTGTCGGTTTCTGTCATCATGCGCCCGGTCTAAGGCAGCGCAGCGACCCCGTATTGGAAAATTGTGCGGCTAAGGCTGCCCAATGCCGTCAGGCTGCGAGCGCCGCGCGGTAATTGCCGGGCGTGACGCCGACGACCCCCTTGAACGCCTTGTTGAAGTGGCTTTGATCGTAAAAGCCGCAGGCAATCGCCGTATCGGCCAGATCCGCCCCGCCCCGCAACAATCCGCGGGCACGCTGAACCCGAACGCTTGTGCGGAAGGCATGGGGCGTCACGCCCAATTCCGACTTGAAGGCGCGGATCAGGTGAAACCGGCTGACGTTCAAATCCTGCGCCAGGTCCTGCAACCCGATATCCTCATCCAATCGCTCTTCCAGTAGGCGGCAGACCTTGGCCACCAACCCGCGCTCCCGCCCCACGGGGCGTATGAACGGCTTGTCATCCGCATGACGCGCGATCAACAGGCTTAAGGTCCGCACCAAGGCGGCATCCGCTTGCAATCGCGGCGCTCCGGTCTCGAACAGCTTATGCGTATGCTCTATCATCAGCGCCAGTTCGGGATCCTGGTACAAAGGCTGGCTGAAGAACGGCAACCCCGCCGGACGGCCACGGATCTCTTCCGAAATGGCCTGCATAAGGTCTGCGGAGGGATAGGCGGTTCGATAGCGATAGCCGGCCTCGCCCGGTGCGCCGTCGTGCAGCACATCCGGGTTCAACGCGGTCACATGCCCGGGCAAGCCCACATTCGTCGTGCCATAGGCGCGAAACAGCTCGGCCCCATCCAAAATCACGCCGACGACATAGGTGTCATGGACATGCGGCGCATAGGCATGACGCGTGAAGCGCGCATGCAGGCATTCCAGCCCGTCATGCTGCGCCTCGCGCCATATCTTGGCGCGGTCCTTGTCCGGATCGAACCCCTCCATGGAGTTCAACCGGATCGCTTGTTCCTGGGTGATCGACATAACGAGCCAATATATGCGCATCCAAAGCTTTTCGCTTGTAAAAATGTGCGGAACCGCGCCGCAGCAGACGGGGCGAGACCACGGCAGGCTTGAAATCCGATCTCGAAGCGAGAAGGCTATGACAGGGTAAGGGAAGGAAACAAAAACCATGCCACACGCTGTCGCAGAGCGGGACACCAACGAAGCACTCGCCACGTCGTTCAATCTTTACGATCTGGATCCCGGATTCCTGGAGGATCCTTACCCTACCTATCGCGCTTTGAGGCAATTCGACCCGATACACCGGCTGCCCGACGATAGTTTCTTTCTGACACGATACGAAGACTGCATGGCGGTCTATCGCGACCCACAGACCTTTATATCGGACAAGAAGGTCGAATTCGGAAAGAAGTACGGCGACAGCCCGCTGTTCAAACATCACACGACGAGCTTGGTCTTCAACGATCCGCCGCTACACACGCGCGTCCGAAAGCTATTGGCCCCAGCCTTCACGCCGCGCGCCGTCACGCGGCTGGAACCGATATTCGTCGAGATGGTGGAGGACTTGCTCGACAAAGGGGCCGCCCAGGGCGGTTTCGACCTGATCGCGGATTTCGCCTCGGCCTTGCCGGTTTGGATCATCGGCGACCTATTGAACGTTCCACGCTCGGAACGCGGCCCGCTGCGGGGCTGGTCCCTGGCCATTCTCGGTGCGTTGGAACCGGTAATCACGAAAGAGCAGGAAAAGGCGGGGAACGACGCTGTCGCGGAATTCTCGGATTATCTGGAAGCTTTGATTGAGGACCGACGGAAAAATCCGGGCGACGAGAACGATGTTCTGACAACCCTGATCATGGGCGAGGTCAGCGACGAAACCGGCACGCTGGATCGACTGACAGCGCAGGAACTCATCCAGAACTGTATTTTCCTGCTGAATGCCGGTCACGAGACAACGACCAACCTTATCGGGAACGGGGCCGCCGCTTTGCTTGAAAACCCGGACCAGAAACAGCTTTTCCTGGACGACTCGGGCACGACCAAAACGGCGGTCGAAGAGTTCCTACGATATGAAAGTTCCAATCAGTTGGGGAACCGCAAGACCTCTGTCCCGGTGACTTTGGGCGGTGTGGAAATGCCGGCGGGCACCTATATCCACACCTGTATCGGTGCTGCGAACCGGGACCCGGCCATATTCCCGAACCCGGATCGCCTTGATATTCAGCGGTCGCCAAACCGCCACCTCGCCTTCGGCGGCGGCATCCATATCTGCGCCGGTAATTCTCTGGCGCGGATGGAAGGGGCGGTCGCGCTCAGACGATTGTTCGACCGCTTCCCCGGTATGCGGCCATCCGGGACCGCGGTGCGCGGCGGACGCGCCCGATTCAGGGGCTACCTAAGCTATCCGGTCGAATTTTCCTGATGGGCCGACCTAGAGACGCCCTTCGACCGCATTGACGAACAACCCTCGCAGGTCGTCGGCCGAGACCCGCCGTGGATTGCCGCGCGCGCAAGAATCTTTCGACGCGGTCTGCCCCACTTCGTCGGCATGGTCGGTATCCACCCCGATTTCGGCCAATGTGGCTGGAATACCCAAACTGGCGCTGAACCCCTGCACCCAATCCAGGACACCGGAAAAATTGTGACGCGGCAGGTTGAGCGTCTGCGCCAACAACGGGATCTTGTCGGCAATGGCCTCGCGGTTGAACGCCAGGACATAGGGCAGCAACACTGCATTGGTCAGGCCGTGATGCGTGTCGTATATGCCGCCCACCGCATGCGCGATCGCGTGTACGCCGCCCAAGCCCTTTTGGAAGGCAACCGCCCCCATGCTCGCCGCGGCCAGCATCTTGGAGCGCGCATCGATGTCAGCGCCATTCCTGCAGGCGATCGGTAGCGCCTGCTCAATGAGATACATGCCGTTCAACGCGATCCCGTCGGCCATTGGGTGGAAAATCGGTACCGAATAAGCCTCGATACAATGGGTCAGCGCATCCATCCCGGTGGCGGCGGTTATCTTGGACGGCAGACCGACAGTCAGTTCCGGGTCCGCGATTACCGTTGCAGGCATCATCTTCGGATGGAAGATGATGACCTTCACCTTGGTTTCTTCGTTGACGATGACGCCGGCACAGCCGACCTCCGACCCCGTACCGGCGGTCGTCGGGATGGCTATGATCGGCGGGATCTTGCTGGCATCCGCTTTTTTCCAGGCGCCGGGCGTCTCATCGAAATCCCAAATCGGGCAGTCTTGCCCCGCCATCAAGGCGATTACCTTGCCGGCGTCCAGCCCACTGCCGCCACCGACGGCGATGACGCCGTCGCAATCGTTTTCCCGGTAAACTGCAACGCCATCATGGACGTTGCCGCCAATGGGGTTGCCTTTTACATCGCTGAACACGGTCGCTTCGACACCGGCATCTTTCAGCATCTGTTCCATCGCGGTGAAGGCCGGCAGGTTCCGCAGACCCGAATCGGTAACGATCAAGGGGCGTTCGACACGCGCGCCTTTCAAGGCCTTTGGCAATTCACCGATGCGTCCAGCCCCGAACAGAATCCGTGTCGGAAAGCTCCAATTACCCTGCAGCGCTATCGTCATTCCCTCGTCCTCTCCCGGGTTTCAGCCATACCGTTCCTGCAGTGTGGCCCTGTTAAAACCTGCATCGACCTCCGCCAACCTGCAAGCCCGGTGTAGTGCTTTCCCACGTAGCGCAGGTGCATCCCAAACCAATGATTTTGTTGCAGACCTTGCAAGCGGCACGTGGCACCCTTACTTCAGACACAGAATTGTCGCGGGGGGACGCATTGGTTCATATGGGCATGACCGGTGCGGCACGACGAAGTTTCTAAGCCCGAACAAGGGCACGGATTGCTGTATGCATATCGATATTGGGTTAGTTGTCGCGGGCCTTGTGGTCTTGACCTTGGGTGGGGAATTGGCATTGCGCGGCGCCGTTGGCCTGGCAATGAAGATCGGGGTCTCACCCGCCATGATCGGTCTGACCGTTGTCGGCTTTGGCACATCGGCACCGGAACTGATGGTCACGGTGCAGGCAGCGCTGGCAGACCAGCCGGATTTGGCGATCGGCAATGTCGTCGGCAGCAATATAGCAAACATTCTGCTCATTCTGGGCGTTGGTGGCGTTATCACGACCTTGACCTGCAGCGCGGGCGTCGTTCGCCGCGACGCAACGGCCATGTTCCTGTCTATCGTTTTGCTGACGGTCTTGGGGTGGCACGGCGTTATTGAGGCTTGGCACGGCGCCATCATGGTGTCGCTACTGCTCGCCTATATGACCTGGTCCTATTTCATGGACAAACGCGACGTCGCCTCGGCGGCACTCCACGAACGGGAAGTCGAAGAAACCGAAAACGTCCCGGAGAATGCCCTGGTCATCGCCGCGTTCCTTCTGGTCGGCTTGGCGGGACTTGTCGGCGGCGCCCATCTGTTGGTCGAGGGCGCAACGTCGATCGCCCGCGCTTTCGGCGTGCCGGAATCAATCATTGGGCTGACACTTGTGGCGCTCGGCACCTCCCTGCCGGAACTCGCCGCGACCGTTGTCGCCGCGATACGCGGACATTCAGATGTCGCCATTGCCAACGTCCTGGGCAGTTGCCTTTTCAATGTCCTGTCTATCCTGGGCATCACCGCGATGATCAAACCATTGGCGATATCGCCCGATATCCAGTCCATCGATATGTGGGTGATGTTGGCGGCGGCGGGCGTGGTCATTCCCATGCTGTGGCGTGACAAGCGCATCGCCAAAGTCGAAGCTTCCCTGCTTCTGGCCGGCTACGTAGTCTATATGGGATTCATAGGCTATCGCCTGGGTGTCGTGTGATCGGCAGGATTTTTCCCAGTTGATCATCGGGTATCCTGGAAGCACTGGACGATCGGTCGCTAAACAGTCACAAAATCATGGTTTCTTCCCAAGTGGAGAAATTCGGAAGTCTTTTGGTCGACGGGGAAGTCATGGGGTCGCTTAAGAACATTTTGTTGGTCACTTTCGATCAGTGGCGCGGGGATAGTCTGTCGGCGGCGGGTCATCCGCTATTGAAAACGCCGCATGTGGATGCGCTTGCCGCGGATGGCGTCTATTTCAAACAGCACTATACCGTGACAGCGCCTTGCGGGCCGTCCCGTGCCAGTCTGCTGACCGGCACGTATCAGCACAATCACCGCTCTATCCGCAACGGAACGCCGCTAGATGCGCGTTTCACCAATGTGGCGCTGGAAATGCGCAAGCTGGGCTATGACCCCGCATTGTTCGGCTATACCGACATCTCGCCTGATCCGCGCGGCATGAACACCCGTGACCCGGTCTTCAACACTTATGAGGGCGTGTTGCCCGGCATGTCCCTTGTCTGCCGGCTGGACGAGGATATGGGGTTCTGGTTCGCGGACCTGAAGCGTAAAGGCTACACCCTGCCGGAACGCCCCTTCGACATTTTCCTGCCCGTGAAAAACTATCCCGGCGCGGAAGACAAGGGCTACAGCTATTCCCCCCCTGTCTTTACATCGGAAGACAGTAATGCTGCTTTCCTGTCCGATTCGGCGATCACCTATATCGATGCCCAGCGAGGCCGCCCTTGGTTCGCGCATCTTTCCTATATCTCGCCCCACCCGCCCTTCATCGCGCCAGAGCCCTACAACAAGCGCTATGACGCGAAACACGTTCCGCCGGCAAAGCGCGCTGCCTCAGCGAATGAGGAAGTGTCGATCCACCCCTATATGCAGCACCAGTTGGAAGCGATGGGCCTTGGTACCGAGGAAGCCATCGCCTGTTACGAGGGCCAGAAGATTGCCTGTCAGGATTTGACCGGCAAGGAGTTGGACCAGATCCGCGCCACCTATTACGGCATGATCAATCAGGTCGAAGACAGTTTCCAACGGGTGTTGGAGCATCTGAAAGAAATCGGCGCCTATGACGACACGCTGATCGTACTGACATCCGATCATGGTGAAATGCTGGGCGATCACTGGATGCTTGGGAAGTCGGGCTTCTACGACCAGGCCGTCCATATTCCGTTGATCATTCGGGATCCACGCCCACAAGCCGACGCCTCGCGCGGCCGCGTGGTCGACGCGTTCACCGAATCCGTCGACGTCATGCCGACCATCCTGGACCTGTTCGGCGCGGCCATTCCGCGCCAATGCGACGGCGCGCCCTTGACGGCATGGCTGGAGGGCAGGACACCGGGCGGCTGGCGCCAGGAAGTGCATCACGAATACGATTTCCGCGACAATGTCGTGCGCAAGGCAGAGGGGCGCCTGAATCTGCGGTCAGACGAATGCGCGCTGAGCGCCATACGGGACGACAAGTTCAAATATGTTCATTTCGCTGCGCTGCCGCCCCTTCTCTATGACCTGGCCAAGGATCCCGACCAGTTGACGAATGTCGCGCAGGACCCGGCCTATGCGTATGTGGTCGCGGAATATGCTCAAAAAATGTTGAGCTGGCGCATGATGAATGACGAACGTGTGCTGACTTATGCCCATATTCATGAAGGGCTCTACGAACAGCCCGACGACCGACACGACCACCTATAGCCGCCCTCAGCAGCCCCCAAAACAATGGCACTTCCCGTAAAAGAGCGCCCTTCGAACAAGAGTTAGGCATGAGCATAATCGACGTTCCTCGTATCATCGCCCATCGCGGCGCCAGCGGCCACGCACCGGAAAATACGGCAGCGGCCATCCGTAAAGCGCATGAACTTGGCGCAACCTGGGTCGAATTCGACTGTATGCTCAGCAAGGATGGGCGCGTCTTTCTGAACCACGACGAGACTTTGGAGAGGACAGCCGGCGTCAGTCACAAGGCCTGCGACCTTGAACTTGCGGACTTGATGCATCTGGATGTCGGTTCCTGGTTCAATGCGGACTATGCGGGTGAAACGATACCGTCTTTCCGCAACGTCATGAGCTTGCTTTCTGAACTTGGCATGGGCGCCAACGTCGAAATCAAACCCTGCAAAGGATTTGAAAAGGCAACCG
This sequence comes from Hwanghaeella grinnelliae, assembly GCF_004005845.1. Taxonomy (GTDB): domain Bacteria; phylum Pseudomonadota; class Alphaproteobacteria; order UBA8366; family Aestuariispiraceae; genus Hwanghaeella; species Hwanghaeella grinnelliae. The sequence goes on along the minus strand of NZ_SADE01000004.1, from coordinate 73,481 downwards.
GTGCCGCCGTCGCCAAAGAGATCGATTCCCATTGGCCGGCCGACATTCCGCCACCCGTCGTATCCAGTTTCTCCAAAGAGTCCCTTATCGCTGCGATTCCCCTACTGGGGCCCGAAGTGGAAGTTGCGCAACTTTGGGGCCGCGTTCCGGCAGAATGGCGTCAGGAACTTGCCGAACTCGGCGCCACGGCGGTTCACTGCAATGCCTTCCGGCTTGAAAAGGAAATCGCGGGTCAGATCGCCGCAAGCGGCACTCCGTTGCGGTGCTACACGGTAAACGAAGCGCCTTTGGCCGAGAAACTTTTCGGCTGGGGAGTGAATTGCATCATCACCGACTACCCTGATATGTTCCTTTAAAGTGAGATAGTTAGCATTTTAGATATCTTTCCGGAGGCCTTTTGTCTCTAGATGGTGACTAACTGGCCACCCCCGCTGGCTTTTGGACGCATAGCGACCTGAACAAGTCGCTTTTAGTCGCATTTTCACAAAGATCGTCGCCATGCGCTTACTGCATGGAGGGGATGCAAATTTGGTATTTCTAAACCGTCAAAATAAGGCCTATTTCCGCCTCAGAGACAGCGGCCAACGTCCAGGATCCCAATGGGTGGGAGTGACGCGCCGCCTCCGAAATTCATACTCTTTGGAGGATAGTGCGATGAAATTTAACCACACTCACCCGGAACTGATCGTTGCTCAGTCCATGGTCCCGGCATCGGCCGACCTGGGCAAGATGATCCGGTCCGTTTCCTTCCGCCTTGCCAGCCGCATTACGCCGGCCGGTAACAAGCGCGCGAAAGCGGTCGCCTAACAGCTCAGGCTGGTAGAGGCTTACCGGAAGTACTCAGATTTTTTAGTTTACCCCAGCGCGAAAGCGCACCCCTTGTGAAAAACCCCGCCGGTTTCGGCGGGGTTTTTTCTTGTCATCGGCAAATGGTCTTGGGTTAGGGCTTTTCCCCTGCGGCAAGGCGGCGATTGATGTCCGCCAATACAGGGGCAAGGTCGCCGATCGTCGGCACAACGTAATGTGCACCGGTCGCGTCGAGACCTTTGCGGGCGCGTGCGAAATGCGTGTCCCGCTCCCCATCCGACAGCGCCGTCCATTCATCGTAGGACAAACCGACTTCATTTCCCGAGCAGGCGAGCCCCACGGTCCACATGCCGGCGGCAAGCCCCGCTTCCAAGCCAGGCGCGCTGTCATCGACGTTAACGCAGGCCTTCACATTCTTCACCCCGGCCTTCATCGCGGCGGTCAAACACATGTCCGGATAAGGCCGGCCATGCGCGACGTCGCTTGCGCATACCATGGCATCGGGCACGATACCTTGTTCCGCGAGTTTCGCCGACAACACATCCATCACTTCGGATGGATACCCCGTGGTAGTCGCGATGCCGACACCCTCCTTGCGCAAATTGGCAAACAAGTCCGGCGTCCCAGGAATGACCGTTGAGTAGTCCGTCAGACACTGAACCTGCAAAGGCAGGAAGTCGGCATACATCGCATCGACATCCGCTTCCGTCGGCGCATCGCCATGTGCCTGTTTCCAGGCCTCAGCCACGCGCGGCATGGCAACCAGTTGCACAATGTGGTCGCGCTTGGCCGCCCCCATTGGTTCGCGCGCCTCCGCGACCGTGATATCGACGTCGCGCCGTTTGAATATTTCGACGAAGGCCATGACCGGCGCGATACAGCCGAAGTCGACGATGGTACCGGCATTGTCGAAGATGATTGCTTCGACAGGTCCAGTGAAGTTGCCAGCGGTCCCGTTGGACATTTGATATACCCTTTCAATCAGACAGGCGGCAGGCCAATGGGCCTTTCAACCGCGATACTTTACCCTGTTCCCTATGTGAAACCGATCAGGCGGCGTGCGATCGTCCATCGGCCACACCCATCTCAGCCAATACTTCAGCCACCGTCGCGACGACGCCCTCCACGTCGCTTGGCCCCATCGACCCGATGCAGCCAACCCGGAAGGTCTCAACCGCTGTCAGCTTGCCCGGATAGATGACATAGCCACGTTTCGCCAAGCGGCCGTAGAAATCGGCAAAGTCATAATTGGGATCTTCAGGGGCATGAAAGCAGACGATAATCGGCGCCTGATTGGCATCGTCCAGGAAAGTTCGGAAACCCAAGGCCCGCATCCCGTTGACGAGGCGTTCGCAATTCACCTCGTATCGCGCCCCCCGCGCCGGGGCGCCGCCTTCGGCCTCGTATTCCAGCATTGCCTGGTGGAAGGCCGCAATGACATGAGTCGGCGGTGTGAATCGCCACTGCCGCGTCTTTTCCATATAAGACCACTGATCGAACAGATCGAGGCTGACCGAATGTGCGTTTCCTTCGCGCTCGGCCAAGACGGATTTGTTACAGATGACGAAACCCATGCCAGGCACACTCTCCAGGCATTTGTTGGCGCTTGCGGCAATCGCATCGTATTGGACGACTTTCGCGTCTAGTTGCAGCGCGCCATAAGCACTCATCGCGTCGACCAAAAGGCGGCGCCCCTTTTCGGCGACGACGGCAGCTACCGCCTCGACCGGGTTGCGAATGCCGCTCGTGGTTTCGCAATGGACCATGAACACATAGTCGATGGTCTCATCCTGCAGGAATTCCGCGACCTTCTCGGCCGACGGCGCTTCGTCCTCCGCCGTGCGATAGGCGACCGTTTCACGGCCCATCCGCTCACATACCTTGATCGCCCGTTCGCCATAGGCGCCATTGGCGAGCATTAGGACCTTTCCCCCCCGGGGAATGAAAGTGCCCAGCATGGCCTCGACAACGAAAGTCCCGCTGCCTTGAAGGGGCACGGCGGTGTAGTCGTCGCCACCGCCTGAGATATCCACCAAGCGTCGGCGCAGGTCGGCGTTCAGGTCCCGAAACGGCTCATCCCAGGACCCCCAATCCTTCAGCATGGCGCGTTTCACGCTTGCGGTCGTCGTCAGGGGACCGGGTGTCAGCAGCAGCGGCTCGTCGGCTGTTGGCTTTCGCCCCATCGTGTAGGTTTCAGCAGCCTTTTTCAGTGTCTTGGTCATGGTTCCGCCATTCGTTTCTAACAGGGCGCGAGGTGAAAGGATCGGGCACCCTCTATCAATCGGTAAGCAGGGATATGCCAGTCGCCCATTCATCCGTCCAATGCATATTATTGATCTTATCTATTGGTATGATAAATAGGTTACATGATTAATGTTACCCATCTAAGGGCGTTCCATGCAGTCGCGACCGAGGGCAGTTTTTCCAAAGCGGCCCGCGCGTTGAATGTTGGACAACCGACGCTGTCATCTCAGGTAAAAGCCTTGGAGGCAGGATATGGCGTTCGATTGTTCGACCGGCGTGGCCGCGGCGTTCAATTGACGGATTTGGGTCGGTCGCTCGCCGAGGTAACGAACCGGCTGACCTCCCTGCAGGAAGAGGCCGAAGCTCTGTTGAGCGGTACGGAAAACCTAGCCCACGGAACACTTGCAGTCGGCGCGGACAGCCCCGGCGACGCAATGGACCTGCTGGCCGGGCTTCGCGCCCGTTTTCCCGGCTTGGGGCTGAAGATCACCATGGGTAACATGGAATCGGTATTGGCGGACTTACGGGACTATCGAGTCGACGCTGCGCTGCTCTCGAACGTGCCGATCGACAACCATCTGCATGCGGTACCGTTCCGGCGGGCGCCGCTGGTACTCGTCGCACACCGGGATCATCCCCTAGCGAAAAAGAAGTTGGTCAATCTAAAGGAACTCTCCGGCCACGCCTTGGTCCTGCGAGAGCGGCAGTCGGTCACGCGAGATCTGTTCGAACGGGCGGCCGTGAAAACCGGGTTGGCCCTGAACGACGTGTTGGAAGTGGAATCGCGGGAAGCCGTTCGCGCCGCCGTCGCTGCCGGATTGGGTGCCGGCATCGTTATTGCCAGCGAACACGAACCCCATCCCGGTCTTGTTACCCTGCCCTTGGGGCCCAGCACAATTGAGGTTACGGAATATGCGGTCTGCCTGCGGGGACGCAGGCGTTTAAGCGCGATCCGCGCCTTCCTCGATTTAGCGGTAGAAATGGCGGACGCATCGGTTCCGCGGAAGTAATGCGGAGTCAGAAGCGGCCCGGCACGGGGCCGGGCCGCGTCCTGTTCCGGCGATCGGGGAATGTCGCCGGGACGGATCAGAATTTAGTCGTCGTCTTCGGGCCCTTCGAACCGATCGTCGTCACGACGGAATCGCGGACGCTGTTCTTCGCGCGTGATCTTGCCGTCACCGTCGCGATCCATGCGCGACATCATCCAGGATGTCTTTTCGTCGACTTCCGCTTTGGTGATGACGCCGTCGCCGTCATCGTCGAAGCGTTGGAAAGCATCGACCATGCGGTTGCGCAGCATCTCCATCCAAACCCCTTGGAACTCTTCCAGGGACAGTGCACCGTCACCATTGGCATCGTTGCCGCTCATCCGGCGTTCGGTCTCGGCGTTGATTTCCGCCGCGGTGACCGTGCCGTCCTTGTCGGTGTCGAAAGTACGGAAGATCATTTCACCGCGTGGGCCGCCATGATGGCCGCCAAAGCCGCGCTCATGACCACCGCGGTGACAACCTTGATATCCGTTGCCGGACGCGACCGCATGACCGACAAAGGCCGCCGTGCCAAGGGCGGCTGCGGTGCCGGCCAGGACGACCATCCACATTGCGCCCCGGCCCTTGTGGCGCCGTGCAGAGGATTTATCGTTGTTATCGGTGCTTCCAGTGTTCTCGTTGTTTTCCATGGCACTATCCTTTCATTCGCTTCCGTAGTGCGGTTGAAATCAGTGAGCATAAAAAACACCCCAATTGTCGCAGAACTATGCCGATCGGGTGGGATAATGGTCGCAAGATCTGTCGGAAGGGGATTCTGATACAGTTTGTTACAGTTTTCCTGAACGCTTGCAGCGAAGGGTCGGGTAATGTCCGACTGCCCGTTTCCTGCAACCGGATGGCAGGGCGTATGTGATACCGATGTGAGGCAAACCGTGCAGAGCCCGGATCAGAGGATCGAAGGACCGCATATCCTGATTGTCGACGACAATCGGGAAATCCGCGAATTGCTGGCCAAGTACCTGGCGAAGAACGGCATGCGGGTCAGTCATTCGGCGAACGCGGCCGAAGCCCGCCGCGCCCTGAAGGAAAAGGCGATCGACTTGATCGTCCTCGACATCATGATGCCGGGTGAAGACGGATTGAGCCTGTGCCGGCATATCCAGGAGACATCCGAGAAACCGGTCATCTTCCTAAGCGCGATGGCGGAAGATACCGATCGTATCGTGGGCTTGGAAATCGGTGCCGATGACTATTTGACCAAACCCTTCAACCCCAGGGAACTGCTCGCCCGCATCAAGGCGGTGACACGACGGTCAAACAACCTGCCACAGGCGGAAACCGCACTGTCGGACAGTCAGGCAATTCGTTTCGATCACTGGGTCTTCGACCCGGAACGTCGCGAAGTGCGGGGCGAAGACGGAACACTCCTCAACCTGAGCACAGGAGAATTCCGGTTGCTCTCCGTCCTGCTAAGTCATCCCGGCATCGTGATGACCCGCGACCGGCTGCTCGACCTTACGCGTGGCCGGGATTCCACCCCGTTCGACCGGAGTATGGACAACCAAGTCAGCCGTCTTCGGAAGAAGCTGGAGCGGGACCCGAAGAACCCTGAAATCATCAAGACGGTTTGGGGCGGCGGATATGTCCTGTCTTGCACGGTGGAAGCGCAATGACCGGCCCCGCGAAAAAAAACCGGAAACAGCCGCCAAGGTTTTCCTGGTTGGGCCGGGCCCGTCACCGCGATGGCGGCCATAGGGCACTACGGGGTGGTTTTTGGTCCCACAGCCTAGCCGCACGGCTGATCGTACTTATCCTGCTGGCCTTGATCGTCTCACACGCAATCAGTTTCGCTATACTGTGGGACGAACGCAGGCTTGCCGCGCGCGAAACCGTCCGGAATTTGGTCGCCGATCGGATCACCGCGGTAACACGCCTGGTGGAATCCACGTCACCGAACCTGCATGACAACGTTCTTGCGGCGGCGACAACGCGGGACCTTCTATTCCGAATAGACAGCCAGGCCGCCGTGTCTTTGCAAGAATCTGAAGGTCATATCGAGCGGATCATCCAGGGTCGGTTGGCTGAGTATTTGGATCGTCCAAGTGAGAATATCCGTTTCGCGTTCCGGGCTGATTGGGGCAAGGACCGCCGGTTTTTTGATCCCGGTTTGGATCGAGACGACCAGGGGGAGCAACGCGATTCAGATGAAAAAGACGACGACCATGGCGATGACGATGACGATCATTGGGACGATGATGATTGGGACCATAAAGATTGGGACCACCACGGCTGGAACCGCAATCGCGGCGGCCCCGGAATTGGGTTGCGGGCCAGCATCCGGCTTCACGACGGAAATTGGTTGAACGTTGCCAGCATTCTACGTCCTCCACCCCGAAACTGGGGCGGCCCGGGGATGATCTCCTTCCTGGTATCCGCCATTGCCATTATCGTCATCGTTACATGGCTGGTTCGGCGCACGATGCGGCCGCTGCGCGATCTAACCGCAGCGGCAACCGCCGTTGGGCGCGGCGACCGGCCACAGCCAGTAGAGGAAACAGGGCCACGGGATATCCGCAATCTGATCGCCGCCTTCAACACCATGCGCGATCGAGTCGATCGCTTCGTGAACGACCGCATGCACATGCTTGCGGCGCTGTCGCACGACTTGCGCACCCCGCTTACAACACTGCGCCTGCGTGCCGAAATGTTGGAAGACGAGGAAGACCGTGAGCGGTTCATCGCCACCCTGGACGAGCTGCAAGCGATGACCGAGGAAGTCCTGGCCTTCATCCGATCGGAAGCTGAAACCGAAGCAGCGGTGCCTTCTGACCTGAATGCCCTTGCTGAGGCGATCGTCGATGAAAAAGCCGGCGCGGACACCACCGTTACCTTCGTGCCGGCGGACGACCCACCCGCAATCCGCTGCCGTCCAATCGCCATAAAACGGGCCTTGCGCAATCTGGTCGACAACGCCGTTCGCTTCGGCACCTCGGTGGAGGTTCATATCGAAACACCCGGAGAGAACGTCGTACTCGTTATCCTGGACGACGGCCCCGGTATGAAGGAAGACGATTTGGACCGCGCATTCGATCCTTTCGTCCGGCTGGACCCGGCCCGCGGAAGAGATACCGGCGGTGTCGGTCTTGGCCTGTCGATCTGTCGTTCCATCGCGCGCAGCCATGGCGGTGATGTCCGCCTCCGGAACCGCCCCGAAGGAGGCCTGCGCGCCGAACTCAGCCTGCCGAGATAGGGAATGCCCGCGATGCCCAGACGGAAATATGCCAAGACAGAACTATGCCAAGACGGGACGATCTTCGTCCGGGGACCATCGCCAGACCGGCCCATTGCCGGTCAAGTGGACACCGCCCCGCCATTGATCAATTCCGTTGGTCCGAACCCAATCGGCTTCTTCGGCCAGCAGTTGCCTGCCAAAATCGGTGAGATCGAATTCATCCCGCCAATCTTCGGTCGCGGTCAGCGCCGGTTGGGTCGCGTCGATCAAGCCCGCCATATCGTGGAAGAACATTACATCCCCCAGAAAGGGTGCGGGTTCCGTTTCGCGGTACATCTTGCGAAAAGTATCGACACCGGTCTTTGCACCATCGGCCACGGCGTCCAGCATCAGCCGTTCGGTCATGCTTAATCCATTCCGCGTCGACGGCAATTCCATCAAATGCCGTCGCATCGCCGACCGCAGGAACGGCAGGGCGTCCCCTTCTTCCACCGTGAAAGTATGCAGCGCTTCCGGCGTATCAGCGCGGAACGCTGCCCAAGCCCGCTGCGCCTGACGGATCATGTCCTCGGAGACCGGCACATCCAGGCCTTGCAAACTACGCAATTGATCAGGCGACAATTGGCCGAAGCCTACAAACCTTTCTTCGCCTGAAAATCGATCGACCGTCATCAACCGCATTCGGTCCAGCAAGTCGATCTTTTCACTCAATCGCGACAGCAAGTCGATCAGGACGGCTTGGTCATACAGGTCGTGCTCGAACCATAGGATGATACGGTCGTATTTCTCCAGCGTATCGAGTGCTTTCGATTCAGACTGAAGGCGATCCATCGCCCTGGTTTCCGACAAGATATCCCAATTGGAAATAAACCGGGCCCGCATGCGCCGGTAGTCATCATCCTGCATCCCTGCAGGAACAGGTCCGCGGCATACGGGGTCGCCCCATTCAAGAAAATCACCCTCGAACCCAGCGGTTCTGAGGCTTTCCCGAATATCCGACCCACACCGAATGTGGACTATCTGATCAGTCATTACTTAGACGCCATCCCGCAACCATACCCTTCCCTTACACTATCAATATGGGAAGTTTTCGCCAGGGACCAAGGCGTGCCCCGGTCAATGCCCCTTGAAACCCGGCTTCCGCTTGTTCAGGAAGGCGTTCAGGCCTTCCTTGCCGTCGTCGCTGCCAACGCTTTCCGCGATTGCACGGCTTTCCCTTTCCATCTGCGTCTCAAAGGAACTGTATGACCCTTCGAGCAGCAATCGTTTGGTTCGCCCAAAGGCAGCGGTCGGACCTGCGGCCAATTGCGCCGCCAAATCGTCGACAAAAGCGTCCAAATCAGCGGCGGGGACGACACGGTTGATCAAACCCCAATCTTCCGCCTCCTCAGCAGAAAGAACCCGGTTGGTAAGCGCCAAATCATAGGCCCGCCGCAAACCGACCAGACGCGGCAGATAGAAAGACGAACTGCCGTCGGGGGAGAGCCCCGCCCGCGTATAGGCCATGGTAAACTTGGCTTCATCCGACGCGACGATAAGGTCACAGCCAAGCGCGACGCTAAGCCCGCCGCCGGCAGCCGTACCGGCAACCTTCGCAATAACCGGCGCATCCCCACGCGCTAGGCGCGACATTGCCGCATGTAGGTTAGTCGTCATCGCCTTTACCAGGTGAGGTGACTTTTCCCCCGCCTTTTCGAAAGCGGAAAGATCTCCACCGGCACAGAAGAAACGCCCGCCAGCGCCTTCCATTACGATGCAACGCGCTTTGGGATCGTGGTCCAATTCAATCGACGCATCCATCAAGTCCAACGTCATCTGAAGGTCGAGCGCGTTGGCCGCGGCTGGGCGGTTCAAGACAAGTCGTGCGACACCGTTGTCGCCGACATCAAGGGTAATGGTTTCGTAGGACATGGCAGCCTCCCTGATTTTGCTCTCAATCGGTTACCCGGATTTTCACCAGAGCATCAGGGGAGACAAGCGCTAAACGTCGGCCTCGGCCCGCTCCAGGCAGGACTTCAGCCAAGCCCGGCGCTTGCCGGTATGATCGACTTCCTGATCGAGCCAATCGGCAAACATTCCACCGGCGCCTGTCCGGCGAAGATCTTCGAGGCGGGCCAGTTCAGTTTCGGTCAACTCAAGGAGCAAATCGATCTGATCGGCCCTGTCTTCAGACGAAAGTTGGTCGATAAAACGCAGTTTCAGCGCCAAAACGAGGCGTTGTATATCGTTTAATGGTGCACGGAGGCTGGACAACATCAATTTTTCGAAAGTGTCCCGACCTGCTGGGGTCAAACGCATCGGCACCTGATCGCCGCTGCGACCGTCGGCGGCTTCGATCAAGCCTTCAAGGCGCAACACTTCCAGAGAAGACCCTAGGAGCTCCAAAGAGGGGCCAACCATGCGTTCGACGAAATGCCGCACGCTGGTGGCCAGATCCGCGTAAGAGACATCGCCTTCCGTCAGCGCGCCCAACACCGCAAGGCGCATGGTTTCCGCAGGAGTAAGAGACTTGTCACCGTACATTGCGTTGTTCCAATCACAGGAGAGGTCGAAACATGACTATGAGTGACATAGTGTTTATGCGAACGACTCGCAACTACTGTTTCAACCGACAACGCGACTTTAAGACTTCCTAGCCCGGAGACAAACCCCGCATGCGTTCGTTACGACGGCGCAGCAGTTCCAGCGTCGTCAGTAGGCAAATCGAGATACAAACCAGTAGAGTCGCGACCGCCAGGATCGTCGGCCTGATTTCTTCCCGAATGCCGGAGAACATCTTCCAAGGAATTGTCCGTTGCTCGACAGAGCCCACGAAAAGCACCACAACGACTTCATCGAACGAGGTGATAAAGGCAAACAGCGCACCGGAAATAACGCCCGGCAAGATCAGGGGCACGATGACCTTGAAGAAGGTCGTTATGCCATCCGCGCCCAAATTATTGGAAGCACGGATAAGGGACCTGTCGAACCCGACCATGGTTGCCGTTGTGGTGATGACGACAAAGGGGGTTCCCAAAGCAGCATGGGCCAGAATGACGCCCAAATGCGTCGAACCCAGGCCGATGCGCGTGTAGAAAAAATACATTCCCGCAGCCGAAATGATCAGCGGCACGATCATCGGCGAGATCATCATGGCCATCATAGCGGTACGATACGGCATCGCCGACTGGGACAACCCCAATGCGGCCACAGTACCCAGCGTCGTCGAAATCAGCGTTGCGCAAATCGCGATGATGAAACTGTTAATGACTGCATTGCGCCAAGAGGTGTCTGTGAAAAACTCCGCATACCATTTCAGGCTATATCCTTCCGGATCGAAAGCCAGCATTTCCGGAGTGAACGTGAAGTAAGGCTCCGCATTGAAGCTAAGCGGTATGATCACGAAGATCGGTACGATCAGGAATGTGAAGATGAGGCCGCAGATCGCACGGTAAGTGTAGTACCAAGCGGTTTCTCCGGGGCCTGCATAAGCCGGTAACGACATTGATCTACCCCCCTTAACCCAGCTTCATGTTATCGATGCCTACGATCTTGTCGTAGAGCAGATAGAGTACGAGAACCAAGGCGAGCAAAATGATCCCCAAGGCCGCGGCCAGTCCCCAGTTCTGGGCGGCCCCACTGATATAGGTCGCAATATAGTTCGAGATGAACGTACCGGTTCGACCACCGACCAGCGCCGGCGTGATGTAATACCCAATCGCCAAAATGAAGACCAAGATCGACCCCGCGCCAACGCCGGACACGGTATTCGGCATGTAGACCCGCACGAAGGCCAGCGCAGGATTGGCACCCATGGAGCGCGCCGCCCGCATGTAAGACGGTGGAATGGTCTTCATGACCGAATAGAGCGGCAAAATCATAAACGGCAGCAGAATGTGGGTCATGGCCACAATCGTACCGAACTGGTTGTGGATCATCTGCAAACGGTCGTCGTCATCGACCAAGCCGACGAGCACAAACAAGTCATTCAAGATGCCTTGTGTCTGTAAGAGCGCGATCCACGACGTTGTCCGAACGAGCAGCGATGTCCAAAACGGTAACAGCACCAGGATCATCAAAAGGTTACTTGTCCGCAACGGCAAGGTCGCCAGAAGATAAGCGACCGGATATCCCAATATGATTGTCAGGATTGTGATTATTCCGCTCATGACGAGCGTGCGCCAAAACAGATTCAGGTAAACCTGATATTCTTCCGGTTGCCAAGTAATCTCGCCGTCAACTGTCTCCTGCATGTCGACTGCCTGCAGGAAGTAGGAGGCTGTATATTTTGGCGAAAGTTTCTTGATAACCCGCCATGTCTGAGATTCGCCCCACCTATCGTCGATTGCGATCAACGCTTCTTTATAAGGGGCTTCATTGATTTTTTTCGTACGGCGTCCCGATTTGCGGAACAGGCTGGACATTCCAGGATTTTCGAAATTCAAGCGGCGCCCGACCCGACCGATCGTCTTCGCCTCATATCCTTCTTGGATGTCTTTCACCATGGCCTCAAATGCGGCTTCCGGTGGAACATCAACAACGTCGGGGTCCCATTCTTCGAGGGCCAAAACCGTACGCGGCAGGATGTCGGGAACAATGCTGTTGTCCACACTGCGGAACAGCATGTCCAAAATCGGCATAACGAAAGTGATAAACAAAAAGAAAAACAGAGGCGCGACCAACATTAGTGCGCGCATCTTTTGGCGCATCAGGGCCTTTCGAAGACTGACCTTTAGCGGAATACCATCCGCCGTCGTCATCGTGGTATCAGCCATTCTCTACCCCTTTTGCCCCAAGAATATTGTCCGGTAAACGACGTGACCAAGAAACCGGAACGGTTCCGGGGCGGCGCATAGCCGCCCCGAAAACCTTAACCGTCTACTGAGCCAGCCAAGCGTTGAAACGCTCGTTCAGCTCTTCGCGATGGTCCGCCCACCACACGTAGTCCAAGTTCAACGTGGTCTTCGCGTTGGCCGGATCCGTCGGCATATGCGGTTTCATATCGATGCCAAGGTCGGCGTGCTTACCAACCAGCGGTGCGGAAGAATACCGCGCCGGGCCGTATGAGATGTACTTGGCTTGGTCGGCAAGACGCTGCGTGTCCGTTGCGAAGTACAGGTATTCTTTAACCGCTTCGAGGTTCTTGGTACCGACAGGAACCACCCAGCCGTCGAGATCGAAGACCTGATAGTCCCACATCATGGCAATCGGCTGATCCTTTTCCGCAATGGCGGAGAACAGGCGACCGTTATACGCGGAGGCCATCACGACTTCACCATCGGCCAGCAGCTGCGGCGGCTGTGCACCCTTGGTCCACCAGACGACCTCATCCTTGATCGTGTCCAACTTGGCGAATGCACGGTCAACACCTTCCGGCGTGGAAAGGACTTCGTAGACTTTGTCGGCCGGCACGCCATCGGCGATCAATGCCCATTCCAAGTTGCCGTTAGCAACGTTCTTTTCCAGGGAGCGTTTACCCGGGAATTTTTCCAGATCGAAGACATCGGCAATGCTGGTCGGCTTGTTGTCCAGCATATCCGTGCGATATCCGAACGTCGTCGAATACACAATCTGCGGGATAAAGCAGTTTGTGCCACCCGGCGTCAGCGTTCCACTGAAGAAGTCTTTCGAAGCGGGCGTGCCGTCCGGCGCGGGGGCCAGCCACTCGTCCGGATCGAATTCCATCGCCAGGCCTTCGTCGCAGGCTGTAATCGCGGATGAAGCGACCATGTCGACGAGATCCCAGGTGACGTTCCCGGATTCGACCTGCGCACGAAGCTTGGCCAAACCTTCCGCAGCGCTGTCATCATTGATGATGTTAACGCCAGGATTCATCTTCATGTAGGGATCATGATAGGCCTTTTGTTGGCTTGCCGTATAGGCACCGCCCCAAGACACGACCGTCAAGTCCTGTGCTTGTGCCGTACCAAACGCGGCAACGGACACAACCGCTGCCATCGCCGTTGTACGAAGGACTGTTTTCATCACTTATTCTCCCAGTTTGTTACTGTGGCTATGAGATAATACAAAAGGGTGCTCAAAGGCAGCATAGCCCTAACACCGTCCAGCCTACGCAGGACCGCCGTCTTGGGGCGCATCCAGCGCGCGGCTATCTTCCGCAACCCAACCCAACTGAACAGTATCGCCTGCCTTGAGGCTGGCATGTCCATGGGCATTGGGTACTTTCACGATGAACTCGTCATTGCCGCTGACGGTCATACGCGTTCGGATATGATCTCCCAGATAGATCAGTTCCTTGACCGTTCCAGTGAGAACGTTTGGAACAGCACCTTCTGCCGGCGAAAGAACGACCCGTTCCGGTCGGAGCGAGAGCGTCGTCCTGCTACCGACACCGCCTATGTTGATCGCAAGTGCTTTGACCACACCGCCACCGCCGTCCAACTCGACCATGCAATAGTCGCCTGTCACTTCCCGGACTGTTCCAAGAAGACGATTATTCTCACCTATGAAATAGGCGACAAAAGCATTGACCGGCTCTTCATAGAGCACGTCAGGCGCCGCTAGCTGTTGAATCACACCGTCATCAAAAACAGCGACACGGTTGGACATTGTCAGCGCTTCGGATTGATCATGCGTAACGTACACGACAGACACACCCAGATTGTCATGGATATGTTTGATCTCGTACTGCATTTCCTCGCGCAGATTTTTATCCAACGCGCCAAGCGGTTCATCCATCAACACGAGGTCGGGCTCAAAGACCAGTGCGCGCGCGACTGCGACACGCTGCTGCTGACCACCTGACAGCTGCGCCGGCCGCCGGCCGCCGAATTCGGGGAGCTGCACCATTTCGAGCGCACGCTTCACCTTGGCTTCAACATCCGCTTTCGGAAGTTTCCTGACCTCCAACGGAAAAGCCAAATTCTCGGCAACCGTCATATGGGGGAACAATGCATAGTTTTGGAAAACCATGCCTATCCCACGTTTATGCGGCGGAACGTTGTTGATTGGTTGTTCGTTAAGAAAAATCTCACCATGCGTGGCAGGTTCAAACCCCGCCAACATCATCAAACAGGTGGTTTTCCCGGATCCGGACGGCCCCAACATTGTCAGGAACTCGCCCCTCTCGACGTTGAGGTTCAAGTTTTTAACGACGAGGGACTCGCCGTCGTAACTCTTCTGAACGTTTTCGAATCTTACGATATGGTCGGCGGTCATCCCGATTTAATTAGCCCCTTGCATAACGGCCGTGCGGCCCCTCCCCGGGACCGAAAACGACCAACATGCTCCTGTTCAGACATTGTCATGACCGAACCGGCTGCCCGGCCATGCACAGCTCTTTACCGGCTGCGCATGTAGCCTAACGCACCAAAACGGGGATTGGCCAGGGTAAATAAACAAAAATATTTCTGAGGCGTCACAAGTGGGTGCAGATCTCCCTTCGCCTGCCGCAGGAACGAAGCGTTTTTGCCCATACGCGCCCATTCGCCGGGATAGATATACCCCGGCTTACGGCTCATTGAGTGGTGGAACTTACTCTGCTGCCGCTTGAGCGGATGAAGTGCGTGGCAAATCCAACGCAGTCCACACCTTGTCCAAGGCATTGATCAGACGATCGACTGCATCATCGTCATGGTGCGGCGTCGGCGTGACACGCAAACGCTCTGTGCCTTTTGCCACGGTCGGGTAGTTGATCGGCTGAACATAGATGTTGAAATCGTTCAACAACATGTCTGAGGCCTTCTTGCACTTCTCAGCATCCCCAATAAGGACGGGTACGATATGAGTCACCGACGGCAAAATCGGAATCCCGGCCTGACGCAGGCGCGCCTTTACAGTCGCTGCTCGTTCTTGATGCTTGGCACGAATATCCTTCGCGTCCCGCAGAATCTCAATTGCCTTCAACGCGCCCGCGGCAATGGCCGGCGGCAAGGCAGTTGTAAAGATGAACGGATTGCCGAAGGAACGGACAAAGTCGATCAGTTCAGCCTTGGCGGCAATATAACCGCCGATAACGCCGAATGCCTTGCCCAACGTACCTTGCAGTATATCGACACGATCCATGACCCCATCGCGTTCCGCGACACCGGCCCCATGCTCGCCATACATACCCACAGCATGCACTTCATCTAAGAACGAAATCGCATTGTACTTTTCAGCGACATCGAGGATTTCGGAGATCGGAGATATATCCCCATCCATTGAGTAAACACTCTCGAAGGCGACAATCTTCGGGCGGGAAGGATCGTCCGCCGCCATCAATTCATCCAGATGGGCCGGGTCATTGTGGCGGAAAACTCGCTTGTCCGACCGCCCTTGGCGAATCCCTTCGATCATCGAATTGTGGTTTTCGCTATCGGAATAGACGATGCAACCAGGCAAACGCGACGCCAGCGTCGACAACGCGGTCAAATTTGCAACATAACCGGATGTGAAAAGAAGGGCGGCCTCCTTCCCATGCAGGGAAGCAAGTTGCCGCTCCAATTCACCGTGAAGCCGATTTGTGCCGGAAATATTCCGAGTGCCGCCGGCGCCCGCGCCCTGCGCTTTGATCGTTTCGATCATCGCTTCGCGCACACGGGAATCCTGGCCAATGCCCAAATAATCGTTGGAACACCAGACGAGCACGTCCTCCTCGCCATTCTCAGTGTGGCGCTTGGCATGGGGAAACGAATCCGAGCGACGCTCCAAATTCGCGAAGACCCGATAATTGCCCTCTTCCCGGAGTTTCTCGAGGCTTTCGCGAAAAAAGCCCAGATAATCGCCTTCAAATGCCATCAGTCATTCCTATCGTTTCCACCCGATACACGGTGCGCTTTTAACCCGTCCAGCGACACAGGGCCAGAAAAGCCAACATATGCGCGACCGGACCGGATGGAACGGGGATTAATTGTCGCGCCGGCTCATTGCCGTCCTACACATGTCCTTCGCTCTTAAGCCAAGCATAAGTTTCATCTAATCCTTTGCCAACGGCATCGACAACCTTATCCAGTTGGGCTTCGGTGATGATCAAGGGCGGGGAGAATGCAATCGCATCGGTCCCGATCGCCCGCGTTATGACACCGTGTTCCTGCATCCGGCCATATAGATATGGCGCCACGGCAAGCGCAGGGTCGAACATTTCGCGCTTTTCCTTGTCTTTGGCCAGATGTACCGCCGCAATCAGGCCTGTGCCGCGGACCTCGCCCACAAGCGGGTGATCCGCATATTTCCGCAGCCCATCCTGAAGGCGCGGTGCCACGGCCTTCACATGGTCGAAAATCTTCCGCTCTTCGTAAATCTTCAGGGTTTCCAGCGCAACGGCGACCGAAACCGGATGACCGGTATAGGTATAGCCATGGCCGAACGTTCCGATCTTGCCGGAATTATCGGAAACCACGTCGGCTACCTTATCGTTCACCATCACCGCCGAAATCGGCAAATAGGCTGAGGACAGGGCTTTCGCGCAGCTCAAAATATCCGGCTGGATATTGAAGGTCTGCGAGCCCCAGGGGTTCCCAGTCCGCCCAAAACCGCAAATCACCTCATCAGCGATCATCAGAATGTCATACTTCTTGAGGACAGCTTGGACCTTCTCGAAATAGGTTTCCGGCGGCAGGATGACCCCGCCCGCGCCCATGATCGGTTCGGCGATGAAGGCGGCAACCGTTTCCGGGCCTTCTTCCAGAATGCGCTTTTCCAGATTGGCGGCCAGGCGCGTCGCGAAGTCGACCTCGCTCTCACCAGCCTCCGCGAACATCCAGTGGTGCGGACAATCGACATGCATGATATTGGCGATCGGCAAGTCGAAATCCGCGTGGTTTGCCGGCAGACCCGTCATGCTCGCCGCGGCGACCGTCACACCATGATAACCTTTGATACGGGCCAGAATTTTCTTCTTTCCCGGCTTGCCTATGGCGTTGTGGTAGTACCAAACGAGTTTCACGACCGTGTCGTTCGCTTCAGAGCCGGAATTAGCGAAGAACACTTTCGACATCGGAACCGGCGCCATATTGATCAGCCGCTCGGCCAGATCAATCACGGGCATCGTGCTTTTATGCGCGAAGATGTGATAGTAGGGCAGCTTGCGAAGCTGTTCGGTCGCGGCATTGATCAGCCGCTCCTCGTTGAAACCGAGGGATGTGCACCAAAGACCGGCGAGCGCTTCGATATATTCCTTGCCGCTGTCGTCATAAACATGCACGCCTTCGCCGCGTTCGATGATCAACGGGCCCGTTTCCTTGTGCTTCTTCAAGTTCGTATACGGGTGCATGACATAAGCAATGTCTCGGCTGGCCGGCGAGTTCCCCAGATCGGTCATAACGATATCCCTACTCAAACGCCTGTGGCGTTCCGTTAACACACAGGAGGCGGGCGGCTGTTCGCCACGCTCCGATTACAGAAAATGTCCCTGAAAACGTTCTGTCGCGCGGCTTTGCCGCCGTCGAACCCTTTCAGACACCCTACACAATTTGGGGTCTCCTCCTCAAGGGCAGACCCACCCTTCCCAGGAAACGGACTGTTGATAATCGGTCTGCCTGGTATCGACCCAGAATCCACCTTGAGCACGCCGCTTGAGCATCCCCCCGGGGCATCCCCACGGGGCATCCCCTTGGTGTATCCCAACAACCGTCGATTTCAGCTCTGGTTATGGTCGTCATCGCCCTTTCCGGCCAGGGTCTCAATTTCGTCCCCTTCGATCCGGTAAGATAGGCGGTCTAGCTTGAAACTGTCGGTGCACAGCATGTCGTAGAAGGTGCGGGCATCGAAATCTAGCCGATCCGCGTGCCAGTCTACCCGCCGCCATCCCCGGTCCAGGCAAAGTTGGGCGAAATTCGCCATCAGGTTCCGGCCAACGCCCTGACGCCGGTAAGTTTCGAGGACGAAAACATCGCGGACAAACGCCCCATTGCCGGGGAAAACAGTTTCGTAAACCGAACTGAAGACAAGGAACCCGACCATTTTGCGGTCGTCGAACGCACAAACAGCCTCAAAGTACTGAGAGCCGCCGGGCCCATCCGCGGCGAGCTTTTGCGCCCATTGCTCTCGTGGCAAAGGCTCCGCTGCGCCGTGAAAGGCGGCCATAGCGGCGCAGAGATTCGTGAATTCGGGAACCTCCGCAGGCTCAAGAAGGCGATATTGAAGGTTCCCCACGGATACGACCAGCGACCGCGCCTATTGCACGGCGCCGCTATTCCAATACACCGACGGGCCACCGGCGAGTTCGACTGCAAGCGCTAAAGCGCGGCGAAGCTGTTCGTCCTCTTCCGTGTCCGGATCGTCGGCGATTTCGACATCCGGCGTGATACCGCCTTCGACAGAATGGCCACCCGGTGTGAAATACAGCGCCGTGGTCAGTTTCATACCCCGCCGGTCGGGCAGGTCGAAGATCGTCTGAACCGATCCCTTGCCAAAGCTCTTTTCGCCGACCAAGGCCGCGCGGCGGCGATCCTGCAAGGCCCCGGCAACGATTTCGGATGCCGATGCACTACCCTTGTTGATCAGGACGACCACGGGCCGTTCATTCGTCAGATCGCCGCCATGGCTTTCGAAGCGCTGTTCGTGATCCCGGCCCTTGGTATAGACGACAAGACCTGAATCCAGGAACAGATCCGCCACCCGCACCGACTGCGTCAACAACCCGCCCGGATTGTTGCGCAGGTCGAGGACGAAAGCCTGCACCTTGTCTTGAGTCTCGTCGCGTATCTTCTGAATGGCATCGGCCAGATCCGCCCCGGTATCTTCACTGAAACTGCTGATCCGAAGATAGCCGACGTCACCTTCCAGCCTGCTTTTCACCGACACCACATGGATCAGTTCCCGGCGGACGCTGACATCGAAATCCGACGTGTTTGCACGGGCGATCGTCAACAGAACGGACGTTCCGGGCTCGCCGCGCAGCAATTCAACCGCATCGACCAGGCTGAGCGGTTCAATCGGCGTGCCGTCGGCATGGGTAATAATGTCTCCCGGCATCAGACCGGCGCGCTCGGCCGGCGTTCCCTCGATCGGGCTGACGACCTTCAACGGCCCGTCGCGTTTCGTAATCTCAATACCCAGACCACCAAAGCGGCCCCGGGTTTCCTCCCGCAGGCTTTGAAACGCCCTGCGGTCCATGTACTCGCTGTATGGATCGAGCGAACTCAACATCGCTTTGGTGGCGGCACCGACCAGTTGATCATGCGGAAGGTCTGCTTTTTCCGCCAAAGCGTTCTTCAGCCCTTCCGTCGCCGCGGCCATCAGCGCGTTATCGTCTACCGGATGGACGTAATCTTCCTTCACCAAATCAAAAACGCGTTCGAACAAGCGCAGGTCTTGGCCCACCGCGCGTGTCGGCGCCGCATCGGACCGAAGCGCCATGATTTCCTTTTCAAGCTTGTCCGCCGCCAAACGTGCGTCTGCGGCCGGATATCCCGCATTCACGCAGCCGACGACCCACCCAAGGGCGGCGCCAATGACAATCGACGTGACGAGCCCCCGGCGGCGCCCCATCAGGTTCAGGAAACCCTGCACATTGGAATTCATTCGATCCGTTCCATCAGTTCCACTGGCGCGACAATTTGCGGCCGGAATCAGAAAACCCGCGGCGGAGCATCACCTCCGCCACGACTTGCTACAGTATAGCCACGACACGTTTGCTTTCACTAGCATATCCGACTGCAAACCGCATACCAGCAGCGTTATTCGGGATTTTTCGCCCTTCCCGATAAATCGGAGGCGGACAACCCCGTTTCAATACGTCACACACCGTCCCGGTTGGTCAGTCTTCGGCAGGAATTCCGATTTCCAGCAGTTCCAATCCATCGCTGTCGCTGTTGACGCTGAACGGCGTCTCCGCCGGAATGACGGTCGAGTCGCCGGGTGACAGTTTGAACACGCCCTCCCCCTCAACCGACAGCGATCCATGACCGGATAGCGCGAACAGGAACAGGAATTCTCCGGTATGGAATGCCGTTTTCCCTTTGGCATCCGTTAGGCCCACGGCCTTGGCAACGCGAACCCGCGCCAGGCCATGTGTCGCAGCCTCAATCCCAAGATCACGATACTCAAAACCATCGAAGCGCCATGGATGCCAAGTCGCTTTTCCCGCGTCGTGACGGACAAAAAGCTGTCCGTTGAAGTCCCTGTCCGGGTCCAGTTTGCCCGTCGGCAAGGTCATTGCGTGATCAACCATGGTCGGATGTTCCGCCGGACAGCCGATTTCGACGACTTCCAACCCGTCCGAACATTCCAGTACCCGGTGTCTGATTTCCGGCGGCTGCAAGACGCAGTCCCCCGCTTTCATGATGAAGGGTTCGCCCTGGTCTTCATAAGCAAGCCGGACCCAGCCTGCCTTGCAGTAGATCATCTGAAACCGGACCTTGTGGAAATGCACGTAGTCGGGAACAGGCCCCCCGGTCGGAATTTGAATGTGAGAGGCAATGAACCGGCCGCCCTGCCGGTTCGGTATCAGGTCGCGGTATAGCATCCCGGCGCGCCCCGCCCCCCAATCCGGCTCCTCGCCGATCGGTTGAAAGACGAAGGATTGGTCGATGGGCGGTAGGATATAACCTTTGTCCTTCGGCGCGATGATGATCCGCGCACCGTTCGGCGCGGTGACATCGACCGGCGCCTTGAAGGCTGGATCGGTACTCGTCAGGCGCAAAGTGACCGCGGCAGGCTCCGCGCTACGCTCCAGCCGCAACCGGACACCATGGCCGAAAACGATCGCCGTTGTCGGCTTGTCCGCCGGATAGATGGTTTCGATCTTGAAACCAAGTTCGTGCCGATAAAATTCCAGACATGCGTCGAAATCCGCGCAGGGCAGCACGACCTCTGCCGCTTCCGTCATATCCGGGTTCGGCAAAGCGCCGCTTCGGCTTGCGCCGGGGGCAGCGTTTTCGTTCGAAGCCTGTTTTGGTCCGCTCATGCTGCCTCCAACATTTTGATCGCTGCCAGGGCGATATTCATCTCTTCGTCCGTGCCAACACTGATCCGTAAACTATCCGGCAATTGGTACGGCCCCATTTGCCGGACCAGGACGCCTTCCGCCATCAATCCCTCGTATAGGGCCGATGCATCCATCGGTGCATTTGGCGGTGGTGTGACCAATAGGAAATTCGCCTGGCTCGGCAAGACCGTGAATCCCAGATCGGCTTCAAGCGATGCCGCGAAAGCATCGCGCGCCAGTTGGTTCCTCTTCCGTCGGTTCACGACAAGGGCTTGTTCCTTGGCCGCCGCTTCGCTTGCCGCGAGTGACACGCTGGAAAGATTACCCGGCCGCATCACCTTGTTCAGAACTTCTTCCACCGATGCCGGCGCATGGGCCCATCCGACCCGCAACCCCGCAAGGCCGTATATCTTGGAAAAGGTTCGCAAGACGACCGTGTTCTCGCCGGCCAGCACCAAATCGTCGCCCGGGTCGAAATCATCGGCCGTAGCATAGTCAGCATATGCACCGTCGATAACCAGCAGCACATCCTCCGGCAACTTGTCCCGGAAAGTCCTCAAATCATTGCGGGACACATAGGTGCCCAAGGGATTGCAGGGATTGTCCAGGAACACGATCCGGGTCTTGGGCGTCACCGCATCCAAGGCCGCCTGCAATCCGAAACTGAGGTGATTGGCATTGCCGGCGGAAACCGCATAGACCGGTGCAGCGCCTGCCATTCGCGCACAGATCGAAAAATACAGATAGCCGTGGCGGCCGATGATTACTTCATCGCCCAGCCCGGCATAAGCCTGCGCCAGGAGTGCTATAATCTCACTTGACCCATTGCCGCAGACCACTTTGGCCGGATCGACCCCATAGGCCGCGCCTATCGCGCTTTTAAGTTCAGCATGCGTTACGCTGGGATAAAAATTCGCACCCGCCATCGCTTTCCTGGCCGCTTCCTGCGCGGCGGCCGAAGGCGGCTCTGTCGCTTCGTTGTTAGCCAACGGAACAATCCGCTTGGCTCCAGGCACGGAACTTTCTCCGATCGGCAGGATCGGTAGGTCGAGCAGATGTGGATGTGCGCGTGGTGACATGGCAGGAAGTCCCCGGAGAGATATATGGCAAAACAACCCGGCGCAGTCGGCGGCCTGGGCGCCACCGAAAATCACCGTAACGGATGAGTTGCATTGGATACCCCGAAAGCCCTCATGAAAAGTCCGAATAGCGCACCGGGGCGACTCCTGTGCTAATCAATCGCACCCCAATTCCTCACAGTCGTAAGGCGTAAGGCCGTCATGCTCCAAAACTCCGCCCGCTGGATTGGGTTCATCGCCATGTGCCTCGGCATGTTCATGGCGATCCTTGATATTCAAATCGTTGTAACATCCCTGCCGGCGATCAGCGCCGCGCTGGATATCCCCAACGAGCAGATGAGTTGGGTTCAAACCGCCTATCTCATCGCTGAGGTCATCGCGATTCCCCTTACCGGGTTTCTGACCCGCAGCTTTGGCTTGCGGGGGATATTCCTGATATCCCTCTCGGTCTTTCTTCTGGCATCGGTCGGCTGCGCCTATTCTTACGGGTTCGAGCTGCTGATCATTGCCAGAACCATACAGGGATTTTCCGGCGGCTGCCTGATCCCACTGGTATTTTCAGCCGTCTTTCTGTTGTTCCCGGAAAAGAAACAGGCGATGGCGACCACCATAGCCGGTGGTCTCGCGGTTCTGGCCCCAACCATCGGACCGACGGTCGGCGGCTATATCACCGACACTTTCGACTGGTCCTGGCTGTTTCTGGTAAACATCGTGCCGGGCATTGCGGCCCTGGCCATCGCGGCAATGACCGTCCCGCGCGAGGAAACGCGCTTGAGCCTTTTGTCACGGTTGGATTGGGCCGCCGTTATCCTGCTGGCAGTCAGTCTTACCTGTCTGGAAATCGGTTTGAAGGATGGGCCGTCCGACGGATGGACGGCGATACCGGTTCTTGTCCTACTCATCGCATCGGTCCTGGCCGCCGGCGGCTTCATCGCGCGCAGTCTGGCAGCCGCAACGCCTGTCGCCAGGCTGCGACTATTCGCGGACCGGAACTTCGCGGTCGCCTGCGGTCTGAGCTTTCTGTTCGGTATCGGGCTATTCGCCTCAGTCTATTTGATGCCGGTCTTCCTGGGTCTTGTTCGCGGCCACTCACCGCTGGAGATCGGGCTGACTATGCTGGTGACCGGCGCCGCGCAGCTGGCGACGGCCCCCATTGCCGTACAGTTAGAGCGGAGGATCGACCCACGGCTTCTCAGCCTCATCGGCTTTGTCGGTTTCGCGATTGGCTTGGGGATGAGCGGCTTTCAAACCACCGCCACCGATTTCGACGAGATGTTCTGGCCACAAATCGTCCGCGGTGTGTCGATCATGTTTTGCCTGCTGCCACCGACCCGCCTGGCGCTGGGCCTGTTGCGCGCGGAAGACGTCCCCGACGGAAGCGCCTTGTTCAACCTGATGCGGAATCTAGGTGGCGCCATCGGGATTGCACTGGTCGATACGATCCTTTGGCAACGTGCCCCACATCATGCCTCGGCGCTTGGTGATCGCGTTCTTGCGAAAGATCCGGAAGCCGCCAATTTCGTCGGCATCCCGCTGGATATGGTGCCATCCGACGGCACGGCTTTGTCACCGGAGATGATGTCATTCGTGCGGCCGATGTTCGAAAAAGCCGGACTGGTCTTGGCGGTAAACGAGGCTTGGCTGGTGATCGGGGGACTGACCGCTCTGGGCTTGGTTCTCTTGCCCGCCGCCTACCCGATGAAACCTGAAAACACACACCCGCCCGGTCACTGACGCGAAATCGCGCTATCCGCGTTCACACAAATGCGAGAATTCTTTCACGCAATTGACAATCACTCGCATTATCACTAAGTGTGTTTCGTTCAGTTATGGAGGAAGCGCATGTTCATCTGCATCTGCAACGCGCTCAGTGATAGCGAATTAAAAGACGCGATCGCACAAGGGCACGGGTCCGTGGACGATGTTTACCGCGCCTGCGGTGCTGAGCGCCAATGCGGTTGCTGCGCTGAAAACATTGCTGAAATGATGCGTGAGCACCGCGACGACAATTGGGCTATCCCCGATGGGGAAGGCCGGGTTGTGGCGGCCTAGGGCCAATGTTTATCTTCAAAACTGCGAAAGTCTGGCGGGACTTGGCGGGTGAATATCCCGCCTCTGTCGCGGATAGTGCTTCTCCCGGCGCACCGGCTGGGGAAACATTGAAGACCGCATCCCTAAATGAAAGGGACGACACCCAAACCGGCGCCGCCCCTGTACCCGTTCGTCCCACTCAACGTTCGGCGAAAGACTAACTGGCGTCTTTCTCGAACATATGCTCTTGCAAGTAATTCGGCAGGCCGGTCTGGCTAATAAGATGCTGCTGCGTTTCGATCCAGTCGATATGTTCTTCGGTATCGTCCAGTATCTTCTCGAAAATTTCACGCGACACGAAGTCCCGCTTTTCCTCGCATTTGACGATGGCGGTTTTTAGCTGTCCCTGATTCGTCTCTTCCAGCGCTAAGTCCGCTTCGAACATTTCCGGCACATTCTGACCGATCTTCAACTTACCCAGATCCTGCAGGTTGGGAAGCCCGTCCAGCATCAGGATGCGGTCGATCAGCATGTCGGCGTGTTTCATCTCGCCAATCGATTCGTGATAAACCGTATCTGCAAGATTCTTGTAACCCCAATCCTTCAGCATCCGCGCATGCAGGAAATACTGGTTGATGGCGGTCAGCTCGTTCTTGAGGATCCCGTTCAGGTGTTTAAGTACTTCCTTGTCGCCTTTCATATCTTCACCTTTTTTTGTGTTGGTGAGTGGCGCGCCCGTCACCTTTATCAAGCAAGCTCCGGCTCCGTCGCGCAACGATGTTTATATATCGGAAATTGGTCCGGAACGAAAGAAGAGTAGTTGCTAACTATTCGCAATCATTAGATTTTTGGAAATGCGTGTCGTTCTCAAACTATATATTATTTAATGATAATAAGTGGTTGTCCCAGGCCACGGAACGGTGCGCGGAGAGTACAGTTTCTCCCTCCCTAAAATTCCCCAAACCATCTACCGCAACAAAGCCCTCCCGGCCGGCTGCCACACCGCAGATGTCGATTACCCGCCGTTCTGCTATCAAGTTCTGGTTCGCGGAATCCCAAACCTGCCAGACGCCGCCGCGCGGACATGTGGTCGCGACCCGACCATGACCGGCATCCACGGCAACCGATCCGACATAATGGCGCATATTCCGGAATACCGCATCGGGTGCCGACAAGGCGCGCACACCTGTCGCAAACCTTGAAACAAAAACCATGGGAACGACATCGGCAGGCGAACCGTGGTACTGGCCGCCAATCCACACCGTGCCATGCGCATCTTCAGCCAAATGCCGGAACGACATCTGATAAAGTTCCTTCGGCAAACGCTGAACCGCCGTCACTTTTTGGGAAGCAAGGTCGATATAAGCCAGGGTCGAGTCCATCGTGGGCAAGTTTAATTCTTCGCGCGGATAGTCTGGGTGCGTGATGATCCCACCATTCGCGACAACAGCCGTATTTCCGTCCCGCATAAGAATAGCTTCATGCGGCCCCACGCCACCGGACGAAAGCTCGCCAACCCGATTGAAACCGTCTGCTGTGTCGTAGACGCCAAGGACGCCGGCTTCGTTCTTGAAATCGTTCTCCGTCGCGTAGAACAGCTTTCCGTCGGCCGAAAAAAAGCCATGCCCATAAAACAAACGGTCCGGGCGCGGCGGCCTAATCTTGAAAGGCATGCGCCCCGTCAAATCCATCACGCCGAGATACCGTCCGGGTCGCCGCGCAAGGATGACCGCTGTTTCACCGTCGGGTGAAATGGCGGCACCATGCGCCCGATCCGGTAGGGGTTCCCGGCGCAGAATTTCTCCGGACGCGGAAAGCGCCGCAACGCCGTAGCCTTCCCTGTCTTTCATCGCGCAAATGAAGGCCATGCGACGCCCCGTATCGGCCAAGGCCGGGGAAACCGCCAGTAAGGAGAACCCGGCCATCCCCGCCAGAAAACCGCGTCTGTCCACCGCCTTGCCGCCCATTTCAATCCCCGTCGAGCGAATTAAAACCGATAGTCAAACCGAGTGCCTGGGATAGCCGGCTCTCAAGGATATCGGCCGCACCGTGCAGCGGCACCGTTGCGTATTTTAGAAGGCCATGCGGTTTGTCACCGATGCCATCCGTGGCCACGCCCAATTCGACATGTTCGGAAGCATCCGCGATCGCCTTCCGCGCCTGCTCCAACTCGAACCGCAACTCTTTCGGCAATGTCTTGTTTTCATCGTCCAGCTTGGCGGCAAGTGTATTGCCTGCGAACAACGCTTCGACGAAAGCAATATTGCCGTCGATCGCACGCAACCAGAGCGACGAACGCCAAAACGGCGCGCGCTTCAATTTCGCTTCCCCGGCATGCTCACCGATGACGCGGGCAATCTTGAAGTCCCTGTCGATGGTGAGCATTTCCGAGGCGGATCGCAGAATTTCCTGCATCGCCTCACCGCTGGTCCGGTAAACCGGCTGGTCCGGCCCGGCATTCTTCATTTGATTGCCATAGCCGGTTGGGCCGCTCCAATCCGCCAACAAATTCTTGGCCGTCGCGGCGATCCTGCGGGAAATCGCCAAGGCGTAACCGCACCGAAAACTTCCTTTCCGGCGCAAATCCTCTTCGGCCTCGTCGTCGGACAATGCAAAATCGAGCGCAAGCAAACCTTGGACAGCGACGCTTTTTTCCGCCAACTGCCCGGCATCGAGCGCGGAAGTATCTTCTTCCTGGATGATCCCCTCTACCTGGCGCAGACCGCGGCTGCGGCGATCGGGCCAGAAGAACAGTCTTTCAAACCGGTTTTCCTCGCGGGCAGGGCCGAAACGCATCGCTTCAATTCGCGAGAACCCATAGACGAGCGTGGCAAATCCCGCCCGTGCCGATTTCAATGTGTCCTCGTCCGGGCCTGCGCATAGCGACTCTATCGCGATAACTTCGTCTTCAGATACCTCAACGAATTTCTCGTATGCGGGAATGATCACTCCATCGACCATTTCGGATAGTACGGGCGAAAGGTCGATTTCATCGCCGGATGCCGTCGAAGCGGTCAAAGCGGCTATGCAGAATGCCAAAACCGACATGCTTCGACCCAAAAACCGACGACCAAACCATCCACATCCAATCATCACAAAGACTCCAGAAAACGGATCAAATATTGGCGTTCTTTACGCGACATTGCCGTGACGGCTTCGCGGGCCTGCCGCGCCTCGCCCCCATGCCACATGATGGCTTCGATAAGCGAACGCGCCCGACCGTCGTGCAGAAAATAGGTGTGCCCATTGACCGTATGGGTCAAGCCGATCCCCCACAAAGGAGCAGTGCGCCATTCCGAGCCCGCCGCGTCCCCTACCGGTCGATGGTCGGACAATGCTTCGCCCATATCGTGAAGCAACATATCCGAATAGGGCCAAATCAATTGGAAGCGATGCTCCGGCTGACGGGCATTTCGGTCCGTGACGAATTTAGGTGTATGACAAGCGGCACATCCGGCCTGATGGAACAGGGCCTTCCCCTTCAAGACATCGGGGTCGCTCACATCCCGTCGCGCGGGAACCGCTAAATTCCTAGCGTAAAAGGCAACTAGATCAAGGATCGGATCCGGCGCCTCCGTATCTCCCAAGCGCACCTGTACGCCGATTTGACGGCCGCGACATTCGGTTTGGGCGGCAGTGCAGTCGCCATAGGAATCAGGGAACATTGGGGTGGATATCCCTATATCGCCCGAGAATGCTTCGGCGGATTGTTGCTCAATTCCTGCTATCGATGCTTTCCACCCGAAGCGGCCCGGCACCAAGGCCCCGGACGATTTGTCGCGCACTAGATTGATCCGGCCGGATATACCGTCGCCGTCCCGGTCATCCGGATCCGACTTTGCCACAATATCGGCGGAATGGATTGCTTCCAACAATCCCAGCCCGATCATCGGCGGTGCCACGCGGGGGGACAGCATGACGTCGTCGCGCATCGCTCCCTGGGACAAGCCCGCAACGGTATAGCTTGGCCGGCGTAACTCGACGATCTCCCCTTCGCCCAATTCCACTTTCACAGTCTCATACGCGACGACCATTCGCCCTTCGGCATGCAGCCCGGGCAAACCCAGTTCCTGCAACTGCCCGCCATAGGTCGGTTCCGGCAGACGCAGTGCCCTCTTATCGTCCAGAAGCGCCTGTTCCGCGGCTGTCCGCGGCGGAACTGAGAGCCGCAAGAACATCGACACCGACCTGTCGCCAGGGCCCTCCGGGGGATGTCCGCGGCCGTTGTTGATGTGACAGCGATGGCAAGAACGCGCATTGTAGAGAGGTCCGAGGCCGTCCGACGCTTGGGTCGAGGACGGCGCCGACACCCAAAGCTTCTTGAACAAACCATTGCCTAAAACAAAGTCCTGCCGCTTTTCGGCCGAAAGATTTTCGAAGGCGTGCGAAAAAGCGTCCCGGTCGGCCTTGGCTAAAGATGTTCCGGCCCCGCCCGCCATGCGTTCGTACTGTTCAGCGGCGGAAAAATTGGTAGCTGGCGCCGTTACTGCTGCAACGCGCGCCGCGTCGTCCTTGGAAAGGTCGTCCCGTATCGTTTGGCCATCGGCTTGGACCGGCGTCGTCATCAAAGCCAGAATCGAAACAACAATCGCGGGCACAACTTTGCCGCAACCACCCAGAAACACGTCCTTCAATCCGTTGCCTCTGACACAAGACGCCATGGAACACCGTCGCTTTACTATATCTAGAACGCGGACGGCGCGCAGGCTTTCGCCCGCGCGCCTCTATCATCCGTGGGAAACCCTATCCGTCTATTGGAAGACGGCGTTCGGATTGTCCAGACTGTCTGAACCTTCGAAGTCGATCGCAGTAAGGTCCAACGTGGCGACAGCACGTTCGATCGAGCGCGCCTGATCGACCAATCCGTCGATGGCGGCCTGAACGACCGCATTTCCTGCGTCATTCCCCTCACCGATCATTTGATCGTAAGCTTCGACAGTTTCGCCGCGCGCCTTCATCGCCGCCATGGCCGCAACAGTAGCGTCGAGCTTGGCAGCGATTTCCGCGTCCAGCGCCTTGTCCTTGGCAGCAACCAAATCAGCGACCGACGGGCCGGAAACCACAGACCCGTCAATACGCAGATAGTGACCGCTATAAACGTTTCGGACACCCATCTGATCGAAGTAGTGGGAGTTGTAGGTATTGTCGGAGAAGCAATCATGCTCTTCCTCCGGATCATGAAGCAGCAGGCCAAGTTTCATCCGTTCGCCAGCCAGTTCCCCGTAGGAGAGCGAGCCCATACCGGTGAGGATAGCGGCGATGCCGGTCGTCGGGTCGGCCAAGAGGGCTTCTCGTGCGGCACCGTCCACGGTCCAATTGGCAACCATCTCTTCAAGGTCCGCAATCAGAAGCGTACTCGCCGCCTTCAGATAGGCCGCGCGGCGGTCACAATTTCCGCCTGTGCAATCGGTCGTGCTGAAATCCGTCGCCGGCCGCGTGCCTGCCCCCGGACCGGTACCGTTCAAATCCTGGCCCCAGAGCAGGAATTCGATGGCGTGATAGCCGGTCGCGACATTCGCTTCGACTTCTTCCGCTTCCTGCAACGTCTCGGATAAGAGCGTCGGCGTGATGGTCGATGCGTCGACCGCTTGCCCATTAATCGTCAGGGATGGGTTCGCAATGACGTTCATCGTGTACAGGCCGTTTTCATCGGATTCGGACCCATAGGAAGCATCGACATAGTCGATCAATCCCTCATCCAGCGGCCAAGCGTTAACGCGGCCCTCCCAATCATCGACGATGGCGTTCCCGAAACGGAAAACTTCCGTCTGCTGATAGGGCACCCGCGCGGCAATCCAGGCGGCCCGTGCGGCCAACAAGGTCGCGTCGTTCGACTCTGCGATCAGGCCGTCCACGGCGGCATCCAAAGCCTGCGCGGTTGTCAGCGAGTCTTCATATCCCGCCAAAGCAATATCGGCATACGTCTTGAGAACATCTTCGGCCGACGGCCCGGATGCCGTGGCGGACCCCGCCACAAGACCCGACGCAAGCGCACCGATCGCCAGCCCGACGAAAGCCCTTTGGCTGTTGTGTAATATGGTAAACGTCATATTTCTCTCCTTACGGACGATTTTTCTACCAGACAGCAATCTGGCCCTAGAATTCGTACCCATAACTCAGCAGCGCCCCTACGGTCCGGGTATTCACCCCTTCCGTGCGGTTCTCCTTGACGCCCACATCAATGCCAATTCCGTTTTCAAAGGCATACCCTGCGGACAGTTGGACTTGATAGTCATCGCTTGCCGCAACACCCGTCGCCGCACCGACATCCCGATGGGTATAGGCAAGCGCAACGTTCCACGCTTCGTATTCCGCCAGCAGAGACCCGGTGACATAGTCGCGGTCAGCCCCAGTCACGCCACCCGCATCTTCGAAATGGACGTACTCCAACAACGGCGTAAAGTTCATACCTCCCGCAGCGAACCCCCATTCAGCGGCGATCGCGAAACGTTGTTCGTCGTCGGTGTCATCGGACGCCAGGTGGGCATAGCCAAGGTGATAGCGAAGATCACCGGGAACAGGCAGCCCTTCCCCATCGACAGCGATGGCGTATGATTGCAGGTTTCCTGTATTGCCCGGCCCTCCATCGGCCTCGCGGGTGCGGTCGCGGTGCGTTATCGTCGCATCGGCCAAATAGGACGTATCTTGCGTGAACACACTTGCCGAGGTCGTGACCGACCCAACAGGGGTTTCAGCGAACGTGTAAGCCGCACCGGCCCCAACGAATTCCGACAATTGGATGTCATCTTCCGAGATTTCCGTGCCGTAGATCCCTGACGCTGCGTCATAGGCAATGGAGAAGTTGGGTCCGAATTTACCGCCATAGACATGCAGACCGTCGAACTCGGCATTCAGGGTGAGAACTTCGACATAAAGACCGTGATCATCGAAATAGCGGTCATCACCGGCAGGGTCCGGATCGCGTACTGATTCAAAAACCAATCCGGCATTCAGATATACGTGTTCGGTCGCATGAAAATAGAGGTCCGGCGAGACGGAACCACCCAATTCATTACGTTCTTCGTTAGGGTCGTCTGAGTCAAAGCCATAGTCGTTTTGAATTTCGAATTCGATGCTTCCGGAAAAACTGGGATAAGACTGCTCTTCCGCCTGCGCGATGCCTGAAGTCGCAACCAAACCACCCAGGCCCGCGCCCCCAACTGCAACAGCGGCCAGTAACCGCCACTTTATTGTGCCCCGCTTCAAACTTGCCTCCAAACAATATGCAAATGCCACGCATTCGCGTTACAAACCGATACTTCGGTAAAAAATGGCTAGCTTGCCTGCTCCGAAATTGGCCAAGCCCGGCAATTTCGCCAAACCCTCTGAGCCGCTTTTCCAATAAGCTCACTTAATTCAGGTGAATACCGTTTCCCAGGTCTAGTTGCAACTGATTATCATTACTTTTTACCTAATATTAGGCGTGCCTCTTAGCGCAAACATCAAATCTCGCAGCATCGGCCCGAACGTATGGCAGGGACGCGCAGAATAGTAGTTCTTGCGCGGCACAGCAGTGTAAGCAAAGAGAAGGAGCAGGCATGCTGGACACAAACGAGCACTTGGCAATGACGCGATTTTGCAAAGAACCATGATGTCGACAGCATCCATCCGAGTTATCCGCCGGATCACCCTCATTCTCGGTCTGGGATTGCTGTCAGCGTCCGCTTCCACGGCATCGGATGCACCGACAACAGCCTTTGTCCTATCCAAGAACCAGGTCACCTCACTCAAGCTTCTGGAAGGTTTCTCCGTCGTCAGGATCGATTGGAGCCGAAGCACCGTCGGGCGCCCCCTTGCCTATTCATTGCGCGGCGAAGCGCTCAAATCGTTCAAAAAATACCTTCCGGAGGTATCTTACGACCCGGACGAAAAACCACGACAAGACCGATTGAACAGCCAAGGCATCCTGGTTTGTCGATTGATACTGCGCAGTCTCCAAGATGTTTGGGCACTGTTCATGCGCTGCGAGTTGGGCAATCAACTCTCGGTCATAATACGTCGAGAGGATCTTGTGATGTTCGATCACGAACCGACACGTGATGAAGGCCGTTTGATGATGGACAAACAGATCGAGCGCCTGGCCCTTACCTTCCGGGAAGCGAAACGGAAACCGAACTGAACCCGACACCGGATTCGACCTTACTCATGGTGATCGCCTCCGTTCCCCTGAAACATCGTGCGAATATCCACGGTCGAAGTAACACCAAGTCGATCATAATTGCGATCGATCCAATCATCCGCCGCACTGCGTCCCACGTCGAACAGGTGCCGAAGAAAATTCCACTCGGCGTTCATCTTCGACGAAGCGCCAAGGTTCTTCAGATTCTCATGTGACTCGATGATGTGTACCAAGGGATAGCTGTATTCCTTCGGATCCAGCGCTTCATCCTCCAACAGTCGGTGAACGAAATCGATGGCGCGCAACTCCTTCAACAAACTGCTGTTGAAAGTGATTTCGTTCATTCGGTCCATGATTTCCCGAGCGCTGCGTGGGGTACCCTTGCGAACCACCGGATTTATTTGAACGATCACGATATCCGCTGACGCGCTGCGCCGGTGAAAAGGAAAAAGCACAGGGTTGCCCATGTAACCACCATCCCAGTAGGGGACACCGTCGATTTCCACGGCATGGAACATCAGTGGCAGGCAGGCGGAGGCCATGACGACATCGGGCGTGATTTCCGCGCGGTTGAATACACGAACGCGGCCCGTTTCCACGTTTGTCGCCGACAGATAGACATCCATCTTGTCGCAGGAGTCCACGGATTCAAAGTCGATCGATTTTTCGAGAATATCGCGGAGCGGGTTGAAATTCATCGGGTTCAAGTCATACGGAGAGGCAACCCGGTTCAACAGATCCAAGAACATGTAGGTCGGATTGTTCTCCAAACTCCAATTGCCCATGAAGACATCGATGACGCTGCGTTGGATCGGGCTCATCCGGCCGACATCGCTGACCGCCTTCCAAAAATCATGCAGGACTTGGCGCGCCCCCTCTTCCCCGCCACGCATCAGTCCGTCCGCCACGGCAACCGCATTCATCGCCCCGGCCGACGTCCCACTGATCGCTTCGATGTAAATTCGCCCGTCCTCCAAAAGCCGGTCGAGGACCCCCCACGTGAAGGCACCATGCGCGCCGCCCCCTTGGAGGGCCAGATTGATGGATTTTTCGAAGGTCTTTCCGTTCCGCTTGGGCATTCGCCCCTCCTAAGCAATGTTTCGGACGAAACGGCTGCGCCGTCTCAACCTCCTCCGCTGATCAAAATCAGTCCGCTTAGTACGGAACTTGGCACAGAGTATAGCCCAACGAACGCGGTAATTGAGTGCTTAACTGCGAAATCTCGAAAAACATTTTGCGAAAACGGCTAACGCATTAGGGTGGCGTATCCAACGCTGTGTAATTAATAGTCATTCGCATATTGAATAACATCTCTGAATGACGAACATGCCCTTTCCCGATAACGCGGCGCCCATCAGGTGTTGAATGACCTCCTTCCTTTCCTTCCCGCATGTTGGCCGCAACGACCACCATTCTCGCTTTGGACATGCAGTCGCCATAGCCAGAAGGACTTATCCGCACCACAGCGATTGTAAGCGGCATTTACGGCGGATTCGCTCCAGGGAGGTGCATGCTGTGGATTGGAATGTCGGCCTTCCTGAGGCAATGCCGGCCAGCGAAGGGCCCGACCTGAATGAAATACCCGAGCTACCGATCTTACGGAAATTGAAATGACACATGCCCTTCCCATCGCAGCAACACCGCACTTGCGCGCCAGGCATTGGTTGACCGCCTTCGGCGTTGCAACAGCGCTTCATGCCGTGGTCTTTCTGGAATGGCCGGCCGACGACCAGGCAGGTGCCGAAGCGCCGGGTGTTGGAGGCATCAGTGTTTCGATTGCGACGACAGCGTCCTTGGCCGGTTCGGATCACGCATCGCCGGAGCAGTCACTCGCCGAAGACGTGCCTGCGCCAGAAGCCGTGATGAGCGAAAGCGTGTCGGAACCGTCGCCGGTAGTGCCGCCCGAGGCCCTGGAAGCCGCCACTGTGCCAGTCGAGCCGGTGGTGGAGCCTCCCCCAATCCAGCCCCCCCTTGTGCAACCCGTCGTCGAGCCTGTGCCCCCGGAAATCACGTCGATTGAAGAGGTTGCACCCGTCGAGCCGATCGACGAGGTTCCGCAAGTCATCACAGCCGTCGAACCGCCGCCTGAGGAGGCACCGGTGACTGAACCCGCGCCAGAAACGGTGACCGAAGCAGTGACAGCAGACATTCCCCAACCCCGCCCACCGGTCCGGCCCAAGAATGTCGCAACCAAGCCCGTCGAAACGAAGACCGTCGAACCGCCGCGGATCGTGCAGACAAAGCCGACCGTAAATCCGTCTGTTGAACCCCTTCAGGCTGCTGCACTGCCGGTTCAGAAGGCACAACCCGCCGACACCCCATCCGCGCAGTCTTCCTCAGCGGCCACTG
Source organism: Hwanghaeella grinnelliae (assembly GCF_004005845.1). Lineage (GTDB taxonomy): Bacteria > Pseudomonadota > Alphaproteobacteria > UBA8366 > Aestuariispiraceae > Hwanghaeella > Hwanghaeella grinnelliae. Next base: position 38,782 of record NZ_SADE01000004.1, on the reverse strand, counting down.
CGAGCTCCGGCCAGGCAGCGAACGCCCCGGTTGGAAATGCCACGGATACCCGTAATTCGACCGGCGGAGCACCTGTTGCAGCACCGTCCCCGAATTACATTGCAAAACTTCGTCTATGGCTGGAACGGCACAAGGACTATCCAAGGCTTGCCCGCCGTAAACGTATGCAAGGTGTCGTCCTGCTGTATTTCCGGGTCGGCCGCGACGGCTCTGTCTTGGCCCAGGAAATTCGTGAAGATTCCGGCCATGTATTGCTGGACGAAGCCGCTTTGGAAATGCTGGCGCGGGCAACCCCATTGCCAACTTTCCCGCAAGACATGCCCGGTGACTACCTGGACGTTGTCCTGCCGGTGGAATACTCGCTGCGAGGAAAATGGTAGACGACCCATAGCGCGAGTCCCTAAAAATTTTATTGTTGAGATTGCCTCGCAATTGCGAGAAAAGAATTTCTATGTGCTTTGAACAAAAGCAGAGCCTTCTCCGTGCTCTATTGATCCTGTCCAATCGGCCAGTCCAATTGGGCCTTCCGTGCTGGAGGAATGGCGAGCGAGCACGTACTGTGTTTACAGATGTTCTATGGCCGAGTTCCTAGCGGCCAGCTTTGTGGGGGATTAGATGGAGACAGAAACCGCCTTGCCGACAGAAGGTCCGGAACCCAGCGTTTTCGGTGAGTTTCTGTCGTTGATCGATGCAGGCGGCCCAGTCGTCATCCTATTGATGGCGTTGTCCTTGGTGGCCCTGACCATCGTCATCGTGAAACTGATACAATTCCGCAATGCTCGGATCGGCGACAGCGCGCCGGCCCAGCAGGCCATTCAGCACTATCGGCGGGGCAATCTGAGTGATGCGATCAGGATTGCCGAGAATTCAAAAAACCCGGTCTGCCACATGTTGTTGATGGCCATCCGCGCCCGGGCGCAGAACCTTCCCGACGCCTTGATCCGGGAAGAGTTAGAACGCCAGGCCGGCGAGGTGCTGGAATCCCTGCGCAGCTGGTTTCGCCCCCTGGAAGTGATTGCAACGCTTGCCCCGCTTCTGGGTCTTTTCGGCACGGTTCTGGGTATGATTTCCGCCTTCCAGCAATTGGAGCAGGCTGGCAACCAGGTGAACCCAGCGATCCTTTCCGGCGGCATTTGGGTCGCCTTGCTGACCACCGCCGTCGGGCTTGCCGTTGCCATTCCCACCGTGGTTTTGCTGAACTGGCTGGAACGAAAGGTCGACCGGCTGGCCCACGAAATAGACACAATCGTGACGCAAGTCTTTACTGCCGAGTTGTTCAGCGACCCCATATCGATTGCGACCAAGGAAGGGCCGGTCCTGCAAACGGCGAGAACGGCCCATGCTGGCTAACCCGCAACCCAAACGGCGCAGCTTGATCAGCCTAACGCCGTTGATCGACGTCGTCTTTATCCTATTGGTGTTTTTCATGCTGGCCTCGAACTTCCTGGACTGGCGGTCAATCAATCTGAACGCCCCGGCGGAATCGACAGGTCGTGGCAGCAGCATTGAGGGGTCTATTTTGGTCGAAATCCGCGCTGACGGACTACGCATGTCCGGCCTGCCGATTTCCCTGAAGGAACTCAGCGAGAATATCTCAGAACAATTGAAGACGTCACCGGATCGCAACATTTTTGTGGAACCCGCCCCGACGGTTACCTTGCAGGAGACGGTCGCGATCCTGGATGTTCTGACCGATGCCGGGGCAAGCAATATTTCGCTGATCAACCCGCCGGGACACTAGGGTCGATCATGCGGTTCGCAAAATCAAAGGCTTTGAACCGGCGCCCCCGCAACGACGACGATGCGGTCATGCCGTTGATCAATATCGTTTTCCTGCTGCTGATCTTTTTCATGGTAGCGGGCAAACTGACATCTTCGGACCCGTTTGAGATCTCGCCCCCATCGTCCAGTTCCGGCGTCAATGAAGACCCCGGATCGCTAACCCTGCTTGTTGGCCGTGACGGAGAAACGGCGCTGGACGGTGTCGCCATGTCTGAAACTGAGCTGGTAAAAGCCCTAACCGATCGATTGCAGGAAGAACCCGGTGCCATTCTTCGGCTGAAGGCCGATGGTGGCGCGAAAGCCGCCGATGTCATTCAAGTAATGGAAATCATTCGGGACGCGGGGGCCGGAGAGCTCAACCTGCTTACCGTGCCGGATCAATCCTAGGAAGATATAACGATATCTGGCGTTTACGCGGCCCTGCAGGCGCCGCATATACCGCGCAATTCTACCGTGGACTTTTTTAGCAGAAAACCGGATCGGCCGGCAATTTGCCCTAATTCATCCGACAGGGCATCGTCCGAAATTTCCGCGACCTTGCCGCAATCCTCGCAAATCGCAAAGGCAATGGTCTCCTCATGCGTATCGCATCCGGGATGCCGGCAGGCGACAAAAGCATTCAGGCTTTCCAGACGGTGCACAAGGCCAATGTCGACCAATTTGTCCAACGCGCGATAAACCTGCGGCGGCGCCCGGAAACCCCGTTCGCGCAGTAGATCCAGGATGGTATAAGCACTCAGCGGACCGTCCGCGCCGCTCAAAGCGTCAAAGACAAGCTGCTGGTTCTTCGTCAAGTCGGTCCCCATTTGCGCGTCTTCGGCCATGATCAATTGCCCTCCTTCACAATCGGCGTTCCGCTTTTCCGGCCGAAAGCCAGCAGCTGTGGCAAAGGCGACAGGCTCAGGATGAAAAGGAACAGAGCCGCTACAACGATCGTCGGGCCGGAGGGCGTATCCCATTCTAACGACCCAAACAGGCCGCCAACAACCGCCATCGCCCCGGCGATTGCGGCGACCACCGCCATTTGTTCCGGCCCCGCGGCAAACCGCCGTGCGGTAGCCGCCGGAATGATCAGCATCGCCGTTATCAAAAGGACGCCGACGATCTTCATCGCAATCGCGATTACCGTCGCCATCAGCAACATCAGTACGATATTCGCACGACCGGGTTTCATGCCTTCGGCTTCCGCCAGTTCCCAATTGACCGTCGCTGCGAACAGGGGAGTCCAGATCCAGACCAGAACCGAGAGCACCGCGGCACCGCCAATATAGATGATGAGGATGTCCATCGCCGACACGGCCAGAATATCCCCAAAGAGGAACCCCATCAGGTCGACCCGAACCCATGTCAGGAAAGCAAGCACGACGAGTCCGAGAGCCAGCGCCGAATGCGCCAGCAGGCCAAGCAAGGAGTCGGACGAAACCGTTGCTTTCCTTTGCAGAAACAACAACGCCAATGAGACGACCGCGGAAACCAGGAAAACGGCGACGGTGAAATTGATTTCCAACAGAAACGCCAGCGCGACGCCGAGCAACGCTGCATGGGAGAGCGTGTCACCGAAATACGCCAGGCGGCGCCACACGATGAAACAGCCCAGCGGTCCTGCTACGACGGCGACCCCCACTCCGGCGAGCATGGCCCGGATGAAGAAGTCATCGAGCATGATGCGTCTCCCTCTCGCGTTCGATGCCGTCCACACCCTCCGCCGTTGGCAGCGTATGGACGTGCCCGTGGTGATGCCCATGATGATGGCCGTCTTGCGGATGGCAGCTGTCGGTCACCGTCCCGTCCGAATGCCGGACCCGTCCGTCCGGTAGATGGGTATGATCGTGATCGTGTTCGTAGACGGCCAGGGTCGCGGCCGCCCTCTTTCCGAAAAGGGTTTGGTATTCCACGCTGGAAGCGACTGCCGTCGGGGTCCCCTGGCAGCAGATGTGGCCGTTCAAGCACAGGACCCTGTCTGTCGCTGCCATCACCACATGCAGATCATGGGAGATCAACAGAATGCCGCAGCCGATATCGTCACGGATTCCTTTGATCATCTCATAGAGCGCGATCTCCCCGGAAAAATCGACGCCTTGCACCGGTTCATCCAAGACCAGCAAGTCCGGTTTTCTTGCCATCGCGCGGGCAAGGAGTACACGCTGAAACTCTCCACCCGACAAAGTCCGGACCTCTGCGGATCTTAGATCGTGTATTCCGGTCTGCTTCATTGCTGCATCAGCGTCGGCTTGGTCCACCCGTCCCGTCAGGTGCATGAATCGCGCCACGGTGAGCGGCAAGGTCCAGTCGATCGAGACCTTTTGCGGCACATAGCCAACCACAAGATCACGCCGCCGGGCAGATGTGCCCTCATCGGGCTTCAGAATTCCAAGTGCCATTTTCGCCGTGGTCGATTTCCCGGACCCGTTGGGCCCGATCAAGGTCACAATTTCCCCTGGCTGGACAGCAAGGTCCACGCCGCGCACGAGCCAACGTCCCGCCCGCTCAACACCGGCTCGGGATAAGGTAATCAGGGGATCCGTGTCCTGTGCCACTATGGCCACTCCGTCCAAATCACAACTTGATCGCATTTATGCCTTACGTTATACCGTCACACAAGAAACGTTACCTTATAACATCCGACATCTATCCGGAGCATTGCATGCGTTCTTTCCGTTCCCTTCTCACCGCAGGATTGATCTCCACCTTGGCCGCACCGGCAATGGCGGATAGCCCACCCGCCGTGATGACGTCGATCAAGCCTGTCCACTCCTTGGTCTCTGCTGTCATGCAAGGCGTGTCGGAACCGGGCTTGATCGTTGAAGGTGCTGCGTCGCCCCATTCCTATGCTCTCAAACCTTCCCAAGCTGCGAAATTGTCAAAGGCTACGCATGTCTTTTGGATCGGCCATGAGCTTGAGGCCTTCCTCGAGAAACCGATCGAAACGGTCGCCGCACATGCCCATGCGGTCGAGCTCTTGGAAGCCGAAGGTCTTCAGACCCACGAATTTCGGGAAGGCGGCACGTTCGATGCCCATGATCACGATCATGAGGAACACGACGAACATGATCACGAAGATGGTGAACATGCACATGACGACCACGATCATGAAGACCACGATCATGAAGACCACGATCATGAAGACCACGATCATGAAGACCATGACCATGACCATGATCATGACGAAGACCATGCGGAAATGGACGAAGATCACCACGACGAGCATGAAGGCCATCATCATGAGGGGAAGGACCCCCATATCTGGCTAGACCCGCAAAACGCCATTGCCATGGTTCGGAAAATCGCGGACGTCCTCTCGGAGGACGATCCGGCCAACGCAGACCGCTATGCCGCGAACGCGGCGGCAACCATCGCCGACCTCAATAAACTTATCGATGAAGTCTCCGCCCAACTCGCACCGCTGCATGATAAACAGTACGTGGTCTTTCACGACGCGTACCAATACTTCGAAGAGCGCTTCGGACTTCATGCCGCAGGGTCGATCACCATCAGCCCGGAAATTACGCCGGGTGCGGAACGCATCCACGAAATCCGCGACCGCGTCCAAGACCTTGGCGCATCCTGCGTCTTCGCTGAACCCCAGTTCGAACCGCGCATAATCTCGGTCGTCCTGGAAGGCAGCAACGCCAAGGCCGGCACCATCGATCCCTTAGGGGCCGATCTCGATGACGGGCCGGAGCTTTACTTCAACTTGATCCGAAACATGGCAACGTCGATGCGCGATTGCCTGTCGTGACCTAAAAGGAAGGGGCCTGAACTGGCCCCTTCCCCTAAAAAGCACTTCTCACGGAATTTATCCCTTCCGGCGCCGCGTGCTTAACAGCCCAAACGCGGCAAGCCCCAACCCTAGCAGGGGCGCGGCAGCCGGTACCGGCACGGTCGTCACGCCGCCCGGCGAAAACGCGGTTATCAGCCGTGTCCAATCGCCGGGTGACGTCGCGGCCCAACTAATATCGACATCTGTCCCATTGAACACAGTGGTATCGCCAGATTCCAATCCGCGGAAACCGAAATCTGCATAGTCCAGCCCGGCCAGCCCCAGGAAGTCACTATTGAACAGATTATTATCTGCAGTGATGAACGCAAAAACCTGAGAGTCGAGCTCTATCGTAGAGGACACCCGGCCATCACTTCCATTGCCTGGATCCCATTGCAGGTAGTGGCTTGAGACAATTGTCCCCGCCTTAATAAGAAAATCTCCACCGGAGAGGGCCTCGACGAAAGAGGCGTTCGGATCGAAAACGCGATCGACCCGCAGGTCTTGCGTCAGTTCGAAATTCTGTACCTCGTTCCACGCCAACAAGATGCCGTCATTCGGATTTTGGATAATCGGATTGGGCGGTGTGGCGGTTACGAAGCAGTCAATAGCCCCATCGCAATCACCCAGACTTACAAAAGTTGCTTGGGCTGACGACGCTGTCAGCGTTGCTGTGGCGATAACAAGGGATAGGAAGAATTTTTGCATGACGGGGGACTCCATCTCACATTCATGATAATCCCGCCCCACAGATGACTACGATAATCAAGAAATCCGCATAATCCATCAATCAAACGATCACAATATGAATGATTGTTGATATTTCGTGTCTTTTTCTGTTTTTCTATAACCATTGATTTTCAAACGCTTAACAGCTCCCTCTTGAGTTGAAACATGCCCCTCAACGCGGTGCTGAAAAGGGAAGAAGTTGTCCGGGTTTAGTGGGCCAAATATCCACACAGGAAAATCTTTGATTGGGTCCGGTGAATGCATGCCCTGCTCTGGACCATAAACGCAGTAGATGTTCGACGCGGACAAAAGAAAACCCCCAGGTTTCCCTGGGGGTTTTCATGGTGGGCACGACTGGGATTGAACCAGTGACCCCCTCGATGTCAACGAGGTGCTCTCCCGCTGAGCTACGCGCCCTTTCACCCGTCAGCGCCGCGTCATCCTGAAATGCCGCAGCGTGTTTTTCCTGACGAGGCGCGCGATTTAGCACCCCCGCGCCGGGGTGGCAAGCCTTTTGCCCGTGCGAAATGAACGTCCTGCACGCGGGGTCGTCCGTGACGAGCCCGACGACTTTGGCATGGCGATTGCTGAGAGTCTTGGCGAGAGATTGAGAGAGGGTAAACCATGCCTGTCTGGCCACGATTGCCGGCCACCTTGTCGGCCATAGCCATCGTCTTCGTTCTAGCGCAGAACGGGGCGGCCGCATCCCCCGCCGTACCGCCGAAAAACGGTGCGCCTGAACAGATGTGCCGGGACGCCGTTGCCGCGGCGGAGAACCTGGCCGGCATACCGCAGCATCTGATGAGCGCCATTTCTCTTGTTGAGTCGGGGATTTTCATGGCCGAAGCCGGCGGTCGTATCGCTTGGCCCTGGACCGTCATGGCGCAAGGCCGTGGCCGGTATTTCAAGACTAAGGAAGACGCGATCAATGCAGTTCGCGGTTTGCTACGATCCGGGGTCACCAATATCGACGTCGGTTGCATGCAGATAAACCTGCAGTACCACGCCCTGGCTTTCTCTTCCCTTGAGGAAGCGTTCGATCCGGTCACCAATGTCGCCTATTCGGCAAGCTTCCTGATGGAGTTGAAAGGCCGGCACGGCAATTGGGACAAGGCTGTGCGGTACTACCATTCAGCCACACCGGCGCGAAATATTCCCTATCGCAAGAAGGTCCGCGCCGAGCTCGTCGCCTTACGGCAAACCGGAAAGGCAATGTCCGCAGCGGAGCATTCGCGCCTCGCCGGCGAATTCGCTCCGGACAATGACGGTCAGGATTCGCCGCCCCTGAATTCACTACGCCAAAAATCACAACACCTGGGCAAAGCGCCGTATGGCGGGGTCATGGCGCCGGCAGCGGCCGGCAATGAAACCCCGCTAATCGCCAAGACCGGCGAATCGCCTATTGCCGCAGTCCCTAACGGTCCGCCGAACATCAATGACGCCGACAAACGATTGAGCTATTTGAAGACCGCGTCATGGCCGCCGCGAAGCCTGAAGGCTCAGTATCAGATGGAGCACAATGCACGCGCTCGTGTCATGCACTCGACACAAGGCCGGCCGGCTGCGGCCAAGCAGACCCTGACGAATCCGTTCTTGAAAGAAGTCCCGCTACAAACCGCATCGAATCCGGACCCATCCTGAATCGCCATACGGAAGATCCCCTAGCCTGACAAAAGTTACGGATCGCGTTTACGAGTGCCATCCAACAGGGCTAGACTCCCATTTGGGTGCTCTCCACGACATGAAGAACCCCTAATATTTGGGATAAGTTCCGACCGGCCTTCGCCGGGCAAGGACGGTAATGGTAGTAAGAGCGGACATAGCCGATCATCTGCAGGAATTGTTGGACGCCGATGACTCGGAGTTCGGCTTCGTTCTGTTGGATCCTGACGATATACTGGTTTATGCAAGCAAAGGATTGGGCCAAGCCTTTCCGGGCGTGGATATTCCGTCGAAACTATATCGCCCTTATGCCGAAGTGCTTGGCGCCTTGATCACGGTGGGAACGCAAACTGGAAAAGCCCTGGCGCCGGAAGATCAACTCGAAACCCACCTGAAATGGCATGAGGACCCCAAATACCCTTTGGAAGTTTTGACAAACAAAGGGCAATGGATCCGCTACCGCGAACGCCGGCTTAAAGGCGGTTACACTGCAGGTGTCTTTATCGACATCACTGACGTCAAGAAGCGGGAACTTCTCCTCGCAACCCGCGAACAGCGTCTGGCGGACTATGCCGAGGCCGGGTCGGAATGGCTTTGGCAGACCGATGAAGATCATCGTTATACCTATTTCTCTCAGGGGCTGCTGCCGCATACCGGGTTCAGCCCGGAGGAGTTAATCGGCAAATGTCGTCGGGACATGATCGCAAACGGCGCTACCTCCGAATCATTAGAACATTTCGCCGCACTGGAAGAACATCGCGCCTTCCAAGACTTCCGCTACCCCACGAAGGGACGTGACGGAAAGATTCTCTATATTTCAGTGAGCGGCGTTCCGTTTTTCGACAAAGACGGGAGTTTCAAGGGGTATAGAGGCGTCGGCCAGGACGTCACCCCACATGTCTTGGCCGAACAGCGTGAAGAGCAGGCTCATGCCCGACTGTCGGACGCGGTCAATGGGCTGCACGGCGGTATATTGATGTTCGATGTGAATGAACGGCTGATCGTCACCAATATCCAAAGCCGCAACCTCTACAGCGGCGTGGCGGACAGGATTAAAGTCGGCATCCCTATGCAAGAAGCCGTCGCCGCCCTGTTGCAACGCGACTACGAAGAGTCTGGCAAAACATTGACCCCTGAAGCCATCACTTGCGAGTTGACGCGCTGGCGAAGCCCACACTTGTCCGACCTGCAATTTCCACTGGGCGATGCCTGGATAGAGCGGCGCGTCGCGCCAACAAAAGCCGGTGGCGCGCTCATCATGGAAATCGACGTGACGGCCTTGAAACGGCGCGAGCGGGAATTGGAGCTTGCGAAAGAAGAAGCGGAACGCGCGAACCGGACCCGGACGCAATTCATGGCGCAAATGAGCCACGAACTTCGGACTCCGCTGAACTCAATCATAGGATTTGCCGAGGTGATCCATGACGAGTTGTATGGGGAATTGCCGTCCCCAAAATACAAGGACTTTGCAAACGACATACGCGAAAGCGGCCGCCATCTTCTTTCCATCATCAACGACATCCTGGACCTGGCGAAAGGTGAAGCGGGACAGCGCACGTTGAATCCCGAACCCGTTTCAGTCCCGGAGGCGGCCGTGGCCAGCCTCAAGCTCGTTAAACAACGCGCCGACGCCATCGGCCTTACATTGGTCAATAACATCCCAAACGACCTGCCCGCCGTGCTGAGCGAGGACAAATTGGTGCGCCAGATGTTGATCAACCTCATTTCCAATGCCGTGAAATTTACGGAGAGCGGCGGCACCATCACCATTTCAGCGGAAATGGCGAGAGATGGCGGCTTGAACATTGTCGTTGAAGATACGGGCATCGGCATGGCAGAGAGCGAAATTGAGCAAGCCATGCTGCCTTTCACCCAGATCGATTCCGATCTAACGCGGCAATATGAGGGCACTGGACTTGGCTTGCCTTTAGTCGACAGTCTTATGAAACTTCACGATGGACTTTTCCGTCTGGAAAGCACTGTCGGCGTCGGCACAAGGGCATCACTCTGCTTCCCGGCAAAAGCCGTCATTGCGGAGGCAGTCCATCCCGCCGAAGCCATCCAATCAACGTAAGACCAAAGCGACCGGGAGATATCCATGTCTTTTTCAGTCTCAGCGGCTCGTCTGGACACACCGGCCTGTGCGCAGGGTTTGATTCATCTGAACAACGCCGGCGCCTCCCTAATGCCGCAACCGGTTCATCAGGCCGTGTTGGACCACCTCCAACTGGAATGCGATATCGGCGGATACGAAGCGAAGGCGCATAACAATGCATTGCTAGAGCGGTTTTACGATGCGGCCGCCCGCGCGGTCGGCGGTCAACGGGAAGAAATAGCCTTCATTGAAAATGCTACCCGTGCTTGGGACATGGCGTTCTATGCTTTCGATTGGCGTCCCGGTGATAGAATCCTGACATCCCGCGCCGATTACAGCTCCAACATGATCTCCTACATTCAAGTCGCCCGGCGATACGGCGCAATAGTCGACATGGCGCCAGACGATGAAACCGGACAAGTGGACGTCGCCGCACTGGAAAACTTGATCACGGACCGAACGCGCCTGATCAGTCTGACCCATATCCCGACCAATGGCGGCCTAATCAATCCCGTTGAAAAAGTCGGTGCGATCGCGAACAGGTATGGCATTCCGTATCTGGTGGATGCATGCCAATCGGTCGGTCAAATGCCGGTCGACGTGAATGCCATTGGCTGCGATATGCTATCCACCACAGGCCGCAAATATATCAGGGGGCCGCGCGGAACCGGGTTCCTATGGGTCCGCAAAGCTTGGATCGAAAAGCTGGAACCACCCTTCCTGGACAATCATGCGGCGACCTGGACGACGGTCGACGACATCGAAATCCGCAGCGACGCGCGACGGTTCGAGAATTGGGAATGCTATTTCGCCGGCAAGATCGGCTTGGGTGTTGCCTTGGACTATGGCTACGAAATGGGTATTTCCGAAACGTGGGAACGCATTCAGGCTTTATCGCAGTCCCTGCGCGACCTGCTTGCCCGCATTCCCAACGTCACGGTCTGGGATACAGGCCAGAAGCAATGCGGGATCGTGACCTTTTCCAAGGCAGGCGTCGATCCGAACAGGATCAAATCCGATTTGGCGGAACGGAAGATAAATGTTTCGGCCTCCAGCCGGCAACTGACCCGGGAAGACCTGGCTGCTGCCGATGTGGACGTGCTGGTCAGGGCCTCGGTCCACTATTTCAATACAGAGGACGAACTGGACCAATTGGCCGCCGCCGTCCGCGCGTTGGACTGATTAGGAACCGCCGTCGCCGGGCGCGTCCGGTTGCGGAGACGCAGTGCTTACATGCTCGCTGGCCAAAATTTGTTTATAGATCGACGATAGGATCGAGATCGAAACCCCGACAGCGAGCAAGTTGAAAAATGCACGCGGCAAGGTTTCGGCGATAACCGGTACCAGTTCCGGCAAACCGATGGACAGCCTGACCGCGATTTCACTCAAAGCGGTAAAGCTCATACCGAAGATCGTCATCAAAATGACCGCGACCAGATACACCCCGATGATCCGCCCCGCGATACCTCTGGTCATCTTCAGATGCTCCCTGAACCCCACAGGCGAACCAATCGACGCCGCAGGCAGGAACAACACGCAGCGCGCCATGATCCACATTACGAACAGAATCGACAAAATCTGAACCGCTATGCCGATATCCGGGATCGGCGCAATCAATGTCGCGGCAGCCAAACCCACAAGGACCGATACCAGGTAACCGGCCAGACTGATCGCGAAGAACCACACTTCCCGTTTGCCGAAAACGAACTGACACCACCGCAGCTTCTGGTCTGGAAGCAGGGCGAAACGGTGCCAAGCAGTTGCCTGCGGCACCAAAACCGCCAGGATCAGAACAGTGAATAGCGGTTCGCCCCACCCTTTCAGATCAGCAATGCCGAACAGTTCGATCATCTTCTGCGCGTTCGTCAGGAACACCGTCAAAATGAAAGGCGTAACTGAAACTTTCAGAAGGGATCCGAAATTGTGAAACACAAACCCGATCGACCACCGAACCGTCTGGAGCATGGCCAGGCCATGCGGTTCATCGGGATCGTGTTGCACATCGGTCATTAACGTCACAATCCTACCTGAATGAGACAGGTCACCCCCAAAGGGAGGATGCCGGCGGGGAGACCACGCTGCCATTGAACGTCAAACCATCCGGCCTGTCTTTCGCCAACAGCAGGGGACCGTCCAAATCGACCACGGCCGCCCCTTGTCCCAGAAGCACAGCAGGCGCCATGGAAAGGGATGTTCCCACCATACAGCCGACCATGATACCAAGGCCCGCTGCTTCCGCTTCCCGTTTCAGCGCCAACCCTTCCGTCAGTCCGCCGGTCTTATCCAGTTTGATATTGATCATATCGTACCGGTCAGCCAACGCCGCCAACCCTTCGCGCGTATGAACGGATTCATCGGCGCATATCGGGATCGGATGAGCAAGAGACGCCAAAACTGCGTCGTCCGCGGCAGGCAAAGGTTGCTCAATCATCGTCACACCCAATGCCGCCAATTCGGCCGAGAACGGTTCGACCATATCCGGCGACCATCCCTCATTCGCATCAACGACAAGTTCAGTATTCGGCGCGTTCTCCCGAACCGCAGCCACCCGATCCAAGTCCCCTTCACCGGTCAGCTTCAACTTCATCAGGGGCCGGGCGGCATTTGTCTTGGCCGAAGCCCCCATCTTTTCGGGGGTATCCAGGCTAATCGTATATACGGTTGTTACCGTTCCGGGCTCAGCCTCTCCCGCCAATTGCCATGCGCGACGGCCGGAGCGTTTTGCCTCTAAATCCCAGAAGGCGCCATCCAAAGCACAGCGGGCAGCGCCTGCCGGCATAACGTCCTGAAGTGCGATACGATCCATCCCATTGGCAAGATCGTTACGGATGGACTCGATCTGCGCCATGACGCTTTCAACGGATTCCCCATATCGGGGATAAGGAACGCACTCACCACGCCCGCGGAAGTCACCTTCCGTCAGTTCAACCACGACGACCTCGGCGGACGTTTTGGTTCCCCGCGAGATGGAGAAGGCCGCAGCAAGCGGCCAACTCTCATGACAAACCGATTTAAGCAACACCATGGCGGCTTACAACACGTCGACGATTGGACCGGCCCCGTAGCGGAACGTATCCGTGGTCGGCAGACCGGTTTCGTCGGCGATTTTCGCCAGAACATCTTTGGCTTCGGCATCGCCCAAGGCCACCGTGTTGACCGATACGCCGACAACTTTGCAAGCCGGATTGGTCAAACGTCCACATTGCTCATTCAAAGCAATGCACTCTTTCAAATCGGGTATCGGGAAGTCCGGAAGGCCGCGCATATGCGTGCGGGTCGGTTCGTGGCACATGACAAGCGCATCCGCCTGCGAACCGTGCAGCAGTCCCATGCTGACACCTGCAAAGGATGCGTGAAACAGACTGCCCTGCCCTTCGACCACATCCCAGTGATCTTCGTCGTTCGCCGGGCAAAGCCATTCGGTGGCCCCCGAAATAAAGTCGGCCACAACCGCGTCCACGGATACACCGTCGCCAGCAATGAAGATACCTGTTTGGCCAGTCGCCCGGAAGGTCGCTTTCATACCGCGCGCCAGCATTTCCCGTTCTACAGCCAGTGCGGCGAACATTTTGCCCACAGAGCAATCCGTGCCGACGGCCAGCAGACGTTTTCCCGGACGTTTGGTGCCCTTGGCAACGTCGAAAGAACGGGTCGGATGACGTACATCGAAGAGTTTCCGGCCATTCGCTTTCGCCGCATCGGCAATTGCCGGAACTTCGGTGACCTTGTTATGGAGGCCACTCGCCACATCCATGCCCAATTCCACGCCGCGTACGAGGCTTTCGACCCATGAATCGGGAATGATGCCGCCCCGGTTCGCAACGCCGACGATGATCGTCTTGACGCCGGCCGCTGCCGCTTCCTCAATGGTCATGTCCGGCAAGCCGAGATCAGCGTTGCAACCCGGCAGCCTGAATTGGCCGACACACCATTCCGGTCGCCACATTCTAACGCCATTGGCTACCTTCGCCGCCAATTGGTCCGCTGCATCACCCAGGAACATCAGGTATGGATGTTCAATCGCCATGAATTGGCCCCCTTTAACTAGAATTCCGACCCGCTTCTGAATTGGAGCGGTAACGCGGCGCACGATACTGCCCGAATGGAAGCATATACAAGCGGAATGGCTATCCGAAGCTGCTTATTACCTGCCTGAAGCTTCGCTACCCCCCCGACAAATGGCGTTTGTCTTTGAGTTCTCAGGCAAATCAGGCAGAATCTCCCAAATTGATTGTTTTTGGTTGCGGATATGGATGCATTCCCGGTGCCGGTGGGGGGACAGAAGTTCCCGGCGCTCGTCAAACATTCGCTCTCCCGAGTGATTCCCCGGGCGATTGCGCGGGCCTGTTTCTATGACCCGCGGGCGCTATTCTTGCCCCTCCTCACCGCTATCGCGGTTCTTGCGCCTCAGGCGGCCAAAGCCTCCGGCCAGGAAAGAATCGCCGCCGTTCAGCCACTGATTCAAGAGGAAAGTAGCCTTTCCAACGGTTCCGAGAAGCAGTTGGAGGATGCCCTCCAGTCCTTGAAAAAATCGAAAAGGATGGGACGCATCGAAGCAGAGCGCGTCTTGGCCTCGATCACTGAATTTCGGGACGCACGGCGGAACAGGGAAACGCCGCAACCCCTAAGAACCGCCTTGAACGATTGTGTGGCCGCGCCGTCACCCGCCTGTCTGTTGCAGGAGGCCTTGGCCCATGCCTACCGAGTTCCGGATGAAGGGCGGCGGGATTGGGCCTTGAGCACAGTGGCCGCCGGCTATTACGAAACTGGTGACGTAGGCCGGGTATACGATGTCCTTGCCTTGATGGAAGACCCCCGTACTGCCTTGCGCTTGCTCGGAGAGACAGTCGGGTCAGCCACACAGGGCCAAAAGAATTCGGATCCGGCGACGAGGATCTTGACCGGCGTCCACGACGACAAACAGGCCAACTGGGTACCTTATGCGGCTGTTTCTGATTGGAAAGCCGCCCAACGGCAAATCAAAGCCATTCCGGAAGACCGGTACAAAGCCGTCGCATGGGCTCGTTTCGGACGAAAGGCTTTTGACGCGGGCGAAGCGGCCCTTGCCGACCAAGCGTTGGAGATAAGCGAGGCATTGATCGAGAATATCAGCCTCAACTATGCACGGTCATTCGCACGCTACGAAGCGAGCCTCACCCATGTCGCGCGGGTCGCTTATTTCAAAGGTGGCCTGGCCGAAACGCAGAGGGCGATCGCATCCGCCGCACGGATCGATCAACCGCACTTCCGCGCGGATGCCTATTGGCGACTAGCAAATGTCGGGTCGAACGACCTCGCCCCGGAAATTCAAGAGCGTGCCGAAGCATCTTTCTCGGAAATAGCATCCCGTCTTCGCCAAGTCTTCGTTTTAACGTTTGACGAGGCAAAGGCAGAACAGCGTCAGGAACGTGCCCTGGCAATCGCGGCAACCATTTCCGACCCGCTCGATCGTGCCCGTGCATTCGCGCGCCTGGCACGGTATGTTCAATGACCACCGACGCCTGCACGCCCTTCTGACGGAAACCATCTATCATGCCACCGACAATGTTGATCAGGACAGCCGCTGAAGACGACTTGGAAGCGCTTGTCGCCATGCTAGCGGACGATATCCTGGGACAGGCGCGGGAGGATGACAGCCTGCCGCTGAACCAAGCATATACGGACGCTTTCACGGCCATCGCGGCGGATCCGTACAACGACATCATTGTCGGCGAAATCGACGGCAAAGTGATGGCGATGATGCAGTTCACAATCATCCCTTCCATCAGCTTCAAGGGCCGGTCACGTGCCCAGATCGAGTCCGTTAGGGTCGCAAAGCAATTTCGAGGAAACGGCTACGGTCGGAAAATGTTCGAATGGGCGATCGATGAAGCCCGCCGCCGAAACTGTCATCTGGCGCAGTTGGCGACCAACGCGGCCCGGAAAGACGCTGCAAGGTTCTATGAAGATCTTGGTTTCACCGCCTCCCATATCGGGATGAAGATGGTGCTTTGACGTCTATGGCAGAGCGCCGTCCTCGCCATTCAAAGCAAACGACGCGCAGCGGGCAGCTTTACGGTTACCGTCGTTCCGACCCCAACAGTGGAATCGATATCGAAAGTGCCCCCATGCATATCGATGAGGGACTTCACGATCGGCAGTCCCAGCCCGGTGCCACCCGACTTATAGGCGTCGTTGTTCCCCAACCTGCCGAAGGGGGTCAGTATGAAATCCATGCGTTCAGGGGGAATTCCGTCGCCAGCGTCCGAAATAACGATCGAGATACCATCTTCCGCGTCGGGGTCGGTCACAACGACATTCACCTCACACCCCGCCCGGCCATATTTCACGGCATTGCTGAGCAGGTTCAGGACGACTTGCAGCAACGCCCGTTCATCCGCATAGGCCTTGACCTCACTGTCATCCAAACCCGAAGTCAGCACAGTTACGTTTCGCGCTTGAGCCAAGCCGGATACCATTTCCCGAGCACGTAGAATTACGTCCCGCAGACTGACAGGCCCTTCTTCCAGTTCGTACCGACCCGCTTCGATCTTCGACAGGTCCAAAATCTCGTTCACGATGTGCAGAAGGTGTTCCGCACCGTCCTGAATGTATCCCGTGTATTCCATCAAACGGTCTTGCGTCAGGACGTCCAGCCCTTGCGTACCGAGTGACTGAGAAAACCCGATGATCGCGTTCAACGGCGTCCGCAACTCGTGACTCATTTTGGCAAGAAAGTCGGATTTCAGCTTGTTGGCACGCTCGGCCTCGCGGCGCGCCGTCATCATTGCCTCTTCGCTTGCCCGTCTTTCGGAAATATCGATGACGAGGCCGAGATATCCGGTTTTACCTTTCCACCGCGGCAGAGACACGCGAACCTCCGCCCACATGGTGGACCCGTCCCGACGCATCATCTGGCACTGATAGGTATTAGGGACCGGATCCCCCTTCACTCGGTTGTCGCGGTAGGACTTCATGCGTGCAACTTCGTCGGCAGCGAACAAATCCCAAATTTTGCCGACACCGATCAGGTCCTTAGCACCGGAATAGCCTAGCATCGTCGCAAGCGCGCCGTTCGCATAGCCGATCATCTCTCCGTCATGGACGAAAATCCCCTGGACCGAACTGTCAATCAGTTCCAGGTATTGCAGCGATGTCTGAGCAATCTCGATGTTGTTGAGTGCAACCGTTTGCTCCAGATCGTCTTTCGCCGCTCGTAGTTCGTCCTGCAAATTCCGCTCATAGGTCACGTCGGAGACCATATACAGGCATTCGCATTTTTTCGGATCGTGATCTCGAAGCAGCAGTTCTTCTCTGAGCCAGAACCAATTGCCCTCTCGGTTCTCCGACGGGGACCGGACCCGGTATTCCTTACGTGCGCCCTTTCGCTTTGAGACAGCCTCGATACTTGCCGTCGCCGCCGAGCGGTCGTCCGGATGAACGTAGGTTTCCAGCCATTGTTCCAGGGAAACGGGAAGAGTGTTTGGATCCAGCCCTGTCAGGCTGCAAAACGCCGCACTAGCCCACGTCAATGTCGCGGCGTCGCCCGATCTGACAACACGGAAAAGGGCAGCCTCGGCAACGGGCGTGCCTGATACCACCCCCCCGTTATCCGACTCTGTTTCCGTCTGTCCGCGATTTTCGCGCCGTGACACGCAATCCCCCCCTGTATAGGGCTAGATTAAGCAGCCTATACAAGAGGTTAGTTTTAGACTAGTGCCTTTCGCAAACGGGCAGACAGGATGTCGATCAGGGAAACCACGATCACAACGACCAGGATGATGGCACCCGCCTTGTCGTATTGGAAACTGCGGAAGGATTCGTAGAAGGTGAAACCAATCCCCCCAGCCCCCACAATGCCCAGGACCGTGGCCGACCGAACCAGCGTTTCGAACCTGTAGAGCGAGAAACTGGACCAAAGCGGCAAGACCTGCGGGATAACGCCATAGACGATTTCCTGAAGCCGTGTGGCGCCCGTCGACCGGATTCCTTCCACCGGGCGGGTGTCGATTGACTCAACCGCCTCCGAAAACAGTTTTGAGATGATCCCGAGATTGTGGATGAAAAGCGCCATAACGCCGGCGAATGGCCCCAAGCCGACTGCGGCGACAAACAGGATGGCGAAAACAAGCTCATTGATCGCGCGGCAGGCATCCATCATTCGCCGCATGGGCTGAACGATCCAAACAGGAGAAATATTGCTGGAACACAAGAGAGCGCAGGGGATCCCGAACAGTATCGACAGGAAAGTGCCCCAAAGGGCGATCTGGACCGTTTCCAGCATCTTCCAAAGATACACATCGATATCGATGAAGTTCGGCTGCAGGAATTCCGCGATGAACGTCGCCATATTGCCGGCATCGCTGATCAGGAAGGTCCAGTTATTGACCTCCGCCGGATGGTAGGAGACACCCAAAAGCGCGGCAATCACGCTCACCAGACCGAGCTTCACAAGAAACCCTTTAATGTCGGGCTTCAACTGATCCTGAATGACCGGTGAAATGCCAGCGGCAGCGGATCGATCGATTTCGGTCGTGGTCATAGGGTCACCGCATTCAAAACAAATGGACAATTGGAAACGGAACAGGGGCCCCACAAAGGGGCCCCCGCTTTGCTCGTTCGGCTTAGTATCCGGCCGGGCCGACGATCTTCGCGTAGGACTGAAGTTCCTTCAGTTCCTTTTCGGCCGCTTTAATCGCGGCTTTCTTTTCATCGTCGGAGAGCTTGTCGTTGTTCTGCGCCTTCAACTTCGCCTTGAAAGCTTCAATCTGACGGACATCCAACAATTGTGCGTTCGAGGACGCCAAAAACGGTCCCCAACCATCGGAAACATTCGCCAGGATCTCACGCTCTCGCTTGACCTTTTCGACGTCGCCGAAGCGGCCATATTGCATGAAGAAGTAGTAGATCTTCTCCTTGGCGACCTTGGAGAGGTCCTTGCGCCACACGATCGGATCGGACGGGATCATCGGCGAGCGCCAGATTTCCTTGATATTCGCGGCCGCTTCCGGATTGGACTTGGCGAGGCGCGCGTAAATCGACTCGGTGTTGTTCGTCGCGACATCGACCTTCTGGTTGGCGACGGCCAGCGCGTTGCCTTCATGGTTCGAATTAACGACGCGGCTGAAGCACTCTTCCGGCGTCTTGTTGTTCAGCGCCCAGACATAATACCCGGGGATCGCGAAACCGGAGGTGGAGTTCGGATCACCGTTGCCGAAGGTCAACGTCTTGTCGCATTTCAAGACGTCTTCCAAGCTGTTGATGCCGCTGTCCTTATGCGTAATGAGCAGCGAGTAATAGCCCTTGGAACCGTCATCCTTGATCGTCTGGGCGAAGACTTCGCCGCCGGCGCGGTCAACGGCCTGAATGGCCGACTTGTTGCCGAACCAGGCAACGTCGACCTTACCGAAACGCATACCTTCGATGACGCCCGCATAGTCACTGGCGAAAAACGGTTTGACCGTGACGCCGAGGGACTTGGACATATCCTCCAGGAACGGGCCGAAGCTGGATTCCAGGGCGGAACTGGATTCGGTGGAGATAATGCCGAAATTCAGTTGTTTCGGCATATCTTCGGCATGCGCGGTGGCGGCCGCCATGCCGGCCACGGCGATACCGGCCGCGGCAACGAGTTTCTTGAACATGATACGTACACTCCCTTTGATGTGTGGATGCAATTGCACGGTTACTCAGCGTCGCAGCTTCAGCCCCGTCATTGGGGTCAGGAAGCCACGGCAACGGGTTTCAGGTAACTGGGGGCATGCCCTTCGGCGCTGGCGCCGTCGCCGTCTTTCGGGCGGGCGTCCTTGACGAGGTCCAACCCCTCGACGCCGTAAAGGTTGGCAATGTTTTCGGGGCTGATGCCCTCGGTCGTGCCGTCATAGGCAACAGCGCCGTCTTTCAACGCGATTATTCTGTCGCAATGTTTGAACGCATGATCGATCTGGTGCAGCGAGACGATAACCGTCACGCCATCTTCCTTGTTGATCGTCCCTAGGGTTTCCATGACGCGCTCGGCGGAAGCGGGATCGAGCGATGCAATCGGTTCGTCCGCCAGAATCAACCGCGCTTCCTGCGTCAGCGCCCGCGCGATGGCCCCACGCTGCTGTTGGCCGCCAGAGAGCGTCGATGCCCGTTGGCGGGCCTTATCGGCCATCCCGACGCGCTCCAGCGCCTTCAGCGCCGTGATACGGTCGCTGCGGGGAAACAATCCCAGCAGGCCGCGCCACTTGGGAATACGACCAAGCCGTCCGACCAGGACATTGGTCAGCAGCGACAAGCGCGTCACCAGATTGAATTGTTGAAAAATCACACCGACTTGCGAGCGCAACTGGCGTTGGGCCGGCAACCGTTTGCCGCCGGACTGGGTGACTTGGCCGAACAGCGATATTCTGCCGACGCCGGTGTCGGCGGTTTCAAGGCCGCATATGGTCCTGATCAAGGTCGACTTTCCCGAGCCGGACGCACCGATCAGGGCGACCATTTCGCCTTCCTCAATCGCCAGATTGATATCGTTTAATACGACCGGACCGCGTCCGAACCGTTTATTGACGGACTTGACCTCGACAATGTTCGGCATGTTGACCCCGATACCTGAAAGACCGGCCGTCCATGCCTGATGCGGTTCTACCGACCGCTTCCCGACTTAGACGGCGTCCCCACCACGAATTTGGGTCGTGGCGGATCGACAAATATTCGGATACACGCCGGAGGTGACCCGTCGGTTACCAGGACATTACGAATTTGTTTCGATGCAGATGAATGTTGGAAAAGGTCGGGTTATTGCCGACCCGCCGATTTCAATCGGTACGATGCCATCAATCGTCGTCCCGGGACCGCTCCCGCCGCAACTTGTTCCAATACTCGAGGCGCTTGCGGATCTCCCGCTCGAAACCGCGTTCGACCGGGTTGTATAGTTGCTGGCGTGCCATCTGGTCCGGAAAATAATCCTGACCGGAGAACCCGTCCGGCTGGTCATGGTCGTAGGCATATCCGTCACCGTAGCCGATATCCTTCATCAGCTTGGTCGGCGCATTCAGGATATGTTTCGGCGGGGCCAGCGAGCCGGTTTCCTTCGCGACCCGTTTTGCGGCGCTGAATGCCTTGTAGGCAGCGTTGGATTTCGGCGCCGTCGCCAAATAGATGACGACCTGCACCAAGGCCAAATCGCCTTCCGGAGACCCCAGACGTTCATAGGTATCCCATCCGGCCAAGGCCTGGACAGCGGCATTTGGATCTGCAAGACCGATATCCTCATAGGCGAATCGGACAAGACGCCGGGCAATATAAAGAGGATCCTCCCCCCCGGCGAGCATCCGGCCGAACCAGTAGAGCGCCGCATCGCAATCGGACCCACGCAGCGATTTATGAAGCGCACTGATCAGGTTGTAGTGGCTTTCCTGCCCTTTGTCGTAGACAGGCATACGGCGCTGCACGACGTTCAGCAGCTCTTCGGACGTCATTTTTTTCGACAGCCCGGTATTGAACAGCGCCTCGGCCATGTTCAACAGGTAGCGCCCGTCCCCATCGGCCATGGCAATAACAGCTGCACGTGCATCGTCATCCAACGGAAGAGCACGCCCTTCCTCCGACTCGGCACGCGCTAACAGGTCCGCAAGAGCCGTCGAATCCAGGCGGTTCAGGACAAAGACCTGACACCGGGACAGCAACGCCGCATTCAATTCGAAACTCGGATTTTCCGTCGTCGCCCCGACAAGGACCACCGTGCCGTCCTCGACATAGGGAAGAAAGCCGTCCTGCTGCGCCCGGTTGAAACGGTGGATTTCGTCAACGAACAACAACGTCCCCTGCCCGCCGACCCGGCGCTCCCGCGCCCGCTCGAATACCTGACGCAGATCGGCAACCCCGGAGAAAACCGCAGAAAGCGGTTCAAACGCCAAATCGGTAAAATCGGCCAGAAGGCGCGCGATGGTCGTCTTGCCGCAACCCGGACCGCCCCAAAGAATGACCGACGTCAATCGGCCCTGATCAACCATGCGGCGTAGCGGGCCTTCCGGTCCAAGCAGGTGATCTTGGCCCACGACCTCGTCCAACGACTTCGGACGCAATCGATCCGCCAAGGGACGCGGCGCCAGATCGCCGAAAAGCCCGGGCCCGTCGCCGGAAGAGGCCGGCTTGCGCGCCACGTCAGCGGACCTCCAAAACCAGCCGCTCGCCTTGGCGGTTCAAGACGACAAGCCATTCCGGCGGACTATCTTCTACGATCTTCACAAGCGCAGAGACGAGCGTGATTTCTTCCCCATTGACCTCGGTTATGATGTCCAACGGCCTGATACCAGCGCGATGAGCGACCGACCCTCGTTGCACACCTTCGACGATTACGCCCGTCAAATCGGTCGGAATGCCCATTTCATCTGCGACACGCGGCGAAAGATTGACCACTCGAATGCCCGAAATGGGGAAGTTACCGACGATATCCGTGCGGTCGCGCGGCGGAACTTCCGGGGGCGCCATGAGCGCAAATTCCATGTTCACCGGCTTTCCGTCCCGCAACGCGGTTATGGATACCGTTCCGCCCAATTCCCGCGTCGCAAAATAGAACCGAAGCCCTTGCCCGTCATCCACCGGCCGGCCTTCAACCTCAATAATGATATCGCCTCTCTCCAGACCGGCGTCGTCAGCAGGCCCTGTCGGATGGACATTTTCAACAATCACACCGCCCGGTGTTTCAAGGCCCATGGCCTCCGATATCTCCGCATCGACATCCCGACCGGAAAACCCGAGCCAGGGACGAATCAGCGGCTCACCCGCAATCGCGCTGCCCACGACACGGCGCACCATGTTCGCCGGAACAGCGAAGCCTATTCCCTGAGACCCGCCCGATTTGGAAAATATCGCAGTATTAATCCCGACCAGACGCCCTTTGATGTCGACAAGCGCGCCACCGGAATTCCCCGGGTTGATCGCCGCGTCCGTCTGAATGAAAGAGCGAAAATCGGTGATGCCGACAGATGTCCGCGCCAAGCCGGATACAATGCCGCTCGTTACCGTTTGACCGACCCCGAACGGGTTCCCAATGGCGAGAACAAGATCACCGACTTCGAGGTCGTCCGAATCGCCAAACTCAATTACCGGCAGATCACCCTTGGGGTCTTTCAATTGCAAAACCGCGATATCCGTCCGTTCATCGCTTAACAGAATATCCGCGCTGAATTCCCGCTTGTCCGTCAACACCACTTTGATCTCATCAGCGCCGCCAATGACGTGGTGGTTGGTCACGACAATCCCGTCGTTCCGCAGGATGACGCCCGAGCCAAGGGAGTTCTCAACCCGGTCACGGCTTGGTCCAATCGAAAACGGGAAACTATCGCCAAAAAACCGCTGGAAGAACGGATCGTCGAATAACCGGTTCCCGCGCTGCCGAACCACCTTGCTGGTATAAATATTGACCACCGCAGGTGAAGTTGCGCGGACGATCGGTGCAAATGACAGGGTTATCTCCTGCTCATTTTCCGGCACTTCCTTCGCCATTGCGGCGGCGCTCAACCCAACCATCAGTGTCATGGCGAGCGCCATGCGCGTTACGATGGAGAAACGGACAGTTTTTTTCTTTGGCATAGTCATGCGCGCATCCTAGCGACGAGGGTTTGGAGTTGAAAGCTGGGGCACATGGCATGCGACAACCACCTGCCCCTGTTGGAAATAGCAATCATGGCCGAAAATGAAAACGCCCCGCAGGGAAAACCGTGCGGGGCGTCATTCTGTCACTCATTGCCAGGGTGACATAATTTTTCCGGCGGGACTTACTCCTCGCCTTCGTCCTCGTCAGCAACCTGGACGGGACCGGAATCCAAGCCTTTGGCATCCTGATCGCGGTCGACCAATTCAATGATTGCCATCGGGGCACTGTCGCCGTAGCGGAAACCCGCCTTCAGGACGCGCGTGTAACCGCCGGGGCGGCCTTCATAGCGACCGGCCAACGTATCGAACAGCTTCGCAACCATCGCATCGTCGCGCAGCTGAGCGAACGCCTGGCGACGGCGGTGCAGACCACCCTTTTTGCCAAGCGTAATCAAGCGATCCGCGACGCGGCGCAGTTCCTTTGCCTTCGGCAGGGTCGTCTTGATTTGTTCGTGCTTGATAAGGGCATTCGCCATATTGGCGAACATGGCCTTACGATGGGAAGCCGTGCGGTTAAGCTTACGGCCGTGCATACCGTGACGCATTACTTTTCTCCTGGTCTTCTTTGCTCAATAACCGCCGGTCGCCTGTTGTTGCTTTTCGTGGCTACAGCCGACGGTGGAGATAAAAGGAAAGGGCCGTTTACCGGCCCAGCCCCATCAGAACGGCTCTTCGAGCCGTTTCGCCAAATCCTCGATGTTTTCCGGCGGCCAGGCAGGAATTTCCATGCCAAGAGCCAGGCCCATCTGGGTCAGGACTTCTTTGATTTCATTCAACGATTTCCGGCCAAAGTTCGGGGTCCGGAGCATTTCCGATTCCGTCTTCTGCACAAGATCGCCGATATAAACGATGTTGTCATTTTTCAGGCAATTCGCGGAACGGACGCTGAGTTCCAGTTCGTCCACCTTGCGGAGCAGGTTCCGGTTGAACGGCAGTTCGGAAGCCTTCTCTTCTTCGACCCGCTGTTGCGGCTCTTCGAAGTTGATGAAGATCTGAAGCTGGTCCTGCATGATGCGCGCGGCAAGAGCGGTCGCATCTTCCGGGGTAACCGCACCGTTGGTTTCAATCGCCATGCTCAGCTTATCGAAGTCCGTAACCTGGCCAACGCGGGTGTTTTCCACCTTGTAGGACACTTTACGGACCGGGCTGAAGATCGAATCCACCGGAATCAGGCCAATCGGCGCGTCTTCCGGACGGTTCTGCGAGGCAGGAACATAGCCCTTACCATTGGCGACCGTGAACTCGATATTGAGCGAGGCGCCCTTGTCGAGTGTGCAGATCACCAGGTCCGGGTTCATGACTTCGATGTCATGGCCCGTTTCAATCATGCCGGCGGTAACTTCAGCCGGCCCCTGAACAGACAAGCGCATGCGCTTGGGCCCGTCGCCGTGCATACGCAGCGCCAGAGCCTTAACGTTCAGGACGATGTCGGTAACGTCCTCACGGACACCGGGAATGGACGAGAATTCGTGCAGAACGCCATCAATCTGCAAAGAGGTGACGGCCGCCCCCTGCAAGGACGACAGCAAAATGCGCCGCAACGCATTGCCCAGGGTCATGCCGAAGCCGCGCTCCAGCGGATCGGCAACGACGGTGGCAATACGGTTCGGGTCGACGCCGGGCGTCACTTCCAGCTTCTTCGGCTTAATCAAGGATTGCCAGTTGCGCTGAACACTCGCCAAGGAGGTATCGCTCATTCTTATGTCACCGACCGGAAAGCCGGCGTCCCTTCTTAAGTCTTGCTTTCAAATCAACCCGATGGGGCCAACCGGAGCGGGGCTGAATAGTCCCGCCCGGCCAGACCGCCTACAGGCGATCGACCGGCCCGCCGCAAGAAGCCGCGGGCAATCAAATGATTAGACGCGACGACGCTTGCGCGGACGGCAGCCGTTGTGCGGGATCGGCGTGACGTCCTTGATCGCGGTGATCGTGAAACCGACCGACTGCAGCGCGCGAAGAGCAGATTCACGACCCGAACCCGGCCCTTTCACGTTCACTTCCAAGGTTTTCATGCCATGGTCGGCAGCCTTCTTGCCGGCGTCTTCCGCGGCAATCTGCGCGGCATAGGGCGTCGACTTCCGGCTGCCCTTGAAGCCCTGCATACCAGCGCTGGACCAGGAGATGGCATTACCCTGCACGTCGGTAATGGTGATCATCGTGTTGTTGAACGACGCGTTCACATGGGCGATCCCAGAGGTGATGTTCTTTTTCTCGCGACGCTTACGAACGGGAGCGCGTGCCATAGTCAGTTCCACCTATCATACTTGGGGCAGGCTTATGACCGCCCCCGAACATTTTCCAAGAATAAGGACGATTACTTCTTCTTACCGGCGATCGCTTTGGCCGGACCCTTGCGGGTACGGGCATTCGTGTGGGTACGCTGACCCCGAACCGGCAGGCCCTTACGGTGACGCAGGCCGCGATAGCAACCAAGGTCCATCAGACGCTTGATGTTCATAGCGACTTCGCGGCGCAGATCCCCTTCAACCATGTGATCGCGATCGATCACTTCACGGATGCGGGCAACTTCGTCTTCGCTCAAGGTGTTAACCCGAGCAGACTCGTCAATGCTGCAAGTCTTCAAAATTTCCGTCGCCTTGTGACTGCCGATCCCATGAATATAGGTCAGCGCGATCACAACCCGCTTGTTAGTCGGGAGGTTAACACCCGCGATACGTGCCATCGTCTCAATCCTCTACCAAAATTCCGCCGACATACGCCAAAAAGGCACAGCAGCGTCCTCGTTTACATTACGGGTCGCTGCGAACATGCCGAACTGGGAATAGCCCCTTACGGGAAATCTTCAATCGGCAACCGTACTGTCATTTTCATGACACACGGCTTGGCCGAAGCGCGCGGAGTATACGGAAACCCGTTCCTCTGTCAACGCCCCGTCCACAATGGAATTGAAGATATTTCCCGCCCTTTTCGACGTAATTCGCTTAACCCAAAATCTTGTTGATGGCTGCGGTCACCGTATCGATGCCCTGCATGCCGTCAACTTTCCGCAAAACACCCTTCTCTTCGTAATAGGGAAGCAAGGGTGCCGTTTGTTCGTGATACACGCCCAAGCGTTTCTTGAGCGTTTCCGCATTATCGTCCGCACGGCGTTCGCTTTCGGGCGTTTCCGCGGCACGGGTTTCGATGCGGTTAAAAAGTTCCTGGTCGTCGACCGTCAGTTCGATCACGTGATCGATCTTTTTGCCCTTACGCGACAAAAGGGCATCCAAGCCCTCCGCCTGTGCGACCGTGCGCGGGAAGCCGTCCAGAATCACGCCTTTGGCACAATCCGGCTCTTCCATACGCTCGTCGATGATTCCGATCATCGTTTCGTCGTCAACCAGTTTGCCGGCATCCATTATCGCCTTGGCCTGTTTGCCAAGCGCCGTGCCTTCGGCAACGGCGGCGCGTAGCATGTCACCGGTCGAAAGTTGCACAAACCCGCGCGACTCTTCGATCAGCTTGGCCTGGGTACCTTTCCCCGCACCCGGCGGGCCGAACATGAGAATGATCATCGACGCCTCCCCCTCAACTTCGATTTCTTCACCAACCCTTCATACTGATGGGCCAGCAAATGGCTTTGTATTTGAGCGACCGTATCCATGGTCACCGTGACGCAGATCAGCAAGCTGGTACCACCGAAATAGAACGGCACAGCGTATTGCGAGATCAGGAGTTCCGGCAACATACAGACAGCAGCCAGATACAAAGCCCCGATCGCTGTGAGGCGCGTCAGGACATAGTCGAGATATTCGGCAGTATTCTTGCCGGGGCGGATACCGGGGACGAACCCGCCGTATTTCTTCAGATTGTCAGCCGTTTCTTCCGGATTGAAGACCACCGCCGTATAGAAGAAGGCGAAAAACACGATAAGGCCGACATAGACAGCCAGATAAAGCGGTTGCCCGCGGCCAAGCATCGCCGTGACGTCTTGAAGCCAGGCCGGCCCCGAGCCACCGCTGAAATTCGCGATCGTCAGGGGCATCAGCAACAGGGAACTGGCGAAAATCGGCGGGATGACGCCCGGCGTATTGAGTTTCATCGGGAGATGCGAGCTTTCGCCACCGAACATCTTATTGCCGACCTGCCGCTTCGGATACTGAACGATGATTCGGCGCTGGGCTCGTTCGACAAAGACGATGAAGGCGATAACCGCGACCGACATGACCAGCAGGATCAGGATGAAGGCCGTGGAAAGCGCACCCGTCCGCCCCAACTCCAACGTGCCAGCCAAAGCACCCGGCAAGCCGGCAACAATACCGGAGAAGATGATCAGCGAAATGCCGTTGCCGACGCCGCGCTGGGTAATCTGTTCACCCAACCACATCAGGAACATGGTCCCACCCACCAGCGTGATGACCGTGGAAGCCCTGAAGAACAGGCCAGGGTCCTGGACTGCTGGCCCCTGGGAACCGGAAGCCCCCTCGAGCCCGACAGCGATGCCATAGGCCTGCACAGCCGCCAGTAGGACTGTCAGATACCGGGTGTATTGATTGATCTTCTTGCGGCCGCTCTCGCCTTCCTTCTTCAACTGCTCCAACGACGGCGAAATCGCGGTCATGAGCTGCATGATAATGGAGGCCGAAATATACGGCATGATGTTCAGAGCAAAGATCGACATCCGGCTGACGGCGCCGCCCGCAAACGTATCGAACATACCGAGGATACCGCCGGCCTGTTGCTCGAACAGTTCCGACAGGACCGATGCGTCGATCCCCGGCAGGGGAAGATAGGTCCCCAGTCGATACACGATAAGCGCACCCAGGGTGAACCAGATGCGCTTCTTCAGTTCTGTCGCCTTTGCGAGAGTTCCAAAATTGAAATTCGCGGCGAGTTGCTCAGCGGCGGATGCCATACGATACCTGTTCCCGTTACCCTATCGTTCCAACCCGCGCTTGAATCCCTAATGCCGGTTGGGCTTCGTATTCGCGCGTGTCCTGTCCCCGGCTAGTTGCCTGTTAAAGGACGTTGGGTGTCGATGCAACGATTGCAACGGAAAAGACACGACCTTTAGGTCGCGCCCTTCCCTATGCATCAAACCTATTAAGCGTCCCGGTTCTTCATCGCCAGGTGGCGACGCTTCTTCGAGGGTGCCTTCTC
Organism: Hwanghaeella grinnelliae; assembly: GCF_004005845.1. Lineage (GTDB taxonomy): Bacteria > Pseudomonadota > Alphaproteobacteria > UBA8366 > Aestuariispiraceae > Hwanghaeella > Hwanghaeella grinnelliae. The sequence goes on along the minus strand of NZ_SADE01000004.1, from coordinate 10,034 downwards.
GACTTCCGCCGGAAGTTCGATCTTGCCACCGGCCTTTTCGACTGCGGCAATTGCGGCCTGACTGGCTTTGGCGGCCTGGATCGTCAAGGCGGTCGAAAGTTCGCCCTTGGCGAGAATCTTCACACCGTCCAGTTCCTTGCTGATGATACCGGCGGCAAGCAGCGCCTCGGCATCGATCGGCTTCTTGGCGTCGATCTTCTTGGCTTCGACCGCTTCCTGCAGGCGGCCCAGATTCACCGTCGCGAATTCCTTGCGGAACGGCGCATTGGTGAAACCGCGCTTCGGCAGGCGGCGATACAACGGCATCTGGCCGCCTTCAAACCCCTTGATGGAAACACCGGAGCGCGACTTCTGGCCTTTGACCCCGCGACCGGCGGTCTTGCCCTTGCCGGACCCGATGCCACGACCGACACGCATCCGTGTCTTTGCCGCGCCCGGATTGTCGGACAGTTCGTTGAGTTTCATTGTCTGACTTCCTTCTGACCTACGGGTCTACCTACCGGTTTGGGACCGGTCGGCGATCAACCGAGTTCTTCTACCCGAACCATGTGGCGGACCTTGCGGATCATGCCACGGATGGACGGGGTGTCTTCCAGTTCGCGCGTGCGGCCGATCTTGTTCAGACCAAGGCCCACCAGCGTTGCACGCTGGCTAGCTTCACGCCGGATCGGGCTGCCCGTCTGGGTTACCCGAAGCTTTTTGTCTTCCGCCATTGGTTCTCTCCCGGCCTAACTTTACGCCGCGTTTTCTTCAGTACCGGCATGTCCGTCACGGCGGCCAACGATATCGTTGACTTTCTTGCCGCGGCGCGCCGCAACCATGCGCGGGGAACTGCTGCTCTTGAGGCCTTCAAAAGCGGCTTTCACCATGTTGTAGGGGTTGGACGAACCCGTCGACTTGGCGACAACGTCCTGCACACCCAGGGCTTCGAACACCGCGCGGGTCGGACCACCGGCGATGATGCCGGTACCGGAGGGCGCAGCCCGCATCACAACCCGACCGGCGCCGAAGCGGCCGTGGACGTCGTGGTGCAGCGTACGGCCTTCCCGCAGGGGAACACGAACCATGGTCTTCTTGGCCTGGTCCGTCGCCTTACGAATCGCTTCCGGCACTTCGCGCGCCTTACCGTGGCCGAACCCGACCCGGCCGCGACCGTCACCAACGACGACCAAAGCGGCAAAGCCGAAACGACGACCACCCTTAACAACTTTCGCAACACGGTTGATCGCGACCAGCTTTTCAACCAGATCGGATTCGCCATCCCTGTTGCGTTCTTCTCTCGGTCCACGTGCCATCGCTCGGATCCCCTTAGAACTTCAAACCGGCTTCACGCGCGGCATCTGCCAGCGCCTTCACCCGGCCATGAAAACGAAAACCGCCACGATCGAACACGACCTGTTCGACGCCCGCCGCTTTGGCGCGCTCAGCGATCAGCTTGCCGACAACCGCCGCGGCATCAGAATTGCCGCCGGACTTCCCGCCAGAACGGAAGTCCGTATCCATCGTCGACGCAGCGGCGACGGTGACGCCGGCCAGATCGTCGATGACCTGGGCGTAGATCTGTTTGTTCGTGCGGTGCACGGAAAGACGGGGCTTGCCGCCGCCGAGTTTCCGAATTTGGTACCGCGCACGCGCTCGGCGCCGCTCGAAGAGTTTTTTGGTACTAATCATAATTCCTGTCCTCGCAATGCGCCCACCGCGGTATGTCTTTTGGACTTTCCGCAGCCCGGATGCGGCGCGATTTACCGTATCGGAGACCTCTCCGTCCGGCTTACTTCTTCTTCCCTTCCTTACGAAGGATGGTCTCGTCGGTGTAACGAAGCCCCTTGCCCTTGTAAGGTTCAGGCGGACGATAGCCGCGGATTTCACTGGCAATCTGCCCAACCCGCTGCTTGTCCGCGCCGGAAACGGCGATGATGTTGCCGCGGTCGCCTTCAATCGCAATCTTCACGTCCGACGGGATCGGGAAGTTTACGTCATGACTGAAACCGAGTTGCAGCTTCAAGGTCGACCCCTGCACCTGCGCACGGTAACCGACGCCATTCACTTCCAGCCGCTTAACAAAGCCTTCCGACGCGCCCAAAACCGCATTGCTGATCATGGCGCGAACCATGCCCCAGTGCTGGCGAGCCTTCTTGCTCTGGTTTACCGGCTCTACGGAAACCATATTTTCGGCCATGGAGACGGTGACATAGTCGGTGATCGCCACCTTCTGTTCGCCGTTCTTGCCTTTAGCGGTCACCAGTCCCTCGACGATCGAAATATCGACGCCGCTTGGAACCTCAACCGGATATTTGCCAACGCGTGACATGGTTCAAAACCCTTATCTTCGTATAGCTTACAGGTAACGTGTCTCTGCCTGGCCTTAGTAGACCCGGCAAAGAACCTCGCCACCCACGTTATTTTCACGCGCTTCCGCGTCCGACATCACACCCTTGGGGGTGCTGAGGATCGAGATACCCAGACCGTTATAAACGCGGCCCAAGTCCTTGATCCCGGAATAAACGCGCCGTCCCGGCTTTGAGACACGCGAAATTTCCTTAATCACCGGCTCACCGTCAAAATACTTCAACTCGACGTTCAGCTCGGAAATACCCTTTTTGATCTCGGATTCGCTGTAGCCACGGATATACCCTTCGCGCTGCAACACGTCCAAAACCCGCGCGCGCAGTTTGCTCGACGGAACCGGCACGGCAGCCTTGCGGGCAACCTGGCCATTCCGAATGCGGGACAGCATGTCACCAAGAGGATCACTCATCGCCATCTTATCAGTCCTCCGTTACCAGCTCGACTTAGTCACGCCCGGGATCTGACCATGAGAGGCCAGTTCACGCAGCGCGATACGCGAGATGCGGAATTTGCGATAGTACGCCTTCGGACGTCCGGTCAGTTCGCACCGATTGTGCAGACGGACGGGAGAGGCGTTCTTCGCGATCTTGTTCAGATCCATTGCTGCCTTGAACCGTTCTTCCGGCGGCAGCTCGCGGTTATGAAGGGTCTCCTTCAACTTCGCCCGGCGATTAGCCGCGGACTTAGTCAAACGTTCCCGCTTCTTGTTCCGCTCAATGGCGCTCTTTTTGGCCATCTGACGTCACTCCCGTCTATTTCTGAAACGGCATATTGAATTCGTCCAGAAGCGCGCGTGCTTCATCGTCCGAATTCGCCGTCGTGCAAATCACGATATCCATGCCCCGGATAGAATCGACTTTGTCGTAATCGATTTCCGGAAACACGATCTGTTCCTTCAAGCCCATGGCGTAGTTGCCACGGCCATCGAAGCTCTTGCTGCTGATCCCGCGGAAGTCACGGACACGCGGCAGCGCCACGTTGATCAGACGGTCAAGAAATTCATACATGCGCTCGCGCCGCAGAGTAACCTTGGCGCCAACAGCCATGCCTTCACGCAGCTTAAAGCCGGCGATGGATTTCTTGGCCTTGGTCGTCACCGGCTTTTGACCGGTGATCAGTGAAAGATCATCAACAGCGCCGTTCAGGTTCTTACGATCCGCGACCGCTTCCCCGACACCCATGTTGATGACGATCTTGTCCAGCTTCGGCACTTCCATAGAGGATTTGTAGCCGAACTTCTCCAGCATCTTAGCGCGAACGGCATCTTTATAATGCTGCTCGAGGCGCGGAGTATATTCTTTTCCCGACATCTTTCTCGATCCTTCCGACTTACGCGTCGATGACTTCGCCGGACCGCTTCGCAAAGCGGACCTTGCGGCCGTCGAGAACCTTGAAACCAACACGGGTCGGCTTGTTGTCCTTGGGGTCAAGGTGCGCGATGTTCGAAACCGCTATCGGCGCTTCCTTCTCAACGATCCCACCTTGGGCCGACATGGACGGACGCGTGTGACGCTTGACGACATTGACGCCACGGACAACGACACGGTCTTCGGAGGGACGAACTTCGATGACTTCGCCTTCCTTGCCTTTGTCGCGACCGGTCAAAACGACGACCTTGTCACCCTTTTTGATCTTCGCAGCCATTACAGCACCTCCGGCGCGAGCGAAACGATCTTCATGAAGCGCTTCGCACGCAGTTCACGGACGACCGGACCGAAGATACGGGTACCGATCGGCTCGTTCTGCTTGTTGATGAGGACCGCGGCATTGGAGTCGAATCGGATCGTCGATCCGTCCTGACGCCGAACCGGCTGCGCCGTCCGGACGATGACAGCTTTAAGCACATCGCCTTTCTTAACGCGGCCGCGCGGAATCGCTTCCTTAACGGAAACGACGATGACATCGCCAACTGAAGCGGTACGTCGCTTCGAGCCCCCGAGCACCTTGATGCACTGGACCCGACGCGCGCCCGAATTGTCGGCGACATCCAGGTTAGTTTGCATCTGGATCATATGTCCGACCCTTTCATCCCATATGTCCGGGCAAAAACACCCGAACAAACATCAAACTCAAACTGCGATCCGCCCGGCACAGCCGCGCAAATCCCAAACCTTACGCGGACGCTTCGTCCGTCACCACTTCCCAAGTCTTACGCTTGGAATGAGGCCGGCACTCCGCAATACGAACCATGTCACCCGTCTTATGGGTGTTGCTCTCGTCATGAGCCATGAATCGCTTGGACTTCCGCACGATCTTGTTCAGCAGCGGGTGCTTAAAGCGGCGCTCAACCTGGACGACAATCGTCTTCTCGCCGTGGTCAGACACCACTGTGCCCTGCATAATCCGTTTCGGCATCGCTCTAAACTCCGCCCTAACTCGTTTCTATCCATTCCACCGGGACCGATATCGGCCTCGGCTTAAATTTAACTCGCCGCAGCCTGGCGCTGACCGAGCAGCGTCTTGATACGAGCGATATCGCGCCGCACTTCACGTGAGCGCGCTGTATTTTCCAGCTGCCCGCTGGCCGCCTGAAAACGCAGGTTGAACTGTTCCTTCTTGAGATCAAGAAGCTGACCGTTCAATTCGTCTTCCGTCTTCTGACGCAGGTCTTCGGCTTTCATGGCCCTATCCTTCGCCTTCTCTGTTCCGCTGCTCTAGCTGCCGACTACGCTGATTAAGCGCCGGCGCCGAGGCGCGTGATGATCTTGCAGCGGATCGGCAACTTCGCCGCCGCCAATTCGAAAGCTTCCTTGCCCGCACCGTGATCGACACCGTCCATCTCGAACATCACACGACCAGGCTTAACCCGGGCCGCCCAATATTCCGGCGTCCCCTTACCCTTACCCATGCGGACTTCCGCGGGTTTCGAGCTGACGGGCACATCCGGGAAAATACGGATCCAGACATTACCCTGACGACGGATCCGGCGAACGATCGCACGGCGAGCCGCTTCAATCTGACGCGAGGTTATCCGCCCCGGTTCCATGGCCTTGAGACCGATGGAGCCGAAATTCAAGGCCGTTCCGCCCTTGGCATTACCATGGATGCGGCCTTTATGGGCCTTCCGGAACTTCGTACGTTTCGGGCTCAGCATGTCAAAAAACCCTCGAATATGCTCAATTCGTTCAATTCACGTGACGGTCAACGAGACCGCCAGAGACTTAGGACCGGCCACCCGCGGGCGAACCTGTATCCATCCGTTTGTCCTGCGCCATCGGGTCATGGGCCATGATCTCGCCCTTGAAGACCCAGACCTTCACGCCACAGACACCATAGGTCGTGTGCGCTTCGGCCAAGCCGTAATCGATGTCCGCACGAAGCGTGTGCAACGGAACCCGACCTTCACGGTACCATTCAGTCCGCGCGATTTCCGCGCCGCCGAGACGCCCACCACAGTTGATCCGGATCCCCTCGGCACCCAGGCGCATTGCGCTCTGAACCGCGCGCTTCATGGCACGTCGGAAGGCAACGCGACGTTCCAACTGCTGCGCGATGTTTTCGGCAACCAGCTTGGCGTCGATTTCGGGCTTGCGGACTTCGACGATGTTAAGCGCGACGTCCTTACCCGTGATCTTGTTCAACTGCTGGCGCAGCTTTTCGATATCCTGGCCCTTCTTGCCGATCACCACACCCGGACGCGCCGAATGAATGGTGACACGCGCACGACCGGCCGGACGTTCGATCACGATCCGGGAAATCCCCGCCTGCTTAAGCTTGTCATGCAGGAAATCCCGCAGCTTCAAATCTTCATGCAGCAGGTCCGCGTAGTTCTTACCGGCGAACCAACGGGAATCCCAGGTCCGGTTGATGCCGAGGCGCAGACCGATCGGGTTAACTTTTTGACCCATGATATCTTCCTTTACCCGCTGCCTATTCCGCGTCTTCGCGCTCGCGCACGACGATCGTCAAATTCGAAAACGGCTTCAAAATCCGCGCACCGCGACCGCGGGCACGCGCCCTAAAACGCTTCATAACGAAGGATTTGCCAACAAAGGCTTCCTTCACGAACAACCGATCAACGTCAAGCTGATGGTTGTTCTCCGCATTCGCAATGGCCGCTTCCAGGACTTTCTTCACGTCGCCGGCAATCCGGCGACGGGAGAAAGCCAATTCCGCGACCGCAGCACTGGCGGCCTTGCCACGGATCGAAGCCGCGACCAGATTCAGCTTCTGAGGGCTGATCCGGATCGTACGGGACAGAGCCATCGCTTCCGCCTCGTCCAAACGGCGCTCTGCAGCTGCCTTACCCATGATCGTTAACCCCTCTTCGCCTTTTTGTCGGCCGAATGGCCGTAGTAGGTCCGCGACGGGGCGAACTCACCCAGCTTGTGGCCGATCATGTGTTCGGTCACCAGAACCGGAACAAACTTCCGACCGTTATGGACACCGAAAGTCAGGCCCACGAACTGCGGCAGAACGGTCGACCGACGAGACCATGTCTTAATTACGTCCTTCCGACCCGAAGACGCGGAGTCTTCGGCTTTTTTCAGAAGGTAATGATCCACGAAGGGACCTTTCCAAACGGAGCGTGCCACCTTGCCTTCTCCTACTTCTTCGCGTGTCGGCGGCGGATAATGTACTTATCCGTCGACTTGTTCGACCGCGTGCGCTTACCTTTGGTCGGCTTACCCCAGGGCGTAACCGGATGACGGCCACCCGAGGTCCGGCCTTCACCACCACCATGCGGGTGATCAACCGGGTTCATGACGACGCCACGAACCGACGGACGCTTGCCAAGCCAACGTTTACGGCCGGCCTTACCAAGCTTGATGTTCTGTTGGTCAGGGTTACTGACCGCGCCAACCGTCGCGATGCATTCGGACCGAACGACGCGCAGTTCACCCGACATCAATTTCAGCTGGGCATAGCCCTGATCGCGACCGACCAACTGGGCATAAGTCCCAGCCGAACGTGCAATCTGACCACCCTTGCCCGGCTTCATCTCCACATTGTGGACGATGGTACCGACCGGCATTGCACCAAGCGGCATCGCGTTGCCAGGTTTCACGTCGACCTTGGCCCCGGCCACGACCGTGTCACCGGCTTTCAAACGCTGCGGCGCCAGGATGTAGGCCAACTCGTCGTCCGCGTAACGGATCAGAGCAATGAACGCGGTCCGGTTCGGATCGTATTCCAGGCGCTCGACAGTTGCGGGTTGATCCCACTTCTGGCGCTTGAAATCGATGACCCGGTACCGGCGCTTGTGCCCACCGCCTTGACGCCGTGCCGTGATACGACCGGTGTTGTTGCGGCCGCCCTTGTTGGTCAGACCTTCGGTCAGGCTCTTGACCGGACCGCCACTGTGGAGGTCCGTCCGCTTGACCAGCACCAAGCCACGTTGGCCGGGTGTGTTCGGTTTATATTGCTTGAGCGCCATGATGCTCTCGCTCCCTTAACTCAATCCGCGTTCGACGGTTTCTTGAGCCCTGTTTCAAAGACCCGTGGTGACGTCGATAGAATCACCTTCTACCAAACGAACGACGGCCTTCTTCCAATCGCTGCGCTGCCCGATACGGCCGCGGTGACGTTTCGTCTTGCCCTTGACCACAAGCGTGTTCACGGACCGGACTTTGACGTCGAACAGACCTTCAACGGCAGCCTTGATTTCCGGCTTGGTCGCAGTCGTCGCAACCTTGAAGGAAATCTGGTTGTTCTCACCGCCCAACGTCGCCTTTTCGGTAATCACCGGCGACAGCAGGACGTCGTACATCCGTTCTTTGGAAACGGCCTTCTTGTTGAGATATTTCCAACTCATTTCAAGCGGGCCTCCAACCCTTCAACGGCGGCCTTGGTCAGAACCAGAAGATCCCGACGAAGAATGTCGTACACGTTCGCGCCCTGGGTCGGCAGCAGATCGACACCCGGAATGTTCCGAACCGCCAAAGCCATGTTGCCGTCCACTTCCGGACCGCCGACGAACAGGGCATTGCCCCAACCCAGTCCGGCCAGTTTGTCCTTCAGCACCTTCGTCTTCGGGCTGTCCAGCGTGGCATCGTCCAGGATGATCAGCTTGCCATCGGCCTGCTTGGCGGAGAGCGCAGAGCGCATTGCCAAGGCCCGGACCTTTTTCGGCATGCTGTGGCTATGGTCGCGCGGATGCGGACCGAACACCTGACCGCCACCGCGGAACTGGGGCGCCTTCTTGTCGCCATGACGGGCACGGCCTGTGCCTTTTTGACGATAGATTTTCGCTGTCGAACCGTTGACTTCACTGCGGCCCTTGACCTTGTGCGTGCCAGCGCGCCGCTTAGCCAACTGATAGTTGACCATGCGGGACATGATGTCCTTGCGGACAGCGACACCGAACACTTCGTCCGCGAGATCGATCTCGCCGGCGGCAGCGTTGTCGAGGGTGATAATTTTCGCCTTCATGACCTTCGCACCTAACTTACGAGTTCTGTTCTTCGGTCGTGCCTGCGTCTTCCGCAGCCTCAACCGCCGGCGCATCAGCCGGAGCTTCTTCGGCAACCGCGTTCGGATCCGCCGCCAGCTTGAACGCACCCGGGAACGGGACGTCTTCCGGCAGTGACCGCTTCACAGCGTCGCGAACCATGACCCAACCGGACTTCGAACCGGGGACGGCGCCACGGACCAGGATCAAGCCGCGATCCACATCGGTCGCAACCACTTCCAGGTTCTGCGTCGTCACGCGTTCTGCACCCATATGGCCAGCCATCTTCTTACCCTTGAAGACCTTGCCCGGATCCTGGCACTGGCCGGTGGAGCCGTGGGAGCGATGCGAAACCGACACACCGTGGCTGGCCCGAAGACCGCCGAAGTTGTGCCGCTTCATTGCACCGGCGAAACCTTTACCGATGCTGCTGCCCGTCACGTCCACATACTGGCCGGCGATGAAGTGATCAGCCGTCAGTTCAGCACCGACATCGATCATTGCGTCATCGGAAACCCGGAATTCAGCCAGTTTCCGCTTCGGCTCGACCTGCGCCTTTGCGAAGTGTCCCCGCATCGGCTTCGTCGTGTGTTTCACCTTACGGCGGCCACCACCCATTTGCAGGGCCGTGTAACCGTGTTTGTCTTCAGTCCGCTGAGCGACGATTTGAAGTTCGTCGATCTTCAGGACCGTTACCGGTACACTGGCGCCGTCTTCTTTGAAGACACGCGTCATACCGACCTTTTGCGCGATCAACCCGCAACGCATCACGAAATCCCCCGCACTTAGAGCTTGATCTCGACATCGACACCAGCAGCCAGATCGAGCTTCATCAAAGCATCGACTGTTTGCGGTGTCGGGTCGACGATGTCCAGCACCCGCTTATGGGTCCGTATCTCGAACTGCTCACGGCTTTTCTTATCGATGTGCGGAGACCGCAGCACCGTGAACTTTTCGATCCGGGTAGGCAGCGGAATTGGTCCGCGAACCTCGGCACCCGTGCGCTTCGCCGTGGACACGATCTCGCGCGTCGACTGATCGAGGACGCGGTGATCGAACGCCTTCAGGCGAATGCGAATGTTCTGGCTATCCATGCCGTTTCACCCCTTAGAGAGCGCTACAAAAGAACGCCGCCCGGTCCTGACCTGGTCCGGGCGGTCGCCCTGCTTAATTACTCGATGATGCCCGCGACGACGCCTGCACCAACGGTGCGGCCGCCTTCACGGATCGCGAAACGAAGACCTTCGTCCATGGCGATCGGGGCAATCAGTTCGACTTCCATCGTCACGTTGTC
>NZ_SADE01000003.1 GCF_004005845.1 Hwanghaeella grinnelliae | reverse complement strand
GTTTGGTACGACAGTGCCGGCAATACGACAGGTGATCCTTCACAAGGGCTAAACCCGACTTTTACGGGATTGCCATCGGCGGTATATTTGGCGGGCTTTGTTCATCCAGCAAATGAAACTGTCGACTCGGGAGAAGCCACGCTTCTATCTGATGCGGCCTCATGGAACTATGCTGAACCCGAAGGGTTCATCTCGTTGGAGACGCCAACGGGTTATGAAGCGCTGGAAAGCAGTGCTGGCAATGATATTGCTGTCGGGCTCGACACAGCGGATGTCTTGTCGACAGGTGCCGGCGACGACGTTCTGATTGGCGGCATTGGGAACGATGTTCTTGACGGTGGCGAGGGTGACGATACAGCGGTCTATTCCGGTTCGGGGTCCGATTATGCGATCGCTGCGAACGGCGATGGTACGTTCGATATCGTCGATACCCGCTCTGGCGCGCCGGACGGGACGGACACGATCAGCAATATCGAACGGATACACTTCGACGCGAATGGCGATGGCGTTGTCGACGCGGGCGAGATACTTGATCTCGCTTCGGCCAGTTCCGCACCTGTCGGAACAGATGGAAAGATCGTCCTTCCTGCCGACTATGTGGGGACGGTCAGCGGGGTCATTGGGGTGACCGATGCGGATCTTGCCGATCCGGCGAACGGCGAAGTTCTGACATACAAAGTTGTAGGTGAAAGCATCACCGACAATCAGGATGGCAGCTTCACCTTGGCGTCAGGGTCGGTCATTACGATCGATGCAGCAACGGGCACCTATGAATATGTGCCGTTCTCCGCGCAGTTGGGTGGAGAACTGCCGCGAACTCATTTTTGGCACAACGACAGCTTTACGATCCGCGCGACCGATGCCAGCGGCATCAGTGCGGATAGCGTGGTGACTGTAGACGTGTCGTCGGCATCTGTCGTTCCTGAGACGTATAACTTGTTTGATGTCAACGATCCGAACGCGTCGAACTACAGCATCGACAACAGTGGGGCGACGCCTACGGTCGATGCATCCGGTTCCGGTTATCAGACGATCCGTACGACCACGTCCATTCTTGACGGCGGAAAGGTTTACTTCGAGTACACGCCTGAGACCGTTTCCGTTGGTCCTGGCGGACGACAAATTATCGGTTTTGCGTCGGCCGCGCTGAGCACGGACTCGAACTCTTGGAACAATCTGACGTCTGGTTATGCCTTCGGGATTTACAAGGGTGAAACGCTCTACGGCCGCGATGATAGCCAGGGATCGTTTTTCGAGAATTCTGCCATACCCGGATTGTCGATTGGGACGACCTCCGTCGGTATGATCGCAATGGAGCGCGACGGTGACACGGTAAAACTTTGGTTCGGGCAGAACGGTGTCTGGTCCGGTGCAGCGGCCGGCGAAGATCCCTCGACATTGGCGCCAACGCGAACGCTGACTGTACCGTCCAATGTACCGCTCTTTGCGGCAGCGAATATCCAAGGGTCGTATGCCGACTCGACAGCATTTAACTTCGGTGCGGATGGGTTCGCGAACGCAATACCGTCGGACTTCAGTCCTATTGGTACAGGAGCGGTGGTGAAGGACCACACCCTGACAGGTTCAGCCGGCAACGACCTTCTTATGGGCGTCGATACGGTTGATGTGATCGATGGGGATGCCGGTGACGACGTTCTGATCGGCGGTAGTGGCGATGACATTCTGGATGGCGGCGACGGAGACGATACGGCTGTCTTCAGTGGAGAAAGAACGGACTTTGCTATCGTTTCGAATGGCGACGGAAGCTACCGAGTTATCGAGGTCGATGAGCGGTCCACCGCACCCGACGGCACGGATATAATTCGCAATATTGAGAACATTCATTTCGATGCGAATTCCGACGGGATTGTTGATACGGATGAGCGTGTTTCGTTCAACCCGGCCAATTCGGCTCCCTTGGCTGCGGACGGGCGTATCGTCCTGAATGATTTGGTGAACGGCTCTCCTTTGGCAGGGTTTCTGTCCGGTTCCGATCTGGAAGGCGACATTGTCTTCAGGTTGGTGGGGGCGGATGAGAACGGTGAACTCGAACTCGGAAACGACATCGTTGTTACGCTGACGGATACTTCGACTGGGGCATATGAAATCAGCCATACCGCCGGCGGGGCGGTTGCGCCAGGCACGGAAGTGAGTTTCGACTACGTCATCACAGAGGCTGATTTCTGGTCTGACATCGATGATATTGGTGATGAGATCAGCGAGGGTGTCGACGGAGAAACCGCGGCCGATATTGCCACAGCTGCAACCGCTGTTTCGGATGCGCTTATTTCCCGCCAATTCAATATAGAGAGCTATGTAAGATCAACCCTCTCATCGATTGTGTCGGATACGCTCGCTGAGCAGGCGGCAAGGATCGCCGCCCTGAGAGAATTGGAGGGGCGGCATACCTCGCTCTCCGCACAGGCGACCGTCGAAGTTTCCATTGGTGGTACTGCGGAAGCGGTGGTTTCTGGCGACGCGGGGAATGATGTCCTTGAGTTGGGTCCTGGTGCTGATACGGCTTTATCGTATGTGAGTTTTGACGCTTTGTCCGACAAGCTTTCGTTCGTGCCCGCCTCGCCCGAGACGGATCGGACGCAATGGACGTTCAGCGCGTGGCTGCGGGGTGAGACAAGCACGACGACATACCGCGCGTTGTTTTCCGCGAATAACGGCAGTTACAACGAGTTCGTTGAACTGAGCGATACGAACCAACTTCGCTTGAGTGTCGGTAACAACATTCTGACGAGCACCGAAACGGTTCCGCTGGATCTGACGGTGTGGTCGAACTTGGTCGTGTCGGTGGACGGTGGGACGGTCCGTGCGTGGTTGGACGGTGAAGAGCTGACCTTGACGGGAACCACGCCGACCGCCGTGAACGGGGCGATTGGCAGCAACACGACGCATTATGTCGGTCATTATTTCAACAATAATTTGGGTTACGATGCGGACATAGCAGAGGTCCATTTTGTCAGCGATCAATCCCTCGACCATACGGCATTCCGAGGCGCGGAGGGTGGTGTTCTACCGTATTCAGGCGGTCATGGCAGCGCGGGTTTCCATCTTGATTTTGCGGATCCGTTGAACCCTGGTGCTGATGCGTCCGGTTCCAACGACCTGACATCGGTAAATCTCACGCACAGCACAGATGGCGGTCCCATATTTGCGCCGATGACGATCGAAGCGGGCGCTGGGGACGACGTTCTGATCGGTGGCAGCGGGAACGATGTTCTTGACGGAGGGGCCGGTGATGACACTCTCGCAGGCGGAACTGGAAATGACGTGTTGGATGGCGGCAGCGGGGCAGACGACATACTGTTTAACCGCGGTGACGGTGTCGACACTGTCGACACCGACTCGAACGCCGCAGGGGATAACGATCGCATTCTGTTCGGGGCTGACGTCGCCGAAGATCAGCTTTGGTTCAGCCAATCCGGTGACGACTTGTTGATCGAAGTTCTTGGCGATGGCGGTAGCATCACGATTGACGACTGGTACGTCGATGCGGCGCATCAGGTCGACGAGATTCAGGCCGGCGGTAGTTCCATGGTCGCCTCGCAGGTTAACCAATTGGTGTCCGCGATGGCATCGTGGGAGTCCCAGCCCGGAAACGATCATGACAGCCTGACGGATGTGCCGGATACGGACAGTGGCTTGCAAACGGCGATGAGTGCAGCGTGGTCAACAATTTAGCGGGGAGGGCAGCCGAGGCATAGGTTCGGAACGCCTTGTTGATGGTCCGAGCAATAAACAGGTGCCTGGGCTTCCCGTCTCCTTGGCGGCGCGACCCGGTTGACGTTGAAGAGTTGACAGGCAATGCCGAAAACAGCCCGGCCTTCAACAATTTTTCAGCGATATAGGGTTGTAAGCTTCTCCCCCAGACGGCATCACAGGGTGTAGACGGATTTCTCGGTGAGGAACTCCGTCGGTCTGGGGTGGGGGATCCTCGGAATTCTGATTTGCCCAGTGGAAACCGTCCCTAACCCTTTAAAATTAGCTGAATTTAGCGGGGCAGTGGGCGCGCGTCTGTTGGTGAGATGGGGGCAACGGTCTTGGCAATGCCTGATACGGCAAATGAGCCTGAAACAGGCACTGAAAGCGTAGAGCCTGTAGCAATCGAATCAGACGACATCGATAGCGGGATCTTTGGTCTGGTTTTGTTGCTGCGTTTCTTCGGAATGCCTGGGGATCCGGAACAAATCAGACATCAATTCGGCCGACCAGGGGAACAGGCGACGGCGGAAGACCTTCTCAGGGCGGCAAAACGCTTGGGATTAAAGGCCCGGTTGGTTTCGTCTGATTTTGCAAGGCTTTCAAAGACGCCACTGCCGGCTTTGGCAGAGACAAAAGACGGCGGTTTCGTGGTTCTTGGCTCTGTGAAAGACGGCAAGGTTCTGATCCAGGATCCGGCAATCGGTCGTCCTGAATCGCTTGATGAGGGGGCGTTCGAGGGGCGCTGGTCCGGAAGACTGCTGCTTTTGTCGAAACGTACGAAAGTTCTTGGGAAGGGTGGCAGCTTTGATGTTACGTGGTTCATCCCGCCGGTACTGAAATACAAAAAACTATTCGCGGAAGTGCTTATCGCTTCGTTTTTCCTACAGCTCTTCGCTTTGGTTACCCCTCTCTTTTTTCAAGTCGTAGTCGATAAAGTTCTGGTTCATCGAGGTCTTACAACGCTTGATGTCTTGGTCTTTGGGCTGATCGTCGTTTCGGCTTTTGAGGTGATCCTCGGCGCTTTGCGCACCTTTGTATTCGCACATACGACGAACCGAATTGATGTCGAACTCGGCGCGAAGCTGTTCAACCATCTTCTGTCTTTGCCGATGTCCTATTTTCAGTCCCGGCGCGTTGGGGAAAGCGTGGCCAGGGTCCGTGAGTTGGAAAATATTCGGAACTTCTTGACCGGATCGGCTCTGACCCTGGTTATCGACATCGCATTTACCTTCGTTTTCTTTATCGTAATGTGGCAGTTCAGCCCGATCCTAACCCTCATTGTTTTGGCTTCCGTTCCGTTCTACGTCGGCTTGGCGGTAATCGTGACGCCAATTCTGCGCGCTCGGTTGGAAGAGAAATTTCAGAGAGGCGCCGAGAACCAGGCTTTCCTGGTTGAATCCGTTACGGGCGTGGAAACGCTGAAGGCGATGGCTGTTGAGCCGCAGTCGCAAAGGCGTTGGGAAGACCAACTCGCAGGCTATGTCCGATCATCGTTTCGCGCGGCCAATCTCGGGAACATTGCCGGGCAGGCCACCCAGGCCGTAAGCAAAATTACCATGGCCCTGACACTGTATGTGGGTGCGAAGGCAGTGCTTAACGGCGACCTGACGGTGGGACAGTTGGTTGCCTTCAACATGTTGTCCGGGCGTGTTTCGGGACCGATCCTCCGTTTGGCTCAGCTATGGAACGATTTTCAACAAGCGCGGATATCATTGAAGCGGTTGGGCGATATTCTCAATGCACCGACCGAGCCCGCCTATAATGCCAATCGATCCACGCTTCAGAGGATTGAGGGAGCGGTAGACTTCGACAGCGTAACCTTCCGGTATCGCCCGGATGGCAAAGAAGTACTCCGCAGGGTTTCTCTGCATGTCCCTGCCGGGCAGATAGTCGGCATTGTCGGGCCGTCGGGGTCCGGCAAAAGTACCTTGGCGAAACTCGTGCAGCGCATGTATGTCCCGGAATCGGGCCGTGTCTTGATCGACGGTATAGATCTTTCGATGGTCGATACGGCGTGGCTGCGCCATCAGGTCGGCGTCGTTCTGCAAGAGAACCTGCTCTTCAATCGCTCTATCCGCGACAACATCGCCTTGTCTGACCCGGGGATGGCGATGGAAAGGGTCGTGGAAGCTGCGAAAATGGCGGGCGCGCACGATTTTATCCTCGAGTTGTCTGAAGGATACGATACTGAAGTCGAAGAACGTGGGCATAATCTTTCGGGTGGGCAACGGCAGCGAATAGCCATCGCCCGCGCCTTGGTCACAAACCCTCGAATCTTGATCTTCGATGAAGCGACAAGTGCGCTCGACTATGAATCGGAGCGTATCATCCAGGAAAACATGCGGATAATCTGCAAGGGGCGGACGGTTCTAATAATTGCTCACCGGCTTTCCACGGTCCGAACAGCTGACCGGATCATAACGATTGAAGCCGGTGAGATCGTGGAGGACGGAACGCACGAGGAATTGCTGAGTTCAGGGGGTCGATACTCCAAGCTGTACCACCTTCAATCCGGGGAGGCGGCCGATGCCGCCGAATGATGCCAGCAGTGCGAGCACGATAGAGACGGGTTCCCAAAAGGAAACGCAGGTCGATCGTTCTAAGAAAGCCGGCAACCGGTCTGGTTGGGCGGCGAACGAGCGCGAGTTTCTGCCTGCGGCCTTGGAGGTCATGGAAACGCCGGCGTCACCCGCGGCGCGTTGGACTGCGATTGCCCTCGCTGCGTTTTTCTCCATTGCGATAACTTGGTCGATTGTTGGTACGATCGACGTCGTTGCGGTTGCTCAAGGGCGCATCGTGCCGGCGGGTGGAGTGAAACAGATCCAGCCTCTGGAAATCGGCGTTGTCCGTGCCATCCATGTGAAAGACGGTCAGCGTGTCACAAAGGGTGACATATTGATCGAAATTGACCCCACGGAAAGCGAAGTCGACCGTGGACAATTGACCCAGGAATTGATGACCAGCACAACCGAGCTTGCGCGGTTGCACGCGATGGTGCGCCGGCTTGATGGGCAGGTCGATGCCATGTTGACCGCGCCAAGGGGAGCCGACCCTGTCTTGGTCCGCTTGCACGAGCAAAGGCTGGAAACAGACTTTGCGGCGCATGAGGCGCAAATCGCGTCTATGAATGCGGAACTCTCACGCAGAATCGCCGAACGTGAGTCCACCAAAGCGGAAATCCAGAAGCTGAAGGAAACGCTGCCTTTGATTGAGGAGAGGGAGCAAAGCCTTGCGACCTTGGTCAAAAAGGGAATTAGCCCCAAGCCAAATTGGTTGGAAGTGAAGACTCTGCTTATTCAAACTCGGCAGGACATCGTCATTCAACGCCACAAAATGCTGGAAGCCGAGGCGGGAATGGAGGCCGCGGTAAAGGAGCAGAATCGTGTTAACGCCGAAGCCAAGAAGTTGG
The DNA here is from genome assembly GCF_004005845.1 of Hwanghaeella grinnelliae. Taxonomy (GTDB): domain Bacteria; phylum Pseudomonadota; class Alphaproteobacteria; order UBA8366; family Aestuariispiraceae; genus Hwanghaeella; species Hwanghaeella grinnelliae. The sequence goes on along the minus strand of NZ_SADE01000003.1, from coordinate 826,738 downwards.
CGCTGGAGGAAACACTCGAAGCGCGGCGAAAGTTTGACCAAGCCAGCCTAGCGCTTCGCAAAGCGTCGGTGAAAGAGGAGTTGCGGACGTTGCGGGCCCCGGTCAGCGGCGTTGTCCAACAGCTGCAGCTTCACACGGTTGGCGGTGTCGTCCAGCCCGCACAGGCGGTGATGGTATTGGTGCCGGACGATGCACCTTTGGAAATTTCTGCGATGGTGCTGAACAAGGACAAGGGGTTTGTTCGACCCGGTCAGGAAGCGGAGATAAAGATAGAGAGTTTTCCTTTCACCAAATACGGTACGATCCCGGGAAGGGTTCGCCACCTGTCAGGCGACGCGATCCAGGATGAGGATCAAGGACTTGTCTATGAAACGCGTGTCGACATGCTTGCGACAAGCATTCGCGCCGATGGCGAGGAGGTTCCGTTAACTCCTGGCATGAACGTGACGGTCGAGGTGAAGACAGGCGACCGCAAGATTATCGAGTACCTAATTTCACCTCTGTTGCGCTACAAGGACGAAGCCCTGCGAGAACGGTGATGTTGGATTGGGCAGAAGGTAGGGTGCGTCGGTAATTTGCCCTGGTTCTCTTTGCTGCCGGCCCCAGTACGCAGCCCACATGTCTGCGGTGGGAGCAGATGTTTGTTCGAGACCATAGACTTGCTTCGTTGTGGAGCTGAGACGGTTGTCGTAGTAAACTGTTCTCAACTCAGACGTTCTTCGTCGAGCTATATCCTCTATGCTTTGTAAGACTTTTTTGGCGCGCCCGGATTCGAACCTGTGGCCCCCAGATTTGGAATTGTGGGCGTATTCAACGAATTTAACGGCGTTTTACATAGTTTCACCTTCGTTTGTCTGTTTCTAATCCATTGCAACACAACAAAGCATGAAACCAACCGTAAAACTCTTGAGTCGTAAATCAGGTTTTTAGGGGCCTGACGCTATGCTGTCTGCCTCAGGGGAATAATTTCGGAAAATCGTCCAGCCGGATGGCCCAAAAAAGGCAGAGTAGACCAAACCGATCACAGGACTCCGTGCAAAGTTGGCGGCCTTGTCTGTAGAGTCTTGTTGTCTTTGAACGTCGCCATCGCTTCCTCCCTTTTTGGAAAGGGCTGATGTGAGTTTTCGGCTCAATCGTTGAGCCTCCTGCCAGTGACTCTTGCCAAAGGTTTGGGGCTCGGCATTGCCGAGAATCCTCAATGCCGCTCGAAATAATGGGAGTCGATCTGGAACAAGTTCTAAGGGGATGCCATAGCGTTTTATTGTTCGTTTCAAGAAACGGAACACAGCCTTTCAATCCTTGTACCGGAAAGCATCATTCCATGGTGGCCAAGTGGATGATGCGCGGAGACTCAAAACGGATCAATCAATCCGTCTCTTCCTAGGCTGCCAGTCGACGGGCCAGTTCTTCGATCATCCTTTGGCAGTCGGCGAGTTCGGCGATTTCGACATACTCATTTGGCCGGTGTGCGCGGTCGATTTCGCCGGGACCACATATGACCGCGTCAATGCCGGCCGCTTGAAAGAGGCCGGCCTCGGTGCCGTAACTCACGGCAGCGCGTACCTCTTTGCCGGTTAGGTCCGCCAGCAGCGCGGCTAAGTCGCTTTCTTTCGCGAGGGAAAGTCCCGGATAGGTGCTCATTTCCTGCCAGTCCACATCGAACCCGCGCTCGCGCAGTGCCAGTGCGCACGCTTTGACCGGCTCAAGAAGCTCCGTCGGCGACAAGCCGGGGACCGCGCGCAACTCTATTTCGGCATGGCATCGGTCTGGAATGATATTCACTGCCTGCCCGCCTGCAATGGTGCCTATCTGCAATGTAGAATAGGATGGCTCGAAATCGGCGTCGCCTGGGGTTTCAGCGAGCGCTAAATCATATGCCACCGCGCCTGTTACGATCTCAGCCATGGCGTGGATGGCATTGCGTCCCAGGTCGGGCCTTGAGGAATGGCCCGGGCATCCGATCACTTCGATCCGCGCAGCGGCCTTCCCCTTGTGTGCGCGAACGGCCTGCATACCGCTTGGTTCGCCGATGATCGCACCGCGTGGTTGTTCGCAGAGTTTTGGCAATTCGGCGATAAGATGCGGCACACCGCGGGCACCCGCTTCCTCATCGTAAGAAAGGGCCAGGTGGATTGGGTGCTTGAGCCCCATCGATGAGAGGCGCGGCAAGGCTGCCAGGGCGCAGGCTATGAAGCCCTTCATGTCAGAGGTGCCGCGCCCATAGAGCCGTTCTCCCTCCCGCCGCATGGTGAAGGGATCGCTGTTCCATTCCGGTTCATTCGCCGGCACGACATCCATATGACCTGACAAAATATAGCCGTGACCGTCGCGTGGACCGATTGTGACGAAGAGATTGGCACGGTCGCCTTCGGGGCCGATATGGACGCTCGTTTCCGCCCCATGGGCCTTGCAGTAAGTGTGAATCCACTCGACGATCTCACCATTCGGCGTGCCAACTACCGATTGAAAGCCAACCAAATTTGCGAGAATGTCTTCGACAGTCATTGGGACCACCCGGATTGTTCTGTTACCAGTCGCCGTCAGAATAGCGGCGATACGGGAGGTTTCTTTGCGGAAAGGAGCAAAAGTTTAGCAGAAGATTCCGAAGGCCGGTGTAAATGCGGCCAATACTGCTGGCGGGTGCCGGCACAATAAAACAGGCGGTGCTGGATTTTTGCGGCGGTAATTGCGGAGCTGGTATCGTCAAGTGGGAGAGAAATGTATAAATGGCAAGATCTGTACGTGTGAAGTCCTTTGAACTGGTTGCGCAGGACATCGCGGACGTCGACGTGAACCTCTTGCATGCACTGTCGATTGGCGTTGGTTGGCCCCATCGACCTGCGGACTGGGAGATTCTGCGGCGAGTCGGAAAAGGCATTGTCGCCGTCGACGGTATCGGCCGCGTATTTGGAAGCGCGATGTGGTACCCATATGGACCGGACTTTGCGGTTATCGGTCTGGTGATTACAACACCACGCGCCCAGGCCCAAGGCACGGGCCGCTGGCTGATGGAACAGGTTCTGGCGAACTGCAAAGGTCGCGACTTGAGCCTCAATGCGACCAAAGCGGCATTTCCATTGTACGTCTCGCTGGGTTTCAAGCGGGAAGCAACGGTCAATTTGCTCCAGGGACGTATCGCCGATTTTCCGGAAACGGCCGCGCCGGAAGGTACCATCGGCACGCTATCGGTCGAAAAGGCCGCTGAGATTTTGCCGCTGGATTTCCAAGCTTTCGGCGCCGATCGAGGGAAAATGCTGACCGTCTTGTCCGAGCAGGCATCTCTCTGCGCGATGTGGCGCGACGGCGAAATGGTCGGCTACGCCATGTGCCGAGAATTTGGGCGCGGTCGCGTGATCGGCCCCATTGTCGCGCGGAATGACACGGATGCGATCGCCCTCACATCCTGGCATTTAAGGAAACTGCGCGGACAATTCGTCCGTATCGACACGCGGGAGGACGACGGACCGTTTGCCAAGTTCTTGGATCAGTTCAGTCTGACGCAAGGGGAGGCCGTGAGCACGATGTCCAAGGGACGCAAGTTCTTGAATCGACGAGAATCGGCGCCTTGGATCTACGGATTGGCCGGCCATGCGCTGGGCTGAGATGAGCGCAAGCTATGCTTTCCGCATGTTCAAGATCTAGGCGGCGAACGCACAACTAGACCGGGGAAATGGTTTCCGCGTGCCGGTCAGCCCACCGCCGACAACACTGCCTGCGTGATCGTTTCGGTACGATCCTTACCGGGAATCGTACCCACGCCCTGTCCGGTTGCGGTCTCGATCCCCTGCATGACTGTGCGTGCCGCCTGCTCCTCGCCCAGATGTTCGAGCATCATCGCCCCGGACCAGATCGCTGCAATCGGGTTGGCCGTGCCCAGATGGGCGATATCGGGCGCGGAGCCATGGACCGGCTCGAACATGGACGGCACACTGTGATCGGGGTTGATGTTGGCCGAAGCGGCATATCCCAGGCCGCCCTGTATCGCTGCGCCGAGGTCGGTGAGTATGTCGCCGAACAGGTTCGAGGCGACAACGACATCGAGGCTTTCCGGCGCAATGACCATGCGGGCCGCGATTGCGTCGACATGGTAATGTGAAACTTCTACGTCGTCATAGTCCTTCGCCACCTCTTGCGTGACCTCATCCCAAAACACCATGGAATGTTTCTGGGCATTGGACTTGGTGACTGAGGCGAGTTTCTTTTTTCGCGTTCGCGCCTGCTCGAAGCCGAACCGAAGGATGCGTTCGACACCGGTCCGGGTGAAGATTGCGGTTTCGGTTGCGACTTCGTTTGCGGTGCCCGAATGGATTCGCCCCCCGGCACCGGAGTACTCGCCTTCGGTGTTCTCGCGGATGCAAAGTATGTCGAAGCCGTCCGAACGGAGCGGTCCCTGAACCCCCGGCAAGAGTCTGTGTGGGCGAATGTTGGCATATTGGGCAAAGCGCTTACGGATTGGCAGCAAAAGCCCATGCAGGGAGACCGAGTCGGGCACGTCGACCGGCCAACCGACGGCACCGAGCAGGATAGCGTCATACCCCGACAGTATCTCTATCCCGTCGGCGGGCATCATTTCCCCCGTCTCTTTGTAATATTCGCAGGACCAAGGAAACTCCGTACCTTCCAGTAGAAAACCGCCCGCATCGGCTGCCTTTTTCAGAACCTGCCAGGCCGCATCGGTCACGTCCCTGCCGATCCCGTCGCCGGGGATCAACGCAATCTTATAGCTCTTCACAAGGCTCTCCTTGGGTTGGTCATGCCTGGGTTTGGTCATGCCCAGGGGGAGTCATCCCTGGGGTTAGTCATGCTTGGGGTCGACGGGACGGGCTCAGTCCTTCACAACGACATAGATCTTACGCACCGTTTCGATGGAACGCCAGACGCCGACAAATCCCGGCTTCATCACGAAGTTGTCTCCAGCGCGGTAGGTCTTTGTTTCGCCGCCTTGCTCTTCGATTTCCACGACGCCCGACAGGATGTGGCAGAACTCGAAAGTCGTCCCCTTGATCGAATGCGTCACACCAGGGGTCGCCTCCCAGACGCCGGTCTGGACCTTTTCGTCTTTCGAGGCGTCCTGCGCCCAAGTTTTGAAAGAGGGATCGCCGGAAATCAGCCGCTCCGGCAGGGGCAGAGACTCCTTCGGCGTGGAGGCAGGGGTCGTATCGATTGAGAGTAGAAGAGACATTTTTATTTCCTTTTAGTAGCCAATGTTTCGATCGATGAGGCCGATCATTTTTTCACCGGCGCGGTGGCGTCGGATATTTTCAACAACGGACCGTGCCGCCGTATGCGGTTGGGTCACAGATGCGATATGCGGGGTGATCATCACCTTAGGATGAGACCACAGCGGATGGTTCTCCGGCAGCGGCTCGGGGTCGGTGACGTCCAGCATTGCCGCAGCCAACCGGTCGTTGTCCAGCGCCTCGATCAAGGCCATTTGGTCGAGCTGTGGTCCACGACCGACGTGCAATAGCCGCGCCCCGGCGGGAAGCTGGGCGAAAAGCGTATTGTCCAGCATCCCACGCGTCTGCTCGGTCAACGGCAGCAGGCAGACAAGAATGTCCGTCCGGTTCAGAAAACCGGCAAGTTGGTCCGCCCCATGAAAACAGTCGACATCTTCGATCTGTTTTCTGCTGCGACTCCATCCGGCGAGAGGAAATTGAAACGGTTTCAAGCGCTCAATTGCTGCTTGGGCCAACACGCCAAGACCGAGAAAGCCGATCCGGCACTCATGGGCCTGCCGGGAGGCAAGAGCCTTCCAGTCGTGACGCCTCTGCTGCTCGAGATAGGCTGGGATTTCCCTGAAAAGCGCCAACACACCAAGGGCTACGTATTCCTGCATCATGCGGATGATGCCGTCCTCAACCATGCGCACTAGGTTCACATGGGGAGGCACGATATCCGCATTGAACTGATCGACACCTGCGCCGATAGAAAACAGCACCTCCAGGTTACGGTACCGCGAGATGTCCTCCGGCACCGTCCATGTGATGAGGTAGCGGACCTTCTCGGCGTCAACATCGTCACCCGGCTGGTAAAACTCCAGGTCCGGAAACTCGCGCGTGAGGATCTCTTGGAAGATTGCGCCGCGCGCCGCATCGGAATTAAACAGAAATGCCATGGAATCCACCCCTAAGGTCAGGCAAAAGGTCGCGTGTTGGCGTCTGCGTTCGACGCTGCGATATCCGGTAAGTGCCGCACTATCCGGACAGTCCGCCGACATGGAAGGCCTTGGTTTCGAGATATTCCTCGATCCCAAGAGACGATCCTTCTCGGCCCAGGCCGGATTGTTTGACGCCGCCGAATGGCGCGACTTCGGTGGAAATCAAACCAGTGTTGAGTCCAACCATCCCGAATTCCAGCGCCTCCGCAACACGCCAGGACCGCTTGAGGTTCTCGGTGTAGAAATAGGCGGCAAGTCCATAGGGCGTGCTATTGGCGATCGTCAGCGCCTCGTCCTCGGTCTCGAAACGGAAGAGCGGTGCGACCGGCCCAAAGGTTTCTTCCGAGGCCAGCATCATATCGGTTTTCGCCTCCGCCAGCACCATGGGGTGTGCGTATTGGCGACCTTCCGGCATAGACTCCGCCTGCCCGACGATCCGCGCGCCCTTTGCCTGCGCATCCGCGACATGTCTGTCGATTTTGGAGATTGCGGCTTCGTTAATCATCGGACCGATATCGGTGCCCTCGTCGATGCCCGGGCCCACCTTCAACTGCGCCACACGCTGGCTCAACCTTTCGGCAAAAGCATCGTAGATGCCAGCCTGAACCAGGATACGGTTGGCGCAAACACAGGTCTGGCCGCCATTGCGATATTTCGACGCGAGAACGCCTTCGATTGCTTTCTCCATGTCGGCGTCGTCGAATACGATAAAGGGTGCGTTACCGCCCAGTTCCAGGCTCAGCCGCTTGATGCTGTCGGATGCCCCGCGCATCAAGAGCGCGCCGACCCGGGTCGAACCGGTGAAAGAGATCTTGCGTACGGTTTCGTTCGCCATCAACTCGTCGCCAATCTCGGTCGGCATGCCGGTGATTATGTTGATCACACCGGCGGGGATGCCGGCGCGTTCCGCCAGAACGCCAAGCGCCAGGGCCGAGAAGGGAGTGAACTCAGACGGTTTAATCACAACGGTACAGCCGGCCGCCAGCGCCGGAGCAACTTTGCGGGTAATCATCGCATTGGGAAAGTTCCAGGGTGTGATGATGGCGCAGACACCGACGGCTTCCTTCAAAACTAGAATGCGGCGGTCGGCTGCCGGCGACGGGACGGTCGCTCCCCCGATCCGGCGCGCTTCTTCGGCGAACCATTTGACGAACGATGCGCCATAGCGGATCTCGCCGCGCGACTCCACCAGCGGCTTACCCTGTTCGAGGGTGAGGAGCAGTGCCAAATCCTCCAGGTTAACAATTATTAGGTCATGCCAGCGTTCCAGTATTTCAGCACGCTCGGCATTCGTGCGGGCCTTCCAGCTCTTGAATGCCGTCTGGGCCGCCTCAATCGCGGCACGGGTTTCGGACCCGCCCATATCGGGAACGGTTCCTATTATTGATTGGTTGGCCGGGTCGATGACGCCGATGGTATTGCCGCTAGCGGCGTCCTGCCAAACGCCTCCGATCAGTGCCTGCTGACGCAGCAGTCCGGCATCGTTGAGGCCTCCGATTGTCGTGATGGCGTCCATTGGGTCGTTCCTCCGCATTGGGTGCGTCTTCGGTGCAGACGTGACCGATCTGGTTCAAGCGAGGCCGGCTTAGGAATCGATGCGGGCTCCCTGCTCGATCTTGGAGCACCCCAGTTGCGCGGCAACGCGTCATCGGCAAGATAGCCGTCAGTTGAGAGAGTTCCCTGCGGAATGGGGCTGAAGTTTGGCAGAAGATTCGAAAGATCTTCTCAAATGCAGCAATTTCTGCCGGTACCCAGGCGTCATTGTCTTTCTGAAGGCGCCACATAAGGGTTGCGACGATGATCGTATTTGCCACGGGAATCTCATCGTCGCTCCGCTCAGTAATGTGAGCGTGCTCATGGCTATATCTGTTCCCGTGACGTCCTTTGTTTTGGTCGCGCAGGACAAATTCCAGGTTGATGTGGACCAGCTGCATGCGTCGTGAACCGATGCGGGCTGGCTGCCCGGCCCGGCCGCAGGATGAAGGAGCTTGAAATGCGTGCCAATTCACTTGTCGAACTCGACCGCGCCCATCTGGTGCACCCGCTGGCATCTTATCGGGGGCACGAAGCGGCCGGCGTCCGGGTCCTCTCATCCGCCAAGGGCGCGACAGTCACCGATGCTGAAGGGCGGGAATTACTGGACGGATTCGCGGGCCTTTGGTGTGTCAACGCCGGGTACGCCCAACAGAGTTTGATCGACGCGGCGACTAAGCAGTTGTCCCAACTGGCCTATGCAACCGGCTATTTCGGTTTGGGTTCGGAACCTGCCATTCGTCTTGCGGCGCGGCTTGCCGAACATGCACCGGGGGATCTGAACCACGTCTATTTCACCCTCGGCGGATCGGATGCGGTCGACAGCACGATCCGGTTCATCCGCTATTACCATCATGCCATCGGAAAACCGGAAAAGGACCAGTTTATCTCTGTCGAAAGTGGATACCACGGGTCCTCGACATCCGGGGCGGGGCTGACGGCGCTACCGGTCTTTCATACCGGCTTCGGTGTACCGCATGACTGGCAGCACAAGATTCCATCACACTACGCTTATCGCAATCCGGTCGGCAGCGACGGCGAGACAATTATTGCGGCCTCGGTTGCCAGCCTGCGTGCCAAGATTGCCGAGTTGGGCGCCGAACGCGTTGCCGCCTTCTATGCTGAACCGATTCAGGGATCGGGCGGGGTTCTCGTGCCGCCTGCGGGGTGGATGAAGGCGATGCATGCGGTCTGTAAGGAGCATGACATCCTGTTCGTCGCCGATGAGGTTATCACAGGCTTTGGCCGAACAGGGCCGCTTTTCGCCAGTGCCGAGGACGGAATCGTGCCGGACTTCATCACCGCCGCCAAGGGCATGACCTCGGGCTATGTGCCGATGGGCGCGGTCTTCTTGTCGGACCGCATCTACGACACCATCGCCGATGGGGCCGGCGACGCCCCTATCGGTCACGGCCAGACATACTCCGGCCATCCGGTAAGCGCAGCGGTAGGGCTTGCCTGCCTGGATCTCTATGAAAATGGCCTGTTGGACAACGGCCGCATGGCCGGTAACAGGTTATTGGAAGGTTTGTATTCACTGGCCGATCACCCCTTGGTGGGGGATGTACGCGGTCGCGGTATGCTGGCTGCGATCGAACTGGTCACCGACAAGGAGCGGAAGACTCCACTACCGGCCGAAGCGGATGCCGGACGCCGCATCTTCGACCGTGCGTGGGCGAATGGATTGATCATCCGCGCCTTCAACCAGGGCATTCTGGGCTATGCGCCGCCGCTGTGCTGCACTGAAGAAGAGATTGATACGATCATCGACCGTACCCGGATGACACTTGATCAGACGCTTGAAGACAAGGACGTGCGGGGCGCGTTGAAAGATTGATCAATTCCCGGCGCCCGCCGCCGGCGGGCGTCGGTGTCAATCGACTTCGGCAATCGAATCCAAGGGATGATGCGTCTTCACGATCGGTGATTTCAGGATGACGAAACTGAAATATTTGTCGATTCCGATCTCCATCTCGATGAGATGTTCCATGATTGCTTGGTACTCGGTGATTCCCGAGGTCATGAACTTTACAAGATAATCGTAACCTCCCGACACAAGGTGGCATTCGATCACAGAGTCGATCTTCTCGACGGCTGAAAGAAACCGCGCAAAGTCGATTTGCCGGTGGTTCCGCAGTGTGATTTCGGTGAAGACCGTCAGGCTTTGGCCTAGCTTGGCTATATCGATCTGCGCCGAATAACCCGTGATATATCCTTCGGCCTGAAGTTTCTTGACGCGCATCAGGCAGGGGCTTGGCGATAAATACACCAATTCTGCCAATTCGACATTGGTGATCCGACCGTTTTTCTGCAGTTCTGACAGAATTCTGATGTCGATCTTGTCAAGCTTCATGTCCGTTGCCCAGTCATTGCCCAAACCATGAATACACCTGCCGTCCCTATCCGTCACCGAGTTCGTCACGGAGTGGGCGTCGAATTCCACCGGATTTGTCTCGATACTGCATTCCCACACTCTGCCGACCTGTGTTCAAAAAATGCATCCGGCAAATGTATTCAGAAAAAGAAATCCGGAAACCGAAATTGAGCCGAAACGTCGGGTCTTTGCAAATGGGTCATGCCCAAAGCCATCCCACCGGGACAGTGATTGGCATGGATGCGATAGCCGGCGTCCGTATCACATTCTTGTCGGAACGACAGGTCGATCCGCCAAGACAGCCGATTGAAGCAGAAACAGAATAAAATGCCTTTCCGGTCAGAGACAGCAGATGATCGTGCCGGGCAGGCAGAAGATTTGAACGACTCTACTGTCAATAGCAGGCCAACATTGACGAGACGCGGCGCGATCCCGGTTTTCCGAACCAGCGCAACAACTAGGAGGCATGATGACCGCAAAGATCCAGACGGTAGACAAGCCCGATGTGGCGCTTTCGGTACGCGGGTTAACAGTGAAGCTTCCGAAGGGCATGGAACGCGCGCATGCGGTCGAGAATATCTCGTTCGATCTCCACCGTGGTCAAATTCTGTGTGTGATCGGCGAGTCTGGTTCCGGCAAATCGGTGACGGCTAATACGATCATGGGGATTCTGCCTAAGGCAATTGATATCACCGGCGGATCGATCCAGTTGGAAGGGCGCGAGATCGTCGGCATGGGCCCCGAAGCGCTGCGCAGTTTGCGTGGTCGGGTGGTGTCGATGATCTTTCAGGACCCGCTCTCCGCACTCAATCCCTTAATGACCGTTGGTGCGCAGATCGACGAGGCAATGCAGGCCCATGGCGTCGGCACCTCCACATCGCGTCGCGAGAGAGGCATCGAACTGCTGACCGAGGTGGGCTTGCCGGATCCGGAATTGATGTATCATCAATACCCGTTCCGTTTGTCGGGAGGGCAACGCCAGCGGGTGATGATCGCCATGGCGTTGGCGCTGGAACCCACGATTCTGATTGCCGACGAACCGACTACCGCGCTCGATGTGACCACCCAAGCGCAGATCCTTGAACTCATCCGCGAGATTCAGCGTCGTAAAGGCATGAGCGTGTTGTTCATCACCCATGATTTCGGTGTCGTGGCCGAGATCGCCGACGAAGTCGTGGTGATGGAAAAGGGCCATGTTGTCGAGCAGGGCAGCGCCAGTGCGGTTCTGACCGAGCCAACGCATCCTTACACACAACGGCTAATCGCTGCTGTTCCTCATCTGACTGGGGTAGATCGGGTAGCGTTGCAGACAGAAAATACCGATCCAATCCTCAAGGTCGAGGGACTGGTAAAGACCTATCACAGTGGAAGCAGGATTTTCGGAACCCACCGGGTCGTTCCCGCGGTGAGGAATGTTTCCTTGGAACTTGCGCCGGGGCAGACGCTTGGGGTCGTGGGCGAAAGCGGTTCGGGCAAGTCGTCGCTGGGACGTCTGTTGGTCAAGCTAATGGACGCCGACGGTGGAAAAATTCTGTTCGACGGCACTGATATTGCGCCTTTGCATGAGGCGAAATTTCGGCCGCTGCGCCAGAAGGTCCAGATGATTTTCCAGGACCCCTTCGCCTCGCTCAACCCGCGAATGACGATAGGACGAATACTGACCGTCGGGCCGGTGGCCCACGGAATGGCTGTCGCCAAAGCGCGCGATGAGGCACGCGCGCTTCTCGACCATGTTGGGCTCGACTCGAGGGCGTTCGACCGCTACCCGCACGAGTTTTCCGGTGGCCAACGGCAACGCATCGGCATTGCCCGGGCGCTTATGTTCAAACCCAAACTGCTGATAGCGGACGAAGCGGTCTCGGCACTGGACGTATCGATCCAGGCGCAGATTCTGCAGCTACTGGACCGGATCCAGCGCGAGACGGGGGTGTCGATGATTTTCATTACCCATGATCTGCGCGTCGCCAGCCAAATCTGTGACCGTATCGCGGTGATGCAGAAAGGGCAGGTCGTGGAGCAAGGACCGCCAAGCCAAATCTTCTTAGATCCCCAATCCGCCTACACACGTGAACTGGTCGCCGCCATTCCCGGGGAACAACCCGCAAGCAGTGGTCCAGTGGCCGTTGATTTTTAAGTCCAGGTTCTGAACTCAACCAAGGGAGAATATAAAATGACTAGTCAAAACAATTCCAAGACCGGCTTTTCGCGGCGCTCTGCGCTGCGGATGATGGCCGCGGGCGGTGCCGCGGGCCTGATTGCGCCCAATCTGTTGGGCAAACCAGCTTTTGCCAGCACTCCGCCTGCAACGCCGACCGGCCGAATTGTCGTCGGTCTGTCGCAGGAACCGACTGTGTTCAACCCGCTGATGCCGCATATCGAGGTGGATGACGCGTTCGATTTCTCTGTGTTCGACGCGCTGTTCCGCATCAATGCCGATGGCGTCATCATACCGAACCTCGCCACCGAGGTACCGAGTCAGGCCAATGGAGGCATCTCTGCGGACGGACTGAATTGGCGCATTCGGTTGCGCGATGACGTGACCTGGCACGATGGCACACCCTTCACAGCTGAAGATGTGAAGTACACCCTCCAGCTGATCGTCAACCCCGATTTCCGCGCCTGGCGCACCACAGGTCACTCGTTGGTTCGTGACATTACTGTGGTCTCGCCGACTGAAATCACTTGGCGCATGGAAGAAGCCTTCGCACCTTATTTGTCCTTCCTGACAGAAACTTTCATGGTGCCCAAGCACATTCTGGAAAAAGAAGCCGACCCCAACCAAGCCGCGTTCAATCAGGCGCCGATCGGGACAGGAGCGTTTAAATGGGGACAGCGTCTTGCCGGTGATCGGCTCGAACTTGTGGCCAACCCGGACTATTTCGGCGAAGGCCCCTATATCGAACAACTCATCTTCAAGTACATCCCGGACATGACGGTGCTCTACGCCCAGTTCAAGAGCGGTGATGTCGACCTTGTCGGGCAGGCCTATATCTCGCCTGACCATTACCAAGAAGCCAAGAACCTGCCTGATCGGGTCGTGACAGCGGAGCCCAAGGGATCCGTCGAATCGATCTACCTGAACCAGGAACTGCCCCAGCTCCAAGATCGGGCCGTGCGTGAGGCGCTTTATCTCGCGATGGACCGGACGGCGATTATCGACGCTCTGTACTACGGTGTACCCAGTCCAACCGAAACCTTCATGCCGCCGCAATCCTATTACTTCAATCCGAATCTGCCGAAGCAAGAGTTCAACCTCGATCGCGCTCGCAAGATTCTGGACGAGGCTGGCTGGGTGCCGGGCGCCGATGGTATCCGGGAAAAAGACGGGGTCCGCCTGTCCTTCTCGAACTCGACGACTGTCGGTAATCACCTGCGTGAGCAGACCCAGCAGTTTCTCCAGCAGACTTTCGGCGAGATTGGTGTCGAGATGACGATTGCAAACCTGCCCCCGGCCGTAATGTGGGGTGAGTATTGGGGACTATCGCAGTTCGAATCGGCCATGGTCGGTATCACCTATCTTGTCGGCGGCGATCCCGATGTGACCTATCGGTTCCACACCGACGCAATCGCGGCCAAGGGCGGCAACGGGTCGAACAATGCCCAGTATTCCAACCCTGAGGTAGATGCCCTGCTTGTGGAAGGTAGCCGGACCTTTGATCCTGAAAAGCGTCGGGAAATCTACTTCAAGGTGCAGGAAATCATCCGGCATGACCTGCCATTCTTGCCGATGTTCGCCTATACGAACGTCTACGGCCGTAAGGCAGGCATCGAGGGCTTCGAAGTCAATACCAACACGCGGACGGAATCCTGGCACGCCGCTGCTTGGTACTGGGCCTGACCGAGAATTCACCGCCCGGGGCTGAATGCTCCGGGCGGTGAACGCTGTATTGTACGACCTGTTCCGGAAGGAGGATAAATGCCCGCATTCTTGCTCAAACGCTTCATGCAGAGCATCGTGCTGCTTGTGATCGTCTCGATCATTGGATTTGTGGTGCTCAACCTCATTCCGGGCGGGCCCTTGGCTCAATATGCGCTCGATCCGGGTATGACCGAAGCAGACAAGGCACGGCTGGCCGAGCAACTTGGACTTAACCGCCCCATTTTGGTGCAGTATTTCGACTGGGCTTGGCGGCTTTTGCAGGGTGACTGGGGAACATCGTTCCGCGACGGCAATTCCGTTCTATCCGTGATCGGCCGGCATGTCCTGGCCACCTTCCTGTTGATGGGGTCTTCTACCGCCATCGCGATCGGGATCGGCACCTGGATTGGTATCCGCGGAGCCACCCATCGCTATTCGATTTTCGATTATGCCGCGACCGTTGGGGCAATGGTCGCTTTGTCTATCCCGACCTTCTGGTTCGGCCTGATCGGCATCTACGTCTTCGCGCTGAGATTGGGCTGGTTGCCGGCGGGCAACATGTACACGATCGGTGACGGCTCGGTGCTAGACTATCTGCATCACTTGATTATGCCGTCGGTCGTGCTTGCGCTGGTTCATATCGCGATCTGGAGCCGCTACATGCGCACCGCGACGCTGGACGCGATCAGCCAGGAATTTGTGAAGACTGCGCGGGCCAAGGGCGTGACCGAGCGGCGCGTGTTGATGAAGCACGTCGTCGGCTGCGCGTTGCTGCCAATGATCACTTTGGCCGGGGTGCAGCTTCCTTCACTCCTGACGGGTGCGCTCGTGACGGAAACCGTCTTCACCTGGCCGGGAATGGGACGACTGTTCCTCGATAGTCTCGGTTACAGCGACTACCCGGTCGTGATGGGCCTTTTGATGTTCTCCGCCATCCTCACCATCGTCGGCAATCTCATTGCCGATATCGCAGTCGCGCTGATCGATCCGCGCATTCGTCTGGCCTGATGCCGGAACAAAAAGTACAGAAGGCTATCGACATGACCGCCCTTTCCGCATCCCAATCCCCCACTCATTGGTGGCAAAGCCGCGTAGTGAAACGATTCTTGAGCCATCGTTTGGCACTGCTTGGGCTGTTGATGATCGGCCTGCTGACGCTTGCCTGCGTGGTCGGCCCCTATCTACTGCCCTACGACTCTCTCTTTATCGACCTGCGGGCCCGGTTTGCCGCGCCCTTTACAGGCGATCACTATCTGGGCACCGACCCATTGGGGCGTGACCTTGCCGTGCGCCTCCTGATGGCCGGACGAATCTCGCTTCTAGTTGGGTTCTTCGCCATGGTGCTTTCGATTCTTGTCGGCATGCTTGTTGGCGTCGTGGGGGGCTATCGGGGCGGATGGGTCAATACCGTTTTGATGCGCACGGTTGACGGTTTTCTGTCCTTTCCAACCATCTTCCTGCTTCTGGCGCTTGCAGCGGCGCTGCAACCTAGTCCGGTGATGATCACCGTCATCATTGCGGTGACCAGTTGGATGGAAGTCGCCCGAATCGTTGAGGCCGAGGTCCGGTCGTTGAAGGAACGTGAGTTCGTGCTGGCGGGGCGTATGCTGGGCTTGAGTGGGGCACATATCATGTTCCGCGAAATCTTGCCCAATGTCATGGGGCCGATCATTGTTGCCGCGACGCTTACGGTTGCCCGTGCGATCCTGCTCGAGGCATACATCAGTTTCCTCGGTTTCGGCATTCAGCCGCCTCTACCCAGTTGGGGGAATATGTTGAACGGTGCCCAGCAATACCTGGATAGCGCGCCCTGGCTGGCGATCATTCCCGGCGTCGCGATTACCATTGCCGTGTCGAGCTTCAACTTCATTGGCGACGGACTGCGTGATGCGTTCGACGTTCGCAACGATAGTTTCTAAAGCGGTCGATCTGGCCAACCATTCCCGACTGGCTGACTCGGCGGCGCCTTTGCGGTGGGCTTTCGTGCTCGACGCGCTCCTGCCACGGCAACCTAAGAAATGTCGTGCTGTGTGATCGGCAGTTCGGAGCGCGGTCTGCTGATAGACCATTCATTACAGCAAATTCTGCTAAACGGTTGCGCATATGCTCAGCCCAATCAATAGCTTAATAGGAAACACTGACATGGAACGCTTCCGGCCGAAATATGTAACCTTTGATTGCCATGGAACATTGATCAATTTTCAAATGGCAGAAGCCGCCCGGGATTTGTACGGCCATCTTTTGGATGAGCCGCGCATGAACGAATTCATCAAGAATTTCCAGGGATATCGGTTTGACGAGGTGATGCAGGACTGGAAGCCTTATGCGGATGTCGTTCACAACGCGCTGGAGCGCACGTGCCGCCGCAACAACATCGCCTTTGATGCCGAAAACGCGGAAACGATCTACAACCGCATTCCAACCTGGGGACCGCATGCCGACGTTCCCGCTGGTCTGGCTAAGCTCGCACAGGAAATTCCGTTGGTTACCATCACCAATTCGATGAAGGCGCAAATTCCCTCAAACGTCGCCAAACTCGGCGCCCCGTTTCATGCTGTCTATACGGCTGAAGAGGCGGGAGCCTACAAGCCCCATTTCAAAGCATTCGAGTATATGTTCGACATGCTGGGATGCGGGCCGGAGGACATTACTCACGTGTCCTCGTCCTTCCGACACGATCTGATCTCTGCCTATGACCTGGGGATTAAAAGCAAGGTCTGGGTCAACCGTGGCCATGAGCCGGAAAACCCTTACTACGAATATACTGAAATTCGCGATATTTCGCAGCTTCCCGGCGTGTTCGGGATTTGAGGGTGAGGGGCTTTTGAATCGTCTGCGCCCGGAATTCCGGTAGCGATTGAAGCAGGCCAGGGCGGCGGGGCTAGCCTTTCGCGTCCCGCCGCGCCTTTGCCTGGATAAGCGCGTCCGCCATATAGAGATCCTGCAGTGAAATCCCGGAACTGTCGAAGACGGTGATTTCTTCATCAGTGCGGCGGCCCGGTGCGCGTTTTTCGATAACATCGCCAATTGGCGTTACCTTCAGCGTGCCGGCTTCAATCAGCTCTCTCGAATGCTGGAAGTCGCCGATCTGAGTGGATTGCGACGGCAGGTCGCAGAACAATCTAGCCTTCGGCAACAAGTCGCTTGGCAGTTCATGCTTACCCGGCGCGTCCGACCCCATGCTGACCAAATGGGTTCCCGGTCCAACCCAAGCGGCGTCGAAGAGTGGCTCGCGTGACGGGGTTGCCGTTACCACGATGTCGGCTGCGCGGACGGCGTCCTCGGCCGGCACGGCACGCGCGATTTGGCCCATTCCATTGATCAGGTCGACGAATGCTTCGCGGCCCGTCGAAGGGCGGGCTACGACCAACACGGTGTCGATCGGGCGGATACGCGCCAGCGCGGCCACTTCATAGCGCGCCTGATTGCCGGCGCCGAATATAGCTAAAGTTCTGGCCTGCTTGGGGGCGAGGAGGTCGGCGGCGACCGCATCCGCTGCGGCGGTCCTGAAGGCATTGACCTGTCCGGCCTCGATCACCGCGCGCAGCCGACCCGTCTCCTGATCAAGCAGCATGATGGTCGAGTTATGACGGGGCAGGCCACGGGCTGGATTGCCGGACCAGAACGAGCCCACCTTTACACCGGTAAGATTGTTCGACCAGCCGGATTTAATTGAAAAAGTGTTCGTCGGCACGATTGACCGTCCAAGGACCGCGGGAAAGACTCCGCAGTGTTCGGAGGCTGCAGCGGCCAGCGCTTGCTGCACCGCCTCGTAGGCAAGGTCATGTGTGACCAGGTCCGCAGATTCCTCTTCGCTGATGTAGATCATGGTTTCATCCTTCTGCATCCTATGTCCGACGCTCTTTTTCACGTGTTCGATGTTTCCCGCAGGTGGGGTCCAGCGTTGCGACAGGTCTTGGCAATTACTTTCGAACCGGTAGCCGGTCATGGCGGCCGGTGTTTCGAGGCGGGGTTAATTTTTTACCCAAATAGCGCAATTTTTTATGCCGAGAGAAAGAACAGAACGAATGATCCTGCCGAGTTCGACGGGCAAAACAGCATCGAACGTGGCCCGCCGGACGCCATTCTTGCAGCCAAACAAGATGTGACCACGGATCAGCGAAAGGCACCTCGGCAATGGGAAGAAAAACTGAGCAAGAGGCAAATGGCTCTGAACCGAACGTGACAGCGTTGGAGGCGCGGCACCTGCCCGGCGCCCTGGCACTGTCGCAGGAAATGGGTTGGCCTTACCGGCTCGAGGATTGGGAATTTGCCTCCGCGATGGGGCATGGCTTGGTGCTGGAACGGGGGGCCGAAGTTATCGGCACGGCCATGTGGTGGACGTATGGGCAAACCCATGCCTGCGCCGGGATGATCATTGTCACGGCCGCCGAACAGGGTCGTGGCTACGGCGCATTGTTGCTCGATAGCCTGCTGCAGGCGACGGAGGGACGAGATGTCTTGCTCAGTGCTACCGAAGAAGGACTGGCGCTATATGAGCGGCGCGGGTTCATGAAGGTAGGACCCATTGTGCAGCACCAGGGTCTGTTTGAAACGGCCGTTCCTTCGGACAGCAGTGACGGAATTCGGTCGGCGATGCCGGCGGACCTTCCTCTTATCCATACCTTCGACCGCCAAGCTACCGGCTTAGACCGGGTGCCGCTGGTGAACGCGTTGGCCCGGGAGGGGCGCCTTACGCTGATGGAACGCGCTGGGCGCATCGTTGGTTACGTCATTACCCGCAGGTTTGGGCGGGGCTATGTGGTGGGGCCGGTTGCTGCCGAGTGTGGTGATGATGCCAAGCGCCTGATTCTAAGCCAGCTCTCGACGCTCCATGGGAAATTTGTGCGCATTGATGTCCATGCGAGGCATGGCCTGAGTGATTGGCTGGAAAGCCTGGGCCTGACGCGTGTCAGCCCGGTGACAGCCATGGTCAAGGGACGGCAGCCGGTCCCGGAGGGACCCGCGAGCATGTTCGCTTTGGCGAGCCAGTCGTTTGGCTAGGGATAAGGATTATCGGCAGATGAAGACGAACGCAGACGAGCGCAAAACGGCCACCATGCTCGATGATCTGATCACCCCGACGCTGCTTCTCGACCGGGAAAGGTTGGAACGTAATGTCCGGCGCTTGGCCGCCCGCGCAGAAGACCTCGGCGTGGTGTTGCGGCCGCATATGAAGACAGCGAAAAGCGTCGATGTCGGCCGGCATGTTTTCCCCGACGGACCCGGCCCGATCACGGTTTCAACCATCGCCGAGGCGGAATATTTCGCTGACCACGGCTATCGTGACATCACCTATGCTGTCGGTATGTCGCCGGCTTCGGCTCTGCGTGCCATGGAGATTTGCCGACGCACGGGCGTCGATCTAAAGCTGTTGCTCGACACGGTCGAGCAGGCGGATGCCCTGGCTGATGTGCGCGAGGCCACCGGCGTTACGCCTTCTGCCTTTATTGAGTTGGATTGCGATGATCATCGTGGAGGCCTGAAGCCGGACGATCCCAAGTTGCTTGAGGTGGCGGACAGGATCGTTGCCGCAGGCGCTAATCTGGTCGGGATCCTCGCTCATGCTGGCGAGTCCTATAGTTTAAGTTCGCCTGATGCGTTGGTGAAAGCAGCCGAGAACGAGCGTCAGGCCGCCGTGGCTGCCGCCGAGACCCTACGCGCCCGCGGTCATGCTTGCCCCATCGTGAGCATCGGATCGACCCCGACAGCGCATTTCGCGAAGAGTCTGGAAGGTATCACGGAACTTCGCGCTGGCGTTTACATGTTCTTCGACCTCGTCCAGCACGGGGTCGGCGTCTGCACGGTCGATGATATCGCGATCACTACCCTGGCCACGGTGGTTGGTGTGAAACCGGAAAAGGGATGGGTGTTGATCGATGCGGGCTGGATGGCGCTTTCCCGCGATCGCGGAACCGCAAGTCAGAAGGTCGACCAGGGTTACGGCCTGGTTTGCGACGAAAAGGGGCGTGTGCTTGAAGACGTAATCGTATCCCAGGCCAGCCAGGAGCATGGCATCCTCTCGATGCGCTGCGGTTCCGGCAAGAGTATGCCTGATCTTCCGGTCGGCACGCGGGTCCGGATCCTACCCAATCACGCCTGCGCAATGGCCGGCCAACATGATTTCTATAGCGTCGTCGATGGCGAGAGACCCAGGATTGAGGCTCGCTGGGAGAGGATTCGTGGTTGGTGAAGAAATGAAACTTGCCTCTTATTGGCTGGACACGTCCGAGCCGTTCAATCAAAGCGCTTCCACCCCTCTCGAAGGCCGCTATGACGTGGCCGTGATAGGCGGCGGTCTGACCGGATCTTCCGCTGCGCTGGCCCTTGCAAAGAAAGGCGCCCGTGTCGCGCTGCTCGAAGCCACAACGATCGGCAATGCGGCATCCGGGCGCAATGGCGGCATGTGCAACAACGGCTTTGCGCAGAATTATGCTGTCATGACCGACAGGTTCGGTCAGGAAAAAGCGAATGCTATATACAAAGCCTTTGACGCCGGCGTCGATATGGTTGAGCGATTGGTGCAGGAGGAAGGGATCGACTGCAGCTTCGCGCGCGTCGGCAAGCTTAAGCTTGCTGCCAAACCCGAGCACTACGACATGCTGGCGCGCAGCCAGGAACTTTTGGCGGCGAACGTCGATCCCGAAACACGATTGATCGACCGGGCCGATCTGCACAGCGAAGTAGGGACGGACCGATATTACGGCGGGCTGCTCTTTCCAAAGAGCGCCAACATGCATGTTGGCCGTTATGTCCGGGGGCTGGCAACCGCGGCCGCACGGCGTGGTGCCGATGTATATGAATATGCCCCCGCCATGGCTCTGCGAGAGGTTGACCGTGGCCATGCGGTTGAGACACCCAAGGGCAGGATCCACGCGCGTCAGGTCTTGCTGGCGAGCGGTATCTCTCAGGTCGGTCCACTTGGATGGATCCGGCGTCGCATCGTGCCGATCGGTGCCTTCCTGATTGTGACGGAGCCGTTGTCACCCGCGCAGGTCGCCCGCCTCATGCCAACAGGCCGCAACGTCGTCGATACACGCAACCTCGTCGTCTATTGGCGGTTGACGCCGGACAATCGCTTGCTGTTCGGGGGACGTGCCAGGTTTGCAGGAAGCAATCCTCAATCAGATGAGAAGAGCGGTCGGATCCTGAAAGCGGCTATGGCGGATGTATTCCCGGAGCTCGCCAACACACGGGTTGATTACTGCTGGGGTGGATTGGTGGATATGACCCGTGACCGTCTTCCCAGAGCCGGAGAACGAAACGGCATATATTACTCAATGGGCTATAGCGGGCATGGCACCCAAATGGCGACACTGATGGGCGGTGTCATGGCGGATGTCATGGACGGCCGCCCGTATCTGAACCCTTGGAAGGATTTCGATTGGCCCGCGATCCCGGGCTATTTCGGCCGACCCTGGTTCCTGCCGGTCCTCGGCGCCTACTATCGAATGAAGGATTTGGTGACATGACCGCTCCTCTCGAACACCTGATCCGGAACGGCCATCTGAACAGGTTCTTCATCGACGGCGAATGGCGAGAGCCGAAGGGTACGACCCACGGCACTGTGGTCAATCCGGCGACGGAGGAGGAGGTTTGCCGTTTTCCGCTTGGAAACGGTGAGGACGTAGACGCGGCTGTCTCCGCAGCACGTAGGGCCTTCCCCGGCTGGAGCCGCACCTCGCCGGACAATCGCGCAGAGCTGCTTGAACGCCTTGCGGCGCTGATCGATGCTCGCAGTGAGCGTTTTGCCCAGTGCCTGACCCTCGAAATGGGCGCGGCCTTAGAATATGCACGAAGCACGCAGGTGCCATTGGCGATTGCCCATGTGAACGCTGCCCGGGATGTCGTCGCGGCGTTTTCGTTTGTCAGGCAACATGGTCATACCGCAATCACCCACGAAGCGATTGGCGTTTGTGCGTTGATTACGCCGTGGAATTGGCCGCTCTACCAGATCACCGCAAAGGTGGCGCCGGCGCTTGCCGCAGGTTGCACGATGGTGTTGAAGCCAAGTGAACTATCGCCCTTGAGCGCCTTGTTGTTTGCCGAGGCGATCGAAGACGCCGGCTTTCCGGCCGGTGTCTTTAACCTGGTAAATGGTGACGGAACAGGTGTGGGTAGTGGTCTTGCCTCCCATCGTGACGTCGACATGATTTCCATTACCGGCTCCACCCGCGCGGGCATTGCCGTGGCCCAGGCAGCGGCGCCGACGGTGAAACGCGTCGCACAGGAACTGGGCGGTAAGTCGCCGAACGTGATCCTACCAGATGCCGATTTAGACCGTGCCGTCTCCCTGGGGGTCGCTGCTGCCTTCCGCAATCTCGGCCAGTCCTGCAGCGCACCGACGCGCATGATTGTGCCACACGCGCTTCTTTCCGGTGTCGAGGAGTTCGCAAAACGAGCTGCCGCGGAGGTCGTTGTCGGCGATCCTTTGTCGGAGACAAGCACCCATGGCGCCATTGCCAACGGAGCGCAATTCGACCGCGTTCAGACCATGATCGGCGTTGGTATTTCCGAAGGCGCCAAACTCGTCACTGGTGGTCCGGGACGGCCTGAGGGTATGAGCACCGGCTTCTACGTCAAACCGACGATTTTTTCGGAAGTCCGCTCAGATATGCGTATTGCCCAGGAGGAAATTTTCGGCCCGGTCCTCTGCATCATCCCTTACGAGACTGTGGAGGAGGCCATCACTATCGCCAACGACACCGTCTATGGCCTTGGTGCGCATGTGCAAGGCAACGACATGGAAATTGTCAAAGACGTGGCGTCACAAATCCGCGCAGGCCAAGTGCATCTCAATTATCCCGCTTGGGATCCCCACGCGCCGTTCGGCGGTTTCAAGCAGTCAGGTAACGGTCGCGAATACGGCCTCAAGGGTATGTTGGAGTACCTCGAGGTCAAATCCATCCTCGGCTTTGCCTGACACTTCCGTTCACAGGAGATCAGTATCATGCCCGCCCCATTGAGTTTCATCGCTTCCACACCAACATTGCCGGACGAGGCCGATGCCGTTGTAATCGGCGGCGGCGTCATCGGTGCCTTCACGGCCTACTATCTGGCCAAGCGCGGGCTAAAGGTTGCGTTGCTGGAAAAGGGCGTTGTCGGTGGCGAACAATCGAGCCGAAACTGGGGTTGGTGTCGACAGCAGAACCGCGACGCCCGCGAACTGCCGCTTGCGACGAAGGCTCTCGACCTTTGGGAACAGTTCGGAAACGAGAGTGGTGAGGATACCGGCTTTCGCCGATGCGGTCTCTTTTACGTCAGCAATAATGAGGAGGAACTCGATACCTGGGCGCGCTGGGGCGAGTTCGCGCGCTCAGTTGGCGTCAAGACGCAGATGCTGACCGGTGAAGAAGCCACGCAACGAGGCAGCTTCACTGGCCAAGGCTGGAAGGGCGGGGTTCTGTCGCAGATGGATGGAATCGCCAATCCGGGGCTGGCAGTCCCCGCGGTGGCCAAGGCGCTGATGGCGCTTGGCGGGACTGTTCATCAGGCTTGCGCGGCACGAGGCATTGAGACGACAGGGGGCGCGGTGAGCGCTGTCGTAACGGAGAGGGGCACCATACGCACGCCGATGGTTGTACAGGCGGGGGGCGCCTGGGCGTCGTCTTTCTGTAGGCAGCTTGGCATCCGCTTCCCGCAGGCGTCAGTCCGCCAGACCATACTTGCGGTCGGAACCGGTCCACTAAAACTGCCGGATGCCTTCTACAGCAAATCCATTTCTATCACGCACCGCGGCAGCGGTTGTCACACATTGGCGATCAGCGGCCGCGCCAAGGTTGATCCGACAGCGCAGTTCCTGAGATTTCAGTTTCAATTCCTGCCGATGTTCATGCGGCGGTGGCGCAATCTGTCGCCGGGTGGGTTGCAGGGCCTGCGATCCGGACACGAGGGGCTGTCACGATGGCGGCTAGACCGGCCAACGCCGATGGAGGAGATGCGCATTCTTGATCCGACCCCGGACTCGAAGACCGTGAGGCTTACTTTGAAACGCGCCGCCGCGCTTATCCCGGCGCTGAAATCACTGCCGACCGTCGCCAGTTGGGCCGGTTTTGTCGACAGCACGCCCGACGGTGTGCCGGTGATCGGGGAAGTTCCAAAAATGTCAGGACTTATCCTGGCCGCGGGATTTAGCGGGCACGGCTTTGGCATTGGTCCTGGCGCGGCTCATTTGGTCGCCGATATCGCCACGGGGCAAGAACCCATCGTCGATCCACAGCCCTACCGGCTTTCACGCTTTACGCGGGGTGAACGGATCGAGGTTTCTGAATTCTAATGTTGTCTTTGCTGCTAGCGATGGTCGTGGAGGAATGAAAGTCCCGACTCGTCGCTTGGGTGAGCAAAGGCGCTCAGGCTAGCGGACCCATACGGATATCGAGGCGCCAATGCCGTCAATTTTGTCCTAAACGATGGGGCCTTTGTGCTCCACGTGGCTGCAGATCGACGCGGCGCGCGACAAAATTTGACGGCTTTACCCGGGACGGTTGGTTTGCGCGGCATCCGCATCTTGCGTTGGATGCCAAGGGCCGATTGTTCGGCTGTCGGCGTCTCGGTCACGGATATCTGCATTATCTCCGTTCCCCTGCCGGTCTATATCATAAGCCGCAAATCCGTTGTTACGCGGTTACCTCAAGCATGTTCCATGAGTGCGAACGGGGAAGACTCTTCACATAACAGTCGGAGAAACTAGTCATTACCCGAACTTGGGACGTGAAGAAAAAGGAGATCACCCTCTGGCTCAACATGGTATGTTTTAGCGTTCGGGCATCCTTTCGGTGCGTTTGTTGTGTTCCCGGTAACCAAGTCGAACTCAGCAAAGTGAACGGGGCAAACAATTCTTTCTTCTTCAATGAAGCCTTCCGACAAGGAAGCATCCGCGTGTGGGCATCGGTCCTCAATTGCGTAATAGTTTTCACCCTGCCTAACGAGCGCCAGCGTACCGACAGAGTCGATGGCAACACGTCTGATCTCGCCGTCTTCCAGCATATCGCGCCCTCCCAAGACGAGCCGTGTGATCCTCCTGTTTTCGGTGGCGTACGTTTCTGTGGTGCCGGCAACACCTGACGTGCCGGCTACCGGTTCGGCGGTCGGTGTTGTTTCGACCTGTTGTGACTCTGATTTAAGTGAATACTGCCGAACTTCCTTGGGCCGATTGATGCCCACTATGAAATCCTCGAACCGCCAGAGAGGCTTCGCATCGCCGTCGACCGATTTCAGAATGGCGTGCGGGTCGGGCAGGCCCGCAATCTGGATTCTCAAATCATATTGATCTGACCAAAAGCTGGGCGCTGCGACAGGTGCCTGCTCCAAGCCCATGATAGCCCGCGCGGCCCGGCCTGCCTGTTCGTTGGCGTTTTGCCAACTCTCCAAGCGAAGACCTTGCGGATGGCGTGCATCGCGTTGTCTAGAGACATCGCCGATGGCAAAGATCTTCGGATCCGACGTCGCGCCGTTGCGATCGGTAAGGATACCATTGTCACAGTCGAGGCCAGCGAGCCGCGCCAAATGATCGTTAGCATAAATGCCGATACACGACACGAGGAGATCGGCGCGCTTTGAGTTGCCGTCGATTGTCGCTTCCACTCCATCGGGACATTCGACGAAGTTTGGCTCGCTCCCCAAATGGAAATTGACACCGTGCTCCACGTGAACCGCAGCAATGAAGTCACCGACGTCCTCCGGCAAGACTCTTGAGCAGGGATAGGTTTCACGATCAAAAACATCGACGTCAATGCCCGACCCGCGAGCCATCGCTGCAATTTCAAGACCCAGCCAGCCAGCACCTAAAACGAAAATGCGCTTGGCGGTTTGAAGCGAAAAACCTAGGTTGCGTGCGTCGTCTATCGTGCGGATCGCATGGATATGACTATAACCGCGGCTCAGGCCAGGCAAATGGCGCGGGTTTCCTCCGGTTGAAATTATGAGACGATCATAGGGATGCTTTGCACCGCTTGCGGTTTCGACCGAACCTGAACTGCGGTCAATTGAAACCACTGTCTCACAGAGGCCAACTTTGATATCAAGCGCCTCGGCCTGATCTCCAGATAAAATGGTGTCCAACTTGGATTGCGCTGCAGTGCCACTGCGTGGCTTCGTCAATGGCGGCCGCTCATATGGCATATGTCGCTCGTCACCAAAAATCGTGATTGGGCCTGTATGTCCCAACTCCCGAAGGCTGCGCGCCGCCATGGCGCCCGCTTGTCCCGCCCCGACAATGATGATTTTTGCCTTGGCCGTGTCCACACTCTGGCGGGCGAGGCGGTCGCTGATATGAATCTCGCCAGGCTCCACAACCTCGCAATAAATACCGAAATCCTGGTCAAAGCTGCTCATCAACGTTCGAAGAACGTCGCGATCTTCCGGTAGGCCGATCTGCTTCAACGTCGTAAAGCCGCATCGTCCGCAAGGCCGAGTGCCTCTTAGAGTGACATCGCCAATTCGAAACTCTTTGCCCAGTAACTGGTATTCAGGAGGTTCGCCGGCAATTTCCTCTAGCCCAAAATCAGCAAGAATGTTGGGCCGAAAGCGCCGCTCATCGATGACGCTATCCGGAAGCAACCGTTTCAATGCATTTAGCGCCTGTGTACTTAACAAATGAATAGGGCTATGCGCGTATCTCGGAGATGCCGGGGAATTGCCTAGATCGGCGCCATATTTGACCGCTGATACCTCACGGCCAAAAATCTCCTTGGTCGCCGTTTTCGCCGCGGGGTCGGCGGGTTTGTGCCATGACGTTTCATCCGTTGATATCATCAGTACATCATCGATGAGTTTTGCCGAAATCGTCGCAACGCCGTTCCAGTGCCGTTGCTTGGCGGGGAAAACGATTTCGCCGGTCGCGTCATCAAACAGACCGAACATACGATCGCCAACCGGACCCGAAGAAGCAATTTGCAATGTTTCTAGACGCTCGCCGCCAGCGGAGCTCAATGGATAGCGCCAAAGCGCTTTTACTGTTGCGATTGCCTCAGTGGTCATTTCTTTTCCGATCGTTCTGAAATGCAAGCGTGCGCACTAGCTTTGGTGCGAGCAATTTGCGGAGATGATTGGTGTTCGTCGTCAGGATATATGGGCCAGTTGGTTGTGCGATCGTACACAATTATTGGCTCAACTCGGATGATGTTACGCGGCTTGCCGCTGATGGTTCAAGCGGTGGTGTTTGATGGTGCGTTCCTTAACGCGCTTTTTTTACATGAAGGAAGTGGTGCGCCCGAATTGGGCTTCGGTCGCTGTTTGTAGCCGATCTCGATTTTGATCCTGGCCACCCACGGTCCAGCCCTTCAGTAGCATCGCGGTCTGCCGGGAGTCCTTTCAGGCCCGCTTGCTAGGGGCGGGCTACAGGCAGGCATAGAGGTCAACCGGATGGATACGAAAGCAGAGGCACATCGCCGGATCCGAATAGAGCAAGCGATCATGCGCGGCGAATGCGGATGTCACTTTTTTCGGCATACCCCTCAGAACAATGGCGCGCTCATGCCGAATTCATGGCGAAAGACGCGGTGCCCATTTTTAAGATGTCGTGCTCCTCGGTCACCCGTATCTACTCGCGGTTCAAGCGCCGAATCCCCGCACCCTTGTCCGCACCGTCGAAAGACGGTGCGAATGGCGGTAACCATACATAGAGTGAATACTGGCGAGCACCCTGTCGGGCAGAAACTCCGCTACCGAAGAGCCCCGCTTGGTGAGGTGTGAGACTGCCTCCCCCGCTTTAATCGAAGGTCCGCGAAGCGAAATCATCTGTGAAAATGGCATTGCCCCTATCGGTCTCCGCGCACCAATTTTGCCGAAGAAGGCGTCTACGAATCTTGGGGCTACTCGCCCCAAAAGTCGTTTCACACAAAAGTAAGTAACTTCGGATGCAGCGTTCACCAATCAAATGCCGCCGGATGAGCAGCGTCCTCTATGATTTGTAGAACGGTTTGGTGCGCCCGACAGGATTCGAACCTGTGGCCCCCAGATTAGGAGTTGTGGGGTTTTTGAATAATTTCAATGGCGTATTGCAAAGTTCCGCCTTTGTTTGCCGTTTTCTAACCCATTGAAACTCAACAAAGCAGGAAACCAATTGTAAAACCGGTTAGAGAAAAATCACGAAAATATACCGGATACGCTGATGTCATTTGCGCGCTGTTTACAACCGTCTACACAAGGCATTTTTTTCCGCAATCGCCCGGCCGCCTGCCCAAACTTGATGCGGATCTCAGTCGAGCAACAAAATTTACACCATGCTCACTGACCTTTTAGCTCAGGCAACGTTGTTGATTGAGGACCAAGTCAGCCCAAACTTAGCTAGATACTTGCGCAGACGATCTGCATCGTTGGTCGATTTTCGCTGTTCGCGCGATACATTGAAAAGGCCGCGCCCGGCTTCGGAAATGCTTCTGCTGCGTTGGCAGGCTCTTATGACGAATTCGAGTTGTACAAGGTCGAATGGATCAATGGCAGAAAGTTGTTCGGGTCCGAGTAATTCTTCCAACTGATCATCATATCGGTTCTCCCCCGACCAGAGTCGTTTAAGGCGACTCACTTCAGACTCCACCACATCGCGATCGATTCTACCACCGGGACAGAGCGTCGCCATGCGTGTGACACTGGCCGCCAGGTCGCGGAAATTGCCCTGCCATGACGCCGATGGGCTTTCGGCAAAGGAGACATAACGCTCGCGCGCCTCTTTGTTGAAGGTGACCCGTGCGCCTTCCCGCTCTGCGAAGCGTTCAAGTTCGTAGTCAAGATTTGGCTCTATATCTTCCCGTCGATCTGCCAGACCCGGCAGCGTAAATGTCCAGAGGTTCAGTCGAGCAAAGAGATCTTCCCGGAAGTTCCCGGCAGCGACTTCTTCCATCAGATTGCGATTTGTGCCGGCGATAAGCTGGAAAGAACTTTTCACTTCATTGTCCGAACCAACCGGCAGGAATCGCCCTTCTTCGACAGCGCGCAAAATCATCGCCTGCTCATCGAGGCCGAGTTCGCCAATCTCGTCCAAGAATAGGAGACCCTTGTCGGCGCTTTTGAGGAGGCCCGGACGATCCTGCACTGCGCCTGTGAATGCCCCTTTCTTGTGACCGAACAGCGCTGACATAGCGCTATCGCCCTTTAACGTGGCGCAATTCACTTCCACATATGGCCCGCTAACTTGGTGACGCAGTCTCTTGAGATCGTAAACCTTGCGTGCGAGTTGGCTTTTTCCAGCCCCTGTGGGACCCATTAACAGGATTGGCGACCGGCTTCGTACGGCGACCTGCTCAATCTCGTCGATCATATGGTTGAAGGCGGCATTGCGTGTTTCGATTCCGCTCTTCAGAACACTCGTACTTTCCGCTTTTGCTTCCGCGAAGCGAGTGGCAATGGAGTCGTAGCGCGAAAGATCGAGGTCGATGACGTTCCACGTCCCGATCGGCTGCGGCGCTCCCTTCTGCGGCTGAGTCTGCAGGAGCTTGCCGGGTAGATAACGGGCTTCGGTTAGCAGGAAGAGGCAGATCTGCCCAACATGCGTTCCTGTCGTGATATGAACGAGGTAATCATGGCTGTCGGGATCAAACGGAAAGCCACGCGCAAAGTCGAGTAGCTTCCCGTAGACCTCTTCGAAATCCCAGGCGTCCTCAAAATCCATCACCTGTAGCAATATTTCAGTTTCGGGAGAAACTTCCCGAATGTCCTGCGCCACAAAGTTGGCGAGACGTTTGTGGAAGCTCCCATGGATCAGAACGAAGCGATCGACCCGCAGATCTTCCTGCATGCAAATGCTCACCGTCGGCCGCCACTTGTTCCAGCGGGTCGGTCCAAATTTGGCCGCGTCGAGAGTCGAGCCGAGAAAGCCGATGACAGTATTTGATTTCATAAGGAACGATATAATTTTATAAGAGTGTATACAACAGGATATAAAAATCCCAAATCGTCAACGAGCAAATTGAGACGGGAAAAGAAATAAATAACGAAAATTCAATAACTTAACAGATTTTTTCTCATGCTTTTCGGATCTGGCACGTCGCCTGCTATCTATGGCGTGTCGGGTAGGTGAACACCCGGCGGAAACGGGAATATGGGCGGCCGGAATGGGCCGGCCGCCCGAAATCCGGAAAGATGGAGTAGGACGATGGCCAACAAGACTTTGTTTTCCTCGGCTATGGCAAAAATCCTGCCGCGCACCGACAAAGTGAATCGGGCAGGCGGCAGCGCCTATGCCTACGGCCCCGAAGCGAAATTGGCGCAGCTCGCCGCGACCGGCACGCTGTCCGACGGTTTCTATTCGGATGCCCAGGTGCAACTCGCCGAAGCACTGAAGGCCGCCTATGCGGTGGATGCGGAATGGGTGGCGAAATGCGCGATCTATGCTCGGCAATCTGGTGCGATGAAGGACATGCCTGCTTTGCTTACGGCATTGTTGACCTCGTCCGACCCGGATCTCTCGGTTCAGGTGTTCAAGCGGGTGATCGATAACGGCCGCATGCTGCGCAACTTCGTGCAGATCATGCGTTCGGGTCAGGCCGGGCGGGCATCGCTCGGGTCCCGTCCGAAGCGGTTGGTGCGGGAATGGCTGGAACAGGCCTCGATCCACCAGCTGATGCGGGCGGCGACGGGCTCGGCGCCGAGCTTGGCGGATATCGTGAAGATGGTCCACCCGGCCCCGTCCAATGTCGAGCGGCGTGCTCTGTATGGTTGGTTGATCGGCAAGCCGTACGATGTCGAAGCGTTGCCGAAAGAGATCGCTGCATACGAGGTGTGGAAGGCGGACCGTTCGCGGCCCCTGCCCGACGTGCCCCTCGAGTGGCTGACCGCTTTCGAATTGACCGCGAAGCAATGGGGTGTGCTGGCTGGCCGTATGGGTTGGCAGGCATTGAGGATGAACCTTAACACGCTTGCGCGCCAAGGCGCCTTTCGCGTCGACGGCGTGACCGAAATGGTCGCGGCCCGGCTGGCGGATAGCCAGGCGATGGCGAAGGTTCGTCCTGCGCCCTATCAGTTGATGACCGCGTTGGCCCAAGTGGGGGACGGGGTCCCGCTGGAGGTCCAGGCTTCGCTCGAAAAGGCAATGGAACAGTCGCTCATGAATGTTCCGATGCTGGAAGGCAACGTCGTGGTTTGCCCGGACGTGTCGGGCTCTATGGGCTCGCCGGCGACCGGATATCGAAAAGGAGCGACCTCGGTCGTGCGCTGCATCGATATCGCCGCATTGGTGGCAGCCGCGATGTTGCGGAGCAATCCGCGGACGCGTGTGCTGCCGTTCGAAACGTGTGTGATCGATCTGGCTCTCGATCCCAATGCTCGCGTTGCGGTTAACGCCGCAAAGCTGGCGTCGGTTGGGGGAGGCGGGACAAATGTCTCGGCTCCGTTGGCCAAGCTGAACCGTGAAAAAGCGAAGGTCGGTACGGTGATCATCGTTTCGGACAATCAGTCCTGGTTCGATACCGAGCGGCCCTGGTCGTGCGGAGACGCAACGGCGACGATGACGGAGTGGAACAAGCTTAAGGCCCGCAACCGGGGCGCAAAGATGGTCTGCATCGACATCCAGCCATACGGTTCAACGCAAGCCAAGGATCGCGATGACATCATGAATGTCGGTGGTTTCACCGATGCCGTGTTCGACGCAATGGCTCGCTTCGCTTCCGGCGGATCGCGTGATTGGGTCAAAATTGTAAACGAAGTGGAGATCTGAATAAGAAGGTCACGGCGAATGCCGGGAAGGACTACACTGCCAATGTGGATGTCGCAGGTTCGAATCCTGCCTGTCGGGAAACCGGCGGTAGCTCAGCCTGGTAGAGCACCAGCCCGAAAGGGCAAGTCTTTCTCAACCCTCGTCGCCGTGACCTTCATAGCTTGAAGACAAAAACAGACCGTGGCGAATGCCGGTGGAACTACATCCTCAAACCTGAGGTCCGATGCGTAAAGCGCCCGTTACGTCTTCCCGAATGGGAGTACGGAAGGGGAGATGCGGGTTCGAATCCCGCCGTAGGAGCGTAGCTTAAGGACCGATGTTTCACCATTTCTCGTCGCCAGAGTTCAGAAGTTAAAGTCACGGCGAATGCCGGGTAAGGACTACATCCTTCCACGATGCAGGTCGCGGGTTCGAATCCCGCCGGGTCCATAAAATGGGGGCCCGTAGCTCAGCGGATAGAGCGGCGCCCTTTGGGGCAATGTCTTTCCCAAACCTCGTCGCCGTGACCGTTTTTCAAAGCTGGCGGATGCCGGCGGGACTACATGGATAGAGCACCTGCGCGAGCAGGAGGTCGGCGGTTCAAGTCCGCCCCCGGGGAACCGGAGTAGCTCAGGAAAGCCGTCTCGCCACCAACTCGCCGCCGGTGCTTGCGCAAATGCAGATAGGCAATTGCGCGCAAGTGCGATGGAAGCTGGCGAATGCCGGCGGGACTACATGGTAAGGCCCTATGGCCGAGGTGTTTCGAAGCCACCGCCAGATTTCTATCTGGACTGTCTCGCCAAACCTCGTCGCTAGTACTTATGATGGTAAATTAAGGAGGTCAAAATGACCGAAACGACTTATGAATACCAGGACGTGGGAGGCGGGTCTCCGATCAAGATGTGGACCCGCGGTGTTCCGGTAGACGAAAAGGCCCGGGAGCAGCTCGCCAAGGCAGCGCGGATGCCGTTCATCTTCAAGCATGTCGCGGCGATGCCCGACGTGCATGTTGGAATCGGTGCTACTGTGGGTTCGGTGATTCCGACCAAAGGCGCCGTCATCCCGGCGGCCGTAGGTGTCGATATTGGGTGCGGCATGATGGCGGCGCGGACCTCGCTTGTTGCGAGCGACCTTCCCGACAATCTTGCTGCGATCCGGATGGCGATCGAGGCGGCGGTGCCGCACGGTCGGTCGACCGGGCGTGGGCGGGACAAGGGTGCGTGGGGCGATCCCCCGCAGTCGGTGATCGATGCCTGGTCTTTGCTGAAAATACGTTTCGATGCGCTTTGCGAGAAATACCCGTGTTTGAAGAATACCAACCAATTGGTACATCTAGGGACGCTCGGGACTGGGAACCATTTCATCGAGCTGTGCCTGGATCAGGACCAGCGCGTGTGGGTGATGCTCCATTCGGGTAGCCGGGGAATCGGCAACGCGATCGGGCGGTTCTTCATCGAACTGGCAAAGAAGGACATGCGGACATGGCATATCAATCTGCCGGACGAGGACCTCGCCTATTTCCCGGAAGGGACCGATCATTTCGATGACTATGTCGAAGCGGTTGAATGGGCGCAGGACTTCGCCAAGTTGAACCGGCGGGTAATGATGACACATGTGCTGGATGCTTTGCGCAGTGAAATCGCAAAGCCGTTTGAGGCTGAATGCGAGGCGGTTAACTGCCACCACAACTATGTGACGCGGGAAAGCCATTTCGGCGAAAACGTGCTCGTCACCCGTAAAGGGGCGGTACGTGCCGCTAAGGGTACGATGGGCATTATCCCCGGATCGATGGGGGCGAAGAGCTTCATCGTGCGCGGACTTGGCAATGCCGAGAGCTTCGATAGCTGCTCGCATGGAGCTGGCCGCGTTATGAGCCGGACACAAGCGAAGAAGCTTGTGACGCTCGACGAGCATATCGCCGACACCATCGGCATCGAATGCCGTAAGGATGAAGGCGTGATCGATGAAACGCCCAAGGCCTACAAGCCGATCGAGGCGGTGATGGCCGCACAGGCCGATCTTGTCGAGATCGTACATACCTTGAAGCAGGTAGTGTGCGTGAAGGGGTGATCCCCTTCACGTTCACCGCCTTCACCCAGTCGGGAGCATCCCATGCAGGAGAAAGTCGTCATACCGGCAGCGGTTCGTGCCGAGATCGAAACCCGGCTTGCCAATCTGGCGAGTGAGGAAGGCGCACGCTTGTTAATGGCTGTCGAGTCCGGTTCGCGAGCCTGGGGGTTCCCGTCACCCGACAGCGACTACGATGTGCGGTTCCTCTACGTCAGGCCTCGTAACGCCTATTTGTCTTTGATGCCGCCACGGGACGTAATCGAGCGTCCTATTGTCGATGAAATCGACTTGAACGGTTGGGACATTCGCAAAGCGCTTGCACTGCTGCTTAAACACAACGCCGTGTTGTCCGAATGGATGGACAGCCCTGTTCGGTACGTTGTGGACGACCCCGTGATCGGAAAGTTGTCCGACCTGGCGACTCGGCACTTCAATCCGCGCGGGTATGCGAAGCATTACGCAAACCTGGGGAGGGGTGCGGTCAGTCGGTGGTTCAACGACGACGGGACCGTTTCGGCAAAGCGTTACTTCTACGCATTGCGGCCCGCGCTTTCGGTGCGGGCTTTGCGGCTGGATCCTGGACGCCGTCCGCCGATGAACATACTGCCTTTGATGGAGGCGGCGCAGGTCGAGCAGGCCGTGGTGGATCAGATTCACGAGTTGATCGCCCGCAAGGCCCAGACCCGTGAAGCTGGAAACACAATCCAACTTCCCAGCGTGGAGCGTTTGATCGAGGACGAACTGCAACGGGTAAGCGAAGTGCCGGAGCGCCCGAGAGACGATCAATTCATGGACGAAGCCGAAGCGCTCTTCCTGCAACTGGTAAATGAAGAATGATTACTATTGACGGTTCAGAAGGAGAAGGAGGCGGTCAGGTGTTGCGCTATGCGGCAGCCCTGTCATTGCTGACCGGCGAACCTTTCACAATTGAGAACATCAGGGGTGGGCGCGCCAAGCCGGGGTTGATGCGGCAGCACGTCACCGCGCTTGAGGCAGCATGTACTATCGGTGATGCGAAATGCTCTGGCTTGGCCGTTGGATCAAGCTCGCTCTCATTCCAACCTGGTCGAGTGAAGCCGGGCAACTACAATTTCGCAATTGGCACGGCGGGTAGCACGAGTCTTGTATTGCAGACTGTGTTGATGCCGCTGTTGTTGGCAAACGGTCCTTCGCACCTTGTGATTGAGGGGGGAACGCATGCCATGGCCGCGCCGCCCTTCGAATTCATGCAGAAGGCCCTATTGCCGATCCTCAGTCGAATGGGTCCGAAGGTCTCCATCCAATTGGAAAGGCACGGATTCTTTCCACGTGGCGGCGGCCGCATTGTTGTTGAGATAGAACCGTCCGCACTGCGCTCGATCGAGTGCCTCGAGAGAGGGGCTTTCATGCAAGGGCGGGTAGAAGCCGTGCTTGCGGGTATTCCGCGAGATATTGCCGAACGTGAGTTGACTGCGGCACGCAAGGTCCTGTCGGAATGGCCGGATGATGCCTTTACTATTCGTCAGTTGCCTGGCGAACATGGACCGGGCAACGCTCTATTGGTCGAAGCAGAGTTCGAGAACATCACAGAAGTCGTATCCAGCTTCGGGAAGCTCGGTGTGCCTGCTGAAAAACTTGCGAAGTCTGCAGCAAGAAGCATGGCCGGTTATCTGGCATTGGAAGCTTTTGCCGGACCTTATCTTCAGGACCAGTTGCTGTTGCCCTTTGCACTGGCGAAAGGCGGTGCGTTTACGACAGTCAGACAAAGCGAGCATACAAGGACTGCGGCAAAACTCATTGAGCGATTCACGGGTATCAAGTTCCGATTCTCTGATCAGGGAAAAAGAACAAAGTTGGTCGAGATCGTTGGCTAACGTCGCTTTAGGGCCGGGAGTTGATTGAAGGAAAGTTGCAGAGCACAGGATGGTGCAAAACCCGATTGTAAAACCGCCTGCTCCACTCTCTCTAACCCATTGAAATAATTGGTGCGCCCGACAGGATTCGAACCTGTGGCCCCCAGATTAGGAATCTGGTGCTCTATCCTACTGAGCTACGGGCGCGTCGCCACAAACGGCGAACCCGGCCAGCAGGAACGGTTGTCCGACCATCCGGGCGAGGGGTGAAATAGCAGACCTTTCGCCTGTGGCAAAGTCTCGATTGTGCACCCCCTCGGCACCCCGGCCTAGGCCAAGCTGCCATATAGGATGGAACAAATGACAACCGCGGCGATGATGCCGGCCAGGTCGGCGCTGAGCGCGGTAACCAGCGCATGGCGGATGCGGCGGATCTGCACCGCGCCGAAATAGACCGCGAGCACATAAAAGGTCGTTTCCGTCGAGCCCTGGAAGGTGCTCACCAGATAGCCCGTATAGCTGTCCGGCCCGATCGCTTGGTCATTGATGATCGAGGCGAGTATGCCATAGGCGCCGGAGCCGGAAAGCGGCCGTAGCAGCGCCATCGGCAGGGCTTCGGCCGGTAGCCCCAGCGGCCCGGTCACGGCGGAAAGTGGCACGATCAACAATTCCATCGCCCCACTGTTCCGGAACATGCCGACCGCGACCAGAATCGCCACCAGATAGGGGATGATGCGCAGGGCTACGTTGAACCCGTCCTTCGCCCCTTCCACGAAGCTTTCATAGACCGGCACTTTCTTGGCGACGCCAAAGGCGAGCAGCGCCATCATCAGGCCTGGAATGATCCAGGGCGCGATTTCCTTCCCGTAAATGACGGTCAGCGGCACCAAGGCGAACAGGCAGAGCAACGCGATGATGGAGGCGGCGGCCGGATAGGCTTGATCCGCTTTCGACAGGTCCCGCGCGTCTTCGGGCACGGTCTCGCCCTCTCCCTCCGGCGCGGATGTCGTGGCTGTGCCGGACGATGGGATGGGGGAGGAAGAAGCCCAATAGCGCTGCAACAGTTTCGCCATCACGATGGCGACGGTGGTGGAACAGATCGTGGCGACCAGTGTGGTCGGTACGATCCCGGCCGGATCGTTCGACCCCGCCGCGGCACGCAGCGCAATCACGCCGGTCGGCAACAAGGTGACACTGGACGTGTTGATCGCCAGGAACAACGCCATCGCATTGGTCGCCGTGCCCTTTTCCGGGTTCAGCTTGTCCAATTCCTGCATCGCGCGGATGCCGAAAGGCGTTGCGGCGTTGCCGAGTCCCATGACATTGGCCGAGATGTTCAGGATCATCGCCCCCATCGCCGGATGGTCGGCGGGGACTTCGGGAAACAGGCGCTTCATCAGTGGGCGCAGTAGCTTGGCGATGATGACCAGCAAACCGCCGTGCTCGGCGACTTTCATCAGGCCCAGGAACAAGGCCATCACACCGACCAGACCGATCGCCAGCGTGACCGAGGCTTCCGCCGTGTCGATCATGCCGATGCCCAGTGCGTCCATCGGGCTGACATCTTCCGGCGTTTCGGCGACCCAAGTGACTTGGCGGAAGGCCGCGACCGAAAAGGCGATCAGGACGATGGCGAAGAAAATGGCGTTCATGGCGCAGCCCGATCCTATGGCGGAGTAAGGGGATCAGTTTGCCGCGATTCGGGCGCAGTTACGCAACCGGCCTGGGCCGGTTCACATGCGATTCGTGCTTGGAAATGCCGTTCAGGTCAGTCGTTGAACAGACTGGTCATCGGCAGTGAGTAGTGCAGCGTCACCACTTCGGTGCCCGGATTGTTGTCATCCAGGCTGGCATTCGACAGGTGATACAGCGTCAGGCCCAAGCGGCTGCGGTCGTCGAACCGGTAGGCGACCTCAAGCCCCGACCGGAATTCGATGACATGGCCCAGATCCTTGCCGTCGCCGTCGTGATACAGCCCCGGGGCGAATTGCGGGGTGATCACCCAGCGCCGGCCCAAATAGATATCCGCGCGAATGCCCGCATAGACATAGGCCGCGGCGTCGGTCGTCGCCATCACGCCGACCATGGGGGTGAAGATCCACCAATCCAGATCGGTTATGTATTCCAGATGGAATTCGCCAGCATCCTGGTCGTCATTGATGTCGTAATATCCGCCACCGAACCGAATAAAGGCTGGGTCACCGCCTGCCTGGGCGGTGGAAGCAAGCCCGGTTCCGAGAATCAGAACGGACAAAAAGACGGCTGCTAAACGCTTGATCATCAAGCGACCTCCCCCTGGCGAGCAATATTGGCAATCAAGTTGGCGCATGATAGCGAAAGACCGTTGAGGGACAAGCCCTTGGCGCAATTTGGTTAGGCAATGTGGCCCGAATGCGACGGTTGCGGAAGCTTGGCGGTTTTTCGTCGTTATCCTGCACGTTTCCAGCGCGTTTCCTGCACGAATCTGGGTTATCCGCGCTTGACGGGTCCTGCACCGTGCACTAGAAGACAGCGCTTCGCGCACGGGTTCAAACCGGTCGGGCGGTGGATCGCATTGTTTCCCTGGGTCTTCCCAGATGGCGGCAAGTGATTGGGCCGACGCGCAGAAGACTGTTGGGAAAGCCAGTTTCTAAAAAGCCGGCGCTCGTAATCAAGCGCCGAAAAAGGATTTGTATCATGTCCAGACGTTGCACGATCACCGGTAAAGGCGTCATGACCGGCAACAACGTGTCGCACGCCATGAATCACTCACGTCGCCGGTTCCTGCCGAACCTGCAGTCGACGCGGTTGATGAGCGATGCGCTGAACGAACAGGTTCGCCTGCGCCTGACGACGAACGCGATCCGCACCATCGAAAAGAACGGCGGCTTGGATGCGTTCCTGTTGAAGACGCCGAACCGGAAACTGCCGGAAGAAGCGCAGCGCCTGAAAAAGCGCATTTCGCGCCGGATGGCCAAGGTTGCCGCCTAAGGGCACAGCCTGACCCTTTCGAGGGTTCTTATGTTTTGATCAAGGCCTGCCGTTCGGCGGGCCTTTTTCATTGTCAGGGTTCCAACCCTGCCAGCCCCCTGTTGTTCCCCTGCGTGCATGCCGTTGTTCCGGGGGCCCATGCCTAAATGACTCCCCTCCCCATGGCGGTTCGGTGCAAGCTTTGAAAAAGAGAAAGTGGAGGAAGAAGAAATGGCGCGCATTCCCTATGCATCCCCGGACGCGGTCAAGGACGACGCCCTTATCGATCGGGTCAAGGCCCAACGCGGTGAGGTGCTACACCTCTACGCCATGCTGCTGCATAGCGAGGACATCACCGACGGCTGGCTGAAACTCTTCACCGCCGTTCGCCAGAAAGGCACCCTGCCGGGCGATATCCGCGAGTTGGTGATCATGCAGGTCGCATTGATCAACGGCGCCCCGTACGAGGCGCAACAGCACCGCCCGATCGCGCTCAAGGAAGGGCTGACCGAAGCCCAGGTCGACGACCTCGCCGATTGGCAAAACTCCGATGCCTATGGCCCGAAGGAACGCGCCGTGCTCGCCTATTGTGACCAAATGACCCGCAAGGTGCATGTGGATGACGACGTCTTCGCCGAGATGCGCCAGCACTTCACCGAAAAACTGATCCTGGAACTGACTGTCACCATCGCCGGCTACAACATGGTCTCCCGCGTGTTGGAAGCGCTCCACATTGATGCGGGCGACGACAGGGGCGGCTGGGTATGAGTGCCGCTAAGCTGGACGGAGCGCCGGATGCGAATGATTTCTTCCGTCTGGACGGCAAGGTCGCCTTTGTCGGCGGTGCGGGCAGCGTGGGCCCCGGGTGGGGCAACGGCAAGGCGACGGCCGTCCTGCTAGCCCGGCGCGGGGCGAAGGTCTTCTGTACCGATATCACCGCGGCTGCGGTCGAGGAAACGGTGGAGATTATTTTGTCGGAAGGCGGCACGGCGCAGGGTTTCGTGATGGACGCGACCGACAGCAAAAGCGTGCAGGACGCGGTCAACACCTGCGTCCAGGTCTTTGGCGGCATCGACATCACGGTCAACAATGTCGGCGGCTCCGTCCCTGGCGGTGTTACGGATCTGGACGAGGATGTCTGGGACAAGCAGGTCGCCCTCAACCTCAGTAGCGCCTATCTCGGCTGCAAATACACCATTCCCCAGATTCTGAAACGGGGCGGCGGGGCGATCGTGAACCTCTCCTCCATCGTCGCGATCCGCATGGGGGAAGGGCGTGTGCATAGCGCCTATACGGCGACCAAAAGCGCCGTCATCGCGCTCAGCCGCTCCATCGCCATCGAACACGCGGCCAAGGGCCTGCGTTGCAACACCGTCATCCCGGGCCTGCTGCACACACCGCTGGTCGAGGCGCGCCTCCTCGGCCAACTCGGCGCGGCCGACGCCCAGACCCTCATCGAAAAGCGCAACCAACAGATCCCCATGAAACAGGCGGGCACCGGATGGGACGTCGCCAATGCCGTGCTTTATCTCGTTTCCAAGGAAGCGGGGCATGTGACCGCGACGGAGCTGGTCGTCGATGGCGGCCTGGCGGCGGCGATGCCAAGCTGATGGGGTGACGGGACCGAAATATAAAGGGCGCAGGTCCGAAGACGGGGGCTAGTCCACCACGAACAGCTTGGCGCCTGTCTTGGTGGATGAGCGATGGGCCTCCGCATTGTCGGCGACCTGATAACTGACGCCGGGTGTTAGGGTCAGGATACGGCCGTCTTCTAATTCCGTGGTCAATTCGCCTTCCAGGCACAGCAGAATATGCCCCTTGCTGCACCAATGGTCGGCCAGATAGCCGGGGCTGTATTCAACCATGCGGACGCGGATGTCGCCGAAAGTGCAGGTGCGCCAGAATGCGGTACCCGTCTCGCCTTTGTGTTCTGTCCGCTCCACCGCCGACCAGTCGGTCAGGCCAAAGGGAATGCCGGAAAGTTGCATCGATATAGACTCCTGGGGAAGGAAGGGCCGACACGGTCGCACGCTACGGCGCCGCTTGTAAATGACAAGGCATTGGCGCCTGAAATCGGCCCCGCCTGAAACATGCGTGGGCGGGGCTGTATCGCCTCCCAACAGAATCACGGGCTATAGTCTGAATGTCACTCGAAGGCGCAGTGCCTCACCCTATACTGACCAGACAAAGAATGCGGATCGATAGGGTGCAAACGGGGGCGCGAAATTGGGAAGCGGACCATGTCGATCGTCACGACTTTGTGCAAAATCTACAAGAATGCGG
Source organism: Hwanghaeella grinnelliae (assembly GCF_004005845.1). GTDB lineage: Bacteria > Pseudomonadota > Alphaproteobacteria > UBA8366 > Aestuariispiraceae > Hwanghaeella > Hwanghaeella grinnelliae. The sequence continues at coordinate 786,049 of NZ_SADE01000003.1, read as the reverse complement.
GGCTGCATCCGGTGACCGGGTATAACAGCCACCATTTCTTCAATTGGCGGGACGCGCCCTTCACCGTTTTTCTGGACGGGTCGGGTTTCGTGGGGTGTCCCGGCCTCGCTTTGCAGGAGGTCATGTTCCTGGAACATCTGGGAAGCTACCTCACGCCCGCCAACTGCCTGGTCATCGGCAATGCGATGGGGTGGAGCACGCTTGCGACGGCGCTGACCTTTCCCAAGGCGAAGACAGTCGGCGTCGACAATGCGGCGAAGACCGGCATCGACTTCACCAATGCGGCGTTCAAATCGCTCGGGTTGAAAGGCGGCGCGGTCCTGGGCGAGTCCCCGAAGGATATCGGCCGCATCGTCGGTGCCGAGTTCGACGGGAAGGTGGACTTCGTTTTGATCGACGCCCTGCATGAAAACGATGCCATCCAGGCCGACTTCCACGCCATCCGGGAACACGCCACAGAGGATTGCGTCTACTTGTTTCACGATGTCATCAACTGGAACATGCTGTCGGGCTTCAAGGCACTGCTGGCCGATAGCGGGTTGGAAGGCTGCGTCTTGACCCGCACGCCATCCGGCATGGCGATGGCCTATTCCCCGGCCCTTCCCGCCGACTGCCGCGACTACCTCGCGGTCTTCAGCGACGACACCAACTTCTTCCAACGCTACCGCCACACGGTCCGCCAGAACATGGATACGCTCGCGCTGTTCGACCAAGAATTGCCGTGATTGGTTTGATAAAGTAAACCAACAACGCAATCGGTCACCGTAGCCGTCACTCGGGCGCGCCGGACCCTTAAGCCGAATAGACGACCTTCCCGTCGATCATTGTCAGCCGAACGTCGGTCTTGAGGAGCGAGGTCGGGCCTTCCGCGAAAAAGTCGCGGTCGAGGATGACGATGTCGGCGGCCATCCCCGCCTTTAACGACCCCGTGATGGTGTCGAGATGCGCAGCCCAGGCGGATTCCCGCGTGCCGTGGCGTATCGCATCCTCCATCGGCAGGGCCCAGTCCGGGCGATGCGGCTCGATCGTCTCGTCGCTCGGCGATTTCCGCGTCGAGGCAATATACATATTCGGCAGCGCCTCATAGGGCGCGGTCGGCGTATCGGTGCCAAAGGCCAGCGGCGCACCGACCTTCAGGTAGAGCGGCCAGGCAAATCCATTGGCCCCGCGCTCTTCGCCGAGCTTCTCCAGCCAGTTCGCAAGATAGGCCGGGTCGACATGAACGGGCTGCATCGACGCGGTGATCCCGATCCGGCCGATCCGGTCGATCTGGTCTTCGCGGGCATATTCCAGATGCTCTATCCGGTGTCGCCGGCCGGTGGTTCCATTCACCTTGGCGGCATTCTCTATCGCATCGATGGCATCGTCGATGGTGGCATCGCCAATTGCGTGGATGGCGACCTGCAGGCCGGCCTTGTCGGCCGCCGCGACCATCGGCGTCAGCGCGTCGCTCGGCCAAATCGGGTCGCAGTTGCTGCCGTCGGTATAGGGTTGGCTCAACGCAGCGGTGCAGCCGTCGATCGTGCCGTCGCCGATGAACTTGATGCCGGAAACCCGCAACATGTCGCCCCGATACTGCTTCGCCAGTTCCGCCGCGCGTGCGACCTGCGCCAACTCCTGCTCAAGGTCGCCGGTTCGCCACATGATGACATGGCCGACGACGCGCGCCGACAGCTTGCCCGCCGCCTGCAATCGGGCGATGGATGCGAGCGCCGGTTCTTCAAGAGCCATTTCAACGACCGAGGTGATTCCGGCCCTTGCAAAAGCCTCAAGCGCCGCGGTGACCTGCAAATCGAGCTCGTCGTCCGACACGTTGCTCAACAGGGGCCAAACCATGTTGGTCGTCGCCGTCTCCTGCAGCCAGCCGGTTGCCTCCCCGGTTGCCGGGTCGCGCACGATTTCACCGCCGACGGGATCGGGCGTCTCTGCGGTGATGCCCAGTTCCTTCAGCGCCGCCGAGTTCACCCAGGTCGAATGAAAGTCGAACGCATCCAGATAAACCGGCCGGTCGGGCACGATATCGTCGAGCATCGTCTTGTCCGGTTGGCCGTTCGGCACATCGCCATGAACCCAAGCGGTGCCGAGGACGCGCGGGGCGTCGGGGTTTTCGTCGGCCCATTGCTGCACCCGGCGACGGATTTCATCGACGCTGCCGGCGCCGCGCAATTGCGCCTTGCGCATCGCCGCGCCGGTCATCGCGATATGGACATGACCGTCCACGAAACCCGGTACGATCAAGCCGCCCGCGGCATCAATCCGTTCGGGGTCCCGGCCCGCCGCCGACGCAGCCTCGTCCGCATCCCCGACATGGACGATGCGGCCGTCCCGAATCGCGATCGCTTCCGCCCATGGGGCTTCCGGGTCGGCCGTGAAAACCCGCGCACCGGTTATCAAAACGCACTTTTCAGCCATGGTCGCTCCACCTGTTTCAGCCCGACGCCGTCATGCGGGAAAGGTACCGGCTTCGATGTGCCTGCTCAATCAGTCTGCGGTATTGGTTGCAACAATTACCTACGGCATCGCTACGACGACCGCGCGGACTTTAGTGACGACGGCAAAGCAATCCTCACCCTCGTCTCTAAAGAGGCCGACCACGTCGCCGGCACGGAACTCATCGTCGGCATCGAATTGGCGGCGGCGATGCCGGGCCAAGTTTCTCTCAGACCGGTGGAGTATCGACCCAACTCTTTGAAAGACTTGCCTTACGGCGGGACTTTTTCTGCATCGACAACTCAGCACAAACTGACCGACGAGAAATGGAAAAAAAATACAATAAATTGACTTTATCGCTAAAATGACCTAATATCTCAGATCCCCAAAAATCCCCCCGGAGTAATATGCATGCGAGACAATCGCGCCGACGGCATCCTTTTTCGACGCGTGGAGCCGAACGGACGTATCAGACGCAAAAGGCTGACACCCAATCAGCAAAATGAGTTCGAAAAGCTCTATCGTGGTTCGCACTTGCCTGCCGAGTTTTGGGAGAACTGGTTTCGGTACGGCCTTGCGGCCGATCGGGACGAGAACGAAGAAGAAGCTGCGGAAACGGCTCTTATCCTTGCCCGCCACAAGGGAGAGCAGGATGAGATCGATGTGGCATCGAGGCGCTTGGAGGATGTTCGACAAAGAGCGAAGCATGAAATTCCCAGCGACCGCCAAAATTCGGCCACAGTTGTTTCGCAGAATTCCAACAAGCCAATCAGCACTGGGCTGGACGCGCGAGAAGGGAAAGACGACGGCGATACCCTCGGAAAGTCGAACTCTGTCGTTTCAAGGCGTTGGGAAAGGGCGCGCAACCGTATTTCCGCAGGTGAAATCCGCAAGAAGGCTGTGGCGGATGGTCATTTGAGCCTAGGCGACGCGAACGCGCTGTATCGCGCAACGAAAGCGCCATCGTTTGAGGTGACCGTCGATGCGACACAGCTTAAGGTCTTGCCACTTGGGGAGGTTCCGAAAAACGGTCAAGTAAATGCGATAGTCATCGGCCCCAATGACTATCTTGTCCATGGGACGGTGAGCCTGCGGATTGCAGATGGTGTTGCTACAATCCAAGATGAAGAATACGACTTTGAGTGGAAATATGGTATCGAGAATCTTCCACGGAACGTCGCAACCGTCGTTGGGGAGGCGATTGCCGGCGACGGGACGAAGTATCGGATGAAATTCCGTGGAAGCCCAACAGTGGTGGACCCAATATGGTGATGCGAACACGCTATCGGTCGTTATTGTGCGGGGCTGTTGCTTCCTTGGGCTTGGTGAGTTGTGGGCCCGGCGTTTTCGATTACATAGAAGACATCGGGGAAACAGGTCTGCAATACGCCGACACCAGCCCGATTAACATGGTCATACAATGGCATGACCCCGCGACCGGACTGCAAGATGTCGTCCAACCGTCCGTCCTCTCTTATGACTATGAAGACCCCTATGTGTTTGGGTTCCGTCAGGTGGTGAATTGGTACGATTGCGATGACAATAATGGGACGGCAGAGGTCACGGACCGTTACGAGTTTTTCGTTGTAACGGTAAGGAACGCGGAGGAAAGAGACTACCTCACCGAAACATTCACCAGTTACGCCGCGTTCGACGCTGACCTGCGCTCCAAGAAGATCGACCCGGACGATATCGACGACTTCCATCCGGACGAGATGAGTGAATATATGATGGAGCCTTCGCCGCTAACTAACTGTCAGAATCCGGTGCTTATGTGAAAATGCGCTTTTTTCGTTGAAGGTCTCAGTCGCCCCGAAACAAGCCGACACCGGCTGGGACGTCGCCAACGCCATCCTCTACCTCGTTTCCAAAAAAACGAGGCGTGTCAGGGGCACGGAATTGATCGTCGATGGCGGCTTTGTCAAAGCACAGGACACTCGATACAGAATACATCCCAAAGGTTTGGCGCAGCTTGCTCAAGAAGAGAAAGATGATCGACGACGCCAACGCCATCCTCACCCTCGTCTCTAAAGAGGCGGGTCACGTCACCGGCACGAAACTGATCGTCGACGGCGGCTCGGCAGCGGCGATGTCGGGGTGACGTGGCGCGTCAAAATAATAAAATAAACTGTCACCGTAGTTCGTTATCAAAACGCACTTATCAGCCATGGTCGCTCCATTCGTTTCAGCCCGACGCCGTCATGCGGATACGGTATCGGCGTCGATGCGCATGCTCAAACAGTCTGCGTTGTTGGTTGCAACAATTCCATACAGCATCGCCGCGACGACCTCGCGGATTTCAGCGGCGAAGCCAACGCAATCCTCGTCTCGAAATAGGCCGGTCTCGTCCTGGGCACGGAACTGATCGTCGACGGCGGACTGGCGGCGGCGATGCCGGGGCGATTTGCTCGGAAGCCATACTCTCCGGTTACTTTTCCTTGCGGTCCTTTTTGTAACCGAATGGGTCAAATTGCGTTTCAATAAATTCGCATGCGGCGAAGAACATCACGATGAATAACACTATAAATCCGGCGAACATTGAGATGCCGCTGATAAGTTCCAAAAAGGGAAAATTGATCACCTTGGAAAGTACAACCACCAACGCCGAGACTAGTGACACGGAAAGTGAGATTAACAAAGTAGTTCGCAGCATCAGATCACCTCAGGCTGTTGCTTTGTTATGATCCTCAATTGCAGGTGCGTAGGCAAGAACACGTTACCTGGAACTACTGCGACGCGCTACCCAACTTTCCCGCCGCCCAAACCGCCATCGCCCGCACCAGCTCCGATTCGTCCTCAAGCAACGGAACAACCTTCGGCAGGACCGAGGCGTCACCACTGTTCCCGATCCCGATCAGCACGTTCCGAAGAAACCGGTCACGGCCGATGCGTTTTATCGGGCTGGCGGTGAAGAGGGCGCGGAAGCCGGCGTCGTCGAGGTCCAAAAAGTCGGCGAGGCGGGGGGCGGTGAGTTCGGCGCGGGGGAGGAAGGCGTGTTCTTCGGTGCGTTGCGCGAACTTGTTCCAGGGACAGACGGCCAGGCAATCGTCGCATCCATAGATGCGGTTGCCGATGGCTTCCCGGAATTCTTCCGGGATATGCCCCTTATGCTCGATGGTGAGGTAGGAGATGCAGCGCCGCGCGTCGAGCGTATAGGGCGCAGGGAAGGCGTTCGTTGGGCAGATGTCCTGGCAGGCGGTGCAGGACCCGCATTGGTCCTTGTGGGGCGCGTCGGGGGTGAGGTCGAGTGTGGTGAAGACTTCGCCCAGGAAGAGCCAGGAGCCGTATTTGCTGCTGACGAGGTTCGTGTGCTTCCCCTGCCAACCCACCGCTGTTTTCGCCGCGACGGGTTTTTCCATCACCGGGGCGGTGTCGACGAAAACCTTCACCTCCGTCTTGTCTGATTGGGGGTTCGTTTCCACCAGCCAGCGCGCAAGCTGCTTCAGGCGTTTCTTGACCAGGTCGTGATAGTCCCGGTTGCGGGCATAGACGGAGATGACGGCCCGGTCCTTGTTCTCAAGATCGGTCAGCGGGTCATGGGCCGGGCCGTAATTGGTGCCCAGCACGATGACGGATTTCACTTCAGGCCACAGGCCTTGCGGGGAGGACCGGTGTTCCAGCCTTTCGGCCATCCAGCCCATATCGCCGTTTTCGCCGTTCGCGACAAATTGCTTGAGGCGCGCGCCTTCCCGTTCCGCAAGGTGCACAGGGGCGAAGCCGACCGCGTCGAATCCGATCTCGCGGGCCTTGTCCTCGATTGCCTGTCGAAGGTTGGTCACGGCATCCTTCCCTGGCCCGTGGCGCTATAGCGGCTCGATATCGCCTTCCGCCTGCAGGGCGTTGAACTGGGCGACGTAGGCCTCAAACGTTCCGCCCTCGATCGCCGACCGCAAGTCCGCCATCAATTGCTGATAATAGGTCAGGTTATGCCATGTCACCAGCATCATGGCGAGGATCTCCCCCGCCTTTACAAGGTGGTTGAGATAGGCGCGGCTGAACTGAGTGCAGGCCGGGCAGGGGCATTCCGCGTCCAGTGGACGCGGGTCTTCCGCGTGGCGGGCGTTCTTCACGTTGACCGGCCCGCGCCGGGTCCAGGCCTGGCCGTTGCGGCCCGACCGGGTGGGTAGCACGCAGTCGAACATGTCGATCCCGCGCGCGACCGCGCCGACGATATCGCCGGGCTTGCCGACCCCCATCAGGTAATGCGGCTTGTCCGCCGGCAGTGCCGGGCAGGTATAGTCCAGCGTGTCGAACATCAATTGCTGGCCCTCGCCAACGGCCAGCCCGCCGACCGCATAGCCGTGGAAGCCGATGTCTTGCAGCGCCTGCGCGGATTCAAGGCGCTGGTTCTCGAAGGTGCTGCCTTGGACGATGCCGAACAATCCATAACCGGGCCGGTCCTCGAACGCTTCTTTCGAGCGCTTGGCCCAGCGCATGGAAAGTTCCATGGAGTCGCGCGCCTGTTTCTCCGTCGCCGGATAGGGCGTGCATTCGTCGAAGGCCATGGTGATGTCCGCATCCAGCAGGTTCTGGATTTCGATCGACCGTTCCGGCGTCAGCGTATGGTAGCTGCCGTCGATATGGGATCGGAAGCGCACGCCGTCCTCGGTGATCTTGCGGATCTCCGCCAGGGACATGACCTGGAACCCGCCCGAGTCGGTCAGGATCGGTCCCGGCCAATCCATGAATTTGTGTAGGCCCCCCAGTTTTTGGACGCGTTCCGCGCCCGGCCGCAGCATCAGGTGATAGGTATTGCCCAGCACGATCTGCGCGCCGGTCCCTGCGACCGATTGCGGCAGCATCGCCTTCACCGTGCCCGCCGTGCCGACCGGCATGAAGGCGGGTGTGTCGATCTGGCCATGCGCCGTCGTCACGCGCCCGCGCCGCGCCGCACCGTCCGTCGCGATCAGGTCGAAACCGAACTCACTCATTCCGTTCTCTCCAACAGGCAGCAATCGCCATAGGAATAGAAGCGGTAGCCTTCCGCCTTGGCGTGTTCATAGGCCGCTTTCATGCGCTCCAGCCCGGCAAAGGCGCTGACCAGCATGAACAGGGTCGATTTCGGCAGGTGGAAATTCGTCAGCAACAGATCGACCGCCTTGAACCGATAGCCCGGCGTGATGAACAGGTCCGTCGTCGCGTCGAAGGGATGGATTTTTCCACCCTCATCCGCCGCGCTTTCCAGCAGGCGCAGGGCCGTGGTGCCGACGGCGACGATGCGGCGGCCTTCGGCTTTTGCCGCGTTCAGGCGTTCCGCCACCTCTGGGGTGAGGATGCCGATTTCCTCATGCATCACATGGTCGTCGGTATCGCTGACCTTGACCGGCAGAAAGGTGCCCGCGCCGACATGAAGGGTCAGCGTCTCCCGCGTCACGCCCTTCGCCTCCAGCGCCGCCAGCAGCCGGTCGGTGAAGTGGAGGGAGGCAGTGGGGGCGGCAACCGCGCCTTCATGTTTCGCGAAGATCGGCTGATAATCCTCGCGGTCCTGCTGCTGGGCTTCCGCGTCCTCTGCGATATCCTGCCTCTTTATATAAGGCGGCAGGGGCATGACGCCCTGCATGCGGATCTGATCCAGCAGGGCCTCGCCCGAATAGGGGAAGAGCAATTCCACTTCGCCGCCGTCGAACTTTTCGACCACCTCACCGACAAGGCCCAACTCGCAGACGAAATCGTCGCCGATTTTCAATTTCTTCGCGGGCTTGGCGAAGGCGCGCCAGCGGTTGCCGTCGACGCGGCGGTGCAGGGTGACCTCGACCTTCGCCTGCCCGCGCCGCCCGATCAGCCGGGCGGGGATGACCTTGGTGTCGTTCACCACCATCACATCATCCGGCCGCAGCAGGTCGGGCAGGGCGGAGACGATCCGATCCACCGGCGACCCCGAGGTCAGGTCCAGCATGCGGGCGGCGTCGCGCGGCTCCACCGGGTGCTGCGCGATCAATTCGGCCGGCAGGTCGAAATCGAAAAGGTCGACTTTCATGAGGCGAGCACGATCAGCCGGCTACCCGCTGTTGCGCCGGAAACAGCGCGACCAGCAGTTTGAACGGATAGAGCAGCACGGCGATCATCGCCAGCTTGGCGACGAAATCGCCCGCGGCCCAGCTCATCCAGGGCAGGCCCGTGCCGGCAAAGGCGATGGAAAAGAAGATCGCGGTGTCGACGGCCGACCCGAAAAAGCTGGAAACCGTCGGGGCCTGCCACCAGGCGCCCCGGCGCAGCTTGTCGAAGATCAGCACGTCCAGCAATTGGGCGATCAGGAAGGCGGCGCCCGACGCGGCGGCAATGCGCGGATCGGCCAGGATGAGGGACAGAACCACGCCCAGGGCGAAGCCGACATAGACGACCTTGCGGGCATCGGCCGCACCGAACAGGCGGTTCGTGGTGTCGGTCACCAGGAAACAGATGGGGTAGGTGAAAGCCCCCCAGGTCAGCAGTTCGGCAAGATCCACCCCGCCCAGCACATACTGGACCGGATAGCCGACGGCGATGTTGGACAGAAGAATGACAAGGCCCATGGCAACCACGGGCAGCAGCAGACGCTTTGCGTCCTGCGCGGAGAATGACATCTCGATTTCCTTTCGTTACGGGCGAATAGACCATCATGGTCATAAGCGGAGTAATAGCCCCGCCCCCGATAACCGTTATGCCGTGGCGAAAAGCCCGCCCGGCGGCGCGGTTGATACGCCGGAAAGGAAGGCGGTGTCAAATTCTGGTGCCGTGTTGCGAGACACTATTGTCAGGGTTTGCTAGATAGAGGCGCGGCAATTGAATTGGGGGGATTGCGTATGAGTGCCTGTTTTTTGTTGCGCCGAAATGTAACCAAGCTCGTTGTTCGAGCACTTTGGCTGGGGACGGCCCTTGCCCTTACCGCATGTGTGACAGTTGCTGACCGGGTCCCCGGTCGGCAAGATCTGATCGGCGAAGGAAAGCTGGAGGGACGGTCTGTCCGACCTGCCATCAGTCTGGAGGTTCGAAAACCGCACTCGATGGACATTACTCTTCAGTTCGACGACACAGATAACTATTCAGCCCACTACAACTACGATCCGAATATCGTCGCCGTTACAGTGGAGGCGTTGTCTCGCTACTACGACATTGTTCCCCCGGATCGTTTTGTACCGAGGGTCGTCGTAGAATTCGAAAGACTATATGCAAGCGGCTCCTGTTCCACGACGTGGGGAAGTACTTCGGACTGCAGCCAAGGCGTCCAATTTGATGCCTTGGTAAAAGTCAGCCAAGGTGTTCGGAGCGCAGAACCGGAGAAGATTGTGGGACATTCCACAGCGACGGAGGGCGGATATCTATGGCTTCCGAATTCATTCGACCCGTTACACAGGAAGGCGGCGAAGCAGGCTTTCGAGAATTTCGTGAACTGGGTTGTTGTCGTTATTGATGAAGACTTGGTTAGCCTTCAGGATGCGGTCTAAACAGTAGTGCCGCGCGGCCAAAGCGGCACGCGCGGCAGAGCAAGATTGCGGAACTGGCTTATTCCAAAACCTTCGGCCAGTTCTTGTCGGCATTGGCGATGCGGCCGGAAATGTCCTGCGCCCACTTCTCCTGAACGTCCTTGTTGTAGTTCAGGTAGAGCTTCCCATCGACGATCTTCCAGGCATCCGGCTCGGTCTTGGCCGTATAGCCTTCGGACACCGCATAGGCGCAATAACCGCCGTATTGCGGGGCGTATTTTTCCGGGTCGGCCTTGAAGGTTTCCAGGTTCTCTGCGCTGGCGAAGTGCCATTCGGCACCGTTCCAATGATAGGCATGGTCTGACGAACCTTCGACCGGCTTGTCTTCGGTGAAATAGGCGACCGGGTCATACCCGTTGATCGCGGTGCCCAAGAAGGATTGGAAAACAGGATCTTCCGCCGCTTGCGCCGGGGCGCTGGCGAAAAGGCTAACGCCGATCATCGCGGCGAAGAGGGGGGCGAAGAATTTCCGCATGGGTCTTGTCTCCTGTCAGTCAGGTTTGGCGGGAGGCCTGATACCTCCCTCTGTTGACCTAACAGGTAGTCGAACACCGCGGCCAAGCCTAGAGCCCGTGCGCGACTCTCACCCAGACTTTACCGGGTGTGACATTGGACGCCCGAACTAATCGTCGAACCAATTTCAGGCGTACGTCTCGTAGAAGAATTGTAACAACTAGGCAGTGAGATTGAAGACTGAACCTGTAACACGAGATCAGCTTGATATTTTGTAAAGCGTGAGGCCTTTTTGGCTGATCTTGGTGTCGGCGACGCCGTCAGCCACTAGTTTTCGGAGCGTTTTTCGCAGCAACTTTCCATCGTTACTAAGATTCTCGAACCCAGGTTTTGTGCTCCCCCAGTTCTCAATCCGCGAGGGCGAAAAGGCCCACTTTGAATACTGGGTCAGAAAGGACACGACCAATTCGCGTAACTCAGCTTCGCCTATTTTCTCGGTGTTCCGTGAAATTGGTGCTCCGGCTGGTTTCTCTACAGAAAGCGCATCATTCGCAGCATCCGAGTTTTCGGACTGTTGTGTTTGGCCTCCGACTGCCTGAACGAGAGTTTCCAAATCATCTATACGTTCCTCCAGAAGACTTATGACCTGTATGTGCTCCTCAGACTGTCCTTCAAGTTTTCGTTCGAATTCCAATGGGCCAAACTTGGTTAAGGAAAACCCCAGTTGTCGCCAGGGAATTGAGAAAAACAGGAAGCCTACTGTTGTAAGAACTAAGATCGTGGAGAGATCCAGGTCCTTCGGTGCCGGGCCAAATTTGCAGAAAATATGCGCCAGAAAATACGCAATAATTGCCAGCGAGACGAAACCGGTAGCAACCGACCCTAATAGTCGAATTCGAGGCGGCAATAGTTCCGAATTTTGATCGTCATTATCGGATCCTATATTTGCTGACATTCTTATTGTCCTGGACTAGACGCGAGTGACGTCGAGCTAAGAGAGATTGATTCCAGAAAGTTGGAAGATCACGACGAAAAATGTCATCTTTCAGGTTGTTGGAATTTATTAACATCATAAAAGATATTTTGTTGTTCTATGCGTGGATAGTGCCTTCAAACAGCCTTTCTCGAGTTTCTCTCAGACCGCATTCAAGAGAAGTATTCAACAGGCCAACTGAGCCTTCGCCAGCGCCAATGCATCGCATATTATAATCACTCCGCCGCCTGGGCCGTCTGCCCCTGAATAAGCTTCAGCACTTCCGAGGCCGCTTTCGGGATGTTGGTGCCGGGGCCGTAGATGGCCGCGACGCCGGCCTTCAGCAGGAAGTCGTAGTCCTGGGGCGGGATGACGCCGCCGCAGACGACCAGGATGTCGCCGGCCCCTTCGGCCTTCAGCGCTTCGATCAGCGAGGGGACGAGGGTCTTGTGGCCCGCCGCCTGGCTGGAAACGCCGATGACATGAACGTCTGACTCGATGGCCTGGGTGGCGGCTTCCTCCGGCGTTTGGAACAGCGGGCCGACATCGACGTCGAAGCCGATATCGGCGAAGGCCGTCGCGATCACCTTGGCGCCGCGGTCATGGCCGTCCTGGCCCATTTTCACCACCAGCATACGCGGGCGGCGGCCCTGGGCCTCGGCAAAGCCTTCGATTTCCGCCTTGATCGCCTGATAGCCTTCATCATCCTCGTATGCCGCGCCATAGACACCGGAAATCGAGCGCACGACGGCACGGTGACGGGTGAAGACTTTCTCCATGGCGTCGGAGATTTCGCCCACCGTGGCGCGGTGACGCGCGGCTTCAATGCTGAGGGTCAGCAGATTGCCTTCGCCGGATTCGGCCGCTTTCGAAATTTCGTCGAGCGCCGCGCGGCAGGCGTTCTCATCCCGCGTCTTGCGAATGCTGTGCAGGCGTTCGACCTGGGCCTTCAGCACCTTGGTATTGTCGATATCCAGCACGTCGACCTTTTCCGGGTTGGTCGGCCGGTATTTGTTGACGCCGACGATCACCTCTTCGCCCTTGTCGATCCGGGCCTGGCGCTGGGCCGCGGCTTCCTCGATCTTCATCTTGGGCATGCCTTCGCCGACCGCCTTGGACATGCCGCCCATGGCTTCGACGTCGTCGATCAGCTTGCCCGCTTCCTTGATCAGGCTGGCGGTCAGACTTTCGACGTAATAGGAGCCGGCCAGCGGGTCGACCGTCTTGGTGATATAGGTTTCCTCCTGCAGGATCAGCTGCGTGTTCCGCGCAATCCGCATGGAAAAATCGGTCGGCAGGCCGAGCGCCTCGTCGAAGGAATTGGTGTGCAGCGACTGGGTGCCGCCCAGGGCGCCGGCCATCGCTTCGATCGTCGTGCGGATGACGTTGTTATAGGGATCTTGTTCCGCAAGCGAGACACCTGATGTCTGGCAATGGGTGCGCAGCATCAGGCTTTTCGGATCCTTGGCGTCGAACTTGTCCTTGATCAGGTTGGCCCACAGGAAGCGCGCCGCGCGCAGCTTCGCGACCTCCATGAAGAAGTTCATGCCCAGGCAGAAGAAAAAGGAAAGGCGCGGGGCGAAACTGTCGACGTCCAACCCCTTGGAGACCGCGGCGCGGACATATTCCACCCCGTCGGCGATGGTGAAAGCCAGTTCCTGAACAAGGGTCGCGCCCGCTTCCTGCATGTGATAGCCGGAAATCGAAATCGAGTTGAAGCGCGGCATGTGCTTGGCCGTGTGCTCGATGATGTCGGCCACGATCCGCATCGAGGGCTGCGGTGGATAGATATAGGTATTGCGGACCATGAACTCTTTCAGGATGTCGTTCTGAATGGTCCCGGAAAGCTGCGCCTGGGACGCGCCCTGCTCCTCGCCCGCCACGACATACATGGCCAGCACCGGCAGCACCGCACCGTTCATGGTCATGGAAACGGACATCTTGTCGAGGGGGATGCCGTCGAACAGGATTTTCATGTCTTCGACGGAGTCGATGGCGACGCCCGCCTTGCCGACATCGCCGATGACGCGGGGATGGTCGCTGTCATAGCCGCGATGGGTCGCCAGGTCGAAGGCGATGGACAGGCCCATCTGCCCGGCTTCCAGGTTGCGCCGATAGAAAGCGTTGGATTCCTCCGCCGTGGAGAAGCCGGAATATTGCCGGACCGTCCAGGGGCGCTGCGTATACATCGATGCGCGCGGCCCCCGCACGAAGGGCGCGGCGCCCGGCACCAGGCCTTCCATATGGGCAAGGCCGTCCAAATCGTCGGCCGTGTAGAGCGGTTTGACGGCGATGCCTTCCGGGCTGGTCCAGGTAAGGTCCGCGGCGGACTTGCCCTTGGTCTCTTTTTCGACCATGGCTTCCCAGTCGCTGAACGTCTTCTTCTCGAAATCGGCCATTCGAAGTCTCCTCACCTGAACGCGATGCCCTTATACCGCTTGTGGATATGGGGTGTCCAATCTCATAGGGCTTACCTCATGAGATATTGCTGGCGCGGCGTGTTACCAGCCGTTCACGCGATCCCAGGTTCCGACCACCTCGGTCCCTTCCAGAATACCGTATGCATCATAGGCCGCCGCCGTCATGCAGGCATGGTTCGGCAGAATGCGGACTTTGGACCCGACCGGTAGTTTTTCGTAGGCGGCCGGGTCGGTGACCGCCACATGGCCGTGTTCCTGGCTGACGCCGCTGACATAGAGGCCGCCGACCGGTTCCGCCGTTTCTGCATCGCAGACCTCGCCATAGCCGACTTCCGGCCGGAAGGCGTTGGCGCCCCGGTCCTTGGAAAGGGCCAATCCACCGCTGTCCAGCAGGATCTTGCCGGCCGCCTTGTTGTGCCCGATGACGCTGGCCAAGACGCTGACGGCGATGTCACTGCGGTCGCAAACCCCGCGAGACTGTTGGTCCAGGTCGAAGAAGACGAAAACGCCGGGGCGGTATTCGGTCAGGCCGGTGGCATCTTTTGAAAACAACGCGGTCGGCGTTGATCCGGCGCTGACGATATCGATCTGGTGTCCCGCCGCGCGCAAACGTTCCGCCGCGCCGACGACAGCAAGGCGCTCTTCCTCGGCGATCTTCTCGATCTCGGCAATGGAATTCACGCCATAGGAATGGCCCGCATGGGTCAGGACGCCGGCCAGTCGCGGCGCCTGTCCCGGTTCCGCATCGGTCCGGAACGCGGCGGCGATCTCCATCAATTCCTCACCGTCGGCCGGCACGCCGCCGCGATGGTCGCCGCAATCGATTTCCGCCAGCAGGTCGAAAGGCGCGCCATGGGCGGCAACCGCGCGGGCGACGTCCGGGCTGTCGGTGATGATCTTCAACTCGACGCCCCGGTCCATCAGGTGGGCGGCCTCGTCCAGTTTGGCGGGCACGATGCCGACAGCATAGGTGATGTCCAGAAACCCGTGATCGGCAAAGTAGCTGGCTTCCTTCAGGGTCGACACCGTGATGCCGTAGCGCAGCTTGTCGGTGGCAAGCGTGCCCACCGCCGCGGATTTGGCCGTCTTTAAATGCGGGCGCAGCGCGACGCCCAGGCTTTCTGCCTTTTTCAGCATGCGATCTACATTCGCAGTCAGGCGGGCTTTGTCCAGCAGCAGGCTTGGTGTCGGCAGGTCGGTAACGTGCATTTTGGCCTTCATTTCATCTTATGTAGCGACCCGGGGGGCGGGGCCAACTACAAATGTGACTGTTAAATCGCCCATGGGCGCGGTTTCATTGCCGGACCGTTGCGGATTTCCGAACCGATCCCGTCTCACCCCAATTCATCTTGGGCGGCGAAGCATAATGCGCCGAACAGGGCCGTGACCAGCGGCGTTTCCGACTGACGCCGGCGGACCACCAGACCGACATTCCGGGTCACGCCCGGGGCATCGAACGGAACCGTTCTGACTGTATGGGCGAATTGCTCGGTTAGGCTCCTTTGCGGAACGACCGCCACCCCAAGCCCCCGAGACACCATCATCAGTATCGCTTCGATGGAATCCAGCTCCATGGTCTCATCCACCCGAATACCGCGGGATTGCAGGGTCGTTTCGATGATGCGCCCCACGCCGGTGCCCCGGTTGAAGCGGATGAAGGGAAGTGTTTCCAGAAGCACAGCCCCGTTGTCGACTTCCGTCCCCATCGGGGCTGCGATCAGCAGCGGTTCGGAAAAGATGGTCAGGCAGCGCAGGCCGGGCGGCAATCGTGACGGCTCCGTAACGACTGCGGCGTCGATCACGCCCCCGGCGACAAGATCTTCGAGGCCGGCGGACAATCCCCCCTCGATCCTCACCTGCATGCGGGGATGTTCATCCCGAAGCCGCGCCAAGGCGCCGGGTAGAATGGATGTCGTCGCGCTTGGAATGACGCCCAGGGTGAGGGCGCCAAGCAAATCGTCACCCCCGGCAGCGGCGTGGCGGAAATTCTCGACCTGATCCACAAGGTCGCGCGCGCGGTCCAGCAAGGTCCGTCCCAGTGCACTCAAGACCGGCGGGCGCTTGCCACGGTCGAAAAGCTCTGCCTGCAGGGTCGCCTCGAGCGCCTTCATCTGCATGCTGACAGCCGATTGGGTCAGGAAAAGCCGCTCGGCCGCAGCCTGGAAGCTGCCCGTCTCGGCGATCGTCACGAAGGTTCGCAGGTGTTTTAGATTCATATAACACCAAAAAAATTGAAGATAATATTCAATATAATTCGTTTGTTTGAAGAACGAAACCATCACAAACTTGTGAACGGAAGAACATGTAGGAAACGAGGCGATCCAAATGACGACCGGTATCCAGGCGGCCATCC
The DNA here is from genome assembly GCF_004005845.1 of Hwanghaeella grinnelliae. Classification (GTDB taxonomy): domain Bacteria; phylum Pseudomonadota; class Alphaproteobacteria; order UBA8366; family Aestuariispiraceae; genus Hwanghaeella; species Hwanghaeella grinnelliae. The sequence continues at coordinate 769,957 of NZ_SADE01000003.1, read as the reverse complement.
AGTTCGATTTGTCCCCCGAGCAAAAAGCACTGCAGGCGCGGGCGCGAGACTTGGCGCAGAACTTCGTTCAGCCGAGGGCGGCAGAAACCGACCGGACGGAGCAATATCCGTGGGAGGTCACCGAAGCCCTCAGGGAGAACGGCTTCATGGGAATGACGGTGCCGCAAGCCTATGGCGGACAGGGGCACTGCTTCCTGAACGCGGCCATTGTCATCGAGCAATTCGCCCAGGTTTGCGGTGTGACTGGACGCATCGTAGTCGAAGCCAATATGGGCGGGATCTCCGCCATCCTGCGTTACGGCACCGAGGAACAGAAGAAATTCGCCGCGCCCTTTGTGTTGAGCGGAGACAAGCCGGCCATCTGCATCACCGAGCCTGAGGCGGGTTCGGCGGCGACGGAAATGACGACCCGCGCGGATAAGCGCGGCAATACCTATGTATTGAACGGCAAGAAACATTGGATCACCGGCGGCGGCGTTTCACGCCTGCATCTGGTCTTCGCCCGCGTCTTTGACGAAAAGGGGGAGGACCAAGGCATTGGCGGGTTTCTCGCCGTCAGGGATGAAACCAAGGGCCTGCGCATCGGCAAGCGCGAACCGACCATGGGCCTTCGCGGCATTCCGGAGACAGAAGTGCATTTCGAGGATATGGAAGTGCCCGAACACATGGTCTTGGTCCCGCCGGGCGGGTTCAGGCGCGGTTTTGCCGAATTGATGGATGCCTATAACTCCCAACGCGTCGGCGCCGCCACGGTCGCTATGGGCATCGCCGCGGGTGCGTATGAGCATGCGTTGAATTTCGTTCAAACCCGCGAACAGTTCGGCCGCCCAATTGCTGAATTTCAGGGCCTACAATGGATGCTGGCGGATATGTCGACCCAGTTGGACGCCGCCCGGATGCTGATTTGGCGGGCCGCGGCCAGTGCCGCGCCCTTCCCGGATGTGCAATTGGCTGCCCAGGCGAAGGTTTTCGCTTCTGAAATGTCGATCAAGGTCACCAACGATGCTTTGCAGCTGTTCGGCGCGCGGGGTTATTCCCGCAATCTGCCGCTGGAACGCATGGTTCGTGACGCACGCATGTTCACAATTGGCGGCGGAACCGCGCAGATTTTGCGGACGGTGGTTGCCAGCCGGCTGCTGGACCGTAAATTGCCGCAAACACGGGACGGCTATGACCGTCTTGCGCAGCGGGCCGCGAAAGCGGCTGCGGAATAACCGCGAACACGAAACCGGCGTCGGTCGACGCCGCCAAACCGGTTTAGGATAGTATGGCTGAAAGCAGTGCCGGCACACTTGCCGTGGATATCATCGCGCGGCGTCTTTATGACGCCGGGTGCCGTTTCGCATTCGGGATACCGGGCGGCGAGGTGATCGCCATGATTGACGCGCTCGACCGCGCGGGCATCCGGTTCATCCTGACAAAACACGAAAACAACGCCGGTTTCATGGCCGAAGGCGTCTATCACATGACCGGTGCGCCGGGCATCCTGGTGACAACGGTCGGACCTGGGCTGGCCAATGGGTTCAACGTGATCGCCAATGCGGAACAGGACCGCGTCCCGCTGATCGTGCTGACCGGGTCGGTCGACCCCGAAGAGGCGCTGACTTACAACCATCAGGTCTTCGATCATATGGCCGTCCTGGCGCCCGTTACCAAAGGCGGTTTTTCGCTGGGTGACGGGGCGGTGGATGTCCTGGCCGACCGGGCCGTCCGTCTCGCGCTCGACGACCGTCCGGGGCCTGTGCATATCGACTTGCCCATGTCGCGTCAGACCAAGCCGGCCGCCTGTGTCGGTGCTGCGCCGCGCGCGGTCAACAGCGCCACCGCTCCGGCCGCGGGTCCCGACCTCGACCAGGCGCAAGAATGGCTCGCGGCGGCGGAACGGCCGATTATGATTGCTGGATTGGATGTGTTGAACAGCCCCGGCGGTGCGGCACGGGTTGCCGATTTCTGCGGCCGTCACAACGTTCCACTGATCACCAGCTACAAGGCCAAAGGCATCGTGCCTGAAGACGCCGCGATTGCCCTTGGCGGCGCAGGTTTGTCGCCGACCGCGGACAAATCCCTTTTGCCGTTGGTGAAGGATGCCGACCTCATCCTACTGGCCGGTTACGATCCGATCGAAATGCGGACTGGTTGGCGGAATGTTTGGGACCCGCGCGATCAGAACGTCGTTGAGATCGCGGCGGCGACCAATGATCATTATATGCATCAGTCCAGCGTCAGCTTCGTGTGCGATATCGCGGCAGGTCTCCGCACGCTGGGCGAGGGCGTCGAGCCACGCGAAACTTGGCCGGGTGGCGAACCTGCGGCAGCCAAGGAAACCCTGGCCGGCGCCTATGGACAGAACGAAGCCTGGGGCCCCGCCGCTATCGTCGAGACGGTTCGTGCCGCTTTGCCGCGCGACGGTGTTGCCACAGTCGACAGCGGTGCGCACCGGATTTTGTTAAGCCAGGTCTGGTCCTGTTTTCATGAACGTCAGTTGCTGCAATCCACCGGGCTTTGCACCATGGGCTGCGCCTTGCCGCTCGCCATCGGCGCGAAAGCAGCCGATCCCGAAAAACCGGTTGTGTGCTTCACCGGCGATGCGGGGTTGGAAATGATCCTTGGTGAATTGGCGACCTTACGGGATTTGAAACTCGCGGTGCCGGTCATTGTTTTCGTCGATCGGTCGCTTGCGCTGATCGAATTGAAGCAACGCGGCGTCGGTATGAAGAACCTGGCCGTCGACTTCGACGGTACCGATTTCGCCGCCGTCGGGCAGGCGCTGGGCGGTCGGGGTGTCACCGTGGATTCGCGGGAAAAACTGGCGGCTGCCATGCAAGATGCGCTGGCGGCGGATACGTTCACGGTGCTTGCATGCACATTCGATCGCAAGGCATATGACGGGCGGCTCTGATCCGCAGAGCTACTGAATGAGCCGATTAATCCAAACCGTTATCCGATTGTCGCCGGGGCTGCCGGCAAGGGGAAAATCATGACAGGCATGCCGCTGGAAGGTATCCGCATCTTCGACCTCACCCGCATTTTGGCCGGGCCGACCTGCACCCAGTATCTGGGCGACTTTGGCGCCGATGTGATCAAGGTCGAACGGCCGGACCAGGGCGACGATACGCGGAAATGGGGACCGCCCTATGTGAAGGGGCATGATGGGGAAGATACGACGGAAAGCGCGTATTATCTGTGTGCCAACCGCAATAAACGGTCCGTGACCATCAACCTGGCGAGTGAGGAAGGGCAGCAACTCGCCCGCCGGATGATCAAGGAATGCGACATTCTCGTCGAAAATTTCAAAGTTGGGGGATTGAAGGCCTACGGCCTTTCCTACGATGACCTCAAGGCGGAAAACCCGTCCCTGATCTATTGCTCCATTACCGGTTTCGGGCAGACCGGGCCTTATGCCCCGCGCGCGGGCTACGATTTCCTGGCCCAAGGATTGGGCGGGATCATGTCGATCACCGGGACGCCGGGCGTGGAACCTGTAAAAGTGGGCGTCGGGATTGCCGATGTCATGTGCGGTATGTACGCGTCGACCGCTATACTCGCTGCCTTGCGTCACCGTGACCGGACGGGCGAGGGGCAGCATATCGATTGCTGCCTGCTCGATACCCAGGTTGCCTGGCTGATCAATGAAGGGGTCAATTACCTGGTTTCCGGAGAAGTTCCGAAGCCGCGCGGCAACGAACATCCCAATATCGTCCCCTACAAGGTTTTCGAATGCGCCGATGGGCATGTCATTCTTGCCGTCGGCAATGATGGACAATACCAGAAATGGTGCACCTTCGCGGGCGCGGAAGAACTCGCCTCCGACCCCCGGTTTGAGACGAATTCAAAACGGGTTCGCAATCGGGAAGAACTTTATGCGTTGATGCCGGCCTATATGACACAGAAAACGGTGGCGGAATGGGTGGACGGCCTCGCCAGTCGGGGGGTGCCGTGCAGCCCGGTCAACAACATCGCCCAGGTTTTCGATGATCCGCAGGTTAAGGCCCGCGGCATGCGCATCGACGTGCCGCACGACGCCGCCGGTGAGGGTACCGTGCCGCTGATCGCCAATCCCGTGAAAATGTCCGGTACCCCGGTTCAGTACCGTCATGCACCGCCCACGCTGGGTCAGCATACGGACGAGGTCTTGCGGGATTTGCTCGGTATTGATGCGGAAGAGGTCGAAGCCCTCGCCAATTCCGGCGCGACAACGGTCAAAGGCTGACCACACTTGTCCGTCATTCCTCGGGTTGAACGATATCCATATACAAGGCCAGAAAGACTTGGTTTGCCGGGCCGTCCATAGATTTGCGAATTGGCAAAAGCAGACGCGACGCTAAGAAATGCCGTTTCTGGAAAATCATCATGCGATGAAATACCGGGCGTTTCGTCTGCGTGACGTCGGACAAGTGATCTACCAGGTGTGAGCCGTATTTTCGGTCTACGTCGCTGGCGCGATGGGCAGTCCAATTCTCACCGGTAAGCTCGACGATAGCCGAACCGTCGAGCCGGATCACGAAGTCGTTGCCGTCAAGCGCTTCGAAAATGCTGATATGGCCCAGCCAAGGCTTCAAGGTAAAAGGGTCCAGCGTTTGCCGAAGCGGCGGTTCGTTGTCGCAGACCATGCTCATCCAGAGGGCAAGGAGCTTGCCCAATGCCGGATCGCAAGCCTCATCCGGGCCGTCTAGGCCCTCTTCCTTGACGTTCACCTCGCCCATAGAACTACGTTCTTTCGGATTATCTATTCTGGCGAATTATACTCGAACAAACCAATAGCCAAAGACGATATTGGCCTGTTTCCGGTACTGGGCTAGGGGGATGTTGATGCCTTGGCACCACGTCAAACATGGTGGAAATCTTGCAATCAATTGAAATGCAGAGTTTTTTTTGGTGCTTGCGATACGGCCATCGGTTAGGCTCGGCACACGAAATGGTAATTTAAGGGTCATATTATGCGCACGCGATTGGGCAGGCGTTTGCGCTGGCATTTGAAGGTGGGCACCGTCATGGCCTGCTTGGCTTTGCCGGGCTGCATGCTAACGGGTGAACAGGCCAAACTGGCCGGTTCTGCGCCGTCGACCGCGACTTTCGAAGCTGTCATGAACGCTGGGGAAGAGAAGATGCAGGAGGGCGATTTCGCCGCCGCTGCGTCTCTGTTCCGAAACGCGCATTCGGTCAACTTGGAGGCGCCGGAACCGCTTACGAAACTGGGCATGGCTCTGTCGCTCGGGGGCGCACCGGAAGAAGCGACCGAGGCCTTTCGCGCTGCCTTGAACCGGGCGCCGAAAGATGTGGAAGCGCGCCGTGGCCTCGCCAATGCGCTGCTGTCTATTGGGGAACCGGCCTTGGCGATCCCCCATTATCTCGCCGCGGTTGAGGCCGCGCCGACGGATTACCGCGCTTATCTCGGCCTCGGCGCCGCCTATGACATGACCGGCGATCATCTCGCCGCGCAGTCGACCTATCGCGCTGGGTTGGCGCAGGGCGGGGACAGCCTCGATCTTCAACACAATCTGGGCCTAAGCGAGTTCCTGGCGGGCTCGGAAGAGGCCGGTATCGCGCGCCTACGCACGGTCGTCGGGTCAACCGGGGCGTCGCCCCAACACCGGCAAACCCTTGTCATGGTGCTGGCCTTGGCCGGGCAGGAAGACGAGGCGCGTGAGATCGCTTCCTTCGATATGGACCCGGCTTCTGTAGAGCGGAATCTGGAGTATTTCCGGACGATCCGGGGACTTCAGGATCCGAAGCGACGGCTGGATTCGATCCGCGCCTTCATGGCGAACGGCCGTCCGCCGCAATCCTGATGATTCTTCAAGAAGGTTGTATTCCGCTTGGCCGGAAATCGCCTGACTGCCTTAGCCTCGTCGGCTAAAGGTTACCCAGCGCGTCCACGGTGCGCAGGATGCCCGGGCCGATCAGCACGATGAACAGGGACGGCATGATAAAAATCACCATCGGTACTGTCAGCGTGGCCGGCAGTTTAGCCGCCTTTTCTTCCGCCTTCATCAGCCGGTCGCTCCGCATCTCGGCGGCCAGGACGCGCAGGCTTTGGGCCAAGGGCGTACCATATTTTTCGGCCTGACCGAGCGTGCCGACCAGAGCGGTTACAGAGGGGAGGTCTGTTCGAATTTCCAGGTTTTTCAACGCCTCGCGCCGTTCCTGGAGGAAGCCTAGTTCGACGGCGGTCAGTTCCAGCTCGTCGGCAAGTTCAGGACAGGATAGGCGGATTTCACGCGCTACGCGGACCAGGGCAGAATCCAGGTTCAATCCAGCTTCCACGGAAATGACCAGAAGGTCCATGACGTCGGGCATGGCTTTTTCCAATGCCGCCTTGCGCTTATCCGCGGCGTTCCGGGCATAGATTTCCGGAGCGTAGAAACCGACCATGATCATAGTGACGCACACGACCAGTTTGATGATCGGCGGCATTGGATAAAAGCCGGTGCCATACAGCAGGAGCGCCGTGATGCCGCCAAGGATGATCGGCATCGTCAATTTCATGAAGAGGAAAAGAACGACCGCGTCCTTTGATCGTTTGCCGGCCCGCAGCATCTTTAGTTTTGCGGTTTCGTGCTGGCCGCTGCCGAGCAGTTCTAAGCGTTGAACAACCTTCTTCGCGAAACCGATGCCCTGGTTGCCCAGGCCGCGCCGCTTTGGTTCCCGCGCCTTGGTCAAAAGGTCGGATCGGCGTTGCCGTATGGCGGCCGCACGTCGGCTGCTCGGTCGGCGCTCAAGAAGCGGAACCCAGATGGCAACGATGGCAAAGAAGGTCGCGGCCCATGCAAGCGCGAAAACGGCGTCTGCGGCGGTCCACCCGCTGGGGAGAAGATCGTCAAATGTCATGTCAGATCTCGAACCTCACCATCTTTATCATCACACCAATGCCGACCGCCATACTGCCTAACCCAACCGCAAGCAGCATATGGCCACGCGGATCGTGGAAGAGTTCCGTCGCATAGCCCGGGTTCACCAGCAGCAGGATGCCGAACATCACGAAAGGCAGGGACCCCAGAATGCTAGCGCTGGCGCGCGCTTCTGAAGAGACAGCTTTGATTTTCAGTTTCATCTGGCGTCTTTTGCGGAGAATTTCCGAGAGGTTTTCCAACGTCTCGGCCAGATTGCCCCCGGTTTCTTTCTGCACCGATAGCGTTATCGACAAGAACTTCAGTTCCGGGGCGTCGATATTGTCGGCGGCTTGGGCGAAGGCCTCGTCCACTTGTGCGCCGACGCGAACCCGGTCCGCTACTTCGGAGAAAATTTCTTTTACCGGTGACTTGGCTTCGTTTGCGACAGCGATGACCGTTTCCGAAATCGGCAGGCCCGCCTTCAAGCCGCGAACCATGACGTCGATGCCGTCGGCCAGTTTGTCGACGAAAGTGTCGCGCCGACGGCGGATCAAATTGGAAACGAAAAAATTCGGCAGCAACAAACCGGCTGCGGCACCTATGATCACGGACGTCATCGGTGGCAAGCCGCCAAGGCGCCACATCAACGCGAAGGTCACGATAGCGGTCAAAAGGATACCTAGTCCGAATTGCCCCGGTGAAATCGTTCGGCCGGTTTGCCGTAGGCGGACGCGCAGCTTTTCCGGTTTCGGCAGCAGTGGGCCGAAGAATTTGTCGAACCGGCTGGTCGGATCGAGACGGCGCAGGGAAACGACTTCGTCCGCTTGCTTGGTTCCGAGGCGGCGGGACACCGCGCGCTCAAGCCGACTGCGACGATGGCCCCGTTCCCGCAAGTTCATGGAAGCAAGAACGTAGACCCCGGCAAGCACCGCAATCGCAACCAGAATGGCGATTGCGGCGAACATCACGTCCGGTGTTAGGTGTTTGAAGATATCGCTCACGACATCGCCTCCACCAATGGGCGCTCGAGACCGAAATACGAAGCTTTTTCGGAGAAATGCGGACGCAGACCGGCGGGTTCGAAATCTCCGATTAGGTTGCCGTCCTGGTCCTCGCCTTTGAAGCGGAAGGCAAACAATTCCTGCGTTGTGATAACCTCGCCTTCCATGCCCACGACCTCCGTCACGCTGGTAATCCGGCGCTTGCCGTCGCGCATGCGGCTAACCTGAACAATAAGATCGACGGCGGACGCAATTTGTTGCCGCATTGCCTTTGCGGGCAGGTTGAAGCCTGCCATGGAAACCATGTTTTCAAGACGGGTGAGGGCTTCACGCGGATTGTTCGCATGGATGGTACACATCGATCCGTCATGGCCGGTATTCATGGCTTGAAGCATGTCGATCGCTTCGCCGCCGCGAATTTCCCCAAGGATGATCCGGTCCGGGCGCATACGCAGCGCGTTCTTCACAAGGTCGCGCATGGTGATTTCACCGCGTCCCTCCAGGTTTGGCGGACGCGTTTCCAACCGCACGACATGGGGTTGCTGCAATTGCAGTTCCGCCGCGTCTTCGATCGTGACCACGCGCTCGCCGGTATCGACCATCCGGCTCATCGCGTTCAAAAGCGTCGTCTTACCCGACCCGGTGCCGCCGCTGATCAGGATATTCAAACGGCTGCGCCCGGCGATTTTCAGGACCGTCTCCATCGATTTGGAGATGTTGTTCTGGGAAGTCATCACTTCCAGCGTGATCTTCTTTTCCGAGAATTTGCGGATGGAGACCGACGCCCCGTCCAGGGCCAGCGGCGGGATGATGATGTTAACGCGGCTGCCGTCTTCAAGGCGCGCGTCGCACATCGGCGAACTTTCGTCCACACGCCGTCCGATACGGTTCACAATACGAGTGCAGACGCCCATCAAGTGCTGGTTGTCACGGAACCGGATGTCGGTCAGCGTCAGCTTGCCCTTGCGCTCCACATAAATCTGATAGGGCCCGTTGATCATGATGTCTGTGATGCTCTCGTCGGCCAGAAGCGCTTCGAGTGGGCCGAGGCCCAGCATGTCGTTGATCAACAGGGTGACCAGGTCCCGTTGCTCCATGGAGTTCAACTGGATCTGCTTCGACCGCAAGATGTCGGACAGGATTTCCGTGATCTGCTTCGCCAATTCACCGCGCGACAATTTCGCGGCTGCGCTGACATCGATCTGCTCTGTGAGCGGCCCGCGAATGACTTCGGCAGCCGCTTCCACCGACGCGCGGCCCAAGTCTTCGGGTTTGGCCGGTGCTGCTTCCGGTTCCGCATCCCACATCAGGTCCGACAAGCGTGTTCCCGGTAACGTTTCACCGTCTGTCGGGGCCGGTGCCAACGATTGTTCGGTTCGCAGCGGGGCCGCTTGAACTTGCGCAGCCGGCTTTGCCGGGATTTGTTGCCCCCCGATACGGATCGTCGGACGCACGGGTTCGTCCGATGTGGCCGGTGGGTCTTCGGTGAATGTCGCATCGGGTTTGCCGCCGGTCGAAATCCACTCATTCAGCAAATCGGTGATCAGATTGCGTTCCTGCAGCAGGCTTAGTGTGAATTGCTGCTTGGCCGATTCGTTGTTGATCGTCTCTTTGATGATCCGGCTCAGGTCCGCCCGCTTGGCGAAGCGAGGGTCGTGTGCGGAAAGGGTCTCGGCGATCACGGGCGCCAGGCTATCGCGAAAACGGCGAAGCGCGATGGTTGCGTTTTCGACTCCCGACTTGTCGCCCCGACGTGCCCGCAGACTGTCTACCAGCGCCATAGCTTCTTCCCTTTCGCCCGCTCGTCTGAAAGGCCAGCATAGTCGCGCGCGACCGTCGAAAGGGCCTTTGTCACTAGGCCGCGGGGGCCTGCGACTTCCGGCAGGGACTTGCCTTGCGTTGCCGCTGCCGACGCCGATTTCGCGTCATGGGGGATCCAAACATGGACCTGGCCGCCCAGGCCTTGTTCCATTTCCTTGCGCGTGACTTGTTGTTGGGGTTTGGGCCGTTCGACCACCGCAATTTGAATATTCCGAGATTTCATGCCGTCGGCGAGAACCTCCTGAAGCCGGACCGTGTCGCGCAAACCAGCAATTGAGGAGTCGGTGACGATAGTGATGCTGTCCGCCAGTTCAATCAGCGCGCTGGCATAGTGCAGCGCATGCCGGGGAATATCGATAATCACAGTCTTGAAGGTGGAGGCCACGGCTTCGTAAAGCGTCGCAATCGCCGCCGGTGAGGGGTCGACATGGTGGTTCAGGGATTCTTCCGCGCCCAAAACGAAAAGCTTGTCCGTCGCGTTGATCATGGCACTACCGACGAACAGTGAATCGATCCGCTCCGGGTGCTGCAACGCGTCGCGCAGGCCCGAACCCGGCAATAAGTCGAGCGCCAGGGCACAACTGCCGAAATGAAGATCCAGGTCGATCAGTGCGGTTTCACGCTCGTAAGTCTCGGCCGCTAGCCATGCGGTAGAAACGGCGAAGCTTGTCGCACCGACCCCGCCTCGGGCGCCGATGACAAGATGAAGGCTGGTGCCTTCCGGTTCTTCTTCGACAACCGGTGCCCGGGCGGACGGGATCCGAGCCCGCGAGATAACCTCGGTCAAAGTTGCTTCGTCCAGCGGCATGATCAAATAGTCTTCGGCGCCGGCCTGGACGGCCGCCCGGTACATGGAAACGTCGTTGATGTCGCCAATTGCGACGACCCGGCCCTGTGATGCGTTGGCCGTGCGATGAATGGTATCCAGCGGGTCCACGTCATTGGTGACGTCCAACAGGATTAGATCGGCCTGCCAGTCGGACAATTGTTCAGGCAGTGTCGCTCGTGGCAGCACTTCGGCAGCGGCGTTAAAGCCGCCGTCGACCATACGCGCTAGCACGTCGGTCAGCATCGCGTCATCACTGACGGCGATTAGGCTGAGGGTGCGTTCCTGCGGGGTGTTCATATTGGCTCGCCTGCTTCCGATCAGTTCTCGGATGTTCCGGTTGTGGTGGTTTCTTCGACGGTGATCGAGAAGCGCTCTTCCCGGACTGCCTGAATGACATCGGTCGGGACCTCGGCATCCATTGGGCCGCCGGGCTTCCCGGTCACAAGGTCTCGTGGGTCAGCGACCATTTGGGCAAGACTCATGTCGCTTGCACATCCAAAGCCCGTCAACGGCGCCTGATCCGCACCGTCGGTTACCGGGCGGGAGAAGTAATCGCATTCCGCCGTGAAGGCGACGGCCCGCTCCAGAACAAGCGTCAGCGGTTTCGGGTCCGCCCCGTCCCGTGCAACGACGCGCAGGGCCGGATGGGACCGTGTCAGATAGGTGACCAATTCACCGCGCCGCTCGGTAGCGCCGCCGCTGACGAAAATCACATCGCCGTAGCGGGCTCGGAAGGCGCGCAGAAACCCGTCGGCACCGGCGACGATGTCGGCTTGGTTGGAGTCCGGCACGACATGCGTGAATTGGGTAAACTCGACTTGTGCCTGCGGGCGCCGTTCGATGCTCGCCATTTCCTGACCGGTGAAACAGCCGGAAAGGGGGCCGCATAGGCCAAGGGCAATGAATGTGGAAAGCGTCGCTTTTTTCAACATTGTCCGTTTCCTCAGCGCAGAATGAAGCCGGCATTGCCGGTATAACCGCGGCGGCCCTGGCCATCGAAGGCGGCCGTGCTCACATTGGCGGGGATGGTCTTGTTCAGGTCACCCATCAGGATCCGGTCGGATTCTTTCGACGGCTGATAGCGCTCCGTCGGGTCGGCGATCCGGTTGGAGACGGGGCGGACCAGATACGGCGTTACGATGACGAGCAACTCGCTTTCCGACCGTTGGAAGTCGGTGGAGCGAAACAGGCTGCCCAGGATCGGCAATTCGCCAAGGCCGGGGAAGCGGTCCAACGCGTTGTTGGTGGTATTCTGAAGCAGGCCGGCGATAGCGAAGCTTTGGCCGCTTCCCAGATTGACCGTCGTTTCCGCGCGGCGGGTCGACAAGGCTGGGATGGTCAAGGAATCGATTGTGATAGCGCCAGCGGCCGATAGTTCGCTCACTTCGGTCAGGATCTTGATCGAAATCTGCCCGTCGTCGAGGACGATCGGAATAAAGCCCAGGCTGACGCCGAATTGTTTGAAGATGATGGCCAGGTCGCCGTCGCTGTCCCGGATCGGAATAGGGAACTCACCGCCGACCAGGAAGTTGGCTTCACTGCCGTTCTGGGCGGTTAGGTTCGGTTCCGCCAGCAGGGTGATCAAACCGTTCTGGTCCAAGGCGTCGAGCAGAAAGTCGATGCTGGTGTCACCGGAATTGAACGCCCCTTGAATAACCTGAGTTCCGGCCGCGGCGCCGCCGTTGACGAACAATCCGGTCGCGCCGCTCAACGCAAGATTACCGATGGTCTGGGTCAGGCCGAGATTGATGTTGAACTGTTTGGTGATGTCACGACTGACTTCCGCGATGCGAACCCGCAGGTTTACCTGTTGCGGCTTCGAAATCTTCAGCCGGTTTATGATCTGTCCGTTCTTACCCAGCAGTTGGGTCGCGAGCCCACGCAGATCGTCGGATTCCTGCGCACTGCCGACATTGCCGGTGAGGACGATTGAATCGCCCAGCGAGGCCACCTGGATGTTCGAATCAGGGCGGACTTGGCGCATTACCTCGCCCAAACGCGTCAGGTTGTGCCCGACCGTGACCCGGTGGCTGAGGATGATGTTATCTTTCGCGTCGACGGCATAAATCGTCGTCTCTCCTGGCTGACGCGCATGTACGAACATCAACTTCGGCGACTTCAACTGAACATCGGCGATTTCCGGATTTGCCACAAAGACGGCGTTGGCGGACGCCGGCAGACGCAGCATGGTCCCGGCATTGATATCCAGCGCAATGGCCGAGGTCGGGCCTTCGGTCGCTGCATAGGGCATCGGCTGCTCGGTCACGGCGGCCATTTCCAGGCTTGCTGCCAAGACCGGAACAGCGCCGGCAGCACCGGCCGCGAACAGAAAGATGAAGAGCGCCAGACATTTCAGCGGGGACATGGTGGAGCTCCGGCGGAAAAGGCGGCGCTTATAGGGTGCGCGGCGCATCGTCAGGGAATGGTTGCTCATCGGTGCGTCATATGCGCGGCCCATGACATGAATTACCGTCATTACTGGACCCTCCGGAAGGCGAGTGTCTGGGATTCGGACCCACGCACGACCTTCACTTCAGTGGTCGCGGGTTTGCCGTCACTACTGACGGAAGGCGGGGCCTGCAGGACGCGGCTTACCTGGCTGTCCCAGGTCAGCGTCGGCCCGAACGGTTCGATGATCTCGTCGCCGGCTTCGGTTTCCTGCGGCAGACTGCGCAGAGCAAGTGACAGGCGGCCAATTTCCATTACCACCGCGATTTCCTCGGCCTGTTTCGGTGTCACTTCCAAAGTCGCGGTCTTGGCGATTGTCGGCGTGCCTTCCTGGTCGCTGACCCTCTGGTCGACGGCCAGCACGCGGACTTCCCGCAGCACCGTCTCGCTGGCGTGACGGGTGATTTCGCCCCGTTTCAGCGATTGGGTCAGCAGTAGATCGACAAAGTCGCCCGGGAAGATGAAGCCGGATATCCCCGTTGTCGCGTTGATCGGGACGGAAATCGCCCGCATACCGGGGCGCAACACTGCGGCAAGGAAGCCGCGATCGCCCGGGCGGACGATCCGGCCGGCAGTCAGCGGTTCACCGGCTGTCAGGCCGGTTCGAACGACGGCGCCGGTCATGTCTTCCGTGGCGGCGTCTTCTTCGACGAAATAGGTCGCGGCAACACCGTCCTTTGGCCAGTCAGCCCAACGGACATTATCTTCCTTCAGGAAAGTGCCTGCCGGCATGTTGTCGCGTGCGACCAGCACCTTCGCGGTTTCCACCTTCACCGGCTCCGGCTTGTTCGCGGCGAGCTGCGCCTGCAAGGCCTGCTGCTGGGTTTCGAGCCAGTCGCGCGCCAAGGTCGCGGCGCCGAACGCCGCACCAACTGCGACTGCTGCCAGGACTATTGTTTTTACGCGCATCGGTTATTCCTTTCGGTCAGGAAATGCCGGCCATACGCGCGGCAGCGAGTAACGCGCCGACGGCGATGGCCAGTCCATAGGGAAGTTCGCGGGTGACGACGACCTGAACATCCAGGCCGCCGCGTGCCAGGGCGAGCCGCACCGGGGCTTCGAAGCGCCACAGGATGGCCATGGCGCCACCTGCCAAAGCGGTTTGAAACAGGAAGGGCAGGATTTGTTCCGATCCCATCCAAAGGGCGCAGACAGCGAGGAGCTTCGCGTCGCCGCCGCCCAGAAAGCCGCGGGAAAAGGCGGCAATGCCTAGGACCAGGATGATGAAAGCCGTTATAAAGGGATAAAGAAAATCCCCGGTCATGAAGATCGCATAAGGGACCCAAAGGGCTGCGATGATCAGACATAGAGTATTGGGGATCAGGCGGTGTTTAATATCAGTGAAGGCGGCGGCGGCGACCATAATGGCAAAGGTGCCGAGGAAGAAGATTTCCGGATGTGCCGCCTGGATGTTCATGGTCTTCGTCTTGAAACTTTCTAGCCGGCCGACCGGCGCTCCAGGCTGCAAGGTGAGGTGCGGATGGCGAGGGGAGAAGTCCGCTTTCTCAATCCCTGCAACGCTGGAGCGCAGCAACCGGATTATTGCGCGTTGGCCTTATTCGGTCGCCGGCGGGTTTACAGCCGTGTCGAGCGTGTTGGAGACGTTTGTGAAAATCGCCTCGAGCGAGTCGCCCATCAGGCCCAGTGCACCGATGGCGGCGACGGAAACGAGCGCGGCGATAAGGCCATACTCGATGGCGGTGGCGCCGGATTCATCTTTGAAAAACGAAATCAACTTGTTGCGCGTGATCATTGTGGTGACCTCCTCTTGCTAGCGCTGCGACGAAGCTGTGCTGTGCCCCGTCGTGATGGCTGCAGAGAACGGCCAAATTAGTTTTCCCTCAATGAGTATCGTTCGGGATTATCGCTGCAATTCCGCAAAATTGAGGAAACTAAAATTATCGATAAAAACCAAACGGTTGAAAGAATCTTCCACCGATTGGACCTGTGTCAAAAGCAACGCGAAAGCGCCTAAAATTCGACCTAAATACTGCGGCGCGCGTAACGCGGTAGCGCAAATCGGATAAGCGCTTGTCCAGACTTGTCTTTTTTATCATTGTAGGGATATGCGTATCTAGATGCCGTCATCGGCTATCCGACAAAATCAACCAATAATCTGGAGTCCGGGATGAGGAAACCTGCCGTTTTGGTGGTGGGCCAGTTGCCGCCAAAAATCATGCAAGCGTTGGAAGACGCCTATGTTTTACACCGCTACTGGACCTTCGAGGACAAGAAAAAAGGACTCGCGGCGGTTGCGGATTCGATCCGCGGGATCGCGACAACCGGCCATTATGGTGCGTCGAGGGAGATGATATTTGCCCTTCGGAACCTGGAAATCATCTCAAGTTTTGGGGTTGGGACGGATGCGATCGACATTCCTGCGGCCACGGAACGGGGTGTGCCGGTGACCAATACCCCCGATGTTTTGACCGACGATGTCGCGAATACCGCCGTCATGATGCTGCTTGCCGTCTCTCGAGACCTTGTCCAGGCCGACCGTTATGTCCGCGCCGGCAAATGGGTCAGCGACGGCAATATGCCGCTGACCCGTGCGGTTAGGGGCAAGACAGTGGGAATCATCGGTCTTGGCCGGATCGGGGCGGATATCGCCCGCAAGCTGGATGTCTTCGGGGTGACTGTTGTCTGGCACGGTCCGCGCCCGAAACCCGGCGTTTCCTACCGGTATTACGAAGATGTGGTCCAAATGGCCGCTGATGCGGATTATCTGGTCGTCGCTTGCCCGGGTGGGGAATCCACCCATCACATCGTCAATGCGGACGTGTTGAAGGCATTGGGCCCGGAAGGGTCGCTGATCAATATCTCTCGCGGGTCCTGCGTGGACGAGGATGCTGTCGTCGCCGCGATGGCCGCAGGGACAATCGGTTGGGCCGGCCTGGATGTTTTCGCCAACGAACCCCAGGTTCCGGCGGCCTTGATCGACTCTGAGCGTACCCTGCTGTTGCCTCATGTGGGTAGCGCGACGGAAGAAACGCGCGCGGCGATGGGGAACCTCGTGATTGAGAACCTGGCGCTTCATTTCGCCGGGAAGCCGCTCGCCACCCAAGTGAACGCGCTGTGACATTGGGCCGCCGATGATGTCCGGAATCGAATTCAGTACCGAGCCGGTTCCGGATAGTCAGGAAATCGCCGCCCTGTACCTGGCGAATGGATGGAGTTCCGGGCAGAAGCCGGATCTGGTGCGCAAGGCTTTGGAGAACAGCGACGGTCTGGTCTTGGCGCGCCATCGGGGGCAGCTGATCGGCCTCGTATATGCCCTGTCGGACGGCCATCTGGTCGTCTACTACCCGCATCTGATCGTCCATCCCGACTATCAGGGCAAGGGCGTGGGTAAAGCGCTGATGGAAAGAATCATGCAGCGCTACGGGGATATCCACCAGCAGGTCCTGATCGCCGACGATCATGCGGAACCGTTTTACCGGAAGCTGGGCTTCACCTTCGCGGACGGCACGAAACCGATGTGGATCTACGACCGCGCGGCGGACGGGGCGGGCTGAGCCACACGCGCCCCGTACCTTTTCGCGGCAGGTTGCCTATCTAACGTCCTCCGGCGACCTTCAACACCGTGCCTGTCACATAGGATGCCTGTTCGGACATCAGGTACAAGACGGCGTCGGCCACTTCCTCGGCGGTTCCCGCACGGCCGATGGGAACGGACGATCCCAAGCGCGCGATTCTGTCCGGGATGCCGGCAGAAGCATGGATTTCCGTATCGATCAGACCGGGCGCCACTGCGTTGACGCGGATACCTTCGCCCGCCAACTCGCGGGAAAGGCCCAGGGTCAGTACATCGATCGACCCTTTACTTGTCGCGTACCAGACAAAGTCGTTGGGGCTACCGATCCATACGGAGGCCGAGGAAAGGTTGACGATATTGCCGCCCTTGCCGCCCCGGCTGGTCATCATCCGGGCTGCGCCTTCGCGTGCGGTCAACAAGGCGCCTGTGACGTTGAGGTCGATGACGCGTTCGATCATCTCCGGGTCCGCATCGACCAGCTTGCTCGAAACACCTGTGATGCCGGCATTGGTCACGACCGCGTCCAGACGGCCGAAGGCTTCGTCACTGGCCTTGAACACGGTTTCAACGCCTTCCTGTTTCGCGACGTCGGCTTGAACCGTAATGGCCTTGGCCCCGGCGGCTTCGCATGTGGCGGAGGTCTGCTTTGCGGCCTCCGCATTGCCGGCATAGTTTATGACAACATCGTATCCGGCCTCTGCGGCCTTGATCGCGATGGCGGCGCCGATGCCGCGTCCGGCGCCTGTGACGATAATGACAGGTCTGTCGCCCATTGTTCTCTCCCCCTTATTCTGCGGTTTCGGTCAATGCCTTCAGCACTGCCAGCAGGCGTTTGTCGCGGATCGATGCCAGTTCCTTGACGGTCTTGCCGCCGGTTTCCTCGGCGACCCCCGCGATCAACAGCTTTTTTACCTCGTCATTGAAACTGGGCGAGCCCAGATCGGCCCACCAACTGGCGGTCGGCGGCCCCAGATGTTCGACGAAATTCTCCATGCCGCCTTCGCCGCCGGCCAGATGGAATGTCAGATTCGGCCCCATCAGGGCCCAGCGGATACCGGGTCCATAGGCGATGGCCGCATCGACATCCGCGACGCTGGCGACGCCTTCCAGGGCAAGGTGTATCGCCTCGCGCCAAATCGCGGCCTGCATCCGGTTGGCCACATGGCCGGGCACTTCCTTGAACAGCTTGATCGCCTTCTTGCCGATGGCGTTGTAGAAATCGACAGTCCAGTCGACAACCGCCGGGTCGGTCTTGGCACCGCCAAGAACTTCCACCAAGGGGATCAGATGCGGCGGGTTGAAGGGATGACCAAGGACGAACCGTTCCGGATGCTGCGTGTCTTTTTGCAGGTCGCTCATCAACAGGCCGGAGGTCGATGTGGAGATCACGACCTCGGGCCGGACCGCCGGTTCGAAATCCTTATACAGCGCCAATTTGACGTCCAGACGTTCCGGGGCGCTTTCCTGAATGAAATCGGCGGGTTCGGCGGCAGCAGCGGCGGTGCTTTCCACCGTCAGCTTGTCGGGGGACGCGCCATCGACGACAACGCCCAAGGCTTCTAGGGCCGGCCAGGCATTCTCCACGAAAGTGCGGATCTTCTTGTCCGCCCCATCAGCCGGATCCCAGGCATGGACGGCGCGGCCGGTTGCCAGGAAATAGGCGGCCCAACTGGCGCCGATGGTGCCTGCGCCGATAATGCCGATTGTTTTGATATCGTCTGCGGATGACCCGATCATCTCACTCCCCATAGCGGTTTTTTTTGAATTTCGGGCGAGAGAATAGCAGAGCCTTCGAACAGCGCCAGATCGACGGTTAGAATAGATCTGTTTCCCGTCTCAAGCTGGTGCCTTCCGGCCCAGCAAAACCAACCCGCCACCAACGATGATCACGGCACCGATTATGGTCTGCTCGCTCGGGACTTCGCCAAAGGCCAGGAAACCCAACCCACTGGCGAAGATCAGCCATGTATAGGTGAAGGGCGCCAGAAAGGCCGCATCGGCCAGCCGGTAGCTCAAGATGAAGCAAAGCTGGCCGGTCATCGCCAAGGGCCCCAGTGCGAACATCAAGGCCAGATCCGACCACGGGCTCGCTTCCCATAGGAGCACGGCCGGAACCATCCAAATCAGCCCAGAGAATGCGCTGACATAGAGCAGGACGCCATAAGCTTTTTCCCGCACCGACAGGCGTTTGATCATTACCGCCTCCCCGGCGATCAAGACCGCCCCGCCTAAGGCGGCGGCCATGCCCCAGGGAGAGAAGGCAAACAGACCGGAAAGGTCCGATGTGCCATCGCCGGGCGCAAGTACGATGATCAATGCACCGGTCAGGCAGATGCCGGCCCCGGTCCAACCCCGACGCGTGACGCGTTCGCCCAGGAGGGGCGCGGCGAGAACCATCAGGAATACGATTTCTGTCAGGCTCAAGGCGGTCGCGGCGGCGACGGGCATCAGCGCGGGCGCATAGATCGCCAACAACCCGCCCGAAGATCCGAAAGCAGCACGGACCAAATGTGAGGAAGGCTTTGGGCTGCGCCAATGCCGCGTGAAGGACAGATTCATGGCGCGGAGCGTTCCGAGAATCACCAGGGCGCTTACATATCGGACGAAAAGGATTTGGATTGGAGAGTATTGACCGTCCAGGATTTTGGCCGAGGCAAAAACCGGCGTATAGACGGCCGCGCCCAGGACGAACAAAGCGGCCCCGATCAAAATACTGCGTCTGTCCATGTACAAGTTCCAACGCTGACATTCACAGGGGATGTAACCCCCTGGAAGCGGTGAGGCGAGTTGGCAAAAGGCTATAGCCGCTATCCACTTGTGAATTGTGATATCGAAAATTATCATTCGAAAATGAATTGGGGTGATCTTCAGATACTGCATGCGCTGAGCCAAAGCGGCAGCATGTCCACGGCCGCGCGGTCCCTTGGCATCAGCCAACCGACCGCAAGCCGTCGCCTGCGCGCGATTGAGGATTCATTGGGCGCGCGCCTTTTCGACCGGCTGCCGTCGGGCTTGGAACCGACGGAAGCGGGAAAGCGGTTTCTGCCCCTTCTGTCTGAAATGGATAGCGCCGCCGCTGCTGTGGGCCGGGTGACGCCGTCAGTCGGTGGTCCCGTCACAGGGCGTGTCCGCATCTCGCTGGACGAGGTGGCCGCGCAGCTGGTCATTGCCTGGCTTCCCGAAATTCGTGCCCGCGCACCCGGCGTTCAATTGGAATTGCTGGCCGCGCATGACTTCGCCAATCTGACAAAGCGGGAAGTGGAACTGCTGATCAGGTCCTGCTTGCCGCGGGAACAGCATTTGATCGCCCGCAAACTCGGGTCCATCGCCTATGGGTTATACGGTGCCGCTGATCGTCCGGCACGGGTAGGAATACACACCGAAAGCTGGATCGGATTGACTGAGCACCGCCTTTGGTATCCGCGCCAGAAGGCCTGGTTGGAAAAGCATTTCCCAGCCGATCCCATCCTGTCCGTCAACGACATGGCCTCCATGCAGGCCGCTATCCGTCAAGGTGTGGGCCAGGGTTTGCTGCCCTGTGCCCTGGGTGATGCCGACCCTGACCTGCAGCGCATACAGGATGCGGACCCGGCGCTCAGTGAAATGGAATACCTTCTGATTCATCGCGATGTGCTTCGCGAACCGGCCGTGCGTGCCGCGGTCGATGCGATCGTCGCGGTCTTTCAGGAGAACTCGGCGCAACTGCTCGGAACGCCGGTCGCCCAAGCGGCGGAATGAGGGGCGCGCGGAGTAAGAAGACTGCCCGATAGCCGTGCAGGCTTTAAAGCCGAAAACCCCAGTTCCGCGCCGGGTCGATTTCCGGTTCCAGCCGTTGCAGCGGTCGGGCGGAATCCGGTTTCTCGCATTCCAGGAAAACACCGCTGCCCATTTCCGCGTGCAGCGATCCATCTTCGACGACAATGCGTCCGCGGCTGACAACCAGTTCCGGCCAACCGGTAATGGTCCGGCCTTCATAGGGGGTATAACCGACCGCATCGTGCAGCATGTCATAGGTCACGGTCACTTCCCGGTCCGGGTCCCAGATGGCGAAATCCGCATCGGCGCCGACAGCGATCGTCCCCTTGCGTGGGAACAGACCATAGAGCTTGGCGGCATTGGCGGCGGTCAGCGCGACGAATTCATTCAGCGTAATCCGTCCTTTCTTCACCCCTTCGGAGAACAACAGCGGCAAACGCAGTTCCAACCCGGGCACGCCGTTGGCGATTTGTTTGAAATGTGCGTTGGGGCCATGTTTCAGTTTCGCCGTCTCATCGAAGCGATAGGGGGCGTGGTCCGAAGAGAAAACCTGGAAGGTTCCGTTCTTCAATCCGCGCCATATGGCTTCCTGCGCTTGTGCATCTCGTGGCGGCGGACTGCAGCAGAACATGGCCCCGTCCATCCCGTCTCGGTCCAAATCCTGCGCCGTCAGGAATAGATATTGCGGACAGGTCTCGCCGTAGATCTTCAACCCTTCGGTCTGGGCTTTACGGATCGCGTCAGTCGCTTCCTGGGCCGAGACATGAACGATCAACAGGGGAGCGTCGATCAGTTTCGCCAGTTGTATGGCGCGGCTGGTTGCTTCACCTTCGGCAATCCGGGCATGGGCGACAGCATGGTATTTCGGTGCGCGATGGCCCTGCTCCAACAAACGATCCGCCAGCCAGCGGATGACGTCGTGATTTTCCGCATGAACCATGACCAGCGCCCCCAGACGGCGGGCTTCCTCAAGCACTGTCATCATCTGATAGTCGTCGAGCTTCAAGGCGTCATAGGTCATGTAGACCTTGAAGGATGTGATGCCGTCCTCGATCAAAGCGGGCAGTTCCTGGCCCATGACCTCCGGTGTCGGGTCGGAAATGATCAGGTGGAAGGCATAGTCGATGACGGCCTTGGGGCCTGCGCAGAGGTGATAAGCGTCGACGACCTCACGCAGGGACTGGCCGCGGGCTTGCGCCGCGAAGGGGATCACCGTCGTCGTGCCGCCGAAACAGGCCGACACCGTGCCGGTGTAGAAATCGTCCGCGGTCATGACGCCGCTGGAAGAAGCTTGTTCGATATGGCAGTGGCTGTCGACGCCGCCGGGCAGGACCAGCTTGCCCGATGCGTCCAATTCGCGTTTGCCGGTGCCCAGGTCTTCGGCCATGGCGACGATGCGTCCGTCGCGCACCCCCACATCGCAGTGGATGATGTCGCTTGCGGTGGCGATGGTACCGTTCCGAACCACAAGATCGAAGTTTTCCGCCATCGCACCCTCCCCATAGCGCCGCCCTGCGGCTAGTCTTGCGAAGAGTGCAGGAGCATCGCGCCAGCGGCAAGGGCTGCGAAGATACGGGATGACGTTGGGGGGTATGAATGGATTTCTACGATACCGAGGATGCATTGGGACTGGCGCAGCGCGTCAAGTCGGGCGAGGTCACGGCAGCAGAATTGCTTGACGAGGCGGCTCGGCGGATCGCCGCCGTGAACCCCACGATCAATGCGGTGACCGTGGATGGCATCGACTTTGGGCGCAAAGCCATTGCCGACGGTCTGCCCGATGGTCCCTTTACCGGTGTCCCTTTCCTGTTGAAGGACCTTGGCGCTGTCTGTCCTGGCCTGCCCGTGACGAACGGCACACGGTTCAATCCGCCCGGAGAACCGCCGGTGGATGATGAGGTTGTGCGCCGGTTCAAGGCCGCCGGTCTTGTCATCGCGGGGCGGACCAACTCGCCCGAATGGGGGCTGACGACCACGACCGAGCCCGTGCGCAATGGGCCAACCCTAAATCCTTGGAACCCGGACTATTCTCCCGGCGGGTCCAGCGGCGGCGCCGCGGCGGCGATTGCGTCGGGCATTGTGCCTGCGGCCCATGGCAGCGACGGCGGTGGGTCGATCCGGGTGCCGGCCTCGAACTGTGGCCTTTTCGGTCTCAAACCCTCGCGAGGCCGGGTCAGTTCCGGTCCCTATTCTGGCGATGGATGGAGCGGTTTCGCGACCAACGGTGTCCTCTCCCGCTCCGTTCGGGACAGCGCCGCGCTGCTCGATATCCTTCAAGGCCCTGCGCCGGGGGATCCCTATGGCGCACCGACGCGCGCCAGGCCATTCTTGGCGGAAGTGGGAAAATCGCCGGGGGCGCTGAAAATCGCGATGACGGATCAACCGTTCAGCGGAACCGCGAAGAACACGCTTCTGTCGCAGAATGTTGAAGATGCCGCCCGCCTTTGTGAAACGCTGGGGCACAAAGTCGTTCCCTTCGCCTTGGATATCGATGGTGAGGAATTCACAAACGCGGTCATAACCATCATCAATGTTCACACCGCGGCAATGGTCGATTGGTTGGAAGACTTGCACGGCCGCAAGGCCGGGCCGGACGATCTTGAGACCTGTACCCTTGTCTTCGCCGATATGGGGCGTGCAACGACCGCTGTCGACTTTCAGAATGCGATTGAAAGCCTCCACGCGCTGGGACGGAAAATTGGCCAGCTGTTCAACGACATTGATGTCATCCTGTCACCGACCCAGGGGATTGAAACGCCGAAATTGGGCGTCCTGGACATGATGCAGCCGGCCGAAAACTATTTGAAACCGATCGCGCAATCCGTCGGCTATACAGCCTTTTACAACGCTCTCGGCAATCCCGCGATGTCGGTGCCGTTGCACTGGTCGGCGGATGGCCTGCCGCAGGGAACCCAGTTTGCGGCGGCATATGGCAATGACGCATTGCTGTTCCGTTTGGCCGCTCAGCTGGAGGAGGCCCGCCCCTGGGCCGGCAAACGCCCGCCGATTCGGGCCTGAGCCCTTACTCCGCCGCTTGGCGGGAGACGGTTTCAGACTGTGCCAGCAGCACCCGGCCCAGCGCCATGCTCGCGGCGGCCTGTGTCGGATCGACGACGGGGATGCCAGCTTCCCGTTCCAGGTCCGCCCGCAGGTAAGCCATCCCGGCGCAGCCCAAAACCAGAACATCGGCGCCGTCTTTATCGCGGAGGTCCCTGGCGACGGCGACCATGCGCTCGAAGACCCGCGCCCGGTCGGCCAACTCGACGACGCCCAGGCCCAAGGCACGGTCGCCAGCCATCCGGTCCCACAAGCCCATTTGGCGCACTGCCCGCAGATGGCGCGGGATGGAGCCGGGCAGGATGGAGACGACACCGAAGCGTTCGCCCATAGTGCAGGCGGTCAGCAGCCCGCATTCGGAAATGCCGAGCACCGGTTTGTCCGTCACCTCCCGCGCGGAATGCATGCCGGGGTCGCTATAACAGGCGATGACATAAGCATCGGCGGGTTCGCGTTTTATCAGGTTGCATAGCGGACCGATGACGCCATCGACATGTTGCTGGCTTTCGATCCCGGGTGGCCCTTCGGCCAGGGTTACGCAATCGATCCGCGGGCCGCCCGGGACAGTCAGTCCCGCCACGGCTGTGGCGATGCCGTCGGTGACGGCCTGCGTGCTGTTCGGATTGATGATCAGAATGCGGGCGTTCATCGATTGATCTTTCTCATCACTCTCTTGTCACTCTTTGGGCGGCGTGACGCCGGCCTGTTCGGTGATGATCTTATAGTGTTCCGGACGGCGGTGGGCGGCGAAATTGAAGATGGTGCTTTTACCGAAATTGCAGAGGTCGAGATCGCAATCGGCGACAATCAACTCGTCTTCCACGGTGCTGGCCAGGGCGACGATCTCACCCTGCGGGGAAACGATGCAGGACCCACCCATCAATTCATGCCCGTCTTCCACACCCGCCTTCGCAACGGCGACTGCCCAGGTGGCGTTCTGGTACGCACCGGCCTGGATACTCAAGTGATTGTGGAACATGCGCTGATGCGGCGGCTCCATACCGCCATGTTGGTTTCCGGTCGGCGTGTTGTAGCCCAACATGACCAGTTCGACGCCCCGCATCCCCAGGCTGCGCCAGGTCTCCGGCCAGCGCCGGTCGTTGCAGATGCACATGCCCATGACGCCATCCATGGACCGCCAGACGGGAAAGCCCAGATCGCCGGGCTCGAAATACCGTTTTTCCAAATGCTGCCGGGTCAGGCTGTCGTCGAATTCCTTGTGACCCGGCAGATGCACCTTCCGGTATTTGCCCACGATGCTGCCCGTCTGGTCGACCAGGACCGCCGTATTGTAGCGATGCAGCGTGCCGCCCTGATCGTCCAATTCCGCGTATCCCAGATAGAAGCCGACCCCCAGTTCGCGGGCGCGGTCGAACAGGGGCTGCGTCTCCGCTGACGGCATTTCCCGCTCGAAATAGACATCCATTTCCGCGATGTCGTCGGCATACCAGCGCGGGAAAAAGGTCGTCAGCGCCAGTTCGGGAAAGACGACGAGCGAGCAACCGCGGCGATGCGCTTTTTCCAGCAGGTCGATCAACCGGCGGACGACGTCCGTGCGTGACTCCGCACGTTGAATCGGCCCCAGTTGCGCCCCGCCGACGGTGATTTTTCTCGGCACTCTCTTCCCTCCCTATTGTCGGAGGGAAGTTTAGGCAGGCTGAGACGTGCCGCCAAGCCGAAGTGCGCGTCGCTGCAGGTCAGACGATTCAGTGCTTCCGTTTATGAGCGCGGTGCAGGTATCCAAGGCCGAGGATCCCGGCGATGTACATCCAAGCCGCTGCCGGCAAAGGCACGGTCGAGACGGGACCATCGCCGCCGACGGCACTCAATTCGAATGAAAATGCCGAAACTGGCGCGTTGGTTCCTGCGGAAGAACCGTCTTCGACAACGAAAAAGAGGATCCCGGTTCCCACGTCGTCCGAGACACCGTCCGTCGGCTCGAACCGTCTGAGTTCGTCGAAGAAAAACGTGAATGTCGGCTGGATGAGCGTCACGCCGGAGAAGAAAGTCTGTTCGTTCGTGGAATAGAGATTGTCACCGTCCAGATCGTCGAATTCCAAAACGAAATCGGTGTAGGCCGGGACGACGGACGTCGCCTCGATCCTGAACAGCGCCGCCTGTGCCGATGCGGGAACGAGTATGGCGCAGACCAGCGCGATCACTGATAGGTTTTTGAACATTCGTGGCCTCCATTCGGAACATTGTCGCAATAGCCACGAGATACCAAATCGCCACGTTTTCAGATAGATGACGCAGGGCAACGAGTCGTTGCCGCACGGTTAATCAACGCGTTTTCGGCTTGTGTTCGGGGAGCCAGGTCGGCCGTTTCTGGCTCGGAATATGTTCCCAGCCCAAACCCTGCGCGGCCTCCGCCGCGGCCTGGACCTGACTTAAATGCCCTTGCATGAGGCGGCCCAGGTCGGTCAAGTGGGTCAACCGTCTTTCCCGACGGAACAGCTGACCGCCGAGTTCGTCTTCCAACTTCTAGATGGCGCCCGTCGGCTTGCCCTTCGACACTGCATCGACGAAGGCGCGCGGATCAG
Source organism: Hwanghaeella grinnelliae (assembly GCF_004005845.1). Classification (GTDB taxonomy): domain Bacteria; phylum Pseudomonadota; class Alphaproteobacteria; order UBA8366; family Aestuariispiraceae; genus Hwanghaeella; species Hwanghaeella grinnelliae. The sequence continues at coordinate 744,137 of NZ_SADE01000003.1, read as the reverse complement.
GCGGCGCGGCGGCCGCGCAAAAGGCACAGGCCTGCGACCGCCCCGATCAGGAAGAACGCCGTCGCGGGCAGCGGCACGGCGGTTACCTCTTGCAAATCGATTCTGCCGATCTGAACGAACTGCCTGATCCCGCTGACAGTGTGGGTAAGTGTATAGGGCGTGTCCGGTAGGAACACCGGGATCGTTCCCATGTCGACGGGCATCTCGCCAAACCCCTCGAGGTTGACCGGGCCGGATGTGCCGTTCACACCCGAAAGCTGCAAGAACGAACCGGTCACGTCGTCATCAAGGTTTGTGACCCTGAAGGAGGTGATTATGACCGGGACCGAAAAGGTCAGATCGACCGAAAAGACGATATTGGTCAGGGGATCGTCCCCAAAAAAAACGCCGTTCCTGTCAACAATGCCGCCCCCGAGATTATTGGAAGTCTGAAGATTGCTGAACGTGATCGAGACCGGGCCGCCCTCGTTGTCAAAGACGACTTCGCCGTTTTCCAGAAAGCCATTTTCGAAAAAATCGTCCTGCCCGCCATCTGCGAAACTGAAAGTAGTGAGGTTGATGGTCGCGGCGAGGGCAGCCTTGCCCGACAGGAGCATCGCCAGACCGAGAATGGCGGCGGCGAATATCTGCTTAGTTCTCAATTTTTCCCCCAGACAGACATGTGCCACAGAACGTCGTCGCAAAAAGCCGAGCCCCAGAACACCCGCCAGATACAGCCAGACAGCGGCCATGGAAAAGGCGACGATCTTTGACGTCGCCTCGATCCGGAAGATTGCGGCATCCGCCGCCGTGTGGAACGTAAGCAGGAAACCCAGGACGAGCCCGAGGGTGAATTTGATCGACGATGTCGATTTGACCATGTGATTCCTCCGCTAGGCCCCAACCATCCGATGGACGACTCTCTAGCAGGGCAACCGTCCCCAGGCCATTTAGCGCCGGGCAACGACATCGATACTTATGGGCAATGTCGATCCCAAACCGTTGGATTGGGGGGGAGGTTTGCGGCGGCCTCACGGCGGGTGGGCCGCCCTGCTTCACCGGGATGTTACCGCGACGCCCCCGTGATCGGCGGGATGTGGTCCCAGTCGAGCGTGGCGGCCGTCTCCAGCGCCAGCGATACCGGGCCGGAATGCCGGCGGCCTGCCTTGGTGACGATACTAACCGTGCGGGTCACTTCCGGCTCCACGATGGGTCGCGTCTCGATCCCCGGGATCAGCGCCAGGTGTTCCGGCAGCAGGGTCATGCCGAGGCCCGCGGCCACCATGGTCTGGACCCAATCCTCCCGCTCCGTCGCATAGCGGACCTTCACCTTCTGATATGGTTTGGCGATTCCCAGTTTCATGAAATTGGACGGAAATTCGCAATGCATCCGTTTCACATAATCCTCCCCCTCCAGTTCCCGCAGCGGGACGGCATTCATTTCGCCATAGCGGTGGCCTATCGGAAAGGCGACGAGGTAGGGTTCGACATAGAGGGGCTTCGCCCTGAACAGGTCCGGATAGTCGGGCAGCGTCATAATCGCGATGTCGATGTCGCCGCGATTCAGCGCCTCCCCGATATCCGCACAGTGGCTTTCCCAGATCTCCAGGTCGAGGTCCGGCGCTGCCTTCCTGAGCGCCTTCAGATAGGCAACGAGGCGGGGCGCCGACATGGTGGCAATCACGCCCATCTTCAACTGGGTTTCGCCGGTCGAGTAACGGTCGGCTTCTTCTTGCGCGGCCTCAGCCGCGGCCTGGACATGGCTCAAATGCCCTTGCATGAGGCGGCCCAGGTCGGTCAAGTGGGTCAACCGTCTTTCCCGACGGAACAACTGACCGCCGAGTTCGTCTTCCAATTTCTTGATGGCGCGCGTCAGCGCCGGGGTGGTGACGCCACAGACTTCCGCCGCGCGGGTAAAGTTCAAGGTTTCGCACGCCGCCAAAAAATACCGGATCTCGTTGAATTCCAAAGCACACCCCCAAGTGGTCGATGCGGGGGAACGTTACCGCTCGCCATTCAACAGTCAACGGGGCTCGGGGAGCCATTCAGCTAAATGTGATCTATCCATTGGCCGCTTCGTCGATCGCCTCGATCAAAACGGCTTGATCGCCGATATGGTTCGCCAAAAGAAGGATTAGCCGGCTGTTCAGCGCGGCACTTTGTTCGTCGTCCAGGTTGCGATGGGCGGCGATCAGACGCTCGTAGAAACCGTCCGGGTCGGGAATGTTCGGCTCTGTGATCAGTCGGGATTTGCCGGGCATGTCTGTTGTCATGGCGTTACTTCCCAATCGCGCGATTCAGGGCGGCCTCGATTTTTTCAGATGTCGCTTGCCGCCAACGCGCCGCGACATGCTGATCCGGGCGGATAAGGTATGCTGTGCCGGGTTCGCGGTCGAAACGTTTTCCGACAAGGCCGTCGGGATCCGACAGGGTTTCGAAGCCATCAATCCGATTTCCGCCGACGGCAAGACAGTTGACCGACGGGTCGAGCATGCGGGCGTCTTTCGCCAGGGCCGCCATATCGGCTGAAGGGTCGAAAATAAGCAGAGTGAACTTCCCCCCCAGGCGGTGCAGCAGCCAATCGGGCTGCTCACCCATCACGACTGGTGCGTCCGGGCAGGGCGCACCAGGGGGCGGTCCGCCGGAAAAACCGTCGTTGTCGGGCGTGTTGAGTGGGGAACCGGTCAGCACCGCCGGCAGCGACAAACGTCCGCTGTTCACCATTTGGCGGGCGAAGGGATGCTTGCGGGCCAGGGTCAATGCGGCATCGCGGAACCGGCGGCTGGCCGTGTTCTTCGGTGTGATGAAGTCGGTGGATCGGGTTGAGTTGAGGATGTTTTCGTCCCCCGCATGAACACGTTCGGTATCATACGTGTCGAGCAGGGATTCCGGCGCCTTGCCCGCCAGGACGAGGTCCAGTTTCCAAATCAGATTGTCTGTGTCCTGAATACCGCCATTGCCCCCGCGCGCGCCGAAAGGGGAAACTTGATGGGCGCTGTCACCGACGAAGAGCACGCGGTTGTGCCGGAACTTTTCCAACCGGCGACATTGGAAGGTATAGACGCTGACCCACTCCAGATCGAAATCCGCGTCCTCCCCCAACATGCGTTTCAGGCGCGGGATGACTTTTTCGGGTTTCTTTTCCTCTTCCGGATCGGCGTCCCAGCCCAATTGCAGGTCGATGCGCCATACATCGTCCGCCTGCTTGTGCAGTAGGGCCGATTGACCGGGATTGAACGGGGGGTCGAACCAGAACCATCGTTCCGTTGGGAAATTCGCCCGCATGATCACATCCGCGATCAGGAAGCGGTCCTCGAAAACCTGCCCTTTGAAGTCCAGCCCCATCTGCCGGCGGATGCCACTGCGCGCGCCGTCCGCTGCCAGCACGTAATCCGCTTCGAGTTTATAGGTTCCCTCCGGCGTTTCGACGTCCAGGACAACACTGTTGCCCTTGTCTTCGATTGCGACGGCCTTGCTCTGCCAACGCAGGTCGATCATCTCCGAAGCCTCCGCCGCTTTCACAGCGAACAGCTCGAAATAGTATTGCTGCAAATTTACAAAAGCGGGGTATTGATGCCCCGCTTCAGGCAGCAAGTCGAAATTGTACAGGTTCTCATCGCCGGCGAAGACACGTCCATTCTTCCAGGTGATACCCTTTTCAAGAACCGGGGCCCCGATGCCGAGGCGGTCGCAGATTTCGAGAGTTCGTTTTGACCAGCAGATTGCGCGCGACCCTACGGAAACGGTATTCGCCGCGTTCAACACAACGCATTTCCGCCCGTGCTTCGCCAAGTCCAGGGCGGCGCAAAGGCCGACCGGACCACCCCCCACGATAACGATTTCATGCTTGGTGGGCGTATCCGCCGTCAGATCGGGGATAGTCCGGAACGGGTATTGTGGATAGTCGAAACTTTTCAGCACGGCGCACCACCCGATTTTCGGGGTGTGGAAGGGCTAGGTCGGCGGTGCCGGCGGCTTATGCCGCCGACTGATCCCGCTCCAGAGCCAGCCACATTTCCCGATCACGATCGGCGGTCCAGATTTGCGGATGTTCCTGGCCGCTCGCTTCCTGATAGGCGCGGGTAACGTCGAACGGCATGCAGTGATCGAAAATCACCCACTGGCCGTATTTCGGCCGCATGATGTCCATCGTTTCCTTATAGGTCGCGGTCAGGTCCTTGCCGTCGGCGACACATTTCTTAACCGTTTCGAACAAATCGCTGAGGAAGTCGCGCGTACCGCCGACGCCGGCTTTGACTTCATCCGCGGTCTTCAGCGCTTCGCCGCGGCCGGGGATCATCTTCTCCGCACCCAGCGCCATCAGGTTGTCCAGCGTGGTCGGCCAATCGCTCAAATAAGCGTCGCCGGTATAGGGCGTTGCGCCGTATTCGACCATGTCGCCGGCGAAGCAGACCTTGCAGTCGGGAATCCAGGCGACGATATCGCCCTTGGTGTGGCTGCGGCCAAGATGCAGCAACTGCACCTCGCGCTTGCCCATCCAGAGCGACATCTTCTTCTCGAATGTAATGGTCGGCCAGGTCAGGCCCGGCACCGTCTCGACCTGATCGAACAGGCGGGGAAAACGGCCGACCTCACTGTCGAAGTCCTGTTGGCCGCGCTCAACCACGTTGTCGTAGGTCAGTTGGCTGGCGATGATCGCCTCGGCGCCGTAGGCGGATGCGCCCATCACACGAACGGCATGATAGTGGCTCAACACAACATATTTGATCGGCTTGTCGGTAACGCCCCGTATGCAGTCGATCAGCTTCTGCGCCTGGATCGGCGTCGCTTGCGCGTCCATGACCAGCACACCGTCGTCGCCGACGATCACGCCCGAATTCGGATCGCCTTCGGCAGTGTAGGCATAGACGTTTTCGGCGATTTCCTCGAAAGTGATCTTCTTTTCTTCGAGGTCGGCAGTGGAGGCGAAATTGGCCATGGCTTGTGTCCTTCCCTGATTGTGCGGGCCCTGATTGTGTGGACCCTGGCTGTCCGAGCGTGTCGTTGAGGCGGGAATGGACCCGCCCCCGACCGAACCGCCCTTGGGCGCTGATGCGCTTGACCTTGACCAAAGTTAATAGTTTCATCTGAAACTAATGTCCAGAAGGGGATTGCTGAATGTCGGTCAGAAAGAAATTGCGCGATAGTGCGCAATCGGACGCCCTGTGTCTGGAAGAATTTCTGCCATATCGGTTTTCCGTTTTGACCAACCGGATCAGCCGGCACCTCGCCAAGGCTTACGAAAAGCAGTTCGGCATCACCATTCCCGAATGGCGGGTCATCGCGAACCTGGCGCGCTTCGCGCCGATGACCGCCAGCGACGTCGCGGATAAGAGCAGCATGGACAAGGTGAAGGTCAGCCGTGCGATTTCCAGACTGCTGAAAGCAGGTTTGATCGCGCGGGATACGGATGTGACGGACAAGCGCCGCGGGCAGCTTCGGTTGAGCAAGGCGGGCGAGGATGTGTTCGAAGAGATCGCTCCTCTGGCGCTTGGCTGGGAGGCGGACCTGCTTGCGCCGCTGTCTGGAGAAGAACGCCGAACGCTGAACGACATCATGAACAAGATCCAAACCGTGCTGGATGACGCCGGCGCTTGATCGTGCGCCAATGGTTTAGGCGCACCTTGGGCCTGCATGTCGCGCTTTCAAGTAGGGAAATGCTTGACGGCGGCGCTGGTTTGAAAAATAGTTGCAAATGAAACTAAATGAGCGGTGACCAAAAAAACGCGCCGCCGAGACTGGGAGGAGAAGCAGATGCGCTTCATGAAAAGCGCCCTGGCGGGGGCTGTTTTTGCCGCTGGTATGACATTGGGTATGACGGGTGGACTGGCAACAGCCGGCGCCCAGACGATTGAGCTGAAGCTCGCTCATTTCTTGCCGACCATCAATGGGATGCATTCAGACTTCCTGGAGCCTTGGGCGCGGGAATTGGAAAAGCGCACCAACGGTAAGGTCAAGGTTACGATCTATCCGGCGGGCACCCAGCTCGGCAATATCGCTAAACTCTATGACAGTGTGCGCTCGGGCGTGGTCGACATCGCCCATGGCCTGCGCGGCATTCCGCGCGGCCGTTTCCCGCGCACGGAAATCATCGAATTGCCGTTCATGACGGGCAGCGCCGATGCGGCCAGTCGCGCCCTTTGGGCGGTGTATCCGAAATATTTGAAGGATGAATATCCTGGCGTGAAGGTTCTGGGTCTGCACGCCCATAACGGTGGTCTGATCCACACCCGCGACAAGCAGGTCGTGACGATGGGCGACTTGAAAGGGCTCCGTATTCGCTTCCCCAGTGCGCCGATCAAGTCGATGTTGGAGAGCCTCGGTGCCGTGCCGCAGGGGCTGCCGCCGGGCAAGGTATACGAGAACACGCAGAAGGGTGTGATCGACGGGACCGTCTTCCCATGGGATCCGATGAATTCCTTCAAGCTGTCGGAAGTGATGAACCACCACCTGGACATGGGCGGGATTTACACGGTCTCGTTCTGGTTCGCGATGAACGAGAAGAAATACAACAGCCTTCCCGCCGATGTCCGCCAAGCCATCGACGATATTTCAGGTGACAATCTGGTCGGTAAGTTCGGTCCCTGGTGGGACAAATGGGATAGCTGGGGCATCGAAAAGGTGAAAGCCAAGGGATCGACCATCACCAAGCTCGGCCCGGAAGAAGCCGCCCGTTGGAAAGAGGCGACCACACCGATCGTCGAGGAATGGCTCGCCAATATGGAAGCCAACGGCATTTCTGACGCCCGCGAGATTTATGACGCCATGAAAGCGGAAATCGCGAAGGTCGAAGGCAACTAAGTTTAACAGCCGGTATCGCCGCCTTCCTCAACTGCCGGAAAGTCGGGCGTGGGGAGGGCGGCTGACTTTTTGGGCTTCTTGTGGAAGGCGACATGGGCGCGACCGTTTATCGGGCATTTCATTCGGTTACCCGTTGGCTTGCTTATGCCGGGGTGATCAGTCTAATGATCGCGATGGGCATCACCATCGTGGACATTGTGCTCAGGACCGCGTCCCGCGCCGTCAATCTGGTGGCCGATACGATTGGGATCGAACCTGTCGGTTGGGCGATTCAAGGCGTTGTCGAACTGGTGCAATTATTCATCATGGGCGTCGCCTTCGCCGTTCTGCCATTTGCTTTCATGCAAGCCAGCCATGTTTCGGTCGACCTCGTCACCGCGAAACTCTCCGCGCGGGTTCAATCCTTTCTACGGGTGGTTTCGGCTGTCATCGCCGTGTGGTTCCTGGTGCTGATCTTCCGTCATGGGTGGGAGCAGATGTTGAACCAGATTGAATACGGCGATGTCTCCATGACTTTGGCCATTCCTTATTCCTGGTTCTGGGCGCCCCTTTTGACGGGGATATTCATGTCGATTGCGGCGACCGTATTGCTGGTCCTGGCGAACGCGGCATACGCGGTGACCGGTCGCGGTGGCGATCTGTTGACGCCGCATCACTCCGCGCCGGTCGAGTAACGCCATGTCTGATCCTGTTATCGGCCTCCTCGGGTTTTTGGCGACGCTGGGCTTGATCGCGTTCGGTGTGCCGGTCGCCATTGCCATGGGGGTCGTGGGGGCCGTCGGGTTCGGCATCCTGAACGGATGGGACGCGGTGGGCTTCATCATGGGCGGCGCGCCCTTTGAAGCGACTTTCCCCTACACGCTTTCCGTTGTGCCTCTGTTCTTGATGATGGGCGTCTTCGCCGCCCATGCCGGTTTGTCCGGCAGCCTGTACCAGGGGGTGAATGCCTTCGTGGGCCATATGCGCGGCGGGTTGGCGATGGCGTCCATCGGGGCTTGCGCCGGATTTGGGGCGATCTGTGGGTCCAGCCTGGCGACAGCGGCAACGATGTGCCGCGTCGCGCTGCCGGAGATGCGCCGTCATGGCTATGACGACAGTTTGGCCGCGGCCTCCATCGCGGCGGGCGGGACACTGGGCGTCTTGATTCCGCCGTCGATCCTGCTGGTGATCTATGCACTGCTGACGGAACAATCGATCGGTGCCCTGTTCGCGGCGGCGCTGATTCCCGGCGTTGTCGGCACTTTGCTGTATATGGCGGCGGTTTGGTTTCAGGTGCGGCGCAATCCGACACTCGGCCCTGCGGGAAAACGCCATAGCTGGGGCGAGCGTTTCACCACATTGCGCGCGATCTGGCCGGTCATACTCCTGTTCGTGGTCGTAATCGGTGGTATTTATCTCGGTTTCTTCTCGCCGACCGAAGCCGCCGCAGTCGGTGCGTTCGGAGCCTTGGTCCTGGCTTGGGGGCGCGGGGCACTCACGCGCGGGGTGCTGCGCCAGTGCTTCCAGGAAACGGCGGAAATCACCGGCATGATCTTCCTGATCCTGATTGGTTCCGCTGTCTTCAACTATTTCATCGAAACCGCGGGCCTGCCGCAGTTGCTGGTCGGTCAGGTCGAGGCGCTCGGCCTGCCGCCCTTGGCGGTCATGCTGCTGATCATGGTGTTCTACATCGTGCTCGGCTGTTTCATGGACGCCTTGAGCATGATCCTGCTGACCGTCCCCTTCGTGGTGCCCATGGTCGCCACCTTGGGGTTCGACCTTGTCTGGTTCGGCGTCATTATCGTGACGGTCGCCGAGCTTGGCCTGATAACCCCGCCCGTGGGCATGAACTTGTTCGTCATCCAGGGCGTCGCGAGCGATCTGCGCATTCAGACCATCGTCAAGGGCGTCGTGCCATTCCTGGCGGCTGATATTGTCCGTTTGGCGATTCTCATCGCCTTTCCCGCGATCGTGCTTTGGTTGCCTCGGTTGGTCGGTTTCTAGCGCGCGGCGGCCATGCGGCCGTCGCTGTCAGCGATCTCTTCGAGTGTCTGGGATTTCATCCCTAGTCGCTCCAGCAGTTCCTTATCGTGCTCGGCCCCGGCATTAGGGGTGGTCAACAGTTTCTCACCAAAGAAAATCGAATTCGCCCCGGCGAGGAAACACAATGCCTGTAAGGCGTCATCCATCCCGCTTCGACCTGCCGAGAGCCGGACATAAGATTTCGGCATCAGGATTCGGGCGACAGCGACGGCGCGGACGAAGTCGAACGGGTCGACATCCGCAGCCCCTTCCAGCGGTGTGCCTTGCGCTTTGACCAGAAGGTTAATCGGAACGCTTTCCGGGTGGTGGGGCAGATTCGCTAGTTCCATCAGCAGCTTGGCACGGTCTTCCTCTTCCTCGCCAAGTCCCAGAATGCCGCCGCAACAGACGTTGATGCCGGAATCACGAACCAGCGTCAGCGTGTCCAAGCGGTCCTGAAAACTGCGCGTCGTGATGATCTTTTCGTAGTGTTCGCGGGAGGTGTCGAGGTTGTGATTGTAGTAGTCGAGCCCGACCTCCTTCAGTGCGGCGACCTGATCCCGATCCAACGCCCCGAGAGTGACGCAGGATTCCATGCCGAGTTCCTTGACGCCACGGACCATTTCCAGGACCAGTGGGAAATCTCTGGCGTTTGGCCGTTTCCAGGCCGCCCCCATGCAAAACCGTGATGCGCCACGCTCTTTGGCGGCGCGGGCCTCGTTCAAAACCCGGTCCAGTTCGGCTAGGCGCTCCTTCTCCAGACCCGTCTCGTAGTGGGCGCTTTGCGGGCAGTAGGCGCAATCTTCGGGGCATCCGCCTGTCTTGATCGACATTAGGGAGCTCAATTGCACTTCGTTTGGATCGAAAGCTGCCCGGTGTACGGCCTGGGCTTGATGGATCAAGTCCATGAAGGGAAGGGCGAAGAGTTCCTGAACCTCGGAAAGGCTCCAATCGTGTCGGCACACGGGGGAAATCATTGTCTGCGACCACCTTCGGACTGGTTGAAGAGTGCAAAGGATGTATGTCGTTCTACCGAATGCTGCTAGGAAATTTTGCTGCTTTGCACAAAAAACTGACGGACAGGCTTCAGGGCAGGGCTTGCCGGATTGGGCCGCATGCGCCAATAACGATGGTATGGGGATCAATCGGTCGAGCCTGCCGTGAACGACAATCACAACGACCCGTCGACACCGTTGCTTGAATTGCGCGGTATCAGGAAGGCGTTTCCCGGCGTCGTCGCCAACGACGACGTGTCCCTTTCTATCAAACATTCGGAAATTCATGCCCTTCTGGGTGAAAACGGGGCCGGCAAATCGACCCTGGTCAAAATCATCTACGGGGTCCTGCGTCCGGATCAGGGCGACCTGCTGTGGCAGGGAAAGCCGGTAGACCTCGCCGGGCCGTCCGCGGCTAGGGACCTCGGCATTGGCATGGTGTTTCAGCATTTCTCGCTGTTCGAGGCACTCAGTGTCGCGGAGAATATCGAACTGGCGCTACCGTCGAAGGGTGAGGGCGGTTTCGACCGCGCTGAATTGCCGGACCGGATATCGGAAGTCTCGGCGCAGTATGGATTGCCGCTCGACCCGCGTCGGACCGTGCTCGACCTGTCGGTTGGCGAAAGGCAGCGGATCGAAATCGTCCGGTGCCTGCTTCAGGACCCGAAGCTTTTGATCATGGACGAGCCGACATCGGTGCTGACGCCGCAGGAAGTCGGCCGGTTGTTCGAGACGTTGCGGCGGTTGGCGTCCGAAGGGTGTGCGATCCTATATATCAGTCACAAGCTGCAGGAAATCCGCGACCTTTGCGAAACCGCCACGATCCTGCGTGGCGGCAAAGTCGTGGCGACTTGTGACCCGCGGCAGCAATCGGTGCAGAGCCTGGCCAATATGATGATTGGTGAAACGCCGCTGAAGCCGGAACGGCCGGCGGGCAGGGTTTTGGAAAAGAGCAACCGGTTGGAAGTGCGCGGCTTGTCGCTCCCGGCTCAGAAGGCCTTTGGCACGGCGTTGAAGGATATCAGTTTCTCCGTCCGCGGTGGCGAGGTCCTTGGCCTTGCGGGCGTCGCTGGGAATGGTCAGCCGGAATTGATGACCGCGCTGATCGGCGAGGTTTTGACTTATCCGGAAGCGGTTCGGATTGATGGCCAGCCGGTCGGCCGGCTTGGCCCCCGCCGACGCAGGGAAGCCGGTGCATGCTTCGTCCCGGAAGAGCGGAACGGCCACGCAACCGCACCTGACATGCCGTTGGCCGACAACGGTTTGCTCAGCGCCGACCGGCGCATGGGTTTGACACGTGGTGGATGGATTCTGTCCCGGGCCCGGGACCGTTTCGCCGGTGAGGTGATCCAGCGCTTCTCGGTCAAGGCAAGCGGTATAGGCGCGGCGGCGAAAAGCCTGTCGGGCGGCAATTTGCAGAAGTTCTCGGTCGGCCGTGAAATTGCGCAAAACCCAGGTGTCCTTGTTATCAACCAGCCGACCTGGGGCGTGGATGCGGGATCCGCCGCGGCGATCCAGGAAGCGATCCTGGCGTTGGCGGCGGAAGGGGCGGCGGTCGTCGTCATTTCGCAGGACCTCGACGAATTGTTCGCGATCGCGGACCGGATTGCCGTGATGTCGGAGGGCAAGCTCTCGCGCCCCAAACCGATCGGGGAGGTCACGATCGAGGAAATCGGCCTCTTGATGGGTGGCATCCAAGGCGAAAAAACGGGGGCCACCGTATGATCCGTTTGGAATCGAAAGGCGAACCGTCCCGTCTGTTTTCCTATCTTTCGCCGGTTCTGGCGATGGTTCTCACAGTCGGCACCGGTGCGTTGCTATTCGAATTGATGGGCAAGCCGGCCGGGCCGTCGCTCTACGCCTATTTCATCCAGCCTTTCACGACCCTTTACGGGGCATCCGAACTGGGCGTGAAGGCGACACCGCTGATTCTGATCGGTCTAGGCCTCTCCGTCGGTTTCCGTGCGAATGTTTGGAACATTGGGGCGGAAGGGCAACTGACCCTTGGCGCTATCGCCGGCGGGGCGCTGGCACTTGCCTTTTATGAGGTCGAAACACCGTTGCTGCTGCCCGCAATGATGATCGCAGGTGTGTTGGGCGGCATGGCTTGGGCCGCGATTCCCGCTTTTTTGCGCGTGAAGTTCAACGCGAATGAAATTCTTGTCAGCCTGATGCTGACTTATGTGGCTCTGCTGCTGTTGAGCTATCTGGTGCATGGGCCGCTGCGCGACCCCGACGGGTTCAATTTTCCGGAATCGCGGCTGTTTCATGACTCCGCGACGATGCCGACGCTGATTTCCGGTACGCGGCTACATTGGGGCGCAGTGCTCGCCGTGTTGGCGGCTGGTGCGATCTGGCTGATGTTGTCGCGGTCGATGTTGGGTTTTCAGTTAAAGATTTTGGGCGATGCGCCGCGCGCCGCCCGGTTCGCGGGATATCGCGAGCCGAAACTCGTTTGGTTCAGCTTGCTGCTTAGCGGCGGTTTAGCCGGGTTGGCGGGCGCCCTGGAAGTGTCGGGCACGGTCGGGCAATTGATACCGACGATTTCGCCCGGCTACGGTTTCACGGCCATCATCGTGGCGTTTCTGGGGCGGCTGCATCCGGTGGGCGTGGTGATCGGCGGGCTGACCATGGCGCTCACCTATATCGGCGGTGAAACGGCCCAGATCGAGATTGGCCTTCCGGCGGCCGTGACTGGTCTGTTTCAGGGCGTGTTGCTGTTCTATCTGCTCGCCTGCGACGTGTTGATCAATTATCGGCTGCGCTTCGGGCGCCGCCTGGCAATCGGGTGAGGCGAGACGGATGGATGCCCTGACCCTTCTACTGCTCTCCGTGATGACCGCCGCCACGCCATTGCTGCTGGCGGCGCTGGGCGAATTGATTACCGAGAAATCCGGAGTCCTCAACCTCGGTGTCGAGGGCATGATGATCGTCGGTGCTGTCTGTGCCTTCGCAGTTTCCGTCTCCACCGGGAATGCCGCCGCGGGGATCGCGGCCGGTGCCGTGGCGGGGGCGGCCATGGCCTTGATCTTCGGATTTCTCACCCTCACGATGCTCGCCAATCAGGTGGCAACGGGTCTGGCATTGACGATCTTCGGGATCGGATTGAGTGCCTTGATCGGCAAGGGCTATGTGGGAATCGCCGTTGCGCCGCTGGCCAAGCTGCACATTCCGCTCTTGAGCGACATTCCTTTGCTGGGGCCAATCTTGTTCGGGCAGGATGCGCTGGTCTACCTGTCGCTGCTGTCGGTTCTGGCGGTCTACTGGTTCATGAAGCGCACCCGGGCGGGGTTGGTGCTGCGGGCAGTCGGGGACAGTCACGAAGCAGCCCATGCGATTGGTTATTCGGTAATCCGTATCCGGTATCTAGCCGTTCTTTTCGGCGGGGCGATGGCGGGCTTGGCCGGGGCATATCTGTCTCTCGCCTATACCCCGCTTTGGGCCGAGAACATGACCGCCGGTCGGGGCTGGATCGCATTGGCGCTGGTGGTTTTCTCCACGTGGCGACCGGGGCGTTTGCTGGCCGGCGCCTATCTGTTCGGCGGGATCACGATTCTACAGCTTCATGCCCAAAGTGCCGGCTGGGGTGTGCCCTCGCAGATCATGTCGATGCTGCCCTATCTGGCGACAATCCTTGTTCTTGTCATCATTTCCGGTGATCGCGCGAAGATTCGGTTGAATGCGCCTGCCTGCCTTGGCAAGGTTTTCCATCCGGCACAATGATCCGTCAGGACAGGCCGGTCCCCCTTTTGGCATGCTCCCTGTGTCGTATGGAAACGGAATGGGGCGTGACGCCAACAACGCGGCAGGGTGGCGCGCGGGCGGCTTTATATCGGTTTGCTTTCGGAACAGAGATGTTTCGGGACAAAGAGAATCCCTTAATAAGAAAATTCGAAATAGAATAGTCGAGGAGAGTTCACGCATGAGACAATTCCCGATAAGCCGTCGCTTCGCGACCGGACTGATCGCCGGCGCGGCTGCCGTCGCCGCCGTTTTCGGCGCCCCCTTTGGCGTTGATGGAGCGAGCACCGCCCAAGCACAAGATTTGAAAGTCGGTTTCATTTATGTCGGTCCGATCGGCGATCACGGATGGAGCTACCGCCACAACGAAGGTCGCCTTTCCATTGAAAAGGCGCTGGGTGACAAGGTCGCGACCAGCTATGTCGAAAGCGTGTCCGAAGGGGCCGATGCCGAGCGCGTCATCACCCAATTGGCGAGCAGCGGTCATAACCTGATCTTTACGACGTCCTTCGGTTATATGAACCCGACGCTGAAGGTCGCCAAGAAATTCCCGAACGTTAAGTTCGAACACGCCACAGGCTATAAGCGTGTGGATAACCTAAGCACCTATTCGGGCCGTTTTTATGAAGGCCGCTATGTGCAGGGTGTGATCGCCGGCATGATGACCAAGACGAATGTCGCGGGCTATGTCGCGTCCTTCCCAATCCCAGAAGTCGTTCGGGGCATCAACTCGTTCATTCGCGGTATGCGGTCCGTGAACCCGGACGCGACCGTGAAGGTCGTGTGGGTGAACTCTTGGTACGATCCCGGCAAGGAAGGCGATGCCGCCAAGGCGCTGATCGACCAAGGCGCGGACATAATCTCCCAGCATACCGACAGTCCTGCCCCGCTTCAGACGGCGGAAAACCGTGGCGTGCTCGGCTTCGGTCAGGCGTCCGACATGATCAAGTTCGCGCCAAAGGCGCAGCTGACCGCGATCGTCGATGACTGGGGTCCTTACTATATTCAGCAGGCGAAGGCCGTTTTGGACGGAACCTGGGAAAGCATGGACACTTGGGCCGGCTTGAAGGAAGGCATGGTTGCAATGGCGCCCTTCACCAATATGCCGGATGACGTCGCCGCGAAGGCGCAAGAAACGCTCGACATGATCAAGAGCGGTGCGTTGCATCCCTTCCAGGGGCCGGTCGTCAATCAGGCTGGCGAAGTCGTAGCCGAAGAAGGCACGGTGCTGGATGACGGCGTATTGCTTGGCATGAACTACTATGTCGAAGGTGTCGAAGGCAGCTTGCCGAAATAAATCCCTTTCGGAATTGCAGTTTGGGGCGGGCGTGTCCATCAAGGCACGCCCGCTCGCTTTTGCGCATCAGACTAATCCGCCAGGTGCCAACCCGTCAGGCTCTTGTGGCCACCAATGCCGGCTCTTTGTGCCAGTCGCCCATCCAGCTTTCGAAATCCTGCGCAGCCATCGGCCGGCCGAAATAGAAACCTTGAACCACTTCGCAACCGGCTTCCTTCAGTTTCGCCAACTGGCCTTCGGTTTCGACACCTTCGGCCACCACGGTGATGTTCATCGACCGGCTTAGCCCGATGATCGCGTTGACGATTTCCATACTGTTTTCTTCGATCTCGATATTCTGAACGAAGCTCTTGTCGATCTTGATCTTCTGGATCGGGAATTGTCGCAGATAGCTAAGCGACGAATAGCCGGTCCCGAAGTCGTCCATCGAAAGCCGAACGCCGATTGTGTCCAACTCCTGCATCGTTTTGATTGCTTTGTCGACATCGGTCATCACGACGCTTTCCGTGATTTCGAATTCAAGACGGTCGGGGCTGACACCGGTTCGGTCTAAGATGCTTTTCGTGCATTCGACTAAATTTCCGCGGCGGAATTGGACGGAGGAAATGTTGACCGCGATCCGGATTGGCGGGAGGCCCATTTTGTCGAAAAGGCCGATCTGGTCGCAAGCCGCGCCGACGACCCATTCGCCTAAATCGACGATCAATCCGCCCTGTTCGGCAACCGGAATAAAACGGCTGGGAGAAACCTGGCCCCGATCGTTATGGTGCCACCGCAGCAATGCCTCGGACCCGACAATGCTCTGGTCAGCCAATTGAACCTGCGGCTGGAAGGCGAGTTGGAACCCGTTATTGTCCAGAGCCTCTCGCATGTCGGCCAGCATCTCTTTGCGGTCTTTGACTTCCGCGTTCATCTGTTCGGCAAACAGGCGGAAGGTATTCCGGCCATCGGCCTTGGCCTGATACATCGCCATGTCCGCATGGGAAACCATGTGTTCGATGTCGTGGCCATCGTCAGGGTAAAGCGCGACACCGATGCTGGTGCCGACCTGGACTTCCTGACCCTGGATCGTCATCGGCTCTCCCACGATCTCAATGATGCGTTTTGCGTAAGAGAGGGTGTCGCTAGCAGACCGGAACTGCGGCAGGACGATGGCGAATTCATCACCGCCCAGCCGGGCGACCGTATCCGTATCCCGCTTGTGAACATTCAGTCGGTCGGCAACGGTCTGCAACAAACGGTCGCCGACGCCATGGCCAAGCGTATCGTTGATGTCCTTGAAGTTGTCCAGATCAAGCAGCATCAGAGCGACTCTGCCACCGTCACGGCGGGCCATGGCCATCGCTTGTGAGAGTCGGTCGTTGAAAAGTGTTCGGTTCGGCAATTCCGTCAGGGGGTCATGATGGGCAAGGAAACGGATCCGCTCTTCCGTTATCCGCTTTTCCGAAACATCGCGGATGAAAGCGATGACGAACCGTCCGTCCGGCGATGCCCATCCTGTAAGGGAAACCGAAGCGGTGAAATCGCCGCCTTCATGGCGCTTTGCTGTTACGGTCTGCAATTCACCATGGTATCGACTTAGCTTGCCGTTCAGGAATTGGTTGGCTCGATATAGCTCTGTCGACAAAGCGTCGTCTTTGAACAAATCCGCCAATGGTTTCCCGTAAATCTCATCCTGACGACACCCGAAGACATCCTCGGCGGCGGGGTTCCAAGTAATGACCGTCCCATCGGAATCCATGCAGGCGATAGCGTCGGGCGCAGTGTCCGAGATGGCCCGAAGTTGTTCCCGGGACGTCCTGAGTTGAACTTCCGCTCGCCGACGTTCCGCGATCTCATTTTCCAGGGCGGTTTGCGCCTGGCGGACCGCGCGCGAGCGGGCATTGATGAATTGACCGACGGCACCAATTTCACCCGCGCAATCTTCGTCGAGCCCCAGATTAGGCGCGATCACGTCCGGTGGTGCGGATCGCAGGCGTACGACCATTTCTTCAAGCGGGCTGATGAAACGGCGGCTTATATAGATGTACCCCAGGCAGAAGACCGCGCCCAACCCGACAGCAACGAGGCCCATTGGCAAAAGAATGGTCGCGTATTCCCCAGCCTGAATAACTGTAAACTCAATATAGATCAGGAGCAGGCTGCAAAAATATGTGCCGAGAAGGCTGATGAGCACGAGCGTGCGCAGACGGGGGCGTGTGCGGCGATCCTCGCCGCCCCAACGTTTTTCCCCTTCTTCTCCCGACAAATTCAAATCGGGACCATCCCGCAGGGCGGTTTCACTCGGCACGTTTCTGGCTTCCTTATCCAAGTCGGCCTTCGCTATATCTCATTGGCGGCAAGGTGGTTGCCTAGCCAGCACGAAATAATAATGCACAATAATTAATAGAACATAAACAAACGTATAAATAATCATTCGTTGTTTGAAGTATTGTATGGGTGTTCTGTGCATGCCTTCAAATATCGGACAGGTTGTTTTTCGTATTCGATCTCGAAATCGCCGTTTCAGGCCGGGGCGGTCTTGTGTAGTGTTCTCTCTGCGGACCAGCATTATTGCGGTCTGAGAAACGTTTTCTGCTGAGTAAAATTTTTTAGGGTTCAACGCTATGAACTGGGCTGGCCTGCTACTCATCCTGCGCGTCTTTGCGGTCTTGCTGCCGATTGGTGCGGTATCTCTGCTGCCGGTCGAAGCAACCGCGCAAAATACGTTGGATGGAAGTACATCCGGTTTGGCGGCGGCCAACTGGAACCGCACTTTAAATGCGGTTGAGCACTATATCGAACGCGGCCCGCACAGCCCGGAAAAAACCTCGGAATTCCGCGACGAGGTTTCGAAGATTCGGGAAAGAGCGCTGGATGTGTCGCAAAACGCCGCTGAAGCGTTGAAGGGGCTTGAGCCTCGTCTGGACGCCTTGGGTCCGAAACCGGAAGAGGGCGAGCCGCCGGAGTCGGAGGAAATCGCGGATGAACGCAAACGGTTGAACGAACAGATTTCCGTTCACCGTGCCCGCCAATCCTTGGCCGACGTGACGCTTGCCCGGGTGGATACCGTACAGCTTGAACTGACGACCTTGGACCGCGAACGTTTCGTCCAGAAAATTTTCAAGACATATCCCCTTCCTTTCGATACGGAAGTGCTGTCCGAGGGGTTCGAGAATATTTTCGCCGCGGCCCATGCAGTATTGGCAACCGGGCCGGCATGGTGGAGCGCGCTTCCGGAAAACCGGAAGAACATTCAGACGGTTCTGACATTCATCGGGGTTTTGTTTCTGACGATCCTGATCGCTTGGACGGTTCGACGCGTTCTGTTAACGCGCTTCGGTGTAAGGCCTGAGATCGAGGATCCGAGTTATTCGCGGCGGCTTTTGGCGGCCGTTGCGGAAGGGGTAAGCCGGGGAATCGTACCGGCGGCGATTCTGGGCGTTATCTATTTTCGGGCGGTTTCGTCCGACGCGCTCATCACCGGCCCCTTTGCCGAGGTGATCGCAAATCTCTGCAAGGCTCTGATCGGTTACCTACTCGGGGTGCAAATCCCGCGCGCTGCTTTGTCCCCGGATAATCCAAATTGGCGATTGACGCGACTGACCGCTGCATCGTCTGCCGCGCTCGTCCGGCAAATCCGTGTCCTGGCAGCGGTGTTCGCCGCGTCGGACTTCTGCATCGGTGCGGCCTTTGCCGTTTCACCTGACCTGGTAACGCCGGCCGTGGTTTCCGTCTTCAATGTGCTGGTTGCCGTTCCGCTGGGCCTGTTGATCCTGTTTTTCTTGCGGCCCAACCGTTGGCAGTTTGAAGAACCCAAAGAGGAAGCGAACGCCGACACGGACACGGAGGCCAAGCCCACACCCGCGGCAGTCGGGCGCAACGGATTTTGGAAAGGATTACGCATCGTCCTCGTGCTGCTGACTGTGGTTGCGATTTTTGCGCCTTTCGCCGGTTATGGCGGTTTGTCGAACTATTTGATCGGCAATTTGGTTTCTACGGGCTTCCTGGTCGGCGTGATGTATATTTTGCGCGGCTTGTTGAGGGAACTCATCGGTCTTTTCCTAGGCAGCCATCTGATGCGAGAAACGGTCGGGTGGGATTATGGGCTGCGCAGCAAGATCAAGATATCGCTGCGAATCCTGTTGGATATCCTGTTGTTGCCCGGCCTCGCAGCCGCTGTTTTACCGGCATGGGGGCTACCGTCCGAAACATTGTGGCTGTGGATTTCCGTTGCTTTCCAAGGCTTCGAAGTGGGCGGCGTGCGCCTGTCGCCAGCCGATATACTGCTCGGGATCCTCGTCTTTTTCATCATTTTGGCCGTTGTCCGAGCGTTCAGAAGCGCCTTGTCGACGCGGGTCTTGTCGCAAACACGGATCGATCCAGGCCTGCAGCATTCAATATCCAAAGGTATCGGATATGTTGGGTTCGTCGCGGCCGCCGCGATTGCCGTCCTGGTTATGGGCGTTGATCTGTCCGGTATCGCGATCGTCGCCGGTGCATTGTCGGTCGGTATCGGTTTCGGCTTGCAGAACGTGGTGAACAACTTCGTCTCCGGCCTGATCTTGTTGATCGAACGGCCGATCAAGGTCGGTGACTGGGTGGTCGTAGGGTCGACCGAAGGGATGGTAAAGCAGATCAACGTGCGTTCCACGGAAATCGAAACTTTCCGCCGCGCCTCGGTCATCATTCCAAACGCGGATTTGATTTCCAATTCTGTCACGAATTGGACGCATAAAGACCGCTACGGGCGTATCGATCTGCCGATCGGGGTCGCCTATGGCACCGACACGCGCAAGGTCGAGGAAATCCTCCTGGAAGTTGCCAAGCAACATGAGCGTGTTTTGAGCTATCCGGCCCCCTTCGTGGTCTTCCAGAACTTCGGGGACAGTTCGCTCGATTTCGAACTGCGCGCTTATACCGGCGACGTCTTGTGGCAGGTTCTTATCGCAAGCGATATGCGTCATGAAATCGACAAGCGGTTTAAGGAGGCAGAGATCGAGATTCCCTTCCCTCAGCGGGTTGTCCATATGGCGCCGCCGGCCACGAAACCGGAGGAGACATCCGACGCCAAGCAAACGGAATTGCCGGAAGGCGGGCAGGACCTTCCAGACCAGGATTAGGCGCCCGTCGCGCTCTGGCGACAATTTGTGTCGCTACATTACAAATCGCAAAAAATGGGTGATGAACGGCTCGCAACGGGCCACCGGATGTGGTTAGGATCGGCAATACGGTGGGGAGTCTCCAATGCCTGATGTTGCCTTGAATTTCACTCGTGACGAATTTGCCCAGCGGTTAGACAAAACCCGCAAGGCCATGTCGGCGCGCGGCATCGATCTGATGCTGGTGACCGATCCGTCGAACATGAACTGGCTGACCGGGTATGACGGCTGGTCCTTCTACGTCCATCAATGCGTTCTGGTGCCGCTATCCGGCGAGCCGATTTGGTACGGTCGCGAACAGGATGCGAATGGCGCGGTCCGTACTGTCTATATGGATGATGAAAACATCCTCGGTTATCCCGACATCTACGTTCAGTCCACCGAACGGCACCCGATGGACCTTTTGTCGTCGATCTTGAGTGATAAAGGCTATCGGACCTCGACGGTCGGTGTGGAAATGGACAACTACTACTTTTCCGCCGCTGCCTACGCCTCGCTGCAAAAATACATGCCGAACGCCCAGTTCGTCGATGCGACGGGCTTGGTGAATTGGCAGCGCGCGGTGAAGTCCGAAACCGAATTGTCCTATATGCGGACGGCGGCCCGGATCGTCGAAAACATGCATGCGCGGATCATCGAACTGGTCGAACCCGGTATGCGGAAAAACGAGCTGGTCGCGGAAATCTTCCGGACGGGGGTTCTGGGGACCCCGGATGCCGGTGGCGACTACCCCGCGATCGTGCCGCTGCTGCCGTCGGGGTCCGACGCCGCCGCCCCGCACCTGACCTGGGACGACAAACCCATGTTGTCGGGTGAAGGAACGTTTTTCGAGATCGCCGGCTGTCGCAAACGCTATCAATGCCCGCTTTCCCGCACGGTGTTTCTGGGGAAGCCGCCGCAGCATTTCCTGGACGCCGAAAAGGCCGTTTTGGAAGGCATGGATGCCGGTTTGGAAGCTGCGAAGCCGGGCAATACCTGTGAAGACATTGCCAACGCTTTCTTCGACGTGTTGAAAAAGCATGGGATCGAAAAGAACAACCGCACGGGCTATCCCATCGGTGTCAGCTATCCGCCGGATTGGGGCGAGCGGACGATGAGTCTGCGACCCGGCGACAAGACGGAATTGCTGCCCGGCATGACCTTCCATTTCATGACCGGCTTGTGGCTGCAGGATTGGGGAATGGAAATCACAGAAAGCATTATTATTACTGAGACCGGTGTGGAATGTCTTGCGAATGTTCCCCGGGAATTGATCGTCAAGGATTAGCAGAATGACGGCGTCAATCACACCAATCAGCGCAACGGTCGATTTCGACAAGGAAGGCATCCAGCACGGCCATCTCGTGCTGCCGCACTCCCATGACGAGTCCGCTTGGGGATCGATCATGATTCCCGTCTGTGTGGTGAAGAACGGTTCAGGGCCGACGGTGCTCATGACCGGTGCCAATCATGGCGACGAGTATGAAGGCCCCGTGGCGCTTTGGGACTTGGCCAGGACGATTGATCCGAAACAGGTTTCGGGCCGCGTCATCATCGTTCCGGCCATGAACTATCCGGCCTTCCGGGCGGGCCGCCGGACCTCGCCAATCGATGGCGGCAACATGAACCGATCCTTCCCAGGAAATTCGGATGGTGGTCCGACGGCCAAAATCGCGCATTACTTCATGTCGGCGCTGCTGCCATTGGCGGATATCGTCGTCGATCTTCATTCCGGCGGACGCACCCTCGATTTCCTGCCCTTCGCGGCAGCCCATATTCTGCCCAATCAGGCCCAGGAAAAAGCCTGTGTCGAGGCGATGATGGCCTTTTGCGCGCCCTATGCCGTGATGCTGTTGGAACTGGACGCAGTCAGCACCTACGACACGGCGGCGGAATCCCTGGGCAAGATTTTCGTGACGACGGAGTTAAGCGGCGGGGGAACCTCGTCGGCCGAAACCGCGCGTATCGCCAAGCGGGGTGTGACGAATTTGCTGCGTCATGCAGGCGTGTTGCCGGGCGCTGTGGAAGGGCCACAAAGTCAGCGGTTGGATATGCCGGACGGGCGTTGCTACACACCCGCGCAGGCACCTGGCCTCGTGGAGTGGATGAAAGATCTGGGAGATGAGGTGAAAGCGGGTGAGGTTATCGCGCGCGTGCACGATGTAGAGCGCACCGGCACGGTGCCGGTCGACCATGTCGCCGGCGTCGATGGGTTGTTCATGGGTCGGCATTTTCCGGGCATTGTTCAGTTTGGCGATACGCTGGGCGTCATCGGGGTCACGGTCGACTGAACGAACATCATGGAACGTTACGCCATCTATTTCGCGCCGCAGGCTGGCAGTGCGCTTGCCGAATTCGGCGCAAACTGGCTTGGCTGGGATGCGGAGGTTGGGCAATCGGTCACCCGTAATCCTGTGCCGGGGATCGCCGCGGAGGAACTGGACCGGTTCACCCAAGCGCCACGCCGCTACGGTTTCCACGGCACATTGAAGCCGCCATTCCGTTTGGCGGAGGGAACGTCTTTTGAAGATCTTCAGGCCGCGGCCGTCCAATTGGCCCACCGGTTGAGCCCGGTGGATATGGGCCGGTTCAGGATGAAGCGCCTGGGGGGTTTTCTGGCACTTGTGCCGCAGGAGAAGTCGGTCGAGCTGCAGGGCCTGGCCGCGCGCTGCGTCACAGAACTCGACCATTTCCGGGCGCCCGCGCCGCCGGATGAGACGGCACGCCGCCGGAAACGAGGATTGTCGCCCCGGCAGGACGACTATCTTCTGAAATGGGGTTACCCCTATGTGCTGGAAGAGTTCCGGTTCCATCTGACGCTGACCGGGTCCTTGGAAGAATCCGACCTTGCGCGTGTGGAGGATCACTTGGCCGGGGTGCTCGATCCGATCCTCAGGGAAACGGTAAGCCTATCCGATCTTTGTATTTTCGGTGATCCGGGCGACGGGCAGTCCTGCAGGATCGTCCAGCGGATATCGGTCGGGGGGGCCTAGGACCGTCCCTCGCGGGTGACGGCTTCCTTGCGGTTTTCGACCGCCTCTTCCAATGCCTTATAGGCATCGTCGAATTCTTCCTTGGCGTCTTCCCAGGCTTCGCCGCTGGCATTGCTCAGTTTCTCGGAAGCCTCTTCCGCGTTCTTCAGCAGCT
Source organism: Hwanghaeella grinnelliae (assembly GCF_004005845.1). Lineage (GTDB taxonomy): Bacteria > Pseudomonadota > Alphaproteobacteria > UBA8366 > Aestuariispiraceae > Hwanghaeella > Hwanghaeella grinnelliae. Next base: position 721,056 of record NZ_SADE01000003.1, on the reverse strand, counting down.
CTTCCAATTCCTCATTCGCGGCCTCCGAAGTCTCGTCGGCCGTTTCGGCTGAAGACTCCTTCAGTTCGGCGACCTCCGCCGCCATGTCGTCCATCAAGGCGCTCGTGGCTTCAGAAATCTCATCCGCTTTTTCCGCTGAGTATTCCTTGACGCTTTGCCACCAATCGGCGGCTTTGTCGCTCAAGCTCTCGTCGGCGGAATAGGCCGCGGTCCCCAACAGGACGGAGAAGGCGGCGGCGGTCAGAATAGCGGTCGGCATACGGTGAAACATTGAGGTCCCTTTGCTGCTGCGTGTGACCTCATATTGGGACGCTCACCCGTTGACGCAAGCCAAGCGGGCCTTGTCAGCGCAATAGGCCCAGGAAGGTCTTCACACTGGTCTCCAGCGCGTCGTCGTTATTGATGGTGACGACATCGTCGCCATCGGGGAAACCAAGGCCGGCCCGGCCCAATCGCCGTTCTATTTCCTCGGCGGTTTCGCGGTTCCGTCCCGCGAGCCGTTGCGCGAGGGTGACGGGTGACGCCGTGACCGAGGCGACAGTGAGGTTGGGATACCGTCCGCGCGCTTCTTCGATGACCGTGCGCGACGCGTTGACGACAACCGTTCGACCTTGGCGAAGCTGATCCTCGATCGACAGCGGGATGCCATAGCCCAGCCCGTGTGCTTCCCAGGCGAGCGCGAAATCCGCCTCGTCGCGGCGTTTTCTGAAGGTCTCGATATCGATGGGGTCATGTTCCTCCCCGACGGAACCGGCTGGCCGCGTGATCGTACGGCGAACAAAATGGAAGCTAGGGTCGTTGCCGAATTCCAGGCGCGCGGCGTCGATCAATGTATCCACACCCACGCCGCTTGGACCGACGACCAGAACCAACCGTCCGGCGGCAAGGTGGCCGATGGGCGCTTGGCCTCTTTCGTCTTTCAACGCTTTGCTCATGCCACGCGTTCGCCGCCGCGCCAGACGCCGGTGATGATCGGGTGCAGGGCCGAACCCCATACCCGCAAGAGATCCGCCTTCTTGCCTTGCGCGATCTCTCCGCGATCGGTCAGGCCCGATGCTTCGGCGGGGGTTTTCGTCACCGTCGCCACGGCACGGGGCAGGTCATAACCATCGACGGTGTCCGCCAGAAGCATTGCCGCGTGCAACAGGCTGGCTGGCGCGTAGTCGCTGGAAATCACGTCCAAGACGCCTTGTTCCGCCAAGTCACGGGCGGAAACGTTCCCCGAATGCGATCCGCCGCGCACCAAATTCGGCCCACCCATCATCACTGCAAGCCCTGCCTCATGAGAAGCCTTGGCCGCAACGACGGTAGTGGGGAATTCAGCGATCGTTATGCCGTCGGCCACGGCTTCCCCGACATGGTCCAATGTGGCATCGTCGTGGCTGGCCAAATGGACGTTCCGCTGCCGCGCCTGTTCGACGACAAAGTCCCGGTTCGGTTTGGAATGGATCTTCTGATCTTCCCGCCGGGCAGTGATGAAGGCCTCCATCTCGCTATCGGTCAGGTTGAATTTGGCCTGATAATAATTCCGATAGGTCTGTTCCGACACGAATTGCCGCTGGCCCGGGGTGTGATCCATCACCGACAGCAGGCCAAGGTCCGGTGATTGCAGCAGCGGTTCCAGCATATCCTGCATGGCCGGGTCGCTGACCTCGCACCGAAAGTGAAGGATATGATCTACCTTCAGGACACCGTGTTCTTTTGCTTCGCGAAGCGCCGCCGTCATGTCTTCAAGCCGTTTCTTTCGCATGCTGCCCGATTGGATGTCGCCAATCGACATTGCGTCATAGACCGTAGTGATGCCGGAAGAAGCAATTTGCGAGTCATGGGCAATAACGGCGGCAATGGCCGGCCAATGCGCTTTCGGGCGCGGCAAAAGGTGGCGTTCCAGGTTGTCGGTGTGAAGTTCGACAAGACCGGGGATCAGCAAGTCGCCCTCAAGGTCGGTTGCTGCGGCCACGGCTGATGGTCCGCTGTCGATTTGCGCAATCTTTCCGTCGCGGACAACGAGGGACCCTTCCAAGACTTCCTCGGCAAGAACGAGGCGGCAGTTGGTAAAGACATGCTCTTGCATGATGTTGTTTTCCAAAATGATGTAAAAAAAGCGTTTTGTCGTCGGCTTCAGTCGGGCACTAGGCGGCGGCCTTGAATTCCTCTACGTCCAGGAAGCGGTTGCAGACGGCTTCCCGTGCTTCGTGGTCGTGGAAAATACCCAAGATGGCCGCACCGCGGTCTCGTGCCTCCAGGATCAGGTCCAGGACAACCTGGCGGTTTACCTTGTCAAGCGACGCAGTCGGTTCGTCCAACAGCAGGGCAGGATAGGGATGGACGAAGCCACGCGCGATGTTCACCCGTTGCTGTTCCCCGCCGGAAAATGTGGTCGGCGACAGATCCCATAAGGCCTCGGGAAGGTTCAGGCGCGTCAACAGTTCGGCAGCGCGGTTGCGGCTTTCGCTATCCGACGCGCCGGCAAGCCGCATAGGTTCGGACACGACGTCAATGGTGGCAACGCGGGGAATGACGCGCAGAAACTGGCTGACATAGCCAAGGCGATGACGGCGCAGCCGGATCACTTCGCGCGGATCGGCTTGCGCCAGGTCTGTCCAGCTTCCATCTTCCTCGCGGATCAGGATCTCACCCGCGGCGCATCCGTAATTGCCATAGATCATGCGGATCAGAGTGCTCTTGCCGGAACCGGAGGACCCCATCAGCGCCATGCATTCGCCGGCATTGAGTTTGAGGTTCACGCCGGTAACGACGGGAATGGTCCGTTCGCCCTGATTATGCAAGTTGAAGGTCTTGGTGACGCCGTTCAGGCACAGCATTTCCCCATCTGCGTCTAATCTTGGCTCGTTCATTGCGGAGCTCCCTTCCTGAGTGTCTCATACGTCATGGCTGCAGCACCGATGAGACGAGAAGCTGTGTATAGGCGTGCTGTGGATCGTCCAAGACACGGTCGGTCAGGCCGGTTTCCACGACGCGGCCCTGCTGCATCACCATCAACCGTGTGGAGAGCATTCGGGCAACCGCCAAGTCATGCGTGACGACGACTGCCGACAGACCCAGCCGGTCGACCAAGTCGCGCAACATGTCCAGAAGGCGCGCCTGTACGGAGACATCCAATCCCCCCGTCGGTTCGTCCATAAAGACCAGCCTCGGACCGCTGACCAAATTCCGTGCAATCTGCAGGCGCTGCTGCATGCCGCCGGAAAACGTAGTCGGAAGGTCGTCGATCCGATCTGGGTCCACTTCAGTGCGCGACAGCCAATCGAGCGCCGCGTTGCGAATGTTGCCGTAGTTCCGGGCACCGACGGCCATCAGACGCTCACCGACATTGGCGCCCGCCGAAACATTCATCCGCAAACCATCGCGCGGATTCTGATGTACGAAAGCCCAATCCGTGCGCATCAAAAAGCGCCGTTCCGGCTCGCTCATCCCATGGATATCGATCAGACCTTTATGGCGTGTTTCGTACACCACGCTGCCGCCGGTCGGCGCCAACCGGCCCGCACAGCAATTCAGCAAAGTCGTCTTGCCGGATCCGCTTTCACCGACGATCGCCAGAACTTCACCGGGCCACAATTCGAAGGAGACATCGGTGCACCCCCGTTGCCGGCCATAACTTTTGGTCAGATTCTCGACACGAAGAAGCTCGCTCATGTGTCATCCCCTTCGACCGCAGGACCTTTATGCCCGGCATCCCGGCGGCGTTGACAGAAATCGCTATCGGAACAGACGAACATGCTGCCGCCTTGGTCATCCAGAATGACTTCGTCCATGAAGACCTCTTCTGCACCGCAGAGCGCACAGGGTTCGTCCCAGGCCTGGATGGAGAATGGATGATCCTCGAAATCCAGACTTTTCACTTCCGTGTGGGGCGGGATCGCATAGATCCGTTTTTCGCGCCCGGCGCCGAACAACTGTAAGGCGGGCATGTTGCCCATTTTCGGGTTGTCGAATTTTGGCGTCGGCGACGGGGCCATGATATGCCGTCCGTTCACCATCACCGGATAATCGTAGTTTGTGGTGATCCGACCATGGCGGGAGATGTCTTCATAGAGCTTCACATGCATGACGCCGTAGTCGGAAAGCGCATGCATCCGGCGGGTTTCCACTTCACGCGGTTCCAACCAACGCAATGGCTCCGGTATCGGGACCTGCAAGACAATGATCTGGTCTTCGCTCAGGGGTTTTTCCGGAATGCGGTGTCGGGTCTGGATGATGTTGGCTTCTTCGGTCTTTTCCGTCGTCGCTACGCCTGCCGTTTTTGCGAAGAATCGGCGGATGGAAACCGCATTCGTCGTGTCGTCCGACCCCTGGTCGATCACTTTCAGGGTGTCTTCCGGTTTCAGGATCGACGCTGTCACCTGAATGCCGCCCGTGCCCCAGCCATAGGGCATGGGCATTTCCCGGCTGGCAAAGGGAACCTGATATCCCGGTACGGCTACGGCCTTCAAAATGGCGCGGCGGATCATCCGCTTCGCCCCCTCATCCAGATAGGCGAAATTGTAACCACTTTCGGGCACGGGCACCGTTTCCCCCGTTATCGTCTCGTCTCTCATTCCGCGGCCTCCGCTGTGCTTGCGTCGTCGTCTTCACCGAAGAATTCCGCACGCATTCGGCGGACCATCGCCAGTTCCGACTGGAAGTCGACGTAGTGGGGCAGTTTCAAATGCTCGACGAATCCGGTCGCCTGGATGTTGTCGCTATGCGAGAGGACGAATTCCTCGTCCTGTGCAGGCGCGTCGGCGGGCTCGCCAAGTTCTTTCGACCGCAGCGCCCGGTCTACCAAGGCCATGGACATCGCCTTGCGCTCGCAATGTCCGAAAGTCAGGCCATAGCCGCGGGTGAACTGCGGGGCCGCTTCGGCGGATCCCGCAAAGGCGTTGACCATGTCGCATTCGGTCATTTCGATCTCCCCGATCTCGATCGGGAAACCGAGTTCCTCGGGAACGAACTCGACGCTTACTGTGCCGAACCTGATTTCACCCGCGAAGGGATGGTTTCGGCCATACCCTCGTTGGGTCGAATAGCCCATAGCCAGCAGGAAACCCTCGTCACCGCGGGCAAGGTTCTGAAGGCGCAGGTCCCGGTTGGTAGGGAAAGAAAGGGGGTCGCGGGTCAGGTCGCCAACATCCGCTTTTTCGGCTTCCGACCTGCCGTCGGTCTCGATACCGTCCGGCGGTTCCATCAATCCGTTGCGGGCAAGAATTTCAAGAACGCGCGGCGTCTCGTCAGTATCCGTTTCGACCGTTTCAGGGGCGTCGATTTCCTTCCCTTCCGCGGCCAGCATGAAATCCAAAAGGCGGTGAGTGTAGTCGAATGTCGGGCCAAGCACCTGACCGCCCGGTAAATCTTTAAACGTTGCTGAAATGCGCCGATCCAGAACCATGTCCGATGTCTCGACCGGCTGCGAGTACCCGAAACGCGGTAAGGTCGTCCGATAGGCGCGGATCAGGAATATCGCTTCGATCAAATCGCCGCGCGCCTGTTTGATCGCTAGGGCGGCAAGGTCGCGGTCATAAAGCGACCCTTCCGTCATCACGCGGTCGATGGACAGTTTCAATTGTTCCCGGATCTGGTCAATCGTGAGTTCCGGGACGTCGGGGTTGCCACGCCGGTCCTCCGCCAAAAGGCGGTGGGCATTGTCTATGGCTTTTTCGCCCCCTTTTACGGCGACATACATGGTCTAGCACTCTTCCGCGGTGATGGTTGGGTCGATCCTGGTGCTGCGCGGCAGGCCGACAATCTCCCCTTCGGCGATGAAGACGGTGTCGAACCCCAAGGGATAGCGGTCGGCATTGCATTGAAGGTGAGTCCAGAACCCTTGCGGCGCATTCATGCCCAGGGTTTTGTATTTATAAATGCCGGGGCCAGTCAGGCGCACAGTATCGTTATTCGTAAATCCGCCTCCCAAAATCAACGCTGTCGCGGAACGGTCGGGATAGTCGGGCGTTCCAACAGATAATTTCGGTAAGACAGTTTCTGCTTCCGCCATCGTCATGAAGGCGAAACTTGCTGCCGCCGGCTCGTCGACAATTGGGCAACCGCAGTGAAAGCGCAGGTTCGCCAATGTTCGCGCGGTCCCGATCTGTGGGGATAGATAGACTGGCGTGTCTGCATCCAACAGTGTGAGCGCCGCGCCGAAGCCGGTTGTTCCAAGCGGTTCCGGATAGTCGCCGGGGCCGAAGGCGGCAACGACACGCCCCGGATGCGACATCGCGGTCAGAAAAGCGCGGAACATTCGTGAGGCATCGCCGACCGGGTCTTCGAACGGTCGGCACAGGGCAGATGCCTCCTGTATCGCGCGGGATTGCAAAGCGCTTTCCATTGTCTAGTTCTCCCCGCGGACCATGGTGAAAAAATTGACCTTTGTGGCAGCAACCTTTCCGCTGCGTTCCCGTCGAGCATCAGCCGCCACGTTGGCCAAGGGGGTGATGACCATTTCCTTTACCGCCGCATGCCACTGTTCGGTCTGAAGCAATGCATCCATCAGGGCGGCGCTTTCCGCATGCTGCTTGTCTCGGCCAGCCACATAGGCATGGCCGATGACAGCTGCTTCCGCGGTTCCAGTCAGTTGTATGACGCAACGGGTAACGGACATTTCGCCCAAGTTGAAAGCAGCCCCCATGCCGCCCGCCCGCCCGCGGACCATGACCGATCCGCACTCAGCGGGCCGGATCACCGAATAAGCTGGCAGGTTCTGAAGGCGCCCGATCCTGTCGGCTAGGTCTTTCGACTCGGCTTTGGCGAGTATCGACATCCAAGCTTGGCGCTCCCGCTGGGCTGCGCTAGCCGGGTTGCTAGCGTCGGGTCCACCATCCGTTTTGGCTGGGGCCGCTGGCTGCGTTTCAACAGTCATTCGTGACATCCTCACGTCGGGGCTAAACAATTTCAGAAATTGTATAGACGTCTATATCTATCATGTGCTTAACGTAGATCGGAACGTGAAACAAAGAAAGCGGAACAGGATGAAAGTTTCGTGACGCTTTTCGATTTTCCAGCTTGCGGCATTGGCAAACCAGCACAGGCAAACGAGAACGGGCAAACGGGTACGGTGGACTGCTAATATGGTTAAAGGGATTGCGATCTGGAAACAGATCGAACAGGCGCTGCTCAAAGACATTACGGCTGGAACGTATGAGCCCGGCGACCAGTTGCCGACGGAGCATCAATTGGCGACGCGCTTCGGCGTCAACCGACACACGGTGCGGCGTGCCATTTCATCGCTCGTGGATCAGGGGCGACTGCGGGTCGATCAGGGTCGAGGCACTTTCGTGCGCGAACAGACGGTGGAATATCCCGTCGGCCGACGGGTCCGTTTTACGCAAAGCGTTTCGGCGGCGCATCGCATGCCGAATCGGGAAATCCTTCGCGCGGAAATCGTTCGATGTGACCAGGAAACGGCTGACGCTTTGAAGATCGCACTCGGCAGCAAGGTCGTTGAGATACAGTCACTCGGTGTGATGGACGGCAAGCCACTCAGCTATGCGATCAGTCAATTCCCGGCCGACCGTTTCGCCTCGCTAATCCCGCACGTCAAAGACACGAAATCGATCACTGCGGCTTTGGCACGGCTCGGCGTATCGGACTATACGCGGGCCTCGACCCGAATTTCGGCGATAGCACCGACCGCGGAACTAAGCCGCCATCTGCAGATCCCGTATGGGCGGCCTATCCTTCAGACCGAAGGGGTTGATGTCGATGCGAACGGCGACCCGATCTCACTCAATGTCAGCCAGTTCGCCGGTGACCGTATCCAGCTTCTTGTGGAACCGGCGGGATGACATCGCAACGGCGCACCACTCCCGCACTACCGTGCCTAAATTTGATCACCGATCTTTTGATCGGACATTCTGTCGACTAATCGGCAACTTCCCTGTAATTCAGAACCAAATCAGGGGAGTACCCACGCGTGGAAATGGATCTTCAGTTTATTGTTCTGACCGTCGTGCTGTTGTTGTTCACGGGCGCCGCGGCCGGTGTGCTGGCCGGGTTGCTGGGCGTTGGCGGCGGAATTGTCATCGTGCCGGTGCTGTTTTGGTTGGCGCCCTTCTTCAAAGTCGACCCGATGTTGTCCATGCATATTGCGGTGGCAACATCCCTGGCGACGATCGTGGCGACGTCCATATCCTCTGCGCGGGCGCACTATCGGAAAGGGGTGGTCGACCTTGCTCTTTTGCGCCTGTGGCTACCCGGTATCGCGATCGGGGCGGCCAGTGGCGGCTTGGTTGCGAAGTTCCTCAACGGTGATGCGCTGCGTCTGATTTTCGGGGTTATCGCGCTCATCGTATCGGTCACGATGGTCCGAAAGGAAATGTGGGTCATTTCCGATTCCTTGCCGAAAAGCCGTGCCGTCAACGGGGTGATTTCCTATGTGGTCGGCGGGTTCTCCGCCTTGATGGGGATCGGCGGGGGAACACTGTCGGTCCCCGTTCTCTCCATGTTCGGGTTTCCCATCCATAACGCTGTCGGCACCGCTTCTTCCTTCGGTGTGGCGATCGCCGCGTCAGCGGTGGGCTTTTATGTCTGGGCCGGCTGGAACCTAGAAGGATTGCCGGACGGTTCATTCGGATACGTTAATTGGCCGGCCGGACTGATCATCGCCGCGGTCACCGTCTTCGCAGCGCCGATGGGGGCAAAATTCGCCCATGCGATGCCGAAGTTGACCCTGCGGCGCTGCTTCGCATTGTTTCTCGCTATCACAGGCTTCAAGATGATCATGTGATTGCGACACGGATACGAAAGGCGTGGGGGTATGACGAAAGCTGTCAGTATCGAGAAGGCCTTGGAAGGACGCCCAGTCCTGAAAGGCCGGACCCCGTTCACCGCACCGGATGAATTTGGGCCGGTCTTTGCAACTTTGGCGGACACCGGCAAAACCGGCGTTTTCGCGGGCAGTTTCGAAGGCGAAAGCGCTTGGGAACGCCATCGCAACGGCGACGAACTGGTTCAGATTTTGGGCGGGCATGCGACGGTATCCGTGCTGACCGAAGAAGGCCGCGTGGAACTTGAAATGTCAGCAGGCATGCTAACGATCGTTCCGCAAGGGTGCTGGCACAAGTTCAACGCCCCGAACGGTGTCACCGTGATGACGATGACGCCGCAGCCGACCGATCACTCAACGTCCGACCTCCCCTCGAAGGACGAGTAAGTGATGACCCGGGCCCGCGACGCGTTTGCGTCCATTCTGCTTGGATTGTTCGCGGCCGTCATGGCTTCGCATACGGTGTACGCTCATCCTCATGCCTGGATAGACCTGCGCAGCGGCGTCATTCTAAACGCCGAGGGAAAGGTCGAGGCCCTGACCCTGGAATGGCGGTTCGACGAATTCTACTCCGCCTTCGTCCTGGAAGACATCGCACGGGCGGGTGAAGTGACGGACGAGGCCCTTGAAACGCTCGTCCAGGAAAACATGGTGTCGCTGCGCGACTATAACTACTTCGTCGAAGCGCAATATGACGGCAAGCCCGTCGCGTTGGGTGATGCTCGCGACGGCACAATGGTGGAAAAGGACAAGCGGTTGGTCATGCGTTTTGTCGTGACCTTGGCGGAACCGGTAGATCCGAAGACCCATGAATTCGAATACGCAGTTTACGATCCGTCCTACTATGTCGAGATCCTGCATGTGGAGAATGATTTGGTGACTGTCGCGGGGCCAGGCGCAGGGGAATGCCTTGCGACGATCAATGCACCCGCCCCTGACGCAGAGGCTGCTGGTCTTGCCGCCAGTCTTGGCAAGAACGAACAAGGGCCATCCGGAATCGGCCGGCTTTTCGCTGAAGTCGTTGCCGTTACCTGCGCCGATGAATAACCCCAAAACAGGTTTGCTGGTTGTCAGCGGGTTGGTTGTTCTGGCTGCGCTGTTTCTGATCGTCACGGCGATGGAACCCGGTTCCTGGTACGATTCCGTTCTGGTCTACGCGCAGGAAAAGCAACGCGCCTTCACACGCGACTTTGGCGAAAGCGTTACCAAACTCTCCGACGCACGGGACATCGGGCCTTTTCTGGCCCTTGTCGGACTAGGCTTTGCCTATGGAATTTTTCACGCTGTCGGACCCGGGCACGGCAAGGCGATCATATCCACTTACGCGCTGACGCATGAAACCCATATCCGACGAACCGCGGCCATCGCCTTCGCCTCGGCCATGGTGCAAGGCATGACGGCAATTGCCGCGGTCGTTGGGATCGCCATGCTGGTGGAAGGCAGTATGCGTCGGGCCGCTTTGGCGGCAGACGATTACCTGGAACCGATTAGTTATGCCGCTGTAACGATGGTTGGGCTTTATCTGATCGTGAAAGGCGGGCGTCAGTTCCTTCGTATGGTCGGCGGTCTGTCACACCAACGTCAGCATCGGCATGACCACCATTCTCATTCTCACGAGGCCCACGACCACCAAAACCACCACCATCATCACGATCACGACGATGCTTGTTGTGGCCATAGTCATGGGCCGAGTCCTGACCAGGTCGCCAAGGCGGATTCGCTGACCCAGGCGGCAATGGTTGCTCTTTCAGTTGGAATTCGCCCGTGTTCAGGCGCGATCCTCGTTCTTGTCCTGACCTATAGCACCGGCATGTTGATGGCCGGGGTGGCGGCGGTCCTCGCCATGTCTGTCGGCACGGGATTGACGGTAGCCGGGTTGGCGATGGCGGCGCATGGAATGAAGTTTCCCTTGATGCGCCTGGCGGAAGGCGGGGGCATTCCAATGGCGCCATTGGCTGCGGGCGCGGCGCTGCTGGGCGGTGGCGTCGTTACCGCGATCGGTGCCGGATTGCTCTATGGGACGATGAACGCAGCCTCGCATCCTCTGCTTTGAGTGTCGGTTCCAAGCGCCGCCTTCCGGGCTGACTTTACTGATCCGAGGCATCGGAAAATTTCATCTGACGGCGTCTTGCTGCGGTCCGGCTTTTCGATCTAGAACCGCCGAAGCCTATTTTTCCTCATGATTTCGGATACTTTGCCATGAAATATGCCGGTTTCGTCGATAGTCTTGCCGCATCGGGGACCGATGCCTGGGCTGTTCATACCCGTGCGCTTCAGATGAAAGCGCAAGGCGAACCGGTTATCGTGCTGAGTGTCGGCGACCCGGACTTCGCGACTCCGCCCGGCGTGATTGAGGCATGCACGCGCGCCATGGAGGCTGGCGCCACGAAATATTCCGGTGCGGGCGGCATCCCCGTAATGCTTGAGGCAATTTCGATGCGGGAGGAAGAACGGCTTGGCGTTCCGGTTCCGCAGAAGAACATCGTTGTCACGGCGGGGGCGCAGAACGCGCTTTATGTCACTATGCGCTGCACGCTGGAAGCGGGCGACGAAGTGATCATTCTGGCGCCGCCCTATATCATGTTCGAAGGTGTGATCCGGGCATGTGGCGCGGTGCCGGTGACGGTGCCTCTGGATGCGGCGAATGGTTTCGCGGTCGACCTGGAAGGGTTGCGGCAAGCGATTACGCCGCAGACGAAGGCCGTCCTTCTGAATTCTCCCCATAACCCGACCGGCGCTGTTGCCAGCCCGGAAAGCGTCGAAGCGGTTCTGACTATCTGCCGCGAAAACGACCTGTGGCTCTATTCGGATGAGGTCTATGCCGACCTTTGTTACGAGCAGCCCTACACATCACCCTATACAATGGAAGGCGGACCGGACCGCACGGTATTGATCCGCAGCATGTCCAAATCCCACGCGATGAGCGGATGGCGCGTCGGCTGGATCGTGGGGCCGGATCAGCTTTGCGTTCATGCGCGGAACCTGCTGAACAGCATGCAATACGGTGGTTCCGCTTTCGTCCAGCATGCGGCGGCCCATGCGCTGAACAACGAGGGGGCGGCCGAAGCAGAAATGCGGGAAGCCTATCGTCGACGGCGAGACATATTCCTGCAGCATCTTTCAGGCATCTCGGGCATCTCTATTCTGCGGCCCGATGCGGGGATCTTTTGCCTGATGGACCTGTCCGCGCTTGGCGTCACCGGCAAGAAATTTTCAGAAGACCTGTTAGCGGCTCAGCAGGTTTCCGTCCTGGACGGCGGGGCCTTCGACCCCAGCCTTGAACATCATGTCCGCATCGCATTTTGCCAGCCGGAAGATGTCCTGGGCGAAGGGGCGGAAAGAATCGCGGCTTTTGTTCGCGGCATGTAACACAGTCGAGAGCGGGCGATAACCGTCACTCGTTGGCGTCACTCTGCGTTGCGCCGGGGACGGCGATAGACTCCCCTTGCGGTGTTGGCAATTCCGCTGCCGTAAGGGTTTCCTTTTCCATTAGTGTCGCGGCGGTCTGGTCCAACATTGTCCGATTCTTTTTCAGAATTGCGGTGGCCCGCTCGAACGCCGTGTTCAGAAGCCGTCTGACAGCATCGTCTATTTGCGCTGCGGTCTGTTCGCTATAGCGGCGGGTTTGGGGGGGCTGCATTGTGGTTCCGCCCAGGAAGAGAGGGCGTTCTTCGTCATAGGTGGCCAAGCCCAGTTCGTCATCCATGCCGTAACGCATAACCATGCTGCGGGCGATGTCCGTCGCCTTGTCCAAATCATTGGACGCGCCGGTGGAAATTTTGCCGAAGACCAGAACTTCGGCCGCCCGTCCGCCGAGAAGACAGGCCATTTTGTTTTCCAGTTCAGTCCGCGTCATCAAATAGCGGTCTTCGGTCGGGCGTTGAATATTGTAGCCAAGCGAGCCTATCCCCCGCGGAATAATGGAGATCTTGTGGACCGTATCCGTACCGGGCAGGGCGAGGGTCACCAACGCGTGCCCGGTTTCGTGATAGGCGACGGTCTTTCGTTCTTGGGGGCTTAGGACACGGCTTCTCTTTTCAAGGCCGGCAATGATTCGTTCCAGCGCGCGGGTGAAGTCGTCCATCGACACCGACTCCGCGTCCCGGCGCGTCGCCATGATCGCCGCCTCGTTCACCAGATTGGCCAGGTCAGCGCCGCTGAACCCTGCGGTCAGGGCGGCGATCTCGTCGATGCTCACATCCGTGCCCGGTTTGATCTTCCGCATATGCACTTTCAGGATCTTAGCGCGGCCGGTCTTGTCGGGCCGATCGACCAAAATCTGCCGATCGAAACGGCCGGCGCGAAGCAAGGCCGGGTCCAGCACTTCCGGGCGGTTTGTCGCCGCCAACAGCACGACGCCCGTGGACGGGTCGAAACCGTCCAATTCGGCGAGCAACTGGTTCAGCGTCTGCTCCTTCTCGTCGGCGCCGCCGCCCATACTGTTGATGCCGCGGGCCCGGCCCAGCGCGTCCATCTCGTCCACGAAAATGATGCAAGGGGCGTTCTTGCGGGCCTGGTCGAACAGGTCGCGTACCCGCGCGGCGCCGACACCGACGAACATCTCGACGAATTCCGATCCATTGATGGAAAAGAACGGAACGCCCGCTTCCCCTGCGACAGCCCTGGCCAGCAAGGTCTTTCCCGTTCCTGGCGGCCCCACCAGCAGCACCCCTTTCGGGATATGCGCGCCCAGTCTGCCGTACTGATCCGGGTCTTTCAGAAATGTGACGACTTCCTGCAATTCCTGTTTGGCTTCATCGACGCCGGCGACGTCGTCGAAGGTGACCTGGATATCTTTCTCGACAGCAATCTTCGCCTTGTTTTTGCCGACCGTCATAAAGCCGCCGCCGAACCCTTGCTTTTCCGCAACCTTGCGGATCAAAAAATACCAGAGGCCGAAAAACATCACGGCCGGCAGGATCCAAGACAGCAGATTGCTGATGAAGTTGCTTTCGACGACGCCGGTGAATTCTACGTCGTATTTGGCAAGGTCGTCGGCGAAGTCCGGCTCGACCCTCACGGTGTAGATATACTTTCGCCCGTCCGGCAAGGGTTGGCGAAGCTCGCCTCGGATACTGTCCTGCGCAATCGCAATTTCCGCGATTTTCCCGCTTTTCAGAAGGTTCTGGAACTCGCTGTAGGGAACAGTTTCGACCTGCTTCTGGCCAATCCACCACTGGAAAGCCAGCACGAATAGCATCGCCCCGACGAAGTACCAGATGTTGATATGCGCTTTCTTGTCCATCGAGGCTGGTCCAATCAAATGCGATTCGAGACTATGTTTTTCCGACTGATCCCCAATCTTGGATGCGATCAATCGGCGCCTTAGTATAATAACCCTATAAGAAATAGTGGCTTCGTTCCCTATGCTTCGCAATAGTGGATGGGCCGGCTTGAAACAAACACCGACTATAGGTCTGGGGAACGATGGCGAACGACCAAACCAGCCACCCTTGTTATAGGTTGGCCTATGAAGACACGGATTTCCTGAACCGAGATGAACTTCGGGCCGTTCGTCTTGAGCTTGAGCTGATGAAACCCGAACTGGGGCTGCAGGAGCATAATGTCCATTCAACCATTGTTGTGTTCGGCAGTTCCCGGACAGGTGCGCCCGACGAGGCCCGCTCGGCATCGGCTCGTTCCGACAAGCCAACAAGTCCGCGGCATGAACTCTACTATGAACAGGCCCGGCGCTTCGCACAGATCGTCTCGGAAGCGGGGCAGAAGGAAAGCGCGCGACACTATGTGGTGATGACGGGTGGCGGCCCGGGCATTATGGAGGCCGCGAACCGGGGGGCCTTCGATACGGGCGCGGTCAGTGTCGGGTTGAACATTTCATTGCCGCATGAACAAACCCCAAACCCCTACATCTCGCCGGAACTTTGCTTTCAGTTTCACTATTTTGCCCTGCGCAAGATGCACTTTCTGTTGCGGGCGAGGGCCTTGGTGATATTCCCGGGCGGGTTCGGCACTTTGGACGAGTTGTTCGAAACGTTGACCCTGATCCAGACGAAAAAGATTGAGCCCATCCCCGTGCTTCTGTTCGGGGAAAGCTACTGGAAGAGCATCATCAATTTCGAGCGTATGGTGGAAGAAGGGGTGATCTCGCCTGAAGATCTCGACATTTTCACTTATGTGCAGACGCCGGAGGAAGCATGGCGGGTCATTTCCGAATTCTACGCGGCGAAAGGAGTCTGATATTCAGCGCCGGTCGCCGGCATCCAAGGCGCGGGTGACGCGGCGAAGAATGGCTTTCCGCCGTTTGTCGTCGGCCGCGGCGTCCAACTGCTCCCGCAGCCGCAAGGTGAAATCCGCCAGGTCGTTGTGCCAATCCAGTTCCCGTACAACTTCGCGCGGCAGCCTGTGTGGCTTGCGCCTGAACTGGACCTTGCCCTCCCCATCGGTTAGGTCGACGACATCGTCCAGTTGGGGAATGACGATCCGTTCCACTGGCACGCCTACTTCTTCAAGGCCTTCCCGCAGCGCTGTCAAACCCGCTTCTTCCCCATGGGTGAGGAATATCGCCGATTTGACCGGCAGCCTTGCCTGCACCCATTTGACCAATTCGGACCCGTCCGCATGACCGGAGTAAACATCGATCTGTCGGATTGCCGCGGCGACTTTGATCGATTCCCCCATTATTTTTACTGTTTCCGCCCCCTGTGACAGCAAAGAGCCCAGCGTGCCGCGCGCTTGATAACCAACCAGCATGACGGTGGCTTCCGACCGCCACAGGTTATGTTTCAGGTGATGACGAATGCGGCCCGCTTCGCACATCCCACTACCGGCCATGATAATTGCGCCGCCGGTCACACGGGCAATCATCTTGCTTTCCTCGACGGACTCGGTGAACCGGATGTTGGCCCGCTTGAAAAGGTTAGGCACCGACTTGATGTCTTCCAGTTCTCCGGCGTTCTTCGTAAAGACGTCGGTCGCGTGAATGGCCAGCGGAGAATCGAGAAAGACCGGAACATCACGTATTCGGCCCTCGTTGAAGAGTACGATCAGGTCAAGCAAGAGTTCCTGCGTGCGCTCCACAGCGAATGAGGGAATCAAGAGGTTGCCGCCCTTTTTCAGGGCGTTGTTCACTTCCTTCTCCAGAATCGCCCGACGTTGTTCCGGCGTCACATCCTGCCTTTCGCGACCGCCATAGGTCGCTTCGCAGCAGATGTAGTCCCAGTTTTCCGGGGCATCCGGGTCCGGGTGGAACAGCTTGTGCTCCGGTCCAATGTCGCCGGAAAAGAGAATGCGTTCGACGCGTTTGTCGCGTCGGTTCGTGGCGACTTCCACTTCGATAGAGGCGGCGCCCAGAATGTGGCCGGCATTCCAAAAACGCGCACGAACGCCGCGGCCGACCTCGCGCCAGCTCTCATAATCGACGGTCGAGAAGTTCTTTAAGGCGGCAAGGGCGTCATCCCGTCCATAGATCGGCTCGACGGTCGGACGTCCGCGATGCGCGTTACGCCGGTTCAACCTTTCAACTTCCATTTCTTGAATGAAACCGCTGTCCGGCAGCATGTATCCAAGCAGATCGAAGGTTCCCTGCGTGCTGAAGACGGGTCCCTTGAACCCCTGCTTGACCAGTTTGGGAATAAGGCCCGAATGGTCGATATGCGCATGCGTCAGCAGAACGAAGTCGATTTTCTTGGGGTCGAAGGGAAATGTCCCATAATTCAATTCTTTCAGGGTCTTGGTTCCCTGAAACATCCCGCAATCGACCAAGAACTGGCATTGGTCGGTTTTCATCCAATAGCAGGAACCGGTAACCGTTCCCGCCGCGCCGCAGAAAGTTATACGCATGGTGCACCCGCGAAATTGTTTTGTGACAGGCAGGTTTGGCGTACCACAGGCTGCCTGATCGTCTTTGTTGACACGCTATCGCCGGTTCGGTCCGGCAACAAGGCAGAGGGGCGCAGTGTGTCTTTTGACGCAGCGTGCTCGGTGTCGCTGTGATCAATCAATAACGACGGGTTATCGATTCATTGAGTAACGGGTATTGGAATGTCCGATTGCTTCTCTCCACTCTGGACGCTGGTTTAACGGCGCATCCGCACCGTTGCGTATGGCTTCGGAAAGGAGAAGAACCATGATTGGAGTGCTAAGCACGAATAGTTCCGACCGCCCACTGTTCCCGCGAATCTCCGTGGGTGTGCTTGTTACAGCTTTGCTGGCCGGTCTGATTGCAGATATCACTTGGGAGTTCTGGGCCAGAGCGATCACGCCGCTATGGGTCGGTGGCCCTTTGCAGCCCGCGGGCTTGGTGCAGTCGGTTTTCGGTTTCCAGAACCTCGTTTTGGCTGAAGTGATCCATGGTGTCGTCGGCGTAGTGTTTTATCCGTTGGGATATCTTTTCATCGCGCGCCCCATTGCCAGAACGGTCACGCCATTCCTTCCCTGGTGGGTTGTCGGTCTTGGTTTTGGGGTCGGCCTATGGGTTTTCGCCCTTTATGTGATGGCCCATATTTTCGCCGGATTTCCGCCGTTCCTGGGGTTCATTCAACTGACTTGGGCGTCGCTGGTTGGCCATATGCTTTTCGGTTTAGTCACGGCCGCCGTGGTTCGGTGGCGGGAAAGCCGCGGAGACGAATGATAGAAATTGTGTGGTGCAGGGCGCTTTTGAGCGCCCCGTGCGGCACAATTCTCCTAGCCCGAGTTGTGGCGTTTTGTTGGAATAAGGCTAGAAATTGCCCAAATTGATCGCATGAAAACCGCATAACCCAACATTCATTGTTGTTTTTTGTGGTATTCGTGCCAATCTGCCTCCGATTTTCTAAAAGGATGTGGATATGGCGACCCATTCGGCAAAGCACCTCATTATCGGCGGCGGAATCATCGGCTGCTCCATTGCCTATC
Source organism: Hwanghaeella grinnelliae (assembly GCF_004005845.1). Classification (GTDB taxonomy): domain Bacteria; phylum Pseudomonadota; class Alphaproteobacteria; order UBA8366; family Aestuariispiraceae; genus Hwanghaeella; species Hwanghaeella grinnelliae. The sequence goes on along the minus strand of NZ_SADE01000003.1, from coordinate 703,436 downwards.
ATCTGGCCAAGAATGGGGAAAAGGACGTCGTCCTGCTTGAAAAAGCGTCCCTGACAGAAGGCGCCACGTGGCACGCTGCGGGGCTGGTCGGGCAGTTGCGGTCCTCCCGCAACACGACGCGGATGCTGAAACGCTCAGTTGCTATGTATGACACCCTGGAAGCGGAAACAGGCATGGCGTTCGACTGGAAGAAGGTCGGCAGTCTTCGCCTCGCGTCGACGCGCGAACGCCTCCTCGAAGCCCAGCGACTTACAACAATGGCCCGCAGTTTCGATTTGGAAATGGAGATGATCACCGCCGAAGAGGCGAAGAACCTTTTTCCCTATATCGACGCCAGCGGATTGGAAGGTGCGGCCTTCATTCCCTCGGATGGGCATGTGGACCCGGCCAGCCTGTGTCAGGCGATCGCCGCCGGTGCGCGCAAGCATGGTGTGCAGATTCGCCAAGGGTTGAAGGTTGACGATTTCGAAGTCACCGATGGCCGGATCGCCAAGGTATTGACCTCGGACGGCGATTACGAAGCCGAAACCGTTGTCTTCGCCGCCGGCATGTGGAGCCGTGAACTTGGCGCCAAGCTGGGCATTCGGGTGCCCGCCTGTGCGGTCGAACACCAATACATCGTGACCGAACCGCTGCCGGATGTGGATTTGGTCAAGGGCCTGCCGACGCTGCGGGACCCGGAGCGTCTGGTCTATTACAAGCCGGATGCCGGCGGACGGATGGTTATCGGCGGCTACGAAGAGGACACGTTGCCTTTCGGGGACGCGGGCATTCCGGGCGAATTCGTGCGTCAGTTGCTGCCGGACAACTTGGATCGGTTCGGACCGTTGGCGGAACTGGCGACGCAGGTCACGCCCATCCTGGAAGAGGTGGGAATTCGCCAGGTCATCAACGGCCCGATTCCTTATTCGGCGGACGGTGATTTCGTGATGGGCTGGATGCCGGGATTCGACAACCTGATGATGGCGACGGGTTTCCTTTATGGGATTGCCGCCGGCGGTGGGGCCGGGGAGATGATCGCGGAATGGATCACCGAGGGCCGCCCGAGCCTGGATCTCTGGCCGCTCGATTGCCGTCGTTTCGGTCCGCATCACGGTACGAAGGCTTTCATGTATCCCCGCGCCGTCGAGCACTATGCGCATCACTACAAGATGCGTTATCCCGGGCAGGAACATGAAACGGCCCGGCAATTGCGCCTGTCGCCGCTTTACGAAATCCTGAAAGACAAGGGCGCGGTATACGGGTCCAAGAATGGCTGGGAACGGCCGCTATGGTTCGCGCCGGAAGGCGTCGAACCAATCGATCAGCTCGATTTCCTGGAGCCGGGCTGGCACAAATTTGCCGCGGAGGAGCACAAAGCGGTCCGCGAGGGCGTCGCCCTGATCGACCAATCCAGTTTCGCAAAGTTTGAAATGGTCGGCCCCGGGTCCTTGGACCTGCTGCAGCGCTTGGCTGCCTGCAATATGGACAAGCCTGACGGCACGGTCATTTATGCCCAGCTCTGTAATGAGACCGGCGGGATCGAAGCCGACCTGACCATCACCCGCTTGGCCAAGGATCATTTCTACATCGTCACCGGGTCCGGCTTCGGGACCCATGACGCGGATTGGATCCGCCGGCACATGCCGAAAGACGGGTCGGTTCATTTGATCGAGATGACGTCCGCGCGCGCGGTGATCAATATCTGCGGGCCCAAGGCCCGGGATGTTCTGCAATCGGTCTGCGAGAACGACGTGTCGAACGATGCCTTTCCCTTTGGAACGGCGCGGGACATTGTCATCGGCGCCGCGCCTGTTCGCGCGGTCCGGATCGGCTTCGTTGGGGAACTGGGCTGGGAATTGCACGTTCCGACGGAATTCGGCGCGCATGTCTATAATGCTCTGTCAGCGGCGGGCGAACCTTACGGCATCAAGGATGTCGGCTATCGGGCCATCGACAGTTTGCGTCTGGAGAAAGGTTATCTCTATTGGTCGGGCGATATCACGCCGGACTATACGCCGATCGAAGCGGGACTGGGCTTCCGTGTGCATTTGAAATCGGGTGGAGACTTTATCGGCCGGCGCGTCCTGGAAAAGCAGAAGGGGGAAGGGCCGGGCCGAAAGCTGTGTACCTTCGCGACTGATGCCAAGCTTCCCCTCTATGGCGGGGAGACAATTCTGTTCAAGGGGAATACGGTTTCATTGGCGTCGGCAGCCGGCTTTGGCCATTCGGTCGGCAAAACCATCGTCTTCGGCTATCTCGACAAACCCCTTTGGGACGAAGATGGTTTCGAAATCGAGGTTTTCGGGGACAGGCACCCAATCGCCAAGGTGGACGGACCGCTTTATGATGCAGAGAACAAAAGGCTGAAGGCTTAAGAGACAAAAGGGGTCGATATGCAGGAGAATATCGAAGCTGCAATCGCGGCGTTGAAGAGCGCACCGGGGTTTGAGGCGGTAACGGCGGAAGAATGTTCCGTTTCCCGACTGGGCGGCCTGACCAACTTGGTCCATCTCGTCGACACCGGAACCGACCGGGTGATCGTCCGTATCCCGGGCGACGGAACGGAAGAATATATCGACCGCAAGGTGGAACTGACCAATGCCGTCGCGGCCTGGAAGGCCGGGGTTTCCGCGGAGGTTCTGTGGGGCGACCCGGCGACGGGTGTTATGATCACAAGGGCCATTGACGACATCGTGACGATGACGCCGGCGCTTTTCTCCGAAAGGGCGGGGTCACCGGGACGCGCGGGCAAGGCGCTTGCGAAGCTGCATAACTCCGGCGAGGAATTCGATTTCCGATTCGAACTGTTTTCCATGATCGAGGATTATCTGAAGGTATTGTCGACCAAGGACGTGGCGCTGCCGGATGGATATCATGACATCGTCAAGGCCGCCGATCCTGTGAAGACAGCCCTGCAAGCAAACCCGGCGCCATTGGCGCCGTGTCATTGCGATCCGCTATGCGAGAATTTTCTCGATGACGGGGATGTCATGTGGATTGTCGATTGGGAATATTCCGGCATGAATGATCCCTTATGGGACCTGGGCGACCTTTCCGTCGAGGCCGGCATGACCGATGTGGAAGAAGCGGAATTGCTGCGCGGTTATTTCGGCCGGGAACCGACACCTGAGGAGAGAGGCCGGGTCGTTATCTATAAGGCGATGTGCGACCTTTTGTGGACGCTTTGGGGATTGATCCAATTCGCCGACGGCAACCCAGTCGAGGATTTCTGGGCCTATGCCACCGAGCGCTTCGAGCGTTGCAAGGCGCTCATGCAGGACCCGGCATTCCCAGGGCATGTGGCTGCTGTTAAAGCGCGCTGATCCGGCCTACCGTTTCAGGGAGGGCAGTATAGCGGCATGGAGTTCCGGCGTTGCCGCGGCGACGACATGGCCTTCCGACTCCATGGTCAGCTTGTTGCCGTCCCAATCCGTCATGATGCCGCCCGCCGCTTCGATCAATCCGATCAAAGGTAGGTAGTCATAGGGCTGCAGACCGAAATCGATGCAGATATCGATCTGCCCGCTTGCGACCAACGCATGGGGGTAGCAGTCATAGGCCGCCCGGCGTGTGCCGCCGGTGCTCCAAATTCGCTCGAACAGATCGGGATGGTTCCTGCGGATGCCATCAGGTTCGTTGATATAGACCGATGCCTCGCCAAGCTCGGTCGTCTTTGCGGTCTGGATCGGTTTTCCGTTCAGCGTTGCGCCTTGGCCGGGAATGCCGACATAAGTTTCGTTCAAAGCCGGCATGCGCACCAGCCCCAGTCTTGGCTCGCCGCCGTCCAGATACCCCATCAACATGCCGAACAACGGATATCCTGTAATGAAGGACTTCGTTCCGTCGATGGGATCAACGATCCAGGTTTCGCCGTCGAGCGAGCCTGAAATGCCGAACTCCTCCCCAAGAATGCCATGATCGGGGAAACTTTCGCCCAGCGCTTTCCGGATAAAGGCTTCCGTTTCCCGATCGGCGATCGTCACGGGGCTTTCGTCCGCTTTTGAATCGACCGTGAAGGATGCACGGAAATAGGACATGGGAACGGCACTGGCTTCCTCGGCAATGCGGATGGCCGCATCACGGATTTGATCGATAGGCGTAGACATCAACTCTCCTGGGTGGCGACTTGAATTTCAGTGTTCCATTCCGTCGCCGCGGCAGAGATATCCTCTGGCGGCTGCCGGTCACATACCAGTATATCGACGAGGGAGGGATCGCCCACCGTAATCGGCGCCTCTCGTCCGAATTTGCTCGAATCCGCGGCGACGATACGGGTTGTCGCCTGCCCCATGATCAGGCGTGAGAATTGTGCTTCTTCCAGATCGAACAGCATGAAGCCGTTGGCCGCAGTGATCCCGGCGGCGGAAAGGATTGCATAGTCGGTGCTGAAATTGGCGGCGAATGCCATCGCGTCCGCACCGAAAGCGCCGCCGTCATGGCTGCGCAATTCCCCGCCCGCCATGAAAACCCGGTTCTCGTTCCGTGTCGCCAACCGATAGGCGACATAGACGGAATTGGTAACCACAAGCAGCCGCTTGTGGTCCCGCAAGGCGTCGGCGATATGCGCCGTTGTGCTGCCAATATCCAGGAATAGGGATGTGCCGTCCGTAATGAGACCGGCTACGTGCTGTGCGATCCGCCGTTTGGCTTCAGGATTCTCCCGGTAGCGTTGGTGGAAGTCGACTTCTTCTTCCAGGCTGATCAAACGAACGCCGCCATGGGTCTTTTCCGCCAAGCCGTCGTTGACCAGCGCCTTAACGTTTCGGCGCACGGTTTCTTCGGTTACCTGCAAGGCTTGCGCGATGGCGTGGACGCGCATGGACCCACCGGATCGGCGCAGCTGATCCAGAATTTCGTTTTGGCGATGGTTGGAACGCGGCTCCATTTTTCTTCTCCGTCCCCCTTTTTCATCCCATTTTGTATTGCGGGATGTGCTGACCGGAGGAGCTGTTTCTTGTGTTCATACCAGCATCGGTAATAGTGCATCAAATGCAGCAAAAAGCCACATAAAACTGCGAAAATACCAATTTTGGCGTTGCGTTTTGTGGGTTTTTCCAAGACATTTGAGGGTAGCGCGCAGGTCAGGTCGCCGCGGCTTGAGATAGACGCGTGAAACCGCAGCAGCTCGGAGGCTGAATATGAAACCAATGAAGACTGTTCTTGCAGGGGTACTGACTGCCTTTGTCTCGACCGGCGCGTTTGCCGGCGTTGAATCGCAGGATCCGATCAAACTCACCACCCACGATTGGACCGGTCAAATCATCACGACCACCATCATGGGCGAAGTCTTGAAGAAGGCCGGATACAACGTCGAATACGTTCAAGCCGACTATATCGCGCAATTTGCCGGTTTGAAGACCGGTGACCTGCACGTCGCCATGGAAATCTGGGAAACGACCGGCCGTGACGCCATGGACGAAGCCTTTGCCACCGGCAAGGTCGTCAACATGGGTGAGACCGGCATGGAAGCCATCGAGGAGTGGTGGTACCCGGCCTATATGGAAGAAGTCTGCCCGGGCCTTCCGGACTGGAAGGCGCTAAACGATTGCGCGCAGGAATTCTCCACGCCGGAAACCGAACCGCTCGGTCGCTACCTTGGCGGTCCCGTGACTTGGGGCGGCTATGACGACGAGCGTGTTGAAGCGCTGGGCATGGATTTTGAAGTCGTCCATGCAGGTACCGACGCCGCGCTCTTCGCCGAACTTGAATCCGCCTATCAGCGGAAAGCGCCGATCGTGCTGTGGCTTTATTCGCCGCATTGGGCGCCAGCTAAGTACAAGGGTAGTTTCGTCAAGTTCCCGGCTTATACGCCCGAATGCTACAACGACCCCGCTTGGGGCAGCAATCCGGACGCTGCTTATGACTGCGGAAAGCCAACCGGCCCGATCTGGAAGGTTTCCTGGGAAGGTGTCGAGAAGAAATGGCCTGGCGCTGCCAAAGCCATCAAGGCCTTCACGGTCAGCAATGCCGACATGGGTGACATGGTTGGTAAGGTCGATCTTGACGGTGCAAAAATCGAAGATGTCGTTGCTGAATGGCTGAAGGCCAACGAAGCCGAATGGTCCACCTGGACTAAATAAGGCGGCCGGCATTCTTCGCTTAGGGGTATTTTGACCCCTGCGGGACCCCACGGAGGCGCCGTTTCAGGCGCCTCCGCATGCCTCGGGCGGTTATATTCGACCGCCGCAGCTCTTAACGACGACATATGAGACCGCGATGGAACGTCCCGTAAAACTCGATTGCCGCGGTGTTTGGAAGATTTACGGTTCCGATCCCAAGGCCTTCCTGGCGCGCCACGGCGGCGCCCCTACCGCCGAGGATCTGGCCGCGGAACGCATGACCGGTGCGGTCCGAGACGCGAGCGTCCAGATTTGCGAAGGTGAGATATTCGTCATCATGGGACTGTCCGGGTCGGGGAAGTCCACATTGGTGCGATGCTTGTCGCGCCTGATCGAACCAACGGCCGGCGAAATCCAGTTCGAAGGCCGCAACCTTCTTTCCATGAATGAAGCCGAACTGATTGAGGTTCGCCGCAAGAAAATGGGGATGGTGTTTCAGCACTTCGCCCTGTTGCCGCATCTAACCGTTTTGCAGAACGCCGCCTTCCCGCTGGAAGTGCAGGGCGTCGATAAGAAGACGCGGGAAGACCGCGCGCGGCAGATGATCGAGATCGTCGGCCTCGTTGGTCGGGAAGACCATTTCCCCCGGCAACTTTCCGGTGGCCAGCAGCAGCGCGTCGGAATCGCGCGTTCATTGGTCGCGGATCCGGATCTTTGGTTTCTGGATGAGCCCTTCTCTGCCTTGGACCCACTGATACGACGTGAAATGCAGGACGAGTTTATGCGCCTGCAGGCGATGTTGCATAAAACAATTGTTTTCATCACCCATGACTTCGATGAAGCGATCCGCCTCGCCGATCGCATCGCGGTCATGAAAGACGGCGTCATCGAACAAATCGCGACACCGGAGGAGTTGGTCCGGAATCCTGCAACCTCCTATGTCGAGGATTTCACCCAGCACATCCCCAGGGCGAAGGTGGTCAAACTGCGTTCCGTCATGGCGCAGGGTGTGCCTGAAGGACCCTATGCCGGTGAGCTTCCGGGCAGCCTTACCGTCGCCGAAGCCGTCGACCAAGTCGAAGCAGCCCCCCACCCTTTCAAGGTGTTGGACGAGGATGGGGTGGCTGTGGGAACGATTGATGGTCGAACGGTCGTCGATGTCATGATTGGCCGCAGATCCTGATGAGCGAGGCACTGTCACGTCTGACGCGCTGGGCATCCCTATTTTGGTTGGGGCTCTTTGCCATTACGTGGGCGCTATCGACTTGGTCGTTCGACTTGTACAAAGCGCTCGACGCGCGTTGGATCATTCGTTTTCCCAAAAAGTTTGAACTGCCATTGGACAAATGGATATCCGACGCGATGTCCTGGCTGGTGGAAGATGCGACGTTCGGGCTTTTCACCTTCCGCGATGTGACACGGTTTATCTCGGCGTTGATCGAAGCCCCCTATGACATTGTGCGCTCCTTGCTGATCGATGGTTTCGCCGTCGGTCAGGGCCAACAGGCGGTCCAAGTGGCGCCGTCGCTCAGTTGGATCGCGGTGATCGGGATTATCCTGGCGCTTGCCTACCATGCGCGCCGCCGGAACCTGGTTCTGCTGGTCGGCATCTGTTTCGTATATCTGGCGATGTTCGGGCAATGGGATAGCGCGATGATCACGCTGGCCTCGGTCTTGATCGCCGTGCCCATCGGTGTGGCGGGCGGGCTGGCGCTCGGTATTTTCGCTTATCGTGTTCCCCTGGCGGAACGTATGATGCGGCCGGTCTTGGACTTGATGCAGACGGTGCCCGTCTTTGCCTATCTGGTTCCGATTCTTTTCTTGTTTGGTTTCGGTCCGGTTTCCGCCCTTGTGGCGACGGTCGTCTATGCCATGCCGCCGATGGTGCGCGTTTCGACAGTGGCATTGCAAAGCGTCCCGCAGGAACTCATCGAAGCGGGCCGCATGGTCGGCTGCACGCAGCGGCAGATGATGTGGAAGGTCCTGATCCCGACGGCGAAACCATCCCTGATGGTTGGTGTGAACCAAGTTATCATGCTGACGCTGAATATGGTGATCATTGCGTCCATGATCGGGGCCGGTGGTCTGGGTTACGATGTGCTGACCGCGTTGAGGCGGCTGGACATCGGCGGCGGTGTGGAAGCGGGATTAGCCATCGTAGTGATGGCGATCGCATTGGACCGGTTGAGTCAGGCATTCGCGGTTCGCCGTTTCGATGCCCCGCTGAACCCGTCGCTGCCATTCCATAAACGGCGGCCCTTGCTGACCGGAATTCTCTTGTTGGTCGCCGTGACCACGGTGGCTGGGTTGTTCGTCCCGCCGGTTCACCTCTATCCGGAAGACCTCACAATCACCACCGGGTCTTTCTGGACTGCTGCGATCGAATGGATCAACGTGAACTTCTTTAACACGTTGGAATTCATCAAGACACAGCTGCTCACATTCCTTCTGGTTCCGATCAAGAAGTTCTTCGGCGGCATTCCCTGGATATGGGGCATCCTCGTGATCGGGTTGGCTGCGGGACGTGTCGGTGGCTGGAAATTGGGCCTGCTTGCGGCGGGCTTAACCCTGTTCGTGGCGGCGTCCGGCCTTTGGGGCAAGGCGATGACGACGGTGTATCTTTGCGCAACGTCGGTGCTGATCGCCAGCATCATTGGCATACCATTGGGAATTTGGGCGGGGCAGAGTGCCCGGGCCAATTCGGTGATCGGCGCGTTCATCGACACGCTTCAAACCCTGCCCAGTTTTGTCTATCTGATTCCGGTCGTGATGCTGTTCCGGGTTGGCGATTTTTCCGCGATGATCGCGGTCGTTCTCTACGCACTTGCGCCCGCGGTGCGCTACGCCGCGCATGGCATACGATCTATCGACGCTGAACTGATCGAGGCTGGCAAGGTCTTCGGGTGTACGGAACGGCAGATCCTGTGGCGGATTAAATTGCCCTTGGCCGCGCCATCCCTGCTGCTCGGCCTGAATCAAACCATCATGCTGGCGATTTCGATGCTTGTGATCACCGCCCTGGTCGGTACGCGGGACCTTGGGCAGGAGGTCTATATCGCCTTGACCAAAGCCAATACCGGCCAGGGCATCGTCGCCGGCCTGGCGGTGGCCTTCATCGCGATCATCGCGGACCGGATCGTGACGGCACTAGCCAGATCTTCGCGGGAAAGGTTGGGATTGAAATGAGCGCAATCGACCAAGCCATTACCAAAGCATGTTCACTGCCATGCTGGACAGACCCGAAGGGTGCGGCCCCCTTGGGCGGCGGCATTACCAATATCAACATCACGCTGACCGATGGCGGCAAGAAATATGTCGTGCGCCTGGGTCAGGACATTCCCGAACACAGCGTTATGCGATTCAACGAACTGGCGATCAGTCGTGCTGCCGAAGAGGCGGGCATTTCCCCCGGAATTCACTATGCCGAACCTGGCGCTCTTGTCTTGGACTACGTCGACTCCCGCCCGATGGAGGAGAACGACCTCCACGATGAAGCGACGTTGGTGCAAGTCGCCGGGTTGATCCGCGATGTACATACCAAGGTCACAGACCTTGTCCGTGGCCCCATCGTCACATTCTGGGTCTTCCACGTGGTTCGCGACTATGCCGCCTTCCTGAAGGAAAATGGGTCTGCCCATATCCCGAAACTTCAGCAATTGGTCGAAGATGCGGCGGCTCTGGAAGGCGCTGTGGGCAAAGTTAACCTTGTCCTTGGCCATAACGACCTGTTGCCGGCCAATATTCTTCAGGCGGAAGACCGGCTGTGGCTGGTGGATTGGGAATATGGCGGGTTCAACTCCCCGCTGTTTGATCTGGGCGGTGTTGCGACGAATTGCAGCCTACCTGTTGAAGCGGAACGTCTTTTGCTGCGGACCTACTATGGAACCGAGCCTGATGAGGCCCTGCTGCAAAGCTACAACGCGATGAAATGCGGATCGCTGCTACGCGAGACGATGTGGAGCATGGTTTCCGAGATCACGTCGGAAATCGATTTCGACTATGGCGCATACACCGCCGAGAACCTCTCCCGTTACGAACGGGCAATAACGAACATCCTTCCCCAAAGAGGCACCAAATGAGCGATTTCCCCAAATCTGCGCAAGCCGTCATCGTCGGCGGCGGTATCGTCGGCTGTTCGACCGCTTATCACCTGGCGAAGCTTGGTTGGGACGTCGTCCTGCTTGAGCGCAAAAAGCTGACTTCCGGCACGACTTTTCATGCGGCGGGCCTGGTCGGGCAATTGCGCTCCAGCGCGAATATCACCCAATTGCTCGGCTACTCAGTGGATCTCTACAATACTCTTGAAGAGGAAACAGGTCAGGCAACCGGATGGAAGATGAATGGCGGTCTGCGTCTTGCCTGCAATCAGGAACGTTGGACGGAAGTGAAACGCCAGGCCACAACCGCGCATTCCTTCGGACTGGACATGCAGTTGCTGACTCCGAAAGAGGCGCTGGATCTTTGGCCCTTGATGGATATCGACGATCTTGTCGGGGCGGCTTTCCTGCCGACGGACGGTCAGGCCAATCCGTCGGACATCACCGGTTCGCTTGCCAAGGGCGCGCGCATGGCTGGCGCCCGGATTTTCGAAGACACAAAGGTGCTGTCTATCGATATCGACAAGGGCGTGATCAAGGGCGTCGAGACGGAAAAGGGGCGGATCGACACCCCCATCGTTATCGCCTGTTGCGGGCAATGGACCCGGGCCTTCGCCAAATCGGTCGGCGTTAATGTGCCGTTGGCGTCGATGGAACACCAATACATGGTCACCGAACAGATCGAAGGGGTGCCCTCCAACCTGCCGACCCTGCGCGACCCCGACCGTCTGACCTATTACAAGGAAGAAGTCGGCGGCCTTGTCATGGGGGGGTACGAACCGAACCCGAAACCCTGGGCTGTCGACGGCATCCCGCAGGGCTTCCACTACACGCTTCTGGATAGCGACTACGATCACTTCGAACAGTTGATGGAACTGTCGCTTGGCCGCGTGCCCGCGCTGCAAACCGCCGGTATCAAGGAATTGGTCAATGGGCCGGAAAGCTTCACGCCGGACGGAAACTTCATTCTGGGCGAAGCGCCTGAATTGAAAAACTTCTTCGTTGGCGCAGGGTTCAACGCCTATGGCATCGCCGCGGGCGGCGGGGCCGGCATGGCCTTGGCGGAATGGGTTGCGAAGGGAGAGCCGCCTTTCGATCTGTGGCCGGTGGATATCCGTCGTTTCGGCCGACCGCATTTCGATACGGACTGGGTCCGCACCCGCACGGTCGAGGCGTATGGCAAGCACTACACCATGGCCTGGCCGTCGGAAGAACATGACAGCGGAAGACCGTGCCGGAAATCTCCGCTCTACGATGTGCTGAAGGCGGATGGCGCGGTATTTGGCGAGAAGCTCGGCTGGGAACGCCCGAACTGGTATGCCGATCTGTCGGCGGGTGAGGAACCGAAGGACATCTACACATTCGAACGGCCGAATTGGCACGCACCGGTCGGTCGTGAGCACAAGGCCGCGCGCGAGGCGGCTGTGATGTTCGATCAGACCTCTTTTGCAAAGTTCTGCTTGAAAGGGCCGGATGCGGAAGCGGCGCTTAGCTGGATCGCGTCCAATGACGTCGCCAAGCCGGTCGGCTCTCTGATCTATACCCAGATGCTGAATGACAATGCCGGCATCGAATGCGACCTGACTTGTGTCCGTGTGGCGGAGGATGAGTACTACATCGTCACCGGGACAGGCTTTGCGACGCATGATTTCGACTGGATTTCCCGCAACATTCCTGACGGCATGAACGCCCAGTTGGTCGACGTGACGTCGGCCTATTCGGTTCTGTCCCTCATGGGCCCCAAGGCGCGCGACATCCTGCAAAAAGCAACACGCGACGATGTCTCCAATGACGCTTTCAAATTCGGCAAGGCGCGGACCATCGGCATTGCAGGTTGCCCGGTGCATGCCTTGCGTGTGACCTATGTTGGTGAACTGGGCTGGGAACTCCACTTGCCGGTTGAATACGCTACGACGGTTTACAAAGCCCTGCATGAAGCGGGGGCCGAGTTCGGTTTGAAGAACGCCGGCTATCGCGCGATCGAAACCCTGCGTTTGGAAAAAGGCTATCGCGCCTGGGGGTCGGATATCGGTCCCGATTACACCCCGGACGAAGCTGGCCTGGGTTGGGCCGTCAAGCTGAAGAAAAACATCGACTTCAAAGGGCGTGCTGCGGTTGAAGCTCAAAGGTCGGGCGGTGTGCAGAAAATGCTGGCCACTTTCGTGGCCAATGGCGACGTCATTCTTTCGGGCCGCGAAACCATTTACCGCAATGGCGAAAGGGTGGGCTATCTTTCGTCCGCTGGTTATGGGCACACGGTTGGAAAGTCCATCGGGATGGGCTATGTGCGCAACAAAGACGGGGTCACGGCGGATTACGTCAAGGATGGCGACTACGAACTTGAAGTCGCCACCGTTCGGGTCCCGTGCACCGTCACCCTTGCGCCCCTGTATGATCCCAAGATGGAACGCGTGAAAGCTTAGCGGATAGCCGCGGAATTGCGGCCCGTTTCGAAGGAACACAAAGAATGACAACGTTGAAATGCATATCCCCGATTGACGGGTCCACCGTTGCGGAACGCCCGGTTCTGACGCCGCCTGAAGCAAAAGAAACAGCGGCCCGTGCCAGGGCCGCACAAAAGGCTTGGGCCGCCCGGCCCTTGGCGGAACGCATCGCCCTCGTCACACAAGGTGTCGAGAATGTCGGCGAGATGAATGATGAGGTCGTGCCCGAACTGGCCTGGCAGATGGGCCGGCCGATCCGCTATGGCGGTGAATTCGGCGGCTTCAACGAACGCGCGACCTATATGGCCGGCATCGCGGAACAGGCCCTGGCCCCGATCGCGGTCGAGGACAGCGATAGCTTCAAGCGTTATATCGCCCGCGAACCTGTCGGCGTGGTTCTGGTCGTCGCGCCGTGGAACTATCCCTATATGACGGCGATCAATACGGTCGCGCCGGCCTTGATCGCCGGGAACACGGTGCTGCTGAAGCATGCCACCCAGACCATGCTTGTGGGTGAACGGATGGCCAAGGCCTTCCACGATGCCGGCGTGCCCGAAGATGTTTTCATCAACGTCTTTCTGGATCACCAAACGACAGCGGACCTGATCGCAGCGAAGGCCTTCGGCTTCGTTAACTTCACGGGTTCGGTTGGTGCCGGGCGTGCCATTGAACGTGCGGCGGCCGGCACCTTCACCGGCGTCGGTTTGGAACTGGGCGGGAAGGATCCCGGCTATGTCATGGAAGATGCGGACTTGGACGCGGCTGTCGATACCCTGATCGACGGGGCTATGTTCAATTCCGGTCAGTGCTGCTGCGGTATCGAACGGATCTATGTCGCTGAAAGCCTGTTCGACGCCTTTGTCGACAAGGCCGTTGCCATTGTCAGCGGTTACAAGCTGGGCAATCCGATGGACCCCGAAACGACGCTTGGCCCGATGGCTCAGACCCGCTTCGCGGAAGAGGTGCGCGCGCAGACCGCGGATGCGATCGCCAAGGGGGCCAGGGCGCTGATTGACCCGTCACTGTTTCCGCAGGACGACGGCGCTTACCTGATGCCGCAGATCCTGGTTGATGTCACACACGACATGCGCGTGATGCGGGATGAAAGCTTCGGGCCGGTCGTTGGTATCATGTCGGTCAAGGACGACGCGGAAGCGATCCGGCTGATGAATGACAGCGATTTCGGACTAACCGCTTCCCTCTGGACGGCCGATGTCGGGCGCGCCGAGAGGATCGGGCAACAGATTGAGACGGGCACCGTCTTCATGAACCGGGCTGACTATCTCGATCCCGGCTTGTGTTGGACCGGATGCAAGGACACGGGCCGAGGCGGCGGATTGTCGGTTATTGGATTCCACAACCTGACCCGGCCGAAATCCTACCACTTGAAAAAACAGAAATAGGGGCGGCCGTCAGATTCCTTTTTCGACCATGAACCGGCCCACGGCTGTGAAAGAGTCGCGCCAGGCCGGTTCGTGGTCGACCAGAATGTGATTTCGGCTGTCGAGGGGAACGAAGCTGGCGTTAGGGATGCTGGACGCTAGCGCCCGGCCTGTGGAAAGCGGAATCCGCTGATCGTCTTTCGAGTGCAGCACGATTGTAGGCGCCTTGACGTCTTTCAGCCGGTCGCGGACGTCGATATAACCGAAAGCATCCTGGAATCGGGCGGCGTTCCGCGGAGATGTGGTTAGCCGCTGAAACTCATCGAACCAGGCAAGATCCTCCGCAGTCGCTTCCGGCATGAAGGTTTGTGAGAAAATGTGCCTGTATGCGGGATTGTCCGTTCCCCAACCCAGCTCGGTAAGCGTCATGACGGCCTCACGACGGGCCTGCTCTTCCGGGGACGCCAGATGGCGCCAGCCGGCGGCATAACCGCCCATCAGAACTAATCCGGAAACGCGGTCCGGGTGGCGCACAGCGTATTCGATACTGACGGCGGCTCCTTGTGAAATTCCTAGGAGTGGGAAACGGTCCAATCCCATTTTATCGGCAACAGCTTCCAGGTCTTCCACGAAAGCCTCGAAGCTCAGATCCGCAACATCCCAGTCCGAGAGGCCGCAACCGCGTTCGTCATAGCGGATGAAAGTTCGGTACTTTGCTATTTCCGCAAAACTTTTCCCCCAAATGGGACTGCTCCAGTCGAACTCCAAATGGTTGAGCCAATTCGCCGCTTTGAGAAGCGGTGGGCCCGAACCGATGGTCGCATAGGCTATCTTGATGCCGTCCTTGACGTCGCAGAACCCTATGGACTGTGCCCGAAGAGCGCGCTTGTGGGCATCCTGCGGGTTTGGTTCGTTGGCTGGGGAACGAACCGTCTGTCGTTCCATTCCGGGTGACATTTGTTGTTTCTTTTCCCGCACCTTGGTCGACCGGCCTCGCGCGGTTGCGGCTTCCGCAGCGCGCTTTTGTTCTTCCGTATCGTATGGGTCGGCTTCCTGCCAAAGTCGAATCCATTTCTGTGCCGCGGCGGGACTGACATCGGGATGCGTGGACAGGCGGCGCAGCACGTCGATATAGGCCAACTGTGCATCCTCGCGCTCGGCGGTAAGCCACGAGGCGAAGGCATCGTCGCCGGCCCCGTCCAGACCGTCCATCAGCGGAAGACTCAATTGCTGCGACATTGCGTCTAGCTCTTGCACGCCGACGTCTGAGGCGTTGTCGCGAAGCCGAGCGTGGATATCGCGGATGTCTATGTCTACGCCGTGCGTGTCGAAATGGACTCGCTCCCGATCGGCAACGATCCGGTGGCGGTCCTCGTCATCTACCGCCCGGCGCAGCTTGCTCAATGCCCAGCGCAGAGATGCTTTCGGGTCGTCCGGCAGGTCCCACAACAATTCACAAAGCCGTTCCCGCCTGTGCGGCCGGCCTGTGGCGGCTAGGAAAGCCAGCAGCGCGCGCGCCTTTCGGGACGCGGGAAGGGGAATCTCACTCCCTTCGGAAACGACTTTCACCTCACCCAAGAGAGAAATCTTGAGATTTTGAGACACAAACTACCTCGAAAATTCAAAAAACAACGTCGATCTCTCCCCACTACCACCACGCTTACAACGCTGGCAACAACGGCCATGCACCATTTAGGGGGCACACGATGAACCGCTAGACCCCTCAGCGCCCCTTTTTGGAAAGAAAGCGGCGCAGCAATCCGTGGTTCTTAACTGTGCCCCAAAACACATTGGACTCCAAAATGTATGAACAAAATACCGCCGATGTCGCCCCCTACATCGACCCGACCACTTTAATCAAAAACCCGCACGAACAATTTGGCGCGCTTCGCGCTAGAACACCTGTTATTCAACTCGCGGACAGCCAGTTTATGGCGCTGCGGGCCGTTGACGCGGTCGCTTTGCTCTCTGATCCGAGGATGCGGCAAGTTGACGGGTCGGACTTTGTCAGGCTGATGGGCGTCCCAAATGGTGTCGCATCGCGCCTGTTGACCGACTTTTTCCTGTTCTCGAACGGCGATACCCACAGGACCAAGCGCGGGCTATTCTCCCGGACATTTTCGCATGGCCGCGTCCGGGATATGCAGCCCCGGATCCGCGCGACCGCAGACAGGATCGTCGCAGAGCTTCCGCGCGGGCAAAGTTTCGATTTCGTAGATGCCATCGCCGCGCGACTGCCCGCTGAAATGATTGCTGCGATCCTTGGGCTTCCCGCTTCGCATGCGGATTTCTTCCGACCGCGCGTATACGACTTGTCCCGAATCGTTGAGCCGCTTTACCCGCACCACCACCATGATCGGATTGAGGCGGCGGCCGCCGATCTTTACGACTATGTCGAATCGGAGCTGCGCGCCCGATTCGCCACGCCGAAGGACGACTTGCTCTCAACCCTGGTCTATGACTGGTGGAAGAACCGGGAAATGAGTTTCCAGAGCCTGGTCCATCAGGTGCTAGGCTTGATCGTCGCCGGGGCCGACACAACCCGCACAGCTTTTGCCATACTTGTCGCTTTGTTGCTGGGGCATCAAGAGCAATGGGCCGCATTGAAGGCAGATACGTCGTTGCTCCCCGGAGCGGTTGCCGAAGGCATTCGTTTCGAGCCTTCCGTCGGCTCAGTCGGGCGTTTCGCCACCGAAGCTGTTGAGATCGGCGGGGTGACGGTGCCGGCGGGTGCTATGGTTCGGATCAGCACGATCTCGATCATGCGCGACCCAGAACTCTATGCGAACCCGGATCGATTCGACATTTGCCGTACAGACCATCCCAAGCTCAACCCAGCCTTTGGGCTGGGGCCGCATCGCTGTCTGGGTGAGATTCTCGCACGGATGGAGATGCAGGAAGGGTTGTCGGCGTTGATCGCTGCTGCCCCCGACATTCAATTAGAATCGATGCCTACGATGATCGGTTTTGGCGGGATTCGTCAGATCACGCCGATGATCACACGTATTGGATAACCGGAACACCCAAGGGCCAAATCGTATTCAAACCAAATTTATAAAACACACAAGGAAAGTAATAATGGAGGTAAAAAGACCATGTATATAAAACACGTTGTATTTAGTTCCCCGAGTTATGCCTTCGCCGGTTTGGAGAGGTTATCCGTTGCGTTGTGGCAGAGTGTTTGTGGAGTCGCGGAGCGGGTCGTCGAAGCAAATCGGTGCAGGCGGGATTACGAGCGTTTGGAAGAACTGCCAGACTTTCTGTTGGATGACATCGGCATCACACGTGGCGAGATCAAAGCAGCCGCACGGCGCAACGCGCTCTAAGTGGGGTGGCATGTTGGTTCGGGGAGGATCGTCGCCAAAAATACTCGATGGTTATGGAGAATCTCACGAACAGAAAACCAACTGCGGGACCCGTTCCGGTGAACGCTGCCTTGCCGGTTCCGGCCAATGCCCATGAAGGTGGCCTGTAGCCGGTCCACCGCCATGAAGTCGTCAGCAGACCATTCGGCAGAAAAGGGAATGATCTCTTTCTGGCGGTTGCCATGACTTTCGGATCCTAGACAGGTTTCCGGTTTGACCATTGCTTGTCGGGATGGGTGGAAATGATCGTGGCGAGATTTCATTGAAACGGAATCTCGCTACCACTTTCCTAGTTTGCACTGTGAGCGTCGGACAAACTATCCGGTGAATTGACGATTGGAACTTGGTTAGAAGCCGCTAGGCGCTTGGGCCACGGCAACTCCCTCTTTTTCCAAATGGCCCGCGACGCGAAGGCATAGGTCTTCCCGCCATGGGGCACCAATTACCTGGACACCCAAGGGCATCTCACCGCTGAAAACCGGAACCGCGCAGACCGGTAGACCGATCGCCGAGATCGGCTGCGTGAAGAGGCCAATATTCGGCCGCGTCAGCATTTCCTTTCCCCGAATTTCGATCGTGCGCTGCCCAATGAGGGGAGCGGGGAAAGGTGTGGCCGGTGCGAGCAGTATATCGACCGTCTCAAAAAGCTTCGCAAACATCTCCCGATACCAATGCCGAACCTGCAGGGCCCGCACATACCAGGATGCGGGCAGCATTGCGCCGGCGAGAAACCGGTCTCGCGTATCCTGGTCGAAGTCATCCGCCCGCGCCCGCAGGTTCGGGAGATGTAGGCGTGAGCTTTCACAATTGGTGATGATGAAGGCGGCGGCCCGTCCTGCGTCTATGCCGTCCGCATCGATTGTTTTGTCGGCATCCAGGGCCTTGGCGACGGGGGCAAGTGCGGCCGCCGCTTCGGGCATACCGTCGGTCGAAAAATATCCGCCAAGGACGGCAATTCTAAGATCGGAAATCCCCTCATTCAAAGACGGCAAAGCGGGCTCCGCCGGACGGTTGGCGCAGGCATGGTCGCGGGGGTCCGGCCCCTGCATGACGTCATAGGCCAAAGCCAAGTCCCGCACCGACCGGGCGAAGGGACCCAGATGGTCAAGACTGTCGCAAAAGGGAAAAGTGCCATAGCGGGTCAGGCGCCCGTAGGTCGGTTTCAGCCCGAACGTGCCGCAGAAAGACGACGGTACGCGGATCGATCCATTGGTGTCCGACCCCAAGGCCAAAGACACAAGGCCGGCGGCGACGGCCGCCCCGCTGCCGGATGAGGAGCCGCCGGCCATGCGGGCCGTGTCGTGCGGATTGCGGCAAGCGCCGTCATGGTCGTTCTCGCCGGTGAAATCGTAGGCGTATTCACCCATATTCAGGCCGCCCAGCAGTATCGCTCCCGCGGCCGAAAGCCTTTTCAACAGCTCTCCGTCCTCTTCGGCCGGCGGCAGTTCCCGGTTGATCTTTGACCCGGCGCGGGTGCTGATCCCTGTGATATCAAAAAGGTTCTTGGCCGCCATCGGCACACCGGCAAGTGGGCCGAGGGTCTTGCCCGCGGCACGATCCGCGTCGACCTGCCGAGCTTCGGTCAAGGCCCTCTCCGCCGTGACGTCGGTGAAGGCATTTACCTTTGGGTCCAGGGCCGCGATCCGGTCCAATGCGGCACGGGTCACATCCTCGGCTGGAACATCGCCCGACCTGATCGCCTCCGCGACCTGCCAAGCCGGTGCGAACTCATTCGGTTTCGTCATTGTGCCGCCTATTCCGCTTTCGCCTGTTGTGCTGTCTGGCCGGCATCGAAGACCGAAGCGAGCTCTAGAGAATTTTCCGGGACCGGCGCCGCGTCTAGGATATCGGCCATTCCCTTCGCGATGGAAAGGAACACCGACACCCCTGCAACGCGCTCTTCGTCTAACGACAACCCCAAACTGGGGGCCATGGTTCGGATGAATGCCTCCGAATCGAAATCGTCGTCTGACATGGTCATGGCGTTTTCTCCTAGTCGCTCAAACCGGGTTGGGCTTCCGCCGGCGGTTCAAAAGCGAACAGTGAGGACTTTCCGCAGAACCACAAGAAACCCGCGACAACTGCATAGCTGAGCGCCACCGACGGAGTGACCCCAAGTCCGTTCTCACCGATGCCGACCGCAGGACCGTGCATGAACCCGAAATAGGTCAGTACGGCCCCGGCCAAGGCAAAGCCGGCGGCATAGATGAACTTCCGTTCGATCACAAAGACCGCGATCGCGCCCAGAACCAGGCCCGACAAGATCGCGCCGTTGCCCATGATGGAAAGACCTTCATAGAGGACGCCCATATTCGCCATCTTGTCGAAGCCGACCTCAGCCGCATTCGTGCCCGCGGCTCCCAAGGCCCCATCGATCAGAACCTTGGCCCAAGCAGCCAGATGCGGTGTCAGCGCAAAGACAATGGCCGGCGCATGGCTGGATGGCGTGGTCTGGAATGCCTGCGCGCCGATCAGCATGCCGATATAGAGCAGGATGGGAGAGATCGCGACGACGGGTATAACGTCCAGCAATAGGGACAGAATCCCAAGCCAAGCCAGGACCAACACCATCGCGCCGGTTCCAAGCGAATAGCCGATGCGCCCGCCCATACCTTTCCAGCCGGGATGGCCGATATAGACGGCGTTTGCGAAGGGACTGCCCATAAGCGTGCCGACAAGACTGATTGTCCCTTCCGCGGCGAGGGCTTCGGTCGTGTTGTATGTGTCGCCGGCCGCTTCCGCGCTTTCCACATTGTCCATCGCCTCGACCAGGTCGTAGACCCCGAATGGAATCGCCGTCACCAGGATGAAGCCCAGAAATTCAAAGCCCGAGAAGACATGGTCGAAAGCCGGAATTGGAACGGAGAAGCCGACGCTGGTCAGGGAGGCGACGACCTTATCGACGCTCATTCCACCGATATCGAGGCCCAGAAAGGTACTGCCCCAGGCGATCAACGCGCCGACCGCAATCGCGACCAAGCCGGCCGGAATGCCGCGCGGATACCGCACGCCGCCATACCAACTGACCAGAATGATCGCCAAGCTGGTCAGGCCGATAATCGGCGTCATGTACATCTCCATGGCCGGACGCATGGAGATGAACGCTATAGAAACCCCTGCCAGCGTGCCGAGAAGAGCGGCGCGAGGCGTGATCCGGCGGATAATCGGGGCGATGAAGCCGCCGCCGATCAGAATGAAACCTTGTAGAAAGACCCAGGCAAGGCCGGCCTCCCAGGCCTTAACCGGGTCGCCGGTTTGGCCCAGGATCGGAAGCATGATCACAAAAACGACGATGAACATATGCGGCACGCTGGGCCCGGAGGGCAGCGCGCAGACATCTGTACGACCCGTCTTCCGGGCCAGTTTCCAAGCCATATAGGCGTAGTACGCATTGCCCAGAAACAGCATCATTCCAACGGCCGGGATGATTCGGCCGAATGTGATCTCATCCGGCATCTGCAGTACGAACTTCAACAGACCCGTCATGACGAGCAGGTTCACCAGAACGTTGGTGCCGAGGCCGAACAAGGCGTTCCAATCGCCTGGAGTCCAAAGTGCGGGTTTGGTCGTGGTCATTGGCTTTCCTCCTTCAAGGGGAATACGCCGAAAATGCGTCGTTGATTACGCGACTGCGGGCCCTCCCGCCGCCGCGGACAGGAAACGGGTCGAATCGGAAACCCAACCGAAAATGCCGCCCTGTGCGGCGATCATCTTCAAGCCGGTCGTATGGAAATCGGGAAAATAGGAACCGCAACAATCGCCCAGCACGATGCAGCGGAAACCGCGGTCATTCGCTTCCCGAACAGTCGTGTGGACGCAAACTTCCGTCGTGACGCCGGCAACCAACAAGGCATCGATGCCGCGGTTGCGTAGAATCAGTTCCAGGTCGGTCTGGTAAAAGGCGCCCTTGCCGGGCTTGTCCAGGACCGGTTCGCCGTCGACCGGCGCCAGTTCGTCCACGATACCGTGGCCTGCCTCGCCTCGAATCAATATCCTCCCCATTGGGCCGGTATCGCCGATCCGCATGCTGGGGGATCCGCGTTGCACCTTGGCAAGCGGGGCGTCGGTCATGTCCGGTCGGTGGCCTTCGCGCGTATGGATGACCAGCGCGTTGTTACCACGGCACCAATTCAGCATGGTTGCACAGGGTGCAATGGCCGTTCTCAGCAGCGAGACATCGTTGCCAAGACTTTCACCGAAGCCATCGGGTTCCAGAAAATCGCGTTGCATGTCGATAATGACGAAGGCGGTTTTCGCCAAATCGATCTCGATGGGCGCCGGGTCTGCTTCGATGGAAATCGTGGTCATCTTGGTCACATCCCTTCGCTCATGATCGCGGTTTCAAATCAGGGAAGAAGGCTTACGTGCGCGGCGACGATCCGCCATCCCTCCGGCATCCGCATCCATGTCTGGGTTTGACGTCCCTCGCGTCCGCTTCCCAACCGCCGGTATTCGGTGAAGGCCGTTGCGAAGTCCTGGCCATAGGTCGTGATCACCGTTCGCGTCAGTTCGCGGGCGATGTCGGATGTATCCCGTGCCGCGCGGAACCCAGCAATTTCCTCATAGCCGTAGAGGGCCTCCTTGGGACCGTACCGAACGGTGTGAGGCGATTCCCAAAAAAGAATGTTCAGTGTCTCGACATCGTTCTCCATCAGGGCCTTTTCATACCGGAAGAACTGTCCCGTCACTTCCTTGACCACCTGGGGGTCGTTGATTGTCATACCGTTCAGCCCTTTCTATTCGGCAATTGCCTGCTTCGCCGTTATTGCAATGTCGACCTCATCGCGGTCCGCCCGTGGCGCCATCGGCGTCGCAGCCAATAGTGTCTTCGTGTAATCGTCGGTAGGGTTGTCCATGATGCTGGCCGTGTCGCCTTCCTCGACGATCCGACCTTTGCGCATCACGATGATGCGGTCGCACAGCAGTCGCACCACGTGTAAGTCGTGACTGACGAACAGGTAGCTGACGCCAAGCGACGCGCGCAGTTCGGCCAACAAGTTCAGCACGACCGCTTGGATCGATACGTCGAGGGCGGCGGTCGGTTCGTCAAGGATCAACAGTTTGGGGCGCGATGCGAGGGCCCGTGCAATCCCAACACGCGCCTTCTGCCCGCCGGATAGCTGATGCGGAAAGCGGTCCAACAGGGTGAGGGGCAGCCCGACTTGCGTTGCCAGTTCCTCGACACGGCCATTGGGTTTTTCGTCGGTCAACCGCCTGATTGGGTCTGCTATCGCTTGGCGCGCGGTAAAGCGCGGATTGATGCTGTCCGTTGCGTCCTGGAAGACCATTTGCAGGCTTGCTCGTCGGGGGTCTCGGGCGAACTTTGCCGCGGGAACATCGGTCATGGGTTTTCCGTTAAGCAGGATTTCCCCGTTGGACGGGTCCATCAGCCGCATGACCATGGAAGATGTGGTTGACTTGCCGCAGCCGGATTCGCCAACCAGACCCAGGGTTTCCCCTTCGCGGATGTCGAACGAAATGTCGTCGACCGCTGTCACGGCGTCGTCACCGTGACCGAACACCTTGGATAGATTCTTCACCTGAAGAAGCGGCGCTCCCAATTCAGGTCGCGGTGGCGATGGCAGGGGTGGGTCGACAAGATCGCCGATCTCCGCGCCGGGGCGCGGCGTGGCGCTGATCAACCGTCGCGTATAGGCATTCGCCGGTCGCGCAAACAGGGCATCGGGTTTGCCCTGTTCGACGATCTCCCCGTCTTTCATAACAACGATGCGGTCGCAGTATTCCGCTGCCAGACCCAGGTCATGGGTGATCAAGATCGAACTCATGCCGCGCCGTGTGGTCAACTCCGCTAAAAGGTCCATCACCACTTTCTGAGTCGTCACGTCCAGACCTGTGGTCGGTTCGTCGGCAATAAGAAGACGCGGGTCACACGCCAAGGCGATCGCGATCACGATGCGCTGACACATCCCGCCGGACAGTTCGAAGGGATAGGCGTCGTAGCGTTTTTCCGGATCGCTGATACGCACCGCTTCGAGCGCTTTGATCGCTTTCTTCCGCGCCGTGTATTTCGTGGCGCGCGAATGCCGTCGCAGGACATCCTCGATCTGATGGCCAACCTTGCGGATCGGGTTCAGCGCTGCACGCGGGTTCTGGAACACCATGGAAATTTCGCGGCCGCGCAACTCCCGCATTTCGCGGTTTGAAAAGGCGGTCAGATCCATGTCGTCGAAAGAGACGCGACCGTTTGCAATTCTGCCGTTGCGATCAAGGATGCGCATAATGGCGTAAGAGCTGACCGATTTCCCCGACCCGCTCTCGCCGACAATGCCCAGGGTCTCCCCCTTTTCCAGAGTGAAACTCACGTCGCGGACGGCGGAGACAAGCCCCCGGCGTGTTTTGAATGTGACGTTCAGGTTTTCGACATCGAGGAACATGGTTCAGGTCCTCTGACGCGGGTCGACGATGTCGCGAAGTCCGTCGCCCAAAAGATTGAAAGCGAAGACCGCAATCATTAAGGCGAGACCAGGGAAGAAGGCCAGCCACCATTCGCCGGATACGACGAAATTGGCGCCCTCCGCCACCATGATCCCCCATTCGGCCGTCGGCGGCCGCACGCCGAGCCCAATAAAGGAAAGACCGGCTGCGTTCAGGATTGCCCAACCCATATTGAGTGAGATCTGCACCATCATTGGCG
This sequence comes from Hwanghaeella grinnelliae, assembly GCF_004005845.1. Taxonomy (GTDB): domain Bacteria; phylum Pseudomonadota; class Alphaproteobacteria; order UBA8366; family Aestuariispiraceae; genus Hwanghaeella; species Hwanghaeella grinnelliae. Next base: position 679,452 of record NZ_SADE01000003.1, on the reverse strand, counting down.
GCAAGGCGTTCGGAAAAATATGGAGGGCCAGGACCTGGATGTCTGTATTGCCCGCCAGCCGGGCAGCTTGGGCGAATCCGGCTTCACGGCGGATGCGGACCTCAGCTCGGGCGACGCGCGCATAGAAGGGCAGGTTAATGATGGCGGTGGCGTAAATGATGTTCTCCACCGTATTGCCCATCGCGGCGACAATTCCCATGGCGAGCACGAAAAGCGGAAAGGCCATGATGGTATCGACGAAGCGCCCGGTGACCGCGTCCATCCAGCCGCCCCAGTATCCGGCGATCGAACCGACGATGGAGCCGACGACGAAAGACAAAGCCACCGCGGCGACGGAGATCATCATGTCCAGTCGGGTGGCGATAATCACGCGGGAGAAGACGTCCCGTCCCACACTGTCGGTCCCGAACCAATGATCGGCACTGGGGGCCTGCAGGGCACGTGCCGCATTCGATTCCAGGGGATCGTAAGGCGTGATCAGCGGACCCAGGATCGCCACGATCACAATCAGGGCAAACAGGCCGAATGCGACGGCGGTAATGGGGTTTTCGCTGAGCACGTAGAGGACGTGACCACCGAAACCGCGATGTGCTTTTTCCGATGCCGAATTTTCCGCCAGAGCCATGTTCAGCCCTCCCGCGTTCGTGGATCGACAACCGTGTAGAGGATGTCGATCACCAAGTTGAGCAACACGAAGAGGATCGCCATGGCGAGCACGAAGCCCTGCACGGCGGCATAGTCGGAAACGACGAGCGCCTCGACTGCGTAGGACCCGATGCCGGGCCAGGCGAAGACTTTCTCGACCAGGACATTGGCGCCCAACATGAAGGAAAAGACCATGCCCAGTGTCGTGATGACGGGAAGCATTGCGTTTTGAAAGGCATAGCCGAAGATAACCTGACCTTCTCGAAGACCGGCGGCGCGCGCGGTCCGTATGTAGTCGGAAGACAACGCCTGCAGCATCGATGCGCGCGCCATGCGCGCAAGCGGCGCCAAGGTGAAAAGTGCCAAAGTGGTCGCAGGCAGGATCAATTGCCGTGCCGCGCCCCAAGCGGTTTCCATATCCCCGGCAAGCAGGGCATCGATGACATAGAAACCGGTAACGTCCGGCGGTGACAGATAGACGAAATCGAGTCTTCCCAGCGGCGAAGGCGCCCAACCCAGCAGATAGTAAAAGACATAAACAAGGACGATTCCGGTGAAGAAAGTCGGCAGGGAGACGCCGGCCGTTACGACGGCCCGACACACATGGTCGATCCAACTACCTTGGTTGACCGCGGCGGCGATGCCCAAAGGCAGGGCGATGCCGCAAGAAAGTAGCAAGGCGGTAAAGGTAAGTTCCAGTGAGGCGGGTAACCTGCGGGCGAGTTCCTCCAGCACCGGCTGGCCTGTCGATAGGCTGTTACCCAAATCGCCGGAAAACAGATCCAATACATAATGAAGAAATTGGACCGGCAGCGACCGGTCCAGGCCCATCGCGGCGCGTATCTCCGCGATGGACTCGGTTGTCGCTGCCGGGCCGGCAAAATATGCGGCCGGATCGCCCGGCAACATTCTTGTCAGGATGAAGCTGACCAGGATGACCCCGGCAAGCGCCGGGATCGCCTGAAGCACACGGAAAAGGATCAGCCTCGTCCTGGGGGTCATGGGAATTAGACCTTGAACCCGCGGGCGTCGAGCTGGCGGTGGAACCAATACTCATACCCTTCCATGCCATTGGTGCCGACATTAAGGGCCGGTTGGAACAGGGCGATCCTGGGAACCTCGTCCCACGCGATTTCGATCATCCGCTTGATGGCTGGTGCGTATTCCGGATCGTCGACTTCCTTGTGCAAGGCGAAGGGCGTCAGTTTCTCGATCTCTTCGTTCCGATAGTTGGAGGAGTTGAAGAGGTGCCCTTCCAGATAGGCCCAGAAAAAATAGTAGCAGGGATAGTTTAGCCAGCCGCCGAAGGTTTCCAACGCCAGCGGCAGACGCTTCTCGACCAGTGATGCCGTGCGCCAGTTCGCGCCGGGGATCTTGTCGATGGTCGCCTTGATGCCGATTTTGGCCAGGTTCTCTTGTATAAGAAGCGCGGTCGGTTCCATCCAATCGGTCTGGCTGAGGGAGATCGACAACGGCACTTCGAAGCCACCCTTGAATTCGGTCTGGTCCAGAAGGTCCTTCGCCTTGTCCAGGTCCGTGCTGTAGGGGAACGGCTGCGGCCAGGCGATATCCGACGGCGTCGCGGAGGCCCCGCCCCACATTTTCACACCCCGGCCATAGGCCGCGGTCTGGAAAACATCTTCATAAGGCACTGAATAGGCGACGGCCTGACGCACCAGCTTGTTCTTGAACGGCTCGAACGCAAGGTTCGGGCAAAGACAGTAGATCGCGTTTTCGACCGGGGTCGAAAAAATGTCGATGCCTTCCTTATCCGATAGTTCCTTCGCATCCTTGTTCGGCATGTTGAAGGACATCTGGATGTCGCCGCGCTCCAACAACGCGCGCCGTGTCGCTTGGCTCGGCACTTCACGGACGATTACGCGTTTGACCGCCGGCACCGGACCGGACGTCCAATTGTCGTTCCGTTCGTAAACCAACTGTTGGCCCGGTTCCCACCGGGCGACCTTGTATGCGCCCGACCCGGCTGGCGTCTTGTGCAGATACTCTGTGGCCCAGGGATCGTCCGTGGTCGCGTGTTCCATCGCGACCTTTGAATTGATGATCATCGGAACCGGCACGGCCAGATCCGGCAGTGTCAGCTTGGACGGACGCAACAGGTTGATCTTGAATGTGTAGTCGTCGATCACTTCGAACTGTTCCGGCTTCTCCAGGGAACCGGCTTTCATCTGAACTGTCGGGAAGCCGCCGACGGTGACAGCACGGTCAAAGGACCATTTCACATCCTGCGCGGTGATCGGCGATCCGTCGTGGAAGACGCCGTTCTTGCGCAGGTTGAAGGTCATGTGGGTGCCGTCGTCCGAAACGGTCCAGCTTTCCGCCACTTCCGGTACAATAGTCGAATAGTCATAGGACAGGCCGCCATCGGGCGTGCTCTTGGTGCCGAAGCTGACCAGGCGGTCGTAGACATTGACGGCTACCTGGTAGCTCGGCCGGTTCGTGCCGGTGCGGTGGATATCCAGACTGTTGATCGTTTGTCCCATCGCGACGACAACCACACCGTCGGTGGCCGCGCTTGCGGGCAGGGAGCGGATAAAGGGAAGCGTACTGGCCCCTAGTACCGCTGCACTTTTTAGAAAATCACGCCTCTGCATGTTGCTCTCCTTGCATGCTGGTTATTGGTTTGTGGTTATTCGTTGTCGTCAGCGAGGCGAGGAAGTTCCGCCAACCGCCGTATTCCGTAATGTCGCTGGCGCCATCCAGCCCGGCGCTTTCGCAGATAAAGCCGTTCGTCGTTTCCCCGCATTCAAGGGTCACTGTGCCGATACCAAGTGGAGACGGAATGCCGCGCATAAAGGCGCCGAAGTTTTCCTCGGGCATTGCCCAAAGTTCGACTTCGATAGAGGCGCCCTTCTCGTCGCGAACCAGGCCGGGGCGTGCAGGTGGGCCGCCGGCCAGTCTGTAAAGCCGGTATCCGGCGTCCGTCCGTGTTGTCTTCAGGTAGCGGGCGCCGAGGCGCGTAAGTTCAGTGTTGAGCGGCAAGCCCGACATATGGGCGCCAACGGCGGCGATGGTTATCTCGCGTGCACCGGCGGCGGGTGCCAGCGGTTCGGTCGCCGGATAGGCCCAATCCGTGGCACCCAATTTGACGTCTGCGGCCCTGTGAATTTTAGCCGCCAATCCGGCCAGTAAGGCGTCGGCGCCTGCTTTGGCCAACAAAGTGACATTGCCGGGGCGGCCATCGGTGCGTGTCGGCGTCGGGACCGCGACTCCACAGAGATCCAGCAGATTGACGAAGTTGGTGTAGGTGCCAAGCCGGCTGTTCGGACCAATCGGGTCTTCGCTGATTTCCTTGACCGTGCAGAAGGAAGGAATGGTCGGGACCAGAAGAACCTCAAGCCCTTCCATTGCCGTCCGGGCCATCCGCCGCAATTCCTCCATCCGGTAAAACGAGCGGAAGGTATCGGTCGCCGAGAACCCCTCCGCCTTGGACACAATGGTCCGAATGACCGGATGAACGGCATCGGGCTTCGTTTTCAATAGGGGTTCGACGACGGTGTTCCGTTCCGCCACCCATACGCCTTCGTAGAGCATTTCCGCGATTTGGTAGAAGGGTGTTAGGTCGATGTGTTCGATTTGTGCGCCAAAGGCTTTTATCTGTTCGATTGCCGCTTCGAAAGATTCGGCCTGGGCGCTGTCGCCGAAGAATTTGCGGGAATTGGCATCGGGCACCCCGATGCGCAGATGTTCCGGCGGGGGTGCGAGTGGCGATACGGGCATATCGCGCGAATAGGCATCCTTCGGGTCATAACCTGCTGCGGCTTGAAGGACTCTGTGACCGTCTTCCGCGGTTAGCGCGAAAATCGAGATGGTGTCGAGAGTGCGGCAGGCGGGTACCGACCCGGTAGCCGACAGCAACCCAAGGCTCGGCTTGACGCCGACGATATTGTTGAGTGCCGCCGGCACCCGGCCGGATCCGGCGGTGTCGGTCCCCAACGAGAAGCCGACCAGACCCAGTGCGACCGAAACTGCCGAGCCCGCGCTCGACCCACCGGGCACGATTTCCGGGTCGATAGCGTTTTTGGGAACCGGATGCGGGGTGCGCACGCCGACCAGCCCCGTCGCGAATTGATCCAGATTGGTTTTACCGATCGGAATGGCGCCCGCTTCACGCAGTTTCGCTACGACATAGGAATCCGCGCCCGGCCTATAAGTGAAAGCGGGGCAGGCAGCCGTTGTCGGCGCGCCTGCGACGTCGATATTGTCCTTAATGGCGAAGGGGATCCCCCAAAGCGGCTTGGCTTCCGGATCGAAGACACCCAGCGCATGTGCTTCAGCCAGGGCGGCTTCTTCATCGATTAGATGCAGGAAAATCCCAGGATCGCCATTGGCACGGATGCGGCGATAGCATTCGGCGATGACGTCTTCCGGCTTGGCGCCCGATGCGTAGGCACTGTGTAGACTGATGATATCGAATGATTGGTCGTGCATGGATGCCGACGATGCCCCCAACGGTACGGTTAATTGCGCTCTTCAGCATTCGCCATCGAATGCTCAGCGTCGTGACCGTTTCCCCCGGTAGGGTTTCGCTTGGCCGGGGTTTGTTGATGCCAACCCCTTTTTCAGCCTGTTGCGTATGCCCAGCAGCATTTTGGGTGTATCTGACCGCTTCTGTCTTCTGCTATAAACGCAGCAATGCGATGCAAAAATTGCAGCAGTAGAATGTCAGAGGCCTGAATGAAGCACATCACGACCTTGCGTTACGTCGACGCGGTGGCCCGCGCTGGGTCCATCCGGAAGGCGGCGGAGGAGTTATCGATTACGTCGACGGCACTAAACCGTCGAATATTGGCGATTGAGGAAGACCTGGGCGTGCCTGTCTTCGAACGGTTGCCGCGGGGAGTGCGGCTGAACAGTGCCGGTGAAATACTGGTTGATCACATTCGGAAGCAGTTTTCCGACCTGGACCGCGTCCGATCCCAGATCGCGGATCTGTCTGGGGTGCGGCGGGGCCATGTCTCAATCGCGTGCAGCCAGGCGCTGCTGCCGTATTTCCTTCCTGAACAGATTGCCACCTATCGGCGGGAACATCCGGGTGTCAGCTTCGGCGTTTTCTTGCGCGACCGGGCTGCCGCGGAAGAGGCGCTCGTCGATTTCACAGCCGATATCGCTCTGGTCTTCGAGCCTGTTCGCCTGGCCGAGTTCCAGACGATCCGGACCATTCGCCAACCTGTCCATGCCGTCTTTTCCGCTGATCACCCTCTGTCGGGACAAAGCACGGTCCGCCTCGCGGATTGCCTGAGCTACCCTGTCGCGCTGCCTACCAAGTCATCCGGTGTCCGTTCTTTGCTGGAGACGATTTTGATCGATTCCACGCTTACGATGAATTTGGTTATTGAATCCGACAGTTTCGAGTTTCTTCGCTTCCAGGCGACCACGGAGAACATTGTTTCGTTCCAGATTCCGATCGGCTTGCCGACCGACGGCACTGTTCCCGGCATGGCGTCGGCGATGATCGACCCGCGTGATATGCCGAGCGGGACAATCTATATGGGGCAGTTAAAGAACCGGACGCTTCCCATTGCCGCTACGCGGTTCATCGATCAGGTAACCAAGGTGCTTGAAGCGCGTTTCGGATAGACGGCTTGATGTATGCTTGCCGACAAACGCCGCACATGGATTGAGGAGAGTCTCGGCACGCGCGGGCCTCAGTCGTTACATTCCACGCAGCGGCGGTAGACGTTTTTCCACTTTCAAAACGCATGTGTTTTACCGGAGTAGCTGAGCTGCCTGCTCAAGAATTAATCGGTACTGATTATCAATTGCCCATTTTCTAACCACAGGCGCGGGCCGATGCAGTTCACGTTCAGAACCGATATGACAGAATTGTTGGTAGTTACGACAAATGGCATGACCTTTGCTGCGCTGCAAACCCAGAACAACGGAGATCACGGCCGGGCCGTTCGGGATGACGGCGCTGCACGGGGCTCTACTGAACAAAAAGGGGCGATCATGCGTAACACTATTCGACACCTGGCAAAGCTAACCGTTTCTGCAACGGTTCTGGCATCTGCTTTCTTGGCTGGTCCGGCACTGGCGGACGAAGACGGCGTGCTAAAAATCGGCGCGCCCTTGGCGCTGACCGGTGGGCTTGCCGACGAAGGCAAAAAGCAGGAAGCCGTTTGGCAATTGTGGCTCGACAAGGTCACCGCGAATGGCGGGATTGAGGTTGACGGCAAGAAGATGCCGGTCGAACTCGTCTATTATGATTACCAGACGGATGGTAAGCGCGCGGGGCAGTTGGCCGAAAAACTGATTACCGATGACGGTGTCGATGTGCTGATGGCGCCCTTCGGTTCGGGGCACACCAAGATCGTGGCGGCGGTTGCCGAACGGTATCAGACGCCGTTGGTTGCTTGTGTGGCCTCTTCCGTTTCGGTTTATGACCAGGGCTTCAAGTATCTCTTCGGAACCTTGGCACCGAACACCGGCATGACTGAGTCGATGGTCGCTTACTTCAAGGAAAAAATGCCGGGTTTGAGTAAAGTCGCGGTCTACGGCCGGGACGACGTGTTCCCGAAGGCGATGGCCACAGCTCTGGCGGCCTCGGCCGGAAATGCCGGGCTCGATGTCGTCTATAACGAACTTTACGCAGTCGGCACGATGGATCATTCGGCGGCCGTTTCCGCTATCAAATCGGCATCGCCTGACTGGATTTACATGACCGGCTATACGCAGGATTTGATCCTGGGCCGCAAGCAGATGTCGGATCTGGGCATTGATGCGCCCATCATCACCATGGTGACCGGTCCGGCCTATGCGGAATTCACGGAAGGGCTCGGTGAGCTCGCCGATGGTGTGACCAGCTCAACCTGGTGGCATCATGCGACCTCTTACACCGACACGATCGGTGCCTGGAGCAGCACGGCCGATTTCTACAAGGACTTCGTCGCCAAGTTCGGCGGCGATCCCGATTACGTCCACGGGTCATGCGCTGCGGCGGCAGATGTGTTGGTCAACGCCGTGCAGACGGCCGGGTCCACCGACAAGACAGCAGTGCGCGACGCCCTTGCCGCCACTGAAGTCCTGACCTTCTACGGTCCCATCGATTTCGGCGACAACGGCATGAATCAGGGCCGTGAGATGCCGATCATCCAGGTCCAGGGCGAGGCGATCAAAGTCCTTTATCCGGCCGCTATCGCCGACGCCGAAATGACGATGATCAAGTAAAGCCCGACGGTTCTATAATCACACAGCCATGGGTGCCAGGATCACGGTGCCCATGGCGGTGATGTTTGAAGGCCAACTTCTCCCACGCTCAACTTCATCGGGGTCCCAAAGACCGTGGACGTTTTCCAAATACTTCTAAATGGCATTGTGCTCGGCGCTCTCTACGCCTGCATCGCGATTGGGTTCTCCCTGGTTTGGGGGGTGCTGAACGTAATCAACATGCTGCACGGTTCTTTCATTATCCTGGGTGGATACCTCACCTATTTTGCGTGGCACTACACAGGTATCTACCCGATCATTCTGTTGCCTTTCGTCGCCCTGGCTCTGTTCGCCTTGGGCTACGTTCTTCAACATCTGTTCATCAATAAAGTCGTCACGGCGCCGGTTCTCACTACACTGACCCTGACCTTCGGGTTGGATATGATCCTCTATAACCTGATGACGGTATTCTTCACGGCGACGCCGCGCCGCGTAACGCTTGACCTTGGTACACTGTCCTTCGGCGATGTGTATCTGCCGATTGATCGGTTGTTGGGCATGGCGTTGGCGTTGGTGCTGACGGCGCTGCTGTATCTTGTCATGCGTGGGTCCAGGATCGGACGGGCGATTGTCGCGGTTAGAATGGACCGGCAGGCGGCCGCGCTGATGGGTATCCGAGTCAACCAAGTTTATTCCATCACTTTCGGGATCGGTGCGCTTATGGCCGGCGCCGCTGGTGCTATTTTTGCGATGGTCTTTCCGGTCACCACCAATCTGACGGGCGTTTTCCTGGGGAAGGCGTTTGTTGTTTGTGTCATCGGCGGTTTGGGCAGTGTGCCCGGCGCCTTGGTCGGCGGCTTAGCGCTTGGACTGATCGAAAGCGTCGCCGGTTACACGATCGGTCCGCAAAACGCGATTACGGTCGGCTTCCTTCTGATGCTCTTCCTGTTGGTGGTACGCCCGACAGGCCTTATCGGCGTGAAGGGGTACGAGTGATGAACCGCCAGGTAGTAATGAGCATCGCCGCCGTTGTCGCCTATACGATCGCACTGGCCTTGATCCCTCAATTCGCCGGAAACTACGAGACGCGTATCGCGATATCCGTCGCCATGTTTTCAGCCCTTGCTCTGTCATGGAATTTCATCGGCGGGTTCACGGGATATCCTTCGTTTTCCACCGCGGCCTTCTTCGGCCTGGGTTGCTATATAGGGGCGCTGTCCCAACGTGCGGGATTGCCGGCAGAAGCGGCCTGGATGATCGCAACCGTCGGCGTCGCCGCATTTGCCGCGGCGCTTGGCGCAATCATCCTGCGGCTCAAAGGCCATTATTTCGCGATCGGTTCGATTGCCATCGTTGAAGTAACGCGGCTGATCATATCGTCTTGGGGGTCGGTTACCGGCGGTGGTGACGGCCTGAACGTGCCGCTTATGACGGGCACGCCCGATGTCGTGGCTGCGCGTATCCTCTATATCATGCTTGCCGTGATGGGGGGCGCCTTCGTGGCCACTGTTATCGTGGACCGTTCCCGATTGGGTTTCGGCCTGCGCTGCATTCATCAGAATGAAGACGCTGCCGATATGGTCGGTGTCGATACCACCCGGTTCAAGATCGCGGCCTTTGTGCTCTCTGCCTTGTTCTGCGGTCTCGTTGGCGCGGTCTATGCCTCCTGGGTTGGTTACATCGATCCGACGGACAGCTTCTCCATTCTGCTGACCGTAAAGGTACCGGTGATGGCCTTGCTAGGCGGGGCGGGAACCTTGGCGGGTCCGATCGTTGGGGCAGGTGTGTTCGTCCTGCTTGAGGAATTCTTCTGGGCCAACTTCCTGCAATGGAACAGGGCAATTCTTGGCATCATCATCGTATTCCTGATCTTCTTCTTGCCGGGAGGGCTTTTGAAGATCCGTTACAAAAATCTGCTGAAGAAGCTCTCGGCCAATCGGTCCGCTGATCGATCGAACACTGTATCTGAAGGGGAAGCTAAGGGATGACCGCTATCCTCGAACTTAAGAATGTCAGCAAAAACTTCGGCGGCGTCAGCGCTGTTTCAAATGTCTCATTCGGTTTGAAGCAAGGTGAAATCGTTGGGTTGATCGGGCCGAACGGCGCGGGAAAGACGACCTTGGTCAACCTGGTGACGGGCGTCCATTCCCTTTCCGATGGGCAGGTCATTTTCAAGGGTGAGGATGTCGGCAGCCAGAAACCGTTCCAGGCCGCGCGCCGGGGCTTGGCCCGCACGTTCCAGATCGTTCAGCCCTTTCCGGAAATGACCGTGCTGGAAAACGTCTCCGCCGGTGCTGTCTTTGGCGGGGCCGCAGGCGGTATCGCGGCGGGTCAAGAAGCTGCCCAGGCGGAGTTAGACTTCGTCGGTCTGGGACATGTGGCAAACGAGCCGGCATCGTCCCTGTCGCTCCCGAACCGGAAACGGTTGGAACTCGCGAAGAGTTTGGCGATGAAGCCGAGTGTCCTGCTTCTCGATGAAGTGAATGCCGGCCTGAACGCTTCTGAAATCGACGATGCGTTGAAGCTGATCGAACAAATTTCCGGCCGCGGCGTCACCATCCTTATCATCGAGCATCTGATGAAAGTTGTTTTGTCCGTGTCGGAACGGCTTCTGGTTCTGCACCATGGTGAGTTGATCGCCGACGGAACGCCGAAACAGGTAGTCGAGGACCAGCGGGTCATCGAAGCCTATCTGGGTGCCAAATTTGCTGAAAGATACAAGGTGGCTGGCTAAATGGCGAAACCGATCCTTGAAATTGATGGCCTTCAGGCCGGCTACGGCGATGTCCAAGTGCTATGGGACATTGGACTGTCCGTGAACGAAGGTGAAATTGCCTGTGTCGTCGGGTCGAACGGCGCCGGGAAAACCACATTGCTTCGGACAATTTCCGGGCTGATTGAGCCGAAAGCCGGCTCCATTGTCTTCGACGGCGAAGAAATAGCAGGTGCGCGACCGGATGAGGTTCTGACGCGCGGGATCGCCCATGTTCCGGAAGGACGACGTTTGTTCAAGGGCCTGACGGTCGAGGACAATTTGTTGCTGGGCGCCTATCTTCGGCGTGACAAGAGCGCGGTGCGGGACGACATGGACTTTGTCTTGGACTTGTTCCCGATCCTGAAAGAACGGCGGCTGCAGGACGCAACGACGATGTCGGGTGGAGAGCAGCAGATGTGTGCGATTGGCCGTGGAATCATGTCGCGGCCCCGTTTGCTGGTGATCGACGAATTGTCGCTTGGGCTGGCGCCGCGGCTTGTGGAGAGATTGAGTGAGGCCCTGATCGAAATCAACGGAACGGGATTGACGATCCTGCTCGTAGAACAGGACGTCATGACGGCCTTCGACGTTGCAAGCCGCGCTTTCGTGATCGAAACCGGGCGGGTCAGCATGTCCGGCGAAACAAGCGTATTGGGGGAAGACCCACGGGTACGCGAAGCCTATATGGGCATTTGAGGATTCCGGAAAACCCGTGTCATGCCCTGTCGAGCGTGCCGGGAAGGGGCACCCAACCGTCATCGACTTTTTCGAATATCGGCCCTGCTAGAGGGCTTTTCACGAGGGAAGCATAGTCGGGCCCGATAGCATTCAGTTTCTCACGCCAAGTTACGCCTTGCCGCATGGCGCAGACGAAACCGCAAATTTTGCAATCCAACTGCCCAAGCAGTGCGAAGGCGGCGACGGCCGTGGTGCCGGACGATATGGCATCGTCAACAAGAATGACCCGTTTGCCCGATATGCGCGGAACGATGTTTGGGTCGATATAGAGCGATTTGTTCCCGCCAGGGCTGGTAATCGACTGCACCGGCACGGATAGGTCCGCGCTGTACCAGAATTTCTTCGAATAACCGAGTGGCGCGAAATTTTGATGACCCAGTCGCTCGGCGACGTTGGGTGCGAAGGCAAGACCCAGTGTCGGCAGGCCCACGATACAGTCTGGCTTCTCGGCCGCGGCCATCGGCGCCATCAGGGATACAAGCGTTTCGATGACCGAGAAACTCGCGTGATTGGCGATCAGGGATGCAACCGCGCGGTCGGTTCCGGGAATGGCGCGGATAGGCAGTTCCAGGACTTGTCCATTGGGCAGAGGGGCGGGATAGGTATATTGAAACGGCGGCCCCTGCGTCGTTCGCTCGTCACTACCGGGCAACAGAGCCTGCCAGCAATCGGTTGTCGGTCGGGTGAAGTGCGGGGCGGCGTCTGTAACTGGCTTCATGACGTAAATTCCAAACGAGTAGAGAAAGCCCGATGTCGAGTCCCGAAGACCTTCAATGGATTGCGGTTGTTCCGTCCGTGGAACTTCTGCCTGACAAGCCGCATGAAGTCCTGATTGGGGAGAACATCTTCGTATTGATCCGGCATGGAGAAACCATCGGTGCCTATCAAGGTCAGTGCCCGCATCAGTTTGCGCGACTGGTGGAAGGTCGCGTCGCTGACGGGCATATCAATTGCCCGCGCCATATGGCGAAGTTCCGTTTGTCGGACGGTATTTGCGGGCCGGGCTGGGCGCTTCCACCTCTGCGTCGTTATACAGTGAAGGAAGACGGGGGCATGGTTCATATCTGCTTGCAGGCCATCGTCGACGACTAGGGGCAAAATCCCTTTGGGTTGAAAGCCTGTACCCGACGTCATGCATCCGGCCATGGCGCGACTCCCCGCCCGATCAATCCTTCGGTGCCCGTTTCCTCAACCATGCCCAGCATAATACCCAAACATTGCCTTGGTTGTGACAGGTCCAGGCCCAGTTTCAGGCCAGGATAGGAGAATTTGGGATGGGGTCCGATATAAGCGTCATGCGCCGCCGCGTTCGCATAGATATCCGGGATATGCGGCTTCAATGGGTCGTGAAGGGTGGGCGCGAAACGTAGGCAGGCCGCGCCGAAACCCAAGGCATCGATCACAGCGCTGTCGCCGATAGCTGGCAGGGCCGTGGATTTTTCTTTGCCGGGAAGGGCCGGCCCCACCGGTCTGGTGGCCGGCAGGGTAATCCAATCGCCTGGGGCGTTTGCGATCTGATAACCGATCTCTTGCCCGTTTCCGCCGCTCGCCGTTACCATCTCGCTTCCTGCGACGCCGTTCCCTGCTTTTAGCATAAGGCCGCAGGCAGCCATTATCACGTTCAGCACGAACTGTCCGGCTTGATCCAAATAGTCTTCGCTTGCATCGGACAAGTCAGACCCCAAGGCAGGACGCAACAGGGCGTTGGCAGCCGCGACCTGCCCGTGAAGGTCGTCGCCTTTCCCGATTGCCGCCGACATCAGCGGCAAGAGCGCCAGCGGGTTCGCGGGACTGCTGGAGAAGCCTCTTGCCAGGTCGGCACCGACCTCCCCGCACAGTGCGTCCAGCAGCCCGCGTCCCGCGTCGTTGGCTGTGCCGAACCGCAAACACCCGGACGGTGGACCATCGTTAAGCGGTGACACAACAATCTGACCCGGTGCGGCGCGGTCCTCTACGGCAACTGCGTACATGCTAGGCCCCGCGACGAAGGCCAAAGGGGTTACGATTCCGAAATCCTGGGCGGGACACAGATGGATGTCGCCGGATTTGACCGCGCTCCGCGCCGCATCGAGGGTATCGGCGAATCCTTCTTGGACGGCCGCCGCGGATGACGCATTCAGGATCGGCGCGGGCAAATTTTTGAGCGACTTAAAAGGAGGACCGGCGTGAAACAGCGTTCGGTCGGGCAGGTTGTCCAACAGGTCGGACAAGCGCGCAATTCGCTTCAAAACGGGGTCGACCGCCAACATTTGGCGATAGGATTGCAGGGTGGCGGGCTTGGGTGACGTCATGGTGTGCCTCCAGACGGTTGGAGGCAGTCGTCCGGTCGGACAGTGCCGCGCCGGTTGCCCCATTTGGTCAAACGGCGTCGTTCTCCGCCGCTGCGACGATTGTCATCATCATTTCGGTGAACCGGACCCGGTCCTGCGGCGACAAGGCATCCAGTGTTCTGCGATGCGCGTCCCGGGCAAATGGGTCGGTGCGTTCCAGAACCGCTTTCCCCGCGGCCGTCAGGGTGGTCAGCCGCATGCGTCGGTCCGTATCCGCGACCTCGCGGATGACGTAGCCCCGGTTCATCAGGCGTTTCAGGATGTCGGTCATGTTCGTCTTGTCGATCGCAACCGCTTTGGCCAGTGTCGTCTGATCCAAAGGTCCGTTCTGTGACAAACAGGACAGAACGGAATACATGACCGGCGTTATGTTCTCCTCGCCGCAGGATTCCAGGAATAAGCCTGTATGGATTTGATGCAGCCGGCGGATCAGAAACCCGGGTCGCAACGAAACGTCGCCGCTGCGCCACAGATCGTCTTCGTCGGCGCGGCTCATATCCGCAGCCATGCGTACTTTCGTCATGGAATCCCAAACCTGCTAGAATTATTGTTTGCAAGGTAGGGGATTCCCTAGCGAGTCGACAAGGTGCGCCTGATCAGGCCTTTGAACGCGTTGAACAGCAGCCGAAAACCGCTGAGAGAGCGTTGCGGCTGTGTCCGGCCGGCCGTTGCATCATTGCCGGACAATGTTGCGTCGATGGCTTGGGCTATATCTGCAAGAAGGCCGTTGGCGATCTCTTCAACCAAGGCCGGTCTGCCGAATTGCGACAAGGGACCGTTCAACCGGTACCGCATTTCCAGGTTGATGTCGCTGGCATTGTCGTTCGGAACCAATTGGAAATCCAGGCGGCCTTCCAGGCCGCTTCTGCTCAAACCGTCTTTTCCGCGTCCCAGCAACTGGCCGGATTTCGTTTCCGGTAGATAGGTGATGCTGGCGGTGCCGCGGAATTGCGCCTTGATCGGGCCCGCCGATACATTGCAGGCGCCGTTGGCGATACCATTGGTGACTGGGCCGGATAGAGTGGCGCCGGGGATGCAGGACACGATTGCCTCTGGGGACGAAATCAGCCGCCACGCTTCTTCGGGGCCGGCCGAAAGGTGCATTGTTTTCCTTAGCACAGTTGCCGTTTCGAAAGAGTCGGCCGCGGGCAATGCCATGTCGGCCACAATGACCGTTTCGGGCGAAGGCGCTTGCTTGGAATCGGAAATCTCCGCGGCCTTTGGCGCTGCAGACGTTGCGCTTATCGCCGAGCGCGGCCGCTCAGTGGGCTGTAACGCCGCTGCCGGGGCCTCTTTCAAAACATCTTCTATCGCGTCGACGATGCCGGCATAGCCCGTGCACCGGCACAGATTGCCCGACAATTCCTTGCGGATGGTTTCCCGGTCAGCATCCGGGATGCGGCGGATGATATCATATGCCGTCGTCAGCATGCCGGGCGTGCAGAACCCGCATTGAAGGCCGTGATGACGTTTGAAACTGTCCCGGATGGCTTCCATCAAGGGGTCGGTATCGAAACCTTCCACTGTGCGAATGTCGGCGCCGTTGCAGGCTGCGGCAAGGGTAATACAAGATCGCGTGGGGCGGCCGTCGACGAAAACCGTGCAAGCGCCACAAACACCCTGTTCGCAGCCGATATGGGTGCCGCTGGCCAGCGCATCCTCGCGGATGAAATCGGCCAGATGGGTGCGCGGTTCAGCGGCGCCCGTGACCTTCTTTCCGTTCAAAAGGAATTCAACGTCGGTCTGCATGGGGAAAGTGAAACTCCAGTTCCTATGATTGGGACGCGCCCGGGTTCCTATTCTGGCGACCCAGCCATTTGTTCGATCGCACGGTCGATGGCCACTGCGTGCATCCGGACAGCGCATGCGGGCATATCCGGCAATGCGTGCGAGAGGGCTGCCTTTCCGTCTATCCGGCCGGCGATGACGTCATCGGGCTTGTCGATCAACAGCGGTTGCCTGCCCAATGCGCCGACGATCACGCGCGACCGGCCGGTGTCGGGATCGTCAAGGATCGCGGCGCTTGCTTTCGAAAACTCACCAACTTGCCGAACGAATTTCCAGTACCCCCACCGCGCGGCGGCGGAAGGTTTGGGGACCGCAACGGAAACGACGATCTCACCGGGGGCGAGAACGGTGGCATAGGGCCCTACTACGAAATCGATGGCGTCGACCTTTCGAACACCGTCGGGGCCGGCGATGGAAATCTGCGCGGACAATGCCGGTAAGACTGTGACCCAGTCTGCGGCGGGGTCTGCATGGCACAGACTGCCCCCGATTGTGCCGCGGTTGCGAACGGCCCGATGCGCAATATTGGAAGCGGCCGCCCGCATCCAACCGCCGGTCGGGTCCGGGACGGTCCCGTCTTCGATTTCTGCATGGGTGACGGCGGCACCGAACCGGACTTCCGTATCCGTTTCCTCTGCCCGGCGCAGTTCCTCAACACGGGAGACGTCGAGCAGAACACCCGGTCGCGCAAGCCTCAGATTCATCATCGGGCCCAGTGACTGGTTTCCCGAAACGATCGAACAAGACTGACCGGCGAGAGCGTTCTCTGCCTGTTCCAGGTTCATGGCATTGAGGTAGGAAAAATCGACGGGTTTCATGCCTTGTCGCCCTTTTCCGCTTGATCGAGCGCCGCCAAAATTCTTTCCGGCGTCATAGGGACCTGCGCGACCTCGGCGCCCAGGGATGACAACGCATCGTTAACCGCATTCGCGATGGCGGCGGGTGGTCCGATCGCCCCGCTTTCACCGATTCCCTTTTGGCCGAAATAACTCAGGGGCGACGGCGTTTCCATATGGATAATGCGAATGTCGGGTATGTCCGCGGCGACGGGCAGATGATAATCCGCCAAGGTGGATGCCATCGGTTGCCCGGTTTCGCTGAAAGGCATTTCTTCGAACAAGGCGGTGCCGATTCCCTGCACGGCGCCGCCTAGAACCTGCCCATCCACGATCATCGGATTGATCATGGTCCCGGCATCTTCGGCGATCACATAATCCAGCAATTTGACGTGACCCAGGTCCAGATCGACGCTCACTTTCACCGCGTGGCAGGCATAGGAAAACGTCCCGGTATCCTGGACAGTCTTGTATCCTTCCGTCGCCTCAAGACCTCTGGGGTCTACGCCGTCGGGCAATAGTTGCGGCTTCAAATACCAGGTCTTCGCGACTTCCTCGATGCTGACCGAAGCCGTCCCGGCCCGTGCCACGCCGTCTTCCAATGCGACATCGTCGTTCTCCGATTGAAGCAGATGCCCGGCAATGTTGCGGATGCGCTGGCCGAGTGCGTCGCAAGCCGTCGCAACAGCGCCGCCGGCCATGACGATGCATCGCGACCCCCAAGTGCCTGTCGAATAGGGCGTATAGGCAGTATCGCCGTGGACCACCTTTATCTTTTCGATGGTGATGCCCAAACGCTCATGGGCGATCTGCGCCAGGGTTGTTTCCAAACCCTGGCCGTGGCTATGCACACCGACCCGAAGTTCCAGGCCGCCATCCGGTGTCAGCCTGGCGGTCGCCTGTTCGAAACCCGGGACCATCGGTATTCCCCATCCGTGATAGACGGATGTGCCGTGGGCGCCTTGTTCACAGAAAATGGATAAGCCGACACCGATCCTTTCCCGTCCGGTCTGGGATTTCTGTTCGCTTCGAATTGACGGCAGATCTATTGCTTCTATCGCGCGCCGCAACGCTTCGGGATAGTCGCCGCTGTCGAAGTATTTGTTGGTGATATTCGTGAAAGGCATTTCCTGCGGCGTCACAAGGTTTCGTGCGCGGATTTCTTCCGGCGCGATGCTGAGTTCCCTGGCGATGGCGTCCAGCAGAAGTTCGATCGCGAAACAAACGCCCGTGCGGGCGACACCGCGAAACGGCAGGATCGGCGGTTTGTTGGTGGTTACCGACGTAGCGGAACACCGGTATCCGCGCATCTTGTACGGGCCTGGCAGGATGCTGGTGACTTGGGCGGCTTCCAAACAGGCGGAAAACGGATAGCTGGAATACGCCCCTGAATCGACCAATGCGTTGCAATCAACGGCCAGAAGCGTGCCGTCAGCCGCAGCATAGCCGGTAATGTCATAGAAATGCTCACGGCAATTCGCACCGGCGGTCAGGTGTTCGCGACGATCTTCAATCCAGCGAATGGGGCGGTCCAGCTTAATCGCCAGATAACAGGCGCAGACTTCCTCAGCCAGCAATATCCCCTTATAGCCGAAACCGCCGCCGACATCGGGTGAGATGACGCGGACCTGCCCGTGGTCCAGGCCCAGGCATTCGGCCAATCCCGTCCGTACGATATGCGGCATTTGCGTTGCGGAATGAAGCGTCAAGACCTCAAGTGTGCGATCCCAGACCGCCACTAGCCCGCGCCCTTCGATAGGCGCCATGCATTGCCGCGCAGTGCGGAAGGTCTTGTTGACGACAACGGCGGCGTCGGCGGTAGCGCCGTCGAAATCGACCTCGGTTTGCGTTTCGAGAAACGCGTTCTTGTCCCAATTTTCATGGATCAGCGGGGCGTCCGGCGATTGAGCCGCCGTCATGTCCCACACCGCCGGCAATTCATCGAACTCAGTCTGTATTTCTTCCGCGATGTCTTCCGCACCGGCACGGGTATCCGACAGGCAAGCGGCGATCAACTCGCCGACATGACGGACCTTCGTATCCGCCAGGATCGGCTGAACGGAACTGCGGAAACCGGGCAAACCGGAATCGGCGCGAATACCGATTACACCGGTCAGGTCCGCCGCCAGATAAACTGTGTCGCGAAGAGCATCCGGGACGGTGATCGACTTGATACGAGCATGTGCCAGCGGACTTCGTAGAAAAGCGAGTTCCTGCATGCCGGACATTTTAATGTCGGCGACGAAGCGTCCCTTTCCGCGCAATAGGCGGTCGTCTTCGCGGCGGATCTGCCGCGCGCCCACGCCGGAATTGCTGCGTTCCTTGGTGCCTGTGTCGCCTGCCATCGCTTGCCCCGTACTCGCGCCGTTCCTAATGCACACCCGCCCCGAAGGTACCATCGCGGCGGGTCGCGGTGTTGTGATTTGGTTGCAGTGCAAAATGTGTCATGTGAATGGTCGTATTTACAACTTTTTTCTTTTCTGATCCCAGTTCCCGTTTAATCTATAGGGATATGACGGTGAGTGTTTCTGAAACTTGAAACGTATGGAAGCGGTTGAGATGACGACAGCGGTGTATGAAACGATCGTTGAAAATGGTCGGGTGATTGATCCGATGATCGGGCGGGACGGCAAGTTCGACATTGCCATCAACGACGGAAAAATTGCCGCCGTGGAGCCCAGCCTGCGGGACAGCCGCGCGCTCAACAGAATCGATGCCGACGGTCATGTCGTCGTGCCGGGCATGATCGACACCCATGCCCATGTATATCGGCATGTGACCGGGCGTTTCGGATTGGAACCGGATCTGGTCGGTGTGCGGTCGGGCGTTACAACGCTGATCGATCAAGGCGGACCAAGTTGCATGACCTTGGGCGGCTTCCGCCATTTCATTTCCGAACCGTCTGCCAGCCGGGTTCTTGCCTTCATTTCCTGCTATTTGGTCGGCGGATTGGAAGGGCATCTCTACCCGGAACTTTACGGCCCGAACGGTGTGAATGCCGAACACACGATCCGCGTTGCCAATGAAAACAAGGATCTGATCAAAGGGATCAAGGCGCATGCCGAAATCGGCGGCCAATCGCGCTGGGGCCTTGATGTCATCAAGATCGGCGCGCAAATCGCTCGGGAGACCGATTTGCCCCTGTATATACATCTGGGGCAGCTTTGGCCGACCGATGAGAGTGGTCGAATCCCGGACGCTGAGGAACTGATCACGGAATTGGTTCCGATCATGAAACCTGGCGATATTCTAGCCCATCCGTTCACACGCCATCCGGGCGGGTTCGTTTCCGACACGGGCGAAGTTCATCCCATCCTGTTGGAAGCGGTTCACGAGAAGCAGATTCTCGTCGATGTGGGACATGGTTCGCATTTCAGTTTCGATGCGGCGAAACGTGTCCTGGAAGCGGGGATTACCCCCTACACGCTGGGCGCGGACATGCACGGTTATAACGTCACCGTTCCCGACGGTCAGTCAGATGCGGTGCGCACGTCGAGTCCGTTCTTTGGCGTCGCGCCCTTCAACCTGACGATCGCGATGACGGAATTGTTGTATCTCGGCCTGTCATTGCCGGAAGTTATTGCGATGGTAACCTCGCACCCGGCGAAGCTGATCCGGATGGAAGATCGGATCGGGTCCCTGCAACCGGGCTTTGACGCCGACATAAGCGTTCTCAAGGTTGAAACCGGCAAATTCCAGCTTTCGGACAACAGCGGCACCAAGGTCGCCAGTGACCAATTGATTCGCCCGGCCTTCTGTCTGCGTGCCGGAATCACTTATGAGGCGGATTCCGTCTTCATTCCCGACGCCATTGCAGCTTAATTGGGGCTGACGGACCAATCGGCCCGCACAGCCTCGCCCGCCGGAAGGTGACGTAAAGTGTCAGCAATGGTCGAATTAGGCGCAAAATGAAAAATTCGGTTTGAAAACCCGTGCCCGACGTGGATTCCTCTCGCTCGTGCGGCATACTTAATATGCAATGAGCTGCGTTGCTGGAAAAATAGTCAGAGGGGAAGAACGCGTGGATAGTCGAGTCACGAGAGCGAACTTGCAGGTTGATTCAGGCTTGGCGGCCTTTATCGAGGAACAGGCCTTGCCGGACACCGGCGTCGATGCGGACGGTTTCTGGTCCGGATATGCGGCCATTCTCGCGGATCTCGCCCCGATCAACAGGGCGCTGCTCGCAAAGCGCGACAGCCTGCAGGCGCAGATCGACGATTGGCACAAGGCACGCAAGGGCCAAGCGATCGACGGTGCAGCCTATCAGGCTTTTCTGCGCGAAATCGGATATCTCGTCCCCGAAGGGCCTGATTTCAAGGTCGGTACAACGAATGTCGACCCGGAAATCGCGACTGTGGCGGGACCGCAGCTTGTTGTGCCGGTCATGAACGCGCGGTTTGCCCTCAATGCCGCGAATGCGCGCTGGGGCAGTCTTTACGACGCGCTCTATGGGACCGACGCCGTGCCGCAGGATGGTGACCTGGCGCCGGGCAAGGGCTTCAATGCGAAGCGTGGCGCGGAAGTCGTGGCGCGCGCCGCATCCTATCTCGACACGGCGGTGCCGCTGGGCAGCGGGTCGCATGCCGGTGCGAAATCCTATGTTGCGGGCGCGGACGGTGTTGTCGTCACGCTTGCCGATGGGACGGAAACCGGCCTTGCCGATACCACCCAGTTCGTCGGCCATGCGGGTGAGGGAGCGACGAAGTCGCTTCTGTTCCGCCACAACGGTCTGCATGTGGAGTTGAAGTTCAACCCGGACAGCCCGATCGGC
This sequence comes from Hwanghaeella grinnelliae, assembly GCF_004005845.1. Lineage (GTDB taxonomy): Bacteria > Pseudomonadota > Alphaproteobacteria > UBA8366 > Aestuariispiraceae > Hwanghaeella > Hwanghaeella grinnelliae. The sequence continues at coordinate 658,422 of NZ_SADE01000003.1, read as the reverse complement.
GCGGAGAGCCCGTCAAATCTGGAAGACGTCGTGCTGGAATCGGCCCTGACGGCAATCCAGGACTGTGAGGATTCGGTCGCAGCGGTTGATGCCGAGGACAAGGTCCTCGTCTATGCGAACTGGCTGGGCTTGATGAAGGGTGACCTGGAAGAGAGCTTCGAAAAGAACGGTCAGACTATGACCCGTCGCCTCAATCCAGACCGAGACTTCACGGGGCCGGACGGAGAAACTTATTCCGTGCCGGGGCGCAGCCTGCTGCTTGTGCGCAACGTTGGCCATCTGATGACGACGGACGCCGTACTGGGTGAAGATGGTAAGGAAACGCCTGAAGGTATCCTGGACGGCATGATCACTTCGCTTTGTGCAGTGCATGACTTGAAGAAATCCACTGGCATGCGGAACTCTCGTGCGGGAAGCGTTTATATCGTCAAACCGAAGATGCACGGACCTGAGGAAGCTGCCTTCACCAACACGCTCTTCGACCGGGTGGAAGATGTGCTCGGTCTTGAGCGGAATACGCTGAAGGTTGGGGTAATGGATGAGGAACGGCGGACGAGCGCCAACCTCAAGGAATGCATTCGTGCCGTGAAAGACCGTTTGGTCTTCATCAACACCGGATTCTTGGACCGCACGGGGGATGAGATCCATACCTCCATGCAGGCCGGGCCGGTCCTGCCGAAGAATGACATGAAATCTGCCGTCTGGCTCGGCACCTACGAGAACAACAATGTCGATATAGGTCTGGCGGCGGGGCTCGCCGGGCATGCTCAGATCGGCAAGGGCATGTGGGCCAAGCCCGATGCCATGGCCGAGATGCTGGAAGTCAAATCGGGCCATCCTATGGCGGGCGCTAACACAGCCTGGGTACCGTCTCCGACGGCCGCTACGCTGCACGCCCTGCACTACCACGAAGTAGACGTGCATGAACGGCAGAAGGAAATCGCCCAACGCACGCCTGCTGCGTTGTCGGACCTGCTGGTGCCGCCGATGTTGGAAGGGCGCAACCTGTCGGACGAGGAAGTCACGCGGGAGCTGGACAATTCATGCCAGTCAATCCTGGGTTACGTGGTGCGCTGGGTCGATCAGGGCGTCGGCTGTTCCAAGGTGCCGGACATCAACGATGTCGGCCTGATGGAAGACCGTGCGACCCTGCGTATCTCTGCGCAGCATCTGGCAAATTGGCTGCTGCACGGCATATGTACCGCCGATCAGATCGATCAATCCTTCCGCCGCATGGCTGTTGCGGTCGACGGACAAAATGCGGGCGACCCGGGTTATCGCAATATGGCGCCGGACTATGACGCCAGCATTGCTTTTCAGTCCGCGCGCGAGCTGGTCTTCGAAGGCATCAACCAGCCAAGCGGTTATACCGAACCGATCCTGCACCGCCGCCGCCGCGAGGTGAAGGCGGCCGGCTGATCGAACGGCCAGTACGAAAACTGGCGGCGGCGCTAATGAGCGCCGCCGTTTTCGTTTCAGGGATTTCTGAAGGTCCCCGCTGGCGGCGCGCGAAAATCCCACGGCGCTACTCAATGGACCGCACGCTGTTCCAGGCCGAAGGATCCCCGGATGGCCCGCACGAGGATGGTGGATCGCGTATATAGGCGGTCACTTCCCGCCACATAGCACTGAAACAAGCTGAACGAACGCCCTCAGCACAATCACTTGGTCGTTTCGGGGCGACGTCTTAGTCTTGATGGTCCCGTATTGCCGCGCGAAGCGTCGCATTTGGCGTCTCACCAAATGCCTCGCGATATAGTTTTGCGAAATGGCCCGTGCTGGAAAAGCCGACCGCATGTGCGGTCTCTGCCACTGTATTGAATTGCCGGATCAAGAGCATGTCCCGCGCACGGTTCAGGCGCTCTTGCCGGATAAAGGCGACCGGGGTCAGACCGAGGGACTGTTTCAACCGCCGCCCCAATGTCTTCTCACTGGTACCCAAGGCGGCCGAAAGCTGACGGACTCCGAAGGCGGGATCGCCGATATTTGCTTGCACCAGCTCCTTGGCCCAGTCGAGGAAGCGGCTATCCGCCGGGGCCAACGACACTTTTTCCGTATCGTTCGCGGTTTCTATCAAGCGTGTTTCCAATGCCGCGATACGGCTTCCGGACACTCTTCTGGCCTCGTCGAGGGTTGCTCTTATTGCCTGGGCTTCGTGCTTGAGCGCGTTTGCCTCAGCCGTTGCGGCAAGCCGTTGCGCTTGCAGGGAGTTGACCCGCACCGCGATCGCGATCCCCATGAAAATAGCTTCACCCAACACGGCTGCATAAAAGGCCACTTCGCTCATTTGTTCAAAAGCGAGTTTTGTGGACGCGTCCGCTGTGTCCAGGTGGAACGTCAATATATAAGGAATGTGCCCAATTGTGATCAGGATAAACAGGGAAGCCGCTGAAGCGGCGACGGGTTTAGCTTCCGGAATACCGTCCTTGATGCGCATGACGGCCGCTACCAGTACCCCGAGTTGCAGGAACAGGATGACGAGAGTGAGTGGCAGGTCGAAAATCCAAGGATCGAGGACGGCAAAGACCGCGCTGACCGTGAGGGCACCAAGGCCTAACGAGAAAAATCGCGGCCATTTGGGCCGATCCGTGGTCAAGGTCAGGATGTTTTGGCAGAACAGAACATATCCGACAGCGCAAAGCGCAAAGAGCGCCTCGATCGCCCGCACCATCAGAACAAAATCCAAGCCGGACTCCGTCAAATGGTGGAACCATCCATCGTAGAGCAGGGAGGAAACCAGCATGCTGATGACGTAAAGGGAATAGAATTGGTAGTTGGTAACGTCCGCATGCCGGAACAGCACCAGGCTGATGACGAGCGTAGCTGCCAGAAACCCTAGGAAAAGAGCAGATACCAGGCTGGCGAATTCGTTCTGGGTATATGCTGTGGCCGGACTCATGACGTAGGGAGTAACGGCCACATCCCAGGTTTCGGCGATCCGCAGATAGTAGGTCCGTTTTTCACCCGCCGCGAGTGAGAGGGGAAGCTGAGGGCGGAGGCTGATGAATGTCCGTTCCTGCCGTGGAACGCTTCGGCCCGCAGCCGCTAGCGGTTCGGATTGCGGATCGTCACGGTAAAGAATTGTCGAACCGTAAAGATATTCGCTGAAGCCGATCCGCCAGTCGCGCGCCGTGTTCGTGTCGTTTTGGATACTGAATCGGAGCCAAAGCGCTGCTCCCGGTGCCGGGGCCGGATAACGGTCGAGGCAGGGTGACTTAAGGAAATCTTTGCCGTCAAGGTCGTCGGGCCGTTCCGCCCCGCTCGTATCAAGCAGAAAGTCGGCACGGAGGAAAAGCAACTCCTGTACCGAGTTATGGTCGAAGACAGTCGCCGTCGGTGTTTCGGCAATAGACTGCCCGCACAGTGGGGGTGACTGCTCACTTTTTCCTTCAACGGCCCAAAAGCCGATCAAAACCAGCAAGCTTACGGCGATCGCGACCGGGATGGGGCGCAACATGACGCTATTCATATGCCTCAACCCGAGTCGAATTGTGCGGCTGTTTCCTGCTGTGAGTGTACCGGCTTGCCCAGATCGAGAAAGGCGAAAGCGGTCACGAAGGGGACAACTTTGCGCGCATATCGGTCAACTTGTCGGAAATATGTTCGTTATTCCGGCTATTTGAGTAATCTCCGGCCCGAAGTTTTCGCCGAAGGAGGGCGGTCGCATCTTTTGTTCCGCATCTGCTGCGGAACACGGGCAAGGGATGTGACTGTTCGGGTCTGAATTCTGTCGCAAAAGGTTGACGTATATCACGAAGAGCCGGGCCACCGATCCCGTGCATCGTCGCCTAGTACGGATCAAACGCCCGTGACGACACGCGCAGGAGACATAAGGTGACAAACTACCACGCGGATTCCTGGGACCGCTTTTGGGGTGCGGACTTCAACGAGACCCTGGGGAACACAAGCTGGGCCAGCATCAAGGACTGGGGCAATGTCTCGGTCAACTTCAACAATTCCCGCGGCGTGAGCGCCCAAATCACCGATGTCAGTGACGTTTGGATCGACACCGATGCCGGCGGCTCATGGTTCAAGGTAGAGGATGCCTATGACGTCCGGTTCAATTTTGATCAGTACGGTAATTCCAACAATAGCGTCCAGGTCTATGACGCTGACGATATCAGCTTCTATGCCACTGGCGGCGGCAATTGGATGCGGTTCCAGGATGTCGACGATGTCGATATCTGGACCGATTGGGGCGCAAATTCCGTCAATATCTACGATGCCGACGATATAGGGGCGCTCCATCTGGGCGGGTCCGGCGACAACTGGGTCGATATCAAAGGCGCGGATACGGTCAACGCCGAAATTTGGGGCGGTGGGAACACGGTCCGCATCGATATGCAGCAGGATTTTTGGGATGGCGACTATACCCGCGAGAACTCGGTCAATCTCAATTTCCAGGGCGGACGCGGGTATGACGATGTCGAGGTCCGCGATGCCGACGACGTCTGGATCGATACCGATGCGGGGAACGGACGTTTTTACGTAAAGAACTCCGACGATGTACGGGTCCAGATGGACCAGTACGGCAATTCGAATAACAAGATCGAAGTATATGATTCCCTGGATGTCAGTGTGTACGCCACCGGCTCCGGTAACACGCTCTATGCGGGCCATAACGATAACGTGGAGGTGGATTTCAGCTGGGGTGAAAACCACGTCGACATTTGGTACGCGGACGACGTGCGGGTAAATTTCGGTGGTGACGGCGGCAATTATCTGAAGGTCTGGGATGCCGACAGCGTCGATGCGACGATCCATGACGGCAACAACCGCGTCAATATCGACATGAACCAGAAGACGTTGGAGGGAGACGACTTCTCAGAGGAGTCCGTCCGCCTGAACTTCAACGGGGCAGAGGGCGGCAACGATATCCGCATCGTCGATTCCGACTATACCTGGATCGACATCGACGCCGGCGGCAATACCCTGACCTTGGATGACACCGATGATATCGACCTCAATATCTATGGCGGTGACAACAAGATCGATATCAACGACGCCGACGACGTGCGTCTTGAATTGGGGGACAAGGCCTACTCCTTCCACAATGACGTAACGGTTACGGATGCGGACGATGTTCGTATCAACACGTCCGAAGGCGCCAACACCTTCCGCCTGGAAGATATAGACGACGTCTCGATCGCGACGGCGGGCTGGTACAATACATTCGATATAGACGACGCAGACGATGTTTCCCTGACCGTCCGCGGGCAATCCCGCTATCAGAACGTCAACATAGACGATGCCTTCGATGTCTCCCTGAACATGTCCAATCTGGAAGACAGCCGGATTTGGATCGAGGATGCAGATGATGTCTATATCGACGGAACGGCCTACAACGCGGACCGACAGGGCAACAACATCGTTCAACTGGGCTGGGGTGACGATTCCGTCGAGGACGCGACGGTCAAGCTTTCAGGCGCAGACAACACCATTCAGATCGACTCCGACGTCTTAGGAATCGAGGGGAACGACATCGAAGTCGTCTCCGGGGCCCGCAGCACGATCGATGTCGATACGTCCGGTGGCGGAACGTCGGATATCGCCATCACGGCGGGCGATGACAGCAGAATCAATGTTGATGCCGGTTTTTCCTTTGATACAAGCGTTCAGATACACGGCGGGGTTGGCGGTAGAACCAACGTCGATGCGGATGGCGCGAATGTGGATATTGATATCTACGGCTCCTCCCGGGACAAGGTCTCAACGTACGGCGCGTACGCGTCCGTCTACACGTATGGCGGTGACGACGAAATCGACGTCTATTCCCTGGGTGCCGATGTGGATTCCGGTGCCGGCAACGACACCGTCACCGTGGGGGCGGTCGGTGCAAACGTCAAATTGGGCTCCGGCAACGATACGGCATGGATCGGTGCCGTCGGCGTGCATTTGGACGCTGGTAGCGGCGACGACATCATTAATCTGACCGCGACCGGCGCGAATGTCCTGGGCGGCAGCGGCAACGACACAATCCATGTCCTGGCTGCCGGTGCGAATATCGTGGCCGGCAGCGGGGATGATGTGGTTTATGCCGCCAATTTCGGCGCGCGCATCGATACCGGCGACGGCAATGACACAATCCACGCGGCGGCGGCCGGCTCCTATATCGATTCCGGTGAGGGCAACGACACGCTCTATCTGGTTGGCTTGGCCAGCGGGGTTTCGACTGGCGCCGGCGACGACCAGGTCTACTCCGCGGCCGCGGGGCAGTTCATTCATGCCGGCGGCGGCGACAACGTCGTAATCGGGCTTGGCGGCGCGAACGTGGTTGTGGCGGAAGAAGGCGACGACCTCGTCATGGTGGCCGGGGGCGCGAACGTCCTTGCGACCGGCGCCGGTAACGACGACATCCTGGCGGTCGGTCAAACAAATGTGGCGATCACCGACGCGGGCAACGACAGTGTCTTCATGATCGGGGGGATTCTCTCCACCCCGGCGTCGATCCTGTCGCCGAACCTCAACGGCCTTGGCGGGTTGTTCACATCGGCGGGCGGGCTCGCCCAATTACTCGGAGCCAATCTAGCGGTTACCGGCGCGGGTGACGATTTCATCACAAACCTGAATGTCGGTTTGAAAGGGTCGGTTCTATCCACTGAGAAATCATGGGCAGACAAGTCCACATTTCAAAAGTCGATGTATGTCCTGGGTCTACCGTTTTCGGGTGGTGAGACCACAATCCCGTCGATGAATATCTCGCTTGCGGGCGATGGCAACGACGTGGTCCTGACCGTCGGTGAAATGAACATCGTTTCCGGCGGACAGGGCGACGATACGATCGTCGCCGTTGGGGCGAAAAACATCATCCTGGGCGATCAATTCGACTTGGTTGCCTTGGGTGATTTCGCAAAAAACACGTTGGGCAACCTATTCGGCGCAGATGGCGGCGACCCTTCGAAAGACCTGGGCCGTTTTGCGGGTACCTATGACGAATCCGATGAGCGGCGCGCACAGGCTGAAGCTGCCGGTATCGAATACACGCGTAATGACTTTGAAATACGGGACGACACCATCGTCACCGTAGGGAAATCGTCCACAGTGCTCGGTATGCAAGGGGACGATCAAATCGTCGCCGTTGGGGTGCAGAACAACCTCAGCGGTGGGTCGGGGGCCGACCTCGTCGTCGGTATCGGCGCGATGAACATTATCAACGGCGACTATGGAAACGACGTGCTTGTCGGTTTCGGCGCCGCTAACTGGATGATGGGCGGGGCCGGAGACGACACGGTGATTTCCGCGGGACTCGGCAGCATCGTCAGCACGGATTTCTCCGGCGGCATAAGGAGCGCGGCTGTTAAAACGCTGGCCAGCCTCGTGGGTGACACCGTTACCGGCGTCGCGACGGCGGCGCAGGATCTCTATACGGAACTGTTCACGGATCAGTCCGCCGACGGCGGCTACCTGCAACAGTTGGATGATCTGCTGAATACCAGCAAGGATGCCGGGAACGATACGGTTGTTGCGACCGGCGCGGCCAGTTTGATCTTCACCGGGCACGGCAATGATAATGTCTACACCGGTGGGCTTGGCAGTTTCGTCTATGCCGGCGATGGCGATGATTTTCTGGTCAACATGGCGGGCGGAGCTGTCCTGCTTGGTGGTGAAGGGGATGATGTGCTCGTCAACCTCGGCGGTACGGCGTCGTCGGATGGCGATGCCGGGAACGACTTGTTCCTGGAAATCGGTTACGGGATCTTCACCGAGTTCGCTGACTATTTGACCGTTGCCTTCGAGACGTTCGAGGGGGCGATCGACACATTCCTGGACGCCTTCAACGACACAATCACGGATACGATTTCCGGGTTGGGCGACGAGATCTCTGAAATGTTCGCCAGCATCGACAGCAAGCTGCAGGATACATTCCTTGATCCGGACGGAGATCTCGCCAACGCGGGCAAGGCCGTGGAGGGCAGTTTCGACGATGCCGGGACTTATATCACCGACGCCTTCAACGACTTGTTGGACGAATTCTCAACCGGACTGTTCGAAGGTTTCCTTCCGAACGATGAGGAGTTCGACGCCCTGGTCAAAGGCTTCGACGTAGAGGACTTTGGCGGCTTCTTCGGCTCCGCCGGCGCGGCGGAAACGCGTGGCGGCGATGGAGACGATATCTTCGTTTCCGGCTTCGGTGTCGATAACATCTCAGGCGGTGACGGGTCCGACACCTATGTCTTCTACCAAGGCGAAGGGATGGACATCATCACCGATACCGGGGAGACCGGGACAGACACGATCCTGTTCAACATCAATCAGTTTGGGGCCGAACCGGCACTCGACCTGGGTGATATCCTCTTCACCGTGGATGAGGGTTTCCTTTTTGGCGACGACAATTTCGCGATCAGTACCGGTCGCGAAGGGTCGACCAGCAACATCTTGATCAACGACATGTTCGACGGCGAGGACTTCGCGATAGAAAACCTGAAGATCGACTTTGGGGATCAGACCATCGAATTCGATCTAACCGATATCTTTCAGCGCGTTGCAGAAACCGATGATAAGTCCGCAAGCTTGGCGGACCTCCTGCAAGCGGATTCGAACGCAACATTCGAAGCTTTGGCCAGTGCGTTGGAAGACGCCGTTGTGGCGTCCGACGGGTCAGCGGAAAGCATCGCCAATGCGGCGCCGGTCGATGTGGCGTTCATCCAATCCGTCCAAGACGATCAAACGGACGATATTTTCAACGTTCAAGGAAATGCATAACGGGCGATGCACAATACCAGGGGTACGTGATGGCAAAGGATAAACGTATTTTTATCGATGGGGTCGGGGAAACCCGAATGCAGGACGGTGCGATCCGGATGGATCTGCTGGCCATGTCCCCGACGCTAAGGAACGAAGATGGGGTGCCGACGACGGAATTCGTGCAGCAGCTCGTCATGACCCCGGTCGGTTTCATCCGCATGGTGAAAACCATGCGCAATACGATGAAGGCGATGCAGGACAAGGGCTATTTCACACAGGATATTGACGGTCACAGGGACGAAGTCGATCCCGGTGTCGCGACGACTGCGGATCTGGCCGTGAAGCCTGCGGACCCGGACGTGCAGGACCGACCAAAGCGCAAGGTCTTGTCCGGCTCACCAAACTTCTAAGCCCGTCCTATTTACGAGAACAACCAAACGAACGGAGTGAACCATGGCTAATCAAACCTTTATCGACGGTGTTGGCGAAGTCCGCTTGTCCGAAGGCGTCATTCGCATGGACCTGCTCGCCATGTCGCCGACCACCCGCGACAAGGAAGGGAATCCGGTGCCTGAATTTGTCGAACAGCTTGTCATGAGTCCCCGGGCCTTCATGCGTCTTGTCGGAGCCCTAAGCCAGACGTTGCAAGGTATGGAGGAAAAGGGGCTGATCTCGCGGACGGAACAACAGGCCGCTGAATAACCTGTCAGCCGGCTTGTGCGGAAACGTGCCGGCCGGTTTTTCTCGGAGGGGGAGGCGACAAACTGCAGACGGCCATCCAATGCCTTGCGCTTCTGGCCCGGCGGCATGGCGTAGACGTCACGCCGGAACGATTGACGCATGACTTCGCCCTGACGGAGGAACCTGCCCCCGAAAGACTGCTTCGCATCGCCCAGGACCTGGGATTGAAAGGCCGTCTCCGGTCCGTGTCGTGGCGAAACCTTGCGGATATCGGGGACGCGTATCCTGTTCTCTGCCCACTTACGAACGGCAAATGGGTTATCCTGGCCGGCTATGACGCGTCCGGTGATGACCCTGTTGTGAGGATCATCGATCCGTTGGCGGAATCCGGCCAGGTCATTCCCATCGATCAGATGACACTGGAAAACGCCTGGCTCGGACAGGTTATTTTCCTGAAACAGGCTGCGCGTTTGACCGAGGAGGACCAGCCCTTCGGGTTCCGCTGGTTCATTCCGGAGATGCTGCGCCACAAGTCGGTATTCCTGGAAGTCGGTTTCGTCGCTTTGCTGCTGCATCTCTTTGCATTGTCGCAGCCGATCTTCTTCCAGATCACGTTCGACAAGGTCATTGGCAATCACAGCTTGGACACGCTTTATGTTCTGGCCGTCGCCGTGGTGGCGGCTGTGACCTTCAACGCCGTGATCGAGTATCTGCGGGGCATGCTGTTGCTTCACGCAACCAGCAAGATCGATATTCGCATTTCGACACGAACCTTCGGAAAACTGTTATCGCTGCCGATCGATTTCTTTCGCAAGACCTCCGCCGGGGCGCTGACCAAACACATGCAGCAGACCTCGACGGTGCGCGAATTCCTCACTGGTCGGCTGTTTCTGACCTTCCTCGATTGTCTGGCGCTTCTGGTCTACATACCGATCCTTACCTTCTATTCCCCGGCCCTGACCATGGTCGTTCTGGGGTTTTCCGGATTGATCGCCGGCATCAGTTTCCTGATCAAAGGCAGCTACAAGGACCGGCTATCGGCGCTCTACAGGGCGGAAGGCGATCGCCAATCGATGCTTGTAGAGACGATCGCGGGGATGGAAACCGTCAAGGCCTTGGCGATTGAACCGGTCCGTCGTGCGGAATGGGATCGCCGCGCCGCGCGGACCATTGCCATGCATATCGGCGTCGGCAGGCTGTCGCAATTGGTCAGCGGCATTACCAAATACCTCGGAACCTTGATGTCGATCGCGATCCTTTTCGTAGGTGTTCAGCTTGTGTTCCAGGGCGACCTTACGATTGGCGCGATCATTGCCTTCAACATGCTGGCCCAGCGCGTCAGCGGTCCGTTGATTGCTGCCGTCGGTTTGATAAATGAATATCAGCAGGCGGCTCTCTCCGTCCGGATGCTCGGTCAGGTCATGAACCAGAACCCCGAGCAGTCGAAGTCCGGCGGACTGACCCCGGAAATCGACGGCCGCATCGATTTCGAAGAGGTCGGGTTCAAGTATCCCAATTCCGCCGCCCCCGCATTGGACCGGGTTTCCTTCACATTGTCCGTGGATCAGTCGCTTGGTGTCGTCGGCAGGTCGGGCTCGGGTAAGAGCACCATGATCCGTCTGTTGCAGGGGCTCTACGCGCCGCAGACTGGGATGATCTGTATCGACGGTACCGACATGCGCGAAATTGATTTGGCACATCTTCGGATGAATACCGGGGTCGTGCTGCAGGAAAGCTTCCTGTTCAAAGGGACAGTCAAGGAGAACATCGCCGCGACCCGTCCAGAGGCTAGCTTCTTTGAAATTGTCGCTGCCGCGCGTCTCGCCGGCGCCGACGAATTCATTCAACGCTTGCCGCAGGGCTACGATACGCCGCTGGAAGAGGGCGCGACCAACCTTTCCGGCGGCCAGAAGCAGCGGCTGGCCATTGCCCGGGCCCTACTGAAGCAACCGCGTATCTTGATCCTCGACGAAGCAACCAGCGCCCTGGACCCGGAGAGCGAGGCCATCGTTCAAGCGAACATGGCCCGTATTGCCGAGGGACGAACGGTAATCACCGTATCCCACCGTCTTTCCGCCCTTATGAATATGGACAAGATCATTGTCGTTGATGAAGGGAGGATCGTGGGTGCGGGGACGCATGAAGATCTGCTGGCCGGTTGTGATCTGTACCGACACCTTTGGCAGCAGCAGAGTGTGGATTACCACCGCCACCAGGCGGCGGAGTAGGCGGTATGGCATCGACACAACCCGCCGCGAAGATCACCCCGCTAGGCGGCAATCTGCAACCTGTCCAAGGACCACGCAAGGACAACAGCGTTCACTTCGGCGCCGGAGAGTATCTTTTCTTCGAAGGCGAGGACAGCGACGTCGCCTATCTGATCCGTTCCGGCACGGTCTGGCTGACGAAGGATACCGGGAAAGGCGAGGTTCATCTGCGCCGCATCCACGCGGGCGAATTGTTCGGCGAAATGGGAATCATTGACGGGAAGCCGCGCAGTGCCTCCGCTTACGCGGAAACGGATGTCGTGGTGGAGCGGTTTGCCGTTTCCGAATTCCTGGCCCGGATGGAACAGGACCCGCAATTCGCCCTCGACCTCGTGAATCGCCTGATCGGCAATTTGCGGGAAACCAATGACCGAATGGCGCATCAGTATTTCTTGAAATCCCAGTTGGAGAACAAGGTGCGCGGCGGTGATATGGGGGAGACACCCACTCCCCTGCGAAAACGGCTCTCGCCTATCGGTGCGATGCGCCGGTTCTTTTCCTCGTCCGACGATTTGTCCGAGTTCCGACCGGATGCCGTGGAACTGGAACAAAGCCGTTTTCCGATGATCGCCAAGGTCACTTTGTATCTGATCGTCGGGTTCTTTCTCTCGGTACTCACCTGGGCTTCCTTTGCGGAAATTGATACGGCGGTCATCGCCCCGGGCCGGGTCGCGCCGGCCGTTCCCAATATCCTGGTTCAGCCGGTCGAAACCGCGGTGGTCCTGGGTATCGAGGTGAAGGAAGGGGACATCGTCGAAGAAGGGCAGTTGTTGGCGACTTTGGATGCGACTTTTGCTGAAGCAGACCTCCAGGCAAGCCGATCCAGCCTGATCAGCATTGCGGCTGAGGAGCGGCGGTTGACCGCGGAGCTTGCCGCAAGCGATCCGGAAAGTTTTTCACCCGTTCCAGCGATTGATCTTTTGCAGAGGGAGATTTTCGACCGGCGGCGCGCCGAATATGTCGCGACCCTGTCATCCTGGAACGAACGAATTTCCCAGCTTGAGGCGGACCTCGTCATCAACCGGCAGGACGCGGCAGACATGGCTGAGCAGGTTGAGGTGCTGAGAGAGATCGAAGGCATGCGCATCAAGCTGATGAACGACGGATATGGGTCGCGCGTTCAGTTCCTGGTGGCCAAGAATCAGCGATTGTCCGTCGAGCGCGAGCAGCGCCGCCTGTTGAGCGTTCGTCAGCGCCTCATTCATGAACGGGAAGCCGCACGGCAGGACCGTGAAGCCTATACCAGCAACCATCGATCCCAGATCGCGCAACAACTTGCCGCGACACGTCGTCAACGTCAGGAGATGGAAGAGAGACTGAAGAAGTCCGAACGGCGCGAAAGTCTTGTTTCACTGACGGCGCCCGCCCGTGGAATCGTGTTGGACATTGCGGATCGCTCTGCCGGGTCCGTGGTGCAGCAGGCCGAACCTTTCTTTACGATCGTGCCATTGGATGTCGAGTTGCAGATGGAAGCGAGTGTTGCGCCGAAAGACGTCGGCCAGATTAAGGTTGGCGATCCGGTGCGGATAAAGTTGGACGCTTTGCCTTTCCAAAAATTCGGCAGCCTTCAAGGAACGGTCCTTTTGATCAGCGAGGACACGGTCAAGGCCGAGGATGGAAAATCCGAACCCACCTACCGGACCAAGGTTGAGATCACCGACCATGATTTACGCAGCGTGCCCGCGAATTTCCGATTGATTCCAGGCATGACGGGAACGGCCGAGATCACCGTCGGCAAACGCAAGGTGATCTCTTACTTCGTCTATCCGATCGCGCGCGCCTTGGACAACAGTTTCAAGGAACCGTGAAGCTCTCTTTTCACCGCCCTCATGCGCACCGTTTGCGGCCACATCTGAATGTATTGAAAGAAGAGCCTCCTCCACAGTGGTGGCAGTGCAGAGAGTAGGATTCTAGGAAGTCGACGAGAGGATATGTCTCGTCATCTTCGTACTCTACGATTTGGGAAAAATCGATTTGGAACAGAGAACTTTTCGGACAATCGGCGCACCCTTTTGCGGGCGTGCGTTACCCCTGTCTTAGGGGCGTTCCGTAACCTAAATGTCCGGGTTGGGCCATTTGGTTGTTGGTGGGTGCAGCAGGGCTCGAACCTGCGACCCGCTGATTAAGAGTCAGCTGCTCTACCATCTGAGCTATGCACCCATTGCCTTGGCGGCAAAGGCCCGGAGGGCGGCTTTTGATAAAGCCGTTCCGGGCAGGCGCGGGTAATACCAAATGCGGTTTGGCTTGCCAAGCCTGTATTCATGCTCTGCCGGCGCTATCGCTTGGTCGGGGCATCTGGCGGTATTTCGGGCTCTGACATCGCCGACCCGTAATACGAGGAAGCTAGGGCGCGGATTCGTCCCAGCGCCGGCCGATCCGTGTTTCCCGATGGATATACACATTCATCAGCCAACCGAAACCGATCATCACCGTCAGCATGGCCGTTCCGCCGAAAGAAATCAGCGGCAAGGGCGCGCCGACAACCGGGATCAAGCCGAGCACCATGGAAACATTGACGAAGACATAGAGCGCCAAGGTCGAAACAACGCCCATCGCCAGCAGCCGGCTGAATTGCGTGCGCGCCCGCATGGCGATGATCAGACCGTAGAGCATGATCGCGCCATAAAGCGCGAGGACGATCCCGCCGCCCATCAATCCGAATTCTTCGGTCAGCATAGTAAAGATGAAATCTGTCTGTTTCTCGGGCAAGAAGTTCAGATGGCTTTGCGTGCCCTGTAGAAAACCTTTGCCGGAAAATCCGCCGGATCCGATGGCGATTTTGGACTGCATGATGTTGTAGCCGGCACCGAGTGGGTCCCGTTCAGGGTCCAGGAATGTGAAAACCCGTTGTTTTTGATAGTCGTGAAGCGAACTCCACAAGAATGGGACGGCGGCCAGGACCGATGCAATGACGGCCAGGAATTTCCAAATCCGAACACCGGCGAGATAGAACATGATGCCCCCGCCGGCGATCAGCATCACGGTGGTGCCGAGGTCTGGCTGACGCAGTATGAGCAGGGCCGGCGCGGCAACGAGCAATAGGGGAACGATTAAGACGGTGGGCCGGCCGATGTCCTCAATTGAAATCCCGTGGAAGTATCGCGCCAGGGCCAGCACGAGCATGATTTTCATCGGTTCGGACGGCTGCAGGTCGAGCACCCAAAGGCTGATCCAACGCTGTGCGCCTTTTCTTTCTTCACCAAAGAGTTCTACAGCGACCAAGGCGAGCAGGGCGAGGAAATAAAGCACATAGGCGTAGCGCAGCCACAGGCGTATATCGACGAGCGCAATAAACAGCATCAGCACCACGCCGCCGCCAAAGATTGAAGCCTGCCGGATCGCCCAAGGCGACCAACTGCCATTGGCCGCGGAATACAACATAGCGAAACCGATGCAGGCAATGCTGGTGACGAGCAGCACCAACAGCCAATTGATCTGAAAAACCTTCTGCTGCAACGTCAGTTCGGGAACGCCGAATTCGCTCATACCTGACCGCATCAGCCGGTCCTCCGGTTCGCGTCGTTCTCACCGGTTTCAGTGGGCGTGACGGCATTTTCATCTTCATCGAAGAAAAGACGTTGGGTTTCTTTCAATACGTCGCTTGCAATCGGCGCCGCTACGCTAGAACCACCGCCGCCGTGTTCCACGATAACGGACACGACGAAACGGGGGTCGTGAACCGGGGCATATCCGACAAACAGGGCATGGTCCCGCAGGCGCCATTCCATTTCTTCCGATTTTCGAACACCTGTATCGCGTTCTGCCTTGCTGATGCGGCGAACCTGGGCCGTTCCGGTCTTGCCCCCCATCGCCCTGTCAGGTTCCTTGATAGCTGATCGGCGGGCTGTACCCCGCGGGCTGTTCACCACCTCGTCCATCCCTTGCATGATGATCCGCAAATGGTCCGGATTGATGTTCAAGGACGGTATTTCCTGTTCCGTCCGCTCATGCGCGTCCCTGCCGTCGATCTGATCAACGGAAAGGAAGGGGGACACGGCTTTCCCGCCATTGACGATCCGCGCGGTCATGACGGCAAGTTGCAGCGGTGTGGTCAGAACATAACCCTGTCCGATCCCAACGATCAGCGTTTCGCCGGCATGCCAGGGCTGGCCCCGCTTGTCCCGTTTCCATTGTTTGGTGGGGATCAAGCCGCCCCGTTCGCCCAATAGATCGATGCCGGTTGGTGCGCCCAGGCCCAGCTTGTTGGCCGCCTTTGCAATCGCGTCGACGCCGATCCGGCGGGCGACGTCATAGAACCAGACGTCGCAAGATTCCCGCAGGGCGTCGACCAGTTCCATATGGCCGTGGCCATACCGTTTCCAGCAATGGAACCGGCGGTCCCCCAGCCGCATGTGGCCGGGGCAGAAAACACTATGATCCGGCGAAATGCCGTTTTCCAGTGCCGCCAGGGCGACTGCGGCCTTGAAGGTGGATCCAGGGGCATATTGCCCGGCGACCGCCTTGTTGGTCAGCGGGGAATACGGATTGTTGACCAAGTCGTTCCACTGCTTGGTGCTGAGCCCTTCGCTGAACGTATTCGGGTCATAGGCGGGAATGGAGGTAAGCGCCCGCACGGCCCCGGTCTTGGCGTCCATCACCACGACGGCCGCGGATTTTTCATCCTTGATCCGTTCGGCGATCATCTGCTGCAGGCGCATGTCCAGGGTCAGTTTCAACTCTCGGCCGGGTTGCCCCTCCTGCCGATCGATTTCCTTGATTACGCGGCCAAGTGCGTTGACCTCCACCTGACTGGTGCCGCCCTGTCCGCGCAGCGCCAGATCATAGCGCTTTTCGATCCCGTTCTTGCCGATCCGGAAGCCAGGCAGTTCCAGCAACGGATCGCCGGAGAGATCTTCTTGAGAAACCGATGAAACATAGCCGACCACATGCGCCATATCCGGCCCATAGGGGTAGTGGCGCGATTGGCCGACATCAATGCTGATGCCGGGCAGGTCCGGTGCGTTGACGCCGATGCGGCTTACTTCTTCCCAGGTCAGATTATCGCGGACGGTGATCGGCACGAAGCTGCGGCGACGCTGAGTTTCCCGCAGGACTTTCGCAATTTCATGTTCTTCCAAGTCAATGACCTGGGCCAATCTGGCGAGGACTTCCTCGACATCCTTGGCCTGTTCGCGCACGAGGGTGACCTGATAATTCTGGATATTGATGGCCAGATAGTCGCCGTTGCGATCGACGATGAAGCCGCGCGGCGGCGCCAGAAGCCGGAAATTTATCCGGTTGTCTTCCGCCAGCATTTTATAGCGCTCGGATTCAACGACTTGCAGGTAATACATCCGCGCTGTCAGGCCGCCCAGTAAAGCCATCTTCGCACCGGTAAGCAGGGCGGCGCGCCGGGTAAATGTTTTCGAACGGGTGCGTTCCGGCTTCATGACGTCAGTGCTCCGGCATGGGGATCAGTTTGTGCACTGACGAGAAGAGCAGGGACAACAATGGATAAACACCGACCGAAGAGACATAGGTGAAAAAGCCGGGCAGGGGATCGAGAACCGTGCCGCCCAGCGCGGAGATGAGAATCCAGCGCAGCGCTTCCACCGCACCGGCAACCAGCATGAAACCCCACCAAACGACACCGAACGATTTGCCCAGAAAGACCCGCCGCTGACCCGCGACGAGACCATAGGCGGCAAGATAGGCCAGGGCATTCACGCCCAGCGGTCCGCCGATCAGTATGTCGTGGAACAGGCCGACCAGGAAAACCAGGATCAACGGCATCATTTGTGGCCGATAGATCGCCCAATAGTAAAGGGACGCGAGGACAAGCATGGGGGCGACTGGCGCGTAGCTCGGTGCGTGCAGGGGAACAACACCCAGAATGGCGAGCAGAATCGTCAGGGCAACCGGCAGAGAGAACCGCAGGTACAAGTCCAGCCGTTGCAGGAGTGTCATCTGCATTGCAAAACCTTGGGTCAAATCATGACCTCGTGAGGCCGCAGCCAAAGAAAACCTGCGCCGTTACTACTCGCTGACACCGGCGCTGGGGGGCGTCAGAATTCCGTCTCGTCCAAAGTCGACCAACCGAATAAAGCGCAAACGGTCTTCGCTGGCAAAGGCTCGTACGCGTACGCCGGCTTCGCCAACCTCGGTGATCTCACCAACCGGCAGGCCCGGGGGGAATGCATCCCCATGGCCGGACGTTACGATGCGCTGACCTTTTTTAACCGTCGCATTGGCGGACAGGAAGACCAGACGAGGGGTTTGCGAATTGTCGCCTGCGAGGACGGCGCGAATTCGTGTTTCCTGAACCATCACCGGAATACGGCTGTTCAAATCGGTAATCAAAAGGACCCGGGCGGAGTTTTCGCCGACAGACGCGACCCGGCCCAGCAGACCGTCGCTGACCAGCGCGGCTTGGCCCTTTTTGACACCGCCATCGGACCCTTCGTTGATCAGGATGCTGCGGACGAAGGCGCCACCCCGGTCACCCACGACGCGGGCGGTAATATAGCGGACGGCGTCTTTGGGCTGGTAGGCCAGCAATTCACGCAGCTGGTCGTTTTCGCTTTGCAAATTCAGCGCGGCGGACTGCCATTGTTTGAGGCGTGCGTTTTCCTCGCGAAGGCGTGCGTTTTCGTCACGAAGCGCAAAAAGCTGCTCCGCTTCGTCTACGACACGGGCGGCCGTCGCAACAGGTTGTGCAATAGCGTCCAACAACGGCGTAACCAGATCGGTCACTTCGGTGCGGGCGCGTTCAAAGGTTAGGGGATCGGCCTTGCCGACAAGCATGATCGCGACGGCGCAGGCGAGAAGCAGGACGAATGCGAACCTTTGCGCGAAAGAGCGCAAGGGTACCGCTATCCTCATCATTGTTGTTCCCGACCGTGGCGCCATTGCTAAATTGGCCCTTTGCAGTTCCGGCTACGCGACTACCGCGTCCCCGATTGCCGCAGTTTTATCATCCAAAGGTTAATACATGCTTATCAGAACGTTACGCAAAGTCCGCATTTCTTCCAGGCAACGTCCGGTGCCCAATGCGACGCAGGAAAGCGCGTCATCGGCGATGGAGACGGGCAGTCCTGTGGCGTGCCGCAGGACGAAATCCAGGTTCGACAGCATGCCGCCGCCGCCCGTGAGTACGATCCCCTTGTCGACGATATCCGCCGCCAGTTCGGGCGGGGTCTGTTCCAGGGCGACCTTCACCGCTTCGACGATCGCACCGACCGGTTCGGCCAGGCTTTCCGCGATCTGACGTTCCGAGATGACGAGTTCCTTCGGAACGCCGTTCATCAAGTCGCGACCCTTTATTTCCATCAGCTTGCCGTCACCGTCCGTGGGTTGGCAGGCTGATCCGATTTCCTTTTTGATCCGTTCCGCAGATCCCTCACCAACCAGCAGGTTATGGTTCCGGCGGATATAGGCGATGATCGCCTCATCCATCTTATCGCCGCCGACGCGGACGGAACGGGAATACACGATGCCGCCAAGTGAGAGGACCGCGACTTCGGTCGTACCGCCGCCGATATCGACCACCATGGACCCTGTCGGCTCCGTCACCGGCAGATTGGCCCCGATAGCAGCCGCCATGGGTTCCTCGATCAGGAAGACGCGACGGGCGCCGGCGCTTTCCGCTGATTCCTGGATCGCGCGCCGTTCCACCGCCGTCGATCCCGACGGGACGCAGACGATGACTTGCGGGCTGGCGAAGCTGCGACGGTTATGCACTTTGCGAATGAAGTGCTTGATCATTTCCTCGGCGACTTCGAAGTCGGCGATAACGCCGTCCCGCAGCGGGCGGATGGCTTGAATATTTCCGGGCGTGCGGCCCAGCATCATTTTTGCCTCGTCGCCGACAGCCAGAACCTGTTTCTTGCCTTTAACTTCGGCGATGGCAACGACCGACGGTTCGTTCAGAACGATCCCACGGCCCTTTACATAGACCAGCGTGTTTGCGGTCCCAAGATCGATCGCCATATCAGCGGACAGAAAGCCGAGGAGTCGGGAGAACATTGTCGTCAGTAACCTTCTCGTTGGTGGGGGGCGCTGGCGTTGTGGGCATCGGTCGCGGCATCACGGTCGTTTGCAGCGATCCTGGTGGGGAAATCTTTCCCCAGGACCCGTTGCTCGGCCGCCGAAACATGCCGGTAGATTTCTACTGTCAGCCCCATCGCGGGCCATCCCCCGCTTGCCGATGATCGCCGTTCGGTTCCGAATGCCCCATGGACCCTCTCAAAAGGTCGTCAGGAGTCAAAAGGTCAAAAAACGACAAATCGGCAATAATTGAAGTAGTGCACCAATAGTCCCATCTAACTTCGACGGAAGTTACTGGCATTTAGTCTCGTAAGCAATGATGTTTGTCCCAGAAATCTTAAAATTCGGTAAAAGAGCGAAGTATTTAGTTGTTGCGGCAACGAATGGCTTAAATTGGCTGTTTTCTGGGGAATTTTCCAATGTTTTGGAAGCCTGCACCGTGGCGTTCGATAAGAATTATGTAATGTCCAAGTAAAAACTTACTTGTGAACCAAGAAACCGTTTAGTCTTCAAAGGTTGTTGGCGCAACGAAATTGGAAGATGGTTGTTAAACAATAAGTTAGTGTTCTGCCTGAGTGTTGAGGGGAATGACAAAGAAAACGGGCGCCACCCATGGATGACGCCCGTTCAGGAAATTGCAGCCCGCGTCGCCGCGGGCGCTGGGTCTTAGTTCTTGGTCTTGTCGACCAGGGCCTTTTCCGAAATCCACGGCATCATACCACGCAGCTTTTCGCCGACCTCTTCGATCGGGTGCGCGTCGTTCAGGCGACGGGTGGCTTTGAAGCTGGTTTGGTTGACCTTGTTTTCCAACATCCAGTCGCGGGTAAATTTACCGGATTGAATATCGGTCAGAACGCGCTTCATCTCAGCCTTGGTTTCTGACGTGATGATCCGCGGGCCGGTGACATACTCACCATACTCCGCGGTGTTGGAGATGGAGTAGTTCATGTTGGCGATGCCGCCTTCGTAGATCAGATCGACGATCAGCTTCACTTCGTGCAGGCATTCGAAATACGCCATTTCCGGGGCATAGCCGGCTTCAACCAGGGTTTCGAAACCAGCACGGATCAGTTCGACAAGCCCCCCGCAAAGGACGACCTGCTCACCGAACAGATCGGTTTCGCATTCTTCCTTGAAGGTCGTCTCGATAATGCCGGCCCGGCCGCCGCCATTGGCGCAGGCGTATGACAGCGCGATTTCCAGCGCATTGCCGGACGCGTCCTGGTCAACAGCGACCAGGGTCGGCACACCGCCGCCACGCAGATATTCGGAACGGACCGTATGACCCGGACCCTTCGGCGCGATCATGAAGACATCCAGGTCTTTACGGGCTTCAATCAGGTTGAAATGCACGTTCAGGCCGTGGGCGAAGCAAAGTGCCGCGCCTTCCTTCATGTTTTCGTGCAGTTCGTCACGGTAGATATCGGCCTGCAATTCGTCCGGCGTCAGCATCATGACGACATCGGCCCAGCCGGCGGCTTCGGTCGGCGTCATGCAGGTAAATCCGGCGGCTTCGACCTTGGCACGGGTGGCGGAGCCTTCGCGCAGGGCGACGCGAATATCAGCGACACCGCTATCGCGCAGGTTCATGGCATGGGCGTGGCCTTGGCTACCATACCCGACGATCACGACTTTTTTGGTTTTGATTAGATTTACATCCGCATCGCGGTCATAATAAACGCGCATTTCGGCGTCCCCTTCCTCACAGTACGTTTGGGTAACATTCGATCTTGAAAGCTCGCGTGTTTCTAGCGATCTTGCGCCGCAAGGGCAACGCTTGAAACGGCTGAACGCGTTGGATTTCAAGCATTACTGTTGTGCGGCCCGTGCAATTTTCCCGACATTTTTGGATCGTCCCTTTACCCGATCACGGTCCCACGAAAACGAGGGCAGTTTTATCGATCGGATGCGCCGTCCCGTGGTCGAGGAAACGTATCGGACTTCACTGTTCTCAGTGGGGCAAATTCACGCGAACCGTCACCGGGCTTTCGTCCGGCGATTTGGTCACGGCATCAGACCGAGGTGATGGACGCCCCGCGTGAAACGGCGACAATCCCCGACCGTGCGATTTCCGTCTCACCCAGTGCCCGCATCAATTCGATGAAACTATCCACCTTGTCCGGCGAACCGCCGATCTGAAAGATGAACGACTCCAAGGTTGTGTCCGCAACCGTTGCCCCGAAAATGTCGGCAATCCGCAGGCTTTCGCGGCGTTGATGCTCCGTGGCGCGCACTTTGACCAAAGCCAGTTCCTTCTCCACCGAAGGGCCTTCGATCGTCAGATCGTGGACGTTGTGAACCGGGACGAGTCGGTTCAACTGCGCCTTGATCTGTTCGATGATCATTGCCGTGCCCGTGGTGACGATGTTGATCCGGCTGACGGATTCATCTTCGGTGACGGTCGAAACGGTAAGGCTCTCGATGTTGTAGCCCCGGCCGGCGAACAAGCCGATCACACGGGCCAGAACGCCGGGCTCGTTGTCAACGATCACCGCGAATGTGTGGCGGCGGACTTCTTTGTCCGGGTCCTGGAAGGTATAGGCGGCGCCCGGTTGCTGCGGGCTCGCTGTCGCATTGGAAGCCATGGGAAAATCCTCAGGTTTTCAGGCTGCCGCCGCGTGTGGGACGCGGCGGCGCCAGTTTTATGGAAAGAAGAGCAAGCGGGACGCTATCAAACGAGAACCTTGCCCTTGTCGTCGATCGCATTCGCGTCAGCTGCCAAAAGCATGTCGTTGTGGGCTGCTCCCGACGGAATCATCGGGAAGCAGTTTTCCGCCGCGTCGACCGCAATATCGGCGATGACCGGGCCCGGATAGTCCAGCATCTCCTGAATCGTTGCGTCCAACTCGGACGGCTTGGTCGCCCGAAGGCCCTTGCCGCCATAGGCATCGGCCAATTTGACGAAGTCGGGCAGCGCTTCGGAATAGCTTTCCGAATACCGGCCCCCATGCAGCAGTTCCTGCCACTGGCGAACCATACCCATATATTTGTTGTTCAGGATAAAGACCTTGACCGGCAGGCGGTATTGGACCGCCGTGGACATTTCCTGAATGTTCATCAGGATCGACGCTTCGCCGGCGATGTCGATGACAAGGTCGTCCGGATGCGCGATCTGGGCGCCAACGGCTGCCGGCAGGCCGTAGCCCATCGTACCCAAACCACCGGATGTCATCCATTTGTTCGGACCGTAGAAATTGAAGTGCTGAGCGGCCCACATCTGGTGCTGCCCGACCTCGGTCGTGATATAGGGATCGCGGTCCTTGGTCATTTCGAACAAGCGGCGGATAGCCTGCTGCGGCTTGATCTGCTCGTCATTCGTCGTGAAGTCGAGGCACTTAATGCTGCGCCACTCGTCGATCTTGCGCCACCAAGCGGCCAAAGCGTCCTGGTCTGGTTGGCGCTGACGGCTCTTATAAACCTTAATCATGTCTTCCAGGAAATGGCCGACATCGCCAACGATGCCGAGATCCACCTGGACGTTTTTGTTGATCGAGGACGCGTCGATATCGACGTGGATTTTCTTGGAATTCGGCGAAAAGGCATCGAGCCGCCCGGTGATCCGGTCGTCGAAACGCGCGCCCAGGCAAAGCATGACGTCGCAGTCATGCATGGTCCAGTTGGCCTCATAAGTGCCGTGCATTCCCAGCATGCCCAGGAATTGGGGTGAACTTGCCGGCAGCGCACCCAACCCCATCAGGGTCAAGGTGGTCGGGAAATTGGTCATCCTGACAAATTCAGTCAGCAATGTGCTGGCGGCGGGGCCCGCATTGATGATGCCACCGCCCGCGTAGATCACCGGACGTTTCGCGGACAGAAGCAGGTCCACGGTCCGTTCCACCTTTTCGCGGTCCGGTTTCACCTTCGGTCGATACGTCTTGTGCTGCACATTTTCCGGGCCGGAATAGGGGCCGGCAGCGAACTGCACGTCCTTCGGAATATCGATAACAACGGGCCCCGGCCGTCCGCTGCGCGACACATAGAAAGCTTCATGCATCGTTTTCGACAGATCGTTGACGCTTTTCACCAGATAATTGTGCTTGGTGCAGGGGCGCGTAATGCCGGTCGTGTCGCATTCCTGGAAGGCGTCGTTGCCAATCAGATGGGTTGGCACCTGGCCGGTCAGGCAAACGATCGGAATGGAATCCATAAGGGCGTCGGTCAGGCCGGTCACCGCGTTGGTGGCGCCTGGACCGCTGGTCACCAGCACCACGCCCACCTTACCGGTGGATCTCGCATAGCCTTCCGCGGCATGCACCGCGCCTTGCTCGTGCCGGACCAAGACGTGGCGGATCTTGTTCTGCTTGAACAGCTCGTCATAAATCGGAAGGACCGCACCGCCCGGATAGCCGAATACGACATCTACACCCTGATCCACCAAAGACTTGATGATGATCTGGGCGCCGCTCATCGATATCGTACTCATGACTAGGTTCCTTGTGTCTTTTCAGTCTCCCCGGCGGCGATACCAAGCCCGGCGCCGGAATGGCGCCGACCGCTTCAAAAAAATGCAGCCGAGATGTGAAACACGGGCCTCCCGGCCCGCGCGGGCGCACAATATGGGCCGTGTATTAGCTGGTCAACCCGTTTTCACGAATAAATGCAAAAAAAGAGGTCGTTAAACTTTCTGAAAATTTCGCATTGATAGAAAAATTTATAATAATCTGACTTTTCAGCCAGGTATTTTGCCTTTTTGCGTAGCGGCGGCTCTTTGTCGCGGCCGATGTGACGGCTTCCGGCAATGTCATTTCGCCGTGCAGAAAGGCCCGCAATTCGGGCACACCGAGTGCTTTCATGGCCGGCAGCTTCGGGTCCAAATGGCGCTCGTCCAGTCGGCGAACTTCGTCCAACGCGCCCAGTTCGACCATTTGGTCGAACCGTTTGTTGATCCCTTCATAAAGCACGTCCCGCGGCGGCAGAAGCGCGACGGTATGGAAATGCAGATCCGCGGGCGGGCCATCCGGCGCGTCATTCTGCCAATCGGCAAGGCTGCGGCCCGTCGCGGTCACGACTTCAAGCGCGCGGCAGATGCGCTGGCTGTCGGTCGGGTTCAGGCGGGATGCCATTTCAGGGTCCTGTTCGGCGAGAAGCGCATGCATCGCCACCGGCCCCTCGCGGTCGCATCTTTCTCTTACCGCCGATCGAATGTCGTCAGGAATGTCCGGTGTCGGGGAAAGCCCTTCGATCAAGGCTTTCAGATACAGGCCCGTTCCACCGCAAAGGATCGGCAGGCGTCCGGCTTCGTGGGCGGTCTCGATCTCCGTCAGGGCCAGGTCGCGCCAACGTGCGGCGGAGCAAACCTCCGCCGCATCAAGTATCCCGTAAAGGCGATGCGGGGCGGTGGCCTCGTCTTCTTCGCTTGGGCGTGCCGTAATGATCCGCAGATCGGCATAGATCTGCATCGAGTCCGCATTGATAACGGTCCCGTTGCATTCTTGCGCCGCCCGAAGCGCCAAGGCTGATTTACCTGACGCGGTCGGACCGGCGATGACGAGAATGGGACGCGGCCCGGTCGTTGGCACGGCGTGATCCCTGAGCGCGGGCGCGGCGGTTAACCCGCGGCCCGATTGAGGACGCCGGTCGTCACGTATTGCAGCGTGCGGACCACTTGTTCAGGCGTTCGCGCCACCGCTTGCGCGCCGCCGTCCACTTCCTTCAGGGCGTGGTTGATCGCCTCGTCATGCAACGTGATGTATGGCGTGCCGAGGGCCGAACAGATACCCGCATCATAGGCCGCGTTCCACTGTTTGTATTTGTCGCCGAAGCGGATGACAGCCGCATCTGCCTGTTCGATCAGGGTGCGCGTCCGGATAGCATTCATCCGACTGCCCATCTGGTCCTTCCAAAAATCGCTAGGTGCATCGCCCATGATGGCGACGCCGCAATCATCGCTATCCTCGTGGATCGTGACCGGGGAAACGAAATGGATCGGCAAACCCAAGGCTTTGGTGCCTTCTTCGATCTGTTCGCGCCAGTCTGTGTGGATTTCCCCGGAAAGGTAAACGGTCCATTCTAGGCCGGACATGGTCGGTCCTCCCTTAAGTGCTGTTTGATGTTCCGCTAAGGTCATAGCCGAGCGGACCCCGCTTGGCCAACCTGGGTAAAGGCCTGGACAGTTGCAATTCGATTAAAGATGTATTGGAAAATGAGCTTCGCGCTTGCAGGAAACGGGGAGCGTCGCTACAGGACCGCTATGACCGCTTTTCTGATCCTTGTTGCCCCGCCATCCAGGCCGCTGACGGAATCCGATCTCTCCGAGGCGCAAACCGCGTTGGAAAACCTCGGCGCCACGCCGGCTATTCCCAATTGGCTTCAAGCGGGGAAAGCCGCGGAAATCCGCTTCGATGCGGTGGACCCCGGACGTTTTCGGTCCGTCCTGAACTTTGAAGGGCTGGATTGGGCGATTACTTTCCTGGGAAAGCGCCGAAAAGCTGT
Source organism: Hwanghaeella grinnelliae (assembly GCF_004005845.1). GTDB lineage: Bacteria > Pseudomonadota > Alphaproteobacteria > UBA8366 > Aestuariispiraceae > Hwanghaeella > Hwanghaeella grinnelliae. Next base: position 632,371 of record NZ_SADE01000003.1, on the reverse strand, counting down.
CCTCGTCGCGGACATGGATTCCACCATGATCGAGATTGAGACCTTGGATACGCTCGCGGCGGAACTGGGGTTGGGCGAAGCGATCGCGGAAATCACCAGACGGTCGATGAATGGCGAGTTGGACTTTGCGGCGGCGCTGCGGGAGCGCGTGGCGATGCTGGAGGGATATCCGGCGGAACAGGCGATGCAGACCGTGATGGACCGGGTGACCTATACGCCCGGTGGCAAGGTCGCGATTGCAACCATGCGGGCTTATGGATCCTATTGCGCCCTTGTATCGGGCGGCTTCACCTTCACGACTGAGACGGTTTATGCCGAGCTCGGGTTCCACGAACACCGCGCCAATGTTTTAGAGATCAACGACGGCCGACTGACCGGTAAGGTGGCTGAACCGATTGTGGCCCGGGATACGAAACTGACCACGGTTCGTGAACTATGCGTGAAGCAGGGCGTCGAGCTGGAAGACGCCTGCACGGTCGGTGACGGGGCTAATGATTTGGACATGCTGCGGGCGACCGGGCTGGGCGTGGCCTATTATGGGAAACCCATCGTGCGGGCCGAAGCGTCCTTCAGGATCGACCACACCGATCTTTCCACACTGCTTTTCTACCAGGGATACAGTCGGGACGAGTTTATCGGGGCCTGACCCCTTCCCCGCCCGCCGCCTTCTGTCTACTCTCCCCACCGGTCAATTCTAACTTGGCCAAGAAACAATGACCCAGGGGGATTCAGAGATGGAAGGCGATGTAACGGCAAACGGGGTGCGGCTGCATTACAAGATCGACGGGCCGGATGAGGGGATACCCTTGGTCTTCTGCAACTCGCTCGCCACAGATCTGAACATGTGGAACGAACAGATTGCGGCGCTGGCCGACAAATACCGAATCCTGCGCTACGACCGGCGGGGGCATGGGCAAAGCGAAGCCAAAGACGAGCCGATCGAAATCAAGACCCTTGCCGACGATGTCGTTGCGCTTGCCGAGGCACTGGGGTTCAAGGGCGCGCATTTCTGCGGTCTGTCCATCGGCGGGATGACCGGTCAGGCGCTCGGACTCTATCATCCGGGTGTTTTCAAATCCTTGGCCCTCTGCGCGACCACAAGCGCGATCCCGAAGGAAATGCACCAGACTTGGATCGACCGTGTCGCGACCGTAAAGGAAAACGGAATGGAGGCGATGGGTGACACAACAGTGCAGCGTTGGTTCACCGAGGACTGGATTTCCGCCAATCCGAGCCGGGTCGCCGAGGTGAGGTCGATGATCGTGAATACCTCTATTATCGGTTATTCCCGCTGCTGCGAGGCGATCTCGCGTCTCGACTACACAAGCCAGTTGGGCAGCATCAAGACGCCGACCATTATCATACCAGGCGAAGTCGATCCCGCCTTGCCGCCAGCGATGTCGGACGTCATCCACGAGAATCTGCCGGGATCGCGTTTGGAGACGGTGAAGGGTGCCGCACATCTCTGCAACGTCCAGGCCCCTGATCAGTTCAACGATATCCTGCGACGCTGGTTGGATGAGCAATCTGCATAATGCTGGGTGTATCCGGACACCTAAAGAAAAAGCCCCGGCCTAGGCCGGGGCTTTTCTGTTTTAGAGCTGGTATCGGTGGTTGGCCGGATCAGCCTTCTTTGAACCTGACCGCCTCAAAACGGAGCGAACCGCCTTGATTGATCAGCATCAGAACTGATTTCTTGCCTTCCGCTTTGGCAGCTTCGATCTGTTTCGCGACATCGTCCGGGGAAGTAACCTTCTCCTGGTTGACCTCAACGATGATGTTTCCCGGGCGGAGCTGTTTTTCCGCCGCATCGCTGGACGGGTCGACCTTGGTGATGACGACGCCTTCGATATCAGCACTCAGGCCGAATTCCTGGCGGACCGCATTGCCGATTGGTGCAAGGGCTAGGCCGAGAGAGTCCAAGGCTCGCGGGCTCTCCTGGTCCTGCTGGGGCGCACCGCGCAGCGACGCCAGATCAACTTTCTCCAACTGACCCAGTTTGACGTCGAGGTCCACTTTCTTGCCTCCGCGCCAAACTTCGACCGGAACGGTATCGCCAACCGATGCGTCTGCGACCATCCGCGGCAGCCGGCGGGAGTTCGGAACTTTCTGGCCGTTAAAGGTGGCGATCACGTCGCCCGACTGGATGCCGGCAGCTGCGGCAGGGCTGTCGTCATGGACGGTCGAGACCAGCGCGCCGGAGGCTTCCGGCAGACCCATGGTCTCAGCGATTTCGTCGGTGACCTGCTGGATGGTGACGCCAAGCCAACCGCGGCGGGTCGTACCGTATTCGCGAAGCTGGGAGACGACCTTGCTGGCCAAGTTGGACGGAATGGCAAAGCCGATCCCGATGGAGCCGCCGTTGGGGGAGAAGATCGCCGTATTGATGCCGATCACTTCGCCTTCCATGTTGAACAGCGGTCCGCCGGAATTGCCTTTATTGATGGGGGCATCGGTCTGGATGTAGTTGTCATAGGGACCGGAATTGATATCCCGACCACGCGCCGAGACGATCCCCGCGGTCACTGTACCGCCGAACCCAAGCGGGTTCCCGATGGCGATCACCCAGTCGCCGACGCGTTCCGCGTCCGAATCCCCGAAGGAGACCGCCGGAAGGGGCGTCTTCGGATCAACCTTCAGAACAGCGATATCGGTTTTGTCGTCGATGCCGACGACTTCCGCTTCCAATTCCGAATCGTCATGCAGGACGACGAAAATTTCCTCGGCGTCCTTAACCACGTGGTTGTTTGTTATGATGTAGCCGGATTCGTCAACGATGAAGCCAGAGCCGAGCGACGTCGCCTTGCGGCGTTGTTCGGGCTGTCCTTCCCGGAAGCGCTCGAAGAAGTCCTCAAGCCCAGGGGGCAGATTGAACTCCGGACCGGAATGGACGCCCGCCTGTACTGTTGACGTCGTGCGGATGTTCACGACGGACGGCAGCAATTGCTCTGCAAGGTCAGCAAAGCTATCAGGTGCCCCGCGCGCGGCGGCTGTGCCCGCGCTGGTAAACGCCAATCCCACCGCCACAAAGGTGACGGCGAACATGCCGACCGCCATCGAGACGGCCTTTCTCCTTGCCGGAACTAGAATTTGTTTCACTTTGGCCGAGTACACGGTTGTCCTCCTTATGAGAGATCGAGCGGACAACCTACCGGTTTTCCGCGATCTGTTGAAATCACGACCCGGTGGACAGACCTGTCCTAGAAGGGGAACTGACACGCCGGTCCACGAAAAACTCCTTGGAATAAGGTTCATGATCCGATGTGGGGTTCTACGCGAGGAACACAATGCCGGATTGAGAGATTCCATAATGTTGCCCTAACTGTGGCAAAAATATGGCTTAAAAGAAATGGTTGGTTTGATTTCCCCAAGGGGTGGGGCGGCCATGGCGTCACACCGGAAATCGAATCCTGGTGCGGAAATTGATCAGCCTCGTGCCAACCAGACCAGGAAAACGCCGATGCCGATGGCAATGGCGCCGGCCCTGCGCAGAAGCGCAGGGTCCGACTCCAGAAGTTTTTGCATGGCTTGCCGCATGGAATCCGGGGCGGCGGCGTAGAGCAGGCCTTCGAGGACAAGGACCAAGCCGACGGCTGTCAGCAATGCCGTATAAAAGTCCTCCATACCGCCCCGGTTCCAGGATTAGTCCTGGCTAAGTTCGCGCGTGCCGCTCTCATTGCTGAAATAGCGGAAGAAATCGCCACGTGGCGGACCGACATAGGTTGTCGACTCCGACCCTAAGCCACGCTCCATGGCTTGCATGGAACGCCAGAAATCGAAGAACTCGCGGTCCTTGGTATAGGCGTCGTTGTAGATGGCCTGGGCCTGGGCATCGCCTTCACCGCGCAGGATTTCCGCGGTCTTGCGGGCCTCGGCGATGATAACGCGCTGATCGCGATCGGCTTTTGCCCGAATGGTACGGGATTCACGATCGCCACCGGCACGGATTTCGCGCGCTTCCTCTTCACGCTTCGTCTGCATGCGGCGGAAGACGGCCTGACTGTTCTCTTCAGGCAGGTCCACGCGTTTCATGCGGACATCGGCGATTTCGATCCCGAATTCCTGCGAGTTCTGCGTAGCAACCTCGGTGCTCTTCCGCATCAGGTTGGCGCGTTCCTCGGTCAGGATGCGGGACATCGGCACTTCACCCAGCGTTTGCCGCAGGGCGGAGTTGATGATGTTGGGAAGCCGCGCTTCCATGCCTGCGACCGTACCAACCGTTTGGAAAAACTTCAGCGGATCGGTAATGCGGTAGCGGGCGAAGGCATCCACGATCAGCTGCTTCTGGTCTTCCGTCGGAATTTCCTGAGAATCGCCGTCGAAATTCAAAAGGCGTTTGTCGAAATAGGTCGCTGTTTCGACGAAAGGCACTTTGACGTTGAGGCCGGGTTCCTTAATGACGCGGGTCGGTTCACCGAAACGCCGCACCAGAACCTGTTCTGTCTCGCTCACGGTAAAAAACGCCGCGGAGCCGACCAGGAAAACGGCCGCGATAATGACGAGGATTACAACCAGTCCTACATTCTTCATTGTTTTATCCTCCCTTACTGAGTGTCTAAGCCGTCGGCTGTATTAGGATTGCGCGGAACCACGCGCCGTTCCCGATCACCGGTCAGCTTGTCGAGGGGAAGATACGGAAGGACGCCTGCGCCGTCGTCTTGGCTCTCGATCAGAACCTTGTCCATGTTGCGCAGGATCTCCTCCATGGTTTGCAAGTAGATCCGCCGTTTCGTGATGTCCTTGGCGTTGACGTACTCGTTGTAGATCGACAGGAAGCGTTGTGCGTCACCGGTCGCGGCGGCCGTACGTTCTTCCTTGTAGGCTTCCGCGGCCTGTTTGATCTGCTGCGACTGGCCTTCAGCGCGTTGGGTTATTTCCTTGCTGTAGGCATTCGCTTCGTTGATCACCTTTTCCGCATCGGCGCGCGCCGCTTGAACGTCACGGAACGCGTTGATGACCGAACCGGGCGGGTCAACTTTCTGCAGCTGGACGTTCGATACGATGATACCCGACTTGTATTCATCCAAGATCGACTGGATCAGCTCCTGCACCTGCGCGGCAACGCTGCCACGGCCTGACGTACGGGCGAATTCGAACCCGGTCTTCCCGATCACTTCCCGGATGGCGGCTTCCGCTGCATTTCGGACCGTTTCCTGCGGGCTGGCGATATTGAACAAGAAGGCACCCGCATCGCCGATCTGCCAGAATACGGCCGCTTGGATGTCGATTATGTTTTCGTCGCCCGTCAGCATCAGACTTTCGGCGGGGACGTCACGGACACTGCTGGCCCGTGTGCCGGAACCGCTGGCGCGGAAGCCGATTTGTTCCTGATTGACGTCGGTAACGCGCGGTTTCAGCACCGTACCGATCGGGGCGGGATAATTGTAGTTCAGGCCCGGGCCCCTCGTTTCGGAAAGCTTCCCGAAAACAAGTTCAACGCCCTGTTCGTTGGGTTCCACCTGGTAGAAACCGGTCAACAGCCAACCGGCAACAACAACGGCGCCGAGAAGGAAGATGCCTTTTGTACCCATGCCACCGGGAAGCATGCTTTTCAGCCGTTCCTGGCCTTTGCGGACCATTTCCTCGACATCGGGCGGGGGCCGATTGCCGCCTCCGCCGCCGCCACCACTACCGGATGGCCGTCCCCAAGGGCTTTGTCCGCCACCACCGCCGGAACCGCGGCCACCACCGCCGCCGCCCCAAGGTCCACCACCACCGGAATTGTTCTGCCAAGGCATACCGTCTTGCTTCCCTTGTCGTTCTTTATCGATTGTCTAAGCCGACAGACCCATTCGCCACGAAGCAGATTTAATCTCCGCTTTCGGGCAAAAGCATCATGACGGCCCGCAAATTCTTTGCGTGCTGTGCGGGCAACATATATGTGCAGTCATCCTGAATAGCAAAGGGCGCGCACCGGGAAAGTCGGCAAAAATCTTGGTTTAAGCTGGCTTTCGACCGGATTGGGGCCAAGTTGAGTAGCGTGAAGCACGCGTGGGAGGATAAAAGCATGGCGGATGTGACGGAACAGCAGGTACGGGAAGCACTGGCGACGGTGATTGTGCCAGGTGACGGGGAAAGCTTGATCGCGCTCGGGATGATATCGGGCGTGGCCGTCAAGGACCGGAATGTTCAGTTCTCGATTGAAATCGACCCGGCCCGTGCCGAAGAAATGGAAAAGGTGCGCATTGCTGCCGAAACCGCGGTAAATGCCGTGCCGGATGTCTTGTCGGTGACGGCCATCCTCACAGCGGAAAGCAAGTCCGGGCAATCGGGCGCCCCGCCAAGCAATGCGCCGGGTGCAGGGGCGCCGCCGCGCCCGGGACGGAAATCGGGACCGGCCGGGATCACGCACATTATCGCCGTGGCCAGTGGCAAAGGCGGTGTCGGGAAATCGACGACCGCGGTCAACTTGGCCCTGGCCCTGAAACAATTGGGTTTGAAGATTGGCATGTTGGATGCCGACGTGTTCGGCCCCAGCCAGCCCCGCATGCTTGGTATTTCCGGTCGGCCGGAAAGCGCCGATGGCAAGATTCTGGAGCCGATGGAGAATTTCGGCATCAAGGCGATGTCCATCGGCTTCCTGGTCGCGGAAGACCAGCCGGTCGTCTGGCGTGGTCCCATGGTGATGGGCGCGCTGCAGCAGATGCTTTCCGACGTAAATTGGGGCGAGTTGGACGTGCTTGTCGTCGACATGCCGCCGGGCACCGGTGACGCGCAGTTGACCATGGCGCAAAACGTGCCGCTGGCCGGCGCGGTGATTGTCTCTACCCCGCAGGACATCGCGTTGATCGATGCGCGCAAGGGCCTGAACATGTTCCGCAAGGTCGATGTGCCGGTGCTCGGCATTATCGAGAATATGAGCCTCTATATCTGTCCGAATTGCGGTCACGAGGCGCATATCTTCGGCCATGGCGGCGCACGGACGGAAGCCGACAAGCTGGGCGTCGATTTCCTGGGCGAGATACCGTTGGATATCGAAATCCGGACCCATGCCGATAGCGGGAACCCGATTGTCGAAGCGGAACCCGACGGTGTGCATGCCGCGGTCTACAACAAGATCGCGACGGCCGTCTGGGAAAAACTCTCCGGGCAAACGCTCGATGCTTCCCGGGCAGCCCCAAAGATCGTCATTGAATAGTAACCGGGAAGAGCGAGGCCCGTGGACGGGACGTTAAAATATTCGTTCCGCGAGTATTTTCACTTAGAATGGCGCCATGGCTAGAATTCTCGCTTTTCTCCCTATTCTCCTCGCGGTTCTCTCGGTGCCGGCTCTGGCGGCGGAGAACCGGGAGGGCGAACTGTTGAAGGCGGTCAACGAGGCCCGTGAGAAGCGCGTTCTGTCCCCGCTGCTTTTCGACAAGCGGTTGGCCAAGGCCGCCGCGTTGATCGCGCGATACACCGCTAAGCCTGGGCGGGATGTCGACTACTGCCGCCTTATCGAGGATGCCGGAATCCCGTGTGCCGATATCGGGGTGGTTTCTTCCGCCGGAACCAAAGCCCCCATCGTCGATGTCGCGGCGGGTTGGTTCAGCGACGGGCGGACCCAACCGACCATCGCAACAAACCGTTTCGGGAAAGCCGGTGTCGGTGTCGAGAAGGTTGACGACCCGAGATTCGGGCCGTTGGAATATTGGGTTCTGGTCCTTGGCAATCCGCCCAAGCCCGCCGCCAGAAACTGGCGCCACGACGTGCTGCGGGAAGTGAATGCCTTTCGCGCCCGGCATGGGTTGCAGCCGCTGCGCTTGGTTCCGGTCTTGAACGAAGCGGCGCAACGACATGCCGACGACATGGCTTACCGTGACTATTTCGCCCACAAGACGCCGAACGGGACGGGGCCGGGCGACCGGGCCGCCGCCGTTGGCTATCGCGGGTTGGTCCTGGAGAATTTGGCGGCCGGCATGGGCAGTCCGGCGGCAGCGGTGGAGGGATGGATCAACTCAAAGACAGGCCATCGCGAAGCCATGCTGAACCGCGATATCCGCGATGTCGGTATCGGCTATCGGTTTCTGTCGCTGGACCGGGGCAAGGCGGTCTACACCCATTACTGGGCCATGAGCATGGGACGGCGCGGCAACAGTTGATGTGCCCCGGCCACCGTATTCAGGCCCGCGATCATGGGTATTATGGAACAGCACCGTTGACCCGCATATTCCGGCCCTTTCCGCCGCGCATAATCCTTGAAGCGGGGTCCCTTCCGGGCGATGCTGCCGCCGCGGGGCGCTGACCCCAACAAAGAACAATCATTCGTTTTAAGGGGATGGGCTGTGCGGCCGAACAAGGTAAGGGAAATTTGGGCTTCCGGGGGTGTGGTCAAGAACGGTTGGCTGGCATTGGAATCGACAATGGCGGCCGAAGGCATGGCCAGTGTGGGTTGGGATTCCTGCACCGTCGATCTGCAACACGGGTTTGCCGATGAACTCTCGGCGCGGCAGCTGTTCCAGACCATTGGGCGGTTCGATTGCACCCCGATGGCCCGCGTCGCCTGGAACGACCCGGCCAAGATCATGCGCGTTCTGGATGACGGCTGTTACGGTATTATCTGCCCGATGGTAAACACGCCCGAAGATGCCGCGATGCTGGTGAAGAACAGCAAATTTCCCCCGCAGGGCGAGCGCAGTTACGGCCCACAACGCGGCCTGCTCTATGGCGGCGCGGACTATGCGGCGAAGGCCAACGAAACCATCATCAACATGGCGATGATCGAAACCCGTGAAGCGATGAGCAATCTGGAAACGATCTGCAAGACAGACGGCATCGACGGGATCTATGTCGGTCCGAGCGACTTGGCGTTGAGCCTTGGGCATCTTCCGGCCGGCGTGCCGACGAATGCGGAAGTGGTCGGTGCGATCGAGGAAATTGTCCGCCGCGCCCGCGATTGCGGTGTCGTGGCCGGGATTCACTGCGGGTCGGTCGAGATGGCGAAGGATTGGATCGGCAAAGGTTTCCAATTCGTGACCGTCTATACAGATTTCGTGGCCATGGTTACGAAAGCGCGAGAAAATCTGACCGCGCTGAACGAATAGCGCGTGGTAAATGCTGTATGAAACCAAGAACAAGAACCGCCTCGGGGGGGAGTTGTCGTCAAGACACACGGATTTAGGAGGCTGATACATGGTGAAACGGACTGTCGACGATTTTGTCGGGAAGCGCGGGCTGATCGATCCACAACGGCTGAAGGCGCTCAGCGCCAAGTCGGATGTCAAAGGTGGGGTGCAGATGGCGACCCATCTGGGTGCAATATGCGCAACCGGCGTACTGCTATGGCAGACATGGGGCACCTATTGGGCGATCCCGGTCTTCATCCTGCATGGGGTTTTATTGAACTTCCTCTATGCCGCGCAGCATGAGTTGAGCCACAACACTGTTTTCCAGACCAGATGGTTGAACGAATGGTTTGGTCGTATCGTCGGTTTCATCGAGCTGTATCCGCGTGATTTCGACCAAATTCAGCACTTTGCCCATCACCGTCATACCCAGGACTGGGAGATGGACGGAGAGTTGGCGCGCGGCCCCTTCACCCTGGGCAGCTATCTTCTTTGGATGTCGGGCATCGTTTATTGGCAGACACGGATTGCGCGGATTCTGCGTTTCACGCGGGGTACCGTCGTCGAGCCGTATATCAGGGAAAAGGAACACGCGACGGTCATTTTCGAAGGACGGGTTCATTTCCTTCTGTACTGTGCGATCGCGGTTGCGTCGGTGGTCTTCGAAAGCTGGGCGGCGGTCATCTTCTGGCTGGCCCCGATGATGCTGACGAAATGCGTCCATCAGTTGCAGAATTCAAGCGAGCATCTCGGCCTCAGCCATAACCCGAATACGCTGGAAAATACCCGCACCTTGCGCACGAACGCCTTCATGCGCTGGATGGCTTGGAACATGCAGTATCACACAGCACACCACACCTTCCCGTCCGTGCCCTTCCATCTTTTGCCGGAACTGCACAAGGACATCGTCGAGAAATGGGGGCGTGAACCCTATTCGATGACCTATTTCGGGTTTCAGGCGCAGGCGATACGCCGGCTCATGAACGGCCGGACGGAAATGGATTACCCGATGGACCAGGTCTGGATTGCCGACGGGCTGCCCGATGAACTCCCTGCCGACACGCAGCACGCCTGATGCAACAGTTGGAGGTTTTCCAGTCGCTTTGGGCGATGGAACTGCGTCGGCCGGACGGATTTGAACGGCCGGTAGCAGAGAATTTTCAGATGGTGGCCGATGCCGGTTATGCCGGCATGGCGATCGATCTCGGCGTTATGAACAATGACGAGGCCCTGGCGACGCGGCCCTATTTCGAACGCCACGGTCTTGGTTGTTTGATCAACGCGTTTCCGAAAACGATCGAAGATCTGCGTCCCGTCCTGCAGATGTCGAAACAGTTCGACACCCGTTATGTGAACATCATCGGCCAAGTCATGCCGATCAAGGTCGAAGACATGATGCCGGTCATCCGGGCATGGATCGACATGGCCGGTGAGGAAGGGGTTCCGATCCTGTTCGAAACCCATCGCAACTGCGTCACCAACGACCTGTTTGCAACGCTGCAACTGATCGATGCGATCCCCGAAATGGAGCTCTGCGCCGATCTTTCCCACTATTTGGTGGACAGGGAGTTCTGGTACCCGATCTCAGACGAAGACGATGCGCTGATACAGCGGATACTGCAGCGTTCGGAAGCGTTCCAGGGCCGCGTGGCAAATCGGGAGCAGGTTCAGGTCCAGATTTCATTTCCACAGCACCAGAAGTGGTTCGATCAGTTTGCGTCTTGGTGGACCGATGGTCTGCGTTCCTGGCGGGACAGGGCGGCCGAGGATGCGGTGGTGAATTTCCTCTGTGAATTGGGGCCACCCGAATACGCGATCACGGGTCCGGACGGTTATGAGCTGTCCGACCGGTGGGAAGAGGCCCTGACAATCAAGGAGCGGGTCGAGGGCATTTGGGACACGTTGGGAAAGGCCTGACGAAAATCGTGGGCCGCGATCCGTGGGGAGAAGCCGTTGGCTGAGCCGGTTGAACTGCACGGCATGTATTTCAGTGTCTATGTGCGGATTGCGCGCCTCACACTGGCGGAAAAAGGGGTCGGGTATAGCCTAGTCCCGCTGAACCCCTTTGCCGAGGATCCACCCGATCCGAACCGCGATCTGCACCCTTTTGGCAAGATGCCGGTTTTCATGCACGGCAAGGCACGGATTATCGAAACCCAGGCCATAATCCGATATGTCGACGAAGCCTTCGACGGCCCGCCGCTGCAGCCGTCGGACGCCCTGGGCCGGGCGCGGCAAAACCAGATTATCGGGATCTGCGACAGTTATCTCTATAAGGCTTTGGTCTGGGGATTGTTCGTGGAGATCCTGCGCAAGCCTGTCGAGGGGGGAGAGACGGACCCGGGTGTAGTGGGTGCATCCCTCAAAATGACCGATACGGCATTTTCCGTCATTGAGACGCTCCTGCCCGAGGTTGGATCCGATGGTGTGACCCTATCGGATCTCTACCTCGCACCGATATTGGACTACGGCCTGCGCGTTGAAGCCGCCGCCGATGCGGCCATGCCTTATCCCCGCTTGCGGGGGCTTTGGAATCATTTGCGGGAACGCTCTTCGGTTTTGGATACCGAGCCATCTGATTTCATATCGGACCTGCCGCCGCACACGCTGCTGTAGACGGAATTCATCGTCTGGCATTTTAACCAAATTCTAGTGAATCGTGCCGTTGGTCACAGCGAATACGGGCAAGCTTCGATAGAAATTGTTGTCATGAGCATTTGGATTAGCAGCTTTTCGGATGTGATGAATCGTGACAAAAATGTTAGTTTCTGCACAAAGACTCCAGAAAGCGGAAAGTGGAACTACCCCAGTGACTGACCGTGAACAGGAAAATTTGGCGACGCGCGTCCATGCTTTGGAACGTGCCTTGCAGATTGCATCCGACGGTGTTCGGATCGAAGCGGCCGATGGAACGATTGTTTTCGACTCGTTGCGTTTCGAGGCTCGGAACATTCTCTCGCACGAGCATGTGACCAGCAACGGGTTGGAAAAAGCATTGCCCAGTGGGCAAGTCATCATCGTCGCCCAATACGAGATGGATGGCGGCGGAAGGCTGACTGTCGTGCGCGATGTGACGGAAACACGGAAGGTCGAAGACGACCTGACGCGCCTCAGTCACATGGACCCGCTGACGAGCAGCAGCAATTGGTCGCATGCGGAGCTTCGCGGCACCGAAGCGGTTGAGATGGCACGCCGTTACAAACGGCCTTTTTCTATCCTGCGTTTCGATATTCTGGATTTGTTGGCCCAGGAACGCCGAGAGAACCGCGATGCGGTGATCAAGTTCGTTAGTGAGATTGCGCGCCACTCCCTTCGCGTGGTCGATACATTGGCGCGGATACAAGATGGCCGCTTTATCGCCGTCCTACCGGAAACCAACCTGGACCAAGCCATGCCGGCGGCGCACCGGATCTGCGATCGTCTCGGCAATAGCGGATTGCAGCATGCGGGGCAGATGATAGATGTGAATATCTGCGTCAGCGCGGTCGAATACGACGATCAGAAGCAGGACTTTGCTGCGCTTGTGGCCGATGCGGAATGGTATCTGGAAATCGCACGGAAGAACGGTCCCGGCGCCGTGGAAGCCCGGCCGCCTAACAAACAGGAATCGAACTAGGCCGATCGAGGCCCCCAATGGGCTGCCGGCATCAGTATTGGCGTGCTCGGCGGTCTATCTGAGCTGATTTCTGGAATGAGGCAGATTGCGCGCGTGTCGAAGGCGGGAAAATGCGCTAGTTTCCTGGTTTTCTATTCCAGGAGCAACGCACCCCCATGAAGACCGATCTTCCGCAAACCGTTCGCTTAGCAGATTACGAACCGCCCGCATTCTCCGTCGACGCTGTCGACCTGACATTCGATTTGGAACCGCAGAGAACGGTGGTAACCGCCGTACTGCAATTGCGGCGGACCGGCGGCGCGCCCGGTGGGCCTTTGGTGTTGGATGGGGAAAACCTGGATCTGTTGGAAGTTCTCGTAAACGGGAAGAAGCTTTCACCGCCCGCCTACGAAACATCCGAAGACGCGCTGACCGTATTCGACCCGCCTGAAGCGCTGACGCTGGAAACCCGCGTTGCGATCAACCCAAAGGCCAATACCCGGTTAGAAGGGCTGTACGTGTCGAACACGATGTTCTGCACGCAGTGTGAGGCGGAAGGCTTTCGCCGTATCACTTATTTCCCGGATCGTCCGGATGTGATGGCCACATATCGGGTGACGCTGCGTGGGGACAAGGCAGCCTATCCCGTGATGCTGTCCAACGGGAATAATGTGTCCAATACGGACCTTGGTGGCGGGCGGCATGAAGCGGTTTGGGAAGATCCGTTTCCGAAACCCTCCTATCTGTTTGCGTTGGTGGCCGGCGACCTTGCCATGGTCGAGGACCGTTTCAAGACGCAGTCCGGCCGTGATGTGACCCTGCGTATTTTCGTCGAACATGGAAACGAGGACCGGTGCGACTATGCGATGGACTCGCTGATCCGATCCATGCGGTGGGACGAAGAACGGTTCGGCTTGGAATACGACCTGGATATTTTCAACATCGTTGCCGTCAGCGATTTCAATATGGGCGCGATGGAGAATAAGAGCCTTAATGTCTTCAATGCGAAGTATATCCTGGCCGATGCAAGCACGGCGACCGACGCCGATTTCGCCAATATCGAATCCATCGTCGCGCATGAATATTTCCACAATTGGACGGGCAACCGGGTTACCTGCCGCGACTGGTTTCAATTGAGTTTGAAGGAAGGCCTCACGGTTTTCAGAGATCAGGAGTTTTCTTCCGATCAGCGTTCGCGGCCTGTGAAGCGGATTCAGGATGTCCGCGCATTACGGGCCCGCCAATTCCCGGAGGATTCCGGGCCGCTGTCCCATCCCGTTCGGCCCGATGCTTATATCGAGATCAACAATTTCTACACCGCGACCGTCTATGAGAAGGGCGCGGAAGTCATCGGTATGATGCAGACCCTGCTCGGCCAGGACGGCTTTAATGATGGGCTGCGCCTGTATTTTGAGCGTCATGACGGGCAGGCCGTGACATGCGACGATTTCGTCGCGGCGATGGCGGATGCGAACGGCAAGGATTTGTCGCATTTCAAGCGTTGGTACTCTCAATCCGGCACGCCTGAGGTCACCGTCACATCGGCATACGACGCGGGCAAAAAGGCCTATACGTTAACGCTGGAACAAATGACCCGGCCGACGCCGGGGCAGAGTGAGAAACAGCCCCTGCATATTCCGCTGCGCATTGGTCTTTTGGGGGCGAATGGCGGCGACCTCGACCTGGTCAGCGATTCGGGTGCGTTGGACGGCGGCTTGGTCCACCTGACGGAAGAACGCCAAACCGTCACCTTCACGAATATACCCGACCGGCCCGTTCTTTCCGTCAATCGCGGTTTCGGGGCGCCGATTGCCTTGAACACCGACCAGACCGACGCGGATCTCGCTTTCCTGATGGCGCATGACAGCGATCCCTTCGCGCGCTGGGAAGCCGGTCAGCAATATGCGACGCGGTTGATGAAAGCGGCCGTCACGGCGATGGCCTCCGGTGAGGCTGGCGATCCGAAAGGGCAGGATGCTTTCGTCGCTGCGGTCAAGAACATCTTGGAAGACAACAGCCTCGATCCCGCTTTCAAGGCCTTGGCGATTACTTTGCCGACTGAGGAATTCGTGGGCGAACAGCTTCCCGTCGTGCATGTGGACGAAATTCACGCCGTTCGGGCAGCTCTGCGCCGGAAGATCGGTGCTGATCTGCAGGCGGAGTTTCGTGCCGCCATGGCCGCGAACGAGGTTCGTGAACCCTTCGCACCGACGGCCGAGCAGGCCGGGCGTCGCGCCTTGCGGAATGCGGCGCTGGCCTATCTGACGGCGGATTATGGGCCTGAGGCGGCCAAGCTTGCGAAAGAATCCTTCGATCGGGCGGACAATATGACCGACACGATTGCGGCCTTGTCGATCCTGACCGAGGTGGACGGGCCTGAGCGCAGCGCAGCTCTGGAGGCATTCGAAACCCGTTGGAAGGACAATGCGCAGGTAATGGACAAATGGTTCGCCCTGCAAGCAGTGGCATCCCGACCGGATACGCTTTCCCATGTCAAAGCACTGACCAAGCATCCCTGTTTCGATATTCGCAATCCGAACAAGGTCCGTTCGCTTGTGGGCGCCTTCGCCATGGCAAACCCGGTCAGGTTCCATGCCAAGGACGGCAGCGGCTATACCTTCCTGGCCGACAGCGTAATTGAATTGGATTCGCTGAACCCTCAGGTTGCAGCCCGGATGCTCGGCACCTTGGGAAGCTGGCGGCGATACGACGCCGACCGCCAAGCTCTTATGCGTTCTGCGTTGGAGCGTATCGTTGCGGTGCCGGTGCTCAGCAAGGACAGCTATGAGATCGCTTCGAAATCCCTGTGACCGTTCGCAGGCTAACGGTTTTGTGAGGCGATGTGCGTGGAGTCACGCTTTCCCTCGGCCTAGGTGAACATGACGGAATGACCCTGTCATAGGAAGAGCAAAGCGTGTCTGAGAATTTTCAAGCGGATATCTGTGTGATCGGTGGTGGATCGGGCGGATTGTCTGTCGCAGCCGGGGCATCCCAAATGGGCGCACGCGTCGTTCTGATCGAGCGCGCGGAAATGGGCGGCGATTGCCTGAACACGGGCTGTGTCCCGTCCAAGGCCCTGATCGCCGCCGGCCAGGCGGCCCATACGATCCGCTCAGCCGGTCAATTCGGTATCCAGGCTTCGGTGCCGGAAATCGATTGGGCGCATGTGCGAGACCACGTGAAGGGCGTCATAGCCTCGATCGCGCCGATGGATTCGGTTGAAAGGTTCGAAGGTATGGGCGTCACGGTGCTGCAGGCTTCTGCGCGGTTCACCGGCCCACGGGAAGTTACGACTGACAAAGGCCAGGTCGTTCGCGCCAAATACTTCGTCGTCGCCACGGGCTCACGTGCTTTGGTGCCGCCGGTGCCGGGGCTGTCGGACACACCGTATTTCACCAATGAAACCGTATTCGACAATGCGGACCCCATCGGGCATCTCATCGTTGTCGGCGGGGGACCGATCGGTGTGGAACTGGCGCAGGCGCATCGACGATTGGGCGCGGCGGTCACGGTCGTCGAAATGTTCGATGTCCTTGGCCGGGACGATCCCGAATGCGCGGGGATCGTCAAACAGCGACTGCGGGCAGAAGGCCTGACATTGATGGAAGGCACCAAGGTTCTTTCAGTGGCGCAGGCGGGTTCCGGTGTATCAGTCACGGTGGAGCAGGACGGTGTTCGGTCGGAATTGACGGGCACGCATCTCCTCATCGCGGCCGGGCGCCGTCCGAATGTGGAAGACCTGGACCTTTCCGCGGCGGGTATCGATCACACGCCGAAGGGAATTACCGTCGACGGCGGCATGCGCACCACGAACAAGCATGTTTTCGCCATTGGCGACGTGGCCGGCGGACTGCAGTTCACCCATATGGCGAATTACCATGCGGGCCTGATCATTCGCCAAACACTGTTCAAAATGTTCTGGGCGAAGGCAGACCAATCCGCCTTTCCCTGGGTTACTTATACCGATCCCGAACTGGCGCATGTCGGTATGACGGAGGCACAGGCGGTAGAGACGTTGGGAGAGGGCGGGTTCCGTTTATTGCGTTGGAGCTTCGCGGAAAACGACCGCGCCCAGGCGGAGCGCACCACCCATGGCTTGATCAAGGTGGTCACGGATAAGAAAGGCCGGATCAAGGGCGCCACAATTGCAGGGCCCCATGCCGGCGAGTTGATCATGCCCTGGGTTCAGGCCATCGCGGGCAAGCAAAAGATCGGCACTGTTGCCGGACTGACCTTCCCGTATCCGACTTTAAGCGAAGTTTCCAAACGCGCGGCAGGTAGTTATTTCACGCCGGCCCTGTTCTCCGAGCGCACCCGAAAAATAGTGCAGTTCCTGCTAAAATTTTAGTATCGCAGACGCCATCCCTATCTGGATACCGGCTGGCCCGCAGGGTAGGCTGGGCCGGAAATCAATCGGAATTAGGCCATTCGGCCGAAAACAACCGGAATTAGGGAGAACGCAGATGTCCGACAAACGGAAGGTGGGTTTTATCGGGGTGGGCCTGATGGGCCATGGCATGGCCAAAAACCTGATGCTGAAAGGTCACCCGCTGACGATCCTCGGCAACAGGAACCGGGAGCCTGTCGACGATTTGGTGTCAAAGGGGGCTGTTGAAGTCACGTCGGCGAAGGCGGTCGCCGAAGCCTCGGATATCGTGTTTCTTTGCCTTCCCAACTCCCCGACCATTGAGAAACTTGTCCTGGGCGCTGATGGCGTTGCGGAAGGGGCGCGGAACGGGATGGTTTTGGTCGATACCAGTACCGCCGATCCGTCGTCGACCTTGAAAATTGCCGAAGCGCTCGCCGCTAAGGGCGTCCGTCTGTTGGATGCGCCCTTGGCGCGCACGCCTGTGGAAGCCGAGGAAGGCCGCCTCAACACGATGGTTGGCGGGGATGCCGATCTGTTCGCCGATGTTAAGCCGGTGTTGGAAACCTATTGCGAGAATATTTTCCATGTCGGCGCCTTGGGGGCCGGGCATACCATCAAGCTTCTGAACAATTTCTTGGGCATGACTATTGCGTCCGCGACTTGCGAAGCGGTGACGACGGCCCGTAAGGCCGGTGTCGATGTCTCCAAGCTTCACGAACTGGTTTCGGCGGGCATTCTGAACAGCGGGATGTTTCAAGCGGTCATGCGGTATCCCTTGGAAGGGGACGGTTCCGGACTGAAATTCGCCTTGGCGAATGCCAGGAAAGATGTGGGTTACTACCAAAACCTGACTCAGAGCCTTGGTGTCACCTCGCCGGTCGGCAGTGGTGTTAATCAGGCTTTTGCCCAAGCGGTTGCGCTTGGCTTCGGTGATTCGTATGTCCCTCATTTGTTGGATGCGATGTCCAGTCTGAACGGCATCGACAAGAAGTGACGGTCGTCTTCGCTGCGTAGCCCTGTATAGTTTGGCGGATGATCGGACTTGCCGTTCAAGACGTATCAGGAAGGGCTGGGCTGAAGGAGTAGACGAATGAAGCGTGGTTTCAAGGCAGGATTGACGGTCCTTGCTTTCGCGGCGGGTGGCATGTCGGGACAGGCCGGTGCCGCCGACGCGGAGAACGGCGAGTACCTTTTCAAGACAATCTGTGCCGCATGTCACTCCATAGAGCCGGACAGCCATCGAACAGGGCCCTCTCTCCACAAAATCTGGGGGCACCCGGCCGGAAAGGCTGAGGGTTTCGACTATTCGGCTGCTTTCAAGGGCGCCGCCGCGGACGAATTGATTTGGACGGAAGAAAATCTGGATAAATTCCTTCGCCGGCCACGCTCGGTCGTCAAAGGCAACAAGATGGCCTATCTAGGCCTTCGGGACGATGCGGATCGCGCGGATCTTCTGGCATATTTGAAACGGATGTCCCAATAGCGGTTTCGGACAAAACGAAACAAAAAGGGGGAGGCGTTCAGCCTCCCCCTTTTTCATAACGGCACTTTTTCGACCTTGATCGGCATGATTAACCCTGGACCATGTCTACGGCCCGGTTAACCGCGCTGCAGATCGCTTTCAGGGATGCTCGGACGATGTTCGGGTCGCGGCCGACACCGAACAGGCGTTTTCCGTCACCGGTCTCCGCTTCCAAATATGCGACAGCCTGGGCATCGGACCCTTCGCCAATCGCATGTTCGGAATAATCGATGACCTTGATGTCGATACCGGCTTCCTGTTTCAGCGCGTTGACGAATGCGTCGATCGGCCCGTTGCCCTTGCCATGGACGATGGTCTCTTCCCCGTTGCGTTTCACCGTCGCTTCGATGCGGCGCAGTTCGGAAGCATGCGTGTCCGGCACGGTCGTATGCGTGACAAAGGAATACGGTGTTTGGTTCGACAGGTATTGTTCGTCGAAGGCGTTGAAAATGAGGTTGGAGCTCAATTCCTGACCGGTTTCGTCGGCCAAACGCTGTACGGCTTGCGAAAATTCCATCTGCAGGCGGCGCGGCAGCTTGTACCCATGGTCGGCTTCCATGACATAGGAAACGCCACCCTTGCCGGACTGACTGTTGATCCGGATCACTGCTTCATAGGTTGCGCCGACATCACCCGGATCGATCGGCAGATAGGGGACCTCCCACAAACCACTGTTCGATTGTTCCATCGCCTTCAGCCCTTTGTTGATGGCGTCCTGATGGCTGCCGGAAAAGGCGGTGAAGACTAAGTCTCCCGCATAGGGATGCCGCGGGTGGACGGGCAGTTGGTTGCAGTATTCGGCAATGCCAACCAGGTCCCGCATATTGGAAAAATTCAGCGTCGGGTCGACGCCTTGGCTGAACATGTTCATGCCCAGCGTGACGATGTCCACATTTCCAGTCCGTTCGCCGTTGCCGAACAAGGTCCCTTCAATGCGATCCGCGCCGGCCATCACGCCGAATTCAGCGGCGGCGACGCCAGTGCCCCGGTCGTTATGCGGATGCAGCGAAAGGATCACACGGTCCCGGTCCTTGAAGTTCCTGGCCATCCATTCGATCTGGTCCGCATAGATGTTTGGGGTCGCGACTTCCACAGTGGCCGGCAGATTAATGATGACCTTGTTGTCCGGTGTGGCCTCGAAGATGTCCATGACGGTTTCGCAGACCTCCATGGCATAATCCAATTCGGTCTGGGTGAAGCTTTCCGGTGAATACTGGAAGACCCATTCCGTATCGGTCTGGTTCCGTGCGTGCTGCATCACCAACTTCGCGCCTTCTTCCGCTATCTTGCGGACCCCTTCGCGGTCTTCCTTGAAGACGACACGGCGCTGCAGAGTGGAAGTGGAGTTGTACAGATGCAGGATGACGCGCTTGGCGCCCTGCACTGATTCGAAAGTCCGGGCGATCAGGTGGTCGCGGGCCTGGGTCAGAACCTGGATCGTGACATCATCGGGAATCCGGTTTTCGTCGATCAGTTTGCGGACGAAATCGAAGTCGGTTTGTGACGCACTTGGGAAACCGACTTCGATTTCCTTGAACCCCATATTCACCAAAGTCTCGAACATGCGCATCTTGCGCTCGGGGCCCATCGGTTCGATCAGGGCTTGGTTGCCGTCCCGCAGGTCGACGCTGCACCAGACCGGTGCTTTGGTGATGGTTTTACCCGGCCAGGTCCTGTCCGGCAGGTCGATCGGTTGGAACGGTCGGTATTTCTCGAACGGCATCGTGGTTGCCATGGTTTCTCTCCTTGTCCGCCGTGCGATTTCCGCTCCGGCGTGGGTATTTTTTTCCTCGTATGTCCGCATCTCAGCGATGGGGTAGGGGCTCTTGCTACGGTCGCCGACGGGCCGTCGTCATTCGGCGACCGCAAATAAGTCGCGGAAGGAATCCGTGATCGATTAGGTCGCGGGAAAACATTCTCGGGAAAAGTTGTGTCTTGGTGTCGCTGCCTGACCCGGTCATGCAGGGGCCATCAGAATGAGACGCGTTCATCGTTGGAACCTGGCTTATCGTAACTGAAGCGGAAGGGTTACCCTTCTGAAGGTGGCTTTGCTAGGCAAAGCACGGCCTTGCGGCCCCCGGCGTTAGGACGCCGGGCCGATAAGTCGTAGGGCTAGGAGTAGCCCATCGCGCCTATGATTGGCCTTCAGGTTCATGGCCGGGACGGTACTGGCGCGGATTGATGGGGTCAAGGGGGAATGCGCCCAGGAAAACGGCGCCTGTGATATCAGACGATGACAGGCAGAATATCGACCGTGCTTTTAGGGTATTTGTGGGTCAGGTGGTAGACTTCCACCGGATCCGTCACCAGCTCTTCCGCGTCGTCATGGCGTACCCGGTAGACAAGCTTCGGCTTGATTTCCAAGGTATTGGTCTTCCGTGCCCCAGCGGAGTTGAGCAGACGACCCTTACGCGCCAAAGCGATCTCGCCGTCATAGGCCTTTTCGTGCCAGACATAGAGCGTATGTGTCATTTTGCGGTCCTCCTATTGGTCGGACGGATATCACGCTTACCCCGTGTCGGGCCGTTCCATGTTCCGTCTTGCGCACCTCGTGCGCTTTCGGATAATAGATATGCGCACATTGTGCGCTTCGCAAGAGAATAATGTGCACGTGGTGCGCTTTTTCTTGATGCACAAATCAGCTCTTTGTACAGTTCGCCGACCATTTTCCCTGGCGGCTCAACCACTTGTTGCGGTGCCGCACATTAGAAAAATCGAGGTAAAAAGTGTTACCGGGGCAGTTCAAGCGTTGGCGAAAACAAATGGGCTTGTCGCAGAAGGATGCGGCGGATGCGCTGGGTTTGAAGCGCCGGGTTCTGCAGTATTACGAAAAAGGCGAACGTGACGGGAAAAAGGTGCAGATCCCCCGTTCCATCAGCTTGGCATGCTATGCGTTGAGCCAGGGGGTCGAGGATTTCGACGGTGTGACCGCGAAAAAGAATGTGGCATTGGAAAAAGCGGCGGCCAAGGAAATGGCGATCACTATCGCCAATGTCGATTGACCGCCGCCTCGAAGTCCTAAAGGGGCCGGCTGGGGCGCCGATGCGACGCCCGATTGGTCACTCAGCGGCGGTGTTGACCGCTTTCGGCATCGGGCAACTGATGCCGGTGCCGCCTAAGCCGCAATAGCCGTTCGGATTTTTCACCAGGTATTGCTGGTGATAGTCCTCCGCATAATAAAACGGCGGTGCATCCATGATTTCTGTGGTGATGGCACCCATGCGGTGCTTGCCCAGGGCGGCTTCGTAGTCGCGTTTCGACGTTTCGGCCAACAGGCGTTGCTCTTCCGTGGAAACGTAGATGCCGGAACGGTATTGCGTGCCGGTATCGTTCCCTTGGCGCATGCCTTGAGTTGGGTCATGCGCCTCCCAGAAAGTCTTCAGGATTTCCGCAACATCGACCTTGGCTGGGTCATAGACGACAAGGACAACCTCGTTATGTCCGGTCCGGCCGCTGCAGACTTCTTCGTAGGTGGGGTTCGGCGTATGGCCCGCGGCATATCCCACCGCGGTCGTGTAGACGCCGGGAATCTGCCAGAAAATCCGTTCAGCGCCCCAAAAGCATCCCAGGCCGAAAATAATGGTCTGCATGCCATCGGGGAAAGGCGGCTTGATCGGCGCACCGGAGACAAAATGCTTTTCAGAAGTCGGAAGAGGCTGATCCCGCCCCGGCAGGGCGTCCTGCGGGCTTGGAATCTCCAGTTTGTGTTTCGGCGTCATGAAGAACATGGCGGTACCTGCTCCCAGCTGTTGTTTTCTGAGAACAAGGTAGGTCCCGCAATGTCCGGCATCAACGGCCTATCGCGGCCTTGTGAGATATCCGCGCCAGGATGAGGGAGAGTATCGCCGCGGCTGAACTGCAGCCAAGGGTAAGGATGAAGGCGCGGCTGATATCTTCCGTCCCGAGCCAGCCCGCCATCACGGCGCCGAAGGCACCGACACCGTCCAGCACGGCGAAGGCGATGCCCAATGTCGTTGCTTCGCTCTTGCCCGACATATCGACCGCACAGGCCAGGACACAGGACCGCACGGCATTCAGCGCGCCGATGCACCCGGCCAAGCCGATCAGGGCAAAAATCAGATCGCTGGACTGGATCAGCATCATGGCTCCACCGGCACCCAGCAAGGCCCCGATGACGATGACCGGCCAGCGGCCGATATCGTCGGAAAGGCGTCCGACATAGGGTTGGATCAGGGCGCCGACCAAAACTGCCCCGGAAAAGGCCAGACCGACATGAAAGATGTCCAAACCGACGGCATCGCGCAGATACAAGGGTGCCATCGCCGTCGCGCCAATCAAGCCCAGATTGTAGAGCATCATGGTGACCGCGATCGTTGCACCGATGGGCGTGCCCCATTGCCGCAGCAATAGCTTCAGGTTGGGCCTGTCCGCATGGGCGACTTCAACACGCGGAATACGTTTGGCGACGTATAACAGAAAGACGAATCCCATGATGGCCGTCGGTATGACCACCAATTGCATCGCGCCGCGCCAATCCATGAATTCCAGCAAACTACCCGCGACCAACGGGGAAAAGACGCCGGTCAATGTTCCGCCGATCGCGTGGATGCCTAGAACGCGACCGCGCTGGTGTGGGTGCATCTTGACCAGAATGCCGGTCGCCATGGGATGCCAGGCCGCATCGCCGAGGGACGCGAAAGCCATCAGCATTGCCAACGGCCAGAAACTGCCGGCATAGCTTGCCAGCAAATAGCCGAGCACGACCCAGAAGAAGGTCGCCGCCAGCCATCGGCCGCGTTCCGACAACCGATCCATCATCAAGCCCGCCGGCAAATAGGCGAAGGCCGCGCCGACACTCTGAAGCGTCAGGATCAGGCCGACCTGGGCTGGCGACCAGCCGAAGTAAACGCCAGCGGCCGGCACCAGCAAGTACATGGCGCCGAAGGGCCAATCGATGCAGAGATGGCCGGCGCTGAACCAGTATGGCAGCCGGTTTGAACCGGCATCGGTATCCGTTGTGATTGCGGTCATATTTTCAGTCGAACAGGGGTCTAAGGGGTTTTTTATTATGTCTTCACCCTAACATGCGAAGAATTCGCAATTACACCGACAAAAACGTATAGGGGGCTTTCAATATCTTAAACCACTATGCGGAATTGTCTGTATGCGTCGCCAAGTCTACCAAATGCTCTTACCCGCGCCGGGAAGACCCAAGTCCGGCCACAGCCGGTCGATCTTGTCGATGACGTCCTGGTCCATGCGGATCTGCTCGCCCCATTCGCGGCTGGTCTCCGGCGGCCATTTATTGGTTGCGTCCAGGCCGACCTTGGACCCCAGCCCACTGACGGGCGAGGCAAAGTCCAGATAGTCGATGGGCGTATTCTCGATCATCGTGATGTCTCGGGCGGGATCCATGCGGGTCGAAAGCGCCCACATCACATCCTTCCAGTCCCGGGCGTCGATATCGTCATCAACCACGATTACCCATTTCGTATACATGAACTGACGCAGATAGGACCATGCGCCGAGCATCACCCGTTTGGCGTGGCCCGGATAAGCCTTTTTCATGGAAATCACGGCGATACGATAGCTGCACCCTTCCGGCGGCAGCCAGAAATCGACGATTTCGGGAAATTGCTGTTGCAGCAGTGGAATGAATACTTCGTTCAACCCTTCGCCCAGAATTGACGGTTCGTCCGGCGGGCGCCCAGTAAAGGTCGATAGGTAAATCGGTTTCTTCCGCATCGTGATCGCGGAAATCTTGAAAACCGGGAATTGCTCAACCGAATTGTAATAGCCGGTATGGTCCCCATAGGGGCCTTCGTCTCCGAATTCGTCCAGCATGACATGCCCTTCCAGGACGATTTCGGCTTCCGCCGGCACTTTGAGCGGGATGGTCTTGCAATCGACGAGGTCGACTTTCTTTCCGCGCAGCAGGCCGGCGAACTGATACTCGCTCAAGGTATCAGGAACCGGGGTAACGGCAGCCAGGATCGTGCCCGGATCGGCGCCCAATACGGCCGCGGCAGGCAAGGGGTCCGGCCGCTCTTGTTTCCATTTCCGGTAATGCTGCGCCCCGCCGCGGTGCTTCAACCATCGCATCAACGTGCTGTCACGCCCGGTGACCTGCATTCGGTAGATGCCCAGATTGAAGACGTCTGTCTTATCGCCTTTCGGGTTCGGCCCTTGGGTGACGACAAGCGGCCAGGTGATCAGCGGCGCGGGTTCCCCCGGCCAACACGTCTGAATTGGCAGGCGGTTCAGGTCGATATCGTCGCCTTGGAGGACCACTTCCTGGCACAGGGCCTTGCCGACCGTGCGCGGTTTCATGGACAGCACGGTTTTCACCAAGGGCAGCATGTCGAGTGCTTCGCGGAAGCCGCCGGGTGGCTCCGGTTGACGCAGGAATGCCAGCGTCTCGCCCACCTCGCGAAGTTGGTCGGGTGTACGGTCCATGCCCCAGGCCACGCGTTCCACCGACCCGAACAGGTTGGTCAGGACCGGCATGTCATAAGGCGTTCCGTCCGCGCGAACCGGGTTCTCGAACAGAACCGCCGGTCCGCGTTCGGCCAACAGACGTGTCTGGACCTCAGTCATCTCCAAATAGGGAGAGACCGGTTCCCGTGTTCGGACAAGTCTTCCTTCCCGCTCCAGGCGGTCCATGAAGTCACGAAGGGAGGCATAAGGCATTGAAAGGTTCCCATACAGAAAGGCCGGGTCGGAAAATCGTGCTAAATGTGTCTACGTCAAATTCGCGCGCTTTGGACTAGGCACTACCCCCATGCGGGGCTTGAGGCAAATCACGCAAGCCGTTATACGCCGCATGCATCATACCAAGTGCCCGCGATTTGAAGCCCTTGGATCAAACAGGAGCAAATCATGTCGGAACAATACTGGGTCGTCGGTGGCGTTTACACGAGCACCGAGTTCAATACCGTTGCCCCGGGATCCAACCTGTCCCGCCTGGGACCGTTCGACACCTATGACGAAGCGAAGGCCGTCTGGCGCGCCAAGAGCATGGAAAATGTCGACGAGGCCTATGCCCGCTTCCATATCGAGAAGGAAGAGCATGACGAATGGTGGGTCGTCGGCGGCATTTACACGGGCACCGATTTCAAGACCATCGCTAAGGGCGAAGAGGAAAAGATTGGTCCGTTCCAGACTTATGAAGAAGCCCGGAAAGTCTGGTGGCAAAAATCGTCCGCCAATGTGGACGACGCCTATGCCCGTTTCCGGATCGACCATCTCTAAGCGATATGACGGCGATCCCACCGCTTTCTGAACCAGACCCTGGCGCAGTCTTGTCGCGCGCCCGAAACTATCCCTATGCCTTTCCGCGTAGGAACTTCCTGTATCGCGACGGCCGGGAGGAGGCGTTCGACCCGTCCTTGAAGCAAGGGCGGACACCGGTACTGGCTTTCGGGTCGAACCAGTCGCCTGAACGGCTGCGTCAGAAATTCGGGGATCGCGACGGGCATATGATCCCGGTGGAGCGTGGGCGGTTGCAGAATTTCGATGTCGTCTATTCCGCCCATATCACTTCCTACGGCGCGGTCCCAGCCATGCTCCAGGTGTCGGAAGGGGCGTCTGTGGAATTGGCCGTGACCTGGTTGGACGACCGGCAGTTGGAGATCATGCATCACAGCGAAATCCGGGCGGCGAACTATTTTTTTGCCGCATTGGATGACGTGAAGCTGCGTCTGTCGGGGGAGGAGGTCCACACAACCGCTTTCGCTTATGTCGGAACCCGCGGTCATCTTGAGCATGATGAGGGGGGCGCGATCGCGCTTTCCGCCGTGCCGTGCGAAGGCCGGCGTTTCCTGTCGATGAGTACAGCCGAGGCATTGGAGGTGGTCCGAAGACGGCATGCGGCCGACCATGGGCCGGACGACTTCATCCACGCGATGGTGGCGAATGCGGAAAGGCGGACGGCGCTTCAGGAAATTCTCGCGCCGACGGCTGTGCCCTTCGGATATTCGGCGCGCCGTTTGTCCTGAAGCCGAAAACGGTTGGCCGTCACCGATTGTCGTCCAGCCAGATTTTCAACCGGTCCAACAGCCCGAACAGATCCGCCATCTCGTCACCGGTCCAGTTCTGGAACATCTGGCTGATCTCGGGAAGCAGACGCTGCACGGCTTCCGCATGGCTTTTTTGGCCGATGTCGGTAATGAAATGCCGCTTTATGCGCCCGTCCTTCGCATCCGGTTCGATCCGCAACAATCCGGCATCGACCATCGATTTCATGGTCTTGGTGACGCCCGGTTGCTGTTGCTGCATGGCGCGGGCAACTCCCGTGACCGTTTTGCCCTCGGCCGGCCTGTGGCTGAAATGGTTCAACAGCACGAATTGGTTCCAGGGCAGGCCGGTCTCAGTCAATTCGCGGTTGGCCTTGGTCCGGGCCAACTGCTCGATTATCCCGATCCATGTGACGATTTTGAAGCCCAGGGCGGGATCGAATGCGTCTTCCCGGGGGGCGGCATGGTTTTGTGGAGACTGACTCATGGCCGGGATCAGATCAGGTTCGCAGCAGGGCGTCGAGGGGGCGTCGCGGCGTCGGACCCGGGCTTTCCGCATAGCCCAGCCGGAACAGCATCTGAACAGTATGGCCGCTCGGCGTTTCGGTCACCCCATAGAACCGGCGCTGCAAGTCGGTCATCTCGGGATATTCCTGCAGCAACTGGCTGACCGGATGCATGGCGACCCCCGACGCGGTCGCCTGCAGGTTCAGGCGAACATAGGCTCGACCAGCTGCGACCTGCGTCGGCCGGTCGTTATGCTCTGTGGTGATCCATCCGAAGGATGGCGTCGCGTCGGCCCATCCAAGCGCATAATCGATCCCGCCCTGATAGGCCATGGTGCCCGGAGTCATGGCCTTTTCCCGTGTCATCAAACCAAATTTCTTCAGCCACCAGAACATCGGACCGTTCAGATCGATCCCGTCCGGGTTCTCGGCGATCTCGTCTGCGCCGATCCGCATCACATCGATGCTCTCCCGCAAAGTCCGCGGCGTTTTCATTTCCAGGGTCATTGCATCCCGTGTCAGGTCCCGCAGTGTTGCGGGCAGCGATCCTGTAAGGGTCAGGGTGAGGCCTATGGCAGGGTCGATATTTGACGCGCGCAGGTCTGCGGCGTGTCCCTCGGACAAGTCCCGTTCCACATCAAACGGCTCTTTGCAGGATCGACGTGCTTGGATGGCTGCGAACAGCGGGTCAGGCTGCAATGATCCGTCTTTTATCAGGCCGATGCGTGCGACCGGATACTGCGCGATAGATGCCGCATCGCTCGTCGCCGACGCACTTCCGTTCGGGAATAGATCTATTCTCGCCCGATAGCCCGCCTGCTGGGCCGCGAGGTCCAGTAATTCCAGAAAAGTGCCATGACCGATTAGGATCTGCCGCCCATAAGGGTCCGTCTCCGGCAGAAGGCGATCCGGGTCGACATGCAGGGTGATCGCGCCTTCTTCCCGAAGATCGGCTATCCAGGGCTGCATATTGTGCGGATTCGGCGCCAGCAGTGCATGGGCCAACGCCCATTCACGGATGTCCCTGCGGTCCGCCCCGGGCGTGGCCCAGGCTTCGATTGCGGAGGACGGCATTTGGTCGCACTGCGTCAGACCGATGCCGGTAGCCGCGAACACCACACCTGTTCCCCCGATTGTCCGGATAAATCCACGACGCGATATAACCATATCCAAGCTCCCAATCATATTCCAAGGAATGTTATAGGATTAATATAAACATTCTGCGGAATATTTCTAGTGCCAGTGTGGCGGATTTTTTTGGCTGGCCGCCGGTATCTAAGATGTGACTGAAAATCCCCTAAGCGGCGAAGCGCCAGACCCGTGCATTGCGCAGGTCGCTGTCTTCCATGACGCCGGTGGTTTCCGCGTGGTAGGAGGCGAGTGGTTCCAGACCCATGCTGGGAAGGTAAAAGCGCCCCGGATCGCCGAGCAGGACCGACCGGCCCTTTCGATGCTGATCGTGCAGCCAGGGAAGCATCCGGTCGGCCATTGCCTTGTCGTAGCAAACGTCGCCGACCAACAGAACTTCCCAATCGCCGGCGGTCCCGACAACATCTTCCAATTCGATGTCGAACCACACATCGTTCAGTTTCATGTTCAGGTCCATCGCCTGACCGGCGACGGGGTCGATATCCGCGGCGGTCACGTCGAAGGCGTTGGACATGGCGGCCGCGATGGCGACCAGGCCCGATCCTGCACCGAAATCGAGAACGCGGCGGCCGGCGACGGATTTGGGATTGTCCAGGATATACCGGGCCAAGGCCTGACCGCCTGCCCAGGCGAAGGCCCAATAGGGTGTGTCGAGACCGAGCGAATCCAACTCGTCCTCTCCCGCCCGATACAAGGCGCGGTCCTCGTCGGCCAGGTGCAATTGAATCTCGGGCACCAGGCGGGGTGCCATCACCCGTGTGTTTTCAAGGATGATATCGACATCGGAAGCCATCATGGCCCGTTACCCCGTGGTTATGCCGCCGGCAAGGATCGCGGCGAGAATGATGAAACCGAAGTCTCGATTGGACTTGAAATGGGCAAGGCAGTTCGCCGGATCGTCCAACTTCGCCGTCAGGATTTGCCGGACCAGATGGGCGGCGGCAACCGCTAATATCGGCCAAAATGCCCACCCCGCCGATGCAAGCCATCCGGCGACACCGATCAGTAGTATGGCGATGCCATAGAAACCCCAGAGCCATTGCTTGGTGCTGTCGCCAAGCTTCAGGGCGGTGGACTTTACGCCGATCAGGGCATCGTCTTCCTTGTCCTGATGGGCGTAGATCGTGTCGTAACCCAAGGTCCAGAAAAACCCAGCCGCATACAGGACCAGCGCCGGGGTGGCGATACCGGGCTGCATCGACGACCAGCCTACCAGCGCCCCCCAGTTGAAGGTCAGGCCCAGCCAGGCCTGCGGCCAATATGTTATCCGTTTCATAAAGGGATAGGCGGCCACCAGCAGCAGAGAGGCGACACCGACGATCACGGTTTCCCGGTTGAACTGAAGCAGGATCGCGAGTCCGATCAGGGCTTGGGTAACCATGAAAAGGACGGCCATTTTGACAGAGACTTCGCCGGCCGGAATCGGGCGCGTCGCCGTGCGGGCGACTTTGCCATCATAGTCGCGGTCGGTAATGTCGTTCCAAGTGCAGCCTGCGCCACGCATCACCAGCGCGCCGACCCCAAACAACAGAAAATACCATGGCGACGGCAGGGGCAGGGCGGGATGACCGATCCAGGCCAGACTCAATCCCCACCAGGTGGGCAGCAACAGCAACCAGGTGCCGATCGCCCGGTCCAACCGTGCCAGGCGCGCATAGGGGCGCAGAGGCTCCGGCAAGGCACGCAGTACCGGACTGTCTTGGACGATGTCCGTCGCATCGATAGTGGAATTGGTCTTGGCCATGACAGGGAATCCATTGTCCGGTCTTGGGGCCGGACCCTTTTGAAATCTGTTTTCGCATCAACTGCGGATGCGTAGCATCCACGCTGATAACATTGTAGGACCTTCTTCGAAACCACCTGTATCGGGGCATGCTTCATGTCGGAAAAACCGGCCACGCGTCTGTATATCGAAAGCGATCTCGCCGATGGGGCCGTTGTCGGTCTGTCACCCGACCATGCCCATTTCCTGCGATCGGTCTTGCGCCTGGAGCCGGGTCGCTGGGTAACCTTGTTCAATGGCAGGGATGGGGAGTGGTCTGCCCGGATTGACGGTATCGGCAAGGGCTGGGCCTCTCTTGCCGTTGGGACGCGATTGCGCGAACAGTCCGCAAGCCCTGATGTTTGGCTCTATTTCGCACCGATTAAACGCGCACGGTTGGATTTCCTTGTTCAAAAAGCCACGGAACTGGGCGTTGGACGAATCCAGCCGGTGGTGACCCAGCGGACAATTGTCGAACGGGTCAAAGGCGAGCGTCTCTCAGCAAATGTGATTGAAGCGTCCGAGCAATGCGAGCGGCTCGACCTGCCTGAGATTGGCGATCCGATGCGGTTGGACAAGGCATTGGCGGATCATCCGGCGGATAGGACATTAGTCGCATGCGTTGAATTCGGGGATGCCAGACCGGTCGTGGAGGTTGTGTCGACCCTTCCGGCCGGGGCGCCGGTGACCCTGTTGATCGGGCCCGAGGGCGGTTTCACGCCTGAAGAACGGACCCTTTTGGAAACCCGCGAAAATGTGCGCTTCGCGGGGCTGGGACCGCGTATCCTACGTGCGGAGACCGCGGGGTTGGCGGCTTTGACCGTCTGGCAGGCGCTTGCAGGCGATTGGGCCGAGGCGCCGCCCAAACGCTACTGAATGGTAGCGAACTTTTGACGGACCCGCGGGCGGCTTTTTCCAGGGCGTCGCTTGCATTAAAAAACGAAACCACGTCTTGTAGCGAAAATTTCAGCCGGCGCGGGTCACCGGGCCATCAGAGAGTGCCAGTGAGTGAGGATGCGTGCCAATGAGCAGCCCTTCGGGTTCATCGAGCGACTTGGTCGAATCGAAAGAACAACTTGTTTCCTATATC
Source organism: Hwanghaeella grinnelliae (assembly GCF_004005845.1). GTDB lineage: Bacteria > Pseudomonadota > Alphaproteobacteria > UBA8366 > Aestuariispiraceae > Hwanghaeella > Hwanghaeella grinnelliae. The sequence goes on along the minus strand of NZ_SADE01000003.1, from coordinate 601,358 downwards.
GAGTCCGCTTGTAAACCGGCCGCCAATTGGCGGATCGGAACCGAGCATGAGAAATTCGCCTACAATACGAAGACGCATCAGCGCCTTCCCTATGAGGGCACGCCGGGAATCCGGGCGGTGCTCGAAGGGCTCCTGCAGTTCGGATGGGAAGGGGTGTATGAAAACGGAAATATCATCGCCTTGCTGGACGGAAAGGGCGGATCGGTCACGCTGGAACCGGGCGGGCAATTTGAACTTTCAGGCGCGCCGCTTAGCACGATCCACGAAACCTGTAGCGAGGTGCATACCCACTTGCATCAAGTGAAGCAGGTTTGCGAGCCGATGAATGCCGACATGGTCGGGCTTGGCTTCGACCCGGAGTGGCGGCGCGAAGACATCACCTGGATGCCTAAAGGCCGGTATAAGATCATGCGCGACTATATGCCGACGCGCGGGTCCCATGGCATCGACATGATGATCCGGACCTGCACGGTGCAGGTAAACCTGGATTTCGGCTCGGAACAGGACATGATCCGCAAGATGCGGGTGTCCGTCGCCCTGCAGCCGATCGCGACGGCCCTGTTTGCGAATTCTCCCTTCACCGAGGGTAAGCCGAACGGGTATTTGAGTATGCGCAGCGCGTGCTGGGCCGACACTGATCCGGACCGCTGTGGCATGCTGCCTTTCGTCTTCGATTCGGATTTCGGATTTGAACGTTGGGTGGACTACATCCTGGATGTGCCGATGTATTTCGTGCACCGGGGCGACACCTATCACAACGTTGCCGGTAAGAGTTTTCGGGACTTTATGGTGGGCAAATTGGAAGGTTTCGAAGGCCAATTGCCGACCATGGGTGACTGGGAAGACCACATGACGACGGCTTTCCCGGAAGTACGCCTTAAGAAATACATCGAAATGCGCGGCGCCGATGCGGGCCCGTGGGGCAATCTGTGCGCCCTGCCTGCCTTCTGGGTCGGACTGCTCTATGACGAGACCGCATTGGACGAAGCAGAAGCGTTGATCGAGGGGTGGTCGGTCGAGGAAATGTCAGCTTTGCGCGATTCCGTTCCACGCAATGCGCTAGACGTTCCTTTCCGAAACGGAACGGCGATGGATGTTGCGCGCAAGGCTGTCGAAATTTCCCGCAACGGTTTGAAACGGCGTGGCCGGATAAGTCCGAAGAGCGGTTTGGACGAACAGCAATACATTGAACCTCTGGAATCGATCGTCGCCTCCGGCACGACCTTTGCCCAGGATCTTTTGGAAGACTACGAGACCAAATGGGGCCGCAAGATCGATCCGATCTACGATGCCTGTCGGTATTAAACGGTTTTCGCTGTTCGCAAGGCGGGCTTGTCAACCGGCGCGGCAGGGCGTTCGATCCAAGGTGACGAACGCAGAAAGCGCAGGTCGACGTGAAACGAAAAGAATACCAAGAGAAATATGACGAGATGCAGCATCGCCTGATGCTGCTGCAAACCAGCTACAACACCCAAGGGCAACGCGGTGTCGTTGTGCTGGAAGGATGGGACGCCGCCGGCAAAGGCGGCCTTATCCGGCGTTTGGCGTGGGCGACGGATCCCAGGACGGTGCGGGTCTATCCGATCGGCGCGCCCGATGCACACGAACAGAAGGAACATTGGCTGCAACGGTTCTGGAACCGCGTGCCGGTCGCGGGCGAGATCGCCGTATTCGACAGGTCCTGGTATGGCCGTGTCCTGGTGGAGCGCGTAGAGGGCTTTGCGGATGAGAGCGCGTGGAAACGCGCCTACCGCGAAATCAACGAATTTGAGCAACAGTTGCTGGCGGAAGATTTCCGGATCGTGAAACTGTTCCTCGACATCACGCCCGAGACCCAGCTGAAGCGCCTGCAATCGCGCCTGAACCACCCCTATAAGCGCTGGAAATTGACGGAAGACGATATCCGCAACCGGCATCGGTGGCGAGACTACGAGGCGGCTTATTCGGATATGATCGACAAGACGTCCCAGCGGCACGCCAAATGGATTCGGATCGACGCCAATGAAAAACGCCGGTCCAGGTTGGAGGCGCTGGAGGAGATCTATCAGGGGCTATCGCGTGGCTTTAAGCTCGCTTTCCCGGAACCGCCCGTCCAGGCAGTCAATTATCTGACGAAGCATAAAGCGGAATAGGCCTTTACCGTCAGCTGACCACTTTCCCGCCGTTGACGTGGATTGTCTGTCCGGTGACGTATCCGCCCCCCGGTCCCACCAGATAGCGGACGGCCGCGGCAATCTCGTCCGGCATGCCCAGCCGACCGAGGGGAATGCCGTCAAGGGCAAGTGCGGCGGGCATGGCCCCGGCGGATACGCCGCGGGCCGTATCAATGGCGCCGGGGGCGATGGCGTTGGCCGTGATCCCGTATTCGCCCAATTCGCCGGCCATGCCGTGGATCAGGCCTTCAAGTCCGGCTTTGGAAGCGTTGACATGCACCCGATTCGGCACGCCTGCATGATGGGACACACCGCTTAGCCCCACGAACCGGCCGCCGCCCCGCTTGATCATCTCCGGCACCGTATGGCGCGCCAGTAGAAAGGCGCCATCCAGCGCGACCGACATGATCTCGCGCCACTCAGCAAAATCCATGTCGACAAGCGGCGTCTGCCGCCTTAGGCCCGCATTGCTGATGACGATATCGATACCACCGAAATGATCGACGGCTTTCGCCACCAACGCTTTGACCTGGTCTTCATTGGAAACGTCCGCGAGGACGGGCAAGGCACGCCGCCCCAGGGCTTCGATTTCCCCTGCGACGCCTTCCAGCAAAGCGGTGTCTGATCGTCCGTTGACGACAACGTCCGCGCCATCTTCCGCAAGCGCCAGCGCGATGGTCCGGCCAATATTTTTGCCGGCGCCGGTGACAATGGCGACCTTTCCCGCCAACGGAGGCGCTGCGTTCATAGTCTTCTCCCCATAGAACGATTTTTTGTTTTGCTGATGTCCGACTATTCGCGGATGTCTTGCTTGGGGATCTCCAGGTGGATGTCCGTCTTCACCGAAACCGGATTTCCGTTGTCGTCGACACCCCAATATTCGACCACGGCGTCATCGGGCAGCGCTTCCGTCGCGACATAGTGTTGTTGCAGCGACAGTTTTTTTCCGGCGTCGACACGATAAGTGACCTCGGCCTCGACACATTCCTTACCGGAACTGACGCATACCTTGCCCCTGGTCAGTGTCACGCCAACCCCGGCGGATTCGGTGAAATGCCGGGTTTGCGTGAAGCGGTGCCGGCCTTCGATGAAAAGATATCCGTGTGGTTCGATCTCAAGAGCAAGCTGAGCTTGTTTCTTTGCCTTGAGGGATTCCGCACTGGCGCCCGGCGATAGTTCAGGCGTTTTCTGCGCCGCGGTACTTTCCGGCTCGTTCGGGGCATCGTCGCACCCAGCCAGCGCGACAATGGAAAGGAAACCGGCTGCTATTGCAGCAACCAGTCCCTTGGATATGCGGAAACCCGTCAAGCGGCCGTTCCTCCGACCGTTAGACCGTCTAGGCGCAGGGTCGGTTGACCGACCCCGACAGGCACGCCCTGGCCGTCCTTACCGCAGGTGCCGATGCCCGGGTCCAATTGCATATCGTTGCCGATCATGGAGACCTTCGTCAGGGCGTCCGGCCCGTTGCCGATTAGCGTCGCCCCTTTAACGGGGGCGCCGACTTTGCCGTTCTCGATACGGTAGGCCTCCGTGCAGGAGAAGACGAACTTGCCATTCGTGATATCCACCTGACCCCCTCCGAAATTCACTGCGTAAAGACCATTCTGGACGGATTCGAGAATTTCCGCCGGGTCTTTGTCGCCGCCGAGCATATAGGTGTTCGTCATTCTGGGCATCGGGTGATGCGCAAAACTCTGACGGCGCCCGTTTCCGGTGGGTTCCATGCCCATCAGCCTGGCATTCATCCGGTCCTGCATATAGCCGACGAGGATGCCGTCTTCGATCAGCGTCGTGCTTGAAGTCGGTGTTCCTTCGTCATCGATGGTCAGCGATCCACGCCGGCCACCGATCGTTCCATCGTCAACGACGGTCACGCCGGGGGACGCGACGCGTTGCCCCATCAGGCCGGCAAAGGCAGAGGTCTTCTTGCGGTTGAAGTCGCCTTCCAACCCGTGACCGATTGCTTCATGCAGCAGGATTCCGGGCCATCCTGCGCCCAGGACCACGGCCATTTCGCCGGCCGGCGCGTCTACGGCTTCCAAATTCAGCAAGGCTTGCCGAAGCGCTTCGTCGATTTGCGCCTTCCAGGATGCGGGCTGCACGAATTCTGTAAAATCGGCGCGGCCACCGGCACCATGGCTGCCGGTTTCCATGCGGCCGTCCTGCTCGACGACCACCGCAACGTTGACCCGGACCAAGGGGCGGATGTCTGCCGCCCGCTCACCGCCAGGGCGAATGATCTGGACCGCCTGCCATTCACCGACAATGGAGGCCGTCACCTGGCGGACGCGGTTATCCTTGGCGCGGGCGTAGGCGTTCATTTCTTCCAGCAGGCCGACCTTGTCCTCGAAAGGCAATGAGGCCAGCGGGTTGCTGTCCCCATACAGATCCGTATTCGTGCCGCGCGGTGCGTCGGCGAATGTGCCGCCATGACCGGAATGGACGGCGCGGACGGTATCCGCCGCCCGTTTAATGGCGGCTTCGGACAGGTCCGTCGCATGGGCATAGCCGCTGACTTCACCGGCGACGGAACGAAGTCCGAAGCCTTGCGCCGTGTCATAGCTCGCGTTGCGAATCCGGCCATCGTCATAGGTGACCGCCTCGGATTGCCTGTATTCGAGGAACAGTTCGCCGTCGTCGGCGCCGGTCAGGCCGTCATCAACAATGGCCTGTGTCTTAGAAAGATCCAGTCCGGCGCGTTGGAAGAAAAGTTCATCGGTTTCGGCAATCTTTGACATGGTATTATATCTGCTTCCTCGTATCGAATTAGGATGGCGGCGGCAGGGCCACCGTCAGGCTCTTACGACTAATATAGGGGGATGTATTGGCGATTCCCGTATTTCCCCGGTTTTGTTTTTTTGTTCTGCTATTCTGAGAAATCTGGCAGGGAGTAGAGATGTTTGCAATCGGCGACAATGCGAAGCGCTATGAGCTCGTAAACGAGCTACATGCCCGCCCGTTCCAGCCCTGCGAAGGTCCGATGCAGGTAACGCATTATGCGTTTCAGAATGCCGACGGGGACGGCGACGGAATAAAGGCGCGCGAACATGCGGCTGATCTGTGCCGTCGCTTTGGCGCGACGCCGCCGCCGAGTGATGCCAGCCACCACACCGCGGATCTGGGAAACCTCCGCGTGAAATGGGAACTGCATACGGAATTTTCCAGTTACACGTTCTTTGCCAGAGGGGGCTTCGAGCAGCCTTTTGCCGAAGCGCCCGGCACGAAATTGCCCCGTGATTGGTTACAGGCGATTTCCGGCACGCTCGTTGTTGCATTGAACATCGCTTACGAGGCTGGCGACTCGCCGGCTCGGGGGCAGGGTGACATAGAGCGCCTTTTCTATCCTGAAGGCCTGGTGGTCAGCCATATTGCCCGTGGTGCCGGGCAAGTATGGACCGATTTCCGCCTGCATGAGGACGGGCACGCCCGAATACTTGTTCAAAATACGAGCATGAGCGCGCATCAGGCGGGGCGGTTGATCCAGCGATTGATCGAGATCGGGACCTATTACCTGTTTTCCCTGACTGCCCTGCCGATTGCCCGGGAGGTTTCGGGCCGACTAAAGACGATCGACGGATCTTTGGCGCATTTGACCCTGGGGATGGGCCAACTTGTGGATCATGGCGACAAGAGCCTGGGCGTGGAACACGAAGCGGATTTATTGCGGCGTTTGACGAAGCTGTCGACCGATATCGAGGCGCTTTCGACGATGACGGCATTTCGGTTCGGGGCGGCGGATGCCTATTACGCATTGGTCAAGGCGCGGGTGCGGGAATTGCGCGAGGACAGGGTCGAAGGATACCAGACGATCGACGAATTCCTGGAACGCCGCTTGGCGCCGGCGATGCGAACCTGTGAATCGGTGGCTGGGCGGATATCGGATCTATCCCGTCGGGCGACGCGAACCGCCAATTTGATGCGAACCAGGGTGGATGTGACGATCCAGGCACAGAATCAAGACCTTCTTGCCAGCATGAATCGGCGGGCGCGCCTTCAACTGCGGCTCCAGGAGACGGTCGAGGGGCTCTCCGTGGCGGCGATCAGCTACTATGCCGTGGGGTTGATCTCGTATCTTGTCAAAGGCCTGCCGTCGCTCGGCGTGCAGGTCAGCACTACCGTTGTAACGGCTGTGGCGACACCGGTGGTGGTGGGGGTTGTCTGGTACGGCTTGCATCGCTACCGCCTCAAGTTGGATAAAGCGCAACATTCCGATTGAATTTTAAGACCTTAGTCTTGGTTTTTCCTGCAAATTACTTGACTCATGCGACAGTAAAGCGCATCCGAGCCGCTTGATTGGGTTGGTGGTCGCGGTAGAATGCGTGCCAATCGTGGGAGGTCCGGCCACCATTCGCCTGGGGATGGTGTTGGTAGGTCGTACCTTCGCAAACAAGATGTCGGCTCCGGATTTCCGGGGCCGGTTGGGACGAAGCGGTTTCGCACCTTCGATATGTGGGGCGCCGCGGGGAATTTGGGAACGGGAGAAAAGCGGTGTTCAACCGTATTGTGGCTCTAGCCACGGGCTGGCTAGCCCTTGTCTCTACGCCGGCGCTTGCCGCCGAGCCGAAGCCTTGGCAGTTGAATTTGCCGCATCCGGCATCGCCGGTTGCCGAGCTGGCATACGATTTTCACACAATTCTGCTGTGGATCATCACCATCATCACGATCTTCGTGGCTGCTTTGCTGGTCTACGTCTGCGTCCGCTTTCGGGAGTCGGCCAATCCGACGCCGTCGCGCACCACGCACAACTCGTTGCTGGAAGTCCTGTGGACCGGCATTCCGGTGTTGATCTTGGTGGCCATCGTCTTCCCCTCCATGAAGCTGCTCTATGCTTCGGACCGGGTTGAAGATGCGGACATGACGCTGAAGATCATCGGTAACCAATGGTATTGGTCCTACGAATATCCAGACCATGGCAACTTCACCTTCGACGCCTATGTTGCGGCGCGGACGGCGGATGAGGCCAAGGAACTTGGCGTCGCGCGTCTGATGGACACGGACAATATGGTCGTTCTGCCGGTCGATACGAAGATTCGCCTGATCATGACCTCCAACGACGTCCTCCATAACTGGTCGATCTCCGATTTTGGCGTGCGTCTCGATACCGTTCCGGGCCGTCTGAACGAAACCTGGATGCAGGCTACCCGGGAAGGAACCTTTTACGGGTTCTGCTCGGAACTTTGCGGGATCGACCACGCCTTTATGCCGATCGCGGTTAAGATCGTGTCGAAAGCCGAGTTTGAGAAATGGGTAACGGAAGCTCAGGAAAAGTTTGCTGATCTTCCCGTGAGTGCCCCGGTCAAAGTCGCTGCCAAAAGCGCGACTCCGGCCGATAATGACAACGTTCTGACCCGCTAACGGGCGCAGAGAGTAGGAGACGAACCATGGCAAGTGGAACGGCTGCTGGCGCGCATCACGACGATCACGGCGCCCCGTCCAGTTTCTTCACCCGTTGGGTCTGTTCGACCAACCACAAAGACATCGGAACGATGTACCTGATCTTCTCCGTTATCGCGGGGCTGATCGGGGGCGCGTTCTCCGTCTATATGCGATTGGAACTGCACCAACCGGGTGTGCAGTTCATGGAAGACGGGCACGAATGGAACGTCATCGTGACGGCGCATGGCCTGATCATGGTCTTCTTTGTCGTCATGCCGGCTTTGATCGGCGGTTTCGGCAACTGGTTCGCGCCACTGATGATCGGCGCGCCGGACATGGCCTTTCCGCGGATGAACAACATTTCGTTCTGGCTGATCGTGCCGGCCTTCCTGCTGTTGATCCTCTCTGCCTTGATCGGCGGCGGCGCCGGTACGGGTTGGACCATCTACCCGCCCTTGAGTTCCGTATTGGGGCATCCGGGCGCGGCTGTCGATATGGCGATCTTCTCGCTCCATCTTGCCGGGGCGTCCTCGATCCTGGGGGCGATCAACTTCATCACCACGATCTTTAACATGCGTGCTCCGGGCATGACGCTGCACAAGATGCCGCTGTTCGCTTGGGCCATGTTGATCACGGCCTTTCTGCTGGTCCTGTCGCTGCCGGTACTGGGCGGCGCCATCACCATGCTGCTGACCGACCGCAACTTCGGCACCTCCTTCTTCAAGCCGGAAGGCGGCGGGGATCCGATCCTGTTCCAGCATCTGTTCTGGTTCTTCGGTCACCCGGAAGTCTACATCATGATCCTGCCGGGCTTCGGTATCATCAGCCACATCGTGTCGACCTTCTCGCGCAAGCCGATCTTCGGTTATCTCGGGATGGCCTACGCGATGGTCGCGATCGGTTTCGTCGGCTTCATCGTTTGGGCCCACCACATGTATACGGTTGGTTTGGACGTTGATACGCGGGCCTACTTCACGGCCGCCACGATGGTGATCGCGGTTCCGACAGGCATCAAAATCTTCAGCTGGATCGCAACGATGTGGGGCGGTTCCATCCGTTTCGAAGTTCCGATGTTGTGGGCAATCGGCTTTATCTTCCTGTTCACCGTGGGTGGCGTGACCGGTGTGGTCCTGGCCAATGGCGGCATGGATCTGATGTTGCACGATACGTACTACGTGGTTGCGCATTTCCACTATGTTCTGTCCTTGGGCGCGGTCTTCTCGATCTTCGCCGGGATCTATTACTGGATGGGCAAGATGTCCGGCCGCCAGATCCCAAGCTGGGCAGGGAAGCTGCACTTCTGGACCACTTTCATCGGCGTGAACCTGACCTTCTTCCCGCAGCACTTCCTGGGGCTGGCTGGTATGCCGCGTCGTTACATCGACTATGCGGACGGGTTCGCAATCTTCAATGCGGTCAGTTCCTGGGGGGCGTATATCTCATTCGCGTCCACGCTCTTCTTTGTCGTGATGATGATCTACACGCTGCGTGCGGGTCAGAAGGTCGGCGACAACTATTGGGGCGAAGGGGCCACGACCCTGGAATGGACGGTGAGTTCACCGCCGCCGTTCCACACCTTTAACGATCTGCCGCAGGTTCGCTAATCTGCGGTCCCCGAAGGGCGGATTGGCGGCATGTTGCGGTCGTCCGCCCCGGGGGATCGAAAGAAGTGACGACTGATAGGTCTGTAGGAAAAGAGATACTGTGTCGGACTTGAGCTACACCAACACTGCGATGGAACGCGACCTCACCTCGTCGGGTGAGGTCCGCGATTTTATTGCGCTGCTCAAGCCGCGCGTGATGTCGCTTGTTGTGTTTTCAGGACTGGCCGGCCTTCTGGTCGCGCCGGGTTCCATCCACCCCGTGTTGGGGGCGGTGGCGGTGTTCTGCATTGCCGTCGGCGCGGGCGCGTCGGGCGCCATCAACATGTGGTACGACCGCGATATTGATGCCGTGATGACGCGGACCCGGGGCCGTCCCATTCCCATGGGCAAGATGCCGCCGGCGGAAGCGTTGAGCTTTGGCGTCGTTCTCGCCGTATTCGCTGTCGCCCTGATGGGGCTTGCGGTGAATTGGGCCGCGGCGGCCCTGCTTGCCGTCGCGACGCTGTTTTATGTTTTCGTCTATACGATGTGGTTGAAGCGCCGCACGCCGCAGAACATTGTCATCGGCGGGGCCGCCGGCGCCTTTCCACCGATGATCGGTTGGACCGCCGTTACCGGCGATGTGACGATCGAGCCGATCCTGCTGTTTGCGTTGATCTTCTTTTGGACGCCGCCGCATTTCTGGGCCCTGGCGCTGTATCGTTGCGGCGATTACGCGAAGGCCGGAGTGCCGATGCTGCCGGTGGTTTCCGGCGCGCGGGAAACCAAGAAGCAGATCTTGATCTATACCGTTTTATTGTTGCCCCTGGCCGTGGCGCCCTGGTGGGTGGGTATCGCGGGCTTGGCTTATGCGGCTACCGCTGTCGTCCTCGGATTGTTGTTCCTGGCCGGCGCGGTCGCAGTCTGGTTCGATGCGTCGGACAAGGCGGCCCGGCGCCTATTCGGGTTTTCTATATTCTATTTGTTCGCCCTTTTCGCGATGCTGATTGCCGATTCGAACAGCCTGGCTCTGTTCGGCGGTGTTAGTTTCTAGCGCGCCGGGGGAATGGAAAAGACAATGGCGGTTATGGCTGAAGACAAACAAAAAGAAGGCAAGGCGGTGTCGGGCGAAAACGACATGCACACGCGCCAACGCAAGAAGAACATCGCCTTGGCTTTGGCCATCGTCGGGTTTTGTGTTTTGGTTTATGTGGTCTCAATCGTCCGGATGAGTGGTGGTTGATCGTGAGTCGTAACGTCGACAGCCGGAATAAAAAAACGATGCTGGCGATCGCCGGCGTCGTTTGCGGCATGGTCGGCTTGGCTTATGCGTCTGTGCCCCTTTACGAGATTTTCTGCCGGGTCACCGGATACGGCGGAACGACACAGGTTGCCGAACAAGGCGCGGGCAAGATTCTGGACCGTGAAATGGCGGTCCGGTTCGACGCGACGACATCGCCCAACCTGCCCTGGACGTTCGAACCCGAACAGCGCGAAGTCACCCTTCGCATCGGCGAAGATGCAATCGCCTACTATCGCGCGACGAACAATTCCGACAAGACAATAACAGGCACGGCGACCTTTAACGTCACGCCGCTGAAGGCGGGCCTGTATTTCACGAAGATAGATTGCTTCTGTTTCACGGAGCAGACGCTGAAACCCGGTGAAACCGTTGATATGCCTGTGGTGTATTACGTCGACCCGGAACTTGATGAGGATCCGAACCTCGATGAGGTGCGGACACTCACCCTGTCCTATACGTTCTTCCCTGCGGAGACGGCGGACCGGGACAATGATAATGGATCACTGGCGTCCCTGAAGTAGGACGGCGGCTGGGTAGGTTAATTCTTGGGTCTCCCGTAGGGTACGGGAACCCGTGACGAAGGGGGAAAAGGGTATGAGCGCGGCTGAACATCACGCACCCAACCACGATTACCATTTGGTGGATCCGAGCCCGTGGCCGGCGCTTGGCGCCTTGTCCGGTTTCGTTTTGGCTTTCGGGGCTGTGGCCTATATGCATCCCGATGTCGTCGGGGCAGAAGAATTGGGCCCATGGACGATTATTCCCGGTTTCCTGATGGTTCTGTTCACCATGTTCGTGTGGTGGAAGGACGTCATCAAGGAAGCGCATCACGGCGACCATAAGCCGGTCGTTCAGCTTGGCCTGCGCTATGGCATGTCACTGTTCATCGCTTCGGAAGTGATGTTCTTCGTGGCCTTCTTCTGGGCCTATTTCGATGCGAGCTTGTTCACCGACCAGGAAATACTGTTCGCCCGCGTTGAGCATACAGGGGGTGTTTGGCCGCCGGCTGGGGTCGAGACGTTTGATCCTTTCGATCTGCCGTTCATGAACACGCTGATCCTGTTGTTGTCAGGCTGCACGGTCACCTGGGCCCATCATGCCCTGCGTGAAGGAAAGCGCCAGCAGGTCATCCACGGTTTGGCCCTGACGGTTATTTTGGGTTTCCTGTTCTCAAGCCTGCAGGCCTATGAATACAGCCATGCCGCTTTCGGATTTACCGATGGAATCTACAGTTCGACCTTTTACATGGCGACCGGATTCCACGGATTCCATGTGTTGGTAGGGACGATCTTCCTGGCGGTTTGCCTTGTCCGTGCGACAAAGGGTGACTTCACTCCGTCCCAGCATTTCGGCTTCGAAGCCGCGGCTTGGTATTGGCACTTCGTTGACGTCGTTTGGCTGTTCCTGTTCGTCTGCGTCTATTGGTGGGGCAGTTGATGGCCGCGCATCGATAGTTAGTCGGCATCATGTCCACACATTCTCATCAAACCCGGTCTGCTTGGCAGACCGGGTTTCGTGGTAAATGCCCCCGTTGCGGGGAAGGGGCGTTGTATAGCGCTTTCCTCAAAGTGACGGACAAATGCAACGTCTGCGGTCTGGATTTAAGCCAGGAAGATGCCGGCGACGGAGCGGTTCCATTCATTATCATCATTGCCGGGACCCTTGGTGTCGGTATCGGTGTATGGGTCATGTTCACGTTCAATACCGGGGTATGGGCGCCTATTGCCGTTGCTTTCCCGGTCGTTGCCGCGGTGGTCCTATTCCTGCTGCCGAAGGTAAAAGGACTGCTGATCGCATTGCAGTATCTGAACAAGGCCGGCGATACCGGTGGGAATACTTTCGACAACGACACATAAAAAAGCCGGTCCGTTTCCCGGCGCAGGGGCCGGCCCGGTCGCTGCAAATCCGATTTTCTGGAGTAAGCCAATGGGGTTTCGTCCGAAACTCATCCCGACGCTGTTTTCACTGCCCGTTTTCATCGCGATGCTTTTCCTGGGCACTTGGCAGGTACAGCGGCTGGAATGGAAACAGGACCTGATCGAAAAGCTGCAGGAGCGGGCCGCGCAGGCGCCGGGCGCAATTCCCGATGCGCCCGTGAACGAAGAGGATTATGAGTTCACGCCGGTGCAGGTTAAAGGCGTTTACGATCATGATCATGAATTCCATTTGGTGAACCGTTCCCTCAACGGTGAGGCAGGCATCAATGTCGTCACGCCGCTAAAGATGGATGACGGAAAGACGGTCCTGGTAAATCGCGGATGGGTGCCTTTCGAAATGCGGGACAAAGAGCTCCGTCCCGAAGGCCTTTTGTCCGGCGAACAGACAGTCACGGGATTGTTGCGGTTCGTAAAACCCCGATCGATGATCGAGAACTGGGTGGTCCCCGAGAACGAGCCGGAGAACAATGCCTGGTTCAATATCGATCCCGAGGCGATGGCCAGACAGGCAGGGTTACCGAGCCTGCCGGAATACTACATTCTTGCTTCCGACCAGAGCGCGCGGGGGAACCTTCCGCAGGGGCGGCAGTGGTCGTTGGATGTCCGGAACGATCATCTACAATACGCCATCACCTGGTACTGCCTGGCTCTGGGGCTATTGGTGATCTATGTGATCTACCATCGGAAGGCTGCGGCGGAGGAAAAGTCGTGAAGAGCATCGATGCCTACCGTGACCTGGAAACCCATTTTAAGAAACTGAACACCCTCGGCGACGCGCTATCCGTCCTACACTGGGATGCATCCGTGATGATGCCTGTCGGGGGATCCCTGGCGCGCAGCGATCAATTGGCGACCCTGCGGGGGATCAGTCATGAATTGCTCACCGACCCTAAGGTCGGTGATTTGATCGGCACGGCGGAAAATGCGGACCTTGATCCGTGGCAGGCCGCCAATCTCCATGAAATACGCCGATCCTATCTGCGCGCCTCGGCGGTGCCGCAGAAATTGGTGGAGGCCCTGTCCCAGGCGACATCCGCTTGTGAGCATTCTTGGCGCACCGCCAAGCAAGATGCCGATTTCGCCAGGGTCCAGCCGTTGCTACAGAAGGTTCTGGATCTGACCTTGGAAGAAGGCGGAATCCTCGGCGAAACCCTGGACATGTCGCTATACGATGCACTGATAGACACCTATGAACCGGGTGCCTCGGCATCGGCCATTGGTCAAATTTTCGAAGACTATGCTGCATTCCTCCCCAGTTTTCTGGACGATGTGTTGGAGAAACAAAAACGCGCGGGAGAAAAACCGATTCCCGAAGGGCCGTTCGCGATCGACAAGCAGGAAGCGCTCGCAAGGCATCTTGCGGAGACGGTCGGTTTCGATTTCTCCGCCGGTCGGATGGATGTCAGCGCCCACCCGTTCTCTACAGGCTATGCCGGCGATCGACGGATAACGGTCAGCTACAATCCCGACGATCCGATCCTGGCGCTGATGGCCGCGTTGCACGAAACCGGGCACTCCCTGTACGAACAGAACCTGCCCACCGAGTGGAGCGGCCAACCGGTCGGACAAGCACGGGGGATGGCTATTCATGAAAGCCAATCCCTGTTGATCGAGATGCAGGCGTGCCGCACGCCGGAATTCGTCAGCTTCCTCGCCCCCTTGTTCCGGGAGGCTTTCGGTGAACAGGATGCGTTCCGGGATGAAAACCTTTTGCGTCTCTATCATTGGGTTGAACCCGGTTTCATTCGTGTGATGGCCGATGAAGTGACTTATCCGGCCCATGTGATCCTGCGGTTCCGTCTGGAGCAGGCCTTGCTTTCGGGCGATCTGCCGCTCGCGGACCTGCCTTATGCCTGGAACGAGGGCATGCAGGGCCTTTTGGGCATCACGCCCCCCAATGACAGACTGGGATGCCTGCAGGATATCCATTGGTATGCCGGATCCTTCGGCTATTTTCCCACCTATACGCTCGGCGCAATGACCGCAGCCCAATTGTTCGCGGCCGCGACGGAAGCCGAGCCGGACATTTTGCCCGGTTTGGCCAAGGGCGATTTCTCGATTTTGCGGGATTGGCTGAAACGGAACGTCCACGGCCTGGCCTCTTCCGTAAGCAGCGACGAGATCGTCGCCCATGCGACTGGGCGGCGCCTGGAACCGAAAGCCTTTGAGTCCCATTTGAAGCAGCGCTATCTGCCGAAATAGGTCCTTTCGATTTGGCCGGACGTTCGGCGGGCGGCGGCGGTAACACGTTCCCCACCCCTTGCCCTTCCCTTTGACCGCTTCTAAGACTGCATATCGTTATAGTCGATTGGGGGGCCAACCGAGGTCCTCCCGAGTGCCACGGAATTAGGCGGGAGAAGGCGGTAAGACATGGATTACGTCAGTACGCGGGGGAATGCCCCGGTTCTCGATTTTGAGGATGTCTTGCTTGCCGGCCTGGCGCGGGATGGCGGGCTTTACGTGCCCGCGTATTGGCCGAAATTCTCGGCCGAAGACCTGCGTGCGATGCGGGGTTTGAGTTATCCGGAACTCGCCGTTCGCGTGATGAAACCCTTTGTCGGCGATTCCATTTCGGATGAAGATTTCGAGCGTTTGGTGGCACGGGCCTATGCCGGCTTCGACCATGATGCGGTCGCCCCGCTGAAGCAGTTGAGCCATGATTTTTGGCTGATGGAACTGTTTCACGGACCGACCATCGCCTTCAAGGACTATGCCCTGCAACTGGTCGGTCTGTTGTTCGATCATTTCCTGACGCGACGTGGCGAACGTGTAACGATCGTCGGGGCAACCAGCGGGGATACCGGGTCGGCGGCGATTGAGGCGTGCCGGGACCGGGAAGCGATCGACATTTTCGTCATGTTTCCCGAAGGCCGTGTCAGCCCGGTGCAGCAACGCCAGATGACCACGGTGCTGTCGTCGAATGTGCACAATCTGGCGGTTGAGGGAACGTTCGATGATTGCCAGGACCTGGTGAAAGGGATGTTCGCCGACGAACCCTTCCGGGATGCGATGCATTTGAGTGCGGTAAACTCGATCAACTGGGCCCGCGTCATGGCGCAGATCGTCTATTATTTCCACGGCGCTCTCTCACTCGGCGCGCCCGACAGGCCGGTCTCGTTCTCCGTTCCCACAGGTAATTTCGGCAATGTTTTTGCCGCCTATGGGGCCCGCAAGATGGGCCTTCCCATCGATCAGTTGATCATCGGGTCCAACAGCAACGATATTCTGACACGGTTTTTCGAAACCGGTACGATGTCGGCGCGGGACGTTGTCCCCAGCATGTCGCCCAGCATGGATATCCAGATTTCAAGCAATTTCGAACGTTTCCTGTTCGACCTGTATGACCGCGACGGGGCCGCGCTGTCTGCCGTAATGCAGGAATTCCGAAGGACTGGCGAACTTGCCGTCGGCGCGGAACGGTGGAGCTTGGCCTGCGAATCCTTCGATGCGCGCCGTTTGGACGACGCCGAAACATTGGCTGCGATTGGCGCCTTGCACAAATCGACCGGCGAACTGATCGATCCGCATTCGGCAATCGGGATCGTGGCGGGCATGGAAGCGCGCCGACGGGCTGATGTGCCGCTTGTCTGTCTTGCTACCGCTCATCCTGCGAAATTCCCGGATGCCGTGGAGAAAGCGACCGGGAAGCGCCCGCCGCTACCCACGCATATGGCGGATTTGTTTGAACGGGACGAACGGTTCGACAAGATTGGCCCGAGCTTGCAGACCGTCGAACAATATGTCCGCGAGAACAGTCGTATCGCTGGGGGGAAGGCATGACGGTGCCGTCAGTTGGAACCCTGCCCAACGGCCTGCGGGTCGTTACCGATACGGTCCAATCGGTTGAGACGGTTTCGATAGGTGTTTGGGTCGGCACGGGAACGCGGTCCGAAACCCTGGCCAACAATGGCGTGGCGCATTTCCTGGAGCATATGGCTTTCAAAGGTACCGAGCGTCGATCGGCCATTCAGATTGCCGAGGAAGTCGAGGCGGTGGGCGGGCATATGAATGCCTATACCAGCCGCGAGAGCACCGCCTATTATCTGAAGCTTTTGAAAGAGGATGCGCGGCTTGCGGTGGATGTGCTTTCTGACATCCTTCAGAATCCCAGCTTCGATGATGAGGAGTTGGAGCGGGAACGCTCTGTCATCCTGCAGGAAATAGGGCAGGTGCAAGACACGCCGGACGATATCCTTTTCGACCATTTCCAGGAAACCGCGTTCGGCGATCAGTCGATGGGCTATCCCACACTGGGGCGGCCGGACACCGTAACTGCGATGACGCGCGATCAACTGACCGATTTCATGAAAAGCGGTTATTACGGCGGTAACATGACCCTTGTAGGGGCCGGCCGGATCACACATGCGGAAATGATGGAGCTTGCGGGGGAATATTTCGGCTCCCTGCCGGCGGGCGAACCCGCGAAGAGGAAGAATGCCAACTATACCGGCGGCCGCTTCGTCGAGAACCGACAGTCCGAACAGGTCCATCTTTTGATGGGGTTTCCCGGTGTCAGCATCGCCGATGACGAGCATTATGCGGCATCTGTCCTCTCGACATTGTTCGGCGGGGGGATGTCCTCACGGCTTTTCCAGGAAGTGAGGGAAAAGCGTGGATTGGTCTATTCAATCTATTCCTTTTCTTCCGTGTTCTCCGACGCTGGCCTGTTCGGCATCTATGCCGGCACGGGGGAAAAGGAAACGGCGGAACTGGTTCCCGTCATCTGCGAGGAAATTCTCAAGCTGCCGGGGACGATTTCGGAGGAGGAGTTGAGACGGGCCAAGGCGCAGATCAAATCCAGTACGGTCATGGCGCTGGAAAGCACTGCGGCGCGCGCGGAGCAATTGGGGAACCAAATGCTGTTGGTCGGCCACCCGGTCCCGGTGGAGGAACAGATCGCCCGGATCGATGACTTGACGGTGGACGACATGGCGGCCTTAGCACGCAAAATATTCTCCGGACCGTTGACTTTGGCGGGAATTGGGCCCGTCGGATACCTGGAATCCTACGACGGGGTTCGCGGGCGGCTCGCTGCCTGAGGGCGTCATGTTCGATTTTTTCCGGCCGAAATTCCCTTCTTTGAAATTGATGGGACCACGGGTCTATATCCGGCCGCCCGCGACGTCGGATCAGCGGGCGTGGTTGGACCTGCGCCGGGTCAGCCGAAGCTTCCTGGAGCCCTATGAACCAGCCTGGCCGCGGGACGCACTGACGCCCGCCGCTTATCGCAGGCGGATACGCCGCGCGCATGCGGATTGGCAGGCGAATATCGGCTATGCCTTTTTCATCTTTTCGCGGCGGGACGATTCCCTGCTTGGCGGGATTACCGTGACGAATGTCAGGCGCGGTGTCATCCAAGCGGGGAATATCGGCTATTGGATCGGCGAGCCGCATCAACGGAACGGCTATATGTTCGAGGGGGTCCAGCTTTGCTTGGACTTTTGTTTCCGGAACCTTGACTTGCATCGGGTGGAAGCGGCTTGCCTCGTCGATAATATCCCCAGCAAGCGGCTTCTGGAAAAAAGCGGGTTCAGGGGCGAAGGGCGGGCTCGCCAGTATCTTTGTATCGCCGGCAAATGGCAGGATCACGATACGTTCGCGATTTTGCGGCAGGACGTGCGCCCCATACTGCCGCGGCCGAAATCGTAAAGCAGAGTTCCTGGAAGGTCAGGTTGCCCGCCAATCAGGCGTGACCGGCATCACCAGACAGAAGGCTTAGGTCGATCCCAAGCTTTGCAATCGAACGTTCCCACTTGGTATCCAGCAGGTCGTCGAAAACAAGTTCGTCGTCCGCGGGCACATTAAGCCAGGCATTCTGGTGGATCTCGTCATCCAACTGTCCCGGGCCCCAACCGGCATATCCCAACGCCAACATACTTTCCCGCGGCCCTTGGCCTTCCGCAATGTCCCGCAGGATATCCACCGTCGCGGTCAGACCCACGCCGTTTTCCATCGTCACGGTTCCCTCGCCGGCATAGTCCGAAGAATGGAGGACGAAACCGCGTCCGGTTTCCACCGGTCCACCGAAATGAATCCGCAGATTGTCATCGGCACGGCTTGTTGTGATGTTCAATTGTTCCAGCAATTCGCCGAATGTCAGCGAATCCATCAATTTGTTCAGAACCAGCCCCATCGCGCCATCTTCATTGTGGATGCACATATAGATAACGCTGCGCTCGAAACGGGGATCGGTCATCGACGGCATGGCGACCAGCAATTGACCGCTAAGGTATCCTGAAAAATTACGTTCTCGCAGCATGGGCAACGGGTCCAATAAAGCCAATAGGATGAGTGTATCAGCAACTTCTCGATAGAAGCCAGAGCGCGTTCCCCATCCCGAAGGGGTCGGCCAAGGCCTATCAGGCATATCGCCGTCCTTCAACAGCCACAAACATGTGACATTCCTTGATGGGACGTAGGGCCGCATCCGCTGTTAATATCCCGCAAAATAGCTATGTTTCATGGAATGCGGGCCCATGGTGGCCAGATACGGATTCAACTGCCTGCGCGGTGCTTTGTGCGGGCGATAAGGTTAAATGACGGTGCCTTCTTTTCTGTCGAAACAGACGATGTTCGCCCTTGTGGCTTGTATTTTGGTGCTCACCGGACTTGGCATTGGCGGCAATGCGAATGCGATGACCGGCGCATGGTCGGATACGGATCATTCTTCCGTCCGGCTCGTCTCCGCCGTGACGGGTACGGGTGACGATGGAACCGTCGCCCTGGGCCTGGAATTCCAGATGAAAGAGGGCTGGAAAATCTACTGGCGTTCGCCCGGCGATGCCGGTTTCCCGCCGAAACCCGACTGGGCCGGGTCCAAGAACGTCGCTTCGGTCGACATGCAGTGGCCGGCGCCGCACCGTTTCGAAATTTTCGGTCTGCAGACCTATGGCTATTCTGGGGAAGTGATCTTTCCACTACAGGTCAGCGCAGTGAACCCTGGCGAACCGATCGGTTTGTCCGGCAAGGTCGACTATCTCGTTTGCAGCGATATCTGCATTCCCGGCGAAGCGCTGGTTTCCATCGACGTGCCGGCAGGCCCTGCCAAGCCGTCTGCGAAAGTGCACGCCATTGGCAAATATGCCTCCCTGGTACCGGGAGCGCCCGAAGCCGCGGGACTTACGATCGAACGGGCGGCGGTTTCGGGGACTGAGGACGACCTTTCGCTTCAGGTGGACCTGGCTGGGTCCGAGGCTATGAATTCGCCGGACCTGTTCGTGGAAGGACCGATCGGGGTATTCTTCGGCAAGCCTGAAGTTTCCTTGTCGGACGGCGGTAAACTGGCCCACCTGACCTTGAAAGGCGGCGGGGCGGCGCCCGACGCGCTGTCGCGGCAAGCCCTGACCTTGACCGTTGTCGATGGCCAGCGAAGCGCGGAAGTCACGGTCACGCCCACTATAGGGACCGGATTGTTTGCGGGGGGCGGGGTTTCCTTTTCCGCCTTGCTGCCGGTGCTGCTTCTTGCCCTGCTAGGCGGGCTTATCCTGAACCTTATGCCCTGCGTCCTGCCGGTTCTGTCCATCAAGCTCCTGTCTGTCGCTAGTCATGGCGGGGGTGAAAAACGTGATGTGCGCCGGGGATTCGTCGCGGCCTCCCTCGGCATTCTGACCATGTTCCTGGCTTTGGCGGCGGTCTTGATTGCGCTGAAATCTGCGGGCGAGACGATCGGTTGGGGCATTCAGTTCCAGCAACCTGCTTTTCTGGCCTTCATGATCGTCATACTGACGCTTTTCGCCGCGAATATGTGGGGCCTGTTCGAATTCTCGCTACCGCGTTTCGTTGCCGATGCCGGATATTCGGCCGGGGAGCACAAGGGCGTGCTCGGTCATTTCTTAACCGGCGCTTTCGCTGCAATGCTGGCCACGCCCTGTTCTGCGCCCTTCTTGGGAACGGCCGTCGGATTTGCCCTGAGCCGGGGCAGTTTCGAGATTCTGGCGGTATTTGCTGCCCTGGGTGTCGGTTTGGCGGGGCCTTATCTGGTCGTCGCCGCATTTCCTGGTTTGGCGACGTCTCTGCCGCGGCCGGGTGCCTGGATGATAAAGCTCAAATGGGTTCTGGGCTTCGCCCTGGCGGGAACCGCCGTGTGGCTTGCCTACGTGATGAGCGCGATTGCCGGCGGCGAAACCGTGGCCGTCGTCGTCGCGCTCGCCGTTCTGGCGGCGGTTATCCCGGCGACCAAGCGACTGGAAACCTCCCGATTAGGCCGCATGGCCATGCCGCTCTCCGTTTTTCTGGGGATTGCGGCCGTCATCGCGCCAGTGGTCCGTGACAGTGGACCGACGGCGCAGAAAACCGCGGTCGATATCGGTTGGGCGCAATTCGACACGTCGGCGATTGCACGGCATGTGTCTGAAGGAAAGGTCGTCTTCGTCGATGTCACCGCTGACTGGTGCATCACCTGTCAGTTCAACAAGAAACGCGTGCTTCAGGCAGGTGCGGTTTCGGAACTCCTCGGGGCCGACGGGATGGTGGCGATGCGGGCCGATTGGACGCGTCCCAACTCCGCAATTGCGGATTTTCTGGCAAGTTTCGGGCGGTACGGCATTCCCTTCAACGTGGTTTATGGCCCAGGTGCCGAGCAGGGAATCCCGTTACCCGAACTGCTGAGCGAATCTGACGTCCTAGCTGCGGTGGAAACAGCGGCACAGGGGTCGGTTCTGGCCCGCCGTTAGATCCTGTGTCGGCCCCCTCGTTGGGCTCTTTCGACACAAAACACTGGAAACCTTAGCGGAACGCTTTACATAGGACCGTGATAGTCAATCCGCGCATTGGTTTCCGGTGGGCTTACGTCGCTGCCGGGGACTTCAGCAAACTGGGAGAGGGAAAATATCATGATTGCAGTAGGCGAAAAACTGCCGACCGAAGGTCTCAAGACGATGGGTGCGGATGGTCCGGAAGCGGTCGATATGGCAAGCAAGCTGGCGGGCAAGAAGGTTGTGATCTTCTCCGTTCCCGGTGCTTTCACCCCGACCTGTTCTGCAAAGCATCTGCCGGGCTTCGTCGACAAGATCGATGAAATCAAGGCGAAGGGCGTCGATGAAGTGATGTGCCTTGCCGTCAACGATGCTTTCGTTATGGGTGCTTGGGGCAAGGACCAGAATGTCGGCGATAATGTGACCATGCTGGCTGATGGCAGTGCGGCTTATACGAAGGCTCTCGGTCTGTCTCTGGATCTCGAGGCGGCCGGTCTTGGAACCCGTGGCCAGCGGTTCGCGATCATCGCGGATGACGGCGTCGTCACGCATCTGGCGATCGAAGAGCCGGGCGCGTTCGAAGTCTCTTCAGCCGAGGCGATCATCAAGGCCCTTTAAGGGACTTGTTAGCCGCTAAAGAACAAACCCCCGCTTCGGCGGGGGTTTTTTTGTTTGTGAAATCCGCGTTTGATCCAACGGTCGCAAACCGGTCAGAAGGGGATGCCGTCCCGGGCCAAGGCGTCCGCCCGCTCGTTTTCGTCATGCCCGGCATGGCCCTTGACCCATTTCCATTCGATCGTATGCGATTTGATCGCTTGTTCCAGGCGTTGCCACAGGTCCGCGTTCTTCACGGGTTTCTTGGCCGCGGTCTTCCATCCGTTTCGGCGCCAGCCGTGAATCCATTTGGTGATTCCGTCACGGACATAGGTGCTGTCGGTCGTCAGCACCACATCCATCGGGCGCTTCAGCGTTTCCAGCGCCACGATCGCGGCCATCAGTTCCATGCGGTTATTGGTGGTTTCCTTCTCACCGCCGGACAATTCCCGTTCCTTGCCGCGCCAGCGCATCACCACCCCCCAGCCGCCCGGCCCCGGATTGCCCGAGCACGCACCGTCGGTGAAGATTTCAACGACATTTCCGCTGCCGTTATCTTGTTCGTCAGCCATGCAGCGCCCCTTTATCCAAACCATAGGCGCCGACATCGCCGACCGACTGATGGAAACTTAAAATCGTCAGGTACTCCAGCGGGTCTTTCGGTTTCACGAAAGCCCCTTCCGGGTGGTTCAGCCAGTCATACAGGCGCGTCAACAGGAAGCGGACAGCCGCTCCGCGCGCCAGGATGGGAAGGGCATTCAACTCTTCCTGCGACAAGGGCCGTTCTTTTGCGTAAGCGGATAGAAGCATCCGGGCCTTGGTAACGTTGAAGCTGCCGTCCCGTTCGAAACACCAGGCGTTCATGCAGACGATCAGGTCATAGGCCAAGGCGTCGTTGCAGGCGAAGTAGAAATCGATCAAGCCGGAAAGCTCTTTGCCGATGAAGAAGACGTTGTCCGGGAATAGATCCGCATGACAGACGCCGAAAGGCAGGTCGCGCGGCCAATTGGTTTCCAGAAAATCGACTTCTCGCGCCAGCGTGTCGGTTAATTGCGGATGCACTTCATGGGCCCGGGCCCGGCATTGCTCGAATTGCGGCCGCCAGCTGTCCAGGGACAGGCTGTTGGCCCGGAACAGGTCGTAGTCACTGCCGGCGCGATGAAAGTTGGCCAGGGCCCGCCCCAGCTGCTCGCAATGGAATGGTTGGATCTTCCGCGGCCACATGCCTTCCAGAAATGTTGTCAGGGCCGCCGGGCGGCCGCATAGCTGGCGCAGGGCTTTGCCATCCATGGCCGTCAGAGGCTGCGGACAGGGGATGCCTTTGTTGGCAAGGTGTTCCATCAGGCCCAAGAAGAAAGGCAGGTCTTCTTCACGGACCCGCTTCTCATAAAGGGTCAGAATGTAGGCGCTTTTGGTGGTGTGCAGCAGATAATTCGAATTCTCTACACCCTCTGCGATGCCCTTGCAGGACACGACTTCGCCAATATCGTACTGGGCAATGAACTCGACCAGGTCCTCGTCGCTGACTTCCGTATAAACCGCCATAAAGAGTGCCGCCTTTCCCGGTTATGCGACCAGGACGCGGGGGAGCTTGAACTCCACGTCTTCGACGGCCGTTACCACCTCTTCGACGGTAACGTCGAAATGCTTGCCGCAGGCCTCGATGACTTCGGTTACCAGGACTTCCGGTGCGGATGCGCCCGCCGTAATCCCCAAGGTTCCAACCCCGTCGAGATAGCTCCAATCGATGTCATTGGCACGCTGAATCAACTGCGCTTTCGGGCAGCCGGCTTGGTGAGCGACATCGACGAGACGTTTGGAGTTAGAGGAATTCGGCGCCCCGATCACGAAAACCGCGTCGGCCTGCTGGGCAACCTTCTTGGCGGCGGCCTGGCGATTGGTGGTGGCGTAGCAGATATCCTCTTTCTTGGGGCCCTGGATGTCCGGATAACGGTCGCGCAAAGCCGCCAGAATCCCGGCGGTCTCGTCGACCGATAGGGTCGTCTGCGTGGCATGGGCCAGTGTTGTGGTATCGTCGAAATCCAGTTTCGCGACATCCGATACGGTTTCGACCAGGGTCATCGCGCCTTCCGGCAATTGGCCCATGGTGCCCACGACTTCCGGGTGGCCTTCATGGCCGATCAACACCACGTGACGGCCTTCGCGATGGTGGCGCTCAGCTTCCCGATGAACTTTCGAAACCAGGGGGCAGGTGGCGTCCACATAGATCATGTTGCGGCGCTGTGCTTCGCTGGGAACGGATTTGGGAACACCATGCGCCGAGAAGACGATCGGGCGGTCGTCCGGCGCTTGGTCCAGTTCATCGACGAAGACGGCGCCCTTGGCTTCCAGGGATTCTACGACGAACCGGTTGTGGACAATCTCGTGGCGCACGAAAACGGGGGCGCCGAACCGCTCCAACGCCTTTTCGACGATCAGCACCGCACGGTCGACGCCAGCGCAAAAACCGCGCGGGCCGGCCAGCAATATCCTCAATTCCCGTGGCGTGGCCACTGCATTCTCCATTCGGTCCAACCGGACCGGCGTAACCCGCAAGCCCGTTCTTGTTCCTCTGCTGGCCATTCTTTAGACTGCGCTCAAATCCTTTACAACCGGGGGCCTGTGCAGGACAAAGGGACGAAACCCGGTCCGAAGGCAGGTAGAGGAACCAAGGAAATGAGTGAACCTGTCATTGCCGCCAAGCAACCCTTCTCAACGGACGTGAAGGAAGGGAAATCATACTACTGGTGTGCGTGCGGAAAGTCCGGCAAACAGCCGTTTTGCGACGGAAGCCACGCCGGGACGGAGTTTTCACCCGTCAAATACACCGCCGAAAAGGACCGGACTGTCTTTTTTTGCGGTTGTAAGCATACAGCACGGCAGCCGCTCTGTGACGGCGCCCATGCGAAGCTTTAGGATCGGCTGCTGAACAACATGAAAATGCGTTTCTTCATTGCCGTGGCTGGCTTGCTGCTGCTTTCGGCCTGCGGTTCCACACAGGAAATTGTCCGGTGTCCGGATGTGCGTGTGCCGTCCGAAACCGGGAACTTGACCCGGTTCGGCCCGGGCGACGGACGCGACATCACCGATGTGGTGATGGAGGCGCAGTTCGAGGAAGTGCGCGGCGAATGTTCCGTCAGTGATGACGAGGTCCAGGTCGCGGCATTGGTGAAGATTACCGCCCGCCAAGGGCCCGCCTCTAATGTTCAGCAGGGGAAATTCTCGTTTTTCGTCGCCGTCACCGATCGAAAGCGGAATATTTTGAGCCGGCGCAGCGTTGCGGGCACCGTCGATTTTTCCGGCAACCGGTCCCGCGTCACCTTTTTCGAGCGGCTGAAAGTCGACATTCCGAAGACCGAGAGTCAGGAAGGCAATGAATTCCTGATCTTCATGGGGTTCGATTTGTCGCGCGACGAAGTTGACTTCAACCGGGCCCAAGGGTCCTGACGGACGGATAGCCGAAAACCGCGCCGCGCGGCCGGTTGAACGGCCGCAGTGTTCTAGACCGGCGAATCGGCTACTGCTTTTGTTGACAACGAAGGTGAATTCACTAGCCTTTGCGTCGAGTAAAAATGCCTCGTGAAACCCGTGGGAGAGACCGGTCCCTGGCCGGCGCCGAAGGAGCAATCGCCTCGAAATCTCTCAGGCAAAAGGACCGCGGATGAAGGGCGCTCTGGAAAGCAGGGACTGATACTTGCCGGAAATGGCAGGATTTGGTGCCTCACCGAAGGGGTAAGCTGGCCGGAAGACCCGGCTGGTCACACTCTCAGGTTTGACCGTAACTAAGTGACGAATCCGCGCGGATCCGTCGGCACGGTCTGATGACAGAGGGGGTAGTCATTGCCGCTTCGCAGGGAGCGGCGCTGTACTGTCTCTAGCTGTTGGAAAAAGACCCGTGAGCGCCGAAACCGAAAACGAAGCACAAAATCTCAAGAAAACCCCTCTCCATGCGCTGCATCAGCGGCTAGGAGCGAAAATGGCCGGCTTTGCCGGCTATGACATGCCGATCCAATACGGACTCGGCATCATGAAGGAACATCTGCATACCCGCGCTGCCGCAGGTCTGTTTGACGTGTCGCATATGGGCCAGGCATGGCTGACCGGGGCTGACCCGGCCGCGGCGATGGAAAACATGGTGCCGGGCGACCTGCAGGGCCTCGCTCCAGGTCAGCAGCGATACACGCAATTCCTGAACGACAAAGGTGGGATCCTCGACGATCTGATGGTGACCCGTGCTGTAAAGCCCTTGGATCATGACGGGCTTTTCGTCGTTGTGAATGCGGCCTGCAAGGACGCGGATTTCGCGCGCATGGAAACGGCGCTCGCCGGAGATGCGAAATTGGAGCGGATTGAAGACCGTGCCCTCGTCGCCTTGCAGGGGCCCGCGGCTGCGTCGGTCCTGGCGCGTTTCGCGGACGGGGTCGATACCATGCCGTTCATGACCGCCAAACGCGTCGCAGTGGCCGGCGTCGACTGTCTTGTGAGCCGGTCGGGATATAGCGGTGAAGACGGGTACGAGGTTTCGATTCCCGAATCAGATGCGTTGGGTTTGACGGAAACGCTGCTGGGTTGCGCTGAAGTTGAAGCCATTGGTCTCGGCGCGCGCGACAGCCTTCGTCTTGAAGCGGGCTTGTGCCTCTATGGGCACGACATCGATGAAGGAACGACCCCGATTGAAGCCGGGTTGCTGTGGTCCATCGGCAAGCGCCGCCGGGCTGACGGGGGCTTCCCCGGTGCGGAAATCGTCCAGGCGCAGATCAGGGAGGGGGTTTCCCGAAAACGCGTCGGCATATTGCCGGAAGGACGGGCCCCGGCCCGGGAGGGAACGGAAATTCTATCGGCCGATGGAGCTTCGATCGGCACGGTGACCAGCGGCGGGTTCGGTCCGACGGTCGGCGGCCCGGTCGCCATGGGCTATGTCGCAGTGGATTTTGCCGCTGCCGGCACGCCGATTCAGCTTTCGGTGCGTGGCAAACTTCTGCCCGCAGCCGTGAAAAAGCTGCCCTTTGTGGAGCAGCGCTACTATCGGGGTTGAGGGAACTTCGCAGGACGACTTGGAAACAGGGGATTACGTTAAATGAGCGACATGAAATTCAGTGAAGAGCATGAGTGGGTCTCGGTTGATGGCGATATCGCCACGATCGGCATTACCAATTTCGCGCAGGAA
This sequence comes from Hwanghaeella grinnelliae, assembly GCF_004005845.1. Taxonomy (GTDB): domain Bacteria; phylum Pseudomonadota; class Alphaproteobacteria; order UBA8366; family Aestuariispiraceae; genus Hwanghaeella; species Hwanghaeella grinnelliae. The sequence goes on along the minus strand of NZ_SADE01000003.1, from coordinate 574,552 downwards.
CAGTTGGGCGACGTGGTTTTCGTCGACCTGCCGGAAGTGGGTGGGCAAGTCAGCCAAGGCGGCGATGCCGGCGTCGTCGAATCCGTGAAGGCGGCCAGTGAAGTCTATACGCCGCTATCGGGTGAGATCGTCGAAGTGAACGAAGACCTCGAATCCGCGCCGGATCTTGTCAATACCGACCCTGAAGGCGATGGATGGTTCTTCAAGCTGCGTATGGACGATACGGCGGAGCTCGACGACCTGATGGATGCCGCTGCTTACAAGAAGTTCTGTGACGAGCACGGCTGATATTATTACTGTCGAATAGCATTGAGTGTTATCCAGAAAAGGTGAAGCGACCATGGACCGTGAGCCGTTGAGCGATCTTGAGCGGAAAGGCGACTTTATTCGCCGTCACGTTGGGCCGGGGCCTGACGAACAGGTGGAAATGTTGGCGGCCTTGGGGCTGTCGTCAATGTCGGCATTGATCGACAAAGTCGTGCCCAAGGCTATCCGCGAGGACGAGCCGCTTGGGATCGGCGGCGGCTGTACGGAAGTTGAGGTTCTGGAAAAGCTGAAAGGTATGGCGGGGAAGAACGCGATACACCGTTCTTATATCGGCCAGGGATATTATGGGACCCACCTGCCGACGGTCATTCTCCGCAACCTTCTGGAAAATCCGGGTTGGTACACGGCTTATACGCCCTACCAGCCGGAGGTATCCCAGGGGCGACTGGAAGCTTTGATCAATTTCCAGACCATGATCGCCGATCTGACCGGAATGGAATTCGCCAACGCTTCTTTGCTTGATGAAGGAACGGCAGCCGCCGAGGCGATGACATTCGCCAAGCGCGCCGGAAAATCCAAGAGCATGACCTTTTTCGTCGCAGACGATTGCCATCCGCAAACCATCGACGTCATTCAGACCAGGGCGGCGGCTCTGGACTATGAAATTGTCGTCGGCGACCCGGAAACCGGTTTCGACGGCATCGAATGCTTCGGGGCGTTGATCCAGTATCCGTCAACCGACGGCCGGATCCGCGACATCGGTAAGCTGATCGAGACGATGAAGGGAAGTGGGGCGATGGTAGCGGTCGCGAGCGACCTGCTAGCGCTGTGCCTGTTGACCCCGCCGGGGGAACTGGGGGCCGATGTCGTCGTCGGATCCAGTCAACGCTTCGGCGTGCCGATGGGCTATGGCGGTCCGCATGCCGCTTTCTTCGCTACGTCCGACAAGCACAAACGATCGATCCCTGGCCGGTTGGTTGGCGTTTCCGTCGACAGCCGGGAACGCGCCGCTTATCGCCTGGCTTTGCAAACACGCGAACAACATATCCGACGCGAAAAGGCGACCAGCAATATCTGCACCGCGCAGGTCCTGCTGGCGGTGATCGCGGGGATGTATGCCGTTTATCATGGGCCGGAGGGTTTGAAGGCAATCGCGACACGTGTAGCGCGGTTGACGGCCGCCTTGGCGTCCGGGTTGAAGGCGCAGGGCGTTGAGATCGCCAACGATACCTTTTTCGACACGTTGACCCTGAACACCGGTGGCGACACAGCCAAGATCTATGCCGCGGCGCTTGAACGGGGGATGAACCTTCGAAAGATCGACGATACACGCCTGGGCATTTCACTCGACGAAACGACGACGCGGGAAGACGTTGCGGGCCTGCTTGCCGTTTTCGGTGCGGAGAATGTGGATGTCGAGGCATTGGATGCGGCGGCTGAAAGTGGGCTGCCGTCTGATCTGGTGCGGAGCAGCGACTACCTGACCCATCCGGTTTTCGCCAATTATCGCTCGGAAACCGAAATGCTCCGCTATATGCGGTCGTTGATGGACAAGGACCTCGCGCTCGACAAGGCGATGATCCCATTGGGTTCCTGCACCATGAAGCTGAATGCGACGACGGAGATGATACCCATCACTTGGCCGGAATTCGCGAATATTCACCCCTTTGCGCCGGCGGATCAGGCGACAGGATACCGGGAGATGATTTCCGACCTGGAACAGAAACTGGCGACGATTACCGGCTATGCGGCTGTTTCCCTGCAGCCGAATGCCGGATCTCAAGGTGAGTATGCGGGTCTTTTGGTCATCCGCGCCTATCACGAATCCCGGGGGGAGGCGCATCGGGAGATTTGTCTTATCCCCAGTTCGGCCCATGGTACGAACCCGGCTTCCGCCCATATGGCGGGCATGCAGGTGGTCGTCGTCGCTTGTGACGACGAAGGCAATATCGATATTGAGGACTTGAAAGCCAAGGCCGCGGAACATTCGGACAATCTCGGCGCGTTGATGGTCACGTATCCGTCGACGCATGGCGTGTTCGAGGAAACGATCCGCGAGATCTGCGATATCATCCATCAGCATGGCGGCCAGGTTTACCTAGATGGTGCAAACCTGAACGCGATGGTTGGTGTCTGTTATCCGGGCAAGTTCGGGTCTGACGTATCTCATCTGAACCTGCACAAGACATTCTGCATTCCGCATGGCGGGGGCGGCCCCGGCGTGGGGCCGATCGGTGTCGGCGCGCATTTGGCGCCTTTCCTGCCCGGCCACAGGGAATTGAAGGATGGAGACAGTCGGATAGGCGCGGTCAGTGCCGCACCGTTCGGCAGTGCCGCGATCCTGCCGATCAGCTGGGCTTATATTGAAATGATGGGCGATGCCGGCTTGCGTCACGCGACCGAGGCAGCGGTTCTGAACGCCAACTATATCGCGGCGCGGCTGAAGGATCATTTTCCGATCCTCTATACCGGGCCGAACGGCATGGTCGCTCATGAATGCATCGTCGATATTCGTCCCTACGATGATGCCACAGGCATTTCGAACGAGGACGTCGCAAAGCGTCTGATCGACTACGGCTTCCACGCGCCGACCATGTCATGGCCGGTGGCTGGAACCTTGATGATCGAGCCGACGGAGAGCGAGTCGAAAGCGGAGTTGGATCGGTTCTGCGATGCGATGATTTCGATCAGGCAGGAAATCGCTGAGATCGAAGCAGGTAAGGCCGATGCGGAGAACAATGTGTTGCGCAATTCTCCGCATACGATCGACGATTTGACCGACGCGGAATGGGCGCATCCCTATAGCAGAGAACAAGCCGTCTATCCGGTACCCGGCCTTCGGCTAAGGAAGTATTGGTCTCCGGTAAACCGCGTCGACAACGTCTATGGCGACCGGAACCTCAGCTGTTCCTGCCCGCCGTTGGAAGCCTATATGGAAGCGGCGGAATAGGTATGAGATTTGGCTTGGGCCTTTCCGATTACTCGGAAAGGTCCAGCCCCATCTGCCAGAATCCAATTTCCAGACGAGTCGCATCGCGGAAAGTCTTCGCATAGCGATCGAAATCGCTGGCCGACCCGCGCGCTGCTGCCGCGCTAAGCCGCTCGATCGCGGCGCCGGCGTGGTCCTGGTATTCGGCCCCGCCATATGTGTCGATCCAGCTACGGTAGGGATTGCCTTCCAAGACCGTGAAATCCTGCTCCAGAATCCATCGCGCGATCTCCGCATAGCCAACCACGCAGGGCGACAATGCCACATGCAAGTCGACGATGGTGCCTGCCATGCCGCGTTCCAGTACGTAGCGCGTATAGGCCATGGTCGCCTTGGATTCTTCCAGGTTCTCCATTTCCTTCGGATTAATGCCCCATTCGTTGGAATACGCGACGTGGAGTTCCAGCTCCTTATCCAGGATGGCGGTCACGCCTTCCATACCGTACCGCATATCTTCAATGGTATCCGCCTTGTAGATGCTTAAGGCGTAGGCTCGGGCAAAGTGGATCAGGAACAGATAGTCCTGCTTCAAGTAGTGTTGGAAACACTCCTTGGGAAGATCTCCCCTGGCGATACCCTTGACGAAATCGTGCTGTGTATAGGCGTCCCAGTCTTTTTGGCACGCGGCTTTCAATCGGTCGTACATGAAGGGTGCCTCCTTATTGCGCCGGCAGTTCGACGGCGTAGGTCGACAGTTCGGGAACGGTATCTATCAAGCCGGTGTCTTTAAGAAAACGCGCGAACGCGGTGTAGCGCGCGGTGTCGAGCGCACCGGGGCGCAGGGCGAACCGGGGAATGGTGTCGCGCCAGGCGCGGCTGTTCAACTCGTCGTCCAGTTTGGGATCTGTCGACGTGAATGCCTTCCAGCTCTCATCCGGGTGATTGATGATATAGCTTGTCGCCTTTTCCAGCGCGTTAATGAATTTCCGATAGTTGGGATTGCCTTCTGTTCCGGCTTTGGCGACGATGATCAATTCGTCATAAAGCGGCACGCCTTCCTCTTCCACATAGAAGGCGCGTCCGGGATGGCCGACGATATCCATCTGGTTCAGTTCAAAATTCCGGTATGCGCCGATCACGGCATCGACCTGGCCGGAGATCAGCGAGGGCGACAGGCTGAAGTTCACGTTGACCAATTCCACATCCGACAGATCCATGCCGTGCTTGCGCAGCATGGTGCCCAGAAGGATGTCTTCGAACCCCCCAAGGGATACGCCCACCTTTTTGCCCTTCAGATCGGAGATCGTCTTGATGTCGCCGTCTTGCAGGACGACCAGGGTGTTGAGCGGCGTTGCGACGATTGTCGCGATGCGCATCAGGGGAAGACCCTCGGCGACCTGAACATGGGTCTGGGGCTGATACGATACGGCGAGGTCCGCCTGTCCGGCTGCGACGAGCTTCGGTGGGGCGCTGGGGTCGGCAGGTTCGACGATCTCCACGTCCAATCCTTGCTCGGCGAAGAAGCCTTTCTCCCGCGCAATGATGATCGGTCCATGGTCCGGGTTGATGAACCAGTCCAGCAACAGGGTCAGCTTCTCCTGTGCAAGGGCGGTGCCCGGAACGGCGAGCGCGGCGGCAAGGCCCAGTATCGCGATCAGTTTTTTCATATCATTGGGTCTCCTCGGGTATTCGATCAATCGTCGAAGGGGGATTGTTCGCGCTGCCAATAGGTCAGGCGGCGAAGCCCGAAATCGACAGTGAAATAAAGCGCAAGGCCGAAGCTGGCCAACAGGGCCAGTGCGGCAAACATGAAATCCACCTGCATCCGTGCATTGGCATGCAGCATCAGATAGCCAAGCCCGGCGCTGGACCCGACCCATTCACCGACGACGGCGCCGATCGGCGCAATCGCCGCGCCGACGCGCAGGCCACTACCGAAGGCCGGCAGGGCGGCAGGGATGCGGATATGGCGCAGCATGGCGCCCCGCGTCGCGCCCATGGTGCGGGCAAGGTCTAGCCAGCCGCCTTCCGTGCGGCGCAGCCCATCATAGAACGCGGCCGTGACAGGGAAATAGATGATCAACACCGCCATCGCGACCTTGGACGGCATGCCGTAGCCGAGCCACAGGACGAGCAAAGGGGCAAGGGCGAAGACAGGCAGGGCCTGGCTGATAACCAACACAGGAAGCAGCCAGCGTTTCGCAGGCCGGAAGAGTGCGATGACAAGGGCGCTGACGATGCCCAGGATCGTGCCGAAGAGAAGGCCCAGCAGAATCTCCGCAAAGGTGACCCAGGCATGTTGAAGCAGAAGCCCCGGGCGCTCCGCCATCGCGATGGCAACATCCAAGGGGGCGGGCAATATATACGTTGGAGCCGCGGTCGCGGTGACGATCAATTGCCACAAGACGAGCAGGCCCGCGAAAGTTATGCAAAGGCGGATCGCTCTCATGCCGCTGCCCCCAATTGCTTCAAGAGCTCGGCATAGAGCGGCCAAAGGCCGTCTCTGTCTTCCTGCCGTGGGGCACTTCCGGTGGGGCTCATCGGGGCTTGAATACGCGCGGGACTCCCTTTGAGAAGCAATATGTCGTCCCCGACCCGAAGGGCTTCCATGGGGTCGTGCGTCACCAACAGGACCGTGCGGCCGGCCAGCAGGCGCACGGCCAGGTCCTGCAAACGACGGCGGGTTATTGCATCCAATGAGGAAAAGGGTTCGTCCATCAGAATGACCGGCCGGTCCTCGAACAGGGTGCGGGCAAGGGCAACCCTTTGCCGCATACCGCCGGACAAAGCTGCCGGCAGGGCGTCCGCTTCCCGTGCGACGTCGACATCGGCCAGAATCGCCATGGCCTTGTCACGATCCTGCGGGCGGATTGGTTCGCCCCGCAGCTTCCGACCGATCAGTACGTTTTCCAAGACTGTTGCCCAGGGCAGCAGCAGGTCTTGCTGCGCCATATAGGCAATGCGTTCCGGCAAGGGCGCCCCGTCGCCGGCGGCAACCGTGCCTTCCATTTCCCCATCTTCCGCGCGCAAACCGGCCAACTGGCGCAGCAGGCTGGTTTTCCCGACGCCGCTGGGCCCCAACAGGCAACTCCACTTTGCCGCTGGAAGGGTCAAATGCAGGTTGTGGAAGACCTCCTTTCCGGCAAAGCGCAAATGTCCACCGGTCAAGACGATCGACGGCGCGGTCTGTGGTTTGTCGGGAAACGGGCTATGCATGCTGTCCTAGGCCGCGCCGCGCGCTTTGTAGAAAGACTCGTAGCCGACCCGACCCCAGGACACCGCCTGGTCTCGGGCAGCGCGGAAGGAGGCGACGATCTCGCCGCTCAATGCATCCGTGCCCGCCAGATCGTCCAGAACCTCGCCTGCGGACTTGCGCGCCGCGACCAGGACGTCCTCCGGCCAAGCGCGTAGGGTGACGCCACGGTCCCCGACCAGGGACTTCAATGCCTGGGCATTGTGCCACTCGGATTCGGCGAGGGAGATCGAGTTCTCCGCCGCGCAGGCGGTGGCGACGATCTCCTGCAAGTTTTCGGGCAGCGCAGCGAAGCGTTCGGCATTGACCAGGCATTCGCCTGTGCCGTTCGGCTCGTGATATCCCGGCCAGTAATAGTATGGGGCTACTTTATGAAAACCGAAGGCGCTGTCGCTCCACGGTCCCAGAAACTCTGCCCCGTCCACCAAACCCGATTGTAAGGCGGCGAAGATGTCGCCTGGAGGCAGGGTAACGGGCGTACCACCCAGTTTCTCAAGGATGGCGCCGCCAAGCCCTGGAATGCGTTGTTTCAAACCGGCCAAATCGGTGAGGTTCTTGATCTCTTTTTTGAACCAACCGCCCATCTGCATGCCGGTATTACCGGCCATCAGTGGTTTGAGACCGTAGGGCTCGTAAAGCCGGTCCCACAAAGCCTGCCCCCCGCCATGGTAAATCCAGGCATGGTGTTCTACCGCTGTAAGGCCGAACGGACCCGCCGTGAAAAGCGCGGCTGCGGGGGCTTTGCCGCTCCAGAAGAGGGAGGCGGTGTGCGCCATTTCCGCCGTGCCGAGACCGACTGCGTCAAAGACTTCCAAGGGCGGCACCATTTCGCCGGCTGCATGCAGGGTGATCGTCAACTCGCCGCCGCTCATGCGTGTGATCTTGTCGGCAAGGCGTTGGGCGGTCCAACCGGGACCGGGCGAGTTGCGCGGCCAGGATGTCACCAGACGCCAATTCAAGCCGGATTGTGCTTTGACGATGGCAGGTGCGGCCAGAGTGCCGATTGCGATGCCGGCGCCGGTGGTCAGGAAAGTTCTTCGATTGCTCGTTCCGGAGTTCATAGTGATCAGTCCTTTCCCCACAAGGCATGGAAATGGTGAACCGGCCCATGACCACTGCCGACAGAAAGCTCGTCTGCCGCACCGATGGCGCGGTTCAGGTAGCGGCGTGCCATGTCGACCGCCTTTTCCATCGTGTCGCCCTTGGCCAGTCTTGCTGCGATGGCGGAGGAGAGCGTGCAGCCGGTCCCATGCGTGTTTTTGGTGGTGATATGGTTGGAGGTGAAGCGGAAGACGCCGTCGGCTGTCACCAACAGGTCCACCAACTGTCCGTCTTTCAAACTCGCTGTATCGAGATGACCGCCCTTCATCAGCACCCCCTTCGCGCCCTGCTGCAGCAGCAACTTGGCCGCCTCCGCCATCTCCGCTTCATTCGTCGGCGGCTGGCGGTCCAGAAGAACGCCGGCCTCCGGCAGGTTGGGGGTGACCAGGTCTGCCAAGGGCAGTAAACGGGTCCGCAACGTCTCGACAGCGTCGTCGCTCAGCAGTTTGTGCCCGCTTTTGGCGACCATCACCGGGTCCAGTACGATTGGGCAGGTGGCTTTCTCTGCCAATCCCTCCGCGACCTGGACGATGACGTCCGGGCGGCTCAGCATGCCGATTTTGACCGCGTGGATTTCGATATCGTCGAAAACCGTATCGATTTGCTGACGGACGAATTCCGGCGGCACGTCGTGGATCCCGCGAACTTCACGCGTGTTTTGGGCGGTAAGCGCGGCAATGACGCTGGCCCCGTACACGCCTTGCGCAGAAAACGCCTTCAGGTCGGCCTGGGTACCGGCGCCGCCGCCGCTATCGGATCCCGCGATGGTCAGGGCGTTGAAAATTTTTCCGCTCATTCGACCTTACTCCGTTCTTCGATATCCGTTGCGCTGAGAGTGTAGAGCGCGTCCAGCAAGGCGGCTTGGAAACTGCCGGGGCCGTCGCATTTCGCCGCGGCGGTCTCCCCGGCGATGTTGAAAACCAGGATGGATTGAGCGACAGCGGCGAATGGGGTCGGCGCTACTGCGAGAAAGGCGCCGACCAGCGCTGTTTCAGCGCACCCCATCGCCGTTACGCGGTCCATCAAGGGGTGGCCGTTTCGGATTCGGATTATCGCGTCCCCGTCCGAAACAGCGTCCGTCGGTCCAGTGCAGGCGACGACGGTTCCGGTGTTGCCACGGATATCCAAACCGTCGATCTCAGCAGCATTCCCACGGATTGCCGTTGGTTTCTGGTCGAGCAGGAATTCCGCGAATTCTCGACGCGCGGGCGACCGTGTCGCCATGACCGGGTCCAGCACCCAGGGAATTTCCAGTCGGGTGGCGGTTTGGACGGCTTTTGGGATCGCGTCGCGCCGGTCCGCGTCGAGCGTGCCGATATTGACGGCAAGCGCCGCCGCGCCTTCGGTAAAGGCTTCGACCTCACGCGGGTCATGGGTGACGGATGGATGGGCGCCGACAGCCAGCAAGGTGTTCGCGGCGATGTTCACCGCAACGGCATTGGTGATGCAATGAATGCGCGGCCTTTCGGTCCGAAGCCGGTCCAGGCTGGTGAGGCAATCATTCGCCGAAATATGTAGGTCGCGTGCCATGGTATCCCGTTCGCATCGGGATCCTTCAGGTGGCGTGGGGAGTATCGGTCTGTCGGCGAGAATGGTTCTTCTGCGCTGGCATCTCAATTTCCTACGCCGGTCCTAACCGGATCAGGTTCGACGGGTCGGCCCTGCGCCTCTCAGCTTCGCTCGATTTCGCCAACTTTCGCTGACGACACCGGGGAAGCACCCCGTTGAGATGACACGAACCTAGGTGACTGATTTGCGGAGGGCAAGGGGAGGCTGGAAAGAAATTTTTGTGCGGCGGTCTGGATATCAGAAAATATCATCCGAATCGGCGACAAGATTCGACAGGGCGGAGAGGTTCCGGCGGATCTTTTGCCGAGCCACCAGTTTCTTTTGAGCCTGAATCGGCAAGTCCGTGAAATTGATGATGTTCCGGGTGATCAGAACGTCGATCAAATCCTCCGTAATGCGGGCCATTTCCGTGTCCGTGCCCGAGAGCCGCTGGCGCATCGTATCCGGCGAGGCCCCACGGACAAAGGCTTGCACATCCGCGTCGTTCGCCGGCAAAAATTCTGCTGCCGTCCGGGACTGACGTTCGCTGATTCCGTTGATCCGGCCGTTTTCGTCACGCGATACATAAGGCATGAGTCGATGATCCCTTTAATCCTGTGGAATCTCTAGCAAAAAAGAAAAGGGCCGGGAAAGTCCCGACCCTTAAATTCAAAAGGTATTTGGATAAAAGCCGTCTTAATGAAGCTTGGAACCCAATTCCTTGATAGCGCGATCGATCAGCTTATCGCCGTCTTCGCCGGCAACACGATCCGTGACCAGTTTCTCGGTCGCCGCGATGGCCATTTCGGCGGCGGCGGCGCGAACCTCGCGAAGCGCTTTTTCTTCGGCCATGGAAATCCGTTCCAGCGCCAATTTGCGTTGACGGTCCAGACTGGCGTTCAGATCTGCTTCGGCGCGCGATTTGGACTCTTCTGCCTCCTTGCGGGCGGCGTCGACCATTTCCTCGGCGTGCTTTGAAGCCTGCTGCTGTTTGCGTTCGTATTCGGCAAGCAGTGCTTGGGCTTCGTCTCGCAGGCGAGCGGCTTCTTCGACCTGATCCTTGATTTCCGCGATCTTACCGTCCAAGGCGCCTAGAATGGCTTTCTTGGCAGGCTTGAAGGCAATGGCCAGGAAAATGAAGAAGGAAACGCCAACCCAGAAGGCCGGATTATGCAGGGCTTCTTCCATCACTTCGATCCTCCGGCGGTTTCGAGCGCGGCGCGCGCCGCGCTTTCATCAACCGAAACGCCGATCAGCCGCTCGGTTGCGGCCTGGACGACCTCAACGGCGCCGGCTTGAAGCTCTTCAAGCGTTGCCGTTTTGGACTCCGCGATACGGTCATCCGCCTGCTTGGCGTCATCGGCCAGCGATGCACCGAGCTTGGCGTGCGCCTTCTCGCTTTTCGCAGCGATTTCCTCGGCCGCCTGCCTATGGACCGCACGTGCGTCTTCGGCAGCCTTGGCGAGGGATTCCTCGTAGGCTTCCTGCACGGTGGCGGCTTTTTGCTTCAGGCTTTCCGCACGGCCCAAATCATCGTCGATCTTCTTCTGGCGCGTGGTCACCACCGTTCCGATACGGGGCAGCACCATCCGTGACAGAATGATGTACAGCACCGAGAAGGTGACGATCAGCCAGAAGATCTGACTGGCGAATGTATCGAGCTGTTCAAATTGAGGCATTTAGCTTCCCCATAGGCCCTTTTTGTCAGGCCTTGTGAGCCTTAGTCCGGCGTGAGCCATGACCCGAACTGCGCAGCAGCCGACAAGCCATGCCCGCGGTCCGGAGCAGGATACCGAATGAAGGACGGAAATTGCCGGGTACATCCCGCGTTTCCCGTGACGGCTTTACACCGACCGAGCCCTATCCGGCACTACGGTTGGATCAGGGGCGGGCACCGCTGTCGCGGCATCCACACCCCAAACCCGTCCGAACTCAGGCTTAGCTGAACAGCGCCATCAGGGCGACGATGAGCGCGAAAAGCGCGATCGCCTCGGTAACGGCAAAGCCGATCCAGATGTTGGCGCCAATTTCGCCCTTGGAGGCCGGGTTCCGGGAAATGGCCGAAATGTAGCTCGCCCAGACGTTACCGACACCGATACCGGCCCCGATCATGCCGATTGCCGCAAGGCCTGCACCAATCAATTTGGCTGCATCAGCTTCCATGGTTTCTCACCCTCTTTGTTACGTTCGCAAAAACAATGCGTACAAAAGTTGATACCAATTCGACTGCCGGAAGGATTTCCGTATAGCCGAAACTATTTCGCATCCCGATGCCGTATCTGCCTCTTCTTAGTGCAGATGCAGCGCGTCATGCAGATAGATGCACGACAGGATGGCGAAGACGTAGGCCTGAATGACGGCGATCATGAACTCGAGAGCCGTAATCGCGACCAGACCGGCCAGCGGAACAATGCCGAAGACGCCAAGCGCCACGACGAAGCCGCCGATAACTTTCAAGATGACGTGTCCGACCGTCATGTTGGCGAAAAGACGAACGGACAAGCTGATCGGGCGTGACAGATACGATACCAGCTCGATCGGAATAAGAATGACCGCCGTCCATAGCGGCGCTCCGTGCGGGAAGAACAGGGAGCAGAACTTGAAGCCGTGCTTGGCAATACCGATCAGCGTCACCGCGACGAAGATGATCGCCGCCATGCCGAAGGTCACCGCGATGTGGCTGGTGAAGGTAAAGCTGCCGGGGACCATACCCAGCAGATTGCCGAAAAGCACGAAAACGAACAGCGTGAAGATGAAGGGGAAATAAGCCTGGCCGCCGCTTCCGACGTTGTCCCTGACCATATTGGCCACGGCGCCATACAGCATTTCCGCAATCATTTGACCGCGCGAGGGGATCGTGCCCCGCTGGCGCATGGTCAGTGTCAGGAACAGGGTCGCCACGACAACGGCGATGACCATCCACAGGGAGGAGTTGGTGAACGAAATATCGACGCCGGCGACATCGATTTCCGCGATCTTATTGATCCGGAACTGGTGAAGTGGATCAGCTGCCACGTTCAATCCCCCAAAAATATCCGTCGCCGCGCGGCATTTGCCGTTTGGCTTCCAAACCGGTGCCGTATGGTTACCACGGTTACCGGCTTACTCTCAAACCCCTGGCGAATACTCAAGGCCCATCACGCGCCACCATTGTCGGTGTCGCCGTCTGGGCCGGTGGTCGCATCCGCCTGCGACTTCTTATCTTCCAGTTGGCGTGCCGTCCGATAAACGTTCAGCATGCCCGCGCAAAACCCCAGGATCGTAAACAACAATAGAAACCATGGTTTGGTTTCCAACCAGTTGTCTAAACCCCAGCCGATCCCGACACCGACGGCCACGCCGGCAACCAAATCGACCGCGATCCGAAGACCCACGCCGACCCCGGACATATCGCGTGGCGAGTCATCCGCCGATCTCTTGGGCTCGTGCTTCTTTTTCGCCGCTTGTAAGCGTCGATCAAGATCCTGCATCGAGGAACCAGAGTCTGGGGAGTCCATTCACCACCCTTGCCGAAGTCGCGGGGAAAATAGGGGGACGGCCTCGGACCGTCAAGCCGGATTCGGGCCGAATCGGGCCCTGAAAGGACGCAAATGAGCCTGAAAACTCAAGGCTATGCGGAATCCCGCAGGCGCGCCGCTTCGCGAAGGTCCACCGACACCAATTGGCTAATGCCGCGTTCCGCCATGGTAACCCCGAAAAGACGGTCCATTCGGGCCATTGTCATGCGATGGTGGGTAACCACCAGGAAGCGAGTCTTCCCGGTATGGGCGATTTCGTCCAGCAGAGTGCAGAAACGGTCGACGTTACTGTCATCCAGAGGGGCGTCGACCTCATCGAGCACGCAAATCGGCGCCGGATTGGTCAAGAACACGCCGAACAACAAGGACAGCGCTGTCAGGGCCTGCTCTCCACCCGACAGCAGGGACATGATCTGCATGCGCTTGCCGGGCGGGCTCGCCATGATCTCAAGACCGGCTTCCAGCGGGTCGTCTGCCTCTGTCAGTGTCAGATGCGCCTCGCCCCCCCCGAAAAGCCGCACGAAAAGATCTTTGAAATGCGCGTTGACTTGCTCAAAGGCGGCCAGAAGCCGTTCCCGGCCCTCACGGTTCAACGCATTGATGCCCTGGCGCAGGCGGCTGATCGCCGCCAGCAGGTCATCGCGCTCGGTATGCATGGAGGTGATTTGTTCTTCCAGCTCGGTCGCTTCCTGCTCGGCGCGCAGATTCACCGCGCCCATATTCTCGCGTTCCCGGGTCAGGCGTTCCAATTTGCGTTCGATATCGTCACGTGGCGGCAATTCTTCATCCGGCTCGACACCGCCGGCCTGCAAGACCGCGTCCGGTGCGCAGTCCAACGATTCCGAAATTCGCTCGCGTATTGTCTGGGCGGCCTGATCCGCCTGCTCCACCTCTGATTCGCGCCGAACGCGGTCCTCGCGTGCCGACGCCATTGCCGCTTCGGAATCCCGCAGCGCCTTATCTGTTTCCTGCTGCTTCTTTTCCCCTTCCGAAAGGGCATCCGCCGCCGTGTTCCGTTTTGCTTCCGCGACGACGATCTTGTCGTTCAGGGCATGGTGCTGGGCCTGAATCTCGGCCGGCCGGCTTTCCAGTGCAGCGTTTTCCTCTTCCGCTTGCTGGGCCCGGTCGGCGAGGGATTTCATCCGCCCATCCGCGCCCGACATACGCTGTTGCCAAGAGGCTTGTTCCTGGGCAATCGCTTCCAAACGGGCTTCGCGCGCCTGGGATTCTCTCTGGAATCGTTCTACCGCGCCGCGCTTATCAATCAGGGCGGAGCGAAGTTCCGCAACGGTCGCGCGCAAGGCGTTGATGCGTTCGCGCGTCGCCAGCGGGTCTTCCAGGACGTCCATCGCCTTCTTGGCGCTCTCCGTCTGGTCGCGCGCTTCCGCCGCGTCTGCCTGCAGGCGTTCGCGGTTTTCAGAGATACCTTGCAAACGGCTGCGCAGATCCGCCGCCTTGCCGGCAAGCGCCGATTGCGCCTGCTGCGCCTGGTTCAGGGCGGAAAAGGCCTCTTGTAAGGCCTGTGAGGCGGCTTTCTGGGAGGCAGCCTTTTCGGCTGCCTCGGCTTCCGCGGATTCGGCCTGCGCGCGTAACTCGGTCAGATTCGCTTCCGTCGACCGGTTGGCTTCCTGGACCTTGGCTTCCGCCTTCAAACGGGCTTCTTCCAACCGTTTGTCGGCGGCCTGCCGTTCTTCCGTCAGGTCTTTTTCGACCTTGGCGAACTCTTCGCGGATTTCAGCCAAGCGGTTGCGTTGTTCCAGGCGCTTCGCCGCAGCCGTCGGCGCGCCGGCCGCCATGCTGTAGCCGTCCCAGCGCCACAGGCCGCCGTCCCGTGAAACCAGGCGTTGACCGGCAGCCAAGTCTTTTTGCAGGGCATCGCCGGCGGTACCGTCCGGCACCACGCCGATATAGGACAGGCGGCGGGACAAAGCCTTTGGTCCGTCGACGAATTTCGACAATGGCTCAACACCGGCGGGAAAACCGGTCGAGCCGGTAAGCGGCGGCAACTCGGTCCAATGGATCTGCGCCTTGCCGTCCGTCGACGCGTCGAGTTCCTCACCGAATGCAGCACCCAAGGCCGCTTCGTAGCCCTGTTGGACGGAAAGAGAATCGATCAGCGGCCGGAAAGCGGGGTCGAGTGTGTCGTCTTGGGTTTCGACCAAATCGGCGAGGGCCCGAATTTCGGCATCGAGAGCGCGGAACCGCTGTTCCAGCGCATCGACAGCCTCACGTGCCGCGCGTTCCGCCGTTTCCACGGTTTCGCGGGCATCGGCTTGAACTTCCGCAAGATGTTCGCGCGCCAGACGGTCCGATTCCTGCAATGCGCTGCGCGCGGCGGATTCTTTCTCGCGGCATTCGGCCAGGACAGCCTCAGCGGCTGCGGCGGCTTCCCGCGCGGTGGATACGGCGGCTTCGCATTCGGCGACACGTGCCTCTGCCGTTTCGATCTCAGCAAGGCTTTCCGTTTCCTGCTTCAGCTTCGCTTCTTGATCGTCCAGACCGCGCAGGCGGTTTTCCAGGACGGTCAGGCGCTGTCCGCTTTCCGCCAATTGCCGCTGCAAGGCATTCCGCTGCGCTTCGACGCCGGCGGCCTGTTCCGTCAGTTCGGACAGTTCCGCTTCTTTTTCTTCGACCGCTTTCGATGCGGCTTCGGCTTCTGTGCGGGCCTGTTCCAGTGTTTCGGTTTCGGCTGCGCGGGCTTCCTCGATCGTTGCGGCTTCCGCAGTCAATCGTTCAACCGCCTGTTTGGCATCGTCGAAAAGCGAGTCTTCGCGTTCGCGGTCGGACGTAATTTGGGCAAGCCGTTGCGCCAGGGCATCCCGCGCCGCCAGGATTCGCTCCTGTTCGTTCTCTAGCTCACGCACGGCGAGTTGCAGGTGTTGCAGTCCCGCCGCCGCTTCCGCGTCGGCCTGCCGCAATGTCGGTAGCGACGCGGCGGCATCGGCCTGTTCACGCGCTGCGAAAGCCGCGTTTTGAGCCTTTTCGTGGACGAGTGCCTCAGCTTCGTTCAGGCGTTGGCGGGCGATGTCCATAGCCCGCTTGGCATCCTGCCAGCGCAGGTGAAGCAGAATCGCCTCATGTCGCCGTATATGGTCGGACAACCGGCGGTACCGGTTTGTTTGGCGGGCTTGGCGCTGCAGTCCCTGGTGCTGCGTTTCCAGCGCGCCGATAACGTCATCCAGCCGCTCCAGGTTGGATTCAGCGGCTTTCAGGCGCAGCTCCGCCTCATGCCGCCTGGAATGCAGGCCGCGGATACCGGCAGCTTCCTCCAGCAGGGTACGTCTTTCGGTCGGTTTCGCGCCGATGATGGCGCCGATCCGGCCTTGGCTGACGATCGCTGTGGAATTTGCACCCGTCGCCATATCGGCGAACAGCAATTGAACGTCCCGCGCCCGGACTTCCTTGCCGTTGATCCGGTAATTGGACCCTGCGCCGCGTTCGATACGGCGGGTAATCTCCAATTCCTCCAACGTGTCGTAAGGGGCGGGGGCATCCTTGTTCGAATTATCGAGAAAAAGCGAGACTTCGGCGATGTTCCGCGCTGGACGCTGGGAGGAGCCGCCGAAAATCACATCGTCCATCTCACTGCCGCGCATGCGCTTGGCCGAGGTTTCCCCCATAACCCAGCGCAGCGCTTCAATAACGTTGGACTTGCCGCAGCCGTTCGGGCCCACCACACCCGTAATTCCACCGTCGATGACGAGTTCCGCCGGATCGACGAAGGACTTGAAGCCGCTCAATTTCATTCTGGAGAAATGCACTCTGGCTATGCTCCGGCCCGGTGGATTGGCGGCCGGTCATCAATCGCTGACGACCGGCTGTCGCGATCAATTCAGATGTTTTTCAATGGCTTCTTCGAAGGTTTCCAATGACTGGTTCCCGACAATGACTTCACCATTGATGACGAAGGTCGGGGTCGAGGAGATGTCGTACTCGGCTACGCCGTCCTGACGCATTTTCAGGATACCGTTCAGCAAATCTTCGTTCTTCATGCAGGCTTGGAAGTCCTTTTCGGACAATCCACCCAGTTTACCGATCTGAACCAGTGCCCCAACGGGGTCCTGCGAATGGGCCCATTGGTCCTGCTGCTTGAACAGCACGTCGATGAATTGGTGATACCGCATCGGGTTCGCGCACCGGGCCATCATCGCGCCCATCGCACCCAGACGGTCGAACGGAAAGTCGCGCTGGATTATCCGCAGCTTGCCCGTTTCGACATACTTCTTCTTCAACTCGGGCAGCTTTTCCGCATGGAAGGCGGCACAATGGGGGCAGGTCAGGGACGAATATTCGATCATCTCGACTGGCGCGGTGACGTCACCCATCACGCGTTCTGCCAAGGCATCTTCCGTGGACAAGGGTTCGGCCTGGGCCTGTGGGCCTAGGACGGGGGTAAAGGACACACCGAGTGCCAGGGCAACAGCGGCGAAAAGGGCGGAAATCCGCATGAAAGCGCCTCCTTCAGAGGTTGTTTCGACTATACGAGCGATTCTGACCTGGCAATCAAGAGCGCGGAATCAAGCGGAAACGACCCGGCGGTGCAATCACGTTTCCGAGGTTATCCACAGCTTTGTTTAACGGTCAGCATCTTGACTCAATGCCTAATCGGGTTTTGTGGCGGAACTGTGGCGCAGTACGGCGATCCCTAATCGGCGGACTCTTTCCCGGACCGCATCGTCTTCGATACCTGCGGTAAGCGCACTCAAATGGCTTTCATCGGCTTCCGTCAGGGGCCGAGTGGGATGGCGTTTCTTCGGCATTTCACTCTGGGTCAGAGCGCCCTGAACCAGACGGATTTCCGCCACCGCCCCGTAGCCGAAAAAGCTGTTGATTCGGTCAATGACCATTGGGGCCAGATGCTGAAGCTGAAGTGCCATCGGGCCGCTGGTCAGAATATGCACGGTGCCGCTGTCGCGCTTGCCCTTTGGAAAGGTCAGTTTTTGCGGTCGCGTATGCTTGGCAAGGTCCGGCCCGACGATGGTCGCCCAATCGGTGATGATGGCGGCACTGGCGAAACCACGCTTGCCCAAAGCTTTCTTGGTCAGAGCGCCCACCAGACTTCCCGCGACACGCATGCTGCCGCGGCGTTTATCCCTGGTGCCATCCAAATCGGGTTTGCTGGGCTTATAGTTTGGCATTCGGGCTTTCCCGCTGTGAGGGGCTTTCTATAGTAACTGTCATGGACACGACCGCAATCGACCCGTCAACTGCCCCGCACGAAGCGATGCCAAAAGCCCAAGAGCTTGCCGATCCGGATTCTCCTGGGTCGGCGGCCGATCGTCTGCTGGCCTGGTACGACAGGTCACGGCGGCGTTTGCCGTGGCGGTCCGACCCCGGGGAATGCGCCGATCCATATCATGTTTGGCTTTCCGAGATTATGCTGCAGCAAACCACCGTGGCCACGGTCGGGCCCTATTTTCAGCGTTTTTTGGAGAAGTGGCCGACAGTCGAAGCCTTGGCCGCGGCGCCGTTGGACGATGTCCTGCATGCCTGGGCCGGTCTTGGCTATTACGCGCGGGCCCGGAACCTTCACAAATGTGCGCGAACCGTCGCGTCGTCGCATAACGGTGTCTTTCCCGATACTGAGGATGCGCTGCTGACCCTTCCCGGGATTGGCCGGTACACCGCCGCCGCAGTGGCGGCGATTGCCTTTGGCCGCCGCGCGGTGGTGGTCGATGGGAATGTGGAAAGGGTCATGGCACGCCTGTTCCGTGTCGGTGAGCCATTGCCGGACAGCAAGCCTGCGCTGACCGCGTTGGCCGACAAATGCACGCCGACGGCACGTGCGGGCGACTACGCCCAGGCCGTCATGGATGTCGGGGCGACGATCTGCACGCCCAAACGGCCGAAATGCACGATATGTCCGATCGTCGATCTCTGCGCAGGCAGGGATATCGCCGAAACATTACCTGCCCGAAAGCCGAAACCCCAGAAACCGACCCGGCGCGGGGTTGCCTTCTGGATTGTCCGACCCGACGGCGCGGTCCTGTTCCGGCGCCGGACGGAAAGCGGTTTGTTGGGTGGTATGATGGAGCCGCCATCGAGCGATTGGGTGGCGGATGCTGAACCGGAAACAGCACCGCCTGTCGAGACGATCGACCAAACGCCGCTGGTAGGGACAGTTCGCCATACATTCACGCATTTCCATCTGGAACTCGCCATTCATCATTGCCGGGTCGAGGGGGACACCGAGGCGCCTCAGGATGCGCGCTGGGTGATGCCGGACCGGTTTGGCGACCTTGCCTTGCCGACCGTCATGAAGAAGATCGTTCGACATGCCATGAAGGCAGGATGAAAGGGCACTGACCGCGATGCGGACTACGAAAGTGATACACACAGTCTCTGTCCATGCGGAAGGGGAAGTCGGGGACGTCATCGTCGGCGGTGTTGCGCCACCGCCGGGGGAAACCCTGTGGGAACAGTCCCGTTGGATCGCCAAGGACGACACGTTGCGGAATTTCATGCTGAACGAACCGCGCGGCGGCGTTTTCCGGCATGTGAACCTGTTGGTGCCGCCAAAGGATCCAAGCGCCGATATGGGCTTCATCATCATGGAACCAATGCATACGCCGCCGATGTCGGGGTCGAATTCGATCTGCGTGTCGACCGCTTTGCTGGATAGCGGCATTCTGCCGATGAGTGAACCTGTCACGGATATTGTCCTGGAAGCACCGGGTGGACTTGTTAAGGTCCGCGCCCATTGCAAGGACGGCAAGGCGGAGCGCATCACCGTCACGAATGTGCCTTCCTTCGCGGACAAGTTGGACGCGCCGTTGGAAGTGCCGGGACACGGGACCATGACGGTCGATACCGCCTATGGCGGTGACAGTTTCGTCATCGTCGATGCCCATGCCCTGGGCTTCAAAGTTGAGCCGAGCGAGGCCGCGGCGCTGACGGAATTGGGCATGAAGATAACGCGCGCGGCAAATGAACAGCTAGGGTTTCACCACCCGGAGAACCCCGACTGGTCGCACATCTCTTTCTGTCAGTTTGCCTGTCCGGTTGCCGGGAAAGATGGAAGGTTGATCGGTCGGAACACGGTTGCGATCGAGCCCGGCAAACTTGACCGATCGCCGACGGGGACAGGAGTCTCCGCCCGTATGGCACTGCTGCACGCGAAGGGGCAGATGCAGGTCGGGGATATCCTGCACGGTGTCTCGATCATCGATTCCGAATTCTTTGGAAAGATCGAGGGCGAAACCACGCTAGGTAACGTAAAAGCCATCGTGCCATCGATCACCGGCAGGGCCTGGGTGACCGGGACCCATCAGCATATGCTGGATCCCGGCGACCCTTGGCCGGAAGGCTATCGCCTGGCGGATACTTGGCCAGGTGCCTGATACGATTCAGTCATTGGCCGGTCAGGCCGTTGCAGGCATCGCTTCCGACCGCAGTTTCTGGCGCAGCACGTCGATCGGGACTTTCTTTCCACCATCGGTCTTCAGCATCCAATAGGTCCAGCCATTGCAGCTCGGCGCGCCCTGGACCGCCGCGCCGACCTGATGGATCGACCCGCGATGGGCGCTTGAGATGATCGTGCCGTCGGCGCGAACCTTGGCGGTAAAGCGACGGCACGGACTTTCCAGGATTTCGCCTGGCGACAACAATCCGCGTTCCACGAGCGACCCGAAGGGCACGCGAGGTTCCTTGCGTTTCGACGGGGCGGGAGAGATCGCTTCCGCGTCCCCGGCTTCCGGCGTTTGCCGCACGCGTTCGCGCGCCACCGCCAGATAATCCTTTTCCCGGTCGATGCCGATGAAACGCCTGCCCAGGCGTTTGGACACGGCCGCGGTCGTACCGGTACCCGCGAAGGGATCCACGACCACATCCCCCGGATTGCTGGAGGCCATGACCACGCGGTGCAGCAGACCTTCCGGCTTCTGCGTCGGATGCGCCTTGGCGCCATCGGCGCCTTTGATACGCTCGCCGCCGCTGCAGATCGGCATCGTCCAGTCGGACCGCATTTGCAGGTCGTCGTTCAACGCCTTCATGCTGTCGTAGTTGAACGTGTATTTGCTGGTCGGCGACTTGGAACACCAAATCATGGTTTCATGGGCATTGGTAAACCGTTTGCCGCGGAAATTCGGCATCGGGTTCGTTTTTACCCAAATCACGTCATTGAGGATCCAGAAACCGATATCCTGAAGCGTCTTCCCGACCCGGAAAATATTGTGATAGCTGCCGATCACCCACAGCGTCCCATCCGGCTTCAACAAGCGGTGCGCCGCAGTCAACCAATCGAATGTAAAACGGTCATAGGCCGAAAAGTCATCGAACCGGTCCCACGCCTCTTCAACACCGCTGACGCGCGTGTTGTTGGGGCGGTGCAATTCACCGGATAGCTGCAGATTGTAGGGGGGATCTGCAAAGACCAAATCGACCGATTCTTCGGGCCAAGATCGCATTAGGTCAATGCAATCACCCTCGACAATTCTGTCGAGCGGAAGTTTTGCCATGGTGTCCTCTGTGTAAGCTAAGCGATCTATTTGTCGCTTTATTGAGGTGAATCATGATTCATGGGGGATTCAACGTCAATAAAAGAAAGAACTACTTGCTCATTATTCAAAATATTGAGTCATTTACTGGCGGTAGACGCCAGATGTGGTGTTTCTAGATAAAACACCTGAATACCGCAAAAATTGGCAAAATCTATCCCAAAAGACGCGAAATCGGCGCAAAACTGCGCCTGTGATGGGGGGTTGGGCCGTATTGGGCCAGGGCGTCTTGATGGCGCTTCACACCATAGCCGGCATTCCTCTCCCAACCGTATTCCGGATAATCAGCCGACAATGCCGCCATCATCTTGTCACGATATTCCTTGGCAATAATCGATGCCGCGGCAATGGAGAGGGACCGGCTATCCCCTTTCACGACTAATTCCACCGGGCAGGACAGACCGGGGTCGCGGTTTCCGTCCACAAGGGCGGCATCGGGCGGTTTGGGCAGGGTATCAACGGCCCGCCGCATGGCAAGCAAGCTTGCCTGCAGGATGTTGAGGCGGTCGATCTCCTCAACGCTCGCCTCCGCAACCGAAAACTCCGCTTCCGCAATGATCCGGGGCAGAAGGGCGGCACGTTTTTTTGGCGAAAGCTTCTTGGAATCGTCAAGCACGCCGGCAAGGTCGGGTGGGAAAGTCGCCGGGTTCAGAACGGCGGCGCAGGCGACAACCGGGCCCGCCCAGGGGCCGCGGCCTACTTCGTCAACGCCTGCTATTCGCGCGGCGGCGGTCAGGCCGAGGCCGAGTCTTTCGCGCACCGCATTCTCAAAGGAAAAGTCGGGCATGGCTCAATCGTCGGTGAGGTCCGGATCCGTTTTCTTCAAACGGCTGAACCGTGACGGCTGTTTCTCACTTTTCGGTGCGGGATGGTCTTCGCCTTCTTGCCGCGTGGCGTCGGGATCGGCCTCAACGGGGGGCTGCGGCGCCGTTTGCTCTTTGGCTTTTTCCGCCGCTTCCTTCGTCATCTTGATTTCGTCGATCCGCGCCTTTGCCTTGGTCCGCATGCCGCTCGTCATATTCTCAAAGACTTCGACAGCGTCGTTGGCGATATGCCAGAACCACAGGCTGGTTGCCTTGGTGAAGCGCCATTCCTGCCGATAGACCAGACGGAAGACCTTGCGCAGCGAGGTCGCGTTTCGAACCGACCGGTGCGATAGCCGCCGCGCCAGGTCCACATAAATCGGGCTGGTTATCAGGGATAGTACGGTTACACCCACGAGCAGACGATAAACCTCGTTATCAATCACATCCGCGCCCGCAGCGGCGCCGCCCAGGACGAAAGTGAATTCACCCATCTGCCCGATTGTCAGGCTGGCCAGGAAGGCGGTCTGCATCGTCTCTCCCTGAATCCGAAGGGCGATGATATTGATCATTGTCTTGAAGAACATGACGAATATGCCGATCGCCAGGACCAGTCCGATGTTCTCCCAGATGAATTGCAGATTGATCAACAAGCCGATGGACAGGAAGAAAACCATCAACAAAACGGCTTGAACCGGTTCGGCATTTTCATGCATCACCTGCCGCTGGCCGCTGTTGCCGACGATAAGTCCGGCCAGGAACGCACCGAAGGCAGGTGACATGCCGAACAGGCCCGCCAGGGTCGCGAAAAGGAAACATAGGGCCAGCGACCCCATCGTGCCGATTTCCTTTTTCGCTTCCAGGATCTGGTGGAAGGGTAGATTGACTCGTTGGCGTCTGGACATGAACAGGATCACGGAGACCAGCACGCCGATGGAGGCCGCGACCTCTACCAGGACAATGGGGTTGAAACCGTCACCTGCGAACGAGGTCACAAATAGCAGCATCGGGGCGACGGCCAGATCCTGGGCGATCAGAATGCCGATGGCGACGCGCCCGGACCTGTTCCGCAATTCCCCGATATCGTCCAGGATCTTTACGGCGACGGCGGTCGAGGATAACGCGAGCGCGAAGCCGAACAGCACAATATGGGAGGTGGGAAGGTCGAAGAATTGGCCAATTAGTGCTGTTGCGCCGACACTGATTCCGATCTGGAAGGCGGTGGTGACGACGGCGACGCGCCAGATATGCCGGAAACTGCGCAGCGACAGTTCCATGCCGATGAAGTACAGAAGCAGGATGACGCCAAGTTCCGCGAAGAAAGAAATCGCTTCGCGATTGGCTACCAGCGCCAGGCCGGACGGCCCTAAAATCACGCCGGCGATAATATAACCGACGATGGCCGGTTGGCGCAGGCGCACGAACAGCATGCCGCACAGGGTCGCCGCTACGACAACGACCGCTACGCCTGTCAGGTCTGCGGCTTCATGCATTGGAACCCCTTCATCCCTAGTCTTTCCTGCCGGCCTTTCGGCAGGAAACCATGATATAGGATATGAGGCATTCGCACCCGATTAAAAGTCCATGCCTACAAAGACTTGGAAATCGTTCAGGGTGCGCAAGCAGCACGGACCTTATAGCAGGGACAATTGCTCAGCTCTGCCCGGCACAGTAAAGCGGGACAGGTCCAGATCGGGGCGGGCGCCATCCAGTCTCAATTTGCGGACCCCAACGCCGAAACGCTTGGCGATCAGATCGGCCACAGGGCCTTCACCCCGTTGCCGCTTTCCCCAAGTTGAATCGTAAAGTTTGCCGCCTCGGGTCTGCTTTACGAGCGAGAGGACCCGGGTTGCTCGGTCCGGAAAATGCGCTTCCAACCATTCGGTGAACAGGTCTTTGATCTCATGCGGCAGGCGCAGCAGGACATAGCCGGCCCGGTCCGCGCCGGCTTCTTTGCTCGCCTCAAGGACGCGTTCAATTTCCCAATCGTTGATGGCCGGGATGATCGGGGCCATCAGGATGCCGGTCGGGACGCCCGCTTTGGACAGGGCGCGCACGGCATCCAGTCGTTTGGTGGGGGTTGAAGCGCGCGGTTCCATGACATTGGCCAGTTTGCGGTCCAGTGTGGTGACGGACAGCCAGACAGCTGCCATTCCCTTTTCCGCCATCGGACCAATGATGTCCAAGTCGCGGGTGACGAGCGCGCCTTTCGTAACGATCGTGAAAGGGTGGTTAAACTCGGCCAGGACCTGGAGAACTTGCCGCGTTGTTTCTTCGGCTTTCTCGATCGGCTGGTATGGGTCCGTATTCGTGCCCAGCGCGATCGGTTTCGGGACGTATTTCGGGTTACTCAATTCCCGCCGTAGAACTTGCGCGGCGTCCGGCTTATGGAACAGTCGCGTTTCGAAATCGAGCCCTGAGGACAGGCCGTAATAGGCATGGGTCGGTCGAGCGAAACAATAAACGCAACCATGCTCGCAACCCCGATAGGGGTTGATCGACTGGTCGAAGGGAACATCCGGCGATTTGTTCCGGGCAATGACCGTCTTGGCTGTGTCTATACCTAAGACTGTGCGAAGCTTGGGCGGTGGTTCGTCCCGCCGTGGGTCATGGATGTCCCAGCCATCATCGGTAAGGACCCGGTCTTGCCTTTCAAACCGACCAACCTTGTTTGTAACGGCGCCCCTGCCTTTTCGGGGCCCCAGTTCAACGGCATTGATATTCATGTTTTGTTCCCTTTCGTTCGCTTTAAATAGAACAAAAGAGGAAAAAATGGAAGAGGTTTTGGCAGGCGCGCCTTCTGCGATCACGCGGCGGACGGCGTCCGTTCCTTTTTGTCGAGGTGGTCGTACCACAAAGCGACGACGGATGAGACCTTGCGCTTGAAACCATGGAAGCCGATCGGCCGGGGCGGCGTAACCGGCAAAGGCAAGTCCTTCGGGGCGGTGCCGGTCATCCAATCCGCGAGCACCGGGCCGGAAGCCGTGGTGACCGCAACGCCGCGTCCGTTCCAGCCTACGGCGGCATATAACCCATACTCCTGTTCAATCAGCCGCGGCAGGTAATCCATGGTAATCGCGACCTTCCCGTTCCAGAAATACTCCATCTTCTGATCAGCCAGGGCGGGAAAGAGTTGTTTGATCCGTGCGCGGGCAAAATCGAAGGACGGATCTTCCATCGATCCGTCCGATGCGCCCCGGGCTCCCATAATGAAACGGCCCTCGCTATCGACACGGAAATAAGCCAGCAACCGCCTGAATTCGGAAACACCGACACCGTCCGCAAGCAAGGTCTTCAGAATATTGTCGGACAGGGGGGCAGTTGCGATCTGATAGCTGAAGAATGGAATGACCGTCTTTGACAACGACGGGATCGGGTTGAACCGGTCGGAATAACCGTTGGTGCAGAAAAGCGCTTTTTCGGCCGTGACCGACGCGCCGGATGCGGTGGTCAGCTTCCAGCCCTTGCCGTCGCGGGCAACGGCCGTGACGGGGCTTTCGGTGAAGATGGACGCACCGGCATGGCTTGCTGCGGCGGCCAAACCGCGCGCATAGCTTAAGGGTTGCAGGGTGCCGCCGCGCGGATCCCAAAGTGACCCGGGATACCAGTTCGTACCCAGGCGCCGTTCCGTTTCCGCCGCGGAGAGGATTTCAAGCGATACCCCTCGTTTGCCCAAGACCGCCGCCTTGCGTTCAATCGCCTGCAGCGCAACATCGCCATGCGCGCCTTGCGCCCATCCGCCTTGCTTTGCGCCGCAATCGATGCCCAGCCTGGCGATCAGATCGAAGGTGAATTGGGCGGTGCCGTCCCCAAACCGGTCCATCCGGGCGGCAAGATCCCCATCGATGCCTGGGCCTGTCGGAACCTCGTTGTGTTTGAAGCCGGCGATCACCTGCCCGCCGTTCCGCCCGGAAGCACCGAAACCAGGCGTCTTCGCCTCTAGCACGGTGACGGAGATGCCGCGTTCCGCTAAATGCAAAGCGGTTGAAAGGCCCGTGAAACCGCCGCCGACGATGGCGACATCTGTGCGGTGTTCACCCTGCAGCGAAGGGAACTCTACCGGTGTAATGGCGGTAGCGCTCCAAAGCGATTGGTCAAAACCCTGAATGTCTATGGTCATATCAGGCACGGAAGGAAAACTCAGGCACTACGCAATCGTCCCACTAAAAGCCGGCCGGTATTGGCGAAGCTGAGCCCGTTGAGCGGGAATTCCAGGACGACGTGAAGGAAGCCGAGGAAAATCAATGCCTGGAAGCCCAGCCTGTAGTCATAGGCGTAGAGGCCGATGTAGCACATATAGGAAGCGATCAGAAAGATGGTTCGCTTGCGGGAAATCTCATGCCACCGGATGACACCGGTTTTACTGAACCAGTTGAGGTTATGATAGATGTGCCAGAAGGCGACGAAACCCAGCAGCTTCTCGATATTCGGATTATCCGCCTCGACACCAATCAGCGAGAAGAACCCTTGATAGGCCGGTGCCAGATCATAGCCGAATCCCATCGCGAAGTCGCTGGCGGGAATGCTGGGAAGACCCGGAATGAAAAAGGTTGCGCTGAAAACGATCAATGCGCCGAGGGTCGCGAAGGCATAGGGACTGTTATTCCGGAGCGCGCCCAACGTGATGAAAACCGATGTGAACAGCACCAGATGCACCATGTTCGCCAGCAAGATGAAGAACCAAACAGCCGGCGTGAACATAAACAGAACCAAGCCTACAACCGTTGCCCCGATCGCGATTGGCAGGCGATACCGCCAATCGGTGACGAATGCCATGGTTATCGCCAGGAAGAAGGCGAGGACTAGGCCGATATAGGCCTGTCCGATTTCCATATTCAGAACATTGTGAGCGAA
This sequence comes from Hwanghaeella grinnelliae, assembly GCF_004005845.1. Taxonomy (GTDB): domain Bacteria; phylum Pseudomonadota; class Alphaproteobacteria; order UBA8366; family Aestuariispiraceae; genus Hwanghaeella; species Hwanghaeella grinnelliae. The sequence goes on along the minus strand of NZ_SADE01000003.1, from coordinate 547,784 downwards.
GATCGTTCCCAAGCCGAGAACGGCCAGCGGCACGAAATCGTACTGGCGTTTCGTGAAATATTGCCGGTCGTGCAGCCAGGACATTTCGGTCAGGTAGTGGGCCGGGCCGAATATTGCGTAGCTGAACAGCAGAACCTCTACCGGCACCGCATGCGCGACCAGGCAGGCCAGTACGACAAAACCCAGATTGGCTTGATCGATCCTCATTATCGACATGGCGAAAGGATGCGATGGATTGCCGTCGAAAAGCAATAATTTTGATGGAAGGCCGCGGTTTTGAATGCGCCGATCAAAGCGCCTTTTCGTGCTCTCGAAGGCGCGGCATCAGTTCGACGAAATTGCAGGGACGCCAACGAATATCCAATTGTGTTGAAAGGATGTCATCCCAACCGTCCTTGCAGGCGCCGGTCGATCCGGGAAGACCGAACAGATAGGTGCCGCGCGCAACACCCGCCAAGGCACGGCTTTGGATCGTGGAGGTGCCGATCTTCTGATAGCTCAGCATCCGGAACAGTTCTCCAAAGCCTGGAATATCTTTTTCGCAAACCATGTCGAAGGCTTCCGGCGTCACATCCCGGCCGGTAACGCCGGTTCCCCCAGTGGTGATGATGCAGTCAATCCCGGGGTCGTCGACCCATTCATTGAGCTTTGCCGCGATCTTGTCGGTGTCATCGGTGACAATGGTGCGGTCGGCCAGGACATGGCCGGCCGCCTGCAATCGGTCCACCAATGTCTGACCGGAACGGTCGTCCTCTATTGTCCGCGTGTCGGAAACTGTCAGCACCGCGATATGAACCGGTTTGAAGGGAATTTTCTCGTCGATCGCCATGGCGTCACCTGCGAATGGAATATGAGTCACACCTATGTCCGCGCCGGTGCTTCCGCAAGGCCGTGCCAGGGTGTTTGCCGGTTCCCCGAATAGGGTGGGTTACTGCGCGCTGTTTGATTGTGCGGTGCGGATCGCGTTCGCGTCCCCGTCCAGTGCGGCGTAAACCGGCCAATCGCCGGCCAGCAGGCTATCCAAAGTCGGCGTGGTCTGTCCGAAGCGATGACGGTAGATCCACATATCGGCCAGCACGTTCTCTACATAATTCCGTGTTTCGCGCGACGGCAGGCTTTCGATGAACAGCAGCGGGTCGTCTGCATAATCCACCTTGGCGCGCCATTTCTGCAGATTGCCCGGCCCCCCATTATAGGCGGCGACGGTGTAGAAAAGGTTCTCGCCCGCTTTCGGATCGTCCATCAGCATCTTGATGTATTTTTGCCCGATCTGCAGGTTTAGCCCCGGGTCCAACAGGTCGTCACGAAGGTTCCCGTTGAAGGGGCGGCCCGCAACGAAACCGGCGGTCGCCGGCATAACCTGCATCAGACCCCGCGCCCCGGCCGGACTTTTCGCATTGGCACGGAACCGGCTTTCCCGGCGGATGAAGGCGTACAGCATGGCGCGGTCGATGGTTAGGCCGTCATCCGGTGCAAAACCTGGAACCGGATACATGGCCGCGTCCAGGCGCATCCCCTGGTTCCGTTCCAGACTGGCGCCGAGTCGGTAGGCCAGGTCTGCCAATCCCGCACGGTCCGCCATGGCCACCAAAACCTGGGCGACCTGCGTGGGCAGGACATGGGCGAAGCGGCGCAGTTCGGATTCGGCCCGCGTCGTCTCACCTACCTGCACCAGCGCCATGGCCCGTTTCGCGGCTGGGATACGACGCAGAATATCTGCATGTTCCGGTCCCAGAACCGGCAGGGACCAGTCGAAATTCGGCTCCAACCCGAGCGCTCGGATCGACAGCAGCCCGTAGAAGCTGCGCGGCTCCTCCGCCGCTTTGATCAGCATCTGCGTCACTTTGTCCGGTTCGCCGCCGATCAGATATGACCGCGAGGCCCAAAAGGCACCCGCCGCCTTATCGTCGACATCCGCCATGGGGCTATCCGCCAGGATCGTGAAGAATTTGGCGGCGGTCTTGTGGTCGCCCGCCCGGAAGGCGGCCAGCCCGCCCCACCAGGCTGCGTTTGAGGCCTTGTCGCCAGCGCGCTTGATCGCTTCGCGCGTCACGTCAATCGCGTCTGCATCCTTGTGATACCGGAAATAGCCGCGGGCGATGACGCCTAGGCTTTCGCCATAGCTGACCGCATCGAAGATCTGCCGGTTCCGCGGTTCTGAAAGATATTCAAGCGACTTTGTAACGCTGCCACGCTGAACCCAATACCGGATTCGACGCATCACTTTGCGGACTTCCGCCGAACGGCGCGGGCGGAATGTGGTCTTTCCTGCCGGGCTTTTCCGCTTCCCCTCGTCGGTCAATGTGAAATCGTCCGGGACCGGGTTTTGCGGCTGAATCGGATAGCGCCAATTGCTGGGCCGCCGGCGCAGGGCAAGATGGTAGATTTTGTCGGCGTCGGGATGATCGGCATATTGCGCCATCCAGGCCTTCAATTCCTTGTAGGTCGCGCGATAGGCCGTCGGATGCATCAGGCGCTGATACCGGACATGGCCCATCAACAGGCGGTCGTCCAAATCGGCAATCAGTTTGTCGGCGGCGCGCCAATCGCCTTGTGCCTGAAGCGCAAAGACCTTGGCATAGATATCCGCATCTTTTTGCGACAGCGGGCTTGGGGTGGTAGGGCCGCCAGGCGTTTTTGTGCCCCGACTGTCCTGGAAAGGACCTGGTGCCAGAGCCGCCGTTTCAGTGGAAAGCGAGTCGGAAAGGGCCGAACCGGCGGCGGATGGGGCAACACCTGCCTTCACCGCGTCCTGAGCGGACGCCATACCACCTGTGACCAGCGCCAGACCAAGTCCAACGCCAATCATTGCGGCGTTAAAGGAACGTCGCATCGAAACCCTCGCGCATTTGGCGGAAGACCGCCCTCGTTCAAATAGCCAAGCTGGTGCACTGTATGCCCTGACTTGGCCTCCCCTCCCCAGTTGCCACGCATTGTCGGATACGACGCGGCCCAAGGGCTTAATCCCGTATTATACCCAGCGAAAGCGATTGGTCGAGATGTTGAAAACGGATCGGTTGTGCCGGCAACTACTTGGATTCAGTCTGCGATTCCAGCGCGTTCGTTGCAAAGCCCAATTCGTTGAGTCGTTCCCGCAGAATTAAGGCATCTCGCCAGGCGAAGCGCTTTTGCGCGGAATTGCGCAGCAGGTAGGCGGGATGAAGCGTCGGCAGGGCTGGAATCGGCGGGTCGATTGTGCCGATTGAAACCATGTCCCACTTGCCGCGCAACTTGGTGATGCCCTGGGTGGTTTGCAGAAGGCTTTTCGCCGACCGGTTGCCGACCAGCACCAGGACTTTCGGGTCGATCAGCTGGATATGCCGCTCAAGGAAAGGCAGGCAGGTCGCAACTTCCGCATCCGTCGGCGTCCGGTTCCCTGGAGGGCGCCAATAGAGCATGTTGGTGATGTAGAATCGGCTGCGGTCGAGATTGATGAAAGAAAGCATCCGGTCCAGCATCTGTCCGCTTACGCCGACGAAGGGGCGTCCTTGGCGGTCTTCATCTGCGCCCGGCGCCTCGCCGATGAACATGATCTTCGAGTCCGGGTTCCCGTCCCCGAAGACGAGGTTCGTGGCTGTCTTTTTCAGCGGGCAGCCTTCGAATTTCTCAAGGGCGGCACGCAGTTCATCAAGCGTGTTGCAGGCCGCAGCAAGTTGTTTGGCGTCTGCGACGGCTTCTTCCGCGCCGATGACCTTGGCGTTGCCGGCGACCGGGCCGGCCATTGATGCTTGCGGTGACGGCGCGTCGCGCAGTCTTTCCCGAAGCGGCGGTTTTTGCTGTTCGGTAGGTTTCGCCGTGCCTGATGCTAACGCCGCGGCGGTGGCCGCATAGCGGTCTACCGGCAGATCGGCGATGGACTCTTCCGCGCCCATGGCGACCTGCCATGACAGTGCAGCCAGGGCCGCCGCGGCGTCCAGGTCGCTTCCATCCGGCTTTTGGTCGTCTGTGTTCATGGGGCCGCTGTCTTGTCAGAGTAGTCAATAATGTCTAGCACAGGTGCGGCGCGGTACAAGCCGGGCCTGGGGACGGGCGGGACGTAAGTCGTCAAGTAAAGTCAGGCAGGAAGGTGGATGGTCATGTCAGACGAAGTGGTCGAACGGGAATTCATGGAATATGACGTACTGGTCGTGGGGGCCGGTCCGTCTGGCTTGAGTGCGGCAATCCGCATTCGCCAATTGGCTGCTGAACAAGGGAAAGAGCTGAGTGTCTGCGTCCTTGAAAAAGGATCGGAAGTCGGTGCGCATATCCTGTCCGGCGCCGTGCTTGAACCGCGCGCGCTTAACGAGTTGCTGCCGAATTGGGCTGATCTGGGCGCGCCGCTGGATACGCCGGCGAAGGATGATTCCTTCCTTTATCTGACCGAAGCCAACCACATTCGCTTTCCGACTCCGCCGCAGATGAACAATCACGGCAATTACATCATTAGCCTGGGCAACTTCACGCGCTGGTTGGGCGAGCAGGCCGAAGCCATGGGGGTGGAGATCTATCCCGGTTTTGCCGCCGCCGAAGTGCTGTACCACGACGACGGATCCGTCAAAGGGGTCGCGACCGGCGATATGGGCATCACCAAGGCCGGTGAGAAAGGCCCGAACTATCAGCCCGGCATGGAATTGCGCGCGACGCAGACGATTTTCGCGGAAGGCTGCCGCGGGTCGCTTGGCAAGATGCTGATGGAGAAGTTTGACCTGCGCGCCAATAGCGATGTGCAGACCTATGGGATCGGCATCAAGGAACTTTGGGACATCGACCCGGCTAAATCCCAGCCGGGCAAGATCGTTCACACGGCCGGCTGGCCGCTGGACAGCAAGACCTATGGCGGGTCGTTCATGTACCACCTGAACGGCAATCAGGTCGCAATCGGTTTCGTCGTCGGCCTTGATTACGAAAATCCCTACTTGTCGCCGTATCAGGAATTCCAACGCTTCAAGCATCATCCGTCGATCAAGCCGACCCTTGAGGGCGGCCGCCGCGTATCCTATGGCGCGCGCGCTTTGAACGAGGGTGGTTTTCAGTCGATCCCGAAACTGACCTTCCCAGGCGGCATGCTGGTCGGTTGTGAGGCCGGCTTCCTCAACGTGCCGAAGATCAAAGGCACGCATTTGGCCATGAAGTCGGGCATGACGGCGGCGGAAGCAGTCTTCGACGTGTTGACCGCAGAAGGCGAAGCGCCGCGCGAAATCACCGACTACGCCGATCGTTTGAAGGACACTTGGCTCTGGAAGGAACTCTATAAGGTTCGCAACATTCGGCCGTCCTTTAAATATGGTTTCTGGGGCGGTTTCTTCTATAGCGCCTTGGATACCGTTCTGCTGCAGGGCAGTGCCCCGTGGACCTTGAAACATCACGGGTCCGACCACGAATCGCTAAAACCGAAATCAGCCTTCAAACCGATCGACTATCCGAAGCCGGATGGGGAAATCAGCTTTGACCGTCTGACCAATGTCTCCTTCTCCTTCACCAACCATGAAGAAGATCAGCCGGCGCATTTGACGCTGAAGGACGACAGCGTGCCGATTCAGGTGAATCTTGAAAAATATGACGCGCCTGAACAGCGCTACTGCCCGGCGGGCGTGTATGAAATCGTCAGGGAAGATGACGGGTCTAACCCGCGCCTTCAGATCAATGCGCAGAACTGCGTCCATTGTAAGACCTGCGACATCAAGGACCCGACCCAGAATATCAACTGGGTGACCCCGGAAGGCGGCGGCGGGCCGAACTACCCGAACATGTAAATGTGAATGCGGCGCCGGGGATTTCCCCGGCGTTGTCTTTTGCAAAGGGGCTCAAGGTGCCTTGGCGGCCGGTCCCCACGTGATCGGTCCCAACCCCGGGACCCCGAACATGCCCAATTTGAAGCTGCCGGCGATCCGTTCCGCGCAGGTGATAAAAACCTCGGCGGCTTCCGGCGCGGCGACGGCTCTGGCGCTTTCCCGGAACAGGGCTAGCCAGCGGTCGAAATGCGCCGGTTCGACATCGGTCATCAGCCGGTGCTTTTGCATGGGTTGGCCTTTGTAGCGGCCGGTCATCAGCGTCACCGAGGACCAGAAATCCATCATGGTCCGCAAATGCGGCTCCCAATCCTCAATCCTGGCGCCGAAAATTGGACTAAGTGTTTCGTCCTGCTGGATCTTTCCATAGAAATCCCGAACCAGGCTCTCGATGACGGCCTCGTCGATTTCGGGATGCAGGGGCCGCCGTCGCGACGCCGGTCCGCGATCATCGTCGAACTGATCGGGTTCTGGTTTCGATATGTCGGTCATCGCACGTCACCTTGATGATGTAGGCCGGTCGCATTTTATATTTGGCCGCTATCGCAAAAAGCAATATATAAAATACATCTTTTTATCCAACGGCATGGACCGAGAGCATGCGCTTCACCCGTCATACCGACTACGCCTTGCGCGTCTTGATGTTTCTGGGGCTCAAAACGCAAGGTGAATTGGCGACAATCAAAGAGATCTCGGATCGGTACGGAATATCTGAAAACCATTTGATGAAGGTTGTTCACCGCCTTGGGCAAAATGGTTTGATTGAAACGGTTCGCGGACGGCAGGGGGGCATCCGGCTTGGCTGCCCGCCTGGTGAAATCGGCATCGGCGACGTGGTGCGGCGCTGCGAAGAGGATATGCGGCTTGTCGAATGCTTCGATCCGGTGACCAATTCCTGCCGAATTGCTTCCTGCTGTGTGCTTCCCAAAGTGCTGGATGAAGCGCTTGCCGCTTTCTTCGCGGTTCTCGACCGTTTCACCCTGGCCGATCTGATGAATTCCCGGCAAGACCTTGCATCGGTCCTTTTGCCGGATCGCTAAGTGAAGGAAAGTCCATGGAACGTCCGATTACCGGTTTCGACCGGGACGCAGAAGACCATTGGGTGGCTTTGCTGTCCTGTGGGCATCGCCAGCATGTGCGGCACCAACCGCCCTTTGTCGATCGGGGCTGGACGCAAACGGATGCCGGGCGGGAAGATGCGTTGGGCCAAATGTTGGACTGTTCCCTGTGCGACCGGATGGAACTGCCGGAAGGCGCCGTGCGCTATAAGTCCACCCCCATCTTCACGGATATCACGATCCCAAAGGCGCTCCGCCGGGAACATACGACGAAACCCGGTGTCTGGGGGAAGATCCGGGTGCTGGACGGCAAGCTGCTCTATGAAATTTTGCAACCGACACTTCAGACCTTCACCTTGGACCGCAATTCCACCGCTTTCATTGTGCCGGAAGTCCCGCATCGGGTTGAGAAGATCCGGAATGTGATCTTCCAGGTCGATTTCCTCAAAATACCCGCCATCGACGATTAAGAAGGAGGGCGGGGCCAGAGCCTGCCATAGGCCGAATTTTGAACGCCGATGCGGGCAGGATGGGTATCCCCAACGCTTGTTCGTGTTAGTCTGGCGCCATGAGATACGCATTCCCACGGCTGCAGGAAATTCAGGCCATAGCGGTTACCGTCTTTTTGATGGCGGCAATTTTCCTATCCAACCCCACCCAAGCGCAGGATGGTGTTGCCGGCGCCAAGGACATGGTCGACGGGGCGGTCGCCGCGATTGACGAAAATGGCTGGCCGGGCGCGCTTTCTGCTGTGCCGCCGGAAACCTGGGCGCGCTTGGAAGAAGACCTCTATGTCTTCATCGTAAACACTGATGGATTCATCGTTTTTCATCCAAACAGCCGCGCTATTGGCGTAAACGTGGCGGGCGCACGGGATCCGGACGGCTATGCCTATATGCAGGATTTGATGACCCAGCTTAATTCGGACGGGGCGACCGGCCTTGTCGAATACTATTGGTCGCGTCCTTCGGACGGGGAAATAAAACTGAAACGGACCTATGCGCGCCGCATTGGTAATTTGCTCGTTGCCTGCGGTGTCTATGTGGAAAACGTCTAGCCTTCCGGGACATCGCCTCTGATTGCCGCCAATTCCGCCTCAAGCCCCTTGATACGCTCCTGTAGGACGCCGATGGCCTCAACCACTTGGGCTTCGGGATACATCACGGGAATGTGCTGCGGGCAATTGGCATCCCAGGCTTCGACACGGATGACGAAGGCTCGTTCCGGGCGGGCACGGTAGCCGTCCGGCATCAGGCGGTCCAGAAGGTCCCGATCATCTTCGATCACCTTGGCGGTGCCCCATATCTTTATTCTTTGCCGGTTCTGATAATCCATCAGAAACAGGAAAACCTTGTCGTTCTCGGTCAGGTTTCCGGTGGAAATATACTGGCGATTGCCTGCGTAATCCGCGAAGGCAAGCGTGCGCGGATCCAAAACCTGCAGGAAGCCTTCCGGTCCGCCGCGATGCTGGATATAGGGCTGCCCTTCGCCATTGGCGGTCGCCATGTAGAACGAAGTCCGGCTTTCGACGAAAGCTTTCACATTGCCGTCGATCCGATTCGACCAACCCTGTTCGTTTTCCATCCGGGCGTATCCGCGGCGCGAACCGCGGGATTCCTGCTGCCGTTTGACGGCTGGCGTAAAGGCGATGTCGCTGATCGGCGCCTGTTTTTCCGTGTTTTGCACGGTTTCTTCTGTGCCGGGCACGCCGTCCTCCTATTCGTGAGCTTAAGAAACGTGGATGCAGGATATGGCGATGGCTTTTGAGAATATTATGTCCAGATGTTTAATAATTCGCGGTATCACTGATATTTTACTCTCTTGTGAGGCCGGAATGTTAGCATTCGACGGGGCGTTCTTGCCGTACTGTACCATTATCGCACATAGCAAGGCTGAGATCGTTGGTTTACACTGACTGCTGGCCTGCATAACTAAGGTTATTCGAAACGACGGCCTGAAATATCGGCACGGAGCATATATGACTGTCATCGTTCCTTCTTTCCGATCACTCGTTGCCACGGCTGGAATCCTGGCATTCGCCGGTTGGGCGGGTGCCGTGTCCGGTGCAGGGCAAGCGCAAGCGGAAGGCGACGCTCTGTCGAAGCCGCTGGTGGCGCATTCGCATGCCGGCGCTTATCTCGCCGGATGGTTCGCCGAGCAGCAGAGCGATTTCTCCACGGCGGCCTATCTGTTGGACCGTCTGTTGGAAGACAGCCCCGATGACCCTGAACTGAAGGTACGCGCCTTTTATGCGAACCTGCGCGCAGGGCTCTTCGATCGCGCATTGGAATTGGCCACGGCCATTTCCACGGAAGAATTGAACGTACCGATGACGGCCCAGTTCACTGTCATTGCAGGACATTTGCGTAGTGGCGCCTGGGAAGAGGCGATTACGGTCGCGGATCAGGTTCCGGACAATAGTTTGGCGCGCTATGCGAAGCCGATGGTCAAGGCGTGGGCGCTTGCCGGCTTGGACAAGACCGATGAGGCCATCGCCGCCCTCCGCGAGTTGAGCGACGAAACCGGTTTTCGGCGCTTACGCACTTTGCATGAGGGAATGATCTACGCCCGTGCCGGGCGGTTCGACGATGCCATTGCTTCCCTGGTCGATGAAGAGGAAGACGTTACGTCCGCACCCCTACGGAAAGTGCGGACGGTTGCGAAAGTCTATGTCCTGCAAGGACGTCAACAGGAAGCGGAAGACCTGTTGAGCGCATATCTGGACCGGTTCCCGGGAACCGTGGTCATCGAACAGGATATTTCCGCCGTTAAGGGCGGCGGGCAGATTGATCAGAAGATCGGTCCGGCGGAAGGGGTGTCGGACGGGTTCTATCACCTTGCTTCCGGTGTTCAGCAACAGTCTGAGGAATTCGCGTTGGTCTTTGGCCGACTGTCCTCAATGCTGGATCCGTCGCACGATCTGCCTTTGTTGCTGGTCGGCAATATCCTGGAAGACCGGGACCGATTCGGCGATGCCGTGGCGACGCTTGAGAATATCCTCCCCGACTCGCCCTATTATTGGGATGCACGGCTTAGCATTGCCGATAATTTCGTGGACCTCGGCAAGAAGAAGCAAGCCGTCGAGCTTCTGGAAGGGATGGCGGACGAACGCCCCGACAGTACCGATCCTTTGATCAAGATCGGCTATATTCTGCGGGCGGATGAACGGTATCTGGACGAAGTTGATATTTACAATCGCGCGATCTCGCGGGTGGATGGAGAGCCGCAGGGGCGGCATTGGATTCTCTTCTATAACCGGGGCATTGCATTCGAGCGGTCGAAGCAGTGGGACAAGGCGGAACCTGACTTCCTGAAGGCGCTGGAACTGAAACCCGACGATCCCTTCGTGCTGAATTACCTCGGGTATTCCTGGGTTGAGAAGGGTGTGAATATTCCGCAGGCCAAGCAGATGATCCGCAAGGCCTTGGAACAGCGTCAAACGGATGGTTACATCGTCGACAGCCTGGGTTGGGTCCTTTACCGAACCGGGTCTTTCGACGAGGCGGTCGGTTATCTTGAACGCGCGGTGCAGTTGCGCCCGCAAGATCCGATCATCAACGATCACCTGGGTGACGCCTATTGGCGAGTAGGACGTCGTAATGAAGCACGGTTCCAGTGGGACCGCGCCTTGAACCTGGAACCTGAGGAGGACGTGATCCCGCAGATCCGTGAAAAACTGAAGAACGGTATGGGTGAGCCTGAGATTATCGAGATCTCCAATTAGAAAATCACAATGACAGCCGGTTGGCACTGTCAGCGGGAGGGGCCTCCGTGACACAAGTAACCATTCAGGCGCCGGTGAAGTTGAATCTGTATCTCCATGTGGTGGGTCGCAAAGGCGACGGGTACCACGAGGTGGATACGCTGATTGCCTTCACCGACTATGGCGATTCGATCACCGTCGAACCGGCGGACCGATTCGAGATCGTGACCGAAGGACCATTTGCGGCAGATCTGCCGGACAAGGAAGGAAACCTTGTAATCCATGCCGTCAGGGCATTGCGGGATGCGGCAGGGTTTGTCGGTGGCGCAAAGATCACCCTGTCGAAGAATATTCCTATCGCTGCCGGGATTGGCGGGGGATCCGCCGATGCCGCGGCGGCTATGTGGGCAGTTGCACGTCTGTACGATGTCGATACGAAGGAAAAAGTCGATCTGTTTGAAATCGGCAGCGGCTTGGGATCGGATGTGCCGGCTTGCCTGTTCCGCAGGCCCTGTTTCGCGTCGGGCGTCGGGCATGACCTGATTTCCGCTCCGGTCTTGCCGGAAGCAGGGGTCATTCTGGTCAATCCGGGGGTTAAACTCGCGACGGCCTCGGTCTTCAAGGCGCGCAAAGGCGGGTTCACGCCGGACGGGTCGAATATCGAAGCCAACCTGGAAAAAGTGTCGCTGCTGGTCAGTTTCCTGAAGAACCGGGCAAACGACCTGACCGATGCCGCGGTGAAGTTGTGCCCGGCGGTCGAAGATGCCCTTTACGCCTTGGAGCAATTGCCAGGCTGCAGGCTGGCGCGAATGTCTGGCAGTGGGGCAACCTGTTTCGGCATATTCGACGATCGCGCTGCCGCCGACCTTGCGGCGAGTGAATTCGAAGCACCGGACCATTGGTGGATGCAGCCGATGGCCCTGGCCATGCCGGAACGGGTCTGATTGTTTCACGCCCCGCTGGACGGGGCGACGAAGACTAAACGGACTGGGGTTACAAAACGGATCAAAAGACTTGCCGCCGTCGGGTGAAATCCCTAAATTGCGGCCCGTCGTTGGGGCGTAGCCAAGCGGTAAGGCACCGGTTTTTGGTATCGGCATGCGCTGGTTCGAATCCAGCCGCCCCAGCCACCTCTCCTTTCAAAAAAATCTGCCGGCATTGGTCCGGCCTTCAGCGCCGCGCCTTTGGCATGTGCCGCCGTTGCGCGCCCCTATTTCCCGCCGCGCGATCGCTGTTCCGGTATTCAGGATTTCTCCTGACTATAGAAATCATACTCTAGTGTGCATTATGCTATGCTCAAGCATCGGCGTCGCGCGAAAATATCGTCAACAGCAAGCGTGAATCGCCAAAAAAGGCTTGGCTTAAAGCAGGCGGCATAAACCCGGGGAGGAAACGATGGGTGACGTATTGTTCAAGAATGTCCGCGTCTTCGATGGCGAAGGCGGGGAGTCCTATAGCGGTGAAGTCCTGGTCAGCGGCAATAGAATTGAGCAGATCGCCCGCGACGGTGAATCGATAGCAGCGCCCGGTGCTGAAGTGATCGACGGCGGGGGCGGGACCCTGATGCCGGGGCTGATCGAGTCGCACTCCCATGTCACATTTCTCGATACCTCCAATCTGGAGGCGCTCGGAGAAGTGCCGCCCGAAGAGCACACCCTTCTGGCAATGAAGAACGCCAAAAAGTTCCTGGATGCGGGTTTCACCAGCATGAACAGCGCGGCGGCGGCCAAGCCGCGGCTGGATATCGTCGTGCGAAACGCAATAAACGACGGCACTTTTCCGGGGCCGCGCATGCTGGCTGCCTCGCCGGAAATGACCGTCACCGGCGGCCTGGGCGATGTCCGGTTGCATCACCTGCATCGCGAAACATTCGCCATCGTCTGCGATGGACCGGACCAATTCCGACAGGTTTCCCGCGAGATGTGCCGTGAAGGCGTGGACACGCTGAAGATCAACCCGTCGGGTGACGAGTTCGTTCCCTTCGCCCGCGCCCATCAAACGGTCATGAACGAGGCTGAGATCGCGGCTGTATGTGAGGTCGCCCGGTCCCGGGACAAACGCGTTGCCGGCCATTGCCGAAGCGCGGAGTCGGTGAAGCTGTGTGTGAAGCATGGGGTTGAAATCATCTATCACGCGACCCTCTGCGACGAGGAAGCCATGGACATGTTGGAGGATGCGAAAGACCGGGTCTTCGTTTCACCGACGCTTGGCGTTACCTGGACCACGATGCATGAAGCCGGCGATTGGGGGATCACCTATGAGATCGCGGAGTCTCTGGGCCTTCCACAGGAATGGGACAGAGCGATACCGGTGATGAAGGAATTGAAAAAGCGCGGTGTGCGCATCCTGCCGGGCGGCGATTACGGGTTCGCCTGGAATCCGATCGGCACCAATGCCCGCGACCTGGAATATTTCGTCGAGCACTTGGATTACACTCCTAGTGAGGCACTCGCCACTGCAACCAAGCTTGGGGGGCAGATCATGATGATGGGCAACGAGTTGGGTCTGGTCCGCGAAGGCTATCTGGCCGACTTGCTGTTGGTCGACGGCGACCCCACCAAGGATGTGAAAATTCTGCAGGACAAGGACCGCCTATTGGTCATCATGAAAGATGGCGACTTCCACAAGCGCAATCTGGGCGCCGCGCTCGGGCGGCAGGCCGCGGAATAACAGGAAGCAGATGCGCAGCCGCCGGTGCAAAGCCGGCGGCCGCCGTCCGTTGTGACCGCCCTAGGCGAAAGCCGCGATCAGGCGTGACAGGGCGTCATCCAACCGCGCGCGCGGACAAGCAAAGTTGAACCGCACCCAGTTTTCGCCACCGGTACCGAAACGGTCGCCCCGGTTGATCGCGATCCGCGCCTTGCGTTCGATCCGCTCATAGATCTCATCCTGTGGCAGGCCTGTGCCGCTGAAATCCAGCCAGGCCAGATATGTCGCTTCCAAAGGCATGGACCGGACGCCCGGCATATTTTCCGCCACGGCGGCGTCGAACCGGTCCCGGTTTGCCTGCAAATACGGAAGCAAAGCGTCTAACCAAGCCTCTCCGTTCTCATAAGCCGCTTCGCAAACGACCATGCCGAACCGGTTGTTCGCAGCAAGCCCCGCGGCCATCTTCCTGGCGTTGAAGGCATCGCGCATTTCCGGGTTGGGAATAATGGCCGTTCCAGTCAGGGCGCCGGCGATGTTGAAGGTTTTCGTGCCGGCAACACAGGTCACGAGTCGGTCCGCAATCTGCGGTGCGACCTTGGCTGTCACGTGATGTTCGGCATTGTCGAAGACCAAATCCTGGTGGATTTCATCCGAAACCAGGGTCAGCTCGTTCGCCAGACAAAAATCGGCCAAGCCGATCAGTTCGTCCGCCGTCCAGACACGGCCGCCCGGATTGTGCGGTGAGCAGAGCAGGACGAGTTTCGTCTGTTTGTCGATCAGGCCTTTGAGCCCATCCAGATCCATTTCGTATCGGCCCTGGATTTGTTTCAAGGGGCTCTCGATCAAGCGGCGGCCGTTGGCCAGGACCATATTCGCGAACATATGATACACGGGGGAGAACACGACGACGCCGTCGCCCGGTTCGGAATAAGCCTGAATGGCGAGGCCGAGCGCAGAGACAATGCCATGGGTTTGTACCATCCAGTCGGGATCGGGGGCCCAGCCGTGACGTTTTTCCAACCAAGCGGCCACAGCCTTCTTATAACCGCTATCATCCCCGAAATATCCGTGGACCCCGTGATCGGCCAAGGCGCGGACCGCCTCGTTAACGGCCGGCGATGCGCGGAAGTCCATATCCGCCACCCACATGGGGATCGTATCGGGGGCGGGGTCGCTCAAGACCCGGCCAACGGCATCCCATTTCGTTGAATGAGTTCCTCGGCGGTCTATTGGTTCGTCAAAATCAAAAGGCATGGTTTTCTCGTTCTGTGTCGGTCGCGGATGGGCTGGCCCAGGATCTGATGCCGGCGCGGTATTTCATTGGGGAGTGAAAGCTATCAGGCATTGTGTTGTTGAAAAGGGGTAAGTTGACACGTTCCCGTGCGCCGGAACCGGATGAGTGTGGATTTCCGCGGGTTCCCATGGATTGTCCATTGCTGGGAACTGAACCTTTCCTGCCTGATCGATTGCCCGGGGCCGACATAAGGCGTAAGCACGCCGAAAAGCGTGGTGGGAAGAAATGTCCAAGAAAACGGTTTCTGAACGGTTTGGCACTGCCGGACCGTCCGGGAACGTTACGATATTGCGCGCGGTTTTGACGGTGTTTGTCCCGTTTGCGGGGGCGTTCTTTCTTTCCTATCTATTCCGATCCATCAATGCGGTAATCGCGCCACAATTAGTGTCCGAGGTTGGGCTGACCGCTGCGGATTTGGGGCTGCTGACATCCGCCTTTTTTCTGACCTTTGCGGCCTTCCAAATACCGCTCGGCTTGCTCCTCGACCGCTTCGGTCCGCGCCGCGTACAGTCTGTATTGCTGGTCAGCGCGGCTGCCGGGGCGGTTGTGTTCTCTTTTGGGCAATCCATAGAACTTCTTCTGGTTGGGCGCGCGTTGATCGGATTCGGCCTGGCAGGTGGGCTGATGTCGTCTTTCAAGGCGATTACCTTGTGGTTCCCGCGGGAAAGCTGGGCCATGGTAAACGGGTGTTTCCTGGGTATGGGCGGATTAGGCGCAATTGCCGCCACGGTTCCGACCGAGGCCCTGCTTCAATACATGGACTGGCGGGGCATTTTTCTGATGCTTGCCGGGGTAACCGTTCTTTCCGCCGGGGTAATCGCGGTCATCGTGCCGGAACGCGCGACGGAAGTGTCGACTCAGACGATCAAGGATCAGTTGCGCGGACTGGGGCAGGTCTATCGTGATCCGCTTTTCTGGCGCATTGCGCCTGTCGCAGCCGCCAGCCTTTCGAACAGCATGGCAATCCAAAGTCTCTGGGCCGGTCCTTGGTTGCGGGATGTTGCCGGGTTCGACCGGGGTGCGGTGGCGGAAGGGTTGCTGGGCCTTACCATGGCGATGACGGCGGGCTTTTTCCTGACCGGTACCATCGTGGACTTCCTTCGCCGATGGGGCATAACCACCGTTCAGGTGCTCACGGTGATCGTTCCGGTCCTGTTCGTTTCGCAGTTTTGTGTCGTTTTGGAATTGATGCCCCAGTCGATCCTGCCGTGGTTGCTTTTCGGCTTAACCGGCAATGTCTGTAATCTGGCCTATGCGCATATGTCCCGGCATTTTCCGATCGAGCTTGCGGGGCGCGCCAATTCCGCCTTGAACTTGATGACCTTTTCTTCCGTCTTCCTTACCCAATACGGTATCGGTGTGATTATTGATCAATGGCCTGTGACTGAGCTGGGCGGTTACGCGCCGCAGGCCTATCAAGCGGCATTTGGGTTTTTCCTGACTATTCAGCTGGTGGCTTACCTTTGGTTCCACCTTGCGCCACGCCGGAAGGATTGACGTGATGGAGGACCTGGGGCCGATCCTATTTGGTGTCGCCTGGAAAGCGTCGGTGACCGCGGTCGTGCTTCTGCTCGTCTCCAAGGTCGGGGAGCGATTGGGACCGTTCATGGCCAGTATCGTCATGGCTTTTCCGATGAATGCCGGTCCCGGTTATTTCTTCCTGGCGATGACGGAGGAACCGCAGTTCATGGCGGCGGGCGCCTTGCCCAGCCTGGCCGGGACGGGGGCGGTCTTCATGTTTATTCCGGCTTATGTTCATGTGGCCAGCCGGTGGGGCGGTTTCGTGTTGCCGATGCTGGCCGGCATCGCATCTTGGTCGGTCGGGGCGTGGGTGATTGCGCAGATTGACCTGACAATGCCTTGGGCC
Organism: Hwanghaeella grinnelliae; assembly: GCF_004005845.1. Taxonomy (GTDB): domain Bacteria; phylum Pseudomonadota; class Alphaproteobacteria; order UBA8366; family Aestuariispiraceae; genus Hwanghaeella; species Hwanghaeella grinnelliae. The sequence continues at coordinate 531,445 of NZ_SADE01000003.1, read as the reverse complement.
TTTGTACTGACGGCGGGGGGCGCTGCGATCGCGGTTATCTTTTCGCGGAAATTTGACTTCCACAGTGTTCCAAAATTCACCCGGGTTCCTTTTCGCTTCATGGTCCTTCGCGCCATCGTTGGTGGGACGATCGTCGCCTTGGCGGCGACGTTGGCCAATATCGTGGGTCCCTATATTGCTGGGATGGCATTCGCTTTCCCGACAACGATTTGCGCCACGATGTGGATGATGACGCGGCTGTTCGGCGCGACCTTCGCTGCGGCGACCATTCAGTCCGCGCGCCTGACCATGATCAACTACATTACGTTCTGCGCGGTGCTCTATATCAGCGCGCAGCATCTAACATCGATGCAGGCTTGGACGATTGCGATCATTGCGCCGATGTTCACCTCCGCAGGGCTGGCGCTGTTCGGTCATCGCGCCAAGGTGCGGGCGGCCGCGAAACACCGGTCCGACCTGGCGGCCTGAATTTTCCACAAACGGCGCTTTTTAATATTCAACCAATCGGTTGACAGTTCTGATTTGCGTCGATATATTCAACCACATGGTTGAATTAAAAACATCACGGCTCAATGCAGTCTTTCATGCCCTTGGCGATTCAACGCGTCGGGAAATGCTGCAGGACCTCTCTGAAGGCCAAAAGACGGTGGGCCAACTTGCGGAGCCATACGCGATATCGCTCGCGGCGGCCTCCAAGCACATCAAGGTTCTGGAAAAGGCCGGTCTTGTTAGCCGGGAGGTTCAGGGCCGCACCCATTTTTGCCGGCTGGAACCGGGCCCACTCGCCAGCGCGCAGCAATGGCTTACCCACTACGAACACTTCTGGACCGGTCGTCTTGACGCGTTGGAACGTATTCTGCGCGCAGAGGACGATGCGGCACGACCTAAGAAGGACGGAGAAAAGAAATGAGCAACGCCGATACGATCGACCTATACGGCACACTTGCGGAAGACGCGACATTGACCATCCGGCGGCTTTTACCCGGCCCGATCGACCGGATTTGGTCGTATCTGACCGATAGCGATTTGCGGCGGCAATGGTTGGCCGCCGGTGAAATGGACCTCGTTGCCGACGCGCCCTTCACCTTCACCTGGCGCAACAGCGAATTGACCGACCCGCCAGGTACGCCGCCCGAGGGCAGCACGGGTGAGAACATCATGGAGTGCCGAATCGTTGAGGTCGATCCACCGAAAAAACTGACGTTCAGCTGGAACGGCACGGGTGACGTCACATTTGAAATGGAGCCGATGGGCGATGAAATTCTGCTGACGGTGACACACCGCCGCATCGCGGAGAAGACGGCGCAGTTGGCCATCGGACCGGGATGGCACGCGCATCTGGACCTGCTGGCCGGTCGCTTGCGGGGGCTTGAGCCGGAACCGTTCTGGGATTGCTGGACCAGGCTGCGCGGGGACTATGCGCGGCGTTTTTCAGCCTGAAAAAGTCAGGGCCTTCCCGAACCAGCCGGGAAGGCCCTTTCACTTTGACCAAGCCGAAAATCCCTAAATCGCGGCCAAGGCCGTTTCCAGCTCGGCCAACAGGTCTTCGATATTCTCTACGCCCACGGAAATGCGGACCAAGCTGTCGCTAATCCCCAGTTCCGCCCGAATTTCCGGCGGGATGGAAGCGTGGGTCATGATCGCCGGATGCTCAATCAGGCTTTCAACACCGCCCAAGCTTTCAGCCAAGGCAAAGAGGTCGGTATGCTCAAGGAAGCGGCGGGATTCATCCAACCCGCCCTTCAGGATCGCGGTCACAATGCCGCCGAAACCACCGGTCATCTGGCGCTTTGCCAGTTCGTGCTGCGGATGGCTTTCCAGACCGGGATAGATCACCCGTTCAACTTTGTCGTGGGCCTCCAGGAATTTCGCGACGGTCAACGCGCTTTCGCAATGGCGTTCCATTCGGATGCCGAGTGTCTTCAATCCCCGCAGCGCCAGGAAGCTGTCGAATGGGCCTAGAATGCTGCCGACGGCATTCTGAAGATAGGCCATCTTCTGTTCCAACTCTGGGTTCTCGGCCAGAACAACGACACCGCCGACCATATCCGAATGACCGTTGAGGTATTTGGTAGCGCTATGCAGCACGATATCGAAACCATGGTCCAATGGGTTCTGAACCATGGGTGAGGCGAACGTGTTGTCGCAGACGGCGATCAATCCGTGCTTCTTGGCGACTTCGGCAACAGCCGCAAGGTCCACCAGTTTCAGCAACGGGTTGGTCGGCGACTCTACCCAGACCATCTTGGTTTCGGGCGTGATCGCGGCTTCCAGTTTTGCAGGGTCACTCAGGTCGGTGAAGGTGAAGTCCAGGCCCGAAGACCGTTTGCGGACATTCTCGAAAAGCCGATAGCTGCCGCCGTAAAGGTCGTCCATGGCGACCACATGGGCGCCGCTGTCCAGGCATTCCAGGATTGTTCCCATTCCGGCCAGGCCGCTGGCGAAGGCATAGCCGCTGGACCCGTTCTCCAAATCCGCGACGCAGCGCTCGAAGGCCATGCGGGTCGGGTTCTGACTGCGCGAATATTCATACCCTTTATGAACGCCGGGGCTGTCCTGAACATAGGTCGATGTCGCGTAGATCGGCGTCATAATGGCACCGGTTGTCGGGTCCGGCGCCTGCCCGGCATGAATGGCGCGGGTCGACAGACCCTGACGGTTCCGGGGAAGGGGGCGCTGCATGGCGGGCTCCTCTTATGCGTAGAATACGTGATCGGTAATGGGTCGGAATGCGTGCTACCAGCGGGGTGCGTTAGGATGCGCGCCGGCGCATGGCATTGATGTAGTCGATTTTGGTGATCAGTCCATAGAAGGTGCCATCGCCGACCACAAGCGCGACCTTGTCCTGCTTGAACAGCGGCACCAGCGATTCAATCGGCGTGTCGGGCGATACCGTTTCCAGGTTCACGGTCATGATCGATTTGACCGGTTGCTTGAACAAGCTCGGGTCTTCCTGAACGGCGAAGAGCAGATCGGATTCGTCGACTAGCCCTTCTATTTTTCCGTTTTCGTTCAGGATCGGCAACTGGGACACATCGAACATCCGCATCCGTCCATAGGCGACATTCAAGGTTTCTTCCGGGCGGACGCTAACGACGTCTCCCTTATCTGCGCGGCGCGTGATCATGTCGCGCAGGTCATGATGCTGCTCGCGGTCGAGCAATCCGTTGTCGATCAGCCAGGCATCGTTATAGGCCTTGGCGAGATACTTGTTGCCGGTATCGCAAACCAAGGTGACGACGCGTTTCGGCTCGGTCTGGGCACGGCACCATTTCAACGCGCTGGCAACCAGCGTCCCGGTTGAGGTCCCGCCCAGAATCCCCTCCTTGGCTAGCAATTCCCGCGCCGCCGCGAAGGCCTCCTTGTCAGAGGCATAGACCGCGTCGTCGATGATCGACAGGTCGCAGTTCGGTGGAATGAAGTCTTCTCCAATACCTTCAACCAGCCAGGACCCGACATCGGTCGAAATCTCACCGGTTTGCACGGCATGTCCGACGATGGAGCCGACTGGGTCGGCAATCACCATGCGCAGATCGGGCTGCACCGATTTCAGGTATCGGCCCAACCCGCTGATCGTACCGCCGGAACCGACGCCGGCCACCACCGCATCGACGTCATGATCCATCTGTTCCCAGATTTCAGGGCCGGTGGTCTCGATATGGGCCTTCGGGTTTGCGGGGTTCGCGAATTGATTGACCCAGAAGGAACCGGGGATCTCTTCCGCCATTCTTTCGGCCATGTCCTGATAGTATTCGGGATGTCCCTTGCCGACGTCGGACCGGGTCATCACGATTTGGGTACCCAGTGCCTTCAGGTGATAGATTTTGTCCAGGCTCATCTTGTCCGGAATGATCAGGATAAGCTTGTAGCCTTTTTGCGCGGCGACCAGGGCAAGGCCCAGGCCGGTATTACCGGCGGTCGCCTCGATGATCGTGCCGCCGGGTTTCAGCCGTCCATCTTGTTCCGCCGCTTCGATCATCGACAGCGCGATGCGGTCCTTGATAGACCCGCCCGGGTTTTGACTCTCCAGTTTCAGGAACAGCCGGCATGGCCCGGTGTCGATGTTGGTGACTTCGACCATCGGCGTGTTGCCGATCATTTGCAGAACATTGCCGTAAACTGTCATAGCGACCATCCGTACGAAGAATTGAAAGTCATTGCCGTCGCGGGCCTTCGCCCCTTGGGGCAAGCGGTTTCCCTTTGCGGGGGGCGGAGTGTACCCTTGCTTAAGGTGGGTGAACACCGATGAAATGGAAAGGAATTGCTGACTTGACCGCAGATGATGAAAGGAAGGCCGTAACGGTCGTGGGAGATATCCAAGGTTGGCACGCCCATGTCTATTTTGATGGGGAATCCGCGCCGGTGGCGCAACGGGTTCGGGATCAAGTTTCCGAGAGGTTCGACATCCGCATGGGTCGTTGGCATGAAAAACTGGTCGGTCCTCACCCTCGGTGGAGCTACCAGATCGGCTTTTCCCCGGAACAATTCGCGGATGTGATTTCCTGGTTGGCTCTGAACCGGTCGGGGCTCACCGTTTTCATCCATCCGGAAACGGGTGACGATTTGATCGACCACACCGCGCACACGATCTGGATGGGTGAAATGCTGGATTTGAACCTGGAGATGTTCCGGCGCTAGTGCTGCCGAACAGCCGCCCCCCCTACAAGGCGAATGAAATCGCCAGGAAGATCAGGCCCGAAATCAGGGCCGTTGCCGGGACTGTGACGACCCAGGCGGCGACGATTGTCATGAAATGCGAACGCCGGACCAGTTTCCGGCGGGTCATCTCCGCGTTGGAAACGAACTCGTCGTCCGCCGATGAGCGTCGCACCAATTCCTTTCGGCGGCTGCTTGTCCCGGTAAAATATTCGCGGAAAAAGCCAATGCCGAAGATCGCGCCGACAGCGATATGCGTTGAACTCACCGGCAGGCCGAGCCAGGAGGCTACGATGACGGTAAGGGCGGCGGAAAGCGCGACGCAATAGGCCCGCATCGGGTTCATCTTGGTGATGCGGACGCCAACCATACGGATCAAGCGCGGGCCGTACAGGAACAGACCCAGGCTGATACCGAATGCGCCGATCAGCATGACCCATAACGGAATGTCGACCTTGGCCGCGACGTCGCCGAACTGCGCGGAATGCATGATTGCGGCCAAGGGCCCGATGGCGTTGGCGACATCGTTGGCGCCATGAGCGAACGAAAGCAGGGCCGCGGCGCAGATGAGGGGAATGCGGAACAGCCGGCGCAGGGATTGGTTCCGGTTCTCCATGCCCACAGACTGGCGGTGTATCACGGGCTTCATGATCAACCAGGTTACGGCAAATGCAGTGGCGGTGATTGCCCCGATGGTCAGGCCGTCGGGCTTCCAAATTCGCTTAAAGCCCTTGATCGACAGGTAGCAGGCAAAGGCCCCTGCCATGATCGCAACCAATAGGGGGATCCAGCGCCGGGCAGCGGCGATCTTGTCCGGAACATAGATCAGGTTCAGCTTGATAAATGCCAAGAAGATGGCGGCGATGACACCGCCGAGAAGCGGCGAGATCACCCAGCTTGCGGCAATCGCGCCCATGGTCGGCCAATTGACAAGGCTGAAACCGACAGCGGCGATACCCGCACCCATGACACCGCCCACGACCGAATGTGTCGTCGAAACCGGCGCCCCCAGGACGGTTGCCAGATTTACCCAAAGTGCCGATGCGGTAAGGGCGGCCATCATCGCCCAGATGAAAGTCTCGCTGTCCGGAACCTGCGCGGGATCGATGATGCCCTTGGATATCGTGGAAACCACGTCGCCGCCCGCAAGCAATGCCCCCGCGGATTCGAAGACCGCGGCGATGACGAGCGCCCCCACCAGTGAGAGCGCCCGCGCACCTACGGCGGGGCCCACATTGTTCGCGACATCGTTCGCGCCGATATTCAGCGCCATATATCCGCCGATGACGGCGGCGATCACGATCAGGACATTGTTCGTGCCTGCACCGGTATAGAAAAGCGCCAATGTACCTGACAGCGCCAGGAACAGTCCGGCCAGAACGGGCGGGGCCATTCCTGAACTCAGGGTCCTTGAGGCGGCCTCGATATGCGTGAGCTTTTCGAGATCCTTGTCGAGGGAGCCCTTGCGCGGTCCGGACTCCGCCTTGCCTGCGCTGGAAGTTTGCTCAGTTTCCCGGGACATATCTGCTCTTGCGTTGGGAGTGCCGGAGAACCGGCTTCAAAATAGGGGAATGCACTGCGACCAGTCCCTAGAGTCCGACCATATTGGCCAAGGTCCGAACGAAGGACGGGGATGTTGCGGGCGCGTTGGAGGCAACGGGTTTTTCCGAGCTATCCTCGAAAAAAGCGTACAGATAATCCAGTGATTGTGTCCGGAGTGATCCGATCAGCTTTGCCGCACCCGGGTCGTCCAACCGCTTTTGCGCTTTCTTCAGCGAACACCACTGGAACTTACGCTCGTCTTTTTCGGGCCAGTCCAGGAAATGGTGGCTGACCAGCATGGGGAAAACGGACACATGGGAGGTCACCTCGTAACCGCCCTTCATTCTTTTCTTGTAGGTGTAGGTGCCAATGGCGCGGTCTGCGACTTGTCCGGCAAGGCCGGCTTCCTCCATCGCTTCGGTCATGGCGGTCGCGTTCAACGGAAGGTTCTTTTCCGGCCAGCCCTTCGGCAATATCCATCGGCCACGGCGGCGCGACGTCAGAAGCAATACTTTTGCTTCATCCCCGATAACCACAAATGGCAGGACGGCCACCTGTTTCACGGTCTTCGCCGGAAAGATCAGGTTTCCAAGATCATTTCTCGAAATCATGAGTCTTCATAAGCAGATTTGCGTAAATTCACAAATCTGTAACAAGCAGATCGAGCTCAAGGTCTATGTGTTTGGAGCCATTTAATTGTTAAGCGAGTCCCGCAGTGAGGCGCTCGCCTGCGCGAGAGGTGCCCGCCAATTCTCCTCCAAAGCCCTGGTGGCGACTTGGACCGATGGATACCAGGGATGGCGTTCGGTTCCCAGCAGGACCCATTCATTTTCAAGCATCGCGGTAATGGTCCTTGCACCGACCGAGCCAGCCATATCCATTAAGGATGTTGGCACCGTGACCACAAAATCCAACTCGCACATCATCGCCAGCAGGTCGTCAACGTCGTCCCGCAGGTCCATGTCGTCCCATCGGTGGAGCTTTATGTAGGTAGCCTGTTCAAGCTGCCTCAATTCCGCGTCGATCTCGCCGTATTGCAGGGCGATGAAATCTGCCGGGATGGTGTCCAGAAAGTCGTACCATTGCTCGAGGTCCGACACGTTCTCGGCCCGGCGGGCGGTTTTCAGTCCGCTGCGCCAGGAAATGCCGATTTTCGGCTTTCGGCCAAGGGCGTCCAGGCGCTGCCGCCATTTCTGCCGCAAACCATCGTTGGCGGCCAGAAAACCCGGCCGGCTCGGAAATGCCCCAACAGTCGGACGCATCCTCGCGGCGACTTGGCCAAGCGATAACTGGAAATCGATACCGCTGATCGCCGTCGACATTGCCGGGGCGACGCTGATCTGATCATTTGCTTCGAACGAGCGGGAGAAGGCCGGCACCAGACGCGGATCGCATTCAATGAAGACCTTTCCGCCCGCCAATGGTCCATCGTCCAAGGCGTCCAGGAAATCCGGCAGGCTTTCGGAGAAGCGGATTTCATCCCCGATCCCTTGTTCCGGCCACAGTAGCAATGTCTTTTCGGCCAGGGGCTCCCCGTTCCAGGGTTTGGCGGACCTGCGCCGGTCGGGGTTTCTTTCTCCACAATCGAACCCGGCCTCGTAATGGTCCCAGGCTTCGGTCAGATCACCGCCTTTGGCCGCAGCCTGGGCAAAGAGGGCGAGTGACAGGCCGAACCTGTGGCGTGGGTTGTCCTTGGCGACGTCCAGCGCCTGGCGGTAAAGGCCTTCCGCCTCATCCGGTTGCCCTGTCCGTAATTTCAAATGTCCCAGATTGCCGGCCGCCTCCGACCCGTTGGGCAAAAGACTGCGCGCCTTAAGGAAGGCAGCTTCGGCTTCTGCGTATTTGTGCTGACCCAGCAGGTTGTTGCCCAGGTTGTTGTGAGCGGCGTGGTGGCCGGGCATCAGGCGCACAGCCTCGCGTGCGATGGCCTCGCCCTCGACATAGTTCGCGTTCTGAAAATGCAGCGAGGCTAGATTGATCAATGCCGGCACATTGTCCGGCTGTGCCGCCAGCGCGCTGGTGAAAAGGCCTTCCGCCTCTTCGGTTTTTTTGTTGTGCTGCAGGATGACGGCAAGATCCGTAGCGACATCCGGGTTTTCAGGTTCCAGGACAAGGGCGCGGCGAAACAGGCCCTCAGCTTCCTCCGCTTCGCCTTGCCGGAACAGTGTGCCACCCAAGTTGATCACCGCCTGAGTGTAATTGGGGTCGATTTTCAGGGCGTCACGGAATTGGCGTACAGCTTCTTTCACGTTTCCCTGCGATTTCAGAAGAGCGCCAAGATTGTTGCGGATTTCCGCATTGCGTGGTTCCAGGCGTTGAGCCTTGCGGTAGGTCCTCTCTGCAACGTCTTTCAGCCCGGCCGCGTCCTGCGCAAGCGCCAGTGTCGCCAGAATGTTGCCGGCTTTCGGTGCCCGCGCCGCCGCTTCGGTCAGGCTGTCCAATGCAAGTTGAATATTGCCTGTCTGATAGGCCAGGGCGCCGCGCAGGTGCAAAGCATCGGGATTACCCGGCGACGCTTCCAGAACGCGTCGGATCATGCGTTCGGAATCCGCGTATTCGCCCTTCTGCTGATGGGCGAGGGCCGCGTTCAGAACCGCCTGGATCTGCGGGTTGCTGTGTTGCTGCTTCCCTTTGGCGTTCGCACGCCGTTGCTGGCGATTCAGGGCCATGACACTCCCTCGGTCTTTTCGGGGCGGTGAAGTCCGGCCAATCCTGCGCAGGGCCCGCCCTATTCGTCTTTCTTAAAGTCCAGCGCGGCCGAATTCATGCAGTACCGCAAGCCGGTCGGCTCCGGCCCATCGGGAAACACGTGGCCCAAATGAGCGTCGCACCCGCTGCACAATGTTTCGGTTCGGCGCATGAGAAAACTGAAATCGTCCTTATCCGTCACGGCACTTTCGTCTACCGGCGCATAGAAACTGGGCCAGCCGGTCCCGGATTCGAACTTCGTATCAGAGCTGAAAAGCGGTTGGCCGCAACAGATACAGTGATAGGTGCCCGCATCCTTGTTGTCCCAATACTCGCCCGTGAAGGCGCGTTCGGTCCCGTGCTTTCGCGTGACCTTGTATTGTTCCGGGGTAAGCTGTTCGCGCCATTCGGCGTCGCTTTTGACGACCTTGTCCTTCCGGCCGTCGCTTGTTTCGTTTTCCGAAGCCGATTTCTTGAAACTACTGAACATGTGGCTCTCCATCGCAAGACGTGAGGATCGCCGGTCTGCCGTCGATTGCTCTCCGGGCCGAAAGCCCGGGCCTAGACCGGTATTTTTTCTCTTTTACGCCGCCTTCGTCTCACCGGCACTTAAAATTGCCGTTAGCATCATGCTGGCGTCCCGCAGCATGCCGCCGTCGTCGGAGACGGAATCAAGTGTCGTGATGCCAAAAAGGGCACTCATCAGCATTCTGGCGGTTGCGCGCGGATCAAGCCCATCTGTGATCGAGCCGTCCAGCTGACCGCGGCGGACCGTCTTGTACAATTGATCCTCGACCACCGCCGCGGTTGCGGCAACGCGCCGACGAATACTCTCGACTGGCGGCGATTCACTGGCGATCCGCACTGAAAAGCACGATTTCGGGTAAGCGTCGTCGTTCAGGCGGGCAACCAAATGCTGGTAGAAGTTCTTCAGACCGGTCAGCCCGTCGCCTTCGTCCAAACGCGCCAAAAGGGGGCCGAGCAATTCGGTTTCGTAGAGGTCATAGGATTTCAGGAAGAGGTCCTCCTTCTTCCCGAAACAACGATAAAGGCTTGGCTTCAGGACACCCGTCTTGTTCTCTATTTCGTCCATGGAGGTTGCACAGAACCCTCCCTGCCAAAACAAAAACATGACAGTCCTAAGAACGGCCATCTCGTCAAAACTGCGAGGCCGCGGCATAACCACTACACTCCCAAACGCACTCGTTATATGGCTAATGTGACCATTTGGTCACATACCCTTTGTATCATGCTCATAAAGAATGATTGGGTAGCCTGCAACACTCGCAACACTTTCTTGGGTGCAGAGCATCTGGAAGCGCTAGAAAGTCGCAGTTTCCTGCAGAATTTGTCCGTTTTTTACGGCGCAATTCCACTTTTCTCGTGTTGGAGGGCGACCACCTTTTTCCGGACAGCGTGCAGATACCTGTCCGGCACATTCATCTTGTCTAACGCCTCAACTGTATTGAACAGGTATTCGGAACAGGTCCCCAACGGACCTTCGGCCGTCGCGATGCTTTGGGCGACCGTCTCGATCGGGATCTTGCAGGCGTAACGCGGTTGGTCCCTTTTGATGACGAAGGCAATGGCGTGGACCACGTCTCCGCCACTGTGCAGTCTCACCCAAGTTGGTTCATAGGAACCGGTCGGCATTTCGCGCGCCCAAACCACATCCAACTCTTCCTCAATCTGGTCCTTGTGCAGCTTGAAGGCCATCCCGTGACAGCTTCCGCCGCGCTCAAGCCCCAGGATCAATCCCGGATTCTCGGGTGATCCGCGCCCCAAAGGGGTCCAAAGACAAAAGGCGCGGTGATACCCGTAAAGCAGCGCGTGTGCCGATTTCTCGAAATGAAAGGCCGGGTTCCAGATCAGGGACCCATATCCGAAGACCCAGATATCGTCGCTGGGTCGTCGCGCCAACATCGCCTTGCGGGATTCCAGCCTTTGTTCGGGGGTCCAGGGGTCTATCAGGCCCTTTCGTGACCCTTCGTGTAACAGCTTTTGGACAATGCCGTTCTTGATGGAATCCCTGTTCAGAACCAATGCTTAGCTTCCTCGTCACATTTGGTGTCCGACCAAGCGTCCCCCTCGTCAGGCTGACCCTGTCAGGGCGACCTGTTCCGGCACTTTACGAGGCCATGGCGGTACCTACAATGCGGTGGCGATCGTGCGGTGCATCTAGGTCCATTTCAGGCCCCGCCGGAACAATACCCGTCGGATTGATATTGGCGTGGCTGCGATAATAGTGATTTTTGATATGGGCCAAATTCACCGTGTCGGCAATCCCCGGGATTTGAAACAGTTCCCGCACGTATGAGAACAAATTCGGATAGTCCGCAATCCTCCGAATATTGCATTTGAAATGCCCGACATAGACCGGATCGAAACGCACCATCGTTGTGAACAAACGCCAATCGGCTTCGGTGATCGTACCGCCGGCCAAATACCGCTGGCGCGACAGCTTGTCTTCAAGCCAGTCCAGGGACTCGAACAAGGTCGTGACAGCCTCTTCATAGGCGTCTTGGGAGGTAGCGAACCCGGCTTTGTAGACACCGTTGTTGACGGTGTCGTAAACGCGCTCGTTCACGGCGTCGATTTCCTGTCGCAAAGCTGTTGGATAATAGTCGCCCGGTTTCGCGCCGACAGCGTCGAAGGCGCTGTTGAACATGCGAATGATCTCTGCGGATTCGTTGCTGACGATTGTGCCGGTCTTTTTATCCCACAGGATCGGCACCGTAACCCGGCCGGTATATTCCGGATCTGCCGCGGTGTAGATCTGATGGGCGAATTCCGCACCATTTATCGGATCGGCCACAACCCCTGGAAATTCGTCGCGGAACGTCCAGCCGTTTTCCAACATCAACGGGCTGACGATCGACACATCGATCATCTCCTCCAACCCTTTCAGCGTGCGGAAGATCAGCGTTCGATGCGCCCAGGGGCAGGCGAGGGAGACATAGAGATGGTATCGGCCCGGTTCCGCCTTAAAACCGGAATCGCCTGTCGGGCCGGCGGATCCATCCGCCGTGACCCAGCTGCGAAAAGCGGATTCCTTCCTGACGAAGCGGCCGCCGGTGGATTCGGTATCGTACCATTTGTCCACCCATTTGCCTTCTACCAATAGTCCCATTGTCTCGCTCCTATCTCCTTCGACTGTCCTTGTGCGCGCGTACCATGTGTACGCGCGCCATGCGTACGTGCTTCGGTGATCAGGCGGTCAACTTCTTCGCAAGCTTTGCGACATGAGCGCCTTGATGTTTGGCGATGGTCAGTTCTGTCTCACTCGGGCTGCGTGACCCGTCGGGTCCGGCGATGGTGCCGGCGCCGTAGGGTGAGCCGCCGCGTGCGTCGCCAAGTTGGGTCATTTCATCAATCGTATAGGGCACACCGGTGATGACCATGCCCTGATGCGCCAGGGTCGGCCAAAATGAGAGAATGGTGCTTTCATTGCCGCCGCCGGTACCGGTGGAGGTGAAGACGCTGCCCACCTTGCCGACCAATGCGCCATTAGCCCAAAGTCCGCCTGTCTGGTCCATGAAGTTGCGCATTTGTCCGGGTACGTTGCCGAAGCGTGTCGGCGCCCCGAAAATAATGCCATCGTAGTCGGCCAGTTCGGAGGGTGAGGCGACCTCCGCGGTCTGGTCTGTCTTTCCGCCGGCCTGCGCCAGTTGTTCGTCGGACATTAATTCAGGCACGCGCTTGATCGTCACCTCGACGCCGTCGACGGATTCAGCTCCTTCGGCCACGGCTTTGGCCATAGTCTCTATGTGGCCGTACATTGAATAATAAAGCACCAAAACCTTGGTCATTTAATTTACTCCTAACAGCGGCCCGGTCGGGCCTGATTAACCTCTGGACGTCATGTAATAAATGGACTGGAGATAACAATTGGGGTAAATGGAACCTGATTGTTTCTATTTTTCGACAATAGGATGTGCGTGATGGAGGACATCAACGCCTACCTGGTCTTCGCCCGGGTGGTGGAAGAGGGCAGTTTCACCGCTGCGTCTGAACGCCTTGGGGAATCCAAATCGGCGGTCAGCAAGCAGATCGGGCGCCTCGAAGACAGCCTTGGAACGCGGTTGCTGAATCGGACGACCCGCCGGATGAGCCTGACCGAAGCCGGTGTAATCTTTTATGAGCGTGTCCGCCGTGTCGTGGAGGAAGTGGAGGAGGCACGGGTCGCGGTATCCCAACTTCAGGCGACCCCGCGGGGAACTTTGCGGGTCTCCGCGCCGGTGAGTTTCGGAATATCCCATGTTGCGCCAGTATTGCCTGACTTCATGCGCCGCTATCCCGACCTTCATGTCGATATTTCACTGACGGACCATCAGGTCGATCTTGTCGACGAAGGAATCGATGTTGCAATTCGCATCGGGGCGTTGACGGATACGAGTCTGATTGCGCGGCGTATCCGAGAGTATGATCGCGTAGTTGCCGCCTCGCCCGACTATTGGCGGAAACACGGTATGCCGAAACATCCGTCTGATTTGAGCAATCATAATTGTCTGACCTATGCCTATTTCGCCAGTGGCCGGACATGGCATCTGAACGCGCCCGAGGGCGGTGAGATCGCGGTCCGCGTCGGGGGCAGCCTGAACGCCAATAACGGGGAAATCCTGATGCGCGCCGCGGAAGACGGCCTGGGCGTCATTCAATCGCCTAGCTTCATCTGTGACCAAGCCATCGCCGATGGCCGGCTTGTACCGGCGTTGCAGGATTTTGGGTTCGAGCCTGTCGGCCTTCACGCGGTCTTTCCGCATGCGCGGAACCTGTCGACGAAAGTCAGGGTCTTTGTGGATTTCCTGGTGGAACGCTTCAACGTTTGAAAGCCAGTACCGGCTTTCGCTTACTCTTTCGAAATCCATCGCTGGCCGCGGAACAATGCTGCCGCGAGGACCAGGGCGGATGCCACGCCCATCACGATGGGCAGGCCCGGGGCGCCGATAATATCCATCGCCCCTCCGCCAACGGGTGCGCCGGTCAGGGCGCCGAACTCGAAACATAGAACGAAGACGGCGTTCGCCGCAGCCATATCCCCGCCGGTGAAACGCCGACCGATGATGCCGAGTGAGACGGCGTACATCCCAATGACGGCGGCGCCGAACAGGCCTGACAAGATCCAGGTCAATGGGCCGCCATTCATCACGAAAGGCAGGATCGGCGCGATGCCGACCGCCAAGACGGATAGCAGGACCAGGACATGACGCCTGTCCATCACATCCGATAGCCAGCCGATCGGAAATTGCATCAACGACCCGCCAAGCAGGAAAGACGTCATCACCCACACTGCGTGATATTCCGTCATGCCGGCCAGAACGGCGAAAAGTGGGATTAGGGCGAAAGCCGCCCCGTCTGCGAGACCGATGAGGACGCCGACGGTCATTAGGACCGGGGCGATCCGGAACATCCGCAACGACGCCTCGCGGGAGGAGGGTAGGAATACAGGTCCGGACCGCCAGGCAAGGATCAACGGCAGCAGGGCAACGGAAAAACACACGACCATGGCAATGAAAGGCGCATTGCCTGCGAGGTCCAACTGGTTCAGTAACGCTGATCCGGCTGAGACGCCGCCGATATAGGAAACCACGTAGAAAGAGAGAATGCGGCCGCGGATTTTTTCCGTCGCGGCCTGATTCAGCCAGGCATCCGATCCGACCCAATGGGTTGCTAACCCGCATCCCATGATCAGACGCAAGGCGAACCAAAGCCAGTAGTCGTCCGCCAGCAGCATCATCGACCCCGCGATGACGGCGGCGGCGCATCCGATCGCGATAATGAAGGGGGCGCCGATACGGGACAGCCACGTGCTCATATAAGGTGCGACGAGCAGAACGCCGATGGAGCTTGATATGGCGTGAAGGCCGATGGAAGAAGGGCTCTCACCCATCATATCCAGGCGAAGGGGGAAAAGCGGCAGGTATATACCGGTCCCCATGCCGACCAGCAGATTGTTCACCAGCGCACAGCCAATTCCGAAGCCGAGGCGCCGATTCTGAACAACCTCGGTTGCAGTGGTCATTGCCGTCTTGGCAGTGCGCTACCGACCGACTGCATATCCTTGCATCCCCCGCGGATTGGCACCCGCTTTCACAACGCCATCTTCCCAAGTTACCGCGGATAACCGGCCTTCCGACCAGTCTTCGCCCACAATCAGATCGTGGCCTTTGGACTTCAATACGTCAAATGTGTCTTGGGAAAACCGGCCCTCGGCCATTAGCCGGCCCGGCGACGCGTGACGCGGGTAGAAGGAAGACGGCTGGTGTTCCGTATGGAAAGACGGTGCGTCGATCGCCTCCTGCAGGTTCATGCCGTGGTGGATGTGCCGCAACAACATGATCAGTTGCCATTGGTCCTGCTGGTCGCCGCCCGGTGTCCCAAAGGCCATATAGGGTTTGCCGTCACGCAGCACGAAGGACGGCGTCAACGTCGTGCGCGGACGACGGTTCGGGCCAAGGGCGGATGGGCTGGTTTCGTCCAGCCATGACATCTGGGCGCGGCTGCCCAGGCAGAAGCCCAAGGCCGGAATGGTCGGCGAGGATTGAAGCCAGCCGCCGCTTGGCGTTGCGGACACCATATTGCCGTGCTTATCGACCACGTCGATATGACAGGTGTCGCCGGCATGCAGCTTCGCCTTGAAACCGCCCACGCCGACCGTCGGTTCGCCGCCGCCGGAACCGGCCAATGTGTTGCCGGGGGTCGGTTGCCGGGCGACGGCTGCGGCATAGTCAAACGCCCAACCATGCCCATCGATCTCGCCGGGCCGGAAATCCCGGCTGGCATCAGCGCCGATCAAGCCGCGCCGCTCGGCCGCGTAATCGTCGCTCAACAATGTATCCATGGGAACGTCGACGAAATTCGGGTCGCCGTAGAACATCTCCCGGTCGGCGAATCCGAGTTTGATCACCTCGGTAACCGTGTGGACGAACTCGGGCCCCAGGGGATCCATGCCGGCGATGTCGATGCCCTTCAACACGGCAAGGTTCTGCAACAAGGTCGGCCCTTGGCTCCATGGTCCGCATTTACAGACGGTGTATCCGTGATAGTCGTAGGTCAGCGGGGTATCGTAACCTGCCGTCCAATTCGCCATGTCGTCGCCACGCAGAAAGGCCTTGTTCTCGCGGCCCGTCGCATCCATTGCCGATTCCTCCCGGCAGAAGCGATCGATTTCCTCGGCGACAAACCCCTTGTAGAAGGCATCCCGCGCCGCCTCGATCTGTTCCGCGCGGTCCGAACTGGCAGCCTCCGCCTCGGCTACGAGCCGTTTCCAGGTTTTCGCCAGGCGTTTGTTCCTGAACAGCGTTCCCGGTTTGGGGATCTCGCCGTCCGGTAAATAGATTTCGGCAGTCGAATGCCAGTGCTCCCGCATCATCGGTTCGACCGACGCGATGACGTCCGTCGCGCCTTTGACGATTGGAAAGCCCTTCTTCGCGTATCGGATAGGCACTTTCATTAAATCGCCGAAGCTCATGGTTCCCTGGTCGCGCAGCATTTGCATCCAACCGTCGAAAGCGCCGGGGATGGTGGCTGCCAGCAGGCCTGTCGCGGGAACAATATCGATACCCAAATCCCGGTACGCGCCAATGGTCGCCGCTGCCGGGAAGGGGGCTTGGCCGCAGACCACATGGGTCGACCCGCTGGAGGCATCGTGGAAGATGATCGGGACGTCGCCGCCCGGGCCGTTCAGATGGGGTTCGACCAGTTGCAGCACCATGCCGCCACAGAAGGCCGCATCGAAGGCGTTCCCGCCCAGTTCCAGGATCCGCATCGCCGATTGGCTGGCAAGCCAATGGGTGGAGGCGACGGCGCCAAAAGTTCCGACAATCTCGGGACGTGTGGTGAACATCCGGGAATTTCCTCGCGTTATTTGCGGGCCGGGTCTGCCGCCAGCCTCTTGCGTCGCGCGGCCGGTCCATGACTCAGCCCGCAGGGGCGTAGTTTAGGCCGATGCGGTAGGCGTTCAATCATTCATGCGAAAATCGTTGGAAACAGCCTCTTGTCTGAGATGTCCATTTCCAATGTCAGGACGACGCAAGTCTACAGAAGGCCCCTGACGCCAGAGGAGGTCGCCACGAATCCGCTCTTCGCGAAACGTTCGTGATTCTTTTCGATGTCGTTAAGCCGGTATAGATAGTTCACCATCATCCCGGCGGATTCACGCATTCCCTTGTCGGATATGTCACCGAGCCAATTGACTCTTTCGACTTGTGCCCCGTTGCTCAAATGGAATCGTGCGACCGGGTCGAGCGGGCGTTCCTTGCGTTTTTCCTGCACCAGATAACGTGCGCATAACCGCAGCAAAGCAGGGCGTAGGGCTTCCGAGAGTTCGGCGTCCTTCACCCAGTCGCCCGTGGTCACGGAACGCAACAGGTCGCCCTTGCCAAATTTGTTGCCGGTAACTTTCTTCAGGCGCTTACGGTCTTCCGCCGTCAAAAGGTTCGGGTCGCCTTCCGCGATGTTACTTTCCAGCCATTGGCGGAACATCGGGATCGGCGACAGGGTGGAGAACGCCTTCAGATTAGGAAACTCGGCCTTCAATTCCTCGACCACGCGCTTGATCAGGAAGTTGCCGAAGCTGATACCGCGTAAGCCGCGCTGGGTGTTCGAAATCGAATAGAAAATGGCCGTATCCGCCGCGTTCGGATCGACGATCGGTGCGTCTTCGTCCAAAAGGGTCTGAATCGAACCAGCAATACCGTTGACCAGCGCCACTTCTACAAAGATCAACGGCTCCATCGGCATACGGGGATGGAAAAAGGCAAAGAGCCGCCGGTCGGAATCCAACCGGTTGCGCAGATCGGTCCAGGACCTGATCTCATGCACCGCTTCATAGCTGATCAGTTTTTCCAGCAAGGCGGCGGGGCTGTTCCAGGTTATCCGCTGCAATTCCAGGAAGCCGATATCGAACCAACTGACCAGCAACCGCTCCAGATCCTTGTCCAGATCGGCCAGTTCCGGGGACTCCTTGGTGTAACGCAAAAGTTCCGCGCGCAGATCGACCAGGAATTTTACTCCGTCGGGTAGGGCATTGAACTGGGTCAGCAGCGATTGCCGCGGCGGGGTCAGCACCGCCTGCAGGTCCTGCCGGGCCCGGGCCTTCTTTTCCGGCGCGGCGTGATGATAGGCCTCGATCGCGGTTTCGACCTTTTCTTTGTCCGGTCCGAAATTGCTGGCCAGTATCTCCAGGAACCTTTTCCGACCGGGCGCGTCCAGGCCCATATAGTACTGGCCCAACTGGGCGGCGCGGGCGCGGGCGGAAACCTCGCCCCCTTCCGAGGCAATGCAGGCCCGCATCCGCTCCAAAAGCTGGTCGGCGGCCTTGCCTTCCAGCTTCGCGGGGATGGCGTCGCTGTCCAATGTTGCGCCCAGGTCCAGCCAGACGCGGCGAACACTGTTTACCGTGCGTGTCCAGAGTGTTTCCTGGGGTTGGGCTGCAATATCGCTCATTTCGATGACCTGACCGTGACTTTCGCTGCGTCCTGGATTATCTGCTTCAGACTATGTTGTGTACGTGCGTAGCATGCGCAACATCACGGAATAAAGACTCCGGCGCGACAATGTTTCCGGGGCTAGCGTTAGTTTAAGGAGGATGTATGTCCAAGGGACCGCTGGATGGTATCACCGTCATAGACATGACGCGCGTGCTTGCCGGGCCGTATTGCACAATGTTGCTGCACGACCTGGGCGCCCGCGTCATCAAGGTTGAAACGCCCGGTCACGGGGACGACGCGCGCCATTTCGGCCCTTGGGCCAAGCATGGAAAATCGGCCTATTTCATGTCTTTGAACCGGGGTAAGGAAAGCATCGCGCTGAACCTGAAGGACGCGGAAGATCGCAAAATCTTCGAAGCCTTGTTGGGCAAAGCGGACATCCTGGTCGAAAATTACCGCGCCGGCACGATGGAAAAACTGGGCTATGGCTGGGAAATGCTGGAAAAGAATTATCCGCAGTTGATCTACGCCGCGGCTTCCGGCTTTGGTCAAACCGGCCCCTACGCCAACCGTGCGGCCTATGACATGGTGGTCCAGGGGATGGGTGGCATCATGTCGATTACGGGCCACCCGGGCGGCCCGCCCACCCGTGTTGGGACCTCGGTCGGCGACATCACCGCCGGCTTGTTCACGACGGTCGGTATCAATGCCGCATTGGTGGAACGCAATCGCACCGGCAAAGGCATGATGATTGACGTGTCGATGCTGGATTGTCAGTTGGCGATTCTGGAAAACGCTGTCGCCCGTTATGTCACCTCCGGCGAGGTGCCCGGCCCGTTGGGTGCCAGACATCCATCGATCACGCCGTTCGAGGCCTATGAATCCGGCGATGGCCATATCATCATCGCAGCGGGAAACAACAAATTGTTCGAAAGCTTGGCGTCCGCTTTGGGCAAGCCGGAATGGGTGACCGATCCGCGTTTCCTTACCAACAAGGACCGGGCTGAGCATGTGGATGACCTGAAAGTCGAGATGGAGCTGGTTCTGAAAACCCAGCCGACGGACCATTGGATGCACGAGCTTGAGAAGGCCGGCGTGCCTTGTGGCCCGATCAATGATGTCGGGCAGGTGATGAACGATCCGCAAATCCTGTCGCGCAATATGGTCGTCTCGATCGAAGATCCGCAGGAAGGCCATTTCCGCATGGCGGGCAACCCGATCAAGATGTCCGCCCATGCGGACCCCGCCACGCGCGGCCATGTTCCTGACTTGGACGAAAGCCGCGAAGCGATTCTGAAGGAACTCGGGTTTGCGTGATCGCAGTCCATACCTTTCCGGAAGAGGCTTTTTCCGCCATGCCCCGTGACCGCCTTCCCAGTGCCATGTGGGTATC
Organism: Hwanghaeella grinnelliae; assembly: GCF_004005845.1. Classification (GTDB taxonomy): domain Bacteria; phylum Pseudomonadota; class Alphaproteobacteria; order UBA8366; family Aestuariispiraceae; genus Hwanghaeella; species Hwanghaeella grinnelliae. The sequence goes on along the minus strand of NZ_SADE01000003.1, from coordinate 511,735 downwards.
CGCCACGCTGCGCAGCGTGAATACCCAGGGCGGTTTCGGCGCGGTGATCAACAAGGGTGAGCGGGAGAGTGGATCGCTCGTCCTGCGGCTAAATCTGCTCGACGGGACCAGCCGAATTCTGACCGAAACCCGCGATTTGGACGGTAATCTCGGTTGGCTTCCGCCCTTGGGGGCCGATCCGATCCCGGACGAAAAGGCTGACGCCTATGTCACACGCAGCATAGACCGCGACCCCGATATCTGGGTGGTGGAGATCGAAACGCGGGAGGGAAAAAACCCGTTCGAAGGCAAGGAGTTTAGGTGACCTACCAGCCTGCTTGCGTCGCGTAGAACATTTTTGCCGAGGCGACGCAGAACAGGAAGTTGTCCAATCCCGCAAGGTCCGCGTCCGGCCGCATCATAGCCTCGACCTTGTCGCGCCGAACCAGGTCGAAGACCGGACTGTCCATCATCATGAAGTCGATCACGTCGGGATCTTCGCGGTTTAGAAGGGATGTGATTGGCGCATTGAAGCCGAATTTCTGGCGGGAGAACAATATCTCGTCCGGCACATAGCCTTCGGCCGCCTTGCGCAGAAGGTATTTGCTGTACCCTTCGCGGATCAGAAGGTTGCTCGGCACCGTTAGCAGAAACGAAATCAAAGACCGGTCCAGATAGGCGGTCCGGTTCTCGATCGAATGGTACATCCAATTCAGGTCGCCGCAGAACAGCGTTGCCGGGACGGATTCGCGGGTCAATTCGTTCAGCATTCGTTTTCGCAACAGATCGTCGCAGAAATCCTCTTCCTCGAACGGATCGGCGCTCGGCAGATGCATGACGCTGTCGATATCCGGCGCGTTGTGATGCAGATGACGGCGTTCGTCCGGCGTGTCGACGAAACGCATCGGGTCCTTGAACAAAGGATTGCGCACATATTTGCCCATCGATTCCCGCCATCGGGCGACTTCCGGTTCGAATTCGGCCGTGCCGTGTAAACCGGCCAGCCAATAGAGATAGTGATCGTAATAACCGGCGAAGATTTCATCCGAACCATTGCCGTTGATCGCCAGTTTGAAGCCTTCGGCGGATACCGTCTCGGTCAGGAATCCTTCCAGGAACATACCAACGCTGAGGACCGGTGCCTCATAATGATGCGCCATTCGGCCTAAACGTTCCAGGAAACCACGGCTTTGCACGGGGCGTTCCCGGTGGGGCGCACCCAACCCCCGGACCGCCGCGGCGATGAACTGTCGCTCATCGTAGTCTTCCCGACTTTCCAGCATCGAAAAGGTATGCAGGTTCTGCTGGAAGTGATGAACGGCGATCCCTGCGACCACATTTGAATCGATCCCTCCGCTCAGGGTCAGCGCGATGGGCACATCCGCGCGCAGGCGGATCTTCACCGCGTCGAACAGGCGGTCCCGAACGCCTTCGATCGCTTCTCCCTCGCTCATCGGCTGCGGGTTGAAGTGGGGGGTCCAATAAATCCGCGGCTCTGGCATGTCCCCGCCGGTTAACGTGACGATGCTGGCAGCGGGCAGGGGGTTGATGCCTTCGAAAAACGAGTCCTTCTTTTTGAAGACGTCCCGGTAACCGTGAGCCAGAAAACGGTGGACCTTTTCATGGCGGATAGCGGGCGTCCGGGCGCTCAATTGTTTGATGAACTTGATCTCGGACCCGAAAAACAAACCGTCCGGCGTTTCCATGCAATAGAGCGGTTTCTCGCCGAACGGGTCGCGGCTCAGGGTCAGTTTCCCAGCTCGGCTGTCCAATAGGGCAAAGGCCCACATGCCCTGCAGCCGGTCGACAAGCCCTTCGCCCCATTGGCGATAGGCGCGCAGGATTACCTCGGTATCGGAATCGGTGCGAAACGTCTGCCCCAAAGCCTTCAACTCGTCACGCACTTCGACGTAGTTGTAGATTTCCCCATTGAAGATCAGGACGCAGCCGTCGTCGATAAAGGGTTGGTTGGAACGGGTCTGCAGATCAATGATGGCAAGTCGGGAATGAAGCAGCATTACCCTGTTCGCGCCGACGTCGTCCTGAAACAAGCCCAAACCGTCGGGCCCGCGCTGGCGCATCATCGCCAGCGTGTCTTCCGCGTCGCTGCGCGTGGGCGGCGATTTGCCTATGAATCCGGCTATACCGCACATTGGGTTTCGGTGCCTTTCATTACGCGTCAGTCCGGCAGTGCGCGGCGTTCCTCGATCAACTCATCCGTCAGGGCGAGCGCATCGCGTTCCATCACTGCGACGCTCTCACCCAAGGCTTTCATAAAGAGTGACATGAATCGGGCGCGGTCGTCCTTCGGTATTCGGCGGACCATGAAATAACCGAAATGCAGGATCGTCGTGATGGTACCCGATATCAATGTGTCCACCGCGCTTTTGGCGGAAAATTCGGTGCGGTAGGAGACAGGCGCAACCAGCGGGCGGATCGCCTCCAGCAGGTTATCGAAATCGGCGATGGCGTCGTCCGTGCACAGCAAGGCTAGCTTGCCGAAACGGTCGACAAGGGCGGCCCGGTATTCCACCAGCCGATCGGCCTGTACCAGGATGCCGGCTTTCACATCGGTCAATTCACGCAGGCATTGGGTGACGATTTCCGGGCCGGGTATTTCGGCCGGCATAGCCTCCAAAGTTGATGAAACGATCGGCGTCGCATGTTCGAACCGCACCCCGTTGGAACAGTTGAAAAAGTGATGGTTGGGGAACCGGCTGAACAAAGTTTCGAAAAAGAATTTGGTCAGCAGGAAGGGGCGGTTGGTATAGATCGTTCCGCCCATATTGCCGGGCTGCTTTATCACGAAGGGCTCCATCGCAGCCCCGCTCTTCCAATACTCGTCATCCGAGGCGTTGTAGATCGATCCCTTGGCGTGATGCTTGTCCGGGTCAGGTGAACCCAGATCAATGCCGAACAGATAGAATTCGTAAAACCCCAGGGAGATCGCGGCGCGGATCGCCAGATTGGTGACGGTCGGCCCGGTCATGGCCAGCGTATCTTCCTGCCGGGCGAGCAAGCGGGTCGGCACCACCGTATCGCGCCAGAACAGGATTTTCCGGTCAAACTTGTCCAAGACCGATTGTTTGACCGTGTTGGCGGCGATCAGCGGGATACCGCTCAAATCATGCTCTTCCGACAGCATGCCGATGATGGTCCCGATATCCTCTACATTTTCGATCTCGCAGTGAAAGTCCGGCACCATTCCCGCTTCCAGCATCGGCCGCAGACTAGTGCCGCAGGACATCAGTATGACGTTTTCCCGGTTGCGGCGGATATCGTCGATGTTCTGGTCAAGGGACGGTCCGGATCCAACGACGAAGACCGGCATGGGCTTAAGTGGGCGCGGCGTGGGCGCTTCGGTCAGCAGATGAAAGTCGTTTCGCAGGAAGGTGCGGCAGGCCTGCGCCAGCATGAGCTGCTCGTCCTCGAAGAAGCCGTCATTGGCCTCGATGATCGGCATGGCGTCCCGCAAAGCGTCGATCGCCTTGTCTAAGAAGGGCGATTTGTAGTGCTGATAGATATAGCTGCCGTCGATCATCGGAAATTCAGGTCCGCGCATCTCACGCAGCAATGTGTCGGCGACGTTTTGGGCCTCCGTCGTCAGGATCACATATAACCGCCCGCCGCGCGCCTTGCAGGTCTCGTTGAGCGCGGTCCAATCGACAACATGGAGACTGTGCAGCAGAAATTCTGGATTGTCCTCGACGATAACCAAGGTTCGGAAGGGCAGGGCCGCTTGCAGAAGCGGCAAATGCAGGCCCAGGCCCAGGCCGAAGCAGATCAGATAGCCGGTATCCGGGTCGGGTGCCGAGTTCAGCTCCTGGCCCTGCAATTCCGCCAGCACGGTGCGGATGGCGCTGTGGCTCAAAAGGTCTGTCTTTTCCGGCACGCCGGTGAAGGTGGATAGATGCCGCATCGGCCTTTTCAGATAGCTCTCTACCTGGGCCGCCGCGGCCTGTGCTGCGTCCGGACTATACAGGGGCGCGTCGCCCCGCAGCAGATTAGGGCCGCCGGGTGCGTCTGTGCTTCGGCGCGTCAATGCTGGACTGGCGACCCCCAGAACGGCGGTCGCCGGACCTGAAAGACCGATGGATTTCAACAAATCCAAATTGGCCAAAAACAAAGAATTTTCCCGCGTTGCCGCCATTGCGCCCAAGGCCGTTTCCGATCCGGTTCCCTTCGGTTAGGCCATAGTTCGGTTTCGGGGACAAGGATCAAGGCCGCGCGGGCACGCGTGCCGAACGCGTCTTCCGGGGGTGTCATCGGCGCTTTTGCCGCAGTGTCAGCGCTGTTTTCGGGTGGGCCGCGCGGCTTGACTTATGCCCTTTGAAGCGCGACCGTCGCGGCGTTCCACAGACTACAATTTTCCGGCGCAGGAGGCGCGAGCGACATGGCAGGTTTGACCTGGTTCGATGGGGAATGGATAGACGACAAGGCCCCGATGATTAGCGTCAATTCGCAGGGCGTATGGTTGTCCTCCTTCATTTTCGACGGGGCGCGTGCTTTCGAAGGCGTCATGCCCGATTTGGACCTGCATTGCGCCCGCGCCATTCGCTCGGCCAATAATCTTGGCCTGAAAGCGACCAAATCCATGGAAGAGATCATGGAACTGGCGTGGGAAGGCGTCGGCAAATTCTCTTCCGATACCGCGCTGTATATCCGCCCAATGTTCTGGGCTGAGGAAGGCTGGGTTGCGCCCGACCCTGAAACGACCCGCTTCGCCCTGACGGTGACGGAAAACCCAATGCCGGGTGACGGCGGTTTTTCCGCTTGTATTTCGACCCGCCGGCGGCCGATGCCGGACGCAGCCCCGACCGACACCAAGTCAGCTGGCCTCTATCCTAATGCCGGACGCGCCTTGACCGAGGCGCGCGGCAAAGGGTTCGACAATGCGGTCGTGCTCGACCCGATTGGCAATGTCGCGGAATTCGCGACGGCGAACCTTTTCATGGTCAAGGACGGCATGGTCCGCACGCCTGCCGTGAACGGGACCTTCCTGAATGGCGTGACGCGCCAACGTGTCATCAAGCTGTTCCATGAGAATGGCGTCGAGGTCCAGGAAGGCCGCGTCACGACGGATGACCTTCTCGAGGCGGACGAGATTTTCAATACCGGCAATTGGGGCAAGGTGATGCACGTCAATCGGTTCGAGGGACGCGACCTTCAGCCGGGCCCCATGTATCAGCGCGCCCGTGAAATGTATTGGGAATATTCCCATAAACACGGTCACCGCTGACAGGGGTTTGCGTTCCCTTGCAGGGATCATGAAAAAGGCCGGCTTAGCGCCGGCCTTTCTCGTTCTGGTGCTGTGATTTCAAGCGGTTACGCGGCGCTCAGGTCCTCGCCCGCCAGTGCCTTTTCGATCAACTTGCGGGTTTCACCGATGCCGTAGAGGGCGATGAAGGATCCCATGCGCGGCCCTTGTTCCTGCCCCAACAGCACTTCGTAGAGCGCCTTGAACCAGTCGCGAAGGTTTTCGAACTCGTGGTTCTTGCCGACCGCGTAGACCTGGTTCTGGATATCCTCCGCTTTGCTGTCCGCCGGCAGTTCACCCAAGCCCTGATACAATTCTTCAATCGCCGCGCGTTCTTGGGCGCTCGGCGCTCGATAGTTCTTGTTCGGCTTTACGAAGTCCTCGTAATAGCGGATCGCGAACCCGACAAGTTTATCCAGGAAGGGCTCGGTCTCCGGCGACGCTTCGGGCACGTAGCGCGAAATGAATCCCCACAGGATCGACTTGTCGTGGCTGTTGCACACGCTCGCCAAGTTCAGCAGCAGGCCGAAGGTCAAGGGCGAGGTGTGTTCCGGCGGGTTGCCGCTATGGATGTGCCAGGCCGGGTTTTCGATCTGACGCGCGGGTTCCTCAGTGTGATATTTCCCGACAAAGGTCAGGTAGTCGTCCACATGGCGGGGGATGACATCAAAGAACAGGCGCTTCGCGGTCTTGGGCTTGTTGTACATGTACAAGGCCAGACTTTCTTCCGGCGCATAGGTCAGCCAATCTTCCATCGACAGGCCGTTGCCCTTCGACTTCGAAATTTTCTCACCGTTCTCATCCAGGAAAAGCTCATAATTGAAACCGTCCGGCGCACGGCCGCCGAGTTCCTGCGTGATGCGGCCCGACAATTTGACGGAATCGATCAGATCCTTGCCGGCCATCTCATAGTCGACGTCCAGCGCGAACCAGCGCATTGCCCAGTCCGGCTTCCATTGCAGCTTGCACAGGCCGCCGGTAACCTTGGTTTCGACTTCCTTGCCGTCTTCGCGCCGGTAAACGATCGTGCCCGCCTCTGCGTCGGTTGCGACGACCGGTACCTGCAGCACATGCCGCGTTTCCGGGCAAATGGGCAGGAAGGGACTGTAAGTCTCCCGCCGTTCCTGGCGCAGGCTGGGCAGCATGATTGCCTGAACCTGTTCGTAATGGCGCAACACGGTCAGCAGCGCTTCGTCGAACTTGCCGCTCTTATAAAAGTCGGTGGAGCTCTTGAACTCGAACTCGAACCCGAATTGATTCAGGAACGCTTGCAGGCGCGCGTTGTTATGGGCGCCGAAACTGTCATGCGTGCCGAACGGGTCGGGCACTTCCGTCAGCGGCTTGTGAAGGTGTTTGGCCAGCATTTCCTTGTTGGGAACGTTGTCCGGCACTTTGCGCAATCCGTCCATGTCGTCCGAAAAGGCAAACAGACGGGTCGGCACGTCACACATGGTTTCGAAGGCGTGCCGCACCATGGTGGTGCGCGCTACTTCGCCGAATGTTCCGATATGCGGCAGGCCCGACGGGCCATAGCCCGTTTCAAACAGGACATAGCCTTTTTTCGGCGCTTTACCCCCGATGCGTTTAACAAGCTTGCGGGCCTCTTCAAACGGCCAAGCTTTCGCATTCTGGGTAAGTTCGCTGAACTCCGACATGTCCTTATTCCTTAGGTGTTTCAGCGGCCGCCGTCACGCCGACTATGGCCGCCTTGATAAGGCGCGGAAACTAGGCGCGGGCGGCTTTCAGGTCAACTGGCGTGCGGGTTTGCGTCAGGGTCAGCGAAGCGTTTCCTGGCCGTGGTTGCAGAACTGCGATACTGTTTTCGCCGTTGTTTACCGGGGAGTTGCAAGATGTTCGATATCGATCGCTTTATTGAGGATTGCCGCGCTGCCGTGGCCGAGGATGACAGCCACAAAGCGGTCCGCGATGTGACGGCCAGGGCGGTTTCGGACCCGGCAGCGCTGCTGCAAGCACTGGGCGAACCGACCGAAGGGTCCATTCAGAAGCTGTATCATGGGGACGACCTGACCGTCCTCAATGTGATCTGGCCGGCTGAAATCGTCCTGCGCCCTCACAATCACAACCACATTTGGGCCGTTATCGGTGTTTATGGCGGGCGGGAGGACAATATCTTCTGGCGCCGTACCGGCGACCGTATCGAGGCGGCGGGCGCGTCCTCCCTGATGGTTAAGGATGCCGAGCCCCTGGGTAAGGACATCATCCATTCGGTCATCAACCCGACCACCAAACTGACCGCGGCATTGCATATTTATGGCGGTGACTTCTTCAATGACGGGCGCAGTGAGTGGGACCCGGAATCACTGACTGAAAGGCCGTTTGATTTTGAGACCAGCTTGCGCCAGTTCCAGGAAATGAACGAGCGTTACCGGAATAAAGCCGCATAGCCCTCCCCAGCCGAATTTACGGGGGAATTTACAGTGGCATTTACGGTTTTGAAGGCGTGTATGGGCGCGAATCCACGGTTATGATCGCGCCGTCATGCCTGCTGTTGCCGCTTCATCCCTAAAACTGCCTACCGCGCCGGTCCTTGCCGCGTCGCCGATGGAGGCCGTGTGGCTGTCGGAAGATGGGGAGTTGGAAACGTTTCGCTTACTGGACCGTCGGGCGCCACAGGACCTAGCGCAAAAAATCCGAACGACATTGCCGATCCTCTGCCACGGCCCATCGGTCGCGCGGCGGATCAGGATCGATCCATTCCCGGCGCTCGACCTTTTGGAATTGTTCGCATTCGTCTATCCCGCGCGGTTCTGCATTCCGACACCGGGCGGATTGGCGCAGGAACTGGGGCTGCCGACACCGGCGGGGGTGGAGGACGCGCCCGCCGTTCTGTTCCGGTGCATGACTCGCATGCTGTCCGACCTGAAGGACCGTGTCCACGGCGCCGACGTTCCACGAATTGCGATGGCAATGGCGCGGGCGGGATGGGCGTGGGGCCCGTCCGTGCTGGCTGCGCTGGGGCAGGAACAGGATGATGGCCTCCGCGCCCCGACCTCCGGCCTCGACGCCTGGAAGCGGCTCGCGGAGTGGCGGGAACAGGCGCCGCCACCGCCGCCCGGCGACCGACCGGTCCAACCGGATGAGGCACGGTTCCGCCTCGCGACATTGCTGGGCGAAGGGGCGGAGGAGCGCCGGGCCCAATCGGACTATGCGTCGGCCGTCTGCCATGCCTTCGCGCCGCGGGACCACGAAGGCGCCCCAAATTTCGTGATGGCGGAGGCGGGAACCGGTGTCGGCAAGACGCTCGGCTATATCGCTCCGGCGAGCATCTGGGCGGAAAAGAACGAAGCGCCGATCTGGCTTTCCACGTATACACGGAACCTGCAGCAGCAGATCGACGAGGAACTCTCGCGCCTTGTGCCCGACCCGCGTCTGAAGTCGGAACGCGTTGTCATCCGCAAAGGGCGGGAAAACTATATCTGTCTGCTGAACTTTGAGGAGGCGACCCGGACCGTTGCCGTAAACCGCGCCGGTGCTATTCCACTGGGGCTGATCGCGCGCTGGATTTCGGCGACGCGCAGCGGCGACATGACCGGCGGCGATTTCCCATCCTGGCTTAGCGATATCCTCGGGACACGGGCGACGCTCGGTCTGACCGACCGCCGTGGCGAATGCATCTATTCCGCCTGCAGTCATTTCTCACGATGTTTCATCGAACACGGTATCCGTCGTGCCCGGCGCGCGGACCTTGTGGTGGCGAACCATGCCCTGGTCATGGTGCAGGCGGCCCGTGGCGGTGTCGATCCCGCCGGGCGGGTCAATCGGTACGTCTTTGACGAAGGGCATCACGTTTTCGATGCTGCCGATGGGGCCTTTTCCGCCCATCTGTCGGGCCAGGAAACTGCGGAACTGCGGCGCTGGCTGCGCGGGACGGAAGCCCAGGGCCGGGGTCGCGCCCGAGGGCTGAAGAAACGGATCGAGGATTTGGCGACCGAAGGCGCATCGCGGGAAGCGCTGGAGGATATTCTGGCGGCCGCGGCATCCCTGCCGTCTGAAGGGTGGCGGCAACGCACGACGGAAGGGCGGCCGACCGGCCCCGCCGAAGCCTTGCTTCATCGCATCCGTCAGCAGGTCTATGCCCGGGCGCGTGGCGCGGACGGCCCTTATGATCTGGAAGTCGAGACGGGCGAACCCGTGCCTGGACTGCTCGAAGCCGCAGGCGACCTTCATGAAGCGTTGAACCGGATTCTTCTGCCCGCGAAACGGCTGACCAAGGCCCTGGCCGCCCGGATGGACGAAGAATCCGAGGAATTGGACACCGCCTCGCGCAGCCGGATCGAAGCGGCGGTGAGGTCTTTGGAACACCGTTGCCTCGCGACTGTGCAGGCCTGGATGGACATGCTGACGGCCCTTGGCGAAGGCACGCCGGACGCTTTCGTCGATTGGTTCGCCGTCAGCCGTATGGATGGGCGTGACGTCGATGTAGGCATGTACCGTCATTGGGTGGACCCGATGACGCCTTTTTCGGATATCGTCGCCCGCCCGGCCCATGGGGTGCTGATCACATCGGCGACGCTGACCGATGGGTCCGGCGATGTGGATGCGGACTGGCATAGCGCGGAAGCGCGGACCGGTGCGGTCCATCTCGACTATCCGGCTTTGCGGGTGCGGGTTTCCTCACCTTTCGACTATCCGAAACAAACCCGAGTGCTGATCGTTACCGATGTGCGCAAGGACAGCCTGGACCAGGTGGCGGGTGCATATCGCGAATTGTTCCGTGCGTCGGGCGGCGGCGCGTTGGGGCTCTTCACGGCGATCAGCCGGTTGCGCGCCGTCTATAACCGGATCGTCCAGCCGCTGGAGGAAGGCGGGTTGCCCCTCTATGCCCAGCATATCGACAATCTGAATCTCAGCAGCCTGACCGAAATTTTCCGGTCGGAGGAGGATTCCAGCCTGCTGGGGACCGATGCGATGCGCGATGGGGTCGATGTGCCGGGCCGGTCCCTGCGCCTGCTTGTCTTCGACCGGGTGCCGTGGCCGCGCCCAACCATCTTGCACAAGGCACGGCGCGGCATGTTCGGCGCGAAAAGCTATGATGACGCGGTCACGCGGCTGCGCCTGAAACAGGCCTTCGGGCGGTTGGTGCGGCGTGGGGACGATCGCGGTGTTTTCGTTCTGCTGGATCCGATGACACCGACAAGGCTGCTTGGCGCTTTTCCCGAAGGCGTATCCGTCGAACGGGTCGGTCTGGCGGAAGCGGTTGCGGCTACCCGCGAATTCCTGGCGGACGGCGACTTAAAGGAAGACGGTCAGCAACCCTGACACGGTCAGGCAGGACAATACCGTCGTAACCAGCACGATGGCGACCGACCGGGCGGCGAAAACGCCGTGGCGCTCGCTCAGCACGAAAACCAAGCTTCCCGTCGGCATCGCGGCCATCAGCACGGCTGCGGCCGTTTCCATCGGCGGTAGCGGAATTAGAAAAAGAACGATCACCCAAGTGACCAGCGGCAGCAATATCAGTTTCACGAAGGTGACCCAGGAAACCTCTGCAGCGCCGGTGGTGATCCTTTGTCCGACCAGGAACAGACCGATTGCGAACAGGGCGCAGGGACCGGCTGTGGCGCCAAGCATGTCGACGACAGAACGCGCCGGGCCGGGCAATTCCAGGTCAAACGCCGACAAGATGACACCCGCCAATGCGCCAAGGACCAACGGGCTTTTCAGGACACCGGTTAGCGTAACCAGCGCGATACCCGCGGCGTTGTTGTGTTCGGCCTTGTCCAGCTCCAGCAGGACGGAGCCGATGGTGAGGAAAATAACGCCGTTGACCAGGGTCGCGATGATCGCCAGCAAGACGCCTGGCTCGCCATAGGCAAGCGCCATCATCGGGATGCCGATATAGCCGCTATTCGTCAGCGTGGCGGAAAGCGAATGCAGGGAATGTGCGCCCAAGCTGCCGGGAAACAAAATCGTCGCGCAGAGCATCGATATCCCGAAGACGGCAAGCTGTGCGCCGACCAGTACGGAGATATAGGCCAGATTGTCGGTCAGCGAAAAACCGGCTGAGGTGATCGCCCCTAGAAAAAGCGCCGGCATTGCGGCGTAATAGGTGAACCCGTTCACCGCGGTTGCCGCGCCCTCGCCCAATAAGCGGAAACGGCCGCACAGGTATCCCATCACAATGATGGCGAAAACCGGCAGGGAGACATCCAGCATGGAGGGATCGGCAACGGCGAGCATGAAGATGCCTTACTTGGTGTCACAGGCTTAGTCGAGCCGATTGTTTCCAAGTTGTAGCAGGGAAATGGTAATTCAATGGAATATGTCCGGGCAGGAACGAAAACATCGCCGTCCGCCGACTTGGGAAACCCGTAATATGTGCGCCTACCTTGACGTTCGCGGGGTGCGTGACCATACCAGAGGGGCTTATGACGAATGAAATCCGGGTAAGGCGCAAGCTTCCTTTCCGCCGCCTTCATCCCATCCAAACATCCTTGAGAAGGACAAGAAGCGAATGATCAGCAAGCACGACGCCTTGATCTATACTATGGTTATCACCTCGGCAGCGGATCAGGAGATGACGGACGCGGAGTTGCAGACCATCGGGGATGTCGTGCGCCATCTTCCGGCCTTCCGCGATTTTGACGTTCAGACCTTGCCGACTGTTTCTGCGCAATGCGCGGAGATGCTGACGGAGGAAGACGGACTTGAGTCTGTCCTGAACCAGGTGCATGCCGCGCTGCCCGAATCCTTGCGGGAAACAGCCTATGCCTTGGCCGTCGACGTGGCCGCCGCCGATTTGCATGCGGCTCAGGAAGAATTGCGCATTCTGGAAATGCTGCGTTACCACCTCGAGATCGATCGGCTGACGGCCGCCGCAATCGAACGCGGCGCCCGGGCAAGATATCGCGCCGGATGATCCTTTAGGGCCAGCGCGCGCCGAAGAATCAGATCTTGGTCAAAAGCAAATGAAACTTTGGTAGAGCTTTGCTGTCTAGCTATGCGGAATTCGCATGGCTGCGTTGTAATTCCGATGCTGGAAATCGAGTCCAGACGGGCATACATAACAGTTGCTTCAGTTGTTGCACTGCAACAACACTCCGACGCTGGTTAATACACCAGCCCTCGGAATTTACGTCTCCCAGACGTGAAGCCTCCCTGTTCAACTTGCCGGTAGGGCATCGTCCTACCGGCAGTTTTTTTTTGGCCGGCTATTTGCCGTGGCATTCCCTCATCACGTCGCAGAACACAAGAAACCGATCACTCATTGAGTTTGCGGATCGTCGTGCGCAGTCGACTGACATAGATGTCGATCAAATGACGTAGGATGGGGTCGTTTTCGCTGAGTGCGTCCAAACGGCGGCGGAAAGGGGGGCTTCGCACGACCAGCAATTCCGAATCCACCGCCGCCACCGCACCGGCGGCGCGCGGCAAATTGTCGATCAACGCCATTTCGCCGAAAATTTCACCAGGCCCCAGGCTTGCGATCGTGATTGTCTTGCCCTCGAAACTGACCGTGATATCGACCGCGCCCTTGCGGATCATGAAGGCTTCTTCGCCGGGCATTCCTTCCTTGAAAATGACGTCGCCTGCCTTGACCTTGCGCTGCTTGTCCCCCGGCTTCGGCGTGGAAGGCGACATGGCGATCGATCGCCCGCCGCCGGGACGCAACGTTTCTATTTTCGCTGAGAAACCCTGTTTGATTTCGTCCGGCAATGGCGCTGCGTCGATCTTGCTGATCAGCCGCTGCTGAATGTCTTCCGCTTCCCGCCGGGTCGCGCCGGGCGGGGCGAGATCCCCCAGTGAACGAATGTCCCGCATGATATCCGCCAGTTTCTCCAGAATCGCGGATGAGGTGACCGCGCCGACGTCTTCCGTTGTCGAGACATCGGCGAGGTATCCGACTTTCGCGGACTTGGCGGGGATAAGCTGCAACAGGGCATCGATGGCGTCCTCGACCCGCTGGTTGCTCGGGTCGGAAATCAGCACGCTTCGTGCCCGCTGGGTGATGGCCGCGCTGGTCGTGGGGCCCCCCGTCAGACCGTCATCCATCAACATCGATGCCAAGACGTCCACGAGGGCGGATTGCTCCTGCTCCCCCCCTTCACGGGTCAAGGGCGCGAGCGAATTAAGCGCCAGGCTGATCCAGCGATTCAGGGCGCCACGGCAGGCCGGGAAGGGATGTATCCGGAACACGGAATGCAAACGCCCCTGAACGGTGGGCGCCTTCGCCGAAGGGTTCAGTTTCCCGGAAACCAAGCCGGAGACAACCATCACCGCCGATGCCAGATCCGATTGGTGGCCCAGGACTGCCCGGACTCCGTCACCGCTGTCCAATATCTCCGACAGCATTTCGTCGAGCAATTTATGCGCGGGCGTCGGCAATGGTTGCTTCGGCGGAATCAGGTCCAGAAGCTTTTCCATTTTCGATGCCGGTTCTCCCTCCTCCCGTGTCAGGGAAGCGAGCGCGGCGATGGACATGGCGTATCGTTGTTCTTCCGGCAGGGCGGCGACACCGCTGACGAGACCGTCTATACCTTCCTCGGCCAAAACGGTTTTGAAGGCGGGCAGCGTCCCGGCTAAGGCGGCCGCCATGTTCTTCACATCGTCGAAAAGCGCATAGAGCACATCGGCGCGCTGGCGCTGGGGAAGATCGTAAAGCTTTGCTTGGACCGACGAGGCAACGCCGACCGATTGCGTCAATATTGTCTCATGCCGGGCGAGCAGGCCGAGCAGACCAGGGTCGGTCATCAGTTCCGACACTGTCAGGCCTTCCTCGTCCAGATATCCGCGCAGGATGCGGCCCGCGGTCAGACGTGCTTCCAACTGGAACACCTGCTCCACGGTTTCGCACAATGGCGCGGAGTCGACCTGCTGCGCTGTCACCGGCGTGGCTTTCTTTCGTGCGACTTTTTTCTCGAAAACCGTTTTTTCGACGATGGTTCCGTCCGGTTTCGGCGCCGATTCTATAACCCGGACCGCGTCACATTGCGCTTCCTCCGCCAAGGCGGTGCCACGGTCCAGGGCAAACTCCTTTTCATCGGCGATCTCACGGGTCTGCCAACGCCCTTCCAACTGTACCTGTACTTCAAAACTAGAACTCATCGGGCCCGAACTTTCCTTTTTCCAGCCGGAACGACCACGGCCCCCCACGTCAGACGGCCATCAGCGTGAGGGGGACTTTATCCGAATTGTCGGGGAATGCGAGTTGAAGTGATGCAGGACGGCGTGCGTTCACTCCCCCATTCTACGCATTTCTTTCAGAACGGCATTCAACAGGATGGCCATCATGCGGTCATTGTCGGCAATGCCTTTCAGACGTTTGGCGAAAGCGGACTTCGGCACGGCAACCAGCTCCGTGTCCTTCGCGGCAATTGCGGTGGCCTTTCTGGTCGGTACGCCGGCCAGACACAATTCGCCCAAAACCTCCGACGGGCCGAGTGTCCTCTCGTGTTGTTCGCCGGCGGGGCCCGGTTGGACGATTTTCACCAAGCCGGTCCGGATAATATAGGCCTCGTTCGCATCATCATTCGGCGTGTAGATGATATCGCCGGTGGAAAAGGCGCGGAGGTTGGATTTCGGTTTTTGTTCGGCGGGCGCCGCTGCTTCTTGAACCTCGGTGACGGCCTCTTCCGTATCCTTCGACTGTTTTGCAGTTGTATCCTGTGCGACCGCGGCTGGAGCACCGGCGCTTTGCTTCAAGGAGGAGATGCGCGATTCCAAACCTTGCAGGACTTCTGCCGGCAAGGTCGATGCGCCGATTTTCCGCAGGACCAGACCGCGAACCTGTTCCGCTTCGTCTTCGTCGGTTGCGCTGGGTACGAAGTCGTCCAGGGTGCGCATGCTGCCGAGTACCTTGGCCAGCTTCCGCAGGACCGTGACCGCATTGCCTTGATTGATAATGGAACTGGCCGACAGGTCGAGTAGATAGCCGATCTTTGCCGAGGGTTCCTCGATCATATCAGAAACGCGTTCGATCGCCGGCTCCAGCATCTGGTCGTCGGGGTTGGCGGCCAAGGCGCTGCGCGCCCGCTGCGTCAGGCACTTCGCGCTTTCGATCCCGCCATAGATGCCTGCATTGCCTAGCATGCCGTTCAGCAGACGCGTGAAGGTTTGCCGGTCGGCCGGTTGACCTTCCCTTGTAAGCTGGGTGGTCGAATCCAATCCCTTCGCCACCCATCGGTTCAACGCTTGTTTGGAAAGCTGGAACCGGTGCTTGGCTAATGCGTCGCTAAGCTCGATCAGGGCGGCTGAAGCGCTCTTGTCCGGCTGCCATTTCCCCGATGCGATCGATGCCGCCGTGAAAAGCGCTTCGCCCAAATCGGTTCGCCGACCCAGCAGGACCCGCAGCGTATCCGTACTGCCCAGCATTTCGGCAATGACGTTGTCGATCAGTTCCAGTGCGGTCGCCGACGTCGCCGGGTTGTCGCCGGACAGGAAAGCCAGCACCGATTTCACTTTCAGCGCGGGGTCGCCTTCGTCCCGCAGCCGGTCGCCGATCAGGGCAAGCATGGTGCCGCGGCGCTTCGGTTCCTCCAAGGCGTCGATGGCTTCCAGGGCGGCATCAAGGCCTTTCGCTTCGCGAATCTCGACGAAAGGTTCTAGCCCCTCAGCAACCGCTTCGGACAGTTTGAGCACCGCCTTGTACAGGTTGCCCAGCTCGGCGATCCGCGCCTGCTGGTCCTCGCCGCGGGATTTTGCTTGGACGACACCGACGAAAGCGAATGCCTGGTTCAGCAATGGTTTGTCGCCGGCCAGCATCATCAGATTGCCGGGATCGGTGACAAGCTCACACGCCGTGATCAGCTTGCGCTCGAAATACTTGCTCATCACTTTGGAGATCGTGATGCGTGCATCCAGCCGGAAAACATCGCCCGCTTCTTCGCAATAGGCTGCCTCGTCGACCGATTGCGCCGCAATCGGCTTCTCTTTTTGTTCCGGAACGATCTGCTCGAAGATCGTCTTCTCTTTGATTGTATCGTTGGGACGCCGGCGGATATGAACGACGCGAACCGCCTTGGATTCCTTGGAGTCGATTAAGCCGTTCGCGCGCACCAATGCGCTGGTGCGGCTCTGGAAGCTCTGCACCCCCCGCCAATCTTTCCCATGGCGGGTCTGCACATCGTAACTGTAAGACAAAGGCGGAATCTCCCTGTCGCGCCTAATTTATTAGGATTCTAGCAAGATGCGCGGGGAGAGGGAAAGAACTTAGATGACGGTTCAATCGCTTTGTGCCGCGCGGGCCGGACGCCCGCGCGGTTGGATGGTTGCCTGACCCGGCAGGGCCGGGATCACAAATAGAGTTGCTCGCCTTCCATCCCTTTGTAGAGATCGGCTACGTAGTCGCCATACCCGTTGAACAGTAAGGTCGGCACGCGTTCGTTCGAACCCAGGACGGTTTCGTAGGCTTGGCTCCATCGCGGGTGCGAGACTTCCGGGTTAACATTCGCCCAGAACCCGTATTCGGACCCCTGGATTTCCTCCCAGAAGCCGACAGGCCGTTGATCTGTGAAGGTGAAGCGGACAAGCGATTTGATGGATTTGAACCCGTACTTCCAGGGCGTCACCAGGCGCAGCGGCGCGCCGTTCTGCTTCGCGATGGGTTCGCCGTAAAGACCGGTGGCGATAAAGGTCAATTCGTTCGTCGCCTCCGCCATGGTCAGCCCTTCCACATAGGGCCAGGGGTACCAGCTCGACCGCAAGCCGGGCATGGTTTCTTCCTGCACCACCGTTTCCATGCGGACGAACTTCGCGCCGGACAACGGTTTGGCATAGTCCACAAGCGCGGCTAGGGGGAAGCCGCTCCAAGGGACGGTCATCGACCAGGCTTCCACGCAACGGTGCCGATAGAGGCGTTCCTCCAAGGGCATGGCACGGATCAGGGTGTCGACATCGACGATCTGTTCTTTTTCGACCATACCGTCCAGCAACACGGTCCAGGGACGAGTCTCAAGCTTCTGGGCAAGTTGCGAAATGCCCTTATGGGTCCCGAACTCGTAATAGTTATTATAGGTCAGTGCGTGTTTTTTGTCCGTCAGCGCCCGGTCAATCTTGTAGCTGTCATTGGTTTTGACAGGGTAAAGGTCCGCTGTCGGGTCCGCAGACGCCGCCGCAGCCTTCGCGCGGGACGAGAACAGCGCCCCGCCTGCAAATAGGATAGACCCGGCCGCCAGACCTTTGGCCAATTGACGGCGGTTCAGGAAGGCCGCTTCCGGTGTCGCCGCCTGCTCCGGCAGTTCCCATCCGCGTTTCCTTTTGATCAGCATGTCACTTTCCTCTCAATGCAATGCCAATGCAGCCTTATTCGTCGGCGCACAGGCTTATCATTATAAAACTTAGAGGGGCATTCCGCTCCGGCCCAGTCACAGAGGCGTGAGACCCATCAATTCCTTTCGTGTTTGGGGGGATGCTAAAAAATCACCCCGCCGGTTACAATTGACCGGCGGGGTGCATAGCAAGCAAGGATATAGTGCGGCTTAGGCCAGCATACTGCGGAGCATCCAGGCGTTTTTCTCATGCAATTGAATGCGTTGGGTCAGAAGGTCGGCCGTCGGTTCGTCGCCGGCTTTCTCGGCGGCCGGGAAGACAGACCGGGCGGTGCGCGCAATCGCTTCCTGACCTTCGACCAGTTGGCGGATCATCTCTTCGGCTTTCGGTGTGCCGGTTTCTTCAGAAATGACCGTCAGTTCGGCAAATTGGGCATAGCTGCCCGGCGCCGGTTCGCCGAGGGCGCGAATCCGTTCGGCGATTTCATCGACCGCCATTGCGAGCTCCGTATACTGGCCTTCGAACATCGTGTGCAGCGTATTGAACATCGGCCCCGTAACATTCCAGTGGAAGTTATGCGTCTTCAGATACACCGTGTAGCTGTCGGCGAGCAGACGTGACAAACCGTCAGCGATTTCCTTGCGGTCGGCCTGATTGATTCCGATGTTGATTTCCATCTTTGACCTCCTTTGGTTTCGTCAAATTGCGGCTTTCCGGGATCATCGTTTCCGACCGGATCTGTAATTTAGAAATATTCTAAACAGTGAGGTAGATATGGTAAAAGTATTGGAAAAATCAAGGAAACTTTCTGCAGAAAACAAAGAAAAGACGGGGCCCGAAAAGGCCCCGTCCTGATCAACGTCCGTATGATTGAAATGGTTGCCCGCTATTCCAGAAAAGTGACGGAGACCGAGCCGAAAGTACCGAAATCCGCGACAACTGTGTCGCCCCGGCGGACTTGGAAGACCTCAGTCGTCAGGCCCGTGCTGACCCATTGGCCGGCCTTCAGGCCGATGCCACGTTTGCTCATATGGTTCGCCAGCCAAGCCAGAACGTTCAATGGGCTTCCCATAACATTGCCGCCGCCGCCGGCCGCTTTGTTCATGCCGTTCACGGTCACGGAAATCGCATGGCTCGCCAATTCGATTGGATCGAAGGTCTCGGTCCCCTTGCCGTAGATGAAGGCATGGTTCGCACCGCCATCGGCAATGACCCGGTTCACATGGTCGCCGAAACTGCCGGCTAGCCGTTTGTTCACAACTTCGATCGCGGGATGGATGCTGCCGACCGCCGCCGCGACTTCGCTCGCGCCATAGGCTGCGCTGCGGGGCGGGAGGTCCGCCTTCAGCATTAAGGCGAATTCCGCTTCGGGAATGCGCAAGGCATCTGCGGCGGTTTTCAGTTCCGCCGTACCTTCGAATGTCCGTTCCTTGAAGACCGGGCCAATAAAGGGTTCGTTTGCGCCTAAGGCTGACTGGGCGGCGGGATTTGTGGCGCCGACCTTCCAGCCGATGACCTCAAACCCCAATTCCTGGGTGACTGCATCCTGAAGCGCATAGGCCTCTTCGGTGTTTTGCGGGTCGGGTCGTGGTGGGTCGTCCAGACGGACGTCGTTCAGCCGCGCTTCGGCCAGGGTTTTCGCGCTTGCGCTCCAGTTCATGTGCACTGTCTCACTCAATTTTGGGGTATCTTTGAAAAGGCCGGTTTTACGTCAGGGACGCACAGGCACGCTGAATCCGGATGCATGCCTCTTCCAGCAAATCCGTCGCCGTGGCGTAAGATATGCGGAAATGCGGCGACAGACCGAAGGCCTCGCCGTGTACCGCCGCTACGCCCTCGGTTTCCAACAGATAGGTGACGAAGTCTTCATCCGTCTCAATCACCTTGCCGTCGGGTGTCTTCTTGCCGATCAAGCCGGCGATCGACGGATAGACGTAGAAAGCGCCTTGCGGCGTCAAACAACTGATCCCGTCGGCCTGGTTCAGCATGGAAACCACAAGATCCCGTCGCTCGACAAAGACCTTGTTGTGCTTTTCGATAAATCCGTGATCGCCGTTCAGCGCGGTGACGCTGGCCCATTGGCTGATGGTCGAGGTCGATGTGGTCGACTGCGATTGCAGCTTGTTCATCGCCTTGATCAGGTCCTTGTCGCCCGCCGCGTAACCCACGCGCCAACCGGTCATGCAATAGGCTTTCGACAACCCGTTCAGCGTCAAGGTTCGCGGATACAGTTTCGGTTCGACCTGCGCAATGGTCGCGAACTCGAAACCGTCATAGACCAGGAACTCGTACATGTCGTCGGTCATGATCCAGACATGGTCATGTTCCAGCAACACGTCGGCAAGGGCGCGCAGGTCGTCCTTGGAATAGCCGGACCCGGTCGGGTTGGACGGGCTGTTCAGGACCAGCCATTTCGTCTTCGGCGTAATCGCGGCGCGCAATTGGTCCGGTGTCAGTTTGAAATTGCTGTCCTGCGTGCAGTTGATGACAACGGGTTTGCCTTCGCAAAGCAGGGTGAGGTCAGGATAGGTGACCCAGTAGGGCGCGGGAATGATGACTTCGTCCCCGGGATTCACCGTCGCCATGAAGGCGTTGTAGATTGTCTGCTTGCCGCCGCAGCCGACTTGAATCTGGTCAGGCGTGTAGGTCAGGCCGTTGTCCCGTTTCAGCTTGTCGCAGATGGCCTTGCGCAGCTCGATGATCCCGGCGGGCGGGGCATACTTCGTCTTGCCGTCGCGGATAGCCTGATAGGCGCCTTCCTTGATGTGCTTGGGCGTGTCGAAATCCGGTTCGCCCGCGCCCAGACCAATCACGTCGCGGCCCTCGGCCTTCAACTCATTTGCCTTGGTGTTCACGGCCACGGTCGGTGACGGTTTTATTAAATCCAGACGGTCGGCGAGAAAGGAC
Organism: Hwanghaeella grinnelliae; assembly: GCF_004005845.1. Taxonomy (GTDB): domain Bacteria; phylum Pseudomonadota; class Alphaproteobacteria; order UBA8366; family Aestuariispiraceae; genus Hwanghaeella; species Hwanghaeella grinnelliae. The sequence continues at coordinate 491,364 of NZ_SADE01000003.1, read as the reverse complement.
ATCGCGGAGTTCCCCCAAATATCTTAGGCGCCACCCCCGGCGCCTCGATTGTCTTGCGCAGAACGGTAGCCCCCTGGGCGGTTTCGATCAAACTAATCCTAGCCCCTTACAGCTGTTCCGAAACGGCCAAAATAGGCCTCCCGCGCCGCCAAATTGCCCCGACTTGGCCATATTCCGGCCCTGATATCGCCGCATCGCCGTTGTTTCTTTGCCCTACCAGCAAGCGGACTGACCCGCCGGAACAAGGGAGACGACAATGAGTATCGGGAAAATTTCGGTTTGGGGTGCCATCCAATGCCGCATTAGGCGGCCGCGTTACGGCGCTTCGCGACAACCGCACATGTCTATGGGCTTGGCCTTGTTCGGTATTCTGACGACGGTCGGATTCTGCGACATCGGCGCCGCATTTGCCCAAGGCCAGGGCCAGGATCGCAGTCCTGGCGTCCTGGAACTACAGGAAGAGACGGGCTTCGGCCTGATGCTGATGGATCAGTCGGAAGCGGCGCAGGCGTGGCAAGCGCGCCTTCTGGCCAGTTATGCCGCTGTTGAGATTTCCGGCGCCGTTGCCCGGGCCCGTATACGGCAGGTTTTCGTGAACGAGGCGCCCGCTGAGGTCGACGCGCGTTACTTGTTTCCCCTGCCGGATGATGCGGCGGTCGACAAACTGAATATCCGATTTGGGGACCGCTGGATCGAAGGGCTGCTGAAAGAGAAAGCCGAAGCCCGTCAAACTTTCGAACGGGCGCGCGCCGCCGGGAAGCGTGCGGGGCTTGTCGAGTCGCTGCGCCCGAACATTTTTTCGACCGACCTGGCGAACATCGCCGGCGGAGAATTGGTGTCGGTTGATCTTGAATATCAGATGACTGTGAAGCCCAAGGACGGGGTCTTCGAACTGCGTCTGCCCCAGGTCATCACACCGCGTTTCATGCCGCAGCAACATTTGGTTTCCGCCGACATCAAGGAGTGGGACACGCTGATGGCTGAACTTGCCGATAACGGCGCTGTTCTTGAAACGAACAATCCCAACGCGCCGTATGGTTTTCCGGCGGCCTTCGTGGTTCGCCTGAAAGCCGGGGGCGAGATCGCGACCATCGAAAGTCCAAGCCATGACCTGACCGTCCGTCGCGACGACGAAGACGCCGCAGACATCGCATTACGGGACCGCTATGTGCCGGCGGACAAGGACTTTGTCTTACGTTGGCGGCTGCGGGAAACCGCCGAACCCGCTGCGATGCTGTTTCATGAAGAGAAAAGCGGTGAGCATTACTACATGGCTGTACTTGCACCGCCGAAATCCGCAACAACCAAGGCACCGGCACGCGATGTTCGTTTCATCGTTGATACGTCAGGCTCCATGCACGGCGTCGCGCTTGATCAAGCGAAAGCCGCGCTGGCGAGCGCGTTGGATGGCCTTCGTTTGGAGGACCGGTTTGAGATCATCCAATTCAACTCGGACATGCACAGCCTGTTCGGGGAGGCTGTGCCGGTATCCGACAAGACACTGCGCTTGGCGCGGGGTTATGTCGCGAATCTGGTTTCCGACGGGGGCACCAACATGGCGCCGGCCCTGCGTGCGGCCCTGCCTGGGCCGGGCGGTCAGCATGGTGAAACACTTCGGCAGGTCGTCTTCCTGACCGATGGGGCGGTGTCGAACGAAACCGCGCTGTTCGGGATGACCGCGGCGAATATCGGCGATGCAAGGCTTTTTACCATCGGGTTGGGCCCAGCGCCGAATAGCTGGTTCATGCGTAAGGCGGCCGAAGCCGGCCGCGGGGTGTTCCTGAATATCGACCGGGTCGAGGAAGCCGGGGAGAAAATCGACGCGCTGTACCGCAAGCTGCAATCCGTCCAATTGACCGACCTGGATGTCGGCGTCCAAGCCGCGTCGCTTTCCGGTGGGCCGAAGACCGAAATCTATCCCCGGAACTTGCCCGACCTTTATGCCGGTGAGCCGCTTTACTTCGTTCTGCGGTCCGACGTCGAGGCAGAGGAATTGACTCTGGGTGGGATGCTGAACGGGGAAACCTGGGCAACGTCCATTGATGCCGACGGCGCGCGTGAGGCACCGGGTTTGGCGCGGCTTTGGGCGCGTGAAAAACTTGAGGATCTGGATGACCTACGCCGGATGGGTGCCGATGCGGATCGGATCCGAACAGAGTCGATCGAGATCGCCTTGGCCCATGGCATTGCCGGTAAGTACACAAGCTTTGTCGCGGTCGAGAAGGAATTGCCGCGGGAGCCCGCTGAACCTATCGGCGATGGAGAGGGCAACGGCACCGGTGCAGACCAGCAGGAACAGTTGCGTAAGGCCTCGGCCAAATCAGCGATGCGAACGCTGGCCTCGGTTCAACTGAGCGGCCCTGTGACGGCGGCCGGATGGTTGCGCGATCTGCTGGTCGCGCTTGCGGCCGGTCTCGCGGCGGCATTCTGCCTCTGGGCGGCGTTGCGGCGGCAGGGAAGCCCGGCATGAAACGCCGCTGGACCTTCTTGGGTCGATTGCAGGTGTCACGGTTCCGCGGATTTTTCATGGTCTGCGGGGCTGTTGCCCTGGGCCTGGCTGTCTGGCTGGGTGGCGGTGCAGCCCTACAAGTGGGCAAGGCTTGGTTGGCCCCGGTCCTGATCAAGCGTGCCTGGGCCAGTGCCGTCGAAGCGGGCGGCATGCCGCCGCCGCCCTGGCCCTGGGCGGATACGCGTCCGGTACTGCGCCTGTCGGTGCCGCGGCTTCATGTGGACCGGTATATCTTGGACGGTGCCAATGGGCGGGCGCTCGCTTTCGGCCCGGTGTTGTCCAATCCGGGCGGTGTCCATGTGATTTATGGACATCGCGACACACATTTCGCCTTTCTGGAATCGATACGCCTTGGCGATCGCCTCTTGGTGCAAACCGTTAACGGGCCGCCGGTACCATACCGGGTACATGAAATTGCAGTCCGGGATGAGGACGATATCGCCATTGTGTCCAATGGCGGGGACGCACCCCTGGTGCTGGTGACGTGCTATCCCTTCCATGCGCTCGACCCAACTGGACGGTTGCGTTACGTCCTGCTGGCAGCGCGGGAACATGGCGGGCCGGCAGGCTTGGCGCTGGCACGGTAAGTCGCGTTTGTAAGCGCGTGCTTTAGCCCTATATTCGAAGGCAAGGACGCGGCGGCCACGCCCGGCATTTCAACAGCGGCAGATCGAGACAATGGGCCTATCGGATTCAATGGCAAGCCATCCCCTGACGACGGGGGTGCTCCCTTCTTCCATGAGCCGGGCGGAACGCCCGCTGACGGAGGGTGGCATTGCGTTCAAAATCGAGTCCGATTTCGAACCGGCGGGTGACCAGCCCCAGGCGATCAACGAACTCGTCGACGGTTTGGGGGCGGGCGAACGGGACCAGGTCCTGCTGGGCGTGACCGGTTCAGGCAAGACCTTCACGGTTGCCCATACGATCCAGCGTCTGCAGCGACCGGCCTTGGTGCTGGCGCCGAACAAGACACTTGCCGCGCAATTGTATGGGGAGATGAAAAGCTTCTTCCCCCACAATGCCGTCGAATATTTCGTTTCCTACTATGATTATTATCAACCGGAAGCCTACGTGCCGCGGTCGGATACCTATATCGAAAAGGAATCATCTCGGAACGAACAGATCGACCGAATGCGTCACGCGGCGACCCGGTCCCTGTTGGAACGCGATGATGTGATCATCGTTGCGTCCGTGTCGTGCATTTACGGTATTGGCTCCGTCGAAAGCTATAGCCAGATGGTCGCCGAGGTGAAGGCAGGGCAGCGGCTGGATGTGCGCGACCTGCAACGGCGTCTCGTCGAATTGCAGTATCGTCGCAACGACAACAATTTCATCCGCGGTACTTTCCGCGTACGGGGCGATAGTTTCGAGGTCTTTCCCGTCCATCAGGAAGACAGGGCTTGGCGCATTTCCTTCTTCGGGGACGAGGTGGAGGCGATCCAGGAATTCGATCCGTTGACCGGTGAGAAGTCCGGCAATCTTGAAGGCGTGCGCATTTACGCCAACAGCCACTATGTGACGCCGCGCCCGACGCTGAATCAGGCCGCGAAGCATATCAAGGAAGAGCTGAAGGAACGGCTGGATGAAATGCACCGGAATGGCAGGCTGCTGGAAGCGCAGCGGCTTGAGCAGCGAACGACCTTCGATTTGGAAATGATGGATGCGACCGGGTCTTGTGCCGGGATTGAGAACTATTCCCGTTATCTCACAGGCCGCAAGCCTGGTGAGCCGCCCCCCACATTGTTCGAGTATCTTCCCGACAATGCGCTTTTGTTTGTCGATGAGAGCCACGTCACCGTGCCGCAGATTGGCGGCATGTTCCGGGGTGACTATGCGCGCAAATCGACCTTGGCGGAATTTGGGTTCCGCCTGCCGTCCTGCGTCGACAACCGGCCGCTGCGCTTCGAGGAATGGGACGCGATGCGGCCGCAGACGGTTTATGTCTCGGCAACGCCGGGACCGTGGGAGTTGGACCGTACCGCGGGCGTCTTCGTGGAACAGGTGGTGCGCCCGACCGGCCTGATCGACCCGGTCTGCGTCATCCGCCCGACGGAAACCCAGGTGGATGACCTTTTGGCGGAATGCCGGATCTGCACGGAAAAGAATCAGCGGGTGCTGGTGACGGTTCTGACGAAAAGGATGGCCGAGGATCTGACGGACTATATGTCGGAAGCGGGCCTGAAGGTGCGCTATCTGCATTCCGATATCGATACGCTGGAACGGATTGAAATTATCCGGGACCTGCGCCTGGGCGCTTTCGACATCCTGGTTGGCATCAACCTGCTGCGTGAGGGGCTCGATATCCCTGAATGCGGCCTGGTCGCTATTTTAGATGCGGACAAGGAAGGGTTCCTGAGGTCCCGTACCTCACTCGTCCAAACGATCGGCCGCGCGGCCCGGAATGTGGACGGCTGGGTGCTGCTCTATGCGGATAAGATGACTGACAGCCTGCAATACGCCATCGATGAAACCAATCGACGGCGCGAAAAACAGCAGGCCTACAACGTGGAACATGGAATCACGCCGGAAAGCATTCGCAAGGATATTTCGAAGATCCTCGACAGTGTTTACGAACGTGATCACATGACCGTTGAAGCCGGGGAAGGGGTCGACAACAACCTCGTCGGCCTTTCGCTGCAAGCCTATATCGAACAATTGGAAAACCAGATGAGGGCGGCCGCGGCGGATCTGGAATTCGAAACCGCTGCGCGCGTTCGCGATGAAATCAAACGCCTGGAAGCTTACGATCTGGAAATGCCGGCGCATGCCGCGCCCCTGAACAGCGAGATTGCCGCCAGCATCAAGAACGTTTCCCGCGATGTGCTGCCGAAAGGCAAAAAGGGCGCGAAGGGCGGCACGAAAAAGCGGCGCGGCAGACGCTAACCGTCGGCGGCCAGCGGATCGATCAGTGGATTTTGGGGAGGCCTTTAGATGCCTGTTGCAATCGTAACCGGCGCGGGGAAACGGATCGGCCGCGGTCTAGCCTTGGCGATGGCCGAAGACGGGTACGACATCGCCGTTCACTACCGCAGTTCAAAGTCCGAGGCGGAAGAAACGGTTCGCGATGTCGAAGCCATGGGCGGCAAGGCCATGCCGTTCCGCGCGGATCTGGGGGTCGCGGGCGATATCGAAGCCATGATGGCGAATATCCGAACCCGGCTGGGACCGGCGCAATGCTTGATCAACAGCGCGTCCCTTTTCGACTATGACCTTGCCGACAATTGGACGGTAGAGACCTTCGACCGACATATGGCGGTCAATCTGCGTGCGCCGCTGCATCTTGCCCAGCGCTTGATCGAAGATCTGCCGGACGGGGTTCAAGGCTGCGTCATCAACTTGCTGGACCAGAAACTGTTCAACCTGAATCCCGATTTCTATACCTACACGCTCAGCAAGCTGGGGCTGAAGGGGGCGACGGAAATGCTGGCCCAGGCGGTCGCGCCGAAGTGTCGCGTCAATGCCGTAGCGCCGGGTTTAACGCTGCAAAGTGGCGATCAATCGCAAGAACAGTTCGCTCAGGTGCATGCCATGACCCCCATGGGCCGTGGTACGAGGATTGATGACATTGCGGATGCTGTGCGCTATCTGGTGCGCGCGACGGCGGTGACGGGGGCTGTCCTGCCGGTTGATTGCGGCCAGCGCCTTAGCGCGATGGATCGCGATGTCATGTTCCTGGACACAGACAGTCCGGAGCGGGCTCGCCCCGCAGATGACGGCCCGGGTGAGGAAAACCCGGGGAATGATGACTAAAACGCCATTTATATAGTCGCGTACTATATATAAATGGTCCCGCTGCAGTTTTGCCGGGTTTTTTGTGGAGGATGGGCCGTGCCCGACGATATTGATTTCCTCTCGCGTTCTCTGAACGACCGTCTTCGGACGGAAGGGGAATGCCGCCGCCTGTTCCTGCGTGGTTTCGTGGTCGATGCGAATATCGGCATCTTCGACCACGAAATCGGGCGGACGCAGCGCGTCAATATCGACGTCGATCTTTATCTACGCCCTTTCAACGGGCCGATCGACGACCATATCGACAATGTCCTCGACTACGATTTCGTTCGTGCGGAGATCAAGGAGATTGTCGAGAAGGGCCATATCAACCTTCAGGAAACCTTGGCCGAGGCGATTGCAGACACCTGCCTAAATCGAGACCAAGTTATCGGGGTTAGGGTTGCGACGAGCAAACTGGACGTCTACCTCGACTGTACAGCGGTGGGGTATGAAATCGTTCGGGTGAAGAAGTAACCGCTCGCGGATAGAGCGTCGTTGTGTCGATGGAAGCGACGATCCAAGTACTCGCCGGACAAGTGCGGCAGTAGACGCAAGAGAACGCGGTCTTTTCCAATGTTTCGCTTGCCGGTTTCCTATCTCGGTACTTCACGATTAAGGACGAATTCCTGGCAGATCATGGTGAGGACCCGAGGGCGAGAAATATGTCGATTTCCGGTTTTTTGCTGTTGACTCGCAATATCTTTTGCACAGCCCCGGTAAGCCACTGATTTTCTTCAACGCTTGTAGACAATACACCTTTGTGTCACATCAAAGTCATATTTCAGTGGCTTCGGGTTGTTTGTTTTCAATAACTTACAGGTCATGCCTAAAAAATAGGCAAACTGGTTGAAACCCATGGAATCTGGGGCCGATGGCCTTGCATCCGCTATTTACCAACAAAGTTATCCACAGGTTTGGTGGATAGACGAATCGATCCATGAAGGCCGTGATTTTTCAGGAAGTTAGCGTACTGGGCGCCACCCGTCTATTGCGGGCGGCGGGCGGTATGGGGAATGATACGGCGCGATGATACCTTCCGACAACGATACCGACAACCACACCGAAACCGATGCGGCCGTCACGGTCGACGATGCCCGCCCGAGTTTGAGAACGGGTGCAAGTATCGTTGCCGGTTACTTGCCGCAACTTGGGTTGGGCCCGGGCGTTTACCGGATGTTCAATGGGCGTGGCGACGTGCTTTATGTCGGCAAGGCGCGAAGCCTGAAAAAGCGGGTGCAGACCTATGCCCATCCGCAGCGCTTGCCGATCCGCCTGCAGCGCATGGTTTCCGAAACCGCGTCGATGGAGTTCGTCACCACCCACACGGAAGTGGAGGCGCTGCTTCTTGAATCCAATCTGATCAAGCAACTCCGCCCCCGCTACAATATTCTGCTGCGGGACGACAAAAGTTTTCCGGACATCCTGATCCGCGGGGATCACGATTTTCCCCAAATCGTAAAGCACCGGGGGGCGCGCACCAGACCGGGCGAATATTTTGGGCCCTATGCCTCGGCGGGGGCGGTGAACCGGACCCTGACGGCGCTTCAAAAGGCTTTCTTGCTGCGGAATTGCTCCGACAATATTTTCTCAACCAGATCCCGACCCTGTCTGCAGTATCAGATCAAGCGCTGCAGCGCGCCCTGCGTGGGCAAGGTGTCGGAACAGGACTATGCGGCCTCGGTCGACCAGGCCAAGAGCTTTCTGACCGGCAACAGCCAGGCGGTGCAGAAGGACCTTGCCGCCCAAATGGAGACTGCCGCGGAGGCACTCGATTTCGAGCGCGCCGCATCGCTGCGCGATCGGATCCGCGCGATGGCCTCGGTACAGACGCACCAGGACATCAATGTCGAAGGTGTCAGCGATGCCGATATCGTCGCCCTTCAGACGGAAGGCGGGCAGACCTGCGTGCAAGTGTTCTTTTTCCGCGGCGGGCGGAACAACGGCACCAGGTCCTACTTCCCAAGCCACGACAAGGACCAGGAACCATCCGCTATTCTGGCCGCCTTCCTCGGCCAATTTTATGACGGCCGCGTGCCGCCGAAGGAAATTCTGGTCAACATCGAGCCCGATGAAGCGGATCTTTTGGCGGAAGCCTTTTGTATCCGCGCCGACCGGAAGGTGACGATCCTCATGCCGCAACGGGGGGGGAAGCGGCAACTGATCGCCCATGCGCTGGACAATGCGCGGGAAGCGCTCGGTCGGCGCATGTCCGAAAGCGCGACGCAAAGACGTCTGTTGGACGGATTGGCGGAGAAACTTGGTCTGGAGAACCAGCTGGAACGGGTTGAGGTCTATGACAATAGCCATACCGGCGGGACGAACGCGATCGGTGGCATGATCGTGGCCGGACCGGAAGGCTTCATGAAGAACGCCTATCGCAAATTCAACATCAAGACGGCGGTGAAAACCGCCGAGGATGGGGAAGGATCAAGCGCAGGTGACGACTATGCCATGATGCGGGAAGTGCTGACCCGCCGCTTCAACCGCGCCATGAAGGAGGACCCGGACAGGGACCGCGGGCAATGGCCCGACCTTGTAATAGTCGATGGCGGCAAGGGGCAATTGAGCAGCGCACAAGATGTTTTCGCTGAACTGGGGATCGACGATGTCGCGCTGCTCGGTGTGGCGAAGGGACCTGAGCGTGAGGCTGGCCGCGAACGCTTCCACCAGCCCGACAAGCAGTCCTTCCTGCTGCCGCCGCGTGACCCAGTGCTGTATTTCGTTCAGCGCCTGCGGGATGAAGCGCATCGCTTCGCTATCGGCACCCATCGGCAAAAACGGGCGAAGGGGTTTGGCGCCTCGCCGCTGGACGAGGTACCCGGCATCGGCGCGAAGCGTAAAAAGGCGCTTCTGCTGCGGTTCGGGTCTGCCCGGGCCGTGTCGCGGGCGGGATTGAAGGACTTGGAAGCTGTTGAAGGGATATCCTCCGCCGTCGCCAAGAAGATCTACGACCATTTTCAGCAAAGCTGACAGGCAAAATAATTGGCCGGCTCTCTCCGGCGCACCGCGCTTGGAAGAGAACCGGCCAGACTAGAAAGAATTTTGTAGAACAGGGTGCCCGATGGGGCGAAAATCCGGTTGAGGGCTATCAGGCCGGAGCGTCACTCGGCTTGTTCTTACGGCCAAGCCGTACGGCACCGAAAATGCCCAGACCCGTCAGCAGCAGGGGAAGCGCGCCGGGCACTGGGACCGCCGCAACCAGATCACCGCTGAAACCCGAAACCCGGAAATAATCTTTCTTGTGATCATTCTTGGTCGTCAAAACCAGGTACTGAAACTTTTCGATCGTATCGAAAACAACATTGGCAGCATTATCGCCCGCCAGGCGGGTGAAGGTATTGATACTGGCAAAGAACCCGGCCACGTCACCGACTGAAAGGTCGCCGTTGAAGCCGAAGATTTCATAGTTCTTCCCGCCGGAAAGATATCCAAAGCTCAAATCGACGGGGGTCCAGTCAGCTGAGCCTAATTCCAGGACGAGGTAGTCACGGCCATTTTGGTCTTCCACGGCGCCGCCGTGCCACCATTTGCCGTTATCCTGGTCGGAAGACAGGCCAAGCCCGGTAGCATTCCAGTTAACGCCAGAGGCGCTGTACGCGGTATGCTCGTTCTTGCCTTTCTTGCCCTTTTTTCCTTTGGAACTGGACTGATAAAAGCGCTCGCTGAAACCGAACGCAGTCACGCCGGACGTTTCTACGCCCTCCGTGACACCGGAGAATGTGGCACTCAACGGGCTGCCGAACGCGGTCCCTTCGGACTGCGACACGGGCGTCCCGGTAAAATCGAATTCGGTGATCGAGGTCGCATTCGCGGCGCCGGCAAAGCCAAACGCCACCGCAGCGGCCAGGATCGTTCCCTTGAAAGTATCTGCAAACGTCATTTCATCTCTCCATTGGCGCCTTCTGGCTGTGTGAGAGATACCAGTGTGGAAGGGGTGGCGAAGTGCGCGTTGTCACACGGTGACAAAAAAGTCACCGGGTTGGGATTATTTATTCAAAGTGCCTGGTTTCGACTATAGCTCGACCAGATCGAGCGGGTGTCGGCTAAGCCGTTCGACACCGGTCGGTGACAAAATTGCGCTATGCCCCCAGCACATGGCCAATCCACTCTCGGAATCCATCAAAATCATATGCAGAAAGAAGGCGTTGCCGGGTACCATGATCAAGGGGTTCCCCTCGTAGAACATGGGGAACTCGACCCAGATCGGGTTATAGGCAATCCCCATCCCATAGCCACAGGCGTTGAGTCGCGCGTGGCGCAGCCGGTGGGCATCGAAAACGCGGGCATGAGCGTCGAACACATCACCCATTGGCGCGCCGGGCCGAATTGCCTGCTCGCAGGCTTCCAGTGCTTCGGCCGCAGCGGCGTGCATGCGGCGTTGGACATCATTGGCTTTGCCGATGACAAGGGTGCGCATCATGGCGGCATGATAGCGGTGCCAGGCCCCAGACCATTCAAGCGTCAACTGATCCGACGGCTCAAGAACGCGGCGACCCGATTGATACCGGCACAACAAGGCGGCTTCCCCGGACCCGATGATGAATTCATTGCCGGCATAATCCCCACCGCCGCGGAAAACCGCCCCTTGCATGTCGGCCAATATGTCCCCTTCGGATGCGCCGGCCCGCGTTGATCCAAGCGCTGCGTCCAGTGCGTCGTCGGACAGCTTGGCCGCATGGCGAATACAATCCAGTTCGGCCGGGCTTTTGACACGGCGAAGCGCGGCAATCAGATCGCTTGCCTCAACCAGGGTTTCGGCTTTCAGCGCGTCGCGCACCATCTGCCCGTTGAAAGCGGTCAATCCGGCGGTTTTGGTCTCGATTCCCAGGCGCCTTCCGGCGAGGCCCAGATCAAACAGCAAGTTCTTCAATTGGTCCGCGGGCCGGACACCTTCGACGTCCCGCCATATATGAATATGGTCATCCGACAATGTGGAGGTTTGCTGTGCTTGTCGCAGGTCAGGCGCGCGGGTGAGTAGGTGCAATGCACCGTCCGCCGTCAGGACCAGGCATTGGAACAACGCGAAGCCGAACGTGTCGTATCCGCAGATCCAATACTGGCTCTCCGGTGCGAAGATCAGCAATCCGTCGAAACCGGCCTGTTTCAGGGCCTTTGTCGCCTTGGATTTTCGGGTTTCGTATTCGTCCAGGTCAAAATGAAGGGGCATTCCAAACCTCCAAGTCACCGAAGGGTGAGTTATTGTGTTTTTCGACAGGTGTAGAGGCGGGTGACATACGGAAAGGCGGCGGGGGCAGGTCCGGAGAGGGCCGGGGTTTGGCCGATCAGGCGTCGGATATCCGCCTCGATCTTGTTTCGCACCGCCAGCGGCTGAGAGGCGATAAAGCTGATCGACATGAAACGGTCCAAAACCACCTGCTCGGCCGGGCCCTCATGGGCATAGGGGCAGACCGTCTCTTCCAATTCAGAGAAGTCGGCGGCCGGAAATAAGGCTCGCCAAACCATGTGGCGGTACCTCGGGGTGTCGTCTTCGTAGGGGGTGATCAGATCCGTCAGGCCGGCGACCCAATCGACCGTCTCATCCCGCACATTCCAGACCAGGCCGAGCAATCCGTCCGGCTTTAAAACGCGCCGGATCTCCGCAAGGGCTTCGGCTGTGGCGAACCAATGAAAGGCTTGGGCACAAAATACGGCGTCGATACTGGCGGTGTCGGCGGGTATCGCTGTTGCGTTACCCGCGCGCAGATCCACCATCGGCAGGGCTGCGGCCAGTTCGTTGCGCATGGCGTCAACCGGTTCGACCGCAATGACCGCCGCCCCTGTCGCCGCCAGGCGCGCGGTGAATTTCCCGGTTCCGGCACCCAGATCGAGCACCGTCTTCCCCGGCGTAATTCCCAGTTCGTCGCGCAATATCGGGTCCAGCGTATCGGGATAATCGGGGCGGCCGGCGCTGTACGTCGCTGCGGCATTTTGATAGCCCTGCTCGGCCATGCGATGGACATCGGCCATAAAAAACTCCTTCCTTCCTCAAGCGATCCAGTCACACCACCATGTGTCCGGCAAATCGCACAATCGGTTTCTTGTTGAATGCGTCCTCCCAGGCCCATCCCATTCAGGATTCGCGGCCATTGAGGAATGGCGGCTTTAACTGCTATTAAGAACGGAACTGGCGGGGTGCCGGGGTGGCTGGGGCGGCAAGCGTATGATTTTCAGTATTCCAAATGTGCTGACCATGTCGCGGATCGTGGTGATTCCCGCGATCATCGCCTTGCTGTTTTTTGACGGCGATGCCGTGCGTTGGACCGCCTTCGGTCTCTATGCCCTGGCCTGTGTCACCGACTTCTTCGACGGTTACGCCGCCCGCCAGATGGGTCAGGTTTCCAAACTGGGGCGTTTTCTCGATCCGGTCGCCGACAAGCTTCTGATCGCGTCCATCATCCTGATGCTGGCTGCACGGGGTGATTTGACCGGCATCGACGTGTTGCCGGGCCTTGTCATCCTGATTCGGGAAATCACAGTCAGTGGATTGCGCGAGTTCCTGGCCGAGCTTCGGGTCGGTGTGCCGGTTAGCGGATTGGCGAAATGGAAAACCAGTATCCAGATGCTGGCGCTGGGCTTCCTGGTGGTCGGCGAGGCGAGCCCGGAATCGATCCCCTCCGAACTGATCGGTCTGGTCTTGATTTGGATCGCGGCGATTCTAACCTTGATCACCGGTTTCGACTATCTGCGGGCGGGCCTGCGCCATATGGTGCAGGACAGTCCGGCTGAGTGAGAACCGGCAGTACAAGGTCGGAAAACAAAGAAATCATTGCGCGTTGGGCGGTTCGGGGATGAAAGTTTTCGGTATCACGGGGTGGAGCGGGTCCGGCAAGACGACCTTGATGAAGGCGTTGATCCCCAACCTCACGGCACGTGGCTTGCGGGTCTCTACCATCAAGCACGCCCATCATCGTTTCGATGTCGACAAACCGGGCAAGGATTCTTATGAGCACCGCGCCGCCGGCGCGACGGAAGTGATGATCGGGTCCGCCAACCGGTGGGCGTTGATGCATGAATTGCGGGATGACCCGGAACCGCGCCTGGACGACTTGATCGCGCGCATGACGCCGGTCGACCTGCTGCTGGTCGAAGGCTTCAAGACCGAAGCGCATACGAAACTGGAAGTCTACAGGGCGGCAATAGGCAAAACGATGCTGTGGAAGGATGACCCGCGGATTGTCGCAGTCGCCAGCGATGCCGATGTTCCGGGGCTTGCCCTGCCGCGTTTGGATCTTTCCGACATTCCGTCGATCGGTGATTTCATCATCGCGCAGTCCGGCTTGGCCGGGGCGTCTTAAAAGGGCGGGGCAGATGGCTCAGCTAAGCGACGATTGCTTCGCCTTTGACGGGCCGCTTTTGCCCTTGGATGACGCGCTCGCCCAATTGGCGGAACGGGTGCGTCCGGTCGTCGGGGAGGCGGCAGTGTCGTTGACCGATGCCGTCGGCCGCGTCCTGGCCCGGGATATTGCAGCGGCTCAAAACGTGCCGCCTTATCGCAATTCCGCCGTCGATGGCTATGCGGTCTATTTCGACGATCTCTCTACCGATCAGCCGACGGATTTACCCGTTATCGGCCGTGTCGCGGCCGGCCATCCGCTGGACGGGCCAGCGCCGCGCGGCAAGGCGGTGCGAATTTTTACAGGCGCACCGGTCCCCGATGGTGAGAATGGCGGCCCCGATACGGTGATGATGCAGGAGGACTGCGTGGAGCGGGCCGGCATCGTCACGCTGCAACCCGGTATCAAATGCGGGGCCAACTTGCGCGATGCAGGCGAAGACGTGGCCGCCGGGGATATCCTGCTGAAGGCGGGACACCGGCTGACGCCGGCCGATATCGGTTTGTTGGCGACCCAGGGGTTGTTGACGGTTCAATGTTTTGCGCGCCTGCGGGTCGCGCTGCTGTCGACCGGGGATGAGATTGTGGAGCCGGGCCAGCCCCTGCCGCCGGGAAGGCTCTATGATTCAAACCGTTTGATGCTGCGGGCATTATTGTCGTCGATGGGGGGTGAGGTCATGGATCTCGGGATCCAACAAGATGACCGGGCCGGCATTACCGATGCGCTTGAGCGCGCTGTGGCCGGTGCGGATGCGGTCGTGACCTCCGGCGGCATGTCTATGGGGGAGGAAGACCACATTAAGGCTGCGATCGAGGCACAGGGCCGGGTCGATTTCTGGCGCCTTGCGATCAAGCCGGGCCGGCCGGTCGGGCTTGGGCAAGTGTCGGCGGGGGACGGCCGTTCGGTGCCCATCGTCGGCCTGCCGGGCAATCCGGTCGCCGCCTTCACCACTTTCGCGCTTGTCGGGCGCCCTTTGCTGCAAGGCCTTGCCGGTCAGGCTGTGCGCGCGCCGCACCGGATGCGGGCCGTCGCCGGTTTCGACTACAAGAAAAAACGCGACCGCCGCGAATTCGTGCGGGCGCGGATTTCAGGCTATGATGATGCGGGCATGCCTATTGTCGAAAAATTCGGGCGCAGCGGGGCGGCCATTCTGACATCGCTGGTCGGCGCTGACGGTTTCGTGGAATTGGGCGAAGATGTCGAACGGCTGGAAAAAGGACAATCGGTTGCCTATCTGCCATTCAGTGAGTTGATGGGATAGAAACGTCATGAAGGTTCTGTACTTCGCTTGGCTACGCCAGCGCATCGGCATCGGGGAAGAAGCGGTTGACCCGCCCGCCGATGTGACGACGCCGCGCGCGCTCGTCGATTGGTTGGTGGCGAAGGGCGGGGGCTATGAAAAAGCCTTTGCCGATACATCCGCCATCAAGGTTGCGATCAACCAGGAATTCGCGGATTACGACGCGCCGATTGGGAAGGGTGACGAGGTCGCCTTCTTCCCGCCGGTCACGGGCGGATAGGGCGATGGCGGTACGCGTCCAACGGGGCGAGTTTGATGTGGGCGCTGAACTGAAGGCGCTGACCAAGGGTAATCCGCAAATTGGGGGATTATGCGCCTTCACCGGACTCGTCCGTGATGTGAATGACGGTGCGTCGGTCTCAACCCTCACCCTCGAACACTATCCCGGCATGACCGAAAAGATGCTGGAACGGATCGAGGCCGAAGCGAACAAACGCTGGGACCTGGAAGCCAGCCTGATCATCCACCGCTACGGCACCATGAACCCGGAAGAGGTCATCGTCCTGACGGCAGCGGCCAGCAGCCATCGCGGCGACGCCTTCGCCGCCTGCCAATTTATGATGGATTATCTGAAAACCGAAGCCCCGTTCTGGAAGGTCGAAGACACCGGCGACGGGACCCGTTGGGTCGATAGCCGCGACAGCGACCAAGCCGCGCGGGAGCGTTGGAAGGATTGAGGCGTTTGAAAACGATCGTCTCGGCTCGGGCTTTGGTTTTTCTGCTCTCTGCCCTTGTGCTGTCATCTTGTGCGCAAACGTCCGAATCCGAGACGCCAACGGTCCTTAAACCGTCTGCAATCCCAATCGCCTGGCGTGCCGTCCACGCGGAAACCGGCCAGGAAATTGGCGAACGGTCGTCCAGCTCCATGCTGCCCGCTTCCACTACCAAGCTCGTCACGGCTTTGGCGGTGCTTGATACCGTGCCGCCGGATCTGATCTTCACCACGCGTGTTTGCCGGAACGGCGACGCGGTAGCGCTGATTGGCGGGGGGGATCCAGCTTTCGATGTGGAGGATCTGCTCGGCCTCGCCCTGACGGCGAAGGACGCCATGGCCGGTGCCACGGCGCTGACATATGCGCCGGCTGAGGTATCAGGACCGATCCAACCTAAGCAGCCGGGGGATGCCGCTTATAACCCTCGTCTTGCCGATTTGATGGTCGCGGAAGGGGCCTATCGCGGGCATGGGTCCGAGGACGGCCATGGCTGGACCGTTCCGCCGGGCGCGTCGGTTCCTAGCGAGACCGGGACCGATTGGTATGCCCATCCCGATCCGCCGCGCCAGGCGGCCGACCTGTTCCGTGCCTATGCGGCGGGAATGGGGGTAGACCTTCCAGCGCCTGAACCGGGCGAGGCGCGATGCGACGCTGAAATTGCGCGTCATGAAAGCGCACCGGTGTTCGACTTGGTGCGGGAAATGCTGTGGACCTCCAGCAATCCCATGGCGGAACTGTTGGGGCGGATGGCATTGCAGGCTGAGGCGCCGGGCGCTTGGCTTGCGTCAAGACATCCTGACATCGATGGTTTTGCCCTAACCAATTTCTCCGGCTTGGACGCGGAGGCGCGCCTGACGCCCCGCGCCATGGCCCGACTGCTGGCGGCAAATGCGGATCTTGCCGTCGCGGGCGTTCCGTTTCCGGCAATGCTGACCCCGGCCGGGTGGGATGGCGGGTTGAAGCGGCGGATGTTGGAACCGCCGCTGGCACTGAACGTATGGGCCAAGACAGGAACGATGCATTACGGCGCGGGCTTGGCGGGATATATGCTGGTGCCGGGCAAGGGTATGTTCGCGATTGCTGTCTATGCCTTCGATGAAGAAGCGCGTGCCGCGTATGACGCGGTGGTGCGGAATCCGCCGGAAGAGGTGGAGGTCGCTGCAAGAAACTGGCGCATGCTAGCCCGTGCCGAAATCGACAGGACGGTGCTTAAGATCTATCGCGCGCTGTCTGCGGAATAGCGGCGTGCCCTCAGGCGGGAAATTCGACACCCAGCTTTTCGATCAAATGGTAGTAGGCCCAGAGGATCAGAACGAAGAGCGCGATCATCAGCATGACCTTGTGCAGGAAGCCGTGCCGGTGAAAAATATCCCGGTCACGGTGCGCAACAACGTCCATCATCTCATCACCGAATTTGACGGACAGGAATGTCCCCGCAGCACAGAGCAGAATGATGCTCCAATAGGGCCAGGGATGGGTCAGGATTTTGTAGAACAACGAGGTCAGAAAGGTCTTGTCGTACGATCCGGGCATCAGGAAAACCCCGATCAGATTGATTCCGATGGCGATGACCCAGACCAGTATTTCTGTCAGGAACATCCGCATGCCGGTAATCAGCCGAACCGGGAAGTCGAGCAGAAAACCCGCATCGGCAACCGGCGTGCAAAGGACGAAGAAGCTCCAGGTCAGCGCCGCAACAATGCCGCCCGTCTTCAAGTCGTATTCCCAGCTTAGATAACCGAAATAGCCGACCAGCACGGCCAACAGCAGCAGGAACTTGTACAAGCCTTCCCGCTTCGGGTGGTGTGAGAACAGGTGTTTAAGGGTGATGGGGGTTGGCACAGACTTACATTCCCGGAAGTTTGATTCCCGCACGTTCGGCCAGCAGTTTGGCAACCGCCGCGTCGTCTTCCCGGCCCAAACCCTTTGCGCTGGCTTCCTTGAACAGCGCCAAAGCGGTTTCGGTCAGTGGCGTGGGGCAGGCCGTCGCGCCAGCCTCGGACGAGACAACGCCCAGATCCTTCACAAAAATATCGACGGCGGAATGCGGCGTGTAGTCGCCCTGGACGATATGCGGACCGCGATTGCCGAACATCCATGAATTTCCGGCGCTTTCGGAAATCACCTCGAAGACCGTTTGCAGGTCCAGCCCAACGGCTTTGGCCAAGGTCATTGCCTCGGCAGTGGCGGCGATATGCACGCCAGCCAGCAATTGGTTGATCATTTTCACTTGGCTGCCGGTGCCGATGTCCTCGCCTAGTCGGAAGATTTTGGCGGCGATTGCATCCAGCGCGGGCGCCGCCTTGTCGAATGCCGCCGAGGCGCCGGACCCCATGATGCTCATCTCTCCGGTCAATGCCTTGGCGGACCCGCCGGAAACGGGCGCGTCGATCACAAGCATGCCCGCATCCTGCAGGCGCTTGGCCAGATCGATGGTGGCGCTGGGCGGCATGGTCACGCATAGCGCGAAGACGGTGCCGGGCCTGGCGGTCGCGGCCGCGCCGTTTTCCCCAAACAGAACCTCTTCGGCCTGAGACGCATTGACGACGAAGACGAAGACCACATCCGCCGCGGCCGCCGCCGCCGATGGGGTTTTGGCGATCATGCCGCTTTCTTTCGAGAACTTCGCCAGCACGTCTTCCCGCAGATCGACGCCCGTCGTCGGGATGCCGGCGCGCAGCAGCGATACCGCCGCGCCCCATCCCATTGAGCCGAGGCCGATTACCGCCGCTGTCATGCTGTCCGCCATGTTTCGTTTCCTTTTCCCTAGTGTGCATCCAACACGGTGTGTACCCAACAAGCCTACCGAATGTTCGTTCAGGGGGCCTTCATTTTTTGCCCGACCCTTACGATACCGTCGATGGCTGGGATCAGTTCTTGCCCCAATTCGGTTAGCGAGTATTCCACCGAGGGCGGTGAGGTGGGTTTGACCGCCCGGCTTACGACGCCGCGGTCTTCAAGTTCCCGCAGGCGCGTCGTCAGCACTTTTGGTGAGATCGGCGGGATATCCAAGCGCAATTCGCTGAACCGGCGCGGACCCGCGCGTAGATACCAGATGACATTCACTGTCCACGCGCCACCGATCACGGCCATGCATCTCGTCAAGGGACAGGCTGTGGGCGGGTCGGGACTTTTATTTTTTCGAACCTTCAGGGCCATGCGTACCGCCTGGTTACCGTTTGGAAACTACAAAGTGGGGTATCAAAAGGATACTTCATTTACAATAGAAATCGAAACGGTACTTTGTTCTTCAACGGCCGACACGCCGTATTCAACCGGATGGGTTGTCCCGTCCTCATCAATGGAGACTGAAACAATGAAGCTTTACTACATTCCTGGGTCTTGTTCTCTCGCCGTCCATATTACGCTGAACGAAATCGGCGCGCGTTTCGATATGGAAAAGGTTGATGCCAAAAAAGGGGTCACGGAAACCGGAGCTGACTATGCCGGTATCAATCCGGATGGTTATGTGCCGGCCCTGTCCGTGGACGGCGATGTTTTCACCGAGGCGCCCGCGATTCTGCAATACTTGGCCGACACAGCGCCGGAAAGCCGTTTGGCGCCGGCGGCGGGTTCGATTGACCGTGTGCGCCTTCAACAGCAATTGAACTTCACCGCGTCGGAATTGCACAAAAGTTTCGCACCCTTCTTCGCGGATACGCCGCCGGAAGGTGAAGTCAAGGAAGCTGCCCTTGCGAAACTGTTCAAGAAGTTCGCGCATCTGGAACGGGTTCTTGCCGATGGACGGGAATTCATCATGGGCAAGGATTTCACGGTCGCGGACGCGTATAACTTCGTGGTCGCGTCCTGGGCAGTGCCGACCGGGATCGGTTTGGACCGATGGCCGAACGTCGCGGCTTTTGTCGAGCGCGTTTCGCAGCGCCCCGCCGTCATGAAGGCGATGCAGGCGGAAGGTCTGACTGGCTAGTTCGGAGAGGGCCGTTTCGGTGGTACCCGATTGTTCGCCGAGACGGCCTTCAAATTTACCTTATAGTGGACCCCTTGTGCAGGAGAAGAAGATGAGCCCGGATTTCGACGGCGTAACGGAAACCCTCAATAACTATTTCGACGGCCTGTATCACAGCGATACGGAAATTCTCGGCCGCGTCTTTCATCCCCAAGCGCGGTATGTCTGCGCAACCGCGCCGGACCTGGTGAACCTGGGCATGGATGAATACTTCCCGGTCGTCGACAAGCGGGAGCCGCCGGCGGCCCGTGGTGAAAAGCGGCAGGACGCGATCCAATCCATCGACTTTGCCGGGCCGAATACGGCGGTCGCGCGGGTCAATTGCGCCATCGGGGAACGATACTTCACGGACTTTCTTTCCCTGATCCGGACGGATGATGGCTGGCGGATTATCGCCAAGGTCTTTCACTACGACATCGTCTAGGGAACCTTCTCACTCGGGCATGTGGCCACCCGCCGGGATGTGCTTTCGAACTTGTAACTAACCGACCGGTCAGTTATTTGTTCAATATGAGCACGAACGTCAAATCTGGCCCGAAGTTTCGACGTCGGGCCGCCGACCGCCCCGACGAGGTTCTGGATGCCGCTGTCGGGTTGTTTATGGAACGCGGTTTCGCCGCCACGCGGGTGGACGATATCGCCGCCGCGGCGGGTATCTCCAAAGGGGCGGTTTATCAATATTTCCCGACAAAGCAGACCATCTTCGAAGCGTTGGTTCGCCGCGCGGTCGGCCCGCTGGTGGATGAGGCGGCGACCGCCGCGGCATCACGATCGGGTGACCCCGCCAAGGTGATCGCTGGCCTTGTCCAGGCCATTGCGGCACGGTTGAAGGACCCGACACGGGCAGCGATCCCCCTGCTTGTTATCGCGGAGGCTGCGTCCTTCCCGGAACTGGCCGAATTCTACCGCAAGGAAGTCATCGCGCGGGCGGTCGGCTCCTTTTCCGCTTTGTTCGAGGAAGGGGTCGCCTGCGGACAATTGCGACCGGTCCACAATGCGGTCGCCATGCGCTGCGTCATGGGGCCGATCATTGCCAATATCATTATGGGACGGATCTTCGGCATCGGGCTGCCGCCGGGCGTCAGCGAGGCGGATTTCGTGGCCCAGCATATCGATATAGTGATGAATGGGTTGAGGGCGCGAAAGGACGCGGCATGAGCGACATTATCGCCGCATTCGCAGGTTTCTTCGCGATGGTCGCTGCATTCTTTAATCCCCCGATGGACCCGGTCCTGCATGGTTATATCGAGGCGAACGTCATCTATGTCGCACCGGTGGTGACCCAGCGAATTGTTTCCATATCCGTAGGAGAAGGGGACATGGTCGAGGAAGGCGATATTCTGTTCAACCTGGATCAGGCGGATGCCTTGTCGGCCTTGACCGCCGCGCAGGCGGAAGAACGGGCGGTGGCGGCCCAACTCGCAAATCTGCAAACCGGCAGCAGGCCGGAAGAACTGCGGGTGATCGAAGCGAATGTGGCTGAGGCGCGGATAACCCGCGACAAGGCGAAGCGCGACTATGATCGAACCGCACGGCTGACGATTTCAGGGGTCGCATCCGAAACCGCGTTGGAAAACGACAAGACGGCGTATGAGACGGCGGAGGCGCATGTCTCGCAGCTCGAAGCGGAACTTGCCGTGGCGCGCCTGCCCGCTCGGGCGCAGCAAGTCGTTGCCGCCAACGCGGATTTGGCCGCAGCGAAGGCCGCCGTGGAACGGGCGGTGATCACCTTGGAAAAGTACAGCGTCGATGCGCCGGTGGCAGGCCGGGTCGAACGCCGGTATCTCGACCCTGGGGAGGTGAGCGGTCCGTCGAAGCCGGTTCTGTCGATACAGCCGCCGAAATCGTTGGAAATACGCTTCTTCGTGCCGGAAGAACGGCGCGGAGAATTCAATGTGGGGCGTATCGTGCGGGTCGACTGCGACGGCTGTGGCGCGCCGTTTGAGGCGAAGATCGTCAGCGTCGCCTCGGAATCGGAATTTACCCCGCCGGTGATCTACAGCCGGGAAGAACGCCATAGGTTGGTCTATATGACCAAGGCAATTCCCTTGGAGCGGGAGATGAAAAATCTT
The DNA here is from genome assembly GCF_004005845.1 of Hwanghaeella grinnelliae. Taxonomy (GTDB): domain Bacteria; phylum Pseudomonadota; class Alphaproteobacteria; order UBA8366; family Aestuariispiraceae; genus Hwanghaeella; species Hwanghaeella grinnelliae. The sequence continues at coordinate 469,698 of NZ_SADE01000003.1, read as the reverse complement.
CTGCCCGGTCAGCCGATTACGGTGGAAGCCGAACCGCAATGACATCGGCCGGCCCTGAAGGGGCAGGCGCCCCACCTGTTATCGACGTAAGGAACCTGACAAAGCGTTTCGGCGACAAACTTGTTGTCGACGGGTTCGACATGTCTGTGCCGCGCGGCGCGATATACGGCTTCCTGGGGCCGAACGGCAGCGGAAAGACAACGACGATCCGGATGATGTGCGGATTGCTGACACCGGATGGTGGAACCGGCAAATGCCTGGGATACGACATTGTCCGCCAGGCGAGTGAGATCAAGGCGCGTGTCGGCTATATGACGCAGCGTTTCTCTCTGTATGAAGATCTTTCCATTCGCGAGAACCTGGATTTCATGGCGCGGATGTACCGCATGCCGAAGCGCCGCCAACGCGTCACCCTAGCGTTGGAGGATCTAGGCCTCGCCGACCGGGCGAAGCAATTGGCGGGGACTTTGTCCGGTGGTTGGAAACAACGCCTGGCGCTTGCCGCTTGCATGATTCACGACCCCGAACTGCTGTTGTTGGATGAACCGACGGCGGGTGTCGACCCGAAGGCGCGGCGGGATTTTTGGCGCGAGATCCGATCGCTGGCGGATAACGGCGTCACTGTGTTGGTCTCGACCCATTACATGGACGAGGCTGTGCAGTGCGATCACATCGCCTACATCGCCTACGGTCGAAAGCTGATCGACGGGGCGTCGCGTGAAATCCCGTCCATCGTCGGGCTTTCTACTTTCGAAATATCGGGTCCCGATCTGCGCGCGCTGGAAGAAGCCTTGGAAGATGCGCCGGGTGTCGAACAGGTTGCTCGCTTTGGGTCGGTTCTGCATGCATCCGGGACCGACAAGGCACAATTGGCGGCCGCCGTGAAGGCGTTGGACGGGCAGGACGGTGTACACGTTTCGGAACGGTCAACGGGTTTGGAAGAAGCGTTCATCCATTTGATGACCGGCGCGTCGGACAATTATGCCGCGGACCCGTCTCGAAAAGTCCCATCATGAACGGTTTTCTTTCCATCAACCGTTTCGTGGCCGTGCTGGTGAAGGAATTCCTCCAGATGCGGCGGGACCGGATGACCTTCGCAATGATGATCGCCTTGCCTATCGTTCAACTTCTGTTGTTCGGTTACGCGATCAATTCCGACCCGCGCCATATGCCGACACTGATCGAAATGAACGATACCGGGCCGGTGTCGCGGGCCATGGTTTCGGCCCTGTCCAATTCGACTTATTTCGACATCCAAAGACCGATTGCGGGTGCGTCGGCGGCCGAAAAAGCGTTTCGCCATGGTGATGCTACATTTGTGGTAACCATCCCGCCGAATTTCGAACGCGACGTGATACGCGGCGACAGGCCGAAGATCTTGATAGAGGCCGATGCATCGGATCCAACTGCGACCGGCGGTGCGGTGGCGGCGCTTTCCGGGATCGTTTCGTCTGCGATCGGTCAAGCCTTACCGGGGGCTGTTGCGGATTTGGCGGCGGGGCCGGATCCATTCGGCGTGATTGTTCATCGTCATTACAACCCGGCTGGTATAACCACCTACAATATCGTGCCCGGTTTGCTCGCCATCATTCTGTCGATGACCATGATCATGGTGACCGCCATCGCCATCGTGCGGGAACGGGAACGCGGAACCCTTGAAACGCTGATCGCGACGCCGGTGCGTCCGGCGGAGGTCATGGCGGGCAAGATCCTTCCCTATGTGCTGGTCGGCTTCGTTCAAACAGCTGTTTTTTTCATCGTCGCACGCCTGCTGTTCAATGTTCCTTTCGACGGCGGGTTGGGAGGTTTCATCATCGGTCTGAACCTGTTCATCGTGGTCAATCTGGCGCTCGGCTTTCTGTTTTCGACCGTGGCGCGGAACCAGATGCAGGCGATGCAGATGTCCTTCTTCTTCATCATGCCGTCTATCCTGCTTTCCGGATTTCTATTCCCCTTCGCCGGCATGCCGGGTTGGGCGCAGACGCTTGGTACAGCGATCCCGGCGACCCATTTCATCCGCATCATCCGAAAAGTCATGCTGAAGGGCGCGACACTTCCGGATCTGTGGCCGGACATGGTCGCACTCACCGCCATCATGGCGGTGGTGACCGCCGTCGCCTTGTTCAGGTATCGCCAGACCTTGGACTAGCCGGTGCTTCACCCCAGCGATCCTCGAAGATCAAGCTCTGCAGGTCCAATCGCTTACGCCAGCCGCGCGCTTCCAATTCGGGGGACTCGTACAATTCCTTTACATGGCCCACGCATAGATAGGCGACAGGAACGACATGATCGGGCAAGGCGAGCAGGTCGCGGATGTCGGCCTCGTTGAAGATGCTGACCCAACCGGCACCGATCCCTTCCGCACGCGCGGCCAGCATCAGGTTCTGAACCGCGCAGACGGTGCTGTAGAGGTCCGTGTCCCGGTTATGCGTCCGTCCCAACACCACCTTGCCGCCTCGGCTGCGGTCGCAGGTGATGCACAGGTTGACGGGCGCGTCGGTGATCCCCTCCAGCTTCAACCGGGAATAAAGCGTGGCGCGGTCATCATCGAACAGGGCGACGGCTTCCTCGTTGGCGCGTTCGAAGGCGGATTTGGCCCGCGCCTTCACGTCTCCGTCGCGGATGACAATGAAATTCCAAGGCTGCATGAAGCCGACTGAAGGCGCGTGATGCGCCGCCAGCAAAATTCTATGCAGGACTGCTTCATCGATTGGGTCGGGCAAGAACTGGCCGCGCACATCGCGCCGGGTAAAGATCGCGCGATAGACGGCATGCCGCTCATCTTCGGAAAACGGGCCGGCTGATACCAAATTGGAATCGAGCACATAGGGATGGGTTTGATCGGTGGACACGGATTTCGGCTGCATCTTTTTTCCCCTTCGATGCAAAGCTTCCGCATCGCCGTCCGCGCGATGAAGATGATGACGTCCGGCCGGTCTTCTGACTTCGGGTTCAACGGCTGACGGCGCCTTCCCAGCCCTTGGACCTTGTCTGGGTCCTTGGCCAGTGGCCTTGCCGCGCCTCCCCCCTAACAGCGTTGGGCACGTCGCGGAATTGCACCGCGTTCCCGATTCTCCCGCCCCGGCATTCCGTACTGCCGGCTTGGGCACCAGACAGATCAAGCTAACGATTTACAGGGCGCCGCCGCAAGCGTTTCGGTCAGTCTTTCGTCAACCGGTCCAGCACAGCGTCGCAAGCGCCGGCCCAGGCTTGGTCAACCATTTGGGCTTCCAGATGTTTCAACCCCAGTTCCGTGATCCCGCCGGGGGTGGCCAGATGCGCCAGCAAGTCTTCCATGGGTTCCTCGCTGGCCGCGACGGTTTGGCCGGCGGCGATGAAGATGCCTGCTGAAAGTTGCCGTGCCGCCTCGCGGGACAGCCCCTGTTCGGCGGACCAGTCGGCGGAAATTTGTATCAGCTTCTGAACCCATCCGTAGACCGCAGCGCTGACCGTTGCCGTTTCGAAATCAGCTTCCCCTGAAAGTGGGATGACCGAGCCCAGCCTGGCGATGAGGTCCGTGATATCGGGGGAGGCCGGATAACAGACGGTCGGGCTGGCGCAGATCTCAGCGGCAGTCACGGGCATGATCCGCACGATCCGGGGTCTGGCGGCCTGTTCCGCGAGCGCTGCGATGGGAACGCCCGCGCAGGCGGAGATCAGCACCTGGTCGTCTCGCCAGGGAAGCCCTGCAACCGCCTTGGCTGCATCGGCGGGACGGACGGCGAGGATGACGATTTCGCAAGCCTCCACCAAGGCTTCGTTCGACTCTGCCAACACCAAGCCTTGCTCGGCGGCAATGGCTGGGGCCTGTCCCCGCGGCGACAGCATCAACCGGTCGGCGGGCAGGCCTGATTTCAGGAATCCGGCGATCAGGCAGCGGGCCAAATGGCCGACCCCGAGGAAGCCGATGCGTTGGGTGGTGTCATTCATCGCTGATACCGAATTTTCGTTAGTTTGGGGTGCGGGACACTAGAGCGCGGGCGCATTTTTGTCGAACGCTTGTCGGTTGCTTTTGGCGCGGTCGGCTGAATACTGATGCGATGACTTTTCCAACCCGCAAGGATCTAATCCCCGAAACATTGTCGCCGGGCGCCGAGTTGCTGGCGCGCGGGAAAGCGCTTGCGGGCAATACGTCCTTCAAGCCCAGCCGCTTTCTGCGAGAAGCCGAGGTTCCGTCTGAGGTCGTCTATAAAACGGCAACCACCGGCCGGATCATGCAGCACGCCCATATCGGATTCAGAAGCCTGGACCGGACGTTGGAAGCGATGGCGCAGGTTCATGGACGGTGCCGGGATTTGGGTGTGACCGTGGACCGTTTCGGCATCACGCTGGATTGGTCGATGGGTTACCCGCAAGCCATGCGCGCCGACGCGCCGCGCGGCACGGGTATCGTTCTGACCGATCCGGGCGATTTCAGGCGCATCACCGAAGCGGTCCCAGCCGCGACCCATTTCGGCGATTTCATGCTGGGCTTGCCTGGGGCCCTGGAAAATACGCGGGCGGCGCTGGAAGCGGGCGCGACCGCGCTCGGCAATCTTGGTCAGTACTTCACCTTCCGCCTGCCCGGTTGGGACGACGACGTGGCGACGACCGAAGCGACCGTCACGGCGCTGGGCCTGATCGCCGCCCAAAAAGAGGAATTTGATGCGGACATCCTGGTTCACTCCAACTTGGATGACGGCTTCGCAGGTTTGTTCCTGGATATGTGCTGCAGCCTGGGCATGGTTCTGGTGGAAAAGCACATCGTGGAAGACCTGATCGGGGCGCGTCTGTCCCATTGCTATGGGCATCATTTCTCGGACCCGCTGTCGCGAATGGCCTTTCACGCGGCGCTCGTCCAGGTGACGGATACGCCGGGCACGATGATTTTCGGCAATACGGTCTCCTACCAATCGACGGAGGCTGGGAACTACGCTAGCCTCGCCAACTACCTCCTCGCTGATATCGCGGCCCAAAGACGTTGGCCGTCCGGGCATGCGATCAATCCCGTACCGGTGACCGAGAACCAGCGCATTCCCGATGTTCAGGAAATCATCGACGCGCAAACTTTCGCTCACCGCCTCGCCGACCATGCACCTGCCTATGAGGCGCTGATCGATTGGTCGCAGATTGAGGTAATGGCCGATCGCATGGTCGCGGGTGGGCGTGTCTTCGCGGCGAATGTTCTTGCTGGGTTGGGCGAAATCGGGATCGATATCCAGGATCCGGCCGAAATGCTTTTGGCGATCCGGCGCATGGGCCCGAAACGGTTGGAAGCCGCGTTTGGTCCTGGTCCAACAACCGACGACCGCAGGGCGCCGATGATCCTGGCCGAATGGGCGCGGGAACTGGATGAAAAAGCCGCCGAGTGGGTCGCCATACATGCCGATGACGCAAAGCGCATCTCACCGCGCGGCCTGACAGCATGCGTCGGGACAAGCGACGTTCACGAACACGGAAAATATCTGGTCGAGCAATCCCTGGCGGGCCTGGGTGTGCAGATCGTCGACGGCGGCGTATCGGTCGATCCGGACATCCTTGTCGACCGGGCGGTCACGGGCGGCGCGGACCTGATCGCAGTGTCGACCTATAACGGCGTCGCGCGCAGCTATACGGAAAAGGTTCTGGCATCCGTCGCGGCGCGTGGCCTTCGATTGCCGGTCATTGTTGGAGGGCGTTTGAACGAGGTTCCCAAAGAAACCAATTCCGACCTGCCGGTGGACGTGACGCGGGAGTTGAGGGAATTGGGCGCAATCCCCTGCAACGGGTTGGACGACGTCGTCGCGGTCTTATCCGGTCTTTCGGAAAAGACCGAAGGCTAGGATGAAACTGGGCCAAACAGCCTGGGACATCACTTCCGAAAATGCGCGACGAGGTCGGACATGAAGTCCTGACCGTGGCCTTGGTCCGCGATGGACTTTAAGGCGGTGAGGACGCCGTCGGCGACGGTCGCTTGGGCACCGGCGGTTTCGGACATGGAGAGGTAGTAGCTGATATCCTTCACACCGTTGCCGACGAAGAAGGGGACGGAGTCCCTTGCCTCTTCCAGGATGGCGGGGCCCAGGCGGTCGAGCGCGGCACCGCCGCCGCCGCCGGTCTCAAGCACATGGATGAAAGTCTTGGGATCGACGCCGGCATCGTTCGACTGTGCCGCCGCTTCCGCCAGCAGGGTCATGAAGCCGATTGAGACATAGTTGTGAAGCAGCTTCATCCGATGGCCCGTTCCCACCGGTCCGACATGGGTCACATTCTCGGCAAAGCAATCGAGGATGGGCGAGACTTCCGCCAACACGGCGGGGTCGCCGCCGACCAGCAGGTTCAGCGTACCCGCATGGGCGTGCTGCGGCAGGCGCGTCATCGGTGCGTCAAGGAAACGCGCACCGGCCCCCGTCACAATTTCCGCCATCCGCACCGTCGACTCGGGAAGAGCGGTTGAGCAATCCACCACAATCGCATTCGGACGCAAGCCCGGTAAAATATTGTCCTCTCCGGTCAGGATTGCCTCAACCTGAGGGGAGCCGGTGACGCAGAGGATGAGAATATCCGCCGACGAGGCCACATCAGCCGGTTTGTCTTTCGCCGTCGCGCCCAGGGAGAGTAATTCGTCAACCGGTTGATTACCCGGATGGTTGAGGAAGGTCAGCTTGTGCTCGCCCTTCAACATGACGTTTCGGGCGATCCCGTGCCCCATCAGGCCGACGCCGATAATCCCGACTTCCATGGAAAATCCTCCCCCATTTCAGGTATATGCTGTTTTGCCTGACGATAGATTGGAAAAACGATCTTTGGAAGACAAGGCAATGCCGCTGTGGGCGGGATCAGTTGTCCCGCAGGTCCAAATACGCGTCGATCAATTCCAGCAGGCGTTCGCGCCCGAAGCTGGGGTCATGCCCCGCATGGACGACGCGGACGGGCAGGTCGCGCAGGCGTTTCATGCTGGCGATGTAATCGGTGATGTTCGAGTCCGAGAATCCGTCCAGAAGCGGGCCGTCATAAATGCAGTCGCCGGAAAAGAAGATGCCGGTGGCTTCTTCCCATAACCCTATCGATCCCGGCGAATGGCCGGGAATGTGGATCACTTGAAATTGGCGATCACCCAGATCGACGATATCGCCGTCCTCGACCACGCGGGTCGCCTTGCTGCCCTGCAGGGCATAGGCGCCGGGGTCGTAGCCTTCATGCGGCAGGGCGTCGATATAGCATTGGCCCATGTCGCAATGATAGCCGGACTCCGCAAGCTGACGGACAAGGTCTTCGTTTTCGAGATAAAGGCTTTTTTCCCAATAGGGCTCGGCCAGATCTTTTTCTTCCAGCCGGTGGACCAGGCATTCGTCGAATTCGTGATGTGAGCCGACATGGTCGATATGGGCGTGGGTCGCCGCCGCCATGACAGGCTTGTCCAGCAGATGACGGGTGGCGTCGCGGAGCGATACGACGCCCATCCCCGTATCCACGATCATGTCCCGGTCACGGCCGCGAACATGCCAGATATTGCACCGCATAAGCGGTATGACATACGGTTCCCAAATATGGGTGATGCCATCGTCCATGCGTTTGAAATCGAACCAGCGGTCGGCGACTTCAAACGGCATGGCGATAACCCCTGCCCGAAGGCGATTGTTTAAGCGGCGCTTGTGCTGACGAGGGCTGCGCGATCGTCGGTCCGGCGGACTTCGTGGTCATAGGCGCCCATCAATGTCTGGCTCAACTGGCCGGGCGTGAACTTGTAGGGCCCGATTTCCGAAATCGGCGTAACCTCGACGGCTGTGCCGGTCAGGAAGGCTTCCGTCGCGTTCGACAGTTCTTCCGGCTGGATATGCCGCTCGACGACGTCGATCCCCTCGCGTTTCGCAAGGTCGATGACCGTGCGGCGGGTGATGCCGTCCAGGAAGCAATCGGGCGTCGGTGTGTGCAGTTTGCCGTCCATCAGGAAGAAGATGTTGGCGCCTGTGGCTTCCGCAACCAGGCCGCGGTAATCCATCATAAGGGCGTCGTTATAACCGGCTGCTTCCGCTTTGTGCTTTGAAAGCGTGCAGATCATGTACAGACCCGCTGCCTTGCTGGCGGTCGGCGCGGTGGTCGGGGCCGGGCGCTGCCAATCGGAAATCTGCATCCGCAAGCCCTTCATGCGTGCTTCGGGTGAGAAATAGGACGGCCATTCCCAAGCCGCGATGGCGACATTGATGCGCGTGCTCTGCGCCGACACGCCCATCATTTCCGACCCGCGCCAAGCGATCGGGCGGACATAGCCGTCGACGATATTGTTCGCCTTTACGACCGCGTTGCAGGCGGCGTCGATTTCTTCAACGGTGTAGGGAATCTGGAAATCCAGCAATTCGCCGGACCGGGCCAGGCGTTGCGAATGTTCGGTCAGCTTGAAAATGTTGCCGCCATAAACGCGCTCGCCCTCGAACACGGCGGACGCGTAATGCATCGCGTGGGACAGAATATGAACGTTGCTCTCGCGCCACGGCTTCATTTCACCGTTGAACCAGATGTATCCATCGCGATCGTCGAATGTCGCCGACATGTTGTGCTCCAAAATCTTTTTGTCCCGCCGGTGATTGTCTACGCCGGTTGGGGACCCGTTTCCCGCCCGTTCGGGATACCGAAACGTGGTATCCACGGATAGTTTTCAAACGAAAGGACCTAACCCAAGAACCTGATTCTGTGATAAGAACCTTTCTTCGATGTGCTTCAGAAAGTCACAAAGTAACAATCGAAGTGGTTGCGCGGTGTATCAGCGTCATGCATATAAGTCAACATGGCTGACATAAATTCTCCCAACCGGTCTTCACTCCCTTCATCGGGGCCGTCCTCCGCCAAGCCCGGCGCGAACCCCCTTTTCCTGCGGGAAGAGGAATTGCGTCAGGGCATCGAAATGCTCTTTTTCGGATATCGGGACTTTATCTCCGAGCCGGATCGCATCTTGGCCGATCGCGGATTGGGGCGGGCCCATCACAGGGTGATCTATTTCGTCGGGCGCTATCCCGGAGCGACCGTGTCGTCCTTGCTGTCGATCCTTCAGATTACCAAGCAGAGTCTGAGCCGCGTGTTGAGCCAGTTGGTCGAAGAGGGCTACATTGTGCAGCGGCAAGGAGCGTCGGATCGGCGCCAGCGGTTGTTGACCTTGACCGAAAAGGGCCGCGCGCTTGAAGAACAATTAACGGAAACCCAGCGCCAAAGACTGGCGCGGGCCTATCGCCAGGCCGGTGCGGAGGCGGTGGAAGGGTTCCGAAAAGTCATGCTCGGCATTATGTCCGATGATGAAGACAGGTCCCGGTTCGGCGCGACAAAGCGGCGTCCCTGAGGGTGGCCTGAGGTTGGAGCGCCGGCATGCCGGCGCATAAGGCAGTTGGTGCGGCATGAACAACATGGTGGACGCGGCGCATATCCTGGTTGTCGACGACGACACAAGGTTGCGCGACCTGCTGCAGCGGTTCCTGACCGAAGAGGGGTTTCGCGTCACCTCTGCCGCGGATACGGATGAAGCACGTTCAAAGCTGGCATCGTTCCAGTTCGACTTGCTGATCGTCGACGTGATGTTGCCGGGGGAAAGCGGCCTGGAATTTACCCGCTATGTCCGAACCGCGGACCAGATACCGATCCTGATGCTCACTGCGATGGGCGAGACGGAGGCCCGCATCGACGGCTTGGAAGCCGGCGCCGACGACTATTTGTCGAAACCCTTCGAACCGCGCGAATTGGTGCTGCGTATCCAGTCTATCCTGCGGCGGACACCCACGGCGCAGGTGCCGGCTGGCCCCATGATGGTCACCATGGGCGAGGTTCTGTTCGATGTCGGGCGCCAAATCCTGACCCGATCGGACAAGCCGATGCGCCTCACCTCTACCGAAGCGCAATTGCTGACCGCCCTTGCGCGTGAGCCGGGGCGGATCATGAGCCGGGAGGAATTGTGCTCCCTGTGCGATATCAACGGTGGCGACCGGACCATCGACGTTCAGGTGACGCGTCTGCGGCGCAAAATAGAACCAGACACCCGCATCCCCAGATATCTGCACACGGTGCGGGGCCGCGGTTATGTTCTTCGGCCGGATTGACGGGGCGTGGCGTTGGGACGGTTCCATCTGAAAAATTTCCTGCCGCGAACGCTGTACGGCCGCGCGCTGCTGATCATCATCTCACCCTTGATTCTGCTTCAGATCGTTTCCACCTGGATTTTCTATGATCGCCACTGGGATTCCATCACTTGGCGGCTGGTCAGCGGGATTTCCGGTGATATCGCCATGGTGCTCGACCGCATGTATGACGCGCCGGAGAAGACGGAGGATCTTTTTGAAAGCGCGCAGGCGAATATGGGGCTGGAACTGATCCTGCGTCCGGGAGAGATCCTGCCAAACGAACCGGCCGACGATGCCAACGGTCTTATTCACAGCTTGTTGGCCAAGGCGCTGGGCGAGCGGGTGAAGCGTCCGTTTCGTATCGATAGCAGGTCTTTCCGACAGGAAGTGGTTGTCGACGTGCAGTTGGCCGAAGGCGTGTTGCGGGTCATCGTTCCGGGCAACCGCGTTTTCAGTTCGACGACCTACATCTTCATCATGTGGATGGTGGGAACCTCGCTCGTCCTGTTTGCGGTTGCGTCGGTTTTCATGCGTAACCAGGTACGGCCGATCCGGCGTCTTGCGACGGCGGTGGACAGTTTCGGCAAGGGGCGGGAAGCGGATGCGGATGTGAAGCCCGAAGGCGCGTTGGAAGTTCGTCAGGCCACCCAGGCTTTTAATTTGATGAGTGAACGTATCCGCCGGCAGGTCCGGCAGCGAACCGACATGTTGTCCGGGGTTAGTCACGATTTGCGCACCCCGTTGACCCGCATGAAGCTTCAGCTGGCCATGCTGGGGAAAGATCCTGAGATCGCCGAATTGAAGGAAAACGTCTCCGAGATGGAGAAGATGATCGAAGGGTATCTGACCTTCGCGCGGGGCGAGGGGGGCGAGCAGTCCTTGGAAACGGATCTGACCGAATTGGTTTCAGACATCGGGGATCAGTGGAAGCGGGACGGGGCGTCGATCGATACGCATGTGGAGGGGCATATCGTCACCTGGGTGAAACCGGATGCCTTTAAACGCTGCATCGATAACCTTATCGCCAATGCGAACCGGTATGCGGACAATATCTGGGTTCGGGCCGGCCGGCGCGGCGATGCAATCGAGGTGACGATCGACGATGACGGTCCGGGCATATCCGAAGATCAACGCGAAGACGCGTTTCGTCCTTTCGTCCGGTTGGACCGATCGCGCAATCCGCTAACCGGCGGCACGGGGCTGGGATTATCGATCGCACGCGATATCGCCCGCGTCCATGGCGGCGAACTCTTCCTGGAAGACTCGCCGCATGGCGGTTTGCGCGCCAGAATTCGTTTGCCGCTTTAGTGTAGCCGCTGGCCGTTGGGGACTTTTTGGTCCGGCGCGATCAGGACGACCTCGCCCGCCTCGTCCGCGAAACCCAGAACCAGACATTCCGACATGAACTTGCCGATTTGCTTGGCGGGGAAATTGACGACGGCGGCCACTTGGCGGCCCGTCAGGGTTTCCGGCGTGTAGTGAGCCGTGACCTGGGCAGAGGTTTTGCGTTCCCCGACCTCCGGTCCGAAATCGATCCACATTTTGATCGCGGGCTTGCGCGCTTCTGGATAGGGCTCCGCCTTGATAACGGTGCCGACCCGGATATCGACCTTCAAAAAGTCGTCGAAGGAAATGGTCATCGATGCGTCCCTAACTATGTCGTCCTGTGTGTCCGGTTGGGTAGCAGGCGGAACTTGCTGTGAAAAGACCGGGATACAAAATCCAGGTGCGCGTCGCGGAAGGTTTTGAGGGCGCAAAACAAAACCGCCCTGGTCGGTTAACCGGGGCGGTTTCGGAAAGCTTAGCCTAATACTGCGGCACGAGGCCTTTCGGAATGAAGTTTACTTCTTCTTCGCTTTGGCGATGGTCGACTTCACTTCCTCAAGGCTTTCGGTCAGGCGATGGTTCAGAATTTCGAACGCTTCGCCTTGGGACTTTGCGAGCATCTCGCTCAATTCCTTCATGTTGCCGACGGCTTCTTCGATGGAGGTCTTGACCGCATCGAGGTTGCGGGCGGCCTGATCTTCCGGAGCGGACCCGACATTTGAACCGGCTTCCTGAGCCAGCGCATTTGTCTCGTCGACGATTTCCTTCAGGATTTCACCCTGGCGCTTGATGATCGCCTGGACACCTTCGACGGCGGTTTTGTTGGCGGCCGCGATGGCTTCCATGTTCTTACGCTGGGCGGCAACCATTTCCTGCACATCAAAGCCGGGCGTCTTCATATTCGTGAAGACATCCGCAAGGTCCTTGTTCAGGAACGGATTTTTCGTCGGGTCCAGGAACGGGTTGTTCTTCGGGTCGAAGAACGGGTTGCTGCTGAAATCAAAAAAAGAGGTTTGGGTCATCGTCATTCTCCGGGCGTGTGAGATGTCGTTTTCTATTTTGCCTAATCGGCGATGCTAATTTTGCATCGCACAATACGGCTCATATAGGTAGATACCGCGTCACGTCAAGAAAAATTGTGCACTGCAATAAAGCGCATTTCCGCGCGTCGGTCATCGAATTTGGGCGTGTTTGGATTTAAGCCCTTGTTACTTTGGGGTTATTCCCAACTTGAACTTAGCCCGCAACGGTTGTTTCTGATCGTTGAAAAATTTCCGCGACCGATTCTGCACGGGCAAGGGCCTTGTCCAACGCGGCCATCGTCTTTGACATGTCGGGGCTATCATCCGACATCCATGCCCGCACCGCGAATAACCATACCACAATTAAGCCTTTTGTGGAGAAATGTCTGCAAATGCCGTTTCCGCCGGTGTCTGCGGCGGCCAGTATCCAAGTCATGGCTTGTTTCATGCCACGGGCCCAAACCAAGGCAGCGAGCGGGTCGCGGGGAAGATCCCTGCCCAACCTGCCGAGCGCTTCCTTGTAGGGAAGCAGCGCGTCAAAGCGGCGCATCAAGATATCGAACAGGCGGTCACGGGGACTTTCTTCCTCATCCGGTGGACCAGTATCGGCAAGAACCTGTTCATCGATGCGGCGTTGAAAGGCGATCAGCAAATCCGTCTTAGTCCAATACTGCCGGCTGAACTCGTCGAGCGGAATGCCTGCCGCTTCGGCGACATCCGGCAGGCTGGTGCCGCGCCAGCCACGTTCGGCCACCAACGCCATGAAGGCTGTGACCGCATCGGGCTTCTTTTTCTTTGCTCTGGGCGACTTCTTCGTTGCTTTGACCATACCTCTAATGTGGCACGGAAAGGCCGCATGACAAGGGATAGGCACACTTCTTGCGACTCGATTTCGCAATATCATTGTGTTCGTGATGCGGGGGGCATCCATGACGATAATTGATGGGCGGAATGGCGCAGCCGGTGCAGCGACCTTATTCCTGGCGGGATCGCGCCGGTCAAATACGCCGGTTGCCGAATTGCCGGAACAGCAATACCGCCGGATTGTTCAGGCGCAGGAACAGAGTATCCGGACCCTTTACGGGGAAGGTGGCGATCTTTCCGGCGACCAGACCGCCCAGGCGCAGGCGGCGTTGGAACGACTGCAAGCGTTGAGGCTGGCCCGGACGGCGTTTCTTGCCCAGCAGGTCGCCCAAGAAAACGCACAAGAAAATATTCCGGGTGAGGCGCAGGCAAAACTTGCCGGTGATACCACGGAAACGGCGTCGGCCGAGGCTGATCCCGGCCAAGCCGCGATAGACGCTTTCCGTAAAATCATGGATATGACGCCGGAAGAGCGCCTCTTTGAACTCCTGCTGAAAAAACGGGGTCTGACGCAAGAAGAGTTGGATGCGCTTCCGCCGGAGGAGCGCGAGAAGATCATCGCGGAAATCAAGGAAGAGATCCGCGAGAAGATAGAGAAGAAGGCGGCATCGTCGGGTACTACGACCGACGCGCAGGGCGGCGCTGTCGCGGATGGCACGCAGACCGTCAGCCAGCAGGGGCCGTCACCGTCGGTCGGGGCCACGGGCTCCGCCGCGACAATTCCGCAGCAGGACGTCATGAAAATCGCGGAAGAACGAAGCCCCACCGGCAAGGTCGGTTTCGAAGACCTGTTGCTATTGATGGCGCGCGGCCGCGATGATTTGAGCCGTTTGACCGGGGAAGGAAACCCCGATCCGAAAGCCGGAACACCGGACAGTGTTTCCGATGATGAACCCGGTGCCCCGGAAGAAAAAGCAGCCGGATAGGGGCTACGGCGCCGGCGACCAAGCACCATCCGCAAAGGTTCCGGCCGACTTCTCGTGATTGATACGCCATAGGGCGATCAGGAACAGTTTTGTCGTTTGAATGAACCGTGCGCGCGGCGTGGCATCCGCGGGTAAACGGGCGGGGCTTCTGTATTCTATCGGCAGGGTAGGATCGGGAATTTCCGGGTAGGTCGGCGCGTCGACGATGGTGAACGTGTCGCACAAGGCATGGATCGTGTGCGAATTGAAGTGCAGGGGCTCAACCTGATGCGCGAACCGGTTTCGGATATCGGCGACGCATGTCAGGTCGTCGCGCAACGAACCGTCGATCAATCCCATCAAGTAAGCGAGGTGGACCTTCGCCTCGAATGGTCCCAGCGGGCCGGAATGCTTGAACAGCATGCTGGTCTCGCGCTCGTCGTCGACCATCCGTGCGGCGATTGCCTTGACCAAATCTCTTTCGATGACGGATGTGGCGACAATGGCCGAGGCACGGTCGGACTTGGTTTGCTCTATCTCGGCAAGCGCCTTCCTGTGGGCGTCGCAGGTCAATAGCCAGGTCATGGTGTCGCTTCCAGTCGGTCCACCCAGCCGGTCCCGCCCATCCGATCCGTCCAGTCGGTCAGCCGGCCAGTTCGCGTCCTCGGTTCGCGGCGGCCGCAACCGCCTTGGTCATCAAGGGCTGCAACCCATCATCGGCCATCAGAACGTCGAGGGCCGCTTGGGTCGTACCGTTCGGGCTGGTGACATTGCGGCGCAGTTGGTCCGGTGTGTCGTCGCTCTGCCGGGCCAGGTGGCCTGCCCCGGCGACGGTCTGCAATGCCAGGCGTGCCGCAAGGTCTTCCGGCAGGCCTGCGTCCACACCGGCTTTCGCCATGCACTCGATCATGAAAAACACATAGGCGGGACCGCTGCCGGAAACGCCGGTGACGGCGTCCATCAACGCTTCGTCTTCGATCCTGGCCGTTTCACCGACCGCTTGAAGCAAGATATCGGCATCCGCGACCTGCTGGGCGGTTGCCTTTGCGTTGGGGCAGATTACCGTAATGCCTTGCCCGACGGCAGCGGGCGTATTGGGCATGGCGCGAACGATTGCGGCCTGCGGTCCCAGTTCCGCTTCGAAAAATGAAATGGTCGTGCCGGCGGCGACGGACACGAACAGGCAATCCGGGGTCGCGAACTTCGCATAGGCGCCGACGACCGCGGACATCGCTTGCGGCTTGACTGCTAGGATTATGACTTGCGGCGAAAGATCGGCGGGCAATTCTTCAACAGAGGAGACGACGGTGACGTCGCGCCGGTTCGCGAAAGCATCGGCGCCGAACGGTTCCACGACGTAGGCTCCGGCGGCTGCAATCCCACTGGCGAGCCAGCCTTCGAGCATCGCACCGCCCATTTTCCCACAGCCGACAAGCAGCAGCGGGCGCTTCAGTTTTTCTGCCATATACCCCTCCCTACACAACAATACTTACCCAGCGGTCGGACTCTAGGTCCAGCCGGCTGACGCGCAAGCATATAACGGTTTGGAATAAAAGTTTATGCCTCGCCCTGGCAGTCCAACAGGGCGGCGCTGACGGCTTCTTCCGGCGAATGTCCGCCCCAAATCATGAACTGAAATGCGGGGAAGAACCGCTCGCATTCGGCCAGGGCGATGTCCATCATATCTTCCAGCGTTTCCACGGAAACATGGCTCAATCCCCGGGTCGGGATCGTGTGGCGATATGTCGGTGAGCCGTCTTCGCTGCACAGATCGAAATGACCCATCCACATGCGCTGATTGATCATGGCCAGCAAATCGTTGATCCGGCCACGGTTTTCCTGCGGGATCTTCATGTCGAACGAGCAGGTGAAATAAAGGGCGTGCATATCTTCGCGCCAAACGAAGAACAGCCGGTAGTCGCACCAGCCGCCGGTCGTTTCGACAAGGATTTCGTCCTCGCCGGGACGTTCGAAGGGCCACTCATTCTCAGTGAACATCGCTTCCAGGATGTCCAAGGGATTGGGGAAACCGACTTCGCCAAAAACAAGCGCTGTATCCATATTTGGACGTCCCCCTCGACGCAAAAAAAGCCGCAGCATAGCTGCCCAACATGTTGGTGGAAGCGCCAGATCTTGTGATCGCTTGCTGGCCCCGACACCACGGTTAGAGTGCCATGTGCGATTCCAGCGCCGCAAGGGCGCTGAATTCGTCTTCGCTAAGCCTGTGTAATAAAAGCCTTTTCGATTCCTAGAGACTCAAAGCTGGGAATCGAGCTTGGCGCTATTTTAACAAAGTGATTTGCGGCCCCTTTTTGGGGACGGAAAAAACGCTGTGGAGTCAGAGGGTTCCGGCAGATCTTATCCACAGGCTGGACCCGTTTTGTCTAACCGTCCTGCTGGCTTTCCTTGGCGGACTTGGACGCCGATTTGCGGGCCGTCGCCTTTTTGGCAGGCTTGCGGGGCGTGGTTTCGCCGGCGAGCGCTGCCTCCAAGGCAGTAACGCGCTTTTCCAGCTTTTCCTGTTCCGCCCGCGCCGTTGCGGCGACTTCTTTCACCGCTTCGAATTCGTCCCGCGGAACAAGGTCCATATCGGCCAGAATGCGTTCCATTCGGTGTTTGACCAAGGCTTCCACCTCGTCCCGGACGCCCGAAAGCGCACCGGCCGCCCCGCTGGCGACGCGCGCGATATCGTCGAAAAGTCTACCGGTGGTCTGCATGGGTCCCTCCTGGAACATGGGCAATGGAACCTGAACGGTTCTTCCATCCTGTACGATGGTTCCCCCAAGATGGTTTCCCAGGCGGTCCGTATCAAGCGGGCGCACTATGCCGGGACCGACGGGCGCGGTCCAGGGGACAGAGGGACGCGGGCAACCTTGTTTTTGACAATGCGGAAGTAAGCCGAGATTAGGTCAGGCCGTGCGACCGGGGATTTCGATCTTCCGCCTGTCCCGATAGGCCCGCAATGCTTCATCCAGGCCGGGATCGATAGGGGGTTGTTCGTATTCGGCGAGCAACTGCTTCCAAATCGTATTTGCCCTTTGCTCCGCCGTTGTCGAGCCGGCCTGCTGCCAAGCATCGAAATTGTCCCAGTTCGACACCAGCGGCGAATAGAAGGCGGACTCGTAGCGGGCCAAAGTATGCGCCGTGCCGAAATAGTGGCCCGCCGGACCGACATCGCGCACCGCGTCCATCGCCAGGGCTTCCCGGTCAACTTCCATTGGTTTGTTATAGGCCGCCATCATTTGCAGCATCTCGGCGTCCAGGATCAGTTTCTCGAAGGATGCTGTCAGACCGCCACCGAGCCATCCGGCTGCATGCATGATCAGATTGGCGCCGCCGCTCATCGCGCCCCAAAGCGACATCATGCTTTCATAGGCAGCCTGCGCATCGCTCGTGTTCGCGGTGGTCACGTTACTGGACCGGAACGGCAGATTCAGGTGGCGCGCCAATTGGCCGGAGGCCTGCGCGGCCTGAACATATTCCGGAGTCCCGAAAGCCGGTGAGCCTGTCTTCATATCCACGTTCGACGTGAACCCACCATAGACGACCGGCGCGCCGGGCCGGACGATCTGCGTCAAGGCGATGCTGGCCATGGCTTCGGCATGTTGTTGGGCGAGCGCCCCGGCCAGGGTGACGGGCGCCATCGCGCCCGACAGGGTGAAGGGCGTGATGACAGCCGCTTGGCCGTACTCGGCCAAAGTGATCAATCCCTCCGCCATCGGAATATCCAATTGCAGGGGGGAATTGGTGTTGATCACGCCGGTGAAGATCGGTTTTTCCCGAAGGCCCTCAAGGTCCGTCTCCAGCATGATGGCGGCCATTTCCAGGCAATCCATGGTCTGCCGTGCCCCGATGTTCCAGGGCATCCAGTTTTTGTCCAACAAGGTGGCTTGTGCATAGAGCAGGTCCAAATGACGCGTTTCCGCGGGTAGGTCCAATGCCTCGAACCCGCCGCCGCCCTCTTGATGCAGGATGTTCAGGCTTTGCACCAATCGGATGAAGTTGCACATCTCGTCATAGGTGCCGCGGCGTCGGCCATTTTCCAGATCCATGCAATAGACCGGGCCGCCGGTGGCCGAAAAGACAGCATTGTTGCCGCCGATTTCGAGGTTCCGTTCCGGGTTGCGGGCGTGAAGGGGGAAGGATGACGGGGCGGTTGCGATTGCCTGTTCGATCCCTTGGCGGTCGAAACGCACCATTTCAGTGGAGTCGTTCACCGTGAATCCGGCGGCCTTGAATCGGGTTCGCGCATCGGTGCTCAGCACTTTCATACCGATTTCTTCAAGGATATGCAGCGCGGTGTCGTGGATCGCCTCAACCGCATCCGCGCTGAGGAAGGCTGTCGGCGGTGTGGCGTAGGTTACCGGCGACCATGCGCTTTGTGTGATCGACCCGGCGACGCGGACCGGTCGGTCGCTTCTATTCCGCCTGTTCGACTGTCTCTTTCTCACCGTCGTATCCTCATAGCACTTCCTTACTGAACAACTGTACAATAAGTGCTCGAATTCAGCAATTGGATAAGGGCGGTGGGGGCCCGCGGAAAAGTTCAGCTAGTGGGCTTGGCTTAACAGGTATCGGCGGGCGCAACTGCGTTCAGAAACGTCCAAGCATTTTTCAGCCCCTTTTCACGGGGCATGGCGAGTGGGTTCACGGCGTTTTCGTACCAAATACCGGATAGCATAACGCAGAACGCCTCGTTCAATGCATCGATGTTTTCCGTGATGCCGCGCGAGGTCAAATAGGCCTCCAGAAAAGGACGTGTGCGTGCGCGTTCTTTTTCGGAGAACGCGAGCATTTCGGTTTTTAGATCCACTTCGCCGCGGGAGAGTGCCCAGAAAGAGATATAGGCGCCCGCAATGTCGTCAGATGTCCATTTGTCCGAGAAGTAGAGGTCGAGATAATCCTGCAAATTCTGTTTGGGGTCCGGCCCCAGCCGGCCAGCCAAGTCGCTATAGTCCTTCTCGGTCATATCCGCGAGCCAACGATAGGTCTCCAACAACAGCTCCGCCCAGCTGTTGAAGAAATAGGTCAGCAGACTGGGCGCGATGCCCATGTCACGGGCGACCTGGCGCAAACTGCATTTTTGTGGGCCGTGATCCGCCAGGGCTTTTATCGTTCCCTGGATGATCTCGTGACGGCGCCGCTCCGGCGAAAGGCGGCGCCCGGCCTGCGTTTCGGTGGCCACTTTCTGGGTCATTTTCTTTACCTGTTTTCAGTTGGCGGGCCGAATATGCCCGTGATACTGTACATTTGTTCAATAAACCTGAGTTGCCAAAAATCCCGTTCCTGATCCGGAGTGTGATCCTCATGACAATCGACCATTGCGATGCCCGGTTCAAAACCCTTTTCGAACCGGTTGCGATCGGTCCGGTGACGGCGCCAAACCGGTTCTATCAGGTTCCCCACGCAAGCGGCGCGACAAATGCCAGCCCCAGGGTGCGGGCGGGCCTTCGGGCCGTCAAGGCAGAGGGCGGCTGGGGGGTGATCTGCACGGGCGCGTGTTCAATCCATCCGTCATGTGACGACGCACCGTTGCCATTCGCGACAATGTGGGACGACGACGACATCCGTGCCCATGCCTTGATGACGGACGCCGTGCATGAACATGGCGCACTCGCCGGGGTCGAACTTTTCCATGGCGGGGGTGGGGTCCTGAACCGTCAAACACGCCTGCCGGCGCTGACGCCGTCCGGCAAGGGGTGGTCTTCCAACCATTCCGTTTTCATGTCTCCCGGCCGGCCCCGGGCGATGGATGCGGCCGACCTCAAGGATCTCGTCCACTGGCAGGCCGCGGCCGCGAAGCGCGCGAAGCAAGCCGGTTTCGACATTATCTATGTCTATGCCGGCATGGGGTATCTGCCGCACGAATTCATGCTGCCGGACTATAACGAGCGCACGGACGGCTATGGCGGGTCGATGGAAAACCGTGTCCGTATCATCCGCGAAATGTTGGAAGCCACGCGGGACGCGGTCGGCGACGGCATTGCCGTGGCTTTGCGCATCAGCCTTGAGGAATTGCTGACACGGCCCGGCACGGTGATGGAAACCGAGGCCCATGAAGCAGTCAGCCTGTTGAGCCCCTATACGGATCTGTTCGATGTAAAGATGGACTCCAGTCCGACCGATTGCGGACCGTCCCGCTTCGTGCCGGAAGCATCCCACGAGCGGATGGCCGGTTTTGTGAAAAGCTGTACGGACAAGCCGGTCGTTGGTGTGGGTCGTTTCACATCGCCGGACACCATGGTCTCCCAGGTTCGCCGCGGTGTGTTGGACTTCATCGGTGCGGCGCGCCCGTCCATTGCTGACCCCTTTCTGCCGAACAAGATTCGGGAGGGACGCGAGGACGAGATCCGGGAGTGCATCGGCTGCAATATGTGCATCGCCAGTTGGCATGAAGGCGTCCTTGTACGTTGCACGCAAAATCCCAGCTTCGGCGAAGAGTGGCGCCGAGGTTGGCATCCGGAAAAAGTGAAGCCGGCCGGGTCCACGGACCGGGTTCTGATCGTCGGCGGCGGGCCGGCGGGGTTGGAATGCGCATTGACGCTCGGCCGGCGGGGCTATGATGTCGCGATCGCCGATGCCGGGTCGGAAATGGGCGGGCGGGTCCTGTTCGAATCTGGGCTGCCGGGCTTATCCGCCTGGCGCCGGGTGATCGACTATCGTTTGGGCCAGCTTAAGGTCATGCCGAATGTGGAACTCTATTCCGAAAGCGCGTTGGATGCGGAACAAATCCTCGAATTCGGCTTTGAACGTGTGGTGCTGGCGACCGGCGCGACTTGGACGCCGGCCCTGTTCACAAAAATGGAAATTGCGGGTGAGGAACTGGACCACCCTAACGTCTATACCCCCAGCGACTTGGCAGCCGGCGCTAAACCCGAGGGCCCGGTGATCGTGCTGGACTGCGACTTCCATGTCATGGGCGGTGTTTTGGCGGAAAAGATCGCGTTGAGCGGCCAGGCTGTAACCTATGTCAGCCCGGCGGGCGGGGCTTCCGCCTGGACGATCAATGCCAACGAACAAATTTTTGTCCACCAGCGCCTGCATGACTTGGGTGTCCCGATCCGCACGCTGGAACGGGTCAATGGTTTCGACGGGGCGACAGCGACGGTTGCCGATATGTTGACCGATCGTGAAACGCAACTGCCGTGCAAGTCCCTGGTGATCGTGGGGCTGCGACGACAGAACAGCGACCTTCATGACGCCTTGATGGAACGCACGGCGGACTGGGGGGATGCCGGGATCCGGACGGTGGAGCGTACCGGCGATGCCCTATCGCCCGGCGCGATCGCGCATGCGGTTTTTTACGGTCGTGCAACAGCGGAAGCGATGGACGGCCCCAAATTTCTGACCTTCAAACGTGACGGCGCCTTTCATACGCCGCCGGAACGCAATGGGAATGCAATGATTGCCGCCATGGTGGATTGAGTGCCCCGGCCAGTTGATGGCCAAAGAAAAAGCCCGGCGCAACCGCCGGGCTTTTCCATATCGATAGCCGCCTTTGGGGCGGAGAAGTCCTATTCTTTGTACCACCAGCGCTCGCCGGCTTTTTCTCCGTCGAAGCCCCAGTTACTGGCGATGTTTTCCGGCAGGCCGGTCTTGGCGGAAACCGCCTGGGTAAACGCAGAGAACATCGGGATGACGCAACCGCATTCATCGTGGACGATGCGCTGCATATCCACATAGATCTCACGCCGCCTCGCCGGATCCAATTCTGCGCGGCCTTCGATCAACAGCTTCATGAAGCGCTCGTTGTCGAATTGGCTTTCGTTCCACTCCGCACCGGACGCATAGACTTGGCTGAACATCCAGTCTTCCGTCGGGCGGCCGCCCCAGTAACTGGCGCACCAGGGTTTTTTGAGCCAGACATTGGACCAGTATCCATCATCCGCTTCGCGCGTGATCGAAATATTGATCCCCGCTTTCTTGGCGGTTTCGGAATAAAGCTGACCCGCATCAACTGCGCCTTCAAAGGCGGTCGCGGCCATGGACAGTTTCAGATCGATGCTGTCGTATCCGGCTTTCTTCAGGTGGAACTTCGCTTTGTCCGCATCGTAGCCGCGTTGCGGAATTTCTTCTTCCGTTGCGCGGTACTGATTGACGGGACCGATCGGGAAATCGTTTCCGACTTCACCGTATCCCTGCAGAATTTTCTGCAACCATTCTTCCCGGTCGATGGCGTATTTAAGCGCCAATTGCAGGTCGACATTGTCGAAGGGTGCCGACTTGGACAGCATCGGCAGGGTGATGTGCTGATTGCCTGTAGTTGGGAAGGCAACCACGTTCGGCATTTTCTTCATCCGGCCCATCGTCTTCAGATCGACGTTTTGCATGCCGTCAATCTCACCGGTCAGAAGGGCGCTGGTACGGGCGCCGACATCGGAGATGAAGAGTGTGACGATTTCGTCGAAATGTCCGGCGCCTTCCTTCCAGTAGTTCGGGTTCCGCGTGGTTACCGTGCGGACGCCCGGATCGAAGGACTTCAGAGCATAACCGCCCGTCCCAACGCCGGATTCCCAATCGATGCCGCCCTCGGGCTTCGCCGGACAAATGCCAAGGTGATAGTCACTCACAAGATACGGGAAATCGGCGCTGCCGCCGGACAGAGTGAAGACCACCGTATCTTTGCCGTCTGCTTTCACGTCCTGAATGGCAGCAATGATACCCTTTGCGGCGGACTTGCTGTTTTCGCCCATGTGATGACGGAAGGACTCGACCACGTCTGTCGAGTCGAGCGTCTTGCCATTGTGGAATTCAACGCCTTGGCGGATCTTGAAGACCCATTGCGAAGCATCGTCGGAGGCTTCCCACCCGGATGCCAGTTCCGGAATAAGCTGGTTTTCCGGCCCGATTTCGGTGAGGCAGTTGCGCAACTGACCGAAGCTGACATTGATCATGTAGGAATCGAGGATTTGTGCGGGATCCAGCGAGTCGCCGGTGCCGGCGCCTGTTAGCCCCTGGCGCCAAACGCCGCCCTTCTTCGGTGTCGCCGCTTTCGCCTTCGACACCATGGCGCTGGCGGCCGGAACCGTCAGACCCAGGGCCAATGCCCCCATCATGAAAGAACGGCGGTCGATTTGCGCCGCCCGGAACTGTCGTTCCAACCTGCTCAGTTCGTTCAGTTTTGTCTTGTCCATAAAGATGCTCCCAGTTCGTGTTAGCAATATGCCGTCGGATTTTTCAGTTTGGATTTGTAGTCTCCCTATTGAAAAACATTAGGCGGCTCGGCTGGTGAAATCCACGGGAAAAGCTTTCAGGTAGAGCGTATTAGACCAGTCTGTTAGGCCTGCTACCCTTATTGTCGTGATCGGTGTGGCGTATAAGTTTTTGTGAATGAACTTTGTGCCCGGGCTCGGCGCGATATATCCAGTATATGGCGGTTGGGTTATGGAAATCCGGCGACAAAGGGCGCAAAAGCCGACCTTTACTGTGGAAAACCTGTGTTGATCCGCGTATAGAAACCGGTCCCAGCCTCTAAAAGGCGGGAATAATTGCAAATTGGAGGACAGGGCTATGGTTGCCGCATGGAGCCCGAATACTTGGCGCGACAAAGAAATTCAGCAGGTTCCGGATTATCCGAATTCGGGCACGCTCGATACCGTCGAGGCGACGCTGGCCAATTATCCTCCCTTGGTTTTTGCGGGTGAAGCCCGTCGTTTGAAGGAAGACTTGGCAAAGGTCGCCAATGGCGATGCTTTTCTTCTTCAGGGTGGCGACTGCGCGGAAAGTTTTGCGGAATTCCACGCCAATAACATCCGTGACACTTTCAAAGTCATGCTGCAGATGGCCGTGGTGCTGACATTTGGTGCGTCGCTTCCGGTCGTCAAAGTCGGCCGCATGGCGGGCCAATTCGCCAAGCCGCGTTCCGCGCCGACGGAAAACATCGACGGTGTGGAACTGCCCAGCTATCGCGGTGATATCATCAACGGGATCGATTTCACCGAAGCATCCCGTGTGCCTGATCCCAACCGGATGTTGAGCGCTTATAACCAAGCCTCGGCGACGCTCAATCTGTTGCGCGCTTTCGCCCAGGGTGGCTTCGCTGATCTACATCAGGTGCAGCGTTGGAACCTGGACTTCGTGAAGGGAAGCAAGCAGGGCGACCGGTATCAGGAAATGGCCGGCCGGCTTTCCGAAACGCTCGACTTCATGGCGGCTTGCGGCCTTACGGCGGAACTCGTTCCGCAGATCGCGGAAACGGAGTTCTACACCAGCCACGAAGCTTTGTTGCTGTGGTACGAACAGGCGCTTACCCGTCAGGACAGCTTGAGCGGCGACTGGTACGATTGCTCCGCCCATATGGTGTGGATCGGCGACCGGACCCGTCAGTTGGACGGCGCGCATGTTGAGTTCCTGCGCGGCGTCAAAAATCCGATCGGGATGAAATGCGGACCGTCGCTTGCGCCGGACGATCTTCTTCGCCTGATCGATACGCTGAATCCGGCGAACGAACCGGGCCGCCTGACCCTTATTGCCCGGATGGGACACGACAAGGTGCATCAGCATCTGCCCGCGCTGATCCGTGCCGTGGAGAAGGAAGGCCGCAAGGTCGTCTGGTCTTGTGATCCCATGCACGGCAACACGATCAAGTCGCCGAGCGGTTTCAAGACCCGTCCTTTCGATCGGATCCTGGCTGAGGTGAAAGCCTTCTTCGAAGTCCACGCAGCGGAAGGCACTCATGCCGGCGGCGTTCATTTCGAAATGACCGGGCAGGACGTGACGGAATGCCTTGGCGGCGCCCAGGCGATTTCAGACGAAGACTTGTCGCACCGGTACCATACGCATTGTGATCCGCGGTTGAACGCGTCGCAGGCATTGGAACTGGCGTTCCAACTGGCTGAGGCCCTGAAACTGGAACGGTCGGGTTCGGCCGGGGCATTGGCGCAAGCGTCGTAACTGGCGTCGTAACGATCCGTTTTATCGGCCTAGACTGCGTTCAGATCAGGCCGAGACCTATCCCGGGAGAGGGGCATGTCCGACGCTCAAAAATGCGTTCCGTTGGATGAAGAGCAGCGGTCGGCGGCGGCCGATGATGGCGTGAGCCGCTGGACCGACGCTTATTTCAATCGGACCAAACAGACGATCGGCAAGTTCGGCGACACGAAGGTCACATATGCGATCTTCATGCGCCGACCGGTCGTCGCCGCGCCGCGTCTGGCGGTCGAATGGTTGAAGTCGGTCGCGGAACAACGCGGTTTCGAAGTCAAAATCGATGTGATGTACGACGAAGGTCGCTGGGTCGGCGCCGGTGAGCCGCTGATGTATGTCCATGGCTCGTTCTACAATCTGGTCGATCTGGAAACGTTGTTGCTGCAAAAAATCGGCCCGGCCTGTGTTGCCGCCTACAATGCCTTTTCCATGTGCATGGAATTGCCGAACGTGTCCTTCCTGGCGATGGATGCGCGCCATTGCGCCGGGACCGAAATGGCGGAACTGATGGCCTATGCCGCATCGGTGGGGTCGGCGCGGGCGAAGCGCAAAGGCGGCGCAATCGGGTTCATTGGCAATGCGACCGATGCCACATCCCATTATTTCGGTCAGGAAAAAGGTCTGGGTACGATGCCGCATGCCTTGATCGGATATGCTGGGTCTACCGTGCGCGCGGCTGAAATGTATCACGAGACTTTTCCTGATCAGAACCTGACCGTATTGGTCGACTACTTCGGTCATGAGATCACCGATTCAATGGCTGTCTGCGACCGGTTCCCGGATTTGGCGGAAAGCGGCAAGTTGGCGGTTCGGTTGGACACGCCCGGCGGGCGCTTTTGCGAAGGGTTGGACCCGGCGGGGAGCTATGCGGTGCTTGACCGCAACGCGCCACGGGCCATCCGCGGATATCGGACCGAAGACGAATTGCGCCATCTTATCGGGCCGGGCGTTTCCGCCGCCGCGATTTGGCATATGCGCGAGTCGCTGGACCGGAAAGGTTATGGCAATGTGAAGATTGTCGGGTCGAGTGGGTTCGGTCCTGAAAAATGCAAGGTCATGGCCCTGGCCGACACGCCCATCGATATTGTCGGCAGTGGCAGCTACCTGCCCGATGTTTGGCGCGAGACCTATGCGACGGCGGACATTGTCGACTATAACGGCGAGGCACGCGTCAAGGTTGGCCGTGAATTCCTTCTTAGGAAATAGCCCGTAGTGTCATGACGTCGGTTGGGCGCGGCGGGCCTGTTTTGAAACCTGCATGGATCAGGTTACGAAGCGCTCCCGGTGTGACGTGTTGTCCCCCTGCGGGATCTGTTCCCGCAGGATATCGGCGAGGGATTGAACGCGAACCGGTTTCGTAACATAACCGGTCATTCCCGAATCAAAGCATTGCTGTTCAACACCGGCCTCGACATTCGCGGTCAGGGCAATGATCGGAATCGTTTCCAGTTTTCCGCCCAAGCTTCTGATTTCCTGCGTGGCCGAGAAACCGTCCTGTTCCGGCATGTGCACGTCCATCAGAATTAAATCGTAGGGCGCTTGCCGTGCCAGCGAAACGGCTTCCACCCCATTTCCGGCGACATCGATGGTGTGTCCCATCTTCGTCAACATCATGCGGATCACTTGCTGGTTCACCGGGTTGTCTTCTGCGACCAATATGCGGGACGGCGCGATACCTTGCGATTTCTCGCGGATGGATTGTTCTTCTTCACGCCGATGTTCCGATCTCGCCTCACGCCGGTTGCCGGACTTATCGTCATGCAGATGCATGATTGCATTGAGCAGGTCGGATTGACGGACCGGTTTCAGGACAGTTGCATCGGGGCGGATGTCAGGCGACGAGAATTCGTTCGACGAAAGGACGATGACCGCGGTGCCATGAGCCTGCAGAAGAGCGAATTCCCGGGCCGTTCTGAACGCTTCCAGGTATTCGGCATCGACGATGACAGCATCGAAGCCCCGAGGCAGTCCGGCATCCAGGCGATGTTTTTCGCCCAAGATCTCAGCCGTTGCGCCCCAAGCCGTGATTTGCCTCTGCAGGACTTCGCCCGTCCGCACGTCACCGGCATGGATCAGAATATTGAGCGCAGGGATCGCTTCGTTCTCGGCATATTTCGGACCTTCCAGTACGGCCAGAGGGACCTCGAACCAGAATGTGCTGCCTTCTTCATCGGCGCTGTCGACGCCGATCTCCCCGCCCATGAACTCGATCAGGCGCCGGCTGATCGCTAGCCCCAGGCCGGTCCCTTCATGGGCACGGCTACGCGACGCGTCGAGCTGGGAGAAGTCCGAGAACAACTTATCGAACATGTCTTCCGGAATGCCCGGGCCCGTGTCGTGGACGGAAACGCGGATACGGGTCTTATCGTTTTCTTGGCCGACCACGCGTGCCTCGATCGTCACGGAACCGTATTGCGTGAACTTAACACCGTTACCGGCAAGGTTGATGATCACTTGGCGAAGCCGACCCTCATCCCCCATAAGGCGTTCAGGCATGGCCGGATCGATGATTGAGCCAAGGACGAGGTTTTTTTCGAGGGCACGCGATTGGAGCAGCTCGACGGCGCTCTCAATGCTGTCAGCCAGACGAAACTCTGCGTCTTCCAGTTCGATCTTGCCGGATTCGATTTTCGAGAAGTCGAGAATGTCGTTGATGACGGTCAACAGACCATTGGCGGAGTCCAGGATGGTCCGCGTCATCGACTTTTGCTGTGGGTTTAGATTGCTGTCGAGCAGCAAGTTGGCCATGCCCATTACACCATTCATAGGCGTCCGGATCTCGTGGCTCATGGTGGCCAAGAATTCCGATTTTGCGCGCGATGCTCCTTCGGCGGCTTCCTTCGCCAACGCAAATTCTTCGGCTTGACGCATCTGGTCGGTGACATCGACGCGGACCGTAACGCTTCCGCCATCCTTGGTGCGGTAATCGCGAATACGATAATACCGTCCGGACTTCGCCCGCGTTATCCAAGGTTGACCGGTGGCCTCGCGGCGAATTGCCAGGCGGTTCTGCAGCCACGCTTCCGGGTCTTTCTCGGATCCGGGATACCAGCCATGCTCCATCCCGTATCGCAGAATTTCTTCAAGGGTGGATCCGGTTTTGATAATCTGTTCCGACCCTTCATAGACTTGTGCGTAGCGCTGATTATACAGGGCCAACCTGCCATCCGGCCCAAAATAGGCAAAGCCGTCATCCATGGATTCGATCGCATCGGTGAGACGTTGCTGGATGGTCTGCAGTTCCGCGGTGCGTTGGACGACGGCATCTTCGAGGGCGGTTTTGGATTTTGCCAAGTCGTCCCGCGCCCGAACCATTTCGGTTATGTCGGATGCATAGATGTTCAGATACTTCTCGCCCTTGATCGGCACGAGCAAGAGCCGGTAAACGGTGGTGCCGACTTGACGTGTCAGGGTTATAGGTCCCTGTTTTTCCTGCGCCATTTCGATCGAAGCCAATAGCGACCTGCGTGCATCGCCGACGACGAGGGCCTGAACCAGTTTTTCCGCGGTTTCGTTCGCGTAGAGGACCCGCCCCGTGTCGGAAAGACGGATGATCGGCGACGGGTCTTCCTCGGGAAAGCGTGCCAGCCAAAGCGCGTGGCTCTCCGCTTCCCTCCGGTTCGCCTCCCGCATGGCATTGTCTTGCAGAATAGTGTTGTAACGATCCAGCAACCGCCCGATCTCATCATTCCGGTCGTGGGAAATGACGAAGTCGTTCGGCCTGTCTGGATGTTCCAGTGCAGCGGAAAGGTTTCTGCTCAACTGCATTAGCGGAAAGAGTACGATCTTGCCGACGCAGACCACGGCGATCAAAGCGAAAATAATCCCAATACAAGCAACAAGGATGGCGACGTGTAGAAGATCTTTCAGCAATGCTTCCGTCGTCCAGGCCGTATCAACGACAACGACGATGCGGTAGGTGCCGCTGCTTGTTTCAACGGTACGGACGGTTTTCAACCTGTCAGCTTCCGGCTGTGCATAGTTGCCATCCTTTTCGGGAATCGCTTCGGTATCGCCGATACTTTCACCGAATTGAACCGTGCAATCGCCTCCGGGTTTGCAAATCGCCCCACCGACGATTTCCTCGGCCGAAGAGAATTTCTGGCCGGGCTGCACGACGGTCCATCCACCGCTATCCACAGCGGCCAAATTGGCAAGCGCGTCACTCGCAACTTGACCGATCCTGATGGCTTCTGTGCGATAAATGGCGTGCTGGTTGAAATAGGATGGAACGAGCACAATGCCTTCAATGGCTATGATGCTGAGAAAAATGATGCCCGCAAGGCGCCGACCCAGGCGGGAACCCACTAGGTCCCGCCAGCCAAGCTCAGCTTTTATGCCCTCGGACAATAACATATGGGTTTGCGAATCCGTGCGGTCTGGTTAAACGAAAAATGCCTGCCATACCCAGCTCCATCGCTTCACCGCAGCAGATCGAGAGGCCGCCCCCCAGCGCCTGGGTGAACTGTAACCGGCTTCCGCCCACCCTTGCCGATCCACAAATCCTCCTGCTTGGTTAGCGCAGACGGATCGCCCGGAAAGGCATGAGGAGAACAGCATAGAAGCAGTAAAGAATATATTAATGCTGGTGACCTGCGGCAGTCGGCGCCGACCATGCCGTCGGGCGGCTATTCGTTGGGGTTATCGCCCGATTTTACAGGCGATATCATGGCAAGAAGCACCGTGAAGCTTGATTATACTGCCTTGATTATCCAGTAACGTTGGCCATAGTCGCGATGCTGGCGTTTGAGGGGCAGACCGGAGTTTCCGAACTGCGGACCCACGACGCCCGATGCGAGTGTTTCGCCGGACGAGGGAAGTAGAGATCTTCGATGACGGATAGATTGCGGATAGCGCTGTGCCAGGCGAACCCGACCGTCGGGGCTATTGCGGCGAATGTTGAAAAGGTTCGCGCGGCCCGGGCCGAAGCGGCGGCGGCCAATGCGGACCTGATGCTGTTCACCGAATTGGTGATCAGCGGCTACCCGCCGGAAGATTTGGTTCTGAAACCCTTCTTCCTGGACAAGATCGAAGCGGCGGTGCGCGATCTTGCCCACGATACCGCCGATGACGGCCCGGCAATGCTGGTGACGGCGCCGTGGCGCGGCGAAAAGCAGACCCATGCCAAGGCCCATAACGCGGTTCTGTTGCTGGCGGGGGGAGAGATCGTCGCCGTCCGGCACAAGGTGGACCTGCCCAATTACGGTGTCTTCGACGAAAAACGTGTTTTCATTCCGGGCGACATGCCGGGGCCGATCAGTTTCAAGGGCGTTCGCATCGGCGTGCCCATTTGCGAAGATATATGGACGCCGGACGTAATCGAATGCCTGGAAGAATCTGGAGCGGAGTTCTTTTTGGTCCCGAACGGATCGCCGTTTGAGGTCGATAAACCTGATTTCCGGATTCAACTGGTGACCAACCGGGTGGTCGAAAGTGGTCTGGCATTGGCCTATTTGAACCAGGTCGGCGGCCAGGACGAACTGGTCTTTGACGGGGCCTCCTTCGTGCTGAACGGTGACCGCAGCCTTCCTGTCCAGGGGCCGGCTTTCGAGGAAGCGATCCTGATGACCGATTGGGTGCGCGGGCCGGATGGCTGGTACTGCGAACCGGGTACGAAAGTGCCGCCGCCGGACCGGCTGGCGGGCATGTACAAAGCCCTGGTTCTCGGCTTGCGCGACTATGTCGAGAAGAACGGTTTCCCGGGCGTCGTGCTTGGCATGTCGGGCGGGATCGATTCCGCCTTGTCCGCGGCGGTCGCGGTTGACGCCTTGGGGGCGGACAAGGTGCATTGCCTGATGATGCCGTCGCCCTATACCAGCCGGGAAAGCCTGGAGGATGCCGCGGAAGCCGCGCGCCTGTTGGGCGCAAAGCTGGACGAGGTTGGGATCGAGCCCGCCATGAAGGCCTTCGAGGGTATGCTGGCGCCTTTGTTCGAGGGGCTCGCCGCGGATACGACGGAAGAGAATATCCAAGCGCGATCGCGCGGGTTGGTTCTGATGTCCATGTCCAACAAGCTCGGTTACATGCTGCTGACGACCGGCAACAAGTCGGAAATGTCCGTCGGCTATGCAACGCTCTATGGCGACATGTGCGGCGGCTACTCCGTGCTGAAGGATGTCTATAAAATGGATGTCTTCGCGCTGTGCCGCTGGCGGAATGAAAATAAGCCGTCAGGCGTGCTGGGTCCCGACGGTGCGGTGATGCCGGAACGCATCATCACCAAGCCGCCCAGCGCCGAACTGAAACCGGACCAGACCGATCAGGACTCCCTGCCGCCCTACGAGGTGCTGGACGATATCCTGGCGGGCCTGATCGAAGGTGAACAGTCCGTCGACGAAATTGTCGCCCGCGGGCATGATCCGGAAACGGTCCAGCGGGTCTGGCGCATGCTGGACTTGGCGGAGTATAAACGCCGCCAGGCGCCGCCCGGTGTGAAAGTCACGTCGCGCGCCTTCGGCAAGGACCGCCGTTATCCGATTACCAACGCGTTTCGGAAAATTCTTTAAGCTCTTTCAAGGAAGTTGTTCTTATGACCGGCAAGACCGTCCGCGTCCGTTTCGCGCCCAGCCCGACAGGCTCCCTGCATGTCGGCAATGCGCGCACCGCGCTAATCAATTGGCTTTACGCCCGTCACCACGGTGGCGAGATGCTGTTGCGCATGGACGATACCGATGCGGAACGCTCGACAAAGGAATTCGAACTGGGGATCATCGAGGACCTGAAATGGTTCGGCCTGGACTGGGATGACTTTGCCCGCCAATCCACCCGTCAGGAACGCTATGACGCTGCGACGGAGCGCTTGAAGGCGTCAGGCCGCCTCTATCCCTGTTACGAGACGCAGGAAGAACTCGACCTGAAGCGGAAGATCTTGTTGGGGCAGGGCAAGCCGCCGGTCTATGACCGCGCCGCCTTGGACCTGAGTGCGGACGAACAGGCCGCTTTCGTGCAACAGGGCCGTACGCCCCATTGGCGCTTCCGCCTGCTGGATGAGCCGGTGGAATGGGACGATTTGGGTCGCGGGCATGTGCATTTCGAGCCGGGCCATCTGTCCGACCCGGTATTGGTCCGCGAGGACGGCCGGCCGCTCTATACCTTGAGCTCCGTCGTCGACGACGGGGAGATGTTCATCACCCATGTCATGCGCGGCGAGGACCATGTGGTGAACACGGCCGTTCAGGTTCAGTTGTTCCAGGCATTGGGCTACGACGTGCCGGCTTTTGCGCATATGCCGTTGATGGTCGGTGCCGATGGCAAGGCGCTTTCCAAGCGGATCGGCAGTCTCGGCTTGGCTGAAATTCGGGCGGAAGGGACGGAGGCCGTCGCGCTTGCCGCCTATCTCGCCCATTTGGGCACGGCGATTGCGCCGGACGGGTCCGAAGGCATGGCCGATCTGGCCCGGAATTTCGATATTTCCGGTTTCGGGCGCGCGGGCCCGCGATACGATCCGGCGGAACTGGATACGCTGAACGCCAAGGTTATCCATCACATGTCCTTCGACACGGTGAAGGGCCGCCTTGCCGAAGCGGGACTGACGGAGGCGGACGAGGCCTTCTGGACCGTCATCCACGGCAATATCGCCAGAATTTCCGACGCCACCTATTGGTGGGAGGTCTGTAACGGGAAGATCGACCCGGCGATCGAAGACGAGGACCGCGATTTCCTGGCCCAGGCCGCCGAAGCCTTGCCGGACACGCCCTATGACGAAACCACTTGGAAGACTTGGACCGGCGCCTTGAAGGACAGCACCGGCCGCAAGGGCAAACAGCTGTTCTTGCCGCTGCGGCGCGCGCTCACCGGCCGCGACAACGGGCCGGAACTGCGCGACCTGCTGCCGCTGATCGGAAAAGAGCGGGCGGAAACGCGCTTGCGAGGGTAAGGCTCGGCGCGGTCATCTTAAAAAAAGGCCCCGGAAACCGGGGCCTTTTTGTATTCTAGTGTCTGAGACTTCAGGCAGCGGCGCGGCGGCGACGCATGAAGCCGATCAAGCCGAACCCGCCAAGCCCGCTCAGCAACAGCGGCAGGGCGGCCGGAAGCGGTACAACGCCGGTCTGACCTTCGAAACCGCTGACGAAGAAACGGTTGTCGTTATTGTTGGTCGAGCTGGTCGTGAAGACGATGTATTCGAAGGGGCTCAGGCCGCCGGCGAATTCGAACGTGTCGCCCGAGGTCGTCGGCTGCTGGCCGATCAGTTCCAAGTCCGCGAGGACACCGCTGAAGGCCGCGCCGGTGGCCAGGAAGCCGCCGCCGGTCGTGTCGTTATACCCGAAGATCGAGAAGTTCTGTTGGTTCAGGAAGTTGAACGTGGCGGAGACCGGCGTCCAATTCCCGGCCGTCGGCAGTTTCATCACCAGATATTCCAGCGAGGTGTAGCTGTCCGTATACGGCGCGAGCGGATGGTTCTGGTCGTTCGCGTATTCTTCACGCGACCAGACGCCGACGCCGTCCGTGGTATGCGCCACCGGTGTCGGTGAGTTTCCCCAGGTGTTGTTGGTCTTGTCGAAATCGAAACCGTAGAAGGTCACGCCACCCTCGACCGAGGGAATGGAAAGCGTGCCGTTCGCGAAGGCGGTATTCGCACCACCGCTGAAGTCGAAGCTGGTCGTCGCGGCGTTCGCAGCGGAAACACCCAGAAAAATTGCGCAGGCTGCGATACCGGTCCGCGCCATGACTGAAACAACACTCATCTTAACCTCGATCCATTCCGGGGCTGTGCCCCTTCGCGTAAACTGGCATCGTCGGGAAAGGCAGGATAGCCATTGCCCTAGCCGTTATGTCGCAATCCTTAGCAGGTTACGGCGGGCCCTGTGTGGATGGTGGAACCAATGTATTCAATGGCCGTTGACATTGAGGATGATTGGTCGAGTTTTGTGCATGCGCCGCCTGGAAGACTTCAAATTCCCGCCGCTTTTGGCGGATTGCCAAGACTGGGTCGTTTTCCCTATAGTGCGCCCGGTTTCGATCCGAGGCGAGGCGTTAGGGCATGTCCCCCACCGCAATCATCATTATCTCCCCCTGCCGCATTATTTGCGGCTGTCGGTGCTGTTGATCCTTCGACAGCGTTTCGGTGGCCGACGGAACAAAGAAGCCGCTTAACTTCCCAAATTGAATATTTTTGAGGGCTCCGCCGCGCGGATGCTCAGAGGCAGCAGGTCATGACCATTCGGATTCATAATACGGCGACACGGCAGAAAGAAGAATTCACACCGATCGATCCCGCGGGGAAGGGCGTCGGCATGTATGTCTGCGGACCGACGGTCTACGACCGGATCCATATCGGCAACGCCCGGCCGCTTGTGGTGTTCGATGTCTTCGCCCGGCTGTTGCGCCACGAATTCGACGGGAAGGTCACCTATGTTCGGAACATCACGGACGTTGACGACAAGATCAACAATCGCGCTGCCGAGCGCGGGATTACCATCCGCGAGCTCACCGACGCGACGATAGAGACCTTCCACCAGGACGCCGCTGCGCTGGGATGCGTCGCCCCGGATGTGGAGCCGCGCGCGACCGACCATATCGCCGAGATGATCGATATTATCGAAAAGCTGGTGGCAAACGGCCATGCCTATGAAAAGGACGGGCATGTGCTGTTCGACGTGCCGTCCTGGCCGGATTACGGCAAGTTTTCAGGCCGCGACCGGGACGAGCAGGTGGCCGGCGCGCGGGTCGAAGTCGCCCCCTACAAGAAAGACCCGGCCGATTTCGTGCTGTGGAAACCGTCTTCCGGCGACGAACCAGGCTGGGAAAGTCCCTGGGGCTATGGCCGGCCGGGTTGGCATATCGAATGCTCGGCCATGAGTAGCAAGTATCTGGGCGAGACCTTCGACATTCATGGCGGCGGGCAGGATCTGATATTCCCCCACCATCAGAACGAAGTTGCGCAAAGCTGCTGCGGTCACAAGGGCTCGGACTACGCCCGCTACTGGATGCATAACGGCTATCTGCTCAGCGAAGGCGAGAAGATGTCGAAATCCCTCGGCAACTTCTACACCGTCGCCGAATTACTGGAGGAGTTTCCGGGTGAGGCCCTGCGCCTCGTCCTGCTGCAGACCCATTACCGCCAGCCGCTCGACTTCTCGAAAGAGAAATGCCGAGAAGCGAAGGCGACCCTCGACCGTCTGTACGGGACGCTGAGAAAGGCCGAACCCCTGATGGAGGAACTCCCCGGCGTCGATCCGTCGGACGAAACCATTCGAAGCTTCTATGGCGCGTTGGAGGACGATCTCAATACGGCCGAAGCGCTTGCTGTCGTATTTGGTATCGCGCGGCAGTTGAATATGAGTCTGATGAAAGTAGAAAACGCGCCCAAGCAGGGCACACAGGTGAGCGCGCGCATTGCGGCGATCGGCGATCTGGATCGGCTTCTGCACTGCACTGAGGCACTGGGCCTGCTGGCGGTGGACCCCGATCAATGGCTCAAAGGCGAAGGGTCGGCGAGTGCCGCGGGCGGCCCGTCGGCTGAAGAAATCGAAGCATTGATCGCCGAGCGGATCGCGGCGAAGACAGAAAAGAACTTCGCCCGCGCGGACGAAATCCGCGATGGGTTGAAGGCGCAGGGCGTCGTGCTGGAAGACAAGCCCGGCGGTGCCACTGAATGGCGGCGCGGATAGGGAAGGAAAAGACGATGGCTGACAGGGTCTATCTGTTCGACACCACATTGCGAGATGGCGCACAGACACAGGGCGTCGATTTCACCGTGGCGGACAAAGCCGCGATCGCGGCGGCATTGGACGACATCGGCATCGACTATATCGAGGGCGGCTGGCCGGGCGCGAACCCGACCGACAGCAGTTTCTTCGAAACCCCGCCGGTGCTGAAACACGCGACCCTTGTCGCTTTCGGCATGACCCGCCGGCCGGGCCGCAGCGCGGATAACGACCCGGGCCTTGCGCCGATCTTGAATTCCAAGGCCGCGGCCGCCTGTTTGGTCGGCAAAAGCTGGGACTTTCATGTCGATGTCGCGCTGGAAATCCCGCGTGAGGAAAATGTCGCCATGATCCGGGACAGTATCGCCCTTTCCAAAGAAAAGAAGGGCGAGGCGCTGTATGACGCGGAACATTTCTTCGATGGCTACAAGGCCAATCCCGATTACGCGATGGCATGCGTGACCGCGGCGTACGAAGCCGGGGCACGCTGGGTCGTGCTTTGCGACACCAATGGCGGCACCTTGCCGCACGAAATCGAACAGATCGTGGGCGAGGTCGTGAAGGTCGTTCCGGGTTCCCATATCGGCATCCACGCCCATAACGATACGGAAAACGCGGTTGCCAATTCGCTCGCCGCCGTGCGCGCGGGCGCACGCCAGGTCCAGGGCACGCTCAACGGGTTGGGTGAACGCTGCGGTAATGCCAATATCATTTCCCTGATTCCGTCGCTGACCCTGAAGATGGGGTACGAGACCGGATTGACCGAAGGGGGCTTGGCGAAGCTGACGGAGCTGTCGCGCTTGCTCGACGAACGTCTCAACCGCCCGGCGAACCGGCATCAAGCTTATGTCGGGGAAGCCGCCTTCGCGCATAAGGGCGGGCTGCATGTCTCCGCCGTCGCCAAGGATCCGCGCACTTACGAACATATCGACCCGACGCTTGTCGGCAATCACCGCACCATCGTCGTTTCCGACCAGGCCGGACGGGCGAACGTTCTGGCGCGCTTGTCTGAGATCGGCATCGAGGTAACGGACGAGGACAAGATCCGCCGCCTGCTGGAAGTGGTGAAGGAAAAGGAATATGCGGGCTATGCCTATGACGGGGCGGAAGCCAGTTTCGAACTGCTCGCCCGTCAGGCGCTCGGCGAAGTACCGCGCTATTTCACCACCGATCGGTTTCGCGTCATGGATGATCGCCGCCGCAACGCCAAGGGCGAATTGGTGACGGAATCCGAAGCCACGGTAACCGTCCAGGTGAAAGGCGAACAGATCATGCGCGTCGCCATGGGCAACGGCCCGGTCAACGCGCTCGACACGGCCCTGCGGGAGGCACTGTCCTCGGTCTATCCGCAGCTCGGCCAGATGCAGTTGGTGGACTATAAGGTGCGCATCATGCCGCCCCGCCACGACAGTACCGGGACGGACGCGGTGACCCGCACCGTCATCGAAAGCGCCGATCACAACGGCCACCGCTGGGCCACCGTCGGCGTCTCCCCCAACGTCATCGACTCATCCTACATCGCGCTCCGCGACGCCTATGCCTATCTGCTGTTCCGCGAAGGTGTAAGGTAGCGCCGTAAAATCAGGAGGGTGTCCATGACCAAACCCCGTGCCAGAGACCTTGGCTTGCCCTTTCCGGGCGAAACCGGTGCGTGGAATGCCATTACGGATGTTCCGGGGGTGAAGGTCGGCTACACGACGCTCACCGATGACGCGAAGAACATGCGCACCGGCGTCACGGCGATCATACCCCGCGATGACGAGGGTGAGCCGCGCCCAATCTGGGCCGGTCATTACTCGCTGAATGGGAATGGGGAGATGACGGGCACCCATTGGATCGACGATGCAGGCTATTTCATCGGGCCGGTCTGCATTACCAACACGCACGGTATCGGCATGGTCCATCATGGCGCCACACGGTGGATGATGCAGCGGTGGCCGGAATGGTACGCCTCAGAACATTCCTGGGCGATGCCGGTCGTGGCGGAAACCTATGACGGCGTGTTGAACGATATCAACGCGCAATACGTCACCGATCAGGACGCCATCGATGCGCTGAATGCTGCGCAATCCGGCCCCGTCGCGGAAGGCAATGTCGGCGGCGGGAACGGCATGATCTGCTACGAGTTCAAAGGGGGAACCGGCAGCGCTTCACGGAAGGTCTCCTACGGCGGCGGCAATGATTTTACCGTCGGTGCGCTGGTCCAGGCCAATCACGGTATCCGTCCTTGGTTGACGATCTGCGGCGTGCCGGTCGGCGAACACCTGAAAGACGACCGTCTGCGGGCCCAGGAAATGGGATCGATCATCGTTATCCTGGGAACCGACGCCCCGTTGAGCCGCACCAGCTTGCGCCAATTGGCGAAACGCGCCGCCATCGGCATCGGCCGTTCCGGCACGCCGGGCGGGAACAGTTCCGGGGATATCTTCCTCGCCTTCTCGACGGCGAATGTTCAGGACCAGCCGGAAACCGCGCCGCTTCTGATCGAGCGGAGTGAGTTGAACATCGACCGTCTTGACCCGCTGTATCTGGCCGCCGTTCAGGCCGTGGACGAAGCCGTCATCAATGCCCTGGTCGCGGCGGAGACCTGTCCAACCTTTAAACCCCCGGGGCTGACCTGCGCGGCCATCGACACCGATGCGCTGAAAGCGGTGATGCAACAATACGGTCGATTGAATCCGACTGCCTGAACATCCCATTCCGCGGTGCCGACGCCTATCTGCTGTTTCGCGAAGGGGTGAGCCAGGACGTGGTCGTGCCGCTGCTCAGGAACGCGGTTTAAGAATTGCCCTTTTGATGGTGTCATGGATCGCACGGTCGGCATCGGCTGGGCGCCATCCGCATTCCCGGACCAACAGGTCCCAATAAAGGACATGGCAGGAAGACCAGATGTATTCCGCCGCCTTGCGCGCCGTCCATCCATCCGCCAGGGCGCCGTCGCGCTGTATCGATTTCGTCAGGGTAACGAAAAAGGTGCGCAATTCGCCCATCCGGTCCTTCCAGGCATCCGCCGCATCCGGGTCGGTCGCGCGCATGCGGATCAGGTCCGTCGCCACGGGGTGGATCTTGGGGATGAAGGCGAGCCAGGCGTCCAGGCAGGCTTCTAGCCTGGCCTTTGGGTCCTTTTCCGCCATGCCGGTGGCGAACCCCTCCCATATCTCGAATCGGTCGTCCGCCCGGCGCACCAAGGCGGTCAGCAATGCGCCGCGCGATCCGAAATAGTGATGCACCAGTTGCCTTGTCACACCCGCTGCCTGTGCAATTTCAGCCATGGAAACGGATGACCCGCGCTGGGCCATCAAATCCCAGGCGGCGTCCAAGATCTCAGCCTTGGTCCGATCGGATTTTTTATTTTTTGACATACGTAAAATTCACACTAATTTGTCGCATGTCAAATTATACGGAGAGTCGTGATGACTGCAAAACAGAATATGGATGACAGGATAGACCGACTGCTTGGCATGTACGGAAACGGATTGGACGGCGCCGCGCCGACAGCGGCCGATTGGCGGCGCATGTTGGAAAGGGAAGTGGAACGGCCGGTCACCTTGATCAACCTGTTCAAACTTCGGGAAACGGCCCTCTACCCGGCGGGTATGGATTTCGGCGGGTCCGGCAAGGATGCGTTCGACCGGTATGCCACGGTCAGCGTGCCGTCGATGCAAAGCACGGGCGGTGAATTCCTGTTCGTCGGCCCGGTCGAAGGCAGGTTCATGGGCGCACAGGACGATTGGGACATCGCGGCCATCGGACGCTATCCGAACACCAAGGCGCTGTTGAGCCTGTTCGATATCGAGGCCTATCGGGACTGCTATATCCACCGCGTGGCCGCCTGCGAAAAGCAACAGGTCACGATATGCGATGGATGAAGCGCGCGTCGCAAGGATCAAACAAGCAGCCGCACCCGCCACGGAACCCCCTCTGTCCATGCCTTCAACCTCGACCCCGCGGCAAGTTGATAGAAGTATCGCCCCGTATGCCATCGGTGTCGAAGAGCCGGGAGTGGATCCTATCGGTCGCCCGGAGCGGCAAGACCTTCACGTGCCGCAGCACGGCGGACATTGGCGAAATAGGCGGTTTGTGTCGGCATCGTGTCCGCACCCGTCGCGTTTTTAAATCGAGAGACGAAGCTTCTGTAGACCCCGTAGCGGAAATAGACGGTCTCGGCATCCATCGTTGGGCCGGTCCAAGCGATTTTCGTCTCACCGTCTATCCAAACGCGGAAGAAGCCTTGGTCGTCGTTCCGCCAGTTCGCATTGATCTCGACCCTGTGCCAGCGGTCGCGCAGATCATCTTTCGGGATCAATTCGACGGTTCGGGTCGTGCGGCCCGTCGATTGATCGTCCAGGACCAGACCGCCGTTCTTTAGCAGGAACATCCATATGGGGTGGGACCGGATTTGGTGGAACTGGCCCAACACGGTCTTGGTCGGCCAGACGTCCGGCCAGTCTTGCGGCAAGTAGAATGACCAGCCGTACCACGCTTCCGTCCCTTCAGGGCTGCGCGCGCCCATTTCGCGAAGTTCAGACCGCTCTCTGTCTTTCTCGCAATCGCTCCACGCACCATTGACGCCGCAGTCGCCGTCACGCAGTTCGAATCGCTCGACCACGGCCGTCGGTGCGTTCCCCGTGGGATCGGGAACCAGCATATAGCCATAGGGCTTTTCGTTCAGTGATCGAACGAACGGTCCAAAATCACCTCTCTCCAGCGACGGGGACACAGCCTGCTGCGCCAGTGCCGGGGTGGTAAGGAAAACAATTGCCGCAAGAAGCCCGGCAATATGCCTAAGGCTCAATTATGCAACTCCATCACTTTCGCCATGGCGGGGTGCTCCAGGGCCGCGTCGAAACAACGTTTCAGGCCCGGAAACTCAGTCAGCAGTTGCTCGGTGTCCGGGTTCCAGGTGATCAGCATGACCGCGAACATGTCGCACAAGGTGTAACGGTCCCCGAAGACGAAGGGGCCGCCGGCGTTCAAGCGTTTCTCAATCACCTTCCATTCTTCGGTGATGTTCAGCCGAGCCTGGTTCTTCACCGCGTCGGTGTTCGCCTGGTCCGTCGTGAAACGATGCGGGTAGTAGAACTGTTTGTGCGCATTCTGCACCACCGAAGTCAGATAGAAATAGGTGCTCAGGAATTCACCCAAGATCGGGTCGTCCGGGCCGGGGGCCAGGTCGGAGCGTTGATGCGTCTCCGCCAGATAGAGCATGATCGCGGCGGCTTCATGCATGACCCGCCCGTCCGATAATTTCAACGCCGGGACCTTGCCGGCCGGATTCATCGAGAGGTATTCGGGCGTCAGGTGTTCGTCCTTGTAGATATCGACCGGCACGATCTCATACTCGACGCCGATTTCTTCCAACACCGCGTGCGGTCCGAAAGCCGCCGTCTGCGCGCACCAATACAATTTGTACATGACTTCCCCCCGCGAAATGAATGCGGGGGGAGGATCACTCAAACCGTTAATCGGCGCAAGGCGCAACGCGTGTGACTTTACTCCTGTGCAGTCATGCCGCGCGCGATTGCCAGCAAACTCTCCGCATAGACGAAATTAGCCTGGGTGCAGAGATGCTCCGAAACACGGATCAATTCTGCGACATCGGCATGCGCCTTTTCGGAAATCGCGGACTCTTGGTTCGCCTGTTTGGCGTCTTCCACGGCCTGGAAGCATGTTTTTTTGTTTTGAACGACCTGGGCCGACGCGGGCCAGGCGGAAATCGCGATTGCCGCGACTGTTGCAATGAGAA
The DNA here is from genome assembly GCF_004005845.1 of Hwanghaeella grinnelliae. Classification (GTDB taxonomy): domain Bacteria; phylum Pseudomonadota; class Alphaproteobacteria; order UBA8366; family Aestuariispiraceae; genus Hwanghaeella; species Hwanghaeella grinnelliae. The sequence continues at coordinate 428,202 of NZ_SADE01000003.1, read as the reverse complement.
GCGCACGCATTGGGGTTATCCTCCCTCGGATTAATGCGTGCGGCATATGGGTTGCCGTGGAATATGCGAGTAGCGGAATTATCGCATGGCGACCGACCGCGCCGTGCGTTCCGCGCATGACTTGTCAGCCGCCCAGCACCCGCCCCGCGACCGCATCCAGTTTGGCGACCATGGCGGGGTCGCGGGCGTCGGGTTGGGTGATCAGGGCAGCGTCCAGGATCGTGTCCGTGCCGCAAGTCGGCTCGGTACCCCAGCTGTTGATGTTCTCCACCATGAACTTGGTCAGCGCGCGGGCCTTGTCCGCGTTGTCGTGCAGCGTCTTCACCACCAGCGCGACATCCACCGTATCGTGGTCCGGATGCCAGCAGTCGAAATCGGTGACCATGGCGACGGTCGCGTAACGGATTTCCGCCTCCCGCGCCAATTTGGCTTCCGGCATGTTCGTCATGCCGATCACCGAGGCGCCCCAGCTGCGGTAGAGTTCCGATTCCGCCAGGGTCGAGAATTGCGGGCCTTCCATCACCACATAGGTGCCGCCCCGGTGATGCGGAATGCCGATCTGTTCCATACCGGCCTGGGCGATATTGCCGATCCAGCTTGAGACCGGGTGAGACAGCGGCACATGGGCAACCATGCCTTTACCGAAAAAGCTTTTCTCCCGCGCGAAGGTGCGGTCGATGAACTGGTCGACGATAACGAAGGTGCCGGGCGGCAGGTCTTCGCGCAGCGAGCCCACGGCGGAAAGCGAGATGATGTCGGTGACGCCGCAGCGTTTCAGCGCGTCGATATTGGCGCGGTAATTGATGGTCGTCGGCGATTCCACATGGCCGCGCCCATGCCGGGGCAGGAAGCAGACCTTGGTGTCGCCTATCCGCCCTTCCAGAATCTGGTCAGACGGTTTGCCCCAGGGCCCTTCGACCGTGCGCCAGGCGGCGTCTTCCAACCCGTCGATCGCATACAGTCCGCTGCCGCCGACCACGCCCAAGACCTTCTCAGCCATTCCAGTTCTCCCTTTTCCGCTACGGCAATCAGGTAACGGGCAGTATAGCGCCTCGTCAAACAGGAATCGGTTCGCCGGTGCCCGCCGCCTCGATCCGGCTTCATTGACAAGACCGAGGCTTGGGGTCAAACAATCGCCCGATTTCGAACACTTTGCATGGAAAGCTGCGGGACCGGACATGGCCGGAACGGATTCGACCCAATTGGATGGCCTGCCCGACGGCGGGCCCGTTATCATACTGGTGAAGCCGCAACTGGGTCAGAACATCGGCATGGTTGCCCGCGCGATGCTGAACAACGGCTTGGCGGAATTGCGCCTGGTGGCGCCGCGTGACGGCTGGCCCAACCCGGAAGCGGTCGCCTCGGCCGCCGGTGCGGACCGTGTGATCGACAATGCCCAGGTCTTTGAAACGACAGCCGACGCGGTCGCGGACCTGCAACGGGTCTATGCTACGACGGCACGGCCGCGGGACATGGTGGGCCGCGTGCTCACGCCCCGCACCGCGGGCAGGGAATTTCTGGAGGTCCATAAGGCAGGCAATCGGTACGGTGTTCTGTTCGGCGGTGAACGGGCGGGCCTGGACAACGAAGACGTGACCCTGGCGGACAATATCATCGAAGCACCGCTGAACCCGTCATTCCGGTCGCTCAACCTGGCCCAGGCGGTTCTGCTGATATCTTATGAATGGTATCAAAACCGGATCGAGGTACCGGAAGAGCGCTTCCAGGTCGGCGATTCCGATCTTGCCGGTAAGGACGAGTTGCTGAATTTCCTGACCCGGCTGGAAGCTTCATTGGACAAAGGCGGCTTTTTCAAATCGCCGAATCTGCGCCCGGTGACGGTGCGCAACATCCGAAACATGTTCCAGCGGGCAAGCCTTACCAGCCAGGAGGTACGGACCCTGCATGGCATCGCCGAGGCGTTGCGGCGGGCTGGGCGCTTGGAATAGGGCGGCTTGCCTCGGTTTCAGACGTCCCCGGGGTTTGACAAAGGGTCACCGATCCCTATAGTGCGGCCGCTTTCCGGGAATGTGGCGGGATTGCCTCGACATTGAGGGCATTTCGCACGCCGCCTTGCCCAACGGCCATTGAAGCAATTGTTTCAATGGCTTAGGGCGGGGGTCGGACTACCGGGACATTAAGACCAACCGACGTTAAAGACGGGAAAATTGAACCATGAGTAAGCGCATTTCTGCGAAGTACAAGATTGACCGCCGTTTGGGCGTCAACCTTTGGGGTCGCCCGAAGAGCCCCTTCAACAACCGCGAATACGGTCCCGGCCAACACGGCCAGCGCCGCCGCAAGCCCTCCGACTTCGGCACCCAGCTGATGGCGAAGCAGAAGCTGAAGGGCTACTACGGCAATATCGGCGAGAAGAAATTCCGCAAATATTACGAAGAAGCCTCCCGCCGCAAAGGCGATACGGGTGAAAACCTGATCGGCCTGCTGGAGCATCGCCTGGACGCGGTCGTCTATCGCGCCAAGCTCGTGCCGACGGTCTTCGCCGCACGCCAGTTCATCAACCATGGCCATGTCCAGGTGAACGGCAAGCGCGTCAATGTTCCGTCCTTCGCGCTGAAGCTCGGCGACGTCGTTTCCGTCCGCGACAAGAGCAAGAACATGAACCTGGTTCTGGAAGGAACCAGCAGCACGGAACGCGATATTCCGGATTACATCGATGTCGACCACAACAAGCTGACGGCCTCGTTGAACCGGACGCCCAAGCTGGAAGACGTTCCTTATCCGGCGACGATGGAACCGAACCTGGTCATCGAGTTCTACTCACGTTAATCCAGACTGGTAGCCAGAGTTTTAAAGGCCGGGCGCCCGCGGGCTGCCCGGCCTTTTTTATGGCCGATAGCCGCGGTCCTATTTCCCGCCGCAAGGCAGGGCCGCGAAATATTCCGCATAGGCGTCCAGGTTCGGTTCATCCGCGTCGATGAACATCACCTCCGCCATCCGGTGGTGTCGGCGCGCACCGGCTTTGTAGCCTTGCCGCGCCTGCCACAGGTTGTGGATGGTGCGCTTCAGATAGGTCACGTCCTGGGCGTTCAACGACGGCGTGTCGCGCCAAGGATTCGCACGGACCCCGCCGTGACAGACCTCGCACCGCTCCACGCCGGCCGGCGGCGCTGGGGCGGCGGCGGTATTGGTTTGGCAGGATTTGATGGAATAAAAATGCGCGATGGTCCGCAACTGTGACGTGGAAAGCCGTTTCGCCAAATCGTTCATGACAGCATGCCGCCGGGCCGACACCACCTCGCCGTCATAGATCACTTCGCCCAGCTTGAAATGATTCAACTGGCGGGAGAGATAAGTCCTCCGCTGGCCTGCCAAACGGGGGACGCCGGGCATGGTGATCTTGCCGTCCAGACTGTGGCATTGAATACATCCATAGATGCCGACCACTTTCGGGATCTTTTCAGGAGCCGGGAAGGCCGGCCGCGGGAAAACGATCAAGGCGGCAAGTAGAACGGCGATGGCGGCCAGCGCAGAAAGCGCGTGGCGCGAATCCGAAACCAAAACTCTGGCAGTACGCATCGCAGCTCCCTATGAGGGCATTCTCATGATGCTGCCATCATGCTGCCCGTTGCTGGAAATGCAAATCCGCGGCTCATCGGGTGCGGCACTTGGTCCGCGGCAAAAGCCGTAGGGTTAGGGCTTTTCAGGATCGTCCGTTTCCGGGTTCAGGCTGGGGCTGTCATTGTATCCGCCGTCATCATAGTCCGCCGCAACGGAATCATCCGCCGGCGACCGTGCCGTCGCTTGTCCTTCATAGATGCTGGACGCATGAATCGCGTCGTGCATTCGCGGATCCATCTGTTGAATAACAGGGCTGGAGGCGGGAAGGCCGACGAAATCTGTTTTCGATGCACTCGGTTCCGCCTGGCGCAGGCGTGTACGGATCAGTACGAAGGCCAACAGGCACGTCATCACGGTGGCTGAGTAGTAAAACAGGCCGACGGGACCAATGGCGGTCATCATGAAACTGGCGGCGGTGGGGCCGACCACCGCGCCCGCCGCCCAGGCAAGCAAAAGGCTGGAACTCATCGCAACCATCAAATCCAACGGCGCGCGGTCCGCCGCGTGCGAAACACAGATGGCATAGATCGAAAAAGAAACACCGCCCCATGCCCAGAACAGGGCGACTTGAACGATGGCTGGCATGCCCGCCAACAAGACGATGGTAAGCGATAGAACGGTCACGGCCAGGGCGCAGAAGGCGATCACCAAGCGCCGGTCCATTCGGTCTGACATCCAGCCCAGCGGCCATTGGAAGGCAAGCCCACCCAGCTGCATGCCCGCCATGATGAAGGCGATCGTGGTCGGGGACAGGTCGATAGAGGTGGCGTAGGTCGGCACCAGGCTGATGACCGCACCATTGACCAGGCCGATGGCGACACAGCCGACGATTGCGGCGGGCGCGATCTTGTACAATGTGGTTACCCCCATCCGCTTAAGGGATGGGATATTGGGGCTAGGACCGCGGGTCAGCGCCATGGGGACGAGCGACATCGAGCAGAATGCGCAGATGATCATCAGGAAACCCGGCCCGTTGACGTCGCCATATCCCAGCATCAAGGGGCCCATCGCCATCGCGCCCTTGGTCACGACCATATAGATCGACAAAACGTTGCCACGGCTTTCCGATGGGGTGCGTTCGTTGATCCAGCTTTCGATCACGGTTGTCAGCCCGGCCATGCAGAAGCCGGTCGCCGCCCGCACGCCGGCATACAGAAAGACGTTGGTGTCGATCGTCAGGGCAAGAATGCCGGTGCCCATTACCGCCGCCAGGGCGGCATAGGCGCGGATATGGCCGACCGTGCGTACAAGTCCTGTCGCGAAGATACAACCGATCAGGAAGCCGATGGCGTATCCTGTTCCCACGAAACCGACACTGGTGGCGGGAAGACCGCTATCGGTCATTCGCAAGGGAACAAGGATCGTCAGGATCCCATTGCCGCCCTGCAGCAGAATTGCGCTCAGCACCACGGCGCCGACAATGAATATCGATGGCTTTCTAAGAAAGACCATCCGCGACACCCCTTACAGTTACCGATATGGACAAAACTCTGCCTGAGCTAAAAATAAGGCCGCATGACGCGGCCTTATGCAAGATAACTCCCCCCGAAGGGGTGCGCTTAGTTGTCCGCCGCTTTTAACACTCGACCTTCTTCTTCGGCCAAGCGTTTGCGTTCTTCCAACAGGTTGTCCAGCCAATCCGGATCCATTTCCGGGACGGAGGACAACAACAGGTCCGTGTAGTCCGTATGCGGCGGCGTGAACATTTCGTCCTTTGGCCCGGAATCGTTGACCTCGCCCCGCAGCATCACGACGACCTCGTCGGCAATGGCGCGAACCGTCGCCAGATCGTGGGTAATGAACATATAGGCCAGGTTGAGTTCACTTTGCAGCCGGTCGAGCAGTTTCAGGATTTCTTCGGCAACCAACTGGTCGAGTGCGGATGTAACCTCATCGCAAATGATCAGTTCCGGTTCGGCCGCCAGGGCGCGCGCGATACAGATACGCTGCTTCTGCCCGCCCGAAAGCTCGGTCGGGTACCGGTCGATATATTCGTCCGGGTTCATTTCGATCATGGTCAGCAATTCGCGGGTTCTGTCTTCCCGCTGCTTGCCGGTCATGCCCAGGTAGAAGGTAAGCGGCCGACCGATCACTTCACGAATGCGTTGCCGCGGGTTCAAGGCGGTATCGGCCATCTGATAGATCATTTGGACTTGCCGCAGCTCATCCTTGGACCGATTCCGATAATCCGGCGGCAGCGCCTGTCCCTTGAACTCGATCGTGCCTTCGCTCGGTGGCAGAAGGCCGGTGATCACCCGGGCCGTCGTACTCTTGCCGCTTCCGGATTCGCCGACGACGGCCACTGTCTGTCCTTTATGAACATCGAAGTTCACCCCGAACAGAACCGGCGTCGTGCCATAGGACGCACTGACATTGTTGACGCGCAGCAGCGGCGTGGTTTCGGTTACTTCAAGTTGGTGTTCTTTCTTGAAGGTCCGGACCGCAAGCAGCTGACTGGTATACTCCTCTTTCGGGGCGGCCAACATCTCGCGCGTATTGCCTTCCTCGACCAGATTGCCGTGGCGCAGGACCATGATTCGATCCGCCATTTGCGCCACGACGGCAAGGTCGTGGGTCACATAGATGGCCGCAGTGTTGAACTGTTCCACGACATCGCGGATCGCGGCCAGAACCTCGATCTGCGTCGTCACGTCCAAGGCGGTTGTTGGCTCGTCGAAGACGATCAGGTCCGGCCGGCAGGACATCGCCATCGCCGTCATGGCACGCTGCAATTGGCCACCTGAAACCTGATGCGGATAGCGGAAACCGATCGTGTCCGCGTTGGGCAGGCGCAATCTGCCGAACAGTTCCTTCGCGTCGGCTTCCGCCGCGCTTCGGTTGGAATAGCCGTGCAGGACGGGCGCTTCGGTGAACTGATCGATAAGTTTGTGCGCCGGGTTGAAGTTCGCCGCCGCGCTTTGCGCCACATAGGCAATGCGCTTGCCGCGCAGGTCGCGAAGCTGTTCCGCCGATGCATTCAGCATGTCGATACCATCGAAATTGATGGACCCGCCGCTGATCCAGCACCCGCCACGGGTATAGGCCATCGCGGCCAGGCCGATCGTCGACTTGCCCGCCCCGGATTCACCGATCAGGCCCAGGACCTCGCCACGCTTTAGCGTGACATCGACGCCATGGACGATCTCGATTTCTTCCTCTTCCACCATTGCGGCGATCTTCAGGCCCTTCATTTCCAGAAGGACATCGCCCTTGGTGCCACGTTGTGTGTTCGTGTTATCCGCCATTTGCTTAGTCCTTCAATCCGCTGGTGAGGTGCAGGAACCAGTCGACGACGAAGTTCACCGCCACGGTCAACAGGGCAATTGCGGCCGCTGGGACCAGGGGCGTGATATCCCCAAAGGTGATGAGGGTCGCGTTTTCACGCACCATGCTTCCCCAGTCCGCCGTCGGCGGCTGCAGACCCAGGCCCAGGAAGCTCAGGGCGCTGATGAACAGGAAGACGAAGCAGAAACGCAGGCCGAATTCCGCCACAAGCGGCGGCAGGATGTTCGGCAGAATTTCGTGCCGGATGATATAGAGCAAACCTTCGCCGCGCAGTTTCGCGACCTCGACGAAATCCAGGACCACGACGTTCATCGACACCGCACGCGCCAACCGGAAGACCGAGGTGGAATAGAGGATACCGATTACAAGAACCAGAGTGGTCACCGAGGTGCCGAAGATGGTCAGGAGCAGAAGGGCGAAAACCAGTGTCGGAATGGCCATCATCACGTCGACGATGCGGCCCAGCAGCTGATCGACCCAACCGCCGAGCGTTGCCGCCAGCAAACCAAAGAAGCAGCCGACCAGGAAGGCAAAGGCCGTCGTGATCAGTGCGATCCCGACCGTGTTTCGGGCACCGAAGATAAGGCGGCTCAACATATCGCGGCCCAGATTGTCGGTCCCCAGGATATATGGATCGCCCCAGAGTTCGAACTGATCGCCGACAATTTCCGTTTCGCTGAATGGTGCGACGAACGGCGCGAAGATCGCGACAATGACATAAATGGTAATGACCACCATGCCGAAGATTGCGGTCGGCGGGGCCTTTTTGAGCAGCTTGATGAATTCGTTCATAGTCTTTCCCCCACCGGATTATCGCGGATGCAGCAGCCGCGGATTGCTCAGAATGGACAAAATGTCCGCCGTCAGATTGAGCAATATGTAGGTGATGGCGAAGACGAGGCAGCAGGCTTGGACGACAGGCATGTCCCGTTTCGAGACACTGTCGACGAGCAATTGCCCCAGCCCCGGATAGACGAAGACGACTTCGACGACCACGACGCCCACGATGAGATAAGCAAGGTTCAGCACCACGACGTTGATGATCGGCGCCAAGGCGTTCGGCAAGGCGTGGCGAATGATCACGTCCCGGCGCGGTACACCTTTGAGGGTGGCCATCTCGATATAGGGGCTTGCCAGCAGGTTGATGATGGCCGCCCGTGTCATGCGCATCATGTGTGCGATCACGACCAGTGTCAGCGTCAAGGCCGGCAGCATCGATCGGTACACGTGCTCCCAGAAGCCCAGGTCAGGCCCGATATCGGAGATACTGGGGAAAATCCGCACCGTCACGGAGAACCACAGGATCAGGATATAGGCGACGAAGAATTCCGGGGTCGAGATGGTCGACAGGGTGAAGATATTGACCAAGCGGTCGTACAGGCTGTTGCGGTAAAGCGCGGCCAGGACACCCAGTGTTATGGCGATTGGGACGGAAATCGCCGCGGCGATCGAAGCCAGGAACAACGTGTTGTAAAGCCGGGTGCCGAGAAGCTCCGAAATTTCACGTTGGTTGGCCAGGGATGTGCCCAGGTCTCCAGTCAAAACATTGCCGAGCCATTCGAAGTATCTGGTGTGGAAAGCCCGGTCCAATCCCAATTCCGCGCGAAATGCCGCGACGGTTTCGGGGGTTGCGGACTGCCCTAGTACTTCCTGGGCCAAGTCGCCCGGCAGAAACTCGATTGCAACAGACATGATGAATGAAACGGCAATCAGCGTAATCAGCCCCAAGCCGAGACGCTGAATTATCATAGTTAAGATCGCATGCATGGTTTTCTTAGCCGCAATGCCACGAACGTAAGCCCGTGCACCGGCAAATCCCCCTCGTTCTCAACCTCAGTTCCTGTTCGACCCGTCCCTGGTATTCGCCAGCCAACGGACATTCTTTGCAGCTTGTATTCAACCGACTGCTTTTCCTTAACAAACATGAAACAGGATAAGACCCGTAAAAGGAAGTGCAATACGGCCACTTTTTGCTGCGTTTGCGACGATGCCGCGCAGATGTACAGGCCGGAACGCATGGTTTCCGCGCCTGTGGCGGTTTTTGGGCTTGAAAGAAAAAGGTCCCGGATGTCTCCGGGACCTCTTCAGATTCAAGTGATTGGCGTGAATATTAGGCGAACCACCAACGCTCCAGTGGCTTACCGCCGTCCATGTCCCAGTTCGACGCAATGTTCGCGCCGTGGGCCACCTTCTTGTCGCGAACCCAGACATAGGAGGCGAACATCGGAATGACCACGCCGCCTTCGTCCCGGACAATGCGCTGCATTTCGGCGTAGATCTCGGCACGTTTCTTGGTGTCGAGCTCGGAACGGCCTTCAAGCAGCAGCTTGTTGAAACGGTCGTTCTTCCAGAAGGTGTCGTTCCATTCCGCACCCGCCGCATAGGCCGTGCTGAACATCCAGTCTTCGGTCGGCCGGCCGCCCCAATAACAGGCGCACCAGGCCTTTTTCATCCAGACGTTTGACCAGTAGCCGTCATTTGGCTCACGCACGACATTGATGTCGATGCCGGCCTTGGACGCTTGCTCCTTGTACAGAACCGCGGCGTCGACAGCGCCGGAAAACGCCGAGTCCGCCGCGCTCAGATCGACGGAAAGCGAGGTCAACCCGGCCTGCTTAAGGTAATATTTCGCCTTGTCCGGATCGTAACTGCGCTGCTCAAGGCTTTTGTCGTAATATGGGTTCGACGGGGCGATCGGATGGTCGTTCCCGACCGAGCCGTAGCCCTTCAGGATGGTTTTCACCAGAAGCTCACGGTCGACGCCGTGCTTCAGGGCCATGCGGACATTGTTGTCGTCGAACGGCTTCGTGTCCGTGCGCATCGGGAAGGTGTAATGGCGCGTACCTGTGGTTTGTTCCAGCTCCATCTGCGGGTTCCGCTTCAGCAGGCCGGCTGTCTTCAGGTCGGGACGGTCCATCATGTGGATGTCGCCTGTGGCAAGCGCACTTTGTTTCGCGTTCAAGTCCTTGATCGACAGGATCGTGACTTCATCGAAATGCGCTTTGCCTTCCTTCCAATAGTTGCCGAACTTCTTGCCGGAAGACCGCACGCCCGGCTCGAAATTCTCAAGCGTGTAACCGCCGGTTCCTACGCCTGATTGCCAGTCGGCTTTGCCGTCCTTGGCCGGCATGATGGCCAGGTGGTAGTCGCTCATCAGCAGCGGGAAGTCGGCATTGCCGCCTTCCAGGGTAAAAATGACGCGATCCTTGCCGTCGGCTTTGATATCCTGGATCGGGGCCACGATCGGCTTCGCCGCCGATTTGGAGGCTTCGCCACGGTGATGGTTGATAGACGCAATGATGTCTTCCGAATCCATCGTCTTGCCGTTGTGAAATTCAACGCCTTTACGCAGATTGAAGGACCATTCAGTGGCGTCGTCGGAGGCTTCCCAGCTTTCAGCCAATTCGCCAACCAGCTTGCCGTTTTCGTCGATTTCCGTCAGGTGGTTCCGAAGGGCATAACCCATCATCAGCATGAAACCGTCTTCAAAGGTCGCCGGGTCGAGCGAGTCGGTCGTGCCGCCGTGGCCGAGGCCAAGACGCGCGCTGCCGCCCGATTTAGGTGTCGCGGCCTGAACGTCGGAAATGACGGAGCTTGCGAAAGCAGTCGAAAGGCCCAGCGCCGAGACGCCTTGCATAAAGGCGCGGCGGCCGATCTTGCCGTTTCGAAACAAGCTTTCCAGTTCAGTTTTTTTACGTGGATCAGTCACTTATGTTCTCCCAAATATGGTGAGCGGATTTCGCTCTATGACCCCAGTTACGTCTTGATAGTCGTTCGCCGCCAACAGGAATCAGCGGGATGCATCGATTGTATCCTTAGGACGTAATTGCGGTATTCAAACAGAAAGGCGCGGCACAGGCAAAGGTCTCTGCGCGGCCATTACTATCGTACCGGGGTCATCCGAGCGTTATATGAGCTTCCGGGGAAGACTGCGATGCCAGCGCCGTTCGAACATGACCTCGTCGCCCTCATAGGCGACGACGAAAGCGGATAGTTCGAAACTTTCCGCCGTTGCCTCGCAGACGCCGCCCGTTTCCGTTCGTGTGTCCCAATAGTCGCGGGCGGAGGTTTGTGTCCAATGCACATCCATCCGCGCCGACAAGGGATCGGCGGGCGAAATGTCATAGCGTTCCCGGTGAACGGAACTTGTGCGCAGGCCGTGGGTACAGTCTTCGACATCGCCATTGTCGTATTCGATCTCCATATGCGTGGTGCCGGCCTTCAGGTCGTATGTGACGTTCCGCTGCAGGCTGGAGGCGCGGTGTTCCACCCGCGTTACCGGTTCCGCCATTTCGGCCTCGGCGAAGTCTACCGGCGGTTGGCCGGCTTCCTGCCGCGTTGGCAGGGCCAGGGAGGACCGGCCGTTATCGACCGTCACCGTGACGGGGGTGGGGGACGGCCAGATCAGGGGCCAATAGGCGGTCGAGACGGACAATCTGATCCGGTGGCCCGGCTGGAACCGATGACAGGTATTGTCCAACGGAATATCGACCTCCACCCATTCGCCGACGGGCATGGCTTCGGGAGCATCCGCGCCATTCCGCTGGGACAGGTTGAAGACCGTGTAGGACACGCGCATGACGGGCCCGTCGGGCGTGACGTCGCACAGGCGCAGGGCGAGGGAGGCCTGCGGCGCGTCGGCCTTCAGGCGCAGCTTGACGACCGGGCGGCCCAGAATATCGACCGTGTCGTCCAACGGCACCGTGTCCCAGACGACGGATTTCGCATCGTCGCTGCGTTGGTCGTCAGGCTGGTCCGGGCCGATCCAGGCGAAATACTCGCCGCCGAAGGCGCCGACATCCTGCGGTGACTGAATATCGATTTCCAATTCCCGGCGGTCCGCGGTTCCTTCCGGCACCAGGCGCCGACCGGCAAGGAAAAGTTCATGCGTGCCTATATTAGGGGATGGCCAGACAGGTTCGGAGACCCAATCGCCCTTGGCCATCGATAGCATGGCGGAAGGCGTCAGCCCCTCGCGCCGGAAGACGCGCAAGTCGGGGTCGTTCTCTACGCCGGTATCGATGCCTTTCAGCCACCGGTCCCACCAGCGCAGTGCTTCCTGCAGGAAACCGATTTGCGGGCCGGGGACGCCGAAATTCGGATAGAGGTGGACCCAGGGGCCCAAAATTCCTTTCCGTGGCGCTTCCAGGTTCTCGAGAATGTTCATGACCGCATTGATGTAGCCGTCGGCCAGTCCGCCGACGATCAGCACGGGCGCCTTCACCGCGCTCCAGTCCTCGCAGATCGAGCCGTGCTTCCAGTAGTCGTCACGCTGCTGGTGTCCCATCCAGGTTTCGGCGAAATGGGGCATGTTTTCCAGCCGGCGCAGCCATAGCTCCCGCCATCTGTCACCGACAAGGTCGGGGTCGGGCGGGCGGGACATGTAAGACAGCATCTGCTGCGACCAGCCGAAATTCTCGACCAGGATGCAACCGCCCTTGTAGTGAATATCGTCGGCATAGCGGTCCGTGGACGAAGCGATGGAAACCACCGCCTTCAAGGCTTCCGGTTGGCGGTAAGCGACCTGCAAGCCGTTAAAGCCACCCCACGATATGCCGATCATACCGACCGCGCCGCTACACCAGGGCTGCGCCGTGATCCAGTCGATCACTTCCAGCGCGTCGTCCTGTTCCTGTTTGTCGTATTCGTCATACATCAACCCGTCGGACTCGCCGCTGCCGCGCATGTCGACGCGAATACAGGCATAGCCATGCCGGGCGAAGTAGGGGTGATTCTTTTCGTCGCGAACGGCTGTGCCGTCGCGTTTGCGGTAAGGCAGGTATTCCAGGATTGCCGGGACCGGGTTTCCGTCCGAATCCGCCGGGCGCCAGATGCGGGCCGCCAATTGCGTTTCGTCCGACAGGGTTATCCAGACGTTCGCCTCCTCCAGGATGTCGTTCCGTCCTTGGCCCGTCATCAATCTGCCTCCCGCCTAGCCGGGCTTTCGCTGGTGCCGCCCGATATTGTCCGCTGGTTCATGCCATTGGGTTGCCCCGTAAGCGCCCGGATCATCCGCGCCATAGAAGGAAGTTTCAAGGCGAAGTCTCTCAAATGCCGTCCTTGGAATGATCGTTCCTTGCGCGCATGTCGCCCCCCCATTGAGGAAGGCAATGCGGCCGCGCCGGCCGGCAATGCGACTTTCAGCGAAACGGGGCCGTCCTGGGAAACGAAAGCGCCGCGCCAACCCGTTTGGATCGGCGCGGCGCCAGGAAACGCAAGGCAGACCGATTAGGCCTGGATCTGGACGTCGACCCCCTTGGTCGAAAGCTCTTCCATCAACTCACCCGTTTCGAACATTTCACGGATGATGTCGCAGCCGCCCAGGAATTCGCCCTTCACGTAGAGCTGCGGGATGGTCGGCCAGTTGGAATATTCCTTGATGCCCTGGCGGATACCGTCGTCTTCCAGAACGTTCACGCCTTTGAATTTGACGCCGATATGGTTCAGGACCTGAACGACCGCGGCCGAAAAGCCACATTGTGGGAAGACGGGTGTGCCCTTCATGAACAGGACAACATCGTTGCTTTTGACTTCGCTTTCGATGGCTTCCAAAGCCGGATTTTCACTCATCGCGGAATTCCTTTCGTTTTGTGCGCCGCAGGCTTGTTGGAAAACCGCGGCGAAAATCTCTCGATTTATTTCAAGTCTGGCTAGCTGTTATCAGGCGTCTTCGGGCACAGCGGTCTGCAGTGCCAGCGCGTGAAGTTCGTTGCCCATGCGGCCCTGTAGCGCATTATAGACCATTTGGTGCTGCTGGACGCGGTTCTTGCCCTTGAAGGCGGAAGACCGGACAAATGCCGCGTAATGGTCGCCGTCACCCCGCAAATCGTTGATCTGCACTTCCGCGTCGGGAAGTGCTTCCTTGATGAAACGCTCGATGTCGTTTGCATTCATCGGCATGGTGCGGGAACCCTTTCGCTTGCTGCCTTTGTTATTGCTCCGCCGCTTCCTCGCCCGACATATAGGCGGGAAGCCAGTCCTCGTGCGCATGGCGCAGGAGTTCCAGGGATATGGTATCCTCCGGCGTCAGCGTCAACGCTTCGCCACCGGTTCGCCCGATAACCTGAACCGGAACGCCGGCTTGTTCGGCAAGATGTATCACCGCATCGGCTTGTGTCGAGGTTACCACATAACGGGCCTGATCCTCACCGAAGAAAAATGCATGTGCCGGTGTTTCATCGCTCTGCTCGGCCACAGTGGCGCCGATATTGCCGGCCATCGCCATTTCCGCCAGACCGACGGCAAGGCCGCCATCCGACAGGTCGTGACAGGCGGTGACAAGGCCTTTGTCGATCAAATCCAAGACGAGTGCGCCATTGCGGGCCTCGGCCTCCAGGTCCACAGGCGGTGGTGCCCCTTCTTCCCGACCGTGGATTTCACGCAGGAAGATGGATTGGCCGACCCATCCCTTGGACTCGCCCAATAGCAGAATGGTTTCATCTTCGGCCTTGAAGGCCAGCGTCGCCATTTTGGTGTGGTCCTTCAGCAGGCCCACGCCGCCGATCACCGGGGTCGGTAGGATCGCCTTGCCTTCCGTCTCGTTGTAGAGCGAGACGTTGCCGCTAACGACCGGGAAATCGAGTGTTTTGGCCGCCGCGGCCATGCCTTTGATCGCACCGACGAACTGGCCCATGATTTTCGGGCGTTCCGGGTTGCCGAAATTCATGTTGTTGGTCAGTGCCAGCGGCTTCGCGCCGGTCGCCACCATGTTTCGCCAACATTCCGCGACCGCCTGACGGCCGCCCTGTTCCGGGTCCGCCAGGCAATAGCGCGGCGTACAGTCGACCGTGGTCGCCAGGGCCTTGCTGGTTTCCGGGATGCGCACGACCGCGGCATCGCCGCCTGGGATCTGAAGCGTCTCGCCGCGGATCAGATGGTCGTACTGTTCCCAGATCCATCGGCGTGAGCACATGTCGGGCGAGGACAGGATATCTTTCAGGCAATTCGTCATCTTGCCCGCATCGGGCAGCGAGTCAGGGTCGATTTCCGCTTGGGCGGGGGTCGGTTCCCATGGCCGCTCATACATCGGGCTGGCCTCGACCAGCGGCTTCACCGGAATGTCGCCAACAGTCTCGCCGTACCAGAACAGTTCCAGGTTGCCGCTTGTGGTCACTTCGCCGATCACGGCGAAATCCAGTTCCCATTTCTCGAAGATCGCGCGTGCCTCGTCCTCGCGGCCGGGCTTCAGCACCATCAGCATCCGTTCCTGGGATTCGGACAACATCAATTCATAAGGCGTCATGCCCTCTTCGCGCATCGGCACCTTGTCCAGGTCCAGACGGATGCCCACACCACCCTTATCCGCCATCTCGACGGAGGAGGAGGTCAGGCCGGCCGCGCCCATATCCTGGATCGACACGATCGCGTCGGTGGACATCAGCTCCAAGCAGGCTTCCAGCAGCAGTTTTTCCGTGAAGGGATCGCCGACTTGAACGGTCGGGCGTTTTTCTTCCGTCTGGTCGGAAAATTCGGCCGACGCCATGGTCGCGCCATGGATGCCGTCCCGGCCGGTCTTGGACCCGACATAGACGACAGGGTTTCCGATGCCGGAGGCCTTCGAATAGAAAATGTTGTCACTGTCGGCCAGGCCGACCGTCATGGCATTGACCAGGCAATTGCCGTTATAGGCGGGATGGAAGTTGACCTCACCCGCGACGGTCGGAACGCCGATGCAATTGCCGTATCCGCCGATACCGGCGACCACGCCGTCGACCAGGTGCCGCGTCTTCGCGTTGCCGGGGTCGCCGAAACGCAGGGCGTTCAGGTTGGCGATCGGCCGCGCGCCCATGGTGAAGACGTCGCGCAGAATGCCGCCAACGCCCGTCGCGGCGCCCTGATAGGGCTCGATATAGCTCGGGTGGTTGTGGCTTTCGATCTTGAAGACCGCCGCCTGGCCTTCCCCGATATCAACCACGCCGGCATTCTCGCCGGGCCCCTGAATGACCTGCGGGCCGGTGGTCGGCAGGGTCTTCAACCAGAAGCGGGAGGATTTATAGGAACAATGTTCCGACCACATGACGGAAAAGATACCCAATTCCGTGATGTTCGGTTCGCGCCCCATGATCGACAGCACGGTGTTGTATTCGTCCCCGGTCAGGCCGTGTTCGGCGACCAGTTCCGGCGTCATCTTTACCCCGCTCATTGAAGCACCTCCGCCAGACTTTTGAACAGGCCAAGGCCGTCCGTCCCGCCCTGGGCAGGGTCCGTCGCGTTTTCCGGATGCGGCATCATGCCAAGCACGTTGCGCTTCTCGTTCAGGATTCCGGCGATGTTCCGTTGCGATCCGTTGATATTGCCGGCCTTGTTGACCGTGCCGTCGGCATCCGCATAGCGGAAGACGACCCTGTCTTCCCCTTCCAGGCGGTCCAGCGTCGCGTCGTCCGCAAAATAGTTGCCTTCATTATGGGCGACGGGGAAGACGACCCTTTGGCCCTCGGAATATGCGCTGGAAAAGTCGCTGTCGCTGTTCTGCACCGTCAGCGTCGCCTTTTTGCAAATGAACTTGAGTTGCGCGTTCCGCATCAAGACGCCGGGTAGCAATCCGGTCTCGGTCAGGATCTGGAAGCCGTTACAGACGCCCAGGACCCGGACGCCCGCATCCGCCTTCTGCTTTACCGCGCGCATCACCGGCGAATTGCCCGCCATGGCGCCGCAGCGCAGATAGTCACCATAGGAAAACCCGCCGGGTACGACGATCAAGTCGACATCCGGCAAATCGGAATCGCCATGCCAAACGAATTGGGCCTTTTTACCGCTGGCGCGTTCAAGCGCCTCGGCAATGTCCTTTTCGCGGTTGGTGCCGGGAAAGACGATAACGGCGGCGCGCATGGGCCTCGTCCTCACTCACTAGTGGAAAACAGTTTTCGAAAGCTGGCCGGGCGTCGTCCGGTCAGGCGGAAATTTCGATGCTGTAGTCTTCGATTACCGGATTCGCCAGCAGCTTGCCGCACATATCCTTGACCAAGGCTTCCGCCGTGGTCGGGTCTGCGGCGTCCAGGTCGATTTCGATGACCTTGCCCTGCCGGACGTCGTTGACGCCCTGGAAGCCGAGGGCCCCCAGCGCGTGTTCGATCGCTTTACCTTGCGGGTCCAGGACACCGCTTTTCAAGGTGATGGTTACCGTGGCTTTCATCCTGCGCCCGTCTCCGTGTGGTTTCTGGCCGATGGTTCCTAATCCGCGGTCCGGGCCCGTTCATCACGGGCCTGTCCCAGCGATTACTGCAGGGTGTCGGACCCCTGAAGATCCTGAAGGCCGCCCTCGGGCAAGATGCCCAGCCGGCGCGCCACTTCCTGATAGGCCTCGGCGACATTGCCCAGGTCCCGGCGGAAGCGGTCCTTGTCCATCTTTTCGTTGGTCGTGGTGTCCCAAAGACGGCAGTTGTCGGGGCTGATCTCATCAGCAAGAACGATCCGCATTTCCCCGTTCTCGTCGAAGATCCGCCCGTATTCCAGCTTGAAGTCGACCAATTTGATACCGATTCCCGCGAACAGGCCGCTTAGGAAATCGTTGACGCGAAGCGACATGGCCAGGATGTCGTCCAAATCCTGCGGGCTGGCCCAGCCGAAAGCGGTGATGTGCTCTTCGGCGATCAGCGGGTCGCCCAACTCATCGGACTTGTAGCAATACTCCACGATCGAGCGCGGCAGCTGCGTTCCTTCCGGAATACCAAGACGCTTGGACATCGATCCGGCGGCGATGTTCCGGACGATGATCTCGACCGGAATGATCTCAACCTCGCGGATCAGCTGTTCGCGCATGTTGATGCGTTTCAGGAAATGGGTCGGAATCCCAATCTCCATCAGTTTCGTCATCAGATATTCGGAAATCCGGTTGTTCAGGACACCCTTACCCGTGATCGTCCCCTTCTTCACATTATTGAAGGCGGTCGCGTCGTCCTTGAAGTATTGGATGATTGTTCCGGGTTCGGGGCCGGCGAACAAAACCTTCGCCTTGCCTTCATAAAGCTTTCTGCCTCTGGCCATCGGGTCCTCATTGGCATGGAATAGGGTAAGCGCGCCTGGGCAGGCGGCACCAATCGGCGCTTCATATACCAACTGACCCCGGCTGTCACATGGCCTGTGGCTACTTTCAACGGAATCCGAACCGTTTTTTTGGCTGGACGTACAGGAGAACGCAGCGGGGGAGGCAGCGTTGGGGGCGGGAACACGCATTTACGAGCCTCTCTCCGCCCTGAAATCGGCGGAAAAGGCACTATAGAACCGATCTGGGGGCCGACTTCGCATTGCGCTAACAGCCTTCAGGGATTATCTAACGGGTCAACGGACCATTGACCGGCCGAACACAGGCGGACCGGCACGATCTTGAGGATGGGAGAAGGTTATGAGCAACAGTTTCAACGACCGTGAAAAGGCTTTCGAATCGAAGTTCAGCCACGATCAGGAAACTGACTTCAAGATCAACGCGCGCCGCAACAAGCTCCTCGGGCTCTGGGCCGCAGGCAAGCTGGGCCTGTCGGATGACGAGGCGGATGCCTATGCGCAGGAAGTCGTTAAAGCGGATTTCGAGGAAGTCGGGCATGACGATGTCGTCCGCAAGGTGCTGGCCGACTTCACCGAAAAAGGCATCGACATCTCCAAACACCTGATTGAGACGGAATTGTTGAAATTGACGGCCGTCGCCCGCGAGCAGGTCGTCTCGAAGGAATAGGCGACTCTGCTGTTCGGCCGCCCCGCGGGGCTAACCTGCGGGCGGCGCTGAAGTGATGAGAAGGGGCGGCAATGATCCGCCCTTTTTTCATGTCCGCCGGCTATTCGTTGGCAGATCGCATGGCGGCTTTCAGGCCCATGGGCTGCCAAAAACCATGGCCGCACAGCGCTCTGTGGACCCGATGGGGTAGGTGATTGGGGTGGGTGATAATGGGGGGAGAATACTCCGCCCCTGAACACGCAGAAAGCATTATGCGTGATGCAGCTTCAGCCGAAACGGAAATCCGTTAGGCGAGCACGTTCACCGTGCTACCGCGGCCGGACGCGTTCGGCGCTTGCGTACCCGCGGTCTGGGCGATCATATTCACGATCGCCTGCTGGGCCTTCGCAGTCTGCTTTACGGCGGCTATGGAGATTTGCTGGCGACCTTGCAAAATAGTCGATGCGAGGGCCACGCCTTCCAGGCTCATACCAAAAGACCTTCTGTCTCTTTTCCGGGCGCTGCGCGCACCCTTGCGTTCGCAGGCTTCTCCCACGACACCACCAATATAGCACCCGGACGGCGGAATTTCCAGTCGTTCTTAGGCCGCCCGCGGTTCATCCTCCTCCTGGGTCCTGATCCGGTGCAGGAACTTCGAGGATTCCTGCTTCAATGTCTCCCCGGAGGCTGATAGCTCAGTGGCCGAACTGGCCACCTGGTTGACGGCTGTGCCGGTTTCCGCCGCCAGTTTCGCCATCGTCTCGGTCTCGCTGCGCACTTGCTCGACGGTTGAGGAAGTCGTTTGCATGGAGGAGGCGATCTCCCGCGTGGTCGCGCTTTGCTCCTCTGTCGATGCGGCAATCGCCTGGACGGTTTCCTGGACCAGCGTCGATTTTTCGGCAATGGCGCTGACGGCATCGGTGGTCGTGCCGATTTCGGTAAGCATGGTGGTGATTTGCGTGGTGATCTCGTCGGTCGCCTTCTGCGTTTGGCTGGCCAGGGTTTTCACCTCGTTCGCGACAACGGCGAAACCTTTGCCGTGCTCGCCCGCGCGGGCAGCCTCGATCGTTGCGTTCAGCGCCAGAAGGTTGGTCTGTTCGGCGATGTCCGCGATCAGGGAAACGACATCCCGGATCGCCGCGGACCGTTCGTTCAATTGTTGGACCCGCTCGGCCGCCGTCGCCGCCAAGGTATTGGCTTCCTGGGTCAGGGACGCGGCGGAACTGACCTGTCGGGATACTTCCTGAATGGCTGCGTCCAATTCCTGCGCGGCGGAAGTCACGATCAGCGTTTCGCTGGCCGCGTGGGCGGCCTGGTCCCGCACCGTCGCCCCGCGATTGGCGGAATCTTCCGCGGTCGTTCGCACGCGGCTTGCGTTTTGCGCTAGTTCCGACGTGCCGGAGACGAGCTGGTTCGCAACGCTGACGACTGCGGCCTCGAACCCGTCCGCGACCCGCAATAACAATGCGGTCTGTTCTTCCATAACCTTGTTGCGGAACGCCTCTTGCTCATTGCGGTATCGCTCGTTGGCGCGCATTTCCTGTTTGAAGTGATAGACCGACTTCGCCATTTGGCCGATTTCGTCATTGTTCAGGGCTTCGGGTACGAAGACGTCCAGATTGCCGCCCGCGAGTTCTTTCATGACATCGACCATTTCCTCGACCGGTCGGGAAATGCGGTATTTCGCCATCCACCAGGAGGCACCCAGAATCAAGAAGGAGAAGATCACCACCGCAAGCGCAATGCCTGTCCGGGTCCATGAATCCTCGATCTCACTATCAATTTGGCCTGTGATGTAGTCGCGCAAGGCTTTGCTTGCGGCCAGGACGCCCGAAATGCTTTTGGTCGCGGTGTCGAACCATTCTTGTCCGGAGACCGGATAGGGTTGGCCCGACAAACCGGCCTTTATCACCTTCTCCCGCAGGGGTTCGATCTCGGTGACGTAGAGTTTCTGGGCGTCCTCGACCCGTTGGACGACCTCTGGCGGCATTTCCATGGACAGGGTCTGCAATTCGACGATTGCGGCGTCCATTGTCCGCGCAAGGTCGCGGATGGCCGACACCTGTTCCGCAGTCATCCAGTTCCCCGAAGAGATGATGCCGGCCATGCGACCTCGTTCGCGGCCGGCAAATTCGGCCCATTGCCAGGTTTTCTGTCGCATCTCAACCGCCAGGATCGTCGACGCGGGAAGCCCGCCCAACAAGCCGATCTCAGCGCGGTCCCACAAGGCGGCCGATGACATGATCACACCCGTTATTCCCGGGAACCAGTCGGCCCTCAGGGTGGGGTCGCTCTCGACCGACTGCGCCGCGAACATCTTGTCGACCCGTATCCGCAATTGTTTGAGGGTTTCGTGCGCGTCCTCCAATTGATGGATGCTTTCGGCGAGTTTTCCCGCCCCATCCCAGCTCTCAAGCCCGTTGAGGGCCGCATCCATTGCGGTATCCGCGCTTTCGCGTCGGGTCCGGATCGTTTCCAACTGCGCAGCCGTCGGGTTGCCGCCGCCGCCTAGGACGCCGGCCGTGGTGCCGCGTTCGACAGCCCAGGACCCTGCCGCGGTTAACAGATGGTCGGCGATCAGGTTCACCCTCCGCGACGCTTCCTGTTGTTCCAGTTGGCGATAGCTGGAATAGGCTTCGAACACCGAAAGGACGATCATAACCAAACTGATCGATGCAACGAGCAGGGTTATCTTGTGGCGTAGCAGCATCTTTCCCTCGTTTCTAAACGGCGCGGGCGAGTGATTTGACCTACCTGCAACCTGTTGGGCAAAACCGAAATTCCGGATAAACCGGACGGTGCATGAAATAAAACCATGAGCTAATATAAAAATATACTGATATTTAAGCGGCGCCCGCGCGGCCCTGCTCACGCCTTGCACTAGGGCCAGGTCACGCCACGCCCCGGTCTGCCACGCCCCGGTGTCGCCGACCGTTCAGGCATTGCCCTGGGCCGGCCGGAATAGAAAAGGCGCATCCCCGTTTCCAGGGATGCGCCTTTTAGATTGGATCAGCGGATCAACCGGCCCGTTAACGGGCTGGCGGTGCTCCGTTATTCCTTGGCGTCGGCGGCAACCTGCATGCGGATAAGCGTGTCGGGCTCGTCGACCATGCCCGACGGCAGCGGGCCCTTTTTGATCTGGTCGATATATTCCATGCCTTCGACGACATTGCCCCAGACCGTATACTGGCCGTTCAGCCATTCGGATTCCTTGAAGACAATGAAGAACTGGCTGTCGGCGCTGTTCGGGCTTTGTGCGCGTGCCATGGAAACCGTGCCGCGGACATGCGGTTCCAGGCTGAACTCCGCGTCCAGTTTCTGACCGGACCCACCGGCGCCGGTGCCGGTCGGATCGCCGGTCTGCGCCATGAAGCCTTCGATGACGCGGTGGAAGACGACGCCATCGTAAAAGCCTTCACGGGTCAGTTCCTTGATCCGCGCGACGTGGTTCGGCGCCAAATCGGGCCGCAATTCGATCACCACGCGGCCATATTCAAGGTCCATGTAGAGGGTGTTTTCCGGGTCGAGCGTCTGCGCCGTGCCGCCATCCGCGGACATGACCAGCCCCAGGCCGAGACATACGGAAGCCATCAGGCGACGGGTAACGGTTCGGAAGCGGGGGGTGTGCGTCATGTCTGTTCTCCGGTCTGACGTTCATCTGCCCTTTTGGGCGATGGTTTTCGATGCCGCGGCCGTGTGCGGGCTCGGCGTGGGGCGGCACCATAAACGCCGTGAACGGTGCGTCAATCGGGGTTCTTGCATATGTCGGCAGGCCAGGGACCCGAACGGGTTGGAATTGAACACAGGCCGGCATTGCTTTACGGAGATTGATTGTCGATTTCCGGGGGGAACACTCGAAACGATGGAACGAAGGCCGATGAGAATTCTCACCGTCTTGGGTTTGTTTCTATTGCTGGCCGGCTTTGCAGCGGATGCCTCGGCAGGCTGGTCCAAGGTCGGCGGCAAGGACAAGGAAGACGGCAGTCAACTAAAGGGCATCGCGCTGACCTCCGATGACGGCAAGGCCCGCCTGTTTTTTCTATGCGATTCCGACAAGGCCGCGCCGCAGATTCTGATCGCGCATAAAGAGGTCATCGGCAAGGCGACTGAACCGTTCAGGGTCACCTATCTGGTCGATGACGGCGACGAACAGGTCCACTGGTTTTTGGCCAAAGGAAGCGGAAAGACCGGGTCATTCTTCGTCCGGTATCCCGACGACTATGAGGAGCGGTTCGGACCGCAACCACCGCCTTTTTCCCCCGGGTCGAACGCGATCAATCCAGACTATCTGGACTGGGACCGGAACATCTATCTGACCGTGGTGCACGACTTTCTGAACGGCAAGGTCGCCTTGGTCCGCATTCGCGACACGCGGAAGCAGAACCACTATTACAGCTTCATCCTTCTGGGTATGAAGGACTACATCTCGGAATTGTCGGCCTGTTACAACACGCCGAAGCCGCTGCCCGCGGAATAAAAGCCGAATTACCCGCTTTCCAGGGCCGTTCAGCTTAATTCCATTCCTCCGCGCCACGGACGAGGTGCTGGAACAGATATTCCGCGAAGGTCCAACGGACCTGAAGGTCATAGATCGGCGTGTCATCGATCTGAATGATGCGAATCGCCGCCTTCAGGAACAGGCTTCCAGCGCATCGGCCGGGTCTGAAGACCCGTGGATGCAGGTCCAGTGGGCATCCCTTGGCCAGCACGTCGCGGGCGCGCGTGCCGCTGATCCGGATGATCGTGTAATAATCGCTGACATCGACGACGGCGGAATGAATACCTTCCAAGGCCGTTTTAAGCCGTTCCTGCAACGGCTTTTGGGCCCCGTCCGCGGTATAAATCAGCCATTCGTCCGGGCCGACCCAGGATATCTGGCAAACCCCCGTTTCGGTCACCGTATTGGGTTCGGTCGGAAGCGAGACGCCAAGGATCGAACCGACACCGGCCGCGAAACCGGTATCTTCGGCATTGCCCCGCAGGGTCAATTTTCCAATGAAGGGCCGTTCGGCGATCTGCGTCTGGGACCCCTGGAACGGCATGCGCCCATGCAGCGGCGAACGCGCCAATGCGGTGATGTTAGCCACGGGCCCGCTCCCCTTCCTTATCGAAGAATATCGTATCGGTGATCGTCACCGTTTCCACATGACCCGACATCAGGGGCACTTGGAAGGAACTGCCTTTCAGGTTCAGCCCGTCCTTGACCAGCGCCAAGGCGATCGACCGTCCCGCATTCGGACTGAAATAGCTCGATGTCACATGGCCGATCGTGTCCATCGGCGGCTTCGGCTTCACCTCTTTGACCAGATGGGCACCTTCCGGCAGGACGAAATTCGGGTCCTCCGTCAGAAGGCCGACCAACTGCTTGCGGCCGGGACGCGCTGTATCTGTGCGCGTCAGGGACCGTTTACCCAAGAAGTCGTCCTTCTTCTTGGAAACGATCCAGTCCATGTCCAGGTCATAGGGTGTCACCGTGCCGTCCGAGTCCTGGCCGACGATGATGAATCCCTTTTCCGCGCGCAGCACATGCATGGTTTCCGTGCCGTAGGGCACGATTCCATGCGGGCGGCCTGCTTCCATCAGGGCTTCCCACAGGGCCATGCCATAACGGGCCGGCACGTTGATTTCGTATGAAAGGTCGCCCGTGAAGCTGATCCGGAAGACCCGTGCCGGCAGGCCCGCGACTTCGCCTTCTTGCATCGCCATGAAGGGGAAGGTTTGCGGATCGAGCGCCATTTTCGGCGCGACCGCTTCCATTACCTCACGCGCCTTGGGGCCCGACAGGGTCGCGACCGCCCATTCCTCGGTGACCGAGGTGCAATAGACCTCCATATCAGGCCATTCGGTTTGCAGCCATTCTTCCAGCCAGTTCAGCACGCGGGCCGCACCGCCGGTGGTGGTCGTCATGTGATAATGGTTTTCGCCGATGCAGGTGGTCACCCCGTCATCGAAAACCATGCCGTGTTCGTTCAGCATCAAGCCATAGCGGGCGCGTCCCGGCTTCAGCGCGCTCCAGGCGTTGGTGTAGACCATATTCAACAGCTTAGCCGCGTCCGGGCCCTGGATGTCGATCTTCCCCAATGTGGAAGCGTCCATGATGCCGACCGTTTCGCGCGCCTGTTTGCACTCCCGGCGGACCGCTTCATCCATATCTTCGCCGGGTTTGGGGTAATATCGCGCGCGTTTCCAGTCGCCGACATCCTCGAACACCGCGCCGTTGTTCACGTGCCAATCATGCATGGCCGTGCCGCGATACTGTTCGAACAGTTCCTGCACGCCTTGGCCCGCCATCGCGCCATAGGTCGTTGGCGTATAGGGCGGACGAAAAGTCGTTGTGCCGACCTCGGGGATGGAGGCGGACCGGATTTCCGACATGATCGCCAGTGCGTTGACGTTGGAGGTCTTGCCCTGGTCGGTACCCATGCCGGTCGTGGTGTAGCGTTTCAGGTGCTCGACTGAGAGATATCCTTCCCGCGCAGCCAAATGTACGTCGGCAGCAGTGACATCGTTCTGATGATCCAGGAAATGCTTGCGCGTGCCCTTGCCCAGCGGGTGGACGGTCGGGACTGTCCAGACTTGGCGCATCGAACCCGGCGCATCTTCCTTCACCACATGGGACGGCCCTGCAATCGCGCTATCGAAGCCCGCGTCCTTCGCCGCGGCGGCCCCGGCTTCCATGCCTTCCGCCAGACAACCCGCCAGCGTGAAGGTGCCGTTGCAGGCGCCTGCGGACCGCGTCTTTTGTGGTGTATGGTCGGGAACGAACGTGGTCAGCGCGTCGTCGAAGCGTAGCTTCCCGCGCGACTGGCTGAACAGATGGACCGATGGGTTCCAGCCGCTCGACATCGCGACGAGGGAGGCGGACACGACGAAGGTAGGACCGGCAAGGGACTTGCCGTCCTCGGAAAGCGGGGCGATTTCAACGCCGTGAATGCTTTTCGCGCCCTTGATGCCGACAACCGCCGATCCTTCGTGAATCTGGATGCCGGCCTGGCGTGCCTGATGGACCACCGGGTTGTCCGGGTCCGGACGCAAATCGACAAGGTGGACCACGGCACCGGCGTTCTTCGCGTCGATCGCTGTCCGATAGGCGCTGTCATTGTTCGTGAAGACTACGATCTCACGCCCCGGCAGCACGCCGTAACGGTTGATATAGGTGCGCAGCGCCCCGGCCAGCATTACGCCGGGACGGTCGTTATCCGCGAAGACGATCGGCCGTTCCAGCGACCCCTGGGCCAGCACAACCTGCTTGGCGCGGATCTTCCAGAACCGCTGACGCGGCGTCTTCGTGTTTTCCTGCGGGCCCAGATGGTCCGTGACGCGTTGGGCGGCGGTCAGGAAATTGTGGTCGAAATAGGCGGAAACCGTCGTGCGCGGCAGCAGGGTGACGTTGTCCAGTCCGGCCAATTCCTTGACCGTGTTGGCGACCCAGTCGGTCGGCGCCATGCCGTCGATTTCCGTGTCGTCGGTCAACAGCCAGCCGCCGAATTCACTCTGTTCGTCGACCAGGATGGTTCGGGCGCCGCTGCGGCCGGCTGCCAGCGCGGCGGCCAGGCCGGACGGGCCCCCGCCGACGATCAGCACGTCGCAGGCTGTGTGGTGCTGGGCATACCGATCCGGATCGGATTCCGTCGGCCCCTTACCCAGACCGGCGGCATTCCGAATGACATGCTCATAGGTCATCCAAAGCGAGGCCGGCCACATGAAGGTCTTGTAGTAGAAACCGGCCGGCAGATATTTCGACATCACCGAATTGATCGCGCCGATGTCGAAACCGACGGATGGCCAGCAGTTCTGGCTGTCGGCGGAAAGCCCGTCGAATAGTTCGGCTTGGGTAGCGCGGATATTCGGTTCCGTCCGCGCGCCTGTGCCCAGTTGGACCAATGCGTTCGGCTCTTCGGAACCGGCGGTCATGATGCCGCGCGGCCGGTGATATTTGAAGCTGCGCCCGACCAGCGAAACACCGTTCGCCAGCAAGGCTGCGGCCAAGGTGTCGCCCGAGAACCCATCATAGCGTTTGCCGTTGAACTGGAAGCGAACCGGCTTCGTTCGGTCGATGCGGCCGCCGTCCGGCAATCTGTTTTTCTGCGCCATCGTCACTTGGTCTCTTTGCTTTGGGGTGCGCCGGTCCGATTCGAGGCTGGGTCGCGGTATTTTTCAGGCAGTTCGGGTATCGCTTCGCCCGGCTTGTAGACGGCGATGAATTCGTCCGAGACCGTGTGGCGGATGGCGTTGAACCATCGTCGACAACCGGCGTCATGCGTCCAGCGCTCGTAGTGAACGCCTTTCGGATTCTTGCGGAAGAAGACGTAATCGCCCCATTCCGCGTCGCTCATCTCGGCTGAGTTCTCGGGCCGGGCGATATGCGCTTCGCCGTGACAATGAAATTCGATGCCTTCGCGTTCGCCGCACCAAGGACAGGTGATCTGCAACATGCTCTCTTTCCTTACCTGATCAGTGGGCGACGGCGGCGGCGGCCGCTTCGTCGATGAGGGCGCCGGTGTTGAACCGGTCGATGGAAAACGGCGCCGCGATAGGGTGCATTTCCCCATTCGCGATGGAATGGGCGAAAACATGGCCGGACCCGGGCGTGCATTTGAACCCGCCTGTCCCCCAGCCGCAGTTGAAGTACAGTCCTTCGACGGGCGTCTTCGACAGAATCGGGGACCGGTCGACGGTGACATCGACGATCCCGCCCCATTGCCGCAGCATCCGCAGCCGAGAGGTGAAGGGGAACAGTTCCACCAGCGGCCCCATGATATGTTCCATCATGTCGAAACCGCCGCGCTGTGCGTAGGAGATATAAGCGTCCGTTCCGGCGCCGACGACCAGTTCGCCCTTGTCGGACTGGCTGACATAGACATGCACCGCGTTCGACATGATGACCGTGTCGATGCAGGGCTTGATCGGTTCCGAAACCATCGCCTGAAGCGGCAGGCTTTCCAGCGGCATGCGGAAGCCGGCCATATCCGCCATGACGGTGGAGTGCCCGGCGGTCACCACGCCGACCCGCTTTGCCTTGATGTCCCCGCGGGTCGTACGCACGCCCTGGACGACACCGTTCTTGATGTCGAAACCGGTTACTTCGCAATTCTGGATGATATCCACGCCAAGCGCATCCGCCGCGCGGGCATAACCCCAGGCGACGGCGTCGTGGCGGGCCGTGCCGCCGCGTCGCTGCAGCAGTGCGCCGAGGACCGGATAGCGGCCGTTGATATTCATCAGCGGCACCATTTCCTTGACCTGTTCAGGGGTCAGGAATTCGCTGTCGATCCCGTTCAGCCAGATCGCGTTGCCGCGCCGACCGATTTCCTGCATGTCGTGGACGTTATGGGCAAGGTGCAGCAGCCCGCGCTGGGAAAACATGACGTTGAAGTTGAGCTCCTGGCTCAACCCTTCCCAAAGCTTCACGGAATGCTCGTAGATCCCGGCTGATTCGTCCAACAGATAGTTGGACCGCACGATGGTCGTGTTCCGGCCGGTATTGCCGCCGCCGAGCCACCCTTTTTCGATGACGGCCACGCGGCGGATGCCGCATTCCTTGGCCAGATAATAGGCGGTCGCCAAACCATGTCCGCCGCCGCCGATAATGACGACCTCATATTCCGGTTGGGGATCGGGGCTGCGCCAAGCGCGCTGCCAGTTCTCGTGATAGGAACCGGCATTCCTGATCAAACTGAATATGGAGTATTTCGACATCGACGCGCTCCCGACGCGATGGTGGTGAGTAGGGCCGACCGACCAGGCCGGAACCGAATGGTGGCGGCACGCATGCCGTCGCGCAAGCGGATGAACCGTCGCAGCGCGCACCATGTATGCAAGCGGGTGTTTCTCCCTTCCTTCATGGCGACAGGAATGCGCGGTGCGGCGACATCGCATTTGCGTTGATGGCAATATGCTTGACAACCCCGCTATAGCCTTGGAAATGGATCAATTAATGCAACCCGATTGCGGTATCCGCCGGGTAAGAACAGGGTAAACCGGCGGGGTGGAGTTGGCTCATATGCAGTCGAACGACGCGATGATGTTCAAGCGCCAGGATTCGAAAGGCCCGGCACGGATCGGTCTTTTTTTGGTGCCTAATTTTTCGATGATTGCATTTACCTGCGTCGTCGAACCCATGCGGCTCGCCAATTGGCTGTCGGGCGAAACCCTGTTCGAATGGTATACGATCAGCCGCGACGGGCAGCCGGTCGTCGCCTCCAACGGTCTTTCCGTGACTGCGGATACGGCGATGCACGACATCACGCGTCCCGCCAATGTCATGGTTTGCAGCGGCATGGACGCGCATCTTTACCACGATGCCCCGACCTTTGCCTGGCTGCGCCGCTGGGCGCGCGAAGGCGGCCATGTCGGTGCGATCTGTACCGGCGCGCATGTCTTGGCGCGGGCCGGGTTGTTGGGCGGCTATCGCTGCACAATCCATTGGCACAGCCTGGACAGTTTCGCTGAAGAATTCCCGGATCTCGACGTCCGCGCCGAATTGTTCGAAGTGGATCGCGACCGGTTTACCTGTGCCGGCGGTGTCGCCAGCTTGGACATGATGATGCGCGAGATCACGCGCGTCGCCGGCCCGGAATTGGCGGCCAGCGTTTCCGAGCAGTTCATGCATGAGCGGATTCGCGAAGGCGACGACGATCAACGCCTGCCGCTGCAGGCGCGCCTTCGGATTTCTCACCCGAAGTTGATCAAGGCGATCTCCGAAATGGAGAAAAATACGGAGGAGGCGCTGTCGCGGGACGAAATCGCCGATCGTGTCGGCCTGTCCCGGCGTCAGTTGGAACGCCTGTTCCGGCGTTATCTGAACACCAGCCCGGCGCGCTATTACCTGAAACTGCGCCTAAACCGCGCCCGTACGCTTCTGACACAGACGACCATGCCGGTGACCGAGGTTGCATTCGCCAGTGGGTTCACCAGCGCATCGCACTTTTCCAAATGTTACCGTGACATGTTCGGCCGCACCCCGCGGGCGGAACGGCGCGGCGCCGGCATTGTCGAACCGGGGCAGGACGAAGAAGACTTCGATGACGCCGATTTCGGTGAAGAGGACGGCGAGGATTAGGTCGAAACGCCGCCCCTGTCTTGCCGCGTTTAAGGGGATGCCCTAAAACGCGGTCAACTGTCGAAAAAACATCAACTGCAGGAGGGGCGCGCCAAAGGCGCGGCGTATATCATGGCGGAACAGCTACACCATTGGATTGGCGGAAAACGCGTCGAAGGCACCAGCGGCCGGTTCGGCGATGTCTTCAACCCGGCGACGGGCGAGGTCATCGGCAAGCTTCCCTACGCCTCGAAGGCGGATATGGACGAAGCGGTGAAGGTCGCGCAGGAAGCGGCCGAGATCTGGGGCAAGACGGCAGTTCCCAAACGCGCGGCGGTCCTGTTCAAGTTCCGCGAATTGCTGGTCGCGAACACGGATAAGCTGGCTGAATTGGTCGGCCGCGAACACGGCAAGACGATCGCGGACGCCAAGGGTGAAATTTCCCGCGGTATCGATGTGACAGAATTCGCCTGCGGTATCCCGCATCTGATCAAGGGCGAGTTCAACTCCAATATCGGCGGCGAAATCGACCTGTTCTCGATCCGTGAGCCGATCGGCGTCGTCGGCGGCATCACGCCGTTCAACTTCCCGGTCATGATCCCGTTATGGATGGGCGCGCCGGCCATTGCCTGCGGCAACGCCTATATCAACAAATGCTCCGAACGCGACCCGGCCGCACCGATGTTCCTGGCTGAATTGTGGAAAGAAGCGGGCCTGCCGGACGGCGTCTGGAACGTCGTGCATGGCGACAAGGAAGCGGTCGATTCACTGCTGCATCACGAAGACGTTCCGGCGATCAGCTTCGTCGGGTCCACCGGCGTCGGTGAATACGTCTATCAAACCGGTTGCGCGAACAATAAACGGGTTCAGGCCTTCTGCGGCGCCAAGAACCACATGGTCATCATGCCGGATGCGGATATGGACCAGGCCGTCGATGCGCTGATCGGCGCCGGTTACGGGTCCGCGGGCGAACGCTGCATGGCGATTTCGGTCGCCGTTCCGGTCGGGCAGGGCACGGCGGATGCGTTGATCGAAAAGCTGACACCGCGTGTAGAAGCCCTGAAGATCGGCCCGTTCGACGATCCGGGCGCAGACATCAACCCGCTGATCACGGCCCAGGCCCAGCAGCGCGTTGAAAACCTCATCACCCGGGGTGTCGAGGAAGGCGCGGACCTGTTGGTCGACGGCCGCGGCGCCCGCATGCAGGGCTACGAGAACGGTTATTTCGTTGGCAGCACGCTTTTCAACAACGTCACCACCGACATGGATATCTACAAGACCGAAATCTTCGGCCCGGTCCTCAGCGTCATGACGCCGTCGACCTATGAAGACGCGGTTACCATGGTCAACGACCACGAATACGGCAACGGCGTCGCGGTCTTCACCCGTGACGGCGACACCGCCCGCCACTTCGCCAATTCGGTCGATATCGGCATGGTCGGCGTCAACGTTCCGATCCCGGTTCCGATGGCCTTCCACAATTTCGGCGGCGCCAAGCGGTCCAAATTCGGCGATACCCAGATGCACGGGCCGGAATCGATCCGCTTCTTCACCAAGATGAAGACGATCTCCGCGCGCTGGCCGTCGGGCATCAAGGAAGGCGCCCAGCTCGCCTTCCCGACCAACGACTGATCCGTCCCGTTGGACAGCAAAAGGCCCCCACCTCGGCGGGGGCCTTTTTCGTTTCAAGCATTGATCCGATCAACTTCCCTGGCGCAGCGGTACCGTCAGTATTTTCAGGCCCGCCAGTCCAAATCCAACGGCGAAAGCCGCTTCGAACCACCGGCGGATCCGCGTATAGAAACGCACCACCGGCGGAAGCGAGAACAGCAGCGCATAGCTGTGAAAGACCGTGGCGCTGAGGGCGCCGACCGTCATCACGACCGTCGCCAATTGTTCCACCGACGCGGTCGCCGGCAGGCCGATGCCGTAGAGCGACCCGAAAAAGAAGATCGCCTTCGGATTGGTCAGGTGCAAGGCAAGGCCCTTCGCGAAGAGGCTCCGTGAAGACCCGGACGATGCTTTCGGCTGGAGCACTTTGGACGACAGGGCGGAACGCGCCGATTTGAAAGCCAGGAATAGAAGATAGGCGGCGCCCAGATAGCGAATGATCTCGGTGACCCAGCCATTCGCCAGCATCAAGGCCCCCAATCCGCAGGCCGCCGCGGTCGACCAAGTCAACGACCCGGTCGTGATGCCCGACGCAAGCGCCAGGCCCGCTTTCCGGCCATGTGCCATCGACGTGCCGGCCAGGGCGAGCGTGGCCGGGCCCGGGCTGGCCACGGCGGCAAAGGCGGCCGCGAGAACAAGGGGTAGGTGGATTTCGTCAAACATGCCATTTCATTCCCGCGGCTTTTCCTGTCCTCGACGACGGACGACCTACATCGTGCCTTTATAGTTGCCGCCGTCCAGCAGCAGATTCTGGCCGGTAATGAAGCCGGCTTTGGCGCTGCACAGAAAGGCGCAGGCATCGCCGAATTCGTCCGGCTGGCCGACGCGTTTGGCGGGGTTCGAGGAACCGACCTTGGCCAGGTAGACATCGACCTCCATGCCGGCATCCTTGGCGCCGCTCAAAAGGCGGTCGGTGGCGAAGGGGCCGGGCAGAATATTGTTGATGGTAACGTTGTGCTGCACCGTCTCCCGGCTTAAGCCCGCAACGAAACCGGTCAAACCAGCCCGCGCCGCGTTGGAGAGGCAGAGTTCCGGAATCGGCTGGCGCACGGCGGCCGAGGTGATGTTCACGATTCGGCCGAACTTCCGCTCTATCATACCGTCCACGGTCGCCTTGATCAGCTCGATGGCGGTGATCATGTTGCCGTTCACCGCTTCCTGCCAATCTTCGGGGGTGAAGTCGCGGAAATTACCGCGCGGCGGGCCGCCGGCATTGTTGATCAGGATGTCTGGGTTGGGGCAGGCGGCCAAGGCGGCGGCGCGGCCTTCCGGCGTTTTAATGTCGCCGATCACCGTCGTGACGGAAACGCCCGTTTCGTCGGCGATTTCCTTGGCGGTGGCGTCCAGCGTTTCCGCGGTGCGTCCGGTGATCACCAGATCGACCCCGTCGCGCGCCAACGACATGGCGGATGCCTTGCCGAGGCCCTTGCTTGCCGCACAGACGATGGCTTTCCGGCCTTTGATTCCCAAATCCATTGTTCTCTCCCTTAAAAAATCGCCGCGCAGGGCGCGCGGCTTTGTTTTTGACCCGTGACCGGCATTACGGTGAAGCCCGTCACTTGCGTCAACAGTCTCGCCCATCCGGTATCCATACCGTTCCCGGTTGAAGTAAATCACGGATCGGTGACGGCAAATCCCCTGTTGTTATGATCGTGAGGCAATTCTCTCTTGCCTTGCCGGGCAGGAGTGATGATGCTTCGCACAGGCTGATCGAGGGGGGCTTCGAAACGCGGTCTTGAACAGACCCGGCATCCCTTGGTCAAAGGTTCGCATGCAAGCGTTTGGAGAACAGGCCAGTCGCTGCGAAGTTTGGGAGACTATATTTATGCTAAACCGTAAGAAGCTATTGGCGGCTGTTGCCGTCGCGGCTATCGCCTTCGCCACGCCGGCGATGGCCAAGACGTTCAAATGGGCCTTTCAGGGCAGCCTAAGCACGCTGGATCCGCATGGGCTGAACGAGACGTTCCTGCTCGGCACGCTGGGCAATGTCTATGAAGGTCTGGTCGATTATGACGCCGACTTGCAGTTGATCCCCGCATTGGCGGAAAGCTGGGAAATCGTCGAGCCGACGAAATGGGTTTTCAAGCTGCGCAAAGGCGTGAAATTCCATGACGGTCAGGATTTTACGGCTGATGACGTGATCTTTTCCTGGAAGCGTTCCGGCACGGAAGGATCCGATCAGAAGGTCCGTTATGCCCTGATTGCCGATATCAAGAAGATCGACGACCACACGATCGAAGTCACGACCCCGGCGCCGAACCCGTTGATGGCGCAGGATCTGGTCTTCCTGAAGATCATGGACAAGGAATGGTCTGAAGAGCACGGCAGTGTCGAGGCGACGAACGTGAAGGGTGGCGATGAAGGCAACTATGCCAACATGCACACCAACGGCACCGGCCCGTTCATGATAACCGAGAACACACAGGACGTGCGCACGGTCTTCAAGCGGTACGACGGGTATTGGAAAGACATTAAGTCCAACGTGACTGAGGCCATCATGACCCCGATCGCGCAGGACGCGACCCGCGTCGCGGCGCTGCTGTCGGGTGAGTTGGACCTGGTTTTCCCGGTTCCGGTGCAGGATTGGAAGCGTCTTGAGGAGGCGGAAGGCGTTGAACCGCTGACCGGTCCCGAAGCACGGACCATCTTCCTCGGCATGGATCAGTTCCGCGACGAGTTGCTGTATTCCGACATCAAGGGCAAGAACCCGTTCAAGGACAAGCGTGTCCGCGCGGCCTTTGCCCATGCGATCGATTTGGAAACCATCAAGAAGCGTGTGATGCGCGGTGCGTCGACCCCGACGGGCCTGATGGTCGCGCCGCAGATCAATGGCTTCAATGAAGCCCTGAACGAGCCGTACAAATACGATCCGGAAATGTCCAAGAAGCTGCTGGCCGAAGCCGGATATGCGGATGGTTTCACCGTCACCATGGATTGCCCGAACGACCGCTATGTTAATGACGAGCGGATCTGTCAGGCCGTTGCCAGCATGCTGGCCAAGGTTGGTGTGAAGGTCGAAGTCTTCGCCCAAACCAAGTCGAAGTATTTCGGCAAGGTCTTGCAGCAGAACGGCTATGACACGTCCTTCTATCTGCTGGGCTGGACGCCGGGTTCGATCGACAGCCACAATGTTCTGTCGAACATCATGAGCTGCCAGAATGTCGACGCTAAGGTCGGCCTCTTCAACCTGGGCAACTACTGCAACGCGAAGGTCGACGAATTGACCAAGCAGGTCGAAAAAGAAACCGATCAGGCGAAGCGTCAGGCCTATATCGACGAAGCCTTCAAGATCCATAAGGATGAATACGGTCATCTGCCGCTGCATCAGCAGCCGCTGTCATGGGGTATTCGCGAAGGCGTCGACCTGGCCCAGCGTGGCGACAACGTGCTGGACTTCCGCAACGTCGTCCTGCCGTAAGACCATTGAGAAGGGCCGTCCCGGTCGAACGGGGCGGCCTTTTTTCTACGCCTTCCGTGCCTCCGCGACGCTTTTTGGGACTAGTGCGCTTTCCTAGGCGGATATGTCCCCTTAGTATCGTGACCAGGGATGGAGATTGTCGTTCTTAGCCTTTGGCGGGCATTCAAGCCTTGTGGATGAACCGGTCGGCCGAACAGAAGCCGTAATATACGGTACGATCGCGCAAGCAGAGTTCGTGGACACAATGATCTCTTTTATTGCCGGGCGTTTCGCCCAATCGATAGTCGTCATGTTGACCGTCGGATTGATCGCCTTCGCGATGTTCCGCTTCGTCGGCGACCCGATCAACAACATGGTTGGCCAGGACACGACCGCCGAACAGCGCGAGCAGCTGCGGGAACGCCTTGGCTTGAATGATCCCTTCTATGTCCAGTATGCCCGTTTTGCGTTGAATGCGGTGCAGGGTGAATTCGGACAATCCTATTTTCACCGCCGCCCGGTTTCCGAACTGTTGGTGGAACGCATGCCGGCGACCCTGGAACTGTCCTTGATCGGGGCGGTGCTGGCACTTGTCGTGGGGGTGCCGGCCGGTGTCTACACCGCCCTGAATCGCAATGGAATTCTGTCCAATCTGATCATGTCCGGCTCGCTGCTCGGTGTTTCAATCCCCACTTTCCTGATCGGTATCATCCTGATTCTGGTTTTCGGTGTGGTCTGGCGGGTTCTGCCGACATTCGGTCGGGGCGATGTGGTGGATCTCGGCTGGTGGACCACCGGTTTTCTGACCGCCAGCGGTTTGAAGTCCTTGATCCTGCCTTCCGTCACGCTGGCGCTTTTCCAATTGACCTTGATCATGCGCCTTGTGCGCGCGGAGATGCTGGAGGTCCTGCGGACCGACTTTATTAAATTCGCCAAGGCGCGGGGAATTCTGACCCGGTCCATCCATTTCAGCCACGCCTTGAAGAACTCCCTGGTGCCGGTGATCACCATTACCGGTTTGCAATTGGGCTCTATCATCGCCTTCGCGATTATCACGGAGACGGTGTTTCAATGGCCGGGCATGGGGTTGCTTTTCATCCAAGCGGTGCTGGAAGTCGATATTCCGGTCATGGCGGCCTATTTGGTCGTGATCGGCTTCGTCTTCGTCTTCATCAACTTCATCGTTGATATTCTTTATTTCGTCGTTGATCCCCGCCTGCGCGCCGACCGCGCGGGTTCCGGTCATTGACGCTTGGTGTGCCGGGGCCGACCGATATGAATTCAAAGTCAAACCAAACTTACGAAGTCGCCGCCAAGGAGCGGACCGGACTGGCCGACGTGCTTCGACGGTTCTTCGACAGCGACTTGTGGTTCAGTTTCCGCCATTCGCCGGTTGCGATCATCTCCATGGCAGTCTCTATCCTCATCGTTTTTTCGGCCATCTTCGCCCATTGGATCGCCCCAACGAACCCATTCGATCTGGCGCAGATCGATTTGCTGGATTCGGAAATTCCGCCGGTCTGGCTGCCGGATGGCGACAGCCGGTTTCTGTTGGGGACCGACGACCAGGGGCGGGATATCTTTTCCACCATTCTCTACGGGTCTCGGGTTTCGCTTCTCGTCGGTTTCGCTTCCGTCGTCTTTGCCATGGCAATCGGCATCCCATTGGGGCTGATCTCCGGCTATTACGGCGGTTATGTCGATGCCGTCATTATGCGGATCGCCGATGTGCAGCTTAGCTTTCCGGCGATCCTGATCGCCTTTCTGATCGATGGCGTGGCGCGCGGGGTGTTGCCGCGTGCCGTGCATGACGAGATGGCGCTTTACGTCCTGGTTTTCGCGATCGGGATATCGGGCTGGGTGCAATATGCGCGCACAGTGCGCGGTTCCACCATGGTCGAGAAGAACAAGGAATACGTCCAGGCGGCCCGTGTCATCGGTATCCGCCGTGGGACGATCCTGGTGCGGCATATCCTGCCTAATGTGCTGGGGCCGGTTCTTGTGATTGCGACGATCCACCTTGCGCTCGCCATCATCACGGAAGCGACGTTGAGCTTCCTTGGCGTCGGTGTGCCGGTGACCTCGCCGTCATTGGGAACGCTCATTCGCGTCGGATACGATTTCCTGTTCTCCGGCGTCTGGTGGATCACGATCATGCCGGGTGTGGCGCTGATCATCTTGGTTTTGGCTATTAATATGGTTGGGGATTGGTTGCGGGACGCCCTCAATCCGAAGCTTCGGTGACGAAGCCGTGCTGCGTCTGTTGAGCGGAAGGTTTTAGAGTATGGCCCTGCTGGACATCAAAAATATCCGGGTCGATTTCCCGACACGTCGCGGCGTGTTCACCGCGGTGGAAAATGTGACGCTTTCGGTGAATCCGGGCGAAATCCTGGGATGCGTCGGCGAGTCGGGGGCGGGGAAGTCGACCATTGGGAATACCGTGATCGGCCTGCTGGAACCGCCGGGCCGTATGTCGGAAGGCGAGATCGATCTGGACGGGAAACGGATCGACAATCTGCCCTATGAGGCGATCCGCAAGATCCGCGGTCGACGCATCGGGATGATTTTTCAGGATCCGCTGACATCCCTGAACCCGCTGCAGACGATCGAACGGCAGTTGGTGGAGACGATCACCACCCATCTGCCTTTGAACGAGGGCGAAGCACGGCAAAAGGCCGTCGACCTGCTCGACCGCGTCGGCATACCCGAGGCGGATATTCGCATCGGGCAGTATCCGCATCAATTCTCCGGCGGCATGCGGCAGCGTGTCGTCATCGCGCTGGCGCTATGCGCCGATCCGGAAGTGATCATCGCGGATGAACCGACCACCGCGCTGGACGTATCGATCCAGGCGCAGATCCTGGACCTGATGCGCGAACTGTGTCGCGAACGGCAAGTGGGGATGATCATCATCACCCACGATATGGGCGTCATCGCCGACATCACTGACCGTGTGGCGGTGATGTATCACGGCAAGGTGGTGGAAGAAGGGCCGACGCAGAAGATCCTCGGCAATCCGGACCATCCCTATACGCAAAGTTTGATCAGTGCCGTGCCGCGCCCGGATGTGCGGCTTAAACGCTTCCCCTTGGTCGAATATATCGAAAGCGCCGGCGAGGCCCGCAAGGAATTGGATGTCGCCAATCATTGGCTTGGGAAGGCCCGTGATTTCGAAGCCATGGATGGGCCGCTGCTGACGCTTGAAAAGCTGCATATGCGGTTTGTCACGCGGAACGCCATCTTGCCGCGGGACCGGCGTTACCTCGATGCTGTGAAAGATGTTTCCTTCGATATCAAGCAGGGCGAAGTCTTCGGACTCGTCGGCGAAAGCGGCAGCGGCAAGTCCACCGTGGCGCGGATGATCGCAGGGCTCTACAAACCGACCGGCGGCAATATCTTCTTTGCCGGGGGTGAATTGACGGCCCTGCGGACCGAGCGGGAAAAAGACCGCTATCGGCGGCAGATGCAGATGATCTTCCAGGATCCGTACTCGTCCTTGAACCCGCGCATGCGCGTGCTCGACATCGTCGCGGAACCGATCCGGTTCCATAACCTTGCCGACGACCGCAAAGAAACGGAAACCATCGTGCTCGATTTGTTGGAACATGTCGGTTTGGGTGCCGCGGCGGCAGTGAAGTACCCGCATGAATTCTCAGGAGGGCAGCGTCAGCGCATCTCCATCGCCCGCGCACTCGCGACCCGGCCGCGCTTCCTGATCTGCGACGAGCCCACCTCGGCGTTGGATGTTTCCATCCAGGCCCAAATCCTGAATCTGCTCAAAGATCTGCAGCAAGAGCTGGGCCTGACCATGATGTTCATCAGCCATGACTTGCCGGTAATCCGGCAGATGTGCGACCGCGTTGGCGTGATGCGGCACGGGCAGCTTTGCGAGGTGGCGGAAACCGAAGAATTGTTCGAAAATCCGCAGCACGAATACTCGAAACACCTGCTCGATCTGATGCCGAAGCTGGACGTATTGTCGCATGAAGGGCTGGAGGTCGAGCAGACCAAATAAGACCGGGAAATACAGCCGGTGATACTCTAGGGAAGGGATAAACGATGCGGTTGCAATTGGCGACATGGCAGGAGGTGGATGCCTATCTGAAGGAGTGCAACGGCATCATCATTCCCATCGGGTCCACGGAACAGCACGGCCCTATGGGTTTGATCGGCACCGACGCCCTGTGCCCGGAAGTGATTGCCGACCATGTCTCGGCGGAGGCCGGCATTCTGGTCGGTCCGACCATCAGTATCGGCATGGCGCAGCATCACCTTGGCTTTTCCGGCAGTGTCACGCTGCGCCCGACAACCCTTATTGCCATGATCAGGGATTATGTCCTGTCCCTGTCACGAAACGGGTTTGAGAGGTTCTATTTCCTGAACGGCCATGGTGGAAATATAGCCACGTTGAACGCTGCCTTCGATGAAATTTACGCGGAACGCAGCATGCAGCGCGGATCGAACCAGCCGGGCCTGCGCTGCCGTCACAAGGACTGGTTCGCCTTTCCGGCCGCGCGCCGGATCTCCAAGGAATGTTTCGGCGACCGGGAAGGGTCGCATGCGACGCCGTCGGAAATCTCGATCACCCAGTATGCCTATCCGGACGCCATCAAATCCATGCCGGAAGACCGCGCGGAAAAACCTGTTCGCCATTTCACAGATGCGGACGACTATCGCGCGCTGTATCCCGATGGCCGGATCGGCGCGGACAGTTTCCTTGCCTCGCCCGAGGTGGGCGAGCGCCTGGTGAAGGAATGCGCCAAGGAAATCATCGAGGATTTCAACGGCTTCGTGGCGCAGCCCTGATCCGGCCCTGTTCCGGAAGAAGTTCTGAAATAAGTTTGAAAAAATAGAGATAACCTCATGAGCTACGATCCCCGTTTGCATCCTCAAATCGTTCAGGTGTTCGAAGCGATGAAGGCCGCCGGCGTGCAACGCGTCGAGTCCTTGACCCCGGAAATGGCGAGGCATCAGCATCGCCGCATGGCCCGG
This sequence comes from Hwanghaeella grinnelliae, assembly GCF_004005845.1. Lineage (GTDB taxonomy): Bacteria > Pseudomonadota > Alphaproteobacteria > UBA8366 > Aestuariispiraceae > Hwanghaeella > Hwanghaeella grinnelliae. The sequence goes on along the minus strand of NZ_SADE01000003.1, from coordinate 388,587 downwards.
GCGCGGGTCGAGCCGGAAATCGAACTGGGCCTGATCGAAACCTTCGCCATCGATGCGCCGGGCCGTCGTATTCCGGTCCGGATGTATCACCCGCCCGGTTTCGAGGATGCCGGACCGCTGCCCGTGCTGTTTTACTTCCATGGCGGGGGGCATGTGATCGGGGATTTGGATACGCATGATCGGGCGGTTCGCGCCTTGGCCAAGAAGGCCAACTGCCTGGCCATATCCGTGGACTACCGGAAAGGGCCTGAAAACCGCTTTCCCGGTGCGGTCGAGGATTGTTTCTTCGCGACCAAATATTTTGTCGACCGGGCGGAACGCTATGGCATTGACGCGGACCGGGTCGCGGTCGGCGGCGACAGTGCGGGCGGCAATCTTGCTACCGTGGTTGCCTTGATGGCGCGGGACCAAGGCGGCCCGAAGATCATCTTTCAGCTGTTGGTCTATCCCGTCGTTGATTACCGGGGCGGGTATCCTTCTTATAAGGAATACGGCAAGGGCTTCGGTATTCTGGAGGAAGAGACGGTCGACTATTTCCGCCGCGGCTATCTCGCCGATATGGCGCAACTGGAAGACTGGCGCGTGTCACCCATTCTGGCTTCCAGCTTCGAAGGACTGCCGCCGGCGATCATCCAACTCGCGGAATTGGACGTGCTGCACGACGAAGGTGTTCTCTATGCCGAAAAACTACGGGAAGCGGGCGTGCCGGTGGAAGTGAAGGAATACAAAGGCCAGATTCACGCCTTCTATACCTTCACCCATATGGTCGACGATGCGCATCGGGCGCAGGACGATTCCGCAGAGGCACTGAGAAAGGCTTTCGGAACCGCATAGTCGGCTTATCTATGTGGTGAGGATGCTGACCAGAAACCGGATGCTCATGAACATCAACAGGCAGCCGAAGGCGATTTCCAACGCGCGGCGCGATAGGGCATGCGCGACCTTCACGCCGAAGGGGGCTGCAAGGATGCTGGCGACGGAAACGATCGCGGCCCCTGGCAGATTGATATAGCCGACGGAAAGCGGCGGGGTGCCGACCGCGTCCCACCCGGCCCAGATGAATCCGGCCACGCCGGGAATACCGATTAACGGACCGAAGCCCGACGCCGTGCCGATGGCCTGATGGATCGGCCGGTTGAACAATTTCATCATGGAGGACACGAAGACGCCGCCGCCGATACTCATCAAGGTGGAGGCGAAGCCGACCACAGCGCCATAGATTGGGCGGAACAATCCGCGCGGAATGTCCTCACCGAGTTTCCAGCCCTTGTGGCCGAAGAACATCTGGAAGGCCATGATCGGCGCGATGCAGACCCAAACGCCCTTCATCACGTCGCCGTCCGCATGCCGGGCCAATGTCGACCCGGCCATCACGCCCAGGACGACATAGATGCCCATGGATTTGATCACCTCCATGTCGACCGCGCCGCGCTTCTTATGCGCTGAGAAGGACCGCAGCGCCGTCAGCAGCATGACCACCAAAGCGGTGCCGACCGAAACATGCATCCGGACCGAATCCGGCACGTCGAGCGCGGAGAAAAGCTCGAACAGGACGATGACCGCGATGCCGCCGCCGCCGATCCCGAACAATCCCGCCAGGAAGCCTGTGGCGACGCCGCCGCCCAAAAGGGCGGCGACAAGCAATACGATTTCATCTGGCGAAGCGGTGATTTCCATAGGGGCTTACATCTCCAGAAGCGGCCCGATTATCCATAAACAGGGCCGCATATGAACCGGGCGGCCGTTATGACCGTTGGTCGGTTGTAACCCGCGGTTCGCGAGTCAGGCCAAAGGCTTCCGGCCAGGCTTGCGGCTTGCAGCGTGCGAATTGCGGCGGATAGTCCGCATCGGCGCCCAATTCGAAAGCGGCGTGCCAAGCCCAGCGGGGATCATACATCACGCCGCGGGCCAGCATGACGAAATCGGCCTTGCCTTCGGCGATGACGGATTCGGCCAGATGCGGATCGTTCAGCATGCCGACCGCCATGACGGGGATGTCGATCGCCGCCTTCACCGCAGCCGCCATCGGCACCTGATAGGCCTTGCCGACGGTAATCTTCTGGCGCGGGTCGACACCGGCTGTCGTGATGTCGATGAAATCGCAGCCCCGGTCCTGCAACGCCTTGGCATAGACGATCGTGTCCTCGACGGTCGATCCGCCTTCGACCCAATCGACCGCGCTGATGCGGATGCCCAGCGGCTTGTCTTCGGGCCAAACGGCGCGCATCGCGTCGAAAACTTCCAGCGGGAAGCGAATGCGGTTTTCGACGCTGCCGCCGTATTCGTCCGTGCGTTGGTTCGAGAGGGGGGAGAAGAATTGGCTCAACAGATAACCGTGGCCGCCATGCATCTCCACCACATCGAAACCGGCGCGGGCGGCGCGAACGGTCGCGTCCGCGAATTCCTGTTTCACCTGGGCAAGGCCCGCATGATCCAGTTCCTGCGGTACGTGCCAGTCTGGCGCATAGGGAAGGGCCGATGGCGCGACGGTCTGCCAAGCGCCTTCCTCGGCCGTCAGCGGCGTGCCGCCTTCGCCGGGCGGACGCGTGCTGGCCTTGCGTCCCGCATGACCAAGCTGAATGCCCAGTTTCGCGACGCCGTATTTGTGGCAGAAGTCGACGACGCGTTTCATGGACGCTTCCTGTTCGTCGTTCCACAACCCGGTGCAGAGTTTGGAAATTCGTCCCTGTGCGGAAACGCCGGTCGCCTCGGTGAAAATCAGACCGGCCGCGCCCATCGCGTATTGACCCATATTCATCAGATGCCAGTCGCCCATGACGCCGTCTTCCGCGTCGCAGGCATATTGGCACATGGGGGAGACGACGGCGCGATTGTTGAAGGTTTCCCCGCGAAGGGTAATCGGGCTGAACAATTTGCTCATCTTGGGCTATTCCTAAAACTGTTGTTAAGGGTTTGTATCAGGCCTGTCCGGCGGGGCGTCAGTCCGCCTCTTCGCCCAGGAATTCGTGATTGCCTTCGCCTAGTGCCGGGGCGGATGCTGCCCTAGGCCCGGCATTGCGAAAGGCTGGGGCAAGCGGAGTGGCAAGCGCCGGCATTTCCGCCGCGCCGTCCACCACGCTCCGTGTGAACAACTCGCGCTTTTTGAATTGCGGGTGGTCCATCGCCTCGTCCAAGGTCAGTGCGATGGTGGCGCAGACGTCCTGTCCGGTGAAGGCTTGCCGCCAATGGTCGGAGTCCTTGGCGCGGATGCACGTGGCGACGGCCTCAATCACGGCGGCGGGGTCGCGGCTGTCGTCCCACAATTCCCGAGGCAGGTCGATGATGGCGCAGAAATTTTCCCAGAACTTCTGTTCGATCGGCCCGGCTGAGACATAGCGCGCGTCTGCGGTCTCATAGATCTGATAGCGCGGTGATCCGCCGGAAAGCAGCTCACCTCCCGGCCGCGCGACTTTGCCTGTCGTGCCCAGCATCGCCTGCGCCCACCAGTTCCAGGCGAGAAGCCCGTCGGTCATGGCGATATCAAGATAGGCGCCTTCGCCGGTCGCTTCGGCCTGCCGCAGGGCGAGCAGAATGTTGATCACCGCTGGCAGGGTGCCGCCACCGATGTCGGCGATCAGCCCCGGCGCCAGGACCGGTTTGCCCGTATCGTCGCCCCCCAGCATCAGCAGTCCGGCATTTGCCAGATAGTTCTGGTCGTGCCCGGCCTCGTCCCGCAATGGGCCGTTCTGGCCGTAGCCGGTGATCGAGCAATAGACGATCGCCGGGTTGATCTTCGCCATCGCGTCATAGCCCAGACCCAGCCTGTCCATCACACCGGGGCGGAACTGTTCGATGATGACGTGCGCGCTTTTGATCAGGGGGCGCAGCTTTTCCACCGCCTCATCCGCCTTCAGATCGACGGCGATGCAGCGCTTGCCCCGGTTCAGGATTGCGTAATTCGCCGATGTTTCCCCGAAGCGGGGCACATAGCTGCGCATTTCCTCGCCCTTGCCGGGACGCTCGACCTTGATGACCTCCGCCCCTGCATCGGCCAGGATCAAACCCGCCATGGGCCCGGGCAGCAGGGTGGAGAAGTCCAGTACCCGCACACCGGCAAGGGGCTGGCGCGCGGTCATGCCGGTTTGTTCCGGTCCACGACCGACCGGTCGACGCCACAGACGAAACGGTACATGCCGGTATTCACGAAACGGGGCGGAATGTCGGCGCTTTCCAGGGCATGGGGCCCAAGCGCGCCGTGCAGCGCTTCGTTTGCGGCTTGCTCATCCAAACAGGCAGCGTTGAGGAACAGGGTGATCGGCGGGCCCTTGGTCTCCGCCGGTTTCGGGCCGCCCGTGGGCGCCAGCGGTTTCATCAGGAACAGGCCGACCGTTCCCGCCGCTTCCGACGCGACCGGCAGCACCGTTTCGATCAGCCGGTCGGCGACTCTGTTCACTTCCTCGGCCGGAATGGAAATCCGCATCGAAATCGCGATCTGGGCCCAGCCTTGACCGTATTGATAGATCTGTTCGGCGACGCAGCGGTCAAAGTTCCGGAACTGCGGCATGATCTGCATCGACCATTCCGTCGGGTTTTCCAGAATGTGCTTATAGGACGGGCTGGTCAGAACCTCCGGGCTTTCGGTGTCGTAAAGCGCGAAATATTTCGGTGAACCGTGAATGGCCACATAACGCCGCGCATTGTAGAAGCCCGGCACCATGGCGCGTTCCAATAGGTGTTCGGTATTGTACCACTCGTTGAAGTCCGCCTCGCCTGCCTGGTCGAAATCGACCCAGGTCGCCAACATTCCTTGCATTCACCCCTCCCGTTTCCGGTTTGTCCCACTTTATCCAACCGTTCAGATCTTTGTCTTTGTCGGGACTGGTTGTCCATACACCGGCACCGCGCCAAAATCCCCATCAACAAATTGGATTAATATCAAACTGCGGGAGGCATCGGTATGTCGGGAAAAAGGATAACGGTCGTTACGGGCGGGGCAAGTGGCATAGGGGAGGCAACCGCCCTGAAACTGGGCGCTGCCGGGGATAAGGTGTTTGTCGCGGACGTCAACAGGCAGGCCGCCGAAGACGTTGTGGCGCGGATTTCCGCCGCCGGGGGGGAGGCCTTGGCCAAAACGCTCGACGTTTCGGACGACGCCGCGATCGAAGAGGTCTTCGCCCGGATCGCCAAGGACCACGGGGCCGTCAGCGTCTTGGTGAATTCCGCGGGCCTGGTCCAAAACGCCGAAACCGTCATCAACATGGATATGGAACAGAACGACCGGATCTGGGCCGTGAACTATCGCGGCACGCTGCAATGTTCCCGCGCGGCGGGCCGGCAGATGAAGGAAAACAAGGGCGGCAGCATCATCATGATCGGGTCGATCAATTCCTACCGCCCGATGCCGCTGGCCGCCTACAACCCCGGCAAGGTGGCAATCAAGGGTTTGATGGAAGTGATGGCCGCGGAACTCGGTCCCCACAAGGTGCGCGTCAACGGCGTCGCCCCCGGCTATACGATGACGCCGGCGATCCAGTCCCGCATCGACAGCGGAAAGCGCGACCCCCAGGCCATTCTGGACATGCAGGCCTTGGACTATTTCATCCAACCGGGCGACATTGCCGACGGTATCCACTTCCTATGCTCGGACGCGGCGAAAGCCATCACCGGCGTCTTGCTGCCGATCGATGCCGGTTGGCTGACGGCGACAACCTACAACACCTATCCGGCCGTTCCTGACGCGTAAGGGGCCAGCTTCCTCAACTTCTATTCGTCGAGGGACCTGTTTTGGAGGCACCCGGATTCGGGACGTCGGTGTGATCGGCACCCTTTGCGTCGGCGATGTCGTCAGCCTGGGCCCGATCGTCCCGGTCGGTCACCGGCCCTTCCTGTTCGGCGCTGCGCCCCGGTGCATAGGTCAGCCGGGTCAACAGGGGCAGATGATCGGACCCGATTGGCGGCAGCCGGGTGATTGACCGCAGGGTGAAATCATCGCTGTGGAACAGATGGTCCAGCGGCCAGCGCATCAGCGGATAGTCCGCGTGGAACGTGTTGAACATGCCGCGACCGATGCGCGGATCCAGAAGGCCGCTGATTTTCCGAAACAGCCGTGTCGTGGTCGACCAGGCGACGTCGTTCAGGTCACCGGTGACGATGGTAGGAAGACGGTCGCCCTTGGCAATGCTGCGGGCGACGACGACAAGCTCCGCGTCCCGTTCGGCCGATTCCTGGTTTTCTGTCGGGCCGGGTGGGGCCGGGTGCAGAAAATGGAAACACACAGCGGCCCCGTTGCGCAGTGTGATCTGTCCATGGATGGACGGCACATCGTCTTCGACAATGAAGTCAACCTTATGCGCGGTGATCGGCAGCCGGGAATAGACATGCATGCCGTACAGATTGTCCTGCGGGCATTTGACCGCAAACGGCATTTCGTCCTGCAGCGGGTCCAGTTGTTCTTCCCACCAAGCGTTCGTTTCCAGCGCGACCAGAACGTCCGGCCGATGCTGACGCACCAGCGCGATGAGGGCGTCGGCCTTCCGGTTCGACTGTAGAACATTGGCGGTCAGGATACTGATCCGGCTTCCATCATCGGCCCCGTCAGCGCCCCCTTCCGCGTCATCCTCGGCTTGTTTGACCTCCACCGGCCAAAGCCTTGTATAGGGCAAAAGCCACCACAGCAGCCAGATCAGACAGGGCAGTGTGACGGCAATGGCCCCAAGTTTCAGCGCGCCCATGGGCAACAGGAAGACCTGCGCCAACAGCAGCAATGCGCCGGCGACGGCCAATTGCAGGCGCGGGAAATCCAACCCCCGCACCAACCAATGCGGATGCCGCCAAAGTGGCAGCAGGGTGAGGGTGGCGAAAAGAACGGTTAAGAGGGCAATGGCAATGGTCATGACAGTTCAATGTGGAAGCGGGCGCGTGGCAAGGCAAGCGTTAGGGGCAGGCGTTGGGGGTAAGCGTTTAAGCAAGTGTTCGGAACAAGCATTTGCGCCAAGCACCCGCCTGCAGCTTATAGTGGCCAAATTCAGTGGGTTCCGGTAGTTTTCCGGTTCGGCAGCAATACCGGCATTCGGAGCGTTTTGGGGGAGTACCGGGGGAATGCGTTCAAGACTGTCCTCGGCCGTTCTGGCCGCCTGCATCAGTGTGGGCCTGATCGTGCAACTGACCGGCTGCGCCAGCCCCGACGACCCGGCCCGCCAACCGCTTCTGTCGCTGGGGGAGGTTCAACGCTTTACCTGGCAGCCGGAATCCATGCCCGAACTTGGAACTGTGAAAGTCGGCACCTCTCTTATCTCCGGGCGGGGAACCGACGAAATGGTTCGGGTGATTACCCTTCACCGCGCGGATGGGGAGGAATTCCCCACCAAGGAAGAAGGCGATGATGAGCGTATCGTCCTGCCCATCGTGCGGGAAATCGTCGACGCGCATTATTGTCCGGATTCCGGCTTGGGCCGTGTCGCGGCTGCCCGTTATGTTAAGACCTATCTGGACCTGAACGACATTCTGACCGCCTTTTTCGGCCCGCCCCTGCCGGGAAACGGCTTGGCGCCTGAGGACAATATCGTCTTCCTCAGCTCCGACCGCACCTATACGCGGCCGCAGAAGCTGAAAGTCGTCTACGTCACATGTCAGCGCGGCACAGCCCATGAGCTACGCAAGACAGTGGGCGATCCGCCGAACATGATTACCGTGCCGCAGACCGGTCAGGGGTCTTATGAAACCGTCCATAAGCAGGCTCCGCTGTCCGGTCCTTTGCAGACGTGGTGAGGCTGAGGCACCAATAAAAAAAAGCCCTGATATCGGGAAGGAAAAAGCCGGGTGCAGACAGTCCTGCACCCGGTCCCATCAGATCTCTTCGGTGTAGCGCCGATGCGTTTACGCTTGGTTACGTTGCCGCGAAGCGACGCCGAGCCCCACAAGCGCCGTTCCGAACAGAAGCATCCCCGCCGGAAGCGGTACCGCCGCGACCAACCCGTCGAGATCGAGCGTCCTGTCCGCGAACCGGAAGCTTTCCCAGGAGAGCAGCCGCAAGACCGCTTCGCCGCCATTGCCCAGCACGCTCAACAGCAATTCGCCGTTGTTCAGGGAAACATCGACGATGTCGGTGCTCAGCAGCCCCAGGAAGGAGACAGTGTCGAGCCCGTCCCCGCCATCGAACAGCGCGCCGCCGGCGAACAGTCCGATATTGTCGTCGAAGTAGTCGACCTCGAAGACGAGTTCATCCGCCGCCGTGCCGAAATCGGCGCCCCCGACGATCTCGCCGCCCTTCAGGTTGACCAGCTTGTCCGTGCCTTGGCCGAGGTAAAGCGCCAAACCCTCTGTGCCGACCAGTGTACCCGCATTGAAGATCTCCTGGCCCGCCATGTCGCCGTCATCGGTATTCACCGCGATGGTGCCGGTGATCAGGCCGCGGTTCTGGATCGTGGAGGTCGCTGCGCCCGGATCGTAGTCGATGGCGGAGTTGGTGGTGGAGCGGATGGTCCCTTCGTTATAGATCGTGCCGCTGTCGATATCGATGGAGTCCTGCGCCTCAAGCCCCGGGTCGGCATCCAGGTCCGCCTGGGTCTGGGTGTTCTCGATGGTGCCGTAGTTTTCGATATACGCGCCTTCGCCGACCTGGACCGCATCGTCGAAGCCCTCGATCACGCCGCGATTGATGATCGTGGCGTTGTCCTCGGCCTCGATCCCCTCATTCGTCGTGGAGCGGATGATGCCCGTCGCCTCGTTTGTGATGCTGACAAACTCGCCATTGGCGTCGATCGTTTTCTTGACGGCAGTAATGGTGCCGGCGTTTTCAACGGTCAACCCGTCGCCACCCTGAATGCCTTCATCCCCGGCCTGGATCAGCGCGCCGGCGTTGTTCTCCACGAACAGGCCCGCACCGCCGCCGACATTGATGGCGCGGTCTTCGGTGATGATGCTGCCATTGTTCAGGACCCGCACGCCGTCGGCATCCTCGTCTGCTTCGTTCTCGCCGACGATGCCCTGGTCCACCGCCGTAATCGTGCCGTTATTCTCGACCGTCAGGCCGTCGCCACCGACAATGGCTTCGTCACCGCCGTTTATGGTGCCGGCGTTGTTTACCCTGTTGTTGTCGTCTTTCAGCTTGATCGCGTCTTCGCCGGAAGCGGTCGTGTCGATCACCGCGCCGGACAGCACGTCGACGATCACGTCCTTGCTGCCGTCGTCCAGGAACCGCGTTTCCACGGCGTCCGGCCCGTCGAACACATCGGTCGCTGTACAGGTCACCGTATCGCCGCCGCCCGGCGAAAGATCGTCGCAATCGGCAAGAGCCAAATTCGGAAAGGAAAACGAGACAACCGCAATCGCGGTCGTCATCAAAAGACGTTTCATGGTTACCCCCAAAAGCCAAGTAATGGGCTTGTGTAGACAGATAACGTTGCGAGAATGTGACAGGCGCCGGGGCAGGGGTTAACCGCTGTTGATGCGCGCCGGAAAGCAGGGGATGCGCATGACCGTTTACGGAACGGCAACATTGTCCGGCCCGGCGGACGGCCGGGGTATCGGGCACGCGGTCGGAGCGGCGGCTGCCGGTTTCGGGCGATTGCCGCCGACGGCGCTGATGCTGTTCTCCCTTGTCTCCGTGCAGGTCGGTGCGGCCTTGGCGACCATGTTGTTCTCGGCATTGGGGCCGGTCGGTACGGTCTTTTGCATCTTCATTTCCGCCGCCGTCATGCTCACCTTGTGGAGCCGCCCGAAACTGTCGGATGCTTTCGCGGACCGGCGCGCCTTCACCCTCGTTCTCGCCTTCGGTTTCGTGCTGGCCTTTATGGAGCTGCCCTTCTTCCTGGCCATGCAATACATCCCGCTGGGGATCACGGCGACCATCGCCTTCCTCGGCCCGCTGGCCATTGCGACGATCATGTCCCGGCGCCTCATCCATTTCCTGTGCATCGGCATTGCGTTGATCGGCATCGCCCTGCTGACGCCCCTGAATTTGGGGGAGGGGGCGTTGTTCGGGAACCACTCCGCGCTCGATATGCGGGGCGTGGGGTTGGCCGGTTTGGCCGCCATCGGCTGGGCCTGTTTCGCGCCCGCCAGCCAGAAGGCGGGCAAGGTCTTCGGCGGCTTGAAGGGATTGACGCTCGGCATGTGGGCCGCCGCCTTCATGGCACTGCCCTTCGCGGTGATGGAAGGCAGCCTGTTCCAGGCCTCCGCATCCGGCCTCGCCAGCGCCTTCGCGGTCGGCCTTTTGACGACCGTCCTGCCGCTGGGGCTTGAATATCAAGCCTTGCAACGCATGTCGGCCCGCGCCTATGGCATCCTCCTGACGCTGGAGCCCGCCATCGCGGTCATGGTCGGCGCGCTCCTGTTGGGCCAGGGCATCACGCTCACCACCTCCATCGCGGTCGCCTGCGTCACCGCCGCCGCGGCGGGGATTACCTTGTCTGAGATGCACGGTGGGCGCGGGTAAGGGCCGGCGCTTTCCGCCTACTTGGTCCAATCTAGATTTTCGCGTCGGTCAAGGTCGCGGGGATTGGGGTCCTGGTCGACGATGTCGACGGCGCCGACGATCATGTCGACAGTCCCGCCATCGCTCGACAGCGGCATCAACAGAACCTCGGTCTTGATCCAATCCTTGGCGACGAACTGGACGATCTCCCGAACGGCCTTAGGGCTCTTGTCCGCGACCGTTTCACGGTAGGTCCGCAACACCCTGTCCGTATTCGCGCCATAGAGGCTTTCGTCCAGGACACGGCCTGTGGCGTCCCGGTTCGCGATCTTGGTGACCGCGGTGCCGATCAGGCGGTAGCGAAAGCGGGGCGGCGCGCCGATGACGTCGACCAGTATGATATGGGGCAACAGCGCCGGAATATGCGCCGGGTCAATATCGGCGCGTGCCGGCATCGCCCGCTTTCCCTTCAGCGCCAGCCAATGGTCGCGAAAGGCGCGGAGAATGGGGCTCGTCACGCCGGAAGGGTCCGCTTCTGTTATCATCCGCGCCGTGTCTATTCGATATACGCGACCAGGTCCGACTGCATGTAAGCGGGCAGAAAGGCCTTGAACCGCGCCGTATCCGCCACTGCCTTGTAACGGTCTTCGGCATTGGTCCGGTACGGCGTCAGGGTGACCTCCCGCGCTTGGGCAAAGGCGACGATCTTTCCGCTATCCCCCGGAACGCCGAAGGCGATGCCGGCCGCGTGCTTGTCATGGCCCGGCGGATAGAGCCGCGCGGCATAGACCAGCCAAGGGCTCTCCGCCATGTCGAAATGGCATCCCGGTTCCAGGTTGAAGACCGCGATAGGGATCGCCGCCGTCGGGGCCGTATCCTCGGGCTCCGCGCCGGCCATCCGGACCACCCCGAAGGGACAATCCGCGCCCTCCGCCCGCGCCGTGAACGATCCGCCGCCGGTTGCGGAAAGGGTGATGCCGGCTTCCTCGAAATAGGGGGCCGTGACGATGGTTTGGGCAAGCGCCTCGGGCATGTCCGCCCAAAGGTCGGCCTCGGTATAGAAGCGGTCTTCCGACTCGAAACAGCCGGTCAGGGCAAACAGGCTGAGAATAACGGGAAGCAATGCAACAGGCCCGCGCCGTCTCATCGGAACCTCCATCCGCTATGCCGCGAACCGCCCCCCAAAAAAGTCGATCTGGAGCCAAGGTCGATCCGTAAGCAAAACCATTAGCATTTACGTATATACCATAGGAGGAGGCGTGCCGATTTGCCAGCGCGGTGAAATCATTGCGTGTCGAGACGTTGCGTCTCCGTTCCCAGGCCATATGAAAAATACGGCGGCCCGGCGATATTGGCGTTATTCAAACCGGCTGTAACGCGGTAGCCTAGGCCGAATGATGGCAAAGGAGAGAGACCCCGATGAACGCGACGGACATAACCGGCGGCAAGACCGAAACGACCCTTCCCTTGGTTAAAAAGGCCATTGGGAAATTCCCGCGCCTGTCGCTGGGGCATTTCCCCACGCCGCTGGAGCCGATGGACCGGTTGAGCGAGTGGCTCGGCGGCCCGCGCATCTGGGTGAAGCGGGACGATTGCACCGGCCTTTCGTCCGGCGGCAACAAGACGCGCAAGTTGGAATTCCTGATGGCCGACGCGCTGGAAGGGGGTGCCGATACCGTCATCACCCAGGGCGCCACCCAATCCAACCATGCGCGCCAGACGGCGGCGGCCTGCGCCAAGCTCGGCCTGGAATGCCATATCCTGCTGGAGGATCGGACCGGCTCCAACGACCCGGCCTATACCCTCAACGGCAATGTGCTGTTGGACCAATTGCACGGCAGCACCATCGCCAAACGCCCCGGCGGGGCAGACATGCAGGCGGAAATGGAAGCGCTCGCCGAGGATCTGAAAACTCAAGGCAAAAAGCCCTACGTCATCCCCGGCGGCGGCTCCAACCGGATCGGCGCGCTGGGCTATGTGAATTGCGCGGCGGAACTGGTGGAACAGGCCGCCGCAATGGACTTGAAGATCGACGCGCTCGTTCACGCCACCGGCAGTTCGGGCACGCAGGCAGGCCTCGTCGCCGGCTTGGCGGCGCTGGAAAGCGACATCCACCTGCTCGGCATCGGCGTGCGCGCGCGGAAGGAAAAACAGGAGAGCATGGTCCATGACCTGGCCTGTAAGACGCTCGATTATCTCGGGACGGGTGAAGAAATCGACCGGGCCGCGGTCCGCGCCAATTGCGACTATGTCGGCCCCGGCTACGGCATGCCGACGGAAGGCATGAAAGAAGCCCTCAAAACCCTCGCCCGGCTGGAAGGCCTGCTCTTCGACCCGGTCTATAGCGGCAAGGGCCTGGACGGCCTGATCGACCAAACCCGCAAAGGCTATTTCGACGGCATGGACAACGTCGTCTTCCTCCACACCGGCGGCAGCGCTGCGCTCTTCGGCTACCCGGATATCTTCGATCTGCCGGGGTATCGGGCATAGGCGTACGCTGGACCGCGATATCAAAAGAAAACGGGCGGCCGGGATGTTTCCGGCCGCCCGTATGGTGCTCCAAAGCGCTACGTCGTCGCTTAGACTTTCGCCCGGCGCCTGAACCGCCCGACGATGCCGAACAGGCCCAGACCGCTCAACAGAAGGGGCAGGGCCGCCGGAACCGGGACGGCAGAGATGTTCAACTGCGTCGCGTCCACCGCGATGCCGCCGTCGATGTCGATATTGGTGAACCAGCCATAGCGGTTGCCGCCGACTTCGCCGGGAATGGTGTCCGCCGCGTTGGTGCGGGTCTCCGTGAACAGAAGGACGCTCGCCGCATTGTAAAGGTTCAGGTCCACGGCGAGTTGGCCGCCGTCTTCGCGGAACAGATGCTCGAAGATATACCAGCCCGTTTCCGTGACCTCGAAATGGTTCAGGTTTTCCAGGTCCTGGCGCGGATCGAAATTGGTATTGTTGCTGCCGCCCACCAGAAGCGAGCCGGTGGAGGTGTCTTTCGCCACATGGAAGATGAAGTCGCGTTGGTGGCCCCCGTCGGACCCGCTGGATGCGACCGAATAGTCGAACCCTTCGCCGGCGGCCCAGCTCGTGTCCAGATAGATCGCGGCGCTGGCGGAGTAGGTGCCGGGGAAGGTGTCGCGAAATCCGTCGAACCGCGTGAAGGCCCCGGACACTCCGATCCCCTGCGTATCCGTTTGCTGGAAGTTCGCGTAGAAATTCCCTTCATGGGCCGCGATGCCGTCGGTGCCGCTGGCCTGGCGCGTCACGCTGCCGGTCCAGCCGGAATTCTCGTCGAACCAGCCCGCCGTATCCGTTTCAAACCCTTGGTCGAACACCGTTGCCGCCTGGGCCGCGCCCGACCCCAGGACCATCAAGGCCGATGCGGTGACCGCGCCCTTAAGAAAATCTCTGCCCGCAAAACGCATAACATTCTCCCCAAAATCACATGGAACATTCATATTAGGATGCATTGATTGTGCGGGTCGCGGACGTTTAATCCAAATCATTTCAGACCCTTATGCGGGTCTGGAGGACAACGGCGGTGGACTTTATAAACGATTGTTAATGTTTCGCTTGGAAGGCCTGCTTTTCGACCCGATCTATTCCGGCAAGGACCTGCAAGGCCTGATCGACCAAACCCGCAAAGTCACTTTCGACGTCATGGACAACGTCGTCTTCCTCCACACCGGCGGCAGCGCCGCGCTCTTCGGCTACCCGGAGATTTTCGATCTGCCGGGGTATGGGCAATAGTCATGATGCTGTGACGCACAGTAACGCGAGACACACCATGAACGAAATGATCAGCAGCGGCCCGGCCGAGTCGGCCTTTTATTTTGAGAAGATGGTTGAGCTGTTTGATTACTGGGTAGCATTGCCTGGGGACAAGCCAAGACGTGCCGTTGATCCTTTAACACTCGGCGCGCGGCTGATCCCCCATGTCAGCCTTGGCGCGCTGATCGATGGATGCACGGACTATCGGTACGACCTCATCAGTTCCGAATTGAACGCGGTTGCGCCTCGGCTGCGGCCCGGCAGCCGGTCCAGCGATGCGATGCGCATTCAAAAAACAAAAACAGATCTTGTCCATGAACTATTCATGTCAACAGGCAGAACTATCGAGCCAAAGGTTCTGCGGCTCACCTATGCCTCCATGGAAGGTAGGCCGCGCGGAATTTACACCATGTTTCTGCCTCTCGGCCGGCAACCCGGCCCAACCGGCAAGGACGTCGCCAGTGATCTGATGATCGGGCTTTGGAGTTTCGAACTAAAGGAATCCTTCCAGCGAGACGAATACGAAGACCTTTTAGAAGAATTCACCACCTTCCGCGCGTCGCGCTTAGCGGCATCGTGACGATGCACGCGACCACGTTCCATAGCTAGGCTGGATCCACGGAGGTTGTACCGCAAGGGATGTTCTCTTGGAACGTAACAATCGACTTTTGAATTATTTAGTAAACTGTCACTGTAACCCGGACATATGACTGCACGCAACGACGGCTATACCTTCATCAAGCCCTTGCCCAAGAGGGGGCCGTCCACATATGTCACCGGAATGACTGACATATTTTCACAAAAAAACTAGGAACTCCCACCGGCATTATTATCGACTAAAAAGTGCTTTATGATCTACTGTATCAACCAACGCCATAATCATAAAGGTGGGGGTGATGGAGATCGCATTTGAGAAGCCAACAAGGCATCGTGAGGTACTAAACGCGTCCGTAACGTCGATTTCTCTTTTTCTGAGTGGAATTCTATCCTACGCAACTGGGAATCCAATTGCATATGGCCGGTTTGCTGCTGGTTCTATTGGTAAGATCAAGTCAATAGTTGAGGACCTTAAAGGTAGAGACACCTCAAGCCCCGAAAACCTTGCTTGGGTTTGGTTTACAATGACAGTGTCTGGAGCTACCGAAGAATTCCTAAAACAGCTTAATCGGGAAGCGAATTTTAATTCTCAACTCCCTATTCGCACGGGTCGTACAGTAGCGGAACGGGAGATCGGTCTAAAAAAATTCTTAGAGAAAGCTCTATCTGTACCATCAGATGCAAACTTTGACGCTTCGATACTTCAGTTTCCAAGTGCCCATGCCGCCTTTTCACCAGCCCGACAAGCGATACCACAGTTCATTGTTGATGTTACCCCATGGATAGATATTGATCTGGAACGTTGGCAGCATGTTTTTGATACGTGCTTGGCAAATACTGCGAGTTACGTCCTGTCAGCCCATTTCTCTATTTTCGAACCGCTTATCAAAATTGCAACCAGTACGTTTTCAGAGGCTGCAGCTTGGGAAATTGCGTGGGCTAGGCATGGTGAATGGATACATCAACGTTTTCGCGCCGCTCCAGTTTTCTCTCCCGACGAATCTGTATTAACGCCCCTATCCGAAATATATTTAAGGTTGCGATGTTATTGGCATGAAACAGATCAAGAATTCCCAAATGAAAAATCCAAGAAAACAGTAATAAAATGTGAGGCAAACTTAGGAGATTTGCACCGTACGGTAGAGGAGTGGCTTGGTCGAAAAACAAAAGGAAGAGATGTCATCCGGATTGTAGCTGGTGGGCCAGGGTCAGGGAAATCCTCATTTGCGAAAGCATTTGCGTCCGAGTTGCTCGATCGTGGCATAGCAAGAGTACTCTTCATAGAGCTTCAGCACCTCAGCTTTTCAGGCGATCTCCATTTGGATATTGGTTCGTACCTGTCACGCAGCAACCGTTTGACCGGTGATGAGGGATCGCCCGGCTTTGCAGCTAATCCACTTGATCGTTTAAAGGACGACACTAAACCTACACTAATAATTTTTGATGGTCTCGACGAGTTAACTCATGATGCAGAGAAGGCAGGTGATTTAGCGCGAAAGTTTATTGCCAGTGCGTTACAGCTGCTCGTTATGCAAAATCAAGGTGGAGATAAAATCAGAGGTCTCATACTTGGCCGAAATCTTGCCGCGCAAGAAGGTATGAAGGAAGCAGGGCTGTCACTAGTTACGCTTCTAAATGTAGCGCCAATTCGCGACTTAAGTAACGATGACTTGCGTCCACATATGCGGGCCGACAATTGGCATCATCTTGAGGTTATTTATCCCGATTTGTCGAAAGAACTGACCAAAGATCAAAGGCCGGATTATTGGAGACGTTGGGCGATATCTCAGGGCATGGACCCAAATGTTCAGCCAGAGGCGATCACGCATGAAGACCTATCAGATTTGAATGTAGAACCGCTTTTACTGCATCTTCTAATACTTTCAGATTATTGCGGTGATCGTTGGCAGGAAGCCGCGGACAACAGAAATCTAGTTTATGAGGATATATTACGAAAGGTGCGGCAGCGAAATGAACTTAAAGCATTGGGGGCCGCTACTCCGAGGGAGTCTGACTTCTTTCTGCTAATGGAATGCCTGGGACTAAGTGCCTGGAGAGGAAATGTCAGGGCAGGAGACGAAGAAACTTACAACGAGATCCGACGCCTACATGCAAAATCTCTGGAAAAGGTCGCAGCAACAGATCTAGAAAGTGTTTTGTTGTTAACTCATACGCGGCAAATCGAAGGCTCCATGAGGGGTTTCGAATTTATTCACAAGAGCTTTGGTGAGTATTTGGCGGCGCGAGGCATGCTCACACAGGCCGAGTTGGCTGCGACGCGAATGACGAGAGACGAGGACCCGTTTGATGAGGAAAGAGTGGCGTCAATGTGGGCTCAAGTCATCAATGACGCTGAACTGTCTAGAGAGTTAATTCGTTTCTTGAGAGATCAAATTCGATTGCTTTGTCAAAATTCCCATGCCGCAGCAGAAAAATTAAAGGAGTGTCTCGAGAAGTTAGTGAATTGGATTCACACGAACGGTGTTTCCCTAGTGCCTGAAACACGTGAAACTTTTCGACACCTTGAAACAAGACAGCGCTGCGCAGAGGCGTCTCTTTTTGCACTAACTAGTATACTCTCGGAAACCCTGATCACGTTGCACCAAGGAGATATAAATGAAGATTACCTCCAAAGTCGGCGTGTGAAAGTTGATTGGAGTATGGGCGAGGCGGCTGTGATGTTCCACCGCATAGGGGTAACAGTAGGCCATCCCGCAAAAAGAGCATTGGCTGCACTTGATATAAGTTCGGAGGAACTTGAACACGTAAACTTGGTTAATTCGATAATGCCGTATTCTAACTTTGGTGATGCAAAGCTGTCAGGAGCAAATTTGTCTCATGCAATACTAGTGCGAGCCAATTTCCGTGAGACTATGGCGGGCGAATCCGATTTCTCAAGCGCAGCAATCAATTTTGGTGAGTTTCAAGAATCAAGTTTTGTTGGCTGCAATTTCAGCTCTGCCGATGTACGGATGGCAAATTTTGAAAACGCAAATCTAAATCGCTCCGATTTTAGAGATGTTAATTTGGAAGGTGCTAGTTTTGCAGGTGTGGCTGCACGTCTAACTGATTTTACCGGTTGCACATCTATGACGCAAAAGCAGTTGAATCATATGTTTGGCGTAAAAGAAGGTGCAGGGAGAACGGAGATTCCAGACCATCTGGAGTATCCGGACTTTTGGCACACCGAAGCGGAAAGAGGAAGAAAAGCCTTGGCGCTATGGGATGATTTTTTTGCTGCGTATCATGAATGGTTGGGTCCCAAAGCGGAGTAAGAAGACCTATCGTCTTGGCCCTTGCCCTTGTAGCCGGAGATGGAGCAAAAGTTGTTTTCTTGTCGATAGCGAAAGCTACTGTTTCAACCGCTGATTCCCCTTATCATAAACCGGTTCCGCCAACACGGTCGCCTTGCGCGCCTGCCCCAGCACCAGCACATCGAATGTCGTTCCCGGCGCAACGAAGTCCGGTTTCACATAGGCGAAGACGAGGCTCTTGCCTGTCCGGTGGCCGAAACCGCCTGAGGTGGTGATGCCGATGTTTTGGTCGCCCGCCATGACGGCTTCGCCGCCGCGTGCGTCGCTGTCGCCCGGTTCCAATTCGCAATAGACAAGTTGTTGGGCCACACCATCCTGCTTGCGCTGTTGGGTGGCGGCTTTGCCGATGAAGTCTTCCTTGTCGAAACGGCAGAAGCGGAGCATGTCGGCTTCGATCATGGTTATCTCGTTCGTCATTTCCGCCGCGTAGCCCTTATAGGCTTTTTCGATCCGCATGGCGTTGACCGCATAGGTGCCGAAATCAACGAGGCCCAAGGGGCGGCCCGCTTCCTCGATCGCCATATAGAGTTTCGGCAGGTCGGCCATGGGCGCGTGAAGCTCCCACCCCAATTCGCCGACATAGTTGACGCGCAGCGCGCGCAAGGCGACGCCCGCTATCACGACCTCCTGCCCGGTCAGCCATTTGAAGCTTTCGTTGGACAGGTCCGCGTCGGTAAGGCTCGCCAGGATGTCGCGCGCCTTCGGCCCGGCGAGGACGAGGTTGCCCCAATCGTCGGTGATGTTGGCGATCGTCACGTCCTCACGGGGGAGGACATGCTGGGTCAGCCAATCGAAATCGCGGATTTCCGCCGCGGCGCCGGACAGCAGATAGAACCGGTCGTCGGCAAGTCGCGTGATGGTGCATTCGCCTTCGATCCGCCCATGCTCGTTCAGAAAATGGCAGAGGCCGATCCCGCCTTTGCGTTTCGGGATTTTGTTGGCGACGAGCCGGTCGAGAAACGCTTCCGCGCCTGCCCCGGTTACATCGAATTTCGCGAAGCCTGAGAGGTCGCAGACCCCGGCCGCGTCCATCACGCCCTTGCATTCCGCCGCCACCGCGTCGAAACCGTTGTTGTGCTTGAAGGTGATTTCCTCCTCCCGCCCGTCGGGGGAGAAATATTTCGGGCGTTCCCAGCCGAAGGTGGGGGCATAGAGCGCGCCTTTTTGCTTGAGGATGGTGTAGAGGCTGGAGGTGCGCGCGCCGCGCCCGGCGGGCCGTTCCTCACCGGGCAGGTGCAGGGCGTACATATGGGTGTAGTCCTCGAAAGACCGCTCCCGCACATGGACCTCGTTCGCATAGGGGCCGAAGCGGCGCGGGTCGAGGCCGGCCATGTTGATATCCGCCTCCCCATGCACCATCCATTGCGCCAGATACTTGCCGCAACCGGCCCCCTGGGCGATGCCGATGGAGGCCCCGTTGCACATCCAGTAATTCTTCAAGCCGCCCGCCGGGCCCAGCAGCGGGTTGGCGTCCGGCGTATGCGGGATGGCGCCGTTGACGATGCGCTTGATGCCCGCATTGGCGAAGATCGGCATGCGTTCCATGACGCGCTCGATCCAGGGCATGATGCGGTCCAGCTCCTCGGTGAACAGCTCGTTTTCCGACTCCCATTCCGGGAAGCCGCCGCGTTCGGCCCAGGCTTCCTTGGCGTTTTCAGTCTCGTAAATCCCGATCAGGCCGGCCTTCTGTTCCTGCCGGTAATAGGAGGAGGGATAGGGGTCGCGCATCACCACCATTTCCTCATCGCGGTCGAGGAATTCCTGGATCGGGTCGGTGACGATGTAATGGTGCGTCATATTGGTGATCGGCACATCCACGCCCGCCATCTCCGCCACCTTGCGGGCATAGCAGCCGGCGGCGTTCACCACATGCTCGCAAGTGACGGTGCCCTGTTCGGTCACCACTTGCCATTCGCCGCTCGGCAACTGGTTGATCTCCAGCACCCGGTTGTTGCGGATGATTTCCGCGCCCATGTCGCGCGCGCCCTTGGCCAGCGCGTTGCAGCAGCCGGCCGGGTCCACATGGCCGTCATCCAGGGTCCAGGCCCCGGCCAGCACGCCGGTCGTGTCGACGAAGGGGTTGATGCGATTGATCTCGTCCGGCCCGACGATCTGCATGCGGAAGCCGATCATCTTGCTGACGCCTTCCACATGTTTGAACCAGTCCAGTTCGGCCTCGTTCGTCGCGAAGCGGATGCCGCCGCAGCCGTGCCAGGAAACGTATTGCCCGGTCTTTTCCTCAAGCGTGGGATAAAGCGTGTTGCTGTAATGGTGGATCATCGCCATGGAATAATCGGCGACGAAGTTGGGGCACTGACCCGCCGCGTGCCAGGTGGAGCCTGAGGTCAGTTCGCCCTTCTCGATCAGCAGGGAGTCGGTCCAGCCTTCCTCCGCCAGGTGATAGAGCAGGCCGCAGCCCATGATGCCCCCGCCGACGATGACGACCCGCGCATGATCCCGCATGAAATTCTCCCCCTGCTTACGCAATCGCACTCTGAAAATTGGTGTTAGGTCGGCATCATCCTGGCACGGTCAAGGCGGACCGGGAAGCGGTCGCGCAGGTCCGCGTCCAACTCATCGGAAATATGCCGGGGGAAATGCGTGGTGAGAATTTCCGCCACTTTCTTTTCCGCCCGGTCGATGATGGTGGGCGATCCCTGTTCGACCCATTCCTTCGGGCTGGCCCGGCAGCCGATCACCGGATAGGCGTATTCCGATTGCATCAGGTCCAGGGTCTGGGCGTGACCCAGGTAATGGCCCGGCCCCGTGGTGCAGACATCGCGCATCGCCTCGACCGAAATGCTCTCATCGTCGACCCGGATTCCCGCCACCGTGCGCAACGCCCCGCCGATACTGTCATTGTCGATCACCATGCTTTCCAGGCAGGCGCCTAGCAGGCTGGCATGCATCCCGGCGGATTCGTAAACAAGGTTGGCGCCGGAATTGCCGACCAGCGCGTGGTTGTAGCCTTTCTCGTATCCCGCCTGGGCGTCGGGCATCTTGGCGTCGCTCATCCCGGCACAGACGCCGCCGGTCAGGTCATAGAACCGGGCCATCTGGGCGCAGGCCGACATCAACAACGCCTGTTCCCCGCTGCCGCCCGACATGGCGCCGGTCCGCAGGTCGCTGACGAAGGGCCAGGTGCCGAAGATGCAGGGATGGCTGGGTTTGATCAGATTGACATAGACCAGGCCGGCCAGGACCTCCGCCACTTCCTGAACCACCGCGCCGGCCAGCGCCGCCGGGCTGGTCGCGCCCGCCTGGCCCGCCGCCAGCAGCAGGATCGGCATGCCCTCGCGCACGCCCAGTTCCATCGTACTGCAGGCGTCTTCCGCGAATTTCAGCGGCGGCACCACGAAACAGCAGGACATGCTGACGAAGGGCCGGTCGCGCCATTGCTTCTCCCCGCCCGCGATGGCGTGCAGCATTTCCATGCTGACCGCCAGATGGTCCGGATGCACCCAGCTTGCGCCCACATGTTTTGACGTCCCGCTGACCGCGGCGTAACAGGTGTTGAAATCCATCTCCAACGGGTCGGGCAGGTCGCGGCAGACGACCATGCGCTGGAAGAAATGAATGTTGTCCAACGCGTCGGCCATGCGGGCCAGATCATAGAGATCGGCGCTGGTCGATTCCCGATAGGCGCCTGTCCTGGCGTCGATCATATGAACCGCCGCGCCCGCCGTGCCGAAATAGACCTTGTCGCCCCACGGTTCCATGTCGTGGCGCGGGTCGCGGGCGTAAAGCGGGAAATTTCGCGCGGCGCTGGCGATCGTGTCTTCGACCAGGGCCCTGGGGAACAGAAGGCGTCCCTGTGGGGATAGAGAACCGCCGGCGGCGAGAACAAGATCGCGGCAACTGGGAATCGCATCGGCGAGCCCGATCTGTTCAAGGACGTCCAGGGCAGCATGGTGAATTTTTTCGATGTCATGACCGGTCAACGGTTGATAGCGGCCGCCTTCCAGGCCGGGCCGGATCGCGCGTTTATCCGCCGCCAGCGGCGCGGATCGGATCGCCTTGCGGGCGGCGCGGCCGCCCAACCGTCTCGCCGGCCTTTTTCCAGCGCTGGAATCGGCGGAAGAATCAGCGGAAGAATCGGCATCGTCAGGCATCAACAGGTCGGCCATTTGAACATCCCACCCTATATTTTTATTTCCCGAAACGTCCTCCCGATCGCGATTTTTCAGCAAACGATTGATTCTCACTTCGACTTGAATTCAACTAACCTTATCCGAATGTGTGGAATGTTGCGTCGCAGCATTTGCAGGCATTTCCGGGTGTTTCATGGACATCTAATGTGAGGGGAGCTAACGGCCCATGCCCCGCAAACTGCCATCGCTCAGCGCTGCGAAAGCCTTCGAGGCGGCCGCCCGGCTTTTGAGTTTCCGCGCTGCGGCGGAGGAGCTCTCCGTCACCCATTCGGCCATCAGCCATCAGGTGAAATCGCTTGAGGCTCAATTGGGCGTTCTGCTGTTCAAGCGCGGTCCGCAATCGGTTTCGTTGACCGAAGCCGGCCGGCTCTATTTCCCCGTCCTGCGGGACGCGCTGGACCGGATCGCGGAAGGGACGGAACTGGTCCGGGCGATGGAAAGCCCCAAGGAACTGACCGTCCAGGTCTATATCACCATGGCGGTGAACTGGCTGATCCCGCGGCTCTACGATTTCCAGCAACGTTTCCCGGATATCAAGGTGCGGTTGGAAACCTCGCGCGTTTCCTGGGATTTCGATGCGGAACATGCCGATCTCGGCATCGTCCTGCAAACCCCAAGTGACCCCAGCGTCCACCGGGAAGTGCTCGCCCGTGCCGCGGTCACGCCGCTATGCAGTCCGAAACTGCTGGGCGGCAAGAACGGCATCAGCCGGCCGGAGGATCTGCACCGTTTCCCGCTGCTGAAAATCTATACCTCGCCGCAGGACTGGCCGACCTGGTTCAAGAAGGCCGGGGTGGAAGCGGCGGTGGAAAGCGAAGCGATCACGGTCGACAGCTATATCCTGGCGTATGAGGCGGCGATGGAAGGGCAGGGGGTCGCCATGGGCTTGCGCCCCTTCGCCATGCCGGATTTGAAGGTGGAACGCCGGCTGGTGGCGCCCTTTGGCATTGTCGCCGAACGCCCCGATTCCTGGCTGCTGGTCTGCCGTCCCGAACGCCTGGACCGCCCCGCCGTCCGCGCTTTCCGAAACTGGCTTCGTGAGGCCGCCGGCACCGCGCCCGCCAAAGTCGCGTGACGCGGCAAGGCTTCTGACCCGGAAGCCGGGGTCCCTCGGGATCGAAAATCCAAGGATTCCGCCGGAATCATCGCGGTGGCGCGGGCCGGTGGATTATTCCGCAGTATTCCGGTGAGTATTCCGGTGGCGGTTTACTTAACTATTTCGACTGAAGCTACCGTTGTCTGGCGCGATGTGCGGATAGAAAAATAAGTAAACTGTCGCTGTAATTACTAATTAGTTGGACTGTTGGAATTGTTCGCTGGTTGGACTTGAAGAAAGAGTAATAAGTTAACTGTCACCGTATTTCGATATGGTCGAGCGTGTCTAGGTTGAGCTCAGGTGTTGCTATTTAATGCACTGCCACCGACACTCTACACCATCACTGTAAAGGTTACTTCTTAAGGCTCATTGAGTTCCCACTCTTCACGTACACCTAAGCCGGTAATGATACAGCCAAGTATTATGCCAACTACAGTCATCCCTACGATTATGTCCGCCGAGACCGGCACTTCGAAGACAGCAATCGTGTGTATAGATGCAATAGTCGAAAGTGTAACTGTTATTCCAATGTCAGCCTTTAGTGATTTCCGATAGGTACGTTTTTTCCGAAAAAGAAAACCAAACAACGAAACTATCTTGTATCTACCTAACCATATGAGCCAGAGAAAAAGTAGAGCTACATACCCCAATATTGAGACAGACATTTTTAGTTCCTTCATTTTTCTGGAATGTTGCCATATCCGACTGTTTCCGAAGCATGGCCCGCAATCTTATCTTGGAAATAGGCAGCTATTCCTTTTAGTGGTTTTCTCAAGACCGTCGGGACGAGACCTGCCACCCCACTGAATATCGCTGGACCGATGTGACCAGGGTCACCAGTAGCATATGACGCGGCCAGATGGGCTGCGGTGGTAAATCCCGCGCCGATCCCCTTGCTTAGACCACCGGCAAAAGCGGCAGTTCCTGCTGCAGCTTCAAATGTAATTCCAGCTGGCAGCCCGACCCCAGTTCCCGCCAAGACAGCTCCTGCCACAGCCAAACCACCAGCGGCTAAAAGAGTAATAAGTTAACTGTCACCGTAATTCCGCACTGCGCGCTTCGGTGAAGACCTTGTGAATCCACCTTACGTTTCTCCGCATAGCTGCCAATCTTTATGTGACCGCAGTGGAAAGTTTCTCTTCCATCGTGGGTTGACTTTTCGAAGGTCCGCCAGGGAAAAATCGATTGGTACGACGTTTTCATACTCTTCATTTGGGTTGCGAGACTTTAGGGCTTTCAAAGTCATTTCCGCACTGAACCACAAATAGCATTTGAGATATATCTTGTCGTAGTCTGTTAGTTTTTTATCCGATTCGATCTTTTGCCAGCACAATTCGAAAATCGTTTTGGCGTCCTGAAAAGCTCTCACTCTATGCTTTATACAAGCTTTAATTAACAAAACATTTGGAGGGAGGCTTTCGTCTCGAATAGGCAGATAATTGATTAGGTTGTTGGCTTTCTCCAGATCTGACCTAGATACAGCTTCCCATGCATTTGTAGCCATAGTGCCGACTTTTACAGCGTTGTAGGCATCCCTAATTAGTTTCACTGACCACCTCCCTAATTGCCAAATACATCAAGGATAGTTCGAATAGTTTCAATCACGATCCCCTTTTCATTTTTGGGGTCCGGATGTTACTGTGACAGTTTACTTAATTAGTTGGACTGTTGGAACTGTTCGCTGGTTGGACTTAGTGTTACCGTGACAGTGTTACGGTGACAGTTTACTTAATTAATTGGACGTGTGGAACTGTTCGCTGGTTGGACTTGAAGAAATAAAAAAATAAGTAAACTGTCACCGTAAATGCCATATCCTGCTAACCGGCGAATACAGATGGCCGAAAAGAGCTTAGCGTAGGATCCTGCCCCCTCCGGCACTCGACCCCACCATCACCGTCATTGGCGTAATGCCGATCACCGTAATTTCGATTATGATCGATTTTGCCGCCATTCTTCCGTTCCACCAATTCCAGCCGTAATCGCACCACAAAGCAGAGCAATAAGGAAGACGAGCATTGTGAAGTGGTAGGGTAATGTGGGGACAAGCAATACTGCTGCAAGTAAGGCGGCTACAGATCCAAATATAACTGTAAACCCAATGTCTGTTTTTCGGGACTTCTGATGCAAGATTCGCTTCCCAACAATAAAACCAACTACAAAAATTATTTTGTCTCGCAGCAAAACTATCGCCCAAAGTATTGCAATTAGGACGTAGCTCAAAAATACAGCAGACATGGCCGATTTTCCTTTATTCTTCCGGAATACTACCGTAGCCGATGCTTTCAGAGGCAGCCCCGGCAATCTTATCCTGAAAATAGGATGCAATATGCCCTAATTTAAATGGCGCAACTCCAGCCGTGAAGTCGAAAAGGGCCGGCCCTAAATACCCTGGATCGTCAGTAGCTACGGCAGCTAATACATGGGAGGCGAACCGAAGGGTGGATCCAATGCCTTTACTAAGGACTCCAGTCGTTGCTAGTCCACCGGCAGCAGCTTCGAATGAGATTCCAGCAGGAAGTCCTATACCAGTCCCGGCTAAAACGGCGCCTCCTACAGCAAGAGCGCCCGCTCCGATCAACGCTTTGTCGCCTGCGGAATCGAAGGCCTGCCCCAATCGCTTCATTCCATTCGCCAAGTCTAGCAAAAGCCGTCTTTGTGCTGGTGTCGCGGGGGGGGGAGCCCGAAGCGGCGCTGTATCGTGCATTCTTTGTCGCTGCTCTTGCCTCGCTTTGACAGAGCTCGACCGCATGACAGTGTTCGCATTGCTGCTGCTCCCTGCGTTCTTCGCCAACCCCGTCGGATCTGTGAAGTTGACTGGATCGTTCCCCACATAGGCATAGAGGTTCATGCCGTCGCCATATCCGATGGGATCGGTCTGAAGGAAGCGACCGAGCGTGGGGTGATAGTAGCGTGCGCGGTAATAATAGAGCCCGGTCTCGGGATCGAGCCTGCGTCCTGTGTAGCGATAGGGGTTGCCGGTCGCGGCCTGCGTCGCCGGGCTCTGGCCGTAGGGGTCGTATGCGTATTTCTCGACGACGGTTCCGGTGTCGTTCGTCATGGCGACGACGGAGCCTTGGGCGTCGGTGTGATAGTATTGGCGATTGCCTGTCGAGGCGTCGACCATGGCGACGGGCTCGTCGATGCCGGGCCCATAGACGTAGCGGCGGATGAGGGCAGGGGATCCGGCCCCCGTCGCGTCGTATTCGGCGATCTCCTCCGACCCGTCAGAAAGGTATTGGATGACCGACGTGCCGTTGATTTCCTTGGCATGGCGCCTGCCGGCGGGATCCCGGAGTTGCAACGGGGGCGAAGAGAACCTGATCGCTGGTGATCGTGGTGACGGAAGGCAGGCGGTTCTCGGTATCGTAGGTATAGGCGTTGAACCCGTCCGAGGTTAGGGAACCGTTGCGGTCATATGTGATAGCCCCGAAGCCCCCTCAGGAACAGATGGGACCGCGGTGTATTGGTTGAGCGCGTTGACGGTGTAGAGCGCCGCGCTGTCATTGGCCGGCCGGAAGAGATTGGCGGTGTCGGAGACGGTCATGGAGGCCCGCTGGCCCACATTGTTGTAGGTGAAGCCGTATTCCAGGAAGGGCTGGGCCGCGGTGTCGATATGGTCGAGCGCGGCGAGGTCAAGCTCAAGCGCAAATAATTAATGCACTGTCACCGCAATTAGCATGGCCCAGCATACAGCGGGGAGTGGTGTTACTCAATAAAGTGCACTGTCACCGTAATTCCTGTCACCGTAATTCCGGTTCAATCTTTCTTCTTTGGAGCGCGATGAGGGCCCGGGTGCGACTGCCATTTGGGCCGGGGCTTGCGTTAGGGGTTTGGGTGACATGGCTGTATGGAGCAATACTGCTCGATCTGAGCTTCTGATCGAAAACACATGGACGCGCGCGAGACATCTTCAATAAGAAAAATGTACTGTCGCCGAGATCTACACTCAATGACCGCCAAACCTTCATCCAATCCTTGCCCAAATGGGGCCATCCACATATGTCGCCGTCCTTAACTTGTCCAAAAATCGAGGCCTGGATTATAGCGCTGTGCGATATCAGCTTGCGCTTCGTCGTCCATTTCCAGATAACCTTCGGCGGTTATAAACACTATCCCCTTGTCGTAACATTCACTGAATGTCTGCAACATAGAAGCTAGGCTCAAATATTCTGTATCTTGATTTGGCTCACCCAACAGAAAGCCGATTACAGGCGCGTGCCTGCCATTTGCTTTGGAAAAATCCAAGGCATAGAAATCGCCACCACCATTGGAGAATATTGGAAACCAATACGGCTTCCACCTATCGTCATCTTTGAAAGAGAGAAAGCAAGTGATGGCATCTTCAAGGCTAAGAAAATAGTAACCTGGTATAATATGTATATTATCAAGTACTGTTCCCAGTTTTACATCCGTACCATTTCTCCATTGATATAAGTCAATCAGTTCTTCAGGTGGAGATAACCCTATTTTCTGAAACATTTTCGAAATTTCGTCTTTATCAATTGGATCGTTTAGCAACTTGCAAACTGGAAAATTCCAGTTGTGTAAATGCAGCAGCATGTTGTTTAGATGTTCAGAGATATTTTTTTGCATAATTAGTCTGCAATCCTCACGCTAAAGGCATCTCCATCTTTGATATTATTTTTACTATAGAATTGGCTGAGTTGCCCACCTTGAATATTTTGCTCAGGGGCGCATGCTGCGGCAACGCAAGCCCCTGAACCGCCTTGCTTTGTTGACGCGAAAGGGTACTCATCTAGTGACCGATTGGGTCCTGGCGCTTCTTGGCCACGCAGGGCATTTCTTCTGTTTTGTCGTATCTGACTCTTGGAAGTTACTCGATTTAACGTTGATGGTGCCCCTTTCGAAAGGGCGTTTTCTATGTTGCGAGCGATTCCCGGTGTCGTCGATTTACTCACCTGAAATACTGGGGTGTTCGCTATTTTCACACCTGTTTTTGCAAACCGAGCAGCGCCAACAGCGTTTCCTACTATAGGTACTGCCGCTGCCAGATCTAGTGCGGCATCCGCATAGTTTCCTCGGCCCAACGATATTGCAGCATTTGTGAGGTCGGCGAATATCCCGAGCCCAGGAATCTGTCCTGCAAGGGAAAGCCCGGACTGCACGACGTCGAGTGCATTTGATCCGCCGAACCCAGGAACCTTTGACCCACGATTCCCGCCACCTACAGCGGACTTCGCCAACCCTGTCGGATCCGAGAAGTTAACCGGATCGTTCCCCACATAGGCATAGAGGTTCATGCCATCGCCGTATCCGATGGGATCGGTCTGAAGGAACCGTCCGAGGGTGGGGTGGTAGTACCTGGCGCGGTAGTAGTAGAGCCCGGTCTTGGGATCGAGCCTGCGTCCTGTATATCGATAGGGGTTCCCGGTCGTGGCCTGCGTCGCGGGGCTCTGCCCGTAGGGGTCGTAGGCGTATTGCTCGACGACGGTTCCGGCATCGTTCGTCATGGCGACGACGGAGCCTTGGGCGTCGGTGTGATAGTACTGACGGTCGCCTGTTGAGGCCTCGACCATGGCGACGGGCTCGTCGATGCCGGGCCCATAGACGTAGCGGCGCAGCAGCACGCCGTCGCCGTATTCGGCGATCTCCTCCGACCCGTCAGAAAGGTATTGGATGCCCGACGTGCCGTTGATTTCCTTGGCATGGCGCCTGCCGGCGGGATCCCGGAGTTGCAACGGGGGCGAAGAGGACCTGGTCGCTTGTCATGGTGGTGACGGAGGTCAGGCGGTTCTCGGTATCGTAGGTATAGGCGTTGAACCCGTCGGAGGTGAGGGACCCGTTTCCGCGTTTTACTTCAGATCCCTTATGGCACTGTCTATTAATGTTGCTTGGTCGGAGAAAAGTTTCTCGAAGTCTCGAAGCCACACGTCAATTTTTTCCTGTGACTTGGGAGGGGAAATATCCTTATTCAAAATGGTTGAAGGCCCGTCGGCAATAATCAGACCATCTTCATGAACAACGTCCGATTCAATAACAATGGTGTCTCCGACCGTTCTTACATCGGCGGTAATAGCAATTTCTTCGCCGTCAGTGTCCTTGAGTACGCTTACATATGCACGCAAAAGAAACGCGCTGTTCGAGCTGAAACCGACACTCGCGGTAAGTCCTTCATGGCATTCCAACAACTGGTCTCGGAGGGAATACAATACAGGTTCCAATTTTGCCTTAAAGGCACTGACAAGCTTATCCATTGGTGTTTACCTACTTTTTTACCTGTCCGACTATAGCATCAGTGAGTTCTTGTGTTAGAGGGTGGGGAGTTCCACTCCCTCTGCTGTTTATCCAGCCCTGCATTTGTGACATATCTTTGGGTTGAATAGACACATGGCCTGTTTTTGGATTGTCACAAACCGCGCATAATTTGTTTAGCTTCGTAGTATCGATGATTTGGTTTGACAGCGTTTGTTGGAGGGGTGATTGGCGCAGCCGTGCAAACATTTGTAGAAGTGAGCAACGGTTCATTCGACAATGGGTTCAATGGTAAAGCAGCTCTCAGAATTCTAACTTCCGCAGGTGCAGGCGCACTTGGTGGCGGCTTGGGGTTTTCCACCGCAGGTCTTGGCATAGTCGCCCGTTCCGCCTTGAATGTCGGCGGAAGTTCGGCAATTGGAGGTACAAGTGCCGTTGTTCAACAGTATATAAATCAGGGGCAGGTTACCAAAGACGAAGTCGCCCGTGGTGCTTTTATCGGATTGTTGACTGGTGGTGTTGCGACTGCGGCAGGTGAGGGCTTTAGAGCAGCGGGTAGGGCTGTGGCTAGTAGAGACTACAATTCTCTATCGACATCTCAGAAACTCTTCGCGGAGAGTTTTGCCAAGAACAACAAACAAATTGGCATTAATTACGGTGATGCACCTAGCCCTTCGTATACGGCCTTTGGCACGGCAGCATCATCTGCGCTCTCTAGTGCTGGGTCTTTGTACGACTTGAAAGGACCAGATTCGACTGGGACAACCTCATCGTGTAGTGCAAAACGTGGATGTCGATGATGTGGAGTTTTTTGACTAGGAATTGGCACCATGTTCTATTTCACCTCGTGAAGGACAATGTGATCGCGCTGCTGATTGCAGTTGTAGGGTATTTTGGGGCGCTCCTGGTCTATGATTCATTGAGTTTGACACTCTCGGACATTGTTATGATTTCCATAGTGGGTGGGACAATGATGGCCTTTTGGCATCTTTTTGAACAATTCAAGAGCTGAAGATTTTCAGTAGCCGTCCGGTGAGCCCGCCCTACCGCGGCCGGATCGGGTCGGATACGCTCAGGTCTGAGCGTAACGCCATGGCAGGAGTTCGTCGATACGGGTGATCTTGTGATCCGCGATGCGTCCAAGCACATCTGTCAGCCAGGCCTGCGGATCGAAGCTGTTCAGCTTCGCTGAAGACGGTGACAGTTTACTTAATTATTTCAATTGAAGGCACTGTGTTCTGGCGCGGTGTACGGATAGAAAATAAGTAAACTGTCACCGTAACACGCTATTACTAAAGCCTTCAGTTGCGCATCAGCGTAAACCAAGGCAACTATCAGTGTTGTTGGACCAACGTTCATGGACTTCTGGCATAGCTTCAAGTATGTCATCACTTAAAGCATACAAGAACGAAAGGTCTTTGCGTTGTCGACAAAGTTCGTTTTGCATTAACTCATGCGACAAAATTTTTTCTTCGAGCTCAGGATCCGTAGGCGAAATAGATTCTAGTTCTTGTACGTACATATCTACAGAATCTCTAGCCAGTGTTACCGCTTCGACAATCGTTTCTGTCTGGTTTCTTTCAAACGCTCGCATGAGCAAGCTCACTGCAATGGCTGCATCCATTGCGGAAGAAACGAAAATAGAATCATACTTTTCGGAACTTGGAGCGACAGACTCGGCCAATTCCGCATTGTATGAAAAATCGATATTGGTTTCCCTATTTTCGAGAGCTGCCCATGCTTGAGCAAGAATTTCTTGTAGTGTTTCTTCGCCAGCTACGCCATTTTCTTTCGAAAATGCTTGGAAACTAGGTATCAGTCTCTGGCATGCCGCTAAGAGAAATGCCAGCTGCTTCCAATAGATGAGACCTTTTAGCAGCTTAAACAGAGCGTTTTCATCGAATTCATTTTCCATTCTAGGGTCTCATCACTTTAACGGCTCAGTTGCCCGCCTTGAGTATTTTGCTCACGGGCGCATACGCAGTTCACGTCCTTTGCATGGACGGACCGGTTGCGGAGGATGGTTGTGCGTATCTCGATGGACGGCAAGTGGCGGTTCCTCGACAACATCTTCGTAGAGCGCCTGTGGCGCACGCTCAAATACGAGTGCGTCTACCTGCATGCCTGGGAGACCGGATCACAGGCCCGGGCCGGTATCCGCAAGTGGATGGACTTCTACAATCAGAAGCGCCCACACACCTCCCTTGGCGGCAAGCCGCCTGCCGTGATCTACTGGCAGGCAATCGATCAAAACCAACCCGATCAGCAGGTGCAGAGAGTAGCTTAATTTACGACGAAATCTGTCCAATGATCGGGGAGTAGCTCATATGTCAACGGAATTGCTGGAAAAATCTAATAGTATTCCTCTGATGTGGTGTTGTTTTTCCGGATTATATCAAGGATTCTCCCTTGTCCAATGACGCGGGAAGCTGCTTGGAGCTTGAACTCATAACCAACTTCTAAGCTTTCCTCATAGTATTCTCCTAGAGGTAGCTCAATAAATGCCAGATATTCCTTTCCAAGTTCAAAAATTGACTCATTGCCCGCCCGAAAAATTCTTGCTGATGTAAGTTTTCCCTTTAAGTTGATAGATGGGGTGACAGGCTCGACATACTGCGGAGCCAGACCTCCTTGTGATTGAGTAAAGAAAGTCACGTTTGCTCTTAGCGCAATCATTTTTCAACCTAATATACATGTTTAATTGAACCAACGAGGGATTTGTTAAAAATATCTAGAACCTCGTTAGGGACTGTTGCAGAACCACTACGTAGTATTACCTCGTCGACCGGAGTACGATCTAGTAGTCGAAAAACATCTCTCGGAATTTCAGCTTTCACTACTGCCACGGTATTTGGGAGCTTGTCCGCGAGTTTCATAGTTTCTTCAAAGTTCATTGCGAACTGTTTCGGCATGGCATTCGGCCCCAAATTGAATGTCGCTGTTCGCGCGATATCGTCAAATTCGCGAACGCCTACGGCACGAAATAACGACACTGTTCCTTTTCCGGCTGCCTTCAAAGTCGAAACCGTACCGCCACCAATTGGTAGTGTTAAAGCGAAGGTGATTGCGTCAAGAGCGAATGCCTCACCGGACGTCATTGGCCGTCCGGGGGTTCCATCGTATCCGTGGCAACTACCCTTACATATGGATTGATTTGAATATTGAGTGCTCCAAACATTCAGCGCGTTGTTTCCGCCCCCTGCATTTTTCGCCAACCCCGTCGGATCCGTGAAGTTGACTGGATCATTCCCGACGTAAGCGTAGAGGTTCATCCCGTCGCCATATCCGATGGGATCGGTCTGAAGGAAGCGACCGAGGGTGGGGTGATAGTACCTGGCGCGGTAGTAGTAGAGCCCTGTTTCGGGATCGAGCCTGCGGCCGGTGTAGCGATAGGGGTTGCCGGTCGCGGCCTGCGTCGCGGGGCTCTGCCCATAGGGGGCGTAGGCGTATTGCTCGACGATTGTTCCGGCATCGTTCGTCATGGCGACGACGGAGCCTTGGGCGTCGGTGTGATAGTATTGGCGATTGCCTGTGGAGGCGTCGACCATGGCGACGGGCTCGTCCACGCCGGGCCCATAGACGTAGCGGCGCAGCAGCACGCCGTCGCCGTATTCGGCGATCTCCTCCGACCCGTCAGAAAGGTATTGGATGACCGACGTGCCGTTGATTTCCTTGGCATGGCGCCTGCCGGCGGGATCCCGGAGTTGCAACGGGGGCGAAGAGGACCTGGTCGCTGGTGATCATGGTGACGGAAGTCAGGCGGTTCTCTGTATCGTAGGTATAGGCGTTGAACCCATCCGAGGTGAGGGATCCGTTTCGGTCATAGGTGATGGCCCCGAAGCCCCCTCAGGAACAGATGGGACCGCGGTGTATTGGTTGAGCGCGTTGACGGTGTAGAGGGCCGCGCTGTCATTGGCCGGCCGGAAGAGATTGGCGGTGTCGGAGACGGTCATGGAGGCGCGCTGGCCTACATTGTTGTAGGTGAAGCCGTATTCCAAGAAGGGCTGGGCCGCGATGTCGATATGGTCAAGCGCGGCAAGGTCGTCATCGGCCTCATAGGCGAAGGTGGTGGAGGTCCCGTTGCCGAGTGTCACGGAAGCGCGGCGGGAGAGGTTGTCAGACGGGCAAGACGGGAGAGGGGCGAAAAATTCAAAGAAACCCTACGAATCGTTAGCGTGGCGCGGGCGGTCGGGCCAGGGAATCGGATTGCCTAAAAACTAGCCATCCACCGCAAATTCCGTTAGTTTCACCCTATTCCGGGTCCAGAAAGAGGTCCGGATTCGACAGAATGGGGATCGCTCGCCGCGACAATGTGTCGGGGCCAGGGTGATTGTTATTGAGTCGGATGCTGAAAAGATGTCACGCAGACATCGTTGCAGGTGTTAAAATAGTTTTTGAGGGAACGCGGTTCCGAAGCGCGGATGGGGCGATGCGGAACGGCGGCTTTGAGGGGCAAAGTCTTGGGTTCTTCTTTCGGACAATCTTCATTCGACAATGAAGATGAGGCGGGGCGCAATCGCGTCGGCGCCTTTTTCCGCAGGGTTTTTCGGGAACGGGAACTGATTCTTCGATCCGAAGGTCAGGTCAGTTATTTGCGTCTGTCCAGCCGGTTGCAGATGGGCGTCGCGGGCGCCTGCCTGGCTGTGGTCCTTTGGGCCGGCGCGGTCAGCGGCGCGGCCTATTGGCAGAAGACGGTCATCGACGACAAACACCGCGAGATCGGCGAAGCAAAATTGGCCATCGAAGATCTGCGCGACGATATGACCACCTATCAGCAGCAGATCGCCACCGCGACCAAGTCGCTTTCCGCCCGCGCGAGCAAGCATGGCGACGGCACCACGATATCGGCGCATGATCTGCAGGAATTCCGCAACGAGCTTGGCGCCATCGACGATCTGAACATCAAGCTCAGCAGTCTGGTCGAACAGATCAATGTGGATGTCGATGCCGACGATCCGGAACGCGCCAGGATCATCGCCTCGCGCCAAGTGTTGCATGACCGGATAGACCTGTTGCGGCGGACCTTGAGCGAGACGCGCGAACGCGAAACCGACCTGGCGGTCAACGTCAAGCAAATGACGTCCCGGGTGGATACGCTTTCAAAGCAGAAACACGCCGTGGCGGCGGAGCGCAACAAACTGGAAGCGCGCTTGGCGGAGTTGGATTCGCAGTTGCTGGAAAGCCGCACGCGCGTTGGTGATCTGTCCCGCGATCTGCGGCAGACGCGCACGGAATTGCGGACCGTCATGGCCGGTCGCGATACGATCGAACAGGAGCGCCTTGGTCTGATCTCCCGCGTTTCGGTGCTGGAAAAATCCTTACTGGACGCCCGCAACCGCGGCGATGGGCTGGCGGTCAATCTTACCGCCTTGGAACGCCGTTTGGACGAAGCCCGTGAAGCCAAGACCAATAGCGAATTGGTCAAGGAAGATACCGCGCGCAAACTGGCCCAGGTCGGCCGGTTGCTGGAGGGTACGCGCAATCGCCAAGCAGGAATCGAAAACAGGCTGGTGGCCTTGGTAACCGAAATCGAAGCCGTTACCGACAGTCAGGTTCGCGGCGATGACCAGTTGACGCAATCGCATGACGAGGTCGCGGCGTTGGAACTCGCTGTCAGCGCCGTGCTGAACGATATAGCCAAGACCCGGGACGCGAAGGCCGAAGCCGAGCGGACGCTTGATGACGTGGTGGCGGAACTGGGCGTGGTCGCCGGCGTCGATACGAAAAAGCAGATCGCAACGGAAGATCCCGTGAAAGCGACGCGCAAGCTGTTGGCGACAATTCGCGAATTGCATGAAAGTCAGGAACAGGTCGTCGTCGCATTGATCGACAAGACCGACCGGCAAATCAAACGCGCTGAGCGCATCCTTGGCCTTGCCGGTCTGGGGCCGGTGGAAATGGCGGCGCTGGGCATTCCGACCAATGAAGGGCAGGGCGGACCGTTCTTCGCGCTCGATTTCGAAGGCGGATCGGCGCAGGACCTTGAGATCAACGTCGCGACCCTTTCGGAGAAGGCGGAACAATGGGAAGCCTATGAGGAAGTCATGGCGTGCATGCCCCTCATCCCGCCGGTGGACAATTACCAGTTCACCAGCGGTTTCGGCAAAAGGCGTGACCCGATCAACGGAAAAATGGCCGTGCATGAAGGCGTGGATTTGGCCGGTTGGCCGAAGACGCCGATTTACGCAACGGCACCGGGCGAGGTGATCTATGCCGGCCGAAACGGCAAATACGGCAAGTCAATCGTGATCGATCACGGTTGCGGCGTCACCACGCGCTATGCGCATCTTCACACGATTTTGGTGAAGAAGGGCGATATGGTGCCGCACCGCTTCGAGATCGCGAAAATGGGCAGCACCGGCCGCAGTACGGGCCCGCATGTCCACTATGAAATCGTGATCAACAACAAGCCGGTTGATCCGGCCCCGTTCTTCGAAGCGGGACGGTTGGCGTATAAAGGTTAGGGACCAAAGCGGTTTGGCATTGCGCCGCCGCAGCCCTACAGGTGGAGGATCCGGTCAATGTTCGGTGGTTCGAAATCAAAGGCAGAGAAAGCCGGCGCTGCGCCGGTGGCCGAGAAAAAGACTTTCGCCCCGTCCATCGTTTCCGCGAACCTTCGGATTACCGGCGACCTGGAAAGTGACGGCGACATTCAAGTCGACGGTCATGTGGATGGGGATATCAGAACCAGCAAGCTGACGATCGGCCCCGATGCGGCCGTGAACGGCGCGATCTATGCGGATGAGGTGATGGTCTCCGGAACCGTGAACGGGTCCATCCAGGCTTCCCTGGTCAAGCTCTACAACTCCGCCAAAGTGACGGGCGATATCGTTCATGAGGCCTTGGCGATAGAGGCCGGCGCCTTCATCCAGGGCCTGTGCAAACGCGTCGACCTGACGCCGAAGACCCAGGCCGGCAAGGACGCGAAGAAGGAAGTCGCCGACGTAAAGCCCGTCGGTGTCGAGAATGCCGCCATGGAAGGCGACACGGCTGACGACGCGAAGGACGGGGACGACAATGTCATTAAACCCGCCGCGCTCGCGCAAAAAGGCTGAAGCCCAAGAATTCCCGGAAACGCCGAAGAACTAAGGGCCGTCGGCAAGGATCTGCGCGAATTGCGCGGGGTCCACATTGCCGCCGGAAACAACGGCGACAAGGGTTTTGCCCTTGATATCGATCTTTCCGGAAAGGATCGCCGCTAGCGATACCGCGCCGCCGGGCTCCACCACCAGCTTCAATTCGGTGAAGGCCACGCGCATCGCGTCGCGCACCTCATCGTCGCTCACCCCGAAGCCGCCCGCCAACAACTGCTTGTTCAGCGCAAAGGTCAATCGGCCCGGTTTCGGCGCCAGAAGCGCATCGCAGATCGATCGTGCGTCCGCCGGCACGGCCTCGCGCGTGCCGCTTTCCAGCGAGCGTTTGGTGTCGTCGAACAGTGCCGGTTCGACCGCATAGACCGGCAGGCCCGGCGCCGCGTCGGACAAGGCCAACGCGGTCCCGGAGATCAAACCGCCGCCGCCGCAATTGACCAGTACGGCTTCCGGCGACGCCCCCAGTTCCGCCACTTGCTCGGCGATTTCGAACCCGATTGTACCCTGTCCGGCCATCACATAGGGATCGTCATAGGGTGCCACCAGAACGGCGCCCTTTTCCGCGGCGACGGCATTGCCGATTTCTTCCCGGTTTTCCGTGAAGCGGTCATAGGTGATGACATTGGCGCCATAGGCGCGGGTATTGGCGAGTTTGATTGCCGGTGCGTCTGCCGGCATCACGATGGTCGCGTCGATTCCCAGCATCTGCGCGGCGGCTGCGACACCCTGGGCATGGTTTCCCGATGAATAGGCAACGACGCCGCAGGCCTTTTCCGCGTCGGTCAGCGAGGACAGCTTGTTATAGGCGCCCCGGAATTTAAACGAGCCGGTTTTCTGCAGGCATTCCGGTTTGACCAACAGGCGCCCGCCCAAGCGCTGGTTCAGCAGGATAGACTCCAGCAGGGGCGTTCGCACCGCCGCGCCTTGAATGCGCTGCCGGGCCTTTTTGACGTCGTCCACGGTCGGCAATTCGTCCGGCCGCGGGTCGGCATCTTGATTAGGGGGTTGGGATCCTGCCAAGGAAGTCATCGACGGCCTCTATCGCTTCGGGTTCTTTTAAAGTCGGAATATGGCCGGCGCCCGGAACGGTGACGGCCCGGATCGACGGATGGCTTTCCACCATCCGCGCCACCGTTTCAGCATGCAGAATATCCGACTTTTCACCGCGTAAGACCAGCAGGGGGATGTGACGGACACTGTTGAAATATGGCCAAAGGTCGGGAATGTCCGATGACTTCTCAATCGGTTTGTACAGGTTCACGTCCCAATCGAAATGAAGCAGGCCGTCCGGGCCTTCCGCGAAGGTGCCCTCGGCGACCTCCCGCCATTCTTCCTCGGTAAAACTGTTATTGGTGAAAATGGTCTTCAGATCCGCTATCGCGTCGTCCCATGTCCGGTGCGGGCGGTCCGTTTTCAGATAATCCTGGATCCGCGCGAAACCGGCCGTGTCGATTTCCGGGCCGACATCGTTCAACATCAACCCGGCAATGGCGGTCGGCATCGCGGCCCCCATCCCCATCCCCAAAATACCGCCGAGCGAGGACCCCATCACGATGACCTTATGCAGGCCCAACGCCGCCAGCAGGTGGCGGATGTCGTTCAGATAGGTGGCCGGTTGATAGTTCATCGGGTCGGGGTCATGGGCCGACCGGCCGCGGCCGCGATAATCCAGGCACAGAACGCGCCGTCCCTGCGCTGACAGGCGGGCAGCAAAGGGGGCGAAATCTTTCGAATTCCGGGCAAGCCCGGTCAAACACAGGATAGGCAGGTCCGCCGCGTTACGCGGCCCATAGTCACGGTAATAAAGCGACAAGCCGTCTTGCGCGCGAAATCGTCTTTCGGTGAATCCGGTCTCCTCAGCCATGCGTCACAAACCCAGCAAAGCCGGCAATTCACTCAGGTCGTTCAATACTTTCTTCGGCTCACCGGGCAGGCGTTCCTGCGGCTGACCGGTCCGGTTGACCCAGCAGACCTGGAAGCCGAAATGGGCGGCGGCGGCGGCATCCCATCCGTTTGAAGACATGAAGCAGACCTCCTGCGGGGCGATGGCGAAATACTCGGTCACCATCTCATAAATCTCGGGCCGGGGCTTGTAGAAACCGTGCTCGTCGACCGATAGCACCGCATCCAGCCGGTCCCCGATACCGGAGGACTGAACCGCCCCGTCCAACATGGCCGGTGAGCCGTTGGACAGGATGGCCGTCGCCAGGCCGCCGTCCTTCAATGCCTGCAGCATGGCCGGCACTTCCGGATAGCTGTCGAGTTTCCAATACAGGTCGAGCAGTTTTTTGCGCAGCGCATCGTCCTTCAGGCCGACGGCTTCCATGGCGAAATCCAAACCATCCTGCGTGACTTGCCAGAATTCCACATAGCAATCGCCCATCAAGCTGCGCAGCCAGGAATACTGCAATTGCTTCAACCGCCAGATTTCCGCCAGCTTGGCGTCCTTGCCGCCCAATTCGTCCTTCAGGTGGGCAGCCGCCGCGTTGACGTCGAAAAGCGTGCCATAGGCGTCGAAGACACAGGCTTTGATACCGGTAATTTCAGTCATGGAATCCCCCCTAATGGATGTGACCCGCCCCATTTGGACCGCAGGGGCTGCTTGCGGCATTCCTTCACGAACAAGGGGGAAAGTCCATTCCGGGACGGCTATTTTGACGTACACAGAATTGCGAGCAGGCCTTCTCGCCGATAGTGCCGAAAATGAAACGGCCGGTGGAACAATGCCACCGGCCGCTCGAAATTCGATTGATCGGGTGTGGTGCCGATCCGTTAGGCCGCGATGCGTTTCCGGCGGCTGCGCGCCAATCCTAGAAGACCCAGGCCGGCGGCCATCAACGGCAGAGCCGCGGGAACGGGCACGACGACGGCCCCTTCGGCACCGACGAAGGAGAAGTCGGAATCGCGGCTGCCTTCAATCTTGTCCTTGTCGCCACCGACCAACCGCAGCGTATCGAAATCGCCGAAGATTGATGCACCGATCAATTCCCAAACACCGCCGCTTTTGGGGTTCGAGTCCTGGGCGAGTTCAATATTGTTGACTGTTACGCCGGCAACCAAGGTGGATAAGCTGGCGTCGGTAAAGATCTGTGCGTCAGTCGGGGATTGTGCTTCCAGGAAGAAATCGGCGATCAGATTGCCGCCGGCATCATACGTCTCGAAGACCGCGACTTCGTTGCCCACATCGCTGTATTCGCCATCCGGGAACAGCCAAGCAACCGTCAGTTTCGACAGGAACACGTCCTCGCTGAAATCCAGATCGAAGAAATCGGGGGATACGTCAATTTCGCCGTTAACGCCACCGCTGGTCCCACGTGTCTGCGTGTTTGCAGGGGTGGTCTTCGGCTGGATCGTGCGTCCGGACTGAACCGAAACCTCAACAGAGGGGCCGCCGGAAATATTGATGTTCGTCGAATTCACACCAGTTGCGATGTCAGTCGCGTTCAGCGTCCAATTGGCGGCGAATGCCGTCGATCCCGTAACCATCATTCCGGCGGCCAGCAAAGGCGCCAGAAATTTTTCCAATCCAATTCGCATCGCCAAAACTCCCCGGTTTCGAACTGTTCGCGCCCAATGAGCGGACACCTACCCTGGCACCGTAACTCAAGTCGTCGTTGGGTATGTCAATATGAGCGTTGTTGAATTCAGGGGCCGTTGGCATTGCGAACCGCCATTAACTAAGCGGATCCTTATATTCCGGGAAGTTCCGGTTTTTCAGCCTTCTGGGTTTGGGCGGCGGGGCGCGCGGGGCGGGCCGATGAAGACATTGCTGGCCACCACCGGCGCGGTAAGGCTGTTGAAGGACAGCAAGGTCGGCTTCCCGGTCAGGCGGGTGCGGTAGACGGTGATGTTCTCCAACACACGCTGGACATAATTCCGTGTTTCGTTGAAGGGGATCATCTCGATCCAATCGAGCGCCTCTTCAACACCTTTCCTGGGGTCGCCGTATTCCTTGATCCATTGGCGCGCCCGATAGGGCCCTGCGTTATAGCCTGCCAAAGACAGGATCAACGACCCGTCGAACCGGTCGATCAGCCCTTTCAGGTAAGCACTGCCCAGCGCGACGTTATAGTGATAATCGCCGGTCAGCCGTTCCTTGCGGTATTGCACATTGTGCCGGGCGGCGACCGCCTTGGCGGTAGCGGGCATCAACTGCATGAAGCCGCGGGCGCCGGCAGAGCTGACAACCGTCCGTTCGAAGCCGCTTTCCTGTCGGATCAGCCCGAAGACGATATCCGGCCCGATGCCCAACCCCTTTTCCAGGCGCAGCATCGGGTATCCCGTTTCGGTCAGTATGACGCCCTTCTTGATCGCCTGACGGGAAACATAGACGGCGTCCTGCGGCCGGCCTAAATCCAGGGCCATCTTTGCCAGAAGGGAAAAGCCTACCGGGCTGTCCATTTCCTGCGCCATATGGCGGATCAAGCGGCGGACAAGGTGGTCCACGTTCATCACCGACAGAATGCGTGTCAGCCGCACCAGATCATGGTTTTCGAACGCCTCGCGCTCAGCCTTGATCGGCTTCGGTTCCGTCGCCAGCGGCGGCCGGGCGTCGGCGGGCAGGTGGGCCGCGGCCATCTGGCCATAGAAGGAGGAACCGTGCCGGGCGGCGGTCAGATACCATTGCGCGGCGATCTTTTGCTGGCCCGCCGCTGCGGCGGCCCGCCCGGCCCAATAGGCGGCCCGGCTGAGCGATACGGGGTAGGAGACATTGCCGTACATCGTCCGGAAATGGTCGAAAGCCTCGACCGGCTCCCGCAGGAAGCGCAGCTTGATCCAGCCGGCCAACCATTCACCTTCGGCAAAGGGGTAGCCTTCCGTTGCGCCATGTCCCGCCGCCAATCTGTAGGCGATGGAGATCTTGCCTTCTTCCAGGGCGTTCCGGGCGAGGATGCCGCGTTCGCGCCACCAGGTGCTGGACCATTCACCCGGGTCGATCTTGTTCTGCAGCAGCAGGTCGGCGGCCTCGTCGTCACGGCCTTTGCGCCGGCGCCAGCGGACGCGTTCGTATATCAGGCCGGGATGGTCCTGCAGATTGGCGGGAACTTTTGCGATCGCCCGATCGACGCCGCCGGACAATTGGCGCAGCGCGATCCGTGCCTCGGCCAGGTGACGCAGATCCTCCGGCAGGCGCCGGGCCTGCCGGGTCGCGGCGCTGGTCTTGCCTTGCCAGAGCAACCGGTCCAGCCGGGCCACATTGTCCTCGACCGTCAGAAACTTCCGGAAAACCTTGCGGAAATCGTGTTCTTCCCGGGCGCTGAAGTCCAGTTCGACCCAGGCCTTGCGCAGCATGGCTTCCAACCGTGCGAACTCACCCCCTTCGGTCAACGCGCGCGCGAACTGGCGGATACCGTTCAGGGTCCTGGGGTCCCGGTATTCGTACCAGGCCAGGATGTCGGTTGCCGGGATCGCTTCGGACATCTCGTCCTCGGCGCGGACTTCCAGCCGCCAAAGGCTTGGCCAATGCGGATTGGCGGTCGCGAATTTCACGATTTCCTGAAAGCTGCGGCCGGTTTTGCTGTCCATCAACGACAACCAGTCCAACGCCTTGCGCGGCAACGGGTCGCTGGTTCGGTCGGCATGGCGCCAGGCGGCGCTCCATTGACCGTTCAGGGCGGCTTGGAAGGCCGCGGCGTATTCCTTTCGGTCCTTGTCCGAAAGCGGCGCGGCCGCGCCGGCCTGCAAGGGCCAGAGCACGGCGAGCACAAGAATAAAGGCGATCCGTGCGATCATGGCGCGGATATTAGCGGACTCTGCCCTTTGACCACAACTGATGGCCGTCACAGTTGATCTAATTTTGAGATGTTGGGTGAAAGTGATCGTCCGCACTCAAGCCCGCAGGGATTTCAGGGCGTCGGCCCATTTCACCAATTCGTCCAGCATCGCGGTCGCCTGGTTACCGGCCCCTTCCGGCGGGTCGAAGATGCCGTCGTCGCCGATATGCTCGCCGAAGAAGGGCAGTGAAACGCCTTGCGGGATGGCCGCCATGCCCAATCCGCCCAGCAGCAGCTTTAACTGGCCCGAAGACCGCATGCCGCCGGTGATCCCGCCGTAACTGACGACGCCGGCCGGTTTATAGCGCCATTCCCGGTGCAGGCACTGCACCGCGTTGACCAGCCCGGCGGGCGGAAAATAGTCGTATTCCGGTGTCACGAAAACGACGGCGTCCGACGGGGCCATCGCCGCGCTCCAGCGCTTGGTATGGTCGTGTTCGTAATTCTGTTGCGCGGGATGCGCCGTCTCGTCCAGAAGCGGCAGGTCGAAATCAGCCAGATCGACCAGTTCGGTCTCGAACCCACCATGCGCTGCCGCCGCCTTTGT
The DNA here is from genome assembly GCF_004005845.1 of Hwanghaeella grinnelliae. Taxonomy (GTDB): domain Bacteria; phylum Pseudomonadota; class Alphaproteobacteria; order UBA8366; family Aestuariispiraceae; genus Hwanghaeella; species Hwanghaeella grinnelliae. The sequence goes on along the minus strand of NZ_SADE01000003.1, from coordinate 345,679 downwards.
CGCCCAAGCGCCCACCGCCGGGCCTTTGCGGCCGGGACGGGTCGAGCCGATGACGATTTTCAGGGTGAGAGGCATGCGGGTCTCCTTCAATGGATAATGCGGATGGGTAATATTGTGGATTCGCCGTTCAGGGCGCAGGTCACGGGACCGACTTTACACTATCGCGAGTGTGGCGTGTATTCGATCAGATAAGTTGCCGCGGGCGGCAGGCAAGCCGTCCGCATCGCGTCGATTTTTGCAAGGCGCAGTGTCAGGCATCAAATGCCCGACGCCAGGTAACCGCCATCGACGTTCAGGACCGAACCTGTCACGAAGCCGGACGCCGAAGAAGCCAGATAGACAGCTGCGCCGACCAGTTCCTTCAACTCGCCCATTCGATTCATTGCCGCACGGCGTCGAGCTTCGGCTTTGCGTTCCTCCGGCATTTTAGCGCGGTTCAGGTCGGTCATGAAAAAGCCTGGCGCGATGGCGTTGACCCGCACGCCCGCCATGCCCCATTCGGCGGCGAAGCTTTTGGTGATGCCGACGACGCCCCACTTGCTGGCACTATAAGCGGCAGCGCGGGACCAGCCGTTATGGGAGGCCAGCGAGGCGATGTTGATGATGCTGCAGCCGCCATCGCCGCCGCGCGCCATCATATCCTCGCCGAACAGGGTGCAGGCGAAAAACAGGCTTTTCAGATTGGTATCCAGAATGTCGTCATATTCGCTTTCCGTCAGCTCCAGCGCGGGCTTGATCGCGGTCGTGCCCTGGCAATTCACCAGAATGTCCACGCCGCCATGGTCCTGCCCGACGTTTTCACGCAGGGTGCGAAGTTGCTCGATGTCGCGGGCCTCGACCGCATAGGCGACGGTCTTGTCGCCCTGTTGGCCCAATTCGGCCGCGACGGCATTCAATTTCTCCTGCGAGCGTCCGGCGATCAGCACCGTCGCCCCGGCGTCGTGATAGCCCAGTGCGATTTCGCGGCCGATGCCGCTCGACCCACCGATGATCAAGGCGGTCCTGCCTTCCAATCCGAAATTCGCGCTCATTTTGTCTTTCCTCCCTTTGGTTCGATGCGTGATCGATATTCCGGTGACCTGAACCCATTTTTTCGCCCCTGCCAACCGGCACAAAATTTCACCCTGCGGGTTGACATTGGGGCGGTATATCGCGATATCTCGATTTATGGATATCGATAAAGCCATATCGGCTCTAAACAATCCGATCCGCCGGCAGATCCTTATCTGGCTGAAGGATCGTTCAAATTTCCCGCCCGCCTTGCCGGAACACGCGGATCTGGACGGCGTCTGCGTCGCCTATATCCAGGAAAAGGCGGCCCTGTCCCAGTCCACCATATCCACCTACATGAGCCTGCTGAAAGATGCCGGACTGGTCCTGTCGGCCCGGCACGGACAATGGACATTCTACCGCCGAAACGAAGAGGCCATCGCCGCGACCCTCAAGAAGCTTTCGGAGGATCTGCAATGAGCATGATCGGTGAGGCCCTGACCCTGCCTAATGGCGTGACCTTGAAGAACCGCATCGTGAAGTCCGCGATGTCGGAGGCGCTCGGCGATCAAAACAACAACCCGACCCAGGCGCAGATCGACCTGTTTGCGAATTGGAGCGCGGGCGGCGCCGGCCTGCTGATCACCGGCAACACGCCGGTGGACCGGATGCATCTGGAACATGCCGGCAATTTCGTGCTCGACCCGGCGACAGACAGGGAAAAGGTATCGGCGCTTGTCGCGGCGGGCCAAAGCGGCGGCGCGAAAATCCTCGCTCAATTGGCCCATGCGGGGCGGCAAGCGCCGGAAGCGGTAAACCCCCGGCCAGTCTCGATTTCCGATATCAGATTGGATCTGCCGGGCTACGGCAAGCCGGACGCCGCGACGGAAGAACAGTTGGCTGATGTCATCGCGAAATTTACGCAGTCGGCCCAATGCGCGGAAGCCGCCGGTTTCGACGGCGTGGAGATCCACGCCGCCCATGGCTATCTGCTCAGCTCGGCCCTGTCGCCCCGGATCAACACGCGGGATGATCGATGGGGTGGTCCGCTCGAAAACCGTGCGCGGCTGGCACTGGACGTTGTGCGCTCGGTGCGCGCTGCCGTTTCACCGGGTTTTATCGTGGCGGTTAAACTGAATTCATCCGATTTTCAGAAAGGCGGTTTCGGTCCTGAGGAATCGGTGAAGGTGGCGGTGATGCTTGAAGCGGAAGGCGTCGATTTCATCGAGATCTCCGGCGGCACCTTCGAAGCGCCGACCGCCTATCAGCACAGTGCCAAAAGCCAATCGACCGTGGCGCGGGAAGCGTATTTTCTGGACTACGCCGCCGCGATCAAAGCGGCTCTGACCATTCCTTTGATGGTCACCGGCGGGTTCCGCTCGGCAAGCGTGATGAACGCGGCGATCTCGGCGGGAAAGACCGATCTGATCGGCATGGGGCGGCCCTTCATCGCCGACCCGCGTTTCGCGGCAAAACTGCTCTCCGGCGAAATCGACAAGGCCCCCGCCGTCGAACAGGACTTCCCGCCCGCCGACACCCTGCCGCGCGGCGCCGTCCTCAACTGGTTCTGCACCCAACTGGCCCTTGTCGGTGAAACGGGAAAGCCGGACCTCTCCCTGCCCGTTCTGGAAGGGCACGAGGCCTATCTGAACCGGATCGACGTCGCGACGGAAAGGTTATTGGCGGCTAGGTCTTAGACCCTATTAGGGGCCATGCTCATCTTGGGGTGGGGGACGGTAAGCCACATTTTCCGCGCAGCGCGTCAATGGTCAAAACCCCGAACACGCGCTCGTTTGTTCCCTTTTGGTTATTCAACATCGGGACCATCGCCGACCGAAGCAGGGGCAAACCCTGCTTCCCGGCAAGGCGTTTTGGTGTATTGCTGAAAAGAAACGTTATGATATAACATGACTATCTATTCGCCAAACGGAGCCGGCATCACCCGTCCGGCGATGGAACCGCAGAAAATCGATAGGTGAGTGCAATCATGGCAAGGATTGGGCAATTGACGCCGGAACAATCGGGGGGCGTTTCGCGGAGCGGCGCAAGCCGTGAGCGGGCCGAAAAGGCCGTTCGGACCTTGATCGAATGGGCGGGGGAAGATCCCGATCGGGAGGGCTTGGTCGGCACGCCGGCACGCGTTGTTCGGGCGTATGAGGAGTTCTTCGCGGGCTACCGTGAGGATCCGGTCGAGCTGCTGGCCACGACCTATGAAGAAAATTCCTACGACGAGATGATCGTCCTGCGTGACATCCGGCTGGAGACGCATTGCGAGCATCATATCGTCCCCATTCTGGGCAAGGTGCATGTCGGATATCTTCCCTCCGGCCGGGTCGTCGGGATCTCAAAGTTGGTCCGTGTCGTCGAGGTCTTCGCCAAGCGGATGCAGATCCAGGAATCGCTGACGGCCCAGATCGCCGATGCGATCCAGACCGTGCTGGAACCCAAGGGCGTCGCGGTGGTGATCGAGGCGGCGCATCAATGCATGACGACACGCGGCGTAAGAAAGCCCGGGGTCAGTATGGTCACGAGCCGCCTTCTGGGCGCTTTTCGGGAGGATCCGCAGATGCGGCGGGACTACCTGGCGATGATTGGACAGGGGCAAGGGCGGCTCGATTCCGCCTGATCCTTTCAGCCTGTCTGATGCCGCGCTGCAGTGGCGTTTGCGCGCGCCCGGCCCGTGCCTAGCGCGTGCCAAACCCATCCAAGGGCGGCTTAGAACAACTCTTTCAACAGTCAAATTAGGGATCACGTGTTGTGCAGATGACTCACTCGGCCCAAGGCCCGAAACTCCCCGTTACCGTCCTGTCCGGCTTCCTAGGGGCCGGAAAGACCACGCTGATGAACCACATATTGAACAACCGGGACGGAAAGCGTGTGGCGGTGATCGTCAATGACATGAGCGAGGTGAATATCGACGCTGACCTGATCAGAGAGGGGGGCGCCGATTTCAGCCGTACCGAGGAAAACCTCGTGGAAATGACCAACGGCTGCATTTGCTGCACGCTGCGGGACGACCTGTTGACGGAAGTCAGGCGGCTGGCGGGGGAAGGGCGGTTCGATTATCTGCTTATCGAATCGACGGGCATTGCCGAGCCCCTGCCCGTGGCCGCGACCTTCGATTTCCGCGACGAAGACGGCGAAAGCCTGTCGGATATCGCCCGTCTGGACACGATGGTGACCGTGGTGGATGCGGCGAACCTTCTGAAGGACTACGCATCGACGGACTTCATCGGAGACCGGGGCGAGTCCCTGGGTGAAGAAGACAACCGGACCTTGGTCGATCTACTCGTCGATCAGATCGAATTCGCGGATGTCGTCATTCTCAACAAAGTCGACGCCGCCTCTGAAAGTCAGGTCGACTCGGCGCGGAAGATAATCCGATCGCTGAACCCGGATGCGCGGCTGTTGGAGACGAGCATGTCGAAGGTATCGACTGAAGCCGTTCTCGACACAGGATTGTTCGACTTCGAAAAGGCGCAGGCGCACCCGCTTTGGTTCAAGGAGCTCTACGGACACGAGGAGCATACGCCCGAAACAGAGGAATACGGCGTCGGCAGTTTCGTCTACCGGGAACGCCGGCCCTTCCATCCGGAGAAATTCTACGACTTCATCAACGGCTCCTGGCCGGGGGTCATCCGGACGAAAGGCCATTTTTGGCTGGCGACGCGCCCGGATTGGGTCGGGGAGTTGAGCCAGGCCGGTGCGATCACACGGCATGAAGCGATGGGGATTTGGTGGTCCGCCATCCCCAAGGAACGCTGGCCCGACCATCCGGATTGGCGTCAACATATGGATGGGCTGTGGGATCCCGTCTATGGCGACCGGCGGCAGGAAATCGTTTTCATCGGCGCCGGTATGGACGAGGCCGCGATCCGCGAGCAGCTGGATGCCTGTCTCGTCGGGGACAGGGACGACCAGACGATGCGGCCAGGATCGTGGAAGATGTTGAAGGACCCGTTCCCTGTCTGGAAACGGGCGGAATCCTGATGGACGGGGCGCAAGTGATTCCGGTCGCATACTGCGATGCGCCGGGCGGGCTGGAACGGATCGCCGATCCGGAAACCGGGCTGGCGATTTGGCGACGTTCCTTGCCGGCTGCTTTCACCGACTGGATAGACCGCGTTCCTTTCTCGCTGTTGCCGTCGCTCAGAATTCTCGTGCGCCCCGCGGACGTCCCGGCCGCCTTGGCGAAGCTGTTGGACGACTGCGGCATGCCGAGCGGTGAAATGCGTGACCTGCTGATCGACGACATCCACGTCATCGCCGGTCTCTTCAGCGATATCACCGAGGAAGAATTGGTCGATATCCGGTTGGAGCGGATCCGCCACGACGCCTGCTGGAAATTCCATCGCGACAATGTTTCCGTCCGGCTGCTCACCACCTATCGGGGGCCGGGGACGGAATGGGTGCGGCCCGAATGGGCGGAAACGGCGATTGACGATCAACGCGAATATTCCGGGCCGGTGGAAACGCTCGACCGACATGACGTCGCAATCTTCAAAGGGTCAAACGGCAAAGGGGTCGAAACTGGGACCGGATACGGGGTGGTTCACCGCTCGCCACCCGTTTCCAAACTCGGTGAAACGCGTCTGCTTCTATGCCTGAATACGCCATCGGATATCTCGCCCGAGGCGTGGACGGGCAGCTGACGCGCCCGGTGGCCCGGCCGGGTTAGCGTCCCTTTCCCGGCCTCCCCGTCAACGCTCTATCCCTCACAGATATCTTGTTTTTCAGCCGATCCTGCGGTTAATGTCCGCGCGAAATAGGGTGGGGAACCGCCCAAATATCGAACTGGGCGCATAAGCGGGAGGGATCTACCATGGCTGCCATGTTCCAAGGGTCGATGACGGCCTTGATCACACCGATGACCGATACAGGCGCCATCGATGAAAAAGCGTTCCAGGCCTTCGTCGAATGGCAGCTGGCGGAAGGGACCGAAGGGCTGATCCCGGTCGGCACCACCGGTGAATCGCCGACGCTGAGCCATGCGGAGCATGAACGCGTCGTCGATCTGTGCATCGAAGCCGCCGGCGGCCGTGCGCCGGTCATCGCGGGCTCGGGCTCGAACAATACCGAAGAAGCGATCCACCTGACCAAGCATGCCAAGCAGGCCGGCGCTTCTGCGGCCCTGGTCGTCACGCCGTATTATAATAAGCCGACCCAGGCGGGACTCTACGGCCATTACGCGGCCATCGCCAAGGCGGTCGATATCCCGATCATCATCTACAACATTCCGGGCCGCTCCATCATCGATATGTCGGTCGAGACCATGGCGAAGCTGGCCAAGGATTTCCCGAACATCGTGGGCGTGAAGGACGCGACCAACGATTTGAACCGGCCGGTGCTCACGCGCCTGGCCATCGGCGACGATTTCTCCCAGCTTTCGGGGGAAGACGGCACGATCGGCGCCTTCTTGGGACAGGGCGGGCATGGCTGCATTTCCGTCACCTCGAACATCGCGCCGGGGCTCTGCGCCAAGCTGCATGCTGCTTGGCGGGCAAAGGACTATGCCGCTTTCGCTGAGGTCCGCGACCGGTTGATGCCGGTGCATGGGTCGATGTTCTGTGAAAGCAGCCCGGGGCCGGTGAAATACGGCGCCAGCCTGCTCGGCAAATCCAATGCCTTCGCGCGCCTGCCGATGGTCGAAATCGCCCAGTCCAGCAAGGATCGGGTCAAGGCCGCGATGCAGGGCGCGGGCCTGCTCTGACCCTTCTTTTCGGGCACGAATTGCACGTGGACGCGGGCGCCGGGTTTGCACCAGCGCCCCTTCTGCCCCATATGTGATGCATCATGGCTGGTAAAAACAAAGGCAAAGGCAGGGCTCTCTCAAGCGGCACGGTGGCGATGAACCGCCGTGCGCGCTTCGACTATGAGATTCTGGAAACGATCGAGGCGGGTCTCGTCCTGACGGGGACCGAGGTGAAAGCGCTGCGCATCAGCGGCGCCAGCCTGAACGAGGCCTATGCCGGCATCAAGGATGGCGAGCTTTACCTGTTCAACGTCCATATCCCGGAATACCCGAACGCGCCGGTGGCCTTTCAGCACGAACCGAAACGGCTGCGGAAGCTGCTGGTGCACAAGAAACAGCGCGACAAGCTGATCGGGGCGATCAAGCGTGACGGCATGACCCTTGTGCCGGTCAGCCTGTTCTTCAACCACCGGGGCCTCTGCAAGCTTTCGCTGGGCCTTGCGAAGGGTAAGAAGGCCCACGACAAGCGCGAAACCATCAAGGAACGCGACTGGAACCGCCGCAAAGGCCAGCTGCTGCGGGAAGCGGGCTAGGCCTTTATCCTCCTCACGTATCCGCGCCGCGGGAAAAATCGTTCTTGCCGCAGGCATCCTTGCCGCGCATCAAAATCACCCGCCGTCCGCTGAAATCGACGATACCCGACTTCTGCTGCAATTCGGCGCCGTAATCGTGATCGAAATGACTGGTCGTCGGCATATAGCGGCAGACATAGCCGGCGCGCCGATTGGGTGAGCGGTTGGGCTTGGACCCGTGCACGATATAGACATCGTGGAAGGAAACCTGGCCGGCTTTCAGCACGAAGTCGACCGCGTCCTCCTCCCGGTATTCGCTCTCGTCCAGCGCCTGGTTCAGGGCCAGATGATCGCCATCGTCGGTATGGTGTTTGCGCAGCCGCTTATCCTTGTGCGATCCGGGAATGACGCGCAGGCAGCCGTTTTCCGGCGTCGTGTCGTCCAGCGCGACCCAGGCGGAACAGGTCGCCAGCGGCCTGATCGGCCAATATTCCCCGTCCTGATGCCAGGGCACTTCCTTGCCGGAAAAGGCGGGCTTGCCGAAAACCGTCGTGCCCCAAAGCAGGAAGTCCGGCCCGATCAACTGTTCGACCATATCCAGAATTTCGGGATAGGCGGCGAAATCGAGCCAAACCCGGTCTCCCTTCAACCCCTGCACGCCCGCGTTCAACAGATGCGGACACAGCATGTTGTCGGCGGCCAATGTCGGGTTCGCCTCCATCAAGGCGTCCAGCGCGTTGCGCATTTCCGTCAGCATATCGTCGGGGATGCGGAAATCGGGAATGACATAGCCGTCGCGATTGTATTGCTCGATCTCCGCCTGTGTCAGGCGCGCGCCGCTTTTGCCGGTATCTGTCCGGTCCCGCCAAGATCCGTCGGGCATGGTTTCCTCCTGTGTTTTTCCGCACAGTATATCAACGGATCCCGAACATTGTGAGAGGGAAGCCTTGCGCATATCTGTTTCCTGAAACAACGGTAATCCGGAAGGGTCCCCCGATGACTGAGTTTGCAACCATGCCGTCCCTGTTCGTCTCGCACGGTTCGCCGATGCTGATCCTGACCGATTGCCCGGCGCGGGACTTCCTTTCCGGCCTGGGCCGGGAAATCGAGCGTGAGATCGGCCGGCCCAAAGCCGTGCTCTGCATTTCCGCCCATTGGGAAGACGCTGCGGCGGCGGTTTCCGGCGCGGCACGGCTTGAGACGATCCACGATTTCTACGGCTTTCCGCCCGCGCTCTATGCTGAGCGCTATGACGTGCCGGGCGACCCTGCCCTGGCGGATGCGGTCGCGGCGGCGCTGGTCCGGGCCGGGATCGAAACCAGCATCGACCCGGCGCGCGGCATCGACCACGGGGCCTGGGTGCCGCTGAAACTGATGTATCCGGACGGCGATATCCCGGTCCTCCAACTCGCCATCGGATCCGGGCGCGACACGGCCTATCATCATCGTTTGGGCGAAGCGCTGCGCCCGCTGCGGGAGGAAGGCGTCCTTATCGTCGGATCGGGCGCGGTGACCCACAACCTGCGCGCCTTCCGCGGCCAGCCCGTCGATGCTGCGCCCCAGCCCTGGGTGGTGGGTTTCCGCGATTGGGTGGCCGATGCGGTGACGCAGGGGCAATGGGACGATCTGCTCGCCTATCGGTCCCGGCATCCCGATGCCGCGGTCAATCACCCGACCGAAGATCACATCATGCCGCTTTTCGCCGCCATGGGCGCGGGATCGGGCGGGCCGGGCGCGCTGCTGCATCACAGCTATACCCATTCCATACTGGCCATGGACGCCTATCGTTTCGATTAAATCGCGCCGGGCACATCACCCTTTTGGCCCTAAAATTGGTCTTGAAATTGGTCTTGGGGGCAAACGGCGGATTGGCATTCCCGGCACAGTGAATACGATGGCTCCCTAATTGTCAGACAACTGGGAGAATTCGGGATGGGGACGGACGATCGCGCGCGCTATGACGCCGCAGGCTTGAAGGAATTCGGAACGGATCTGTTTTCCAAGGCAGGCATGCCGGAAGACCGGGCTGCGATCGTTTCCAAATATCTGCTGGAAGCGGATCTGATGGGCCACGACACGCACGGCTTCGCGCAATCCCCCCGTTACCTGCGCCATACCATGAGCGGTGAGATGCCGCCGCTGGGCGAGCCGCAGGTTCTGCAGGACAAGGGCCCCTGCCTGACCTGGGACGGCAACTACATGTCCGGCGTTTGGCTGACCTATAAGGCGGTTAAGGAAGCGACGGCGCGCGCCAAGCAATTCGGCATGGGCGCGATCTCGATCCGGCGGTCCCATCACATCGCCTGCCTCGCGGCCTTCCTGCCCTTGGCGACCGATGAAGGCTGTGTCATCTCACTGCTCAGTTCCGATCCTGCGGCCAGCGGCGTCGCCCCCTATGGCGCCGTGGAACAGGTCTTCACACCGAACCCAATGGCCTATGGCATTCCGACCGGTGAGGACGCGGGCGGCGATCCGATCCTGGTCGATATCAGCGCATCGATCACCACGCTGGGCATGTCCCATCGGATGATCGGCCTGGGCCAGCCGATGGCCGGTGAATGGTTCATCGACAACAAGGGCAACCCAAGCAACGACCCTGCGGTCCTGAAGGACGACCCGCCGGGCGCCTTGCTGACGCTGGGCGGCATGGATGCCGGGCACAAGGGGTTCGGCCTGGCTTTGATGGTCGAAGCGATGACGTCCGGTATCGGCGGGTTCGGCCGGGCCGACAACGCGACCAGTACCGGTGCCTCGGTCTTCGTGCAGGTGACCGATCCCGACGCCTTCGGCGGCAAGGAGGCATTCCTGCGTGAAGTCTCCCATACCGCGAATGCCTGCCGAAACGCTCGTGTGCCGGACGGCAAGCCGCCGGTTCGCCTGCCGGGCGACGGCGCGCTGGCGCGGAAACGCGCGGCCTTGGCCGAGGGCGTGCCGCTCTACCCCGGTATCCTGCCAAGCCTGGAACCCATCGCCCAAGAGCTGGGCGTGGCGATGCCGCAACCGATTTGAGGTGGAAGGCTGCCCGGTCTTTTGAACGGAGGATTATTTATCGGCGGATTAAGGGCTGGTGGGCGCAGCGGAAGGACCCACCGGCCATGCAGGGCACACGATAGGGAATCCGGATTACCTCGAACCGCCGGTCCTTCAATTCCGTCGCCACGATGTCGAGCGGCTCTTCCGACGGGACGATGACCGTGCGGTCGTTCAAGACCAGATTGTTGCACCCCATATGGGCCTTTGCCAGGGGTTTGGGAATGTCCACCACATCCCAGTCCCGCATGAATTCGGGCAAGCCCTGGGGCAGGGCATCCAGGCAGGCGAAGGCGACCCCCTCGCGCGGCGTCATCAGCACGCAATCCAGATGCGGGAACATCGGGTCGATGGGGACGATGTCGACCACATAGTCGGGCCCCAGCATGTGCTGCAGCCACCGCGCGCCTTCCGGATTGCTGCAGCCACCGGAATGGCCGACCAGGATTTTCTTTCCCAGGACGAAGACGTCGCCGCCCTCAAGATAGCCCCAGCCGGGCCCCTCCCGCTCATCATCCGCGCCACAGTCCGGTTGGGCGAAGTAACGCGCGCCGCGCGCCATCGTGCCCGCCAGGATTTCGCGAATGGCGAAGCGCTGGCGGCGGTGGAACAGACTGCGCGGGGCCAGTTCGATGACGTTGTTGCCGATGGTAACGAAGGGATCACGCATCCAGCCCGTCTCGACGCCGTGATCCTCGCCCCGGGGAAAGGCGCGGTTGGCCGCGCTGATCTCACCGGCGACGTGAACGGTGATGCCAAGCGACCGCAACAGGTCGATGGCGCCCTGAATCTGGCTGCTGAACTCCTCGAACAGGGCGGGGGCGACGTCCTTCACCGCGCGGCCTTGGTTTTCCTCCCAGAGTTTTCCGAACTCACCCTGGGCGCGCAGTTTCGCGTCCGCATGGAAAACCGGCAGCACCCAATGGTCGGGCGATCCATAGACGCATTCCTTCAACGGGGCCCATTCGGACTCAACGAAGATATCATCCGCCACGGGACCGCCTAGCCCTCATCCATCTGAATGGCGAAGATGACGCTGCGGCCGTATTGGTCGACCCCTTGGCCGTTGATCGCCGGTTGACCGGAAACCGGCACGATCACGCCCTCGATGGAGGATCCGTCCGAACAGGCGATTCTAAAATCGCCGCCGATCATATTCGGGTCCCTGTTGGCGTCATATTGGATAAGCCCGTCGCAATTCAGGCCCAGATAGGCCAGCGGGAAACTCATCTGCGTTGTATTTCCGGACGCCCGCAGCAGCACGCGCGTCTCGAAGAAATCCTGCCCGTTCAGTCCCGGCAGGTCATACCAGATGAAAGCCATTCGGACCGGATAGGGCGGCGCGAAGTTGCGGGGATCGGTCGATTGCGGGATAGACCCGGTGGTCACCGACCCGACCGGGGCCGTTTGCAGTGAAGGCTGGGGCGCTGTTTGCGCGGGGGGCTGCGCTGGCGTTTGCGGTGCCGGTGCGGTAACCACGCCGGTAATCCCGGGCTGTCCCGGCGTCACGCCCACGGGCGGCGGCGGCAAGGGCGCGGGCGGTTCATCCTCCCATAGGGAACAAGCCGATAGGGAAGCCGTCAGAGCGCAAGCCGCAGTAAAATTAAGAAAGAGTGATTTCATACCGATATCCTAGCCGCGTCGGAACCTCCCTGCTAGGGTCCGCTGCAAAGTTCATACAAACGGAGACGCGCCAATGGCCGCCCATGGATCAAAACTTGTAATCTATGCCGCGCTGGCTGGGAACTCCTTGATTGCGCTGACCAAATTCTCCGCCGCCGCCTATACCGGGTCGTCGGCCATGTTTTCGGAGGCAATCCACTCCCTGGTCGACACGGGCAACCAAGGCCTTCTTCTGTTCGGGCTGCACCGTGCGAACCGGCCGCCGGACGCCAAGTTTCCCTTCGGCTATGGGCGTGAAGTTTACTTCTGGTCCTTCGTGGTGGCGATCCTTCTGTTCGCCGTAGGGTCGGGGTTTTCGCTCTACGAAGGGGTCCACAAGGTGATGGATCCGCACCCGATCGAGAACGTCATGGTCAACTATTTCGTTCTGGGTGGCGCCATTCTTTTCGAAGCGGGCGCCTGGATCGTCGCGGCGCGGGAGTTCAATAAGACCCGCAAGGGCCGTCCCATCTTCAAGACGGTGTTGGAAGCCAAGGACCCGTCCATCATTACCGTTCTGTTGGAAGACAGTGCGGCGATGTTGGGCCTGATTGCCGCTCTTGTCGGGATTTGGCTGGGCCAAGTCACGGGCAACCCGATTTATGACGGCGTGGCGTCCATCGTCATCGGCGGAATACTGGCACTGGCCGCCATTTTCCTTGCAGTGGAAACCAAAGGTCTGCTGATCGGTGAAGCAGCCCATCCGGAAGTCACCTCGGCGCTGGAACGGATCATCGCCATGCAGCCTTCCGTCATACGGACCAACGAGATTTTGACCACCCATATCGGCCCGACCGATGTGTTGATCACCGTCAGTCTGGACTTCAAGGATTCCGCCGACAGCGCGGAGGTCGAACGCGCGGTGAGCGAGATCGAATCTAAGATCAAGAAGGCCTATCCCGCCGTGACCCGCATTTTCATCGAAGCGCAGAATTGGCAGGCGCACCGCCGGGCTCTATAAACGGCGCCCGGCCTGCGCAAACGGCAAGAAAAGCAGGGCCATCCGTTTCGATCCTTGTGGGAGGACGCCATGACCGAGACCCATATACCCTTCACCGGGGTTGTCCGCGCTTTGCCTGCTTCGACCCCGTTTGTCGGCCCGGAAGCGCTTGAACGAATCCGAGGCGCCAAATTCGATGCGCGCATCGGCGCGAATGAAAGCGCGTTCGGCATGTCGCCCAAGGCGAAAGCGGCGATCGTGGCCGAAATCGAAAGGGCTTCCTGGTACGGCGACCCGGAAAACTATGAATTGCGCGAAGCGCTGGCCGCGCATCACGGCGTTTCCATGGACGAGATCTGCGTCTGCGCGGGCATCGACAATATTTTCAGCGTCGTCGTGCGCATGGTGGTTTCGCCCGGTGTTCCGGTGGTCACCTCGCTGGGTGCCTATCCGACGTTCAATTATCAGGTCAACGGTAATGGCGGCGTCCTGAAGACGGTTCCCTATCATCGGGACATGGAAGATCCTGAGGCTCTGCTGGCCGCCGCCCGGAACGAAGGCGCGCCGCTGATTTTTATCGCCAATCCCGATAACCCGATGGGAACTTGGCACGACGCCGATACGATCCAGCGCATGATCGACGGGGTGACCCCCGGCAAGCTGCTCGTGTTGGATGAAGCCTATATCGAATTTGCACCCGAAGGTACGGCCCCGCCACTGGATACGAGCAACCCGAATGTTATTCGCACGCGGACCTTCTCCAAGGCCCATGGCATGGCCGGAATGCGTATCGGTTACGCGATTGGGCACAAAGACCTGATCACCGGGATGAACAAGATCCGCAACCAATTCGAAGTCACCCGCCTTTCACAGGTCGCGGCGCTCGCCTCTCTGCATGATCCCGACTTTGTCCGGCACGTCGTGACCGAGGTCGAGGCGGGAAAGGCGGAAATCAATACCCTTGCCGACCGGCACAACTTCATTGCCCTGCCGTCCGCCACCAATTTTGTAGCCGTCGATGTCGGGAATGGCGACAAGGCGCGGGCCATCCTGAAAGCGCTGGATGCGGAAGGCGTCTTCATCCGCATGCCGGGGGTGCCGGTGTTGGATCGCTGCATCCGGGTGACCGTCGGGACCAAGCAAGACCGCGCTTTGTTTACCGAGGCATTCGACAAGGTTATCGCCGAACTTTAAGGCGTAGACTTCTCTCGGCCCGGCTGCACGGGGCCAAAGGGAACAAAAAAGGGCGCCCGAACCAACCGGTTCCGGCGCCCTTGTTCATTGTCGAGAGCGACTACCGTTTAAACGGCGTTCCCCCGGATTGTATCCAGGAACTGTGCGACTTCCTGGTTCAGTTTCTTGGTCTGTGTCTCCATCGTATGAACGGAAGAAACCATGCCTTCCACCGTCGCGCCGGAATCCTCGGCCGACTTGGCGACGCTGCCGACGATCTCCGTGACCTGCGAGGTGCCGGTGGATGCCTGCTGAATGTTGCGGGCGATTTCTTCCGTCGCCGCGCCCTGTTCCTCGACCGCCGATGCGATGGCGGCGGAAATGGAGTCGATCTGACTGATCGTGTCAGAGATACCGGCGATGGCCTTCGCTGAATTTGCGGTGGCCGCCTGCATGCCGGCGATCTGTTCACTGATCTCTTCCGTCGCCTTGGCGGTCTGGCTGGCCAGGCTCTTCACCTCGTTGGCCACAACCGCGAAGCCCTTGCCGGCTTCCCCGGCGCGGGCGGCTTCGATGGTCGCATTCAGCGCCAGCAGATTGGTCTGTTCCGCGATGTCCTGGATCAGCGAGACGACGTCCCCGATGCGCTGGGCGGCTTCGTTCAGGCGCTGAACTTCCTTGTTCGTGCTGTCCGCCTGTTCGACCGCTTCACGGCTGATGGCGCTGCCTTGCGCGACTTGGGAACTGATCTCGCGGATCGATGCGCTGAGTTCCTCGGCCGCGGCGGAAACGGTCTGCACATTGCCCGACGCCTGGTCGGCGCTGGCCGCCATGGTGCTTGCCTGGGTGCTGGTGGATCGAATGGCGGTGTTCACCGTCTGGGCGTTCTGCTGGATGTCACCCGCGGCCCCTGTCAGGGCGGAGACGACGGCGCCGACGCTTTGTTCGAAAGTATTGGCCAGCCGGACGCGCTCTTCCTGGCGGCGGCGGCTTTCCTCTTCTTCCTGCGCCAGGGCGGAGGCACGCAATTCGTCGCGCTCTTTCACGTCCTGCTTCAGTTTGCTCAACGCCGAACTGATCTCACCAATCTCATTGGTCTGTTCCGTGTATTTGATCTCGACGGTGTGGTCACCCTCGGCGATCTTGTTGATCGCGCCCTGAACGTCTTTTAGCGGAACGGTGACGGACCGGGAAATGACGATCGAGAAACCGAAGGTCAGGATCAGGATTACGATGGCGATCCCACCGAGTTTTATCGCTTGTTCCATGAAGATGGCATCGACATCATCGATATACACGCCGGTACCGACCATCCAGCCCCAATCCTTCTGCCATTCCGCGTAACTGAGTTTGGGGGCTTCGACATCGCTGTTCGCACGCGGCCAGTGGTACTCGATATATCCGCCGCCGGCTTTCGCCTTTTGGATCAAGTCTTGGACGATAAGGACGCCGTTGCTGTCCTTCACACCGCTCATATCCTTGCCTTCAAGGCTTGGCTTTGCGGCATGGACCATGTTTATGCCGTCATCCGTATAGGCGAAGAAATATCCATCTGCCGCAAACCAAGAATCGCGGGCGACCTGTTTTGAGCGCTCGATGGCCTCTTCCTGCGTGATCTCGCCTTTCTTCGCGCGCTCGGCCAGGGCATCCATGGCGCTGATGACGGCCGAGATATGTTCCTTCAGGGTCGTCCGGCGGTCCTGCAACATCTGGTCTCGCACCGACTGCAGGCTGATCGCCGATAAAATCAGAATGCCGATAGCGGTTATGAGTGAGGCGGCAATCATTTTCCTGCCGACAGGCCAGTTTGAAAAAATTAACATTTTCTAGTTCCTCGAAAAGAAATCGCGACCAGTGCTGGCGCGTCGACCAGGACGGGGCGGTTCATGGATACCGCTCCTGTTTGCGGGCATGGTATTAGTCAATGGTAAATAAAAGGTTATTCATACCTAATGCTTCCCGAACGCTCATGGTCCGGGGTGGGCAATGAATTTCGCTAGGCAAAGAAAAAGGCGCGGCGAATTTCTACGCCGCGCCTTCCGCCTAACCGAATTCTATCCTTGGGCTATGCCGCGTCTCCCCGGATCGTACCCAGAAACTGTGCCACTTCCTGGTTCAGTTTCTTGGTCTGTGTCTCCATCGTATGAACGGAAGAAACCATGCCTTCCACCGTCGCGCCGGAATCCTCGGCCGACTTGGCGACGCTGCCGACGATCTCCGTGACCTGCGAGGTGCCGGTGGATGCCTGCTGAATGTTGCGGGCGATTTCTTCCGTCGCCGCGCCCTGTTCCTCGACCGCCGATGCGATGGCGGCGGATATGGAGTCGATCTGGCTGATCGTGTCGGAGATACCGGCGATGGCCTTCGCTGAATTTGCGGTGGCGGCCTGCATGCCCGCGATCTGTTCGCTGATCTCTTCCGTCGCCTTGGCGGTCTGGCTGGCCAGGCTCTTCACCTCGTTGGCCACAACCGCGAAGCCCTTGCCGGCTTCCCCGGCGCGGGCGGCTTCGATGGTCGCATTCAGCGCCAGCAGATTGGTCTGTTCCGCGATGTCCTGGATCAGCGAGACGACGTCCCCGATGCGCTGGGCGGCTTCGTTCAGGCGCTGCACTTCCTTGTTCGTGCTGTCCGCCTGTTCGACCGCTTCACGGCTGATGGCACTGCCTTGCGCGACTTGGGAACTGATCTCGCGGATCGATGCGCTGAGTTCTTCGGCGGCGGCGGAAACGGTCTGCACATTGCCCGACGCCTGGTCGGCGCTGGCCGCCATGGTGCTTGCCTGGGTGCTGGTGGACCGAATGGCGGTGTTCACCGTCTGGGCGTTCTGCTGGATGTCACCCGCGGCCCCGGTCAGGGCGGAGACGACGGCGCCGACGCTTTGTTCGAAAGTATTGGCCAGCCGGACGCGCTCTTCCTGGCGGCGGCGGTTTTCCTCTTCTTCCTGCGCCAGGGCGGAGGCACGCAAATCGTCGCGCTCCTTCACGTCCTGCTTCAGCTTGTTCAACGCCGAACTGATCTCACCGATCTCGTTGGTCTGTTCCGTGTATTTAATCTCGACGGTGTGGTCACCCTCGGCGATCTTGTTGATCGCGCCCTGAACGTCTTTTAGCGGAACGGTGACGGACCGGGAAATGACGATCGAGAAACCGAAGGTCAGGATCAGGATTACGATGGCGATCCCGCCGAGTTCCAAAGCCTGATTCATGAAGATGGCGTCGACATCATCGATATAGATGCCGGTTCCAATGGCCCAATTGAAATCCTTTTGCCAAACCGAATAAGCAAGCTTCGGGGACGGGGCTTCATCGGCGCTGCGCGGCCAGCCATAAGCAGTATAGCCGCCGCCGTTTTTCGCCGCAGCGACAAGACCCTTGGTGATTTCGACACCGTTTTTGTCCACCAGTCCGCTCAGATCCTTGCCCTCCAGGCTCGGCTTGGCGGCATGGACTAGGCTTATCCCCTCTGCACTGTTGGCAAAGAAGTACCCATCCTTGGCGTACCAGGAAGTTCGGATCAGGGATTTGGCGCGCTCTTGCGCTTCATCTTTCGTAAGTTCGCCTTTCTTGGCGCGGTCGGCCAGGGCGTCTACCGCACTGACGATTGCGGTCACATGTTCTTTCAACAAGGCACGACGGTCGTCCATCATTTGGCTCCGCATGGCCTGAAGGCTGATGGCGGCAAGAACGGCTATTCCGATGGTCGTGATAATGGAGGCTGCAAACATTTTCCGGCCGACGGGCCAGTTAGAAAAGTGAAGCATATAAATTTCCCCGAAAATGGATGACCGTCGCTGATGCGGCGGCGCGGATGGGCTGGCATATTCTTGCCACTGCGAATTGCCGCCAAGCTAGGGGAAAAGGGTAAAAAGAATCTTAGTATTTTTTAGGGGATTTGCTTAAAAATAGCACTTTCATACAAGTTCTCCGGCTTCTAGATAGCGCTGAAATCCAGGATTACGACGGCGATACCGACCCCGATGAGAGCAAGACTGGGCACAAGTTTTTTGGTGCCGATAAGGCCGTAGGAAAGCAGCGCCAATCCGATTGCTAGCTTCACGCTTGCCAGGACGCTGGCTAAGGGGTTGGCTTCCAAGGCAATGACGGCGGGGTTTGCGATCATACCGAGCGGAATGACGTACAGCCCGACACCCAAGGCCATGGCGGTGACCGCGACTTTCAGCCAATTCTCTCCGACCATCCCGGCGGCGATGAAGACCGCACCGCAAACCGGCGGCGTGATGGTCGACAAAAGCGCGAACCAGAAGACGAAAAGATGCGCCTGCAGGGGCTGCAAGCCCAGCTCGATCAAGGCCGGCCCGGCGACGGATATGCAGATCACATATGCCGCCGTGGTCGGGACTTCCATGCCCAGGACCAGGCAGGCAACCGCCGTCAGCAGCAGTGAGGGCCACAGCAGCCCGCCGGAACCGCTTAGGATGAGGGAGGTTATCTTCACCCCCAGCCCGGTGATCGACAGCACGCCGATGATCAGCGAGGCGCAAAGGATGATGGACGCGATCATCGCGACCTGACGGCCGGCGCCTAGGAAGGCACCCTCCAGGCGCACCGCCATGACGCGCAGATCGATCTTAAGCCTGCCGTCGACGATCAGCATCGCCGCGCCCACCAAGGTGGCAAGACAGGCAGCATATTGCGGGGTCACGTTTGAGACGAACATGCCCCACATCAGCACCGCGAAAGGCACCAGGAAGAAAGCGGCGGTGATCACGACATCACGTGTGGCCGGCTTGTCCTCCGCCGCGATGGGGGCCAGCTCGAAACGGCGCGCATAGGCGTTGATGCCGATCCAGACCGCGAAGAAATAGAGCAGGGCGGGCGGCAGGGCGGCGGCCATGACGCTGGTATAGGGAACGCCCGTCAGCTCGACCATGACGAAAGCGCCGGCCCCCATCAGCGGCGGCATGATCTGCCCGCCGGAAGAAGCGACCGCTTCAACCGCCCCGGCTAGCCGCTTGGGATAGCCCAGTTTGGTCATGGCCGGCAGGGTGATCGCGCCGGTCGACGCGACATTGGCGGATGCCGAGCCGGAAATCGACCCGAACAACGCCGAGGAAAGCACCGAAACCTTGGCCGCCCCGCCGTTCAGCCGCCCGGCGGCGGCAGCCGCGATGTTCATGAAGCCTTGGCCGGCCTCACCCGCGTTTAGAAACGCCCCGAAGATGACGAAGAGCGCGACCACATTCACTGAAACGCTGGTCAGGCTGCCCCACAACCCGCCTTCCGCGATGGTCAGCGTGCCCAGGAAACTGGCGAGTGGGGTGCCCGAATGCCCGAACTCGCCCGGGATGTGCTGGCCGAACAATCCGTAAAGAAGCGCGGCGGCCGCGACCGTCGGCAACGGCCAGCCGATGGCGCGGCGGGCGGCTTCCAGCACGACCAGGATCAGGACGGCGGCGATGCCGATCTGAAACGTCCCTTCCAGGAAACCGTATTGGTTGCCCAGCATGTCGCGGTTCAGCGCGATCCATAGACAGGCTGCGACGCCGAGTGCCGCCAGCATCGTGCCGCTGATCCGCTCCCAGCCCGGCCGCGCGGCCAGGACGAGTATCCAGGGCAGGGCGAAGGCCATATGGATCGGCCGGCTGATCAGATTCGGGACAAGCCCGTAGAAAATCAGCCCCAAATGAAACACGACCAGGCAGATACCAAAGCCCAGCCAGAAAATCCGGGACAATCCGTTGAGGGGGCGTTGATCCTGCATCCTGCGGCTACTGCTGAAATGTTAGAGAAAACCCGGGCCAAGCGCGCGCCTGTACCCGGGTCCAAAGGTGAATATGCCGGTCGATTACATCTGCGCGACGGTCACATTTGGCTTTCGGTTAGGGCCATGCCGGCTTCCTTGTAGTACTTCGCGGCGCCCGGATGGATCTTGCCGATGATATTCGCCATCAGGCCTTCGTCGACGCCGTTCCACCAGGCCGCGGCCGCACCCATCTTGGACTTCTGTTCCCAATAGGTCTTGGTCAGCTGATAGGCGGTGTCATCGTCCATCGCGGTAGTCGTATAGGCGACGACGGGCAGCGAGGTCGTGGTGATGTCGCTGTCCTGGCCCGCATAGGTGCCGGCCGGGATGGTGAGCTTGGTGCGCTTGGTCTTGGCGATCTGATCGTCGGTCAGCGACAGCACCGTGACGCCGGTGGTCGCCGCCGCCTCGATGACATTCGGCGCGGGCCAGGAACCGGCCGTGACGAAGCCGTCGATCTGGCCGTTCTTCAGCGCCGGGACCGCGTTGGACAATTCGATCTCGGCCAAGTCCACTTTTCCTTCCAAGCCGAAGAGGCCCAGATATTTCGCGCCTTCTTTTGCCCCGAACGAGCCCTTGCCGAGCAGGATGGTCTTGCCTTCCATGCCGGCGAAATCGGTGACGCCGCTATCGTCGGACATGACGAAATGCATGGTCAGCGAGGGGATC
Source organism: Hwanghaeella grinnelliae (assembly GCF_004005845.1). Classification (GTDB taxonomy): domain Bacteria; phylum Pseudomonadota; class Alphaproteobacteria; order UBA8366; family Aestuariispiraceae; genus Hwanghaeella; species Hwanghaeella grinnelliae. Next base: position 325,188 of record NZ_SADE01000003.1, on the reverse strand, counting down.
GGGAACAGGGCGCGGATTTCGTCGAATTTCGGATCGCCCTTGCCCTCGAACATGGCTTTGCCGGCCTTGGCCAGTTTCACCAGGACGGGCGGGGTCGTGAAGACGTAATCGCCGCCACGCGCCTTGGCTTCCATCACGTTCTGGACGGACCCCTGGCTTTCCTCGACGGTGACGATCACCTCGCCATTCGTGCCGGCCTTCATCGCCTCGGCGATTTGCACCGCCATTTGATAGTAAGAGGAGGTCGATTTGGCGGATTTGTAGGTGACGCGGGTTTCGGCGGATGCCGTCGCGGCGATGCCGATGGCGGCGGCGAGACCGATCGCGGCCCCCATGGTTTTCGTGAACCGGAAATGCATTCTCATCCTCCCCTTGTTCGGATGCGTGTGATCTGGGTGCGCTTCGCGCGGTTATTGGATCGCCGACTCTATAGAGAACGCGCCCCGTGGCAATGCCGGGCGGTTGTGAAAACGTGGCTTGTTCAGAAAAGATGCATGGACGTGGACGGCGCGGCGATCAGGCTTTTACACGCTCCGATTTCGGGTCGTACCAGGGCTTGAACTGCAGGTCGATGGGATAGCGTTTCCAGGCCACCTCGACTTCCCAATCGCCGGTCGAAATCCAGTCCAGGGTGACGCCGTCGGCATCGCTCACATAGCCCATCCCGATTGACGCGCCCTTGCCGTCATGCAGGCGGTGCCCCCAGGCGCCCGAGGTGATCGACCCGACCACCTTGCCGTCCCGCAGCACCGGTTCTTCGTGATACAGCATCGGGGCGGATTCGCCGGTTTCCCGTATCATGATTTGCACCAGTCTGCGGTCGAGCGCCCCCTTGGCGTCGCGGTCGGCGCGCGCCTTCAAAAGCGCATCGCGGCCGATGAATCCATCCGCCTTGTCCCAGGCGATCGCGAAGCCCAATCCGGCCTCCAGCGGGTTGTCCTCATCGCCGATATCGTGGCCCCAATGGCGATAGCCTTTTTCGGTCCGGCAGGCGCCCATGGCGAAATAGCCGCAATGGGTCAGGCCGAATTCGGGTCCCGCTTCCAAAATCGCCTCATAGACGTTCTGCGCGAAGTCGGCGGGGATGTAGATTTCCCATCCCAACTCGCCGACATAGGTCAGCCGGTTGGCGCGAATTTTGGCATAGCCGATTTCCAATTCCCGTGAGGCGCCGAAGGGGAAGGAGTCGTTCGACAGGTCCGCGCCGGTCAGCTTTTCCAGCAAGGCCCGGCTTTGTGGGCCCATCAAGCCGATCATCGGCAACCCGCTGGTGATATCGACCGCGACGCAATGGGCATCTGCGGGGATGTGTTTCTTCAGCCAGGCGAAGTCGCGGGTCTGCGCGCCGCCGGCGGTGACGACCCAGAATTGGGTTTCCGAAAACCGCGTGACGGTCAGGTCCGCCTCGATACCGCCGCGCTCGTTGAGCCATTGGGTATAGACGGTGCGGCCCGGTTCCACATCCACCTGATTGGCTGAAATCCGGTTCAGGACGGCGCAGGCGTCACGCCCCTCTACCAGGAATTTCGGGAAGGAGGATTGATCGAACAGCCCGACGCCGTCGGCCATCGCCCGGCATTCGCGGCCGACCGCATCGAACCAGGACGGCCGGCCGTAGCTGTAGCCGAAGTCTCGGCCCTCGGCGGTATCGGCAAAGAACATCGGCCTTTCCCAGCCCGCCGTTTCGCCCATCGCGGCGCCCGCATTCAGCATCTTGTCATGCAGGGGCGTGCGCCGGGCGCCGCGCGCGGTGACCGGCTGATAATTCGGCCAATGCATGGCATAGAGCAGGCCCAGCGTCTCCGTCGTCCGGTCGTGCAGATAGTTCCTGTTGGATTGGAACGGCATCATACGCCGGCAATCCACATCGATCAGGTCCATCGGCGGGTGCCGGTCGCGGATCCAGTCCGCCAGCACCTTGCCGACGCCGCCGGACGACTGGATGCCGATGGAGTTGAACCCGCAGGCCAGGAAAAGGTCCGCCACTTCCGGGGCTTCGCCCAATATATAACGGTCATCCGGCGTGAAGCTCTCCGGCCCGTTGAAGAACAGCGCGATCCCCGCTTCCTGCAGGATAGGCAGGCGGTTCATCGCCATTTCCAGGATCGGCTCGAAATGGTCGAAATCCTCCGGCAGGGTTTCGAAAGCGTGGTCCTCCGCGATCCCCTCCATGCCCCAGGGCTTGGCGACGGGTTCGAAACAGCCGAGCAGGATCTTGCCCGCGTCTTCCTTGTAATAGGCATGCTCGTCGGTCACCCGCAGCACCGGCAGATCGCCGGGCAACCCGTCGAGCGGTTCGGTGACGATGTAGAAATGTTCGGCCGCGTGGAGGGGGATATTGACGCCGACCATGCCGCCCAAATCGCGCGACCACATGCCGCCGGCGATGACGACGGTGGACGCCCTGATCTCGCCTTTCGCCGTAACGACGCCGACCGCCCGGCCGTTCTCCACCAGGATGCGCTCGACCTTGGTTTCCTCGAAAATCTTCGCGCCGCCCATTCGCGCGCCCTTGGCGAAGGCCTGGGTCGTGTCGATCGGGTTGGTCTGGCCGTCTCCCGGCAGGTGGACGCCGCCGACCACGCCGTCGGTATTCAGCAGCGGGTGCATTTCCTTCAAGGCGTCGGGGGTGAGCACATGGCAGTCCAGCCCGAAACTCATCGCCATGGAGGCGCCGCGTTTCAACTCCTCGAACCGCGCCTCGGTCAGCGCGGTGCTCAGGGAGCCGTTCTGCTTGAAGCCGGTCGACTGCCCGGTTTCCTTTTCGAGGTCGAACATCAGCTCCGTCGTATAGCGGGCCAGTTCGGTCATGTTCCGGTTGGCGCGCAACTGCCCCATCAGTCCGGCGGCGTGCCAGGTGGTGCCGCTGGTCAATTGCTTGCGCTCCAGCAGGACCACGTCGGTGATGCCGATCTTGGTCAGGTGATAGGCGATGGAACAGCCGGCGATCCCCCCGCCGACGATGACGACATCCGCTTGCGACGGCAAGGCAGCAGCCATGGAAACAACCCCCGGATTAAAGAGCCCGCGGCTGCGGGCCCTGAATGAAAAGACAGCATGCAGGATAGCCAGCCGCAAAGCCCCCGGCTAGAGCAACCTAGGGGCCAAACCAACCTACCCGTCCCTATCGGGAGAGGGGGAAGAGATTTCCTCACACCGCGGTCGCGCCGATTGACCGGGGGGCGGGGAGTGGGCCGATAAATGGCCCGGGCGGATGGGCGCGGATTGGATATGCGGGGACGGGCGCGCGCCCTGTAGTATCGCCTGAGTTTCCGTGTCTTTTTTGGAGTTTTCCCATCATGTGCAGCGACAACAAACCCGGTACCGCCATCCCCACCGTTTTCATCGACAATCCCCGCACCCGTGTCACCGAATGGCGGTTCAAGCAGAAGGGCGACAATACGGGCTGGCACCGGCATGAATACGATTACGTGGTGGTCCCCCTGTTCGACGGCTTCCTGGAAATCGACCTGCCCGACGGCACCCGCACCAAGGCGGAAATGAAAAACGGCGTCCCCTATTTCCGCGAGACCGGCGTGGAACATGACGTCCTCAACGGCAACGATTTCGAATGCGCCTTCGTGGAAGTTGAATTCCTTAAATGAGCGTCGCCGCGCCGTAAGGGTCGCGATTGGCGGGGGGTGAAGGCGGCGCCACTGTCGTCATCACCCACCGGGTGGAAGACGGACACCAGGCAGGATACGAAACCTGGCTTGAGGAAGTCAGCCCCTGTTGCAGCCGCTATCCCGGCTTCGTGGGTTCGCAGATCATCCGGCCGGTCGCGGGCCTGACCGGGACCTTCACCGTGGTCATCCGCTTCGATACCCGCGACCATCTGGAAGCCTGGATGGGGTCGGTTGTCAGACGGAAATTGGTCGAAAAGGTGCGCCCGCTGCCGGCCAAGGACGATGAGTTTTATATCCAGTCCGGCCTTGATTTCTGGTTCGTCCCCGACGGGACCAAGGCCCGGGTGCCGGTGCGCTGGAAACAGTTCCTCGTCACCTGGTCGGCGATTTACCCGCTGGCGCTTTTCGTCCCGCTCGCCATACTCCCCGCATTGCGCGGGTTAGGCATGGTGGAAAACCGCTACACGGATACATTGATCGTCAGCGCCGTCATCGTCGTGTTGATGGTCACCCTGATCATGCCGAACTATACGAAACTGGTCCGACATTGGTTGTTTAAGTAACCTCCGCACTAGCGGCATAGGCCCGCCGTTCGACCGCGCTGAACGACCTACCTACCCGGGGACACGTTCAGCGAGGCGGAAACTCAGAGTGGCGCGCCCTGCATCTAGGAGGTGGGCGTCATAAATGCCGTCGTTGACGGCAACACCTACAAACGTCGTTTCTTTGTCGTTGTTTTTACTTCACCAAGGAAAAAGAGTGTGGGGCCTCGGTTGTGCGTATAAACTGAAACATAAATAGATAATTGGCTTTGAAGGACTGATAGTAGCCGCATCAATCAACAAGGAATGCCATATACGTAGTGATCCAATGGCAGATACTAGCAACGCAATCTTAGACGACCGTTCTCTCAGGTATGGGAGAAATCTTATATTGCTTTCATTCGTAGTTTTTACGCTGCATTATCTTGAGGTTGATACTACCAACGCTGGCTTGTTTGGGATTAAGGTTTCGGAAAGGTCAATTTGGATTGCGCTTACGGTAATACTTTTCTGGAATTCTTTCGTTTTCCTTTATTTGAGTATAGGGCAAGTTTATGTGTGGCTGCAGCAGACATTTTTTGAGTTTTCGGTTGTGCCTCATGTCATGTTTTCGAATTTGAATTTTTTTCCATCCAACAGAGAAGAAAATCTCTTTTCGCGGAAAAGATTATGTACTTAGGAGGCAAAATGCTAGGCCTGTGTTACAAGTCTGCCAAATTGATGGAATACAGGTAACACGTCGATCAGAAATAAAGATATCCGAGATTGTTAGAAGACGGTTCGCAATTGGACGGTTGATACTAATTGACTTTTTTCTTCCAATTTTTTTCTTGATAAAATCCCATATAATCCTGTTTTCGCATGTGGAAATTAGATCGGTAGGGCATTTTCTTTTTGAGGTTTTTACCTAGAAAAATCTTATTACTTTGAAAAGATTGTTTGGGTTCCCTTTGATCGTATTTTTTGTTGTTTGTTGAAAACTGCCTTCTATCTATTGCCGATTGCCGATTGCCGATTGCCGTAGCCAGGCCTCTGAATGGCGTGCTGGGTGCCATTTGCGCCCCATCCCGCAGCATCGCCACCATCTTATCGGCCAATCGCCCGCGCTAGGCATCCCAGACCGGCACCGCATAGGTGACCGGCAGGCCTTTTTTTGAGGTTGGAAGACGGCGCCCTCGGGGACGAGGGCTCACTTGCCCTTGTTTTCCTTGCCCGCTTTGCCGCCCTTTTCCCCTGGGGTCAGACCCAGCCGGGCGGCGTGCCATGAGGCTTCGGCGCGGGAGGATATGCCGAGCTTGCGGTAGATCGACTTGATGTGATGGGCGACCGTGCCGGGCGAGAGCGTGACGGTTTGGCCTGTGGGGCGCTGCCGGCGGTGTGGGCAGGAGCGCCTCGGGGATGACAACCGTGGTGTCGCGCCGGGTGGGGCCGTCGATTGCCTTCGGCGCGGCATCATCCCGCAGGTGAAAACAAGCGGCACCCCCAAGAGTCGATGAGCCCCAAAATCGAGGACCCAAAAACCAAGAGCCCCGCACGAAGCGGGGCTCTAAGACAGGTTCACGAAGGTTCGTGTTTGTTAGGCGGCTGAGGCCCGGCGGCGGCGTGCCGACAGGAAGCCGAGACCGCCGAGGGCCGCGGCCAGCAGCGGAAGCGCCGCGGGAACGGGAACAGCCGAGATGGTTCCGCCCAGGCCCGAGACCAGCAGGCCTGTCGGGTTGAGGCATTTTCCACCGCAAACAGCATTTTCAACTTCGAAGGTGAGGGTGTTCACACCATCCACCAGCAAGTCGAGATCGGAGTCGTAAACGTAGCTCTTCAACTGAGCCCAGGCATTGAGCCCGTTCTCAAAATGGGCGAGCGAGGTGATCGTGGTGCCGTTCAGCTTGACGACCGATTCGTTGTCCGAGGACCAGTTGAAGCTGAATTCCGCCGTGGACAGGTTAAAGCCGGTCAGGTCGAAGCTTGTCGAGAACGTGTAGGTACCGACCGAGTCCGTCGTGTTGGACGGGGATACACCGATCCAACGGGAGTTGGCCGGCGGTGCAATCCAGTTCGGATGGCCGGGGTCGACGACAACGGCGCTCTGCGCGGACCCGCCATTGAAAGCAACGGTATAGTGCGTGTCGGTAGCACCGCCGGACAAAGCATTGCTGCTGTCGTCGACGCCGGTGCTGAACCATTCAATGGTCGCGGATTGTGCTGTACCGGCCAAGCCCAGGAGAAGGGTGCCAGCAAGCGCTGCTTTGATAATACCTTTGAACATCATGAACCTCATCGATTAATCATTGAGCGGTTTATGCCGGACCTTCCCGGAAAAGTCTGTAGATGGCGCGACAGATGTTTTGAACGTATGTTGACAATATCAATAGCGGCGCGCCGGACGCAGAACGCGAAACCCGAGCAAAACCGCGGCAGGATCGAAGATTCCGGCAGGTCATACTTGATGGGGAATGTTGGTCGGAAAGGTTTAGTCTCGTGTAAAAGCGGGCTTTCCCGGTCGTGCGGTCCTCGTCGATTTTTATCCCGTTATTCTGGTGGCGGGGGTCAAAAGACTGTTTTGACGCCTGCTGAGTGACAGCGGCCGCGACGCGACCGTATATGGGGGATGGTCAAAAACGATACCCCAAGAACCAGTCCCAGCGACGATACGATCCGGCTGACGCTGAACGGCGTTTGGCGCGGCGGCCGCGATATGTTCGCGGTGGCGTTGTTTTCCATTCCCTTCGGCATCGCTTTCGGAACGGCGGCGACGGAAGCCGGGGTGCCGCCGCTGGAGGCGATCTTGATGAGCGTCTTCACCTTTTCCGGCGTTGCTCAATTCGCGGCGCTGGAATTTTGGGAGACGCCGGTGGCCTGGGGCATGCTGGCTTTTGTCGTTCTGGCGGCCAGCGCGCGGATGGTGGTGATGGGCGCGGTGCTGGCGCCTTGGATGAACGCCTTGCCGGCCGGCCGACGCTTCCTGACGCTGGCCTGGATGAGCGACCCGAATTTTGCCAAAAGTCAGCCCGACTGGCGCGCGGGCGAGCGGGATGCGGGCACGTTGTTGGGCGCGGGTCTGGCGCTATGGTCGCTTTGGGTCGTCGGCACGGTGATCGGTGTTTTGGGCGGGAATGTGATCGGCGATGTCTCCGCCTATGGGTTCGATGTGGTCATGGTCTGTTTCTTCACCGCGCTGGTCGTCGGCGAAGCCGGAAGACTGGCCAAGACGACGGGATACAAGGCCTTTGTCCCGATCGCGGTCGCGGCCCTGGTCGCTGTCGTCACCCTGCCGCTGCTGCCGTCGGGCTGGAACATCATCGCCGCCGCCTTGGCCGGTGGGGTCGCCACGGTGATGCGCCGCGATGCCTGACGCTTCTTTTCCGTCCTCTTTGCCCATTTGGCTGATCGTGCCTCTCGTCGCCGGGATCGTTTTCGCGACCCGCGCGCTGGGCCCGGTTCTGATGGCCAAGGCTGCCTTCTCCCCCCGCGTGACGCGGTTCCTGGATGGGTTGGCCATTTCCGTGATCGTGGCCATGGTTGCGACCGCACTGGCCAAGGCGGGGCCGCGGGAGGCCGTGGCCGTCGCGCTTGCCGCCACCGTGATGCTCACCACCCGCAGTGTCTTCTGGGCGATGATCGCCGGCGTCGCGCTGGCCGCCGGTTGGTCGCATTTCCTGCCCGGCTGACGCCGGTCGATCGCTAGGCTGCGCCCTCGATCAACCGCCGGTGTGATTTGATCGCGGGGACCAGGAAATCGACCAAAGCGCGGATGCGAGCGGTGCGCCGCAGGTCGCCGTGGAACAGCAGCCACAAGCTCTTGCCCGGCTGCAATTCCGTGCCGGGCACGCGGGCGAGGCCCAGATCGGGGTCGCCCAGGAAACAGGGCAGCAGGGTAAGGCCCAGCCCGACCTTCGCGGTCTGCATCTGCAATGTGTTGGAAAACAGCGCGTGGCGGCAGGGAATATCCGGAAACGGCGTACCGGCGGGAAAACCGCGATGGGGCATGTCCTTTCCCCAACCGATCCAGAAATGGCGTGCGGGGTCGATGCCGTTCCGGCCGATCTCCTCGGCCAGCTCGGGCGCGGCATAGACCGCCTTGGCATAGTCGATCACCTTGCGCGCCACGACATCGTCGGAAATCACGGCGTCCATCCGCAAGGTCACATCGGCTTCCCGCCGCGCCAGGTCGGTGAAACTGTGGGACGCATCGACATCCAGTTCGATCTCGGGATGGGCGCGCGCGAAATCGGCCAGCACTTCGGGCAGGAACGACGTCAGCAAGGCCGGCGGAATGTTCAGCCGCACCGTGCCGTAGGGTGCATCGTCCCGTCCGCCGATACGCCGTTCGACGGCCAGCAGCTCGGCCGCCGTCTTTTCCGCGACCGCCAGAACATCCTCCCCCGCCTGGGACAGGACATAGCCCTCCGGCCGCCGGTCGAACAGCCGCGCGCCGAGCGCCGCTTCCAGATGGGTCAGCCGGCGGTTCACCGTGGCGTGATTCACGCCCATCGACCGCGCCGCGCCGCGCAGGCTGCCAGCCTGATGGATGGCGGTCACCACCCGCAGGTCGTCCCAATTCAGCGTGGAGGTGGCCCTGTTGACCAAGTCAGTGGATGAAAAACGATCCGGCATGGCGAAAAAATAACTCCTTCCGGAGAAGAAATAAACCGCTTATCCAATGCCCACCCGGTATGAAACAAGACAATGGAGCGCGGCATGGCGGGAACGCCGGATATTTTCCTCCTCCCCGGTTTGGGCGGTTCCGGCCGGGACCACTGGCAGGCGATCTGGGCGGACCGGGACCCGGCCGTCCGGATCGTCGAACAGCTTGACTGGGACCGGCCCGACCCTGTCGCCTGGCAGGCGCGACTGACCGCCACGGTTGGCCAACGGGGCGACCAACGGGGCGACCGGCGGGGCGACCGGCGGGGCGGCCAGCGGGGTAGCGACCGGTTCGTGCTGGTGGCGCACAGCCTGGGTTGCGCGCTCGCCGTACGCTGGGCGTTGTGCGCCGAGATCCCGCCCGCCGCCATGATGCTTGTGGCGCCCGCGGATGTGGACAGCGCCGACCATACGCCGGAGGTGGTGCGCGGTTTCGCGCCGATGCCGATGGAGAAGCTACCCTGCCTGAGCGCTGTCGTCGCCTCCGCCGACGATCCGTATATCGACCAGGACCGCGCGGCCGCTTTCGCCTGGGCTTGGGGGGCGGTGTATCATCCGCTCGGCAAGCTTGGCCATTTGAACGGCCAATCCGGTATCGGTGCCTGGGCCCAGGGCCGCGCTATTCTGGACGACCTGATCGCGGCCGTAGCTTGATATGTTCTCAGAAAAACAAGTATTTTGGAATGGACGAGCAGTTATGACAAACGAACCCAGCCCCGGCTCCGTCATCGGCACCTCCATCCTGGACCGGATCGGGAACACCCCGATAATCGAACTGAAACGGATCGTGCCCGAGGGCTGCGCCCGGATCCTGATGAAAATCGAATCCGAAAACCCGACCGGCTCGATGAAGGACAGGATGGCCCTGGCGATGATCGAAGCGGCGGAGGCGGACGGGCGGTTGAAGCCAGGCGGGCAGGTCGTCGAATATACGGGCGGCAGTACCGGCGTCTCTCTCGCCATGATCTGCGCGGTGAAGGGTTATCCGATCTCCATCGTTACCTCCGACGCTTTCAGCCAGGAAAAACGCAGCCACATGGCCGCGTTCGGCGCAAAGCTCACCATCGTGAAAAGCAAGGATGGCGGCATGGATGAGGCGCTGACCCGCAACATGATCGAGGAGGCCCACAAGATAACCGAGGCAACCGGGGCCTATTGGACCGACCAGCTGAAGAATGCGGATCAATTGATCGCGTATCATCGCATGGGGGAGGAGATCTGGGCGCAGACCGGGGGAAGGATCGACGCTTTCGTGCAATCGACCGGGACCGCGGCATCCGCGCGCGGAAATGCAGAGGCGCTGAAATCGCACGATGCGCGCATCATGACGGTCGCGGTGGAGCCGACCGAATCCGCGGTCCTTTCCGGCGGCCCCAGCGGGGTCCATAAGATCGAAGGGGTCGGCGCCGGTTTCGTGGTGCCGTTGTGGGAACCGTCCGTCATCGACCGTATAGAGGTGGTTTCCACCGAGGCGGCGATGCAGATGGCCCGGGACCTGGCCCGGTTGGAAGGTATTTTTGCCGGGACCTCGACGGGTGGAAACCTGGCGGCGGCCATTGCGGTTGGCCGCGAGATGGGACCGGATGCAACCGTTGTTACCGTGATGTGCGATTCCGGTGTGAAGTACCTTTCGACCGCCTTATATGGCCGGTAAGCTTTGCAAAGCTGGCCTGAGATATTTCTAGGGAAGGATAACGAGATGTCGGGAAAAGGATTGCGGTTCGGCATCATGGGCGCGGGTGGCGTCGGCGGATATTTCGGGGCGTCCTTGGCCAAGTCAGGCGCCGATGTGGTGATGATCGCCCGTAATGCGCATCTGGCGAAGATTCAGGAAGCGGGTCTTCGCGTCGAAACAGCGGAAGGCGCGTTCTCAGCGCCGGTTACGGCAACCGACGATCCGGCCCAAGCAGGCCCCTGCGACGTGGTCCTCGTCGCTGTGAAGCTGTGGGATACGGAAACGGCGGTGGAAGCGATCAGCCCCATGGTCGGGCCGGAAACCACGGTGATTTCCCTGCAGAACGGAATCGGTGCGGAACCCGCCTTTGCCGCGCGCTATGGGCAGGATCGCGTCTTCGGCGGCGTGGCGCAGATATCCGCCACCATCAGCGCGCCCGGCACCATCGCCAAACATAGCGGCTTTGCCCGGATCGTCTTCGGCGAACTCGGCCAAGCCCAGCCGGATCGCACGGCGGCGCTGGTCGAGGCTTTTACCCAAGCAGGGATCGAAACAAAGCACAGCACGGATATCCAGGCGGAGTTATGGCGGAAGTTCATTTTCCTGGTTGCCTTGAGCGGGGCGACCGCCGTGACAGGCAAGCCGATCGGCGAGGTTCTGAGCAACACGGAAGACCGCGCCCTTTTCGAAGCGCTGGTTAAGGAAACTCACGCCCTGTCTCAGGCGAAGGCGATTGGTCTGGCGCCCGAAACGCCCGCGCAAGTCGTCACCTTCGCCGAAGGACTTCCCCATGCGATGCGCGCCTCCATGGCCCATGACCTGATTGCCGGCAACCGTTTGGAGCTTGATTGGCTGAGTGGCGCGGTCGTCCGGATGGCCCGTGAACTGGGTGTTCCGGCCCCTGCGAATGCCGGTGTCGTGGACGTATTAAGCGCCTGACCCCAGCAACAGTATTCCATCTGCTCATTGTCTTGCGGCCCCGGTTTCGGCCGAGTGAAGCAAGCTGGGCTGCAAAGGGAAATTTCTGAATTATTCGTTTGTTTAAGTAACGATATGTTAGCGTTCTTGTCGTAAGAACGAAGCCCTACGGCACGGAAATCAGAGAAAACCGATACCGGAGGGGGCCATAGAGAATGGCATTGTACGGCAATACACATGTAACCGGCGTGGAGCGGACCTTCGATCGGGACGATATCATCGTCTCGAAGACCGATACCGTGGGCAAGATGACCTATGGCAACCGCACCTTCTTCAAAATCGCCGGCTATACCGAAAACGAATGTTTGGGCGTTCAGCACAACCTTATCCGTCACCCGGATATGCCGCGCTGCGTCTTTGACTTCTTGTGGAAGAACCTGTCGGCGGGCGAAGAAGTCTTTGCCTATGTCATCAACCGGTCAAAGAATGGCGATCATTACTGGGTATTCGCCCATGTAACGCCTAGCTATGACGCAGCCGGGAAAACGGTTGGCTATCATTCGACGCGGCGAGTCCCAAACCGCAAGACCGTCGATGACCATATCGTGCCGCTCTACAAAACACTGTTGCAGCTCGAGAAATCGGCCGAATCACCGTCCCGCGGTCTGGCCGCCGGGAATGATGCGGTCGCAAGGCTTCTGGCGGAACACAAGGTCAGTTTCAACGAATTGATGTTTTCACTGGGAACGTAAGGCCGTCATGCTAATGCAGGCACAAACGGACTGGGAGCACTGCCATGTCTAAGAAAAGCGATGCCATCGCCTCTGCTTTGGAAGTGATGAAGCGCGTCGGCAAAGGCGACTTCGAGGCGCGTATCACGCATATCGAGATCGGCGGCGACCTTGGCGAGTTGCTGCACGGCATCAACGATATGATCGATCGCTGCGATGCCTATGTCCGCGAGTCTTCCGCGACCATGCAGCACGTTAGCGAGAACAAATATTACCGGAAAATTGTAGAGACAGGCATGCTTGGCGCGTTCCTCAGCGCCAGCCGTACCGTGAATTCCGCTTTGACGGATATTCAGAAACGGGTGGACGATTTTTCCGAGCTGACGATCAATTTCGAGGATTCCGTCGGCAGTGTGGTCGGAACCGTAAGCACTGCGTCGTCGGAGCTTTCGCAGTCCTCGGAGACCTTGCGTAAACTGGCGCGCAGCACCAGCGAGAACGCGACCACGGTTTCCGCCGCGGCGGAGGAAGCCTCGGTCAATCTGCAGACGGTTGCGTCCTCGGCGGAGCAACTATCCTCTTCGATTACGGAAATCAGTCAACAGGTCAGCCTCGCCTCGACGGTGGCGAATGAAGCATCGACGATTTCGACCGATGTATCGGAACGCGTGTTGCAGTTGAAGGACGCCGCCGATCAGATCACCACCGTGGTGAAACTGATCAACGATATCGCCAGCCAGACCAACCTTCTGGCGCTGAACGCCACGATCGAGGCTGCCCGAGCCGGAGAAGCCGGCAGGGGGTTCGCGGTCGTCGCCAATGAGGTGAAGAACCTGGCGCAGCAGACCGCCGACGCGACAAGCCAGATCGGCAGCTATGTCGACAATATACAGTCGGCCACGAACATGACGGTTGAGGGGATCGGCAATATTTCGACCAAGGTGTCCGAGATCTCGCAGGCAAACACCGCGGTATCCGCGGCCGTCGAACAACAGAGCGCCGCGACGAACGAGATTTCGCGAAACATCGAACAGGCCTCGGAAGGAACGAAGGAGGTCAGCCGCAGCATCGTCGATGTCGCGTCCTCCTCAGACCAGACCGAGCGCACGGCGTCGGGTGTGTTCGACGCCGCGCATCAACTATCCGAACAATCGGCGGACCTGCGGACGGCCGTGGAAAAATTCCTGGCCGCCGCCCGCGCCGTCGCTTAGGCCCTGTTGGGCGGGGTCGACCGCCGTTATTGCGGGCCGATGCGAATCGGGTCCGGCAGACTGTCGGGAAGGATGCCCAGCTTCTGGGCGGCGGCCTGCATGCCGACCATGTAGCCATAGGGTCCCAAACCGCAGATCACACCGGTCGACACTTCCGACAGGATAGAATGCTGGTGATGTTTGTCCCGCGCGTGAATGTTCGAGATATGGACCTCGAAGATCGGATTGTCGTAGGTCTTCAGGGCATCCAGCACCGGGATCGACTTGAAGGAAAAGCCGGCCGGGTTGATGACGATGACGTCACAGGTCTTGCGGGCCTCGTGGATGGAATCGACCAGCACGCCTTCATGATTTGTTTGGCGGAAGTCGACCTCGACGCCCAGAATTTTGCCGTAGTCCTTACAACTCTGTTCGATGGCCGCCAGCGTCGTATAGCCATAGTGCTCCGGTTCGCGCTCGCCCAGCAGGTTCAGGTTCGAGCCGTTCAAGATCATGAACCGATTGTGCATTTTGGGACCTCCCAGTCCTTGTCGCCATTGTTGGCGGAAACGATGCTCCCGGCGGAACGCGGCCGCAAGCGACGGTTTCGAAGAACTGTTTTGACCGAAGGCCGTGGCTCATGCCGCGCATATCGCGGCATGCGTGAATTGGTGTGTATTCTAGCATTAATATTAATAAGTTCTTTAGTAATATAAGGTAGGTAGTTATGTAGCCACTACACCTATGCGGTGTCCTGCTACGGCAGGGCGCTTCCGGCGACGCATCAACCCATTTCAGCGTCGCGGCAGACTTCGAGGGACAGGCAATGTCTATTTCCGTGCGTCTATATTCGATTGTGTCGTTGATTGTTTTGACGGCGGGCGCTGTCGCCGTGACCGGCGCCTTGTCGATGCGCCAGGTTGGCAAAGAAATGGGCGCGATCGCGCATAACAACATCCCATTGCTTGAAAAGGTGATGGCAATCTCGGTCGACCAGGCGCACCAAGCCATTCTGTTGGAGCGGATCCTGCGTTCGGCGGGCTTGTCGGAGGAAACAGACCTCCGCCGCGACTCGGATGCATTCATGGCGCTTGCGAGCAAAGTGGACCGTGAAGTTCAGGAAGGCGAAGCCCTCGTTGTCCTGGCGGGAGGCGGCGCAGTGGACGATGCCGCGCGGGCTGAGTTCGAAAAGGTCTCCATCGTCCTCGCCGATGTGCAAAAGCAACACAGCGATTTCGATAGTTATGCGGCAGACCTGATTCGGGCCGCCGAAGCCGGCAACATGGAACAGGCAAGGAGCATGGTCGCGACAATTGAGGCAAAAGGAGCGGCGCTTGACCACGAGTTGGCGGGTCTCTTGAGCGAATTGGAGAAGTTCACCGACGATGCGAATACGCGCGCGATCGATCATGAGCAGACAGGCCTGTGGCTAATGATTGCGATCGCGGTTGTCGGCAGTGCGGCCGGGATCGGCGCGGGAGTCTTTATCGGGCGCGGCATCAGCCAGCCTATCATTGGGCTTGCCGGCGTCATGGACCGCATGGGCCAGGGCTCGCGACAGGAAAAAATTACCTGGACCGGCCTCAAGGATGAAATTGGCTCCATGGCGCGCTCGGTTTCGACCTTTCAGGACGGCTTGCGGGAAGCCGATCAGATGACGGCGGAACGTTTGGCCGAGTCCGAGGAAAAAGCGCGGCGGGCCGAACAACGGGAAAAGGCGATTGCCGAGTTCGATGCGGTCATCAGCGATGTCGTTGAGAATGTGTCGAGCGGCGCGGCCCAACTCAAGACGTCATCGGACTCCATGTCCCAGATTGCCGCGGACGCCGATATGAAAGCCGATACCGTTGCGGCCGCGTCGGAGGAGCTGTCCGCAAATATTGAATCCGTTTCCGCCGCGGCGGATGAACTGTCCGCTGCGATCGGTGAGATTTCGTCACAGGCGTCTGAGACGCACCGCTCGGCGGTGGGCGCCTCCGAGAAAGTTCAGATCAGCACGGCGCAGATCGAGAAACTGGCCCAATCGACCCAGGAAATCGGTGAGGTCGCGCTGTTGATCCAGGAGATTGCTGAACGGACAAACCTTCTTGCGTTGAATGCGACGATCGAATCCGCCCGGGCCGGGGACGCAGGCAAAGGCTTTGCCGTGGTTGCGCATGAGGTCAAGGAATTGGCCGGGCAGACACAACAGGCGACAGAGCGTATTTCCGCCCAAATCGCGGCGGTTCAGAATGACGCCAAATCAGCCGTCGATGCTGTGCGGCAGATCGGGGATGCGGTTTCCAACCTGAACGAAATCAGCGAATCCATCGCGGCGGCGGTGGAGGAACAAACTGCCGCCACGGGAGAGATCGCACGAAACATCGACCAGGCGTCCCAGGCGACTTCCGAAGTGACGAGCAACATCACCACGGTGTCTTCCGCGGCGAAGGAAACCAGCACGGCGTCGTCCCAGATCAACGCCACGGCCGACGGATTGAGCGACCGGTCCCGCGTACTGCGCGACAGTGTTGCGACGTTCTTCGCGCAAATGCGGGAGGCGTAGGACACCCGTCTGTTCGACACGCCGACCGTTCGGCGGTGCATTCCCGTTGAGGCCATGTGCGGAAATTCACTGTTTCCGCCCGTCAGGCATGGATATTGAATACCTTCTTTCGGATGAATTTTTGTTAACCTATTTTGGTTTAGTACCCCCAATGGATGAGGGGCTAAAACGAGTAGGTCGGCCGAAGAAACCGAAAGGTGGGGCGGATATGGTGAGTTCGATAACGGGACAAAACGGTTCCTTGCAACTGCTGAAATCGATCACCGCGCAAACCGATGCGCGGGAAAAGCGGAACGACGGAGAAGACAGTTCTCTTTTGGGAATCCTGAATAAGCTGGATCCGGAAAAGGCCGAAACCCTCAAAGAAAAGTTGGAAGAAGCGAAGGAGGCGCAGGCGCATCTCGACTCCGTCAAGAAAAGCGCTTCGGACCAACGCAAAGCGGCCGCCGCGGAGAAAATCGCGCGCATCAAGGCGCAGATCAAGGCCCTCCAACTATTGGCCTCGGCCAATCCCGAAGCCGCTGCCCGCCTTGCCGCCCGGCTGGCCAGAGAACTTGCCTCCGCGGTGAAAGCCTATGCAGCGGCCGGCGGTCAGAATGCCGGCAGCATTGGCGGCGCTGGGGGCACGTCCGTATCGCCCTCCGCGCAACCGAGTGCCGATGCTGCTGCTGGCGGTGTTACGGCCGGGGCCGAAGGGGCTGCCCAAGGCACCCAAGGTGCAGACGCCACGGTCGTGCAATCCGCCAATCAAGCGGAAGCCCAGGCGAAGGCGGTTGCGGCGCAGGGGAACCAATCGAAAGCCGGGGCGGGTCAGAAACCGGGGGAAAAGGCCGACGGCACGCCATTTAGTGAGCAGAAAGGGGGCAGTGAGAAAGAACAGAGCCAGCCCGTTTTTGCCAAGGACGACGGGAGCGGCCGGGACGGTCAGGGAAACAGCATTCGTGAACGGGTGCAGGCGCAGTTGCAGAAAGGTGCGGAAGCCTTTGGCGCAGCCAAGGCCGATCAGGAATTCGTCAACGAAGTCCGCCAGATCAAGACCGCATTGAAAGGCATCATTGAGGCCGCGAAGAAGGCTCTGGAAGCGAAGAAGAACTCTGATCCAAGCCTCGACAAAGAGATTGAGGACGCGGAAAAAGCCTTGAAGGAAATCGACGGGGAGCTTTCGGAAATCTCGACGAACAGTCTCGCCGGTATCACCGCCGCCACCGGCTTGGTTAACGTGGTGGCATAGGCGGGGCGAGCCCCGCGCCCATCACTGGCGATACGGATCCCCGGATAGCGCCTAAGTGAAATTGACGGCTGGCAGCCTTTGCGGCCCATGGGGCCATACGCTGGTCTTGCTGCCGGTGAGGTGCGCTTTGGCATATTGGAAATCGAAGGCCGCCAGGATTTGGTGGGTTTCGCCGTCCCTATGCCGGCCCTGCAGGGGCAGGGCGAGCCGTTCGTAGACCACGAATTCCTTGTCGAAACGCTTCAGGGTACCGTCGTACAGGGTAGGCCGATTTTGCTTTGCGGCAACGGCATAGGCTTCGACCATCTCAGGTTCTTCATGCCTGCGCTGATAAGCGGACACGCTAAGGCCCGTGATTTCCTGGCCGACAAATCCGACGACGCCCGTGCCGACCAGCCGATAGGCAAAATCCTGCCCTTCGTTGGAGACATCGAGTAAAACCAGATAGGGCAGGTCTTTGGGGTCGAAATCCGTTGGCGGCAAGTCGGCGCGTTCGGGCAGTATTCTGTCGCCCCGTCGCGTATTCCAAAGTGTCAGGATTCTCCGCAGACGCTCGGATTTCGGTTTAATACTATTCATTTAATACCATTCTAATAAAGGTCTGTTTGGGCGCTTTGTTCTGCGACCGTGCACGTTAATGGTCGAGCCGCGGCACCAAGTGCCGCGGCTTTGCATGCTCATTTTCGAATGTAAATACATTCGCATGTATAGGTGTAAATTCTGTTAAAAAACAGACATATGCAGATACCTTGTCGGGATTACACCGCCGGAAACCGCCCGCGTTTTTCCAGCTCATAGATCGGTAGGGAATTGCGGATGTATTCCTGGGCGGCGTCCTGGGCCGGGTTGTGATCCCAATCCAGATTCTGCTTGCGCATCACGCCTTTCAGGAACTTCCGGCGGCGTTGGCTTTCCAGCACTTTTTCCGTCAGACCCGGGCGATCGTATTTGGCGGCGATTTCCTGGACCAAGCGCTGGACGTTATCCTGGTGCGCGGGGTCGTCGGCAAGGTTGTTCACCTCGGTCGGATCGGCGGCGACGTTGTAGTATTGCAGCGGGTCGTTCGGGCCTGAATCGATCAGTTTCATATCGCCCCGGCGGATCATGAAGACCGGCGTATCCGTGCCTTCGCCGAAATATTCCCCGATGACCTCGTCATGACCGGTGCCGCCCGACAGATGCGGCAACAGGGAACGGCCTTCGATCGGGCTGGCATAGTCGCCTTCTTTTCCATCGCGCGCGGCTTCCACGAAGGTCGGCAGAAGGTCGACAAGGGAAACCGCTTCCTTTACCCGGGCCGGGGAGAACATTGTGGGTGCATGGACGATCATCGGCACGCGGGCCGAGTTTTCCAGATAGCTCATTTTGAACCACATGCCGCGCTCGCCCAGCATGTCGCCGTGGTCGCCGGTGAAGATGACGATGGTGTTGTCCGCGACGCCCGCTTCCTTGAGCGTCTGCATCAGGTCCGCCACCTTGTCGTCGATATCGGAAATGCTGCCGTAATAGGCGCGGCGCGCATTGCGCAGGGTCGCTTCGTCCAGGTCAATGTCGGTCGCGCCGTAGCCGTGCCGCAGGCGTTCCTCCATCGGATGTGCCTTGTGGGAACCCAGCGGCACTTTCGGCAGGTCGATATCCTCTGCCGGATACAGGTCCCATTTGTCCTGTCGGCATAGATAGGGGTCGTGTGGCTGGATCATGGAAACAGTCAGCATGAAGGGTTCGGCATCGCCTGTGCCCGCATCGCGCGCCCGGTCGAAGATATAGCGCTTGGCCTTGAAGACCGCCTCGTCGTCATAGTCCAGATACATGGACCGCATGCAGGGGCCAGCCTTCGTCACCACTTCCATATTGTGGAACCAGTCCAGGCGCGCCGTCGGACGGTCCCATTCCGGGTGCCATGTAAAGTCGGACGGATAGACATCCGTCGTCAGCCGGTCGCGATAGCCATGCAATTGGTCCGGCCCGACGAAATGCATCTTGCCGCTGAGGCAGGTGCGATAGCCCAGGGCTTCCAGGTAATGGGCGAAGGTCGGCACTTCCGACGAAAATTCCACCGCATTGTCCCAGGATGCTATCTTGGTCGGCAGCCGGCCTGACATCATCACGAAGCGGCTCGGCGCGCAAAGCGGTGAATTGGTATAGGCCGCGTCGAACACCACGCCTTCATCCGCCAGCTTCGACAAAGCCGGCGCCTGCACCAGGGGATGCCCGTAGCAAGGTAGACACTGAGCAGCGAGCTGGTCGGCCATGATCAGCAGGATATTGGGGCGGCCGGTTTTCGATGCGGCGGGGGAAGACATGTGGGACTCCTCATATAATAGAGTTGCAGGCGGGATGTTCGTGGCTATCAAAGATCGGGCGGCCTGTCTTTCATCTGAGCGACGAACGCGTGACGTGGATCTGACGTTCCGGCTGGTCGAAAACCGGCAATTCGGATAGCGTCGGACTTGGAAAACACTACTGGAATGGGACGATGGCGGCAGTGCTGCAGGAAGTTTTGACCGCCTATATCGAGGCTTGGTGCGAGCCTGAACCCGAAAGGCGGACCCAATTGCTGGCCCAGTCGTGGCATGAGGACGGCGTCTACAAGGACCCGCAGATGGAAGCCGAGGGGCGTGCCGCGCTGTCGGATTATATCGGCACGGTACATGAACGCATGCCGGGCGCGAGCCTGGCCTATACCAGCGGCGTCAACCGGCATCATGATCATATATATTTCTCCTGGCAT
This sequence comes from Hwanghaeella grinnelliae, assembly GCF_004005845.1. Taxonomy (GTDB): domain Bacteria; phylum Pseudomonadota; class Alphaproteobacteria; order UBA8366; family Aestuariispiraceae; genus Hwanghaeella; species Hwanghaeella grinnelliae. Next base: position 305,358 of record NZ_SADE01000003.1, on the reverse strand, counting down.
TTGGCTGCGGGCGACGGAAAGGTCGTCCTGAAAGGGGTGGATTTCGGAACCCTGGCGGATGACGGCCGACTGCGTCAGATCGTTGGTTTCTTCGGCGATTTGCCTGCTCTCTGAAATTGCGTGAACCGGGGCTCGAACCAGGACCATGAACCAACAGAACGACATCATGAGCCAACTGGCCCCGCGCCTGAAAGACGCGCGCAAGTCCAAGGGGCTCAGCCTGGACCAGGTGGCCAAGCTTTCCGGTGTTTCACGCTCGATGCTGTCGCAGATCGAGCGCGGGGAATCGAGCCCCACGGTCGCCACTTTGTGGAACCTGACCCGCGCGCTGCAGGTGGATTTCGCGGGCCTGCTGGACAGTTCCGCCGGGTCGGAAAGCCCGATCGCGGAAGTGATGCGGTCGGACCGGACGCCGACCATCGACAGCCAGGGCGACGGCTGCCGCATTCGTATCCTCAGCCCGCCCGATCAGGCCGGCCGGCATGAGGTCTATGACATCGCTTTCAAAAAGGGTGGCGCGCTGATCAGCGATCCGCACCGGCCCGGCTGCCGGGAACACCTCACCGTGCTCGACGGCGCGGTCTGCGCCGAGTCCGACGGGGTGCCCGTCGACCTCGCCGCCGGCGACACGGCGCGCTATGCCGCCGACCGGTCGCACGCCATCCGCGCCAAGACCGGCGCGGCGCGGGTACTGTTGATCGTTGAAAACAGCTAGACTGCGGCCGGCTACGGTACGGGTGCCGTGGTGCATCGTGCGGCGGCAAGCCCGAAAAAATAAATCCGCTATAAAAGAAAAACTTCCACTATATCGATAAATCCGTTATAGCGGATTATTGTCTGATTTATCGAACAGCGGCGGTTTCCCCGGGTTTCGGGGGACCCGGGAAGGACGGAACCCATGTCGACCGGCTTTTTGGATCATATCACCGAAACCCTGAACGGGATCGAGGCGGAAGGCCTGTACAAGCGGGAACGCTTGATCACCTCCCCTCAATCCGGGCGGATCGGCGTCGACCTGGACGGCAAGCCGGGGGGCGCCAGCCGGGACGGTGTCGTCAATCTCTGCGCCAACAATTATCTGGGCCTGGCCGACAACCCGAAACTGATTGAAGCCGCCAAGCAGGCCTTCGACACGCGCGGCTTCGGCATGGCCAGCGTGCGCTTCATCTGCGGGACGCAGGACCTGCATCGGGAATTGGAACAAAGGCTGGCAAGCTTCCTGGGCAAGGATGACGCAATCCTCTTCGCTGCTTGCTTCGACGCCAATGGCGGCTTGTTCGAACCCCTGCTGGGGCCGGAAGACGCGGTGATTTCCGACGCGCTCAACCATGCGTCGATCATCGACGGCATCCGCCTGTGCAAGGCCAAGCGCTACCGCTATGCCAATTCCGACATGAATGACCTGGAAGCCCAGTTGAAACAGGCCAGGGCCGACGGCGCGCGGTTCATCATGATCGCCAGTGACGGCGTATTCTCCATGGATGGGTACCTCGCCAAACTGACGGAAATCTCCGCCCTGGCAAAGCAATACGACGCGACGGTAATGGTCGACGATTGCCACGCCACCGGCTTCATGGGGCCGCAAGGGCGCGGCACGCCCGCCCATGCCGGCGTCTCTGACGGCATCCACATTCTGACCGGCACTTTGGGCAAGGCGCTGGGCGGCAGCATCGGCGGGTATATCGCCGGCCCGCAGCCGGTCATCGACCTGTTGCGCCAGCGCGCGCGGCCCTATCTGTTTTCCAACTCCCTGCCGCCGGCCATCGTCGCCGCGGGGCTGGCCGCCATCGACCTTGTCGAACAGGGGGACGATCTGCGCGCGGGACTGTTCCGCAACACCGCCAAATGGCGCGCGGGCCTGGACGCGCTGGGCTTCGACCTATTGCCGGGCGAACACCCGATCGTGCCGGTGATGTTGGGCGATGCGCGCCTGGCGCAGGACATGGCCGCCAAACTCTATGACGAAGGCGTCTATGTCGCGGGCTTCTTCTTCCCCGTCGTGCCCAAGGGACAGGCCCGCATCCGCACCCAGATGAACGCCGCGCTGACCGACGCGGACCTGGACTTCGCCCTCACCGCTTTCGAACGCGCCGGCAAAGCCGTCGGCGCGATTTAGGCAGGGACAAGACATGACCGATATCGAACTCGCCGCCACCGCCCCGTTGAAGCCGAATTTCCCGCCGGCGATGAAGGCGCTCGTCAAATCCAAACAGGAACGGGGCTTGTGGATGCAAAGCGAGCCGGTGCCGGACATCGGCCCGGACGACGTCCTGATCAAGATTCACAAGACCGGCATCTGCGGCACGGACGTGCATATCTGGAACTGGGACGACTGGGCGCAGAAGACCGTGCCCGTGCCGCTCATCACCGGCCATGAATTCGCCGGTGAGATTGTGGAGATGGGCCGGGACGTCACCGATTTCACCATCGGCCAGCGTGTCTCCGGCGAAGGCCATCTGATCGGCCGCCACAGCCGGCAGAGCCGCGCCGGGCGTTTCCATCTGGACCCGGAAACCAAGGGCATCGGCGTCAACGTGGCCGGCGCCTTCGCGGACTATCTGCGCCTGCCCGCCTTCAACGCCATCCCCTTGCCGGATGTGATTGAAGACGATATCGGCGCCATCCTCGACCCGCTCGGCAATGCGGTCCACACCGCGCTCTCCTTCGATTTGATCGGGGAGGACGTGCTGATCACCGGCGCCGGGCCCATCGGCATCATGGCCGCCGCCGTCGCCCGCCATGTGGGCGCGCGCCATGTGGTGATCACCGATATGAACCAGGACCGCCTCGACCTCGCCGGTCACGTCGCCGATGTGATGCCGGTGAACGTGGCTGAGACCGATTTGAAATCCGTCATGCACGGGCTCGGCATGCGGGAAGGCTTCGACATCGGGCTGGAGATGAGCGGCGCGCAACCCGCCCTGGACCAAATGGTGGAAGCGCTCGTCATGGGCGGCCGCATTGCCATGCTGGGCTTCAGCCCCGGCAAGTCCGCCGTCGACTGGTCCCGCATCGTCTTCAAGGCGATCACCATCAAGGGCGTCTATGGGCGGGAGATGTTCGAAACCTGGTACAAGATGATCGCCATGCTGGAAAACGGCCTGGACATAACCCGCATCATCACCCACCGCTTCAAGGTCGACGATTTCGAAAAGGGGTTCGAGGCGATGCTGTCGGGCAAAAGCGGCAAGGTGGTTTTGGATTGGGGGTAGGACCTGCTCATCCACCGGTCGGCGTGGTGCGATAAAAGCGATCAGCTTCCACAGCGATTAGGTATAAAAAATACATATCCTGTTCTGAAATTCTTTTTACTGCGGCCGGTGGGTTTCCATCGGCCGTTTTGCATTCATTAGTGCGCTTCCATGTGTCTATCCCTGTCGGCACAATCACGTTAATAGCAGCCAGTGAGTGGAATTCAATATTCCAATTAATGGAAAAACATTGACACTCAAAGAAAGAGTGTATATAAATTCCACATCGGCGGGTGCCGCGATATAAGGCTCCCTTTCCTGTAGTGGTTTCCCCCTCCGAGCGCGCCGCGCCCGCCGTCTCCCTTCGATCAGAAAAATCATAGGAGCGTCTTGGGATGCGTGGAAACGGTACGCCCGGTCCATCTTCTATTGGCTTTGCTGCGGGCCCCCGCCGGCGGCCGTTTGCGGAAAACTTAGTCGGCAAGGCGCTAGCCTCCGCATTGCACCGCAGGCGGGGGTCTAACTCTTTCTCCCTTCCGACAAGCGAAGATCGAAACGCTCAAGCAGTCGAAAATGCGGAGCGCATGCGCGCCCGTCTCTTGGATGCAGCGATCCGCCATGGGCGTGGCGGGGAAGATGTTTCGTCGATCGGCGGCTCTGCCGACGAACCGAATTTCGACCTGGAAGCGGGGCTCTCCCAATTCGAAGGCGTCTTGGCCGACAGAGACGACCTGGACGAGGAAGGCCGTTCCCGCGAAGTGGAGCGGTTACGAGAGGACGCAACGAACGAGGTTCTGCTCGCCGGCTTCGATGCGGCGGGGGAACGCGCCGGAATCCCGGGAATGGAAGCCTTTCTGACTGGTCTGGATGAGAGTTTTTCCGGCTCGTCGGAATCGGAAGCGGTATCGCGCCGCATGCCTGTTCAAGCGCGCTTGCTGGGTCGGTTGCAGGATCGGCGACGGCAGGACGACGTCGAACGCGTCCGCCGGGCATCTGATGAACGGGCTGTCCGGGCCGAGCGCGTGGCGAAACTTCGTTCCTATGTGCTGGACGGCGAAGAAACGCCTGCCGATGCCCGAGAGGTTTTGGACACCGCTCGGGCTTCCGAAACGCTCGACGCTGCGGTTTTGGACCGGTTGGACCGGGACCTGGAGGGCCGGCTTTCCTTCGAACGAGAACGTGACGCGGCGCTGGCCAGGATCGATGAGGTTATTGCCGGTGGGGGTTTCGGCCAACACGGTCTGGCAACCGGACAGGGCATTGTGGAGGGCGATCGGCCTTGGGCGGAGGAGTATCCCTGGCTCGATTGCCATTTCGAATGGTGGTTGAAAAAGCGAGGGGCAAAGACCGCAGGTATCCTGAAGTCCACTTCCTATCTGCCGCCGCAACCTAGCAACCCCTACGGGGGCTGTCGGCACGTCTTGACCGGTTGGCCATCCACGCCGGACATCGTTGAATATGCCCGTGCCGCCGCCGCAATTCCACCGATGCTGGAAAATCGTATAGCCGCGCAATGGGAAGCGGGCAGCGACCGCGATAGAACCGAAGCACTCGCCATCGCAGATGCGATGCGAACACAGGTCGGACAGGCTGTTGATGCCCCCGGTTTGAAGAAAGCGCTCTCCCTTGTGGGCGCGGGCGCGTCACCCGATCAGGTCGTTGCTTTTCGCAAATCCAGTCCCGAGGTCTTCGAACAGAAGGACAGTCACCTGGCCGACGGGCAAATCGACAGGCCTGCGCCGACAATTCCTGATACTGCCGAGACGGATGGGGTTGCCGACCAACGCGGCGTCGCCGGAACGAACGCAGACCCAACTGAAACAGACGAGGAGGATGAGCGCGCTTGGATCAAGGAGAGGCGCCGATCCGCCGAAACGGAACTCGCGCCGGAAACCCTGCCGCGTGAGGATCTGGCCAAACGAGAGGACGAGACGTGGAACCAGTGGGGGCGTCGGATCTATGAAGCCTTGGATGCCGCGCGGGAGGACAGGCCCGACGCATCCTTGGAAATCAGCCGACGGTATTTCGGTGAGCTGTACAAGCCGGAGAACGCCGATGTGGTCCGCGCCATGGACCAAAAAGTCTCGTTGGAGGCTTATCTCAATCCCCCACGCGATCAACTGATCGCCGGTGCGGAACTGGAAGCGTTCGAAGCTTGGCAAAGGGAGAACCCAGGCGCCAAGCCGTCCGACTACCGACTGAACAGGGGTCACTCGGCTTTTTTGGGGGCGGACGGAAACTACTATTGGCATTCCCTGGAAACGTCGAAACGCACCGGCTCCCACACGGCCTTGTTTCACGACGGGATCGAAGCCTTCGACAATTACGCGAAAGTCCGGCTCGGGGACTACAAGCACATCGTACTCGCCGGGCTCAGCGGCGGACCGAGTTTTGGGCGGGGCGGTGCGGGGCGTGCGGCACAGAGTTTCGCCCGTGCTACGCGTCAAGGACAGACGGTTCGAAACACAAAGGCCGCAAAAAAGCCGACTAGTACTCTTCGTGAGGGGGGGACCCAAGAGGAATGGGAGGCCAATGAAACTCAAGTAGAGAAAATCGCCGGTAAACCTGTGCCGGAAAAAAGTAATGAAGAAAATGGAGTAAATTTACAGCTAAAGTATATGAAAAAATGGGATCAAACGCAGCGAATGGCCGCTGACGCGAAATGCAAGGCCCTATGCGATCTTGACACCTTTGTCGCAAAGTCGGATCGATCTGGGTCATCAGGTGCGAAGGTATACAAAGATGCTGGCCACATAGTTCCAGAAGGACATGATGTAGATCATATTAAGGATTTGCAGCTAGGCGGGACAACCACGCTCGACAACCTGGCAACCCTTGATGCAAGCGTTAACCGAAGCCTCGGCGCGCAAATATGGCACCAGATTAAGGATTTGCCTCAAGGCACTATTATCAACAAAGTCACGATAGAATAGGTGGGTAACAGGCAATGTTCGAAGAATTCAGAAAAAACTTCGTATTAGACGAAACTCGATCCGAAAATGAAGAGACTATCGTGTCGATGGGCATCAACGCGACGGGATGGAACGAATTCTTCGCGGAGTTTTCCGGGCGCTCGTTCAACAATGGGCTGTATCGGACCCATAGCGCGGGCGCGATCCAAGAATGGAACGACATTGTGTGTATCGCGTTCCCGGAGTTTTCCAATCGCATCATGTGCTTCGGGTACGATTGGCTCGGCCGGCAATTCGCGCTGGATCTCCGTCGAGGCAAGTCGAGCGAGCCTTCGGTGCTGATGTTCGAACCCGGAACAGGGTACGCGTTGGATATTGAGGTAAACTTTGTCGAATTTCATGAGTCAGAGGTCGAAATCCACAAGGACGAATGTTTAGCAGTGGGATTTTACAACGAATGGCTCAACGCTGGGAATGAACCTATTTCGCATGATAAATGTGCTGGGTATATAGTGCCTCTGTTTCTCAGTGGAAAAGACACCATTGAAAATCTCGAGCTGTCCGACATGGAAGTTTACTGGGTCGTCCTTGGGCAAGTGCTGCAACAGGTCAAAGGGAAGTCTTAGGCGGAACTGGCTGCTCGCTGATTGTTATGTCCGGACGGAAATGGCCTAGCCCCACCACATGTTTCTCGAATACTGGCAGCGATACCCGCTTTGCGATAGTTCGCAGTTTTGGCGCTTATGCAGAGCCATACGCGGCCCACAGTAGCCAAAAACCTGCATGGTCCTCTTTTGTTCTTTATTTGCGCAATCATTCATGCACTAAATCAACTAAAATACTCGCCAAAAGGGAGGGCGTGGGGGCAGACGTCTCCGTGCGGTTGTTGGCAGGTTGGATAATTGCGTTCTTCCAATTGGTACCGGAACGCGCATCCAGGTTTTGGCACGTTGGCCGATAAGGATTGGCAACCGCATGCGTCGCCGACAGTCAATGGTTCAGCAGAACGTTTAGGCGGTCACCTCTGGGGAAGCAGCGGATGGTGTTAAAAAAACTTTTCAATACGCTTTTGGGGAGCCGGAATTCTTCCGTTGAGGTGATGCAGGCAGAAAATTTGCCAAACCACAGTGACGGTCTCAGTGATGATCAGGATGAAGCCGCATTGGGAGCAACCCGATTGCAATTCGAAAAAGCACCTGACGTATCGATCGCACGACGGGCTGTAGTTGAGACTAGTGAAGACGCCGATGAGATGAATGCGTTTGACGAGGTGCTGGAACACGCAAGAAGTTTCCTAATGGGGCATCGATGGTGCACGGACATTGTCGAATCCCGTATCGGAATGTTCGTGCCGCGGATCGTTTCCGTCTTTCTGTTTCGGATCGACCATACCGAGGATTTTGTCGATGAGTGGCTGTGGATTGTGGTCGGCGACGTGCCGCCAGGATACCTGGTGACGGACTACGCGCCGAATGCCGCTTGGGCACTGAACCTCTACATTGGCTTGGCCAAAGAGTGGGTCGATGCGGTGAAAGAAGGGAAGCCCGTTGTCGGCCTTTATCCCATCAATGTGCCGCCCACGCTTGAATGGGCCGAACAATTGGATAGCCGCCTGAGGTTCTTGGAAAAGGAAATTCTCAAAGACTACATGGATGATCTTGTTGAGTGACGTTGGCCAGTGTCACCTGAAAACAAGCTTCCCCTATCTCACGAACAGTCTACCCTGTCGGCAAAAGACTAACGGGGAGAGCCATGAAACTTTGGCATTGTTACAACAGCCGGTCGGTTCGGGTGCTCTGGGCGCTCGAAGAAATGGGCTTCGACTATGAGGTGGAAACGATCCCCTTTCCGCCGCGCGTCTTCCAGAAAGACTTCCTGGATGTGAACCCGCTGGGAACCGTGCCCTATTTCGTCGATGGCGACGTCGCGATGACGGAGTCGACGGCCATCTGCCTCTATCTGGTTGAGGCACACGGCAAGCCGGACTTCGGCCTGGCGTCGGACCATCCCGACTATGGCGATTACCTGAACTGGCTGTTTCAAAGCGACGCGACGCTGACCTTCCCGACCGCGATCGCGCTGCGCTATTCGGCCATGGAGCCGAGGGAACGGCGCCAGCCGCAAGTGGTGCAGGACTACGCCAAATGGTTCCTGGGCCGGCTGCGCTGGCTGGACCGGCATATCGACGGCCGCGATTTTCTTTGCGCCGGGCGCTTCACCATCGCCGATATCGCGGTCGGCTATGCGCTTCATCTTGCGGATATCGTCGGTATGGCCGAGCATTTCTCACCGCAAGTCACCGCTTATCTGGAACGGCTACGGGCGCGCGACGGGTTCAAGCGATGCCAGGCGGTCGATCCCGACCAGGACCCGTTCAAGAACTACACCCCGAAATTCACGGTCGAACCGCGCGAGAAAAACCAAGGAGCAGCCTAGCGGTCCTTCTCCGCCAGGAAGGCGCGGATCAGATCACGGTATTTCTCCCCGTCGAAGCTGGGGAAATGCCCGCCATGGATGACCCGAACCGGCAGATCCAGAATCCGTTTCATGGAGGCGATATAGTCCGCCAGATCGGAATGATAGGCATCGTCGATCAACGGCCCGTCATAGACCGTGTCGCCGGAAAACAGGATGCCGCTTGCCTTTTCGAACAGCATGATGCCGCCGGGTGAATGGCCGGGCGTGTGCATCACCTCGAACACCCGGTCGCCCAGGTCTATCACGTCACCCGCCCGCAGCACGGTCGTCGCCGGCGCGGCGCGCACCGCGTATTCCGTGGAAGCATAGGGGGCGGGCGGTAGTTTGGTGAAGATGCCGTCTTCCACATAGGGATGGGCCAGCGTATTGGCGCGCGTCGGCTCGGCCAGGATCGCGGCCTCGTCGGCATGAACGCGGCGGTCCTCGAATTCATGATGACAGCCGATATGGTCGAAATGGGTATGGCTTGCGATGGCTGCGCAGGGCTTTTCGGTCACCAGTGGAATCTGTTCGCGCAGGCTGACGACGCCCATCCCGCTATCCACCAGCATGTCCCGGTCGCGTCCGCGCACATGCCAGATGTTGCAGCGATAGAATTCTTGAATGAAGGGCTCATCGATCCAGGTCACGCCTTCGCCGACCGTGCGGGTCCGGTACCATTGATCGGCGGATGCGGTTTCCATCGCTCTATCCTTCTCCTGTTTCACGGGGCGCCTAGCGCGTCACCAGCACCATATCCGCCGGGTCGGCGAACAGGGGCAGTACCGTGCCCGCTTCGGGCGAAAAGCGCTGCGGCAGCCGAATGCGAAGCGGGCCTTCATGCCCCGGTAGTTTGGCCAGGCATTGATGATGCGTGCCGAAGAAGCCGGTTTCCGACACCGTGGCCGCGCCGAGGGGCAGGCGGTTCTCGCCCGCTTCGATATGCATATGTTCGGGGCGGATAACCAGGCCGGCTACGTCACCGGGATTAGGTGCGCCGGAAGCGGGGCAGGAAACCGAAAAAGCGCCCAGGCTCGTCTCCACCGTGGCGGTGTCACCGTCTGACCCCGCTATGCGCCCGTCGAACAGATTGCTTTCGCCCATGAAGGCGGCGGTGAAGCGGGAGGCCGGCCGCAGATAAATCCGCTCCGGCGGGCCCTGGTCCTCGATACTGCCCTCGTTCATCACCACGATCCGGTCCGCGATGGCCATCGCCTCTTCCTGATCATGGGTCACATGCACGAAGGTGGTGCCGACGCGGCGTTGGATCGCTTTCAGTTCCTCCTGCATCTGGCGGCGCAGTTTCATGTCCAGCGCACCGAGCGGCTCGTCGAGCAGTAATACGGAGGGCTCGACCGCCAAGGCCCGGGCCAGTGCGATGCGCTGCCGCTGGCCGCCGGACAGTTCGTGGATTCGCCGTTCGGAAAGATGGGCCAGGCCGACCATCTCCAACGCGCCGGCGGTCCGTTTCGCGTGTTCGGATTTGGGAAACTTCCGCATCTTCAGCCCGAAACCGACATTGCCGCCGACGGACATATGCGGGAACAGGGCATAGTCCTGAAAGACGGTCGTGGTCGGGCGTTTGGCGGGCGGGATCTCTGTGACATCCGCGCCGTCGATGAAAACCGCGCCCGCGGTCGGCGTCAGAAAGCCGCCCAGGATATTCAGCAGAGTGGTCTTGCCGCCGCCGGATGGGCCCAGCAACACGACGAATTCGCCCTTGCCGATCGTCAGGTCGATATCGCTGACGGCCTGCTTCTCACCGAAATTCATACCGATGCCGCGGAACTCTACTGCCGGAACGCTCATGCTTTCTTCTTTCGGAACAGGATCAGGTCGGCCGCCAGCACGACCACGACGGAAACCAGGAAGACGAAGCTGCCGACCGCGTTGGTCTTTGGGTTCAGCCCGGTGCGCAGCATGCTCCAGATTTCCACCGGCAGGGTCACGTCGAACCGGCTGACCAGGAAGGCGATGATGAACTCATCCCAGGAAAAGGTGACGGATAGGAAGAAGGCGGCGAACAGCGCCGGCCAAAGCAGCGGCACGCTGACCATCAGGATGACCTGCCATTCCGCCGCGCCCAAGTCGCGCGCCGCGCGTTCCATATTGGCCTGATGCGCGCCCATCTGGCTGAAGATGATGGCGAAGCATAGCGGCATGTTGATCACCACATGGCCGATGCCGATGGTCAACAGGGATTTGGGAATGCCGAGATTGTTGAAGGTGATCAGCAACCCCATGGCGATGATCAGATAGCTGACGGTTAAGGGCGCGGTCAGCAAGGCCTGCAACACGCCGCCGAAGCGAACCTTGTGTCGCGCCAGGGCATAGGCGGCGAGGAACCCCAGCACGACGGAGACGGCGGAGGAAGCGAAGGCCACGATGACGGAGTTCAAAAGCGCGTCGGTCACCCGTGTATCGGCCATCAGCGCCGCGTACCATTTCAGGCTGGGCCCGTTGAAGGGGGGGATCGGTACGCGCGATTCCTGGAACGAGAACAGGACCAGGACGGCGACCGGCAGATAGATGAAGCCGTAGATGGCCAAGCTATAGATAAGGGCGGGTATATTGCGCATCGCCATCCCCTACATCCGGTCCAATTTCAGCCAACGCGCGCAGGCGGCATAAACCACGCTGACCACAGCCATCAGGATCATGGCAAGGGCCGAGGCCGTCGGGAAATCGGACCGCCGTTCGATCTGCAGCATGATCGTCTGCGGCAGCAGTAATTCCCGCTTTCCGCCCAGGATGGCGGGTGTGATGTAGTCCCCGATGCACAGCACGAAGGTCAGGAAAGCGCCGACCATGATGCCGGGCAGGGTCAGGGGCAGGATGATATGAATAAAGGTTCGGATCGGCCCGGCACCCAGATCGGCGGCGGCCCGCCGGTAGTTCTTCGGCAGTTGGACCAGATTGGCGAAAATGGTCAGCGTCAGCAGCATGACGAAGAAATGCACAAAGCCGATGACGGTCGCGCCCCGGCTGTTGGCGAAAGAGACGGGCTCGCTCGTCAATCCGATATCGAGCAGGAAATTGGACAGGATGCCCCCTTCCGACAGCACCAGAATCCAGCTGTAGGACCGCACTACATAGGATGTCCAGAACGGCAGGATTGCCAGGATCAAGGCGATTCGCTGCCAGCGCGGGGGCACCTTTTCCGCCAGAATATAGGCCAACGGATAGGCAAGCAGGATGCTGATCAAAGTGACCATGACAGTCACTTCAAGCGAGTTGATCAACGACTCGTACAGGAAGGATTTCTCAAAAAAGGCCGTGTAGTTCTGCACCGAAATGTCGGTGACCACCTTGTAGCCGACCCGCTGCCACAGCGAATAGACCGCCATGATCGCCAAGGGCAGAACGAAGAAGGCAAGGGTCCAGCACAGTGCCGGCAACAGAAATCCCCAGGCACGCAGCCCGTCGCCACCGAAGCGGGAACGGGCCGGCCTTGAATTGGCGTGCCTGGGGAGTTGCCGTTGCATCGTGTTCTACACGCCGCCTGTTCGGTCTTCAGACCGGCTTAGTGCTGTAGGAACTCGGTCCAGGTGTCCAGCATCTGGCCGTCCAAATCCGCATCGGGAATGAAATAACGATGGGAATTGGCCAGGAATCCTTCCTGTTCGTCCCAGCGTAGGGCCGTGCGTTGTTGTTCCGTCAAAGCGTCCCGCGCCTTGGCGTTGGCCGGCATGCCCCAGAAACAGGAAGACGTTGCCAGGCGCGCCTGTCCTTCCGGGCTCATGATGTATTTAACGAACTCGACCGCCAGGTCTTTCTTTTCGGAAGAGTCGAACACGGCCAGCGCCTGGCTCCACAGCATGCCGCCCTGTTCCGGAAGAACCCAATCAAGTTCCGGCTGCTCGGCCGACAGGACAGAGACCGCCCATTCGCCGCCGCCGACCAAGATATCGGCTTCGCCGACAGCCAAAGCGGTGGAGGAGGCGACGACGTCGCCGACCATGACCGAGTTTTCCTTCAGCTTGAACAGCTCTTTCTTCATCTCCGGAAGAATATCGGCGGTAATGTCCGACGGCTTCACACCCATCTTAAGGGCGACAAGATCCATCAGCGGAATGTAATAATCGTAGACGGCGATACGTCCCTTGTATTTATCCGACCACAACATCGAGAGGTCCCGCATATCCGCCGGGTCGACCTTTTCCTTGTTGTAGCTGATGACGTTGTAGCCAAACTTTTCCATGATGGCGTACATCTTGCCATCCTTGAACGTCATATCGCGCATCTGAACGGCGTCGAAGACATCGTCCAAGGGCATCTGGTCCTGCGGCAATTCGGCCAGCAGACCCGTTTCGGCGACGCGCGGAACGTCAACGCCGTCCAGCACCAAGACATCCCAATCGCCTGGCTGCGACTGTTCGATGATGGCAAGCGCCGCGCCGGTACCTTCGTATTCCTTCAGGTTCACCTTAACGCCGAACTTCTCTTCGAAGGGTTGGATCAGGGCCGGGTCCGTATGATCGCACCACACCAGGGCATTCAATTCGTCCGCGGCCTGGCCGCTCGTCGCGGTTAGCGTCATCGCAAGGGGAAGGCCATATGCGGCGCGCCGAAGCGCGGTGGAAAGGGTTCTCAGAATTCGACTATTCTTCATCTCGGTCTCCCACGTTGTACCAATCGATTTTAGCCCACCCTTATTTTTATGGTTTCATTCTAAAAAATGAACCAGTTCATTTTTTTATGACTCTGATCCCGAAATGAGTCAAACTGATCGTCATGACTGGATTGAGAGAACGAAAAAAAGCCGACAGGGAACGCCGGATCATCGAAGCGGCTGCTGAACAGTTTCGCACGGTGGGCTATGAAGAAGCCAAGATGGAAATCATCGCGCGCGCGGCTGAGGTATCCGTCGGAACCGTCTATAACTATTTCCAGAACAAGTCCGACCTGTTGTTGACGCTGGTGACGCTGCATGACCGTTTCGTCGAGCGCGAGATCGAGGAATTGATCGGCAATCCGCCGACGAACCTTGTCGACGGGGTCTGCGGCGTCTTTTTTGCCATGACCTCCCATTCCCTGAACCATCTGGGGAAGGAAAATTGGCGGCACCTCTTCGGCCTTTCCATCGTGCAACGCCAGACCGTCCTGGGAAACCGTTTTGCGACGTTCAATGACCGGCTGCGCACCCGCGTGATACGGATGCTGAATGTTCTTCAGGAACAAGGCGTGCTGCGCGTCGATTGCGATACGGAAAAATTGGGCGGCATCCTCTTCCGGATCGAGACTATGCACTACATCGAATTGGCCTCAAGCGAGCGGATGACATTTGCGGAATATCAGGCGGCCGTTCGGTCGGATATGGATTTCGTTCTGAAACCCTATGCCGCGACATAAATCCGCACGGTAATCTGACCCGGTAAACTGGCCCGGAAAACTGGCCCGGTACACATGCCCGGTAAACTGGCCGGGATGTGGATGCGCGACCCCGATTCAATCGCGGATGAAGCGGGGTAGGGTGATCGTCACGCATGTCCCCTCGCCAAACGTGCTTTCCACAACCATGCTTCCGTTCATCAGCTTGGCCAATGAATGCGTGATCGTCAGGCCAAGGCCGGTGCCCTTCTGGGCCTTGTCTGTCGGATCGTCCAGCGTGACGAAGGGCTGGCCGATGGTGGGCAGCAATTCCTTCGGAATCCCCATGCCTTCATCCGCCACGCCCAAACTGACATCTATGTCCGTCGCTTCGGCTTTCAGGGTGACCTTGCCTGCTTCATGAGAAAATTTGATGGCGTTGGACAACAGATTGAGCAGACATTGATGAAGACGCCTGGGGTCGGCCACCACGAATGCCGCGCCACGCGTTTCCAACACCAGGTCGATCGACTTTTGCAGCGCCATGGGCCGTACGACTTCGATGGCCGTTTCCATCGCGCGCTTGGTATCTACGGGCTCGATCTCCACCTTCATCGCATCGCTCTCGATACGCGACAGGTCGAGCACGTCGTTGATCAGGTCCAGCAGGTGCTTGCCGCTTTCGTGGATATCGGTCGAGTATTCGACAATTTTCTCGGGCGGCATGCCATCGGTGACCAGTTTTCGGATAAGGTCCGAAAAGCCCAGGATGGCATTCAAGGGTGTGCGGAGCTCGTGGCTCATATGTGCCAGGAAACGGGCCTTGGCGCGATCCGCTTCCTCGGCCGTATGCAACGCCTTCCGTAACTGCCGTTCCGACAATTTCTTCTCTGTGATGTCACGCACGGTGCCTTCGTAAAATAAAGGCTTCCCGTCGTCGTCGCGGACGATATAGGCGTTTTCAGAAATCCAAATCCGTTCGCGTGTTTTATGCGCGTAGATTTCCGATTCGAAGTTTTCGACGAAGCCGTCTTTCTCAAGCCGTTCGATAAACTGTTCGCGCCGCTTCGGGTCCACATACCACTCGAGGCTGATATCCTTGACGGCTTTAAGCTGTTCTTCTTCGGAGTCATAGCCGTTCAGCTTTACCAGGGCCGGGTTCGCCATCAACTGTTTGCCGTCCAAAGAAGACCGATAGATCCCCTCGGGCGCACGCTCGACGAAGCGGCGAAAGTCCAGCTCGGCAGCCTGCAGCTTCTCCGTTGCTTCGACATAGGACGTCACGTCCGCGATCGACCCGACGAAGCCCGACACTTCGCCGTTTGCCTCGCGAATGACCGAGCAATTTTCGCTGACCCACAGGTTGGATCCGTCTTGCCGCTTGGCCTTGAAAAGAAAGTCGACGATATGCTGTTCGCGCAGGCAGCGCTCCCGCGAGATTTCCCGGTCGTTCGGATCCTCGAAAATGTCCAGAACCTGTAGGTCCGCCTGCAGACAGTCCTGTGGCGATGCATAGCCCAGCATCTCGGCGAAATGGCGGTTCACGAAAAGATACCGACCCTGGATGTCGATCGCATAAAGACCCACGCCGGCATGTTCGACCATGTCGCGCAATCTTGAATCGATGCCGGCAAAGATCACCGATGCGGAGGTTTCGCTGCTCGCCACCATTCCGTATCCGGTCAGGGGTTAATCAAACACTGTCAGAGTATTCGCGCTGACCCAAATGCAACTTTGCTGCCGAGGGGCCATTTCGACCATCTGTCAGTATAGCAATTTGCGATATCTGGCCACCATGTCGGGCTGCGATTCTGCCGGTCCGCCAAGCCCCGCCTGATCCTGAATCATTTTTGCGATCGATGGAAGATCCCCGCGCTCGATCTGGGCGTCAGCATCCCATAGGCGCGACCGCATCAACGCTTTGGCGCAGTGCAGATAGGCTTCCTTGACCGAGATACGAAGAACCGTTTTCGGCAGTTTGGGACCGATCGCGAATTGTTGGATCAAAGCCTCGTCCGTGTTGATTTCGGCCAACCCGTGAACCCGCAAAGTCTCGTCCACGCCGGGGATCAGGAATATCAGGCTGATCGCAGGGTCGGCCAGAATGTTCTCCAAATTGTCCAGGCGGTTGTTGCCCGGCCAATCGGGAAGCAGCAGGGTTTCGTCGTCCTCGATCAGGATGAAGCCCGGATCCCCGCCGCGCGGGGAAATATCGACCAGGCCATCCTGTCCTTTCGTCGCCAATACAGCGAACGGAGAAAGCGAGATGAAACGGCGGCAATGCGGGTCCAGCCGGGTCAATTGCTTGTCGACCGCAAGACCTTTGGCCGGCGGATAGAGCGTACGCAACTGTTCGATTGTTTCGATCTTGGACACGTCTTGCCCTCCTTCAGAGAACGACTGCTATTCCGCTTCGTTATGCCCGCCGCGATGCCATCCGGCCGCTTCCAGCATCGCGTGATACAGGACGTTGCAGCCGGCTTCCAGGTCCTCCGGCTTTGCGTTCTCCACCTCGTTATGACTGATACCGTCCTCGCATGGCGTGAAGATCATAGCCGTCGGCGCGCGCCGTGCCACATAGACCGCGTCATGCCCGGCACCGGAAACGATCGGTTGGGTTTGATAACCGTGAAGATCCGCCCCGTGGCGCACCAGCGTTACCAGCTTTTCGTCGAAGGGGGTGGGCGCGAAATACCAAAAATCGACAACGTCCACCGTGACGCCGGATTCCTCGGCAACGTTCGCGCAGCATTCCTTCAGCGCCGCGTCCATCTTGGTCAATTGGGCGTCGTCGGGATGGCGCAAGTCGGTGGTGAGGAAAACCTCACCCGGAATGACATTCCTGGAATTCGGTTTGGACTGGATGAAGCCGACGGTGGCGCAGGCGCCCGGCTGATGTTCATGGCCGATTTCGTTGACGCACTGGATGATCTTTGCCGCGGCCACAAGCGCGTCCTTGCGGATCGCCATCGGGGTCGGCCCGGCATGCGCTTCCATCCCGGTCACGGTTATTTCATGCCAGCGCTGGCCCTGGGCGCCGGTGACCACCCCGACCGGCAGTCCGGCAGCCTCCAGAATCGGTCCCTGTTCAATATGCGCCTCGAAATAGGCTCTCATCGGATGGTCCGTCGGGTCGTCTTCGCCGGCATAGCCGATCCGCTCAAGCTCATCGCCGAATCGTTTGCCGTCGATGTCTTGCTTGTCCAGGATTTCCTCAAGCGTGAAAGCACCGCCATAGACACCCGACCCCATCATGGCGGGGGAAAACCGGCTGCCTTCCTCATTGGTCCAAACCGCGACCTCGATCGGGGCATCGGTTTCGATCGCTTGATCGTTCAGACTGCGGACCACTTCCAGTCCCGCCAGCACGCCATAGACGCCGTCGAACCGTCCGCCCGTCGGCTGGCTGTCCAGATGGCTGCCGGTGACCACAGGATCGGCCTTCGGATCGCGTCCGGGACGGCGGGCGAAGATGTTGCCGACCTTGTCGACCCGGGTCGTCATGCCGGCCTGACGGCACCATTCGACGAACAGGTCACGGCCCGCCTTGTCGATATCCGTCAAGGCCAGGCGGCAGACGCCGCCCTTCGGCGTCGCGCCGTGTTGCGCCATATCCATAAGGCTTTGCCAAAGACGATCGCCGTTGACTGTCGGTGCACTCATTTTGTCATCCCCTATTGCCGGTCGCACGCCCCTTTGTATTCCATGCGGGTCTTGCATGCAGGCGGCGGCGGAACCGGATACCCCTACCGGAACAATTGCTGGACTCTGACGTCCGTTGATGGCGTCACTATACCGGTTTCGGTCCACCCGCAAAGACGGGTGACAGAGGTTTTCGGTGGGCACATGTTGGCCTTCCGCATGGTGCAAGGGGGAAGGAATGCATTTTACTCAGGCGACGGACGCGCCAAACCTGAAAGAACAGGATACTCCCGCGGGCGGCCGGTTGGTCGTGACGGATGTTTTCGATGCCGGCGCTGACATGCCGGACGATCCGGTAACGGCGTATCGCTTGGCCCTGACGCGGGCCGCGGGGGCGGTGATGGCGCAAGGCGCCATGCCGCCGCATTTAAGCCGGATGGTGCTGTGGCTGCCGGATATCGGCGTCCTGCAGGATCGGCTGATAGATTATGACCTGGCGTTCCGTGAAACGCTGGCGGGGAATTTTCCTGCAATCACCGTGGTTGAAGACAGGGATCTGACAGGTCCGAAAATCGCCCTTTCCGCCGTGGTGCCGCCGGCTGGCGACCCGGATGCGAAAGTTTATGGGGATTTCACGCAGGCCGAGATCAATTTCCAATACAGCCCGCGGGCGCAGGCGCCCGATCACGATAAATATTTTGAGCTGTGGCGACTCTCGGGCCCGGCCTATCAGAAAAACCGCGTGGCGGAGGTTTGGTTCGGGGAAACTCCAGGGCAGAGTTTCGACCTGTTCCTCCCGGACGGGGTGGAAAACCCGCCGCTGCATCTGTTCATTCACGGCGGTTATTGGCAGGCGCTCGACAAACGCAATCACGCCCATATGGCGGACGCGATGTTGAAGGCCGGGATCGCTGTCGCGATGGTGAACTACGATCTGATGCCCGATGTCGATCTTTCGGAAATCCTGCGTCAATGTCGTGCCGCGGTCGCGCGTGCCTATGACGTGGCTGCGGATTACGGCTATGACCGTGACCGGTTGACGGTTTCCGGCCACAGCGCGGGCGGTCACCTTTCCGGCGCGCTGGCCTGCACGGATTGGGCGGATTTCCGGGACGACCTGCCGGCCGATCTACTGAAAGGGGCGGTGCCGATTTCAGGCCTGTTCGACTTGGAACCCCTGTCGAAGACCGGAATGCAGCCTGTCTTCCGGTTCACGGCGGACGATATCGCCGGTTTGAGTCCCATCAACATGAAGCCGGTTACCGCGATCCCGGTCGTATTGTCCGTGGGCAGCTTGGAAAGCCCGGAATTTCACCGGCAAAGCGCGCTATTCGCCGACCATATGCGCGCCCATGGTTGCCCCGTCTCGGAAGCGGTGATGGAGGGGCACCACCACTTCTCGATCGTCGAGGCACTGACAGATCCTGCGGTGCCCTTGACCGCAGCGATCATTGATCTTGCGAAGAACAGCTAGAGTGAAACGACGCTAGCATCCGGCCGCCGGAGGAAGGCTCAGCGCCGTTCCTCCAGGCGATCGGTTGCGGGCGGGGGCGTGCGCGTAAGCGCGCACATTTCCGCGTAGAGTTCCGGCGTCATTTCGACCTCGACCGACTTCAACGAAGGCTCAAGCTGTTCCAGGCTGCGCCCACCGATGATCGGGCAAGTGATCGCCGGATTGGCCGCGACCCAGGCCACCGCGAGCGATACGGGATGAATGTTCTTCTTTCCCGCGAAGGCTGAAAACGCCTCCGCCGTTTCGAAGACCCAGTCCTCGCCATAGCGGGCGGTGTATTCCTTGTTGGTGACAAGGCGGCCGCCGGCGGGACGGTTTTCCTTGGTGTATTTGCCGCTTAACAATCCGCCGCCGATCGGCGAATACGAGATCACGCCCAGGCCTTCTTCCATTGCCAGTGGCAGGATTTCTGATTCCACCTGCCGCTTTACCAGAGAATACATCGGCTGGATCACGTCGAACCGGGGCCAGCCGCGTCGTTCGGAAATGCCGAGCCCCTTGGCAACCTGCCAGGCCGCATAGTTGCTGGCGCCGATATGGACGACCTTGCCGCTGGAAACGAGGGAATCCAGCGCGCGCAGGGTTTCTTCCAACGGCACGCGCGGATCCCAGCGATGCATAAAAAGAATGTCCAAACGGTCCGTGCCGAGACGCTTCAGGCTGTCTTCGACCGCGCGGACGATGTGCCGGCGATTGGACCCACCGCCGTTAACGTCGTCCGCCATCTTGCCCCAGCATTTTGAGGTGATCACCAACTCGTCGCGATGCCCCGCCATGAACTTGCCTAGGATCTTTTCCGCGGCACCCTTGGAATAGACGTCGGCGCAGTCGAAGAAATTGATCCCGGCATCCCGGCAGGCCGTGTACATCCGCGCCGATTGCGCTTCGTCGGCGTCGCCGCCGAAAGACATTGTGCCGAAGCAGAGTTTGGACACGTTAAGGCCGGTCCGTCCCAGAAGTTTATAGTCCATTGCTGCAATCCTCCCCGTCTGAATGCGCGTGTTTTCCCGATGTTATCGCATTGGCCCCGTCATGCACGCAGTCTTCATCGTCATGTCGGTTCCGGCACATCCCGATGGGTCAGGATGTGCCGTTCCGTTCGACCCAGCGCGCCGTATTGAGTGTCGCCGCATCCGCCCCGAAGGGTCCGATGACCTGCACGCCAAGCGGCATGTCGCTTACGGTCAATAACGGCAGGGACACGCAGGGCAGACCCAGATAGGTCCAAGGTCCGTTGAAGGCTGGGTTTCCTGTCGTCTCGAAACCGCGCGGGGCAGTCCCGGCAGCCGATAAAGCGATGACGGCGTCGATGTTTTCGAACAGGGCGGCGAAGTCCTGCTGCAGCTTTTCCCGTGCCAGCAGTGCTTTGACATAATCGTCACCACGGATCTTTTCTGCCTCCGCCATTCTGGATTTCAGCATATCGCTGACCAATTCCGGGCTGTTTTCCAGGAGCGGTCCGTAATGCGCCAGGTCTTCAACGGCCATGACGGTCGCGTGCAGGGACAGGATGTCGTCGAAGGGGGCGGGCATTTCCGTTTCCACGCAGGTTTCGCCCAAGGATGCGACGAAAGCCGAAATCGCCTTCTGTGCCTCGTCATCCGCTTGGGGCCATGCCGGCGTCTTGATGAAAGCCAGCCGCGGCGGTTCTTCCCGCTCGGCCCGCAGGCCCGGCATCAAGGGCGCCCGGCTGCCGCGATAGCTGTGGGCATCGCCGGGATCGGGCAAGGAGAGCACGTCGGCGATCAGTGCAAGATCTTCCAGGCTCCGCCCGTAAACCCCGACGGTATCCAGCGTGTGGGACTGCATCAAAACACCCGAACGCGGGATCATCCCAAGCGTCGGCTTGAAGCCGTGGATACCGTTGAAGGAAGCTGGCCTGATGACCGATCCCCCGGTTTGCGTTCCAAGGGCCAGTGTCACTTGGCCGTCGGCGACCCCAGCACCGGACCCCGCTGAAGACCCACCAGGGGAACGGTCCAGGTCATGCGGGTTTCGGGTTTTCGATGGTGCGATATTGGCCAGTTCTGTCGTGACCGTCTTTCCCATGATGACCGCGCCGGCGGCGCGCAGGGCGGCGACACAAGCGGCGTCCGCCTGCGGCCGTCGGCCCTGATAGGCCGGCGAGCCGTTTTCCGTCGGCATATCCACGGTGTCGATGACATCCTTGATTCCGACCGGCACGCCGTGAAGCGGCGCAGGTTTCTCGCCCCGCGCCTTTTGGACTTTCAGGGCCGCATCGGCATCCCGCGCCTGACGAATCGCATAATTGGGGTTGAGATAGGCCCAGGCTTCCACCTCATTGTCCCGTGCGGCGACACGGTCGAGGCAATCGGCCATCAAGTCTTCCGCGGTGAAATCGCCGGCTGCGATGCCGGCGGCTGCGTCGACCGCAGTCAATTCGTTGAGCTTCCCCATCTCGCCTTTTCCTTCAATCCAATTCCCGCCAAACCCAAGGCATCATCTTGACCCATGGCTGCCAGGGTATCGGTCACGACCGCAGGCTTGAAGTCCATTCCCTGCATAGGTGTTTTTGCATAAGCCGGTAGTGCATGTTTGGGTGACGTCTGGCATGTACGGATCCAAGATTTTCCCGTATCCCCGAAAGGATTGCAGCGATGGAGAAGAAAGACCGGATTGATGCGTTCGGCGCCGCCGTGCTTCTTGGCTTTTCCATGCTGATGGGACTCAATCAGGTGATGATCAAGCTGGTGAATGCCGGCTTCTCGCCGGTGTTTCAGGCCGGTTTGCGGTCCGCTTGCGCCTTGATTCCGGTCGTCCTTTTCGCGCTCATCATGCGCAGAAAACTCTCCGTGCGAGACGGCTCCTTGCTGCCGGGGCTATTCAGCGGAAGTCTGTTTGCCGTAGAATTCATGCTGCTTTTCACGGCGCTGGAATACACTGCGGTCTCCAGGGCCTCTATCTTCATGTATACGATGCCGGTTTGGGTCGCCATCGGCGCCCATTTCCTGATTCCGGGCGAACATCTGACACCGCGACGGGCGCTGGGCCTTGTCCTGGCGGTCCTCGGCGTCGGTGTTGCGATGCTGGACGAACCGCCGAGTTGGACACCGAACGCCTTGTTGGGCGACATGATGTGTATCGCCGGCGCGATGTGCTGGGCGGGAATCGCGCTCACCGCGCGAACGACGAAACTGTCGAAATCCTCACCCGAGATGCAATTGACCTATCAACTAGTCGTTTCCGCGCCCATATTGCTGGCTGCCGCCTTGTATATCGGCAACCCCATCCGCGAACCGACCGCGGTGATCCTTGGGTTGTTCGCCTTTCAGGTCCTTGTCGTCGTCAGTATCGGGTTTTTGTGCTGGTTCGCGATTTTGCGGATCTACCCCGCCTCCGACATGACGTCTTTCAGTTTCCTCGCACCCGTGTTCGGTGTCTTGGCAAGCTGGGTCATACTGGACGAAAAATTGTCACTATCGATTGTGCTGGCGCTGGTGATGGTCGGCGCGGGGATCTTCTTGATCAGTTGGCGGCGAAAAGTTCCTTTGGTTGTGCCCAAGTCACAACAGCCTGATCAATAAGTGTTAACTCGCTAACATTTCTCCTGTGGACTCGCGGCGGTTTTTGCCGAACAGTTACTATTGAGCTACCGCGGCATCCTTAAATAACCGTAAGTCAAAAAGCCGCTGGTTAGACGGGAGGAAAATATGAACGTACTGAAAACCCTG
Source organism: Hwanghaeella grinnelliae (assembly GCF_004005845.1). Classification (GTDB taxonomy): domain Bacteria; phylum Pseudomonadota; class Alphaproteobacteria; order UBA8366; family Aestuariispiraceae; genus Hwanghaeella; species Hwanghaeella grinnelliae. The sequence continues at coordinate 282,641 of NZ_SADE01000003.1, read as the reverse complement.
GGTTTGGGGTGTGCCCTTACTGTGTTCGCGGCCCTACCGGCCAATGCGGAAACCACCCTCGTCGGCGCTGTGCAGTTCGACGAAACCCATGCATTTACCAAGGCATTGCGTAAGTTCGAGGAAGAAGCCGCTTCCTGTTCGGGCGGATCTCTCAAGTTCGATCTGCACCTGAATTCCGAGCTTGGCCTGGAAAAGGACTATTTCGAAAACATGAGCCAGGGCATCGCGGTCGATTATGCGATCGTCAGCCCGTCGCATATGTCGACCTTTTCCCAGAAGGCGCCGTTGATGGACATGCCGTTCCTGTTCCGTGACCTGGATCATTGGAACAAGGTCATGGAAGTCGATGCGCTGGCGCCGCTCGCCGCGGATGTGTTGAAAACCGCGAACGTGCGGCTGATCGGCTATGCCGGTGGCGGAACGCGGCAGCTCATCGTGAACCGCCCGGTCACCAACATGTCGGAGTTGGAAGGATTGCCCATGCGTGTCATGGGGGCCCCGATCCAAACCCGGATTTTCGAGGCGATCCAGGCGCAACCGTCCGTTATTGCCTATTCCGAGGTCTATAACGCCATCCAGACCGGCGTTATCGATGCCGCGGAAAACGAAGCCGCCGGTATTGAGCAGATGAAGTTCTACGAAGTCGGGCCGCATATCGCGTTGACCGCGCATGCGATCACCGTTCGCCCGATCGCCTTCTCGAACGCGACCTTCGAGCGTCTGACGCCCGCGGAACAGGAATGTGTCCTGAAAGCCGGCAAGATGGGCGGGAAACTCGGCCGGGATATCGAATCCGGTCAGGATTCCGCCAAACTCAAGGCCATGGAGGAAAAGGGCTGGTTGACCACCCATGCCTTCACTGAACGCGAAAAGCTTCTGGAATTGGCTGGACCGGTCAAGGAAGCCTACGCGGCGGAACTTGGCGCAACCGATGTCCTGAAGGCCATCGAAGCGGTCAAATAGTCAACGTCCCGCAAGTCCGGCAGGATGTTGAAGCATCCTGCCGGACTTCTTTTACCCAATCGTTTGGACCGAGTTCATGCGCAGCGTTTTAAACGCATATTATAGGCTGCTTAAAGTCATTCTGACCGTACTGATGGGCGTGTTGATCGTTCCGGTCGGCATGCAGATTCTCAGCCGGTATACGGGGCTGATTCCACGGTTCATCTGGACCGAGGAGATCGCACGATTCTGTTTCGTCTGGATCATCCTGATTGGCGCCATGATTGCCGTGCGGGATGGAACGCATTTCGATGTTGATGTCCTTCCACACAGTCGCAATCCGGCGGTTGAGTTCCTGTTCAAGATACTCTGCTACGTCGCCATGTTCGTCGTGGCGATGACGTTTATCTATTACGGGCGTGACTTCGCGATCTTAGGGTCCCGCCAGTTGTCCGAGATTTCAGGCTTGCCGATGTTGACGATCTACATTGCCTGGCCCGTGGCCGGCTTTACCTGGACGATCTTCCTGATAGAGAAGGTCTACGACGCCACCGTCGAATTCCGGACCGGCAAACAGAGCCCTATTCAGTACATCGCAGGGGAAGATCATGGGGCCGGGTGAAGTCGCCGCTGTATTGTTCGGTTTGTTCGGTATTCTTGTTTTGGTTCGCGTACCGGTGGCATTCGCTTTGGCCCTGGCGGTCGTGCCCGTCTTCTTCATTGAGGAACGGTTGACGCCGGTTCTTCTGCTGCGGGAAATGTTCAAGAGCTACAATGCTTTCGTTCTTCTGGCCGTGCCGTTCTTTTTGCTGGCGGCCAATCTGATGAATTCCGCGGGCATCACCGACCGTTTGATCCGCCTCGCCCGCGCCCTTGTCGGCCATTTGCCGGGCGGGTTGGGGCATGTGAACGTTGTCGTCAGCATGTTGTTCGCCGGCATTTCCGGCAGTTCGACGGCGGATGCGGCCGGTATCGGTTCCCTTTTGATCCCGCAAATGAAAAAGCAGGGGTATGACACTTCGTTCGCGGTCGCGATCACGGCCTGTTCCAGCGTCATGGGCGTTATCATTCCGCCGTCTATTCTTATGGTCGTCTGGGGTGGGTTGATGTCGGTTTCGATCGGCGGCCTGTTCCTGGCCGGTGTCGTGCCGGGCGTCTTGATCGCCGGGTCGCAGATGCTGACCGTCTATGTCTATGCCAAACGCCGCGGATATCCGGTTTACGATCGCTCCACTTTCAAGGAATTGATGGTGGCGACGGCCAGCGCTTCATTGGCGCTGATGACCCCGTTGATCATCGTCGGCGGTATCGTTGGCGGCTTCTTCACGCCGACGGAAGCATCCGTCGTCGCCGTCATCTACTCGCTGATCTTGGGGGTCATGGTCTATCGTTCCGTCGAACTGAAGCGGTTGCCGAAAATCCTTTACGACAGTGCACGCTTCGCGGCGATTTCGCTCTTCTGCATCGGAACGGCCTCGGCCTTCGGGTGGTGCCTCGCCTATTTCAAAATCCCGGCTGCCCTTGTCGCGCAGATTGAGATGATGGGCCTGGGCATCATCGGGACAGGGGTAATGTGCGCCCTTGCCTTCCTGCTGATCGGCATGTTCATCGACGCGATTCCGGCGATCATCATTCTCGGCACTGTGCTCTATCCGGTGACACAGCATGTCGGCATGCACCCGATTCATTTCGCCATAATCGGGGTGATCAGCCTTGCCTTCGGCTTGGTGACGCCGCCCTATGGCATTTGCCTGTTGATCTCAGCCGCGATCGGCAAGATCCGTCTCATCGATGCGTTGAGGGATGTGTGCGTCATTCTATTCCCCATGCTTCTGGTTCTTGGAGTCATCATTGTTTTTCCCGATGTCGTTATGGCCATTCCCCGCCTGATAATGCCGAAATACGTGAACTAGGCGCTCCCCTTGCCGAGCGGGTGCGCCGCCGCCTATTCTGCGCACCAACGTTCTGCGCACCAACGAAATCCGCGTATCGACAAAAACAGTATCCCAGGGGGAAACCATGGCCAGCCGTAACAAAGTGATCATCACCTGTGCCGTCACAGGGTCCATCCACACGCCGACGATGTCGGAACATCTGCCGATCACACCGGACGAAATCGCGACGCAGGCAATCGAAGCGGCGGAAGCCGGCGCGTCGATTCTGCATCTGCATGCCCGCATGCCGGAAGACGGCCGTCCGACCCAGGACCCGGACGTCTATATGAAGTTCCTGCCGCGCATCAAACAGTCGACCAACGCCGTGGTGAACATCACGACCGGCGGCGGGCTGGGCATGTCGGTGGAAGAGCGGCTCGCGCCCTCCCTCGTTGCCGAGCCTGAGGTCTGCTCCCTCAATATGGGGTCGATGAATTTCGGGATCTTCCCGATGCTCGAGAAATACGACGAATGGAAGTACGATTGGGAACCGGAATACTTGGAAAACACCAAGGATTTCATCTTCAAGAATACGTTCCGCGATATTGAGAGCATCCTGACCCGGATGGGCGACAAGGGAACGCGTTTCGAATTCGAATGCTACGATGTCGGTCATCTCTATACACTGCGCCACTTCTTCGACCGTGGCCTGGTAAAGGCGCCGGTGTTCATCCAGTTCGTCATGGGTATCCTGGGCGGTATCGGGGCCGATACGGAAAATCTGGTCTTCATGAAAAAGACGGCGGACAAGCTGTTTGGCGATCAATACCGTTGGTCGATCCTGGGTGCCGGCCGCATGCAGATGCCCTTGGCGGCGGTCGCCGCGGGCATGGGCGGCAATGTGCGCGTCGGACTTGAAGACAGTCTTCTGATCAGCCGCGGGAAACTGGCCGTCTCGAACGCGGAACAGGTGAAAAAGGTCCGCAGCATTATCGAGAGCCTTTCGCTGGAAGTCGCGGAACCGGACGAGGCGCGTGAAATCCTAAGCCTGAAGGGCGGCGACACCGTCAAATTTTGATGCTGACGGCGTCCGTCCAGGGCCTGCTGGCTCGGGATGGGCGCCGTTTCTTTTTGTGTTTTATGTAGAGGTGGGTACATGGCCGAAACGGCAGATATTCTCGTCATCGGTGCCGGCATCGCCGGCGCTTCCGCGGCCGGGCTGCTGGCGGAGGAGGCCACCGTAATTCTACTCGAAGCGGAGGACCGCCCCGGATACCACACGACGGGACGTTCGGCGGCGACCTGGATTCAGTATTATGGGCCACAGCCGGTCCGGGCGATGACCAAGGCGAGCTGGACTTTTCTGGATACGCCGCCGGAAGGCTTCTGCGACGGACCGTTGTTGAAACGGCGTGGCGAAATGTTGATTGGCGCGAAGGGACAGGCGGATCTTCTGAAGGAGGAAATCGCCAATGCGCCCGGCATGCAATGGCTGTCACCGGAACAGGCCAAGGCGCTGATTCCCGCTTTGAAAACGGATATGATCGACGGGGCCGCCTATGACCCGGATGCCCAGGATATCGATGTGGACATGCTGCATCAGGGCTATTTGCGGCTGTTCAAGCGGCGGGACGGACAGCTTGTCTGCGACGCGCGCGTGACCGGCATTGCCAAGCAGGACAAGGGGTGGACGGTCAGCGCCGGCGGCGTCGATTATCAGGCCGGGATCGTGGTCAACGCGGCCGGTGCTTGGGGCGATGTGGTTGCAGAACTGGCGGGGGTCGCCCCGGTCGGGCTGGTACCGAAACGCCGATCGGCGGCCATGGTGACGCTAGCGGGCAACCCCGATGTCCGGGACTGGCCGCTCTGCGCGGCGGTGGATATGAGTTTCTATATCCGTCCGGATGGTGGCCGGTTGATGGTATCGCCGGCAGATGAAACACCGTCCGATCCCTGCGACGCCTTCGCCGAGGATTTCGACGTGGCGGTCGGCATCGACCGGATGCAGACCTTCACTGAGCTTGAGGTGACCCGTGTCGAGAATACCTGGGCAGGCCTGCGGACCTTTGCGCCCGATGGCGTTCTGGTAAACGGCTTCGACCCGGATGCGGAAGGCTTCTACTGGCTGGTCGGTCAGGGGGGATACGGTATTCAATCCGCTCCCGCGATGGCTGAATTCGCCGCGACGACGATCAGGGGTGAGCCCTTGCCGGAAGGTCATGCCGCGGCCGGTGTGATCGCAGCCGAGGTTTCGCCTTCGCGTTTCAGAGTCTAAAGCCCGAACAGGGGGCGCAGCCGCAAGGCCAGAAGATTGCCGACACCGGCGCATGCCAACCACAAGATGCCGTGAAGGCTGCCCGAAGCGGTGCCGCTGAAGAAACTGCCGATATTGCAGCCGAAGGCGAGGCGCGCACCGTAACCCAACAGCAGGCCGCCGATGACGGCCGCAGCGGCGGGCCGGACACCTATCCTGAATCCGGGGGAAAATTTGCCGGCGATACCGGCGGCGGCCAATGCGCCGATCATGATGCCGAAATTCATCAGCGAGGTCGTATCCGCCAGCAGGTTTTGCGAGAGGGCTCCCGTTCGCCTTTGCCAATAGTCCCAATCCCCAACGGGAATACCCAATGTATCCGCCCCTTGCGCGCCCCATAGGGCGAAGGCGGATGTAATGCCCCAGGGCCGCCCGGCGAGCGCCAGGGTCGCGTAGTTCAACAGGGCGAGCGCAATGGCGCCCCATATCCAAGGCCAGGCGCCGCGCCATAGCGGGTGGCGTAGCGCATCGCCATCGCGTTGGTGGGATATGAGCCGCCCGTGTTTCCGATGTTCGATCCAGACCGACAAGGCGGCGATACCGCCGAACAAGGCCAGGGCCATCACCAAGGCCGGCCACGCGCCGAAAATTCGGATGACGGAAACCGGACCGAAGGAAGGCAGCGCCAGCCACCAGCCCAGATGATGCGTTGCCGCGACTGAACCTATGACAAAGAACAGCAAGGTAATCGCCATACGGCTGTTGCCGCCGCCGACCGTGAACAAGGTTCCGCTGGCGCAGGCGCCGCCCAGCTGCATGCCGATGCCGAACAGAAAGGCGCCAACGGCGACCGACAGGCCCACGGGGGCGACGAATCCGCCGACCCTGTGTCCGAACAATTCACGGGCTTCGATCGCGGGGAAGAACAGCAGACAGGCGATGGCCAGCATCAACATCTGACCGCGCAGCCCGGCGCCGTGTCCCTCGGACAGGAAAGCGCGCCAGCTTCCCGAGAACCCAAAGCTGGATGCGTAGAGGGTAATCCCCATTGCCAGGCCGATGCTGAACAGGGCTGCCTTGCGAGCGCCCTGGTCAAGACCGACATCCAAAAGGATCAGCGCCGCCATCAGAACCGCCAATACGATCGCGAACCGGTTTTTCGCATGACTGCGGGAGGTCTCGGCCGATACGGCCATCAATATTCCTTTCCGATCGGGCAAAGCATCGTGACCCTCGGTCTCCTACTGTACCATGTGTCGGGTTGTGTCGATGCGGCAGGGGCTGAATTCATGTCACATTCGCGAGAGACGGTGGCGCAGTACGGCTGGATCCGGCGCAGTTCGACCTGGGGGCTCGGAAATGACCGGCGGCTCCGGCTATGCGTTATTCGGCCGCCGTCGGGCGGCTTTTGTCGCCGCCGCGGCTGCGGCCGTCCTGGTTGGGCCCGCGAAACCCCGTGCAGCGGCCGATGGCATCGAACAGAAGGTCCGGCAATACGGGTTTCGATACGAAGTCGTCCATCCCGCATTGAAGGTATTGTTCCCGGCTGCCGCGCATGGCGTTCGCCGTGACGCCGATGATGGGGGTGTGACGCCCAGATTCCCACTCGGTCTCGCGGATCAGTTTGGTTGCGGTCAAACCGTCGATATCGGGCATTTGAACATCCATCAGGATGATGTCGAAATTGCTTTCACGACACGCCTTCAGAGCATCCCGGCCATTGCCGACCAAGGTGGTTTCATGCCCCGCCTTCACTAGGAACGCCTTGATCAGGTGCTGGTTGATTTCCCGATCCTCTGCGATCAGGACTCGCAGCGTTCTGGCGGGAAGGCGCAGGTAAGGCGCGTCGGCGCCTTTTTCTTTTTCGGCGGGACCGGCCTTGCCAGGTTGCAAGGGAACGGTGAACCAGAAGCGGCTTCCTTTCCCGTACTCGCTCTTGAAGCCGATTTCCCCATCCATCAGCGCGACAAGTTCGCGGCAAATTGCAAGGCCCAGGCCGGTTCCGCCGAACTGCCGGGTCGTGGAGCTGTCTGCTTGCGAGAATTTCTCGAACAGGCGGTGCTGTTGATTTTTCGGAACACCCAGACCGGTATCCACGACATCGAACGTCACGCTCAGCCCGCCATCCGTCTGTTCGACCACCTTGGCGGACAGCGTGACGGAACCGGTCTTCGTAAACTTCACCGCATTGCCCAGCAGGTTGATGATGATCTGGCGCAATCGAGTCGGGTCGCCATGCACGATGCCGGGGTTGTTTTCGATTGGTCGTTGGGCGAATTCCAGACCTTTCGCCGCAGCGCGCGGGCCAAAGATCTTTTTCATGCTTTGCAGCAATTCGGCGAGGTCGAAATCGACTTCTTCTATGTCGACATGTCCCGCTTCGATCTTGGCCAGGTCCAACAGGTCGTCGATCAGCGACAGAAGTGTTTCCGACGATGTGGTAATTGCATCCAGGTATCCTGCCTGTTCAGTGCGCAGACCCGTCGTGGCAAGAAGTTGTGCGCCGCCGATCACGCCGTTCATCGGTGTGCGTATCTCATGACTCATATTCGCCAGGAAATCGGACTTGGCCTTGTTGGCCGCTTCCGCGCGGTCGCGTTCCGCCGCATAGTCCGCCGCCAGTTTGGCCATCTGTTCGGCCTGACGTTCCAGTTCCATATTGGCAGCGGCCAAGTCGCGAATGGATTCTTCCAGCTTCTGCTCCGCTGCCTTGCGGTCGGAGATATCGTGGATGGACCCTGCCAGCCTGGTTGCCTTGCCGTCCGGCTTGCGTTCGGCAGATGCCCGGATATGAATCCAAACCTCCCGCCCATTTTCCATTCGCGCAAGCGCTTCCAGGTTCAGCGGTTTGTTGTCGACGATATGGTCACGGGTTGCTCGGTCCAGGCGTTCCATGTCTTCGCGACAAAGCCTGTCCAGGGCAAGGTTGGAAGGATGGACCGAACTGTTGGATTCAATCTCAAGGATTTCCCGGAACCGGGGGGAGGTAAACACCATGTCCTCCCCGATATTCCATATCCACAGTCCCGCGGCGGACCCGGCGGTGGCGAGCTCGAACCGTTCCTCGCTCTCGCGCAGGGCCTGCTCTTTTTCCAGGCGATCGGTAATGTCGACGCCGGACGTCACATATCCGATGACCTTGCCTGTTTCGTCATACTGCGGCGTATAGGTCCAGTCGACGTATTTGATCTTGGTGCCGTTTCGATAGAATTGTGGCTTGCTCGTCCATTCCACCGCCTTCATCACACCTTGATCGTTCATGATTCCGACGGTGTAGTTGAAGGTCTCTCCCGCAAGCGCCCGTTCCGCGATCTTCTTTACGATGTTGAATCGTTCCGGAGTCATCGTCACCGAGATTTCCTGGCCCCGTAGATCTGCTTGGGAAATGCCTGAGAATTCCGTGAATGCGGGGTTCACGAAACGGTAGCGCAGATCGGAATCGATGCTGGCGATCAAGGTCGGTGCCGTATCGAGCACTAGGCTCAAAGTCGCTTCGCTCTCGCGGACTGCCGCTTCGCTCCTGACGCTGTCGACTACGTCCAAGCCGACCAGAACCACACCGGCAACGTTGCCATCCGACCCGAGATGCGGGGCCATAGACCAATCCTCGCATCGCAGAGTTCCGTTGCTATCCGTCCAATCGACCCGAAGTCTTTCCAGCGACCCGCTGACGAAGGCGCGCAAAAGCCGAGCTTTTAGAACGTCATACTGCGCAGGGGGGATGACGTCCTCAATCTTCTTACCGATAACGCCCGAATACAGGTTTCCGGTGCTGTCCAGGAAGGCTCGGTTGGCAAAGGTCAGCGATTGCTGATCGTCGATATAGGCGATCAGGGTGGGGGTCGCCTCAGTCACGGTGCGCAGCAGCCCCTCGCTTTCGCGCAGCGCGTTTTCAGTTTTTAACCGTGACGTAATCACGTGGCCTGAGGCGATCAGACCGACGACCTTGCCGGACGCATCGTGATGGGGTGTCCATGTCCATTCAACCAATTCCTCCCCGCCATCCTTGTGCGCATGCCTGCCGATATTGATCCTGGTTTGGCCGGAAAAGGCCCGCTTCAGGTCCGGGATGACGGCTTCATACCGCTCACGCGGAATAACGTCGGAAATATGCTTGCCTTCAAGTTCTTCCTGCGTGCCGCCGAAGAATTCGGCATAGGCCCGGCTGCAGAACTTGAAGATCAAATCCGTGTCGAGATAGGTCAGCAGGTTCGGCGTGGAATCGGTAACCAGGCGCAGCAGGTCTTCCGTGCCCGCCAGCGCGGCGCTTGTCGCGGTATTTTCCGTGATGTCCTCGGCCGCGACGATGATGCCGGCCGCGTCGTCCTGACCCAGCCGAAGCGGCATGGCGGTGGAACGCAACAGCGGTCTTTTGCCATCAACTTCGAAGTTTACCTCGAAAGTCACGGCACCGTCGGAACGAGCCGAATCCAGCATGGGTTTCACGATGAAATACCGGTCGCGGCCAATGATGGTTTCCAGGCTTATTCCCGCGATATCCTGGTCATGCGGGATTTGCCAACGGTTCCGGTAGGCCCGGTTGGCGTCGATAAAACGGTGCCGTCGGTCGAACACGGCGATCATCGCCGGCGACGCGTCCATGGCCTGTTTCAGAACGATATTGCGCTCAGAGACCCTGCCCTGGGCATGGACCGTATTGTCCGGTTCGGAAGGCGACGCCGTCAGCAAGGCGATCGGCCCAAAGCTGTCGTTCAGGCGAATGGCATGCAGACTATGGGAAATACCGGGCTTGCCGGTGGTCTGCAGCGGCTGCTTGAAGGTGTGGGAATGTCCCGTCTCGATACACAGGCGCACGGTCGTTTCCGTGTGCCCGTCCGGGATCAGGTCCCGCAGGCTGACACCTGGCTCCGGCGGTATGGCAAGCGGCAGCGATGCGAAACCATCGTTGAACCAAACCACGGCGGCATCGCCATCGGTTTCAATCCGGATGACGCAAGACGGATCTGTCGTTCCGGCCAAAATGGACCTTAGCGACGCGTCGATACCGTGGAATGTTTCAACCTTGGACATGCTGGTCACTGTATCAGATCAGTCCCCCTCGGAATATGTACCAACTTATGTCGCAAAACGCTAATGGGATGCATGGACGCGTCCTGATACCTGGAAGGATAGGCGGATGAAATCGATGACCCCGGAAGACACAGCCAGCTGCCGGAACCGCAGGGGACCGCAAATGGACGATCTGACGACCCTGCCGTCGGGCGTTCATCCCGGTCGTACGGCGTTGCGGGGCGACCATGTGGTCCTGGCGCCGCTGAACCCCATAGAGCACGGCGCCCTGCTGCAGGAAGCGGTTGTGGATTCGCTGACGGTGGAGACATCATGGCGTTTCATGCCCCTGATGCCCTCAGGCGACGAGGCTGGGACCATGGCTTGGCTGAAGCAATGTGCGGGTTCCGCGGAACCGTCCTTCTATGCGTTGCTGACACCCGAAGGCGACGAAGCCGGCGGCATGGTCAGCTACCTGAATATCGTTCCCCAGAACGGGACCGTCGAATTGGGGCATATCTGGTTCAGGCCCGCATGGCGCGGATCTGTCCGAACCACCGAAGCCATCTTTCTGATGATGGTCCATGCATTCGACAAGCTCGGCTATCGCCGCGTTGAATGGAAATGCGATGCCATGAACGCACCGTCGCGCGCGGCCGCCTTGCGGTTCGGGTTCCGTTTCGAAGGGGTGTTCCTGAACCACTACATCATCAGGGGGCGGAACCGCGATACGGCTTGGTATTCTATCACCGCGGAAGAATGGCCGGCGGTCCGGGAGGCCTTCCAGACGTGGCTGGAGGACGGCAATTTCGACGAGGGGGGCGGGCAGAAGACCGCGCTCAGCACCTTGACCCGCGCGCTCTGGTAAGGGCGGGCCAAGCGTAAGGGGCGCGCCTAGGCGCGCTCCTTCGTGGCGCTGAATTGGACCTTGGGGTTCTGTTCCTGCTGATAGTTCAGCTCCCAGCTGTTCCGGGCCAGGAATACCGGCTGACCGTCACCGTCTTCCGCCATCGCGGTGGTGTTCGCCTTGATCAGTTTGTCGAGCGTTGCCTTGTCGTCGGCATAGACCCAGCGCGCGGTTTGGAAGGGGGCCGGCTCAAGGCTGATCTTCACCCCGTATTCCTGCTCGACCCGGGTGACGAGAACGTCCAACTGAAGCTGGCCGACCACGCCGACGATCCAGTCCCCGCCCATGGTGCGTTTGAACACCTGGGTGACGCCTTCCTCCGCCAGACTGATCAAAGCCCGACCGAGATGTTTGGACTTCATCGGATCGTCCAGGCGAACGCGGCGGAGGATTTCCGGCGCGAAGTTCGGAATGCCGGTGAAGCGGATATCCTCGGACTCGCTCAAGGTATCGCCTACACGCAAGGTTCCGTGGTTCGGGACGCCAATGATATCGCCCGGCCAAGCCTCGTCGGCCAACTCCCGGTCTTCGGCGAAGAAAAGGATGGGGTTGTGGATCGCCATCTGCTTTCCCGAGCGGATATGGTTCATCTTCATGCCCCGATTGAACCGGCCGGAGCAAATCCGCATGAAGGCGATCCGGTCGCGGTGTTTCGGGTCCATATTCGCCTGCACCTTGAAGACGAAGCCGGTGACCTTGTCTTCACCGGGTGCGATTTCGCGTTTGTCCGTTGACTGCGTCCGCGGCGGCGGCGCGTTGTCGCCGATGCCTTGCAGCAGTTCCGCGACACCGAAATTGCGCAACGCGCTGCCGAAGAAAACGGGCGTCAAATGGCCGGCGCGATAGGATTCCATGTCGAAGGGCGGGCAGGCTTCCTTGGCCAGTCCTGCTTCGTCCCGCAGGGCTTCGACCCGTTCCGCGGGCAGATGTTTTTCAAGCGCGGGATCGTCCAGGCCCGTTACGTCGATGATCTCGCCGCCGCCATCCTTCTTCATCAGGATCAACCGGTCGCGGACTAGGTCGTAGCACCCCAGAAATTCGCGTCCCATGCCGATCGGCCAGGATAGCGGTGTGACATCCAGCGCAAGCGTCTCGGCGACTTCGTCCATGATCTCGAACGGGTCGCGGGCTTCACGGTCCATCTTGTTGACGAAGGTCGTGATTGGGATGTCGCGAAGCCGGCAGACCTCAAAAAGCTTAAGGGTCTGGGTTTCGATACCGCGTGCGGCATCGATGACCATCACCGCACTGTCGACCGCCGTAAGCGTCCGATAGGTATCTTCCGAGAAGTCTTCGTGGCCCGGCGTGTCCAGCAGGTTATAGGTAATCCCCTGCCGTTCGAAGGTCATGACCGAGGTTGTGACCGAAATGCCGCGTTCCTGTTCGATCTTCATCCAGTCAGACCGGGCGCGCCGGCGCTCGCCCTTCGCCTTGACCTCACCCGCAAGGTGAATGGCGCCACCCAGCAACAGCAGTTTTTCCGTCAACGTCGTCTTACCGGCGTCCGGGTGGCTGATTATCGCGAAGGTGCGCCGGTTTGCGGCGGCGGCGGCGGGGGTAAGCGCGTTCATGTTGAGAACCTGACGGTCGGTTGTTCGTTCCGGCCCGATGGCGGGAAAACAAGGAAATTCGGCGCGTTTCTACCGGTCCCCAGGTGTGAGGGCAAGCACAGGCAGTATGGTCAAAGACTTATAAAGTCTGCTAATGTTCATATTCAGGTAGTCAGGTGGGCATCATGGTCAACAAAAAACAATTCCTGACGGCCGCCATATTGGCGATCACCCTTGCCTTCGCCGCAGTCCTTTCCGAAAAGGCCCATGCGGCGGGGCGTTATGCGTTGGTGATCGGCAACAGCAACTATTCTTTCGCGCCGCTTCGCAATCCGGCCCAGGACGCGTCCCTGATGGCGGCGACCTTGCGGGTCTTGGGGTTCGACGTTTCCTTGTATCAGGATGTCCCGCAGCGGGACTTGAAGCGCGCGGTGGTCGATTTCGGCCGAAAGTTGGAACAAGGCGGGAAAGACGCGGTCGGCCTGTTCTATTATGCCGGCCATGGCGTGCAGGTTAACGGCGAAAACTACCTTATCCCCATCGGCGCGCATATCCGCGACGAATTGGATGTGGATATCGAAGGCGTTCGCGCTTCGATCGTATTGTCCGCCTTGGAACGGGCCGGGAACAGCCTGAACATCGTCATTCTCGACGCGTGCCGGAACAATCCTTTCCAGTCTGGCACCCGGGCGGTTCGCGGCGGCTTGGCCAGGATGGACGCGCCCAGCGGCACGCTGCTCGCCTATTCCACTTCGCCCGGCAATGTGGCTGAGGACGGCACCGGCCGGAACAGTCCCTATACACAGGCGCTTGCTCAATCCATGCGGACGCAGGGTGCGAAGGTCGAAGACGTCTTCAAACGGGTCCGCGTCGCGGTGATGGAAAGGACGAACAACAGGCAGGTTCCCTGGGAGTCTTCATCGCTGACCGGCGACTTTTATTTTGTCGATGACGGGCAGGGCGGTCAGGTAGCAATCCCAACGGCGGAATCCCAAGGCCGGACGTCAACCGACCAAGCCGTGGAAATTGAATACTGGAAATCAATTTCCAGCAGCGACAATCCCGATTTGTTTCAAAGCTACCTCAGCGCCTTTCCGAACGGTCTCTTCGCCTCGATCGCCGAAAAACGCATCGCTGCTCTCAACGGCGCCGGTTTGGGCAATGCGCAGCCTCAACAGACCTTGGGCGGGCAATCCCCGGGCCCGCTTTGGGAGACGATCAAGAACAGCGACGATCCCACCATTTTCCAGGCTTTCCTTGCTGAATTCCCGGATGGCTTTTACGCACGGTTGGCTAGGGCACGGCTGGACCAGTTGGGCGCGGCCTCCGCGCAAGCGACGGCGCAATCGCAGCCGCCTGCCGTGATATCCCGGCAATCCCCCGACCAGGATCAAATCGAAGTTGATCTTCGATTCTGGGAAGCCATCGGAAACAGCAATCGTCGCGGCGACTACCTAGCCTATCTGCAGAAATTCCCTAACGGGCAATTCGTCACGCTCGCCAGGGCACGGCTGGCCGATTTGGACAGCAATAAGGTCGCGCAAGCCGGGCATTCCGCCCAAGCGCCGGCCCCAGCTCCCACCCAAGCGCCGTCCGTGACGACACCCCAATCTCCGCCGCAGCAAGTGGCCGCGGCACCGGCGGTCACGTCGTCCTCGACATCTGGTGCGGGGGCATCGCGGGCGTTGAACTGGGCTGGTAAAACCTGGCAGTTGGATTCTGGTGGGCAGCCGTCCTTGCTATGTAACAACGAAGCGTCCCACACGATTAAAATGCAGGTGGCGGGCGGCGCGTTGAACGGAGCAATCACCTCACCCGAACTGGGTTCGGTCTCAATACGGGCGACCGTTCAGCCATCGGGACGCTTTCACGGGAAGATGTTTTACCTGAGCGCCTGGTCTGTCAGCGGCTATGTTAAGGACGGAAAGATCACCGGCAAGTTCTGGAACCCTTTGACTATTGGCATGTGCCGAGGCGCGTTTGAGCTGGCCCCAGAGTAATCGGTGAGGAATTGTCGATCCCTTGCATATTCTGCATGGGAGCTGTGCCGCGTAGGCGATTGCACCCGATCCGGCACTGGGATAGCGATGTCCGATGACAAACACAGCATCCGCCAACGCCGATACGTCCTCCGTTCGGGGCATCGTTTTGATGCTTCTGGCCGTGTTTATTTTCGCCAGTCAGGACGGGATCACTAAAACGCTAATCGGCCAATACGAGGCGCCGCAGATCCTGCTGGTTCGTTTCGCGGCCTTTGCCCTATTCGTAACTGCCTGGGTCGCCAAACGGGGCGGGGTCAAGAAAGCGGCGGCAACCAAACGGCCGGTCTTGCAGGTCGTCCGCTGCCTTTTGATCGCGGTTGAGATCGGTCTGTTTGCCTGGATCGTGCACTACATGCCTCTGGCGGACGTGCATGCATTGTTTTCTTCCGCCCCTTTGATGATCACCGCTCTATCGGTTGTCTTGTTGGGCGAGGTGGTCGGGATCCGCCGGTGGACGGCGGTCGGGGTCGGTTTTGTCGGTGTCCTGATTATTCTGCGGCCCGGAATCACGGCCGTTCAGCCGGTTGCCATGCTGGTGCTGCTTGGCGCGTTGATGTTCGCGCTCTACGTGGTTCTCACCCGACTGGTCAGCAGAAGCGACAGTTCCGAGACATCTCTTTTTTATATGGCTTGGGTCGGCTTTGCTTTCAGTGTGACGGTCGGTCCGTTCTTTTGGACATGGCCAGACCTCGAAGGCTGGCTCATGCTGTTCGCCTTGGCTTGCACGTCGATCACCGGTCATGTGCTTTTCGTGATGGCGTTGAAGGAAGCGCCCGCCGCGGTGCTGCAGCCCTACCAGTACACGATCCTGGTATGGGCGGCGATTTTCGGCTTTGTCTTCTTCGGCGACATTCCCGATCTGCCGACGGTGATCGGCGCGTCGATCATCGTGGCGAGCGGCCTGTATATGCTCTACCGCGAACAAATTGTCGGCCGGCGTGTGACGGCCCCCGTCGTTCCCGGCCAGACCGTGGGCAAATAGGGCGAGGCCCCGCCCCAACGCCGTCATGCATAGTGGGGCTTCCTGGCGCGGTTAATTGCTAGGACCCATGCGTGACGTTCGGTGCGTCCGGCATTACGAACGGGCAGACGTTTTCAAAAGCCTTGGCTGCGGTCAGCACCAGATTGTCGGCGAATTTCGGCCCGACGATTTGCAAACCGACAGGCAATCCATCATCACCGAAGCCGCAGGGAACCGTCGCGGCAGGCTGCTGGGTCAGGTTGAACGGATAGCTGAACGGCGTCCAGTCCAGCCAGTTGGACATGTCCGGGGCCGGCAGGACGTTGTCCACCGAGACCGCCGTCACCGGCATCATCGGCGTAAGAAGCAGGTCATAGGTCTCGTGGAATTTCGCCATATGATAGGCGAGGTCCTCCCGCTGTTTTGTGACGTCCATGTAGTGAAACAGCGGATAGGTACGGCCGGTATACATGACTTCCCGCAGGCCGGGATCGATCATCGCCATCTGCTTGTCGGTAAAATTGCGGGAGATGGAAGCCGCACCGGCGTACCAATGCGTGTTGAAGGTGACATCCGGACAGGCGAAGCCGGGATCGACTTCTTCCACCGTGGCGCCCAGATCCTCGAAGACTTTCACCGCCGCCCTGACCTTGGCTTGGACGTCCGGCATGACCTTCGCGTAACCCAGGTCCATGCTGAAGGCGATCCGCATTTGCGCGACACCGGCTCCCAATGTTTCGGTGTAATCTTCCGCGCCGTCGGTAACCGCATACCAATCTCGGATATCCGGCTGAGTGATGACGTTCAGCATCAAGGCTGAATCCGTGACTGTGCGGGTCATTGGGCCGACATGGGCAACCGTTCCCATTGGGGACAAGGGATATGCCGGGACCAGACCGAAGGTCTGCTTGATTCCGAAAATGCCGCTGAAAGCCGCTGGGATGCGGATCGATCCGCCGCCGTCGGTTCCGATATGCAAGGCCCCGATCCCGAGTGCACAGGCCGATGCAGCGCCACCGCTGCTGCCGCCGGGTGTTCGGCTGGTATTCCACGGGTTGCGGGTGATGCCGGTCAAGGGCGAGTCCGTCAGCGGCTTCCAGCCGAATTCCGGCGTTGTTGTCTTGCCCAGAAGGACCGCACCGTGTTCGCGCAGGCGGGCGGTGACCGGGGCATCTTCGACTGCCGGTGCGGTGTCGCTGGTGAGCGAGCCGCGCCGTGTCGGCACGCCCTTCATCAGGACAAGGTCCTTGATGGTGGCTGGAACGCCGTCGACCAGTCCCAGCGGCTCGCCTTTCCGCCATCGTTCCTCCGATGCCTTGGCGGCGCTCAGGGCGCCCTCCGCATCGAAGTGGACGAAGGCGTTGACGGATTCCTCAAACCGTTCGTACCGGTCGACAGCCGCTTGTACCGCCTCAACCGGGGAGGCGCCGCCGCTGCGATAAAGGTCCATGAGCTCGGTGGCCGATGCCAGGGCCAGATCTGTCTTGCCGGTCATTTCGGACAACCTTTCCAATCTAGAATACGCCGTCAGTCGATGATCGTCCGATTCTCGTCCGCGGGTCCCGCGGCGGTCTGTGGAACGCCCCGGGCTACCTCCAGAAGCATCTTGTTCCGTACCGCTTCGGCGAAACTCGTGTCCTTGTCCGCGATCCTCACGAAAGCACCGATACCGCCGATGACATGTTGCCTGTAATGTTCGTCCAGCGGCATCCCGCCGGGGCCTCTATATCCGCCGCCGCGGGTCTTCACCACAAGGGCGTTGATCGTGATTCCTTGCGCGACGGCTTCGTCGCGCGCCATCGTCACCGGGCGGGCGTTCATGTTCGGCCCGTCGCCGGATACGTCGATGATCCGCCGCAACCCCTCTATGCCATTCACCTCGAACTGTAGGACGGCATAGTCGATGGCGGCGCTGATGGCGTTGTAGCCGAATGCTTTCCGGGGGGCGGTCTGCAGGCGCTGGGCGAAGCCTTCCGCATCCTCCTTGTTTGCGATGATCGTCCAGTCGACAATCGTATGGACCGAATCCGCGGCGCCCCATTCCACGTAAAGAATGGCCGTCTTGCCATAGAGGCCGCCGGTCATCAGGCTGAGCAATGTGGGGTCGGTGACCGCATTGGCATAGCCGCGCCGTTGCAGGGCCAGTTCTTCGTCATCGATGGAACCGGACCCGTCGGCCGCTATAACCAGTTCCAGATCCACTTTTTCTTGGGCATTGGCCGGTCCGGGAGGGGTCATTCCAACGGTCAGCATGGCCGCGAGCGCTAGAATCGGTAAAACAATGCACTGTCTTCCAATCATTCGCCGTCTCCACTGATGTCTGTCGAACTATATCACAGGAATATCGACGCGCTGAGGCGGCATCTGCCGCCCGCTACTGTTGAAAAGATAGACCGTCCGGTGGCGTTTCCAGCCCTTGTGGCGGAAGAGGGTGGCGGCGACATCAATATCGACCTTGGCCATACAAGGCTTTATGCGGGCGGCGCGGCGGCTTATGCGGCCGGGCAGGTCGCCCGATATTTGGCAAAGCCCAGCCGCCTTTTCGTCAACCCGCCGCCTCTCGACTCCGATTGGGTGAAGGGGGAAAAGCCTTTTTACGAGGCGCTCATCGAGCGCTTCGGCCCGCTACCTGACCCGGAAAGTGGTGAACCCGGCGTGAGCCCCGGTGTGCGTCCGGGGGCGCTAATCAGTTTTGGCGTCGGCCTGGGATTGCATATTCCGCTGCTGCTGAAATCGATATCGGTGCGTGACGTCTTTCTGGCTGAACAATTTCCCGAATTCGTCTCGCTCAGCCTGCGGGTCACGGATTGGGCCGCGGTGATCGACGGGTTGGAAGCCGCAGGCGGGCGCCTGCACCTTTACCTGGATGCCAGCCCGATCGTCCTTGCGGCCCGTGTCTTTGAGGGTATGCGGCGCCATTGTGCCCTGACAATGGATGGGTCCTATGGGCTTCGCCACTATGCCAGTCCCGTGCTGGACGACGCGCATCGGCAATTTTCGGAAATGCTGCCGACCCTGGGCAGTTCCCACGGGTTCGTCGAGGATGAATGCCTGATGCTGCGTAACGCCGTGGGGGTAATGCGCCAAGACAGCATCAAAGTCGCGCCGCCGCAGGATTTCGCCCCCCATGCCATTCCGGCCATTGTCGTCGGCAGTGGACCGTCGCTGGATGGCTCCATCGAAGAAATCCGCCGGCTGCGCGACCGCGCGCTGCTGATCAGCGGTGGTACGGCATTGAGCGCCCTGTTGGGATATGGGTTGAAACCCGACCTTCATTGCGAGATCGAGAATGTCGAGGATATCCACACGGTTATCGCCGGTGTCGCGGAACGCTATGATATCAGCGATATCCCTCTGCTGTGTCCGTTGACCGTGGACCCGCGCATCCCGCCCTATTTCCGGCGCGTGGTGGGTTTTTTCCGGGAAGGGCTCACGCCCACTTTGCTGTTCGGCGGCGATGTGGGGCCATGGAACCATGCCGGCCCGACGGTGACGAACCTGGCGATGCGCGCGGCCGCCTGGGCCGGGGCACGCCGGGTCTATCTGTTCGGCGTGGATATGGGGACGGCGGAAAAGGAAAAACATCATTCCGATGCGTCGTTCTACGCATGGGAAGCCGGTTCCGGTGACGACGCCTATTGGCGTTCCGGCGCGAATATGGATCGCTTCGACATCGCCGTGCCCGGCAATTTCCGGGATAAGGTTTTCACCAACAAGACCTTCCTGTTCAACAAAGCCTTCTTCAGTACCTTCGCGGCGGCGCATCCGGGGATTGCGGTTTCCAATTGCAGCGACGGCGCGCGGATCGACGGTACGATTACATGCCCACCGGGGGAACTGGTGCTCGAACCGGCAGGCGGTGACCCACGCGCGGTGATCGAATCGCTGATCGATGCTCTTCCGGCGACCGGGAAAGTCCTACCCGCGTCGACCCGGAAATCGGGCTTGTCTGCCTATGCGCAGGACCTTGCCGCGTGGCGCCATGAGGCGCTGTCCGTGTTGGAACAGAGTTACGGCCTTGATGTGGCAATCGAGCGGTTTCAAGAACTTGTTCTTCAAGGCGACGGGCCGGACGCCGGTAACAGCCGGGCCGCAAGTGCGTGTTACGGCGGAACCACATCGTTGATGCTGCATTATGCCTTCGCGCATTATCGCAGGCTGGCCGGGGATGAGCGGGAGGCTTTCGACGGCTTTTGCCGTGCGGCGCTGCGGGATAGCATCGCTTGGATGGGCGCGCTTACCGATGCAGCGATACGCGACGCCGAAGGCGGTGGGGTCAGCGCCCCTTGAAATCCGGTTTGCGCTTTTCATTGAAGGCCGCGATGCCTTCGCGCCGGTCTTCCGTGTCGATCAGCGGGGTATAGCGCTCGATCTCGGTCCGGCGGGCTTGGGGCAGGGGCTGGTCGATGCCCTCGTCCATTGCGGCCATGGCCTGGCGGACCGCCAAGGGGGCGTTGCCGGCAATCTGCCGGGCGGTCGCCAAGGCATCGGCCAACAAGGTCTCGCGGTCGCAAATCCGGTTGAGGACACCCCAATCCAGGGCTTGTTCCGAACTGAACGGGCGGCCGCAGAGCAGAAGTTCCTTCGCGCGTCGAAGCCCGATGGCGCGGGGCAAGTTCTGTGTGCCGCCGACGCCTGGGATTAGGCCCAGCGTCACTTCCGTCAGGGCGAAGCGCGACGACGGCGCGCCATAAGCAAAATCCGCGCCCAGGACCAATTCGAAACCACCAGCATAGGCCGCCCCGTTCACCGCGGCGATGATGGGATTGGGGCAGTCCATCAGGGCATAGGCCATCCGTTCGAAAAGGTCGTGCTGCTTGTGCCAGTCCGCCGGCGACATACCGTTGCGTTCTTTCAAATCCGCCCCGGCGCAAAAGGCGCGGTCGCCCGCACCGGTCAGCACGGCGCAGCGGGTTTCGGGGGCGGCGGCGATGCCTGTCCAGACATCCAGCAGTTCTTCGGCCATGCGGGTGTTGAAGGCGTTTGCGACCTCGGGCCGGTTCAGGGTCACCAGCAGCACATGCTCCGCCGGGGCCTCAACCTTGATCATTCGGTAGTCGCCGTCACCCATCGTCCGCTCCCGTTAAACAGTCTCAACTGGGGTGGAGTGTTCAAGACTCGGGGGGAAATGCCAAGGTGTCCGCTTTGTGGGGACAGGAGAGAGTTTACTTGGTGGTCGCCACGTAGACGCCGTCCCAATCCGCAGGCGGCGGGTTTTCGCGGAATTCGGTGATGCGGTCGCGGTAGATGGAATAGAACTCGTCCATCAAACCGTTCAAATGCCCCTTGGCCGTTTCCGCGATTTCCTCGGCGTGCTCCCATTCCTGGGACCGGTAGGCTTTCAGGAAGTCTACGTGATAATGGCGCAGCGTCTTGAATTCTTCGCTGTCCAGCATGTCTTTCCGGCCCAGCAGGGTGAAGATGCGAACGGCTTCGGATTTACCCTTCACCGCGATCAGGTCCAATTCCAGCGTTGCGAATTGTTCTTTCGCGTATTCGTTCGTCGTGTCGCCGATGACGGTCTTGACGCCATAACTCTTCGATTGCCCTTCCAGGCGGGCGGCAAGGTTCACGGCGTCGCCCAGGACCGAATAGTCGAAGCGCTGTTCCGAACCCATATTCCCGACCACGACGTCGCCGGTATTGATTCCAATCCCGATATTCAGCGGCAGGTATTTCATACCGCTTTCTTCGGCTTCCTTTTTGCGAACCGTGTTGAGCGCATCCAACTGGTCATACATGTCGAGCGCAGATTCGCAGGAATCGATTTCCTGTTGGGGTACATCAAGCGGCGCATTCCAGAACGCCATGATGCAGTCGCCCATATATTTGTCGATCGTGCCGCCCTTTTTCAGGATCGAGTCGGTCAGGGGCGTCAGCAATCGGTTGATCAGGATGGTCAGGCCCTGCGGATCGGCCTTGTAGAGTTCGGAGATCGATGTGAAGCCGCGGACATCGCAGAACAGCATCGTCATCTTCTTCGTTTCACCGCCAAGCACAAGTTGGTCCGGGTTCTCCGCCAACTGCTCGACCAGATCCGGGGAGAGATATTGCGCGAAAGCGCCGCGAACCTGCTTCTTCTCCTGTGCGTCACGG
The DNA here is from genome assembly GCF_004005845.1 of Hwanghaeella grinnelliae. Taxonomy (GTDB): domain Bacteria; phylum Pseudomonadota; class Alphaproteobacteria; order UBA8366; family Aestuariispiraceae; genus Hwanghaeella; species Hwanghaeella grinnelliae. Next base: position 261,005 of record NZ_SADE01000003.1, on the reverse strand, counting down.
GCGTAGTTGGAGAAGGCGAGCACCGCATAGAGCAGGATCGTCGCGGCACTGGGATAGGCGGGATCCAGGAAGGTGAGTTCCTCGGAAAACAGATGCCAACTTGTCCAGACCAACCCGCCGCAAACGACGGCGACAAAGGCCAGAGATACGAACGGCCCCAAGCGCGGCACGCTGACGATCAGGATCAACCCGGCGATCGCGAAGACCAGGATCTCGAAAATATGCATCTGCACGGGATGCTTCAAAATCGAGCCCTGTATGATCGTTTCTATCAGGTTCGCGTGGACCTCGACCCCCGGCAAGCGTGGGCTGATCGGGGTCGACCGAATATCGAGAAGGCCGACGGCGGAGGTGCCGACCAGGGCAAGCCTGCCGGCCAGCCGCTCGGGCGGGACGCGTTTGTTGATAACATCCGTCGCGGATACATACAGGCGCCCGGCATTGTCCTCCGTGTTGAACCGATCCTCTTCGGCGAAATAAACCCAGACGCGGCCTTTTTCGTCGGTTGGAATGGCAAAGCCGGGGGTGCCCTTCACCTGCAGCACGACATCCTTCAGTCCGCCCGGATCTACCCGGGCGAGAATCGAATTGCCGTTGAACCCGACGCGCAGCATCTCCAGCGCCAATGTGGGTTTAACGACGTCCTGAATGATCTTCATGACCGGCACCCGGCGGACAATGCCGTCGAACTCTTCATCGACCGAGAAGAACGCCCGGCCTGAAGCCGCCGCCTCAAGCTCCGGCACGTTTGAGATCAATTCAGAGAAGTTCAGCATAAAGCTTCTGGCGAATGCTTCGTCGGATATGATCTCGCCATCCAGCTGCGGCTGGAAATGCCGGGCTGTCTTGTCCTTCAGGAAGGCTTTCACAGAGGTCTGCTGCGCTTCCGGCGGCGGTGTCGAAAGCGGCTTGTTGCGCGTGCCGGCCTGCCCCACAACGGTCCGCATCGTGCGCATGGTATCGGCCATGATGGTTTCGTTGTTGGGTAGGGTCTCAATCCGGGAAAGCAGCTCCGGATCCGCGCCCCGCATGGTTTTCACCAGCGCGGACGGACTTGTCTTGTCGACTTCGGAGAAGACGGCGTCAAAACCGATCACGGCCATACCGTAGTCACGCGTGGCGGCAATAAGGTCCGCGACAAGCGTCCGGGGCCAGGGCCATAGCCCCAATTCGTTCAAGGTGCGCTCATCAATGTCGATAATGACGACCGGGCTTTGTTCTGCCGGGACGCGCGGTTTAATCCGGTTAAAAGCGTCGAAAGTCTTCAGCCGCAGCGCTTCGACGGGTTCCGGGTCCAGTACCCGCAAGGTCACCATGCTGGCAAGCACGGCAAGACCGAGCAGCGTCACACGGGTCAGCTTCCACCAAGGACCGCGGGATTTTTTCGATTTCTTTTTGTCGGAGCCGCGGCTGAAAACGCCGCGTAGGCGTGCGAACAGCCCACCGCTTCCGGTGCCGTTCGAAGCATCCCTCCGTTCTAGAGTAGCGTCGACCATGGCGGCAGTGTAGCGGCAGTTTTCGCGCTCGTCTTGCGAAATTTACTGGCGATTTTGGGGAACTGGTAGCCAGATACTTGTGTGACCGTAGTATTTTAACGAATTTGACTGGCGAAAAACCGCGACTCAATTACGGTTACTCCATGCTTAAAAACGTACCGGCAGCCGAAAACCCAGGCCTGAGGGCCAATAGAAATGCGATCCCAGTCCGCATCGCGGCGGTTTCCGCCGCCGTCATGCTGTTGGCCGCTTGCTCTCAAGGGGGGCAGAATGGGGCTGACGGGGGGCTTTTCGAAAGCAAGCCTAAGGCAGAAAAACAAGTTGGCTTCTCGCCGGAAGAACGGTTGCTGGCGCAAACGGCGCCGAAATTTCAAGTCGGCGATTGGTTCCGCTATGACAATCCGGCAGTGACCTGGCGTGTCGTCGCGGTGCGCGGCGATGAGGTCGACTGGGTCGCCGATAGTGGGGAAACCCAGACAACAGGCCATAACCCTTTAATGCCCGCATTGGCCTGGGCGAGCGAAGGCCGTGGGAGCGGCCGCCGCCTGATCAGCGACGTGAATGGCGCGCTGTTCCCGCTCCAGGTCGGGCAACGGATGACCTTCAAATCGACCGTCAGCACCGACAAACCACCCTACGCCTGGGAATTCCAATGGGTTTGCGAGATTTCATCGGAGACCCAGGTCGTTGGGCCGGCGGGAACCTATAACACCTATGAAGTTCCCTGTGGCCGGCAGCGGCCGGACGAGGTCACGTTCTATTACGCGCCGCGCGTCGGCAATTATGTGCGGCTTGATGCTGCGAATACAAAAGGCAGCGGCATCATCAGGCGGGACCTGTTGTCTTTCGAGCGGGTGGCCTACCTGCAGGACGGCACGCGCATCGTTTCCTCCGGCGGGGAAGACTACCAACCCGGGTTCAAACAAACAGATCCCGAGACACCGCCGCCGCCCGCCGAACCCTATGCCGGTGTTCAACCGCTGCCGGTTCAGGTTTCCGACGCCATGGCTGATTTGAAAAATGGCCAGAAAGCAGGGGGTCAGCAGTCAGCGCCGACGAACCTGTCGGCGGCGCAAAACACAGGGGCGCCAAAGCAGGAAACGGCGGGTACATCTGCCGCGCCGGCCGCTTCCCAGGCTGCCACTGCTGCGCCAAAACAAGTCGCCGCCGCGCCCGCAACGGGCAGCTATCTGGTTCACTTGGCGTCATACAAGAATCCCAAGAACGCGGATAGCGGCTGGGCGAACCTGAAAGGTCGTTTCCCCAACCTGCTTTCAGGCCTGTCGCCGACGGTCATGCGTGCCGATTTGGGCACGAAAGGGATTTTCCACAGGCTCTATGCCGGTCCTGTGGCGAATGCGGAAGACGCGAAAAAACTATGCGCAGCATTCAAGCAGCGCGGCGTCTATTGCATGCCATCCAAGCCTTGAAGCCAGGCACCGCCGCTTAAAACCAAATTTCCGGCTTTCCCTATTGGGAATTGACGATAAAGCCCTGGTCAGAGTCGCCGGCATCGGCCGATGATTGATTCGGGGCGGTCATGGCCGTTGTGTTCCCTGACGATTGCTGCAGGAAGAACCAACTTCCGCCGGCGAGAACGCCGACCGTAACGCCGAAGACCAGGACAAGCGCCGCCATGATCGCGGTCGTCAGCTTCCGGTTTCGGTGCAGGGCGTCGATTTCGGCCAAGCTTCGGTCCAGTTTCGTCTGGATCTCGCTCTGCCCCTCACTCATTTCCGATTGCAGCCGGATCAGGGCGGCTGAAAGGTCGGCCCGCAAAGCGCCATGCGCTTGCTGAACCGATTTGGATTCGGCGGCGATGATCCGAAGGGCAGCGCGAACTTGCGCTTCCACGGCCGACAGATGAGCGCGAAGCTCTTCACGGGACAGATCGGACATCTATTCAAAAACCCTTTTCGCCCAGCCCGTATGTCCGGACCGTCACTTGCGGATTGGCCGCCTTTTCCCACGGCAGGAAGCCGTACTCATAGGCGAGAAAAGCAAAAAGACGAACCGACTTCAACAAAATTTGAGGCGGCCCGCCGTAAGTATTACCTGTCCTGGTCCAAGTAAAAGCCGGCTGAATAGCTATTTGACATGCTATTAACGGAAGTAGTGTCCGTTCGGATCGTCAAGCAAAGCCACCGGAACGAATTGGATTTCACGCAGCAACTTGCGTCGGATTGCGCGTCGAAAGTCTTCGTAATCGATCGCTTTTTCAACGAATGAACCCGGTCCTCCGACGACATTGTGTTTGAAGTAATAATCCAGGGTCGGATCTTCCAACAGGATGGGCAAGCCGTTGATGGTGATGCCGTTCGCCGTGGCAACGTCCCTGGCCTGGGGCATATAGGGTCCGTTATTGTTCCGGCCATCGGCGGAAATATCGATGGTCCGGCGGGCCGACTGATAGGCGGACTGATTGAAATAATCCATCGAGGTATAGACCGCCGCAGCCATAGAGGTCGCGCCGTCGGCGGTCATACGGGGCAGTTTAGAGATGCGCTGGCCGACAGCGGCGGCATTGCCTTCTGTCACCAGGGTCCATGGCAGGGCCATGATCTGACTGTATTCGCTGGACCATTGAACCAGCGACAGGGCGATCGATCCGCTTGGGCCTTCGCCGATCGCTTGCCGTATCTCAGGCTGGCCCAAGGCATCGCCGATCGCGCCGACCTGAAGGTTGTACTCCCGTTGATCCACGCTGTAAGAGCAGTCGATCGCCAGGATTAGCTGCAGGTCCACAACCTGCAACGCCATCGCGGAACGGGGAAGAAGGGCGGAACCTGCGCCGGCAAGGGCGGATGCAAGGAAAGTCCGTCGTGTCGGGCTGAGCATCACGGGATTAGACGCGGTATTGAGGGGGGGTTCAATAGCAATCCCCAAGAATACTCGCGGGAAACCGCATCGAGAGCCCATGAAAACCCCATGAATACTCCCAGAAAATTCCCAGAAAATTCCGGTGAAACCCTAAGAAATCCAGCGGTATTGTCGAATTCAAGCATCCGCGTCAGCCGAAACCCGCTTTCGCAAAACACCGAGCCGCGTTAATCAAACGCATGATCTATTTCGTGGGAATATTGTTGGCGGGATACTTGTCGGTGGTCGGCGGATTATACGTCTTCCAGCGCAACTTGATGTATCACCCAAATCAAACGATCGCGACACCGCAATCTTTCGGCGTCCCTGAAATGAAGGCGGAACGTCTGCCGACACCGGATGGGTTTCCATTGCTTGCCTGGTGGAGGCCGCCGACGACGGCTGACGCGCCGGTTCTGTTGTATCTGCACGGCAATGCCGGGCATCTGGGGGACCGGGCGGAAAAGGTGCGTCCCTATCTTGATGCTGGTTTCGGCGTGTTGCTGGTGACCTACCGATACAATGCCGGGGCAGGCGGTACGCCAAGCGAAGCGGGTTTGACGGAAGACGGCCGGACCGCGCTTGCCTTCCTCAAGGCGCAGGGCGTGTCGGATGACAGCATTGTGCTATATGGCGAGTCGCTCGGGACGGGGCTTGTCGTGAAACTGGCGACGGAGCAACGATATCGGGCTGTTGTGTTGGAAGCCCCTTATTCATCCGTGGCCGATGTTGCCGCGTCGATTTATTGGTACGTGCCGGTTCGGTATCTTCTGAAGGATCGCTACGATACGACTGCGATAATCAAGGATATCCAGGCGCCGCTGTTGATCGTTCACGGCACGCGGGACCGCGTCATCCCGGTCCGTTTCGCCGACCGCCTGTTCGCGGCGGCAGTGGAGCCGAAGCAGTTCCTGCTGATCGACGAGGCGCACCACACCAACCTCTATGACTATGGAATGGGAAAGCTGGTTTTGGATTTCCTGTCGGATTTGCCCGCTAGGCGTCCTTGAATTGGGACGATGTGAAACGGGATAAAGCGTCGGGCGTGTCTATGTCCAACAGGACGCCGCTATCCGTCTCGACTTCGCAAACCTCGTCCTCATGGGCACCGATCAAGCGCTTGGCCCCGGTATCGCCCTCCAACGCCGCCATTTCGGCCGCAAGGCGGCGGGCAAACAGAACCGGGTTGCCGCGTTTGCCGTGATGCACCGGCATGCAGATGGCCCGGCCTTCCACCGGATTGAAAGCGGCGATCAACCGGTCGATATCCGCCGTCCGCACGGTTGGCATGTCGCCCAAGCAGACGATGAAACCGTCGCAGTCCTCCGGCAGCATCGAAACCCCCGCCTTGACCGAGGTCGACAGCCCCTGGGCAAAATCGGGGTTGTCGACGAAGTTTACCGACAGGTCGCCCAAAGCGCCCCGGACCGTGTCCGCTTCATGACCAAGGACGGCGGTGATACCGATGACCTTCGAAGCCGCAAGCGTTTCGGCGACGCGGCGCACCATGGGGCGGCCGTCCACATCGGCCAAAAGCTTGTTCCGGTCCCCCATCCGGGTAGACCGCCCTGCTGCCAACAGGATCGCGGCGATGCGGGGCGCGCGCGGAACCTGCGGCGCGGGCGATTGAGGGGCGCTTGGCGCCGAACGGGGCTGTGGTCTGGTCTCGATTTCCTTCAAAAGCCCGCCGGCCCCCATTTTCATGATATCGGCCCGGGTAACGGGGATATCCGCCGCCAGCCGCTCCAATACCCAGTCGAAGCCGTTCAGCTTGGGAGACCGCGCACAGCCCGGCATACCCACGACCGGAACGCCGGACAGATTGCCGAACAGCAACAGGTTGCCTGGGTCGACCGGCATGCCGAAATGATCGACTGTGCCGCCGGCCTGTTCTATGGCCGACGGAATGACGTCCCGGCGATCGGTGATCGCCGAGGCCCCGGCGATGAAGATCAGGTCAGGGGTCTCCTTGGCTGCCAAATCAGTGATCGCCTGAGCCAGCACGGAAACCTCATGTGGAACCCGAACTTCCCCTGCCAAGGACGCACCGACCTTTTCCAGCCGGGCCGTCATCACGGCCGTTGTCTTGTCCAGCACGCTTTCCTTCGTGTCCTTCAGCCGGGTTTGGATGAAGGCGGTGCGTTTCGCCGCGAATGGGGCGACGGCAATCATTGGGCTTGCCTGGCGTGCAATATCCTCGCAGCGCGCGACCAGGTCTTCCGGTGCGGCGAAGGGGATGATTTTGATGGTGGCAACCATCTGACCGGGCTGAACGACGGCGAAGGGCGGCACGGTCGCGATGGTGATCGCTTCGTCTACGAGGTTCAACATGTCGACGGCAGTGGTATCGATTTTAGCGATCCCGGCGGCTTCCGCGATCAAATTGACCCGCCCTGTGAAAGGCGCGCTGATCGATTGCGCTGAACCTGCTTCGAAACCGCCAGGACCCGCGGCTGCCTCGGCGATACGCTTTGCGGCCAAGTCTTCGTGAACGTCGTCCGCATCCAAGGTCACGACGATGACCGACGCGATACCCGCTTCCCGCAGGGCATCCAGATCGGACTGGGCCAGGATGCGCCCCTTCTTTAGGCGTTTGGACCCGGCCCGCGTCGAATGGACCAGGATGCTGCCCAAAGCCTTATCGATGGAAATATCGCCAAACCGCATGGCTGGTTCCGATCACCCTTTCCGGCGTGGCCCGCGCAAGGCGAGTGTCGCCTGGGCCAGGGTCGCCACGGCGATCTCGGCGGGTGAGACGGAACCGAGGTCGAGCCCAACGGGCGCGTGCAGGCGGGCGATCTGTTCCGCGGTCAAACCGGATTCCTTCAGCCGCTCCTCGCGCTTGGCATTTGTCTTACTGCCGCCCAAGGCGCCGATATAAAAGGCATCGCTACGCAGGGCGACTTCCAAGGCGGGGTCGTCGATCTTTGGGTCGTGGGTCAGGGTCACAACGGCCGTGCCGCGGTCGGGTGGTGTTTCTTCCATCACCTCGTCCGGCCAGCGCTGATCAAGCACCACACCGGGAAACCTTTCTTCGGTCGCCCAGGCGGTGCGGGGATCAATCACCGTCACGTCATAACCGGTAATCTTGGCCATCGGTGCCAAGGCCTGTGAGATATGCACCGCGCCAATGATCATCATGCGTAGCGGCGGATTGAAGGGCTGGATGAAAATCCGGCTGTCGCCCGCTTCGATCGTGCGCCCCTTGTCCTTGACCATTACCTGGTCGATCACTTGTTCCAACTCAGACGCGTCGGGCAGGGGGTCGCCATAGAAAGCTTCACCGACGATAAGCGTTTGCGCGCCGGTCGAGAGGTCGGTCACCAGGGTTGCCGGGACCCTGCTATCCCGGGCCCGGCGCAATTCCTTCAGAACGATGCGTTTCATTTTCTAGGCATCCAGCTTTTCGACGAAAACCTCGATCTCGCCACCGCAAGCAAGGCCGACTTCCCAGGCCATCGCATCGGAAACGCCGAATTCCAGCTTGCGTGGTTTGCCGTCCTCCATCGTCTCCAAGGCTTCGGTAATCACCGCGCCTTCGATACAGCCGCCGGAAACGGAACCCGCGAAACGGCCATCGGCATTGATCGCCAATTGGCTGCCGATCGGGCGGGGCGAAGACCCCCAGGTCCGCACCACGGTCGCCAGGGCGACTTTGTCGCCGGCGTCGAGCCATGCATCCGCCTGTGCCAGGACGTCGTCTTGGCTGCTTTCGGGCAAGATATCAGTCGTCATGAAGGGATCCTCTCCTGTACCGGCCACGGGGCCGGGTCGATCAAGCGGCGGCGGCGCGCCACCGGGCCATTTCCCGGCGGCTCAAGGATGCGTCCTTGCCCAGCGCTTCCGCTAATTCAGCCAAGCTGCCCAAATTGTGCACGGCGCGAAACTCGTCCACATGCGGCATCATCGCGCGGGCACCTGCGGCCCGCGGCTCATAGGCGTCATATCTAAGAAGCGGGTTCAGCCAAATCAAACGTCTGCACGATTTGTGAAGACGCTCCATCTCTTCGGCGACGCCCTCCGCGCCCTCTCGGTCCAACCCATCGGTGATCAGAATGACGACGGCGCCCTGGCCCAGGACGCGGCGCGACCAATTGACGTTGAAGTCGTGCAGCGCATGACCGATGCGGGTACCGCCCGACCAATCCTCCACCGCCTCGGAAATCGTATCCACCGCGGCATCGGGGTCTTTGTAGCGCAGATAGCGCGTGATGTTCGTCAGTCGTGTGCCGAACAGAAAAGTGTGAACCCGGTCCCGGTCGTTGGTCAGGGCATGCATGAAATGCAGCAGCATCCGGGCGTAACGGTCCATCGAACCGGAAATGTCGCAGAGGACCACCAAGGGAGGCGGGCGGCGCGTGTGCTTTCGCCGTTTCAGGGCGGCCAAGTCCCCGCCGAAGCGGGCGGCTTCCCGCAGCGTGGCGCGCATGTCGACGCGGCGGCCTTGGGGGTGGGGTTGAAAACGGCGGTTCGGCACCTGTCGGATCGGCAAGGTCAGTTTCTGAATCGCGGACCGCGCTTCGGCCAGTTCGGCCGAGGACATCTTTTCGAAGTCCTTCTCACTCAACACCTCATCGCGGGAGAAGGTGAGCGTCGCGTCCATCTCGATCAAGTCTTCGTCGGGCTCGCTGGCCTCGTCCTGTTCGTCGCCGGGCTTGTCGCCGGCCAGGGCGTCGGCGACCCGCCTGGACATTTCGTCCTTCGGGGGGGCGGCGGCCTCGTCCATCTTGGTCGATGGCAGCATCATTCCCATCATTTTTTCCAGCAGGTTGGGGTTTCGCCAGAAAAAGTGAAAAGCTTGATCGAACACTTCGCGTTGGTCGCGACGGTTCACGAAGACCGCATGCAAAGTCCAATAGAAATCCTTGCGGGATGAAACGCCGACGGCCGAGACGGCCTTCACCGCCTCTAGCACTTTTCCGGGGCCGACAGGCAGTCCCGCCCGGCGCAGCACCCGCGCAAAATGCATGATATTGTCGGCCAGACGGCCGCCATCCGCTTCGCCCACGAAAAAGTTGGGGGCGACATGCTGCTCGTCCGTTTTTACATCACCTTCGGCGAGCGTGTTTTCATCCCGTTTGTCGTCGGAAGGCCCCGCCGTCATACGCTTTCCTTCTGGCTCATCTCCGCCTTGACTTCGTCCAGGATGCGGGCCGCCTCGGACCCCTGAATTTTCGCGATATCGTCCTGGTACTTCAGCAAGGTGCCCAGCGTGTCGTTGATGGTATCCGGGTCAAGCGTCAGGCGGTCCAATTGCGTCAGCGCCTGGGCCCAGTCGATGGTCTCCGCGACGCCGGGCAGCTTGAACAGATCCAGACTGCGGATCTTTTGAACGAAGGCCACGATCTGTCGTGACAGGTCTTCCGACGCGTTGGGCGCCTTGATCTTCAGGATCTCGAATTCGCGTTCCGCGTTCGGGTAATCGACCCAATAATAGAAGCAGCGGCGTTTGATAGCGTCATGGATTTCACGCGTACGGTTCGACGTGATGATGACCAGCGGCGGCGTTTCCGCCTTGACGGTGCCCATTTCCGGCACGGTTACCTGATAGTCCGACAAGACTTCCAGCAGAAAGGCTTCGAAGGGTTCGTCGGTCCGGTCCAACTCGTCGATCAGCAAGACCGGCGGGCCACCCGCATGGGGTTCCAATGCGCGCAGGATCGGGCGTTTCGTCAGAAAGCGTTCGGAAAAAAGTTCCGATTCCAGCGTCTGCCGGTCGGCGCCGCCGGAAGCCTCGGCCATCCGGATTTCCAGCATTTGCCGGGCATAGTTCCATTCATAGACCGCCGCGGAGACATCGAGCCCTTCATAGCATTGCAGGCGGATCAGATCCCGGCCGAGCGTGTTGCTCAACACCTTCGCGATTTCCGTTTTCCCGACGCCGGCTTCGCCTTCCAGGAAAAGGGGGCGCTTCAGTTCCAAGGAAAGAAAAAGCGCCGTCGCCAGACTGCGGTCGGCCACGTAATTGCCTTCGCCCAGAAGGGTCATGGTGTCGTCGACATTCTTGGGCAGGCTATTGGTCATTGTTTCATCACCGTGTTTCTGAATCCGAACATGTTTACCCGACCGATCCCGTTTCTTGTTTTCGCAGGCGTGAAGAGACGATTGCCAGGTTCGAAAAGGAAAACAGACCCCACAGGTAAGATCCGTGGGGAGGACGGCCAAGGTTTGGTTAAGATATTACGTCCCAGCCGGTATGGAACAAGGGCCATTCCGGGAACATCATCCCGGCCCAACGGATGAAAATCCAGCGCCGGGTGCGTTGGGCTTTATGAACAGGGTTCTAGAATTTGCGCTTCCATTGGCCGGATTGGTCCTTGAACCAATAGCCGCGCGGCGCCGACTGAAATATCTTGTTGGCGTAGAGCTTGCCGACCTCTGCGGGGCTGACATTCTCTTTCTTCGCCAACTGATCGTAATAGTCCCGTCGTTGCCGGTTGATTGACCGGACAAGCGCGGCGACATCCGCGGGCGCGGCAGAATCGCGAATTTCGGCATATCCGTCATAGCGCTCGCCGACCAGGCCCGCCTCCCGCGGGGCGTCGAGGGGGTCCGCCACTGCCGACTGACCGCTTGCTAAAAGAACGGCGCACACCATCGCAAAAAGGAATAGCGGGGCACGCAGCGCCAAAAGAAAAGCCGGTCGCGGGCTAGAAGATTGGGTTTTTAGCAACATCTTCCTGTGCCTTCTCCTCTAGTTTCACACGGACTTCCGCGTCCAGCTTGACGTTGAGATTGATGGTGATCGGCTCCGACGGTGCCTCGACCTTAACGGTCGGTGTGCACCCCGCCATCACCAGGGGCGCCACGATCCCAAATAACACTAGCCGATAGGCTTTCATTCTGCCGTCCTTGGCTGATCCATCAATCCGTACCGGTGGTAGCTTAGCCGGAACCGTCCGATAGGAACAGGCAAAGACGGCGAAATTATGGCGATGTTGATTTTTCTCGAAGGCTTAGCGAAGCGCCCCTTGCAGAATGACGTCCATTTCGTTGTACAGGTTCAGGAAGGTCTTGATCAGCCGTCCATATTCGCTTTCCAAGTTGATCGTGACGTCGAAGGGATACCCTTCCAGGACATCCGGGTTGTTGCCTTCCAGATGGAGGGTCACGACCCCTTCACCATATTCCGGGATATCGATGCCCAGGGTCAGGACCTTGTAGTGGAAATTCTCCAGGGCCTGGACGAGCAGGGCGAGGTTTTCGTTGCCGTTGGCGGCGGCGCTTAATGCTTCGCCCTTATAGCGCAACATGCCGGGCTCTTCGGCGCTCAACTCTCCGCCCTCTACGATGACGGCGTCTTCTTTCACCTTGAATTTCAGATCGCCGGTCAAGCGGCCTGTCCCGCCGAGCCCTTCGATATTCATCATGACGGCAAGGGCGTTAAGGTCGATCGCCGAAGCATGGATAAGTCCATCCAATGTTCCTGCCGAAGCGCTGGCAAGGCCCTCACTGAGGGTGATGGTGCCGCCCAGGAATTGCGCCTCCAGCGACTGAACGACCATTTCCCCCGTTTCACGCAGTGTGAAGGTCTCCTCAAACGGGATATTGCCCAGGATGTCGGAGGAAAGCGTCCCGGTCAGGGTTGCCGGGCTCATGGTTGCCGGCAACCGGGAAAGGTCGAAGGTCACAGTGCCCAGAATGGACACTTCCGTTCCGTCGGTGAGGACGGAGCCGATCTCCGCGATATGCAGGTCCGCATAGCCGCTGATCGCGTCATGTTGATAGGTCAATTCACCTTCGACGCGGATTGATCCGTTGGGGTCGGATCGGCCCAGGTCGACCAGGTCGGTCAACTCGCTCAGATCCAAGCCGTCAGGGCCAAGGGGGATGTCCTTCGATCCGAACGTCATGACAATGTCGCCGTCGGCATAGGTGCCCTTCGCGGACACGGAAATGATCTCGTCGACCGCGCCCGACATGTTGAAATCGAAACCCGGATCCTCAAGTTTCATCTTTCCGGTCAGGGACAAGGGGCGTTTCAAGGCCCGTAATTCTCCCTGACGAATTTCATCAACGGTTGCGGACAGCTCGACACCATCGCCGGCCATGCGGCCCGTGGCGCGGAAGGAGGGGATCGTCATGTCCGATCCCGGCAAAGCTATTTCGGCGTCCGTGATGTCGACCGTCGTTTCGTCATCCGTTCTTGCCACGGAAAAGGACCCAGACGACTGGCCTTGATCGGTCTCGATCCGATAACCGGCCTGTGCCCGCATGGTGCCGTCCGCGGCGACTGTCATGGAAAGCGTGTTGAGATCGGCGGTTACCGCGATGGGCGCCTTGCTTTGGGATAGGGCGAGTGTGAAGGCTTCCGTGCTCGCTTTCATTTCGTTCTTTGGCGTCAGTTCCAGCGCGAAACCGGATGGCAGGCCTGCGGTCACCGCGCCGCTGCTCAGCGTCATGGCCCCTTCGCCGACGATTGCGTCTTCGCTTTCCGCAAGCACGGCTTCGACCTTGCTTTGGGTCGCCAAGGACAGGGTGTCGCCGAGCATGTCCTGCGCGGCTTGGGGAAGATCGGCCAGGGTGGGGGAGGCCGACACATCGAGCGATACCTTAAACCCTTTCGCAAGCGCGATGCTTGTTCGATTGCCCTTGTCGAATTCGAACCCACCCGAAATGTCCGCCTTCATCCCAGACGGCAGCGGCAGGCCCGAGAGTTTGAGTTCGCCTTTCATGCCGAGATGCAACGCCGTCGGGTCCGCCTGGGCTTCATCCACTTGCATGGGGGCGGTCGTCGCATTGGCAGAGGCTGTCCCGAAGGGCGTGTCGAGCGCGAAGGGAAAGGGCGCCAGGATCAACGTGCGCAAGGCCGGGGCCGGATCGACCCCGTATCCCACAGACATCCGAAATGGCAATTCATCCGACCCGATATCTGCGCGGTAGGTGCCCACCGGCAAATTGGGCAGCGTCGGCAGGGGTTCCGAAACCTCAAGGTTGAGCCTAAGCGGCGCGATGGCTTCGACCTTGGCAAGATTGTCGGCGAAGGTCGCGGTCAGGACCAGGGAACCGCCCCCCATCGCGCCCGTCTTAACCGGAAAGCCCGCTGCGCCCGCACTCAGCAGCAGCGTGCCGTCCAAACCATCTGCCAGTTGGGCAAGCGCGGTCGGTTGCGAGAAATCAATTGGCCCGTCGAACGCTAAATCGCCGTTCAGCAGAGCATATCCCTTGGGCGTTTCCGCATAGAGGTCGATGGTCTCTACTGAAACCGCGCCCACGGAAACCGAAAATGTCGGTAGGCCTGTTTCGCCGGCCCCCGGGTCACCGGACCCGATTGTATCGAGCAGGTCAAACCAATCGGCGAACGAGAGCGCGGCGTTCAACGACCCAATCCGAACCGACGGCAGGTTCAGATTCCAATCCCGGCCGATTTCGAAATCTGCCGTGATGTCCTGCATCGCGATCGGTCCGCGATACCGGGCCCGGATTTCGGCAATGGTCACCGAAGACAACGAGATATCGCTGATCCGAACGGAAACGGGGCCGAGCGGCGTTTCCGACTGATAGGTGTCGATCGCCCATTCCGCTAAAGGGATTCGATTGACCCAAGCCAGAACCGTCGCCCCGAGGGCAAGCAGGAAGAAAGCGGCCAGGGCGATTCCAAGACGGCGCATCTTATTGCGTCTCTCCGACATTCGGTCGATAGGCGGGTGTGTTGGCCCCTCTCTCCAGGGCCTGTTTCCGGTCTATCGGGCGTGGATCCAGCATGTCGCCCGGCGGATGTTCTTCCGGCGGATAGAGCGCGATTTTCTGGCCGGCGGGATCGATATTCCCGTCCAGGTTCAATTGGCGTTCGTTCGCGCCCGCGCGAGGGGTGATTGCTACGCCGCCCACCTGTTCCAAGTCGAACCACCATTTCTTTACTCGGTTGATCGACCCGTTGCCGGCCTTGTCATCCCACTTGGCGATTGCCCTGCGGCTTCCGGGAACGTTGATGGCGGCCCACAGAACGGCGCGGTGCGACAGCAATCCCTCGGTATTGTAGGGGCAGGTCTTCATACAGCGACCGCAGGCCGAGCCCTTGGGGTTGGTTACCCGGTAGCGGGTGCAGCGTTCCACGTCGGGCTTCCAGATTTCATATCCGTTGTATTCGATGCGCGGGCCGAGCGGGATGGCCGAACAGGGACATTCCCGGGCGCATTTCGTACATTTTTCGCAGAAGTCCAGCAGGCCGAAATCGATTGGCTTGTCGATGGCGAGCGGCATGTCGGTGGTCAGCACCACCGATTTGAAACGCGGCCCGACAAAGGGGTTCAGGACAAGTTCGCCGATCCGGCTCATCTCCCCCAACCCGGCCCACAGGATCAAGGGGATATGCAGCACTTCCGAATCCGCATTTGTTTGCGACCGTGCATCATGGCCCAAGCGGCGCAGATAGGCCGCCATGACGCCGGCGATCTGTGCGCCGCGCATATAGGACCGCATGGATTGCGCGCCGGATATCCAGTCGTCGCCGCTGGATCCCTCCATGGTTTCGAATCCCTGGTCGATCAGCATGACAACGGCATATTTATGGCGGACAGGAACCGGCTTTCCTTCCGCGTCATGGGTGTACCAGGCGTAATCCTTGGCCTCGCAAATTCCGACCATATCCGCGCCCAGATGATAGGCGAGCCCCTTCACCGCGCGGGCGTTCCGTTCTGCGTCTTCGGTTCCGGGCGATAGCGCGGCCGCGGCATCCTTATGCCGGGGCCCGTGTTGAAACGGCACCATGCCGCGAATGAGGGGAACCATGGCGAAGGCATAGGGATTTTTCACCGCGAAGCGGTTCCGCTCCCGCTGGGCCTTTTCCCCCAGGTCGCCCATCAAGGCGCGCTGAAAGAATTCGGCCCGTTTGGCGACCCGCTTGATCTTCGCCTCGTGCACCAGAGTCGTCGGCCTATCCACTCGTTTGATCGTCTCCATCGGATAGGGGCCCAGGTGCAAGGCGCGGCTGCCCGTCTTGGTGAACGGCGTTGCGGCGGCGCCCAAGCCCAGCGACCAGGCCGGACCTTTCGCCAGGAACGTCTCGGTCGCGCTACGCTTGGCGAGTGGCGCCTCATCGGCAATCGCGAAATCCGTGGTGACGGCGGCAAGGCGGAAGCCGTTGCCGATATAAGGATGAGTCGCCACCCCTTTTACCATCTCGGTCAGCCCGCATTGGAGGCCCAGCGCGGACAGATTTACCTCCGCGCAATCGGGGAAGGAGAAATGCACCCGCGCCGAATACCCCATATTGCGCAAATACCCTGCGAGGCAGACGGCAATTTCGGCCGCGCGCAGGTCCGCCACCGCGTCGGCCGATCCTTCCAACCAGGGAAAGGCGGCCTCGTTCGGGTCGGGCATCGGTCCATGTTCGACCAGGATGACAAGGGCGTGGTCGTGTTCTGCCGGCAGGCCCGCTTGCCGCGCCTTTGCCGGGATCACGCAGGTGCCGGCCCCGGCTGCATCCAGGAAATAACAGCCTGCCTTCAGATTGTCGGTGCGGATCTGGCGATCCTCCGGGATAGGGGCGGTGGCGGGCGCGACCTCACCGTCTCGGTTTTGACGATACAGATCGATATAGGGTGCAAAGACGTGGGGCAGGGTCTGCTCGGGGCTTTTCGCGGCGACACTTTGCGGCGGGACCCTGCCAATCGCATCGCTTCCCGCCGCAAGGCGCGGCAGGCGTTCCATCGGATAACGGCCCAAATGCACCGGCCTGTCGGCATGTGAGAAAAATCGCATGGCTGAACGGTAGACCAATAGCGGCGGGTTTTGAACACGGATAACGCTCACCGCCACCGATCTCTAGTCACGTACCGGGGAAACTGATCTATTTCGAAGTGCGGGCATGACTGTTATTCCATCCCCAAGGGGGAAAACCCCGCGGGAAGGCTATATTAAGGCCTGACCGAACGGGGTGGCCCGGTTCGGATAAATAGAATGGTTCGATGGGAAGAAACGATGGCGGCTGACGGTTCCATGATTGACGCGGGCTCTGGCCCGGCACCCAGCTATTCGGCAGACGATATACGGGTTCTCGAGGAACTTGAGCGGCGCGTTCGGTGGCTGAGCACATGGACGATCCACAACGCGAACCATCTGCGGGACAATCCGGACGGGGTGAAGGTCGGCGGGCATCAGTCTTCCTGTGCCTCGATCAACACGATCCTGACCGCGCTTTATTTCCATGTGATGAATGAACACGACCGGATCGCCGTGAAACCGCATGGCAGTCCTGTGATGCACGCGATTCAATATCTGCTCGGTAATCAAAGCCGGGAGAAGCTGGAAGCCTTCCGCGGTTTCGGCGGGGCGCAGTCCTACCCGTCCCGCACCAAAGACAATGACACAGTCGATTTTTCTACCGGCTCAGTCGGTCTGGGCGCGGCCGTGACCAATTTCGCCGCCCTGACCCAGGACTATTTGCGCATGAAGGGGATCACGCCGCAGGATCATGATCCGGGCCGGATGATTGCCATTGTCGGCGATGCCGAACTGGACGAAGGCAATGTCTACGAATGCCTGATGGACACCTGGAAGCACGATATCCGGAACTGCTGGTGGGTGATCGATTACAACCGGCAGAGCCTGGACGGCGTGGTGAACGAACATCTGTTCCGCGTCATCGGGCGCATGTTCCGGTCCGTCGGCTGGAATGTCATCACCGTCAAATACGGGCGGCTTCAGATGGACGCCTTCAAGAAGCCGGGCGGGCGATTGTTGAAGAAGTTCATCAACGAATGCCCGAACGATGTCTATTCGGCGCTGGCGTTCCAGGGCGGTCCGGCCTGGCGCCGGCAGATCCTGGAAGATACCCGCGCCGACGAACCGGATATCGGCGAACTGCACGATCTGTTGAACAGTTATTCCGACGACGAGTTGCACGCGGTCATGTCCAATCTGGGCGGGCACAGCATGGAAGCGGTGCTGCACGCCTTCGACCAGGTGAAGGACGACCGGCCGACCTGTTTCATTTTCTATACGATCAAGGGCTACGGCCTGCCGCTGATGGGCCATAAGGACAATCATGCCGGCCTGATGACGCCGGAACAAATGGACGCTTTCCGCAAGGCGCAAAATGTCCGCGAAGGCCATGAATGGGACAAGTTCGAAGGCATCAAGGTGCCGGAAGCGGAATTGGCCTCACAGATGGCGAAGGCGCCTTATGCAAAGCGCAAGACGTACCGCCTGGCCGATCAGCGCGTTCCGATCCCCGAGGCGCTTACCCAATCGCGGCAGGAACGTACCTCGACCCAGGAAGCCTTCGGCCGCATCCTGAACGAAATCGCACGCGCGGGCGGCATGCTGGCGGACCGGATCGTTACGACCTCACCGGATGTAACGGTTTCCACGAATCTCGGGCCTTGGGTGAACCAACGCGGTTTGTTCGGACGCTATGAAAAAGAGGACACTTTCCGCGAACGTAAGGTGCCGTCTGCCCAGAAATGGACCCGCTCGCCGAAAGGCCAGCATATCGAACTCGGCATCGCCGAAAACGATCTGTTCTTGAACCTGGCGGCGCTGGGGTTGTCGGAAAGCCTGTTCGGCGGACGTTTGCTGCCGATCGGCACGCTCTATGATCCATTCATTTCCCGAGGCCTCGATGCGCTGAATTACGCCTGCTACATGGGCGCGCGTTTCATGCTTGTAGCGACGCCGAGCGGCGTGACATTGGCGCCGGAAGGTGGGGCGCACCAATCCATTTCAACGCCGCTGATCGGCATGGGGCAGCCCGGGTTGCTGGGATACGAACCTTCCTTCGCCGACGAACTGGCGGAGATCATGCGCTACGGCTTCAATTACATGCAGGACGAAGACGGCGGGGCGATCTACCTTCGTCTCTCGACCCGGCCGATAGATCAGCCAAAGCGTGAGTTGGACGACGAGACCAAGCGCCAAATAACGCTTGGCGGATACTGGTTGAAGAAACCGGACCCTGATGCATCGCTCGCTATCGTCTATACCGGCGCTGTCGCACCGCAGGCGATTTCCGCGCACGAAGCCCTGGCGGACCGATTCCCGGGGGCAGGCCTGTTGGCCGTCACTTCCGCCGCCCGCCTTTACAACGATTGGCAGCGCGTTGAACGCGCCCGGCTGAAAGGGACCGATGGCGGTGAGATGGCGCATATCGAAGACCTGTTGGAACCACTCGCCGAGAAAGCGCGCTTCTGTACCGTGATTGACGGACATCCGGCGTCGCTGGCCTGGATGGGATCGGTTCGAGGCCATTCCGTGGCGCCGCTGGGTGTCGACAATTTCGGCCAAACCGGCACGCCGAGAGACCTGTACGATCATTTTGCCATCGATGCCAAAAGCATCGAGGCCGCCGCATTGAGGGTTCCCAAACACTGACCCATATGATGGCTGAAAAGCGCTGTACGTCCCAGAGCGAACATGTCCATATGCGCCGATGTCAGATACAGTAAACGACCAGTTCCGAGAGGAACAACTAAGTGAAATGCTGCGCATAGCGTTCCGGCACTGGAACGAAGTTCGCGGTGACCGCGTCATGCCGGAGCGGCGTGAAATAGATCCGTTGGAATTGCGCCGCACATTGACGCGCACCTGGCTCTATGAGCGCGAGGACGACATGACCTATCGCTGCCGTTTGGCAGGTGAGGAAATCAACAGCGCTTACGGCCGACCGATACAAAGTCGGTTGGCGCGCGATGTGATTGGGCCGAAGTTCGATGCGGTCGTGAGGCTTCGTTGGGATTATGCCCTGGACCGGGGCGCAGTTTATCACGGGTTTTCCAAAAGCTCCGCGGTGGGCCCGACCATCGAGCGCTTGTGCGTTCCCTTGGCTGACAGTGACGGCACGCCGCGGTTCGTATTCGGCGTGTCGCAATATTTCGACTCAGCAGCGCCTAAACTTGATCAGAACTCATTTAACTTCATATCCTTGGATGTGAACTTTTATGAGATTCCGACGTTTCAGCGGCTTTTCGAAGATGTGCCCGCCTGACCTATTTGCGCGGTCGTGGGCGGTGAGCGGTAATTAGGTGCTTCGGCACACAACAAATATGGAATACTGCAATAATGCCAACAGATGGCACAGAGCGGTTCGAGGCATATTTCGGCAGCGAGATTCTGCGTATTGTTTTTCGCCATTGGAACGAGGCGCGCGGTGACCGTGTGATGCCATCGCGCAATGACATCGATCCCTATCGCTTGGGGCGAGCATTGTCGAATGTCTGGCTTTACGAACGTGGCCCGGACGATGAGTTTTCATGCCGACTGTCGGGTGAGTTGATCAACCGCGCGCACAGTCAGTCGATTATGAAACGTCCCGCGCGCGAAATCCTCGGACCTGACTATGATTATCCGATCCGCCAACGCATGAATTTCGTTCTCGACACACCGGCCGTCCTTTTCGCCAGTACGGCCGCTCCGGCGGATGATCGGACTGTAACGCGGATCAGTCTGCCGCTCAGCGATCCGGCCGGCCGGCCGACCTTCACCTTCGGGGCTTCGGAATATCTCGATCCGGACCGGTATATTGATCGTGACGCGGTACTTGTCGGCCGCGCCGACACTGTTGTGGTGTTCAGTTTGCCGGACTTCCAGCGCATTGCTTCCGATAAAGCGCCGTAGACCGTGAGCGTGGCGCCGGGGCGCGGGACACCGGCCGGCAAGCGAGGGTAACATGGCCCTATCTGTATGCTTCTAAGATAATCACGGATTGTGGGTAATTTTATTTATGTCGAAATTTGAAACGGATGTATTTCCGGAGCATTTGCTGAGTGACAGATTCAAGTCTGTGTTCCGCCACTGGAATGACATCCGCGGCGATCGGCAGATGCCGGCACGCTCGGACATTGATCCAATGGAAATTCGCTCGGCTTTGCCATGCATATGGATATACGAACGGGCGGATGACGGCGTATTCCGGTGCCGTTTGGCGGGGGAGGAAATAAACACCGCCAATGGCCGATCGATCCAGGGCCTCACGGCCCGGGAAATTATCGGTCCGAAATTCGACCAGATCCTGAGTAAGCGCTGGGCCTACATTCTGGATACGCCGGCAATTTTTCACGGGAACACGACAAACTCGCCGGCGCGGCGCGTTGTCGAGCGTATGTGTCTGCCCCTTTCAGATGCAGAGGGAAACCCAAGATTCAACATGGGGGTGACCGATTACTACGACGTGGTTCCAATGGCGCGCGAAAGCGAGATAATCATGGAGCTTCCGCTGCACGTTGCTTTCTACACAATTCCGGACCTTCAGCGGATTTATCCTAAAGGCCTGGAAGAGGACTATCCGAGACTCGGACGATAAGGCGCCGGCAATCGCCTGGCCAACCGCCTATAGAGCCGTGCAGGTGTCTGACTTTAAGAGCGCGGTGCGGACGCCGAGTTTTACGGTCGGCCCTCTAGGGATTTTGAGCGGCTCAATTCCGATGGCACACGACAAACCGGTGAGGGGCGGCCGAATCCGGCCACCCCAATCGCGTCGTTAGTCTGATCCGTCCTCATGCGGCCTTGCGTTTCTTTGCCGGTCTGCCTTTGCCGTGGGGCGTGCCGTGCGCGCTCATGCACCAATGTCCGAAGTTTTACGATTGCCTTAAATTGCGGGAAAGAGTCCGTTTAGCGTCTCAACGCATCATAGGCGACTGCCAGAGCCATCCCGGAAAAAACCACGCCGAAACCCGCCGTGATGCGCCGTCGACCATCATTGAATTTTCGGATCGCAAAAGGCGTCGAAAACACGAAAGCCGTCGTCGAGTGAAAGCACACGGCCAATAGGCCGCATAGTGCCACGACACCGATCAGATAGGCATCGGTCGCTGCCCGTGGAACGAAAGCGGTCAGGATAGACCCGAAGAACAAGGCGGCTTTCGGATTGGTCAGGCTGACGGATAGGCCGGTAATGAAGGCGCCCTTCAAAACAGTATGACCTGGCGATGTCTTCTTGCCAGGCAAGAGGCTGCAATCGTCCTCGGCCGCAGCCCGCAAAGCCTTCATACCAAGCCAGAAAAGATAGCCCGCGCCCAACAGGCGTAAGGCAAAGGCGACATCGGGAAATACGTCAAACAAAACGGTGACGCCGGCAAGTGCTAGGCCCGCCCATATGACGGTTCCCAGTGCCAGGCCCAGCCCTGTTGCGAGGCCGGCAGGCCGGCCTGCGGAGACGGCAGCGCTGATCACGGCAATCATGTTCGGCCCGGGCGTTATCCAGGCGGCGAAGTTCACCGCAACGATTGCCGCAACCGATATCAGTATGTCCGATAAAGCCATTTTCCTGCCGTCCATAAGGCCCTGCGTTTTCGCACAATCGAGCCGGATTTGAAGGCCATGCAATAATTGCATGGCGGCCTTGATGACGGGTCATAAAAATTTCTGAATTTAACACTGGACATGTAAGGCGTTTGGCCCGATATGGGCGCTGCAACGGATGAGAGCCAACGTGGGCTTGCGACTGCGGGTAGAGCCGCGGGTGAGTTCGGTTGAGCGCGCAGAGGCTCGATTCCCCGGTTGACCGACAACGGTCTTAATTGGGAGGGTCGAACAATGCGCGAAACCCATCGCGACGTATACTCTTTTGTCTCTGCGTTTTCTCCGGAAGCGCCTGTTCACGTCGTCTATCCAGAAGTTTTGGCGGACACTGCCCGCACGGCCGTCGCGGATTTTCCGGGTGATGTCCTGTATGCGGTAAAATGCAACGACAACCCGCTTGTCCTGCGCGCCCTGTATGCGGGTGGTGTCCGCCATTTCGATACGGCGTCCATTGCCGAGATCGAACTAATCCGCGGTATGTTCCCGGATGCGGAATGCCATTTCATGCACCCGGTCAAGCCGGTGCACGCGATCGAAGCCGCATACCGCGTCCACGGCGTGAAGGCTTTCGCGCTCGATCATATCGATGAACTTGAAAAGATCGTTGCCGCAGTCGGCGCGAACAACACCGCGGACACGACCCTTGTCGTGCGCGTGGAAATGCCGCGCGGCCAGGCCGCGATGGATCTGACCGGCAAGTTCGGCGCCCCGATCGAAGAAGCCGCGGAACTTCTGGGCGAAGTGCATCGCCGCGGTTTCCAGACCGGGCTGACTTTCCATGTCGGTTCATACTGCACCAATCCGCTGGCGTTCCGGCAGGCTCTGGAGATCTGCCGCCGTGTTCAGGCGTTGGCGAATGTGCCCTTGGATGTCCTCGACGTCGGCGGTGGTTTCCCAGCGATCTATACCGGCTCCGAAGGCAACTTCCGGTCCTATGTCGATGAAATTGCGCGCGCGGTCGATGATTTGGCCTTCGAAGGCGAGGTCGCGCTGCGGTGCGAACCGGGCCGCGGCCTGGTCGGTGTCGGCCAGTCGATGCTGGTCCGTGTCGACCTTCGCCGCCGGCACGACCTGTTCGTGAATGACGGCGTGTTCGGCGGCCTGTCGGAACTGAAATATCTTGGACCGGTTTTCCCGATTCAGACACTGCGTCCGGATGGTTTCGGTGAAACGGAAACCATCGATGGCGACGAGGCCGGGTTCCAGATCTTCGGTCCGACCTGTGACAGTGTCGATTCCTGCCCCGGTCCGTTCTATATTCCGAACGATGTGAAGACCGGCGATTGGCTGGAGATCGGCAAGATGGGCGCCTATTCAAACGCTTATCGCACCCATTTCAACGGCTTCCATTCCGACTTGTATGTCGAAGTGGCGGGCTATCCGTTCTGGGCCGAAGCGACGGTCATTCCGATGAAATCCAAGAAGGTGAGCGAGGCTGCTTGACGATGACCATGACTGGTACCAGGACCGTTTCCGAAACTCTCTACGATGGATACGCGCAGCAATTCGGTGCGACCGCCGTCGTGGCTGAGGAAAAGACGGCTTTCCAGGACCTGTTGATTTTCGACAGCGTCATGCATGGCCGGGTTCTGGTGTTGGACGGCATCATCCAACTGACCGAGTTGGACGAGTTCACTTACTCCGAGATGCTTGCGCAGCCGGCGATCTTTGCTCTCGACGGAATCGAACACGCGATGATCGTCGGTGGTGGCGATGGCGCGGTGGCGGAAGAAATCCTGAAACATTCCGGTGTGAAGTCGGTCGACCTCGTCGATATCGACGGGCGCGTCATCGAATTGTCGAAGCAGCATTTGCCAAAGGTGCATAACGGTGTCTTCGACGATCCGCGCCTGAACGTGCATGCGGTGGATGCGTTTGATTTTCTGGCCGCGCCGGAAGCGAAAGGCCGCTATGACCTGATCATCGCGGACCGTCCCGATCCCGTCGGCCCGGCCGAAATTCTGTTCGGCGAGACATTCTATGGCCGGCTGAAAGACGCGATGACGGACCGCGGAGTCGCGGTCTTCCAAACAGGCGTCCCGATCTATCAGCCGCAGGAATTTACCGATACGCTGACGTTGCTGGGCGGGTTGTTCCCGAATATCGGCACTTATTTGACGGTCACCCCCACCTATATCGGCGGGCAGATGGCGTTGACCTGGGCTAGCAAGGCGACGGATTTGGAGGCGGCGGCCGGTGTAGAAGATCTTTCGCGGCGGTTTGCCGATGCAAAGGTGCGGACCAAGTATTACAGCCCGTCGGTCCATATGGCCGCCTTTGCCCTTCCGCCCTTCATGGAAGACTTGATCCCCTAAATACGGCGGCAGTCATTGGGGCGCCCGCTATTGATTTCCGCTTTTGTACATTACGATGCGGTCGGACCTGCTGAATCCCAGTTTCTCGTAGAAGGCGATAAGCCCCTGGTCGGATTCCGCTTCGGGCGTCACGACCAGCAGAATTTCCGACGCTCCGCACGTCTCCGACCAATCGATCGCGGTTTGGAAAAGGCGTTTCGCCAGACCTTTGCCACGATGCTCCGGCAAAACGTAAAGGTCCTCGATCTCGGACGCCCATCCGAACTCGATGCCGAGCGTCAAGCTGGCGGACGAAAAACCGACAATATTGCCGTCGTGTTCCACCACCCAGATGGCCGCGCGTTCGTCCAACACCATGGCGCCCAGATTCTTCCGGATGCGGTCAACGGAAACGTCGATCGCGTCTTCGGCATAGAAGCGGGCGTAAAGGTTGGCGAGGGTCGGAACGTCCTGCGCGGTGGCGCGGCGTATCATAGCGTGTCGAATCAGTAGGCGCGTTCGACGCAGAAATCGACAACTTCCAGCATGGCGGCCTTCATGTCGCCGTCCGGGAAGATGCCCAATGAATCCTTGGCGATCGCCGCGTAATGGCGGGCGCGTTCCACCGTGTCGTTCAAGGAGCGGTGCTTGGTCATCAGCCCGATGGCGGTTTCGATATCGTCTTCGGTTTGGTCCAGGCGCTCGATCGTCCGGCGCCAGAAATCGCGTTCTTCCTCGCTGCCGCGGCGCCAGGCCAGGATGACCGGCAGTGTGACCTTCCCTTCGCGGAAGTCGTCGCCCACGGTCTTGCCCAATTGCGCTTGCTTGGCGGAATAATCCAGGACGTCGTCGATCAGCTGGAAAGCGATGCCCAGATTCATCCCGAAGGATTCCAGCGCTTCTTCCTGGATGTTCGGCCGGTCCGCAACGACCGCACCGACCCGGCTTGCCGCGGCGAACAGCGTCGCGGTCTTGGACCGGATAACTTCCAGATAGGCTTCCTCGGAGGCCTGTGGATCATTCGCGGTCATCAATTGAAGAACTTCGCCTTCGGCGATGATGGCGGATGCGTCGGACAGAATTTTCAAAACCTGCAACGACCCGTCGGCCACCATCAACTGGAAGGCGCGGGAAAACAGGAAATCCCCAACAAGGACCGAGGCCTGGTTGCCCCAGACCGCATTGGCGCTTTCTTGGCCGCGGCGCAGCTCGGATTCGTCGACGACATCGTCATGCAACAGGGTCGCGGTGTGAATGAATTCGACACAGGCCGACAAGCCGATATGGCGCGTGCCGGTGTAACCGCAAAGGTTTGCCGAAGCCAGGGTCAGCATCGGGCGTAAGCGCTTGCCGCCGGCGGCGATCAGGTGACTCGCAAGTTGCGGGATTAGGGCGACCGGGCTCTGCATGTTGGTCAGGATATGTTGATTGACCCTTTGCAGATCTTCACCGACAAGGCGTTGCAAGGCGTCGATGGACGGCTTTTGGCCGCCTTCGCGATCCTTGTTGATGTCAACGACGATCCCCATGTCCCCTCCTGCCGACCGTATCGGCCGGCAAATTCAATCGCGGTCCCGTCCAATGGGCCCAACTGCCGTTCGGCCGCTTTACAGCCGATACTCCGCAACATAGACAGGGGGCGAGGCTGGTCAAGGCGCACTTGGCGTCAGTTTATTGAATATAGGCGGTTTTTCGGCCGATTCACGGTATCCTGATGAGGCTTTGCCACGATAAATAGACCGTCCGTCGCTGGACGGCGAAAGCGTACCATTTCAAGCCCGGGAGCATAGCAGGTGGGGATGCGCGAACTGTTGCGGACGACGGACCCGGTCAGGCTCTCCTTCCTGACAGCCTTGTTGCGCGACGCCGATATCGAAATCTTGATGATGGATGTCTATGTCAGCGCGATCGAAGGGTCGATCGGCGCTTTCCCCAAACGTCTGATGGTCGATGGAGAGGACTACGACCGCGCGGTTCGGATACTCGACGAAGCGAGGGAAAATTGGTGAGTCGGCTATGGGAAACGGGAAAGTGGACCTTACTGACGACAGTTTGCTGAACGGGTCGGTACGTCTGCGTCAGAAGCGCGACGGATACAGGGTCGCCATCGATTCTGTTCTGCTGGCCGCCGCGGTCCCACTCGCCCGGCCGAGCGGCCGGGTGCTCGATCTTGGAACCGGAACCGGCGCGGCGCTGCTGTGTTACCTGCACCGTGTACGCGACGCATCCGGTCTGGGGGTTGAGATTGACGTCGATGCTGCCGCGATTGCCCGGACCAATGCGGAATTGAACGGTTTCGCCGACCGAATGACGGTCAGTGAGGCGGATATTCGGAATTTAGCCGCTTTACCGGGCGAAATGCCGCCCTTCGACCAGGTTTTCACCAATCCGCCGTATATGGAGGCGCTGTCCGCGGACAAATCCCCCATCGCCGACAAGGCGCGGTCGAATGTCGAAAGCGCGGCAACGATTGCCGAGTGGATTGGGGCGGGTTTGGCACTGCTGCGTCATAAGGGGGGCTTCACGGTCATTCACCGGGCGGACCGGCTGGATGCGATTTTGGCGGCGCTTCACGGCAAGGCGGGCGATGTCGAGATCATTCCCCTCTGGCCGCGCGCCGGGGTTGCCGCGAAGCGCGTCATCGTGCGGGCGCGCAAGGGTGTGCGGGGTGGTGCGACCTTGTTGCCGGGCTTGGTTTTGCACGGCAATGGGCAGGCCTATACCGCGCAGGCTGACGCGGTTCTGCAGCGCGGAGAATCTTTCCCTTAAGCCGCATTTCGTGCTATACGACCCCTTCCAAAGTCCGTGTACCCTCCAGAAGGAATGTGGAACGGTCTTTGCATGCCGAAAACGGCATGGCTGATAGAGAGCCAGAAAGGCTAAGGAAATGGTTGAATCCGTTTCGCGTAACCAAAATAACGTCGTCCTCGCCGCGTCCCTGAGCCGATTGCGGAGTCCGACCGGATTCTCGCAGATTGGTCGGAACGAGCAGACCCTTATCCCAGGATTTTCCTCGTCGACGGCCGATTTTCTGTTCCAACCGATTGCCAATGTGATCGACCAGCAAAATATTCTGCTGGAACAGAGGATCTTTGACCGTCTGAAGGAAGAGCCGGAACGCGTTGACGCTCGATCGGTTCAAAACCGACTGAGATTCCGCGATCGCCCTGAAAACGAGTTCCTGCGCCGATCGCCTGACAAGGTCCTGCGGGATTTGCAGGCGCGGTTCGGGATCAGTTCCGATGGACCGCGCACGCCTTTCGAGAGCGTTTCCAACCGGCCTAAATTGAACGAGACATTTGCGACCGAAACCGCGGGTTTAACGCTGGACAATAAATTGACCCAGCTCTTGAGCAGTCGTGTCGCCATTGCCGGCGATGCGAGCTTGAATATCAGCGATCTGGTCATCAGCGACTCTGCGACAGCACCCGACAAAGTATTGGTCCGGCTTAGCGGCAGTGTCCGGACCGGTGAGGACAACGATTTGGTGGATCCGACCGGTCGTCTTTTCCTGAACGGGTCTGAACTGGCCGGTGGGCAGGTCCATGAATTGACCTTGGCGGAATTCCAAAGCCTGCAATACGAGGCTGATGAGTTCGAAAACCTGGACTATCTAAGCGTCGTGGGCGTGGATACCGCTAGCGGGACCCGCGGCGAACTTGTCACGACCGCCATCACCACCTCCAGCACAGGCGTCGAACGGTTTATCCGCGACGGGTTGGAGCGGTATGAATTCATTGCCAATACCGAAGCAAATGTCGCGATCCCGCGGGTTTCGGTGGAATTGGGCGGAACGTTCATCAATGGGGACGCCCTGTCGGATATCAATGCCGGGCTGATCCAGATAACGGTCAATCAGGTCGGCAATACCGACAATACGGGAACGAACTTGCTGCAACAGTCCAGCGGCAACAGCTTGGATGTTTCGTTCGGCAGTTCGCCGCCCGTCGATGGCGTGGTCGTGAATGTAAAGCTTCTGGACCCGACGATCGAGATTACCGACATCAAAGTCACCTTGGGCTAAGGCCGAACCGTACGGAACTGAGCCTCGGGGTTGCAAACTTTCGACGCGGTTACCGAGACGCTTTCGCAGCTTCTCCCGGTGCAAAATATCGACAAATTGAAACGGCCGGCGCAGATGGGAAATCCCATTCCGCTGCCGGCCGTTTAATCGTCATGTGCACTGTAACATAAGCTTATTGAAATAAGATAATTTCAAGAACCGGCGACAGGGTAATAAAATTTCAAAACACCCAAACCGATTAGCTGACATTACAATACGCTAGGCTGTCGTCACGCTGCTTAATCTGTCCTTAGGACGCAGCTGCGATCGGGCCGGCGTTGCCGGTCTGGACCGTCGGCTTCGCAGTCGAGGCGAACAGGGAACGAACGGCTTTCCAGCGCGCGTTCCACGCCTGGCGGTTCCGCTCCTGCATTTCCGCTTCCCGGCGAAGTTCACGGTAATACTGGGCCTGACGCTCGTCATCGACACGGGTGTCGGCCAGGGTTGCAACCATCATGTAGTCCAAAGCAAAGGTCTTCATTTCAAATCTCCTTAACCGCTATAGTGTCTGTCGAGCCAGTGTCCGTCGGGACGCTTTCTACGCTCAATGTGTTAACGATTAGTTGCGCCTTGCGAAGAAAAATTTCCAGTCAAGAATTCTTGCAAATATGTAAGTTTACCTTACATTAAACTCATGCATCCCAAACTACCTTCGTTGACTGCCATACGCGCCTTCGAGACGACGGCCAGACACCTGAGCGTCAGCCAGGCTGCGGCCGAGCTGAATGTCACTCATGCGGCCGTGAGCCAGCAAATCCGAGCGCTGGAAGAGTGGCTCGGGGTTAAGCTGATGAAACGGGTTGGGCGATCGATTGCCTTAACGGAAAGCGGCGCGATGTATGCCGCCGGACTGTTGAATGCTTTCGAGGGAATTCTGGACGCCACCAAACAGGTGAAGGCCTATAATGATACGGGGCCGGTCAATGTGACGACGACACCGACATTTGCCTCTCGCTGGATGGTGCCGCGCCTGAACCGGTTCCGAGCGGAATATCCCGATGTCGCGGTGCGCATTTCGCCTGAGACGGAACTCGTCGACTTGGCGCGGGAAGATGTCGATATGGGCGTACGCTATGGGTCGGGCGAATGGCCGGGCCTTGTGGCGGAACGGATAATCGGCGGCACGCTCGCCCCGGTCTGTTCGCCCGCCTATCTTGCCAAGGCGCCGCCCTTGGAGAAACCAAGCGATCTTTTGAAACACAATCTGATCGATGACAGCGGACCGGACGAATGGAGCGAATGGCTGCGCATCATGGGCGTTCCCGACGTCCATTTGGACAGCCGTTCCTTTTTCACGATCAAACATCTCGGCCATCAGGCCGCCGTCGAAGGCCAAGGCGTTTTCATGGGCGTGGTTTCGCTGATGGAATCGGACCTGAAGGCCGGGCGTCTCGTTCTGCCCTTGGGGCCGGGCGATGAAGTGCCGCTGGACTACTATTTGGTGACCCGCGAGGACGTTCCTCTGCGCACGCCGGCCCAGCAATTCCGGGAATGGATTCTGGAGGAGGCTTGCCGTCCGCCTGAAGAAGATTAAAACCGTCGGTTGGACTATCAGCCTGAATTTTCGAAAAGACATATGGGGACGGTATGACTGAGAAGGACCAAACCGGCGGGAAATCGGCCGGCGGGACGCAGGGAAAACCCGGAAAACCGTATCCGTTCGTCCGGAAGATCCCATTCATTGGCCAGCGGCTTGCCGACCGGATGGAGGCGGGGCCGGTCATCCCGGTGATACGCCTGACGGGCGTTGTCGGCGATGCCGGGCGTTTCCGCCAAAGCGGACTAACCCTGGCTGATCTAGCGGAACCGATCGACAAGGCCTTCGAAAACGACAAGGCAGTCGCCGTCGCCATCATTGTGAATTCGCCTGGCGGATCGCCAGTGCAATCCGATCTTATCGCCAAGCGCATACGCCTGCTGGCGGCGCAAAAAGATCGCAAGGTTATCGCGTTCCTCGAGGATGCCGCGGCGTCCGGCGGCTATTGGCTGGCCTGCGCGGCTGATGAAATCTATGCGGCGGATGCATCCGTCGTCGGGTCCATCGGCGTGATTTCGGCGGGCTTCGGGTTCCCGGCACTCTTGGAGAAAGCCGGGATCGAGCGCCGCGTTTATACCGCGGGCGAAGCAAAGGCGCAGTTGGACCCTTTCCAGCCGGAAAACCAGGATGACATCAAACGCCTGAAGGCTCTGCAGAAAAATATCCACGAACAGTTCACCGGTTGGGTCAAGGAGCGCCGGGGCGACCGTTTGAAAGCACCTGAGAAGAAACTATTCAGTGGTGAGTTCTGGACCGGTCAGCAGGCGCTGGAGCTTGGCTTGGTGGATGGTTTGGGCGAAATCCGCACCATCTGCCGCGGCAAGTTCGGCGAGAATGTGAAGCTGCCGATAATGACTCCGCGCAAGGGCTGGGTCCAACGCATGGTTGGGCTGCGGGGCGATTCCGGTTTCGGCGGCAGTATCGGTGCCGATCTTGCCTCTGCCCTGCCGGATGCTCTCGTGAACGCCGCCGATCGCCGTTTCTGGTGGTCGCGTTTGGGATTGTAGGCGAGGGTGCCGGGCAATTGACCTGCCCGGAACCGCCGCGTAGGGATTGATCATGTTAGGATTGTCGCTCGGAAAACTTCTGGTCCTCGTCGCGGTCATCGTGATCGTCTGGCAGGGGTTCAAACTCTACGCGCGGACGCAGCGGGTTCAGGACGGCGACCGCCGCCCGGGCGAGCGCACGATGGGCGAGCGCCTGCGCAAATCCATGCGCGAAAAGACGGGCCGCACCGACCCTTCTGTTGAAGATACCGAAAAATGCCCCGTCTGCGGGGCCTATGTTCCGGTCGGCGGCTCGGATTGCGGCCGCAAGGACTGCCCTTATTGATCCACAAAGCCAGGTGAGGGCGTGACGAAGACCGACCTCGACGCAAAATTGCATCGTTTCTTGGGTAGCCTGTTCGCCGCTGTTGAACCGGCACTGGACGGGCCGGGACTCGAACGCGTCTTCGTTGAGGCACGGGCCGCCAGCGAGCATTTGCCGGTCGCGGAAAGTGCGGAAGGACGCCAAATTGCCGTCTGTTCCTGGCTTCAGCCGGCCTTGGACGCTCAAATGCCCAGCGATACGCTCAACGAAGTCACGAACGGGTTGAAGGCCTTGGCGCCGCACCTTTCCTGGTTCACCAGGCCCGATGCGACGGGCACGGGCAGCCCGAATTTTCCCGACGGCCACGGCAATGCGATTATCGTCGGCCCCGACGGCTTGGCCGTCAGTTCGGAATTGTGGATTGGTGTTTCACTGTTGGCGCCGGGTGTGCGTTACCCGGACCACACCCATCCGCCGGAAGAATTGTATCTGGTCTTGTCGCCGGGTGACTTTCGAAACGCTGAAACGCAGTGGCGGGCGCCGGGTGTTGGCGGCTTGTTCCACAACCCACCCGGCATCGTCCATGCGATGCGGTCGGGGGACGACCCGCTGCTGGCTGTCTGGATGCTCGTTCCCGCCGCGGACTAGGCTTTTTGCGATAGCTCCGCGAACTTTGGCGCAAAATATGTAATGATAAGGTCCGCACCCGCGCGCTTGAACGCGGTCAGACTTTCCAACATCACCGCATCTTCGTCCAGCGCCCCGGCCTGGCCGGCAAATTTGATCATCGAATACTCGCCGCTGACTTGATAAACGCAAAGCGGCAAAAGGGTTTCACGGCGAATATCGGCCAATATGTCCAGATAGGGCATGCCCGGCTTCACCATCAGGATATCCGCGCCTTCCGCCTCATCCTCAATAGATTCCAGCAGACCTTCACGCCGATTGCCCGGCTGCATCTGATAGGTCTTGCGGTCGCCTTTCAGCGTCGTGCCCGCGGCTTCCCGGAAGGGTCCATAGAAGGCTGATGCAAATTTCGTGGAATAGGCCATGATCGGGGTGTTGGTGAAGCCTTCGCCGTCCAATGCGTCGCGCAGGGTTGCGATGGTGCCGTCCATCATGCCGCTCGGCGCAATGATATCGACGCCGGCGCGCGCCGCGACCAAAGTCTGTTCGATAAGGTTGTCCAGCGTTGCGTCATTGTCGACGTCACCGTCGTGGATGACGCCGCAATGGCCGTGGTCGGTAAACTCGCAGAAGCAGACATCGGCGATGACAAGGATATCCGGCGCGGCGTCCTTGGCGGTTCGGACCATGCGGCCGACCAAACCTTCGTCTTTCATCGAATCCGACCCGGTCGCATCCTTGTGCCGGGAAACGCCGAACAGAAGGATCGCGCGGATGCCGAGATCGGCGATACGCTGGACTTCCGCCGTCAGACCGGATTCGGGAATCCGGAAAACGCCGGGCATGCTCTCAATCGGTGCAGGCGCGTCCAGCTCCTCCTCGACGAAGATCGGGTAGATCAGGTCGTCCAGGGTCACTTGGGTTTCGTTCATCAGCGCGCGGAGGGCCGGTGTACGGCGCAGGCGGCGCAACCTTTTGGTCGGAAACATTGCTTTGTCCTCATTTCCGGGGCTCATATCCCGCCCTCGGTCCCGGGTCGTGGTTTCTTAACCTACTCGGTCAGCCCTGGCAAAACCGTCTTGCCGCGCCCGGTTAGGGTGCCTGGCTACAGCGATCGGCGTGGCGAAAGCGGACCCTTGCGGCACCAACGAAAGTCTCAAGGCACGCCAAGGGCACGCGCGCGTTGATTCCCGCCCCACCCGCCGTTATGTTGCGCCGCACTTAGCCGGTTGGAACGCCTTCAATTCAAGGGGCAGTCAAATCAAGGGGCAGTCAATGCCCCTATCAACCGGCCGGGGGTGGGTTTGGTCAACACAGGCGCAATGTCGTGAGTACTTTCCAGGATATGATCCTTGCCCTGCACCGATACTGGTCGGCGCAGGGATGCGTGATCCTGCAGCCCTATGACATGGAAGTCGGGGCCGGGACCTTTCATTGGGCGACGACCTTGCGCAGCCTTGGCCCGGAACCGTGGAAGGCGGCCTATGTCCAGCCGTCGCGGCGGCCGACGGATGGGCGTTATGGGGAAAATCCGAACCGTCTACAGCATTATTATCAGTATCAGGTCATCTTGAAGCCCTCGCCGGAGGACAGCCAGGAGCTCTACCTGGGCAGTCTGCGCGAAATCGGCATCGACCCTGCGAATCATGACATTCGATTCGTCGAGGACGATTGGGAAAGCCCGACTTTGGGCGCCTGGGGCCTGGGCTGGGAAGTCTGGTGCGACGGGATGGAAGTCAGCCAGTTCACCTATTTTCAGCAGGTCGGCGGCTTTGACTGTAATCCTGTCTCCACTGAACTGACCTATGGGTTGGAACGTTTGGCGATGTACGTCCAGGGCGTGGAAAACGTCTACGATCTGCAATTCAGCGCCGATATGACCTATGGCGAAGTCTACCATCAATCCGAGGTCGAATATTCCAAACACAATTTCGAATTGGCGGACACGTCGATGATCCTGCGCCATTTCGAGGATGCTGAGAAGGAATGCGGTGCCTTGATCGACGGCGGTGTGGCGTTGCCGGCCTATGACCAATGTCTGAAGGCGAGCCATCTGTTCAATCTTCTGGATGCCCGCGGGGTGATTTCGGTGACCGAACGGCAGGCCTATATCGGACGCGTCCGAACGCTGGCCAAAGCTTGCGCGGAAGCGTTCCTGAAAAGCAGGGGGCACCTCTGATGGCCGAACTGCTTGTTGAAATCTTCTCTGAGGAAATCCCGGCGCGCATGCAGGTGCGGGCGTCGAAAGACCTGGAAAAGCTGATTGCCGACGGCTTGAAGGCCGCCAATTTGGAATTTTCCGAGATCGCCTCCTATTCCACGCCGCGCCGCCTGACGGTTGTTGTCGACGGCCTGCCGTTAAGCCAGCCGGACCTGTCGGAAGAGCGAAAGGGCCCGAAGGTCGGTGCGCCGGACAAGGCTGTGGAAGGCTTCCTGAAAAGCGTCGGCCTCTCCTCGATCGACGAATGCGAACAGCGCGATACGCCGAAAGGTGCGGTGTATTTTGCGGTGATTGAGCGCAAGGGACGTCCCTCGGCGCAAGTTCTGTCGGAAATCGTCCGCGACGCCGTGCGTCAGCTTCCCTGGCCGAAAAGCATGCGTTTCGCCGATTCGACCTTCCGATGGGTGCGTCCGCTGCATTCGATCCTGGCCCTGTTCGACGGGACGGTCCTGGCTGGCGAGATTGACCTCAATCCGGGCAAGCGCGTGTTCGGCAACGAGACCCATGGTCACCGTTTCCTCGGTCCGGGTGTTTTCGCCGTTGAGAATTTCGCGGATTACCGCGCCAAACTGCGCGAGCGGTATGTCATCCTGGAACATGATGAGCGCAAGGCGATCATCCTGAAGCAGCTTGAGGAGCGGGCCGCCGCCGAGGGCCTGGTCCTGAAGCCGGATCCGGCCCTGTTGGACGAGGTTTCCGGGCTGGTCGAATGGCCGGTTGTCCTGATCGGCAAGATCGACGAGGCCTTTATGGAAGTTCCGCCGGAGGTTCTGACTACCTCTATGCGGACCCATCAGAAGTATTTTGCGCTGGAAACCGTCGATGGCCTGATGGCGCCGCGTTTCGCGGTGGTCGCGAACATGGTGGCGGGCGACGGTGGCAAGGCCATCGTGGATGGGAACGAGCGTGTCCTGCGCGCACGATTGTCCGACGCCAAGTTCTTCTGGGACCAGGACCGTTCGACACCGTTGGAAGAGCGGCTCGACGACCTCGCCAAGATTATTTTCCACGCCAAACTCGGCAGTGTCGCGGAACGGGTCGACCGGATCGCGGCCTTGGCCGATGCCTTGGCGGAACACGTTCCCGGTGGCGACAGCACCTTGGCGCGCCGCGCGGCGCAACTGGCCAAGGCGGACCTCGTGACCGAAATGGTCGGCGAATTCCCGGAGCTGCAGGGTATCATGGGGCGCTATTATGCGCTCGACCAGGATGAAGAAGACCTGGTGGCGAATGCCATCGCGGAACACTATTCGCCGGCCGGCCCGGCGGACGATTGCCCGACCGCGCCGACCTCGGTCGCCGTCTCCTTGGCGGAAAAGATCGATACCTTGGCCGGCTTCTGGCTGATCGACGAAAAACCGACAGGATCGAAGGACCCGTTCGCGCTGCGCCGGGCCGCCCTGGGGGTGATCCGGCTCATCTTGGAAAACGGGCTGCGCCTGCCGCTTGGGCATGTCTTCGCGGAACAGTTCGGCCTATACGCGGAACAGAAGCTGGTCGATGTCCCGGTGGAAAAGGCGACCGATACGGCGCTGGATTTGCTGGCCTTCCTTGCCGACCGCTTGAAAGTGCATTTGCGTGAGGAAGGGGTCGGCCACGATCTGATCACGGCGCTCTTCTCGCTTGGTGATGAAGACGATCTGGTTCGTTTGGTTGCCCGGGTAGAGGCATTGAAAACCTTCCTCGACTCCGAGGATGGATCGAACCTGCTGACGGCCTATCGCCGTGCCGCGAATATCTTGCGGATCGAAGAGAAGAAAGACGGAACCTCCTTTGATGGGGAGCCGGACGACGCCATCTTCGAACTTGCTGAGGAAAAGGCCCTGGCCTCTGCGCTGGGCGATGCGGCGGAAGATGCGAACGCGGCCCGCGAGGCGGAAGATTTCGCCGGCGCGATGGCGGCGCTTGCCGGTTTGCGTAGTCCCGTGGATGCCTTCTTCGAGAAGGTGACGGTAAACGCGGACAATGACGCCTTGCGCGTCAACAGGTTGAAACTTTTGTCCCGCATCCGGGCTACGATGGGGCTGGTTGCGGATTTTGGACAAATTGAGGGTGACAAATAGGTCCTGCCGAAATCGGCGGGCGTGGCGTGGATCGGGAAAGGGTATTGATCGATGACCAAGTGGGTCTACAGCTTCGGTAAAGGTATTGCCGAGGGGGGCGCCAAGATGCGCAACCTGTTGGGCGGCAAGGGTGCGAACCTCGCGGAAATGTCCAGTATCGGGCTTCCGGTTCCGCCGGGCTTCACGATCACCACCGAAGTCTGCACCTACTATTACCAGAACGGGGAAACCTACCCGCCGGAATTGGCCGCTGAGGTTGCCGAGGGCTTGAAGGCCGTGGAGGCCATTGTCGGAACCAAGCTGGGCGACGCCGTGAACCCGCTTCTGGTTTCGGTCCGGTCCGGTGCGCGCGTCTCTATGCCGGGCATGATGGATACGGTTCTCAACTTGGGCCTCAACGATGAAACGGTCGAGGGGCTGGCCAAGGCAAGCGGCGATGCCCGTTTCGCTTATGACAGTTACCGGCGCTTCATCCAGATGTATTCCGACGTGGTGCTCGGCGTCGATCACCACGATTTCGAAGATCTTCTGGAGTTGAAAAAGGATCTGCGCGGCGTTTCTCAGGACACGGAACTGACGGCTGACGACCTGAAGGAACTGATCGGCGAGTACAAGAAGACGGTTGAGGACGCGCTGGGCAAACCCTTCCCGCAGGATGTCCAGGATCAGCTCTGGGGCGCCGTGGGCGCGGTATTCAGCAGCTGGCAAACGCATCGCGCCGTGGTTTACCGGAAACTGCACGATATCCCTGAAGAATGGGGAACAGCCGTCAACGTTCAGGCCATGGTGTTCGGCAATATGGGCTCGGACTGCGCGACCGGCGTTGCCTTCACCCGTGACCCGTCGACCGGCGACAACCGGTTCTACGGCGAATATCTGGTGAACGCGCAGGGCGAAGATGTGGTGGCCGGGATCCGCACGCCACAGAACCTGACGATCGTCGGCAAGGACATGCAGCATTCCACGCTTCCCGCGATGGAAGAAGTCATGCCGGTTGTTTTCAAGCAGCTCGACGAGGTGCGCGAGACGCTGGAAAAGCATTATCGCGATATGCAGGACATCGAGTTCACGGTGCAGAAGGACAAGTTGTTCATGCTGCAGACGCGGTCGGGCAAACGCACCGGGAAGGCAGCGATCAAGATCGCCTGCGACATGGTGGACGAAGGTTTGATCGACAAGCAGACCGCTGTTTCCCGGATTGAGCCGCAATCGCTGGATCAGATCCTCCATCCCATGCTGGACCCGGACGCCGACCGTAAGGTCATCGGCACCGGTCTGCCGGCCAGTCCCGGTGCAGCGAGCGGACAGGTTGTCTTCAGCGCGGACGAAGCGGAAAAGCGCGCGCAGAACGGCGATCGGGTCATGCTGGTTCGCATTGAAACTTCGCCGGAAGACATTCACGGCATGCACGCTGCTGAAGGCATCTTGACGACCCGGGGCGGTATGACCTCCCACGCGGCGGTTGTCGCGCGTGGCATGGGCCGTCCCTGCGTCGCCGGTGCTGGGGATATCGCCATCGATTACAAGGCGGGCACTTTCACCGTCGGGGGCGTGACGATCACGGAAGGCGACTGGATCACCATCGACGGTGCCGCAGGCCAGGTGATCGAAGGGCGTGTACCGACCGTTCAACCTGAATTGAGCGGTGATTTTGGCCGTATCATGGAATGGGCGGATGAAATCCGCGATCTTGGTGTTCGCGCCAACGCGGAAACGCCGGACGATGTGCGTACCGCCCGTGATTTCGGTGCGGAAGGCATCGGGCTTGCGCGGACCGAACATATGTTTTTCGACGGGGACCGGATTACCGCCGTGCGCGAAATGATCCTCGCCGAAACGGAAGAAGGCCGGCGTGCCGCCTTGAAGAAGATCTTGCCGATGCAGAAGGCGGACTTCGTCGAACTGTTCACCATCATGAAGGGGCTTCCGGTCACAGTACGTCTTTTGGATCCGCCGCTGCACGAATTCTTGCCCCGCGAAACGGTGGAATTCGACGAAGTGGCTGCCGCTATTGGCGTCAGCGTGGAAAAGGTACGGCGCCGCGCGGCGCAATTGCACGAATCCAACCCGATGCTGGGACATCGGGGCTGTCGGCTGCTGAATTCCTATCCCGAGATCTGTGAAATGCAGGCTCGTGCGATCTTCGAAGCGGCAATCGAGGCTGCCGAAACGACGGGTGAGCCGACGCATGTCGAAGTCATGGTTCCGCTTGTCGGTATCCGCAAGGAACTGGATCTGCTGAAGGACGTTATCGACCGTGTCGCCAAACAGGTTGGCCAGGAGAAGGGCGTCGAACCCGTCTATACCGTCGGCACCATGATCGAGCTGCCGCGGGCAGCCCTGCAGGCCGGTGTCATCGCGGAAAGCGCTGCTTTCTTCAGTTTCGGCACCAATGACCTGACCCAGACGACTTTGGGGATCAGCCGGGACGACGCGGGCGCCTTCCTTGGTGCCTATGAAAAACGCGGCATCATCGAGCAGGACCCCTTCCAGACCCTGGATGTGGATGGAGTTGGTGAGTTGATTTCGATTGCCAAGGAGCGTGGCCGGGCTACCCGTCCGGACCTGAAGGTTGGAATCTGCGGCGAACATGGTGGGGATCCAAAGTCGATCGACTTCTGCCAGACAGTTGGGTTGGACTATATTTCCTGCTCCCCCTTCCGGGTGCCGATCGCGCGTCTCGCAGCCGCCCAGGCGGCGATCAAGCATCCCCGCTCGTCATAGCTCGGTCACGTCGGATCGCTCGGATACGGTAAGTCTCCGGAATTGCACGATGTTGCGTCAGTTGGACAGCCCGACGACAGTGTGAGATTGTCCAACTCACGGGAGCATTTGGGACGTAGTTGGTAGCGATGGTTGATCTCGGTCGACGACCGGAGACGCGCAAGAATGTTGAGATTTTGTTCGGTGAGCCGGAACGACAACTCCGCTCGAACATCCGCTTGGCAATGCGCAATGAGAAATTCGAAAACGTCATCGACGTCGAGAATGTGGGACACGTGCGCCAATTGCTGGCGACCCGTGCGCCGGACCTGATCATCATCGATGCGGAAACCAAGGGCGGCAGCGTATCGGAACTGATCTACGACGTCAGGCATGGGCATATCGGGGAAAACCCTTTCGTCCCATTCATCGTAACGATGTGGCGACCGACGGAGGTGCTGGTTCAGGACGTCGCCAATTCCGGAACCGACGATCTGCTTGTGAAACCGGTCTCGCCGCAGCAATTGGTCGACAGGATCAAGGTTCTGACCGAAAACCGGAAACCTTTTGTCGTAACCAGTGATTATATCGGTCCGGATCGCCGCAAGGATGTATCGCGGGGATCGGATATCCCGCTGATCGAGGTGCCGAACACGTTGAGTGTGAAGATCAGCGGCGAGAAGATGGATCCGACCAAGCTTTCCGCTTTGGTCAAGCGGGCGCAAAACACCATCAATGATCAGCGCTTGAAACGGAATGCCTTTCAGATCTGCTTCCTGGTCGGCCTCATTCTTCCGGCGTTGGCGGAAGACCGGCTGGACGACCCGGAGCTGGAAGAACATCTGCGCAGCGTGCTGACAACCAGCCGCGACACCGCGGAGCGGATGCTGGGTACGGAATACGAACATGTCAGCAATCTCTGCAACAACATGATCGATGTGGTGGAGCGTCTACTGGACAACCTGATGGCGCCCAGCACCAAGGATGTTAGCCTGCTGAAACCCGTTTCCGACGCTATCCTGCTGGGATTCCATCCCACCAGCGACGCGGCAACCATGGCCGGTGAAATCAACAGCGCGCTCAGCGCCTATGACAAGCGGCAGAAGAAGCATGATTGATCGAGGGATCTCGCAACGTTAACGCTGCGCCAGCGCCTCGAAGACAGTTGCCTGCCTTATATCCACACCTTCGATATGCTGCTTCGCCCACAGCGCATAGAACAGCAGTATCCACGCCGCGAAACCTTTGTGCTTGCCGCCCGCGGTGAACAGATCCTTGGCTCTTCCCGGTTTGCAAATTTGCTGAATTGCTTCCTGCTCTTCTATCAAGCTACCCAGGCGGCCGCTTTGCGATGCTATCCAATCGCCTACCGGAACCGTAAAGCCCCGCTTTCTGGAAAAAGGCTCAGCCTCGGGCATGACGTTTTGCAGCCATTGCCGCAGAACGTATTTGCCAAGCCCTTTCTTGATTTTAAGGCCATCGGGCAGCCGGAAAGCCGCATCGGCGACGACCGGATCCAAGAAGGGGGTGCGCCCCTCCAAACCATGCGCCATGAGGCATCGATCCAGCTTTGTCAGAAGGTCGTTCGACAACCAATCCGCGGCGTCGACAGCCTGGGCGGCTTGCAGTTTGCTTCGGCCTTGCGCGTGCGAAACCGCCTCCGTCGTCGCGATGCCGTCACGCCAATCCGTGCTGTTCTCCCGCAGCACGTCTAATCCTTGGAAGTTGCCGCGATGGCGTATCGTTCGTCCGCCCAGAAACCACGGGCGAAGCACACTGCGGTAACGGCCATAACCTGCGAATATCTCATCACCGCCTTCGCCGGAGAGGATAACCTTCAATCCCTGCGCGGCGGTCTGCGCCAGTTTCCACGTCGGCAGAATTGCATAATCTGCAGCGGGATCGTCGACTGAGGCGGCGACACGGGGCAGCAGTGCCCAGAAATCCTCCTGCCCGAAATCGACTTCGTGGTGTTCCGCATTGACCTTCTTCGCCAGCATGCGGGCGTGGTCGCGCTCGTCGTGTGTTTTGCCGCCGCTGAAACCGGCGGTGAAGGCGACGACAGGCTGATCGTTCAGCTTGGCCATCAAGGCAAGGATCGCGGTGCTGTCGATGCCGCCGGATAGGAACAGGCCGTAGGGTACGTCGGAACGCTGATGAACCAGAACACTATCGGTGAGAGCGTGATCCAACCGCTGGACGGCATCGTCCATGCCGATGTGCTCGGGGCCGCCCGTTGGCAAGGCATGCCGTTGCCGCCGCTCGACAATCCGGCCGCCGCGGATCACAACGGTTTCGCCGGGAAGGACTCTCTTGATTCCACTGAAAATGGTTTGGCCGCCCGTGGTGAATTGCAGTTGCAGCAATTCTTCCCGCTGCCGATCTTCGACCTCCGGCGCGACCATGCCTGCTGCGATCAAAGCCTGTGGTTCGGAAGCAAAGGCGAACAGGTCGTCGCGTTCGACGTAATAAAGCGGCTTTATGCCGAAAGGGTCGCGGGCCAGAACGAGCCGTGCTTCCGACGGGTCGTGAATGGCGATCGCGTACATACCCCGCAGGTCACGGGCGAAATCGGTCCCGTCACGCCGATAAAGCCAAAGCGGGACTTCACAATCGGAATGCGTCCGGAACGGCGTGTCCGTCATTTCCTGGCGGAGTTCCACGTAATTGTAGATCTCACCATTCGCAACCAAGGCGGCGCCGCCCGGTTCGTACAGGGGTTGGTCGCCTGTCTGCAGATCGATGATTGCCAATCGTGTCTGCACCAGCCCTACATCGCCGGCCAAATGACGGCCGGATCCGTCGGGTCCGCGATGCTGCAGCGCGGAGGCTAGGGCGTCGAGGGTCTTCGGGGCGACGGCAGCGCCGTGCCGCATCATCACACCGGCAATGCCGCACATCAGCTATTCCCCCTTCTGTCGGAGGACGCCCCGCCTGTGGAGATCTGATCGAAGAAGTCCTGGTACTGCTGCACCACATGTCCTTCCGTGTATTGCCCCCGATAGGCGGCGTTCCCGGCGCCGGCCAATTCCTGAGCCAATGCCCCATCCTTGATGAGCGAGTCGGCGGCTTTCGCCAAGGCCGCCGCGTCGTCGATCGGCGCAAGCAATCCGTTGATGCCGTCCTGAATCAGTTGCGATGGCCCCTGTGAGGCGGCGGCGGCGACGGGGACACCATGCGCCCAGGCTTCGATCACCATATTCCCCAACGGTTCGTGGCGAGATGAGCACAGGAAGATATCCGCCGCAGCCAACAGTGCGGGCACGTCGTTTCGCCAGCCGAGAAACCGAACCCGCGGCGCAAGACCGAGGTCTTCCGCTTGGCGCGTCAACGCGTCCCGTTCAGGTCCTTCACCGGCGATCCATAGATAGGCGCCGGGCAGGTCTGCCAAGGAATGCAAGGCAGTGTCGAAACCCTTGTTTCGGTGCAGCCTGCCCAGGCAAAGGATCAGCGGCGCATCCTCGGGGGTGTCCAAGGCGGCGCGGTCCTGCGCCGGCAGGGCGCGGTCGTCGACAAAATTGGGCAGATACCACGATTTTTCAGTCGGCCAGCCTTGTTGGATCAAATAG
The DNA here is from genome assembly GCF_004005845.1 of Hwanghaeella grinnelliae. Classification (GTDB taxonomy): domain Bacteria; phylum Pseudomonadota; class Alphaproteobacteria; order UBA8366; family Aestuariispiraceae; genus Hwanghaeella; species Hwanghaeella grinnelliae. Next base: position 219,024 of record NZ_SADE01000003.1, on the reverse strand, counting down.
TCGCGCAAATCCGGCGTATTGCCGATCAAGTGGTCGCAGCGGCGGAAATATTTCAGGTCGTAATACCCGCCGAGCCGGGCCGTTTTCACGAAGGGGCCTGAGGGCATGAACGACGCGCCGCGGCTCATCCAAGCGAGCGCCACGTCGGGTTGGAAGGATCGGGCCAAGGTGTTCAGGCGACGACCCGTCAGGATGTCCAGCTTCCCGCCAAACCGCATTTCGGTAACGGGGATGCCGGCTTCAGCCAGCAGGCGGGCGCGTCTGTCATGGGTTCGTATGGCGGCGTGCTGCTCGGTTCCGGCATTGGCTAAAGCCACGCATAAGCGTTCGAAGAATCCTTCGGCGCCGCCGATCTTGGCGCCGGCCATTATTTGAAGAATCTTCAACGGGCGGCCGGACGAGCCATCACCCGTACGCTCCTGCTGGCAAGTCGAACCAACCTATCGCCTCAACCGGTCGCTTATGATGTGTGGGGCTGTGCAAGCCGCGTCAGCCTTGGGTCGGCTTACATGGCGTTCTTTGGAAAAGCAAGGAAGCCCCCCGCAAGGGGTGTCCCGGTGGTGCGGATTGAGAAAGAATGTCGACCAGGGGCACCGTCCGGCTTGCCGCTGGCCGGGACGACCAGTAGTTTCCGCGACATGAACATGGGCACGAAGAAACTGTCGGCGCTGGTCGTTGCGCATAATGAGGAAGATTACCTCGAAGACTGTCTTGCCAGTCTGGCCTTCGCCGACGATGTCGTCGTCGTGCTTGACCGCTGCACGGACCGATCCAAGGAAATCGCCGAACGGGCGGGTGTTAATGTGATCGAAGGCGCCTGGGAAATCGAAGGCGAACGACGCAATCTCGGTATCCAGGCCTGTAAGGGCGATTGGATTGTGGAGGTCGACGCGGACGAACGCGTTACCGATGGCCTTGCCGCTGAAATCCGTACCCACATCGAGACTGCCGCAGCCGGGGTTTACGCCATTCCGGTCCGGAACTTCATTGGCGATAAGGAAGTTGTCCACGGTTGGGGCGCCTATATCGGTGTCAACAGTGCGAACCGCTTGTTCACGCCCGGCGAAAAGCGCTGGGGCATGCAGCGGGTCCATCCCAGTATTGAGCTATCCGGCGCCTCCGGGCGCTTGAAGCACGGTTTAATCCATCTCGTCGACCGCGACTTGGCGGAGACCTTTGCGCGGGTGAACCGCTATACGACGTTGGCAGCGCGGGATGCGGTCGCGGACAATAACGATCCCAGCCTGTTCAAGGCGTTCAGGCACATTTTTTCCCGGTCCTGGAAATTGTTCGTCCATCGCGGCGGATATAAGGAAGGGATCTATGGCCTTGCGCTCGCTTTGTGCGCCGGAACCTACACCTTGCAGATCTATCTGAAATGCAAGGAAATCCGCCGCGCTCAGGCTGGTAAGCTGCGCTAGCGCTCCACCCGTTTCAGCAAACCCACCAAGGCGTCATACACTTGATCGACGGTGATGCTGGTCATTAGGCTGCCTGTCGTGTGGCGGTCATATCCGGGTCGGCCGATCAGTTCCTCATAGCTTTCCCTGGTCCTGACGAAATCCGTGTGCGGTCCCCAAGGACCATACAATTCCGTCTTCGACGGTCCATAGAGGCCCAGAGTCGGCGTCCCCACGGCCGCCGCGATATGCATCAACCCGGAATCGTTGCCGATATAGGCACGGCATTGCTTCAGGGCGGCGACAATATCGGGCAGCGCCATATCCATCAGGGCGATGCGCCGGTCCGCCGGAATGGATTGCAACACGGGATCGGCCAATTCACGTTCCGACGGGGCGGCGATCACCGCGATCCGGGCACCGGGAAGCGGCCCTTGGTTGTCCAGCAACCGCCCGACAAGTTGGACAAAGCGGTCGGCGGGCCAGATCTTGCCTTGCCAGTTCGCGGTCGGGCCGATTGCTATGACAGGGGCGTCTCCGCCGATGACCTTCCGCGCCTTGGCTTCCCTGTCGTCAGACACCCAAAGTTTTGGGGCTGGCGGGTCCAAGGCCCGCCCGATTACGGCGCCTGCCAAAGCGACACGATGGATCGGGCCGTCCGCCTTAGGCACCCGGTACAACCGGTGCCGCGGGACGATCCACCCGATCGCGCTGCGCCGCATGTCGACGACGATCGGCCACCAGGTGAATGCCGTTTGTTTCCAAAGATGAAACCAGTGCAAACCGCGCGATCTTTGTTTTTGGAAAACGATCAGCTTTTCCAGGCCGGGAAAGTCTTCGAACAGCGGCGCGCTCGCGGCACCGGCGGCGATGGTGAAACGCGCGTCTGGATAGCGGTCATAGAGCGCCGCCAAGACGCCGGATGACAGAACAGCGTCCCCGATGCGGTTGGATGACACAAAAAGAATGCGCATGGCGTCCTTGCCGGATGGCCGCGTGAATAAGGTTGGACGAACGCGCCCGCGGCAGCATGATGCCCGTCCGGGCTGAAGTGCCGATATACAAGCAGGGGCTCGCCTTGCCAACGCATGGGGTACAACATACTTCCTAGGGGTGCGCGGAACGCTCACCGGGAACGGCTCGGCGGGACAACCGCGGAAACCATTGATAAGTGGCGTGGTACCGGTGGCATATGACCGATAATGTTCTGATTCCCTTGACCGACCGTGGTGTGATTTCGGTCGGTGGACCCGATCGTGTCGACTTTCTGCAAGGATTGGTCAGCAACGATGTTGAACAGGTGAGGGATGGCCTAGCCGTTTGGGCGGCATTGCTGACTCCGCAGGGCAAGTTCCGGCACGATTTCTTCCTGGTCGCCGATGGAGATACGATCCTGATCGATTGTGAGGGGGGCGATCGCCTGATGGATCTGGGCCGGACCCTGCACAAGTACAAGCTTCGCAGCGACGTGGTGCTCGGCATTTCGGAAGGATGGTCCGTCCTTGCCGCCTTGGGTGGTGCGCCAGCGGTCGATGATGGGGTTGTCTTCGCGGACCCGCGGCACTCGGAAATGGGTTGGCGTGTTTTGAGTCCGAAGTCCCCAGAGGTCTTGGCGGACGAAACAGGCTGCGACCTTCGGTCCAGGGCAGATTACGATGCGGTCAGAATACCGCTGGGGCTGCCGGACGGGTCGCGCGATATGCTGCCCGACAAAGCGATCCTGCTCGAAAACGGTTTCGACGAACTCAGCGGTGTCGATTGGAACAAAGGCTGTTTCATGGGCCAGGAATTGACCGCACGCACCAAGTATCGTGGTCTGGTTAAGAAACGCTTGCTGCCAGTCCGGTTCATCCCCGGGGAGGGCGGCGAATTGCCTGAACCCGGAACGCAGGTTTTGTTCGATGACCGGGATGCGGGTGAAATCAGAAGTGTAACGGATGGCGTCGGCCTGGCGTTGTTGCGACTTGAAGCGATTGAGAAGGCGGCGGTTGCGGGACAACCGATGACCGCCGGTGGCATCGCCGTGCAGGTTGCCGCCCCCGCCTGGCTCGACCTCAGCCGCAACGCTTCGCGTTCCTGAGGCCGGCCCGACAGATCGGCCATTCCCGACTGAAGTCAAAAATAATCGAATTGAAGTGTCCGCACAGTGATACGCAGGTAATGGCGTATTCGTTACTGGAATACCGTGCATTTTTTTCTTATAGACGATAGAATTCGGTTTAGATGACTTGGCGCTGGGGGGACTCGTCTAAAAATCGAGAGAATTTGGATCGATTTTCAAGCCGGTTGAGTTTCCACGGCGGTATAAAGTATTGCCGCGCGTTGGACCGGTCCGTGATAAAATTTGGTTTAGGGACGGAAACAAACGGAAATTTGCGGCATTTTGGGTGAGCGACCGGTTTGACGGTCGCAGCCACGGATTGAGCATGCTTCAAGGAAGCTTATGAGCGGTCAAAAGCTAGTCTCTTTCGAGGTCTACTACCTGCAAGGCGGACGCTGGCAGATCCATGCGCGTTTCGGCCCGAACGACCGTGAGAAAGCGACTGAAGAGGCGAAACGGCTGGACACTGGCGGTTTTGAAGCCAGTTGCGTCATCCGCGAAACTTTCGACCAGGCGACAAACGAGTCCGAGGAATCGGTCGTCTACCATACCCCGACGATGAAATCCCGCCCGCCGGTCGGCCAGATCACCAATAACAGCGGGGCCGGCAAGCGCGGTTGGTCCGGGGATGCGCCGCCCGATGGGTCGGCTGCCGCCAACGCGATGAAGGATGCCAAGAAGCGCGAAAAGGCTTTCAACAAGAAACAAAAGGCGGAAGCAGCGGCGCGGGAAAAGAAAAAGGCCCCACCACCCAAGAAAGCCCGTGTGCCGGACCCGGAGCCAATGGAGCGCGCCGCAATCGGCGAGATCATTTTCAAGGTCATCCTGGTCTGCTTTATATCCTTGATCCCCGCGCTGTTGATATCATACGCGTCGTTCCACTCGATCGCCTGGGCGCGTGAGCAGGAAATCGGCATCAGCGTCAAAGCGGCGCAATTCACGCTGATTGCTGTGTTCATTCTTTCTTTCGCCGCCTTTTTCGTTCCGATGCTTCGCAAATATGTGACATTCGGCACCCAGAATACGTTCATCGACACATTCGTCCCCGTCCGCGATCTGGACGGATTGGAACCCTCCGTCGCGCTGGACGAGACCGTATCGCTCGAGGATATGGCCGCGGCAATCCCGGCGCCTCCCTTGCAGACCGAGCCGCCGGCAGTTGTTTATGAGGCTGACCCGGACCTGCCGCCGGAAGAGGCACAGGTCGCCAGCGAGTTGGCGATCACGCCCGTGCACGGAAACGAAGACGGCGACCCGGAAGCGATGTCGAACGAGTTGGAGCGAATGGAACTCGAGGCGCGCCGCGTCGTCGGTCCCGATGTGGACGATTACACCAAGTTCGGGCTGACCCTGTTCTTGGCCGGGGCCGGGGAAGCGTTGTCCCGGAAGTTCAAGATTATTGGCAAAGCCGCGTTGGACGTCATGGTGAAGCGCGTGATGTCGTTGGGAAATACGGAAAAGCTGGCGCGTGGCTTCATCGCGAATATTGAAGAATATCTTTTGGAGGACCGCTATTTCGGCATGTATCGCCAGGGCCGGTCCGCCGCCTACCGCCGTATCGTCGACCCGAACGCACCGCTGGGCTTGGACGAAGCGCTTGTCGAATGGCGGAAACCGACAAAGCCGTTAGATGATGCGGGTGAAAAGGGGCCGTCCAATGCGGCTGACAAGCCCGAGAAGCACCAAACAGGGGAGAAATTCGTCGCGGTCTTTTTTACCGATATCGTGGACAGCACGGCCAAACAGCAAAAGAACGGCGATCATTGGATGATGGATGTGATCCGCGCCCATAATGAAATCGTCCGGGAAGGTATCAAGAAACACAGCGGCCGCGAGATCAAACATACCGGCGATGGGATCATGGCCACTTTCCCGGCCGCCCAGAACGCGATTGAAGCCGCGGTCTTGATGCAACGGGGGTTCAAGCGTTTTTCCAGCGTGATGCCCGACCGTGAATTCGAAGTACGCGTCGGGATCAGCGCGGGTGAACCGATCCATGAAAGCGGCGACATTTTCGGAACGCCGGTCAACCTGGCGGCCCGGGTTCTCTCAAAGACCGATCCGAACCAGATCTGCGTATCCTCCATTGTTAAGGACCTTTGCCAAGGTAAAGACTACAGCTTCACACCGCATGGGACCTTTGAATTGAAGGGGTTCCCGGAAGCGCAGGTCATCTATCGGCTATCCTACACCGTGCCCGATACAGTGCCGCTTGTGCCCGCCCCGCCAACGGTTGAGGCGAAAGCGCCCGGTGCCGGCGCGCGGCCCCGTGTGGCCGCCTAGAGCATCTGGGTATGTTTCCTCCCGGTCACGGCATCTTGCGGCGGCTTGGACTTGGTCTGACGCCTATCGCCTGATAAAAATCCGCCAACAGATATAACAACAGCCGCACGGATGACCTGTGCCGGCAGAAGATTGGAAGGATATTGGTGTTATGACGGCATGCATTATCGGTTGGCATCATTCCAAATTCGGCAAGCTGGAAGACGATTCCGTCGAGTCCCTGATTGTGGATGTGGCGGCGAAAGCGCTGAAGGATGCGGAAATGGATCCGCGCGACATCGATGCCATCTATCTCGGTTTCTACAATGGTGGATTCTCGGCGCAGGATTTTGGATCCTCGCTGGTCATGAACGGCATTGAAGGACTGCGCTGGAAGCCTTCCACGCGGGTTGAGAACGCGTGTGCCACCGGGTCCGCGGCCGTGCATCAGGGGGTCAACTTCATCGAAGCCAAGCAGGGCCGCAATGTGTTGGTCGTCGGTGTTGAAAAAATGACCGATACCAAAGGTCCTCGGGTGGGCGAGATCCTTTTGAGCGCCTCCTATGTGAAGGAGGAAGCGGAAACCGAAGGCGGGTTCGCCGGTGTGTTCGGCCAAATCGCCAGCACCTATTTCCAGAAATACGGCGACCAGTCCGATGCGCTGGCTACCATCGCCGCGAAGAACCACAAGAATGGCGCCGTAAACCCGATGGCGCAGATGCAGAAAGACCTTGGCTACGACTTCTGCCGCAATGTTTCGGAAAAGAATCCGGTTGTCGCCGGTCCGTTGAAACGGACCGATTGCTCGCTGGTGTCCGATGGCGCCGCGGCGCTCGTCCTGACGGATGTGGAAACGGCGATGTCCAAGAAAAAGGCGGTCGTGTTCCGGGCCCGTAATCAGGTCAATGACTATCTTCCGATGTCGAAGCGGGACATGACCTATCTGACAGGCTGTCAGAAGGCCTGGGAAGGGGCGTTCGAGAAGGCCGGCATGACCCTGGACGATCTCGATCTTGTCGAAACGCATGATTGCTTCACCATCGCCGAATTGATGCAGTACGAAGCCATGGGCCTGACGGCGCCGGGCGAGGGGTCGAAGGCAGCGCTGGAAGGCTGGACCCAGAAGGACGGCAAGTTGCCGGTCAACGCGTCCGGCGGTCTCAAGGCAAAGGGGCATCCGATCGGCGCGACCGGCGTTTCCATGCACGTCCTGACGGCCATGCAGGTGCGCGGCGAAGCCGGCGGCATCCAGGTTGACGGCGCCAAGGTCGGCGGTGTCTTCAACATGGGCGGCGCGGCTGTCGCCAATTACTGTTCGATCCTTGAGGCGATCCGCTAACGCGGACTATCCCGGTGCCCGAGGTCCATCTAAGGGCCTGGGCGTTAACGACTTGCATGAGGGTCCCGTTAAATGGCGTTCACACGCAAACGGGGCCCTTTTTGCGTCGGATGAAGCAACCCGGGCCGGTTTTGATCCGCCACCTTTGACCTACCGCCGGTTCTCTACCGACGCAGGGCTGCAGCGGCCTTTGCCAGTTTCTCGATAGCGGCCCAATCCTTTTCCGCGATCAATTTTGCCGGCGCCACCCAGGACCCGCCGACGCAGCCGACATTCGGCAGCGATAGATAGTCTTGGGCATTGGCCGCGGTAATGCCGCCCGTTGGGCAAAAGACGATATCGGGTAAGGGCGCGCCCCACCCCTTTAACATCGCGGCACCGCCTGCCTGTTCCGCCGGAAAGAATTTTTGTCGGAAGAAGCCGGCTTCGCGCAGTCGCATGACTTCGCTGGCCGTTGCCGCGCCGGGCAGCCACGGGATGTCCACAGCCCGGATTCCGGCGATCAGATCATCCGTTGCCCCCGGACTGACAAGAAAGGCCGCTCCGGCATCTGCGGCCGCTTTCGCCTGTCCCGTGGACAGAACCGTTCCGGCCCCCGCAATCGCTTCCGGGACGTTTTTGGCGATGGCCTCCAAGGCGGCCAAGGCCCCTGGCGTTCGCAGGGTCACCTCCACCGCGGGCAAGCCGCCGGCGGCCAGGGCCCGGGCGAGGGGGACTGCGTCTTCCGCGCCGCGGACCGTCACGACGGGAATGACCGGCGCCGCCGCGATGACCCTGTCTATTTTGTCTAACATTTCTGCACCTTCTTTTCGAATGTCGCTAAACCGAGTTCGATCTCAACGGTCCGAACTTCACCGGGCTGGGACTTGCGTCGATAAAACGGCGTCGGTTGGCTGACGATCATATCCTTCCCTGAAATGCGGGCTTGTGATCAGGAATTCCGCCGTGGCTCTGTTGCAAGCCATGGGGATGTCGTACAGCACCGACATTCTTGTCAGCGCCTTAACGTCGACGTCATGTGGCATCGGTGTCATGGGGTCGGTAAAGAAGAACAGGATATCCAGCCGACCTTCCGCGATCATGGCGCCCAATTGCTGGTCCCCGCCCAGTGGCCCGCTGTTCAGGCACCGGATGTCCAGGCTGGGGCAGGCTGCTTGGATCATGGCCCCGGTCGTCCCGGTCGCGACAAGGCTGTGCGGTGCCAGCGAAGATTCATGGCCGCGGACCCAGGATGCCAGGTCCGGCTTTCGGGCGTCGTGTGCGACAAGGGCTATGGTCAGTTTTTGCGCCATGGTCAGGGTTTCTCCCTCCCGCCGGCCGATTTTTGTGTGACGGCTGCCTGCGCGCCGGGAATCGAAGCGCCGTCCTTTATCCATGATGTTAATCGGTGTAGTCCTGGACGAACAGCACAGGTTTGACGGGAAAAGAAGGCGAAGCGCGTGAAGACCCTGATCTGCATCGGCGAATGCATGATTGAATTGAGTGAGACCGGCGACAAGGTTTCGACCCTCGGCGGCGGCTCGTTGATGGCCCGCACCTTTGGTGGAGACAGCTTGAACACGGCGGTCTATGCCGCGAGGACCTTGGGCGGCAATGGCCGGGTTCACTATGCCACCGGTCTCGGGGACGATCCGTTTTCCGATGAAATGCTGGCCGCATGGCAATCGGAAGGTCTTGCGACCGACCTGGTTCTGCGATTCCCGGGACGTCTTCCGGGCCTGTATGCCATCAAGACCGACCAGGCCGGCGAGCGCAGTTTCCTCTACTGGCGGTCCAATGCGCCGGCACGCGAGGTTTTCGACCATCCGTCCGGCGGGGAATGGGCCGGTGCCATGATGCAGGCCGATTTGCTGTATTTCTCCGGGATCAGTTTGGCGATCTTGGACGATGCCGGGCGCGAAGCTTTGCTGTCGATCGCTTCGTCGATCCGGGAAGCGGGCGGACATGCCGCGTTCGATACCAACCATCGCCCCGCCTTGTGGCCGGATAAGGCTTCTGCGGCTACCTGGATGGCAAAAGCGTTCGAATGCTGCACCATCGGTCTACCGAGCTTGGAAGATGCTCGGGCGCTCGGTTTTGGGACCGCGCCGGCCGCCGTGGCCGAGAAGTGCAAGTCTTGGGGCGTGGAGGAAATCGTCGTCAAGGATGGGGCTGGGCCTTGTTTGGTTTCCCTGCCCGGTCAGCCGGATGTCTTCGTCGAGGGCAATGTCGTGGCCAAGCCGGTCGACACGACAGCCGCCGGGGACAGTTTCAACGGCGCCTATCTGGCGCATCGGCTTATGGGTGAAGACCCTGTTTCGTCCGCCCGGCACGGGCGGGCGATGGCGGCATGGGTTGTCGGTCACCGTGGGGCGATTGTCCCCCCGATGCCGTTGGCGGATTCACAAATGAACGGAGGCAGGCATGGATGATGTGACAGCGGCGAACGGCGCGTCCCGCCCCGCCGTGCTGACCGGACCGGTAGATGTCGTGATATTCGATTTTGACGGGGTGGTCGTGGACTCGGTCGAACTGAAGGTCGACGCCTTCCGGGACATGTATCGTGACCATGGTGCCGAGGTGATGAATGCGGTTGAAGCGTATACGCGTTACCACGGCGGCATGTCCCGCATGAAGAAATTTGCGTATTTCGAAGCGGAATTGATCGGCCGCCCTGTGGACCAAACCAGGATCGACGCCCTTTGCGCGGCCTATTCCGCCTTGGTCGAGGAAAAGGTTTGTACCTGCCCATTGATAGAGGGGGCGGAAGCATTTCTGGAGAGGTTTTCCGGCCGCATCCCCTTCTATGTCATTTCCGGTACACCGGAGGCGGAATTGAATCGGATCGCAGAACGAAGGGGTGTTTCAAAATACTTCCGGCGGCTACGTGGGTCCCCGATGTCGAAGGAAGAGGGGATCGAAGAATTCCTGGCCGACGGGCCGTTTTCCCGGGACCGGGCCGTCATGATCGGGGATGCGATCACCGACTACGACGCCGCCGTTGCGACAGGAATCGGCTTCGTCGGGATTGCCCCGCCGGATATTCCGCATTTTTTTCCGGATGGAACGCGGATTATTCCGAACCTCGTGCCCTTGGCGCGTGAGATCGGCCACGAATAGGTTGTAGACGTCCTAACCGATGCCCTAACGGCCGTCTGGTACGAACGGTGACGACGATCAACAAAATGGGTTGGACAGCCTAGTTAGAAGGCCGGGCCGGGCCGCTTTTCGATCTTGTTGAATTTGGCCAGCAGATATTCGACATCCGCATCGGCATAGACCTCGGCCTCATCATCGGGAACCGTCAGAACCCGCTCCAGCATCTTGCGCATCAGCTGTTCGGGATCATCGTCGGTACGCTCCGCCTCGGCCCCGACATTCAAGTCGACCGCGGACCGGAAAGCCACGTAAAGCGCACGCGGCAGTCCTGCCTTGTCATAGAGCGAGCGTAGGCCCAAATCGCCCTCGTCATGAATCAAAACCCGCGCATTACTGATCGGTACGTCGGCCAGAAGTGAGATCGCGGTCTCGAAAAACGGCATGTCGCCGACACATAGGGCGCGTAGAATGATCGACGGCGTCAGCCGTCCCTTATCGCGCATCTGTTTGACCAGGACCACAAGGTCCTCTTCGCTCGCGCCTTCGGAAACCAAACCGATTGTCGCCCGTTCCCGGGTTTGCAGGATCAGGTCCGCGGCCATTTGCTCAGGCAGATCGTGATTGGCAACAAGATAGGTTTTCAATTCATCCGAGATCTTGGATACGAGTTTCTCGGCCACTGACACCGGCAGACGCTCGCGGTGGACCAATGGCTTCTGGACTCGTTCGATCTCGCCATGCTTCTCGACAACTCTTTCCAATGCGGTGTCGGATATCGCCGCACCTTCATTGGATACCAAGCTGACGACGGCGTCTTCGGTTCCATGTTCGACAATGGCTTCGGAAACGGATTCGGAAACCGCGGGCCGCTCCGCGACCGCGACCTGACGCGCACCTGGCTGCGTCCGGACGATTTCCAAAAGGTCGTCTTCCGTCAGAACGTCGGAGTAACGGATGATCGGCAAGGCCACACTGTCACTGGTGTCGCTTGCAAGCTTGGAAGCCAGATCATGCGGCAAGTTAGGGGCGGATTGCAGATTCTTCGCCAAGGCCACGCGAACACGTTCTTCCGCATCCTTGACCATGATGTTGAAGATCTCTTCGGCGAGTTTGCCTTCCGATTCCGATAAGGTGCCGTCCCCGAATTGTTGCGCGACCTTCTCGGCCGTCGACGCCCGGTTTTCCGGCGACGGATCCGACATGAGGCGTGCTACATCATCGTGATTGAGATTTCCTGCCATACGCACTCTCTTGGAGGCTTCGCCGCTTTGGAACACCGTTGTGAGGGTGTAGATCCGGCGTCTGGGCCTCATCTGTTATGTGGCTCGGCTTGGCGGATACCGTGAAAAGTCCGCAACGGTATTTGCTTACGCCGTTGCTTGCACAAACACTTCCACCTACCGACCCGCCCGATAACAGATTGGCGAATACCGTCGCCGCACGCAACCGAGAACGGAGCGATTTAGAACAAAATGCATATGTTTGTAACCATGATCCGGTCACCTCGCGGCCGCGATAGGCGGGCAAGATCCGGCAAAAAAGACCATTTCCAACCATGACCCGGGTGCGATGCGCCCGGATCATGATTGGGAAAATGTCTATGCGGTGCGAAGAACCGTGACGGAATCTCCGCCGACGACCGCATCTTTACCATCCGTTCCGATGCCATGCATCGAAGCGAGACAGGTCAACAAATGTGAAACACGTGGATCGGAGAGCGAGTAATAGATCTTCTGAGCATCTCGCCGCGTCTTGACCATCCCGTCTCTTCTAAGACGAGCCAGATGCTGGGAAAGAGCGGATTGGCTCAAGCCAACCAGTTCCTCCAGCTCTCCGACGGCCTTTTCCTCTTCAGAGAGGTAGTGGAGAATTTCGAACCAGCGTTCGTTCCCCATAGCTTTCAACAAGGTAACGATATCGACCAAATGTGCCGACAAAGTTGTATCTGACATGTATGCCTCCCGCGCCTAGGCGACCCCTCGCCGTAAATCGAAATAGCGCAAATTAACTAAGCCGCGACAACCTTGGCGCGACTTATCACCAAACGGCAGACCCGATTTACGTCTACCTACAAACAACCGTATCACGGATTCGTGAGCAGCTGAATATAAGAAAGCGTCAAACGGTGCCGCTCTTTATTCGTACTAGGGAATACGCGACTGCGCAAAAAAATTTACGAAAAATAAATCATATCTTTAAAAATCCGACAACATTATAATATTACGAATATATATTAGTGCTCTGGGGGAGTCGAATACCGCTCCGATCATCACTCCGCAGGTTGGTCAATCTTGCCCGTGGAGATTTCATCAGCAATTGCAGGATTACCGACCTCTGTCTGACCTGGGATATCCCGTTCGGTGGGCGTGCTCATGAATCCGGAAATCAGGGACAAAAGGGGCGGAACGACACCCAATGTCACCACCGCTGATAGGGAAAGTCCGCCGACGACGACCGAACCCAAGCCTTTGTATATTTCCGATCCTGCGCCCGGGAATGTCACCAGCGGCAACATGCCGAACACACTGGTCAGCGTAGACATGAAGATCGGCCGGATACGGTTACGGGTCGCTTCGACGATAGCGTTCTGGGGTGACAGCTCTTCTTGCCGAATGTGATAGAGCGTCTGATGCACGATCAGGATAGCATTATTGACCACGATCCCGATCAGGATGACGAAGCCCAGCATGGTGAGTGTATCCAGGGCCTGGAAAGTAAATAGATTCAGGATCTTCAGGCCTATCAGGCCGCCGGCGGTCGCCAATGGCACCGAAAAGACGATGACCATTGGGAACAGGAAGCTCTCGAACAGGACAGCCATCACCAGGAAGACAATGACCAGGGCCAGGACAAGGTCCAATCGCATGATCTCAACCGCTTCGGAAAGCTTGTCGGCAGTGCCGGAAAGGCGGATGGAGACACCCGCGGGCAAGCCCTGTTCTCTGAGGGGGGCGACGACTTCGGTCTGCAACGTCTCCAGCGCGCCGCCCAGTGCGATGTCGTTCCTGGGGCTGACCTGCAAGGTGACGGTCCGTCGGCTTTCCACATGGCGGATTTGCGTCGGGCCGGCGGTCACCGAGACGGTCGCCAGGGACGAAACGGGTACGATGGTTCCGGATCGCGTCACCACCGGTAGATCCCCGATGCCTTGCGTTTCCGTTACGTTGATTTCCGGTCCCTTCAGCATCAGGTCCATCAAATCGCTGCCGACTGTGATTTCGTCGACGCGCAAGCCGTCGTTAAAGGTGTCGATCGTCAGGCCCAGCTCCGTCGCTGTCAGGCCGTTATCGGAAAGAGCGACGGGGTCGGGAATGACGCGGACTTCCGGGGCCCCCAGCGTAAGGCCCGGTATCGGACGTACCTGGTTCCCTTCACGGAACGGAAATGCTTTGACGATCAAGCCGAAAGTTCGCTGCGCGGTATCGATGATCTGCGGCAGATCGGGGCCCGAGATATCGATGTCGACCGACCTGGATCCGCCGACCCCGCGCCCGAACAGCGAGGCCTGACGGAAAAAGCTGAAGGTGCCCGGTTCCTGGTCGACGGCTTCCGACAATACGCCTTTCAGTTTGGATACTTCGGTGGGATCGATCGTGCTGGCGCCCACGAATGTACGGCTTTCCGTGGCGACGAAGAAAAAGTTCTCGATTTTCGGCAATCCGTCGGGACTCGGTCCGGGGCCCGACTTGCCGGGAAACAAAGGGCTGACGCTGTCTTCGACGGCTTGTCCGATGCCCCGCATCGTTTCCAGATTGTAGCCCGGTGGCGGCAGGACGAACCCGAACATCAGGTTTCGGTTCCCATCGGGAAGGTAATCCAGGTCCGGCAGAAACGCCCAGGAGACGGCACCGGCGCCCGCGGTGATCCCGACGACCAGGATGAAGGCCAGCTTCCGGCTGGTGACAACGGCTTTGGTCAACCCGACTGTCGCCGCGGCGAATCCCTTGCCGAATGCATCCAGCAGCGGGCCTAGCGTATGACTGAAAAGCCATGCGATGACGTTGAATCCCGGAAGGTCGGCGACTTTCCTGCCTTTGCCGGTCATCTGCCCGCCCAGCAATTTGTTGGATAGGGCCGGAATGACCGTTATCGAGACGAGCAGCGACAGCATCACCGAAACGGAGATCGCAACGGCGATGTCCCGGAACAGCTGTCCGATTTCCTGTTCCATCGTCAGGATTGGAATAAAGACCATCACGGTTGTCAGGGCGGATACAAAAATTGCGCCCCAGACTTGCTGCGCGCCCTTATAGGCTGCTTCCGAGGCCGGCATGCCCGATTGCCGCAGCCGGTAGATATTTTCCAACACCACGATCGCCGCGTCGACGACCATGCCGACGGCAAAGGCGATCCCGGCCAGGCTGACCACGTTGAGCGACCGCCCAAGCGCAGCCATCGCGACGAAGGAGGCGATGACTGAAACGGGAATGGCCAGCGCGATCACAAGGGTCGCGCGGACCGAGCGCAGGAAGATCATCAGGATCGCCGCGGCCAACAAACCGCCAACCCAGATGTTCTGGGTCACGAGGTCGATGGCCGAGTTGATATAGACCGTCTCGTCATAGACCTGGAACATCTCCAGCTTCTGGTTCGGCAGGGCGAATTTGTTCAAATCCGCCACGGCGGCCTGGATGCCTTTCATCGTCTCGATGACGTTTGCGCCGGTTTCCCGGGTGGCGTTCATGGCGATGGCGTACTCGCCGTTCGCGCGAATGGTGGCCGTGGCTTTCCGGTATCCGAATTCGACTTGGGCGATGTCGCCGACGGTGACGCGGCTGACGCGACCGGTCTCAGCATTGCTCCAACTGCGCAGAACGACTTTCGCGACATCTTCTGGGGTGGAGAAATCATTGTCGGTTCGAACGACGTAGCGCCTTTTGCCTTCCTCGACATCGCCCCCTGAAACCGACGCGTTCGCGCGCTGCAGGGTCGCCACCACATCCGATACCGTCAGACCGTATTGGGACATGTATTCCGGGTCGACGATGATGTGCATTTCCCGAGGGCCGCCGCCGAAGAAATTCACGTCCGCGACGCCGGGAACGCGCTCCAGGCGGTCCTTGATGACGTCTTCGACGAAATCGCCATAGGTGTGGATATTGTTGTCGTTGCCAGGGGCGGGAATGACCCGGAACCAAGCGATAGGATTGTCGTCGCTGCCCGATGTGCTCAACACCGGTTCGTCCACTTCCTCAGGGTATCCCGGGACGCGGTCCAACTGGTTGGCGGTCAGAAGTAGGGCGCGGCTCATATCCGTGCCGACGGCGAATTCCAGCGTGATATCCGCCCGTCCGTCCTGAACCTGACTGGTCATCCTGTCCAGGCCTTCCAGCCCCTGAAGCACTTCTTCCTGTTCGTTCAGGACTTCCCGTTCGATCTCCGCCGGGGCGGCGCCGAACCAAGAGGTGCGGATGCTGAGAACTGGATTCCGCACATCTGGCGCCAATTGGATGGGGATCGTGTTCGCCGCGACGATGCCGAACATCACGGCCATCAGGACGGCCGCGATAATCGCGACAGGCCGTTCAATGGAGATGCGGATCAGATCCATGGCGGTGCCTTATTCTACGCCGCCGTCGCGGCAAGGTTTTAGCTCGCTTTTCCGTTGTCTGGGGCGTTGCCGACGGTAACGTCCTCTCCCGGGCGCAGGCGCTCATTGCCGCGAATGACGGTCATATCGCCGACCTTCAACCCTTCCAACACGATGAAGCGGTTGCCGATGGCGCCGTCCAGTTTGACGGGACGGGGCTGCGCCTTGCCGTCCTCGACGACGAAAACCATGTTGGCGTCGCCGCGCGGGATGACGGCGTCCTTGTGAACGGAGATCACATCCCGGATGGTGCTGACCGGTACGTTCACCGTGACGGTCTGATTGGCGGCAAGGGGGACGTCGCCCTTGCTCAGCAATTCGTCGAGCGCCGGGGTGAACCGGACGGCCCTGGTGCGGGTCAGGGCGTTTTCCTCCGGAATCACCGCGCGAACGAATGCATCCACAGTGTGACCCGGCCCCAAGGAAACCTGAACGGATCGACCCGGAAGCAAGCCGGCTGTCCGATTCGATGGGACCTCCGCGGCGATTTCCAAATCCTGATCGTTGATCATGGTCACGACAGGATCGCCAACATTCAAATACGCTCCGCGCTGCGTGTGCCGTTCTATAATGACGCCGTCATAGGGCGCGCGCACCTCGGCCAACCGCACGTCGATCTCGGCAATGCGTAAATCGGCGATCGCGGCGGCGACGGAAGCTTCCGCTTCGCCAACCTCACTGATTTTGGTCTGGACCGTATTTGCCTGGTCGTCGTAACGGGCCGGCGAAAACGCGGATGATTGACGAAGGCGTTCCAGGCGCGCGAGTTCCTGGTTGGCCAAATCCAGTTCCGCTTTGGCGGTGGTTACCTGCGCGCGGGCCAGCTGGACTTGGGCGGCGGCAAGGTTGCGGGTCTGGCTGATGCGATCCATCGCGATCCGCAAGATGATGTCCCCGGCCGCGACCCTGTCGCCGGCATCGACGGTCACTTCATTGACAGGGCCGCGGGTCAATGCCGCAACGACGCCGCGCTGACGCGCCACCAACCGTCCAAGGACCGGCGAGGTCTGGGTCAGGGGCTCATCGATCACCAAATCGACGAATACCGTCGACGGCCCGCCCTGCGCGTGGGCGGGGACCGCCGATGCAAAAAGGGCCGGAAAGCCAAGAAAAAAGCCCAGAATCAGCCCCAAAACTGTTTTCGCTGCGCAGTTCATGTGATCTCCCGGTACTCTATTCGCGACCACCCAAGCGTCCGTTCACTGGAAAGCCGCCACCTACGCAAAACTGCAAAACGGGGGCTTCCGCACGCCAGCCAAATCCGCAACCGTCCCGCCCCACTGTCGCTACCCGGCTAATACCACCTACGCGGTTACCCAGGAAGACTGAAATAGGGTAGAGGAATCCAAGGTCAAAGGAAGGGGAGAAATTCCGCGCGGCATCATTGGGGGCAGCACCGTTCCAGGCAGAGTCAGGCCTCCATCAAGGCCCGGACATGCGCTGCCGCTGAACGACCCAGCGCGCCCAGGTCGTAGCCGCCTTCCAAAGTGGAAACGATGCGGCCCTCACAGAGCTCGTCGGCCAGCGCCGCGAGTTCCGATGTTGCCCAATGATAGTCGTCTTCCACAAGGTTCAGGTTCGCCAAAGGATCGTCGCGATGCGCGTCGAAACCGGCGGAGATCATCAGCAAATTCGGTTTAAAATCACGAAGCGCCGGAAGAATGCGGACCTCGAATGCGATACGGAATTCCTCGCCGCCCGCATTCGGTGGCAAAGCAACATTGACGATATTCCCCGCCACGCCGCGTTCCGATTCCTGACCGGTTCCCGGATAGAGCGGCATTTGATGCGATGACGCGAAGAACATGTTCGGTTTGCGGGCGAACATGGCCTGCGTCCCGTTGCCATGGTGAACGTCGAAATCGACGACCGCGACCCGGTCCGCCTTGTGGGCGGCGACAGCATGTTCGGCACCGATAGCGATGTTGTTGAACAGGCAAAAACCCATCGGGTGCTGCGGTTCGGCATGGTGCCCGGGTGGGCGCACGGCGCAAAAGGCATTCTGGTATTTGCCGGTCATCACCGCGTCGACCGCCGCAACAGCGGCGCCGGCAGCGCGCAGCGCGGCTTCGCCAGATCCCGGTGAAAGGGAGGTGTCGGCATCCAATTGCACAATGCCGTTTTCGGGCACCGACCCCAGAATGTCATCCAGATGGGATGCGGGATGGCACCGCAGGATCTGCTCGCGCGTCGCGCGCGGGGCTTCAACACGTTCCAGGTCCTCGAATGCATCCGCTTCCAGGGCGACGAGAACGGAATCCAACCGCGCCGGCTGCTCGGGATGGCCGGCCCCCATATTGTGTTCGCGGCAGGACGGATGCCAGAAGAGTGCTGTGGTCATGGCGCCGAGTTTCAACCTAAACCGAGGGCGGGGGCAAGAACGGATATCCCCAATATGACCGGTATTGCGTTCATTGCGCTTGTTGGGGCGTTTCGCGGGCTGTTCGGATTGTCCGGGCGGCCCGTTGCTTATGCCGGATACGGTGACAATGATTGCGCCGATCCTTGCCGGAGGATTATAACCCCCATCCAAAACGCGTCGCGCCGATGGACGGAATCGTGCTGCGATGCTTGTGCGAACGCGACTGGAGAGTGACTGAATGGCGGGTCAAAAGCCGAAGATCGAAGATCTCACATTTGAGCAGGCGCTTGCCGAATTGGAGCAGCTTGTGCGGAAGCTGGAGGAAGGCGACGCCAGTCTGGACGGCGCCATCGAAGCGTATGAGCGCGGCGCCTTGTTGAAGCGGCACTGCCAGAAGAAGCTCGACGAAGCAAAGGCGCGCGTCGACAAGATCACCGTATCGGCCGACGGATCCGTCGCAACCGAACCGGCTGATATGGAATAACCTCACCCAGCCCCGGAATAGACCTTTCCGCCTGTTGGCCTTCTTTCCCGGCCCGATCTTGGCCTTTCTTGGAATGTGATGCGATGGAAGATTTTGAACTCGCCTTGCGCGGCGCAGCAGACCGCGTTGAAGGGGAATTGGACCGGATCCTGACGACCGATATCGCGCCCGAGCAGCGTTTGATCGACGCGATGCGGTACAGCGTACTGGGTGGGGGCAAACGATTGCGCCCGTTTTTGACCCTGCAGACGTCCCGGCTGTTCGGCGTGTCGGAACGATCCGCCCTGCGGGCCGCTGCGACGATCGAATTGGTGCACTGCTATTCCCTGGTTCACGACGACCTGCCCGCGATGGACGACGATGATCTGCGTCGCGGTAAACCGACCACACACAAGCAGTTCGACGAGGCAACGGCGATCCTGGCGGGCGATGCCCTTCTGACCCTGGCATTTGGGGTGCTGGCCAATCCGGAAACACACGGCAATCCGGCGATCCGGGCGGACCTTGTCACGCGCTTGGCGAAAGCCGCCGGCGGGCACGGCATGGTGGGTGGCCAGATGATCGACCTCAGCGCGCCGGGGACGAACCTCGACATCGGGTCGATCACGCGTCTGCAGCGCTTGAAGACCGGGGCATTGATCGAATTCGCCTGCATCGCCGGTGCGGTTTTGGGGAATGCCCCCTCAAAGGCACGTGAGGCCTTGCGAGGTTATGCTCACGATTTGGGCCTCGCGTTCCAAATCGCCGACGACTTGCTGGACGTGGAAGGCTCGGCCGAAGAAGCGGGCAAGGCGGTTGGCAAGGATGCCGGGCACGGAAAGGCGACTTTCGTCTCCATCCTGGGACCTGAACGAGCGCGCGATCAGGCGGCGTTGCTGACCGACCAAGCTATTGAACATCTTGCGATTTTCGACGATAAAGCCGATCTTCTAAGGTCCGCAGCCAAATTCGTTGTGGAACGTCGGCACTAACGGTCAAGGTATTTCGGCCGACGCAGACAGGGTCGTTTTGACCGGCCAGGGTATCCGGTGCGCGTATTTTTGTTCTTGGAATCAATAAGGTCTGGAGTTTCACGGTGAACACGTCGACCCCCTTGCTGGACAAGGTCAATTCACCGGCCGCGTTGCGCAGCTTGGCCGAAAGCGAGCTGCGTCAGCTAGCGGACGAATTGCGCACGGAAACCATCAGCGCCGTCAGCCAGACCGGTGGCCATCTGGGCGCGGGGCTTGGGGTCATCGAATTGACCGTGGCCTTGCATTATATTTTCGATACCCCGTCGGATCGGTTGATCTGGGATGTCGGCCATCAGTGCTACCCGCATAAGATTCTGACCGAACGCCGCGACCGCATCCGGACCCTGCGTCAGGGCGCGGGACTGTCCGGCTTCACGAAGCGGTCGGAAAGTGTCTATGACCCGTTCGGCACCGCGCATTCCTCGACCTCCATTTCCGCCGGTCTCGGCATGGCGGTCGCGCGCGACCTGGGTGACAAGGACAATTCGGTCATCGCCGTGATCGGCGACGGTGCGATGAGCGCCGGTATGGCCTTTGAAGCGCTGAACAATGCCGGTTCGATGAATTCCCGGCTGATCGTGATCCTGAACGACAACGACATGTCCATCGCCCCGCCGGTCGGCGCGATGAGCGCCTATTTGTCTCGGCTGCTGTCGTCGAAGTCGTATATGTCGCTACGAAGCCTCGGCAAACACATTGCTGAGCGGTTCCCGAAACAGTTGGAAAAAGCGGCTGAACGGGCGGAGGAATTCGCCCGCGGTTTCGTTACGGGCGGAACCCTGTTCGAGGAGATGGGCTTTTACTATGTCGGCCCGATCGACGGCCACAACCTGGAACATTTGCTGCCGGTCTTGAAGAATGTCCGCGATGCCGAGGGTGCGGGGCCGGTCCTGATCCACGTGGTTACGCAAAAGGGCAAGGGCTATGCCCCGGCGGAAGAGTCGGCGGACAAGTATCACGGCGTTTCCAAGTTCGACATTGTCACCGGAACCCAGGTGAAGGCGAAGCCGAATGCGCCCAGCTACACCAAGGTATTCGGTCAGACCCTGACGAAACTGGCGGATGAGGATGACAAGATCGTCGCCGTCACGGCCGCCATGCCGGATGGGACAGGGGTGAATATTTTTCAGGAAAAGCATCCCGACCGCAGCTTCGATGTCGGCATTGCCGAACAGCATGCCGTGACCTTCTGTGCGGGGCTGGCGACGGAAGGCTATAAGCCGTTCGCGGCGATCTATTCCACCTTCCTGCAGCGCGGTTACGACCAGGTGGTGCACGACGTCGCCATCCAGAAACTGCCGGTCCGCTTTGCGATCGACCGGGCCGGTTATGTCGGCGCGGATGGGCAAACGCATTGCGGCGCCTTCGACATCGCCTATCTCGCCAGCTTGCCGGACTTCATTGTCATGGCCGCGTCGGACGAAGCGGAACTTGTTCATATGGTCGCAACCGCCGCGTCGATCGATGACCGCCCGTCTGCTTTCCGGTATCCGCGGGGCGAGGGCGTCGGCGTCGACATGCCCGAACGGCCGGAAGTGCTGGAAATCGGCAAGGGCCGGGTGGTGCGCGAAGGCAAAACGGTCGCCATCCTGTCGCTGGGCGCGCGGTTGCAGGAATCCCTGCAAGCCGCAGACCTGCTGCAAGCGAAAGGCTATTCCACGACGGTCGCTGACGCCCGTTTCGCCAAGCCGATCGACGCCGACCTTGTGCGGAAATTGGCACGCGGACATGACGTCTTGATCACGATTGAGGAAGGCTCCATCGGTGGCTTCGCGACCCAGGTTCTGGACCTTCTGGTGCGTGAGGATTTGACGCAACAGGTGAAGGTGCGGCCGATGTTCATGCCCGATGCCTTCCTGGACCAGGATAAGCCTGAGGTGCAATACGAGCAGGCCGGTTTGACCGCGCCGCATATCGTCGCCACGGCCGTTGCGGCGCTCGGCGGAGATTCGGAAGTGGAGACGCCGGTCCGTGCCTAGCGCGGCGGCGACGGTGCCGACCGCCATGCCCGATATCCGGCCCCAATCGAAAGTTCATCCAAAGGTCACGCATCGCGTGATCTTTTTGTGCCTCGGCCTCGTGGCCCTGGGGTTGGGGTTGCTGGGGGTGTTTCTGCCGCTTCTGCCGACGACGCCTTTCCTGATCGTCGCTGCCTGGGGCTTCGCGCGGTCCAGCCAAAAGCTTCACGACTGGCTCTACGATCACCCGCGCTTCGGTACGCTGTTGCGCGACTGGGACTCCCATCGTGTCATCCCGGTCTGGGGGAAGGTCTGTGCTGTTTCCGCAATGACGGCGAGTTTCCTGTATATGGCTCTCTACCGCGATATGCCGCCATGGCTGCTGGCCGTGACCGGCGTGGTTTTGTTGTCCGTTGCCGCCTATGTGGTGAGCAAGCCGGGCCGGAAGCCATCAACGGACCGAGGGTGACGGGTATGGCTGCCAGCGGTAAGGGACGCGTTAGGAAAATCCGGGCGGATCAGGCGCTTGTCGATCGCGGGTTGGTGGAAACACGGTCCAAGGCCCAGGCCTTGATCATGGCCGGGGTCGTCTTTTCCGAGGAAAAGAGGATCGACAAGCCTGGACAGCAGATAACCGAGGAAACACCGCTGGAGGTTCGGGGGCAGGATCACCCCTGGGTCAGCCGGGGTGGCCTGAAGCTGGAGAAAGGATTGACTGCTTTCTCGGTCGACCCGGCGGGGATGGTCGCCCTGGATGTCGGCGCATCGACCGGCGGCTTCACCGATGTGTTGCTGCAGAACGGTGCGGCGCGCGTCTATGCGGTCGATGTCGGCCGTGGTCAGTTGCATTGGAAATTGCGCACCGATGAACGGGTGGTGGTTCTTGAGTCAACGAATGCCAGACACCTGAGGCCGGAACTGGTGCCGGACCCAATCGATATCGTGGTCTGCGACGCCAGCTTCATCGGACTGGAGAAAGTCTTGCCGGCGGCGCTCGATTTGGCGCGGCCGGGCGCGTGGCTGGTCGCGTTGATCAAACCGCAGTTTCAGGTCGGCAAAGGTGAAGTCGGCAAGGGCGGCGTTGTGCGCGATCCTGACCTGCACGGGCGGGTCTGTGACGAAGTCGCGGCTTGGTTGAGCGGAGAAGCCGGCTGGCAGGTCGAGGGCATCGCCGAAAGCCCCATCACCGGCCCGCAAGGCAATGTCGAATTCCTGATCGGGGCGCGGAAACCGGGTTAGACGTGTCGGGCATGCCCGTTGAAATTTGTCCCGTTCGGGAACTGTGGTACGGTTTGAAGCATTCCAATTCCGGCCACTTGGTAACGATTTAGGCGGTGAGAAAAATGTCCGAGTCAGAGAGTGAAAATGCCCTTGCGGTAGAGCCGGATGCAGCCGGCAATGCGACCGGGCAGCGGTCGTTGACGCTGGGGCAGGCCTCCTCGGAAATCCTTTGGCTGATGACCCAGACAGCGAGCCACCGGCACTTTTTCATGGCCGATGCGGAATGGCTGATCTTCGCGCCAGTCGCCAGGGCGCGGTTCCGCATGTACCGCGACGAAAAAGGCGGACCCGCCGGATGTGTGTTGTGGGCATCACTATCGGACGAGGTCGAAAAACGTGTCGAATCCGGGGCTTCCCGCCTTGCACCGGCCGATTGGACCAGCGGCGAAAATCTATGGATCATCGATGTGATCGCGCCGCGCGGTAAAGCCGCGGCGATGATCGAAGACATGCGGAACAACGTTTTCAAGGGGCGGCGCTTTAAATTCCACGCGACCGACAAGGACGGAAAACGCACCGTGCAAACGGTCGAGCCCGCTGCGGAAACTTCAGCAGATAGTGTGTAACAGCGGAAAATAGGGTATTGGCCTGTTTGGCCCGCTGGCGCGGCCATCGCCGCTTGGGCGACGGCCGCTGCCTGCGACACCGGTACAAAATTGTACCCGTTGGGCTTGGGAGCCCCAGAATTTCCCCCAAGCCGCTGGCCGTACCGGAGACCCCATCCAGCACAACCCCTAGTGACGGTTTGGTAGCACGGTTCCGAACGCCGAACGCCAACAGACCTATCGGCATGGTGAACTGGCGTTGACAACGTTAGCCCGAAAGCAGGATGGCCGCGCATCCTCCGTGCAATGTCAACAACGGTTGACTTGGCGCGCAAGTCGCTAGGGTCACTCAGGCTGCTTCAGGGCCTCTAACCGTGCCTTCATGGTATCCGATAACGGTTTTGACTTTCGCGTTTCGTCATCCATTTGGACCATGATGGTGACGGCGTGGCCGCAGACTACGCCATTCTGAACGATAATCTGTTCAAGCACGCAGGAACTGGATCCGACCTTTTTCACACGCGTGCCGACATCGACAATGCCCGGCCAGTTCATCTCGGCCTTGAAGTCCAGTTCAAGTCGCGCGATGACGAAGGAGCCGCCGGGTTCGACGATCGGGTTATCGGGGTTGTAGAGAAAACTGACGCGGCCGGCCTCAAGCATCGTTGCAAAGACAGCGTTGTTCACATGGCCTTGTCGGTCCGTATCGTTGTAGCGCAGTTTTTCGACGACCCAGGACGGATATTCGCTTTTTACGTCGGTTTCGGACATCTTTTCGGGCCCCTCCACGGCTGGTGCAAGGCCCGTTTGTCGGCCTCAATATCGATTGGCAGCAGAATGTACCGTGGTCCCCAGGGCCGCAACATCGCGCTATGCCCGCCAACCGATCAAAATAAAACCGCCGGAACCCGAAGGTCCCGGCGGTTTGGGATTCACGGTCTCAATCAGGCGGTTAGGACTTCATCCGCGCATTGGTCGGGTCGTACAGCGCCTTCATGCCGACGGCCTCCACCTGAACCGGGAATTTCTGGTTGAAGTATTCGATCTCCAACGCACGGCCTTCCTCGCAATAATCCTGGGGCAGGTAACCCAAGGCGATATTCTTGCCGATGGACGGGCCGTAGGCGAGCGAGGTGGTGTAGGAACGCCGACCTTGAGCGTCGATCAGAACCTCGTTGGTCTTCGGGTCGACGATCGGGCAATTGCCCATCATGAAGCGGGCAACGCCGTCCTGGTCGACATTGTCGGTCACCGTCAATGTGCAGAGCATGGCCACCTGATGGGCCAAGTCCCGCTGCTTGAGGTTCGCCTCCTTGCCGCGGAAATCGGCGGCCTTGACCTTCGGGCGGGCAAGCCCGGCTTCCAGCAGATTGTACTCGGTCAGCAGGTCCGCGTTCTGCAGCCGCAGGCTTTTCTCCAGCCGGCGGCTGTTGGCATAGGTCTCGACGCCCACCGGTGTGATGCCGACCTCTCGGAACATATCCCACAAGGCGAGGCCGTAGGACATGGAGAAATGAAGCTCCCAGCCCTGCTCACCGACATAGGAGATGCGGAAACCTTTGACCGGAACGCCGCGCAGGGTGAAGTCCTTGCAGGCGCCGAAAGCGAAGTTTTCCGGGTCCAGGCCGGCCGGGTCATCAGCCAGTTTCTTCAGGGTCTCGCGGGCGTTGGGGCCCCAGACACCGATGCAGCCGTAGTGGTCGGTGCGATCTTCGACAAAGACATCCCAGCCCTTGTCTTGCGTCATGCGGCGCAGATAGGTGGCGTCCCGGTTACCCGCGTCGCCGCCGTCGATCATCTGGAAGCGGTTCTCACCCAGGCGCAGCAGGGTCAGGTCGGCCATCACCCCGCCCTGGTCGTCCAGGAAGTTGGTGTAGACGCCCTTGCCGACGGCGGTGTCGCCGGCGACCTTGGAGGAGGAGACATACTCCATCAGCGTCGCCGCATCGCGGCCGGTGATGTCGTAGATCGCGAAATGGGACAGGTTGACCATGCCCACATTTTCGGAAAGCTCCAGATGTTCCGCGTTCGAGACGCGCCAGAAATGGCGGTTGTCCCACTCGTGCAGACGTTCCGGAACACGGTCCGCGTATTTCTCCAACAGCGGTTCGTTGCTGGCATAGCCGTGGGCGCGTTCCCATCCGGCGATTTCCATGAAATACCCGCCCAGTTCCTTTTCCCGCAGATAGTAGGGGGCAGAGCGCAGGTTGCGGCCCTTGGAATAGGGTTCACGGTTATGGACCGGCGGATTGTAGATCTTGAAAGCCGATTCGAAACAGCGGTCCTGGATGAATTTCTCCGACTTCTGGATCGGGTAGTAACGCGCGTAATCGATGCTGGCATGGTCGATATGGGTGCGTCCGTCGGTCATCCAATCGGCAATGATCTTGCCGGTGCCGGGGCCATCCTTAACCCAGACGGAAACGCCGTACCACAAGCCGCGAACATCCGGGGACTCACCGATGGACGGGCCACCGTCGGCGGTCACCTGCAGCAATCCATTGAAGGAGTGTTTCTCGTTGTAGCCAAGTTCCCCCAGGACCGGAGTCAGTTCCATGGCGCGTTCCAGCGGCTCTATGATCTGCTCCATATCCAGGTCGCGCTGTGACGGGGAAAGCCGGGCTTGTTCCTTTTCCAGCAGGTCGCGCGGATGGACCAGGCGGGGTTCCTTTTCCTCATAGTAACCCCATTCGATCTGGCCGCCCTCGGTGCTTTTCGGGTCGCCGGTGTCGCGCAGATAGGCTGAGTTTCCCTGGTCGCGCAGCAGTGGGAAGCCGATTTCCTTGCCGGTGCCTTCGAACTCGTTATAGGGGCCAAAGAAGGTCAACGGGTGATCGACCGGCATGACCGGCAGATCCTCGCCAGCCATCTCGGCGATAAGGCGGCCCCAAAGCCCGGCGCAAACGACCACTTTGGACGTTTCAATATAACCGCGCGGGGTGTGCACGCCTTTAATCTTGCCGTCTGCGATGTCCAGACCGGTGCACGGCGTGTTGGGCATGATCTGAAGCTTGCCGGTTTCCTCGGCGTCGCGGATCATTTCGCCGGCGACGACTTGGGACCGGGGGATGACCAACCCTGCGTCGGGATCCCAAAGAGCGCCCTGGATCTGGTCTTCCTCGACCAGCGGCATCAGTTCCTTCGCCTTTTTAGCGGTGATCATCTCAACCCGACTGCCGAATGCGCGGCCGGAGGTCACGCGACGCTCCAATTCGAGCATCCGTTCATCATCACCCTTTCGGGCAACTTCGATGCCGCCGATCCGCGCGTAACGACCTCGTTTCTCGAAAAAGTCGATCGAGTATTTGGTCGTGAAGATCGTCATCTGATCGTGCATCGTGTTGAAACAGAAGTCCGATGCATGGCCGGTCGAGCCGATATCGGTCGGGATGCCCGATTTGTCGATGCCGATGATGTTTTCCCAGCCCCGTTCAATCAGGTGGTGGGCCACGGAAGCCCCGACGATACCGCCCAGGCCGATAATCACGACATCCGCGCTCTTTTGGAACTGCGCCATTAAAACCGTCTCCGTCATAGAAGAGTTTTTGTCCCTCCCCACGGCATGAAACCGCCGCCGTGGGAACGGCAACCTATCAAGCGTTGTGGGATTTCCGTGTTTTCTAGGCTTTCGCCTGTGCGACAGGGATACGGCGATTTCGCGTCGCAGCCTTGCGCGGGATGCGGGGAAATACCTTCTGCTAGGCGAAACGAGACGGATTATAGGGGGCGGGGTCGATAATCGTTTCTTCGCCGGACATCATCTCCGCCAACAATCGTCCGCTGATCGGGCCTGTCGTCAGGCCAATATGGTGGTGTCCGAAACAGGTCCAGACCCGGTCGTGCTTGGGGGCTTTTCCGATGGCGGGCAGGCTGTCGGGCAGGCTCGGTCGGCGGCCCAGCCAGGGTTCGTCTTCCGTCGTGTCGCCCAGGGGGAAGGCTTGCCGCGCTTTCGGCAGCACGGCTTCCAACTGTTTCGGCGTCTTGGGATGATCGAAAGATGCAATCTCGACACCGCAGGTAAGGCGAATTCCGGCCGCCATTGGCGCCAACACGAAAGACCCATCCACATCGTTGATCGGCCGGTTGAGCGTGGCATTGCCCTCGGCACGGTAGTGCCGGTGATAACCGCGCTCCTCGAAGGCGGGCAAATTGGCGCCGGCGGATTCGAGTAAGCCGCCGGACCAGGGGCCCAACGCGACGACGATATGTTCGGCGGCCAGCGCCCTGCCATCATCCAGTTGGACGGTTGCGCTGTCGCCGGCTTCGCCGACGGCTTTCGCTGCGCCGATCTCTATTTTGCCGCCAAGTTTCTCGAACAATGCGGCATAGGCGGCGCACAACGCGCCCGGGTCGTCGACGCTGGCTGTATCCAGAATATGAAGACCCTTGGCATAGATCGGCTCCAAATTCGGTTCCAATTCGGCCAAGTCTTTGGGGTCCAGCACTGCATAACGGACCCCGTAGTGGTCCAGCATCTCGCGCTCGAAGGCAGTCTTTTCGAAGCTTGCCTCACTGCGATAGACCTTGATCCACCCACGTTTGCTCAAATGGCTGGTGGCGCCTGCCTCTTCCATCAGGGCTTCATGTTCCTGAACGCAGTGTTCGACCAGCGCGCTTAATCCTACGGACAAAGCGCGGTTTCGGGCTTTTGTCCCGTTCTTCAGGAAGGATGGCGCCCAGCCGAAAACGCGGGTCAGTGCGGAGAAGTCGAACCGAACAGCATCTGTTCCACCGGTCAGGATTTTGGGGATGTCGAAGACCATGCCGGGATAGCTCATGGGCAGGACCGACCCACGGCTGAGCACCCCCGCATTCCCATAGGATGTTTCGGCGCCGGGCTTCGTCTTCTCCAGCAAGGTGACGTCCCAGCCGCGTTTGCGCAGGTGGATGGCGCAGGAAATACCAACCATGCCTGCGCCAAGGACGATGGCGGTGCCTGTCTGTTCTTCGCCGGTCATGACTTTGTCAGTCCCACATTAGATAATGGAAATCCATGGGGCTCGCACTCCCCTTACGGCTGCTTAGGAAGGAATGGACGGATTGTCCAGGGTTGTGGCGTGAACGGTCCGTGGAGTTCTTCGGT
The DNA here is from genome assembly GCF_004005845.1 of Hwanghaeella grinnelliae. Taxonomy (GTDB): domain Bacteria; phylum Pseudomonadota; class Alphaproteobacteria; order UBA8366; family Aestuariispiraceae; genus Hwanghaeella; species Hwanghaeella grinnelliae. The sequence goes on along the minus strand of NZ_SADE01000003.1, from coordinate 190,528 downwards.
TGCGGATAGGGATTTTTGATTTTAACGGCGATCCCCGCGATACCTTTTGGGTGTCGGAAGTCATTGCCTGCAGGGAATTTATGCTGTGACGAGTGCCGGTCCGGCGCCTCGCGAAGACGCCTCCGGCATCTCATTTAGCTTTTCGGGTTGCCACGTCCTAATCACAGTCTAGGATTTCTTCCAGACTTCCGTCGAAGAAAATCCGCGAAGGAAACACACCAGAACTGGGGGGCGGCGGAACGAGGGCTTTTCACTTGGGAGATCGACTTATGAGAAAACTTCTTACAGCTTCTGTAATGTCCGCGTCCTTGGCCTTTGCTGCCTTGACCATGGCCGTTGGATCGACATCGGCAAACGCCGAAAATTGGGACATGCCCACACCGTATCCGGAAGGCAACTACCACACCCAGAACGTCCAAGCCTTCGCCAAGGAAGTTGCCGACCTGACCGACGGCGGCCTGACCATTACGGTCCACAGCGGTGCGTCGCTGTTTAAAATGCCGGAGATCAAACGCGCTGTTCGGACATTCCAAGCCCCGATCGGTGAAATTCTGTTGTCGGCCTATGGCAACGAGAACGCGGTCTTCGAGGCTGACGGCATCCCCTTCCTCGCAGCTGGGTTCGACAATGCCTGGAAGCTCTACCAGGCGCAGAAGCCGGTGCTTGAGGAAGTGCTCGCGGAAGAGGGGCTGATGCTGCTCTACACCGTCGCTTGGCCGGGCCAGGGCCTCTACAGCAAGACGGCTGTAAGCTCGATGAGCGATATGTCAGGCGTGAAGTTCCGCGCGTATAACGCCGCGACGTCGCGATTGGCGGAACTGATGGGCGCGACCCCGACCACGGTCCAGTATGCGGAAGTCCCGCAAGCCTTCTCGACGGGCGTGGTCAGCGCCATGCTTACCTCGGCGACGACCGGTGTCGATGTGCAGTCCTGGGACTTCCTGGACTATTTCTACACAACCGACGCCATGCATCCGAAGAACGCCGTGTTTGTGAACAAGGCGGCCTTTGATGCCCTGCCCGAAGCACAGCAGAACGCCGTTCTGACCGCTGCGAAGAACGCGGAAACGCGCGGCTGGGAAACGGCGCGGAAGGCTGGCGATGAAGCCGCTGCCACGCTGGCGAAGAATGGCATGACCGTCGGCGCACCGGGCGATCAGCTCAAGACCGAATTCGGTGAAATTGGTAAGACGATGACCGGCGAATGGCTGGAAAAGGCCGGCGAAAAGGGTCAGGAAATCATCGGCGCCTACAACGCGATGTAATTCCAACTGAGGCCGCGGCGCGCTCGTTGTGATGGCGCGCCGCGGTTTCTTTTGCCCAGTAATCCCTCTTTTTCAGTAAAAGGAGGCCGGGAACAATGCGCCGAGTCCGCGTCGCGCTTGATTTCGTCTACAAGTTCTGTGGTGTCCTGGCGGCGATCGCGCTGGCGATGATCGGCGTCCTGATTCTGGCCCAAATCATCGGCCGGCTTTTCGGTGTCCTGGTCCCCGGCGTGAACGAGGCGTCCGCATTCCTGCTTGCCGCCACGACCTTCCTGGCCTTGGCCTATTCCTTCCGCGCCGGCAGTCATATCCGGGTGTCGGTGGTGCTGCATTATCTGCCGCCGCGCCTGCGCCACATTGCCGACCTTCTTAGTGTTGCCGTCGCGACCGCATTGATCGGCTACTTCGCCTGGTACACATGGAAGCTGGTGCAGGATTCAATGAAGTTCCAAGAAGTGTCGGATGGCCTGTTGGCCATTCCGCTTGCCATCCCGCAAGGCGCAATGCTGGCCGGGCTTATTGTCCTGGCGGTCGCGCTTGTGGAGGAGTTTTTCAACATCCTGTTCGGCGGCACACCGTCTTTCGACGACAGCCAGGACGTGGTGTTGGAAAAGCGCGACGATTCTTCGGCGGATCTGGTTTAGGGCTCGGGCGTCATGGATCTATTAACACAAGCACTCATCCTCACCGGTATTCTGTTCGTGTTCCTGGCTGGCGGGCTTTGGGTGGCGATGGCGTTGGCCGCGGTCGGTCTGGTCAGTATCACATTGAGTTCCAGCGCGCCGCCGGGCCTCATCATGGCGACCACGGTCTGGGGGTCGACCGCGACTTGGACACTCGCCGCGCTGCCGCTTTTCGTCTGGATGGGTGAAATCCTGTTTCGCACGCGGCTGTCGGAGGACATGTTCTCAGGCCTCGCACCCTGGATGGGCCGGCTGCCGGGCCGACTGATCCATGTGAACATTCTCGGCTGTGCGGTTTTCGCGGCGGTCAGCGGCAGTTCGGCGGCGACGGCGGCGACCATCGGAAAGATGTCGATTCCGGAACTGTCCCGCCGCGGCTATGACGAGAAGCTGATTCTCGGTTCACTCGCCGGATCCGGCACGCTTGGGCTGCTGATCCCACCCTCGATCATCCTGATCGTCTACGGCGTGTCGGCGGAAGTCTCGATCGTTCGGCTGTTCATCGCCGGCATCCTGCCGGGCCTGATGTTGTGCGGGCTGTTCATGGCTTATACGGCCGGATGGTCATTGTTGAACCCAAGCCGCACCCCTGCCTTCGACATTAAAATGTCGTTGCTTGAAAAAATCCGGGCGTCGGGGCGGCTTGTCCCGGTGCTGTCCTTGATCGTCTTCGTCATCGCTTCGATCTATCAGGGGTGGGCGACGGCGACCGAAGCCGCTGCCTGCGGAGTGGCCGGAGCGCTGATCATCTCCGCGGTTACCGGGTCACTGAGCTGGAAGAGTTTCATCGATAGTCTCATGGGCGCGACGCGAACCTCATGCATGATCATCTTCATTGTCGCCGGGGCCAGCTTCCTGTCGGTCGCGATGGGCTTCACCGGCATTCCGCGAACGCTGACCCAGCTGATCCAAGAAATGAACCTGCCGCCCTATGCGCTGCTGGCGGTTCTGACCTTGGTGTTCGCCGTTCTCGGTTGCTTCCTCGACGGCATCTCGGTGGTGGTTCTGACCACAGCGATCCTGTTGCCGATGGTGGAAGCCGCCGGTATCGACCTGCTGTGGTTCGGCATCTATGTCGTCCTGGTTGTCGAGATGAGCCAGATCACGCCGCCTGTCGGATTCAACCTGTTCGTCATTCAGGGGCTCACGGGCCGGAACATTTTTTGGATCGCCTATGCCGCTCTGCCGTTCTTCCTGCTCATGATCGTCGCGGTCGCGCTGATCGTGTTGTTTCCTGAGATCGCCACCTGGCTTCCGGGACAATTGAGCGATCGATAAGACGTTCGCCATCTCGCGGCACGACGGATTTGACGCGCGATGGTAACATTGTTCCGGTAGTAAGGTCGTCTTAGTGGGCCGACAGGATACAAGGGACACACATGCCTGAACGGAAGGCTTCCTCCGGCGTTTTCGAAATTCTGGTGATTTTTCTACGGCTCGGGCTGACTTCTTTCGGCGGGCCAGTCGCGCATCTGGGGTATTTCCGCACCGAGTTCGTCGAACGGCGGAAATGGCTGACCGATTCCCATTACGGTGAAGTGGTCGCCCTATGCCAGTTCCTGCCGGGGCCGGCCAGCAGCCAGGTCGGCTTGGCGCTCGGCCTGATGCGGGGCGGCTATCTTGGGGCCTTGGCGGCTTGGGTCGGGTTCACTCTGCCTTCCGCCGCTGTGATGATCGCGGTCGCCTATGGATTGGGTGGATCCGCGGATCCCCTGGTCGTCGGCTTGGTTCATGGTTTGAAACTGGTGGCAGTCGCGATCGTCGCCCAGGCGGTGATCGGCATGGCCCGTTCTCTCTGCCCGGACCGGGCGACGGCCGGTATCGCTTTCGCCGCCCTTGTCTTCTTGAGCTTGATCGGCGGTGCGCTGGCGCAAATCGCGGTTATCGTGGCGGGCGCGGTTCTCGGCTTGGTCCTGCTGCGCAAGGATCGGATCGCGGACAGGGCGGCAGGGGATGCAGATCCCGGTTTCTGCGTATCCAATGCAGTCGGCGGTGCCGCAAGTGTGCTATTCCTGGGATTCCTGTTCGGGCTGCCCCTAGCGCTTACCTTTTGGCCGAGCGAAGCGCTGTCTTTGTTCGAGGCTTTCTATCGGGCGGGCGCGCTGGTTTTCGGCGGCGGTCATGTGATTCTGCCCTTGTTGGAAAACGCCGTTGTCGGAAAAGGCTGGATGAACAGCGACACCTTCCTGTCCGGCTATGGCGCTGCGCAGGCGGTGCCGGGGCCTCTCTTCACGCTTGCTGCCTATCTGGGCGCCGCGGGGGATCAATCGCCCAATGGTCTGGCGGGGGGCGCGTTGGCATTGGTTGCGATTTTTCTGCCGAGTGTCTTTCTGGTGCCGGCGGGGCTTTCCATGTGGGCCCGGATACGCACGGCGCAATCGGCACGGTCGGGGGTGGCGGGGGTAAACGCGGCAGTCGTGGGCCTGTTGGGCGCAGCACTGTACGACCCGATCTTCGTATCAATCGTCCATCAGCCGCATGACTTCGCACTTGCCGCCGCCGGATTGGCGCTGCTTCAGGTCGGACGGGTCCATCCCATTCTAGTGGTGGTTTTAGGGGCGGCAGCGGGTATACTTTTGACAATGATTTGATAATCGTTGCGAGAGTGCCTTCTTCATGTCCTTAGCGTCGCGGATTAGCCTTCCCAAAGAAGTGTTGATCCTTCTTCCCATGCTGACCTTTTTCTGGGGTATCAACTGGCCGTTCATGAAAATCGGCCTGGCGGATATCCAGGTCATGGATTTTCGTGCCGTCAATATCAGTGCCAGCGCGCTCGGATTCCTGATCATCGCGCTGGTGAAGAAAAGGAATCTGATTCCAACCAAGCGCGATTGGATCGGATTGATTCCCGCGGCGTTTCTGAACATCACCGCATGGAACTCTCTGATTTTGTGGGGAATTGGCCAAATGGCGTCCGGCCGCGCCGCGATCCTCGGTTTCACGATGCCGATCTGGGCGACCTTGATCACCATCATTGTGATCAAGGAGCGGCTTACGGCACGGCAGATTTTCGGCCTCGCCGCCGGGATGTGCGCGATGCTGTTGCTGCTGGTTCAGGACTATAAACTAATCGGGCAGAACCCGATGGGTACGGCGAGCTGTATTCTGGCGGCCTTCAGCTGGGGGGCTGGGACGGTATTTATCCGCCACTACCAGTTTTCCCTGGCAACTTCCGCAATGACGGCCTGGCTCCAAGGGTTGGGCGTGGTACCGATCATCGTTATCGCCTATATGACCGTTGAAACGGACTGGGTGAATATAGGTTGGGCGTCGTGGGCATCGCTTGTCTACAACAGCACGGTTGCAGGGGTTTTTTGTTATTACGCGTGGTATCGCATTGCCGGGCAGATCCCCATTGTCGTGTCCACCGTGTCCACTTTGATGATCCCTGTCCTGGGTGTTTTCTCCGGCATGGTCTTGCTGGATGAACAACCCGGCGTTTATGAATTTTCCGCCTTATGTCTTGTTGTTTTAGCAGTATTTCTCGTCGTCATCCCCAGGCGTCAGGGGTAATGACGCACAGACTCTAAAACCGCGTCGCGAATTCGCGGGCGGGCGGCCGTTACTGCACGGATAGTGTGTCCTTTAGCATTCCCCTATGGGACAACTCCTTGCATACGGAAATCGGGACATGAGTGACGCTGAAGGCGGTTCGGAAGGCAGAAAGTCAAGGCGCGGCGGCGGTGGCCGCGCAGGTCGTCAGGCGGCGCGGGCGGCGGGCGGCGCTGTTCGTATCCCCTATATCAAGCGGGGGATCCCGACATTCGACCCGTTCAGCGACGATCAATTGACGATCGTCGAGGACAATGCGGATGCCATCCTTGCCGAAATCGGCCTCGATTTCCGCGGCGATCCTGAAACGCTGGACATCTGGCGCAAAGCCGGTGCGTCGGTCGATGGCGAACGCGTGCGCTTCGAAAAAGGGATGCTGCGCGAGATTATTCAGAAATCGGCGCCGGCCGAATTTACGCAATATGCCCGCAATCGTGAAAAGTCCGTCCAGATCGGTGGCAAGAACACCGTCCTGGTTCCGGCCTACGGTCCCCCCTTCGTGCGGTCCCTGGAAGGCGGTCGTCGATATGCGACGATCGAGGATTTCCGGAACTTCGCCAAGCTCGCCTATTCTATCGACGGTATTCATCATGCCGGCGGTACCTTGTGCGAGCCTGTGGACCTGCCGGTGAACAAGCGCCACCTGGATATGGTGCTGACTCATATGACCTATTCGGACAAGCCGTTCATGGGGTCCGTCACTGCGCCGGAACGTGCCGAGGATACGGTCGAGATGTGCAAGATTCTGTTCGGCGAGGACTTCGTCGATCAGAACTGTGTGGTCATCAATTTGATAAATGCCAACTCGCCGATGGTGTGGGACGACACCATGTTGGGCGCGTTGAAGGTCTACGCACGGAACAATCAGGCGACGGTCATCTCGCCGTTCATCCTGGCCGGCGCGATGAGCCCGGTGACAGTGGCAGGTACGCTGTCGCAAATCTTGGCCGAAGCCATGAGCGGGATTGCCCTGACGCAACTGGTGCGCCCCGGTGCGCCGGTCGTCTTCGGCACCTTCGCCTCATCCATATCCATGCAGTCCGGTGCGCCGACCTTTGGCACGCCCGAGCCGACCCTGGTTCTGTATGGTGCGGCGCAATTGGCACGGCGGTTGGGCGTTCCCTTCCGCTCCGGCGGTGGTTTGTGCGGGTCTAAGATTTCCGATGCTCAGGCGGCGTATGAATCCGCGAACACGCTTCAGAACGCTGCCCTCGCCGGGGTCAACTTCATGCTGCATTCGGCGGGGTGGCTGGAAGGCGGCTTGGTCATGGGATACGAGAAATTCGTCATGGACGCGGACCAATGCGCCATGATCCAGCGCCTTTTGGTCGGCCCGGACATGAGCGAGAACGGCCAGGGCCTATCCGCGATCCGCGAAGTGGGGCCGGGCAGCCATTATCTAGGCTGTGCGCATACCCAGGCGAATTTCGAGACTGCTTTCTATCGCTCCCCCTTGGCGGACAACAATTCGTTCGAGCAGTGGGAATCGGAAGGCTCGATGGATATGACGCAACGCGCCGCGATGCGGGTCGATCGTTTGCTGAAGAATTACGAAAAACCGGATATGGACGCGGGAACGGCCGAAGCGCTGAAGGATTTCGTGAAGCAGCGAAAGGAAGCTTTCCCGGACAGCAACATATAGCCTACCCTGTGGTGAAGAATACGGGGCCGCGCGCATACGCGGGCCCCGTCCTCACTTTTCAAACCCAGAGGGGCAAATGGTGTCCAACCCTATTCATTGTGAAGTCGATCTGACCGCATCCGGTAAGCAGACGGGTTTTCTGCGCCTGCCGCATTCGGTTCATCGGTCGGCATACGGTTTCCTACCCTATCCCATCGCGACCATCGCTAATGGCGACGGGCCGACGATCCTGCTGATGTCCGGCAATCATGGGGACGAGTACGAGGGGCAAGTCATCCTCTCCACCCTGATCCGGGAGTTGGAGCCCTCCGACATCCGTGGGCGCTTGATTTTCCTGCCGATGGCGAACTTTCCGGCCGCCATGGCTGGGCTGCGGACATCGCCCATCGATGCGGGCAACCTGAACCGCAGCTTCCCCGGCAACCCGAAAGGGAATCCGACCCAAGTCATCGCGCATTTTATCGAGTCGGTCCTGTTGCCCGATGCCGACTTTTTGTTCGACCTGCATTCCGGCGGCAGTTCGCTGCTCTATGTGCCGACCGTGATGCTGCCGCGTCACGGCGATGATCCTGCGGCTGAATTGAAGGAACAGATTGCTCGCGATTTCGGCCTGCCCTATGCGACGGTGTATGGTCGTGATGACGAGGCCGGCTATTCCTCTGCGGCGGGCTTTCGGCAGGACGTCGTGACATTTGCGACTGAACTGGGGGGCGCGGGCATGGTGAATCGGGCCTATGCGCAACTGGCCAAGACTGGTCTGGAACGGGCGCTGGTGCGCCTCGGCGCGCTCGACCGTGTGGTTGAAGCGCCCCAGACCGAAACCCGGATTTTCCTCAACGACAATCTGGTCTATGCACCGGAACCGGGTTTGTTCGAACCCTTGGCTGAGCCGGGCGATGCGGTGAAACCCGGTGATCCGGCGGCCTTGCTGCATTATCCGGAATCGCCGGGCCGTGACCCGGTCAGGATCGAATTCGATGTTCACGGCATTATTCTCGCCAAGCGCGTTCCGGCCCGGTCGGAACGGGGCGACTGCCTGTTCCACATCGGCTGCGACTAACGCTGTTTCAGCTGTCTGAAAAGCAAAACGCCCCGCCGGATCGGTCGGGGCGTTTTTCTTTTACGTGGCGGAGATCGACCCCGTAATTACCAACTACCGATAAATTACCAGCTGCCGGTGTTTTCCATTGATGCCCAAGGTTCCGCCGGCTCCCGCGAATTGCCGCGCTGCAGCAGTTCGAAGGAGATCCCGTCGGGTGAGCGAACGAAGGCCATGTGGCCGTCCCGCGGCGGCCGGTTGATCGTCACGCCGTTGTCCATCAAGTGCTGGCAAGTCGCGTAGATATCGTCGACGCGATACGCAAGGTGGCCGAAATTCCGGCCGCCGTCATAGTCTTCCGGATCCCAATTGTAGGTCAATTCGAGCATTGCGGTCCGTTCGGACTTTGCAACGTCGACATCATCCGGCGCCGCCAGGAAGACCAGTGTGAACCGGCCTTTCTCGTTATCCATGCGTTCCACTTCAACAAGGCCCAGCTTGTTGCAGTAGAAGTCGAGTGATTCGTCCAGGTCCTTCACCCGAACCATCGTGTGCATATACTGCATACCCATTCTGGAACTCTTCCTTTTCTTAGCCGGTGATTAAATGCGTCAGGGCAATGACATAGCTTTCACCCGCGCCCAAACCAAGGGTGGGTGCGAAAAAATCACCTATGACAAAACCTTCAGGCAAACGGTGCTGATCGTTTCTTCGAGCCGCTTCCAGCCATCTTCCTTGCTGATATCCATACCATTGAAGCTCTTGTTGTGGCGGGACCGTGCGGTCAGGTAATTGACCGATGCCGCCATCAGCGCGGAAAAAGCCATCAAATCGACTTCCGCCGGACCGGCATGGCCAAAGCGGCGGGTGAACTCCCGTCCCAAAGTCTCACGGACCTCGTCCAGGTGCTTCGTCAACTCGTTGCCGTCCGCCATTTCCCAGGCCAGGATTTCCAAGGTTACCGGTCGGCGGCGCAGCGCGGAAATCAGGTTGCGGAAGACGCGGGCCATCTGCTCGGCCGCCGGGCGGGCCCGATAGATGGCTTCCGGTTCGGCGATCAATTCCTCGACCCCCGGCCAAAAATCGCCATCTTCGGCATAGGCCTTGATCAGGCCTTCCAGGCCGCCGAAGTACCGATAGATCAGGACCTTGTCGACAGTCGCTTCGCGGGCGACGGCGTTGACGCCCATTTTTGCGAAACCGTCACGCGCCATGACCTGGCCGGCGGCTTTTATCAGTTTGGCCTTTGTGGCCTCTTTGTCACGGGATGCCATTTTCCCTCCCTCGACATGCCGCCTCTTTGCCGGGCGACTCTATCGATACCCCTAAAATACAAACACGCGGCACTGTAAACGCATATCGTAGTCACTGCCAAGTGACAGATTGTCTCGTTTCTGGACGTTCCGCTGGCCTGTGGACGTATTCCTACCGTATCAGGCCTGGTATGCCGGGCGCCGACGCGGTTCCTGGCAATACTGTCGTCGCGACTGTATTGCCGTTGATGCCCATGTGGTGAAACAAGGCCGTCTTAAACAGGCTGCGGGTATCGAAGCCAGAAGCGATCCCGCCGGTTTTATCCAGCTTGCCGTCCGAAAGCCCGGGCCATTGCCCGACTATTTTTCCTCCGGCGACGGCTCCGCCCAGCATCATCGCCGATGTGGCGAAGCCATGATCGGTGCCGCCATGGGCATTGGGTTTGACGGTTCGGCCGAACTCGCTTGCAACCACAACAACGGTTTCTTTCCAGGCCGGACCCAATGCGCTTGCCAGCACGGACAAGCCGGATGCCAGGCCGCTAAAACTGCGGGCGAGACGACCGTCCATCGCCCCTTGATCCCAATGGGTGTCCCAACCGTCCGCCTCCAGCACGGCAACGCGCGGCCCGTCGTCCGAGGCGAGCAGTTTCCCGGCCATGGCGGCGGCGATCGGCAGAAACTGTGCCCTGTCCGCCCCACGGCCTGACTGAACGTCTTCCGCCGTCACGGTGTCGGTGGTGCGCTGGCGGTCGCGTTCACCCTGCACGATCATGCTGCTGAATAGAGTGTCGTCACCATAGAGAAGTTGCACCTGCCGGAAGAATCCGGGATTGCGATAGGGGCGCGGTGGCGGCGTTGCGGCTGAGGCATTACCCGGCCCCCGCAAAATCAAGGGGACGTCATCGGAAACGGTGACCCCTTTGCCTGTTGCGCTGCCAAGGGCGCCGACGGCACGGTTCAGCCAGCCGGTTTTCGATCCGCCGCCGGCCGACCCGGTTTCCAAGGCGTCCTGGGCAGCGAAATGCGACCCGCCGCGATAGTCGGTCACCGCCGCCGGTGCGATGACGAGTTCGCCTGCCGACCAAAATGCCAGAAGGTCCTCCGCCGCGGGGTGCAGCCCAAAGGACCCATCCAAGTCCAGTACACCGCCATCCGTATTCGCGCGCGGAAGGGCCAAGCCCGCCCGCATTTTTGAATAGTCGCTGTCGCCGAATGGCGGGAACAACGCCAGGCCATCCAGCCCGCCGCGCAGAAGAACGACGACCAACCGCTTGTTTCCCGGCGTTGCGGCAACGCTGAATTTCACACCTTGCGCTGCGATGACTGTTGCGGCGGCCGCGCCGGCCAGAACCGTCCGCCTGTTGGGAATGTAGGGCGTATGTGCGGTCATCGGCGTTGAAACTCCGGGCTGGCATAAAGCAGGGCCAAGGCTTCGACCTCATCCCGGGCGACTCTAAGGCGCCTATGTGTCGCCGGCTTCAGCAGTGGGCCAAGGACGTCCAAGGCAAGGTCCGGGACGGATTTGCCATCCGGCGGGCGCGTGATCCCCGCGATTTCGGCGCACCATTCAACGCGTTCCAACAGCAGTTCCGGCGTAATCCAAGAAAGCGAGGAGTAGGGCCAGCCATCCGGGGTTGGCGCCTGGTATGGCGGCTGGCCCAGCATACGGATGGCGTTCAGGATTCGGCGGCCGGATCGTGACCTGACATCCAGCGACCTCAAGACCGACAGAACCAGATCCGTCGGCGATTTGACCTTCCGTTGCTCGGAAACCCAAGATTCCGGCGCCTCGACAAGACCGCGCGCCATGCCGTCGGCGCGTCCGCCACCAACGACGAAACCGGCAAAAATCCCGCTCGCCAATCCCGGGTCGGGTTCGTCCACAACGAAGGCCTGCGCCATCTTATGGGACAGGTTCTTGCCCGTTGCCGCGGACCGAGCCAGATGATCGAGCGCCGCTTCGCCTTCCAGAACCCCGGCACTTGGGAATGTGCGCCTGAGGAATTCCTTGAAATTGCCTTCATGCCAGCTGTCGCGAAACGCGAACTCACCACGCGTCGCCGGGTTGTTCACGCCGACGGTCCATCCGGTCAGCATGTGGGCAAGCGCGCGCACATCCAATTGTGTGTATCCGGACCCTTCGCCAAGGGTAAAATGCTCCAGCAATTGCCGGGCAAGGCGGTCGTTCAACGGATTCTTGCGGCCCCGCCCCGCCACCGAATTCGGTCCGAGCGAGTTCACATTGTCCAGATAAATCAGCATTGCGGGATGAGACACGACCGCATGCAGCATGGTGTAGAAGCTGTTGAATATGTTGGGGCGGATGGCTTCGCGCTCAAACGCCGCAACCAGCGGCATCACCGCGGGTTTGACCATCGATACGGTGAAATGGTTTGTCCAGAAACGGACCAGGCGTTCGATGAAAGGCGTTGGACTGTTCAAGGAAACGGCTAGATGGGTCGCTGCTTCGTTCAGGGCGCGCTTGCGGGCTTCCTGCCGGTAGACGCGCATGGAGGAGCGCCCCTTTTGGCGGGCGGCGAGCATGTCGCTCAACAAATCCTTGCTGTCCGGCAAGCTCTTCAGGGCTTCGGGCAGCGGGTCCGAGATCATTTGGCTAAGCAACCATTCCCGGGGTTGGTTGCCGATCTGCAGCAATTCCTGCGGACGGGCGCCATAGCCGAAGCGGGTGGCAGCAATGGCTGCACCTACTTCATGGTCTTCGAAAGCTTCCGGAAATTCCCGAACCATTTTTTGTCCCGATCCCGAACCGTCGTTCGACATCATGTGCTGCACAAACTGTTCCAGATACGACGCATGCACGTCGAACCGACGCTACGAACCGTCGCCTTTTGACCTTTGTTCTTCCCACAGTTCAGTCACATGATTCCACCGGGTAAGGCACGGTCGAAATGAACTGGCCTTATCGGAAATCTGCCGGGCCTTGCACCGGTCGTACAATGTTTCCTCGGTCCAGGGAGGTCCCTCCGCATGAAATCTCATGTTCAGGTCGCCGTCATCGGCGGCGGTGTCGTCGGTGCCAGCGTACTTTACCATCTGACCAAAAAAGGGTGGCGGGACGTCGTGCTGATCGAGCGGTCGGAACTGACCTCGGGCTCCACCTGGCATGCCGCGGGTGGGTTTCATACGCTGAACGGCGATCCGAACATGGCCAAACTGCAAAGCTATACGATCGACCTGTACAAGGAGATCGAGGAGATCAGCGGGCAGTCCACGTCCTTCCATCTGACCGGCGGCATGTTCATGGCCTGCACACCGGAACGGATGGAGGCGCTGAAGATCATGCAATCGAAAGAACGATTGCTGGGGATCGAGACGGAGCTGTTGGACGCGAGGGAGGCACAACGCCGCCTGCCGATCATGGACCCTGACCAGTTTCTTGGCGCTCTCTATACGCCGCTTCACGGCCATCTCGATCCGTCGGGTACGACCCATGCCTATGCAAAGGCCGCGCGGATCAACGGCGCTGAAGTCTATTTGCGGAACCCGGTCACCGAACTTGTGCAGCGGCAGGATGGCACTTGGGACGTCGTCACCAAGGACGGCACGATCCATGCGGATCACGTGGTGAATGCCGGTGGTCTATGGGCGCGGGAGGTCGGCCGGATGGTCGGACTCGAGCTGCCCGTCCTGGCGATGGAACATATGTACCTGCTGACCGAGGACATGCCGGAAGTCGCTGAAATCAACGAATCGACCGGTGCCGAGGTCCTGCATGTGATCGATCCGGATGGCGAGATCTATATGCGCCAGGAACGCGGCGGCATGCTGATGGGAACCTATGAGCGTGCCGGCGTTCCGTGGTCGACCAAATCCACACCATTGGATTTCGGGCATGAATTGCTGGCCCCCGACCTCGACCGTATCGCGCCGTCCTTGGAAGTGGGCTTTGCGCATTTCCCGGCCTTTCAGCGCGCGGGCATCAAACAGATCATCAACGGTCCTTTTACCTTTGCGCCGGACGGCAACCCGCTGATCGGCCCGGTCCGCGGATTGAAGAATTACTGGTGCGCCTGCGGTGTCATGGCGGGGTTCAGTCAGGGAGGCGGGGTCGGATTGGCGCTTTCCAACTGGATGGTGGACGGTGATCCGGGGTTCGATGTTTGGGGCATGGATATCGCCCGGTTCGGCGATTGGACCACGATGGCCTATACGAACGCCAAGGTGCGCGAGAACTATTCCCGCCGCTTCAAGGTCACCTTCCCGAATGAGGAATTGCCGGCTGCACGGCAATTGAAGATGACCCCGATCTACGATCGATTGAAGGCCCGCAACGCTGTTTTCGGGGCGTCTTACGGTCTGGAGGTCCCGCTGTGGTTCGCGGCTGAGGGCGAAGAGCCGGTGGAAAAAGTGACCTATTACCGGTCCAACGCGTTTGAGCGGATCAAGGCCGAATGTCAGTCCGTCCGCAACGGCGTCGGCCTGACGGAAACCTCGAGTTTCGCAAAATACGAAGTGACCGGTCCGGATGCGGAAAGCTGGCTTAGCCATATGCTGGCGAACAAAATGCCGAAGACCGGACGTCTGACACTGGCGCCGATGTTGAACCATCAGGGCAAATTGATCGGCGATTTCACCGTTGGGAAACTGGCGGATGACCGTTTCTTCGTCTTTGGCTCCGGTCTGGCGCAACAGTATCATATGCGCTGGTTCGAACAGCATTTGCCGGAGTCCGGTGTTTACATCCGTTCGCACGATCTGGGGCTTTGCGGCCTTTCGCTCGCCGGTCCGAAAAGCCGGGATGTTTTGGCGGAGCTGACCGATACGGACCTGTCGAACGACGGTTTCAAGTTCATGGATTTCCGGTCGATCGAAGTCGGCATGGTTCCCGTCTTGGCCGGACGGGTCAGTTTTACCGGCGACCTTGGCTACGAATTGTGGGTTAAGCCGGAGTTTCAAGCCCGCCTGTTCGATACATTGATGGAGGCAGGCGAGGCATTCGGGCTGACGCTGTTCGGAACACGCGCCATGCGATCCCTTAGTCTGGAAAAGGCCTTCGGTTCCTGGGCGACGGAATACCGGCCCATCTACGGCCCCTTTGAAGCCAATCTTTCCCGGTTTGTGGATTTGAAGAAAAACGACTTCATCGGGCGGGATGCCGCAATGAAGGAACAGCAGGACGGACCGGCGAAAAGCCTGGTTCTTTTCGATGTCGATGTGAAGGACGCTGATGTCATCAGCAACGAGCCGATCCTGCATGATGGCGCGATAGTTGGCTATGTGACTTCCGGCGGTTACGCTCACCACGTCGATAAATCCGTGGCGCTCGGCTATGTGCCGACGGCGCTGGCCGGGAATGGCGGCGGGTTTGAAATCGAAGTTATGGGTGAACGCCGTCCAGCATCCATCCTCCCCGACCCGCCCTTCGATCCGAAGGGAGAGCGTATGCGGGGGTGATCGCCGGGCCGAGCGGTTCGCCGTATTTGTTGCCGTATCGGACGAGGGGGATCATGACCGACGTAAATCTGACGCTAGAAGACGCCGACGCTTTGGTAATGCGCGTGTTGCGCACAAATGGGTGCGACGAGGCGAACGCACGGGCGGTCGCCGACACCGTAATGGCGGCGGAACGCGATATTTGCCATTCGCACGGGATATTCCGGATCCCCGGCTATGTCGCCTCGTTGAGAAGCGGCAAGGTCAACGGCAAGGCGGCGCCGACGGTCAAGCAGATTGCCCCGGGCGCGCTTCAAGTCGATGCCGATCGCGGTTTTGCGCCCCTGGCCCTTGAACGCGGACGGCAGCCCTTGATCGATCTGGCGCGGGAGCAGGGAATCGCCGCGCTCGCGGTCAGGGATATGCATCACTTCGCGGCATTGTGGGTGGAGGTTGAGCCAATTGCCGAAGCTGGCCTTGCTGCCTTTGCTTGGACCGCAGCCACGCCGATGGTTGCGCCGGCGGGCGGGACCAAACCGCTTTTCGGGACGAACCCGATGGCCTTCGCCTGGCCGCGAAAAGACGGATCTTCCATGGCATTCGATATGGCAACGGCTGCCACCGCGCGCGGCGAAATCATGATCATGGCGCGCGATGGGAAACAGGCACCTCCAGGTGCCGGGATCGATGCGGAAGGCAATCCGACGACCGATCCGAATGCAATTCTGGCCGGGGCGCAATTGCCTTTCGGCGGATATAAGGGATCGGCGATTTCGATGATGATCGAATTGCTGGTCGGCGCGCTGATCGGTGACAAGTTAAGCTTCGAAGCGGGTGAAGCGGATATCAAGGACGGCGGGCCGCCTCCGGGCGGGGAGTTGATCATCGCGATCGATCCCAACCGTTTCGGCGATCCCGATGGCTGGCTTGCGCATGGGGAAAAACTTTTCGACGCGATGAAGGCGCAGGAAGGTTTGCGGCTGCCCGGGGAAAGGCGCCACCAAAATCGCCTGAAGACACCGTCGGAGGGGATATTCTTGCCTAAGTCATTATACGACACCGTCTGTGGCTTGGAGGCCTGAGGCCACGAGGACCGGCGCAAAAAAGAGGCGAAAAAGCCCGGCCTTTGCCGGGCTTTTCATTCTCAACGCACCCACTGGACCACATGATTGTTTTCCCGCGGCGCGCTGCGAGACGGGCACTTCCAATATCTGGACGGTGACAGCCAATCGTTCGAATAAATATGGTCGTCGATGACCCCGTGATGACCCCGTGATGACACAGGTCGAAAACACCAAGTTGTGATCTCAATAAGCTTAGGTTGATAATGGAATGAACGTTCCATTATACTTGCGCTTATGAGGCTTGATGGGGGGAGGCTGGCGATGTCGGATCCGATGCGCCAGCCTCATTTTACAAATTGCCGTTGGTTCTGAGGAGTTATTTTGATGACGATTACCCTATACGATCTTGCCGGTGCCGAGGATGATCGGCGTTTCAGTCCGTATTGCTGGCGCATCAAGATGGCTCTGGCTCACAAGTCGCTGCCGGTAAAAGAAGTTCCGTGGCGGTTTACCGAGAAGGAAGCGATTGGGTTTACGGAACAGGGGCGCGTTCCGGTGATCGTGGATGACGGCAATGGCGGCAAGGCGATATGGGATTCTTGGGCGATCGCCGAGTATCTGGATGAAGCCTATCCGGAAAAGCTTTTGTTCACGGAACAGTCCGGAAAGGCGGCGACATATTTCCTGAAATGCTGGGTTGAGCGCATTGTGCATCCGGGCGTCGTGAAACAGGTATTGGTCGATATCTACAACCACCTGCATGAAAAAGATAAAGACTACTTTCGAACCTCCCGTGAAAAGGTGTTCGGTATGGGGCTCGAGGACGTCGTGGCCCCGGCGGATGAGATCTTGCCGGAATTCCGGGCCTCCTTGGCGCCGATGCGGGCCGTTTTCGAGCGTTTCGACTTCCTGGGTGGAGATAGTCCGGCTTTCGCGGATCACATCGCTTTCGGACCTTTTGCCTGGGCGCGTGCGATTTCCGCAAGGAAACTGCTGGAAGAAGAAGATCCGATTTATGCGTGGCGGGAGCGGATGCTCGATCTGTATGACGGTTACGCCAGATTGTCCCCCGGCTATGACACCTGATTTTAATCCGTATAATCAGGGGACTGGTCCAAAATGATCCGGTCAGGACCGGTAAAAGGGGGGATTCCGTAAATTTTGAGTGCCATTTTTTCTTTCGGTTACACCATTGAGGGCGCTTTGAGACGCCCGGCCGAAGGAAATGGCATGTTCCGCTGGGCAACCATCGGCGGTTGTCGTCCCGATAGCGGCGGCATCCCCCAATTTTTTAGCCCAGGCATATTAGCACCGTTGCAAGGATGCTACACAATCACGCTATTGCCGCGCGGAATACGAAGACTAGGGAGATACCGTTGCGGCGGTAGCCTATTCCGCTCTATGCTGTGAATGTAACCGTGTAGTGCAGGGCTGCCGGTGTGTTTGGGGGCTGAAGGTTAAAAGATAAGATGGATCGTAGACTTCCTCCTGCCGTTAGTGATGAGAACGTGACGGCAACTGTAAAATGGTTCAACGCTACGAAGGGTTTTGGTTTTATCATTCCTGAATCCGGTGGCCGGGACATTTTCATTCATGCTTCGGTGATTGCTGAGACTGGAAATTCGGAACTTCCGGAGGGCGCGACGCTTGTCGTTGACGTGATGGAAACCACCAGGGGCAAGCAAGTCGCTAAAATTCATTCGGTGGACATGTCGACCGCGCAAGCGCCGGTTTCCCGCGGTGGCGGCTTCGCTCCAAGCGAACCGCGCGGCCGGGGGCCAAGCGATATGGATGATCGGGATGCGCCTGTTGGGCCGCCAATCGAAGGAACGATAAAGTTCTTCGACTCCGGTAAAGGCTATGGCTTCATTGTGATGGACGACGGAAGCCGCGACGTGTTCGTTTCCGCCCGTACGCTGGAGCGGAATGGCCTTATGTCGGTTGAGCCGGAACAACGTGTCCGTGTGACTGCCCGCATGGGTCAGAAGGGCCCGATGGCGGAAAGCGTCGAATTGATCTGACCGGTTGCGGCGTTCTTTGCGCTTCTCCGCTGCGCTGATTGACCTGTATTGAACGGTCAATTGGAGCGGCGGGACGTGCCTATTTGCACTATCACGTTTTTGTGAGCGTTTCGTGTGGCGCAACCCAGGCGTGGGCTGTCATGGCCAAAGGGTTGTATCGGATCGATATAATTTTCTTGAAAGCGAAGTTTTGTAACCCTATATCAGCCCGATATAGGGGGTCCAATGGATATCAAGACCAGTTGCCTCGGCGTATTGGCGCTTCGGCCAGCCAGTGGCTACGAAATACGGAAAGCGTTTGAAGAAGGTCCGTTCAGTCATTTTGCTGAAGGCGGGTTCGGTTCTATTTACCCTGCGCTTAGCAAACTGACCGGGGAAGGGCTGGTCACTTTCGAAGTGGAAGCCCAAGAAAAACGCCCGGACAAGAAGATCTATCAAATCACAGATGCGGGCCGCGCGACCCTCGTGGAGAAACTCTGCGAAAAGGCGCCGGACGATGACAAGTACAAATCGGATCTACTTTTTATTCTGTTTTTTGCGGGTCAATTACCTGCTGACCGCATCCGGAATGTCATAGACGACCGTATCGCATTCTATCAGGCAAAGCTGGATCATTTGAGCGAATGCGGTGGCGCCGGCGAAGGCAGCGCACCGGATTTGGTCAGAGGATTTGGTGTCACAGTGTATAGCGCGGCGATGTCATACCTTCAGGACCATCGCCAAGACTTCATCAAACTGGCGGATGACAACAGACCCGCCGCCGACGCCGCGGATTGAAAGCATGACCGAACATTTAAGCAAGATTGATGGGCCGAACGCCGAACGGGTGCCGAGCGGCCCGGCTACGGAGAGTGACCCGAGGCCAAAACAGCAGGCCACGCCGAAACGACGTCGAGTGAAGCCGTCGATTGTGATCGCTGTTTTGCTGGCGGTCGTTGCAACAGGATGGATCCTGTCCGGAAGCCTTCCTTCCCTGGAAGGGCAGGGCGCCGCCGGAACGGAAGGCGCTTCTGCGCCCGTGGCGGCGGCCGACGTGGCGCCGCAGCACAAGGAAAAAAAGGTCCAGTCCGTTCGCGTCTATGAGAGTGTGGCCCAAACACGTAGCACGACATTGCGAATAGCCGGGCGAACCGAAGCCTCACGCGAAGGCCGCTTGATGGCGGAGACGGAGGGCGCAATCCGGACCCTCAACGTCGAGGAGGGCGATACGGTTGCCGCCGGGCAGCGGATCGGAACGATCAAGGAAGACGAACGGAACGCGGTGGTCCGTGAAGCCGAGGCGCTGTTGAAACAGCGGGAAATCGAATATTCGGCCGCAGCGAAACTGGCGAGCAAAGGCTTTCAGTCCGAAATAAGCAAAGCGACCTCCCTTGCTGAGATGGAGGCGGCGAAGGCCGCCCTTGACCGGGCCCGGATCGATTTGGCCAAGACCCGGCTATCAATCCCGTTCGACGGTGTCATTTGGACAAAGAACGTGGAGCAGGGTGATTTGGTGAAGGTCGGCGACATTATTGCAACCGTTGTGGATTTGGATCCGCTCCTGATCGTCGCCAACGTTTCGGAACGCGAGGTCGCGGCCGTGACGGAAGGGGCCTTGGCCCGCGCAAAACTGATTACGGGCGAAACGGTGGAAGGGATAGTCAGTTACATCTCACCACAGGCGGAAACGTCGACGCGGACTTTCCGAGTAGAGGTTGAGGTTCCAGATACGGCCAATCGATACAAGGCCGGTATAACGGCGGAACTGTTACTGCCGCTGTCTGAGTCCGAGGCTCACCTGATCTCTCCCGCGCTTCTGACTTTGGATGATGCGGGGCAGGTCGGGGTGAAACTGGTCGAAGAAGGTGACATTGCCAGGTTCGTGCCGGTCCAAATCTTGGAAGACACGCCGGACGGCGTATGGATCCAAGGATTGCCGCGCCGGGCAACGCTGATAAGCGTCGGGCAGGAATATGCCGCCGATGGCGAAAAGGTCAGCCCCGTTCCCGATACGGTTTTCGTGCCGGAGACGAATGGCCGATCCTGATCGGGCCGCGCGCTTGGATATTCTTTAGACGGACCCGGCAGCGGGGAGCAGGAAGCACATGTCTTTGATCGATGCCGCATTGAGCCGTTCCCGAACGGTGTTGAGTCTGCTGCTTTTCATTCTGGTGGCGGGCTTCGTCGCCTATCAGGCGATTCCGAAGGAAGCGGACCCGGATATCAATATTCCGATCGTCTATGTATCTATGCATCATGAAGGTATTTCACCTGAAGATGCCGAACGCCTGCTTGTGCGGCCGATGGAAAAGGAACTGCGCTCAATAGAAGGCGTGAAGGAATTGCGGGCCACCGCCTATCAGGGCGGCGCCAACGTCATATTGGAATTCGAAGCCGGTTTCGACGCGGACGCTGCCGTTACGGATGTTCGGGAAAGTGTGGATCTGGCGAAGCCGGAACTGCCTGGCGACACGGACGAACCGGAGGTCCACGAAGTTAATTTGAGCCTTTTCCCGGTCCTGAATGTTACGTTGTCGGGAGATGTGTCGGAACGGACATTGCTGCGGCTGGCGCGTGATTTGAAAGATGAAGTCGAAGGTATTCCAGAAGTCTTGGAAGCCAAGATTGTCGGCGACCGGGACGAGTCGGTGGAACTCGTCATCGATCCCGTTCTTCTCGACAGTTACGAAATCCGCGCGGATGAATTGCTGCAGGCGATCTCGCGCTCGAATGTGTTGATCGCGGCCGGCACCTTGGATACCGGACAGGGTCGGTTTGGGATCAAACTTCCCGGGTTGTTCGAAGATGTCACCGACATTTTGGACATGCCGATTAAACAACAGGGAGATGCGGTCGTCAGGGCGCGGGATATCACCAGCGTCAAGCGGACCTTCAAAGACCCTGCCACATTTGCCCGCATCGACGGCGAGCGCGCCCTGGTGCTGGAGGTGTCCAAGCGAACCGGCGAAAACATCATCGAAACGATTGCGAAAGTGCGCGCGGCGGTAACGGCTACCAGCCAAGGCTGGCCGGACGGTGTGGTGGTCGGATACAGCCAGGACCAGTCCAAGAATATCCGACAGATGCTGACGGACCTTCAGAACAACGTCATGTCGGCAATCCTGCTGGTCATGATCGTCATCGTCGGCGCGCTCGGCGTCCGTGGCGGATTGCTGGTTGGTATCGCGATTCCCGGCTCATTTCTGGCCGGTATTCTGGTTCTGTACTCGATCGGTCTCACGGTGAACATCGTTGTGCTGTTCAGCCTTATCCTGGCGGTCGGTATGCTGGTTGACGGCGCTATTGTCGTCACTGAATACGCCGACCGGAAATTGGCGGAAGGACTCGACAAGCGGGAGGCCTATGGCCTCGCCGCGAAACGGATGGCCTGGCCGATTATCGCATCCACGGCGACCACGCTTGCCGCTTTCATGCCTTTGCTGTTCTGGCCGGGGGTGGTCGGTGAATTCATGAAGTTCCTGCCCATTACGCTGATCGCCACCTTGGCGGCCTCGCTCGCCATGGCGTTGATCTTTGTGCCGGTCCTGGGGGCAAACCTTTTGGCGGTCACCAAGGCCTTTTTCGCCGTGGTGATGTCGGCTGCCCTGGCCGGCATTGCCGCTAATATCGTTCAGACCTTTGCCCCGGATGTGCCGCCCGTGCTGCCCGGCGCCATCGGTTTCTTTGTCGGTCTATACCCGGGATGGAAGCTGGGGGGCTGGATCGGCCACGCAATGGAAGGCACGGGCGGAAACGCCGACAGTGCGAAGACATTGTCCGGCGATGCTGATGCGGAAGACTTGGACAATGTCGGGGGTTTTACCGGCTTTTACGTATCGATCTTGAAAGTCGCTTTGGCCCGTCCCTTGGTCGTCCTGTTCCTGGCCGTCGGCGCGATGGGGGCGACCTATGTCAGCTATGGCATTTACGGCAAAGGCGTAGAATTCTTTCCCGAGGTTGAGCCCGACCAGCTTATCGTAAATATCCACGGGCGCGGGAACATGTCGGTTTTCGAACGCGATACCCTTGTTGCCGAGGTCGAGCAGGAAGTGCTCGACATCCAGGAAGAGCATGGTGAGTTCAAGACCATCTATACCTCCAGCGGTCAGTTCGAGGCGCGCGACGAGGAGGCCGAAGATATTATCGGCAAGATTCAGCTTGAATTCGTGGATTGGGAAGAGCGGCGCCCCGCCAATACAATCAAGGCGGAAATTCGTGAGCGGACCGCACATCTTGCCGGAATCTTCGTTGAGGCCCGCCAGCCGGAAGCCGGTCCGCCTGTAGGCAAACCGGTTCATGTCCAACTGTCCTCGCGGGATCCGTCCCTGCTCGCCGATGCGGGCAAGAAGGTTCGGGCTTTCATGGACAGTTTGCCGGGCCTCCGCGATGTGGAAGACTCCAGTCCAATCCCAGGAATCGAATGGGAATTGACTGTCGATCGCGCACAGGCGTCCAAATTCGGTGCCGATGTCTCTTTGATCGGGAACTTCCTTCAACTGGTCACAAAAGGGCTGAAGGTCAGCGACTACCGTCCCGACGATGCGGATGACGAGATTGATATCCTGGTCCGTTTCCCGGAGGAATTCAGGACGCTTGAACAGCTTGACCGAATTCGCATCGTGACGGCGCAGGGATCGATTCCGATCGGGAATTTCGTGGATCGTTCGCCTGAACCGAAAACCGGCCTTCTACGTCGTGTGGATACCAAACGGATTGTCTTCGTGCGGGCCGATGTCGAAGACGGTGTGCTGCCCAACGACAAGGTTAAGGAAATCCGGGAATGGCTGGAAACGGCTGGGTTGTCGAACCAGATCGACGTCACCTTCAAGGGTGAGGATGAGGAGCAGGCTGCGGCCCAGGCCTTTTTGATGAAGGCCTTCACCGTCGCCTTGTTCATCATGGGCATCATCCTGGTAACGCAGTTCAACAGTTTCTATTCCGGGGTACTCATTCTGTCCGCGGTCGTTATGTCCACAGTGGGTGTGCTGCTCGGCTTGATGGTTATTCAAGAGCCGTTCGGGATTGTGATGAGCGGTATCGGTGTGATCGCGCTTGCCGGAATCGTGGTGAACAACAACATCGTCCTGATCGATACCTACGATCACCTTGCGACGATCGAAAAGGACCTGAAACTGGCAATTTTGAAGACAGGCGCGCAACGTCTGCGGCCGGTGATGCTCACGACAGTGACGACCGTCCTGGGCCTGATGCCGATGGTGTTGCAGACGAATATCGACTTCATCACCCGGCAGGTTTCCACCGGTGCGCCATCGACGCAGTGGTGGGTACAACTGTCGACAGCGATTGTCTTCGGCCTTGCCTTCGCCACGGTCCTAACGCTTGTCGTTACGCCCAGCCTGCTGATGTTGCGCGCCAGGGTCATCATGCGGCGCCGTGACAAGGCCGAGAAGCAAGAGCATGCCGATGTCGATGGTGGGACGCCTCTCCAGGCGCCGGCGGAGTAGGGGATTTACGGGGGAAAGCGGAAAGCAGAGGCGGCCCTAGTCGAACAGGGCGTCGATGGCCGATTGGTCCATGACGACTTTCTCTTCCTCGTCTTCCCCTTCTTTGTGGCTTGGAACATCCAGCACCGGAATGCTTTCGTCCATCGCGGCGAAAGCGGTCGCGGCGGCGCCTTCGACACCGTTGATGATGCCGCTGCACCGGTCGATCATTTTTTGCAGCGCCTTGCTGGCGGTATTGCAAATCAAGCGCGTGCGGTCCGCATCTTCCGCGGCGACGGCATCGTCGAGCGCCGTAAATGTTTCCTCGACCGTTTGATCCATGCGCCCGACGGTCATTTCAAGTGCCTTGCGATCCTCTTCCAAGACTTGCTCGTAGGCGGCGATTGCCAAGTCTTTATGCGTGAAGGAAGAATCCTGGAAATGTTCGGCATAGGTCTTGGGGCGCCACTCCTTGGTCTCGTCCAGCATTTCCGGCATGTCCGGGATGAGGTCGAGCATCATGACCAATTCGTTGAAGTGGTTCAGGTAGTCCGTGGACAACAAGGTTTCTGAATTGATCGTGGTATTCTCGACCAACTTTCGAAACGTGCGCCTAAACTTGAACTGATCTGACAACGACCTTCCCCGGCCAAAATGGCAATCGAATCACAATAACTGTAAGACTTATCCAGAATTTTCAAAGAAAAATACGACCTTGCTTTAAGCAAGGCAGCCGATCTGGGCCGCGTGCTACCGGGCGGCTCAGTCTTTGTTCCCAAACCGTGGATGCTTTAATCGGCGATGAGGAAAACTCGTGCCGGGTTATGTCCGCGCGGTTTGAATACTTGTGTCGCCCATCGGTTCGTCCTGCAATGTGGGCAGGATTTCCGCGACGGAAGGAATAACCTTGAACAGGTCCCTGTTGCGTTGATGGGCAAAGCCTTCATCCACGATATGGTCGATCGCACCGACCAATGGCGCCCAATAGCCATCGATATCAGCAATGACGATCGGTTTGTCGTGCAGTTTTAGCTGACGCCAGGTCAGGATCTCGAAGAACTCGTCCAAGGTACCAAAGCCGCCGGGTAGGACGATGAAACCGTCCGACTTCTCAGCCATGATCTGCTTCCGGACATGCATGGAGTCCACGGCAATGAGTTCCGTTACGTCCGCTTTTCCGATTTCCGACTCGTTCAGGAAATGGGGGATGATGCCTGTCACTTCGCCACCATTCTGCAGGACGGTATCGGCGATGATACCCATGATGCCCACTTGGCCCCCACCATAGACCAGACGGATGCCCTCGCGGGCCAAGATCAAACCCAGTTCCACGGCCGCGTCCTTGTAGGACTGCCGGACACGGGAAGAAGACCCGCAATATACACAGACGCTTTTTATGTCTCGCATGGCATTTCCTAGAGTATAGACTTTGATGAAATGCCCGGCCCTGCCGAGCGATCAATATGTGGGATACGAGATAACGACCCTTCACATCCAGCGCAACCAATCGATAGAATGCCTGTAGGTTCAAATCCCCTTGGCTGGCCCTGTCTCGAACCACAGGGGTGGGCATGGCGAAGGAACTGAAGTCGTGGGACTGTAATCACGGGCAAGTGAACGCGTTGCCATATTAATGTCCATATTTGCCAGTATTATCCTGTCCTCATCTAAAATTTGCTCCGGGAGAAATCGATGACGTTTAGGAATAGCCTTACCGCCGCCGTCGCTGCTTTGGCGATCATTGGCAGTACCGCCATGTTGGCGCATGCCTCGTCGCAGGATGATACGATCAAGCAGCGGCAGCAGGCGATGAAGGATATTGGCGCCCAGATGAAAATCATCAAAGGCTATCTCGGCGGCAGCGGCTCGGCGGAAGATGTCGCCGCCAGCGCAGCCAAGATCAATGCATCGATCAAGTCGGCAGGCGGACTCTTTCCGGAGAGTACGGCACCCGGTGCGAGCGGCGTGACAGTCGAGACGGAAGCCCTCCCCAAGATTTGGGAAGATCCTGAAGGGTTCGCCAAGGCGGTTTCCGTTCTTGAGGCGGAATCCGCGAAGCTTGAGGAAGTGGCCGCTACGGACGATCCAGCGGCGATCGGCGCTCAGTTTGGCGCGATGGCAAAGAATGGCTGCGGTGGCTGCCATAAGGTCTATCGCGTGAAGAAATAGGTTTCGCAACCATCCGCGGAAACCAGCCGAAAGAAGAAACGGGCGCCTTGGGGCGCCCGTTTTTTTGCGGCACGGCCGCAGGCCTGCGAGGTCTAAAGCGTCGGCAATATCCAAACGATGAATGCCATGGCAAGGACGGCCAAAATGAAAACGAATAGGGCGCGGCTGGTCGGGACCAATGTCGGCGGCGTCGTAGGCCCTTTGTCCCCATAACCACGCCATCCGGTGATCATGGCGCGCACAAGCCCTTCCCGTTTATACCCTTCATGGAATGCGATTGCGGTCAGATGTATTCCCACCATGATCAGAAGGAAGTCGAACAGAATATGGTGCAGATCCGATGCCTGGTTGCCCAATTCGAACGAAACCATATCGCTTAGCGGCCCCGAATTGATGAAGTCGACGTCCTGGGCGAATAGCCCGGTACCAACCTGCGCCGTCAGGAACCCAAGCAGCGCCAATACTGCATAGCCGCCCATAGGGTTGTGCCCGATCTCGTCGCCGGGTTTACGTTCGCGCAGGGACTTCATGTAGCGCAATACGGTAAAGGGCGACTTCACATAACTAATCAGCTTGGAAGTGTCACTGCCTGCAAACCCCCAGACCAACCGGAATAGGACCAGCGTGAGTATCCCATAGCCGGAGTAGTAATGGACCGTGAAATAGTCGAATTCTGCGCTGGCCCAGGATGTAGCGAATAACGCCACCAGGCACCAGTGGAACAACCGCGTCGGCAAATCCCAAATCTTGATTTCTCGCATGCGTGCCTCCGTTGGTTTCTCTAGGTCCTTTTCCGGCAATACTGCTGGCGTGTCACCGATTGAGATTCTCATTGTGCTAATCTGACAGCAAGGACCGCGCCGAATTGCGTCGGGACGGCGAAAGTACTACATTTTAAACACGAATCTCTGGTGCATGAGAATCAATGTATTTGGAAATGTTCTCTGACGGTAGATATCAGAGAACTTGGGAAAAGGTCAGCCTGGGGCCGGTTCGCCCTGAGTGTATCGGCGGAACGGGCATTTGGCGGGACGGGGATGCCGCAGGGCGTCTATTGTGTCATCTCAGCCTGTTTGGTGCGCTCATCGCCCGGCTTTCGGCTGTGTTAGTATGAGGCGGCTGTGAATCGAATTGTCCTTGTCGGCATCGCGGGCGTCGCGATTATCGTTGCGGCGCTTGGCTTGAATTTCTGGTTGAACAGGGATTCTGCCCTGGAAACGGTGACCGGACCGGCCGATACGCCGCGCGTGGTTGCTGAGCCGGAAGGCGTGGACGAATCCACGGCACCCAATTCCGAAGAGCAAGCGCAATCCGCAGGGACAAAGGCGGCCGGGAGCGGGGGGCAGTCCGGGACCGGGGAAGGGGTGCAGCCGACGCCTTCCCAGACAGAGACATCCCCCTCGACAGTGCCCGCGGGATCATCGGCGTCGTCCGATGTCGCCTCAGGCGGCGACGGCCAACAATCCGTGCAGCCGTCAGCGCAGTCCCAATCCGCATCGACGTCGGAAACGGGCGTTGCGCCGCCGTCCGGTGATTCTGCGCAAGCGGACAAGGCCACTGATCCGAACAAGCCTTCATTCGATGTCGTCCGGCTCAGCCAGCAGGGCGACTCGGTCATGGCCGGCCGCGCCAAGCCGGGGTCGACCGTGGAAATCCTCGCCGGTGATAAAGCGATTGGGACGGTGACCGCGGATGAACGTGGTGAATGGGTGTTTTTGCCCACAGAACCGCTGCCGCCGGGTAATCATGAATTGTCCCTTCGGGCCAAGGGCGCGGAGGGCGATGAATTCAGCTCCGACCACGTCGTCGTCCTTGTCGTGCCGAAGAAGGGCGAGGACATTGCCGGTCGTAAGACGGAAGAAGACAGCCAGCCTTTGGCTCTGCTCGTACCCAGCGAAGGCGGTGACGGGACCACCACCATTCTTCAGAAGCCGAAATCCGTGCCGGGTGGGGTGGAAACCGAATCCGGCGATCTGGCCTTGGATTCGGTCGACTATGACGACAAGGGCGATTTGGCCCTGTCCGGCCGCGGCAAGCCCAATGCATCGGTCAGGGTTTACCTGAACAACGATTTCGTCGGTGAAGCGCCGGTTGATGACGAAGGTCGCTGGCAGGCGAAGCCGCCCGAAAACGTCGATCCCGGCGTTTACGATTTGCGGGTGGATCAGGTGGTGGAGGAGACGGTTGTTTCCCGTTTGGAACTGCCGTTCAGCCGATCCGGCCCGATCACGGCATTGAAGGATGAACAGCTCATCATCGTCCAACCGGGCAATAGCCTGTGGCGTATCGCCCGGCGCACGCTTGGTGAAGGTATGTCCTATACGGTGATTTATGATGCGAACAGAAACCAGATCCGCGATCCCGACTTGATCTATCCCGGACAGATATTCCAGGTCCCGAAAGGTGCCGTTAATTGACGCAGCCATGGGCCCACCTGTTGCATTGATGCCGCCTTTGGGGCCGAAAAGCGGCGGGGGTGCAATTCGACCGTTGCTCCTTGTGGCGGGATCGGTAGAAACAGGGCCTCTTTTTACGAAGAGAGACCTGGGCTTATGATTGGCCTATTATTAGGTCTTCCTCAGGTGACGCAGAAGGCGAGGCAGCATCCATGTCCCTAGTTGATACCATCAAGCCGGTGCTTACCCCGATCAACAAGGAAGGGTATCCTTTCATAACCCTTTTCCTGATCGCGACTTTGGTCGGGTGGCTGCTTGTCGGTGACTCGCTTCTTGTCATTGGTCTGCTCTTAACTGCTTGGTGTGTTTATTTCTTTCGCGACCCGGCGCGAACAACGCCGATTAAGGAAGGACTTGTGGTCAGCCCGGCCGATGGTGTCGTTCAGATGATCCGCAAGGCGGATCCGCCACCGGAACTGGAATATGCCGGCAAACAGATGCTTCGTATCAGTGTTTTCATGAACGTTTTCGACGTGCATGTGAATCGTATCCCGATCGACGGTCAGGTGACCAAGCTGCACTACCGCCCGGGCGCGTTCCTGAATGCGTCGCTGGACAAGGCCAGTGAAGATAACGAACGTCAATCGATCCTGATGGAAACGCCGGACGGCAAGCAAATCGCCTTCGTTCAGATTGCCGGCTTGGTTGCCCGCCGTATCCTCTGCGACCTCGAACCGGGACAGGATATCCATACCGGCGAACGGTTCGGTATGATCCGGTTCGGCAGCCGTGTAGACGTTTATGTGCCCGATCGGACCCCGATTCTCGTCTGCGAAGGCCAAAGATGCGTGGCTGGTGAAACGATCCTCGCGGATCTCGGCAAACGGCCGAAAGAATCGCTGACGGGCACGACCCGCTGAACCGCGTGGTCCAAGCGCCATTTCCGTCTATACGTGCCCGCGCAAGTGGGGCCGCTGCCGTCGGCTTGAGGCGTGCCGGCCAAAATAGTAGTGTCCACCGCGAAGCAGCCCTGTTGAACGAAGTCTTGGTTGGGCCCAGCCCGTCGAACGGGAGCCCAGCGAACGAACCCGGGCCGGATAAATGATGTCTGAAAAGCGAAACAAACGCAGAACCCGCAGGTCGCCGCGGCTAAAAGGGCTTTCCGTCCATGGATTGATCCCGAACGCGATCACCGTTTCCGCCACATGCGCCGCGCTGACTGGTGTCCGCTTCGCCTTGGAGCAACGCTGGGAATTTGCTGTCGGCGCCATCCTGCTCGCCGCTATGTTGGACGCGTTGGACGGCCGTATGGCCCGGTTGCTGAATGCGACAAGCGATTTTGGCGCACAAATGGATTCATTGTCCGACTTCGTGGCCTTTGGCGTGTCGCCCGCCATGATCATGTATTTCTGGTCGTTGAACGGTCTAGGTGGCTTTGGTTGGGTGGTGGCGCTGTTTTTTGCCGTGTGTGCCGGTTTGCGGTTGGCCCGTTTCAACAGCCGGATCGATAGCCTGCCGTCCTATGCCTATAACTATTTTCAGGGCGTTCCCGCGCCGGCAGGGGCCGGGTTGGGCATGTTGCCGCTGATTTTCTTTCTGGCCTTTCCGGAACTGGGTCAGTTGCCCGCGCCGGTGATCGCAGCGTGGATGGTTGGTGGCGGCTTGCTGATGGTCAGCGAGTTGCCGACATATTCCTTCAAACGCATCAAGGTGCCGCGCCGTTTCCTTTTGCCGGTGATGGCGCTCGTCGGTTTGGCCGTCGCCGGTCTCGCGGGTCAACCTTGGGTGACCCTGTTTGTCGTGCTCGCGGTCTATATGGCGACCTTCCCCGTGTCTTATCGGAGTTATAAGCGCCTTCGCGAGGAAGCGGATCGGTTGCAGGACGATGAAGATGACGACGAGGACGATACACCGGATTCCGAAGACAGCTCCGGCCCGGTCCCGCTGCGCCCCGTCACCTAGATACTTGGTCCGCAATTCGCGGCCCGGTCACTTTTTATCCAGCAATTTGTACAATTGGGTCAGCACCTGTCGCGCCCGCGCGACGATTTGTTCTTTCGTCAATACCGCCGCGCGGCGGTTCTGAAGATTCCCGACAAGCAGGGTGACGTAAAGTTAGTCGCCTCATCCCCCGTCGCCCGGTGCAAGACAATGGCGTGGGTCCGATCGAAAGGCTGAGGAATAACGGCCGCAAAGCCTCAAGCGCCTTTGTCGGGGCTGATCCTCGGGCAAGTTGGCCTCAGGTGTGTCCGCGCCGTTTCCTTCATTTCTGACTCCAGTCACCCTTGACTTATAACCGTACATGTAATTACGGTTAACCATAATCGTACATATTAATACGGTTTTGATTCAGGAAAAGGAGCTCTGAGATGAACCCGATGAACCGCCTTGCAGTGGCGATGCTTGCCGCCTTGATTGTTCTGCAACTGGTGATGCTGACTGCGCTGTTTGCCGGCGTGGCGCCGCATCCCCCCGCCGCAATTCCGCTGTTCGGCATTGCGCCTTTCATCGCGGTTTCACTCTCCCTAGCCATGGCGGCAATTGTCGTCGGCCCGCTTGAAACGATGTTCGGCAAAAGTTTGAGCGTTCTGGCCGGGCTGCTCGCGTTGTTGTCCTATGGGCCGCAGAAATATCTGGATCCGCAATTCGCACTGATTTGGCCTTCGGTCGTATTCGGTCAAATGGCCGTGCTTGCCTTGTTTGTCCTTGTCTTCAGGAAAGCCCGATAGACGTCAGGGCTGGTGCGGTCACGGTCGAAGGTTTATGCCGAAGGGGAACAGTAGTTTTCCGGATTTGGGGTTGGCTTTCGACAGTAATTTCCGTTGAAGTTACGCCGTCCAAGGGAGGAAGCATTGAATAACAAAGCGGATGGCGCATTGGGCCCGCAAGCGGCCTATGAAGCGTTCCTGAAACAGGGACGCTTCATGATTCAGAGATCCAAATCCACAGGCGAATATGTGTTCTACCCGCGGGTCTGTGCCCCATCCGGCGCGCAGGACCTGGAATGGGTGGAAGCTACCGGCCGGGGCACCGTTTACGCCGCGACCATGAAGCGCGGGCGCGAGGGCGATACCAGTATCGTCCTAATAGACCTGGAAGAAGGTCCGCGCATGATGTCGACCATCGCCGGCGACATCGACCTTCCGATTGGGACTAAGGTTGCCGCGCGGGTGGAGGGAACGGGTGAACAAGCCCGTGTCGTGTTCGATCCCGCCCAGGACAAGGAGGGCGCCCAATGACTTCCCTGCGTGGAAAAACAGCCATCGTCGGTCTCGGAACCGCCGGCATGGGCGAGGCTCCGGGCTTCTCCGCCCTTGATCTTATGGCGCAGGCCTCCTTGGCGGCGATCGAGGATGCCGGGCTGAAATTGGCGGACATCGATTCCGTTTTCACTGCGATGAGCCAACATGCCTTGGCCTCCATGAATGTGGTGGAATATCTGGGCATCAAACCGAAGTTCTTCGACAGCACCAATGTTGGCGGATCCAGTTTCGAGATGCATTTGCTGCAGGCGACATTGGCCCTGGAAGCGGGGCTCTGCGACACTGCCTTGATCTGTTACGGGTCGAACCAGCGGACGGCCAGCGGAAAGCTGGTCTCGGCCGCTGAGCCGAATTGGCATGAAGTCGCCTACCAGCCTCGGCACCCGATCACCGCTTATGCGCTGGCGGCCAGCCGGCATATGCATGAATTCGGCACGACGCGGGAAATGTTGGCCGATGTCGCGGTATCCGCCCGCGCCTGGGCGAATATGAACCCGGATGCCTTCGCGCGCGGCCCCCTGACACGGGAAGACGTTCTTAACAGCCGGATGATCAGCGATCCCCTATCCAAGCTCGACTGCTGCCTTGTCACCGATGGCGCGGCCGCGTGTATCCTGACACGCGCGGACCGGGCGCGGGACCTGAAACAAAAGCCTGTTTATTTCCTGGGCGGGGCGGGCGCGAATTGGCACCGGTCCATCGTCGCCATGCCTGACCTGACCGTAACCGCGGCGTCGGACAGCGGGCCGCGTGCCTTCGACATGGCCGGCGTGACCCATTCCGACATCGACCTGGCCATGCTCTATGACGCCTTCACCATCAATACGATCCTGTTTTTGGAGGATCTCGGCTTTTGCCCGAAAGGGGAAGGCGGCCGTTTCGTCCAAGACGGCCGTATCGCGCCCGGTGGCGGTTTGGCGGTGAACACGAATGGCGGCGGGCTGTCCTGCGTGCATCCCGGCATGTACGGCATGTTCCTGATCGCCGAAGCCGTAACGCAAATACGCGGCGACGCGGGTGAGCGCCAGGTGGCCGATTGCGACGTAGCCCTTCTGCATGGCAATGGGGGAACGCTATCCAGCCAAGTTACGTCATTGCTGGGTTCCGGGAATACAATATAAAAACAGGGTGAGGATACCTTCGTGGCGTATGATTTTTCTTCTCTGAGCAAACTGCTGGCGCCCGAAACGGTGGCTGTGGTCGGTGCATCGGCCAACCCGATCCGGATCGGTGGTCGGCCGATTTCGTCGATGCTCAAGGCGGGGTTCAAGGGAACGATCCTGCCGGTCAATCCGAACCGTGACGAGATCCAGGGCCTGCCATGCTACAAGTCCGTTGCGGACCTTCCGGGCAATCCGGATTCCGCGATCGTCGCCGTTCCGGCGGTAGACGTCATTCCGGTTATCGAAGAGCTCGGCAAGAAGGGATGCGGTTGCGTTACCCTGTTCTCTGCAGGCTTCGCGGAACTGGGCGATCAGGGTCGAGACCTTCAAGTGAAATTGATCGAAACCGTGAAGCGCTACGGCATTCGATTGCTGGGGCCGAACACATTGGGCGCCTTCAATGCGCTGAATGGGTATTATGGGACTTTCAGCTCTTCTCTGGATAGCGGTTATCCGATTCCGGGTAATATCGGAATCGCCAGTCAGTCCGGCGCCTATGGCACGCATCTTTTCGCGGTTGCGCGGAATCGGGGGCTTGGCGCCTCAGTCCTGGTCGCCACGGGGAACGAGGCCGATATTACCGTCGGCGACGCTATAGGGTGGATGGCGCAGAGCGACGAAGTGGAAGTCATCTGCGCCTATCTGGAAGGGTTCAACGAACCGGACCGACTGCTGGAAGCGCTGGAACTTGCGCGTGAGGCGCGAAAGCCTGTCTTCGTCATGAAGGTGGGGCGCAGCACCTTGGGCGCGGCGGCGGCGCAGTCGCACACCGCGACCCTGACCGGCGACGACGCCGTGGCGGATGCGGTGCTTGCGGAATACGGCGCAATCCGTGTCGACCAGACAGAGGACATGCTGGACTTCGCCTATTGCGCCCATCAGCGGATCTATCCCAGCAACAACACTATGGGCTTCATCACGATCAGCGGCGGCGGCGGGATCGTCGCCAGCGACGAGGCGGAAACCCTTGGCCTGTCCATGCCGCCGATGCCGGAAGACGCGCAGAAGGAATTGAAGGAGCTGCTGCCGATCAGTTCGCCGGTCAACCCGCTGGATGCGACGGCCCAGGCGATCAATGAACCGAGCCTGATGGAAAAGTTTACCCGCGCCGCGTTGGACAAGGGGGGATACACGTCGATCTGCGGGTTCTTCACCAGCGTCGGCGGCGCGCCGGTCCTGGTGCCCAGCGTGATCGAGGCCTTGAAGCCGATCCGTCAGGAATATCCCGACCGGTTGATGGTGCTGTGCGTCGTCGCCCCGCCCGATATCGTCAAACAATATGAAGAGGCGGGCTTTCTGGTCTTCGAGGACGGTAGTCGTGCGGTACGCGCCATCCATGCCATGGGTATCGTCGGCGACAACTTCGCTGCCGCGGCCGCGGGCAAAGCGCCGCAACAGGCGCTGCCCGTGGTCGATCTGCCGAAAGACACACCGGACGAATTTCAGTCCAAGGCTTTGTTGGCCGCCGCGGGCATTGCCGCCGCGCCGGAAGTCGCGGCCAAGACGAAGGAAGAAGCGGTTTCCGCAGCAGAGGAAATCGGTTTCCCGGTGGTCATGAAAGTCCTGTCGCCGGATATCCTGCACAAGTCCGAGATTGGCGGGGTACGCCTGAACATCGGATCCGCCGAGGATGTGGCGGTGGCCTATGACGCGCTGCTCGACGCGGCCAAGACCCATGCGCCCAAGGCGCGGGTGACCGGCGTTCTGGTTGCCAAACAGTTGGATGGCGGGACCGAATGCTTCCTGGGCGTCAACCGCGACCCCGCTTTCGGCCCGGTCGCGGCCTTTGGCCTGGGCGGTATTTTCGTCGAAATCCTGAACGACGTCGTCATACACCGATGCCCCTTCGACGAAGCCACAGCGCGGAAGATGATTCTATCGATCAAGGGCAGTCCGATCCTGACCGGCGCGCGCGGGCGCGAACCGGTGGATATCGATGCCCTTGCGGCGATGCTGTCCAAGCTGTCCGCCTTCGCGGCGGCGGCCGGCCCGCGCCTGAAATCGATCGATATCAATCCGGTCATGGCCATGCCGGGGTCAGGCGGCGCCTTCATGCTGGATGCCGTTGTTGAAACCGATACGGGACTGGAAGGGGACAGCCATGGCGATTGATCCCGATTATCTGCTGAACATCGACCTGCCGGAAGTCCGCCAACCGGTCGGACCGCAGGAATATGCCCTCTATGCTTTATCCGTTGGTCTTGGGCAGGACCCGATGGACGAGCGGCAATTGCGTTATGTCGGCGGTTTCGAATCCGTCGATCCCTTTCCGTCTATTCCAGTCGTACTCGGCCATCCCGGTTTCTGGCTCTCGGATCCCAAGACCGGCGTCGACGCCGTCCGCCTTGTTCATGGCGAACAGGGGATGACCATCCACGCCCCCTGTCCGGCCTCCGGTACGGTTGTCGGCAAGACCCGCGTGACCGGGCTTGTCGACAAGGGGGAAGGGCGCGGCGCGCTGCTCTATTGGGAAAAGGAACTGCGGGACGGTGATACCGGGACGCTGCTGGCGACGACCCGCAGCACGGTCTTCCTGCGCGGGGATGGTGGTTTTGGCGGCTCGGCCGGTCCGGTGAAAACGCCTCACTCGATGCCGGAAACGGAACCCGATTTCACCTTTGATGGCGCCGTCAGGCCGGAGCAAGCGCTGCTCTATCGCTGGCAGGGCGACGACAACCCATTACATCGTACGCCGTCGGTCGCGGCCAAGGCCGGTTTCGAAAGGCCGATCCTGCACGGGCTGTGCACCTTCGGCATGGCGTCCCATGCTCTGTTGGCAACGCTGTGCGACTACGACGCGTCCCGGTTCCGGGGGATCGACCTGCGCTTCAGCGCGGTGGTTTTCCCGGGCGAAACCTTGAGGACCGAGATCTGGCGCGACGGTTCCTTTCGCACGCGGGTGCTGGAAAGGGACAAGGTCGTCATCGACAACGGTATCCTCGATTACGCGTGACGCATTTTCATTTAAGGGCAGGGAGAAGAACATGTCCGATATTCTGGGATTGGAAGGCAAGGTTGCGATCGTCACCGGTGCGGGCGGCGGGATCGGCCGCGGCATCGCGCTTGAAATGGCCAAGGCAGGCGCGAAGGTCGTGATCAACGATATCGGTGTTTCCCTGGGCGGTGAGGGCGGCTCCGCCAGTCCGGCCGAGGAAACCAAGGCGATGATCGAAGCCGGCGGCGGGCAGGCCGCGATCAGCACCGACAGCGTGTCCGATTGGGAAAGCGCCCAGAAAATCGTGCAATGCGCGCTGGATACCTTCGGCCAGGTCGATGTGGTGGTGAACAATGCGGGCATCCTGCGTGACACCATTTTTCACAAGATGGACCCGGCCGATTGGCGCGCGGTCGTCGACGTTCATCTGAACGGCAGTTTCTATGTCAGCCGCGCGGCCGCCGAACCCTTCCGCCAACAGATGAGCGGCGCCTTCGTCCATATGACCAGCACATCCGGCCTGATCGGCAATTTCGGGCAAGCGAACTATTCCGCCGCCAAGCTCGGCATCGTCGGCCTGTCCAAATCGATCGCGCTGGATATGGAACGGTTCGGCGTGCGGTCGAATTGTATCGCGCCTTTCGCTTGGAGCCGCATGACCGGTTCGATCCAGGCGAAGACGCCGGAGGAAGCCGAACGCATCGAACGCCTGAAACAGATGACGCCCGAAACCAATGCGCCGCTGGCGGTCTTCCTGGCGTCAGACGCGGCCAAGGAGGTCACCGGCCAGATCTTCGCCGCCCGTCTGAACGAGCTGTTCCTGTTCAACCAGACACGGCCGATCCGCAGCGTCCACAAGGCCGAAGGCTGGACCCCCGAAGCCATCGCCGAGCGCGCCCTGCCGGCCTTCAAGGCCAGCCTGACACCGTTGGGCCGCAGTGGCGATGTGTTCTCCTGGGATCCGGTTTAGACCAAGGGCAGGGCGGCTTTAGTCGTCTAACTGATTGATCCAAATCCGGTAGGCTGTGAAGTATTGGTTGATGAGTCCCACATTGTCTTCTTCCGCGTCAGATGCCTCATGCCAATAATCGGGGTAGTGTAGGCCCGACGGCAAGATCGTTTTCCCATACCCTGCCTTTACACCGAACATGTCATTGACCTTCTGCTGAGTCAGGTTGATACAGTCGGTAAAATCGGCCGATCTGACGGATGCGCGCGAAAATTTGCCATCCGTCAGATCGGCTTTTTTAAGGTTCGCGCCAATTAGGTTCGCGCCTTCTAGGTTCGCGCCAATTAGGATCGCGCCAAATAGGTTCGCGCCAATTAGGTTCGCGCCTTCTAGGTTCGCGCCAATTAGGATCGCGCCAAATAGGTTCGCGCCTTCTAGGTTCGCGCCAAATAGGTTCGCGCCAATTAGGATCGCGCCAAATAGGTTCGCGCCAAATAGGTTCGCGCCTTCTAGGTTCGCGTAATGTAGCTCTTGGTGCTCGAGACCCAAGGCATACAGCGCCCGGCTGATGGGATGTCGGGTGGTGGCATGGAGAGTGTGGAGTACGCGAATCGCGGGGATGTTGCCCCAGTCCAGGGTCAGCCGCCAGGCATCTTCCTGTTCCGGCCTGGCATTTTCGGCCGCTGAGACAAGGGCGGCGGCAAGGGACGTGCCGGTTGCCAGCAACGCCGCGGTAGCGCAGCGCTGGCGGGCCTCCA
This sequence comes from Hwanghaeella grinnelliae, assembly GCF_004005845.1. Classification (GTDB taxonomy): domain Bacteria; phylum Pseudomonadota; class Alphaproteobacteria; order UBA8366; family Aestuariispiraceae; genus Hwanghaeella; species Hwanghaeella grinnelliae. Next base: position 153,556 of record NZ_SADE01000003.1, on the reverse strand, counting down.
GCTCCCGGAAATTCTCTCCGTCCTGTGCCATAGGGATGCCGTTTTGGATAACCCAGGATAGGATGGATTGCAGGCTGTCCTTGATCTGTATGGCCATATCGCGGTCTTTTGCTTCGAGCAGCCGGGCTTCATCCTGCAGGAAATCCAGGACTTCATAGGTAAGTTCGGATGCGCCAACGATTTCGGCCCAGTTTTTTGAAATCTCCTCACGAGTCGCAGGATAATCGCTATCTGTCATCCGTTTGTGGCTGCGTCGTGCTGCCGCGATCAATCCATGTGCCGCAAGGTACTCTCCGAAGCTTTTATGGATGAACTCAAAACCGCGTTTCGCGCCGTCGATCTTCCGCGTATGCGTCAAAAGCAGCACACTTTTCATGTCGGCGGGTGTGGCTTGGTCCACGCCCCTGGCATGGGCGGCACGGATTGAATTATATGTGTCCTCATCGCCACTGCGCGCATTGCCGCGCCAGGCGGCGAGGCCCAAGCACTCCATCAATACAAAAAAATCACGTTCGTTCGGTGTTGGGACACCGGCGCCTTTTCCCTCATTGCGTTGGCGAACCTTCTTCAGAATGTCCTCATAGACAAGATTGCGGTTCTCCGCAGCCTCCTGCCACCGTTCCCGGCAATAGTCGGACAGGATAAGAAGATGCAAAAGCAATGGCTCGACATTCAAGTCGGACAGGCTCCGATGGGTGATGGAGTCCGGTTGGCTCTTGTCTTCCAATTTTTGGGAGTCCGCCCATTTCTGCCAATAGGCTGGACGCATGTCTCCTATCAGATCTTCAGGGAAGTCTGAGAGGTCGAGATCATCATCGTGCCGCGAATTGTACATATTGTGAGGGCTCAAGTCATTCCAATCCAAAGAGCGGATCGGGGCCACGTTCAGAAGGTTCTTGCGGGGAAGGCCAGCCTCAGTGAGTGCTTCCTGAACGGCAAGGTTGCGGCCGAGAACGATGGCGCGAACATCGGATCGTGCGCTCCGCTGTTGGTTCAACAGGTCCCGGATATTGGCGATGAATTTTCGGGTAATGTCCGCAGCCTTGTCGGAGTCATGCGTCAACTCGTCCAGCCCGTCGAAGATCAACAGCAAAGGGCTGAAGGTTTCCCGCGCGCGCTTTATCGGGTCTTCGGGAAAACCGGGGGAGCCGCCGTCACCAGAAACCCGGCTGAGTCGTGACAGATGTGTAACGATGTCGTCATAGAGATCGCCGGTGAACCGGAAGTTTTGAAGCTCAATGAAGACGACATTGAACCGCCGTCGTGCGGTGGTTTCCGACGCCAAGGCCTTGGCGAAGGAAGACTTGCCGCAGCCGGGTCCACCCGCGATGGTTTTGATCGTGTCGCGCCGCTCGCCTGGCGCATAGAGCCACGCCTCTACCGTTTCATGAAGATCGCCCAAATGTGTTTTCAGGCGCGTATCCTCATCCTCGCTGTGCAGTTCTTCATGCCAATAGCAACGCAGGCGCAGATACAAATCGCTCAATGGGGTCGTGACAGACCCGTCCGGGGAGAAGACTGGATCCTGCAAAAATCTGTCTTGAATCCATTTGGAGTGACGGTCCCAGGCCGCGATCCAGCTTGCCGCTTTTACGCATGCGCCATCCGCATAGCGGTCCAGGGGGGTGAAGAGTTCCGCATCCTGGACCATCGCATAAACGGCGGCGCAGGACAGGCACCGTTCGAAGTCAGCCAGCCAATATGGCATGTCGAATTGGGTCGCGCGGGTAACGTCTTGGATCAATTGCTGCAGCGCGCCCCGTGCCGGTTGGAATGCGGCATGCGTGCCGGGCACCGTAATGGCTGCGGCATCGAACCCCGCATCGGGCGGCAGGTTGAGCGCTGCCTTCGTAAAGGTGGCGACCGCTGCGCCTCGTTTTGCCCCTTCCAACCGATAATGTCGCCGCAGGTGATTTAGGAATTCTTCCGTGGCGCCGGCAACGGTCATGGACAGCCAAATCCAGGCTAGGTTTTCCGGGTTTGTGCTTTGCTTGCCTTTCAGGTCTTTGAATATGCTCTGGATCTTGCCGAACGATCCCGCCGCGAATTTCGCATAGCCGATGGGGGTGGTCGAAGAGGCGGCGTCCAAGGCAAGCAGGACCGCCTTGCTGACGGCCCCTGGGATGTCCTGTTGTACCTCAGGCTTTTCATATGCGAGTCCCATGATGATCCCGGCCCGTCTTTTATCTATGATAGAAATTCTGTGTCATCAGTATCGAACAGGTTATTCCTTTATTGTTCAACCATCGCCGCGTCGAAATCCGATGTCGATCCGATAGAAAATGACGCTGCGCGTTGTCGGGACCTTTCGCGCTTCACGCTTATTTTGTGAATTTCGGGCGGCTGGATCGGTGCCTGGACTTGCTGCGGCGCGCCGCGTTATTTTCCGGAAATTAGTAACTTCTTAAATTGTTTCACGGCACAGTGCCGGTCATTGGCGATGGACGTTCACTGCGTCCTTTCGCGGCTTGTATTTTTAAATGCCTATTTTCATAAACACTCAGATTTTTTTTAGGTGGCGTGTGTCGATAAAGATGGAAATTGATTGGGCCAACGGCGTCGTTGAGTTCCGTGTTACGGGACCTTTGACGCCGATGGTCATAGTAGATGGTTTTGCCCTGTTAAACGCCAGTCCGCAAAACCATGGGCTGCGCGGTATTATTTGGGATCTGCGGTCGGCTGATATCACAAAGCTGGATGCGGCGGCATTGACCGCAGGGTTGCGGGGGAACCCCTTGCCGGAAACGATTGTCGCGAACCTCCGTATCGCTGCGGTCACGGAAGTGGATGAAGAGTCCGGACGCAAGGACGTCGTTCAAGATTGGATTACCGTCGGCAAGTCGTTAGATGTGGCAAATCGCCGTGTTTTCTCGCGCGTCCATGAAGCCCGGGAATGGATCAAACAGAATACGGCGAACAAGCCCGCGGGTGACGCAAAAACCGCCCGGCGTTGATGCCCCTTGCCGGTATCCTGCTTTTCCGTCGACTATGATGCCATAGCCGGCGCGTCTCGGTACGTCATAGCGGGAGGGCCATGTTCACGTCGCCAATCAACGTCTCCGTGAATGCCGTGCGGGTTGCCGTAACGGCAATGTCGGCGTTCATCGCCGTGGCGGTGACGGTTGTCGGGGCATCCGCCCAGGCCCAGAAATCCGAAAACAATCTTCTGGCGCTGACCTGGCAGCCCGCATTCTGCGAATACCGTGCGGGCAAGCCTGAATGTGTTCGGCTGAACGCAGGCCAATTGCCTGTGGCTGCGCGGCGCCTTTCCCTGCACGGCCTATGGCCGCAGCCGCGTGGGAACGATTATTGCGGTGTTCCGCAGAAGGTTCTGTACCACGACAAAAAAGGGCGCTGGTCATCCTTGCCTGAACCGCCGGTGGATGAGCACACGCGGGGAAGATTGGCGGTGGTGATGCCCGGTGTTGAAAGTCATCTGCACCGGCATGAATGGGTTAAGCATGGTACCTGTTACCAAGTGCCCGACCAGGGCGGTGCCGAGACCGCTGCGCCGAGCGATGCGGCCGATGTCTATTTCGACGACGCCCTTTCCCTGACGGATGCGATCAACAATTCCCCTGTGGTGGATTTCCTTGCGGGTCATATTGGGAAGAGTGTCGATGCCTGGGACATCCGCGCGCGGTTTGACGAGGCCTTTGGTGACGATGCCGGTGCGCGGGTCGCGTTCGTCTGTAAGGCCGACGGCCTCCGCACGCTGTTCCGGGAGATTAGAATAGGCCTGCGCGGTGCGGTCGCGCCTGACCGACCTGTCGGTGACTTGATCCGCGCCGCGGACCCCGTCCCGATTGGTTGCCGCAGAGGGATCGTGGACCCCGCCGGTTTGCAATAAAGGGCAGATTTTACCGGGGCGAAGCCCGCAGAATGGATAACGCGGTGGCCAGGAAATCTCAGGAAGTACCTCTAAGCACGAAATGCATGCCAAAGATTGGGCCTCCAAATCCCAAACCTTCACAAAGTTTGCGTCCGGAAAAGAACCCCTTCGGAGGGGTGACAAAAAACAAAACACCGCCTGAAAAACATTAATAATACCATATATGTGGTCTGATGCATGTAGTAGGATGACAGGAACTCCACTAAAATCCTTCGTGCGGTGAGACTGAGCGGTCGCCTGGCTCTTGAGGAGCTATAGCGGTGACCTCACCGGCGGAGAGGGTTGTTCTTCATGAGTCTACGTCTGCGCATAGCCTTATCGGCGGCCCTGCTCGTTGCTGCGACTGCGCTTGGTATCGGGTATTGGGTTGCCGCGGCGATCGGCGACCGGCTTCGAAACAACATCGGTTCGGAGCTTGCTGAAACCGCCTACCAGATGAGCGATAAGCTCGACCGTGAAATGGCCTCCCGTACGGGTGAGGTTGAATTGTTGACCTCGCTCGAGGCTCTGCAGCGCAACGACGTGGCTGAAGCTCAGCGTCTGGTCGATACCTTGCACAACACCATCCCGGCCTTTTCCTGGATTGGCCTGCTTGATCCGGCAGGGGTCGTGATTGCGGCGTCGGAAGGCATTCTGTTGGGCGAAGATATTTCTCATCGGCCCGTCTTCATCGAAGGGTCAAAAGGAATCTTCATCGGCGATGTCCATGATGCGGTGCTTCTGGCCTCGCTTCTTCCGAATCCATCCGGCGAGCCGATGAAGTTTGTCGATATTGCAATTTCACTGCCGAAAAAGGACGACCGGGGGCCTAGGGTGTTGGCGGCGCATCTAAGTTGGACATGGGCGGAAGAGGTTCGGCGTTCGATCCTGCGTGAAGCGTATTCGCATCGCGGCATTTCGCTATATGTTGCCTCGGCGGGCGGGGATGTCCTGCTTTCCCGCGGGAACGACCTGCTGGGGCACAATTTGCGCCTTAAGGCGATGCAGCGTGCCAAGAACGGAGAGGAAGTCGGTTGGACCGTGGAGCAATGGCCTGATGGCCAGACCTATCTGACCGGTTTCGCGCGGGCCGACGGTCATTTGAACTATCCCGGGCTTGGATGGGTTGTCTTGACGCGGGAACCTGCAGAGATGGCCTTTGCGCCGATCGAGGAGTTCTGGCAACTCACGGCGCTTGTCAGCACCGGACTGGTGATCTCGATAGCGGTTTTGGGCTGGTTCGCCTTGGGGGGCGTTACGAACCGTTTGGCGCATATCGCCGATGTCGCCCGGGAAATCCGGGCCGGGCAGCAGGTGGACATGCCTTTGTATGACAGTCCCCGTGAAGTCGCGGATTTGAGCCACGCCTTGCGGAACCTTGTTGTTGAATTGACCCATTCTGAGCAAGCGCTCGACCGGATGTCGGCGGTTGCCCGTCAAGACAGGCTGACCGGCCTTCCAAACCGGTTGGGCATGGTGAGTTTCTTTGACGTTGCCGTCGCGCGCGCCAAGCGGGAAGGTCTCTCGATCATTGCCTTTTATATCGATCTCGACGGCTTCAAGGCTGTCAACGACACGATGGGGCATGGCGCGGGGGATGAAGCCCTGAAGGAAGTGGCGGCCCGGCTGAAATCCTGCAGCCGTGGCGGCGAGTTGGCCGTTCGCTTGGGCGGAGACGAGTTCTTGATGTTGATTTTCGCGGATGCGGCGGATTGGGAAAAAACCGCGAGCCAAGTCGCGAGACGCGTCCTCGCTCGTTTGGCCGAGCCGTATGTGCTGTCGGAAGGGCAGGCCCAGATGGCCGGCAGCATTGGGATCGCCCGCTACCCGTATGACGGCGACACGTTGGAAACGCTCTTGGCGAAAAGCGACAAGGCGCTGTATGCCGCCAAGCGGGGTGGCAAGAACCGAGCGGTATTCGCGGCGAGTGAGAAAGTCGTCATGCTGGGGTCGCATTCGACCAGAAAATAGGAAAACCAGCCCACCTCTTTCTGGCGGGAAGTCCAATTTTTTGGGGAAATTTGCTGGTCGGAGTGGCAAGATTTGAACTTGCGGCCCCTGCCTCCCGAAGACAGTGCTCTACCAGGCTGAGCTACACTCCGCGACCAAGCATGTGTCCGGCCGGCTCACGGTTCGTTTCCGTAGGGCGGCGCGGTGCGGCTATATAGCTCTGCAAACTGGGCGGTGCAAGACGCCTTCTTGGGAAAAATTCCGCGGCATGCGGCCCCATCTCTGTCACCTGGGCCCGGGATTGGCGGCGCAGTATGGCGATTTGGGTTAAATTGGGCCGAATCGGGCCAATTCTGGCCAATGCGGGATTGAACTGGAGCGCGGAAACGAGACTTTCTTGGGCCCGAGGCCAATTGCCGCAAAAAACAAAAGGGGAAACGAAGTTATGGAAGACTGCGCGTCGGTTCTGCGGTTCTGGTTCGAGGAAAGCACGCCCCAGCAATGGTTCGAGAAGAACGCCGATTTCGACCGGGTCATTGAAGAACGGTTTGGCGATCTCCATCAGGAGGCGTCCAACGGCGGTCACGACGACTGGGCGAAGTCCGCGAACGGCGCCCTGGCGCTGATCCTCGTGCTGGACCAATTCTCCCGCAATTTGTTCCGGGACGACCCGCGTGCCTTTGCGCAGGACGGTAAGGCGCTTTCGCTTGCAAGAGAGGCGATTTCAAAGGGACAAGACAAAGAGGTTTCGGAGGAGCGGCGGGTCTTTTTCTATGTCCCGTTCGAACACAGCGAGGATTTGGCCGATCAGGAAGAGAGCCTCCCCTATTTTGAGTCGCTGTCGAACCCGGAATACCTGCGCTATGCCATCGCCCATAGGGACATAATCGCGCGTTTCGGGCGCTTTCCTCACAGGAATGACGTGATGGGCCGCGAATCGACAGCGGAGGAGATTGCGTTTCTCAAAACGCCCGGCTCATCCTTTTAGAGCAGATCTTTGGAAACAAAACGGTCCCGTGCCGTCAATAAGTAGAATGCCGTGGGGATGCAATTGCGGCTAAACGGGTTTCGGGTGATACTATGTGGATACCGAACCGGTGATTGCTCCGCCACGATGCGGCCGCCCGGGGGAGAAAGGATCCGAAAACGGATCGATAACAAGTGGGACGGGTGAGGGAAGGTCACGAGCGAACCAGACGCAGTTTTTCAGTATTGGACCATTGAGCGCGTATCTGGGATGCGGACGTGAAATCGGGGGGCCGGCGTATCAATTCGTGACCTGCTAGCACAGGAAGGAAACGAGTATGACAGTCGCTGCAATGCTGAAGTTCAAAGGCCCGGACATCGTCTCGGCCTCACCAAGTGATACGATTGCCTCGGCCGTCGCCCTATTGGCGAAAATGAAGATTGGTGCCGTGGTGGTTTGTGACGCCGGCGGTGATCTGGTCGGCATCCTCTCCGAACGCGATATCGTTCGCGGCTTGGGTGAGCATGGAACGGACGTGATGGGCCACACGGTCGACAGTCTTATGACCGCAAATGTGAAAACCTGCACAATCCATGACACGGCCGACGGCCTGATGCAGCGGATGACGGAAGGGCGATTCCGGCACATGCCCGTGCTTGATGACGGCGAAAAGTTGGTCGGCGTCATATCCATCGGCGACGTCGTGAAACGCCGCATCAGTCAGTTGGAACATGAGACTGAAGCGATGCGCGATTATATTTCCGGTCACGCATAAGGCGCTTTTGGGACGACGCGTCCAAACAAAACTTCCAACAAAGCACTGGGACTTGCCTTGCCCCCATGGCACTCTCGCCGCCCGGCCTTAACGGGCGGGCCGGGATGGGTCGCTACCCTGTTCAGCCCGCAATAACTTTTTACGGAGTGGGTAATGAACGGGGCGGAAAGTTTGGTGAAGACGCTGCTGGCCGGGGGCGTTGATGTCTGTTTTGCAAATCCGGGCACATCCGAAATGCATTTTGTCGCGGCCCTGGACCAGCATCCTGAAATGCGTTGCATCCTGGGCCTGCATGAAACCGTCGTCACGGGGGCGGCCGACGGCTATGCCCGCATGGCGGACAAACCGGCGGCGACACTGCTGCATCTGGGACCAGGATTGGGCAACGGGCTTGCCAATATTCACAATGCGCGCCGTGCGCGGACGCCGATGATCAACGTGGTCGGTGAACACAAGACCGAGCATCTGGCCTATAACGCACCGCTCACCACCGATATCGAAGGAATCGCCTGGCCGGTTTCCGATTGGGTGCGGACCTTCGCGTCGGCAGACACGGTCGGGCGCGATACGGCGGATGCAATCCGGGCGGCACAAACCGCGCCGGGACAGATTTCGACCTTGATCTTGCCCGCTGACATTGCCTGGACCGAATCAAATGGCCCTGCACCCGCGCCGGATATCCCGGATGCGCCTGTTGCGTCGGGCAAGGCGATCGACAGGATTGCCGAGCTGCTGAAATCGGATGAGCCGGTGGCGCTGATGATCGGTGACCGCGCATTGCGCGAAGACGGTCTAGACCTCGCTGGACGAATTGCCGCGAAAACCGGGGCGGTGCTTTTCGCGCCGTTGTCCAATAAACGGGTGGCGCGCGGTGCCGGACGGGTGCCGGTCAATCGAGTCCCCTACGTGGTTGAACAGGCGCAGGCGATGCTGTCCGCCTACAAGCACTTGGTGCTGGTCGGCGCGAAGGAGCCGGTCGCTTTTTTCGGTTACCCCAATACGCCCAGCCGCTTGGTTCCGGACGATTGCGCGGTTCATCTGCTGGCGGAGGCGCATTACGACCTGGTCGGTACCTTGGATGCTTTGGTGGATGCGGTCGGTGCACGCGGCTCCGCCCCTGTTGTTAACGAATTGAACCGTCCGGCATTGCCGACCGGCGCCATTGATCAGGACAAGATCGCGGTGATGCTGACGGCCATGTTGCCGGACAATGCCGTCGTGGCGGACGAGTCGATCACGACCGGGCGGCAGTTCTTTCCAATGACCAATGCCGCGGCGGAACACGATTGGCTTCAGATTACCGGCGGCGCTATCGGGATCGGTCCGCCGCTTGCCGCCGGGGCGGCGATCGGGGCGCCGGGCCGCAAGGTCGTCTCGCTGCAGGCCGACGGGGCGGGCCTCTATTCGGCCCAAGCCCTTTGGACTCAGGCGCGGGAGGGGTTGGACGTCACCACCCTGGTTTTCGCCAACCATTCCTACGCAATCCTGCAGGGTGAAATGCGCAAGGTCGGTGTTCAGAATCCGGGCCGGAACGCTGTCGACATGTTGTCTTTGGACCGGCCGAAAATCGATTGGGTGCACTTGGCCAAGAGTTATGGGGTGCAGGCATCCCGTGCCACGACAATGGAAGAATTGTGCGACCAGTTTGGCCGTGGCCTGGCCGAACCGGGACCATATTTGGTCGAAGTATCCCTTTAGACGTCGAATGCTCCTTTCAATCGGTGTGTTGATCTGGCGCATTCGCGATGCCGCCTTTGAGGCATAGAGTTATGCAATAGAGATCAATATTTAAAAACCAGCAGGCCGCAGACCGGCCCGCAGGCGGTTGGGAGGAATTGATGCTGAAACGTGCCGGGGAACCGGCCCTGAAGCGCGGGCTCGGCTTCGTCTTGTTGACCTTGTACGGGGTCGGCGTGACGGTTGGCGCGGGCATCTATGTGTTGGTAGGAAAGGTTTCGGCGGAGGCCGGTATCTATGGCCCAGTGGCCTTTCTGATCGCCGCCTTCGTCGCGGGGTTGACCGCGCTTTCCTATGGCGAGCTTTCCGGCCGGTACCCCGTCAGCGCCGGGGAAGCGGTTTACCTGAACGAAGCCTTCCACAGCCGGGTGCTGGGAACCATCATCGGCCTTATGGTCGCTTTGACGGGGCTGGTCAGTGCGGCGGTCATTACCCTGGGTTTCGTTGGATATCTGAGCGCGTTTGTCGAGACGCCAGAGGTCCTGACGCTCTGCTTCATCGTTGCCCTGCTTGCCGGATTGGCAATCTGGGGCATTACCGAGTCGGTCTTTTTGTCTGGCATCATCACCCTGGTGGAAATTGGTGGGCTTCTGCTGGTGATCCTATTCGGGGTGGATGAAATGGTGGCGTCGCCCGATTCGGGTCGAATGCTGTTGCCACCCTTGGAAATCGGGATCTGGTCCGGTGTGATGTCCGGTGCCCTATTGGCCTTTTTCGCATTCATCGGCTTCGAGGATATGGTGAACGTCGCCGAGGAGGTTCGCGACCCCGTTCGTACGATTCCTCGAGCAATCGTTGCGACCCTGGTCATCACGACGACGCTCTATCTTCTGGTATCCGCTATATCCGTTACGGCCATACCCCAGGCGGAATTGATTGCAAGCGATGCGCCGCTGGCGCTTGTTTTCGAACGGACTTCCGGGATGGATGGAAAAATCCTGAGCGGTGTTGCCGTCTTTGCGGTCCTAAACGGCGCCCTTATCCAGATGATCATGGGATCACGCATTCTGTTCGGCTTGGCACGGCAGGGATGGATGCCGAAGTTCCTGGGCTTGGTGCATCCCGGGCGGCAGACTCCGGTGATCGCAACCATCGTGATAGCGGTTGCCGTGTTGGCGCTGGCGTTGTTGTTTCCTTTGGTCGGTTTGGCGGCGGCGACGTCCTATATCACGCTTACCGTTTTCACCTTGGTGAACACGGCCTTGCTTTGGATCCGTTTCCGCGGCGACACTGTCGGCCTTTGGCATGTTCCGATATGGGTTCCGGCCGTGGGGGCGGCATCGAGTGCGGCGATGGTGGTCGTCAACGCGGTATCGGTCTTAGGACAATAAGGACGATCTCATGAGTATAGCCGTTCGCCAAATGGTGCTTCAGGCGCGCAACAACCGCTGGGCCAACAATCGGCTCCTCTCATCTTGTGGAGAACTGCCCGAAAGCGAGTTGACCAAACAAAGGCTGAGTTTCTTCGGAACCATTCTGGCTGCGTTGAACCATATTCTGGTTGTGGACTGGTACTATATCGATGCGATGCGGGAGGCTGGGAAAGCCGCTGAAATCCGGGATAAATTCCGTGATGGCGCGCCCGACCCCTTCGCCGATATGGCTGCGTTGATCGTGGCTCAGGCCCAGTCCGACGCGGACTTGATTGCGTTTTGCGAAGAACTTTCGGAAACGGATCTTTCCCGCCAGGTCGATACCCTACGGGAAGGCGGTGTGATTTGGCGGGAGTCGATCGGTGATCTGTTGCTTCATCTGTTCCAGCATCAAATCCATCACAGGGGGCAGGTCCACGACATGCTTTCCGCCACACCGGTGGCGCCGCCGCAATTGGACGAATTCTATTTGGCGATGGACCGCGCCGGACGCGGCGAATAGCAGGTGATTATTTTGGCCGGTCCAGAAATAGGTTCGGTTGCAGGAAAAACCCGATCAGCAGAGCACCTTCGGGTGCGCGGGCAACATGCCGGCTGCCTGCGGGTCGCCAGACGAAATTGCCCGCCGTCACTTCCCCCTCTTCGTCGACCACGCGCCCTTCCAGGACATAGGTCTGTTCGATATCCACATGTTCGTGAAAGGGCAGTTCCGCGCCGGGCGCCCATTTGAACAAGGCCGTCAGCAGACCGGACTCCTTGTCTTCCATCAAGATCTTCGTCTCGACGCCGTCGAAACGGGTCTTCTTCCAAGGCAGGCTTTCCACGTCGACATATCTGGACGCAAGTTCAGCCAAGCCCTTGTGGTTCGCTGCATCTGGCGTTGTCGTGCTCATCATGTTCCCCCTGGTATGCCCCGGTTTTTTGGGGACTTTCTTCTTTGTAATATAGAAATCCTATGGTTATCGGCGCGGAAATGCTACGCCGTCCTAAGGCATGTTGGTCCTCTCCTGTCGCCGGTATCCCATTCGGCATCCGGGGGTTGGGGTGTCGTGGCCGGAATGGCATAAAGGTAATCAGAAACGCACACCTTATGGCAGATGGGGGCACCGGCATGGCGTCATTTCTTTCCAAACTCTTCGGCGGCGGAAAGCCCGAGGCGAACGACGATAAGGCTCCGGCACGCGGAGAGGCCGTGACGTATAAAGCGTTTTCCATTACCGCGAGCCCGATACGGGATGGCGAGCAGTGGCGGCTTTGCGGTGTCATTCTAAAGTCCGCCGGCGAGAGTGGCGAAGAAGGACAAGCGCCGCTTGAACGGACTTTTATTCGCGCGGACCTCTACACGTCGCGCGAGGAGGCGGAGACTTTCGCTATCCGCAAGGGACAGCAGATCATTGATGAACAGGGCGACCGCTTGTTTGCGGACGGCCAGCCGACCGGGCGCGCCTGACCAAAGCGCAGACTTTGTCCTGCTGCCTGATGTAAGCGGTATCTGCCGCGTCCGGGCTCAGGCGGCGGCGAAGATCATTTCGGGGCTGTCGTCCGAGAAGGGGCGGCGATCCCAGAAGCCAAACACAGTAATGTCTTTGAACCCGGTCTTTTGAAGGTGCGCCACGATTTCCGCTTCCCCCAGGAAACGCAGGGTGCTGCGGCTTGTGACGACCTTTTCAGAGAAGGAAAAATGTTCCTCGAAGGAAACGAGATCCCCGTTGACCTCCACAACCTGCCGATCGATCGCTACCGGAAAACCAACGCTGTCGGATGAGATCTCTTGCCGCTTGTTCCAATGCCGCCAAGGCCCCGTCTGGGGATTGCGGCTTTCGAACAGAAAACGCCCGCCGGGGCGCAATGTATTCCGAATAGCGAGCAGTGTACTGTCGATGGCCTGATCGGTCGTCAGGCATTGGAATGCATGTCCCATCATCACCGCGGCGTCGGCGGCCAGTCCTGCAGGGATATCCGATGCCGTGCCGACGAACCAGTTGACCGCGTCGGCTCCGTCCTGCCGGCGGGCGAAGTCGATCATCGCCGGGGCTGGGTCCAACGCAGTCACCTCATAGCCGCGGCGTGCCAGGTCGATCGCAAACCGGCCGGTGCCGCATCCCAGGTCGATGACTTTTCGCGCATCCGCCGGGATTTCCTGTCGGTAGAAGACGTGGTCGTGGTCTGCACTGTTCAGAATGTCATAAAGCGGGATCAGGGCCGGGTCGTCATAGATTGCATCCGCGCTGTCGGTCTGTTCGTTTCTTTGCGTTGTCATGTTTTGTACTGATTTAGGCCCGGAATGCTGCCGTTTGGGGAATACGCGGCATTTGGGCGGGAAAGGAATGGGCGAAAAAGGAAAGAGGCGTCGGGCGGCGCGGTTATCCGGTTTGACCTTCCACACGTTCCGTCCGGTTGCCCGGTCAGCCCGTGGGAAAATCCCCGGCCCGCAGCCTCGGCCGCATCCGTCCGCGGGAGTTCGCTAGACGGTGGCGGCGCGCCCGGCGCCTCAAAAGACCTGTCGACCCGGCGGTCGCGAACCCGCATCAACGGCAAGCCAGGTTTCCCCGACCAACGCATCGGCGCGGAACGCCGCCGAGGCCTCGCGGCCTCCCGCACGAAACAGATCGCAATCCGGCAAGTCCGGTGTCTCGGTCACCCTGGCAAAGCACCTTGATGCCGAAACTTGCCCACATGCCGCCCGTAAGACCGAACCGACGGGCGAACCCGAGGCCGGCCAAAGGCCGCACGCTGCGAGGACCAATGCGTTCCCGACTTTCCGCCCGAAGACGCCCCGCAAGACGTCGCCGGAGAAAGGCCTTTGGCTGAACCGCCGGTTCTCAATCGCTGCCCGCGCGCCCCGCAATCCAAAGCTTTCAGACGCAGGCGCCTTTGAGCCATGGAACCGCGAATAAGCCGACACGGCTTCGCAAATGCCGACCGTCCGGTTCGGATCGATGCCCGAAGACATCACCCTGGGACAACTGCTGTACAGTGACAGGTGTTAGCCCGCCGCTGTGCAACCGCCGTCCGAAACGCAACACGGGACGAGTCCCGTCGGCGTTCCGCCGTCCGGCCCGGCCCCTCGGCCCGATCAGCGGAGTTTCCGCATAACCGTCCTCGGGCGAACCACCTGCGGAAGGGGAAGCCCCCAACCGCTTGCGCTTCAACACATTACTCCCACGAAACCGGCCTATTGGAATGAACAGCTTGCGCCGTCAGCCGCAGGACCGGCTCCGCGCCCCGCGCCGGACCGAAACACCAGCCGAGTCGCCCCGATTGGCACTTTGTCCGCCGCGTCCGCTCCGCCTCCATCTCGACCCGGTCACCGGCAAGCCGGCACCAACATCGCGTGATCGGACAGAACGATGTATCGCGCATAATCAGTGTCCGCTCATCCCGATCCGCTGTCTATTGAAAAGTGATGGCGTTGCAAAATTTGTTGTGTATTAACAACAGTTTAAGGCACATTTCATCCACATCTTATCCCCAGAGTTACGCACATCCGCCAGATTCGGTGTTTGGCGTGGTGCTGCACCCACAAGATGATGTGACGGCACGGCGTGGCACCAATATTAGCAGAATTGCGACTGTTTTGCGCGAAAGCGGCAAAAACCGTTTTGACACCGGCCAGTGACGCGATAGGGTATTTACATAGGGAAGGAGCCTTAGCCGGCTTAGCTCGAAGACGTCCGGTAAACGGCATAAGCTACCGGCAGACATCGTTCCGGCGGAACGGTGTGTTGCGTTTCACGGTTTTGCGATTCACCGGATTTAAGGAATGATCCGTACGGCGGCGTCCGCACGGTGTCGTTTCGATTTCGGCTTTTTACCGGCTTAGGAGTTGCTAGATTGGGCGGCGCACGGAATACAGTGCGTGCCTGCAAGCAATGACCTTCTTTAGGAAACTCAAATGCTTGGCCGCGCGATCGTCGCGCCGTTTCGGCATGTGGGCGTACCGGGCCGCTTGTTGGTGAACCGGGAAAAGGCAGGACCGGCCATCTCTTCAGAATGGTCCGGCCGGTCGGGGACAGACGTAAAGGAATTACGATGGGTTCGCACAAGGCGGATAACCATAACTCACAGCGAGGGGGATCATGAGCACGCAAGATCGACCACTATCGCCGCATCTCCAGGTCTATCGGTGGCAATGGACAATGGCCTACTCGATCCTGCACCGGGCGACCGGCGTTGGACTGGCCGTAGGAACCTTGTATCTGGCTTGGTGGCTCTTGGCCCTCGCCGGAGGCGCGGAATCCTTTGCCACGGTATCGGAATTTTCGGGCGGTATTATCGGACGGCTACTGCTGTTCGGTTGGACCTGGGCCTTGTTCTACCACTTGGGGAACGGCATCCGGCACCTGTTTTGGGATGCGGGTAAGGGCTTTGAGTTGGATACGGCGGCCATGTCCGGCCATATCAACGTCGCCTTTTCCGTCGTCGCCACACTGGCCTTGTGGGCAATCGCCTACGCGGCCGCGTAGATGGGGGAGAGAAATATGAGCTTGGAAACAAGACTTGCCCGCGTGCGTGGCCTCGGTTCCGCAAAGGACGGCACGCATCATTGGTGGGCGCAGCGGCTTACCGCCGTGGCGCTCGTCCCGTTAACGATATGGTTCGCTGTAAGTGTCGCCGGCATGACCGGCGGCAATTACGCCGAAGCCGTGGCCTGGGTCGGTTCGCCGATCAATACAGTCCTGCTGCTGTTGCTGATCGCCGCGACATTTCATCACGTGCAGCTCGGTATACAAGTCGTGCTGGAAGACTACGTTCATGGCGAAGGGGCGAAGATCGCCGCCTTGATGTTCGTGAAATTCGCCTGCGCGATCCTGGCCGTGGCCTCAGGCTACGCCGTTCTGCGCGTCGCATTTGTTGGAGGCTAGAAACGGATGACCAAAGCATATGAAGTCATCGACCATACTTATGATGTTGTCGTGGTCGGCGCCGGCGGTGCCGGGCTGCGCGCGACCTTCGGTTTGGCCGAACAGGGCTTGAAGACGGCCTGCATCACGAAGGTCTTTCCGACCCGCAGTCACACCGTGGCGGCCCAGGGCGGTATTTCCGCCTCGCTGGGCAATATGGGGCCGGACGATTGGCGCTGGCACATGTACGACACTGTAAAAGGGTCGGACTGGCTGGGCGACCAGGACGCCATCGAATACATGGTGCGCGAAGCGGTTCCCGCGATTATTGAACTTGAACATTACGGTGTGCCGTTCAGCCGGACGGAAGAGGGCAAGATTTATCAGCGCCCCTTCGGCGGGATGACCACGGAATTCGGCGAAGGTCCGGCGGCGCAGCGCACCTGCGCGGCGGCCGATCGCACCGGTCACGCCATATTGCACACGTTGTATCAACAATCCCTGAAACATCAGGCCGAGTTCTATATCGAGTATTTCGCGCTAGACCTGATCATGAATGACGAAGGCGAATGCGTCGGCGTCATGGCTTGGAATCTGGACGACGGCACCATTCATCGCTTCCGCGCGAAGATGGTCATTCTGGCGACCGGTGGGTATGGCCGTGTCTATTTCTCGGCGACTTCAGCGCATACCTGCACCGGCGATGGCGGTGGTATGGTGGTGCGCGCGGGCTTGCCGCTTCAGGACATGGAATTTGTGCAGTTCCACCCGACGGGGATTTATGGCGCAGGCTGTTTGATCACCGAAGGCGTGCGTGGGGAAGGTGGCATCCTTAGGAACTCCGAAGGCGAGCGGTTCATGGAACGCTACGCCCCGTCGGCGAAAGATCTGGCGTCTCGCGATGTCGTCAGCCGGTCGATGACCATGGAAATCCTTGAAGGCCGAGGTGTCGGTCCGGAGAAGGATCACATCTTCCTGCATATCGAACATCTGGATCCGAATATCATCAACGAGCGCCTGCCCGGTATCGCGGAATCCGCGAAGATTTTCGCCGGCGTCGACGTGACCAAGGATCCGATTCCGGTGGTGCCGACCTGCCACTACAATATGGGCGGCATCCCGACCAATTATCATGGTGAGGTGCTGACCAAGAAGGATGGCGACCCGAATGTGATCGTACCGGGGTTGATGGCCGCGGGCGAAGCAGCCTGTGTCTCGGTCCACGGTGCGAACCGTCTGGGTTCGAACTCACTGCTGGATCTGGTTGTCTTCGGGCGTGCCACCGCGCTCCGTTGTGCGGAGGTTGTCGACCGCGAAGGACCGCACCGGGCCTGGCCGAAGGATGCCGGGGACTATGCCTTGGCCCGCTTGGACAAGGCCCGCAATGCCAGCGGTGGTACGCCGACGGCGGCACTGCGCGCGGACATGCAGCGCGCCATGCAGAACCATTGCGCGGTCTTCCGGACGGAAGACAGCCTGCAGGAAGGCATCAAGAAGATGAAGGATGTTTGGTCCGGCAAGGACGACATCCGCGTCAGCGACCGGACCCTGGTTTGGAACTCGGACCTGGTGGAAACACTGGAATTCGAGAACCTGGTCGAACAGGCGATGCTTACCATCGTCGGTGCGGAGGACCGGAAGGAATCCCGCGGCGCCCAGGCTCGCGACGATTATCCGGACCGGGACGACGTCAATTGGATGCATCACACCCTGGCCTGGATCGACGAGGCGGGGGCGGTGAAACTGGACAAACGTCCGGTTAACCTGCAGCCGATGAGCAACGAGGTCCAAAGTTTCCCGCCGAAGGCGCGGGTCTACTGATTGGCTGGTTAAGGGGATAATCGATGGTTGAATTTACACTTCCCGCGAACTCCAAGATCGGCAAAGGTAAGACTTGGCCGAAGGCGGACGGGGCGACGAATGTCAAACGTTTCAACATCTATCGTTGGAACGGAGACGACGGAAAAAACCCACAGGTCGATACCTATGAGGTCGACATGGACCAGTGCGGTCCGATGGTTCTGGACGCGCTGATCAAGATCAAGAACGAGATCGATCAGACGCTGACTTTCCGTCGATCCTGCCGTGAAGGAATTTGTGGTTCCTGCGCGATGAATATCGATGGCACCAACACACTGGCTTGCACCAAGTTCATTGATGAAGTGAAAGGGGAAGTGAACGTCTATCCCCTGCCGCATATGAGCGTGGTGAAGGACCTGGTGCCGGACGTGAACACGGTTTATGCGCAACTTTCGGCGATTGAACCGTGGATGAAGACGCAATCGCCGCCGCCGCCGGACAAGGAACGTCTGCAGTCGCCTGAAGACCGACGCAAGCTGGACGGTTTGTATGAGTGCATTCTGTGCTTCTGCTGCTCCACCAGCTGTCCCAGTTATTGGTGGAACGGCGAACGGTATCTTGGTCCGGCGGTCTTGCTGCAGGCCTACCGCTGGATTGTAGATAGCCGTGATGAATATACCGGCGACCGGCTTGATGCTCTGGAAGATCCTTTCCGGCTGTATCGCTGCCATACGATCATGAACTGCTCCAAGACCTGCCCGAAAGGCCTAAATCCGGCCCGGGCGATCGCGGAAATCAAAAAGCTGATGATACAGCGCCAGTTCTAGGGAATTCGCTTCGGCGATTTTGGAAACGGCCGCCCTTCGGGGCGGCCGTTTTCGTTTGAGATGGGCAAATAGAATTAATTTTTCGGCCAATTTCGTCGCGCACGAGCTCCGTTTGCCTGCAAGCGAGACCCTTCGTCTGGCGTCTGCATAGTTGGGTAAAATGAACGTGGCACGGTGTTTGAATGATTAAAGTCTCATTAATTCTACCGAAAATCCTCAACAAAATACCTATGCGAGCTATGGTCACTGCGGTATCTCTGGATACAATGAAGCATTATTCAACCAAGGGTGAGTGAAATGTCTGGTACGGAGCTACGTCGAAAGTACAATAGAGTGTTCAAAGGACTGGAGCGGAGCGGCAGGGTCGCGGCCGGACTGGCCTTAGCGTCCTATATCCTGCAAATCGTTTTGGCCGGGTTGATTGCGGCGGCCTTGTTGGAGCGCGGTGGCGCAGCAGGCTATGCCGGTGTCGCGTTCGCTCTGTTATTCATCGGCACACGAATGCGTGGCCTGAATAATATCGTTCACGAATGTAGTCACTACTCCTATACGGAGAACAAAGGTGATAATATACTGTTCGGACGGATCGCCGCCACGGTTCTACTGTCGTCCTTTACCGCTTATCGGACGGAGCATATGACGCATCATGCCTACCTTGGCGATTACGAAAAGGATCAGGACATTAAGTCCCTGAAACCCTTCAAGCTGGAAAGCGACCTCACCGCGAGGACGATCGCGCGCCATGTGCTGACGCCGATCCTGGGCATGCATCTGCCGAACTACTTCCGTGTCGATATTTCCCGCCGGGACGGTCTCGCATACGCCTTTTTCAAGATAGCGATGATCCTGGCGACCCTTGCCCTGGCGTTCATCGATCCGGTCACGGCGATTGTCGTGGTTCTTGTCCCGGTACTTTGGGTCTATCCGGGCCTCAACTACTGGGCCGACTGCATCGATCATGCGGGCATCCTTGGCCGCGAAGACCCGCTGGAAAGCTCACGCAATTGGATCGTGCCGGGTTGGGCGCGCTGGCTGCTTTTCCCGCGGAACGACTGCTATCACCTGATTCATCACATGTTCCCGAATGTTCCATCACAACATTTCGAGGATTGCCATGCGGTGCTGATGCAAGAACCGGCCTATCGTCGGGTCAATTCCAAGGAGCCGACTGTTCAAGCCGGTCCCTCCGGAATTCTCGTGCAGGATTGGAGTTAAGCCATGCCATTCTTCACTGGTTTAGGCATGACCGCGAGTATGATCGTCGCCCTGGGGCCGCAGAATGCATATCTGATCAAGCATGGGTTGCTGCGCCAAAGCGTCGTTCTTCGGATCGCCGCGATCTATGTGGCGATCGATGTCGCGCTCATTGCTCTCGGTGCGCTCGGCGTGGGTGCCGTGATCGGAGACTCGCCGGACCTGCGTCTGGTGTTTTCGATTTTGGCCGCGATGTTCTTCTTCGTCTACGGCATCATGAACATTCGGAAAGCGTTCCGGAAACACGTGCCGGCGGTCGATATGGAGACAGGCAAGTCCCGTTATTCGACAGCCATTCTGGTTTCGATCGCCAATCCTGGTGTCTTGTTCGACACGGTGGTTCTGGTCGGCGGGCTCGCGGGTCAATACGACCTGCTGGCGGACCGGTTGGTTTTCTCCGCCGGGGCTGCGACCGCCTCGCTGATGTGGTTCTCGGCTATCGCGGCCTTGTCGTTCTATGTCGGGTACTATGTGACCAGCGACAAGGTATGGCGGGTCCTGGATCTGGTTATCGGCGCTCTGATGATTGCGCTTTCCGGCGTGATCCTGAAGGACACGGCGGAGATCGCGATCGCCTCAATCGGCTCCTTCTTCGCCTAGAAGTGACAACGTAGTTCCTTTCTTCCGTACCATGACACGGAAAAGCCGACCCTTTGGGTCGGCTTTTTTCGTTCTCAACAACATTGCCGCTCCTGCTTTCGAGACGACTATTCTTCGATCGGTTTCACATCCAGCAAAGCATCGAAACGCGTGGAGAGTTCAACGCGTTTGAGAGGGGTTTCGCCATACTTGTTGGCGCCTTCCTGGCCTTTGCAAAGGGCCAGGGCGATGAGCATCGGTACATTCAACGGCGGGACGAGCAGGGCAAGCGCTGCCCAACCCGATATGCCGCAATCCCGGCATCTTTGGGTCCCGGCGGCCAGATAAGACAATACTAGTGGAACAGTGGCGAATGCCATGAAGGCGACCAGCATCAACTCGGCTGCGGTGAGTTCCGCGAAAACGATTCCGCCGGTGCCAATCGAAGACCAATCACCGTCGACGAGCCTGTATGCGGTCATAGCCATGCAAATCCAACACAAGGCTTGGAACGCAAGGGATTGTAAGAAAGATTGACGATTGCGGCGCACGCCGCGAAACACGAATGGGTCACTGAAAACAGGTTTCGACATCAGTCTGCCGCCGGACCAAGGCGCTCCCAATTGTGGGTCCCCTCGCCATGTCCTAGTCACGGAAAAATGGGGCGGGTTGAATAGTCCTGCAACGCTTTGGTGAATTTTTTATACGGGATTTTAGGAAAGCTTTCGGTATCCGGCTCCGCATATGCGCTGCTATCCTCGTTGCGGGCGTGCTTTTCCTTTTCCTGTGGTGCGCGTAATCTCGGCCCCAATTCAGTTAATGGGAGGATGCGATGACGTCGGAAAATGGAATAGTGCTGTCGAATGCGACGATCCTGGACGTGGTTTCGGGTGATCGCAACGCAGGGCGCCATCTTCGCATCCGTGACGGGAAGATCGTTGAAATCGCCGATGAGCCCCTGGCTCCCGAGGGATGCACGGAAATAGATCTGGGCGGCAAGACGGTGATGCCCGGCCTGTGTGACGCACATGTCCATGTCATTGCCGTTACCGCGAATTTCCCCGCCTTGTTGGCCATGTCGCCGTCTTACGTTACGGCCCAGGCTTCAGAAGTCATGTCCGGTATGCTGGACCGGGGCTTCACGACCGTGCGGGATGCCGGCGGTGCGGATTGGGGCCTTGCCTCTGCGGTCGAGGAGGAATTCCTCGAAGGCCCCCGTTTGCTGTATTGCGGCCATGCCTTGAGCCAGACCGGTGGGCATGGCGACATGCGCTCACCGGGGCAAAACGGGTTGGAGCAGTGTTTCTGTTGCGCCGGCATGGGGCATGTCTGCGACGGTGTCAGCGCGGTGCGGCAAGCCGCGCGCGAAGAAATCCGTCGCGGCGCTACCCATATTAAGATCATGGCATCGGGCGGTGTATCCTCACCGACCGACCGGATCACTTCCACACAGTTTTCCGATGAGGAAATCCTGGCGATCGTTGAAGAAGCCAACGCAGCCAATATCCCTGTCATTGCGCATGCCTATACGGCGCGGGCCGTAAACCGCGCGATCAAGCTGGGTGTGACCTCTATCGAGCATGGGAACCTGATCGACGAGGAGTCCGTCGGGATTTTCAAGGAATACGACGCCTGGCTGGTGCCGACGCTTTCCACCTATCAGGCACTTGTAAAGGAAGGCGAGGCCGCAGGTATGGCAGCCGACCTGGTTCAGAAGACCTATGAGGTTCTGGATGCCGGCATCAAAGCCCTGGAAATGGCTTATTGGGGCGGGGTGAAGATCGCCTATGGCACGGACTTGTTGGGGATCATGCACCGCCATCAGCTCAACGAGTTCAATATACGCTCCGAAGTCTGCCCGCCCATCGAAGTGATACGGCAAGCGACGATCTATGCCGCGGACCTTTTCGGTATGAAAGATCAGATCGGTCAGGTCTCAGAAGGTTTTCTTGCCGACCTGATTGTGATCGACGGCGACCCGGTTGAGGATATCTCCATCATGACGCAGCCGGACCGCTACCTGAAAATGGTGATGAAAGGCGGGAAGATCCTGCGCCAGGCCGGCTGACGGCTTTTTCCGACCTTCCGGGTCTATTAACAAGCATCTCCTAGGACCAGTCATGATCTCCAGGATTATGTCGGCATGCCGGTACGACCCCACTCTAGATGGGGCCTATGCGTGGTTTCGCGTCGGGGTCTCGCTGACCATGGCGGCAATCGGCAGTGTGGGGCTGTGGTCCTATGTCGTTATTCTTCCGCTGATCGAAGAAGAGTTTTCCGTCGGTCGGGGAGACGCATCCTTTCCCTACACGATGACGATGCTGGGCTTCGCATTCGGA
Source organism: Hwanghaeella grinnelliae (assembly GCF_004005845.1). Classification (GTDB taxonomy): domain Bacteria; phylum Pseudomonadota; class Alphaproteobacteria; order UBA8366; family Aestuariispiraceae; genus Hwanghaeella; species Hwanghaeella grinnelliae. The sequence continues at coordinate 131,240 of NZ_SADE01000003.1, read as the reverse complement.
AATATGGCGGTCGGCCGAATGGTCGACCGGTACGGCGTGTCCCGTCCGGCCCTGGTCGCCATTGTGGGGCTATGTCTGGGTTATCTTGGGGTTTCGCAGACTGACAATTTTTATGTCCTGAACCTGTATCAAGGTCTGTTCATCGGAATTTCGACAGCCGCTGGATTCGGGCCCCTGATCGCGGATATATCGAAATGGTTTCGCAAGCGCCGTGGCCTTGCCATGGCGGCGGTCGCCAGCGGGAATTATCTGGCGGGCGCCATTTGGCCGCCCATTATCCAATATGTCGTGGAAGCGGAAGGGTGGCGCTTTGCCTATGCCGGAATTGGCGTTTTCTGCCTCGTTGCGATGACCCCGCTTGCATTGATGCTGCGGTCCGCGCCGCCGAACGAGGCCCAGCAACGCGCGGCCAATGGCGGTGTCGCGCATGAGGAACACGTTCAAGCCATCGGCCTGTCCCCGCGCGCGCTGCAGATTCTACTGGTGATCGCCGGGCTGGGCTGTTGCGTCGCCATGTCGATGCCGCAGGTGCATATCGTCGCCTATTGTGTCGATTTGGGTTATGAAGCGGCCCGCGGCGCGGAGATGCTTTCCCTCATGCTCGCGGCCGGTGTGATCTGCCGGCTCAGTTCCGGTTGGCTCGCGGACAAGATTGGCGGTGTGAGGACCTTGCTGTTGGGGTCGGTCCTGCAATGCGTGGCGCTCTTCCTGTATCTGCCGTTCGACGGCTTGGCGTCGCTGTATGTCGTCTCGCTGTTGTTCGGCTTGGCCCAGGGCGGGATCGTGCCCTGCTATGCCGTCATTGTCCGCGAATACCTGCCGGTTTCCTACGCCGGCCGCGCCATCGGTGTGATCATCATGTCGACCGTTCTTGGCATGGCGCTGGGCGGTTGGCTGTCGGGCGCCGTCTATGAGGTTACCGGCTCTTATACCGCGGCCTTCCTAAACGGCATCGGCTGGAACCTGGTCAATATTCTGGTGATGGTGTTGATACTGCTGCGCAGCGGACGCGCTAGAACGGCACCGGCCTAGCCGTTCGGCCGACGGGGAAAGAAAAAGCCGCGGTCCTTTCGGGGCCGCGGCTTTTCACTACATTCAATCGCCGCTTACCAAGCTGCGATGGGCGAGCCGGCGGAACCTGTCGCACCGACGATCGGCATCGGCACATAGATATAGGCGAAGGTATTCACGCCGGCCTCGACCAGCCGCTCCGTCGCCAGGTTTTCATGATTGTAGATGCCGTTCTTCGTCAGCAGAATCTGGTGAACCGGAAAGGCTAAGGTCGAGTCGGGGTTCGGCACGACTTCCGTCGCCCAAGTGTCGGCGCCGACCAGCGCGATTTTCTTCTCAACCAACCATTCGGCAACCTCGATTCCGATGCCCGGCTCGCCGCTGTTGAACGTGTCATTATCCTTGATCCAATGCCTGCCCCAACCGGTATGGAACAGCACGACGTCGCCTTGCTTGATATCCGCACCGCTTTTGCCGTCCTTAGCCAAGGCTGCTTCAACATCGGCCATCGTAATTTCCTGGCCGGCTTCCATCGGTGCGTCCTTGATCGCGGCCACATTGACCAGATGGGCGGTGGTGAAGAACGGCTTCACATGCTCCACGCCCAGCTTCTTCAGTCCATAGCTGCCGGCAATCTCCGCGCCGGTCACGCCATTGTAGTAGCGAATTCCGGATCCGTCGGCCTCGCCGCTGACGCGGACGCCGATATGGCCCAGACCATCGAACTGCGTCCCGACCTGGCCGATTTCAGTTGCCAGAAACTCGTCGTTCCAGACGACCTTGTTCTCGCCAAACGTTCCGCCGGTCGGTGATCCGGGAATGCGCAAAGCGAACACACGGTTGCCGAAAAGCGGCATGGCGGGCTCATAGTCGCGGCCAAGCTTGATCGCCTTGCCTTCCTTGATCAGCGACGCCGCGCCAATGACCTTGTCGGGAGTAACGTAGTTGCTGCTTCCCGCTTGATCGTCGGCCCCATGGACGGACGGCCACCATTTCGCGCCGATCGGCGTGTCTTGAGCGGTCGCGGCGGAAGCCGTCAGGGCCAATGCGGCGGTTGCCGCCAGAAATGCATTTCGGATAGCCATGGTATATTCCTCTCCCAGCTGTCATCGGTGCCGAATGGACACTCATATTAGTGGCATATCGGGAACGGTAAAACAGTAGGCGAGTTCTTCATAGGGGTAGATGGGGAAACAGCCCTCGTCCTGCTTGCACGGGAATGGTCAAAAGCATAGCGTGCGCCGCATGAAAACAATCTTGGCCATCGCGGCCGGCGGGGCTTTGGGTGCCCTGGGCCGGCATTTCCTGGCGTATCACGTCAACGCCTTGATCGGGCCCGGATTCCCTTGGGGCATATTCGTCTGCAACGTTCTGGGTTCCTTCGCGATGGGTGTGTTGGTGGAAGCGTCCGCCATGTTCTGGTCGCCCAGCGCTGAGTTGCGTGCCTTTATCGCAGTCGGGGTATTGGGGGCATTTACCACTTTTTCCACGTTTTCCCTGGATGTGGTCCTGTTATTGGAACGTGGCGACATGGTGAAGGCAGGCTTATATGTGACCGCATCGGTGCTCTGCGGCGTCATTGGGTTGTTCGCGGGGTTGCACCTGATCCGGGCGGTGATGGCATGAGTAACGTAAGAAACCAGACGGTTGGCAGAGCGGAGGCGGATATGCGCCTGGACCGCTGGTTCAAGACGCATTTCCCGGATCTGGCCTTCTCCCGGCTGCAAAAGCTGTTGCGGACGGGTCAAATACGGGTCGATGGTGGTCGGGCCAAGACCAGCCAGCGCCTGGAAGCGGGGCAGGTCGTTCGAATTCCGCCCCTTGGCGAGGCACAGGAACCCGCCGAAAAAGGTGACAAGGATTGGCGCGGTTCCCTATCGGCGGAAGACGCGAAATTCGTGAAGTCCTTGGTCGTCTATGGCGATGATGACGTTTTGGTCATTAATAAACCGGCCGGTCTTGCTGTGCAGGGGGGCACGAAGACCGAGCGGCACCTGGACGGCATGCTGTCCGCCTTGGCTGACAAAGGGGGGGAGCGTCCCCGTCTTGTGCACAGGCTGGACCGCGATACCAGTGGTGTCATGATGCTGGCCAAGACACGGGCCGCCGCGACCCGTTTGGGCGATGCGTTCAAGCACAAGGAAACCCGCAAAATCTATTGGGCGATCACCGCCGGCGTGCCCGATCCCCGGGAAGGGGAAATCAGTATGCCGCTTGGCAAGGCCGGCGGTCCCGGGCAGGAACGGATGGTCGCCGATCCCGAGGAAGGGAAATCCGCGATCACCTGGTACAAGGTTATCGACACCGCGGGTAGCCGCGCCGCCCTTGTCGCGCTTTGGCCACGTACGGGGCGTACGCATCAGCTTCGCGCCCATATGGCGGCTTTGGAAGCCCCGATTGTCGGTGACGGCAAGTACGGCGGTAAAGAAGCCTTCCTGACCGGCGGGGACTTCCCGGCGCAAGTACACCTGCATGCGCGCGAAATCGATATTCCGGGTTCAGGAACACGGATTGCGGCGGCGTTGCCGGAACACATGCTGCAGACGCTTGAGATGCTCGGCCTGGATACGGAAGATTTGATCGAAGACCCGTTTGAGGAATGGGCAGCACCGAAACCGCCAACCCGCAAGTCATCCTCCCAAGGCACCAACACCCAGCGGTCGGGTGGCCAGCGTTCAGGCGCCAAAAAATCCGGTGCGCGGAAGTCACCGGCTGAGGCGGCTGGCTCAAACAGGTCAGGGCCGAGGAAATCGGGACCTGCAAAGCCGCGCCCGACCCGTTCCTCCCTCGGCAAAGCAGCCAAGGGTAAGAGCGCCCAAGCAAAACCTTCCCGGGGAAAACCCAAAGGGACACGCGGCAAGGACGGCGGATCCAAGCGCCGTTAGAGTTGACGTCAGTAGCGAGGAATTTATGTCTATTGTGAGATTGGCGGTCTTCGACTGCGACGGCACTCTTGTCGATAGTCAGCGTTCGATCATTGAATCGGTGCGGCATGCTTGGCTTGCCGAAGGCCTGGAGCCGCCGAGCGACGAATTTATCCGGACAGGAGTCGGCTTGCGGCTTGATTTTGCCATTCCGCGCTTGGTTCCAGACAGTCCGCGTGAGGTTCATGACCGGTTGATCGAGCGATACAAGCAGGCTTTTTTTGAGATCCGGCAGCAGCCCGGGCACGAGGAACCGCTCTATCCCGGCACCTTGGAGGTGCTGGACAGGTTGGAGGCAGACGGGATCTTGCTGGCCATCGCCACGGGAAAAAGCCGACGGGGCTTGAATGCCACGCTTGATCGGCACGGCCTTACCGGTCGTTTTGCGATTCTGAAGACCGCGGATGACGGGCCGAGCAAACCGGACCCGACAATATTATGCGATGCTGTAAAAGAAGCAGGTGCGGAATTCGACACGACCGCTATGATTGGGGATACGGTATTCGATATTTCAATGGCGCGGGCTGCGCGCACACACGCGATCGGTGTTTCCTGGGGATATCACCCGGTCGATGAGTTGAAAAAGGCTGGGGCGGCGACGGTGATAGACCGCTATGCCGATCTGCCGGGTAATTTGCATCGGATTTGGAGTCTCTAAGCCATGAAATGGGTGCTGCGTGTCGTTCTGGGTTTGGTCGTTCTGCTGGTCGTGGCGGTTGGTGGGGTCCTCGCCTTCGTCTCCTCCATCGACAAGAGTTATGTGGAAGAACAGGCTTTCGAGGCGACAGGCCGGAAACTGACCATCGGGTCATTGGATCTGAATCTGATCACAACATCGCCATCGGTTTCGGTGCGCGATCTCACTTTCCAGAACGCCGATTGGGCGAAAACGCCCGAACTGGCGAAAATCGCCCGGTTTGACGCTCAGATAGAATTGATGCCGCTGCTATCCGGCATCCTGGATGTAACCAAGATTGAATTGAGCGATGCCCAGATCGCCTTGGAAACCGACGCGTCGGGCCGCAGCAGTGCCGATTTCTCGAAACCCGGTGAATCACAAGGTGAGGCAGGCGAAACCGAGACGGTCTCCGCGTCGTCCGACTCCAGCAGCGATGATGGTGAAGGTGGCGGTATTCTGCCGATCTTGAGGCTGGTCGACATTTCCGATGTCCTGGTGACGATGATTGATCAGGGCACCGGGCAAACGAACACGGTTCGTCTGGATACAGTCTCCGTGCGTGGTTCCGATCAGGCCAGCCCATTGGATGTGAAGGTTGCTGGTGAGGCGACGGTCGGCGTCAACGGGCAAGCCACCTCTCTGCCTATTGCGATCGAAGGGCAATTGGGGTCGCCGCAAGCCATGCTGGATGCGGCCCAAACTTGGCCGGTGCAACTGGCCGGCGAGGTCGCGGGCATCGGCTTGCAGGTCGACGGACAAATTCAGGACCCGACGGCCGGGCGCGGCATCGATATCGTCGTCGCCCTGGCGGGGGACGAATTGGCGCAGGCAGCGCAAGTCGCTGGTATAGCGGTGCCCACGATTGGCGCGTTTGACGTACAGGTGACCGTCCAGGGCGACGCGGATGCCGACCTTTCCATCCCTGCGCTGAAGGTTCTTATCGGCAAGCCCGATTTCGTACGGGTCGAACTGACGGGCACCGTTCAGTCGCTGACGACTGTAGAGGGTGTGGATCTTTCGTTATTGGTTGAGGGCCGTGAGACGGCCAGTCTCTCCCCGATTACGCGCGAATTTGCCGGTCAGGACGTGCCGGCCCTTGGACCCTATCGGCTGACCGCTGCTGTGAAAGGCGGACAGGCCGCCGGCCTTGGCGTGCGCGACATCAATTTCGCCCTAGGGCGTGCCGACCTGTTGGTCGTCAATGCGCAGGGGTCGATCGCCGATGCGATGACCGTTGACGGTATCAGCCTTGGTTTCGCAGTGCAGGCGCCTGAAGTTGGAAAATTGAGCCCGATCGTCGAACCCTTTACCGGGCAGCCGGTGCCGGCGCTTGGGCAATTGATCGTGCAGGGTGTGGTCACCGGTGGGTTGGAAAGCGATATTCAGCTTTCCGACCTCGATATGACCTTGGGCAAGGAATCGCTGTTGGCGGTCAAGGCGACTGGCGGTATTGCCAGCCTGTTGAAACAACGGGGCATCGGAATTTCAATCGACGTGAGGAGCAACCAGATCGGCGCCCTGACGCCGATCGCGCAGCAATTCGCCGATCAAAAAGTGCCGGCCCTCGGCCCGCTTGCCTTGACGGCGAAGGTCGCAGGAGATCTGGACAAGGTCGTGCGCGTCGATGACATCGATTTCTCACTTGGGACGCCTGACCTCATTTCCGTCACCGCTGTTGGTGGCATGGAAGACGTGATCGGGCAAAAGGGTTTGACGCTCGACATCAATGCGGATAGCCGCCAGATCGGGGCCTTGTCGCCGATCGCGCAGGATTTTGCCGGTCAAAAAGTGCCGGCTCTCGGCCCCCTCTCCGTTACAGCGAAAATAACAGGCGACCCATCCGGAACGCTTGCCTTGCAGGGCGTGAACGTCGATCTGGGCGACCCGCAGGTTGTGAAGGTTGCCGTCCAGGGCGGGATAGCGGATTTGTTGAATCAGGCTGGGATCGACTTGAAAATCGCTGCGGAAGGCGTTGAGACGGGTAATCTAAGTCCAGTCGCCCAGGATTTCGCCGGTCAATCCGTCCCTGCGCTTGGACCCTTCAAACTGGGTGCCGCCGTGAAAGGTGGTCTTTCCGAGACATTTGCCGTCAACGATCTCAATGTTTCTGTCGGAACCAAGGAAACCGCTTTGCTGATCGTCCAAGGCGCGATTGCCGATGCGGTTGCGGTGACGGGCGTGGATGTCGCCGTTTCAGTTGATAGTCCAAGCCTGGCCAAGCTTTCCACACCTGGGAATCCTTTGCCGGATGTGGGGCCGCTGACGGTACGCGGCCGTGCCCAAGGCAGCATGTCGGACGAAGTTCGCGTGAATGGCTTGGCGATTCAGATGGGCAAGAGCGACATTTCCGGCAGTTTGACAGCCAAGACGGCAGGTGAGCGGCCATATGTGAACGTGGCGCTGACCTCCAACCTTCTGGACCTGTCGGTTTTCCAGCAGCAAGGCAAGAGCGGCGGCTCGGGCGGCGGCACCGGTGCATCCGGCGGCGCAAGCGGGTCCGGCGGCGCGTCGCAAACCGCTAAACCCAGCGACGGTCGCGTCATCCCGAACGATCCGTTCCCATTGGCAGCGATGAAGTCGGTGGACGCGGATATCTCCGTCAAAGTCGCAAGACTGACCCTTGCGGTTACGGAAATGACCAATGCGGATGTCGCGATTTCCCTGAAGAACGGGGATCTGCAGATAACGCCCTTCAAAGCCAATGCCGCCGGTGGGGCTGTGGATGCCGAAGTGCGGTACAATGCCTCCAAGGAGATTCCTGAACTCGGCTTCCGATTAGACGGCTCGAACCTCGATATCGGCGGCATCATGCAATTGGCCGGTATCAACGGCGTTATCAATGGCCCGCTGACCATCGATGTTTCCGTGGCTGCACTCGGCGATTCCCCGCGCACCTTGGCCAGCACCTTGGGCGGCAATGCGAAATTGGTCGTCGCCAACGGTAGGATGAACAAAAGCGCGATGATCCGGGAATTCGGCAAGGGCGCGACCTTGGTGACTGAGATACTCTTCGCCAATAAAGAGAACGTCGTGGTCGAATGCCTATTCGCTGACTATGCCTTCAAGGGCGGAATAGGGGATACCAAGACCGGTATTCTGGAAACCGAGATTTCCACGGTCACGGTTGATGGCGATATCAATCTGGGTAAGGAAGCTTTGGATCTGGACGTCACGCCACAGGGAAGCATTGCGGGTGCCGTGAATATCGGGATTCCGGTTCATGTGGGCGGTACGTTCGCGTCTCCATCCTTTGGCTTGCAGGCGGGTAAGGCAGCGCTCGGCGTCGGGCTCGGCCTGTTGACCGGTGGTGTCGCCCCGGCGGTGGGTGGTTTGCTGGCCCAAGGGTTCTCGGATGACCATCCCTGCGCCAACATCAAGACGGGTGGCGCGTCCGGCAGCACGGGCGCACAGCCGGCCACGCCGTCCGCGGCGCCGGTACAGCCGGTGGAAGAAAAGCCGGCATCGCCCGAAGATGCCCTGAAAGGCGCGTTGCAGAAGGGCTTGAAAGGCTTGTTCGGCAACTGATTCTGGGGTGATTTGCCGCCGACCACTTCAACTTTGGTGTTTGAACCTTCGCGATGAAACGTTTCTACAAGAAAGCAGCGGCCGAACCGGTTGCTGGGATGGATGGCCTTTATCAGGTTGTCCTCGACGGCAGACCGATCAAATCCCCTGCAAAGGCCGATCTGATCCTTCCCGGAAAAGCGTTGGCGGAGGCCGTCGCCGATGAGTGGGAGGCGCAGGGGGAAAAGATCCAGCCCGCCGCCATGCCGTTGATGACCTATGTCTCCACGGCGGTCGATCGGGTTGAACCGCAGCGTGAGGCCGTGGCGGCGGAAATCGCGTCTTTCGCGGCGTCTGACCTGCTGTGCTACCGCGCCGACCGACAGCCGGATTTGGTCGAGAAGCAGGAAGCGGCCTGGACGCCGATGCTGCAATGGGCAGAGAACCGTTTTGGCGGATCTTTCACGGTTACCAATGGCATCATGCCGGTCGCGCAACCGAATACGACCCTGATGCTCGTGGCGCGCGAGGTGGGGCGGCTGGACAGTTTCCAATTGACCGCCCTGCATACGATGACGACCGCGATGGGCTCGTTGATCCTCGGTTTCAGTGTATTCGACGCGCACAAGACGCCCGATGAAGCGTTTGAGCTTTCCCTTATCGATGAAGATCACCAGGCTGACCTTTGGGGGCGGGATGAGGAAGCCGAAGCCCGTCGCGCCCGCCTGAAGGAGGAAGTCCGTTCGGCCCAGCGGTTGATTTCCCTGCTAGGCACGGCGTGAAGGTCTGTCGGGTCTGGTAAAGCCCGGAATCCTGCGGTATTCAATCAGAAAATACTGATCGAGATTGGTCCCATCCCGGGGCGTTGAGGGGAACGCTTGAATGCAAAATATCATCCGGCAACTCGAAGAGAAACGGGCCCATGCCCGCGTGGGCGGCGGTGAAAAGCGGATCGCCTCGCAACATGCCAAGGGCAAGCTTTCCGCCCGTGAGCGGATCGAAGCCCTTGTCGATGAAGGATCGTTCGAAGAATACGATATGTTCGTCGAACATGACTGCAGCGACTTCGGGATGCAGGATCAGAAGATTCCCGGCGACGGGGTCGTTACGGGGCATGGCTTGGTCAAGGGCCGGCCGGTTTTCATTTTCTCTCAGGACTTTACGGTTTTCGGCGGTTCCCTCTCCGCCGCCCATGCGCGGAAGATCTGCAAGATCATGGACCAGGCCATGAAGGTCGGGGCACCGGTGATCGGCCTGAACGATTCCGGGGGCGCGCGGATCCAGGAAGGGGTCGCCTCGCTGGCCGGCTATGCGGATGTGTTTCAACGCAATGTCATGGCAAGCGGTGTTATCCCGCAAATTTCCACGATCATGGGGCCTTGCGCGGGCGGCGCGGTCTATTCGCCGTCTATGACGGATTTCATCTTCATGGTGCAGGACTCGTCCTACATGTTCGTGACCGGTCCCGAAGTGGTGAAGACAGTCACGAACGAGGTGGTGACGGCCGAGGAACTGGGCGGCGCCATCACGCATACGACCAAATCGGGCGTTGCCGACAAGGCGTTTGAAAACGATATGGAAGCGATGCGCCAACTGCGCCGTTTCCTGGGCTTCCTGCCGTCCAGCAACCGCGAACAGCCGCCGGTTCAGGCGACGGACGATCCTTGGGATCGGGCCGAGCCATCGCTCGATAACCTTGTGCCGCCGAACCCGAACAAGCCCTACGACATGAAGGAACTGATTCAGAAGGTCGTGGACGAGGGCGAGTTCTTTGAAACCCAACCGAACTATGCCGGTAATATCATTACCGGTTTCGGGCGGTTCGAAGGCCATCCGGTCGGCATTGTCGCAAACCAGCCGATGGTCCTGGCCGGGTGCCTGGATATCGCCTCGGCGATCAAGGCAGGCCGGTTCGTGCGTTTCTGCGATGCTTTCAACATCCCGATCGTTACGTTCGTCGACGTCCCGGGCTTCCTGCCCGGAACGGCGCAGGAATATGGCGGCATTATCAAGCATGGCGCGAAGCTTCTCTATGCCTATGCGGAAGCGACGGTACCCAAGGTTACGGTCATCACCCGCAAGGCCTATGGCGGCGCCTATGACGTCATGGCATCCAAACATCTGCGCGGTGACGTGAACTATGCTTGGCCGACCGCTGAAATCGCGGTCATGGGCCCGAAAGGCGCGGTGGAGATCATCTTCCGGGCGGACAAGGACGATCCCGACAAACTTGCCGAAAAAGAACAGGAATACCGCGAGAAATTCGCGAACCCGTTCGTCGCCGGCTCGCTTGGTTTCCTGGACGACGTGATCATGCCGCACAATACACGCAAGCGGATTTCCGGCAGCCTGCGCCTGCTGCGGAACAAGAAGCTGGAAAACCCATGGAAGAAACACGGCAATATTCCGCTGTGATCTGTTCTTCCGGCAGATAGGCGACGGGTATGGCTGACATGCCGTTCCACCTGCATATCGGCGGTAGGGAGGCGAAGCAGGGGTGGACCGTCCTCAACGCGCAACCCGGTCCCGGTGTGGATATCGTCGGCGACCTGCGGGACCTCTCGCTTTTCGAGGATGCGAGCGTCACGCAGATCTATGCCAGCCATGTGTTGGAACATCTCGCCTATTCCGATGAAGTTTTGCCGGCCTTGAAGGGCTGTCACCGCATCCTGGTGCCGGGCGGAACACTGATGCTGTCGGTGCCGGACCTCGACCGCATATGCCGCCTCATGATCCACGATGCCGCGACGGTTCAGGTTCAGTACCAGTTGATGCGCATGCTGTTCGGTGGGCAGACCGATGAATGGGACTATCACAAAACAGGGTTCACGGCGGAGTTGTTGGCCGGTTTTCTCGGTAATGCCGGGTTCGATGAAGTCCGGCGCGTAGACAGTTTTGATCTATTCGATGACACCAGTAACCTGACCGTCGGCGACGTGCCTGTCAGTTTGAATGTCGTTGCCGTGAAAGAGGTGTCCTGAAGCGTCACTTTCGTCCGCGGCCAGAAACGATCATCAGGCGCGCGGAACCTGAAACCTGCCAGGCCCTAATATGGCCGTCTGGTGCTTGATAAGACCGCGCTTATGGCTTACCGAAGTGCCATAAAACCGACGGGGAGAGCCGATGTTTTCCAAGATCTTGATCGCCAACCGGGGTGAGATCGCTTGCCGTGTCATCAAGTCCGCTAGAGCCATGGGCATCAAGACCGTGGCGGTCTATTCCGAAGCGGATGCGGACGCGTTGCACGTGGAAATGGCGGACGAAGCGGTGGCCGTCGGTCCCGCCGCGAGTTCTGAGAGCTATCTGGTCATCGACAAGATCATAGAAGCGTGCAAGCAGACAGGTGCGGAAGCGGTTCATCCGGGATACGGCTTCCTGTCCGAGAATGCTGCCTTTGCGACGGCATTGGACGCCGCGGGTATCGCCTTCATCGGCCCGCCGGTCGGCGCCATCAAGGCGATGGGCGACAAGATCGAGTCCAAGAAGCTTGCCCAGGAAGCCGGCGTCAGCACGGTGCCAGGGCATCTGGAAGCCATCACCGACCCGGAAGAAGCGGTGAAAATCGCCAACGGTATCGGCTATCCGGTGATGCTGAAGGCCTCTGCCGGGGGCGGCGGTAAAGGTATGCGGCTTGCCTGGAACGATGACGAAGCCCGCGAAGGCCTCGTTTCCGCGATGAACGAAGGCAGGTCCTCCTTCGGGGACGACCGCGTCTTTGTCGAAAAGTTCATCCAGGAACCGCGCCATATCGAAATTCAGGTCCTGGGCGACAAGCACGGCAACGTCATTTATTTGGGCGAACGCGAGTGTTCCATTCAGCGTCGGCACCAGAAAGTTCTGGAAGAAGCGCCTTCGCCCTTCCTGGATGAAGCGACGCGCAAGGCAATGGGCGAACAAGCCGTCGCCCTTGCGAAGGAAGTCGATTACTGCTCGGCCGGAACCGTCGAATTCATCGTCGACAAGGACCGCAACTTCTATTTCCTGGAAATGAACACCCGTCTGCAGGTTGAGCATCCGGTGACGGAACTGGTGACCGGTCTGGACCTGGTGGAACTGATGCTTCGCGTTGCCTATGGTGAAAAGCTGCCGCTGACCCAGAAGGACGTAAAACTGACGGGCTGGGCCCTGGAAGCCCGGTTCTACGCAGAAGACCCGGAGCGTGGCTTCCTGCCCTCCACAGGCCGTCTTGTCCGCTATAGCCCCCCGAAGGAGCGCGACGGTCGCGTTCGCGTCGATACCGGCGTACGGGAAGGGGGCGAGATCTCAATGTTCTACGATCCCATGATCGCCAAGCTGATCACCTATGGGGAAGACCGCAACGCCGCCATCGACACGATGCGTGAGGCGCTGGACGACTATTACGTCCGCGGCTTGAACCATAACCTGGCTTTCCTGTCGCATCTGGTCGCGCATCCCCGTTTCCGCGAGGGACAAATGACCACCAACTTCATTGCGGAGGAGTATCCAGACGGTCTGACACCGGAGCACATGCTGCCCACAGACCCGAAACTGCTGGCGGCGGCGGGCGCCATCATCGAATTCTGCTCGGTGAACCGCGACAAGGCGACCCGTGGCGGCATCATGAACTACAGCGTTTTCATCGGTGAGGAAGACCCGACCGAATTGTCGCTGACGGTGGAAATCGGAAAAGACGCCGACATCGTGACCTTCGATGGTGGTGAGACCCTTGAAATCAAGTCGAACTGGACGGCGGGAATGCCATTGTTCGAGGCGACGGTCGGTGGCCGTGTCGCCATCGTCCAGATCGATCTGACGGATTCCGGTTATGTCTTGTCCCATGCCGGGACCCGGGCACTTGTCCGTGTGGTGGAGGCGCGCTTGGCCGCGTTGCAGCGGTTGATGCCCTATAAGCCGCCGCCCGATATGTCCAAATTCCTGCTGTCACCGATGCCGGGCCTTCTGGTCCGTGTTTCCGTGGAGGAAGGGCAGACCGTGAAGGCAGGCGAGGAACTGGCCGTCGTCGAGGCGATGAAGATGGAAAACGTCATGCGCGCCGTCAGCGACGGCGTCGTCACGGTTCTGCATGCCGCCGCCGGCGACAGCCTGGCGGTCGACCAGAAAATCATCGAATTCGAATAGGCTTGGCGGCATGGCCGGCGCCGTTTCCATCGCAGAAGAAAGCCCAAATCAACCGGCCGTCATTGCCTTGCTGAAGGCGGGTGACGCCTATGCGGCGTCACTCTATCCGGCCGAAAGCAATCATGGCTCGGACCTGGATGAATTGCTTCAGCCGCATGTCACTTTTCTGGTGGCGCGACTCGACGAAACGGTCGTCGGGACTGGGGCTTTCGTTGAAAAGGGCGGTTACGCCGAAATGAAGCGCGTGTTCGTCGCCGACACGGCCCGCGGACTCAAACTTGGCAACAAACTTCTCCAGGCCATTGAGCAAAAAGTGGCGGCGAAGGGACTAACCATCCTTCGCCTTGAAACGGGTATACGCCAGCCCGAAGCGCTTGGGCTTTATCGGAGGGCCGGTTACGTCGAGATCGCACCTTTCGGCGACTACGATCCCGATCCGTTGAGCGTCTTTATGGAGAAAACCCTGGAGCGGGAAGGAGCGGGCCTATGAGCGACGTTGCCGTCCATTGCATCATCACCGGCCGGGTGCAGGGTGTGTGGTACCGCGCCTGGACCGAAAAGGAAGCGGCTGGCCTAGGCCTTGACGGCTGGGTCCGAAATTTGCCCGATGGATCGGTCGAGGCTTTGTTTTCCGGGCCTGAATCCGCGGTGCGCGATATGATCGGACGGTGCCGATCCGGCCCGCCGCTGGCCCATGTCGACGCCATCTCTGAAACACCGTCGGATCTGCCTCGTGACAAGGGTTTCACTATTCTTTGAGGCAGAAAAATTTGTTTTATTTCAGTTAGTTGATGGGGTGTTTCGCGCGTCCCACCCTGGACAAATCGTCTTAAGCACTTACGTGCTGGCTGTGTCACAGCAACAGAAAGGATTTGTCGCTATGGTGCAGAAAATTAATTCAGAAGAAGCCCGTCAGGGTGAAAAATCGGGCGTCGTCCGATATGTTTTGGCAGCGTCCTTAGCGCTGGCCGTTATCGCCGTTGCGGTCGTGGGATTTGGCACCGCCGGCTGACCGGCTGGCTACGACCAAACAAGTCCCCGTCCCGGGCCTATCGTTTCTGTCACGCCTGTAGCCGCTTGGAATTAAAAGTCCAAGCGGCCGTACAGATCATCGAAGGGGATCATAACTCCGTGGCGATAGGCCGGGCGGTTTTGAAGCCGCTGATAATATTCTGCCAGGTGCGGCAACTCGGGGCGGTCGATTTCCATTTCGAAGTACCGGTAGAGGTGGGTGCCGATCGCGATATCGGCGAGCGACATGTGATCACCCAGCAGAAAATGCCTTCCGTCATCGTACATTCCGTCCAGCAGTGAGAAGTGTTGGGTGCACTGGGCCAAGGCCGCTTCCACCTTCGGCATATCGCGCTTCGGCGCCGGTGTGCGGAAATACCCCCAAAAGACCCCGTTCAGGAAATCCGGCTGAAGAGCCGTATGCGCCCAGTCCATCCAAGCGTCGATTCGTGCACGGTCCGCCGGTGCCGCCGGCCAGAATAAGGGGCGCTCATAGGATGCGGCCAGATATCGAAGGATTGCGTGAGATTCCCACACAGCCACCTCGCCATCCTTGATGAGGGGGATCTTTCCATGTGGGTTCATGGCGAGGAATTCGGGTTCATCCAACCCGCCATGTTTGCCGCCGGCCTCAACATGCAGATGCGGCAGCTCCAACTCTCCAATCAGCCACATCACCTTCTGAACATTGAAGGAATTGGCACGCCCCCAAATCGTAAGCATCGCTCTCGATCTCTATTGGTTCTCAAAAATCGTGGAATATCTACCCAATAATACCCAAAAACAAATTTGAACCTAAGCGTCGCCAAACACGTCTTCGAAGCTGTGCATCAAGGCGACGTCCAGGTCCTCCATCGTCACCGGCAGCCCGAGATCCACCAAAGAAGTGACCCCGAATTGAGGATCGCCAATGCCACAGGGCACGATGCCGCCGAAATGGCTGAGGTCCGGCTCAACGTTGATCGATATGCCATGGAAGGTCACCCATCTGCGGACCCGCACGCCGATGGCGGCGATTTTGTCTTCTTTGCCCGCCCCGCGGTCGACCCAAATACCGACCCGGCCTTCACGGCGCTCGCCGGTTACGTTGAAGCTGGCAAGCGCCCGGATCACCCATTCTTCCAGGTTACAGACAAATTTTCGCACATCAGGCCCGCGCCGTTTCAAATCCAGCATGACATAACCGATCCGCTGTCCGGGCCCGTGATAGGTATATTGGCCGCCACGGCCGGTCTGATGGACAGGGAATCGGGAAGGGGTTATGAGGTCGCCCTCCTTGGCGCTGGTGCCCGCGGTATAAAGCGGCGGATGCTCCAACAGCCAGATCAGCTCAGGCGCGCCATCGTCGCGGATCGCTGCCGCCCGTGCTTCCATGTCTGCAACGGCTTCCAAGTACGGCACCAAATCGGCGGATTGACGCCATTCCGGTTTCGTGTTCCCGGTTTTGGCGACCGCAGTTTCTGTTTCGGCAGCAGACGTCGTCATGGTTTTGGCCCGTCAGGTTCCTGTCCTGTTTTTAAACCGCCAAACGCCCGCCGGTGCAACCGGGTCGTCCGGGCCGCACAAATCCTTGATCCGCGTGGAAAGATTCCTGTCTCGGCTGTGAAAGCTAGGCTTGATTGGTGGTGGGGCTTTTGCTACATGCCGGGTCTCACACAAGAAGCCCCGTGCGGTCGTGGCGGAATTGGTAGACGCGCAGCGTTGAGGTCGCTGTTCCTTAACCGGAGTGGAAGTTCGAGTCTTCTCGACCGCACCAACTTTTAGTTGTATTTGATAGCTGATTGAATTTTCAGGGTTTTCCTGAGAGAAATTTCCGAAATTTCCGAAATTTGCGCATTACGGCCATTTCCTCGAGTCGTATGTTAACACTTTGTAAGCAGAAGAACGGCTCAAAGGTCGGACTTCTTAGTTCTCCATACTCGCCCAATGTCCCTTTCTAGTACCTTGCAGCATATGCCCTGACGTCATGTCTCTTAAATCCTCGACTTTCTTAGCTTCGTTCCCGAAGCTAGCGACCAATTTGAGGAAAACTGAAGTTTATCGCCGTCACGCTTCGCCGTCGGCGAGGTAGCAGAAGATGGTACCCCAAACCCAACGCTTACCAGGTTCCCAGACCTTAAGATTCTCAAACAAATGCTCGTCTAGTTCCTGAACGCTATCGTCGTCGAAGTACTCAGAAATCTGATCGGTCTCGAGAAATCTGAGCCCTACGTATTCCAAACCGCGCTGAAGGATCTCGATGACTTCGTCTTCATCAGCCGCAGCCACAGCCACATACCCGCATGCACCTTGTACGTGGTCCGGCAAAATCTCAGACACACAGCTCGTTCGTTCAAAGGTAAGCAGGGTCGTGTATGTGCGTAACTCAGTCATTCAATCGTGCTACTGGAATAGCCATGCAAACGATGTCGCAGAAGGCTCCATGGAAGATGGCTGGACCATAAAGCTTTGTTCATGCGCCCGTGAAACATGACAACTCACCAGACAACCTTGAGCGTCCCTTTTCACCATGCCCGCCGATTTGCTTGATCGCAGTTCATTCCGCGCTCGTGAAAGTGAACCATCCCGCCCATTTTTCCCACAAGAGAAAAAATTCTCGTTCGTGCAAAAATACGAAATTTCGACAAGTTTAGCAGCGATTAATTGCAACAAGCACAGTGCTTAGGGGGCGGCCAATCTCTGCTGCTCAATCCTCTTGCGAGACGTACTATTACAAAGAGTGTGTAAGTGCTGAAAATTTGTGCAGAAATTTGTGGTCTGGTTGTGAACAAATCCTCCGTAACGGATTGAAAAACAACAAATCATCTGGTCGTCTCGACCGCACCAATCTTCAAGCATTCAGTTAAATCCGTTTGAATCTCGTCCGGTTCACCTGACCGGGCGACGGCTTCCGTCGTCTGAAGCAAATGCAAATATTATACACCAAATAATTAGAAATTTCACCTGACCCGCACTTTTCCGGGCTTCCGAAGAGAGTGCGAATATTACCTTATTGACTTATGTGGTATCATGGAACGTATTGATATTTAACATTTTTTTTACCCCGTCTGCGGTATATACGATCATCCTTCGACAGGGGTGGCCGAGTACGCGGACACCCAATTGTAGTACTTTAGAATAGTTTTACGTGGGCTTAGGGGGTGAAATGGGGGTTTTTGGTCGTCGTGCGGCGCATGTGGCGTACGCCGGTGTGGTTCTGTTTGTCTTTGTTCTTGCGCTTTGTGGTGGCCCCAATCCCGCAAAGGCGCAACAAATCAACTGTGTAGGTCTGCCAGCGACGACGGATGCCACAAACAACATTGCCTTGGTTTTCGACCCGGCGACGTCGTCCTGCACCGTCTCTGTGTTGGGATCTGGCCAGACCACCGCAGCGACGTCTTCGAACGCGAACGTCATCACCTTCTCCACCGATGCGGACGAACTGATTGGCATGGTCGGCAATGGTACGTCGGCATCAACGACCGCGCTGGAAACCTGCGACATACCGGGGACGAGCGCTTCCGTGACCGATTGCCGCGCATTTACGGGTGGTGGCGGGTTTCCGTTCGACGGAACAGTGACCCTTGGCAATCGGAACCCGGACACGGGGGCACTTAATCAGGTCCGGTTCACCGTATCGGCCAACGGGACGGACAGCGCGACTTTGACGGCCGCTTTCGCCAGTTTGACCGAAATCGATGCGGTTGAGCCCGATGCGAAACCTTCCTCTGCTGCGCCTGTGCTTGTGGCAACAGTGGCGAAGACTCAAACGAAGTTCTCAACTCAGAATATACAGCGCCATGTCGACCTTCTGACCGGTGGCGGTGTTGCCGGTAGTATTGATCCGGGTGCGCCGACGGGGGGGGGCGACGGGGTTCCCGAAGGGCCGCAGACGGGGGGCGCGATTGAACCGTCATCCGAGCTAACGTCCAATTTCAATGTGTCGGGCCCGGTAAACGCAGCGTCGTTGGTGAACCTTGTCGGCGGGCTATCGGAGGACAATTGGGAAGCGGAAACCAAACGCGACGGTTTCGAAGCCGACAGTTCGCGGGATGCAGCGCGTTTCCTACTGCCGAAACTCAGTTTCGATACGGCGCGCGGCGATACGATTACCGGTTTCTTGGGGGCCGGAAAACGGTTGAACCAGACAGACAGTCAAACCGACCGTCCCGAACCCGGTCCGCCGGAGCGGCTGGAACGTGCCGATACGAACACGAATATGTGGCTCTATGGTGGTTATTCGAACGTCAAGAACGACCGAAACCTACCCGGAGACGATCAGCGATTTGACGGCGATATCTTGAACGTGACCGGTGGGATCGACCATTGGCTCAAACCGAAACTGCTTGCCGGCGTCAGTTTCTCCTATTCCTCCGTCAAACTTGATACAGACTTCAATGACGGTCGTTATGACGAAGACGGCTATACGGTCGCTCCCTACATTCTATACACCCCGCTCGACTGGCTATCCGTGAATGCAAGTGTCGGCTACACGCTAAGCCGGATTGAGCAATCCCAGAACAGAAGCACGACCATTGCCGAGTCCACCCCAGACGCATCGACATACTACGCGAATATCGCCGCCAAAGGCACCTATCGTAGCGGTGACCTCGTTGTGGCAGGGTCGCTTGGATATGTGCGGTCACACCGTCGTGTCGATTCCTTCACGGACACGCTGGGCAACTTCACGGATTCGATGACATCGAATACAAGCATGGTACGTAGCGGTGCCGAAGCCGGTTACTTCATTCGCTTGGACGAGGACAACGTCATTAAACCGTATGTTACGGCTGAAGGAACGTTCGAATTTCAGGACCTGACCAATGACGATCCTGTTGCGGCGGAAGTTGGCGGTGGCGCGACCTGGAAGGCCCAGAATCTCGACCTGACCGCAATGTTGGAGATGACAACCGTGATCGGGCGGGACGATTTCGAACAATGGAACATCCGGGGCCTTTTGGTGAAGGGTTTCGAAAGCGAGGCGCTTCTAGGGGCCGTAACCCCGCGTTTTTCTTTTGGGTTGTCGGGCGAGAACGCACAGTCGGGTATCGGTGTCGGCTATCTCAATGACACGGGTCGCCTCAGTGTGAATTTGGATTTGGATGCGCTGCATGCGCTCGACCGATCCGACAGTCTCACGACGGCGGACCCGACGGAAGCACGCGTAAGGGCGACTGCCAGCTACCGGTTCTAATACACTGGGGGATGGTAGCCCCGTTCCGCCGACAGGCAGTGACAGCGTCTAAAAAACACAGTTTCCGAAGCATGCCCCGCTTGATCGGCGGGGCATGCCTGTGCCAAATCCCAGCTATGGAAACATTGGATGTCATGCATGACCTATGGAGGGCAGCGGGGCTGTCTTCCAGGGCGTTGGAGCGGGTTCGGCTGACGGGTGGGGAGCCGGTTCTGCCGTCGAGTTTTCGGGTCGGCGCCGCGGCGCAGGCCTCGATCGCGTTGACCGGCTTGGCGGCGAGCGAGATCGACCGGCTTAGATCGGGACGCGAACAGACGGTTTCCGTCGACATGCTGCATGCCGCGTTGGAATTCCGAAGCGAGCGGCTGCTTCGTATCGATGGCGGCGACGCGCCGGAACTTTGGGACCCGATTGCCGGTGTTTACCAGTGCGGCGATGGTCGCTGGGTGCGGATCCACACCAATTTCGAACATCACCGGGATGGCGTCCTGAAAATTCTGAACTGTCCCAATGACCGGGAGGCGGTGGCCGCTGCCTTGAAGGCCTGGACGGCGGAGGGTTTCGAGACTGAGGCGACCGCCAAGAACATGGTCGTTGCCATGATGCGAAGCCCTGAGGAATGGGCGGCCCATCCCCATGCCGCTGTTTTGGCGGGCCAGTCGGTGATCTCCATTGAAAAGATTGGCGAGGCCGGCCCGACGCCTGTACCGCCGGCCGGTTCAGGGGACAGGCCGTTGTCGGGATTGCGCGTCTTGGACCTGACGCGGATCATCGCCGGGCCCACGGGCGGGCGTGCGCTGGCCGCCCATGGCGCGACGGTGATGCGGATCGGCTCGCCCAACCTGCCGGTCGTGCCGGTTCTGGTGATGGAAACGGGGCGCGGCAAGTTGGCCGCCAATCTCGATCTGGATACCAGTGCGGGGAAGGCGGGCCTCGATCGGTTGCTGGGCGATGCGGATGTTTTCATTCAGGGGTACCGGCCGGGCGGTCTCGCCGACCGCGGGTTCGCGTCGGCGCAGGTGGCGGAACGGAAACCCGGTATCGTCTATGTTTCCCTTTCCGCCTATGGGGAGGACGGACCGTGGGGCGGCAAGCGCGGTTTCGATTCCCTGGTGCAAACGGCGACAGGTATCAATGCGGCGGAAGCCACGGCAGTCGGGTCAACCCAACCGAAGGCGCTGCCCTGTCAGGCACTCGACCATGCGTCAGGCTATTTCGTCGCTTTCGGGGCCATGGCGGCGCTGATGCGACGGGCCCGGGAAGGTGGTAGTTGGCATGTGAAAATCTCCCTGGCGCGGACCGGCCAATGGTTGCGGGAACTGGGCCGGTTGGAAGACGGGTTCTCCTGTCCGGAACCGTCTGAAGATCAGATCCGGCCTTTTCTCACCGTGTCGGATTCCGGGTTCGGGGCATTAACCCATGTGACCCATGCGGGTCAGTTGTCCCAGACGCCACCGCGATGGGACCTGCCCGCTGTCCCGATCGGGACGCATGCCCCCGTTTGGCCCGATTAGACTCTGGCCGGACTAGATTCTGGCCGGGCTCAACCGAGCCGGACCAAGGATTCGAAGCAAGCGGGTGCCGGTGTTCAGCCTTCACGCAGGGCGCGGGAGAAGCTGCGGGTCAGCGGTTCCATCAAATAGGAAAGCACGGTGCGTTCGCCGGTCAGGATCAGCGCTTCCGCGGGCATGCCGGGCTGCAATTGTTTGTCCGCCGGCATTCCCGTCAGTTCGCCGAAAGCGACGCGGGCCGTGTAGAAGGACTCGCCGGTGCGTTCGTCCGTCTGGCTGTCGGCGGAAACCGTCTGCACCGTTCCGAACAGGATCGGCACTTCGTCCTGGCGGAAACCGGAAAGGCGGATCTCCGCTTTCATGCCGGGTTTGACGTTTTCCACATCGGTGACCTGAACGCGGGCGTCGACAACAAGCTTTTCATCAGCCGGGACTATATCCATCAAGGTATCGCCGGCGGCGATGACGCCACCATCGGTGAAGACCGACAAATTAACGACAACGCCGCCGACCGGGGCACGGACCACGCCGCGCGCCAACATATCTTCCGCCTCGCGCAGGCGTTCGCGCAGATTGGCGATTTCATTCTCGGTTTCCTGAATGCGGCTGACGACGTCGTTCAGCATCCGCGTGCGGGTATCGACCAAGCCGTATTCCGCTTCGCTGATCGCCTTTTTCAGGCTGGCGACCTTGGATAGGTTTTGGGCGCGGCGGCCTTCGATATTCGCAATCTCACGCTGCAGGGCGAGCAACCGCGGTTTCCGCGCATAGCCTTTTTCCAGAAGGGCCTGGACGTCTGCGGCTTCCTCATGGATCAGCTTCAACTGGTCGTCCTGCGCGCTAATTTCGCCGCGCAGCCCACTGATCTCCGCTTCCAGCTGGTTGGTCTTTTCCGCAGTAATCTGCTCCTGGGTCGTCAGCAGGTTCATCCGCGTTTCGAAGATGCGGCGCTGGCTATCCATCAGAAAAGCCAATTCGGATTTGTTTTCGATCAGGTTGGAAAGCTCGACCGGGATTGTCAAAGCGTCTGCCCGGTCGCGCTCGGCCCGCAGCCGGGCGGTTTCGGCAACGAATGCCGCCAATTGACCGCGCACCGCGTCCCGTTCCGCACGGGTCCGGACATCGTCCAGCACAATCAGCGTGTCGCCGGCCTTGACCAGGCTGCCGTCGCGGACCGCGATCCGCTTGACGATACCGCCTTCCAGGTGCTGCACGCTCTTGCGGTTGCCGTCCACGGTGATTGAGCCGGCCGCGATGGTCGCACTTTGCAGGGGGGCCAAGATCGACCAGGCAACCAGCCCGCCGAAAAATGCCCCGGCCACAAGCATGCTCATGAGAATATAGGGGCCGAGCCGCATGGAATTACGCGGACGAGCGGCAACCGGGGAAGGTTTGGGCGTTTGCCCTGGGCCTTCGATCCGACGGTCCAATACACTTTGTCTGCTCATTTCATTCACTCCGCAGCGGCCAGCTTAGCGCGGCGCTTGGCAAGTAGGTTGGGGCGGCGAACTACACGGTTCGGTCCGTCATTGGGGGCTTCGGCGCCATTGGCGGCCGGCACGGCGATTTGCGGGCGACCGCTTTGCGAGATGACCCGTTTCTTGTTGTCTTGGCTGGCAGCGGGCGTGCGCAAGGCGGCCAGCACGTCGGCGCGCGGTCCAAATTTCTGAACCGTCCCGTCTTTCAGGACCAGAATCTTGTCCATCTGGGACAGTATATTCATCCGGTGCGCGATCAGGACAACCGTGGACCCTGCATCCTTAAGCTTCGCAATTGCATTGCTGAGGGCCTGATCACCGTTCTGATCAAGGTTTGAGTTCGGTTCGTCGAGAACCAGGAAACGCGGGTTCCGGAAAACGGCTCGGGCAAGGGCGATGCGCTGTCGCTGGCCGCCGGAAAGCGCCAGGCCGCCGGGACCGACTTTCGTGTCATAGCCGTTCGGCAAGCGCAGGACCATCTCATGAACATCGGCTAATTTGGCGGCTTCGATAATCTCTTCATCGGTGGCGTCCTGCATTCGGGCGATGTTTTCCTTCACCGTACCGGGGAACAGTTCGATGTCTTGCGGTAGATAGCCGAAATGGCGTCCGCGATCATTCGGGTCCCAATCGGCGACATCGGCGGCGTCCAGGCGAACACTGCCCTCGTTCGCATGAGTACTGCCGACAAGCAAACGCGCCAATGTCGATTTGCCGGACCCTGTTGGACCGATCAGGGCTACGGCCTCGCCGGGCTCCAGGGAAAAGTTCACGTCGTGCAGGATCGGTGCGTGCGCGCCTTCAGGCTGGAAGGTAACGCCTTCCACATCCAGTCGGCCGACCGGGCGGGGCAACGCCATGCCTGCCATTTCTGGCGCGGCCTTGGCGAGCGATTCCTTCAGCCGGGAATAGGCGTCGCGCGCGCTTATCAGCGCTTTCCATCCCTGGACGGACTGCTCAATCGGGGCAAGGGCGCGGGACATCAGAATGGAAGAGGCGATCATGACGCCGGGTGAGATTTCCTGCTTCAGCACGAGAATGGCGCCCACGGCGAGCATCGCGATCTGCAATGCCATGCGAATGCACTTCGCGGCGGCGGAGAAGATGCCGCCGAGGTCCGAACTGCGCTCGTTCAACTGCGTCGCTTCGCTAAAATCGTTGCGCAAGCGGTCTGAGACCACGGCCCCCATGCCCATTGCCGTAACGACATCCGAATTTCGGACAGCGGCGTCGGCGAGGCTCATGGTCTTGATCTGCTGCGCACTGGCTTCCTGGGTGACCTTGCGGGTCCCGATTTCGTTCAGGATGCCGATCACAAGCAGGATCGCACCGCCGATCATGGCGGTAACGCCGAGCATCGGATGGATGAAGAAGACCAGGACCATGAAGACCGGCGTGAACGGAATATCGAACAGGGGGGTCACGGCACCGCCGCTCAAATACCCACGGACAGAGGCCAGATCGCGCAGCGGTTGAATCGTAGCGCCTTTGCCCTGCAGCGCGGAGGTTACGCCGCTGGCCAGTGCATCGCCTGTGATTTCCCGATCGAGCCAGGACCCAACACGCGACAGCATCGATTTCCGAAGCGCTTCCAGGATGCCCATGACCAGGACGGCGCTGCCGATGATCAATGTCAGCAGGAGCAGCGTGTCCATGTTCCGCGTGGATAGAACCCGGTCGTAAACCTGCGTCATGTAGATCGGCGCTGCCAGCATCGACAGGTTAATTCCTGCACTGACCACGGCGATAATCAAGAATGCGCCTTTGACCCGTGTCATGGCGCGCGCCAGGTTCGCTGCGCGCCCCTTCTTCGTCGATTTCTCTGTCATGGTTCTGCTTAAATGTCCTGCCCGTGAATGTTCCGCGGAACCGAGTACATTTCCGGCTGAAACGCCGGCGGCTCCGCAAGGTCAATCTCCCAATGACCTCAGTCGCACCATAGTAATGCAACGAAATCCAACTATAAGGAAGAATTGTTACTAAAAGGTTGTCTAAAACGTCAGTGATAAAATTAACCAACCGTCAACGAGGACCCTTATTCTCTGCGGATTCTATGAGGATTTTCTATAGTGGCGCCTCTTCTACGGTTAATATTCTTCTACCGCCCTTTTGTTTTTTCTGATTTGCGGCCAAAATCCCATTGCTGGCCAATCGGTTGGAACAACAAGTGCGCGATCCTGGCTTCAAGATCGCGCGGATTGTCGTAACGAACAAAGTCAAACTGTGATCGCGACAACGCGTCGCACAGGGGGAAAACGATGGAAGACCTTGATCAACATGCCTTGATTTACCATCGCATGGCGCCGGCTGGGAAACTGGCCATCGTTGCGACAAAACCGATGGCGAACCAACGAGACCTTAGTTTGGCCTATTCGCCGGGCGTCGCCGCCGCATGCATGGTCATTGTGGATGATCCCCAGGAAGCGGCAAGCGTCACTGCGCGCGGCAACCTGGTTGGGGTTATCAGTAACGGGACCGCGGTCCTGGGCCTTGGCAATATTGGCCCGCTGGCGTCCAAGCCGGTGATGGAGGGCAAGGCCGTCCTGTTCAAGAAGTTCGCCAATGTCGACGTCTTCGACATCGAAGTGGACGAATACGATATAGAAAAGTTCTGCGACGTGGTGGCGGCGCTGGAACCGACCTTTGGCGGCATTAACCTGGAAGATATCAAGGCGCCGGAATGTTTCGAGATCGAACGCCGTCTGCGCGAACGGATGAATATTCCGGTCTTCCATGACGACCAGCACGGTACCGCGATCATCGCGGCCGCAGCGGTTTACAATGCGTTGGAATTGGTTGGAAAGAACTTCAAGGACATCAAGATCGTTTGCAGCGGGGCCGGGGCTGCCGCGCTCGCCTGTTTGAACATGATGCTGTCCATGGGCGCGCAGCGCGAAAATATCTTCGTCTGCGACCGCAGCGGTGTGGTCCATGTCGACCGCAATGAAGAGATGGACGAATACAAGGGCGCCTTCGCGCAGAAGACCGATCTTCGGACGCTGGATCAAGTGGTCGAGGGTGCGGATGTTTTCCTGGGGCTGTCCGGTCCTGGCGTCCTGAAACCGGAAATGGTTAAGAAAATGGGTGAATCGCCGGTTATCCTGGCGCTCGCAAACCCGACGCCTGAAATCGACCCGGCCCTGGCCAAGGAAGCGCGCCCGGATGCGATCATTTGCACGGGGCGTTCGGATTTCCCAAACCAGGTCAACAACGTGCTTTGTTTCCCGTTCATTTTCCGCGGCGCACTGGATGTCGGCGCGACCACGATCAACGAGGAAATGAAGATTGCCTGCGTAAAGGCGATCGCGTCATTGGCGCGCAAGGAAGTCTCGGAAGTCGTGGCGAAGGCTTATGGCGAAGGCGCCGGCGGTTTCGGCCGCGACTCCGTCATTCCGAAACCTTTTGACCCGCGCCTGATGCTGGAAATCGCACCGGCCATTGCCAAGGCGGCGATGGACAGCGGCGTAGCAACCCGTCCGATCGAAGATTTCGATGTCTATATTCAGCAATTGAGTGAGTTTGTCTTCCGGTCGGGCACGGTCATGAAGCCGGTCTTCGACCAAGCCATCGAGAACCCGAAACGTGTCGTCTATTGCGAAGCCGAAGACGACCGTGTTTTGCGGGCGGTTCAAATCGTTGTCGACGACGGCATCGCGCGACCGATCCTGGTCGCACGCCGAGAAGTCCTGTTGCGGCGGATCGAGAAACTGGGGCTGCGCCTGAAAATGGATCGTGACTTCGAACTATGCGATCCAGAGGATGATCCGCGGTTCCATGACTATCGCGCCATGTATCATGAGATAATGGGCCGCAAGGGTGTTTCCATGGGGAATGCCGGCACCATCGTGCGTACGGATACAACCGTGATCGGCGCGCTGATGCTGAAACGCGGGGAAGCCGATGCCATGCTGTGCGGCGTCACCGGGCGGCATCGTGCACATGTGAAGAATGTAAGAGACATCATCGGCACGCGTAAGGGCATCAAAGACTTGTCGGCATTGACGATGATGATCTTGGAAAAAGGCGTCTATTTCCTGGCCGACACCCATGTCACGCCTGAACCTACATCAGAGGAATTGGCCGAGATGGCCGTCCTGGCATCGGAGGAGGCCGAACGTTTCGGCGTCGAACCGCGTGTGGCGATGTTGTCCCATTCGAACTTCGGTTCCTCGGACCAGGAGAGTGCGAAACGCGTCCGCGATGCGGTGGCCATCCTGCATAACGACCATCCGACTTTGATGGTCGATGGTGAAATGCATGGGGACACGGCCCTTGATCCTGCATTGCGGGACTATTTGCTGCCGGGCAGCAAGCTGGAAGGGGAAGCGAATATCCTGATCATGCCGTCGATCGACGCCGCCAATATCGCTTACAATCTCTTGAAGAAGTTGGCGAATGGCCTGACGGTCGGACCGATGCTGATCGGCGCAGAACTGCCTGCGCATGTTATCACCAACTCCGTCACCGCCCGCGGGATCGTCAATATGACGGCGCTGGCTGTGGTGGATGCGCAGGAACGCGAAGCAGCTGGTTGACCGTCGCGGCGGTTGGCATAGTTACCGGAGCTGAAGCGATGGAAGGCGGTCATTTATGGCTGAGGTGGAGGATAAGCCGGTCGATGAGAAATCGCCCGGTACAGAAGCGGACGACGCGTTCGACGACCTCTACGGCCTGACCGAAGAAGTCGCGGACGCGGTCGATGAGGCCCTGTCCGCGAATGACCAGGGGCGGATCCGGGATCTTCTGGAACCGCTCCATGCCGCCGATATTGCGGACCTCATGGAACGCCTCACCAGCGGTGAGCGTGAGACGATTGTCGATTCCCTCGGCAAGGACATGGACCCGGAAATCCTCGCCTATATGGACTATTCGGTCCGCGAGGATATCGTCGATTATCTGGATACGGATCACCTCGCCAGTCTGGTCACCGATATGGAGACCGACGACGCGATCGATCTTCTGGAAGACCTGGACGCGGCGGATCAGCAGGAACTGCTCGATGCATTGCCGGCCGACGACCGGCTGATTTACGAACAGGGGCTTTCCTACCCGGAAGACAGTGCCGGCCGTTTGATGCGGCACGAAGCGGTCACGGTGCCGGAGTTCTGGAGCGTCGGGCAAACCATTGACTACATGCGGTCGGACGAAAGCGACCTGCCTGACGATTTCTACAACCTGATCGTGATCGACCCGGGCCGGAAGCCGGTCGGCACACTTCAGCTTTCCAAGCTTCTCAGCACGCGCCGTCCGGTCGCGCTTAGCGAAATCATGGAACCGGACCCGAAGTTAATCCCACTCGCCATGGATCAGGAAGACGTCGCCTTCTTCTTCCGTCAGTACGGGTTGGTTGAGGCACCGGTTGTCGACGACAGCGGCCGTCTTTTGGGCTCCATCACCATCGACGATATCGTCGATGTTCTGGATGAAGAGCATGAAGACGACATGCTGAAACTCGGCGGGGTGCACGAGGATGACTTCTATTCCGACGTGGCCGAAACAACACGGCTGCGTTTTTCCTGGCTATTGGTAAATTTGGTGACAGCCATCCTTGCCAGCCTTGTTATTTCGGCTTTTGAGGCGACGATCGAGCAGATTGTGGCTTTGGCGGTGCTGATGCCGATTGTGGCTTCCATGGGTGGAAATGCGGGAACCCAGACACTGACGGTCGCGGTGCGCGCCTTGGCGGTGAATGAACTGACGACCGCGAATGCCATGCGGATCGTGTTGAAGGAAATCCTGGTTGGCGGCGTCAATGGCATCGTATTCGCGTTGATCATGGGCGTCATCGTCTGGCTTTGGTTCGGCGATCCAATGATTGGGGTCGTCATTGCCGTGGCCATGGTCGTCAATCTGTTGATTGCGGGGTTTGCGGGAACGATGATTCCCCTGGCACTCGACCGGTTGAAGATCGATCCGGCCGTCGCATCGACGGTCGTCTTGACCACGGTCACGGATGTGGTCGGCTTCTTTGCCTTCTTGGGCCTTGCGGCGACTGTATTGCTCTAACCGTCTGACGGCTTTCCGCGTCCTGACAGGAAACAGCAGATAGCCACCGCGAAAATGGCGGCCGTGTCGGCAGCCAGTACGGGACCTTCGGCGAAGGACAGGGAGTTTCCTGTCTCACGCAACAGCCCGAATATCGCCGGAGCAAAGGCGAACGTGCCCTGGGAGGCGGAGACAACCAGCGAGACGACTTTCTGCACTTGGACTTCCGGAAATTCGACCTGAACGATCAAGGGCGGCAGGGAGGTGGCGTTTCCGATTCCGAAACCGAACAGCATCACGCCCGCGATGGCCAGTAAATCGCTGCCATTCAGGCCGGCGATCAGACATAGACAGCCTATGATTTGTACGCCGTAGCTTAGCGCCGCCATGGTCCGACGATCCGCCCCCGGCGGCATCAGCCAGCCAAACAGGCTGCGGCCAAGAACCGCCGAAGCGGTCGCGCCGGACAATAGGTAGCCGGAATTGATCTCTCCCAGGATCGGACGCAACAGGGAATAGAGATGGGCCAAAAGCCCGACTTGCCCGAAAAGGCCGATCGACATGCCGGCGGCAAGCGTCAGGAAAGCGCGATTGCGGCGCAGCTTCGGCATAGGCCGGTCCGTGTCTTGGCGCGGCGCGGCAACTTCCGCCGGATCACCATCCGGACATTGGCCGACATCGTGCGGGCGTTTCGACAAAACAACGGCGAGGAGGGTGAAAACGACGGCGATCATGATGCTGCCGATGACGAGCGCCGCGCCAGCGAAATCGAGGGCATTGATCGTCAGCACCCAAGCCGGGGTCATCACCACACCGCCCAAGGTCGCGCCGTTATAAGCAAGCGATAGGGCGAATGGCCGCCGTCGGACGAACCAGGGCGACACGAAGCCATTCAAGGCGACGGCCCCCATCGTCGCCCATCCGCACCCGGTTACGCAGGCTGACAGAAACAGGAATGCAGGATGGCTGCTTACCGACCATCCCAGAACGCCCGCGGCTAATGCGACCACGCCAAATGCGGTCGTCCGCGTGGCGCCGAAACGGCCATACAGTGCCGGCATGCTCGCGACAGTGATGGCGCCGACGAGGAAATGCACCGTAACTGCTGCCGAAACCAGGGCGACGGGCCAGCCCGTTCGCTCAATGACCGATTGCAGGTAGATAGGCGGCCCGTAGAGTCCGAATCCCCAGCCGAACATGGCCACTGTTGAGGCGGAAACGACAACCCGCCAACCGAAGAAATATTTCATTCTAAACACGCGCCCCCATCCGGATCAGGCCGCATATCTAGCCGGCTGAGCACCATGAATGCTTCGTCATGCATCGAACTATGCGCGTTGATTGCGTGTCAGACTGATCATCTGACCGGACGGGCGAATCGCCTTTTCCGCGCCGCCTTCCATGACGGCGCGCGCCGCTTGTTCGGGATCATCAACGCGCAAGCCTGCCAAGACGTCGATGCCTTTGTCGAACAAGGCTGGGGATAGAGGGGTTCCGGGACCGACGAGTATTGTAAAGGCGTTTCGCCGCAGGGCCAGCAAACCGGCGAGCGCCCCATTGGACAAAGTCGATGCGGTGATGACCAGGAACTCCGCGCCCGGAATCAACGTCTTTGCCGCTTCTTCAGGGAAATCGTTCGGACCGGGATTGCGTTCGATCACCGCAGCGCCCGGTACCCGTTGATCCAGTCTAGGAAAGCGGCCGATGATGACCGTCTTGTGGCCGCGATCTTCGACAAGGTCCAGGCCGTTGGCCGATACGCCAGTCATGTCGCGACGGTTCCAATAGGCGTTCAGGGCGGCGAACCCGACGGCACGCGCGATGGGGTTTGGGTCGGTGGTGAGATCCATCAACTCCCGCAGGGGGCGCCCTGTCAGTGTCCCGGCTTCCGGGATCGGGACGCATCCTTGTTGCGATTTGACAGGGGTGTGGACAAGGCCGGTGCCCGTGGCACTGTCCACCAGGGTCCAGTTAACGCCGATGACAACCCGTGTTGCCGGTTCCGGCGCACGGTTGGGGATGAGCGATGCGACGAGTTCTTGCTGGTTCATGATCGAAATCCGTTTTGGCAGGCTTGTCAGCCCGTTCAGTTATCGCGACCATGGTTGAAGGAATAGCATGAGGTTCGCTTTGGAAAGCCTGTTCAAACGCATAGATGATTTGCGCGACGATGTCGTATCGCTGACGCAGGACTTGGTCCGCATCCCGACGGTCAATCCGCCGGGGGATGCCTATACGCCCTGCGCGGAATTGATGGGCGAGCGGCTGCGAAAGGCCGGCTTCGATGTCGTCTATGAACGTGGTGTCGGCACGCCCGGCGATTCGGACAAGCACCCCCGCACAAATATCGTCGCGCGGATTCAAGGAAGCCGCCCGGGCCCCTGTGTCCATTTCAATGGCCATATAGACGTGGTCGAGCCCGGGGAGGGCTGGACGAAAGACCCATACGGTGCCGAATTGGAAGACGGCAAAATCTACGGACGCGGGACCTGCGACATGAAAGGCGGTATCGCCTCGGCAATGGTCGCGGTGGAAGCGATCCTGCAGGAAGGGTTGGATTTCCCGGGCGCGATAGAGATTTCCGGGACTGTCGACGAGGAAACGGGCGGCTATGGCGGCGTCGCCTACCTTGCGGAAAAAGGGTTCTTCAGCCGCCCACGCGTCGATCATGTCATCATTCCGGAACCGCTGAATGTGGATCGGGTTTGCATTGGTCACCGCGGGGTCTGGTGGGCCGAAGTGAAGACGCATGGGCATATCGCCCATGGCTCGATGCCTTTCCTGGGGGATTGTGCCGTGCGCCATATGGGCGCGTTTCTCAATGCCCTTGAAACCGAACTTTATCCGGCTTTGGAGAACCGCCATACGGAGATGCCTGTCGTGCCCGAAGGGGCCAAGCAGTCCACGTTGAATATCGCTTCGATGCATGGCGGCCTGCCGGACAATTTCAATGGGCTGCCCAGCTCGCTTGTGCCCGATCTCTGTTCGATGATTCTGGACCGGCGTTTTCTGATCGAGGAACCCCTCGACCAGGTGAAGGGTGAGATCTTGGCCATCCTCGACCGCCTAACGAAAACCCGTGATGGCTTCAGATATGACGTGCGGGATATCATGGAATTCGAACCGACCTTGACCGATGAGAATGCCCCGGTCGTCCGCGCCGTCGCTGAAGAGATAGAGCGTCAATTCGGCCGTCCCGCGGAAACAATCTGCTCGCCCGGTACCTACGATCAAAAGCACATTTTCCGGATCGGCCAATTGAAAGACTGCATCGCCTATGGACCAGGGATCCTCGACCTTGCGCACCAGCCCGATGAGTATATCGAGGTCGATGCCATGGTGACGTCAATGAAAGTCATGGCCTCCGCCACGCTGAAACTCTTGAACGAAAATGCCTAGGCAGGGTTCAGATTGTTCTGGCCGCTTGTGACCGGGGGCTGTTCCTCGGCGTTCAAGGACGGGGTCAACAGCCGGTCGCGGTAGTTTTCCATGAAGGCGTTGAAACCGTCACCGCCGGCCAGTTGCTGAAGACTGGTCTGCAGACTGGCGCCGCCCTGATCATTCGGCGCGACGATATAGTTGAAGACGTCCCGGAACGGCGAAATGTTCATGGCCGGTCCGTAGAGATCCCGGATCTGGGCCAGACCCGCTTCATCTTTATCCAGTTTCAGGGCGACGGCCCAATTGACCACATGGCGAGCGTTCCGCTCGGGAATCTCCTCGCCCTCTTCCGGCGGATCACCAGACAGGCGTTGCAGGACTTTCGCCGCTTCCGTCCAGTTTTCTGCCTTGCGGTAAATGTCCTGGCGCAGAATGTCCGCATCCATGCTGGTATCGCCAGCGAGCAATTTGACCGCTTCATCGTCGCGGTCCAACTCGTAATTGGCTTTTGCTTGCAGCCGGCGGCGGTCGTCCTCCAGCTCCCGCGTGATTTGCGGGAATTCAGTCTTGGTCAGGGCTTCGACGGCACCCAGTGGGTCGTTGTCGAGGATTTTGATGAAGGCGAGTTTCGCGCCGACCCGCGCGCGCTCTTCGCCTTGAAGCCGGAATTCGACCTGCTGCTCCAGCAAATTGGCCGCGCGCTCAAGAAGGTCCACATCGACCAATCGGGCGGCCAAAAGCTCAATCAACAGATCGCCTTCGGCGCCGGAAGGCGTCAATTCCCTGAACTCGTCATACAATGCCAAGGCGCGCAGTGGCGGCATCTTGTCCGCTTCGCCGTCGATATAGAGACGGCGGAACAGGTCGGTCATATCCTGGGCCAGTTCCTTGGCCGCCGGATCTTCGGCGAAATAGGTCACCGCGAGGCGCCAGGTATTCAACCCGTTGAAATAATCGCCCTTGTCGATATAGACCTGACCCAGGCGGCGCAGCACGTTGAACTCGAAACCGTCACCGCGCCACTTGAACCGCAGCCGTTCCAACCGATCGATCACCTCGTCGTCGGTGATGTCGCCCTGGCGCTGTTCCACATTGATCATCAGATATTCGGCGCGGGCGGCGTATTTCAGATCGTCGCCTTCTATCAATTCGTTCCAAAAGTCTTTCGCAAGGTCCAAGTCGTCATTCGCATGCGCCACGCGGCCCTGATGGAACCGCAATTCCGCGTATTGGCCGCGGCTCAATTCATCAACGGCCACATCCAATTCGTCGAGCCAGCTGCTGGCGGTGCGCAAATCGCGTGTCGATAAGGCAGTCTCGACCCGCAGGAGCCCAAGCTTCGCCTTCAAGGGGTAGGGATAGTCGCGCAGGATGGAATCGGCGACCTTGAATTGGTCCGCTGCCTGTTTCCAATCCCCAAGTTTTGCTAAGACGGCGCCTCGCCAAAGGGCGGCCTCGGCAAACCCGTCCAGGCGCGGATCGCTCAAATCCGTACGGGCTTCCTCAAGATCGTTGTTCAGCGCACGGACCGCCCCACGAAGGGCTCGGGCATCGGCTTTCTTGAAATAGGACTCCTCTTCCGACTCGACGACAGCCATCACCCCAGTTGCTTCCGCGCCGCGATCCCGCGCCGCGTAGAAGCGAACCAAGTCGAGCCGCGCGTCGTTCCGCTTTTCTTCCGGTACTTCAGTTACCGAGGTCAGCAATGCGTATTCCCCGGCAAGATAGTCGCCGGGGCCGCCGCGCACCCAGTCCTGAAAATTGAACAACCGACGGGCCGAGAAACTCTGCGCCGTGCTGACAGGCGCTTCCGGGGAAACGGCGGAAATATGCAGGCCGTCGGTGCCCGAAACAGTAAAGCCGTCGAAACTGCGCTCGAACAGCACATCGTCGCCTTGCGGTTCGACCACCACACCCTGCGCGGAGGAAAGCACCCTGAATTCGGGATATGTCCGCGTGCCGTTCACGCCGACGCCGGGGTCGCGATAGGTGGCGACCAGAAGCGTATCGCCAACATCGGGGTCCGGAACGGTGATGAGGCTTCCGGGATTTGCCGTTGGGAACAAAAGCTTCGGCCCGATATCCGGGTCTGCTTCAGCCCGGATTTCAGCCTGAACGCGGGGGGGGAAGGGTTGCAGGCGGAAGTCGACGACCCAGGTGAACCCTTCCAGTTTTACCACCGGGTTCACGCTTGGGTCGGCGCGCATGCGCAGAACGGTCGCGCCCGAAATCGGCAATTGCTCTACCCGGTCGAGCAAGGGCGCCCCTTGTTCACGCAGAGGGATCAGGTCCAATTGCGCATGTCGGTCGAACACCACCCAAATATTTTCGCCGCGCCGGTAAACCGCAGCACCCACTTCATCTGGCCAGTCGAAGGAGAAACTGACCGGCGCTGGTCCGTCCGGCGTGACTTGGCGGCCGGACCCGTCACGCAGGAATTGGATCGTTCCTTCTTCCAACGCCTGCTGTGTCGCCAATTGTTCAGCGGTCACAGGGCCTTGCTGCGCCGGTTCGGGGGTTTTTACCCTGGTCTGCAGTTCCGGTTCCGCTGCCTCTTCCGTGGCTGCTTGCTGCGTCTCATCGGGTGGAGGGCCGTTTGAAGCGGCGGCTTCCGCTGCTGCTTCCTCGGCGGCCCGCGCGTCTTCGGCTTCCAGTATCTTGCGGGCTTCTTCTTCCGCCACTGCCTCCGCTTGATCGGCGGGCGGGGCGAGGTTTACCGGTCCCGCCGGTGCCTCGGCGGTTTCCTCTTGTGCTTCATCGGGCACCGGTTCGGGGGATGTCCCGGTTTGCTGTTCCGCTGTGGCAACCTCTGCATTTGCCGGGGCCTCGGCCGCAGTCGTTTCCTGGTCCGCCGGCACTTCGGTGGTCGCACCGGGGTTTTCCACGGTGGAAGGTTCGTCTGCCGATTCCGCTGTTTGCGATGCTTGTTGATCCTCCGGTGCCTCGGCTTTGGCGGGTTCCGGCAACAGGTCGTTTGGCTGAGCGACCTCGGTGGGCAACGGTCCATCGCCCGGCGTCAGGTCGATGACCACTTTGAAATCCGATACCAAGTCGCGGACGGTAGTCCCCTGCGGCATGGGCAGAATGAACACAGTCTCTCCGCCGCGGGTGCCGCTGCGTGGACGGCCGAATCCTTGGGGCAGGCGGCTTGCGACGGAGGCCGTATCAATAGTGGCCGGGCGTTGGAAGCGGACCGTGATGGAGTCGTTTTCGTTCGAAACTGTATAGTCGGTAGGTTCCGTCCAATCGAAAACGATGCGGGTATAGGTTGGGTGTTCGCCGACACGGACTGAGATATCCGGCGCAGTCGCCGTTTGCGCGGCGGTTTCTGTATCTGCCGTGGTGCGCATGTCGATGGCAATGGCGGTGCCACTGCGAAACCCGTTTACGGTAACCGGGCGGGCAAG
Organism: Hwanghaeella grinnelliae; assembly: GCF_004005845.1. Classification (GTDB taxonomy): domain Bacteria; phylum Pseudomonadota; class Alphaproteobacteria; order UBA8366; family Aestuariispiraceae; genus Hwanghaeella; species Hwanghaeella grinnelliae. The sequence goes on along the minus strand of NZ_SADE01000003.1, from coordinate 96,076 downwards.
CGTTAGGCGGACCGTTCGTCCATCTGGTTCAATCACCGCCCCTTGTACGTAATCGCCCAGATTGGTCAGAACGGGCGTGAAATCGGTCTGCAGCGGTGTGTCGAACCGGATGACGAGTTCATTGCCTGCCACGGATGTCTCGTATCCGACCTGACGGGGCCAATCGAATACGATCCGACCGAAGTTCGGATGGACGCCTGCCCGCGTTCCGATGGTCTCTTGGGAAAGGGCAGGTAGAGCCGATCCGATCAAAGCGGCCGCAAACACACCGGACATAAGAAGGTTTTTGGAAAACCTTCGGCTTATCACAGCGAAATTGGATGACGTGGCGTAATAGGGGAAGCGCCTGCTCACTTATTGCCCCCCGGCTTCCGAACGAAGCACGACATCGACCCGTCGTGCCAATTCATACCGACGTTCTTCTGTCAGGCCTGGGTCCAAATGCCTGAACCGGGAATCGCCCATCCCGATCGCCGCGAAGTTTCCTTTATAGCCGGCTTCGGTCAACGCGTTCGCCACGCGCAAGGCGCGGGCCAGCGAAAGGTCCCAATTCGACGGATAGGACCCCTCTGCAGGTGGCAATGGGTCCGTATGACCGACGATCTCCGCCTGATTGCCGACCTGTGACAGCACGCCCGCCAATTCCCGAACGGCCAATTTCGCTTCTTCCCCCAGTTCGTCGGATCCCGACGCGAACAAGGCGTCGCTGGGTAGGGAAATCACGACTTGGTCTTCCAAGGGCGTTATCCGCGCGCTGGCCAAGATCGGGTCGCGGGACAGTTTTTCCTGAAGAATACGATGCAGATAGTCTGTCGACAGCCCCGCGAGAACCTCCACCGAGGGGATGGCTCGATCACTTGTCGGAATTGGTTTCTGGATTTCCGACGGCTCCGTAGTCCGGTTCAACAGGCTGATGATTTCATCCCATCGCTCCGATTTCACATAGGACATCGAGAACAGCATGACAAAGAAGGTCAGCATCAGGGCCGTGACGTCGCCCATGCTGACCAGCCAAGCGGGTGATTTTTCGACAGTATCTTTCTGTTCGGCGTTGAAGCCCGGATCGATCATTGGGCGGTTCCTTCAAATAGAACCGGTGCGCCTTCCAAGGCATCCCGTAACACGGCTTCGGGTGGCGCGTCTGTTTCGGTTGTGCCCGATTCCGCGGCTTCGGGTTGCTGCTGCTCGGCGCCGCCGACCGGCTCAATGAGTTCCGTGTCCGCCGGCGGCAACAGCTGGCTTCTAGGCTCGGCGGCATTGCCGTCTTCGGCGAAGGAAATGTTTGCCCGGCCGTTTTCAATGATGTCGAAGCGCAAACGGATGCGCGAACTGCGCCGTTCGGCAACGCCAACGGCGATCCCGTCGGGCGGGGCACCGGCATCGACCAGGGCCCGTGCAAAGGCAGTGGCGCGGGCGAAGGGAAGCATATTTCGGTTTGGCGAGGTCTCGTCCGTCGTCGGATCCGCCGTCGGTTCCGAGGTATCGTCGGGGTTCAATATCACCGCGCCGACCCGTTCCTCCTCCAAGCGACCAATGTCGGCCGCGGTTGCCGGGGTGACCGCTTCAAGGCCGTCGACGGGGATGGTGAAACGCAGTTGGGCGGTAAATCCTTCCAGGCGTGCGGCCAAGGCGTATCCCGTGGCGCGCAGCAGGTCCTTGCGATCTGCCCGCAAGGTCGCTTCTCCGCCGACGAATATCTCCGTCGCGGGAATGGTCAATTGCAGGGTTCTGCCACGGGTGAGGGATTCGACACGGGCGATCGGGATGGCCGTGATCCAAAGGCGCTCGACATCGTCGATGACCTCTTCGGGTTCAGGCACCGGACCGATGGTTGAAATCAGGATTTGGGCGGTGTTATCCGGGATGATCCGCGACTTGAAGGTGGCCGCGACCGAGGTCAACACGCGCCGCGACTTGGTTTCTTCCAACGTGGATATCGCCGTCAGCAGGATGAAGAAGGCCAGAAGCAGAAGAAACAAGCTCAGAAACATGATCGGTCCGGTATCGGGTACCGGCCGTTGCTCATCAATGTACTGGTCTTGCTGTGCCACGCGTTCCGCCTCGTTCCGGGCCGGTTTCGAACTACACCGGTTCGGCAATGCAAAAAGTCCGCCGCCGGAAGCTCTTCGAAAGCTTGTGTCCGGCACGGATTTTCCGGCGCGCCTGCCGCATGGCGGTTACGCGCCGTCTAACGGACTGATTCTAGCGTTGATTCCGGGTCAAAATCCACAGCCTATCCAAGCTGCCCGGATTCTGTTCGGTGTCTGCCCGGCGTAATCCCGCATCAACCTTTGCCGGGCTGTGGCCGCCGAAACTCATCGTGGATGTATCGATGATGAATCAGCGCGGACCACAGGCGTAGGAAATGCCCGCGAGCCCGCTGCACAGTGGCAATGTTAATTAGAACGGACCGAGCACGCTGGTCAGTTTTTGCTTCAAGGTCGCGGCGTTGAAGGGCTTCACGATGTAGTTGCTTACACCGGCCTGCTTCGCAGCGATGACGTTTTCCGTCTTGCTTTCCGCGGTGATCATGATGAACGGCAGATCTTGCATCCGTTTGTCCGCCCGGACTTCACGCAGCAACTGGATGCCCGTCATCGGCTCCATGTTCCAGTCGGAAATGACCAATCCATAGTCTTTCGCGCGCAATTTCTGCAGCGCTTCACTTCCGTCCATCGCTTCATCGACGTTGTTGAAGCCAAGCTGTTTGAGGAGATTTCGAATAATCCTCAGCATCGTCTTGTAGTCATCGACAATCAAGACCTGCATGTTCAGATCGACAGCCATGCAATCACTCCGTCCGTTCGTGTCCCGTTTGTTCCATAAGCTTAGACGAAAACCCACAGCCGTGTCTCGGAAGTGGACATTTTCTACGCTTACTGTGCCGGGATCCCTATACCATTCAGAACAAAATGCGAGCCCAGCCCCGTGTTCCTCCCCAGACTATCGCAGGATTTAGTTAAGACTCTCTAAATGATGGGTCAATTCCTGATTGGCCCATTTGGCCTAACTATTTCCACTTTAACCGGATTCGAGAGCTATTATTGTCAATTCGGTAGTTGCGGCAGGTCGGTTCTTTCCGCCAATTCGCGCGTGAGGATTCGGGCGCGGTCCGGGGTCATGGCCGCGATGATCGGCGCAACCTTCCGTGCGCTCATCCCGCGCAGGACACCGACAAGTGTCTCCAACTCCAATTCATTGAAGATCGCAGCGGCTGATTTTGGTTTCATGGCCGAGTAGATGTTGCGCAGTCGCTCCTGGTCGGCGTCCTGCTCCTGATCGTATTCTTGGACCAGGCCACGGATTTCCTCGCGGATTCGCTCCAATTGCTGCTGTTTGACCAGCAATTGCTCTTCAGCCGCCCTCAGAAGGGCCTCGCGCTCAGAGATCTCGCGTTCTTTGACTGCAATATCGTCGCGTCGGTTGGACAGATCGTACAGCAGGCGTATCTCGCCGGGCGACAAGGACGTGAGATCGGCCAGTTTGTCGTCTTCTTCCGTCGTTTCGGCGGCAACAGAGCCTTCCGGCAGTTCGTCGTTGAACGTATCGAAGCCGCTGGTCCCGTTTTCCGACGGCGGTGTCTCACTCTCGTTTTGGGCAAGCGCTTTCTGCGCCTCGACCGGTGCGCCGGCCAAGGGGCGCCCTTCGCTGACTGCCTGCCAAATGGTCCCGACCTTCACCGTGAGCATAATTGCCGCCACGAAAATCGTTACCGGCAGGATTCTAAAACCTAATCTCATTGTCCCATGCTCTGCGCATTGCGATCCCCTCTATATATGGGGTCGCTACCGCATTCCTTGCAACGCCCGCAACAACGCGGATTTTGACTTTGCCTTGCCGGTATTGTCCTTGCCTTGTTCCGTGCCGCCTTCGGCCCCGGTTGTAGCCGGCAGGGTCGACTTTGCGGTGCCGCCGCGCGCCCGGTCTTCGGGCTTCACCGCTAATGCCTTCCGCGACTCCTTACCTGGTGCGGATGCGGCCTGGCGGGCCGCACGCATGGCGGTTTCGATGTCACCATCCTGTTCGCCGACAGCGGATCCGTCCCGTTCGGTTCCAGGCCGATGCTGCGCAATACCGCCTTCCAACTTGTCGGCCAGGCTATTGCCGCGTTCAATCATATACGCCAAATCTTCGCGCAAGGTTTCCGCTTCGCTCAACAATTTGTTCAGGGAATCGCGGTTCTGCGTCGATGCCTCTTTGACCCGTTGGATCGCCTGTTCGGCCTTCTCGGTAGAGTCGCCGAAGCTTTTCAGCATCTTCTCCAGCTCGCTTTTGCTTTGCTGAAGCACGGACAGGCTTTTGTTCAAGCGCAGGGCATAGACGATTACCGCCACCAGCAGACACGCAATCAATATGTCCAGGACCAGCGACAGTTCGGGTAGGATCATGAATCGGCCTCCGCCTTTCCTTCAATCTTGACCGCTATGTTACCCGATTTTTGCCCCATATGCCCGGTGAACATCGGTATAGCGCCGCAACGCAGCGTCACTTCCGACCGCGGCGTGGCTGAAAGCGGCAGGAAAGTGCCTCTTTCCCACTCCAGGACATGGCCCAAAGTGGACTGCATTTCGTCGAGAACAACCTCAATCGGCACGTCGGTGAACCAAAGTTCCGTCGCCAAGTGGTTTTCCCAAATCGAGTCACGGCCGAACTTTTCGCCCATGAACATCTGCAGCAGCAACTCGCGCACCGGCTCCAGAGTCGCATAGGGAAGCATCAATTCAAGCCTGCCGCCACGGTCTTCCATGTCGATCCGCAAACGGGCCAGGATTGCGGCGTTCGCGGGCCGTGCAATGGTCGCGAAACGGGGGTTCGTCTCTAGGCGGTCGAACCGCATGGTGACGGAAGAGAGCGGGTCGAACGCGGCGGAGAGATCCGCCAGAACGACATTGATCATCCGCTCTACCAGATTGCGTTCGATCGTGGTGTAGGGCCGGCCTTCAATCCGCATTGCCGCCGTTCCACGGCGTCCGCCGAGCAGCACGTCGACGATGGAATAGATCAGCGAGCTATCGACAGTGATCAGGCCATAATTGTCCCATTCCTCCGCCTTGAAGACGGTCAACATGGCCGGAAGCGGAATGGAGTTGAGGTAGTCGCCGAACCGGATCGAGGTGATGTTGTCCAGGCTGACTTCTACGTTGTCCGAGGTGAAGTTGCGCAGGCTGGTCGACATCATGCGGACCAGACGGTCATACACGATTTCGAGCATCGGCAGGCGTTCGTAGGACACCATGCCGCTATCGATGATTGCCTCGATACCGGATTGCGCGCCGTCGTCGTCACCTTCCTGGAATCCCAGAAGACTGTCGATTTCGTCTTGGTTTAGAACACGCGCTGAGCCGCCGCCGCCCATATCGTCATCGTCGTCGGCCATCGCCGCCCATTCTTCGGCAAGCGCATCATCCTCGCCATCTTCGCCGTCCTCGGCTGGGGCTTCCATGTCGCGGGCGATATCTTCTTCGTCACTCATCTTCAAACCACTCGGTTCAAATCATTCCGGTCCAGTGTACCGGATTCCCCGCAACAAACGGGCCAATTCAAGACTTTGGCGCGTGTTGCTCGCATTGCGGCCTTATTGAATCAGCATGTCGCCGATAAGAACATCCTTGATCTTAACAGGATGGGCGGCCTGATTCACGCGCGCCAGCATCTCTTCCTTTATCCGGTATAGGCCTTGGCTGCCTTCCAATTCCTCGACTCGCAATTCACGGAGGAAAACTTGGAAATTGTCGACGATTTTGGGCATGAATGCCTCAATCGCGGCCTGGTCTTCAGGGCCGGCCAGTTCGAGGCTGATCCGCAGTTTCAGGATTTGCTGCTTTCGTCCCGAAGAGCGCAGAGATACCAGCATTTCCGGCACTTCCAGATAGAAACCCGGTGTCGCGACCGCCGGTTCTTCCACATGCTCCTCGCCGTGTTCTTCGCCTTCGTGCTGTTCCTCGCCACCGAGCAGTGAATCCAGCATGCCGCTGAAATACAGTCCGGCGCCGGCGCCCACCAGGATCAGAATCGGCAGTACGATGAAAAGGACCAGCTTCTTTCCGCCGACCTTCTTTTTGCCGCCCTCTTCGCCTTCGCCGTCTTCGACTTCTTCGCTCATGGCCTAAAATTTCCGCCCGATATTCGCCAAAACCTGAACGCCGAACCTGTCATGGGCGCAACCATGACCGCGGCTGGAAAAAGTGGATGCACAATCACACGCGGCAAGAATACATCCCGTCCACCTGTCGTATGCCGACCGCTCGGCAATTTGCACCCCACCATGATTTACCCAGTAAGACTAAAGGAAATCGTGCAAATCTACAATCAAGGCAAATAATTATCAGGCCATGTAAAGAGATCACCCTGTAATACCGTAGGCGGCTGGGCTGGATTTACCTGACTTGACCCGAAACCCCCACAAGCCGGGATATTTGACAGGCCGTGCGGGCAATTTGTGCCCGGTTCCATCCAAACGCAGCGCCGATTGCCTGCCGGATCCAATGCCGCAAAGGGTTGCCGTGCGGGTAGCTTTTTCATGAAAGCCGCAAAAACCCTGACCTTTTTGCTTTTGGCACGCCCCTTGCTCCCTAGTCCGGCGAGAGAGAAGTGCAGAGTACATCCCCCAATGAGAGTGCCGTAACCCGGCATGGGGGTTGAGTAGAGAGGATAGAGTTATGGAGAACTCCGTCTACATTGCGATGTCGCGCCAAGCGGCCTTGGAACGGGAAATGGATATCACGGCGAACAACCTCGCCAATGTGAATACCCCCTCTTACAAGGCCGAAAAATTGGTCTTCCGGGAATTCCTGGTGGATACGCAACGACGGGCGCCCGGCCTTTCCTATGTTCAGGATCTTGGGCAGTACCGAGTAATGGACGAAGGGCCGATCCGGCAAACCGGAAACCCTTTGGATGTGGCTATCAGCGGTGACGGTTTCTTCGTCGTCGATACCGAACTTGGCGACCGTTACACGCGGCACGGCCGTTTCCAGTTGGATGCGGATGGCACCCTGGTCACAGGGACAGGCGAAGCGGTTCAAGGCGAGGCGGGCCCCATTGTAATTCCGCCGGGTGAGTCGGATATCAGCATCGCCGCGGACGGCGTGATTTCGGGCGCCAACGGTCAATTGGGACAATTGAGGGTCGTGCGCTTCGAAAATACCGGAGAGTTGCGGCGCGCCGCCAACGGGATGTTCACCGCTCAGGAAGAGCCGGTCGATGTCGGGAACCCGAAGCTCGTTCAAGGCAGCCTCGAAGACTCGAATGTCGAGGCGGTCGTCGAACTGACGAAGATGATGCGGATTTCGCGCGATCATAAGCGGGTGAAGACATTCCTGGATCAGGAAGACCGCCGAATGCGCGACATGATCGACAAATTGACGCGGGCGACGGCGTAACGGTCCGGCGCGGTTCTTGAAACGGAACCGAAACGGGCCGGCCTGGGCGCCGCGAAGAAAACATAGGTAGGAGTTGGAACAATGAGATCTCTATCAATCGGTGCGACTGGGATGCTGGCACAGCAGCTCAATGTCGAAGTGATCTCCCACAACATCGCCAACTTGAACACGACCGCCTTCCAGCGGCGGCGGCCGGAATTTCAGGATCTGCTGTATCAGAACCTGCGGCGCGTCGGGTCGAATTCCTCCGATGCGGGAACGATCGTTCCAGCCGGTGTGCAAGTCGGTCTCGGTGTTCGCACGGCGGCGGTCTACCGCATCACCGAGCAGGGCAACCTGACGCTGACGGAAAACCCGCTCGATGTTGCGATCAACGGCAACGGCTATTTTCAGGTGGATCTGCCGAATGGCGATACGGCCTATACACGGGCAGGATCGATGCAGCTCGACGCCGACGGACAGATCGTCACGGTGGATGGGTTCTCGGTGGATCCCGGGCTGACTGTTCCGCAGAACGCAATCGATATCTCGATCAATGCCAGCGGTGAAGTCCTGGTTAGCCTGGACGGACAGACAGCGCCGCAGAATATCGGGCAGTTCCAACTGGCAACCTTCCCGAACGAGGCCGGCTTGATTGCTGTTGGCGACAACCTTTTTCTGGAAACCCCAGCTTCGGGCACACCGGTTTCCGGGACGCCCGGTTCGACCGGCTTCGGAACCCTGCAGCAAGGGTTTCTCGAAACTTCAAACGTCAATGTGGTGGAGGAAATCACCAACCTGATTTCCGCTCAGCGCGCCTACGAAATGAATTCGAAGGTGATCGAGACCTCCGACCAGATGATGCAGACGGTGTCCAACATCCGCTAGTCGGATTGATCGGACCCAAAGGGAAACGGTGACAGTGATGTCGATGATGATCAGAACGGAACATGCGCCCCGGTGGAAACAGGCCTGGCAGGCAAGCTTGCGCGCGGCGGTTTTCGGTCTGGCGGGATTTTCCATTGCGGTCGCGGCCACTGCCTGGGATGCGGACGCTGCGGAAACAGAGACGACAATCTCCCAGCCGGCGCGGCTTATCACTGATATTCGCATTGTTGGGGACGGGGTCATGCTTGGCGACGTGTTCGAGAATGCCGGCCCTTATGCGGATCGCGTGATCGCGCGGGCGCCGTCACCGGGGCAATCCTCGACGCTTGAAGCCCGTTGGCTCGGCCGTGTGGCCCGTGCCTTTGGTTTGGATTGGCGTCCGACATCGCGCTACGATATGGCGACTGTTACCCGTCTGGCCCATGTGATCCCGTCGGAAGCAATACGGTCGGAATTGCTGAGCGCGATCGTTCACCGAAATGCGGAGCTCGCGGAAGAGCGGCTCGATTTGCAATTGGACAATCGCGTACTTTCTTTGAAGGTGCCGAAGGACAAGCCGGCTACGGTCGCAATCACCCAATTGCAGTTGGATCCGCGAACCGACCGCTTCACGGCCTTTGTCGTGGCCCCCGCGGAAAATCCCCATGCTGTTCGGATTGCCGTTTCGGGCCAGATCCACCGATTGGTTGAGGTGCCGGTCCCGGCACGCCGGATTCTGCGTGGCGACATCATTGGTGAGCGCGATGTGGAAATGGTTGAAATGCGGCGCGGCGGGCTTGCGGCCAACACGATTGTGGATCCGGCTGATCTGATTGGGTTAAGCGCCAAGCAGACGCTTGCAATGGGACGCGCGGTCGGGGCCAATTCCGTCCAGCCCCCCGTCTTGATCAAGAAAGGCGGGCTCGTCTCCGTCAAGCTCGAGGTGCCGAACATGGTGCTTACTGCCCGCGGCCGCGCGGTGGAATCGGGTGGATTGGACGACGTGATACGTATTCAGAATTTACAGAGCAACCGCGTTTTCGAAGCGGTGGTGACGGGGATTGGCGAAGCGTCCGTATCGCTGCCCAGCCAGGTCGCCCTGCAATAAGGCGCGGACAACCGGAAGAAAGGTTTCGGGGCAGAACGCCTCAAGGAGAATGGCCATGATGAAACAGGTCGAGCGGAAACGAAGACAGAAATACGGCATGCGGCTTTGCGCTGTGCTGTTGGCGGGAACCATGTTGACCGGCTGCAACGCACTGAATCGGCTGGCGCAGGTAGGCGATGAGCCGCGTTTGTCGGAAATCGAGAACCCGACGCATACACCGGAATATCAGCCGGTCAGTATGCCGATGCCGCAGCCGACGGTCGCGACACCGCGCCCAAATTCTCTTTGGCGCCCCGGATCGCGAGCCTTTTTCAAAGATCTACGCGCGAACCAGGTTGGCGACATTGTCACGATCCTGATCGATATCGACGACAATGCCGAGTTGCAGAATACAACGACGCGGGCGCGCACGAATAACGAAAACCTCGATATCGACTCGCTGCTTGGATACGAAGCTGCTTTGGACAGTATCCTGCCGGAGGCGGTGAACCCGCCGGACATCTTTGCGACGGACAGCAGCACCAGCAACCAGGGCACCGGGTCGATCGACCGCGAGGAAATTATCGAATTGCGGATTGCCGCGGTGGTTACTCAGATTTTGCCGAACGGCAATCTGGTCGTGCATGGCCGGCAAGAAACCCGCGTGAACTATGAAGTGCGCGAGTTGCAGATTGCCGGTGTCATCAGGCCGCAGGACGTTACCAACAACAACACCGTGAGCTACGACCAGATCGCGGAAGCACGGCTGTCCTATGGCGGTCGTGGACATATCACCGACGTGCAGCAGCCGCGCTACGGCTCGCAAATCGTCGATATCATCCTGCCGTTCTAATGCGGCTTGGCTTTAACCGGATCGCGGAGATCACCGAAAGGAACGCCGCTACGAAGATATAACCAATCCAGCCTTTCGGCAGAAACGGTAAGGAGGGACGAGGCGCACGACAAATGCGTACCCCAAACCGGAGGAGAGACCGAAAGGCAGTATTTGCGCCGTTGCCGACAGGGCCGCAGCGCATTTTGGAAATACGAATCCGGTTTGGATTTGCGTCCGCACTCTCCTCTCTCTCGTCTCTCCTCTCGCTGGCGCAGATCCGTTGAAGGGCGCTCCCCGGTTTCCGGGGGGCGTTCTTCATTTTTTGGCGCAGGACCACCCGTGTCGTTCAAGGGCCGTAGCTGAAAGGGTTCTGGACGGAGGTTTGATTTCTTGTAGAACAAATTAGATTTATCTAACATAATGCCGAAAAGGAAGGTCGAAGCGTTTGTTCCGAACCGAAAAGGCGTCTGGCAGAACCGGGAGCCGCTGGCAGGGAGTTTCGGGAGCCGTGAAGCATTATCCTACGATTGCAGACGATACAGTTCTTGCTGGCCTCGATCCGAAGTATCTTTGGATGCGGAACTACTTGCGCTCGCTTAACCCGCAAGGTTTGGCGTCGAAAAAGGACGTGGATCCGACCGTTTTCCCCGAACACATGCCGTTCGTGAACTTGGTTGATGTTCTTCATGACGACGAAATCCGTTTTAAGTTCCGCCTTGTTGGCGGCGAGCAGAACCGCAGGGCGGGCCGTTTCATAGCCGGCCAGTATATTGAGGACGCGGTCATGCCTGACTTCGTCGACCGTATCAGGACGAACATGGTGACAGCGGTCGAAACCGGCCAGCCGATCTATGACCGTTTTCCCATGCCGCATCCGGATAAGAGCTTTGTCGATAGCGAAAGGGTCTACTTTCCGTTGGCGAAGGACGGGCGGAAGGTGGATACGCTGCTCATCCTAAACGGCTACAACGATATTCCGGCTGCCGCCGGAAGTGTTGCCACGAATGTGCGATGAATTTTGCCGTGCGACGGTCTCCGCAAAACGCTGATTCCGATGCTGTATTTGCCGAACCGGACAATCTGCGTTAGCGATGTTGCGGTCAGACAACAGATAAGGTTCGGCTTTCGACATGGCGCCGCGTATCAATCCCCTAAAACTCAACAAGCTTCAACTCCGTACCCTGGCTTTGGTTCAGGTGTTGATCAACGAGGCTGGCCAAGGAATGCGCGACCCTGAAACAGGCGACGTCATATTGCCGTCATTGCCTGCGCCGCATGGCGACCATGTTCATATCGGCCCCTATGTCGTTTCGGCGAGGGAGATCAGTGGGTTTTCGAACAAGGGGGTTTGGGCCGCGCTTGCCCGCAAAGGCTTGGCACGGGGCGGTCCGCCGGTGACGATCACGGCTGAAGGGTTGGCCTATGACACGGGGTTGTCAGAGCAGTTCGTCGCCCCCAGCGACCACTAAAGGGCGACCACTAAAGACGGATTCGTCTTGTTGCCGTCATACCGGCTGGAAGCTTTGAACCAAACTGCCGACAACAAGATACCAGCCGTCCACCAACACGAAGAAGATCAACTTGAACGGCAAGGCGATCATCACGGGCGGCAGCATCATCATCCCCATCGACATCAGCACCGAGGCGACGACCATGTCGATGACCAGGAAGGGGACGAAGACGAGAAACCCGATCTCGAAAGCTCGTCTCAACTCGGAAATCATGAAAGCCGGCACCAATGCGCGCAGCGGCGTTTCCTCCGGCGACTCAACCGCGCTGATCTGACCGATATCCATCATCAAGGCCAGATCCTTTTCGCGCACGTGCCGCATCATGAAGGCATGAAAAGGTTCCATGGTTCGTTCAAAGGCGACTTCCTCGGAAATTTCCTCCGCGATCAGGGGCTCTATCCCCGTCCTATAGGCCTGATCGAATGCGGGCTGCATGATGAAGAAGGTCAAGAACAGCGCCAAACTGATCATCACCGTATTCGGTGGACTTTGCTGGGTGCCGATGGCCGTCCGCAGCAAGGATAAGACGATAACGAGGCGGGTAAATGACGTGACCATGACCAGCGCCGAAGGCGCCAACGATATCACCGTCATCAGAACGACAAGTTGGATCAGCCTGCCGGTAACCGATCCGCCTTCGCCGATATCGATATTGAGCGATTGGGCTAGCGACGGAACAGCCCAAAGCCCCACGGCGAGGGCAGCGGAAATGGACGAACCCCATATCAGGGCACGTCGGTAATGAGGGCGGAAAAGGGGCAAGGTGGAGGTTTCATGCCCCGACGATCCAAAGTGGAGTCGTTTCATGCCGTTCGGTCCCCGAAAAGACCGGCCATCTTTTGCATCACCGTTTGTTGTGCCGATACCTGTCCCTTAGCCCTTAGTTCCCCGGCCATGGTTTCGGTACCGGCATGTAGGGGGGTTACTTGCGCGTCGGTCTGCTGGACGAGGCGCTGGCTTTCCTCGATGCCACCTTCGATCAAAAGATCGCCGGATGGTCCGGTCATGATCAGATGCTCTTTCCCGTCCCGGCGGATGAGGAACACACGATGCCGCGCGTCGAGTGTAAGAACCTCAACAACGCCGAGGCGCCGGCCCTGGCTGCGCGCGCCGGCATAGGTCCTGCCGGTCATGACCTTCTTTGTAATATGGGCGGCAACGAGGATGAGGCCGAGAACAAAGACCAAGGCTGCGACGAACCGCAGATAACTCGCGAAATCGATAACGTCGCCCATTGGCGTAGACCCCGATTGAAGGCTAAACGCGGGGCGGGTCCGGAGATAAGAATAGGGGATATCTCGGCCCGAACCGTGGAGATCGCCGTGCCGTTTGGCGGCCCGGCAACCTAAGACACGCCAGTGTATCCGATTCGTATGGTGTCAGCCGCCCGTCTTGTCGTCGCTACCGTCGGGGGTTTCCTCGGTGGAAGCAGGGGCGTCAGACATGCCGGCGCGGTCCATGGCTTCATTGAGGTTTGCGGAAAAGTCCTGAAGCTGTGTCCTCAATTCCTGCATCAAGGGATGCATTTCGACGACTTCTTCATTGGGCAGGGCCAAAGCCGCCTGACAGGCGGCTTCGATCCGACGATTGATACCCTGCAATCCGAAGTCTTCCCCGGCGAGAAGCTTTTCGTGGCCCTTCGTTACTTCATCAATCAGGAGCCTCAGTTCGAGTTCGACTTGTTCTTTGTTCATGGCTCCCCCTCACATTTACACTTGGCCGATGACGGCTGCTACGTCTTCATCTCTGGCGGCGCTCTCCGCTCGGGACGTCCGCTGGTTGCGTTCGTACACGTAACGCAGGATTTCAGCCACGGCGATAAAGGCTTCAATTGGTATTTCCTCGCCCACTTCCGTGGCTGAGAGGATTTCGACAAGGTCGGCGTCGGTGCGGACCGCAACGCCTGCCTTGAATGCTTCTTCAACGATTCGGTCCGCCAGGAAACCCGTTCCACTCGCCAAGACGGTTGGGCCCTTGTCCTCGCGTTCCGCGCCACGGGACAAGGCGACAGCCTTGTTGCCGGCAGCACCCGTCTTGTGGTCGATGATTTTGCCTGATTCCAAGTCGTCGGACATTTTCGATCAGCCGCCAATCTCGAGATTCGATCACCGCCAAGACTACAGCATGAACCGGACAGATGGCCAATTTCTGTGTTTTGAGAGGTTCAAAGTGTCAGGTATCAAATATGAATAAAGGGTACCTAAAGCAAATATGATCGTTTATGCGTTTCTATGTTTGCTGAATACGGAACTTTATTTGTTATTTTTTTCAAATCACGCCACGATAACTTCAGCATTCAAGTGATGTTGGCCGCCTGAATGAGGTGGCCCGGTCGGCAAATTGTTCTGGCACGGTGCTTGCTTGGTTGTTCACGGGTTTGGAGAGGCCCGTGTGAGTAGAGGAGAGAGACATGCCGTTAAAAGATACGGCCCTGTTCACGATGACAGGAGATCGGATGCGCTGGTTGACCCAACGTCAGCGCGTCCTGGCCCAAAACATCGCCAACGCGAACACACCAGGTTACCAGGCGCAGGATCTTCGCGCCTTGGATTTCCGGCAAGCCCTTCGCGAAACGCAATCGAACCTGCCTTTGGAAACGGCCCAGGGCGCCAGCTTTGCGGCCAAGACCAGCGCTAACGCGTACAAGGTTCAGGACAATCGCTATCCCTATGAAGTGACGCCGGACGACAATGCGGTGATCATGGAAGAGCAGGTCATGAAGCTGGGCCAGACACAGGCCGACTATCAGCTGGCGACCAGGATATTCCGGAAATATACCGACCTGTATAAAACCGCGCTTGGCAGCAACGGCCAGTAACCGGACGGACAGGGAAAGGACAAACTCATGACCGACAGTCTTAAAGGCGCCTTGTTCGTAGCAGGTTCAGGCATGCGGGCCCAAGGCACGCGGATCCGCGTGATCGCAGAAAACATCGCGAACCAGACATCGACGGCGGATACCCCCGGGGGTGATCCATATCGCCGGAAAGTCGTCACTTTTCAGAATGCCCTGGACCGCCAGCTCGATCTGGATACGGTCCGGGTTCGCCGGGTGACCGAAGATCCGTCCGCCTTCAAACTGCAATTCGACCCGAACCATCCGGCCGCGGATGAGAACGGCTATTATAAAATGCCGAACGTAACCGGGTTGATCGAAACGATGGACATGCTAGAGGCCCAGCGCACCTATCAGGCTAATGTCAGTGTGATTGAGAACACGAAGCGGATGGTCTCAACCACCTTGGACCTGTTGCGCTAATCGCGTAGGCTGGTCGCCTTCGCTGTTTCAGCGGATCGTCGCCCGCCAATGCCCGTTAACGCTTGATTAAGGGTTCGATGGGTAAGTTGGGAAATAGATTGGATTTTAGATAAATGGCAATCAACCCCGCAGACGCAGCAGCGGCGTACCGCGCCAACGCCACCCCGCTTCCGAGTCCCTCGCCGGCGGGCAAGGGCGATACGCCCGCGGGCGGCTCTTTCCTTGATCTGGTTAAGTCCGGCGTCAACGACGCTGTCAGCGCAAATCGTGCGGCGGAAAAACTGTCGATCGATGCGATTGCCGGAAAGGCCGACCTGACTGAAGTCGTGACCGCCATTTCGCATGCCGAGGCGACCTTGAGCACGGTTGTCCGGGTTCGGGATCGCATGATCAGCGCTTATCAACAAATTCTTCGTATGCCGATTTAACCGGGAAGCCCGCTTTCAACCATTTCGGATCTGCGGGTTTCGAGACAGTTGTTGGCGGTAATAGTCGACTGGCGCTGAATCGGCGTAGGTTGGGTCCGATCAGGTTTGAACAGGTGGCCTAGACGCGTTGCGATCATGGATGAATCAGTAGCTCTCGATATCGCTTTTGAAGCCATTCGCGCGACATTGCTCGTTTCGGCGCCGATTATGATTGTCGGGCTGGTCGTAGGCTTGATCATTGCGGTGTTCCAGGCCTTGACGCAGATCCAGGAAGCGACCCTGACCTTCGTCCCCCGTATCCTGGTCGTTTTCGCGTCCCTGCTGGTGCTACTTCCCTTCATGTTGAGCGTTTTGACCGACTTGATGAATTACGTCATGGACAAGGCTATTTCGCTCGGCTGACCCGAAAGGTTTCGCGGCGCATGTTGGCCGACCTTCTCGCGATACAAGTTTTTGCGTTGATGATGGTATTCGTGCGCGTCGGCGCGACATTCATGATTCTGCCGACAATCGGCGAAGCCTATATTTCGCCGCAGGTGCGCCTGCTGCTTGCGATGTCTTTCAGCATCATCGTCACCCCAATCGTTCAGGACCAGGTGCCGGCGATCCCGACCGCTGGCATCATGGCGATTGCCCTGTTGATCGCAGCGGAAATTCTGGTGGGAGTGTTTCTGGGGGCTATGGTTCGGATCATGGTCGCCGCCTTGTCGACCGCGGGCATGATCATTTCCGTCATCACGGGCTTCGCCAACGCGCTGTTGTTCAACCCGGGGCTCGACGACCAAGGGTCGCTGCAATCGGTGCTTTTGACCATGCTTGGCACGTTCCTGATCTTCGAAACGGATTTGCACCATGTGATGCTGGCGGGCGTTGTTGAGAGTTATCAGGTTTTCCAGCCGGGCGTGATGCCCGAAATCGGCGATTTTTCTCAAATGGTAGCGCGCGCAGTGGCCGACAGTTTCATCCTGGCGATGAAGCTCGCCTCACCGTTTCTGGTGATCGGAACGACCTTCTATGCGCTGCTCGGCCTGTTGGCTCGGCTGATGCCGCAGCTGCAAGTCTTTTTCCTGGCCATGCCGCTGCAAATTCTATTGGGTCTTATCGTACTGTTAATCACTATTCAGGCTATTATGACGACTTTCCTGGGCGAATTCTCGGACGGATTGGCCAGGTTCATCAGTTTCAACTGACAGCCGCCAAGCCGGGTCCCCGTCCGAAATCGGTGCCCAGGTAGAAAGCCCGGTCAAACGCGAAGAGCGGCGGGCAGGCGGTGGTGTAGAGGACGGACGGGCCGTTGGCCAGCAACGACGACGCCGACTCCAAAACAGAAGAACCGACCGGCAAACGGTTGGCGGATGCCCGGCAGAAAGGGCAACTGCCGACCAGCCGCGAAGTGCCGACATGGATCATGCTTTTCGGCACGGCCATCATGTTGGCATTGATGGCGCCTTTCGTCGCCAGCCGGCTGAAAGAAATTTTGGTGGCCTTCGTCGCCCGGCCGCATTCTTTCCTGTACGGGCCTGCGGAACTTGGCGCGTCAATGACCAATATGTTGCTTGAGGTCCTCGGCGTCATGGCCTGGCCTTTGATCATGTTCGCCGTTTTGGCGGCGTCGGGTTACGTGCTTCAAAACGGTTGGGTCATCGTGACCGAGCCGATGAAACCCAAACTGAGTAAGATTAATCCCATTACCGGTGCGAAGAAGTATTTCCAGGCCAAGACCTATGTTGAGTTCCTGAAAAACTTCCTGAAGCTCGCGGTGGTGGCAGCGGTCGGCATCGTGCTGGTGATTCCGGAATTCAACCGGCTGGACCTGCTGCCCAGTTTGACCTCGGAAGATCATCTCCAGGAAATTCTGATCCTGATCCTCAGGATTCTCGCCGGCGTCTTGTCGATCCTGTTTGCGATCATGGTTTTCGATATCTTCTTCCAGCGTATGCAGCACCGCAAACAACTGCGCATGACGAAGCAGGAAATAAAGGAAGAATTCAAGAATCAGGAAGGGGACCCGCAGATCAAGAGCCGGCTGCGGCAGATCCGAATGGAACGGGCGCGGACGCGCATGATGCAAGCGGTGCCGGACGCGGATGTTGTGGTGACCAACCCGACACACTTCGCCTGTGCCCTGTCGTACAACCCGGATGAAATGGAAGCCCCCGTCTTGGTCGCGAAGGGGCAGGACCTTGTGGCGAAGCGGATACGCGACCTGGCTGAAGAACACGACATTCCAATAATAGAAAACCCGCCGTTGGCGCGTGCACTTCACGCCACCTGCGACCTGGATCAGCAAATTCCGGAAGAACATTACAAGGCTGTTGCCGAGGTGATAAGCTTCGTCTGGCGCCTAAAGGGCAAGATGTCCGGCGCCCAGAAATAGCCAGTCTGGCTTAATCTTTCGGACCAAAATAGGGAGCGGCAAGCAACGTGCGGCGCAACGCAATCCTGATCGCGCTTTGGGTTACGGGGATGGCCGCCGTCGGCGGCGTTCTTTATGGCGCGGGTACGAATACAATCGCCCTTGCGGTCACGCTTGCCGTGATGACTGCCCTAGGTCTCTTCGTTTTGTTTACTGGTGGAAGCTTGGGCGGCGGGCCCATTGGGGCCGGTGCCGGTGCCGCCCGCGCTGCGGCGAATACGGCGGCTCTGCGCCAGGCCTTGGAACACTTGGACGAAGCTGTTGGCGTCGAAGAAGTGTCCGGGGACGGTCTGTCGGGCAAACCGCGATATCTCGACCCTCTGTTCCTGCAGCTATGCGGTCTCGAACCGGGCGAAGAGCCGACCGAGGCTGTTCCCGCGCTGCTCGCCAAAGCGTTCTCTGATGCCGGAATATCGGAAATGCCCGATGGCGGATCGGTGCCCAGCGGAATCGAAGCAGCGGCCAAGGCGGCCCTTAATGAGGCGCGTAGTCTTGAGGTAAGCGGCCCCGGACCGCGCAACGACGCGAAACGCTATCAGATTCAGATCGTGCCGGTCGGTGAGGGCCTCCGCGTTTGGCGAGTGCGCGACGTCACCGATGTGAGGCGGTCGGAGGATAAAGCTCGCGACCGCCTGGCGGTTCTCTCGCGGGCGCTCGAAAATGCGCCCTTCGGCTTGCTCTTGTTGGACAGGGACCGACTGGTCCGCGAAGTGAACGCCAGCTTCCGTCAATTAATCGGCCGGGATTCCCTGAATGGCGCGTCTTTCTTAGACCTTTTCAAGGAAGAGGACAGGCCCGCCATCACGGCGATGCTGGACGAATTGGAAAACCGGCGTGCCGCGGGGCCGCTCGATGTCTCACCGGAGTCGGGGCAGGAGGTTTCGCTGACGCTTCATGTCTCGCGTTCCGCTGAAACCCGCGGTGGCAATGGCGGCATGTTGGTCTATGTGCTCGATGCGACGGAACGCAAGCGTCTGGAAATGCAATTTGCCCAGTCGCAGAAAATGCAGGCCCTGGGCCAATTGGCCGGCGGGGTGGCGCATGACTTCAACAATATGCTGACCGCCATCATCGGTTTCTGCGACCTCGTTCTGCAGCGCCACCATCAGGGTGAGCAGACTTTCGCCGATGTCATGCAGATCACCCAGAACGCCAAGCGTGCTGCACGTCTTGTGCGCCAATTGTTGGCTTTTTCCCGCCAGCAACCGTTACAGCCGCGGTTGACCAATGTGACCGACATTCTGGCGGAGATTTCGTCCCTCCTGCGCCGTGTGCTTGGGGAACGGGTTACCTTGAAGATGACGCATGGTCGGGACCTGGGCTTGATCAAGGCCGACCACAGTCAGCTGGAACAGGTCGTCATCAATCTGGCGGTCAACGCGCGTGACGCGATCGACGGCTTCGGTGAATTGAACATTGAAACCAGCATGGTCGAATTTACCGCGCCGACACCGTTGAGCGGCGAGACAGCGCCTCCGGGTCGGTATCTGGTGATTGCCGTGATCGATACCGGTGCGGGCATTCCAGACCAAGTTCGCAGCCGGATCTTCGACCCGTTCTTCACGACCAAAGGCATTGGCGAGGGAACGGGTCTGGGCCTTTCCATGGTGTATGGAAGCCTCCAGCAAATGGGCGGGTTCATTACGGTCGACAGCAGGACCGAAGGGGAAACCGGAACGACCTTCCGGCTCTATATTCCGGAAGCAGCGCCGCACGGGACGGAAATACAGGATGACTTGAGCGCGGCGGGGCCGGAAAGCGATGTG
This sequence comes from Hwanghaeella grinnelliae, assembly GCF_004005845.1. Classification (GTDB taxonomy): domain Bacteria; phylum Pseudomonadota; class Alphaproteobacteria; order UBA8366; family Aestuariispiraceae; genus Hwanghaeella; species Hwanghaeella grinnelliae. The sequence goes on along the minus strand of NZ_SADE01000003.1, from coordinate 76,546 downwards.
ACCGGCGGCGGAGAAATCCTGCTGGTAGAGGACGAAGACCCGGTGCGGCTTTTCAGTGCCCGCGCCCTGCGCAGCAAGGGCTATGTCGTGACGGAGGCGCGCACTGGCGCGGCGGCATTGGAAATCCTGGCGGAGAATAAATTCGATTTGCTTGTCACCGACATGATGATGCCGGAAGTTGACGGGGCAACGCTGATCAAGACGGCGCGGAAAGATATGCCGGACCTGCCGGTTGTCTGTATTTCGGGATACACCCAGGAAGCCGTTGCCAAGGAAATTACCGCACTTCCGAAGGTCTATTTCCTGCCGAAGCCGTTCAGCCTGAAACAGCTAGCCGGCAAAGTGAAGGCCGCCCTTCAACCCGAAGGGCAGGGTTGACCCTAAAACCCGCCGTCTGACGCCCCGGGGAGTCGGCAGGATCCAATTGGCCGATTCGCGCCGACCGATGTTCCGCAAACTAGAACACCCTGGACCGTCGAGAGTCTTATTGAGAACATAAATAAAACAAGGTCTTGCAATGCGGGGAAAAAAGGAACAAAAAAAGAACTTGAGAACGAGAACAAAATATGTACATTGAGCCCGTTGCGCGCCGATAGCGCCTATGACAGAAACGGGGACGATCACATGAGTCAGACGGCATTGCGCCTAGTAGGCAAGGACGACATGGACAAAAACAAGGCTTTGGAAGCGGCCCTGGGGCAAATCGAGCGAGCATACGGTAAAGGCTCGATCATGAAACTCGGCCAACAGAAGGCGCTCGATATCGAAGCGATTTCGTCTGGATCGATCGGTTTGGATATCGCGCTCGGGATTGGCGGTCTGCCGAAAGGGCGCGTCATCGAAGTATACGGCCCGGAAAGTTCGGGTAAGACGACGTTGGCATTGCATGTGGTGGCCGAAGCTCAGAAGCGCGGCGGCACCTGCGCCTTCGTCGATGCGGAACACGCGCTTGACCCTGTCTACGCGAAAAAACTGGGGGTCAATGTCGATGAATTGTTGATTTCCCAGCCCGACGCGGGGGAACAGGCCCTAGAAATCGCCGATACGCTGGTTCGGTCCGGTGCGGTTGACGTGCTCGTCATCGATTCCGTCGCCGCGCTGGTGCCCCGGGCGGAACTGGAAGGCGAAATGGGCGACAGCCATGTCGGTCTTCAGGCCCGTTTGATGAGCCAGGCACTGCGTAAGCTTACTGGGTCGATCAACCGTACGAATTGCATGGTGATCTTCATCAACCAGATCCGCATGAAGATTGGTGTGATGTTCGGCAGTCCTGAGACGACCACCGGCGGCAACGCGCTGAAATTTTATGCCAGTGTTCGGTTGGATATCCGCCGGATCGGCCAGATCAAGGATCGGGATGAGGTTGTCGGCAACCAGACCCGGGTCAAGGTGGTGAAGAACAAGGTGGCCCCGCCGTTCCGTCAGGTTGAATTCGACATCATGTATGGCGAAGGCATTTCGAAAACCGGTGAACTGCTCGACCTTGGCGTCAATGCCAGCATCATCGAGAAATCGGGGGCGTGGTTCTCTTATTCCGGACAGCGCATCGGCCAAGGCCGTGAAAACGCCAAACGGTTCCTGACGGAAAACACCGACATGGCGTCGGAAATCGAACGGAAGATCCGCGAGAATGCCGGCGTCCTGGACAGCGCCATGTTGGAAGGCCCCGCCGAGAAAGAGGCTGCGGAAGCAGCGTTGACACCGGAAGACGATCCGCAGGCCTAGTAACAAGAACGTTCATTCGCCAACAAGACGGCCCGCCTGGAATGTTCCCGGCGGGCCGTTTTTTTCTTATCCTGTTTCCGGCGAAGGTTCCGGTGAAACGTCCGCTCAGGCCTCTGGGCCGCGGAACAATTCGGCGATCCCGATGATATGGGACACGCGTCCAGTCAGATCGATCAGGGGACAGTCGATCGACTCAAAGGTGTTCCTGTTGCGGTTGTTGCCGTTGATCGTCCCGTAACTGTGATGACAGACCCGTCCTTCGGCAACAGTATCCAAATACGTCGAAACCGGCATGGAAAACGCGGCAAAGGACCGCTGGACTTCGACATCGCTTTGGAAACCGCCGTTATACAGGCGTTTGAACTCTTCGCCCTGCAACTGATAACTCCAAGCGCCACTGGCCGTACGCACGACGAGAAACATATGGGCGGCATGGGGTAGCATTGTCAGAATATCAAAGGCGTTCCGTGTCGGCAGGGCGTCGTGCCGGGCGACATAATCGGACCACCACGTGAAAAGCTTCCGTGCGCCGGTTCTAACGATAACGCTGGAATCGGTTAGTTCCTGATCCTTGATTTTCGAAAACCCGTCGAGAACCGTAAAGGGCTGCTCGTTCAGGGAGGCAAGTGGCATATTCATATCAATTTTCCAAAAAAAGTGCTGGGCTAAAAAGTTCCTTCCTATGTGGGTGTTAAATCATGAAATCCTAAACAAAAGGTTTCCAGGCGCCATATTGGTTAATCTGTGGGCCATGGAAGTCCCTGACTTCCTGGACACGGTGGCTGCTGCAAGCTAGTAAATGCGGCCCGCTCCGGGCCGCAAAGGACTTCCAACCGGCGGGGCAGGCGACACAGGGATTTGACAGGGTACGGATCATGATCAGCGCGAACGACATTCGCACAGAATTTTTGCGGTATTTTGAGAAGAACGGCCATCAGGTCGTTTCGTCATCGCCGCTTGTCCCCCGGAACGACCCGACCCTGATGTTCACCAATGCAGGGATGGTTCAGTTCAAGAACGTATTCACGGGTCAGGAAGAGCGCGACTATAACCGTGCCACAACGTCCCAGAAATGTGTGCGAGCCGGCGGTAAGCACAATGATCTGGAGAATGTCGGCTATACGGCACGTCATCATACGTTTTTCGAAATGCTCGGGAACTTCTCCTTCGGCGATTATTTCAAAGACCTCGCCATCGAACTGGCCTGGAACCTGGTCACGAAGGAATTCGGCATCGACAAGGAACGCCTGCTGGTCACGGTCTATTCGGAAGATGAACAAGCTGCCGATCTGTGGAAGAAGATCGCCGGACTGACCGACGAAAAGATCATCCGGATACCGACCTCAGATAATTTCTGGCAGATGGGCGATACCGGCCCTTGCGGCCCGTGTTCCGAAATTTTTTATGATCACGGCCCGTCTATCCCGGGTGGCCCGCCGGGTTCACCGGATGAAGACGGTGACCGGTTCATCGAAATCTGGAATCTCGTCTTCATGCAGTTCGAGCAGATTGAACCGGGGAACCGGGTCTCTTTGCCGAAGCCGTCGATCGATACGGGCATGGGCTTGGAACGCATCACCGCTGTCCTTCAGGGCAAACACGACAATTATGAAGTCGACCTGCTGCGGGTGATTATGGAAGCCTCGGCGGATTTGACGAATACCGATGTGGACGGGCCCCAAACAGCCAGCCACAAGGTTATCGCCGACCATGTCCGGGCCTGTTCTTTCCTGATTGCCGATGGTGTCCTGCCGTCCAATGAAGGGCGCGGCTATGTGCTGCGCCGGATCATGCGGCGCGCGATGCGCCATGCCCATATGCTGGGCGCGGCCGACCCGGTGGTTTACAAGCTTGTTCCGTCGCTGACGTCGATGATGGGGCAACATTATCCCGAGCTTACCCGCGCGGAATCCCTTATCACCGAAACGCTGAAGCTTGAAGAAGAACGCTTTAAGGCGACCTTGGATCGTGGCTTGCGTTTGTTGGAAGATGAGACGACGAAGCTGGGTGAAGGGGAGGCTTTGAACGGCGGCGTCGCGTTCACGCTTTACGATACCTATGGGTTCCCGCTCGACCTGACCCAGGACATCCTGCGCGGCCAAGGCCGTTCGGTCGATACGGACGGATTCGACACGGCGATGGAACAACAACGCGCCAAGGCGCGCGCGGCATGGGCCGGTTCCGGCGACGCGGCGACCGAAGCGGTCTGGTTCGAATTGAAAGAGGAGGTCGGTGCCACCGAGTTCTTCGGGTATGAGACGGAGCGCGCGGAAGGTGTTGTCACCGCCATTGTAAAAGATGGGGCCGCGGTCCAAGAACTGAAGGAAGGCGAGGAAGGTGTTATCATCGCCAACCAAACGCCGTTCTATGGCGAGTCCGGTGGGCAGATGGGTGATACCGGCGAGTTGATCGGTCCGGATGGCCAGACCTTCACCGTCACCGATGCGCAGAAGAAAGTTGAGGACATGGTCCTCCATGTCGGCCGTTCTACGAAGGGTGATTTCAAGGTCGGCGATGCGCTGGACATGAAAGTCGATGGAACCCGCCGTTTGAAACTGCGCGCAAACCATTCCGTCACACATCTTATGCATGAAGCGCTCCGCCGGGTTCTGGGTGACCATGTCACGCAGAAAGGGTCACTCGTCGCGCCCAATACGATGCGGTTCGACTTCGCGCATCCCAAGCCTATGACGGCGGAGGAGATCGAAGCGGTCGAGAAGATCGTCAATGCGCAGATTCGCGAAAACAGTCCCGTTACCACCCGGCTAATGACACCGGACGCGGCTGTCGAAGCAGGTGCACTGGCCTTGTTCGGCGAAAAGTATGGCGAAGAGGTCCGCGTGGTTTCCATGGGGGCGCCGGAATCGGAGAACCGCGTTTATTCGACGGAACTTTGCGGTGGTACGCATGTTAATCGAACCGGTGATATCGGCGCGTTCCGCATTATCGGCGAGGCGGCAGTTGCCGCCGGTGTCCGCCGTGTCGAATGTCTGACTGGGGAAGCAGCGCTCGACTATGCCAGGGCACGAGATCGCAAATTGCAGGATATCGCCGGGGCATTGAAGACGGCGCCGTCGGATGCGCCGGAGCGTGTGGTCAGCCTGTTGGAAGAACGCCGGAAACTGGAACGTGAAGTCTCCGATCTGCGCCGCAAGCTTGCCGCCGGTGGCGGCGCATCGGGCGGGCCGGAAGCAAAGGACGTGGCTGGAACGAAGTTCGCATCCCGCGTGTTGGAAGGGGTGCCGCCCAAGGAACTGAAACCGCTGGTCGACCAATTGAAGCAGCAGGTAGGGTCCGGTGTCGTTGCGATCGTGGCTGTAAACGACGGCAAGGCCTCGCTGGTCGTTGGCGTCACCGACGACCTGACCGCTACGCAGAACGCGGTCGACCTGGTCCGTGTCGGGTCACAGGCAATCGGCGGCAAGGGTGGTGGTGGCCGTCCCGATATGGCGCAGGCGGGCGGTCCTGACGGGGCCTCGGCAGCGAAAGCGATTGAGGCGATAGAAGGGGCCTTGGCAGCGGGCGCCTGAGCACTTCCCGTGCACCGGATACTCCATTGGTTTCTATATGAAATCGAATAGAGAGTTTGCGGCCTTAACGTCCCTATGCTGTAGTCTTGGAATGCTTGTGCATCCTGTGCAGGCGGGGCTCTGCACGCTTGAAACCGTGCCGGAAATTAGCCATGCGCGTCTCTTCGCGCCGTATGGCTCTGTCGGAGGTGACCGGTGACGCTACTGCGCCCGGGAGAGGTTCTTGAAAGACTCGGACGGGTTGGCCGCCACGAGCAACTGGTGCTGTCTGCCTTGGCAGTGGCGGTCGGTTTGATCGGCGGCGGTGCGGCTATCGTGTTCCGTGAGGCAATCGCGTTCTTCCAATTGTTGTTTTATGGCTTTTCGTCCGAAATGGTGCATAGCCATATGGCGGGCATAGCTTGGTGGCACATCCTGGGGGTCACCACGGGCGGTGGCCTTGCGGTCGGTCTGATCATCTATTGGCTGCAGCCTAACCGTCAGAATCAAGGCGTCGCCGATGTCATCGAAGCGGAAGCCCTGAAAGGCGGTGAGTTACAGTATAAGACCGGTTTTACGGCCGCCTTGGTCAGCGCGATTACGATTGGCAGTGGCGGGTCCGCGGGGCGGGAAGGGCCCGTTGTCCATTTGGCGGCGTGTTTGAGCGCCTTGTTTTCCAATATCTTGCATTTGGACCGAACGCAGCGACAGACCATTTTGGGGTGTGGTGTGGCCGCTGGCGTGGCGGCGTCTTTCAATGCCCCGATTGCAGGGGTGTTCTTTGCGCTGGAAGTGGTCATGGGAAACTACGCCCTGACCGCATTTGCCCCGGTCGTGATCGCGTCTGTTACAGGTACCATCGTGTGCCGCATTTATTTTGGTGACTTTCCAGCCTTCATCATTCCGTCGCACGAAATTGTGTCGTTTTGGGAATTTCCAGCCTTCGCACTTCTTGGCTTGGTCAGTGCGGTCGCGGCGACCAGCTTCACTTGGTCAATCGGCGTCGTCCGCCGGATCGGCGAAAAATCACCGATACCGACATGGGGGCGCCCGGCAGTTGGCGGGCTGGTTGTCGGCGCGATAGCGATCTTTTTTCCGCAGGTGCTGGGCGTCGGCTATGAGGCGACGGATGAGGCTTTGAATCAGGTTTTGCCTCTTCAGATGCTGATCACCTTGGCGGTTCTGAAAACGGCGGCTACCGCGGTAACCATTGGCAGCGGTGCGGGCGGTGGTGTGTTTTCTCCCTCACTATTCATCGGAGCGATGGTCGGTGGTGCGTTCGGGGTGATCGCAACGATTGTTCTTCCGCAACTTTCATCCGGGCATGGGGCTTATACCTTGGTCGGCATGGGGGCGGTAGCGGGGGCCGTGCTTGGCGCGCCGATGAGCACCATCCTGATGGTCTTCGAATTGACCGGGGATTACGAGCTTACAATCGGTGTGATGATCGCGACGGTCATATCCTCACAAGTCACGCAGCTGACCTTCGGTTATTCCTTCTTCACCTGGCAATTGGCGCAACGCGGCGTCAGTTTAATCGGCGGGCGTGAGGCGCTGGTCATGCGGTCCTACCGGGTTGCGAACATCATGCGGAAGGACCACCACGCCATTTTGGATACCGCCAGCTTGGCCGAAGTCAGGAAGAAATTGGGCGCGGTCCCTTATGGAGAGCTTTTCGTTATCGACAAGGAAGGCGGCTTGGTCGGTACCGTCATGCTCCGTGATATGAAGGAATACGCTTTCGACAGCAGCAATGACGAGGCGATGACTGCGGTCGATGTCGCACGCCGCGGCGCGCCCTATGTGAAAATCGGTGACGATTTGGGACGCGCGATGGATCTATTGGAGAAATGCGGTGAAGAACATGTCGCGGTGATTCAGGAAGCCGGTGCAAAGAAGCTATTGGGCGTCTTGCACGAACGTGATGTCCTCAGCGCTTATCACCGCGCCGTTCAGGAAACCCGAACCTGACGGGCCGGCCCTTCTGCAGATTTTTCCTGCGAAGAATGACGGGAAGTTCGACGGCTTCGGCTGGATGGATCCTGTCCGACTCGCTATATAGAAACGGACATGTCCGACAGCTTTTCTGACGACCCCTTGGCTTATGACGATTTGGGTGTGCCCGGCGCGCCGCAAGGCCCTGCGCCTGCACATCCGCGTGCGGGCCCGCCGCCCTGGCTGGAGCGTTTGAACGAAGCGCAGCGCAAGGCGGTCGATACGCTTGACGGACCCCTGTTGGTGCTGGCCGGTGCCGGAACGGGCAAGACACGGGTGCTCACGACGCGTCTGGCCCATTTGATTCATCAGGGTAAGGCCAGGCCGTATCAAATTCTATGCGTCACCTTCACCAACAAGGCCGCGCGCGAAATGCGCGAACGCGTGGCCGAATTGGTGGGCGGGACGACCGAAGGCATGTGGCTTGGCACCTTCCATGCCCTGGCAGCGCGCATATTACGCCGGCACGCCGAATTGGTGAGCTTGAAGCCCAGCTTCACCATTTTGGATACGGACGACCAGATCCGTCTGCTGAAGCAGATCCTTCAAGCGGAACACGTGGACGAAAAGCGATGGCCGGCCCGGATGCTGATTCATGTCATCCAGCGTTGGAAGGATAAGGGATTGGCGCCGGACCGCGTTGGCGCCGGTGAGGCTGGTGACCTTGTCAACGGCAAGGCCGTCGACATCTATCGCCAGTATCAGGAACGCCTCATCACGCTGAATGCAGCTGATTTCGGTGACCTCATGCTGCACAACTTGACGATCTTCACCAAGCATCCCGATGTGCTGGAACAGTATCAGCGGATGTTCCGGTATTGTCTGGTCGATGAATATCAAGACACCAACGTGTCCCAGTATCTGTGGCTCCGCCTGTTGGCGCAGAAGAACAAGAACATCTGCTGCGTCGGTGATGACGATCAGTCCATCTATGGCTGGCGCGGCGCGGAAGTGGGCAACATCCTGCGGTTCGAAAAGGATTTTCCCGGCGCGGCCGTGGTTCGGTTGGAACGGAACTACCGTTCGACGCCGCATATCCTCGGTGCTGCATCGGGCTTGATCGCCAAGAATGAAGGCCGTTTGGGTAAGACCCTGTGGACCGACGAGGAGGATGGCGAGCCTGTCCGTGTGCGGGGCGTCTGGGATGGCGAAGAAGAGGCCCGACAGGTCGGCGACGAGATCGAGACCCAACATCGTAAACGCGTCAGCTTGGATGAAATGGCCATCCTGGTGCGGGCCGGTTTCCAGACCCGCGAATTCGAAGAACGCCTGATCACCCTCGGTATTCCCTATAAAGTGATCGGGGGGGCGCGGTTTTATGAACGTGAGGAAATCCGGGATGCGATCGCCTACCTGCGCGTTGTCGCTCAACCGGCGGACGACCTTGCGCTGGAACGCATCATCAACAAGCCCGCCCGCAAGATCGGCAAGGCGACCGAGCAGGCGATACATGACCTGCAACGGCGTACCGGAGATCCGATGTATTTCGCGGCACGACAATTGGTCCAGACCGACGAATTGAAGCCACAGGCGCGGAATGCGCTTACCGGCATTTTGAATGACTTCGACCGCTGGCGTTCCATGGCTGACGGAATCGGTCAGGTCGAACTCACCGAAACGATCCTGGACGAGTCCGGCTATACGCTGATGTGGCAGCAATCGAAGAAGCCGGAGGCACCGGGCAAGCTTGAAAACCTGAAGGAACTGACCGTCGCGATGGAGGAATTCGCGACGCTGGGCGAATTTCTGGAACATGTCAGTTTGGTGATGGATAACGAGGACAGAAGCGATGAAGAGCAGGTCAGCTTGATGACCCTGCACGCGGCGAAGGGTCTTGAGTTCGATGTCATTTTCCTGCCCGGCTGGGAAGAAGGTTTGTTCCCCAGTCAACGGACGATGGACGAAAATGGCATGGCGGGCTTGGAAGAAGAGCGACGCTTGGCCTATGTCGGTCTTACCCGGGCACGGAAACGCGCCTTTATCTCCTTCGCGGCCAACCGGCGCATTCACGGCCAATGGACCAGCGCCATTCCGTCGCGTTTCATAGACGAATTGCCGCAGGACTTTGTCGAGGTCGAAAGCGACCGGGGCGTCTATGCCGGTATCGGCGGCGGCAGTGCGGAAGACCGTGCCGACTTCATCTATGGTGGGGGCTATTCCGGCGGCTACGGTGCGGGCCGGTCCGCGGGTTCGGATGTCAGCTTGCGGTCCGATGGCCCCGATCCACAGGCCTATCGCAGCGCCGGCGGGGGGCCGGGATGGCAACGGCTGCGCCAACGCGGCGTGGGCGGGACCAAACCGCCGGTTATTGAAGGGCGGGCTGAAAGCAGGATTGTCGAAAGCCATGATTTCGGTGAGGGTGAACGCTGCTTCCACCAAAAATTCGGTCCCGGTACGATCATGAAGATCGACGGGGACAATTTGACCATCGAATTCGATAAGGCCGGGACGAAACGTGTGGTCGCCGGTTTCGTGGAACGCACGTGACCGACTTGTACAAGATCGAATTCCTACTGCCCTCGGCTGAATCCTCCGGTCCGATGGAACTGGTCTTGGAACCCTTCGCCGCTGTGGTGACGTGCTTCGAAACACCGGGCAGCGATACCTGGCGCTTGGAGGCCTATTGCACGGAACTGCCGCCCTACGATTTGGTCGAAAAGGCCATTTCAGATGGCGCGCGGATTGCCGGTATACCCGCACCGGAATTCGTGGCGGGGCCTGTACCGCAGATCGATTGGGTTTCAGAAAACCAGAAGAGCTTCACACCGATACGGGCCGGGCGCTTTTTCGTCTATCCCTCCCATTTCGACGGCAAGGTTCCTGCTGGTAGCTTGTCGATCTGCATGGATGCCGGGATGGCTTTCGGCACCGGTGAGCATGGCACCACGAAAGGGTGCCTTCTGATGATCGAAGCGGTGCTGAAACGTCGGCGGGTGGCTACGGCACTCGATCTCGGTTGCGGCACGGGAATTTTGGCGATCGCGACGGCTTTGGCGTCCAAGGCGACGCAGTTGACCGCCAGTGACATCGATCCGGACGCAGTTGCGGTGTCGATCGAAAATTGCCGCATCAACCGTTTGCAAACCCGCGTCCGGCCGGTTGTCAGCGATGGCCTGGACAGGCGTGAGCTTAACCGGCCAGGCGCCTATGATCTGGTCATCGCAAATATCCTGGCAGGCCCGCTTCAGAGGCTGGCTCCTGGCATCGCACGAGTCGTGGCGCCGGGCGGTGATGTGATTCTATCCGGATTGCTTGAAGATCAGGAAACGGCGGTTTTGGCCGCATACCGTCGCCAGGGCCTTTACCTTCGCGGACGAAAGCGCCTGGACGGTTGGTCCACGTTGCTCTTGAGCCGCAAGGCCTGAAAAATCCCGGCGGGAATGTTGCCTTGAAAACGGAAACGCCCCGCAACCATGCCGAGGGAGGAATTCGGCGGGCTGCGGGGCGTGGTACTAAGTCACCGCAAAGGGACTGTTGTTGTCCCTTTATAAAGATCGATTAGCGGGCCGGAACCTTGCCGGAGGACTGCCATTCGATCAGGTCGCCGCGGCTAAGGCCGACGTCTTCCAGCAGGCGGTCATCCAGGGATTCAAGCGCGGCAAACGCTTTACGATCCTGATAAGCTTCAACAATTCTTCCGATGAAAGCGGAGAAGAAATTCGAATTTTTCGCCGGCGCGGTACCGGCAGAAATGACATGAGCCATGATCTACCTCAATTCTTATAAGGTTTAAATTTCAGCGCATAACGCGCCAGCGGTTTCAATGACGGTGATATGGCTGGCCGGAGCGCCAATGACCAGGGCTTAGATCGCAGTGCTGCAATGCGTTTTTGGTATGGCATCACCGATAAGTGACATAGATCACACCTTCTGCCCGTGGCGCCGGCCATTGGTTGGCAGCGGCCGGCTTGCCTCCCGGCCGGGACTTCCATAGCTTTCCGGAAGATATAGATAGTCCTCACGAAGTAATTGGAGCGGGTGCCATGACGGTCAGCGAAGCCGTAAACTTGTTGCGTGAATCCGGCGTCGATATTCACGACGCGGACCTGACAAGCTTCCTGAAAGGGGTGGTGGCCGGGCCCAGACAGCTGGATACGGCATGGATGGACTTGCTGGGCGGTGGGCTTTCTCCTGCTGCGCGCGACGCTCTCGACCAATGCCGGGCCGAACTGGAGCAGTCGCTTGATACCGGGCTGGGACCGGGCCCCGCGCCAGCGGAACGGTTGGATCAATTGCGCAAGGAACTGGCGGAGCGTGGTTTGGACGGTTTGGTCATACCCCGCACCGACGAGTTTCAAGGCGAATATATACCGGCCAGGGCCGACCGGTTGGAATGGCTGACCGGATTCAACGGTTCCGCCGGCGCCGCGGTCGTTGGGCAAACCAAGGCAGCGATCTTCGTGGACGGGCGCTACACGCTTCAGGTTGAAGACCAGGTCGACACGGAAAGGTTCACGGTTCGTCATTTGGTATCGGAACCGGTTCCCGACTATCTTGAACAGGTCTTCGGACCTGATCAAAAAATTGGCTTTGATCCGTGGCTTCATACGCGCAACGGCTTGTTGGGATTGCAGCGCGCCGCGAAAAAGGCCGGTTTCACATTGGTGCCTTTGGACGACAATCCGATCGATGCGGTTTGGAAAACACAACCCGCGGCACCGCTGACACCGGTGCGGCCGCACGACATGGCCTATGCGGGCGAAGCGTCCGCCAGTAAACGCGAACGCTTGTCTGAGGTTTTGAAGAAGGATGGCTTGAAAGCGGCCGTAATAACGGCCAGTGATTCCATAGCATGGTTGCTGAATGTTCGTGGCGGGGATGTCAGCCGCTGTCCGCTGCCTTTGTCATTTGCCATCCTTCATGACGATTCCACCGTCGATTGGTTCATTGATGACAGGAAGTTGCTTCCAGGTCTGACCGATCATCTCGGCAATGGTGTTGCGGTTCGCCCGTTCGATGATTTCGCGAATGCCCTGGCTGGTTTGGGGGCGGACGGCGCCGCGGTTCGGGCGGATCCGGCGACGGCAGCTTCCGTTGTCTTCGATAAACTGCTGGAAGGTGGCGCCAAGGTGGTTGAGGACAGTGATCCCTGCCTGTTGCCGAAAGCGTGCAAGAACGATGTCGAACTGGCCGGTACGCGGGCGGCGCATGGACGAGACGGTGCGGCGGTCACCCGCTTCCTGTCTTGGCTGCCAGCAGCCGTTGAGGCGGGCGGCGTCACGGAGTTGTCCGCCGCCGACCAACTTCAGGCTTTTCGGTTTCGTGATCCGTTGATCAGGGACCTTAGCTTCGACACTATTTCCGGTGCCGGACCGGATGGGGCGATTGTGCATTACCGCGTGACGGAGGAAACCGACCGCCCGTTGCGTCCGGGAGAACTCTATCTCGTTGATTCCGGTGGGCAGTATCTGGACGGCACGACGGATATCACGCGCACAATAGCAATCGGCGAGCCGACCGCTGAGATGAAGGATCGATTCACGCGTGTGCTGAAAGGCCATATCGCCATCGCAACGGCGCGCTTTCCGGCGGGCGTTAATGGCGGTCAGTTGGATGGTTTCGCACGGCAGTTCCTATGGTCGGTGGGCCTGGATTTTGATCACGGAACGGGCCATGGCGTCGGCAGTTATTTGAATGTTCATGAAGGACCGCAACGGATATCGAAGGGCGTCGGCGGCGTATCCCTCCAGCCCGGGATGATCCTGTCGAACGAACCCGGTTTCTATAAGACCGGGGAATACGGGATCCGGATCGAGAATCTCGTCGTGGTGACGGAGTTGGAAGGGCAGGGGTTGGGAGAAAAACCGTTACTCGGTTTTGAGACGATCACATTCGCACCGATAGATTTGAATTTGGTCGAGGTCTCGTTGATGACGGAAAGCGAACGGGCTTGGTTGAATGACTATCATGCGGAGGTTCGCCGCAAGGTCGCTCCCCAATTGATGGATGACGCCAAGGCGGTGGCTTGGTTGGAGAATGCCACCCGGCCGATCTGACGCCGAACCGATGGTGCCGTCTTACCGGCAGGTCGGTTTCAATCGGACCAAGCCCCATCCGAAAGCATCGTCCTTGCCGCTTTGGCCAAGATCCTTTGTGTACCGTCTAAGGCTGGCGCGCAATTGATCGGGGTCGGTCGGGAAACCCGCATCAAGATGAATGGCGACCATGGCTGTGATGAAGGGCGACGCGAATGATGTGCCGCTCTGCAGCTTCAACCCATCCGGTACCGTGGTTACAAGGTTCACGCCCGGCGCGGAAAAGTCCACATAAGCCCCTTGGTTCGCCTGTTCGTAGATGTTCAACTGATTGTCGATGGCGGTCACCGCGATCACCTTCGGGTGGGCGGCCGGCCAGGCAGGTTCGGCACGGGGGCCATTGTTTCCCGCGGCGGCGACCACGACGACACCCTCTTCCAGCAACTTGTTCAATACGAAGGTCATCACGCCATTGCCGCCACCGGCGATGGACATGTTGATGACGCTGATGCGGTTCTTGAGCAGCCAATCCGCCGCTTTCAGCATATTGCCGAGGTTTCCGACCTCCTTGCCGCCGCGCATCTCGAAAATACCGGCTGCGTAGAGGGAGGCACCGGGTAACAAGCCGCCTATATTCTTATCAGCATCGGCTGGCCGTCCGACCAACATCGAAGCGACCGCGGTTCCATGCGCCTCCCCAGCGGGCTTGCGATCCTTGGCGTTGAAACCTTCGTAAGAGACACGTTGTTTGCGAAGTGGAGGCGTATTGATATCGACGGCGCCGTCGATCATACCGATCCTCATACCCGCGCCGCAGCCCGGCGAGACGGGACCCCAGCCGACAAAACCCCGGGAAAAATCCGGGCCGAAACGCCCGGCGGACAGGTCGAATGTCTGGTTCGTATCGACGAGTAGGTCCGGGAAGTCCTTCTTAAGTTTTCGGAGGGCGCCTTTTTCGCTCATGCTTGGCGGGATGCTGACGCGCCATACTTCAGCGCCCATTGCGTGCAGCCGCATTTCTTCCAGGATCCTGAAGCCGTCGTTTTCAAGTTGTGCCCGGATGTTTCGGGCCGGATTCACCAGAAGCAATTGTCCCCGCATCAGATTGCTGGGACTGATTTTGTTTATTTCGCTTTCGCTGGGGGGCGTCGCATCCGGCGTTTCGGTCTTTTCGACCTCCAGTTCCCGACCGGTCCCCTTATCCAGAATGATGGGCCTGCCCTCAGCGTCGCGTTTCAGAATTCGCCAGGATGGAGACGGAGGATCCCCCAGATTGTCTTGCGCCCATGCAGACGAGGCGAACGAGGACAATGCCAGAGTGAAAACGAATACCGCCGCCGTGACCGCGCGAAACACGTATCGCCCCCAGTCCGACATCGCTATTCATCCCCTCCACAAGACATCACAACAGATACACTCGCATAGCATACACGCATCACGGGTGTTTTTCGGTTGTCAGAAGAACCTCTGGGGGACTCTCACCTAAACTTGGTTAATCCCGGGTTAATCCCCGTTCTGTGCCCAGCTTTGCCGGGTTTGTTTCTTTGGGAAGGCCTAAATGTACCCTAGCGGGTCACGAAGCCTGGATCATGGCGAGCCAGTCATCCTCGCTCAACATGGCAACACCTAGCTCAGCCGCCTTCTTTGCCTTTGACCCGGCATCCGCGCCCACAACCACATAGTCGGTTTTTTTCGACACCGAACCGGAGACCTTCGCGCCGAGAGATTCTGCACGGGCCTTGGCTTCTCCTCGGCTCATTTTTTCAAGCGTACCGGTGAAGACGACTGTTTTTCCGGCCACAGGAGAGCCTTCGGTACTGGGTGTCTCGACGTCGGTCACAGTGAGGACGGCAGCCAGCGACGCCAGCACATCGATATTATGCTCTTCACCGAAAAAGGCTGCCAAACTATCGGCGGCGGTCATGCCGACCGTGTCGATGCCGACAAGTTCCGCATAGTGCGTGCCGATCAGTTCCGGCTTTTTGTGTTCGTCTGGATTAGCTTTACGTTCCGCCGAAACGGCATGCATGGCGTTTTCCCATGCCGTGTAGGAGCCATAGCTGCGGGCTAGAAGCTTGGCCGTCGTTTGCCCAATATGGCGGATTCCGAGCGCGTAGATGAATCGGTCGAGCGGAATTTCCGTCCTGTCCCGTATGGCATCCAGCAGGTTGGTGATCGACTTGTCCTTCCAGCCTTCCTTGCCGTTCAGGTTTTCCGCCTTCAGCGCGAAGATATCGGCCGGATGCCGGATCAACCCGTCATGCCAGAATTCTTCGATGCTTTTTGTGCCCAGCCCTTCGATGTCGAAAGCATCGCGGCTGACAAAGTGCTTCAAGCGTTCCACTGCTTGGGCGCGACAAATCAAGCCGCCTGTGCAACGCCAGTCGACCTCGCCTTCCGCCCGCTCCACGTCGCTGCCGCATTCCGGACAGGCCGAAGGAAAGGCGTAAGGCGCGCCGCCACCATCGGTCACTACCTCCAATACCTGGGGGATGACATCACCGGCCCGCTGGATTCGAACCGTATCGCCTTCCTTAACGCCAAGCCGCGCGATTTCGTCTTCGTTATGCAGCGTCGCGCGCGACACAGTAACCCCGCCGACCGTCACAGGCTTCAAATTCGCGACCGGCGTCAGCTTGCCCGTCCGGCCGACTTGGACGGTGATGGCCTCAATGATGGTTTCGGCCTTTTCCGCGGCGAATTTATGGGCAATCGCCCAACGCGGGGCGCGGCTGACTTGGCCCAAACGTTCTTGCCAATCCAGCCGGTTTACCTTGTAGACAACACCGTCAATATCGAATTCGAGTGTCGCGCGCTGGTGATCGACCATGCGGTAATACTCGATTACTTCCTCAACGCTGACGCAGAGTTTGGCCGGGTGGTTGAGTGAGAAGCCCAACTCCGCCAGACGTTCCCTTGCTTCCGCCTGGGTCGCGCCCAACGGCGCGGAGACATCGCCCCAGGCATAGCCGAAGAAATGCAGCGGGCGGGAAGCGGTAATGTTTGGGTCCAACTGCCGCAGTGACCCCGCGGCGGCGTTTCGCGGATTTGCGAATACTTTGTTGCCGGCGCTTTCCTGACGTTCGTTCAGGGCAAGGAATTCGTCCTTGCGCATGTAAACCTCGCCACGAACCTCGAGGACTTCCGGTGCGCCTTTCAGGACATGCGGTACGTCCTTCAACGTCTTCATGTTGGCGGTAATGTCCTCGCCCTCCGTGCCGTCACCCCGCGTTGCGGCATAGACCAGTCGGCCATTCTCATAGCGCAGGGATGCGGACAGACCGTCGATTTTCGGTTCCGCCAGAATTTCTACATCCTCCGAGCCTTCCAATCCCAGGAAACGGCGCACGCGGGCAACGAATTCCGCAACGTCTTCGTCGGAAAATGCATTGCCCAGCGACAGCATCGGGCGCACGTGTTTGATCTTGCCAAAGCCGGACTTCAATCCGCCGCCCACACGGAATGTCGGACTGTCCTTTCGGACAAGGTCGGGGAAGCGTGCCTCGATTTCCTCGTTCCGGTGTCGAAGCCTGTCGTATTCTGCGTCCGTGATTTCCGGCGCGTCTTCCTTGTGATAACGCGCATCATGATAGGCGATGTCCATGGCCAGTTGGGCCAGTTCGCGACGGGCTTCGTTTTCATTTAAGTCCGCAACGGGCTTAAGGTTCGGGCTGCCGGTTTCGCTCATGCGGCGTCGCTCCCCTGCAAAAGACGGCGGGCGGCGGCACGCGCTTCCTCCGTCACATTGGCGCCCGACAGCATACGGGCAATTTCCTCCAAACGGTCTGCATCATCCAAGGCATCCACGGCGGTAATCATGGCACCGGCGGATTCACCCTTGGCGACGCGCCAATGGGATCGACCGAGGGCGGCGACTTGCGGTGAATGGGTAACGACGAGAACCTGGCGTGATTGCGCGAGTTGCCCCAGCCTCTCCCCAACCGCGGCCGCCGTGGCACCGCCGACCCCGCTGTCGACTTCGTCGAAGATCATGGTCGGCGCACCGCCACGTTCAGCAAGGGTTACTTTCAGCGCGAGCAGGAAGCGGCTCAATTCCCCGCCGGAGGCGATCTTGCCGATTGGCCCGGGGGGGGCGCCGGGGTTCGTGGCGACCAGGAACTGGATGCGGTCCAGCCCATGCGGCCCCCATTCCGTTTCCGGCAGATCCGCAATTTCGGTTTGGAAGGTGGCTTTCTCCAGCTTCAACGGGGGCAGTTCCCCGTTTACACCGCCGTCGAGCTTGCCGGCCGCCTTACGGCGTTTCGCGGACAAGGCCTTGGCGGTATCGATGAATTTCTGCTTTTTTGCCTCGGCCGCTTTTTCCAGTTCGGCTAGGCGTTCCTCGCCGCCGTCGATCATTGCGAGTTGATCCTTAAGGGCGGTGATAACCTCCGGCAGGTCGTCCGGATCGCCGCCATGTTTGCGCGCGGTTTCCCGCAAGGTGAACAAGCGCTCCTCCACCGTCTCCAATCGCCCTTCGGAGGCATCGATACCGGCGACGGCCCTAGCAAGTGCTCCGGATGCTTCCTGTAATTCTATGGCGGCCCGGTCGATGGCAGCCAGGGCATCGGCAAGGTCTCCGCCGACCTGTTCAGCAACGGCCTCAAGGGTCCTGGCCGCCTGCCGCAACTGAAGGTCGGCACCCTCGGAACCATTGAGAAGATCGTCCGCGGTATTTGTTGCAGCCACGATCTGTTCCGCGTTCCGCAGCAGGGCGCGCTCGTCCGAAAGGGCATCCTCTTCACCCTTTTCAGGGCCGAGTGTTTCCAATTCCTCAAGGGAGAAGCGCAGAAAGGCTTCGTTTTCCCGGCTTTTTTTTGCCTTTTCCCGGGCGGTGACGACGGCTTTTTCCGCCTCCCGCCAAGCTGCATATTCAACGGCGCAGCCGGGTTCGCCGCTGCCGAGGCCGGCATAGGCGTCCAAAACCTCTCGATGGGTCGCGGCATCCATCAGACCTTGTTGGTCGAATTGCCCTTGGATTTCCACCAACGCGGTGCCGACAAGCCGCATCAAACCCACACTAATAGGTTCGTCGTTCAGATAGGCACGGCTGCGCCCATCGGCGCCTAATGTCCGGCGCAAAATGATTTGGTCCGCTGGCTCGATCCCATGCTCTTCGAACATTGACGCGAACGCGCCGGGATCACGCGGTTCGAAAACCGCGGTGACGACGGCCTGCTGGCTTCCGTGACGAACGAGGCGGGATTCCGCTCTGGCGCCGATGGCAAGGCCCAGAGCATCGAGCAGGATGGACTTGCCGGCGCCGGTTTCCCCGGTCAGGACGGCAAGCCCGGCGGAGAACGAAAGATCCAACCGTTCAATCAGGACAACGTCACGGATGGAGAGGTCCGTCAGCATGGGTGCCTTCGAGCGGTCAGAATGCCCATGACCATAGGGAGGAGAACCAGCCTTTATCTGACTGGGCGAGCGAACGCCCCTCCAGAAGGGTGAAGCTATCAGCGTACCACTCACTGCCCGGATAGTTATAGCCGAGAACGGCACCCGCGGTTTGTGCCTCATCGGTAACGCCGAGCATCAGATAGCATTCGACGACCCGGTGCAGGGCTTCGGGCACATGGGTTGTCGTCTGGAATTGGTCTATCACCACCTTGTAGCGGTTGATCGCGGCCAGCAGTTCACCCCTGTTCTGATAGAAACGGCCGATTTCCATTTCCTTGCCGGCCAGATGGTCCAGCGTCAGGTCGATCTTCAACTCGGCGTCGCGCGAATACGCGGTTCCTGGGAAGCGCCGGGCGACTTCCCGCAGCGAATCCAGCGCGAGGCGCGTGATCTTTTGATCGCGGCCGACGTCGACGATTTGCTCGTAGTAACTGATGGCGCGCAGATAATATGCGTAGGCTGCGTCGGGACTGCCCGGATGCAGGTCAATGAAGCGTTCCAGCGCAATGACCGCTTCGTCGTACTCGTCATCCAGGTAATAGACATAGGCCGCCATTAGCTGCGCCTTCGTCGCCCAGATAGAGTAGGGATGCTGCCGGTCGACTTCCTCGAAGTTCTGCGACGCGACTTCAAAGTCTTCCGCTGCGAGCGCATCAAGCGCCGTATTATAAAGCTCTTCCGGCGGGCGCTCCACATAGGGGATGGCTTCGTCGTCGGAACAGCCGGAAAGAATGCCCAAAACCAAAAGGCCTGTGGCTGCGACAATCCCAAAGCGTCCGGAAAGTTTCATGCTGCACATCTGCATCTGAAAAGATAGATACGGTCACACCCCTGCCGTCAACACTCACGGTCAAGCGCGCCTTATACCGCGAACGGTATAAGCGGAATTCGGCATAAATCCAAGTGGAGGGATTTAGGGGAAGATTACTCAGCCGCGGTCAGAAAGGCACCGCCAACCGGCAGGATATCGACATCAACGACTTCCCAATTCGCGGGGTCGGCGAAAACCGCGCGCAACAGCTTGTTGTTCAGGGCATGTCCGGCCTTTTCGGCGACCACATGACCCATGATCGGATAACCGGCCAGCGCCAGGTCACCGATGCAATCCAGGATCTTGTGACGTACGAATTCGTCCGTGAAGCGCAGCCCTTCGTCATTCATGACGCGATCACCATCGATCACAACAGCATTTTCCAGACTGCCGCCGCGGCCCAGCCCGGCTTTGCGCATCGCTTCGACTTCGTGCAGGAAGCCAAATGTGCGCGCCTTGGCGATATCGTTGCGGAACAATTCCGGCGAAACCTGTACGGCAAGGTTTTGACGCCCGATTGCCGCAGAATCGAAATCGATGACCATTTCAACGATGAATTCGTCGGCCGGAGATATCGTCACGGTGCTGCCGCCATGGGTGACTGTCACGTCACGCAGGATACGGACCGCCTTACGGGGCGTTTCCTGCCCGGCGATACCCGCGCATTCCAGCAGGAACGCGAACGGCTCTGCGCTGCCATCCATGACCGGAACTTCCGGGCCGTCGAGTTCGACCAACAGGTTGTCCACGCCCAAACCGGCGATGGCGGACATCAAATGCTCAATCGTTGCAACCGACGCGCCCGCATCGTTCGCGATCGTGCTGCAGAGGGTGGTGTTTGTGACCGCGTCGTAGCGCGCCGGGATCTCATTGCTGCCATCTTCCAAGTCGGTGCGGCGAAAAACCACGCCATGACCTGCCGGTGCGGGGTGCAGGACCATCGAAACGGGCGCTCCCGAATGAAGGCCGACACCGCGGCAGGAAATCGATGATTTTATCGTTTGCTGGAACGATATTCCGATACTGGAATGCCCGGATGACTTTCCTACCGTACCGACGTTTTCACTAAGACCGTCAAGCATATCGCCCCGCACTGGAAGTATCTCTCAAAGTAGTTCCAAGACAAATCAACTAAACCCGGGCCAACCCGGAAAATTTACCAAGAACGTAGTCAAATAAATAAATCCGCTTAGTTCTCTCAGCTTCTGTGTACCAACTGGGCTGTGCACCCTCAAATCAAACATTGTTTCGAATTGTTACTTCGGCATCCCCAAGAACGGCAATCCTTCGAACCAGGGATCGGTGATGTTTTGTTTCTAATATTCAATAAGTTAACAAAGAATCAATTTCTCAAGAAAAGGGCCAAAAGAAACCGGCATGATCGTCTTTCGTTAGAAATGCGATCATGCCGGCAGGAATGTGTCTGACTTAAAACGCAGTAAGGTGGCCGCTAGTTTGCCTGGCGACGCAGGAATGCCGGAATTTCCAGCAGTTCCGAATCGGCCGGTGACGCGGGTTCCATCCGCTCTTCGGACGGTTGCGTGTCCAAGCTGCTTTGCGCCGGCGCCGCGCCTTGCGTGGTTTGTGCGGTGGTGCGGCGCAATGGTTCACCGGTACCGGTCCGTGCAGCGGGATGCTGTTCAACCGACGCGGCGTCCTCTTCGGATCGGTCCTGTTTCGTGCCCAGGACATTCGTTACCCGACGAAACAGGTTTGACCGTTTCTTCGGCGCATCGCTCCGGCCATTGGCCAGGTCGGCCTCGGCAAAGGGGTCGCCGCCCAGATCCGATTGGCTATCCTTGGCCGGCTTAACGGTGATCGGCGGCGGCGGGATAAACGCATCACGCGGTGCCGTCACGTCCGGTCGGCGGGGTTGAGGTGCCGCAGCTTCCGGGGCCGGACGGGCAACCGGCGCTTCCGGTGCTTCCTGTTCTTCCGCGGTCGGTTGGTTCAGCTCGTCGAACAGGTGCGGTTCCTGAACCGCTTCCTGCTGATCCCTCTGAACGGTTCCGTCGGTTTCCGCGGCGCCTGTCATCGCCGGTGAAGGCTCGACCGGTTGGGAAGCAGCCAAAGCATCGCTTTCGCCGTTTTCCTGCTGGCCGTTGTTGTTTTCCACCGGCTTTTCTTCGTTCACGGTATGCACTTCGAAACCGGCCGCAATCGGTGTGGCGGGTGTCTCTGCGGCCGGCTCACCGACCGTTGCGGTAACCGCGGGGGCCGCCGCTTCGGTATCGCCGGATTCTTCCGTCTCGGAAGGGGCGGCGGCCGGGCGTTTCGGACGGGTCAGGCTGATCGAACGGGTCGATGCCGGGCGCGGTTGAGTCTGGGCTTCAGCTTCAATGCCGGTCGCCACGACGGAAACCCGCATCTTGCCTTCCAGGGCTTCTTCGAAAGTGGAACCGAAGATGATATTGGCGTTTTCGTCCACTTCCTCGCGGATGCGGTTCGCCGCTTCGTCCACTTCGAACAGCGTCATGTCCGGTCCACCGGTGATGTTGATCAGAACGCCAAGCGCGCCCTTCATCGTCACATCTTCCAGCAGCGGGTTGGAAATGGCGGCTTCGGCTGCCGCGCGGGCGCGGTCTTCGCCTTCCGCTTCGCCGGTCCCCATCATGGCTTTGCCCATTTCGCTCATCACCGTGCGAATATCGGCGAAGTCGAGGTTGATCAGGCCCGGCATGACCATCAGGTCCGTAACGCCGCGGACGCCCGAATACAGGACGTCATCAGCCAGCTTGAAGGCATCGGCAAAGGTCGTCTTTTCATTCGCGACCCGGAACAGGTTCTGGTTCGGAATGATAATCAGGGTATCGACCAAGCCTTGCAGCTCCTCGATGCCCTGTTCCGCAAGTTTCATGCGGTGCC
Source organism: Hwanghaeella grinnelliae (assembly GCF_004005845.1). GTDB lineage: Bacteria > Pseudomonadota > Alphaproteobacteria > UBA8366 > Aestuariispiraceae > Hwanghaeella > Hwanghaeella grinnelliae. The sequence goes on along the minus strand of NZ_SADE01000003.1, from coordinate 54,266 downwards.
GGCCTTCGAAGTGGAAGGGCTTGGTGATGACACCGACCGTCAGCATCCCCTTTTCACGGGCCGCTTCGGCGATGACGGGGGCTGCACCGGTACCGGTGCCGCCGCCCATGCCGGCGGTGATGAACAGCATGTTGGCGCCAGCCAAATGCTCCATCAATTCAGGCATGGCTTCTTCAGCCGCGGCGCGGCCGACTTCGGGCTGTGCGCCGGCGCCCAACCCCTTGGTGATGCCGGAACCGAGTTGGATGCAGCGTTCCGCGCTCGACTGGGTGAGCGCTTGCGCGTCGGTGTTGGCAACGACAAATTCGACCCCTTCCAGATTGGAAGCGATCATATTGTTGACGGCATTTCCCCCGGCTCCGCCGACGCCGACGACAACTATCCTCGGCTTCATTTCCGGATCCGGTCCGGGGGGCGTGAATTTAATGGTCATGGTACGCCTCCGTACGTGCGTTTTTGGTCAGACTGTTATCCCGACGTGCCGGTCCGCAATGCGGGCCAGCTTGAAAAGTCGGGTTTTGCGGTACTTTTCGGGTGCGGCTTCCACTCTTTAACATGAGCTGTGCTGCCTTCTTTTTGAGTAGGGTGGTGCTCCTTGGTACTGGATTCGCCGCCAGTCTCCGGCAGGTTGCAAAAACCTGCCGCGCCGGCGGTTGTGGCGAAGTAACTTTTAAAAGTTTTCACGAAACCACCCTCCTAGTCGTCCGAACAGTGAACCGTTGGCCGGCGGTTTGTGGGCTTGGGCGGACCTTGCCTCCCCCCGATCGTCAACGGCGAACATGAGCAGGCCGGCACAGGTTGCAAATGCCGGTCCACCGGTTGCCTCAGCCAGCCCCGAAATGCGCAGGGGACGGCCGATGCGTACTTGTTTGTCCAGGATCTGGCCCGCCAATTCTCTAAGGCCGGGCAATTGCGCCGCGCCGCCGGTCAGGACGACACGCTGGCCGGCAAGGCCGGAAACCCCGGACTTGTCCAAGCGCTGGCGCACCAGTTCCAATGTTTCTTCGACGCGCGGCGCAATAATTCCATTCAGATGGCTGCGCGGAACCTGCTGCGGCGTCGCATCGGGGTCTTCACCGATCTGCACGACGTCGATCATCTCTCGGTCTTCGTTGGAAGAACGGATCGCGTTTCCATACAGCGTCTTCAACCGCTCCGCATGGTCGATGCGGGTGTGCAGGCCTTGGCTGATATCGTTGGTCACATGCCGGCCGCCGATCGGGATGACGTCGGTATGGATCGCCGCCCCTTCGTAGAAGACGGCCAAGGACGTCGTGCCGGCCCCCATTTCCACGATGGTCGTGCCAAGGTCGCGTTCGTCCTCAACCAAGGCCGCCAGGCCGGCCGCATAGGGGGATACCACCAGGTCCCGGGCCTCCAGATGGCAACGCGCGACGCAGGTCAAAAGGTTTCGAACCGCGCTTTCCGCTGCGCTGACGACCGTCATGCGAACGCCCAGTGTCTGACCATGCATACCGCGCGGATCCGGCGTCAACGGCGAACCGTCGATCGAATACCCGACCGGGACGGCATGGATCAGCATGCTGTCAGTCAAGCTTGCCGAGCCGCGGCAATCGTGCAGCAGGCGGCGGACATCCATGTCCTTGATGGCGCCGCCGCCGATGGTCATTTCCCGACGCAGCACCTGGCTGCGGGGCTGCCCGCCGGTCAGGCTGACGACGACCTCGTGAACCTGCGATCCCGCCATCTGCTCGGCGCTGTGAACGGCCGAGGAAATTGCCTGTTGCGCGGCATCCATGTCCACCACCATGCCTTGGCGGATTCCCGCGCTTGCCTGGTGGCTCATGCCTGTCACGCGCACCTTTCCGGGTCCGCGGGCTTCGGCAATGAAGCAGCAGATCTTAAAGGACCCTACATCCAGGGCGGCAATGGTACGGTGACTGGACATTCTTCGTTTCGTTCATTCTATCGGTCGTTGGCGGTCGGGGCGTTCCGTTTTTCTCTTTGGTTGCCGTCGCGCTTTAGGTTTCATCCTTGTGGGCTCGTTTCCGTTCGGCGGCTTCTTCCGTCATCCGAACGATAAGACGGTCCGATTGACGCAGATCGATTGCCGCGATGTCCCGGGCCAAAAGCCGGTGGTCGCGCTCAAGCTGCGCCAAACGCTGTAGTGCGTCGCCTGGGTTTTCTTCCGGCAGGCGGATGTCGATGCCATTGTCCAAACGCAGGTTCCATCGCCGACCCGCGACCCAGACCGCAGCCACGATGCGGCTGTTCAGCATCGGTTCGCGCTCCAGCAGCGACACCAGTTCGGCGGTTCTGTCCGGCGCGCCGTCGCCCACCACCACTTTCAAATGGCGGTAGCGCTCAAGCCCATCGGTGCCGATGACGTTGCCGTCTATATCGACCAGAACAAATTCATGATCTTTCTGCCAGATTGCGGCGGCTTTGCGTTCCTCGATCTGGATATGCAGATGGTCCGGCAGCCGCCGTTCCACAACCGCGGATTCCACCCAACCAATGGAGTTTACGCGATCTAGAATGTCTTGAATGTCGACCGCCAGGATCGGGTCGCCGACCCGGACACCAACCGCTTTCAGCAAGCGGTCCTTGTTGGTTTCGCGGCGGCCCGAGACGGAAACCTGATACACCGCAAGCCCCATTTCGGCCGAGGTTTTCATGGTTGCCGCGACGGCGTTGTCATAAGTGCGCTGGATCGTGCCGTTCGACCACAGCACGAACCCGGCAGCCGACAAGGCGCCGGCGATTGCCACCGGCGCGCCGATTTTCAGCGCAGGTTTCATCCACCGGGCGCGGGCGCGGCGACGCGCGGCCCGCCGACCTTCAGCGGCAATCCGGCTTTTCTTCGTTGCGCCCTTCTTGGCGGTCTTTTTCTTCGCATCCTTGTTCAGGAAGGGGAGGGTCAGTCGCATTGCGCCTCCTCCACCATCCAGCTGACCAGCTCCGGGAAGGACAGGCCGGCATGCGCGGCCTGTTCCGGGGCGAGGCTCAAAGGCGCCATGCCGGGTTGGGTGTTCACTTCCAGAAGGAACAGGCGCGATCCGTTATGGGCGCTGTCGTCCCAACGGAAATCGGACCGTGTGACACCGCGACAGCCCAGGGCATTGTGCGCACGCAAAGCGTAGTCCTTGCACTGCTCCGCGATGTCTTCCGGGATATCCGCCGGGCAGATATGCACTGTTTTGCCTTCGGTATATTTGGCTTCGTAGTCATAAAAGCCGTCATTGGGGCGCAGTTCGGTCACGCAAAGCGGTTTGTCGCCCATGACCGTCACCGTCAGTTCCCGCCCGGCGACATATTCCTCAACCAAGGCATCGCCGAAATGCCAACCGGAAAAGTCCGGTCCGTTGTCGCCCGGCAGAACGATGTAAACCCCGACGCTGGAACCTTCATGGGTGGGTTTCACCACATAGGGTCGAGGTAGGGGATCGCCTTTGCCCAGATCTTCTTCCGCTACAACGACGCCTTTCGGGCAGGGAAGCCCGGCGGCCCGGAAGGCCGCAATCGCTGTTGGCTTGTCCATCGCAATGGCCGAGCTGCGCATGCCGGAATGGGTGTAGGGAATACCAAGAATGTCGAGTACGGCCTGAATGGTGCCGTCCTCGCCGCCACGACCGTGCAACGCATTGAAAACGGCATCGGGCGCTGGGGTCAGGGCATTGACCAACGCCTTCAGATCCCGCGTCACATCGATCCGCGTAACGTCGTAGCCGGCTTTCTCGAGAGCGTCGGCGCAATCCCGGCCCGAGACCAAGGAAACCTCACGCTCAGCCGACCAGCCGCCCAATAGGACGGCCACCCTTTTCTTGCTGCGCTGGGGTGTGTTTTCCTTACTCATCTTTTGTCTCGCCTACGCGTTTTATTTCCCACTCAAGATTTATACCAGTTTTCTCTTTGACTTTCGCACGTAACACTTCCCCTAGTCTTTCTAAATCTTCTGCGGTTGCTTCGCCAGTATTTATTAAGAAATTACAGTGCTGATTGCTTACTTGGGCGCCGCCAATCGTCAATCCTCGTCCACCAACCGAGTCGATTAGCTTCCAAGCCTTCGGTCCATCCGGGTCCAGGGCGCCCGGATTTTTGAAAGTCGACCCGCCCGTGCGGCTTCTGATCGGTTGGCTGTCGGCCCGTTTTTCGGCGATCTCGGCCATCTTTGCCTCGATCTCTTCCCGGTTCCCCGGGGCTGCACGAAAAACGGCTTCGGTGAAAATCCAATCCGCGGGCACCGACGATTTGCGGTAACCAAAGCCCATCTCCGCGGCCGTCACTTCGTGGGCATTGCCCTGGCGGTCGACAGCCGTGGCGCTGATCAGGACATCCTTCGTCTCTGCCCCATAGGCTCCGGCGTTCATGCGCAAAGCCCCACCGATCGATCCGGGGATGCCACTAAGGAATTCAAGGCCGGTCAATCCGTGCCGGGCCGCTACCTTGGCGACATTTTGATCCAGGGCGCCGGCACCTGCGCGCACGATCTCTCCATCGACTTCGATCCCGGCGAAAGGTCCCAGCAGCCTGATAACCACGCCGCGCACGCCACCGTCGCGGACCAACAGGTTCGAACCGATGCCGATGACCATGACGTCGACATCGTCCGGCAGGGAGGCAAGAAAAGCACTTAGATCTTCCTGGTCCTCCGGGCGGAAGACCACATCCGCCGGCCCGCCGACGCGGAACCACGTGACCTTCGACAAGGGGGCGTCGAACGTGACGCGGCCGCGGACAGGCGGCAGGTCGAAAGGTGTGTCGGATGTCGTCTGGGCGTTGCTCATCATGTCTATTTTCCGGCGCGGCTCCTGCCAAAGCGTAGTTTCAGCTCATCCGGCAGGGCTTGCGCCCAATTCGTGATCGTCCCGGCCCCTAAGCAGACGACGAGATCGCCTTCCCGCGCCACGTCAGCAACCGCTTCGGCCAGGTCATCCTGACCGTCAATGGTGACCACACCACGGTGGCCCCGTGTCCTTAAGCCCTGCGCAAGGGCGTCACGGTCGACGCCTTCCATGGGTTCTTCACCGGCCGCATAGACCGGCGCGATGATGACCTTGTCCGCATCGTTGAAGCAGGCGCAGAACTCTTCGAAAAGGTCCCGCAAACGCGTGTAACGGTGAGGCTGCACCACGGCGATTACGTTCCGTCGCGTGGCGTCGCGTGCCGCTTTCAAGACGGCGGTGATTTCAACCGGGTGGTGACCGTAATCGTCGATGACGGTCACGCCGCCGGCTTCGCCGGTCTTCGTGAAACGCCGTTTGACGCCCGAGAAGCGCGCCAGTGCATTGCGGATATCGTCAACCTCGATGCCCATTTCCAACGCCACAGAGATCGCAGCGAGGGCATTCTGAACATTGTGCTCGCCATACATCGGCAGATGCAGGCCTTCAATGGCCCAGGGTTCATCGCCGCGAAGCGCGACGGTGACATCGAACGTGTATCCGCCCGGCGAGGCCGCCGCGTTCGAGGCTCGGATCTCCGCTTGCGGGTTGAAGCCATATGTAATGACACGCCGGTCCTCGATCTTCCCGATCATGGCCTGCACTTCGGCATGATCGATGCACATCACCGCGAAACCGTAGAAGGGGATGTTCTGGACGAATATCCGGAAGGCGTCCCGCAGCTTTTCGAAGGAACCGTAATGTTCCATATGCTCGGGGTCGATGTTCGTGACGATGGCGATAGTGGCCGGTAACTTGGTAAAAGACCCGTCGGATTCATCCGCTTCGACGACCATCCAATCACCCTGGCCGAGGCGGGCATTGGTGCCGTAGGCGTTGATGATGCCGCCATTGATGACGGTTGGGTCCAGGTCGCCCCCGTCCAGCAGCGCGGCGACCAGGGATGTCGTGGTCGTCTTGCCATGGGTGCCGCCAACGGCGACAGACCATTTCAACCGCATCAGTTCCGCCAGCATTTCGGCGCGCCGGACGACGGGAATCAAGCGTTCCCGCGCGGCGAGCAGCTCAGGATTTTCCGGACGGATCGCGGAACTGACAACGACAACCGAGGCGTCTTTGATGTTTTCAGCCGCATGACCCACGGTGACCGGAATTCCCAGTTCGCGCAGCCGCTTCACATTGGCGGTTTCCGCAATATCAGACCCGCCGACCGTATAGCCCAGATTCTTCATCACCTCGGCGATGCCGGACATGCCGATCCCGCCGATACCGACAAAATGCAACGGGCCGATGGAAAGGGGTACTTGCATCAGGCGAGGGCCTCCCGGGCTTTTTCGTTTTTCTGGGTATTGGGCGAGGTCACGGTTCCGCCGACCAAGTCGACGACAATGTCGGCAAGCTTGCGCGTTGCCTCAGGCGTGCCAATTCGGCGCGCTGCGGCGGCCGCGCTGGCAAGCGTATGCGGCTGGTCCATCAAATCGCCGAGGCGCTGGGCCAAGACCGCCGCATCCATATCCGCTTCCGGCATCATCCAAGCGCCGGCTGAATCGCAGATCCGCGCTGCGTTTTCGGTTTGGTGGTCGTCGATGGCATATCGGTACGGCACCAGGACGGAAGGGCGCCCGGTCGTCGTCAGTTCCGCGATGGTCGATGCGCCGGCGCGGCTGATCACTAGATGCGCCTTGGTCAGTTGCAGCGGCATGTCGCCGAAGAAGCTGCGGACTTCTGCGTCGACGCCGATGCGCCGATAGTGTTGTGAGACATCCTGCACTTGCGGTTCCCGTGCCTGCTGCACGATGCGCAGGCGATTGCGCTGATCGTCACGCAGCAGCGCGATCGCCGCTGGAATAACGTCGCCGAATACGCGTGCGCCTTGGCTGCCGCCAACGACGAGCAACTGAAATGGATCCTCCTGGCGCGGCGGGGCATAAGGTGTATTCGCCATTTGCATGATGTCGGGACGAACGGGGTTCCCTGTCCAGACAGCTTTATTCCGGTCCGACTGCCGCAAGCCGCTGGTTTCGGCAAAGGATGTCGCAATTCTATCCATACGCGGGGCCAACAGGCGATTGGCTCGTCCCAGAACTGCGTTCTGTTCATGGATGGCTGATTTGATGCGGCGGTTCCGGCTGGCCGCCAGCATGGTCGGGACCGAGGGATATCCGCCAAACCCGACAACCGCCAAGGGCCGTAGCTGTTTCAATAGGTTGCTGGCTTGGATATAGCCGAGCGCGAGGCTGAATGCCGCGCCAACCTTGCCCAGGATGCCACGCCCGCTTACCGCAGCGGCGGAAATCGTATGCAGGTCGATCCGGTCCAAGGTGCCGCCGAAGGCGTCGCCGCGCCGGTCGGTGATCAAGGCGAGGCGGTAGCCGCGGGATTCCAATTCCCGCGCCAGTGCCTCGGCCGGGAAGACATGCCCGCCCGTGCCGCCGGTCGCCAGGGCGATCAGGCCGTTGTCGGTGTTGGTCGCGCTCAATCCCGCCATGACGCGATCTCCGGTCGGCGGCGGGTAAGCGCCAAAAGCATGCCCATACCCAGTGCAAGGGCCAGCAGGCTGGACCCACCATAGGAAATGAACGGCAAGGTCATTCCCTTTGTGGGGATGAGGCTCAAGGTCGAGGCCATGTTGACCAGGGCTTGCAGTGCGAATTGCACGATCAGGCCGGTCGCTGCCAGGACGACGAACATGTCGTTGTCTTGCAGCAGGCGCGACAAGCCACGCACCACCACGAACACGAAAATTGCCACGATGAACATACAGGCGAACAGGCCGAACTCCTCACCCGCGACCGCGAAGATAAAGTCCGCATGGCCGTCGGGCAGGCTTTGTTTCACGATCCCTTCACCGGGACCGCGGCCCATAATGCCGCCGGATTGGAAGGCTTCCATCGCCTTGTCGATCTGATAGCTGTCATGCGCCTGCGGGTCGAGAAATCGGTCTATCCGGGTCGCGACATGCGGAAATATGTAATACGCGGCGACCAGTGCGGCGAGGCCGCCGAGCACCGCGAAGATGACGAAGCTCATCGACAGACCTGCGATGAACAGCTGGGTGAACCAGATGGAACAGACAACGAAGGCTTGGCCAATATCCGGTTGCAAAGCCAGCAGACCGACCACCAACACGCAGAGGGCGGCTGAAATCGCATAGCCGGGGACGTCTTCGCCCATCCGCCGAGCGGCTAATATCCATCCCGCCAGAACGGCGAAAGCGGGTTTCGCGAATTCAGAAGGTTGGATGGTTAATCCACCGAGGGAAATCCATCGGGTGGCGCCCTTGATCTCGGTTCCGAACAAAATGGCCGCGACCATCAGCACCAATGCACCGACAAAGACCACCAACGCCAGGCGGCGGATCTGTTTCAGGTTCAGTAGGGAAACCCCGATGATTGTGAACAAGGCCGGCGCCAGCATGAATGCCTGCTTCTTCACGAAATGGAAGGAGTCGACATTGATGCGTTCCGCCACGGGCGGACTGGCCGTCGTCGTCAGCAGGAGGCCGAGCGCCCCCAATAGAACGACCGCCCCCAGCAGCCACCTGTCCACGGTCCACCACCAGTTACCCAGAATGGATGTGTCGTTTCGGGCGAAATGCATCATGACCGATGCTCCCTCCGGTGGCGAAGAGTGTCAGCCACCGCCTCGGTGAAGGCCGTGCCTCTGATCTCAAAATTCGGGAATTGGTCGAAGGAGGCGCAGGCAGGCGACAGTAATACCGCCGACCCACGCACCCCTTCCGCCATTGCCAGGGCTGTAGCCTGTTCCACGGCGCGCTGCAGCGTGCCGCAAATCTCGACCTCTAATGACTTTGAAAGCGCCGCGGCCATGTTGTCGGCCGCTTCGCCGATAAGAAATGCTTTTCGAACAGCCGGCAGGTAGGGGCGAAGAACATCGTAGCCGCCTTCTTTCTCCCGACCGCCCGCAATCCAGTAGATTCGCTCGAAGCTGGCAAGCGCCCGGGCAGTCGCTTCAGCGTTCGTCGCTTTGCTGTCGTTGACGAAACGGATACCGTCCTCGACTGCGACAGTCTCCAACCGATGGGCCAGGCCGGGGAAGGTGAGAATGCCGTCGCGGATCTCCGCCGGGGACAGACCTTCGCGGCGTGTTGCGGCATAGGCGGCCGCGATGTTTTGGGCATTGTGCAGACCGGGCAGGGCGGGTGCATCGTTCAGGTCGAGGACCGCGATTGGGTCGTCCGTCATCGCATCGATCAGCTTTCCGTCGGCAATGTAGACGCCATACTCAACCGGTTGCGTCACGGAGAGACGGATCACCGTGTGCCCGTTATCCTCCAGCGCTGTTGCCACCGCGTCGCAATGGTTGTCGTCCACCCCGACGATGGCGGCGGTCTCACCGCCCTGGTTGCGGAATATCCGTTTCTTCGCGGCGATATAGCCGTCCATCCCGCCGTGTCTGTCCAGATGGTCCGCGGTAACGTTCAAGAGTATTGCGCTGTCGAAGGCGACCGAATGAGTCAGGTCCAATTGGTAGGACGACATTTCCAACACATAGATCCCATCGGCATCCAAGGGCGCCAAATCGAGTGCCGGCGTGCCTAGGTTACCGCCAACCTCAACCGTGCGATTTGTCGATGTCAGGATGTGGCCGATCAGGGCCGTGGTGGTCGACTTCCCGTTGGTTCCGGTGATGCCGATATACCGGGCCCTTGGGCAGGCGCGGTATAGCAATTCGACATCGCCAAGAACCGGAATACCATGGATGCCGGCCGCGGTTGCCGCGGGATGCGGTTGCGGGTGGGTCAATGGAATGCCGGGGCTCAAGACCAGTGCTGCGGGGGCGTCGCCCGACCAGTCATACGTATCCGGTGCGGCCAGCTGATAGCCGGCCTTTTGTGCATCGTCGCGTGCATCCGCGCGGTCATCCCATACCAGGACATCCGCACCGCCTTCTTTCAGCGCGCGCGCCGCCGACAGACCCGATTTCCCGAGCCCGACAACCGCGACGGTGTTGTCCTTGTACATGGTCACCACGACACTCACTTTTCAAAACCCTTAATTCGACCGGCGCATGTAATTGCCGGCGAAAACAAAAAACGACTTACCGAAGCTTCAGCGTCGACAGGCCGATCATCGCCAGGATCATCGCAATGATCCAAAAGCGGATGACGATGGTGGGTTCGGCCCACCCTTTCTTTTCGAAATGATGGTGCAACGGGGCCATCGCGAAGACGCGCTTGCCCGTCAGCTTGAAGCTGGTCACTTGGACGATCACCGAAACGGTTTCCAGAACGAACAACCCGCCGATGATTGCCAGCACGATTTCATGTTTCGTGACGATGCTGATCGCCCCCAGCGCGCCGCCAAGCGACAGCGAGCCGGTATCGCCCATGAAAACCATGGCAGGCGGTGCGTTGAACCACAGGAAACCCAATGCGGCGCCGACAATAGCACCGCAGAAGACCGCCAACTCACCAGAGCCCGCGACGAAATGGAGCTGAAGATAGTCGGAATAGATTGCGTTCCCGACCAGATAAGAAATGAACCCGAAACACCCTGCCGCGATCATCACCGGGACAATGGCAAGGCCATCCAACCCGTCCGTGAGGTTGACCGCATTGGACGCACCGACGATGACGAAGACAGCGAAGGGCAGGAAGAACCAGCCCAGGTTCAGCAACACATCCTTCAAGAAGGGAAGGGCGAGGCTGGAGGACAGCGTGTCCGGCGTGACGGCTGTAACCCAATAGGCGGCCCCCAAGCTGATGGTGATCTGGCCAACGAGTTTCAGTTTGCCGGACAGCCCCTTTGAATTTCTTTTGGTCAGCTTCAGAAAATCGTCCGCGAAGCCGATCAATCCGAAACCCGCCGTCACCAGAAGCACGATCCAGATATAGGCGTTCTTAAGATCCATCCACAGCAGGGTGCTGCAGATCAGCGCGATCAGGATCAGGAAGCCGCCCATTGTCGGTGTCCCGGCCTTGGCCAAATGCTGTTCAGGCACGTCTTCGCGGATATTGCTGGCGCCGCGCTGCTGTTGTCGCAGCCAATTGATGACTGTCGGGCCCATCAGAAAGCTGATTACCAGGGCGGTCATCATGGCGCCGCCGGTTCGGAAAGTCAGATACCGGAAGAGGTTGAAGACCTGATACTCGTCCGCCAGGGGCGCGAGAAGGGCGTATAACATTCTGTGCGCTCCCCTTTATTCTCGAGCCGCAGCGTCGAGGTCGAGCATCGCCTCGACGATCGGCTTCATGTTGGTACCAAGAGAGCCTTTAACCATCACCACGTCGCCGGGGCCGACAGTGTCGGTCAGGGCTTGGATGAGACCGGTGCTTTTTGCCGCATGCATCGTGTCGACCCGGCCTTCTAGTGCTTGGGCCAGATGCTCCATATGCGGACCGCAGCAGAACAGGCGGTCCACTTTGTGGGAGATCACCGCGTCGGCCAGGCCCGCATGCATTTGGGGCGCATTCGGCCCTAACTCGCGCATGTCGCCAAGGACGGCGAGGCGTCTGCCGCCGGCACTGCCGGCGGCCATGTCGAGCACGGCCAGTGCCGCGCGAACCGCGTCGGGGTTGGCGTTGTAGCTTTCGTCGATCAGCGTTGCGTTGCCGCCTGCGGGCAAGGCAATGGCGGTTTGCTTTCCCCGGCCGGCGCCGGCTTGCATGCTCATGAACGTATCGCTTGCGCGGCGATAGTCGCCGCCCAGCCCGTGCACGGCCGCCAGGATCGCCAAGCTGTTCGTCGCCCATTGAATGCCGGGTATACCGTGGCGATACAGGAACCGCTTGCCAAAGATCGATGCCATGATCTCTGTGCCGGAAGCGGTCGTCATGGCGTCGATAAGTCGGAAGTCGGCTTCCGCATGGGTGCCGAAGGTGATGATGGTACGAATACCCTGTTCGGCGGCTTTGGCTTTGAGTCTCGGAAAATGTGCGTTGTCGCGAGGCAGTACCGCGACGCCGTCCGGTGAAAGCCCAGCGAAGATTTCCGCCTTTGCATCGGCAATGCCTTCGACGGACTCGAAGAATTCCAGATGCACGGGGGCGACGGTCGTAATGATGGCGAGGTGCGGTCGTAGCAACGCACTCAACGGTTCGATTTCTCCGGCATGGTCCATGCCTATTTCAAAAACGCCGAATGCAGCATCCTCGGGCAGGCGCGCCAGCGTAAGCGGCAGCCCGTACATGTTGTTCTGGTTGCCGGATGTTGCATGAACGGGGCCGTCGACGGCCAATGCCGTCGCCAACCCGTCCTTGGTGCCGGTCTTTCCCATGCTGCCCGTCACGGCCGCGAGTTTTGCGTGGGTGCGTGCCCTTGCGCTGCGGGCAAGGTCGTACAAAGCGTCGAATGTGTCGTCGACGACATGAAGCGGCGTCAGGGTCGCGCGGTCGGCATATTTGTCTGCCCAATCCTTGGCAACCACGGCAGCGGCAGCGCCGGCTTCGGCCGCATTGTCGATAAAGGCGTGGCCATCCTGCTTGGCGCCGCGAATGGCGATGAAAAGATCGCCTGGTTGAACGAACCGACTGTCGATCTGAACGCCGGACGCGGAAAAGGGCGCCGTCGAACGTCCGTTCGTCGCCTCCTCTACCGTTGTTTCTGTCCACAGCGCCGTCATGCCGGTTCCACACCCCCGGCCAGTTCTTCAGCGCATTCGCGCACGACACTTGCGTCATCGAAGGGGATGACGCGGCCGGCGATGGTCTGACCTTGTTCGTGGCCTTTGCCCGCCACGCAAAGTACGTCCCCAGGTTCGAGTGCCCGCATAGCGGCGAAGATCGCTTCACGGCGGTCGCCGATATTGGCGGCGCCCGGGCATCCTTCCATGGCCTGGATGCGGATTTCGGCAGGATCCTCGCTGCGCGGGTTATCGTCGGTCACGGTGACCATATCGGCATATTGCGCGGCCGCCTGACCCATTAGAATCCGCTTTCCGGGATCCCGGTCCCCGCCGCAACCGAAGACGATACGAAGGCGATTGCCAACGTGACTGCGCAGGGCTTTCAGGACGGTCGCAATTGAATCCGGCGTGTGTGAATAATCGACATAGACTGCCGCACCGTTCGGTAGAACGGCCGCGCGTTCCATTCGCCCGCGAACGCCCGTCAGACGCGACAGGTTCGGAGCCGCATGGCGCAGGTCGGACCCGGTCGCAAGCACCAAGCCCAAGGCCGCAAGGGCGTTCTCGACCTGAAACGCACCGGGAAGGGGGAAATCGACCGACAACCTCTCCCCGAAGATGTCGATTTCCAGATCGAAACCGTTGGCCCGCGGCTCCATTTTCACACAGCGGATCTGACCGTTTCGAAGCCCATAGGAATACAGGCGTTGTTTCCGCTCGGCCGCAATATTCGCGATGCGGTCATGCTCTGCCGAGGCTGAGTTCACGACGGCAACGCCGCCCGGTGCCAGCAACTCCTCGAACAGACGCATCTTGGACGCGCGATAGGCATCCATGTTGTGATGATAATCCAGATGATCGCGGCTGAGATTGGTGAAGGCGGCTGCGGAGAAACGTGCACCGTCCAGGCGGTATTGGTCGAGGCCGTGGCTGGACGCTTCCATAGCGACATGGTCGATGCCCGCCTGCTTCATGGCGCCGAGCAGGCTGTGCAGATCGACCGGGTCCGGTGTGGTCAGTCCGTGGTCGGTATCGAACCCGTTGGCTCTCACGCCCAAAGTTCCGATCGCGCCCGCCTCACTGCCTATTGCCTGCCAAAGTTGACGGGTGAAGTTGGCAACCGAGGTTTTACCGTTCGTGCCGGTGACCGCGACCATGATTTCCGGCTGAGGGGAGAAGTATGCGGCCGCCATCTTTGCCAGGCGCCGCCGCGGATTGGCGTCGTGGACCAAGGTCACGGCGGTCTTGCCCTGTTCACCCAGCAGAGGGCTGTCCGACGTGACGTCGGGTGTGGTCAGGATGGCCACGGCACCTTTCTTAATGGCGTCGGAAATAAAGTTCCGGCCGTCCAGGGCAAGGCCCGGGATGGCCGCGAACAGAAAGCCGGGCTGTACCTTGCGGCTATCTGCCGTCAGGCCGGTGATTGGAATATTGGGCAGGATGCCTTCGCCGTTCATCTATCGCTCCCTCTATTGTCTGAGGGAGGCCAAGCTGGCACCCATTTGTGGCGGCAGAATGGCGAAGTGTTGGCGAACCTCAGGCGCGTCCGCATCGGTCGGCTTGATACCCATCATCGGCGCAAGGCGGCGCACGACATTGCCGACAACCGGGGCCGCAACCCAACCGCCGGTGGCGTAACCATAAGTCTCTTTAATGCCGTGCGGCTCGTCCAGAACAACGTAGACGGTGTAGCGTGGCGCATGCATCGGGAAGGCCCCGACGAAACTGGAAATCAGCGACTTGCCGCGATAACCGCCTGACACCGCCTTTTCCGCGGTGCCGGTCTTGCCGCCAACGACATATCCTTCCGCCTGCGCGTTCTTGCCCGACCCTTCGATCCCATTCAAATGCATCAAGGCGCGGATCGCGTTGCTGGTTTTTTCCGATATGACACGCTTGCCATGCGGCGCTTCCGTCGCCTTCAGAACAGTCGGACGATATAGCGTCCCACCGTTTACCATTGCCGAAACACCGGTCGCCAGATGCAAGGGGCTGACCGCAAGCCCGTGCCCGAAGGAAATCGTCATCGTGTTTACGGGACGCCAGACCGCAGGGCTTTGCGGGTATCCGACTTCCGGAACTTCCACGTCGAGCGGCTTCAGGAAGCCGATCTTGTCGAAGAAGCGTTTCTGTTCCGGTCCGCCGACATCCAGGGCCATTTTCGCGGACCCGATATTCGAGGAATAGATGAATATTTCCGGCACCGAGAGCCAACGGTTCTTGGCATGATAATCGGTGATATTGAACCGGCCGACGCGGATCGGTTTGGTCGCGTCATAGCTGCTGGTGAGAGAGACGGAGCCGGACTCGAGGCCGAGCGCCGTATTAAAGATCTTGAAGGTGGAGCCAAGTTCGTAGACCCCTTTGGTCGCCCGGTTGAACAAGGACTCGTCATCCAGGGCGATAGGCTCGTTCGGGTCGAAGTCCGGCAAGGAAACCATGCCTAAAACTTCCCCGTTATGGACATCCATGACGATCGCCGCGCCGCCGACGGCACTGAACTTCGAAATCGCCGCGCCCAGTTCTTCCCGCAGCATGTGTTGTACGCGCACATCGAGCGACAATTGCAGGGGCTCCGTGCCCTCCTGCAGGTCCGTGTCGAAGCGCAGTTCCAACCCGGCGATACCGTTATTGTCCGTGTCCGTCTGCCCAAGGATATGGCCAAAAAGCGGGCCATGCGGATAAATCCGTGTCTGTTTTCTGTCGAAATCGATCCCAGGCAAGCCTAGGGCATTGACGTCGTATTGCTGTTGCGGTGTCAGAGTCCGCATCAACGGCACAAAGCGGGATTTTTTGCGCAGTTTGTCTTCGGTTGCCTTCGGGTCCAGCGTGGGGAGGACTGCGGCCAGCTTATAGGCCGTTTCCCTTGGGTTCTGGACGTATTTGGGGTCCGCGATCAGGGAAACGGTGGACAGGTTCGTGGCCAGAAGCACGCCATTGCGGTCGACGATGCCTGCCCGCTCGCTCTTCGGGGCCGGGACGGTCGCCGCAACCTTGGAAGCCGGCTCCGTCGGAGCGCGCATGGCGGTGACATCCACCAAACGCGCCCCGATCACCGCGAAGGCCAGGGTGATGACGGTGCCGGTAATCAAAAGACGGGTGCGACCGGTTTCCATAGCCGATCGAAATACGCCGTCGCGTTGCGCGCCGTCCTTCCCGAAGGAGGGGCGACGGGTGTCGGCGGCGACCGGGGTCTTCCGCTCCGTGGGTGCGGATTTAGACCGTGCCGGCGCAATCTTGGCCCGCACCGAAAAGCCTTTGCGCTCCGCGCGGGCGCGCTCGGGCCTCTTGTCGCTGCGGACTTCGGTCTGAGCGGCCTGTTCCGGTTCGCGGCGCTCGATGATCAATTTCTTCCGAGGAGGCTGCGCCTGCGAGGCATCGTCACTCGTTCGATCCTTCTTGGTCAGCCGGGGCTCGACCCGCGTTTCGGGTGCTCCGATGCTGCGGGCGACACGTTCTTCCGCATCGGTTCCGTCGTTTTTTGTGGCACGAAGGATCATTCTTGTCCTCCCAAGGTCATCGCGCCGGTGCGCAAGCCGCTCCGACGGGGGGCGATGACAGCGGGCGCTTCTGCGCCCTGTGTGGTCAGGCCGGTCGTTTCGGTCAGGGGGATATCCAGCGCCGCTGATGGCGGGATTTCCGAAGGAAAGGGGATGTCCTCCATCGCGACCAACTGCTCGATGGTCGGCGGGGCCAGGTGCGGCAGAAATTGACGGGCCAAATCCTCGATCCGATCAGGCCGGTTGAGGTAAGTCCATTCTGCCTCCAGCACGTGCTGGGCTTCCCGCTCACGCTCGATATTGCTGTTGATGGCAGCCAGTTCGGACTCCAGGTCCTCCACCGCGAAGGCGATGCTGAACAGGGCGAAACCGCTGGCGACGCAAAGTGTGATCCAGACGAGTGCGGCGGTAATCTTCATGCCCGTTTCCCTCTGACGCTTTTCGGGCGGTCGGCGGCCCAGGCGGGCGCATCGGTCCGCACGGCAACACGCAAACGGGAAGACCGGCAGCGCGGATTGGCGCGCATTTCTGCTTCACTCGGCTTGATCGTGCCGCGCTTGGCCAGCGTGAAGGTGGGCTTGGGGGCGTCCGGGGCGGGACCGGGAAGATGTCGTGAGATTCCTTTCGCACCGGAACGCGCGCTCAAGAAGGCTTTCACCCGTTTGTCTTCCAAACTGTGGAAAGCAACGACGACAAGGCGACCATCCGGGCGCAAAAGCCGCTCGGCGGCGGCCAAGGCGCGGTCCAACTGCCCCAGCTCGTCATTCACTTGAATACGCAATGCCTGAAACGTCCGCGTTGCCGGGTCCAGGCCGTCCTTGGCCTTGCGGACCACAGACCGGACGATGTCGGCCAATTGCGTCGTCGTAGCGATCGGTTCGATATCGCGGGCCCGGACGATGGCACGCGCAACTTGGCGCGCCCGGTGTTCCTCGCCGAAATCGCGGATCAAGCGGGCCAGTTCGTCTTCGCCCCAGCTGTTCACGATATCCGCGGCGGTCGGGCCTTCATTGCCCATACGCATGTCCAAAGGGCCCGGCATGCGGAAGGAAAAGCCGCGCTCTGCCGTGTCGATTTGGGGGGAAGATACGCCGATGTCGAGGACGACACCGTCCAGGCTGTCGACGCCGGCACCGGCCAGCAGGTCTTCCATGTCGCCGAATTTGCCGCAGAGGATGGTGAAGCGGCCTGGAAACTCCGCATCCACCTTCTGGGCTTGTTCAATCGCACTCGGGTCGCGGTCGATGGCCCACACACGGCAGTCGGCCGCCCGAAGGATAGCGCGGCTGTATCCGCCGCGGCCGAACGTGCCGTCCAGGTAAATACCGCCGTCGCGCGGGGCGAGCGCATCGATCATTTCGTTCAACAGGACGGGGATATGCTGTTCGGTCATGCCCCGCCTCCCGGTCCCGAACGCAATTTCAGGGTAAGTCCCTTGGCGCGTTCGCGCGCCTTATTGGCATAGCTTTCATACGTTGAGGGGTCCCAGATTTGAAAGCGTTTGGACTTGCCCACGAACAGCGCCTTGCCACCGATATCGGCGTGGGACTGGAAGCGGGGCGGCAGGATGAAGCGGCCGGTGCTGTCATAAGAAACAGGAAGGGCATCGGCCACGATTTGACTCAACGCCTCTTCTTCTTCCGAGAACAGCTCCGCTTGCGCTTCGATACTTTCGGCAACCATGTCCATGAAACTCTCATCTGCGGCCTCCAGGCCCGGAGAGTTCGGGGACGGAAAAATGTAAAAGGACCGTTCGGAGCCGGACCCTCCGGCGGCTTGGGACAAGCGGTCACGGAACGGCGCCGGCAAAGAGACTCTCCCCTTGCTGTCGACCTTGTTCTCGTATGTCCCTGTGAACAGCGGCATTTTCCGCGTCACCCCTGAATGCATGAAAACCAAAAAAACGATAAACGGCGGATTTTTCTGGGGCCGGCCATTGGCCGGGATCCGTTAAAACTCCGTGTCCGCCGGCTGACGACGAAGGTCGATTTGCTCTCGGCAAATGCGGCCGGCGCCGTCGCGCCGTGCCCAAACCGGTCGCACCTGCCCCCAGAGTGGTGTGATTTGGGTATTGATGGGATATCATGGGAATTTACGTCTCGTCAATGGAAAGCAGTGTAAAAGCCTGGGAATTCTGCGGCTTTCAGGGCTTTCTGTTTGATCTCTTTTTGTTCTATTTTAGGCGTGATGTCGGCGAAATATCCGATTTTATCCGGAACAAATAGAAAACAATTACAGCATGGGCACGCTTGCCCAATTCGGGGAATGCCGATCAGGAAGAGGAGCGGAGTTGGCTATACCAGGGGCAGGGCATTCTATCGCCGTGCCGGGACGGCTGCTATTCCAGCGGTTCCCGGCTGCGATCACGCATCCAGATTAGACTGACGGCGGCGATCAACCCGGCGACGACCATGAACAGCCCAGGCAAGGCGTCGTACCCGGTGACCGATATCAACCAAGTAACAAGGGCGGGCGTAGCGCCGCCGACGAGACCCATGCCGACATTGAATGACACGGAATAACCCGAGAGGCGGTCCCTGGTCGGAAATAACTCCGTAAACAGGGCCGGACCGATGCCGCAGGGAAAGGCGATGAGCAGTGCGAAAACAATCTGCGCGACCCCGGCTACAATCGGATCACCCGTCTTGATGAAGTGGAACATCGGAATAGCCAGTCCGGCCAGCGTCAGCATGACCGCCACCAAGACATGCGTACGCCGGAAATACCGGTCGGAAATCCAGCCGGCTAATGGGATGATCGGAATCAGCAACGCGGTTGCCAGCGTGTTCCAAGGCATCGCGTCCTTCAGCGCAAGGGGCGTGTAGTGCGATAGCCATGTCGGAAGATACACAAGGATTAGGTAATAGAGTGACCCATAGGAAGCGGCGAACAGGGTCCCTTGCATCATCTGTCGACGATTGTTCAAAAATGCTTCCGCCAGGGGTGAGGTTTTGCCGCGCTCGGCGACATGCTTGGCGAAATGTTCCGACTTCGGCAGGTGACGACGCAGGTAGATGGCGCTGACGCCAAGAACGCCACCGAACAGGAACGGCAGGCGCCATCCCCATTCGTGAAGATCGGCCGGATTCAGAAACCAGGTGACGGCTGCGGCCATGCCTGACCCAAGCAGGGAACCCATAAGGCTGCCGACATTGGCAAAGCTACCCGATAGGCCTCGTTGCCCGGGCGGAGATGTCTCCACCAGATAGGTGACGGAACTGGAAAACTCGCCACCGACCGAAAGGCCCTGCGCCAGCCTGATGATCACTAGGAAGATGGGCGCGGCGATTCCGATGGTCGCATAAGTGGGCAATAGGCCGAGCGCGACCGTGGGTACGACCATCATCGATACGGAAATCATCATCGTCGCGCTGCGCCCGGTCGTATCGCCCAGCCATCCGAACAGCGCCGATCCTATTGGCCGCATGATGAAACCGGCGGCGAAGGTTCCGTAAACGGCCAGGAGAGAGGCGACCTTGCTGTCACCGGGGAAGAACAAATGCGCCAGGATTGCCGCCATGTATCCGTAGAGCGCGAAATCGTACCACTCCATGACATTGCCGATAACGCCGGCAATGACCGCGACCTTTCTCTTGTGTTGTGGCAGATGGAAAACCATTGCGCCTGTCAGGCTCCCAACTGTTTCGCCTCAACCTTCCGTGCGCACGGTTTCCGCGGCGCGTTGCAGCCGTGTCATCAACCGCACGAAGGCTTCGTGGTCTTCTGCAGAGAATGCGTCGAGCAGTCGGTTTTGCAGGGAACGGATATCGCCGGCCGCTTTCTCGAAAGTCGCGACGCCGTCCTCCGTCAGTTCCAGGGGACGTTTCCTACGGTCGTTCCGGTCCGTGCTTCGGACAACCAACCCTCTTTCCAAGAGGGCGTTCAGCGATCGGCTGACCCAACCTTTGTCGACGCCGCTTGTATCCGCGACCGATTGCGCCGTGGCGCCTTCTACGGCTGCGATATGGGCCAGGATCCGCCATTCGTTCAACGAAAGCGAATGCGCGTCTTCCAACTCCTTACTGACCAACTGCGTTATCGCGGCCGAAAGAGACTGGACTTTCGCCGGTATGAAATCTTCATATCGGAAGTCGCGATATTGGGACGGTCTCGGCAAGTCGAACGGCTCCTATAGAATACGGCCCGATACAGGTATAGGCTTTGGCCGAAACATGATGAAGAGGCAAGACTGTTGCGGGCGCAACAAAACAGCGCACCCACAGTCTCATGAGGCTGGTCACGCAGGCTGGCCTGCCTTTTTTGGGGGAAAAAATGACTGCTGCACCGACGCAATCGGATATGGGGTTTTCGACGATTCATCTGTCCGAGGACGGGTGGTCAGTCGATATTTTGGATCAAACGCTGCTTCCGCATGAATTCAAGACGGTTCGCTTGACCACGATGGCCGAAGCGGCGGTGTCGATTCGGGACATGCTGGTGCGTGGCGCCCCTTTGATCGGTGCGACGGCGGCCTACGGCATGGCGTTGGCAATGCGACAGGACCCGAGCGACGCAAACCTGCAGGACGCCTATGATCGATTGCTGGAAACACGGCCGACAGCGGTCAATCTGCGCTGGGCGTTGGATGACATGAAGGCTGTGTTGAAGAATTGTGCGGAGGCTGACCGTGAATCGGCGGCCTATGACAGGGCCGCCCATGTCGTGTTGGAAGACAATTCAATCTGCTTCGGCATTGGCGAGCATGGGCTGAAGCTGATCCGTGATATCTATCAGAAGAAAGGCGGCAATGCGCCGGTTAACATCCTGACCCATTGCAACGCGGGTGCGCTTGCCACCTGTGGCCTGGGCACGGCGACGGCCCCCATCTATCTTGCGAAAATTGATCACATTCCCGTTCATGTCTGGGTCGACGAAACCCGTCCCCGCAATCAGGGCGCTGCGCTGACGGCCTGGGAACTCGGCCGTTCGGGTATCGAGCATTCCTTGATCACCGACAATACCGGCGGTCATCTTATGCAGCACGGCATGGTGGACATGTGCATTGTTGGAACGGACCGGACGACGGCGTCCGGTGACGTTTGCAACAAAATCGGCACGTATCTGAAAGCCTTGGCGGCGCATGACAACGGGGTGCCTTTCTATGTCGCGCTTCCGTCCACCACCATCGATTGGACGGTCAATGACGGGGTTAAAGAAATTCCAATTGAGGAACGCGCGGGCGAGGAAGTAACCCAGGTTCGCGGCCTAACGGCGGATGGCACGATCCAGACCGTGACGGTACCGCCTGTAACGACATGCGCCGCGAATTATGCTTTCGATGTAACACCGGCGCGGCTGGTGACGGGCCTGATCACCGAACGCGGTGTGGCACCGGCCACGCGCGACGGGCTGAAGAGTATGTTTCCTGAACAAGCTTGATAGTTTGCGTCGCATTCCGACCAAACAATATTTGCCTCTGGTGCATCTTTTTTCGTATTGCCGGATTGGGGTGGGGCGTGTTCCGGTGATGCGATCGGACGGTTGGGGACACAATCTTCAACGCAAGCCGGTATTCCCGAAATTCGAATATGATCGACTGAAAAGTCCGACAAAGGGAGAGTGCGTATGGCACGGCGGCCACGGGCGGAAGGCAAGGCTAGAGCGAGAGAGCGGACATCGCCTGCCGGTAGTTTGAAACAACTGCCATTTAGCACATACCGGAACCCCTATGCGCCGATTGAGGTCGTGTCGGCCGATCAATTGGAAGCGGTTCATCTGGCATCGCTGCAGGTGTTGGAAGAAATCGGGATGAATTTCCTGCTGCCGGAAGCCAAGGAAATCCTCAAAAAGGCCGGCGCGGATGTCGACCCGAACAGCGACCGTGTGCGTTTCGACCGCGGTTTGATAGAGCAGGCGATCGCAACGGTCCCGCCCGTCTTCACGCTGCATTCGCGCAATCCGGAAAGGGCCCGGGAAATCGGTGGAAACGCGATCAATGTGACCAGCATCGCCAGCCCGCCGAACGCCATAGACATGTCCGGTGGCCGCCGGCCCGGCAACAGGACAGATTTCGGGAACTTTCTGCGCCTAAGCCAGTACTTCAACATTTGTCATATGTTGGGCGGCTATCCGGTCGAACCGACTGATATGCCGGTTCCGATGCGGCATCTTGAAGCAATGCAGATGATGCTGGAACTGACCGACAAGGTCGTTTTCGGCTATTCGCTTGGGCGGGATCGTATCCTCGACGTCATCGAAATGGCGCGCATAGCGCGCGGTATCAGCGAGGAACAATTGCTGCGGGAGCCGAGTATCTGGACCATCGTCAAT
Source organism: Hwanghaeella grinnelliae (assembly GCF_004005845.1). GTDB lineage: Bacteria > Pseudomonadota > Alphaproteobacteria > UBA8366 > Aestuariispiraceae > Hwanghaeella > Hwanghaeella grinnelliae. Next base: position 32,044 of record NZ_SADE01000003.1, on the reverse strand, counting down.
ACGAACTCGCCCCTGCAATTGGATATACCGATGTTGTGGGGAATGATTGAAATGGCGAAGCGCAATCAGCCCGTCTGCGTGACACCATTCACCCTGGCGGGCGCGATGGCGCCGGTGACGATGCCGGGCGCGGTGGTGCAGCAGAATGCGGAGGCGCTGGCCGGTATCGCCTTCCTTCAGATCGTCAATCCGGGGGCGCCGGCCGTCTATGGCGGGTTCACCTCGAATGTAGACATGAAGACAGGGTCGCCTGCATTCGGTACGCCCGAATACGCGAAGGCGACATTGTTGGGCGCACAGTTGGCGCGTCGGTACAATTTTCCCTTCCGGGCGTCGAACGTGAATGCTTCCAACGCGCCGGATGCGCAGGCGACCTATGAATCCGTAAATTCCGCCTGGTCAGTCGTGATGGGGCACACGAATATCGTGATGCATGGTCTTGGTTGGCTGGAGGGCGGGCTGAGCGCTTCGTTTGAAAAGTTCATCATCGACGTGGAAATCATGCAGATGATGGCACAATTCATGGAGCCGCTTGTCATCGACGACGCGACACTGGGCCTCGATGCGATCCGAGAAGTCGGCCCAGGTGGGCATTTCTTCGCGGCGCAACACACCCTTGAACGGTACGAGACGGCGTTCTATGCACCGTTCCTGTCCGATTGGCGCAACTATGAAACATGGCAGGATGCCGGCTCGCTTGATGCGACAACGCGAGCACACCAGATTTACAAGAAAGTTCTGGCCGATTTCCGGGCGCCGTCAATGGATGTTGCGGTAGCGGAAGAGCTCGGCGCATTCGTTTCCAAGCGAAGGGAAGAGGGCGGCGCGCCGATGCAGTGACGCTTTTGACCGATACGCCATGGCGTTTTGGGCGCCGGTCGTGCCAGAATGTTATTTGAATCGGAACCGAAGAGTTTCGGGAAAGGCACGTCAGAATGGCTGATGAACAAGATTGGGCGATTGCAGAGGACAACCAACCCCGTCCGGAGAATCTGGACTATGATTTGACGGTGGCTCTGGGATCTCTGTTCACGCTTCGGTCGGAAATTCCGGAAGACGCCTTTACGGCGCATGCGCTTGGGACCGAGCGTGCCGGGACAGCTGTGCTGGTGAATGCCCAAGGGTTGTTGCTGACCATTGGCTATCTTGTCGCTGAAGCGGAAAAACTTTGGATCATCGGGCAGGATGGGGCCGCAGTCGAAGGCCATCCCATCGCCTATGACTTCACCACCGGGTTTGGACTGGTGCAGGCACTTGGAAAACTGTCTCACCCGCCCCTGACACTGGGGAACTCGTCTGCCGTCCATGTCGGCGACAGAGTGGTGTTCGCGAGCGCGGGCGGCCTGGACCACGCCTTGGCCGCGCAGGTCGTTTCAAAGCGTGAATTCGCGGGCTACTGGGAATACGTGCTCGACGAGGCGATGTTCACGACGCCGGCGCACCCGTTTTGGGGCGGCGGCGCGATGCTGAACGACAAGGGTGAACTGGTCGGAATCGGCTCTCTCTATGTCGGCGATGCGCGCGGCCATGGCATGCCGTCCGAAGGAAATATGATCGTACCGATCGATTTGGCTAAGCCGTTGTTGGAAGAAATCGCGAACGAGGGCCGTGTCAGCATTCAGTCGCGACCATGGTTGGGATTCTACACGGCGGAAGCGGAAAACCATCTTATCATCGCGGGAATCGCACCTAACGGCCCGGCGGAAAAGGCGGGCGTGGAGACAGGCGACGTCGTGCTTGAGATTGCAGGTTCGCCGGTTGGGGATCTTGCGGATTTGTTTCGGACGATCTGGTCCTTGGGCGATGCCGGTGTGACCGTCCCCTTGACCCTGGTTCGGGATGGTGCGCGCGTCACGGTGAAAGTGCCGTCGGCTGACAGGAATGACTTTCTAAAGTCGCCTCGGTTGCACTGACCAGGCAGTGGATTTCGTTTAAGTTTATTTAACGAAATCGGGTCGATGCTTGGCCCGCTATTCATGACATCAATGGGGTCGGGGGACGGCGTGGCCGAAATACAGAGCATTCCGCAGGATGACGAGGCAACCTGGGAACGACCGACCCGCGTTCCGGGCATGTCTCTCGGGTTGAAGATTTTCGGGGCGTCCCTCGTCCTTGTCGTCTTGATGATCCTGGTTTCGGCAGCCTCCATCGTCATGGTGGGGCAGGTCCGGCATGAATTGCAGGTCGAGGCGCTTGTCTTCCAACCGCTCGCCGATGACATCGCGGATATCGAGACCGCCGTGCTTGAGGCGGAGGTTTTGGTCGAGCGCCTGCGGATCGACATGATCGAAAACAGTCTTGATCCCGATATGGCCGCGGCGGTTGCCCGGGAAACGGTCGCCCTTCATGACGAGATTGAAGACGAAATTCTCCACGTCAGGGATTTGCTGAACGATCATCAGGAGAATGTTCTCGACAGTGATTCAAAGGTCGTCGTCGCGACCATCACGGCGCGTCTGGAAGCGGTGGACCGCAACCATGAAGCGTATCACTCGGCCATGGAGAAGATGACCGAAAACATTCGCCAAGGCGATATGAAACTGGCACGTGCCTTCAACGATATCATGTCCCGTGAAGAGCGTGAAATCTACTACACACTGGAACTGATACGCGCTGAAATCCAGTCTTACGTGACCCAGTCGCTCCAAAAGGTACTGCGCCTTCAGAACGTTTTGAATTGGCTGATCGGTGTTCTGACCGCGGCGGCCGCATCGCTCGGTCTTTTGCTTGCCTGGGTTATTTCACGCCGGATCGTCCAACCGGTTCATGACCTTGTCGATCGAATGCATGACGTACAGACAGGCAATCTCGATATCGAGGCAAAGGCCAGCACCAAGGATGAGTTGGCTTGGCTCGCCAACGGCTTCAACGAAATGGTTGCGGGCCTGCGGGCAAAGGATCGAATTACGGAAACCTTCGGTAAATATGTCGATGCGCGTGTCGTGCAGGGCTTAATCGGAAATCCGGCGATGACGCGGCCGGGCGGCGATCGCCGGACGATGACTGTGTTTTTCACCGATCTGGCCGGTTTCACCAGCCTGTCGGAAATGCTGACGCCAGATGTCCTGGTTCGGTTGCTCAATGAGTACTTCTCGACCATGTCCGAGCCGATCCGGCATGAGGACGGCGTCATCGACAAGTTCATCGGCGACGCGATCATGGCCTATTGGGGCCAGCCATTTGTGGAGGAAACGGCCCAAGCGACGAACGCGGTACAGGCAGGCCTGATGCAACGCCGTCTGATCCATGAATTCCGGGAAAAGGTTCCGGAAATCCTGGGCGTCCATTTGGACAACCTCGATATCGACATGCGGATCGGTATCGCCACCGGGCCGGCGGTTGTCGGAACGGTCGGGTCGCGGGCGCACCGGAACTATACGGTGATGGGCGACATCGTGAACCTTGCGTCCCGGCTTGAAGGGGCCTGCAAGAATTACGATTTGCATTTCCTCGTCGACGAGGAGACCTGGCGGCGGACCGATGGTGTGCTGTTCCGTGAAATCGACTCTCTGCGCGTGAAAGGCCGGAAAATGCCGGTGCGTATCTTCCAGCCGCTGACGACCTTTGCATTGTTGGATGAGCAGCCGGAAAAACGCGCGACGATGCAATCCGTCGTGAAAGCCTTTGAAGATGGCCTAGCCGCCTATCGTGCCCGTGAATTCAGTGCCGCTGAAACAGCATTCAGGCATTGTCTGTCGATTTGGCCGGATGATGCCGTTTCCACGATGTTCCTGAAGCGGTTGGAGCATTTGCGTGTCGATTCACCCCCGGAGGATTGGGACGGTGTCTGGACACTGGATCACAAATAGTCCTCAGCGGCGGCATATCCGGTCCGATCGTGGGTCGTGGGCTGACATGTTTGTGACTCGATATGATGGGCTGTTCCCAAACCACCTATGTTAGGCGGAATGAACTGTGCGGAGTACTGCCGTGTGCGATCTGAAAAAACGCCAGCGTGCACTAAGGTAGGTATTTGGTCGCAGGTACAGGACTGTTAATCAGAGTATCAGCGCGATAAATTCGCGAAAGAACGTACCTGAACCGGGTTGGACAAAATAGGGAAGAGATCATGAAGGTAAGGAATACGGTGATTGCAGGTCTTGGGGCGCTGTTTGTTTTTGGCCTGGGCGCGCCCGCGATGGCGGATGGCGACGCCGCGGCGGGCAAAAAGGTCTTCGCGAAGTGTCGCGCTTGCCACAAGTTGGAAGCCGGCAAGCACGGTGTTGGGCCGTCGCTGCACAACATCGTTGGGCGTGAAGTTGCCACCGCGGATGGCTTTACTAAGTATTCCAAGGCGATGAAGGCGTTTGGTGAAGGTAAAACCTGGGATGAGGACCTGTTGAACAGTTTCCTCGAAAAGCCGAAGGGACTTGTCAAAGGGACGAAGATGGCGTTTCCAGGCCTGCGTAAGCCCGAACAGCGCGCGGACGTGATCGCGTATCTGAAGTCTGTCGAATAGCGATTCTGCCGTTATAGGCGTGGAAATCAGAAGAGCCGGGCGCTTTAGGCGCCCGGTTTTCTGTTTTTCTAGCGGGCGAGGGCATGGTCGCCGACGAAAGGATTCGTTTGCCGTTCGTGTCCAAAGGTCCCGGCAGGACCATGGCCCGGAATGAAGGTGACATCATCACCCAAAGGCCAGAGCTTCGTGGTGATAGACTTGATCAGGGTCGCGTGGTCACCGCGCGGAAAGTCCGTTCGCCCGATGGAGCCTTGAAATAGCACGTCGCCAACGGACGCGAGTGAAACCGCATCATTGTAGAAGATCACGTGACCGGGTGTATGGCCCGGACAGTGATAGACATCGAAGCTCACGTCGCCGACCGTGACCGTATCGCCATCCGCAAGCCAACGGTTCGGCGCGAAGCACCGTGCGTCTGGCAACCCCCATTGCGGTCCGTCCTTCTCAATCGTATCGATCCAGAAGGCGTCGTCCTTGTGCGGCCCTTCAATCGGAATGCCCGCACGCTCGGACAGTTCCGCGGCCCCGCCGGCATGGTCGATATGACCGTGCGTGATCAGAATTTTTTCCAGTGTGACACCCTGTGCCTCGACGGCTGCCAATAAACGATCGACTTCCCCGCCTGGATCGACAAAAGCGGCCTGCTTCGTCTTGGTGCACCAAAGTAACGTACAGTTCTGCTGAAACGGTGTTACTGGACACAACAAAGCGTTCAGTGGCGGTATCTCGGGATGTAACTTGTCCATATTCGTGGGCATTGCGGTCTATTCCGATTGTTACTTGATCATTATTGTCTTGGTGTTTTGCTCGTACGGCCTTATCGTTTGGGCCGAAAATTAGTGTATTGTGTGGTGCGTTCGGATTCCGTGTTCCGGGGGGCAACGGTCTGCAACGTGTTTTCAACGGCATCTCTATCCAAATTGGATCGGATGATCGATGCAAGCGTCAAAAATCTAGAAAGCACAGAAGTGTTACAATTGGCGCTTGTGGGTATATTGGGGGACAGTCTCTGACTGTTTGGGGCGAAATACGGTATGGGTAATAGGGAACAAGCATTGGCCCTATTGGCCGGTTCTCATTCGGGAACCGATTTTTTCTCGACAGCGGCTGAGGCAGTTTGCATCGGGTTCGGCTGCGAATTCGTGGGCATCGGCCTGTTGAGCAAGGACGGTTCGGACATCGTCCTGTTGGCCCAGTTCAGTTCGGACGGGGTCGAACTTCCCAAATCCTACAAACTGGCTTCGTCACCCTGCGCCGACTTGTTTCAGCGGCCGCCGGAGGAGTCGTACGGCTTCGTGCCGGATGGGTTAGCGGAAGCCTTTCCGGACTCGGACACGGTCAGCCTGTTGAGCGCATGCAGTTTCCGTGGACAAGTTTTCTACGATGAAAATGGCAAACCCGTCGGTCATGTTTTCGCGGTAAGCCGCTCGGCTGTCGAGGATTCACCGGACGATGAAGCCTTTTTCCGTCTGGTCAGCCAACGCGTCGGCGCAGAATACGTCCGGATGCGGGCGCAACAGAGGCTTCAGATCAATCAGCGTCGCTATGACCTTGCGGTCAGCCAAGCCGGCGTTTGGGATTGGGACCTGGTGAACGACACGGTCTATTTCTCACCCCGCTTTAGCGAGATGCTGGGCTTTGACCGGCCGAATTTCGACAAACTAGCACGCCGATTCCTGCTGCATCTGGTGCATGAGGAGCAACGCGACGAGTATCAGGCCGGACTGAAAGCGCATTTCGAAGAACCCGCGCAGCCCTACAACGCCGAATTACGGTTGTTGACCGCACGTCATGGCCATCGCTGGTTCCATGCCCGCGGCCAAAGCATGGTGGGTGACGACGGAAAACCGACGCGTTTCGCCGGTATCCTGACTGAGATTGAAGACCGCAAGCGCGCGGAAGTGCAGCTTCGCGAAAGTAAACGTCGTTTGTCGGAAGCGCACCGCATGGCCGGCGTCGGCAGTTGGGTTGCCTATCCGGGTGATGCGATCATGGAATGGCAGGAATCCGCCGGTACCTTGTTCGGCGATCTCCACGGTCAGGAAATCACGACCGATCAGTTCCTGGCGCGCGTGCATGAGGAAGACAGACTCAGCGTTGAAATCGCGCTGGATCATTGCCTCCGCCGCGGTCTGGCTTTTGATCTGGTGCACAGGTTCCAGACGCCGGATGGCGGACGACGCTGGCTGCATCAACACGCAGAGCCGGAATTGAATGCCGCCGGCGATGTGATCAGCGTCAAAGGGTCTACAGTCGACGTGACCAAGCTGAAACAGGCCGAGGAGAGCTTGCGGCGCGCAAAGGAAGAGGCCGAGTACGCCAACCGTGCGAAGTCGGAATTCCTGGCGAATATGAGCCACGAATTGCGGACGCCGCTAAATGCCGTTATCGGCTTCGGCTCCCTTCTTTCACAAGAGGTCTATGGCGTTCACAGCGATTCCCGATATCAGGAATATGCCGAAGATATCTGCGCGTCGGGCCAACATCTTTTGGACCTGATCAACGATATCCTCGACGTTGCCAGGATCGAAGCCGGGTCGATGGACCTGGAAGAATACGAACTGGATCTGAAGGGCATCAACGCCACCTGCCTGAAGCTAGTCGGTGGGCGCGCGACGAAGGCGAACTTGACCATTGAAACGAAGGTCGACCCTGTTGGCCTCCGTCTCTATGCCGATGGGCGGCGGGTGAAACAGATCCTGATCAATTTGCTTTCCAATTCGGTGAAATTCACACCGTCGGGTGGCTCGATCACGGTAGTATGGAGCCTGGAAAGCGAGTGCGTCATTTTGGAGGTCATCGATACGGGCGTCGGTATCGACGAAAAGATTTTGCCGCGCCTCTTCGAACCGTTCAGCCGCGGTGAAGATTCACTGACGCGGGAATATGAAGGGACGGGCCTAGGTCTTTCCCTCGTCCGAAAGCTGACCTTGTTGCATGACGGCGATGTGGTTGTGAAGAGCAAGCCGGGGGCCGGCACGACGGTCCGCGTATCCTTCCCGTCGGAACGGACGATCATGCCGAATGTCGCGCTAGCCTCCGCCGCCAGCGGTTAGTCCAAAAACCGCGTCTCCCCCTCAAACCGTCACGACATGAAACTGGGGTCCTTGCGCTGCATAAGGCGCATTAGGGCCGGCCATTCGATCGGGTTGATCGTGCCTTGCTGGGCCAGGCCGTGATCCCATTGGTGGGCGGTATGCTCGGCGACCTTGTCCGATGGGATCAATAGTTCCGCGCCTGACTGCATGGCCTGGACTTGCAGCTTGCAGGCGCGTTCCAGGTAGTAGAGCCGCCGGAACGCCTCGCCAACCGACCGGCCGACGGTGAGCAGGCCGTGATTGCGCAGGATCATGGCGTTTTTTTCGCCCAGATCTTCGATCAGGCGCGACTGTTCGTCCAGATCCGTCGCGATGCCTTCCAGGTCGTGGTAGGTGACCCGGTTGTGGAACATCATCGACTGTTGGTCCAAGGGAACCAAACCCTGCTTCATGGACGATACCGCACAGCCAGCGAGGCTATGGGTATGAATGATGCACGCGACATCGTGCCGGGCGCCGTGGATCGCAGAATGAATCACGTAGCCGGGGCCGTTCACCGGGTAGTCCGATTCATCCTGTGCGACGCCGTCCATGTCGACGCGGATCAGATTGGAGGCGGTGATTTCCGAATAATGCAGGCCGAACCCGTTGATCAGGAAGATTTCCTTACCGAAATCGTGAGAGTCGTCCGGCAGGCGAACCGTGATGTGATTGTAGACCAGATCGGTCAGGCCGAAATGGTCGATCAATCGGTAACAGCAGGCCAGTTGGACCCGCGCATCCCACTCGGCTTCGGAATATTGTGACGGGCGCGTGGCGTCCTCAACGGCATGAATGGACATGGGCTTCCTCCAGTATCTGCTTTTTGTGAAGTGTAGGACGGTCCGCTGCCGCCACCAACAGCGCTATTGCGCAAACACTTTTTGCAGCAGGTCCGTAGTCCGCTTCGCCGGGTTCTCACGGATCGCCGCTTCTTCCTGGGCGATATAGTGGAACAGGCCGCCCATTGCGGCTTCCGTCGCATGGTCGGTGAGGGAGGCCGTGACGTCCGGCGCAAAGGGGATGTTCTTGTACTTGCTCAGCATGGCGTCCATCGCCTGGATAGCGCCGACGTCTCTCAGCGTGCTGTCGATGATGGGCCGTAACCGGCTTTCGATATCGCCGCCGCCGACGCGTTTCAGGTATTGGGTCGCGGCGTCGTCCGGTCCGTTCAAAATGCCTTTGGCGTCATCAAGCGTCATGTTGCTGATGGCATTGACCAGTACTTCCTTGGCGGCGGGCATGGCTGCTTCCGCCCCCCGGTTCATACGCAACTCGACCTCATCCCCCAGGGAAGACAGGCCCAACGGTTTCATCAGGTCGCGTGCCTTCTTCAAGCTGTCGGGCAGGGGGATGAAGGCGACCGGGTCCTTGAAGAAGCCGTTGGTGGCCCCCAGGTCGGCCGTTACGTGTTCCGCGCCGACGCGTAGGGCTTCTTTCAGCCCGTCGGATACTTCGGCGGAACTAAGCAACGCGCCGGCTGCGCCGCCGCTATCGCTGCCACCAGTCCCGGACTGCAGCAGATCCTTGGCTTTGTCGAACAGGCCGGCGGCGGAAGCGGGAGCGGCTAAAAGACCGGCGCCAATGATCAAGGGGGCGATGTAACGCAGCATGGAAGGGGTCTCCATCTCTCAAACGAAAATGCGATAGTGCTTGTGCACCTTGTCCCGTCCTTTTACATGCAAAATCCCTAAATGTCCTCGCCCGGATTGACCGGATTGGCGCCCATTTCCAAATGCAGCGGCGTATCCGTATAGGGGTGTGCTTCCGCAACCTCTTCATTTAGCTCCACGCCGATTCCCGGTTCAGTCGACGGAATGACGTAACCGTCCTCCCATTGCACCGGCTTCTTCAGGATGTCGGCATGGAAGCCGCCCCAAGTCTGGATACCTTCCAGAATTAGGAAGTTGGGTGTGCAGGTCGCCAATTGGGCATTGGCGGCGCCTTCGATCGGGCCGCAATACAGATGTGGCGCGATCTGCGCGTAGTGCGTTTCCGCCATCCCTGCGATTTTCTTCGCTTCCAGGATGCCGCCGACGCGGCCGAGTGCCATTTGCAGAATGGATGCCGCCTGAAGCTGGAGCACACGGGCGAATTCGTATTTCGTTGTCAGTCGCTCGCCGGTTGCGATGGGGATTGTCGTCTGCCGGGCGACGCGTGCCATTTCTTCCGGCACCTCGGGCGGGGTTGGTTCCTCGAACCATAAGGGATCGTAGGCTTCAAGCCGGCGCGCCAGGCGGATGGCGCCGGCGGTGGTGAATTGGCCATGGGTTCCGAACAACATGTCAGCTTTCGTGCCGACCGCCTCGCGGATTTTTTTCACGAAAAGTTCTGAGCGCTCCAATGCTTCTAGCGAGGGCTGGCGCGGATCGAACACCGTGTAGGGCCCCGCCGGGTCGAATTTGACCGCAGTAAAGCCTTGGGCGACATATTCCGCCGCGCGCTGTGCCGCCGCGTCGGGGTCGCTGTAAACATGCGCGTCATCGTCGGCCTTGGGATAAATGTAGGTGTAGGAGCGGATCCGCTCATGCACCTTCCCGCCCAACAGATCGTAGACGGGCTTGTCCACCGCCTTGCCGATGATGTCCCAGCAGGCGGTCTCTATCCCGCTCAATACACCCATCAAACTGGCATCGGGGCGCAGCGTATAGCCGCTGCCATAGGTGCGACGCCACAGGGTTTCAATTTTGAAGGGATCGGCTCCAATGAAATGGCGGTCGATGACATCCTGCGCCATCTGGGCGACCGTATGGGGCCCGAAGGTGGCGCAATAAATCTCTCCATATCCGATGATGCCCGTATCGGTGACGAGTTTGACGAATAGAAAATATCGACCGCCGAAATGCGGTGGCGGATTTCCAACGACGAAAGTCTTGGCGTCTGCGATTTTCATTTTTGCGTCCTGATTTACTTTCAGATTTACTTTATGGGGCTCGGACTCGGTTGCGGCTTTGTTAGCGTGATTTCTGTCGCGCAGGGGATGAAACTTCTTCACCCCCTGCAACAAAATTCCTGCGTTAGAAACTGACTTCGGAAACCGCCAGCGACGATCTGCGCAGGATGCGCAACTATGGGGAGTGAGTAAATATGAAGGCAGCCGTTTGCCGCGAGTTCGGAAAACCCCTCTCCCTTGAGGACATAGATCTTCTGCCCGCAGGTCCCGGGGAAGTCACCGTCGACATCAAAGCCTGTGCGATATGTCACAGCGACATCTTCTTTATCGATGGCGCTTGGGGCGGAACGCTGCCGGCCGTCTATGGGCACGAAGCCGCCGGTGTCGTCCGCTCTGTCGGTGCGGGTGTTACCGCGGTAAAGCCGGGGCAGCCGGTTGTGGTGACGCTGATCCGTTCTTGCGGTCATTGCATTTCCTGCATGCAGGGTGTTCCGGTTTCTTGTGAAGGGGAGGTGCCCCTGGACAGCGCCTCTGTCCTTACGAGTAAAAGCGGTGAGCGTTTGGTCCAGGGAATGGAAACCGGCGCTTTTGCCGAGGCGGTCACCGTTCACGAATCGCAGATTGTCGCCATGCCCACAGATATGGGGTTCGATGTGGGCTCGTTGCTGGCATGCGGCGTGATCACGGGTTATGGCGCCGTCGCGAACACTGCCAAGGTGCCGCCGGGGGCCACAGTCGTGGTGATCGGCGCCGGCGGGGTCGGGTTGAACACCGTACAGGGGGCGGCGATCGCCGGGGCGCGGACAATCGTTGCCCTGGATATCAGCGATGTGAAGCTAGAGACCGCCCTGCGGTTCGGTGCGACCCACGCGGTTCAGGCCGCCGGGGATGATGCGATCGAGAAGGTGCGCGGCCTGACCGGCGGGCGCGGCGCGGATTATGTCTTCGTGACCGTCGGCGCCAAACCGGCTTTTCAACAGGCCTTCCCGATGGCGGCGCGCGGTGGGGCGATTGTCTTGGTCGGCATGCCGCCAAGCGGCGTTATGGCGGAAGTCGATCCCGGAACCGTTGCCGCATCGAACCAACGTATATTGGGATCGAAAATGGGAACCAGTCGGATCGGCGTCGATATTCCGAACCTCATCTCGCTTTACCGGCAAGGGCGCTTGAAACTGGACGAGTTGATCACGAACCGGTATCCCCTAGATGGCATAAACGAGGCGCTCGCCTCGACAAAACGGGGCGAAGCCCTGAGGAACGTCATTCTATTCTAGTCTGAACGGCACTGTTTCCCGGCCTGTCCGGGGGGGCGCCGCGGTGTCACGTGGCGGATACAATTAGGGAGGAATTTGGTATGTCAGGAAATGGCAAGGTTGCAGTGGTTACGGGCGCGGGAACGGGGGTCGGACGCGCGGCCGCCCTGGCGCTGTTGAAGGATGGGTATTCGGTGGCACTTGCCGGGCGGCGGGCAGATGTCCTGGAGGAGACGGCGAGCATGTCGGGCGCCGGCGACCGCGCCCTTGTGGTGCCGACCGATGTGGCCGACGCGGATGCGGTGCAAGCGCTGTTTGACAAGACCGTCGCGACCTTTGGCCGGTTGGACGTTACGTTCAACAACGCAGGCATGGGGGCGCCTGCCATCGACATGGATGAACTTTCCGTCGATCAGTGGAAAGCGGTTGTCGATGTGAATTTAACCGGTGTTTTCCTGTGCACGCGTGCTGCTTTCGGCATCATGAAGAACCAGGATCCGCAGGGTGGCCGCATTATCAACAACGGGTCGATTTCCGCGCATGTGCCGCGGCCGTTCTCAATAGCTTATACGGCGACGAAACACGGGGTGACCGGCATCACCAAGACGACCGCGTTGGACGGCCGTCGGTACAATATCTGCTGCAATCAGATCGATATCGGAAATGCAGCGACGCCGATGACCGAACGCATGACCGAAGGTGTTCCGCAGCCTGACGGCACAACGAAAGTCGAACCTCGGATGGATGTCGCCCATGTCGGTGACGCTGTGGTTCAAATGGCGTCTTTGCCCTTGGATACGTCGATCCAGACCATGACGATCATGGCGAACTTGATGCCCTTCATGGGGCGCGGCTAAGCCAACATTGCCGGCTATCCGGAACAAAAAACGCCGCGGCTCTGGCCGCGGCGTTTTTCATGCCAGATGCGGCTTTTAAGCGGGCTCCATCGGCGTGCGGTCAATCTTGTCGGTATTGGCCCCTTCGATTCGCAACAGCCGCGTGGGATGTTCCCGCAAGGGGGCGTGTATGTCGCCCGGTTCATAAAGGTGCGCATCACCCGGTTTCATGACGTAGCTCCTGGTTTGCCGCACTTTGCCCGGTTTTCCGTCCGACGGTGGGGTTATCATCTCCCAATCCGTCATCTCCGTTTCGCCTTCCGCCTGTCCGTATATCGCCCAGGTGGGACCATGATCATGCGGGGCGCCCTTGGCGGCACCGTCATAGGTGTGGATACAGACGCAGAAACCTAGATCGGGGTCTTCATAGGCGATCTTCCGTTTCTCAGTAGAGCTAAGGATGTAAGTCGAAACGAATTCCTTGTCCGCCAAGGCTTCCCGGACCAGTCCGCACACGGCTTCCCAACCGGGTTTTCCCGGCTGTTCCGTCAGCACTGTTTTGCAGGATGCGGCAAAGCTTTCCAAAGTCGTCGACATTGTTTTGTCTTTCAATTGTTGTGGGAGCGTTTCCTCGATTGGCTAAAACCCTATCCAATGGGGGATCAGCAGGAAAGGCGCTAATTGTCAGGCATTCTCGGTAAAAATCTTTGATCGCAATCAATTCGCCTTGGTATAATGATACGCGTGTTGGGGGTGTATCGATAAACCGTCCTGGTTGGGCTTCGGGAACCGAGCCGGAGACATTTGATGGAGGAGAATCCCTCATGCCATTTTTTCGAATTCTTGCAGCGTCGACCATTTCCCTCGGAATTCTATGCTCCGGTCAAAGCTGGGCCGATGCCCCGGACAAGCCGGAAGACTTCATGCGCCGAGCCACGGCTGCCATCAAGAAAGAGAATTACCGATACGCCGTGTATCAGTTGAAGGATGCGTTGAAGCTGGATCGGCAAAACCCGGACATATGGAACATGTTGGGATTCAGTTATCGTATGCAGGGCGCAGAGAAGTTTGATTTGGCGTGGGACGCGTATGAGCGCGCGCTCACATTGGACCCCGATCATATCGACGCCAACGAGTATCTTGGCGAGTTGTATCTGCAGCAGGGTCAGATGGATTTGGCGAAGGAGCAACTGGCGAAGCTCGACGCTCTGTGCCCGTCCGGCTGTAAGGAGCGGGACATGCTGGCGAAAGCTATCGCCGACAAGGCAGGGTCGTAATTACGGTTTTTTTGCAATGTTGAGCCTGGCGATCGGCTAAAACACACCGGCTTCCAAGCCGGCAGCCATCGTCAGGCCCAATTCCTCACACTGCGGGACAAACCCCTCATCCCAGTCGCCGCGGCATATCAATGGGTCCATCACAGCTTTCCAACGCAATCCGGTAACGATGGTCTCGACGCCCTTGCGGGTCCCTGTGCCGTCGTGTCCCGCGCGGATGAACAGGCAGTACGGCGTGCCTTGCTTTGCCTCCAAGACGGGATAGTAACACCGATCGAAGAAGTCCTTCAGCGCGCCAGACATATACCCAAGGTTTTCCGTCGTTCCCAAGATGATCGCGTCGGCGGCCATGACATGGTCGGGCGTCGTCTCGAAGGGAGACAGGCACGTGACGGCTATTCCGGAAACATCGGGATGGCTCGCGCCCTTGGCGACCGCGTCCCGCAGCCGTTTTGTATTGGGTGACGGGGCGTGTATGACCGCCAGTAGTGTTTTCTCGCCGCTCATTGCTTCAGTCTTCACGACGCCGTCCGGCGCGGCAATACCGATCCTGTATTTATCCCGTCAGGTTCCGAGCCGTCCGCTCTCGAAATCCTGGAACGCCTGGATCAGTTCATCCTTCGAGTTCATGACGAAAGGCCCGTACCGCGCAACCGGCTCACCGATTGGAACCCCTTCGCCGAGGAACAGAGCCGCGCCTTTCGAACCAGCCGTCAGCGTGGTTTCGCCGGTTCCCGCCAGGACGGCTAGGGAAGGGGCAATCGCTTCCTTGTCGCTGCCCTGATTGTCCGCTCCCGTGACGCTGCCTTCGTATAGGCAGAAGAATGTGTTCCGGCCCGGTTCCGTCTTGACCGTCCAAGCGGTTTCCGGTGCCAACTCCACACGAAGGAGACGAATTGGGGTGTGTGATTTAGCCGGGCCCTCCGCGGCGCCATAGGTTCCAGCGACGACATGGACACGCACGCCGGCATCTTCCACCACGGGGATCGTATCGACCGTAATGTCCTGATAGGCGGGTGGGTTCATCTTCTCGGATGCAGGGAGATTTACCCAAAGCTGAAACCCGCGCATCCGGCCTTCGATCTGTTCCGGCATTTCCGAATGTATGATGCCGCGACCGGCCGTCATCCATTGAACGTCACCCGGTCCGATCACGCCTTCGCCGCCGGTCGAGTCGCGATGACGCATCTTGCCGTCCAGCATGATCGTTACCGTCTCAAATCCACGGTGGGGGTGGTCGGGAAAGCCGCCGACATAGGCACCGGGATCGTCATTGTCGAAGCGGTCCAACATCAGGAAAGGGTCGACCATATCGACCTGCGGTGTCCCGATCATTCGAGTCAGCCGCACGCCTGCCCCGTCTGATGTCTCCATACCGGGGACCAATTTGGCGATATGCATGTCTCAAGCTCCTTAAAAAAGCGTTCGACACAGAAGATTGTGTCTCGGCTACGGTCTATCCAGAGGCTGTTTGGTGACGAATGGAAACAATAAGTGTCCAGCGGAAGAAGACTGCTGGTTTGTATCGCTCGTTTTTTTCGGTAGCAGATTTGCACCGGCGCAGGAATCGGCGGAGCGTGGCTATGCTTTTCGAAGGCAGCATACGCTCGTTTGAACTCCGGGCGATTGTCGCCTATGACAGGCCACAAGTCCGAACGATGCGAATGCCGATCTGACCATGGCGCGATCCAAATCCAGTTTTGTCTGTCAGTCTTGCGGAACGGTCCATGTGAGATGGGCCGGCCAGTGCGACGGCTGTGGCGAATGGAACACCGTTGTCGAAGAGATTGTCGACGCGCCACCGGTCGGCGGAAAAGCCTCGGGGAAGGGCGAATCTGCCAAGAATCGCGCTGGCCGCATCGCTTTCGTGCCGTTGACCGGGGTAAGCGAGCGTGCACCCCGTCTTGCCACGGATATCGGTGAATTCGACCGTGTTCTGGGCGGCGGTTTGGTCGAGGGATCCGCGACCTTGATCGGCGGTGACCCGGGAATCGGAAAATCCACCTTGTTGCTTCAGGCGGTCGCGGCGCTGTCGAAACATGCGAAATGCGCCTATGTGTCCGGTGAAGAAGCTGTCGACCAAATCCGCATGCGGGCGGAACGTCTGGGCGTGGCGGAAGCACCGGTAGAACTCGCCGCGGCATCGAATGTCAGGGATATCGCGGCGGCCATGGATGCCGCGGATGGCCCCGCCGTCATCGTCGTCGACTCGATCCAGACCATGTATGTCGACTCGCTGGATTCCGCGCCCGGAACGGTGGGCCAGGTTCGTGCCTGTGCTCAGGAGTTGATCCGTGTCGCCAAACGGCGCGGCACAGCGCTTCTTATCGTCGGCCACGTCACCAAGGAAGGCGCGATTGCCGGTCCGCGGGTCCTGGAGCATATGGTCGACACGGTGCTCTATTTCGAAGGTGAGCGCGGGCATCCTTTCAGAATTTTGCGCGGCGTGAAGAACCGGTTTGGACCGACGGATGAGATCGGCGTCTTCGACATGACGGGCGAAGGCCTGATGGAAGTGGGCAATCCGTCTGAGCTTTTCCTCAGCGACCGACAGCGGGATGTCGCCGGTGCGGCGGTTTTCGCGGGAATCGAGGGCACGCGGCCGATGCTGGTCGAAATACAGGCTTTGGTCGCCCCGTCGCCCTTGGGAACACCGCGGCGCGCCGTGGTTGGCTGGGATTCCGGGCGTCTTGCTATGGTTCTTGCCGTTCTTGAAGGCCGGGCCGGTTATCGATTGAGCGGCAACGACGTCTATTTGAATGTTGCGGGCGGGATGCGTATATCCGAGCCGGCGGCGGACCTCGCGGTCGCAGCCGCGCTGGTTTCCTCCCTGACGGGGGAGCCGATACCCGCGGACATGGTTGTCTTCGGGGAAATCGGGTTGAGCGGCGAGGTTCGCGCGGTCAGTCAGTCGGAAGGGCGACTTAAGGAAGCCGCGAAACTGGGCTTCGCCGCCGCGTTGACGCCGAAGCGACGAAGCCGTACGGATTCCGGCGCGCTTCGGGTCATGGAGATTTCGGATTTGCATGGTCTGGAAACATTTTTCGGGCGAAGTGCGGATAGCCAACCGCGGGTCGCAGAGATTTAGTAGGGCAAAGGTCTAACCTGGATGGAAGAATTGCCTATAGGCATTTTCGACTTGATTGTGATCGCGCTTGTGGTCATGTCCGGCTTGCTGGCCTATTTCCGCGGCTTCATCCGCGAATTGCTGTCGATTGCCGCCTGGGTCGGCGCAGTCCTTGCCGGGTTCTATGGATATGGCTTCCTGTCGAAATACCTGTTGAACTACATTGATGAACCCGCCGTCGCGGACGTTACTGCGGGCGTCGGCGTTGGTTTCGTTACGCTTATCGTGCTCAGCGTTCTGGCCAGCAAAGCCTCGAGCATGGTGCAGGACAGTCATGCCGGATCTGTGGACAGAGCCTTGGGCTTCCTTTTTGGACTGCTCCGAGGCGTGTTGATTTTGAGTATTGTCTATCTGGTTGCGACACAATGGATGAAGCAGAAGGAAGAGGACATGCCTGAATTCGTCCAGGATAGCCGGTCCCTGCTTTTCGCCCGGGTCGGCGCGGATTTCGTTATGAAGGTGCTTCCGGAAGACATTCGGAAAAAGGCGAATCTGGCGGCCGACGAAGCCCGTAAAGCCCAGAAAGCCATAGACGACGCACAAAAAATGACCGAGATGCTGAGCGACACAAAATCGCAGGGCGAGGGTGAAAAGGACGGAACCGAGCAACCGGCCTATGACGATAAGCAACGTCAACAGTTTGACTCTTTGATGAAGACAGTGGAATGAACAGGCCCGATATTGGGGGCTCTGTGATATACAGTTTGCCGAAGCACGGAACCTGGACGGAACCGTCGCGGAAATAGGGAGTGCCGCCGCATGCGCACCACGACCAACCCTTTTGATGACGATAAACTGCGCGAGGAATGCGCGATATTCGGTATCTACGGTACGCCGGATGCCGCTGCGCATCTAGCCTTGGGGCTGCACGCCCTGCAGCACCGTGGCCAGGAGGGTACCGGGATCGTCACGTATGACGATCGTGACGATCAGTTCCACGCACATCGGGAAAACGGCCATGTTGGGGACGTGTTCGGCGACCCGGCCGTGATGGAACAACTGGTCGGCAATTCGGGGATCGGCCACAACCGGTATTCGACGACCGGCGATACCATGCGTCGCAACGTTCAGCCGCTTTTCGGTGATCTGGAATTCGGTGGTCTGGCCGTTGCTCACAATGGCAATCTCACCAATGCGATCAACGTGCGGGAAGATCTTGTTCGCCGAGGTTCCATTTTTCAATCTACGACGGATACGGAAGTCATTCTTCATCTGATGGCGACGATGTCCGGTTCTGTCGTCGACCGCCTGATCTCGACATTGCGTGAGGTCGAAGGGGCCTATTCGCTGGTATGCCTGACGCGGAAGAAACTGATCGGCGTGCGAGACCCGATGGGCGTGCGGCCGTTGGTTCTGGGTAAGCTTGGCCCTTCCTACATCCTGGCGTCGGAAACCGTCGGCCTTGATATCATCGGTGCTGACAAGGTGCGCGATGTCTCCCCCGGGGAGGTCATCGTCATCGACGAAGAAGGGCTGCATTCTTATTTCCCCTTCGAAAGCGCCCCCTCGAAGCTCTGCATCTTCGAATTCATCTATTTTTCCCGGCCGGACAGCGTCATCGAAGACAGTTCCGTGTACGAGGCACGTAAGCGGATCGGCATGGAATTGGCGCGGGAAAACCCAGTTGAGGTGGACCTTGTCGTCCCGATTCCCGATTCCGGAGTGCCCAGCGCCATCGGATATGCCGAGGAATCGGGCTTTCCGTTCGAATACGGGATCATCCGCAATCACTATGTCGGCCGGACCTTCATTGAGCCTACCGACGAGATCCGTCACTTGGGCGTGAAATTGAAGCACAATGCGAACAGGGCGATGCTGGAAGGCAAGCGTGTCGTCTTGGTGGACGATTCGATCGTTCGCGGAACCACATCCCGCAAAATTGTGGAAATGGTTCGTGCTGCGGGTGCAACCGAAGTCCATATGCGGATCGCCAGTCCGCCGACCACGCATTCCTGCTTCTATGGTGTCGATACGCCGGAACGCTCGAAACTGCTGGCTGCGCAGCACACGATTGAGGAAATGCGTCATCTTATCGGTTGCGACAGTTTGGACTTCTTGACCATGGACGGTCTTTACCGCGCGATGGGCAAGGAAGGGCGGAACAACGAGATGCCGCAATATTGCGATGCCTGCTTCTCCGGCGAGTATCCGATCCGTCTGAAGGACCATGAGGATGTTTCCCGGGGGCAACGGCAACTGTCGCTGCTGCGGGACGCTAGCTGATGACCGATATATCGACGAGTACCGCGTCGGAAACCTCCGGCGCGGGCGAAGGGCGTCTGGCCGGCAGGGTGGCTCTGGTCACGGGTGCCAGCCGAGGAATCGGTTTCGCCGTTGCGCGTCGCTTCGCGGCAGAAGGTGCGCATGTGATTGCCACCGCGCGGACGGTCGGCGGCTTGGAAGAGTTGGATGACCTGGTTCAAGCGGACGGTAACACGATTACCTTGGCGCCGGTCGACTTGCTGCAACTGGACCAGATCGATGTTCTATGTGCCTCGATCTATCAGCGCTTCAAGAAATTGGATATCCTGATCGGCAATGCTGGCATGCTTGGTAAGCTGACACCGATGGCGCATGCGGATCCCAAGGAATGGCAGCGCGTTTTTGCCCTGAATGTTCATGCCAACCAACGCCTGATCCGTGCCTGTGATGCGGTGTTACGGCAAAGCGACGCCGGCAGGGCCGTCTTCGTTACCTCCGGCGCAGCGCAAGGTACGAAACCCTATTGGGCTTCTTACGGGGCCTCCAAGGCGGCGCTGGATGCCTTGGTGAAGACCTATGCGGAGGAGACCAGGAAGACCAATCTTCGGGTCAATTTGTTAAGCCCGGGGCCGGTTGCGACTGGTATGCGTGCCCAGGCGTTTCCGGGTGAGAAACCGGAAACAATCACCCAACCGGAACAGGTTGCCGAGCTTTTCGTCAGCTTGTCGGAACCCTCTTGTACCAAACATGGTGAGATCGTCCGCTTCGGCGACCAGTGACCCGCAGTCTGCCGGTCCTTGATCACTATCCGGCCTGATTGGTTAGCCGTTCAGGGTTCTGTTGTTTGGAAAGGTCAAGGTG
Source organism: Hwanghaeella grinnelliae (assembly GCF_004005845.1). Classification (GTDB taxonomy): domain Bacteria; phylum Pseudomonadota; class Alphaproteobacteria; order UBA8366; family Aestuariispiraceae; genus Hwanghaeella; species Hwanghaeella grinnelliae. Next base: position 12,059 of record NZ_SADE01000003.1, on the reverse strand, counting down.
ACCGTGGTCCCTTCGCCCAGCACACTTTTCAGGTCGAGTGACCCACCGTGAAGGCGCATCAATTCCCGTGAAATCACCAATCCAAGTCCGGTTCCAGGTGTAGCAATCGTGCCGTTCTTGGGGCTGGCCTGGACGAATGGCTCGAACAGCTTGCGCTGATCGAGTTTGGATATGCCGATGCCATTATCTTCGACGGTGATTTGGGCGCTGTTACCATGCTTGAACGCGCGGATCGTTACCGGTTTGCCATCTGAAAATTTGATGGCGTTCGAGAGCATGTTGATTAGAACCTGTCGGATTCGAAGTTCATCACCACGAATTTTCGGCACATCTTCTGCCACTTCGTGCCGGATCTCCGGAGTCTCTCCGGCTGGACTCGACGGATCGGTTTGGACAACCGGTGTCACGATCTGAATGACGCTTTCGATCAAACCATCGAGGTCCAGCACGTCTTCGCGCAAGACCACCTTCCCTGCCTCGATCTTCGAGAAGTCCAACAACCCTTCGATGATGTTCCGCAGATGCGACGCACTTCGGTGGATGTCTTTTGCGTACCCTTTATAGATCGGGGCGATCGGGCCGACGGTCTCACCGATCATCATTTGCGAGAATCCCAGGATGGGGTTCAACGGGGTGCGCAATTCATGGCTCATCTTGGCCAGCAGTTGTGATTTTGCCTCACTGGCCGACAAGGCTGCCCTGATCCAGAAAAAGTAAATTGTCAAAGCGGCGATCAACAGCATTGCGGATACAATCGCCAGTTTCGGGATTAGGTCCACCAGGATTGCATCGCCGGGCCTGGCTTGATCCCAGACGACGCTGGCCAAGACCGTGCCGGCCGCATTTGTCAGGGGGACGCCGGTAGACGACTGTCCTAGAACAATGACCGGATTGCCGACACCGTAGTTTTCAGCGATGTCGGACATCATGGCATCGTCAAGCTCTCGCACGAAAAAAAGAGTAGGGCGAACATGAAACGTCAATTGTTCTTCGGTTGGATCCTCTGGCGTTACAGCAGCTGCTGCGAGCAGGTAGATCTTGTCGTTGTACACGGCAGCGGTCGATCTCGGGACCGACTCGTCCATGAGCGTTTCCTGTAGGCTGGCCAGGAAGACGTCACTGGCTTCTCCAAGAAGCTCTATAGGGGAGTCCGGCAGCGGATCGGTCCCAAGGCTTGCAAAAATCACCTCGCCATCGGCGGAAAGGACATAGGTGCCGGAGTATGAGAACGTTTCCTGCAGATATGAACCGATATTATCGTCCGCCCAATCCGGGTCGAGGTTGCCGGTCACCTGGTCGTTCATGTCGTTCCACCAGGAATAATCGACCATCCTGCCGACAAGATCCTTTTCGATAACGCCGATTGCCGTAGTCACCAGCAGGCGCGAGGTTTTCGCTGCGTCCTGGTTTGCGCGTTCAGCCAAGTCGTTCAGAAAAAAGCCGATGGCGCCGGCCGCCACGAGGACGAACAGGAAACAAAAAAACACCGGTTGCCAATAGAGCCACCGTCGCGCTGGGTGAAAGGACGAGTTGTCGGAAAAAGAAAAGAAACGCACTTTGGCTTCCCTGAACCCTACGCCTGTTAATACCCAATTTGGTCGATTCCAGTATAAAACCTGCGGAACTATAGTGGATTGGTGGGATTAATACTCAAAAATCTCAGGGCTCGCACAACCGAATTTTCAGGTTTGTGACAATTCCGACCCACCGGGGAACTACAATAATCGACTATGCCATTTGCGGAAGTCGTGCTTGCACCTTACCTAATGTAAAAGCGTCTCTGCCGGTACAGCAATATCGCGGGTAGGGGACGCCCCATTACGGAGGTAAGTAAAATGTTCAAAACCATCGCTTCCGCTGCAGCAACGGGACTTCTCACGGTGGTACTTGCGGTTGGTTTCCCATCGGAAAGTATGGCCAAGAACGACAAGGCGAAAGGACATGGGCAAGGCAATGCCCAGGTTAAAAATAGCACTCAGCAGGAGAATCGGCTCGAAGACGAGGTGATAGACGAAGTTCTGGACGGGATTTTTGGCGAGAATGACAGGACGATCATTGAGCGCTACGTCCGGGAAAAGGGGATCGGGACGAAGTCCCTGCCGCCGGGCATCGCCAAGAACCTCGCGCGCGGAAAGCCTCTACCGCCGGGCATCGCAAAACGGGGATTGCCGACGGATTTGGAGGGGCGCCTGCCGAAGCTTCGGGAAGGCCTGGAACGGATCATCGTGGGGGATGATGTGACCATCGTCGAAGAAGGAACGCGCATCGTCGTCGACATCCTCCGGGATGTCCTCCGAAGACAATAGCCCGATTCAAGATCGCCCGCGCCGTTGCCGGAAACCAAGAACCCTTGTGGTGGCCGCCAATAGGGCGTTTCCAATCGTTCGCTCTGAATTTTGCGCTAGGCCGAAGACCCTACCTCACCTATCTCTGTGGGGCCGGGCAACGGGTCTTCATGCTGTTTCCCCGCTCCTGTCGCTCTGGTCGATCCTGGTTGCCGAACCGAGCGGCAGGACGAGCGTGAAACAGCTACCCGATCCGACTTCGCTCTTTACGGAAACCGTCCAGCCCAATAATTCGCAGGTCTCGCGGACGATTGACAAACCGAGGCCTGAACCGTCGAAACGCCGACTGAGATGCGTTTCCGCTTGGGTAAAATTTTCGAAAATTGTGGGCAGCGCCAAAGGGTCGATGCCGATCCCGGTGTCATGGACCGAAATGGTGAGCAAGTCTTCTTCCGGGCTGTCCCAGCGGCTCTCCACCCTGACCGAGCCATCGGTTGTAAATTTCACCGCATTCCCGAGCAAATTGAACAGAACCTGTTTTATTTTCAAACGATCAGTAACGATCCGGCACTGGTCGCGATCGAGATCGAGGGTAAGGTCAACTCTGTTCTTGGTGCAGGCGGATTCAAGGCTTTGCGCAACATCGGCGACCAGCTCGTTGAGGTCCACTTCTTCATAATCGACCGGCATACGGCCAGCATGCATCCGAGACAGATCCAGGATAGAGTTTACCAGATCCAGCAGGTGCGTTCCCGCGCCATGCACATGGCCCAGATATTCGTGCAATTTTTCGGGTGGGACGTGGTCCAAGTTGATTTTGGCGAATTCGCTATATCCGATGATGGCGTTAAGCGGCGTGCGCAATTCGTGGCTCATGTTTGCCAGGAACTGCGTTCGTGCCAAGGCACTTTCCTCGGCTTGGGCCGCCGCGATCCTCAATTGCCGTTCGACTTTGACCTTGGCTTCGATCTCGTCCGTCAATTCCTTCGTCCGCACATCGACAGCGGTCTCGAGGTCTTTGTTGACCTGTTCCAAGGCCTGATGTGCCGCATCGAGTTCTCGGAGATGGTTATGAGTCAGGTCGATTTGGTTGTTGATCGCTTGGACGATCCGGTCGAGTTCATCGTCCTTTGCCGATGTGTCGATCACGACTTTTTCTCCATCGACATCGGTCGGGTCCAGCGCATCGACCTGACGTGACAGAGATTCAAGTGGCTTGGTCAGGGTCAGATAGAAAGCAATCAACAGGACCCCGGCGAGGACTAAACTTTTCAGGAAACCGCCAACAAAAGTCACGGCGGCGCGCTGTATGAATTGACTACCCATTTTGTAGGGATGTGAGATGACGGTCAGGGTTCCAACGCGGAAAGGCTGGCCGTCATCGTTGTAGTTGATGTCGACCGCATATTCTTGTCGACCCCCAAACAACCACTCCGCCATTTTGATGGCGCCGCTGTCCATGATCGGCCGTTCCTTTTGAGCGAGCGGAAAACCGTTGCCCGTGGTCAAGGTTGCCTCAACGAAAAGGTCGTAGCCGAGCAATCCTCCAACGATTGCATCCGCCATATTGCCGTTCAGTTCCCAAAGCGCGTTGGCGGCTGGTTCGTAAACGGTCGAAATATAGTGGTCGATATCGCGGTCCCTGTTACGGACCTGATCGCCGAAATCCAAATAGATCTGGACAACGCTGCTCAACAATCCCAGCAGGCAGGCGACCGTCACGACGAATGCAGCTTGGCGGACGGCCAACCGCTTGCGGAAAGGAATCCGTTTCGGATGTCCTGTGATGTCTTGCCGTATGCCGTGTGTCATGGTTGCCATTTGTCAGTCCACGCGTCGGGATGAGAGCAGGGCGGTCAAGTTGAACGGGTACTTTTTGAGGCTTGGATTCTCGGCGCGGCTGAAATGTTTGAAGTTGATCTTGGACCAGTCCCCATCGCCAAAGGCGTCGACATAGGCGTCGGCGTTCCCGGCGTGGATCGAGCTCATGGGGAAGGATAGGTGCGATGAAATCTCCGCGAAGTCCTTACCGTTTTCATAGTCGTAAAGCAGAACGATGACCCATGCCCCGGCCAGGAAATGACCGCCATGGGTCAGCGTCATTTTCCCATCGCGCACAAGGTCGACGGCTTCGCGCGACCAATTGAGGCCGGTGACGACAATATCCCGACCCGGCTCCTTACCGGCTTCGCGCGATGCCTTGATCGCGCCAATCGCAATGGGATCGTTAGCAGCCCAAATACCATCGACACGTGAGGTCTTCAGGAAAATTTTTGTCCGCTCATATGCTTGTCGTTCCGACCAATTCACGGTTATTCGTCGGGCCTCGGACAACGGTCTGAATTCCTGCAAAGCCCGGTCTAACCCTTGGAGCCGGACGATAGAGGCAGGCGTCTTGAAGTCCCCAGCGAGTGTAAGGATCGACAAGCCGTCCTTATCCAGTCCTAGCGCGCCGCCAGCTGTCAAAAGTGATTGGGCCATTTCGTAACCGGCGATCTCATTGTCCGGTGTGATCGTTCCCAACCAGTTAGACAGGGTCTGACGCGGGCCATTCATGCGCGCCTCTTGGTCCGCCGTTAGCCCGTTCAGAAGCAGGATTGTCTTGATACCATCTGCTTCGGCGGCTTCCATTAACTGAGGAACCTGCTGATGTTCGTTCACCAGAATGGCATAATCCGGTTTCAAGTCGTTTAGTGCGGCAAGGCCGCGCGACACCATCAGGGGCCATTTTCTGTCCCCGCTGACGATCGTCAACTCGAAGCCCAACGCTGTGGCTGCGGCCTCCATCGTTTCGCTGACGGCTTTCCAGAAGCCTTTGTCAGCGAAGCCGGGATTCACGAATAGCACGCGCTTCGGCGGTTCGCTGGTAAAGCCAGGTGTTGGTGATGCGGCCGCCAAGCACACGGACAGAACAAGGGCATACAATGAGCCACGTCGCAGGGCAGCCGCAAAGTTTGAGAATTCACCCCCCCTACAGCTCATTGCTGCGAGCCCTCCCTGGTTCAGCAATCGTCATGTCCGAATTTCCGGGATTTTTGTATTGATCCCTGAAGGCGCGCTCGTCTTGGCCGGTAATTCTATCCAGAAAGAAGATCCATCCCCTAGTTTGCTGTCACAGCCCATGATTCCGCCCATGCCTTCGGTGAGCAGTTTCGAAATCGCCAAACCCAATCCGGCGCCGGGAATGTCCGCCTGGTGATGGCGGCCTCTCACGAAATCGGAAAAAAGGACCTCGCGTTGATCCTCGGGGATGCCGATTCCAGTATCTTCTACATACAGGCGGATGAGGCGCGGGTCCGTGCAAATACAGCCTATCCGAACGATACCGCCCGGCTTGTTGTATTTGACCGCATTGGAAACCAGGTTGAGGAGTACCTGACGCAATCTGGAACGGTCGGCGATGACTGTCGTTGAGCATGCCGTCATGTCGGTTTCGAATTTTAGACCGTTTTCCCCCACCATGTCTTGAAAGAGGCTGACATTCTCCTGGATGACTTCGGCTGGAGAAAGTTCTTCTAGGTGGAAGTCCAAAGCGCCGGCCTCGATCTTCGAGAAGTCAAGGATGTCGGCGAGCAGTTTGTTGAGGTGGCGTCCCGATGAGACGATACTTTTTAGGTATTGTGCTCGTTTGGACGGATCATCGATTCCAATGCCCATTTCCAGCATTTCGGCGTATCCGATGATCGCGTTTAACGGGGTGCGCATCTCATGGCTCATACTGGCCAGGAAAACCGTCTTCGCATTGTTTGCATGCTCGGCTTTCCGGGCGGTGTTTTTCAAGGCCATCGTCCAATCCCTGAAGCGCTGTTCGAGTTGGTCGAGTTCGTCCCCGTCCACCTCGCCGTCATTAGCATTGCCTGACAGCGCAACCTGCTCGGCCAAGCGCGTGACCCGCTTTGTGACCATAAACTGGTAGATGACCAGCAGCAGGACCGACAGCAGCAAGCTCTTAACCAATTCGGACACTATTGAGTTTATCGTGCGTTGTTCGAAACCGGGTGCGGCTGCGATGGGGTCGATCTCGATCTTTAGTTTCCCCACATAGGTGGTCGCGTTGATGAACAAGTCGCGCTCAAAACCGATCGGTTTGGAACCGAGGAGGAAATCCGTAACGACCCCATGTTGCATGGACGCATGCCGCGTGGCTTTCGCGAGGAGGTCTCCGAAATCATCGAGGATAGTCGTCTCTATTAACGCGGGATCGCTCAACAAGCTTTGCGCCAATTCCTGTGCACCGACACCGTCTAGACGATATGACGCCCGCGCTGCTGGAAGGCTGGCGTAATCCAATACGAATGAGGCATGAGTTTCCAAACTTTCGCGCTCGTTGGACGCATCGGCCAAGATCTGGGCCAAAGCGGATACCGTCCCGATGCCGAGCGCGATCACGACGGCAAGCTGGGCTTGCCGCACCGATAGTCGGCGCCGAAATGGGATTGACGAAGGTTGGAACGGCATTCTTTCCACTGCAGTTGTTTCGACGTTTTCAAAGTACGAACTAAATAATGAATCCCAAAATCTCTCTGATCAAAACAACAAAAAGTATATCCTCGCAATAATGAAAAAAGATTTAGTTATCTCTTATCTTTGTGTCGGCATGTAACTTCAGCCTATTCTAAATATTAACTTGGTCGTTATTTTTGATGGATTTTGTGTAGAATAGCTTTTTGTGGGGACTGTCTTGGGTGCCGGGGCTTGGGTTTGATTAGAATAGCGATTGCATTATTCCTAGTGATGGCGACGACCGCGGGGCACGCGACGGACGCTGTCTCGCCGCGCTGTAGCCCTGACGAGAAGGTCGTGTTGGCGGCAGAGGACAGCTTCTTCCCTTATACTGGTGTTTACGAGGAACAGCTTCGCGGGTTCTCGCTGGATATCGTCTCGGCTGCGTTTGAGGCGGTCGGCTGTGCGTTGGATTTGGTTCAGATGCCGTATAGCCGCTGTCTTCGGGAGGTGCAGGCCGGAAGGATAGACGGCTGTTTCAACACCACGGATTCCGAGGAAAATTTGCAGAGGTACCTTTTCCACAAGATGCCGTTGTTTCGCGGCCGGGTTTTGGTTTATGGCCCGCCGTCATTTCAGGAAGTCTTTACCAAACAACAATTCGAAACGGCGACTTTTTCAGTGGTCCGCGGTTACACCTATACAGATGTCTTCGACGGGAACCCCCGTATACGGAAGATCGAGGTCGATACGGATCTGCAGACGCTGGCCCTCGTATCGCGCGGGCGGGCGAATTTTGCCGTGGTTTACGAGAAGGTTGCCCAGTTCCATATCGGCAACAATGCAGAAAAGATGTCTCCGGTGCCTAGGCCCGTTGCGGAATTGGCCAATTTCGATCTTTTCGTGTCTTTTTCGAGAGCAGACAACGCCAGGTCCGTTTGGCTGGCGCAGGCGCTGGACGTCGGGCTTTCGAGGATTCGCGGGAACGGCGTCTACGGGTCGATCGAGACAACTTGGGAAGAATGGTTGAGCTCAGGAGTGGGTGCGGGCCAACCAGCCCCGTATTGGATCGGCGGTTCCAGTTGATCGTCAGGCCAGATTGAGAATTTCGGCGGCTTTCGCTTCCGAGGCGGCCTGTTCATCCAAGCCACTGGACCTTTTGGAAGTGTCTATTTCCGCCCAGTCGAGCACTCCCCAATCCTGCTTCAACTGCATCCGAACAATCGCGGCATCGGCGTCGGAAGCATCCTGCGTCCGCGCGGAGACTCGATCGACCAGAACGTCCCGCGGGGCCGTAGCCCAAAGCCCCTGAAACGGCACGCTTTGGGAGGCCGCAAGGTCTGATGCCGCTTGTCGGGAGTCCGGGTGGGTATGTGTGGCGTCCAACAAGACCGGAGCACCTTGCGTCAGGGCGAGCGCTGCGGCCTCATGCATATGTCGGTAAACACGCTTGCTGACCTCGGTCTTGTACGCCTCAGGCGGTAATTTGGTGGTTTCGGCAACACCGAATAGGGATTTCCGGATCCCATCGCTGCGTAGGACCATGACCGCCGGGCCATAATGCCGTGACATGCGTTCCGCGACCGCCATGGCGAGTGTCGACTTGCCTGACCCGGATGGGCCGCCGACCGCGATTAGGCGAGCAGGAGGGCGATTGATCGCCCTGCAGGCTAGGTTGAAATATTGCATCGCTTCGCGGCGGTGTTGGTCGGCCTGTTCCTGCGTTTCCGCGAAACCGACGGTCGCGATTTCAATTTTCGCCCGAACCTGGGCGCGCAGGGCTGTGTAGAAAGGCAACAGACCGATGCCTGCATAATCCCCGGTTTCTTCGAGATATCGGTTCAGAACCCGGCACGCGGCCCCCGGCATTGCCCGATGCTCAAGGTCCATCAGCAGGAAGGCCAGATCGTAGAGGCAATCGATTTGGGAAAAGTCGTCGCTGAATTCGATGCAGTCGAACAGTGTTGCGCGCCCATCGATGAGGACGATGTTCCGCAGGTGGATATCACCGTGGCATTGCCGGATGAACCCGTCTGCCGCTCTCTGGGCCAGTCGGGGCGCAAGCGTTTCGAACAATGCCTCGCATTGCCTGCGGTGATCCGCGACGGCGTCAGCAGGCAGCCACGGCGCGTCGGCGATTTCGGCCAGGTTGTCGGTCAGGACCTCCCGATTTATCCGGTCCCAATCGTTCCGCACGGGCGAGGTCTTTGCGTGGAAACTCGCGATGCTTTCGCCCAAATCATGCAGATGGTCGTTGGTGAGTTCTTCCCGTTCGGCCAATTTGTCGAACAAGGCGTTCTCGTCGAAGCGCCGCATCACCACCGCCCAATCGGATGCTTGTTGATGTATCTGCGGAGGGGTGACCGGGTCGGGATCGTCGATCATGTCGCCCGAGGCAAGCGACCCGTCGGGCGTCCGGATCAAGGGGATGATACCGAGATACAGGTCCGGGGCGGTGCGCCGATTCAGCATCACTTCGGATGCACAGTACCGGTAGCGCAGCGCGACTGTCGAATAGTCCAGGAAGGGGTAATAGACGGCCCGCTTTACTTTGTAGACGCGGTCCTGACCGATGAATATGACGTTGGCGTGGGTATCGATCCGCTTTGCCTCGGCGTCGCCGGTCGTGGCAAGGGCGTACAAACAGGCAAAGGCGTCTTCCTGATTTTCCCGAACCGGGCTGCTCATCTTCCGCCTCACATATCCTGGGCCAACGGTCGTCCAGAACACCTCGAAGGAAGATGGTGCCCCCAGAGAGACTCGAACTCCCGACCCTCTGATTACAAATCAGATGCTCTACCAACTGAGCTATAGGGGCGCCAAATGGCCTGTTTTAGGCCAGCCCAGGCTTGACGGGCACTCTCTAGCGCTTTGCGCGTTTGGAGGCAACTGGGAAGGCGGCGATGACGTAATGCCTATTGCGATGGGCCGTCAACCTGCCGTCAACGAAACCGTGAAAAGGGCACCGATAGCTGCCGGGCCGATAATGGTGTATCCTTAATCATCATGAAGGCACGTTTGACGCTATGGTCCCGAAAGGCATGGCGTAAGGCTGTGGGGCCAATCAGTTTCGGCATTAGCTGCGCTGTTGCTGTGTTTCTGCTCGCCATGGCCTTTATGCCGTCTACCGCAACCGCGGCCGAACCCGCATGGCATCGGGCGGGTGGCTTTGAATTCAGCGACAGGCTCGGCGGGTTCCACATTCTATCGGTAACCGGGGCGGGGACGGTCGATGATCCGATCGTGATCGATCAAGACCTGAACGGGCTTGGGCCCTTCGTGATCACCATCCGCAATGCGCGTCTGGCCGGTTCGGTCGCCGCGGCACCGATTCTCAGGCTGTGGGTCGTCTGCCGTGTTCGGAATGTCGCAGCAGGCGTTTGGGTTGGCTTCGATGTTGAATTGCAGGAGGAGCTACGCCGCCCCAGCGACTATTGGGACGGTCTTTCGTTCGATCAGACCCGCGCCGTAGATCGCAGTGCCTTCCATTCCGACCGTTTCCTGGTGGGTGAACGGATATCTGAGCCGCATGACCGCGTCCGGTTCAAGAATGGCCATGTGAATAGCGGGGGCGCCGTTCAGTTTCACTTCATCATTACCGACATGACGCCGCGCGATGAATTTTACCTGCTGCAGGAACCGGTCCTTCTGTTCTCACTGTTCCCGCAATCGGTGCCTCAATCTCTGTCACGCATCCGCGGATGACGCCGCACGCCACAATTCGTAAAGGGCGACGGCGGCGGCATTCGACACATTCAAGCTGCCGATCTGGTTCGGCGCCATGGGAATACGCACCAATTGGTCGCATCGTTCCGCCGTCAGCCGTCTCAGGCCCGCCCCTTCGGCACCCAGCACGATCGCCGTTTTCCGATTCAGTTTTGCCTGCTGAAGCATACCCTCCGCTTCGCCGGCAAGGCCGACGACCCAGTATCCGGCGGTCTGCAAAATTCCGATCGTTTGGCTGAGATTGCCGGCGCGGACCAGAGGGACCGATTCGAGCGCGCCGCTTGCCGATTTGGCCAGGGTACCGCTTTCCGGCGGGGCGTTGCGATCCTGTATGATCACGGCAGCGGCGCCGAAAATCGCGGCGGACCGCAAGATAGCGCCGACGTTATGGGGGTCGGTGACTTGATCGAGGATCAGGACAGGCTTCGATTCGCTTTCATCGGAAATGATATCCTCGACGAATACCGGATCGAGCGGGTCACAGAGGGCGGCAAGGCCTTGATGAACCGCGCCTTCCGGCAGCAGTGTTTCCAGGGTTCGACCGTCGGTTTCTTCCACCGAGATATCGTGCAGGTTTTTTGCCTCGGCCAAGCGCTCCAATCCCTGCCGCGTTGCCAATAGTCGCTGGACCCAGCGATTGGGGTTGCCCAAGGCAGCGGTCACCGGATGCTGGCCAAACAGCCAGACACGCTTGTCGCGGGGCGCTTTTCCGCGCGTTTCGGACCTTGCCCGGCCCGTGTTCCGCCCCTTGGAATTGCCTGGGGAATTGCCTGGGGAATTGCCTGGGGATTTGCTCGGGGAATTACCCTGGGGTTTTCCTTGGGGCTTGCCCTGGGATTTACCGGGGGATTTGCTGGGGGGCTTGCCGAGGCCTGATTTTCTTGGATTGCGTTTCGTCATCTCTTCCTTCCCTTCGGGAAGATAGCTGTAGGTCCGGAAAGGCAGCGCCGCAAGCAGCGCGATGCTGCAAGAGCAAACCAAGCACGACATCGGCCAATTGGTGCCGGTAATGGAGTTGACATCCCCTGTAGCAAGTCATACACCGCACGCCGCCGACAAGAGTTCCAGGTTCGGTTTGGGCACGCATTCTGGAGGGATGCCCGAGTGGTTAAAGGGGACGGGCTGTAAACCCGTTGGCTTAGCCTACGTTGGTTCGAATCCAACTCCCTCCACCATGCGATGTGCCCTGCGGGTTTGCATGGGGCCGACGGTACAAGGGCTGGTACGGGACAAGACCGTATCGGCCGTTCTGTCGTCGATTTTTGTGCGGGCATGGTGAAATGGTATCACATGAGCCTTCCAAGCTCTTGGTGCGGGTTCGATTCCCGCTGCCCGCTCCAGTCAGCCGGATTTGTCCGGTGCCTTGGCTGCCCAACAACGCAGCCGGGTAAAAGGGCCGCGGTCTGGAAGTGTCGGAAGCGGTGTGCCGTGCGCGGTGCATGAACTTGAAAGATTAACTGGTAGACCCAGGGAACGTGTAGAGATGGCGAAAGAGAAGTTTGAGCGTAATAAGCCGCACTGCAACATCGGCACGATTGGTCACGTTGACCATGGCAAGACGACGCTGACGGCTGCGATTACGAAGGTTATGTCGGACACGTACGG
>NZ_SADE01000002.1 GCF_004005845.1 Hwanghaeella grinnelliae | reverse complement strand
TCTCGCTCGACTTGCATGTGTTAGGCCTGCCGCCAGCGTTCGTTCTGAGCCAGGATCAAACTCTCAAGTTCAGACAGAGATATTCAAACCAAAAGGTCCAAATACTCCACATTCCAAGCGTCTTTCCATACTCACAATCATTCCAAGTTCCACAAGAAACTTGGCCGAATTACTTGCATTGGCATAAGACACCTAGACGACTTTATATCGCACCATCTAAACCCAGAACCGAAGCTCCAGACCCAGAAGACACGCCGCCCAGGCATCCCTTCCATTATCATATTCAATTGTCCAAAAACCGGTGAAATCAGTGTTCGCGTTGCCGCGAAAAATACCGTCTCACACTTCAGCGCGGCGAGGTTTGTTGGCCCCCGGCCCGCGCTGAGGGGCGGCTTATACGTCTGGGCTTCGGGGGTGTCAAACCCTTTGTGACGATTTTTTTGCAAGAAAATTCACGGCCACCGTTTTCAGCGTCGCGTCCCCCTGAGAAAAGGCTTTTCGCATGTCCGGATCCGGCCATGCGCCCTTTCCCAAAAAACTGCGGCAAACCGCCCATTCCCTTTGAGAATGCTTGACTTCGAAACCGGATTTCAGCACTTTCAGTTCAATTGAAGTAAAAATTCGAAGCTATACTGTTTTTTCGCCGATTTATTCTTTCTTAATAGTTTACCTCTTAGGAAAGATCCCGGAACCCAATGTAGTTTCGAAGTTTACTAGCGTTATCGATACGGATGGGCACGTGTATAACGAAACGGCAGACAAATTCGCAAATGGGCAGGCAAACCCGATGCAGGAGGATCAATTCCTTCCGTCGGACGAAACGGCACTCCCCGGTAAATCAAAACAGTTCGAGAAGACAATGCGGCGCACACGTCTTATAGCAGCGGCTTGCCTCATCGCCTCCGGCGGTCTGATTACCGGCGCCGCCGTCGGCAGCAGAGGTCCGGCCGACCAATACGGCGCGGAGGGCACGGTCGTCGACACAGGGTCGGAAGACCTGTTGTCCGGCGCACCAGCACTACAATCCGGCACAGCCGGTAGTGATACACAGACGGCAGCCATCGGCCCGAATGACATCGACCTGAGTGAACCGGCCGCCGTCTTGGCGCCGCCCAAGGAAGTCACGCGCGTTCTGGCCGTGGGTAAGGGCGACACATTAATGGGCATGCTGACCAATGCCGGCATCGATCGCCGCATCGCGCATGACGCCATCGCCGCGCTTTCGACAGTCTTCAGTCCCCGCAAGCTTCGCCCGGGACATGAACTTTATGTAACCATGATGCCTGAAACAGAGCAGGCCGACCCCGCCCAGTCCGGCGTCGCCGCCGGCATCGAAGCCATGCAGCTCGTCTCCTTGCGTTTGCCCGAAACCCCGATCCGGGATGTTCAGGTCAGTCGCTTGGACGACGGCGCCTATGAGGCCGAGGCGCTGGAAAAAACAACGGAGATGGCGCCGACCGTCGCATCCGGCCATATCCAGACCAGCCTTTACGAAGCGGCACTGGATGCCGGCGTTCCCGCCACCGTCCTCAACGACCTGATCCAAATCTTCAGTTTCGACATCGATTTCCAGCGTGAAGTCCAGAAAGGCGATAAGTTCGCCCTGCTCTACGATTTGGTGACTGCGGACGGCGCAATCGTCGATACCGGCGCAATCCAAGTCGCTGAAATGACCGTGCGGGGCGAACTGCACCGTTACTACCGTTTCAAGGACGAACATGGTTTCTGGGATTATTTCGACGAGAAGGGCCAAAGCGTCCGCAAGGCGCTGCTACGCACCCCCATCGACGGCGCCAGGCTGACCTCAGGCTTCGGCAAACGCAAACACCCGATCCTGGGCTACACCAAGATGCATCGCGGCGTCGATTTTGCCGCCCCGACCGGCACGCCGATTTACGCCGCGGGCGACGGCACCGTCGAGGTGGCCGGCCGCAACGGCGGGTACGGCAATTATATCCGCATCCGGCACAACGGTACCTACAAGACGGCCTATGCCCATCTTTCCCGCATAAAGGTGAAGAAAGGCAGCCACGTTCGTCAGGGCCAGGTGATCGGGATGGTTGGCACGACCGGACGATCCACGGGCCCGCACCTTCACTATGAAGTCCATCAGAACAACAAGCAGACCAACCCGCTGAGCGTGAAGCTGCCGACCGGCAAGAAACTGACCGGCAATCAGTTGGCCGCCTTCAAGAAGCGCCAGGCCGAGTTGGATTCGCAATACGCCAAGTTGGATACGAGCTCCAGCGACGTCGCGACCGCCGCGGGCGAACAGTAAGCAGCGCTTCCGTCCCCGTCGTCACCGTATTTTTTTGATTTTCCGCATCGCCATGTCGCGTTTCACGCGCGACAGGCGGTCCGGGAAGAGAATGCCGTCCAGGTAATCCACTTCATGCTGGATAACCTGGGCAAGCCACCCTGCCGCCTCTAAATCCCGGCGCTCCCCCGCCTCATCCAAATAGGTCACGCGAATGGCGTCCGGCCGGGTCACCTCTGCCGTCACGCCGGGGAAGCAGAGGGACGCCTCGGTAAATGTCTGTTCCCGGTCCGACTGCCATGTAATCTCAGGATTGATCATGGCCAGTGGCTCCCGCACCCCTTCAGGCTGCAAGTCGACCACGGCTATCCTGTCCAGCGACCCCACCATATTGGCGCCCAGCCCGATGCCGCCCGCTTCATAGAGAATGTGGAACATCCGCGCGACAGCCGCCCGCACCGCATCGTCCACCGCCGCGACCGGTTGGGCCTTTTTGCGGAAGATGGGATCATAGCCCCGGATCAACGAAAGCTCGCTCACCGCCGCCCTCATACGTCCTCCGCCCTCACGGCGGCCATGCAAACATGATCAACGGCACGGACACCACGACGATCAGAATTTCCAAAGGCAGGCCAAGCCGCCAGTAGTCGCCGAACCTATACCCGCCCGGCCCCATCACAAGCGCGTTGTTCTGATGCCCGATCGGCGTCAGGAAAGCGCAGGACGCACCGACCGCCACAGCCATCAGGAACGGGTCAGGCGAGGCGCCCATGCCGCGCGCGACCTGCACCGCGATCGGGGCCATAACCACGACCGTCGCCGCGTTGTTCAACAGGTCGGACATGAACATCGTGGTTACCAGCAGGATGGCCACGACCACAAAGGCCGGCACACCCTGCGTCACCTCGGTAATGCCGCCCGCAATTAGGCCGGTCATGCCGGTCGTCTCCAACGCCTGACCAACCGGCAACAAGGCCGCCAACAGGACGATCACAGGCATGTCCACATTGGCGTAGAGATCCCGGATCGGCAGAATGCCCGACACGACGACGGCGACAACCGCCGCCACGAAGCAGACGGCAATCGGCAACAGACCAAAAGCCGCGACACCAACGGCCGCCGCGAAAATGCCGGCCGCAGCAACGCTGCGCCCGCGCAGGCCATGGGAAATATCGCGGCTTGCCAGCGGCAGACAGCCAAGCCGATTGAGCGCGTCGGGCACATCGTTTTCAAGGCCCTGCACCAGAAGAACGTCCCCCGGCCGAACCCGGAAGGAACTGAGGCGCCCGCCGCGCGCATGCCCCTGCCGGCTGATCCCCAGAAGGGTGAGGTTGTATCGGCCTTTCAACCGCAGCGCCCCGACCGTGCGCCCGGCGATGCGCGATCCAGGTGTGACCACCGCCTCGGTCAATACGGCATGTTCGCCTTTCGAAAGCGACTCCTTGTCGGGGCGGCTTCCCGCGACCCGCAAACCCAGCCGATCAACGAACCTGTCCAGATCCTCGGGCCCCGCCTCGACCAACAGACGGTCGGTTCCTTGCAGCGGTTCGTGTTGCGGTGGGCGCGGGTAGTGACGCTTTCGCCGCACCAGGCCGACGATGGCGACATCCAGGTCCTCGGTCATCTCCTCGATTTCCGAGAGCGTCTTGCCATGTGCCTCGGACGCTTTCGGAACCGCCAGTTCAGATAAATACGCCTCCAGATCGAAGGCCTCCCCGCCTTCCGCGGTCTTGCCCGAAGCGCTGGGGATCAAGCGCCAGCCGACCAGAGCGATGAAGGCGACCCCAAGCAGCGCGACCGGGAAACCCACCCAGGCAAAATCGAACATCGCAAATCCCTCGCCCATCGCATCCTGGCGATAGGTGGCGATCAGGATATTCGGCGGCGTGCCGATCAAGGTGACCATCCCGCCCAGGATCGACGCGAAGGCGAGCGGCATCAGGACAAGCCGGACCGGCCTGTTCGCTTTCGTGCAGGATTCGATTGCCGCGGGGAGCAGAAGGGCCAACGCGCCGACATTGTTCATGAAGCCGGACATCGACGCGGCCACAACGCTGAGCACGCCGATCTGCCCCGTCTCGGTACCGGACGCACTGCGGATCCATCGGGCGATACCATCGACGGCGCCGGAAACCGAGAGCGCCCGGCTCATCACCAACACGCCGGCCACGGTAATGACCGCCGGGTGACCGAACCCTTCGAAGGCGCTTTCCGCCGGTACAAGCCCCAAGACCACGGCGGCCACAAGCCCGCCCGCCGCCACGACGTCATAACGCACACGGCCCCAGACGAAGAGGCCGAGCAAGGTGGTCAGAAGAAGAGAGATCGCAATTTGATCGGTTGTCATGACGCGAGGCTAGCCCAAATTTGGCAATCCCGACAGACGTTCCGGATCGTCTGCGCTATTGGTTAGACATCGCATCCAGGCCTGACCAGGTGGTTAGGGCGACAACCACCAACATCGCCACCGCCATTGTCGAATTGATAATGGTCATGGCGCGTGGGGTGAGGTCCAGGCGGTGCAGCGTTACGCCTGCGGCCAACCAAATCAGATGAACCGGAATCCAGATAATATTGGTCAGCAGGAATTTCAGCAGAATTTCCGTTGTCAGGCTTTCCAGGTGGAAAGGATACCCGAAAAAAAACGCCGAATTCACCACATAGGCTTTCGGATTGATCAACTGCAGCATGACGCCGCCAAGAAAACCCGGGGCGGCCTGCTTCTCGATGAAGGAAATCTTCGACCCGGATCGCGCGATGCGCAGTGCCAGATACAGAAGATATCCCGCGGACGCGAAGATCAGGACCGTCCGGATGGTTTCATCGGCCAGAACCGCGGCGGCCAAACCCGTCACAACCGCCAGGGCCACCGCATTTGTCCCGACCCATAACCCCAGAAGAAATACCAAGCCGGGCCGATACCCAAAACCGGACCCCACACCGGCCGTGGTCAACACCCCCGGTCCCGGCGTGAGGATGGTCAGGAAAAAGGCAGCCGTGAATGTCAGCATGGGAAATCAGCCTTTTCCGTTACGGGGAACCGCAACAGCGGCATCAACGCAAATCGTCCAGGACGGCATAGATCGCGTCCAAGCAGGAGGCACCCAATTTGCGGCACCGGTTCGGGGACCAGCCGAACTGTTCGTCCGGCGAATTCGCATTGTCCTTGAACGGCATTTCCAGCGTCATGGCGAGGCATTTATGCGCCGACGCGATTTGCGTCGAACACATGCTGAGATTGGCCTTGCCCGGGGGCGCCTTGGGATAACCGTGTTCCGATTGGAAGTCCGGATTGGACTGCCGCAGGGCGGCTTCAAACGCGATGCGTAGATCGATTTGCCGCTGCTCCACATCCGGGATGCCGTCGGCACCGGCAATGAAGTTGTACGGCAGTCCTTCGTCGCCATGAACGTCGATGGAGAAATCCACCCCGGTGGAGCGCATCTTCGCGGCGACGTGATACACTTCGGGACTGGTTTCCGGGTTCGGATCGGCCCAGACACGATTCAGGTTCACGCCGGCCGCATTGGTGCGCAGGTGACCACGGCGGCTTCCATCCGGGTTCATATTCGGCACCACATAGAGGGCCGCCTTGGCGAGTACCGCCTTGGCCACGGGGTCGTCCGGGTCCAGCGCTCGGGCAAGGAAACCCTCCATCCAAAACTCAGCCTGTGTTTCGCCAGGATGCTGGCGCGCGATCGCCCAGATTTTCAACTTGGAGGAATCCGACCCGCCGATGGTGATCAGGTCCATCGCATCGCCGTCCACCGTTTCGCCCAAAACCTCCACCCGCACGCGCGGGTCCGATTGGCATCGCGCGATCAGATCGTGATGACGGTCCCGGCCATAAGGGGCGAAATAGGCGTAATAGGTGCTGTCGCAGGCGGGCACATGATCGATGATCAACTGGCCGTTCTCATAAGACGTGTCGACGCGGAACCAGGTTTCCCGATCATAGCTGGCGCAGGCGCGATAATCTTCCCAGCCCTTCGTGTAGCTCGCTTCCCCGGCGTTTTCGATCACCATGCGGCGACGCTCACCCGCTTCCCCTGTGACCCGATAGTGGAACCACTGGAAAAACCCTTCCGGGCCTTCATCTTTGCGGATGCGCAGTCGGATATCATTCGGGTCTTCGGCGCTGACGACCTCGATATTGCCGGAATCGAAAAAGGCGGAGATATGCATGCCCTGTTTCCCAAAAATTCGGATGACATTGAAAGTTGTTCGCCCCCAGAAAGTATAGGGTGCCTGCCCTTTGACAAGCGGGCGGGGGCAGACCGGCGGCGACGCGGGCCGGAATATCTGTGTTTCCCTCTCTGCAGCAAACCTCAATCGACAGTCAGCCGGCCGACCTTGGGATGGCCGGAAGGGCTCGAAATTCACCGCGACGCCCGCTATAGGTTGGCGGGCAATACTTGTCGCGTGCCCGTTGGCGAACACGGCCCCCAAACCCAATATTCCGGCGCAAGCCTGTGAGGAACCAAATGCCAGTAGACTTGTCATTCACCGAATATGGAACCGGCTCCCCGGTGGTGATCGTGCACGGCCTGTTCGGGTCGAAGCGGAACTGGTCTTCCATCGCCAAGCAATTGGGTAGGACCCACCGCATCATCGCGGTGGACCAGCGCAACCATGGTGATTCCCCCTGGGACGATGAGCACACCTATCCCCAGATGGCTGAAGACTTGGCGCATCTGATCCGCAACCATGCAGACGGCCGGGCAACGGTCATCGGCCACAGCATGGGCGGGAAAGCCGCCATGGCACTTGCCCTGTCCGAACCTGACCTGGTGGAAAGGCTTGCGGTCGTCGACATCGCGCCTGCCCCGTCCGGCGGCACCCTGATCGACCTTGTCCATACAATGGCCGATTTGGACCTGAGCGATTACAGCCGCCGGTCTGAGGTTGAGGCCGCCCTGAGCAAAAGCATTCCCGAACCCGCGATCCGCGCCTTCCTGGCGCAGAATGTCGCGACCGGCGACGATGGTTTGCGTTGGCAATTGAACCTGAAAGCTCTGGCCGAAAATTTCGACGCCATCCTGGAATTCCCGGACTACGACGACGCCTGCGCCTATACCGGACAGACGCATTTCATCGCGGGCGGAAAATCCGACTATATCCAACCGCATCATCAGGCCGAGATTGAGCGTTTGTTTCCGGGCGCGGCCATCGACGTCATCGTGGATGCCGGCCATTGGGTGCATGCGGAACAGCCCAAAGCGTTCATCGAAACAATTCACCGCATACTTCCCTGACCGCCCATGCGTGCGTCCGTCATCATCAATGCCCTGGTGGCGGTCGTCGTCGGCTTTGGCAGTACCCTGGCCATCATCGTCGCCGCCGCCCAGGCGCTTGGCGCAACAACAACGCAGATTTCCTCAAGCGTATCGGCCATCTGCCTCGCCCTCGCAATTTCGGCCACCTATCTAAGCATCCGGCACAAGATCCCCATGGTCACCGCCTGGTCGACGCCGGGCGCCGCCCTGATCGCCGCGACAGACGGGTCCATCAGCTTTGCGGAGGGCGTCGGTGCCTATATCGCGGTCGCCGCCGCTATTTTGCTGACCGCTTTTCTGAAACCCCTGACACGGTTGGTCGAACGCATTCCCGCCTCGATCGCCGCCGGAATGCTGGCCGGTGTGTTGATCAAGTTCGTCATCGCCGTGTTCGATCAGGCGGCCGCGGCCCCCCTACTGGTGTTGCCTTTGTTCGCGCTGTTCCTGGTCGTGCGCAGCTTCAGTCCCGCCTGGGCGGTGATCAGTGTTCTGATCGCCGGAACGGGGCTGGTCTATGGCCTCGACATGGCCGGGCCGCTGCCCGACGACATCGGCCTCACCAGTTATGAATTCGTCATGCCGGTCTTTGATCCGGCGGCGCTGGTCGGGCTCGCGGCGCCGCTCTATTTGGTTACGATGGCATCGCAGAACCTGCCCGGTTTCGCGGTTTTGCGCGGGTCCGGATACACCCCGCCAACGGCATCCGCACTGACCGTTACCGGCCTCACATCCCTGGGCTCCGCCTTTTTCGGGTCACTGACCACAAACATGGCGGCCATCACCGCAGCGATTTGCACTGGGCCCGATACCCATCCGGATGCAACGAAACGGTGGATGACGGGGCCGTTTTATGGGTTTTTCTATCTGATCCTGTCGCTCTTCGGCGCCTCGCTCGTCGCCTTGTTCGCCGCCCTGCCGACCGCCTTCATCGCCACTGTCGCCGGCCTGGCCCTGTTGAGCCCGCTGGTCGGCGCCGCGACAACCGCCTTGAAGGACGAGGCTGGCCGCGTCGCCGCCATGGCAACGCTGTGTGTCACTGCGTCGAGCCTGTCGCTTTTCGGGATAGGGTCCGCATTCTGGGGCGTCCTGGCCGGGCTTGCCGTGATCGGCATGGATGCTTTTGCGAAGAATATCCGCCGCCGGCGCGGAAACTAGCGCAGAACCAGCACGACGATACCGCCGCAGATCAGCGCTACGCCCAGGACCTCGGCCGGCTTTGACCGCTCCTTGAAGATGAACCAACTGGCCGCGAAGGTGAAAACCAGTTCCACCTGCCCCAGGGCCCGGACATAAGCGGCATTCTGGATCGTCATTGCGACGAACCAGCAGGCCGACGCTGCAAAGCCGGAGATGCCGGCGGGCAAGGCGATCCGCCACGCCCGAATGGTGGCCATTGCTTGGCCCGGTTCCCTAATTTTCAGCCACAGCGCCATGACCACGCATTGGATCACCAATGCCACCGCCAATGTGAGCGACGCCTGTGCCAGGAAACCGTCCCCGCCCAGCGAGAGCGATCCCGCGCGATAACACACGACGGACATGGCCAAACAAGTGCCCGACGCAATCCCCGTCAACGCCGGCCTGCCGACCAGGTCGCGCAGCATATAGCGGTTCCATCCGGTCTGGGCGAAGGAAATGGCGAGCACACCGAGCAGGCTGATCAGGATGCCGATCAAGGCCTGAAAGCTCACAGACTCACCCAGCAGGATAAGGCCCAAAAATACAGTCTGGACCGTCTCGGTCTTCGAATACGCAGTGCCGACCGCAAAATTCCGGTGGGAGAAGATCGCCACCAATAGCCCGGTTGCCATGATCTGGGCGACCCCGCCAAGGGCGCAATACAGCACGAACTGCGCATTCGGCTCAGGCGGCGCGCCGACCTGGATATGCTGCATCGCGGCCGCGAAGACGATGGCGAAGGGAAGCGCGAAGACGAAGCGGGAAAAGGTCGCCCCGCCGGTTGTGAGCGACGCCTTCAACTGTTTTTGGAACACCATCCGCAGATTCTGCAGAAAGGCGGCCGCTACGGTGACCGGGATCCAGAGTTCCAAAGATCAAGTTCCGTTCTGTAAGGCTGAAAAGACTTAGAAGAAGGACCGACCGAGAAGCATGGCCCCAGAGAGCAACAGCAGGCACTGAACGATTACGTTGAATAGCCGATCATCCAAACGATGGTAAAGCGTCGTTCCGATCCAAGAACCTATGACGGTCGCCGGGATACTGATCAGGAAGGCCATGCCGACTTCCCCGTCGACGCGACCGTAAAGCGCATGCACGCCCGTCGCCGTGGCCAGGATGATCGCGTTGTAGGGCTGATAAATGCCGCGCTGAACCGTCTTGGCCAAACCGCGCAACTGACACCAGATCAAAGGGGCCGGACCGGACAACCCGGCCACACCCCCCATCACCCCGCCGATGATGCCGACGGCCCCGTCGGCAAAACGGTTGTCGATCTTGATGGAGGCAATATTCCCGCGGAAAAGGAAAAACAGGGAATAGATCGAATATCCGACCAGGAAGACGCCGACGGCCACTTTTACATGGCCGGGTTCGACATAGTCCAGGGACCACACACCGAGCGGCAGGCCGATAAAGGCCCCGATCAGGAACGGCGTCACCGCTTTCCATTGCAGGTGACGCCAAGTGCCTTTCAGGGCGGAAATCTGGCCGACCACCGAGCATGCCGCCGCCAATGGCGCGACCACGACAGGGTCCATGAAATGCAGCCAGAAGGCGGAAACGATCAGCGCCGTGCCAAACCCCGCAAGCCCGGTCACGAAGCCACCGGCCCCCGCGCCAAGCAGGAAAATCATCATGTAAAAGGGGTCGAACTGATCCATCCCGCGACTGAATCCAGGTAAATGTTTTCGGACGGGCCTTCGCGGCCTTGCGGGTAATTGCACGCCCCGGCGCTGGGCTGCAAGGGCCATTGCCCCGCGCGCCGATGGGCCGGACCGATCGAAAAATAGAACGGGCGTCCGCGACAATGCGGACGCCCGTTGCCTTACCAAACGCTGGGGATGGTTCTAGGCGGCAGCCTCCAGCGCTTCTCCATTGATTGAGAGGCCTTCGCCGGAGACGGAAACTCTCGCCTCCTCCCCATCGGAAACCGCCCCTTCCAGGATCATGCTGGCCAGCGGGTTTTGCAGCGATCTTTGGATGACCCGCTTCAAGGGTCGCGCGCCATAGACCGGGTCGTAGCCCTTGTCGGCCAACCAGACCTTTGCGGCCTCGTCCACCTCCAGCGTGATATTCCGGTCTTCCAGCAGTTTTGCCAGATGACCCAGCTGGATATCGACAATCCCGGTCATGTGGTCCCGACTCAACCGGCGGAACAGCAAGATTTCATCCAGACGGTTCAGGAATTCGGGTCGGAACGAAGACCGGACCACATCCATTACCATCGGGCGAACCGCTTCGACATCTTCGCCTTCCGCCTGGCCCGCCAGGAATTCGGAACCGAGGTTGGAGGTCATGACGATCAGCACATTCTTGAAATCGACTGTGCGGCCCTGTCCATCGGTCAAGCGCCCGTCGTCCAAGACCTGAAGCAGGACGTTGAAGACATCCGGATGGGCCTTCTCGATCTCGTCGAACAACACGACCTGGTAGGGCCGGCGGCGAACCGCTTCGGTCAGCGCACCGCCTTCGTCGTAACCGACATAGCCCGGGGGCGCCCCGATGAGGCGGGAGACCGCATGCTTTTCCATATATTCCGACATGTCGATCCGGACCATGGCCTGATCGTCGTCAAACAGGAACTCAGCCAGGGCCTTGGTCAATTCCGTCTTACCCACACCAGTCGGGCCAAGGAACAGGAAGGAACCGATCGGCCGGTTTGGATCCTGCAGTCCGGCGCGGGACCGGCGCACCGCATTCGCAATCGCGGTGACCGCTTCGTCCTGCCCGATGACACGGGACGCAATCTGGCTTTCCATCTGCAGAAGCTTTTCGCGCTCGCCTTCCAGCATTTTGTCGACGGGAATGCCGGTCCAGCGCGAAACCACGCCGGCGACGTCCTGGTCGCGAACTTCCTCATTCAGCATATGCTCGCCGGTGATCTCCTCGGACGCGTCCAGCGCTTTTTCCAAGTCGGGGATGACGCCATAGGCCAGTTCCCCAGCGCGCTCATACTTGCCTTCACGCTGGGCGCGGTCCAATTCGGCGCGCGCATTGTCCAGCTTTTCCTTGATGTCTTGGGCACTGTTGAGCTTGGTTTTCTCCGCTTCCCAACGCGCGGTCAGCACGGCGGATTCCTCTTCCAGGCCGCTCAACTCGACTTCCAGTTTCTCGAGCCGGTCCTTCGAGGCACGGTCGGATTCCTTCTTCAGGGCTTCCCGCTCGATCTTCAACTGCACGATCCGGCGGTCAAGCTCGTCGATTTCCTCAGGCTTGGAGTCGACCTCCATGCGCAACCGGCTCGCCGCCTCGTCCACAAGGTCGATGGCTTTATCCGGCAGGAAACGGTCGGTGATATAGCGGTTGGACAGGGTTGCCGCCGCAACGATGGCCGCATCGGTGATGCGCACACCGTGGTGCAATTCGTATTTTTCCTTCAACCCACGCAGGATCGAAATGGTATCGGCGACCGTCGGCTCGGAAACCACAACAGGCTGGAACCGCCGCGCGAGCGCCGCATCCTTTTCGATATGCTTGCGGTATTCGTTCAGCGTCGTGGCACCCACACAGTGCAACTCACCGCGCGCCAAGGCCGGTTTCAGCATGTTGGAAGCATCCATCGATCCTTCCGCCGCGCCGGCGCCGACCAGCGTGTGAAGCTCGTCGATGAACAGGATAATTTCGCCAGCGGCCGAGCCGATTTCTTCCAACACCGCCTTCAGCCGTTCCTCGAATTCGCCACGGAACTTGGACCCGGCGACCATCGCGCCGAGGTCAAGCGACATCAGCCGCTTGTTCTTGAGGGATTCCGGCACGTCGCCGTTTACGATGCGCTGGGCCAAACCTTCGATGATCGCCGTCTTCCCGACGCCCGGCTCGCCGATAAGGACCGGGTTGTTCTTGGTGCGGCGGGACAGGACCTGAACGGTCCGGCGGATTTCTTCGTCGCGTCCGATGACCGGGTCAAGCTTGCCGGCCCGGGCCGCTTCGGTCAGGTCGCGGGCGTATTTCTTCAGCGCGTCGTAGCTCGATTCCGCACCGGCGGAGTCTGCCGTGCGGCCCTTGCGCAATTCCTTGATCGCGGCGTTCAGCGCCTGGGGGGCGACATTGCCGTCCTTGAACGCTTTCGCCGACGCGGTTCCCTCGGCCATGGCCAAGGCCAGCAGCATGATTTCCGCGGTCACGAAGCTGTCACCATTCTTTTCGGCCAGCTTCTGGGCCGCGTCGAAAATCTTCGCGAGGGAGCCGTCCAGATGCAGATTGCCTGCGCCCGCGCCTTCCACCTTCGGCATCTTCGCCAAGGC
Organism: Hwanghaeella grinnelliae; assembly: GCF_004005845.1. Taxonomy (GTDB): domain Bacteria; phylum Pseudomonadota; class Alphaproteobacteria; order UBA8366; family Aestuariispiraceae; genus Hwanghaeella; species Hwanghaeella grinnelliae. Next base: position 1,345,743 of record NZ_SADE01000002.1, on the reverse strand, counting down.
GGCTTCGGCTGCGGCATGAATAGGCTGCGGATTACCGCCGGCTGCCTGGATCAGGCTGGCGGCCAAGCCTTCCTTGTCGTCGAGGAGGACTTTTAGCAGATGTTCCGACGTCAGCCGTTGATGGCTGCTTGTAAGCGCCAGGGTCTGGGCGGATTGGATAAAGCCACGTGCCCTATCCGTGAATTTCTCGAATTCCATGGTTCAACCTCTCTTGCTGCGCCCCCGGCCAGTGCCAGCAAACGCTTAGTCGAGTCGATGTTTCGTAGCAGTTACACTACCGTTCTATGGACCCTATCAGGCGTCCGAGACATATATGGTGTGTCAAAAAAATCACACAATAGGGGTAAGGAGATTGCAATGGCCTTTCCCCTGAAACCTAGGCTATTCAACCGTTATACGGCAGTTCAAATAGCGCATCGAGCATGAGCAATGCATCATGTCACGAATATAGAAGCCAGGGATGACTGGGCCACGGTGACTTGGTCCGATGGCCTGACTCAATCGCTCTATGCGCCTTGGTTGCGCGACAACGCGCAGGACGCCGAAACGGTCCATCCGGGCAATGGACAAAGGCTGATCGATGTTTCGGATATCCCGGCGAACCCGACCTTCAAATCCACCGAATTGGCGACAGATGGCACCCTTGCCGTCACCTTCGAGCCGGACGGCCATTCATGCCGATACGCACCGGATTGGCTGCGCCGGTTTGCCGAGCCGGTCGCCGATCCTTTCGCGCCGCGTCTTTGGCACGAAAGCTTCACCGTGCCCCGCTTTTCCTACGACGCGATCACCACCTCCACCGATGTAGAGCGGCAATGGCTGACCGCCGTCGCTCGCGACGGGATCGCCTTGGTTACCGGCGCGCCGACCGAACCCGAAACGGTCTGCGCCATTGCCGAGCTGTTCGGTTTCGTCCGGCATACGAATTACGGACGGCTGTTCGACGTCGTATCGGTCGAAAACCCCACGAATATGGCTTTCAGCGCCGCCGGACTGATGGTGCACACGGACAATCCCTACCGCGACCCGGTGCCCGGCCTGCAGCTTCTGCATTGCCTGGAGAATGAAAGCGACGGCGGCGGATCACTTTTCATCGACGGTTTCCAAGCGGCCGAACGGCTACGACACGAAGACCCGACGGCCTTCCACATCCTTGCCACCACCTGGCTGCCCTTCCGGTTCCGGGACGCGAATGTCGATCTGCAGGCCCGCGCGCCGTTGATCACGGTCGACGACAAGGACAGGGTGGTGACGGTCCGTTACAACAATCGATCCATCGCGCCGGCCGATATTCCGGCAAGCGACCTGCCCGATTTCTACCGCGCCTATCGCACATTTTCCGGCCTGCTGCGCAATCCCGAAACCGAAGCAGTCCTGCGCCTGACCCCCGGCGACTGCGTCGTTTTCGACAATATGCGGGTCCTTCACGGCCGAAAGAGTTTCGCCAAGGGGCGACGGTGGCTTCAGGGTTGCTATGCGGACAAGGATGCGATTTTAGGGCGTTTGCGCCTTGGCATCCGTGACACGGCAAGCCTACAACTGTAACAATCAGTCGATAACCTATTGGCAATACTACTTAAATCCACAAATACGGAATTTGTCATGAGCCTGCGGCAAGCACAAAAAGCCAATCCGGACGGCGATATCGTCGACCACCTGATCACGATTTTCGCGGAACGCGGCGGCGAGCATTACGGCGAAGGCGTCAGCCAAACCGAACATGCCCTGCAATCCGCCATCCATGTGGACCAGCAGAATTGCAGCGACGCGCTGGTCTGTGCGGCCCTGCTGCACGATGTCGGTCATCTGTTGCATGAGGAAGACATCTATCACGCCGAACAGGGCATCGACGCCATCCACGAACAGGTGGGCGCGGATTTCCTGGAAGAGTATTTCGGCCCCGAAGTGTCCGAACCGGTGCGCATGCATGTGGATGCGAAACGCTACCTTTGTGCGGTCGAACCCGGGTATTTCGACCTGCTTTCGGAAGCTTCGGTCTTGAGCCTGAAACTTCAGGGCGGGGTGATGGGCGAGGAGGAGGTCAAAGACTTCGAAGCCTCCCCACATTTAGAAGCAGCCCTTCTTCTGCGCCGCGCCGATGAAGCGGCGAAGGTGCCGGGCCTAAAGACGCCAGGCGTCGAAACCTTCGCCGACCGGTTGCGGGGACTGCTGAAGCGCGCTTAGTCTGTTCCCAGAAAAAACGCAGCAGGGGATAGGCCATGTCACGGGAAGCGACCGCGGAACTAGACGATCCGACAACACTTCGGGTCGGCATCAATCTTGGCAATATGCTTCTGGTGACGGACCGGAAGCCGGACGGCACACCCGTGGGCGTCGCGCCGGATATGGCCGCCCGGATCGCGGAGGCGCTCGGTACCGGTGTTGAATACGTATGTTACCCAACGCCGGGCGAGGTCGGCGACGCCATCGACACCTGGGATATCTGCCTGATCGCGATTGAGCCGAAGCGCGCCGAGATCATCGATTTTTGCGAAGCCTATGTTCAGATAGAGGCGACCTATCTTGTCCCCGCCGGATCGCCGCTGGAAAAGATCGAAGATGTGGACAAGCCGGGCGTGAAAATCGCCGTCCCGGCCCGCGCTGCCTATGACCTTTATCTGACCCGCACCTTGCAGCATGCCGAACTGGTTCATGGCCAGGGCCTGCCAGGCACGTTCGAAATGTTCAAGCAGGGTGGTCAGGACGCGCTGGCCGGCCTGACGCCGGCTCTATTGGAAAATGCCAAGGAGATGCCGGGCTCCCGCGTTTTGCCGGGCCGCTATACCGCCATCAAACAGTCTGTCGGCACCAAACACGGCAAGCCGGCATTGAAGGCTGTTATCGAAAAGGTCCTGGCCGATGCCGTCGCCGACGGTACGGTGCAATCCTTGATCGACAAGCATGGTGTCACTGGAAAGCTGGCCGTCGCAACGGACGACTAGCCCTAGTTCTGGCCGGGCCTGTCCCCACCGGGCGACATCCGGACGGGGCTCGCGCCCCTCACCCCACTCCCATTCCTGACAGGAGAGCTCATGGCAAACCTGGAAACTTCCCAAACCTCCTCGCCCAACACCGCCGAACGGTGGTGGCACAGGGCCACCGGATATCAGGTGTATCCGCGCAGCTTCGCCGACAGCAACGGTGATGGCGTGGGCGATATTCCCGGCATCATTTCCAAGTTGGGCCACTTGTCGGATTTGGGCATCGGCTTCATCTGGCTTTCCCCGGTCTACGCGTCGCCGATGATCGACAACGGCTATGATATTTCGGACTACCGCAATATCGCGCATGAATTCGGCACGCTTGAGGACATGGACCATTTGATTGCCGCCGCTAAGGACCGTGGCATCGGCATCGTCATGGACTTGGTCGTCAACCACACCTCATCCCTTCACGCTTGGTTCCAGCGTGCCAGAACATCCCGCGACCTGCCGGAACACGACTTCTACATCTGGCGTGATCCGGGTCCCGACGGCGGGCCGCCGGACGACATGCGGGCCTATTTCGGCGGGCCGGCCTGGACCTATGTGGAGGAGGTCGACCGATACTACTTCCATTATTTCAGCCCGGCCCAGCCGGATCTGAACTGGCAGAATGCCGACTTGCGGGCTGCAATCTACGACATGATGAGCTGGTGGCTCGACCGCGGCATCGCAGGCTTCCGGATGGATGTCATCGACCTGATCGGCAAGGATGTCGACGCGCGGATATATGAAGAAGGCCCCGACCTTCATCCGTTGATTCAGGAAATGCACCGGAAGGTTCTGGCCGGACGGGATATCCTGACCGTCGGCGAAACCTGGTCGGCTTCGACCGACACAGGGCTGCTCTATTGTGGTCGTGACCGCAAAGAGATCGATATGGTCTTCGAATTCTCGCATATCCGAGACGGTTGGCATCCGGACCTAGGAAAATTTGCGGCGCATCCGTTCAATCTGGTGACCTTCAAACGCACGCTCTTCGCCTGGCAGGAATTGATACGCGACGAGGGCTGGCACGCGCTGTTCCTGTCCAATCACGACCTGCCGCGCCAAGTGTCCTACTACGCAGACGATGGCGAGCATCGCCGCGCCAGCGCCAAGATGCTGGCCACCGTGATGCATCTGTTGAAAGGCACGCCCTTCATCTACCAAGGCGAAGAAATCGGTATGACAAACGCCAAGTTCGAGCGTATCGACCAGTATCGTGACCTGGACACGCTGAACCATTTCGAGGAGCAGGTCGCCCTCGGCGTTCCGCCGGAAACATTCATCGCCGGGGCGAACCGCAACAGCCGTGACAATGCACGCACGCCGATGCAGTGGAATTCCGCGCCCCATGGCGGCTTCACAACGGGAACGCCCTGGATCGAAGCCAATCCGAATGCGCATGAGATCAACGTCGAACAGGACCTGATCCATCCCGAGAGTATTTTCGATCACTATCGCCAGCTGATCCAAATTCGGAAGGACCATGATGTTGTCGTCTTCGGGCACACCGTTCCGCTATTGCTGGACGATCCCGATATTCTGGCCTACCAGCGGAAATTGGGTGACGAAACGCTGCTGGTGGCCGGCAATTTCAGCGATAAGCCCCGCCGAGCCGAGCTTCCCGGCGAGGTCTGCGGCACCGGTGAATGCCTGATCCATTCCCATGACGTGCGCAACAAGGTCGACCGCGACTTGGCTTTGGCGCCCTATGAAAGCTTTGCGATCCTGATGAAGTAGTACACGTCGATCCAGCAAGGGGCTGCGGGGTCGTCGACGAGACGGCCGTGACCTGTCAGGCAAAGCACATCCAAATCGCGACGGCCGTTAAGACCGTGCCGAAAGTCATGTTCAGCATTCTGGCGCTGCCCGCTTGGGCAAAACATTTCGAAAGTCTGCCGCCAATTGCCGTCCATACGGAAAATGCGAGAAAATTGTTCAATGTAAACACGGTCGTGATCGCAAGAATGAGGGGAAGGTGCTCTTCGTCCGGCGCGCGCAGAAACTGTGTGAACATCAGCGCTATGATCACGTAGGCCTTGGGGTTGAGGAGAAGCAGAACGGCGCCATCCATGAATGACGCCGGGCGCGCATCGGCGGGGTTGTCGGCAACACCGGAGAAGAACATTTTCCAGGCAATCCGAAGAACGTAGAGCGTTCCCGCTATTTTAAGGACAAGGAAAACGTCAGGTGAATTCTGAAGAGTCGTCATCAGCCCCAAGCCGATGAGCACTGTCACGAGCCATGTCGCAATGTGATATCCGACATTCGCCGGGATCGTTGCAAGCATGCCGAAACGCGCACCGTTGGCGGCGAAGAATATGTTCCCGGGCCCCGGACTGTAGGCGAGTGGAAACAGGAAAAGAACAAGCGAGAATAGCGTTTCGATCATGGCGGCATCTCCTTGTTCACAAGGGAACATGCCTATGATCCAGCAGCCACCCGGTTCTTGCGCACAGCGAACGCCGTTACCGAGGGCATCATCACGGTTTCAGCGTTCGCCACCTTTTTTCAGAAACCGCTGCTCGTCGTTGTCGGTTGACTGCAGCGCCGCCAGGATGCGGACATTTTCCAGCGCGATAACGCTCTGATCGGCGAAGGTTTGGGCAAGCCGCATCGTCGCCTCCCCAAACGGTCGGACTTGCTGGCGATAGATCGTGGCGTACGACGGTTCCAGATACCGGAGCGTCAGCTCGTCTTCAATCCACCAAGGTCTGCTGGTGCGTCAGACGAAGCCACGTGTCGTCGTCCTTCAGATAGGTCGAGGTGCAGAGCGCTTCATACGTCGGCTCGTCACCCCGATCGGCGGCGACGGAATAGGCCAAAATGGCAATCTTGTCTTGGATAGAAATATAGCGTTCGCTCATCTCAACCGACCGCCAACGCTGTGCGACGTTCTTTTCTCTCCACACGTCGGCGCCGTGAAGAATTCCGGCAGGGTAAGGAAAGACAATGACCCCGTTTTCCGCCGTCATGTGACGGGCACCGTCGGCGCCTTCCGTCCAGAAGCGTTCTTCCAGATCCCATATTGTGCTCTCGGTGGTCATGCGGCGCGCCTTTCTAAAACAAGTTATAGGGCCAGGAGAAAACCGCGAAGCGGCGTAGCCCAGTGCCGGCGCAGGTCAGGTTCAGCCCTTCACGTAGCAGGTTGACCCGGCGCCGACCGCAGATGCGGCAGCGGGGCCAAGTGCGAAAATCGTGTGGACCGCGACAATTCTTGTCGAAACAGGCTCCGTCAAGAGATCCTGCTGGAATCGCTACCCGACATTTAGACCGAGGAAGGCATTTGCTTCTGCAAAAACTTGCGGTGCGCGATTTTCGGCGCTGACGAAATGCCCACCATCGGCGATTTCCACATAGTGGCGGGCATCCGTCCCCAGCTTGTCGAAAAGCGCCAGGGCATCGGACCTTGTAGAGGTCATGTCGGCCCCGCCGCGCAGAAGCAGCGTCGGACAGGTGATCGCCGCGGGGTCGTACAATGCGCGACCGTTGAACGCCTCCCACAGATCCAGAAAGGTTCCGTTGGGTGCGCGGAAAGCCGGTGGAGTCTGCTTCTTCGCCAATGGGTCATCCGCCAGCGACGCCTGAAACATCGCCGTCAGAACAGCGTCGTCACGGCGGGTCACGCCGGGTGGCGATTCCTCGTCCCAACGCAGCCGCGTCGTTTCCTCGTTCACCCAGCGGCACGCGCCGAAACCCGGATTGATCCTGGATGGCTCTTTCGGATCGGCCAGAAGGGTGAGCCAACCTTGGTTCCGTTCCGCGAAAATCGGTGCGTACAGGATCAGGCGTTCGACCTTGCCCCGTCCGATGGTCGCGGCATAGCGGGCTGTAGTGATCGACCCCCATGACCCGCCGCCCAGCGCTACGCGGCCCGCCCCGTGCCGTGCGATCAACCACGTCACCGCATCGTCGATATCCCGCAGCGCCTGGTCGCCCGTGGCGTAGGGACTATCCGCGTCTTCCATGACCTGCGAGCGCGATTGTCCGTAACCGCGAATATCCAGCGCATAGGCGGCGAACCCCGCTTCCGCGATCGCCTGAAGCCAGCTCGCGCCGGGATGAGCCACGTCATAAAGCGGGCTGGCATAGGTTGCGCCATGCACGAGCAGCACCGGCGGACAGGCCAAAGGATCCTTCCCGACCGGCGCACGCAGACGTAAGTGAAGACGCAATCCCGGCTCGTCGCCGGACTCTATGAAATGTGACGACGCGGCATCGGAAGTCATCGAACCCTCCCCCAACTTTCCTCAAATCTCGTCATACTGGACCTTTTTGCCCGTCCTGGCGGCAGCAAGGTCCAAGGCAGGTTTGAAGCTGTCGGCACGAGCGGCCGCCCACCAATCGGCATAGATTGTATCTTCAGGTTCCTCCAACAGAATGCCTTTCGGCAGGAAGGTCCTGATCTTGTCCATCGGCACCGCACGCTCGGTCCCGACACGGTGCATCAGATGGTGCGGTTGAAGGTCACTTGGATGTTTGAACCCGGCGGAGGCCACAATGTCGGATAACGCCAGAAGAGTCTTTTCGTGGAAGCGCGCCGCGCGCTCGCCCTGTACCTCTGGCACAAGCCCGCGCTGCCTGCCGGCATCCTGCGTCGTGACGCCGGTCGGACATGTTCCCAGATGACAGCGTTGCGCTTGGATGCAGCCGATCGACAGCATGAAGGCGCGCGCGGCGTTGCACCAGTCGGCACCCTGCGCGATGGCATAGGCCAGCCCCATGCCGGAATACATCTTGCCGCTGGCGGCCAGCTTCACATCTTCCTTGAGGCCCGCCCCTTCAAGCGCGTTGCGCATAAGCACCAACCCTTCCGACAGGGGCATTCCCACCCAATCGGACAATTCAAGCGGGGCCGCACCGGTTCCCCCTTCACCACCGTCGACGACGATGAAATCGGGCCTGATGCCGGTTTCCAGCATCGCCTTGACCAAGGCAAAGGGCTCGTGCGGATGACCGATGCACAACTTCACGCCAATCGGCTTTCCGCCTGACAGATCCCGCATACGGGCCGCGAACTCCATCAATTCGATGGGCGTGGAGAAGGCCGAATGGCCACGCGGCGAAAGACAGTCCTGATGCGCGGGAACACCGCGAACCCGGGCGATCTCCTCCGTCACCTTGGCGGCGGGCAACATACCTCCATGGCCCGGCTTGGCGCCTTGCGACAATTTGATTTCCGTCATTTTGACCGCGTCCCGCTGGGCCGTGTCCTTGAACTTTTCCGGATCGAAATTTCCATCCTTGTCGCGTGCGCCAAAATAGCCGGAGCCTAGCTCCCAGACCACATCCCCGCCCGGCTCCAAATGATAGGCCGACAGGCCGCCTTCCCCGGTGTCGTGATAGAAGCCGCCTTTCTTGGCGCCGATATTGAGGGCCCTGACCGCATTGGCGGACAACGCCCCGAAACTCATTGCCGAGATGTTGAGGAGCGAGGCGGAATAGGGTTGCTTGCACTGATCGTTCCCGACCATGACGCGCGGCTTTTCATCCGGGTTCGGTTCCGGGGCGATGGAATGACCGATCCAGTAATATTCCTCACTATCGACATCTCTTTCCGTTCCAAAAGGGTGCGTATCGGTTTCCCCTCGCGCCCTGGTATGAACAAGATTGCGGGCCTCGTATGAGTACGGGGTGCCATGCAGATCATCTTCGACGATGTAGGTGTGCAGATAGGGACGCAACTTGTAGAACAGCCACCGTATCCGACCCGCTACCGGGAAGTTCCGGGTAATCGTCCAACGATCCTGGAAATAATCATAAATCCCCAGCGCGACGATCGGGATGCACAACACCGCCAGCCATATCCATGAGAATAAGAGCGACAGAACCAAAACGGCGGCTGCAACGATTGGGATGATCGCGCGTTGAATTAAATCCAGCATTGATTGCCTCTCTATAAAGCTGTGGGGTGCGGGTTTCGTTGAGAGGGCGCGGCCCCAAGAAGGTGTTGCCCGCTCTACATTTAACGCACAGGTCGGGGTAAGGTCGCAAATTTCCTCTCCGCTCGACCGAGCGCACCGACCCGTGTAACTCTTGTCCCTCGGCCAAATAGCAAAAATGGGGGGCCTTTCGTGGATGTGCAAATGAACGGCGCGCAAGTCATCTTAAAAATGTTGGAACTGCATGGCGTTCGGCATGTCTTCGGCCTACCCGGCGAAACCACCATCGGCTGGTACAAAGAATGGCGGCGCCATTCGGATATCGAATTCGTCCTGACCCGGGACGAGCGCACCGCATCCTACGCGGCGGAATCCTATGCGAAGATCACCGGCCGTCCCGCCGTACTGGAAGCACCCAGCCCCGGCGTCACCCATTGCACGCCGGGCATCACGGAAGCCTATCTCAGCTCTGTCCCGATCATCTTTTTCAGTTCGGATATTCCCGTGAATGCGGACAAGCGGCATGGTCTGACCGGCGTCGACCAGACCGCCCTATACGACAGTATCAGCAAGGAATCCTTCACCCTTACCGACGTGAAGGACATCCCGTTCCTGATGCGCCGTGCCTTTCGGGTCGCCACCTCCGGCCGTCCCGCGCCGGTTCATATCCGCGTTCCGGCGAATATCTTCCACGAGACGGCTGAGTTAACCGATCTCTATGCCGAACCGGAATACGCGACCTATCCGGCGCACCGGCCAGTCGCCGATCATGGCAAAATCCGCGCTGCGATGGATCTGCTGATCTCGGCGGAAAAGCCGGTCATCGTCTGCGGCCAAGGCGCGCTGATCTCGCACGCCACCGAAGCCGTGCTCGCCCTTGCCGAACTGTTGCAGATACCCGTCGGCACGACCACGCCGGGCAAAGGGACCATTCCGGAAACGCATCCGCTGTCCCTGCGCGTCGTCGGCGCGCGCGGCGGGATGGAATATGCGAACCACACTGTCCGGGACGCCGACCTGATCTTCTTCGTCGGCACGAACACGGACTCGGCCGGTACGGACCACTGGAAACTCTATGGCGACCCGGCGTCGAAGACTTTCCTGCAGTTGGACATCGCTGAGGCCCATATCGGCAACAATTTTCCGCTGAAAGTCGGCTTGGCCGGCGATGCCCGCGCCACGCTCGATTACATGGTGGAATTGATCCATCGCGAGCATCCCGGTCTGGTGCGGGAGAAGATCGATCTGAACCCGATGAAGCGGACCGCACTGGACACGGTCTTCAATTCCAACATCCAGATGCCGGAAGGGACAATCTCCCCGGTGAAACTGACGCAGGCATTGGACGCGATGCTGCCGGCGAATGCGATCGTCACGGCGGAACCCGGCGTCAGCGCGATCTACCCCTCCGCGCTTTTGTCCATTCGCGAAGCCGGGCGGCGGTACATCACCAATTATTCGATGGGCGCGCTGGGCTATTCGGTACCGGCGGGAATCGGGGCGTCTTTCGCTTCCGACGGTCCGGTGATCTCGTTTACCGGAGACGGATCGCTCGGCTTTGTGCTGGGCGATTTCGAAACGATCCGCCGGTCGGGCAAGAACGTCACCGTCATTCTGACCCGGAACGACACCTTCGGCTGGATCAGGGGCGAGGCTATTCTGCTGGATGAGGTGGACGAGCCTTGGTCGACCGACTTCGGACCGGTCGACTATGTGAAAGTGGCGGAAGGCTTCGGTTTCCAGACGGCCAGGATCACGTCCGAAAGCGAGATCGAGTCGACGCTTCGAGACGCGATTGAGAACCCCGGCGCGAACTTCATCGAGGTCATGGTGCCTAGCCAGGACAAGATCGTCCCCTTCGTACCCAACTGGGTGGACGCCGCAAAGGAAAAAGGTCTTCCGTATTTCAGTTGAGCGACGGTCTTCAGATCCCCCTATTGTTTTGCACTTAGCCTCGGTATGATCGGTAAAAGAACACCGATTGTTATTGGGGGTATGGCTGAATGAAAGTCATCGTGTTGGGTGCCGGTGTGATCGGCGTGACCACGGCCTATTATCTGGCCCGTGCGGGGGCCGAGGTTCTGGTGCTGGACCGCCAGCGCGAGCCCGGCTTGGAAACCAGCTATGCAAATGCGGGTGAGCTTTCCTACGGCATGACTTCCCCCTGGGCTGCGCCCGGCATTCCCATGAAGGCCGTCAAATGGCTGTTCATGCGCCACCGGCCGCTTTTCATTTATCCCATGGTCAGCCCCCGCATGTGGTCCTGGGGCCTGCAGATGCTCGCCAATTGCAATGAAGAGGCTTACCGGATCAACAAATCCCGCATGGTCCGTGTGTCGAATTACAGCAAGCAGGCCCTGAAGGACCTGCTGGCCGACGTGCCGCTGGACTTCGACTTGCGCGAACAAGGCACGCTGCAATTGTTCCGAACCCAGAAGCAGCTCGACGGGTCGAAGGCCGACCAGGACGTGCTCGCTGAGTTCGATTCCCCCTTCGAGGTCCTGGACAAGGACGGCTGCATCGCCGTCGAACCGGGCCTGCAACACGTGAAGGAGAAATTCGTCGGCGGCTTGCGGCTGACGGCCGACCGCACCGGGGACTGCCGCATGTTCACGCAGGGCCTGGCGAAGAAGGCCGAGGCAATGGGTGTGCAATTCCATTACAATGTGAACATCCAGGGCGTTACCACCGGCATGGACCGTGTGGAGAAAGTGTTGACCGACGAAGGCACACATGAGGCGGATGCCTTCGTCTGCTGCATGGGGCCCTTCGCGCCCAGCCTGTTGCGGTCAATCGGCATCGATGCCCCGATCTACCCGATCAAGGGCTATTCGATCACGCTGCCGGTCACCGACGGGGACGCCGCGCCGCAATCGACCATCATGGACGAGACGCACAAGGTTGCGATCACCCGTCTTGGCGACCGTATCCGTGTCGCCGGCCAGGCGGAGATCGCCGGTTATTCCGCGAAGCTCGGCGCACACAAGACCGACACCGTGCGCTATGTGGTGAACGACCTGTTCCCGAAAGGCGGCGATGTTTCAAAGGCGGAAGGCTGGACCGGCCTGCGCCCGATGACGCCCGACGGCACGCCCGTGATCGGCAAAACGCGCTATGCCAACATGTTCCTGAATACCGGCCATGGCACGCTGGGCTGGACAATGGCTTGCGGATCGTCCCGCGCGGTCGCCGATGTGGTTATGGGCAAAACACCCGAGATCGACATGGATGGGCTGGAACTGACACGCTACGGCACCTGACGGCCATCGGTTTTGGCGATGGCCCCTGTGCGATAGGGAAAGTCCGTCAACGGCGACGCGGCGACCGGGTGTACCTTTCCTTATATCTGTTCCAGCCGGGCTTGTTTTCTGCCCATCGCAAGTATGACGAAGGTGATCAGCAGGACGGCCATTGTGACAAAGGCAAGCACCGCCCAGCCGTAACCGGTGACGACCAACCCGGCGGCGAAAGCGCAAACCGTGGACACAAGCGCAATGATCGTATCGTTGACCCCTTGTATCGCGGCCTTTTCCCCAGCCGTCACCGCACTGGCCAACAGGCTGGTCGCACCGATAAAGCCGAAATTCCAACCAACGCCCAGCAAGATCAACGACCCGTAAAAATGCGCGGCGGATAGGCCGGCCGCGGCGGCCAGGGCTGCAGCCAAAACCATCACAAGGCCCGCAATCGCTATCTGTTCCGCGCCGAAACGTTTGATCAGAAACCCTGTGAAAAAGCTCGGCGCGAACATCGCAACGACATGCCAGCGGATCACGTCGCCCGCGGTGGCCTCAACGAACCCGCAGCCTATCATCGCCAATGGCGTCGGTATCATCAGAAAGATCATGACGCCTTGGGATACGGCCGCGATTCCCACCGCCCTGCGTACCGGTCCCCGGCGAAGTTCGGACAGTGCGGAAAACCGCGTGATATTCAACTTGGGGCTCGGATCCTCGGTGCGCGGAATTCTAACCGCCGCAAGAGGCGTAATTCCGAACAGAAGAACAGCGGCCAAGGCGGCATAGGCACCAGCCAAAGGAATAGGGGCCAACGCGTCCTTGGCCATGATGAAAATCTCCGGACCGGCGATGGCGGCAACAAGGCCGGAGGTTAACATCAGCGATATCGCGACAGGCTGCCACTCTGTACTGACTACCTCGGCGGCGGCGAACCGGAAATACTGAAACGACGCCAGTGCTGCGCCCAGAACGAAATGGGCCGCACACAGCAGGACGAAACTATCGGCGATCAACGCATATGTCGCCAACAAGGCGCCGGTAATCGCAACGCAGCCCCCCGCCGCAAAGCCAATTCGCCGACCATAGCGCCCCATGAACAAGGAACACGGCGCAGCGGCCAGCAGTCCGGCCAATGTCTGAACAGAGGCCGGCAGCGTCACCAGACCCTCCGTCGGGGCCAGCATCAAGCCGGTCAATCCTCCCAGGATCAGCAGCATGGGCATGGCTACCCCAAGAATCGTATTGGCAAACAGCAAACCAATGAAGTTCACATTTCGGCTAATCCACATAACCTGCATTTGCAGAGTTCCTCTTGAACCGTATTGACAACCCGGCTTATAGGATGGTTTACGGTTGTCTTAAATGACATTCAGGCATCAAAAATGGACAATCCATTGGAACCTCGGAAAATTGACGTTTTGCTCTTTGACGGCGTCAACATGCTGGATGTGGCAGGGCCGGTTCAGGCCTTTGAAACCGCACGCGTTAACGACCGAAGGAAATACCAAACTCGGTTTGTTTCGCATGACGGGAAGACCGTACGGGCGTGTTGCGGATTGCGGTTGTCGGCGGACGCACGGTTTACGTCAGAATCGAGCAGCAACGACCTTTTGATTCCGGGCGGCAATGGGGTCGATGATCTGATTTCCGATACCGACCTTCTGGAAACCATAAAAAAGCACTCATCGGGTAAAGGACGCATTATCTCTGTATGTTCCGGGGCGCTTGTATTGGCGGCCGCTGGCGTTCTGGACGGAAAACAGGCGACCACCCATTGGTCGAGGCTGGACGACACAAGAAAGTATGCCGACGTCCGCTGGGATCTGGATCGCATCAGCATTTCACAGGGCAATATCTATACGTCCGCCGGGATAACGACGGGAATCGATCTGGCGCTTGCGATTATCCAACAGGATTGCGGGCCGTCCGCCGCGCTTGCCGTTGCGCGGGAGCTTGTCGTGCAACTGCGCCGCACCGGTGGCCAAAGCCAATACGCGTTTCACTTGGCGGGGCAGTTCACCAAGGATGAAACACTTGCGCAGCTCATTGAACGGATTGTCTCGCAGCCGCATCTGGATTGGTCGCTGGAAACCATGGCGGAAACCGCGCGGATGAATTCACGAACGCTGACGAGGTATTTCAAGCGCGATACACAGGAAACGCCGGCACACTTTGTCGAGAAAGTCCGGGTCGACCACGCGCGAAGTCTATTGCTGGAGGATCTTCCCCTCAAACAAGTTGCGGCAAGCAGCGGCTTCGGGGATCTGCAACGCATGCGCCGTGCTTTCCAGCGACAACTCGGCGTCCAAATCAGCGATTATCGAAACATGTTCGCATGATTGAAGTGCTCCAAAGACGGTAACGAAGCCCTGAAAGGAAATTTCCAGATGACGGAAAGCGTCCAGACCCGAACCGGGCATTGCCTTTGCGGGGCGTGCACTTTCGAACTTGTCGGCCCCCACAACTGGGTCGGGCATTGTCACTGCGAAAGTTGCCGTCGGGCGACGGCATCCCCTTTCACAACATGGATCGGCCACGAAGACGGGGGCTGGCGTTTCACGGGCGAACAGCCCGCAAGCTTCGTCAGTAGCCCGGGAAACACGCGCGGCTTCTGCGGCACATGCGGATCCCCGATGTTTTTCAAGTCGGGCAGGTACCCGACAGAAATGCATTTCTATGCGGCGCTTTTGACGGATTCCCGAACGGTTCAGCCCACGATCCACTTCCACGCGGATGAAATCCTTCCTTGGGTCCATCTGTCCGACGGGCTTCCATTCAAAGATCACAGTGTGTGAGTGCCCGTCGCACCCGCGATCGCGCCCCTTTCAAGCCCCATGCAAAGCCCGCACATACCGAGGCAACTGCCAAACTAGGCACCGGTTCCAAATTCCTCGACGATCCGCGCTTCAACGGCGCGAAGGCCGTCGCCGAGTTCGATTCTTGGGCGGCCTCGATGACAGCAACGTCAATGAGCAGGCCGAAGACATCTTTCGCATGCTTGATGCGCTGGCAACGGGGCGCGGCCGCGAGCACACTTGCCGTTGGAACCCAGCTTGGTCGTTTCCTGATAGGCAATAAGACACCCAAGGACATTCCGGTACTCTTGTCGGTCACTTCGCAAGACTGAGCACGGAACCGCCGTGCCGCAGTGTCGCCAGCAGGGCGCCTATTCCAGAGCGGAAAAGGGCGCCTTCATCGCGAAGACGCCCATTCCCTGCGGCGGATGCAGAACAAGTATGGGGACACTAGGCCGCTTCGCCGTGCTCCATCTCAATCAGGCCGCGTTCGATCTGGAGCGAATGGTCAGCAATCGACGACAGGAGTTCGGGACTCGATTCCGTGATCAGGAAGGCGATCTCGGGTCTTGCTTCTCGCAAGCGCTTGAGCGCCTGAGCATATTCGAGCGCGAGCGCAGGGGCGAGACCCTGGAAGGGTTCGTCGAGCAGCAACACGTGATCAGCAACCATCAAGGCGCGCCCAAGCGCGACCATTTTTCCCTGACCGCCCGACACGCCGCCGCCGGGTCGGTCACCCATTGTTTTGAGTTGAGGCAGGAGATCATAGACTTCGTTCAGCCGCCTTTGCCTTTCATCACGCTGCATACGTGTCGCATAGGCGGGCAAGAGAATGTTCTCCTCAACCGTGAAGGCCGGGATCAGACGTCTGTCCTCCGGTGCGTAACCGATGCCGAGCTTGGCCCGGCCATAGCCGGGATGTCGGTCGAGATCAGTCTTGCCCAGCATCAGTCTGCCACCGGTCTTGGTCTGCAGGCCCATCACCGTGCGCAGGGTCGTGGTCTTGCCGGCACCGTTCCGGCCAATCAGAACCGTTGTTTTGCCCGCCTCAAGATCAAAGCTCACACCACGCAGGATCTGCGCGCCTTCGATTGAGACGTCGAGATTTTTGATACTGAGCATCACACCACTCCCACGACGCGTTCAACCACCTTGGGGTCCTTTAGCACCTGAGCCGGATTCCCTTCGGCGATGATCTTGCCCGCATCCCAAACAACCACACGGTCCGCATAACGCCGGACCACCTCCATGTCATGTTCGACGAAAAGTGCCGTCATTTGCCTTGAACGCAGAGCGGCCATCAGCTTCTCCATGAGCGAAAACCGCTCTATGGCGCTGACGCCGCTGGTGGGCTCGTCGAGCAGCAGCAGTTTCGGGTTGAGCGCCAGGGCAAGGGTGATGTCGGCGAGCTTGCGCAAGCCCTCGGGCAACGTGCCGGTTATAGTTTCTGCGTGTCTTTCAAGCCCGAACAGGGCCAAGAGTTCCAGCGCTTCCTCTACATAGACTGAACGATTGAGCGGTTTTAACCCTTCCCAGATACCCCGACGCGATGCAATCGCCAGCATCACGTTTTCCAGAAGCGTCTGATCCGTGAAGAGCTGGGGGATCTGGAATGCCCTGGCGATCCCGAGGCGAGCAATCCGGCGCGGCGCCATCCCGGTGATAGGCTTTTCGCCAAGATAGACGGTTCCAGCCGTCGGACTCAGGTAACCCGTGCACATGTTCAGGAAGGTCGTCTTGCCCGAGCCGTTCGATCCGATGATGGCGAGAAATTCTCCCTCACGGATCTCAAGGTCGATACCATCGGCAGCCTTGACCCCGAAAAAGGCGAGTTCGAGCCCTTCGGCTCTTAATACGGGCTGGCTCATTTCGCCCCTCCTTCAATAGCCGTGTTCGGGGTGTCGCCGGTTTCCTCGTCGGCAGAGGCGCGCTTTGCCGGTTTACCCTCAAACAGGCCGAAAAGGCCCCGTGGCACGAAGAAGATGACAAGCAACAGCGTTGCACCGAGGATCATGTTCCAGGCATCCGCTGCAAAATCGACGGCAAAGGTATGGACGGCTTCAAGGAACACGGAGCCGATGAACGGTCCGGCGACACCGCCAATCCCACCCAGCACGGCGGTCAGCACCAGATGTCCGCTTTCGGTCCAATAGGCGTATTCTGGCAGGACGTGACCGATGGAAAGCGCGGCCATCGCGCCGCCAAGGCCCGCGAGCGCTGCTGAGATTGTGTAGGCGATCAACGTAATCGAATAAGCGGAGACGCCGAGATACTCAAGGCGGACCTCGTTGGTGTGTATGGCCTTGAGGCCATAGCCAAGCGGGCTTTTGAAATAGGCGCGTACTAGGAAACCGACGATCACCAACAAAGCGATGCAAACATAATACAGAACGCCGTCAAAGGCGGCCTTATCGAGCACATTGCCGAAAATAGCCGGCACAGAGACGCGCATGCCATCGGTGCCACCGGTCAATCCATAAAGTTTGGAGAAGAGAGCAAAAAGAACCATCGACACCGCGAGGTTGAGCATTGCGAAAAAAATCGCCCGGAACCGCACCAAGAACGATCCGACGATGAGCCCGACCAATGTCGCGACCAATGTCGAACCCAGCAGCAGCAAGGCAAGATCGCCGAGCATGTCGGATTTCATCATGAAGGCGGTGACATAGGCGCCGATCGCGAAGTACATAGCATGGCCAATCGAGATCAGCCCGCCACGCAGCAATAGGGCAACGCCGAGCGCGGCGAAACCCTTAGCGATGGCGATGGTAATGATGAACTGGCTCCAAGGCAGCACCACCGGTAGCAGCAGCAATGTGAGTACGGCTATGGCCGTGATGAGAGGCAGTAAACGCGTCATCATACCCTCCGAGTTTCTGCAACGCCGAACAAGCCCTGGGGACGGACCATCAACACGGCGAGCATGACGAGGTAGGGCGCTACTGAATCGAGCGCCGGAACAAAATAGACCGCCAGCACCTTGGCGGTAGCGACTATGACGGCGGCGATGGCTGCGCCTTCGATCTGGCCGAGCCCGCCGATGGCTGCAACGGCGAATGCAAGCACCATGGTTTCGGCGCCAAGCCCTGGGGCAACGCCGGTCGTCGGCGTGGCCAATGCGCCGCCGAGAGCAGCGAGAAACACTCCGATTGAGAAGGCAAGCATGAAAATTCGGTCGGTATTGATGCCCATGGCCTCGGAGACTTCCCTGTCCGCGACGACTGCGGCCAGAAGACGGCCCATGCGTGTACGCTTGATCAACAGCCTTAGGCCGATCAGGACGATTAAAGCGAGCACGATCAGCAAGATCTGATAGTTGAGATAAACAACGCCGCCAACCATGGTGACGCCCAGTAGCGTCATTGGAGTGTCCTGATAGAGCGACTGCACACCGAACACCATTCGCTGCAGATCTTCGAGAATCAGGAACAACCCAAATGTCACAAGGATTTGGATTGCCTCGCCCTTGCCATAGGTCCAGCGGACCAGCAAACGCTCGATGGTCGGTCCGAAAAGGGCGGCGACCAACGCGGCGCTGACCAGCAGGGCCGGGTAAGAAAGCCAGGGATTGGCTCCCACACTGACCAGCCACAGCCCGAGGCTCGCCGCGCCATAGGCGCCGATGGAATAGAAACTACCATGAGCGACATTGAGAATGCGCAGAACGCTGAAGACCAGTGTGAGGCCGACAGCGACAAAGAAGATAAGCGCCGCATTGGCGAGCCCGTCGACGAGCAGTGGGAGGATCGAATTGAGCATTGGTGTGCCTTGTGCGAGAGGTCTGCCGGCCCCAACCCGGTGGACATTCCGGTTACAGGGGCCGGCAAATCACTGTTTGGACCCGCTCCCAACCAGCAGGAGCAGGACGCCGGTTATTTGTACGATCCGGGTTTCGGAAGCGCTTTAAGGAAGGCGGAATCGAGAGTGCGGATCCATTCGACCGGTTCCTCGTCGATGGGTGCCATGAACACATCACCGTCATAGCGGACCATATCGGCAATCACCTTAAAGTCATAGGTGTCGGACTTTGCGGTGACGCCGATTACCTGATCGACGATACCGTCATTGTCTTCTCGAATGCGAACATGGCCGGTCATGGTGTCGACCTCCATACCTTTCATGGCGGCCGCGATCTCATCACGTGTCGGCCATTCGCCGCCTTTGGCGTCAATGGCCTTCTCGATTGCAGCCTTCATGACCACGAAGGCGTTGGCCATCTTCATAGCGGGAAAGACCGGATATTCGCCATATCGCTTGTGATAGGCCTCGGCAAAGGCAACGGTGTCGGCATTGGCCTGGGAATCGGGTGAAAGCCAGTAACCGTCTCCGAGCATGCCCACGATTACCCCTTCAGGCAGATCAACGCGCTGCAGCACGGTTTCACCAAGTGCCAGAATGACCTGACTTTGCATGAAAATCCCACGCGGCGAGGCCTGACGCACGAAATTCTCGAGATCGCCCCCCCAAAGATTAGAGAAGATCGCGTCGGGGCGGGCCGAGGAAAGACGGGATATTTCGGTTTGGTAGGTAGACGCCCCAAGTTTGGGGAAGAGTTCGGCAACGATCTCAACGTCCGGGGCAAATGTCTCGAACGCTGTTTTGACGATCTCCGCGGCGTCATGGCCGAAGGAATAATCTGGATTGATGATCGCCACGCGCTTCACGTCCGGATTGCGCTCTAGCAGATAAGCGACGAAGGCCGTGAATTCAGGGATGGTATTCCCGTTTGGCCGATAAGTATATTGAAGGCGATCATTCAAGAGGAGTTGGTGGGTGTCGCAGTTCCAAGCGATGGTCGGCATCTTAAGCTGCTCGCCCAGCGGGGCGAGCGCCAGGCAATTGCCGCTCGACAACGCTGCGACGGCAACCTGATTGGAGGGGTCTTCGGCCATCCGGCGGTATTCAGAGATAACGCCTTCAGCGCCCTGCGCCTCATCCACGAATTTGGCTTCGATCGGTAATCCACCAATGCCGCCATCGGCATTGATTCGCTCGATCATCAATTCGGCAGCTTGCTTGCCGGGCATGCCATAGGCGGCAGCAGGTCCCGACGTGAAAGTAAACACGCCGATATTGAGCGTGTCAGGATTGTCCTGAGCAACAGCAACGCTCGTGGTGAGCGCCAGCGCTGCAGCCGGCAGAACCGTTTTGGCCCATTGGCCAATCTTTCTTTTCATAATCCACTCCTTTTCGCCAAGCCTCCCGTTGCCCAGCAATTTGTTAGGTTTCGCCACAGCGCCATTCCCTTTCAAACCGGTCATCCGTTGACTTCCACCGGCAGACATGAATAAAACGCTTGTGATATTTCACCGCAACATCACCATGCGTGTTTGTCAAGAGAGTGTGCTGCAGCCCCGGCGAATGAGCGGGAAAACAGACGTTTCACACGGTGACGGGCCAATGGAAAAAGAAAGGCAAAGTGGTCATGGAAACGATCAACATCGACGTTGAAACGCTCAACGGCACAGAGGCCAAGGCGATCGAAGTAACCGACCTGGTCATCGCTGGCTGGGCTGGGAGAGACGCCGAAGCGATGGAACACCATATCCGTGAGCTTGAAGCGCTGGGCATTGCACGCCCGCGTGAGACGCCGATCTTCTATCGGGTCTCCGCGTCACGATTGGCGACAGAAGACGCCATCGAAGTTATGGGCGACGATTCCAGTGGTGAAGTGGAATGTGTGTTGACGAGCCACAACGGTAAGCTTTTTGTCGGTATTGGGTCAGATCATACCGACCGCAAGGTAGAGACCTTCGGGGTCACCGCGTCCAAACAAATTTGTGAGAAGCCCGTTTCGACCGTGTTCTGGCCTTTTGATGAAGTATCTGATCACTGGGACGAACTTGTGATCACTAGCTACGCGACCATCGGGGGTGAGCGGGTTCTCTATCAGAACGGGCCAGTCGCGGGCCTGCTACGGCCTGAAACTCTCATCAAAAAATACACCGACGGTGGCACTCTGCCGGACGGCACAATGATGTTCTGCGGCACGTTGCCTGCGATTGGTGGTATCAGGTCGGCATCGGATTTCGAATGTCGGTTGGTCGATCCTGTTCTCGCCCGTGAACTTGAATTACGGTATCATATTAAATCACTGGCCATTGCCGATTAGAAATGGCCCGATCGGATAGGGTACTATGCAGAATCTTGGGAACGGGACAGTTTCGTCTCGGCAAAACGGAAAACCCATTGAAAAGCGCAAATCCCTGCGCGATACGGCCTATGAAGAAATCAAACGCCGGATCGTGAGCTGCGAACTCAGGCCAGGCGAAGCCGTAACGGTCACTGAGCTGGCCGCTGAGCTTGAGTTGGGACGCACCCCGGTTATTCAAGCCATTGACCGGCTTACCGTAGACGGCCTAGTGGAAGTAATGCCTCGCAAGGGCGTTGTCGTTAGCCCCGTCAGTCTTGACGATTTCGTCGAAAACATCGAGATGCGGTTGATCAATGAAACCCAGGCCGTGCGGTGGGCGGCAGAAAAGGCGAGCCGAGACGATATCGCCCGCATTCGAAAAAATGTCGATGCGACCTGGAAAGCGGCAAATGCCCACGATATCGACGCAATGATCGCTCTTGATCGGGAGTTCCACCGCTCGATTACGGCGGCAGCTGGCAATTTGATCCTTTCGGAGTTCCTCGGCAATCTCCACGATAAAGCATTGCGCTTCTGGTTCATCTCGCTGCGCGCACCGGACCACAATATTCGGGTGTGCGAACAACACGCCGAAATATTGGCAGGAATCAAGAAGCATGATCCGGCTGCCGCCGAAAAGGCGATGCGCGAACATATCGCCTCGTTCCACGCTAACACCACAAACCAAATACTTAGAACCTGACGGTCAATACGTGCCGAGTACCCTCTCCACGGCCTGGGCTAGCCCGAGCAGCTTCTTGTCGGCCATCGTTTCACCCATCAGCATAAACCCGGCCGGCATACCGTTGCCCGTCGGCATTGGGACGGATATGGCGCAACGATCCAGGAAGTTGGCGATTGTCGGGTTTCGAAGAGCCAGCAAGTTGAGCCGCCCGTAGTCCGATTCGTCCATCAGATCAGCGATCAACGGGGCCTGTATGGGGGTGGTTGGCATCACAACTGCGTCAAATCCGGTCGTGATGGTATCGGCGTTGTCGATGATCTCCTGACGCGCATTCAACAGCGCCTCATATTCGCCCTCTTCTTGTTCGCGAGCCTTTTCGATTCTCACGCGTACACGCGGGTCGTATTCGACGCCATGCTCGGCGATCATTTCCTTATGCAGTCGCCAGGCTTCAGCACCGATGATGCCGCCGCGCGCATTCAGATCGGCGACGCGGTCAAAGTCGGGCAGGCTGATGTCTGTCAGGCGCGCGCCGGCTTGCTCGATCGCGCGCAGGGCCTTTTCGAACGCATCCGCCACGGCGGGTTCGATGCCGTCAAGCGCATAGTGCCTGAGTACACCGATCCTGAGACCGAAGAGTTCGTCGGGGATTTCGATCGGTGTCGCGTCGCCCGCCAGGATGGCATCGATCCGGATGCAGCAATCAACGGAGCGGGCAAGTGGGCCGATAGAGTCAAAGCTCTTTGACAGCGGGTAAGTACCCTGTTGGGGAACACGCCGGGCAGTAGGCTTGAACCCGACAATGCCGCAAAACGACGCCGGGATGCGGCAAGATCCGCCCGTATCCGTGCCTAGGCCCATAGCCGCCATACCGTCGGTCACAGATATTGCGGCACCCGAGGACGAACCGCCCGGAATGCGGCCACCTTCGCGATCCACCGGATTGCGTGGCGTGTCGTAATGCGGATTGATCCCGAGCCCTGAATAAGCGAACTCGGTCATGTTGGTGTGGCCGAGTATGACCAGGCCTGCCGCCCTAAGTCGCCGCACGACCTCGGCGTCTGTCTCGGCCGGCGGCGCGTTGCGCAGAACTGCCGATCCGGCCGTTGTGACCTCGCCCTCGATGTCGAAAAGGGCCTTGATGGAAACCGGGACGCCCGTGAGCGGCGAGGAGGCCTTGCCGGCCTTGCGGGCCTCGTCCATTGCCCGCGCTTGGGCGCGAACTCGTTCGGGGTCGGTTGACAAGAAGACCCGGCCGCCTTCACCCGCAGGGTCAGCGATCCGCTCGAGGCATTCATCAGCGAGGGCGAGGCTGGTAGCCTCGCCCTTTTCAAGTGCTTCAACCAATTCAGCAATCGGTTTCATCACTTGTCCTGATCGTAGTAATGTATCTCGAGAAGCACGCAACCGTTCTCCGATTTAAAGGGGCCATGATGTGCTCCTGGCGGCCGGCACGCATAGGTATTCGGTGCAAAACTTTCACCGCCCTCCCCGTTTTCGTCGTTCCCGACCGTCAGGTCGCCGGAGACAAGATAGACCTCCTCCCAATAGTCATGGACGAAGGGGGCGGTAGTGAAAATACCAGGCGCAAACCGCAACAGTCGCGTACGTGAGCCAAATTTCTGGTCTTCGTCGAGCGCGCCGGCGAGGATTTTCTGCTCGATACCCTTGGGATAGCCGGCTGGCACGTGCCACCCGTCGGCTTCCATGTCGACGGCGACGAATTCCTTGTGTTCCTTGTTAATTGTCATATCTATTACTCCGCAGCGGTTTTGAAATTGGTCATTTCGTTTTCAAGTGAGTAGCTATCAAGCATCTGATCGACAAGGTGCGTGCAGCGATCCCAGTCGAAAGTGCGGAAACTATGCCCTTTCGTCACGAAATTTGCGCCAGCATAGAACATCTCATACTGCGTGTGCCGCGACGCGAATTCCGAACCGACAGCATCCCAAGCGAGCTTGAAGAATTTCACGCGACCTTCCGACGAGGTCGTTGGCGATTGCTGGGTCTTGCCGATCAAATCGCGAAGTTCTGGATTGCCAAAATCCGCAACCGAGGAGGGCAGCATGATAAGGCCGCCGCCGGCAAGTTCGCGCAGCATGGTGATAACCTGCGGATAAAGCTGCTGGGTAAGCACTTGTGCAGCGTAAAGAGTATGCGCGTCAGGGATGAAATATTCGCCCTTCATCCCACCCTTGACTTCCATGGCGTGAACCAAACTGTCGACCAGTGCCGATTGTGCGGCCAGGGTGCCGAGCATTTCCTTGACCTGAGGAAAGCCGACAACGCCATTGGTCTCGGCAGTTACTTTGGCGATACCAAGCAGGAACCGCATCTTCACCATCAACCGAATTTGGGCCTGATAGTTCTGATAGACATGGGCCGGGGTGGCATGGAACTGACGCATGCACATGGCGGTGTCCTGATTGATGAACACCCGGTCCCACGGCACTTTCACATCGTCGAAATAGAGAACCGAATCGTTCTCGTCATAGCGGCTGCCGAGTGGGTTGTCGTAGACGGTTGGCGAACTCTCCTCATAGGACTTGCGCGACAGGATCTTGAGGCCGTTGGCGTTCATCGGAATGACGAAGGAGATTGCATAAGGCTCTTCACCGGGGCGCAACGGCTGGATGCACGTGACGAACACCTCATTGGCCATGATGCCGCCGGTTGCCAGCATTTTGGCGCCACGAATGGTGAGGCCCTCAGCATCCTGATCGACAACCCCCGCGGTCAGATGCGGATCGGATTGCTCGTTGGCGGCCTTGGACCTGTCGGCCTGAGGGTTGATGATCACATAGGTGAGATAGAGTTCATTGTCCCGGGCGTAGTGATAATAGTCGGCAAGTGCTTTGGCACGGGTCGGGTCATGCTCCTCAAAGACATTGAGGCCCATATACATCCCGGCAATGCAGGAGGCGACATGATCCGGTGCGCGCCCCAGGAAACCGCCATGGATCTCGGTCCAGGCCTCCAATGCCTTACGGCGTTCAACAAGGTCCTCATAGGAGTGCGGCAACTGCCAGATGCGGTTGGCGCGTTCGCCGGGTTTATCTGGGGTTTCGAAGGTCATCATCTCAAGATTGGCGGGCGAAGCTTGAAAATCATAGAGCTTCCCGACCGAGGCGACAGTCCGGCGATAGGCCTCGTGTGTTGTGACGTCTTTGACGACTTCGCCATTGATGTAGACTTGCCGATTGTCCTTAAGGGACTGAATGTGTTCCGATCCGGTCTTGATCACGAGGAGTTCCTCCAGTTGTCAGTAATGAATGTCGAGAGGCCACAGGGGGGCGGCTGTCTCGGTTGATTTGAGGGTGACGTAGCGGCCCTGCGAGAAGACCAGTGGCGTCCGATCGCTCTCGGAGCGGAAGCGCTTCACCTCCGCGACGAACAGCAAATGGTCGCCGCCGTCATGAATTGCGTGCGGCGCGCATTCGAAGGCGGCGGCCACACCGGGGAAAACTGGTGCATCAGCGAGACCGCGTTCGAATCTGACGCCCTGCCATTTTTCTCCGAGCGATTTGGCAAATCGGTTCGAAAGGTCGCGCTGCTTCTCGCTCAAGACGTTGACCGCATAGCCTTGTGCCTTCTCCCAAAGGGGAAGGCTCTTGGCCCGGCGATCGATGCTAAACAGCACCAACGGCGGATCGAGGGATAGAGTATTGAACGAGGAAATAGTCATTCCGATCTGCTCGCCTTCAACAGCTGCGGTGACGATGCAAACCCCGGTTGGGAATTGACCCAAGGCGTTTCGCAATTCTCGTGGGTTCAAGGCCGTGACATCCATTAACGACCCTCCCGGTCAGCCTCGATCAGATAGTCGGACAGCAGCGACGCCTTCTCTGATGAGTGGCGCAAGTCACGCGCCAATCGCCGGAACGTCAGATAGTTTTCAGAATTAACGGGTTCGAACAGGAGATCATTGATCTCCTGCTGCACCGGCGCGAGTTGGCTCAACAGTTCGACACCTTTGTCGGCAATCGTCAGATCGACGCGGCGCTGATCATCCGGGTTTGATCGCTTCCCCACCAACCCGAGCTTTACCAGCTTGGTGGTCTCGTTTGTGACGAAAGACGGTGAGAAGGCGAGGTGCTCGGCAATCGCCTTGACCCCCACACCGGTGCGTCCCTGGAGCTGCCGAATTGTGATCAGGATTGTGTACTGCACGCCGGACAAACCTACAAAGGCGCCGAAGCGCGAACGGATCTGCTCCAACCGGGCAGCAAAAGCCAAGAGGTCGTGAACCATCGCTCGAAATGCGTCGTCCTTCCCCTCGACCAGCAGGTCGTCACGGCTAACGGTCAGACCGGTCTTCAATTCAAACTCGTCCATTCAGACCTCCCTTTATATTCGTTATTTAATTAAGTTACGAAGGTATTTGTCAAGTCATTTGAGAATCAAATCCTCGGCGCGATGGCTTCCGCACGATGCAGGGCACAGGCGTTGTCTTCGTCATGCACCCCTCTCCACGAGAAGCTCCAGTGCCCGATAGCGCCGATCACCGGCCGGGATTTCGCTGCATTTTTACGGTGGGTTCCGCATTTTCGGCACACGCGAACGCCTGGGCCAGATGACCGACGGTCCGTTTCAGGGCCAATGGCGCGATGTCGAGATGCTTGAACGCCGACGCAGTCGGGTCGGCACGACGCAAGGCCAACACAATACGGACCAGATCTAAAGACCAGGCCATCGGGCTCGAATAGCCCTGCTGTTTACTTGTGCCGGACCGCCATCCTATAACCCGGTCAACGAAGATACAGTTGTACGAGGTTATCTGGATTGCGCCCTCTTATGCCATCGAACAGGCTTTCCGTCGCGCCGATGATGGATTGGACAGACCGGCATTGCCGGGTGTTCCACCGTTTGGCGACGCGTAATGCCCTGCTCTATACAGAGATGGTAACGACGGGCGCTGTACTGCATGGCGACCGAGACCGGTTGCTGGGATACGACGCGTCGGAGCACCCCGTCGCCTGCCAGTTGGGCGGGTCGGACCCCAAGGACCTCGCCGCCTCCGCAAAGATCGTCGCTGAATACGGTTATGACGAAGTGAACCTGAATGTCGGCTGCCCGTCGGACCGGGTTCAGTCCGGCCGGTTTGGGGCCTGTCTGATGGCGGAGCCGGACCTTGTCGCCGATTGCATCGCGGCGATGCAGGATGCGGTCGATATCCCCGTGACGGTAAAATCGCGGATCGGCATAGACGATGCAGATTCCTACGAAGGGCTTGTGGCCTTCGTCGATCGGGTGGCGCGGACCGGCTGCCGGTATTTTACCGTCCATGCCCGCAAGGCGATCCTTAGCGGCTTGAGCCCGAAGGAGAACCGGGAAATTCCGCCGCTGAAGTACGACTATGTCTATCGCTTGAAGCGGGATTTCCCCGAATTCGAGATCGTCTTGAACGGCGGCGTACAGTCGCTTGAGGAGGCACAGGAACACTTGGCCCATGTGGATGGTGTGATGATCGGGCGCGCCGCCTACAACACTCCAGCTGTCCTGTTGGGTACCGACCGGCTGATTTTCGGTGACGTCCGGCCGGACGGCGACTTGACCCGGCACGATCTTGTCCGCGCCTTTCTGCCCTATATCGACGGGCAAGTCAGGAACGGAACGCAACTGAACCGCATGACACGGCATATCCTGGGTATCTTCAACGGGCTTCCCGGCGCGCGGGCCTGGCGGCGGTATCTGAGCGAGAACGCCTATACATCGGAAGCCGGGCCGGAAGTTGTGGAAACAGCGTTGAAACTGGTTCCGGAAATCGACGACGCCATGGCGGAGACGGGGTGACCGCTCAATTCCTGAACACCCCTGGTTTTCTACGACCGCTTTAGGGGGGCTTTTAGTGATGGCTGGCGATCAGAACACCAATTTCCATTTCGATTCCTATGCACCGAAGGAAATAGCTGCGCGTGTTGAAACGGTCGGGGTCGCCAAGGCGACCATGCCGCTTCACGTCCTGTTCACCCTTGCCATCCTTGCCGGCGCATTCATCGCCTTCGGCGCGATGTACTATACCGTCGTGATCACAGGCTCGACCCTCGGCCTAGGGCCGACGAAGATGCTGGGATCCCTCGCCTTCTCCCTCGGCCTGGTGCTGGTCATCGTCGGCGGTGCGGAACTCTTCACCGGCAATATGCTGATCGTCATGGCCTGGGCCGACGGCAAGGTTTCCTTGACCGCCCTTTTGCGGAACTGGGGTGTCGTCTTCCTTGGCAATCTAGTCGGCGCGATGCTGACGGCCGGTGCCGTGCACATGGCCGGTAGCCTGGAAATGGGGGACGGGGCGGTCGCGGAAACCGCCCGGCGCATCGCCGACGGCAAAGTCGCGCTTTCCTGGGCCGAATCCTTCACCCGGGGCGTGCTGTGCAATGCATTGGTTTGCCTGGCCGTCTGGCTATGTTTCGCCGCCCATACCGTGACCGGCAAGATCGCCGCGATCCTGCTGCCGGTCAGCGCCTTTGTCGCAATGGGGTTCGAACACAGCGTCGCCAATATGTACCTGATCCCCGTCGGGATGCTGCAGGCGGGACCGATCGACGGCGCCGCCTTCCTCAACAACCTGATCCCGGTGACCCTAGGAAACATCGTCGGCGGCGGCGCCTTTGTGGCGCTGTCCTATTATGTTTGCTACATCGCGCCGGCCCGGAAGGCGAACCCAAAGAACTGATTAGGCCATCAGGGTAGGACCGAGCCCGCATCCACCATCGCATCGAAAACAACCCCGGCGACGGCCGAGGGCAGGTGCTGGCCGATTTCAATCGCCTCCCGACCCGCTTCAACCATCTGCTTGGACGGCGCGCGGGGGACGATTGCATAGCCCGACCGGTTCAAGGCGCGCACGACTTCTTCTGCCTGCCGATTGTAGTTTTCATTGAAGAATGTCCAATCAACGGACTGGATTGCCTTGGCGATGACATCGTTCACCGCTTCGTCCATCTGGCCTTGGGTCAGGTCCGGCGCCTGTTCCGTCATATCCCGCCGTTGCGCCATCTTTTCTTCCCTTTTCGATCCCGACACTTGCAAAAGCACCGCCCGCTGGGATACCGCCTTGGTATTCCGACGATCGGCATGGGTATTGTAGATGCTTCGCGCCGTTCGCCAAAACATCGCAATCACGGGCCGTGCATGTTCGACGAGCAAATCACCTTCCTCTATGTCGCCGATATGGATCGCGCCGCTGCTTTCTATGGCGAAGTTCTGAAACTGCCCCTGGTTTTGGTGCAGCCGGCCGGCTGCCGCATCTATCGGACCGGCCCCGGCGCCTTCATCGGCCTTTGCGCCGCACGTGAAGACAAGGGACCGGGCGGCGACGGTGTCGTCCTGTGCTTGGTGACACAGGATGTCGACAACCGGTTTGAGCAGCTATCGAAGGCCGGCGTGGATTGTGACGGTCCACCGCGCCTGAACCCGAATTATGGAATCTACCATTTCTATTTCCGCGATCCGGACGGGTACCTGCTGGAGATCCAGCGTTTCGAGAAACAGAACTGGGCGGGCTAGCGCATGGTTGAAATCTATATCGACGCGGATGCCTGCCCGGTTAAGGAAGAAACCGAGCGTGTCGCGGGACGCCACGGACTGAAGACCATCATGGTCAGCGATGGCGGCGTTCGGCCGCGCCCCAATCCGCTGGTTGAGATTGTCGTGGTCTCGCAAGGGGCGGATGCCGCGGATGACTGGATCGCCGATCATATCGGCGCGGCGGATATCTGCATCACCAGCGATATTCCCCTTGCCGCGCGGTGCCTGGAGAAAGACGCTTTCGCGCTGAAACCCAATGGCGAAGCCTTCACGAAAGAAGGTATCGGCATGGCTCTGGCCACCCGCGAATTGATGCGGGACCTGCGGGAAGCGGGAACCGTCACCGGCGGACCGCGCCCTTTCGCAAAAAAAGACAGGTCCGCCTTCCTGAACAAATTGGAAACCACGATTCAGGCAGCCCTGCGGCAAAAGCCCGCTCCCTAGGGCTGAAAACCGCGAATCCAATTTTTGCCAGTCGAATCCCAGTCGAATCTCGGGCAATTCACCGCCAATTTCCGGTAATTTCCTGGAAATTTTACTGATATTGACTTTCTTGGCGCATTGCTGCGGACAACCAAAGGTCTATAAGAATAGGGGTGGTCAACGAAGCAAAGCTGCCAAACGCAAGAAGGCTTGGTCTCGACAATGGTAAAGCGGCTTAATTTTCAGCCTCTCAGTTCCTTCACCAAGGGACGCGCACTGGTTGACGATGCAATGAGCCGCCGTCCGCCAAGAACCATCGATCTTGACGAAGCCCTGGACGTCGCCGGCATGCGGGATCATCATCGCAAGCTGATGGAATCAGCCGTCGATGGGGTGATCGAATGGGACAGGTTCGACATCATCGATTTCGGGCCGATAATGCCCTCAATCGCGCTTTTGGACAGCGTAACCGATGAGGACGGCAATCAGGATTTTAAATACGGCTATGTCGGTGAATCGATCAACGAGATCGCTCAACGCCCGCTGCGTGGCCTAAAGCTCGGTGATGTCCTGGTCGGCGAGGCGAAAGAAAAAATCATTTCGGAATACGCTGCGGCTTTGAATGGCGGCCATCCGCGCGTGAGTGTCGGCCGCGTGACCATTTCCGATTTGGATTGGGTGCAATATATGCGGTTTCTCTATCCGGTCCGGCGGGATGGCGAGGTGAACCGCATCCTGCTGATCATGCTTTTTTCCCTTTAGACGATCCCTCAACCAACCTACCCGGCGCTGTCCCGGGGCCTACTGACCGGCAATCGTCATACCGTCGATCCGCACGGTCGGCGCATTCGTGGCATGCAGGAAGTCCAGGTCGTCGGCCACGGACATGTTCATGAACATGTCCTTCAGGTTGCCGGCGATGGTCATTTCATTGACCGGGAAGGCGATCTCACCGTTCTCAATCCAGAAACCCGACGCGCCGCGGCTGTAGTCGCCGGTCACCCCGTTGATCCCCATCCCCATCAAGCTGGTCACATAAAGACCCGACGCAATGTCGGACATCAGCTCTTTCGGGCTGACCGTGCCGGCTTCCAAATGGACATTGGTTGTCGATGGTGACGGCGGCGCGGATGTGCCGCGCGCGGCTCGCCCGGTCGATTGCAGATTCAACTGGCGCGCCGTGTGCAGGTCGAGGATCCAGGTCTGCAAAACACCATCCTTGACCAGCGCCATGGGCGCATTGGGCAGACCTTCCGCGTCGAAGGGTTTGGACGCAAGGCCACGCACCCGGTGCGGATCGTCCATGATGGTCAAGGCCGAGTTCATGACCTGCTGATCCATCTTGTCCTTCAAGAAGCTCGTCCCGCGCGCGATTGCCGCCCCGTTGATGGCGGATGTCAGGTGTCGAACCAGGCTTGGCGACATTCTGGGATCGAACACCACGGGCAGCGATTTCGTCGCCCCCTTGCGCGGGTTCAGCTTGGCAATCGCCCGCTCCCCCGCTGACCGGCCGATATCTTCCGGCGCGCGCAGGTCCGACCCATGCACCGTGCTGCTGTAGTCATAGTCGGTCTCCATGCCGGTGCCCTCGCCGGCCAGGACCGAGACGCCGATACCGTGGCGCGACCCTTTATACCCGCCGACGAACCCGTTGCTCGCAGCAAGGTAGATGTCCCACTGGCTCCATTCCGCGCTCGCGCCATCCGAATTTGACACACCTTCGACGGCCAAAGCAGCATCCTCGGCGGCCCGTGCCCGCTCGATCAAGTCTTCGGCACTCGGTTCCGACGGGTCGAAAAGGTCCAGGTTCAGATCCGTCCGGTCCGTCAGCTGGTCCTGGTCCGCGAGGCCGCAATAGGCGTCGTCGGGAACAGCCCGCGCCATGGCGATTGCGCGATCGACCAGCTCTTCCAGCGCATCCGGGGCCCAGTCGTTGGATGACACCACCGCCTGTTTCTTGCCGATGATCACCCGAAGCCCCAGGTCGTGGCTCTCGGAACGCTCCAGCGACTCCACCTTCCCCAAACGCTGCGAATGGGAAACGGACGTGCCGGCCGCGGCGACGGCATCGGCCTGGTCGGCGCCGGCCTTGGTGGCCTTGGCGATAAGATCGGAAAGTAGATTGCGGGGGTCGGCCAAACTCATGGACGCATATTCCTCCGGTGGCTGTGAATTGTCAGCGGTGTAACGCTGTGGATGATTTGCCTACAGATGACATAGGGGGAAACCGGCGACGGGAAAAGACTTGCCGCTGAATCCTTCAAAATAGAGGGCGGTTCACGGTACTGGGCGAAACCGCTAACGAAACAAATCGTTCAGGAACCCTGGCATCGGCACGCCCCTGGATTCCTCACCGACCCCCATGATGGCGATGAAGGTGATCGCGGCAATCCCAATGGCCGCCATCACGATTTGGATCCTGGTCCGACGCAGCATCGGGGTAAGGTCAGGCATGTCGTCTGGGTCCGGCTCTTTATCCCGGATAACCCGGCGCTCGAACTTTTCCTCCCGAAACCGCTTTCGATTGACGAATTTGAACAGGATCATCAGCCCCAACATGACGACGCCGATGATCCATAATGTGTCCGCGATTTGGGGATCTATGCTCATTCACGCTCCCGTTCCACCGCCCGCCAGCCGATATCCCGCCGGCAGAAGCCGTTCGGCCAGTCGATTCTGTCGACCACGCTATAGGCGCGCGTTCTGGCTTCCGAAACGGATTGCCCGCGCGCCGTGACGTTAAGGACACGCCCGCCAGTGGCCCGAAGCACGCCGTCATCGCCCTTGGCTGTACCCGCATGGAAGACCAGGACATCCTCGTCCCCCTCGGTCGCTTGCTCAACGCCTTTGATTACCGTGCCCTTCTCGTAGGAACCCGGATAACCTTGCGACGCCATCACGACCGAAACAGCTGCCTCGTCATACCAACGCAGATCGAACGCGGAGAGAACACCGTCCGCCGACGCAATCAAAGCCGGGGCCAGATCCGACATCAATCGCATCATCAGCACCTGACATTCAGGATCACCGAAGCGGACGTTGAATTCGATCAAACGCGGCCCGTCCTTCGTGATCATCAACCCCAGGAACAACACGCCCTTATAGGGCGCCCCTTCGGCCTCCATCGCCTTCATCGTCGGTTCCAGGATTTCCTTGAGGATGCGCTCCTCAATCTCCGGCGTGCAGACCGGAGCCGGCGAATAGGCGCCCATGCCACCTGTATTCGGACCTTCGTCACCGTCATAGGCGGCTTTGTGATCCTGCGCGGAGGCGAACGGCAGCACGGTCTTGCCGTCGCAGAGGGCAAAATAAGAAAGTTCTTCGCCTTCCATGAATTCCTCGATCACCAGTTCCTCACCGGCCGCTCCGAACTTGCCGCCCGTCATCGCGTCATCGATCGCTTGCAGCGCTTCTTCGACCGTCTGCGCGACCGTGACGCCCTTGCCGGCGGCTAGCCCGTCGGTCTTCACGACGATCGGCGCGCCCTGTTCCTGGACATAGGCGCGGGCTTCATCCCGATCTGTGAAACGGCGGTATTCCGCCGTCGGTATCCCGTAGCGGCGGCAGACATCCTTCATATATCCCTTCGACCCTTCCAAGCGGGCCGCGGCCGCGCTGGGACCGAAGGCTTTCACGCCGGCTTCCGACAATCGGTCGACAACACCCGCGACCAATGGGTCTTCCGGCCCCACCACCACGAAATCCACCGCCTCCTTGGCTACGAAGTCCAGGATGCCGTCGATATCCATGGCTTGGATCGGTACGCAGGTCGCGTCCTGTGCGATACCCGCATTGCCGGGCGCGCAGAACAGCGCGTCGCACAAGGGCGACGCCGCCAGTGTCCAGCACAGGGCATGTTCCCGTCCACCCGATCCGATAACCAAAATCCTCACGCGCCTACTCTCCTCTTTTCGGTGGCCTTCGGCATTCGCCTGCCGGGGCTGCGCACCATACCGAAACAGCCCCCTGCTAAGCCAGCCCCCTACTACACCACCGACCGACCGTATAGGGTAACGGTTGCAGGTCCATGACGCAGGGAAGGCCGTTCAATGCCGTACCGTCGCTTGGCATCCCCCCTGAATCCCAGGCACACTGATAACGGTGAAACAACGGGTGCAAAACGCCAATTCGATGAGCGACAACCAGTATAAATCCGCAGACCGGCAACGAGACAAAGGCCCCGGCGACAACACGCCGGAGTTCAGCGTTTCCGAAATATCCGGCGTTCTGAAACGGATGGTGGAACAGAACTTCTCCCATG
The DNA here is from genome assembly GCF_004005845.1 of Hwanghaeella grinnelliae. GTDB lineage: Bacteria > Pseudomonadota > Alphaproteobacteria > UBA8366 > Aestuariispiraceae > Hwanghaeella > Hwanghaeella grinnelliae. The sequence goes on along the minus strand of NZ_SADE01000002.1, from coordinate 1,311,832 downwards.
TCCGGGTGCGCGGTGAGATTTCGGGCTTTAAACGGGCCGGATCCGGCCATCTTTACATGGCGCTGAAGGACGATCAGGCCGTTATCGACGGCGTCTGCTGGCGCGGCACCGCTCAGCGCTTGTCGGTTCAACCGGAAGACGGGTTGGAAGTTATCGTCACCGGCAAACTGACCACCTATCCCGGCCGCAGCAAATACCAGATCGTCATCGAGTCGATGGAACATGCGGGCGAAGGCGCGCTCCTGAAATTGCTCGAGGAACGAAAGAAGCGGCTGGAAGCGGAAGGGCTTTTCGACCCTTCCCGCAAAAAGCCGATTCCCTTCCTGCCGGATGTTATCGGCGTCGTCACCTCGCCCACCGGGGCGGTCATTCGCGATATATTGCACCGTCTGCGCGACCGGTTCCCCAGCCACGTCCTGCTGTGGCCCGTTCTGGTGCAGGGCGACGGTGCGGCGGCGCAGGTCGCCGCGGCCATTGACGGTTTCAACCGCATCCAACCCGGTGGCTCGGTCCCCCGGCCCGATCTGCTGATCGTCGCCCGGGGCGGCGGCAGTCTGGAAGACCTGTGGGCCTTCAACGAGGAGGTCGTCGCGCGGGCCACCGCGGCCAGTGAAATTCCGGTCATCTCCGCCGTCGGGCACGAGACGGATGTCACGCTGATCGATTTCGTTTCCGATCAGCGCGCGCCGACACCGACGGCCGCGGCGGAAATGGCGGTTCCGGTCCGGCGCGACTTGATCGCCAATTTGATGGATATCGAGCGTCGGAAGATCGGATCCTGGACCCGTTTCACCGACCGGGCAGCAATGCGGCTGGATGGCCTAGCGCGGGGGATCCCCGATCCCCGTTCCGTGTTGGATACCGCGACCCAGCGCTTGGACGATGCCGCCGAGCGGCAGTCCTACGCCATGCGAAGCCTGTTGCGGCATGAAGCGCAGGCACTGTCCGGGACAGCAGCGCGCCTGCGCAGCCCCAGGCAGGTCCTCGACGCACAGGGCGAGCGTCTGGTGCAATTGGCCGAGCGCCTTGGCGGCGCATCGACGCGGCGCGTCGCGACCGAACACGACCGGTTCGGACGGACAGAGTTCGGCACCAGGCTGGACAAGGCGATGGCACGCCGGGTTCGGGAAAACACCACGGCCCTGGACCAATTGGGACGCCGGTTGGAAAGCGTTTCCTATAAGAACATTTTGGAGCGCGGCTTCGCCGTGGTCCGGAATGCCGACGGCACGCCGATATCGAAAGGGGCCGGATTGGAATCGGGAACCGCAATTTCCATCGAATTCTCAGACAGCGGCGAAGATGCGCGTGTCCCGGCAGAAATCACGGAAGGCGTCAATGTTGGACGGAAACGCGTGACCGCGAAAGCGAAACCCGCAACCCGGAAACCAGAGCCGAAAGAACCAAAGCAAGGGACTTTATTGTGAAGCGCTACGCCATTCTGTTGACCCTGCTGCTGTTCACCGCGGCCAGCGCTGCGCGCGCCGGAAGCACCAGCTTGGACGGCGTATTCTCTCAAGGTGGGATGGTTATCGGCCATACCGAGCCGGGGGCGACCGTTCGTTTCGCGGACCGAACCCTTCGGGTTTCCGACGACGGTGTCTTCGTCTTCGGCTTCCACCGGGACGATCCGCCCAACATGTCCCTTGAGGTTGAGTATCCGGACAAGACGGCCGAGACGATTGCCCTCGAAATCGCGCAACGCCAATACGACATCCAACGCATCGACGGGTTGCCCCAGAAGAAGGTGAGTCCACCCGCCGAGGTCATCGAACGAATCCAGCGTGAAGCCGCTGCTGTCCGTAAGGCACGCGCCAGGGACACGGGAATCGAAGAGTTCGTAAACGGGTTTTTATGGCCGGTCGACGGTCCGATCTCGGGCGTCTATGGCAGCCAACGGGTCCTGAACGGCAAGCCCAGGCAGCCGCATTACGGCGTCGATGTCGCCGCGCCGACGGGAACGCCGGTCGCCGCCCCGGCCGCCGGCACCGTCTCCTTCGCCGAGCCGGACCTTTATTTTTCCGGTGGAACGTTGATGATCGACCACGGCCACGGCCTCGCCTCCGCCTTTCTGCATATGCAAAGCGTAGAGGTTAAGGTTGGCGAACGAGTGGAGCGCGGCCAGCGGATCGGTACGGTCGGGGCAACCGGCCGGGCGACCGGCGCGCATTTGGACTGGCGCGTCAATTGGTTCGAAAAACGCTTGGACCCGCAGCTTCTGACGATCATCAAACAATAGACGACGTTGCAAGCCGGGTCGGCTCAGTCAGGCCAACGACGGTGAACCCAGAACCATTGTTCCGGCCTCTCCCTGATCCAACCCTCTATCATGGCATTGATCCGCGTCAGCAAGATGCGGACATCTTCCTTGCGGTTTCCCGTTTCCGGAAACTCCATAGGCGGATAAATCGTCAGCCTGAACCGCACGTTCGGCAGCCGTTCAATCCGAACTGGGATCAGCGGGCAGTTAAAGCGCAAGGCCAATTCCGCAGGCGCGGAGGGCGTCATGGCGTCACGACCGAAAAACGGAATCGGAAGTCCCTCGTTCAGTTTCTGATCGACGAGCAGACCAAGGGGGTGTCCCTCCTTCAAGGCGGCGATGATCCGTCGGGCATTCGCACGGCCTTTGGGTATCATCTCGCGGGAGAAGCGACCGCGTATTTTCCGGAACAGAAAATCGACAATCGGTATCGACGCGGTTCTATACACGTTGACCATCGGGGCGCCGCGTTGCGCGGGCACCAGACTGCCGATTTCCCAATTCCCCATATGCGCCGATACGGCGATGAACGGCCCGCCATCGGCGATCACCTTGTTCATGATCTCTTCGCCGACGATTTCAACGCGGGAATTGGGTCCCTTTGTGGGGATAAGATCCACCTGCCCCCATTCACCTGCACCACGGCCCAAATTTTCCCAAACGGCGCTCACCGTTCGATCAAGTTCCTCTTGGGTCATGTTCGGATAGCAACGCTTAAGATTCCGTCGCGCCACTTTGTCGGCACGCAACCGGGGACCGACAAAACTAAAGATCCATGCCCCCAACGCAGATGCCCAGTTAATCGGCATATAACGGCATATCAGGAACAAAAGGCCGATGAAGAGCCCCTGCACCGGATATAAAAAGACACGTCGCGTCAATCGCTGGGCTGCCCCACGTTCAGCCATGGTTCAGCACCTGCGCAATCAACCGTTTTGGTAAATCCAGGTTCTCGAAATCCACGTCAACTTCCAAAACGGCAACCTCTCGTGCTGCTTCCGCAGGCAGCCTCACATAATCTTTGGCGGTCGTGACAAGCGTCGCTTCCAGAGACCGTGCTTCCGAAATCAGACGCTCCAAATCCCCGCGCGCGTACATGAAATGGTCTGGAAACGAGTGTTCCGCAAGGACAATGACGCCAAGGGAACGCAATGTGCTGAAGAATTTCTGCGGCAATCCGATACCGGCAAAAGCTACGCATTTCATGCCGGGCGCCAGGGATTCCGGGGCTTTCGGTCGCAACGCCGCGCGTTCCACGGGAATATCTTTCCCGATACTATCGGTCAGACCTGCGTCGTCACGTCCCATCAATAGAATGAGATCCGCCCGGCGGATCGCAGCGGGAAGCGCCTCCCGCAACGGACCGGCAGGAAATCTTCGCCCGTTTCCGAACCCAAACATCCCGTCCACGACGATGATGGAGAAATCCTTATGCAAGGTCGGATTCTGAAACCCATCATCCAGGATGATGAAGTCAGCCCCGTCGGCAACGGCGGCCCTAGCGCCGGCGACCCGGTTTTTGGCGACCCAAGTTTCGCCATGGGCCGCAATCAGCAGCGGTTCGTCCCCGACATCTGATACCTGGTGGCGGGCAACATCTACCTTCACCGGCCCTTCCAAGCGACCGCCGTAGCCCCGACTGACGACCGCGACGCGGATACCCATGGACCGCGCGGCCCGGACCAGCGCGATCACAACCGGGGTCTTCCCAGTGCCCCCAGCTGTCACATTGCCGACGCACAGAACCGGAACACCGGCATGGATGGGTTTCGTCGACCAGGACCGCAGGCCGGCCCCTGCGGCATACAGCAGCGCGACAGGTGTCAGAAGGCAGGCCTTCCAACCGCCTTTGTCCTTCTGCCAGAAGTCGGGCGTTTTCATTTTCGGTCGCCGGCGGTTGAGGGAAGCAAGGGACGCAGACGTTCCATTACCACATCGACGATACCGCTGTTCTGTTTGGCAACAGTTGCGGCAACGTCGGACCTTCGTGTGCATTCGTCGTGGTTTGACAACAATGTCGATACCGCATCGGATAACGCCCGCGCGTCTGAAACGACTTGCGCCGCCCCAGCATCTTCCAGTTGCTTGGCGACCGTCGTGAAGTTTCCCCGGTCAGGACCATACAAGATCGCGGTATTCTGCTGCGCGGGTTCGATGGGATTGTGCCCGCCGAGCGTTCCCATGCCGCCGCCGATATAGGCCACCGGCGTCAAGGCGTAGAACAGACCGAGTTCCCCCAATGTGTCGGCGATGTAGAGTTCAACCTCATCGCCGATCAGCTTATCCACAGTGCGCCGCGCAACGGCCGGGATCCGGGCTTTCAAAATGGTTTCGATTTCAAGCGCGCGGCTTGGATGCCGCGGAACGATAATCGTCAGCAGCCCCGGGAACGAGGATCGCAACCGTGTGTGCGTTTCCAGGACCAATTCTTCTTCACCGGGATGCGTGCTTGCCGCAAGCCAAACCGGGCGTTTTCCGATACAACCGCGCAAGGCGGCCAATTCGTCCGCGTCCACAGGCAGTGCCGGTGCGGAAAATTTCAGGTTCCCTACAGATTCAGCCTGATGAATCCCGAACATACGGAATGATTCCGCGCCTTCTTCCGTCTGGCACAGCACAACGGAAAAAGCCGACACCAAAGAGCGGAATGTGTTGCGCGCCTTGGCCCAACGTTCTTTGGAACGCTGCGACAAGCGTGCATTGACTAGCGCCATGGGAATGCCGGCGCGTTTCGTCCGCTGCACCAGGGTCGGCCATATTTCAGATTCGATCCACAAGGCCGCGTCGGGCCGCCAATGGTCGAGAAACCGGCCAACCCAGCGTGGAACATCGACAGGACAATATTGGTGGATTGCCCGCGGCGGCAGGCGTTTGGCTGCCATATCCGCGGACGTGACCGTGCCGGTGGTCAAGAGGATCGACACGGCGGGGTTCTCTTCCAGAATCTTCTCGATCAGAACCAAAGACGACATGGTTTCGCCGACGCTGGCGGCATGCAGCCAAACGAGCGCACCTTCCGGGCGCGGCAGATCGGACCAGCCCATCCGCTCCCGCAAGCGCGCGGGGTCTTCCTTCCCCGCCCTCATCCTCGCCTGAAGAAAAAGGGGAAGAAAAGGCGTTGCGGCCACCGAAGCCCAATTGTAGAGCGTGGTGATCATTCTTTTTCACGGTTGCCGCGGCGATAGTCGTCCAGTGCCGCGGGTTCGATTGGCTCATGCCCCATTGCTCGGTCCGCCTTGGCCGTCACGTCGACCATGCGTTGCTCCAGCAACAGCCTCGCCTCCTCGACCTCGTCGGCTGACGCCCCCGGCGGCATCCGAACCGGTTCTCCCCAGATAAAAACGCCTTGGGTAAAAGGCAGGGGAAGGATCAAACGATCCCAAGTATCCAAGACCAAACGGCGCTTGCAGGAATAGGCAACCGGGATGATTGCGACCTCTGCCATTCTTGCCATCGCAACGACGCCCGACTTTACGCGCATACGCGGCCCCCGTGGCCCGTCCGGCGTCATCCCGAACAATTTACCTTCCCGCAACGATCGGACGATGGTTCGAATCGTCTTCATCTCTGTACGCTTCGTCGATCCGAAAACGGTATCGAAGCCGAACCAGCCCATTGAATAGGCGACCAGTTTTCCATCGCGGTGATCAGACGTGAAGATCGTGACATGCCGTGATTTTCGTCGCCAAGCATAAGGCATCATCACGACTCGGTTGTGCCACAGCGCGATAACGAATGCCTCATCCGTCTTGATCAGAGGTTCCAGGAACTCCGCTTCTTGATGGTCCCATTTGGACGAATGATAGACTAGGCGAAGATAAACCGAGATCAGCCAACATAAAAACCGGCGCACGCCATCCGACTTGAGGATTTTTTTCCCGATCAACATGGCCGAACGACCCTAAACCGCCTGTTCCGCACCGGTGTCGGCACCGGCGGGTGTTTCGACCGCGGCGATGTCCACCGTTTCACCGTCCGGTTGATCGAATTGGATCTTGCTGAGCTGCGCGTAGAGCCCGCCCTTAGCAACAAGCTCCGAATGGGTACCGACTTCCTCGATACACCCTTTATCCAAAACGTAGATCCGGTTCGCATGCATCACGGTCGACAGCCGATGGGCGATGACGATCGTCGTCCGCCCCTGCATCAGCCGGCTCAACGCTTCCTGAACGATCCTTTCGGATTCCGTATCAAGCGCCGAGGTCGCCTCGTCCAGCAACAAAATCGGCGCGTTCTTCAACATGGCCCGCGCAATAGCGACGCGCTGCCGTTGGCCGCCTGAAAGGCGCAAGCCGTGTTCCCCGACCAACGTGTTGTATCCATCGGGCAGTTCGACAATGAAATCGTGGGCGGCTGCGTTCCGAGCGGCCTGTTCGATTTCTTCCTGCGTCGCATCCAATCGTCCATAGGCGATGTTCGCGCGGATCGTGTCGTTGAACAACAGCGTCTCCTGCGTCACCAAACCGATATTGGCGCGCAGGGATTCCAAGGTGACGTCACGTGCCGGCGCGCCATCGATGAATATTTCCCCGGCCGAGATATCGTAGAACCGCGGCACGAGATTCAGGATAGTGGATTTGCCTCCACCGCTTCGCCCGACCAGCGCGACGGTCTCTCCCGCCTTCACGTCCAGATTGATGTCCTTCAACACCGGGGTCTCACCGTCATAGGTGAAATCCACATTCCGGAATGCAACCTCACCACTGACCGACGATAGCTCGGTGGCGCCGGGCCTGTTGACGATCGACGGCCGATAGTCGATGACGGAAAAACATCGCCGCGCTGCCGCCAAGCCTTCCTGCAGGGTCGCATTCATGCTGGCGAGACCGCGGGCAGGTTGATATGCGGCAAGTACGGCGGCGAAGAAGGACATGAAGGCCCCGACCGTCGTTTCTCCCGCCTTGATCTGAAATCCGCCCCAAACCAGAACCGCCGCCATACAAACACCCACCAGGGTATCCAGGATCGGGTAACTGAAGGCCCGGGTCCGCGCCGATTTGAAAGCCAGAAGGAAGACCGTTTCGAAGGCGTTGCCCGCGCGACCTTCTTCATAGGTGTACATGTTGTAGGCCTTGACCTGCCGCGCCCCTTTCAGCGCGTCGTCAATAACCGCCGTCATCTGTCCCTGCTCACCAAGGCTTTGGGTAGAAATTTTGCGCAGCAAGCGGCCGATACGGACGATGGGAAAGACGCAGAGAGGAAAGAAGACCAGGGCGGCCAGCGCCATTTGCCAGTTCTGGTAAATCATCAGTCCGGAAAGAACGACCACCTTCAAGACATCCCGACCGATGCCGGTCAGGGCTTTGATCACCACGTCACGGAGCATATACATATCCGTCGTGAACCGCGACAATTGGCGGCTGGTACCGGTTTCTTGCAGATAGGAGAGATCCGCCCGCAGGATCGTCGAGAACATCTGCTGCTGCATCGCCTGAACAACCCGCAGACCGATGCGCTGCATCAACAGGGATTGCGCCATGTTCGCCACGCCGGTGATCAGGCCCGCGGCGACGAACCCCACCGGGACGACCCAAACCCAAAACGTATCGCGGCTGTCGAGCAACTCATCGAAGGCCGGCTTGACCAGATAGACTTGGCCGGCGGTCGCCAAGGCAACCAAAACCATGAAGAACACGGCCAACGCCAACATCCCCAGATAGGAGCTGACATATTCACGCCAAATACGCCCCGTCAAAGAGCGCGTTGAGTCTTCGTAACCTGCTCGAGCGGAGTTCTGCGCCAAGAATTCGACCAAATCTGCTATTGATGCTGCCGGGGGGCCCCTATACCACGCACCCACCCGAGCGTCACGTCCGCAGGATCAACCGGATTCGGCTTTACGGCGACAGTTTTTCCATCGGTTCGAGGGGAAACTTCTCCACCGGATGAAACGGGAACAGGCCTTCCAAAAACTGCCCAACCGCGCGCTCCCAGGAAAACCCCAGCGCATAGTCCCGACAGGCCTCCCTGGATAGGGCCAGGGCGCTCTGCGCCGCACGGGTCAGGTCGGCATCCAGGTAGCCGACTCGGCCGTTCGCGACGACATCGATCGGGCCGGTCACCGGCAAAGCAGCAACCGGCACGCCGCAAGCCAACGCTTCGATCAGCACAAGACCGAACGTGTCCGTGCGGCTTGGAAAAACGAAAACATCCGAGGCCTGATAATGGCGAACCAGATCTTCACCTTCCTTTGAGCCTACGAAGACGACGTCCGGATGCTTGGCGCGCAAAGCCGACAACTGTGGGCCGTCCCCAACGACAAGCTTGGTTCCTTGCAGATCGAGGTCGAGGAACTGACCGATATTCTTTTCCACCGCCACGCGCCCGACATAGGTGTATATGGGGCGTGGAAGCCCCAGAAAATCGCGGTTTGTTTGATCTCCCTCCGGTTTGAAGATGTGCGTATCCACGCCCCGGCCCCAAATTCGGGTATTCGTGAAACCGTGATCGATCAACGCTTGGCGCATCGATTCCGTCGGCACCATCACGGCTTGCGACGGTGCGTGAAACCGGCGCATCCAGGCGTAGGTATACCGTGCGGGAAACCCGCAGCGCGCTTCGACATATTCCGGGAACCGGGTGTGGAAGGACGAGCTGAACGGTATGTCGTTCTTAAGGCAGAACCGCCGGGCGGCCGACCCCAAGGGACCTTCCGTGGCGATGTGGATGGCGTCCGGATCGAAATCGCGGATCATCCCGCCCAACCGATACCAGGCATCGATCGCCAGCTTGATTTCCGGATAGGTGGGACATGGGATCGTGTTGAATCGATCCGGGCCGATGACTTCCGCCACATGCCCCAATTCGGTGAGTTCGCGCGTGGTGCGCTGATAGGTGCGGACAACCCCGTTTATTTGCGGAGTCCACGCGTCGGAAACGATGAGTATTCGCATGGGTCTGTCGAACCAACTTTGTATTGTGAGTGAATGCGGGAAAATGCTGCGGGCGACCGTCGCGTTGCTTTCTACGCCCTGAAGATTGATCAACCGCGGGCCCTGCCGGTCATCACGATGCCCGCGCCGTTGCGGGACTGGTGGACTTTCCGGACGGCACACGGCCACCTTCCCTAGGGTCATGGGACCGTTGATCATGAGCGATCTGGTGGCGAGATGTGACGACGGCGGCGGTATCCGCCCAATGGATGATTTCCATCTTGCCGTCGGCCTCTTCGATCAGCGCCGTGCAGCTTTCGACCCAATCCCCGTCATTGCAGTACAGAATGCCGTCGATCTGCCGGATTTCCGGATGGTGGATATGGCCGCAGATGACGCCGTCGGCCTTCCGCTTCTTGGCTTCGTGGGCGACCGCCTCTTCGAAGCAACTGATGAACTCGACCGCGTTCTTCACCTTGTGTTTCAGATAGGCAGACAGTGACCAATACGGCAGGCCGAGCAGTTTGCGGGTCTTGTTGAAATGATCGTTCATCCAAAGCAGCAGGTTGTAGGCCCAGTCGCCCAACAGGGCGAGCCACTTGGCGTAGCGGACGACGCCGTCGAACTGATCGCCGTGAATGACCAGGAAGCGCCGCCCATCGGCGGTTTCGTGTTCGACTAGATCGCGCACCTTTACGCCGCCGACGATCAGGCCCAGATAGTCCCGCAGCACTTCATCGTGATTTCCGGGAACGTATATGACTTCCGTTCCGTTTCGTGTTTTCTTCAGAATTTCCTGGATCACCGCGGTTTGCGTGTCGTTCCAATACCAAGACCGCTTGAGGCGCCAACCGTCTATGATATCGCCGACTAGGTAGAGTTTTTCGGATTGCGTATGCTTCAGGAAATCGAGCAAATAGTCGGCTTTGCATCCGCGCGTGCCGAGGTGCGTGTCCGAAATCCAAATACTGCGATACTTGGAAATTCCACGAAGGCCATGCATCTTCCGCTGCCTTGATCTGTTGAATTTCAGGCAGTGAATACGGATAGATTGTTACGGGAATAAGTAATTCAGCGGTCGTAACGAAGCCTTATTGGAACCTTAACAATTACGTCATTGTATTAACATTACTGAAATCAAACGAAGAATAGTCCCCGGGATTTTCAAGAAAATGCATCATGGACGCTAGTTCCCTCCAAGCTGAGACCGAATCACGCCCTGCGGCAGAACCGCAACCCGGCGATTTGACTATCCTCGTCATACACAATCCGGTCGCTGGCTTCTGGCAAAGAAGCAAACTGCGTATTTACCTAAGGGCTTTGCGGAAGACGGGACGGCGCATCATCGTCCGAAAAACGGCGGGCCCGGGTGACGCCACCTTCATCGCCGCGGAAGTCGACCCCCGTCAGGTCGAAACCGTGGTCGCAGCCGGCGGAGACGGCACCATCAGAGAGGTGGCCGACGGCTTGGCCGGCAGCGGCGTCCGCCTGGCGGTCCTGCCGCTTGGCACCGCCAATGTGCTGGCCCTGGAATTGGGTCTGGGCTTCAGTCCCCATGCCGCCGCCCGCGCCACGGTAAACGCCCGCGAAAAAATCGGCTATGCCGGGCTGGTCGACAACCGCCGCTTTCTACTGATGGTAAGCGCCGGGGTCGACGCCCGCGTGGTCGCGCGCACCTCCTCCACCGTGAAACGCTATATCGGCAAGGCGGCCTATGCGGTCGCCGCGGTTCAGGAACTGTTGCGACCCAGATGGGGCGGACCGATCACCGCGCTTGTCGACGGCGCGGAGATTTCCGGGGATTTGATCATCGTGACCAGGGCGCAGCGCTATGCCGGTCCGTTCATCATCGCACCGGAAGCGGATATCCGCAGCCGACGGCTCTACGTCATCGCGCCGCAGGGACGCGGGTTCTGGTCCATGATCCGTTACGCCGCGGCGCTTTTCACCAACCGACTGTCGACTCTGCCCGATGTCATTGTCCGAGAGGCAAAGGAAGTCGTCCTGACCGGCCCGGAAGGGCATCCGGTGCAGGTCGACGGCGACCCCATGGGCACTCTGCCCGTCACCATTCGCTGCGACGAGACGCCGATCACCATACTTTGGCCCCAAGACCATCGATAGGATCACCGGTAAGATCATAAGGGCCCTAAATAGCGCGGGAATACACCGGCAAAGGGATAGAAGCGCGCATACTTGGCTTTACCAGGCCCAATTGGCCGGCATTTTGCATATTTTCTGTCGACATGTGAGAAATTGACTTTTAGGAGCTTGCTTCTGGAAGTTCTGGAGCGTCCGCAGCCGATTGCAGAAGCGCTGCGGCCCCAGAAAGGACGGCCGGAAAGGACGATATGCGATGAAACGGATATCAAAGACCCTCGCCACAGCAGGAATGGCGTGTTTCCTGCTGCAGGGCTGCACCGGTATTGGCACGATCAGCCGGGAGGACAAGCTGGCCCAAGGCGCCATCGCCGGCGCGATCGTGGGCGGGGCGCTTGGATACGAAGTCTTCGGTAGCGGAAGCGGCCAGTTGCTGGGCCTTGCGATCGGCGCCGCGGCCGGTTCCGGCGCGGGCTATGTCCTGGCGGACCGCCTGACGCAGCTGGACCTGCGCAGCATGAACAAATCGACCTATGACGGTCTGACGGCCAAGCCGACGGGCGAAACCGTCGCCTGGAACAATCCCGATACGGGCAATAGCGGGGCAATCACCCCGCTGCGGACGTTCCTGTCCAATGACGGCAAGCTGTGCCGGGATTACCGACGCACGGTCAACATCGCCGGCGAAATCCAGCACACCACCCACACGGCCTGCCGGAACGGCCATGGGGACTGGCTGCACGTCTAGGTCGACCGTCTTCGTTCCTTAAAGTCCCCACAGGAAAACCCGCGCCCAGGCGCCGATACCGATGGTTACGGTATCGGGCCGCATCGGCCTTTTCCGTCTTCTCCGTCTGCACCAAAAAAAAGGCCGCGTTCGAAAACGCGGCCCAAGTTCAGGGAGGAAACGCCCAATCAGAACGCGTTTTGAGAAAACTCAATTCCGCGTTGCAACATGCCTAGGCGAAGCATGTTGCGATGCACAATATGGCAGCAAGCCAATTCGAACACAAGTGATTTTGGTCGTCTGATTTGCATTTTTTGCATGGCCGGCACGAAAAAAATTCTGCGGCGCACAATCCCGAAAACATTGAGAAATATAAAGTTTTGGGAACCAACAACAAATGGGAAGGAAATTACCCTCCCAAGCCCCGCGGATTCTGAAACACGCGGTAATATACTAGTATTCACCGATTACTGCGGGTTTCGGCGCCGCCGAAGCGGCGCCGATTCGATCAATCCCGCTGCAGACACATGGCGATCCCCATGCCCCCGCCGATGCAGAGCGTCGCGAGAGCCTTTTTGGCATCGCGTTTCTGCATTTCATGCAGCAGGGTCACCAGGACACGGGCGCCGGACGCACCGATCGGATGACCCAGCGCAATCGCCCCACCATTCACATTGACGATGTCCGGGTCCCAGCCCAGGTCCTTGTTCACAGCCAGCGCCTGCGCCGCGAAAGCTTCATTCGCTTCCACCAGATCGAGGTCGTCGACCGACCAACCCGCCTTTTCCAACGCCAAACGGGATGACGGAATCGGTCCGGTGCCCATGATCGCAGGGTCGACCCCGGCGGTTGCCCAGGAAACGATCCGTGCCAAAGGTTTGGAACCGCGCTTTTCCGCTTCCTCGGCGGACATCATGACCACGGCGGCCGCGCCGTCGTTGATGCCGGATGCATTCCCCGCCGTCACCGTGCCGTCCTTGGCAAAGGCCGGACGCAGCTTACCCAATGTTTCAACGGTCGTGCCGTGTTTCGGGTATTCGTCCATATCGACGACGACCTCGCTTTTGCGGGACTTGATCGTCACCGGCACGATTTCATCCGCCAACCGGCCTTCCTTCTGGGCCTTTTCCGCCTTCTGCTGCGACCAGGCGGCAAATTCATCCTGTTGGTCTCGGGTCAACTGCCACTGATTGGCGACGTTTTCGGCCGTATTGCCCATGTGATAGCCGTTGAAGGCGCACCACAATCCATCCTTGATCATCGTATCGACGAAGTTGAGGTCGCCCATTTTCTGGCCGCTGCGCAGATAGGCGGCATGCGGCGCCTGACTCATGCTTTCCTGGCCGCCAGCGACGACAATCTTGCTGTCGCCTGTTTTGATCGCCTGGCTGCCCAGCGCGACGGTGCGCAAGCCGGAACCACAAAGCTGATTGACCTGATAGGCTGTCTTTTCGACCGGGATGCCGGCATCCACCGCGGCTTGGCGCGCCGGGTTCTGCCCCTGTGCCGCGATCAGAATCTGGCCTAGGATTGCTTCGTCAACATCTTCCGGTGAAACACCGGCCCGCGACATCGCTTCTTTGATCGCAATGGATCCCAAATAGGACGCGGGAACCGAACTGAGCCCCCCATTGAATGCACCAACCGGCGTCCTAGCCGCACCTGTAATAACGACCTCGGTCATCTTAATCCCTCCTCGCTGAACCTGCCGCGGCAAAGGCTTTGCCGCATCGGATGCTTACGCGCCGACTGTTTTGCAGCGCACCATTAGAAGGGACTATATCGCCCCCATACATTGGCGACAACAACGGCCGCTTTGCGGATGAATAAGGATATTGTTACCGGAATACGACGTATTCGGCGGAACAGGCGGCGGTCAGGCCTGAAGGAAACGGGTAACGCGGTCCCATAACTCCACCGCGCGGCGGCCCGACATCATGCCGATATGTCCCAGTGCGGGCCGCAAAAGCCGCACGTCTTCCAAAAGCTCCGTGATCGCCAGGGCGCTTTCCGGCGGAACGATCCGGTCCGATTTCGGAATTACCACAAGTGTTTCGCCATGGAAGTCGGCCGGATTGACCGTATCCCCGCCGACGTCCCATTTCAGACCGGCCGTCCGATTTTCGGCATACCAACCGCCCAATGTCTCCCGCGCGACCCGCGCCGTCAGCGACACACCGTCATTCAACCAATCTTCCAGCGCCACGAACCGGTTTGCCTTGGCCGAAGCCGGATCTAGCCGGGCGAAGTACTGGAACTTCCTGAAAGCGTTCAAAGGGTCGATGGCCGCAAACATCGCCTGAACACAGTCGACAGGCAGCTTGCCGAACAGGGACAGGGCCGGCTCGCAGGCCGAAACCAGCATCCTGGATGCGTTTGGCCCAGGCGCCTTGCCGGAATGGAAATCCCAGGGCGTCGCCATCAGCACCAACTTCCCGATCCTGTCCTGCCGTTCGATTGCCAGCGGCAGGGCAAGCAGCCCCCCCATACAATATCCGACCATGGCGACAGGGCCGCCCCTGCCGTTCTCGTCTTCCACGGCATCCAGCATGGCATGCAGCCGGACCACATATTCGGTCAGACCGAATTCCGCCTCCTCCGTGCCCGGTTCGCCCCAATCCACCAAGTAAGGCACCAGTCCTTGCGCCGCCAAGCTGCGGCAAAAACTGCCCTGACTGTTCAGATCAAGAATGTAGGATTTGTTGACCAGCGACGGCACGATCAGCACCGGCATGCCCGATCCGGGCGGGGCATAACGGTGCAGACTGGTGGAGCCCTGGCGCCAAACCGCAGGCGGGTCGGTCAGATCCCGTCGATAGCCGTGATGATGGTAGGACAGTATCCCGTCCAGCATTTGGCCGAGCTGGCCTCGGAATTCCAAGTCAATCGATGCAACAAGATCCGCCAACTCGCACTGGGCCGCGATCGTCTGCATGGCCGGCAATTTGGATTCGGGAAAGGCGGACGCCATTGCGAAAGGCGCCGACGTCATCATGGCCGACAGCGCATCGGCCCATTCAGGCCCGGCACCAGCGCTTCTGTTGTCGCTACTTCTTCCGTCCGGTGTGTTCGAGCTGTTCCACACGCCTTTCAAGATCGGCAATGCGCTCAAGGAGCTGGCGTATAGCATCATCGGCGCCGCCAGATGCAGCGGAAGCGGCCTCGGACCCAGTCTTGCCGGTGCCGGTATCGCCGTTCCGTCCAGTGGCGCCATGCCCCTCTCCTTCGCCGTGCCCCGCCGGCGATTGCTGCCCGAATGTTTGTCCCATGACAGATTGCCATCCCGCCATCATGCGGGCCATGGCATCCGCGACCGCCGGATCGCCCGCGGCGCCGGAAATCTGCTCCTGCCACAGTTCCAAATAGCGTCTGGCAAGTTCGTTATGGTCGGGTGTTTCCGTCATTTTTCGATACTCGCATTCGCCAACGACGATAACAACGACGCGGTGCAACTTTCATCATTCTCGCCATTGCTTGGCGAACAAGCATAGTTCTGCTATGGCTTTCAAAGGATTACTTCGCAGGTGCGATAGCCAAAGACGACGCAGTGCACAAGTCTGAACCCGGCTTTGTCACTGAGATCGCGGCGAGATTAGCGAATGCTAAGGCCCAACATGTATGGGCGCCGAATAAATTCGGGGTGCGATGAGGGTAGGATATGTCTGAAGAAGCGTCCGGCGCCAAGGCGCCCATAAAAATCAAAAAATACGCCAACCGGCGGCTTTATAACACGGCGACAAGCAGTTACGTCACCTTGGATCATCTATGTCAGATGGTGAAGGACGGGGTCGATTTCGCCGTCTTCGACGCAAAGTCAGGGGACGAAATCACACGTTCCGTCCTGACGCAGATCATCGTCGAGGAAGAGTCCAAGGGACAGAACCTTCTGCCGATCGGCTTCCTGCGCCAATTGATCAGCTTTTACGGCGACAACATGCAGCAGATGCTGCTGCCCAAATACCTCGACTTCTCGATGAAGTCCTTCTCGGAAAATCAGGAGAAGATGCGCCACTATATGGAAGACACCTTCGGATCCGTCTTCCCGTTCGGCCAGTTCGAGGAAATGAGCAAGCAGAACCTGGCGATGTTCGAGCGCACGATGCAGCTTTTCGCGCCGGGCGCCGATGGGACAGGCGCTGCCGGGGGTGAGCAAAGCAGCGCCCCCCAAACCGACAGCGGCAAATCGGCATCCGATATCGAAGCGCTACAAAAGCAGATCGATGCGATGCAGCAGCAGTTAAAGAAAATCGGCGAGAAGTCTTCCTGATTGGACCGCTTTTCAGGGCTCCAACCTTTTGGAAAAAGCCTTGGGAACTAATCGGATTAGTCAGCCGGACATTCAAAACCAGGGAATCTGAAGCCGGCCCGTCACAAACGGGCTGGTGTCTTTAGAGGCGACCTAATCCGTTGGGTCCGGCTGAACCCTTCAGGTACGCCAAGGCGGGTCCAGTTCAGGCCGTCCGAAATACCAACCCTGCAGAAAATCGGCGCCCTCATCGCATAGGATGCGGACTTCATCTTCGGTTTCGACGCATTCTGCCACGGTTTTCAAACCGAAACCGTCCGCCAATCCAAGCAAAGTCCGGACGAATAGCTGGTTGTCCATATTCGTATGGACGTCCTTGATGAAGGCCCCATCGATTTTCACGACATCGACGGTCAAGGCTTTCATATGGCGAAAACTGGTATAGCCGCTGCCGAAATCGTCCAAGGCGACCTTGCAGCCCATTGCGCGGACGGCGGAGACGAACCGGGCGGAAACCTCAAAATCTTCCAAAGCCGCGGTCTCGGTAATCTCAACGATCAAGCGTTCCGCGATGCTGGGTTTGCTGGTAATCCGGCTGACCAAGGTCCTGAGCCATGATTGGTCGGTAACCGTCAGGCTGGATATATTGAGCGCAAGCGTCACATCCGGATATCGTCCCAGGTCGTCCAACGCGATTTCAAGCGCCCGGTGATCCAGGAACCGCATGATGCCCAGTTTCTCAGCGACCGGCACGAATGCGCCGGCGCTCACAATATCGCCCGACGGGTCCTTCATCCGAAGCAAAGTCTCGTAGTAGGAGATTTCCTTCGTTCGGCTATCCACGACCGGCTGATAGGCGAAGATGATCTGGTCTTCCTCCAGCGCCTGCATGATCCGTTCGCCCATATCCATGTTCTCACGGCGGACGCGGCGCTGTTCTTCGGACAATTCGTAGGAGATAAAGCAGTTCCGGCCATTGGCCTTGGCGCCCTGCAACGCACTCTCGGCCGCGGTCATGGCCTCCTGAGCGGTCTGGATCAGGCCGGGGAAAACCGCGCCGCCGATCGAGACTGTCACATGAATTCTACCATTCGGCGTTTCAATCGGATTGGCGCGCAGTGCTTCCAGGATCTTTTCCGCCGCGGTCACCATGCCCGCTTCGTCGCATTGGCCGAGCACGACGCCGAACCGGTCCCCGCCCAGTCGCCCGATTTGGTCCGTCACGCGCAGCGACCGTTCGATGCGATGCCCGACGCCGACAATCAATGCATCCGCAATTTTATGCCCATAGGCTTCGTTGACCATCGACAATTTGTCGATACCGATGGCCAGATAACCACCCGGAACGTTGTAGCGTTTGTTGTAGGAAAACGCGTTCTGAAGGGCCTCATGAAGCCGTGTCTTGTTCAGATGCCCGGTCAATTCGTCATAACTGGCGCGTCGCTCCAGCAAGGTTTCCTGCTGTTTACGGCGATTAATCGGGCGCAAAATACCAGCCAGACGGACAGGAATACCATTTTCGTCGAGATCCGCGCGGCCTTTGTCGTGAACCCAGACAAACTCTCCGTCTTCCCGGCGCAGGCGGTATTCGCAGTCGAACGCTTCCCCGGCTTGCAAGTGACGGCTCAGGCTTTGCAGCCGCTTCGATAGATCTTCGACATTAATGCATTCGTTGAAGGCTTCACCGTCCCTGATCGAATCCGACCGTGTCGGACCGAAGACGGGGAACGTATCGCCAAGCCATTGGATGGAGTCGTCCACAAGGTCCCAGACGTAACCGATATCGCCCGACGAAGCCAAAGCCGCACGCAGCAAATTGCCGTCCCGGACAGGTTCCGGACGGTCCTGTGCGGTGCGACGCCGTACCCGCGAGTCGCCAAAAACATCGGTCAATATAACCGAACCGCCGGGATGCTGAGTAGGTGTCGTTCTACTCATCAAAACCCTTGGCTCGGCCTAAGTCCACGGTCATCGGGACTTCCCCCAAAAGAAACGGCGCGTCACTCGTTCACATGGAACCACATAAAAGATTCCACTGATATTAGTAAATCGTGCCGGTTCACCAATTCTGTAACCAGGGTCGGCCTGAAGTAAGTATTCGACGTATGACCGCTGTCACACTTCGGTGCACTTTCCCGCAGGATTTCCCCTACTCTTCCTGATTTTCACCCTAAAACGTAAACAAGCGGTGAATCATGTTTGAAATTGTTTCAATCCACCCACAAGATGCCCGCAATTAGGGAAGGCAAATACAAGGACTACTAAAGTAGCCAATAAGAAACAGCAGAAGTTGAAACGGATGAAAATCGGTATTCCCGGCGAAAAATGGACGCAGATCCAAGCAGTTGGAAAACAACACCAAGAAGAATCGGTTCCTTTCACGCGCCGTATATGCGGCCAACTGTTTCCCTTTCCGAACAGGAGAAAATCACACTGGGTAGGATGTAAAAATGCTCGGATTCATGAAGGCCGATCGCGGTAAGGGGGCATCAAGTCACGGGGGGACGGAGTCGGGTACTCGGAATTCAGCAGGCGACAACCCGCCCGCTTCGGAGGCATTAGCGCCTTCGGGTGATACCGCCGAGCCGCCGGATGCCCTGACAAAGGCACGCCAGGACGCGTATTGGCAAAGGCGGGAACTGTTGACCTTGGCCGATGCTTTGGCCGGGGAAATGGAGGGCACCGTCCAGCAGGTCAAGGCCGGCGGCGACAAGGCGAATGAAGTTTCAAGCGACATGCGGGATGCAATCCGCCAGGTTCACGGGCTGGTCGAAACACTGGAACGGGACGCGGAGACCACCGTTGCAGACGCCAGCACCGTTTCCACCATGGCCGACACGCTGAACCAGTCCGCCGAAACGATTTCATCCAAGGTTTCCTCGGCACTAACACAAACAAATGCCGCCGTGGCGCGGGTTGAAGAAGCGTCCCAGGTCGTCGGGCGGATGGCGCAGGCGTCCAACCGGATCGGCGATATCGTCAAATTGATTCAGGATATTGCCAATCAAACCAACCTGTTGGCCTTAAATGCCACGATTGAGGCGGCGCGCGCCGGAGAGGCCGGGCGCGGCTTTGCCGTTGTCGCCAACGAGGTGAAGGCGCTTGCCGGCCAGACGGCCGACGCGACCAAGGAAATCGCCGACCAGATCGCCGAAATCCAGAACGTGACCGAGGCCGCCGTTTCGGCAATTTCCGGTATCGGAGACGCGATCAACGGTGTCGCCGGCAATTCGGGGGAAGTGGAACAGGCGGTCGCCGAGCAGCACGAAGCCATTTCGAGTATCGGCCGCACGGCGAACGAAACGGTCTCCATCGTCGGGCACCTTGCGGAAAGCGTCAGCCAGGTTGCGGGCCAGGCCTCCATCGCGGAGGAACTTAGCGGCACGCAGCAGACCACGACGACGGAAATGGCACAGCATATCGCAGCATTGGGCGAACGGCTGCGTGTCGCCATCGCGGCGACCCGTGAGGGGCACAAGGACAATGAAATCGACATCCCGTTCTCGCTGACCGGGACGGTCGAAGTGACTGGTGAAGCCATTCCGTGCGGCGTCTACGACCTCACCATGGACGGTGCGATTATCCATTGCGACCGGCTCGCGGCGTTACAGGGTGAGACCATTTCGGTCGAAATTCCGGCGGTCGGCGTATTGCGCGGCCGATTGGCCGGGTTGGAAAATGGCGGGCATCGTTTTCTGATCGACCGGAACGACCAGTCAGATCGTCAGATCAACACGTTTGCGGAACAGAGCATTGCACCCGACCAGCCGGTGATCGCCATTGCCACGGCGGCGGCGCGACAGGTTCAAGAGGTGTTCCAGCGCGCCGTGGACAGCGGGCAAATGTCGGAAGACGATTTCTTCGACGAGGAGTATAAGCTGGTCGAAGGCAGCAATCCGGTACAGCACCTGACGCGGTTCACCGCCTTCACGGACAAGGAATTGCCGGCAATTCAGGAACCCGCGACCGACAGCCATGATGCAATCATCTTCAGCGCGGCGGTCGACCGGAACGGGTATCTGCCGACCCATAATCTGAAATACTGCCATCCTCAGCGCCCGGATGATCCGGTCTGGAACGCGGCGAATTGCCGGAACCACCGGATATTCAGCGACCGGACGGGTCTGGCGGCCGGCCGAAACACCGCGCCCTATCTGGTCCAGTCCTATCTGCGCGACATGGGCGGCGGAAACTATGTTCTGATGAAGGATCTGTCGGTGCCGATCCACATCAACGGCAAACATTGGGGTGGCTTCCGGGTCGGGTACAACCTCTGACCGGGGGCTCCGACGCGCAGGAACGGGGCGCGGCGTCCGCTATCGGGCGCCGCGCAGTTCCTTCATCACCCAGATGGACAGGCAAAAACTGGTCGCGGCACCAGCTTGATGCAATACGGCGAGCGGCAGGGGCACCATCAAGACCAAGGTGGAAATGCCAAGTCCCGCCTGGATCCAGACCATGGCGGCAAGGCAGTTGACCGAAAGCCTGGCGCGCGGCGCAAGCGGGGCGCGCCGGGAGAAGATCCAGGTGAGCGATACCACGGTCAGGGTAAGATAGGCCATGATCCGGTGGTCGAACTGCACCGTGCCTTCATTCTCGAAAATGTTCAGCCAAGCAGGCGACAAGGCCGCGATGTCTTCCGGAATAAAGTTCCCGCCCATCAGCGGCCAGTCATTGTACAGCAGCCCTGCATTCAGCCCAGCCACCAAGGCGCCACTCATAACCGTGATGAAGATCACCGCATGGCAATAGGCCCCCAGCCGACGCACACCGCGCGGCGCCGGCGGCCGGTCCTGCGGCACGGGCCAGAGCAATCCCAGCGCCAGCCAAAGCAGATAGGCCAGGATGAAAAAGGCCATGCCCAGATGGACGGCAAGCCGGTATTGGCTGACATCCGAACGGTCCACAAAGCCGCTTTTGACCATCCACCATCCGATCACACCCTGCAATCCGCCCAGGAACAGCAAGATCACCAGATGTTTTGCATAGCCCGTCGGTATCCGGCGCGTCGCCAGGAAGAAGAAGAACGGCAGGGCGAAAACCAAGCCGATCGTTCGGCCCCAAAGACGGTGAATGAATTCCCACCAGAAAATCGATTGGAATTCGGCCAGCGACATGCCGGCATTGTCGATCCTGTATTCCGAGGTTTGCCGGTACAGGTCGAAAACGCGCTGCCATTCCGCCTCGGTCATCGGCGGCAGGGCGCCGATCAGCGGACGCCATTCGACCATGCTGAGGCCGGATTCGGTCAATCGGGTCACCGCGCCGATCAGCATCATCGCGAAAACCATCACGCAACAGACCAGAAGCCACAGGCCAACAGCCCTGGCCGAGTCCGACGAGGGGGAAGGAGGATTGGCGCTGCTCGCCGCCTTTGGGAATGCCGTTGTCATGGCGCGCAGATTATCCGGTGCTACCCAGCCCGCAAGACGGACACAGTGCCGCAACCATCCGAAACGTCCGGCTAGCCGGACGCACCGGTCAGCTTACCGTCCAGGTATGCCCGCGGGTCAACAAGTCTTCCAGTTTGCCCTGGCTTTCGGATGTGGCCGCCGCCATCTGGGTTTTCATTTCCTGGTCATAGGTCTGCGCAGCCGGATTGTTGTACAGCACGCCCATCGCGACCGGGAAATGCGGCGGTTCCATTCGCGCCAACAGGCCGGCCAGCACGGCGTTGGTTTCATCATGGACCAGAATATCGTCTTCCGTCGCGTCCTCACCCACGGTGGCGACCTTCAGCGACAGGGTCTTGGGGTCCAGAACAAGGCCTTTCTGACCGTCCGCGCCGAAGCGCAAGGGCTGGCCGTGCTCCAGCAGGATCTGCGCGTCTTTCTGGACCTTCTTTTCCATGAAGTGCCCGAACACATTGTCGTTGTAGACGATGCAATTCTGCATGATCTCGACAAAGCTCATGCCCTTATGGCCATGCGCCTTGGTCAGGGTCTGCACCAGATGCGCCTGCATGATGTCACCGGACCGCGCCACGAAGCGCGCACCGCAACCTAGCGCGAAGGCGGCCGCATTGACCGGCGTGTCGATCGAACCCGTCGGCGTCGAGGGCGACTTAGTGCCGATCCGGCTGGTCGGGGAATATTGCCCTTTGGTCAGACCGTAAATCTCGTTATTGAACAGCAGGTAGTTCATGTCGATGTTTCGGCGCAACGCATGCATCAGATGGTTGCCGCCGATCGACAATGAATCGCCGTCCCCGCCGACAACCCAGATATCTAGGTCCGGATTGGCCAGTTTGACCCCCGTGGCCACCGCGGCGGCGCGGCCGTGGATCGTGTGGAAGCCATAGGTCGACATGTAGTATGGGAACCGCGCGGCGCAGCCGATGCCGCTGACGAAGACGGTCCCTTCGACCGTCGCGCCAATCTCGGCAAGCGTCTTATGCACCGCCTTCAGGATGGCGTAGTCGCCACAGCCGGGGCACCAGCGCACTTCCTGATCCGAAGCGAAATCTTTCGGCTGGAGCTTTTCCGGCACAGTCTGATTGGTCATCGTCTTCTCCGTAAGATCGGGTTGCCCGGAAGTCAGCTCAAACGCGCGC
The DNA here is from genome assembly GCF_004005845.1 of Hwanghaeella grinnelliae. GTDB lineage: Bacteria > Pseudomonadota > Alphaproteobacteria > UBA8366 > Aestuariispiraceae > Hwanghaeella > Hwanghaeella grinnelliae. The sequence continues at coordinate 1,289,074 of NZ_SADE01000002.1, read as the reverse complement.
GGATCGCGGCGTCGAGCTCGGCCACCTTGAACGGCTGTCCCGAGATCTTGTTCAGGCCTTCGGCCGGCAGCAGATATTCCGCCCGCAGCAACTTCACCAACTGGCCTGTATTCATTTCCGGCACCAGGATCTGCTCATATCCCGACAGCAGGTCCTTCAGGTTCCGCGGCAGCGGCCAGATATGGCGCAGATGGATATGGCTGACATCCAGTCCTTCCGCACGCGCGACCGTGACGGCACGGCTGATCGGCCCATAGGTGGACCCCCAACCGACGACGGCGAGCTTGCCGGTCGTGGTGCCCAGATCGACGGCCTGTTCGGGAACGTCGCCGGCGATGCGCTGAATCTTTTCCGCCCGCAGCATCGTCATCTTGTGATGGTTTTGCGGATCGTAGGAGATATGGCCGCTGCCGTCCTGCTTCTCGATCCCGCCGATGCGGTGTTCCAGGCCGGGCGTGCCGGGCTTGGCCCAGGGTCGCGCCAGGGTGTCCGGATTGCGGGAGAAAGGCTCAAAGCCTTCCGGGTCGGTCGCGAATTGCGTCGGGAAAGGCTCCATCTTCGTCAGATCCGGGATCTGCCAGGGTTCCGAGGCGTTGGCCAGGAACCCGTCGGTCAGCAGGATGACCGGCGTCATGAACTTGATCGCGATGCGGACCGCTTCCACCGCCGTCTCGAAGCAATCGCTGGGCGAGCGGGTGGCAAGCACGCAGAGCGGGGCATCGCCGTTACGGCCCCAGACCGATTGGAACAGGTCGGACTGTTCGGTCTTGGTCGGCAGGCCGGTCGACGGACCGCCACGCTGCGAATTGACGACGACCAGCGGCAGTTCGGTGGAAATACCAAGGCCCAGCGCTTCCGTTTTCAAAGCAACGCCGGGACCGGAACTGGAGGTCACGCCGATGGAACCCGCATAAGACGCGCCGAGCGCGGCGCAGACGGCCGCGATCTCGTCCTCGGCCTGGAACGTCTCCACATTGTAATGCCGCAATTCCGCCAGGGTGTGCAGCAGCGCAGAGGCCGGCGTGATCGGATAGGAACAAAAGACCATGCGCTGATTGGCCAGCATGGCGCCCGCCGTCAGTCCCCAGGCCACCGCCTGGGTCCCGGTCACAGCGCGGTAAAGGCCCGCATCGATCGGCGCGGGCGGCACGTGAACGGGACGGATCTCGGATTGCTGTTCGATCGTCTCGCCGAACGCATGGCCGGCATTCAGGGCGGCGACGTTGGCCGACGCGATATCCTCGCGCTTGGCGAATTTTTGCTGCAACCAGGCGATGGTTTCCGCGCGCTCGCGGTCATACATCCAATAGATCAGGCCCAGCGCCCACATATTCTTAGTGCGCAGCCCTTCCTTATTGGTGACGCCGAATTCCTTCACCGCTTCCAGCGTCATCTTCGACATGTCGACGGAAAGCAGTTTGAAATTCGCAAGGCTGCCGTTTTCGAGGGGGTTTTCCTCGTAACCCGCCTTGCGCAGGTTCTTGTCGTTGAAGGTGCCGTTATCGGCGATGATCAGCCCGCCCGCCTTCAAATCGTCCAGATTGACCTTCAAGGCCGCTGGGTTCATCGCGACGAGGACGTCCAGCTGATCGCCGACGGTCTTGATCTTGCGGCCACCGAAATTGATCTGGAAGGCGGACACGCCGAAGGTCGTGCCGATCGGCGCGCGGATTTCGGCGGGAAAATCAGGGAAGGTCGCCAGATCGTTTCCGGCCAGCGCGGTCGCCAGCGTAAAGCGCCCGCCCGTAAGCTGCATTCCGTCACCGCTATCGCCGGCAAAGCGGACAACCGCGGCTTCCGCGACCAGATGCGCATGTTCCGATGTCTGAGTGACGGCGGCACCGTCCATGATCATACTCCTTTTATCCGCCCTCACACCGTCCGGGTCCGGCGGAAACATTCAGTCATTCGCGCTTCGCATAGCCCCCCAGGGTTGGCCGTTCAAGCCGCTTCGAGGCATTTCAGGCGTGAACACCGCGAAGAAATCGGTGTTTCGCCTTACAACACGGGCGTCTTGAGTTATACGGTCACCCCGTAGTTTCAAGTGGAAACAGCACCTTCCACGAAAATGGCCTAGCCGGATTTCGGCCCGATAGCGGCCAGCATTTCCGCGACGGAAAGGAACTTTTCCCGCGGTGCTTCGGAAGAAGCCGCCCGGGCCACCTCCGCCGCATCCAATTTTTGCCAATCGCCGAAGTCCACGTAAGCGACCTTCCGCGCTTGCAACAGGCGCTTCAACCCCTCATGCCCCGGCTTTTCCGGATTTTCTTCCCGCGCGAAGGCCTCGGTGATCATTCGCGCGACCTCATCCCCGTCGCGCTTGGAACTGCCGATCACGCCGCTGGGGCCGCGCTTGGCCCAGCCCACCGCATATAGATTGCCCGCGACCTGCCCGTCCTTGTTCAGGATCGCACCGGACTTCGCATCGAAATCGACCCCTTCGAAGCTGCGCGTCCGGTATCCCACCGCGGTCACGACCAAGCCGCAGAGAATGGTGAAATACGCCCCGGTGCCGCGGACGCTTCCGCCCTCCGACACCTCGGTCCGTTCGAAGCGCACGCCTTCCACGCGTCCTTCCCCCAAAACCTCGACGGGTGAAGCATAGAATTCAAAAAGGACCCGTTTCTCCGCCCCCGCTACCTGGTCGTCGCCCGGTTCGGCAAAGGCTTCCATGGTCTGCAGGTTCTTTTCCCGCACGCGACGGTCCCGTCCTTCCACCGCGTCCGGCAACTCGTCGGGCAAGTGTTCGTGCCGGACAATGGAAACGGCCTGGTCCAGGTCCCGCATCTCCCGCAATTCGACATTCGTGAATTTCGCATCGCCGGGTCCGCGCCGCCCGACGACCACGACATCCTTGATCGGCGCGCGATGGATCACATCCGCGACAGGACCGGGAAGGTCGCTAGCCGCCATTTCCTCAGGACTTTTTACGAGAACGCGCGCGACATCGATCGCCACGTTCCCGTTCCCGATGACCACCACCCGTTCCGTGTTCAGGTCGGGATCCAGGTCGACATAGTCCGGATGGCCGTTGTACCAGCCAACAAATTCAGCAGACCCGTATACGCCCGGTTTGTCGATACCCGGTATGTCCAGCTTGCGATCGGCCGGCGCGCCGACGGCCAGGATCACCGCGTCGTATAATTCCCGCAATTCCGCCAGGGAGACATCCTTGCCGACGCTGACATTGCCGAAATACGAGACACCGGCCTCTGCGGCGGTTTTGCTATAGGCGCGAACGACGTTCTTGGTGGTCTGGTGATCCGGGGCAACGCCCGCGCGGATCAAACCGAAAGGGGTCGGCAGCCGTTCGATGATGTCGACAACGGGGTCCCCGCATTGCTTCAGCAACGCACTAACGGCGTAGAAACCGCTTGGGCCGGACCCGATGACCGCGACCTTCACGCGCGACATGATTTCCCCCGGTTGGCACTTTTGGGCCTTCCGCCTATTCCGCCTGTCGACGGCCGGTGGATAGTCGCCCCGCGACCATTACGGGGATGAGAGCACGATTCCTTGAGGTTCGGTAGCGAGAACGGCACGCGCCAAGGCCCTACCGGAACCGAGGGTCCGGTAGGGCCATTGAGCGTGGTTTGAGAAAAGCGGCTAGTGCAGCGACATGACACCGTCGGCATAGCGATAGGTCGTGGGGCTGACGATGCCCTTATGCGCGACTTGCACCGAGTGCAATTTGCCATCGAGGTTTGAATCCCAGAAGTCGAGAAACTTTTTGAGGATGGGGAATTTCGGGGCGATATCCAATTCCTGCCAAAGATATGTTTGAAGCAGGTTGGGATGGTCCGGCATGTGGTAGAGGATTTCGGCCGTTGTCAGGCGGTAACCCGCCATTTGCCGGGCAAGAATGTAACGGTCTGCGGTTTCCGTATGCGCAGTGGTCATGGATGCACCTCCAATCTCATACTGTTTCCCTGTCCACGGGGAACACATCGTCCCCAGGGAAAATCCTGTACCGAGTTTGGAATCACCGCAATTAATTATTTAACGATTTCAGTATTTTAGCACCGAATGCCGGAGAGTGCTGCTAATGTCGCCCAATCAGGCTATGGCTTCACGGATGCTGGCGACCCGGCCGAGAATGGTGACGGCCCGCGTGCTGTCGTCGATCGAGCGCAGATCGCTACGGCCGATGTCCTCGGCCAGTTGCGCTTGGAAATCGGAAAGCACGTCGCGACTTTCATTCGGGCTTTTGGGCAGGGTTGTCGCGGTGTCCCGCGGGCCATCGGCGAGGACGTTCCGGTCACGGCTGCTGATTGCCCCGCCCTCATAGAGCTGGTCCGCCAAACGCTTGGTTTCCGATCCCGTAATAGCGCGGGGATCGAATTGAGAAGCCGCCAGAAGGTAGGTCGCCTGAACACTGATCTTCACCGTATCCACGGGATCGCCCGGTGACGGCATTGCATCGGCCGGCTTCGGACGCGGTGCGTCCGGCATCACCAGCCGGATCGGACTGGCGGAGCTGACATCCGCATTGGTGCTTCCCGCCTCGTCTTGCGGCGACCGTTTCAGGACGGAAAGAAGTGTATCGAGCTTCATGGACAGAGGCCTCCTACCGGCAGCAGTAGCAGGCTTCGTGCCAACCATTTTTCTATTTATTTCAATGGCTTGGAAAATGGCATCCTTGCTGGGGGAAAACCTTTCCCAGGGCGATAGGCAAGAAGGGTCGCGTCCCTCGCCCACCACCTCACCACATTCCCCCATATCGGTCCGGCACGCCAAGCCGGCGCCGAAGGCCTGCAGGGCGGTTCCCCTTGCTGGATTGCGGCGCTATCCTAGGCAGCAAAACCATCGTGACCGAAAGCACCCTATTGAACGATGCGCCATGGGTCGAAAATCCCGCGGCGCGGCCCAACTTAGATCACGGATGGGCAGCGGCATTGCTGGCCGAAGACCAGCCGTCACGGGCCCCGGCCGGTGCAGCGAAGAATGAGGAAGCACCATGGAAGTGAACACCAATTTTGGCGAACGGGTCGCCCTGCGCACCGACGACATGGACTGGGTCCCCTCACCCATGCAGGGCGTAGACCGGCGGATGCTGGACAGGATCGGTGACGAAGTCGCGCGGGCAACGAGTATCGTACGGTATGCGCCCAACAGTTCCTTTTCCGCACATACCCATGCCGGGGGCGAGGAATTCCTGGTGCTAGACGGCGTTTTTCAGGACGACTATGGCGATTTTCCGGTGGGCAGTTACATCCGTAATCCGCCGACCTCCAGCCACACGCCCCGGTCCGATGAGGGCTGCACCATCTTCGTCAAACTGTGGCAATTCGATGCCGACGACCGAACCTATATCCGCAAGCAGACCGCTGACGAACAATTCCTGGCCTCGGTCGGGGAACCGGGCGTGGAATTGCTGCCGCTGTATAAGGACGCAATGGAAGATGTGCGGATGGAAAGATGGGCCCCGGAGGCGAGCGTCGACAGGGGCGCGCCAGGCGGTCTGGAACTTCTGGTTCTTGAAGGCAGCCTGACGGAAGGGTCGGAAGAACTGCCCCGGAACACATGGCTACGCCTGCCCAGGGGGAGCGATTTCTTGGCAAAGGCAGGCCCCGGCGGTGCCTTGTTCTGGATTAAAACAGGGCACCTTGCCGAGGACCCCCAGCCACCCGAGGCCGGCTAAAGAATTAAATTTCCAAAACTTTGCCGGCTTCCTGCAAAGCCGTGAACTTCGGCGAGCGGTCTTGGCCGGCCTTCACCTTGGCTTCCGCTTCGGCTTCCAGCGCCCTTACTTCCTTGATCGTTTCCAACACTTGCGGCAAATCCGCCTGCGGCACGACCACCACCCCGTCCTCGTCACCGATGATGACATCGCCGGGCTCGACATGAACCCCGCCGATCATAATCGGCAATCCGACAGACCCGGTTCCACCACCGGTCGGCGAATTGGGATTTGCCCCCATGGCGAAAACCGGCAGCCCCACGCCGCGCACATCCTTCAAGTCCCGGACCAGCCCATCCGTCACGAAGGCGGCGGCACCGGCATTCTTCAACATGCCAAGCAGCAGATCGCCCACAACCGCCGTTTCTACAAAGCTGTCGGTGGCGCAGACGACGATATCGCCCGGTTTGGCGACATCGAGCGCGCCGTTCACCGCCATATTGTCCCCAGGCGCCGCCTTCACGGTCAGCGCCACACCGCAAATCGAACTCCGCGCCGCCTCGACCGGCTTGATCCGGTAGTCCAAGGCGCCACGCCCGGACATACTATCCACGACATGCCCGGTCATCGCGCCGCGCAGAGCGTCAACCAGGGCCGGATCGGGTCTCGGAAACTCCCGTCGAATGGTCAGAATCGGCTTTTCTTTAATCATGATGGATTTCCTTCCCTTCCGCCGTCTGCGCTTCGCACGAACCCCCGGCGTTTTCGTTATCTTTTACCCGGCCCAGCGTTGCGCCAAGCCCATGGGTTGCGCAAGATGCCATTCCGCGTTTCAGGAGGAAACAATGATGAAAGCGTTCGGCAAGAGACCTCTTCTGCTCGGTTTGTTTTTCTGCGCGGCCTTTGTCGCAAACACCCCGAACGCCTTTTCGCAGACAGGCAGTTTTGGCCAGGCGCCCAATGGTCCGGCACCCAACAGTCAGGCGGACTCTACCCGCGCCCTGGTCGATGAATTGAATGCATTGCTGGAAAAAGGTGAGCGGGAGCGCCTGATCGACCCTTGGTTCCTGCGCGACCTGCAAACCGTCATCGGCAAATACGACAGACCCTGGTCGGACATCCTGCTTCAAGACGACTTCTCGGCCCGCGGGCCTCAGCCCGACCCGCCTTGGCAGGTAACGGCCGGCGAGTTCCTGATCGATTGGCGGCATGGCCTGCGGTCCGTCATTGAGCCTAACGCGACGAACCAATCGGCGCAGTCCGGATCGCAAAGCAAGGACGAGAAAGATATCGGCAAGGCCCTGTTGGGTGCGTTGCTGCAAGGTGCGTTGCAGGGCAGCCAGTCGGGAAACCAGTCAGGCAGTCAGGGTAGCGGCACCCAACAGCAATCATCCGGGCAGGCGCAATTTGCGGCGGTTCAGGCTGCCCTTCCGATCAGCAACGCATTTTCGATAGACGTGACCTTTTCCCTTCGCCCCCTCGTCAACGGGACGGAAGAAGGCTTTGAACTGGGGCCCTATCAGGGCGCGACAGCAAGCAGCGGTTACCGTCTTTCCTACATTGCCGCGGACCGCAGTCTGCAACTGCTCAAAGTATCATCCCGCGGTGTCTCCACGATCGACGGGGCGCGCCTGGCAAATGATTTAACCGACGGGCAAGCGCATCAATTGAACTGGACCCGTGACCAGGACGGCGGGATGACAATTCATATTGACGGGCAAGCGGTCATCGCCGTCACCGATCGCAGTTTTCGGGAATCGTTCGATGGTTTTGCTGTTCTGAACAGGGGCGGCGATTTTGCCATGCGGGATGTGACCATCGCCGGCGTTTCCAACTAGCTTCATCCCGCTTTTTGGCGGCGGCTCTTGGAAAGATCGTTGATGGCGACCACCGTATCCAGGTCGGATTCCCGGGCGGGCGCGGTTTCGGCTTCCGGCAGATCTAGCGGCAGTTCTATCCAGAAGGTGCTGCCATTGCCTTCCTCGCTGTCGAAACCGATCCGGCCATCCATGCGTTCGACCAAGATCTTACTGACAGTCAGCCCGATCCCCGTCCCGTCCTGCGCAAGTGACGGATCAGCGTTCAAGCGATGGAACATCTCGAAAACCGCATCCCTGTCACGACGTGCAATACCCAAGCCGGTATCGGCGACCGAAATTCGGACCATGCCGTCATCCGCCTGCCGGCACGCAAGGTCGACCCGCCCACCGTCCCGGTTGTACTTCACCGCGTTGGACATCAGGTTCAACAGCACCTGTTTCAGTCGAAGAGGATCGGCAGCGACGGAAACAGCCGGGCCGGCGCTGATGCTATCCTGAATCGTAACGCCCCGCGTGTCCGCCGCCGTCCTTGTCAGGTCGACGCAGTCTTGGACGAGTGCATTCAGATCGACGATCTCAAGCTCAAGCGGCATGCGATCGGCCTCGACCCTGGCAAGGTCCAGAATATCGTTCACAAGATCGAGCAAATGCTTCCCGGCAGCGACGATGTTGTCGACATAAGAGTGGTGGCGCTCACTCAGCGAATGGTCGAGGTTCATTGCCAGCATCTGGGCAAATCCCAGGATCGCGTTCAACGGCGTGCGTAATTCGTGGCTCATGCTGGCCAGGAACTGAGATTTCGAGCGGTTCGCCGCCTCGGCGCCCAATTTTGCGCGTACCAACGCTTCTTCGAAGTTTTTCTTGTCGGAAATGTCGTTCTTCACGATCAGGACATCGGCCGTTTCCCCTTGGGCGTTCTTTACCGGGGAGATCGCAATCGATTCCCAATAGGGCGTCCCATCCTTGCGCCAGTTCTGCTGTTCCCCTTGCCAATCGTTCCCGGCAAGAACGCTACGCCACAGGGCCCGAAACCCGACCGGCAGGTCCCCTTCGTTGAACAGCGTGCGGACATGGCTTCCCACCGTTTCCGCTTCCGTTTGCTGCGACATGCCCAGAAAACCGGGATTTGCATAGACGACGTAGCCGCGAGCCGATGCGATGACCAATCCTGCGCTGCTTTGATCGACCGCGCGAGAGAGGTTCTCCAACCGTTGCCGCAAGACGCGTCGGGTTTTCCGATGATAGGTGAACGCAATGGTCAGCAAGATTAGAAGCGTGGCGAACCCGGCCGCCACAAAGACTTCAAGATGGTCCCAGAATTCGCGCGCATACCAACCAGCCTTCGGTGTCGCGATCAGCACCCATTTTCCGTTTGGAACCGTTACATCCAACTCCACCGGATTGATGCCCAGATCAGCCACCGAACCGAAGAATACCCCGCCGCTTCGGCCCATGGCATCGCGCCCGCGGATCGCTATGTCCAGATCCAGGTCGGGGTCGTTCAATCCGGCGAAATCATAGACCAGATCAGTATCGATGACGGCGGAAACCAGGCCCCAGAAGGAATTTCCCTCACGCTCCACAAAAACAGGCGCCCTTGCGATGAAACCGGTGCCGCCCTGGACGAGGTCAACCGGGCCTGCCATCGACAATCGGCCCGTCTCGAAAGCGCGGCGCGCGGCCTGCCATTGGGCCGGCGTACGCCGATAGTCCAAGCCGATGACGGCTTCGTTTCCTTCTTTCGGGAAGACGTATTCGACGACGAGGCCCGGTGCGGCGGCAACATTCAGGATTTGGCTGCGGTCGGTAATCAGGCGCGATACGAAGGCGGAATAGTCCTCCTCGGTCAGGTCGGGATTCCGTTCGATATAGGCGACGACCCCCTCGACGCGGCCGACACTGTCACTGATGGCGCCTTCCAACCGCGTGCGAATATTCGCCAATCGGTCGACGACGCCCGACCGTTCCTCATACCGCAATTGCTCCGTTTTCAAGCGCTCGACATAGGCGCCTAGCCCAATGATCCCAAGCGCGACGATCCCCGCGATCAATAGCAAGGCAGCATTCCCGTTCGGAACGAAACTGTTTCCGCGCAACGCCTTCATAATGAAAGGATACCCTGTAACGGTGCTGGTCTATCAGGAAAAAATAAAAAAGGCCGCGCATAAGTTGCGCCCTCAATAGGACGCCAAGCAGCCAGATTGTCGAATAGACCGACTATAATACCGCGAAGGTTAATTTTTCGTCACTGGCGCGCATGATGGCCGCCGGAACAGGGCAGAAAAATACCCATTCAGACGCTGTTGACGTCAGCTGACCTTGCCGTTCAACCAGGGGGGATTCGGCAGGGAAGCCTGCGCCTCGCGAAGATGACTGCCCCAGACCTGACTGATCGACGAAAAATACTGATCGTCAGGTTCGATCCGGCGCCGCGTTTCAACCGCAATACTGTCTTTCTTATAGACCATCATGTCCAAAGGCATGCCGACCGACATATTGCTTCGCAACGTGGAATCCATGCTGACGAAGGACAATTTCACCGCCGTCGCAAGATCGGTCTGATAGGTGAAGGCCCGGTCCAGGATAGGCTTGCCGTATTTGTTCTCGCCGATCTGGAAGAAGGGGGTGTCTTCGGTCGCTTCGATGAAATTACCGGCGCTGTAGATCTGGAAAAGGCGCATACGGCGGCCCTTGATCTGCCCGCCCAGGATCATGGAGACATCGAAATTGGCCGATTGTGCCTGCAAGGCCTTGCCGTCGGTCTTATAAACCTCCCGGACGGCTGCACCGACCAGCTGCGCCGCCTGAAACATCGACGGGACCGTCAGCAAAGTTTCCGTCGAGCATTCCTTCGACTTGGACAAGTCGCAGAATTCGATCCCCTCATGCAGCAGGTTCACCACCGCCTGCGAAACGGCGAGGTTCCCGGCCGTCATCAGGGCCATGACCCGGTCGCCGGGTTCTTCCCAGACGGTAAGTTTCCTGAATGTGGAAATGTTATCGACGCCGGCATTCGTGCGCGTATCTGCCAGCATCACCATACCGTCATTCATGTAGAGACCGATGCAATACGTCATCGCGGCACGCCCCTGAAGGCCTCCCTGATCATCCGTCGCTGTTAATTTTCACTGTTGGATATTCTCCTGCACGACCCGGACGGTTACGTCCAGCTTTTCAGCACCACCGCCGAGGCGCAAACCTCGAATAGGTGCTGCTTCGCGGTAATCTAATCCTACGGCGACGCGCAAGTGGCTTTCGCTCGGGCAAATTCGGTTCGCGACGTCGAAACCGACCCAGCCGAGGTCCTCGATATAGGCTTCCGCCCAGGCGTGCCCCGCCTCATAAACTTCATCCATGTTGTCGCTGGCCTGAAGATATCCCGAAACATAGCGGGCGGGGATCCCCCTGACCCGCGCGCAGCATATAAAGGCATGGGCGTGATCCTGGCAGACGCCCGACCCCTGCGCCAATGCCTGCGCCGCGGTGGTTTCGACCTGTGTCTCGCCTTCCTGATAGTCGATCCGGTCCCGCACCGCCGCCATCAGCGCATGGGCGAGGTCCAGTGGCTTGCCGCCCTCCGCCACGCTCCAAGCGAGATCCTCCAAGGCTTCGTTCGGCTGTGTCAGTTCGGTTTCCCGCAGATAGGCGACCAAGGGAAACGGGTCGTGGGGGCCGGCAATGATGCCGGAAACATCGGTGGTTTCCACCTTCCCGGTGACCCGGATCAGGACATCGCTATGCTCGCGGTTGATCACGAAAGTATGGGTAAGGTTGCCGAAGGAATCGACGAAAGACGGGATCGTCGCATCCTGACCGCAATCCAGCGACCAAGATAGAACGTGTTGCCCGCTTGTGTTCTGCGGGGTCAGCTTCAGGCTTTGTATCGTATAAGCGGCCGGCGTTTCATACCGGTACCGCGTTTCATGCTTAACGGATATCAACAAGAATCCAGCCCCCGATACAAATTTCAGTGGGCTAATCCGCGGCCACCCGCGGAAGCGGGGCGCGTTAGCCCAAGAACATATAGCTGCGGGCTACTTCATTACCGAGTCGGTTGTTCCGGACAATAAAATCGGACAGAAACTCGTGAAGCCCGCTTTGGAAAATATCATTCGCATCCGCGAATTGCAGTTGGGAATAGACCTGCCCGGCGATCCGGTGGCATTCATGCCGCGATCCGTAAGCCTCCGCCAGCCTATCCAAATGCGAGACGGTCTGTTGGTAACACCCGATCAACGAACGCGGCATCTCCCGTCGCAGAATCATCAACTCGGCGATTTTCCAAGGCTTCGGGTTTTCCCGATACAGGTAGTGGTAACTGCCGAGCGCCGAGAAGGCCCGCAGCAGGCTGGTCCATTGGAAATAATCGACGCCGCCGCCCACTTCCTCCCCTTCCGGGAGGAGGACGTGGTATTTCACATCCAGGATTCGCGCTGTGTTGTCCGCACGTTCCACATAGGTGCCGAGACGCGCAAAATCGAAGGCATCATCCCGCAGCATCGTGCCGTACAGGCCGCCCCGAAAAACGGTGGACCTCTCCTTGATCCAATCCAGGAAGGACCGCAATTCGCCGTAGCGGCGCGCATCCGTCCAGCGTTGATCGAAACTGAGCCAGGTGTCGTTCAAGCATTCCCACATTTCCATGGTCAGGCTGGTCCGCACGGCACGGCCGTTCTCACGCGCCTGACGAATGCTGGAATAAATGCTGGACGGGTTCTCCGGATTGCGGGCCAGAAATTCGGTGACCATCGGTCCTTCGACGCGCAGCCCTGACTCCTCGAAAGCCTCGGCGCAGCCGGACGTCATCAGGGTCGACCACCATTCGGACTGCTGCGCGTCGGAGGCGGCCCCCGGCATCATGCTCATCCGGTCGGCGACCTCCAGGATGCGCGCAAAGTTTTCGGCCCGCTCCATATAGCGGCTCAGCCAGTAGAGATTATTGGCGGTGCGGCTCAGCATGGATCTTCGATCAACTCCCGTTTTGTAGCGGGGCGGCTGCCCCGCTTATCCGATGAAACGCGCATTATTCTTCCAAGACCCAAGTGTCCTTGGTCCCGCCGCCCTGGCTTGAATTCACCACGAGCGAACCGTCGCGCAAGGCGACCCGGGTCAAACCGCCCTTCACCATCCGGATATCCTTGCCGGACAGCACGAAGGGCCGAAAGTCCACATGGCGGGGTGCGACGCCGGATTCCACGAAGGTCGGGCAGGTACTCAACGCCAATGTCGGCTGGGCGATGAACTCGTCCGGCGCGGCCTTCAGGCGTTCGGCATAGTCCTCGCGCTCCTGCTTGCTGGCCGCCGGGCCGACAAGCATGCCGTAACCGCCGGACCCGTGGACTTCCTTGACCACCAGCTCCGCCAGATTGTCGAGAACATAGGCCAGGTCGTCCGCTTCCCCGCATTTATAGGTCGGGACGTTTTTCAGAATCGGTTCTTCGCCCAGATAGAATTTTATCATGTCGGGCACATAGGTATAGATCGCCTTGTCGTCGGCGATCCCCGCCCCGACCGCATTCGCCAGCGTCACCTGGCCGGACCGGTAGGCGTTCATGATGCCCGGCACGCCCAGCACGGAATTCGGGTCGAAGGTCAGCGGATCCAGGAATGTGTCGTCGATCCGCCGATAGATGACGTCGACCTTCTGCGGCCCTTGGGTGGTGCGCATGAACACCTTGCCGTCATCGACGAACAGGTCCGGCCCCTCGACCAGTTCCACACCCATTTGGTCGGCCAGGAAGGAATGCTCGAAATAGGCGCTGTTATAGATGCCCGGCGTCAGGACCACGACGGTCGGGTCCCCCGTCGTTTTCGGCGGCGCGCATTCCTTCAGCGTATCCAGAAGCGCATCGCCATAGCTGTCGACCGGCGCGATCCGGTGTTCCGCGAATAGGGCGGGGAACAGGCGCATCATCACTTCCCGGTTTTCCAGCATGTAGGAAACACCAGACGGCGTGCGGCAATTGTCTTCCAGAACGTAAAAATCGTCCTCACCGACCCGGACCATGTCGATCCCGGCGATATGGCTGTAGACATTGCCCGGAACGTCCACCCCCTGCATTTCCGGCAGGTAGGAGGAGTTATTCAGGACCAGCTTTTCGGGGATGATCCCGGCCTTCAGAATTTCCTGGTCGTGATAAACGTCGTTCAGGAACATGTTCAGCGCTTTGACCCGCTGACGCAGGCCGTCTTCCATCCGCTGCCATTCCGGCGCAGACAGGACGCGCGGAATAATGTCGAACGGAATCAGCCGTTCCGGATCGCCCCCTTCGCCATAGACGGCAAAGGTAATCCCCAGTCGCCGGAATAAAACATCGGCTTCCTGGCGCTTCATCCGAAGGAAATCGGTCGGCGTCCATTGAAGCCATTGGGAAAGCCCCTTGTAGGCGTCGCGGCAAGCGCCGCCTGCAAGCGTCATTTCATCGAAAGCTTTCGCGAGTACCATGCCCCTCAACCCGGACGCGGTCTTCCGCCGCACCCGTTGCGTGATTTGTTGTTACTGTAAACCCGCAATGACGATCCGGATCGTTTCGCCGCCCGAATTCGAATACCAGCATGACATGACAGCGCCTTGTGTCAACTGCACTTAAGCGGGCCCATAGCAGTATTGTCGCAGTATAGTCATAGTATAATCGCCCTATATCGGCCGCGTCTGGTAAAACCGGCACGGGTTGGATCGCCGCTGGAATAAAACCGGCGCAATTTGGCAAGCTTCCGGTTAGTCTGGTCGGATATACAGGCGGAAGTGCGGAATGATATGCATCGCGATATGCCTATCTGGGGAATGACACGGCCGGCACGAAAGCAGGGGAAAAGATGCAAGCCGAATATGATTTGATCGTGGTGGGCAGCGGCCCGGCCGGGCGGCGCGCGGCCATTCAGGCGGCCAAGTTCGGCCGAAACGCGCTGGTTGTGGAAAAAGGCCGGCGCGTGGGCGGCGTTTCGGTCCATACCGGCACCATCCCGTCCAAGACCTTGCGGGAGACGGTGCTGAACCTGTCGGGCTGGCGCGAGCGCGGCTTCTATGGCCGGGCCTATCGGGTGAAGCAGGACATTTCCTCCGACGATCTGCGCCACCGGCTGCTGAAGACACTGGACCATGAAGTCGAGGTTCTGGAGCATCAATTCGCCCGCAACCACGTGGATACAATCATGGGCGCGGCCCGCTTCACCGACCCCCACACCGTGGAAGTGACCGGCGAGGACGGCGAGCGGCATCTGGTCAGCGCCAAGGCCTTCCTGCTCTGCGTCGGCACCAACCCGTTCCGACCGGACTGGGTGCCCTTCGACGGTGAAAACGTGCTCGACAGCGACGACGTGTTGGACGTGAACCGAATTCCCCGGTCGATCGTGGTGATCGGCGCCGGCGTCATCGGCGTCGAATACGCGACGATCTTCTCCGCGCTCGACGTCCCGGCCACCCTGATCGAACCGCGGGATACGATGCTGGATTTCATCGACCGGGAATTGATCGAGGATTTCACCCACCAACTGCGCGACCGCGGCGTCACACTCCGCATGGGCAAGGCCGTGGTGAAAGTGACGCGGGAAGACGGCCAATGCATCACCCATCTGGAAGGCGGCCGGGTGTGCAAGTCCGACATGGTCCTGTTCGCGGCGGGCAGGATGGGCGCGACCGACAGTCTTAACCTGGACGCCGTCGGCCTGACGGTCGACCATCGCGGGCGCATCAAGGTCAACCCGGCGACTTTCCAGACCGAGGTCCCCCATGTCTATGCCGCCGGCGACGTCATCGGCTTTCCCAGCCTCGCCTCCACCTCGATGGAACAGGGGCGCATCGCCGCCTGCCACGCGCTGGGGGAGAAAGCGCAGAAGCCGCCGGAATATTTCCCCTATGGCATTTACGCCGTGCCGGAGATTTCCACCTGCGGCATGACCGAGGAGGAAGTCGAAGAACGCGGCATACCCTATGAATGCGGCATCGCCCGGTTCCGGGAAACCTCCCGCGGCCATATCATGGGCTTGGACAGCGGCATGATGAAAATGATCTTCTCCATCAAGACCCACCGCCTGCTGGGCGTCCATATCGTCGGCGAAGGCGCGACCGAGCTGATCCATATCGGCCAGGCGGTCCTGAACCTGAAAGGCACGCTGGAATACTTCGTGGAAAACACCTTCAACTACCCGACCCTGGCCGAAGCCTACAAAATCGCCGCGTTGGATGCGTGGAATAGGATGCCGAGGAAGGGATAGCCGCGTGTCCGCAATGCTTCAGTTCGCTTTTCTGGCCGCCATGCTGGTCGCGCCCTTTCCAGCTCTCGCTGACGATGATGGAGCGAAGTCTTTTTTCAGCGCTATTATGTCAGTCCTTCTACCGATCATCTTTGCATGGCTGGTCTACAGCTCCGTCAAACTCGCGTGGAAATGGGGCGTGTCGCCGCTTCGGCTTGTTTTGCTTTTTTCGGCACCGTTCGCTGTACCGGTGTTGTACTATTCTCTTTCGACATTGTTCCTCAGCGACCCGGACAGGTATCTGGTCGGCCCGATTTTCATTGTTCTCTGCTACGCTGCCTATTTCGTGGACCGGATGATTTTGAAACGGCTCAGCCGGCGCTACGACCCCAGTACACCGGCCAAGAACTAGGGACGCACCGCGTCGCCATAAAACCAAGGGTCACTCCACCATGAAACTCCTGGGCCGGTCGTCTTCGATCAATGTCCGCAAGGTCTTGTGGACCTGCGCGGAACTGGGGCTTACCCCCGCGCATGACGAGACGGACACGGACATCCGCGCGCTCAATCCCAAAGGACTGGTTCCGGTGCTGGTCGACGGCGGCCTTGTCTTGACCGAATCGAACACGATCTGCCGCTATCTCGCCGCGCGCGAAGGTCGGCACGACCTGCTGCCCGAAACACCCGCCGCCCGCGCCCAGGTTGAAAGCTGGATGGACTGGCAGGCGAGCGACCTGAACACCGCCTGGCGCGGCGTCTTCATGGGCCGCGTCCGCAACCATCCCGACTTCGCCGACCCCGCCGTGCAGGACGCCAGCATCCGCGACTGGACCAAGCAGATGCGCATTCTGGAGGACCGGCTCAGTTCCACCGGCGCCTATGCCGCCGGTGGCGATTTCACCCTCGCCGATATCGTGCTCGCGCTCTCCACCAACCGCTGGGAGCGGACCCCGATGGACCGCCCCGCCCTGCCGGCTATCGCAGCCTGGATGGATCGCCTGTCTTCCCGTCCCGGTTTTTCGCAGCATTGCCGCAATGGCGTCCCTTGAAGGAACGTCCCAATCCCGCCACCCGGCCGGCGTTCGTATCACCGGCAGGATGCCAGATCCTCACCGCGACCACGTCCGTTTGATGATGCGGATGAGCACATAGAGCAGAAACACGGCAGGCGCATAGGCCAGCAGCACCTGAACGAACGCCTTGATCGAGCTCATGGCGATGAAGGGGCTGTAGATGGCCATCGTCCAGGCGTTGTAATAGGCACTCTTCCACACCCCGGCCTCCACAGCGCTTCCGCATTCGACAAAGACAAGCATGGCATTTGTCCAATAACAACTCGTGGCGCGCTGGGTTGTGACTTCTTCGAACGACGGAAGCAGCAGGGAAGCAGGAATGCTGGAAAGAACGACGGCGACATAGGCGATACAGGCAAAGACCGCGCCTTTGAAGACTGCATTTCCGATTTTACCAAACATAGCGATCAACCCTTTCACGTGCTCAGTGAAGCACCGTCGAACCGACACGCGCCAAAGGTGTGGAACCAGCCCTAATTGTGACACATTGTTGCCCTAGAAAATCTACCATCTTTCCGTGTTCACGCCCATATCAATCAAAGACCGCTTACGATGGCCCAAGAGTTGGCAGATGCTTGCACGATATCCGCTCTGGTATTGGGCCTGATTTCCCCCCTCATGCAGCTCTTCCTGATGTGGCGTGCTGCGGTCTTGTCCGTGATTGCGTTTGTCGCCGCATCGCTGCTCTTTGGCCCAGTGCGTTGGTCGGACCAAAATTTCGGTTATTTTGTCGGCAATGCCATTTTGGTGCTCTTATGCATCATAGTGCTGGCTGCATTAGCGCTACGGTTGATCGTTGCAACGGCGAGGGGACGGCTCACATCTGCATCGATCAAGGGTCCTGAAACCTGCTGGCGCGCCGCAATCGACTTCGGAATTCTTGTGGCCACCGGGGCTGTTGTGGGCCTTACGCTCGCCATCCTTCTAGCCAACATACTTGGTGGCAGTGCATTGGGTCGACCGCTCGATTTCGGCATTGTGTTGGCCGGTTGTCTATCAGCGGCCGGATTTGCCGCTATCCGGCGCTTTCGATTCTCGGTTATCGGCGCCACTGCCTGCATGTGTTTGTCCATCGTTGCGCTGGTCGGGAAGGAGCAAC
Source organism: Hwanghaeella grinnelliae (assembly GCF_004005845.1). Lineage (GTDB taxonomy): Bacteria > Pseudomonadota > Alphaproteobacteria > UBA8366 > Aestuariispiraceae > Hwanghaeella > Hwanghaeella grinnelliae. The sequence goes on along the minus strand of NZ_SADE01000002.1, from coordinate 1,271,269 downwards.
CATCACGAATACTCACGCAAGCGGTCGAGATCGCCGACGGCCAGCCCTGGTGTCTTGCCACCAACCATAGGGAAAAGGCCCTGTCCTCAATCGCCCAACTCGGTTTCTTCTCTTTGAAAAAGGGGTACCGGTCTCCCCATTTGACATTGATGGTGCGCGATGACGACATGGTCCGGATCGTCGGCAACTGGTCTATTCGCAAGCAAGAATTCTACCGAAACGGCCGGCACGGCAATATCGGGAGTTGCTTCCCACGCACGGACTTTGCCGATGCGTTGAGAACAGAGATAATCGACATTCAGCGCGTCGCCGTCGGACCGCATCTATACTCTGTACCGCCCGAGTTTTTGCCAATCGTCACCCCCAATTCTCTAGCCGTGCGCAGCGACATGCTCATAGGGACCCGTGACCGCGCCCGGTTCTTCGACGACCTTTTGGAAATTCGATACAACGTCCGCCCCGCCCGCATTCCCGATGACGCGCTATCGCTTGATAGAGTCCAGGAAGTATCGGCAATGGACATCGATGTTCTGAAAAGCGGCCAAGGCGTCGTTGTCGCCGGGATTGACCCGGTTTCAGGGCGACGTGTCGTTTTGAATTGCTTACGCGGCGCCTGGGAGGACCGGCTTTGCCAGATCCGCGTGGAAGAAGACCATATGGCGTATTCCTTCTTCCTTCCTCTAGAACAGATTACCAGGTGGCGCGTCGCTGCCGATCGTGTCGTTGCCTTTTTTGACGATCTACGCGTCCCACAATGAGGTCTGCCCCTCACACCCACCGAAACACCGCCCCCGCATAGACGACGGAGATAATCGTCGCCACCCAGAGCGGGTCGCCGATGAGGCCGAGCCAGGCGGTCCTGAACCTGAATGGCACGCTGGAATATTTCGTCGGGAACACTTTCAACTACCCGACCCTCGCCGAAGCCTACAAAATCGCGGCGCTGGATGCGTGGAGCAGGATGCCAAAAAAGGCGTAGGCAACTATGGGCTAAAGCAATAGGCTCGCGAGATGGAAGAGGACTACGAACGGGGCCTGAGGAACTACAAACCGCAGTTCCTGGATAACGTTGATGATTTCGTATCCAGGAACGGATCATTTCTGCGTTCTTTGTCAGGTCAAAAAATTCTCGATGTTTGGTGTGTTTGGAGCCTGGAATACGGCGAGTATTGGCTGGATGCTCCAGTGATTGTTGTCACCGACGCATGCCAAATCGAACTTTGCGCCCAAAAACTCGAGGAATTTTCGGTTACCACCGACACTGTGAAATTAGACGACCGCGTGAGTTGGTATGGAGACGAACGCTTCGAGCTTCGGAAATTTGCTGTTTACGAAGACTTCGAAATCGAAAATGTGTGGTGCGTCGAACTGCAGCACACCCTCAATGACTATGATTGGTGGGCTTTAGGGGGAGTAGCCTTCACCGACGCGGGGCATTTTCTCTCTATTACGAACGGGCTGGACGTCAATCTCATAGAAACCGAATGGAAAGAGGACGCCTTTCTCCGGCTGACCCAAATCTAGACAAGTCGTCTGTCTAATAATCCGGTGACAGTGCATTAATAAGGCGAAGCAAAAACGGAACCCAGAACCGAAGCCGAGGATAGAGAACGCCGTGTTACAGGTATCGCCGTCGCGACACTTGTCATTATATTTTCTTCGTATTCATGCTGCGGGCGAAGTCTAACAAGCTGTCTTCATTTTCCAGTTCGTCAGTCGTGTCCACTTCCAACACGGCATCCAAGTAACCTTCCAAGTCGGCAGCAAGGTACTCTTCCCCAATTCTGATGGTATGCATTTTCACCACGACATCTCCTTCGTCACTTGTGACAATCACTCTGGCCTTTTCATCTGTATGTGTCCGGTTCCACATGCCCACCAGTTGCTCAACAAACATATAAGTTTGGGCAACAACGTCTGTTGTCGCATAGTCCTCAATATGCAGCGAGTTCACGGCACATTCGTAGCCTGTTAAATCTTGGTAGTCGTTCGGGCGAAAGTTCCTTTGACCATCTGCAAAATGCGCTAACAAACAGGCACCACCCCGCCAAAGAAATCCTTCGTCCAGAAGCAATTGGAGAGAAGGGGAAATGACTAAGTTTGCCGGTTGAACGCCGTGCAGCAGATCTCTCATTTTTGTGTTCAGTCTCATTGCAAAGCATTGTCCCAAATTGGCTTTGGTAGCAGCCGTCGTCTTGATTGGTCGCCGCACAAATCGCAGTATGATTTATTCATACCTCGTGCTATTCTGCTCTCGCAAGGAGATTTGGAACATGTCCAGAATTCAGAAACGCACAATCAGCCTGCCCGCAGAGCATGCGGATTTCGTCGATGAGTTGGTATCCTCCGGTGCTTATGCATCCGCCAGTGAGGTTGTACGCGCCGGGTTGCGCGCCTTGCAGGAACGGGACGCTGCCGTCGAGAGATGGCTGCGCGAAGAGGTCGCGCCGGTTTATGACGCCATGCACGAGGATCCCTCTCGGGCAATTCCGACGGCGGATGCCTTCGCAGAGGTTCGCAAGCGTCATGCGAAGCGTGCGGACAAGGCGGTGTGAAAACACGGAATGTCGTCATTTCGCCAGAGGCACGGGATGATCTGCTTCGTCTCTATGATCGGTTAGCTGAAGTGGCTGGGACAAGCGTCGCCTTAGGCTACATCGACCGGCTTGAAGCCTATTGCCAAAGCTTCCGAAACGCCAGTGAACGCGGCCGAGCAAGAAACGACATTCGCCCAGGCTTACGGATCGTTGGTTTTGAGAAGCGCGTTTCCATTGCCTTTACTGTCGAGGAAGAACGCGTAGTGATCCTGCGTCTGTTCTACGGCGGCAGAAACTGGGAGACTATTCTTGCAGGTCAGGAGTAAGGGTCCCCGACTTCACACCCACCGAAACACCGCCCCCGCATAGACGACGGAGATGATCGTCGCAGCCCAGAGCGGGTCGCCGATGAGGCCGAGCCAGGCTAGGTGGATGAAGGCGCTGCCCAGGAGGGAGATGAACAACCGGTCGCCGCGTGTTGTTTCCAGCGTGAGGATGCCGCGGCGCGGGCCGCCGCCGGGGGATTTCAATTCCCAGACCGTCATGGCGGTCAGGCAGAGCGCGATGAACACGAAGAACAGGGTCGTCGGCCAGGTCCAGGCCATCCAGGTGAGGTCCAGCATTTCTATTCCCTCCCTTCCTTAGACGCGCCCGAGGGCGAAGCCCTTGGCGATGTAGTTTCTGACGAAATAGATCACGAAGGCGCCGGGCACGATGGTCAGCGTTCCCGCCGCCGCCAGCAGCCCCAGCTCATAGCCCGACGTACTGGCCGTTCGGGTCATGGTGGCCGCGATCGGTTTCGCTTCCACCGCCGTCAATGTCTTGGCCAGCAGCAGTTCCACCCAACTGAACATGAAGCAGAAGAAGCAGGCCACGCCGATCCCCGCCGCGATGGTGGGGATGAAAATCTTCAGGAAGAAGCTCCAGAAAGAATGGCCGTCCACATAGGCGGTTTCATCCAATTCCTTCGGCACGCCGGACATGAAGCCTTCCAGAATCCAGACCGCCAGCGGAATGTTGAACAGCGTATGGCTGAGGGCGACGGCGATATGCGTGTCGAACAATCCCACCGCCGAGTAAAGCTGGAAGAACGGCAGGGCGAAAACCGCCGGCGGGGCCATGCGGTTGGTCAGCAGCCAGAAGAACAGATGCTTGTCGCCGATGAAGCGATAGCGGCTGAACGCATAGGCGGCCGGCAGGGCGCAGGCGACCGACAACACCGTGTTCAGCGACACATAGGCCATGGAATTCAGATAGCCCGTATACCAGACCGGGTCGGTAAAGATGACGATATAGTTTTCCAGCGTGAAGTCGCGCGGATACAGGCTGAACCCGCCCAGGATCTCGTTCGTCGTCTTGAACGACATGGAGACCAGCCAATAGATCGGCAGCATCAGGAAGACGATGTAGAGGGCGGGGACAATGGCGGTGCGTTTCATATTTCTGATCCCCTAGCTCTCTTCATTCCGCATCATCAGCGTGTAGAACACCCAGCTGAGCGCCAGGATGATCAGGAAATAGATGATCGACATCGCCGCCGCCGGCCCCAGATCGAACTGACCCAGCGCGATCTTCACCAGATCGATGGAGAGCAGCGTGGTCGAATTCCCCGGCCCGCCGCCGGTCAGCACCACCGCTTCGGTATAGACCATAAAACTGTCCATGAAGCGCAGCAGCACGGCGATGGTCAGAACCCGCTTCATCTTCGGCAATTGTATGTAACGGAAGATGGCGAAGGCCCCGGCCCCGTCAATCTTCGCCGCCTGATAATAGGCGTCCGGGATCGACACCAACCCGGCATAGGCCAGCAGCACCACCAGCGAGGTCCAATGCCAGACATCCATCAGGATCAGCGTGAACCAGGCATCGCCGATCTGGCGCGTAAAGTTGTAGTCGAAACCCATCGCGTTGAGCCCATAGCCCAGCAAACCGATATCCGGCAGGGCGAAGATGTTCCACATCGCGCCCACCACGTTCCACGGAATCAATAGCGGCAGCGCCATCAACACCAGGCAGACCGGCACCCAGGCCCCCTTGCGCGGCATGGTCAGCGCGATGGCCACGCCCAACGGCACCTCAATCGCCAGGATTGAGAAAGTGAAAATCATCTGCCGGCCCAGGCTGTCATGGAAGCGTTCGGATTGCAGGATTTCCGTGAACCACAGCACGCCGGACCAGAAGAATGTATTGTCGCCGAAGGTTTCCTGAACCGAATAGTTCACCACGGTCATCAGCGGGATGACGGCGTTGAAGGCGACCAGAATGAAGACCGGCAGGACGAACAGCCAGGCCTTTTGATTGACCGTTTTGTTCATCGCCCCTCTCCCCCGGCTGATCGACTGCCCGCCAGCCAGCCATCGGTATAAAGCCGTGTATTCGCCGTATCGAAGGCAAGCTTCACACCGTCCGCCGGGATCTCGACCCCCTCACTAATTAGCATGCGCAGGGTCTGGTCGGCGCAGCGCGTCTCGACAATCTTATGCCGCCCGGCATCGCTGACCTTGACCACCGTTGCCGGCAAGCCGTTATCGGCGAAGCTTACGAATTCGGGCCGGACACCGATCTCAGCCGTGCCGCCGCCCTGAGCGGCGTCGTTCGCCACCGCAATCTGATTACCGCCCAGATAAACCTTCCCGCCATCGACCGTGCAGGGCAGCACATTCATACCGGGCGAGCCGATGAAATGACCGACGAAGGTATGCTGCGGGCGTTCGAACAAATCGACCGGCGTACCGATCTGAACAACCTCACCCTCGTTCATCACCACGACTTTGTCGGCGAAGGTAAGCGCCTCGGTCTGGTCATGGGTCACATAGATCATGGTGCGTCCGACACGCTGATGCAGCTCCTTCAGCTTGGACCGCAATTCCCATTTCAAATGCGGGTCGATCACGGTCAGCGGTTCGTCGAACATGATCACGTTGACATCCGTGCGCACCAAGCCACGGCCCAGCGAAATTTTCTGCTTACCGTCCGCGGTCAGCCCCTTGGCGCGGTCGTCCAGCCGGTGCGTCATGTCGATGAACTCGGCGATTTCGCGCACGCGCTTGTCCGTGGTCGCACTGTCCACGCCCCGGTTGCGCAAGGGAAAGGCCAGGTTTTCGTAAACCGTCATCGTGTCGTAGACGACCGGGAACTGGAACACCTGGGCGATATGTCGTTGGTCGGGGCTGAGCGCCGTGACGTCGTCATCGTCGAAAAGCACCCTGCCCTGCGATGGACGCAACAGGCCCGAGATGATGTTCAGCAAGGTGGTCTTCCCGCAGCCGCTTGGTCCCAGCAGCGCATAGGCGCCGCCGTCGTCCCAGGTGATATCCACCTGTTTCAACGCCCAATCCGCATCCGCGACCGGGTTTTCCATGTAGGAATGTCCGAGTTTATCGAGCGTGATCCGTGCCATCCTGGATCTCCCCTACGATGAAATCAGGGCGCCGTCGGCCCCGAAATAGAAGGCGCGGGAAAGATCGGCTTGCAGGTCCGCCACCTCCCCCACGCCGAAGGAATGAATGCCATGGGCGAGTGAGACCCAGACCTCCGGCCCAACCTTGAAATGGACGGTGCTTTCGGACCCGCTCAATTCCGTCACCAGCACTTCGCCCGATATTTTTACGCAGCCGTCCTGTGCTCCATCGGGCGTGTTTGCCGCCGGTGTCACGTGATGCGGGCGCAGGCCGATCTGATAATCTCCATCCGGCTTGTCCGACAGGACCGCCGGGCAGGGCCAATAGGCGATGCCGCCCAGATCGACCCGGTCGCCGACCTTTCGCACCGTCGCCGTGTTCATCGGCGGTTCCGAAAAGACCTGGGCGCTGATCACATCCTTCGGATTGCGATAAACATCGCCGGTCGGGCCGAATTGGGTAACGCGGCCTTCATGCAAGGTTGCCGTCGACCCGCCCAGCAACAGGGCCTCAATCGGTTCCGTCGTGGCATAGACCACGATGCAATTCCGGTCGGCGAACAGCTTCGGCAATTCCTCGCGCAATTCCTCGCGCAGTTTGAAATCCAGATTCGCCAGCGGCTCGTCCAGCAGGACCAATTCGGAATCCTTGACCAGCGCGCGGGCCAGCGCCGTGCGTTGCTGCTGTCCGCCCGACAGTTCCGCCGGTTTCCGGTCCAGCATGGGCGACAAGCGCATCAAGTCCGCCATCGCGCCGACGCGTTTCTTTATCTCCGCATCCGGCATCCGCGCCACGCGTAGCGGCGAGGCGATATTCTCATACACCGTGAAATTCGGGTAGTTGATGAACTGCTGGTAGACCATGCTGACATTGCGGTTCTGCACCCGCATGCCGGTCACGTCCTTGCCGTTGAAATGCAGCGTCCCGCCGGTTGGCCGGTCCAGTCCCGCCATCAACTGCATCAGGGTCGTCTTCCCCGAAAGCGTCGTGCCCAGCAGAATATTGAACCCGCCCGCTTCCAGGACGAGGTCGGTCGGATGAATATGCACATCCGTGCCCAGGGTCTTTTCGATTTGGCGGAGTTCGAGCGTCATTGCCGGCGGCACTCTTCACATCTGCTCGCGCTGCCCATAAGGGCTTGGCGCGAAAATCTTGAGCCCTGTCGAACCGGCCCGGAACGGGTGTCCGCGATCCGGGCCGGCTGACGAGGGATCCTCACATCTCGGCTGGTGGATGAACGCCCCGCCGATACTGCATTGGCGGCCCGCCGGGGTTCACGCCCCCTTTAGGACCGTCCGGATGCACCTTTTCCCGAAGGAATGTGTGCATCCGGATACTGGGAGATCCTAAACCGCGCGCTTAATTCGCGGCCCAGCGTTTGACGAGTTCGTCATAGTCGACGGTCTCGCCTTTCGGCTTTTCATTGGCCAGTTTCGCCTTGGCGCCGCCCTTGCCGAGCCAATCGGAGGGATCTTTTTCCTCGTTCAGGCGCGGACCGCAGCCGCCATAGGTTTCGTTCGCCTTGTCCGCGCGTTCCATGCGGGACATGACCTGGTCCATCTCGCCGGCAAGCCGGTCCATGGCTTCCTGCGGGGTGAAGGTGCCGGAATTCACGTCACCGATATTCTGCCACCACAGCTGGGCCAGCTTCGGATAGTCGGGCACGTTCACGCCGGTCGGGCTCCACAGGACCCGGTCGGGCGAGCGATAGAACTCAACCAAGCCGCCCAGGTTCGGCGCGCGGTCGGTAAAGCTCTGATCGCGTACCGTACTGTCGCGGATGAAGGTCAGACCGACATGGCTTTTCTTGACGTCGACGGTCTTGGACACGACGAATTGGGCATAGAGCCAAGCCGCTTTCTGACGGTCGAGCGGGGTGGATTTGAACAGCGTCCAGGACCCGGCATCCTGATAGCCCAGCTTCTGGCCTTCTTCCCAATACGGGCCATGCGGCGAGGGCGCCATCCGCCACAGCGGCTTGCCGGCATCGTCGACGGTGTTGTTGCCGTCTGACTTCGGCGCGACCATCGACGCGGTGAAGGCCGTGTACCAGAAGATCTGCTGGGCGACATTGCCTTGGCTCAACGCCGGCAGCGACTGATAGAAGTCATAGTCGGCCGCACCCGGGGGCGCATACTGACGTAGCCATTCGTCCCATTTGCGGATCGCATAGACCGCCGCCGGGCCGTTGGTTCCACCACCGCGGCTGACAGATGCGCCGGCCGGGTTGCAGCTGCCCGCTTCCATGCGGATGCCCCATTCGTCGATCGGCACGCCGTTCGGCAGGCCCTTGGAACCGGCGCCGGCCATGGAAAGCCAGGCATCGGTCATGCGCCAGCCCAGATCGGGCGCGCGCTTGCCGTAATCCATATGGCCATAGACGCGGACGCCGTCGATTTCCTTCACATCGTTGGTGAAGAACTCGGCGATGTCTTCATAGGCCGACCAGTTCACGGGTACGCCCAGATCGTAACCGTATTTCGCCTTAAACGCGGCTTTGTTGTCCGGGTCGTCGAACCAGTCCTTGCGGAACCAGTACAGGTTCGCGAACTGCTGGTCGGGCAACTGATAGAGCTTGCCATCCGGCCCGGTCGTGAAGGACTTGCCCATGAAGTCGTCCAGGTCGAGCATCGGGTTGGTGACGTCCTTACCGTCGCCTTCCATGAAGTCGGACAGGTTCACCGCCAGTTGCAGGCGCGAATGCGTGCCGATCAGGTCGGAGTCGTTCACATAGGCGTCGTACAGGTTGCGGTTCGTCTGCATTTGGGTTTGCACCGCCTGCACGACTTCCCCTTCACCCAACAGCTGGTGGTTCACCTTGATGCCGGTGATTTCCTCAAACGCCTTGGTCAGGGTCTTGGATTCATATTCGTGGGTCGGGATCGTTTCGGACAGGACGTTGATTTCCATGCCCTTGAACGGTTCAGCCGCCTTGATGAACCACTCCATTTCCGAAAGCTGCTCTTGCTTGGAAAGGGTGGATGGCTGAAATTCCGAATCGATCCATTTTTTGGCTTCGTCCATGCCCGCGTATGCGGCAGAGCCGAAAGCGCAAATACCGACTGCGGCGACCGCAGCCAACAATTGCCTCTTCATTGGTTTCCTCCCGAGAAACTTTTTATGTACCTTGCGGAACTAATATTCATTCGAAAGAAAACGAACGTCAACCGAAAATGCTAATGTCTTATTTTCACATATGCGTTCACATTATCCATCCTGAACTACCGCACCAGGCGGTTTGAGGGATATAGGTAGGAGCCGATGGAACCTTTGACGCCAAGACAGATCGATATTCTCGCCCTCGCGCGCAGCTCCGGCCGCGTGATGGTCGAGGATCTGGCAACAACCTTCGACGTGACACCGCAAACGATCCGCAAGGACCTTAACGATCTGTGCGCACAAGGGCTTTTGGGGCGCGTCCATGGCGGCGCGGTCGTCGCCGCGGGGGTTTCCAATTTCGGATACGATGCAAGGCGCCGCCTGGCCGTCGATGAAAAACAGAAGATCGGGCTCGCGACCGCCTCGATCATCCCCGATGACTGCACCATCCTGATCAATATCGGCACCACGACCGAACAGGTGGCCCAGGCGCTGCGAGACAAACGCGGATTGATGGTGATTACGAATAATATAAATGTTGTCAATATCTTAAGCGTCAGCCCCGACTGCGAGATCATCGTCGCCGGCGGTGTCGTGCGGCATTCGGACGGCGGCATCGTCGGGGAGGCCGCGGTTGATTTCATACGCCAGTTCAAGGTCGATTTCGCGGTCATCGGCGTGTCGGCCATCGATGCCGACGGGACCTTGCTGGACTATGACTACCGCGAGGTGAAAGTCGCCCAGGCGATCATCGAAAACGCGCGCCACACCATTCTCGTGGCCGATGGCAGCAAGTTCGGGCGGTCCGCTTCGGTCCGGATCGGCCATATCTCCCATATCAATACATTCGTCACCGATGCGCCGCCGCCCAAGCCGATTTCCGATATGTGCACGGAAGCTGGGGTGCAGATTTTGGTCGCCCGAGAGTCTTGAAATCCCAGCGAAGGCGGCGCTATATTCGTTTCGCTTTCGTTTTCTTTCGCAAACACGCATATCATGATGCAGTGCAGCGCGACTTTCAGGTGGGGACCCCCAGGTGATAGAGCAGATCTATGATATCGCGATCATCGGCGGCGGCGTGAACGGCTGCGGTATCGCACGCGACGCCGCGGGACGGGGTCTGAATGTTCTACTGGCGGAACAGCGCGATCTGGCGATCGGAACCTCCTCCGCCTCGACCAAACTGATTCATGGCGGGCTGCGTTATCTGGAACACTACGAATTCGGATTGGTGCGTGAATCCCTGAAGGAACGCGAAGTTCTGCTGTCCATGGTGCCTCATATCGCCTGGCCGCTGCGCTTCGTTCTGCCCCATCACAGCGGGCTGCGCCCGGCTTGGCTGATCCGTCTGGGACTGTTCCTGTACGATCATCTGGGCGGCCGGAAGATCCTGCCCGGAAGCCGGACACTCGATTTGCGGAAAGACGATGCCGGACGCCCCTTGCGCGACAGCTTTACCAAGGCCTTTGAATATTCCGACTGTTGGGTCGACGATGCGCGCCTGGTGGCGCTGAACGCCGTCGACGCCGCCGATCGGGGGGCCGATATTCTGACGCGGACCTCGGTGACCGGCGCCAAGCGGGAGGGCGGCGTCTGGGCCGTCACCCTGCATGACGAAACCACCGGAACCGACCGGACCATCCGCGCCAAAGCCTTGGTGAACGCCGCCGGCCCCTGGGTTGCGGAGGTTCTGTCCCGCAGCATCGGGGTCAACAGCAAGGCGTCCGTCCGGCTGGTGAAGGGAAGCCATATCGTCATTCCCCGGAAATACGATCACGACCGCGCCTATATCTTTCAGAACGCGGACGGGCGCATCATCTTCGCCATTCCATACGAGCAGGATTTCACCCTGATCGGCACCACGGATGTGGATTTCACCGAAGACCCGAAGGACGTGCGCATCTCTGATGGGGAAATCGCCTATCTTTGCGAAGCCGCGAGCGCCTATTTCGCCGATCCGATCCATCCCGACGACGTGGTTTGGACCTATTCCGGTGTGCGTCCGCTCTATGACGACGGCGCCAGCGCGGCGCAGACGGCAACCCGCGATTTCGTTTTGGACCTGCACGCGCGGGCGGGCGAAGCGGCCCTGCTGAACATCTTCGGCGGCAAGATCACCACCTATCGCCATTTGGCGGAGGAAGCGCTCGCCAAGCTGAAACCCTATTTGCCGGAAATGGGCCGGACCTGGACCGCGGGCGCCGCCCTGCCCGGCGGCGACTTCCCCGTCGGGTCGCATCCCGCATTGATTGACGGCTTGCGCGACACTTACCCTTTCCTGGCGCCCAAGACCGCGGCCCGCCTCGTCCATGCCTATGGGACGCGTGCGGCTTCGGTGCTCGGCGATGCGACCTCGCTTGAGGATCTGGGCCAGCATTTCGGGGCGGATCTATACGCGCGTGAGGTCGCCTATCTGATGGCCGAGGAATGGGCGGTCGATGGCGACGATCTGCTGTGGCGCCGGTCCAAACTGGGCCTGCGCCTGACCGAAGAGGAGCGTCGCGGCGTTTCGGACTGGATGAAAAACCACCGGGCCGCTACCGTTTGACCCTGGCCTTGCAGCGCCGACTAAAGAGCGCGACCGGGTCGAGCCGCAGGTCCAATAGAAGAGTAAGCTGGGGAGGTTACAGGTGGGTAAATTCGTATTGGCGATCGATCAGGGCACGACATCCAGCCGGGCGATCCTCTTTGACGAGAATGTCGCAGTCGCCGCCATCGCCCAGGAAGAATTCGATCAGCATTTCCCGCGATCCGGCTGGGTCGAGCACGAGGCCGACGACCTGTGGCGCACGACATTGTCGACCTGCCGCACGGCGATGAAACAGGCCGGCGCCACGGCGGGCGACATCGCCGCCATCGGCATCACCAATCAGCGCGAAACCACACTGGTCTGGGACCGCAAAACCGGCAAGCCCATCCACCGCGCCATCGTCTGGCAGGACCGCCGCACCGCCGAGACCTGCGCCACACTGAAGGCCGCTGGTCACGAAGCGCTGGTGACCGAAAGGACCGGCCTGCTTTTGGATCCCTATTTCTCAGGCACCAAGGCCGCCTGGATCCTGGACGAAGTGCCCGGCGCAAGGGACGCGGCGGAACGCGGCGAACTCGCCTTCGGCACGGTCGACAGCTACCTGCTCTGGCATTTGACCGGCGGCAAGGTGCATGCGACCGACGCCACCAATGCCAGCCGCACCATGCTGTACAATATCCGCGAAAACCGCTGGGACGACGAACTGCTGGACCTGATCCGCGTGCCCCGGTCCCTTCTGCCCGAGGTTTTGGATTCCGCCGCCCAGTTCGGCACGACCTTGCCCGACCTGTTCGGCGCGCCGATCCCGGTGCTGGGCATCGCCGGCGACCAGCAGGCAGCAACGGTCGGCCAGGCCTGTTTCCGGCCCGGCATGGCCAAATCCACCTACGGCACAGGCTGTTTCGCGCTTTTGAATACGGGCACGGACCCGGTCACGTCCAAGAACCGGCTGCTGACCACCATCGCCTACCGGTTGAACGGGGAAACGACCTATGCGCTGGAAGGCTCGATTTTCGTCGCCGGCGCCGCGGTTCAATGGCTGCGCGACGGATTGGGGATTCTGCGGGACGCCGCGGAATCGGGCGACCGCGCCGCAAAGGCGGACCCGGAACAGGACGTCATCCTTGTGCCCGCCTTCACCGGCATGGGCGCACCGTATTGGGACGCGGACTGCCGCGGCGCGCTGTTCGGGTTGACGCGCGGCACCGGGCCGGCGGAACTCTCCCTCGCCGCCCTGGAAAGCGTCTGTTTCCAAACCCGCGACCTGATCGAAGCGATGCGCGGCGATTGGACGTCATCCGCCGATACGGTGCTGCGGGTCGATGGCGGCATGGTCGCCTCCGACTGGACCATGCAGCGGCTAGCCGACACGCTGAACGCCCCGGTCGATCGGCCGGCCGTCCTGGAAACGACGGCGCTGGGCGCGGGTTATCTGGCGGGACTGCAGGCGGGCTTCTATCCCCCGCCCGACGTCTTCGCGGAAAGCTGGGCATTGGAACGGCGTTTCGAACCCGCAATGCCGGGCGATGAGCGGGAGCGGCGCTACGGCCTATGGCGCCAGGCGGTCCGTAGCACCTTGTCCGCCAAGCCTGCCTGACGCAGTATCCCGCCGCCGCATCCACCACGACCGCAATCGGGACGTCACAGCATGCATTGGTTATCCCTTGCCGCCAGGTTGGGCTTCTGGCTTGTCCTTGCGGCCGTTACCGTGTTGTCCCTGTTGCCGTTGCAGTTCGCCGTGCAATCCGGTGCGTCGGACAAGATCGAACATTTCGTCGCCTATGCGGCGCTGACCGCGGCGGGACGGATCGGTTACCGCGACAGGCCCGGCCCTTTGATGCTCGCCGCTGCGATTGTCGTCTATGGCATCGCCATCGAAATCGCCCAATCCTTCATCCCCGGACGGATGATGAGCGGCTGGGACGTTTTCGCGAATACCACGGGCGTTCTGATCGGCCTGGGCCTGTCCTGGCTGGTCTTGAGGCGATTGTCGCCGCCGGCACAATAGGTGTCCCGTGCCCAAAATTGGGGCCGCGGTTTGAGATTGCGAATTGAGATTGCCGCGTTTGCGGTTATTTTGCGCCGCAAAGTCCTGAAACAATGGTGCCGCGCCGCATGGAACCGATCTTCAACGTTGTCCTGCCCGTTTTCGGGATCATCGCCGCCGGCTATATCGCCGGGCGCCGCGGCTTGTTGGGAGACGCCAGCAGCGAGGCGCTGAACCGTTTCGTTTATTGGGTCGCCCTGCCCGTTCTGTTGTTCAAGGCCATGGCCACGGTCGAGATCGGCACCGTGGTCCGCGCCGATTTCCTGATCGGCTTCATGCTTTCCCTCGCCGCGGTCTGGGCGGCGTCGATGCTGCTGGCCAAGTTCGCTTTCGGGCGCGGCCTTGCGGAAGCGACCATGCACGGCATGAATACGGTCTACGGCAATGCCGGCTATATGGGCATTCCCCTGGCGCTGGCGACCTATGGGGCGGAAGCGGTCTTCCCGGCCATCTTCATCACGGTGATCTATACAGCCCTGATCGTCGGCGCGGCCATCGTGATGATCGAGGTCGGCGCCGGTAAGGCGGAAGGATTGGGCCCGGTTCTGCGGAAGGTCTTCCTGGCGCTGATCCGCAACCCCATGCTGATCGCCCCGGTACTCGGTCTGCTATGGGCCATGTCAGGTCTTCCCCTGCCCGCCCCCGCCGAGACCTTCTGTTCCATCCTCGGCGCAGCCGCCGGCCCCTGCGCCCTGTTCGCCATCGGCCTGTTCCTCGTCGGAAAGCCGTTGCGGGAAGGATTGGGCGAAGTCACCGTCATGACCGTCGTGAAGCTTGCGGTCCAACCCTTGGTCACCGCCCTATTCATGTTATGGCTTTTCCCGGTCGACCCGCTTTGGGCCAAGGTCGCCATCCTGATGGCAACCCTGCCGACCGGCGCGGGCAGCTTCGTGCTTTCGCTGTCCTACGGGCTGTATGTGCAGCGGACCTCATCGGTCATATTGATCAGCACGATCGCCTCGGTAGCCACTATTTCGGTCTTCTACGCGATTTTTCCACCGACAGTTTGACATTGTGAAGGGTTGTCACCGCGCCCATGAGCGGCCGGACGCACGCCCTAACACCAAGGTATTATGATATACGAATATTATAGTGTTTTTGCCGCCCTCCGACAGTAATCCTCAAATTCACCTATCTTGAATCCCTTCCTAATAAGTAACTTTAACTAGTATTTTATACCGAAACTCGATGCCATATTTGCATATTAACACCATTTTTGTGGATATTTGTCGATTATCGATTAACCCTTTGTTAATTAATTAACTACGATGCTACCAGCCAAGACGGCAATAATCGTCGAGTTTCCGTGATCCAGCGTCGTCATTCTTACGTACGAGGTTGGCATGTTGAATAGGGGAAGGCGTCACAAGTGTTCAAAATATTGAACTGTCCTGACCGATTGCGGGTGCGCAAACCTAGCCCGACGCAATCGCGGACACCGAACAACTTAGCCGGTCACAACTGAGTGGAACGGCCACCGTTGCACCCTCAAATGGGGATTACTTGAGTACGGCTGAAGTGAAATAAGCGCGGCATCGTAATCGAATGTATTTCAAGCGCACCTGAAAGAGGAAGCACACTGTGTTCGGAAATTTTGCTACTGCCGGGACTTCAGCCCGCGACTCCCAAGCCTTGCTCGACGCGATTGGGGCCTCCCAAGGGCTCATCCATTTCGAGCTGGATGGAACCATCATCACCGCGAATGAGAATTTCCTCAAAGCCGTCGGCTACGAGCTTTCAGAGGTCCGCGGCAAGAATCATAGCATCTTCGCGGATCCGGAATTCGCCAAAAGCCCCGAATACCGTCAATTTTGGGACAATCTGAAAGCCGGTAAGTTTCAGGCCGGAGAGTTTCCGCGCCTGAACAAACAGGGCGAAACCGTCTGGCTTCAGGCAGCCTATAATCCGGTTCTCGACCGAAGCGGCAAGGTGGTCAAGGTCGTCAAGAATGCGATCGACATCACCGAACAAAAAATCGCCGCCCTGGACAATATGGCGACGCTGGAAGGCATCGGCACATCGCAAGGCTTAATCGAATTCGAACTGGACGGCACGATCAGAACCGCCAACCGGAACTTTCTGAACGTGGTCGGGTATACGTTGTCGGAAGTCGAAGGCCAGCACCACAGCATGTTCGCCTCGCCGGAATACGCAAAAAGCCCCGAATACGCAGCCTTTTGGGAAAATCTCCGCGCCGGGAAATTCCAGTCGGGCAAATTTCCGCGCCTGAACAAGCAAGGAAAGACGGTCTGGATTCAAGCAGCCTACAATCCGGTCCTGGGGCTTGATGGCAAACCCTACAAGGTGGTGAAAAACGCGGTCGACATTACCGAAAGCATGAACGCCCAGCAGAGCTTGGCGGAAGATCTCGAAAACGTCGCGGATACCGTGTCGTCAGCCGCCACCGAACTTCTCAGCACCTCTCAGTCCATGGCGTCGTCGGCCGAGGAAACGAATTCCCAGGCCCAGGCAGTCGCCGCTTCCGCCGAAGAATTGAGCTCGTCGATCAAGGAAATATCCTCGCAGACCCAGCGGACGAATGCCTCGGTGGAACGGGCGGTTGATGCGGCAAGGACATCGAATGAACGCGTCGCCACCTTGCAGCGAAAAGCGGAAGATATCGGCAATATCATCAGCGTGATCAACGAAATCGCAAGCCAGACCAATCTACTGGCTTTGAACGCCACGATCGAGGCTGCGCGCGCCGGCGAAGCCGGCAAAGGCTTCGCCGTGGTCGCCAACGAAGTCAAATCCCTGTCGACCCAGACCGCGAAAGCGACCGAAGAGATTTCGTCCGAGATCAAGCAAATCCAGGCCGAGACCAAGGACGCCGTCGATGCCATTGCCGGCATCATCGACCTGGTGAACGAAATCGCCCAGATGGCCGGGGCTATTGCAAGCGCGGTCGAACAGCAGAACGCCGCAACCAACGAGGTAAGCCAGAACATCGCGAATGTTACGGAAGCTTCGGCGGAGTCCGGTTCGGCTGCATCGCAAACAAATGCCGCCGCGGGCGAATTGTCTATCCAGGCGGAAACCCTGCGCAGCCGCGTCAGCGATTTTCTAGAATCCAACACGAAATAGCCGTTGGTAAGGCACGAAAGGATCGAAGCCAGATGCGACTTCGACAAGCCCGCCTGGGCGGCCGTAGGGAATCTCGAGGCGATCAATCTGCCGCAGGAGAGGCGGACGGGTTGATCGCGGTCCGCACCGACAAGGCGGACAAATCGCGCCTTGCGCCGCGCAAAGTGCCGAAAACGGCAAGATCTGGCGGTGACGCTTACTGGAGCATGTCGCAATCACGCCACACAATCGATGCTGGGCGAGCTGAAATGGCTCAAATATCGGCCGAATTCCCCCCCATTCGAGGGTTAAGCGCGAAGATGTATTCGCCTACACACGTACACATTAAAGCGGCGGAGCCGAACTGCACTGCGCCTATTAATTATAAAGTCATACCCTGAAAGGGAGCTGGTACGATGAGAGCTTCAAATTTCCGCGTGTCCATCCGCATTTATGCCATGGCAGGCTTGCTGTTGGCGACTATTGCCTCAGTTTCAGGTATCGGCATTTGGAAAATGCACAAGATCGGCAAAGAGGTTACGGAAATCGCCCATCGCGACATTCCGCTGACAGAGATCGTTTCAACGATCAGTGTCCATCAACTCGAACAGGCTGTTTTGCTGGCCAAGGGAACCGGAGATCTTAACCCGGCCGATACGAACACGCTTTTGAAAAGTTTCACGGATTTGGGACACAAGGTGGATGCCGAACTGAAGCAAGCGCTCAACATGGCGTCCATGGCCCTTGAACAGGCTTCAACGCCTGAGTCGCGTCGGGAATTCGAGAACCTCGTCACGCAATTGGACCGGATCGGAAAAGAACACCTCGTCTATGAAGAGCATGGCGAAAAAGCACTCCAGCTGCTGATTTCTGGTGATGTGGAAACCGCAACGGAAATCGCCGCGGATACGGCAAAGGAACAGCAGGAATTGAACCGCGAATTGGCGGAAGTGCAGGGCCAGTTGGATCGCTTCACCGCCGCCGCCGCGCTGAAGGCGGAAGAGGACGAAAAGCTCGGCATACAACTGCTTATCGGCAGTGCGGTTGCCGGTACCATCTTCGGGATCCTCGCCGCTTTCTTCATCGGCCGTTCGATTGCAAGGCCGGTCGCGCAAATCACGCAGGTGATGGGCCGTTTGGCCGCGGACGATACGGATGTGGAAATCGACTATACCGAAAACCGTGACGAAGTGGGTGAGATGGCCCGTGCCGTACAGGTTTTCCGCGACAACGCCATAGAAGTGAAACGCCTGAAAGCGTTGCAGGAAGAAGCGGACCGCAAAGCCGCCGAGGACCGCGCCACGATGCTGGCCGATGTCGCCGCACAGATCGAAAACAACATTGGCGGCATCGCCCAGCGCATGGCGGCCGGCGCAACGCAGGTCAAAGGTTCGGCGCAACAGTTGAGCTCGAACGCAGATCAGGCGTCGAGCCAGTCCAGTATGGTCGCCAGCGCCTCCGAGGAAGCATCGGCAAACGTTCAAACCGTTGCTGCTGCAGCCGAGGAATTGGCGGCAACCGTTTCGGAAATCAGCCGTCAGGTCGTCCATTCCACGGAAGTTGCGCGTCGCGCTGTCGAGGAAGTCGAGAAAACCAATTCCAAAGTCCAGGACCTTGCGCGCGCCGCGGGGCAGATTAACGCAGCCGTTTCGCTGATCAGCGATATCGCCGAGCAAACAAATCTGCTGGCCCTGAACGCCACGATCGAGGCGGCACGCGCCGGCGAGGCGGGCAAGGGTTTCGCCGTCGTCGCGTCGGAGGTCAAAAGCCTCGCGACACAGACAGCCAGCGCGACCGGGGAAATTTCGTCGCAAGTCGCCGAGATCCAGTCCGCAACCAACGAGGCCATCCACGCGATCAACGCGATCGGCAAGGTGATTGAAGAAATCAGCAACACGACCAACGGCATCGCCGCTGCCGTCGAAGAACAAGGCGCCGCGACTCAGGAAATCGCCCGCAACGTGGAAGAGGCCGCCAGCGGCACCGAGGACGTCACGTCGAACATTGCCGGCGTGGCGCAGTCCGCGACGGATACGAATGCACAAGCGCGCGAATTGCTGACTGCGTCGGAAACGATGGATCAGGATTCCAGTGAACTGAGCCAGCAGGTTGTCGATCTGGCCAACCGGATCCGAGCCGCCTGACGAACAGGGTGTAGGGACGTCCGCACGGCTTCCAACAGCAACGCATGATGCGTATCGCTGTCAGATGTCGCGGACGTCCTTAAGGAAGGTGGCGATTGAACTGGTCATTTTACCGGACTGGTCGCCGATAGAATCCGACGCATTCCGAACGTCACCAGCCGCAGCCTTCGTCACTTCGGCGCTTTCGCTTACATATTGTATGTTCTTGCTGACGTCTTCCACAGCCACGGATGCCTCTTCCACATTTCGGGATATCTCATTCGTGGCCGCGGTCTGTTCTTCGATCGCTGCGGCCACCGCAGCCGAAATCTGGTTGACCTCGTTGATCGTTTTCGAGAAGGCCGTGATACTTGTCACCGTCGTCCCGGTGGCGGACTGAACCGCAGCGATCTGGCGTTCAATCTGCTCCGTCGCCTTTGCCGTTTCAGCCGAAAGCGACTTCACCTCGTTGGCCACCACGGCAAAGCCCTTGCCGGCATCGCCTGCGCGGGCGGCCTCAATCGTGGCGTTCAGGGCAAGCAGATTTGTTTGCTCCGCGATGTCCTTAATCAAATCGACGACTTCGCTGATCTGCGCAACCGCGGTCTCCAGGCTCGTCACGGTCTGCACCGACGACTCTGCCTGACCCACCGCCGAGCGCGATATCTGCGCCGCGTTCTGGATCTGGCTGCCGATTTCGACAATGGATGCGGAGAGTTCTTCTGTCGCGGCGGCAACGGTTTGCACGTTCATCGCACTTTCCGACGAAGACGCGGCGACGGTCGCCGCTTGGGATTGAACGTCCGACGACGCCTGGTCCATCTTTCCTGCTGTATTTCCCATTTGGGTGATCGCCGTGGCGACTTCCGCAAGGATGCCTTGTATCAAGGCATCAAACTCGGCGGTTCTTTTCATCAGCCTGTCCGCGCGCTCAACTTCCAACTGCTGCGCTTTGCGCTGTTCCTCGGCCAGCCGGTCGGCTTTTATCAGTGAGTCGCGGAAGCTCACCACCGAATGCGCCATACGTCCTATTTCATTGCCGTAATCCGTCGCAGGGACGTCTACGTCCCGTTTCCCATCGGCCAACTGCCCCATTGTGGCGGTCATAGACAGAATCGGATTGTTGATTGTCCGTGCGACGCCAAACCCGGCAAAAGCGGCGACAAGCGTTACAACGGCAATCGACGCGGGAATGACCACCTTGGTCTGTTCGACCACCTGGTCCGCCTTCGCGATCGCAGCCGTCCCGTCGGCGTTTATGGTGTCGGCGATGCTCTGCATGATCGGTTCGATTTCGGCAAAAACATCGGAAAGGCCGCCTGTCTTTTCATCAAGATCGAGGATCAATGCCGCCAGTTCCTTAAAAGAGGAAACATAGACAGTCATCAATTCTTCGATCTCGGTCCGCGTTGCAGCGTTCATGTCCGATGCGTCCAACAAGGCCCGCAGTTCGCCTCGGCGATCATCAATCCGGCCTATATATTTGGGGTCGATACGAAGCAAAAAATCCTTTTCGTGCCGGCGCATCATCAGCATTTTGACAACCATATCCGGGTTGCCGGACTCGTTGAGCCGCTCTTCCACATTGTGCACGGCCGACCGCAACTTACCGCGCAACCCGTCTTCCTCGGTCAAGCCGATTGCGATCACATCCGCCGCGACGTGTTTGAACCGTTCATGATAAGTGTTGATACCATCGTTCACCGCCCTGATATTGGTGGCGACCGCGGATGGCACCCCCAATTTTTCAAGCCGGTCCAAATCGTCGTGAATTGCGGCGACCACCGCGTCGAGTTGCGTCGCGTATTTTTCATCACGCCTGAGAAGAAAGTCCTTTTCGCGTCGCCGCGCGTTCAAGAACAGGTACTGCACCGATTGAACGATCGAAATGCGGGCGCCCGCCGCCTCAGCGATTTCTCGTTCCGCACTGACCTTTGCGTCGCTCCAGAAATACACGCCGCCGACGATAAGGAAGCCGAGAACGGCCAATCCCACGATCGAAAGTACTTGTTTCAGAATACTCAAGTTCCGCATCCGACATCCCCTTAAATTATGCAAAGTACGACGCCGACATCCGCCAATGCCCGACGGAAGATCGCTTCCCACAGCTCCGCGATAAAAATACCCAGGCACTGAACAAATTAATATTTAGTAAACTTGAATATAATTGGTGCAACACGCCGACCGGTCAACCGTCGGCCCGGTCAATCGGTGAGAAAGTCGATGACCGCTCGAGCACCACCGGATGAAATCGCATGCCGGGCATGGCTTTCATCGATGGTGACAGTGAACTGTCCACCTTCCCCAGCACCGGCCAAGGCCTTTTTTACCACTTCCTCGTAATGTCTGCCCTTCACATTCCGGTAGCAGCAGCGGTCGTAGCGGTTGAAAAGCTGATGATAGGCCCGTCCCTCGCCGGCGCCGGCCAGAATGAACAGATCCAGGAAAGAGATCGGCCCGCTTTCTGCCAATTCCCTGGCGATGCCGAACAGTTCATCCTGACCTTCGCGAAGATAGGGCGGCAGGATCCCCGCGGCGGCGACGGTTCGGCGCAGCCGGGGGTCGATCGCCGCGGCGAAGGTGACCGTCGCAGCCCCGGCGGAAAATCCCAGGGCGTCAATCTGTGCGAAACCCAACCCCTTCAAAAGGTCCACGCCGGCCAGCACAGGTTCCACATGCAGCGCAACCGGCGTGTCGAGCTGCGCCAAGTCAAGCTGAAGATTGGCGAGGCATGGAACACCCTCGGGAACCGCGCTACCGTCCGCTTGTTTGTCGCAATGTAGTTCGCGGGCGCTTTCGCCATAGCCCAACTGGTTGAAGGCAAGAACCGTCCATCCTTGCTTCAATAGGGGTTCCAGCCAATCCCGTGCCGCAACGAAAGTCGAAGCCATGCCGTTGTGGTAAATGACCGCCTTGCCCGCACCCGGACCGCTGTTCCCATCCAGCGGCGTCAATAAATAGGCGTAGGAAATCAGGTCAGGCCGAACATTGATGTAGTACTGCGCCACACCGCCAAGCCCGTCCCAGTCCAATATTTCAGACGCATGCGACCAACCGGCGCGGGGATAGTACAGCTTCGCCACCCGGCGTTCCGCCGGATCGGTACCGTATATCCAGCCCAACAGCGCCTGCCGCGCCGCCGCCACGTCCTCTGCGGTATCGATCGTTATCAGGGCCGCAGGGTCGGTCTTGAGCAGGTCTGGGTTGATTTCCTCATACTGGTAAGGCGACGACGCTTTCAGCCGTTTGTAATAGACATTGATCGGGTCCAATGTCCGCGCCGCAATCAAAACCCCACCCGCCAGCACAACGATAATCGCCAATCCAATGCCGATCCGTTTAAGTGCTTTCGCCCGCATAGGCCCGTTCCCCGCTCCTGGACATCGTCTCGTCGAGCAAACCTTTCGGCACCGGGTTTGGCAAGCTGAAGAAGTATGGGTTTTTTTTACCCTTTACCGAACCATTTTCGGTATTATTTTTCGATTTTTGCCGATTCCGCGCCAAACTCAGCAAGAAATTGCCGCTGGTCCGGTCATAAACTGGAAGGAAATCACCGTAGAATACTAGGAGATTTTCGTGTCCTTTTCCCCGTCCGGCAAAACCAACGTCAATACCGTGACCAATATTGACCAAGGCTATTCCCTGGATGATCGGTACACGCGCGCCTCCGGCCGCGTTTTCCTGACCGGGACGCAAGCGCTCGTCCGACTGCCGATGTTGCAGGCGCTCGCCGACCGGGCGAAGGGGCTCAACACGGCCGGGTTCATTTCCGGCTATCGCGGATCACCGCTCGGCATGTACGACCAAGCCTTGTGGCAAGCAAAGAAACATCTCGAACCGCTGAACATCCACTTTCAGCCGGCGATCAACGAAGACCTGGCCGCCACGGCAATCATGGGCACGCAACAGGTGGAAACCGAAGGATCGGCCACCGTCGACGGCGTGTTCGGCCTTTGGTACGGCAAAGGACCGGGCGTCGACCGATCCGGTGACGCCCTAAAACACGGCAACGCCTTCGGATCTTCCCCGCATGGCGGCGTGCTCGTCGTCTGCGGCGACGACCATGGCGTTGTCTCCTCCTCTATGCCGCATCAAAGCGATCAGGCACTGATGGCCTGGTCCATGCCGGTCTTGAACCCGGCGAGCGTGGAGGAGTATCTGAGCTTCGGCCTTTTCGGCTGGGCATTGAGCCGCTTCACCGGCGCCTGGATCGGCTTCAAGGCGATTTCCGAAACCGTCGAAAGCGCAACTTCCATCGCCCTGCCCGAAACCATGCCTGCCTTCTTGGAGCCTGCGGATTTCGTTCCGCCACCAGGCGGCTTGCACTACCGGAACGGCGACTTGCCGAGTTTGGCGATCGAGGAACGGCTGCGCTTCAAGCTGCAAGCCGTGCGCGCTTTCGTCCGCGCGAATCGAGAGGTCTTTGCCATCGACCGTGCGATTGTCGACAAACCCGACGCGACGCTCGGCATCGTCACGGCCGGCAAGGCGCATCTCGACCTGATGGAAGCGCTGCGCCTGCTGGGGCTGGACGAAACGGCGCTAAAGGACGCGGGTATCCGGGTCCGGAAACTAGGCCTGACCTTCCCGATCGAACCGGTCGCGATGGAAGACTTCTGCACCGGCCTGTCCGACCTTCTCGTCGTGGAGGAAAAGGGCCCCGTCGTGGAAGGCCAGATCAAGGACCAATTCTACAACGCCCCCGCGGATCGCCGGCCCCGCCTTTGGGGCAAGAACCACCCGGACGGCGCGGCCTTCCTGCCCGGCTGTGGGGAAATGCGCCCAGCGCGCCTGGCCCGCTCCCTCGCCGAATTTCTGGATGCGACCGCGCCCTTTCTTCAGGCAGGCGCCCGCCTGGTCCGTGCCGGCCTGGCGCCAAAAGGGCCTGAGGCAGCCTCCCTGGCCGGGATCAACGGCGCGGCCAAACGCATGCCGTATTTCTGTTCCGGCTGCCCGCACAACACCTCGACTAAGGTGCCCGACGGGTCGAAGGCCTATGCCGGGATCGGCTGTCATTTCATGGCCAACTGGATGGACCGCGAAACCTCTGGCCTGACCCAGATGGGCGGCGAAGGCGTGAACTGGATCGGCCTCGCCCCGTTCACCAAAACCAAACATGTCTTTCAGAACCTGGGGGACGGCACTTATTACCATTCCGGCTTGATGGCGATCCGCCAGGCGGTCGCTGCGAAGGCCAACATCACCTACAAGATCCTCTATAACGACGCGGTCGCGATGACCGGCGGCCAACCGGTGGACGGGACGCTGAGCGTTCCGCAAATCGTCAACCAGTTGCGCGCGGAAGGCGTGGAACGGATCGAGATCGTCACGGACGACACCGCGCGCTATGGCGGCTTTTCCGACGTTCCGGTTCACGACCGCGCCGAATTGGATGCCGTGCAGCGGGACCTGTGCACGGTTGGCGGCGTCTCCGCCCTGATCTACGACCAGACCTGTGCGACCGAAAAGCGGCGGCGCCGCAAGAAAGGCGACTTTCCGGATCCGGCGAAACGTGTGGTCATCAACGACCTCGTCTGCGAGGGCTGCGGCGATTGCGGCGTGAAATCCAATTGCCTTTCCGTCGCGCCGCTGGAAACCGAATTCGGCACCAAACGGGAAATCGATCAGTCCAGCTGCAACAAGGACTATTCCTGCCAAAACGGCTTCTGCCCCAGTTTCGTGACTGTCGAAGGCGGCCAGCTACGCCGCAAATCCGGCGCGGATATTGCGGCCCGGTTGGACGCATTGCCCCTGCCTGTGATGCGGGAACATGAATTGGCAAACAAACCCAGCGAGATCCTGGTTGCCGGCGTCGGCGGAACGGGCGTCGTCACGGTCGGCGCGCTGATCACCATGGCCGCGCATCTGGAAGGCCGCCCGGCCAGCGTGCTCGACTTCATGGGCTTCGCGCAAAAAGGCGGCGCGGTGTTGAGCCATGTTCGCATCGGCGCGCGCGGCACGAAACTGAACCAGGTTCGTATTGAGCCGAAACAGGCCGACCTGTTACTCGCCTGCGACCTCGTCGTCGGCACCTCGCCGGAAGCGATCGCGACGCTCGATCCGGAAAAATCACGGGTCATCGCCAACAGCCAGACGATCCACACGGCCGCCTTTTTGAAGGATCCGAAAGCGATACAGAAACCGGATATGATGCTGGATATTCTGTATCATGTTTTGGGCGAAGCCGGGGTCGACAGCCTGAACGCGACCAAGGCGGCTTTGACCCTGATGGGCGACTCCATCGGGGCGAATATTCTGATGCTGGGCTATGCTTGGCAGAAGGGTGAAATTCCGGTCTCCCTGCCCGCACTGACCCGCGCAATCGAGTTGAACGGCGTCGCGGTGGCGGCGAACAAGCGCGTCTTCGGCTGGGGCCGTCTGCTCGCTGCCGATCCCGACGCGGTGCGCGACCTGCTGGCCGATGGAGAAGATCGCGGCCGCTTCAAGCCCGCCGAAAGCCTGGACGAGATCATCGCAAGGCGTGTCGATTTCCTGACCGGCTACCAGAACGCGGCCTATGCGGATCGTTTCGTGGCCCGGATCGAAAATCTTCGAAAGGCCGAGAAGTCTTTGAACGGAAAGACGGAACTAACCGAAGCCGCTTCCCGGTCGCTGTTCAAGCTGATGGCCTATAAGGACGAATACGAGGTCGCGCGCCTGTTCACGGAAAGCGATTTCGAAGCCCGCCTCGCCGCGCAGTTCGAGGGCGATTACAAGATCGCCTATCATCTCGCCCCACCGGGACTGAGCAGGCCCGGGCCCAATGGCGAGGAGCCGGCGAAACGCCGTTTCGGCCCCTGGCTGCGCCCGGCAATGAAGGGCTTGGCGCGGTTGAAGGGCCTGCGCGGCAGTTGGGCCGATCCTTTCGGGTATCCCCCGGAACGCAGGACGGAACGCGCGCTGATCCAGCGTTTCGAGGCCACACTCGACGAAATCGCCGCAACCCTGACCCCGGAAAATCGGGACGCGGCGCTGGCGCTTCTCAGCCTGCCAATGGAAATTCGCGGCTTCGGACCGGTGAAAGAGCGCGCCCTGAAAACCGTTATGCCGGAATGGGATGCGCTTGAAGACACCTATCGGAACCCACCCGAACCCGCCTTCCAGTTCGCCGCCGAATGATCATACCGGCAAGGCCGTCGCGTATTTGACCCGGCGGAGCGAGAAACGGGAATTGACCGAGGCTACCTGTTTCAGCTTCAGCAAGCGGCCGGACAGGAAGCGCTCGTAGCCTTCCATATCCGCGGCGACGATGCGCAGGTGATAATCCCGGTCGCCGGAAACCGCGTGGCATTCCATCACCTCCGGCCAGGTTTCCAGCGCGCGTTCGAACGCGGCGACCGTTTCGTCGTGATGATCGTTGAGTGAAACAGTGGCCAGCACTGTCAAACTGAGCCCCGCGCTTTTCGGATCGACCAGGGCGACCTGGCCGGTGATCACCCCATCGTCGCGCAGTTTCTTCACCCGCCGCCAACAGGGGCTTTGCGACATGCCGACCCGTTCCGCCAATTGGGCAATGGGGATATCCGCCTGTTGTTGCAGGATGGCGAGAATTTTCCGGTCCATATCGTCGAGCGTGCTCATGGCCCGAGATTAACCGAGCCCGTCGCGCACAACCAGTCCGCTTGCAGCCCCCTTTTTACGGTGCCAGTTTTCCCCAACGAGAAGACGAACCCTGGTTTCGCAAGGAGGAACGCCGTGTCCAAACCCGTCATCATGCCGTTCAAGGGCGTATCGCCCACGATCGGGAAAGACGTTTTCATCGCCCCGACGGCCGCAATCATCGGCGATGTCCGCCTGGGCGACCGCAGCAGCGTTTGGTTTTCCTGCGTGCTGCGCGGCGACGATCATTATATCGAGGTCGGCGAGGACACGAATATCCAGGACGGCACCGTCGTCCATGTCTTCGAAGGGAAATTCCCCACCCTTATCGGCAAGCGCGTTACCGTCGGCCATGGGGTAATGCTGCACGGTTGTGTTTTGGAAGACGATTGCATGGTCGGGATCGGGTCCAAGGTTCTGGACGGCGCGCATGTGGAATCCGGCGCGGTCGTGGCCGCCGGCGCCGTCATCTCTCCGGGCAAGCGGGTGAAGTCCGGCGAGCTTTGGGCCGGCGTCCCCGCCAAACCCGTCCGCGAGGTACGGGATGTTGAGCGTGGCTTCATCGACGAGAACTGGCGCCACTATCATGAGGGTTTGGCGAAGGTCTACCTCTCGGAAAACTAATCCTTTCCCATTTTCCAGGCGGGCCGGACGGTTGCGGATCGGTAAAATCAATTATTTTATTGAACGATGTTCATTTAATGCCTATTTATTGAACGATGTTCATTAAAGTCGGGGAAGCGTCATGTTTGACAGTCTCGTTTTGCTCTTGCTCGCGGCAGGGCTTTCGATTGTGGCCACGCCGATCATCGCGATCACCGCCCATACGCGCATCGGCAAACTTCGCGATGAGATTGCCGAGGTGAAGCGCCGGCTGGAAACAGTCTCGCTTCGGCAGATGGAAGGCGACGCCCCCGAAGCCGACCCTGCGCCCGAAGAGACGCCCGACCCGGAACCGCGGCAAAAGCCGGACCCCGCCCCCATCCCGGTACCGGAACCTCAATCAGTGCCAAAATCGCCAGTTGGGCCGCCAATTGGGTCGCCAGTTGGGCCGACAACCGAACCGGCGCC
Source organism: Hwanghaeella grinnelliae (assembly GCF_004005845.1). Lineage (GTDB taxonomy): Bacteria > Pseudomonadota > Alphaproteobacteria > UBA8366 > Aestuariispiraceae > Hwanghaeella > Hwanghaeella grinnelliae. Next base: position 1,243,799 of record NZ_SADE01000002.1, on the reverse strand, counting down.
GCAACCCGCGACTGCCGCACGCGCAGACGAAACGCGGGAAGACGGCACGCAAGACGGCGCCGATGGTGAACGGAACTTCGCCACGAAATGGCTGGTTTGGCTGGGTGGATTGACCATCGCGCTGGGGGGCGTGTTCCTGGTCAAATACAGCATCGATAACGGCCTGCTCACCCCCGCCATGCGCATCGCCACCGGGCTGATTCTGAGCATCGCGCTGGTGATCGGCGGCGAATGGGTTCGACAGAAAACGGCCCAGCGGGAGACCGACCGCAGCGACGAACCTGCAAAGCGCGCCGACTACGTGCCGCCGGCCCTGACCGGCGCCGGTGTCGCCACCGCCTTCGGCAGCCTTTATGCCGGTTATGCCCTTTACGGCCTGATTTCACCGCTTTTCGCCTTCGCCGCCATGGCGGGGGTGTGCACCCTCGCCTTGGGTCTTTCCCTGTTGCAGGGCCATTTTGTCGCGATCCTGGGCGTCATCGGCGGTTTGGCCATTCCCGCCCTGGTCCATTCGGACAGCCCTTCGGCCTGGGCCCTGTTTTCCTACCTGACCTTTATTGCCGGCGCGGCTTTCGCCATCGTCCGGTATAAGGATTGGTGGTGGTTGGCGAGTATCACGCTTCTGGGCATGTCCGGCTGGCAGTTTCTGTGGATCGTAGGCGGCGCAGCGGATCAATCCATGTTGCCGCTTTACCTGCACATGGTTGCAGTCTTCGCGATCACCGTGGCCTGCCGACCCGGCGATAGTTTGGGGTCACCGCGACGAACGCCGTCGCACCCCCTCGATATCGGCGCACTCGCCCCGATCCAGCACATGGTGACCCTTGCGGGCGTCTGCCTGGCGGGCATGACGGTATTCGCCCTTATGCGAATGTCGCACGACAGCGGCGCGGTTCTGTTCGCCGGATTGGTGGTCGCGATACTGGGCGGCACCGCCTTCCGGGCGCGGATCCTGGACGCCTTGCTGCCGATCAGCGCCGGCCTGGCACTGGCGGGCCTGTTCACTTGGATCGTTCCGAACCAAGTCGGATATTTCGGGTTGAGCCTGTTTGACACCAGCAACACGGCCGAACTGGCGCAGATTCCCTTCTCCCCCGAATTCCAAGCCTTTGGCTTTGCGGCCGCAGCCGCCGGGATTTGGTTCGCCATCCTGGGATTCGCCGGGATCTACCGAAATGGGCGGCGGGACCTATGGGCCGCGATCTCGGGCGTCGTTCCTTTGGCCACCCTGTTCCTGGCCTATGCCAAACTGTCGACGCTTTTGCCGCAAACCCTGTGGTCGGGCATCGCCATGGCCCTGGCATGTGGGGCGATCGCCGCGACCAGCCAGGCCGCTCGCCGCCGCAGCGACCCCTTCATGGAAAGCGTGGTCGGGCTATATGCCCTGGCGGCTCTTTCAGCGATTGCGCTGTCCCTGACCATCCTGCTGGACGGGTCCTGGCTGACTATCGCGCTGTCTTTCATGATCCTGGCCGCCGCCTGGGTGAATGGCAGGTTCGAGATTGCCTATCTGCGCCCCGCATCCGCGATCGTCGCGGCCGTCGTGATCGGGCGTCTCGCCATGCTGAACCAGATCCCCTTCACCTTGTCTGTCGTGGAAAGCGACGCGGTCTGGATTCTGTATAGCTACGGTCTTCCGGCCATGGCCCTTGCAGGGGCGGCCCGGCTGTTCCGCAGGCAGAAGGACGACACCCTGGTCGGATTGCTGGAATCTGGCGCCATCGCGCTTGCCTCCGCGACCGTCAGTCTGGAAATCCGCGAATTTTTCGGCACCGCCACGGAATGGCCGAACCGTCTGACGCTGATCGAGGTCAGCCTGCACAGCTTGAACTGGCTGATCTCCGGCACGGCTTTGTATTACCGCAACATCGTCCGCCCCCGGGCCCTGCACCGCATCGCGTCCCGACTGTTCTTGGGATTGGGCGGGGCTGCCGTGGTCGGGCTTCAGGTCCTGCTGATGGGACCGTTCACGGGTGAAGCGGTCGGGAGTTCGACCTTTATCAACACGTTGTTGATCGCTTATCTGGCTCCCGCCATGATCGTCGCGGTGCTCGCCTATCTGGCCCAATGGGGCGGGGAGCGGGCACTGGCCCGCATACTTGCATTCGCCGCCGCCGGACTGGCTTTCCTGTGGATCAATATGGAAGTCCGGCACGCCTTCCACGGCACGCGGCTGGATATCGGCCCGACGACGGAAGCGGAGCTGTACACCTATTCCATCATCTGGCTGCTCTGCGCCGCCCCCGCCTTGATCCTGGGTTTGATCCGCGACCGGCGGATACTGCGCCGGGTCGGCCTGGGGCTGGTTTTGCTGACGACGGCGAAGGTCTTCCTGGTGGATATGGGCGACCTGGACGGGCTGTACCGGGTGATTTCCTTCCTGGGCCTTGGCTTCAGTCTGGTCGGGATCGGCTTCCTGTATCAGCGCTTCTTCAAGTGAGGCGGCCGCTGCCAAACCATGTCAGCCAATCTCGGGTCCGGCCGACATTGTGACAAACTCATGACATTTTTCTTCAAAATGCGCACGACGTGCGCTATCCTCCAAGAAGAGGGGACGGGAAATGGAGGTTTGTTATGGAGCTTGCGCTTTTGGTGCTGCTGATTGATCCGACCCCGTCGGCCACTTTCCAGCCGATCAATCAGGTTTACCGCTATGTCCCGGTTTATGAATGCCGGGCGGCGGAAAAGATCTACGAGGCCTATACCGACCGCATCGCCGTATGCCTGGACGGGGTGGATGAGGACTTGTCGATCGACGAAATCGTCGCCCTGGCCAGTAAGAACATGGCGATCCCGCTGACGGATAAGAGCATCCAGTAAGAAAGCGAAAGTACCGGCCGCATGATTGGATTCCCGGCATGTGACGGGCAATAGATCGACCGGACAGCCCCCACCGCATGATGCCATCCCTAACCGGCAAACAGGTCCAAACCGGCGAGGCCGGGTCCGCCTTCCTGATCGAACCGTCCACGAGGCGGTGGCGGTCGACGGAAGACTCATCTAATCGAACAACACGGCGATCATCAGCCCCCGCACGAATATATCTCGACGAAGCATGCGAGAGCTGATTCGATGTCCAAGCACGCCGTCAATATTAACGAGATTCCCGGTCCGGCCAGTCCCAGATGAAAAAGCAAATTGTGAAACTGTTGCGAATGGCGAAGGTCTTGCGGCAATCCTATGCCCGGCCCGGTCGGCAGTATGAGAGCGGGACATGGTGGGACGAGAACTTCTACGAGGACTCGATCAGCGACAGCGATACGATCGGCCCAGGCAGAAACCGCTATTCAACAGCCTATCACTACGCCAGCGTCGAAGCCCTTATCTGCAAAGCGCTGTTCGAACGCCTTGAGAACGGCCCTGTCGGCGACGTCATCGATATCGGATCCGGGGCGGGGCATTGGCTCGACTTCTACACCCAGCTGGGCGCGTCTTCCCTGCACGGCGTCGAAGTATCCCAACGTGCCTATAAGGCCTTGAACGAACGCTATGCAAACACCCCCAATATGACCCTGGCACATGGGACCGCCAGCGACGCTTTGGCCGAGGTATCCGGGAAAGTGGACCTTGTGAACGCCATCGGCGTGATGTTTCACATCGTCAGCGACGATGAATGGCGCGAGACCATTCAGCGTATGGCGGGCGTCCTGAAACCCGGCGGATTGCTTGTCGTCGGCGGTTGGTTCGGCTCGCTCGACGGCCTCAACGCGCAAGTCGACAAGCAAGGGCGGATCAATAAACGATTGCGCAGCGCGTCGAACTGGAAACGCACCCTGGCTTCGTCCGGGTTCGATGAAATAGAGATCTTGCGCAACCGCATGCGCGACGGGATCGCCGACGCCCAGCCGGAAAACCACCTTCTCGTCGCCCGCAGAGCAAGATGACGGATCCACGCTTCTCTCAAGCCGCAACCTAATTCAGGCGCCTTGTAACCATGACCAAAATTGCCCTCCGCCCCGCCGAAGAAACCGACGCTCTGGATCTACTCAGTTGGCGGAACGACCCCGCGACGCGGGCACAGTCGAAGAACCCTGAAAAGATAGACGAAGCCTCACATCTCGCCTGGTTTCGCGGAAAGTTGGCCAGCCCCGACAGTCTGATCCTGATCGCGGAAATCGACGGCACGAAAATCGGATCGGTCCGTTTCGACTGCGCCGGCGAACAAGCATTCGTAAGCATCGCCCTTGCGCCCGATTGGCGCGGAAAGGGATTAGGCGGCACCGTTTTGATACGGGGCATCGACAGATTCCGCGACTACGGCTGGCGCGGACAGGTCTTGGCGGATGTCCACGTGGACAATGCCGCAAGCCAGCGCATTTTCGAACAGGCCGGATTTCGCAAACAATCATCCAAGGGCGGGTTTGATCAGATGGCGCTTATCCAGTAAGGAAAATCAGGGTTCCACGCAGGATCGAAGGCTGGTGTGGGTATTCAACCGAAGAATTGTTTTGCGATAGTATGGTTCCGCCCCGAATGTGCTGGCGCCTTGTCGGACGGCAGACATAACCCCTGACATGCACACAGGAAAAAAATGTCCTGGCAAGAATTACTGCCTTACTTCCGCGCCCTGAAAGAAGCCGTCGCCGAAGGTGAACCGCTGCAAGAACCATGGGAAGCGTTCCAGCAGGCGGTACAGCGGACAAGCGGGAATCCGCCCTACCATCTGCGCGGTCTTTTGAAGGTTGTCGGCACATACAGCGAGGGACGGCCCAAATCGGAAATCGTGATTCTTGACCACGGATGCGGTGCGGGATTTTCACTCCTTTATCTATGCGCCCTGGGCTATACGAATGTGCTGGGCGTCGATATCCCCAGCACCGCCTGCGACCGGTGGAACACGCTGTTCCGAACCCTATTCAAGGAAGACAAGGATCGTTTCTTTCGCTATTCCGGCGAGGCGCTACCCTTCGATGACCGAACGGTTGACGTCGTGTTCAGCCAACAGGTCGTCGAACATGTCGAGCAAGCGGTTTTCGAAAACTACTATCAAGAAGAAGGCCGGGTTCTGAAACCGGGCGGCATTGCTTTCCACACCGTTCCGCACCGCTTAGTTCCCTTCGATTCCCATACAAAAACCTGGCTTCTCCACTGGTTTCTGCCGCGCGGCATGTGGCTTGGCGCATTGCGGATGCTGGGCCGCGATACATCCTCCGTCGAAACCAGTTTGTTCCTGCGCTGGCCCTGGCGTCATTTTGACCAAGCCCGTCGTGCCTTCGGGCATGTGGACGATGTAACCCTGATGCGGCTTCAGGATTTAACCGACCTGGACTATTACGACGGGCCGAAGCGGTTGCGGGGCGCATTGACGCGTGCCGTGGCCCTACCCGTTATCGGGACGGCCTTGGGGGCGACAATAAGCAAATTCGTTATGCGCGATACCTTATCGCGGAAAGTCGCGCGCTGAACCGCTTAAATTCTTCGTGACAGAGGCGGCCGACGTGGTTATACACGGGCCAAAGCTTGTTCACCGCGTGAACGCTGGAGGCGATTCCCCTCCAGTGCGGTAGCCGTTCTAAAGGACGACACAGTTTATCGACGACGCCACAGGCCTTTTAGCCGCCCGCGCACGTCGCAATCCCCACGACCTAGACACCCTACCTGATGAAGGGACCGCCTCATGTCTCATGACTTCTCCAGTGTTGCCATTGTCATGCGTCCATGGATCACGGAGATCCTGTTGGACATTGTTTGCGAGTTGAAGCGTCGGCACGGATCAAAAATCCACGCTTATGTCGATAACAAGGTCGATGTCACGTATTTCGAAAAATACGTGGAAGACGGCACATTGGATAGCGTGACCTTTTGCGGTCATATGAACACGGCGCACGAGATTGAAGTTGAAAACGAGCAGGAGGTTCTTCGCAAAGCCCGTCACTTTGAAACGAAGATCGGGCGCACGATCAACTCCGTTTCCATGTCTCGGAAGGCCTACGGTGCCCCGTTTTACCTTGGTGGATATGGGTTTCCCAAATCCAAGGTTTACAAGAATTCCAGTACGCTTCAGATCATCAACGGCTTCGTTAACGAGTTTGAATTCTGGGAAAAAGAATTCGCCGACAAATCAATCACGTTGATGATGAACGGTTGGGTTTCGAATGCCGTGATCGCCCGTGCGAACGGCATTCCGTTCCGCCGCTTCATGGAGACGCCGGTCGGCAGTGCCGCGTTCTGGGTTTGCGACGAATACCTTCAAAACCCCATGGTTGAGCATCGATACAATGAGCTTCTCGATCAAGAATTTGAACCGATCAACCTGACGTCTTCCTATGCGAGCTCAGCGCTAGGCAATAAGAACCGGCTGAAGTTGTTCGGAAACCCGCTCAACCTCCTCCCAGCCTATTTCCGCCTGACACGCGACCATGTCTACAGCTTCCTGCGCGGTCGGTTTAAAGCCTACCCGTGGTGGAGCGAGATCCAGTACGAAACCAGCCTTCATACCGAGTTCTGGAAGTTTCTCTATATGAGGAAGGGATACAAGGCCTCGGACTTGAGAGCCACGCCTTACGTCTACTTCCCGCTCAATCGCGAACCCGAGCACACATATATGATGATGTCGCCGGAGTTTCTGCACCAATTGCCGGCGCTCGCTTCCATCGTTCGCGATTTGCCGTCAGGGTTCGTTGTCGGTGTGAAAGAACACATCGCCGGCGTGGGGTCACGATCGCCCAAATTCTACGAGCAGATATCGTATTTTAAACAAACCCGGTTCTTGGACCTCGTGGAATCGACGTTTGAATGCATGCGCAACGCTGAGATTGTCGCGACGGTAGCGGGGACGGCCGGCATCGAGGCGTCGGTCATCGGAAAACCCGTCATTTCCTTTGGCCGCCACGCGCTGAACAGGTTCTTGCCGCATGTGCTCGAGGTAACGGACGAAGCGCAGGTCACCAAATACCTTAGCATGGTCGCCAATAAGGAAATCGACCTGGAAAAAGCCAAGGTCGACGGCGCCCGATTCCATCAGGCCGTATTGGATGTTGCGTTCGACATGTCCGATTTCGAATGGGACGAGGACCGGAAAATTGACGGCAAGATCATTGGCGACGCCGTCGATCTTCTGGAAAACAGCGTCCGTATCATCGGTGTTGGATCCATTCCGGGTTTGACGGACCAGCACGAAAGCAAAGCCGCATAACGCGGAGGAAGAAAATAATGCCCGATCAATCAATAAATCTAGACAACGAAAAATCCACCGACGCGACGGAAAGCCGCCTGCGGAACCGGGACAAGACGCTGATTCAATCGGCCGTCCTGAGTGAAACGCCGAGCTTCCCGAAAAGCGTCTTGGTCGAAGTGGCCAATATCTGCAACCATGCTTGCACCTTCTGCCCGTATCCGTTGACCACCCGGCGCGGAAAACTGATCGATCCGGAGTTTCTCAAGCGCGCTCTCAAGGAAGCTTATGATCTTGGCGCCCGCGAGGCCGGCCTGTATGGCGGCGCGGAACCATTCACCTGCAAGAAGCTGGACCTGCATGTCCGAAACGCCAAAGAGGTCGGATACGACTATGTATATGTGTCGACGAACGGATCTCTGCCGAGCAAGGAGCGCCTGAAAACGGTCATCGACGCAGGCGTCGACTCACTCAAATTCTCGGTGAATGGCGGCAACAGGGAAACCTACGCGCTGGTCCATGGACAAGACCATTTCGACAAGGTCGTCGAGAATATCGAGTTCGTGCTTGAGCATCGGAAAACCCTCGACCGTAAGATGTTTGTCTATATCTCGTTCGTTCAGGTACCGAAGAACGCGGACTCGCTGCCTGAACTCATCGAACGGTTCGAGGGCCGGATAGACGAGTTCTACATAAACCCCGCCGTCAATGTTTCCGGGCAGATGCCGAACCTGCCGCTGGACGAGAACATGCCGGATACCTGCGTCATCCCATTCAACCAGTTGAACATCACGGCAGAAGGTCATCTTCGCGTTTGCTGCAACGACTATCAGAACAGTCTTGCCATCGAAGACCTGAACAAAATGAGCGTAGGCGACGCATTTTACGGCGACCGGTTCCGTGATTTCCGACGCCGCCACATGAACGACGATTTGAAAGGCACGCTTTGCCACAATTGTCTGAAGGGATGCTTCGAAAAAGTTCACCCCCTGAACCCCGAACTCGGGGATTGGGGTCCCTTGAACCAGTCAAAGCTTCGGATCATCTAAGCCTGAAACGTCAAAACAGTATCGATACCGTCAGTGTTCTCATTACTCTCCAAGTGCTTCGAGCTAGGGTTAAAACCCTGGCTTGTCGTGTATCTTCTGTTTCTCAACTTGGTCGCCGTGGTCGTCGAAGGCCTGGGTTTGGCCATGATGCTGCCGATCTTCGAGTTTCTGCAATCCAACGGAGACCTGCAGACGCTGACCGAGAAGGGCGTTCATTGGAAATACATCCTTGAGGTGGCCGGGGCGCTGGGCGTCCCCGTCTCGCTTGAGAGCCTGCTTGCCTTCACACTGATCATGATCATTACGCGGCAGGCGATCCTGTATGCGCGGCAAGTCACGGTCAGTGCGGCGAGAATGGCGCTGCAGAAATCGCTTCAGGATGAAGTTTTTCGCCGATATCTGCATACCAGCCTTGAGTTTCAGAAATCCCATTCGACCGGCACCGTTGTAAACGACATCGTCGGCGAGATCGGCAAAGCGACACGGGCCATTGTCGATTTGCTCACCATCATCGGTATTCTCGTCGTCGGCGCCGTCTATGTTACCGCAATGCTCGTCATTTCATGGCAGATGACCCTTTCGGCGCTCTGCGTGTTCGGGGTCATCGTCTTCAGCGTTCAGGGCCTGATGCGGCGGAGCCGGGAGATCGGCCAACAAATCGTCGATATCAATCAGTCGATCACGCATTTCCTGGTACAACGACTGTCTTCGACCCGTCTGATCCGACTTTCCCGTACCGAACAGGCTGAAATAGACCGCTTCTGCAGCTACACAACGGTAAATGCCGATCGTGCCGTATCCCTGCAGCGATCCAAGGCCATCATCGACATCGTCCCCGAGCCTATTCTGGCCATCACGGCTGCCGCCACGATCATCTTCGGGGAAGCCTTGTTTGGCCTGACGATCACGACACTGAGTGTTTTTCTGGTCATTGCGCTTCGCCTGCTTCCAACCGTCAAACAAGCGCAATCGGTCCGGCAGAATATCCTGGCCAACCATGGCAGTATCGAAGTTGCGGTAAACAGCCTGACGAGCCTGAAGGCCAAAGAAGAATCGGCAAGCGGCAACCGCACTTTCGGCTCCCTCGACCGCGAAATTCGCTTTGAATCCGTCAGTTTCTCGTATGGATCCGACGAAGATAAACGCGTGTTGGATCATCTTGACCTGACCATTCCCGCCGGCAAACTGGTTGCCATCGTCGGCCCGTCCGGTGCCGGAAAATCCACCTTGATCGATATGCTGCCGCGGCTGCGCATTCCCGATTCGGGCGTTATCCGTTTCGATGGCGTCGATATATCCGAATTTAATCTGCACAGCCTTCGCAATGGGATCGCCTATGCGCAGCAAAGCCCTGAAATCTTCGATGGAACCATAGCGGACCATATCCGGTACGGTCGATCGGACATGCCCGATGCGGATGTGCTTAAGGCTGCAAAACTGGCCGGGCTGGGTGACTTCCTGGACGGTCTGCCTGAGGGGTTGAACACCTATGTCGGCGAAAAAGGCGGGTCCCTATCCGGCGGCCAGAAGCAACGGCTTGAAATCGCCCGCGCCATCCTCGGCGGCGTGCCAATCCTGATTCTAGATGAGCCGACCAGCCAGCTGGACGCCCTTTCGGAACGGGATTTTTGCACCTTGATGACCCGGTTGGCCCGTGAAACGAATATGACCATAATCATGGTCGCCCATCGCATCTCCACCATTCAAATCACGGACGAAATTATTGTGATGCTGAATGGCAAGGTCGTTGATACCGGCGTCCATTCCGAGCTTATCGACAAGAACGGTTGGTATCGTACCGCTTTCGGATCCCCACCCGCGCTTCATGCCGCGGATGGTGGTGTCGAAAGCGCGGAAACCGCGGCACAGACGGTCTAGGCATGATGAGTAAGGCGCATATGGCGCGACAACAGGCCGTCTTGAAAAATGCCGTGGAAAGCGCTGTTTCGCAGACAGCGCTTTCTTGAACTTTGATTTGAACCGCGAATTGGCTCAAACCCTGTTTTGCGGGACGTCCCGACGAGAATGCCCGGCCAGCCGGTCGTACGAAACGAGGAAAAATAATGGATAGAGATCGCGACCTGGATAAGGTCCTGGAAGACGGCTTCGGCGGCAAAATGCGGAGCTTCACCAATCCCGAAATGGATCTCAACGGCAAGAATATTCTTGTAACGGGTGGGACCGGGTCCTTCGGCCATGCCTTCGTGAAGAGCGTGATCGAACGGTATACCCCGGAGCGGCTGATCATTTTCTCGCGGGATGAGCTAAAACAATACGAGATGGCGCAAGTCTTCTCCGATACGGAACACCCGTTCCTGCGCTACTTCATCGGCGATGTCCGCGACTTGGAACGGCTGAAAATGGCCATGCGCGGGGTCGATTATGTGGTCCATGCGGCCGCGCTGAAGCATGTGCCGATCGCTGAATACAATCCGTTCGAATGCATTCGGACCAACGTGCACGGCGCGGAAAACGTGGTGAATGCCTCGATTTACTGCGGCGTCAAAAAGGTTGTCGCGCTATCGACGGACAAGGCCGCCAACCCGATCAACCTCTACGGCGCCAGCAAGCTCGCCTCGGACAAGATCTTCGTTGCCGGAAACGCCCTCGGCGGGCGGAACGGGCCGCGCTTCTCGGTCGTGCGGTACGGCAATGTCATGGGGTCGCGCGGCAGCGTCGTCCCCCTGTTCAAGCGCCTGGTGAATAACGGCGCGACCCATCTGCCCATCACGCACCCGGATATGACGCGTTTTTGGATCACATTGCGTCAGGGCGTGAACATGGTCCTCTCTTCCTTCGCGCGTATGCAGGGCGGCGAAATTTTCGTGCCCAAGATTCCCAGCGTCGATATCAAAACCCTGTGCGCGGCGATCGCACCGGACCTGCCCATGGAAGACATCGGCATCCGGCCCGGCGAAAAAATGCATGAGATCATGATTACCGAAGACGACGCGCGGGCGACGCTCGAACTCGACGATATCTATGTGATCATGCCGCTGATGCAATTGTGGCGTGAATCCAGCCGCGAAGAGTATTTCGCCTCCGGCGCGCGGGAAGTCGACCCACGGTTCTCCTTTGCCAGCGACACCAACACCGAATGGCTGTCACTTGAGGAAACCCGCACGCTGTTGAATTCCCTAGGATACTAAAATGGAACGCGCGTTCCTTCCCTATGGCCGGCAACAGATCGACCAAGCCGATATCGATGCCGTCGTTGGTGTATTGACCTCCCCGTATCTCACCACGGGGCCCAACGTCGCATCTTTCGAGGCCGCCCTGGCCAAAGCCGTCGGCGCAGACCATGCCATCGCCTGCGCGAACGGAACCGCCGCGTTGCACATGGCCTACCACGCCTTCGGTGTCGGGCCCGAAACCTCCGTAATCGTTCCGACCACGACCTTCGCCGCCACGGCAAGTACGGCCGACCTTTTGGGCGCGGAAGTCGTCTTCGCCGACGTTGACCCGGACACGGGTCTGATGACCCCGGAAACCGCGCAAGAAGCCATATCCAGGGCGAGCTTTCCGGTACGCTGCATAACGCCGGTGCATCTGGCGGGCCAGATGGAAGACATGGCGGCAATGCGGGCATTGGCGGATTCGGTCGGCGCCTATCTTCTGGCCGATGCCTGTCATGCACTGGGCACCGTGTCGGACGAAGGTTGGCGGGTGGGTGCTTGTCCCCACACCCATGTCGAGACGTTTTCCTTCCATCCGGTCAAGACAATCGCAGCCGGCGAAGGCGGAGCGGTCACGACAAGCGACGCCAAGTTGGCGCAAAAAATGCGGCGGTTCGGCAACCACGGCATTGTGCGCACAGGCGACGAGTTCACCTACAAGGATCTTGCGCTCGACGCCGAAACCGGGGCCGTGAACCCGTGGTACTACGAGCTTGCCGAGCCGGCCTTGAACTACCGCCTGTCGGACATTCAGTGCGCCTTGGCGGAAAGTCAGCTTGCGAAACTGCCGCAGTTCGTAGAACGCCGGCGGGCGCTGGCCGACCTCTATGACCGGGCGTTCAGCACGTCCCCTGCGCCGGTTAAACCGTTTGGCAGAACGGCCGCGAACCAGCCCGCTTGGCATCTGTATGTGACGCTGATCGACTTCGATGCCATCGGCAAGTCCCGTGCGGCAGTGATGAACGCATTGCGGGAACGCGGCGTCGGGACCCAGGTTCACTACATCCCGCTGATCCTGCAGCCGCACTTCCGATGCGATGCCGCCAGTAACCAATATCCGGGGTCGCTCGCCTATTACCGGCGCGCGCTGAGTATCCCCCTATTTCCGAGCATGACCGACGACGACGCGGAATATGTCGTCCGGTCAATCGAGTCTGTCCTAGAGCCCTAGGCTCCCAAAGTGCCATGGAGAACGTTATGCGCTACTGCACGAAGTGTCTGATGCCGGAAACCGCGGAGTCCCTCCAGTTCGATGAAGAGGGAGTCTGCTCCGTCTGCCGACAGGTTGAATTCAAACACACGAAGATCGACTGGGATCATCGCCGCGGAGAGCTGGACAAGATCGTCGCGGACTTCCGTGGCAAGGGAATGTACGACTGTATCGTCCCGTTTTCCGGCGGGAAGGACTCGACCTTCACGCTTTGGTACCTGGTCAAGAAAATGAAATTGAAGCCGCTGGTCGTTCGTTTCGACCACGGCTTCCTGCGTCCCACGCTGCAGGAAAACGCGCTGCGCACCTTCCGGACCCTGGGCGTCGACGTGCACCACTTCACGCCGAATTGGCAGGTTGTCCGGAAGCTGATGTATGAATCGCTCAAACGGCGCGGCGATTTCTGCTGGCATTGTCATACCGGCATCTTCGCCTACCCGATGTGGGTGTCGCTGTGGCAGAACATTCCGCTTCTGGTATGGGGCGAACCCACGGCCGAATATGCGTCCTTCTACAGCTATGACGAGCATGAGGAAGTGGACGAACGCCGGTTCAATTCCTTCGTCAATCTGGGCATGAACGCAGAAGATCTCGTCGGGATGCTGGACAACACGATTTCCGACTATCCCGTTACCGAACGCGACATGCTGCCCTACACCTATCCGCCAATGCGCGACCTGCGGAAACAGGGCACACGGTCTATCCTGCTTGGGTCCTACATCCCCTGGGACGTCAAGGAACAGGTCAAACTCATCAAGGACGAACTCGGCTGGAAAGGCGACCAGGTCGAGGGCATTCCGCCGATGTACGATTACGAAAAGATCGAGTGTTTCATGCAAGGGGTGCGCGACTACATCAAACACCTGAAACGCGGCTTCGGCCGGACCACTCATCTTGTCTCGATCGATATCCGGAACAACCGGCTGACACGGGACGAAGGCGCACAATTGGTGGAGGACTATGACGGTCGCCGCCCGGCCGCGCTCGATGTGTTCCTAGAATTCCTCGGTATCACGGAACAGCATTTCATGGACTTGATCGAGCCGCATGCGGTCGAGCCGCACAAGACGCCGTCCTGCGAGGAATGCCAGTCGAATTGCGCCAATTGGAAGCCATGGGACTATGACCAGTGGCCGCGCGTCATCGGTGATATGGAATTGGACAGCAAAAGAGAAGCTTCACGGTGAGTGTCGTATCCGTCATTGACTATGGCGCGGGCAACATTTCCTCCGTGTCCAACGCTATCTGGTACGCGGGTGCTGATGTAGAAGTGATCAGCACCCCGGACGAGGTCGCCAAGGCGGACCGGCTTGTGCTTCCCGGTGTGGGGGCAGCCGGCACCGCGATGGCGCGGCTTCGTTCCAGCGGGCTGATGGATGCGCTACGTGAAATGGTTTTCGACAAGGCCCGGCCCTTCCTGGGGATCTGCATCGGCATGCAGGTCTTGGCGGAAGAACTGGAAGAGTACGGCGCGGGCGCCGGTTTTGGCTGGGTTCCCGGAACGGTTCAAAACCTGAAATCCCATGCCGCGGAGCGCCAGACGGTGCCTCACATCGGATGGAAAGCGATTGAGGTTAACGCTGAGAACCCGCTGTCCAATATGATGAGCCCCAAAGGCGTCTATTATTTCTGCCATTCCTTCGGCCTGTTCGGCACGCCGTTGGCGCAATCGACCGCTACCCTCGACACATTCGATGGATGCGTTGCCGCCATCGGTTTCGATACGGTCGTCGGAACGCAATTCCACCCCGAAAAATCCCAAAACGACGGCATTCAATTCCTCGAGTCCTTTCTGGCCTGGAAGCCTTAGCGAACACACGATGCGCGAACTTTGCAGAATTATTCCCAGCATGCTGCTGTCCAAGAACCGGTTGGTTAAGGGCACGCGCTATGCGGAGTACCGAGATGCCGGCAGCGCCAAGACGACGGCGCGGGCCTACAATGCGCAGGGTGCGGACGAGATATTCCTGCTGGATATCGACGCCAGCAAAGAAAACCGCGAACCGGATTTCGAAACGATCGCGGCGGCGGCGCTGGAATGCTTCGTCCCCCTGACGGTAGGGGGCGGTATTTCCTCCCTCGATATCGCCGACCGGTGTTTCAAGAGCGGTGCGGACAAGATCTGCCTCACTTCCACGGCGCGTTCCAATCCGGCCCTGATCGACGGAATCGCGCACCGATACGGAAGTCAGGCCACGGTCATCGGCATCGATGTCTGGAACGAGGACGGGACCTATCTGCTGTACGACCATCTGACCGGCCGCCCGACACGCGATCTTTCGTTGGAAGATTGGCTGGACCAGGTGATCGATCTGGGCGCCGGGGAACTTCGGGTTATGGATGTGTCGCGCGAAGGGACTCGGGAAGGCCTGAACACCGACCTGTACGACAAGGTCCGAACCCGTGTGTCCGTTCCGGTTATTCTGGAGGGCGGCGCAGGCACTTTGTCGCAAGTTGCCGAAGCCTTGTCCGCAGGGGTCGATGCCGTCGCGCTTGGCACCTTGCTCGTCTTCTCGGACAACAATATTCGCAAGATCAAACACTATATGCGGCACGAGAAGCTGCCGGTCCGGTTGTAGCATGCCAATGCAAAGCATCATCGAAACGGCGCGCCTGCGTCTGCGGGAACTTGAACCGGACGACGTCACGGACGCGTATGTCTCGTGGTTGAACGACCCCGAGATCAACCGGTTCCTTGAATCCCGGTTTGCCGAAAACACGATGGACGATGTAAGGCGTTTTGTCGGGCAATGCCGGGGCCGGGAAGATACACAGCTTTTCGGTCTGTTCGCGGAAGACGGTCAGCATATCGGCAATATCAAGATCGGCCCGATTTCAACGCATCACAAGCGCGGTGAAATCGGTATTCTGATTGGTGAAAAATCCGCTTGGGGAAAAGGGTTCGGCCGCGAAGCGATCGCCGGGCTTGCCAACTATGCATTCCAAGACCTAAAGCTCGCAAAGCTGACGGCCGGCTGCTACGCGCGCAATGTCGGTTCGCGCAAAGCGTTCCGCCAAGCGGGATTTGAAGAAAAGGCCATCCGGCCTGCCCATTTCTGGTGCGATGATCATTGGGATGATTTGGTTTTGATGGACAGGTTCGCCAGCCAGTCCACCGGTTCAGGAGAATAGGGAAATGAACGATCACCAGTATGTCGCTTTCGGCGAACGCAAGGTCGGCGACGGGGAGCCGATCTTCGTGACCTACGAAGCGGGACCGACCCATGAAGGCGTGGAAAGCGCGAAGGATCTGATTCGGCACGCCGCCCGTGCAGGCGCGGACGCCGTGAAATTCCAGATCTTCGATCCGGACCGCGTCGTCGAGGACAAATCCGCCCTGTTCACCTATGAAATTCTCGTCGATCGGGAAACGGGCAAGACGGAAACGGTTCAAGAACCGCTCTACGACCTGCTGAAACGCCGGGCCCTTTCGAATGACGAATGGCGCGAAGTCAAGGCTTGCGCGGATGAATGCAATCTCGCCTTTTTCGCAACCATCGGCTTCCCGGATGAGGTCGACCTTGTCGAATCGCTTGGTTGCGCTTCGATCAAGATTGCATCCGGCGATGTGAACCATTTCCCGCTGATCCGCAAAGCAGCCCGAACAGGCATGTGCTTGCAACTGGACACAGGCAACTCGACGATCGGCGAAATCGAACGCGCGATCGACGTGATCCGCTCGGAAGGCAACGACAACGTCATTATCCACCATTGTCCGTCGGGTTATCCCGCCCGTCTGGAGGGGATCAACCTCAATATCATTCCGTCGCTGAAGACCCTGCTGGGTTATCCTGTCGCCTTCTCAGACCATTCGCCCGGCTGGGATATGGATGTCGCCGCCGTCGCACTTGGCGCGAACCTGGTCGAAAAGACGATTACCAAGGATCGCATGACGCGCAGCATCGAGCATATCTTCTCCCTTGAACCGCAGGACATGGCGGCCTTCGTGCAATTGATGCGCGACCTGCCGACGGCGCTGGGCAGCAGCCGCCGGATCATGCAGCCGGTGGAATTGGAAAAGCGGGAAATCGCGCGCCGCAGCACCTATCTTGCCGAAGATACGCCGGCAGGCCGGAAGCTGAAGGATTGCGCGCTCGACTATCGGCGTCCGGGCGGCGGTCTTGCCCCCGACCAAGCCGAAGCTTTGGGCGAACAGTCACTGCGCACCGATCTGCCCGCCGGTCACAAGGTAATGCCGGGCGATCTTGCCTAACCGGTTTTCCACCCTCGTCATCCCTCATATCTGGCGTCCATGAAACTCGCCCTCATCCCTGCCCGCGGCGGCTCGAAACGGTTGCCCAGGAAGAACATCGCCGATTTCCTCGGGAAACCGATCATCGCGCATACCATCGCCGCGGCGCAGAATTGCGGGATATTCGACCATGTTGTCGTGTCTTCCGACGATGATGAAATCATCGATGTCGCGGCAAAGTTCGGTGCGGAGATCATCGCCAGACCCAAGGACCTTGGCAGCGACAGCGCCCGGGTCACGGATGTCTGCCTGCATGCGATGCAATTCTTCGACGACCGGTCGGAGGCCGTCACCGAACTATGCTGTCTGTACGCGACAGCGCCGCTTCGCACGGGCGACGACATCGCGGCGGTGCACGGGCTTCTTGGTGTAGAGGGCTGCGGTTTCGCAATGGCCGTCAGCACCTACCCGCTGCCGCCGCACCAAGCCCTGCGGGCCACACCGGCCGGAACGCTGGAGCCGATGTGGCCCGATTTGGTGTCCAAACGTGAAAGTGACCTGCCGACCTTGCTGGTCGACAATGGCAGTACCTATTCGGTGAATGCCACGGCGTTCAAAGAACACAGAACCTTCTATGGACCGGGGCTGCGTGGGCATGTGATGCCGCAGTCCCGTTCCATCGACATCAACACGCGGGAAGATCTTGTGGTCGCCACCGCCGTGGCGTCATCCCGGTAGGCTAAGATGAAGTGTATTGTCATCGGGTGCGGTTCGATCGGTCTGCGGCACAGCCGCAATTTCGCCGCTGCGGGCTGTGAGGTTGCCGTGATCGACCAGGACGCGGTTCGGCGCGATCAAGCCGCGCAAGAAACCGGTGCGCGAGCCTTCGCGACCCTAGACGAAGCCTTGGCCTGGCAACCCGATATGGCCGTCATCGCCGTCCCCCACCGGTTTCATGTTCCGCTTGCGCTGGAGCTGCTGGACCGGGTTCGCGCCCTTCTCATCGAAAAGCCCCTGACGCTGTCGGCCAATGAAGCAAAACGGTTTCAGGATCGGGCGCAGCAATCCGACACGCTTGTCCGCGTTGTCTCCAACATGCGGTTTCATCCGGGCGTCGCGTCGCTTCGTGAGGCCCTCGACAGCATCGGCGAGCCGCATTTCGCCCGCGCCCATTACGGTAATTACTTGCCTGCCATGCGTGCCGACGGGGACTACCGCAAACTCTATTGCGCCCATGCCAGCGAAGGCGGCGGTGTGATCTACGACGCGATTCACGAAATGGATTACCTGTGTTCGTTCTTTGGCCAGGCAACGGGCTGTGCCGGTACGTTTGGCAGGATCGGAACGCTTGATATCGATGTCGAGGACTGGGCGTCCATCGTGTTGACACATGCCACGGGCATGCGGTCCAGCATTCATCTGGACTATTTGCGCAACCCGAAGTCACGCGGCTGCGAAATTGTCGGGACACAGGGTACGATCCTTTGGGAAAGTCTGGGCAAGGCGCCGGAAGCATGCCGGGTTACCTTCGCCGACAGCAAAAGCCGAAAGACATTGTTCGAATCCGCGGGGATAGACACCAACCAGCCATATCTCGACATGGCAAAGAATTTCACGGCATTGGTGGACGGCGGGGTCACCGATGACGATCGTTTGGCGAGCGTCGACGACGGCGCCCATGTGGTTGCGCTGGCGGAAACCTGCAAGCAATCGCTGGGCAGCTCGGTGGCCCTGGGGGCCGAATTCTCAAGGGAGGCTTCACATTCATGCAATCGGTAGTCGTCGTTGATTATGGGTTCGCGAATCTGCGATCCGTGCTGAACGCGTTGGAGTGTTTCGAAATATCCGTCAGCGTGGCCGAGGCAGGAAGCGAGTTGAAAGGGGCCGACAAGATCGTTCTTCCGGGCGTCGGGTCGTTCGATGCTGGGATACGCGAACTGCGCCGGCGCGGGCATGAAGAAGCGCTGGCCGAAACGGTCCTGGACAAGAAAACGCCCTATCTTGGTATCTGCGTCGGGATGCAGTTCCTGTATGAAGGCAGCGAGGAAGGCGTCGAACCCGGCCTGGGATGGATCAAGGGAACCGTCACCAAGTTTCCGGAAGGCCCTGGAAAGCCCAAGGTGCCGCATATCGGCTGGAACGCCGTCAGGAAAAGCAAAGAAAGCCGGCTTTTCAACGATCTGGCGGAAGAGTCCGACTTCTACTTTGTCCACAGTTATTCCGCGCCGGTCGGCGGTACGGACGACAGTTGGGTCGCGGGAATCTGCGACTACGGCTATCCTTTCGCCGCGGCCGTGGAAAAAGACCACATCTCCGCGACCCAGTTCCATCCTGAGAAATCACAGCTGGCCGGCATGAAGCTGATTCAAAATTTTCTAGAGATCTGAGCCATGACTGTAGCGACCAAACACAGGCTTATCGCCACGCTTTTGTGCTATCGCGGAAACGTGGTTCAGACCCGGAGGTTTCGGCCCACCAACATGGTTGGAAACGCCTTCACGGCCGTGGATTTCTTTAATTCCTGGGCCGTCGATGAGATCTGCGTTCTGGAGATTTCGGCCGACGATTCCTATCTGGACCATTTCCTTGAGGTCGTGCACGGCCTGTCGCGCCGCTGTTTTGTTCCGCTATCCGTCGGCGGCAAGATCCGTGACCTGGACAAGGTCAGGGAATACACCCGGGCCGGCGCCGACAAAGTGGTTCTGAACACACATGCTTACCAGTCGGACAGCCTGATAGAAGACGTCGCCGGTTCATTCGGCAAGCAATGCGTCGTAGTTTCCGTGGATGCCGCGCCGAACCCCGACATGCCATCGGGTTATGAAGCGGTTATCGCGCGCGGCCGCGAAAAGACCGGCGAGGACGTGAATACCTGGGTGCTTCGAGCGGCGCAACGCGGCGCGGGGGAGATACTCCTCAACAACATCGAGCATGACGGCGACAAGCGGGGCTATGACCTGTCCCTCATCAAGAGTGTGACCGCGGTATCCCCGATCCCCGTGATCGCGTTTGGCGGCGTCGCGAATTGGGACCACCTTGTCGAAGGAATTGAGGTTGGCGGCGCCGATGCCGTTGCCGCCGGGAACATCTTTCACTACACAGAACACAGCACGAAAAAGGCCAAGGAGCACATGGCCGCGCAGGGCCTTTGGGTCCGCGATTCCACCTTCTATAAGGTCGATATGCCAAGGCGGCCGACGTACCAGCCCTACTAGGAGCAGTTTAATGGAATATTGTAAGCGTTGCGTATACCCGGCCAACGCAAAGCCCGGGATCATTCTGGACGATGACGGCATCTGTTCGGGTTGCCGCAGCTTTGAAAGCCGGACGACTTTGAAAGAACAAGTCGACTGGGCCTCACGCGAAAAGATGTTCCGGAAGATCCTGACCGAGGCGGCCGAGAAGCAACGCGCGAAAGGCAATCCCTACGACTGCATCATCCCGGTCTCGGGCGGCAAGGACTCCACCTATCAGGTCTATGTCGTAAAGGAAAAGTACGGGTTGAACCCGTTGCTGGTGTCTTACAACCACACCTTCAACACACCGCTGGGCATCCGAAATCTGGCGAACCTGATTGAACAGACGGATTGCAATCTGGTCCGCTACTCCACCGCGCCGGGCTCGGCGATCCGGATCGCCAAATACATGCTGAAGCTTGTTGGGGATGTGACCTGGCACTATCACGCCGGGATCATGACCTTCCCGATGCGGGCGGCGGTGCAGCACGATGTGCCGCTTGTCGTTTGGGGCGAAGAAGGCTTTTCCGAACTGGTCGGGATGTATAACGACGACGATTTCGTCGAATTCACGAAGAAGAAGCGCCAAGAGCACTCCATGCGGGGGTTTGAGCCGGAAGACCTGCTGCAGCGGGACGATTGCCCGCTGACACGCTACGACCTGGCCCCCTTCTTCTATCCCTCCGATGAGGACCTGGAGCGGGTCGGCGTTCGCGGCATTTATATGTCGAACTTCCTTCCCTGGGACGGCCGCGATCAGGCGGAATTCGTGATCAACAACCTGAACTTCGCAACCGCCCCTGAGCGGGAACGTACGTTCAACACCTACGCCAAATTGGACGACATCCATGCCAACGGCCTGCACGATTATCTGAAATACCTCAAATTCGGGTACGGCCGTGCGACCGACGACGCCAGTAACGAAGTCCGCCATGGCCGGATGACCCGTGAACAGGCAATCGATATGGTCGAAAAACATGACCATGTCCGCCCGTTTGACCTGGACCTGTTCCTCGAAGCCTCCGGGATGACCGAGGACGAACTGCTCGCCATGATCGAGCCGATGCGCGACCCGTCGATCTGGGCCAAGAACGATGCCGGCGAATGGGTAACGAAGGACAGCGTCGCGAATCACCGGAATGAGGACGGGGTCGAAGAAGCCCGCATTCCGATGATCGAAAATGCGCGCCCATTCCTTCATTCGCCGCCGAGCGACGACGAACGGTCGAACTTTTTCGAAAAACAGAGCCATTACGTGCTGCTGTAGGGCCACTGAACTGTCGGTCTTGGCATCACGCTGACACGGAAAACCTGGAAAGCCGGTCGGATCGGAACTTTTCTGTTCATTCTGGAAGCCGGCGGCGACGTGGGGTTGGGGCATTTCAGCCGCTCCTCGCGTCTCGCCGCCGTTCTTTCGGCGCGCGGCCACACCGTCCGCGTCGCGGTCCGCGGGGTGCCATCACCAAAACCCGTGGCAGGCGCGCGCGTTGAAGGCTTTCCCGGCGACCTTACCGACGCGGAACTGGCGGAAGCGCTTGGGCGCGACGCAGTCTGGGACTGGGCCATCGTCGACGGCTACGGCCTGGCGAAGGAGGGTTGGCCGGCGCGCAAGGTGTTGGCGATCGATGATTTGGGGGATGCGGTGTTCCACGCTGACGCCATTCTCAATCAGAACACAAACCGGAACCTTTACACCGGCCAGGAATGGCGCAAACCGGCGGTCCTCAACGGCCCGGCCTTTGCCCTGCTCGATCCCTCCTACACCGCGATCGCCGCATCGAACCCACTCTCGGCCGGAACCAGGAACCTGCTCGTGACACTGGGTGCCAGCGACCCGCAGAACTGGACGCGACGCGTTTTGGAAGACTGTGAAGGTCTTCCGCAGGATTGGACCGTGACGGTGGTGATCGGCCCCTTCTTCAAACATGAAGCGACCTTGCCCGCGTCGCTGCCCGCGGCGCGACTGGACTATGTGCACGCCCCGGACGGGTTACAGACGCTGCTCGAATGGGCGACGCTGGTCGTCACAAGCGCCAGTGTCACCGCGTTCGAAGCCTGTGCGGCAGGCCGACCCGTGATCGCGGTCCAGACCAACGCCGCGCAGCATTTCTTGATGGAGACGGTGGTGTCCTCCGGCGCCGGTCGGGCTTTTGAGCCCGGGTGTTTACCTGGGACGATTCAGACCATAATGAATGCAGACGTCGCTGCGGCCATGCGCGACCGGGCCATGAACCTCGTTGATGGTTTGGGATTGGTTCGCGTCGCCGAATGGCTGGAAAATCAACTTGACGCACAACCCGCGCCGAACGGCGCCGGCATTGGATAGCACCATGACATCGGTTTCCCCCCCTGCCTCTGCCCCATCCACCATAGAACTGGCCGGAAAACCGGTTGGTCCGGAACATCCCCCGTTCATCATCGCCGAACTTTCAGGCAACCATCTGGGCCAGCTGGACCGGATGCTGGACCTTGTGCAGGCCGCGGCGGACACGGGTGCCGATGCCATAAAAATCCAGACCTACACGGCCGATACGATCACCATTGACCATGACGGCCCCGGTTTTGTGTTGGGGCCCGGCCTTTGGGAAGGACGCAGCCTGTACGAACTGTACCAGGAAGCGCACACGCCCTGGGAATGGCACGAGGCGATATTCAACAAGGGTGCCCAGGTCGGCATTCCGGTCTTCTCCTCGCCCTTCGACCCGACGGCTGTCGATTTCTTGGAGCAGTTCGATCCGCCGATATACAAGATCGCGTCCTGCGAATTGGTGGACCTGCCCTTGATCGAGTATGTCGCCGCCAAGGGCCGTCCTATGATCATGTCCACCGGGATGGCGGATCTTGGCGAGATCTCCGACGCGGTGGAGGTCGTTGCAAAGGCGGACAATGTTCCGATGTGCCTGCTGCACTGCGTTTCCGGTTATCCGACACCGGTGGCCGAGTGCAATCTGGCGACCATCCCCCATCTGGCGCAGGCCTTCGGTGTTCCCGTCGGTCTGTCGGACCACACATTGGGCACCGCCGTACCCGTGGCGGCCACGACTCTGGGCGCGACGGTCATCGAAAAGCACATGACCTGG
The DNA here is from genome assembly GCF_004005845.1 of Hwanghaeella grinnelliae. Taxonomy (GTDB): domain Bacteria; phylum Pseudomonadota; class Alphaproteobacteria; order UBA8366; family Aestuariispiraceae; genus Hwanghaeella; species Hwanghaeella grinnelliae. Next base: position 1,220,742 of record NZ_SADE01000002.1, on the reverse strand, counting down.
AAACGGTCCGACGGCGGTCCCGATGCGGACTTCTCGCTGGAGCCCGCGGAATTCGAGGCGATGGTGACCGCAAGCCATGAGGCGTTCGCGGCGGTCGGCCGTCCGTCCTATCAAACGACGGATAGCGAGGCCGGAACCAAAGGGCTTCGGCGCTCCTTGTATGTGGTTCAGGACATTTCGGCGGGCGATACGCTTTCGGCGGATAACGTTCGCTCCATCCGACCGGGCGGCGGGCTTGCACCCAAATTCATAAAGTCGGCAATCGGCCGGAAGGCGCGGCGGGATCTTCCGCGCGGAACCCCCCTGTCCTGGTCGGATATTGACTAGACGAACTCGCCGGCCTGGTGTCGACGGCTTTTCTGTGCCGTCCGATGCCTGTCCGGAAACCGTGTTCGCATAGATTCTTGGAAGTAGATTCTTATGACTGAAGCTTCGGATTTGGCGCCGGTGAAGCCAAAATCTATCCTCGTGTTCTCCCATTCGGAACTTAGCGGTGTGCTTTCGGATTTCCTGAAAGGGTTCAAATCCGATGGCGCCAAGGTCACGCTTGTCTGCAAGAACCAGCAGGAAGTTCATCACTACGAACAGACCTACGGGACGCTGTTCGACGCCATCGAAACGACGACGTTCAGATACGACAGCCTGCTTGAACCGTTGGAAGCGCCGCAAGAGTGGATTGATCGCGCGAAGGCCCTGGAGCACGAACTGGGTTTTCGGTTCACGCATTTGCTTTTGGACGACCGGCACCTTGGCACCGGGTTCCTGGCAGCCGGAACAAACTACCGCGAAACGCGGTGGAGCAGAGCAGCGACCTACCCGAAGGCGCTTCGCGCCTATGTATCATTCGTCGAATTCTTCAAAGGGCTTTTGCAGAAGCACGACGTCGATCTGGTTCTGCAGCCCAACAAGTCCTGTTGCGTCGCCGCGCGGGGCATGGGCATTGCGATCCGCTATTTCGTATCCGCAGGATATGAAGACTATTACTACTGGACCGAAAACGAGTTCATGGAACATCCGACGATCGCCCATGCATTCGAGAAGGCGACCGTTCAGCCGGACGGCCCGACGATCACGGGCCACTACAAGGTCTATCTGGACGAACGCGCCAAGATGATCAGGCGGTTCTCTACATCCATCATGCTGAAGAACATGACGCATGAATTCGTGCGATATTTCTACTACCACCTTCGCCGCTACGAGAAGCGGAAGGGCTTGGTTCTGAAGGCGCAACTGCGCGAGCATTTCGACATATGGGACCATTTCCGGACCCTTCAACGGAACGCCACGGCCAGCCTGCAGGACATCGAGAACGTTCCCTTCGTGTATTTCCCCCTCAGCGTCGAACCGGAAGTGACGCTGACGCGCGAGTCACCTGAATTCAATCATCAGCCCTTCGCCATCCAAGCGCTTGCGAAAGAGCTTCCGGCCGGGACCTTCCTTGTCGTGAAGGAGCATCTCACCTCCGTCGGGGCGCGGCCGGCGGACTTTTACAAGTCGCTTCGTAAGATGCCGAATGTCATTTTCATCGACCCGATGGAGTCCGGCCTTAAGGTCATGGACAAGGCAGCCGCCGTCGCGACGATCAACGGGACATCCGGTTTCGAGGCGGCGGTGAAAGGAATTCCGCTGATCCTTTTCGGCATGCACGCAAACTACCGCATGCTTTCCCACGTTAAGCAGATTACCTCATGGACCGACATCGGACCGGCACTCGATTGGGTGTTCGGCACAGAGCCGCACGACATTGGGTCATACGCGGAACGGGGGAAACAGTATCTTCAAGCCGTGGTCGATGTGGCCATCGATATGCACGGCACCGACTTGATGGGCAGAGTATCGCCGGAGCTGCTCGACAAGATGCGGGAAACTTTTGATGCTTCCTTCCAGCAGCAAAGTTAGCATGGCGGTCACCAACACCAGCACGGAAGCCGATGCCGAGGCGCGCGGCCCCCTTTTCTTTGATGCACCGGCGATCAGATCAGCCGGGCGGGCAGGCTTTGCGGACAGTTTCTGGTGGCCGGTTTCCGAACACGATCATACCCAATTCCTGGACGCCTTTTGGAAGGCTTTCGACCTTTTCCACGCCGCCCTTGAGGGTGAAGACAAATATGTGCTTCTGGCCGATACGCAGTTCGCCTTCATTTTAGCTGCGCATTGCCATTTTGCCGGTGCATTTGCCCAGGCCAAGGCATTGGGTGTCGAGGCCAACTATACCGAAACGTCCAAACGTTTCCTGGAACCGGATTGGGACGTCTTCGCGACGGCTTTCGATGCCCCGCCGGCGGCCAAACTCATATCAAGGCTCCGAATTCGGAACCTCATCCGCAACACAATCTTCAATACACGCGTGGCCTGCAAAACGCTGATGCGGGGCCGCCTTCCACGATACGATACGATCGGCATCGGGAGCGGCGACGATCTAAAGCTTGAGTATCTGGAACGAAAGGGGCGGCTTTGCCGGCATCTGTATCTGGAACTCGTCCTGAATGGTGTGGAGGCTGAATCCGCAAAAACTTTGTCGTCAGAAACCATCGAGCATCTTCATCGTTTTCTCGAATCCGCCGCCGCGGCTGCATCGAAATACTTGAGATGCGAGAACATTGAGACTGCGACAATCGCACAGGCCTGGATCAAACGGCTGCAACGATTGAAGCAGCTGTACACGTTCGCGGCCAGAACGATGCCGGCGGCGGAAAGCGTGGTTGTCACCCAGCTAGGAAAGCCGCTGAACAGGACCTTGGCATTCGCAGCGAAAAGCCGCGGCAGCCAGGTCATCGGCTTCCATCATGGGAACGACATGTGCAATTTTTGGGAACGGGCGCAGGCCTATTCCGAATATGCCGTATGCGACCTGTTCGTTTGCCCGACGACGAAATCGGCCGAACACCATGCGACGGAATACCGGCTGTCCGGCATTTCCGAACAGCAGCCCACAGAGTTCATCGGCCTGGAAACGAGTGACTACCAACGGCAAATAGAGGCGTCGCGGAAATCCGCCCTGCCGGCGGAGATCCGGTCCGTGATGATCGTCGGCTATCCGATGACCGCGCTGCGGTATCACTATTCACCAGCCGATTTCTTTGCTTTTCAATTGGACCTCGAAATCCGTGTCTGCCGGTTTCTGAAGGATCAAGGCTACCGTGTACTGTACAAAGCCCATCCCGATAGGCTGAAGGAAGTTCAAGGGCTTTTCGACGATCTGGCCGATGAGGTGATCGCAACCCCCTTTGAAGAAGTCTGGCAACAAGCCGACGCGATCTTTTTCGGCTGCATGACCAGCACGACGTTCGGCTACACATTGTGTACGAACCGGCCGGTCATCGCCCTCGACATCGAAGAGACGGAGTGGAACCCGGCCTTGAAACCGCATCTTGATAACAGATGCCGGTTCGTTTCAGCTTACTGGGATTCCCGTAACCGCCTGATATTCGATGAAAAGCAGTTCGCCACCGCCCTGCGCGAACCGCCCACACCGCCCGATCAGGGCTATGCCAATGCTGTCTTACTGCCTCAAACCGATAAGAGTGCACCGCGATGACGTTACGCAATACTGATCTTGATGTAAGCAAGAGCCTGGCTTTGCTTGAGCGTAGTCTCAAAACAATTCCGCTAGGCGCGCAGACTTTCACGAAGAGCTTCCAGCAACATGTGCATGGGACAACCCCCTTGTTCCTGGAGCGCGGCGATGGCCCCCGATGCCTGGATGTCGATGGCAATTGGTACATCGACTATGTGATGGGTCTGCTGCCCATCGTGCTGGGCTATTGCGATCCGGATGTCGACAAAGCGATCAAGGATCAGCTTGCCAAAGGGATTTCGTTTTCGCTGTCGACCGACCTGGAGGCCGAGCTTGCAGAACGGCTTGTGCGACTGATCCCTTGTGCTGAAATGGTTCGTTTCGGCAAGAACGGGACCGATGCGACATCGGCGGCCGTGAGGCTCGCGCGGGCAAAGACCGGTCGCGACAAGATTCTGGTTGGCGGATATCACGGCTGGCAGGATTGGTATATCGGCGCGACGACACGAAGCCTCGGCGTGCCGGAAGCGGTTCGGAACTTGACCGTCAAGTTCCCGTTCAATGACCTGGATGCGCTGACCGCCGTGGCCAGAGAGCATGGTAAGGATGTCGCCGCCATCGTCATCGAACCCGCGGTAACGACGCCGAAACCGGGATACCTGCAAGGTGTGCGCGACATCGCGGATGAAATCGGCGCGGTCCTCGTCTTCGACGAAATCATCAGCGGCTTCCGGATCGATATGGGCGGCGCGCAGACCTATTACGGCGTAACGCCCGACCTGTCCGCATTCGGCAAAGCAATGGCCAACGGCATGCCGATTTCCGCAATTGTCGGTAAAGCTGAATTCATGGCGCCGATGACCGAGATATTCTTCTCGGGCACATTCGGCGGTGAAGCTCTCTCCATTGCCGCCGCCATCGCAACGATCGACAAATTGGAAGCGAATAAAACGCCGCAACAGTTCTGGCAGTATGGCGAAGCCCTCATGAGCGGCATGAACGACAGGATCGCCGCTGCCGGATTGCAGGAGTCGCTTCAGATTACCGGCGACCCCTGGTGGCCCAAGATCACGCCCTCTCCGGATGCCGGGGTGGAAGGCCCAGTGGTCATGAGCTTGATCAGAGAGCAATTGGCGGAACATGGCGTGCTGACCGGCGGGGGGATCAACTTCTGCCAGCGTCATATTGACGATGGTTGCCTTGAGCCGACCTTGAAGGCATGGGACGCGGCGATGGATCGGTTGAAAGCCGCCATGTCGAGCGATGATCCCGAATCCTGGCTCAAGGGCGATGTCGCCCGCCCCGTGTTCAAGGTTCGCTAGGAGCGACCGTATTTTCCCCTGGAGGTTCAAGCTTCGGTGCAACCGCTGAAGATTGCCAAGCATTTCTCGAACAAGGCGCTCGGATTTTTCGAGACGGATATCTATTGCCGTCTGACGGGCCAAACCTATCCGAAATATCCGCCGATATTCATCATTGGCGCGCCTCGCAGCGGAACCACCTTGTTCTACCAGCTACTGGTTCAAGCCCGGGCATACGGTTATATCAGCAACTGGCATTGCGCGCGGCATGCCGCACCGGGGCTTTGGCATTCCTTCACGGGTTGGCGGCCCGGCAAGACGTCAGGCGATTTCGCCTCGTCCGGCGGCAGGACAAAAAGCCCGGATGGTCCCAGCGAATGCGGTGCGTTCTGGTATCGGTTTTTTCCGCGCAACCCACATTCCGCCGGGCGCGGTGCTATACCGCACGGCCGCCTAAGACAAATGACAGCATCGGTTGCCGCCCTGACACAGGCCTGTGACGCGCCCGTCATCTTCAAAAACGTTATCAACAGCGTCCGGATGGCAGCCCTGGACGAGGCCTTTCCGGACTGCCTTTTCATTGAAGTTCGACGCGATCCGGAACGGAACGCGCAATCCATTCTTGCCCAGCGCAAATTGGAGAACGGGACCTATGACGATTGGTGGTCCGTGCGGCCCGCCGGATTGACGGTTTCAGACCAGGACGATCCGGTAAGACAGGTTTTCGAACAGATCGAAGCTGTCAGAAAATCGGTTGCCGCTGATGCAAGCACCCTTCCCGACGAACGCTTCCTGTCGGTTCAATACGAAGATTTTCTTGAAGACACGGCTGCGACGCTGGCGCGCGTCGATGCATTTGTAGCGCGTCACACGATGCTGCCAGCCACGCGCGGCCAGGTCCCACCCAGCTTTCCCGAGACCAAAGCCCCCGCCCTCCCGGACGCGTTGCAGACTGAAATCGCCGCCGTCTGCAATTCGCCGGCGCACGTTCCCGAGCGGTCGACATGATTGGAAATTCCCCCTTCGATCAGCCTTGGTGGCTGGATATCGCCGCCCCAAATGGCTGGGACGAAGTCTGCATAGAAGAAAACGGCGCCAGCATCGCCAGGTTTCCGTATCTGGTTCCGCGCGCCGGATCCTATGGCGCCACCATTTCCACGATGCCGCCCATGACGCCCTGGCTCGGCCCATCCTTCGCCGCCATGGACGGCAAACCGTCGACGGTATTGGGTCGGCGGCAGGCTGCATTGGCCGACATGTTGGAACGGCTGCCTGCGGCGGGTTATTTCCAGCAGGACTTTCACCCCGCCGCCGAGATCTTCTACCCCCTGACCCAGGCCGGATTTTCCGTCGAACCAAGACTGACCTACCGGCTGAAGGACATTTCGGATACCGATGCCGTTTGGGGAATGTTCCGCGAGAACATCCGCCGCGAGATTCGAAAGGCGCAACGACAGCTGACCGTTGTCAGTGACGCACCCTTGGACATTTTGGTGGACCTCAACGCCAAGACCTATCGAAACCAGGGGAAATCCGTGAAGACCGACCCGGATCTTCTCGGCGCGCTTGCGGAAGCCGCGGCAGCACGGGAATGCGGCACGATCATGGCGGCGATGGATGAAGCCGGCCAAGCACATGCCGCACTGTTCCTGGTCTGGGATCAGGCCTGCGCTTACTACGTTCATGGCGGAACCGACCCCGAAACACGGACAAACGGCGCGATGAGCCTGCTGTTATGGAACGCCATTCAGACCGCCGCGAAAAACGCCGAGGGTTTCGACTTCGAAGGCTCGATGCATGCCCCGATCGAACGCTATTTCCGTGCCTTCGGGGGGGAGCAGCAGGTCTATTGGCGCGTTAGCAAATCAACCGGCCTGTACCGGTGGGCGCAAGCGTATCGACTGGCGCGTGGCGGATCATGACCGGGATGTTGGCGCCATCGCTTTTGTTCGACGCCGATCTCGGCTGGTCGAAGCAAGACAATGATCACGGAACAATCTGGCAGAAGGGCCATGCAACGCGGTCGCCCGCGGCGCTTCTGGAAGGCCTGACCACGGATGGGGCATTCGACGCCTGCGCGGATTGGCTTGGTTCGGTCAGCGGTAATTTCGCATTCGTTCTGCAGAACCGCGATGTGACTGTCGCGATGACGGACCATGTCCGCTCGATCCCGCTTCTCATCGGTGCGCAGAACGCCAAGATTGTCATCGGACAATCAGGCAACGTTCTGCGCAAAACGCTTGGCCTTGCGGAGATCGACGAGCATGCGGGACTGCAAATCGCGATGGCCGGCTATACGGCGGGCCGTGAGACGCTGTATGCAGGCCTTGAGCAGCTGCGCGCTGGGGAGATTGCCTGCATCGACCACAGAACGGGCAAGGTAGCGTTCCAGCGCTATTACCACTATCTGCCCGTGGCGGCCGACGACACGGCGGAGGATCAGACCTGGCAATCCCGCTTGGCGGACGCGATCCATGACGTGTTTGGCGATTTGGCCGAAGAGCTGAAAGACAGACCGGTTTTCGTCCCCCTCTCCGCAGGATTGGACTCCCGCCTTGTCGTGTCCGGCTTGGTGGAAAACGGGCATAAAAACGTTACGGCTTATGCCTATGGCCGACCCGGGAATTTCGAAGCCCAGGCATCGCAGAAGATTGCGGACCAGATGGGTATTCCTTGGATTTTCGTGCCGTATTCGCCGTCGGACATCAGACGTTTCTCCGACTCGTCGGATTTTCACCGTTATATGGAAGTGTCGGATACCTGTGGGTCTCTTCCCTTCCTTCAGGATTTTTATGCCGTCTCCATGCTGAAGACCATGAACAGCGTTCCGGAGGACGCAGTCTTCATCAACGGCAATTCCGGCGACTATATTTCCGGCGGTCACATCCCGGACAAACTGTTCCAGGACGCCGCCGGCAATGGCTCGGCCGACCGCGCGATCCAGGCACAGGTGACAAAGCACTACAGCCTGTGGAAAGACCTGCATACGGCAGGCAACGACGCCGCGATCCGGGATCGCCTGTTCGCGTCACTGCACGAACGGTTCAGCAGCGAAGAGCTGGACACCATGGACAGCCGGTCCCTCTATGAATATCTGGAGTTCGAAGCGCGTCAGACGAAATTCGTCATTTCCGGTCAGCGCGTCTACGAACATCTTGGCCACGAATGGCGGCTGCCGCTGTGGCACAAGATCTTCTTGGACTTTTGGCAGAGTGTCCCGTGGCGTTTGAAGCGCCGCCAAAAACTGTATGTCGACACCTTGGCGGATTTGAACCTTGGGTCGGTCTGGCAACCGATGCGCCATCCGGAATTCGTGACCCCACCCTGGACGAGACCCATGCGATTTCTTGGAAAGTGTCTTACGGCGCCCTTCGGCCGGGATGCTTGGCGGCGCATGGATCGCCAGGTTTTTCTGTATTGGACCGACGTGATCTCCACCCTCGCCTATCGCCCCTATAGCCGCGCCCTTTTTGACCGGCGCGGTTTCCGAAGCGGGGTCGCCCTGCGATGCGAAAGCTATCTGCAAGATCACGGTTTGGACCATCAAGGCCGTCCGGGCCGGGGGCCTCAAACCCGATGACGGAAAAACGCTCAATACGCCTTTCCACGGCACCGGAACTGCAAGCCTTCCGGCCTGAGCTGGACCATGTCTGCCGCTTTCTGGAAGCCATGTTTCCGCTGCGTTTCGATGACGGGGCGGAAGTTGCGCTTCACTATGGCGCCGACGCCCCCGACGACGCCATTCTGACCATTCCGGCGGTTGCCTTCCCGGCCTGTGTCACGATCGGCGACAAAGGCGATCTGCTTCCAAACCGGAAAGCCCTCGAAGACCTCACAGCAATGGAGACGGGAACGACCCCGTTGTTCCCACCCGCGGGTGAGACTTCTGCAATTGAAGCGCGCCTTCCCTATGATGCGATCGGCTCGATTTTCGTCTTGATATCCAGGCTTGAAGAATACGGCGCGGAGACCGGCGACCGTTACGGCCGCTATACGATCGAAGCGGACCTGGTTGCGCGCTGCGGCCGCTATGGCGAGGCCCTTGCCGACAGGGCCGCGTGGGATATCGCGGCAGCATTGCTGAACGGCACACCCGAATACACTACCCGCTACGATGTCATTCCGACCCACGACATAGACTCGCTGAAAGGGTATCACAGCGTCCACGAACCGCTGCGCTGGGCAATGGGCGACCTGATCAAGCGGCGCAGCCTTTCAAAAGCGGCGAACCGGCTGCGGGAGGGATACTTCTCCGGCGCGCCCTGGCGCTCCATCGAGGATCTGATGGCGGCATCGGAAAACCACGGTTTGAAAAGCCGCTTCTACTTCATGGGCCCCACATTGGACCCGATGGACGCGCCCTATGCGGCCAAGTATCCCAAGCTGACCGGTAAGGTCATCCGGCGCATCCGGCAAGGCGGCCACCGGCTTGGCTATCATCCCGGATTCCAAACCTGGGACGACGAAGAGGAATGGGCCCGGCAACGCCGGGATCTGGAAGCCCTGGCCGGTGTTCCGGTCCTGGAAGGCCGGCAGCATGTTCTGCATTACAAGACAGGCGTGACCGCAGAGATTTGGGACCGGATGGGAATGGATCTGGACCTGACGCTCGGCTATCCCGAGAAAAGCGGCTTCCGCACCGGTTCTGCCCATGCGGTCCCGGCCTACAGCCTGCGTCAGCGCAAGACGCTCTCCCTGCGCCAAGCCTCCACCGCCGTTCTCGACTTCGGCTTTTTCGGCGGCAAATATCGCTCCATGAGCATCGACGAAGCGCTTGAAGAATGCCGCGCGGTCATCGATCAATGCAAACGGTACCAGGGCCAATTCGTGTTCCTGTATCACAACAATCAAACGACCGCGCCATTGTGGCCCTTCTACAATCGCCTGTTGGATCTTGCCTGTGACTGACACCGGAACCGAGATGGACATCGACGCCTACCGGGCGCTGGTCGGTGCGTTTCACGACCGCGGATATGCCTTTGTCGGCTTTGACGCCGCGGAGGAGGACGCGCGCCATGTCATCGCGCGGCATGACGTCGATTTCTCGATAGACCTCGCCACCACGCTTGCGGAAACGGAGGCGGCGCTTGGCATCGCGGCGACCTATTTCGTCATGCTCACCAATCCGTTTTACAATCTCGTCACCCGTGAGGGCCGCGCCGCGCTGCAACGGATCATTGCGCTGGGACATGCGGTGGAATTGCATTTCGACGTCTCATGCTATGCGCCGGACGCACTCGAAGAAGCAGCGGGCGCCGAATGTGGCCTGCTATCCGACCTCACCGGCCGGGCGGTCAACCTGATCAGCTTCCACAGACCGGCCCCGGAATGGTTGGACAATCCGGCCACCCTTGCCGGCCGCTCTCACACCTACATGCCCCGGTATTTCAGCCGGATCGGCTATTGTTCGGATTCACGGGGCGCGTGGCGCTTCGGACATCCGATGGATCATGAGGCCGCGGCCGCCGGCAAAGCCCTGCAGCTTCTGACCCATCCGATCTGGTGGACAACGCCGGCGGGCACGTCGGTCGAGAAGATCGACCTTTGGCGGGCGCAAAGACATGAAGCCGAGACGGTACAGGTAGGTGACAATTGCATTCCCTACCGTGACCGGCCGGTTGATGCCCGCTAGACCTTCCGCTGGAACAGGCATGCGCATAACCTTCGTCTATCGCCTCTTTTCCGGTTTCGAGGATAGCTTTCGGTCCGGCTTCTGGAAGCCCACCGGCGTGCCGACCGTCTATCGTTTGATGGAGGCTTGCGAAGAAAAGGGCATCGACTGCGAATTCATTTTCACCGCCAAGGACGATCATCTCGTCCGCGATTTTCCGGCAGCCGCGACCCTGGCGCTGGACGGGCTGAAGACACCGGTTCATATCATCCCGTCCGCCAACTGCGGCAAAGGTCTTTGGGGAAAGGCCCGCCGGGCGCTAATGGAGGTCCGCCAGGCTTTTCAGGTCTACAAACGTATTCGATCCAGCAATCCGGACCTCGTCTATATCGGAAATGCCAACCTGTTGCTCGCCGGGTTCCTCGCCCGCTTCACAAATTTCAAAACCCTGTTTCGGGTTATGGGCATTTACCCGGTGATGAGAACGGCGCTTGAAAGCAAAAGCCTTGTCCTGCGCGCCATGGCGTGGCTGTACCGGTCGCCTTTCACGGCGGCCCTGGGCACACAGGATGGCAGTGGTTTTCCGGCCTGGGCGTCGAAGGCACTTCGGCCAGGTGTGCAGGTCGCCTATCTGCTGAACGGTGTGGACAATCCCGATCCGGCGCAATCCTTGCCCCCGTCGCTGCCGCCCGGACTGGCGCAGAAAACGGTCGTCCTGTTCGTGGGGAAACTGACGGATATGAAGGGCGCGCAGGAATTCGCCGACGGGTTCCTGAAAGCGTTCAAGGATTGCCCCGACGGGCTGTTCGCCATTATGGTCGGCACCGGCCCCCTGAAAGAACCCATTCAGCGGGCCGTCGTCGATGCCGGCGCCGACCACGCCTTTGCTTTGATCGACCGGTTGCCTCATGATCAGATTCTCGCCGTCCAATCCCTGGCTGACATTTATGTGTCGCTGAACAAGCAGGGAAACCTCAGCAATGCGAACCTTGAAGCCTACCGGTCGGGCCGCTGTGTCATTATTCCGTCATCGCAACCCGATATCGGGGTCGATGCGGACACTGACGAACTTCTGGGACCGGACACGGCCGTCCGCATTCCGGACGCGGGCGACATCGATGCCTTGGCCGAAGCGATCACACGGCTGCACCGCAACCCATCGGAGCGGTTGAGCCGCATGGAAGCCATGCAGAAAGTATCTGAGACACTGCCGGGCTGGGACGACCGCATGGCGCGGGAGCTCGATTTATTGCAGTCAATTGCCGGAGTACAGAGATGAAGAAAGTGCCTAATGTAGCGGTTATCGGCGCGGGTGGCTGGGGTAAGAACCACGTGCGCAATTTTCATGCTCTGGGCGCGCTGCGGTCGGTTTGCGACCCGGACACCGAAAGACTGTCGGCGATGGTTTCACAGTATGACGGCGTGGCGGCCCAACCGGACCTGCAGGCCATTCTGGACGATCCGGATATCGACGGTGTCGTTATCTCCAGCCCCGGCGCGACCCATGGTGAGATCGCCCGCGCCGCCCTTCAGTCCGGAAAGCATGTTTTTGCCGAAAAGCCTCTCTGCCTCGACTTGGAAGAGGGGAAACAGCTGAGGCTGCTTGCGGAGGAGCGCGGCCTGACCCTGATGGTCGGCCATCTATTGCTCTATCATCCGGCTTTCATCGCGCTGCAAGATTTCGTCGCGCAGGGCGGGTTGGGCGACATCCGGTATGCCTATTCGAACAGGACGAACCTTGGGCGCATTCGAAACGAGGAAAACGCCCTTTGGTCTTTCGCGCCGCACGATATCTCGATGCTGCTATCCCTGATCGGCGAAATGCCGTCCCGGATCGTCTCCAATGGCGGCACCTGGCTGTATCCCCCGGTCGCCGACACATCGCTGACGCACATGGATTTTTCGGACGGGGTGCAAGCGCATATCTTCGTCTCCTGGCTTCACCCGTTCAAAGACCAGAAACTTGTCGTCGTCGGTACCAAGGGAATGGCGGTGTTCGACGACACACAGGCCGAGGACGGGAAACTGGTTCTCTATGACCATCGTATCGGTTGGAACGAAAGCCTTCCCGAGATCGAAAAAGCCGATGCGACGCCCATCCCGTATGAGCGCTCGGAACCGCTTCGAAACGAATGCCAGCACTTCCTTGACTGCATCACGAACGGCACAAGGCCGCGCTCGGACGCCGCTGAAGGATTGCGGGTACTGGCCGTTCTGGATGCCTGCGAGCGAGCCTTGCGGACGGGTGAAACGACAAAACCGGCACTGGCCTGGGATTTGGACGGCACGCCATGACCGATACCGGCTATTTTGTCCACGAAACCGCCGTGGTCGACGCCGATGTGGAAATCGGCGCGGGCACGAAGATCTGGCATTTCTCTCACATTTTATCGGCGGTCAAGATCGGTGAGAACTGCGTGTTCGGTCAAAACGCCAGCGTCGGGCCGAACGTTTCGATCGGGTCCGACTGTAAAATCCAGAACAATGTGTCGATCTACAAAGGTGTGACCCTGGAGGACGATGTCTTCTGCGGCCCCAGCATGGTTTTCACAAATGTGCTGACGCCGCGTGCCTTCGTGAACCGCAAAAGCGAATTTCTGCCGACCCTGGTCAAGAAAGGGGCGTCCATCGGCGCGAACGCCACGGTTGTCTGTGGAACGGTGATCGGCCGGTATGCGATGATCGGCGCCGGTGCGGTAGTCACGAAAGACGTCCCCGACCATGCACTCGTCTTGGGCAACCCGGCCAGGCAAGCCGGCTGGGTCTCGCGCAATGGCGACCGGCTGGGGGAAGATCTGGTCTGCCCCTCGACCGGCGAACGTTATTCCGTCGGCCCCGACGGCCTGACCCTTTTATGACCCTTTTCCTTCTCACGATCACTTAATCCTAGGATACCGACATGAGCACGATTCCCTTTGTCGATCTAAAAACCCAACTTTCCCGCATTCGGACCGATGTCGACGCGCGGATCGCCAAGGTGCTGGACCATGGACGGTTTATCATGGGGCCGGAGATCAAGGAGCTTGAGGATCGGTTGAGCGCCCATTGCGGCGCGCGCCATACAATCAGTTGTTCCAGCGGAACCGACGCTTTGTTGATGGCCATGATGGCGATCGATATCGGCCCGGGGGACGGCGTGCTGGTCCCGGCCTTCACCTTTCCCGCCACGGCCGAAGTGGTCCAACTGCTGGGGGCGACCCCGGTCTTCGTCGATATCGATCCGGTTACCTACAACATCTGCCCGGCAGCGGCGGCACGGACCCTGGCGGAACTGGCGGACGAGGGCAAGGTCGCGGCAAAGGCGATCCTTGCCGTCGACCTGTATGGCCTGCCGGCGCCCTATGGCGCGTTGCGCAGCCTTGCCGACGAGCACGGACTGGCCTTGATCGGCGATGCCGCGCAGAGCTATGGCGCGAGCACCCCGGACGGCCGTGTCGGCACCCTTGCCGACATCACCGCGGTCAGCTTTTTCCCAGCCAAACCGCTTGGATGTTTCGGCGATGGCGGCGCGCTTCTGACCGATAACGACGAAATCGCTCACCGCTGCGCTTCGATCCGGGCGCACGGCAAGGGTGACGCCAAATACGATATTGTCCGCATCGGTCTGAACGCCCGTATGGATACCATGCAGGCCGCGATCCTGCTGTCGAAGCTGGACATCTTCGACGACGAGTTGGCGTCCCGTCAGAAGGTCGCCGCGCGGTATGAGCAACGGCTTTCCAACATCGTAAAAACGCCGGTCGTCCCGGAAGACGTCACCTCGGCCTGGGCTCAATACACCATTCGTGTGGACAACCGGGATTCGATCGTCGCCGCGCTTTCCGAGAAGGGCATCCCGTCGATGGTCTACTATCCGCGCCCGCTGCATCAGCAACCGGCGTATGAACAATTCGCCCGGTCCGGGTTGGATCAAAGCGAGCAGGCATCGGAACAGGTTTTGAGCCTGCCCTTCCACCCCTACCTCTCGGGCGAGGATCAAGAACGGATATGCGATGCCGTTTCGCAAGCCGTTGCACACGGATAGCAGTACAACCGCGATGCATTTCTGTTTCGTTCTACCGTCCTTTACCGGCGGGGGCGCGGAACGCGTTACCCTTCACCTCGCCAATGGCATGCGTCGGAAAGGACACCGCACGACGGTGATCGTTTTCAACGGAACCGGGCCCCTGCGGGACCTTGTGGATGAAGAGATGCCCGTCATCGATCTCCACAAGGACCGGCTTCGCAGCGCCATTTGGTCCTTGTTCGCCACCCTGCGCCGGGAACGCCCGGACATCACCTTCTCTTCCTTGGGGTATGTGAATGTCGCATTGCTGCTGGCACGCCGATTCCTTCCCGGACGTCTCGTCATCCGCGAGGCCAATCTCCACGCATTGAACGACCGCATGAAGGGCTTTGATCGTCTGGTCTACGCGCTGTCAAAATGGCTGTATCGTGACGCGGATCTATGCATCGCCAGTTCCCATACCATGGAGCAGGCGTTGCAGGCGCACCACCGGGTCGCGCCGACCAAATCGACGGTTATCTACAACCCGGTGGATATCCAGACGATCCGGAATTCGCTTGAGCCGCAATCAACCAAGGCGGATGGAATACATATCGTCGCCGCCGGCCGCCTTACCGCGCAAAAAGGTTTCGACCGACTGTTGAATGCCTTTGCCGATTGCGCGGCCGGAACACATTTGACGATTCTGGGCACGGGGCCGGAACACGACCGCTTGCTTAATCTGGCGACGGAACTGGGCATCTCGGACCGCGTCGACTTCGCGGGTTTCGTCAAACAACCTTGGACCATCCTGGCATCGGCGGACCTTTTCGCTTTGCCGTCCCGCTGGGAAGGCATGCCGAACGCCGCCCTTGAAGCGCTTGCTTGCGGCACACCTGTTCTGGCAACACATACAAGCGGCGCTATCCACGAGGTCGCCCGTCTTGCAGAACCGGATTGTGTCGCGGTTTCCAAGGATTGGGACGAATTCGTCATGCGCCTGAAGGATTGGACGAAACCGACAGGCACTCTTCCCCGTGACAGTCTTCTGCCCGCTACATTCAGTCTCGAGACGGCAATCGCCCGGTTCGAGGCCGAAACATCAACCCTTGTTCAGGCATAGGCGCCGGGTCCCATGAACAGCGTGTTGAAGCAATTGGACGGCCTTACGGAGCGGCAGGCCCTTCTGCTCGTCACCGGACTGGCGCTGGTTTTGCGGTTGATCAACGTCGTCCTGATGTCCGCTCGACCCGATCTGACCTTCCTCGAAGACGCCAAAATCTATTGGGCGACGGCATCAAACATCGCCGATCTGGGCGGCTTCTATCGCACGATCATAGACGGCACCCTGATCCCGGAAACCGAACGGATGCCTTTATACCCCTATATGATCCTCGGCATCCGGGCGGTTTTCGGGGACGTGCCGACCGCCGTACTGCTGAGCCAGGCGGTTCTGGACACCGCGACCTGCGCGATCATGTTCAAGATGGGTGTGACCTACAGCCGCCGCGCCGGTGTCTTCGCGGGGCTGGCCGCGGCCCTTTGCCCTGGAATGATTATTTTTTCCGGCCTGCTGCTGACCGAAACGGTATTCCTGTTTTTCCTGACATTGGCTGTTTATCTGGGCCTCAAACATCTTAGAACCTTCCATTTCAGAGATGCCCTTTTTGCCGGTCTGTGTTTCGGCCTGGCCTTGGCCACCCGTTCGGTCCTGTATCCTTTGTTGTTCTGCATTCCCGTTTGCTTTGTCTTGATCGCCGCCTTTCAGTCGAAGTGGCGCGAGGGGGTTCTGGGCGGGCTGGCTTTCCTTGTCGCGGGCAGTCTGTGCATTGCCCCGCTGCTGGTTCGTAACGCCACGGTCTACGATTCCTATAGTCTGACCGCGCAGACAGGACAGCACATGCTGTATTGGGTGGCGCCGGTTGTCATCGCCAAGGCGGAGGGCACACCACGGGAGCGGGCGATTGCCGATCTCCGGGCTATATACGAGCAGAACTATTCTGAACGCACCGTCGACGGCATAGAGCAGAAATTCGAAATATCCGCCAACAAGACCGAACTGGCCTTTGCTGAAATGTCAAAGACCGGCGTCGGGACCATTGTCCAGGCCTGGCTGGAGGGCGCCATCGTCAATCTCTCCGCCCCCTCAATCATGGTCGATCCGCGTGTTCGGGAATTGGTTAGCGGCAGCTTCTATGACCAAGCGGGCGGGACTAAGGAAAAAATTCTGTCCTTCCTCGGCCACCAGAAAAATCTGCTGTATTTCGCCCTCGTGGCCGCGTCAGCCCTGACACTTCTACTGGTGAACCTACTCGGCGCATACGGTCTTATCACACTGTTCAAACGCGATGCCGTCACCGCCGGCTTACTTACCGCTTTGATACTGTATTTCCTGTTGGTGACCGGCCCCGTCATGTCGCCGAAATACCGCCTTCCGGTCGACCCCTTGCTGCTGCTGCTGTTCGCCGTCGGGCTGGACCGCATCCTGTCCGTCACTAGGTTTTTCCGCCCGGCCGGCGACCCGAACTAGCCCGGGTTCAGGCAGTATGTCGGCTGCGCGAGCCGGGTAATCGTTCGCCTTTTTCCGCCGCCGCCGTCGCTTCGGGATCCAAGGCCGCCATCGCGTCATGCTGGCTGAGGAAAATGGCGCCGGTCAAATGGGCGAGGAATTCCGTCTTCTTCAACTTATCCATGACCGGGCCTTTGACTTCCGACAGGTGGAAGGTCACACCGGCGGCATCGAGCCGATCGCTCAACCCTTCCAACCCTTCAAGCGCGCTGGAATCGATCGCGTTCACGGCCGAACAGATCAACACCACATGCTTTACCGTCGGGCTAGAGATCGCCATGTCGTACAGCATGTCTTCCAACCAGCGCGAATTGGCGAAGTACAGACTTTCATCGACCCGCACACTCAAGACTTTCCCGCTGGTGATCACTTCATGCCGTTTCACGTTTCGGAAGTGATGCGTGCCCGGCACCTGCCCCACCACGGCAAAATGCGGGCGGGCGGTACGGCCCAGGAATAGAACCAACGACAGGCCGACACCGGTGATGATCCCGATTTCCACCCCCATGCCGAGAACCATCACGATGGTCGCGGCCATGGCGGCGAAGTCCATCTTCGAGTAGTTCCACGTGCGGCGTAGCGCCCCCAGGTCGACCAGCGACAAGACCGCCACGACGATGGTCGCCGCTAAGGTCGCCTTCGGCAGTTGATGGAACAGCGGCGTCAGGAACATCGCCGTCAATCCAATCCCCACCGCCGTCATCACACCCGCCAGCGGCGTGCGCGCGCCGGCGTCGAAATTAACGACCGACCGCGCGAACCCGCCCGTCACCGGATAGCCGCCGCTGACAGCCGCCGCCACATTCGCGGCGCCGAGCCCGAGCAATTCGCGGTTCGGATAGATCCTCTCCCGCCGTTTGGCGGCCAATGTCTGGGCGACGGAAACGGATTCCACGAATCCGATGATCGAGATCAGGATCGCCGACGGCATCAATTCCCGCCATAGGTCGATATCGACCGGGGGGACCGAGAATGGCGGCAGTCCTTGCGGGATCGCCCCGACCACCTTCACCCCATCCCCATCCAGTCCCAGAAATTCGACCGCCAGGATCGTGACGATTACCGCCGCGACCGGGCCTGCTTTGGCCAGGGCATCCGCCATGACCGGGCCAAAGCCCAAGGACTTGAGCATCGGTTTGAGTTTCGCGCGAACCCAGAACAGAAAGGCCGTCGCCAAGACGCCGATCACCAAGGTCGGAACGTTCGCCTCCCCCGCATGGGCGATCAGCGATTGCACAAGTTCCAGCATGTTATGCCCGGATGCGCTGACCCCCAGAATATGCTTGAGCTGACTGGTGGCGATCAGCAGCCCCGACGCGGTGATGAAACCCGAAATCACGGAATGGCTGAGCAGGCTGGCCAGGAAGCCGAGCCGCAAAAGCCCCATCGCCAACAAGAACACACCCGACATCAAGGCCAGCGCCAGCGCCGCCGAGGCATAGTCCACATTGCCGTTCGCCGCGACATTCCCGATCGCCGCCGCGGTCATCAGGGACACCACCGCGACCGGCCCCACGGCCAGCGCGTTCGACGACCCGAACAGCGCATAGCCCGCCAAAGGCAACATGCTGGCGTACAGGCCGACTTCCGGCGGCAACCCGGCAAGCAAGGCATAGGCCAAGCTTTGCGGGATCAACATGATGGTGACGATAACCGCCGCCAAGGCGTCGCCGTGGAAAGCTTCCGCATCGTAACGGCGCAGCCAGCCGATGCAGGGCAGGACCCGCTCAATCATTCCGAATATATCCAACGCGTAAGGGTTAGTTGACGATTTCCGGTTTCGCGACCTTCGGCTTCACCAACCATTCGCGGCCGCGCAACATGCCTTCCCAATAGACCGGCGGCAGAATCTTTTCCTTCAGCAACCAAGCAAGGCGGCTCGGCCGTTTGCCGTTGATCAGCCATGTCGGAAAGCTTGGCAGCAACTTGCCGCCATAACCGAATTCCGCGAGGACGATCTTGCCGCGTTCCACCGTCAGAGGGCAGGACCCATAGCCGTCGTAATGGGCGACGCCCGGCCCGCGCCCCATATCGGTCAGGATGTTCTGGGCAACGATCGGCGCCTGCATCCGCGCCGCGGCCGCTGTCTTCGCATTGGGCGCGTTCATCACATCGCCCAAGCTCCAGATGTTTTCATACGTCTTGTGCCGCAGCGTATTCTGATCGACATCCACCCAACCAGCTTGGTCTGCCAAGGGGCTGACCCGGATGAAGTCCGGCGCGCATTGCGGCGGACAGACATGAATCATGTCGAAGGACTTTTCGATCGTTTCCGTATTACCGTCACCGTCCGTCTTCGTGAACCAGGCTTTCTTGGCCGGTCCGTCGATGGCGGTCAGGTTATGGCTGAACATCAGGTTGGCGTTGTACTTCTCGACATACTCCATCAAGGCCGGAACGTATTCCTTCACACCGAAGAGCGCACCGCCGGCGTTATAGAAGCCGATATCAATATTCTTCAGCACGCCCTGGCGGTGCCAATGGTCGGCCGACAGATACATCGCCTTCTGCGGCGCCCCGGCGCATTTGATCGGCATCGGCGGCTGTGTGAACAGTGCCGTCCCTTCGCGCATGCCGCTGACCAGTTTCCAGGTATAGGGGGCCAAGTCGAAACGGTAGTTCGACGTGACACCATTCTTCCCGAGCGTATCGTCGAGCCCGTCGATTTTGTGCCAGTCCAGCTTCAGGCCCGGACAAACGACCAACCGGCCATATTCGATCACCCGGCACCCTTCGAGCAGAACCGTGTTCTTTTCCGGTTCGAAGGCGGCAACCGCGGATTTGATCCAATGGACGTTGCTGGGAAGAACCGAGGACAGAGTCCGGACCGTTTCATCCGCCTGGAAAACGCCGCCGCCGACCAAGGTCCAGCCCGGCTGATAGTAGTGGATATCGGCCGGGTCGACGATTGCGACGTCGATATCCGGCGCCCGCGACAGGATTGAGGAGGCAACGGAGACACCCGCCGCGCCGGCCCCGACGATGACGACGTCGAATTTACCGTCGACCGCATTGCTTGGCGTCTTGCCCTTATTCGCAACGCGCCGCACCACGCCGGACATGTCGTATCCGGCCTTTTTGGCCTTCGTCAGAATTTCCGGCAACTCGACCTTTCCAGCCCGGCTGAGCGACCAAAGCGTGATCGACCGCGTGCCTGTCCGGCAATAAGCGAAAACCGGCTTGGGTGCGCTATCGAGCAATTTGCCGAAGGCTTCGGCGTCTTCGTCCAGTACCTTGCCGCTTTCGACCGGCAGGTAATGGCATTCAAGCCCCGCCTTCTTCGCGGTTTCCTCGATTTCATGGAACAGCGGCTGATCGTTGCCTTCGCCGTCTGGGCGGTTGCAGACAATCGTCTTGAACCCCGCCCGCGCGATTTGCGCGATATCCGTCGCCGCGATTTGCGGCGAGACACTGAGTTCCGTATCAACAGTATTGATTTTCATGACTCGTTTCCTCCGATTCCGTCTGGTCTGCTCAATGGGTGTCGATCAAAGAGCGTCGAGCGGAATTTTCAGATAGCGCGTGCCGTTGTCCTCCGGCGGCGGCAAATCGCCCGCACGCATATTGACCTGCACCGATGGCAGGATCAGGACCGGCATATCCAATTTCGCGTCGCGTTCCGTCCGCATCTTGACGAAGGCATCCTCATCGACGCTGTCATTGACGTGGATGTTGCTTTCGCGCTGAGCACCGACGGTGGTTTCCCACACATAATCACGCCCGCCCGGTGCATAATCGTGACACATGAAAAGGCGGGTTTCGGTCGGCAGGGACAGGATCTTCTTGATCGATTGATAAAGCTGACGCGCGTCGCCGCCGGGAAAGTCGCAGCGGGCGGTGCCGAAGTCCGGCATGAACAGCGTATCCCCGACAAAGGCGGCATCGCCGATAACGTAGGTCGCACAGGCCGGCGTATGGCCCGGCGTGTGGATCACGGTCGCCTCCATCTCACCGATGTGGAAGACCTCGCCGTCTTGGAAGAGATGATCGAACTGCCGCCCATCCGTCGCGAAGGAGTCTTCCACGTTGAAGACCGTCTTGAAGACCCCTTGGACCACGTCGATGCGCGCACCGATACCGGTTTTCCCACCCAAGGCAGCCTTCAGATAAGGGGCGGCGGTCAGATGATCGGCATGGACATGGGTTTCCAGGATCCATTCGATGTTCAACCCTTCCGCTTTCACAAAAGCGATCAACGCATCGGCTGATGTCGTCGAGGTTCGGCCCGATTTCGGATCGTAATCCTTAACGGAATCGATAATCGCGGCATGCTTTGTCGTCGGGTCCCACACCACATGCGACGCGGTAAAGGTCGCTTCGTCGAAAAAGGTCTTCACACTCGGTTTCATTGCTTTCCTCCATCGGCTTTCTTGATGCCGGTCCCCGCCTGGCACTGGCGGTCGATACGCCGAATACGCCCAACCGTCCGATTGATTGCAGCCGAACGAGGGGGTAATCCTTGACCCGCTTACCGGTGACCCGGCGCGGATACTCACAACAGCCACCATGCGCTTGCGGCCCCGGTATGTATGTGACTTAGTCACGCGGCCGTGAGGTTTCCCGGTTTGGCTGCGCCTTTGGAGGGGTGATTTATGACGGAATGGATCGACCAGTTTCCGGATCTGGCGGCGCTGCCGGTACCCGACCGGACCATCCTGACCGACAACGCCCAGCGCGTGACGTTGCCCCCTGGAACGACTGTCTTCGCACCCGGCTTTGCCGCCGAAAGTTTCCTATTGGTCTTGGACGGAACCGTCCGTGTGCAGCAAACCTCTGCATCGGGCCGAGAAATCGTTCTTTACCGCGTCTCCGGCGGCGAAAGCTGCATCATGACAACCGCCTGTCTGCTTTCCGACGAAATGTATAGCGCCGAGGGGGTGACCGAGTCGGAAGTTCACGCGATCGCCATACCGAAAGGCGCGTTCGAGGATGCCCTCGCCCGGTCGGCAGGATTCCGGCGTATGGTTTTCGGGGAATATTCCCACCGGATTTCCGATGTCATGCATGTGGTGGAGGAAGTGGCCTTCGAACGCCTGGACAAGCGGTTGGCGCAACGTCTCCTCGCCCTGGCCTCGCCCGACGGCACGCTCACAGTGACGCATCAAGACCTCGCCACCGAATTGGGCACGGCACGTGAGGTTGTCGGCCGTCAGTTGAAGGAACTGCACCGGCGCGGCTTCGTATCCCTGGCCCGCGGGTCGATTTCGATCACCGACCGGGACGGGCTCAGCGCGTTGGCTACCCTTTAGGTCAGGGGCGCTGTCTTCCGCCGATCGGGAAAACTATGCGTCATCCTCGATATAGGCGGTGACCTCGACCTCGACTTCGATCAACGGGTCGAAGAAACCGCTAACGCCGACAAAGGAAAGCCCCGGGCGCGTCGCCCCCAGGAACTCCGAATGGGCGCGGCCGGCATCCGCCCATTTCCGCGTATCCAACATCATGATGTTCGTCTTGATAACATCCTTGAAGCTGGCGCCGACCGCCGCCAGCGCGTCTTCAATGATCAGCAGACATTCGCGCGTTTGCTTGTAGACATCCCCAGAATGCAGGATTGATCCATCCGGCGCGCTGGGCGACGTGAGGCCAATTTCCACTATCGGCCCAATC
Source organism: Hwanghaeella grinnelliae (assembly GCF_004005845.1). Taxonomy (GTDB): domain Bacteria; phylum Pseudomonadota; class Alphaproteobacteria; order UBA8366; family Aestuariispiraceae; genus Hwanghaeella; species Hwanghaeella grinnelliae. The sequence goes on along the minus strand of NZ_SADE01000002.1, from coordinate 1,198,149 downwards.
CGGACCGCCCGGGAATATCCGGCCTTGTCCTCCCAAGGACGGCCGCTTGAAATATTCTGACGCGCCATCTGTCTGCCCCCATCATCTATCCAAACAAAACACATAGTCGCCCGGAAGACCGACCGACAGCGCGAAGCCTACCGAACGGCTGGATGTTTATCCATGATAAAGTTATTGCATGAGATGCAAGTTTGCCCGTAGCATTCCACGCATAAGAACGACGCTGCATCCATGAGATGACGGCGCGGCGCACCAGGAGGCGAGATTCAAACGGTTCGGACCGTATAGTCCGACCGTTCCCCAGGTGCCGGAGGAAGCGGGTTTTCGTAGTACCGGAGTCGCTGAACAGGGGAGATCTAAGCATTATGAAACTTTTTCGGAAACTTATCGGCGTTGCGCTGGCGGGTGCACTCGCTATCGGCGTCAGTGCCCAGGCCTCGGCACAAAGTGTCATTGAGGATATTCAAGCGCGCGGCAAACTGGTCGTCGGTCTTTCGACCTTCGTTCCCTGGGCCATGCGGGACAAGAAGGGCGATTTGATCGGGTTCGAAGTCGACGTCGCCCGGCAGCTTGCCGAGGATATGGGCGTGGATGTGGAATTCGTGCCGACCGCCTTCGACGGCATTATCCCGGCCCTGTTGGCCAAGAAGTTCGACGTGATCATCACCGGGATGGTCCAAAAGCCGCAACGTAACCTGACGGTCAATTTCTCCCACCCCTATGCCTATCTCACGGTCGGAATGGCCGCGAACAAGGCGCTGGCTGAGAAAGACGGTCTGGAGACCATGGAAGACTGGAACAGCAGCGATGTCACGCTGACCATCAAGCGCGGCACCGCGCCGGGTGAAACGGCGGCGCGGCTTTTCCCGAAGGCCAAGGTCCGGCAGTTCGACGACGATGCCCAGGCGCTGCAAGACGTTCTGAACGGCAACGCCCACGCCTTCCTGACGTCGGAACCGAAGCCGGCCTATTATGTCATCGACAATCCGGACGTGCTCTACCATCCGTTCGGCGTCGGGCCCTTCGATCCGTCAGCGTCCGCCTTCGCCGTCCGCAAGGGCGACCCGGATGCGCTGAACTTCTTCAACAATTGGATCCAGTACCGGAACCTCGACGGCTGGCTGAAGTCGGCCCACGCGAAATGGTTCCAGAACCGGGACTGGAAGGATCAGGTCGAGTAGGCCTGTTTCCGGCGCGGCCGCCATTCGCCGCCGCGCCGGTTCTTTCCGTGCGATATCGAACGACCTCTGTCCTGCATGAGAGCGAAGCGTGAGCGATTCCGCGACCAATTCCGGCCATCCCGGGCCCGGCGCAACAGCACCGCCAACCACTAAACCGGCGCAGCTATGGTGGAAGTCGACCTGGTTCGACATCGTCCAGTTCGTTGCCTTGGGTGGTCTGCTCGTTTGGCTGACCGGACGGGGCATGGCCGCGATGGATTACCGCTGGCAGTGGTACCGGCTTCCGCGCGCCTTCTACCGGGTCATCGATGGCGAACTGATATGGGGCCCGTTGATCGACGGGTTGCTGGTGACCCTTGAGATCGCGGCATGGGGCATGGTCCTGACACTGGTCATCGGGCTGGTCACCGCGGTATTGCGGCTTTCCGATTCCATCGCCGGGCGGATCCTCGCCAAAGTGTATCTGGAAACGATCCGAAACACGCCGCTGCTGGTTCAAGTCTCGATCTTCTATTTCGTGCTCCAGCCCATTCTGGGCATCAACAATCCGCTTTGGACCGGCATTCTGTGCCTCGCCTTCTTCGAGGGGTCCTTCGCGTCGGAAATCATTCGCGCCGGCATCAATTCCGTCAGCCGCGGTCAGTGGGAAGCATCCGCGACCGTCGGCCTGAACCGCTTGCAGGCCTACCGATATGTCGTCCTGCCGCAGGCCGTGCCGCTGATGTTGCCGCCCCTGACCGGTATTCTGGTCAACCTGATCAAGCATTCCGCCATCCTCAGTTTTGTCGCCGTCTTCGAGCTTACGACCGAAGCCAGGAACCTGATCGCCGATACTTTCCTGAGTTTCGAGGTCTGGTTCGTGGTCGGCGGAATGTATCTGGTGATGACGATTTCGCTGTCCAGCCTGGTCGCTCTTCTGGAACGCCGTATCCGGGCGCGGGGGTAGAGTCATGGTACGAGGATCGAAAAAACCGCGCTTCGGCATTTTGGACGTGATCGTATTGGCGGCGGCCATCGCCGCGGTCGCCTATGTCACCTACCGCGTCGATTCCGTTCTTGTTTATACCTGGGACTGGTCCGCCATTCCGGGCTACCTGTTCCGATATGACGAGGACCTGGGCCACTGGGTGCCGAACCTGCTTATCAAAGGGTTGATCACCACCATCCGGATTTCGATCTGGGCCCTGATCGTGGCGTCCATCATGGGCACGATCCTGGGCGTCATGCGCACCAGTCAGCGCTTGCTGCCGCGCCTGATCGGATGGGCCTATGTGGAGTTTATCCGCAACATTCCGCCGGTGCCCTTCCTGTTCCTGTTCTATTTCTTCATCAGCAGCCAGATCATCCCGCTTCTGAATATCGGCAGCGCGCTGGACCAAGCATCCCCCGCCACCTTGGGCGTCGTGGAATTCCTGTTCGGGCCGGCCAATCTGATCGAAAACTTCCTGTCCGGTTTGATCAGCCTGTCGATGATGTCCGCCGCCTATATCGCCGAAATCGTAAGGGCCGGCATCCTGGCCGTGCCGAAAGGTCAATACGAGGCGGGGTCCAGCATCGGCCTATCGAAACTTGCGATCATGCGCTACATCGTCCTACCGCAAGCGATCCAACGCGTCGTCCCGCCGATCGCGGGTCAGTTCATCACCTTGATCAAGGACTCGTCCTTGGTCGCGCTGATATCGATCCAGGAACTGTCGTTCCTGGCCATGGAAATCGCTATTTCGGAACAGCGCTTCTTCGAAGTCTGGCTTTTTACCGGACTAATGTATTTCACCATCTGCTACGCCTGCGCCCTGGCTTTCGGCCGGCTTGAAAAGCGGATGGGCCGGCATCTGAGGTAACGATGACAGATCACGGACAAGAAAACGCACAGCGCTTCGCGGATGCCGGCCGGCCGGCCATCATCCGGATCGAAGCGGTGAACAAGTGGTTTGATGATTTTCATGTTCTGAAGGATATAGACCTGACCGTCGGCGCCGGGGAAAAGGTCGTCGTCTGCGGGCCATCGGGATCCGGAAAATCGACGCTTATCCGTTGCATCAACCGATTGGAAAGCCACGAGCAAGGCCTGATCGAAGTCGACGGTATCGAGCTGACGGATGACAACAAACGCATTTCCGAAATCCGGTCCGAAGTCGGCATGGTGTTTCAGCAGTTCAATCTGTTTCCCCATTTGACGGTTCTGGAAAACTGCACCCTTGGCCCGATCCGCGCGCGCGGCCTGTCGAAGACAGACGCCAGGGCATTGGCGATGGAGTTTCTGGAGAAGGTCCGGATTCCCGAACAGGCGGACAAATATCCAAGCCAGCTTTCCGGCGGCCAGCAGCAACGTGTCGCCATTGCCCGGTCGCTCTGCATGCGCCCGAAAATCATGCTGTTCGATGAACCGACATCGGCCCTGGACCCGGAAATGATCAATGAGGTGCTGGACGTCATGACCGAGTTGGCCGAAAGCGGCATGACCATGTTGTGCGTCACGCACGAAATGGGATTCGCCCGGCGGGTTGCGGACACGATGGTCTTCATGGATCACGGCGAGATTGTCGAGATGGCGTCCCCCGAAACCTTCTTCAGTACCCCGAAGAGCGACCGCTGCAAGGACTTCCTGGAAAAGATTCTACATCACTGATAACGGCGAGAACGGCCGGGCGCCCCCCTGATGCGCACCGGCCTGGAGGAATAAGACGATGTCGGCCTGGATAAGAATGATAAAGGACGAGGACGCCAATGAAGCGCTGCGGGAGGTCCTGGACCTTGCCCGCACACCGCATGGTACGGTCGACAATGTGATGCGGGTGCACAGCTTGCGCCCCTCATCCATGCGGGGGCATGTCTATCTGTACCGCGCAGCGCTGCATGACGACACCAACACGATCCCCATGTGGTTTCAGGAGGTGATCGCCTCCTACGTATCGATGTTGAACGATTGCGCCTATTCGCTGTCGAACCACTGGGCCAACGCCGCCCACCTGATGGACGACCCGGACAAGGCCGCGCGGGTGGAAAAGGCCTTGAAGGAACGGCGGCCGGAAGATGAATTCTCCGGCGGGCAATTGGCCATGCTGCGCTATGCGGAAAAGCTGACCCTGCAGCCGGGGCGGATTGAGGAAGCCGACGTCGACGCCATGAAATCGGCCGGCGTCGACGATGGTGAAATCCTGGAGGCCAACCAGATCATCGGCTACTTCAATTACGTCAACCGCTGCCTGAACGGATTGGGCGTGACCTTGCAGGGCGATATCGTCGGCTATTATTCCAAGGACGGTGACGCATCATGAATTATGCATCGGCGGACATCGTCCCAATCAACCGTATACCGGTCGTCGACATTTCCGGGCTGCGCGATGGAACAGACAGTGCAGCCGTCGCCAAGGCCCTTATCGCGGCCAGCCAGAACCCCGGTTTCATCTATGTCCGCGGGCACGGCATTCCCGACGATTTGATCGACGCGGCGCGCGCGGCCGCCTTTCGCTTTTTCCGCCAAGACGAAACAGCGAAGGAAGCCGTGCGCGTTTCGAAAAGCCATCGTGGGTGGTTGAGCCAGGGCGGCGCGAAAATGCAGGACGGGGCGAAGCCAGACCTGAAAGAGAGCTTCATCTGGGGATTCGAGGATCAAGCCGGCGAAACGCCCTTGGATCATGAGCTGCGCGGACCGAACCGCTGGCCCGACTCCGTGCCGGAATTGCATGGCCTGGCCATGCGCTATTTCGAGGAAGCGCACACGGTTGCGCGCGACCTGATGCGCGGCTTTGCCAAGGGCTTGGGCTTGTCGGAGGAATTCTTTCTGAAATCCTGCGATGTACCTCTCAGCCGAGCCTCCTTCGTCTGGTATCCGCAACAGGATGCGTCGTTGGGCGAAGACCAGTTCGGCGTCGGCCCACATACCGATTTCGGTGTTCTGACCGTCTTGTGCCAGGACGATGTCGGCGGATTGCAGGTCCAGGACGTCTCAGGCGCGTGGATCGAGGCCCCTCCCATAGAAGGCACACTGGTCGTCAATGTTGGCGACCTTTTGGCCCGCTGGACGAACAATCTGTGCAAATCGACGCCGCATCGGGTCGTGAATCGGTCGAATCGGGAAAGATTGTCGCTGGTATTGGCTTTCGACCCGGACCCGCAGACCATGATCGACCAACGGGCAGTCTTCGGCCCCGACCATGAACCGAGCGCGGAGCCGATAACCTGTGGCGATTATCTGTCATGGCGATTCGCGAAGGCTTTCGATTATCGCAACCGGGAATCGGATCAGAAATCGGATCGGGGCGACGGCAAGACGGGGGATTGATGCATGCCCGGTACTTCAGGAAAGGGAACTGTTGGGCCGGCCATCGGCGCGACGCTGCGTGAGTTGCGTGAGGGACGCGGCATGTCCGCCCGCCAACTCGCCGAGCTGTCGGACCTTTCCGCCGCGATGATCAGCCGGATAGAATCCGGTAGCGTCTCCCCCTCCATCGCGACCTTGGAAGCAATTGCCATCGCATTGGACGTGCCGCTGGTCAGCCTGTTCCGCGACACGGCGATGGGACATGCAAACTATACCCATGTGAAGGCGGGCGAAGGCCTGCCGTCCACCCGCATCAGCGACGATCACGTGCATGAATATCTGGACCTGGCAACACGGATGCGGCGGGATATCCGGTTTCAGGCAAACCTGATCACCCTGTATCGGCAGGATGCAAGGCCGCCGATCTATGTGGGCCATGGTGTCGTCTTCATCCATGTATTGCGGGGCGAGGCCATCTATCTCTACGGCCCGCGAGAGATTGTGCTGGGCCCCGGCGACAGTTTGTGTGTCGATGCCGAACTGCGCCACGGTTTCGGCCGGCTGATCACCGATGAGTTCGTGTTTCTGAATGTCCAGGCGGAAAAGGGCTGACCCGCCATGAGTGATTTGGACATGAGTGAATTGGAAAAGGGAATCAGGAACCTTTTGTTCAACTGCGCCGACGCACGGACGGGACAGCGCCTGCTGATCGTGCGCGAGGACCCGGCGCTAGGCTGGTATGATGCGAAACTCGCGGGCGCAATCGCCGATTTCGCGGAAGATGCCGGCATCATCGTGGAAACCCTGGATGTGGGCGGCCCCCAAAACGACCCAGTACCTGGTATCGCTGAGGCGGCAGACCGAAACGACATCACCCTTTTCCTGGCGCGGATCGGCGACCAGGGCCGGTTTGAGGAACCACCGCAGGGCAAAGTCCGGGTGATGAGCTATGCCCGCGACGTCGCCAGCCTAGCCTCCCCGTTCGGGACGGTGACGCACCAGGCCATGATCGCCGCAAAGGAAGCCGTCAATCGTATCCTTTTGGACGCGGAGGAAATCCACTTCACCTGCCCACAGGGCACCGATATGCGCGGGCGCCTGTCACCGGAAGAACGCCGGTCGGACAAGGATGTCGGCATGCGCCGGTTTCCCTTGGGCGTGCATCAACCCATCCCGGCGCGCGGGTTTTCGGGCCGCGTGGTGCTGACCCTGCCGCTGACGCCGACGGGCTCACGCGTCTACGACCCGCCCTGCCTGTTTCTGAACGACGCCGTCACGGCAGAGGTTCGCCATGGCCGCATCGAAGGGTTCGACGGGTCACCCGACGACGTCGCGAATGTCCAAGCCCATTACGCATCGGTGGAAAAATCCTTGGGCGTCAACCCGACCACGGTTCATTCCTGGCATGCCGGCCTGCATCCGGCAAATGCATGCCGACACAAGATCACGGAGGATGCCGACCGTTGGTCGAACAATATCTTCAACAATCCGCGCTTCCTGCATTTACACACCTGCGGGGAAGACCCGCCGGGCGAAATCGCCTGGATGGTGCTGGATCCCATCGTGGCGGTGGACGGCAAGCCCCTTTGGCAGGCTGGCGCCCTTCTTCCCTGGGACTTCGCGCCGTTGCGGGATTGTCTGACGGAATGGCCCGAACTGGCGCCGGTCTACGACAACCCCACGCAGGAAATCGGCCTTTAAACCGCTTCCTACCCCCTAATCCACGAGCGCCTGATAGCTCAATACCCGCAACTGACGCCGCAGCGTATAGGCGCTGGACGGCGCCAATTGGGTCATCAGGATCACCGTCATCTCCTCTACCGGATCGACCCAGAAGGCCGTCGAGGCCATCCCGCCCCAGGCATACTCACCGGGACTGCCGATGATCTTGGCCTTCGCCGGATCCAGCATGACGGACACGCCCAGGCCGAAACCGATCCCTTCGAATGTGGTTTCCGAGAAATGCGCCTGCCCGCGGCTCGCCAAATCCCCGCCCATATGGTTGGAAACCATGCTGTCGAAGGTTTTCCGTCCCAGCAGCCTGCCGCCATCATAGTTGCCCCGCGCCAGCAGTGTGGAGGCAAAACGTTGGTAATCCGCCATGGTCGACAGCAATCCGCCGCCCCCGCTTTCCAAACTCGCTTGTTCCGGGGTTCGCGGGCCATCCTGCTTCGGCAGTTCCAACGTCCCGCCCTCCGGGGTCGGCGCATACAGTTTTGCGACGCGCGGGTGAAGGTCGGCCGGCAGACCGAATCCGGTTTCCGTCATGCCGAGTGGATCCAAGATGCGGTCTTGGAAGAACTGGCCCAGCGTCTTGCCTGAGATCACCTCGATCAAATGACCGAGGACATCCGTCGAATAGCCGTAAGACCACCGAGCCCCCGGTTGGAAGGCGAGCGGCAGGTCGCAAAGCCGCGCGAGCGAATCGGCCACCGTTTCCCCCTTGTCGAAACGGAACCCGTTCGCCGCCAGCGCCTGTTCCAGGGCATCGCCCATCGCCCCGCCATACAGAAAACCGGACTGATGTGTCATCAGGTCGTGAACCGTCACGGGCCGTTCCAGGGCTTCCACCTCGTCCAGGGCATGGCCCGGACCTTTCCAGACCCCCTTGGACCCGACGGCGGGGATGAAATCCGCGACCGGTTGATCCAACTGGAACGCCCCTTCTTCATACAGCATCAGCGCCGCGACGGTGGTCAGCGGCTTGGTCATGGAATAGATCCGCCAGATCGTGTCATCCTCAACCGGAAGCCCGCCGGCAATGTCGCGCAAGCCGTGCCGGTGGGAATAAGCGATCTCGCCCTTGCGGGCGATCTGAACCGCCAGCCCGGCCAATCGACCGCTTTCCACATGTTCTTCCATCCAGGCATCGATATGCGCCAACCTGTCGGATGAGAAACCAAGGCTGGCCTGGGTTTTCCTGTCGATGCCGGTCATCTGAATTCCTCCACTGGATCTATTGTGCCGCGCATCTTGCGGGTTGAGCGCGACGCGGCCAAGCTGTGGCCATGAAAAATGATGTCACCATAGTGTTTCCGGATGCCAGTCCTGGCACGGAAGCGATTTTCCAAGGTCCTTTGCGCGAACGGATGGAAAAGATCGGCCGGCTGATCATCCATGAAAGCGAACCGGACAGCGATGCGGAGTTCATAGACCGTATCGGCGATGCGGAAGCCGTCATCCTGGGTTGGCGCCTGTCAGCCGATGTGCTGCGCGCCGCGAAGAACTTGAAAGTGGTCGCCTTCACAGGCATCGGGGTGGGGGACAATGTCGATCTGGATCTTGCGCGCAGTCTGGGGATCGCCGTCTGCAATACGCCGGGCTATGCCGATATCACTGTGGCGGAACACACGATCGCCCTGATGCTTGCTGCCGCCCGCCACATTGCAACCTCCGACCGGGAGCTGAAGGAAGGGTTATGGGACCAGTCGCGATCCGGTTTCGACCTGCACGGAAAGAAACTGGGCATCGTCGGCACCGGCGGGATCGGCGCGCGCGTGGCGTCCTTGGCAAAGGCGTTCGGGATGGAGGTATCGGCCTGGACCGCCAATCCGTCCCCGGAGCGCGCCGCGGCCCTGGATTTAACCTATACCGATTTAAACAAGGTCTTCGCGGAAAGCGATGTCGTGTCCCTTCACCTCGCCTTGACGCCTGAGACCGAGGGCATGGTGACGGCGGATCATCTGCGCCGCATGCGGGACGGCGCCCTTTTGGTGAACACCGCGCGCGGCGGTGTGGTCGTTGAGGATGCGTTGATGGCCGAACTGACATCGGGCCGGATTTCCGCGGCACTCGACGTTTTCCACACCGAACCGCTGCCGGACGACCATCCGATCCGGTCCCTCCCGAATGTCACCCTGACACCGCATACAGGTTACAACACGCCGGACGCTTTGCTCGGGATTTATACGTTGGCGGTAACCGCGGTCGAAGGCCATTTCGCCGGCAAACCTGTCAACGTCGTGGCTTGAACGCTTAGCCGTCGATTTCGTGACGATGGGCGAAATCCTGGAAATCGGCGAGGCCGACAATATCACAGAACTCCGCATAAGTGATCTGCGGGGCTATGCCCTGAGGCGTTCCCTGCGCTTTCAAATGGTCCAATGCGGACCGCACGGCCGCCGCCGCAGAGAACAGCGTGGTCACCGCATAAAGCACCATGCTGAATCCCATCTGCTCCAACTCAGTCAATGTCAGATTGGCGGCGTCTGTGCCGTCGACGATTGAAACAATCTTCGGCGCTGACAGACCGGCGGAGATCCCCTCGACCTCCGCCCGTGTTTTCACCCCATCCACGAACAGCAGGTCGACACCGGCATCGCCATAGGCCTTGGCCCGGTCGAGCGCTGAATCCAGCCCTTCAGGTTGAAGCGCATCCGTCCGACCGATGATTACTACATCCGCCCCGGCCTCGGCCCGCGCCTCCGCCGCCGCCTTCAGGCGAAGCACGCCTTCCTGCCGGTCGATCAGACGCACGCCGGAAAGCTGGCCGCAACGCTTCGGGCTGATCTGATCTTCGATATGCATCGCGCCCACGCCCGCCTGGACATATTCGCGGACCGTTCGGCGCATGTTCAGCGGACCGCCATAGCCCGTATCCGCATCCGCGATCACCGGAATTCCGACGGCCCGCACCATGGCGCGGGCATGGTCGGCCATTTCCGTCTGGGTCAGGATGCTCAGGTCCGGCTGCCCGACCCGCACCGCGGTCGCCCCGAGCCCAGTCATGTAGACCGCGCCGAAGCCCGCCTTCTCAACCAGTCGCGCGGTCAGCGCATCCGGCGCGCCGGGGGCAGCGATAATGCCCCCTTCGGCCAGGCGCGCGCGTAACCGGGCGGCAGCGGACATCAAGGGCAGGGCTGGTTTTTCGGTCATGGGATGCGTTCCTCCGGCATTATCGTTTGCCGGGAATGCTAGTCCCTAGCCGTAGACGCGGCAATAATGCTCCCAAGCGCGCTCCAATGGACGGCCCCAACCGTTTACCTTGTTCGATTTCTCGACTTCGCCGGCGCTCAGGAAATCAGGGTCGCCCATGGCCATTGCGTTGGCCTGCAATTCGCCATTGTCGCGCATGCATGCGGAAATAAAGACCGATCGCGGCACCGTTTCCCCCACACAGATCGCGCCATGCCGTTTCAATAGCGCGGTATTGCCCTTGCCCAAGGTCCGCGCCAGGGACGCACCCATTTCCGGGTTGAAGACCAGCATGGACGTATCGCCGAATTCGTCCTGGCTGTCCCAGAACGGGACTTCGGGTCCGATCACCGCGCCCAGGTGATAGATCGGCCGCAGCGGTGTCCCCGTCGCGGCAAACGGCATGATGGACGGTGCGTGGTGATGCACGACCGAACCGACATCCGGCCGCGCCTTATAGATCTCGGAATGAATGAAGCGTTCCAGATAGGGATGCCCCTCGCCCGCGACGACCTTTCCGTCCAGGTCGAACTCCAAGAGTGTTTCGTCGGAGACCTGCGCCGGGCTGGTGGAACGCGACAGGAAAAACCGGTCGGGCCGGTCCGGATGCCGGGCACTGACATGGCCGAAGACGTCCAACACGCCTTCCCCGGCCAAAATATGATTGCCCAGGACAACGTCCCGGCGGATTTCTTCAACCGTGGTCATGATAAACCTCCAAACAGGTAAGGCCTTAAGAAAATGGTGCACAGCCCAGCGATAAACAGCATCAGCCGGATCGGCACGGTAAGCGGCCCTTTCAAATATCCTTCCTGTGCCGCCACCACCATTGAAAGGCCCGTCGCCACGAGAATGAAGGCGGAGGCGATCTCAAAAGGTGTACCCTGCAGGATAAGGGCCGGATCGTGTACGAAGGCGAAAGGCACAAGGAAGGCGCCAATGGCGATGCGAACCGCAAGGGCCGCAATTTTCAAGGGTGGCGCATCGGCAAGCGCGCTCGCCGCATAAGCCGCCACCGCGACCGGCGGGGTAAGCGCCGACATCACGGCGAAATAGAGCAGGAAAAGATGCCCGGCCATCAGGTCGACGCCCAAGTCCTGCATCACCGGCGCGATCAGGACCGCCGCCAGGATATAGGCGCTGGGCGTCGGCATGCCGAGCCCCAGCAGCAGGGTCAGTCCGGCCGCGACCATCAGCGAAACCAGAACACTGTCGCCCGAAATCAAGAAAACGAGGACACCGAATTTGGAAGCGAGCCCCGTCATGGTAATCCCGCCGATAACCAGTCCCGCCGCGGCGCATGCCCCGGTAACGGCAACGGTCTTCACACAGGTATCGGCCAAGATGTCGAAGACCCGGGAAGGCGTCAGTCTTGTGTCCTTCCGCAACATGGAAACGACGACGACCGCCATTGTGCCGTAGATCGCCGCGTAGGTCGGCGTATATCCATTGACCAATGCCCAGGTGATAACCACAAGCGGTACAAGAAACATTCCGCCGCGTTTCAATGTCGCCAACACCGGCGGTATCAGCGAGGGGTCGAGCCCTTCCAGCCCGATCTTACTGGCCCGCAGATGAACCTGTAGATAGATCGGGATGTAGTAGAGCATCGCGGGCAGAATGGCGGCCAGCGCGATGTCGAGGTAATCAATGTTGGTATATTCCGCCATGATGAAGGCGGCCGCCCCCATCACCGGCGGCACCAGGCTTCCCCCGGTGGAGGCCGCGACTTCCACCGCGCCCGCGAAGGTCGAACTGTAGCCCAACCGCTTCATCATCGGGATCGTCACCGACCCGGTCGTTACCACGTCGGAGGTTGGGCTGCCGGAAATTGTCCCATACATGCCGGAAGAAATGACCGCGATTTTTGCCGGACCGCCCTTGGTCCCACCGGTCAGGCTGGCCGCGATGTCGAAGAAGAAATCCGACCCGCCGGTCTTCGCCAAGACGGTGCCGAACATCACGAACAGAAAGGCATAAGTCGCGGCCACGCGCAGCGGCACGCCGAACAACCCGTCGGTCGTGAAAACCATGATGTCCAGGAAATGGGTGTAGGAGATCTCCCCATGTCCCATCGGGCCGCCGAGTAGATCGCCGAACAAATTATAGGCGATGAACAGCAGAACGATGGCCGTCAGGCCCAGCCCGACAGTTCGGCGCATAGCCTCAATCGACAGAAGGATGATGGCCGTGGCGGCGGCGACGTCATAGGTCGACAGCGGTGTCAGCAAGGTGATGCGCACAGCGATGTTTTCGGTCTGGGTCAAAAAATACCCACCGGCGGCAAGCGCCAGCCCCGCCCCGATCCATTCGAACCAGGGCAATTTCGCCGGGTTCGATTTCACCGTCGGGGTGATCAGCAAAAAGGTCAGAACCAGCATCAAGGACAGGAAAGTGATGGTCAGCGACAACACATCGGTCCGGGAGAAACCGGCCGCATAGACCGTCCAGGCCGCAGTCGCGGCGGCAAAAACCTTCACACCTGTTCCGAGTTTACCGGTCAGCTTACGCCGCAACCCGGTATCGAAGGCAATCGATACGAGCGACAATTCAAAATTCCTGCAATAAGAAGTGATAAAAAGGCCGGGGCCGGCGCGGCGCACCGGCCCCTGAAACCCTATACCTGCCGTGCTTAGCGGAGGCCCTTGGCCTTATAGACCTCTTCGGCGGCGGGATGGTACGGCGCGGCAGATGCCGTCGCCATCAATTCCGCATCCAGCGCCTTCATGGCCTTGTGCACACCGCTGACCTTGTCGGCATGGTCGATAAGCGCCGTTGTCACGTCCTTGACCATGGCGGGATCGGCGTCCGCGTTCACGAAGAGCTGGGCGGAGAGCGTGACGGTCATCGTATCGTCCGGCGCCCAGGGATAGGAACCGCCTGGGATCGTGAACGTGCCAATGGTCCATTCATCGGCAACCGTGTCCGCCGTCGCTTTTGTCACCGGCACCAGTTTCAGGTCAATGGCGTTGGCCAGTTCACGGATGGAGCCGTGATTGACGAAAAGCGAGTTGAGGATGACGTCGGCGCGACGGTCCCGCATCAATTCGCCTTGTTCCTTCGATGCGGCATATGTGACGCTGCCGCCCCAGTCATCGATCATTTCCGGAGAGGCACCCGCGGCGGTCAGCATCGAGGCCCCGACGTCGCTGGCCACATTGCCTTTTTTGTTGAGCAGAATGTTTACCGGCACCTTCTTGGCCGCGATGTCTTCCATCGTATTTATGCCGTGCTCGTCCGCGAATTCCTTGTTGAACAGCAACTGCATCGGCGCCCAGGTATACATGACGGCGACGGAACGCATGCTGTCGATCGGCGCGGAGAACGGCGCCTGCCCGGCACGGGCGGCTTTCACTTCCGCATCATGAATGATGGCAAGGTCGCACTTTTTCTGATCGATCTGCATGACATTCGCGAAACCGCCACCGGATGTCTGATATGTCACCGTCGATCCGGGAAAAGATGCTTTCACAGCGGCATCCACGCCTGCGCCCAGCAGCGACCACAAACCGCCCGGGCTGGCACCACACAGGGTCAGATTGTATTCCGCATGGGCAGACTGCAGCGGCATCGCCACGCCCGCCAGAACGGATGCAGCCACAAAGATACTCTTGAGTTTATTGGTCATTTTTTCCTCCCTATACGAAGCACTTGATGTGCCGTTTCGCCTTTTAAGCCGGTATGCCCGACAATTATTCTTAGATGTCTAACAAAGAGAGTACAGCCCTTCCCGAAACACTGTCAAATGAGCATTTGACGGATCGGCGCCGGTTGATCGCTCCCTTTGTCTACGCCCCTATAAATCAGAGGCTGAACGATTCCTGCGTGGATGGATGGAACAGCTCATCCACAGCCACGCGCCGTGTCGACAATCCCTGCCGGTGATGCTGTTCCAGGAAGTAATCCAGGATGTCCCGGTTGGCGCCGACGCCATAAGACCAGAAATCAGGGCCGATCAAGCTGCGCGCCCGGTGCAGCGTGTCCTCAACAAACGGCATGGTCACTTTCGTGGCCGAGGTATCGTCTAGCGCGTCCTGCGAAATGCGTTTCGCTTCCGCGAAGGCCTTCAGCAAGGCGCCCGGAATCCAGGGATGTTCTGCCGTCAGGCTACGGCGCACGCCAAGCAAGTGCATGATCGGAAAGCGTTTGGTGCGCCGATAGTAGTCTTCCGCCACGGTGACCGTATCGTCGAACAGACGGCCGACACGCGTGTCGCCTTCCTGGAAAGAGCGCGGCGCGCGCGGACCGATGAACGCGTCGATACCCCCTTCCGCCAGCATGGCGTTCAGGGTCGCGCCCTCCGGCGCGGGGGTGACGCGCACATCCGGGGGCAAATCTATTTTCAACTTTTCCGGCCGGCCGGGCGTGTCCATGCCGCCGCGAATCCAGTCCACATCCGACGGTGCGACACCGTAATCGTCCTGCAGGATGGCACGGGCCCAGACATTCGCCGTCAATTGATATTCGGCGATGCCGATCTTGCGTCCCTTCAGGTCTTCCGGCTTGGAAATGCCGGCATCCTTGTTGACGTAGATCGAGGTGTGCCGGAAAGCGCGGCTCAGGAAGACGGGTATGGCCACATAATGCGGATCCGGCCTGGTCAGACTAACGACGTAGGAGGAAAACGAAATTTCCGAAACATCGTAGGCGTGGTGGCGAAAGGCGCGGAAGAACATCTCCTCCGGCACTTGAAGCATGCAGGCCGGGTCGATGCCGTCGATCTGAACGCGCCCGTCATAGATCGCGCGTGTCCGGTCGTAATCGCCCATGGCGATTGAAAGGCGTAACTTCGACATGTCTTCTCCCTAACCAATCGTTCTTTTTGCAAATTGTTCCGGTTGATCAGCGCCGAACCGGCACTTGATGCTCGAAGGTGATTTCGCGCCCTTCGCGCGCCGATGTCAGAATGCCGTGGCAGACCTCAAGGCTCGCCGCGCCCCAGCGGGCATCCTGAACGGCGGCCATGTTTTCGCGGACCGCCGCCCACAAGGCGTCGAAGACGCCCCGGCGGGGAACAGGGCCCACCGGTACCTTAATGAATTCCTTGTTGGTATGGCCGTATACCCAGATGCCCAAAGGTGTCAGCCGCAGATCGGCGTGGTCACAACTGACGATCACCGGACCGAAATGCTCGTTCTCGCTGGGCCAAGGCAATGCGCTAGAGGAACCGAAAGTCCGTTCCGCTTTCAACCGCACTTCCGCCGATGGATCGTCCATGCCCATCAACGCGCGGCGGGCCGCGCCGTAATTCCGCGGGTCGACCGTATGACCAAGCTCGCCAGACCATCCGCAATACTCGTTGCTGTCAAAATGGGCGAAGCCGGAATAGGTCAGACTGGCGAAGGCGCCACCTTCAAAGGTCATGTGCGCCGCATAGGCACATTCTGTGGGCCGGTCCGCGTCCCATTGACCTGTCGAGGCCCGCAAGCTTGCGGCCATGCCACCGCCCAGAAGCCGGACGATATCGACCTGGTGCACCCCCTGGCTGAAGACGACGCCGCCCCCCTCGTCGGTGACCAATTCCTCAGGCCGGCGCGGCCGGTACAGGAAATCGGTGAAGTTCAAGGCATGGATCATCCTGACACGGCCATAGGCACCGCTTTCAATCAGCTCCAGGGTTTTCAGCACCGGCAGGTCAAAACTGTGGCTGGGGCCGACGATAACATGCCGACCCGTCTTTTCCGCTGTTTCGGCAATGGCCAGCGCGTCGGCCATGGAAACGCAAAGCGGCTTGTCGACCAGCACATGTTTTCCGGCACGCAAGGCGGCTTCCGCATGCGCACGATGCATCTGGTGCGGGGTGGCGATGTAGATCGCTTCCACCGCCGGGTCGGCACAGAGTTCCTCCACCGTTGCATAGGCCGTGCCGCCGAATTCCTGGACGAACGTGTCGCGCGAATCCTGACGCGGCGCGGCACAGGCCACCAGCGTCACGCGCGGGTCCGCTTTGAAACTCGGCAAGGTCAGGACGAAGGCCCGCCCCAGCCCAGCGACGCCGACACGGATGGGGGAATCAGAGGTCAAGGACAAGCCCCTCTTCATCCGCCCGCGACACACAGATCATGATCTTGTCCGCCTTCTCTTCCGGCATCAAGACTAGGTCGCGATGGTCGACATTGCCGGACAGATATTTGGTCTTGCAGGTACCGCAGGTGCCGCTTTCACAGGAACTGGGCGTTTTGACCCCGGCGCCGCGGAGGGCATCCAGAATGGTCGACCCGACCGGCACGGAAACGGTGGTCCCAGTTTTCGACAAGGTGACATCGAAAGCGACATCGGCGGCGCGGAACATCTCGACCGGTTTGAAGTCTTCGAAATGGACGGCATTGGCGGGCCAATGGCCTGTGACGCCCAGAACCTCCTCCAACAGCGGCTTGGGCCCGCAGCAATAGATATGCGCCTTGGTGGGTGTCTCGAACAGGTCCCAGAAATCATAGACCTTGTCCGGGTCGCCATCGTCGTGATGTATCGTGATCTCTCCCGCGATATCGCCGGATGTCAGCTCATCGCGATAGGCGGTGAGTTCCGGCGACCGGGTGCAATAGATCAATTGGAACGGTTTGCCCTGTGCGGTCAGCGCACGGGCCATGGCCAGGATCGGCGTGATGCCGATGCCGCCCGCGACCAGAATATAGGACGGCGCCTCTTCCAACGGGAAATCATTGGCGGGCTCCAGGGATTTTAACCTGTCGCCTTCCGCCGTCTCCTCAATCATCGACCGCGATCCGCCACGACCCTCGGGCTCCAGTTTCACCCCGATGACATAACGGTCGCGTTCCGACGGGTCGTTCGACAGGGAGTATTGCCGCATTGCGCCGGACGGCGTTTCGATCGGCAAATGACCGCCCGCCGTAAACGCCGGCAGGTCGCTTCCATCGGCGGAAACCAGCTCGAATTCATAAATGCCCTCCGCGAGAATGCGTTTCCCGCGGATCGTCAGATCCAACATTCGCCACCCTATTGTTCTTGAGGCTTCTTAACGTCCGGACGATGAGACTAGACGGCATTCCCAAAACACGCTAGAAGTTTTTGTTAGATATCTAATAATAAAATGGAGGCAAAGATGCTAACACAGGAGGAAAACGAGCTGCTGTGCCGGGTCGAAGGCGAGGCGCCCATGGGCCGGCTGATGCGCCGTCATTGGATTCCTGTCTGCATGTCCGAAGAAGTGGCCGAGCCCGACGGAACCCCCGTGCGGCTTCGCATCCTGGGCGAGGAGCTTGTCGCCTTCCGCGATACGGAAGGGCGCCTGGGCGTATTGGACGGCTATTGTCCCCACCGCCATGCCCTGTTGGCGCTGGGCCGGAACGAAGATTGCGGGCTGCGCTGCCTGTATCATGGGTGGAAAATCGATGTGACCGGTACGGTGACGGAGATGGCGTCCGAACCCCCGGAAAGCACCCTGAAGGAAAAGGTCAAACACCGCAGCTATCCGGTGCGGGAAAGCGGTGGCTTCGTCTGGACCTATCTGGGTGACGAAAAAGACATGCCGGAATTCGACCCGCCGCCCTTCGCGCAGAGCGAAGACGACCAGGTCAGCATCCTGAAGATCGCCATCCCCTGCAATTGGGCGCAGATCCAGGAAGGGCAGATCGACTCCGCGCATTCTTCCTCCCTGCACTTTTCCGACATGAAGCCGGCCAAGGTTTCGGCGGCGGAAGCGGATGACCAAAGCTGGTACCGCCCCTCCACGGACAAGTCGCCGCGCTTGCAGATTGAACGCACCCCGTATGGCTTCCACTACGCAGCCATCCGCCGGCCGATCAAAAACGCCGCGAGCCACGACTATATCCGCGTCACGGAATACATCGCGCCCTTCGTCTCGCTGATCCCGCCCAACAATCTTTACAATGTGGCCTCCGTCATTGTGCCGATGGACGATACCCACAGCTATTTCTACTTCATCGCCTGGGGCAACCCGGAAACCTGCATCAAAACCGATGACTGGCGGCGTTTCTGCGCGGCGGAACCCGGCGTCGACTTGAACCCGGACTGGAGTCCGGTGCGCTGCTTGGAAAACAACTTCCTGCAGGACCGCGCTTTGATGAAAGACGGCAACATGACCGGCATCAAGGGGATTCCGAACCAGGATATCGCCATGTGGGTCGGCATGGGCCCGATCGTCGATCGCAGCCGGGATATTCTGGGCGCATCGGATTTGGCGATTGTGGAATTCCGGCGCCTGATGGTGGATGCGGCGCAAGACATGGAAGCGACGGGCAAGGCGCTGGGCATCGGCGAAGACGTGCCGCCCCGCGTGTCGATTCATTCCTATCAGGAAGTCTTACCCAAAACCGTGGATTGGCGGACGAAGGTGGCCGGGTCTGTGGCGGCGGAATAGCCGCCCCCACCACCCCAAAGCGGGCGTGAAAAGCGCCTGCTAGATGTTCGGCAATCGGGTCGGCGGGACCTTTTGGCCGGCGAGGAGCGCTTGCTCCTCGTCCTTGTCCAGATTGACCGCCATTTTCAGAAGCGCGCCGCGCAGCAATTCTGTTTGCTCCGCCGAGATGCCCGTCATCGCGGTTTCGTTCACTTCCTCGGCCAAGGGCTCCAGGACATTACGGATCGCCCGACCGGTAGGGGTCAGCTGAACGATGCGCTTCTTCCGGTCGCCGTCGGGATGCTCGCGCGTCACATATCCTTTTGCCTCAAGCTTCGCCAACGCGGTATGGGTCGTCGACTGCATAAGCCCGGCGCGGTCGCTCAATTCCCGTTGGGTCAGACCGTCATTGTCCCAGAGGATACGCAGATAGACCCACAATCCGAATTGCAGGTCATGCTCCGCAAGTCGCATTTGAAGCGACCGTGTCAGCCCCCGCGCCACATAACGGATGAGGTGGGCCATGCGATCATCTTCAAGATGCTCCGCGGGCCGTTCGACAATTTGGGAATGGTCTTCCCCCTTTGCCTCATTCGCCTTGTTTTGCGCCACCGGATACTCCGCCTTCTTTACGCCGGAAAGAACCCTAGATGCCCAGTTTGACGGTTACTGACAAGAGTCGGGACAATCAAACGGTCGGGTCGCTTGACCGCAACGGCGATCAGTAGCGCCAGAAATCCCGGTCGAAAGCGACCAAAAGGGCCAAGACTTCCAACCGTCCGGCCAACATCGTGATCGTCAGCAGAACCTTCGCCGGGTCCGTCAGCGAGGCGAAATTCCCAGCCGGTCCGATGACGTTACCAAGCCCGGGCCCGACATTGGTTATCGCCGTGACCGCCGCCGAATAGGCGGTGACGATATCCAGCCCCATGAAACTCAACCCGATCGTGACGACCGCGATGGTGGCTATGAAAACCGCGAAGAAGGCGAGGACGGAAAAGGAGACCTCTTCCGAAACGCTTTTGCCGTTATATGAAAGAGGAACCACCCGATGCGGGCTGATCAGGCGTTTCACATGAGCCCGCACGATGATGTGCAGGATTTGGTAGCGGTAAATCTTGATCGATCCCGAAGTCGACCCCGTGCACCCGCCCATGAACATCAGAACCAGAAACAGGCCGGAGGCGCCGAAACCCCATTGCGTGTAGTCCTCGGTCGCGAACCCCGTGGTCGTCACGACCGAGGTGATATTGAACGCCGTATCCGCGAAAGCTTCCTGGATGGAAATTGCCCGTGTTTCCGCCTGCCAGACGCTGACGGCCAGAATGATCAAGGTCAGCGTCAGAAAGAACACCCTGACCTGGGAATCGTGGAACAACGTCCGGGGCTTGCCCTGTATGGCGCGGATATACAACAGGAACGGCAAGGACCCGAGGAACATGAACACGGTCGCGACCCATTCCAACGCCAAGTCGTCGAAATACCCGAAGGACGCGTCGTGGGTGGAAAACCCGCCGGTGGACAGGGTCGCCATCGCATGGGTCGCCGCATCGAACCCGTTCATGCCGAGCGCGTAGTACAAGACGCCGCACAGAACCGTCAGGCCCAAATAGAGCAGCATCAGCATCCACATGGTGGTGATCGCGTTCGTGACCTTTTCCGACGAAGTGTCCGAACTTTCGATTTTGAACAATTGCATGCCGCCAACCCGCAACATTGGCAGAATCAGGGTCGCCATGGCGATGATGCCGATCCCACCGATCCATTGCAGCAGCGCCCGCCACAACAGCAAGCCCGGCGGCAGAGCGTCGAGCCCCGTCAGGATGGTGGACCCGGTCGTGGTGATGCCGGAAACGGATTCGAAGACCGCATCGACGAATCCGATTTGCACGCCAAGCATCGGTAGCGCACCCAGAATGGAAACGGTGAACCACCCGAAAATCGTCACCAGGAAGGCCTGGCGTAGGTCCAACGACAAGGGTTTGCGCTGCCGGGTCGACAGTACAAGCAGGACGCCAATGAAAAAACTCAGCAGCGAACTGGCGAGAAAAGGTCTCCAATCGGGGTTGCCGACACTGAGGTCGAGCACCGTCGGCAAGGCCAATAGCCCGCCGATCATGGCTGAAATCCAACCCATGATATGGATTACCGGACGAAAATCGATCATCTGACCGCTTGAACCATCCCTCAACTTGCCCCGTCACCGCCCGAATGCCGGCGCGTGGACCATCCCAAATCCGTCCATACGCCCCCGCTCGCCCGATCGCAAGCGGGCGAAAACAGGCAGTTTGCGTAAAACAGGGCAAGATAGCACCAAACCGCGTGAAAAATTGAACGCCCGGAAAAACAGAAGGCGACAACTTCGAAAAGAATTTCCAACGGTAGTATGTTAGGTAAAGCGCCTGCCATTGGGCTCGGCGATAAGACTGCCTATCTCATGGCTACGAATACCCATCCTGGAACGGCGTCCCAATTGGGGATATCGCCGAAGGGACAAGAACGATCATAAGGAGGTGAGAGATGAACCAATCCGCACGCACCACATCAGGCCGCGGCCAAACCTATGAAAGCGTACTGGATACGGTCGGCGACACGCCCGCCATCCGGGTCAATCGGTTGGCCCCGGACCACGTGTCGCTTTATGTGAAGGCTGAGTTCTTCAATCCGGCAGCATCGGTCAAGGACAGGCTGGCGGTCAGCATTATCGAGGAAGCGGAACGCGGCGGCGCCTTGAAGCCGGGCATGACCGTCGTGGAAGCGACCAGCGGCAATACCGGGATCGGCCTTGCCATGGTCTGCGCCGCGAAGGGATATCCCCTGGTCATCACCATGGCGGAGAGCTTTTCCGTTGAGCGCCGTCGTCTGATGCGCTTCCTGGGCGCGAAAGTGGTTCTGACGCCGAAAGCGGAAAAAGGCTTCGGCATGTACAACAAGGCGAAGGAACTCGCTGCGGCCAATGGATGGTTCCTGGCCAGTCAGTTCGAGACCGAGGCGAACGCCAAGATCCACGAGAATACGACGGCACGGGAAATCCTGTCGGATTTCGACGGCAAACGGTTGGACTATTGGGTCAGCGGTTATGGCACCGGCGGAACCGTCACGGGCGTCGGGCGTGTTTTGCGCAAGGAACGGCCGGATACGAAGATCATCCTGTCCGAACCGGCAAACGCGCAATTGATCGGCAGCGGCGATCCACAGGGCCGAAACGACGACCAGTCGCCCGCACACAGCCACCCGGCCTTCGAACCGCATCCCATTCAGGGTTGGACGCCTGATTTCATCCCCTATGTTCTGCAGGAAGCGATCGACAAAGGCTATTACGACGAGTTGATCCCAATCGCCGGGCCTGAGGGCATCGAATGGGCCCGGAAGCTTGCGGCCCAGGAAGGGATCATGACCGGCGTGTCCGGCGGGTCCAGCTTCGCCGTCGCCATGAAGGTCGCGGAAAAGGCGGAACCCGGATCGGTGATTCTGTGCATGTTGCCCGATACCAGCGAGCGGTATCTGTCTTCCCCGCTGTTCGAGGGAATAGAAGAGGTGATGACCGACGAGGAGTTGGCGCTTTCCGAGTCGACGCCCGGCTACCAGATGGGTTGACCCGAACGTCTCGGCGGCCTTCCGTTCCTAGCGGAGGGCCGCCGCTTGTAGCCCCAAAAGGACCGCTTCAACCGTGCGTCTTACGTCATTCCGCTTTCCCTACCGGTTTTTGCATTTCGCCTTGCTGGCTTTTTGCCTATGCGCAGGCGCCCCGTCCCATGCGCAAGTCCATGTGGAACACGCGGCCTATGCCACGCGAGAGGTGGCCGGATTCCACGACCTGATCAGCGGACCGAAGGCCGCCAACCTTGAAATTGTCAGCGATCTATACCTGCCGGCCGGTGTGGAATCGCCCGGTGTGGGTCCGTTTCCGGCCATGGTCATCCTGCATGGCAGCGGCGGGGAATGGGGCGGCCGGGGAAAACGACATGCGGCACTCCTCACCAAAAACGGCATCGCGGCCCTGGTGGTCGACACGTTTAAAGCCCGCAACCTGACCCTCGATACCGGCTATATCGCGCGCTTGAAGCGGGCCAACTTGCCGGATCAGATCGCCGATGCTTTCGCCGCTTTGGCCATGTTGAAGCAGCACCCGAAAATCGACGCGGACCGGATCGGCGTCTTGGGGTATTCCATGGGGGGCGTTTCCGCCCTGCTGGCCGCCCATGCCGTCATCGCCGATCCTCTAACGCAGAACGGCGGTGGGTTTTCACTGCATATAGGTTTCTACCCACCTTGTTTCGCCACCACGGCGGATACGCGAACGACCGGCGCGGAAATCGTCACCCTATGGGGCACGGAAGACAAAAGCACCCATCGACAGGCTTGCGAAACCTATATGGAAACCTTGGAGGCTGGGGGAAGCCCCGTTGAAATCCACTGGATGGAAGGCGCGGTCCATGCCTGGAATTCCCTCTCGCCCGGGACGTTCTTCCCGACGGCGCCGCACGGCTCGCCCTGCAACTATGTCGTCAACGCGAATGGCACGGTGCGGGAAACGGTGACGGCCCAAGCGGCGTCGACTGACCGCCTGTTCATGAACGTCATGGCCGATTGTACCGCTGAAGGATACTCGATCGCGCATAATGGGGACGTGGACGCAGCGGCGAACCGCATTCTGTTGGACGCGATTCGCCGTTACCTGCCTTGACCTGATAAGGGCTAAAACCCGATCGCCAATCCGTCTTTCCGGGGGTCTGATCCGCCGGTGAGCACACCGCGGTCGTGATCGATGAAGATCGCCTGACCGCCGCCGAGCGCACCATTGGCGAGTTTCATCGTATGGCCCATTGCGCTCAACCCCTGCAGCACCGCCGCCGGGACGCTGCGTTCCACATCCACCTGCGCGCCGCGCGCGAAGACACGCGGATTGTCGATGGAGGCCTGCACGTCCAACCCGAAATCGACAACATCGCTGACGACCCGGCACTGGCCGAAGGGTTGATAGTCCCCGCCCATGACGCCGAAGGACATCGCGACCTTGTCGCCCTTGGTCATCATTCCCGGCATGATCGTATGCATTGGCCGCTTTTCCGGCCCGATGCAGTTGGGATGATCGGGGTTGAGGTTGAAGGAACTTCCGCGGTTCTGGAAAACGACGCCCGTCTGCGGGCAAAGATGGCCCGACCCGAAGGAATGATAGACCGAATTAATGAAACTGACCGCATTCAGGTCCTTGTCGACGACGGACAGATAGACCGTGTCGGACGTTTCCAAACCAAGGTCGCCGATATCGGTCATCGCCTTTTCCGGCGAGATTTTTTTGCGCAGCTCGTCGGCCCAGGATTTCGACAACAACTGCTCAAGCGTGACGGTCATGCTGTCCAGATCGGCCAGATATTGGTCGCGCATCAAATAGGCGATGCGGCCCGCTTCGATCTCAAGATGCATCCGCTCAGCGGAAAGCGGATCGAGATCACTGATCCCGAAGCCTTCCAGGATATTCAACATCAGCAGCGCCGTGATGCCTTGGTTGTTCGGCGGCACTTGGTGAACGTCATAGCCCCGGTAATTCGTGCTGGCGGGTGTGACGTAATTGCCTTTGAGTGCGGCGAAATCATTCAGGCTGTGCAACCCGCCCAGCGCCCGCAATGTTTCCACCATCTTCTCAGCCACCGGCCCCTGATAGAAGCCAGCAGCGCCTTTTTCGGCGATGGTCGTCATCGTATCCGCCAGCTTTTCCTGCCGGTGGATATCGCCCTCTTTCGGAAGAGTCCCGCCGGGCATAAAAACCTTGCCGATCGCATCGCGCGACTTCAGGAGCCATTCAATCTCCCGCCAGTCGTTATAGACGCGCGCATGGACCGGATAGCCGTTGCGGGCATAGCCGATAGCATCCTGGAACAGTGCACCGAAATCCTTCGATCCGTAGTCGCCATGCACCTGGGACCACGCTTCAATCGCGCCCGGCACGGTAACGGCATCGACGGAAGTGGCTTCTATTTTCTGAACGCCCAGTTCCTGATAATGCGCAAGCGTCGCCGCCTTCGGGGATCGTCCGGACCCGTTATAGGCTTTCACATCCGAGCTGCCTTTCGAACAGAACAGGATGAAACAATCGCCGCCGATACCGGTCATCTGCGGTTCAACAACCGCCAGCACGGCCGCCGCCGCAATCGACGCATCAATGGCATTGCCGCCATCTTTCAGGATTTGCAGCGCCGTTTGGGATGCAAGCGGATGCGACGTCGCGACCATGCCGTTCTGTGCATGCACCGCGGACCGCCCAGGAAAATGAAAGTCTCTCACCGACAACTCCACGCATTGATTCAGCAGCAGCGAAACTAGGGCGAACGGGGCCGAATGGAAATGCCGCTGCGCATCATAGCTTTATTGCTCATCCCCGTCGAAATAGAGGCGCACGCTACTACGCCCCCTCACACATCTGCGTTTTGTGATACGCGACCAAGGATAAAATTTCGAAAGCGATGACCATGGCGACCTGCGCGGTGATCTGGTTCGGGTTGTCCTTGGTCGGCATCAGGCAGACGACATCCCCACCGATGACGTTGAGCCCCTTCAATCCCTGCAACAGTTTGGTCGCCTGCCGGATCGACAAGCCCCCGAAACCGGGTTCGATATTCGCCACCCCGGGCGCGACCGAAGGGTCCATGGCATCCAGGTCGAAAGTGACATAGACCGGTTTGTCGCCGGCCCTTTCACGGACGATACGGATCGTCTCCTCGACGCCGATATCATCGATTTCCTGCATCGGAATAACGCGGTAGCCCAATTCCGTGCTCTTACCGCCGACCTTTTCGGTATGGATCTTGGCGGACGGATGACCCCGGATGGCAAGCTGGGAACTGGCCTCGGCATCCACCGCGCCTTCCCGGACCGTATAGGCGGCCCAATGTGCCGCGGATTTCCGGGCACCCAACCAATGCTCCATATTCTCATAGCTGTCCGTATGGGCGTCGAAATGAACGAGCGCGCATTTTTCACCTTTGGAAACATTGCTGCCCGCGCCCGCGATGGCTTTCAGGATCGGCCCCGTGATCGCATGGTCCCCGCCGACGGAAACCGGGCATGTCCCGGCCGCGTCCAAGGTCTTGTAGAAGACTTCGATATCCCGGACACAGGCCTCGTTGTTATTCGCCTCTGGCAAGGGCACGTCACCCAGGTCGTGGCAGGTGACCGCCTCGAACGGGGAAAACCCATGAACCCCATGGGCGCGGCGGTAATAGCCTGAAACATGGCGCACCGCGCGCGGCCCCAAATGCTGGTCCCGTTCCGTCGATCCGTTCCCGGTACTATGCGGCACACCGACCAGGGCAATGTCGCAAGCTTCCGGGTCGACATTCCAGGGGCAGCGGAAAAATGTCGGAATCCCCCACCAATACCAAGCTTCCGATTCCTTGCGGCGTTGTTCGATCTCGTCCGTCATTGCTGGTCCCCCTTCAAGTCGCGGCCATTGCGATACCAATAACTGGGTAGCATGGTCCGCACGTGATTTCACCCGATTGCAGCCCAGCGGCAATATCGGTAGCGTCTCGCCTTCTGAATGATCTTTATTCCGGAACATTTCCGGCGGGAGTAAGCGATGAACGTCTCCGAAACGGCGCGGCAATCCTATGGCGGCATGGTTGTCGCCCCGCATCATCTGGCTGCGGAAGCCGGCCGGCGCGTGTTGCGCGACGGTGGCAACGCGGTCGAGGCAATGGTGGCCGCGGCGTCGACCATCGCCGTCGTTTACCCGCATATGAACGCGCTGGGCGGGGACGGGTTCTGGTTGATCCGCCCGAAAGACGGTCCAGTCGTCGGGATCGCGGCAAGCGGGCCGGCGGCAAAGGCGGCGTCATCCGATTTCTATACCGGCCAGGGCCTCACTGAAATTCCCAAACGCGGCCCGCTGGCGGCATTGACCATTGCCGGAACCGTTTCCGGTTGGGCCAAGGCGCTGGAAGTCAGCCAAACCAAACTGGGCGGCGGGATGGCCCTGCCACGCCTAATGGAAGATGCCGCCTTTCATGCCGAAAACGGGTTCCCGGTTCCGGAAACCCTGGCGCGGAACTGCGCTCAGAAATTCCCCGAATTGAAGGACCAGCCCGGATTCGCCCAGCACTTCACCGATCACGGCGCCCCGTTGACCGAGGGAAGGAAATTTTCCCTGCCCGCCCTGGCCGGAACCTTGCGGCGGCTGGGCGAGGAAGGCTTGGACAGTTTCTATCGCGGCGCCTTGGCGCGGGACATCGCCGCAGACCTGCAGGCGGCGGGTAGCCCGGTCACGCTTTCGGACCTGGAGACCTATTCGGCAAAAGTCCTGCCCCCGCTTTCCATCAATCGCAACGGCGCGGTCATCTACAATATGCCGCCACCCACCCAGGGCCTTGCCTCCCTGCTGCTTCTAGCGATTCAAAACCAGCTTCCGAAACCCGCGCCGGAGACATTCGACTATGTCCATGGTCTGGTCGAGGCGACCAAGGCAGCCTTCCGGGTGCGCGACAGCAAGGTCACCGACCCCGCGCATATGGGCGCGGACCCGATGCAATTACTGTCCGAGACGAATATCGAAGCGCTGGCAAAACCGATTTTGATGGATACCGCCGCCCCCTGGCCCGATGCCTCGCCGAAGGGCGATACGGTCTGGCTTGGCGCCGTCGATAAGGACGGGACTGCGGTCAGCTTCATTCAGAGCATCTATTGGGAGTTCGGCTCCGGCGTGGTGCTGCCGCAAACCGGTATCGCCTGGCAGAACCGGGGCGTCAGCTTCAGCCTGGACCCGGCCGCGGTGAACCCGTTGCAACCCGGACGTTACCCGTTCCACACCATTCAGCCGGCAATGGCGGAACTACCCGATGGCCGTGTCTTCCCTTACGGGACGATGGGGGGCGAAGGCCAGCCGCAAACCCAGGCGATGGTCTATACCCGCGTCGTCGACCACGGCATGGACCTTCAAGAAGCGATATCCGCGCCGCGCTGGCTGCTAGGCCGGACCTGGGGCGACACCACGACAAGCCTGCGGATCGAAAACCGTTTCGACCCAACCGTCATCGAGGCCTTGCGCAAGGCGGGACATGCGATCGATCCGGTCGGCCCGTTCGAGGAAGTCATGGGCCATGCCGGTGCGCTGCTGTGGCATCCCACAGGGTTGATCGAAGGGGCCAGCGACCCCCGCTGCGACGGCAGCGCCGCGGGGCTCTAGAGCCGCACTGCAACGGATCAGGGCAGGACAAGATCTGCATCGCAGAGCGCTGCCTTGAAGTCTGCATAGGGGCGCATTCGAAACGTATCCTCCACCAAGGTGACCGACCGCATTCGGTCACATCGGAAGGTGCGGATATCCTGACGAAGATGGTCCCAGCATAGCGCGTACCAGATAGGGTAATTGAGCAGCAGGAAATGCGGTTCAATCCGGCGCCGTGTCCGCTTGCCCTTGTCGTCCCGGTAGTCGATTTCCGCCGCCTTCATCAGCAGGAAGGCCTCGTGAAATCGTTCCATGATTCCAGATTGCGGCGGCGTGTAATTCCCCTGCACGTCGACGGAAGCCATGCGTCCGATCAGGATGCGCGATTTCAGCTTTTGAACACGGTGGCGATCCGTTGGAGAAAAGGATGCCATGACCTTTCGCCGTACCGGCGCCAGGTTCGCCATCAGGATCGGTGATTTCATCTGCTCCACGATGGCGAGGCTGACCAGAAGGTCCACGGCCTCCCGGTAGCTCAACGCCATTCGACCGATACCCCAACGCCAATTCAGACGCACGCCACCGCCGCGGCCGCGATCCGATTCAATCGGCAAGCCCCTTTCCCGCAGGATGGCGATATCGCGGTTCAAGGTGCGGACACTGACGCCCATCTCCTCAGCGATGTCTTTCAGGACCAAGGGTTCGTCCGATTTCAGCCGGGTCGTCAGCAGGTCCAGCCTGTCCAGATGGGAATGGGTCGTGGTGCGGATCATTCAACAAATATGACACATAATGACATATTTAAGAATACAAATCGGGTCAGAATTTAGCCTAGTGTGAAGGAGACATGGAATGGCAAACCCCGTCATCGAGATCGCCAAGATCCGACTCGCCGCCGATGTCAGCGAAGACGAGTTGGTCGCCGCGTCAGACCGGTTTCAAAACGAGTTTCTGTCCAACCAGCCGGGATATCTGAGCCGCGATCTGGTACGGCTGGGCGACCGTGGCTATGCGGACATCATTCGCTGGGAACGGCGGGAGGCTGCGGAGGCGGTCCTGACCAAGCTTTCGCGTTCACCGGCCTGCCGTGATTATTTTTCGATCATGGATGCGGATGAAGGCCATGGTCCGCACCCTATCCTATCAAGCTATGGCGGGTGAGGCCGACAGCATGGAACCGTTCAAGAATTCAATCTCCCCATCGCTGGTAAAACTGCTGTCGGGCCATATCAGGAAAAACTGGCCCGCTTTTGATGAGGGTGTGTTCCTGTCCGAAGCCTTGGACGGGCTGGAAGGTCTGGAGTTGAAGGCGCGGGTAGACCGCGTTGCAGACGGCCTTTTGCGCCATCTACCCCCTGAAATAAAGGCCCGGTCGTCGATATTGCGAGCGGTCCTGCATCCGCAACAGGGCAATTCGCCGGAGCAGACGAGCGATGACACCGGCATGCGCGGCTTCGCCATATGGCCCTTGAGCCTGGTCGCCGGTCGACATGGATTGGACAACTTGGACGTGACCCTGGACCTGTTGAAGGACATGACCAAGCGGTTCTCTTCCGAATTCGGCATTCGCTATCCGCTGATCCACGATCAGGACCGCGTATTGAGCATCATGTCCTGCTGGCTGGACGACCCCGACCCGGCCGTCCGGCGGCTTGTGTCGGAAGGCACACGGCCACGCCTGCCCTGGGCCCAACAACTGCCGCGCCTGATTGCCGACCCCACCCCTGCCCTGCCCTTGCTGCACCGGCTGCGTGACGATCCGTCGGAGTATGTAAGGCGGTCCGTCGCGAACCATCTGAACGATATATCCAAGGACCACCCGGCCCTGGTGGCGGATCTGGCCGCGGATTGGATGAAGGGGGCGGACGACACGCGCCGAAAACTGATCCGTCATGCGTGCCGAAGCCTGATCAAGGCCGGCAACCCGGATGTTCTGACTGTATTCGGCCATGCCCCGCCGGAACTGAGTGTCGAAGATATCGCCGTTTCCCCTCAACGGATCACGCTTGGCGAGAGCATCGAATTGAGCGCGCGGATCGTCTCAACGGCGCAGGTGCCGCAATCCCTGGTCATCGATTACGTCGCACGCTTTCTGCGCGCAAACGGCAGTTTTTCGGAAAAGGTGTTCAAGGGATCGAGCATCGACCTTCCGCCGAACGGCGAAGCTCTGTTCCGAAAGAAAATCCAGGTCCGGCCGATTACCACCAGACGATACTATCCCGGCATCCAACACCTGAACTTACGCATTAACGGGAAAGATTTCGGCGACGCGCTCTTCGACCTTCATATTCCGGACTGAGCGTTTCGCCGTTCCGGCGTCCGTGCGTCCTGCCAAGCGCAAACCCGTCATGCATGTTCAATCCCAGCAGGCAGATATTTACGCTTCCCGCCAGCAACTCGATTCCCTGAACCCCGTAGAACCAACCGTCGATCAGGCCTGCCTCGGCCCTGTAGGCGAGGAACAGAGCCGACGGTATCAACACAAACAGGCCGTTGATGGCAGCGAAACGCATACGCGCGATTTTCGTGGCGATAAGGTCGGTTCGGCGCCCCTCGGCCAGTTTGAAACCACTCCCGCCAGTCATCGCCAAAGCCGGGACCAGCAAAATGAAACCGTAAGGTATCGTCGTTTTTACGGCGATCACCGTGTCCATGGCCAGGAAGGCCTCGGAGGCAATGGTCGCGAGCCAGAAAGTCGATATGACGAGCAGTGCAACAGCGCCGGCCACGGGGTGAATGAATTTGGTCATGGCGAAGCTCCAGTTATTTACATAGTATGCTATATATTATTGCATAGTATGCTATGCAATGCTTATCTGTTGCATGACTTTCGATCGCAAAAACTCGGCGGGATATGTCGTCAATCTGATGGCGCGGCTGTTCGCCCGGCACCTGGAAGCGGGCATCCGGCCCCTGGGCCTCGGCACGGGTGTTTTCCCCGCCTTGCTCATGCTTTGGGAAAAGGACGGCGTGACCCAACGGGACTTGGTCGACGCGCTGGAAATCGAGCAACCGACCATGGCCAACACGCTCTCCCGTATGGAGCGCGACGGGCTGATCACCCGCCGGCGTGACGAAACCGACGGGCGCGTTCAGCGAATATGGCTGACCGACAAGGCCCGCGCCCTGGAAACCAAGGCGACCGGCGCAGCCAACGCGGTAAACGCCAAGGCCCTCGCCGGGCTGTCACCGGGGCAGCAAAAACAGTTCATGGATTTGATGCGGAGAGTTGTAGCTACCCTTGATCATTCTCGATAGCGGTCATGGGCAAGCCAAATACCTGCTTATGCAGAGTCCCTTTTTCAGTGGCGACTTGTGGATAGGCTAAGCTTTAAAACAATTGCCACGATGCCATTCAAGAAAGTGAGGATGTGGCCAGTCTGCCTTGCGCTTAGGCAGAATTGCCTTTCCGTCTTTGTTGATGAATGACTTGACGCTATCCACATCATTTACCTGCCGCGAGATCAATATCTCATGGTCATTGGAAAGGCTGATCAAGCCACGATCAAACATCCAATGCGCGGTTCCAGAAAGAGCTAGTCCGTTCTGAATAGTGTCTGGGCCATTGTGTTCCACCGGCCGGATATGGGCAGCATCAACTTCAGCTCTACCGCCGCCATTAATGAACTTCAATCCGGTGAAAGCGCATTTTTCCTCGTAAGCGCGGAGGACAACGCGGCGGAACGCACGGTCTCTCACGGGCCGGCTCACAAAATGACCAATCCTCTCGCGATCAGACTCAAAGACGAATGGCTCTATTCCGTCGGACAAACCATCCGGCATTGGGGCAAAGTCTATGCGCGGCAAAACCGGATCGAATCGTCCCAATCCTCTCTCGATAATTCTCAGGAAGTCAGCCGATGAGATCGGTCGGACCGCGGCTTGGGCACGCCCTGACAGTTTTCCGTATTCATTGAGTAAACCGCGCTCAACAGGAACGCCTTGCTCGTTGAAGGGAACCGAATTCGCGAATTCTAGGTAGCTGCCGGCTTCTATTTGCGCCAGATACAGTCCCTCTGCTGAACTGTCCGGTGAAATTCCGACGACACGCGCAATCGCGTAGTATCCTCGAGAGTTGGGCACTCTTCGAGGCTCAAGATAAAGAATCCAATCACCGACGGATTCTTGCGCGCGCCCTAAGTATTGCTTTGGAAACTGGTACCTTTCCGCGGGGCTGTCATCGTAGACAGAGTCTGGACGCAGCATAAATACACAATGACCCATCCTTTTACCCACTCCCCAATACACGGCTCAATCACTCGAAGTCCAAGCAACGAGTGGGACCATCTCCGCCTCACCAACCAACACCACTTTAACGCTATGCAGGAACGAAAATCCTACGGGCAATTGCATTAAATCGCACCACACTTTTGCTCCGGGCATTTACTTCTCAGACAACAAAGCCAGAGGAAGTTCATCAGCGAACACCCTGCGCCAATTCAGCTGTGCCTAACCGCCCCCTTGAGAACAGGTCCGCCGAGCGGTATTCCATTTGCGCAACAGGGCACCCGGTCATACCGGAGAGACCCGACGCAATAGAGAGGAAGAGATGGACAAATCAATCGCCAGTCTTTCCGACGCCGTAGCGGAAATCGACGATGGCGCGGTTCTCATGATCGGCGGCTTTGGCGGGTCCGGCGCGCCGATCGAGTTGATCCACGCCTTGATCGACCGTTTCAAGGCAACCGGCCACCCCAAGAGCCTGACCGTCGTCAACAACAATGCCGGTAACGGAAAGATCGGCATCGCGGCGATGATCGATGCCGGGATGGTCGCGAAAATGATCTGTTCCTTCCCACGGTCGTCGGACCCGCGCGCCTTCACCGAAAAATACATGGCCGGTGAGATCGAACTGGAACTGGTGCCGCAGGGCACTCTGGCGGAACGCATCCGGGCGGCCGGGGCCGGGATACCCGCCTTCTATACGCCGACAAGCGTCGGGACCGAACTGGCCGAGGGCAAGCCGGTGGGCGAATTTGACGGCCGCGAATATGTCCAGGAACGCTGGCTGAAAGCGGATGTCGCAATCGTCAAAGCCGAGCTGGGCGACACATACGGTAATCTGACCTATCGCCTTGCGGGACGGAATTTCAATCCGCTGATGTGCATGGCGGCCGAGAAGACCATCGCGCAGGTCTCCCACCTTGTCGAACCGGGCGCGATCGATCCGGAAAACGTCGTGACACCGGGTATTTTCGTGGATGGCGTGGTCGAGGTTTCGAACCCGCAACAGGAAGAAGTCCTTGTCCGCGAGGGGGCGGTTTACGAATGACACAGACTGGCGAGAATTTTCCCAAACTGAACAAGGCGCAGATCGCCTGGCGCGCGGCGCAGGACATCGAAGACGGCGCCTATGTGAATCTGGGCATCGGCTTTCCCGAACTGGTCGCGCAATACCAGGTCGAAGGGCGAGAGGCGATTTACCACACAGAAAACGGCGTGCTCGGCTTCGGCCAGGCGCCAGAGAAGGGCAAGGAGGACTGGGACCTCATCAATGCCGGTAAGAAGGCGATCACCCTGAAACCCGGCGCCAGCTTCTTCCACCATGCCGACAGTTTCGCCATGGTCCGGGGCGGACATTTGGATGTCGCGATCCTGGGGGCGTTCCAAGTCTCCCAGAATGGCGACTTGGCGAATTGGCGCGTCGGGTCCAAGGGCGTTCCCGCCGTCGGCGGCGCGATGGATCTGGTGCACGGCGCGAAACGCGTCGCGGTCCTGACCGAACATGTCACCAAGGACGGCAAGCCGAAGCTGGTGGAAAAGTGCATCTTCCCGCTGACCGGTGTGGGCTGCGTAACCCGCGTTTACACCTCGCTCGCCGTGGTCGACATCAAGGATGGCCGTTTCGTTCTGCATGAAAAACTGCCGGATATCAGCTTCGACGATTTGCAGGCGATGACCGGCGCGGAATTGACGGGCAAGGACACGGCCGGCGACCTGATCACCCCGGACCTTGCCGATTGACGCCTAGAGGCCCGGGGCCGCGTAGGCGCGAATGCTGAAAAGGGGAGACCGGCGTCCCTTGCGCCATTAAAGTCCGGCGCACCTCTTTTTTGCATGGATCCCCGATGACCGCCGCAGATCTTTCCTCACCCAAGGCTGATGCCCATAAATATGGCATCCTGTTCGTGTTCGCCGCCGGGGTCCTTTGGTCGACGGTCGGGCTTGGCATTCGCCTGATCGAAGATGCATTGGTCTGGCAAATCCTGCTCTATCGCTCGATCAGCATGTCGCTGTTCCTTTATGTCCTCATCCGCTTGCGTTCAGGCGAAAGCCCTTTCGCCCAGATCCGACGGATCGGTTTTCCGGCCGTGATCGCGGGGCTGTCGTTGGTGGCAGCCTATTCCGGCGGGATTTACGCCATCCAGACCACGTCGGTCGCGAATGCCATGCTGCTCTTCGCGACGGCGCCGTTCATGACTGCGGTTTTGGGGTGGGTCGTTCTGCGCGAACCCGTCCGCACGGCAACCTGGATCGCGATTGCCGCCGCCATCGCCGGCATCGGCATCATGGCCGCGGACAAATCCGGCAGCGTCGTGCTGGCGGGAAGCCTTGCGGCTATGGGGTCGGCCTTCGGCTTTGCCGCCTTCACCGTGGCCCTGCGCTGGGGCCGGTCCGGGGAAATGTTGCCATCGGTTTTCCTGTCCGGGCTGTTCGCCATCGCCATCACGTCCGGGATTTGCCTGTATCTGGGCGTGCCGATCGCACTCAGCATGCAGGACGGGGCCATCTCGATGGGCATGGGTGTGTTTCAGGTCGGCGCGGGTTTGATCCTCTATACCCTCGGCTCGCGTAGCCTGCCCGCGGCGGAACTCGCCCTGCTGTCCCTCGCGGAAGTGCTGCTCGGTCCATTATGGGTGTGGCTATTCCTGGGTGAAACGACGGCCGTCAATACACTGATCGGCGGCACGGTTCTGCTTGCCGCCATTGTCGGCAATGCCGTTTCCGGAAAACGGCGCAAACCGCCCCCGATCACAACCCCATAGCGGGTGTCACAAAATGCTGCCGGATATCAGCCCCATCGACTTGAAGGTAATGACCGGGGCGAACCCGAACGGGATGTAGCGCACCGGCGATTTGATCGCGCCGGAGATGCCGCGGCTGATGCCATGGCTCCGGAACAAACAATCTGGGAAGGGACCAGTCCGTGGCAATGGTGTCGATGCACCCGCAAGGCGGCTTGCCGTCCAAGCTCATTGGGCCGGGAAACTTCGCGCCTATCGCACTGTCGCCCGAAAGGTAGGCCCCGCACACGCCCCTGGCCGCAATACATGAAATCCTCAGCTGTGCAGCTTCCCGTCCTGGCTGTCTTTGCTGCTATCTTGGGACGCTGTCCATAGAGTGCAGAAAATGCACGAGCATGTCCCGGCTCTTGTTCAAATCACCGATACGGCCTTCAAGGACAGAAACTTCCTGCCGCATCGAAGCCAGTAGATCGGGACAGGGATCAAAGTCCGGTTTATCCCCACTAACGCAGGGGAGAAATCGACGGATAAAATCCAGTTTCAAACCGGCCTCACTGAGGAGACGAATTTTGCGAACCGTGTCTTCATCCGCGGAGTCGTAGTCTCTGTATCCAGAAGCGCGCCGCGCAGGCGCAAGAAGGTTCTCCTCCTCGTAGTAGCGCAGCATGCGCACACTCACGCCGGTCCGTTTGGAAAGCGTTCCGATTTGCATTGGCAACCTCCTTGACTCTAACAGCGCTGTAAGAGTTTAGCCTTTACTTCGACATAAGAGAAGGCAGGAGAAGTTTCATGAAAACAACTGACTACACTATTCTTCGTATATTCCTTTTTCCGGGATATGCGACATGAGCATGTCGAACTCTGTTTTGTCGCCCGTTAGAAGGCTGCTCCTTACCAAAGGGGCGACCCTCGGCATTGCCACTGCTTTCCCCTCGGCCTTTCCCATCTTGGCGAAATCTGCGCTGCTTAATACCCAAACCCTGGAACACGCTACCATGATCGAAAAACAGGAAATGAACTTCACGACCCATGACGGGGCTAGAATCGCCTATCGAAAAGATGGCAAGGGACCCGCGCTGGTGCTGGTCCATGGAACCGGCGGGGACGGAGAGTCCAATTTCGCGGCACTGACCGCCCTACTCTCCGACGACTACACAGTCATCCGGCCGGACTATGCGGGATCCGGCGCCACGGTCGATGACGGCAGGGCTTTGACGGTGAGCTATCTCGCCGACCAAGTCCTCGCGACCATGGATGCCCTGGGGGTGCGGAAGGTGCACTTGTTGGGATTTTCCCTCGGCGCAGCGATTGCGGCTAAAATTGCGGCGGATCATCCCGACCGTGTCGTTTCGCTGATACTGCTGGCCGGCTATGCCTCGCCGGATGCCCGGCTGAAACTGGAATTCGAGCTATGGCGCGATTTGATCGCCCGAGACCGTCATGCCATGGCACGCTTGGTGCTGCTGACCGGGTTCAGCCCGGATGCACTGGCGTCATGGGGGGTAGACGGTGTCGCCTCCGCAGTGGAGGAGACACTTGCAGGGGCTGATTGGGACGGCATGGCACGGCAGGTCGATTTGGATCTGCGGATGGACATTCAAGATATTCTGCCCCGAATCGAAGCGCCTACCTTGGTGACCGGCTGTACGCACGATCACATGGTACCCCCGGCACATGCCAAAGCGCTCGCGGTCGCGATTCGGAATGCGCGCTACGCGGAGCTTCCAACAGGGCATCTAGCGCCGATGGAACAGCCCGATTTGCTTGCCAACCAAGTTCGGGCATTTCTGAGCGGTTCGTCGGATTAATCGCTGGCGACATGGCGTCCCGCCCATGGAGTCGGGCGCGGGCGCAACATACGGAACGTCCATTGGATCGGGAAAATGGCGGAGAGACAGTCCGCCGATAATTCGTCCGATACAATCCAGTCAGTGTAATTTCTCAATTATTTTCTGATAGATACAGCCTACCGGCTTCAATGATGTCCGATCAGGTCCTATATAATTGGGGGACCGAATGGGGGACTGAATAGTCCCAAGCATCACTGGAGAGACGCCATGGCCATCCACAAACTGTCGTCGCGCAAAGTCGAGACAGCCTCACCCGGCAAGTATGAAGATGGTGGCGGGTTGCGATTGGTCGTGAGTGCTTCCGGCGCACGCAAATGGGTTTTCCGGTACACCCTCGCGGGCAAAAGGCGGGAAATGGGGCTTGGGAGTTTCCCGACAGTCGATCTGAGCGATGCCCGGACAATGGCGACGGAATACCGGGGCCTGGCTGCGAAAGGCACCGACCCGATCAAGGCGCGGAAGGTCGAGCCCGCGAAAATACCGAGCTTCACGTCCTGTGCCGCCCAATACGTCCGCGCCCACCGGCGAGGCTGGAGGAACGCCAAGCACGCTCGGCAATGGGTCAGCACCCTGAAAACCTACGCCCGCCCGACAATCGGAACCGCCCAAGTGGACGAAATCGGCACCGAAGACATCCTTAAGATCCTCACCCCGCTCTGGACCACGAAGACCGAAACCGCGAAGCGGATACAGGGACGAATCGAAAACATCCTCGATTTCGCCGCCGCACGGAAATACCGGGACCCGATCAACCCGGCCCGCTGGCGCGGCCATCTGGACAAGCTGCTTCCCAAGCCGTCACGGGTTCGCACGGTCACGCACCACCCGGCAATGCCCTATACGGAACTGCCGGACTTCATGGAAGCTTTGAAGGAAAACGGCAGTCTTTCAGCGCAGGCCCTGCGATTCCTAATCTTGACGGCCACGAGAACGAGTGAGGTGTTGAACGCAACATGGGACGAAATTGACCTCGACGCTCGTGTATGGACCATCCCAGCGGCGCGAATGAAGGCTCGGCGGGAACACAGGGTTCCTCTGAGTGACGAGGCAGCCTCGATCCTTTCGAGCCTACCCCGCGTTGCCGGAAACCCACATCTGTTCCCAGGCTCCCGCCACGGTCGCCCTCTGTCCAACATGGCCCTGCTCCAGTTAATGAGGGGCATGGGATACGGTGTGGACGGCGAGAAAGGCCCCTACGTTCCGCACGGCTTCCGGTCGAGCTTCCGAGATTGGTCGGGCGAAGTGTCCAGCTTCCCACGCGACGTGGCGGAAATGGCTCTGGCCCATGTCATCGAAAACAAGGTCGAAGCAGCCTATCGGCGCGGAGACCTTTTTCAGAAACGGACAAAGATGATGGAGGCGTGGGCTACTTTTCTAATGCTTAGTAGGAACACGTCAAAGATCGTCGCCTTGGCATAACGTTGTCGTAAGCAACGTATAACCCTCTCGCCCTAATCGGGGTTTGGTCGCACTTCGCCCTATTCCAGAGCCGACCTAAATGTCCAGGGGCTCATTGGGATTGGGAAGCGTCTCGTTCGCGGTCTTGAAGAGTTCGAGCAATTCGGAAAGGCTGGCAATGAATAGGTCCATGTTACTCGCCAATGCTAGGATACCTGCCCCAACTCCCAAGCCGAGCGTACTGCCAAGGCCCTTAGCCGCGTTGTCTAAGACCTTCTTGGTGAAAGTATTGGCCCTCGCCCCCTTCAGTTCATCGGTAAGCGTTTCAATCTTCTTTATCAGTGCCTCGTTTTCGGCCTTCACCTGGACTCCGGATGACCGTTCCGCCTCTAGTGCCTTACTGAGTTTCTCGATTGTCGCCTGCTGCTCCCGGATTTTGTCCCGAAGGTTGGAAAGGCCGTTCAATTCATCTTCAATTTGACCGTTTGTTTCCGTGATGGCGCCGGCAATGAGCCAGCGAACTGTCTGTCCTTGATCGAAGGCCTTTGCTGTTTGGGTGAGGACCTTAGGCAGCGAGGCCTGACCAACAGGGTTATGCGCAGGTTCGGGATCTTGTTCCGGCGGGGTAAAGCCTTCCGGCCAGATGGTTGAGGTGTCATATTTCACCCCAATTAGGTTCGCCTCTTGCAGGCTTACCCCTCTCAGATCCGTTCCGGTCAGGTCTGCCGCTCCGAGGTCCGCTCGGATCAACTGTGCCTCTCTGAGATCCGCCCCTCTGAGGTCAGTCTCTCTAAGGTTCGCTTCGGTCAGATCTACCGCTCCGAAGTCCGTCTCGCTCAGGTTCGCCCCTCTCAAGTTCGTTCCGGTCAGGTCCGCCCAACTCAGCGTCGCCCCGATCAGATTCGCCTCTCTTAGGTCCGCCCTGCTCAGATTTACCCCTTTGAGGCCCGTCCCGATCAGGAGAGCCCCGCTCAGATTCGCCCAACTCAGGTCCGCATCGCCCAGGTCCGCCTTAGTTAAGTCCGCCTTGACTAGGGCCGCCCCTCTAAGGTCCGCCCCGCTCAAGTCCGCCTCAGTTAAATCAGGAGTGAAGTCATAGCCGAGACTTTCACGCCACTCATTCCAAGTCTCGACACCCTCTTTAAGCTTTTTCAGATGTTCCGGATTTGCTACTGCCCTGCTCCTTTGCGCTTTAGGGTAGCAACTCGACAAAACTTTCCCAACCAAGATAGTGAAATGCAAAGGCCAAATTTCTCCCCTTTCGATATCCTCCGTCTGATTTGCCGTTAGTTTCGCATACGCCTTCTTCCCCAATTTTTCTGCAGGGAAACCGGGCTCTTACACGTCGTCCAAGAGAATGCCCGCTCAACACCATTGCGTAGGTGAACACCCCAAACTGCCTAGATTGGCCTCATGGCCAATTCCTTCGAATCCACTCGCGTAGCCAAATTTCGCCTTCCGAAAGCGTGATACAACCAATTTCACACAAATCATCTACTACCTGCGCAAAGGTTCCTTCGCTGAGCTCATTCATATTCAAGTTCGCGAGTGCTTTGTTGGTCATCCGCCTAGCTTTGTCTTCTGAGATTCGACGGCTACCATCATGGTTTTCCCACATAGTTAACATCGCTATGGCATGCGGCGGGTCGAGTTTCACTTTACTCGTTGCGTACAAGTCCTTCCAAATGACTAGCGCACCCAGGAAAATGAACCATCCGTTCGCGGTCGCACCGGCTCCAGTCAACACAATGCCTGGAAGGGCTCCCAAGAGTTTGCTCCAATTCAGCGTTATGTTGCCTGGCTTGACGCTTACTCCGCCTCGCCGACCACCGCTTGAAAGAATAATAAACTCCACAGTGTGTTCAGCCTTAGGCGTCTTTGGAGGTTTCACTCGGCAGAATGCTTGTAGCAGGTCATAGCATTGATCTTTTGAGATTGAGTGCGTCCCATCGTTGACGCTCTCGAGCTTATTGATCAGCTTGATCAGCGCGTCCAATCTATTCCCAGACACTTT
This sequence comes from Hwanghaeella grinnelliae, assembly GCF_004005845.1. GTDB lineage: Bacteria > Pseudomonadota > Alphaproteobacteria > UBA8366 > Aestuariispiraceae > Hwanghaeella > Hwanghaeella grinnelliae. The sequence continues at coordinate 1,158,080 of NZ_SADE01000002.1, read as the reverse complement.
TTCAGACACTCCCATTGATCCTGCGGCACCATCGAAAACGGCAAGGTCGATGATACGATCCCAAACTCATATGAGACTGGACGTACTGCCCCTCCATCGCCGACTATTGCCTCTCCCGTGCAAATCGTTTTTGCCTACCCGCAACTATAACTAACATTAAATCCCAACCAACCAGCGAAATACGCAAGTGCCGAGGGTCCATTGTACGAAAACGCATTCAACAAGATCGAACGAGACCTTCGGGCTGAAGAAGGCATTGCCAACGAGTTGGACTATGTCGAGCAGACCTCATGGGTGCTGTTCCTGAAGTATCTGCACGACCTGGAAGCCGAACGCCGGGACCGCGCCGAACTGGATGGCGAGGACTATACCCCGATCATCGACGGCGATTTCCGCTGGGACAAATGGGCCGCGCCGAAGAAGGACGGCGCGTTCGATCACAACGCCGCGCGCATCGGCGACGACCTGATCACCTTCGTGGACCGCGAATTGTTCCCCTATCTCGCGTCCTTCCGCCAGTCCGCCACCGGTCCCCAAACGATCAATTACAAGATCGGCGAGGTCTTTACCGAACTGCGGAACAAGTTCCGGTCCGGCTACATCCTGCGCGACGTGCTGGAGCAGGTGGACAGCCTGTCATTCAACACACAGGCCGAGCGTCACGAACTGTCCCAGCTTTATGAAACCCGCATCCGCCGCATGGGCAATGCGGGCCGCAACGGGGGCGAGTACTACACGCCGCGCCCGCTCATCCGGGCCATGATCAAGGTCACCGACCCCAAGATCGGCGAGACGATCTATGACGGCGCGGTCGGGTCGGCGGGCTTCCTGTGTGAAGCCTATGACTATATGCGGACGGACGGCCTCTCGGCCTCCGACTACGAAACCCTGCAAACCAAGACCTTCTATGGGCAGGAAAAGAAGGGCCTCGCCTATATCATCGGCATCATGAACATGGTCCTGCACGGGATCGAAGCCCCGAACCTTGTCCATTCCAACACGCTGAATGAAAACGTGATGGATATTCAGGAGAAGGACCGCCACGACATTATTCTCGCCAACCCCCCTTTCGGCGGCGGCGAGCGGCGGGAGGTGCAACAGAACTTCCCGATCCGCACGGGCGAGACCGCCTATCTGTTCCTGCAACACTTCATCCGAAAGCTGAAGGCAGGCGGGCGCGCCGCCGTGGTGATCAAGAACACCTTCCTCAGCAATACCGACAACGCCTCCATCGCGCTGCGCAAGGAACTGCTGGACGCGGCGGAACTGCACACCATCCTCGATTGCCCGCAAGGCACATTCCAGGGGGCCGGGGTCAAGACCGTGGTACTGTTCTTCGAGAAGGGGGCACCGACCCGGGACATCTGGTTCTATCAGCTCGATCCTGGCCGCAGCATGGGAAAAACCAACCCACTAAACGACGACGATCTGGCGGAATTTGTTGAACTGCAACGCACCCGCGCGAACGGGCCGAAAAGTTGGATCGTGACCCGCGCGGATCTGGACGAAGACACCTACGACCTGTCGGTCAAGAACCCCAATGCGCCCGAGGCCGAGGCGCTGCGCAGCCCCGAAGAGATCATCGCCGACATGCTGGCGCGCGATGCCGAGACGGCTGACATTCTGGAGAATATCCGGGGGATGCTGTGAAGACGGGGTGGAATACAGGTAAGGTCGGAGACTGCTGCTTGGTCACCGACTATGTTGCGAATGGAAGTTTCGCGTCGCTCAAAGAAAACGTCGAATATCTAGATGAACCAGGTTTCGCTATGCTGGTTCGCTATACAGATCATGCAAAAGGTTGGAATGGCCGCCACAAGTATGTCTCAAAAAGTGCTTACGAGTTTCTGAACAAGAGCCAACTTGAACCTGGCGATCTAGTTATGGCCAATGTCGGCGATCCAGGAAAAGCCTTCCTAGTTCCGGATGTTGGAATGCCCATGACACTAGGGCCAAACTCCATTCTTATCCGGGCAGATGAGAAGGCAACTTCCAACGACTTTTTACATTACTTTTTTCAGTCTGATGCAGGCAGAAATCTTATAGACGAAATCTCAACAGGCGCCGCTCAGAAGAAATTCAACAAGACGTCATTCCGCTCACTGGACATTCCCCTCCCCCCACTTGAAGAACAACAGCGAATTGTTGCGGTTCTGGACGAGGCCTTCGAGGGTCTGGCCCGCGCGCGCACCCACGCCGAAGCCAACCTCCAAAACGCGCGGGAGTTGTTTGAAAGCCATCTCTTTGATTTGTTCACACATTCCGACCCCAGTTGGAAGCATGAGCAACTCATAAAATTTTGCGAGAAAATCACAGTTGGGCACGTAGGCCCAATGGCCAAAAGGTACGTGTCAGCCGGGACACCTTTTCTTCGGTCACAGAATATCCGTCCGTTCAAGGTCGACCTAGAAGATGTCAAATATATAGATGAAAAGTTCACCAAAGAACTCGGCAAATCGGAACTGAGGCCAGGTGATGTGGCGATTGTTCGAACGGGATATCCAGGAACGTGCGCGGTTATTCCAGATGATTTGGAAGTCGCCAATTGTGCCGACTTGGTGATCGCGCGCACAGGGCCAAACTTAAACCCCCATTTCCTGGCCCTGCTACTTAACTCTACGTATGGCAAAGAACTGGTTACAGACGCGTCGGTCGGGGCGGCTCAGAAGCACTTCAATGTTGGCGCGGCCAAGAAAGCGCTTTTCCCGTTCCCACCATTGTCAGTTCAAGGGCGATTGGTTGCACAGGCAGATGAATTGAGTGCCGCATGTGATACGCTGGCCGGCAACGCATCGAAAAAGCTCCAAGACCTCAACGACCTTCGCCAATCCCTTTTGCAGAAAGCCTTCGCGGGCGAATTGACCTAGAGAAAGGATAGTTCCAATGGCACGGCAGAAGATGACCAAGAAACGCGCCGAACTGCTGGCCGAATTGGAGCATGTCATCGGGAGCAACTGCTACAACGGAAACATCCAGAATTGGGGACCGGGTGGCGCATACTATGGCGAAGGCCGAACCTTTCGCTACCCTCTGACGACCGTCGACCAGGACGGAGAAAAGCGGAAGTCGTACTCCCCCGCGCGGGGGCTCTCCCCCGAAATCTTGTCCACCGGCTACTACGCCTTCGGTGCAAACCGGCTGCACATCATCACGGCGCTGGACGAAGTGTTGCGCCACCTGGAACAGAAACACGGCTTGAAACTATAGATTTTAGCCCGCAATGATTGTTCCCTGATGAGCATTCACGACGAAACCGAAGCCGATACCCGCGCCGAGCGGATCGACCCTGTCCTTGCAGCAGCAGGATGGGGGCAGAACGGCTCTAAGGTTCGTCGGGAGGTCATCTGTCCAGGCCGCATCCAGGCGGGTGGCACGCGCGGTCGCAGCCTGTCCGCCGACTATGTACTGATCCACAAGGGCCAGAAGCTCGCCGTGCTGGAAGCCAAACGCGCGGGTATCAGCCACCGGAATGGCGTGGGGCAGGCAAAAGACTATGCCACCCGGCTCGGATCGCGCTTCGCCTATGCCTCAAACGGGCTGAACTGGTACCAGATCGACATGGGGACGGGGATCGAAGGCGATATGAGCCTGCCCTTCCCAACACCCGACGAGTTGTGGGACCGCACCTTTACCGACCACAATGACTGGCGCGAGCGTTTCGGGGCCGTGGAGTTCGAGACGGATGGCGGCAAATGGGAACTGCGCTACTACCAGCACAAGGCGATTACAGCGGCCCTGGAGGCCCTGGCGAAAGGCGACAGGCGCATTCTGCTGACATTGGCCACCGGCACCGGCAAGACCTCTATCGCCTTTCAGATCGCCTGGAAACTGTTCCAGGCCAAATGGAACCTTTCCGGCGAGCCGACACGCCGCCCCCGCATCCTGTTTCTTGCCGACCGCAACATCCTGGCCGATCAGGCGTACAACGCCTTTTCCGCTTTCCCAAATGACGCCATCACCAGGATCGATCCCGACACGATCCGCAAGAACGGTGGCCAGCCTCCGAAGAACGCGAGCCTGTTTTTCACGATTTTCCAGACCTTCATGGTTGACGGGGGCATGACCGGCGAAGGCGCGCCGGTCTACACGCAATACCCGCCTGACTTTTTCGATTTCATCGTGATCGACGAATGCCACCGGGGCGGGGCGAAGGACGAGAGCGAATGGCGGCGGCTACTGGAATATTTTGAGCCCGCCGCCCAGCTCGGCCTGACGGCGACGCCCAAGCGCAAGCACAATGCGGACACCTACGCCTATTTCGGCGAACCGGTCTACACCTACGCCCTGCGCGACGGGATCGAGGACGGGTACCTTACGCCCTTCAAGGTGCGCCAAATGGCCAGCACCATCGATGAGTATGTCTATGACGGCAGCGACGAACTGGTCGCAGGCGAGATCGAAGCAGGGGAAGCCTTCAAAGAGGGCGATTTCAACACGCGGATCATCATTGAAGACCGTGAATTGAGCCGGGTGAAGGAGTTCATGGGCCAGATCGATCAGCGCCAGAAGACCTTGGTCTTTTGCGCGACGCAGGACCACGCGGCTTTGGTGCGAGACCTGATCAATCAGGTGAAGGACAGCAAGAACCCGCACTACTGCCACCGCGTCACCGCCGATGACGGGGCCGTGGGGGAACAGCACCTTCGCGACTTCCAGGATAACGACAAGACCATCCCGACGATCCTGACGACCTCCCAGAAGCTCTCTACAGGCGTGGACGCCCGGAACATCCGCCACATCGTGTTGATGCGCCCGATCCGCTCCATGATCGAATTCAAGCAGATCATCGGGCGGGGGACGCGGACCTATGAGGGGAAGGATTTCTTCACGATCTGGGATTTCGTGAAGGCGCATGAGAATTTCAACGACCCGGAATGGGACGGCGAACCGCTTGACCCGGAACCGCCGCGCGGGCCGATCTATCCGCCGGTCGAGCCGGGAGAACCGGGAGGCGTTTCCGATCCGGATGGACCTGGCCCTGAAGAGCCGCCCCGTGAAAAAGCCATCGTGAAACTGTCGGACGGGAAGGCCCGAAGCATCAAATACATCGCGACGACGACTTATTGGAGCCCGGAAGGCAAGCCGATTTCAGCGGCGGAGTTCCTCGAACGTCTCTTCGGTGATCTATCCGGCATCGTCGCTGACGAGGATCAGCTAAGGGCAGTTTGGAGTGACCCGGACAACCGGGAACACTTCCTGGATCAATTGTCGGACCGTGGCTATGACGCGGACCGGCTGAACGACATCCGCAGGCTTGTGGATGCGCCGGACAGCGACCTTTTCGATGTCCTCAGCTACATCCTGTTCACCAATGAACCGAAAACCCGGCATGAGCGCGCCGATCACGTGCGGTCGGGCGGTTTGGCAGAATCCGATGGCGACATGAGGGAATTCCTGTTGGCGATCCTCGCGGCCTACGAGGACCGTGGAGAAAGCGAACTGGCCACAAAGAAGCTCGGAACCTTCCTGACAGCCCGCTATGGCAGTGTCGGCGAGAGCAAGGCAAAGCTCGGTGGGCTGGATGCCGTCCGCCGAGCCTTCCGCACGATGCAGGCGTCGCTCTATTCGGACTGACCAGAATTGTTCGGAAAACTCTGGATCAGTTCGTGTTTCCGGAGATCCTCAATAACGAGCTCCCAGATCTGAACGACATTTAGAAAAGTGGATACAGCTCGATCTTCCGAAATAGGATCGGATCGAGTAGACATAAGGTTTGTCGCGGCAACAACGCGACCATTGGAAAGGTAGAAGTGAATCGGTAGCACTTTCGAGTTCCAGGCATTGAGCCATGCCCAAACCTTCTTCTCATCGACCTGTTCTATCCAGTTGATTTCAGCGATGCTGAGAAAACTTATCACCTGACTTACAGGGGTGTTTTCTTCATCCCGACCGAGGATCGTTGTATCGACAAAGGAAGTTATCCTCGGGATTTTTTTAGTCGGCTCCGGGTCAAACGTTGCATGCGCCCTCAGGTTTTCAGGGTCGTTCCCGACCGCCTGCAACGTCGAGGAAATGCCCAGCCTTTCCTGCAGCAAAGAGGAGATCTTTGCTTCGGTTTTGCTCCCTGAATCTGTGACCGCCAAATGGGAACCTTCCGCCGCCCAAGCGGTAAAACCGCACACAAATAAAGGAATACAAAGGGCCCCTGCCAGCCAATGACGCATGTCGGTAAACCTCAATTTACACCTCAACTTTGTCCGACACCATGGGTCCTTAAGCTGCGCGTTTCAGCCGTCGCTGGCGTGATCTGACGAAACCCAAAACGCCGAGCCCAAGAACGAGTGACCCAATCGATTCAGGCAGATCTACTGTGGAAAGTTGGTCTCCAACCTCAAACGATCCGCTCTCTGACAAGAATGCCAAGTCGTACAAGCTGTTTCCAAACTGCACGAAGAAACTGGCATCTTCGAAAACCTGCCGTTCTACAAAGGCAAATGCAGCGAGTGTGCTCGGATTGAAGTCCAAGATGAAGTCATCAATGGTGAACGCTTGCTCGAAGAGACCGTTGAACAGATCTTGGGTGAGGCCGAAGACAATATCGCCGTTTAGTGCGAGATCACCGGACACAAGCAATCGATCAAACTCGCCAAGCTGCGTCCCTTCCACTTCAAGGAACAGGGTCGCTCCCGTCTCAAGCGCAAAGTCACCATCAACCGCCAACGTTCCAGGCGAATTTCCAGGATTAACCGACGCGCCTTCTCCAACAGTAAGATCGGTGTCTAGCAAACCTGATCCCGTGAGAGTCCCTGCATCAATGTTTACGGAGTTGGCGACAAGAACTCCGTCGACATTGAGGTTGCCTCCGGATTGCACGATGGATGCGTTGCTCCCCTGAACACGGCTGTCATTCGAAACATCGAGAGATCCACTATTCGCAAAGACAACGTTGCTTAAATCCAACCTCGCATTTTCAACCAAGAAAGATCCTGTATTCGCGACTGTCATGCCGGATAGGCTTGCTACGCGACGATTATCCCCATTACCTTCGATACCGATAGAATGGTTGCTGCCGTTCACTAAAGTTGAATTCTCTATCGACGAGCCTTGAACAAAGTGCGATCCAGTTGCGCCCTCGCCCTGCGAAAACACTAAGCGACCACTTCCTTCCAAAGTGGTTTCGATACCTCCAACAGCCCCATCAATCCTAAATGATTGACCAAAGTTGGAGACAATATTCGAGACAAGGTCTCCCTCATTCGTGATCGTCCCAATGAAAGGCGGCGGCGAAAAATCGGAAGTAGGGCTTCCGATGATGTTTATGGTACCGGTTGTCTCTAGGTCTTGAAGTTGGACTCGCTCTATTGTTGCGCCTGTTTCGCCATGCACCGTACCGCCTGCAATGATCTGCGTACTGATGGTGCTATTCCCAACGATGCTAGAATTCTGACCAATGTCAATTCGCCCTTGAACGTTATCAACTTCAACATCAGCCAACCTCAATTCTCCGCCGTTGACGGAAATTAGGTTCTTATTGACAACGCTCAAGCTATTCAGCTGAGCAACCGTTCGGCCCTCACCATTCCCTTCAACGACAAGCGAATGATTGAGTCCATTCACCAATGTAGAATCCTCGATGGACGAGCCTATGATGAGGCTTTGCCCCGTGGCGCCTTCGCTCTGTGAAAACACGAAACGCCCATTACCTTCAAATATTGTCTCGGCACCATTACCATCAATTCTGTAAGACGATGAACCATTCGCGACGACATTCGAAACAAGTTCACCTTCATTGGTGATGGTCCCACGAAAGGCACGTTGGGGACTTGCCGAACTCAGACTGCCTGCAACAATCAACCTTCCTGTCGTCGTCACATCCTCAAGCAGGACTCCACCAAGCTGGGCTCCCACTTCACCATGTATGGCTCCACCTAAGATATTGTCAGAACTTGATACTCCCCGGAGACTGCCGTTCGATCCTATGTTTATTTGACCCGAGCCATTTGAAATGGTGACGTCAGAAAGTCGGAGTTCGCCCTCATTAACTTCCAACACTCCACTGTTCGCGTAGTCCAACAAACTGAGTTGCGCGTCTCCCGAGAAGCCTAGTTTCCCGCCGTTCTTCACCATCTCTGTTTGACTGATTGAGGTGGATGGTCCGGAAAATACCAAACTCCCTTCTAGAACCTCAATTCTGCCGCCGATACTTTGGAAGTTCACGGAAACGTTGGACACTCCCCCGCCACTCGACTTTCTGAAAATATTGTTGTTGATGAATCTCGGGGGAATACCGTCGCCACCTAAATCAAATAGATCGGCGTCATTCCCAAGTTCCCAAATACCCTCGTTTCGAACAGTAACAGCGCTGGTGCTTCGACGCCCAAGTCCAACGTCTTCGTCAAAAGACAGCTCGGTAAACTCGCCAGTAAGTCCGTTCCGCGGACCTATGGTAAGATCCGAAAATCCAGAAAAGCCGCCAAATGGACTATCGACAAACGTGGACCCCGGCAAAGTACCCGTAAATCTTGAGGAGAAACTGCACGGAGTGTCAGGCGTACCACTGCCAGTGAAGATCCTCGTAACTTCCCGAACTGTGAATGTTCCGGGAGTGAACTCGCTGAAGCAAATTTCTGCAGCAGTTGCGCTAGTAAGAGGAAATGTGCCTAGCACCGCTACCATCCCAAGAGCCGAAGAGATCAAAGCAATCATTCCACGCATTTTATGATGCTCCTTCCGAAGAGTTTTTGGCTTGGGCACTATTTGACATTAGCCCGGAGGGCAACACTGATTGTGTCACGTGCTTTTGTGATAAATAACCCCTAAAAAGTGTAAACCTGGAAATTGCAAGTTAACTCTCATTAACAACTATGAAGTCTGTTCGCATAGGTAATGAGGGTTGAAAAGCCTCCATCCAAAGTGGCTAAACATAAAGTGGAGGTGAGATGCGTTTTCATACTACGTCAGAGATCCTCGTGTCCGCGAAACTCGATCTATGACTTAGTTCTCCGAGCAAACTCAGCGAGTAAAGCTGCGGTTCGAACGCCAATCAGGTCAGTGTGAGCCGCCCCGATCTCTTCGATCACACGAAACTGCTCATCGACCGACAATTCCCCATAGGCGTTATACGTCGTCATCGCGTGATCATGCCCCAGGTTCTGGCTGATCGCCTTGAACTCCAGCTGCGAACAGTTCTGCTGCGCCCATTTGACTACCGTTTTCCTGAACAGGTGCGGGTTGTAGTAAGGCAAACCCACGCGCTGGAATGCAGCCTTGAACACCTCCCGGACCGGCTGGGCATTCGCCCAATGATCCCGGGACAGGCCGTTGGCCTCGAAAGCCATCGTTTCCGCGTCGTTCTCAACCAGGGTCTTCGGGAACAGCGGATCGTCCGACTTGAAGCCCAGAACGTCCTGCGCATGGTGCAGCCAGTCCAGAACGATCTCTTCCGCCTCAGGCATGACCTGGCTGATGAACCGCGTATTGATGCCCTTCCGCCGCTTGGTTCGAACATGTTTCGGATCCTGCCAGACGGTCTTCCGCTTGGGGTCGACATCCTTCATTTTGAGGGTCACCAGGGCATCGTCGCGGACGCAGGTGATCACCGTAAAGGCGAATAGCGCACGGTCCCGCCTTTCAATATCCGTACCGGACGGCATTGCGGCCAGAGCCTTCGACAGTTCCTCGAGCGTGGGCGGGGGTTTCTCACGGGACGCGCGCCCGGCCCGGTTCGCGTTGTCGGACAGTCGCAGGTATTGGATCGCCCTTCCGTCCACCTTGCGGATATATTGCGGGTGAACGGTAAGCCATTGGAAGAAGTCCCGTAGGTCGTGAAGCGTGGAACGCATCGTCGCTATACTAAGCCCCTCGCCATTCTTACTCTTCTTTTTCTCCAGCCATGCCTTGAACCCCTTCGCCTGGTCAGCATCGAGCGCCCGGAAATCAGCATATCCCGTGAATTCCTCGAACAGGTTGATGCTGTTCCAGACGGCTTTCACCGTCTTCGGATCGCGGCATTTGCCGTGCAGAAGGGCATCCTCGTACTGCTTCTTCGCGACCTCATTTTTGGGGTTATTTTCAGGCATCACTCTTACCCTCCTCAAGTTTGACAATTACGGGGCCACCCGTCCCCACCACTATGTTCGATGGTGGGATCGTTCCTGTCCGGATACAGAGGATGGGTTTCGGACCAATTCTTGCTGCTGACGACCTTAAATTGGCCTGTGCCGCAGACCCCGCACTTTGCCTTCACGCGGATGGTTCCATTCGGGAGGTCCTCCGCCTGGATGGTGTTATTCGAAGGCCTTCGCGGCACTCGGCACTTGCAGCAATAGATTTCGCCATCGCTAGAGGGTTTCTTGTTTCGCTTATTCAACCGCTCGAGGAACCGGCGCAGATCACCGCTGTGGATGTAGTATTTCTTTGATCCCGGAAGGCGCTTCAGCCCTTCGTCCCGAATCCAGCGGAACACCGTGGCATCGGCGATGCCATATAGCTCTGCCACCTCTCCAACCGAATAGGTATAGTTCCCACGGATCGGGGCCAGCGAGTAACGGTCCCGGCGCGCCACGTCACTGCGCTCCCTTCGCGGCAATCAGGGCCTTGATGTCCTCCACCCGCCAGGCCGTGACCTTCGGCCCCAGCTTAACTGGCTGCGGATAGGTCTTCGCCTTCACACCCGTCCACCATGTGGACTTGCTGACAGGGAATACCTTCAGGATTGTCGGAAGCCGGACGAAGCCGGTTTCGGGGAGAATAGGGTCGTGCATTGCTGTTCACCTTCGGTTGATTGGAACCGTGGCGAACCTATGAAGTCCCGCTTCGAATGAGGCCGAATTCGGTTAAGCGCAAACCGAATTCGGTTTAGCTGGGTTCATCGTCCAGCGATCCAGGCGCTAGGTCTTTGGCTTCCTTCAACCATTTGCGAACGGTGTCGACGTCAAGTTGAATTCCCTTTCGAGCAAGATCATCCGCGATTTCCTGGGGCACCCCTGATCGCTTCGCGCTCGGATCGTATGCGTAGCCAGCCAAGGCCATACCTATGACCAGTTTCAAAAGGGACTCTTTCTCTCGCGTGCGGAGAGGTTTCTCTCCACCCTGTGATTGTAACTCCGCTAATATGCGGTCCTTCTCGGCGATGATCTCGTTGGCGGTTTTTACGTTGTTGTTATTCTTTTCGAGAAGCGCCTGATACATCTCCTGCCAATCGAGCTGCTTCCCAGACCGAGCCTCAACTCTCTCAACGAGCTCTTCAGGTAAAGGGACATCCGTATCCTTCGCCCATTTGATAAATAGCGATGGCATTACGGGATCGAACAATTTCTTCCAGGGAATTGCCCGTTGAGCCAGTTCGAGAGTCTTCTCGTATTCTTTAACGAAAGACGCCGTCGAACCGTGGAATTTTGATAAGCTATTTTTGTTGACGACCTTGGGAGACTTACCGAACGAAAGCGCCACCGCTTCGTCTAAAGTCCAATGCGGCATCTTGGTCCAATAATCGAAATCCGCATCCGCTGAGGGTTGATTGTAGAACCGCTCTTGCTCTTCTTCTGCAATCTTCTTCTTTCGCTCTTCCTCGTATAGGGCGCGAAGCTGATCCTCCGATAATTCATCAAGTTCTTCACGGTAACTTTGAACATCGGCGAGTAGTTTCGCCCATGCCTTTTTAGCATTTACTTTGTCGTTAGCGGGAGACGCCTTCGGTTTGCGGTCGACACTGTTGGTAATAGTGGTTCCGGACGGAATGTAAGGCTTCACATTCACCCGCGATGGCAATTCCCGTTGGTAACCGGGAAACTTCCGTTGGATCAGGAACGCCTTGTAGTCGATGGAAGGGATTCTAACCATGGCATCCTGCCTAGCTAGATTCGCCGCCCCAGCCTATCACTGACGGTTTCAGCTACCGGAAATTTAGATAATTCGGGAACAGGTCAATTGCCATGACTGGGGGACTGATTGGGGGACCAATCACCATTAAAACAAAATATCTAATTGAAATTAATAGAAATATTGACGCGTAATGGCGGAGAGACAGGGATTCGAACCCTGGGTACTATTGCTAGCACAACGGTTTTCGAGACCGCCCCGTTCGACCACTCCGGCACCTCTCCGTCTTGCGTCGGCCGGGCGGGTCCACATTTTCGGATCGTCCGGCGTCTGGCCCCCTTGGTCGAAGGCGCGCGGAAACTAGCCAAAGCCGCCCGGCGCGGCAAGCCCTGTCTTGCATGCCGCGCCGATAAAGAGGCCGCCCGCGCCCGGCCCCGCTTCCTACCAGCGATAAGAAGCGCCGAGGAACAGTTGGAATTGATTGGCCGACCCTTCCCGGTCCACCAACGGCGAGTCGGCGGCATCGTTCAGCAGTCGTGAATACTTCGCCATCGTGATGACCGAGACATTTTCCGTCACCGAATAACCGACCATCGCTGATAGACCCACATCCTTGAACCCGGCCTCCGCATCGAAAGCGGAAAGCCCCGCGCCGGACCGAGCGGCCTGGGTGGCGGAAATACCGAAGGTGTTCTGCATATAGTCATCGCTGGCCCAGGTCGCGTCCGCGGTCAGTCCCACGAAGGCCCGGCGGTCAAGAATTGGCTGCGTCATGCCGAATTCAACAGTGGCGGTCGTGCCGTCCCGGTCCCCGCCAAGGTCGTGGCCCAGTTCCACCCCCGTCTCGAACTGTCCGAATTCATAGGACGCCTTCAAGACCCCGACGGCGCCGACATCCAGATCGCCGAGTCCCCGCAGCGCGTCATTATCGTCTTCGTCTCGTCCGAAGTCATACCGCAGGCCCGTGTCGATCCTGTAATTCTCCCCCAGGAATGGCGTCGCGATCAAACCGGGGCCGCCCTTGGTCGTCAGCGCGATGCGATCCTTCCAGCTGACCTCCAGCACGGGAACCGGTGACGCCTCATAATCGTCCGACCCTTCATAATCCGGCGAGAAAATGACACCCGCGCCCGTTTCAACCCGCCAATCTCCAGCGTCATCACCGGCGTCCTGCGCGACGGCCACCCCGGTTTGAAGCATCGCCGCGAAAGCAGCGAGAAAGAATACGGACCGAAAACCTTTAAAAGTCATTGTGTTCACCCTTGATAAAACTGTGCCTGTGTCGACATTCCAATGAGGTGTCTACGGACCTATGCTGAAGGCAACCTGAACACCTGTTACTAACATCGTTCAGGTTCGGTTCAGGTACGGGCGGCCTTGTTCCGCCGGCGGGACGCGCGAGAAATCTGGGAACACAGTTGATGCGGGTATTGCTGGTTGAGGATGACGGGCTGATCGGCGATGCGATTCGATCCGCATTGCCGCGCCATGGCGTTGCCGTCGATTGGATGCGCAACGGCGAAGGCCTGCTAAACGCATTGACGGATAATAGCTTCGATATACTCGTCCTGGATATCGGCCTGCCCGGCCGTAACGGATTCGACCTTCTGCAAGATGTCCGCAAGGCGAAGAATGCCATCCCCATTCTGATCCTGACCGCGCGGTACGAGTTGGACGAGCGGGTCAAAGGTCTGAACCTGGGCGCCGACGACTATTTGGTAAAACCCTTCGCGATGGAAGAACTGATCGCGCGCTGCCGGGCGCTGACACGCCGGGGCGAATCCGCACGGCGCGTCGAACTGGTCTGCCACGGCTATCGGATTGATCCGGCCGGCATGTCCGTCGAAGGACCGTCAGGAACCATCTCCCTTACCCCGAAGGCATTCAACTTGTTGCAGATCCTGGTTGAGAGTCAGGGGCGGGTGGTGACGCGACGCTTCCTGGAGGAATCGCTCTACGGTTGGGATGGCGATGCGGAAAGCAACACGCTTGAGGCCTTCGTCTCACAGATCCGCCGTAAGTTGGGGGCGAATATCATCAGAACCATTAGGGGGGTCGGTTACATGGTTCCCAAAACGGAGAGCGATGCCGCAGAGTGATTCTAATCTGAAGCAGGGTGATTTGAAGCAGAACAGCCCGCGTGAGAATGACCGGAAGCGCTGCTGGATCGGTGAACCGCGGTGTCCGTCGATCCGTTCTCTGCTCATCAAGCGGCTTGCCTGGGTCCTAACCGGCACCTGGATACTGGCGCTTGGGGTGATCGTTTACGGCGCCACCGACGAGTTCGAGGAATCACTCAGGAGCCGCATCGCGAATACCGCCCCGATCATTCTCGGCATCGTCTCCAATCAGCCGAACCTGGAATTCTTTGGATTTCCTGAATTCGACGAAGATTACGAATACGCGGAAGACTTTGACGACTATCTTATGGTCATAACGCGCAACGGTCGGCTGATGTATTCGTCGGTGGTGGCGGACAAAGCAGAGCTGGTCGCCATTCCCACAAGCGGACATATTGAACTGGCCGACCAGCGGTGGGAGGTCTTTTCCGTCACGGATGACGACACCGGGGCGCGGGTGGTGATCGGCTTCGACGAGACCGAAACATGGAAGTCGGCCCTTCAAATTTCGGGAGTTACAGCGGTTCATTTTTTGCTCGCGACGGTAATGATTGTTGTCGCGATATTCTTCAGCCTTCGGTCTGGCCTATTGCCTCTGGAAAGGTTCGCGGATCAATTGCGGCGGCGGGAGGCCACGGACCTTTCTCCCCTCGACGACACCGACCTGCCGGCAGAGCTCGACTCGATCACCAAAGCGATGAACAGCCATCTTGGCAGGCTGACGACCTTGCTGGACCAGGAGCGGGACTTCGTATCGAACGCGGCCCATGAATTGCGGACCCCCTTGACCGCAATTCAGTCCCAGGTCGAGGCCATCGACCTCAACGCACCGCCAGATCAATTGGCCGAACGGAAAGAACACCTGTTGCAGGCAACCCGGCGGGGCGCCCGGTTGATCTCACAATTACTGGATCACAGCCGTTCCCAATCCATCGCGGTGGAAGCCGCCAGCTTCAAGCAGGTCGACCTTTCCGCGATCCTGCAACAGGTCGTCGCCGACTTGATCCACAAAGCCGACAGTCGGAAAGTGGAGCTGATTCTGGACGCGCCATCGAACGCCACAATCCGATCCGAACCGGACCTTCTCTCCATCGTGCTGCGCAACCTGATCGACAATGCCGTGAAGTATGCCGACCGACCGGGCCGCGTCTCCATCTCTGTCGGGTCGCAAAGCGGCAGGACAAGCATCATCGTTGAGGACGACGGCCCGGGCCTGTCGGATGAAGAATACGGACGCGTGTTTGAGAAGTTCGTGCGATTGGGCCAAAGCGAGGAACCCGGCGCCGGACTGGGCCTGACGATCACCAGCACGCTTTGCGACCGACTTGGCATGACCCTACGCCGTTTGCCGCCGGGGCGTTTGGGCGGCCTGCGCCTGGAACTGCTCATCTGACGATCCGCCCACGTCAGGGCAAGATCAGAAGCGTCGGCGCCAAACCGATTTCCCGGGCAAGTTCCATCAAGCGGAAGAACGGCCAGAACGCGAACAGGCACAGCCCGTCCCGAAGGGTGATCAGCAACAGACTGGGCCGGGTGACCAATTTCCTGTCGTCGCGCCAAATACCAAAATTTGGGATCCAGCGAGGTGTATCCCGGCAATAAGCCCGATAGGCATCCTCGAAATAGTCCGCCAGATGCCGTTCTTCCTGCCGGACAACGCCGCGAAACAATGCGATGGTCGCGAGACTATAGATCGTACCGATCACAACGCTGCCCGACATCAGTCCCACCCCACCGGCAGCCATAAAACTGAACAGGTAGAGCGGGTTTCGGCACAGGCTGTACGGCCCAGCCGTGACCAAACTCTGCTTCTTATGGGCGGAGATATAGAGCGTGCACCAGCATCGTCCCAGAATGGCGCCGAACAGAATGAGGGCACCCAACTGGTCCAGCCGAAGCATGCCGCCCGATTCCGTCCAGAGCGGAGCAATAAGCCCTGCTTGCGGCACAAGAAACCCGGCCACCAGAAACAACATGCGCTTTCGTGTTTTCTGCAGCCGGGAAAGACCGGACGGCCCCGAAGGTTCGGGCGCGGTAAGGACTAGACTTCTCTCCGCGCACAGCGGCTCAATCGGGGAGATTGTCGCGGAATTCGTCATCGTTCTCGGCCTCTGGAATCGTTTGCGAATGATCCGTCATGTAGAGGCTGAAGATGAAACGAAGCTGAATGGGGATCAGGCCTACGGCCCAGTCCGCCGCGTCCAACTGTCCGCATTGACCGCGTGCGGCGGGACCTCCCCCGCGACCAGCGCTGTGACCTGGGCAACGGTGTCGAAGGCCTGATGCTCGATCGCCTCGGGCACCAATCCGCCGATATGCGGGGTCGCGATGACGTTCGGCAAGGCGGCGAGATCGGGGCTGGGCATTTGATCCGGCGCGCGTCCCACATCCATCGCGGCGCCGGCAATGACATTGCCGATCAGGGCCGTATGCAAGGCTGCTTCATCGACCAGATTGCCGCGCGACAGGTTGATGAAAAAGGCATGGTTCTTCATCCGCGCGAAGGCTGCCTCATCCATCAGATTTTCCGTCTCCTCCGTCGCGACGGCGAGGCAGATGACGAAATCCGATTTCCCCAGAAGGTCTTCCAGGGAAACCTGCTTGAACCGCGCATCCTCGACCGAGGCGTAGGGATCGGAAATCAGAACCTCCATCCCCATTGCCGCCAGGATCGGGGCCAGATGCCGGGCGATCGCCCCATACCCGATGATGCCCGCAACGCTGCCCGACAGCTGCCGCCCCATCCCTAATTCGTCCGACATACCGGGACGATAGGTCGAAGACAGCCGGGACACACCGCGCGCCAGATCCACCATGAAGCCGATGGCCAATTCGCTGACC
This sequence comes from Hwanghaeella grinnelliae, assembly GCF_004005845.1. Classification (GTDB taxonomy): domain Bacteria; phylum Pseudomonadota; class Alphaproteobacteria; order UBA8366; family Aestuariispiraceae; genus Hwanghaeella; species Hwanghaeella grinnelliae. Next base: position 1,141,359 of record NZ_SADE01000002.1, on the reverse strand, counting down.
GCCGGGGCAAAACCGGGCGTCGCATGGGTGATCAGCACACCAGCCCGGGACGCCGCCGCGACATCGATGTTTCGAATATCCACTGCGCAGCGCAAGAAAGCCTTCAGGGAGGGAAGCGCATCGAACACCGCCGCCGGCGCCGCCGTCATCCGGTCGGAGACGATGATCTCCACCCCCTCTGCCGCCGCAACCAGCGCCGCCGGGTCCAAGGCTTCCTCTCCCTCGTGCAGGGACACGTCGCCAAGTTTTTCGAGCGCCGCCACCGCGCGGTCGCCATAGTAACCGCGCCGCATTTGCGGCGTATGGGTCAACAAGATCTTCGTCATGTCAGACGATCTCCGCGGCAACGGCGCCCATGCCCTCCAATGTATACCGGATCCGTTCGCCGCCTGTCGGGAAACGCGTCTTCATCGTGCTGCCGGTCATGACGAATTCACCGGCCTTCAGCATTTGCCCGCGCGCGTTCAGATGGTTGGCGATCCAGGCGACCGCTTCGAAGGGGTGGCCCATCGCCTCCCCCGTCGTGGCGGCGGCATCTTCCGCCCCGCTCCATTCCAGATGGGCCGGCACCGCCGTCAGGTCCAAATCGCGCCAGGCTACGGAGAAGTCCCCGACAACGACCCCACCATTCCAGGCATTGTCGGCCGCCAGTCCAACGCCTTCCAGGGACGTGTAGTCAGCGTTCCGGTCATCGACCAGTTCGAAAGCAGGGGCACAGGCATCGACAAGCTCTGCGGTTTCGGCCCGTGTATAGGGCGACGCCTTTGCCGGCATATCCCGGCCCAAGCGCACGGCCAGCTCGAATTCGACCCCCATATGCTGATAATCGCTGAGTTTCACCGTCGTCCCCGAGGAAAAGACGACCCGGTCCAGGACAACGCCGGCCACGGGATGATCGACCCCGACCATTTCCTGCATCGGCTTTGAGGTGAGCGCAATTTTATATCCGGCGACGGAAGCGCCTGTGTCGCGCAACAGCATTTCGACCAGCCGGTCCTGAACGTCATATCCCTGCGCAATGCCGGCAATACCGTCGGTTTGCGCCACGGATACATAAGCCGCCCCTGCCTTATGACCGTCGAAAAGGCGTTTTGCCGCGCTTTGAATTTGCGCTTCCAGGTCTGTACTCATATCCCCTCCCTCAGGGTAAACTGGGTTTAATCCGGCCGTCCTTTTCCGCGGCCTTGTCGAATCGCGCGCTAAGCCCCACATTTCCGCCATTCCGGGCGTTGACTTCGCCCGCCCGCTGCGTATAGTGCGCGCCGGTCCGCGGAGCGTAGGTGTTTCGCGGCAATATGAATGCGCTGCTTGAGGCTTTTGTCCAGGGATACCTGGACCGTAGAGGAAAGTTCGGCGAATGCTTGCGGGAAGGGTTCCCGTCTTGCGACGCCGGCGCCGTAAAGCGCGGAACAAGTGATGAGGGTATCATGTTTGCAGTCGTTAAGACGGGCGGCAAGCAGTATCGCGTCGCGAAAGACGATGTCATTCGTGTCGAGAAACTGACCGCCGAGCCGGGTGAAAAGGTCGCGTTGAGCGACGTTCTGATGATCGATGACGGCGGTACGAAGACCGTCGGCGCGCCGCTGATCGAAGGCGCCGCCGTGGAAGCCGAAGTTGTCGACCAGATGCGTGCCGACAAGATCATCGTCTTCAAGAAGAAGCGCCGGCAGAACTATCGCCGCAAGAACGGCCACCGCCAGCACCTGACTGTCCTGAAGATCACGGACATCAAGGCCTCTGGCGCCAAGAAGGCCGCCGCCAAGAAAGCCACGGCTAAGAAGGCGAGCGCCAAGAAGAAGGAAGAAGCTGCAGGCGAAGCCGCAGCGGAATAAGATTTCAACGCCCCGTGCGGAACACGTGAGGGGCGCGGGCCAAGCAGGGATGCAGGCCCGAAAGGTTAAGGAGATTGAGTTATGGCGCATAAAAAAGCCGGCGGTAGTTCACGTAACGGCCGCGACTCCGAAGGCCGCCGCCTCGGCGTCAAAAAGTACGGTGGCGAAGAGGTCAAGGCTGGCAACATCATCATCCGTCAGCGCGGTACCAAGTGGCACCCCGGCAACAATGTCGGCATGGGCAAGGACCACACGCTGTTCGCGCTGATTCCCGGTCATGTCGGGTACAAGAAGACGCGTGACCGTACGACGGTCTCTGTTTTGCCGCTGCCGGAGGCTGCCGAATAACGGCCGCTCCCGCGGATAAGTTTGAGAAGGGGAACGGTCGCAACCGTTCCCCTTTTTCATTTTCCGGGTCCGGCATACAGCATGGACCCAAGAACAAGGTCAGGATGAACCCATGAAGTTCCTGGATCAGGCCAAGGTCTTCATAAAAAGCGGTGCGGGCGGCGCGGGTTGCGTCTCCTTCCGGCGCGAGAAGTATATCGAATACGGCGGTCCGAACGGCGGCGATGGCGGCCGTGGCGGCGATGTCGTGGTCGAGGCCGTCCAGGGCCTGAACACCTTGATCGATTATCGCTACCAGCAGCACTTCAAGGCCAAGCGCGGCATTCACGGCATGGGTCAGAACCGAACTGGGGCGGATGGCCAGGATTCCGTCCTGCGCCTGCCGGTCGGCACGCAGGTTTTCGAAGACGACAACGAAACCTTGATCGCGGACCTTACCGAAGTGGGCCAACGGGTCGTGCTCGCTCGCGGCGGGCGCGGCGGCATGGGGAACGCGCATTTCAAATCCTCCACGAACCAGGCGCCACGCCATGCCCAACCGGGCGAGGACGCGGTTGAAAAATGGATTTGGCTGCGCCTGAAACTGATCGCCGATGCGGGGCTGGTCGGGCTTCCCAATGCCGGCAAGTCGACCTTCCTATCCGCCACCAGCAGGGCACGGCCGAAGATCGCGGACTACCCCTTCACGACCCTGCACCCGCAATTGGGCGTGGTCGGGATCGACGAGCATGAATTCGTCCTGGCCGACATTCCAGGACTGATCGAAGGGGCGCATGAAGGCCAAGGGCTGGGGGACCGTTTCCTGGGCCATATCGAACGCTGCCGGGTCATTCTGCATCTGATCGACGGCGCGGATATGACGGTCGCCGAGTCTTACAAGACGATCCGCCGCGAATTGGAAGAGTACGGCGCGGGGCTGGACGAAAAGCCCGAGATCATCGCGATCAACAAAACAGACGCCCTGCTGCCCGAATTCGTCGAGGAAATGACCGCCGAATTGCGGGCCGTGACCGACGCGCCGATTTTCGCGATTTCCGGTATTACCGGCAACGGGGTGACCGAGGTTCTCCGCGCCCTGTACCGGATCATCCGGGAAGATCGTGCGCGGGAAGACGCCGAAGCGGCGAAGGCCGAAGCGGCCGACGCGGGCGCTTACCGGGACCGGGATGATGACGCGCACGACGGCCATGACTCGGGCGAAAGCGAAACAGGGGAACGGCCCTGGTCGCCCGAGGTGACATTGTAGCACACTATGAGCACCGTCTTCCGATGAGTAAGATATTCCAGGGCAGCAAGCGCGTCGTCGTCAAGATCGGCTCCGCCCTGTTGGTGGACCAGTCCACCGGCGCCGTCCGGCGCGACTGGCTGGCCGCCTTGTCGAAGGACGTCGCCATGCTGCGGGCCCGGGGCGCGCAGGTTCTGATCGTCTCGTCCGGGTCGATCGCCGCAGGCCGCCGTCATCTAGGCCTGCAGAACCGCAGCCTGAAGCTTGAGGAAAAACAGGCCGCCGCGGCCACCGGTCAGATCACCCTGGCGCATGCTTATCAGGAGAGTTTGGCCGCTGAAGGGTTCACCGCCGCCCAAATTTTGCTGACGCCGGGCGACACCGAGGAACGCCGCCGCCATTTGAATGCGCGCGCGACCATTCTGCAATTGCTCAGCCTGGGCGCGGTTCCGGTCATCAATGAGAACGACACGGTCGCCACCCAGGAAATCCGCTATGGCGACAATGACCGGCTGGCCGCCCGCGTCTCCACCATGGTCAGTGCCGATACGCTTATTCTATTGAGCGATATCGACGGGCTCTATACCGCCGACCCGCGCAGCACCGCAGGGGCGGAACATCTGCCCGTGGTCGATCACCTGTCGCCGGAGATCTTGGCCATGGCCGGCGATGTCGCCGTTTCCGCCGAACGCGGCGGGCTTTCAACCGGCGGCATGGTCACAAAACTGGAGGCGGCAAAGATCGCGCTTGGCGGCGGCTGCCGGATGATCATCGCCCGCGGCAACGACCCGCATCCATTGCAAGCATTGGCTGATGGCGCGCGCTGCACAGTCTTCACCGCGCCGGAAAAGCCGGTTGCCGCGCGGAAGCGTTGGATCGCCGGCCAGTTGAACGCCAGCGGCATCGTTGTCGTGGACAAGGGTGCGGCCACCGCGCTGGCCAACGGCAAGAGTTTGCTGCCCGCCGGTGTGGTCAGGGTCGAGGGAGAATTCGAGCGTGGCGACCCAGTCAGCGTCACCGGCCTGGACGGGAACCGCCTTGCCATCGGCCTTGCCGCCTATTCCCGCGATGACGCGGCCAAGATTGTCGGCAGGCAATCAAAAGAGATCGCCGATATTTTGGGGTTCGAGGGCCGCTCGGCCCTGATCCACCGGGACGATTTGGCGTTGCTGGCCGACGGCCCGGGCACGGGCCGGACCGTCCGGGACGAACGGGCCCAGCCAGTCACTTGACAGGATGGCGCGCGCTGAGTGCCATATCGGTTAACGAAGGGGCGCCACCCAACGGGGGATAAGGCGCGGGAGGATTGAGATGAGTGTCGCATTGGCCGAAAACAGCACCGGCGTCGCTGAACAGGCGCAAAGCCCCGAACAGGTGGAAGAACAGGTCCGGGCTATCGGTGCCCGTGCCCGCGCCGCATCGAAAACCCTCGCCCTGGCCAAAACGGAATCGAAGCGCAGCGCTTTGCACGCCGCCGCCGCCGCCATCCGGGCACGCGAGGCGGACCTGATCGCCGCGAATGAGAAGGACCTCGACTTCGGCAGCAAGAAGGGTCTCAGCAAGGCGATGATGGATCGCCTATTGCTGACGCCGGACCGGATCGAAGGCATGGCCGCCGGCTTGGAAGCGATTGCTGAATTGCCCGACCCCGTGGGTGAGGTCATTGCCGAATGGGACCGTCCCAACGGCCTGCATATCCAGCGCGTCCGCACCCCCTTGGGTGTGATCGGCGTGATCTATGAATCCCGGCCGAACGTTACGGCGGATGCGGGCGGTCTGTGCCTTTCGGCCGGGAATGCCGTCATCCTGCGCGGCGGGTCGGAAAGTCTGAACAGCTCGTCCCTGATCGCCGATTGTCTGCGCATCGGGTTGCGGGAGGCGGGACTGCCCGAAGACGCCATTCAGATGATCCCGACCCGGGACCGCGAAGCGGTCGGCGCATTGCTGCGCATGAACGATTTTGTCGACGTTATCGTGCCCCGCGGTGGCCGCAGCCTGATCGAACGCGTCATGACTGATGCGCGCATGCCGGTCTTCGCGCATCTGGATGGGCTATGCCATGTCTATATCCATGCAGGTGCCGATACGGAAAAGGCCCGCGCCATCGCGCTGAACGCAAAGATGCGGCGAACCGGCATTTGCGGGTCGGCGGAAACCCTGCTGATCGACAAGACCGTTGCGGCGGACCTGCTGCCGACGATCCTCGGTGATCTGTCCGGCGCCGGATGTGAAATTCGCGGCGACGATGCGACCCGCGCCCTGTTCCCCGATGCCAATGAGGCGACGGAAGCGGATTGGCGGACGGAGTATCTGGACAGCATCATTTCAGTCCGCGTCGTCGACGGCTTGGACCAGGCGATCGAACACATAAATACGATGGGGTCCAATCACACCGATTGCATCGTGACCGAAGACGATGGTGCGGCGGATACGTTCCTACGCGAAGTCGACAGCGCCATCGTCATGCACAATGCCTCGACCCAATTTGCCGATGGCGGTGAATTCGGCATGGGTGCGGAAATCGGGATATCGACCGGGCGCATGCATGCTCGCGGCCCTGTGGGTACCGAGCAATTGACCAGTTTTCGCTATGTCGTCCGCGGCAACGGTCAGGTCCGACCCTGACCCCGCCGTGGCCGCTCGCCATTCCCTCACAACAGATCCGGAACCGCTTCTGTGAAAAAAAAGCGCAGCCGACAGGGCAGAAGCCAGCGCCGCCGCTATGTCGGCCTGTTGGGCGGGTCTTTCAACCCGGCCCATGACGGCCATCTGCATATTTCGCGGGAAGCGCTCAAACGGCTGCGTCTGCAAGAAGTGTGGTGGCTGGTTTCGCCCCAGAATCCGTTAAAGGACCGCGAAGGCATGGCCCCGCTGGCCGACCGCATGGCCTCCGCGAAGGCGGTCAGCGCCGGCGACCGGCGGATCCGCCCCACCGATATCGAGGTGAAATTGGGTACGACCTATACCGCCCAAACCTTGGCGAAACTGATCCGCCACTATCCAAATCTGCGGTTCGTTTGGCTGATGGGCTCCGACAACCTTATTCAAATACCGCGATGGCGTGATTGGAACAAAATCTTCATGCTGGTTCCCATTGCGGTTTTCACCCGTCCAACCTATGATTCCAGGGCGTTGTCGGGTAAGGCGGCGCAACGCTATCGCCGGTGCAGATTGCCGTTATATGCGGCCGGCCGGCTGGCGCAGAGCCGTCCCCCGGTATGGTCTTTTGTCAGTTTTCGCCGTCACCCGGCCTCAGCGACCGCCATTCGGAGCGGAGAATCGGGTTAGGCAATGGACATACACGAAAGGGAGATGGGCGCTATAAGGACCCAACAGAAAGCACAGTCAGCCATGGCCGTTTCCGGGCCGGAAGCTGCTGCCTCGTTCAAGGATCTCGTCGTCAATTCTCTGGAAGACGACAAGGCTCAAGCCGTCTCGGTCATCGAACTGGCCGGTAAATCCACCCTCGCAGACTATATGGTGATCGCGTCCGGCACGTCCGCACGCCACCTTTCGGCAATGTCCGACCACCTGGTCGAACGGCTGAAGGCGGGCGGAGCGACGAAAGCCACGGTCGACGGGAAAGACCAAGGGGACTGGGTGCTGATCGATGCCGGAGACGTCATCGTGCATCTGTTCCGCCCGGAAGTTCGGGAATTCTACAATCTTGAAAAATTGTGGAACACCGGATCGACGGCGAGCGCCGCGGTTTTGGAAACACCGGACGAGCCACAGAGCGAGGGCGCGTCCCACTAGCCGAGGACCGTCCCGTGGAGGTTCATCTTATCGCCGTTGGCCGCGCGCGCCGCGGCCCGGAGCTGGCTTTGTTCGAACACTATTCCGGACGCCTGCGCCATCCCTTTAAATTGGTCGAAGTCGAAGAAAAACGCCCCTTGAGCGGCGCCGAACTGCAGGAACGTGAAGCGGCGCTGCTGCTGTCGGCGATTCCGGACGGCGCCGTCGTCATTGCGTTGGACGAACGCGGCAAACATCTTGACAGCCCGGCCTTTGCACAAAGTCTGGACGATTGGCGTGATCGCGGCGCACGGTCTGCGGCGATCCTGATCGGCGGCGCCGACGGCTTGACCGATGCGGTGCGGGCACGCGCCGATCTGGTTCTATGCCTGGGAAAGATGACTTGGCCCCATATGCTGGTCCGCGGCCTGATCGCCGAGCAGCTCTATCGGGCGCAGCAGATCAGCGCCGGTCATCCCTACCATCGTCAGTGACTCCCACCCTGGATGCCCCACCCTGGATGCCCCACCCTGGAAACATTCGACGCTAACGACAGCGGTTGATGAAAACACCGGCCGTTATTTTGCCCCCCCCCGAACCTGCAACCGATCAAAAGTGAAACGACCCCCGAAGGGGCCGTTCCGTCTCGATCGGGTTTGATCCGTCAACTCGCCCGGACTTCGGCGATGAAGCGGTCGACCTCACGGCGCAGCAGATTGGATTGCTCGCCGAGTTCGTTCGCAGCGGCTTTGACCTGAATGGCCGCACTTCCGGTTTCCTGGGTGCCCGTGCTGACCCTGGAAATATTGCTGGACACTTCCTGCGTTCCCGCTCGGGCCTGATCGACGTTGCGGGCGATCTCTTGTGTGGCCGCACCCTGCTCTTCCATGGCGGAAGCAATCGCCGCCGAGATTTCATTGATCTCGTCGATGACCGAACCGATCTGCATGATTGCCGATACGGCCTGTTGTGTCTCGGTTTGGACACTGGCGACCTGCGCGGCGATTTCCTGCGTTGCGTTGCCGGTTTGGGTCGCCAGTGACTTCACTTCGGATGCGACCACGGCAAAGCCTTTGCCCGCATCACCCGCTCGCGCTGCCTCGATGGTCGCATTCAGCGCCAAGAGGTTTGTCTGATCAGCGATGTCGTTGATCAGATTGACCACATCACCAATCTTTTGGACGGCATCGGACAATCCTTGAATGGTAAGTGTTGTCTGCTGGGCCGCGCCGGCAGCCCTACCGGCAACTTGGGAAGCCTGACCGACCTGAAGGTTGATCTCCCGGATGGAACTCGAGAGTTCCTCCGCCGCGGTCGAAACGGTCTGCACATTGCCTGTAGCCTGTTCGGCGGCCGACGCAACGGTGGTCGCCTGATGGCTGGTTTGTTCCGCCGTGCCCTGCATACTCTCGGACGAGCTCTGCATCTCCGCCGCCGCGGAGGAAACGGAATTGACCACCCCGGAAACGGCTGCCTCGAAGGCGTCGGCAAGGCGCAACATTTCCGCCCGCTTCTCCTCCTCAGCCCGGCGCTCGGCTTCCGCGCGTTCGGATTCCAACCGCTTCACTTCAATCGCGTTGTCCTTAAAGACTTGGACCGCACCGGCCATGGAGCCTATCTCGTCTCGCCTTTCCGCGCCGGGAATGTCAACTTCGAGATCGCCTTCCGCCAGCGATTTCATCGCATTTGTCATCGCAACGATAGGATTGGACAGTCCGAAGCCGATCACCCAAGCCGCCGCCACTGCGAATATGAGCGCCACGATGGAGACGCCGATGGCAGTCTTGATGGCCAGTTCTATGGCCGCCGTCGCCGCGGGGCCGAGTGTGTCCTGTTCTTCCTTGATGCTCAGTTTAAGGTCTTCCAAAATGGCCGCGACATTGGGGCCGACCCTGTCCAGGGTGTTTTGGATGATATCGTTCCGCTCATCGATTTTGTCATGCACGGAGCGGACGGTCGTGCGGTAGTTTTCGATCAACGCGATTGAATCCTTGGCAAGTTTCTGCTGCTCCGCGTCCCGCAGTGTGAGCATCATCTTTTCTGCATTTGCAGCAAGGTCTTTGAGCTCCGTATTGACACGCTCATAGGCCGCCTGATCGTTGTTTAATAGGTATTTGGTGACGTAAAGGCGCATCAGCAGCAGGGTGCGTAATGTTTTTGCCGCGTAGTAAGCCGCGTTAACGTCCACAGCCTTATGCGCGCTATCGAGGACACTCGTCAGGTTCCGTTCGATTTGCGGCCCCATCTTGTCAAGGCCGTCCAACACCAAGCGGTTTCGATCCGCCTGCAAGGCCGTGACCTTGTCGAAGGCCGCCAGGTAAGCGGATAAATCTTTTGCCACTACCTTCACCTCAGCATTTCTTGCGGCGTCGTTGATCAAGGCATTCAGTTCGTCGTTCAGGGCTGCGGTCTTTTCCGCCCGCTCCTTGACAGCGGCAATAGATTCCGCCGACCCGTTGATCACAAAGTTTTTGGCCGCCAATCGCGTTTCCAGAAGATTGGCCTGAACACGCCCCGCCTGGTTCGTCTGCAACGCGGTTGATCTGTACCGTTTGAAATCGTCGCCCGCCGACCAAAGGCTGATCGATCCGGTGGCGCTTATGAGGATGAGCAGAAGCAGCAATAGGCCGAATCCGGCGAATACTTTTGTCGTAACCTTCAGGTTCTTCATCTGTCTCTCGCTTTGTTTGGGAATTCCAAACCCGTGCTTGGTCTTCCTCGATTGCGTGTCTTTTCCCAGTTACGGCAAACAGCTCTGATTGCCGTTTTCTCCCCGGAAACCGGCGTTTTCGCCGCTCTGTTCACCCGGAACGTCAGAGTTTTCTTATCCTTGAATGAAACTTTTATATTACTCGATGTTAGTATTATAGTATCAAAGTAATTCTTACGAATTAGTTAATAAGGACTATTTTCAGGATTGGCCTTTTTTGCGAATCGAAGTCGCCGGCGATAGCCGCATAGACCCACGACACGGTTGGCCCATCGCGGTCCGTGAACGGGGCCCTGAAACGAAAAACGGCCCCCGAAGGGGCCGTTTCATCATGCTTGGTATTGTGGAGTTGGACCGGCAGCGAGCCGGTCTAGGCTTTATCCGTTCTGGCGCGCCGCCAGATTCGTCATGAAACTCGACACTTGTTTCTGCAAACCCGAAAGGGCCGTTGAAACCGTGTCCGTCGCCTCCTGCAACGATTGGATACTTGTATTGCTTTGCGTCACCACCGACTGCAACTCGCCCGCATTTCGGGCGACTTCCCCGGAGCTTTCCTGTGACGCGGAAACGTCGCTGGCAATTTCCTGCGTCGCCTCATTCTGATCCGAAACGGATCGGGCAATAGCCGAGGTCGCTTCATTGATGTCGTAAATCGTACTGACGATACCGCCGATCTCTTCACTGGCTTCGTGGGTAGCCGACTGGATCGCGGAAATCTGCTCGCTGATTTCCTCCGTCGCTTTCGCAGTCTGGTTCGCCAGGCTCTTCACTTCGTTCGCGACGACCGCGAAACCTTTGCCGGCATCGCCGGCACGCGCCGCCTCAATCGTGGCGTTGAGCGCCAGAAGGTTCGTCTGTTCGGCAATATCGTTGATCAATTTGATGACTTCGCCAACCCGGTTGCTAGCATCCCGCAGGCTGACGACCTTCGTATTCGCCTGTTCGGCATTCTTGGCCGCGGCGCGCGCGACTTCCGCAGACTGTTCAGCTTGGCGGCCAATTTCGGAAATCGACTGCGAGAGGATTTGTGTGGCGTCCGCGACCCGATTTACCTTCGATGAGGACGACTCGGTGGATGCGGAGACGGTCTGTGCGATTGTCTCCACCTGCTGTGCGTTATTCGCAACTTGCCCGGCCGACCGCTTCGATTGTTCGAACGCCTTGTCCAAGTCGGAAATAACACCGCCGATGCTGCTTTCGAAGTCCTGCACCAGCGAGTTCACCAAACGCTCGCGTTCCGCCTGTTGGCGTTCTTCGTCGGCGCGCTGGCGTTTCGCGATTTCCTGTTTTTCGATCTCGCCTTGTTTGAAGACTTCGAGCGCCTTGGCCATACGGCCGATTTCGTCACCTCGGTCGGTGTAGCCGACTTCCGTATTCAGATCACCGCCCGAAATCCGGCTCATCATCTCGGCGATCGCCACCAACGGTCTGGTCAGCATTTGCGTCAACACGATGGCGATAAGGATACCGAGCAGAATGGCGACGCCACCGGCTATGAGGATGCCCTTGATAATCGAGTTCAGCGTCGAGTCCACGTTGGACTTCAAGACACCGGCATAGAGTATTCCGATAACCTTGCCGCTTTCGCTGAAGATCGGTTCATAAATCGTGTAATAGTCCTTCCCCAGGATCGTGGCTTCGCCATTGAAGGTCTTACCCGCCGTCAGGATAGGATAAACCTTGCCCTTCTGACCCAACGGCGTCCCCACCGCGCGGCTGCCGTCGTCCTTGATGATATTCGTCGTCTTCCGCCAAAAGTCCTTGCTGTCATCTTCCCATTTGAAGACGGTCGCGGTTTCCCCGGTCACGGCGCCGATCTCATCGATCATGTCATGATCGTCGAAAATCGGAATTTCCGGGATCGAAAGCCCCGACACCTTGCCATCATTGCTGATGGAAAACTTTGTTCTTGGATAAGCCTTCCGCAACAAAACCGCCGCGGTCCGCAAACTGGCGTTCTGGCGTTCGACGACCTGCGAGGCGAGGTCACCGGAAAGAATGTAACTTGCGCTAACACCGACGGCGACCGCCGTTGCAACGACCAGCAAGCCTACGACAAGCGTAAGCCGCACCCGAAGCGAGATTTTGTTGAACATGGTTCCCCATCACTTTGATATTTAGGGAACTTAAGAATGTTAGTTTTTAAGATATTATTAATGTCACTAAAACTAATTAGACTGTAATAATTCCACATTTTGTCACAATCATCTGATATTGAACGGAACTTCAAAGTCTAACCGGGATATATTTTTAGAATAGTGAAATGGATGCCTGTCCGCTGCGGTAATCTCTACAAACCTTCGCGTAAAAACAGAAGCGGCGCGACAACAAAGCCGTCGCGCCGCAACCTGAAGGTCGAAACCTTGGATGCTACAGGTAGCCGAACTGTTTCGACTTATCCATGTCCTTGGTGAGCTTTTTGGCAGCCCGGCGCATTAGCCGACCGCCTTCCTTCGAGATCCCCAATTGGTCGGGGAACGGAGGGCCTTTGCTGGTCCGTTCGAGCAGTCCGTAATCCGACAGCAGGATCAACAAGCGCCGGATGGATTCCCGAGAAAGGCCGAGACCGCCGAAAATTTCAAACAGCGCCGACTGGCTCAACAGCGGATAGGTTTTCAGGTTGCCGGCGGTATCGACGCCGAACTTTTTCAGAAGGCCTTGGTGCTTCTTCTGATTCAAACCGGCCGCATCGTATTCGAGCATGAACAGCAAAATCGAATAGGCGGGAAAACTTGCGAGCTGACTAACGTCGCTCGGAGAGCTCTTTGCGGATTTTTCCGCCAGCTTTTCTACTTCTCGCTGAAAGCACTTCATGGCGAGCGCCGCCGATCCCAGGACCGCGAAATCCACGTCGTCGGTTTGTGCCACTGTTTTGTCCCCTCTTCTCTTTTTTAGCAGGTGAAACGCGCATTCGGGTTTTGATTGTCATCCCCCAGGATATGCATTTCCGGTCCGGTGTAAGGAGGCACTCTAGTACAAAGGTAACCCCAAACAGTTTGGATTTAGTTCAACCGAACGAAACTTCACTTGCCGCTTTGTTAATCCGTTATGGGGGTTATTCGCCCCTCCGGTACTTTATTGAGCGCCTCGGCTCCTATATAAACTGGGAAAAGCCATAACATGAAATCAAGGGTATCGGGTTAAAAAATACACGATAATACCCATTTTTCTTTATAAAGCCGCTATTTTTGGCTGAACAGAGTAACGAGACATCCGCATGACTGCGAACACGACCCCCGACGCCCCCGCGCATCGCACGGCCCGGCGACCTGCCGTTCTTTGCATCCTCGATGGGTGGGGCGACAGCCCTGACCGCGAAAACAACGCCATCGCCATGGCCGACACCCCGGTCTTCGATGCATTGCGGGCTGATTGCCCAACAGCGCAATTGGACGCGTCGGAAGGTTTCGTTGGATTGCCGTCGGGGCAAATGGGCAACTCCGAAGTCGGCCATATGAATATCGGCGCGGGCCGCGTGGTGATGCAGGACCTGCCGCGGATCGACGCCGCGATCGCCGACGGGGCCATCACCGCGCTTTCGGAATTGAAACGTTTCGTAGCCGACTTGAAGGAAAGCGGCGGCACGGCACATTTGATTGGATTGATGTCCCCCGGTGGCGTTCATGCCCATCAGGACCATATCGCGGCCCTGGCCAATATATTGAAAGACCAGGGCATTCCCGTCGCCATTCACGCTATCTTGGACGGCAGGGACACCCCGCCGAAAAGCGCGCTGGACTATCTGAAGGCTTTCCATGCGGCAGCGCCCGACGCAACGGTCGCGACCGTTGTCGGACGCTTCTACGCGATGGACCGGGATCAACGCTGGGACCGCGTCGGCTTGGCGCGGGATGCCATCCGCGACGGCAAAGGCGAAACCGCCGCGTCCGACACCGACGCCGTTGCAACCAGTTATGAAGCGGGCAAAGCCGATGAATTCGTCCTGCCGACGGTCATTGCCGACTACCGTGGAATGGTGGATGGCGACGGCATTTTGATGATGAACTTCCGTGCCGACCGTGCCCGGGAAATTCTCCATGCGATGATCGATCCCGATTTCGATGCCCTGCCGGACGAGCACCCGGTTCGGTTCGCCGCTGTCGCCGGGATGGTCGAGTATTCATCCGACCTGGCCGGCATGATGGGCGTTCTGTTCCCGCCGGAAGACCTACCCGCTACGTTGGGTGAGGTCGTCTCCCAAAAGTCTCTAAAGCAATTGCGGATCGCGGAGACGGAAAAGTACGCCCATGTCACCTTTTTCTTCAACGGCGGGCGCGAAGAGGTCTTCGACGGCGAGGACCGCATTCTGGTGCCTTCGCCCAAAGTCGCGACGTATGACTTACAACCGGAAATGTCCGCTGCTGAAGTGACGGACAAACTGGTGCATGCGATCGATAGCGGTGTCTACGACCTGATTGTCGTGAACTACGCCAATACGGACATGGTCGGCCATACAGGGGATGTCGACGCGGCGATAAAGGCGGTGGAAACCGTCGACGGTTGCCTCGGCCGGTTGCGGGACTCCGTTCTCCGCGCCGGCGGCGTCATGTTGATCACAGCCGATCACGGCAACGCAGAAATGATGGTCAACCCGGCGTCAGGCCAGGCACATACGGCACATACCATGAACCGTGTTCCGCTGATCCTGGTTGGTGCGGAAGATATCCCCGCCATCAAGTCAGGACGCCTGGCCGATTTGGCGCCGACATTGCTGGCATTGATGGGGATCGAACAGCCACCCCAGATGACCGGCGTCTCGTTACTCGACCTTCCCCATCCCAGCCGGGCGGCGGCCGAGTAGAGGTGAGCCGCGCAGCCGCCCATCCGCGCGATCCATCGACAACAGGGCGACCATTGTCTCTTCGCGGCAGTGCCATCGCCGCTTTGCTACTTTTCTTCTCCGTTGCGACCGCCGGATCCACGCCCACCTTCGCCCAGCAGGCAAAGGACAGCGTCGAGACGTTGAAGCGTACACAGCAGGAACTGCAAAAGGCGCGTGAGGAGAAGCGTGCCCTGGCGGAACAACGCGAAATCCTGGCGAAGGATCTGCAGCAGCTTCGGCAAAAACTGATCCATGCGGCCCAGGACACCCAGGAACGGGAAGACATCATCACAAATCTGGAAGGTCAGTTGGACCAACTAGCCGCGGAAAAGAAACGCCGCACCGCCGCCCTGCGGGAGCGCGGCCGACAACTCTCAGGCACATTGAGCGCCCTGACCCGCCTGTCTCGCAATCCGCCGCAAAGCGTTCTGTTCCAGCCGGGTGGCCCTCTGCAAGCCGTGCGCGGGTCATTGCTGCTTCGCACCTCGGTTCCCACCTTGCGTGACCAGGCGGACGTCCTGCGCGACGAATTGGGCGCCTTGGACGCGGTCGAAGTGGATATTTTGGACAAGCTGACGGAATTGGGCGACGCAGAACGCGACTTGGCCGGTGATCGCAAGAAATTGAATGCCTTGGTTGCGGAGAAGAAAGCCTTGATGGCGCGCGCGAATGCCGAGGTCCAAGCGGCAAACGACCGGGTCGCGAAACTGGTTAAACAGGCAGCCAGTCTTGAAGATCTGGTGGCCAAACTCTCCAACTTGCCCAAGGGGGACCCGGCTCAACAATCAGCGCCCACCGCATCGGCGGTCACGGCTCCCCGCAAAGCCGCCCCGGCACCCCCCAATCAACCCGGTCCCGGGGCCGAGGAACCCGCTGTTGCCGCATTGACATCGCCGCCGGTGGGGCTACGCCCCTTCCCGGCAAGCGGGACGATCAACCGCCCGGTCAGCGGTAAAGTACTCCGCCGCTATGGCCAAGACACCGGTTTTGGCCATACCAGCAAGGGAATCGTCATTCAGGCGCGGCCGGAGGCGCAGATAACCGCCCCCTTCGACGGCAAGGTCGCCTTTGCCGGGCCGTTCCGGAAATTGGGCCTGATCTTGATAATCGAACATTCCGACGGATATCATTCCGTATTGGCCGGCCTGTCGCGGATCGACGTAGCGGCCGGACAATGGGTGCTGGCGGGAGAACCGGTCGGCGCCATGGGACTAAAAGCCGATGATGGCGCGGCAGACGCGACCCGACCGGAACTGTATGTTGAATTGCGTCGCAACGGCCAACCGGTTAATCCATTACGATGGATATCAGCAAAGGACGGCGAGCTGCCGGCGCAAACGACCGAACTCAAGTCCAAGACGTGAAAACGGACTGCAATCGGACCGCAAACGCACTACATATAGGCACCGACCGAAAGCCCACAAAACGAATGAAGGCCAGGACATGATGCAACGCGTTCGTACCACCCTCTTTGCCATAGGCTTTGGCGCCACCCTCCTCGGCGGCGGCACATTCTTGGGTGCCGGCGGTGCCTGGGCTCAGGACGAAGACAGCAAGCCCGATACATACGAATTGCTGGACTCGTTCGGTGAAGTCTTCGAACGCATCCGCAAAGACTATGTCGAAGAGGTTGAGGACGAGGAACTGCTGGAGGCAGCCATTCAAGGCATGCTGCGCAACCTGGATCCGCATTCAAGCTATTTGAACCAGAAGAATTTCCAGTCGATCCGCCAGCAGACCCGCGGCGAATTTGGCGGCCTCGGCATCGAAGTGACCCTGGATGAAACCGGTTACGTCCGTGTCGTGGCGCCAATCGACGATACGCCGGCCTTCCGGGCCGGCATTCAATCCGGCGACTTGATCACCGAGTTGGACGGTGTCGCCGTGCAGGGTTTGACCCTGGGCGAAGCGGTCGAAAAAATGCGCGGCGAAGTCGGCAGCGATATCGTCCTGACCATCCTTCGCGGCGATCAGGAACCTTTCGAGGCAACGGTGACGCGCGATCGGATCAAGGTTCAATCCGTCCGCCACCGGATTGAGGGCGGGGATATCGGCTATCTTCGCATTTCCAGCTTCACCGGTCAGACCCAATCCGGCCTCGATAAGGCGATCGCATCGATCAAGGAAGAAGCCGGGGAAGACCTGAAAGGGTTCATCCTTGACCTTCGCAGCAATCCGGGGGGATTGCTGGACCAGGCTATTTCCGTCTCCGACACATTCCTGGAGAAGGGCGAAGTCGTCTCCACCCGTGGCCGAGACCCGGAAAACGCCCAGCGCTATCACGCAACGCCCGGCGACCAGATCGACGGTCTGCCGCTGATCGTTTTGATCAATGGCGGATCTGCCAGTGCGTCGGAAATCGTCGCCGGTGCCCTGCAGGACCATGGCCGGGCGATTGTCCTGGGCACGCAATCCTTCGGGAAAGGATCGGTTCAGACGATCATGCAGTTGAGCCGCCCCGGAACCGCCATCAAGTTGACGACACAGCGCTACTACACACCGAGTGGGCGGTCGATCCAGCAGAAGGGAATTTCACCGGACATCTTGGTGGAGCGCGCGCGCGTGGAAGTGCTCGAAAGCGGCAAACTGCGGAGCGAGGCCGACTTGCGCGGCGCCCTTACCAATGACCAGGACGGCGACGGCGCAGATGCCGGAAATGGCGGCACCGAAGACTCCTCAACGGATGCGGACGTGGACGAAACCGTCGAATCCAGCAATCTTCAGGATTATCAGCTCGCCAGGGCGCTGGACTTGATGCACGGGATCGCCTTGTATCGTAATCGGGAAGCGAACTGATCCGACATGGTCCGTTGGATGACGGTTCAGCCGGTCTGCAGAGTGTTGTGATGCTGCAGGGCAAGTGACACTGCCGGGCCATTTGACTAGGCGCGGCAGTGATCCGGCTCCGCTACGGTTGGACGCGATGTCAAAACGAGGGTGAGAGTCACTGAAGATTCCACTGAAGATTCCGCCGTTGAAGCGTCCGTCTCTGCCGACGCCACGCCTTCCCGCGTCTCTGAGGGGCAAGGTGTTCGAGAACCTTCCCTTCTTGCGCAAAAAGCAGGAAGAAGACACCCCGGCCTTCGATCCGGACGATACCAGCTACCTGGAACCCACGGCGTTCCAGAAACGCATGCCCTGGATCGCCGTCATCGCGGCCTATCTCCTCCTCATCGGCTCCATCGGCGGGGTCGCAGCCTATCTGATCACCTCGGAAGATCAGATCCTTGCGGAAATCCGCGAAGACCGCCCTAAGGTTTCCCTGGAAGCGGACAAGATCACGGTTCGGAACCTGAACGAGACTGCCGGCGCCGGCGATCATGGCGGGTCTGCGGCGCCCCCCGGGCACCAGGAAGGCGACGGCCACCAGCAGATCAGCGCAAACGACCAAGCAAGCGGCCAAACCGCAACTGACGCCGCCGCACCCCCCGGTCCCGACGGATTGGGGGAGTTGCTGCAACCGCACCCCGACCCCGGTCTGATAGAAGAAAGCGCCGTTGGCCCGCTCCCCATTATCGGCGCGGACGGGCGCATGCCCTGGCGGGTTTACAGCCGGCCCTACGGCGTTCTGGAAACCCGGCCGCGCATCGCGATCGTGCTGACGGATCTGGGCATCAATTCCCGTCGCACCGAACAGGCCATTCAACTGCCGGGCCCCGTCACCTTGGCGTTCGCACCTTATTCCCGGAATGTGGAAGACTGGATCCAAAAGGCGCGGGACGCGGGTCATGAAGTCTTGCTGACCCTGCCGATGGAACCGCGGGACTTCCCGCGCAGCGATCCCGGCCCCTTCGCCCTGATGAACTCACTGGATGCGGAGCAGAACATCCGCCGCCTGGAATGGATCATGAGCCGGGCGACAGGCTATGTCGGCTTGGTCGGTTATCAAGGCAGCGGCTTCGTCGCCAATCCCCGCTCCGTAAAACCATTGATGGCCGACTTGCGAAGCCGCGGACTTCTTTATCTCGACGGAAAGCAGACCGCCGCCTCGATTGCCCTTCGTTCCGCCGATGCGGTGGGTGTGCCCGCGGCCCAAGCCGATTTGATTCTGGATATCGAACTGGGACGCGCCGCCGTTCTGAAACAATTGAAGCTTGCCGAATCGCTGGCCCGCGCCAATGGATCGGTGATCGCCATCGGCCGCCCCTACCCGGTCACCCTGGACCGGATCCGCATTTGGATGCGTAGCCTTACCGAAAGCGGATTCGCGGTGACACCCCTGTCCGGCATAATCGCCGAGCGAACTGCAAGCTGATACGCCCGTCCTATCTTTTTCCAGACAATCGTCGGCAAGCAACGTTGCCCTTCCCCAAGCTATCGCTTGCCCGCTAACGGCTGATCTGTAGGCTAGGCGGAAAGCGCGCAAACGCCTGAAAAAATGGGGAGACATGATCAATGGCCGGCGGGGGAACCGATGACCGACCGTACCGACCCTGCGTCGGTGTTATGCTGTTGAACACTGCGGGGCAGGTTTTCGTCGGAAACCGCATTGATGTACCCGGTGATCATTGGCAGATGCCGCAAGGGGGTATCGACCACGGAGAGAGCCCGGCCGAGGCAGCTTTCCGTGAAGTCCAGGAGGAAACCGGCATCGCGCCCGAAAAGGTGCGCCTGATCCGAGAGAGCGACCGCTGGCTGCATTACGATCTGCCCGCCGGCCTTTCCCGCCGAATTTGGAAGGGGCGCTACCGCGGGCAAAAACAACGCTGGTTCGCCATGCGGTTTCAGGGCGTCGATTCGGATATCGACCTGGACTTCCATACACCGGAATTCGGGGCCTATCGTTGGGTAGCGATCGCGGATCTTCCCGACCTGATCGTCCCATTCAAACGGGATACCTACGAACAGGTTGTCAGCGAATTTAAGGACGTGGCCTTGCCGGGCGACTAGGCACTGAAGGGCGACTAGAGTCGAGAAATAGCCAAATTTTGCTGAACTACCCCTACGACACTCCCCTGCTACCGTACTTGCGCACCGTTTCTTGACATCAGGACAGGTTTTGTCGTTAAAAATCAGTCTGTGTGAGTAGGCGGGCGAAGAAATCCCCGCAAAAGGGTAGAAACCGCGTCCATGAGTGATCTTGGTGTGCTGGTCCCTATTCTCGCGCCATCCGGGTTCAGCACAAGGCAATCGGCGGCGACCAACACTGTGGAAAACGGTGAACGGTCAACTGTGTCCGCGGTTTCGGCGGCCTCCTCTTCTGCAATAGAACAGTCAGCGGCATCACAGGGCGCCTCCGCCGTCGATCCATTGACCGGATTGGCGCTTGCCGGCCTGACCGGCTTGACCGCAGGTTTGGTATCGCAGCTTCAGGACAGCGACGACCGGCAAGATAGCCCCGCAACCAATACGTCCGGGCGAGCCTCTGCCGAAGGCGGCGGGGAAACCGGGGAAAACGGTGAAGAAGGCGCCAACGAAGGCGCCACTGTAACAGCGCAAGCCGGCAGCGCACTCAGCCCGGACGGATTGACGCCGGAGCAGCAGCAAGTTGTTGCCGAGCTCGAAAGGACCGACGCGGAAATCAAACGGCATGAACAGGCACATGCCGCGGCCGGTGGGCCATACGCCGGGGCGCCCAGTTACGATTACACGCGCGGCCCCAATGGACGCCTTTATGCTATCGGCGGCGATGTTCAGATCGATGCCGCACCCATCCCCGGGAACCCGGAAGCGACCATCCAAAAGATGCAAATCGTCCGGCGCGCCGCGCTGGCCCCAGCGAATCCCAGCCCACAGGATCAACGGGTCGCTGCAATCGCGCAACAGCGGATTACCGAAGCACGGCGTGAGCAGAGTGAGTTGGAATTGGAAGAAAGACAGGCCGCCGCCGAACAACGCCGAGAGGCCCAGCAGCGGGCGGAAGGACTTCAACCCGGTGCTGCGGAAGGGATTCCGGGCAGTCAGCCCGCAGATGCTGCAGCAGCCCCCATTCCTGCCTTGATTCTCGGCGCGACAACCGTGTCCGCACCGGTCACCACGAACGGCGAATTACTCAACGTGATTGCGTGATTTCACGATCCGGTCGGCACGAAATAGCGGTTGAAGGACTCAGCCGGCAGCGGCGCGCCGGCGCAGGAACACCCAGCCCATATTGCCGATGGCCTTGGCCAGATACCCGTTGGACGGGACCCCGACAGCCTTCAGCATCATCGACGCGGCCCGCATGACATGTTCCTTACCGTACTGCCCGAATGCGCGGGTGGTGTAATCGCGGGCATCCCGGACACGATCGTAAGGGACGTCGGGATTGGAATTCGCAACGTAATAGGCATAGGCCAATTCGTCGTCTTCTGTTTCCCCAAGCCGTCCCAGTGCAACGCGCAAACGGCCGAAACGACCCAGGCCCTCGATTTTCTGGTACCGGCGCATGTGATCGTAAAACAGTTTGTAATGCCGGAATTCGTCAGCAGCGATCTTACGGCAAATCTGGGCGAGGACCGGTTCATCCGTACGTTTGGCGATGGCCGTATAATAGGAACTGGTTCCGGTCTCGACAATACAGCGGGCAACGAGCTCGCCGGTCCGCGACCCGCGTTTCGACGCATTGGCGCCGTCCTCGAACGGCCGGTAGCCTTCGACGAAACGGGCGAATGCAGTGTCGAAATTGAATTCGGGATCGGCAAGTTTGGCCCATTTGGCGAGCGCTTTGCCGTGCTGCACTTCCTCGACGCCCCAGCGTCGCACGTCCGGCAGGAATTCTGGATCCCCATCAAAGACCTTGCACAGAAAGTCTGTGTATTCGCTGCCGTTATGTTCGACAAGCGAGGCGGCTTTGACGAGTTTCAGGACTTCGGGATCGACCTTGGCGGGATCAAAACGATCCCATTCGATATCTTCTAGCGACCAGTGCGCCGTCATATACTCACCCCAGTTTCGACCAACCGTTCACGCCGGCGGTCAGTAAACAGGATGGTTTACCGCCTCCAGCTTGCCATTTTCGACCGCAATCGCGGTTTCGAGCGCGGCGCGCTCATGGGCGCTGTCCGCCAAGGACAATT
Source organism: Hwanghaeella grinnelliae (assembly GCF_004005845.1). Lineage (GTDB taxonomy): Bacteria > Pseudomonadota > Alphaproteobacteria > UBA8366 > Aestuariispiraceae > Hwanghaeella > Hwanghaeella grinnelliae. The sequence continues at coordinate 1,119,689 of NZ_SADE01000002.1, read as the reverse complement.
CGTCCCGCAAGTCCTTGATATGCTGTTCGACCGCGGAAGTTTCAATATCTTCCAACGATGTAGCCTGTTCCGCAAGGACTGTGCAACGTTCAGGCATTACCTCGGCAAACCCGCCATCGACGAAAAGACGCTTCACCACCTGCCCGTTTTCGAACACGCAGATTGTGCCCATGCGGATCTGTGTGATGACCGGTGCATGGCCGGGCAACACGCCGATATCGCCTTCAACGCCGGGAAGTACGACCATTTCAACCTCTTCGGAGAGCAGAAGCTTCTCCGGTGAGACTAGATCGAACGCCACCTTTTCGGCCATCGAATGTTACTCCATACCCCGTGTCGAACTACAGCTGCGAAAACCTGAGACCTTAGAGCCTTAGGCCGCTTCCGACGCCATCTTTTGTGCCTTCTCGATCGCTTCCTCGATGGAACCGACCATGTAGAAAGCCGCTTCGGGAAGATCGTCGTGCTCGCCGTCGATGATTTCCTGGAAGCCTTTGATCGTGTCTTCCAGTTCGACGTACTTACCCGGCGAACCGGTGAAGACTTCCGCGACGTGGAACGGCTGCGACAGGAAGCGCTGCAGCTTACGGGCGCGTGCGACCGTCAGCTTATCGTCTTCGGACAGTTCGTCCATGCCGAGAATGGCGATAATTTCCTGCAAGCCCTTGTACTGCTGCAGGGTTTCCTGAACGCGGCGCGCGACGCGGTAATGGGCTTCGCCCACCGTGCCCGGCTCAAGGATGCGCGACGTCGAGTCGAGCGGATCCACCGCCGGATAGATGCCCAGCTCCGCGATCGAACGCGACAAAACGGTCGTTGCATCCAAGTGTGAGAAGGTCGTGGCCGGCGCCGGGTCGGTCAAGTCATCGGCCGGCACGTACACGGCCTGCACCGAGGTGATCGACCCTTTCTTCGTGGAGGTAATTCGCTCCTGCATGGCGCCCATATCGGTGCCCAGGGTCGGCTGATAACCAACCGCCGAAGGAATACGGCCCAGCAGCGCGGACACTTCGGAACCGGCCTGGGTGAAGCGGAAGATGTTATCGACGAAGAACAGCACGTCCTGGCCTTCTTCATCACGGAAATATTCCGCCTGGGTCAGACCGGTCAAAGCGACACGGGCACGGGCGCCCGGGGGTTCGTTCATCTGGCCATAGACCAGCGACACCTTGGAGTCGCCTTCCAGGTTGATAACCCCGGATTCCATCATTTCATGGTACAGATCGTTCCCTTCACGGGTACGTTCACCAACACCGGCGAAAACAGAGTAACCGCCGTGGCCCTTCGCGATGTTGTTGATCAGCTCCATGATCAGAACGGTCTTGCCGACGCCGGCGCCGCCGAACAGGCCGATCTTACCGCCCTTCGGATAGGGCGTGAGCAAATCGACGACCTTAATACCGGTGACCAGCTGTTCCGTTTCCGTCGCCTGGTCGACATAGTCTGGCGCGGCGCGGTGGATCGGGGCGCGCTGCTTCGTCGCAACTTCGCCGCGTTCGTCAACCGGCTCGCCGATGACGTTCATGATACGGCCCAGCGTTTCAGGACCGACGGGAACGGAGATCGGGGCGCCCGTGTCTGTCACTTCCTGGCCGCGAACCAGACCTTCGGTCGTGTCCATAGCGATCGTCCGCACGGTGTTTTCGCCCAGATGCTGCGCGACTTCCAGAACAAGCGGCTGCCCGTTATTCGTGGTTGTCACCGCATTCAAGATCGCCGGCAAGTCGCCGTCAAAATGCGCATCAACGACGGCGCCAAGCACCTGCGTAATCCGACCGACAGTGTTCTTCGCCATAAGTCCGCTCCTAGTTCTCAGCTCTGGGCCCGCTGGTCCATCAGGGCCCGCCCGGATCATCTTCCGGGCTGGTGTTCAGTTTTACAGCGCTTCCGCGCCAGAAATAATTTCGATCAGTTCCTTGGTGATCTGCGCCTGACGCGTCCGGTTATAGGTGATCGACAGACTGTTGATCATGTCACCGGCATTTCGGGTCGCGTTATCCATCGCCGTCATCCGCGCGCCCTGTTCACCCGCGAAGCTTTCCAGCATCGCACGGTAAATCTGGGTGGACAGATTCTTCGGCAGCAGGGCCGCAAGGATCTTTTCTTCTTCCGGTTCGAATTCGTAGATCGCCTGAGCACCGCCCACCGTCGGCTGTTCTTCTTCGCCTTCTGGAACGGCGAAGGGAATCAACTGAAGCGGTGTGACGACTTGCGTCAGCGCCGACACGAACTTGTTGTAATAGACCGTACAAACGTCGAACTCACCGGCCTCGAACATCGTCGTGACCTTGTCCGCAACCGTCGCCGCGCCCTCGAAAGTCGGGATCGGCTTGGCGAGTTCTTCGTATACTTCAACGAACAAATCGCGGAACTCGCGCCGCAGCAGGCCGACGCCCTTGCGGCCGATGATCAGCAATTTGACCGTCTTGCCATCGGCTTGAAGTTCAATGATCCGCCTGCGCACGGCGCGGATGATCGAGCCGTTGAAGCCACCGCACAGACCGCGGTCGGACGTCACGATAACCAGCAGATGGGTGTCGTCCTTACCCGTACCGGTCAGCATGGCCGGCGCCCCGGAAGAGGAAGCCCCAGCAGCCAACGAACCCAGCATACGCTCGATCCGCTCAGCATACGGCCGGGCCGCTTCGGCCATGTCCTGCGCTTTGCGCAGCTTCGCCGCCGCGACCATTTTCATCGCGGAGGTGATGCGCTGCGTGGACTTCACGCTGGAAATCCGCGCTTTTAGTTCCTTCAAGTTGGCCATCTAGCCACCCTTGCCCTTTCGACCGCTACTTTCGACAAATCCGATTTCGAAGACCCCCTTCGCCCGATCAGGCGAAGGTCTTGGTGAACGCTTCCAGCGCGCCCTTGATCTTCTCTTCGGCTTCTTCGGTCAGCTGACCGCTATTGTCGATTTCGTTCATCACGTCGGCATAGTCAGCCCGCATGTGATCCAGCAAAGTCTTTTCGTACCGGCCGACTTCAGCGACCGGAACCTTGTCCAGATAACCTTTGGTACCGGCATAGATGCTGACGACCTGCTCGGACACCTTCAGCGGCTGATACTGCGGCTGCTTCAACAATTCCGTCAGGCGCGCACCACGGGCCAGCAACCGCTGGGTCGAGGCATCGAGGTCCGACGCGAACTGCGCGAAGGCTTCCATTTCACGGTACTGCGCAAGCTCCAGCTTGATCGAGCCGGCGACCTTCTTCATCGCCTTCGTCTGCGCCGCGGAACCCACACGACTGACCGACAGACCGACGTTAATGGCCGGGCGAACACCCTTATAGAACAGCGTCGTTTCCAGGAAGATCTGACCGTCCGTGATCGAAATCACGTTAGTCGGAATATAGGCCGACACGTCGTTCGCTTGGGTTTCGATGACCGGCAACGCGGTCAAGGAACCTGCACCGTTTTCGTCGTTCATCTTCGCGGCGCGTTCCAGCAGACGCGAGTGGATGTAGAACACGTCACCCGGGTAAGCTTCACGGCCCGGCGGACGACGAAGCAGCAGCGACATCTGGCGATAAGCCGTCGCCTGCTTCGACAGATCGTCGTAGAAGATCGCGGCGTGCATGCCGTTGTCACGGAAGTATTCGCCCATGGCACAACCGGTATACGGCGCCAGGAACTGCAGCGGGGCCGGATCGGAGGCCGTCGCCGCGACGACGATCGTGTAATCCAGCGCACCGTTGTCGGCCAAGGTCTTCACAACCTGAGCAACCGACGAACGCTTCTGACCGATGGCGACGTAGATGCAATACAGCTTCTTCGACTCATCGTTGCCTTCATTGATCGGCTTCTGGTTGATGATCGTGTCCAGGATGACGGCGGTCTTCCCGGTCTGACGGTCACCGATGACCAGTTCGCGCTGACCACGGCCGATGGGCACCAAGGCGTCGAGCGCCTTCAGGCCGGTCTGCACCGGTTCATGTACGGACTTGCGCGGGATGATGCCCGGTGCCTTCACTTCGGCGAGGCGGCGTTCGTCACCTTCGATCGGGCCTTTGCCGTCAATCGGGTTGCCGAGGCCATCAACGACGCGTCCAAGCAGGCCTTTGCCGACGGGAACGTCCACGATGTCGCCGGTCCGTTTGACCGTATCGCCTTCCTTAATGTCACGGTCGTCACCGAAGATAACGACACCGACATTGTCGGATTCGAGGTTGAGCGCCATCCCTTTGATGCCGCCCGGGAATTCGACCATTTCACCGGCCTGGACATTATCGAGCCCATAAACGCGCGCGACCCCGTCACCAACGGAAATAACTTGGCCAACTTCGGCCACATCCGCTTCAGTGCCGAAATTCGCGATTTGGTCCTTTAGGATTGCGGAAATTTCCGCGGCCCGGAGTTCCATGCCCTAAGCCCCCTTCATCGCAAGCTTGAGTTTCTGCAATTGCGTCGCCATGGACGAATCCACCATGCGGCTGCCGACCTTTACGATCAGCCCACCGATCAAGGAGGGATCGACCCGATGTTCCACGGCAACTTTGCCGCCGACAACATTATTCAAGGCCTCTTCCACCGCTTCGACCTGCGCGTCGCTTAGCGAACGGGCGGAAACCACTTCCGCCGTCACTTCACCCCGACGCTTGGCCAATTCGGCAAGAAAAGCCTTCGTAATCGCGCCCAACGCGAACAGTCGGCGTTGGGATGCGAGATAACCGATGAATTTGCCGGTCAATTCCGAGGTGCCCGCCTTATCAAGGATGGCGGAGATCGCCTTGCCCTGATCGCCCCGTGAAATCACCGGGCTGCGCACCATGCGACGCAGATCGTCGCTTTCGGAAACCAGCTGCTGAACTGTGCGGAGATCCTCTGCAACCGGATCCAGCGCTTTCTGCTCGTCCGCGAGGTCGAACAGCGCCTTCGCGTAGCGAGCGGCGATTTCGTTCACACCACCTTTGGCAGCCACGATATGGAGACCCCTGTTTTGCTGGTTCGCCCGGACCCGAAAATCCGTCGCGAACTTCCCCAAAAGACTTATTGGCGGGTATTCATCCCGCGCGCGCCGCCGTTTATAGGAACCCAGCCGCCGGACGCAACCTTTTTCGAGCAGGTTCGCCAGCAAAAACCGGAAATTTCCTTATATCCGCACGCACCCGGAACTCTCCGCGCGGCGTGGATGTAGCATAGGGACTTGGCCTGTTCAAGCTAGCGGGGCGGCTTCGGAAACCCTTTATTTTCCAGGCGATTTCACTATTTGGTATTGCCGTCTGGAATTGCCGTCGAAAAAGCGGTTGCGTATTTGCCGATCCGGACGGCCCGGGGCCGTTCAACGCGCGTAGCTGAGGGCGAAAATGCGCATCTTGTGGCTGCGTCCCCGCGGCTCGAACTCGCCCAGATCCTCGACCTCCACGCCGGGGGGCGAGCCGAGGCGATCGATCAATTCTCCAGACGCGATGACATCCTTGCCGAACGTTCGGCAAGCCTGCTCGATCCGCGCCGTCGCATTCACCGCGTCACCGACGAAAACGAATTCTTTTTTTGCTGCCCCCATCTCCCCGATCACCACGGGCCCCAAATGCAGCCCCGCACGGAATGTCGGAAACACGCCATAGGTTTCCTCGTAGTATGACCGCCGGGCTTCCAGTGCCCCGAAAATTTCGCCGACGACCAATATGCAGTTGGCGTTTCGCAACCCGTCCCTCACCGGCCAGGAAGCAACCATTTCATCCCCGACATAGCGATGAATTTCGCCGCGCCGCTGCAGAATAGGGTCCGTCAGGTCGATATAGAAATCGTTCAGCATGGCGTGGAAGGTGATGTCGCCCAGTTCCTCCGTCAGCCTGGTACTGCCAACCATATCCAGAAACAGGAATACGCGCTCCTCCCGCGTCGGCCGATGGTAACGGCCAATCAGATATCGAATCAGGACCTTCGGCCCCAGCAATTCGTGGATCGCGTAAACGAAATTGAACACGAAAGCCGCAATCAACGAGAAGACGACATCGGTTCGGGTTTCCAGCAAGAACGCCAGGAATGGCCCATCCTCGTTGGGTGCGACGAGATGTTGGGAAATCAGCGCCCCCAGAATGATCGAGGTGTAGATGGCCGTGCGCAGGACAAGCGCGAGGGCAAACGGGACGGTCAGGAAGAAACGCTTCCATCGGCCCTTGGCGCCGAAAACCTCAAATACCGCCGCAAGAGAGGCGATCACCGTCCCGACATAGGCCCCGCGCACGGCACCGGTCACATCGACGCCGTAGACGATCTGCGTATACAAGATACCGACAATCGCGCCGAAAACGCCGAAGCTAACGATTCTGTTCATTCCAGCCCTCCCCAGACGGCAAACGGCGTGTCTCAGTCCGAATCGGCGACAGTTCTATAACGAGTCGTCGGAGAAACCTCAGCGTTTCCAAAGACGCTTAACGAGAGGGATCTGGGATACGAGCATTAAGGCAAGCGCGCAGAGGAGTACGAAGGAAATCGGATGGCTGACAATATCCAGGAAGAATTGTCCGACATCGCTTCGGGCCCCGATCATCGCCCGGCGATAGTTCGAATCGATCATCGGTCCCAGAATGACCCCCAGAATGATAGGCCCCACCTGAAAGCCGTATCGCCGGAGCAGATATCCCACCACCCCGAAACCGAGAGCCCAGGTGATATGCGCCGGGTTGTTCTGAATGGCATAGGCCCCGATCGCCGATAGGACCACGATGAGCGGCACCAGGATTGCCTGGGGACATTCGACCACTTTCGCAAAGAACCGTATGCCGCTGAGGCCGAAGACGAGTAGGAACAGGTTCGCCAGGGTAAGATTGCCGACCATGAACCAGAACAAATGCGGCGACTCGCTCAACAGAAGGGGGCCGGGCCGCAGGCCATGGATATACAGCGCGCCGATAATGATGGCCGTGACCGCGTCGCCGGGAATACCCAGCGTCAGCATGGGAACGAAAGCGCCGCCAATCGCCGCGTTGTTCGCCGCTTCGGGCGCGACCAGCCCTTCCTTCGCACCTTCACCGAAGGGAACTTCAGGTGATTTGGTGGTCCGTTTTGCGTGATCGTAGGCCAGCAGCGCCGCGATATCCCCGCCGGTCCCGGGAAGCGCACCAATGACGGTTCCTATCCCCGAGGACTTAAGCATCAAGCGGAAGTAGCGCCGAATGTCCGACCAGGACGGCACAACCCGCGACACTTTCTGCTTGATGCGGGGCGTATCCAGATGCTCGAGCTGCACCAACGCCTCCGACACACCGAAGAACCCGATCATGGCGACCACAAAAGGCACCCCACCCATCAGGTTGATCGAGCCGAAGGTGAAGCGTGCCTCCGCTGTCATGGGGTCCAGACCGATCATGCCGATCATGACGCCAAGCGCCCCGGAAAACGCGCCCTTCGCGAAGCTCTCTCCCGACAAGGTGCCGACAAGAAGAATGCCGATAATCCCGAGCAGCATGTATTCGCGCGAGGTGAACTTGATGGCGAAATCCGCAATCAGGGGCGCGGCGACGGCAAGCGCCAGGATGCCGACGAACCCGCCGAGGACGGACATGACGGTCGTCAGGCCGATGGCCTCGCCGGCGAGGCCCTTCTTGGCGAGAGGATATCCGTCCAAGGCCGTGGCGATGGCGCTTGGCGCGCCTGGGATGTTCAACAGGATCGCGGTGCGCCCACCGCCGTAGACACCACCGACATAGACCCCCGCGATCAGGGCCAGGGCCTCGTTGATGTCCCATTTGAAGGTGAATGAGATCAGGATGGAGGCGGCCATCGTGACCGAAAGACCCGGAATCGCACCGACATAGATTCCAGCGAAGGTCCCAAGCGCCGTCAGGAACAGCAGGGACGGGTCGAACCAGGACGTCGCGAAAAAGCTCAAGGCCTCCATCAGAGCCACACGCTTCCGCTGGGCAGGACAACCTGAAAAACGATCCTGAAAAGAACGTGGATCGCCCCAACCGCCACCACAGTCACGAAGCCGGCGCGGAGAACCCCGGTTTTCCAAAGCCGCCAGATCGCCACGAACAGGAAGACTGCCGACGCCGGCAGGAACCCGATCACAGGGATCGAGATCACGTATCCCAGCACCGCCAGGGCGAACAGAACGACCCGCAAGGGAAATAGGAACGCAGCCAATCCAGCCAGACTTCCGTCCCCGTTCTGGGGCTTCGCCAAGGTACGGGACAGCAGGAAGATGCTTGTGGCCACCATCACGCCGGACGCGAACATCGGCATCACGCCGCCCGTCGTCAGCCCCTTGAATCCCGAAATCTCATAGGATTGCCAGAACACGAGGGCGGCGAAGAGAACCAACAGGAGCGCGAAAAGGCGCTCCCCCGGTCGCAGGGGCGTTGATGTCGATGCGGTCATGCTCGGCGGCCCCGGCCCGCCCTAACGGCAGGCCGGGTATCCCCTATCAGGGACGCGAGATGCCGAGGTCTTCCGGGCTGACCTTGGCCGCCCCGGTATCCTGCAGCGCCCACACGGTTACCTGTTGCCATTTCGCGAGGAAATCGACTGCTTCCTGGCCGCTCATGTTCATCACGACGTTCCCGCGATTCGCCATCAGTTTCAGGAAGGCGTCATCGGTCGCCGCCGTCTTGAAGGCATCGGTCAGTTTCGCCTTCACGTCATCGGGGACGTCGGCTCGAACGAAGACGCCGTAGAACGGACCCCAGGGCAGGAACCGATCCATCGCGGGGATCGTATCGGTGATCGCCGGCACATCGGGCAGCGTGTCCACGGGTTCCGGATTCACGACGGCCAACGCGCGCATCTTGCCTGCCTTCACCTGTTCCGCGGCCGCGGAAATTCCCGACGGCATGAAATCGACCTCGCCACCGAGCATCGCGGTCAGGCCGGGGCCTTCACCATCGAAGGGGATCGCGGTTACGTCGAAATCCACGGCGTTGGAAATGAGGGCGGCGATCGTAGAGGGCAGGCCGCCGGGACCTGTCGATCCCATCTTTACCGCGCCGGGATTGGCTTTGATATCGTCCAGCAGGTCGCTCAGCGTCTTGTATTTCGACTCAGCCGGAACGGCGATGACGGCGACCCCACGGCCCAGGATGTTGATCGGGTACATATCGCCATAGTCGATATCCGACACGCCCATCACGCCGTGAAGCTGCGGGTTTTCCGCGCCGTAGAGAAAAGTGTAGCCATCGGCCGGCGCCGCGTTGACGAAGGCCGTGGAGATCGCACCCGCCCCCCCGGACTTGTTCAGGACAACGATGGGCTTCCCAAGCGCCGCTTCCGCCGCCGGGTTGACCGCCCGGGCGACGGTATCCGTTGCGCCGCCTGCACCCCACATGACAACGCCCAGGACTTCACGTTCCGGATAATCCGCCAGCGCAGGCCCGGCGCAAAGAATCAAGGCAGCAGCTGCCGTTTTAAGAAATTTCATGGCACTTCCTCCCATAAATCCAAGACATCTTCAGATGTCTTCTTTTCAGTTCGGCTGACACACTCTTGAATTTTCCGATGTCGGTCAACTGCCGGCATAGCGGTTCGAAACAAGACCGGCCATGGCCGAAACATCAGAGGAAACTGTAGGGGTCGACATCCACTTGCAGGCGGATAGGGTTGGGTATCTGAACCTTGCCGAGCCAATCGGCCAGGACCTTTTGAACGCTGACCTCCCGGCTGGTCTTCAGCAGCAAACGCCGGCGATAGCGCCCGCGCAGCAAAGCCAAGGGCGCAGGGGCGGGTCCCAGCACGGTCAGCCCTTTGCCGTGCGGCGCGGCCCTTCCGATCGCTTGCGCCACGCGATCGACCAAGCCTTCGTCCTGGCCCGATACGATCAACGCCGCCAGCCGGCCATAGGGCGGAAAGTCGAATTCTTCCCGCATTTTTAACTCCGCTTCCAGGAACCCATCCCGGTCATGCCGGGCCAGTGCCTGCATCACGGGAACGGTTGGGCTGGCGGTTTGCAGCATAACCCGCCCGGGCAGTCCTTCCCGGCCGGCGCGCCCCGCGACCTGATACATCAACTGATAGGTACGCTCGCCCGCGCGAAGATCGCCGCCGTTCAGCCCCAAATCCGCATCGACGACACCAACCAGGGTCAACCGCGGGAAGTGATAGCCCTTGGCGACGATCTGCGTTCCGATGACGACATCGATCTCGCCGTTCTCCATCCGCTCCACGAAGGCGGCGGCCTGCAACGGCCCGCGGATCGTATCCGACGTGACGACCTCTATCCTGGCATCGGGCAGCAGCAGGGTCGCTTCTTCCAGCATCCGCTCGACGCCCGGCCCACAAGCCGCGAAGCTGTCGGTATCGTCGCAGGACGGGCAATGCTTCGGCACACCGGTCGTGAAGCCGCAATGGTGGCACTGCAAGCTGCGCGTAAAGCGATGTTCCACAAGCCAGGCGGAACAGTTCGGGCAGGCCAGCCGATGACCGCAGGTCCGGCACAGGGTGAGCGGCGCATAGCCGCGCCGGTTGAGGAAAAGAAGCGATTGCTCGCCTGCCGCAAGGTTGTCCTCCAGCGCCTTGCGCAGGGTCGGCGTCAGCCATTGCTGACGGCCCGGCTTATCCTTGGTGATATCGATCAGTTCAACTGTCGGCATGGTTGCCCCGGCGTGCCGGTTCGGCAGGTGGAGCAGTTGGTAACGCCCTTCCTTGGCGTTCAACAGACTTTCGAGCGAGGGTGTCGCGGAGACCAGGATCACCGGGATTTCGGCCAACCTGGCCCGCAACACGGCCATGTCCCGTGCGTGATAGGCGACACCGTCTTCCTGTTTGAAGGCGGTTTCGTGTTCTTCATCCACGACGATCAGCCCGAGATTCGGATAGGGAAGATGCAGAGCCGAGCGCGCGCCGACGACAATTCGCGCCCGCCCTTCCGCGATGCCCCGCCAGGTGCGCCGTCGCTGTCCCTGCGTCAGGTCCGAATGCCATTCCGCCGGCGCGGCGCCGAAACGCTGTTCGAACCGCGCCAGCCATTGGGAGGAAAGCGCGATTTCCGGCAGCAGGACCAAGACCTGTTTTCCCGCAGCCAAAGTCGCGGCAATCGCCTCGAAATAAACCTCCGTCTTGCCAGACCCCGTGACCCCGTCGAGCAGCGTGACGGAGAAGCCTTCATTCGCGGCCGCGACAACCTGATCGGCGGCAATCTTTTGATCTCCGGACAGCTCCGGGCCGGGCAGGTTCGGGTCGGGCGGCGTCCAACGCGCCTGATCCGGAACCTGCATCACCTCCAAGGCGCCCGCCTCGGCCAGCCCCTTGATGACCGACGAAGAGACCCCCGCCATCGAGGCAAGTTCGCTCGCCGGGTGTGCGAAGCCGTCGGACGCCACTTCCAGCACCCGTTTGCGTGCGGCTGTGGGCCGGATCTCCAGCGCGTCGAGGGCGATATCCGCGCGCCGATAGGCCGGCCGCGTGGTCGGCGGTTCCAGGGCCGAGGCAACGCTCATCGCCATGCGCAGCACATTGCCCGGCGGGGACAAGTAATAAGCCGCCAACCATTCCACGAAGGCCCGATTCGCTTTCGGCAGGGGCGGCACTTCCAGCAAACCCGAGATTTCCCGCAGCTTGTCTTCCGGCACGTCGCTGTCGGTCGATTCCCCCCAGATCACGCCCGCAACCAGGCGGTTGCCCAGGGGCACGACGACGAAGGACCCGATTTCCGCCACCATATCAATGGGAAGGCGGTAATCGTACGCGCCATCCAACGGTAGCGGGATCAGGACCTTGACGCGCGCGCCCGGTTCGACCATCACCCTATCGCCTGCTGGCTGACTTGCCGGCGGCGTGGCCGAATTGGCAGCGGACGGCGGCATGGGGTAGATTTCTCCTTGCTGACGGTGACCTGAACTTCCAACCGGGTTTGCCCTTATAGACGACTCGCAGGAGTGTCACGTGAAGGGACCCTGAAATTTCAGGTCGGACTATACTCGGAACTATAGTCGGACTGGGCGCGGTGCAAGTCGTGCGCGGAACGCGAGCGAAAGACGAGAGACACAGCCATGAAATTCTTCATCGATACCGCCGACATTGACGAGATTCGCGAATTGGCGGCAACGGGATTGGTCGACGGGGTCACCACCAACCCGTCGCTGATTGCCAAAACCGGCCGGAACTTCCTGGATGTCGTGGCCGAAATCTGCGACGTGGTCGACGGCCCCGTCAGCGCCGAATGCGTCGCGACCGACCATGAAACGATGATGAAGGAAGCCGCCAAATTGTCGGCCATCGCCGACAATGTCGCCATCAAGGTGCCGTTGACGCCGGATGGGTTGAAGACATGCAAGGCGCTGACCGACGCCGGCACCATGGTGAACGTCACGCTCTGCTTCTCCGCCGCCCAGGCGATTCTGGCCGCGAAGGCCGGTGCCACCTTCATCTCGCCCTTCGTCGGGCGGTTGGACGATATCGGCGAAGACGGTATGCAATTGATCGCCGATATCTGCGACGTCTATGCCAATTACGATTTCGCAACCGAGGTTCTGGTCGCGTCCATTCGCGGCCCGCGCCATGTGGTCGTCGCCGGTCAGTTGGGTGCCGGGGTTGCGACCCTGCCGCCGAACGTTCTGCGCCAGATGTTCAAGCATCCGCTGACCGACAAGGGGTTGGATGCCTTCCTGGCGGATTGGGCAAAAACCGGTCAGTCGATTCTATAGGTCCAGGGTTGGTTTTCAAAAGGTCTTCGGGGGCATCTGGACATGGCAAACGGATCTGAACCGGCCAAGGCCGTCAGCACGATCGATAAAGACCAGGTGCTTCGGTTCCTGCACGACAATCCCGGTTTCCTTCAGGAAAACGTCGAGGCGCTGACGGCGCTCGTCATGCCCGAACGGGAATTGGGCGATGGCGTCATCGATCTGCAGCAGGCCTTGATCGGCCGACTGCGGGAAAAGGTGGAGCAGACGGAAGACGTCGCGCGCCTGTTGATCGACAACAGCCGGGACAACCTGTCGACCACGGCCCGCATCCATGAATGCGTGCTGAAATTGCTGGACGCGACGTCCTTCGAACAGTTGATCGAAATCGCCACCGTCGACCTCGCCGTCCTGCTGGATGTGGACGCGGTCATGCTTTGCGTCGAATCGAACGGCTCCTTCGCCGTACCGGTTCGATCCCTGAAGTTATTGCCCGAAGGGGCCGTCGCCAGCGCGTTGCGCGGTCGGCAATCGATTCTGCTGGAGCAGGATATCTCGGCCGATCCGGGTATATTCGGATCGGCGGCGACGCTTATCGCATCGCAAGCGATCGTCAGGCTGCAGATTTCACCCGAAGCACCGCCCGCCCTGCTCGCCTTTGGCAGCCGTGATCGCGCCCGGTTCCACAGCGGTCAGGCAACCGAATTGCTGCAATTCCTGGCCCGCGTGCTTGAGAAACTGATACGGGTTTGGCTGGACCTTCCTGAAGATGACGAGGACGCGTAAGACAGACGGACCGCCGGAAATTCCCCTGGCCATTCCGCCGGGGATACAACCGGTTTTTGCCGCCTTTCTCGATTGGCTCCGTATGGAGCGCCGCGTCTCCCCGAACACAGTCTCGGCCTATTCCCGGGATCTGGGCAATTTCTTCAGCTTTATTGCCGGACATACCGGCGAAGACCTGACGATCGGTGTGCTGGAAGGTTTGAAACCCTTCGATTTCCGCAGCTGGCTGGCCCACCGGGTTCGGGACGGGTTGAGCGCGACAAGCAATGCCCGGGCCTTGTCCACGATACGCACTTTTTACAAATGGTTGGAAAAGACCGGCCGGGGCGAAAACCATGCCGTCCACGCGATCCGCGGGCCGAAAATCCCTTCCGCCGTTCCAAAGGCCCTGTCGCAGGCGGATGCGGAAGTCCTGATCGACGAGATCGATCTGATGGCCTCCGAACCCTGGATCGGTGCCCGCGACTGCGCCCTCGTTTCCCTGCTCTATGGCTGCGGGCTTCGGATCGCCGAAGCCTTGGACATGAATCAGTCCGACATTCCCGAAAAGGGCAAAGGCAGCACCATGCTGCGTGTGATCGGCAAGGGACGGAAGGAACGCCTTACCCCCCTGCTGCCCGTGGTGTGGGACGCCATCGCGGAATACCGAAAACTCTGTCCCTATGGGCCGGGTCCGGACGGGCCCTTGTTCATCGGTGCAAGGGGCAAACGGTTAAACCCGTCCGTCGCCCGCAAGGTCCTGCAAACCGCCCGGCGCGGATTGGGCTTGCCCGAGACGGCGTCGCCCCACGCCCTGCGTCATTCCTTCGCCACCCATCTGCTGGCCGGCGGCGGGGATCTGCGCACGATTCAGGAGCTGCTCGGCCACGCCTCGCTTTCGACCACACAGCGCTACACCCAGGTCGACACCGCCACCTTGATGACCGAATACGCCAAGGCGCATCCGCGGTCGCGATAATCAACGCCTAGAGCCAATCATCCTCGAACGGATAGGTGCTGAGCTGTTTGGCGCCTGATGCGGTGACGTGGACCTGTTCTTCCAGCTTGATGCATTCGCGCCCGCCTTCCGTCCCCACAAGGCTTTCGACGCAGACGGTCATGTTTTCCTGGATCACCCCGTCATAGCCGCCATGCTCCCAGTCCTGAGCGTAGACGACACCTGGATATTCGTCGCAGAGCCCCACGCCGTGAAAGACGACGGAATAGCGATTGGCGACAAATTCGTCCGGCAGTTGGAAGCTTTTCTCAGCAAACTCCTTAAAGGTCATGCCGGGCCGCAGCAGGTCGATGTTAAAGCGGATCTGCTCCCGCGCGACCGCATAGAGCCGCCGTTGTTCGTCAGTTGGTTTACCGCCACCACAGCGCCACGTGCGGGAGATGTCGGAACAATACCCGTTCGGGCCGATCAGGTCTGTGTCGAAGCTGACGATATCGCCTTTCTGGATCACCCGATTGCTGCATTCCTGAAACCAGGGATTGGTGCGCTGGCCTGAGGTCAGCAAACGGGTTTCAATCCACTCTCCGCCCATCTCGATATTCGTCTGATGCAGGATGGACCACAGCTTGTTCTCGGTGATCCCAGGCTCCAACGCCGCGCGCATGCGGCGCATGCCTTCCTGGCAGGCAGCAATGGATTCCTTCATCGCGGCCAGCTCCAGATGGTTCTTCACCTCGCGGGCGATTTCCATGACCTGCTGGCCATCCTGGATATCGATCTGGCGTTCTTCCAGCGCCCAAACACCCAGCGGGTCCAGCTTGTCGACCGCGATGCGGTTATTGGTGCCGCAATGTTGTTTAATCAGCTCCAGCAGTTCGTCGGCCCAGGACTGAACCCGGACAGGCGCCTCTTCCCCTGCGCCGAAATAGAACCATCCGGTTGCCGCACGCACCTCGTCGACGACCTCGATCTGCGCGGACAGGTGCCCGCAACCGTGGAAGTCGAACAGTGTGACGGGGCCTTCCGTCGGAATGAAGGCATAGCGGACGGCGTTATGCAGGGTCCAAACCTGCATGTTCGACGTATCCGTCGCATACCGGATGTTTAGCGGATCGTAGAGCAGGATGCCGCCATAATCGCGGCGGCGAAGCTGTTCCCGGACTCTCCCCAACCGGTAGGCGCGTAGCGCTTTATGATCGACCGCGGTGGCGTGAAACGCGGTCATCGTAGGGACTCTCCGTTACTCAGCCGCGACCGGTGGAGACTCACCGGGCGCGTGGTCGAGGTTTTCGTACTTGGAGGAAGCGAATACCCGGCGGACCATCGGTTCGAAGAACTCGAGCGGCAAGGTGTCGTAATCCGGGTCGAAGGCGTTCTGGTCGTAGTTGTAGCAGAAATACTCGCAGTCGGCGTACCAGGGATGATCCTTATACCGGTCTCGCGCGTCGCGGTCCCCGCCCGTGTGATGGGCGTAGTAGTACATTTGGAAGACGCCATGATGCTTGACGATCCAATGGGTCTTCTCGCTAACATAGGGCCGCAAGACGGCAGCCGCGAAATCGCTGTGGTTCGACGGGGCCAACATATCGCCGATATCGTGGAACAGGGCCGCGACCACCATTTCCTCATCCGCACCGTCGCGATAGGCGAGCGTGGCGGATTGCAGCGAATGCCCCAGCCGCGTGATCTTGTAGCCACCGGTACTGGCGTCGAGCGTCTTCAGATGATCGAGCAATCTGTCCGCAACGCCGTCCCGAAACGGTTTCTCATAGCTTTCGAGAAGATCGTATTCTTCCTTGGTTCCGTCTTCCATTCGGACGAAATCCACCACGCCATCTGTCATTCCCGATCTCCTAAAAAAGTCGTCGCGTATCGACGGAGTTTCCGGCCATGCGGTGCCGGGTGTCAATGAAATCAACTGGGGGAGGGGGCGAGCAGACCTATCCACCCGCGCCCGAACATGCCGACGGCCTGGCGTATGGCCAAGCCGTTGGCAGACAGTCCAGTCCGAATTTTAGATATGGATCGTGCGGTTATCGACGGCGAGCGCCGCTTCCTTCACCACCTCGTTGAGCGTCGGATGTCCATGGCAGGTCCGCGCCACGTCTTCCGCCGAACCACCGAATTCAATGATGGTGACGATTTCATGGATCAGCCCGCCGGCATCCGGTCCGATGATATGGCAACCCAGCACCTTGTCGGTTGTCTTATCCGCCAGGATCTTCACGAAACCATCCGTGGCATTCATCGCGCGCGCCCGTCCGTTCGCCGTGAAAGGGAATTTACCGGAATTATAGGCGATACCCGCGTCCTTCAATTCTTCCTCGGTCTTGCCGACGGAAGCAACTTCCGGCCACGTATAGACGATGCCCGGAATGGCGTCGTAATTGATATGCGGCTTCTGGCCGGCGATCATCTCTGCGACGGCGACGCCTTCGTCTTCCGCCTTATGCGCCAGCATCGCGCCCGGGATGCAGTCGCCGATCGCGTAGACCGTCTGCACATTGGTCCGGTAGTGATCGTCGACCTGGATAACCCCGCGCTTGTCGGTTTCGATCCCCAGATCTTCCAGGCCGAGCCCTTCCGTGTAAGGACGGCGGCCGACCGATAGCAGGACGATATCGGCCTTGATCTCTTCCGCATCGCCGCCCGCGGCCGGTTCGACCGTCAACGTCACGCCGGATTTGGCGGTCTTGGCCGAAGTCACCTTGGAGGAGAGTTTGAACGAGATCCCCTGCTTCTTCAGGATGCGCAGGAAGTTCTTGCTGATTTCGCCGTCATTGGTGGGAAGAATCCGGTCCAGGAATTCAACCACGGTGACTTCCGACCCTAGACGGGCCCAGACCGAGCCCAATTCGAGGCCGATAACCCCGCCGCCGATGACGACCATCTTCTTCGGCACCTTGCCGAGTTCCAGCGCGCCGGTGGAGGTGACAATCTGTTTTTCATCCACGTCGACACCCGAGATCGGCGTCGATTCCGAGCCGGTCGCGATGATGATGTTCTTGGCGGCGACGGTCTTGCCCTTGTCCGGCCCTTCGGTGATTTCCACCTCGGTCCCGGATTTCAGCTTACCTTTGCCCTTGATCCAGTCGATCTTGTTCTTCTTGAACAGGAACTCGATGCCCTTGACGTTGTCGCCGACGACCTTGTCCTTGTGGCCCATCATGCCTTTGAGGTCGAGCTTCACGCCCCCGGTCTTGATACCGAGCGCTTCCAACCCGTGTTCGGCTTCCTCGAACCGTTCGGACGCATGCAGCAAGGCTTTTGAGGGAATGCAGCCGACATTCAGGCAGGTCCCGCCCAGGGTCGTGCGCATTTCCACGCAAGCGGTTTTCAATCCCAATTGCGCGGCGCGGATCGCGGCCACATAGCCGCCCGGTCCACCGCCAACAACGACCACGTCGTATTGGTTTTCGCTCATCGCTGACCCCTCTTCGCAGATCTTCGTCATAGATCTTCGTCATAAGATCTTCCGGACCGCGCAGCCAGGGCGGCCCAAATCGGACCGCACCTTGCCCCAACGCGTCGAAAAGGGAAAGGGTATTAAGGACTTGAACCGTCCGGATGGGAAACCAAGTTTCTAGCGCATAGGCCTTAATTTGGCCCCAATCTTGCGCTATTGGTCAGGCATACTGACAAGGACGGATATTATGAAAAAACTACTGGCGCCCATCGCGGTCAGCCTTTCCCTGTGCCTCGCCGGCGGCCCCGCCCTGGCGCAAGAACGGTCGCCGGAGGAGTTGGCGCGAGAAGGCTTGGCGAAGCTTTTATCGGCGCTGGACCTGTTCATCGGCAGTATCCCGCAATACGAAACACCTGAAATCCTGCCCAATGGCGATATCATCATCCGTCGCATCCATCCGGAAGACGACAAATCGCCCGAAAGTCCAAGAAAACAGGAAGAGGACCGCAAGGATTCGATTTAGCGGCGCTTGCGCCTTCCAAGGGGCCGGCAACGGGGGGTACTAGGGTTTTCGGTCTTCCGACCCCGCATAGACCAACCCTGCAACAAAGACACTGGCGGCGATGAAGCCGAAACCGAGCCGGTAGGACTGCTCAACCGTCAACCCCATCGCCTGCCCCCAGTCGAGCGCAATGCCGAATCCTCCCTGCATCACGGGAATCCCACCGACAGCGGCGACGGTGATGAGCGTTGAAGCGCGCCCGACAAGGTGATCTCCGACCAGGGCCCGGTTATGGGCGTTCAGCGTCAAATAGAAGTTCTGGCAAAGCGTCATTCCCAGCAACAAAACAATTACCGCAACCGGCGGAAGTCCGCCGATGACCGCGACGGCGCCGACACAAACCGCCGAGCCAACCGCCCCGCCGAGGACCACCTTTTTCCGCGTTCCCAAAAGCCGATCCAAGGGGCCGAAGACAAGGCCGCCGATCATCGTCATCAAGAACAATGCGAACAGGACGGAACCGGCTTCCTGCGTGTCGTATCCATGAACCTCCTGAAAATACGGCCCGCCCCACAGCCCCGCGA
This sequence comes from Hwanghaeella grinnelliae, assembly GCF_004005845.1. Lineage (GTDB taxonomy): Bacteria > Pseudomonadota > Alphaproteobacteria > UBA8366 > Aestuariispiraceae > Hwanghaeella > Hwanghaeella grinnelliae. The sequence continues at coordinate 1,100,913 of NZ_SADE01000002.1, read as the reverse complement.
CCGTCGTGATCGGTGCAAAAGCTACGGTCCCCATCGCAAGCAACCTGGGGAAGTTGCGGTTTCCGAAGATTTCCCGAAACCCGTTGAGCATTGAGCGCCACCCTGTTGGCTGAAAAACGGGACGCGGTACATGGGGCGGCGCATTGCGGATGGTGATCGAACCCAGGATGGCGATCGCAAGTGTGAACATCCCCACCGCCATAAGGGCCGGACGCCAGCCGACGACGTCGACGATCGTCGCCAATGGGTAGGTGCCGGTCAGCCCGCCGATCCCGCCGATCGCCACCATGATTCCGGATACTTGCGCGAAACGGTCTTGCGAAAACCAGCGGGAGAAGAGGATATGCGCCGCCGCGGAAGAGGAGGCAAAACCGATTCCGAGCAGGATGCGGCCGGCATAAACCCATTCCAGTTCCACGGCGCGGGAAAAAACGAGGCTGCCGATCCCGGCAATGCCCAACATCAACGGAAGAACCCGGCGGGGGCCAAATCGATCCAGCGCAACACCGGCGGGGATCTGCATCACCATTGTGGCGATAAACATGGCGCCAATGACACTACCCAGCGCCGACGCCGACAGACTTAAGTCTTCCGCCAGGACAGGGGATAGGATGCCGCCCGCCGCACGGTGAAATTGGCCGATGGCAAATACCAATGCACAAAAAACGACGACCCAGGCATACCGCAGCCGGTTCACTTTGAAACCATCTGGTCGAAAAGGCTGACGTCCGTCGATGACAGACGGAGAAATGTGACCGGTCTCCCCGACCGAGTCACGCACAGCAAGCCGAAGGGGACCACAAGACTAGGGGAGGAAACCATACAGCCTCGCCGCGGAAAGAAGAGCAAAGACCGCGACACCCGCGGCGAAGCCTTGGATCTGCGACCTTCCCCGAAGCCACCAGACAAGCAGCGCCGCCGCGAAGGCCGCCAAACGGTCAATCATCGGCGCTTCCGCGGTCACATTCGTCGGGAAAAATATGATCCGCACCATCAACCCGGCGACCATCGCGTAAGCAACCGTGTTCACCCAGTCGAACAGAAGCTTGTGACTGGCCAGCCGGTCGGCCAGCGCCAGGCCCAGCATCCGCCAAACGAAGGTAGCGATCACCGCCAACCCCATCATGCTCCAGGGTACAAGCGCGTCGGGAAGCGTCATTCCGGCGCCCTCCCCGTCTTGTGCGCAATAACGACAGCCACCGTTCCGCCGCCCAGACCGGCAGCCAGGATGCACCAATCGCCAAGCAGCGGGTAGGTCAGCGGCCCCAGGATCGCGCCCAGCAAGACGGCCAAACGGTTGGCCCAGACCCTGGCGCTGGAAACCAGCAGAACGATATAGAGGGGGGTCACATAGACCGCGACACGGATCACCGGGTCCGGCACGATATCGCTGAGGTAATATCCGAAGACGGTCCCCAGATTGGCGGCGACATAGACCACGCTGACAAAACCCAGATAGTACGGCAGCACGCCCATCGGCGGCACTTTGTTCCGTGCCGCGGTGAGTTGCGCCCAGCCTGTGATCGCCAGGAGGTGCGCCGTGACGATATTTCGGAACAAACCCCGCTTGTGGGCCTTCAGATGCATCATCGGCAGGCCGGAGACCGTCATCGGCAACATCCGCATATTGGCGAGCGCGACCGCCGTGAAGATCACCAATCCGCTTGCCCCCGCGGCATAGAGGTCTGCGAAAGCAACCTGCCCAGGCATGCCCCAGACGAACATCGTCGTCGCCACGGTCACATATATATCCAACCCGGCTTCTCGGGCGATCGCGCCGAAGCCGATCATGGTTGTGAACAAGGCGAATGAGGGCACACCGAACCCATCGATGAGCCCGACACGCCGCGCTGCGCGCCATTCCGCATGGTTTAGCGTCACGTCACTCAAGCGTTTTCCTCCGGTGGTTATTTGTCATTGGGGTTTGCGGGATGACGATCCGCCTCGAAGCGATATAGCATCCCCCGGTTGCCCCAATACAGTGGAATGACGTCATGGAACCTATTCTGTTATCTCTTTGGTCCGGTTTGCCGGTCTTGCTTCTGCACGTCGTGACCACGTTGCTGCTGCTGGGCATCGGCCTATGGGTGTACGAAAAGGTCACCCCGTTTAAAGAGTTGGACTTGATCAGAGTCGGAAATGTGACAGCCAGCGTTACATTTGCGGGCGCGATATTGGGGATCGCCATCCCCCTCGCTTTTGCCATGAATGCAAGTTTGGGTCTGTTGGACCTTATTGTCTGGGGTGTCGTGACGGTGGCTCTTCAAGCTATCGCCTATCTGATTTGTGATTTTGTATTGAAGGACATGCAGGCGCGTGTGGAAAACAACGAATTGGCTGCGGGTGTCGTCATCATGGCAGTGAAACTAGCGGTCGGTGCGGTCATCGCAGCGGCAGTCGCAGGCTGAGCCGTGCGGAACACGCGTTTCCTTTGGATTCTGCTGACGGCTGCCTTCATCGTCCTATCCGTCGTGACGGATTTCGACAGCACTGCCCCGCGGCGCCCGGTACCCCCGCCGAGCGGACAAACGGAAACGAGGGAGAATTTCGACGTCCGGCGCGCCGCGACCGGGCCGATCCAACGATGGTTATTGCAAGCCGATACGGACCGCGTGCGGTCCACCGGCACGGCCTTCGCGGTGGCGGACGGGTTGTGGTTAACGGCACGTCATGTGGTCGATCAATGCGACAGCGTCTGGCTGATCAAACCTGGGAAAAAGATCAAACGGGACCAGAAAGCCCAGGGCGTCATGCTTCACCCCAAGGCGGATATCGCGCTGCTGCAACTGCCGCTCCGCGTTCCTCTGATGCAAACCGTCACGACGGCCTATCATCCGGCCAGAAGCGCCAACGGATTCCAATTGGGCTATCCGGGCGGCGATCCGGGCGATGTCTTTTCCCTGTTCATGGGCGATAGCGCGGCGACGATCCGGGGTCGGGGCGCGGCGACATTTCCGATCCAGGTTTGGGCCGCGAAAGAGATCCCGGCAAGGCTAACCTCACTGGGCGGTTTGAGCGGCGGTCCGGCCTTCGACGAAACGGGTCGCGTCATCGGCGTTACGATCGCGGAAAGCCCCAGGCGCGGGCGGGTCGCGACCACGCAGGCAACCCTGTCATCCGAGATGATCGATCTGGCGGGCGCAGCCCAACAATTTGCCATCGACGCGCGCCATGCCGACCCCGTCCCGAACCTGACCCCGTCGACCTATCAGGAAAAAGGCGATGCCTTGCGCGCCGCCCTTTCCGTCGTGCAGGTCTATTGCCATGTTAAGATTCCGGGCCGAAGAAGCCCCCTCGACAGCCTTTGACATCCAGCCCGAACACAACGGAACGATAGCGGCATGAACAATACCAAACCGCTTTGGGTCCTGGTCGCCGTCTGCCTTTTGGGTCTTTGGCTTTACACCGATTTCGATCTGTTGCCGACGCCCTACGAACTTGTCCTGGAACCGGAAAGGGAGATCCGCGTACCAGGCTCCGGCACCGCCTTCAGCGTCGGCGAGGGGCTTTGGATGACGGCCCGCCACGTGGTCGACAAGTGTGACGGGATCGGATTCATCAAGAACGAAAGACTGGTCGGCGTGGCCGACCGCGTTGTCCATCACGACACCGCGGATGCAAGCCTGCTGTATGCGGATTTTTCCGCCCTGCCCTTGCCAATAGCCAGACCGAACATGGACCCACAGCGGCATGACGACGCCTTTCTGATCGGATACCCAGCCGGCAGCCCCCGTGAATTTATCGCCAAACAGGTCGAATACCGTGAGATCGAGCGGTCCGGCGTGCCCGGCGGCGCCTTCCCCGTCATCGTCTGGGCGGAACGGCCGGAGCCACCGGCCGGCACCGACTATGCCGGCATGTCCGGAGGACCGGTGATAAACGGCGAAGGATATGTCATCGGCATTCTGGTCGGGTCAGACGACGCACTGGGGCGGATCGTCGCGAACACACCGACGACATTGAGATCGATGTTGCCTGGCGGTGGATCGAGCGGTGGAGCCCAGCCGGTATCATCGCCCACGGCCGGCGACCTGTCCGAAATCGGCAGGCGTTTGAGGGCTGAGAACCGGGTGATCCAGGTCTATTGTCACGTCGAGTAGTTCCGGAAAAGGAAACGCCCCCGGTTAAGGGGGCGTCGCCTAGACATTTCTTCGTCTGCAAGCGGATCAAACGTCCAGCAGCAGGCGGGCCGGGTCTTCCAGCATTTCTTTCAGGCGCACGAGGTAGGTCACCGCCTCGCGACCGTCGATGATGCGGTGATCGTAGGAATGGGCCACATACATCATGTTACCGACCACGATATTGCCTTCGGCATCGCAGATCGGACGCTTCTGGATTTTGTGCATGCCCAGAATGCCGGACTGCGGCGGGTTGATGATCGGCGTCGACATCAGCGAGCCGAAAACACCGCCATTGGTGATCGTGAAGGTACCGCCCATCATCTCGGCCATGCTGAGCTTGCCGTCACGGGCGCGGCGTCCGAAATCGGCGATCGTTCCCTCGATTTCGGCGAAGCTCTTCTTGTCCGCGTCACGCAGCACAGGGACGACAAGACCCGACGGCGTGCCGACGGCAATGCCGATATCGTAGTAATTCTTATAGATGATCTCATCGCCATAGATCTCCGCATTCACCGCGGGCAGTTCTTGAAGCGCGATCACCGATGCCTTCACGAAGAAACTCATGAAGCCCAGCTTCACATTGTGCTTCTTCTCAAACTTGTCCTTGTAGTCCTTGCGAAGCTCCATCATCGCGGTCATGTCGATTTCGTTGAACGTGGTCAACATAGCCGCTGTGTTCTGAGCTTCCTTCAAACGCGTCGCGATGACCTTGCGCAGCTTCGGCATCCGGACGCGTTCTTCACCACGCGGATCCATGGGCCGATCCGGCAACGGTTCGTAAGTCGCGACCGGCGGCTTCGGTCCACCGACCGGCGCTGCGGCAGGCGCCTTCGCAGCAGGCGCGGCCTTGGCCCCACCACCGCTGAGGAAATTCTGCACGTCTTCCTTGGTCAGGTTGCCCTTCGGACCCGTCGCCGGAATTTTCGACGCATCGAGATCATTTTCCGTGACCATCTTCGCGACAGCCGGTGAAAGCGTGTCATTGCTGGCCGGCGCCGCTGCAGGGGCCGGTGCTGCTTCAGCAGGCTTTTCAGCTGCCGGCTTGGGGGCTTCCTCTTTCGGTGCCTCCGCCTTAGGGGCCTCCTCTTTAGGGGCAGGTGCCGCGGCACCTTCGGCGATTGTGCACAAAAGCGCACCCACCTCGACCTCGGCGCCCTCCTCCGCGGCAATATCCGACAGGGTGCCAGCCACAGGGGATGGGACCTCCACAGTCACTTTGTCGGTTTCCAGCTCGACCAGCGATTCATCGACAGCCACGGCTTCTCCGGGCTTTTTGAACCACCGCATGATACTTGCTTCTGAAACCGACTCACCAAGCGTCGGTACGTGCACTTCCGTCGCCATTTTCCTATCCAAGCTCCATTTAGAATGCCGGACCGCGTAACTCCCCGCGTCCGGTCATTTCCGATTGGTCGTTTAGGGTTACAATTTCCCGCTAACTCTTCGCCTATTTCTTGGCTTTCGCCTTCTTATTAGCCGCCGCTTTCTTAACAGCAGGTTTCTTTGCACCCGCTTTTTTCGCAGCCGCTTTTTTAGCAGGCGCCTTTTTTACGGCCGATTTCTTGGCCGCTGCTTTCTTTGCGGTCGCTTTTTTAGCCCCCGCTTTTTTAGCAGGCGCCTTTTTTACGGCCGATTTCTTGGCCGCTGCTTTCTTTGCGGTCGCTTTTTTAGCCCCCGCCTTTTTTGCAACAGCCTTTTTCGCAGCAGCCTTCTTGGCGCCTGCCTTCTTGGCACCTGCATTCTTCGCAGCGCCCTTCTTTGCAGACGCCTTTGTGCCGACGCCCGCCGCCAGTGTCGCTTTTGCCGCAGCCTTCTTCGGTGCCCGGCTTGGCCCTTCCAGCGTCAACGCCTCGTCGATGAAGCGCTTCAGCTCAGCCAAATGGTCCTTCATCCGGCCCGCGGCAGGCGATGCAGCTTCCTTACGACCGACATAACGGGGTCGCGTGGAGACATTATTGCCAACCGTGTTGAGAACCTTTTCCAGGCGCCGGTCCACGAAGAACCAGGAACCGGCATTCTCCGGCTCTTCCTGACACCAGACGACTTCCGCGTTCGGGAACCGGCCCAGTTCCACTTCAAGGGCCTTCTCCGGCCAAGGGTAGAGCTGCTCCACGCGAAGCAGATAAATGTCGTCGATGCCGCGTTCGTCGCGTTCCTCGAGCAGATCGAAATAGACCTTGCCGGAACAGATCACGACACGGCGAATATCGCTGTCCTTTGCCAAACGTTTTTCCCATTGGGCGTCATCCCACAGCAAGCGGTGGAAGGTCGACCCCTGGGCCATTTCATCCAGCGAAGAGATGCAACGCTTGTGACGCAGCAGCGATTTCGGCGACATCAGGATCAGCGGTTTGCGGAAATTCCGACGAACCTGTCGGCGCAGTGCATGGAAGAAGTTGGACGGGCTGGTGATGTTGCAAACCTGAACGTTGTCTTCCGCGCAAAGTTGCAGATACCGTTCCAACCGCGCGCTGGAATGCTCCGGCCCCTGGCCTTCGTATCCATGCGGCAACAGCATGACCAAGCCGCACATGCGCAGCCATTTCGACTCACCGGATGCGATGAACTGGTCGATGATGACCTGGGCGCCATTGGCGAAATCGCCGAACTGGGCTTCCCAAAGCACCAGGGAATGCGGCTCCGCACTGGCATAGCCGTATTCGTAACCGAGCAGGCCGAATTCGCTGAGCGGGCTGTCGATCACCTCGAACGGTGCTTGGCCCATGCGAATATTGTTGAGGGGGACATATTCCTCCTCCGTCTTCTGGTCGATCAAGACCGAATGCCGGTGGGAAAAAGTACCGCGTTCGGAATCCTCACCCGAGAGGCGGATCGAGGTCGACTCGCAAAGCAGGGTCCCGAAGGCCAACGCCTCGGCGGTACCCCAGTCGATCCCCTTGCCCGTTTCGATCATTTTCCGCTTCTGTTCGAGCTGGCGTTTGATCTTCGAATTCAGGCCGAAGTTCTGCGGCACGGCGGAAATCGCGTAGCCCACTTCCTTCAAAAGGTCGATATCGACACCGGTCTCACCGCGCCGCGCCTCACCGGCGGCGATGCCCAGACCGGCCCATTTACCTTCCAGCCAGTCGGCCTTGTTTGCTTTAAACGAATGGCGGGCTTCGAATTGCGCGTCTAGGTGATTGGTGAATTCCTGAACGATCTTATAGCCTTCCCCTTCAGGAAGCGTGCCTTCGCCTTCCAGCTGATCCGCATAGATCTGCCGGGTCCGCGGATGCTCGCCGATCTTTGTGTACATCTGCGGCTGGGTGAACATCGGCTCATCGCCTTCGTTATGCCCGTGCCGACGGTAACACCACATGTCGACGACGACGTCCTTCTTGAAGCGTTGGCGATATTCAATCGCGATCCGTGCAACGTGGACGCAGGCTTCGGGGTCGTCCCCGTTAACATGGAAGACCGGCGCATCGACCAATTTTGCCATGTCCGAGCAATAGGGCGAGGAACGCGACTTGCTGGGTGCCGTGGTGAAGCCGATCTGATTGTTGATGGCGATATGAATCGTGCCGCCCGTGCGGTAGCCGTCCAATTGGCTAAGCAGGAAAGTTTCCGCAACGATGCCCTGGCCGATGAAGGCGGCATCGCCATGCAGCAGGATGCCCATGACCTTCTCACGGTCTTCGTCGCCGCGTTGCCGCTGCTTGGCGCGAACCTTGCCGAGCACAACCGTGTTCACCGCTTCCAGGTGACTGGGATTGGCGGTCAGCGACAGGTGAACCACGCGCCCGTCGAATTCACGGTCGGCGGAAGTGCCCAAATGATATTTGACGTCGCCGGAGCCCTGCACGTCTTCCGGGCTCGTGCTGATGCCTTCAAACTCCGCGAAGATCGCCTGATAGGGTTTGCGCATGATGTTCGCCAGAACGTTCAGACGTCCGCGGTGGGCCATGCCCAGAACCGCTTCCTGCAAACCCAACTGTGCGCCGCGCTTGAAAATCTGCTCCAGCATCGGGACCAGGGATTCCCCGCCATCCAGGCCGAAACGCTTCGTGCCGCGATACTTTTTGTCCAGATAGGTTTCAAAGATATCGGCCTGCGTCAGCCGCTCCAGGATCGTCCGTTTGCCCAAATCTGTGAATTCGGTCCGGTTGCGGATGCCTTCAATGCGTTCCTGAATCCAGGATTTTTCTTCAGGGTTCTGAATGTGCTGGAACTCGATGCCGATGGAACCGCAATAGGTCTCCTGGCAGATCCGCACGATTTCCCGCATGGAGGCGGATTCAAGACCGAGATAGTAATTGATGAAGATCGGCCGATCCATGTCCACATCCTCGAACCCATAGGTCTTGGGATCGAGTTCCGGCTGATAGGCCGGTTCGTGCAGGTTCAATGGATCGAGATGGGCGACCGCATGCCCGCGCATCCGATAGGCGCGGATGATCATAAGGGCGCGGATCGAGTCCAAGGTTGCTTGCCGGATCTCACCCGCGCTGGCGCCGGGCGTCCCGGCCTTGGCCAGTCGGCGCAGAATTTCGTCGTAGGAAGTGCCTTCATCGGTCAGTTCCGCGAAGGTCTCGGCTTGGTCGTCACCCTTCGGGCCGATGACCGTGGTCGCGCGCGGCGCCCAGCTCGGTCCTCGATACCCTTGCAGGAAATTAAGGTCACCATCCTCCAGGCCCGAAAAAAACTCCGCCCATTGCTGATCGACCGAAGCGGGGTCGCTCAGGAATTTCTGGTACAGTTCGGCCACATACGTTTCGTTGGCTTGAAAAAGCGGCGTCGTGTTCCCGGCATAGGTCATCACGCATCTCCCTTTTCGGTCGACTGCCACCGGACCCGTCCAATCGGTGCGGACGAAACCGGTGCAGTCGTGGACGCCATTCGGACGGCAAGCGTCAGATCAGCGTTACAATCCCGACTGTTTCTCATCGCAGCGTAGCACGTAGACCCCCAGCAGGGTCACAGAAACCGTGCTGTTTCTCTACGTGCCATGATACCGACCAAAACCTTTTTTAATCCAGGTCTAAAGTAGCGGCGCCGGGGATTACCCCGGCGCCGTTTCTACATCAACCCTTCATTGCTTCCAGCATCGTCGTACCAAGCGCCGATGGGCTCTCCGATACGCGGATACCGGCGCTACTCATCGCCTCCATTTTGGAGTCGGCCGTGCCTTGACCACCGGAAATGATGGCGCCCGCATGGCCCATACGCTTGCCCGGAGGCGCCGTACGGCCCGCGATGAAGCCGACCATCGGCTTTTTCACTTTCGAGGATTTGACGAATTCCGCGGCTTCTTCTTCAGCCGTGCCGCCGATTTCCCCGATCATGATGATGCCCTCGGTTTGATCGTCGGCCAGGAACATCTCCAGGCAATCGATGAAGTTCGTACCGTTGACCGGATCACCGCCGATACCGATGCAGGTCGACTGACCAAGGCCGACCGCCGTCGTCTGCGCGACTGCTTCGTAGGTCAGCGTTCCGGAACGGGAAACCACACCGATCTTGCCGGCGCGGTGGATATGGCCCGGCATGATCCCGATCTTGCACTGTTCCGGCGTGATCACACCGGGGCAGTTCGGGCCGATCAACCGGGTCTTCGACCCGCTCAGCGCGCGCTTGACCTTCACCATGTCCATCACCGGAATGCCTTCCGTGATACAGACCGCAAGTTCCAATTCGGCGTCGATCGCCTCCAGGATTGCGTCGGCCGCGAAGGGCGGCGGCACGTAGATCACGGTCGCATTGGCGCCGGTCACATGCTTGGCTTCCGCCACGGTGTTGAAAATCGGCAAGTCCAGATGCGTACCGCCGCCTTTGCCGGGCGTGACACCGCCGACCATCTGCGTGCCGTAGGCAATTGCCTGCTCGGAATGGAAAGTCCCCTGCGCGCCGGTGAAGCCCTGGCAGATGACTTTTGTGTCCTTGTTAACCAGAACGGCCATCAGTTAGCCTCCTTCACAGCAGCCACGACCTTTTCGGCCGCGTCTTCAAGATTGTCGGCAGAGATGATCGGCAGACCCGATTCCGCCATGATCTTCTTGCCCTGCTCCACATTGGTGCCTTCCAGACGTACCACCAGGGGTACGTGCAGGTTCACCTCTCGGGAAGCCGCGACCACCCCTTCGGCGATGACGTCGCACCGCATGATGCCGCCGAAGATGTTGACCAGAATGCCTTCGACATTCGGATCGCTGAGGATGATCTTGAAGGCCTTGGTCACACGTTCCTTGGTGGCGCCGCCGCCGACGTCCAGGAAGTTCGCGGGATCGCCGCCCTTCAACTTGATGATGTCCATCGTCGCCATGGCAAGGCCGGCACCATTGACCATGCAGCCGATCGACCCGGTGAGCTTAATGTAATTCAGCTCGTGCTTGGTCGCTTCCAGCTCCATCGGGTCTTCTTCGGTCTCGTCCCGCATGCCGGCGATGTCCTTGTGACGGAACAGCGCGTTGTCGTCGAAGTTCATCTTCGCATCCAGCGCGATAACCTCACCCGAGCCGGTCACGACCAACGGGTTCACTTCGACCATGCTGGCGTCGAGCTGGGTGAAAGCATTGTACATCGCGGTCAAGAACTGAGTGCAGCTTTTGACCTGGGCCCCTTCGAGGCCCAACGCGAAGGCAATGCGCCGACAATGGAAGCCGGAGATGCCCGTCGCCGGGTCGACCGTGACGCGGATGATTTTATCGGGATGCTCTTCCGCGACTTCCTCGATTTCCATCCCGCCTTCGGTGGAGGCCATGATGGTCACTTGGCTTGTGGCGCGGTCCAGCAGCAGGGAGAGGTATAGTTCCCGTGCGATATCGCAACCGTCTTCGATATAAAGGCGGCTCACTTCCTTGCCTTCCGGCCCGGTCTGCTTGGTGACCAGCGTCGCGCCGAGCATGGCTTTGGCGTTTTCACGCACGTCCTCGACGGACTTGCTGACACGCACGCCGCCCTTGTCGGGATCGCCGTCTTTAAACCGGCCGGCCCCGCGGCCCCCGGCGTGAATTTGGGATTTGACGACCCAGATCGGACCGCCAAGTTCGTTTGCCGCCTGCACCGCTTCATCGACGGTGTAGGCCACCTGCCCGCTAGGCACGGCAACGCCAAACTTCCGTAGAAGCTCTTTGGCCTGATATTCGTGGATGTTCATGTCGCTTAAGACTTCCCCGTGGCTATGATCACGCCCAAACCCCTTCCGGTTGGACTTGGTACCGGAGCGGCACCAGATCCCTGCCCCGAAAGGGGCCGGTAAATCGGCAGAAAGACTGTGGAACGGTCCCCTGGACTACACCTATGGGTATCGCCTTTCCGCCCACCATCCGCGACGTCCGCACACCATCGAGAATAATGGGTTTCCGGGCCCCGCTGAGCGGGCGTAATTTAGCAACCTTTCTACTCAGTGCAACCGGATCGGTCATAATAATCCCTAGCCGTGGCACCAAACATTCCACTTCTCCCGATAGGTTTTTTCGATGGTGCGCGCAAACCGGCCCGCATCAAGAAGCGGTGAGGCCCGCAATCTGTCCCTCAAACGGGCCGAATAATCGCCGCATCGGGCCGCATCCCCGGCAAGTGCCACCGCCGCCGATATATAGGCGGGATGGTCTTCCGCGATCAATTCAGGAAGGCCCAAATGGGTCAGAATGGAGGCCCCGACCCGGGCCGCATGGCGTTCACCGCGCAGCGCAATGACGGGCGTTCCCATCCAAAGGGCATCGAATGTTGTCGTGGTACCGTTATAGGGGAAGGTGTCCAGCGCGATGTCGATGTCATTGTAGAGCGAGAAATGCTCGGCCAGCCCCGGTACGGTGCCGCGCAGCCTGAGTCGCGCCGGGTCGACCCCGCGGGCCAGGAAGGCGTCGGCGCATTGCCACCGCGTCCCCGGATCGTTCAGCGACCGGGCCTTCACCATCAACAATGCGTCTGGGCATTCCTTCAGAATTTCGGCCCAACGATCCAGGACCGTTCCATTTACCTTGGCAAAATTGTTGAAAGACCCGAACACGATGGGCCGACCGCCGAGCGGTGTCTTGGCCACGGGAATGTCGACCGGCGGGCGATAGCACAGAAACCCACTCGGAAGCCGAATCAGTTGTTCAGCTTCCCCTCCATCCGCCTCAACCGGCGGGTCCGCGACCGCATCGGTCAGCCGGTAATCCATTTCACCCAGCCCCGTAATGCCGGGATAACCAAGCCATGTCATCTGAACGGGCGCCACGCGCCGCGCGAAGACCGAAAGCCGATTGCCCGAAGTATGCCCGGCCAAATCGACCAAAATATCGATCCGGTCCGAGGAGATCCTTTCGGCCAGAGCGTCATCGGTCCAACCGGCCGTATCGACCCAATGATCTGCACGCCCCCGTAACGTTTCCGTCATCGCGTCCGGGTGCCCGGCATCGGAATAGCACCAGACATCGACGTGATGCCTATCATGGGCTTCCAGTAAGGGAAGAAAGAAATTGGCGACCGGATGCTGTCGAAAGTCCGGAGAAACATAGCCGACACGCAGGACGCGGTCCGCGCCAGCACCTTTTGCAAATGGCGCGGATTGGGCGACCCGGTCAGCTTGGTTCGTCGACAGGGCTTGCCCCCATGCCCTGTGGGCCGACTGAATCTCATCCGAAGTAAGGCCTTCATTATAGTGCATCGACATTAGCCGATTGTGCTGGCCCTTTCCGAAACCCGGTCGCTGTCTGACCACATGGTCGTGATGGCGAAGCGCATCGTCATGACGGCCCTGGCTTTGCCGGATCACACCTAGGTTCGATTCCACTTCCAAAAGATCTGGATCGGCTTTCAGCGCCTGCTCATAAGCTTCCGCCGCCTCTTCCAAAAGCCCCATGCCGGCAAGAAGGTTTCCCATATTCGTCCAGGCCGGAGCGAAATCGGGACGCAGGCGAACCGCGTCGCGAAAGGGGGCCAATGCCTTCTGTGGGGTTGTTGCAGCCAGAAGCGATCCCAGAGAGAAAGCGATATCCGCATCGTCCGGCGCGGCCACACGCGCTTTCTGCAAACAATCGATCGCGACATCACCCCGTCCGGCCGCGTTCGCACAGAGCGCCATCAGATACAGGCCTTCCGCATGGTCGGGCTGATCGCGCAGCAAACGGTTCAAGGCGGCAAAGGCAGTCCCGCCATCGCCGTTCGCCAGCGCGGTCTTCGCAATCTGCAGATCGTTTTCGCCTTGCACGCGTACCCTCACGCAACACTGTCGCTGTCGGTCAATTGAACAGGATCATCCGCCATGGCGAAGCGGAAAGAAAGAAGCCGCGCCCCCTTTGAAGGAGAGCGCGGCTTCCAAACCTAGACCGAAGAGGTCTTCGGTAACTTAGTCTTTACGACGACGGCGTGCTCGTCGCGGGTGCCGCCGGAGCAACCTTCGCAGCAGCCTTTTTAGCGCGGGCCTTCTTGGCCGATGCCTTCTTCGCTACCGATTTCTTGGCGGAAGATTTCTTGGCGGTCGACTTCTTCGCTGCGGCCTTTTTCGCACCGGCCTTCTTAGCAGAAGACTTCTTCGCGGCCGATTTCTTGCCACCAGCCTTTTTGGCCGCACCCTTCTTCGCGGGCGCTTCCTTGCCGGCATTCTTTTCGATATCGGCGGCAACCTTGCTCAGCGATTGCACCGCGTCGATGGACTTCTGCAGCATCTTCTTTTCGGCCGCGTTGAGGGAGATCTCGACGATCTTCTCAACACCGTTCGCACCGATGATGCAGGGCACACCGACATACATGTTGCGGACGCCGTATTGACCGGTACAGAACGCCGCCGCCGGCAACAGCCGTCGTTTGTCCTTTAAATAGGACTCCGCCATCACGATCGCGGAAGAGGCGGGCGCGTAGAACGCGGAACCCGTCTTAAGCAGGCCGACGATCTCGGCACCGCCATCGCGCGTTCGCTGGACGATATCGGCAATGCGCTTCTTCGTGGACCAACCCATCTTCAGCAGATCCGGCACGGGAATGCCCGCGACGGTCGAATAACGGATGAGCGGAACCATCGTATCGCCATGACCACCGAGCACGAAGGCCGTCACATCTTCGACCGACACCTTGAATTCTTCGGCCAGGAAATAACGGAAACGTGCGGAGTCGAGAACCCCCGCCATACCGACGACCTTATTCGCCGGCAGACCGGAAGCTTTCTGCAAGATGCCGACCATGACATCGAGCGGATTGGTGATGCAGATGACAAAGGCTTTCGGCGCGTTCTTCTTGATGCCTTCGCCGACGGACTTCATCACGCTTGTGTTGATGCCGATCAGATCGTCTCGGCTCATCCCCGGCTTCCGCGCAACGCCGGCGGTTACGATGATGACATCGGCGCCTTTGATCGCGCTGTAGTTTTTCGAGCCAGACATTGCCGCGTCGAAACCTTCGACCGGGGAGGCTTCCGCGAGATCGAGCGCTTTGCCCTGCGGAATCCCATCCATGATGTCGAACAACACGACATCACCCATTTCCTTGAGACCTGCCAACAAGGCGAGCGTGCCGCCAATGTTCCCAGCGCCGATAAGCGCTATCTTGTTACGAGCCATCCCCTTCCTTCCTTATGGTATTAAACCATGCCGGTATGTGTTTCAGAGCCGTGACCTTTAGGACGACGCCATCACCGTGCAATTCGGAAGCAGCGGCCATTGGCGTTCGCACTCGGTGTGGTACAGGAATCGTCTTTGATGAGCAAGGATATTGCCGTTTTCCTGTCAATCCCGAAAGCTTGTATCCGTTGCATTCTATATATCCCACTCCTCCCATACCCTCACGACAGAGTGAAAGCGCGTAACCGCCCAAACCCATTGCCGTTCCACCTGGCAATCCCTACTTAACCCACAACGATGGCCGGCAAAGAACGGCCAAAATTTTTAGTATGGAGTGGGGCAATGAGTTTATTCATTCCCGGCGGGCTTAGAAGCTCGCGTTTGGCAAAGATAAGCATCGCGGCAGGCATGGGCCTTTGGGCCATCTTGGTTGTCGGGTTGACCGTGATACCCCTGGACCGTGGCACGGTCAGTGACGGGGTCTATGCACTAACCGGTACATTGACCCAATACATCACCCCGGACGGCGAGCGCGTTGTTAAGCCCTTGCCGCTGCCTAAGTGACGATTGGATCGAACTGACTGGAAGGCGGGTCGCATTTCAGCGACCCGCTCTCTAGCCAAGTCGACAAGGAAGGAATAGAAGACGAGCCGACAGAAAGACCATATAGCCTGATCGGTTCCCCTATGATCCAAACGCTCTTCAGTCCCCTGCGCCGCCTTTATGATTGGACCATGCGCATGGCGGCGCATCCTTTGGCCGAACGATATCTGGCCTTTGTGTCGTTCATTGAGAGCGTCATTTTCCCCATCCCCCCCGATGTCATGCTGATACCGATGGTATTGGCCAATCGTGATCGCTTCCTGCGCTATGCGACCATATGCACAATCGCCAGTGTTGTGGGGGGTGTCGGGGGTTATCTGATCGGCTATGGGCTGTTCGATGTCATCGGCGAACCGATCGTCAGGTTCTATGGTTACGAACAAGCACTGGAACAGGCGCGCGCCTCTTTCGCCGAATATGGCTGGCTGATCGTGATCGGCGGCGGTTTGACGCCGCTGCCCTTCAAGATCGTGACCATCGCGTCAGGCGCCATGGAACTCAATCTTATGACCTTCGTGCTCGCCTCCATCCTCAGCAGGGGATTACGGTTCTATATCGTATCCATTCTGTTGCGGATGTTCGGTGGGCCGATCCGCACCCTGATCGAAGAGCGGTTCGGCCTGATGACCACCGCCTTTTTCATATTGCTGATCGGCGGCTTCATGGCGATTAAGTGGTTACACTAGCAGTGATCGCAGCCGCATCCGGTTGAAAACGAGAGAAACGGTAATGAACGCCAGATCGCGACTGCCCAGCCTTCAACAGACCCCCGCCTTGGTGATGATCTTCATCGTCGGCGTGTTGGGAACGGCCTATTTCTTCGAACACGTTTTGGACATACATCCCTGCGCCTTGTGCCAGTATCAAAGACTGGCGTGGTGGATTGCGCTCGGCGTGGCCGGCGTCACCTTCTATCTGCGGCGCAAGACCACGTTGCTGCTGACCGGGCTGACCTTGACCATCGTGGTGATCCTGGCCGGCGCCGCGACGGCCGGCTACCATGTGGGTGTGGAACAGAAATGGTGGGAAGGCCCTACTTCCTGCACCAGCGGCGGGCTGAACGACCTGGACATCAATGCGCTAAAAGACGCAATCATGAGCGCACCGGTGATACGGTGCGACGAAGTGGCCTGGAGCCTGTTCGGAATCTCCATGGCAGGTTACAATCTGGTATTGGCGCTTGGCGCAGCCACCGCGATCGGCTTGTTGATCCGCAAGGCCATGCGCTGATCCGCAGTAACGATCGAGAATACGGATTGAGACGGCGATGACCACCGCAACGAACCAGGGCGAGACGAAACCGGGCCGCGGCCCGCGCTATCTGCCAGGCGACCCTCGCCCCACCGACAGTGTCGCGCGGATGATCCGCGTCGACCAGGCAGGCGAGTTTGGCGCCACCCGGATCTATGCCGGGCAGCACGATGTTCTGCGCCGGACCTCTTCCGGCCCCTTGATCAAGCACATGGCTGAGCAGGAACAAGTTCACCTCGATACGTTCAACAAGATGCTGGTCGAACGCCGTGTCCGCCCGACCGCCATGACGCCGATCTGGCATATCGCCGGCTACGCCATGGGCGCCGGTTCCGCCTTGTTGGGTGAACAGGCCGCCATGGCCTGTACTGTCGCGGTCGAGGAAGTGATCGACGAACATTACGCCGCACAGGCGGATAAACTTGGCGAGGATGAGGCTGATCTGAAGGCGACGATCGAGAAATTCCGGCAGGAAGAAATCGAGCATCGCGATATCGGTTACGCCGAAGGGGCCGAACAGGCGCCCGGCTATCCGGTCCTGACCCGCGCGGTGAAGAGCGCGTCGAAGCTGGCGATCTGGCTTTCAGAACGGGTCTGAGCCCCTTCTCGACCCAGAAATCCATTGGCGGTTTTAGCAGAATCATGACCTTCTGTTGTCTGGCGATGATAACCGCCGGAGGGTTCCTATGTCCCTGTCACGGTTCGAAAGCCGCTTCGTAAGGCTTCAAAACGACTATCCGACCGGTATGACGGCAACTGCCGTTCTGCGGCGTGCGCTGGCCATGTTGGCGGATCTTGCCGCCGATACGCTGGAGACAGATGCGGAACAGGCGCGCGGATTGTTGACCGGCGCCGCGCGGCGTATCGAGACCCTGTTTGCGGACTGGCCGGATATCGCCGGCCCCTTGGTCGATTGGCGGCGCATGATCTCTCTTTTCCCGGCCGATGACGGAAAAGCGCTGCGCTGTCACGCAATCCGGGAGGCCGAGCGCATGATGCGGTCGGCGTCCGAGGGAGACCCAGCTGAAAGCGGCGGCGAGGACGCCTACCGTTCCAGTTCCATGTCCCAGTAGAGATAGTCGTTCCAGCTTTCGTGCAGAAAATTCGGCGGGAAGGACCGGCCGTTTTCCTGCAACAGAAAGGTCGTAGGCGGCCGCACCGCCCGACGGAGCGGCATGTTAGCCTGAACCGGCGTCCGTCCCCCCTTGCGCAGATTGCACGGCGAACACGCCGTCACGACGTTTTCCCATGTCGTCCGTCCGCCTTGGCTGCGCGGCACGACATGATCGAAGGTCAGATCCTGTGCATTGAAGCCGGTGCCGCAATACTGGCATGTCAGCTTGTCCCGAAGGAAAACGTTGAACCGGGTAAAAGCCGGTTGCCGGGACGGTCGAATATAGTCCCGCAAAGCAATCACGCTGGGCAACGCCATCGTGAAACTGGGACTGTGAACTTCCGTTTCGTATTCGGAGAGGACCGATACGCGGTCGGATATCACCGCCTTAACCGCGTCCTGCCACGTCCAAGTAGAAAGCGGAAAATAACTAAGCGGTCTGAAGTCCGCGTTCAGAACCAACGCCGGACAGTTATTCAAGGCCGTAGTCACCGCACTGAACTCCCGTTTTTGCGGGGGCCACCCTTGCCAAGGTTGGTTAAAAGCTACACGGATTCTTCAACCGCGTACAAGAAAAGCGGGGCTGAGGGGACAAAATATAACCAATCTGTAAGAAAAGAGCGTTCGATGCGCTTCTTTCCAACATCTTGCCGTCACTCCTTGTCGTGAATACCGACAATATCAGTCCGACAAGATCAATCAGGTCAGGTGTTTCCCCAGAAAGTCGATCGCCCGCTTCAGTCCGGCCGGATCGATTGAATGGGGTACACCAGGGCAAATCAGCGTTTCGACCGTGAACCCCGCATCCTGCAGAGCGCCCGCCGCTGCCGGTGTGGCCTGGACCGGCACGACTTCATCCGCGTCGCCATGGATCAAAAGAACGGGCGGTTTGCTGCGTGCCTCATCCAACAATGCCTCACCCGCCAAAAGCGCGCCGGAAAACCCGACGACCGCCGCGAAAGGGTCGGGCCGGCGCGGCGCCACATGAAGCGACATCATGGTTCCTTGGCTAAACCCGACCAACGCGACCGCACCGGCGTCGAGACCAAACCGCGCCATTTGCTTGTCGATGAACCCGTCCAGGATCGGTGCCGCGATGCGGATTCCGCTCAACATCACCGCCGGGTCGCGATCCTGCAATGAGAACCATTGCCGGCCATAGGGCGCCATATCACAGGGAAAAGGTGCGTCCGGCGCGATAAAATGCGCATCTGGAAGAGCCTGAGCCAGATGCGGCGCAAGCGCGATCAGATCATTGCCATCCGCCCCCAGCCCATGGAGCAGGATCACGAGCTGTTTGGCCGCAGCGCCGGAGGCAGGCGTTTGTTCCGGTCCGTCCAATTCCATCATCATCATCCGATCCCTTACTTACGATGAAAACAGGTTCAAGCGGGCGCGCCGCGGTAGTAGTGCCACAGGAAAACCGACATGGCGCTGCGCCAAGGCGACCAACCAAGGGCCAGTTCCCGCGCCAGTTTCGGCGCCGGTCTGGCATCCAGCCCTTTCAGGCGCTTCATCGCCTCTTGAAGGGCAATATCCTCCCCCGGAAACAAGTCGGGCCGCCCCAAGGAAAACATGCAATAAATCTCCGCGCTCCAAAGGCCAATTCCCTTCAGTCCGGTCAGCGCGGCGATGATCTCGTCATCCGGCATGCCGGGAAAATCTTCAATCGGAACCGTTCCCGACGCGACGGCCTCCGCGATCCCCTTACCGTAGCGGATTTTCGGGCGCGACAAGCCTGCGGCCTGTAAGGCTTCATCCGGCTGGGCCAGGAACGCTTCCGCCGTTGTCCCCGGCATCAGGTTTTCCAACCGGCCCAGGATCGCCCGCGCGGCTTCCTTGGAAATTTGCTGGTTCACGACAATCGACAACAAGGCGGGGAAGCCCCCGGGCGCGGTTCTGGGTTCCGGATAGCCGACCAGCGCCAAGGCATCGGCGACCTGGTGATCGATGCCGGCGACGTCGTCCAATGCCTTGATCAAAGTCTGCTTGTTCACCAGATACGTTTCCAATCCCGAATGCCCGTCGGTAGATTTGACTTAAGATTGCGACGGGCCTAGGCCAGCCATATGAACGACCCGACCGACATGATGCAACCGGCCATGAGCAAACCAAGCGGCGCGCAATGGGGTGACCCTTCAGGGATTCTAAGCCACCTTCCAATGACGACGCGGTTCGCGCCCAGCCCAACCGGCCTGCTGCATCTTGGTACGGTGCATTCCGCGCTATTCGCCTGGAAACAGGCGCGCGACGCCGGCGGCCGGTTCATCCTGCGCATCGAGGATATCGATACAGGCCGCTGCCTGCCGGAATTTGAAACGCAGATCCTGCGGGATCTGGAATGGCTTGGCTTGGACTGGGATGGACCGGTGCTGCGCCAATCCGAACGAATGGAAGTCTACAACGAATTCCTCCATGTGCTGGAGGAAGGCAATCTGGTCTATCCCTGCTTCTGCACCAGGAAGGAAATCCAGGCCGAAATCGCCGCCGCCCCATCAGCGCCGCACGGGCCAGACGGGCCGCTCTATCCCGGCACGTGCAAGCACCTGCCCTGGCAGGAAGCAAAACGCCGGATGGAAGAAGGTGAACCTTATGCCCTGCGTCTGCATATGGACCGCGCCGTCGGCATGACCGGGCCGCTGACCTTCAACGACGCGCGTTTCGGCGAAGTGACAGTGGACGGTCTTTCCTGCGGCGATATCGTTCTGTGCCGGAAGGACACACCCAGCAGCTATCACCTGTCCGTCACGGTCGATGATGCGATGCAATTCGTCACCCATGTGACCCGGGGCGAAGACCTGCTCCACGCAACCAGCATCCACCGCATCCTACAGACGCTCTTCGCCCTGCCCGCCCCAAATTACCATCACCATGGATTATTGCTGGACGAGGACGGCCAGCGCCTGTCGAAACGGGAAAAGTCCATGGCCATCGCCGCCCTGCGGGAAGACGGTTTGTCGCCGGCAGAGATCCGCGCCTTGGCTGGGTTTCCAGACGAGGAATAATCGAGGAATAATCCTAACTGGCGGCGTGTCCTTTACGCATACCTTCGCAAAGCTCGGTGTAGTCTGGCTCGTCATCCGGCGTCAGCAAGCCGTGGCGGATGAAAAAGTCGATCAGCACAAGGTTGCAGTTGAACTTGAATTCCTCCGTGGTGCGGATGATTTCCATCACCTCGCCCGCCGGCAGCAGATAAAAGCCCGCAAGTTCGCCATCCGTATTCACCGGTGTGAAGTTTTCCGGCATTTCCAGGTCGTAGCAGAACATCACGTCTGGTTTAATACGGCCCTTCTCTTCCCGGACATAGGTGATGCAGCCGACCGGAACGGCCTGTGCCGCCATAGCCGGCGTGATTGAGGCTTCCTCCCCACATTCCTTGATCAGGTTTTCTCTCAGCGTCAGATTAAAGGGCTGGCCGCCGGCGACCGTATTGTCCAGCAGGTCCGGATAGGTGGACTTGCCGGATGCTCGACGCCCGATCCACAAATGCAGGCCATCGGCTTTGCGGACATATCCGTTCAAGTGAATGCCCCATGCCCGCAAGCCGAAGGGCGGCACTGCGACCCGGTCGATCAAGAACCGCGGTTCCTCCCCCCAATTGCGCATGGCCGGGAACAGTTCATCCCGCAACCCATCGACGACACCCAGCCGCGACAGCTCAGCCGCGACATCCGCCATCAGGGCTGACCGCTCTTCCACCGTGTTAGCTGCGCCGGTGAGAACAATGGCATCAGCTTCCCTGCTGAAGCAGTCGAACTGCATCAGCAGGGTTTCAGCGATTTCAGGGCCGACCCAACCGATATTTTCACCGGCCACGCAGAAGCGTGTCTGGACCGAGAGATCCCCGTTATTGCAGGCTCTGATATGGTCCAGGAAGCTCATCGGCCGATACTCCTCGATGGGTTCAGATGCATTGCGCCTTGGACGAGACGAGGACCAGTTCAACACCGATCACCTGGCGCAGTCCCGCACCGATCCGACCGGCCAGATCCTGATCCATATCGCCAACTTGAATATCCACAAGCAAGCGGTCTTCCGGGTCGGTATCCGCGTGCACGCGGGACGGTATCAGCCCCCGCTTGGCGAAAGGTTCAAGAAGACGGTGTAGAAGGTTCGGGTCGGCAACGCCGACCACGCTGAAACAAGCGGTCTGTGAAGTCGCCTCAACGCGACTATGAAGGAAGGACATGACAGTCGCCCCTGATTTCCATGAAAATTGATGCAGCGAATAGAGCAGCGCTCTAGGCCCGGTTCCCCTCGGGGACCGGGTTCGTAATTCGCGCAATCAAACGCATCCGCGCCGAAGCGGCCGGGGAAACGTCGATTTCATGGAACGAACGAAACATCATGGCGGCGTTATAGACGGTGGAATCGCAACCGCCAACCGCCTTTGACCATGAACATCAGGACAAGCCAGCTAAAAACTCAGCAAGCGGTTGCCCTATGGCGGCACCCAACGCCGCGGCGGTCTTGTTGACGGCGGAAATCCGGCCGGTCGTCAGTGCGGAAGCGGCACTTCCGATCAGACAGGTATTGCAGTCCAAGGTAACGGCGGCGATGTCGCGCTGGTCTAGCGCCGGCAAACGGGACAGGCCGATATCGTTCTTGCCCCGACCCGCATCGGAATAGCTGACGAAAAAAGCCTCCGCCTTGCAGGCCCGCGCTGGATCCCCGCCAATCAACCCGCCGTGTGAGCCCGTCACGATGATACGGCCCGCATCCTCCGGCTTGATCAGGGAAGCGGAGTCGACGCAGAGCACTTGATGCGCGCCAACCTTCTCGTCCCAGCGGGCCTCCGGGATCGCGTCCATCATCCCGGACGGCTCCGGTGCATTGGCGAGCCTTTCCAGCGCTTCTGCGACGGTTTGCCCCACCGCGACGTCAAAGCCCGCCGCCATTTCGTTCGCGAACGAGATCATCCCGTTCTCTGCCATATCCACGGCGGAGCCGATTTCGGCTGTCATGCAATCCACCGCGCAAGCCGCCATGCCGACATCGCTTAGCGCCTTAACCCCGGCGATCCCGGCATCGTCCAAGCCCCGCCCCGCATCGTTCAGCACAACCGCGCGCAAGCCCGCGCGCGACGCTACCGCGGCTGCGTAAAGCCCGCCATGGGAGCCGGAAACGGCGATCCGCCCTGGCGCGGTGCCGTCCGCATCGGTGATCGAGTTCAGTAACAGGTGGTCCTTTTGCATGAGGATATTGGTATTGCGTTTGACTCGTTTGGACAACTGGTTCTTATTATCGGCACAATAGTTCCGAATAACGGAACAGTTCAGGAGGAAGTCACGTGCCGTCAGCAACGCCGGTAGGGTCGATCGCGCGCGCCAGCCGCGTCTTATCCGCCTTGAGCGAGGCGCCATTGGGCGCCAGCCTGACGGAAATCATGGCGCGCACCGAATTCACAAAAACCACCACACACCGCGTGCTGACCTCGCTTCTGGACGTGCACTACGTCTATCAGGACCCCGATAACCGGCGGTATCATCTGGGCAGCGTATTGGCGAAAATCGCCCGCACCGCCAGCCGATCGGACTTGGCGGCCTTGGCAAAGCGCAGCATGCGGCGCCTGGCGGATGCCAGCGGCGATACGATTTTCCTGTCAGCCCCGGAAGGCGCGGTGTCTATCTGCGTGCGCCGGGAATTGGGCGCCTTCCCGATCCGGACCCTGACCATCGATGCCGGCGACCGCGTGCCGCTGGGCGCCGGGGCGACGGCCCAGGCACTGTATGCATCCATGCCCGAATCCAAACGCAAAGCGGCCGCCCAGGCGAATAAGAGCTGGATGGCCGATTTCAACGTCACCCCCGAACTGGCCGAGGAATGCTGCGCGGATTTTCATCGCCGCGGCTATGCCTTGAACCCATCGATCGTGATCCCGGGCATGAGCGCCGTGGCGCTGCCGATCATCACCCGGTCCGGCAGGCTGATCGCCGCCATCGGGATAGGTGCGATTAACGACAGGATGGCTATCGAACGCATCGAGAGCGAATTGGTCCCGCTGTTGCGGGAGGAAGCTGCGGTGCTGTCCGAAAAGACGAGCATTCTTGAACAAGAGGAGTTGTTCTGACCGTGCGTAATTTTGACGTCGAACGAGGGTTGGCCCGACTGACCCTGATGGAGCGCATACGCGCTTTCGAAGAAACCGCCCGCCATGCGGCGGTGGAAGAAGAATTGGTTCTAGGCGCGATACATCTTTCAATCGGCCAGGAAGCGGTCGCCGTGGGCGTGACCGAGTCCCTTCGCAAAGACGATTACATCACATCGACGCATCGCGGGCACGGCCACACCCTGGCCAAAGGCGCTGACGCTACGGCGATGATGAAGGAACTTCTCGGCCGCGAAGGCGGATGCTGCGGCGGCAAGGGCGGGTCCATGCATATCGCCGATTTCGGTGTCGGCATGTTGGGCGCGAATGGTGTCGTCTCCGCCAATATCACCATCGCCGCCGGTGCGGCCCACGGGGTGAAGCTTCTGGGCGGCGACCAGGTCACTGTCTGTTTCTTCGGCGACGGCGCGGCCAATCGCGGGCCCTTCCTGGAAGGCATCAACTGGGCGGGGGTTTTTGAACTACCGATCCTGTTCGTTTGCGAAGACAACCAGTATTCGGCATCCACCAAGACATCCGATATGACATCCGGCAATGTCGCCGACCGCGCCCGGGCCATCGGCCTGCCGGTGACCGAGATCGACGGCAACGATGTCGAGGAAATCGCGACGAAATCGGCCGAAATCATCGCCCGCATCCGCGCGACCGGAAAGCCGGAATTCATGCTTGCGAAGACCTATCGGCTGGATGGTCACACCTATTTCGACCCGGCTACCTATCGCCCCGAAGGGGAAGCCGACCGCATGCGCCGCGAAAGCGACCCGGTCTCACGACAGCGCGAATTGCTTCAGGAAGCCGGTGTGTCCGAAACGGACCTGGACGCCGTCCGCACGACGGCCACCGCTGAAATGCAGGCGGCGCTGGACGCAGCGAAAGCCGCGCCCTGGCCGGCCGACGATACCGTATTCAACGATGTGCAGGACGTGGGTTCGCCCGCGCAGGAGGCGTTCTGATGACCGTGATGACTTATGCGGAAGCGGCGCGCCTCGCCGTGGCGGAAGCAATGCGCGCGGATGACCGCGTTTGGTGCGTCGGCGAAGACTTGGGACGCGGTGGCGTGTTCAAGCAATATGCCGGCCTGCCCGAGGAATTCGGACCGAAACGCATTTCCGATGCCCCCATTTCTGAAGCCTGCATCATGGGCGCCGCCTTCGGCGCGGCCTTGGTGGGCACGCGTCCCATCGTGGAGATGCGCTTCGCCGACTTCGCGCTTTGCGCCACCGACGAGTTGGTGAACCAGATCGCCAAGGCTCGGTTCATGTTCGGTGGGCAAAGCCGCGCGCCGATGGTGATCCGCAAGCCGATGGGCATGTGGCGGTCCTCCGCGGCGCAGCACAGTCAAAGTCTGGAGAGTTGGTACGCCCATATCCCGGGTCTTGTCGTCTGCTGCCCGGCCACGCCGCAGGACAATTATTCCATGATGCGGGCCGCGATCGAATGCGACGACCCGGTCGTGTATCTGGAACACAAGAACATCTGGATGATGGAAGGTGAGGTCGATACCAGCCTGAAGGCCGAATTCGGCAAGGCGCAAATCCGCCGCACCGGAAGCGACGTCACCCTGGTGTCCTGGTCGCACACGGCCAATCTTTGTGTCGAAGCTGCCGAGACCTTGGCGGGAAAAGGCATCTCTGCGGAGGTCATAGACCTCGTCAGCCTTTGGCCCTGGGATAAAGCCGCCGTGCTGGAAAGCGTCAACAAGACCGGGCGGTTGATCGTCGCCCATGAATCCGTCGCGGTCGGCGGTTTCGGGGCCGAGGTCGTGGCGACCATGGCCCAGTCGACAACGTTCAAGTCACCGCCGCAGCGCCTGGGTTCCCCCCGGTCGCTGATCGCCTATGCCCCCAATTTGGAAGACAAGCTGCGCGTTACCGCCGATATGATCGCCGGTGCCGCGACCAAGAGTATGGAGAGTGTTGCCTGATGAGCCAGACCAATGAAATGACCGGTGGTGAAGCCCTTGTACGCATGCTGAAGGCGCACAATGCAGGGCCGATGTTCGGCATGGGCGGATTTCAATTGCTGCCGTTCTATGACGCGGCGCGCCGCCTGGGCCTGAACCACAACCTGATCAACGACGAACGCTGCGCGGTTTTCGCCGCGGATGCCTATGCCAAGGTTTCCGGCCGGGTCGGCCTGGTCGACGCGACGCTTGGACCGGGCGCGACCAATCTGGTTACCGGACTTGTCGAAGCCTTGAATGCCGGGTCGCCCATCGTCGCCATCGTCGGCGACGCCCAGCGCGACCATGCGGGCAAGAACATGACGCAGGAAACCGACCAGGTTTCGATCCTGCGCCCTGCCTGCAAAGAACTGCTACGCGTTGAAGCCATCCACCGTATCCCGGAAATCATGCGCCGGGCCTTCGCCGTCGCCACAAGCGGTCGGCCGGGCCCCGTCATCGTCGACGTGCCGGAAGACATTGCGCATGGTCTGTATGGATTTGAGGAAGGCGATTTCGAGGTCGACCCCGCCAATGAAGCAGCGCCGTCCCTGCGCTGCCGACCCGATGCGGGATCCGTCGCCAAGGCCGCGGAAATGATCGCAAAGGCCGAACGCCCTATCCTGCTTTGCGGCGGCGGTATTCATATTTCCGGCGCAACCGAGGCGGTCACCCGCTTCGCCGAAAAAAACGGCATTCCCGTCGCCCACACCATGTCGGGCAAGGGCGCCATCGCCTGCACCTCGCCGCTCAGTGCCGGCCTGTTCGGTCGTTATGACCGGATTGCCAACGACCTGATCGCCGCCAGCGACTGCATCGTCGTGGCGGGCTGTAAATTGGGCGAAATCGCAACCAAGCGTTTCACCATTCCCAAAAAGGGGCAAAATGTCATTCACCTGGACATTGTCGCCGAGGAGATGGGACGGACCTATGAACCGGCGATGAAGCTGTGGGGCGATGCGCGGGATGGTTTGAACGACCTTTCCGACGCGCTTGAAGCCTCTTCTGCGGATCAGCGCGCACGCCGCGAAGCCTATCTGGCCGAAATCCCTGCGAAAATGCAGAAGTGGCATGATGAGGTGGCCGCCGAACGCCTCTATTCCGACGAAACGCCGGTGAACATGGCGCGTTTGATCACGGAGTTGAACAATCACCTGCCAGAGAACGGCTATCTGATCGCCGATGGCGGCTTCGCCGCGCATTGGGGCGGCTTGCTGTTCAATTCGAAATCCGCGCGGCGCAGCTTTGTGCCCGATCGCGGTTTCGCCTCCATCGGCTACGGCTTGCCGGGCGCCATGGGAACGCAGTTGGCGGACCCGGAAGCCACTGTCGTCGGCTTGACTGGCGATGGCGGGTTCAACATGGTCCTCGGCGAATTGGAGACGGCGCGCCGCATGAATCTGGGCCTGACCGTGATTGTCGTGAACAACGCCGCGTCTGGTTACGTCAAGGCGCTGCAGCATCTGATGTACGGCGAAGGCAACTACCAGAGTTCCGAACTTGCCGAAACGAACTACGCGAAAGTGGCGGACGCCATGGGCTGCCATGGCATTCGTGTCGAGGACCCGTCCGAGCTTGAAGCCGCGCTGAAAGCGGCCTTTGCCGAGAAATCCCGGCCGAGCGTCATCGACGTCATGGTTACACGAGATCCGGCCCGGATGCTTCCGGCCGTCGATAACAGGACCGTGCAAGTCAAGAAAGGCGACCGCGTGGCCTGAACCACACTACCAACCTGGGAGGAGTGCCAATGAAGACCAAGTTCCTTATCGCCGCTTGCGCGGCGGCAATGGTGTCAACGGCCGCAAGCGCCAAAGACATCGAAATGCAGGCGATTTTTCCGCAAACGCTACCGCTGCTCGGGAAGCCCGCCTGGGACATCGCTGAAAAGGTCGACACTTTGACGGCCGGCGGTATCAAATTCGACGTGAAGAACCCGGGCGAAATCGTCGCGACGGGTGAAGTTTGGGACGCCGTTTCCACCGGCGCTGTCGAAGCGTCCTGGTATTCCATCGGCTTCGCCGAGGGGATCGTGCCCTCCGCGCCGCTTTTCACGACCTTCCCGTTCGGACCCGACATCAAGGAATACGCAGCCTGGTGGTACTATGGCGGCGGCAACGAGATGTGGACCGAAATCTCCGAGGAAGCCTACAACATCAAGACCTTGCATTGCTCGACGCTGGTGCCTGAAGCGTCCGGCTGGTTCCGGGAAGAGGTCAAGACCGTCGACGACCTGAAGGGCAAGAAGATGCGCTTCTTCGGCCTGGGTGCGTCGGTCATGGCGAAGCTGGGCGTCGAAGCCCAGTCGATGGGTCTGGCGGATACGATGTCGGCACTGAATACCGGTGCGATCGACAGCGCGGAGCTGGGCTTCCCCTTCCTGGACAACATGGTCGGCATGTACGAGCACGCGAAGCATTACTACTTCCCGGGCTGGCACCAGCAGACCAGTTTCCTGAGCCTGATCATCAACCTGGATACCTGGAACGACCTGAGCGATCAGGAGCGGGCGATCATCGAAACCGCCTGCGAGGCCCAGGTCCTGAAGACGATGGCCGAGGGCGAAGCCGTTCAGCTTGAGCCGCTGGCCAAGATGCAGAAGGAAAACGGCGTTCAGGTCCACCAATGGCCGCCGGAAATCCTGGCCGCGTATGAAAAGGCCTGGAAAGAAGTCGCAGCTGAGAAATCGGCACAGGACGCGGACTTCAAACGCGCCTGGGAAAGCATCGCGACCTTCCGCGAGAACTATTCCGAATGGAAGTCGATCGGTTACCTGAACTGATCAGTTTGATTTGCTCCGGGGACGCGGCATCGCGTCCCCGGACGCAACTTTGAAACGGAGACGCGAATGGAAACGAGTTTGAGACTGGCGGATTTTCTGACGCGGGTCTGCGACTGGGCTGCGCGGATCGCGGCAGCGGTCATGATCCTGCTCGTCTTCGTCATCATCTACGATGTGATCGGGCGGAAGTTCTTTGCCACCGGATCCTTCATTTTACAGGACTTGGAATGGCACCTGCACGGTGTCGTCGCCGTCTTCGCCTTCGGTTATGCCTATACCCGGAACGCCCATGTGCGCATCGACGTCTTTGCGCATAAGGTGAGCGACCGGTTCCGCTTGTGGCTCGAATTCTTCGTCGTCCTTTTTCTGGTTATTCCCTTTTTCGCCTTCATCGCCTGGTACGGCTATGAACTGGCTGAGCGCGCCTTCCTTCGCGGCGAAGGCGCCAATGGCGGTCGGGGTCTGCCCTACCGCTGGATCATCAAATCCGCGATTCCGATTTCCGCGGTACTGACCATCGCCGGCTGCCTGGCGGTTGCGCTTCGCATCCTGGCGGTATTGAAGCGCCCCGATCTTCTTACAGACCCCTTTATAGAGCGTGGCTTATGGAAACGCTGACCGAATACCTGCCTGCCCTGATGTTCTTGAGCCTCATTCTGGGGCTCTTCACGGCATTGCCGGTCCCCATCGTGCTGACCGCGGTGACGCTGATCTTCGCGATAATCGCCATGGGATTGGGCGAGATGCGCTTTGTGCACGTCTCGCTTATTCCCACGCGGATATTTGGATCGGTGGTCGACAACGCGGTCCTTGTCGCCGCCCCTATGTTTATTTTCATGGGTGTGGTGATGGAAAAGACCCGGATCGCCGAGGATCTGCTACTGACCTTGCAGACCCTTTTGGCGCGCGTGCCGGGCGGGCTGGCGCTTGCCGTGGTGCTGATGGGAACGATCCTTGCCGCCGCGACCGGCATTATCGGCGCGTCGGTCGTGATGCTGACCGTGATGGCGCTGCCCACCATGCTGCGCGCAGGCTATGCCGCGCCCCTCGCAACCGGCGCGGTCGCCAGCGCCGGCACGCTGGGTATCCTAATCCCACCGTCGGTCATGCTGGTCTTCATGTCGGACCTGCTTTCCCTCAACCTGGCCAAGGTTTTCGTCGCGGCCTTCCTGCCGGGCTTGTTTCTGGCGGGCGTTTATCTGGTCTATGTGGTCGTGCGGTCGATCGTCCGGCCGAACGAGACCCCTGTTCCCGCCGCCATCGCCCCGGAGGAAAAGAAAGGCCTGATCAAGGACACCATCGTTTCGGTCTCCTTCCCCTTGATCCTGATCATCGCGGTGCTTGGGTCGATCATCGGTGGGATTGCGAGCCCGACGGAAGCATCCGGCGTCGGCGCCTTCGCCGCCTTGCTACTGGGTTTGGCGCGTGGCCGGCTAAGCCGCGAAATCCTTGGAGATGCGACCGACAGCTCCCTTCGCACGATCGGGCTTCTGTTCTTTATTTTCGCGGCGGCAACCGCCTTTTCCTATGTCTTCCGGAAGATCGGTGGGGACGATTTCATCATCGACCTCGCGCAAAGCCTGAATTTGGGCGACTGGGCCCTTTTGTTCACCATGATGGCCATGGTTTTTGTCATGGGTTTCTTCTTCGACTGGATCGAAATCACCCTGATCCTGCTGCCGATTTTCTCACCCATTGTCGGGTTGATGGATCTTGGTGACTTCATTCCCAAGGAAGACCTTGTCTATTGGTTCACCATCCTGGTGGCCGTGAACCTGCAAACGTCGTTTCTGACGCCGCCCTTCGGTTTCGCGCTGTTCTATATGAAAGGAGCAGCGGGCGACATGGTCTCGATGGCCGATATCTATCGTGGGATCGTTCCCTTCGTATTGCTGCAGGTCGCCGTCCTTTTCATTCTTATCTGGCAGCCGAACATCGTCATGTGGCTACCCAATCAGGTGTTGAGCCCATGACCTTGGAAACGGGAACCAGACTGGCCGGCAAACGCGCGGCGATCATCGGGGCTGGCTCCGTCGGAGATGGCTGGGGCAACGGCAAGGCGACCGCGGTGCTGTTCGCACGCCAGGGGGCCAAGGTCCTTTGCGTCGACCGTAACGAGGAAGCGGCGGCTAAGACCGCCGAGGTTATTCGCAGCGAAGGCGGCAGCGCCGAGGTTCTCGCCACCGAAGTCACTGATCCACAGTCGGGCAGCGCGGTCCTGGACAGGATGGAAACGCTGTGGGGCGGCCTCGACATCCTCGACTACAATGTGGGCATAAGCCAACAGGGTGGTGTTTTCGATACCACCGATGAGGATTGGGAGCGGGTCTTCGAGATCAACCTGACCGGCGCGATGCGCATGTCCCGGGCTATCCTGCCCGCGATGCGCGCGCAGGGCAGCGGTTCGTTGATCTACGTATCTTCTGTCGCGGCGGTCTATTCCGGCCCCTACAGTTATGCGTCCTACGAAGTGTCGAAAATGGCGCTGGTCCGCCTCGCCAAATCTGTCGCGCGGGAAAACGCCGCTTATCAGGTTCGCGCCAACGCTCTGCTGCCAGGGGTGATCGACACCCCCCATGTCAGCGCCTTCGTCGACAGCAAGACCGCCCCCAAGGAACTGGCGGCGAAACGCGCCGCAACCGTGCCTATGGGGCGCCAGGGAACGGCTTGGGACATTGCCAATGCGGCCCTGTTCCTAGCCTCTGACGAAGCAGCCTATGTCTCGGGCGTGGAGCTGCGGGTCGACGGTGCGCTGACCGCCTGATACCGCGGCCGGTCAATCTATCCCGAAAAGATAAAGCACGACCGGCAGCGAAAAGATCGAAAAGGCGGTCGATAGAAAGATCGTCGTCGAGGCAAGCGCCTGGGCCGTGCCATAGCGCTGGGCGAACAGGTAGACATTAACGCCCGTCGGCTGAGCCGCCAGCAGGACCGCCGCCAAGGCCCAGCTTTGCTCCAGGTGAAAAACATATGTCGCCAACACATAGACCAATGCCGGCAGCAGCAGGCATTTCAAACCGACCGAAAAGATCGACTGCCCCAGGCGCCCCTTGAACCCGTATTCGGCCAAGGTAGACCCCATGGCGAACAGCGCGCAGGGCAGGACCGCGCCCTGCATGATGCGCAGAAAATCATCCGCCATTTTCGGAATATGCAGACCAGCCAGATTGTAGCAGAGCCCCACGGCCAGACCGACGATAAGCGGGTTGGTCAGCATGCCCTTCAGAACCTTAAGGGGCAGGTCTTTCAACGCCGACCCCGCATTGCGCCCCGCTTCCAACAGAATTGTCGTTCCGGTCATCAGGATCAGGCCGTGAACGGAGAGAATAAGGAACATCGGGACCGCGCCCTCGTCGCCAAAAGCCCGCAGACCCAACGCCAGCCCCAACAGCACCGTATTGCCGAAGGCGCAGCCCATTCCGGTCAATGTCGCGCCCATCAAGTCCCGGCCGAAAACCACCTTGCCGACCGTGATGCCCAGCCCGTAAACGGCAAAAACGGCCAAATAGAAGCTAAAAAACAGTCCCCATGGGATGGAATCCGGCAATTCGTTGGTCGCGAAGGTGCGGAACAGGAAAAGCGGAATCACGAAGTTGAACACGAACTTCGCCAAGCCGGCCGCGCTTTCCTCCTTGAAAAGATGAAGTTTCCGCGCGCCATAGCCCATCAACAGGATGGCAAAGACGGGAATAACGATCTCTAAGACGATTTCCATGGTGGAAAACAGGCTCCGGAAGGGGCGGAATGGCGGCGCGGGGCCCCAGCGTTGAGAATCGCTTCCCGCATAAGGCAAGGCATCGAAAATCGAGTCTTTACCTTAGTATCTGATTTTAGCAAGTTTTCCCGCTTCTCTTGCGAAGAGCCGCCTTCCATGCCACATGTTAGACAGTGATTTTGAGAAGGGAGATCACCCATGTCCAACGTCTGGACTTACGGTAGACGTCCCTCAAGCGTCGTGCGTTACCGGCATGGCGGCTACAACGCGATTTACCCCCTGGCCCATGGTGAAACGTTCAATGGCGTTGCGGAAACGCAACGGCTGGAGCGGCTTGCAGCCGAAGGCGGCTTGGATGTAATCGCGGTGGAGGCACCTACCGTCACAGTCAGTGGAGAAAGCAACGTGCTGCGGTTCCCTAACCGCCGCAAACGCAACGATTCCACAGGCAGGGCGACGACCCGAAAGACGGTGCCGCCGAAAGGGCGCGACTAGCCTCACTCGAAAAAGCACCAGCGGCGAGCACAAAGTTCCTCGCATGCTGCGCAGCCCGGCCTGACAAAGCCTTGCAAGCGCCATCGTCACCGGTTTCGGCAATTGGCCGAGCCCAAACACATGCCGATTGGCGTCTTCAGACCCCGGATTTCCAGAACCGAACCGGTTTCGACCGGTGTGCCGGGTGTAGAGATTTGAAAAAGGGAGAGATTTTATGAGCATGAAAAAAGCCTATGAACACGAACTGAAAGCCCGTCTTCTCGAATACGAGGCGGAGATTGAGCGCTTCAAAGCGAAGGCCGAAAAAGCCGGTGACGATATGCGGCAACGGTATCAGGCCGAAATCGCGGATCTTGAAGAGCGCCGGCAAAGAATGTCGGCCAAATTCGACGAAATGCGGGATGCAGGAGAAGGCGCCTGGGACGACTTGAAGGTCGGAATCGACGCCGCCTGGGAAGATCTGTCGCGCGCCATGAAATCGGCGGCTGGCCGATTCTGATCACCGACCCCGCCTGCCTATCCGCGGGAGGTCGCGGAGTTGCCTGTGCAGGGCGGGTTCTGCGGCGGAATGTCCCGTGCAGAATATTGTGAGTGGTTTTGCCCGTCACCCGGGGCTATACCGGCGCTTATGGCAGTATTCGCAATAATCCTGATGGTTATCGGCATGGTCGCGACACTCGCGATCCTGGCGACCGGCATTTATTCCATGGTACGCGGCGGGGAGTTCAACGATCGTTGGGGCAACCGGCTGATGCGTTACCGGATCGTCGCGCAAGGCTTCGCTTTGGCGATGTTCGCCCTTGGACTGATGCTGCTGCGCAACGGCAGCTAACCCACCTTCAGGCAACGATCTCTGGTTTTTGAACAGCGGCGCGGCAACACGCCGCTTCGTTGCGTTGCGCGCCTGCAGCCGCTGGCTGAAACAGTCCTGGACACAGGCCGAACCAAGGCTATCTTTGCCCGCATGGTTAAACTGACAAAAATTTATACGCGCGGCGGCGACGGCGGGGAAACCTCGTTGGGCGACGGGTCCCGGCGTCGGAAAGACGATGTCCGGGTCGCGGCATACGGCACTGTCGATGAGGCGAATTCGGTGATCGGCCTTGTTCGTCTTCACACCGACGGCGACGTCGACCGCCTGCTTTCCCGTATTCAGAACGATCTTTTCGACCTGGGCGCCGACCTTTGCACGCCGGAAGACGGGCGGAAGGCTGAGGGCGCCCTGCGTATCACCGATGGCCAAGTGGAAAGGCTGGAAACGGAGATCGACGCGTTTAACGAACCGTTGGCCGACCTGACCAGTTTCATTTTGCCAGGCGGAAGCCCCGCTGCCGCGTATCTGCATCTGGCACGCACCGTCGCGCGCCGGGCTGAGCGCGACACGATCGAATTGTCCCGGACCGAAACCGTGAACCCGGCGGCGGTCAAATATCTCAACAGGCTCTCGGATCTGCTCTTCGTCCTGTCGCGTCATTGTAATGACGGCGGCAAGGCCGACGTTTTGTGGGTACCGGGCGCCAATCGGCCTTGACCGGCCCCTAGACCCGGAAAGTTTTCATCATGTCCGAAGAAGAACTCGCGAATGTGGAACCGACAGCGGTGA
The DNA here is from genome assembly GCF_004005845.1 of Hwanghaeella grinnelliae. Taxonomy (GTDB): domain Bacteria; phylum Pseudomonadota; class Alphaproteobacteria; order UBA8366; family Aestuariispiraceae; genus Hwanghaeella; species Hwanghaeella grinnelliae. The sequence goes on along the minus strand of NZ_SADE01000002.1, from coordinate 1,066,700 downwards.
TGCTGATCGCGGCGGCCGTTTTCATCATAACCATCCTTGCCGCGATGGTCCTTCAGGTCCTGGCTTTTCGGCACAAGCGGGAACATGGCAGCGCCTACATGCTGAAGGACTCGCTCTTCAAGCATAAGGAACTGGTCTATACGGAACAGGGCATGTGGTACATCAACTGGCAGAAACGCTTGGCGATGATCTGCACGGTTATTATCGCCGCCCTGCTGCTGCTCGACCGTTTCGTCATTTAGCGCGCCGAAAAGGTTTGGACATGAGGCGCATGGCGGCATGTTGACGGAAGCGCTGCTCTATCTCGCCACGCCTTGCCCCGGCTGGGCCCGTCACGCCGGATATCTTCGCGAAAGCATTGCCATCGGTGCACGCCATCGCCGCCTCAAGGCGGATTGGGCCGACCATCTGACCAATACGAAGAACGCGGTACTGCAAGCCGCCGCCCGATGTGGCAAGAAGCGCCGGGCCGTCGTGATGGGTAGCGGACATGGTTTCGACTTGCCGCTCGAGTCCCTCGCAGCGACCTTCGGCCAGATCGATCTTGTCGACGCGGTGCATCCCTTATCCATGCGGCTGCGCGCGCGCGGACATCGCAGGCTGTCCCTGATCGACGCGGACGTGACCGGCAGAAACGGCCCCCGCCCTGCCTTTCCCGCGGATACGGACCTGATCGTCAGCCTCAACCTCGTTTCACAACTGGGTGTCGCGCCAGGAATAGACCCCGCGGACCGCGCGGCATTGCGCCAGCGCCACCTGGCAGAAACACTGGCGCTGGGATCGGTCGCCTGCGTCATCGGCGACGTAGAACGCCGGGAAACCCGGCGTGGTTCGGGCGAGATGGAGATCACCCAGACGCCATGGTCCGGGGGTCCCAACCTGCCGGATCCTGCGGAATTCCGCGAATGGCAGTGGCCTGTCGCCCCCTTTGGCGAGATTGCCGCGGACTTGGATGTATCGACCACGGTGCGCGCCGCCATATGGTCGTGACATTCGGACCCGGCGGCATGCTATCGTGACCTGTGCGGGGACCTATGCGGACATCGCTACACCCTAATGCGAATTCGGGTCGCGGATCGGCCAGAAAGCGGCCCGCCTGCGACTTGACCCGGCTTCTACGCGGCCCTAAACACGGGGGCTGCGCTGGTTGGAGACCGGCTTGTTTCCTTGGGCGCACAGTGTCGAATTATGTGGAAACGAGGCATGGTCGACGTGGAGGGAGCCACGGCGAACCGGCTCTAGCCCGGTCGGCCTGACGGTCGGTTTCAGGGCGCTGTGAAGGGCGGCCTCTTGTTTGTGAACCTTGTTACGAAGGATTCCCGAAGATGAAAGTTCTCGTCCCCGTTAAGCGGGTCGTCGACTACAACGTCAAAATCCGCGTGAAGCCGGACCAGACGGGTGTTGAGACCGCGAACGTGAAGATGTCCATGAACCCGTTCGACGAAATCGCCGTCGAACAGGCCGTCCGCTTGAAGGAAGCCGGTACCGCGACGGAAATCGTCGCCGTTTCCATCGGTCCGACGCAAAGCCAGGAAACGATCCGCACCGCGCTTGCCATGGGCGCCGACCGCGGCATTCTGGTCGAAGCCGACGCGGATGTCGAACCGCTGGCAATCGCCAAAATGCTGAAGGCGATCGTCGAAAAAGAAGGCCCCGAACTGGTTCTTCTCGGCAAACAGGCCATCGATGACGACAGCAACCAGACCGGCCAAATGCTGGCCGCCCTGATGGGCTGGCCGCAGGCGACCTTCGCTTCCAAGGTTGAGATGAAAGACGGTTCCATGGACGTCACCCGCGAAGTGGACGGCGGTCTGGAAACCATCAACGTCAAACTGCCCGCCGCTTTGACGGTGGACCTTCGTTTGAACGAACCGCGTTACGCCTCGCTGCCCAACATCATGAAGGCGAAGAAGAAGCCGATCGACACGATGTCGCCGGCCGATCTCGGTGTCGAACCCGCGAAGCGCCTCGAAGTGCTGAAAGTGGTTGAGCCCGAGAAACGCCAGGGCGGTGCCAAGGTCGAGTCTGTCGCCGAATTGGTCGACAAGCTGAAGAACGAAGCCAAGGTGATCTGATCGGCGCCCTCTTCGCAGAGTTGGCGCAATCGGATCCGATAAATTCTAGGTTAGGAGACAATCGATGAGCAATCTTGTCCTCGTCGAACATGAAGGCGGCGAAATCAAAGCGGCCACGTTGAACACGGTCGCGGCCGCCAAGGCCGCCGGCGGCGACATCACGCTGCTGGTTGCCGGTTCGGGTTGCGGCGGTGTCGCGGAAGCGGCAGCCAAGATCGAAGGCGTCGCGAAGGTCATCTGCGCGGATGCACCGGAGCTGGAAAGCCAGTTGGCGGAAAACTATGCCCCGCTGATCGTGAAACTGGCTTCGGACTTCAGTCATGTCTGGGCCCCGGCGGATACATTCGGCAAAAATATCATTCCGCGCGCTGCCGCCATGATGGACATGCAGCAAATCTCGGATATCACCGCCGTTGTCGATGCCGACACGTTCGAACGGCCGATTTATGCCGGCAACGCAATCGCCACCGTGAAGTCGGGCGATGCGGTTAAATTCGTTACGGTTCGCGGTACTGCCTTCGAAGCGGTCGCCGAAGAAGGCGGTTCCGCTGCGGTCGAAACCATCGGCGGCGAAGGCGACAGCGGTTTGTCGAGCTTCCTGGGTGCGGAAATCACTGTCAGCGAACGCCCCGAACTGACCTCCGCCCGGATCGTCATTTCCGGTGGACGCGGCATGCAGTCGGGCGAAAATTTCCCGATGCTGGAAAAGGTTGCGGACAAATTGGGCGCCGCCGTCGGTGCGTCACGCGCCGCCGTCGATGCCGGTTTCGTGCCGAACGACTATCAGGTCGGTCAAACCGGTAAGGTTGTCGCGCCGGACCTGTATATCGCGGTCGGCATTTCCGGTGCCATCCAGCACTTGGCGGGGATGAAGGATTCCAAGGTGATCGTCGCGATCAACAAGGATGAAGAAGCCCCGATATTCCAAGTTGCCGACTACGGATTGGTCGCGGACCTGTTCCAAGCCGTTCCCGAATTGGAAGCGGAACTGGACAAAGTCCTCTGATTTGCGCAAGGCTATGTTGCGGTGCGGAATTCGGGCGGGACAGTCCGGGGCCGACATCGTGACATAGCCGTTGCGGGAATCGGGAAAAACAATGACACAGAAAGTTGGCGTGATTGGTGCGGGACAGATGGGACATGGCGTCGCCCATGTCAGTGCCGGCCATGGATATGAAGTGACCTTGGTCGATATCGACCAGGATGCATTGGACCAGGCACTGGAACTCGTTCGCACGGGCCTGGAACGGCAGGCCGTCAAACACGGCGAGGACCCTGCCTCCGTCGATGCCGCGATGGCGCGGATCACCACTTCCACGAACTATTCATCGCTTGCGGATTGCGATCTCGTCATCGAGTCCGCGACCGAGAACGAAGAACTGAAGCGGAAGATCTTCGTCGAGCTGGCCGAGCACCTGAAACCGGAAGCCTGGATCGGGACCAACACTTCGTCCATTTCGATCACACGGCTTGCGACCGCCTCGGACCGGCCGGAGAAATTCATCGGGCTGCATTTCATGAACCCGGTGCCGGCGATGAAACTGGTTGAGGTCATCCGCGGGCTTCAAACTTCGGAAGATACCTACACGCAATGCTGCGAATTCGCTGAAATACTGGGGAAAACGGTGGCCAGTGCCGAGGATTTCCCGGCCTTCATCGTCAACCGCATCCTGCTGCCGATGATCAACGAGGCGGTCTACACCCTGTACGAGGGCGTCGGGTCGGTCACCGGTATCGATACGTCGCTGAAGCTGGGCGCGAACCACCCGCTTGGCCCGCTGGAACTGGCGGATTTCATCGGGTTGGATACATGCCTTGCGATCATGCAGGTGCTCTATAACGACCTGTCGGACAGCAAATACCGCCCCTGCCCGCTGTTGGTGAAATATGTCGAAGCCGGTTGGCTGGGCCGGAAAACGGGCCGCGGCTTTTATGATTACTCGACGGATACGCCGGTCCCAACGCGATAGGCGACCCAGCAATTATCATGTTTAAAGCCGCCCTGGCACCTGCCGGGGCGGTTTTTTATTAGCGGATTATCGAGCACCGCAGAGTTCAGCCCCGTAGTGCTTGACGGCAACGCTTCCGCTCACTCCAATTACGGTACTGGGGAGCCGGTGTTTTGGTGGCATTGGGAAGAATGCGTCCGAAGACCTGACGCAGCGCAGGCGGAGTCCTGGCGGCAGGTTTCGGGATAGGGCGTCGTAGTGGGTTTATCGTGGTAGAAATCAGGGGTTATCCGTCACCATCAGGCTTGGACAATATGGCCTACGATTTTTCCAATCTGCGTGTGCTGATCGTCGACGACAACCGTTTCATGCGTGAAACGGTCGAGGCGATACTGGAGTCGATAGGGATCGGCACAGTCTATCATGCGCAGAATGCCGAAGAGGGCTTCGCCATGACCCGGGACAGGCAGCCCGACGTCATCATATCCGACTGGGATATGGAACCGGGTGACGGCATTACCCTGGTGAAATGGCTGCGCTTGGATGAAAACAGCCCCGATCGGTATATTCCGGTCATTATGCTGACCGGTTTCAGCGAACGGAAACGGGTGGTGGAAGCGCGGGATTCCGGCGTGACCGAGTTCTTGGCAAAACCGGTCTCGACCAAGTCCATGTATGCGCGGTTGATGTCCATCATCGATCAACCGCGTCCGTTCATCCGTACCGACACCTATTTCGGCCCGGACAGGCGACGCCGGGCCGATGGCAAATATAAAGGCCGCGAGCGCAGGCAGAACAAGGAAGTGTTCCTCGTTTAACGGAACCGAAACCGCGCCAGGGGAGAGCGATGGCGGAAGAAAATCATGGCAATGTGAAAATTGAGCGGCCGCCGAACCGCTTGGCTGAAAAAGTACCCAAGACCGGCGGAAAGACCGTGCAACAGGCCGTCGCCGACGCGGACCGCGCCATTCAGCGGTTGAGCAAGGATTACGACCGGCATTTGGCGGACGACATGGTCGCGCTGGAAAATTACATGGCGGCCGTGAAAAAAGCCCCCACGACGGCCAATCTTAAGACCCTTTTCCGCCTGGTTCACAACATACGGGGCCAGGCCGCGACCTTCGGGTTTCCGCTGATCACCGAAGTCGGCCGGTCCCTATGCCTCTATCTTCTCGAAACCGAAGACGAGTCGGAAGTGAATGTCGCCTTGATCGAACAACATGTGAATGCGCTCCGCGTTATTTATCGCGAGAAGATCGAGGGGCAAGGCGACCGCTTGAGCCGAGAAGTGGTCGACGCCCTGATGAAAGCCGTGGAAACGCAAACGAGCCGGCACCAGTAGCCGAATAAACGAAACGCCCGGTTAGCCGCCTGCTTTCTCGTCCAGCAGGTGACGAACCAGCTTCTTGGCGTCCTCGGAATCCCATTCCGCCGGGCCAAACATGCCACCGACGATATTTCCCTGACGATCGATGGCATAGGTCGCCGGCAAACCACGGTTCTTGAAGGCTCGCCCCAGCGCGAATTTCGCGTCGAGATAGATGTCCAGGTTTTCCAGCCCCAGCTTGTCGCGCAGGAAAGGCTCGGCAACCCGTTTTCCACCCCGGTCCTGATTGATGGCGACCACCTCGAAATCCTCATCCGGGAAGGCGGCCTGCAGCTTGTCCAGCGATGGCATCTCCTTGATGCAGGGCGCGCACCAGGTCGCCCAGAAATTGACGATCAGGACCTTACCCTGAAATGCCGTCATATCGATTTCCCCACCTTCCCCGGTTTGGAAAGGCACTGTCGGCGCGGCGACCCGCTGCTTCAGCAAGGTGAAACCCTGCATTTCCCCGTCCGTCGGCGGCAAGTTCGATGCCTTTGCCGCTGTCGCGAACAAGGCCAGGGAAACGGCCAGGGTCAAGCCGGCCAACGCGGCAATCACGCGCGCCGGGCGGTATTGGGGGGAGAAACACGTCGAAATCATACCAGTCCTGCTTCCTGCGGGTTGTTTTCACCCTGTGTATGGGATTTACCCAATCCGGTCGGGGAAATCCCGTCACAAGCGCTTGAACGGATAGCCCACAACCTGGGGAAACCCGGTTGCAAGCCGCTGCGTGGCAACGGATAGTCCCGCCGGCCCGCCATTCACGGCAGGCCTACGGTCCAAACATTCTTACCGCATGCCGGACAACGCCCGGCATCACATATAGAGGCGTTCATGACGGATACAAAGGGCAACGAAAAAAGCACGGCCAATGCCATGTGGGGCGGCCGGTTTTCCGCCGGTCCCGCGGAAATCATGGAAAAAATCAATGCCTCCATCGATTTCGACAAACGTCTCTATGCTCAGGACATTCAGGGATCGAAGGCGCATGCCCAGATGTTGGCCAAACAGGGCATCATCTCCGATGACGATGCGGCACAGATCCTGAAAGGCCTCGATCAGATCAAAGGCGAGATCGAAGCCGGTACGTTCGAATTCAGCCGTGCGTTGGAAGACATCCACATGAATGTGGAAGCACGCCTGCGCGAGATCATCGGCGACCCCGCCGGTCGCCTGCATACAGGGCGCAGCCGGAACGACCAGGTCATCACCGATATGCGGCTTTGGCTGCGCGATGCCGTGGACGGGATCGATACCCGCCTCGCCGCCCTGCAGGATGCGTTGATCGCCCAGGCGGAGCAGCATGCCGATGTGGTGATGCCCGGCTACACACACCTTCAAACGGCCCAGCCGGTAACCTTCGGGCACCATATGCTGGCCTATGCTGAAATGGTCGGTCGCGACCGTGGCCGGCTGGCCGATTGCCGCAAGCGAATGAACGAATGTCCGCTGGGGTCTGCCGCGCTGGCCGGCACGTCCTTTCCCATCGACCGGGAAGCGACCGCCAAGGCGCTCGGCTTCGACCGCCCGATGGCGAATTCCATGGACGGTGTTTCGGCGCGCGATTTCATTATGGAATTCCTGGCCGCCGCCTCGATCATATCGGTGCACCTGTCCCGCCTTGCCGAGGAAATCGTTATCTGGGCATCAGACCGGTTCCGGTTCATAGAGCTGACGGACGCGTTCACCACCGGATCCTCGATCATGCCGCAGAAACGCAATCCGGACGCCGCGGAACTGGTGCGGGCGAAGCCGGGCCGCATCATCGGATCCCTCGTCTCCATCCTGACGGTGATGAAAGGCCTGCCGATGACCTTCGCGAAGGACATGCAGGAAGACAAGGAACCCCTGTTCGATGCGGTGGAGAGCCTGATCCTGGCGGTCGAAGCCTCGGCCGGGATGGTGGCCGACATGAAACCCCGCCCCGACGTGCTGCGGGCGGCGCTGGCCGCGGGTTTCCCGACCGCGACCGACCTGGCCGACTGGCTTGTGCGGGTGTTGGGAATGCCGTTCCGAAACGCCCATCACGTGACCGGCGCGATCGTCGCGCTGGCGGAGAAGAAAGGCGTCGATATCGCAGAATTGAGCTTGGAAGAGCTGCAATCGGTGGAATCCGCGATCACGCAGGATATATATTCTGTATTGTCTCCGGAATCGTCGATCCAAAGCCGGACGAGTTTCGGCGGAACGGCACCGGATAATGTCCGCGCGGCGGCGGCCGAGGCGCGGAAAAGGTTTTCGGTATGAGCTATGAAACAGCAGGGAAGGCAGAGACCCGTCGCGCCTTGAAACGCGGCCGGAAAGCCTTTGCGATCAAATCGGGGTTGATCCTGGCGGGTATCGTTGCGCTGGGATTGACCGCTGGATGCGGCAAAAAAGACGACCCGCAGGCCCCAGGACCGAACCCGACCTATCCGAAGACCTATCCGACATCGTGACCGCGCGTCACCGGAGATTTTGAAACATGGATCATTTCAACTACCGCAACGGCACTCTCCACGCAGAAGACGTGCCCCTGTCCGAGATCGCGTCAGCCGTCGGCACGCCCGTTTATGTCTATTCCACCGCAACGCTGCGCCGGCACTACAAGGTCTTCACCGACGCATTCGCGGGCGCGCGCGCCTCTGTCTTCTATGCGGTTAAGGCGAATTCCAACCTGGCCGTCCTGAAGACGCTTGGCGATATGGGCGCGGGGGCCGACGTGGTTTCTGAAGGCGAGCTTCGGCGCGCATTGGCGGCGGGCATTCCACCGTCGCGCATCGTCTTTTCCGGTGTCGGCAAGACCGCCGAGGAACTGATTTTCGCGCTGGATACCGGTATCCTGGAAATCAATGTCGAGTCCGTCAACGAGTTGGAGCTTCTGAACACGGTCGCGGGAGAACGCGGCAAGGTGGCGGAAATTGCCATCCGGGTTAATCCAGATGTGGACGCGAAGACGCATCACAAGATTTCCACCGGGAAGAAAGAGAACAAGTTCGGCATCGACATCGCCTATGCGTTGGACATTTTCAAACGCGCGCAGGCCATGCCGAACCTGGCACCGGTGACCGTGGCGGCGCATATCGGATCGCAACTGACGGATCTTGAACCATACCGGGCGGCCTTTCAGCGCCTTGCCGATCTGGTGCGCGAATTGCGCGCGGAAGGGATCCCGATTCACCGCGTCGACCTCGGCGGCGGCCTCGGTGTTCCTTATGCGGGTGAAACGCCGCCCCTGCCCGATGCCTATGCCGCTGTCGCGCGGGAAATCATCGAACCGCTGGACGTGGAAATGCTGTTCGAGCCGGGCCGTATGATCGTTGGCAATGCCGGCATCCTTCTGGCCAAGGTTCTGTTCGTTAAACAAGGCGAGTCGCGCCGTTTCGTCGTCGTAGACGCGGCCATGAACGACTTGATCCGGCCCGCGATGTATGACGGTTACCACGGCCTGAAGCCGGTCATTGAACGCCCGGAGGGCACGCCGATGAGCCCGGCGGACATCGTCGGGCCAATCTGCGAATCCGGCGATACTTTTGCGAAGGAACGCCCATTACCCCTCCTGAATGACGGCGAATTGGTAGCCTTCACAACGGCCGGCGCGTATGGTGCTGTTATGGCATCGACCTATAATTCACGGCCCTTGGTGCCGGAAGTCCTGGTGGACGGGGACCGGTTCGCCGTCATCCGCCCGCGCCAAACCTATGAGGAAATGCTCGGGGCCGACAGGATCCCCGATTGGCTGAGCGGACCGGGTGAACAAGCCGTTCCGAAACTTGCAGGGATGAGTGGATGACGGAACAGACGCAAACGCCACGAGGAATTCCCTTCCTTAAGGGAACCGCTATCCTTTGGGCGGAGCGTCTGCTGGCCGCATCCTGGCCGTTCCTGACCATTCTTGCCGCGCTGTTGGCCCTTGCCTTCAGCGGTTTCGCGTCCGAGCTTTTCGGTTGGCTGCACCTTGCCGTTCTGATCGCCGGCCTGCTGGGACTTGCCTGGGCGCTGTACGATGCGGCGCGCCGCTTCCGTCCCCCGACCCATGCCGAGGTCGTCCACCATATCGAACGCGCCAACAAGCTTGAGCACCGGCCGCTGACCGCGCTTGAAGACGATATCGCCAGTGGTGGCGAGGACGGCATGGGCGCCGCCCTATGGGCGTTGCACAAGAAACGCATGGCGGAAACCGTGCACGGTCTGACCGCAGGTGCACCGGAAGCGCAACTGGCACGCCGCGATCCGTTCGCCCTGCGCCTGGGCGCGGGTATTTTGCTGGTTGCTGTGATTTTTGGTGTCGGCGGCCGAGCTGGTGAGAATTTCAACCGTTTCTTCGAACCGAACTTCACCGACGCCGGTGCGGCATCCGCTGCCGCCCTTACTCTGGATGCCTGGATCACACCGCCCGATTATACCGGGGCCGCGCCGATCTTCCTGACCGGTATGGAGCCCGCCGGGAATGTGTCCGAACCCGAAGCGAATGCGACAGACCCTGGTGCCGTGAGGCAATTCGCCGTGCCGGCGGGGTCGAAGCTGGTCGCCCAGATCGGCGGCGTGAAGGACGTGCCGGAACTCGACGGCGCATCCTTCGGGGCACAGGACGGATTCTTGAGCATAGCCGCCGACAGCTTCCGGGCCGAAGGGGCATTGACCAAGTCGGGGATCATCCGGGTCAAGGCAGCCGGGCAAACCGTCGCGACCTGGGACATCACCGTCATTCCGGACAAGATCCCGACCGCCGATTTGTCGGAAGCGCAGACCGGGCAAACCGCGCGCGGCTCGCTGGAGCTTCGTTATCATGCGGCGGACGACTACGGGGTCATGGACCTTAGCATCGAGCTGCGGCGCACCGAAGCGCCGGCCCAACCCGGAGATGAGGTCATCGCCATCGACCTTCCGGCTGGCGGTGGGCCCGGTTCGGTTCAAATCGAGGGTAGTCACTTCCTGAACCAGATGGATCATATCTGGGCCGGCGAAGAAGTTTGGGCGGAACTTTCCGCGACCGACGCGATAGATCAGATCGGCAAAAGCGAGCCCATCGGCATAACCTTACCGGAACGGGAATTCCGTCATCCCGTCGCCCAGAAAATTATTGCGCAACGCAAACGACTTGGACTGCAAGGCCTGCCCGTTGCCCCACTGGTCGCCAGCGTTTTGCGCCAACTGGCGTGGGACAAGGAAGCCTATGACGGAGACGTCGTTGTATTCCTGGGGCTGAACATGGCGGCACGGCGGCTTGCCGTCGACCCGGACGAGAACGTCATGGACGGGATGATCGACCTGCTATGGCAGCTTGCATTGCGACTTGAAGACGGCAATCTGTCGGTCGCCGAACAGCGCCTGCGCCGGGCCGAACAGGCCCTGATGGATGCCATCGCGCGGGATGCGGATGCCGCGGAAATCGACCGCCTGATGCAGGAATTGAAGCAGGCGATGGACGAATACCTGCAGGCATTGATGCAGAACGCCCAGGAACAGATGGACCAAGGCGGTATCGAAGACATCCCGATGGACGAAAACGACCGGATGCTGGCGAAGCAGGATATCGACCAGATCATGGAACGCGTCCGGGAAATGCTTCAGAACGGCATGAAGGACGCGGCGCGGCGCATGCTGGAACAGTTACAGCGGATGATGGAAAATCTGCAGGTCGGCATTCAGCAGCGCCCTTCCCCGCAAGGCATGGAAGCCATGGAGATGCTGGAAGGGCTGCAGGAATTGATGAACGGTCAGCGTGAACTGTTGGACCGAACGCACAACAACACCCGCCAACAGGAATCCGGCAATCCGGATATGCAGCAGGGCAACCGTCAAAATCAAGGCAATAGCCAGCAGCAGGGACAGCGCGGCTCAATGGCCGCGGACGCGGCGCTCCAGGAAGCCCTCCGGCGGCAATTGGGCGACCTGATGCAGCGATATGGCGAGATGATGGGCGATATTCCGGCGCCCTTCGGACGGGCGGAGCAGGAAATGCGCGGCTCTACCGAAGCGCTGCAGCAAGGTAAACCCGGCGACGCCGTGGGCCCCCAGGGTCAGGCCCTGGACCAATTGCAGGAAGCTGCCCGGCAAGCCCAGCAGCAATTCATGGAACGCTTTGGCAACCAGATGGGCCAAGGACAGCAGGCGACCGGCCAGGGACCCAATACAGGCGATCAGGACCCCTTCGGCCGCGCGCCCAACGACGCAACCCCTGGACAGGCTGAGGGCGATGTCGTCATTCCCGACACCGGCGACCTGAAACGCGCCCGGGAAATCCGCGACGAGTTGCGGCGTCGGTCCGGCGACCGCTCACGGCCAGAGGTCGAACTCGACTACATCGACCGGCTACTGCGGCAATTCGAATAGTCCCATGGGGCTGGTCAGCTTGACTGGGCTGCGAGGTCGGCTATCGGAACTCGCCGACGGGATCGTTTGGTCGAACCCGCCCGCCGAATAAACCAGAATCCCTGCAAGGATTAAGCAAACGAGTCGTCCTTCTGCGGTGGATGCGTCAGCCGGCGCTATTGATGGCCGGAATCCGAACCGCCTTCGGCGCTGCCGTGACCATCGTCGGATTTGGAATCCTGACCGTGGCCATCTTCTGCTTTCATATCGTGGCTATCGTCAGCCTTCATGTCGTGACCGCCTTCCATGGATTTCATCGCCTCCATGGCCTCTTCATCGGTCTTGAACGTGACTTCCAGCGAGGTCGCCCCACGCGGCGGATCCTCAACCACACTTTCATAGGCGATTGTCTCGCCGGGAAAGGCTTCCGGTTTTTCGGCTTCGAACACCCATTCATGCAGAATGCTGCCGGTCGCATCCTTCAGCACACCGCCGAGCTTCGGTATGACGATGGTTTCACCCGTCGTATTTGTCATCGAGCCTTTGATCAGCAACCGCCTTTTGTCGCCATCGATAACCGCTTCGGCTTCCGGTTCGGGCAGTTCCAGGCCATGGCCCAACAAATCGACCTGGATTCCAAAGGTATGATAGATCTTCGCGGCAGGCGGATAGAGGCTGACGATCTGCTTTTGGAAGCTGTAGGCCGCGGCGCCCGAGAGCAGTACGATCAGAAAAAGGACAATCCAGGCAACCAAGGGCGATTTCCGCCGCATCGGCACGGTGGAGCGTGGCGCGAAATCCGCTTCCGAGGGAATCGGCGGCGGTTCCGGTCCGTCCATCATCGGCGGCGGAGGCGGTGCGGCGAGATCGTCATCGTCCTCGGCACCCGCATCGTCCGACCCTTGATCGGCGAAATCGTCCTGAGGCTGGTCAGGCGGTGGCGGCGCCGGCTCATCCGGTTCCGGTACCGCTGCTTTCGGCCCGTCCGGTTTCTGGGCCGCTGCTTTTTTGGCCACCGCCTTCTTCGCGGCGGGCTGCTTTCCGGCTTTCGCGGCGGCGGAGAGAGACTTCACGTCTTCGGGATCGATCAGATCTTCCTGACCTGCATGCCATTTGTTGCCGCACTTCGCGCAGCGGACCGTGCGGCCGGCATCGCCGAGGGCCTCCGGCTTAACTTTGAAGCGCGAGGAGCAGTTGGGGCAAACGAGAATCATAGAGCGGTCGAAACCTGATATGGGTGATAAGGGGCGATATTTGCCTGATTCTTATAGGATGGCCACCATAGCCGCGCAAGGAGACCCGATGGTTCGCAAGGATCGCCGTCGTGAAAACATGTCCTTCAAAAGCCATGCCAAGCCCGGCATTTCGTATGCCAGGATTGCGCCTTGCTACCGCCGGACCTCGCCAGTACCGTCCGCCTGTAACCGGTGGCAGGCGGTGGACGGAGAGATTTTGTGATTCGGTTCGAAAATGTCGGCATGCGGTACGGAACGGGTCCTGAGGTCCTGCGCGATGTCACGTTCGAATTGAAGGCGGGTGCGTTTCATTTCCTGGTCGGGGCCAGCGGCGCCGGCAAATCGACTTTGCTGAAGTTGATGTATCTGGCGCATCGTCCGACGCGTGGCCTTATCAATATCTTCGATCGGAACCTTGCATCCATTCCACGGGAAGAATTGCCGGACATCCGCCAACGTATTGGGGTCGTCTATCAGGACTTCCGGCTTCTCAATCACCTATCCGCTTTCGACAATGTCGCGCTGCCCTTGCGGGTGAACGGCGCGCGCGAAGACGTGGTGCAGAAACATGTCGGTGAGTTACTTGGTTGGGTCGGCTTGGCGGACCATATCAATGCATTGCCGCCAACGCTCTCCGGCGGGCAGAAGCAAAGGGTCGCGATCGCCCGTGCGGTGATAAGCCGCCCCAGCCTGTTGCTGGCGGACGAGCCAACCGGAAACGTCGATGACACCATCGCCGTGCGGCTGCTGTATCTGTTCGAAGAATTGAACCGCATGGGCACAACCGTCGTAATCGCAACCCACAACAAGTCGCTGGTCGACCGGTTCAAACACCCGGTCATGCGCCTGGGCGATGGGCAGGTCCGCACGGAAGAGGATGAAGCGGATTGGGGCGCGGGCCTGCGCCGCGACGCCGAAGCTTCCTTCGGAACCAAAGGTGATGCGCCCACCGTACCACCGCGCGAATTGTAGAGGGTTTCGATGGCAGCCGGCCGACAGTCCGACATTCCTCTATCGCGCGACCCCTCGGCCCGGTTTCTGCCTTGGATCGTCGCCTTCCTGACCTATATCGCGGCACTGTCGGTGGCGGGCTATCTTGCCTTGGCGCAATTATCCGTCGACTGGAACGACGGCCTGAGCAACGCCATCACCGTGGAAATCACCGCCTTGGAAGGCGAGGAGGATGCCTCGATCAATGGCAGGGTCCAAACCACGGTGGCACTGCTGCGCGGCTATCCCGGCGTCGAAAGCGTCGAGGTTCTCTCCCGCGCGAAAATTCGCGAATTCCTGGAACCCTGGTTGGGCAAAGCGCTCGACATCGGCGCGCTGCCGTTGCCGCGGTTGATCGACGTCCGGCTTTCGGGTGACGAAGATGTCGATGTCGTCGCCCTGAACGAAAAGCTGGCGGGCTCGACCGGTGCCCGCGCCGACGACCACGCCATCTGGCGGGATAGAATGGAGAGGTTCCTGGGATCGCTGGAATGGGCCGCCATCGCCATCGTCGCGGTGGTCGTCGCCGCCGCGGTCATCATGGTGGCCTTTGCGACCCGGGGCAGTTTGGCCGCCCATCGCGAAACTATCGAATTGCTGCACCTTATCGGCGCGCGGGACGATTATATCGCGCGGCAATTCCAACGCCACGCCATGCGCCTCGCCATGATAGGGTCGGTTCTCGGCGCCTTGGCCGCCATGGCGACCGCTTTCCTGATCAGCCAATCTGCATCCGGATTAGAAACGGGTGCGGGGCTCGGCGCTGAAACAGCCTATTTGCCGGTCGTCGCAACCTTGGCATTGCCCCCCATTTCCACCATCGTTGCCTTGTTCACGGCCAGACGCACCGTATTGAAGGCCCTTAGGCGGATGACCTGAGATGAGGCAGTCCCGGCGAAAACCCTGGCGCCGCAAGGCGATCCTGATCGTGCTGGCCGCGCTGGCGGTTGCTTGGACCTTGGGTTTTGTTTCCTTCGCGTCGACTCTGCCGCAAGGCCCGCCCGACGAATCGATCACCACGGATGCCATCGTCGTCTTCACCGGGGGAAGCCTGCGATTGGAGGCCGGCTTGCGATTATTATCGGCCGGCAAGGCCCGGAAATTGTTCATTTCCGGCGTGCACCGGGGGGTCGATGTCGAAGAATTGAAGCGGGTTTGGAAACAGGCGCCAAATACCGTCGATTGCTGCATCGTTCTTGGATACGAGGCCGACGATACGGCCGGCAACGCCCGGGAATCGGCCGATTGGGTCAAGAGCGAGGGATACAAATCGATCCGCCTCGTCACGGCGGATTATCATATGCCGCGCAGCCTGGTCGAATTCAGGATGCTGGCGCCCGACGTTGACGTCGTGCCCCACGCCGTTCATCCAACCCATGTCAAAACCAGGGAATGGTATAAATACCCAGGGACCGCATTGCTGATTGCCGGCGAATATACCAAAACCCTCGTCGCGGCGGCCCGCGTTTGGGTTCGCCGCGGGCTCACCGCCTTTTTCGCCGACGGAGATACCCCCAAATGACCGTTCGTGGCTTCTTTTTCGGGCTGTATTTCTACGGGCTGACAAGTTTCGTCGTAATCGCCTATCTGCCGTTGCTTCTGATGAGCGAAGCCTTGTTCCAGCATTTCGCCGCCTTTTGGTGCCGGGCGGCCCTTCTGGGCCTGCGGGTCATCGCCGGCGTCAAATGGCGTTTCGAGGGCACGGAAAACCTGCCGAACGAACCGTTTATCCTGGCTTGCAAACACCAATCGACTTGGGAAACCCTGTCGATCTACGTCTATTTCGGGTCACCTGCCTTCGTCCTGAAAAAAGAACTGACGGAAATACCGTTTTTCGGCTGGTACCTCGGCAAGGCGGGTCACATCTCGGTCAACCGCACCGCCGGTGCAAGCGCTTTGCGCGGGATGATCGAGGAAACCCGCCGCGTTCTGCGAACCGGCCGCAAGATCATCATTTTTCCGGAAGGAACGCGCACCCCGCCCCATGCTACCACGCGCTATCACCCCGGCGTCGTCGCGCTCTACAGGGATACCGGCTATCCGCTGGTGCCCGCGGCTCTCAACTCCGGCCTGTTCTGGCCGAAGTCCATTTGGTCGTGCCGACCCGGTGAGATCGTTCTTCGCTTCCTGCCGCCCCTGCCCGCCAATTTAGGTCGACGGGAATTGATGGCCACGTTGGAAGAAACGATCGAAAGCGCCACCCGGGACCTAATGGAAAACCGTTGAACCGTGTTTTCCTGTGGATAAGTATGTGAATACTCTACCCGCCGAATAGAAAACTGATCTTCGGCAATGACGTGTTGCGCCGTGCATTGTTTCGATGAGCAGCGAAATCGGCAGAATCATCCGGTAATCTGTGCTATACAGTCTCAGATAGGCCAGACACACACAGTTTATTTTATATATCAATTGGTTAGGCTTTTTCACGGCAAGACCATTAGCTTTCAACAGGATTTACCTTGGCAAACCTCTTAACAGCGACATCCGAGCGAATCTGGGACCAGAAGTACCGTTTTCGGGGCACGGACGGCCATCCTGTGGACAAATCGATCGAGGATAGCTGGCGACGGGTGGCCAAAGCCCTGGCCGCGGCGGAAAACAAGGCTGGGGAAACGTCCGATCAAGTCGATTGGGAAGCGAAATTCTACGACGCCATGGCCGATTTCAAATTCCTGCCCGCCGGGCGGATTTTGGCCGGCGCCGGAACGGGCCGATCCGTAACGCTCTTCAACTGCTTCGTCATGGGTACAATTCCCGACGACATGTCGAGCATCTTCACGCATCTGCGCGAAGCGGCGCTGACGATGCAACAGGGCGGCGGCATCGGCTATGACTTCTCGACCTTGCGGCCGCGCGGGGCACCGGTGCACGGTGTCGGCGCGGACGCGTCGGGACCGGTTTCCTTCATGGATGTCTGGGACGCCATGTGCCGCACCATCATGTCGGCGGGGTCGCGTCGGGGCGCCATGATGGCGACGTTGCGTTGCGACCATCCCGATATTGAGGAATTCATTACCGCAAAGCAGACGGAAGGCAGGCTGACCAATTTCAACCTGTCGGTATTGGTGACCGACGCCTTCATGACGGCGGTCAAGCTCGACGCCGACTGGGACTTGTGCTTTGGCGGGACCGTTTTCAAGACAGTGAAGGCACGCGATTTGTGGGACCGGATCATGCGGACCACCTATGACTTCGCGGAACCCGGCGTCATCTTCATCGACCGGATCAACGCGCGGAACAACCTAGCTTATTGCGAAACGATAAGCGCCACCAATCCATGCGGCGAGCAACCGCTTCCGCCCTATGGCGCCTGTCTGCTGGGCTCGATCAATCTGGCCGCCCTGATGCGAAATCCGTTCACCGAGCAAGCCGATATCGACATCGCGGGGTTGGAAGATCTGGTTAGCACAGCCGTCAGAATGATGGACAACGTCACCGATGCATCGCGTTTCCCCCTGCCCGATCAGGCAGCGGAAGCGGAAGCGAAGCGGCGGATCGGCTTGGGGGTGACCGGCCTGGCGGATGCCTTGGCGATGTGCAACGTCCGCTATGGATCGCCGCAATCCGTTACCCTGACGGAAACGTGGCTGAAGACGATCCGCGACGCCGCCTATCGCGCCTCCGTCGATTTGGCGCGGGAGAAAGGCGCTTTCCCGCTATTCGACGCGGTGGAATATCTGAAAAGCCCGACCGTACAGGACCTCGATGCGGATCTACGCGCGGATATCGAGAAATATGGCATCCGCAACGCACTTCTGACCTCCATTGCACCGACCGGCACGATTTCAATGCTGGCGAATAACATTTCCAGCGGGATCGAACCGATTTTCGCGGTCGAGCAAATTCGAAAAGTGCTGCTGCCGGACGGCACCCACCGGACCGAGCGTCTGCAGAACAACGCTTACCGCCTGTTCCGCGAGGCACATGGCCCCGACGCGCCATTGCCCGAGGCCTTTGTCGATGTCGACGCGTTGAGCCCCGCTGATCATCTGGCGATTCAGGCCGCGGCACAGAAATTCATCGACAGTTCGATCTCCAAGACCGTGAACCTGCCGCCGGACATCCCTTACGAGGCCTTCAAGGAAGTCTACCGGGAAGCCTATGACCTAGGATGCAAGGGCTGCACGACCTACCGGCCGAGCCCGGTGCGTGGGTCCGTCCTGGAAGCCGCCCCGAAGGCGGCCGACCCCGCCCGGCCGGTGCCCGTGGAATCGGCACCCGTTCAAGCAGATGCGGGGGCGGTCGTCTATATGGCCGAACCTTTGGACAGGCCCGCGACGCTGACCGGGTCGACCTACAAGATCAAATGGCCCGAAAGCGACCACGCAATCTACATCACGATGAACGATATCGATCAGGACGGTCGCAAACGGCCCTTCGAAGTCTTCATCAATTCGAAAAACATGGAGCATTATGCCTGGACGGTCGCCTTGACGCGGATGATCAGCGCGGTTTTCCGGCGGGGCGGCGACGTCTCCTTCGTGGTGGAAGAATTGAAGGCCGTATTCGACCCGCGCGGCGGCTATTGGATGGGCGGGCGCTATGTGCCCTCGCTGCTGGCCGCGATCGGTGAGGTGATCGAAAATCACATGGTGCAGACCGGCTTCCTGGAACGTGGCGACAGCATCGTACCCGACGCGAAAAAGGAGGGCACAGCGAAAAAGGTCGGCGGACAATGCCCGCGATGCGGCACCGCCGCCCTGATCAAGCAGGAAGGCTGCGATACGTGCTCCTCATGCGGTTGGTCACGCTGCGGTTAATGTTCATTGGATTGTGATCGGGCGCCGCCGCGGTTACCGTCACCCCATGTTCGGATCGAAAACACAGCCCTGCCGCCAATGCGGCCGCCCCATCAGGGGATATGCCGACGAGTGCCCCGGTTGCGGGACCCACAAGCCGGTACCCGTCCCGGCATCCTATTATCTTGCGGGGGCGGTGATCGCCGCGCTGATCATCTATTTCGCGTCCGACTTCAACCGTATCGTCGAATATTTCGGGGGCCGGCTGGCCAGCCTGTTCGGCGGCGCCTGAAAGCGTCAGCCTTCCGACACACCGGACGCGGCGCAGACTTTTTCCAGCATGGCGGTAAGGCTTTCGTCATCGACGCCCAGTTGCTGTAGCCGCGCGACCGTATTCTCCAGGTAAATCCGGTTCGGGCCGCGCGTTCCGCATGCTTCCGCGATCATCGAGGCGCGCGTCTCCTGCGACAGATGCCCCATATATTGCCGATGCGCCCGGTCCACGACAAAGGCCCAGCACCGCACGGTCCGTCCATCGTCGATATAGGCGGGCAATTGGGTCGGGTTGTAGATGCCGGTGACCATTTCCCGAACCCAGAGGTATTCGACCGCCTCTTCCAACTGGGTCCGCCCGCAGACACGATAGGCCATGCCGGCACATTCGCCGCCTTCGTCCAGACCCAGAACCAGCCCAGGGCACTCAACCGTCCCGCGGTAGCCGTGGGACAGAACGCAAAAGGATCGGTGCCAGCCCTGCAGCCGCACCATGGCGGCTTCCAAGTGATGGAAGCCCGGGTCCCACATCAGCGAGCCGTAGCCGAAAAACCAGACGTCTTCCTTCGGCGGCAAGGACGACAGGAAGGCCTGTTTCCGCCGCTCGCTTTCTTCCTGGGACAAGACGGGCAGACCTTCCGCGATCCGCTCATCCCGTGCCCGTTTGAAAAAATCGTAGCTCACACTGCCTGCTCTGGATGCGAATTTTAATGATATGTCTGAATCTAGCGATTAGCGCGCGCTGATCAACCGGCCAGTCGGCATTCCGGTGAATCTTGCCGGAACAGGTCACTTCCTTTGTCGTGGGTTCTGGTTTGATGGCGCCGCCACTGCCATATAGGGGGTATGATGATTTCCGCCCGCCGCATTTCCCTGATGGCCGTGGCCGTGCTTGCCGCGTCAGCCGCCGCCTATTCCGCCTATTGGTGGTGGGGGGCCGGTAAAATGGATGAAACCGTATCCGGTTGGATCAACGATTGGCGCCGGGCGGGCTACCGGATCGATTACTCGGAAAAAACGGTCGGCGGCTTCCCCTGGACCGTCCGCATCCGGCTAGTCCAACCTGCTTTGGCCGACCCTGCGGGTGCATGGTCCTGGAGTGGCGGAAACCTCGACCTTTCCGCTGAACCCTGGGCGCCCACAACCTACAAACTATCCGCCGAAGGCAACCATGAAGCCGTCATGCCCATCGCGGGCCGTTTGGTGCCGATGCAGGCAACAGCCGGAAAGGCCGAAGGTACAGCTGAATTCGATTTGGATGGCCGGTTGCGGCAAGCGGATATCACGCTGGAGAATGTGGACGGAACCGCACCGGCGTTGAACGCGGATTTGAAGATCGATCGCGCCACCATGACGCTGACACAGCCCGCCCGACCCGCCCGCGAGCATCAAGACGAGGAAGCTGCGATCGACCTATTGGTCCAAGGGCTGCGTCTTCCCGCCGCCCTTTCCGGTCCCTTGGGGCGTGATGTGACGCATACTTCGTTGCGGGCACGCCTGTTGGGGCCCTTCCCGCGCACGGATATGCGCGGCGCGCTTGAAATCTGGCGTGATGCCGGCGGCACACTGGACGTCCCATGGTTGAGCATGGAATGGGGACCGACCAAACTGCGCGCGGAAGGGACTATGGCGCTCGACGACCTGCTTCGTCCCTCTGCGGCTTTTGAAGCGAAAGTCGCCGGTTTGAGCGGCACGCTGGACGCCCTTGTCGCGGCAAATCTGATCAAGCCGGATGCAGCGCGGTTGGCCGGCGTCGGATTGATGCTGTTCGCGCGGACACCGCCCGGCGGCGGTGAACCGGAATTGGCCGTTCCGTTGAGCGCGCTGGACGGTCAGGTATATCTGGGGCCGATCAAGATGGGCCGGGTCCCGCCGGTGCTGCCCCCGGAAAAGGCGGCTGTCGCGCCGCCGCCCGCGCCGGTGACGGCGGAAAGCCTGCCCGCGCCCGGAAGCACGGACTGATACCGCCTTCAAAGCATTCTATTCGGTCGCCAGGAACCCTTTCAGGGCATCGACCGACATATGGCATTCCTTTTCCGTCCCGACGGTCAGGCGGAGATATTCCGGCAGATCGTACCCTCCGACACCGCGCGCAATAACGCCCTGCGATTCCAGGAAAGCATTCGCTCGCTTGCAGCGGTCTGCGTCGCCAAACCCGACAAGGATGAAGTTCCCGACCGATGGGTTCACTTCAAGACCCAGCCCCCGGATCGTTTCCGTCAGCCAGACCAGCCATTCGTCATTGTGCCGGACGCTTTCCGCCACATGCGCCGTATCGCGGATCGCGGCGATACCGGCTGCCTGTGCGGCGGAACTGACATTGAAGGGGCTGCGAAGCCGGTTCATGGCATCGATGACCTCGGCACGGGCATAGCCCCAGCCGAGACGGAGCGCAGCCAATCCGTAGATCTTGGAGAACGTCCGCAGCATGACGACATTGTCGTAATCGTCGACGAAGCCCGCACCGGCTGAATAATCGTTGCGGGAGACGTATTCCGCATAAGCCGCGTCCAGCACGCAAAGAACATGCGACGGCAGACCTTCGATCAGGCGGCGAACCTCGCTATCGTCTAGATAGGTGCCGGTCGGATTATTCGGATTTGCGATGAAGACCAGCTTCGTCTGAGGGCCGACCGCGGCCAGAATCGCGTCGACATCGGTCGTCAGGTTCTTCTCGGGCGCAGCCACCGGTGTCGCGCCCGTGGTGATCGCGGTGATCCGGTACATGGCGAAACCGTGTTTGGAATAGACGACCTCATCCCCGACGCCGGCATAAGCCCGGATCAACAGCGTGATCAATTCGTCCGACCCAGCACCACAGATGATCCGATTCGGGTCCAGCCCGTTCACCTCCCCGATCGCGCGGCGCAATTCATTGGCGCCCCCGTCGGGATAGCGATGTAGCTTTTCCGCACCGTCGCGAAACGCGCCGACGGCTTCGGCACTCGGTCCCAACGGATTTTCGTTGGCGGACAGGATCGCCGGTTCGTCGATCCCTTCCAGTTTGTGATCGCCCGGAACGTATAGCGGGGCATCCATCACGCCCGGCTTCGGAGTCGGCCGCATCATCTGTCCTTGCTCCCCAAAAACTTAACCGCCAGAAACTTAGCTACAAGAAACTTAATCACCAGTACCTTATTCGCCGGCCTCGGCACCGCCGGGCTTTGACGCCCCTGCAATCGGCATTGCATAAGCACCAATCACCCGCGCCGCTATTGCCGGGCCCGCCTTCACGAATTTGGTCACGCGCTGGTCTTCCGAGGCAACGAAGTCTTCCACCTGTGCAAGATGTATCCACTCGCCGTTCTGCTCCAGCGAGGCAAGCAGCACGCCAGGCAGGCTCGCTTCCTTCATTTTGGAGACCAAGGTGCTTCGACTGACGGGATCGGCTGTCGCGAAAACGATGAAACTGACGTCATCACCGGTCGGTTCAGGTTCGAGCCGGGCGATCGCTACAGCTTCCGCCGGAACGCCGCGTACATTGCCGACGCCGGCAAAGGGCATGCGCTGGACGATGACTGGCGCGCCGGGGACGGCCAGTTGGGTCCACCAGGGATGGTCGTCATCTTCTTCCGGCGGGGGAAGGACGCCTACATCCGCCTGTCCGTTCATAACCTGCTGCAGCACTTCCCGCCGGGTTTCAAAGGCGGTCATGGGCACTTGCGAGCCGAATTGGTCCCGCGCCAGGTCCCAAAGCGTGTGATGCGACGTGTCCGAAAAAACGGCAATTTTGTAGCTGGCCTGGATCATGGTGAAGGCGGCGATCATCTCGTGCCACATCCGCGCCAGGGCCGACAGCTGGAACGGGCCATTATGACGGCCGCTCAACCGGCGCAGCATGAAAGCTTCGCGGGACGGACGGATCGGCAGAACCGTCTGACTTTTCTTCGCGGCCCCCACATGTTGCACCACGTCGGCGCGTTTCATGATCAAGTCATGGATAGCGTCATCGATCTCGTCGATTTCCCGCCGAAGATCATCCAGGGAGCGGTTCGTCATGATGCAGGCAGGTCCAGCGTCGTTGAGGCCATCGTTATCCAGCAAAACCGGGAGAAACCGTGCTTTGCCGGGGGCACACTCCTACAGTCTGACTGGCTTGTTGGCAATTGGTCAGTGTGCCCTTTGACGTGGACGCATTCTTTCCAGAAAAGGCATTTTGCCCGACGGGTGGGCAGTCCGGACTTGCGGGTCGCGGACCGCTCACCAGATATCAAGGGTTCGTGGGGCATACCGGCCATGCGGCGTTAACTGTTGCAGCCAGCCGCCTGTTTGTTATGTATCCTGGGAAAAATGAAAAACAGAGCCCTATAGCAGAGCGCCCTGGAGGAAATCCCGGTCCCGAGCCGATCGCCGCAGATCCGCCAAAAGCGTTGATATGGGGCAAAAGGTGTTTTGTGGGACCGCCCCCTTAGGGCGCGTTGAGTTGAGGACCAGAGCAGATGCCGATCAAGATTCCGGACGAGCTCCCCGCCCGCCGTCATCTCGAAGATGAGGGCGTCGTTGTGATGGATGAACGCGATGCGGTCCGTCAGGACGTACGGCCGATGCGAATCGCTGTCCTGAATTTGATGCCAAAAAAAGAAAGCACCGAGACACAGCTGACCCGGCTGATCGGCGCCACGCCGTTGCAGGTTGAACTGACCCTGCTGACGACGGGATCCTACGTGCCGACGAATGTGTCCCAGAAACATCTCAGCGCGTTCTACCACACCTGGGAAGACGTGAAGGATCAGAAGTTCGACGGGCTTATCGTCACCGGCGCGCCGATCGAGACCCTGCCCTTCGAGGACGTACACTATTGGGCGGAAATGAACCGTATTTTCGACTGGACCCAAAGCAATGTGCACAGCACGTTCAACATCTGTTGGGGCGCCCAGGCCGCGTTGAAACATTTCCGCGACATTCCCAAGCACGAACTGCCCGGGAAAATGTTCGGCGTGTTCGAACACACTGTAACCGCGCCGGGGAATACGCTGCTGCGCGGTTTCAATGATACGTTCCAGATTCCGGTTTCCAGGCATACCGAAACGCGGAAAGAAGACCTGCCGGAAGACCCGATGCTGCAGGTCCTGGCGGAATCGCCGGAATCCGGCCTGTGCTTGGTGCAGGACCAGCGTTACCGCCAGATCTACATATTCAATCATCTGGAATATGATGCCCGCACGCTGGCCGACGAATACAACCGCGATGCCAGCCAGGGTCTGCCGATCGACGTGCCGAAGAACTACTTCCCCGACGACGACCCGGCGCAGGAACCGCCGAACCGCTGGCGGGCCCATGCCCATCTGCTGTTCAGCAACTGGATCAACGATGTCTACCAATCGGTGCCTTTCGAGATTGAGGACATCGGTAAGATGGCCGCCGAATGACGGCACGCGCGGGTCATAGCGCACGTCGCTCGCTGGCGGTTGGATTGGCCCTTTTCGGGCTGTTTTTCCAACTGTTGCTTCCGATTCCCCTGTCTGTTGCCGCGGAACCAGGCGCGCCCAATCGTGTTCTGGAGATTTGCGCCGCCGACGGTATCGTCCGCGTCCCCTTGCCCGCCGCCGCTTCCCAGCCATTCAGCGATACGGCAAATGGTGAGGATGGGCGCGGAAGCTATGTGGAGGCCTGCAATCATTGCGTCCTCCATGCCGCACACCTCTTCCTGCCCGCCCGCGGCTTCGAAGAAACCGTTCAGCCCGCAGCCCTGGGCGAGCGCCTTCCTATTCTGTCATCCGACCACAATCCGGGAACCGCCCCCAGGGCGGGATTTGATGCGCGTGGCCCGCCGGCGGCGGGCCCTACGCGGGCCAACGCCTAAAAACCAAGCATCAACTTTATTTCGTCGGAGTTACGACCATGAATACCATTCTTAAAGCGGCCGCCGCCGCTCTATTCACCATTATGTCCATCGCCGCGGCGCCGATCGCCGCCCAAGCCATGGAGCCGGTCACGTCAGGCGATCTGACGATCGAGCCGGGTTGGGCGCGCGCCAGCGCCACCGATCATGCCAAGGCCGGGGCGGCCTTCTTCGTCATTCACAACAAGGGCGATAGCGACGACGTCCTGATCGGCGCCGATAGCGGTGTCGGCGGCAAGACCGAGGTCCACACCCACAAGCACGAAAACGGCGTCATGAAGATGATGCCCGCCGGGGACGTCACCGTACCCGCCGGCGGCATGGTGATGATGAAACCGGGTGGCCTGCATGTAATGTTGATGAGCCTGCATGGTCCGCTGAAGGAAGGTGAGCATTTCCAAGTGAAGCTCAACTTCTCGAAGACAGGTGAGGTCACGGTACCGGTCACGGTCATGGGGGTCGCCGCGAAAGGCCCTGGTGGCGACGGCCACGGCCATATGCAGCACGGCAAAACCACGACGGAATAGTCTGCCTAAGACAAGCAAATGCACGGCGTGGCGGGTCTATCTTGACGCAGCCGCCGCGCCGTGCAGTTTGCGCCCATGCAACGTTGGAAACTTACCCTGGAATATGACGGCGGCCCCTATGTGGGTTGGCAACGTCAGGATAACGGCCAAACCGTACAGCAACGGCTGGAGGAAGCGGCTGAGAAGCTTTGCGGCTGCGAGACCCTTGTTCAAGGGGCCGGCCGAACGGATTCCGGCGTCCATGCATTGGCCCAGGTCGCTCATGTCGACATTGCCAAGGACCTGCGCGCCAGCCAGGTCCGTGATGCGCTCAATTTCCACCTGCGCCCGGACCCGATCTCAATCCTGGAAGCAGAGCCCGTGCCGGATGATTTTCACGCCCGGTTTTCCGCCATCGGCCGCGTTTATCTGTATCGTATTCTGAACCGCCGGCCGCCGCCCGCCCTCGATTCGGGCAAGGTCTGGCATAATCAGCGCCCGCTCGATGCCGAGGCCATGCACGAAGCCGCCCAGGCCCTGATCGGCAATCACGATTTCACCAGTTTCCGCAGCACCGAATGCCAAGCCGACAGCCCGGTTAAAACGATGGACAGGGTTCGCGTCCGCCGGGCCGGTGAGGAAATTCACGTCGACGTCGCCGCGCGATCGTTCCTGCACAATCAGGTCCGGATTATCGTCGGAACCTTGGAATTGGTCGGCCGCGGTAAATGGACGCCGCATATGGTGAAAAAGGCTTTGGACGCGAAGTCCCGAAGCGCGGCAGGTCCCACGGCCCCGCCGGGAGGCCTGTATCTGGTTTCGGTGAAATATCCGGACGAGGAAGAATAACGCCGCACCGGGCCTGACCGACCGGACCCGTCGTCAGAACAAGCCCAATGTCACGACGTCCCGGGCGAAATTGACCATGTAGCTCAACACCGCTTCCCCCAGGACCATGAGGAAGACGACCCCTATATCGAGCCCGGTGGCCACCCGGATGATGTAGCCGTGATAGGCCAACAACCAGATCATCGCGAACAGGTTCATCATTAGGAAAGCGTCCATCGGCAGGTTAAATGCCGCCGAGACGAGTGCGATGCCCAACAACATGAGGACCTGCGGCCCGCTGGACCAGTTATAGGCGACGATATAGGGGATATATCTGTCCCGAACCCCCATGACGCCGAGCAGGGTGTAGGCGATCAAAGGCCATGCCACCCATCCGATCGCGTAGGAAATAATCTCCACCGGGACGACCCGTACGAGGGAGACCTGGGTCCTCAACTGGTCAGGAATCAGCACCAGAAGGGCGATATAGGCCGGCGCGATGATCACCGCGCACCAGAAGCTTTTCCAGAATGCCGCTTCGTCTTGACCGAAAAGGTTTATCCCGCTGGGATCGCGGCGGAACAAGCGCCAGGCGCCAATGAGATTGACCTGAACTTCCACAAGGGAGGGAGGCGATTGCATCCAGTGGATTCCGATCAGTCCGCGACGCCGAAATACCGGTCCAGGACTTTCCCGTAGATCCGACTTAACCCCTCGACATCGGCGACAGGAACCTGTTCGTCGACTTTATGCATGGTCTTGCCCACAAGGCCGAAATCGACAACCGGGCAATAGTCTTTGATGAACCGGGAGTCCGACGTCCCGCCGGTCGTGCTGAGTTCAGGCCGCCGTCCGACGACCTCCAGACAGGCTTCGGTCAGCATCTCCGACAGATCACCCGGCGGCGTCAGGAAAGATTCGCCGGAGCAAACGATTTCCAACGCGTAATGCGCCGTCCCGCCAGCCGCTTCGTCCAGAACCGCACGCAGCTTCTCCTCCAGCGAGGCGCTACTGTGCAAGTCATTGAACCGAATGTTGAAGACCGCTTTCGCTTCCGCGGGAATAACATTGGTTGCGGGATTGGCGATATCGATGGTCGAGATCGCAAGGGTGGAGGCCTGGAAATGATCGCTACCCGCGTCCAGTTCCAAATCGATCAAGGCCTTGAGCAGGTCGACCATGCGATGGGCCGCGTTATCGGCCAGATGCGGATACCCGGTATGGCCCTGGGTCCCGAAGGCTGTCAGGTAACCGTTCAAGCTGCCCCGGCGGCCGATCTTTACCATATCGCCCAGTTCATCGGGGTTCGTCGGTTCACCGGTGATGCAGGCGTCGAACACCTCCCCATCGGCGGCCAGCGCTTCCAGCATTTTACGGGTTCCGTTGACCGCCGGACCTTCCTCATCCCCGGTGATCAACAGGCTGATAGACCCGTTGGGTGCACCATGGGAATCGAGGAAACGGGCCACCGCGGCGGTAAAGGCCGCGATGGCGCCCTTCATATCGGAAGCGCCACGGCCGTGCAGAACGCCATCGGCAACCTCGCCCGCGAACGGGTCCCGGGTCCAGGCGCCATTGTCTCCTACCGGCACCACATCGGTATGGCCCGCGAAAACGAAGTTCGGCTGTCCGGTGCCCAGACGGGCATAGAGGTTGTCGACAGGGTCCGTACCCGGCGCGTGGAACGGCATGCGACGACACTGGAACCCCAATGACGTCAGCCGTTCCTGCAACAGGTCCAGCGCGCCGCCTTCGGCCGGCGTGACGCTGGGGCAACGGATAAGATCAGCGGCAAAAGCGACGGGATCCATATCGGTCAACTATTCCGCTCAATCACGCAGCAGGTCGTTGATGGAAGTCTTGGACCGGGTCCGCTCGTCCACGCGCTTGATGATCACCGCGCAATACAGGCTGGGCCCCGGCGAACCGTCCGGCAGAGGCTTACCCGGCAGACTACCCGGCACCACCACCGAATAGGCCGGAACACGGCCGATATGCACATCGCCCGTATTGCGGTCGACGATCTTGGTGCTGGCGCCGATGAAAACACCCATGGAAAGCACGGACCCTTCTTCGACGACGACGCCTTCCACCACTTCGGAGCGCGCACCGATGAAGCAATTGTCCTCGATGATCACCGGGCCGGCCTGCAGGGGTTCAAGAACCCCGCCGATCCCGGCGCCGCCCGACAGGTGGACGTTCTTGCCGATTTGCGCACAGGACCCGACGGTGGCCCAGGTATCGACCATGGTGCCGCTATCGACATAGGCGCCCAGGTTAACGAAGCTGGGCATCAGCACGACGCCCGGCGCGATATAGGCGGACCTGCGTACGATGCAGTTCGGGACCGCGCGGAAGCCCGCGGCGCGGAATGCGTTCTCGCCCCAGCCTTCGAATTTGCTCGGCACCTTGTCCCACCAGTTGGTGTTGGTTCCGGGACCGCCCGGGACTGGGGCCATGTCGTTCAGGCGGAAGCTGAGCAGCACCGCTTTCTTCAGCCATTGATTGACCACCCAGCCGTCAGCGGATTTCTCCGCGACGCGGGCCTTCCCGGAATCGAGCAGGTTCAAAGCTTCCTCAACCGCGTCGCGCACCGCGCCGGTGGTGGAGGTGTTGATACCGTCGCGCGCCTCGAAGGCGTCGTCGATCGTCTTTTCAAGGTCGGCAATGCTCATTGGCTCTCACTCGTTCTATTCTTGCGGTTCTGTTGCGCGCTTCTCGATCCTACGGCAGCGCGCGTTGACGCGGTCTTTTGCACTATGGCGATAGGGACATCAACCGACCAGCCGTGCAAAGGCATTATTCAGCTTTGCAGCGCCATATTCGCGGATCACCCGTGGCGGGACCGGACATAGCCCGACAGCCATTCCGCAAGGTCGTCGGTGACATGGTGAATGTGGTCGCCTTCGCCTGTGCCATCATGCGACCAATCATGATCGGTCCGAACCCAAACCGTCGTCATGCCCAGCGCCGCCGGATGTTCCAGGTTCCGCGCGATATCCTCCAGCATGACCGCCCGCTTCGGATCGATGTCATGCGCCGCCAACAGCTTGTCATAGGGCGCCGGGTTCGGCTTCGGCACGTAGTCGGACGCGACGATATCGAAAAAGACCTCGAATTCGTCGTGAATGCCCAACCGATCCAGGACGGATTTTGCATGGGCCACGGTTCCGTTCGTGAAGATCACCTTACGCCCCGGCAATCGCTGAATCGCGTGGACCAAGTCTTCGTTCCGTTGCACCGGGCTGTAGTCGATGTCGTGCACGAAAGCGAGGAATTCCGCCGGGTCCATTCCGTGATGGGTCATCATTCCGTTAAGCGTCGTCCCGTGCTCCCGGAAGTATCGCTTTTGAATGACGCGCGCCTCCACAAGGTCGACGTCGAGATAGGCGCTGATGAAGGCACCCATTTTCTTGTCCACCTGATCGAACAGATTGCAGGTCGCCGGATAGAGCGTGTTGTCCAGATCGAAGATCCAGGTTTCCGCGTCGTCCAGTTTTTCGTGATAATCAGATCCGTTTCGCATGGCAGGAATGTGGCGCAGGCACGAAGGCCCGGCAAGCCCCTGAAGTCGGGACAAATCAGCGCTTTATATAATTCGGTACCGCGAAAATGCATCAAACTGTCTACAAAATCCGTTCACATTCCATTTGGTATTGGTACCAATCAAACATCACCTTTATTAGCTCTACCAAATTGAAAGGTGCCGACGGATGTTGAGGAATGCTTTTCAACCTGATCGTCATCCCTGAAAGTGCCGCGCGATAGTGAAAATAAACAGGAGCATTCGGTGTTCACCGACTATTCGGCACCGGTCTACAGGGTCGCTGGGGATCCATCGGACAAGGCGGTAGATATTGCTGCCTTGAACCAGCCCGCGAAGGCCCTTCACCTGACGGATGAGGGACGCGAGGCCCTGCGGCAACACGCCCGCGATGCTTATGACGCCGGCAAGGCCAGGATCGCCGAGATCGTTTTCGTGATTCATGAATGCGATGCACCCTCGGACAATTATCGTCGCAAAATCGAATTCCTGGCGATTCCCAGTCCTGATGGATCAATCCTGTTAGTCGGGCGCGACCGAAGCCATGACGAGATGATCCGGGATGCGCTGACCCAGTCCCGCGGCCTTTACAAAGACCTGACGGAATTGGCGAGCGATTTCGCCTGGGAGACCGACCAGCACGGACGGTTCAGCTTCGTCTCCCCCAAAGGAGCGATCGGATTCCGGCCTTCCCAACTGGTTGGTGAAAAGCCAGAGGCCTTTTTGGCCCATCCGATGAGCGTGACCGGTCGGTTGCCGTTCTCACCCGAAACGCCGGTTCGGCATGTGGATATCTGGCTTCGGAATGCTGCGGGTGAACCCCGATGTATCATGGTATCGGCCTTGCCGTTGGTGGATGGGGAAGGCAAACGGGTCGGCGCCCGCGGCCTGGGACTGGATGTTACGACCGAGCGGATCGCCCAAACCGAATTGGCCCAATCGAAGCACCGGGAAGATCTCGTTCGTTATATCGTCAATCTGACACGCGATGAAGAAACGCCCGCGGCAATGATGGAGACTGCCGCCAAGACCCTGACGCGCGCGGCCGGGGCCGACGGCTGCAGTATCCTGATCAAGGATGAAGGGGGGTGGGACATGGCCGCGCAATTCGGACGCACACCCGATGACACCGTCTCTCTATCTGCGGCCGAAGCATTGCCATTGGACGGGACCGCGACGGTCGGCGAATATGGACAGTTGGGCGCGGTGACATTGTTCCGCGGGGTGCCCAACGGCGCGATCCTGGTTTGGGAGGGCGATCCCGCATCGCCCGGGAAAAGGCATGAATGGTCGGACGATACAAAGGCGTTGCTGGAGGCTATCGAAGGCCCTTTAGGCGTCGCCCTGCGCCAGATCACGGATCAGCAGGTCCTGGAACGTCTGGCGCGCACCGACGGCTTGACCCATCTGCTGAACCGCCGCGCCTTTCTGGAAGAAATGGACCTCGCCCTGGATCGCGCCCGTCGATACAGACGCAACGGTTGTCTGCTGTATGTCGATCTGGACAATTTCAAGCCGATCAACGACACGTTCGGGCATGAAGAAGGCGACACCGTTCTCGTCGCCGTGGCGGGTCTGCTGCAAACCTATAGCCGTGGCTATGATCTCGCAGTCCGTCTTGGGGGCGATGAATTCGCCTTGTGGCTGGATGAAACGGATATGGATACAGCCCAGCGCCGGGCGGTGGAGCTGATCGAGGCCTGTAGTCCGCTTTCGACTTTCGGCGCCAGCCCGGACAAGCCGTTCGGTATTTCCGTCGGCATCGCACCCTTTGTCGCGACCGCCGAAGGTGATCTTGCGGATCTGATGTCGCGCGCCGATACGGCGATGTATGCCGCCAAACGGTCCGGCAAGAACCAGTTTGCTGTGGAACCGCCGGTGGATGAGGCGCAAGCGCCCAGGGAAGCGTAAAGTGCGGAATGTGCACAAGCGCCTTGATATAAGCATGGACGAACGAAACGGAGCGTGGGATTTTCCGGTATGAAGGATGAAGGTCAATCGAATCCTCCCGTCGATGGCGACCTTTCTTTGCTGCCCGAAGACTTGAGCTACGAGCAGTCCAAGAAATTGCTTCGCGACTCCGATCCCGCTGTTCGCCGCGCCCTTGCGCGCCATCCGGCGACGCGGCCTGAAGTCCTGTATTTTCTGGCCGAAGACAGCAGCAACGACGTCCGGCTGGAAATCGCCAACAATGAGCGGACACCCCGACAGGCGGACCTGCTTCTGGCCGATGACGGGGATGACGAGATCCGCACGGCCCTGGCCACAAAAATCGCCAGACTGACCCCGGCCCTTCCCGACAAGGATCGTGGTGCATTGTATGAATACACAATGCAGGTCCTGGAAAAATTGGCGCAGGACCAGATTGTCCGGGTCCGTCAGATCATGGCCGAAGCCTTGCAGGACGTTGCCGACGCACCGCATTCGGTTATCCAGCAACTGGCCTCCGACGCAGAATTGGTGGTTTCAAGGCCGGTGCTGCGATTCTCCCCCGTCCTGACGGACAAGGACCTTCTGTCGATCATCAATGCCGGGGCGGCACAAGGGAAGTTGGCCGCTATTTCCGAACGCCGCAACGTCTCCGGCGACGTCGCCGATGCGATTGTCGGCAAGGGAGACGATGAAACGGTGGCCGTCCTGTTGGCAAACGGTACCGCGCAGATTCGTGAGGAAACACTGGATGCCTTGACCGCAAAGTCGGAAAAGATCGTTTCCTGGCACGCCCCCTTGGTCGCGCGTCCTTCATTGTCGATGCGGTCGGCCCGTATGCTGGCTGGCTTTGTCGCGGATCACCTGCTTGCCAAGCTTCAGGCGCGTGAGGACCTGGAAGCGGCAACCCTGGAGGCGGTGGCCGAAGTCGTCGCCGAACGCCTGGGCGAAGCCAACGGCAAACAGGACCTTGCCGACCCGGAATGGGCCCAGGACGATGTTACCGAGGAAGAAATCGAAGCCCTTAAAAAGGCCGGAAAATTGACCGAGGCGGCAATTGTCGAATCCTTGGAGGCGGGCCGGAAACGCTTCGTGGAAGCGGCGCTCGCCAGTTTGGCGAATGTCGCGCGTGAGGCTGCCGCCCGTATTGTGGCACAGCGAAGCGGCAAGGCCCTGGTGGCGCTTGCCTGGAAAGCCGGCATGTCGACCGACGTGATCGGCCCCTTGCAGGTTCAGTTGATGGGCTTGCCGCCCTCAAAGATCGTCGTCGCGGACGACCCCGATCTTTGGCCCATGTCCGAGGAAGACATGGACTGGCAGTTGGACTTTTTCCTGAAGGAATAGTGCCGCCATCGGGATACTCCCCCGCTCTGCGCATCCTGTTACATGGGTGGTTCTGGAATATCGTTCTGCTGGCAGCAGGCGGTCACCGTATTCCGCAGCAAGCAGGCAATGGTCATCGGTCCGACACCGCCCGGCACCGGGGTGATCGCCCCGGCGACCGATTTGGCGCTTTCGAATTCCACATCACCCACAAGGCGGGTGCCGCCGTCAGGCTTTTCGATGCGGTTGATGCCGACATCGATCACGACAGCGCCCGGCTTGATCCAATCGCCCTTCACCATTTCAGGGCGGCCCACCGCGGCGACCACGATATCCGCCCGGCGGCATTCACCCGGCAGATCGTCGGTGCGGGAATGCGCAACGGTTACCGTACAGCTTTCCTGCAGCAGCAGATTGAACATCGGCTTCCCTACGATATTGGACCGACCAACGACAATGGCGCGCTTGCCGCTGAGGCTGCCGCCGAAATGGTCCTTCAGCATCAACAGGCAGCCCAGCGGCGTACAGGGAATCAAACCATCCGTCGCACCGACAGAAAGGCGGCCGACATTGACCAGATGGAACCCATCCACATCCTTGTCCGGGTCGATCGCGGTGATAACCGCCTGATCGTCCATATGATCGGGCAGGGGAAGCTGAACCAGAATTCCGTTCACTGCCGGGTCCTCGTTCAATTCAGCCACCTTGGCCAACAGCTCTTCCTGGCTGACCGTGTCGGGCATCTTGAATTCATAGCTGTTCATGCCGGCTTCCAGGGTCTGCTTCCCCTTGTTCCGGACATAGACCTGACTGGCCGGGTCCTCGCCCACCAGCACCACGGCCAACCCCGGCGTTATGCCATGGTCCGCTTTCAATACGTCCACGGCCGATTTCACGCGCCCGCGAACATCCGCGGCAAAAGCCTTTCCATCGATGATCTTTGCTTCAGTCATCTTTTCCCCCAATCGGCCGTGCCGGCTGTCCAAAATGCGTGGTTAATCATAAAGGTGCTTCATGGCGATCCCGAGCTGTTTCACCAGGATGTCCGGGTCGCCCTCGATATGCAGGACTTTATTGCGGTCCGTCGCGCCGGAGATGACCGTGAGCGACGTTTTCGGCAGCGACCACGCCTTGGCCAGCAGTTTGATCAACGCCGCGTTGGCCTTGCCCTTTTCCGGCGGGGCCGTGACAGCGGCTTTCAGCACCACCCCGCCGGCGGCATCCTCCGCCAAGCCCTGGATACGGTTCGCGGAGGCCTTTGGCGTCAACCGGACGGATACAGTCACCCCATCGGGTTTGGGCGTGATCGGTGAAACTGTGGCGCCCATGCGGAACCCGTCGCGTGCAGATCGCCGTCTGTCTTTCGCTTATAGTGGGCCGTTTAAAGGCGGGCCGCGAAGCCGACAAGCAGGCTTTGAATGAAATAGATGATCAGGATCAGAAGAACCGGCGAAATATCGATTCCGCCCAAGTTCGGCATGAACTGTCGGATTGGCCGCAAAGCGGGCTCGGTGATCCGGTACAGGAAGTCGCCCACCATATAGACGAATTTGTTCGACGTGTTCACCACGTTGAAGGCGACAAGCCAGCTCAACACCGCGGAAATGATGATGCACCACAGATATAGATTCAGTGCCACATTGATAATGCGGATCAGGGAAAACAGTATTACATCCATATCCGGTCGGTCCTCGACTGATGTTCCGGCAATTTATGAGTACATCGCCTGCTGGGCGGTGAAACTCCTGTGTTTCCATAGATAAAGGCGCCCCCTGCCCGCCGCAAGCACGCGAGGGCGGGTTAATTGCAGGAAACGCCGGAAAGTTCCCTGTCGGCGCTGCCGGGCATGGACGATATTGGTTGGAAAGGTCGCTCTATTCGGCTTGACAAGCCTCCCCGCCCTCAACATATTCCGGCCCGAATTCGGGGACGACTCCAGAAGCCTTTCCCGAGTGCCGTTCCTTGCAATGGAACGCCACCGACGAAGATCCGGCTTCCGGGTTTTCCGAGATGGGGCTGTAGCTCAGTTGGGAGAGCGCGTCGTTCGCAATGACGAGGTCAGGGGTTCGATTCCCCTCAGCTCCACCAAACCTCCTTAGGCAGGTTTGGTCGAGACCACCGTTCTGGGGGTCACCATACTCCCTGAAAAGTCCCTCCTGCGGAAAAATTTCGGCAATATTGTGCGTACAGAGCACCACTGAACACCTGTTATGGCGTTCAATCAATTGGCTTTTTTCGCCAATTCCTTTCGGGCCTGTTTATCCGCATACATGGCCTTGTCGGCAATCGCCAGCAAATCTGATCGACTCTTCGACGAGGTCGGATAAATCGCATAGCCGACGCTCATGCCGGCATTGACGACCTTTCCATCGAAGTCAAATAGGTGCCTGTCGATCGACTCCCGGAAGCGCGCGGTGGCGATGTCGCTGTCCTTGATGCCGTCACCGGTCAGGTTTTCCAATATCGCGACGAATTCATCCCCGCCGATGCGCGCCACCAAATCGCCTTCCCGCACGCAAACACGCAGCTGCTCGGCGACTTCTTTGATCAGCCGGTCGCCGATCTCATGACCCATTGCGTCATTGACTTGCTTCAGACCGTCCAAATCCATGAACACGATGGCGTAGGGCGGTACACCGCGAGGCGCGCGACCTTCCAGATATTGTAGCCGGTTGAACAAGGCTCGCCGATTGGGAAGTCCGGTAAGTTCATCATAGTGGGCATGCCGGATGATCTCGACTTCCTGATGCTTTTTCTCGATCGCCTTCCCGATCGCCTGTTCCAGCGAGTCGGGCGAAATGTCGGCTTTCACGATATAGTCCAGCGCGCCGCTTTTCAGGGCGTCGACCGCTGTTCTTTCATTGCCCTCACCGGTGATCATGACAACGGGCAGTTCCGGAAAGCGGAGTTGGATGTCGACCAGAAAGTCCAGCCCGCTCTCGCCCGGCATAGAAAAGTCCAGCAGCAGGCAATCTATCTCACCGCCTTCCAATTCCCGGCGACCGTGTTCCACATGTTCAGCCTCTCGCACTTCCGCGTTCCTGAAAGATACCGTTTTCTTCAGGGTTCGCGCGATCAATTCGCGATCGTCCGGGCTGTCGTCTATGATAAGGAACTTTGCCACGCCTTCACTCTCCCACCTTGGGAAGAATCGCCACGCTCAGCCAATACTCCTTGAACAGCTGTATGGTTCGGAACAGGTCTTCCAAGGCAACCGGCTTGCGAAGGTAGCTATTGGCCCCCTTTGCGTAACTGCTGTTGACGTCACGCGGGTCGTCCGACGTCGTCATGATGACAACGGGAATTTTCTGCGTTGCCTCGCTATTTTTCAATTCGGTCAGGACTTGCCTGCCGTCGACGCCTGGCAGGTTAAGGTCGAGCAAAACGATCGCGGGGATCGGGTTCGCCGCACGATCCTCGTATGGCGGCCGATTGAACATGTAGTCCAGTGCGTCTTGCCCGTTGTCGAACCGAACCAGCGGATTCGCGATGGGGCCATCGCGTTTCAAGGCGCGCTCCGTCGCCTCGAAATCGTCATCGCTGTCCTCAACGATGATGATCGGTTGCAGATTCACCCCCGCCATCATCCTGCCTCCCTCAAATTGAAAATGAATTTCGAACCTTCGCCTTCACGCGACTCGACGGTGATCTTGCCGCCATGACGTTCGACGATCTTGCGCACGAAGCTAAGCCCCGTTCCAGAGCCGGGCCCGTAAGCGCGGTCGTTGTGCAGGCGTTTAAAAATGGTGAATACCCGCTCCTGGAACTCTTCGGGAATGCCGATCCCATTATCCTTCACATAGAACTTGCCCGGTTCGTCGCCGACCGGTTCTTCGTACCCGATCTCAATACGCTTTTCGTCCCGGTCGTTGTACTTCACCCCGTTGACGATCAGGTTCTGGAAGACGCTTTGGATTCGAGACGGGTCACCAAAAACTGGTGGCAAGGCTGTTACGATATCGACGGTTGCGTTGCATTCGGTCAGGTAATCGGCCAGTGAAACCGTGATAATATCAATCGTCTCAGCCAGGTCGATCCTCTGCACCGCTTCTTCACTTCGACCAATACGGGAAAACTCCAGCAAGGCGGAGATTAGCCCCTCGGACTTTTTGCATAGCTCTCGGATCCGTCCTATCCGTTTTGATCCGTCTTCACCTATGACCTCGTTGTGGTCGTCAAACAGGAACTGGGCGTGATTGCTAATAGCACGAATTGGTTCCTTCAAATCATGAGACGCGATATAGGCGAATTCTTCCAGATCGCTATTACTTCGTTGTAACTCACGCGCCTTGTTCTGTAGCCGCGTTTCAGCCATCCGGATTGCTTCAAGGCGTGAATCCAATTCTGCCGAGATCATTTTCAGTTCGTTCCCAACCGGCTTTTCGGGAAGGGCGGCAACATTCAACGGCCCCATACCAACAACCTTTTCGTGCAACGCAACAATAGGTCTAAGAACTGTAAAAACAATAAAGCCATAGACTCCTGAGAGCAGAAGGATCGTTACGACAAGCGCTATCGTACTTAGGAGTTTTATGTCGGCTTCAATCTTCAGAATCGAGTCAGCGCTTCCTCTAGATAACCTTCGAGCCAAATCGGAGAGGGTCTGCGAAGCACCCAGGAACGACTGTATAACTGCTCTTCTGCCGCGTGCATCGGTTCCCGACATAGCCGGGCCGGATTCAAGACTCTCTAGACGTTCGAAGAATATTTGCAGGCCGGCTGCGCTACGTTTCATCCGGCGCAAGACCGAAGGCTGCACTTTTGGATGCGTTTCAAGACTGTCGAACAAGTTGTGCAAACCGGATAAACGCGATTCAAACTGTCGCTCAACGCGCGCGGACCTTCGCACCCCCAATTCATTCGCAAGTATATTGAGGTCAAAGACATTATCCCGAATGTCCCGGGACAACTCATCGAATTGCTGAAGCTCGTCGATCAGCCGAACACCGTAAATATTGATTGCGACAAGGCATATAATCCCTGCTGCGATCGCACCGGTTAAGATCTGGGTTCCCGATCTAATTTGCATCGTGCATGCCTATTGAATGACACCAACATGATGGGGTGCAACTCGTTCGAGCGGGCCCGTTTCCAGCCGCTCAAGGTAATTTGGAATTCCGCCGGCACTTAGACCACGCTCGACGCGCCAACGCGCTTCCTGTTCCATTAGAAAAAGGAGGTCCTGGGTGATCGCAACTTCCATGACATGGCCACTCCAGAAGCGCTCGAGGTCATCCAAATTTAGATTCAAAACCCGTCCCAGCAGTTTCATTGCCTCTGTTTCATTCCGCTGCGCCCATTCGGCAGCATCAATAAGCGCCTGCAGGAACCTTTCGATCGTCTCTTGGTTTTCTATGAGCGTTTTTTGCGACGCGGATAACGTGAAGTAATAGGGCTGTTCCGATTGCAAGTCGGCAAACATTGCATCGTCCCCCAGAAGTCCCTGCGCTTCCGTGGCATAGGGTTCCCAGGACACTATCGCATCGACCTTACCGTCTGCGACAGCGTTCGGCAGGTCAGTCGCCGGAATATCCTCAATTTGAACCGCTTCTAGACTGGTTCCGTGTAGGTCAAGAGTCTTGCCCAGAAAGAACTCGCCAATCGCGCCCGTTCTGAGCCCGATTTTTTTGCCGGGCAGATCCGAGAAACTTGCAAGACCACTGCCCAATCGTCCAACAAGTCGAACATTGTAGATAGCCGCCGCGGTCCCGAAAATGCGCAGATCCACATTTGAGAAACTTCGTGAAACAAAGGCGAATTCGGACATCGTGGCGATATCATACCGCCCATCAATCAGCCCTTTTCCTGCCTCAACACCGGATTCAACGAGTTCGACGGCCACATCCGCCCCATAGTCTTCGAACAAGCCGCGCTCCTGGGCGATCCAAATCAGCCAACCGCTTTTTGAGGTCGCTACGACAAGTTTTTCGGCCGCGTTTGCGACCCCGATTGAATACAGAACGCAAAAGGCAAATACCGGGAAAAGTAAGAGGAACCGCAAAGAGAGGGAACGTCCAGCGTTTGCCACATGATAGGGCTTCTCAACTGAATTTTTTGACACTCAATTCCTCCATTTCTGCGGCCCTGTCTCAATACAAGCCCGAAAGAAAAACTTTGTGTTTTCCCACCAATTATAAGCGAAAGGTTTATTAAGACCTTCCTAACATTCATTCTCCCGGCGGCATTCGTGTCAGCTTTCTGGCGACCGCATTGCTTCGGTGAGGCTGAAAATGAATTTCGAACCTTCGCCTTCACGCGACTCGACGGTGATCTTGCCGCCATGCCGTTCGACGATCTTCCGCACGAAGCTAAGCCCCGCTCCAGAGCCGGGGCCGTAAGCGCGGTCGTTGTGCAGGCGTTTAAAAATGGTGAAAACGCGTTCCTGGAACTCGTCAGGAATGCCGATCCCGTTATCCTTCACATAGAACTTGCCCGGTTCGTCGCCGACCGGTTCTTCGTACCCGATCTCAATACGCTTTTCGTCCCGGTCGTTGTACTTCACCCCGTTGACGATCAGGTTCTGGAAGACGCTTTTGATCCGC
Organism: Hwanghaeella grinnelliae; assembly: GCF_004005845.1. Classification (GTDB taxonomy): domain Bacteria; phylum Pseudomonadota; class Alphaproteobacteria; order UBA8366; family Aestuariispiraceae; genus Hwanghaeella; species Hwanghaeella grinnelliae. The sequence goes on along the minus strand of NZ_SADE01000002.1, from coordinate 1,027,262 downwards.
GACGGGTCACCGGCGAGTAAGGGTAAATCCGTCACGACATCGATCGTCGCTTTCCGCTCGGCAAGATAATCGACCAAGGCGCTCTTGATGGCGTCGATCGTCTTTGACGGGTCGATCGACTGAGCGTCGTCATCGCCGCGCCCGATACGCGAGAAGTACAATAGATCGGAAACCAAGCGTTCGGATTTTGCGCAGAGGTCCCGTATCCGATCGAGCCGCTTCATCCCGTCATCACCCAGCGCGTCGCCATGATCTTCCCCCAGGAACTGGGCGTGGTTGCTGATGGCCCGGATCGGTTCCTTCAAATCATGGGAGGCGATATAGGCGAATTCCTCAAGATCGTTATTACTTTTTTGCAAAGCTTCGGAGGTCGCGATCAATTGCTGCTCAACTAATTTTCGCTCGCTGATGTCCCGCGCGATGCCACTGAAAATTCGCATTCCGTTCACACGCACTTCGCTGATCGTCAATTCAATCGGAAACTCGGTTCCGTCTTTCCGCATGCCTTCGCGCTCAAGCGCCTTGCCGAGCACTTCCGACTCGCCGGTCAACTTGTACCGCGCCAAAGACTCGTCATGGCGTTCCGCATATTCCGTGCTCATCAAAATATCGACGGGCTTTCCGACAGCCTCGGATTGCGTATAGCCGAACATCGTTTCCGCCCCCCGGTTGAAGCTTAGGATCGTGCCTAACTCGTCCGTCGTGATCAGCCCCTCAACCGTGTTGTCCGCAATGGCCTCAAGCCGCGCCAGTATGGCGCGTTCTTCACTTCTGGCTTCCTCCAGCGAGTCGACCAGACTGGTGAATGCTCGGGAAAGATCGCCGATCTCGTCCTTCCGATGCGTCGGCAAGTCCAGGGACGTGACGCCGGTCGCGTAATCCTCGATACGCTCAACGGCAACTTTCATCGGCATAGTCATGCGCCGAGCAACCGCAAAAGCCCCGCCGGCCGTAACCAGAACGAGCACCAGCGAAAGTCCTAAAGCGACCTTTTGAATTTCTTGCGCACCGGCGAGACCTTCCGCCTTCGGCGCGGCGATAAAAATACTTATCCGCCGATGTGGGCTGCTGACATCGAAACCGACATCCGCACGCGAATACAGGACTTGCCCAAGACTGGGATGGTTGAATTCGCCCGTATTCGTATCGGAACCACTGAATCGGGCCGGCAGCGCGTATTCGCTGTCATACGGGGCGACGATGCGGGTAATGGTCCCATCCGGATACCTTTCGATATAGTTTCCGGAATCATCCACAACATAGATCGCGTAGGGTGAGTCCACCGCGCGCAATACACTGTCGATTTCCGCCTCGAAATCCGTGCTGATGACCATCAGACCGAACAGCGCCCCTTGCGGGTCGCGCACCTGCGTAACGACCCGCAGGACATACAGGTTGGGGTCCGGGACGCCGTGTTCCACATTCTGGTCTATGTTCGAGAAGTGGACCCCGTATGGACTGAGCAGGATGCCCGATACGACGTAGGGCGCGTTTTGCTTCTGCTGCAAATCCTTGCCCGGGATTGAAAGGATGACGCCATCCCGGTTGTCGACCCGGACCAGTTCCATGCCCTTATCCGCGACTTCGATATAGCGCATCTGCACATATTCGGGGCGGCGGCGCATGATCGCTTTGAAGATCGTCTGCAGACGTTCGCGCCATAACGCGGTTGTCGACCCGTCCAAGGGGTCGACCCCAGCGTTTTCCATGCTGCGAATCATCCCAAGGAACGGTGGTGTCTGGGAAATGGCGGTCGCATCGTTGCGCAACCGGTTGTACCGGGACTCGACTTGCGTGGCGACCGCGCGTGCATCGTCCGACAAGCGGTCAAAAGCTTGTTCCTGGGTCAGCCGATTGACCCAATAGAAGTTATACCCGCCGAGCAGCAATGCCGCGATGACGGCAATCGAGCATGCAAAGGTGATGTAACGGGTGCGTAGGCTCAAACCGTTGTTTTCCTCGCGGGCCTCAATGGCCCGGACTTATCGTTTGACGCGGAGGCCTCGGTCTCCACCTTTGCGACACCCTACGGCAAATTTATTAACCACCCCCTAATATTAGTTCTTTAGTCGCGCTCCCTTCCTGCTTCTAACGTTCTTAACAATTGCCGGAATCGGACTAGCATCAGAACTTATTGAAAAATCAGGTTGATGGAGCGCGCCATGGCCCAAACCTCCGTTCCCGACCCCGTCCGCCGGTTTGCGGTCCGGGCAAATGCATTGGAAGAACTGAACCTTAGGGACGCCGCCGATTTCAGCGGCGGGTTCGAATGGCTGCATTTCGATTGGTCCCGGCCCGAAGTGCGGGAATTTCTGGAAAGTGATCCGCAATTCGACCCGCATGTGATCAAAGCCCTTCTGGCACCGGAAACACGCCCGCGCTTCAACGTCTTCGGCGGGGGCATCTTTCTGAACCTGCGCGGCATCAACCCGAAGCCCGGCATGCAGCAGGATGAAATGATCTCCTTCCGCATCTGGATCGAAAAAAACCGGTTGATCACCCTGCGCCGTGTGCGGATTGAAGCCATCAACGACATGATCCTGGAAATGCAGGCGGGTCATGTCCCGGGTTCCATCGAGGAGTTGGTCAGCCGCATGGCATCCTTCCTCACCCGCGATATCGGGCAAAGCCTGATCAACTTGAATGAGGAGTTGGACCAGATAGAGGAACTTGCACTTGAAGGGACCGACGACAATCTACGGTCCCGGCTGGCTGAAGCGCGGCGACAATCCATCGTGCTGCGCCGCTACCTAGCCCCGCAGCGGGATGCCTTGCAGCGGTGGCTGGAAACACTGCAGGAGCGCAATCTTCCAATTGTCCGCGAATTCGCGCGCGAAACCCACGACGCTGTCCTGCGATATGTGGAGGACCTGGATGCTTTCCGTGACAAGGCGGGGATTATTCAGGACGAATTGCTGACCAGATTGTCGGACAAGCTGAACCGCAACATGTTCGTGCTGGCGATGTTGAGCGTCTTCTTCCTGCCGCTTTCTTTCGTCACAGGATTGCTCGGCGTAAACGTCGCCGGCATCCCGCTCGCGGATGCCCCGTGGGGTTTCGGCGCATTGTGCCTGGCTCTTGTCGTCATGGCCGCTTTGCAGTTGATCACATTCAAATATTTGAAATGGTTTAAGTAAGAACTTGGTACAACCGAATGTAGACAGATATCGCTTTTTCTGCGTACCCCGTTAACGCTGCTTTACCATTGCAAACAGCAGTCGACATTCACCCCTAAAATTTCACACATTCTGTACTGCGGTCCGGGCAATTAAGTGATACCAATCACTGCAATAAATAAGACAGCATGGTTGTCTTATTTGCATTAACGCGTTTTTCAAGGTGATCATATGTCCGTTCGCAATACAGTTATGGGTTTGGTTCTTTTCGGCGTCGCCGCAGCGGCCGGTCCGGTCCAGGCGGCCGGTGTCGATGCGCGGGACTTGCTGAAAAGTTTTAACAACATCGTCCTCGGCGATCTGACGACGAATGTCGAAACCGAAGGCACTCTGTATGTTGGCGGGGACTATAACGGCAACGGATCGACGGTGAACCCGAAAGGGCTTCCGAATGTGGATCTGGGCGGCGGCATCGTCGGCAGCCTGGTCGTCGGCGGCGACATCAATGCGAACGCGGTGAACCTGAACGGCGGTCACGCAGTCATCGGCGGTAAGGATTTCGGTGGTCTCGGTCTGAACAACGGCAGCACGAAGAGCGAAAACGTTTCCGGCATTCCGGTCGCCGCGGTCAAGAATGCTTTCCAGTCCTTCTCGGCGGAATTGGCGGGCATGGCCTCCACGGGCGGCACGGCCAACACGTCTGACCAGAACAACATCAACTTCCAGTCGGTCGCGAATTCGGCAAATGTCGCGGTTTTCAACATTAATGGATCGGCCCTGAAAACCGGTACTTTCAACGGCGTGAACGCCGATCCGGGCGTGACGACGATCATCAATGTCGCGGGCACCGATATCACGATCGGCGTGAACGCGAACCAGACGCAGAGTTCGGTCATCTTCAACTTCTATGAAGCGACCTCGCTGACCATCAACACGGCTTTCAATTATTCTGTCCTGGCGCCCTTCGCCGATGTAGAGCTGCGTGGCGGCGGCCTGAATGGCACATTGGTCTCTCTCAATCTGCAACAGGACGCGGAAGTCCGCCCGCCGCTCTATGACGGTGACATTCCGCCCACGACGGTCGTCCCCGTTCCCGCGGCCGCTTACCTGCTGTTGACGGGTATCGCGGCGATCGGCGGCTTGGCCGCACGTCGTCGGAAAGCCTGATAAAACGATCCTTCGAAGGGGCGGAAACGCCCCCCTCGTGACAAACGCGCGGCTCCTCTTGGGCCGCGCGTTTTTCGTTAGACGAAGAGATTCGACAATTCCCCGCCGTTAACCGTTTCTAAACGAAAAACACCTAGCCTTATGCGGTACCTGACCACCCAAACCGCAACGCTGCCGCACGCCCTGGATTGCGGCGGAAATGCCCTGGATACCGGTCCAGGCACACGCTTATATCAAGCTCTTATTTGAGGAAGCGGCCGACGTGATTTTTGATTTTGTCGCCAATGTCTCCGTCGATGGACAGGTCATCCAATTGGAAGGGGATGCCTGGTCGCTGCTGGAAACGGACAACCGGCAGGTCTTGGATCGGGAATTCCTGGACTTCGTCGCCGATCGGGACCGCCAAGTCGTAAGCGACATTCTGTTCGACGTGGAACCGGGACAAGCGCCCTTGCGGTTTGACGTTACGATCGTGTCCGGCACCGGCAAGGAAAGCCAAACCACTATATTCGCCGCCCCCGTCTTTGATGGCGGCCGGTACAAGTTCACGCGCCTAGCCGCCAAACGAAAAGATCCCCTGGCGATCGACACCGTTTCGGGTGCGGAAGCCTTCAACGAGGTCATGGAGAGTTTCGAACACAAGCTGCAGGCCGCAATCGACTCCAACCAGGCCGCCGTGATGTCGATCTTTTCTGTCGAAGGCGCCGACGCCGTCGCAACCTCGCAGGCCGGGGATCGCCTGCAAGCCTTGCTGACGGAAAAGACAGCCGGAGAGGTCTGCCGCATCAGCGACAGCAGTGCGGTCCTGCTGCATGACGAAACCACCAGCGCGGACACGATCGGCGGCGCGATCGCCGGCGAAATGGAAGGGCACGGGGGCCTATCGACCTATAGTCTGGAATTATCCGACGATACAATCGATGCGGCGAGCCGGATGGAAATGGCGTCCGGCGTGCTCGCCGCGGCGGTGCAGCCCGGCATCAAACTGGGGTCCGGCACCCAAAAGCTCAGCGACGGCTATGAACAGGCCCGAGGGCAGGTCACCGCCGCCATCGCCGGCGCTGTACCGGCGATCAGTTTCGCAGCCCAATGGGGCGCGACGGACACACGAGTGGGCCTGGCCGATATCCCCGAGTTACTGCGCCGTTGGAACGGCGGGGGTAAACAAGGCGGGGCGATGTTGCAGGACATCCTGCGTTCCCATCTGGAAGCCGTCGCACGGGTGAAGCCCGACGGCATTCCCGTTTGCGTCCCAATCCACGCGGCATCCCTGATGTTCCTGGAAAAGGCTGAGTGGGACGGGTTCGACCTGATGGTCATGCCCGTCGGCCTTCGGGAATTGGATGAAGAGTTGCAGCAAGACGCGGCCACTCTGCTGTCGACCCAATATGTCATGGTCGATATAGCGGACCTGGCCCATTGCCCCGCCGTGCTGGCCCAGTTGATCAGTGCCGAAGCGCTTTCCTTCCTGCGGGTCGATATGCACAAGGTTTCAAAGTTGTCCGACGCCGAGTTGGATTCGTTCAAACAGGTCTATGATTTCTGCAGCGCGCGCGGCATCTATGTTCTCGTCAGCCGGGTCGATCCGGGCCGGATCGAAAACCTGATCGAACGGGCCAAGGTCATCTTCCTGCCGGAAACCTATCTGCAAAACCAAGCGTAAAATAGAACGGGCCGGAACTGGCAAAGCCCCGGCCCGTCCGTCAATCAATCCCGCGCCCGGTCAGACGCGTTCGATGATTGTTGCGATACCCTGGCCGACACCGATGCACATGGTCGCCAAACCATAGCGGCCGCCACGGCGCTTGAGCTCGTGCGCGCAAGTCAGGACCAGGCGTGCGCCACTCATGCCGAGAGGATGGCCGAGGGCAATCGCCCCCCCATTCGGGTTCACATGGTCCGCGTCGTCGGGCAAACCCAATTGCCGCATCACCGCCAACCCCTGGGCAGCAAAGGCCTCGTTCAGCTCGATGACATCGATGTCGCCGATGGTCAGGCCGGCTTTCGCCAAGACCTTCTCCGTCGCCGGGGCCGGACCGATCCCCATGACCCGCGGCGGCACGCCGATCGTCGCCATGGCCACGATTCGCGCCATCGGCGTCAGGCCATGCTTCCCGGCCGCTTCTTCCGAGGCGATGATTAGCGCCGCGGCCCCGTCATTCACGCCGGAAGCGTTCCCCGCGGTTACCGAGCCGCCCTCACGGAACGGCGCCCTCAATTTCGCCAGCGCCTCGGCCGTTGTTTCCGGACGCGGATGCTCGTCCTCGGAAACGACGACCGGATCGCCCTTGCGCTGGGGGATCTCGACCGGAACGATTTCCGCGGCCAAATTGCCGTTCTTCATCGCGACGCCGGCACGCTGCTGGCTGCGCAGTGCGAAAGCGTCCTGGTCGGCGCGGCTGATCTGATAATCTTCGGCAACGTTCTCTGCCGTTTCCGGCATGGAATCGACGCCGTATTGAGCCTTCATCAGCTTATTGACGAAACGCCAGCCAATCGTGGTGTCATAGACGTCCGCACTGCGGGAAAAGGCGGAATCCGCCTTGCCCATCACGAAGGGCGCGCGCGTCATGCTCTCGACACCGCCGGCAATCATCAGATCGGCTTCGCCCGCCTTGATCGCCCGTGCCGCCGTGCCGCAGGCATCCATGCCCGATCCGCAGAGGCGGTTGATCGTCGCGCCCGGAATGGTTTCCGGCAGACCGGCCAGCAGGCTAGCCATATGCGCGACATTGCGGTTGTCCTCGCCGGCCTGGTTGGCGCAGCCGTAGATCACGTCGTCGACCGCCGCCCAATCCAGATTGGGGTGGCGTTGCATCAGCGCTTTCAGGGGATGGGCCGCCAAGTCGTCCGTGCGGACCTTGGCAAGGGCGCCGCCATAGCGGCCGATAGGCGTACGGACACCGTCGCACAGGAAGGCATCGGTCATCTAACTCTCCATTTTTCAGTCTATCCTCGCGGCTCTGATCGAAAAAAGGGGGACCCAAGCGGGTCCCCCTTTGTTTCAGTGCAAGCCGCCTATAGAGGCAAGGTGTATGCCGTTTTGACGGTGGTGTAAAACTCATCCGCGTACCGGCCCTGCTCCCGCGAACCGAAGCTGGATCCCTTCCGTCCGCCGAAGGGAACATGGTAATCGACACCCGCCGTCGGCAGGTTGACCATGACCATGCCCGCCTCGCTTTTCCGTTTGAAATCGGACGCGTATTTCAGGGATGTGGTGCAGATCCCGGCCGACAGACCGAACTCCGTATCGTTGGCCACGGCAAGCGCCTCGTCATAGTCCTCCACCTTGATGACCGAGGCGACGGGACCGAATATTTCTTCCCGTGCGATCCGCATCTGGCTCGTCACTTCGGTGAACAGCGCGGGCGACAGATAGAAGCCTTCCGTATCGCGGTTCAGCAATTCGCCGCCCGTGACAAGGTTCGCGCCTTCCTTCTTACCGATTTCGATATAGCTGAGATCCTGGTCCAACTGGGACTTATCCACGACTGGGCCGATCTGCACCCCTTCCTTCAGCGCGTCGTCAGTCACGGTCTTTTCCAGCCGTGCCTGAACCGCCGCGACGAATTTGTCGTGGATCCCTTCGGTGACGATCAAACGGGACGAGGCCGTGCAGCGCTGACCGGTGGAGAAAAAGGCCCCCTGCACAGCACAATCGACGGCATTGTCGAGATTCGCATCATCCAAAACGATCATCGGGTTCTTTCCGCCCATTTCCAGCTGGAACTTGGCACCCCGGGCCGCACAAGCCTGCGCCACCGTTGCACCGGTCTGAACCGAGCCGGTGAAACTGACGGCGACAACGCCGCGGTTGCTCAGGATCGTCTGCCCCACCTTGCTGCCGCGGCCCATGACCAGGTTGAACACACCGTCCGGAATGCCGGAGCGGGAAATGATTTCAGCCAGGGCCCAAGCACATCCCGGCACCAGATCCGCCGGTTTCATGACCACGCAGTTTCCGTAAGCCAGCGCCGGGGCGATCTTCCAGGCCGGAATGGCGATCGGGAAATTCCACGGCGTAATGATACCGACAACGCCGACCGGTTCGCGGGTGATTTCCACACCGACGCCCGGCCGCACGGAATCGAGCTTCTCACCTTCAATCCGCAAACACTCGCCGGCGAAGAACTTGAAAATCTGCCCGGCGCGGACGGCTTCGCCCATGCCCTCCGGCAAGGTTTTTCCTTCTTCGCGGGAAAGCAGTTTACCGAGTTCCTCTTTCCGGGCGATGATTTCATTGCCGATGAAGTCCAATGCATCGTGCCGCTGCTGGATGGTCGAGAATTGCCAGGTCTTGAAGGCTTCTTGCGCCGCCTGGATGGCCTGCTCGGTCTGTGCCTCGTCCGCGCGGGTATAGACGCCGACAGTGTCCGATAGGTTCGACGGATTGATATTCTGTGTCTCGTCGGCACCTTCGGTCCAGGCGCCTGCGATTAGATTGCGATGTAAGGTCATACTCTTGAACTCCCTCCAGCATATGTTCTGACACGCGGCATAAGGTCCGCGCGTATCGGTGTTGTTACAGAAGACCGCGTTTGACGAGGTTTTCCATGAGGGCGGATGTGCCGAACGTCCACGGCGCGATCTCGCCCGCATTGCCCACGCGGTTGACCAGCGCCCCGAAGCGGGGCGAGGAAATGGTGACGATATCCCCCATCTTATGGGTGAAGCCCTGACCCGGCGCGTCACGATCCTGGATCGGTGCGAACATCGTACCGGTAAAAAGTGCCAACCCGTCGGGATAATGATGGCAGTCGAAAGCCTGGGAAACCAGATCCGCCATATCGCGGCTGATCTCCGCGACATTGCTTTCGCCTTCCAGAATGAAGCCGTCCTCACCTTCCACAGTCAGGGAAACGACGGCCGACCGAGCATCGTTCAACCCGAAACCGTCATCGAACAGGCGGATGAACGGACCCAAGGCGCAGGACCCGTTATTATCCTTGGCGCGGCCCAGAAGCAGGGCGCTGCGCCCTTCCACATCACGCAAATTGACGTCATTGCCGAGCGTCGCGCCGACGATGACGCCGTCGGCCCTGGCAACCATGACGACTTCCGGTTCCGGGTTGTTCCAGGTCGAGGACGGATGAAGGCCGACATCGGCCCCGACCCCGACCGAGGCCATTGGCTGTGATTTGGTGAAAACCTCCGCATCCGGGCCCAGGCCGACTTCCAGATATTGCGACCATAACCCCTTCGCGGACAGGGTTTCCTTGACCTTCGCGGCCTCCGGAGAGCCGGGCTGGATATTCCGGATCTCAGCCCCGATCGCCTCGCTCAATTCCCCCCGCAAGGCGGCGGCCCGTTCCGGCGCGCCCTTCGCCTGTTCCTCGATCACGCGTTCCAGCATGCTGCTCACAAAGGTAACGCCACAGGCCTTCAAAGCCTGCAGATCAAATGGCGACAGGAGATACGGCTTCGCCGGATCGCGCCCGTCCACCGGACTGTTGGCGACAATGTCCGCGACATCGCCGAGCGGGGACAGATCCGCCGACTTCAGAAGTTTCAACGGCTCCGGATGATTCAGCAGATGCGCCATGGTCGGCGTATGCGGCGTCAGGTCCAGGACCAAGCCGTCTCGCAGCACGACCACACAGGGTCCGCCACCCGGTAATACCTCGCCCGACGCGGATTTCGCTTCCGGCACCCACACCCGTCCGACCAGCGAAGCCTCAGCCGAGTCCACAGGTAGTATGTTGTCTGACATCTTCATACGGTATTGATGAAGAGAAGCCGAGCCGGAATCAAGCCAACATCCGCCCACTTTGGTAAAAGAATGCCCGCATCACCGGTTTCTCGACGCAACCGCGCCGTAAAAAACCCGTCAGCCAAAATTCATATAATTTAGTACTTTCTTGATACTTTTTCCCTAATCTACGGGCCTGGCGTCTTCTCGCGGAGGTTTCAAACGGCCGTAGAGTCTTCGCGAGCAGCAAGTTTTGGGACACCGACACATCTGATCCGGAGCGAATTATGAACGAAAACGAACCAACCTCCTCGCACGAGAAAGGCTTCTGGACTCTGTCGAAACAGATTTTGGCGATGATGCTGGTGCCTGTTGTTGTCACCGCCCTTGCGATGGGTGGGTACAGCGTTTCCACGTCGGTGGACCAAATCCACGACGCGGCGGCCGAGAAGTTCGAAGTTCTAGGGCAGGACCGGAAGGAAAGCCTGCTCGCTTATCTGGAAACGATTAGAAGCGATCTGCGCAACACGTCGTCACTGCCTTTCACGCATGATGCGTTGACGGCCTTCACCGCCGGTTGGGAAGCGTTCAAGACCGATCAGACCGAAATTCTTCAGGAACTCTATATAACCGGGAACCCGAACCCCGCCGGACAGAAGGAAAACCTGGACGCAGCGTCGGACGGATCGCCTTATTCCGTCGCCCATGCCAAATATCACCCCTGGTTCCGCGCCTTCCTTCGCGAGCAGGGTTATTACGACATCTTCCTTTTCGATCTCGACGGTAATGTCGTCTATACGGTTTACAAGGAACTCGACTACGCGACCAATGTCGTAAACGGCAAATACAAGGATACCGACCTCGGCAACGCATTCCGTGCCGCCCGCGACAATCCGTCGGAAGGTTTCCAGGCTTTCTTCGACTTCAAGCCCTATGCGCCAAGCGCCGGCGCCCCGGCCAGCTTTATCAGCACGCCGATCATCGAAGACGGCCAGCCGGTCGGCGTTCTGGTTTTCCAGATGCCGATTGACCGAATCAATCAGATCCTTTCCGCCGAGACCGGGTTGGGAGAGACGGGCCGTGTGTTCCTTGTCGGCCAAGACAAACTTCTTCGGAACAACAGCCGCTTCGCGACCGAAAACGAAATCCTGAACCGTAAACTTGATATCCCAGCGGTGGACAGCGCGTTGAATGGCGACGTGGGGTCGATCGAAGGACCCGTCGACGGCACGGCTTCGTTGAGCGAGTATCAGCCGCTCGACTTCATGGGTGTCCGGTATGCCTTGGCAGTCGTGATCGACGACGCGGAAGTCTTCAGCGAAGTGAACAGCGTTATTGTCACCAAGATCGGTGTCGTCCTGGCCATCATGATCCTCATTGGCATCGCTGGAATTTTCGTCGCCCGCCGAATGTCCGGACCGATCGTCAACCTGACTGACGTGATGCGCAAGTTGGCCGCCGGCAACACCAATGTGGAAGTACCAGCGGCAGACAGGCGTGATGAATTGGGCGAAATGGGCCGCGCCGTCGAGGTGTTCAAGACAAACGCCCTCGAAAATGCGCGCCTGGCTGGGGAACAGCAACGGCTTGAACAGGAATCCGCCGCACAGAAGGCCGAATCCCTGAGGGTGATGGCAGAGAAGGTCGAAGTTCAGGTTGAAGACGCCGTTGGGTTTGTCAGCGGCCTGACAACGAAGATGTCGGCAAACGCTTCGGAGATGACCGACGCCAGCGCGAACGTCATGAGCAGCGCGCAGACCGTCGCCGCCGCCGCGGAGGAATCCTTGGTCAACGCGGACTCGGTCGCGAGTGCGGCCGATCAACTGAGTTCCGCCATTACGGAGATCGCCGAACGTGTCGCACATTCGACCTCCATTGCGTCGTCAGCGGCACAATCGGCCGAAAAAACGCGGGACATCGTTACCTCGCTTTCCAAAGCGGCGGAGGATGTCGGCAGCGTCATCCAATTGATCAGCGAGGTCGCCGAGCAAACCAACCTGCTCGCCTTGAACGCAACGATCGAAGCGGCCCGTGCGGGAGATGCCGGTAAAGGCTTTGCGGTTGTCGCGAACGAAGTGAAAGGGTTGGCCAGTCAGACGCAGAAGTCCGCGGCGGAAATCACCACCCAAGTCGGACAAATGCAGTCGATCACATCACAGGCGGTGAAAGCCATCAGCGAGATCGTCGCGACGATCGAAGAAGTGAACAATGTCAGCGCCGGCATTGCGGCGGCGGTCGAAGAGCAAAGTGCGTCAACCCGCGAGATTGCCGAGAACGTCTCCCAGGCAGCGGCCGGCGCAAGGGAAGTGTCCGAACGCATCGCCGATGTTTCGCAGGAAGCCAGCAAGGTCGACGAGATTTCCGGCTCTGTCGCGGAACATTCGACAAGCCTCTCCGACAGCATCACTAAACTGAAAGGCGAGTTGGTAAAGGTCATCCGAACCGCGGCCCCGGAAGTGGACCGCCGGCAAGTGGCGAAACCTGTCCCGCAGGATCGCCGTTCTACTTAGACCGTTCTACTTGGGCAGGGGCCGGATGCGAAACGGGCCGGCCCTTTCGGACCGGCCCGGCAATCGCACATGCTACCGGTTGGGGCGTCAGCTGCGAAGCGACCCGACCTTGTCGATGCTAGCCGGCATTGGGTGGCCGTAGGTTTCCGTTACGTAGGAAACAATGCGCGCAACCTCTTCCTTGCCCAATTCGTCCATCAACTCGCAAGGGGCCTTGCCGAAACGCAGGGCCAGCCCGGCGCCCATATCGATATCGGCGGCGGTCGCGACATCTTCGTCCAGTTCCTGCAGAACCGGGAAGAAGGTCGCCGCCATCAAGCGATCCGCAATGACCTTGTCAGCGGCCGCATCGGCGGACGCGTCGTCGCCGATTTCGAATTCGTAATCGGTGTCGCCCTTTTCCGCGAGGGTCTTGGCAAGCGTGTAGAACGCACCATGCGGGCCCAGGTTCCGCTGCGCATGAAACATGATCTTCGGTTTCACGAGATTGGCGACCAGGAAGGGGCCTGCGGCGATCCCCATGCTTTCACGGGCCACACGGTCGATCTGCGCGGTTGTGCCGACGCCTTCGTCCAACAGGCGGACCGCCTCGTTGCTGTAGGGCACGAAAAAGCGGTTGATCGCGAAACCGAAGGAGTCTTTGCAGGCAATCGGCTTCTTCGCCGTCTGGCGGCAGAACTCCAGGCATTTGTCGTAGATCGCCTGGTTGGTCTTCGCACCCTTCACCACTTCGACGATCGGGTTGATCGCAGCCGGGTTGAAGTAGTGCAGCCCCAGGAACCGGGTCGGGTCGTCAACCGCTTCGGCGAGGTCGGAGACCTGCAGTGCCGAGGTGTTCGTCGCCACGACCGTCTCAGGCTTCAGATGCGCATTCAGGCGGCCGAACAGCTCTTCCTTGACCGATTGTTCCTCGAAGATCGCCTCAATGATCAAACCGCAATCGGAAAGCGCTGCGAGGTCCGTGCTGGTGGAAATACGGCCGTCGCAGGCGGCGGCATCATCTGCCGACATTTTCCCTTTTTCCGCGGCGCGGTCATAGAACTTCTTGGCCGCCGCCTTGCCCCGCGCCACGGCGTCCGCCGTGGTATCGACCAGGCACACAGACACCCCCTGTTGAGCCAGCGAGGTCGCAATCCCCGACCCCATCGTTCCCGCACCGATAATCCCGACTTTGCTGAATTCCATTGGTCGATATCCCTCTCGCTACGACACGCCGATCATAAACCGCGCGCGTTCCTTGTTTGTCGCGGCGCACAATAAGGATCGGGCCAAAGCTTGTCGAGCGGGGCGCTGGCAGGGTTGCCGGGAATCCTGCATAAATTCCCCTTGGTACCGGCAATGCTGGGCAGAGGGCTGTTGTCCGGCAACACCAAAAGGGATTGATCCCTGATGAACGAGGACCGGGTGGACGAGGACAGGCACATATCGGAAACGGAAGATGGCGCCGGCGGGGAACCGCCGGAAAGCAGCCTTAAACGTGCCTTCGACATTGGGCTCGAACGCCAGACTGCGGGCGATTTCGACGGTGCCATCCGTGCCTGGCGCGCCATTCTGCTGCAAAACCCCGACTCCGTCGCCGCGATGAACAATCTGGGTATTGCATTGCGCCATGAGGGCAGGATCGCCGAATCCGAGGCGGTCCTGCGCGCCGGCCTGGAACGCGAGCCGCTGAATCCGGAATTGCTGGTCAGCCTCGGTCAAACCCGGCTGCAATGGGGTCGGTTGGATGAGGCCGAGAAGGACTTCATCCGGGCATCCTCCCTCGCGCCGCGCCTCCCCGGCGCGCATCACGCATTGGGAATCCTTTATCTGCAGCGCAACCGCCCGGAAGATGCCATCCGCGCATTCCGGGCGGAAACCTCGGCCGACCCGAATTCCACCACGGGACTGCTTGCCTTGAGCGACGTCCAGGCCCTGGTCGGCAATCTGGACGAAGCCGCTGAGCATCTGCGCCGTGCGGTGAAACTGGATCCGGATAATCGAACCGCGCATTTGCGGATCGCCGAACTGTTGCTGCTGGCAGGCGACTATCCCGGCGGGTTTCGGGAAATGGAATGGCGCTGGCGCAGCACCCCGTGGGAGGAAACCCACCCCGAAATCCCACTGTGGGAAGGCGCGGCATTGAACGGGCGGACCCTGCTGGTCGATTGCGACGGCGGCTTTTCCGAAACGCTGTTGTTGATCCGGCTGCTCAAGCCCGGCGGGCCATGCGGCGAGGGACGGGTCTACGTGCGCTGCCGGCCCGCCCTGATGGAATTGCTGCATGGCTGCCGCTGGCTGGACGGTGTGTCATCGCTTGGCGAACCGCCGCCAGCCATGGCCGATATCGGGTGCCCATTGGCGATGATCCCGCAACTGACAGGCATGGATATCCAGGACATCCCCGGTGACGCGCCCTATCTACGGCCCGACCCCTCGGCCCTTGCCCAATGGCGGGCACGCCTGCCCAAATCCGGGCTGCCCGTGGGTGTCTGCTGGTCCGGCGGGGAAGGCGATATACCGCTTGCCGCGTTCAAGCCCCTGGCTGATATCCCAGGAATACAGCTCGTCTCCCTGCAGAAAGGTGAGGCCAGGCGAGAGATCCGCGATTGCGGTTTCGACATTCTGGATCTCGGCGCTGAACTGGATGAAGGGCCCGGCGCCTTTGTCGACAGTGCCGCAGTCATCCATCAATTGCCCTTGACGGTCAGCACGCAAACACCGGTCGCCCATCTGGCCGGCGCTTTGGACCGGCCGGTCTGGATCGTTCTGCCGCATACACCGCATTGGTGTTTCGGTCTGGATGAGGAAACCACCCCCTGGCACCCCTCCGCCCGTCTTTTCCGGCCCAGCCCCCGCGAATCCTCCAACAGCGTGATTGCCCGTCTGGCGCAGAGTGTTGCGGCGTTGTTGGGTTGAACGACGTTCGCCCTTTCCGGCCAAAATTGATTTGCGTCTTGAAAATGCCATATTCACCCCCCAAAGTCTGGGCCATCGTCGGCCCCACGCCTGAGATGGCATCCACAGGGCCGCTGCACTAACAATCGAACCTCATGAGGTCACGACAGCAAGATGATCGAACTCGACCATCTAACGAAAACGTTTGGGCCGAAGACGGCCGTCAACGACGTTACGTTCACCGTGTCGAAGGGAGAGGTCCTGGGTTTCCTGGGGCCGAACGGCGCGGGCAAGACAACGACGATGCGGATGATCACGGGCTTCCTGGCCCCCAGCGCCGGCACCGCCCGCGTCTGTGGCCACGACGTCAGGACCAATCCGGTGCGGGTGAAGTCTTCGCTTGGCTATCTGCCGGAAGGCGCCCCTGCCTGGCCCGACATGACGCCGGATACCTTCCTGCATTTCGCGGCCAACATCCGCGGATTTTCTGGCAAGGACGCAACGAACCGGGTCAGCGCCGCGGCCGAGAAGGCGAACCTGTTCGGTGTGATGGCGCAGCCGATCGGCACATTGTCCAAAGGATACAAGCGGCGCGTCGGTCTGGCCCAGGCCCTGTTGCACGACCCTGCCGTCCTGATCATGGACGAACCCACCGACGGGCTTGACCCCAATCAGAAGCATGAGGTCCGCAAACTGATCGACGCGATGCGGGGCGAGAAGGCAATCATCGTCTCCACCCATATTCTGGAAGAGGTCGAGGCCGTTTGCAGCCGTGCCGTCGTCATTGCGGGCGGCCGCGTCGTCGCCGACGAAACGCCCGCCGAACTGGAAGCACGATCCGAGCGCCACAACGGTGTCTGGGTCGGCGTTGACGGTGACTTGGCGACCGCGCAAGCCCTGCTGGACAGTCTTGCCGAAATCGCGCGGGTGGAAATCGACGGCGACAGATTGTTTTGCGTGTCGCGCAACCGCGGTCCGATCGCCAATGCCGTTTCCCAATGTTTGCGGGACAACAGCCTGAACATTACATCCCTGCAGTTGGAGCGCGGACGGTTGGACGATGTCTTCCGCGCGATCACGCAAGGACGAACCGCCCCCCGTGCAGGAGGCGCCAATGCGTAACATCGCGATTATTCTGAAACGCGAAATGGCATCCTATTTCGTGACGCCGCTGGCTTATATTTTCATCGTTATCTTTCTGCTGATGGCCGGCGCCTTCACCTTCTATCTGGGCGGCTTCTTCGAACGCGATCAGGCGGACCTGAATGCGTTCCTGCAGTTTCACCCCTGGCTCTACGTGGTGCTGATCCCGGCGATCTCGATGCGTCTATGGGCGGAAGAGATCAATGCCGGCACGATCGAACTTCTGATGACCCTGCCGATTACAACGACGCAGGCGGTGATCGGCAAGTTCCTCGCTGCCTGGGCCTTCACGGGTGTTGCACTGGCGCTGACCTTCCCGATCTGGATCACCATCAACTATTTGGGCGAACCGGATAACGGCGCCGCGCTGGCCGGCTATATCGGCAGCTTCTTCATGGCGGGCGGCTACCTTGCCGTCGGCAGCTTCCTATCCGCTGTCACGCGCAGCCAGGTCATCGCCTTCGTATTGGCGGCGGCGGTCTGCTTCGTATTGACCGCGGCCGGCGCGCCCCTGGTGCTGAACTTCTTCGCCGCCTGGGCGGGTGAAGAGGTTCTGGCCTTTGTCCGGTCGCTCAGCTTCCTCGATCATTTCCAAAACATCATCAAAGGGGTCGTCGACTTGCGTGACGTCGTCTACTTCCTGTCCCTGATCACATTGTTCCTGTTCTGCAACGTGGTTGCGGTCAATCGGTTCAAAGGCGCTTGAGGAGGGAGACGAGCATGAGCAACATTTTCCTTCGCCGCCGAGGCTGGATTGTCGGTGTTCTCGCCGCAATTCTTGTCTTCGTCGTGGTCAATGTCACCATCGACCGTGTCGTCGGTGTCCGGTTGGACCTGACGCAGGATCGGCTGTACACGCTGTCGGACGGCACAAGATCCGTCCTGAAGAACCTGCCGAAACATGTGACGGTGACCTTCTATAATTCCGAAGAACTCGGCCGCCGTATCCCCCAATATGCCAGCTTTGCCGACCGCATCGACGACATGCTGCAGGAAATGGAGGCCGTGGCCGAGGGCAATCTGACCGTCGAGAAGGTCAATCCCGAGCCGTTTTCCGAGGCCGAGGACAAAGCCGTCGAACTCGGTCTTCAGGGTGTGCCCGTCGACGATTCCGGGGACAAGGTCTATTTCGGCGTCAATGCCGTCGCCGACGACCCGGAAGAGAGCCGGGGCATTCCCTTCTTCCAGGCCGACCGGGATACCTTCCTGGAATACGACTTGATGAAGATGATCTGGCGTGCCGCGAACCCCGACCCCGCCGTGGTTGGCGTGATCTCGAGCAAGGAAGTGTTCGGCAATCCGTTGGGTCGGAATCAGGACCCGTGGTATCTGATGATTCAGATGCAGGATTTCTTCGATACCCGCCGGATTTCCAGTGCAGAAGCCTTGATCGAGAACGATCCCGACATGCTGCTGATCATTCACCCCGCCGGGCTGGATGATGATCTGATCTATGGGATCGATCAGTTCATGTTGCGCGGCGGCCGGGCGATCATCATGGCCGATCCGATGAACGAAGCCGCTGCCAGTTTGCGTCTGGCGCCGGGACAGCCTTCCATGGTTCCGGAAACCTCGAACATGCCGAAAATCTTCGACGCGTGGGGCATCGAAATTCCCCAAGGCCAAACCATCGGTGACCGCAGTCTGGCCAGCATGGTGAACGCCGGGGGTGAGGGTCAGGTGAAAGCCGCGCCCTATATCTCCTGGATCGAACCCAAGGAAGCGAACCGGAATATGGACGATGCCGTCATGGCGTCGGTCAAGGACCTGGTTCTGCCCACCCCTGGCTCCATTGAGGTCAAGGACGGCGCAACGGTTACCGTCACGCCACTGATCACCACGACGACTGACGCCACCATCGTACCGAACGACAACACCAAAAGGCCCAATCCGCTTGAACTGTTGGACGATTACGAGCCGACCGGGAAGGTTTACACCCTTGCGGCCCGCATCACCGGTATGGTGAAGACGGCCTTTCCCGACGGACCGCCGGTAAAGGAAAAGCCGAAGGCCGAAGACGCCGCCGGCGGTGACGCATCAAATGACGCCGCATCGGAAGCCGTCGAAACAGAACCCGCCGCGGAAGAACCAAAGGGTCCTGATTTCGGACCGCATCTGAGCGAGTCCACGGCACCGCTCAACGTGATCCTGATCGCTGATGCGGATATGGCGCAGGATCCGTATTGGGTGAATGTCAGGAACTTCTTCGGGCAACGTGTCGCCGTTCCTTTCATGGATAACGGCAACTTCATCCTGAGCGGGCTGGAGAACCTGGAAGGGTCGAACGAATTGTTGAGCCTGCGCGCCCGCCGCAACGGCAAGCGGCCGTTTCAGCTGATCGACAACCTGCGTCTGGCGGCGGAGGAACAGTTCCGCAGCGAGGAACAGGCCCTGCAGCAGAAAATGCAGGAGACCGAGGCAAAACTGGCTGAGCTTCAGCAAGGCCAAGGCGACGCCAGCGGCGCCGTGACCGAGGAACAGCAAGCGGCCGTGGACGGCTTCACCGACCAATTGCTGGAAATCCGCCGGAACCTGCGTCAGGTGAATCTGGAACTGCGCAAAGATATCGAAACGCTGCAAACTAAGCTGCGTTTCATGAATATCGCCCTGGTGCCGATCCTGGTGGCGATCTTTGCCATTGGCCTCGGCATCTACCGGGCACGGCGGCGCAGCTCAGCCGGTTAAACCGGTTTGTTCGCTAGGTCAGGATGGTGCCTTTAGGTACCGGCCAACCACGCAACATATCTTCAGCGGCCATGGCTTTCTTTCCGGGCCGCTGAAGCTTTTTGAGGCGTAACGCACCGTTCCCGCACGCGACGAGCAAGCCATCGTCCAAAACCTCACCGGGCTGCCCGCTGCCCGGTTCCGGTGCTGCATCCAATACCTTCACCACTTCATCATTCACGGTCAGCGTCGCGCCGGGCCAAGGCGTGAAGGCACGTATTTGCCGGTCCAAACCCTGTGCGGTTTTCGTCCAGTCGAGCGGCGCTTCCTCCTTGCTGAGCTTCGCAGCATAAGTGACCTGCGCGTCGTCCTGCTCAACCGGCGTCACGGTGCCCGCCACCACCCCTTCCAAGGCATGGATAAGGGCCGGCCCGCCCAATTCCGCCAAGCGGTCGTGCAAATCGGCGGAGGTCATGCGCGGTGTGATCGTCACTTCCTCGGTCAGCAGCATCGGTCCGGCATCCAATGCCGCCACCATCTGCATGATCGTCACCCCGCTTTTCGCATCGCCTGCCAGCACCGCGCGGTGGATCGGCGCTGCTCCGCGCCAACGCGGCAGCAGGGACGCATGGACATTCAGGCAACCGAAGCGTGGCGCATCCAAAATCGATTGCGGCAGGATCAATCCATAGGCCGCGACGACGGCCGCATCCAGGTTCAGCGCCTGGAAATCGGCGAGCGCTTCGGGGGTCTTGAGGCTGGTCGGTGTACGCACCTCTATCCCCGCCGCTTCCGCCGCCTGATGCACCGGCGTCTTGCGCAGTTTCCCACCGCGCCCGGCCGGTTTCGGCGGCTGCGAATAGACGCAGACGACCGTATGCCCGCGGTCCAGCAAGGCCTGCAGCGTCGGCACGGCGAAATCGGGTGAACCCATGAAGGCGACCCGAAGGGGAGAAGATGTCTGTTCCATGGAGAGGGGCGTATCCGCCCTAGCCCCGGCCGGTCAAGCGGCTTTCTGTTTTTGCAGCTTCTTCAGCTTGCGCATGATCATGCCGCGTTTCAGCGTCGAAATATGATCGACGAAGACCACCCCTTCCAAGTGATCGATTTCATGCTGGACGCAAGTCGCAAGCAGGCCGTCGGCATCGATTTCCCGCTGCTCGTTGTTTTCGTCCAGATACCGGACCTTCACTTTGGCCGGCCTTTGGACTTCTGCATATTGTTCCGGAAAAGACAGGCAGCCTTCTTCGTAGACACCCAATTCATCGCTCGCCCAGATGACTTCCGGATTGGCCATCTTCAGCGGCTGTGGATCTTCGTCCTGCCGGGCGACGTCCATCACGAGGATACGCTTGGGCACGCCGATCTGCGGCGCGGCCAGACCGATGCCCGGCGCGTCGTACATCGTGTCCAACATATCGTCCATCAGCTTTGCAAGGGCAGGCGTCACCTTGTCCACCGGCTTGCATTTCGCCTTCAGAACCGGATGCGGCGCCACAAGGATGGGAAGAACGGCCATGGGTATCCTGCTTTTTTAGAAATCGTTCAAACACTCAACGCGTATAGCCGTTAGGTAGGGGTCCGAAACGCGGGCGTCAAGATTGCAGCCTTCCCCGAAAGGGCGGAAATCGGCGGACGGCCTGGGTCTGGACCATTCGCGGCGGCTTGCGAATCGGCCATACTGTTAGGCTTCATTCATTGAAAAACATTCTGTCCCAACGGATTTTAACCCATGACGTTAGACCTTTCCGATCCCCTCTTCCTTGCTATCGGCGGCGGCATCCTTGTGATCGTGCTGTCGGTCATCTGGTTGGCCATCTGGTATATGGGGCAACAAGGGCGCCGCGCGGCTGAGGCGCAGGCGACAGCTGTGCGCCACCTTGTGGAAAGCCAGTCTCAATTGGCCGGCCGGGTCGCGCAACTGGCCGAGCAAAGCGCCAACGGGCAACTCAACCTGCAGGGCTCCGTCTCCGAAAAACTGCAGGCACAGGAACGCGCCATCAGCAAAACGCTTGAGGAACGTCTCGCCGACCTTAATCGGCGGATGGGCGAAAACATGCAAAAGCAATCGACCCAGACGCAAACGACCATCGGCGAATTGAAGGAACGCCTGGGCACCATCAACGCAGCACAGGAACGGATTACCAAGCTGAGCGAACAGGTCGTGAGCCTGCAGGATGTGTTGAGCAACAAACAGGCGCGTGGCGGCTTTGGAGAGGTTCAACTGGCCGATCAGGTAAAAAGCGCCTTGCCGCCGTCCGCCTATCAATTCCAGGCGGTTCTATCAAACCAGACGCGGGCGGACTGCTTGTTGAAATTGCCAAACCCGCCCGGGCCGATCGTGGTCGATTCCAAATTTCCACTGGAAGGGTTCAACGCCATCCGCAGCACACCGGACGGCGACGAGCGCACCCGTGCGCGCAAAGCCTTCGGCCGGGATGTGATGGTCCATGTGAAAGCGATCGCCGAGAAATATATCATCCCCGGTGAGACGGCGGATTGCGCCCTTCTCTTCCTGCCCTCCGAAGCGGTCTATGCGGAACTGCACGCGGAACTTCCGGACGTGGTCGAGAAGGCGCATCAAGCACGGGTGTATATCACCTCGCCGACCACCTTGATGGCCTTGCTCAACACAATCCGCGCCGTCTTGAAGGATACGCAAATGCGCGAACAGGCCGGCCTGATCCAGAAGGAAGTCCATAACCTGAACCAGGATGTCGCGCGCCTTGATGACCGGGTCGTCAAATTGCGAAAGCATTTCGACCAGGCGAACGAAGATATCCGACAGGTCCAGATCTCGACCGAGAAGATCACAAAGCGCGCCGATAAAATCGAAGCTGTTGAACTGACCGAGGTAGATGCGCTTGAAGCCCCGAAGGCCACCGGCGCATCTTCCGGCGATGGCGACGAACGCCCGCAACCGGCGCTCGGCCTGGTGGAGGGCAGTGGCGGGGGTGGAGGCTACAACGCATGACCCTGCCGGTGCAGTTCCTGAACCTGGACCATCTCGTCATCCGTTGTGCGGACCTTGCCGTCATGCAGCATTTCTACGGCACGGTTCTGGGCTGCACGCTGGAACGCGCACTCGATGAACAGGGGCTTTATCAATACCGGGCCGGCACGGCGCTGATCGATCTGGTCGACATCGAAAAACCCATCGGCAAGGGCTTGTCCCCCGACCCGCAGCGCCGAAACATGGCCCATTTCTGCCTGCGGATAGAGGATGGTGATTGGGACAAAATCATCACTCATTTCCGCGAAAGTGGGATTGATATCGACAAAGCTCCCGGCCGCCGTTATGGCGCCGATGGATACGGCCAATCCCTCTACCTGCGCGATCCGGAAGGCAACGAAGTGGAACTGAAGATGTCGCCCGAACCGGGGACAGGAATAGGGTGAGATAGGTTAGAAGCAGAGCAGCCCTAAAGCCGCCACGCAATTCTCAGTTCCCGATAACGCGTCCGGAACATCGCGCCCCCGACACCAAAAAACCGCGCCAGTTGGGACAATTATCAACGCTGAAGACCCGGTTTTGGAACCTCCAATTCGGGGTTCAAGCGCTGGCCCGCTGGAAGGTCCTTTCCCCATACTATTGCAAAACTGTCACGGTCGACCGTTACTTGCATTATTCGACCAACTTTTCGCAAAAGAATATGATACATTGCCATTCCATGAATAACCCAAGACACGTAGTTGGCGATCTCAATTAGGGAGAATGAACATGGCGAAGCAACCGGCGAGCAAGGCCAAAGCTAAAAAACCCAAGAAGGCGGCAGCCAAAAAAGCCACGGCCAAATCGGCTATGGCGAAGAAAGCTGCAGCCAGTAAAGCAAAGGCCAAGAGCGCGGCTGTGAAGAAAGCCATTGCCAAGAAACCCACCGCTAAGAAAGCGGCGGCAAAGAAAGGCACAGCGAAATCGGCCATCGCGAAAAAGGCCGCAGCGAGCAAGGCGAAAGCCAAGAGCGCGGCTGCAAAGAAAGGCACAGCGAAATCGGCCATCGCGAAAAAGGCCGCAGCGAGCAAGGCGAAAGCCAAGAGCGCGGCTGCAAAGAAAGCCATAGCCAAGAAACCCACCGCTAAGAAAGCGGCGGCAAAGAAAGGCACAGCGAAATCGGCCATCGCGAAAAAGGCCGCAGCGAGCAAGGCGAAAGCCAAGAGCGCGGCCGCGAAGAAGGCCATCGCAAAAAAACCCACCGCAAAGAAAGCGGCGGCAAAGAAAGGCGCAGCAAAGTCGGCCGTCGCGAAAAAGGCAGCCGCGAGCAAGGCAAAAGCCAAGAGCGCGGCCGCGAAGAAGGCCATCGCAAAAAAGGCGACAGCCAAAAAAGCTTCGGCAAAGAAAGCCGCCGGAAAATCGCCCATGGCCAAGAAAGCAACCGCCCGAAAGACCGCCGCCAAACGCGCCGCTCAGAAGAAGGCCATCGCAAAAAAGAAGTAACACCTTAAGACAGAGGCGCATTGGTCTGACATGGGCTGAACGGCCACACAGCAGATCAAGCGCCGGAAAAACATCGCCCCGCATGGAGATTCCATGCGGGGCGATTTCTTTTACGCCATCTGGGGCGGCGCGCTTATTATCGGTCGCCCCCGGCTTGGTAGCCGACAGTCCATTTTTCTACGCTGTACAGCTTATGGCCGGACTGAATAACGGTACGAAAGAACCACTGCCCCATTCGCAGGTACGGTGATCGTCCAAACAGCTTCGGATGAGTTACGGGGTTGATGGCCGGTGCTCTCTTCCAGGATTTGCCATTCGCCGTAGAACGGCTCAATGATTTCGACTGTCTCCGCGGTGGATTTTGCGTTCTTGACGGTAATTTCATTCGCCGCCTCGAACTCACCTTGGTTGCCGATCCGGCGGAAGGCAGTCTGTTTGCGTTCAGCGGTGATGTCGAATGTCTTACCCAGGCTAAGCTCCACATCCTGACCGACGGCAAGGTGGCCGACCCGGTCTTCACCCAGCAAGGCAGCGGTTGATGTGCCATCGTCATAGACCCGCACGATACCGGCTGGCAGCGGCAGGCCAAGACCATCCGCTTCCGTGTTTTCGAAACTGAGCAGGATTTCAGGCCGCAGCACATCCGACTCGCCGGGTCCACGGCGAACCTGTTGGATGCTGTTCGGCCGCAGGCGGTACAGCCGATCAACGGCAACCGTTTTCCCCGATGTCAGCGGTATCTTCATTTCTTCATTATCGGGGATATCGACGCGACCCTGTATTTCATATTTGTGGTAGTCATGCAGGGGCGCCTGCTCAACGCCGGCACCGCTATCGGCTGATTCCATCGCCATTGCCCGCATAGGGACAGACTTGCGCAAAACAGGTGCCGATTCACGGTTCACTTCCCCCGCAACCAGGGCGACGGAGGCGCCGCCAAAGTCCATTCCAGATCGATTGGAAATGGTCGCAGATCCTTGGAAAGTCATTTCCGTACCATCGCCGGAAAGCGTTGCGGTGTACGAGGCCTGCCAATCGAGCCCGCCGGCGAGATACCGAAGCCCGACCATCCGTTCCGCGCTTTCGTCAACCGGTTCGGCGGAGGAGACATGCAAGGTCATGCGACCGGCTTCTGCCAAATCGTCAGGCACTGTGGCGAAAGCGGGATAGCCCGGCGGGTTGATCTGCACCATCTCATCCAGCAGGACGGCGATGCCGCCTTCCACGCTCAATAACTCCGCTTCACTGGCTCGGCGTTCACCGGTTTGCGGGTCGACCGTGATCCATCGGATGGTCTTACCCACATGCCGCCGCAACAAGGTTTGCAGGTCCAGCCGGTCCAATGAAAATCGCTGCGCATCAACCGACGCCCCGTCGACCGCAACCGACAGACTGTCCCGCTGCAGTGTCTCGGGCAGGCCGCCTATGATCAACGTTGCTTCTCCGCCGGGCAATGAGGCCCCGCGCTGCTCAGAAACGACGGCGGAGCCATTCGAATAAAGAGTCAGGCCAAGCGCATGCCGCGCCCCGGCACCGATTTCAACAGCATCCTGCGCCTTCGCGTATGAAGGAAGGACCGTCGGCAAAATTGCTGTCCCGGCAAGAGCCGTAAAGGCCAGGATAGTTGTTCGGATCGTTTTCATTTTTTCAGCACCCCCGTGCCGGTTAGGAAATTCCAGAAAATCTTTGGCGCATCGGGCGTCGGCACATAGTTGTCCGAATAATCACCCTCTTCCTCATCACCCCAGGACGCGGCAAAAGCCTTGTCGTCCGCCTCTGGGTGGAATTGCACGGAAAACCAATTCCCGCCATGGTCCAGCGCCATGGCCGGCATTCTGTGATCCGCCGCCAGAACCGTGTAACCGGCGGGCGGATTCTTGACGCATTCATAATTGCCGAAATGAAAGGCGGGAATATCGGGCAATCCATCGAACAGAAAATGTGCACGGCCCGCTTCGGTCAACGAAACGCTTTGAGTGCTTGCCATCGGTCCGCCCGGGATCGTATCGACCGTCGCGCCGTCCATCGTCGCCATCAACTGATGCCCCCCGCAGATACCAAACACGGGTGTCTGGCGTTCACGCGGGCCATTCAACCATGCCTTCAGCGTCCCTTGCCAAGGTCGATTGTCATGCACCGAGTGGTAACTTCCACCAACGATGATGGCGTCAAAACTTTCCGCATCGGGTAGTGCCTCACCGCGGGTGACATGCACGCCGGTGAACGCAATCCTATCCAGAAGACCGGCCTTCTTCAGCATCGAGCGAAACCAAAAGACCTCGTCATCTCCACCTTCGATGTCCGCGAAGATTGCTGGATCGTAACGCCCAGGCTCTCCAATCATGGAAACGAACAGCAACGAAGGTTTCCGAGCGGACGCGTTGGACGCTTCATC
The DNA here is from genome assembly GCF_004005845.1 of Hwanghaeella grinnelliae. Lineage (GTDB taxonomy): Bacteria > Pseudomonadota > Alphaproteobacteria > UBA8366 > Aestuariispiraceae > Hwanghaeella > Hwanghaeella grinnelliae. The sequence continues at coordinate 1,001,266 of NZ_SADE01000002.1, read as the reverse complement.
CACCATAAACACACCTCATTAAAAGACAGACCATAAGATAGGTATTGTTTGTGGCTTTTGCATGGCAGACGCCGGAGGGTGCCGTCAGCCGAGTGCTCGCCTGGCTTGCAGGGCCGCGCTCAAGGTGCCGTCGTCCAGATAGTCCAGCTCACCGCCGACAGGAACGCCGTGCGCCAACCGCGTTACCGCCACACCGGTCGGCTCGAGTCGTTCTATGATGTAATGCGCCGTTGTCTGCCCTTCCACCGTCAGGTTGGTGGCGAGGATCACCTCCTTCACCTCACCCGAACAGCGTTCGACAAGGGCGGAGATATTAAGGTCTTCCGGTCCGACCCCGTCGATCGCGGAAAGCACGCCGCCTAAGACATGATACCGCCCCTTGAAAGAGGCCGTGCGTTCCAACGCCCAAAGATCGGCCACCTGTTCGACCACGCATAGTATAGTTCCGTCGCGGGCCGGGTTGCTGCACACCCCACAAGGGTCCGCCGTATCCAGATTGCCGCAAGTGCCGCAGATCTTGATCGCCTCGCCCGCATCCTTCAGCGCCTGGGCCAAAGGTTGCATCAAGCTTTCCCGACGATTGATCATATGCAGCGCCGCCCGCCGGGCCGATCGCGGGCCGAGGCCCGGCAGCCTGGAAAGCAACTGAATAACGCGTTCGATTTCGTTCATGTCACTCGGAAGCCTCGACAGATCCGGCCTATACCCGCGGGCAGTTCATCAGAACGGCAGCTTGACGCCGGGCGGTAATTGCAATCCGCCCATGATCTTCTGAGTCTCTTCCTGTGTAAAAGCATCGACCTTCTGCTTGGCGTCGTTGACGGCGGCGGCGATCAGATCTTCCAGGACTTCCTTGTCGTCCGGTACGACCAGACTGGGGTCGATATCGACGCGGCGTACTTCGCCCTTGCCGGTCATGGTGATTGAAACCATACCGCCACCCGATGCCCCCGTCAGTTCCGCCTCGGCAAGGCGGTCCTGCATCTCCTGCATCTTGGTTTGGACTTCCTGGGCCTGCTTCATCATTTGGCCGAGGTTTTTCATCATGGCCAAGCTCCTTACCTTGAACGCCTAAACAGTTGCACGATTGCGGTCCGTCGGGATCAATCCGCGTCCAATTCGTCATCCAGCCCATCTTCGGACGGATCAGCGGACCCGTCTTCCGACGGCATTTCTTCTTCCGACGGCTCCGGCGCTTCGGGGGCCACGACCTTTTTGATCTTTGCACCGGGGAAAGCCCCCATGACCGCCTGCACCAACGGGTCTTTCCCGGCGGCATCGAAACGGGCCTGTTCAGCCGCCTGGCGGACTTCCGCCACGGTCGGCTGGCCCGGCTCGCTGCTGACGGAAACGACCCAGCGTTTCTCGAACCAACGGCTCAACAAACCTGCGAGACGATTGGTGATATCCTTCGGCGCAGCACTTGTCGGTCGCAGATCGATCCGCCCGGGTTCAAACCGCACCAGATGAACGTCGTGTACGAGATGCTTCAACAGACGCCCTTCGCGGCGATCTTCCAACATCTTCAATAGGTCGTCATAACTGTTCAGCGGGGCGGCTTCCGGCTGCCGCGCCGGGCTGGGCGTTTCCGCTTCCGGTGCGCGCTCAAGTTCCGCTCCGCTTTCAAAGGAAGGGCTTCCATTCGACACCAGCGCCATCGCCGGGGCCCGTCCGCCATTACCGGAGCCTGAATCGACGCGCGCGGAGGAAACCGCGTTCGCACCGCCGCCTCCACTGCCATTGCCGCCACTGGCGCTATTGCCCTGGGCGGAACCGCCCCCAGGGACGCCACCCGGCGACGCAGACGTTCCGCCTTGCGTCAATCGTTGCACCAGATCACCCGGCGGCGGCAGGTCGGCCGCGTGAATCAATCGAATGATTACCATTTCGGCCGCCTGGATCGGGCTCGGCGCGTTGCGCGTCTCGGCCAGTCCCTTCAGCAACATCTGCCAGGAACGCGATAGATGCGGCATGCCAAGCTTGCCCGCCATTTCCGCCGCCCGCGTCCGTTCCAGTTCGGGGGTTGAGGTCTTCTCCGCCAATTCCGGCGACAGCTTCAAGCGGGTCAGCCAATGGCAAACATCCAGCATGTCCTGCAGCACGACAATCGGATCGGCGCCCGCATCATACATTTCGCCGACAAGATCCAAGGCAGCCGGCGCATCGCCCCGCATGGTCGCATCAAACAGGTCGTAGACTCGGGACCGATCGGCCAGACCCAGCATGTCGCGCACCCGTCCGCCGGTGACGGCGCCATCGGCCAGCGCAATTGCCTGATCAAGGATAGAAAGTCCGTCACGCACCGAACCATCGGCCGCGCGGCTGACCATCGCCAGTGCTTCGTCCTCGACCTCTCGGCCTTCCTGTTCGCAAATCCAGCGGAAATAGCTGATCAGTTGATCCAACGGCACGCGGCGCAGATCGAAGCGCTGGCAACGGCTCAATACCGTCACGGGAACTTTGCGGATTTCCGTCGTCGCAAAGATGAACTTTACGTGTTCCGGTGGCTCTTCCAGGGTCTTCAACAAAGCATTGAAGGCGTTGCGGGACAGCATGTGCACTTCGTCGAGCACATAGACTTTGTAGCGCGCCGCGACAGGGCGGTAGCGCACGCCATCGATCAATTCGCGGATGTCGTCGACGCCGGTTCGGCTGGCTGCGTCCATTTCCTGGACGTCCACATGCCTGTCTTCAGCGATAGACTTACAATTATCGCAGACCCCGCAGGGTTCCGGCGTTGGTCCGCCGGTGCCGTCCGGTCCGGTGCAGTTCAACGCCTTGGCGATGATACGCGCCGTCGTCGTCTTTCCCACCCCGCGGACGCCGGTGAGCATGAATGCCTGGGCGATACGGCCGCTATTGATCGCGTTTGTGAGAATGCGGACGAGCGCTTCCTGACCGATCATGGACTGAAAGTCCTTCGGCCGGTATTTCCGGGCGAGAACGCGGTAGGCCGGTGCTGGCTGTTCGTCAGACATCAGGGATACGCGGTCTCTGTCTCTTTCTCGGAACTACTCCGGGCGCGGAACCACTCCGGGGGCGCTGTTGTCATACACGTAGAATAAGCGGAAGGCCGAACTGACGACCCGGACAGAAACTCGTTACGGCTGCTTCCTTCCGGACCTGACCGGGTTGGCGAGGAGTCCGTCCGCCAGCCGACCTTCCGTCCCATATATCGGGTATCATACCCTGAGTCTCAAGCGAAAGATTCCATCGGAATTCACGCAAAATCCTCTGAAGGATTACCGGCATTGGTTCGATACGCCGGAATCACGGCATTAGCCTGTCCAATCCGCCTCGGCTGTCCGGGCCGGAACACCTGCTGACCCGGACAGCTGTTCGGATCGGCCCTACCGGACACACCGCGGCGGGCGTTGCCCGAAGCAGGTAACCGTGTCACTTTCTTGCCGGTCCATCCCTCGGATCTCAATCAACAAGAAAATCGACAAGACGCCATGCCCTATACGCCACATTTTCCGCCCCATATCGACCGGCGCGCCAACTACTACGAGAGCGGACCGTTAGACCGCGCCGCCGAAGTTCGTGCCGATATGGAGAAACTGATAGAGCGGATTTCCCAAGGGTCCGCGCGGATCGTTCCGATTTGGAAGTCCCAGAATCTCGTCGAGGCGCAGGAAGATGAAACGACGGAACCGAGCCCCGTTCTGTTGCAGGGCGACCACCCGATCATCGCCGAGGCCGAGACGCTGATCTTCCTGGGCATTCATGAAGATGTCGCCCATTTCGCGGTCGATCTGTCCCATCATGAAGCGCCGCCATTGGCCGACGAAGGCATATTCAAGGATTTACGCGCCTTCGGGCAGTTGATCCCACATGCAGATGGTTCTGTCCTGGCCTATGCGCGCGGGTTGACCTTCTGGCATCAGCGTCACCGCTTTTGCGGCGTCTGCGGGTCACCGACCGAAAGCATACAAGCCGGCCATGTCCGCAGATGCACCAATCCCGATTGCGGCAGCCAACATTTTCCCCGGACCGATCCGGCCGTGATCATGTTGGTCCATGATGGTGAGGATCGGATCATCATGGGCCGTCAAGCGGCCTGGCCTCCCGGCATGCATTCGGTGCTGGCCGGATTTGTGGAACCGGGTGAAAGCCTGGAAGACGCCGTCGCACGAGAGATTTTCGAAGAAGTCGGGGTCCGGGTAACCAGCATCCATTACAATTCCTCGCAACCCTGGCCATTTCCCGCCTCTATCATGCTGGGCTTCAGCGCCAAGGCCACAACCTTCGAAATCAAAGTGGACGAATTGGAGATCGAAGAAGCACGCTGGTACAGGCGGGAAGAATTGCTGAATTCACCGGAAGACCAAACCTTCCGCCTGCCGCGGCGCGATTCCATTGCCCGTCGGTTGATCGACGACTGGCTCGGCGCCGATGCCGAAAAAGTCAGGGCTCAGCAACCCAATATGCCTTTCCCGAAGGTCAAAACGTACTGATCACGCTGAAACAGATGGGATAGGGCCAACCATGACACGGCCGAAAGCGCTGCTATTCGACTTGGGCGGCGTCGTCATCGAAGTGGATATGCAGCGGTCCTTCGACCATTGGGGTGATAGGACCGGTACCGACGTTTCCAAGATCGCCGAAAGACATCTGCGGGACGAGGTGCATGACCAATACGAGCGCGGCGAGATTCCGACAGAAGCTTATATGGATCACCTGCGGCAATTGATGGAACTGGACCTTTCCCATACCGAGATGGTCGACGGTTGGAACGCGCTATTGGTGCAGGAAATAGTTGGGATCAGGGCGGTTCTGCAACGGTTGTCCGGCGCAGTGCCCCTCTATGCCTTCAGCAACACCAATGCCGCCCATGTCGAGTCGATGTCCGTACGTTTTGGAGATGCCCTGAATCATTTCGACACTGTCTATGTGTCTTCTTCCATCGGACACAGAAAGCCGGAATTGAAATCCTTCCTGCATGTCGCCGATGCCATGGGATTTCCACCTGAGGAAATCCTTTTCTTTGACGATTCGCCCGTCAATTTGGACGGCGCCCGGAAGGCCGGTCTGCAGACCGTCCATGTTCGTTCACACGACGATGTCTTGGCAGCCTTGTCTCAGCACGGGTTCTGAAGACGCCAATAGGCATTTTTCCACATAGAAACAGCGCCGGCAGGGTCTTCCCCACCGGCGCTGTCTTTGTCTCATTTTCCGCCGCGTCGGGCGGGGCCGGTTTACGACCGGTCACGGTTCATCAATTTCGGCACCGCGACTGCCAAACCGGCGCCGACCGCTGCCGCGGCGACACCCGCAGCCACAGGGTGCGTCGCGACCGTTTCCTTCGATCGAACCGCACCTTTCTCAGCTTTCTTCCGCAGCTTCGTGGCGCTCTTTCGCGCCTTGCCACGGCCGGTTTCCGTCATCGCGGCCAAACGTTTACGACCACGGGTCGCCGCCTTGGTGACAGCGTTGTCACCACCATTGAGGTTCCGTGCGGCCAGGATGCCGATGCCAGCGGCAACCATGCCCAACGGAACGGCATTCTTGCTTACGAATTCAGCCGCGGTCGTTCCGATCGCACTTGCTTTCATTTCAACTTTTTCAGCCGTATTCGCATTGTTCTTGGCGGTTTTCGCCTTGGTCTTCTTTGTGTCGGTCTTGGTTTTGGTTTTACTTTTAGCCATTTCATTTACCTCCTTCGAGATGAGTTGTTCTCCCGGATATCCGCTTGCCGTTACCCAGGGAGGGGATGATGAATGCGCTGGCGGCCCCAACGGCGAGGAACGCTGATACGCATAAATACGATGCCCAAAGGGGCAGGATCTGAGCGGCCGCGAGGGTCAATGCGATTGCCCCCCAAACGGCTGCCAGGACGGCGAGGGAAAAGCCCGCCGCACGGTAAAGGATATGCCGTTCCAACCGCGCGAAATGCGGCAACGCATAGGATTTCACGGCGTCCAGGATCGCATCCGCCGCTTCGGTCAGCGTTTGCTGGACCGTGCGGACCACGTCACTTTCTTGCGCCGGTTCGTCCTGCATCCGGTCGCCTTGCGTCGGATCGGCATGTTCTGTCATTGGGCAGTCGCGGCACGCCGGTTGATGCTTTGCAGCCAAAGAACCAGTGCCGCCCCGCCGAGCGCCGCGGTACCGATGAATAGGGCCGGATGCTTGTCGGCGGCATCGGCAAGGACGTCCGTCACCTCGCCCGGTTCCATACGGATGACTTTTTGGGCCGCGGTTTCAAGCCAGTCGGCGGTTGCTTCCGTATGCTCTGCCGCAACGCGACGATCGTGCAGCTTGAGGTCTTCCGCAGCGGCTTCAACCGCGCTCGACGCGTCCAACAAGGCCGCGGCGGTCTGTTGCTGTTTCTGGCCATAGACAGCCATCACCAGCGATTCCATCGCTTCCCCAAGACCTTGGGGCGCGGGTTCAGCCGTCTGTGCCTTTTTGGCGGATTTCTTCTGTTTGGCCATGTCACGCCTCCTATCGTTTCTAGGAGACCAACGCCCCAGGCCGGGGTGGCGTTGCATTTTATACCCGTCAGGGCGGGGAGAAGGCAGGATTCGGCGAGCCCTCTCCCCTATTCATCAGTCCAGAAAACGGAACGGGTTCTGCTTATAGGTGCCCAACATCTTCACGCGGGTTGTGAAGTATTGAAGTTCCTCCATCGCCCGATCCACATGACGTTCCGCCGGGTGGCCCTCGATCTCGGCATAGAAACGCGCAATCGAATAGTCCGCGACGGAGATATAACTTTCCAACTTGATCATGTTGACGCCATTGGTCGCAAATCCGCCCATGGATTTGTAAAGTGACGCCGGCACGCTGCGCACGGTGAAAACAAAACTGGTCATTGAGGGGCCATCGAGCGGATCAGGTTCGATCCGCGTACGGGACATGATGACAAACCGCGTTACATTGCCGATCCGGTCTTCGATCCGACTGCGAAGCACATCCAGATCGTAGGATTCCGCAGCAAGGCTTGACGCGACGGCGGCGATTGTTGGGTCGCCCAATTCAGCGACTTCCGCGGCGGAACCTGCCGTATCGGCCCTGCTCGCCGGCTTGATCTTCAACTCACGCAGAGTTTCACGGCACTGTGCCAAGGCCTGGGGATGACTGCGCGCCTCCTTGATCCCTTCCAGGGTCGCCCCTTTCGGCGCGAGCAGGTTGTGATGTACCGGCTGAAAGTGTTCACCGACAATGTATAGGCTGGATTCCGGCAGCAGATGGTGGATATCGGCAACCCGCCCGCCCAAGCTGTTTTCGATCGGGATCATAGCCAGTCCGGCACGGCCGGTCTCGACCGCCGCGAAGGCGTCCTCGAAACTGGGACAGGACAGCGGCTTCAAGGTCGGGAAAGCCTCTGTGCAGGAAAGATGCGAATAGGCGCCCGGGACCCCTTGATAGGCAATGACCGGATTGTCGACATAACGCAGTAGGGGGGAAAAAAGGTCAGCGGTTTTCGGCTTGCGATGTTCCACCCCACCTGCGGCCCCGGTCGGCGGCCGCTCTCCGGGATCGCCTTCGCCCATTTCAAGCCATTGTGTCGTGACATCCAAGGCCTCCGCGATGCGGGTTGCCATTTCCCGCGAAGGATCGTGTCGGCCGCCTTCCCAGCGGTTCACCGTCGATTGGGTAACCCCAAGTCGCCCAGCCAACTCCGTTTGTGTCAGTCCGGCGGAAATCCGGGCTTGTCTTATCCGATCACTCATGGTTTCAAGCATTTCACAGCAACCTTTTTGCGCACAATGTATTTGCGGCACGAATAATATTCGTAAAACGCATAGTCAAACGATTTTTGTTCTGATGACGCTATATTCTGAAGCATATATGGATTTTAGTCGTTTCTCATGCGCCCGAATGGTCTCGGACATGCAAAAGGCCCCAGCATGCCTGCCAGGGCCCTGTATTGGGCGCTTGCCTGAGAGCGTAGGCTAAAGCAGGCCGTTTTTCAGCAAACTCATGGCCTGATTTATCTGTGACATCCGCGCGTGGTCGCCAAATTCGCTATCCGGATGGTGTATTGCCGCCATCATTCTGTATCGCGCCTTGATTGTTTTCGAATCTGGACGGGTGCCTGGAATGAACCCCAAGACATGCATCGCTTCATCTTGCGTTCGCACGCCGTTCGCCAAGGGTTCGAAAGCCAATGTCGCGATCGTTACTTGAAGGCGCGCGACTTTCTCTTCCAATTCATGGACGATTTCAGGCCATTCCGGGGCGGCCGCCGATTCCAGTCGGACTTCGCAATCTCCGCCATGCAGGTCCAAAGCAATCCCCAGCGCCTTTCGTATATCGACGACATCATGGCCTGCCGGCAATCTGACCTGCAGACGGGGCTTCCGACGCCACGGCTTGCCCGCACTTGGCCCGGATTTCAGCACGACGGTTTCGCGGTCGCTTTCTTCCGGCTCTCCCGGATCCGTGGCGCCTTTAATGGCGTCCGGCGACAAGGTCAGCATGATCGACCGCGCCAGGTCGCCGACATTGACCTCGCGGTCCGCGGCCATCTCTAGAACAGCGTCTCGGAAGCGTGATGAACAAGGAACAGCGTATGACAGTTTTCGGGCGGATTTGACATCCTCCTCCGGTGACGAAGCCGTGGATCGCCCCGTATTCCGCAGGGAATCCGCTCCTATCGTGAAACCGTCCATCGCACCGATCTCCTCACTCATCAAATATTCGCTCACTCTCCGTTATTTGGATTTACTGTGATTTACTTATTTAGGCCAGTAGAAACATACGTAGATGAAGGAAAACGAAAAGAAACTTCCCAAAACCGCTCAATTCCGAACGCCACGCACAAACTACCAATGAAGTTACTCGAGGCGGCGGCGACCTACAACAACGCTCGCCAATGGCAACCAAATACATAGGTCATACGAACGCCATACCCTGACACCGTGCCTCCATGTTTGAAAACCTCCCGACGTTGATTGGGGCCTGACGGAAAGACGATTTTGCTACCTTTGATTATTATTAGTGTTAATGAACATCGCCTTATGTGTGCTATAAGCTTTTGCGTTTGCTTGTTTTTTTGAACCGTGCAACATTTTCTTTGCTCGCGGTTTTGATTTGTATGGCGCTTGGGGAGGCGTGCCGCAGATGATTGGCTCAACCAGTCTGACGACTAATCTTGTGGGGGGGATCAGCGACACGCGATTTGGCGTTGCATCCCGGATCCATGCATCCGGCGTTGAAACGCTCGCCGTGGATTTGATGCCGGAACTCAATCCACACGCACTGAATCTTAGCGTCGCCCCGTTCCCCTTGGCCCTTGATTATAGTCAGGGTGGGGTTGCGACCTTTCGGGATTCACATTTCTTCGTCATCCGATGGAACCCAATGCGCCTCAGCGCCCGTGCCGCCTGTTTCACGGAACAAAGGCTGCGCAACGAGTCGCCTGGAAAAGTTATCCTTCTTTGTTACGACATGGGCGGGTGGTGCATCGAGCGGGTATATTCCCCACACGGCGCAGCGGATCGCTTTCGCGCACTGTCTTCCGCCGGGAACTTGGTCCCCCTGCCGACCACTTTCATACGGCAAACCGAGCCGACCGAGGGGAACATCGTCACACCGTTCGGAAGATTGGCCTTTTCGCTTTGGCGCCAAATGATCGAGAAGAAATGCCCGGAAGCAAAGGAAGCTTTCTGGAAACTTGCCGGCACGCGCGCTGTCCTGGCGTCAGCCGACGATGACGACGACACCCTCCGGCTGAGCTATGTCGGAACACAGGCGCCGATTCTTCGGTACTACGGCGAGGATTGGAAGGCAGAAGCATTGAGCGTCAATTCCCGCAAACTGGGCGCGCATAATCGTCATGAAGCCCGGATGAACCAAGAATACCGGGACGTGGCGCGCACCTTCAAGCCAAGGGTGGACTTTGTTGTCGGCCATCTGGAACTGCCGAGCGGGATTTCAGCTTGGGTACAGTATCAGCGGCTCATGCTGCCGGTGCCCAGCGGACACCACGTGCCTGCCGTGCAGGTTTTTACCGATCTGCTGCCAAATGTGGCGTTTCCGTTTCTAGAGACCCCGTAGCATCGGCCAGATCTTTCAGGTCCATCCAAACGATCCATTCATCCACATGCCCCTTCCCATCGGCCCGCCGCCAACGAAGGCCTTTGGGATGCTGGTGATAGTAGCCGTATTTCGCGGCAATCCCGCGCACCATCAGGGAATGCGTTGCCGTGCCATACATATAGTCCGGCCGCCATCGCAACAGGGATAGACCGAAGGCGAAGCCTGAACATACAGACGCCAATCCACCGCCGCGATACGGGCCATTTGGCGAAATCCAAGTTTCACCAGCGTAGACGACCCTGCCCGTGATCCGTTCAAGATAGTAGCACTCGTCAAAAATGGAGTTCTTTGTGTCTGCCTTGAAATAAGGCGTGTGGATGAGGTCCCTGTTCTCCGCGATGTGCTCGGCGAGGTTCTTGTTCCCCAAATCGTCGATCCGCGCGGCCTGCAGCAATACGCACGCGCCTGTATCGTTCACCCCTTTGATCCAAAAAGCGTTCTCTGCGCCGACACGGCATTTCCGCCAATCGAAAATCGGCGAAAGCGGGTCCCGCCCGTCCAACTCGTCCACCAATTGCTGCAGATGGACAAAATCCGTCGACATCTCGATCGAGACACCGGCTTCCTTCGCTTTGCCGTCCAGCGCCGTCAAAAAACGAACAGTCTTCAACTCATTGATCATGCCCCGCGCCTTAACCCATCGTTTCGAATTCCGATAAGGAACAATAGCGGGTGTCAACTTAAAGAAAATAAATCGAAGATTGTAATTTTATAAAAATACTGCGGGTTTCCGCAATTATCTACAATCGAGGAGACGCTGAACACAGCCTTGCCGCGTTCCTAATGGAACCGGGCCCGTTCACACGCGCTTTCGTGCTAGACGCGCAGCTTCCCGCCGGTCTGCTTTTCGACATTCGCGACGATCTTGCCGGCGATCGCGTCGATGTCCTCATCCGTCAGGGTCTTGTCCGTCGGTTGGATCGTCACGGTGACGGCCACGGATTTCTGCCCCTCAAGTTCGGCACCGGTATAGACATCGAAAATCGCCGCATCCGTGATCATCTTTTTGTCTGCACCGGCAGCCGCACGCGCCAAGGCATCGGCGGATGTACCGGAAGAAACAAGGAATGCGAAGTCCCGGTAGACCGGCAGAAGATTCTCAGTCTTTAACAGCGGGCGCGCCTTACCGCCGCCTTTCGACCGCGGTTGCGGAATGCGGTCCATGAAGATCTCGAAAATGGCGGCCTTGCCCTTAATATCCATCTGCCGCGCCAGGCCAGGATGCAATTCACCGAACCAGGCAAGCACGTTCGGTCCCAGACGCAGTCCGCCGGACCGGCCGGGATGATACCAAGCCGGCGCATCGGTCGAGACTTGCAGGTTCTGCACTGGGGCGCCGCACGCTTCCAAAACCGCCATCGCGTCTGCCTTGGCGTCGAACGCATCAACATCCCGCGGCGCATGCTCCCAATGCCGGGGGCCGGACTTTCCGGCCCGGATACCGGCGGCAACCGTGTCTTGCCCCTTGGGCGACGGGTCCCGGAAGGCAGGGCCAACTTCGAACAGCATGCCATCCGGTTGGCCACGGTCGGCATTGCGAACCACGGCTTGGATGAGATTCGGCAAAATACTGGGACGCATGACGTCCAGATCCGAACTGATCGGGTTGGCAAGCGTCATTTCAGCAAGATCGAAATTGTCCTCATCCGCGAATTTCATCGCCAGCGCCGAGGGCATGAAGGACCATGTCACCGCTTCCAACATACCCCGTTGCGCCAAAATCTTTTTCGCATAGGCGACGCGCCGCTGTTCGTTGCTGACCGCCGGCGTGGGAAGGGCCGTTTCCGGCGTCAGGGGGACTGCCGGGACCTTGTCGAACCCGTAAATCCGCAGCACTTCCTCAATCAGGCAATATTCCGTTTCGACGTCTTTCCGCCATCCCGGCACATCGGCCGTGATGACCTGCCCGTCGCGCATCGTGCCGAAGCCAAGACGCGAAAGAATGGCTTCCGCCTCAGCCGCCGGCACTTCTATGCCGCTATGCCTTTGCAAGCGCGCCATCCGCAAGTCGATCTTGCGGTCCAGCGTCGGAACTTCACCCACATTCACTTCCTGGCTGGCTTCACCGCCACAAAGCGCCAGAATCAGTCGCGTGGCGACCTGAACGCCCCATTCCGCGGATGCCGGATCAAGCCCGCGCTCGAAGCGGTAACGGGCATCGGAGTTGATGCCGAGCTTTCGGCCCGTCTCCGCAACCTTGATCGGATCGAAAAGCGCCACTTCCAGAAAGACGTTTGTGGTTTCCAACGTACAGCCCGAAACCTCGCCGCCCATCACACCGCCGATCCCTTCCGGACCGTTTTCGTCCGCAATGACCAGCATGCTGTCGTCCAACGCGTATTCGCGGCCATCCAATGCCAGTATGCTCTCGCCGTCGCGGGCGAACCGCATGGTCGGATTGCCTTTGACCTTATCCGCATCGAAGACGTGCAGCGGCCGCCCCAGGTCATAGGTCACATAGTTTGTGATATCCACTAGGGCCGAAATCGGGCGAAGGCCGATCGCCTTCAGGCGCTGCTGCATCCATTTCGGGCTCGGCCCGTTCTTCACGTTCCGGAAATGCCGACCGGCAACATATTGGCAAACGCCGACTGCTTCATCGGCGATTTCCCATGTCAACGGGCTGTCGTAGACACCGTCGATCCGGTCCAGATCCGGTGCTTTCAAGGTACCCAACCCCGCCGCGGCAAGGTCGCGTGCGATGCCATAGACACCCAGGCAGTCTGCCCGGTTCGGGGTAATGCCGATCTCGAAAACAGGGTCGTCCAGACCGGCGAACGCGGCGAAGCCTGTTCCAACCGGCGCATCGGCAGCCAATTCGATAATGCCGTCATGCTCGTCGCTGAGGCCCATCTCACGCTCGGAGCACAGCATACCGTTTGATGCTTCCCCCCGGATTTCCCCGGATTTCAGGTCGATACCGGTACCCGGAATGTGTGACCCGGCCGGTGCGAAAACGCCCTTCATGCCGGTCCTCGCATTTGGCGCGCCGCAAACCACTTGGACAATTTCGGACCCGGTATTCACCATGCACACTTGCAGACGGTCTGCATTCGGGTGCTTCCGTGCCTCTTCCACGTAACCGATGACAAACGGCGCCAAACCCGCGGAAGGGTCGTCGACGGATTCTACCTCGAGCCCGATGGAGGTCAGCTTATCGGCGATTTCTCGCACCGAAGCGTCGGTATCGAGGTGATCCTTGAGCCAGGAGAGTGTGAATTTCATGTGCTTGCCGTGACCGTGGAATGCTTTCTGAAGACGCCTGAAACATAAGGCGTCCCGGGCTTATAAACAGGCCCGGCGCGCGAAACAAGGCAGCCAGCCAGTGACGAGACGTCCCCGTTCAAGGCAAATCCTTCTCTTCCAGGACATGGACGATAAAGCGGCGGCGCACCGTTGCGCTGGCCGACCGCCAATGCCAAAGCAGCTTGTTATAGGCAAGGTCATCCGGACCCTCGGTTTCCTCGGAATCGCCCCTCTTCTCCATGGCCCGGACCGCAGCACCCACCGTGGGGACAGGCGCATTGGTCGTGGCAAGGACATCAGCGATCTGCGATTGTTTCGCCCCATCGAATTTACTGAGGACCTCCAGCTCGCCAAGATTGTCGGCGACGGGCGACATACTCAATTTGGAAACCGCTACCGGGTCCAACTTCTCACCCACGGATGCTTCCCGCATGATGGTTCGGCGCGACCGGTCCGATCGCACCGCCAAGTCGTCCCACCAGCTTGTCAAAGTGCCATCAACTGCACTTTGGTGGAAATCACCGCTCTTTCGATCCCCCCCACGGCGGGTCTCGGGCCGACTTTGTTGGATAAGTCGGCGGTATTCCGCCACGAAAAGACAGCGCTCCAACCGCGTTAACTCGTTCCGCTGCAAGTTTTCCAGCAATTCGTCCAGCCGCAACTCCTCATTCGACCCCGAGACGACAAAGGCCGGGATGGTTTCCCAACCAAGCTGCCGCGCCGCCATCAACCGATGCAGACCGCTTACCAGTATGTAGTGTTGTTCGTCGGGCTCTTTGCTCACTTCAATCGGAGAACGAAGGCCGCGCTTGTCCATGTCACCGGCCAAACCGTCGACATATTCCGGCGTGGCCGGGCGGAGTCGATCGCGTACCTCAATTTCGGAGAGGGAAATATGATGAACTTTCATGGGACGGGAAACGCCACTATTCAATACGGTTTAAACAACAGGGGTGATCCCGCCACGCATACTGCCGGCCGCCCCCACCAAACAACTATTCCAATTAAACTAATGCATCGCGGCACGGCTTTTCAATCCACAGACGTTAGGTAACCCTCTATTGTCGGCATTCGATGCTATACTTTCGGTTGGTTGTCATCGCATTCATCAGCGACCATAGTTATGGTTTGGAAATCGGTTTTGGGCATCCGGCGATCCGTGTTCATGCGAGGGCCCGCAACCAGGGGGAATGGTAGACAGCAGATGAGTACGACCACGAAGGAACGGCCCGTCCAGGTCGACACGGCCTTATGGCCAGAGGATTTTTCCCAGGACACCGGATTCAGGGACAGGCTGCGGCAGGTTGTCGATGAAATCGGCAGCCGCAAACGCGCCGGACTGATCGCCAATGTAAAGGCGGAGATGATCACCAAATACATCGACGGTAAGGCGAAGCCGACTTTCTTCACCGTCCGCGCCCTGGCATCGGCGGCGGGCGTCGGCATGGATTGGTTGGCCTATGGCGAGGAACACCGGCCGACAGTCGAGCAGGAAGGCCCGATCGATCACGATTTGCTGGCAATGGTCATCGAAAATCTCGAAGAACGCTTGTCGCAGTTCGACGTCAACATCTCTACGGAGAAACGCGCCCGGCTGATTGCCTTGATGTACGAACATTTCGTCCATCTGGAGGAAGAAGACCGCCAGCGTTCGACCTTCCTGAGCAGGCTGTTGCCGGTGTGACCAAAGGGGCCGCAACCGAAACACGGTGTTTGCCCGTTTGGGTTTAGTGGATTATGTTCCGGCCACTCTTGTTCACCAACGGTGTGATACTCAATGGTCAATAGACACACACAGGTTTCGTCGGAAATCCTCAGCATTCTGCTCGACAGCAATGCTGCTAAGATTCAGGCCCTATCCGAAGATTTTGAATTGGCGCCGCTCGTTCGGGCCTATATTTCAGACAAGTTCGGCGTCATGTCTTTGAACGAACTGAACAATCGGCAAATGCGCGACCTGATCGGGTTCATCGAAGGTTTCCGGGACCTTGCGCGGAAAGGCGACTAGATCCTTGACGGACGTCCCAATGGAAAGGCTCACCTTGACCTCCCCGGAGGAGGTCGACGACGTCTTGTTCCGGCGTTGCCTGGATTGGTATGCCACGTCCAAAGGCCGTTTCTCGTTGAACCAGAATGAGTTGGAAGATTTTCTGCCTTTCTTGCAACTCCATGCGGTCGGCGATAACGGATCGCGTTATCTTTATTGTGGGGCGAAGTCGGTCGTCGGGGACTTGTACGGCGAGGAATTCTGCGTCGATGCCCAGGGCAAGGAAGGCCTGCCGGACAGCGCCTTCGAGCAAACGCTGAACCGTGACTATTGGATCGTGAGCCGCACCGAGACGCCGATTGCGCAGCGGGTGCGTGCGCCGATCGACGTCTACGGTACGAAGTTCTCAGTGGAGTTTTTCCGCTACGTGTTCCCCGTGCGTTTCAACGAGTTTAACGCGGTAGGTGTTTTAGCCCGCTTCGCGGAGTCTCCAATTCTATTAAATTGATCATGTCCTCGTGGGACATCCACGAGAAGAACTCCTGCGGCAGGATCCATTTATGCCAGTGCTGCCCGACACGGGCGAAGTTGGTGTACCATGACCGCACCCCAAACCCGCCATACATGATAGGGTTTTCGAACCAGGCATAGACATAGTCGGGCTGCCAGCGGATGAAGGTTGCAAGCAGCCCTATCTTGGTTAGCAGCGGTCCCAGACCGTTCTTTCGAAGGTCCCGATCGACCCAGGTATCCCCATGATAGGCGCACAGACCCTGCAACGCCCGCATCGGCGAACCATTGGTCAGCGGTGGGTCAGAATGGAAGCAGCGGGCGAGTTGTGCCTGCAGCAACTCCTCTAGGTTGTTCCTGCCCGTATCGTCCAATTTCGATGCCTGGACATGCACGGTGCGACCTTCCTCGTTCGTCCCGTGGATCCAAAAAACACGATCTGAAACGAGATCAAACTTCCCAGGATGGAACAGGGGCGATAGCGCCTTACCGGTCAACTCGTTCTCCAGCCTGTAAAGCGCGGCAATATCGGTGCGGAACGAGATACGGATTCCAGCCTCTTCAGCCTCGTCGATCAGCTCCGACATTAGAAATGATGCATTGAATGGATTCATTGTGTGTCTCCCGTCTTGGTGAAGAACACTATTGCTACGCATGAACCATGCGCCGGTCTATTGCCCGTTATGAGAGAGGTCTGGCACCGCCGCCCTCAACCCTTTCAATGGCACCGCGTGCTGGATCGCGTCGCTTTTAAGCTTTCCCCCGGCTTCGCACTCAGATATTTACGCGTCTCCAACTGTCAGAACCGCTATCCTGGTAGAACAATGGAAAAGGTCTTTTCCGCGCCCGGCGCAGATGAACTCGGCACTTTGCCGGTGTCCGAAGTGTTCTCGATGTCCGGGATGGACTTCCTGACCGGTGTCCGGGACGGTGTTTATCCCATCCCGCCAATCGCCGGCCCGATGCGGATGCGGTTGGTTGAAGTTGAAGAGGGGCGCGCGGTCTTCGCTTCCGATCCGGACGAACACCTCTTGAACCCGATCGGTACTGTGCATGGCGGTTATGCCATGACGGTACTGGACAGTTGCATGGGATGCGCCATCCACACCACGCTGCTGCCGGGCGAGGCCTATATCACGGTTGAAGCCAAGGTGAACATGGTGCGACCGATCCTGCCGCATACCGGCATCATCCGGGCGACCGGGACCTTGATCCATCGCGGCCGCACCACGGCCACGGCCGAAGGCAAGTTGATGTCGGAAAGCGGCAAGCTGTTGGCGCATGGCACCACGACATGCTCGATCATGCCGGCGCCAAAAAGCTGATACTGTCGGAAGGTTGTGGCGCGTAAACCGCTACGCGGTTTACGGCGTCAGCCCGCGTTCCAGACTGGCGACTTCCAGCGGCACGAAACCGTAATGTTTCAGCCAGCGGATATCCGCTTCATAGAAGGTGCGCAGGTCCGGGATGCCGTATTTCAGCATCGCGATCCGCTCTATCCCCATCCCGAAAGCGAAACCCTGGTATTCCTCTGGATCGATGCCGCAATGCTGCAGCACCTTCGGATGCACCATGCCGCAGCCCAGAATTTCCAGCCAATCGTCGTAATGGCCGATCTTCAATTCGCCGCCTTCGCGGGAACAGCCGATATCCACTTCCGCACTCGGCTCCGTGAAGGGGAAGTAACTGGGTCGGAAGCGCAGCGGCACGTTTTCCACCTCGAAATAGGCGTCGCAGAATTCCTGCAAGCAGCCTTTCAGATGGCCGAATGTGATGTGCTTGTCGATGACCAAGCCTTCAACCTGATGGAACATCGGCGTATGGGTCGCGTCATAGTCGGATCGGTAGGTACGGCCCGGCGCGATGATGCGGATCGGCGGTTCTTCGCTCTGCATCGTCCGGACCTGAACGGGCGAGGTATGAGTGCGCAGCACCTTCTCGAAATCCGGATTGCCGTTCTCGTCCTGCAGATAGAACGTATCCATCATCTGCCGGGCGGGATGTTCGGCTGGAATGTTCAGCGCGGTGAAATTGTGGAAGTCGTCTTCGATATTCGGCCCTTCGCGGACGGAAAGCCCCATGGCGCCGAAAATCGCAACGATTTCGTCCATGGTCTGGCTGATCGGATGCAGTTTGCCGCGAGATTCCGGGCGGACAGGCAGCGAAACGTCCAATCTTTCCGACTCGAGCTGTTGTTGAAGCGCCGCGGCTTCCAGGTCTGCCTTGCGAGCGTCGATCGCCTCGGCAACGGCGTCCTTTACCGCGTTGAGCGCCTGCCCCGTCGTTTTGCGTTCTTCCGGCGACAGGCCGCCCAGCCCCTTCATGGCGGCGGTGATCTTGCCCTTCTTGCCCAAGGCTCCTACCCGCGCCGAATCCAGGGCCGCAAGGTCCGCAGCGGACGAAACTTCTTCCAGAAGCTCCGATTTCAACGCCTCAACATCAATTGCCGTCATTCTTCCAGAACCTGCCTGAATACTCGTGGAACGATCAAAAAGGACCGAACGAAGGGGTCGAACAAAAACAGCCCGTGGAAGGCCACGGGCTGTTTAGCGGTTTCGCCCGCGTCTTGGCAAGCCATCGGCCGGCCGAGACGCCCAGGCAAGTCCCTAAAGCGCGATACCTTATTTCGCGATCGCGGCTTTCGCCTGATCGACGATGGCCTTGAACGCATCGGGCTCATGCACGGCGATGTCGGCCAGAACCTTGCGGTCCAGCTCGATACCGGCCTTGTGCACGCCGTCCATGAAGCGAGCATAGGTCATTTCATTGTCGGTCGCCTGGCGGACGGCAGCGTTGATACGCTGGATCCACAGCTTGCGGAAATCCCGCTTGCGGACGCGACGGTCGCGATAGGCGTACTGACCTGCCTTCTCCACCGCCTGCATTGCAACGCGGATGGTGGATTTGCGGCGGCCGTAATAGCCTTTCGCAGCCTTCAAAATCTTCTTGTGACGTGCTTGGCGCGTCTTGCCGTTGGTCACGCGTGCCATTGTTCTGTGCTCCTAATCTCGAAATATGCGTTCGGGAACGGGCCTCAGCGGCCGCGCAACCAATTGTCCAGGACGACCTTGGCGTCGGAATCACACATGATCTGACCGCCGCGGTTCTGGCGCTTCATTTTCTGCGGACGATTGGACGTGTTGTGCCGCAGGCACGCGCTGTAGAACCGCACCTTGCCGGTGCCGGTGACCTTGAACCGCTTTTTCGCGGAGCTCTTGCTCTTCAGCTTGGGCATTTCGATCTCCTTTTTATCTGCCCCGCCGTTTCGGGCGGGGGCCGGATGACCGGTGAAGAATCCGGGTCCGGCGATCTATCGATCGGCGATGAGGCATACCCAACCGGCCCCACCAACCGCATACACATTACCGCCCGAAGGCTCTGCCTCCGCGCGACCGCGGGGATATACGGGAGGAACCCCACAGATGCAAGCCACCATTTCGGTTCCCCGGGCCTTGGAATTCTGCCACAAGCCCCGAACGGTACCGCTGCCGCCTTTTGACAGACAATAACCGCTATATCAAAGAATACTGTTAGTGTGGTAGCCAAGGACGCAGACAACAGATTGGCGGGGACCAAATGAAACAATGGATCAAATGGGTATTGGCCATCGTCGCGGCCGTGATTCCGCTGGTCCTGTTCACGAGCATCTTGTCTCTGTTCGGCGCCGGCGACGGAGAACTGAAGGGACTGACCAGTTCTGAGGCGTTCAGCCCGGCGATCCTGAAACCGTTTCCGTCCGCCCGACTGGGGATCGTAACCCTTGAATATGGCTGGTGGGTCTTTGCCCATGTTCTGATCTGCATGACCGTCGCGGCCTATTTCGCCACCCTGCTTGTCGGGCACACGAAACGCGCCTCGCGGGAAGTATTGCCACGGCTTGCCACCGTTGTCGCCATTATCGTCGGAACCGTCGGTGTTCTTGCCTATATGGTCCTGACGCCCGACCGGACCGGGGACACGATCGATGCGGCTTTCGCCTATCTGGTCATGACCCCTTTCTACAATTTCCTGACCGCTGCCGGCCTCGCCGATCAATTTACCGGTCAAGACGGCGATCCCTGGCTCTATCTTTCCTTGGGAACCCTGGGCCCGACCTCCTTCGGTATTCTGTGCGTGACCCTGGCCTCCGCCAATTTCCACCACGATGTTCAGTCCCGTAGAGCCTTCGGCACCGAGGGGTGGGAACAAGACTATGCCGCGTGCCTGCGGTCGCTGAAGACCTATGCGGCCGTTTTGAGCCTGATCCTCGTTTCCTCGACCCTGACCGCGCGCGCCTATTTCCATATCGTGCCGAAAATGCTGGCCGTCCCGGCAAAGGATGCGCCCGACCCCGGCATCTATAAGATCTACAGCGATTTCGCGGGCGAGATTTCCACGGCATCGGGTCTGATGTTCACCATGACCCTGATCGCCACTTTCGCGCCCGGCCTTATCGTTCTGCTGCGCGATATCAGCGGCGCCGTCCGCGAGAGCGGTCAGGAAGGCCGCCAATCCCTTATGGAACAACTGGGCCTGACGGATATTCGAACGAACCTGTCCACGATATTGCGCATCGGGTTGACCGTGGCGTCGCCGGCGCTTGCCTCACCGATTGCGGAGGTGTTCCAAAGTCTATAGCTACCGACCCGAACCCTCATGAGCGGAGCGCCTGCGGTTGGAACCCATGCAATACGACACTGTCATCATCGGCGCCGGCGCGGCCGGCATGATGTGTGCGATCCATGCCGCGAAACCAGGCGGCCCACGCGTATTGGTGATCGACCATGCCAAAGCGGCGGGGGAGAAGATCCGCATTTCCGGCGGCGGGCGGTGTAATTTCACCAATTTGGAAACCGCCCCCGACCGGTTCCTGTCCGCCAATCCGCATTTCTGCAAATCGGCGCTCAGCCGGTATACGCAACAGGACTTCGTCGCCCTGGTTCAACGCCACGGCATTCCGTACCACGAAAAGACACTGGGGCAGCTCTTCTGCAATACCACCGCCCAGGACATCATCCGGATGCTGTTGGACGAGATGGACAAGGCCGGTGCGGAAATGCGGCTGGAAACAAGGTTGGTCGATTATTCCAAGACCGACCCCGGCTTCGCGCTGACGCTTGAGACAGACGGTCAACGTGTGCCTGTAACCTGCCGGAACCTTGTCATCGCCTGCGGCGGCAAGTCGATCCCCAAGATGGGCGCCACGGGCTTCGGTTATGAGATCGCACGCCATTTCGATCACACGGTGACAGGCATTCGGGCCGGTCTCGTTCCCTTAACCTTCACGCCGGATGAGACCGAGGAATTCAAAGCCCTCTCCGGCCTGTCCTGCGAGGGGGCGCTTTCCTGTTCTGGCGGCCCCTACGGCAAGGCACGGTTCCGGGAAGCCGTGCTGTTCACCCATCGCGGTCTGTCCGGTCCCGCCGTTTTGCAGATCTCGTCCTATTGGCGCGAAGGACTGCCCGTCACCTTGGCGCTACGGCCCGATATCGACCTGCTGGCTGAGCTGAAACGGCAGAAGACAGCGAACGGCAAACGGCATCTGGCGACCATCCTATCGGACTACCTGCCCAAACGGCTGGCTCAGTCCTTTGCCGAACATGCGGGGCTGGCGGAGCGCAACATCGCCGATATCGGTGACAAGGTCCTCGCTGCACTCGCCACGACCATACAGGCCCGTGAGATCCGCCCGGCGGGGTCGGAAGGCTACCGAACGGCAGAAGTCACCGTCGGCGGCGTCGACACGGCGGGCCTCAATTCCAAAACCATGGAATCGAAAACCGTCCCCGGCCTCTATTTCATCGGTGAGGTTGTGGACGTCACCGGATGGCTCGGCGGGTACAATTTCCAATGGGCCTGGTCATCCGGCTGGGCGGCGGGGACGGCGATCATAGATCGGTAAGCATTCCGAAGATTGCGACCGCAAACAATGACAACGCCAATGCGTCCTGGCAAAATCATGAACTTCTTTGCAATCAAAGGATAGGCACGAGAAATGACACCGGAGAATTTGGCGTTCGTATTCCTACGTCTCGGCGCCGTTCTGATAACTTGCGTGATCGTGACCGATATCCCCAACGCCCTTGAACTTGTGGCGTCATGGCTTAGTGGAGAATTAGAGTTTTACTCGTCATGGTTTATCCAACGGATCATTCTTTTTGGCTTGGCCGGAACCCTTTGGATCTTCGGTGGTTGGTTAAGCCGCAAAGTGACCGCTCCTGTAAGCGATACCACAGAAAAGCACTCTAAACAGTTGAGTATGAAAGATCTATTGGTTGTTGCGTTGGTCGTCGTCGGATTGTTGATTTTGGCGGTCGCCTTGCCGCGTTTACTCTTGGAGATTTTTGAACTTCTGACGAGAGGTTTCACCTCGACGCGTCTCGACTTCATCTGGGTTTCTTCCTGGCCTCTCATCTACAAGCTCATTCCTGTGTTGATCGGCCTAGTGTGCGTTCTGTCGCCGCAATCAATTGCTAAAAGAGCCGGATTGGGCGCCAAAGAGACGGGTGCGAATCAATGAATGCAGGTAGCTTTGCGTACGTTGTGCTACGCCTGGGCGCAATCGTGGTCGCTTATCAAGCCCTGCTGCAGTCGCCCTATATAGTTTCGATGATCCAGGCCTATTTTGCAGGGCGCGACGCAACGTTCTTACTAGGGGTATTCGGCTTTCTGGTCCTTGCAGGCTCATCCTGTATGCTGTGGTTCGGAGCCAAATGGATAAGCTCCAAGATTGTCGCCCCTCTAAAGGACTCCCCGGAACCCGAAACTTCACCTCTTACGGCGGAGACGTTGTTGCAGGTAGGGCTGGTATTGCTTGGTGTATATATGTTGTTTCAAGCATCGTTCTATCTCATTGCCCAGTTGGTCTCCATGACCTCGATGGGTATAGATTTCAGCGGAATCCTTACCGTCATAATTCGCTGCGCCTTTTTCGGAGCATTTGGCATTTTGTGCATCACGAGCCCATCGGGCTTTTCAAAATTGTTGCAAAAATTGAGAAAAGCAGGATCTCCTTGATGCTCACCAGCATCAAAGTTTGAGCTCAAGCTCCACCAATTCCGGGTCTTCGCGGGACATCTTCTGTTTGAAGCCCAGCTCATCGCACATTTGCCGCATGCGTTTGTTTGCCTTGAACGTGACGCCGTCGATCACCTGAAGCTCGTCCGCCCGCGCATAGTCGAGCAGATGTTCCATCAAGACCCAACCCATGCGGTGACCCTGAAGATCACCGCGCACGATGACGCCGAATTCGGCGCGTTCATGGTCTGCATCCGCCATCAGGCGGGAGACACCGGCCAATTCGCCCTTGCTTTCACCCTCATCATCGATGATCGCGACGAAAGCCATGGCGCGGGAATAGTCGAGCTGCGTCAGCCGGATCATTTCCGCATCCGTCAGGCGGGAGACCGAGGTCAGGAGGCGATTCCGGATATCCTCCGCCGAGGTCTTGTCCAGGAAAACAGGGTATAGCGCGGCATCCTCCGGCCTGATCGCCCGCAGGATGAGCTTCATGCCGTTGTCGAGCGTGACCCGTTTCGTCCAATCGTTCGGATAGGGCGTCATCGCCAGGTCCGGATTCGGGCCGGGTTCTTCGACACGGTCCACATCGATGACGATCCGCGCATCGAGCGCCAGCGCCCGATCCCCGCTGACCAGCAGCGGATTGATGTCGATGCCGGTGACGCAGGGGAAGTCGACGACCAAGCTGGACACAGCCCGGATCATTTGGATGATCATCGCCCGATCCGCCGGTTTGTGGCCGCGATAGCCGGCCAACAGACGCCCGATCCGGGTCTGGTCGATAAGATCGCCCGCCAGCACATCGTCGATCGGCGGCAGGGCGATTGCCGTATCCTTCAGCACCTCCACCGCCGTGCCGCCGGCGCCGAAGAGGATTACCGGGCCGAAGGTCGCGTCGTGCTTCATACCGATGATCAACTCGTTGGAATCGGGAAGCGAGACCATCGGCTGGATCATGAAACCATCGATCCGGGCATCCGGATGGGTCCGGGCCACTTTGTCCAACATGCCTTGCACCGTTTGGGCGACGGCTTCCGGCGATTCCAGGCCCAAGGCGACGCCGCCGACATCGGTTTTGTGCGTGATGTCCCGCGACAGCAACTTCACGACTAAGCGTGAATGTCCCGGCAGAAGTTCGGCAGCCACTTCCCGGGCTTCCTTGACGTCTTTCGCCACCAAGGTCGGCGGAGTCGGGATGCCATAGGCGGAAAAGACGCGCTTCGCCTCCGGCTCGGTCAAGATCGTCCTGCCCTCATCCGCGACCGTCTTGAAAATCTCAGACACGACTGCCTTGTCGCCGGAGGGTTCGTCCCCGCCAAAAGCCGGTACGCGGGTCAACAAGCGCTGGGATTGGGTCCAACTTTCCAGCAGGCTCATCGCTTCCGCCGCCTGGGCCGGTGTATCGAAACTGGCAACACCCGCCTTACGCAGCACATGGCGCGCTCCCTTTGCGGAATGTTCGCCAAGCCAGCACCCGAAAACCGGCTTTCGGTTGATCTGGCCTTTCTGGACCATGGAGGAGATTTCCTGCGCCGCCTCAATCGGCGAAGCAAGAGCCGTCGGGCAACTCATGACCAAGATCGCGTCGACACCGGGATCATTTGCGACGATGGAAACCGCATCGCGGTAGCGCTGCGGCGGCGCATCCCCGATGATGTCCACGGGATTCGCCTTTGACCAAGTCGGCGGCAAAACCGCATTCAGCGCCTCGATGGTTTCCGGACTGAGATCCGCGAGGTCGCTGCCGTAATCCATCATCTGGTCCACCGCGAGCACCCCGGCCCCACCGCCATTGGTGACGATGCCCACCCGCATGTCCGGGATGGAGGAAAAATGTTCGATGGTTTCCGCGGCAAGGAACAGATCGTCGAGATCCTTCACCCGCACAACGCCCGCCCGGCGCAGGATGGCGTCGACCACGGTGTCGGACCCCGCGAGCGCCCCGGTATGGGTGGCCGCTGCCTTCGCGGCGGCCTCATGCCGGCCGGACTTGACCGCCAGAACAGGTTTGAGGCGCGACGCGGCCCGGGCCGCCGAGATGAATTTCCGGGGATTTGGGATTGATTCCAAATAAAGCAGAATGGCCTTGGTATGCCTGTCCATAGCCAACAGATCGATGCAATCCGCCATGTCCACATCCGCCATATCGCCCAAGGAGACGATATGCGAGAAACCGACATCCCGGTCGGCGGCCCAATCGATCAGCGCCGTGACGATCGCGCCCGATTGCGACAATAGCGCCAGCTTGCCCGGCATCGGCGCCATATGGGTGAAGCTTGCGTTCAGCCCGACATGCGGCGCCATCATACCGACCGTGTTCGGGCCGATGACCCTGAACAGGTTCGGCTTCGCCGCATCCAGCATTTTCTGACGCAGACCGTTACTGTCGTTTATCCCCGCCGTCAGGACAACTGCCGTGCGGGTCCCGAGTTTGGAGAGATCCTTGATGACCTTCGGGACTGTCTTTGGGGGGGTCATGACGACCGCGATATCCGGCGGTTCCGGCAAATCTTTTATCTGGCGATAGCACTTTATCCCGTTGATTTCGTCATGGTTCGGGTTGACGGGATAGACCTTCCCCTGAAACCCGTTCGAGGCGACGTTCCGTAGGACGATCCGCCCGACAGAACCTTCCTTGGGTGAAGCGCCGATCAAGGCGATCGACTGTGGCGCGAGGATGGGATCAAGATTGCGTATCGTCATATCGGACTCGTCCTTGAATGCGGGATTCCCCACTCACCCTGCCACAGTAATTTTACTGTTTAGGGTCACAAAAGGCGTTTCCTCACGCGAACGCATCTTCGTCACTCTTCGGTGACTAAACCAGAATGCGAGAACCGAGATAATCATAGAACGCAAAAATACAGGACGTACAATTGCTTTCCAACACCGGACTTTGATCTGTTTCCAAGCCGCTATTCTCGGTCGAACCTACCGAGCGCGGCTTCCGCTTCCGCAACCATTCTGGTGACGATATCCCCTGCTGGCGGAATGTCGTTCACCAAATCCGCCGCTTCGCCCGCGATGGTGGCGAATTTATCCATATCGCCGGCCTCGCGGGCACGGGTGTAATCAGTCTGTATTTCAGGAAGCTCGGCATCCATCGCTTGCAATCCTTCCGCCGCCCAGTGATCGATGAACGAATTGCGCAGCGTGCGAATGTCGTAGGGTTCCGGCCAGTCGATGCCGCGGGCTTTGTCGAAGACCGACCCGCGATAGGTCGCGTCCCCACTGCCCTCGGTGAGGCGCTTTTTGCCCTCCTCCGGCGCGAGCGACTCACGGGTCGCATAGAAACGGGTTCCAACCAAGACACCATCCGCCCCCAGCATCAATGCCGCCGCCAGGCCCCGGCCGTCACCCACGCCGCCCGCTGCGACCACAACCACATTCGACGGCAAGGCGTCCCGCACGGCGGGCACCAAGGGAAAGGTCGCCCGCGCGGCGCCGTGTCCGCCCGCTTCGGTTCCTTGGGCGATGACGATATCAGCCCCCTGGTCCGCGACCTGGCGCGCCTGGGCGACCGACTGAACCTGACAAATCAGCACCGCACCCGCATCCTTTACCTTGGCCGCATAGGGTTCGATGCCACCGAAGGAAAACATTATCGCCGCCGGAGAATGTTCCAGGACACCGTCGAGCAATGACGGGTTTTTATCCAATGCCCAGGTGATGAAGCCCGTGCCGATGCGGCTGTTGCCGGCTTCCCGCAGCTCCCGCATCACCCAATCGGTTTCGCTGTACCCGCCGCCGAGCAGCCCCAGACCGCCCGCCTCGCTGACGGCAGCCGCCAGTTTGCCGCCCGTGACGCCCGCCATCGGCGCACACAGGACAGGATGGTCGATAGTCAGAAGCTCGGTCAGTTTGGTCTTGAGCGCCATGTTACCCCCAGCTTTTAGATCTCTAGGACAGTTCCACCGGTGTGCGCCATTCCGGATGCGCATCGTCGGCAGCCATCGTCAATGCGGAGAATCTTTCCATCAAAAGGCTGGTGACCGGTCCGGGTGACCCTGCCGGAAGCACTAACCTGTCGATGGACCGCACGGGCGCGATTTCCCAGGCGGTGCCACAGAAAAAAGCCTCGTCAGCCGCCGCCAGTTCCGACCGGTCTATCGGTCGTTCCTCAACAGGTATCCCCTGCTCCTCCAGCAACGTGATAACGGTCGACCGGGTAATGCTTTCCAGTATGTCGGACGTCTTGTCCGCCGTGATCGCAACCCCATCCCGCACCATGAAGAAACACATGGCCGGCCCTTCCGACACTTTGCCGGACTGGGTCAGCATAAGGGCCGTATCGTATCCGTCCGTCTTCGCCTGAACCGCAGCCACCCGGCCATTCAAATAATTGCCGTTCGCCTTCACCCGCTGGGGCAGGGAACTGTCCGGCGTGCGCCGCCAGCTCGACACCTGAACGTCCAGCCCGTCGGTCGCATAGTCGCCCCGGGCCATCGCGGTAACCGCAAGGGAGACCGGCCCACAGACAAAGGGCTGCCCCGGCCCCGATAGAAAAGCCGTTACGGTGATGTGGACATTGGCCCGGAACCCATTTGCCTTCAAAAGAGCCAAGATCGCTTCACGGCACTCATCCGCGGTGATGATCCGTTCATAACGCATGAAGCGCTGGCTGAATTCCAACCGCTTAAGATGCTCGTTCAACTGCCAGATATTCAGCACCCCGCGTTCTGCATCCCAATAAGCGCGCACCCCTTCGAAAACAGCCGCCCCGTATTTAAAGGCCAGTGACGATACGTGGCAGGTGGCGTCTTCCCACTTCACGAGGCCATCGAGCCAAGCATGATCAGGGTTACTCATGAACAACGTCCTTTCGAGAGGTGCAAAATATGCGGCGACTGCGAGAGTAGCGTATCACCCCAAAAAGCAAAGGCCCGGGACAATGCCCGGGCCTTCAACTGTTCTATGGGTAATGCGAGGATTATTCGCTGCGCATGATACCCAGGATGTTCAGAATATGGATGAACATCACGATGAAGCTGCCATAGAGACGCAGGGCCCCGAAGACTGCCAGACGGGCAACCTGGTCCTGGCCATAATGCGCCTGGTACATGTTCTTGATGTCCTGCGTTTCCCAGGCGGTGATCGCTGCGAACAACAGCACCGTGCCGAAGGAGAGCAGCAGGGAGAAGTCGGAGCTCTGGACGAAGAACGCATTCACCAGACCGGCAATGATGATGCCGATAACCGCCATCAAAGCGAAACGGCCGATTGCCGACAGGTTCTTCTTCGTCGTGTAGCCGAACAGGCTGGCGCCGGCGAACATGCCCGCGGTGATGAAGAAGGCCCTAGCGACGTCCATCGTTCCTTCGGTCGTCTGCAGGAAGAACGCCACCATCGGGGAAATCATGATGCCCCAAAGCGCACAGTAGATCCAATAGAAGCCCTGCGCCGCAACGCCGCTCTTCATGGTGATGATTTTCGGGGAGAACCAGCCCATCCCGAGCAAGGCGATGAACAGAACCCATTTCATGGGGCCGACCGCCAGGGTCACCATGAGATTGGGCATATTCGCCATGGCCAGAACCATGACACCCGTAAGGGCGACACCGAGGGCCATATAGTTGTAGGTCCCCAGCATATACTTGCGCAGACCCTCGTCGAAGTCTGCGCGGGTGCCGACTTGGTCGATAGTCGTTGCGCGAGCGCGCGGATCAAGTGCCATCTTCTCTACCCAGTCCTGTTGTTTATCAGTTGCCTGTTTTCGTTCGTAGCCGCATTTCGGGCATCTTTCGTAAGCGCACCATACGCCCGCTCATCCCCGAATTCGGTTTTCCGTACAGATATTGGCATGAAGCGTTACAATTTCAATCCATTACGCAGCTTTTCATAAGCAAAATACGGTGCATTCGCAGTTCTACGGCTGACTCCCGGCTCAATCGTTCCGGAGAAGCGGCGCTGCCTTGCGACCCAGCGCCACCCAGGTTCCCGCCAATCCGACCGCCAGGGTGATCGCAATGGAGAGCAAAATCGTGGAAACCATGGCCCAGGGCACGAAAATCCAGTCCGCGCGCATCACCCAGGTGATCACGCCATAGGCGGCAACCGACCCGACTATTCCGGCAATCACCGCCGTGATCAGCCCCATCAGCCCGTATTCGATCAAGAAGGCGGTTGCGATATCGCGCCGCGTTGCCCCCAGGACCTTCAACACGACCGAGTCGTAAACCCGCCGCGCATGCCCCGCCGCGATCGCGCCGGAAAGCACCAGCACGCCGGCCACGATGGCGATGGCGGCAATGGCCCGCACGGCGACGGCCAGATTGCCGACGATTTCGTCCACGCTTTCCAGAACTTCCTTCATTCTGACGGCGGAAACATTCGGGAAGCGGTCCGTCACGGCCGCCTCTAAAGCGGGCTCCTGATCATCGTCCAGATAGGCGGTTGCCAGATAGGTTTGCGGCGCGCTTTCCAGAATGCCGGGCGAAAACACCATGACAAAGTTGATGCCCAGATTGGTCCAATCGATATGCCGCAGATTGGCGATCTTGGCCTCGAATTCCCGACCAAGAAGGTTAATCGTGATCGAATCGCCGATATCCAGGCCGAAGGCGATCGCCGCTTCGTCATCGAAGGAGACGAGCAACTCCCCATCGTAATCTTCCGGCCACCATTCCCCGCGCGTAATTTCGCTGTTCTTCGGCGGCGTCCGTGCCCAGGTGAAACCGCGGTCACCACGGAGAATCCAGGCTTCGTCAGGCGGCGCATCGATCTTGTCTGCCGGAACGCCCTTCATCCCGGTGATGCGACCCCGCAGCATCGGCACGCGGTCCATCTGGGTGACCGTCGGGAAGCCGCTGACCAGATCGTCGAATTCCTCGATCTGGTTTGGCTGGATATCGATGAAGAAGAAACCCGGCGCTTCGCCGCGCAAGGTATTATTTAATTGATTGGCCAGATTACCTTCGATCAACGCCACGGTCGCCATCACCGTGAGCCCCAACCCAAGGGAGACAATGACACTGGCGGTCGGTGCCCCCGGCCGGTGCAGATTGGCAAGCGCCAAGCGGAGTTTCGCCCCGCGCGGCCGCGGCAGCGCCTTGGCCAGCCGCATCACAGCCCAGGCCGCCAGTCTGAATGCCACCAAACTGCCGACCGCGCCGAGCACGAAGACGATCGCAATGACCGGCCGTTGGGCGGTCACCACGGCGATTCCGGCCAGCAACAGTCCCGCGCCGGCCAGTATCGCCAGGATGCGCGGGGACGGCCGCGCGGTCACGGGCGTCAAAAGGTTACGGAACAGGGTCGCAGCCGGAACCGATTGCGCCTGCGCCAGCGGCAGCAGCGCGAAAATCAGGGTCACCAGCAAGCCGAAAACAGCAGCCATCAACAACGGTTGAGGATAGAAGCCGATCCTGGCCGCCACCGGCAAGCGCCCTTCCAACAACGGCCCGACGGCCATCGGTGCGAAAGCCCCAATCGCCAAGCCGATAACGATCCCCACCACAGCAAGGGACATCACCTGTATCAGATAGGTCGTAAAGATAAGGCGGCTGGGCGCGCCGAGGCATTTCAACGTGGCGATCGTCCCGGTGCGGGACCCCAGAAAGGCCCGGACCGCGTTGCCCACGCCAACGCCGCCCACCAATAACGCGGTCAGCCCCACCAAAGTCAGAAACAGACTAACTTGATCGACAAAGCGTTGGATGTTCGGCGCTGCGTTATCGACGGCCCGAATCCGCCAGCCGGCGTCGGGGAAGCTTGCCTTCACTCGTTCGATCCAGGTTTCCGCGTCGACGCCGACAGGCACGTCCACCCGGTAATGATAGCGGATCAAACTGCCCGGCTGAATCAGCCCGGTCGCCTCCATCGCCTTCATGGAAATAACGACAGGCGGCCCAAGTTCGAAACCCTGGCTGCCGCGATCCGGCACCGCGGTCAGTTCCGCGGTCACCTGCAAGGTTGCCTCGCCGATCTTGAACCGGTCGCCGGTCGCAAGGTCCAAGCGCGTCATCAGGCGCGGGGATACCGCAGCCCCGAAGACATTCGGCTCCACCGGCGCGAGGGATGCGGCAAGCTGTTCGCCGCCGGCCAGTTCGGCCTTCCCATACAGCGGATAGGCTGAATCGACGGCCTTCAATTCGATAAGCCGCCGCGAGGCGCCGTCTGCCCGCACCGCCATGGCGCGCATGCGCACCATTTCCGAGAGCCTGTCGCTGTTCCGGCCAAGCCAGGCGAACTGCTCTTCGGTCGCGCGGATATGGGTCAGGCGCAGGTCGACTTCCCCACCCAACAGCACTTTCGCATCTTGGCGCAAACCTTCGACAATTGCCGTCGATACGGAACCGACACCGGCAATGGCGGCCACCCCCATGGCGAGGCAGGCAAGGAAAATCCGGAACCCTTTCAAGCCGACGCGCATTTCCCGTCGGGCATAGGTAAGAGCGAGTGAGAACATGTCGGGGCCTTTCCGGCGTCCTATTCCGCGGCTTGGCGCGCTGTTTCGCCGGAGGTCGTATCCTCCTCGATCACCCCGTCGCCCATCCTGACGACACGGCGGCAGCGTTTCGCCAAGGCCGGGTCATGGGTGATCAGCATCAAAGTCGTGTCCTGGTGATCCGACATTTGAAACATCAGATCGATCACCTGTTGCCCGGTGCCGGCATCGAGATTGCCCGTCGGCTCATCGGCCAAGATCAGTTTCGGCTCCGCGGCGAACGCGCGAGCAAGCGCAACGCGCTGCTGTTCACCACCCGAAAGCTGACCCGGATAGTGTGACAGTCGATGGCCAAGACCGACCTGCTCCAGAAGGGCGCGGGCCCGGTCGAATGCGTCCCGCCGCCCCGCCAGTTCCAGCGGGATCGCTACATTCTCGACCGCGTTCATGGTGGGGACGAGATGGAAGCTCTGAAACACAATGCCAAGATTGTCCCGCCGGAACAGAGCCAATTGATCCTCGCCAAGCTTCATGAAGTCCTTGCCGCCGATCATCACCTGGCCGCCCGTTGCCCGCTCCAGACCAGCAATGACCATCAGCATGGAGGTCTTTCCAGACCCGGACGGTCCCACGATGCTGACCGTTTCGCCCGCGCCAACGGTCAAATCGAGGCCGCGCAGGATGTTGACCTCACCGGCTTCCGACCCAAGTGTAAGGCGCAGGTCCTTGAGCGCGATGATCGGATCGCGGGACTGGGCCGTCGTCGGGTTACTGGAATCGGGTGGGTTCATGGCAACTTTCCGGAGCGTTGGGGTGAAACTTTCAAAAAAGTCCGGATGCGGGTCGTTTCGGCACCGCAACACGGACCATAAGCGATATGGCGGTATCTTCGGCCAGTTCAACCGGTTTGCCGCGGTTTTCCTGTTCCTTGCCAGTCTTTTAGCCGGTCCGCAGGTAACTTCGGCCAGCGAGGAGCCGGTTATTCTGGCCTTCGGCGATAGTCTGACCGCCGGATACGGCTTGCCGCAGAATGATAGTTTTCCGGCCCAGCTCTCACGTGCCTTGGCCTCGGCGGGTCATCCCGCCAAGGTAATCAATGCCGGCGTTTCCGGCGATACTAGCGCCGGCGGCGCCAACCGGATCGACTGGGCGTTGGCCGACGAGCCTGACCTCGTGATTCTTGAACTGGGGGCAAATGACGGTTTGCGCGGTTTCGAGCCGGCCCAGACACGGAAGAACCTGGATATCATTTTGGAAAAATCCTTTACCTCCGGCGCGAAGGTACTGTTTACCGGGATGCTGGCGCCGCGGAACCTTGGCAATGACTATGCTGCGGAATTCGATGCGGTCTTTCCCGATATGGCGGAAAAATACCCAAATGCCGTCTTCTATCCGTTCTTCCTGGAAGGCGTGGCCGCCGATCCGAAACTGAACCAGGATGACGGCATTCACCCGAACGCCGAAGGGGTCGCCGTCATCGTCGAACGGATCATGCCCTTCGTGTTGAAAGCGCTTGGGAAAGACGCTTGATGCCGGCGATATTGGTCAAAGCTGAAATCCCCGATAAACAATACTGGAAAGATCGCTGTGTAGGGCTAGTTTACCTGCCATGACCGACGAAGCCCCGCAAACCTGTCCCGGTACCTTTCTCTACGGCGTGGGGAAACACGATGATTGGCGCAACGCGCTGGCCGATATCATCATCCAATTGGGTCCCATCGAATCGCAACACCGGTTGGGCGTCATCTACCTGACAGAACATTTTCAAAAAGACCTCGCGGATATCGAGGTCTTTTTGCGTCAAACGACCGGCGTCCCCCATTGGGTGGGTGCCGTAGGGTATGGGATTTGCGCCGGCCGGACCGAAGTATTCGGCGAACCGGGCGCCGCCGTGCTGTTGTTGCCGATCCCGGAAGATGCCTTTCGCGTTTTCAACGTGAAAGATGGCTGCGGCGATTGCGTCGATTCCGTGATCGCCGCAAATAGCGACTGGATCGATGCAGCGATGCTGCCGTTGATTCTGACCCATGGCGATCCGACCATGGGCGATCTTCCCAATCACCTAAAATGCCTGGCCCAAAAAAGCGGCGGATACCTTTTCGGCGGCCTCAATGCGATGCCGGGCGCTTGCGCCCAGATCGCCGACGGTGTCGCCCGGAAGTTAAGCGGTGTCATGCTCTCCCCCTCGAAGGTGGCGATGCAGACCGGTTTGAGCCAGGGATGCTGCCCGATCGGCGAATGCCATCGCGTGACCGCGGCGGAAGGGCACGTCATCTTTTCGCTCGACGGCGAACCGGCCCTGGAAGTTTTGAAGCGCGATGTCGGGCCGGATCTGGCAAACGACCTTCAACAGATTTCGGGACACATCTTCACCGCCTTGCCGGTTCGGGGGTCCGACACCGGCGACTATCTGGTCCGTAATCTGATCGGCATCGATTTGAACCATGAGATCATCGCCATCGGCGAGGCGGTAAATGCCGGCGACGACCTGATCTTCTGCAAGCGGGACCCGCAGAGCGCCGTCGAGGATATGGAGCGAATGCTGCTGGACCTGAAACGCCGGGCCGGTGGCAAAGCAATCCGCGGCGGCATTTATATTTCCTGCGCCGCTCGCGGCCCGAATCAGTTTTCCCGCAAGAATACCGAAATGGACTTGATCGAACGCCATCTGGGCAGTTTCCCGATCGTTGGCTTTTTCGCGAATGGTGAAATCAACAGCGACCGCCTTTACGGCTATACCGGCGTGTTGGCGGTCTTCCTGTAGGAAACCGCGTTCCCTAACCAAATTCACCCAGCCCGACCACACGGTCCAAGACCAACCCAATCGCAAAAGTTTGATGTTTATTCGCGCGTGGTTATCATTCGCGACTTTTCATACCTTTCAAATCTGTCCTCGACCCATTCCCAAACGCTATAGGAATCTAATCCATGGAAATGCGCCCCCTCGGCACAACAGACCTTTCCGTCAGTAAAATCTGCCTCGGCACCATGACCTGGGGTAAGCAGAATACCGAGGCCGAAGGCCACGACCAGATGGACTATGCGCTGGACCATGGCGTGAATTTCTGGGACACGGCGGAAATGTATTCCACACCGGTGACTGAAGAGACCTTCGGACGCACGGAAGAAATCATCGGCACCTGGTTTGCCAAAACCGGCAGGCGCAAGGATGTGATCCTGGCCACCAAGGTGATCGGCCGCACGACACGCTTCCCCTGGGTCCGCCCCCACATTCACAAGGACGAAGCGCGCTTGGACAGGCAGTCGATCCTGGAAGCCTGCGATGACAGCCTGAAACGCCTGCAAACCGATTACATCGACCTCTACCAATTGCATTGGCCGGAACGGAAGACCAACACATTCGGCGCTCTCGATTACGAGCACGATCCCGAAGACGACCCGATCCCGTTGGAGGAAACCCTTTCGGCACTGGCCGAATTGGTGAAGGCCGGCAAGGTCCGGCATATCGGTGTTTCCAATGAAACGCCCTGGGGCGTGATGGAAATGTTGAAGCTGCATGAGACCAAAGGCCTGCCCCGCATTCAATCGGTGCAAAACGTCTACAACCTGCTGCTTCGGAATTATGAAGTCGGCATGGCCGAAGTTTCGATCCGGGAAAAATGCGGCTTGCTGCCTTACTCGCCACTGGCCATGGGCGCGTTGAGCGGCAAGTACCTGGACGGTGCGCGGCCCGAAGGCGCACGGCTTACGCTGTTCCCCGATTACTTCCCGCGTTACCTGAAACCGCGTGCCTTGGAAACCGCCGGCAAATATGTGGCCATCGCCAAGAAACACGGATTGGACCCGACGGAAATGGCACTCGCATTCGTCAACGACCGGCCCTTCGTCACCTCGAACATCATCGGCGCCACCTCGGTCGAGCAATTGGCGTCCTGCATCCGCTCGGCCGACCTGATGCTTTCCGACGAGGTCATGGAAGAAATCGGCGCCATTCATCGCGACACGCCGGTGCCCACATCCGAATAAGAGAACCCAGCAATCCATGTATGTATCGGTCCCGGTCGACGCCTATCGTCCGGGACCGTTTTTTTTACTATGCGGGGAAATGAATCGGGGTAGGCTCACTTTCATAGTCCCATGACGCGGGAGGATAAAATGATCCGCCTGTTCGTTGCGTTACCATTGCCGCACTCCGTTCGCGAAACACTCTCGCGGCTTGGCAATGGTGTTCCCGGCGCCCGATGGCTTCCCCCTGAAAATTATCATCTGACCCTGCGCTTCGTCGGCAATGTCGATGAACACGTCGCCGATGACGTTCATGACGCTTTGCTGCGGATCCAGGCGGATGCTTTCGAGGTGAACTTGAAAGGCATCAGTTGGTTCGGCACCAAGAAGAAACCGAGCTCCATCGTCGCCTGCGCCGAAAAAACGGACGGGTTGCTGCATCTTCAGCGCAAGATCGAATCCGCCTGTGTCCGCGTCGGCCTGGAACCGGAAGTCCGAAAATTCATGCCACATGTGACGCTCGCCCGGCTCAAAGGCGCCAGTGTCGACTATGTGGAACACTATTGCGCGGAGCGTTCCTGGTTGAATGTCCCTGCCTTCCCCGCGGATGAGTTCGTTCTGTATTCCAGCTTCCTTTCCCAATCTGGTGCAATATATACACCGGAGGCCGATTACCCTTTGCGGGAACTGGTCTGGTAGAAGACGGCAACTAAGCGGAACCAGGCCAGCGCAAACTCAGCCGGTGAATCTTTGCACAATTCGGGAAACCGAATTGGCGTATCCTCCGCCGAACAAGGCCGTGTGCACCAGAAGCGGGTAGAGGTTAAAAAGGTCGCGGCGCGTATCCAGGAAACCCGCATAGTCGAACGGGCGAATTTCACGATAGGCGTCGAAGAAATCCTCCCCGAACGTTCCGAACAGAGTTGAGAAGGCAAGGTCCATTTCCGCATCGCCGTGATAGGTCGCCGGGTCGATGAAGCCGGTTATGCGCCCGCCGGAAGCCAATACGTTACCGGTCCACAAATCGCCGTGCAGCAGTGAGGGATGTTCCGGTTCGCCGATCAAGGACTCGAGGCGGCCGGCCAATGTTTCCAACGCCGCATAGCCGGCCGCGCTCAACCCGCCGCGCTCCATCGCCACGCGCCCCATGAACAGAAGGCGATGATCCCGATAAAACGGAACCCATTTGTCGGCGGGTGGATTGGGTTGGTGCAGCGGGCCGATGCGGGTGTCCTCATCATAGCCGTAAAAGTCACGGGGCGCGGCATGCAGGGTCGCGATATAACGGGCGGCATCCCGCTGCGCGGTGGCGTCCAACCCGCCGTCATTCGGCAGGTGTTCCATGACGAGCAAATCGGGATCGACCAGGTCCAGACGCGGCACCGGCAACCCACCGCCCTTTTCACCCAGCGCCTGTAACGACCGGCCTTCGATATCCAGCCGATCACTTTCCCGCCCGGCTTTCACGACAACGGCGCGCCCATCCGCAAGGTCGACCCGAAGCACTTCCGCCAGGCACCCGCCCGCAAGCGGCGTCAGGCGCACGGCAGGCGACCCGGACGCTCTTTCACATCGGGATTTCTGGTCCGGCGTCACCGCACCGCAGGCTTCACCTTTTCAAGCCAAGCCTCGCAGGCGGGCTCGATCAGGCCGAAAGTGAACTCGTAATCTTCGATGCCGCCGTAATACGGGTCCGGCACCTCTGTCCGTTCGTCCTGGTCCATGACCGCCAGAAACAACCGGATCTTGTCCTTTGTTCCCTCCGGGGCATGAGCGATCAGGTGCTTGTAATGTCCCTCGTCCATCGCCAGCAGAAGGTCGAAATCTATATAGTCCGAGGCCTGCAGCGGACGTGCCCGGACACCAGAGAAATCGATGCCGTATTTGCGCATAGTGGTCTGCGCGTGCGGGCTTGGCTGCTCACCCGTATGCCAATCTGTCGTCCCAGCGGAATCGACCGTGATCGCATCCCCCAACCCGGCCTTGACTACCTTGTCCCGAAACACGGCTTCCGCCGTCGGCGAACGGCAGATATTCCCGGTGCAAACGAACAGAACCTGCATCGATTTCCTCCCGCGGCATGGATTCCGAATGTCATATAGAACGAAACACTGGTACGGCGCGACATGGCCTTTGCCAAGCCGGAACCAACCGCTACCATGCAGTTAAGGGGGTCCCCGACCCATCAATCAAAGAAGCCGCCGGGGGCTGTTGGAGGATACGCAATGTCAATTCCGGACCGTCCTGTGCCGATTGTCATTCTGACAGGGGCAGGCATCTCGAAAGAATCGGGCCTGGACACATTCCGGGACGCCGACGGGATCTGGTCCAAAGTCCGGATCGAGGATGTTGCGACGCCTGAGGCTTTCCACCGCGATCCGGAAACGGTCTTCGAATTCTACAACCACCGCCGGGCCGGTTTACTCGATCCCGCGATCCAGCCGAACGCGGCCCACAAGGCCTTGGCGCGTTTGCAGGAATCCTGGCCGGAAGACGTGATGCTGGTGACTCAAAACATCGATAATTTGCACGAACGCGGCGGATCGAAGGACGTCGTGCACATGCATGGCGAATTGTTGAAGGCGCGGTGTGAGGCCTGCGGCAATGTCGCTGAATGGCATGAGGATCTGACAATCGACACCCCGTGTTTCATCTGCGGATCGGTCGGGACGAAGCGGCCGCATGTGGTGTGGTTCGGCGAAATGCCGTTGCATATGGATAAGATCGAATGGGCGCTGACCCATTGCGGCTTGTTCGTTTCCATCGGGACCAGCGGCAATGTTTATCCCGCGGCCGGTTTCGTCAGCATGGCCCGTTTGCGCGGACAGGCCCACACGGTCGAACTGAACCTGGAACCGTCTGAAGGGTCTTCGCTGTTTCACGAATGCCGCCACGGGCCGGCGACCGAAATCGTACCCGCCTTCGTTGACGAACTGCTGATGCGAAACGCGGCCTGACCCTTTCGAGAATACGTGGAACGTCGAACGATCCCAAATTCGTGACACTTTGTAATATGCTTCCAGGCCGCAGCTGTTGCTATAAATTCTAACTGTCACCACCTGGTCATCGTTTTTGGGCTTAGGATTTGGCCTCCTTTCATGACGTTAACGGATTTAGAAACTTGCTTGGCGAAAGTTCGAGCCTGCCGGACCTGCGAAGCGGACCTGCCGCTGGGACCGCGTCCCGTCGTGCGGATCGCGCCTGGCGCACGGTTGCTGATTATCGGTCAAGCGCCCGGCACCAAGGTACATGAAAGCGGCATACCTTGGAACGACGCATCCGGCGACCGCCTGCGCGATTGGTTGAATATCGACCACGACGTTTTCTACGATCCCTCTAAAGTCGCGATCATGCCGATGGGGTTTTGCTATCCCGGGCGTGACCCGAAAGGCGGCGACCTGCCGCCGCGGCCGGAATGCGCACCGCAATGGCACGACACGTTGCTGAATTTCCTGCCCGGTATCGAATTGACGATACTTGTCGGCAGCTACGCGCAAAAACGGTACCTCGCGGAAACCAAATCGCGGACCATGACCGACACGGTCCGTGACTTCCGGAAACATCTTGAAACGGGCTACCTGCCGACGCCGCATCCCAGTTGGCGCACCACCGCCTGGCAAAAAAAGAATCCCTGGTTCGACACCGATCTTCTGCCGGTTCTGAGGGAACGCGCGGCTTTACTTGTTGCTTGACGGCAACACAGTCGGACCTGATGGAAAACCGATACGCACTTTCCGACAAAAAACTGATCTAGATCAAGGAACCCTTCCTTCTGTCGGGTCTTTTGTGCCGCAGCGGGCTGAACACCACCTCCATGTAGGGGGTGGCGCATTTCCTGATCGGCCCGCAGGCGGCGGCGAAAGCCGGACCGTCAGGTCATTTTTGTGGGAGAGGTCGAATGAATCTCTTGAAAATTGCAGTTGGGTCGGCACTCGTAGCGGCCACCTTGATGTCGAGCGCGGCTATGGCCGAAGGATTCAAAACCAAGGAAGCCGGTGATATCCTGATCCGCGCCCGTGGGATCGGTGTGGTACCGGATGAAAGCAGCTCGATCAGCGTGATCGGCGGCGAAGCCGAGGCCAGCAACGAATACGTCCCCGAACTGGACATCAGCTATTTCATCACCGACAACATCGCGCTGGAATTGATCGCGGCGACAACAGATCATGATGTGAATGTCAAAGGCTCCGCGCTCGGCGCCGATGTCGATCTGGCGGATGTCAGCCTTCTGCCGCCGACCCTGACGGTCCAGTACCACTTCCTGCCGAAGAACCGCTTCAGCCCCTATCTTGGCGCAGGTTTGAATTATACCTTCTTCTATGACGAAAAAGCGGCCGGCGGTGCGGTCAGCTCCGTCGATTTCGAGAACGGGATCGGGTACGCGCTTCAGGCCGGCCTCGACATTGCCATTGACGGCAATTGGTCTGCGAACCTCGACGTGAAGAAAGTCTTCCTGAACACCGACGTGAAAGTAAACGGCGGCGCGATCAACGCCGACGTGGACCTTGACCCATGGATCTTCGGCGTCGGTATCGGATATCGATTCTGATCATCCTGCGTCGCCTGCTCTAGCGGGCCCGCAGGAAAGCTTGCATGTGAAAAGCCGCCTGCCCCGGGTCGTAGACGAAATCATGACCCAGTGGGCAGGCTCGGCGCGCACGGCAGCCCATGCCCATGCAATCCGCCCCATCCTCTGTTCTTAAATGCGCCGCGCAAGCGGGAACGTCATAGCCATCGGTTTCGGAAAACGCGGCAACAGGACAGGCAGACAAGCACGGTTTTCCAAGGCAAGTGTCGCATGGATAACCCGCCGGCGATGCATCCGGCAGAGACATCGTTTCCCCGAAACAAAGCGCCGCGCGGTAGGCGTGCCACAAACCGTATTCGGGGTGGATGAGAATCCCCAGTGGCGACGACTGCAATCCTTCCGCCCGTTTAGCCCAGCGTTGAAAAGGGTGGTATGGCGGGCCGCCGAAAGGATACAGAACCGTCGCGCCGAAACGATCGCCGATCGGATCCATCACGCGTTGCGTCCAGGCATCCATCGCGTCCGCCTCATCGCGGAGGTCCCCGCCACTGCGTCGCCATAGGCCCGGCCCCGCATTGCCGACCAGCAACATGGTCGCAGTTCCCGCCGGCGCACCGTCGTCCGGTTCGGCCTGAAACCCACCCCTTAGAATCAACCCCAGCGGGACCAAGCGGTCGATCAGGTCCTGCAGAAATGAATCCTCGGCGCTATCTGACATGGCGGTCGACAGCCGCCTACCCGGCGGCAGGCTCCCATCCGGGCGACGCCATTTCAAACCCCGCGAAGTCGAAGGCCGGCGCAACGGTACACCCCACCAGGGTCCACTCACCCGTCGTTTCCGCGGATTGCCACCAGCCTGTCGGAACGACCGCCTGCGGGCGCTCCTCCGCCGGCAAATTCATCCCAAGAATGTGGTTTTCAGCCGACCCTTCCGGCGCCGCTATCCGCAGGCGCAATGGCGCCCCTGCATGGAAATGCCAAATTTCCTCAGCATCCGTCACGCGATGCCAATGGGATCGTTCCCCGGTTTTCAGCAAGTAGTAGATAGAGGTGACCAGCCCCCGCCCGCCATCCGGCGCTGCATGGCGGAATACTTCCCGAAACCAGCCCCCTTCCGGGTGCGGTTGCAGGTCAAGTTGCCGGATAACGTCGTCAGCGGTCATCAGCCATACACCTTAAGCCGGAGGCGTGGCCTTCATGGACGGACGCTCGGAAAACGCCGCATACCATGCGCTCAACCCTGGACGGCCATCACGCCAAGCATTCTCCGGAAACCGGAAATCGAGATAGGCCAAGCCAACCCCCAGCGCCACGGTGCCCAGATTTACCTTCCCGTCGATTTCAGAAATCCGTCGTTCCGCCTCGTCGCAGGCACTCTTGATCGTCGCGCGCATCCGGTCGGAATAGAAATCCGCCTGCTTGTCCAATCCCCGCATCACATCCGCACGCAGGGACAGGGCGGCGTCCGTCATGCCTTGGGCTAAGGCGTGCAGGTTTTCGACCGGCCAGCGCGCATCGCCTTCGGGGATCATTTTCGGGCCGTCATGCAAGCTGTCCAGATAGGCGCAAATGACGGTGGAGTCATAAACCGCCTGGCCATCATCATTGATCAGCGTCGGAATCTTGCCCAAGGGATTGTCGGACCGGATACGGTCGGTTTCTTCCCAAACCTTGATCGGCATAAGCTCGATCCGGTCCACAAGACCGGTTTCATGCGCCAGGACCATTACCTTGCGCGTATAGGGCGATGCCGGATTGTGATACAGCTTCATGGTCGTTCCCTGTTCCCCAGTTGTTTCCGGCCTGCGAAATGCGCGACCGGGTTACACCCTCATACCGCGCGCCGGTTTTTACGGGAAACCAAAAACCATCCGATCAGGAAACAAGTGGCCTAAAAACTGTCTTTCCTGGCGCGTACCTCCGCGAAGACCGTGACAGGATCGCGACCTGCCAAACCGACATTCGCGGCGAGCACAGGATTGTCCGCCCGCAGGAAGGGATTGGTCGTCTTCTCCTCACCCAGCAGCGAGGGGACCGTCGGCTCGTTGCGCGACCGCGCCGCATCGATCTGTTTGGAACGCTCGACCAGGGCCTGATTCCCCTTATCGACCGACAAGGCGAAACGCGCATTAGCTTGGGTATATTCGTGAGCACAGAAGACACGTGTTTCATCCGGCAGGTCGCGCAGTTTGGAAAGAGATGTCCAGAACTGCTCGGGGTTGCCTTCGAACATCCGCCCGCAGCCCAGCGCAAACAACGTATCACCACAGAACAGGGCGTTGGAGGCACCAAACCAGAAGGCAATATGGCCGCGCGTGTGGCCCGGAACGTCAAAGACGGTCGCGGCCTCATCACCGAATTGGTAACTGTCGCCATCGCCGACCTGGACGTCGATTCCGGGAATCCGATCCGCATCCGCCCGCGGCCCAACGATCGTGCAGCCGGTCGCCGATTTGATCTTCTTGTTCCCGCCGACATGATCGCCGTGATGATGCGTGTTCAGGATATGGGTGATTGTCCAGCCCAGCCTGTCGGCTTCTTCCATCACCGGTTCGGGCACCGCGGGGTCGACCACCGCGACGGCCCCAGAGGACGGCTCACGAACCAGATAGACGTAGTTGTCGTTAAGGACTGGAATTTGGCGGATATCCAACATCATGTGCCTCTTGATCGACTTCTATGAATTCAGGCGAACTATTGGGCGACGGCCGACTCGACCGCTGCTTGAAGCTGCGGATTAATGCTTTGCAGCCATTGCTGGGCCGCCCTACCGGCCGCTTGGCTGAACAAGGGAAGCTTCTGTGCAAATC
Source organism: Hwanghaeella grinnelliae (assembly GCF_004005845.1). Taxonomy (GTDB): domain Bacteria; phylum Pseudomonadota; class Alphaproteobacteria; order UBA8366; family Aestuariispiraceae; genus Hwanghaeella; species Hwanghaeella grinnelliae. The sequence goes on along the minus strand of NZ_SADE01000002.1, from coordinate 958,784 downwards.
CCTGACCGGCAGGCGATGAGAAGAAGGCATTCGCCGCACGGACTTCCTCTTCAGTCAGAAGCTGCTGGTATTCAGCGATGACCGCGTTTTCATAGCTGCCGATATTGTCCGTCACCACTTGATGGATCGAAGCCGCCACATTTTGCAGCACACTGTCCGGAACCGCAGGATTTTGCGACCGCAACTGTCGGGCGGCCTGCCCGGTGATGTTCGCCGTGATCGGTTCGATTGCGCGCCGGAAATCCGTCAGGCGGAGGTATTCCCGGATTGACGCTTCACTGGCCGGCTCCGCCTGGGCAGCGGCGAAGGGCAAGGCCAACAGCAAAATGGCTAGGGCGAAAACACGTTTCATAATGAGATATCTCCAATTCTTTTTGGCTGATTCAAACGGCCGCGTCGCTGCGCGCGGGCACGGTAACATAAGCGAACCGGCGGAAACCATGGCGGATTCCTGTTTTTTCGATCTGGGGACTGCGCCTGACAGAGTCGTGATGTCGCAACGGCAAATTTTCGCGACTAGCGTTAGCGGCGCGCCAGCACTTGGAGTCCACCGCCAAAGGCGAGTTTATGACTGACCGACGAAAACCCGATCCCTCGCAAAAACTGCTCTATATTCCGTTTGTTGAAGTAGAGCTTGTGATCCGGCGCACCCAGGTTTCGGTTCACCTTGCCGCCACTCATATATTCGTTGATCGAGGGCGTTGTCAGATACAACACCCCGCCCGGCTTCAAAAGATCGAACAATTGCCGGGCGAAATGAACAACATCCACCGTGTGTTCGATGACTTCGGAGCAATAGACACCGTCGAAAACGCCTTGTTGCTCGAATTCCTCAAGCGCACAGGTGTGGAAGGAAAGGTGTGGGAAGCGCCGTCGGGCACTATCGGCCAAAACCGGATTGATCTCCAATCCAACTGCGTCGAGCCCCAATGCGGATGCTGCCTCGACAAAAAATCCTACATTGCTGCCCACATCCATCACCCGCTTGCCGGTCTTCATGTGGCGACGTAGATACGCGGCACGGCGATGCGACCGTCGACGTTTGCTGTCTTCCTTCTTGGTATAGCCGTCGATGTAGCTGGCACCGATTTCAGGCGATTGTATTTCCTTGGCCTCGTCCAATTTTGGCATCGTCCGCAATTGAACATAACCACTGTCCCGGAACCTCACCCATTCGAAACCGTCTTGTTCGCAGAGCGATTCCCAATCGGACTTACCGGTGATCGGGCAGATCGGATCCGTCATGCGAAAACCTCAGGATAGTAGCAAAGATTGGCAGGTCGGATCGGTCACGACCCGCAAGCGTTCGCTTAACGCCTTAGAAGGTCATCCGCAAGATAGACGAGCGCGATAACAAAGGCGCACAGGTTTGCGCCAACAAGCACAAGTCCGGAAACTTCCCCGTTCCGGATCAACTGCCAGGAGTAAAGGACGGTCAGAATCAGGCAAACAGAGAGAATTAACAGAATCAGGGCTGGCTTTCGGCGCATGGCTATGCGCGCGAACCGCATAAGCGAGCCGCTTTTCTCGGCACGCGCCTTGTTCCCGCCGTCCGACCCGGACTCCAGCCGCTTACCGTCATGACCGTGTCCACTATTGTGATCTATTGACCGTGCCGTCATTCAGATCGATCCAGTTCCCTGTTCAGACGCCTGCCCGCCGCGCCATCCTGCTCGACTTGCCAATGGCTTAAAGTCGAGAAGTAATCTTCATTGCTTCGGGAAACAATAACGCGGATCATTTCTGGAAAACAGCCGCCATTAGTTAGAATTTGCGATAATATCATACCGCACCTATTTCAGACGCGATCGGGGCAACCGGGATCCCATCCGCGCATACGGCAGAAAAAGGCCAATCCATGTGGACTGATGTCATTGATTTAAATGCTTTTTACCGAAGCAGGATGGGTGGCCGCGCACGACACCTTATTGAGCGTCAGATCCGGATATTGTGGCCAAGCGTTCAGGGCGAGGTCGTCATGGGTTTGGGGTACGCAACCCCTTTTCTGGAAGATTTCAAGGGTGAGGCCGACCGGGTTCTTGCTGTTATGCCGGCCTATCAAGGGGTGACCCATTGGCCCCCAGGGCGGGCCGGGCTGGTCGCCTTGTCCGAAGAGACGCAGCTTCCCTTCCCGGATCTGTCAGTCGACCGTTTGTTGTTGGTTCACACCTTGGAAAACACCGAGCGGATGCGCGACACACTCCGCGAGTGCTGGCGAGTGCTGAACGGGATCGGTCGAATGATCATCGTCGTTCCATCACGTCGCGGCCTGTGGTCACGGAACGAACGTACGCCCTTCGGGCACGGGAAACCGTTTTCCAGCGCCCAATTGCAGCGCTTGCTAAGAGATACGCAATTTGAGCCGGGCGACATACGCCGCGCACTCTATATGCCGCCGATCCGGAGCCGAACCTGGATGCCATTGTCTTTGCCCGTCGAGCGCATCGGCGCGCGAACATTGCCTCGGCTTGGCGGCGTTATCCTGATTGAGGCGAGCAAACAGGTTTATGCCGCAAACCCTGCCCGCCCCGTAACGCGCCGCCGGCTTGTCGTGCTTCCAGGCGCCGTCGGGACGGCAGCGGCAAACCGTGTGCGCTGGACACGAAAATCTGAATAGGCGGACGCAGTCCCGAGTAGACTGAAAGGACGAATGCGCCAACTATCCGCTGGCCCTGTACCGGACCCGTCCGGATCCAGGCGGCCGAGGTCTTCGCGGGGATAATTCAAGGGAGAGCAAAATGCTGACGGTGTGGGGACGTCCCAATTCGATCAATGTTCAAATTGTAATGTGGACCGCGGCCGAATTGGGCCTTGAAGTAGACAGGAAAGATGTTGGTGGGCCATTCGGCGGTTTGGACACGCCTGAATACCTGGCGATGAACCCGAACGGGCGGATTCCGACCCTACAGGATGGCGACCTGACGATTTGGGAATCCAATGCCTGTGCCCGATATCTCGCCGCCAAGTACGGCGCTGGATCGCTTTGGCCGGAAGATCCCGCCGATCGGGCAAAAGCGGATATGTGGATGGACTGGAAGAAGACCAGCCTGGCCGGTCCGATGACCACTGTCTTTTGGGGATTGGTGCGCACACCTGAAGCCGAGCGGGACATGGCTGCCATCGGTGCGGCGGCACAAACCTCACAGGCTCTTTACGCGATGCTGGACAAATGGCTTGCCGGCAAAGACTTCGTGCTGGGCGACAGTCTTACGATCGGTGACATTCCGGCCGGCGCCATGGCCTATCGCTTCATGGAGCTGGTCAAAGACCGGCCCAGCATGCCGAACCTGGAAGCTTGGTACGGCCGGCTTACCAGCCGCCAAGCCTATCGCGACCATGTCATGCTGCCGATTACCTGATAGCAGCTTGTCCAATCCGATATTGTGAAACGAACCGCGGCTGCTCTACCCTGCGAGGATGGCGATAGATAACCTGCGCTATTTTGAAGATTTGTGTAAAGATGAGGATCACATGCAGAGCACGCCGCTTCTAGACGGAAAAGCCATCCCGGTCGTCCCCGCGATCAGCGCAATCGGCGATCGTTCCGCCACGGCGGCACGGGATTGGGCCCACACGCATGCATCCGAGATCGATGCCCTGACCGGTCAAGCCGGTGTTGTCTTGATCCGAGGCTTTGAGATCGTCACGCCGGAAGATTTCCGTAATTTCTGCCATGCCATTCGGCCGGACCTTCGGAACTATAAGGGCGGCGATTCCCCGCGCACCGGCGTCGCCGACCAAGTTTATACCTCAACGGAATATCCCGCTCATCTGGAGGTGCTGCTTCATAACGAGTTATCCTATGCCGGGTGGTCGCCGGACCGCGTCTTCTTCGGATGCCTATTGCCGGCGCTGACCGGGGGCGAAACACAAATCGCGGATGGCCGGAGAATCTATGAAACCCTGCCGCAGGACATACGGAGCCGCTTTGAAAATCGAGGTATTACCTACCTTCAGCATTTATGGGACGCCGACGGCGAAACCGGAATTGGCAAGAGCTGGCAGGAAACTTTCGAGACCGCTGACCGGCATGCGGTTGAACGGTATTTGACCGATTCCGGAATGGAATTCGAATGGACGTCTTTTGGGTTGAGAACGCGCGCCACGCACGACGCCGTTTTGGAACATCCGGTGACCGGGGAAAAGTGTTGGCACAATCAGGCGGACCAATGGCATCGCGGGTTTGACAGCGTGAAGGTTTCATTTGGCGCCAAGGAAGACCCGCGCTTCAATCCTGAAACATCCGGCGAGGCAAGCCTGGGCAATCATGTGGTCTATGGAGACGGCAGCGAAATCGACATTGCCGACCTGCAATGTATCCGCGACGTCTCAAAACAATGTGAGGTCCTGTTCCCGTGGCAGGCGGGCGACGTCATGGTCATCGACAATATCCTGGCAATGCATGGGCGCAAACCATTCACCGGCCCTCGCCGCGTCATCGTCGCGATGGCCTAGGCTGCGCTCTGCCGGTCATTGTCATCCGGAAACGAAAAATCCGGTGGAGGTTTTTTCCTCACCGGATTTTCCGTTTCAATTCCGAATACGATTGCGCTTACAAGATCAGCACCCCGTGACGCATGCCCCGTCACCATCGAACTCCATAGTTCTACCGCTAAGTGGTAAATGGGCTGGAACCGTTACCGCCTTCATGAACTGATCGGTTCGACTGCCCGCGACGACGGCGCCGCCTTCCGTCGCCTGCTCATTCGCATGGCTCGGGATGACGGAAGCCGGCTTGATCAAGTCATTGACCACAAAGGCTGCTTCGGTCGGGCCGGTCGTGTAGGTGTCGCCGATATTCATAACGACAAGTTCCGCGCCATATTGGTCGCCGACAACTGTCTTTTGCTCAGCCGTCACACCCGTATCGCCCGAAAGATAAGCGACAAGGCCGTTGCTGAATGTCAGCACGTAACCTGTCGGCGGGCCGGCATAGGCGGTTAGACCGGCACCGTTTAGAAGGTCACCCAACGTACCCCCGATCATACCTCCGGCAATGCCGTTCGAATGGACCGCCGGGACAGTAGTGATCGTGACCCCACCGATCTTGCGGGATGCGCCAAAACGGACAAGCTGTGATTTCTTCGGATCACCACCCAAGCTCTTCAGCTTTCCAGCGAAGAACTTCGGCATTTCGCTGCCTGTCACAATCGCCGCGTCCTTCGCCAAGGCGATATTGACCGTGTTGGTGTCGGGAAGCACCGCCGTGGAGACATCGGGTTTGTTGCATGCGCCGGTTCCGGTACCCGGGATGTGGCGGTCGCCCACATGGTCGCCATGCATGTGGCTGACCAGCAAGGCATCGACCTTACCCAGCCGTGCGTCATCAGCGCCCGCCACGGTCCGGCCGGCATCGTAGAGAATGCGCGTACCATCAGGGTCTTCCAACAGCATGGCGCGGTCGAACAGACAAAATTCGCCATCGTGACTGCCAAGCGGTGTGACTTTGACTGTTTGCGCTTGCGCGGTCCCGGCCAGACACAGCCCTGCCATCGCGGCAGCGGCCAAGACGCTCGAAAAACCAGTTTTTCTCATAAAATTGCTATGCATGGCTTTATCTCCCAGTCCGTAAACGCCGATGGCCGTGAGATAGGCCTGGACGCTGAATCGACATAGGTTGATACCGCCCTCAGGCAAGGCGCAGACGACCGGCATACCACCACTATAGTCGTTTTTCGCCTTTCACTAATCATTAACCAATCGGTTCATAAGATCGACCCGTGCTCGTCGGCGCTTGGCGCTGCTGAGCACAAAAATGATGGAGGAATTCTTTCTTGCTAGGCTATCGGGAGGCGGCAGCGGTGGCATTGGACCCAACAGGGGACCCGACCGGCGGCATGGACGTCTTGGACGACGATAAGCTGCTGCTGGCTGCTACTTATTGGAGCCTCATTCGCGGCGACCGTGAGTTCCCGCTTCGCGCCGATTTGGACCCGGGCGCAATGCCACCGGGCATTCTTCCCTGGATTTGCCTGATAGAGGTTTCCGAAGACCGATATCGCTACCGCTTGGTCGGAACGGGCTTACGCGAATATGTCGGCCGGGACGTCACCGGCGATTTCGTCGAGAACCTGTCCAGTAACCAGGAATACAACGACTACCTTCGCGGCATGCTGGAAGACATCCGCAACCATGGTTCATGCATGTATTCCCAAGTGGCAACGCAGGCCGGCAACGATGTCCAAAAGACCAACCGTTTGGTCGCGCCCATGTCCAAAAAAGGCGATGCAATCGACATGTTCTTCTGTTGTCAGACCTTCGGCTCCCACACCAATTTCACACTGACATCCGCTTTAACCGCCGGATCCAATGACCAACCGGTGATGTTGAAGACATCGGCCCCACGAAAGGCGCTGTTCAAAGAATTGAGCCGCTTTCGCCTGGACATCTGATTCAGCCTCTCGATTAAAATCCGGCGCCTGATCCAGGGCAGTCGAAATCCGCTCAGTCCCCCGCAGTTGATGGTGCCCGCATGACCGGACGCTCGTCGATCGGCAGATGAACGACGGCGGCCATCAGACCCAAGGCGACACCGGCCCACCAGACCGCATCATAAGAACCGTATTTGTCGAACAGGTAGCCGCCCAGCCAAATGCCCAAGAAGCTACCCAGCTGATGGCCAAGGAACACGATCCCGAACAAGCTTGCCATGTACCGCACACCGAAGACCTGAGCGACAAGCCCCGAGGTTAGCGGCACCGTCGACAACCACAAAATCCCCATCGCCCCTGCAAACAGGAAGATCGTCAACTCGGTCTTCGGCGCGATCATCAAAAGAAAGATCGCAATGGCACGCAGGAAGTAAATGCCGCTGAGGCCGATCCGCTTGCTCCAACGCTGGCCGAACATCCCACTCATGAAAGATCCGGCGATATTGAACAGCCCGACCAGGGACAGTGCGAGCGCACCGATGCTGGGGTCCAGGCCCAATTCCTTAACGTATTTGGGAAAGTGAACGGCAATGAACGCGACATGAAACCCGCACACGAAAAATCCGATCGTCAGCAGAACAAACCCCCTGTGGTTCAAGGCTTCCTGCAGCGCCTGCCCCATGGTGAGGGTGTTCGACGTGTCCGTATTCACGCCTGGATTGTTCGGCAGAATGAAGGCGAGTGGCAGGACGACCATTGCGCAACCGGCCAGCAACAGCAGCGCATTCGACCAGCCGTAAATTTCGATGAAGGCTTGCCCCATGGGCGTGAAGACGACCTGCCCGAACGACCCCGCCGCGGTGCCAAGGCCGAGAATCAACGAGCGTTTCTCCGGGCCGACCACCTTCGCCATGGCGGCCATGACAAGGGCGAACCCGGTGAAGGCGACCCCGATACCGGTGAGGATCCCGCCGGTCAGATGCAGCATGAGGCTGCTTTCCGCGATCGTCATACCGTAGATTCCGGATGCATAGGCCAACGCCCCGAAGACGATGACCTTTACTGGGCCGAACCGGTCCGCCAAGGCGCCGGCCGCGAAGGCCCCTACCCCCCACAGCAGATTCTGGATCGCCATGGCCAGCGCGAAGGTTTCCGTATCCCATCCGCGCGCTTCGGTCATTGGGTCCAGGAACAGGCCGAAGGTGGAACGCACACCAAACCCCAAGACGGCGATGACACACCCGGCCACGATCACCATTGTGGGTGTCCGCCAGCCCATGCTGTCCGTTGCGTTGATTTCCGCCATCTGCGCATCCTCCGAAACCCGCCTGCTCCCCATCGATCGGGGCCAAGCTTGAAGTTACGTGTATATACACGTTACAATATTGCTAGCAAGACGGAACCGTGTTCCTGCGGGGAAATGGAATCTTATCCGCACGGGACTTAATGACACGATACGACCGATAGAGTCCGGTCAAAGCCAGGGCCAATTCATGCCGAAACCCGAGTCCACCCCATTGCCCGACCTTCTGCCCGGCCGCAATTCACCGGCCTGTACCGGCGCGCTGTTGAGGCGGGCGATGCGCCGGATGACGCAGATCTATGATGACGCCCTTCGGCCCTTCGACCTGAAATTGACGCAATATTCCCTTCTGGTGAACCTGATCAACCGGCCCGGCATCAGCATTACTGACCTGGCCGACTTGCTGGAGACCGACCGTACGACTTTGAGCCGCAATCTTGGGCCCCTGCAGAAACGCGGCCTGATCGCGACGGAGTCGGCCGCCTCCGGCCGCCGGCGCAAACTGACCGTGACGGACGAAGGCAAATCCTTGCTCCAGGCAGTCTTTCCAGCCTGGCGCGAGGCGGAAACCCGGGTAAGGGGAATCCTGGGGCCGAACGACACGACGGAACTGCATGACCTGCTTCAGGGGTTCCTGGCACAGACACGCGGGCACGATGCAGAGGGCGAAAGCCCGTGAAGGAAGACGCGGCTAAAGGTTCCGGCGTACCGCTTCCGCCGGGGTCAATGCCGTCAAGGCCAAGGCATGGACCGGCCCGTCCAGTTCTTCCGCCAGGACCGCATAAATCTTGCGTTGCCGTTCAACGCGGTTGACGCCGTCGAAGGCATCCGCTGCGACAAGCACCCGAAAGTGGGATTCGCCGGTTTGCGGGGACCCATGATGACCGTGATGCAGATGGGACTCGTTTTCCACATCCAGCCTTTCGGGTTGGAATGCCTCGGTCAATTTCCGGCGGATAGTGTCCTCAACGCTCACGATGATCTCCTGACGATTTACTGCAACCCGATTTCTTTCTCTGAATTATCTGCGCGCGCCTTGCCGATGGGTCAATGAACTCATTCCTTAAAATCGCATATCCCCCGAAAATACACTTTTGGCTTGGATCGCGCTTGCCCGTATTGGGACGCAAACCCATACTTAGACAATGAGGGAAACGGCAGACCATATGCGCAAGGAAACGGCGGACACGGGCGCCGGTATTCGGGTGTGCGATCACCCCGATTGCGCGCTTGGCGGCGAACATCGGGCGCCGAAATCCCCGCAGTCCTTGCGCGACTATTATTGGTTCTGTCTCAATCATGTACGCGAATACAACGCCGCCTGGAACTTCTGCGCCGGCATGAGCCAGGATGAAGTCGATTCCGCCATTCGGAACGATGTCGTCTGGGACCGCCCGACGTGGCCTTTAGGCATGATGGGTGCGCGCGACCTCAACGCCTCGCGCGGTTTCGACGACCCGTTGGGCGTTTTCAGCGCCGGCGCGGAAGCGGCCGAACGATATCGCCGCGAGCAGGCCCAGAAACAAGCAATGCGCGGACCGGACGGAAAGCACTACCGTCTGCTGCAACTGAAACCGCCGGTATCCTTGACCGCCCTTAAGGCGCGCTATAAGGAATTGGCGAAGCGTCTGCACCCGGACCTGAATGGGGGCGACAAGGACGCGGAAGAACGGCTGAAGGAAATCAACGCGGCTTATGCGGCCCTTAAGAAGGTCGCGATCCCAAACTCCTGACCGGAACTTCCCTTCCAATTGAGACTGAATGGAGAGAGCTGTTCGGCGCTCGGCGCCGACAGGTAAAAACAGAGCCGGGGCACCCCTGATGACCGCGAAAACGCACGAAAATGAACATGGCCACCCCTTAGACGCGCCGGATATCGATGTTTCCGTCCGCGACGTATTCGGCCTTGATATCGATATGAAAGTACCGGGCTTCTCCGAAAGGTCAGAGCATGTCCCCGATCTGGACCCGGACTACCTGTTCGACCATGACACAACCTTGGCCATCCTGGCCGGGTTCGCCTTCGACCGGCGCGTCATGGTTCAGGGTTACCACGGCACCGGTAAATCGACGCATATCGAACAAGTGGCCGCGCGCCTGAACTGGCCCTGCATCCGCGTCAACCTGGACAGCCATATCAGCCGTATCGACCTGGTCGGTAAGGACGCAATCGTCCTGCGCGACGGCGTTCAGGTCACCGAATTCCGCGAAGGCATCATTCCCTGGGCATTGCAGAGCCCGGTCGCGCTTTGCTTCGACGAGTACGACGCCGGCCGGCCGGACGTCATGTTCGTGATTCAGCGCATCCTGGAACGCGAGGGCAAATTGACCCTGCTGGACCAAAGCAAGGTGATCCGCCCGCACAAATATTTCCGCCTGTTCTCGACCGCCAACACGGTCGGCCTGGGCGATACGACAGGCCTGTATCATGGCACGCAGCAGATCAACCAGGGCCAGATGGACCGTTGGTCGCTGGTGACCACGTTGAACTATCTGCCGCATGACGAAGAAGTCGATATCGTCATTTCCAAGGTGAAGTCCTACAACACCAACGAAGGGCGCGAGAAAATGAACGCCATGGTGCAATTGGCGGATATGACCCGCAACGGCTTCATCAGTGGCGATATTTCCACGGTGATGAGCCCACGGACGGTGATCACCTGGGCGGAAAACGCTGAGATCTTCGGTGAACTCGGCTTTGCCTTCCGGTTGACCTTCCTGAACAAATGCGACGAGACGGAACGGCCCATCGTTGCTGAATATTACCAACGCTGCTTCGGCGAAGACCTGCCGGATTCGGCCCTGGCAGCACGGGTTGCCTAGTTTCCACCGGCCCTCACCGGGCCGGGCGGAAGTCTAAGGCAACGCGCCCAATCAGAAACAGACGGACCCGATGGCGGACCAGAACGACATTCTTGAAGAGTTCAAGCGCGCCAATGCGGCGGCCTTCCGGGCCATCGCGGAAGAAGGCGAGGTGGACGTCGTCTATGGAACGGACGCCGCGATGATGGCGGGCGACCGCGCCCGTCTTCCCGCCCCGTCCCGCGCGCTGAGCGACGAGGAAGTATCCCGTTGCCGCGGTGAAGCGGATACGCTTGCGGTACGCCAGCGTCATCATGACAACATGATGCATGCCCGCAACATGCCCGGCGGCGACGTTGCCCCGATGTTGTTCAACGCCCTGGAAGATGCCCGCGTTGAAGCTGTGGGCGGGCAGCATATGGCCGGCGTTCGTCGGAACATGGCGGCCGCGCTGGAAGAACATTATCATCGCCTGGGCTTCCATCGGGTGAACGACCGGACAGAAGCGGCGATGCCGGAAGTCGTCCGTCTGATGGCGCGGAAACATCTGACTGGAGAAGAGCCGCCGCCCTCGGCGCAGCGCGTTTACGAGTTGTGGGAACCCCATATCGAGCCGCAGATCGAATCCCTGCTCGACGAATTGAAGGGCAAGGTCGGCGATCAGCAGGCCTATGCGGACGTCGCCCGCCGCATGATCCAGATGATGGATATCGATATCGACCTGGACGATCAGGCCGAGGGCGGTGAGGAAACAGGCGAAGAATCCGAAAGCCAGGACGAAAGCCAGGTCCAGGGCGAGGATGACGGCGAAGGCAGCGGCGATCAGGAAAGTTCGGCTCAACAAAGCTCCGACGTCTCGGACATGGAAGGTGAAGGCGACGACTCCACCGAAATGATGGACGAGGATATGGACGGCGAAATGATGCCGGCCAGCGGCAGCGAAGAGCCCGGCGACATGGGCAAGCGCTGGCGGCCGGAACATGACCTGTCCAACGTGCCGAAAGAAGATTTCTACAGCGCTTTCACCACCGGGTACGACGAGATCGTATCGGCCGACGAGTTGTGCGATCCGGAGGAATTGACCCGGCTGCGCACCATGCTGGATCAACAGCTGACCCATTTGCAGGGCATCATCGGCAAGCTGGCCAACCGGCTGCAGCGCCGTTTGATGGCGCGGCAGCAAAGGTCCTGGCATTTCGATCTTGAAGAAGGGTTGCTGGATACCGGGCGCCTGTCCCGCGTGGTCACCAATCCGACGCACCCGTTGAGTTTCAAGCAGGAAAGCGAGACGGATTTCCGCGATACGGTCGTCACCCTGTTGATCGACAATTCCGGTTCCATGCGGGGCCGGCCGATTTCGATCGCGGCGATGAGTGCGGACATCCTGGCCCGCACGCTGGAACGCTGCGCGGTAAAGGTCGAGATTCTGGGCTTCACGACCCGTGCCTGGAAGGGCGGTCAATCCCGCGAAGCCTGGATCGCGGATGGCAAACCCGCCAATCCCGGCCGCCTGAACGATCTTCGACACATCATCTACAAAGGCGCGGATCTGCCCTATCGCCGGGGCCGCAAGAATCTCGGCCTGATGCTGCGAGAAGGCTTGCTGAAGGAAAATATCGACGGCGAGGCATTGCTCTGGGCGTATAACCGGCTGCTCGGCCGGCCGGAGGAACGCCGCATTCTGATGGTAATCTCAGACGGCGCGCCGGTTGACGACTCCACACTGTCGGTCAATCCCGGCAATTATCTGGAACGCCATCTGCGGGACGTCATCGAATATATCGAGACCCAATCCCCCGTTGAATTGGTCGCCATCGGCATCGGCCACGATGTGACGCGCTATTATCGGCGTGCTGTAACGATCGTGGATGTCGAACAGCTTGGCGGCACGATGATGGAGCAGCTCGCGGATCTTTTCGACGACGAGTCACAGATGCCGGCCGGCCGCAAAAAGGCAAAGGCACAACGGCGCGCCGGTTAGGCCGCGCGCCCCGTCTTCGTGTCAATCCAGCCAATTCTGGCTCTTTTCCTGTCGAAAGACCTGAACTTGGATCTGTTTTGGGTTACACTAACCCTGTCGCGCATATGTCGGGCGAACGGGGAATAGGGGGCCAAACGGCTTGGCGGAGCGGTCGGTCATCGCTTTGTTCAAGCGCCAACAGCGGAGCATTGAAATGAAACTGCCCCTGAACAAAATTGCGGCTTTGGCCGCCGGCGGCGCCTTGCTCGTCGCCTGCGCCGGGACTGGGACGACCACGTCGGAAAGTGGGTCCGGCCCGGTCGTCATGTCAACGGGCGCTTATTCCGCCTATCAAACCTACACGTCCAAGGCGGACCCTCTTGTCTTCGCCTTATCCCAGGATGGCGAGCACGCCTACTTCTATTTTTGCCAATCGGTGGAAAAGGATTGCGACGAAGAGAAGTACATTCAAACCGCCATCGATCGCTGCTCCAGCCGCGGCGCCGAGCGGTGTTACGTCTTCGCACGGCGCAAGGCCATCGTTTGGCGCGACGCCGGCGACTGGAAACCGGCGACGGCCAGTTGACCGGTTTGGAATGGCGACCCATCTAAGGGTGACAACAGGGGTCGGGAAACGGATATGAGTGACGAGAATGAGCCGGCGGCGTCCGGTGGACACCATGCTCACGAACACGGGCATGACCACCATCATGGCCATCATCATGGTGGCCATCATCATCATGGACAGAATTTCACCGACCCGCCGCCCGACCCCGCTTTGCGCATCAAAGCGCTTGAATCCTTGTTGGTCGAGAAAGGGCTGATCGATCCGGCAGCCTTGGAAGTTCTGATCGACACCTATGAAACCAAGATCGGCCCCCGCAACGGTGCCAAGGTGGTCGCCCGCGCCTGGACGGACCCTGACTTCAAGGACTGGCTGCTGCGCGACGGCACGGCGGCCATTCACTCCATGGGATTTACGGGTCGCCAAGGCGAACACATGCGGGTTCTGGAGAACACGCCCACGGTACACAATGTCGTCGTCTGCACTTTGTGTTCCTGTTATCCCTGGGCAGTGCTGGGCTTGCCGCCGGTCTGGTATAAATCAGCCCCTTACCGGTCACGCGTGGTTTCCGATCCGCGGGGTGTCTTGGGTGAGTTCGGCACTGAACTGCCCGACGATGTCGAGATTCGCGTATGGGATTCCACATCCGAAATGCGGTTCATGGTCTTGCCCATGCGACCTTCGGGTACGGATGGAATGTCTGCCGAAGAATTGGAAGCCTTCGTCACCCGAAACAGCATGATTGGTGTCGAACCCGCCAAAGCCCCGGGGACCGTAGCCGGCAAGGAAGCTGCGGAATGAACGGACCGCACGATTTGGGCGGCGCCCACGGCTTGGGGCCTATCGATCCGGAACCGGAATCTGCGGAGCAGGTTTTCCACGAAGAATGGGAAAAACGTGCCCTTGCGGTAACCCTGGCCATGGGCGCGCTCGGCCAATGGAGCATCGATACCAGCCGTTATGCCCGTGAGAGGCAGCATCCAGTCGATTACCTGCGCAACACCTATTACGAAAACTGGATGGCGGGTTTGGAGACCTTGCTGCTCGAGAAGGGTATTGTAACGCCCGAAGAGCTTGCGACCGGAAGGGCCAAGGGTAAAGCCGATCCCGCTTTATTGGATCGCGTATTGAAGGCGGAAAATGTCCCGGCGGTGCTGGCCAAAGGCGCGCCTGCGGATATGGTGACACAGGATGCCCCCCAATTCGGCCCGGGGGATAGAGTGCGGGTCCGCAACTTTCACCCCCGAGGCCATACGCGAGCTCCGCGTTACATCCGGGGCCATATCGGAACGATCCATGAACACTATGGTTCCCATATCCTCCCCGATCGCAGCGCTGACGGGGAGAAGGCCGGTGTGCATCTCTACAATGTGCGTTTCGAAGGAGCCGAGATCTGGGGCCCGGATGCCCCTTCCCGGGAAGCGATCTATATCGACCTCTGGGAATCGTATCTTGAGGAACTTGGATGACGTCCGACAGTGAAAGCCACGGCTTCACCGCAATACCAGGCATCGATGCCGATGGGCCGGTCTTCCGAGAGCCTTGGGAAGCGCAAGCCTTCGCGCTCACCGTTACACTCCACGAAGCGGGGCTTTTCACCTGGGATGAATGGGCGGCGACGTTAAGCGCTGAAATCGCGTCGGCTCAATCCTCCGGCGACCCAGATCTTGGCAATACCTACTACCGCCATTGGCAAAACGCGCTTGAGCGGCTGGTTGTTGCAAAGGGTGCGACACTGGGCGACGAACTGGAGGGCCGTGTCGAAACTTGGCGGCAGGCCTATATGAATACACCCCATGGTCAGCCGATTGAACTGTCCGCGGGACACGCCGCAAGAAGGTCCACCGGCAACTCCGGCTGACGTTGCGGCACCCACGTACCTCTTGATACCATCCGCCGCCACCGGAATGGTGTAAATCTACTATTAGGTTTACGCGACCATTTCATTCGCCGAAAACGGCATCGCATAATTGTGCAATTCTGAACATTTGTCCAATACCGCACATAATGTTCTGTTTTTGCCAAATGCGTCAGGCGAAAATATCCGAAAAACAGTGTTACGTGATTGTTTTATATGATTTTATTAGCCATTTAAAACTATTCAGTTTTCTTGGTTAACAAAAAGATGACATATGAAGAAAACATCAAAAAAGACGGTGGTGAAGTTTCACCACCACCTATCTATCTACCGCACTTTTAAGAGGTTATTCTACCGATAGTAGTTCATCTCGCTGCCGTTCGAGTGCGGCGCGGTCTTGCGATCCTTCCGGCAGAGCGGACACCGCCTTGTCGAAATGTTCTGCCGCGGTATCACGATCACCTTTTTCCAGAGCACCAATTGCTTTGAACCACAGCGCTTCGACATTGTTGGGGTCGACCGCAAGCACATTGTCCATCAACGCTTGGCTTTCTTCGGTCGTCGGCACACCCGTCATACTGCGGATCAAACGCCCACGCAGCAGCATAACCGACGTTTCTTCGGGGAAGGCTTCCCCGGCCTTTTCGAGGGCGGCCAAGGCGTCCTGCGGACGGTCCAGCACATTGTAGGACCGAGCGAGCCGCATCCATCCCTCAAGATCGTTTGGGTTCTCCTCCAGCCGCGCGGCAAGCCCGCCGACCATTCCCTCAATCATGGCCTGACGGTCTTCGTCCGACATCTCCTGCGCCGCCGCCACATCGGCGGCGGATGGGCCGGGCGCAGTTTCGGTTTCCGACACCGCCCCCTCAGCACCCGGCGCCGTCAGGCCGAGTTCACCAGCCAAGCGACGCAATTCGGCCTTCGGCACCGGGGCGCGGTCAAAGATTTCCAACGCCTTGTCCAGTTCCGCCTGGGCCTGTTCCATATCACCCATGACCGTGCGCGCCCGGATCAACCGGGTCCACCCCTGGAAGTCCATTGGATTGTCTTCAAGCTTCGCCGCCAAACCATCGACCATACCGCGGATCATCGCCTGGCGGTCCGCGTCGGCCATTTGGTCCGCCGCCGCGATGTCTTCCGCGGTCGGTCCGGACTGGTCCGTTGCCGCGACAGCAGGCGGCGCGGGAGCATTCGGCAAGAGCGACGCCCCGTCCTGACCCAATTCGTCTGCAATTGAGATCGCCCGGTTCCGCACGGTTACCAGCCACGGCGCTCCCGGCTCTGCCGACCACGCCAATTTCACCAACGCATCCAAGGCGGCTTGATGATTGCCCGACTGGTATTCCGCTTCGGCTAAATAGAAGCTTGCGCGTGGGTCCCCCTCAGCGCCGATTTCTTGTGCCTTTTCAAAGGCGGCAACCGCATCCTTGGTGACCATGCCTTCCGCGGCGAGCACCAGAGCCTCACCCAATGCGCCAAAGGCACCGGGATCGTCGGGCGACAGTTCGACAACTTTCCGGAAGGTCTCAGCGGCTTTTCCAAAGTCCTGCATGGTCATGTAGGTTCGACCCAGCAGCAACCATCCGTCGGCATCGCCGGGTTCTTTTTCAAGCCGTTCCGCCAAGCGTTCGGCCATCGCACCCAGATTGCCCAAATCCCGTTCCTGGGCCTGTTGCATCCGGGCGATTTCATCAGCCCGCGACGCATAAGGAACATCCGAGGCAGTAGGCTGACCAAGGGTCAAATACAGCATCACCGCAGCCGCCGGCACGGCGACAGAGACAACCACGCCGGTCATCCGGTGAAGCCCGACGCCCCACCCCATCCGCGCCCCGACGGCACGTTTTGTGTCGGCGGCAAGCAGCCTGCGGGCGACTTCCGCCTTGGCCGCGGCGGCCTCCTGGTCGTTGACCAAGCCTTCAGCCAGTTCCCGGTCCAACTCCCGCAGCTGGCTCTTATAGACTTCGACGTCAAAATCCGCCGTTGTTTGCGCCTTTTGGCGTTGTCTAAAGAACGGCCATGCGATCAGTGCAACAACCAAGGCCGTGATCAGCGCGGCAAAAATCCAAAACATCACTCGTCACCCTTTCCGGTGTTCGCCGTCCGTGGCGCGGTCCTCATTCATCAACGCGGCGAGGCGCTTCTGTTCTGCCTCGCTCAGTCCGGTGCCTCCCTTGCCGCCTGGTGCGGAAGCCACAGCGCCTGGGGATGCGGCGGACTGTCGGCGCAGCCAGACAGCGACCCCAATCCCGGCGATCAGCAGGATTGCCGCGGGCCCGAACCAGAGCAGATATGTCCCGGGCTTTACCGGCGGACGAAGCAGGACGTAGTCGCCGTAGCGCGCCACGACAAAGTCCAGCACCTCATCGTTGGAATCGCCCTCGACCAAACGCTCACGCACGATGACGCGCAAATCCTTCGCCAGTTCGGCATTGGAATCGTCGATCGATTGGTTTTGGCACACAAGACAACGCAGTTCCTTTGACAGGTCGCGTGCCCGCCCTTCAAGGACCGGATCGTCCAGGACCTCGTCGGGCTGGACGGCCCAGGAAACCTGGAAACCGCCAAAAAGAAGCGCCATCGCCAAAAGAACGACCGGAAGGACGGATGAAACGAAAGACCTCATTGCTTCAGATCCCTGAGTAACGGCAGGACTTCATCTTTCATGATCGACGGCGTCAACGGACCGACACGCTTGTAGCGAATTCGACCATCCTTATCGATGACATAGGTTTCCGGCACGCCATAGACACCCAGTTCGATCCCGTTGCGCCCCGACTCATCAAAGCCGATCTGGCCATAAGGATCGCCCAGCTCGTTCAGCCAGGCGACCGCATCCTGTTTCTTGTCCTTCCAGTTCAGGCCGTAAACTGGGACGCCCTCCGTCTGCGCAAGGCGTGTTACCAGCGGGTGCTCCGCACGACATGGAACGCACCACGATGCCCAGATATTCAGCACCTTCACTTCACCCGTGAAATCCGCCGTACTGACCCCGGGTTTTCCCTCCACCAGCGGCGGCGCGTCGATTTGCGGCACCGGTTTGTCGATCAGGGCGGACGGCACGACGCTGGCATCATCGCCAAGGCGAACGAAAAAATAACTGGCCATGGCCGCGAACAGCAGCAGCGGCAGCAGGAAGAACAATCGGCTCATAGGCTGGTCTGCTCCATCGGTTCACTCTGTCGGGGAAGCGGGCCGTACCCACCTCCAAGCAGAGACGTCCAAATCATGCGGTTATTCGGCAGGCGCCGGTTGAGCATCCGGTCCGGCAGATTTCCGGCTGGCCTTCGGCGCACCGATACGCAAGCGCCGGTCGCTGAGGGAAATCAAACCGCCGAGCACCATGACAATGGTGCCCCACCAAAGCCAGGGCGCGAACGGTTTCCGGTACGCGCGCACCGTGATGCCGCCCTGCCCGTCCAAATCGCCGAGCGCGACATAAACATCCGTGAAAAAGCCGGACATGATCGCCGCTTCCGTCGTTTCCTGGCCCCGGGCGACATATCGCCGGTTTTCGGGTGACATCAGGGCGACGGGCTTACCGCCTTCTTCGTCACGGACAGCGAAATTTCCCCGAAGTGCGACGTAATTCGGCCCGCGGATCTCTTCTGCCCCAAGAAACTCCAGGCTCTGCGGCCCAACTTGGATCGTTTCCTTCGGCTTCATGACGGTGATCACTTCCGTCGTCAGCAATGAGGCCCCGGTCGCCCCGGCCACCAGAACACCCACACCCAGATGGGCCAGCGTCATGCCCCAGCTGCTGCGTGGCAAACCGAACAGCCGGCGCGGAATATTCGCCAGCGCCGTCCGCCCCAGTCCCGCACGCGTGAGCAATTCGTTGACCGCGGACACGATCAGCCATGCCGCCAGGGTCAGGCCGATCACTGCATAGCCGGAATCGCCATACAGCAGGACGAGGGAGATAGCGCCCGCAGCCAAGGTAATGCCGAGCGCTATTTTCACCCGGCCCATGACCGCCCAAAGGTCAGCCCGTTTCCACGACAAGTACGGCCCGATGCCCAGAGCAATGAAAAGCGGGATCATCAAGGGCACGAAAGTGAGATTGAAGAAAGGCGGCCCAACGGAGATCTTGTCGCCCCCGGTCACTTCCAGGAAAAGCGGAAACAAGGTCCCGATCAGGACAACGGCGGAGGCCACCGTCAACAGCAGGTTGTTTAGAACCAGCGCACCCTCCCGACTGACCGGCCGAAACAGCCCGCCCCCCTGCATGGAAGGGGCCCGCCAAGCGTAAAGCGCGAGCGATCCGCCTATCGAAATCACCAACAGCAGAAGTATAAAAACGCCGCGTTCCGGGTCGGTCGCGAAAGCGTGGACCGACGTCAACACGCCCGAGCGAACCAGAAAAGTTCCGATCAGGCTGAAAGAAAACCCGATGATCGCCAACAGGATGGTCCAGCTTTTCAGCGTGTCCCGTTTTTCCACGACAATGGCGGAATGCAGCAATGCCGTCGCCGCCAGCCAAGGCATGAAGGACGCGTTTTCAACCGGATCCCAGAACCAGAACCCGCCCCAACCCAATTCGTAATAGGCCCACCACGATCCCAGCATGATCCCCGCGGTGAGGCAGGTCCATGCGAGCAGGGTCCAGGGCCGGACATACCGCGCCCAGGCGGCGTCCACCTTGCCTTCGATCAGGGCCGCGACGGCGAAGGAGAAGGAAATGGAAAGCCCAACATAGCCGAGGTAGAGCATCGGCGGATGGAAGGCGAGGCCGGGGTCCTGCAGCAGCGGGTTCAGGTCCTGACCTTCGAACGGCGGCGGAAAGACGCGCACGAAAGGATTGGAGGTGAACAGCATGAACAACAGGAAACCAACGGAAATCATCGCCTGAACGGACAGGGTCCGCGCCTTCAAACCCGGCGGCAAATTACGTCCGAAAAAGGCTACCATCGCGCCGAACAGCGCCAGCACGGTCACCCAAAGCAGCAACGACCCCTCATGGTTTCCCCAGGCGCCCGACACTTTGTAGAGCATCGGTTTCAGAGAGTGGGAATTCTGGACAACATTCAGGACGGAGAAGTCGCTGGTTACGAAAGCATGAATCAACGCCGCGAAGGAAATCAACAGGACCAGAAATTGTGCGATCGCCGTCGCCGGCGCGACTGCCATCAAGGCCATGTCGTCGCGCGCCGCCCCCACCATCGGGACGATTGCCTGAACCGCCGCTACGCAAAGCGCCAGGACCAGGGTGAAATGGCCGATCTCGGCAATGCTGAGTCCATCGATCATTGCGTTGCCTTTTCACCTTCTGCCGTATCTTTCCACGTACCGGCCCGTTTCATCGCCTCAACGGCTTCGGCCGGCAGGTAGTTTTCATCATGTTTCGCCAGGACTTCGTCAGCCGTGAAAAGGCCCGCGTCGTCCAGCATGCCTTGCGTCACGACGCCCTGCCCTTCGCGGAACAGGTCCGGCAGGATGCCGGTATAGGCGACTTGCACCGAGCTTTTCATGTCGGTGACCCGAAAGGTCGTCGTCGCGCCGCTTTTCGTTACGCTGCCTTCTTCGACAAGCCCCCCCAAACGGAATTTCTGACCGGGTTCCACCACCTTTTCGACCACCTCGGTGGGGCCATAAAAGACGTTGATCCCGTCTTCGAGCGCAAAGAGAGTCAGGCCGACCACCAAGGCGAAGGACGCGAATCCGGCCCCGACGATCATCATGCGCCTTTGTTTGCGCGTTGCCGCTTTTCGCATCAGGCCTTGGCCTCCAATTCGGGTTTAGTGGCGGGGTCCGCGGTCCGTTCCCGCCTGCGGGCACGGCCCGCGCGCAAGGTCTCGACGAGTTTCTCGTTCGTACGCATGCTGCGCAGGGACTGGACCACCAAAATGATCATGACCAGGGCGGTCAGACCGTAGCACGGCCAAATGAAGGCGCCGTATCCGCCCATCGCGAAAAAATCGCTCATCCGCCCACCTTCTCCATCTCCCGCCGCCCCGGTTCCGATGCGGACTGTTGATTGTCCGCTTCGGGGTTCGACGCCATGGCGCCCGACATCATGGCGATACGCAGTTTGCTCGCCGCGATTTCAGATCGCAGCCGTATTACCAAGATCATTAGGTAGAAACAGGTGAAACCGCCCAGCATGTAGAACAGTGGCGTCAGCATCTCCATCGCGATGGTCGGTCCGTCCATGCGGATAATACTGGCCGGCTGATGCAGCGTATTCCACCAGTCGACGGAAAACTTGATGATCGGCAAGTTCACCACCCCGACAAGCGCCAGGATCGCGGCGGGCTTGTTGCCACGGCCGGGTTCATCAAAGGCATTCGACAGCGCGATATAACCGGCATAGAGGAACAACAGAATCAGCATCGATGTCAGCCGCGCATCCCAGACCCACCATGTGCCCCACATAGGCTTGCCCCACAGCGACCCGGTCACGAGGCACAGGAAGGTGAAAACGAGGCCCACGGGCGCACTGGCCCGGGCAATCAATTCGGCCAGGGGGTGTTTCCAAATCAACAGGCTGAGACTGCTGCCCGCGATCACGCCATAGATCATGACACCCAGATAGGCTGCCGGCACATGGATATACATGATCCGGACAGTGTCGCCCTGCTGGTAATCGGATGGGGAGTTGAACAGTCCGAGGTATACGCCGATGCCTGTCAGAATCACGAATCCACCGACCGCAAACGGCAGGACCGCGTTGGCGATTTTCATGAAGCGTGTCGGGTTCGCAAATCGATGCATGGAACGCTTTTAGCCCGGTTTCCTCGACATGGCACTGATGTGGATCAGAACTTGCTTTTTTTAATCATTCTTTTCAACCGTGCAAACTGTCACAAACTACTGAAAGGACGTGCGAATCGCCGCAGCCGCCGCCCAAGGAGCCAAGGGAAGCGCCGCGGCCAGTATCGCAGCCATCAATAGGAGATGTGGACGGATCGGCAATCCCGCAAGGGCCGCGTCCACGGCAGTCACACCAAAAATCAGCACTGGGATATATAAAGGCAAGACCAACAGAGCCGTCAGCAGGTTCGCCCGCCGTGCGCCAAGAACCAAAGCCGCACCGATGGCGCCGATCAAGCTCAAGGTCGGTGTCCCGACCGCAAGCCCCACGATCAGCGGCAGAAAGCCTTCCGCCGGCATGTTCAACATCACCGCGATTACCGGCGCCAGCACAAGCAACGGAACACCGGTCGTCAACCAATGCGACAGGCTTTTTGCAAGCACCAGCAACGTCATCGGCACGGGCGACAGGGCCATCAACTCCAGCGCACCGTCGTCGTAATCGGTCTGGAACAGCCGGTCGAGCGACAACATCACCGAAAGCAGGGCCAGTACCCAGATGACGCCGGCCGCCATGCCCGCCAGGACTTTCGGGTCCGGCCCGACGCCAAGCGGAAACAGGCTGGCCGCTATGATGAAGAAGGCGAGCGCCAGGACGACATCCGACCCCTGCCGGTAGGCGAGCCGCAGGTCGCGGCCCAGCATGGCGAGAAATCCCCGTTTCATTCGACCGCGCCCTTCACAGTGCCGACATCTGCGCCGGGTCCACGGCGAACTGATTGATCGAGAGCGTCTCTGCCCCGTCGAGCCCTAGGTCGACATGCGTCGCGGCCACCACGATGCCGCCCGCCGCCCGATGGTCCGCAATCGCCGACCGCAGCTTCGCGAGGGAAGCGGTATCCAACCCGACCGAGGGTTCGTCCAGCAGCCATAAATCCGTTTCCGAAACCAACAATCGGGCCAGCGCCAAGCGCCGCCGTTGCCCTGCGGAGAGATAGCGTCCGGGCAAGGCGCTCTGCGTTTCCAACCCCATCGCGTCGATCGCAGCCGAAACCGGCTTATCGCTGCCGCTCAGCGCCTGCCAGAAGGATAGATCTTCAGCGACCGTCAAGGGCGGCTTCACAGCCTCCGCATGGGCAAGGTAATGCAGCCGGGCGCGATGATCTTCTGGGTCTTGGTCCACGGGAACATCGTCCCAGGCCAACGCGCCGAGCGTAGGCGGAATAAGGCCGGCCATCAGGCGCAGCAAGGTCGACTTGCCGCTGCCATTGGGGCCGGTCAGCAATAAGGCACCACCGCTGGACACGGAAAAGCTGAGCCCGTCGAAAACGAGCCTGCCACCACGAATGCAGGAGATGTCGGTGCCGGAGAATGAGGCCATGCCGCATTAGACCCAAACCGCCCGTTTTCGCAACCGTGCAAGCCGGAATATCGCTTGAGATTTGCGGTTCCGCGGCTGGCTTTACGTCATGTTTAAGGGGCTGGAGGGGGCGGCGGCCGTCGATGGGGGAGGTATCGACGGCCGCCTATTTGCTGCAACGGCCTGGTCAGGGCCGTTACGGGATCCTGATTGGGGGATGGATCCCGTTGAGAGGGGAGGTCTCAGCGCTTCACTATATGGGGTGGTGGGGTAACTTTCCCAGAGGTTGAATTAAGGCAATTTCAAGGCAGGTCTTCACGAAATCTTGGGCGACCATCCCTAAGTCTGGAAAACTATCCGTAAGAACGGCCTGTGTGGGAAAGGCGATCAAACGCTGCCTTCCCGCTCTATCACAAGAACATAGGCTGCACCCTCAGGCACCGCGCAGTGTTCGTCCCCTTCCTTGAAATGACAGATGTCCCCTGGCCCCATCTGCCAAATCGTCTCTCCATCGCCGTTCCGGTGGTGCATTTTCACGGCGCCGTCCAACACCACGAAGACTTCCTGCCCGTCGTTTTCGTGCCAACGATAGGGCTGGTCCGTCCAATGCATCCGCACGGTCACGCCGTCCATATTGGCAATATCCAGAGCGTTCCAAGCCGTGTCCGGTTTGAAGGAGTGCGGAGTGATGAAATTCATCGATCAAGCCTCATAGGAATATGGCGGGGCGGGGAAATACTCGATGCCCTGTTGCACCTCGCGCGCATAGTCCGCGCCCGCCAGTTGCCCGACGAGCCACAAGGCCATGTCGATTCCGGCGGATACACCGGCGGAGGTAACCAGATTGCCGTCGCGGACAAACCGCACCCCCGCCAAAACTTCCGCGTCGGACCATTGCCGCATCGGTTCGACGACGTCGTGATAGGTGGTGATGCGTTTGCCCTTGGCGAGGCCGGCCTTCGCCAACACCATGGCGCCGGTGCACACCGCCGTGATCCAGGTACAGCCGGCTGCCGTCTTTCGCACCCAGTCCAGCATCGCCTCATCCTTTATCATCGGGCGTGTCCCCGGGCCGCCCGGTATCAGCAGGATGTCGATTTGAGGGGCAGTTTCGAAGGAATGGTCCGGTGTGATCACCATGCCCTTGCCGCAAGTAACCGGGGCACCGTCCCCGGAAAGGGTGAAGACAGACATCGGTTTCGGCGGCGACCCTTCCTTCGCGGCCCAGGCAAACACTTCCCACGGACCAACGGCGTCCAATTCTTCAACCCCGTCGAAAAGCAATATAGCAATGGAATTCATACGCTTTCTTTACTCCTGAAACGGTCACGATACTCCTGCGGCGATACACCGAGGGAACGCTGGAATGATCGTCGCATCCGATCCGCCCCGCCAAAACCGCGATTTGCGGCAATCTTGTCGATGGTGAGGCCGCCATCCTCCAGGTCCCGCCGCGCCGCGTCGATCCGAGCATGCTCAACGAATTTGGCGGGTGTCACGCCGAGATCCTGCGCAAAGCGCCGTGCGAGGCTGCGCGGCGCCATCGCCGCTTGGTCGGCCAGATCTTCCACGCTCAGCGGTTTGTCCAGATTGTCGAATATCCATTGCCGCAGCCGCTCGAACCGGCTTGACGACGTGGCCTGGGCTGACAGCTCCCGGCTGAACTGGCTCTGCCCGCCAGGGCGCTTCAAATAGACCACCAACATACGTGCGGTCGCCAATGCGACATCCCGGCCGTGGTCTTCCTCAATCAGCGCCAAGGCAAGATCGATACCCGCGGTTACACCCGCAGCCGTGACAAACTGACCGTCCCGGACATAGATGTCATCCCGTTGAACCGATATCCGTGGATACTCGCGGGCAAGTTGGTCAGTATCGTCCCAATGGGTCGTCGCCCGACGCCCGTTCAGCAGCCCCGCTTCCGCCAGAAGGAAAGCACCGGTGCAGACCGACGCGGTGCGGCGGGCCATGCCGGAAAGGCGGCGCGCGGAGAAAAGCATGTCCTTATCCTTCATCGCCGTGCGAACACCACGCCCGCCGATAAAGATTAACGTGTCCAGATTCTCGCCCAACTGATCCCAGCTGGTTTGCGCCATCAGCGTCAGGCCTGACGATGCCTCCACTGGTCCCTTTTGCCGGGCCGTTGTCACGACCTTATATGCCGGGTCGCCGCCGAGCAGCCTGTTGGTTAGGGCGAAGGCCTCCAAGGGGCCCGTCGCGTCCAACATCTGAAAATCCGGGTAAAGAACCGCTGCGACTACTTTCTCCGCCATGGCGTAACCGATCCGTTCCGATGTTCTTCTACCCCCTCTATGATCATAGGCGATATATTGATTGGCAGAAATGTCAATTAAGCGTCGTTTTCTGCCATATTTTTGGAGCGGACTTGGGAAGGATTGCAGGAAGCCGTGTGAAACAATCCAATGCCCGAAACAATCGGTTTCAGGATGATTTCAACCCATGACGACCAGAGACGACTTCATTGCACTGGCCCTTCAGTCGGAAGTGGATTGGCCTCGCGACCTCGATGAATCGCCCTTGCCCGGCCTGACCGAGATCGAACCGCCACCCTGGAACAAAGTGCTCGGGCCGCTTTTCGAGCGCGGAGGGCCCAACGGCATCGTCTTTAAGAATGGCGAGGCCGTGGTGGAATGGGGTGACCCGGACCGTTGCGACCTCACTTTCTCAATCGCCAAATCCTATCTATCGATATTGGCGGGCGTGGCGCTTGGCGACGGGCTGATCGGGTCGTTGGACGACCCGGTTGCAAAGACACTGCCCGGGCAGGAATTCGACGGACCGCATAACGGCGCGATCACGTGGCGGCACCTGTTGACCTTGACCAGCGAGTGGGACGGCCAATTGTGGGACAAGCCCGATCTGGTCGACCGGAATCGGCAAGTCGGCGCTGACGCCGACAACAGTCGCAAGGGCCAACACCGTGATTTGCAGGCACCGGGATCCTATTGGGAATATAATGACGTCCGCGTAAATCTGCTGTCGCTGTGCCTGTTACGGCTTTTCCGGCAACCGCTGCCTGCGGTCCTGAAGGAACGGATCATGGACCCGATCGGGGCGTCTGACACATGGACCTGGCACGGCTATGAGAATTCCTATGTCGATATCGACGGGACGCGAATGCAATCGGTCCCCGGCGGGTCCCACTGGGGCGGGGGACTACGCATCAGCAGCCGCGATCATGCGCTTTTCGGGCAACTCATCCTGAATGACGGTGTCTGGGACAACCGGCGCCTGCTGCCTGAGGGATGGACCGAAACCGTCCGGCAACCCTGTGCCGTCAACGACGGGTACGGGATGCTTTGGTGGCTGAACACCGCCGGGCGTGAATGGCCGTCCGGACCGGAAGACAGTTTTGCCGCAATGGGCGCCGGCGGAAACCTGTTATGGATCGCACCCCGACAGCGCATTGTCCTGGTTGCCCGTTGGACCGATGCCGCGGCGGTCGATCCGTTGCTTCGGATGGCGATGGAATTGTTCGGCTAGCGCTTGTTCCGCTAGACCTCGTATTTACGCTGGTCGTCGATGACCTTGCCATCGTTCGGCAAGCTGCCGGGGGCGACCAATTCGATCTTGCCCCGCAGTTTCAGTTCCCGCTGCACGGTATCGCCCACCGCATCGGCAAAACCGTCGCTCGTACCGTCCGCTTCCACCCGCACGACCATGACGTCGCTGTTGTCGACTAACGTCACCTCGACACGGATTTTGGCGATTTCCGCATGGGCCTTGGCAACGCGATCGACCTGCGCGGGGTCGACGAACATGCCTTTGACCTTCGTACGCTGGTCGGCGCGGCCCATCCACCCCTTGATCCGCACATTGGTGCGCCCGCAGGGGCTGGTTCCGGACAGGACGGCGGACATGTCGCCGGTCGCGAATCGAATCAGCGGATAGTCGGCATTGAATGTCGTCACCACGACTTCGCCCACTTCACCTTCCGCAACTGGATCGCCGGTACCGGGACGTAGAATTTCGACAATGACGCGTTCGTCCACCACCATGCCTTCCAGCGCCGGGGTTTCATAAGCAACCATCCCCAGATCCGCCGTTCCGTAGGATTGCAGCGTCGCGATACCGCGCGCCTGATAGGCATCACGCATACTGGGGAAAAGGGCGCCGCCGCCAACGAACGCCTTCTTCACCGACGGTAATGCAACGCCCATTTCATCCGCGCGTTCCAGTATCTTTCCCAAGAAATCGGGCGTGCCGATATAACCGTCGGCCTGGAAATAGGCCATCGCCTGGACCTGCTGTTCGGTGGCGCCGACACCGCCCGGATAGACCGTGCAGCCGACCGCCTGCGCGCCGACCTCCATCATCATGCCCGCAGGTGTGTGGTGATAGCTAAAGCAGTTATGAGCAACGTCACCCTTGCGGAAGCCGGCCGCAAACATGCCTCGGCCCATGCCCCACCAGTCGCGCCCCCGCCCTTCCGGGTCCGCGATCGGCCCGGGCGACAGGAAAACCCGCAATAGGTCGCGCACCGGGGTCGCGTTGAGACCGCCGAAAGGCGGGTTCTCTGCCTGTTGCGCCATCAGGTCCGACTTCCGCGTGACCGGCAATGCCACCAAGGCGGCAACCGTGTCGATGGTGGCGGGGTCGATATCGGCCAGAACTTTGCCGTAATAGGACGCGTTGGCCTTGGCATGCGCGATTTGCGCAGGCAGCGCCGTGGCCAAGTCCGTCGCGCGTTGATCCGCGCTGCGGGTTTCCAATGCATCGAAGAATTCGGTCATACTTCGCCCCCCGAAAATCGTCGGGCGGCATTCCGCCGCCCGTTTGCTGAATTTGGACCGCCCTAGAGCCAGCGCTTACGCCGCTTGTAGTGCTTCACTTCGCGGAAGCTCTTCCGTCCCTGCGTCGACAGACCGAGATAGAATTCCTTCACGTCCTCATTATTCGCGAGGTCCGCCGCCGCCCCGTCCAGCACCACCCGTCCGTTTTCCAGGATGTAGCCGTAATCGGAATAGCGCAGCGCGACATTGGTGTTTTGTTCGGCGAGCAGGAAGGTCACGCCTTCGTTCTCGTTCAATTGCTTCACGATCTCGAAAATCTGTTCGACCAATTGCGGCGCCAGACCCATCGAGGGTTCGTCCAGCAGGATCAGTTTCGGGCGTGCCATGAGCGCGCGCCCAATGGCGCACATCTGCTGTTCCCCGCCCGACGTATAGCCGGCCTGAGAACTCCGTCGCTCCCTAAGCCTGGGGAAATAGTCGTAGACCTTTTCCAGGTCGGACTTCACGTCGGAGGCCCCGCCCCGCGTGTAGGCGCCTGTCAGGAGGTTTTCCTCCACGGTCAGGTGTTCGAAACAATGACGGCCTTCCATGACCTGAACGCAGCCGCGCTTGACCATCTCATTCGCGGTCAAGTCATTGGTCCGCTGTCCAGCCAGTTGGATCGAGCCTTTGGTAATCTCGCCGCGCTCAGCACGCAGCAGGTTGGAGATCGACTTGAGGGTCGTGGACTTGCCCGCCCCGTTGGCCCCGAGGAGGGCGACAATGCCCCCCTCGGGAACTTCAAACGACACGCCCTTCAAGACCAGAATGACATGGTCATAGATCGCTTCGATATTGTTGACCTGCAACAGTGCCGAAGAGGCCTTTTCCGTCACCTGGTCGGTTGCCTTGTCAGAGGCTGGGGCTTGCGCGTTCACGGGACTGTACCTCCAGTCGAATCAACCGGTTACTTAACCGACGGTCGCTTAGTTGCACGACCGCGGGGTGATGTTGTTTTCCGATGCATACTGAGCGGAATCCTGCTCGATCAGCGGGGCGACAACCTCGGTCATCGCGGGCACCCAATCGGAGATGATCTCCCACTTGTCGCCCTTCCACTGCTGAACCAGGATGGCCGGATTGTCGCCCTCATGGTTTTCACAGGTGATCTTGAGCGGCGGGATATAGCCCGTCATGCCCATTTCCGCGATCCGTTCTTCGCTCAGATCCAGGTTCTCCAGACCCCAGCGCATTTCTTCGCCGGAGATCTGACGGTTGCCGAACTTGGCCTGCGCCGTACGGATGGCTTCGACGATATACGCAGCATTGGCGAAACCACGAGCCCAGAGCGGATTGTTGTGCTCTGCCTTGTCAGCGGAAGAACCCTTGCCGGCCGCATACATCGCTTCGACATCCTTGTAAGCGTCGAAGCCGGTACCGACACCGTGGAAGGTAGCGGATTTATAGCCGATGGAGCCTTTGCCGGCCGGGACGACCGCGTCATTGCCGCCGGACCACCAGTTACCGATGAATTTTTCCATCGGGAAACGGATGTTGGACGCTTCACGAACGGCCGTGCCGTTCATCGCACCCCAACCCCACATGATGGCATAGTCGGGCTTGGTCTTGCGGATCTGCAACCAGATCGACTTCTGTTCGGTCATCGACGCCGGCGGAACCGGGTATTTGTCGTAGGTGAACCCGAATTTTTCCGCCAGGACGTCCAGCGTCGGGATCGGTTCCTTACCATAGGGGTGATCCAGGTAGATGTAGGCGAAACGCATGCCTTTCAGCTTGTCCAGACCACCAGCTTCATTGGCGATATACTGAACGACCGAGGTCGCCTGGCTCCAATAGGTTGCCGGGAAGTTGAAGACATAGGGGAAGACCTTGCCGTTCGCGGCACTGGTCCGGCCATACCCCATCGACAGGATCGGAATCTTGTCGTTGGTCGCCTTTTCGATCAGCGCGTAGGTAATGCCGGTCGACCATGGGCTGTACACCGTGGCGCCGCCACCGGTGCCCTTCGTACGGTCATAGCATTCGACGCCACGGTCGGTCGCATAGCCCGTGTCACATTCTTCCACCGCCAGCGGAACGCCGTTCACGCCGCCATCGCGTTCGTTGATCATTGCGAAATAGTCGAGATAACCGTTCGCCAGCGGGATGCCGCTCGGCGCATACGCACCGGTACGGTATACCAGCGCCGGGATCGGCTGATCGGCATATGCCGTCGCCGCGATACCCGCCAGGCCGACGGCGGAAGCCACCGCGGCCAATGCCATTTTACGGAATTCCATGGACTTTCCTCCTTCTGTTCAATCCAACAAGGCTGGGCCTTTGCGACCCTTGCACCTTGGTTTCCATAATCCCCCCTCGTTGTTAGGGCGCGAGGGTTCGTACATTGCTCTAAGGCCTTTCAAAGACGCCGCCGCGAGTGCCCATCGCGATAACGCCAGTCCTTAATGCGCAGTGTAGACCGTTCCTTCGACACGTGAAAACGCATCAATAAGGGAACGGCCACATCCGCAATTTCTCCTTTGCAAGCGCCCATAGCCGCGCCAGACCGTGGGGTTCAACGATGAGGAAGAACACGATGAGGCCACCGAAAACCATGAACTCGATATGCCTGATCGTCGCGGTCGACACATCCAGGCCGAGTACCCCGAAGAAATTGTTCAGGAAGATCGGTAGAGTGAAGATGAATGCCGCGCCCAGGAAGCTGCCAAGGATGCTGCCCAAACCACCGACGATGACCATGAACAGGATCTGGAAGGACCGGTTGATGTCGAAGGCCGACGGTTCGACCGTGTTGATGTAGCAGAACGCCCAAAGCGCACCGGCGACGCCGCAATAGAAGGAGCTGATCGCAAAGGCGCTCAACTTCGTTTGCAACGGCCGAATGCCGATCAATTCCGCAGCGATGTCCATGTCGCGAATTGCCATCCAGGTCCGCCCGACCCGACCTCGGACGAGATTCCGGGCGATCCAAGCAAGGGCAATGGTAAAGCAAACGACAAAGACATAGCGCGCCGTGGCGGAGGCTTCGGCCCCAGTCACGAGAATACCGAAGATTTCACGCGGCGGCGCCGTCGGCACGCCGGAAATCGAATAGTTCACGAACCAGGGCTGCTTCTGGAACAGCCATATCAGGAAGAATTGCGCCGCCAGCGTCGTCACCGCCAGGTAGAAGCCCTTGATCCGCAGACTGGGCGCCCCAAAGACAATGCCGATCATGGCCGATGAAACGCCGCCGGCGAGGATGCCGAAGATGATATTGACGTCCGGGAAGGCCGTGACGAACTTGTATCCCATATAGGCGCCGGCCGCCATGAAAGCCCCGGTGCCGAGCGAAACCTGCCCGGCATAGCCCGTCAGAATATTCAACCCGATCGCCGCGATCGACAGGATCAGCACCGGCACCAGGATCGACCCCAGCCAGTACTCGTTGCTGATAAAGGGAACGACGATTACCGCGAACAGCGTGACCGCGATGACGAAATACTTGTCCATCGGGATCGGCAACAGCGCCATATCCGCGTCGTAACTGGTTTTGAATACGCCCGCCTCGCGATAGATCATGCGAAACGCCCTCCTACTTCAATAACCGCCCCGTTGATGGGCAAAAACTTCACGAAACCCGACCGATCACCGCACCGCATCGCTAAACCCGCTCGATGATCTTGTCCCCGAACAGCCCCTGGGGACGGAAGAACAAGAAGACCAATGCAACGATATAGGCGAACCATTCTTCGATCGCGCCGCCGAACACACTGCCCCAATAAACCTCGGCCACCTTCTCGCCCGCACCGATGATCAGGCCGCCGATGATGGCGCCCGGGATGGATGTGAATCCGCCCAGGATCAAAACCGGCAGCGCCTTCAGCGCAATGACCGACAGCGAGAATTGGACGCCCAGTTTCGAGCCCCACAAAATGCCGGCCACCAGGGCCACAACCCCGGCCACAGCCCAGACGATGATCCAGATGTGATTCAAGGGAATACCGATGGAAAGAGCCGCCTGGTGGTCATCGGCCACGGCGCGCAGCGCCCGGCCAACCCGCGTGTAATGAAAAAACAGAGCCAGAACGGTGACCATGGCCCCGGCGACAACCGCGGCAAAGACATCCGCCTGTTGGATCATCGCATCGCCCATGAACCAGACATCGTTCGGAATTCCGACTTCCAGCGGTTTGATCTCGGACCCCCACAGGGTTTCCCCAAAGCCTTCCAGGAAGAAGGCCAAACCGATCGTCGCCATAAACAGGATGATCGGTTCTTGGTTCACTAGGTGCCGAAGGACCAATCGCTCCACCGCGAAAGCGAGCGCGGTCATGATCGCCATTGTGATCAAGAAGGCGAGCCAGATCGGCACACCGTGTTCCAGCAAACCGACGAAGTTCAGGGCGGCGAAGAGAACCATCACACCCTGGGAAAAGTTGAACACGCCCGACGCCTTGAAGATCAGCACGAAACCGAGCGCGACGAGCGAATACATGACACCGGCCATCAACCCGCCGAAGAAGACTTCGAAGAAGAAATACGGACTGTCGACGATTTCGACGAAGGGTGTCACGAAGATGCTTTGCAGGAATTCCATCGGTACAGCCCTTCTAAGCGATCACTATTGCGCGGTTGCGGCGAGCGCGGCAGCGGCGGAACAAAGAATGCCTATTCATGGGTCACCCCCAGATAAGCGTCGATGACCGCTTGGTCGCCCCGCACTTCATCCGGCGTTCCGTCCGCCAGTTTCCGGCCATAATCCAGCACGACCACACGGTCGCTGAGATCCATGACCACGCTCATGTCATGTTCGATAAGCGCGATTGTGGTGCCGAATTGCTCGTTCACATCAACGATGAAGCGCGACATATCTTCTTTTTCTTCCAGGTTCATCCCGGCCATCGGTTCGTCGAGCAGCAACAAGTCCGGCTCCGCCGCCAAGGCCCGGCCCAACTCAACGCGCTTCTGCAACCCATAGGGAAGGCGGCCGACCGGCGTGCGGCGGATCGCCTGGATCTCCAGAAAGTCGATGACCTTTTCCACGTGCTCCCGATGTTCGAGCTCTTCCTTCTTGCCGCGCAGCACGTAGAACGCCTGTTCGATCAAGCTGGCCTTCATCTTCAAGACCCGGCCGGTCATGATGTTGTCCAATGTCGACATCCCGCGGAACAGCGCGATGTTCTGGAAGGTCCGAGCAATCCCGTTCGACGCGGCGAGGTAGGGCCGCATCGGACGATAGGGAACGCCCTTGAAGTGAATTGTCCCTTCCTGCGGCTGATAAAAGCCGTTTATGACGTTCAGCATCGATGACTTGCCGGCGCCGTTCGGTCCGATGATCGAGCGGATTTCGCCCTTACGGATGTCGAAACTGATATCGTTCAGTGCCTTCACCCCGCCAAAGCCGAGGGTGATATTCTCTGCGTGCAGGATTTGCTCGCCGATGCGGCTCTGTTGATCCGTGACTGTCACTTGAACTCTACTCCGCGGCTTGGCTGAAGCTGGCGGACGGAGACACGGTCTCTGCGTCCACGATCTGGAGGTCCGCCTTCAGCGTTCCTTTTCGACCGTCTTCGAAAGTGATTTCGGTTTCGATCGACGCCGTAGACGCGTCGGAATACAAACCGTCGATCAACGGACCGTATTTGTCCGCGATGAAGCTGCGGCGAACCTTGCTGGTACGCGTCAACTCGCCATCATCGGCATCGAGAAGCTTGTGCAGAATCAGGAACCGCTTGATCTGCGATCCGGCGACGCGCTCTTCGGCGGCAAGATCCTTGTTCACCTGCGCGACGTGCTCGGAGACCATCTGGTAGATCTTCGGCAGGGCCGCCAGTTCCTGATACGACGCATAGGCGATGTTGTTTCGTTCTGCCCAGTTGCCGACCGCTTCCGGATCGATGTTGATCAGGGCAGCGCAGTAATCCCGCCCGTTCCCGATGGCGACGGCCTCGCGGATTTCCGGGAAGAACTTCAATTTGTTCTCGATATATTTCGGCGCGAAGAGCGATCCGTCCTTCAGTTTGCCGACATCCTTGGCGCGGTCGATGATTTTCAGGTGCCCGTCTTCGTCCAGGAAACCGGCATCACCCGTATGGAACCAGCCGCCGGTCTTCGCCTCTTCGGTCGCCTCCGGGTTCTTGAAGTATTCCTTGAAGATACCGGGGCTTTTGATCAGCAGTTCGCCGCTGTCGTCGATCATGATCTCGACGCCTTCCAACGGAACGCCGACCGTATCCGCCTTGATCTGACCGTCAGGCTGGATGGTGACGAAAACCGACGTTTCCGTCGACCCGTAGAGCTGCTTCAAGTTGATGCCGATGGAGCGGTAGAAATCGAAAATATCCGGCCCGATTGCTTCCCCGGCCGTATAGCCGATCCGCACGCGGCTGAGGCCAAGCACATTCTTCAGCGGACCGTAAACGAGGATTTCGCCCAAGCCATAAAGCAGGCGGTCTGTAAACGAGACCGGCTTGCCTTCCAGAATCTGAACACCGACCTTCCGCGCGATCTTCATGAAATAGTGGAACATGCCACGCTTCATCTTGCCGGCGTCTTCAATTCGGATCGACACCTGGGTCAGGATGTTTTCGAAAATCCGCGGCGGCGCGAAGAAATAGCTGGGGCCGAGTTCCCGAAGATCGGTCAGAACCGTGTCGGAACTTTCCGGGCAGGCCACGCAGAAGCCGGCGATATAGGATTGTGCGAAAGAGAACGCCGTGTCGCCAATCCACGCCAACGGCAGATAGGCGAGCACCTGGTCGCTTTCCCGGAGGCCTTCGAAGACGACACCCGCATAAGCCGCCTGCAACATGTTGTCGTAGGTCAGCAGCACGCCTTTCGGGTTGCCCGTCGTCCCGGAGGTATAGGGGATGATGCAGACGTCGTCGCCCTTGCCCTTGTCCACCTCCGCATCGACCGCGCCGGGATTCTTCGCAAGGTATTCCCGGCCGCGTTGACGAACGTCCTCATAGTCGTAGAGGAAGTCCTCGGTGTAGTCGCGTATCCCGCGTTTGTCGTCGAAAATGACATATTCGAGAGTCGAGAGATGCTGCTTCAGGTAAATGAGCTTGTCGACCTGCTCCTGATCCTCGGCGAGCGCGAAGCGCACTTCCGCGTGTTCCAGCGGAAACTTCATCTCATCGGCAACGGAATCCTGATAGATCGGCACCGGCACGGCACCGACGGACTGCGCAATCGCAATCATCCAATAGAGGCGGGGCCGATTATCCCCGATGATGGCAATACGGTCCCCGCGCTGGATGCCCATATCGAGCAAACCGGCGGCGACGCTGAAAACCTCGTCCTTCACTTCGGACCAGGTCCAGGATTGCCATATCCCCAAATCTTTCTCGCGCGCAGCAGGTTTGTCCGCGCGATGCTCGGCATTATACCGAAGCAGTTTCGGGAACGTATCGTAGGTCTTTATATCGGGAAGCGCAGATGCGCCCGACGCAGCCGACATTCCTGTCTCCTCCCTGAACGAAGGCCTCTTTTTGATTGGGCCTCTCTGTTCATAAAACATCCACTTTTGTGATGACGACGCAACAGTCGTCCCACCTACCGGCACACGTCAAGTTCTTAATTAGCGCCGGCGACCCATTACCAACCCCCTGAATCAGGGACCGAACGCGGGCTTAGAGCGGCCCCGCTTATCGTCCCAAATTCCTATGTCGGCGGAAAAGGAGTCTAGTGCTTACTGAAGCGCCGCGGAATAATCTGTCAACCAGACGACAATTCACGCAATTTTTGTGGCAAAACCATCGGTTAGCGGTACCCAAATGCGCCAACAGGCCACTAAATCTACCTATGATTATTCTGCACCGTAGGTTTTCAGCCCATCCAGATTCAGGACCGTTATGCCACCGTACTCCGCCCGCAGCAGACCTTGGGCCTGCAATTGGCGGATTGCTTGGTTGGCCGTCGGGCGGGAAACGCCGGCCAACAGACCGAGTTCTTCCTGGGTCAGATCAAGATGCCGTCCCGAATCGGGATAGAGGACCGGATTGAACATAATCGCCACCGCGCGGGCGACACGGCCGGTGGCATCCAGCATTCTGTCGTTTTCCAGCAGACCGATGAAATGACCCAGCCGTTCGTTCATCTGCACCACAAGAAAACGAGCGAAAGCGCCGCTATTTTCAAACAGCCACATGAAGGTTGTCCGGTCGATCATCGCCAGGCTGGACGGCCGAATCGCTACAATGTCGTATCGGCGTAGTTCGTCCTTCAGGATCGTTCCTTCCCCGAACCAGCCGCCGGAGTGAACACCGCTGAGGGTGACTTCTTTCCCCTCGCGGGAAATAGCCCTCATTTTCAACAGGCCGTCCGCAACTCCCATCCAATGATCGAACTTGTGCCCGGTCCCACAGACAAGCGCGCCGGCCGGATAGCGTCGCTCGACAGCGGCGGTCCGCACGCGCTCCAGTGCCTCGGGCTCAAGCGCCCGGGACCAGGCCGCGATTTCGTGTAAACGCGTGGCGTCGATCATCCGAGACGGCCTTGATAAGGCCGTGCACCGACCATGCGCAAAGTAAACAGCGCCAATGCCATCAGAGATCCTTCAACGTCCAGATTCATTAACCGAAACAACTTACCGCAGCGGCGCCGCAAACTTAGAACTCACTCCTCTGCATGATGAGGGTTCGGCAACCTACCCGCAAGTATGCTGCCACTGAAACATCAGTCCAGCCGCGGCTTCCACGACGCTGCGCAATCGCCTATGATCCGGTCATGCAGAACAATTCTCATTCCGGAAACAAGCTGGACAAACTGACCCTGGTATCGCTTGCCGGGACCGCGGCCGTGCTGCTTGTGGTCGTGCTGCTGTTCACCGTCCCTGGTTTCTCGGGCCTGGCTTCCAGCGGATACGACACCATGTACAGCGCGATGAACTACATGGCCGAAATGTGTCGGTTCTGACCGCTTTCATGCCTACATCAATTGCCGAATTGCATCCGCCATTTGTGCCGGGGTGATTTCATGGGCCATCACCGCCGCCAGGTTCCAATTCGCATCCATCAAGTAATAATAGGATGAGTGATCGACGAGATAGTCGTCGTCGCTGCGTCCCTTATCCCTGGCAAGGTAAACAACCCGGAAAGCCTTTGCGGCGGCGGTAATCTGTTCCGGACGCCCTGTTAGGCCGACCATCTGTTCGTGAAAGGCGGCCGCATAGTCGCCGACCACCTCCGTCCCATCCCGTTTCGGGTCGACGGTTATGAAAATCGGCGTCACCGCCTGGCCTTCGCTTCCCAACAAATCCAGCGCTTCGGTGATCGTCTGCAGACTGGTGGGGCAGACATCGGGACAATAGGTATAGCCGAAATAAATCACGGCAGGTCCGCCGGCGAAGGCTTCTTCCGTCACTTCCTGACCGTCCGCGCCGATCAGGGTGATCGGACCGCCGATTGCCGCATCGGTCTGAATCAGGCCGGGCCCTGCAATGGTCTTCGGTTCAGTGATTTCACGCCAAAGAATCCAGCCCGCCGTCCCCACGGCGGGAATGACGAAGAGGAGCCAGATCAGTCCGGTGCTGAAAAAACGTTTCATGGCGTCACGCTAACGTCCGGTTTGATCACCGACCAATCACAGATCGGCGACGGCCGGTTCAAGATCGGGCCGGACGTGGATCCCGAAATTCAAATCGCAACAAGATCTATGAGATCAGGAAAGACCGTGCCGGCCCATGGCCAGGAATTTTTCCCGCCGCCGCGCCCGCAGCGCGCCCGGCTCCATGGCGCACAGATCGGTCAGCGCCGCTTCTATCTCATCGCTGACTTTATCGACCGCCTCGTCCGGTTCGCGATGAGCGCCGCCGACGGGTTCCTTGATCACCCTGTCGATGACTTTCAGCTTTTCCAGATCCTGCGCGGTCAGGCGCAGAGCTTCGGCGGCGGTTTGTGCCTCTTCCGCGCTACGCCATAGAATAGAGGCGCATCCTTCAGGCGAAATCACGGAATAGACTGAATTTTCCAGCATGAAGACGGCATCGCCCGCTGCAAGAGCTATGGCCCCGCCCGACCCCCCTTCGCCGATGATGGTGGCGACAAGGGGCACACGAATATTAAGGCAAAGCTCGATCGACCGCGCGATGGCTTCAGATTGGCCGCGTTCCTCGGCACCGACGCCGGGATAGGCACCGGGCGTATCAACCAAGGTAATGACGGGCAGCTGGAATCGCTCCGCCAGTTCCATCAACCGCTGCGCCTTGCGATAGCCTTCTGGGCGGGCCATTCCGAAATTATGCTTGATCCGCGCCTGCGTATCGCCGCCCTTCTCATGGCCGATAACGACACAGGACCGTCCGCGAAACCGGCCTATCCCACCGAGAATGGCATGGTCATCGGCAAACGACCGGTCGCCCGACAAGGGTTGGTAGTCGGTGAACATCCGGGACACATAATTCTTGAAGTGAGGGCGATCCGGGTGCCGGGCCACCTGAACCTTCTGCCAGGGCGTCAATTTCGCGTAGGTCGTCGTGATCAACCTATCGACCTTTGTCTGCAGCTTGCCGACCTCGTCGGCGATATTCACCTCACCCGTATCGGCCAGGTGGCGCAGTTCTTCGATCTTGCCTTCCAGTTCGGCAATCGGTTGTTCAAAATCCAGAAAATTGCGCATCGTCGGACGCTATCCTCAGTCAAGGGCCATCGGTAAAGACCCGGATCACCGGCCCCGCATCATTGCCAGCCAGGAAATGTATATGGTTTTAGGTAACGAGCGCCCCCCGCGAATGCAAGGGTAGGGCGGGTTTGGAAAAATGCAAATCTGCCGGTCGACTTATTTAAACGGCGGCTAAAGGCCTAGCTCAAAACCGGTGGCGTGTTTTGGCACCTCGCCCAACAGCCAATCGCGCAACCGCTTGAATTCCGGCTCATGCGCGAAAGTGGGCGGACAAACCAACCAGGTCGCCGCGCGCGATAGCAATTGCGGCCCGAACGAACGAAGGTATCCAGCCTCCAAATCCTGTTCGATCAGCAAAGTCCGGCCCAAACCAATCCCCATTCCGCTGACAGCGGCCTGCAACATCAGATCGGCACGGTCGAACATCTGGTCGATGGGGATGTTCCGATCGTCCATACCCAGTCCTGCAAAATAGTCACGCCAAGAATATCCCGTGCCGTCACGGGCGCCGCGCCGGTCCTCCAGAAAGGCAAGATCCCGTGGGCTGGCCGCGTCCCGGAAGTCCACCAATTCCGGTCGATAGGCATGGCTCGCGACCGGCTGCAGGAAACTCGCCGCCAAGCGCACGCAATGAAGCCCAGGGTAAGGGCCGATGCCGTACCGGACCGCCGCGTCCAGCTCCGTCACTCGGAAATCCTCCAGATTGTCCCCGACCTCCAAGGATATCTCCAAACCCTCTACCCGCGCCCGCGGCAGGGCCGGAAACAACCATTTCGTCGCTAATGAAGAAGGTAGCGCCAGCCGGATCCGTCCGGTCGCGGCGCGCCGGTTCAAGCGATCGAACGCCACTTCGAACGATGTGGTCGCGGAGATGGCCGCCTCACACAGGATACGGCCGGCCTGCGTCGGCCGGACGCTGCGCGTGGTTCGGTCGAACAGCCGCAGGCCCAACTGTTCCTCCAGCGCGCGGATCCGGTGGCTGACCGCAGTCTGGTGAATGCCGAGCCTTTCCGCCGCTTTTGTGAAACTACCCGTGGCCGCGACCGCGGCGAGATAGGGTGCCGCCTGAATCGCGATATCCAGTTTTCGCATCGGATTATTCATGAGAATTACTCATGGATATATGAAATGGAAAGTCTAACCAAAATTCAGTCAATTGGCCATATATCCTACATAAACCTCAACTCTAAAAGGATATTGTCATGAATTCAGCTATTGAAAATGAGCGCCTGGTTACCGTCCAAATCGTCAATGCCTTCGTGCAGGACGGCCAAGGCGGCAACCCGGCCGGCGTTCTGCTGGACGCGGACGGTTTAAGCGATGACGACATGCAGACAATTGCCGCGGGCATGGGGTTGTCCGAAACGGCCTTCGTTTCCAAATCGGCGACCGAGGGGTTCAAGCTCGACTTCTTCACACCCAACCGGCGCATCCCCCATTGTGGGCATGCAACGATCGCGGCATTTTCCCTGCTGCTTCAGAACGGCCGGGTCGGCGATGGCGAAACGTCGAAGGAAACGGTCGATGGCCCGCGAAAGATCGTCATCAAGGATGGCAAACCTTTCATGGAGCAATTGGCGCCGCGCTTCGCCGATCCGGAAGCCTGGAACAGCGTCACCCTGGCGGACGTCCTGTCTTCTCTGTCGCTGACCGAAGATGATCTAGACCCGCGCGCCAAGCCATCCCGCGTCGATACTGGGAACGGCTCTCTACAGATCGGCGTGAAAAGCGATGCGTTGCTGAGGGCACTGTCGCCGGACCAGGACGCCATCGCGAAGATCAGCGCGGCGCTTGATATCGTCGGTTTCTACGTTTTCACGACGGATGACGCGGCCACGCCGCACGACGCGGCGGCGCGCATGTTCGCCCCGCACTACGGAATCCCCGAAGAAGCTGCGACGGGGATGATGGCCGGCGCCTTGGCAGGCTATCTGTACGAACGGGTCGGCATACGGAAACCCCATTTCGTGATCGAACAGGGCGGTTATATGGACCCGCCGTCGCCCAGCCTGTTGACCGTGGAACTGGACCTGCTTGATGGTGCGATACAGGGTCTGATGGCAGGCGGCAGCGGCAAGGTCATGGATCGACGAACCGTGCAATTCTAGTCCGGCCGGTAACGCGACGTCGGGGCGGGTCGACCGGTCAATCCGCGCGTAGGCGGGTGGCCAAGGGATGATTCGCCTCGACGAGCGCCTTCAACCTTTCTTCCTGCACATGGGTGTAGATCTGGGTCGTTGAGATATCCGCATGGCCCAGAAGCTGCTGTACCACACGCAGATCCGCTCCGTTGGCCAGCAAATGGCTGGCAAAGGCGTGGCGCAGTACATGCGGGCTGACCTTGGCGGGGTCCAACCCGGCGTCAAGCGCCAGTTCCTTCAGCACTTGCCCGAACCGTTGCCGGGTCAAATGCCCTTCCTTTCCGCGTGACGGAAACATAAAGGGAGACTCCGCCCCGTCCGGTATATGGGCCGGGCGGTCCTCCAGATAGGCGTTGATGGCAAGACGGGCCGGCAGGCTGATCGGCACAATCCGTTCCTTGCCACCCTTGCCCTTGATCAGCAGGAAGGGTTCGTCCCGAAGCACCGCGGACAGAGGCAGGGTTACCAATTCGCTGACCCGCATGCCTGTGGCGTAGAGAAGCTCCAACAAACATTGAATCCGCGTGCCGTCAGGCTCGACATTCGCTTCAGCGGCAGCCAGCAGGCGATCGACATCCTCCTCCGTCATGATTTTCGGCAGGGGACGGCCACGCCTGGGTGCATCAATGACAACGGTCGGGTCATCCTGACGGATCGCCTCAGCGAACAGGAACTTGTGGAACTGGCGCAAGGATGAAAGCCGGCGCGCGGCGGTAGATGCCTTCACCCCCTGCTTGGAAAGAGCGGCCAGATAGGCGCGGATATGGTCGCTATCCGCCGTGTCGGCCGAGCAGTTTCTGGCTTTTAGGAACCCGCAGTAATCGATCAGATCGCGCCGGTAGGCTTCTATTGTGTTCGCGGCGGCCCCGCGTTCCACCATCAACATTTCCAGGAACGGTTCGACGAACCGCGGCAACCTCACCTCGGCGGCCGGTTCTACGGTTTGGCCCACCATGACGGATGTCACATACCGGCGCCGAGTGCCGCGGCAAGGGCGAGGTCCCTGGCGTCGCGTGGCAGACCGACCGCCGCAAGCGATTGAACCACCGACCCCATCGTTTGCGCCGCCGCAAGCGCGGGTCCGGCATCACCCAACATTACCAGGGCCAGCAACACGGTTTCACCCTGGCGCAAGCCGCTGGCGGATTGTGCGATCGCCCGGGTCAGGGATGCATTCGGCATGCGCTGAAAATCGGGCTCCGCAGTGAGCAGCAGGTCTTCCCATGCCTTTTCCGGAACCGCTTCGCCCAAGGCTTCGAACAGCGAATAAAGAAGGGTGGTCCGTCGAACCACTTCTTCCGGCGCGGTGAACTGCTGCATCTCTTTCCATCGGGCAAGCGCATCCCGGCCCAGCCGGTCAAGAACCCGGTCGCCCGCCAGGCGAGAAACGGCCCACAGGCGGAGCGCATCCTGTTCAGCCACGGGATCGCGCAAGGCTTCCGTGCGCAGGATTTCAGCCCAGTTTCGCGCCTCAGACGGGTCACCCGCCAAATAGAGCGCGCGCGCCGCATTGTTCGCCAACCACCACAGTTCGCGTTGCGGCGGGATTGAGGAAATCAGCGGAAGGTAGGCCCGGTTCAAAAGGGCCGTACGCCCTTCCCGCTTGGCGATATCGAAAGCCTTGCGGAGCAGTTCCGCCCGGGCAACCGTATTCTCCTGGCTCAAGGCAGCTTGATACAACAGCGCCCGTCCCAGCGCGCCACCGATCTCTTCCGCGCCCGAGAATGCGGTCGAGAGCATTTCAGGTTCGAACTGAACATCGGCATAGAGCGCTGTGAGTTCGTCGGGCGGCAATCGGCCGATTTGCACCAAATCCTCCGCCGCTTGCAGACGATCCACCGGGTCGTTGCCTGGCGCCAACGCGATTATCCGTTGAATAGCGGGGCCCGCTTCCGCCGCCGCGCCTTCCGGCCAAGAAAGTTTGGCCGTCCGCACCATGGCAACTTCCAGCGCGTCCGGCTTGCCCAGCGTCGTCACCGGCGCCGATTTGGTGCCGATGAAGTGACTGAGTAAATTCAGGAACGGTTGGTCGTCCGCGCCGCCTTCCTCCCGGATCAGCGTCGCACCAAACTCCGCGCCGGCCGTATCGCCGGCGACCGCCTTGCAGAACACAGACGCTTTCAGCCAGAACATGTCGTCCGCGGGCGGCGATGCGGTCAGGGCACAGGCACCCGGCAGATCATCCCGCAATAGACGCGATTCCAGAAGCAACCGCTGAACTTCCGGATCGTCGGTGCGGCTGGGGGCGGCCTGAATCAACGCGTCCAGATCTTCCAGCAATCCCATTTCCAACAAAGCCTTGAGGCGTAGATCCAGCAGCGAGGATCCCGATCCATTGCCACCAGCAGAATCCGTAACCGAGGCACTTTCGGACGGGGTCCCTTGCGCGGAAGCCGTCTGGGACCCTGCGCCGAAGCCCGGCGAGGCATTCGCCCCTTGCGACGGTGCTGCATCCCCCTCAAGCGGGATCGCCGCACGGGATAGCAGCAATCGGCGCGTGATCTGCATCTGCACTTCCGAGACAGGGGCGGTCGGCAGACGCGCCATCAACGCATCGATCCGCGGGCGGGGGGTTCCGGTCCACATGTCGACCGGGAAACCACCGGTTCCCGCATCCAGAACGCCAACAGATTCCGGATCGATCCTTTTCAGCGATTGAACAGCGATACCGGAGCGTATCTCGACAGGTTCATCACTGGTTTGATCGGCATCCGGCAAGCCCAGCGGCACCAGCTGAATCGGGCCGGCGGCGGGAAGCGGGTCCTGGATCGTGCCCTGATCGGTAGGCGCGGATCCTGCGTTGCCCGGCGAGCCCAGCTCCAGCGGCTCTTCCACCGACGCCGGCGGCGTGATCGCCGTTTGCGCCAGCGCCGCAACCGGTGCCGTGAATCCAAGGCCGGCGGACAACAACAAAGCGCGCGGCAAATTGCCCGCGAAACGTCGGTCAGCGCGGGAAGCGGTCATCCGGCAGGACCCTCTCAACCGTTTGCGACGGGGCTGGGATGTCCCAGGTCGCCAAGAATACGGCACCACCGCCCAAAACGACGGCAAGCAGTGCGAATATGACCAGGATGAATTTGCCCATTTTTTACAGTCACTAATCGTTATTGTTCACCGCCGAACCGGCGATTTGGTCGAAACTTTCGGGGCGGACCGGCGCGAATTCCGGCCCATAAAGAACACCCGTCAACGCGGCGATTCGCGAAACAGGCCCCATCATTCCCAACCGGAGCGTGATTCGGCCAGCTTTTCCAGTACCGTTCCTACGCGCTTGCGGAACGCAAACCAAGCCTGCCCCCATCCGCCGGGATGCTTTACCCTAACGTCGGACTATGGCAATTCTGCGGCACTGGTTAAAGATCTTTGGGATGGAAATAGGCTGGCATCCCGCGGTAGCAAGAAAGTCGAATGGTGCGTCCTGAAGAACAGACCGTGGCCGGCACACCGGTTCTGCCGAAGACGATCGTTCTGATCGGAATGATGGGGGCCGGGAAATCGACGATCGGCCGGCAAATCGCCGAGCGACTTGGCGTTCCCTTTCGCGACGCCGACCGAGAGATAGAATTGGCCGCGGGCCGGACCATCCAGGAGATATTCGCCGAGTTCGGCGAAGAACATTTCAGAAGCGGTGAACGGCGGGTGATCGCCCGCCTGCTTGAGGACGAACCATTCGTCCTGGCAACCGGCGGCGGCGCTTT
Source organism: Hwanghaeella grinnelliae (assembly GCF_004005845.1). Taxonomy (GTDB): domain Bacteria; phylum Pseudomonadota; class Alphaproteobacteria; order UBA8366; family Aestuariispiraceae; genus Hwanghaeella; species Hwanghaeella grinnelliae. The sequence goes on along the minus strand of NZ_SADE01000002.1, from coordinate 914,614 downwards.
CATGGATGCCGAAACCCGGGCGGTTATAAAGGAAAAAGCCATCAGCGTTTGGCTTCGCGCCGAGTTCGATGTGTTGTGGGCGCGGGTCAGCAAAAGAGCGCACCGGCCACTGTTGAAGACCGCGGACCCGCAAAAAACGTTGAGGGATCTGATCGCCGCACGCTACCCGACATACGGTATGGCGGATATCACGGTCGAAAGTGCAGACGCGCCGAAAGACGTCACCGCACAGGAAGTCATTGCGGCCTTGCAGCCTTTTCTGACCGCCAATTCAAATTTGGAAGAGCAATAAGACGATGAACGCCTCCACCGCCCCCGTCGCGGATCTGCCGGAACCGCGCCGCGTCCCGGTCGCGCTCGGCGATCGCGCCTACGATATCTTGATCGGCGAAGACCTGATCCGCCGGACCGGCACCTTGATCAGACCGGTCCTGACGGGCAACCGCGTGATCGTGGTGACGGACGAAACGGTCGCCGGCCTGCATTTGAATACTTTGACCAAAAGCCTGGATGCTGCCGGGTTGGATCATACCGCTATTGTCCTGCCGCCGGGGGAAAGCACCAAAAGCTTCGATCGCTATGCAGGCTTGATGAACGAATTGCTGGCCCTTGGGCTGGAGCGGAAGACGACGATCTTGGCCTTCGGCGGCGGGGTGATCGGCGACTTGGCCGGTTTCGCGGCAGCCACGGCGCTTCGAGGCATTCCCTTTGTGCAGATTCCGACGACCTTGCTGGCCCAGGTGGACAGTTCCGTCGGCGGCAAAACCGCGATCAACGCGCCGGCAGGCAAAAACCTGGTCGGCGCGTTTTACCAGCCGCGCATGGTCCTCGCCGATACCGGCATTCTGGACAGTCTGCCTCGGCGTGAGTTGCTGGCCGGGTATGCGGAGGTCGTAAAGTACGGCGCACTTGGCGATCTTGCCTTTTTCGAATGGCTGGAACGGCACGGGGCAACCCTGATCGACGGCGATCCGATCGACGAGTGCAGGGCAGCCCGCGCGGAGGCAGTGGCACGAAGTTGTGCGGCAAAAGCGGCCATCGTGGCGCAGGACGAGCGCGAAGGCGGTCTTCGAGCCCTTTTGAACCTGGGTCACACTTTCGGCCACGCGCTTGAATCCCGGTTGGGCTATGGTCCGGATTTGCTGCATGGGGAAGCCGTCGCGATGGGCATGGCAATGGCTTTTTCCCTGTCGGTCCGCAAAGGCCTATGCAGCGGCCAGGACGCCGAAAGGCTCAACCGGCACATGGCTTCCGTCGGCCTGCGCCTGAAGCCGACCGACATCGCCGGCGTGGATTGGGACGTGGACGATCTGATCAAACGCATGTTCAAAGACAAGAAAGTCGAAGCTGGCCGGATCACCTTTATCCTTGCGCGCGGCCTGGGTGATGCCTTTATTACCGCCGATGTCGACGAGGCGGACCTGCGCGCGACGCTTGAAGACGCACTTGCCGACTAGCGCGTCATGGCGATATGGCCCTATTCTGCAGAAATGTTCCGCAGGAATTAGGCCGCATACCGGTTTTACGTCGAGTCTAAGAGTGCCCATTGGATATCCTATTGATCGATTTTGATGACCGAAACGACTGAAATTGTCCTGACAATCGGGGCCATATTACTGCTCTTGATCCTGTCGGCGTTCTTCTCCGGCTCGGAGACCGCGCTGACCGCCGCGTCGCGGGCCCGCATGCATCAGGCGGCAAGGCAAGGCAACAAACACGCGGATATGGTTCTGTCATTGATTGCCCAGCGTGACCGGCTGATCGGTGCAATCCTGCTAGGCAACAACCTGGTGAACATCCTGGCGTCGGCGCTCGCAACCAGCTTGTTGCTGCGCTTGGTCGGTGAAACCGGCGTCGTTTACGCGACCTTGTTGATGACGATGCTGGTGCTGATATTCGCGGAAGTCTTGCCCAAGACCTATGCGATCGCCCAATCGGAAAAGATGGCGTTGTTCGTTGCACCGACGATCCGCATGGTGATCATCGTCTTCTCTCCCGTCGTCACCGCCGTTCAGTTCATCGTACGAATGACATTGCGGACCTTCGGGATCGAGATTTCCCATGAAATCACGACGGAGCTGCACGAAGAGGAACTACGCGGCGTCATCGAATTGCATGAAGGGGAAGATCCGGAAATCCAGCAGGAACGTTCCATGTTGCGATCGATCCTGGAACTGGACGATGTCGAAGTCGGGGAAATCATGACCCACCGCCGGAACGTCGTGATGCTCGATGTGCAAAAGGATGTCGGCGAGAACGTCGACGCCGCCCTGGAAAGTCCCTTCACCCGGCTGCCGGTCTATCAGGACGAAGCGGACAATATCGTCGGCGTGTTGCACGCCAAGTCCCTGCTTCGCGAAGTCCGCGCCCGCAACGGCAATGTCGAGGATCTGGACTTGGCTGCCGTGGCGTCCGACCCTTGGTTCATCCCGGACAGCACCTCGCTGCTGGACCAGTTGGAAGCCTTCAAGAAACGGCGTGAGCATTTTGCAGTTGTCGTGGACGAATACGGCACCTTCATGGGCATCGTGACGCTGGAAGATATTCTGGAAGAGATCGTCGGCGATATCGACGACGAAACCGACGTCTCCATGCCAGGCGTGCGTCCGCAGCCGGACGGGTCCTATATTATCGACGGCACCGTCACGCTGCGCGACCTGAACCGCGATCTGGATTGGGAATTGCCGGACGACGATGCCTCGACAATCGCCGGCCTGGTATTGCACGAAGCCCGCATGATTCCGGAACCGGGGCAGAGTTTCGTCTTCCACGGCCTGCGGTTCGATATCCTGCGCCGTCAGCGCAACCAGATAACCGCCCTGAAGGTGACGCCAATGGCGGACGAAGACGAACAGGACCAGACAACGAACCCGTCGGATGAGACGACCCCATCCCGAGCCGCCGAATAGATCGGCGCGCCGTTCCCAGCAAGACGATGAGCCCAGGTTAGGTTAGGAGCACCCCCTATGCCGCTAAGCGAGCCAGCATCCCGCAAGCCACTCCATATCCGCAAATACGACATGCGTGGTTATATCCGTGAAGACGGTTTGTGGGATATCGAAGGACATATCCGCGACACGAAAGGATATTCCTACGAGAACAAATACCGCGGACATATGACGCCGGACGACGCCATCCACGACATGTCGATCCGATTGACCATCGACGATGATTTCGTGATCCAGGCGGTTGAAGCCGTAACCGATGGCAGCCCTTATATGGTCTGCACCGAAGTCCCGCCGAATTTCCAGCGCATGGTCGGCGCACAAATCGGCCCAGGCTGGCGCAAGACCATCCGCGAGCGCCTCGGCGGTGTATATGGGTGCACCCATATGGTCGAAATGCTCGGCGCGATGGCGACCGTTGCCTACCAGACCGCCTATAGTTCCAGCGCCCAAACCGGCAAGGGCGGGACGACGGCTGTCAGCGACAAGCCGGGCAAGCGACCGCGCCTGCTGAATTCCTGTCACGCCTATAGGGAAGACGGCCCCATCGTTAAACGGCAATACCCGGAGTTTTATACCGGTCCCGAGGAATAACCCATCGGCAAACTTGCAAAGGGGCGAAGTTAGGAGTCCCTGAGCGTTTTTACGAAACCGCCGAGGCGCGAATTCAACTCGTCGGAATGCGTGCTCAGCTTCGATGCGACGCCTTTCACATCCTGCGCCGCCGAGCTTGAGTCGTCCGCAATCCCACGAACACCGATCACGCCGTCGGCCGCCGCCTTGCTCTTGGACGAGACGGTGCCCATGGTTGAGGAAATCTCCTCCGTCGCGAGTTTCTGCTGATCGATCGACTGCCCGATCGCGCCAACTGTTTCTGCAACGGCGGAAATCGTTTCGCCGATACCCTGAATGGCGTTGACGGCACCGACGGACGCTTTCTGCATATCCTCGATCAGCTTGGAGATGTTTTCCGTGGCTTGCGCCGTTTGGCTGGCCAGCCCCTTCACCTCGTTCGCGACCACGGCAAAGCCCTTGCCCGCATCACCCGCACGAGCCGCTTCAATTGTCGCGTTGAGCGCGAGCAGATTGGTTTGTTCGGCGATATCCTCGATCAGACCAACGACTTCGCCGATCTTCGTTCCTGCATCCGCAAGGCCGGTGACCGCCTTGTTCGTGCTCTCTGCTTCGGTCACCGCTCTACGCGTCGCAGCGACTGAATCGCTTGCGAGGCGGCCGATTTCGACTGTCGCTTGATCCAGCTCTTCCACAGCCGCAGCGGTGCTGCCGACATCGCGGCCGGCATCCTCACTGGACTCTGCAGACCGGGCCGCTTGATTCCGCATCGTCTCGGCGGAACTCAACAGGCCGTCGGCGTGCCTCGTCAATTCATCCGAAGCAGTAGCGACGGATTTTGCGATTTCACCAATCTCCGTTTCAATAGAGGCTGCCACTTGGGCCAAGGTCTGCGCGCGCATCTTGTCCGCTTCGCGGCGTTGCGCTTCCTGTTCCGCCTGGGCGACGCGGACGGCATTTTCGGCTTCCGCTGCCTTTTCGAGTGCTTTCTCGCTTTCCACGAAGGCACGTCGGATACGATCGACGACCCAAATCAGAATGCCGGTTTCCAAAACCACGATGACCGCGTGCAGCACCACGCGGCCGAAATTGCTTCCATCGGGGAAAACGAATTCGGGCAGCAAGAAATTCAAGGTCAGGTGATGAACAGCGGTCACGCCGGCCGCAACGATCATGACCTGCCAACTGCACAATGCCGCCAGCATCGCCAAAGCCGCGAAGAAATACATATGCATATCGATCTGCCAAGGATCGCCCGCCATGGCATAGACCAACGCTGCCACATCACCGATGAAAGCGACCGCAATGACATACATGGTTTCATCCGCGGTCTTTCGCAGTGCCCACATCCCATAGGCCGCGGCGGCCAGGACCGCCGTGATGATGGTTGCCGGAATCCAAGGATCCCCCATCGCGATCAGGAACGCCGCGGTGACCGGGATATGTGCAATCAGATAATAAATCAGGATCCGGGCCGAATTTGCCTGAAGGGTCTGCAGGGCGTTCATGTATCAAATCCTCTATCGCTTTTTCCGCGACTGTTGGGAGATGCGTTCAACTGGGCTTGCAAGGTAGCGGGGTCACACCCACCGGCGACCAGGGCATTGAATACGAGCCACGCGCCGGACGCTTTCAGCACGGCGACGGGCGGTTCTGCCCCTGGGAATGACGCAACGATTATATTGTCCCAACGACCGGTGCGCTCGACACGGCCGCCGGCCTCGCCAACTGCGGTAACGGCTGCGATCAATGTGGTTTGCGGGGGAAACAAAATTGCCACCGTACCGCCTGCAGTCATCGGCGCACGCATCGCCATGGCAACCAACGCCACGGTGCAGAAGAGCGTCAAAACTGCTGCGGGAACGAATTTTTTCATCGCTTGTGTCCCCTCCCTAATCCGGTAACCCGATTGATGCCTCATAAAATGAAACAAGCTGGCACTGCGTTCAGGATCACCAGATCAGCCCGAACGCTATGCGGATTTAGTGTATTTTTTCTTAATGTGCGGCGACGAATACAGCCTCACCCGAAATCCAGTCGGTGTTACCGTCTCTATCGTGTCGGCAAAGGTTCGGCACTTGCCCCGGCGACATAAGGCGACGGCCCACGCATGTTCTCGTCGATGCGCGCGCGCAGATGGACCGGCGGATGGGCGCGTTGCGGGCAATCCATCCGGTCACAGATCCGGCAATTGACACCGATCGGCGCCGCCTTCGCGTCCGCCCCCAGGATCATGTTGTCGGAATAAACCATCTCGGCAGCGTGTTTCGCCTCGCAGCCAATGCCGATCGATACGATCCGGGGTTCCGACCCATGGCCGGCCCCGCCCTTGCGCACGGACCGGGCGATACAAAAATAACGCATCCCATCCGGTAATTCTGACATCTGCGCCTGGATCACGCCGGGCGACATGAAGGCGCTGTAAACGTTCCAGCGTGCGCAGGCCTCCCCGTGGCGCGGGATCGGCAGTCCGGACAGCGAAAACCGCTTTGAGATATTGCCGGCGACGTCGACCCGAAGCATGTGCAGCGGTATGCCCGCATTACCGGGTTTGTTCAGCGTGGTCAGGCGGTGGCAGACCTGTTCGAATTCAGCGGTGAAGCGATGTTGCAGCAATTCGATGTCGTATCTTGCCTCCCGCACGCTTTCCAGGAAGCGGTCATAGGGCATCAACAAAGCGGCCGCGAAATAATTGGCCAGCGCGACCTTTCCCAAAGCCCGGGTGTCCCGGTCCTTGATGTTGGCTTCCATCAACAGCATGTCGATCACCGGCCCCGCGGAAAGCAGACCGATTTGATGCGCCAGCTGGAACCGCCGGCTGCCCGTCGTCAGCCGTTCGGAAATACGCAACACCCTGCGCTCTGAATCATAATGGCGTTGGTAAGGAAAATCCGGCCCCACACGTGTCAGCGCGGTCTCCACATCATGCGCCGTATGCAGATAGTCAACCAGGGCGTCGCGGGACTGTGTCTCGACAATCCCTATTTCACGCCCGACACGCTCCGCCTCAAGCTCCAGGTCTTCGAAATAGTTGACGTGTTCCTGCACAAAATCGGAAATCGCTTCCGCCGGGGCGACGGCACTTAAGATCACGGGCTCCGCCTCCGCATCGATCGCCCTCGCGGCAAGGCTACGGATATCTGCCTGGGACTTGCGGTAAGCGTCATGCATGTGCAGCAACGCACGCGCGACATTCGGCACTGTCTCGACCAAGGCCCTGACATCGGAATTTGTCAGGTCGAGGTCTTCGAACATCTCGCTGCCTAGTACATCCATGATATCGGCAAAAAGTTGGGTTTCGTCGTCATCGGCCAGATGGGCGAAATCGATGTCGAAAATCTTCGCCAATTCCAGCAACAGAGTGGCGGTTAATTTGCGTTTGTTGTGCTCGATCAGGTTCAGGTAACTGGCGCTGACGCCAAGGCGTTCGGCCAGGGCCGTTTGGCTCAGGTTCTTATCGCGGCGGAGACGGCGGATCTTCCCGCCGATATTCAGGCCTTTCCCCGTGCCCTTTGCTTGGCTTTCCGATGCGCGCGCCATGTAAACCTCCTTTATTTACAAATTTTACAATTAGAAAATACTTTACACAATAGCCTTTTCAAAGAGTCCATGTGGAAAATGTTGCTGCGCTGCACTCCTTGTGAGAGCTTGCTTTCAGAGATTTTTACCGCGTCACAACAAATTAACAAACTGTAAAAGGCGCATTGGGGAGGAAGGCCCCGGAGTAAATTCCGGGGCTAGCCCACAGAACGAAATCGAATTGCTGAAAAGCATGTAAAAAGGAGTTCCGTCATGGACAGCATCAATCGCAGTTACGAATGGCAGGGTGGCCCCGAAGGCGGCGACAACTTCCCGGCCCCCGAATACGCCCCCGATCGTTGGGCGACCACCCGTCGCGACTACACCCTCGCCGATGTCGAGCGTCTGCGCGGCTCGGTCCATATCCGCAACACGCTTGCTGAAATGGGTGCCGAAAAGCTTTGGAATCTGATCAACAACGAGCCCTACGTGAATACACTGGGCGCGTTCACCGGCAACCAGGCGGTCCAACATGTCCGTGCCGGTTTGCAAGCGATCTACCTGTCGGGTTGGCAGGTTGCGGCCGACGCCAACAATGCCGGCCAGATGTATCCGGATCAGAGCCTGTATCCGGTGAGCTCCGTGCCGCAGGTCGTCGAGCGGATCAACAACGCCTTCATCCGCCAGGATCAGATCCAGAACATGGAGCAGAAGGACGGCGCCGATACGTCCGACATCGATTGGTTCGCGCCAATCGTCGCCGACGCGGAAGCCGGTTTCGGCGGCCCGCTGAATTCCTTCGAACTGATGAAAGCCATGGTCAAGGCAGGTGCCGCGGGCGTCCATTTTGAAGATCAGCTCGCGTCCGAGAAGAAATGTGGCCATCTGGGCGGTAAGGTGCTGGTGCCGATCAAGACCATGATCCGCAACTTGACCGCCGCACGTCTCGCCGCCGACGTCATGGGCGTGCCAACCATCATCATGGCCCGTACCGACGCTGAATCCGCACGGTTGATCACGAGTGATGTGGACGAACGCGACCATCCGTTCCTGACCGGCGAGCGCACCGAAGAGGGCTTCTTCCGCATTACAGGCGAGATCGATATGTGCATCTCACGCGGCTTGGCCTATGCGCCCTATGCCGACCTGCTGTGGATGGAAACCTCCACGCCGAGCCTGGAGCAGGCCAAGCAGTTCGCGGACGCGATCCATGCCGAATTCCCGGACCAGATGCTGGCTTACAACTGCTCGCCCTCGTTCAACTGGGCAAAGCATCTGGACGTGCCGACCATGGAGAAGTTCCAGGCCGAGTTGGGCAAGATGGGCTACAAGTTCCAGTTCATCACGCTGGCGGGCTTCCACAGTCTGAACCTTGCCACCTTCAATCTGGCGAAGTCCTACAAGGAACGCGGCATGGCCGGTTACTCGGAACTTCAGCAGGCCGAATTCGCGGCGACCGAAGAAGGTTTCACCGCGGTCAAGCATCAGCGAGAAGTGGGCGTCGGCTATTTCGACGCGGTCAACAACGCGACCGCAGGCGGCACGGCCTCCACCACCGCGCTGGAACATTCCACGGAAGCGGCACAGTTCTAATCGGGCCGCACCACGGATAAGTCAGTGGGACGATAAAAAACCAGCAGTGCCGACGACTACCCTGATCGGTTGAACGTTTACTTACTCCCAAGATAGTAAACACCGCCTCACCCCGCCTTACCCAAGGCGGGGTTTCTTTTTGCGTCGACCTATTTCTTTCGCCCATCCCTGCTGATCAGCACAGCCCCTGATATGATCAGCGCCAACCCCACATAAGCAAACGAGCCGGGGGCTTCACCCAACAGAATTGTTCCGAGCAGCACGGAAAATACCGGCATGAAAAAGGTCAGGATCGACGTTCGTGTCGGCCCGATTTCGCTTATCAGGCGGAAAAACAGCACGACCGGCAGAGCCGTGCTGACTAAGCCTGCGGCGCAAACCGCCGCCAACGCCATCGCCGATGGGTCCAGTGTCCAGGGCGCGTCCGTCAAAGCGGCTGCGATTGTCAGAACCGGTGCGGCGACCATAACCTGTCCGGCTGCCACCACCATGGGCGGCAGGTGCATTTGGGTGCGTGTGAAGACACCGCCCGCCGCGTAGGAAGCCGCCGCCGCCAATGTGAGACCCGCCCCCAGCAACTGACCGGAAAGGCCCTTAAGCGCCTGTGGGCCGATCACGGCAGCGACCCCTGCCAATCCGATCACAGCGCCTGCTATCCGGTCCGTGGACAAGACCTGGTCAGGGAACGCGATGCGGGAGAAGGCAAGACTGAACAGCGGAATTGACGCAAAAAGTATTCCGCCCAGGGAACTATCAATATGGGATTGTCCCATGGCGATTAAAGCGTAGGGAACTATGGCCGTCAGCGCGCCAACGAAAAGTAACGGTCGCCAATCCGGTCCCGGTGACGGCATCGACACCCCCCGCCTGCTCGCGACCACACCGATCACAAGCGCGGCCACCATGGCCCTGCCCGCCGCAATCGTCATTGGCGGTAAGTCCGAAACCGCCAGCTTGATGAAAAAAAAGGAAGATCCGAATGAGGCCGCCGTCGCAAGAATGAGTAGCCAGTGGCGCACCGTCATTGTGTTGGCGCCCTTTTCGGTCACGCCGGCACCTGGACTGGTTTGTCACGCCGCAATGCATCCAATGAGAAAAGATGAAAGGCTATGAAGACCGGCACGATAAAGGCCGGAAAAAGGGCCAGGGGATACATATTGATGATATTCGGCGCGTCCAACGAAAGCAGGTGCATAAAACCTTCTGTCGTCAGGATCCCTGTGCCGACTGCGACCGCGAAATCCGCAAGGCCGACAACATTGGCCCGAATTACCTTCGCCCGTGCGTCCGGCGCGTTTTTTGACAGCGCGCGCAGGGCCTGCATCGCCGCAAGGCCCGCCAAGACATCGCCAACCCCAGCCGGCAGGGCGAATTCCCACGGTATGTCGCCGGTCGCCCATCCAATCAGGAAAAAAGCCCCCATAACACGGAACACCTGAAAGCCCATCAAATGCCTTTGATCGAGACCTGACAGCACGGTCCGCCCGGTTATGGTCAACTTGCCCAGGGACCAGAGGATCACTGCGCCGCCAATGAGAGGCATCAACGCAAAGGGCGGGTCCATCAAGGTCGATGGCGGCATCAGGATGCCTGCCTTCGCGAGAGGCCCCATCGCCGTTGCCCAAAGAGCCAGCGATGCCGCCAAAGCGCACAGGGCCACCGCCGCACGCCCAAGGCCCAGACCGGCCCTGACAGCCCCCACGGCCATCAACGCCAGCGCGGTCGCGGACAGAAAAATCAATGATGTTTCCACGAAAATTATGGCGATATCGGTAAACATTCTGAAGCCTCTTTCCAAAGTCAGATATGCCGCACAGGCGATGCGTGTCTCGGACTGTCGCATCCGGTTTGGGAACAAGGGTCTCTCCATTCCTGGAGCTTGACGCTCAACCCACATTACTCCTGTTCATATAGTTACTATAATTTTTATAGTCAATTCACAAAACGGATTTTAATCCTTATGTTAACGGGATGACCTCTCAAAACCGTACAAACTGTCCTATCAAACGGGCGACCGACACCCTAGGCGATCAATGGTCGTTTCTGATCCTGCGGGAATTTTTCCTGGAAGGCCCACGCCGGTTCGCGGACCTGCAGGACCAACTGGGCCTTTCGCCCAACACATTGTCAGGGCGGTTGAAGAAGCTTGAGCAGGCTGGGATCGTCGAACGACGAATGTATTCGGAGCACCCGCCCCGCGCTGAATATGCGTTGACGGAGAAAGGTCGAACGCTCTCCCCCGTCATGGATGCTCTGTTCGATTGGGGCATGACACACGCCCCCATGTAGACGGCTCGACGATAGGCGCCGAAGCTGAACATTTCGAAAATTTGCGGTCCGGAAAATTCAGTGGCCCCCGACAGTTCAGTAAAGTCGGGGATGGCCTGTTCGGCTGATCGCTGCCCTACTCACCCGAAAACAGGACCCCCGCCCCAACCAAGGCGGGGGAATTTCTTGCGGGAAGTTTCGCTTGTCTTAGTGAGGGCGGTCGCCGTTGACGGTCACACGGTGCATTTCGCGGCGATGGCCGTGATAGTCATTCAATGCATAATGATGCGTACAGCGATTATCCCAAAAGGCCAGCGACCCCTTCTGCCATCGGAACCGGCAGGTGAATTCCGGCGATTTGATATGAGCCAAAAGGTAGTCCAGCAGCGGCCGGCTTTCCTTTTCGGTCATCCCTTCGAACCGCGCGGTGAAGGGTTCGTTGATAAACAGGCATTTCCGCCCGGTTTCCGGATGCGTGCGTATCACCGGATGCAGGACTTCTTTGGTTTCCAGCGCCCCATCGCGCAACTTGGTCGACCGCGTCGCATTCCGCTCCGAATTCACTTGGGTCAGAAAGGCGTCGCTGTGGACCGCTTGCATGCCGTTCAGCATCCGGCGCATCCCGTCCGACAGCATCTCGTAGGCAAGCTGCAAATTGGCGAACAGCGTATCGCCGCCAAAGGGGGGAATTTCTTTCGCATACAGGATCGACCCCATGGGCGGGCATTCCAGGAAGGTCGCGTCGGAGTGCCAGGTATCGCCGATATTGTTGAGCGCGTCCGCTTCCTTCACCACCTGCAGAATTTCGGGATGCCCGGGCAATGGTTCGTATACCGGATGAACATTCAAAGACCCGAAGAGCCTGCCGAAGTCTTTTTGCTGATCTGGTGTAATGTCCTGGTCGCGGAAAAAGATGACCTGGTAGTCATGTAACGCTTTCTGAATATCGGCAAAGACTTCATTCGAAAGCGACTTGGACAAATCGACGCCCGACACCTCGGCCCCCAATGCGCCGCACATCGGTGCGATATCGAGAACACTGTATCCATCCGGCGCCTTGGCCAATGTTGGAACAACTTCCAGCATGCTGAACTCCTAACGTTTCGAAGACTGGGAACGTCTGGCAAGCGCCCATCGCGCGGCCAGGTGGGTGGCAACGATCGCGACCCCTAGAATGTCGAGTCCGTGCCCCGGATCGACCAGGCAATACGCCGCGAACAGATACAGAATCCGCTCTGGAACCGTCTTGGCGGGGTAGCCACTGATCGAAACACCGAACAAAACCGCGCCACCGATCGCCGTGAAGGTCGTCAGCACGATCTGGTACCAGGCAAGGTCGCTGCCGACGATCAACAGTTCGGGGTTGAACACGAAGACGAACGGGATGACGAAAGCCAAACCCGCGAAACGGATCGCGGCGAGGCCTGTACTCGTCACCGGGGCTTCCGCCAAAGCTGCCGCGCCGAAACTTGCGACCATGACCGGCGGTGTGATCAGCGAGAGAACCGCGTAGTACAATACGAACATATGGGCCGCCAACACAGGGACCCCCAATTCGATCAGCACCGGCCCGCCAATGGCGACGGTGATAATATAGGCCGCCACGGTCGGCATGCCCATGCCGAGAACGATACAGGTCAACATGACCAGTAACAGGGCCAGCATCATTTGACCCTGGGTGATATTGATCAGTTCGCTGGACAGTCGCAGGCCGAAACCCGTCATGTTCAGAACGCCGACAACGATACCGGCCGCCGCACAGGCAACTGTCGCCACGACCGTCGTCTTAGCCGCCGTGTGAAGACAGGCAAGGATCGCAGTTGGCGTCAGTCGCGTTTCAGCTTTCAGCGCAGAGACGATCAAGGCGGTTGCGATTCCGACCAGCGCCGCCATCATCGGCGAAAAGCCCGCAACCAACGTTCCGACCAGCGTGACCAGCGGCAAGACCATATGGGCGAGGCGCATGATATCGCCCGGCTTTGGCATCATGTCCGCCGGAACGCCTTTCATGTTTTCACGCCGAGCGGTCAAGTCTATCGCGACAAATAAGGAAACGTAGAAGAGCAAGGCCGGAACCGCGGCGGCCACGATGATATCCGAATAGGGAATGCCGGTGATGTCCGACATGACAAACGCGACCGCGCCCATGATCGGCGGCGTCAGTTGCCCGCCGGAAGAGGCCGCTGCCTCAATCCCGCCGGCATGAGCGCCGCGAAATCCGATACGCTTCATCAAGGGAATGGTGACCGACCCAGTCGCCATGACGTTCGCAAGCGCGCTGCCGGAAATAGTGCCGAAGGCCGCACTGGTGACCACAGCCACCTTGGCGGGTCCGCCCGGCGAATTGCCGGTCGCCTTCAATCCAACGCGCTGGATCAGCATGCCGGTCTGACAACGTTCGATGAAGGCGCCGAAGATGATGAACAGGAAGACATAGGTTGCCATCGCCCCGATCGGACTGCCAAAAATCCCAAAGGTGGTCATATAGAGGCTTTGGAATACCTCTGGCGTCTCGATAGGACGGTGGCGGAAGATTGAAAAAGTATCCCCACCCCAGACACCATAGGCCAGGACGATCAGAAGCAGGATCGCAATAGGCGGTCCGATACACCGGCGGGACAACTCCACAACCAGCGCGACCAAGGCCACGCCGGCCATCGTGTCCCAATTCGTTGCCTCGGAATAAGCAAAGCGCTCCTCCAGCCCGGCCGGGTCCGCAAGGACTCTGAACAGTGCCGCCACGAGTATCACGGCCAAAACCGCGTCGATCAGCCAAGTGACATCCGGCCGTGAAAAGTCGCGCTTCTTTCCCCTGATGTCGAAAACCATCAGCCCGACCACGCCGATCAGCAATAAATGCAGCGGCCGCAACACGAAGGTTTCATATGCGCCGACCATCGGCACATACAGATGATAGAGACTGGCGCAAACACCGATCACCATCACAAGAATGGCGGGAATTTGCCACCAGCGTCGTGTGCTGCCCGATAGGAAGAGGGCCGCCGCGCCGGTTTCGTTGACCGGCGAATGGTCCTCCACAATTCGGGGTTCAGGGGAAGTCGCTTCTTTCATAACCATCCGGCTCTCCATACCGTCCCCGGCCCGCCGGTTTCCACCGCGCGGACCGAGGGGGTTGGTTCAACACAGCAATCGGGGATTAGTTCGGTCAGAGCAGACCGATTTCCTTCCAATACTGTTCGGCACCTGGATGGAATGGAATTCGCACGCCTTTGACGGCAATTTCTTCGCCAAATTCTCCATACGCCTTATGCGCTTGGATCATCCTCTGGCGACCTTCCCAGGTTGCCTTGACGATGTTGTAGGCCCACTCGTCCGGCAACTCGGCATAGGTCGTAACCTGCGTGACGGACCCGATGGTCGGGATATCCGCATCCTGGCCCTTGAACGTACCGGCGGGGATCGTGACCTTTTCGTAATTGTACGCTTCCGCCAATGCGCTGGCGACGGCATCATCCACCGGCAGGACATGGCCTTCCGATACGGACAGAATTTCGTCCACGACCGGATGCGGAATGGACCCGATCACAGTGGCGGATTGAACCACATTATCTTGGAACAAGGATGACATTTCGCCATAGCCCGTGTTCACGATCTTTACATCACCGGCGATACCCATCTGGTTCACGATCCGCTCGAAACTGGCCAGGCCCGTCATGCCGGCACGGCCGGGCGCCGCGCTTTTGCCGGCAAGATCCGCATAGCTCTTGATGTCCGGCTTCGCGACAGTGGACAGATAGGCACCATTCGTCGACATCAGGGCGCGCAGGTTCTTGATCGGTTTGCCTTCGAATTTCAGCATGCCTTTATACGCTGCCGTCACATCCATCGCGAAGGCGAAGCCGACTTCGATCTTCTTCGCGCCGACCCCTTTCAGATTGGCTATACCGCCGCCCGGCGTCACGGTTGTGGAAACATCCGGCCACATCTTTTTCGACATTTCCGCAATCGCCGCGGCGCCCAGATACCAGGCGCCGCCCTGGCCACCGCCGACCATGGTCAGATATTCCGGCGACGATCCGGCGGCCTGTGCGCCACCCACCATTCCAAAGGGCAGCATCAGCGCCGCGCCTCCGGCCAATCCACTTCCCATTTTCAGGAACTCTCTGCGTCCTATTTTTTCCATCGTTTCCTCCTGTATGTTTTTGGTTTTGTGTTTTTTTACACTTATCGTGTTTTAAGGGGGTGATACCCCCTTATAAGGTCGCGGCGGCAGTTGCCCGACCCAATCTGCCGTCTGGAAGTGACGGGCAAGCTCAGCCAGGCGGCGTCCCAGGTCATCCAGATTTTCTTCCGCGATACGGGTAGAAGGTCCACCGCAGTTGAAAGCGGCAAGCGCATCATTCGAAAGTTCCACGGCGACCCCGACGGCGTTCACGTCGTTTTCCCAGGAACCGATGGCGGTGCAGTATCCCTTTTCGCGGTATTCCCGCTCCCCTTCACGCAGGGACTTTTCAATTTTCTTGAACCCCTTCGGGTCGAAGGTCTCGATCTGGGCGAGAATGTCTTTTTGCTCAAACTCGCCCGCCGCCGCGAAATAGGCGCGGCCCATGGATGTCGTGTGGATCGGAATGCGCGACCCGATGTCGAGCGGCAGGGCACGCACCGTGCTGTCACGCGACCGTTCGATCAGGATCATGGAAAGCCCGTCGCGGATGCCCAGCGACACCGTCCCTCGGGAATATTCCGCCAGTTCCTGCATCATCGGCAGCGCGACATGGCGCTTGTCCATCGACGCCATGACCGGATAGCCCAGGGTCAGAACTCGGGGATGCAGCTGAAACCTTCCGGAATCCGGATCGGCATAGACATAGCCGAGCTTGACCAGCGTGTGGATCAGGCGCGCCACTGTCGTTTTCGGCAAACCGGTTTCTTTGGACAGCTCCCCCAAGCTCATCCGGTTGCGGTCCGGCTTGAAGGCGGACATCACCGCCAAGCCGCGCGCAAGCCCGTTTACGAAAGCCCTGTCTTTGGACTCTGTCATCGCCTCATTTCCTTATCCCGGTCCACCGCTCTGAGGGCGGCTTGTCGCATTTGCCGCGAAATTGCATGACCGGAGTTCACACCATATAACGAGATGATGTCAATATGCGGTATGGTGTACCGCATAGCGGTACGATCAACAGAGGAAGCATTCATGCAGCAGGTAACGCTCATAACCGGGGCAAACAGGGGGATTGGCCTAGCGACGGCGACATTGTTGGCCGATCAAGGGCACCATGTGATCGGCACGGGGCGAACGGCGCCCACCGGTTTCCCGGGCGACTTCCATGTGGTCGATTTCACCGATTCAACGGCGCTCGCCCGTGCCGGAGCTGAAATCGCGGACGCCCATGCGGTGACCGGCCTGGTGAACAATGCCGGCATTTCCCGCGCCCAGGACATCGCCTCGACCACGCTTGCGGACATGGACGCGCATTACACGGTGAATGTGCGCGCGACGGTACAGATCACCCAGGCAATGCTGCCTCGCCTGCAGGCCGCGCCGGACGGCGGACGAATCGTCAACCTGGCCAGCCGCGTTGTTCTGGGCCGCGGCGTCCGGACCGCCTATGCCGCCAGCAAGGCAGCGCTGGTCGGGTTGACCCGCAGCTGGGCGTTGGACCTCGCAAAGGATGGCATTACCGTGAACTGCGTGGCGCCGGGACCGGTGGCGACCGAGCTTTTCAAGGGCAACCACCCGGACGGTTCGCCGGAGCTCGACGCCGCGAAGGCGCAAATCCCGCTCGGCCGGATCGGCACGCCGGCGGAAATCGCCGGCCCGATCGCGTTTTTCCTGTCACCGGCGGCCGGGTTTGTCACCGGCCAGATTCTCTATGTCTGCGGGGGCGGCAGCGTCGGCCGCGCGCCGGTCTAGGCCGCCGAACAACCTCGATATTTCCCTCTGGCAAAACCGGGCCGGCCTCTGTATATAACCCGCTCAATGCCCAACCCGCCGACTGGCCAACAAGCCAAGACGGGTTGCAGGGGCGAAATACATGGCCAGGCACCCGTAGCTCAGCTGGATAGAGCGCTGCCCTCCGAAGGCAGAGGTCACAGGTTCGAATCCTGTCGGGTGCGCCATTTCTCAAATCAATTCAGATGTTCGAGCGAGTGTGACCGCCGTACGCAGCCCAAGACAAGGCAATGTCGGACGACGTCATGACAGTATGATGCTGACGTGGTTACCACGACAACGCACCGCCGACACTAAACCTGGGACAGAAACCGCGGATCATTGAGACGAGCTGTGACCCATACTCCGACTCTTCGAGCCGGTGCACCGCAAAGCTACCGTGAGCCACAAGGACCTGCCAACCCAATCGCAAATAACAGCGCATCACAGATATTCCAGAAAACTGTCGAGAAACAGCCGTACTCGGGCCGGAAAGTACCTGCGGCTCGGATAGATCGCATGGATGCAGATTTCCTCTCCGGCATGGTTCGGGAACAGGCGGACCAACCTGTTTTCTTCGACATCCTTTTCGACAAGGAATCCCGGTAGAAAACCGATGCCCATGCCTTCGATCGTCGCAGAGCGAATGGCATCGCCGCTGCTGAACCGAATCTGCGAGGGCGTATCGATCGATATCGTCTTTCCGTCGGGATCTATCAGCGTCCAGAGGCTGTCTGCAGCATTAGAGCCATAAATCAGCCTTTGATGCCCTCCCAGATCGAGGAGGTCCGAGGGAACACCTTTCTCGTTGATGTAAGCCGGTGAGGCGTACAGATGCGGGCGCGTTCGGTTGATCACGCGCGCGATCAACTGCGCGCCTTCGAAGCTGCGCCCAACCCGAATTCCCAAATCAAATCCTTCTTCGACAAGATCGACGAGCCGGTCGGTGAAATTGACCTCGATCTTGAGATTCGGCCACGTCTGCAGGAAGGATTTCAAAAATGGGATGAGGACGATGCGCCCATAGGCCTCGGACACGGTCACCCGGAGCGTGCCATGCGGCGCAGGCGCACCCTTCATGACGCTTGCTTCGGCTTCCTCCAGATCTTGCAGTATCTGAACGCAACGCTCGTAAAACGTCTGCCCGTCGGTTGTCAGGGATACCTGGCGTGTCGTTCTGTGAAACAATCTGGTGCCAAGATGCCGCTCGAGCCTTGCCATCCCCTTTCCGGCTGCCGAGCGCGTCAAACCAACAACTTTGGCGCCACCAACGAAGCTGCCAGTCTCCGCGATCGCGACGAATATCCGCAACGCACTGATGTCGATGTCATAGGCTCCCGACTGTCGATCAGGGATTTTGGGTGAAGTCATTGGCGACCACCATTCTCCAATAGAGCAACTATATTCGTTTTGAAGATCACATATCTACAATGGAGAAGGCAATGATTCCCGAAAATGCAAAGAAGGCCCTTGATGCCTGGGTGCGGGCCGCCGGTCCGATCGGCGAAAAACTCTTTGGTAATTCCGACGCTCACTGGAGTGATATCCGCGCTTCCTATATGGATGCGCTGGACGGCCAGTTTCCTGCGGTGGACGGCGTCACTTTCGAGCAGACCGAGCTTGGCGGCGTGTCGGCAATGATGGTGACACCGAGAGAAGTCGTGGATGGCCGCACGATGCTTTATCTGCATGGCGGCGGTTATGTTCATGGAGGGGTAAAGGCCTATCGCGGATTGACGTCGCGCTATGCGCAGGCGCTCAAGGCCAAAATCTATGTCCCCGACTATCGTCAGGCGCCGGAGTTTCCGTTCCCTGCACCAATCGAAGACGCCGTTTCGGCTTATGGAGCGCTGCTCGAGAGTGGAGTAGACCCACGCTCTTTGGTATTTTCTGGCGATTCCGCAGGCGGCGCGCTGGTCGTGACGACAATGCGGAAACTCAGGGATGCCGGCACTGCGCTTCCGGCTGCCGGTGTGGCGATTTCGCCATGGGCCAATCTGACCCATAGCGGCTTGTCCGCGACCGTACGCGATGGCCTCGATCCGCTATGTTCGGTCCAGTTTCTCGATATACTGGCTCGGACATATCTTGCCGGCGAATTGCCGACACATCCGGATGCGTCGCCAGTCTTTGCGGATGTTCATGGCCTTTCGCCGATCTTGATTCAGATCGGGGAGAATGAGGTCATGCTCAGTGATGCGATCCATCTCGCTGCAAATCTTGGCGAAGCCCGCGTCCGCACTTCGCTCGAAGTCTGGCCAGAAATGTTCCACGTCTGGCATCTGTTTGCCGGCATTCTGCCACAGGCTGACCAGGCGCTACGCAACGCAGTCCGTTTTCTGGACGACGCCCTCGCGGCGGCCGCGTCCGGAGCGTAGCAGTCCATCGCTGGTGACTAGACAGTAAAGCCTCGGGCCGGTTCGCAGACGATTTTTAATCGGGACCGGCCCAGGCAAAATGCTTTATCTCGCACAAATCTGAAACTGGACTGGCGTATCGTTTCGCGTGGGCGAAGCGACGATCGTTTGCACGGGCGGGAAATGGCGATGGTTGGGATTGTACTTGTAGAACGTCGCCTCCGAGATCCCATGCCGGCGGCAAACATCCGGCGTCCTCTCCCCGGCCGCCTGCTCCTTCAAAATCCCGATGATCTGTTCTTCGGTAAACCTACTGCGCTTCATCTTCCCTCTCCTTCACGGTGACGGACTCTACTCTAAAATGGCGGAAGTTCAGGGTCTCACGTCAGGGCTCAGGTCAAGCGACCTCAAGCTTCAAACGTGCATGGGCTTTCGATGAATGGCAGGCCGGGTTAACGCGACAATTTCGAGTGACAAGCGCTGTGACCGCGAAACACAAAATCCCTAGTTTTGTTTTTCCGGTACGTTTCGCGCGCCAACCGATTTGCCTTGTGCGAACTCCAGCACATCGACTTGTCCGTCAGCGGAAACGAACACGCGAACATCGGAACGATCGAGTTCGATGTTATCGACGACATGCACACCATCTTGGTAGAGGCCAAACTTGTGTCCGGAACTGTCACCGCGCTCTCGATTCACACGCATTATGACATTGCTGCTAACCTCTCCGCCGGAGGGCTTTCTGCCATCTTTATGGCGCGTGATCGTTATCCAGGGCGCAATCTCTGTTAATGGATTTCGATCGACTACGGTATTCTGACTGATGCGAACATTGCGTGCCCCCATGACAGTAATGCCATGCCAATGCTCAACGATGACCGTATTGTCCTCGATAATCCAATCTTCATAAATGCCGTCGAAAAGTCCTATTCCTTGAAGGCGACATTTGAGCGGTTGATCTTCGTCGGCGTAGTTTAGGATCAAGTTACCTCGCAAGACGACGTTTTTTACGACACCTTTGCCTGGCTCCTTGTTCTCACTGAGACTCCAAGATTGAAATCCATCGTCATGATTGCCATCGACCTTGAAGCAATTGCGAATTGAATTCCGCAGGTAGGATGAATCATTTCCCAAACCGCGAATGCCATCGCCGGAGAAATTGACTATTCGATTCTGGGTGATCTGACTTCTGTCACCCGCCGACACAATCCCGTGCCTGACGTTGCGGATTTGATTGTTCTTGATTTCAACATCCTGACCGAATGAGACGATGCCGTTTCGGGCCAGCTTGCGCCATTTCTGTGCTCCCCACCCTTCAACACTTGGCGCCGATTGAACAAGAAGGTTTTCTAAGACAATGTTTCTTGAAGCCTCATCAATATAAACGAGGGGAGAGTCAGTGTGCGCCTTGCCTCTCTGCGAAACTTCAACCCCGCGGACGGTAAAATTGGAGCTTCGTTCTATCGTGATGCTTTCAAAGGTAGCGTTTTGCCCAGGCTCGACTGACAGCGTCACCTGTTCTTTGAACTGCAATCCATGGATCGTGAGGTTTCCATAGTTCCCTTGCGTTAGCAGCACGGTCGCACCGGAGCGGACATGCCCTCCGGCAAGAAATCCAGTGAGACCGTCCGGAATAGAATAACAAACCTTGTTTGAGGTGGCCGTTCCCGGCCCATTCAAAACGCATACGGTTTCACTTCTTTGGACGGTTGAACACGCTGAACAACTAGCCAGAAGAACCGCTGCCAATATCGGGGCCGCCCGCTTCACACTGCAACCTCGTTTGGTGATGGATCCACAATTTCCGGAACCAGTATATCGCTCTGTTTCCGATAAACCATATAAGAGCCAATTCGACTATGGTTTCCCGATTGTCCGTTTGGCCCGCTCAATTTCTAAAAATCCTGGCCGTGATAATCATGGAAGGCAACGGATTTTCGTCCCCGAAGCCTCCCTGAGTCGGCCAGACAAAGTCCGAAGTTTGACCACGGGTCAAACTCTCCTCGTCGTGAAATCGACACGCGACTTTCGAGACAACACGACGGCACCCAATCAATTCCCGCAGGCTGTTTAACATCAACCAGTATGAGCCGGATTCTCCTTCAAGTCAGACAAAGGATTGACCCAAATGTCATGACGACGGGCAGATTTTCCACACATTTACTGAACTCCCCGTGATCCGGCGGTGCAATTCGCGGCGATGTACGCTATCTCCCCGTTTTCTCGGGAGTGTTGTGCTTGATCGATTTTCCGTGGAACGACCGGCGGGGGCGGTTCAGTGGTTTGCGCTTGGCCGCCTGTCTGCTGGCGACTGCGCCTGCTTTGTGGGTCGGGTATCAGGCGGTCTTCAATGATCTGGGGCCGAGGCCTTTTGAGGTTGCGACGCACGAGACCGGGTTGTGGACCCTGCGGCTGCTGTTGGTCACCTTGGCGCTGACGCCGCTGCGCCGGATCACCGGGTGGACCCGGCTGGCAGGGATTCGCCGGCTGCTCGGCCTGACGGTCTTCGCCTATGCCGCTTTTCATCTGACACTGTATATCGGCGACCAGGGTTGGAATGTCGGACAGGCCGCCTCGGAAATCGTCAACCGGATCTACCTCACCATCGGTTTCATCGCCGTCTTTGGCCTTATGCTTTTGGCCGCCACGTCGAACGATGCGGCCATCCGGCGCATGAAATTGCGATGGCACCATCTGCATCGGATCGTCTATGGCCTAGCCGCCCTGGGGATCCTGCATTTCTTCATGCAGTCCAAGCTGGAAGCGACGGAGGCGGCCCTGATGATGGGCTTCTGGCTGTTGTTGATGGGATATCGCGTGGCCCATGGATTCGGTGCGCCATTGAACACTTCACAGGCTGGAACGCTGACGCTTGCCGCCATCGCCCTGCTGGCAGCACTCGCAACTGCCGGACTTGAGGCGACCTGGTATGGGGTTGCGACGGGCATCCCATGGCGAGCGGTACTGAACGCAAATTTGACCCTCGCACCGATCCCACGGCCGGCCCTTATTACCTTGGCAGTCGGTCTATCCGTCGCAATTTTGCCGTTGCTGTCGCAGTTCCTAGTCACCTCAATCCGAAGCGGTGGCGGTACGGAGAAGGCTAAACCCCCTCCAATGTCCTGAGCCAGGTTTGCTGAACGACATAGGCATCGAAGCTGGCGCGGTGGCGTTTTTCGCCGAGTTCGGTAAGGACGACTTCCTTGGTGGCGTGCCAAGCCTGCATCTGTTTTTCGGACAGGATCATTTCCAGGGCGCTGATCTCGAATTCCGGTTCGACGCCGCTTTTGTGGAACAGGTCGATCAGCCACGGTTTGTCGACGACCCAGCCGTCGGTATAGACCGTTTGGCCCTTCAGTAACGTGTTCAGTTTGCGGGCCACGACCTCTGTCGGCCTGCCGTGATCCTCCAGCAGGTCACGGGGGATACGGTGTATTTGCTCCGCGGTTTCGTCCCAATGAGTCCAATCCTGCACCGGCAGGATCAGCGAACAGAATTTGGAGCCATCACCCAGAGCGAGGCCCACCTCGATCGGATAACTGTGCGGGCCGAAACCCGATGCTTCGACATCGATGATGTTCGGCACGCGCCGTTGGGGATCCCTCATAAGCAAACACCTTGTTTTTCATATCTTTTAGCGGTGTTCGTTAAATATTGCGACAAGAATGGAAAGATGCGCAGGGCCCGGCCCAGCCTCGCGAAAACCGTCTCCGTCAGTCGGTTCGGGGAATTGTTACCGAGACAATCCTTTTCTTGCGACCGATATGCACCGATGCAACATACGCAACGGCACGACACGACAAGGAGGGAACGATGACCAACCCGGCACTGATGCGGAAGATGACCCGTTACACGGCATGGGCGGATGATGTCATGCTGAACAATGCCGCAAAATTGCCGGCACCGGAACTCACGGCGCTGCGGGACACGCTATTCGGTAGCATCACCGGAACCTTCGACCATGTCCTGTTGATCGGGGAAATATTCCGCGACCACCTTGAAGGGCGTTCGAACACCCACACTACGCGGCACCGTGCGGAAGAACGGGCCTTCAACATCGTGGCGCGAGAGCTTCGCGCGATGAATGACTATTATGTCGCCCTCGCCGATAAATGGGCCGCCGAAGACAACGGCAAAGCCTTGAACGAAACCATCCGGTTCACCTTTGTCGGGGGCGGCGACGGTTCGATGACGCGCGAGGAAATCCTTCTCCACCTGGTCAATCACGCGACCTACCATCGCGGGTTCGTCAGCACGCTGCTCTATCCATTCCGGTTGGACGGTCAGGCGAATGATCTTACCGTCTTTTTGCGGGACGTATGGCCGGGCTTGGTCCGTACCGACCCGAGTCTAACTCAATAAAAGCGCATTGATTTCGCATAGATAGCCCAGTGCATTCGACCGCCGCGCTTGCTCAACCATGCTCCGTTGCGGTGAAGTGAGCATTCCCTTCATAGACACGGCCCGACACGAGGTTTCGCATGACCAGCAGAACACTTTCCACGCATCCAATTCATCTGGGTCTGGGCGCGACAGCCGTCGCGGAACCGGAATTCACCGGCGATTTGGCGTGGTACGAGGGATATATGGAACGGCATGCGACGGATGGCGCTGAAGCACGGATCGTCGCGATGCATTCCTTCGCCGAACCCTGGGCCATGTGGGAAATGCATCCGGAAGGAAGTGAGGTCGTGTTGTGCACAGCCGGGTCAATCACCTTGCACCAGGAATACCCGGACGGCCGGACGGAGAGCGTGCCCCTCGGCCCCGGCGAATACGCGATCAACGAACCCGGCGTCTGGCACACAGCAGATGTCGAGGGTGAGGCAACGGCTATATTCATCACCGCCGGCAAGAATACCCAACACCGGCCGCGCTGATCTTGCACAGCCGTTATGGGGCCGAAGCTCTGCCCCAACCAATACAATTGAATGGGAGAGGGGAGATTTTCCTCCATCTAAAGGCGCGACCTACCACCGGCGGTTCGTCGGCACCCTTCTCCACTTGTACCGGCCCGGCGGCGGTACAAGCGACTTCACCACTTCCAGCGCGACGCAGCCCCTTGTCTCATCCAGTGTGAAACAAGTTTAGCCGGTTGCCTATGGTCCAATATCTGAGTTGACTACGGGACGGGTCCATCCGGCACCTTCATCGTCCGAGGAGTGTGACAACACAGGATGATCCCGCCATTATTATTCGTTGATAACATTCGCACCCGCACAAAGGGCGAGGGAAAGGTTGCTGTTCGGGAGGATTGTGGTCTCGCTTCCGCATGCATTGCGGAGTTGTTCCTGAGTCATTTCAATCACGCCTGACAAGTCTGCACCCGAAAAGTCGATCTTGGATAAAGTCGCTTTGTGGAAGTTGGCCCCCGTTAGATCGCTACCCCGAAAATCCGCTGTTTTTATCGAGACATTGTAAAAGTTCAC
Source organism: Hwanghaeella grinnelliae (assembly GCF_004005845.1). Taxonomy (GTDB): domain Bacteria; phylum Pseudomonadota; class Alphaproteobacteria; order UBA8366; family Aestuariispiraceae; genus Hwanghaeella; species Hwanghaeella grinnelliae. Next base: position 890,037 of record NZ_SADE01000002.1, on the reverse strand, counting down.
ACCGTTGAGAGTAGCATCCCTAAAAGAGACGTTACTCAGTTCCGTTCGATTGGCATTTCTCCGCGGGTCGGAGAAGAAGGCATTCGTCAAATCACTGCCGGCAAATGTCGTATTCACAATCTTGGCCGATCCGAACCTGACATTGGCCAAATTTGCCGAGGAAAGATCCGCATCCGTCAAATCGGCATCGGATAGATTTGAGCCTGATATATTCGAACCCGCCAAGTTTGCGCGGCTCAAATCGAGCCAACGGATTTTGGGGGCTGCGGTGACGTAAAGTGAAAACCCTAAGAACAATATGAGGTAACCGAACGTTGCGCCGGCTCGAGAAAGAGCCGGAGTTCGCCTGACATACATCACGAAGCTAAGCGCAAGTGAGGCAACGGTCATGGCAAATAGATATAGCCACAACTCACCCAGAATACCGGACTTCCAAACCAACATGAACATGTACAAAGGCAAGGAAGCGTAAAGAACGATTTTAGAGAAAAAGACTCCGACCGGGTTCTCGTCATACAGAACATTATGATCGTACCGAAGGGCAAACCGGGTCTTATCCCGAGCCTCCATTTGGAGGAACACATGCCCGATTAGGATGAACAACAGAAGGGGCGAGAATATAGAGAATGAAAAGAAGCTAAGGCTGTAGTCTACGATCGGCAACTTGATCTGAGACTCGGAAAGAAGAAGTAGGACATCTGGCGATGAAATGACTGTCAGACCACAGAAGAACCAAGTTCCGACATATAACGCCAACGATTTTCTTATACTCGCCTCAATCTCTCGAGCTCTTGCGAGCCGTCCCTCATCTTTAGGAGATTCCTCGTCATTGTTGTTCAGGGGCGTTGGTTCGGGTGGCCTCCAACTCGACCATAGCGCGACATCACGAAAGAGTTTCAAATTTGTCCTCCAAAGAGATTTCGACTTTGCGCAACGCACATTCCCGGAAACAGGAAGATTTACCGAATTATTACCATATTACCGCTTTGGTTGGTACATCGAGTCTCTTTGTATTTCGACGTTCACCTCTTCGTCGTCATTGCCAAATTCGCTATCGAAAGCGCATGCCAGCGGTGATTCAAAAATAAGAAATAGGACGTTCAAAGGCAAAACGGCGCCCGGACCGCTTGGGCCGGACGCCGTGACTGGTTTGCGCTCGGGTTTACGTAACCCGGCGGTAAGGCTATTCCGCCGCTTCCAGCTTGTCCTGCGTCTTGGTGTCGAAATCTAACGCGTCGTGGCGTTCATGGAGTTGTTCCCAAGGCTCGCCGGAAAGCTTGTTGACCTTGCGGCCGCGCTGCACTGCCGGGCGGTCGAAGATTTCCTTGGTCCAACGCTGCACGTTCTCGTAGGACTCGACTTGCAGGAAGGTCCCTGCGTCCCCGTACTGCGCCCCGCGCGCGAGATTGCCGTACCAGGGCCAAGTCGCCATATCCGCAATCGAGTAATCATCGCCGCCGAGGAAGCGTGTTTCCGCCAAGCGTCGATCCAACACATCCAGCTGGCGCTTGGTTTCCATCGCAAATCGGTTGATTGGATATTCGAACTTTTCCGGCGCATAGGCGTAGAAATGCCCAAACCCGCCGCCGAGATAGGGGGCGGACCCTTGGAGCCAGAACAGCCAATTCAAAACTTCGGTCCGGTTGGCTCGGTCGGTCGACAGGAAATGACCGAATTTTTCCGCCAGATAAACCAAGATTGAGCCGGATTCAAACACGCGGAGCGGCGGATTTTCTGACCGATCGAGCAGCGCCGGGATCTTGGAATTCGGGTTGATTTCGACGAAGCCGCTGCCGAATTGATCGCCATCACCGATCTTGATCAGCCAGGCATCGTATTCCGCGCCGCTTTCGCCGAGCGCCAGCAACTCCTCCAGCATGATCGTGACCTTCTGGCCGTTTGGTGTGCCGAGCGAATAGAGTTGCATCGGGTGCTGACCGACCGGCAATTCCTTGTCATGCGTCGGGCCGGCGATCGGCCGGTTGGTGCTGGTCCATTGGCCGCCGTCCTGGTTTTCCCAAGTCCATATTTTCGGTGGTTCGTAACCGCTTTCGGATTTCGTCATTCTCGCCTCGCGTGTCTGCGTTTTTCCATTGAAGTCAAATATAGGCGCACTCGGTCAGGGGTCGATAGAAACCATTGAACAATTCCTTGTCATCCTCGTCCGCAATGTGCGCGCGTCCAATCACATCAATCGAGCGAGAAGCACACTGGTGTTCGGCCTGCGAAACACGTCATAGACACATCACATCAAAAAAAAGACCCGGCGCGAAGCCGGGCCTTTTCCGTTCCGATCGAGAGCTACCAATCGTATCGCAGGTTAACGCTGATACCCGTGGAGTCGAAGTTGTCCCGAGTCAACACATGGGATGCTTCCGCGGAAAGGGTCAACCTGTCGGTGGAGAAGTAGTCCGCCCCGAGACTCAGGGTTACCTGACTTGGGTCCTTGGATCCCGTCACGTTCTCATACTCATAACTACCAATGCCGTAGACCAGCACATTATCGAAGTTGTATCCGGCCCGTGCGGCAAGTGACGCCTGACCCAGGTTGGTGGTACGGGCGTTGACGAAATCTCCGTCACTTTCCGTGTAAGAATCCGCCGAATCCCGAGCGTACAGATACCCGAGCGTTCCGCCGAATTCCCACATGTCTACATAATAGTTTAGGTTTGCCGACGCGCCGGTATACCAACGCAGAGTGCTGAAATCCCCACTTTCACGGTTTCCGGCTTCCAAGAAATCGACATCGCTTTGGACGTAGGTAACGCCGGCGATACCGCTCAAATAGAAATACTCATTCACGATATACGCGACATAGGGTGTCACGCCCGCGCCTAGACTTTGCAGCTCACCACCATTGAATTTCGTGTCGATATCGCCAACCTCGAACGAGGCGGCGGCCCCCAACAGCAGATCGTCACCCAATGACAGGCCTAGATAGCTGCCGGTCATATCCGCGCCAGCCAGGGCAAGATACTGGTCCGCATTGAAATCCGCGCCGGTCGCATCGCTTGAGAAATGCGTCCAGGTCAAGTTGGTCCAAGTCCCAAGACCGGAATAGGCCGTCTCGCCCCCCGCGTCGTCATTGGCCGCTGTCTGGGTGATGTTGTTCGTATTTCGACCGCGCGGCTCGTCATGGGTCAGGTCCGCCGTAAGGCTCATCCTGCCAACAGATCCGCGGGACATGGTCGAATTGATCGAAACGGCGCCACCGGCCAAGGAAGCCGCAAACGGGCCGAATGGATTCTTGCTGTCCGACTGGCGCCCATGGACTTTGTTCGCCAAACCGCTGGACGGGGCCGGGGCATTGATCCTCGGGCCGCCGACACGCGATCGTGAAACCAGCCGGGACGTGATACTGCCGACACGTGCCGCAATAACATTGGCGACGGTGGTTGCCGACTCCCGAAGAACGTCGTCGGAGGTTACCGCACCGCTATCCTCTTCGCTGGACGCATCGTAGTACTGGGCCCAAGATTGGTTTGGAAAAATGAAACAAACCGACAGTAATGCGAACAAGAATAGACTTCTCGCCATTGAACCATCCCCTATCCAATATTGTGACCAACGAATATCAGAGAAAAATGATTAGAGTATTATTCGGTTGCGTCAAGTTCGCTTTTCAACAACCGTAAGCTGGAAATGATTCCGTCTGGTAGTAGGATCCGCTGGCCGACGCCGTTATCGTAGGCAAACAAGCTCATATCCAAACCCTCCCGGATAGTCGCCTCATCGGAAAGCATCGCCAATCCCATAAACCATTTCGCGACAAGGTCGTGCTCGTCACGGGTCAAGAAACGCCGCCCCAGGTCGCGGACATCCCGATCGCGGCCGGATTCCAAAAGCACGGCGAAGTAGGGACCATAAAGATCGCTTCGCGGGGCTAGGCGCGGATATGCGACCTCGGCAATGTCACGCCACCTCTCTAAGATTTCAGCCTTCGGCAACCCGCCTTGTTGGGCGTTGAAATACATACGAGCTGCCACCTGCAACATCTGGGCGTCGAGCAGGCTGGTGTGGCGATAGCACTTCCCGGTTTCCAGATAGGTTTCAACCGCTTGCACAAAAGCCACAGGATCTTCTAGCGGGGAATCGATGTTCCGGATCCAGGGGATGAATCCGCCGCGGTTGCCAATACTCGCAAAATAATGGCAATCGGTACGCCCCCCAGTGGCGGCGCCAATTGCAAGAACGGCCACCAGGGCTCCGGCTAAAATAGGAAAGGCAAGTGTAGGATTCGGACTGATAAACACGCTTTTGACCGTTTTCCAAAGCGCGGTGGATTCCCGTGACGATTCGGGGTGGGTCTTCAACCATTGGGCGGAAAAGCGCCTGCTGCGCAAGCGCCGCAAATTCAAACCAATAACAAGCGTTGTCATTCCCGTCGTCGCGACGGGGTTGAACCAGACCAATTGCAACAGCATCAGTGCAACGATGAATGCCGCCGACCGCACTGTCGGCATCGTTGTCCTTATGAGCAGATAGGGATAGGCCATCGCTGCGGCGAGGCCCAATAGTCCCATGCTGGCCAGCCATTCAAGATGCAGGTTATGGAAATCGAAATGAACCTCGCGCGTCCCCTCCCAGATGTTCTGCCGACGCATGGGCATGTCGATTTCTACAGTCGTGGGCAATGCTAGGTAGCGTCCATAGGTGAGGTTCAGGTCGCCGGTGGAGGACCAACCGTATCCATGCGCGAGCGCCATTGGAGACTCGGACGTCGCCAATTCGTACACAGTGAAATATCTCTGCCGATCCAACAGGCTGCTCAACAAAGGAACGGAACTGGATATCGGGACGGTTGCCAGCAAAAGCGTGCCGGCCAGCAACGTCAGGGCTAACGCTGCACCCGCCCGTCGGGATGTCCAGGCCGGGCTGCAGTGACGAAACCAGCGGAACCTTCTGGCCTCCAAGCCCGCCGCCAAAAGGAACACGGCGGCGGCGAGCCAGCCGGATCGGTTGTCGGAGACCAGCAGCATGGCGAACGCCAAACCCCAGACGAGCGTCGCGGGTTCGACGAAGCGCGCCCGTGACGGGAATGACTTTTCCCCGTCATGGTCGGCGAAGGGTCGCCGCGCTGCAATGCCGAACAGGGCGAGCGCCGCGAAAGCCGCATAGTCCTTGAAAAGGACGGGATAGCGAAACCCCAATTCCTGCCATACCGGGAATAGAAAGACGAGATTCCCACCCGCCAAGCCGAAGATGAGCCAAGAGAATGCGCGCCTTGATGCTCTTGTTCTGGTGACAAGGTAAGCGGATTGGAGGGCTAGGCCGTAGACCAAGAATGACAGGACGCTTTGGTTGTGAAAGGGATGACCGACCAACGTCAGCGCCGGGACACGGTGCAGCACAGCCAGAGCGAGGCTTAGCCCGGCGAAGCCGTAATGGAAGAGCGCCAGCGGATGCATGATCGCCACCCGCGCAAGTCGCGGCACCTTCTGAACCGCAAGGCCGAGTCCCAGACTGGCGAAAAGTCCGCCAAGGACCAGGCAAACGAGATTGGCTTCCAGCGGCGACACCATGTGACGCACGAGAGCAGTGTTCGTAAATAGAAAGATAGCGGGCGTTGGGACGCAAAGGACAATCGCAGACGCTGCGATGCAAAGGTGGATTATCGGTCCGAGCCGAACCTTGCCGGGATCCCCGGACCGTTTCGCGGCGCTTTTGCTAGGGGATGACATGCGGCAGACCAAGCATCCTACAGTGAAAAGTTTCTGCGGTAACATTCTGCCATAATCACTCCGCCCTTCGGACACAAGGGAGTGGTCCCGGATCAACGTCGCGCTTGAACCCACGCTATACCCGGCAGATCAACCCGGCCACCAAGCATTCCCACTTCCAGACATGGATTGAATCATCCCCGGTTGCCCTGGAAGCGAAGCCTAGCGATCGAAACCAGGTTTTCAGCTGCACCAAGAATATTCTCGATATATCTTGAATTACGATATATCGAGATATATATCGAGCGCATGATAATCAGAAGAAGAGAAAACATGATGAACAATAGTGGAGTTGACGGCCCCGAAGGCGCCGGAAATGGCGGTCCCAGGAAAGGTGGCCGCGGCAGAGGCGGCCAAGGAGGCAGTGGCCAAAGGCATCACGGCCATGGCCATGGCAGCCATAAGCACGGCCATGGCGGCGGACGCCGGGGGGGGCACCGGGGCGGACGTTTGTTCGACTACGGTGAATTGCGGCTTCTGATCCTGGCCTTGATCGCCGACGCTCCGAGCCACGGCTACGAATTGATCAAGACCATCGAAGACCGGTTCGCAGGGGCCTATAGTCCAAGCCCCGGTGTCATCTACCCCACGCTCTCCTGGTTGGAAGACATGGGCTATGCCGCTGTCGAAACCCAGGAAGGCGGGCGCAAGCAGTACCGCATCACCACGGAAGGCGCCGACTTCCTGAAACTGAAAAAGACGGAAGCCGAAGGCTTATTTGCCCGCACCGGACAGCACGGCGGCCCGCCCGCCCATGCACCGGCACCGATCGTTCGCGCCATGGAAAACCTGAAAACCGCTCTGCGGCTTCGTTTACGTCAAGGGCCGGTCGAGGAACAGACAATCGAGACAATCGCCGCGGCCATTGATGCTGCCGCCCAACAAGTGGAGAAAAGTGAATGACGCCAACCACCCCCACCGCCTACATGCTCGAAAGTACGGCCGACATCGCGACAGAAAAGGCCAGCCGTTACCTGCAGCAACTGTGCAAGCATTTCGCCCATAAAATCCCGGTAAGCTTCGATGCGGCAGCCGGCCAGATTTCCTTCAGCGGTGGCGACTGCCGACTGGAAGCCGATGACAACCGCCTGAGGCTATCGGTCACAGCGTCAGATGCTGAAACTTTGGCGAAACTGCAGAACGTCGCCGCCAGCCATCTTGTGCGGTTCGCGTTTCGTGAGGAAATGCAAATCACATGGCAAAGGGTCTGACCCAGGCAGAAGAACAATAAGTGTGGCTTAAAGCCGAACAGGATGGAAACGCAGATGAGTAGCACAGGAAAAATAGGGCCCCGACCGAGTTAACCCCTGCAGGAGACCGAAATTGCACCCCCTGTTCAAACGTTATGCGACCCCTCTTACGACCGGCCTTTTTTTGGTTTCCATGATTTCCGGAATAGCGCTGTTCTTCCATTGGGCGCCATCCGCATTTCACGGCATGCACGAATGGCTCAGCATCGCATTACTGGTTCCCTTTGCCCTTCATGTTTGGAAGAACTGGCGGGGCTTGGTGAACTACTTACGCAACAGGACCTTGTTTGTCGCCTTGGCTGCTTCCCTAGTCGTGGCAGTGCCATTCGCCGCCCCGGCAATCATGGGACAAAGCGGCGGGAACCCCGCCTTCAAGGCGGTCGGACTGATGACGCAGGCCAGCTTGACGGAAATTGCACCGATATTGGGATCAACCCCGGATGGATTGATGAAGACGCTGTCCGACCAAGGGCATTCCGTCGCCTCCGCCGATCAGACATTGGCTGCCATTGCGACCGGCTCGGGCATTGACGCAAACAGACTGCTTTTCGCAGTGATACAGCAGCTAGAAAAACGCTAAGCCGATGCGCCCACCCTGCTAGCCGTTTACCCTTCCCAAACCACCAGGTCGAGCGGATGAATTGGCCGGCGCACATGTTTGAAAGTCCGGAAAGACAGGTCGTCGGAACTCATAGCGCCGGTATCGCAGACCATGATTTCAGACGCGATCGGACCGAAGGCGCCCCGGAAATGCTGTTGGGATTTAACCGCCAAGACACGTTTCTTTTCAGGCTGAATACCAACCGCGCGGAAAAGCGCCCGGTCCAACATCTGCAAATTATTGGAGGTGACGAGGATATCGATATCCGCCCCGTCTTTCGTCTCCACCCGGAAACAGCCACACGGGCCCAGGTCACCGGTCACGCCGGTCGACATCGGTCCCTCATAGACGAAACTACCATCGCCGAGTGCCGTCACCGTCCCGGTCAGGGTCAGCGGCCCGCCGCCGCGATCCGCATTGGTCTTTCCGCCCAAAGGTATGGTCATAACCGCGCCAACACCTGCGCGGTGCATTTCCGCCGCCGCCCCTGGATCATATAGACCGCCGAACGCCGTGTTTCTCAGTCCGGCCTTCAGCATCACATCCAATAAACCGGTCGCGTCGCCGTAGGCCCCGGCACCCGGATTATCCGCGAAGTCAGCAATAACGACGGGGCCATTGCCGGTTGGCCGATTTGCCCGCATGGCCCGCTCGACTGCGACTTCAGGGGTCAGTATGTCTATGCTGGACTCGTCCCGGCGTCGCCAGATCTCCGCCATGATTTCATCCGCCAACTGGCGCCACTTCTTTGACGCGCCATCACCCGTCACCGTCACGCTCGGTCCGGCTTGTTCAATATCCGCATCGACGAAACCCGCATTGACCGACACCGTAAGCACGCCAGGTTCTTCCCCCTCCAGCTTGCGGGCCGCCGCCAGGTGATCGAGCATCTGGCCGCCTGCATTCGTGGTTCGCCCATCGTCGCAACCGACAAGAAGTGGGGCCCGCGACACGACCGTCACCGGATGGCAGTCGCCGGCAAGGCAGCGCGCCATCAGCTGCGCCGCTTCCACACCGCGCTCGCGCATGTCCACATGGGGATAGGTCCGGTAAGAAAACAGCGCAGTCGCCAGTTCGGCCATGCGGTCGGTTACATTGGCGTGCAGATCAAGCGTTGCCATGATCGGAATGTCCGGGCCCAGCTTTTCGCGAAGCTTCGCCAACAATGCGCCCTCGCCGTCATCCGCCGTCTCTGTCACCATCGCCCCATGCAACGCCAACAGCACCCCATCGATGGGACCATTTTCGAGAGCATTGCTCAGGTCGGCCAAGATCCTATCCGTCACGAATTTCTCCGCTTCCGCGGTTACCATTCCCGATGGCCCGGCATTGGCGGCGATGGTCGGGATGATGGTCCAGCCCTCAATGTCCGTAACATCCAGGAAACCTGCAATTTCGGAATTGGTGTCACGCAGCCGCGCTGGTATTTCAGATCCCGCATAAAGCATATTGGCGCGGAAGGCGTCCAAGCCCGTCGGCCGGTCGGAGAACCGGTTCGTCTCATGGGCGAACTTGGCAATAAGAATACGGTGGGCCATCAGGGCGCTGTCCGGAAAATCCAACCTTTAAGGGCACTAAAAGCACCGCGGCGGCTGCGGATCGCCCAGGCAGGACGCCAAGCCAGCTGCGCGGAACGTGCGCGGCTAACCGCCGGATCGCCTACATCCACCTCCTCCACAGCGGTTCTGACTTCGTCCGGCGACATATGAGGAGTTGTGTATCGGTTGCCAGCATTGCGGCGCGAGGCTTGCGTTTTGGCAATAGGCGCGTCGTTCATACGCCTTCGGACCAGATCCGGCCCCGCGCCGACACATAGCCCAAACCCTGCAAGTCCACCGTGGCATCATCTGCATTACCCGGCCTGTCCGGCGGTGGCGGATTGATCACCCGGCCTTCGGCATAACCGGTTCGGATTAGATCTTCCGTTGTCGCCACCTGTACCGGTTTGGGGGCCGGTTTTGCCGTATCGTTCTGCGGGTCGCGCGCCTGTCGGGCCGCGTCACCGGCGCCGGGATAATTCAGCGTGAGCAGGGGCTGGTGCACTGTACCGCGCAGAATACGGCGCTGACGCTGGCGGCGCTCTTCCCGTCGTGCGGGTTTGAACACGCCATCAAGAATCGCTTCAAGTTCCGTCGACCCGTCCAGTTGGATCACTTGCCACCCGCCACTAATCGTTTTCTGATAAACGCGAATTTAGCATAGCACTTCTGTGATCCACCATGATCGCGTCGTCGTATCATTATACTGAAGCGGTTTACGGCGGGCAAATGCATCGGTGTTTAGCCCGACGCAACGCTTGAGAACGATTCGCATTTTGCAAACTGATCTGCGATTCTTCGTCGCAAATCGCCACGCCGCGCCACACTGTGTCCTCCCTCAAAAAAAAGCGGCCCGGAGGATGTCCGGGCCGTCTAGGCGAGGGAGAGTAAGAGGCAAAAGGGAAGAAACTTCTCACCGACTTGTCGGCTAGCGAAAGAACCCTTTTGATGCCCCCACCCTAGCCGCCCCCTGTCCATTAATAAGTGACACCAGTCACACAAGAGCAGTTTTTTGCATTTGGCGCTGATTTTTTCGGCTCAGACGACTACATGCCGGCGACAGCAAAGGCTGGCGGAGGGCTGGGGAACGGTTTTTGATGCTTGATCCCGACAAAAGGCTTGCAGTCTCACGCCTGCCGCAATATCAGAGCGGTCGCAACGGGCCGGCTTAGCTCAGTTGGTAGAGCACATCATTCGTAATGATGGGGTCGCGTGTTCGAGTCACGCAGCCGGCACCAGCGCTCCCAAGTGATTTTCCAGATATCTCAAGAATGGGCTCAATGGTGACTGAACCCTGGTGATCAACCGTCGGTTCGATCCGGGGCGGGATTATTGCGAACGTCCCAATCCCCGCTTTGCAAATGCCTGCATCGTCAATTCCCCAAGGGCCGGCAACTGGCGGAGAAACAACTCCGCACGGGTGAAATCGCCCTTGTCATATGACTTTTCCAACACCGCAGCGGTCAGTTCCACTGCTCGCGCCCCAAAGGAAGCAGAACTGCTTTTCAAGGAATGAGCCCAACGGCTTCTGTCTTTTGCCGATACCGACTTATCCGCGGCCATCAGGGCGGCGGTAAGGCGATCAGCCTCCCCAAGATACATTACGATCAGGTCCCGCATCGCTTCCGGACCGGCATCCTCTTCCAACTGCGCCAGCTTTTCGCATTGAATGACAACGGTCTTGCCGAGGCCTTCAACGTCAACCGTCTCTGCATCCTCGCAGCAGGCCGCCTTATCAGCCGGCGCCTCCGCTTCGTCGGCCGGACGCGCGTTGCGATCCAACACCTGAACCAGTTCCGCATAGCGCAAGGGTTTGGCTATGTAGTCGTCCATACCGGCTTCCAGGCACCGCATCCGGTCGGCAGGCGTGTCATGCGCGGTAAGCGCCACGACGGGTATATCGCAGTTCGGCGCGGGCAATTGACGGATTGCGCGGGTCGCCTCGACACCGTCCATGACCGGCATGGCAACATCCATAAGAACCGCCGCATAGGCATGCTGAAGAACAAGGTCTACTGCTTCGGCGCCGTCGAACGCTTCATCGACGATGAATCCGGCGCGCCGCAGCATCGCCCTCGCGATCATGCGGTTCGTCTCGCCATCATCGACAAGAAGCACGCGGCCGCGTTCCCCGGGTTCCGATCCGGTTGTGCCGCCATGGTCCCCTTTCGCAAGTACACTTTGTTGCATTACTACTGCACTCTTCCCTTCCGACGCTCCACGCTGCAGGATCTGGGCCAATCATATTGACATCTGTGCATTGAAACTTGAACGACTGGACACGCGAATGATCCTGTTTTTCACGGATTTCGGTTGGCTTGGCCCTTATATCGGTCAAATGCACACTGCGGTGGTCGGGTATGCAAACACTATACCGATAGTCGACTTGATGCACGATGCGCCGGCACAGGACCCGAAAGCGGCAGCCTATCTGTTAGCGGCATTGGCACCGGCCATGCCGGCGGAATGCGTTTGTGTCGGCGTGGTGGATCCGGGCGTCGGCACGGATCGCGACGCCATCGTCCTTAGGACGGGGAACCGGTTTTTCGTCGGGCCGGACAACGGATTGTTCTCGCTAACCGCCCGCCACAGCGACGCCGTGCGATGGTACCGTATCGTCTGGCGGCCTGAAACACTTTCAGCCAGTTTCCACGGGCGCGACTTGTTCGCGCCCATTGCAGCGCGGATCGCCGCCCGAACCACGCCCGGGCAAGAGGCGCGTTGTCCGGCGTCCGCATCGTGGATGGACGGCCTGGTAACGGAAATCTCCGGCCCAGCCGTTTCGCCGGAATGGGCAGATGATATCGACGAGGTCATCTATATCGACAGTTTCGGGAACTGTATCCTTGGCCGCAGGGCGATGACCGTCGATCAGCACGCCTCGATCCACGTGCCCGGCGAAACACTGGGCGCAGCGAGAACGTTCGGCGACGCGCCGGAAGGATCCGCTTTCTGGTATGCCAATTCGATGGGAATGGTGGAGATCGCCGTAAACAAGGGAAATGCGGCGGAACGCTTCGGCTTAAAAATCGGAACGCCGGTTCAGGTCCACTGATCACAACGCGGCCGCGCCCCGGCCAAAATCACCTTCAGTTCAACCCGTCATCTGGCCACCGAAATAATACGCACCAGCCCAAGCAAGTCCGCCCGCCGCGAAGGCAACCAACAGCCAAACCCAAATCGGGGTGCCGGCAGATTTTTGCTGTTCCTGCGTAACACGGGCGATGTCCTTGTCGATCGCATGAATACGACCCGCGACTTCCTGCGCGGCATTGTCTTTCTGATTGGGCAAACGCTTATAAAGATCCATCTGCTTCTGGCGCTCGTCCTTCAGGGCGGCGATCTTCTCGGCCTTGGTACGTGTCTTGGCCATACTGGCGGCCCCTTTTTGCTAAATTACTATGAAAAAACCCCACGCACCCCTGCGGCCGGGAAACTAGCTATCATTATACTAATAAACAATTAATTTAAGACACTTGGCTCCACCTACATGAATTGCCACCGAATCGTCATCCGCCTGTCACGGGCAATTGGTAACTGCTGCCGGTTAGTAATGCCGCGCAGAGAACCAGCCGACGATGACCGACGTAACCGAAATTCCGACCATTTCCTACGCCACGGACGGCGACCCCATGTTGCGCCGTGCCCTGATTCGGGTGATCGAAAAGATCTCGGGCCAGCGGCGGTTGAAACGCCTTTATGACGAATATCGTCTGCAAGGCGGCAGCGACCGCCCCTTCTGGCAGGAGGCGATCGACCGGCTTCGCGTCGGCATGAATGTCGACGCGAGGCAACTTGACGCCATGCCTGCGGAAGGCCCGTTGATCGTCGTGTCCAACCACCCTTTCGGCGTCCTCGACGGTTTAAGCGCCTGCCATCTGGTCAGCCAACGCCGCGCCGACATCAAGCTGATGGCGCACGCGACATTCGAGCGCGCCCCGGAATTGCGACCCTATTTATTGCCGATCCAATTTGAGGGGGCGTCGTCGGCACTCCGCAGCAATGTCGCCGCGCGGCAGGCTGCGCTTCAGCACCTGCGCGACGGCGGGGTGGTCATCATCTTTCCCGCTGGTCGGGTTTCCACGGCAGACAAGATTTTCGGCCCGGCGACGGATGCGCCTTGGAAGCTCTTTGTTTCGGCGATGGTCCAAAGGTCGAACGCGACCATTCTGCCGATCTATTTCGAAGGTCAAAATTCCTGGCGCTTCCATCTGGCAAGCCGGATTGGCGAAGCCTGGCGCGAGGCTTTGTTGATGTATGAATTGGCCCGCCGTATCGGCAGCGACGTCACGGTGCGCATCGGCGAACCGGTGCACGCCACCGACCTGCCCAACCTCGATGACCGTCACCAACTCCTCGCCGATCTGCGCCGCCGCGTCTATGCGCTGGAGGGGACGTCCTCATAGTTTAAACCACCGTCTCTGCATTAGTTTGTGGAATGCCGGGTTGAATGATTTGATTTGAGCGCTCCAAAACCGTGGGATCGCTCGATGAAAAAAGTTTGTGTGCATTCGATTGCTTTCGTGGTCCTGACAATGCTCACCCAGCTTGGCGGCTTCGCTTGGTTAATCGCCCTTGCTTGCAAGTGGCGCATTTCGGTCTTCATCGGCGCCTATATCTTGTTATCTGTCATGGCCACATTCGTTGCGCCGCATTTCAGCCGAGTTCCGCTAAGTTGCATGTCCGACAGTCCGCTGGCGGTCCAATCATGGTTCTATTGTGTGATGAACCGGAACTATGTTCATCCGGATATTCGGGCCGCACTCCAAGATCTCGCTACAGAAATCGATAACACCTATCCTGGGACGAAGACTCTCGTTCTGGACGCGAATTTTCCGTTTCTTACGGGGTTTCCGTTGTTACCCCATCTATCCCACGATGATGGTAGGAAAGTTGATATCGCTTTCTACTACCGGAATGCACAAGGCGGATATCTATCTGGCAGAACACGGTCGCCGATCGGCTATTTCGCATTCGAACAGGGACCGACAAACTGCCCGGACCGGTACCTGGATTTACGCTGGGACTTGGATTTGCTACAGCCTGTGTGGCCGGACTGGCAAATCGAACCCAAGCGCACACGGTTTGCTTTGCAAACTCTGGCCTCGGACCCTCGCATCGGAAAGATTTTCGTCGAACCGCATTTGTTGGCGCGGCTTCGCTTGGACGGCCCGAAGTTTCGATTTCAAGGCTGCAATGCGGCCCGTCACGATGATCATATCCATTTTCAACTTTGATACAGATCGCTTGAGACGCAGACAGAAGAAGGGCGGCGCCAACACAGCGCCGCCCGTGTTTTCGTTGATTTGCCGCGCAGTTAGTGCGTGCGGTTCTGACGGTTGTCGATCAGGTCGTCGACGACGCCCGGATCGGCCAATGTCGAGGTATCGCCAAGATTGCCGAACTCGTCCTCGGCGATCTTGCGCAGAATGCGGCGCATGATCTTGCCGGAACGGGTCTTCGGCAGGCCCGGCGACCACTGCAGCCAATCGGGGCTGGCGATGGGTCCGATTTCCTTACGGACCCACTGGACCAGTTCCTTCTTCAACTCATCCGTCGGTTCAACCCCGGCATTCAAGGTAACATAGGCATAGATGCCCTGTCCCTTGATGTCGTGCGGCGCGCCAACGACCGCGGCTTCGGCTACCTTGTCATGTGCGACCAGCGCGCTTTCGACTTCCGCCGTGCCCATCCGGTGGCCGGAGACGTTGATGACGTCATCCACGCGGCCGGTGATCCAGTAATACCCGTCTTCATCCCGGCGGCAGCCGTCGCCAGTGAAGTATTTCCCCTTATAGGTGGAGAAATAGGTCTGCATGAAACGCTCGTGATCGCCATAGACCGTCCGCATCTGGCCCGGCCAGGATTCGGTGATGCAGAGGTTGCCTTCCGTCGCGCCTTCAAGCGGTTCGCCTTCATTGTCGACGATCTGGGGCTGAACCCCGAAGAAGGGCAATGCCGCGGAACCCGGCTTCAGGTCCGTGGCGCCGGGCAGCGGGGTGATCAGGATGCCGCCGGTTTCCGTCTGCCACCAGGTATCGACGATGGGGCAGCGTTTATCGCCGACCACTTCGTGGTACCACATCCAGGCTTCCGGATTGATCGGCTCACCCACAGACCCCAAAAGGCGCAAGGATTTGCGGCTGGTCGAGGTCACCGGCCCGTTGCCTTCCCGCATTAACGCGCGGATCGCGGTCGGCGCGGTATAGAACGTGTTCACCTGATGCTTGTCGCAGACCTGCCAGAAGCGCGAGGAATCCGGATAGTTCGGAAC
This sequence comes from Hwanghaeella grinnelliae, assembly GCF_004005845.1. Classification (GTDB taxonomy): domain Bacteria; phylum Pseudomonadota; class Alphaproteobacteria; order UBA8366; family Aestuariispiraceae; genus Hwanghaeella; species Hwanghaeella grinnelliae. Next base: position 874,654 of record NZ_SADE01000002.1, on the reverse strand, counting down.
CCCTTCGAACATCAGCGTGGTCGCCCCGTTGGCCAAGGGCCCGTAGACGATATAGCTGTGCCCGGTGACCCAGCCGACATCCGCCGTGCACCAATAGATATCCCCGTCGTGATAGTCGAAGACGTATTGGTGCGTCATCGACGCGTAGACCATGTAGCCGCCGGTGGTGTGCAGCACGCCTTTCGGCTGGCCGGTCGAGCCAGAGGTATAGAGGATGAAAAGCGGATCTTCCGCATTCATTTCTTCCGGCGGGCAATCGGGGCTCGCCGCTTCGGTGGCTTCTTCGTACCAGATATCACGGCCGTCGACCCACTCGATATCGCCGCCGGTGCGCTTCACAACAACGACGCTGGTAACCGACGGACAGGTTTCGAGCGCCTTGTCCGTATTAACCTTCAGCGGAATTTTGCGGCCGCCGCGCACGCCTTCATCGGCCGTAATGACCATTTTGCATTCGGAGTCCTGAATGCGGTTGGCCAAGCTATCCGGCGAGAAACCGCCAAAGACGATCGAGTGAACCGCGCCGATCCGGGCGCAGGCAAGCATCGCATAAGCCGCTTCGGGGATCATCGGCATGTAGATGCAAACGCGGTCGCCCTTCTTAACGCCCTGAGCCTTCATCACGTTCGAAAGGCGGCCGACATGATCGGCCAATTCGTTATAGGTGATCTTGGCGTCGTCGGTCGGCTCGTCGCCTTCCCAAATGATGGCAACCTGATCGCCGCGTTTAGCCAGATGGCGATCGATACAGTTGACGCTGGCGTTCAGCGTGCCGTCCTCGAACCACTTGATCGAGACATCCGGCACCATGAAATTCACGTTCTTGATCTTGGAATACGGCTTGATCCAGTCGAGCCGCTTTCCCTGTTCAGCCCAGAAACCTTCCGGATCCTCAACCGACTTCTTGTACCACTCCTGGTATTGATCCTTGGTGACCAGCGCGCGTTCTTTGGCGTCTTCCGGCACCGGGAAGGTGTGTACTTCGAACATATTGTCCCCTCCTGCTCTTTGATTTGGCATACGGGTCGCGGGATTTCCCCCGCAGACTCCGTCTGCGGACTCCGTCATGTGTCATATGACGCCATCCCAACTGTCCGGCTGCCTCTCGGAACTGGCGGCGTAGTACCATGATGCTGTCGCACCGCGGCAATTTCAACGGCTTCCTCGTATAAATGAGTGATTTCTAGCCCCTGAATCGGGTGATATGAGCCTATAGGGGCGCGACATGGCGGCGCAGGAAGTCGCCCCCCATGGCAAGGGCCTCGCGGGAGGTATCAACCATCCGGCTCATATGCAGGAAACCGTGCAACACGCCTTTGAAAAGGTGGTAGTCGTGCGGCACACCGGCATCGACGCATAACTCGCTCAACGCGTCGCTGTCGTCGCGCAGGGGATCGCATTCCACCGGCCCGATGAACAGGGGCGGCAAGCCGCTGACGTCCCGCGACAAAAGGTCTAGCCGCCAATCGGGTTTCGCCGCGCCGGGCGCCATCAGACAGTCACGGAAGAAAGCCAGGCTTTCCGCCGACAATCCGTCCTCCGCGCCGCCGAACAGGCGCCGGCTGCGTGAATCCTTCAGGCCGAACGCACCATAATACAGCAGCCCTGCTTTCAGCTGCCCTGGTCGCTCGTCCTTGAAGTGGTGCAAGGTCCCGAGGCTCAAGGCCGCCCCGGCCGAATCCCCGCCGATCGCAAGCCGGTCCACGTCCAATCCCAGACTGGCGCCGTTTTCGGCCAACCAATGCACGGCGACCGCCGCGTCTTCATTGGCGCAGGGAAAAGGCGCTTCCGGGGCGAGGCGGTAATCGACGCCCACGACCGCCAAACCGCTATCGGCGGCCAATTGCCGCATGATCCGGTCATGGGTGTCGAGATTGCCGAGCACCCAGCCGCCGCCATGCAGAAAAATCAAAGCCGGCAGGGGACGCTCGTCCGACGGATAATGAATCCGCAACGGTAAATCGCCGCCCGGGCCGTCGATCGTCAGGTCCACGCGATCGGCCATCGCCGGCCCGCCTTCGTTCCAGAAGGCCCGGTTGGCGTTGTACAGCCGCCGCTGCCCGGCAACGTCATCCGCCGCCGGCTTTTCCCCGATCTCCGCAACGACGGAAGCGGCGATGCGCTCTTCCTCCGCCAAAGCGTCCTTCAACTGGTCTGATAGTCTGGATGTAATGTCTACGCGTGCCATGCGCGAAGTGTGGCACGCGTCGTTTCCCAGGAAAATAGCAAACAGTGGAAATGGAAAACCGGCCGCCGATCAAGGCGGCCGGATTCCGGTCGTCAAACTCTATAACTCTGTGGAATGTATCGGTCTTTATTCCGCCGCTGCCGCGTGATCGATCACCTCGCCCCGGCCCGGATAATCGTTGGCGATAACAAAATCGAGGGCCTTCGAGATGTCCGCGAAAGAGGGGCGCGCGAAAGGCATGGTCTGGACCGTCCCGAAATAGAGTTCGCCATTTGGTCGAACGAGATAGAGAGCGGGTTCGGCGAACAGGTCCGGTTCCACCACGCCGGCGGAGGTCTTGCCCCGGCTGGTTGAAATGAAGAGGCCCCATTCCCGTGCCGTATCGAGACTAAAACCATAGCCGATACGAAGATTCGGAAGGTTCCATTTTTCCTTGGCCTCTGTTGCGCGTTCTTCCGTGTCGGAACTGAGCGCAATGACGCTGACGCCTTTTTCGGTCAGCGCGTCGAGCCGGTTGTGCAGGTCACCCAGATAGTTGGCACAGATCGGACAATGGAGCCCCCGGTAGAACACCACCATCGTGAAGTTCTCCGGCGTCTCCTCCGCCAGATTGAATTGCCCCCCACCGACGAGGGGGACCGACAAATCAGGGACCTGCTGGCGCGGATACAGGATTGCTTGTTGAGACATGAATTCTCCTCTCATAGCGCCCGCAGCATGGAAATCTGCGGTCCGCCCAATGCGTTGTCATTGGCAAACAATCTAGAACAATCGTTCCAGATACCAAATCACGCCCGCGTGAGAAAAGAACGACGCCGTCCCGCCGCTAAGACGGGTCAGTCTCGCCCATCGCACAGATCAGTTTCCAGGACGCCTGGTCGATCGGCATGACGGACAGGCGGGATTGTTTGATCAAGGACAGGTTTTCCAGCCTTGGCTCAGCCTTGATATCGCCCAGCGTCACCGGCTTTTCGAACGGCTTAATCGCCATGACGGTGACCATGCCGAACCGCCCCTTCGCATCGGTCGGATCGGGATGGTATTCCTCAATCACTTCGACGATACCGACGATCTGTTTTTCGTTTACCGAGTGATAGAAGAAACACCGGTCGCCGATTTTCATCGCCTTCATGTTGTTGGAGGCCTGGTAGTTCCGCACACCGTCCCAGCCCTCGCCCTCCTTGCCTTTCTTCACCTGATCGTCCCAGGACCAGGTTCCGGGTTCGGATTTCATCAGCCAGTAATTCACGGATGCCTCCTAAAAAATATGGTCAGAAACTGTGGCCGTCGGGCCATCAGGCGGCAGTCACGGCCGGCCGCCCGTCGTTAAGATAAAGACGCGCCGCGATCGTGCAAAGCGCTATGCCCAGCACAGCATAGCCGATCAACATTCCGCCGATGGCGGAAAGCGAGAATCCCAAATCGAAAAGCACGCCCATGGCCACCGGGGAGGCGGCGCTGGAAAACACCATCAAGGCCGTGGCCAAGGCCCGGATCGCGCCCAGGTGCCGCTTGCCGTAAACCTCGGGCCAGAAGGCACTGACCAGCGTATGCGTGATGCCTGTTCCCGCGCCAGTCAGCATCATATACGGGATGAGCAGGACCGGGTCCGCGCCGGAAATCAGCACCACGACGGCCAGCATCTGCGGCCACAGGAACCATGGCAGCAGGCGCGCCGCGCCAAACCGGTCAATGGCGACCCCCGCCAGAAGCGACGCCACGACCGTGGTCACCGCATAGACCGGATATGATGCCGCCAATGCCGTTTTCGACCAGCCCTGAATATCGACCATGATCAGGATCTGGTGAAAGAAGAGGCCCGTGAAGATGAAGGAGGGCGCCAGCAACCCCGGCAGGACAAGGTAGAGGCGCGCGTCGCGGATCACTTCCGCGCGGGTCCAGGACCGCTCGGCCACGGTGCGTCCCGCCGCCGCGTCGCGCTCTGCCGTTTCCATGCGCTCTATATAAGCCCCGTGGCGGGCCTTCTGGTCACCGAGAAGCAGTAGGGCCAAGGGCACGATGACAAGGGCCAGGACAATCGCGATACCGCCCCAGCTTTCCCGCCAACCGGTCACCGCCACCGCCGCCACGACGGCCAGCGGCAACAAAGCCTCCCCGACCGGATAGCCAAGCGCCGCAATGCTGAGCGCCTTGCCCCTGCCTTGATCGAAATAACGTCCCATTGCCGTCATGGCCGTGTGCCCGGGAAGACCCTGGCCGCATTGGCGCAGCAGGAAAACGATGAAGACAAGAAGGACGACCGACTGCGCCACGCTCATCAAAACGGCCGCGAGCCCCAGGCCCGCGAAGACCGCCACGATGTAGACACGCAGGTCCACCCGGTCGATCAATTGTCCCGTCCACAGCAGAAGAAAGGCGCTGGCAAGCGTTCCCATGGAATAGACCGCGCCGAACTCCCCGTCGCTCAACCCGAATTCCGCCCGGATTTCCCCAGAAAAGAGCGAGATAAAGAAGGTCTGCCCGAAACTGGATGCCAAACACAGCAGCATCCCGAAGCCGAGCAGGCGCGCATTGGTCCGAATGAACCCGAAATAACGAATCATGGGAAGCGGTACCGGTAGAAATGAACAGGAAGGCGGCCAACACGCCGAATTGCATTTTTGACTGTGCTTTAACCGGCGCCGCCAGCACAATCCACACAGGTCGGCACCGCCGGGTCAAGCCGAAGTCGCTTTTCCGCGATCGGTTCGTCGCAGGAAATACAGTAGCCGAAATCACCTGTTTCGATTCGGTGCAGCGCGGCGTCAACACGGGCGAGTTCGGATTCGCGCCGCCTATCCTGTTCCTGGGCCATTGCTTGCCCTTGAAGCGCATCCATCCGACTCAATCGCCCGACCGACTGCTGGTCCAGCGTTACCACAGCCCGCGCACCCTCGCTCTGTTCACGCAAGGCCGACAATTCGTGCCGTCTAGCAAGCAGGACGGCTTCAAATTCTGCGGGATCTATTTCATCGGACATCACTGAATACCTCACCCTGCGAAAAATTATGTTGCGGTGCAAAAAAGTGCTGGCCCCCGGCAGCGAAATAAGCTTATTATTTTTTGTGCGGTGCAAAATTATTGGTAAAAATGCCGCTTTTGGGAGGAAGACACGCTAACGCGACTTCGAATGAGAAGGAGGTCTTCCAATGTCAGAGTTCACCAAATATCCCCTATCCGAGCAAATTATTCCCGACACCGCCACCACGCCCGATCCGTCGATCGACGAGATAGAATTCTATGTGCAGCGTGGGAAAAGTCTCCACTCCAAAGCGATCCGCGAAGTCCTGTTCGCCGGTTTCTGCTCTGTCGGCAAAGCCGCCGATCGGGCGGTTGCAACGGTCGGACAGGCGTTCCGTAAGGAACGGCACTCGCCCTCCTAGGGTCAGCCTTCAAGGTGTAACGCGACAAACGGCCGGGACGGCAAGCGCTATTGCTTGCCGTCCTTAATGCCACCCTCGTGTTCTGTCGGACTGGTTTCTTCGGCGCTTTCAGGCGGTTCCGGTAAATCGTCCATCGGTTCCAGATCCTGCTCTTCCTCGACCAGATCGTCTTCCGGGTGGTCGTATTCGGGGCTCATCGTGGCCGCCATCGCCGATGTGCGTGGCACGGCAACGAAAGTGCCTTGTTCTTCGGCGGGCAGGGCAGCCCGTCGCGTCATCCGCCACAAGGCGAAAGCCGCCATGGCAACATGGATCCCCGCGATGGTGATGTAGAATCCTGAAGGCCCGAAGAGTTCCATCGCCCCTGCCCCGATATTCGGGCCAAGCATCGCACCCAACCCGTTCGTCATGACCAGCGCACTGCTCGCGGCCACCATTTGCTTGGGGCTGAGATAGTCGTTCGTATAGGCGATCGAGAGCGAATAGATCGGAAAGGTCACGCCGCCCGCCAGCCCGACCGCGATAAAGACGAGCAACTTGTTGTCATTACCCAAGGACGCGCCAAACGCCCCGGCTGCGACCGCAGCCACCGCCGCGATCATGATCACCGTGCGGCGATCCATGATGTCGGACAACTTTCCGATCGGCCAAGTAAAGATGAAGCCCCCAACGAAAATGGCGCTCATGAAAACTGAAACTTCGGCGATCGTCAGGCCTTGTTGATAGGCGAAGGACGGCCCCATACCCATGACCACCCCTGCGCTGGTCCCGACCAGAAACATCGAAACAACGCCTAGCGGCGATGCCTTGTAAAGGCGGAGGGGGCCCATTGTTTCCGGCGCCTCGAATTCCGGCACCCTTGCCGCCGAGACCAAAACCGGAACGACTGACAACGAAATCAACACGGAAACGATGGTGAAGAGTTGGAAGTCTGCCGGGCTATACAGGTTCAGCAAATATTGGCCGCCGCCCATGCCCAGCAGCGAGATAATCATATAGACCGACAGAAGCTGGCCACGCGTCTCGTTGGTCGCGCGATCATTCAGCCAACTTTCGCAGATGATGTAGAGTCCCGCATAGCAAACCCCGGTCAGGACGCGGATCAGGAACCAGGCAATTGGATCGACGAATATCGGATAAACCAGCACACCGAATGAGGCGAGTGACGCCAAGGCCCCGAAAACACGGACATGTCCGACCCGCCCAACCAAACGGGGCACGATAATGGACCCAAGGAAAAAGCCGACGAAGTAGCCGGCCATCACGAACCCGATAACAGAGGTATTGAAAACCTCGAACTGCGCGCGAACCGCCACCAGCGATCCCTGCAACCCATTGCCCAGCATGATGAAGGCCAAGCCCAGGAACAAAGCCCAGGCCGATTTGATGGCGTCGAACATAAAGTACTTTCCTTGCTGGCCCGGCACTATGTGCCGTCATGCGGCACCATGTGGCACCCATCCCGGATGCGCCCGGTTGTTTGCCTCCGACCCCCGGTAGGAGACTATCGCAGTAACGACTGCGCGCAATCCCGGTGCGACGGACAGGGCCAGCCGATTCGTCAATCGGCGGAAAACGGCGAGAAATCGTTGATTTTCCGTCGTTTCAAAAGGTTGAAAAATCTATTTTTTTGCGCGTCCGAACGTCTGCTTGCGCCGCCTAGGGCAAAGGACTACCTAACAGCCATGCTGACAGACACCCATACCATGCCCACTGCATCGCCGCGCCCGGTCCTCATTGCGCCCAGTATCCTATCCGCCGATTTTGCCAAATTGGGGGATGAAATTCGCGCCATCGACGACGCCGGGGCCGACTACATCCATGTTGATGTGATGGATGGGCATTTCGTGCCCAACGTGACCATCGGCCCGCCGGTCGTGAAGGCATTACGGCCCCATACCAAGAAGATCTTCGACGTGCATCTGATGATTTCGCCCGTCGACCCCTTCCTGGAAGCCTTTGCGGATGCCGGTGCGGATATCATCACGGTCCATCCGGAAGCCGGCCCGCACGTGCATCGGACTCTGCAGGAAATCCGACGGCTCGGCAAAAAAGCCGGCATCTCGCTGAATCCGGGCACGCCGGCGAAAATGCTCGACTATCTCTATGACATGGTCGACCTGATTCTGATCATGACGGTCAATCCGGGCTTCGGCGGGCAAAGTTTCATCGAAAGCCAGTTACCGAAGATCGAAGCGGTCCGGAAACGCATCGACAAGGAAGGTCTCGACATCCGCCTGGAAGTGGATGGCGGCATCAATCCTGAAACAGCGCGCCGCGCGATCGATGCGGGGGCGGACGTTCTCGTCGCCGGAACGGCGACATTCAAGGGCGGCCCCGCCGCCTATTCGGACAATATCCGAAAGCTGCGCGGAGATGACTGACCGGGCGGAAGTAATGCCGGTACAGGGCCAAAGACGGGCCGAGAGCGCTTCCCCGCCCTCTTCGCCCGACAAGATCTGGTCTGGAATGCTGTTTCGCATGGCGCGCATGGGCAGCACCCTGCCCGGTTACAGCAAAACCTTGGGCGACAGCGACCCCGGCCCCTTACTGTTTCTGAGCAAAAATCCCTGGCGGGGCGACGCCAAGATCGGGTCGACCATCCTGAGCGGCGTTTTCCCATTGGCGGGACAGACCGTTCGCCGGAATACCGACATCTGGTCTGACACTGGTGTTCGTGCCTCATGGCATGCGGCGCTTCACGGCTTTAATTGGCTTGGCGATCTGGCGGCTGTCGGCGACCAGGCGGCCCGCCGCAAGGGCATCGGCCTGATCATGGATTGGATCGACCATAACCACGACTGGACGCCGGTCATTTGGCAGGCGCCGGTCCTGGGCACACGCGTCGCCTCCTGGCTGGCCTATTACGACTTCTTTTTCGATTCGGCCGACGAAATGGTCCAGCGCCGGGTCCGTAAAAGCCTGGCCCGCCAGGCTGTGCATTTGGCCCGGGTCGCCGCGCATGAATGTGACGGCGCGGACCGTATCCGCGCCCTGACCGGTGCCGTGCAAGCGGCGATCTGCCTGCCGAAGCAACGTAAACGCCTCGATACGCTCTTGCGGACGCTCACGGGCGAATTGAACCGTCAGATCCTGCCCGATGGCGGTCATGTGGAACGCAACCCCTCCGTCCTGGTGGATGTTCTGCATCAGGTCGCCGAGGTCAGGAACTGCCTGAGCCAGGCGCAGTTAGTCGTTCCCGACGGTTTGCAGAGTGCGATCGACCGCATGGCCCCGATGGTCCGTTTTCTGCGCCACGGGGATGGCGGCCTTGCCCTGTTCAACGGCAGTGTCGAGGGCGACCCTTCTGTAACGGATCGCGTGCTGCAATTGGCTGAAAGCGCCGGCCGCGCCTTCAACTCCGCCCCGTATGCCGGGTTCGAACGGCTTGAAGCCGGCCGCAGCTTAATCATCGTCGATTCCGGCGACCCGCCGAACCCGGGTTGGGACAGCCACGCCCATGCCGGCGCGCTGTCTTTCGAGTTCAGCACCGGCAAGGAACGGATGATCGTCAATTGCGGCGCCACCGTTCATGACGACGAGGCCTGGCGTGAAGCCCAGCGATCAACCCCTGCGCATTCCACGCTTTCCCTGGCGCTGACCAATTCCAGTGCCCTGACCGAGACCGGATTTGGCGCAAGGCGTGCCCATGTGACCGCTTTACGCAAAGACGCGGAGGGGTGTTGCCTGCTTGAAATGCAGCACAGCGGCTTCTCGGCGCCTTTAGGATTCAAGCATTTCCGTCGCATTTTCCTGAACCAGGACGGAACCGACCTGCGCGGGGAAGACCGCTTGATACCGATCGACCCGAACCAGCCGGTAGCACCGCGCCGCTTTGAAATACGATTCCATCTGCACCCATCGGTCCAGGCATCGCTTTTGGCCAATCACGAGGCCGCGCTACTCAAACTGCCGAGCGGGGCCGGGTGGCGTTTCCGGTCGGGTGGCGCTGCGATCCGGCTTGAGGACAGTATTTACATGGGCCGCCGCGGCGATGCCCGCCGTTCGCAGCAACTCGTGCTGACAGGCGAGACAAGCGAAGGCGAACGCATTGTAAAATGGGCGATCAGACGGGAAACCCAGAAATAGGCTCTTTTGGGATAAAGGCCCAGGCGGGATAAAGGTCCAAGCGGGATACAAGGCCTACTAAAGGCTCCAACGCCGCAAGCCGGCACCGAGGTCCACACCACGCCATATCCCCTTGATATCGGCGACAAGGCCATCGGGCTCCAGAAGCTCGGCAATCGGCATGTCGTTGAATGCGGCGTGCGGCACAGCCCCCAGAACAGCATGATACGGCCCTGACGGTTCGCCGATCAGGTCCACGCCGTATTCATGTTTGGTTTCCGCTATGTCCGCCAAGGGGTCATAGACGCTGACAGAATGGCCGAACGCTTCAAGCCCCCGAATAACGTCGATTACTTTCGAATTCCGGATATCGGGAACGTTTTCCTTGAAGGTAATTCCAAGGACGAGGATTTTTGCCCCCTCTATTCCCAGGCTTTTGTGAATTCTTTCCGCAAGAACGGACCCCATCGCGTCGTTGATCCGCCGCCCAGACAGAATTACGTCCGGGTCATAACCCATCTGCTGCGCCGCGTGGGACAGGTAGTAGGGATCGACGCCGATACAATGCCCGCCAACGAGGCCGGGTTTAAAGTCCAGGAAGTTCCATTTGGTCCGCGCCGCATCCAGGACGTCGTATACCGACAGCCCCATGCGTTCGAAGATCAAGGCAATTTCGTTGACGAAGGCGATGTTGATATCGCGCTGAGCGTTCTCGATCACCTTCGACGCTTCGGCCGTCTTGATGTCCGGGGCGATATGGATCCGGTCGCCGTTCATCGCGCCATAGACACGCGCCAGGACAGCAGCCACTTCCGGCGTCTGTCCGGCAACCACCTTGGTGATTTTATCTACCGTATGGACCTTGTCGCCCGGATTGATACGTTCAGGCGAATAACCGAGAAAAAAGTCGGTACCGGCCTTGAGGCCTGAGGCCGCTTCGATCGCCGGTCCGCAGATATCTTCCGTCACGCCGGGATAGACCGTGCTTTCGAACACCGCGATTCCGCCTTTGCCGATCGCCTTGCCAACGGTTTCCGCCGCCTTCTTGACCGCGGTCAAATCAGGCTCGTTCTTCTCAGAAACAGGCGTCGGCACTGTGACGATAAAGATGTCGCGGCCCTGAAGCGCACCTAGATCACCCGTCAGCTGAGCGGAGGACGATGTCAGCGCGTCCGGCGTCAGTTCATTGGTCCTGTCGTGCCCCCCGTTCAATTCCTGGATCCGGGCCGTATCGATATCGAAGCCCAGCACATCGAAATCGCGCGACAGGGCAACTGCCAAGGGAAGACCCACATAGCCCAAGCCGATCACGGCAATAGTCGGGTTCGTCCAGCGATCCATTCGTTATCTCACTTCGTTTCGTCCGCGGGAACCGGACGCCAAGATCGTTTGCCCGGATTCTCGTACCGGGAACCTCTACCAGCCCATGATTGACGAGAATGCGCCGAGTCGGGTGAGCCAAAGCAAGCCGGTGCACTATCCTTGCCAATCGTTCCTGTCAAATACGTCGGCAAAACCCCTGACACTCGGTCTGCGGCGGCGGGCGGAGGTATCATGGCAGAGGGCATGGGACTCTTGACGTTCATCGTGTGAACGCATTATGTTCACGGCCTGAACGCAACCCCAGACAGGGTGGAAACCCTGGACCGGCCAAAAAGCGAAAAATCCGACATCATGGGCGACCAAGTGACCCGCAGTACTGCGATGGATGATAACGAGGGAGAAATCACTCTCGGCATCCTCAACGCTGTGGAAGAGAACAGCAAGCTGACCCAGCGGAGTGTCGCGGGCGATCTGGGTATCGCTCTCGGCCTTGCGAATGCGTATCTGAAACGCTGTGTCCGCAAAGGGCTAATCAAAGTTCAGCAGGTTCCGTCCAACCGCTATGCCTATTATTTGACGCCGCAGGGGTTTGCCGAGAAATCGCGCCTGACGTCAGAATATCTTACGACATCGTTTCATTTCTTCCGCCGCGCCAAGGTGGAATGCGCCGTTTTGCTGCAGGAATGCGAACATGCCGGCGTAAACCGGATTGGGTTGGCCGGCGTAAGCGACCTCGCTGAAATCGTCGCCTTGTCGGCCCTCGACTCGAAGGTCGAGTTGGCCGGGATCGTTGACTCGACGGTCAAGATCGAACGCTTCGCCGGGAACCCTGTCTTCGCATCCGTGGACAAGCTGGGGCCTGTGGATGCCCTGATGGTTACCACACTGCGAGATCCGCAGATCTGTTACGAAACATTGCGTCGCGAGCATCCCGCCATCCCCATTCTGCATGTTCCTCTGCTGCGAATCAGCGATAAAGAGGAAAGACAAGCAGGGTCCGACGCGATTTCGGATTCGGAGAGGCGTCCATGAAACGCTGGTATGTGGCACACACCAAAGCGGGGGCAGAACGGCTGGCGGAAGGAAATCTCGAACGCCAGGGTTTCCGCGCGTATCTGCCACGTGCCCGATTGCGCAAGCGCGGTGCGCGCGGCGCGTCCACCGTCACGGTTCCCTTGTTCCCACGCTATATCTTCATCCAGTTGGACCTGGAAAACGCACCGTGGCGCGCAGTCAACAGCACCTACGGGATTAGCCGGTTAATCTCCTTTGGTGACCGTCCGGCGCATGTCGACGACGCCGTTATAGACGAGATCCGCCAACGCGAGCGTGAAGACGGCATCGTGCCCTTGCCTGATTTTCTATCCTTTGAACCAGGCGAAGCGGTCGAAATTACCCATGGCGCCTTCAGTGATCGGACCGGGATTTTCAAATGCCAGTCGGATAAGGAACGTGTTGTGGTCCTTCTCAACCTGTTGGGAAGGGATCTCACCGTCTCAATCGAACCGGATTTCGTTCAGAAAGTCGCCTGACCTTCCCTTCCGCAGCAGTTTCGGTTCTGGTCCACCCCCGCGACGCGGGCTATAAGCGGGCCATGTCGACCGCCTTTCTTCCCGACGCTTTGTTTGGCCTTGCCGCCTTCGCCGCCAGTTGTGTGGGCGTGCGGATTTTGATCGGCTATTTGACGAAAAAAGCCATCCTGGACCACCCCGTTGCCCGGTCGAGCCACAACACACCGACACCGAGAGGCGGCGGATTGGCGGTTTCCACGGTAATCCTCGCTGCCTGGATCGCGATTCAGATCTTTGCACCGGTTGCCGGCATAGTCTTCCTGGTCGGGGCAGCCGCGATTCTGGTCCTGGTGTCCTGGCGCGACGATGTCCAATCTCTTTCGGCGGGTTTGCGCCTCGGCATACATGCGGTCGCGGTCTGTATCGGGTTGATATGGCTCACCGGACAGGGCTTGGTTTTTCAAGGGTTGCTGCCGCCCTGGATCGACCTTTTCGTTTCGGCCCTGCTATGGCTAGGCTTCCTGAACTTCTTCAATTTCATGGATGGCATCGACGGTATTTCGGCCGTCGAATCCGGCGCGATCGCATTCGGCCTTTGCTTGATCGCCTATTTGCGCCTGGACACCGGCTTTTCCAGCGATGATGGGCCCTTTGCGCTGGTCATCTTGGCCGCGACGGCGGGTTTCGCCCTGTGGAACTGGCATCCCGCACGGATATTCCTCGGCGATGTCGGCAGCATTCCGCTCGGCTTCCTGCTCGGCGCCCTGCTTCTGGGTCTGGCGGCGCGGGGGAGTTGGGCGCCAGCTCTTATCCTGCCGCTCTATTACTTGGCTGATGCGGGTCTGACCCTGGCTCGGCGAGCCTTGCGCGGCGAAGCGGTTTGGCGGGCCCATAAGGAACATTTCTATCAGCGCGCGGTACAACGCGGCTTCAGCCACGCACAGGTAAGCACTGCAATTCTGGCCGCTAATCTGATTTTGGTCGCGTTCGCCTTTTTTGCGCCCGTCTACCCCCTGCCGTGTCTGGCCGGCGCGATTCTCACGACCGCGCTGTTGTTGCTTTGGATGGTGAAATGGCCCGCCGCATCCTCCTGACCGGGGCAACCGGGTTCGTCGGAACCTACCTCACCCCATTGTTGCGCCGACAAGGATTCGCCGTCGACGCGGTGGGCCGGGCTGAGACCGGCCCCTTGGGCCCGGAGACCGATTGGCGACCCTTCTTGCACAGCGATACGGACGGCATCATCCACCTCGCCGGTCGCGCCCATGTCATGCGGGAAGAGGCCGCCGACACAGACGCGGCATACGACCAGGTCAACCGAGGCGCGACGCTGTCCTTGGCGGAACAAGCGATGCAAGCTGGTATCCGACGGTTCGTTTATGTCAGTTCCGTCAAGGCGATGGGGGAACAGGGTCTGGACCTGCACCCATCCATGCGGCCTGTGCCGACTGACCCATATGGCCGGAGCAAACTGGCGGCAGAAGAGGCGCTCCGCGCCCTAGCGCCGGCCCTGAACACCGTTGTGCTTCGCCCGCCGCTGGTTTACGGCCCGGGCGTGAAAGCGAATTTCTTGGCCCTGATGAACGCCGTCAACAAGGGACTGCCCTTACCGTTCGGCATGGTCCGGAACCGGCGCAGTCTGATTTCGCTGCGTAATCTTAGCGACGCGTTGATCCACGCGCTTGACTGCCCGCCGGGCGTCTACTGCCCCACGGACCCAGAACCGATTTCCACACCCGCTTTGGTCCGGGGTATCGGCAAGGCGATGGGAACGAACCCCATGCTGTTGCCGGTCCCTGTCTGGATGCTGAAGACCCTCGGCGCGGTCTTGGGCCGGAAAAGTGCGATCGACCGGCTGACCGGCGACCTGACCTTCACTGGTTGGCCGCCCGGCTGGTCACCGCCGCAAACCGCACGGGAAGGGTTCGCGGAAGTCGCTGCTTGGTATCTGGCGGAGTACAGGACATGATCGGGCACCTCATCGGCGCTTTGTCGCCGCTTGCCGCGTAACGCAGGGGTCAGTATGAACAGACCATGAAATTGCTGCCCCACCATCAGCGCGCGCGCTTTGCCTTTTTCCATGACCTTGTCATGTCGGGGGTCTCCGTGCCCTTGGCGCTTTGGCTGCGCACCGGCCAGCAATTCGAATTCTATGCGAGCAATTTTCTGTTGGAAGCGACGGTAATATTCGTCGTCGTTTCCGCTGTCGTGTTCCGTTTCAGCAAGATGTATCAAGGCGTATGGGCTTATGCGTCGGTCCACGACATGGTCGCGATCACCCGATCTGTCACCATTGCGATCCTGATCTTGCTGCCAATCCTCTTCCTGGTGGCCCGGCTTGAGCATTTCCCGCGTAGTGTCCCCATCATTCAGTGGTTTCTGCTCATCGCGATGCTGGGCGGCCCGCGCTTCGTTTACCGTATCCTGAAGGACAGGCGCCTCGACCGCATGGCCCTTGCGGCGAGCGGCAATGCGATACCCGTCATTCTGATCGGCGCCGGCGATGCGGCGGAACTGTTCCTCCGCGATATGAAGCGTAACCGGCATGCCGCGTACAGGGTACTCGCTATTTTCGACCAGAAAGGGTCCCGCGTCGGGCGCGCCATCCACGGCATCATCGTGCAGGGCAATGTCGATGTTCTGCGCAAGATGCTTGCCGATAGGGCGTTCAACCCGAAACCCCAACGGCTTGTCATCACGACGGACAAGATCGCCGGCCCGGCCGTTCGGGAATTGCAGGATCTTGCCTCAGCCTACGGGATGACCGTGGCCCGTTTGCCGAAATTGAGCGAGTTGCGGGCCGAAGGCAGCGATGGCGCAATCCGAATTAAGCCTATCGATGTGGAAGACCTCTTGGGTCGTCCTCAGAATGCGCTCGACCGGCCCGCCATCGATGCCATGGTCCGCGGCAAACGGGTGCTGGTCACCGGCGCGGGTGGCACGATCGGCTCGGAACTGACGCGGCAGATCGCTGCCTTGGGCCCATCGCGCCTCACCCTGCTCGATAATTCCGAATTCCACCTTTATGAGATCGATCAGGAATTGAGCATCGAGTTCCCCGATGTCGACCGGGCCACCATCCTGGGCAATGTCCGGGACCCCGGCCGGGTTCGCACCGCGTTCGAGCGGGAGAAGCCGGAAATCGTGTTCCACGCGGCCGCCTTGAAACATGTGCCGATGGTGGAGGCGAACCCGTTAGAGGGTATTTTGACCAATGTGATGGGCAGCCGCATCGTCGCCGATGCCTGCCGCGCCGCCGGCGTTCGGTGCATGGTTCAGATCTCCACCGACAAAGCGGTCAATCCGACCAATGTCATGGGGGCGACAAAGCGTTTGGCGGAAGCTTACATCCAAGCGATGGACGCCAGCGGCCGCCAGGGAGAAACCGGCGACACGCGATTTGTTGCCGTCCGATTCGGGAATGTCTTGGGATCGACCGGTTCCGTCGTGCCGCTGTTTCAAAAGCAATTGCAACGCGGCGGCCCGCTGACCGTCACACATCCGGACATGAAGCGGTATTTCATGACGGTCCGTGAAGCCGTTGAATTGGTTCTTCAGGCTGCGACCACCGCGTTGCGAGACGCGCACCAGACCCGGGGCAAGATATTCGTCCTGGATATGGGAGAACCGGTCAAAATCCTCGATCTCGCCAACCGCATGATACAACTCGCCGGGTTGGAGCCCGGAAAAGACGTCGCCGTGGAATTCACCAAGTTGCGACCCGGTGAAAAGCTGTTCGAAGAGCTTCTGCATGATCAGGAGGAAGTGGTCGAAGGCGATACGACCGGTATGACCCTTGCCGCCCCGCGCGTCAGTGATTTGGCGTCGCTGACCGACGACCTTGAGATGTTGCGCGATCACGCAGCCCAGCGCGACCGCGTTGAGGCTTTGCGGTTGCTGTGCCGGCTCGTTCCCGAATACAAACCCGATACCGGGGTTGTATCCCTGCTGTCAGCGGATGGCAGCGACGCACACGAAAACGCCGACCGCCTCGCCGCCCAATAAATAAAATCTAGACGTTAATCGGGGCCGAATCGGCTGTTTGCCCCATCGCGGCATTGACCTGACGGCGGGAAACAGTATCAACCCTGCATACGCCATGACGGCAGAGAGTAGGAGAAATTGATGGCCGAAAAACCCATTGCGCGCGCGCTGATTTCCGTGTCGGACAAGACCGGGTTGATCGAATTCGCGACGGCGCTGGCCCGGCACAAGGTTCGTTTGCTGTCCACGGGCGGAACGGCGAAAGCACTGAAGGAAGCGGGATTGGCTGTGACCGAGGTCTCCGCCCATACCGGATTCCCGGAAATCCTGGACGGCCGCGTGAAGACCCTGCATCCGATGATCCACGGCGGTATTCTGGCAAATCGGGACGACCCCAAGCACCGTACCGCGATGGAAGGCCATAGCATCGACCCGATCGACATGGTGGTGGTCAATCTATACCCGTTCGCGGAAACCATCGCGTCCGGCGCGGACTACGACACCTGTATCGAAAACATCGATATCGGCGGCCCGGCCATGATTCGCGCCGCGGCGAAGAACCATGCCTATGTTTCCGTGGTGACCGACCCGGGCGAGTACGAATCCGTTATTCGCGACATGGACGAACAGAACGGCGCTGTCAGCCCCGAGCTCCGCGCCTGGTTGGCCCGTGAGGCCTATGCCCGCACGTCTTCCTATGACGCCACGATTTCCGATTGGCTTGCGCGCCAGCAGGGCACGCTATGGCCGAAACGATTGACCGTTTCAGGCCGCCGCCAGCAGGAACTGCGCTATGGCGAGAACCCGCATCAGAAGGCTGCCGTCTATCGGCGCACGCCGCATGAACCGGGCATCGCGACGGCGAAACAACTGCAGGGCAAGGACCTCAGCTACAACAATTACAATGACGGCGATGGCGCCTTGATGGCGGCTGCCGAGTTCGAAGAGCCAGTTATCGTCATCGTGAAACACGCCAATCCCTGTGGCGTGGCCACAGGCGATACCCTGGCCCAGGCCTGGGACAAGGCGCTTGCATGCGACCCGGTGTCGGCCTTCGGCGGTGTCGTCGCGGTCAACCGCCCGATCGACGCAGATCTGGCCAAGAAAATGACCGAGCTTTTCCTTGAGGTGATCATCGCCCCGGCAGCGACCGAAGAGGCCATGACGATCCTGTCTGAGAAGAAAAACCTGCGTGTCCTCGTTACCGGAGAGATGCCGAAGGCGTCGTCCAAACAAAACGTCCTGCGGACCATTTCCGGCGGGTTCCTTGCCCAGACCGCCGATCACGGTCATGTCACGCGCGAAGACTGCAAGGTCGTCACCAAGCGTCAGCCCACGGAAGCGGAATGGCGCGACATGATGTTCGCCTGGAACGTTTGCAAACATGTGAAGAGCAACGCCATCGTCTATGTCCGCGACAATGCGACGGTCGGCATCGGCGCCGGGCAGATGAGCCGAGTCGACTCTTCGCGCATCGCTGCGAGCAAGTCAGAAACGCAGCAGGGCACGCAGAATTCGGTGGTGGCCAGCGACGCGTTCTTCCCCTTCGCTGATGGTTTGCTGTCCGCGATCGAAGCCGGTGCCACCGCGGCAATTCAGCCCGGCGGTTCAATGCGGGACGAAGAGGTTATCAAGGCGGCCGACGACGCCGGCATCGCCATGGTGTTCACGGGTATGCGCCACTTCCGGCACTAGGGTTTTTGGCGCCTGCGCCTGCCGGCACTCGGGAATTTCAGGAAAAACCGCTATTCCTTTCGGAACACCACCGACAGGTTGTTGGCGGGCATCTCGACGGTGTCATCCAGACCAAATCCGTGCTCAGCGGCGAGCGCCGCAACGTCGTCCAAGTCGCGTATCCCCCATGACGCGTCGCGTGCGCGAAGCGAAGCGTCGAATGCCTCATTGGTCGGCGCGGTATGGGCGCCCCCTCGCTTGAAGGGGCCATAGAGGTAGAGCACACCGTCCTTGGGCAAGACCCGCCCAGCCCCCCGCAACAATCCCGCGCAAGCCGCCCATGGGGCGATGTGGATCATGTTGATGCAGACCACGGCGTCTGCCCGCTCGACCGGCCAAACGGCGGCGCTCGCGTCCAGGTGCTTCGCAGGCAGCAGGACCTCTTCCCTTCCTTCAAGCGCCCTTGCATGGGCGTCGATGCTTGTCAGGTTATCCAGGTCGATATCCGTGGGCTGCCAACGCCAATCATAGCGCCCCGAAGCAAGATTTCGGCTGAAGAAGACTGCGTGTTCGCCTGGACCGCTGGCAATTTCCAGCACCGTTCCAACAGGCGGCAGGACACGATCCAACACCGTCAAGATCGGCTCGGCGTTCCGGGCAAAGGCGGGCGAGACGCGGCGCGGGTCTTCCATGATCGGTCTTCCAGTCACCGTCGTTTGATCTAACTTCGCGGGTTGCCGCAACGGCGTATCGCGAAATGGTATTGCCCAGCAAGTTGAATGCGATATACCTGTCGCCGAATTTGGACGGTTCCCTGCGGCGGCGCTTAAAGAATCCCGCGGTCGTGATGGAGTAGCGTAAGGAGAAAAGCATGACCTATGTGGTCACCGAGGCCTGCATCAAGTGCAAGTATCAGGATTGCGTGGAAGTCTGCCCTGTCGATTGCTTCTACGAAGGCGAGAACATGCTGGTGATCCACCCGGATGAATGCATCGACTGCGGCGTGTGCGAACCCGAATGCCCGGCGGAAGCTATTTTGCCCGATACGGAAGGCGAAGCCGAGAAATGGCTGGAGCTGAACCGCGACTATTCGGAAAAGTGGCCGAACATTACCGTTAAGGGCGATGCGCCGGACGACGCGGATGAGTTCGCAAAGGTTGAGAACAAGTTCGAGCAGTTTTTCTCGGAGGCACCGGGCAAGGGCAACTGACCGCCCACGGCCCCGGACGGACCAAATCGGTCCGTCCCCGGCCCCGGATCGCGATACCGCATTGCGGTAAGTCCATGATACAAATGCATTGCGGAATGAAGGGGCTGGGAAAAGCCCCTTTTTTGTGCTATGTATACCCTACAAAGTTGGCGGAAAGATCCCTGGCCTAACCCGCCTGGGGCGTTTTTCTTCGGCCTGTTCTGTTTTGTAATTGGCTTGGAGAGCGTCGCCATCACCTTTGTGCAAGGGTCGCCTTGACGGTTTTTGTGATCAGGCGGCGGCACGACCGAAATAGGGATGGAGATCGGGCGGATCAACCGATCGATGAAGAAGGACTGGCCCGAGGCGTCGTTTCTGAACAGGCGCGGCGGTAATGGTCCTTTTTGTCTCTGACCCCGATTTGTCTTTTACCTAGGCGCATTTCGGGGCCGGTCAAATACGGGAAGCGGCCGATACCGTGCCCGAATGACCGAACGGATCGTTCCGGAGTGATCCATGCGGGCGGCATGCCCTTTGTCTGTTGGTTTCGGATCGGCCGTATCGGCGCGGTTCCGGTCTGTAGGTTTTGAAACAAGGATTGAGGCAAGAATGTCGAAAGGCACGAAGTATCAAGCTGGCGACCATGTCGTTTACCCCACGCATGGCGTCGGTATGGTCAAAGGCATCGAGCAGCAGGAAATTGCGGGCATGGCCCTTGAGCTCATTGTCATCGAGTTCGACAAGGACCGAATGATCCTGCGCGTTCCCGTCGCGAAGGCGGACGATTCCGGGCTGCGGAAACTGTCTTCCCCTGACCAAATGAAATCCGCCCTGAAAACCCTGAAGGGCAAAAGCCGCGTGCGTCGGACCATGTGGTCACGCCGCGCCCAGGAATATGAAGCGAAGATCAACTCCGGCGACCCGATTGCGATCGCTGAAGTTGTCCGTGACCTGTTCCGAAATGCCAATCAGCCGGACCAGTCCTACAGTGAACGCCAGCTTTACCAAGCAGCGCTGGACCGCTTGGCGCGTGAATTCGCCGCCGTCGAAGCGATCGGTGAGGAAGAAGCCGCCGAGAAGCTGGAAGACATGTTGCAGAAAGCCGCCGCGTAAGCGCCAGCGGCACCCGGCCCAGCCGGAATGTCGTAGCCATGTCTGTTGAAAGTTTTGCGGGGTCCGCGCATTTGCGGGCCCCGTTGCTTTTGCCGGCCTTGCCCCTACTCTATTCCCGCTCTCGATCCTGCGGGTGGCGTTGTGCTCCCCAACAGTTGCGGGGGGCTTCCCAGCCGTCGCCAAAGCCGATAGCCTTCGACCTTCTTGAAACACAATAATCTCCGGCCGCGAAGATCGGCCTCAGCCGTCGGCGAGGCATCGGGGCACGGCTATGGGACAGGGGAATGGGACAGCGCATGGCCGCGCCTTCACACAGTACGACCACCCAGGTCCGTTCCCGCGGCAATGTCGACCAGTTCTATCCGGTTCTTCGAAAACCTGCGCCCGGAAAGAATGGGCGCATCTGGGCCGTTGGGGCCATCCATGGCGAAATCTACAAGCTGGAAAAGTTGCACGACGCCATCGCCACACGGCTGAAACCCGGCGACTGCATGGTCTATCTCGGAAATTATATGGGTTTCGGCAATGACGTGACGGAAGTACTGACGGAAATTCTGCGTTTCAGGTGCTGGTTCATGGCACAGCCGCCTTACGTGCACGAGGACGACTTCGTCATGCTGCGCGGTGCGCAGGAGGAGATGTTCCAGAAACTGCTGCAGATTCAGTTTGCCGCGCGTCCGCAGGATCTGTTGGACTGGATGCTTCACCGAGGCCTGGAAGCGACGCTGTTGGCCTATGGAACCGATGCCGCGGAAGGCTATAAGGCCGCCAAGGAAGGCACTTTGGGACTGACTTATTGGACGACCGACATCCGTCGGCGGTTGAAGTCCCATGCCGGCCAGGAAATTCTGATCACGAAGCTGAAACGCGCCGCCTTTACGGAAGAGGAAACCGTGCTGTTCGTCGCGGCGGGTTTGGACAATACCAAACCGCTTCAGGGGCAGGCGGATGCGCTTTGGTGGGCCCCCCGGAGCTTTGAAGCGATCAATGAGCCCTATCGGGGGTTTCGGAAAATCGTCCGTGGATACGACCCTGATCACCGCGGCTTGATTGAAACCGACTATACGGTCTCCCTCGACGGTGGCGCGGGCCGCGGCGGTACACTGATAGCGGCCTGCCTGACGCGCGAGGGTGCGTTGGAAGACGTTGTAACGGTCTGACCTTCGCCGCGGACCAGGAAAAATAGTCAGCTACCGCAGTCAACTCTTCCTTTCCAAAGGGTCCTCAATCAACGAACGATCCTTTGATCCGACATTGTATGAATTTGTTTTCATTAAATAATTCTTGAATTCTCTCTCTTTTCGCCCTTCGCAGAGTCGTCTTTCCGCGCCCGTCCTCTCAGATAAGTGAGATGGCTAGATGGTCCAATCGCAATAACCAACCGTAAGAGTAGGTATATATAGTCAGGCGGGTTCGTTTGATCGGAAGTCTTTAGGATGAGGGAGTGAGTGACATGGCCCATATCGACGATCCACAAACTCAACGCGCGAATATGTCTTATATCCGCAAATCTATGAACGTGCCGCTTCTCGGCCGCGAGGAAGAGCAGGACCTGGCGCGGCGATGGCGGTACGACCAGGACGAAGAGGCGCTTCATAAACTGGTTCGCGCCTATGCGCGCTTGGTTGTCAGTACCGCATCCAAGTTCAGGAACTACGGACTGCCGATGGGCGATCTGGTGCAGGAAGGCAATGTCGGTCTGATGCAGGCCGCAGCACGGTTCGAGCCGGAACGCGATGTCCGGTTCTCCACCTATGCTTCCTGGTGGATCCGCTCGGCGATGCAGGACTATGTTCTGCGCAACTGGTCGATCGTGCGCACCGGCACCACCGCTGCCCAAAAATCCCTGTTCTTTAACTTACGCCGCCTGCGCGCGCGGATCAGCGACGCTCCAAGCGGCCGGATGACTCAGGAAGGCCGCGAATTTGTCTCCCAGGAACTCAATGTAGGCATCAGCGACGTGGAATCGATGGAGCTTCGCATGTCGGCCTCGGACAAGTCGCTGAACGCGACCATCGCCGATGGGTCCGACGACAATTGGCAGGACTTCCTGGCCGATACCCGCCCCGACCCGGAAGTCAGCGTTACCGGCGCACATGACGCCAAGACGCGGTCGACCTGGCTGGCTGAAGCCATCGAGGAACTCAGCGACCGCGAGCAGGTGATCATCAAGGAAAGGCGCATGGTTGAAGACGGCGCGACCTTGGAACAGCTCGGCCGGCGTCTAGGCGTCAGTAAGGAGCGGGTCCGCCAGTTGGAAAGCCGCGCTTTGGGCAAGCTCAAAGCGTCGATCCTGGATCGTGTGGAAGATCCGAAGGATTTGCTGATCGAAATGTGACCGGGTCGGCCTCGGCATTCGGCAACAACTCAATCTGATCGGCAGAGACGATTTCCATGAAGGGGCCGTTGTACCGGCGGACCACACCGCGCAGCCGGACCATGCGACCATCCAAGTCGTAGATCGATAACGACACGCCCTCTGCCGTCTTTGGCAGAGCGTCGGGCTGGAGGCGAGCTGTCACACCGGCGGTGAAATCGACACGCCAATCCTCGCCGAAGTTGAGAAACACCGTTCCATCGCTCCGCCCAATATCACGCACGTGTCCCTCGACGATCTGAAAACCGTTGTAGATGCTGTCCGGATCGCCGGCGGGACGTACAAAATAACGCGGATTGCGCCAAATGCCCCGCCTTTCGGCCCGGGCGGCCTGCTCCGCCATCAGCAACGCCGTCCTTTGGTCCTTATCGGGTACGCCGCCCGCGAACCGAGCAAGCCCCAGGCGCAGCATCCTTTCCTGTACCCAGTCGCCGGCCTTCGTCTCAACACGTCCGGCAAGTCGCCCATGTCGGTCGCGCTGTGCGCCAACCAGGCGCCAAGGCCCATGCTCGCGCTGCAGCGCTCTCAATTCCCGCAGATAGGCTTTCGAAGCCGGTGCCAATCCCAAAGCGACATCCAAGCCGGCCAGAACGATTTCCTCGCCTTTCGGGACGGCCAGCGTCCCATCAGGCATCATTTCGGCCTCAGAAGTATCGACTATCAGATCTGGTACCGTCCTGGTATCTTCGGCAGCAGCGCCGGCCAGGGTGGCGAAAACCGCGACTATTGCAATGGCGGCCACACGAACCGGGCCCTCTCCTCCAACACACATCCGAACGCTATGCCGGCTGTTCTTTCGGCGGCAAATGCGACAGCTCAATCGATCGGTCATGGGTTTCGTCACTCTATCCACCGTTTCCCCGAAATTGATTCGGAAATTCAAGATTATAAGTGGATAGGCTGCCGGACTACCCGCTATATTCCGCAGGCATTCTCACGGTTCCGGAACACCCCATGCCCCGCACTGAACTTTATCCCGTCATCGAGCCACACGAGTCGGGCCATCTACAGGTCACCCAGCCGCACAGCATCTACTGGGAGGAATGCGGAAATCCGGATGGTGTCCCGGTGCTGTTTCTTCACGGCGGACCCGGCGCGGGCTTTTCACCCGGGCATCGACGGTTTTTCGACCCAGCATTCTATCGGATCGTCCTGGTAGACCAACGGGGCGCCGGCAGATCCAAACCCTATGCGGAAATCCAGGATAACGATACGCAAAGCCTGATCGGCGATCTGGAAGCGCTGCGCATTTTCCTGGAGGTCGATCAATGGCTGCTCTTCGGCGGATCCTGGGGATCGAGCTTGGCGTTGGCCTATGCGGAAGCACATCCGGCTTCCTGCTCGGGCTTGATCCTGCGCGGTATTTTCCTGTGCCGAAAACAGGAAGTCGACTGGTTCATGAACGGAATGCGCCAGTTCTTCCCGGCGGCCTGGGATGATTTCATGGCCCATTTGACCACCGCCGAGCGGGTCGATCCGTTAAATGCTTATTATCGGCGGTTATGCGACCCCGACCCTGCCGTGCATATGCCCGCGGCCGCGGCCTGGAGCCGGTACGAAGCCAGTTGCTCAACACTGATACCAAGCCCCTCTACGATTGAGGCAATGAGCAGCCCGGAAACCTCCCTAGCCTTGTCGCGCCTGGAGGCACATTACTTCGTCAACAATTTGTTCCTTCGGGAAGGTCAGTTGCTTGAAGAAGCGTCGCGCCTGCGCGGTTTGCCCGGCATCATCGTGCAGGGCCGGTATGATGTGGTCTGTCCGCCGTCCTCCGCCTGGGAATTGTCGAAAGCCTGGCCCGAAGCGGAATTGATCATCGTGCCTGATGCCGGTCATTCCGCAGCGGAAGACGGCACCATGCGGGCACTGGTCACCGCGACGGAGAGGTTCAAGAATCGACTATCGGTTCCGAAATCTTCTAAGCCCGCGCGAACAGGCTGATCAACCGCCGCGCGGCGATGGTTGGCGGCAAGACGCCGTCCGCCACTTTCCGCTCCACCTCCGGCAAGTCGGCGACGATGTCGGGATGCGCCTTCAAAGCTGCGATCAGGCCTTCGCCTACCTCCGTCCATAACCAGTCGAGTGCCTGGGCCGATCGGCGCCTTGCAATTTCCCCACTGTTCCCCAGCGCGTCACGGAATGCTTCGATCTTCTGCCAGGCTTCGCCAATGCCGTCGCCCGTATGGGCGGAGCATGGGAGTACCGGGACGGTCCAATTGGGCGACGCGGGACGTAGCATACGCAATGCGCTGGTATATTCAGCAACCGACCGTTTGGCGGTTTCGATCAGGGCGCCATCCGCCTTATTCACCAAAATCATGTCGGCCAATTCGACAATGCCCTTCTTCAATCCCTGCAGTTCATCCCCACCGCCCGGCAACAGCAACAGCAGGAACATATCCGTCATTTCCGCGACCGCTGTCTCCGACTGACCGACACCGACGGTTTCCACCAGGATTACGTCGAAACCGGCAGCCTCGCAGACCAGCATGGCTTCGCGGGTCCGGCGCGCGACGCCCCCCAAGGTCACGCCGGCAGGGGACGGCCTGATAAATGCAGACCGGTTGCGCGAAAGCTCCTCCATCCGCGTTTTATCGCCCAGGATGGAACCGCCGCTGCGCTTCGAAGAAGGATCGACCGCCAATACGGCCAGCTTGTGACCTTTTTCGGTCACCTGCTTGCCAAAATTTTCGATGAACGTGGATTTCCCGACCCCCGGCACGCCCGAGATCCCGACACGGATGGCATTTCCGGTCGACGGCATCAACCGTTCGAGCAATGCCTCAGCCGCCGCGCGGTGGTCGGCCCGGGTCGATTCGACCAGCGTTATGGCGCGCGCCAAACTGCGGCGGTCACCCGCCGCCACGCCATCGGCAAGCGCGGTTACATTAACTTCTTGCTGCGTCATTTCTTGATTTGGCTGCCAAAGACCGTTTTGGCCATCATCTGGAGCTTCTTTTTAGACGCCGGGTCCAAATCATCCAGAACTTTTTGCTTCTGCCGGTAGATCAGCATCGCAGACCGGACAAGATCGTCATGCTCCTTAGCCGGCGGAGCGGAACGCTGGGGTATTGCCGAAAGCTGGGGCGCGTCGTTCGTCTTGCCGGGAAGGTCGCCGCTTTCGATCAGCTCACGATGGGCTGACTCAATCGCTTCCCGGATCGTCTCCCGGTCCAGATCGGTCGCATTCGCGTTGCCCCGCAACATGTCGTCCAGTTCTGCTTCGCGTCCCGCGTTCAAGGCCGCGTCGGCCAAGCTTTCCGGTTCCGGCGGCAATTCGGCCTCAGCCTTCCGTCGCAGAACCTCGTCACGCTTATCCATCGCGTCGCGCGCTTCCTTGTTGAGGAAAACGGATTTGACGATTTTGCCGAACATCGAGCCACCTTACCGCATCTTCGCACCGGGGTGAATCGCCATGATCGCGCGATCGGCCGTACCCGGCGGCATCGTAGTATTTCTTATAAGCAACTATGGGGCCAGAATCGTCGCCATCAACAACTCATCCACCGGTTCTCCGTCAATCATCACCGAGGCGCGTTTCCGCCCCTCAACTTCGAACCCAAAGCGTTCATAGAATTCGATTGCTCGCACATTGGGCACCATGACGGTCAATTCAAGGCGGACAATACCTGCCGACCGGGCCCGCGCCACTGCATCACGCATCAAAGCCTGGCCGATCCCAATTCCCTGATAGGCCTGCAATACGCCGATCCCAACCGTGGCAGTATGCCGGATTCGGTTGAGCTGTCCGCCCACAAGCAGACATTCCCCGACCGGGCGATCCCCGTGCCAGGCATTGATCAAGGCACATCCGGGGGCAGCCAGAACCGAGTGTATCACATGTTCCATTTCCCCCACGGACGCGGCGCGTTCTGCAGGCAAGCGATGAAAGAAGGGGGTCTCGGCAAGAAGCGCCTCCCCCATCGCCTTCAGGGCCGCGGATTCACTCGGCTCGGCGCTGCGCAGCACTACCTCGTCCAACGAAACTTCAGCCAAGCCTATCATCCTTCCGACCGACAGTGCCGCGATGCACCCGAACCGCTTTAACCATCCCCTTGGAAACTCTATGCTTTGCCCCTAGAAATGGCTAGTTCGGCGCAGTCCGGCTGATTGAGGACGACTCCTTGCATTAGAGTTCCCTTGTCAGAAAGTCTCGACGAATCACCAATATAATGGCTGTATTTACCGTGGGGATTGTTTCACCGCCTTTCGCACGGCGTCGAGGCGGGTTTTGGGGTATATTTCAAGATGACCGGTACCGGACGCGGTCAAGGCAGTACGCTCTTGCCGTCGGATTTTTCGCAACGCGGTGTCGCCGTGCCGTTCACCACGCGGTTGCTTTTCTTCACACGCATGCGGCATGGCGCCGACGGCGCGATAGAATTTCTTGTGCCGGGGCTCGCCGGCGGGCTGAAGACCTGCGTCATTCCCCAGGGCAAAATCGGCGCAACGCTTTCCATGACCGTTTTCGACCGCGCCCTGATGGAAGAGCTTTCCGAACTGTCGGCAATCACGCCCGCCACCGTCGAACAGGCAAGCCTTGCCGTCGGGATGACGGCCCTGGGCGGGTCGCGCCTGCTGCGCCGGGCCCGTGAACGAAGAGAAGCCGACAAACGCGCCACCATTGCCTTGGAAGGTTTGCTGGTAAACGACTTGCTCACCGCGCTGGGTGCGGAACGTGTCGATTTCGAGAAATTGAATCTAGAAGATTTGAGGGCGCGCGCCGCCGCAGCACTGGAACCGCATGCCGCAACACTTGAGAGCCCCATCGACGCGATCCTGTCACGCATCCGGCAATGGGCGCACGTCATCCTGCCCCTGGGATCCCCAGCACTGGAACTACCGGGTCCCTATACCACGACCATGGCCGATATGGAGCGATTCGCTGCCGAGTTGATGGATTGGCTGATCCCGGAACCAGTAGGCCCCGCGGAAATGGCGCAGCGCATTGCAGTCGCCGCCCGGAAAACCGCTTCGACGGCCAAGGAGCGGGTCGCCCGTGCCGCCGAATATCAGGCTGCGATTCTCGACAGCATCAAGAACTGGGACACCACCTGGGCGGCGCTGACGAATGAGGTCGAAACAGTGTCCAATATTCTCGACGGTTGGCAGAGACTGATCGAAAAATGGGACGCCACAAGCCGGCTGGAGCGTGTCGACCAGCGGGAGTTGGTCGGGCTTTTCGCCCTGTACTTGCCCATTCTGCCGCGTAAATCCGCCGACCGGAATCAAGATTTCTGGAATTCCATCCGCGAAAACCAGGACCGCTGGAAAGACATTGTCACGGCAACGGAGATGATGGCCACCGATCAGGACATCAGGGAAAAGGTCGGCCGCTTCAAGGTTGAGCCCGCATGACAGACGCGGATCAAGCCAAAAAACAATTGATGTCGCTGTTCGAGAACCTGCCCGACGAGCAGTTGAAGAAACTTGGCGCGAGGATCGAATTGGATCGGAACGAGAACCGGTTCGGTCTGCCGCATCAAGCGATCATATCCCTGATGCGGCCTTATCTAGCCGCCGTCCGTGCCCCGCGAGTCTACACCCCGCAAAGAATCCTCTGCGTCCCCTTTGAAGACATATTCACGAACGAGGATGTGGGCTTCAAGCGAACCGGCTTCATCCATCGCAAGAACATCTTTCCGTTCTGGCGATTGATCAGCGAAGAACTCATGGCGGACAGCTTCCCGCCGCTAGCGGACCGTTTCGTCGCCGCACAAAAGGCCGGCGACGAAGCCGCCGTCGCGGAAACCGCCAGCGCGATCTGGGCACAGGCCGCCGCAGCACTCGGCGAAGCCCTTGACCCGACCGAAGGCGACGCCGACGCCCATGAGGCATTGGCCAAACGGATGGGCGGCACGACCGTGGTCGAGGACATAAAGGAAATGCGTGCGATTTTGTCGATCGCCGATCATGTCGAAGCCTTGAAAAAACAGCTGCCGGACAAGCCGATAGCTGTTCTGACAGGTAAGAGCGTTTCCACGATCCTGCAACATTACACAGATATTGGGTCCGAGCGGCCGGGCATGGAGATTTATCTTCTTCTGATCGTTATCGGGCGACTGATGCAGCCCTTCCCTATCCTGCGCGTTTTCCGATCCCTTTCGCGCAAGGGTGACGATGCGATGATCCGCCGGACCGACTTGAGCATCGCCGGGGAAATCGTGATCGATGCCTTGGAAAAAGATGCGAAGGCCGCCGTTGAGGTTGCACGCGATTTTGAAGCGAGCGAGGAAGAAATCGTTCGCAAGGCCGCCCGTTTCGCCGCCGCGTTCAAAGGTATCACAACCGATATCGGCATCCGTCGCGATGGTGAATGGGGACAGCGCATGTATGCGGGTCGGAACACCGTGGCGGAAACCATGCAGGCACGCATCATGGCCAAGGCTGAGAAGGTGATCGTGGGCGCCTTGGTGAAGAAGCGCGCCGGAAAAATGGAAAAACTGGTCGAATGGCCCAATGAAGAAGCCTTCGAGGCGGCAGAAGACCGCGCCGCAGCCCTGTCGGCGCTATACCGAATTTCGGACCAGTTGGGAATCCGGGCTGCATGTCAGAACGAGTTGGACGACATCCGGAAACTGTTAAACGACTACAGCGTTTCCTTGGTAGAGGAATTATCGCACTTGGAAAAAAGCCAGCACCAACCGGCTTTCGCGAATCTCGCCGTGGTGGTCCGGTTGCTGGAGCTGGTCGCAAATTCCGATGAAGCCGATCTATTGCGCCGGCGCGGCCGTGCCGCGCTTTCCGGGACAATGTTGGAATACTGATTCTCGCCGTCGCTCTCGCTTGTTGGCGCCTATTATTGCACGTCCTCCCGACCCGTCGCATGGCAGAGCAGGACATAGAGCTTGCCTACATCCGCCGTCATGAATGTGGATTGCAGCAGATGCTCCGGATCGTTCGCCTTGGCTTGGTCGAGAAGGCGATCGAATTGTTCGATATAGCGGGTGACATAGTCCCGCGCCTCCTTGTCCTGTTTGACCTTTTCGGAAATAGACCGAATCAGCGCTGTCGGTTTCCCGCGTAGAAGCGCACGAGTGAAGATCGATCGGTCGCCCTTGATATAGCGGCGCCAATCGGCTTCCGCGACATCGCCTTCGACGATCCGCGTCAGATCGATGGTGGTCGAATTTAAATCCTCGACGATGAAACGCGCGGATTTCAGGAACAAGTCCCGCTTCAAGGAATGGTCCAGGTCTCGGATTTCAAGATGGCGTTTGCCGACCTGTTCGGAAGCGTCGACCAGGGCCTTGGCCTGTTTCGAAAAGTCTTCGCCGATGGCGCCCGCGTCGTCCCGGGCGGTGCTCACCGCACGGATCAGTTTCTTACTGCCTGTCTCAACGGATTCGCTCAGCCCGGTCAGCGTCTGTTGGGTTTCCTCCGCGACCTTGGTCAAGGTTTTCGTTTCGGTGTTAAGGGACTTTGCCACGGTTTGGATTTGCGAATTGGCAAGGTCACCGGCCGCCGTCAGGTCACCTGTCTGGGTTCGTAACAAGGTGACCAGGGTTTCGATCCGCTTGGCGATACGGTCCGACGCGTTGACGACGCCCTCTTCCTGCTGCGCAAAGGCATCGCCCAACAGTCGTGCGGCCGTTGCCGCGGCGGATGCCGCTTCTGTCATCTGGGCCGCTTGACCGGCCAGGCCGGTGCGATGGTCTTCCATCTGCATACCGGCACTCACCGATGTGGAGGTTAGGCGCTCCGCTTCCTTGCCCATCTTCTGGGAAAGCTCGCCGAACAAGTCCATCGCCTTATCCATGGCCGTGCCGAACTCTTCGCTTTCCTTACGGAAGTTATCCCCTGCCTCGCCAATCCGCGTTTGGATCGAATCCGCCGCCGTCAACAGGGTTTCCACCTGACGTTCCAGCACCGAGCGGATACCTTCGGTCCGTTCCTCGGCGATCTTGGAGGCTTCCGCCATCGTCGCCGTTTGACCGGCCAAGCTGGCTTCCGTGTTCGATGCGCTAACCGCGATCTGCTCGGCCAAGGTCTGCAGGGCAGTCGCATCCTGGCGCAAGGATTCGCGGATCTTCATGATATCCGTGCCGGCCTTTTCGGAAACGTCGTTCAGCGCCGCCACGTTCTGGCGAAGTGTTTCGTTCATTGCCTGGATCAATGACGCGGCCTTGTCCGACGCGGTCTGCAGATCGGCACTGCGTTTCTGTAAGGAATCGCCGATCTTGTCGGTGCGATCCTGAACCCAGTCGGCTGCGTCGCGCAGTTCCGAACTTTGCTTGCGCAGCAACTCCGCCATTTCCCGCCCCTGCGTGACCGCGGGATCGAAGGTATCGACCAGTTCCGCGGATCCGGCCTGAAGCGAATCCCGCATCTCTTTCATACGGGCGGCAAGCAAGGCGTCGATATCGGCCGCCTGTTGGGCCGCACGGTCGGCGGCAGTGCTCATTTCGTCCGCCTGCTTGCGCATCAAGTCCCGCATCGTATCGGCACGTTCCGCCGCGGTTTCCGTCGCTGTTCCAATCAGGTTGGATTGTTCACGTAACGCCGCGCCCATCGCTTCCATTTTCTCAGTCGCGGATTCGGAGGCGGTCAAAAGCTGGCGGCTTTGCGCGTCGGCTGCGCTTCTGACCAATCCTGTCTGGGTCGCAATCCGGGTCGCCGCGTCATTCAATTCCTCGCTTTGCGAGGCAACGGACTTCAGTATTTGCGCGGTCTGGCTTTCGGTCTGGGAGGCCGCATCCATCAGCATTTCAACCTGCTGCTTCAATGCCGATTGCATCCGTTCAACGATTTCCGCGTTGCGGTCGACATTGGCATTCATGGACTTGGCGGTCCGGTCGATGTCACTGCCCATGGATTCCGCGAAACGGGCCGCTTTTTCGCCCAATTCGTCACCCATCTTTTCCAAACGCCCACGCGTTTGATCCAACAACTCGCCTTGCTCGGTTTCGACCCGCCCAAGAGCAGCGACCACGGCGCCGGTCAAAATTTTGCCCTGACGTTCCAAAAGCCCGGTCATCTGTGCCACGCGGTCCGAGGTTTCCTCGCCGAACTTGCGGAAGGCGTTTCGTTCGGCCTCGAAGCTGTCATGCAGGGACCGCGCGGTAAGGGCAGTGCGTTCCTCCATATCCCGGACCAGGGCATCGGTCTTGCCCGCGGCGGCCAAGGCAAAGCCGTCGAAGGCTTCCGACTGTTCGTGGACGCCGGTTTCCAATCGTTTAACGATCGCGGTCACCGCGCCATCGACCGCATCCGCGCTTGCGCCCAGCCGCGCCTCGCTCTCGGTGACGGCGTCCTGCATGCGCGTTGCGTGCATCGACACCGCTTCCGCCAAACGCGCCGCGGAGGCATCGACCGCGCCGGACAATTGTTCACCCGCCGCCGCGGCCTTTGCCTCGGTCTGGCGCGCGAAGGCCGAAAAGGCCGTCACCTGCATGCCCAGGCTTTGTTCCAAGCTGGCGGACAGTTCTTCCGCCTGGGACGCCAGTTTCTCGCCGATGCTGGCAATGAGCGACGCCGTATTGCCGTCAAAAGCCGCCAACCGTTGGTCGTGCTTGTCGAATGCGTCGGACAGGGCTTCCGATGCTTTGACCGTGCCGTCCCGCAACCGCGCGGACAGACCGGCGAGCCGACTGTCGGTCCGGGATGCGAAAGCCTCGAAACTCTCCACCTGCGATTGGAAGGCTTCTTCCACCAGACGAACCGTGTCCTGTGCCCGGCTGCGGACCTGGTCGGAAAAGGACGTGATCTGGTCCGATGCTTCGTCGCCGGCGCGGCGTAAATCCTCGCCGCTGTCTTTCAGCATGGCGGCAATTGCTTCCGCCCTTTCGCCCGCCTGTTCGGCCACCTTGTCCAAATCTTGCCGATAGGATTCCAGTCGGCCGCCGATTTCCTCAACCCGGCGCGCGGCATGATCGGAGGCATCGGTCACTTCCTCGGCCTGCGCTTTCAAGGCGCCCGCAACACCGTCCCCGCGCGCGGCCGCGGCATCCAGGGCGTCGACCAATGTCGTGGTTTGACGGTCGACCGATTCGGTAATCGTCTTTTGCTGCGCCTCCAGCCGGCCAATCAATTCACCCAGCTTCTCGGCCTCAGCCGACAGAATCGACCGCAATGCGCCGCTTTCACGTGATGCGTCGCTGGTGCGCCCTTCCAGTGCCTTCAATTGCCCCTGCAAGCCGTTGGATAGATCCGTCAGGGCGGACACCGTTTCTTCACCCGCCGCGCCCAGTTCTTTCGCCTGGCGGCGGAGCGAATCGGCCACCAATTCGATCCGCGCTTCGGCATCTTCCGCCGGATAGGCCAGCAAGGACAATTGCCGGCGCAATACATCGGTATGATACCGGACGTCCTGGCCGCGCCGGAAGAACAGGGCCGCGAGCCACACGAAGGCCAAGGGGGTGAAAACACCGGCGAACATGCCGGCCAATTCATGCGGCAACAGGGCTGGCAGCAAAGCCCACCCGACGACGGCGTGGAAATACCATCCACAGAGTCCGAGCCACCCGGCGCTCAAAAGCGCCGCAACCGACCCAATCCATATCGCCGCCCGTTTGGCGCGGCGGGCGTCCAGTTGAACCTGCTCAGGTGTGGGCGCACCCGCGCGTGGTTCGGGTTTCGGAAAGGGTGTGATTTCCGCGGCCATCTAATTTTTCCCATCGTCAGCGCCATTCGAAAGGCCGAACGGCTTAACCTGCAACCAAAGGAAATTACGCTGTTCCGGCAGGAAATCAAAGTGGCACACCGGATTCTCTGCCGGATTCCCAACCGGACTCCCAACCGGTTTCTGCAATGGGTTCCGGTACTTGGCGCGGACGGGATGGCACGATATTGTGCCCCCGCCATACGGACAATTCTGAACCTTCTCCGTACCCGGTTTCGCCAAACGCCAAATATCACGAGAGCGCCCGCCATGCCGAGCCACCCCGACTTCCCGAATTTGCGCGTCCTGGACCATCCCCTGATTCAGCACAAACTGACTTGGATGCGGCGCACGGATACGCCGACCTCCATGTTCCGGGGATTGTTGAAGGAAATATCTCTACTGATGGGGTATGAGATCACCCGCGAAATTCCCTTGAAAACAACCCGGATCGAAACGCCGGTTGCGCCAACCACCGCGCCGGTCCTGGCCGGACGCAAGCCGGCTATCGTATCGGTTCTGCGTGCGGGCCTAGGCATGGTCGAAGGCCTGCGGGAATTGATGCCCGGCGCCCGCGAAGGGCAGATCGGCTTGTACCGCGATCCCGAAACCAAGCGTCCGGTTGAATATTTCGTGAAACTGCCGGAGCCGGAGGGAAGGCTGTTCATCCTTTGCGACCCGATGCTCGCAACCGGCCATTCCGGCGCTTATGCGGTGGACGTCCTTAAAAAGGCCGGTGTCGAAGGTCAGAACATCCGCTTCATGGCCCTGGTCGCCGCGCCTGAAGGCGTGCAGGTCATGCTCGACCGACACCCCGATGTGCGCATCTACACCGCCGGGCTGGACGAGTGCCTGAACGAAAAGGCCTATATCGTGCCGGGACTCGGGGATGCGGGCGATCGGATATTCGGAACGAAATAGGGGTTTGCCCTGCCGGACGGAACGAACCGGCTCTTTGCCAAGCCGTCCACAGCAGGGTATGACCGAAGCAATGCAAAACCGGCCGGGACAGTCACGACAAACCCGGCCCGACAACCACCCGGGACCTTCATGCGCCGCTGGATTCTGATAGCTTTCGGACTATTGTGCGCCGCTGCCCTGACGCAGGTTCCCGCCTTTCATCAACAATACATGCAACGCCTGGGCGGCCATGTGGACGAATTGGCTGCGCAGGTTTCCGCCATCGACGAACGCGCGGAAAATGTGGGCAAGCTTCGCTATGACTACATCCGCGACTTGATCGGCAATGCCGATGCGTCCGCACGTCAGGAAGGCGAATACCTGCTGGAACTGGTAACCCGGCATGTGACCCTGCGAAATTCCCTGCAGCGGCTGGAAAATATGCCGATGCTGTATCTTGGCGGGGCGCTGCTGCTGGAATGCGATCCGAAAATCGCAATGGCCACCCTAAAGGCCCTGAAGCCCGCCGTTCCGTTGACTATGGCGGGCGTCGGCTATGGCGTCGCCGGGTTTTTTATCGGCTATTTGGGTTTGATCTTCCTGATCAGCCTGTTCCATTGGCGGAAAGTTCCGGTGAAAGAGCCGGAAGCCCAATAACCCTGTTCGAAAAATCTATCCGAAAACCCTGACTCACACCCGAATTCGGGTCCGGATCAATGCCCCCCTGCGAAAGCGCCGGTCTTGACCGAATAGTCGACCGCCAGCTCGTAGTCGGGATCATCTTCCGAATCGACCATCAACTGCCCAGCACGCTGCAGCAGCCGATGGCAATCGTGTGACAAGTGGCGAAGTTGCAGGGTCTTACCCAGCGCCTCGTATTTCACGGCAAGATCTTCGATCGCCTGCAGAGCCGACTGATCAACAACACGGCTGTTCGCAAAATCGATCACCACGGTTTCCGCATCGGTTTCAGGATGAAACAGTTCCGCGAACCCATCCGTCGACCCGAAGAAAAGCGGCCCTTCGATCTGATAGACCGTGACCCCGTCCTCCGTCGTTTTGACCGAGGCGTGGATACGCGTGGCATTGTTCCAAGCATAAGCAAGGGCGGAGACAACCACACCGACCACCACCGCAACGGCAAGGTCGCTCATCACCGTCACCACGGTGACGAGAACCATCACTGCCGCATCCATCCAAGGAATGCGCCGGATGATCGTCAGGCTGCGCCAGGCGAAGGTACCGATGACGACCATGAACATGACCCCGACGAGCGCTGCGAGCGGAATCTGCTCAATCAGGCTGGAGGCGACCAGGATGAACAGCAACAGGAAAATCGCGGCCGAAATGCCCGAGATCCGCGTCCGGCCGCCGGATTTCACATTGATCATCGACTGGCCGATCATGGCACAGCCGCCCATGCCGCCGAAGAAGCCAGTGACCGTATTGGCCAGGCCCTGGGCAATGCATTCCTTCGACGCCCCGCCCCGCTTACCGGTCATTTCACCGACAAGGTTCAAGGTCAGAAGGCTTTCAATCATCCCGATCAGGGCCAGAATGACCGAATAGGGCAGAATGATCTCGAGTGTCTCCAGGGTCAGCGGCACCATCGGGATATGGAACATGGGCAATCCCCCTTCGATGGAGGCAAGGTCGCCCACCCGCGGGACGCCGATGTCGAAACCGATGACAATGCCCGCCACGATGACAATCGCGGCCAAGGGCGCGGGAATGGCGTTGGTCAATTTCGGCAAACCCCAAATCACCGCCATGGTAAGCGCCACCAGGCCCAACATGGTGGCCAAAGGCCAGCCGGTCATCCAGACCATGCCTTCATCCGGATCGGGAACCTGGAACTGGCTGAGTTGGGCCAGGAAAATGACAATCGCCAAACCGTTTACGAACCCCAGCATGACCGGATGCGGTACCAAACGGATGAATTTTCCCAACCGGAAGATCCCGGCCAAGAGCTGCAGAATCCCCATCAGCACGACGGTGGCGAACAGGTATTCCACGCCATGATCGGCGACCAATGCCACCATCACCACGGCCAGCGCGCCCGTCGCCCCAGAAATCATGCCCGGCCGCCCACCGAGCACGGCGGTGATCAGCCCAACGATAAAGGCGGCGTAGAGGCCGACCAACGGATGAACATTGGCGACGAACGCAAAGGCGATCGCCTCAGGCACCAAGGCCAGTGCAACAGTAAGGCCGGAAAGAATGTCAGTCTTCGTCTGGCTGATCGTAATATCGGAAATGAGACAGATTCCTTGCAAATCTTAGGGAGCGGGTGCGCGAATTCTGATCCGCCGCAACCCAATTTCTATCGCCCATTAAAATTGATTGCCCACAATACCGGGGACGCGTCCGTCCGGCCAGCAACCCGGTTATAACGGCCATATGTTGCATTGCAACATGATTTGTTCATGTGTCGGCGCGGTATTCGGCCGGCGGAAGGGTCTTATTGTGCAGCGCCCAGTCCGTCGTAACCGAACGGTTGGCCGTCAATTGGGTTGGCCGTGTTTACCCTTGCGCCCTTATCGACAGGAACCGTATTTGGCGCCCTCCGCTGTCCAGGCCCTTGCCCTCATAGACAGGATCCCGCGAAACAAGTGTCATGGTGCTTTCCGCCCTGATATCCCCGGCACATGACATGGTCCATGTCGCGTCGGTTTCGCCGGCAAAGTCGAGCATGCCCTTGCGGCGCCACCGTCCGGCTCCCACCCATGGTCTGGCAAGCGGTCAGAAGAAGTCCCACGACAACAACCCAACCCAGATGCATTCGGCGCCTCCCTCACGGCCACCGGAATCCTCTTCTCGACGTTTGATTTTGCGCTATGGCGAATAGAACGCTCAACCGTCCCCACACCCGATGGTTGGCGATCTCCAGTTAAATCTCTGCAAAATCTCCACCGCGGCCTTTTCCGCCCGCGAAACGCGAAGCGCCGCTGACCGCGTCACTGTCAAAGGAGTGGCGGCCGATTTCGGATTCGAACCGCAAAGCCTCCGCTTCCGGCAGGGACCATTGTTTGAGAGCACTGGCGCGATCGTTGCGCAGACAGGTTTGCGGGAAGGCCGCCAGTTGCGCCGCAATTTCGACCGCGGCGTTCAGAGCCTCTCCCTTTTCAACCACGCGATTGGCCAAACCGAAGTTCAAGGCTTCCGCCGCCTCTACGGGGCGACCGGTCAAGATCATGTCCAAGGCACGCGATTGCCCGATCAACCGCGGCAGGCGGACCGTCCCGCCATCAATCAACGGAACACCCCAACGGCGGCAATAAACCCCGAATACGGCCCCCTCGCCCGCGACACGCATGTCGCACATCAAGGCAAGTTCGAGCCCACCGGCCACGGCGGGGCCCTCGACCGCGGCAATCGACGGCTTGCTGAGTGAGAGCCATGTCGGCCCCATCGGGGCCTCTGGGGCGATTTCCCGCCCAACTGCAAGGGATTTCAAGTCATAACCGGCACAGAACACGCCATCCGTGCCGGTTAGGATATGGACGAAGACGTCATCATCTTTTTCACCGGCTTCGAACGCCGCCTTTAAGGCGTCCGCCGTGTCCGGGTCCACGGCGTTGCGCGCCTGCGGCCGGTTTATAGCGATCAGGTTGATCCGGCCGCGTCGTTCTACCAGTACGTTTTCTGTCATTTTTCTTCTCTACCGTGATCTTGCCGGAGCGAAAAATTACCATAACGCGCATTCAGGGGCGGGTGAAAGCTGCCTGTGCCGCACAAATATTGTTTGGGTAGGGAACAATTTTGGCCGCCTCCGCCCTTGATGGCTGGGTCGGACAGGGTAGGCTCTGGTCCAACGAATTTCCGGTGTCGAGTTCCGGTCAGTCAGGAGGAAAATTTCATGACGCAGGACGCCCCCATTATCATTGCCGGCGGCGGCATCGGCGGCTTGGCGACAGCCATAGGCCTGGCCCAGAAGGGGTTCCCCTCCATCGTCCTGGAAAAGGCGCCGGAACTGGGCGAAATCGGCGCGGGTATTCAGTTGGGCCCAAACGCGTTCCATTCCTTCGACTTCCTGGGGGTAGGCGACGCAGCGCGCAGCATGGCTGTCTATATCGACAGCTTACGCCTTATGGACGCGATCAGCGGCGACGAGATCACCCGCGTTCCGCTCGACGATGCCTTCCGCACCCGGTTCAAAAATCCCTACGCGGTTGTCCATCGCGGCGATCTGCACGGCGTTTTTCTACGCGCCTGCCAGGAACACGACCTGGTCGAACTTCGCACATCAAGTGAGGTTGTGGACTATGATCAGGACGGAACCAGCATTTCTGCGATCTTGGCCGACGGGTCACGGGTCACCGGCAAGGCGCTGATCGGCGCGGACGGGTTGTGGTCCAACATTCGCCCGCGCATCGTCGGTGACGGAAAGCCACGCGTGTCCGGCCACACCACCTATCGGTCCGTCATCCCCACCGAAGAGATGCCGGAAGACCTGCGGTGGAACGCCGCCACGCTCTGGGCCGGACCGAAATGTCATATCGTTCACTACCCGCTGTCGGGCTGGAAGGTATTTAACCTGGTCGTTACCTATCACAACGACGCACCGGAGCCGGTTGCCGGCAAACCGGTCAGCCATGATGAAGTTCGCCGTGGCTTCGAGCATGTGAACCCGATCGCCCGGCAGATCATCGAAAAAGGCAAGGACTGGAAACTCTGGGTTCTGTGCGACCGCGACCCCGTCATGAATTGGGTCGACGGCAGGGCCGTCCTGTTGGGCGACGCGGCGCATCCGATGATGCAGTACCTCGCCCAAGGGGCCTGCATGGCGATGGAAGACGCCGTCTGCCTGGCAGCCGAAATGGAGGCCGGCAATGGCGACATCGAAAAGGTTTTGCCTGCCTATAACCTGAAACGTCGTACACGCACGGCGCGCGTACAGTTGCAGTCGCGCGCTATTGGTGACCACATCTATCACCCAGCCGGGGCGCATGCTGAACTACGCAATCAAATCATGCGGACAAAATCGGCCGAGGATTGGTACGACGTGGTTCAGTGGCTTTATGGATCCACCGGATTGGACGGCAGCGTCACCTGACCGGACGCCCGTCGATCAACCGAAGAGAGAAAATCAATGTCGGACATTTTGCTTGTAAGGATGGAAGGGCCGATCGCCGTCCTGACCATGAACCGACCGGAAAAACGCAACGCGATGTCCGACGCGCTGATACGGGAAATCGACGCGTTTTTTGCGAAACCGCCGGCGGAAGCGAAGGTTGCCGTCATCACCGGTGAGGGCGGGCATTTCTGCGCCGGGCTCGACCTGTCGGAACATGTGGAGCGCGACGCCGAACAAGCAATCCACCATTCCCGTTGGTGGCACCGGATCATGGATGGCATTCAATTCGGCGGCCTACCCGTCGTCTCGGCCTTGTCAGGCGCCGTAATCGGTGGCGGCCTTGAACTGGCGACCGCAACCCATGTCCGCGTCGCGGAACCGTCGACAATTTTTCAACTGCCCGAAGGACGGCGCGGAATCTTCGTCGGCGGCGGCGCGTCGGTCCGCGTCGGGCGAATTCTGGGCGCCGACCGTATGACGGAGATGATGCTGACCGGCCGAAAATATGGCGCGTCGGAAGGCGTCTCACTCGGTCTGGCACATTACGCGGTCGGTGAAGGGGAGGCTTTTGCAAAATCCATGGAATTGGCGAAGACGATCGCGTCCAACGCCCCTTTGTCCAACTACATGATGATACAAGCGCTTTCGAAAATTGAGGATATGGGCAGATCGGACGGGCTGTTCACGGAAAGCCTCTGCGTCGCGCTGGCCCAGACCAGCCCGGACGCGATCGAAGGACTGCGCGCCTTCTTGCAGAAGCGGGATCCGGACTTTCGGTAGGATCGCGGCATGACCAATCACATCCCCCATTCTGTCTTGAGAGAGAACCGCGCGGATGGATCGATCCTTCTGCGCTCGTCTGTTCCCTTGGGGCCTGTCGCGCGCAATGTGGGCGAATGGTTGGACCACTGGGCGACGGCGGCACCGGATCGTACTTTCATCGCGGAACGGAATGCGGCAGACCCCGATGCCGGTTGGCGCGAGGTCGGCTATGCTGAAATGCGCCATGCCGTTCGTGCCGTCGCTGCGGCCTTGCTTGAACGCGGCCTTGGCCCGGATAAACCGGTCCTGATCCTATCCGGCAACGGGGTCGACCATGCCATCCTTGCACTGGCCGGGCACTATGTGGGCATTCCTGTTGTTCCCTTGGCCGATCAATATTCCCTAATCCCAGGTGCACACGACCGGTTACGTTATGCGGCCCGGAAGGTTCATCCGGGCCTTGTCTTCGCCGATGACGCCGCAGCCTTTGGCGAGGCGCTTTCACTGGATGTGTTCGCCGACTTGGAAAAAATCGCCGTCCGCACCGACGGCGCGCCCGTTGCGGTGACCCCCTTCGACGCTCTGCTTTCCGCGCGCTGCGACGCCACCGTTGACGAGGCCCATTCTGATGTTGGGCCGGAGACCTTGGCCAAGATACTCTTTACCTCGGGATCAACCTCCAATCCCAAGGGCGTGATGACGACCCATGGGATGCTGACCACCAACCAAGCGCAATTGAGCGCGACCCTGCCGATGCTGTCCAAGCGCCCACCGAAAATTCTGGATTGGCTTCCCTGGAACCACACCTTCGGCGGCAGCCATAATTTCAACCTGATCCTGGCCAATGGCGGCAGTCTGTATATCGACAACGGCCGCCCTATGGGGAATGCGGCGGAACGGAGCATCCGGAACCTGCGGCAGCATCCGGGCACGCTGTCCTTCAACGTGCCGGTCGGCTTTTCCATGCAGATTGAAGCAATGCGCCGTGACCCTGATTTGCGGAAAGCCTATTTCGAAAATCTGGATTTCGTTTTCTACGCCGCCGCCTCACTCCCCATGGAAACCTGGCGCGCGATTGAAGACTTCGCCCGTGAGGTTCGCGGCGAAGTTCCGCTAATGATTTCCGGTTGGGGGCTGACCGAAACCGCGCCCGCCGCCGTCATGGTTCACGAACCAGTCGATCGGTCGGGAATCATTGGCGTGCCTTTGCCCGAGGTCATCCTGAAACTGCTGCCCTTAGGCGAAGGACGATACGAAATTCGCCTTAAGGGCGACAACATCATGCCTGGCTATTACAGGGATCCAGCGAAAAGCGCTGACGCCTTCGACGAGGAAGGGTTCCTGATCACCAATGACGCCGTACGTTTCGTCGACAGCGACGACCCCAACCGCGGCCTTGTTTTTGATGGTCGGATCACGGAGGACTTCAAACTTTCGACCGGAACTTGGGTTCGGGCGTCGAACCTTAGGCTTGATCTATTGAAAAGTTTCTCATCCATCGCAAGCGATTTGGTAATCGCAGGACACGATCGTGATGAGATAGGATTACTGCTTTTCGGCAATAAAGCGGAGCTAGCCTCAGCCGG
This sequence comes from Hwanghaeella grinnelliae, assembly GCF_004005845.1. Lineage (GTDB taxonomy): Bacteria > Pseudomonadota > Alphaproteobacteria > UBA8366 > Aestuariispiraceae > Hwanghaeella > Hwanghaeella grinnelliae. The sequence continues at coordinate 832,919 of NZ_SADE01000002.1, read as the reverse complement.
CATCATCTTCGAAACAGATGATCTTGTGCTGCAGGGGGAACAGCTTAACGCTGCGGTCGAATCAATCCTCGCCAAGGTCAACAAAACGGCAACGGGCTCATCAACACGGATCACCCGGGCCGTCGTGATGGCCGAACCGCCATCGGTAGCCGATGGCGAGATAACCGCAAAAGGCAGTTTGAACATCCGGAAAATTCTGGACCGCCGCGCGGCTCTGGTCGAACGGCTATTCGACGATACCGACCCCGCCGTGGCGCACGGTTAATACGCTTTGTTGCCGCCAGCGGCCGGGGCGTCAACGTCCAGTATCGGCGCCGCATCCAGGTCGCTGCCGCCCAGAAGCGCTGCAACGTCATCCAGTGTCGCGATCATTTCCATCTGCCGTTTTGCCGATAAACCGGCAAAGGCTTCGATGAACTTTTCGTGTAACAAGGGAGGCGCCTTCTTAAGCGCCTTGCGACCGGCAGCGGTCAATTTCGCATGGACGATACGCCGGTCCCGGTCACTGCGATAACGCTCGATTAAGCCGCGTTGCTCCAGCCGGTCGAGGATGGTGGTGACGGTCGCCTGACTTAGCGAAACGGCGCCGGATAATCGGCCGGTCGTCACCTCACCAAGGTCGCGGATCGACTGAAGGACCATGACCTGAGGTGTCGTCAGGCCCGACGACTTCGCGATCCGTTTCGACTGCAAATCGATGGCACGGATAATGCGGCGCAACGCGACAAGCACGTCATGCGTTGTATCTGTGTTGGTTTCTTTCCTCGCCACGGCACGCATTGGCCAACACTCTTTCTGTATTCTTTTTATGGGCGTTGTTTTTCAGGTCGTGTTGTGGCGGCAGACTGTATTGAACCGGAGGTCCAGGTCAACAATTGTTTACAGGACTAAACTTTTGACAACGAAACTTTCGGTGTGTATGAAACGGGCTCGCAAATGGAAATCGCCCTTGACCCGGCCAGGCTTGACGCCGAGGCCCCGGTGGGTGTCGTCGTGTGCCTTTCGTATCAACCAGTTGAGGCCGACGCTTAGCATTTACATAAACGGAAAACGGTAAAAGATCCTATGTGTGGAATATGCGGCGAAGTAACCTTCGACGGCAGTTCGGCGTCCCTTGGCGCCATTGAAAAGATGATGGATGTGATGGTGCCGCGCGGCCCCGATTCCGGCGGCGCCGTGCTGCGTGGGCGCGGTGCGTTAGGGCATCGTCGGTTGAAGATCATCGACCTATCCGACCGTGCCGAGCAACCGATGGTCGACTCCGATCTGGGGCTGACCGTGGCGTTCAACGGCTGCATCTACAACTATAAAGAACTGCGGGCCGAGCTTGAAGGCAAGGGCCACCGCTTCTTCTCCCACGGGGATACGGAAGTAATCTTACGGGCTTATGCCGAATGGGGAACCGATTGCGTTTCCCGCTTTCACGGCATGTTCGCCTTTGCCGTATTCGAGCGCGACACAGGGCGTCTGATTCTGGCGCGCGACCGCCTGGGCATCAAACCGCTTTACCTCACCGGCAACCCGGAACGCGGGCGCATGCGGTTTGCGTCGTCCCTGCCGGCCCTTCTGGCCGCGGGCGATGTCGACACGGCGATCGATCCGGTTGGACTGCATCACTATATGACGTTCCATGCAGTCGTCCCGCCCCCCCATACGATCCTGCGTGGTGTCAAGAAACTGCCGCCCGCAACGATTTCAATTTTCGAAGCCGACGGCCGGCGGAAAGATCATGTCTATTGGGATGTCCGTTTCAGTCCGACGGCGGAAGAGACCAACTATTCCGACGAGGATTGGCGCGACCGTGTCATGGAAGCCCTGCGCCTTGCCGTCAAACGCCGCATGGTGGCCGATGTGCCGGTCGGCGTCCTGCTCTCCGGTGGGGTCGATTCCAGCCTGATTGTCGGCTTGCTTGCGGAAGCCGGGCAGGAAGGGTTGAAAACCTTTTCCGTCGGATTCGAAGAAGCGAATGGCGAGAAGGGCGACGAGTTCCAGTATTCGGACCTGATCGCCAATCACTTCTCAACCGATCATTCCCAAACTTTTGTTAAATCTGACCGTTTGCTCGAAACATTGCCCAAGACTTTCCAGGCAATGTCCGAACCAATGGTCTCTTACGACAATGCGGGCTTCTTCCTTTTGTCGGAACAAGTGTCCAAACATGTGAAAGTCGTGCAAAGCGGCCAGGGTGCCGATGAGATTTTCGCGGGTTATCACTGGTATCCGCCGATGATGCAGTCGAACGACCCAGCCGGCGACTACGCCGGCGTCTTCTTCGACCGCGACCAAAACGAATATGCCAAGGCAATCGCCGCGAAGTATGTCGAGAAAGACTATAGCCGTGCGTTCGTCGCGGAACACTTTGACCGCCCTGGCGCGGATGCCCCCATCGACAAGGCTTTGCGCATCGATACGACCGTGATGCTGGTAGACGATCCGGTAAAGAGGGTCGACAACATGACCATGGCCTGGGGTCTGGAAGCCCGCGTCCCCTTCCTTGATCATGAGTTGGTCGAACTGGCGGCGCGCGTTCCACCTGAGCTGAAACTTCGCGACGGCGGCAAGGGAATTTTGAAGGACGTCGCCCGCCAGGTGATCCCAAGCGAAGTGATCGACCGCCCAAAGGGCTACTTCCCGGTTCCCGCCCTGAAGTATATCGATGGGCCTTATCTTGACTATGTGCGCGATGCACTGTCGTCGAAAGCTGCGCAGGAACGAGGGCTTTTCAATCAAGCCTATTTGGACACCCTGTTGGAAAACCCGACCGAACACATCACGCCCTTGCGGGGGTCGAAATTGTGGCAAGTGGCCCTGCTTGAAATGTGGCTGCAGACACATGGCATCTAAGACATCGAAGTCCCATGACCGACTTACAGGACGTACATGATATGGTGACGAAGAAAGGGTCTGACCTGACCGGGACGAGACTGCATCTCGCCTCGCTCAAGAACTGGGGCGAACCGCCCACGCCCAACAATGACGATGACGTTAAGGAGAACGTCAGCGTCGATTGCGGCTGGGGTCGTCTTATCTTCGGGCAAACCTTCACCAGCGCCAAAGCCTTGGCTGAAATGGTGCAGGACGAAGGAACGAACCGGCGCGACGTCGCGTTTTATGTGCGTGAGCCTCACGTGGTCCTCGCCACCGCGCCGCAGGTCTTGTTCCTGGACCCGTCGCATACCTTCCGCCTGGGATTGACTGGTGAGATCGCAGCCGAAGCCCCTGTGGACGGTATTCGCATTCGCCCAGCCGAACCGGGTGACGAGAAGAAGGTGAACCGCCTCTACCGTGCCTGGTCCATGGTCCCCGTCGGCGATGCGTTTTTTGCCCGCATTCAGAACGACCCATCCTTGAAGGTCCTCGTCGCGGAAGATCAACCGGCGGATGGCGGAACCGGTGAGGTCGTCGGCGTGGTCATGGGCGTAGACCACAAAGCCGCCTTTAACGATCCGGACAACGGCTCCAGCCTTTGGGCCCTTGCGGTTGATCCGCAAGCAAAAAATCCGGGCATCGGCCGCGCCTTGGTGATGCATCTTGCCGGCCTGTTCAAGGAAGCGGAACGCAGCTTCATGGACTTGTCGGTGATGCATGACAACAAGGAAGCAATCTCTCTTTACAGAAAATTGGGTTTCGAGCAAATCCCCGTCTACACCATTAAACGCAAGAACCCGATCAACGAGAAGCTTTTCGTCGGGCCGACGGAAGAGAGTGGATTGAATGTTTATGCGCGGATCATCGTCAACGAAGCGAAGCGCCGTGGCATTCTTGTAGAGATCGAGGATGCCGATGCCGGTCTATTCCGCCTTACCTATGGCGGGCGGTCAATTGCCTGCCGCGAAGCCTTGAGCGAATTGACCACCGCGGTCGCGATGAGCCGTTGCGACGACAAGGCGGTGACCCGGCGGCTGCTGAGGAATGTCGGCTTGCGCGCACCTGACCAAATATCCGTCGCGCCGGATGACAGCAATGCCATTCCCTTCCTCGAAAAACATGGAAGGGTCGTTGTGAAACCCGCCAGCGGCGAACAAGGGCATGGCGTCGCCGTCGACCTGACAACGGAGGAAGAAGTTCTACAAGCCATCGCCTATGCGCGCGCAATGTGCGACCACGTCATCATAGAAGAGTTCGTGAAGGGACAGGACCTTCGGATCATCGTGATCGACGAAGAAGTTGTCGCCGCCGCTGTGCGCCGCCCACCCGTCATACGGGGTGATGGGGAACATACGATCGATGAATTGATCGCCAAACTGAGCCGACGCCGTCGCAATGCGACCGACGGTGAAAGTGAAATTCCGATGGATGACGAAACCGAACGCTGTGTCCGTCTTGCCGGATACACAATGGGCGACGTCCTACCGCAGGACGAGACGCTCGCCGTCCGTAAAACCGCCAATCTGCATACCGGCGGAACCATCCACGATGTGACCGACGAGCTTCATGTTTCACTGCGCTCGGCGGCAATTGAAGCGGCCCGCGTCCTGGACATTCCGGTCGTCGGCTTCGATTTCATGGTAACGGACCCGGCGCAACCGGGTTACGCAATTATTGAGGCGAACGAGCGGCCGGGCCTGGCCAATCATGAGCCGCAGCCGACAGCGGAGAAGTTTATCGACCTGCTTTTCCCACAAACGCGGTCGACATCCGCCAAGACCGGCACCCGCGCTTTCGAAGAAAAATAATCATCGAAACGGAGAGAACCGTGACTGAAATTCAACCGCTGACACCGGAACTGCTGAAAGCCAGCAAGAAGGGCCGCGACTGGGACTTGGACCTGGACTATATGACAGATGTCCTGCACCAGTTGCTGACCACCCCAAGTCCCAGCGGCATGACAGACGCCATCGTCAACTTGGTCTGTGGCATGTTGGACGACCTGGGCATTGAATACGAATTGACGCGGCGGGGCGCGATCCGCGCCACCCTGCCCGGTGTATCGAAAGCCCCCGACAGAGCCATCGTCGCCCATTTGGATACCCTGGGCGCCATGGTGAAGAACCTGAAGAGCAACGGCCGTTGCGAGGTTGTTCCCATCGGGCATTGGTCGGCCCGCTTCGCTGAAGGCGCGCGTGTCACCATCCATTCCGAACTGGGTCAGCATCACGGAACGATCCTGCCGCTGAAGGCGTCCGGTCATACCTACAACAAGGAAATCGACACCCAGCCCAGCGACTGGAGCAATCTTGAAATTCGCGTCGACCGGCGGATCCATTCGAAGCAGGACCTGATCGATCACAGCATCAATATCGGCGATACGGTCGTTGTTCATGCCAACCCGGTTTTTTCGGACGACGGATTCGTCTGCTCGCGCCATCTGGACGACAAGGCGGGTGTGGCCGCGCTGTTAACCGCCGCGAAAGCCATCGTCGATGGTAAGTTCAAACTGCCGCTGGAATGCCACATCCTGCTGACGATTTCGGAAGAGGTCGGTGTCGGTGCCTCCCATGTGCTGCATGGTGACGTTGCCGAAATGGTGTCCATCGACAATGGCACCATCGCGCCGGGTCAGAACACCTGCGAATATGGCGCCACCATTTCCATGCAGGACATGGCCGGTCCTTTCGACTGGCACCTGACCCGAAAACTGTTAACGCTGGCCAAGGCCTTCCAGGTCGAGCACAGCCGCGACGTCTTCAAATTTTATCGCTCTGACGCCGCCGCGGCGTTGGAAGCGGGCAACGATATCCGCACGGCATTGGTCTGTTTCGCCTGCGACGCCAGCCATGGCTGGGAGCGCACGAATCTGGCGTCTCTGGAATCAGTGGCGGACTTGATGGTCGCCTATATGCGCAGCCCGATCTTATTCGAGCGGGATGAAATGGCGCTTGGTCCGAAAGAGGATTTCCCGGTCGCGGTCGTTGCGTCCGAAACGGAAGATGCCTACGGCGAGGATTAGGTCGTGTCCTGATAAAACCGGATATTGTGCAGTGCATCAGGTGACCGGGGCGACACGAACCTTATCCGCATTGCAGCTTGATGGCTGGCGAATTGCCGCTACGCTCGCGGCACTATGCAGGTATTCAAAGACCTTTCCCCGCAGCTGATTTCGAACGCGTTCGTGGCCTTTTTATTCGCCGCGAGCGGACCGGTCGCCATTATTCTGTCTGTCGGCGCGGGCGGGCGCCTGACGTCGGAGGAGTTATCGTCCTGGATTTTCGGTGTCTTCATCGTCAATGGGCTGATGACGATATTCTTCTGCCTGAAATATCGGCAGCCGTTGGCGTTTTTCTGGACCATCCCCGGCACGGTTTTGATTGGCCCCGCTTTGGACCATCTGACCTTTCCACAAGTGGTGGGCGCCTTCCTGGCGACCGGTGTATTCATGGCCGTCCTCGGCATGTCCGGCGTGGTTGGGCGTTTGATGAAGGCCGCCCCAATGCCGATCGTGATGGGCATGGTCGCCGGCGTGTTCATGAAATTCGGCTTGGATTGGATCGGCGCCCTGCGGGACGATGCCGCCATCGCCATTCCGATGACCGCCGCGTTCATCGCCCTTTCGGCCATACCGCACCTGGCCAAGGTAATGCCGCCCTTGATTGGCGCCTTGATCGTCGGCGTCGCGGCCTGGGGCATCGCCCATGGGTTCGATGTGGATTTGGCCGGCAGTGTTGCGCACGTCGGCTTGCCGACGCTTCAGATCCCGGTATTCAGTCTGCAGGCGATGATCGAACTGGTTGTCCCCCTGGCGATCACCGTTCTGGTCGTTCAAAACGCTCAGGGCGTTGCCATTCTGAAAGCCGCCGGTCATGAACCGCCGGTGAACAGCATCGCGACGGCCTGCGGGATCGGATCGATTATCGCCGGCATGGTGGGCAGCGCGTCGTCCTGCCTGACCGGGCCGGCCAACGCGATCATCTCCGCCGACGGGGCGAGGGAAAAGCACTATGCGGCGGGCGTTGTCGTCGGCCTGCTCGCCCTTCCCTTTGGGCTGGCTGCGCCGATCTTCACGAAATTCATGCTGGCCGCCCCCGCTGCCTTCATCGCCAGTCTGGCCGGGCTCGCCATGCTTCGCGTGCTGCAAATGGCCTTCATGACCGCTTTTCAGGGACGCTTCATCTTCGGCGCGCTGATCACCTTTCTCGTGACCGTCTCGGACCTGACACTCTTCAATATCGGGGCGGCCTTCTGGGGCCTCGTCTTCGGCGTCATCGCCTCATGGCTGCTGGAGCGCAACGACTTCAAGACCCTGGCGGAATAATCGGCCCTTCGGCACACGTACCCGCACACCGAATTATGGGCAGGGAAAGTTCGCTTTCATCGATGCCAGGACGGCGTCGGCGGCGGGCATTGCCTTACGTTCGGTATAGTCCCCATGTACCCAGCGCATAAAGGACCAACGCAATTCGTCAGGCGTGTTTTGCGGTGGCGGGCAAATGCTTGAGCCCTCGCCGGCCTGTCCGACCTCACGCAGGGCATCCGCGAACCCCATTAAATACTGTTCGCACTCGGTCTCCGCCGCCTCACCCCAGCGCGCATCGTTGTCGGCATTCTGACACGGTGACAGCAGGTCCAGGGCGGAATAACCCGAACCGGAAAAGCTTTCCGCCCCGGCGGTGCCACCCAATCCCGCCAAAAGGGCCGCCGCAATAAGAGTTGTACTCGCACGCATGATTACTCTCCCCCGAGTCGATGCTCTGCCGGTAAGGATGGATTGCCTTTGTCCATTTGAACGCCCTCTTACTCAGCCTTCGCCTTGCCGCCGGCCAAGGAGTGGAGCGCCTGATCCATAACTTCCTGATGCTCTTTGTTCGTGGCAAAGCGCGGGTTGTTCACGGCGCTCCAGAGCTGGTCATTGGTCATGTTCTGGTGACACCCCATACACAGCCCTGTCCGTTCGATCTTCTCGCGCACCTCTTGCGACAGCGGTCCGGTGAGCGGCCAATGGGAACCAACGGTGACCAACTGCTTGCCGTCACGAGTGACGATCTGGCTCAAGTCATGGTCGAGTGTCGGCACCGGTTGCGACTGCAATTGGGTCTGCTGGGGAATGATCTCACCCTTCGCGGTTTCCAGGTCCACCGTGAAGCCCTTGTTATACCCCTGCATGAACCTGCCGTCGGCGATACCGTAGCCCAGCGCCTTGGGATTGTTGTGGCAGCTCTCGCAACTGCGCGCCAATCGGCCGGCGGTATGGGGTTGTACAGCAGCATGGTCGAGACCCTTGGTTCCGCCGGCATCCGGAGTCATCCAGGTTTCATTATGGGCAACCGTATTACCGTCCTTGTCGATTACCGTGGTAATGACCTGGCATCCCGGCATCAGCGGGCTCACCCGGCCTTCCCCGTTGATCCCCAGGGTCGGTTCCTCCCAACGCAAATAGCTGCGTGTTTCCGAGACCTTCCCGGCGCTGGTCAGGCCGTTGGTGCCAAGTGCGTTGTCTGCCGTCAGCCCGTTTTCACCCCTGGTATTTGCGTTCGCGATCCAATCGATATCCGTCTTTCCTTCGGAATAATCGACAGTGATATGGCAGCCATAGCACTGCGGCGCCCAGTCGGCGTGGCAGGCATAGCACTCCATCGTTTCCATGTGATTGGTAACACTGCCCATCGCGACCTTGGCATTCTGGTTCTTCCAGGTACCGTCCAAGGCAATCTGTTTCAGGACTGGGATCTCGAAGTCGTTGCCGGAAGCGGAATGCAAGATCACCTTGGACCCACGCTTCACGACGTTACCCAGCGGGTTGCCGCGGGCCGAGAGCAGATAGCCGTCCTCAGGCTCGTAGACCTCTGCGAAATACTGCTCGCCGAGCAGATCTTCGCCCAGGCCACGGGCGCCTCCAGACAATTCGACACCGTGTTCTTCGCCATAGCCCAAAGGCAATTCCCACGGGAATTCGCCGACGGTACCGTGGCAATCCTCACATTCAATCTCGACTTGCGCCAGGGTCGTGCCCGGCAAGTTTCCGTCACCATGCATATCGACCGTGGTGTGGCAGTCCTGACAGAGCATGCCGCCCTCCGGATTGCCCGGGCGCGATTCGATCTGATGGTGCAGGTCGTCCTTGATGAAGACGTAGTTCTTCGTATGCAGCTTGGGCTGTTTGCCGCCCTTCTCGTCGTAGGGGGAACCATAAGGGAATTCCATGATTCCCTGATAGCTTACGCCGATCCGCTTGCCGCGGTTATGGCATGAATTGCAGGTTTCGCTGGGGATGCCGGAATATTCGAGATCGCCGTGCTTCACCTTACTTTTCCGGCTGCCCTGCATACGGTGCAGCATCAGCTTGCCTGGTTGGTCCTTGGCAATTGTCGGGTCGCCACCCTCGTACAGACCTTCGTTCGAATAAGGTACGTGGCAGGACGAACAACCGGTGCCGCGGAAGTCCCCGCGCTTCTCGCGTCCGGTCACACCGACATGACAACGCTGACATTGTTGTCGGGAATAAGTGATCCCAGCCAAGTTCGGATGCTCGGCAATGGCGTTGACGTCCACATCCGGCACTTGCTTCATTTCGCTCGGCATCTGGTCGGGATGGGCCGCGACGAAAGCCGTCATGTATTCAATATAGGCTTCTGTTCCGACCGTCGGTTCCGGTCCGTCTTCGTCGATCAGGTCATAATTGCCCCAAACGACTTTCATGTCTTCCTGAACGCCCCAGGACCACAGGTTACCTTGCAGCTTACCGGCTTCGGTATTCATAAGGGATTTTGTCAGGCGTTCAGCATAGCCGTCGTGACATTGGCCACAGGATTTGTCGGCGATCCAAAGGGCACCGGGGTCGGGATAAAAGACGTGGGGGCCGCCGTTTTCGGTCAGCGCGGCAGGCGCTCCTGTATGCGCTGCGGCCGCTTCGGTCGCGGTCGGATCGCCGCCGTGGCAGACTACGCAGCCCGCCGGATCGCCGTATTCGACGCCGAAATCGACGATCTGCTCATGCATCACCCCGTCAACAAACTGCTCAATGCCTTCATGACATGTAAGACAGCCGCTTGTTTGCGCTGCCGCATCCATCGGTGTGAAAGCGATAGCGGCAAGCAAACCCAGAATGCCGGAAAGAAATCGGATACCAAACCCATTCATGAGGATCCCCCGTTCTCATGCAAGAGCCGGCTCCACCCCACAGGTCCGGCAATTTGAACTGGATGGTAGCCTGATATTTTTCACTGCCGCGCTGACATAGGTCAGAAATTTACAGGAATTTCTTACGAAGTTGATTCAGGACAAAGAACGGGCAGGCCTGTGGGACTATTTTCATGGCGTTGGATCCTCTCGAAGGGAAAGGAGGCCGCCAATGAACAAAATATCCCAAGAAAATCCGATCCAAGTTGTCGAAGCGTCTGTCGGGCCTTGCCTGACATCGTGCCAATGCCTCTTCGCACGCCATATCGGTCCGCAGGTGATTCACCGACGGTATAAGCGTGGTGACCGGTTGCCGTTGGATACATCGACTGAAACGCGGATTCGGGTTATCCGATCTGGCATGGTTGCGACGTCCGCGACCTTGGCGGATGGGCGCCGTCAATTGCTCTGCTTGCGAATGCCCGGCGACGCCATGCGCCCCGCCAAATCGGTGGCACCTGAAATTTGGGACGAAGCCCTGACGGAGACCGACGTCTGCGAGGGCACCTTCGCTGAAAATCGCGAGGCGCTTTACGCGGACGGTGAAAAGTTCCGTGCGTTTTTCGACCTGACCGAGGCGGAAATGGAAAGCGGTTTGGCGCATCGTCTGCTGTTGGGACGGTTCAACGCCCGCGAACGGTTGTGCACATTCCTGTCCGCGATGGTGAACCGCGCAAAACGGTTTCGCGGAATTACCGACGAAACCGTGGCTGTTGCGCTACCTTTGTCACGCGAGGACATCGCCGATTTTCTTTGCCTTAACGCGGCAACCGTCACACGTGAGATCAAGAAACTAAAGGCGGAAAACATCGTTCGCTTTCCGACGCCCACAGTCTGTGAAGTCCTGAACACCCGCAAACTTGAGGAGTTGACGCCGCTGGCCCTGAAACTCTGCGGACAACCGAAAGCAACGTGATCCGCTCAGTGATCGCGCTTCGACGTCTCGTAGGCCGAGGACGTGGTGTAGTATTCGTTGAAGCCGATCCGGTCGCGCAGTTCCATGAAATCCATCAGCATCGGCGACCGGGCCGTATCGTCGCGCAATGCATGCAGCGCCTTTGTCATTGCCTGCATCGCCGCCGCCATCAAGGTCAGCGGATAGGCCGCGATGGCATAGCCGATATCGCGAAGCTCTTCATGGGTGAGATCCGGGGTTTCACCGCCCTCGACGATATTCGCCATTTTCGGACCCGGCAGTTCGTCACAGACCTGACGCATTTCCGCCACCGTCTTGGGCGCTTCGACAAACAGGATGTCCGCGCCCAATTCGGCGAATTTCGCAGCGCGATCAATCGCCTCACCAAGACCGTGTTGATGACGGGCATCCGTCCGCGCCAGAATCAGGATATCGTCGTTTTCGCGCGCATCGACCGCCGCCTTGATGCGGTCGAAAGCTTCATTCCGTCCGACCACTTCCTTGCCCGGCGTGTGACCGCAGCGCTTGGGCGCGACCTGGTCTTCGATCATCACCGCGGCGCAGCCCACCCGGGCAAAGCCTGACACCGTGCGCCGGACATTCATGGCATTGCCATAGCCGGTATCGCCGTCCCCGATCACCGGGAAATTGGTAGCGTCACAAATGTTGCGCGCTTGGTCGACGACTTCCCCATAACTCATCAAGCCCAGATCCGGCGCACCGATGCGTGAGGCAGAGGCCGCAAAGCCGGACATAAAGGTCAGACCGAAGCCTTCCTGTTCGATCATTTTCGCCGACAGGGCATCGAAACAGCAGGGCATGACATGCAGGCGGTCGGTCCGCAGCAAGGCGCGGAGTTTGTTGGGCTGAGTCATGGGAACGGCTCCTGATTCGGTATTTTACAGTTTGAAAGGAATATAAAGCGCAAGGTCTGGCCACAGATACAACAGGACGACCGTCAAGAACATCAAGCCCAAGAAGGGTATGACACCGCGCGCCACGTCGGATAGCGACACCCTGGCGACCGATTGAATGACATAAAGGTTCAGCCCGACCGGCGGTGTGATCAAGGCGCACTCCACCATCACCACCGTGTAGATGCCGAACCAGATCGGGTCGAGGCCAAGACCCAGCGCCGCAGGCAACAGAACCGGCACCATGATCAGCACCATGGAAAGCGCCTCGAAAACCAAGCCCATGACCAGCAGCACAAGACTGACGACCAGGATGAACATGATCGGCGTGTCGATGTTCTGGGTGATGAATACCGAAATTTCCTGCGGAATCCGGTAGAGCGTGATGGCCTTTCCGAAGACCTTTGCGCCGGCGACGATCAGCAGTATCGCCACCGTGGTTGCCATCGATTCCAGGACCGCTTCCTTGAACCGCTCCCAAGTCAGCGTCCGCAGGATCACCCCGGTGATCAACAACGCGGCCGCGAACCCGACCGCCGCGGCTTCTGTTGGCGTGGCGGCGCCGGTATAGATCGACCCGATCACAAGAAGCGCGAGCGCCATACTGGGCAACGCGCGTATACTGGCGGATCGCCGCTCTGCCCATGTGGCCGGTCTGTCCTTCGTATAGCCGCCCATGAAACGCGCATGGATCATGGCATAGATGACGAAGAGGACGACCAGCGCCAGGCCGGGCCCGATGCCGGCAAGGAACAGCGCGATCACCGATTCCTCGGTGATGAAACCATAGACGATCATCGGGATCGACGGTGGGATCAGAATGCCCAGCGTGCCGCCCGCCGCCAACAAGCCGTAGACGAAGCGCCGTTCATAGCCGCGCTTAATCATTTCCGGGATGGCAACGGTACCGATCGTCGCCGCCGTCGCAACCGAGGAGCCTGAGATCGCCGCAAAAATACCGCAGGACAGGATGGTCGCCACCGCCAATCCGCCGGGCCAATGACCGACCCAGGCATGGACCGCGCCGAACAAGTCGCGCCCGACCCCGCCTTTCAACAGAATGTTCGACATCAGCAGGAACAGCGGCACGGCCAACAGGATGAACCCATCCAAGGTGGAGAGGATCGCCTGCGGCGCCATCAGCGGCGAGAACCCGCCCAGTATCAGCAAGGCGAGGCCCAGCCCGGCAAGGGCGAACGCCACCGGCACCCGCAACAGCAACAGCGCGAACAGAGCGGCCAGAATCAGAATGATCGTCATTCGAAATGTCCGCCTTCGCCGATATCATCCGGCACGGTATTGTGGCCAGCGGCCGCCCGTAGCGCTTCCACCACAGCTTGAACGAACAATACGGCGAAACCGAAGGGGACCGCCAATTCGGCAACCCAGGACGGAAGATCCAGCATCGACCCTGTTGTCCGCCCCCGTTCGAAACTGTCGAGGAAGATATCCCCGCCTTTCCAAACCACCATCGCGCTCAACCAGGCGATGACCAGCATCGCGACGGCATCCGTCCAGCGCCTGACGGCCGGAGACAGGTGCGAGACCACCGCGTCAACCGCGATATGCCTGCGTTCACCAAGCGCCCATGCCATGGCGACCAGAGATCCCCATATCAGGCAAAGCTGGGACAATTCAGCGGCCCAGATGGTCGGTTTTGTGAAAAAATACCGGGCGACAACCTCATAGGTCAGCATGACCCCGGCCGCGACGAACAGGAACGCCGCCATCCAGGCCAATCCACGGACCAATTTGCTGAATATTTGCATGCGATTACCGTCCGGCGATCATCGGCATCGTCCCATACGGGACCGGAACAAGACCGGCGCCGCCCCATTGACCATGTGGTCGGGGGACGGCGCCGCGTACCAAAAGGTCGAACCCTAGAGCTTGTTCGCTTCTTCCAGGATCTTCACACCCAAATCCCCGGCTTTCTTTTTATAGGCGTCATAAACCGGTTGGGAGACCTCGCGCCACGCCGCCAGCTCCTCGGCGGTCGGCTTATAAACGGTCATGCCGTTTTCTTCCGCGGCAGCATAGGCAGCGGCTTCGATCGCGGACATTTTATTCCGGACGCTGTTTTCCGCCTTCACCGCCGCCGCTTCGATGACCGCCTTATGCGCATCGCTGAGGCCGTTCCAGAAGTCCGTGTTCACCACGACAATAAACTCGATATCCGCGTGGTTCGTCACCGTGATCGTGTCCATCACTTCCCAAAGTTTACGGGATTTCACACCGGAAACGCCGGTCATGCCGATATCGACCGTGCCACGCTGATAGGCGAGATACTGTTCCGACCCCGAGATCAGCGTGGGCGCGCCACCAGCCGCCGTAACGAAATCGCCCAGCGTTTTACCGAAGACGCGGACCTTCTTGCCTTCCATGTCGGCCGGCGTTTTCACCGGACCACCATTCGACAGCATGATCGCGCCGCCATAGGCCTGCCACCACAAAACAGTGGAGCCGGTTCCCTTAATCGCCTTGTCGAGCGGGTCTCGGATAGGCGAACCCTTGGCCACCGCCGCGCGAACCTTGGCTTCCGTATCGAACAGGAAGGGTTGGTAGAAAATGTCGACCGCAGGAATATCGCCGACATAACGGGTCAGCGAAGCGACACCCATTTCGATGGCGCCGGACCCGACAGCTGCGGGAACTTCCTTATCCTTGTAAAGTTGGGCACTGTCATAGATTTCGACGGCGATATCACCGTTCGACTTGGACTCCACCTCTTCCTTGAAGACCAACAGGTTTTGCCCCAGATGGCTCTTCATCGGCAATTGCAGGGAAATCCGCAACGTCACATCGGCGGCAACCGCCTGTGCGGCGGTGAAGCCCATCGTCAGGGCCATGCCCGCAGCAAACAGCATATGTTTCATTAATTTCCTCCCATTGGGTTTTTTTGTATTATTCGAGCCGGACCATAGCCGCCCGGCAAAATTATCGTCAACGCTTATAGAGCGCCTTGAATCGATGGAATCGCGGTCTTGGCCCTAGAATGGCAATTGGGTCCCGCAGAGATACATGCCGGTCTATTCGGCAGCGACGGCATCCTCGCCGGTGGCGATGGCCAGCCAGTAACGAGCCTTTTCCAAATCGCCGTGTTCCGATTCCTCCAGTTCCGCCATCAAACGGCAGATCCGGGGTCCGGGAACCTTGCTCCGCTTTGCCACGATATCCAGGTGATTTCTGGCTTCGCCCCAAAGGCCTGCCTTCAAGGCGGCCTCCGCCAAAGCGATATGGCTTTCCGTATGGTTCGGATTAAGGCTGAGCAGATGTTCGAAGCGCTTCACCTGTTCCAGCGGACTTGCCCCCTCCGGTGCGATATCGCGATAGGCACGGCTGATCGCCGGATCGGGATCCTTGCTCCAGGCGTCCTCCAACACACGTGCGGCCTTGCTGTCCTTGCCGCGCAAGGCAAGCAACCTGGCGGACAAGGTTACGCCTTCCGGTAGGTTGTCCGCCAATTTGTTGGCTTGGTTGGACAGTTTCAGGGCCTGTTCGTGATCGCCGGCGCTGCGCAGTTCCTGAGCCTTGGCGATTAGAAGCTTGGCCTTGGTTCGTTTGCCTTCCCCTTCGGGCAGCGCTTTGTATCGCAGCGCCGTATCCGCGGTCTTCAAGGCAGCGTCCAGATCTCCGCCTTCCCGTTGCAGGTCCAGCAGGTGGCGGGCCGCCCACCCGGTCGAGGGCCGCAGGTTAAATGCCTTTTCCGCGAGTTGACGCGCCTTGGCGGTGTCACCGTCGCTAATCGCCTGCATCAACAGGCCCCGCGTACCCAGGAAGGCCATGTCCTGGTCTTCCAGCATTTCCTCGAAATACTTGGTTGCCGCCTTCGAATCCCCTTCCAGCTGTGCCGCCTGAGCAGTCAGCAGACGGGTCAAAGGCGGATCGTGCAGCAGGGAGTCTGCCTTGCGCGCAAAGCGCCTGGCTTCCTGCGGGTCACCGGCGGCAACCGCGACCAACCCCTTCGTCAACGCCTTGTAACCGCGTTCCCGCCGGGCAATCCGCCGGTTTTCCATGAACCGCCCAGGGGCGCCCAATACACCGCCGGAGAACCGGGCAAAAAGGATCGCGAGGATGACGAAGACCAGCAGACCCAGGGCAAACAGACTGGCGGAGATATCCACATGCCAGCCTTGCCAGTCCAGGCTGATTCGGCCCGGATATTTCGCAAGGTACAATGCGGCCGCGACGATCAGACCGATCTTGATGAAAAGAAATATCGCCCGAACCATTTATCTATCCCGTCTAAAGCCGGCGTAACCCGGATTCTTCAACCGCCCGTCGCCGCCATGCGCAACCGTGCCAGCGCCGCATCGCGCAACCCTTTCAAGGCAGCGCTTGCCGCTATCCGCTGTTTGGCTTTTTTAACCCAGTCGGCGATCGCCACATCTTCGCCGGCCAACGGTTCCACCGCTGCCACGGCCCCAGCCAAATCGCCGTTTTCCAAGGCTGCTTCAGCGCGGGAGGCGGCAGGGGCGGATTCCGAGGAATCCGTCCGCCGGATGCTGACAAGACCGCGGAGCTCCGCAAGCGTTTCGTCGACCCAGCCTTCAGCACCGGCAACCCGTTCAACCCGATCGACCACCGGCGCGACATCCGCGAATGCGTCGATAATGTCCGCCCGGCTTGGGATAACGGCATCCTTCATGGGTTCCAGCGCCGCAACCGCGTCTTGCACGGCCGCGTCGTCCGGCGCCAGGGCCGCGATATCCTGCAATGTCCCGCCGAAGGGTTCCGAAGCCGCCATCAAGCTGTCCAACTGCCCGACCGTGAGAACCAAGGCGGCTTCGCTGCCGCTCGGCCCGCCATAGGCGGACTCGATCTGCGCCAATCGTCGTTCAACGGCGGCGACCCTGTCCGTCACCGTTTCAATGCCTGAACGGATAGCATCGAACTGATCGGCGAAAGTCGACAACTCAGCCCGGAACGCTTCAAGAGAATCGTCGGACCGGGTATCCATTGCATTGACCCTGGAGCGCAGTGCATCAATCGCCTGATTAAGCGGTGTCAGATTGACCTGGTCCGCGGACGTTGCCGGCGCCGTTGCCATCGCGTCTTCCAAGGCCGCCAAGCGGTCGGATAACGGGGCCAGGGCGCCTTCGACATCGACCGGTCCGCCTGCCTCGGTCGGTTGCGGAACGGGCCGCTTTTCCAGCGCATCAATGCGGGCCTGCAGGGCGTCCACCGATTCGGCCAAGGTTGCATCCGGCGGGGCCGAGGGCGGCGCCGGCGGCGGACCGAAGAACTGGCTTAGATGGGCATTAAGCGATGATTCGATCGCCGGGCGCCAATAACTCTGCGTGACGAGGCCGGCACCCGACGCCAAGGCAACGATCATCGCGATCCAGGCCAAGCCACTGGCCTTGCGCGGTGCGGCCGGCACCGCAGCTACCGAAGGGGCCGGGGCCGCTTCCGGCCGTTTTTCCGGTTCTTTAGCGTCGTCGGCTGCCACGGTTTCTTCTGCTTTCGTTTCTATCGTCTCACCCTCAGCCTGTTGCGCGACCGGCGGCAGTTCGTCCGCCTTCCGCACTTGTTCACCATCTATGTTCAGCGAAACACCTTCCCGTTCGGCGACGGCCTGGACTTCGCCCCAGCGGGTTTCAGGGATATGGTTGCGCGACTTCCACCCTTGGATGGTACTTGGCGTGACACCAAGTTTTTGAGCCATGGGGCGAATACCACCGAAGCGTTCGATCACCGTTTCGGCGTCCGGAAGTCTTTCTACCGACGAAACGGCAGGCGGTTCATTCGCCGCTTCTTCTGGCGCGTCTCCCGGCGTCTCGTCCGGTACAGTGTCTTTGGTATCGTTCATGGTCTCTCCCGGCAGCGGCGCCTCGGACCCCTCAACGGATCCGGCTATAGATCCCCATGGGCCATTCGCCGCTTCTTCCACCTTGGCGTCCTGAATGACATTCGGCGTGTCGGCTGCTTGCGCTGGCCTAGTTTGCAGCGCAAGACGTACAGCTTGCAACAGGGAAGCCCGGTCCGGGGCCTCCGCAATGACGATTTCTTGCCAATCGAGGGCTTTTGCCGCTTCCGCCACATTGGCGCTGAGGCACAATACCGTCAGGCCCGGCGCAGCGTCCTGCCGCTCCGCCTTGACCAATAGGTCGCAGACGATCCGCGCCGTACGCGGTGAAAACAAGGCAACCGCATCGACCGCGCCGTCGTCCAACGCCTGCGCAACCGTATCAGGCAGGACCTCAACCGTCACGGCATCATACAAGACACGACGGTCGACCAAAAATCCTCGTTGTCTGAGAAGTTCCGCCAAATCGCCGGCCCGCTCGCTGCCCGCGACATGCAGCAGGGCGCCATCTGCCGGTTTACGATGCCCGGCGATGAAATCTGCCAGTATGTCGACATCGCCGCCGGCCACTTGTACGTCGGCAAAACCGGACGTACGCGCCTCGTCGCCCGTATTGGCGCCAACCGCATACACCGTTAGATCCCGGCGGCTACTTTGGCGCACAAAGGCACGTACGCCGTTGGCCGAGGTGAAGAGTACGGCACCGACACCGTCCAAAAGTACGTCGACCTGCCGGTACGCAATGGTCATCACCGGTGCTATTAACGGCCGTATGCCTTCCGCAACCAAGGCTTCCGCCAGGGCTTCGGCATCCTCCTGCGGACGCGGAATCCAAACGGTGGGAACCGGTCTATCGTCGTGGGAGTTGTTCCCGCCTGGCGCGGCTACAGTCATGGCCGGTAGCTGTCATCCATATCCTTGGCCAGGAATTTGCCGGCCTCAGCCGCGATCGCGACGGCTTCGGCAACCGGGCCATTGCGTTCGACCGCCATCATACCCGACCCGTCGGGACGCGCGACAACCCCGCGAAACCGCACCTGATCCCCCTTGGCTTCAGCCAATCCGCCGATCGGCGTACGGCATGATCCATCCAATTCGGCCAAAAACGCGCGTTCCGCCGTGACGCGCCACGCGGTTTCCGGATCGTTGAGGGGGGCCAGCAGGTCCAAAATTTCATCCGCACCCGCCCGCGTCGTGATGCCGATGGCGCCTTGCGCCACGGCGGGGAGCAATTCTTCCGGCTCCAATGCCGTCGCGGCAATGTCTTCCATGCTGAGGCGGTTGAGCCCCGCCATGGCCAGCAATGTCGCATCGGCTTCGCCGGCGGCCAGCTTGCGCAGCCGTGTCTGCACATTCCCCCGGAAGGGAACAACCTTCAGGTCGGGCCGCATCGCCAGTATCTGCGCCTGCCGGCGAAGCGACGAGGTTCCGACCACGGCTCCCTCCGGCAGATCCGCCAAACGGGAAACGGTCGGGCAGATCAAGGCGTCACGGACGTCCTCGCGGGGCAGGAAGGCCGCGAGCACGATGCCGTCCGGCATATGCGTTTCCAGATCCTTCATGGAGTGCACGCCGATATCGACCCGGTTTTCCAACTGGGCGGCGTCCAACTCCTTGCTGAACAGGCCCTTGCCGCCGATTTCCGCAAGCGGACGGTCCTGAACCTTGTCCCCGGTCGTCTTGATTTCGACAATCTCGACGGACAAACCGGGATGGGCCTCCAAAAGACGGTCGCGGGCTTCATAGGCTTGTGCAAGGGCAAGCGGCGAACCGCGCGTCCCGATGCGTAACGGATGGGAAAGCGATGATGAGTGCATGGTCGAAGCTGTAGCCTATTGGGTCCTGTTGCGCTACACCCCCGGAGCAATATTTGGATCGGAGTCGCCATAAAAATCCGCACGCGATTTTCCGAGAGGTGAAAAGGGTATTCGATGCTGGTTCTGGGGTTGGAAACCTCCTGCGACGAAACATCCGCCGCGATCGTTCGCGACGACGGGACCATCTTGAGCAATGTGGTTTTGTCGCAATTGGATGAACACCGTCCCTATGGCGGGGTGGTGCCGGAAATTGCCGCGCGCAGCCATCTGGATCATCTGGACGGCGTCGTCCGCCAAGCTTTCAAAGAAGCCGGGATCGATTTCAGCGACCTGGACGGCATTGCCGCGACCGGCGGACCGGGTCTGATCGGCGGCGTCATGGTCGGCGTTACCGCCGGCAAGACCATGGCGCTGGCCCGAAACCTGGATTTCGTCGCCGTCAATCATCTGGAAGCCCATGCCCTGACGGTTCGCCTGAGCGATTCGGCGACCTTTCCCTATCTGCTGTTGTTGGTCTCCGGCGGGCATTGCCAAGTGCTGGCGGTTCGTGGCGTAGGTGACTACCGACTGTATGGATCGACCATGGACGATGCCTTGGGGGAGGCCTTCGACAAGACCGCAAAATTGCTTGGCCTTGGCTACCCGGGCGGCCCGGCGTTGGAACGCGCCGCCCTGTCCGGCGACCCTGCCCGGTTCGATCTGCCGCGCCCCATGCTGGGCCGGCCCGGATGCGATTTTTCATTCGCCGGGTTGAAGACGGCGGTGCGCCAGACGCTCGACCGCTTGGACCAGGTAACACAGCAGGATATCGCGGATATCGCCGCCGCCTTCCACGAATCCGCCGCGGCCGTCCTGCGTGACCGCTGCCGCCGCGCCGTTGCACGGTTCCGGGAGGAAGAAGGCATTGCCGGGCCTGTAACACTGGTCGTTGCCGGCGGTGTTGCGGCGAACAAGCGCCTGCGCGCCGCACTGACCGATTTGGCCGGAACCGAAGACCTGCGCTTCGTGGCACCCCCCATCGCACTTTGCACAGACAATGCGGCTATGGTTGCCTGGGCCGGGATCGAGCATCTTCGGTTGGGCCGGAAGGATGCGTTGGACTTCGCCCCGCGCCCGCGCTGGCCACTCGACCCGGAAGCGCGGACCCGGAAAGGCAAGCTGGCCATCCTGCCCGATCAGGGACGGCAGGGCGGCGGGAAATGACCAAACTGGCTGTCATCGGTGGCGGCGCCTGGGGCACGGCGCTCGCCGCGCTGGCCTGTAAAGCGGCAACCGGCGCCGAAGAAACCGTCTTGTGGGCCCGCGATGAAACGGTCGTCGAGACTATCAATGAAGGCCGCGGCAATCCCGGTTATCTGCCGGACGTATCGCTACCGCCCGCGCTGAAGGCGACCGCCGATCTGCGCGACGCGGTCGACGGCGCCGACATCGTTCTGCTGGTGACGCCGGCACAGGCCTTGCGCGCGGTTACCCGGTCGCTCACCGCCTCACTGGCGCCGAATGCCGTTCTGGTCAGTTGCGCGAAAGGGGTCGAACAAGGCGACCTAAAACCGATGACCGCCGTTCTGGCGGAAGAAGCCCCGGCCCATTCCGCGCTGGTTCTATCGGGTCCCACTTTCGCGCGCGAAGCCGCCCTGGATAAGCCCACAGCGTTCGTCGTTGCGGGTGGGGAAAGATCCATCGTCGATCGGGTTTGCGCCCGTATCGCCCTACCCACTTTCCGGCCTTATGCCAGCGATGATGTTGTCGCTGTCGAGATGGGCGGTGCGGTGAAAAACGTGTTGGCCATTGCTTGCGGCGTGGTTTCCGGCCGCGATTTGGGCGAAAACGCGAAGGCGGCCCTGATCACACGCGGGCTCGCGGAAACCGGACGTCTGATCAGCGCGCTCGGCGGACGGATGGAAACCCTGAACGGGTTGAGCGGCATGGGCGATTTGGTGCTGACCGCGGGAAGCCTACAGTCGCGCAACATGTCGCTGGGCTATGCCCTTGGCCAGGGTAAATCCTTGGAAGCCGTATTGGGATCGCGGCACACCGTCACGGAAGGTGTTTGGACAGCTTCTGCGATCACCGAAATGGCCCGCAAACACGGTGTCGATATGCCGATCTGTTCGGCCGTGAACGAGATCGTCACCAATGGCAAGGATATCGACACCGTCATCGGCGGTCTTCTGTCACGACCCTTGAAAGAGGAATAAGGACTGACGTCCAGGAGTCGATACCTGGCCCTGTGCTCCAATCACGGAACAACTGACGGCCCTACAGGCGGAACGGTGTCATATGTTCCGCGATGGCCTTCTCCAATTCAGCATTGAAATCGGCCATCAGTTTCTCGGTCATTTCGTACCAGATCTCTTCGCGCTCGTTGAAAGTCGCATCCTCCGGCACGGTCTGACTGCGTTTGACAGTGACCGTGGCTTCGGCCGCGCGCTGTTTGGAAAGGTCTTCAGCCGAAAGGGTCGCTGTGAGAGTCGCGTCGTAGCGGTGGCCCTGGTCCGTGGTAACCAGGCCGGTCAACCCGGTCTCCTTGGCCAACTTCGTTTCGATCACGCTGGCGTCCAGAATGGTGAGGGCCGCGGTGCCGGAAGCACCGCCCGCCCGCAGACGGCCATTGACCCAATTTTCGGCTGTCTTTGCGATATCGACCGGAAATTCATGCTCAACATTCGGCGCGATCAGCGGCTGTTGGTAGATCGTCTTGGCTGAGACGGACGCCACATCCAACGTGATCGGCGGCAAGTGATTGAAGGTGATGCGCGCATAGCTCGGCACCTCCACATGGGTTTCGCATGCCGCGACCAGCAAGACGACGGCTGTGAGAACAGACTTCAAACCGTACTTCATCGTAAACACCCTCCGTTTCCCCCCGATTGATCGAAAATCCGATTGACCGGTCCCGCAACCTTATGCCGATTTGGCCTCGCGGATCACTTCCGGCGTGAAGCTGCGGGTCGTATTGCAGAATTCACATGTCATGACGACCGCGCCGTCCTTCACAACCTCTTGAATTTCGTCGTCGTTCAGGGCGGCAAGGGCGTTCAACATCCGCTCTTCCGAGCAACGGCACACGTCCTGTACCGGGCGCGGTTCGAAAACACGCACACCATCCTCGTTGAACAAGCGATAGAGCATATCCGCCGGCGGAAGGTCCGGGTCCAAAAGTTCCACGCTGGTCGCAGACCCGAGCAGGGTCGTGGTGCGGCGCCAATCATCCGCGTCGATCTCGACACCGCCGACGCCGCCTTCCGCGGGCAGATGCTGCACGACGATGGCCGAAGCACGCCAGCGATCCGCAGCATCCTTACCGGCGGCAAGCGCCACGGCCGCGTCGAACTGGGCCGATTGCTCAAAATAGTGATGGATGACATCTGCAAGGGACGCCCCGTCCAGGGAAACGATTCCCTGATGCCGTTCCGCCGACGTGCTGAAATCGACTGTATAGGCGAGGTAACCCGCGCCCAGCAATTTCGGGATCAGCGCGTTCGACGCATCGGCCAGCGACGGCACGTCTCCCTTCACCTGCGCGAAGCCGCGGACATGCCCATCATGGGTGACATCCGCCACCATCATCGGGACCGGACCGTCACCCTTGGTCTGCAAGGTAAAGACGCCTTCGTATTTCAACGCCGTCGCCAAGCCCACGGCCAGGGCCAGAAACTGACCCAACAGAACGGAGACCGCTTCGGGCAGATCATGCCGCCCCAGAATTGCGTCGAGCGCCGGGCCGAGCTTCACCGATCGCCCGCTCATTCCGGTGCGCTCGATCATGAAGGGCTGGATCACGTCATCCTGGATCCACGTGGAAATATCGACGGATTTCGCTTCGCCATCCTGGGTGATCGAAATCTCGCTCTTCGGAAAAGTCATCAATAGAAATACCTGTTCTATGCCGTCGATGCATCAGACCGGGCCGTACCCCTTATGAGTAGCACGGCCCGGTATGCGCATTTACGACAAGCAATGGGCCAAAATGCCTTTTTGGGCATGCAACCGGTTTTCTGCCTCGTCCCATACAACGGATTGCGGGCCGTCGATAACGTCGGCGGTAACCTCTTCACCGCGATGGGCGGGAAGGCAATGCATGAATATGGCGTCTTTCGCCGCCATTCCCATCAGCCTTGCATCCACCTGATAGGGTTTCAGCATGTTGTGGCGGTTGGCTGCCGCCTCCTCGTCTTCATCGCCCATGGAAACCCAGACATCGGTAACCACACAGTCCGATCCGGTCACCGCTTCCTCGGAATTGTGAACGACTTCGATCGAGCCGCCTTCGGCAACGGCCCAATCCAGGACGTCCTGCGGCGGCGGCAGCGTTTCGGGACACGCGATCTTCAGCGTGAAACCGAAGCGAACCGCGGCGTGAATCCAACTGGTCGCCATATTGTTGCCGTCACCCGACCAAGCCACAGTTTTGCCCGCAATGGAGCCGCGATGCTGTTCATAGGTCATCACATCGGCCATCAACTGGCAGGGATGGGTGCGGTCGGTCAGTCCGTTGATGACGGGCACGGTCGCGTATTCCGCCAGTTCCAACAGCTTCTTCTCGTCGGTGGTGCGGATCATGATTCCGTCAACATAGCGCGACAGCACACGGGCCGTGTCGGCAATCGTCTCACCCCGGCCCAACTGGGTTTCGGTGGGTGTCATGATGACGGTTTCTCCGCCCAGCTGACGCATGCCGATATCGAAGCTGATCCGCGTCCGCGTCGAAGGTTTTTCGAAGATCAGCGCCAGGGCCTTGCCGGCCAGCGGCTTGTCGCTGGCACGCGCGCCGTCCTTGCGGAACGCGTTTCCCATATCGAGCATTGAGCGCAATTCGTCCTGGCTGAATTTGTCCAGATCCAGGAAATGTTTTGCCTCGGCCATGCCTCAGCCCTCCGCTTTCGAAGCGGTTTCTGCCGCCGTCTTTTCCAGAATAGCGACGGCTTCGTCGCAATGTTCTTCGCCCGCGATCAGCGGCGGCAACAGGCGCACGACGTTGTCCGCCGCGCCGACGGTCAACATGCCGTTCGCCATAAGGGCTTTCACCATGTCGCCGGCGACAACGCCGCTTGCGCATTTCAGGCCCAGCATCAGGCCGGCACCGCGAACCGTCTCAAACACCGTGGGATTGTCGGCGACCAGCTTTTGCAGCTTGGACCACAGATAGCCGGACACCTTGTTGACATTTTCCAGGAAGCCATCCGCGGTCATGATATCCAGCACCGCGTTACCGACAGCCATCGCCAGCGGATTCCCGCCGAAGGTCGTGCCGTGGTAGCCCGGGTCAATACCGCTGGCCCCCTTGTCGGTGGCCAGGATGGCCCCCACCGGGAAGCCGCCGCCGATACCCTTGGCCGAGGCCAGGATATCCGGCGCCATGTCGGCCCATTCATGTGCCCACATCTTGCCCGTCCGGCCCATGCCGCATTGGATTTCGTCGAAGACCAGCATCAGACCGTATTCGTCGGCCGTCGCCCGCAGCGCTTTCAGATAGTCGAGGGAAGCCGGGTTGATTCCACCTTCACCCTGGATCGGTTCCAGCGCGATGGCCGCCGTTTCGCCAGTGATCGCGTCGCGCAAGGCGTTCATGTTCCCGAAGGGCACGCTGTCGAAACCGTCGGCGGGCTTGCCGAAGCCTTCCAGGTATTTCGGGTTGTTGGCCGCCGCGATGGTCGCCAGCGACCGGCCGTGGAACGCGCCCTGGACGGTAATCGTCCGCCATTTCTCAGGCTGGCCGTTCTTATAATGATAGCGCCGCGCGATCTTCAGCGCGCCTTCCATCGCTTCCAGCCCGGAATTGCAGAAGAAGGCTTTGTCGGCGAAGGAATCCTGCGTCAGCCGCGTCGCAAGCCGTTCCTGATCCGGGATCTGGAACAGGTTGGAGACATGCCACAGTTTCGTCGCCTGCTCCTGCAGGGTTTTCACCATATGCGGATGACTATGGCCGACCGAATTCACCGCGATGCCGCCATAGAAATCGAGATAGCGGCGCCCGTCCGTCGCATAAAGATACATGCCTTCGCCGCGCTCGAAGGTGAGCGGGTACCGGGCATAGGTGTTCATAACTGCGGACTTGTTTGTTTCGGACGTCATCTTTCTCTCCATACGTGCCAACGCACTTGGGTCTGGCCGTGACCCAATCCGCGCCGCCTTGTGCCCCTTCTGGTTATGGAAATGGGGGCCTAAAATGCGGAACCGCCGGACGGGGTCCAGCGGCGCGGTGAAAATCGGTTCTTGAAAGCCTAGCCGACCATAAAACACCCGTGCGCCGCCGCGATAAATCCGCGACGTCGGCGCTGGCGGGCAAGCCGCTCTATGGTTTTCAATCCGATCATGCGGAGGATTTAGCGGAAACCGGTGTTCCGCGCAAGAAGAACGGCACGGGTCGCTTGTGAACCGCTGTTGCCGCGACTGGCAGGTCTTAGGGCAGGTATTGGGCAGACGTTAGATCAGTCTTTTACCTTGTAGCCGATGGCCACAAGGCGCATGGCGATAAGGCAAAGCACCGCAGCGAGAATGCCGACCACCGTGGCGCTGACCCATACCGGCGCATCCGCGTAACCCGTCATTGCGTAGCGGAATCCGTTCACCAGATGGAAGATCGGGTTCGCCATCATCATGCTCCTGAACGGCTCGCCCAGGGCGTCGATGGTGAAGAAACTGCCGGACAGGAACAGCAGCGGCGTCAGGACGAAGGTCTCCTTCGCCGAAAGCGAATCCCAGCGATGCGATTGCATCCCCGCGATCAGGCCGAAAAATGCCAAGATGACGCAACCCGTCAGAACGAAATAGAGCATCACCGCGCCATGCAGGGGCAGACCCGCACCGAACGGCAGCAGCACCAACCAAACCGGCAGGCCGATACAGATCCCCGTGATCGTCGCCCCGACCGTATAACCGGTCAGGATCTCACCCGCGGTCAACGGCGCGCCAAAGACATCCCCGATCGTGCCTTCCAACTTCTCATGCACCATCGAAAAGGCGGTTGATTCGAAACTGCGCTGTACGGCGGCCGCGATCACAAGACCCGGCGCCAGAAAGGCCAGGAAAGGCAACCCACCCACTTCGGCGATCCGCGTTCCCACCGCCAACGAAATCACCACCGCGAAAAGCAACGCCTGCAGGGCCGGGCCAAGCAAGACCAGCTTGAAGGCGAGGAATTCAGCGATGACCTGCCGCCAGATCAATGTTGCCACACCCAGCGTGTTGATCCCAACGATCCGCCGAGCCGCCAAGGTAACCTTGTGCGCCGCCGGGCGCCGAGCCGCCACCGCTTCCGGTCTTCCTTCCGATGATGTTTCGGCGATGGCCATGGCGTCAGGCTTTCAGCTTGTAGCCGGTGGACACCATCCGCCAAGCCAGCAGGCCAAGTGCGGCGTTCACACCCGCCATCACGGCCATCCCGATCCAGGGGGCGGTGTCGGACACCCCGATCGCGCCATAACGGAACCCGTCGATCATATAGAAGAAGGGGTTGTAATGGGCGAGCGTATAGAACGGCTCCGGCAGGCGAGAAATCGAATAGAACGTCCCCGACAGGAAAGCGAAGGGGGTGACCACGAAATTCGTGATCGCCGCGACGTGGTCGAACTTGTCCGCCCAGATCCCGCCAATCAGCCCCAAAAGCGCCAGCATCATTGACGCGGTCGTTGCGTGATAGACAAGATGCAACAGGCTGTGCACTTCCATCGGCACGAAAAACGACATGCCGATCCAGGTCGTCAGGCCGACGAACATGCCGCGTGTCACCCCGCCCATGACATAGGCGATGACAAACTCCGTCGGGCTGATCGGCGGCATGATCACATCAACGATATTGCCCTGCATCTTTGCACTGACGACAGAGGATGACGTATTCGCGAACGCGTTCTGCGCCATCGCCATGGTAATCAGGCCCGGCGCCAGAAACTGGCTGAAGGGAATGCCGCCGATTGTTTCCACCGCACGGCCCAGCGCCAGCGTGAAAATCGCCAGGAACAGCAGCGCGGTCACCATCGGTGCTGCGACGGTTTGCGTGAAGACCTTCAGGAAGCGGTGAACTTCCTTCTTATAGAGAGACCAGAGGCCGTACCAATTAACGGTCCCGAACCGTTTGGGGGTCAGGCTTACGCCGATCGTTTGTCGAGAATCCATGACGAGAAAATCTGTCTGTTTCTTATTGTTGGGGGTCGGTGTTTCGCGCCGGACCATAGAGAGCGCGCGAATGGCCCGCAAGCATGGGCTTGGAAACAGTCCATTCTGGGCCTTTCCGCAGCATGGCCCTGAAATGGTAAACGGCGACGCCTTGAGGCGCCGCCGTCTTTAAACCAGGAGACCGATGTCGGATGGGAGGGGCAGGTTTCGCCACCAGTCTTCCGGCTTTCCATTGCCGACCCTTGAGCCGGCGTGAACTAGCACATCCACAATAAAGTCACTTACCAGGGGTATCCGTCCCTGATCACGAGTTGATAGTACGTCCGGCTTGACCGATCGGCTGTGACCGGTGTCACTGGGTTTGTGTCAAACGCCCTTTTTTCTGTTGAGGATGTCAATGGCTGTTGACAATCAGCAAGATTCCAACCGCCAGAGACGCGGTCCCAAGAAGGCCACGCCTGAACGGCTGGAGAAATCCGCGCTGTTTTATCTGGAGCGTTTCGCCAGCTCGTCCGAGAATCTGCGCCGTGTGTTGATGCGACGGGTCGAGGCAAGTGCCAGGGAGCATGGGACGGACCGGGAAGAAGGCGCGCAATTCATCGACACCTTGATCGAACGCTACCAGCGCGCCGGTCTATTGGATGACGCGGCCTATGCGGAGGCGCGCGTCGCCAGCCTGCACCGCCGCGGCCTTTCCGACCGGGCGATTGCGATGAAACTGCGCCAGAAAGGCGTCCCCGGCGATCTAATCGACCAGTCCTTGGAAAATCTGCGCGAAGAACTGGCCGCTGACGGGGTCGATCCGAATTGGGAGGCCGCCATGAATTATGCCAAACGGCGGCGGATCGGGCCTTTCCGCCAAACGGGCCGCCCGGAAAACCGGGAACGGGACATGGCCGCCCTGGGCAGGCAGGGTTTCGATTATCAAACGGCGCGCGCCATCGTCGATGCCGAAGCAGACACGGAAACGGAACACTGATGGGTTGCGCGCCGGTCCGGAATGGTTGCGCGGACGGTCAGTCGACCCCTGTTTCCGGATTGGGAATGTTGTCGAGCACGTTCATCAGGCCTGCTGAATAAGCTTCACGGATGCTTTCCCAAGCTTGGTCGTTGCCGCTGTATTTTCGCAGCCCGTCGGTCGAGAAGCTGTCTTTCTTATAGCACAGCAGATCGATCGGCGGCGCGACGGAGAGGTTCGATCGGATCGTCGCATCGAAGGACAATAGGGCAAGCTTGGCCGAATGCCCGATGGAACTGTCGAAATCCAGCGCCCGATCCAGAATCGGCTTGCCGTATTTTGCTTCCCCGATCTGCAGGAACTGTGTGCGCGGCGTGGCCTCGACGAAGTTTCCCGCCGGGTACATCTGGAAAAGGCGTTGGCGCTCGCCCTTGATCTGGCCCCCAATCAGGAAACTGCCCGTGGCATCGCCATAGGGGCGCACCGCTTCCTGATCCCGGGCGAGGACGGACCTGTACGTGTCGCTGACGATGGTTGCCGCGTCGAAGAGTGTCTTCGCGGCCATCAGGTCCCGTTCGGGACCATTGCCGATCGCTTGGCGCAGCAATGTCACGACCGCCTGGGTCGTGGCGAGGTTCCCGGCCGATAACAGGGCGATCATCCGGTCGCCGGATTCTTTGAACGTGGCCAGTTTGCGGACGATGGCGATCTGGTCGACGCCGGCATTCGTCCGGGAGTCGGAGGCAAGTACCAAGCCTTCCGGCAACAAAATTCCCAAACAGTATGTCATTGGTCCCTCCCCAACTCCGAGTTAACCTCGGAGTCATATTGCTGATTCAGCTCGACCGATTGGAAAAAGAAATGGACCTTCAACCCATCCTGGACGGAATATCGGCCAAGATCCGGCCGCACCTGTCCGATGGTCGTGTCGCCGACTATATACCGGCCCTTGCCCGTGTCGAGAGAGAACAATTCGGCATGGCGATCGTCACCTGCGAAGGCCAGACGGCACAGACCGGCGCCGCCGAGACCCTGTTTTCGATTCAGTCCATTTCGAAAGTCTTCACGCTTACAATGGCGTTGGGCAAGATCGGCAATAATCTTTGGCACCGTGTGGGGCGGGAACCATCCGGCTCGGCCTTCAACTCGATCATGCAGTTGGAAACGGAACACGGCATACCCCGCAATCCGCTGATCAATGCAGGCGCCATCGTGGTGACGGATGTGATCCTGTCAAACAGGTCGTTGATATCGGAAAATGGGATCGGCGAGCCGGGCTACGATGCGGTCCAAGAAATTCTCGACTTCGTGCGCTTGACCGCTCACGACCCCTCGATCGCCATCGACAGGGAGGTCGCGGAGTCGGAAGCCGCGCATGGTTTCCGCAATGCCAGCCTGGCGAACTTCATGAAGAGCTTCGGCAATTTGGAAAACCCGGTGGAACGGTCGCTGCGGGTCTATTTCCACCAATGCGCCATCGCCATGAACTGTGAACAGCTTGCCCGGGCGGGGTTGTTCCTGGCCGCCGACGGGCGTGACCCGATCAGCGGGAAGAAGGTCGTTTCCGCCCCACGGGCGCGGCGCATCAATGCCATTATGTTGACCTGTGGCCACTACGACGCTTCCGGAGATTTCGCTTTCAAGGTCGGCCTGCCGGGCAAAAGCGGCGTCGGCGGCGGCATTCTGTGCATCGTGCCCGATGTGGCAGCGATTGCGGTCTGGTCGCCCGGCCTCAACAAGAACGGCAATTCGCATGCCGGAACCCTGGCGCTCGAAATGCTGGCCAAGGAAACCGGCTGGTCGATTTTCTAAGGGTGTCGTCCACACATCCAGGCCCCCTTCACCGCCATTCGGTTTCCCCATCAAACCTTGAGTCCCGCGTGATGCTTACCTATATCCGAGCGGCGCCTTGCCGGTGGGGAACCAATGGACCGGTAGGGGCATCGCCGCGAAATTGAGTGGACAAGCACTGCTAGAAGGTCTTGCAGGAGGAAAACATGGCGGAAACCGCGACAAAGACGGAAAAACATTCCTTTCAGGCCGAAGTAGGCCGGCTATTGGATATCGTTGCCAACGCGCTCTACAGCGAGCGGGAGATCTTCCTGCGGGAATTGATCTCCAACGCTGCAGACGCTTGCGACAGGCTGCGCTACCAAGCCTTGACCGAACCCGCGCTTTTGGACGGCGGTGCCGAGTTCCAGATCGACCTTTCCTTCGACGAGGACGCCAAGACCCTGACCATTTCTGACAATGGGTCGGGGATGACCAAGGAAGAACTGGTTGGCAATTTGGGTACCATTGCGCGGTCAGGCACCTCGAATTTCGTTTCCCAATTGAGCGGCGATGAGAAGAAGGACGTCTCCCTGATCGGACAGTTCGGCGTCGGCTTCTATGCGGCCTTCATGGTTGCGGACAAGGTCGACGTGATCAGCCGTCGCGCCGGCGAAGACACGGCATGGCAATGGATCAGCGATGGCAAGGGCGACTTCACGGTCGAACCCGCGTCGCGTGATGCCCGCGGCACAACAATCACCCTTCACATGAAAGAGGACGCTGCGGAATTTTTGTCGGAACCGCGGATCGCCAACATCGTGAAGACCTATTCCGACCATATCCCGTTCCCGATCAAGATCGCCGGTGAGGGTGAGGATTATCCAAAACAGCTGAACGCGGCCGCCGCCTTGTGGACGCGCAACAAATCGGAAATCGACGAACAGCAGTACAAGGAATTCTACCACCACGTCTCCCATTCCTTCGACGACCCATGGGCGACGCTGCATTTCCGGGCCGAGGGCGTCATCGAATATGCCGGCCTGATCTACATACCGACAATGCGGCCTTTCGATCTGTTCCATCCCGACCGCAAGTCGAAGCTGAAATTGTATGTGAAACGGGTCTTTATTACCGACGAGTGCGAGGATCTGGTCCCGTCCTGGCTGCGTTTCCTGCGCGGCGTGATCGACTCGCAGGATCTGCCGCTGAACGTCTCGCGCGAAATGCTGCAGAATAACCCGGTCGTTGCCAAAATCCGCTCCGGCCTGGTCAAACGGGTCGTGGGTGAGCTTTCCAAGAAAGCTGAAAAGGAAGCAGACACCTATACGACTTTCTGGGATGCCTTCGGTCCCGTTCTCAAAGAGGGGGTCTACGAAAGCCCCGAGCACCGTGACGAGTTGATGAAGCTGATGCGCTTCAAATCGACTTCACGGGAAGGATGGGTATCCCTGGCAGACTATGTTGCGGATATGAAGGAAGGGCAGGAAGCCATCTACTACATCTCCGGCGACGATCAGGACACGCTGTCCCGGTCCCCGCAATTGGAAGGCTTCGCCGCGAAGGGGATTGAAGTTCTCTACATGACCGACCCCGTCGACGAGTTCTGGATTCCGTCAGTCGGCGAGTTCGACGGCAAGGCGTTGAAGTCCGTCACGCGGGGCGGCGCTGACCTCTCCAAGATCAAGGGCGCGGAGAAGGAAGACGAGAAGAAGGACGACGACAGCGCAGACGACAAGGCAGCGACCGAAACCGTAGACGCGCTGGTCACCGCCTTGCGGGAAGCCTTGGGCGATTCGGTGAAGGATGTTCGCAAGTCCGACCGATTGACGTCATCGCCCTGCTGCCTCGTTGCCGATGACGGTGAGATGGACATGCATCTGGAACGCCTGTTGAAGCAGCACAAGCAGTTGGAACAAGGCGCGCCGCGCATCCTGGAAATCAATCCGGGCCATGTCCTGATTAAAGCCTTGGCCGGAAATGCGGCCGGTGATGTCAAAGATGCCGCCTATCTTTTGTTGGACCAGGCGCGGATCATGGAAGGCGAGCCCTTGCCCGATCCCGCAGGCTTCGCGCAACGCATGACCTCAGTCATGACCAAAGCGATGGGCTGACCGGCACGATCCCCTCCGGCGGGCGCGCCCGAAACGGCAACTCCGCCGGAGGAGCAAGCTCGTCTACCCGGGCAATCCCCCCACCCTTCCACGGAACAGCAAACAGTGCTATTGCGGCGTTATGTTGAAAAAGCGCGGCTATAGGGACTGGGCGGGCGATGTCGACGGATACGGCGACTCGTTGGAAATCCATGTCTTCGCGGTCAAGCTGGACGATGAATCCACCCTACCGAAAGACACACAACGCAAATCTGCGAAACGACACCTGCCGCCGGTCTCGCTGAAAGCCAATCCATTGGAGCGTGACGAGCGTATCCGAGCCCTTCTGCACTTCGCCGAGAAGTTCCAGAATTAATGCCCTATGGCCCGGGCTGTAGCCCGATCGCATAGTCGATCAGTTTCAGCGCCGTCGCGCCGTCCCATTCGGCGGGCCCGGCGATCACACCCCAGACGCTGCCATCGCGACCCAACAGGAACGTCGTCGGCAGTTCGGACATGCCGAAATGGTCGAAGGTCTCGCGGCCTTTGCCGATATAAGGGACCAGGTTCTTCAACCCGTGTTTTTTCAAAAAGGCGGTCACCACAGACGGACCCTGGCTGTCGACCGAAAGCGCGACGACGGCGAAATCCTCCCCGCCACGCAACATTTGCAGATTGTCCAACGCCGGCATCTCCGCGACGCAGGGTGGGCACCATGTGGCCCAGACGTTCACCAGCACGACCTTGCCGTGGAAATCGGCTAACGACACCGCGTCGCCGTCATCAATTCGCGCGAATTCATAAGGCGGGATCCTCGTCGGTTTCCAGCGCCAGGTGAAATCCCGATTTTCACCTGAAAGTCCCGGTGGATCACCGTACCACGCCCCGCCGGCCCACTCATGACTGGATTCTGGATCGCCTGCCTGGGATGCCGTTCCATCCAACCAAAGCAGGACAAGAAGCGGCAGCAGCATCAAGAATTTTTTTGGGCTCTCCATTCTTCGCATGGTTCAAGTATTGACCATTCGAACACCAGTTCAATCAGGATTTCTGCAGGGTCACGGACTGTTGAGTATTTGCTGATATAGAATTCGGTATTTCCAATGTTCCGGAATCTGCCCTGCTTTCTACTGAATAATACTTGCTACAAAGGGTTAAGGCCCCTCAAGATGCATATTGGATCAGCTTTGGTCCACAATATGCAACGTCGATTGGAAGATCAGGTAGCAGCCGAATTGCAAAACGCCGTGACGACCGACGCAAAAAACCTTGTTAACTGGCAATATGCCAAGCTGCCGGTTTCGGCAGACCCGGCTGGATTCGGCCCGTTTGAGGATCTGGTCCGCATCTGGAACGACAAGCGCGGACCGAACGGGGAATTGCCGGCGCGTCGGGATTTCGACTTCATCGAGTTCAGATCCTGGCTGGGCAAGATCTCCATTGCGAAGGTCGAACGCGACCCGTTTCAAATCCGTTTCGTGTTATGGGGCACGCAGCTCACCGAATGGTGGGGCGTCGACTATACCAACAAGGTCCTGGGCGAAGCGTCGATCACACCTGAAGCCTGGAATGTCGTCGAAGGTCGATATTTCGAGATTATGGACCAATTTCCGTTCATCGGGGTCGTTAGCGGTTATCTGGACCAGCATGATCGCCCCTATGTCAAAGTCATGGGAATTGACCTTCCACTTACGGAAGGCAACGGCCTGTCCCATGTGATCAGCGCACATATCGAGATCGACCCTGACGAAACGGCTGAATCCATCCTGAATAGCAACGAACCGCTGGAATACGTTTAAGCATTCCGTGCGGGACAAGGGCCTAGGCCGCCTTCTAGCGCCGTCTCACCTGCTTTCGACTAACTGATTCCGCTCTTCTGTCGTTGTCCGGTCGCGGCCGCACCTGAAAATGAAAAAGGGAGCGGCGACCGCAGCCGCACGCTCCCCAATCCGGATTCTTTTTTGCTGTTCAGGACTTGCGATTGTCCCGCAGGGTGCCGAGGCGCAGACGCAGCGCGTTCAGCTTGATAAAGCCTTCCGCGTCGTGCTGGTCGTACACGTCGTCTTCCTCGAACGTCACATGCGCCATGGAATACAGACTGTCGGCTGATTCCCGGCCAATGACGCTGACCGAACCCTTGTAGAGCTTCAAACGGACCTTGCCGTTCACGCGCTCCTGGCTCTTGTCGATCAGGGCCTGCAACATTTCGCGTTCCGGCGAGAACCAGAAGCCGTTGTAGATGATCTTGGCATACCGCGGCATCAGCTCGTCCTTGAGATGCATTGCCTCGCGGTCCAGCGTGATGCTTTCCATTGCCCGGTGCGCGGCAATCAAGACCGTTCCGCCGGGGGTTTCATAGACGCCGCGGGACTTCATGCCGACGAACCGGTTTTCCACCAGATCCAACCGGCCGACGCCATTGGCACCTGCCAATTCATTGAGCTTGGTCAGCACCGTGGCGGGGGACAGGCGTTCGCCATCCACACCGACCGCATCGCCTTTTTCGAATTCGATCTCGACGACAGTCGGGACGTCAGGCGCGTCCATCGGATCGACCGTGCGGGAATAGACATAGTCCGGCGCTTCGTCGGCCGGGTCCTCCAAGACTTTCCCTTCCGCCGAGATGTGCAGCAGGTTTGAGTCGACGGAGAACGGCGCTTCACCGCGTTTGTCCTTCGCGATCGGAATCTGATGCTGTTCCGCGTATTCGATCAATTTGGTGCGTGAGTTCAGATCCCATTCCCGCCAGGGCGAGATGACCTTGATGTCCGGCTGCAAGGCGTAATAGCCCAGTTCGAACCGGACCTGATCGTTCCCCTTGCCGGTCGCGCCGTGGCAGACCGCATCCGCCCCCGTCTGGCGCGCGATTTCGATCTGGCGCTTGGCAATCAACGGCCGCGCGATTGAGGTACCGAGCAGGTAGACGCCTTCGTATAAGGCGTTCGCCCGGAACATCGGGAAGACGTAGTCGCGGACGAATTCTTCGCGAAGGTCTTCGATGAAGATTTCCTTCACGCCCATCATTTCCGCCTTCTTGCGCGCCGGCTCAAGTTCCTCGCCCTGACCCAGATCGGCGGTGAAGGTCACCACTTCGCATTGGTAGGTGTCCTGCAGCCATCGCAGGATGATCGAGGTATCCAAACCGCCGGAATAGGCCAAGACAACTTTTTTGACGGAGGATTTCGCCGCGGCTTTCATCGCTAAATTCCCGATTGAAATGAAGTTTCAGACAGCGGCGTTCTAGACCAAAATCCCGCCTTGTCAAACCGGCCGCCAGGGGCGGCAAGCCGGGAAAAGTCCCAGCCTGGGCCGCTTTCCTATTTTGACAGCGCCAGATGCGCGCCCAATCCCACCAGCACCGTTCCGCCCGTCCACTGCGCGATCCTTTGTGCGGTTCGCGTCTTCTTCAATCCGGTCAGCACCTGATGCGTGAGCATGACCGCCATCAAATCAGCCATGGAAAAGGCGCAGCCCACAATCAACCCCAGGACCAAGAACTGTACCCAGACTGGAAAACTCGCCGCGGGGTCGGCGAATTGCGGTAGAAAGGCGATGAAGAAAAGCGCCGTCTTCGGGTTCAGCACTTCGACCATGATACTGTGCAGGAAGGCGCGCCCGCTTCGGCGGGCCGGGACGTACCGGGGCGCCCTGTCGGGGTCGGCAACAGTTGGGTCCATCTTTGTCCGGATAATGCCGATACCGAGCCAGACGAGATAGATCGCGCCGGCAATCTTCAACGCCGTATAAGCCGCCGGCACATGGGTGAAGACGGCGGATAGACCAGCCGCCGCTGCAAACACATGGACCAACCCACCGATATGCAGGCCGAGCGCCGCCATGAACCCGCCCCGCCGTCCATGGGCCAGCGTCTGAGCCGCCGTGTACAGCAAAGCCGGCCCGGGCAGAAAAGCGAATACCATCGTCGCGGTGAAGAATGGCAGTAAATGGTTCCAGTCCGGCACGATGCTCGTTCCCATTTTTTGGATGGGCGGAGGATAGGGATTTCCTTGCCGGGACGATAGCGCCAATTCAGATGCCGGCGGGGTCCGCGCTTGTTTCGGCGATTGGATCCAGATCTGGGTGTAGGTCCAGAACCGTGGCTAATTCGGGGAAGTTCCACAAACGGTGCGGCAGGGTGTAGTCCGCCTTGGAAAGCGCTTCCACCATTTCCGCGATAACCGGCTTTGCCAGCATCGTGCCCTGGCAGGAAATCATATTGGCCAATACCGCACAGCGCATCTGTTTCGATCGTGTTGAAAGAACGAACAACAACCGTTTCTCATCCGGGATCAATGGCGCGGTGAGATCCGCCGCCAACAACCGTTGTCGTTTCTTTTCCAAGGCCAATATCGTCATCAACGCATCGAAGGGGCCCAGCGCCTGGCGTATCCCCACCTTCGAGAAGGCCACTTCCAGCGGACCCAAGGTCGGTGCGCCACCTTCCTGCAGCAATCGCCAAAAGCGTGACGACCAGACCATGAATTGTTCGGTGAATTTCAGGTCCCAGTAGCCGACCCGGGCGACCGGCACTTTTGCCTCTTGAAACCGGTGGACGGGTCCCGCGACGGTGACTTCCGGTTTCTCCTGACATGCCGGCCGCCCGGGGCAGCGGACCGATGACACGGTTCTGGCTGAGACGGCCGGGGCCGGATTTTCACCGGGAAGGACAAACCGGATCCGACGGCCTTTTGCCTGAGTTGTCATCGGCAGAGCTCCAAACAGCAGATACTCAACATGCAAATGCGACTGACTTGCAATTGCATAATTGGTTTGTAGCAGCGAAGGCTTTCGGGACGCAAGAGGAAAATCGGCCCTGCCGAATTTTTCTGCAGGGACGGAATTCGGCTATGGCTGCCGGCAGGTTTGGAAAGGGGTCGTCAGCAGGCCCTTTGCACCGTTTCGACGGCAAAGGACGGGATCATCGCGCAGCCGATTGGCAAGGTCAGGTCTGGTGTTGCCCCGGACAGGAAGAAGCCCAAGAAAACTGAAAAGCTGATCGCCTCAAGCGCAAACGTTGCGACAGCAACGCGATGGAAAAAGCATTCGGATTTGACATTCATTCTCATTTCACTATTCATTTTTCTGTAGCGTCGATCTGTTTAGACATTTTTATATTCAAGAATGTTTGATTGTGGAGGTTTATGGCATGCAAGCGGATTGGGACGATATCCGCATTTTCCTGGCGATTGCGCGCGGCGGCAGTCTGACCAGGGCGGCCGCTGCCCTGCAGATCAGCCAACCCACGGTCGGCCGGCGCTTAAAGAAACTGGAAGACGCATTTCAGGCCCGTCTGTTCGACCGGTTGCCGGATGGTTTCGCCCTGACCCCCGAGGGCACGGCCCTGTTGCCAAAGGCCGAAGCGATGGAGGCGGCCGCCGCCGCGTTGACCGCCGAGGCGGATGGATTGTCGCCTGATGCGGAAGGGTCCGTGCGGCTTTCCGTCGATGAGGTCGTCGCACAGATATTGGCGCCATTACTTCCCAAATTGCGGAATACACTTCCAGCGGTCGAGCTTGAGATCGGTATCGAACACCTATTCGCAAGCCTGACCCGGCGCGAAGCCGATATCCTGATACGGGACAGACCGCCCCAGAACACCAATCAGATTTCCCGCAAACTGTTCGATTTGGATTACGCGGTCTATGGGTCGGTGGCTTATGTCGCCGCCAACCCCGCCGCGCGGACGGAAGACCGCTATAGGGAATGCGACTGGATCGGCTATGACGCCTTGCACCGGCATTTTGCCGGGGGCGAGTGGATTCAGGATCGCCTTGGCAACCGCGCGCCGATGATCCGCCACAACGACGCCGCGATGATGGGGGATTTCATCACGTCAGGCGGCGGGCTGGGCGTTTTGCCAATGATATTGGCGGACCGCTATTCGAACATTATTCGGCTGACAGATCCGATTCCGGATCTGAAGCGAACCGTTCACCTTTACGTCCACCAAGACATCCGCCGTGTCGCCGCGGTCCGGGCTGTAATCGATACCCTAGCGGATGAAACACGATCACTGGAAACAGCGTTGCTCGGCCGGGATCGCGTCTGACATTTTCTAACGGTTGGCGAAAGCCCGTTCCATTTCACGACGAATCTGGACCGCCTCCATGCTTTCGTCCGCCTCGACATCGTTCCAGGTAAGCGGCGTGCCTTTGGCGACCTTGTTCTTCAGTTTGAAGCCATGCGCCAAACCGATCGGCAAACCGCCGAGCGCGAGCGACGCCGCGGCGGGCATCAATTTTCCATAGACGCAGAACCCGCCCTCACCGTCCAACATGTCGCCGGGTTTCAGGTCTTTCTTGGCCGTCGCCACAGCGTCACCGCGCCAATAGCGGGTCTCACCCGTTGCCTCGCCGCGCAGGGCGGCATTGGCAACACTGATGCCCAGTTCCAGACCGATCAGGTGATAGGGCTTGTACATGCATCCGTATTTTCCGGTGCTGTCCACCTTCATGCCGTATTCCCACATGCAGCGCTTTGCATACTCATTTGGCGCTTCGAAAGTGACATAGACACCCCAGCGCAGGTCTCGGAACACATTTCGGCCATCGCGCTCATTACAGGCGATGACTTCGACCGTGCCCTTCTGTTTGATTTGGCCGCCATCCGCTTCCGGGCGCAGCACGGTTGTCAGGTCGTCGACGCCGCAGGGGAAGAAATTGAGCCCATCGGCCGGCGGAGTCAGGTCACAGGCATTCGCGACCGCCGCCATTTCAATGGCCGATTTGGTGCCGTCCATGAAACTTGCGAACATTTGCGGGTTCATGCCGCCGGCCGCCGCTTGTTCAGCGGTCAGCCCGTAGTGGCCCCATACCGTATCGGGATTGATATCGTGATAGCCCGGAATGTATTTCGTACCCTTCCCCGCGCAAGTGACATCGAATCCGATGGCCCGGACCCAATCCACCATTTCTGCGATAAGGGCCGGCTGATCGCCATAGGCCATGGTATAGACGACACCGGCATCCCGTGCCTTCTGTGCCAGAAGCGGTCCCGCCAGCACGTCGGCTTCCACATTCACCATGACGATATGCTTGCCATTGTCGATGGCTGCCAACGCATGTTTGATCCCCACCGGCGGGATGCCGGTCGCGTCGATTACGACGTCAATGCGTGGATCCCGGATTAGCGCCATCGTATCATCAGTGACGAAAGTCCCACCGGTCGCAACCGCGTCGTCCAGGCTTTTCGCGTCCGCCTGCCTTTCGGGCCAACCGACATTGCCGCAGGCGGCTTTGGCGCGGTCCACGCTGAGGTCCCCGATCCCGGTCAGATGCATGCCGGGCGTCGTCGGCACTTGGGACAGGAACATCGATCCGAATTTTCCGGCCCCGATCAGGGCGACACGGACAGGTTTTTCGTCCGCCGCGCGTTGGCGCAGCATGCTGGTAAGGTTCATGGGGGTCTCTCTCTGTTCATCCGCTGTTCGTGGCTTGGTCGCGGAACCAGGGTACCGCCCGGTCCGCAGCCTGCCACGCGGCTTCTTCCGTTTCGAAATGCAGGTCTTTGTACCCACCGATGGGATACCACCCCGAAGGGTCTTCGCCGTCGCGGCGATATAGTTCAAACCCATATCCACCGCCCGGTCGTTCGAACAGGTCAACGCAGAGTGATCCTTCCGGTGTCTCCACCGAGCGTTTGACCTTGTTCGAATGGGCCATCGGGGTCTGCGTTTATTCGGCCGCTACCGCTTCGCGGGCGAGTTCCTTCAAACAATCGTCGTTCAGGCTTTCGATCGGCGTGAAATCGCGATGGGCGATCCATTCCTTCCGCGTGAACTTGGTGATGTGATTGTTCACCTCGCACAGGCTCAAATAAACGATGGTGCGCGGCATCGGGGAAATGTTCGGCGGGCTAGCATGGACAAGCGTGCCGTGGAACATCAGCACCGACCCCGCCTTGCCAGTCGGCGCGACACAGCCACCTTCTTCCGCCAGTTTCGAAACTGTTTCCCGGTCCAGCGTCCAAAGCGGATAGGACGTGGTTTCAAGGTCGTGACCGGCCTCGACCACACCATGCTTGTGGCTGCGCGGAATGAACAGCAAGGGCCCGTTGGCGGCGGTTACGTCGTCCAGGAACAACGCGATGTTCATCGCCCGCGCAGTCGGCATGCCGTCGTCCCGCTGCCAAGTGCCGTAATCCTGATGCCACTGCCAAACATCACCGTCGAAGGCTGCCTTCGCGTTGATCTTGAACTGATGCATGTAGACGTCACCATCCAGCAACTGTTTGACCGGTTCGACCAGGCGCGGATGCCGGCCGAGGCGGCGATAGGCCTCGTTATAGGTATGCGCGGCGAAGGCAGTGCGGGCGACACCGTTTGATTCGCGCCAGACCTCTTCCCGGTCCGAGGCATAAATGGCTTCCGCTTCCCGGCGCAGAACCGCCACCTCGTCATCGTCGAACATTTCCGGCAGGAAGACATATCCTTCCCGGTCGAATTCCTTCTGCTGCGCATCGGTCAGTTTCATGCGTTCCTCCTGCGTTTCCTCTTGGCGCCGCTTTTGCGGCTTCCGGTTTCTTACTTCTCGTTTTGTCTTGTCGTGTCAGGCGCTGATCGCCAGATCCTGTTCCAATTGCGCGACCAGATACTCCGCCGCTTGGGTGACATGTTTCTCCGCCAGCTTTCCAGCACGCTTCGCGTCGCCTTCGGCAATCGCCTCGGCGATCTTGGCATGCTCAGACCAGACGGATTCCCGTTGGGCACCGTCCCGCAGAACCGCCCCCATGACACGTT
The DNA here is from genome assembly GCF_004005845.1 of Hwanghaeella grinnelliae. GTDB lineage: Bacteria > Pseudomonadota > Alphaproteobacteria > UBA8366 > Aestuariispiraceae > Hwanghaeella > Hwanghaeella grinnelliae. The sequence goes on along the minus strand of NZ_SADE01000002.1, from coordinate 791,737 downwards.
TGATATGCCGCCAATGGACATCCGATGTCTGAGCAATCAACGGATTGTCGGCGAGAGAATAGATCGTCTGATGAAAGGCCGCGTCCGCCTCGATCAAATCGGCGACGCTGCCGCTTGCCACCAGCGCCCTGCCTTTTTCAAGCGCGGCGCTCAGTAAGGAAGCCGCCGCCGGGTTCCCGGCCGCTTCCCGCGCGGCCAGGCGATCCAGGGCGCCCCGGATCGAATAGACACGCCGGGCAAGTTCCGCGTCCAACGGCGCGACACGATGGCCCTTGCGTCCCGCGGGTTCGACAAACCCCTGCTTCTTCAGCAGAACGAGCGCTTGGACCACGGGTTGGCGGGAGACGTCCAGCGTTTCCGCGATCTGCTCCTGAACCACCGGTTCGCCCGGCGCCAAACTGCCGTTGCAGATGGCATCCAGCACCGCGTCGTAGACCTGGTCCACAAGGTTCGGTGAAAAGGCGATTGGCTTCATGACTTTCTCCATACTGAATTCTGTATACAGAACACAATTAGGCGCGTCAATTGTCCAAAACGCTCGTTCGCCAGCGCCCTCCAGCCTGTTATCGCGGGCTCAATCGGCCGGCCTTAAGCTTGCTCAATCATCCCCGTCGGCGGCTTCCAGCGCTTCCATATCATCGTCGGACAGACCGAAGTGATGGCCGATTTCGTGGATCAACACATGCCGGACCAGATGTTCCAGGTCTTCGCCGGTCTCACACCAGAAATCCAGGATCGGCCGCCGGTAGAGAAAGACGATATCCGGTTCGGGCGACGGATCGGCAACGCTTTTTTGAGTCAAATCCACCCCTTGATAGAGACCGAGAAGGTCAAACGGAGACTCAAGACCCATGTCCCGGCAGGTTTCCTCATCCGGAAAGTCCTCAACCATGAAAAGAATGGTCGCGGTCTTGCTCCGCAGGACATCCGGAATTGTTTCGAAGGCGCGGCCGGCCATCGCTTCGATATCGGCGAATGACGGCGGCGCGCCGAACACGGCACCGTCATTTGAAAAGGATCGTTCGTTTGCGTTACCCATACCGTCGTTATAGTGAGAATCCCATGTGATTAGAAAGGGGCAGCCAATGCCGCAGGCAGAAAAACTGACGCCCGACGCGCGCAAAGCCGCACTTGCCGATTTGAACGGCTGGTCGGACTCTCAAGACACCCGCGATGCGATCGCCAAGACATTCGAATTCAAGAATTTCGTCGAAGCCTTCGGCTTCATGACCCAGGCTGCGCTGAAGGCGGAAAAGATGGACCACCATCCGGAATGGTCCAATGTTTATGGCAAGGTCGATGTGGTGCTGACGACCCACAGCGCGGATGGCGTTACGGAACTGGATATCAAGCTGGCGCAGTTCATGGACAAGATTCAGGAGAGGGTGAAGAGTTGAAAATAACCGTTCCGCGATTCCTGCCCGCCATTTTGCTGGCAACATCCCTAACCATTTCCGGCCCGGCACAGGCGGACATCAACCAAGGCTTTGCCGCCTTGCAGGCCGGTCAGTTCGACGACGCCCGCGCGGTTTTCACCGCCGAAGCGGAATCCGGAAACGTGATCGGCGAATTCATGCTGGGCGTCATGGCGGAACAAGGCTTCGGGCAGGCGAAGGACGCGGCACAGGCGGCGTCCTGGTACAAAAGCGCCGCTGACAAGGGCATGGCGTCGGCCGCGTTCAACCTTGCGCGCTTCTATGAACATGGCAACGGGATCGCTAAAGATGTCGGCAAGGCGCATGACTACCTGCTGCAAGCGGCCGAAAACGGCCACGGAAAGGCAATGCACAATCTTGGACGGCTATACCAGCAAGATGCGTTGGGCGAACCGGACCTTGCCGAATCGCTGAAATGGTATTCCGCCGCCGCGACCCATTTGAGCAACGCGGACCGCGCCGTCGCGATCACCAGCATCGACGATCTGCACAAGCTTATGACGGCGGAACAGATTCAGGACGGCGATGCCCGGTATGAAGCGTGGATCGCCGAGCATCCACCCAAGAATTAACGGAAGCAGGCCGCCCGGAAGTTCAGCCGACCCGTTTGGTCGCGGCGGTCAGCAGCCCGGCACCGATCAGAAGGCTGCCGCCCGTCCGCTGCACCCATTTCACCGTCCGCTCGCCCATCAACGACTGCCGCGCCTTTGAGGCGAAAACCGCATAGGCGCCGTCGCTCAGGAAGGCCAGGGTTACAAAGGTCGCGGTCATGATGATTGCCTGCGGCAATGCCGGTGCGGCGGGGTTCATGAATTGCGGCACGAAGGCGACCAGAAAGACGACGACTTTGGGGTTTAGAATGGTGGTGATAAACCCGTGTAGAAATGTCGAGCGCTGGCGCGGCTTTTCACCCGGCACGCCCTCAACCTTCAGCATCGTATCGGCCTTCGCGCGCCACATTTGAACGCCTAGATAGACGAGATAGGCGGCGCCCACCCATTTCATGACCGTGAAGACCGTGGCGCTGGCGGCCAGGACAGCCCCAAGCCCCGCGAAGGTAACCGCGAAGGCGCAGGTCATGCCCAGGCACGACCCGACCACGGCCCACAACGCCGGGCCGCGCCCGCGGGTGAGCGCATAGCCGATCACAAGCAACACGGTGGGGCCCGGAATGATCAACAGAATTTCCGTCGCCACAGCATAGGCAATCCAGGTTTCCAAACTCATCCCATCCTCCCGCAGAATACATCCCGAAAAGTTAAGACAGAGAAATTTCCGCGAGGCAAACCCCAGAAGGCACCCTGGCCGGAACCCTTATTGCGGGGCCAGGCGCACGGCACTGTCGATCCGCACGGTTTCGCCGTTCATCACCGGACTGCCGATCATATACAGGACAAGATCTGCATATTCCGCCGGCGTCCCGAAGCGCTGCGGGAAGGGCAGCGTCGCGGCAAGGCTTTCCTGAACGTTTTGCGGCATGCCCAACAGCATCGGCGTGCCGAACAGGCCCGGCGCGATGGCAAGGACACGGATGCCATGGCGCGCCAGATCGCGCGCGGCCGGCAAGGTCAGCGCGTGAACGCCGCCCTTGGACGCGGCATAGGCGGCTTGGCCGATCTGCCCTTCGAAGGCGGCAACCGACGCGGTGGAGATGATGACACCGCGCTCACCGTCGGCATTCGGTTCCCGCCCGGTCATTTGATCAGCGGCGAGGCGCATGATGTTGAAACTGCCGATCAGGTTCACTTCGATAACCTTGCGGAAATCGTCCAACGGCATCGGTCCGTCACGGCCGACAATGCGCTTTGCGGGCGCGATCCCGGCGCAATTGACGGCGATGCCTGTCGGGCCATGCGCAGCCTGGGCGGCCTGAAGCGCGGCTTCGGCGCTTGCGGCATCTGACACGTTGCACTCGACCGCAATACCGCCGATCTCATCTGCCATGGCGCGCGCGGCGTCCATGTTCAGATCCAAGACCGCAACTTTCGCGCCACGGCCGGCCAATGCCCGTGCCGTGCCTGCACCAAGACCGGATGCGCCGCCCGTCACTACCGCGCCAACACCGTCGATATCCATCAGGAACCTCCCTAAAATCGATCAAAACCATATGCCACACCTTGCTAAAAGGCTTGTTTTGCCCCGGCTGGCCCCCGGCCTATAGCAGACGGCTTCCAAATAGCCCATATAGGTTTCATGGGTAAGAACAGCACAGGCAAGAACAACGCGGGCAAGTGGACGCCCGACCTGCCGGCCTTGGCCGCGCCGGAACGGGAAGGCGAAAACCGCCGGGCCGTCCGGGACGGTTTCTGGCCGAAGCTGCGTGGCTTCCTGGGCCGGATTCCCTTTGCGGAGGAAGCGGTCGCCGCCTACTACGCAGCCATGGACCCGGCCACGCCGAAACGCACCAAATTGCTGCTCTTCGCGGCGCTCGCCTATTTCATCGCACCGACCGATGCCATCCCCGATTTCCTATTGGGTCTGGGCTTCACTGACGACGCCGCCGTATTTTGGGCGGCCTGGAAACTGGTCCAAGACCAGATCAGACCCGTACATCGGCAACAGGCAAAAACAGCCCTGACCGCGCTGAAGAAGGACGAAATCGCCCATGGTGCCGATAAAACAGATGCTGACTGAGGTTCCGCGCCCTGCGTTGGTGTTGGGTTTAGCGGGCCTGATTCCCTTCGCGGCTTGCGCCGTGGCGGTGTGGACATCCTCCCCGGTCCTGCAAGTCGAAGGTGTCAGCCTGCTTCTCACCTATGCGGCGGTTATCCTGACCTTTTTGGGCGGCGTCCATTGGGGCAAAGCACTGGCGGGCGAGCATTCCGGCGACCTTAACTGGATGCGCCTTGGATGGTCGGTCACACCGTCGCTGATTGCCTGGGCCGCGTTGCGGATGAGCCCCGGTTTTACGCTCATCATCTTCATCGCTGCCTTTGCCGCCGCCTTCCTGGTCGATCGTCACGCGGTCCGCACCGGGTTTTTCCCGGCATGGTACCTACCCCTGCGCAAGGTCTTGACCCTCGGCGTCATGGCCTGCCTGATCGCGACCCTGGCACGGTTCACGATTGGGGCTGAGATATGACCGATACCGGCAAACCTGTCTGGCTGGAAGTGGCGATAAACGGGCCTTGGTCCCGGGATTTGCAGCCCCTGGCCCCGCGCGGCGATGACGCGATCATCGCGGAAGGAATAGCCTGTGCCCGTGCCGGAGCCAGCATCATCCATTTGCATATCTTCGACGAAACCGGCGACAGGCAGGTCGACGATGCCGCCCAATACGAGAAAATCATCCGCGCGATCCACGGGGAAACCGGCGCCATCGTCTATGGCACGCTGCCCTTCCACGCCAGTTCGGCGGACCGCCCGTTGACCGCGGTCGAACGCTATGCCGCCGTCGAGGAACTGGCCAAGCATGGTGCGATCGAATGGTCGATCGTCGATCCCGGCTCGGTGAACGTATCTTCTTTCCAGGCGATGCAAGAGGGACGCGAAGGCTTCGTTTATCTGAACCCGGAAGACCATATCCGCCGGGGCCTGACGCTTGCCCGCGACCACGGGTTTACGCCCTCCTACGCGATCTACGAGCCGGGGTTCCTCCGCCAGGGCGCCGCCCTGCACGCCGCCATGCCCGGAACCCCGCAGCCGGTTTATCGCTTCATGTTTTCGGAGGCCTATTCCTTCGGGTTTCCGCCGAAACAATTCGCGCTCGACGCCTATCTCAACCTGATGGCGGAGGCCGCGCCAAGCGCGCCCTGGATGGTGGCGGGGCTGGGCGTCGACATAACGCCGATGATCGCCCCCGCCGTACAAGCCGGTGGCCATGTGCGCGTCGGTTTGGAAGATGCGCCGGTTCGAGACGCAAGATCAAACCTGGACTGGATCGCCATCGCGGTCGACGAGATCGAAAAAGCGGGTGGCCGAGTGGCGACGCCGGATGAGGTCCGCGACGCCCTAAAGTCCTGACGCCGTCCTTTTGATTTCAGGTGGACTATATGGACGGGGACATGAACTGTGGTACACAAAATGGAAGATAAAGTTTAAGGGGGAGGTATCGCCAGGCCGTCAACGGCGGGAGGCGATAGGAACGGTGCCCGTTTTCTGCCGTCTTGCCGCAAGGTAAGCCGGCCGTTTCCGACCGGCATCCTGGGGTACATGATGAAAGCGTCCGGCAAACCGACAGTCTTGCTGATCGAAGATACGATGTCGCTGGCACGGCTCTATGAGCAGTACCTGTCGACGGTCGATGTCGATATCCGCACCGTCGAAACCGGGCGCGAGGGTTTGGACGTGATCAATAACGATCCGCCGGACCTGGTGCTGCTGGACATCTCGCTTCCCGATATCAACGGCTTGGACATCCTGCGGCATATCAATGAAGAGGCCATCCAAACCACCGTAGTCGTGATCACGGCCAACGGGTCGATCAACGTCGCGGTCGAAGCCATGCGCGATGGGGCGTATGACTTCCTGGTCAAACCGTTCAACGCGGAACGCCTGCGCGTCACGGTGAAGAACGGCCTGGAACGGCGCGCGCTTGCCGTATTGGTCGACCAGTACAAGGAAACCGCCCGCGGCGCCTTCGATGCCTTCATAGGCGGGTCGCCGGCGATGCAGGCCGTCTACAAGACGATTGAGGCCGCGGCCCATTCCAAGGCCACCGTTTTCATCGAAGGCGAATCCGGAACGGGCAAGGAGCTATGCGCTGTTGCCGTCCACCGCCAATCGACACGCGGAAAAGGTCCGTTCATCGCCATCAACTGCGGCGCAATTCCCCGCGAATTGATGGAAAGCGAAATCTTCGGTCATAGGAAGGGCAGCTTTACGGGCGCCCATGAAGATCGCGACGGTGCGGCCAGCCTGGCCGATGGGGGCACTCTGTTCCTGGACGAGATTTGCGAACTGGACCTGGATCTACAGACAAAGCTGCTGCGTTTCATCCAAACAGGCACCTATCAGCGCGTCGGCGACCCAATCGCCCGGAAGGTCGATGTGCGTTTCGTCTGCGCCACCAACAGGGACGCGATGAAGGAAGTGGAGCAGGGCCGGTTCCGCGAGGACCTGTACTATCGCCTGCACGTCATCCCCATTACCATGCCGCCCTTGCGCGACCGCGGCGGGGATGTGCTGGAAATAGCCCGGCGCTTCCTTGTCGACTATGCGCAGGAGGAAGGCAGGGCCTTCCACAGTTTCGACGCGCACACCGCGATGATTCTGAGCAGCTATTCCTGGCCCGGCAACGTTCGCCAGCTTCAAAACATCATCCGGAACATCGTCGTTCTGAACGATGGTGAGATGGTTACACCGGATATGTTGCCCGCGCCGTTGAGCACCGTGCAGCCGATCCCGTCCCAAATGCCGATAGCCGCAACTGTCGACAAGACCGTGCAGGATACCCCGGTGCAGGCCTTGCCGCGCAGCAAGAATGAGATCCGCGAATTGTGGGAAGTTGAGAAGGAAACCATCGAGAACGCGATCGAAATCTGCGGCGGTAATATTCCGCAAGCCGCGGGGTATCTCGGGATCGCGCCGTCCACCATCTACCGCAAGCGTGCCACGTGGCAGAGCTCCGATGGGGAAACCGACGCGCCCCTCGAACAGAATCAGGATGCTGGACTACGGAGCCGCGCTTCCAACGGATAGCACCGGTTTGGATTAGGCGCCCAGTGTGTCTATCCAGTGTGTCTTTTCAGACGCCGCGCCGGAACCGCGCGATGAAAAACCCGTCCATTCCGCCACGGCGGTTTCCCGACCGTTGTTGCCAGAAACTCGGCAGGGTCCGAACCAGGCCGCCCTCGCGCGACGCCTCCGGCAGATAGGTCAACTCATCCGCACCGACGGGGTCCAGAACCAGGGTCGGGTCTTCCGCCATTGCCGCCTCGACGACCTCCTCGCCCTCTTCCGGCAACAGGGAACATGTCGCGTAAACCAGCGGCGCGCCCGGTTTCACCAATTGCACCGAATGAAGCAGCAGTGATTTCTGAAGCGCCGTCAGCTTGTCGCGGTCCCATCCGCCCTTCCGCCAGGGAAGATCCGGATGCCGCCGGACCGTCCCCGTCGCGCTGCATGGTGCATCGAGCAACAACCCGTCCAACAGTTCGTCGGGCTTCCAGCTAAGCGCATCGGCCTGAACGACCTTCGCCTTCAGCGACAAGCGTTCCAGGTTTTCCCGCAATCGATCGAGGCGCGGTGCGGAATTGTCGACGGACGTGACCGTGTACCCCGCCGCGGCCAGTTGCGCGGTCTTTCCGCCCGGCGCGGCGCAAAGGTCGCCGACATGGCCCGATCCCGGGTTATCCATGGCCCCGATCAGCAGTTTGACCGGCAGCGCGGCAGCGGCGTCCTGCACCCACCAGGCCCCATCGCGATAGCCGGGAAGCTTGCGCACATCGCCCGCGTTCCACAGCCGCACCGATCCGGTGGGCAGAAGAGCGCCGCCGAGTTTCTCTACCCAGGCGGACGCGTCGTCGCCTTTGACAGTGAGATCCAAGGGCGCTTCGACAAGATGCGCGACGCCCAGTTCACGTGCGACCGGCTTTCCATAGGCATCGGCGCACGCCTTCCACAGCCAGTCAGGCATGTTCAACCGCGCAGCATCCTGCGTCTGCACCGATTGCGCCGCGGCCGCGACCTTTCGCAATACCGCGTTCACCAATCCCTTGAAGCCGGCCAGGTTGCGTTTGTCGGCCACGGCAAGCGCGGTCGACCCGGCTGCATGCGGCGGCGTTTCCATGAACAGGATCTGTCCAGCCCCAAGGCGCAGCAACGTCAACGCCGCGCGCCCCTTACCCGATGGCTTGCGCGTCAGAAACCGGTTCAAAAGCGCATCGATCTGGCCCAGCCGCCGCAGCACCGTCAGCACCATCATACGGGCATGGGCGGAATCTCTGTCGCTGTGCGGACCCTGCTTGCCTGTCTTGCCGCGCTGAGCTGCGTCGAACGCTTCTTCCAGGGTCTTACCCTGCTCGAGGACAAGGTCGAGGACGTCGAAGGCACGCAGTCGTGCCGCAATACCGTCCGCGCGCGGGTTCTGTTCCGGTGTTTGTTGGGTCTTGTCGATCATGGCGCGCATCGGTGCCCCAAGAACGGGCCGCTTGCAAGCGTCATGGATAAAAGGGCGGGTTCAGGTACGACCGCTCAACCCCAGGGACCGGCCTGCAACGGAGCCCCGGCCATTTCTTCCAATTTACGGATTCGATTCGCCATTTTCGGATGGGTCGAGAAAAGGCTGTCGACGCCATGCACGTGCAGCGGATTGACGATGAACATATGCGCGGTCGCCGGGTTCTTTTCCGCCTGAGTATTATCAATGCGCCGCGCACCTGATTCCAATTTCTGCAGCGCGCTGGCCAACCATAGCGGATTGCCGCAGATCTCCGCGCCGATTTTGTCGGCTTCATATTCGCGCGTACGGCTGATGGCCATCTGAACCAGCATGGCCGCGAAGGGCGCCAGCAGTGCAACGATCAGCGCGCCGATTCCACCCAGGGGCGAGTTACGGTTGCCGCCGAACATACCGATGAACATCGCCATATTGGCCAACATGCCGACCGCACCCGCAATCGTCGCGGTGATGGTCATGGTCAACGTATCGCGATTTCGCACATGGGCCAGTTCATGGGCCATGACGCCCGCGATCTCCTCACTGTTGAGCATCTGCAACAGGCCCGACGTCGCCGCGACGGCGGCGTTTTCCGGGTTTCTTCCGGTCGCGAACGCATTCGGCTGCGGATTGTCGATAATGTATACCTTGGGCATGGGCAGGTCCGCGCGCCGCACCAATTGTTCCACGATGCCGTAGAAGCCGGGCGCGCTGTTTCGATCGACCTGTTTCGCCCGATACATGGAAAGAACGATCTTGTCCGCATTCCAATAGGCGAAGAAGTTCATCGCCGCCGCGATGACAAAGGCGATCACCAGACCGCCCTGCCCGCCCATCAACCAACCGGCGGCCAGAAAAAGGGCGGTCATGGCCGCCAGCAATAGACCTGTCCGAAAGGTATTCACCGTCCAATTCCTTCATGCCTTGTTTCGAGGGTTTGTAGATATGCACTGACCGTTGGGCTTCAAGACTGGAAACCGGCCGGAAATATTGCCATATAAAGGGTTATGAGCATCTTGAAGAAAGTCTTGGGCGGCGGATCGGACCAGCCGAAACGTCCCAGCCCGGTGGAAGCGGACCTCGATCCCTTGATCGATGCCGATGTGAAAGGCGTCGATTCGCGCCGTCTTGCCGAATTGAAGGCGGAACGGGCCGGTCAGAAATGGCGGGCCGAGGCGGAAGCGAAAGGCGAAGTGCCGAAAGAAATTGGCGGCCCCAAAGGCCTTGAACCCACGCGCTATGGCGACTGGGAAAAAGCCGGTCGCTGCTACGACTTCTGATCCTAGTTCAATCCCGGAGAATTTCCGTTTTCTACCGCCGCCCGCCGGCAAGTTTCACCGCGTCCGGATGGGCCCGCAGACGCCCCATCGCCACCACGCCCAGATAGGGCCCGATCGCCAGGAAGGCGAAGGACCATTGCCAGCCGACCCAGTCGGCCATCATCGGAACCAGATGAATGGTCCCGACCGTCAACAGAAAGCCGAGGCAGGTCTGCACCGTCACCATCGTGCCGATCAGCCAGGGGTCCGACAGTTCCATCACGCTGGATGAAAACTGGGCACTGTCCGCGACGACCGAAATGCCCCACAGAATGAACAACGGCGCGACGATCCAGGGCGACATGCCGAACACGAAACCGCTGGCCAGCGCACAGGTGCCGCTGATGCCCATCGCCAGCATGGTCAGCGTCGTCCGGCCCAGCCGGTCGGCGAACACACCGCCCGCGATACACCCGATGGCGCCAGAGGCCACCGTGGCGAAGGCGAGGGCCATGGACCAAAAGACCGGTTCCTCCATGCCAGGCGTCCGACGGAAGCTTTCCAGCAGGAAAACACCTGTCCAGGACCACAATGCATACAGTTCCCACATATGGCCGAAATAACCGAGATTGGCGAGGCGCAGGCTGCGTTTCGTCCAGGCCTGAAAGGCGAATTGGGGTCGGAAGGCGGCCGCCCGGCGCACGGCCGGACCGGGCCGCACGAAAAGGATCAGAACACCCGCCGTCACCGCCGCGCCCGAAGCGATGGCAAGCGTCAGCCGCCAATCCAACCCACCCGCGATGTTGATCAGATGCGGCAAAGCCGATCCCAATGTAAGGGCGCCGACAAGAGTCCCGACCAGGAATCCCATATCCCCCTTGGCCCAACCCGCCGCGAGTTTCATTCCAACCGGATAGATCCCGGCCATGGCAAGGCCGACCACCAGGCGCAAGGCAGGCACCGCCCAAGAGGTCGGGTCGACGAAGATGATCGCCGCATTCGCGGTCGCGGCCACCATCGCCGATGCAGCGAAAAACCGAACTGGCGGCAATCTATCGGCCAGGCCTAAGCTGGCGCTGATCAAGGTTCCGAGAACAAACCCGACCGACACCATACTGCTGATCAGCGAGGCGGCGGCATCATCCAATCCGAAATCGGCCTTCAAGGACGGGATCACGGCGGTTGAGGAAAACCAAAGGGAAAGGGCGAGCACCTCGCACAGGATCAGAAGGGAGAGCGCGGCCCCTTTCGACTGCGGCGGGCGCTGTGCCAAGCCGGGCGGCACGGACCCCGCGCCGCCCGTAGCCTGATCCCCGTCGCTGTCCCGGTATGTGTCGTTTTCGCCCGTTTCCGTCATCCCAAGACGCTAGCGCCGGCATCCCGGCAAAGACAATCACGCTTTCGCAAGCGGGTGGGAACAGATGTCTTCCCCTTCACCGTGGAATGCTGGTTGGGGCTTTTGTCATTCCGCCAAATAGGCCGATAAATTCTCCGGGAATTCAATCCCATCCGTCATTTTCGGGTCCGGGACCGGTGCCCCTTGAACCTGCCGCACGGGCAGGACGCCGGCCCAGACCGGCAAGTCATAATCCGCATCATCATCGATCGGGCCCCCGCAACGGATCTTGGCCGATGCTTGTTCGATATCCATCGATACGACAGTCGTCGCCTTCAACTCCTGCGTCGTGGAGGGGCGGATTTCTTCCCACCGTCCGGGAAACAAACCGTCCATCATCACCTTCAAGGCGGCGTCCTTTTCCGCTTCCGTCGCCAGGGCCCTGGCGGTCCCATAGGCCATGACACTGCGGTAATTGGCACTGTGATGAAAGCCGGACCGCGCCATGACCCAACCGTCGAACAGGCTGGCGGTGACGCATACATTCACGCCGGTCTTTACCGTTCGCAGCATGCGACTGGCTGAAGACCCATGCCAATACAGCGTGTTCCCGTCCCGCCAGAAAAGGGTTGGCGTCACATATGGCTGGCCGTCCACGACGTATCCGACATGGCAGATCCGGCATTCGTCCAACACGGCATAGACCGATGCTTTGTCATAGGCGCCGCGCAAAGGAGCGCGCTTCACTTTATTGCGGCCGGTGATGGGAAAGGTGGTATCGGTCATTTTTCCTGCCTGTGAATATTCGATCAACTGGGACGGTTGTATTTGATGAAGGGTGTTAGAACACCGATCCGGTCATAGAGTTGCCGGGCGGTTTTGTTGAATTCCTGGGTCATCCAATAGACCGCCGGACATCCTTCTTCGTCCGCCTTTTCATAGACAGCCTCGATCAAGGCACGCCCCACGCCGGTGCCGCGAACCGACGGATCCGCATAGAGATCCTGCAGGTAACAGACATTTTCGATCTTCCAGCCGTGGCGATGGAACACGTAATGGACAAGGCCCACCGGCTTGCCGTCAACCAATGCCAGCAGACCGCGGAACTCGTTCGGCGCCCCCGCATTCCCCTGCATCATGCGATCGAAACTGGAGCGATAGACGTCTTCCGAAACCGTCGACTCGTAGAATTCGAGATATCCGGTCCAAAGGCGACGCCATTCGGTTTCATCGCCCGGTTCGAGAAACCGGATTGTGATATCGCTTCCAGATTTATGCGCGGCAGAACTGCTCATGGATCCCTCACCCTTTAAAAAATCGCCTATATCTAGGCTCCATATTGGCTTTCCCCAAAGAACCATTCTTGCCATTCTAACGGGGCCATTCTATGGAAAGATCATGACCACGCGACTTGCCCTTCGAACAACCAAGGCCGCCGTACTGCCAATCACACTGGACAGGACGGCGGAAGACCCGTTGCACCGCCAGCTGTATGAGCAGCTGCGGGAAACGATTCTGACCGGGCGGCTACAAGCCGGATCGCGCCTTCCCGCCACGCGCACCTTGGCGCGCGACCTGGAGATTTCACGCAACACCGTCACTGCCGCCTTCGATCAGTTATTGGCCGAAGGATATTTAGAGGGCCGCGTCGGCGCCGGTACTTTCGTGACCAGTGAGTTGCCGGAGGAGGCCCTTTCCGTGCTGGGCGGCCCCAATGGCGTCGGGTCGGGTGGCGTCCGGTCGGGCGGGTCCAATACCGACGCCGGGTCGGCGGCACTTCACGATTTGAAATCGTCACCCCGGCAACGCGGCCTTTCCCGCCGTGGCACCCAGCTTGCCGGCTTGCGCCGGCGGCGCACGCGGCGTGGTCTGGCCTTTGCGCCGGGCGTCCCGGAATTGCGCAACTTCCCGTTCGACATTTGGGCCCGGTTGATGGCGCGCGCCTGGCGACGGCCGCCCATGGACCTGATGGCCAATACCGAGCCGGCCGGCTACATGCCTTTGCGCCGGACGATTGCCGATTATGTCCGCACCGCACGAGGGGTTCGGTGTGAGGTGGAACAGGTCATCATCGTTTCCGGCGCACAACAGGCCATCGGGCTCGCCGCGCATGTCCTGCTCGACGAAGGTGACAGGGCGCTTGTGGAAGATCCGGGCTATCCGGGCATTCGCGGCGCGTTGATGGCCGCCGGCGTGAAGGTCGTTCCCGCACCGGTCGATGAAGAAGGCCTGGACATCGCCACGGGCGAAGCAAAGGCGCCGGATGCACGGTTCGTCTGTGTCGCGCCATCCCACCAATATCCGCTCAGCGTCACCATGTCGCTCGCGCGGCGTCTAGCTTTGCTCGATTGGGCGCAAAGAGTCGACGGCTGGATCATCGAAGACGACTACGACAGTGAATACCGTTATTCGGGAAAGCCGCTTGCCGCGTTGCAGGGATTGGACCGCGACAACCGGGTTGTCTATGTGGGCAGCTTTTCCAAGACCATGTTCCCGTCGCTGCGGCTGGGTTATCTGATCGTACCGCCGGACCTGACCGATTCCTTTCGTTTTGCCCGCGCGGCATTGGATGATCACCCATCCACCGTGGCGCAGCCAGCGCTGACCGCCTTTATCGAAGACGGGTATTTTGCCGCCCATTTACGGCGCATGCGCAAGCTGTATGCCCATCGCCAGGCATTGCTGATCTCGGCCGCGCATGAGCAGTTGGACGACTTGCTGACAATCGGCCCGGCCGAGGCAGGCATGCATATTCTGGCGCGGCAAAAACCGGCGATGACTGTGCGGATGGATGATATCCAGGCAACCCGCAGGGCCGAGGCCGCCGGCATCACAGTTTCGCCCCTGTCATCCTTCTACCACGAATATCCGGCACAACAGGGACTGATGCTGGGATACGCCGCGGTCGACGAAGATGAGATTCCGAAGGCAGTGGAAAAGCTGGCGGAAGCCTTAAGGCAATGACCGCGCAGGGCTCACCGGAATACGCCTTGCCCACCAGCGGCGAACTGGTCCTGTTCGATACCGAATATACCGCCTGGGAAGGCAGCCAGGAACGCCGTTGGTCGGCGGATTGGGAACATCGGGAATTGGTGGAGGTCGGGGCGGTTCGGGTCGATGCCACTGACTTCCACGTCCTTGACCAGTTTCAGCGCTTCACAGTTCCCAAGGTCAACCCGCGGCTTTCCGACTACTTCAAGGATCTAACCGGGATTCGTCAGGAAGACATCGACAAGGAGGGTGTACCTCTATCGGTGCTGTTCCACGACTTCGCCAAATTCGGACAGGGCTGCGGTCTGTTTGTTTCGAACGGCAACGACTCTGCCGTATTCGAAATCAGCGCCGGCATTCAAGGGGTGGACGTTCCCATTGCAAAGGAACGGTTCGCAAATATACGCCCGGCGCTGGAACGGGTCCTTTCTGCGGCTCCCGGTGAACTGACCACCGGCTTATTGCCGGCTCGTTTGGGGTTGCCGATGACCGGGGCCCTGCATTCCGCCATAGACGACGCCGTTGCCTTGGCCCGCACCTTGGCCGAGCTTCGCCGGACAGGCCGGTTCTGACCGACCGTTCCGGCATTCCCGTTCCGCCCGTTTAGTCTTCCTGCAAGGTTGCGATGCCTTCGTACAGCTTCAGTGCTTCAGGATTGGCGAGCGCTTCCTGGTTCTTCACCGCGCGCCCATGGACCACGTCGCGGACAGCAAGCTCGGTGATCTTCCCCGACTTGGTGCGCGGAATATCGTCGATGGCGACAATCTTGGCCGGCACGTGGCGCGGCGTGCAATTGGTGCGAACCCGCGTGCGGATTTCCTTCTGCAGGTCTTCGGTCAGGTCCTCGCCTTCCGCCATCCGCACGAAAAGCACGACACGGGTATCGTTGTCCCAATCCTGGCCGATGACGATGGCTTCCAATACCTGCGGGAAGGTTTCCACCTGGCGATAGATCTCCGCCGTGCCGATCCGCACACCACCCGGGTTCAACGTCGCATCGGACCGTCCGTAAACGATGATACCGTCATGCTCGGTCAATTCCACGAAGTCCCCATGGCACCAGATGTTGTCGTATTTCTCGAAATAGGCGCCCCGGTATCGGCTGCCGTCTTCGTCATTCCAGAACATGACCGGCATATTCGGGAAGGGTTTGCAGCAAACCAGCTCGCCTTTTTCCCCACGAACGGGATTTCCGTCGTCATCATAGACCTGCACATCCATGCCAAGGCCCAGCGCCTGGATCTCACCGCGCCAGACCGGACCGTTCGGATTGCCCAGCATGAAACAACCGACGATATCCGTGCCGCCGGAAATGGAGGCCAACTGCATATCCGCTTTGATCTTATCGTAGACGAAGTCGAAGCTTTCGGGCACCAGCGGCGAACCGGTCGACGTCATTACCTTCACAGTGGAAAGATCATGCGTGTCTTTCGGAACCAAGCCACCCTTGTTGATCGCGTCGATCCACTTGGCCGACGTTCCAAAAAGCGTCATCTTTTCCGCATCGGCGAAGTCGAACAGGATATTCCCGCTAGGCGCGAACGGCGAACCGTCGAAAAGCAGCAAAGTCGCCTCACAAGCAAGCCCCGCCACCAACCAGTTCCACATCATCCAGCCGCAGGTCGTGAAATAGAAGGCACGATCGCCCGGCTTGGTGTCGGTATGGAGCATATGCTCCTTCATCTGGTTGATCAGCGATCCGCCGGCGCCATGCACGATACATTTCGGCACGCCCGTCGTACCGGATGAATACATGACATAGAGAGGGTGATTGAACGGCAGCCGGACATACTCGATTTCACCCGCTTCGAAGCCTTTCGTGAATTCCGCGATGCTTTCCGCGCCTGCAACAGAAGAGCAATCGGGTTCGTCATGGATCAAAGGCATGACGACGACCTTCTCCACACTGGGAAGCTCGGCGAGGAATTCGCGTACCCGCGGCAAGCTTTCGATGGTCTTGCCGTTGTAGAAATAACCGTCGGCGGTGAAAAGGACCTTCGGTTCGGTCTGGCCAAACCGATCGAGCACACCGCGTACGCCAAAATCGGGGGAGCACGACGTCCAGATCGCGCCCAGCGAGGTCGCCGCCAGCATCGCTGCGATCGTCTCCGGCATATTCGGGACGAAACCGGCGACACGATCGCCCGGACCGACGCCGCACGCCTTCAGGGCCTGCGACAGTTTGGAGACGAGCGCATGGAGTTCCGCCCAGCTCATCCGGCGCTTCACCTTGTCTTCCGACCAAAAGACCAGCGCATCGCTATCGTCGCGGCGGCGCAGCAGGTTTTCCGCGAAATTCAATTTCGCATCGGGGAAGAATTGCGCGCCGGGCATCTTGTCGCCGTCAATCAGCACTCGCTCGCCCTTGGTTTCGGCGATAATGCCGGCGAAGTCCCAGAACGCGTCCCAGAATTTTTCCGCTTCATCCACCGAAAAGGCATGCAAGGCGGCAAAATCCGGAAGGCTGACGCCGTAGCGCGATTCCAGCTCGCGGGTGAACGCGGTCAACGTGGTTCCCGCGACCTGTTCCGTGGAAGGCTGCCACAACGGTTTTGCGCCGGCGATGTCATTCATTTCGTAGGTCCCCTGAAAGAGGTGCGGACACAGACTTGTTCCCGCCCTATACCTTGTTGAATTTCGGGCGCTGGGATAGCACGGGCGGACGGGTGCTCCAAGTGCCAGCAATGTCACAATGTGCCGGACGGCACCGCATCCAATGCCCAACCATCCGTCCAGGCCGACAGGATTCTACGGATAACCGTGAGCGATAAGAGCGCAGCAAACACAACCGTTTTGAACGGCCCGGTCTGGGGCGCCGCCTGGATGATCATATCCGCAGCCCTATTCGCGGTCATGAACGGCTTCGTCCGGGAGGCCGCGGACCAAGGCATGCACCCGTTCCAGATTGCCTTTCTGCGCTCAGTCTTCGCGCTGCTGTTCATGCTGCCGTTTACGATGAAGGGTGGGTTCGCGCAGTTGAAGACCCATCGGTGGAAACTGTATCTGTTCCGCGGCGGCGCGGCGACCACGGCAATGCTGTTCTGGATGACGGCCGTGGTTTCGATCCCCCTGGCGGAAGCCACAGCGATCAGTTTTACAGCCCCGCTTTTCGCCACCATCGGCAGTGCATTGGTTTTGAAGGAAGTCGTCCGCGCCCGACGCTGGACGGCCGTCGTCTTCGGGTTTACCGGCGTGATGATCATTCTGCGGCCGGGCACGGAAGCACTGGAGCCGGGCGCACTGGCCGCCGTGGGCGCCGCCTGTGGGATGGCCACCGCCGCGCTTTGCATTAAGGCGCTGACCGGCACGGAACCGGCCGGCCGCGTCGTCTTTTACACGTCCCTGATCCTGACGATCGCCACCCTACCCTTCGCGCTCGCCGTTTGGGTTCCGATGACCCCGGAATTTTGGATTCTCGGCGTTTTGCTGGGTTTCTTCGGGGTGACGGCTCAGATGTTCCTGACCAGCAGCTTCAAGGCGGCCGATGCCTCGGTCGTGCTGCCGTTTGACTATACCCGCCTGCCTTTTATCGCGCTGGTCGGATGGATTGCCTTCGGGGAAACCGTCGAAATGATCACTTGGGGCGGGGCTACGCTGATCGTCGGCAGCGCGCTGTATGTCGTCTACCGCGAGCGGCAGTTGTCCCGCCCGCCGACTAAAACAGAACCGCCCCACTAAGGCGGGGCGGTCGCAATAGATTCAGTTATCGGCTTAAAGGCCAAGCCTTGCCGGAGGCCCTTACTGGGGAATGGCGGAAAGTTGCTGCGGTTGATCACAATCCGCGGCGACTAATTGCTCCTGGCCTTGAACACGGGCCTGATAGCCAAGCGAGAACCCGGTGAGCTGGACGTCGTCCTTCGACAACAGGTGCTTGTAAGTCGCATGCATATTGCTGCAGAAATCCGCACCGAGCGACGCCATACGTCCCGAGGCTTTGTTCGCCATACGGGTCACGAATCGGTTCAACTCAGCGAAACCCTTCTTCTGGCCGTGCGCCTTCTCAAAATGATTCTTGAGGTCACGGCCGCTGCTGACGAGGCTGACTTTGTACCGCTTCACGAAATCGCCGTAATATTGGCGCGCATCGCAAGCCAGCGCCGCCACCATCAATTCGCTCTGCAGGAAGCGGACGGCCTTGGCCCGTTCACCGCGCGGAACGGCATCCACATTTGACGGGGCGACCACGATACTGGCGCCCAGCTCTTTGAAATCGATGTCATTTTCGCAAGCCTGTGTCGCCGTCCCGGCAATGGCGGGCGATGTCATCGCAATCAGCGCAAGCGACGCTACCACGCCGCGCGCACGACGTGCGAACCGCTTCTGCGGCGATATCGCGGGATGACGAAATCGTTCAACCATCCCATTTTGCGTTTCGTTTCCGAACGAAGTCATCAGACCTCCCCAATTCGGTGGCAACCATCCCTCCCATGCATCCGGCGAGCGGTTTTCTACCTCTCGACAGCATGGAAACCGCCGGACAGTACCCATAAAAAGGTTAATATCGCAATAACAACCGCCAACCGGACCAAGTATTCGCCGCACAAAAAGATCAAAATCCAGTCATATCTAATAAATCGGCCACGGATCTCTGTTTCACGCAAGACCATCCATATCGTCGAGCAAGGCGGCGATTCGGCCGGAATCGGCAATTTCCATCACCAATCGTGCCCGTCTTGCCGCATCCGCCGTATCCAGTTTTAGAATGCGTTGTTTGACCCTGGCGAGCGCCATGGGAGACATCGACAGCTCCCGCACGCCAAAGCCCAACAGCAAGGGCGTGAATCGAGGATCACCGGCGATTTCACCGCAAATACTGACCGGAATCCGGGCCCTTAACGCCGCCTGTACGGTAAATTCGATCAGGCGCAGCACCGCCGGATGCAGCGGGTTGTATAGGTGGGCAACGCGTTCGTCCGCTCGGTCTATGGCCAGCGTGTACATGGTCAAATCATTGCTACCGATGGCGAAGAAGTCCGCCGTCTGCGCCAAGGCATCGGCGGCGAGCGCCGCCCCCGGTATTTCGATCATCACCCCGATCGGCGGAACTTCATCCGGCAGATCCACACCGCGCCGCTGCAGTCTGAGCCAAAGGCGTGTCACGATGTCGCGGACCTGTTTCACTTCCCCCGGCGTGGTGATCATCGGAAGCAGGATGCGGACCGGCCCATGCGCCGCCGCCCGAAGAATCGCACAAAGCTGGGCTTCGAACAGTTTCGGTTCGCGCAGCGACAGACGAATGGCACGCACGCCAAGCGCGGGGTTCACCGCATCTCCAACATGATCGTCGAGGATCGCGCCAAGCGAATACGCAAGTTTTTCTCCGCCTATATCCAAAGTCCTGACAGTGACCGGGCGGCCGTCCATGTGCTTCACAACGGTGCTCAATATCTCGTATTGCTCTTCCTCGTTCGGCACATCGCTGCGGTTCATGAACATGAATTCCGTGCGCAGCAGTCCGATTCCTTCGGCACCCGCCTCAGTCGCATGCTTTGTATCGCGAACCAGTTCCAGATTGGCGAGCAATGTGACTTTCGCTCCATCGGCGGTGATGGCGGGGACGTCCCGCAACCGCTGCAGCTTCACTGTTTCGCGCAACAGAACCGCGCGTTTGTCTTCATATCGGCGCTGGGTGGCTTTGTCGGGATTAACGACAATGCGGCCCGCCTGTCCATCGACGATGACGATGTCGCCGGTCTTTACCGCCTGCAGCAGCCCCGCCGCGCCCAGCACCGCGGGCAGCCCCAGCGAACGCGCCATGATCGCGGCGTGCCCTTCCGCCCCGCCGAGGACGGCGGCGAATCCACCGACGACCGCCGGGTCCATCTGCGCTGTGTCAGCCGGCGTGATATCCTCCGCGATCAGGATTGTCCCGGCCGAAAGCTCGCCCAGCGAAGGCGATTTCCCTTCCATCAGGTTCCGCAGGACGCGCCCGCCGACCTCCCGAACATCGGTCGCACGGGCCGCGATATAGGGATCGTCCAATTGTTCGAAGCCGCGCGCCATATGGGCGACTTCGGTTTGAACCGCGGCTTCCGCGTTGATTTGGCCTTCTTGGATACGGCGGCGGAATCCGCGAACCAACCGGGATTCGGCCAGCATCGCCCCATGCGCATCCAACAGGTAACCCATTTCTTCCGCCGCCGCGGGCGGCAGGCTCTTGGATTTCGTGCGCAGGGCCTTCAGCTGGCGGCGCGATTTCGCAAGCGCACGTTCCAGCCGTTCCGTATCCGCCTCAATATCTTTGTCGGTCTTCAGTGCATATTCCGGGACGGAGAGTGACCCTGATTCGATGACCCGTGCCGGGCCCATGACGATGCCAGGTGAAACACCGGCCCCCAGGAAAGTAGCCATCGCGGGCACTTCTTCGTCCGGCTCGGGCGGCGCCTTGCCGGTGACGGTCTTACCCTTCTTGTCGTCAGTCCGACTCATCGAAGCCACCGGCCACCAGCCCGGACAGGGCTTGCAGCGCGTCCTCTGCCTGCGGGCCTTCCGCCTCCACGCGGATGGACGTCCCCTTCGCGGCCGCAAGCATCATCAGACCCATGATCGACGTGCCGGTAACCGAGGTTCCGTCTTTGGTGACAGTAATGTCCGCGTCATAATCGCCTGCCAATTTGACGAATTTCGCCGCGGCACGCGCATGCAGTCCGCGTTGATTGCAGATGGTGAGGTCGATAGGGCCGGATTTCATGCTATCCCTGAAATGTTCTTGTTTTTATGACACGCTGAAGCGTTATGGTTTTTAGTTTTTGGTAAAGGTCGGATCAGTTGAGAAGGCTGCTCGCGACGTTGATGTATTTTTTGCCGGCTTCCTGCGCGGCGGCGACGGCCTCGGCCATCGGCTCTGTCTCACGGACGCTGGCCAGTTTTATCAGCATGGGCAGATTCAAACCCGCGACCACTTCGACCCGCGCCTTGTCCATGATGGATATGGCCAAGTTCGACGGCGTGCCACCGAACATATCGGTCAGCACCACGACACCCTCACCGGTATCCACGGCACGGGCACCGTCCAGGATGTCCTGCCGGCGCTGCTCCATATCGTCGTCGGGGCCGATGCAAATGGCACGTATGTCCTCTTGCGGGCCGACCACATGTTCCAAAGCGGCGACGAATTCCTCCGCCAGCCGTCCATGGGTTACCAAAACCAGACCGATCATTCCGTCATTCTTCCCTTGAACCCCGCCCCCTGTCATCGGGCATATCATCTCGATCGCCCTTGGCGTCTCTTCCCCTCGATGGCCCGCGCACCGTTATGGCTGTTTGGTTTTTCCCAAATCCCGGTGCGTCAACCCTGCCGACCAGCCCTTCTCATGAAGCCATGCCGCCAAACGTTCGGCGAAATGTACCGACCGATGCTTGCCCCCGGTACATCCGAAGGCAACGGTCAGGTAACTTTTCCCCTCGCGTTCATACCGGGGAAGGGTAATCTCCAGCAACCCGGTAAGGCGAGCCCAAAAATCGTCATAATCCGGATCCTGGGCGATATAAGCACCCACTTCCGCATCCTGACCGGTCTTTTCCTTCAAGTCAGGGTCGTAATGCGGATTGGCAAAGAACCGCACATCGAAGACCAGATCCGCATCCCGCGGCAGGCCGCGGCGATAGGAAAAAGACGCCGCGGTGATCGCCAAAGTCGCCTTGCCCCCCATGCGAAACGCATCCGAGAGCCGCTGCTTCAGTTCCCAAATCGTCAGATCAGTGGTGTCGACCACCAGATCGGCCGCCTCGCGCATCGGGGCAAGGATACGCCGTTCCAGGTCCAATCCGTCGCCCACAGGCCGATCAGCAGCCAGCGGATGCTTGCGCCGGGTTTCGGCATAACGGCGGATCAGTACGCCATCCTCGCAATCCAGAAACAGCGTGCGCACGTCCAGGCCCAACTCCCCGGTCAGCACCTCAATGTCGGATTCCAGCAGTTCGGGACTGAAATCGCGGCTGCGCACATCGACGCCGACCGCGAGCGGCTTAGCATCCAGCAGCTGGCGCTGCCCGGCCGTGATTCGCGGCAACAGGGCGAGCGGCAGATTGTCGATCGCTTCGAAACCAAGGTCTTCCAGCACTTTCAGCGCGGTCGACCGGCCGGCGCCGGACATGCCGGTGACCAGAATGATATCAGGTTTGGAATTTTCAGACTTGTCGTCTGGCACGTCACAACCCCTTCAGGATCAACCTTACCTTGGCGACCGCCGATGCTTCGGAACCGTCAAGTTCGACGAGACGCACGGGCACGCCATCGATAACGCGGTCCGCCGGCTCCGGCATCCGTTCGATATCACGCCCTGGCTTCAAATCAATCACCAGATCGATTTCCGCTTCCGGTTCATGGGCGACATCCAGGATACCGTAGCCCCGCACTTCGATTTTGCCGGCAATCGTTTCCGGCGCGCCGGCGACCACCCGGCCCGCTTCCTGCCTGACGAGCGTCCGATCGTCGGAAACCAAGGTCCCGCCCGCCTCGATCAAGCGCAGGGCGAGGTCGGTCTTGCCCGCCCCGCTCGGCCCCATGATCAGGATGCCCCGCCCATCCAGAATTACCGCCGTCGCATGGATGTTCTGACTTGTCTTCATGGCCGCGACAGTAGCCATGCCGGGGTCAAAGCGCGAGTCTCCAAATCGTGAAACCCGCCGCAAGATTCGGGCGGAAAGCTTGCCCGGTATAGCCTATAGTCACGCTATGAACAGACACAGCATCACCGTGGAAACACCGACCGGCCCGGTCAGCCTCACCGAGGAGGACGGCAAGATCATCCGTGCCTCCTGGAGCCGCGCGGAAGAGGAGAGTCCGACCCCGTTGTTGCAGGACGCAGCACAGCAGTTGCGGGACTATTTCGATGGGAAGCGAACCGATTTCGACCTGCCGCTGCACCCGAAAGGGTCCGCGTTTCAGAAGGCGGTTTGGCGACAGATGCTGAAAATCCCCTATGGCGGCACCAAGACATATGGGGAGTTGGCAAAGGCCATCGACGGCACCGCGCGGTCGGTCGGCACCGCCTGCGGCGCGAACCCGATCCCGGTCATCATCCCCTGCCACAGGGTCGTGGGTGCGGACGGCACCATGACCGGCTTTTCCGGTGGCGACGGTGTTGAGACAAAGCAAGCGCTGCTGCGATTAGAGGGCGCGTTGCTGCTGTAGCGTCAATCAAGCTGCCGGAAGACGCACGATGAAACGCGCGCCGCGGGGTTTACCGTCGTGGGTCATGCGGTTTTCGGCACGAATTTCACCGGCATGGGCTTCCATGATCTGTTTCGAGATGGAAAGACCAAGGCCCGAATGGGCACCGAATTTCTCCCCTTCCGGGCGTTCGGTGTAGAAGCGGTCGAAAATCGCTTCCAGTTTGTTCGGCGGAATGCCCGGGCCTTCGTCTTCCACCGCCGCTTCGATGAATTCCCCGTCCCGGCGGATTTTCAAATCGATGCGCCCGTCCTTGGGACTGAAGGTCATGGCGTTGCCGATCAGGTTCCGGAAGACCTGGACCAAACGGTCTTCGTTCCCCATCACCTGAAACGGCCCCTCGCCATGGGCTTCCATGCTGACCCGCGGGCGTCCGGGGGCGTCTTCCGTGCCGACCACACCATACATCCCTGCGAGCGTCGCGAGCAGCCCGGCGAGGTCCAGGGGCTCAGCCTCGGTCCGGCTCAATTCCGCATCGAGCCGTGACGCGTCGGAAATATCGCTGATCAACCGGTCGAGCCGTTCGACATCGTCGTTGATGATTTCCAACAACTGCCGGCGCTGTTCTTCATCCGACACGCGGGAGACGGTCTCCACCGCGCTACGCAGGCTGGTCAGCGGGTTCTTGATTTCATGACTGACATCGGCGGCGAAACGCTCGATCGCAACAAGACGCAGACGCAGCGCCTGGGTCATTTCGCGCAGCACGCCGGAAAGGTCACCGATTTCGTCGGCGCGGTCGGTCATGTCGGGGATCTCTTCCTCCTGCCGCCCGACCGAACGCGTAACGCGGTCCGCCGCCGCGGCCAGCTTGTTCAGCGGCCTGGCGATGGCCCCGGCGAGGTATATCGACAAGGCCACGGTGATCAGCAACGCACCGGCAAAGACCATCAGAATGGTCGCCCGCACATTCCGAAGCGCGGCTTCGATTTCCTTACCCGTCTTGGACAGCATCAGGGATCCGAAGACCTTGTAGTAACGCTGAACCGGCAAGGCGACCGACAGAACCAAATGCCCGTGTTCGGTTTCCCTAACCACGCCCATGATGTCGCCCTGCAGCGCCCGGGCGACCTCGGGGTAATCCTCCGCCGCCGGCGTGTCATCTTCGACATAGCGTTCCATCAGGTTGTCGCCGAACACCATGGTCAGCCGGTCGAGCATATCCAGGATTGGATTGATCACATCGTCCATGGTTTCCGGCGGCGCCAGTTCCTCGACCTGCACCGAACTGCGCGCGGCACCCAGGCGGCGGGAGTCGATGGCCAGCTCCCCATCCTGCAAGAAAAGACGCGCGCGCAGGCCGGATGGGCCGGAAAGGCGGCGGATGATATGTCGGGCGGATGCGGGGCTCAGCACTTCCTGGCCTGCAGTGGTGATCGCGATGGCCCCTTCGCCCAGCGCGCCCGCAAAGATTTCACCCTGGGCGCGGAGCGCTTCCATCTCAGCCCGGATCAAGTTGTCGCGATAGGGTCCCAGATACAGCAATCCACCGATGGGAATCAGCAATGCGATGATGTTGACCATCAGGATTCGCCGGGTCAGCGGCGACAGAAAACGGGCGCGTTCCCGATGGCGGCCACGGGTTCCCCCGTGTGCGCCGCCATGTGTTCTATGGTCTAGATGCTGGGTCCCCAAACCGCTGGGCTTCTGTTTGCCCTTACCGGACGGACCGCGCTTGGATGCGCCCGTCTTCCGGTCGTCCCTTTCGGCCGGCGCATCCCCGCCGCCGGCTTCCCCGTCACCGGCGTCCGTTTGATCCCTCATCACTGTCACCGGACCTCACGCACGGTCAGTCATTCCCACGCCTATTCATCCTCACGCTCATTCATCCTTATAGCGATAGCCCACGCCATAGAGCGTTTCGATCTGGCCGAATTCGTCATCCAACTGGCGGAATTTGCGGCGCAGCCGCTTTATGTGGCTGTCGATTGTCCGGTCGTCCACATAAATGCTTTCGCCATAGGCCGCATCCATCAATTGATCGCGGCTTTTCACCATGCCGGGCCGCGTGGACAGCGCACGCAGGATCAGGAATTCCGTCACCGTCAGCGGGACCTCGTCGCCTTTCCAGGTGCAGACATGGCGGTTGGCGTCCAGGCGCAAATCACCGCGCACCATGATGCCTTCACCGGATTCCGCCGGTGTCTGTTCCAATTCCACACGGCGCAGCAGGGTTCGGATCCGTTCGATCAGCAAACGCTGCGAAAAAGGCTTGCGAATATAGTCGTCGGCGCCGAGGCGCAGGCCCATCAACTCATCCACTTCATCGTCTTTCGATGTCAGGAAGATAACGGGCAAACGCGTTTGCTTGCGCAATTTCTGCAGCAATTCCATGCCGTCCATGCGCGGCATTTTAATGTCCAGCACAGCAAGATCGACGGGATTGGTGTTCATTCCCTGGAAGGCGCTTTCGCCGTCCGTATAGGTCATCACCTTGAAACCTTCGGATTCCAAGGCGATGGAAACGGATGTCAGGATGTTCCTGTCATCGTCGACCAGCGCAATTTTGTTTGGCGTCATCAAGGTGCCTTTCCCCGTTCATGCAGCAAAATCCCGCGACTCCCCGACTTAGTCAAAACGCCGCACCCGGCATCATAGGGTCAAGTATGGCGAAATTGAGGCTTAACAGGGGAATAATTGTGGTCTTTTGCCACACAATACCCCCTGAAATCACCTGGGAAACACCTGGAACAAGCCCCTTTCACACAGGCCCGAGACCGGGTTTGAAGCCGTCCGGGGCCGGCAGCCCCTTGCGGCGGCGCGGTGGTGACGCTACCTCAAGCGCTCAAGACATTTTTGAAAGGCGTTCCCCAGACGCATCGGGGAACGAGACCGCATGAAGAAGGAATTCGGATGCGCCGTATTTTGACATCCCCGGTCTTTGTCGCCCTTGTCGCCGGCATCATGGCGGTCGTCGCGGTCGGCTTCATCGCCTGGCAGCAATTCGGTGGATCCCAGGGATCCTTGTCCAGCGACAAGGTGATCGTACCCGCAACCGATATCCGCGGCGATTTCAATTTGGTCAATTCGGCGGGCGACCATGTCACGCCGGGCGACTTCCCCGGGCAATATCTTCTGGTCTATTTCGGCTATTCCTATTGCCCCGATGTTTGCCCCACGGATTTGGCAATCGTCGGCCAAGCAATGGACATCCTGGAAGAGTCCGACGCCACCGCAGCGGCAAAGGTTCAGCCGATTTTCATCACGGTGGACCCGGCGCGGGACGGGCCGGATACGGTCGGCGTCTTCGCCGAAACCTTCCACCCCCGCTTGGTCGGCCTGACCGGGACGGACGCGGAAATCGCCGACGCGGCCTCATCCTATCGCGTCTATTATGCCCGCCGCGACATGGATGACGGCAATTATCTGATGGATCATTCCGCCTTCACCTATCTGGTCGGGCCGGACGGAGCGGTCATCGGCATTTTCAAGCACGATACCGCGCCGGAAGACATGGCCGAAGGCATGGCCGATATGGTCGCCGGTTAAGCACGGGCATCACCGAGAAGAGACGCAGGATGGAAAATCTCCCCAAAACTGAAAGCCCCGGTGAGATCATCCGAGGTCTGATCCGCGCGCAGGATCGCGCCACCCTGGCGACCAAGATGCGGGCCGGTCAGGAAACGGTGGAAGGCGTGGGCGCGCCCTATGCCTCGCTGGTCCTGATGGGAAGCGGGCCGGACGCCGCGCCGCTGCTGCTGTTGAGCACATTGGCCGACCATACCAAGAACCTGTTGGCCGATCCCGTCTGTTCCCTGATGGTCGACGGAACCAAGGGCCTGACAGATCCCCTGACAGGCGCGCGCGCGACCCTGCAGGGCCGGCTTGAGAAGACGGACGATCGGGGCTTGATGGAACGCTATATTCGGCGCCATCCCAGTGCCGCCATGTATGCCGGGTTCGGCGATTTCAGCCTGTATAGGATGTCGGTTCAGCGCGCCCATCTGGTGGCTGGTTTCGGCAGGATTCACTGGGTCGGCGCAGAAGACGTCCTGTACGACATGGCCGGGTCGGGCGATCTTGCCCAGCAGGAAGGCGGCGTGGTCGACCATATGAACGACGACCACGGCGATGCGGTCGGCCTGTACGCGAACGTCTTGCTGAACCGCCCGGGCGTCGGCTGGCGGATGACGGGCGTCGACCCGGAAGGGGCCGACCTGCGCCGGGATGGCGATATCGCTCGTTTGGCTTTCGACAAGCCGGTCAGCGACGCTGAATCCGCCCGTGTCGAGCTGGTTCGCCTCGTGAAGCGTGCACGGAAAGGCTGAAACACCGGAAAACGGCGGTTTCAGGGGTTTTGAGAACTTTCCAAGGCGCCGCCGAACCGATATAACCCGGCCCATAGGGACGGAGAAGACGGTTCATCAATTTCAGTGTCGCCCGCACTGTCCTGCATCGGTTTTCCGGTGTGACGGCGGACACGGCACCGTATAGGGACGCGTTTTAAAAGTGAATGCGGGGGGCGTAGGAACGCCCACACGTATTCCTACGACACAGAGGAGGACATGTTGGCAAGTCAAGCCAGCTCGAAAGACCTTTCCGCTCACGGCATCGTCAATTCCGGATCGGTCCATTGGAACCTGGGCGCCGAACCGCTTTACGAAAACACGATCGCAAACGGGCTTGGAACCATCACCGCCGGCGGCGCGCTACGCGTCGAAACGGGCAAATTCACCGGTCGCTCACCCAACGACAAATTCATTGTCGACGAACCGAGCAGCACCGGCGACATCTGGTGGGGTTCAGTCAACCGCCCAACGACGCTTGAGATCTATGAGCGCCTGAAAGCCAAGATCCTCGCCTATTACCAAAGCCGCGACCTGTTCGTTCAGGACCTCTATGCTGGCGCCGCCGTCGATCACCGGCTGAATGTCCGGGTGATTTCCGACAGTCCATGGCACGCGCTTTTCGCCCGCAACATGTTCATCCGCCCGGCGCGCGAGGACTTGGCCGCGTTCGATCCGCAGTTCACCGTGTTGCACGCGCCGCTGCTGCATGCGGACCCGGCAGTGGACGGCACCAATTCGGAAGTCTTCATCGTCGTCAATTTCGCCGAGCGCACCGTGCTGGTCGGCGGCAGCCGCTATGCGGGCGAGATCAAGAAATCGATCTTCTCCATCATGAACTATCTGCTGCCGGCGCACGACGTACTGCCTATGCATTGTTCCGCGAATATCGGCGATGCGGGCGACACGGCGATCTTCTTCGGCCTTTCCGGCACGGGTAAGACCACGCTTTCGGCGGATGGCACCCGCCGCCTGATCGGCGATGACGAGCACGGCTGGTCCGACCAGGGCGTCTTCAACTTCGAAGGCGGCTGCTATGCGAAGGTGATCAACCTGAGCGAGAAGATGGAACCGGAAATCTACGCGACCACGCAGCGTTTCGGCACGATCCTGGAAAACGTCGTTTATGACGAGGAAACCCGGGGTCTGGATCTGGACGACGGGTCGCTCGCGGAAAACACCCGCGCCAGCTATCCGATCGACTTCATTCCGAATATCGAACCCAGCGGCATGGGCGGCCAGCCGACCAATATCGTGATGCTGACGGCGGATGCCTTTGGTGTCTTGCCGCCGATTTCGGAACTGACGCCGGAACAGGCCATGTACCACTTCCTGTCCGGTTATACCGCGCGCGTCGCGGGAACCGAACGGGGCGTCACCGAACCGAAGGCGACCTTCTCCACCTGCTTCGGCGCACCCTTCATGCCGCGCCATCCGAGCGTCTATGCAAAGATGCTGGGCGAGAAGATGGCCAAGACCGGCGCCAAATGCTGGCTGGTCAATACCGGTTGGTCCGGCGGGTCCTACGGCACGGGTCAGCGCATGCGCATCGACTATACCCGTGCCATGGTTCGCGCCGCGGTCGAAGGCAAACTTGCCAGCGTCGCCCGCGTCCAGGACCCGAATTTCGGCCTGCTGATCCCCGATCAGGTGCCGGAAGTGCCGGCCGACGTGCTGCGCCCGCGTGAGACGTGGACGGACGGTAAGGCCTATGACTCGGTCGCCGGCGACCTGCGCGGCATGTTCGAAGACAACTTCAAACAGTTCGAAGGGCATGTCACCGACGACGTGAAAAAGGCCGGCATCTACGCCGCCTGACCTTCAGGACACACGAAATGAACAAAAGGCCGGGGCCAACGCTCCGGCCTTTTTTCATGGCGCGCCGCGGGCCATTTGGCCTCGTATCATCCGGAAGGAACGGTCTGGGATTTCCATCACGACCAGTCCCGCCAGCCTGATCCCTGCCCCCCATTGGTGGCGGCGATGAGAAGATCCTTTACGTTTTGCCTGGCTCATTTCCAGAGTTGGCTGAACGCCGTCGCGCACCGAATCGTGACCATTTGGCAACAGGCTTTTTCTCAACCAAAACTAATAAAAACAGAGTGTATTGCAATGAATGCGTTTACTATCGGGCAGTAAAAATGGCCGGTTCTACGAAGTAGATCACGGTCTTATTGCCGCCGCAAAGTTTTGGTTGGGGAATTCTCCAATCGGGGAAAAGGCTTTGCCTTTAAATCTGTCCAAATGGGGGTTCCATGCGTTTTCTTTCCACACTAGCGTTCATTGTTTTGCTGTCTGCTTGCTCATCAGTCATTGAGGGGACTTCGCAAGAGATTGTCGTCAATACCGTTCCGGAAGGTGCAAATTGTGCCTTGGAAAGGGAAGGTCAGATCATCGGTCGCGTCGATCCGACACCTGGTGGCATTACGATTGAAAAAACCAAACACGATTTGAACATCATTTGCAGCAAAGACGGTTACCAAGAAGCAACGTTCTTTAACAAGTCCGATGTCGCCGGCGCGACTGTTGGGAACATCATACTTGGCGGTGGGATCGGCTGGATAATCGACTCAGCGAGCGGAGCGGACAACAAATATACAACGCCGGTAAACATCACGATGGTCCCTTTAGAATAGCTGCGCGCAGGGTTCTGATGAAGCAAAAGAGGGGAGTGCCTTTTGCACTCCCCTTTTCGCATCAGGAAAATTTTGTATCTGCCTCAGCCTTCCGGCACTAACGTCATCTTCGGGGTCGGTTGTTCGAAGGATTGGATATCCCAGACATATTGCGTCGGGTTGCCCTGGATGACCTGTTCGGCGTTATGGTCGAGCACCCGGGCATTGGTCCATACCCGCACCACGCCGCGGATGTTGTATCCCTTGGCCTTCAATTCGTCCCGATAGCGCTTGTTGGGCTTGTCGCCTTCCACTTGGATCAAACCGTCCTCGCCCCGCTTCAACATCATGAAGGCGGCGTTGCGGCGGACGAAGCTGAAGCTGGGATGCTCCAGGATGTTGCTCTGGCGTTTGTACTTCACGCGATAGCGCGCATTGCCCAGATAGGTCACTTCCTCAAAGGCCGAGTCACGTTCCAGGTCCTGGACATAGACGGCGATCTCTTCCTTGTCGTCGGCCCGAACCTCGCCCTGACCGATCTTGCGCAGGAAATTGAACGCGATCAGGTCGCCCTCATAGATGAAGGCGTATTTGCCCGACTTGTCGATGTTCATATTCAACTGGAACCGGTCGGGCAGGTAGCAGCCGCTCAACATCAACAGGGTGCCCAAAGCGAGGACGGAAACAATAGCCCGCCGTATAGCCGGGGATACGCGAAACATCATGGCATTCCTCCTGGCCGCAAGAGGACCATATTCCCCGCCCCTTGAACAGGGACGCGGATACCGGCCCTGTTCAGTGCGCTTCCCGCCAATTGTCCGCGATGCCGGCTTCGACTTCCAGCGGCACGGAAAGCGTCCGGGCCGGGCCGGCAGCCCCTTCCATCACATCCCGGATCACCGGTACGGCTTTTTCCGCCTTGTCCGCCGGCGCTTCGAAGATCAATTCGTCATGCACCTGCAGCAGCATGGTGACGTCGTCCAGCCCCGCTTCGGCAAGCGCGCCCGGAATGCGGATCATCGCGCGCTTGATGATGTCGGCCGCGGTGCCCTGGATCGGCGCGTTGATCGCCTGGCGTTCCGCATAGCCGCGCCGCATCGGGTTTTTGTCGTTGATGCCGCCCAGATGAATACGCCGGCCGAACAGCGTTTCCACATAACCTTTTTCCCGGCAGCCCTCGACCGTCTCGTCCATGAATTTGCGGATGCCCGGGAAGCGTTCGAAATACCGGTCGATGAAGTCCTTCGCCTCGGTCCGGCTAACCCCGATCTGATTGGCGAGGCCGAAGGCGGAAATGCCGTAGATGATGCCGAAATTGATCGCCTTCGCCTTGCGGCGGGTTTCGGAATCCATCTCCTTCAACGGCACGCCGAAGACTTCCGACGCCGTCATGGCGTGAATGTCCAACCCGTCCTGGAAGGCCTGTTTCAAGGCATCCAGATCCGCGATTTCCGCCACCAGGCGCAACTCGATCTGGCTGTAGTCCAGGCTGATCAGTTTGCAGCCCGGTTCGGCGATGAAGGCTTCGCGAATGCGTCGGCCCTCCGCCGTGCGGATCGGAATGTTCTGCAGATTCGGGTCGGTGGAACTGAGGCGCCCGGTCTGGGCCCCGACCATGGAATAGGAGGTGTGGACCCGTTTCGTCTGCGGGTTGATATCCTCGACCAGTGCGTCGGTATAGGTGCTTTTCAGCTTTGACAAGCCGCGGAAATCGAGCACTTTCTGCACAATCGGATTGTCCAGCGCCAGCGGCTCCAGCACGCCCGAATCGGTTGAGTATCCGCCGCTTTTCGTCTTCTTGCCGCCCTTCAGGCCAAGCTTGTCGAACAGGATTTCGCCCAATTGCTTGGGTGAGGCGACGTTGAATTCCTGACCCGCATCCTTGTGGATTTCCGCTTCCAGATCGGCGATCCGCTTGGCGAAGTCGGCGCTCATCTCCTTCAATGTCTTGGGGTCGACCTTGATCCCGGCGCGTTCCATATCGGCCAGAATCTGCGCCAAAGGCCGTTCGATGGTCTCGTACAGGGTCGTCATACGGTCGGCCAGCAGGCGTGGCTTCAACGCCCGGTGCAGGCGCAGCGTGATATCCGCATCCTCCGCCGCATAGGCCAGCGCCTTGTCCAACGGCACCTTGTCGAAGGTGATCTGGTTCTTGCCCTTGCCGCAGACCTCTTCGAACTTGATCGTCTTCATGCCCAAATGAAGGTCGGCCAATTCGTCCATGCCGTGGCCATGCGCGCCGCCGTCGACGCAAAAGGACATCAACATGGTGTCGTCGATGGGCGTCACCGGAACATCCAGCCGGCCCAGGATCTGCAAATCGTATTTAAGGTTCTGCCCGACCTTCAACACCGACGGATCGGCCAGGACCGGGCGCAGCAGGTCCAGCGCCGTCGCCATCGGAATCTGCTTCGGTGCTTCCGCATCGCCGCTGGAAAGCAGGTCGCCTTCCCCTTCACCCACATGGCCGAGCGGTATGTAACACGCCTTGCCCGGTTCGGTGCTGAGGCAGATGCCGACCAGATCGGCCTGCATCGCGTCCAACCCCGTGGTTTCCGTGTCCACGGCCAGAATGCCCGTCTTGTAGGCGGCGTCGATCCACGCTTTGAGGGCGGCTTCATCCTGGACGAGTTGATAATCGGTTTCCGCCGGCGCCGCGGCGGCTTCACTGGCTTCCTGCGCCGCTTCCTCGGTTTGGAACCGGGCGATCAGCCGTTTGAACTCCATCAGTTTCAGGAATTCCAACAGGCGATCATTGTCCAACGGGCGGCGTTTCAACTCCTCCAGCGGCACTTCCACCGGCACATCCTGTTTCAGGCGCACCAATTCACGGGAAATGCGCGCCAACTCGGCATGCTCGATCAGGTTTTCCCGGCGCTTGGGCTGTTTGATCTCACCCGCCCGTTCCAGCAGCGTGTCCAAATCGCCATAATCGACGATCAGTTGCGCGGCGGTCTTGATGCCGATCCCCGGAACGCCGGGCACATTGTCGGTCGAATCGCCGGCCAGCGCCTGAACATCGACCACTTTTTCCGGCGGCACGCCGAATTTCTCCACCACCTGGTCGTGATGAATGGCCGTGTTCTTCATGGGATCCCACATCTCGATCCCATCCTGAACCAGTTGCATCAGGTCCTTGTCGGAGGAAACGATGGTGACCTTCGAACCCTTCGCCACCGCCTGTTTCGCATAGGTCGCGATCAGATCATCCGCTTCATACCCTTCCATTTCCAGGCACGGCAGGTTGAACGCCTCCGTCGCGTCGCGGATCAGGGAGAATTGCGGGCGCAGCTCCTCCGGCGCATCCGGGCGGTGCCCCTTGTAGTCGGGATAGATCTCGTTGCGGAAGTTTTCCCGTTTCGCATCGAAAATCACCGCGACGTAATCCGCATCCGTCTGCTCGATGAGATTCAGGATCATCGAGGAGAACCCCATCACCGCATTCGTCGGCGTTCCGTCCGAGCGGGTCATTGGCGGCAGGGCGAAGAAAGCCCGGAAAATATAGGCTGAACCGTCGATCAAATAGAGGTGGCGCGGAACGGCGTCGGTCATGGTCATCGGGTCCTGGGATTAGCGTCTGGAAATAGTCCTTAAACGGGGACCGCAGTATGGACGCCCACGCCCGCCACGGAAAGGGCCGCGATGCATCGCGCTTGAGG
The DNA here is from genome assembly GCF_004005845.1 of Hwanghaeella grinnelliae. GTDB lineage: Bacteria > Pseudomonadota > Alphaproteobacteria > UBA8366 > Aestuariispiraceae > Hwanghaeella > Hwanghaeella grinnelliae. The sequence continues at coordinate 757,881 of NZ_SADE01000002.1, read as the reverse complement.
CAAAGGGCCTGTCGGTGCACTGGCGCGAAGTCCCGAATCCCAGATATCTTTCGGATACATGACAAACCGAATGGAAGGGGTCACCCGTGATTCTCACCGCGACCAACAAGTCGAGCGTGATCGATAAGGACGGGGAGGTTCTGGTCGAACTTGTCCGCCAGTTGCTGCAACGCTATCCGGACGAATTCCTGCAAATCCCCTTCATCCGAACCGCCCTGGCCACGATGAAGATCGACGCACTGGATAAGGAGACCTTGAAGCTTGGACGGGTCGACGACCCGGCTGCCCTGGTCGAGAACGCCCTTGCCCACAACGTCAACGGCCTGATCGGCAAGGTATCTCTGTTCCGGCCGGCGGTATTGGTGATGCCCTTGCGCAGCGTCGACCAGATCGCGGAGAACATGAAAACCTACAAGGTTCTCTCCATCGGTCCACGCACGGAGGCGGAGATCTACACCTTGATCGCCTGCGGGTTCGAACCGTCGAACATCCGCGGCTTGGACCTGTTTTCCTATTCAGACTTCGTCGATGCGGGCGACATGCACGCCATGCCGTATGAGGATAACAGTTTCGATGTCGTGATTCTCGGCTGGGTGTTGGCCTATTCGAACGATCAACGGAAGGCGGCCCAGGAAGTGCTGCGTGTGCTGCGCCCCGGCGGATTCGTTGCCGTCGGCTACGAGTACACCGCCCTGACCACGGAGCAGCTTCGCGAAAGCGGCAGCGACGTCGCCGACGCGCCGAAACTGAAGACCACGGATGAAATTCTGGATTTATTCGCACCCCAGGTCGATGACGTCTTCTTCCGGCACGACATCCGGCAGTCGCGCAAGGGCAAGCCTGGCAGCCTGATGACGATCTTCAACACGCCGGAGGCGCCCCGGAAAGAGGCATCCGGGAAAGAGGCGCCCAGGAAAGAGGCGTAGGGGAAAGAAGCGCAGGGTCTAAGGCAAGACCAGGGAAGCTAGTGGTGATCGCTGACGATCGCCCCCGGTTTCAAGACGAACCGCTTGTCGCAATAGGGGCATTCGACGAAGTCCTTTTCGCCCATCTCCAAATAGACCTTGGGATGGCCCAGCGCCCCGCCGCCGCCATCGCAGGAGACACGTTTGGTTTCGACTTCCTGAACTTCCGGGCTGTCGATGGACGGTGCGGCCATGTTGGACCTCCAGCAAAGGTTCTACCCCGACGGCCCAATTCCGTATCGGGCCTTTCCTTATTTCACCCCATGGCCCGTTCAGGTCAACCGCTTGTTGCCCAATCCGTCCTGGGATTCAGGCGCATGTGTTGCCCCCAAAGGGGTGACGGCGTTATGTAGTGCCTCCCCTGTTTCATTTCGTGAGAGTGCCATGACCTCCCTTCCGGAAAACGCCATCTCGGTGCGCGGCCTGACCAAGGAATACCGCGCCCAAGGATCCGGCGCCGCCAAGCTGGCGCTGGACAACGTGGATCTGGACATCCCGCGCGGCAGCCTGTTCGCCCTTTTGGGTCCGAACGGCGCCGGCAAGTCCACCTTCATTAACATCCTGGCCGGGATGGTCGTAAAGACCTCGGGCACGGCGTCGATCTGGGACATGGATATCGACCGGGAGCCGCGCAATTCAAAGGCGGCAATCGGCATCGTGCCGCAGGAATTGAACATCGATCCCTTCTTCACGCCGGAAGAAATGCTCAACGTCCAGGCCGGCCTGTACGGCGTTCCCAAAGCCGAGCGCCGGACCGAAGAAATCCTCCGCATGATCGGGTTGGAGGACAAGCGCAGCGCTTATGCCCGCACCCTGTCGGGCGGCATGCGGCGACGTCTTCTGGTCGGCAAGGCGATGGTGCACAGTCCGCCGATCCTGGTGCTGGACGAGCCGACGGCGGGTGTCGATATCGAACTGCGTCAGCAATTGTGGGAAAGCGTCGTCGACCTGAACAAACAGGGCGTCACCATCCTGCTGACCACCCATTACCTGGAAGAAGCCGAAGAACTCTGCGACCGCATCGCCATCATCAACCATGGCAAGCTGATCGCGAACGAGGAAAAGAGCAGCCTGTTGCGGCGGCTCGATTCCAAGACCCTGTCACTTCGGGTCAACGGTACCTTTGAAGAAATGCCGGCCGACCTGGCGGACTACAACGCCACACTGCTGGAAGACCGGACCGGCATTCAAGTGACCTACACGCCGTCCAAGACCCATGCGGGCCAGATCCTGGAAGCCATTCGCACGACGGGCCTGGAGATCACCGATATTTCCACCGAGGAAACCGACCTGGAAGATATCTTCCTGCAGTTGACCCGGCGGGACGCCGCGTAGCGGGGGGTGGAGCCGATGGGTTCTTCCGGATCGATGTTTCGGAATGCCTTTGTGCTGGCCTGTCTGGCCCTTGTTTCCGCCTGCACCCCTTACCTCTATCCACAGGGCCCTGCCAGCCAGGCGCCCGTGATGACCGAAGACGCCTTCATCATGGCGGACGGCGCGGAACTACCGCTGCGCCGCTGGGACCCGGAGGTCATGCTGGCCGCCGGGCATGCGGGCCCGACCGCCATCGTTTTGGCGTTGCATGGTTTCAACGACTATTCGAACGCCTTCGACACTCCAGCGCGGGCCTGGTCCAAGGACGGGATTCTGACCATCGCCTACGACCAGCGCGGCTTCGGAGAGGCCCCCCATCGCGGCCGCTGGGCCGGGGTCGAGACAATGACCGACGATTTGCTGAACGCCGCGCGCCTGGTGCGGGATCGCTATCCGAAGGCTCCGCTCGTGGTGCTGGGTGAGAGCATGGGGGCGGCAGTCGTCATGGCCGCCGCCGCCCGGTACCCGGACCTGCCTGCCGACCGGCTGGTGTTGTCGGCACCGGCGGTGTGGGGCCGCGACACAATGCCCGGATGGCAAAGGGTCAGCTTGGACCTTTTGGCAAACACGCTGCCTTGGCTGGAAGTTTCGCCGCAGCACATCCGGCGGGTGCCGTCCGACAATATCGAGATGTTGCAGGCCCTGGGCCGCGACCCGCTGATCATCAAACGCACCCGGATCGACGCGCTGTGGGGCCTGGTCAATCTTATGGATGCGGCCCGGGAAGCCGCCCCGCGGCTGCGCCATGACAGCTTGATCCTGTATGGTGCCAAGGAAGACATTCTGCCCGCGGATGCATGGCAGTCGATGATCGATACCTTGCCCAGGAACGGCCACTGGAAACTGCGCCTCTATTCACGCGGCTTCCACATGCTGTTGCGGGATTTGAACGCCGCCGTGGTGATTGAGGATATCAGCCGTTACGTGCTGAACCCCGACGCCCTGAACCCGACGGAGCAGGAAGCCCGGCGGCCCCAGCTCAGGCGACTACCACTCCCCGAAAGTGATGCCGCGGCTTTTCCAGGTTGAGGTCCGGGCCTCCACCGTCGCATCCGACAGGGTCCGACGCATTTTCCGCCGCTGGAACCAATCGAACAGGCGTTCGCGCAATTCGGCGCAGACCGGGTTGTAGTGCCCATCCTCGCCCAAATCGACCAATTCGTCGGGGTCCTCGAACAGGTCGAAGAGCTGCGGTGGGAAGCCGAGATATTCGATATATTTCCAGCGTTCCGTCCGGACCATCCAGGCGCGTGCCTGGGTTGTGTCGAGGCCCAGGTCACGGCGGGCTTCCCGCACGGCATAGTCCAGCTCACAAATCGCGATGTCGCGCCAGTCGTCCGGATCTTCGCCCTTCAGGAAAGGCATCAGACTGCGCCCGTCCAGTTCATGTGCGGGAACATCGCCGCCAAGCGCGTCGATGAAGGTTGGAACCAGGTCGATTGCTTCCACCAGTCGATCGTTCTCCACGCCCCGCTCCAAACCGGGCCCGGCAAGGATCATCGGGATTTTCGTGGAACTGTCGTGGAACAGCTCTTTCTCCCCCAACCAGTGATCGCCCAGATAATCGCCATGGTCGGCGGTGAAGACGACCAGCGTATCCTCCCACCGGCCAAGCGCATCCAGTTCCGCGAACAGCCGCGCCAACGCATCGTCCAACTGTTTCACCAAGCCCATATAGGTGGGCACGACGCGGTCGCGGACGACCTGCTCGGCGAAATTGACGCTTTCATCGTGCCGCATGAAAGCCCCGACGACAGGATGGGGGTTCTTACGTTCCGCCTCACTCCTGATCGGTGGGTTGATATCCGCCGGGCTGTACATGTCGTGATACGGCGCGGGCGCGATATAGGGCCAATGCGGTTTGATATAACTTAGATGCAGACACCATGGATCCTCGCCCTGGTCGCGGATGAATCGAATCGCCTGATCAGTCATCCAAGGCGTTTCCGAATGTTCTTCCCGTACCCGGGCCGGCAGATTAGCGTGCCGCATCACCCAACCCGACAGTATCTCGCCATTCGGGCCTTCGGCGGCGTTGGCATAGTCATGCCAGGGGTTTTCCCCCCCATAGCCTTTTTCGTGTAGGAACTTGTTGTAGGCCAATTCAGGATCGACGATCCCGGTCGGGTGAAGCCCGTCATCGCGCAAATAGGGTTCGAACCCGGCTTGGCCCGCGAAAACCCCTTCGACGCCGGTCAGCCCCAGCCGGTCGATCCCGGCGCGGTCGGCCGCCATATGGGTCTTGCCGGCAAGTGCGGTGCGCAGACCCAGCGGACGCAGATAGTCACCCAGCGTCTTGGTGCCGACCGGCAGCGGAACGCCATTCAGCGTCGCCCCATGATTGGCCATATAGAGGCCTGAGTAGAAGGACATTCGCGATGGGCCGCAAATCGCCGCCTGAACATAGGCATTGGTGAAACGCACGCCCCGGCGGGCCAACCCGTCCAATGCGGGGGTCGACAGGGTCGGATGGCCGGCACAGCCCATATAGTCCCAGCGGAACTGATCGGCCATGATGAAAAGAACATTCCGGATAGCGCCCGGTTTCCTATCAGCTTCCGCCATACTATAAGCCCAATCCGGTTCTTGTTTTTACCATGGCCGCGTTTGTCGGGCGGGCCCAGGCCCTTATCGACACCCGACCCAATCGGCAAAAAAAGTCTATTCGGTTTTGGTCAGCCGCGCCACCAGCCCCGTGACGGATCAAAAGTGGGCGACAGGAGAGAAGCACGTCATGTCCGAACTTCGCATGCCTGTATGGCAGTTCGTCCGCCTGATGGTCCAGGTCGAAGAGTCGATGAAAGCGATCAGGGGGCGCAGGAAGCCCCCGGCGCTGCAGGATCTGTACGATGCCTGGGACGATACCTGGCTGGAGCTGGATCAAAGGCTGACGGATCTGGGCAAGAACGACCCGGACGCTTTCGCGGAACTGATGATGCTGCAGGACGTGGTGCTGACCGATGTCACGCCCCGGCGAATGAAAACGGCGGCGGCGGAGATCCGCAAAGCGTTGAAGACGATGCGCGCGACCCTGAAGACCGAGAAGGACCGCCAAGCGAAAGAGGACCTGAGTTTCGAGATCGAGGAACTTGAGGACCTGTTGTACGACATCGAAGATTAAAAACTGAATATATCCGCCCAGATCCTGATCTCTGCGGTTCCATGTCGCGGTAACATGCTCTAGTGTTTTCATCATGTTGCGGGCTTGGAAAGGTCTTGCCCGGCAGCAGGGAGCACATCACGTTCGATCACAGGATGGGAGGAATGAGGATATGTCGCGGGTAGCATTGGTAACCGGCGGAACGCGCGGTATCGGCGCAGCCATCGCCACAGGCCTGAAAGAGGCCGGGTACACCGTCGCCGCCGCTTATGGTGGGAACGACGAAGTCGCCAACAAGTTCAAGGACGAAACCGGTATCGCGGTCTATAAGTTCGACGTCTCCGATTTCGACGCGACCAACGCCGCCATCAAACAGATCGAGGCCGATCTCGGCCCCGTGGACATCCTGGTCAACAATGCCGGGATCACCCAGGACGGCACCATGCACCGCATGACGCATGCGCAATGGCAGGCCGTCATCGACACCAATCTGGGGTCCTGCTTCAACTGCTGCCGCGCGGTCATCGACGGCATGCGGGAGCGCAGCTTCGGTCGTATCGTGAATATCGGCTCCATCAACGGGCAGGCCGGCCAATATGGTCAGGTCAACTATGCCGCGGCGAAATCAGGCATCCACGGCTTCACCAAGGCGCTCGCCCAGGAAGGCGCGGCCAAGGGAATCACCGTCAATGCAATCGCGCCGGGCTATATCGATACCGACATGGTGCGCGCCGTGCCGCCGAACGTGCTTGAAAAGATCGTCGCCAAAATCCCGGTCGGCCGGCTGGGTAAGGCGAGCGAAATTGCCCGCGGCGTGTTGTTCCTGGTATCCGACGAAGGCGGTTTCGTAACCGGCTCCACACTTTCCATCAACGGCGGCCAGCACATGTACTAGGGCTGGTTCTGTCGCCGAACGGGTTGACGAACGGGGCGCTTCGGCGTCCCGTTTCATTTTCCAAGACTCTTCACAAACGAAACACTCAGGAAGGAGACGATTCGATGGCGACGGTACGCTTGGTCGAATACGAAGACGCCAGCCCGGAAGCGCGCGAAGTTTATGACGACATCATGGCGCGTAAGAATATCGACTGGGTTCCCAATATTTGGAAAGCCATGGGATCGCACCCGGCCCTGTTGAAGGATGTCTGGTTCAGCTTGCAGGAAACCATGAAGCCCGGACGGTTGGACCCGCTGATGAAAGAAATGATCGCCATCGCGGTTTCCGTCACCAACGGCTGTGAGTATTGCATCCATAGCCATACGGCGGCGGCCCGGAAATTGGGGCTTGATGACGAGATGCTGGGCGAGGTCATGGCGGTGACGGGCGCTTTCAACCGCACCAACGCGCTAGCCAACGGCTACCATGTGGAGGTCGACCCCCCGATCCTGGAGGCTGCCCTCGGCAAGCCAAAGGTCGAGGACGCAGCGGACTGACTGCGGCCATGTCCGACGTAAGAGAATACCCCGATCGCCCGATCGTCGGCGTCGGCGTCATCGTTTTCCGGGGCGAGGAGGTCTTGCTGATCCGCCGCGGCAAGCCGCCGAACAAGGGCTCCCTGAGCCTACCCGGCGGCGGCCAGGACCTGGGCGAGACCGTTCGCCAGACCGCCGCGCGCGAAGTGATGGAAGAGACCGGATTGACGGTCGAGATCACGCATCTGGTCGATACCGTCGACATCATCCGCGGCGACACGGCAGGCCGCACCAAATACCATTACACCTTGATCGATTTTGCCGCGGAATGGCAATCCGGCGAGCCGACCGCCGGCGACGACGCGGCGGAAGCCTTCTGGGTGCCGATCGCGGAAATCGGCGATTTGTCACTTTGGTCGGAAACCGAACGCGTGATCAAGAAGGCCGCCGCCCTGCGGGCACTACCGCTTGGGTGACCCACCAATATACGCCATCTGGGCGTGGTCGATGGGGATCGAAGGCCCGGTCATGGTCAACCGCGGCCGAACAGGTTATTGAGCGCTCATGAGTGACGGAGGCGGGCCCACCGCGCAAATAGCCCGGCCGGGCGGCGAAGAACCGCCCCGCAGCGTCAAATGGAGTTGGGGTGAAAAGCCGCCGCAGCTTTACCTGCTCTGCGCGCTCGCCTTCCTGTCAGCGCCGGTCGGCCTGATCGCGCCGGATAACTTCTCCGTTCTACTGCTCACCATTGGCGGCCTAGCCCTGATGACCAATCCGGTCAGCGGATCGGGGCCAATCAGACGGCAGCGTTATCTCTACCCGCTGGTCGCTCTGTTGATCTGGGTCGGCCTGTCGCTGTTCTGGTCCACCGGGGATAGGCAGGCAATCGACGGGTTCTTGAAACTCGCTATTTTCACCGGGTTCGGCGTTCTGCTGGTTACCTTTGCGCGGGAGTTGCGGGAGAAGGACAAGCGCCTTCTCGGCCGATGGCTTATCCCCACCGTCTGGGCGTACTGCGCGTTGTTTCTATTCGATCGGCTGGCCGACAACCCGCTCACCGGCCTGTTGAAAGCCGATGCCGACAGCGCCCTTCCCGGCACGGCATTGCTGCTTCTGTCTTGGCCGGCGGCTGGGTTTTTGTTTCACACCGACAAACCTGTTCAGGCCCTTGTCTTGCTGATGACCGCCGGTCTCGTCCAGGCGGGGGCGAATGCCCAAGCCATCGTTCTTGCCTGGCTTGTGGGTGGCATGGCCGCCGGTCTTGCCGCGGTTCTGCCCCGGATCACGGCCGGGCTTTTGGGGTCCGTGTCGGTCATCGCGATCTTTGCCGCGCCGGTCCTGGCCGCCCAAAGCGGACTGATCCAGCGATTAATGCCGGGCGCCTTGGCCCTATCGGACGCGATATCCAACCGGCCGCTATTGGGCCTAGGACTAGGTGGGGGATTGAACGCGGCGGCGGGCCCGTCCGGCACCCTGCCCCACCAAGGCAGCGCCATCCTGCAGATCTGGCTTGATCTCGGCATTGTCGGTGCGGCAATCCTCGGCGCGCTTGTCACCATGCTTGCTTTCGCGGGGTGGACCGGGCCACCCGCGCCGCGCGCCGCCAGATTGGGGTTGCTGGCCGCCGCCTTTGTGCTGGCCTATTTCGGGCATGGCGCTTGGCAAACCTGGTGGGTGGCCACCCTGTTTATCACGGGCGCCTTCGCGGCAGCCCTTCCCGACCGGCTTCGAAACAGGTAACTGAAACCGGCGCGTATTAATTTTTTGGGAGTGTGGCATGATCGATCTGGTGATCTTCGACATGGACGGCGTGTTGGTCGACAGCGAATGGCTGATGGCCCTGGTCTGGTCGGATCAGCTGGGCCTGCATGAGATCGACATACCGCCCCGTATCTTGATCGACCGTTTCGCCGGACAGACCGATATGTCCATGGCCGATGTCATCGCCGCCGAATCCGGCAAGGATCTGCCGCGGGACATCCTAGACCAAATTCGCGTTGCGGCACGGGGGCGTTTGGGAAGCGAACTGGAAGCACTCGACGGCGTCGACGCCCTGCTTCGGGAGATGACGCATCTACGCTGTATCTGTTCCAATTCGGCGCCCGACAGGATCCGCCAATCGCTTGCCGTCACAGGCTTGGACAAACATTTCAGCGAAGAACATCTGTTCAGCGCCGCGGACGTTCCCCGCCCGAAACCTGCCCCGGACCTGCACCTTCACGCGGCGGGTGTCTTGTCCATCGCGCCGGCCCGCGCCGTGGTGATTGAGGACAGCGCCACCGGCGTCGCCGCGGCCAGGGCGGCCGGCATGCGGGTCATCGGCTTCACCGGCGCGACCCATATCGGCGACGGTCATGCGGAAAAACTGACCGCCGCCGGGGCGGAAAGCATCTGCCCGCATATGTCAGAAATTCCTGCCCATCTTGCCCGGCTTGGCTGAACCTGCCATTTTCCGCGCGCGGCCCAGTTTCGGCCCAGCCCCAAACAGTTCTTTCGCCCCTCGGAGGTCCCATGCCTGACGCCGCATCCCCGTTCGGTATCGCCGGAAACGCCCCCATCCTGCCAAATGTCGCGGGTATCGAAAAACAACAGATCCTGGCGGTGGCCGAGATCGCCTTCGACGACCCGGATGTCATCCCCCTGTGGTATGGCGAAACCGATATCAGCACGCCGCAATTCATTTGCGACACGGCCGCGAAAGCCATGGCCGCGGGCGACACCTTCTATTCGCACAAGCGCGGCATTCCGGAGCTGATCCAATCACTCGCCACCTATACGGCGGACCTCTACGATATCGAGATCGAACCGGACCGGTTCAGCCTGACCGCGTCGGGGATGAGCGCCATCATGCTTTGCCTGCAGGCGCTGATCACGGAAGGCGACAACGCGATCATTGTCAGCCCGGTTTGGCCGAACGCGCAATCCGCCGTCCGAACCCTGGGCGGGGAGCCGCGCTATGTCACCCTGACCCCCGGCGATCACGGGTTCGGTCTGGACCTGGAGAAGCTGAAAGCGGCCTGCGACGACCGTACGAAGGTCATCTTCGTCAACTCCCCGAACAATCCCACGGGCTGGGTAATGCCGGGCGATCAGCAGAAGGAACTGTTGGACTTCGCGCGCGAAAAAGGCATCTGGATCATCGCGGACGAGGTCTATGCCCGCATGGTCTATGAAGGGAAGGCAGCCCCCTCCTTCCTGCAACACGCCCAGCCGAACGACCCGCTATTGGTCGTCAACAGCTTTTCCAAAAGTTGGGCCATGACAGGCTGGCGCATCGGCTGGATCATCCACCCGCCGCAGATCGGGGAGCTGTTGGGCAACCTGATCGAGTTCAATTATTCCTGCGTTCCCCCCTTCCTGCAGCGCGCTGCCAAGACCGCGATCGAAGACGGTGAGGGTTTCGTCAAGGAAATGACCGAGTATTGCCGGCGCGGACGCGACATCGTCACCCAACGCCTGCCGAACCTGCCGCGGATCAAGAATTTCGCCGCACCCGAAGCCAGCTTCTACGCCTTCTTCCAGATCGAAGATGGCGAGGACACGCTGGCCACCGCGCAGGATATTGTTCGCAAGGTGAAGGTCGGCATCGCGCCCGGCACCGCGTTCGGCCCCGGAGCAGAAGGCTGGTACCGCTTGTGCTTCGCGCAAAAGCCCGAGCGCATCGCCGAAGCGATGGACCGGCTTGAAGCGTATCTAAAGGGCTGAAGTTTTGAGCCGTGGGCGGTTAAATCGTCCACGCGCCGATACGGACCGGCGGCAGTTTTACGAGAGTGAGCCAAAGCAACGTCGATAAGACGACGCCCAACGGAATAGTTATGGGCATTACAAGGAAAACCGGAAGGCTCAGGACGAAGGCGATCATTCCGCCCCAGAACAGGAAGTGACCGAGGCTTAGAGCGCACCACCGGCAAAGCAGAAGATACATCGGCAAGCCCACAATAAGCGCAACCATGCCGGCCGCCATACTACTGAGCAGGAATGTGATCTTCAGGGTGTCATCAAGAGATTCTGCCCAACTGGAACTGAGAATCACAACGACCGATAGATACGGCAGAGCCGGACAAACCAGGAACGCCAAAATAGTACGGGCAATTGATGCTCTACGATAAGATGACTGGAATGCTTGAACTTCTGCGTCATCCAACATCAACGTATCCAGCAAAGCATCTCATTGGACCCGACTTGTCTTCGACTCAGCAATCCTGATTACGACCCGCAATCGAAATCGTCTTTTTGCAGGAATTTAAAGTAAGCTTTGACGTCAAAATCTTCGGTATCAGAATCTTCACATAGCGTTTGCCAAATTTTGTGTTTTACTTGCATTTCTGTTTCCTTTGCTCGCCAAAGCAAGTCGTTCACGACGAACATTGAGCCTGTTCCGCTGCCCAGATATGCTTCCAGATAGTAGTCCAGGCCCTTCTCAATATCTTGCTCAACCACGCTCCCATCCAGATAGGCTTTGCCTGCAAGATAAGCCCCCATCGGGTCCCCCATTTTGGCGGCGCGAACAAAGTATGGAACACCCTGCCAGCGCGTATCTTTGTCCTTACCCATGAATCCAATGTAGTACAAAGAACCAGCTGCGAGCTCGCCGGCAGAGTACCCTTTCGCTGCCGCGCGTTCGTAGAACTCCAGCGCTGTCTCATAGTGCGGTGTTGGATATTCTTGCTCGGGCGGCTTGTCGCGGCCTTCCTCATACCATTTGCCGCGGTCGTAAAGCGCCCAAGACATGCCTTTCTCCAGTCCAATTTTCAAAAGATCGTCGTAGGAATATCCGCCAACCTCTTGCCGAGATTTCTTGGCAATGCGGCCCAAGACGGCGTATCCGGCATCGTGTCCCAATTCGATTACCTTCAACATGTCGTCGACCAAAGTCGGGTCTCGCAATTCCCTACCAATCAGGGACTTTTGAAAGAATATTCTGCCATTTTCAGGGTATGCACGATGCGCGCGTTCGCACCATTCGATCGCTTCAGGCGGGATGCTATAAACTGCCGGAGCTGTGCGCTGGTCATCGAGTGAGCTTGCAGCCAATTCATCGCATTTGCGCAGCGCGTCCTCGTCCGCAGACGACGCCGTGACTGACTGTGCCGTCATCGCGAGAATAACCACAGCGAGTGCAGAAACGACTAACGGTTTCAGGATGCGCATAGATGACCCTTCGTCCATAGAACTGGAATAAGTTGGAGTTTAACCTGACTCATTCCCCTGTTCTACCAAAGGTTAAACGATTCCCACGATTTTGCCGAAATGCTTGCCTTCGGGGAGCGACTTCAACGCCTTGGCAAGGTCCTTCAATTGGAACTCCGCGGCCGGGTCGATGGCGGGGCGGATCTGGTGGAGTTCCAGGGCGCGGACCATGTTTTCGAACATTTCCTTGCTGCCGCAGGTGACGCCCTGAAGGCGCAGGTTCCGTGTCACGACGCGGCCCAGACCGAACTCGCCGCTGGCGCCACCCAACACGCCGATCATGCTGATCGTGCCGCTATAGCGGACGACGGCGGTGGATTTTTCCAGCGTGCCGCTACCGCCTACTTCGACCACATGATCGACACCCTTGCCATCCGTCATCTTCAGGATCGATTTGTGCCAATCGGGTACGTCGCGGTAGTTCAGCAGGTGGTCCGCGCCCATCGCCTTGGCGCGTTCCAGTTTCTCATCGCTTGAGGAAATCAGATAGACCTCCGCCCCCATCGCCTTGGCGAATTGCAAAGCGAACAGACTGACACCGCCGGTGCCTTGTACCAACACCTTGTCGCCGGGCTTCACGTCGCCCTGTTCGGCCAGCGCGTTCCAGGCGGTGATCGCGGCACAGGGCAGTGTCGCCGCTTCCTCAGCGGACATGTGCCGCGGTGTGCGCACGACAGCGTTGGCCGGTATCAACATCATTTCCTGCGCCGTACCGTCGAGCGGGCCGCCATGCGCGCCTTTATAGGCGTCAGGGGAAGCCAACCCGCGCATCCATAACCGGCTGTATGTCGGGCAAACCAAATCGCCCACCGCGAAATTTTCAACGCCGTCGCCGATGGCGGTGATTTTACCGGCCCCGTCGCAAAGCGGGATCAAAGGCGGGGTGCCGCCGACGCGCCCGTAGCCGCCGCCGGCCAGGATCAAATCGCGCGGGTTGATGGAGACGGCGTCCATCCCGATCACCACCTCGCCCGGACCCGGTTCGGGGTCGGGCAAGTCGACCTGTTTCAAATTCTCCAGGCCCCAGTCGCCTTCGATCCGCATCGCCTTCATGGCCAACTCTCCTACCTATTCCTCAGTTCCGATAATGTTTCGGATTTGATCTTCCGTGCAGCCTGCTTCGCGCAAGACTTCCGCACCGTGTTCGTTCAGCCGCGGGTGATGATGCCGGACCGGCAGGGATTCCCGGTCGAATTTATACGGCGTTTCCGCGACCCGCATCTTACCCTGGCTGGGATGATCGTAGGGCCGGAAAAAATTCACGGCCTGAAGATGCGGATCGTTTGGTAGGTCTCCAAGATTGTTCACCGGCCCGCACGGTATCTCGCCTTTGCGCAACAAGGTCAGCCATTCGTCGGATGTACGTTGCTCCAGGGACGCGCCCGCTTCGTCATAGAGCGCATCAATGTTTCTGGCGCGGGACCCCATGGTGGTGAAGCGTTCATCCTGTGCCAGATCGGCCCGCCCAACCACATCCCAGAACGCAGCCCATTGCTTGTCCGTATAGGCCAGGATGCAGATATAACCGTCCTTCGTCTTATACGGCCGCCGTCCCGGCGACAGCGCGCGGCGGTACCCTGCCGGTCCTTCCGGCGGGTCAAAGTTGAGGCCCTGCAGATGTTCGACCAAGTTGAAACCGGTCAAGCCTTCCAGCATGCCAATTTCAACATAGCCGCCCTTGCCGGTCCGCGCCCGACGCAGCAGGGCAGCGAGGATACCGTTCACCGCCATCAGGCCTGAGGATTTGTCGGCGATGACAGACGGGGCAAGCATTGGCGCCCCGTCCCGTTCCGTGAAGGAGCCGGCAAAGCCGCTCAACCCCTGAACCACATCGTCATAGGCAGGCATGCCGCCATAAGGGCCTTCTTCCCAGAAGCCATGCAGGCCCGCATAGATCAACGACGGTTTGCGGGCGAGGACCGTATCCGCGTCGAAACCCAGCGTCTTGAATTTTTGGGGCCGGACATTGTGCATCAGCACATCCGCGCCCTCGATCAATTTCCACAAAGCCTCGGCATGGGTCTTCTGTTTCAGGTCCAGAACCACGCTGCGCTTATTGCGGTTGCAGCCCAGGAACAGTGCGCCCATCCCTTCTTCTCGCGAAGCGCCGACGGCACGTGTCTGGTCCCCGCCGGGGGCTTCGACCTTGATGACATCGGCCCCGAAATCGCCCAGGATTTGTCCAGCGAACGGGCCGAAAATAACAGTTGTCAGATCCAATACCCGAATGCCGGAAAGCGGCAGATCTTCTTCCTGCATCCCCATCACCCAGCCCTTTGGGAGAACCGCCGCCCGACGAGCGCGCTGGCGATATTCACTTTCTGGATATCGATCGACCCACCGGCGATGCCCCAGCCCCAGGCATCCCGCATCTTCTGTTCGGCCGGATATTCCGTGGAATAGCCATAACCGCCCATCAACTGCATCGCCTTGCCCGTCACCTCGCGCACCATTTCATTCGCGAAGCATTTGGCAATGGAACTATCCGCGACCGATGGCAGTCCCGCTTCCGCATTCACCACAGCGCGGTAGAGCAGAAGCCGCGAAGCATCGAGCTTCATTTTCATTTCTGCGATCTGCATTTGCACCGCCTGGAAGTCGACAATGGGTTTCCCGAACTGTTCACGTTCCTGCACATAGTCCAGGACATGGTCGAAGGCCGATTGTCCGACCGCAAGGCTCATCGTCGTATTGCCGCAACGTTCCAAGTCGAAAGCTTCCATCAGTTTGCGGAAGCCGCCCGCCGGGACGATGACGTTCTGGATCGGCACTTCGACATCGTCGAAATACATGTCGCAGGTGGGCACCCCGCGGAAACCCATATGGTGTTCCCGCTTGCCGAAACTGAAGCCGGATGTGTCCTTTTCCACCAGAACCGCGCCGATGCCTTTCGCGCCCGGATCATCCGACAGGCGGCAATAGACAACATAGGCGCCTGAATGACCCGCGCCGGAACACCAGCGCTTACGGCCATTGAGAATAACCTTGTCACCGTGGAGTTGGGCTTTGGTCGTCAGGTCGGTCAAGGCCGTTCCCGCATCCGGTTCGGACATGGCGACAGCGACGATGAGGTCGCCTGAACAGACTTTGGGGATGATGCGTTGTTTCAATTCATCCGGGGCAAAATGCGCCACGGCCAGGGTGGGGCCGAAACATGCCTCGAAAATCGGAAAGGCGACGGCGATTGAGATTTTCGCCACTTCTTCCAATACCAGAACGGCGTCCAGGTGGCTCATGCCGCCCCCGCCAAGGGCCGGGTCCAGGTTCATGCCCAAAAAGCCCAACTCCGCATAGCGTTTCACGATGTCATGGGGGACAGGGTCGCCGCTCTGCTCCACCTGTTTCGCGATATCCGGCAGCTCCGCCTGGGCGAAACGGCGCGCCGTTTCCTGGAGCATCCTTTGCTCATCTGTTAGAGCGAAATCCATCGCCGCCTCCCCGTTGCTCGATCTTTGTTTGGTGGAACGATGCCGGGCGGCGGGACGGTTGTAAATTGGTTGCGTCGGCCATAGAGCATTGCCCGACCGGCATAGCCCCATTGGCGCGGCTCAATCCGCTGCAATTTCCGCTGCATGCGGACTGCGATCGGATAGTACTCCTGCTTTCTCGGCCTCGTCATAGAGCCATTCGCGGAACACACGCACCTTGGGTCGGTTGTGGTGTTCCGGCGGGCAGACGACGAAATAGGCGTATTCCATCTTCATCGTCAGGTCGAAGGGTTTCACCAGCATCCCGCTTTCCAATGCCGTGGCGGCAAGCGTCGAACGACCAAGCGCCACGCCCTGCCCCTGGATGGCCGCCTGAATGACAAGGGCCGACATATCGAAATACGGCCCTTGGCTCGGATTAATTCCGCCGACGCCGGCGGCTTCGAACCATTGTGCCCAGCCGACGGGCATGTCGTCATGCAACAGCGTGTGGTATTTCAGGTCTTCGGGTCGCTTTAACGGATGCGGCCCTTCCTCTACCAGTTTGGGACTGCAAACCGGGAAGATCTCCTCGTCGATAAACCGCTCGCAGGTCAGGCCGGGATATTGGCCCCGGCCGTATCGGATCGCCATTTCCACATCGTCACGCGCGAAGTCGACCAGCCTTTCGCTCGCCGTCAGACGGACATCGATTTCCGGATGCTGTTTTCGGAATCGATCCAAACGCGGCACCAGCCACCCAGCCGCGAAACTCGGCATGGTGCTGACATTCAAGGCGCCGGTCGCTTCGACCTGGGAAATCTTATTCACGCCCTGCATCAAAAGATCCAACGCCTGACGTACCGGGGGGATGAATGTTTGCCCTTCCTCGGTCAGCAACAAGGCGCGGTTCAGACGCTTGAAAAGCTTCACACCCAGCGCGTCTTCCAGCGTCTTGATTTGGTGGCTCACGGCGGCTTGGGTCACGAAAAGCTCGTCCGCCGCCTTCGTAAAACTCATGTGGCGCGCGGCAGCCTCGAAGGCACGGAGCGTATTCAACGGTGGTAATCGGGTAGCCATGACCTTGCCTCACGCCTTAACGGAACCTTAATCGAATTAAATATACTTATGCGAAAGATCAAGAATTATCCTTTGTCGAGAATCAAAAACGGGCCTATTTCATGCCTCACAAGACAAACGCAATCAGCCGCCCCAAGGCGGACCATACATAAAGGAGATGTGTTATGACCGATCGTGCAATCAGCTTCGCGCCGGCCGCTATTGAAATTTCTTCGCCGATTACCGCGGTCTACCGCGTCGTCGCGACCTGGATGGAGCGCCATGAACAGCGCGCGCATCTGGCGGAAATGGACAGCCGCATGCTGAACGATATGGGCCTCGACAAGGTCGACGCGCTCAACGAAGCGGCCAAACCGTTCTGGCGCGCCTAAGCCCGGCTTGGGTTAGAAATTTTTGTGAAATATTCTTTTCCGTTTTGGAAAAGACCCCTGTGAAGACCCCTGGCGGGAATTTAGATCGCCGGTGAGATTGAAGACCCCTGTTTACCCCGCCGTCCGGCGTCACCCAAAAGAAATCGGACGGCAACCTGAACCGCGGTGCAATATTCGGCGCCGCGGTTTTTCTTTTGCCGAAGGGCTGAAGGGTCAAGCAGCGATGCCGGTCAATTCACCGGAAAACGCAGCAGCATCTTGTTGAAACCGTTCAGTGCCTTGTAGACCGCGTCGAACTGCGGCTTGAAGCGGAACCAATCCGGCGCGCCGGGCAAGGATTTCCGAATCTCGTCCAAGCTATGATTTCCGTCGCAGAGCAGCAGAATATCCCGCGCCAAAGGCGGCAAGGGCATCGAGAACTCCAAACCGTCCAGACTGGCGGTAAAGGCAGCGCCGGGCGGCATGTTCTTGGCGAATTCCGGGCCAGGCGCATCACGCAGAACCGGGATCGCGCCGGGACCCTTCGGGGCGGCCACCGTTTCCGCCTCGTTTTCCCGCCGCACACAATAGACAATGTGTTTCTTCATATTACCGGCGAGCAGTTCGGCAAACCCGGCACGATCTTCCAGCCCCATCCTGTCCAGGCGTTGCAGCACAGCCTTGTCATGTAGATAGAGCGCGGGGTCGTAGCGGGATGGTTCGATGAAACTGGCCACGCGCATGCCCGCGGTTTCGATTTCCGCCACCAGGTCGGGCACGCGATAGGCACGATCCTGCGAATGCAGCAGCAAGTCATAGAGACCCGCATCGGTCGACAGGTGATCCCCGATCAGGGGGTTGCGGCGCAACCGGTTGCTGGGCGGCAGTGCGGCCAGCAGCTTATGCGCCAGGGCCACCTTGTCGGCCCCGCTCTCACCCTCCCGGGTCAGATCGCGCAGCATTGCCTGCGCGTCGTAGACCCCGGTTCGTCCCAATTCGCCATAGACCATCAAGCCCAGCCCGCCATTAGGCTTCAAGGCGCGCGCCAGGCTGGCGAAGCCTTCCTGCGGCACAGGCAAATGATGCAGCACGCCGCAGCAATCGATGTAGTCGAATTCCCCGAAATGCCCCAAGTCCAACAGGGACCCGGTATAGAAGGCGATATTGCTCAACCCGCGCGCCTTCGCCCTGGCTTCGGTTATCGCCCGGCTGGCGGTGGAGAGGTCCAGATAGACGACCTCGGCCGGTACATCCGCATCCGACAGATGCTGGGCCAGCATGATGGCCGCGTCCCCCGTGCCGCCGCCCGCGATCAACGCGCGGAAAGGCTGGGCGAAGTCTAGCCGGCCACCGAAAATATAGTGATTGATCTCAGCCAAATGGCTGGGCGAACCGGTGATCAGGCGGCGCCGCTCATCCGCCGGATCACGGGTCGGATACGGAAATTCCTCATATTGGTCGCGGACTTGATCGGCGCACATCGTTTGTTGTCCTGGTCCTATGCGGGCGTCAGAAGGACCTTGCCGGTCGCCTTCCGGTCGCGCAGCAGGGCAAAAGCTTCCTGGACCCGCGCAAAGGGCAGGACATGGGAGACATGCGGCGTCAACAACCCGTCGCTATACAGGGTGAGGCATTTTTCCAAGGAGTCGCGAATCGCCTCGGGCGCGAAACCGCCATAACCGCCCCAATAGAATCCGATAACGTCCACATTCTTCACCAGCAGAATGTTCGCCGGCGCCTGCGGGACGTCGCCACTGGCGAAACCGATAACCACGATACGCCCTTCCGGGTTGATGCAGCGAAGCGATTGTTTGAACGCGTCCCCGCCGACCGGATCGAAGACGACATCCACCCCGCCGGTCATTTCCTTAACCCGATCACGGATACTTTCGGTTTGATAGTTGATGACATAATCGGCGCCGTTTTCCTTGGCGACCGCCAACCGTTCGTCACTGCCCGCGGTCGCGATGACCGTGGCGCCCATGGCCTTGCCGACCTGTACCGCGGTCAGCCCGACGCCACCGGCCGCGCCGTGCACCATCAGCACCTCCCCCGATTGCAGTCGCCCGCGTCGGCTAAGGCCAAGATGCGCCGTGCCATAGGCGATGGGAAACGCCGCGGCATCCTCAAAACTCATGGCATGCGGAATGACAATGCAGTTCCGGTCGTTGGTCACGACCTCTTCCGCGAAAGCGCCCTGCCCCGGGCGCGCCATGACACGGTCACCAGGGAAAACCCCGTCCGCGTCCGGATGGACCTCCACCACCTCGCCCGACAGTTCCATTCCCATGGTAAACGGCGGTTCGGGCGTCGCCTGATAGGTGCCGCCCGCCATCAACAGATCCGCGAAATTCAGCCCCGCCGCGTGCACTTTTATGCGCACCTGCCGGCTTTCGAGCGGTTTGGTCTCGACATCTTCGACCTGGATTGCATCGAATCCGGTCAAGGCCGTCAGGCGAACTGCTTTCATCGCAAGGGTCCGTTCGTCGGTTTGGAAGACGGTCCGGATGTGATCATCCGGGACCTGTTAGAAAGAGAGAATATCCTGTGCCGGCCGGATTTCGCCGACGCGCAGATTGTTCCGGTTGACGACCGGTTTGGCAAGGAAGCCGGCCGCTGCATCGGCCTCGCCGGGCTCGAACACCCCGATCTTGTCAAGAACGGCGGTCAGCAACATTTCCGCCCCGCGCGACGCGCCGTCGTCACATTTCAAGGCAATGCCGATGCCCATCGACGGGACCGCTGCGCAGAACACACCTTCCGCGCCGGTCTTAAGAAACACACGACCACCCAGAAATTCTGTCATTTCCGAGCAGTAGCGGCCCGTGCCGGCGATCATGAAGGGGTCGGAAAAGACCGCTTCCATGATTCGGTCACAGGCCTTGCGCCGCGCGTCGGGCATATCCTCACCCGCGCCGAAACGGGCAAAGGCATAGGCCAGATTTTCCAAGGGGATCGCCCAGGTCGGGATCGAACAGCCGTCAATGCCCATCGGAAGGCCGGACATATCGATCCCGGCCATGAATTCCAGCACGCCCAGGATGCGCTGCTGTATCGGATGGGTGACCTTGGAATAACCTTTGGTCGGCACACCCATTTCCTTGGCAAGGGCCAGCATGCCGGCATGCTTGCCGGAGCAATTGTTGTGAAGCTGGTTGGCGACCCCGCCCGAAGCGGCCAGGGCGTGGGCGCTTTCCTCATGGGTGGGCCAATGCGTGCCGCATTCCAGATCCGCCTCGGACATCCCCACGCGTTTCAGAATGGCGGCAGCCGTTTCCGTATGCCGCGGCTCTCCGCCATGGGAGGAACAAAGCAGCGCCAATTCGGATTTGGACAGTCCGACGGCATCGGCCATGCCCGATTCGACGGCGGGGATGGCCTGCAACGCCTTGATCGCCGAACGCGGATATACCGGCTGCGCGATATCACCCCAGGCCACCTTGACCTTTCCCGCGACATCGACGATTGCCACACTGCCGCGATGTCGGCTTTCGACGACGGGGCCTCGGGTCACTTCGACGCCGATGGGGTTGGCGCTTCCGGCCCGATCGGTCGAGGTCAGAGATACCGGGTCGTTTCCTGCGCCTTCTGACGGGCGTTCGTTCTGGGACATGATCTGTCTCTCGCGGGATTGCTTGAGCAAACTTGCCCCTCGCCGCAAGGCGATGCAAGAACAGGGGACCAATTTTGCTGATAATGGGTTTGGAGAGGTGAATGCGCGGATATTTCGGTATTGGGGTCGAGAATATCTCGAAGCCCCGCAATGTCGGGGCATTGACCCGCACGGCCCATGCCTTCGGAGCCAGCTTCGTTTTCGCCGTCGCGCCGGAAATCAGCCTTCGCGCCCTTAACCAGACGGACACATCGAAGACATCCGAGCATGTTCCATTTTACACATTTGATTCCGCCGAGGACATAATGCTGCCTAGAACCTGCAGTCTCGTCGGTGTCGAACTGATGGACGATGCCATCGATTTGCCGAGTTTCCGGCACCCCGACCGGGCCGCCTATATCTTGGGACCGGAAGCCGGGTCGCTTTCGCCGGCAATCGTCGATCTGTGTGAATTCGTCGTAAAGATCCCGACCAAGTTCTGCGTCAATGTCAGTGTCGCCGGGGCGCTGATCATGTATGACCGCTTGATCAGTCGGGGCCGCAGGGCCGACCGACCGGTCCGCGCCGGCGGCCCGACAGAAGAATTCGTGCGCCCACCCTCTAACCGGCGCCGTAAGGTTCGTACGGCAAAGTCCGGTGCGTGAGGGCGGAGGTTTGTTTACATCTTCACAAAGACGTTGAGGAGCCAGCCCAGAGAGCCGGTGAATTTCAGCGGGGCATCCGTTACCGCCAGGCAAATGCAATCCTCACCCTTTTCCGCCTTGGGCTGGTGATCGACGTCGCCGTCGGCCAATTCGACATCGCCGCGTCCGAACCGACCAGCCGCGTCGCTATAGGCCCCCTTCAGGACCATCACCAACTCGTTCCCGCGATGAGTATGCTGGGGCACCGCCCGGCCTGCCTCCACTTTCAACATGAAGGCGTGGCTGCCATCTCCAATGCCGGGAACCGTGGCGACGGAGACGCCACCGCCTTGGCGTTGCCAAGCGATTCCATCCAGGTCGCACCCGTAATAACGCCGCATCGGCGCCGGCAGGTCAGCGCCGAATACGGTTTGCCGTGACCCCGCCATCGATGCCGGTTCGTCATTTGCCGGGGCTTCCGCACGGGACAGAACCGCGCTGAGTGCGCCGGCGGACATTGCCACCGGGGCAATATCGTCCAGCAATACACCGCCGACCTCGTCCATCATGGCCGCGCGGCGACGGCATTCCGGACACAGGGTCAGGTGGCTTGCCACGAACAGACTGGACGCCTCATCCAGCGATCCCGCTGCATAAGCCGTCAGCAAATCGTCGCTCAAGTGATGTTGTGGGATCGGTCCCACAGGCTCGCGCGCCGAAACGACACTCATTCTTCGAACTCCTTTAACTGCTTGCGCATCCGGCCAATGGCCAGTCGCAGGCGCGACTTGACGGTGCCGAGGGGAAGGCCCGTTTCCGCCGCAATCTCACTATGGGCCTTATCCTCGAAAAAGGCCTTTTTCAGCATCTCCGCCTGTTCGTCAGGCAGGGTCGCGACTGCCTCGCGGATCGCCGTCGAAACCTGCCCCTCCGCATAGGCCGTGTCGGGGGCTGTCGGCCCGTCGGGAACAAGGGCCGGATCGTTCTCGTCCAGATCCGGCCGGTTCATGCGCCGATAGGCATCGATCCGCTTGTTCCGCGCGATGGTAAATATCCAGGTCGAAACCGAAGCTTGCGCGGGGTCGAAACTCTCGGCCTTTCGCCACACCATGACCATCGCTTCCTGTGCCAGTTCCTCCGCGCTCTCGGGCGTCGACCCGCTGCGCATCAGATAGGCTTTCACCCGGGGACCGAAATGTCCGAACAGGGCCGCAAACGCAGCCTTGTCCTGCGCCGCCGCGATGCGGCGCATCAATTCCTTGTGGTCGTCAGGGGTCGCAGCGTCCAAAACGATGGTCCTGCACATTTCCTTGCCCGGCCGCCGAACCGGCCGCCGGTTTTTATGTCCATTTTTCTCGACCGCCAGGCCAGAATCGCATTCAGTGCTCAACACACGATTCCGGGGAGGCGGCTCCGCCACCGCGGTTGCGCCTGAGTAATCCATGCTTGAAGATACGTCGATGATTCCCATCTGGATCAGTAGACGCATCGCCAATTTGCCAGGCGCGCCCGTAAATCAATCCTAGGAAAGACATACGATGCAAGCCTTTGAGTCCAAATACTTTCCCGAATTCCGGTCCGCGACCTTCCAAAACGGACCTTTGCGCCTCGCCCTTCTATTCGGTGCATTGGCCGTAATCGGCTGCCTCGGCACCGCGCAACAGGCATCGGCGCAGGATGTGGTCCTGGGGGCGTTCAACGACTGGAAGGCGCACAGCTATCAAGAACCTGAAGGCAAGGTCTGCAACATGTGGTCCCGCCCAATCAAAAGCGAACCGTCGAATGTACGCCGCGGCGACATCTACGCCTTCATCACGCACCGCCCTGCTTTGAAAAGCTGGTCTGCCGTCAGCTTTCAACTGGGCTATCCGCTGAGCACCAGCGAAGAAGTTTCGGTTCAAATCGGCAACGAGAAGTTCCGCCTGATCCCGGAAGGCGAGGCCGCCTTCGCCGATGAATCCGATGACCCTAAAATTGCGGCGGCGATGCGCCGGGGCAACAGGATGGTCGTGCGCGGCGTATCGACCCGCGGAACCAGGACGATCGATACCTATTCCTTGTCCGGTGTCACGGCCGGGACCAAGGCGCTCAATTCAGCCTGCCCGAAATAGCGCCTCTTATCCGCCGTTGGGCCCATCCCCCGTTTCGGAAGAGAATTCCGCTTCGAGAGCTTTCTCCAGCTCGACAAGATCCTGCGGCAGGGGAAGGCCTTCGGCCTTCATCGTATCCAGCATCTGGCGGATCCGCAGATAGATTTCATGGCGGTCGCCCTGTTCGCCGTCCAATTCGGTCAGCAACAGTCCGATTTCCGCCTGCAGATCTTCGAAGGCCATGCGATATCTCCCTGAAAAACGATACGTCCCGACACATTTAGGCTGGTTCGGCCGCTGTAGCACGAGTTTACAGCACCCCCTTAAACCCTATATGCAACACTCATATTTATACCGGGACCAATTCGTAGGAAAAGAGATATGACCGGCTCGACACCTGCCGCGGCGGAATTTTCCGCAGATGCGGCGGCGGATCTGAAAGAATTCATGCCCGGCGGGGCCAAGGCGCCGGTTCAGGCCGATGCCGCCGATACCCGACCGAACCTGATTGGCATGGACCGCGAAGACATGCGCGGCTTCCTAAGCGAGATGGGCGAGCCCGCGTTCCGTGCACAGCAACTGTTTCAGTGGATCTACAACCGCGGCATCACCGAATTCGACGGTATGACAAACATGGCGAAGCCCTTGCGCGCCAAGCTTGCCGATAATTTCCGCATGCACCGACCCGAAGTGACCGCACATCAGGTTTCCAGCGACGGAACCCAAAAATGGCTGCTTCGATACGATGATGGGAACGAGGCGGAGACCGTCTATATCCCCGACGATGATAGGGGCACGCTGTGTGTTTCCAGCCAGGTCGGCTGCACGTTGACCTGCAAATTTTGCCATACCGGCACGCAACGGATGGTCCGCAACCTGACGCCCGCGGATATCGTCGCACAGGTAATGCTGGCCCGCGACACCTTGGGCGACTGGTCGACAACCTCGGACAAGCGGCGGCTGACGAACATTGTCTTCATGGGCATGGGCGAACCGCTCTACAACACCGACAATGTCATCAAGGCGATGAAGCTCATCATGGATGGGGAAGGGATTTCACTGTCCAAACGCCGGATCACACTGTCCACATCGGGTGTCGTGCCGGAAATAGAACGTGTCGGGCGGGAAGCCGACGTTCTGCTGGCTATTTCGCTTCATGCTGTCAGGGACGATTTGCGGAACGAAATTGTCCCCATCAACCGGAAATATCCGTTGAAGGAGTTGATGGAAGCGGTCCGCGCCTATCCGGGCCTTTCCAACGCGAAACGCGTTACCTGGGAATATGTCATGCTGAAAGGCGTGAACGATTCCGTCGCCGATGCGAAGGAATTGCTGCGTCTGATCAAGGGCATACCCAGCAAGATCAACCTTATCCCCTTCAATCCCTGGCCCGGCAGCCCCTATGACTGTTCCACCGATGCGCAGATCAAGAAATTCGCCGACGTCATTTGGAATGCGGGTTATTCCGCCCCGATACGGACCCCGCGCGGCCGGGATATTCTGGCGGCTTGCGGGCAGTTGAAGTCGGAAAGCCAGCGGATCGGCAAACGCGAACGAATGCAGATGGAAGCGATCCAGGCGGAGAAAGAGGCCGCGGTCGGTATTTCCCTCTGACACCGCATGTTGACGTTAACGAAATCTAGTCATTCGCGTGGTCTATTCGCGCTATAGAATAGATTCCATTATTCGGTTCGAAAAATCATGCCTTGTAGTCTATGCGGCGGTAGCGCCGAGACCCTGAATCCTCGGGTTGCGGTCTATCCGCCCGAGAATCACACCGCCGATCGTCTGCTTGAAATTCTGACCAGCCTGGAACGCCCTTTTGGACACCAAGAATACGGTGCCCTGCTTTTCCCGACGGAACTGATCCGCCGCCATAATTCGCGGCTGGTCGAGGAACTGTCGACACCGCAATTGACCGACACAATCGCCGTCGACATCACCGGCGACGCGCCGACCCCGTCGGAAGTCCGTCGGACCAGATCCTTCGGTTCCCTCTTGGACGAGATTCAAGGGGAATGGTTGGTCGATCTTCTGAATGAAAATGGTTTGTACTGTCTTGCCCAGCCGATTGTGGACCGGGACGGGTCTGTTTTCGGCCATGAAATGCTGATGCGGGGGAAAGGCGAAGGCGGGGCCGTGATCACGCCTTATCGCATGTTGCGCGCAGCATCGACGCCCGAACTTCGGGCCAAACTGGATCGGGCGGCCCGCATTGCCGCCGTACATTCCGGGTCGGGGATTTCAACCGAATCGAACGTCTTCATCAATTTTTTGCCGTCTTCGGTATACGACCCGCAATTCTGTCTGGAAACGACGTTTTCCGCCGCGCGGGCCGCCAAGATCGACCCCAGCAGGCTGGTCTTCGAGGTGGTGGAGACCGACAAAATCAGCGATTTCGACCACCTTGCGGCGATTATTGCCCGGTATCGCGAAGAAGGTTTCGCCATCGCCCTGGATGATTTCGGGACCGGTTTCAACAATATCGAAACCGTGATCCGCCTGCGGCCGGAATACATCAAGCTGGACAAGTTGCTGGTCACGGATTCCATCCACGACAAGCTGAAAACCCAATTCATACACGACTTGGCATCGGTCGCCCAAATGAACGGAATCAAAACAATCGCCGAGGGCATCGAAGATCAGGAAACCCTGGACCATGTGCTCAATCTGGGGGTCGATTTTTTTCAAGGCTACCATCTAGGGAGACCGGGCTAAGCACCGGCCGAAGACAGACCGGCAGACCGCCAATATGCGGTCCCATGCCATAAAACTGCCTGTATTTTATAATACTAATGATTGATTGTTTTTCGGCTGTTTACATTCGAAGGTCTCATTTTTTAATACTTTGCCAATAAATGTCCGGCTAGAACGTCCCCCTTGGGTAATTTTTTCCAATTTTGTGTAGAAGGGATCTCCGTTGATGCCCTGCGCCTTATGCGCCAGTCCCACGATAACACTCGCCGAGCACATCGTTGTGTATCCGGCCGAGCAGCACACCGAACTCAAACTGCTGGATCTTTCACCTGGCCTTAATGCGCCGTTTGGGCGGCAAGATTATGGCGGCCTGCTGTTTCCAACTCATTTCTTTTGTGAAAACCATAACCGGGTGGACGCGGAACTGACCCCGCCGCAGTTGGCCGATACGGTTATCGTCGATATCGCCGGAACATCCCCCTCTCCCGCCGAAGTCGCCCGTGCGCGTCCCTTGCTGACCTTGATAAATGAAATACGCGGACAATGGCTCGTGGATCTGCTGGACCACGGCGGTCTTTATTCCGTCGCGCAGCCGATCGTCGATCGTGCCGGGAACCGCTTCGCCCATGAAATGCTGATGCGCGGGATGGACGCACACGGCAACGCCGTGATGCCTGACCGTATGCTGGAGGCGGCGGCGACCACCGCATTGCGGGCCAGATTGGACCAAGCAGCCAGACTTGCGGCAGTAACCAACAGCGCCCGAATACCGGACAAAGGCTGCATCTTCATTAATTTCCTGCCGTCCTCGGTCTACGACCCGGATTTCTCCCTCGATGAGACTCTGGCGGCCATCCGCACACTGGACATCGATCCCGCGCGGATCGTTTTTGAAGTCGTCGAGACGGACGAAATCACTGATTTCGAACTTTTGGACGCAATTTTCGGCCGGTTCCGGCGCGAAGGATTCGCCATCGCTCTCGATGATTTCGGGACCGGTTTCAATAATATCGAAACGGTGATCCGGTTGCGGCCGGAATATATCAAACTGGACAAGATGTTGGTGATGGGCGCCGTCGACGACACGATGAAATCCCAATTCGTCCTGGAAACAGTCTCGATCGCACAGTTGAACGGCATCAAAACCATCGCGGAAGGCGTCGAAAACCAGCGCACGCTGGACCATATCCGCAAACTGGGATGCGACTATTTCCAAGGCTATCACCTGGGCCGCCCCAAACCCGTCGGCACCACTTCCGCGTAATCGCAGCGCCTCGCCGCGACACAGGGGACTGAAACACGGCGTGCAGTTCGGTCAATCATTGGCAGGCAAAGAAAAAGCCCGGACCAAAGGCCCGGGCTTTCCCGTATCCGATAGAACCTCGGTTACTGGAGGATGATCTCCACCCGACGGTTCTGGGGTTCGCGGACGCCATCGCCGGTCGGAACCAGCGGGTCCGTTTCACCCTTGGCTTCGGTGACGATACCGCTGCCCGAGAAGCCCATGGTGGCCAGGACGTTCTTGACGGCCGCGGCCCGGCGTTCACTGAGGCCTTGGTTATAGGTCTGGCTGCCGGACGTATCGGCATGGCCCGTCGCAACGATCCGCGCGACGCCACCCTTTTGGGCGTAGTCATAAGCCTGGCCCAGAATGCCCCGTGCTTCGGACGTGATTTCCGACTTATCCCAGTCGAAGAACACGATGAAGTTCCGCACGATCGGCTCCGGTTCCGGGGCCGGCGGCGGCGGGGGTGGCGGGGGCGGCGGCGGTGCTGCGGCAACCGGCTGCGCGGCAGGCTTTTCAACCGGGGCCGGCGGCGGCGGCGCGAAGGTATAGCGCAGACCGATCAGGAAGCTGTGCGACAGATAGTCGGAATCGACATCGGTGCCGTTGGACAGACCGAACTCGACATCCGGCACGTAGAACAGGTTATAGGTACCCGTCACGTCCAGGTTGTCGGCGACACGGTAGGCAAGACCGGCAATCAACTGCCCGGCAAGACCGGTATCAGAATCGTCCATCGTCAGGCCATTGACGGGATTGACCCCATCCGCGTCCACGTGGGCGACACCGAGACCGGCGCCGATGAAGGGTTTCAATGCCGGCTCACCGATATCGAAATCCAGGAAGACGTTCAGCATCGCGGACATGACGTCGACATCGCCGCTGGCCGAAACGCCACCGACATTATCGATATCGCCGTCGCGGTATCCGAACTCGCCGCCAACGCGGAACAAGCCTTCGTAATCATGCCCGATCGTGACCAAGCCGACGAAACCGGGATCGATTTCCGCATCAACGTCGAAACCGGTGCCGTCCAGGTCGCTGTCAGCGGGGATGTTGATCCCGCCTTGGCCTTCCACGTACCACTGCGCTGCGGCATCCGTGGCCGGCAAGGCAAGGAACGCACCGGCAGCGAACATTGCGGATGCCGCAATGCCTGACCGCAACCGGCTGGTGAAGTCTGATAATGCCATAGTTCCCATCCGAGAATTGGCCGCCTTACTGACCCTGGGACCCATCTAGGGGTTGGGTAATCCCGATCAGATCAGATCCGGCGGCGATCGCATTGAACTTGCTTCAGCCCAATGCCTCCAAACTGCTACGTGTTTATTCGCAGAATATGCAATTGTTGTCGAGGTTCGTGGCGGTAAGAGCCACTCTGTTCTCGCGATAGATTCTACCTGTTGCAACAACATCACACCCAGAGCCGCCGACGACGAACCGGTTCCGGCACCTTGTGCTTGTTGAGATATGGAGGTCTTGCTATACCCCGCGCGGCAATTAGGTCATAGCCAACAGGTCTGAGCGGCCTTCAATTGGACCGCTTCGACGGTTGGATTTGCGGATTTCAGGAGAATTTGGATGAGCGCTGAAGGCGACTTCAAGGTAAAGGACATTAATCTGGCTGATTGGGGCCGGAAGGAAATCAATATCGCGGAAACCGAAATGCCGGGCCTGATGGCCTTGCGTGAGGAATTCGGCGCGGAACAACCGCTGAAGGGCGCACGCATCGCGGGCTGCCTGCATATGACGATCCAGACCGCTGTTCTGATCGAAACCTTGACCGCCTTGGGTGCGGAAGTCCGCTGGTCTTCCTGCAACATCTTCTCGACCCAGGATCACGCCGCCTCCGCAATCGCGGCGACCGGTGTTCCCGTCTTTGCCTGGAAGGGCATGAGCGAGGAAGAGTTCTGGTGGGCCATCGATATGACGATCGAAGGGCCGGACGGCTGGGTCCCGAACATGATTTTGGATGATGGCGGCGACTTGACGGTGCGCATGCACGAAAACCGCCCGGAACTGTTGGACGATGTCCGCGGTCTGTCGGAAGAAACCACGACCGGTGTCCACCGCCTGTACGAAATGGCGAAGAAGGGCACGCTGAAGGTTCCGGCCATCAACGTGAACGACAGCGTCACCAAGTCAAAATTCGACAACAAGTACGGCTGCCGTGAAAGCCTGGTCGATGCAATCCGCCGCGCCACCGACGTGATGATGGCCGGCAAGGTCGCCACCGTTTGCGGTTTCGGCGACGTCGGCAAAGGGTCCGCGGACAGCCTACGCAATGCCGGTTGTCGCGTGCTGGTTACCGAAGCCGACCCGATCTGC
Source organism: Hwanghaeella grinnelliae (assembly GCF_004005845.1). GTDB lineage: Bacteria > Pseudomonadota > Alphaproteobacteria > UBA8366 > Aestuariispiraceae > Hwanghaeella > Hwanghaeella grinnelliae. The sequence continues at coordinate 728,366 of NZ_SADE01000002.1, read as the reverse complement.
GCCTTGCAGGCCGCCATGGAAGGCTATGAAGTCGTCACGATGGAAGAAGCCGCGCCCCGGTCAGACATTTTCTGCACCGCGACCGGTAATGTGGACGTCATCACGGTCGACCACATGCGCAACATGAAAGACCGGGCCATCGTCTGCAATATCGGCCATTTCGACAGCGAAATTCAGATCGGCGCGCTTAAGAATTTCAAGTGGGACAACATCAAGCCGCAAGTCGACGAAGTCGAATTTCCCGACGGTAAGAAGATCATCGTTCTGGCGGAAGGCCGCTTGGTTAACCTGGGCTGCGCCACCGGCCATCCCAGCTTCGTGATGAGTGCATCCTTCACCAACCAGGTGCTGGCGCAGATTGAGTTGTGGAACAACGCCGACAACTACGAAAACAAGGTCTACGTCCTGCCGAAACATTTGGACGAAAAGGTCGCCGCACTGCACCTGGCCAAAGTCGGCGCGATGCTGACGACTTTGTCGGAACAGCAGGCCGCATATATCGGCGTCGGCGTCGAAGGGCCCTTCAAGCCCGACACCTATCGCTATTGATGCCGCAACAGCCATGCTGAGGCGGGGGCGGAAGAATTTCGGACAATTCTTCCCCAGCACCTCACATTGCAATGCCTCGACACGGCCGGATTTATTCCGGCCGTGTTTCTTTGCAGGGACCGGTCGAAACGCCCTGCCCGCTTGTCAGCCTGTCCGGCGCAGCCTTAACATTGCATTATTGAACTCCGTGGGGGCGTACAAACGGGGGAAACGAATGCCGAAAGGCGTTGGGGAAAGCGCAGCCTGAATGTCGGGGGACTTCACCATTGCGGCCTTGGCCTGCATCGTGCTGGGAGGCATCGTCGGGTTTTCAGTCGCATGGTGGCGGCAGCGCCGATTAATCTCCATGGGCCGCTTTCTCGTCAGCGAGCCGTCCCCGGCCATTATCATAATGGACAACCATATCGAGGCGAATGCCGCGGCGGCCCGCCTGTTGCAGCGGGACCGCTTCGATACGCTGATGGATCTTTGTTCCTGCCTGTCCGCGCCGGAGTTGGAGGCGCAGGGCAAGACATTACATGCCTTGCTGGAAGCCCTGCGCCGAACCGGCGCCGGATTGAAGGAGGACGTGCAGGCTGGCCCACAAAAGTCCGAGGTCAGATTGACCGGCTTCCCATTGGGTGGCGGCGTCATGCTGCGGTTCGACGACAGAGATGCCGAGATCGCAGCCCGGAACGACGCACGCGCTGCCCACAAGGACCGAATTCGAATTGGAAAGATCCTGGACGCGCTGCCTTTGCCGGTCTGGTGGCGCAACCCGGTGACAATGAAGGTCGATGGCGGCAACAAAGTTTATGCTACGGCAATCGGGCTTGAAGGTAGCGTCGCTATTCCGGGAACCAATCGCGATTTGATGATCGGCTTGGTGGGCGAGGAAGGAACCGCCCTGGCACGTCGGGCCTTGAGCCGATCAACACCGCAGTCGGAAAGCCACCATGTGGTGATCAACGGCACCCGTCAGTTATACGATTTCGTCGAGCAACGCCTGGACGACGACGGCACCATCATCGGTTTTGGCGAAAACCAAACCAGCTTGGAAGCGATGCAAACCTCGCTGGCGGAGAATGTCGCGGCACAGGATGCGATCCTTGAGAACCTGTTGACCGCCGTTGCGATATTCGGCCCGGACCGCCGATTGAATTTCTATAACTCCGCCTATGCCCGGCTTTGGGGATTGGAAACGGAATTCCTCGACTCACAGCCAGGTTTCGAAGAAGTCGTCGGTATTCTTTACGACCGTCGGCAAATGCCGGAAACAATCGATCAGCGTGCGGAACTTCGTGCGCGGGTGGAATTGTTTACATCCGTCGTGGAAACACGCGAAGAACTGATGCATCTGCCTGACGAGCGATCGATCAGGTTGTTGATTTCCCCGCACCCGAAGGGCGGTTTGTTTTTCCAGTTCGAAGACGTGACCGACCGGCTTGCATTGGAACGGTCCTACAACACCCTGACCCAGGTTCAACAGGCCACCTTGAACAATTTGTACGAAGGGTTCGCCGTGTTCAGTCGCGACGGTCGCCTACGCCTGCATAACCGCGCCTATCAGGAAATCTGGCGTTTGAGCGATGCCGACCTGAAAGGGTCGCCGCACGTATCCCAACTTCTAGAGAAGGTTCGACCCCTTATCCCCCATGCAGCGGATTGGGAAGAATTCAAGCGTAGTACGATCTTGGCGATCACCGAGCCAAAGCCAGATGCGGGGCGTTATGAGTTCGCTGACGACCGGATCGTGGACCGGGTGGAGGTGCCCTTACCCGATGGACAATGCCTGATGTTGTACCTGGACGTCACCGACAGTTTGCGTGTCCAACGCGCGTTGGAGGAACGTAATGCGGCGTTGGAGAACGCGGATCTTCTGAAGTCGCGTTTCATATCCAACATGTCCTATGAATTGCGAACGCCCTTGAACACCATAATAGGCTTTACTGAAATATTGCAAAGTGGCTTGGCTGGTGAACTCAACACCAAACAGACCGACTATGTTTCAAATGTGTTGGAAGCATCGCAGCATCTTGCGCGGATGGTCGGCGACATCCTCGACCTTGCGACCATTCAAGCCGGCTTCATGCAATTGGACATTCAGGAAGTCGACGTTGCCACGATCGTAGCGGACCTCACGCAATCAACCCGCGGCGTGGCCGAGGAAAAGTCGATCGCCATTTCCCTGGACCAGGGACCGAAGCCGCTTTTGGCTGCTTGCGACACCGCGCGTATTCGGCAGGTTTTGTCCAACTTGCTCGGCAACGCAATCAAGTTCACGCCGGAAGGCGGGACGGTGGAGGTGCGCGTGCTTCCGCCACAAGCCGATACTCCGGAAATTCGGGTCGTCATCGAAGATACCGGCGGCGGTATTTCGGAAGAAGATCGCGAACGTGTCTTCGAAAGTTTCGTGCAAGCATCAAGCGGCACGAAACAGTCCGGCGCCGGGTTGGGTCTGGCGCTGTCGAAAAGCCTGATCGAATTGCATGGCGGGCGGATCGTGCTCGGCGGGTCATCGACCGGCGGCACCTCGGCGATTTGCTACATCCCGGTCAAACCCCGGCGCAGCCCCCTGCTCGATAACACCATCGCAAAGGCTTAAACAGGGCTCTTCATCGCTTTCCGTCCGGCCGGCACCCAGGTCACCAGGATAATTCCGAAAACGATCGGCACCAGGCCCGCCAGGTCAATCAGGCTAAGCGGCTCTCCCAGAATCAGAAAAGCGAACAACATCCCAAGGCCAGGGTTCAAAAAGTGAAAGGCGCTGGCTCGACTGGCGCCCGCGATACGGATCATCCGGAACCAGATCAACAGCGCGACCACCGATAGCATGATGGAAAGGTACGCGACCGACAGAAAAAAGGTCGTATTCAATTGAATGCTGCCCCAATCCTCCATCGCGAGGGAAAACGGAATCAGAACAAGGCCGGATGTGATGGTCTGAACGGTTACCATGACGAAGGGGTCCGAATGACTTCCACGTTTGCGATAGAGGATCGTTCCCGAGGTCAGACACAGCATGGCGATGCCCCCCAGGACAACGCCCACCATGTCATCCGCGCCCGACCCGACACGCTCGCGCAACACGATCGCAGCCCCGGCAAGGCCAAGAGCGACGCCCATCAGGGCCCGTTTCGTGATCTTTTCCCCCAACAGCGGTTGCGCCAGGAAGACCGTCGCCAAAGGCGTCAAGGCGGCGATCAGCGCGGCCAGCCCTGCCGTGATCGACTGCATTGCGATATAAAACAGACCGAGATAGGCGGAGTTGTTCAATACGCCAAGCGCGATGCCCGTTACCAAGTCCCGCCTGTCAGCCGGCCATTTCTTGCCCAAAATCAGCATGCCGGCCCAAAGCAACGCGCCCGCGAACAGAAACCGGACCGTTAATTGGGCCAGGGGCGGCGCGGCGGTCAGGCCGAATTTCGCCGCGATGAAAGCGGAGCTCCAAAGCGTACAAAAGGAAATGCCAAGGAGATAAAGCTCCTTGTTTCCGCCTTTCGTCGGCATGGCAGCGGCAACGGCACCGCCGTCATTTGCATTGGAAGACATCTGGGCGTGTATCCCGAAGGGGGGCGAAACAGGTGGGCCGCGGCGTCAGGATTCCGGCGGCCCCGGAAGGCGCATGCGCCACACACCGGACAGCCCTTTAAGGTCGTCCGGAGCAACCGGCTGCCCTTTCCGTGTAATTTCGATCCGTCCGATCCGGGCGAGATGAAAGGCCTGGTTCTTCACCGCTTGAAAATACCGGCGCCAGGCATTGGGATTGGCTTTTCCGGTTGCCGGCTGGGTCGTCGCTTTCGCTGCCTTGTCGCTCATGCTGCGGGCGACATGTTCGGCACTGACCGGTTTGTTCGGCGGCGCTTCCCCCAGATAGGCGAGGATTTCGACCGCCACCGGGTCCAGTTTGTGGTCATCGTCTGTCGACATCGTCGAAACACCTTATCCAATTCAGTTGGCCGGCATCGAGGTCCGGCTCGGTTGCGGGTCCTAGGCCAAATCTAGGTCCCTAATACTTGGCGACCGTCACATCCGCCCAGTCGCAAGTGACCGGGTCGACCGGGGCACCGTTTCGTCTTGCCGTGATCTCGCTACGGTTAACCAGAATTTGGGCCGCTTCAACAAGCCCGTATCGGCGCATATCTTCTTCGAGCGTCGGAAACGATTTCCGGCCGATCTCGACCAGAAGCAAGGGTCCCTGCATCGAAATATGCGTCAGGATCACACGCTGGAACTCCTCCGTTGTCGGGCGAGACGCCCCGCCGAAGGATAACAGGCGCCGAAAACTGGCCAAAAGCGACATCGGCGGGACTATGCCTGCGGCAGGGTCGCCTGTCCATTCAGCGTGAAAGCCGCGAGGCGGAACCGGTTAGGCTCGTTGGATGCCGTTTCGGGTCTGGCATGCGGCGTCCCGCATCCCTATGTTGATCTCAAGGCAGGAACGGGTCGGGGATGCGGATATGTCTATTTTGACGGGGACGATAGAGGCTTTGGCCTCCGCGACGGGTTCCTTCGTTCTGGGCCATTTCATACTGTCCAGCCTGCCTGTACGCAGCGCGCTGATCGGCAGTATCGGCGAAGGCCCCTTCAGGATCGTCTATTCCAGCCTGGCCGCCCTTGCCCTTTTTTGGACCATCGCTGCTTTCGGCGCCGCGCCCTATATGGATGTTTGGACCCCACCGCCCGGCATGCGCCATTTGACCTTTCTGCTGGTCCTGATCGGTGTATTTTTCGTCGTGGTCGGTGTGACGACCAAAAGTCCGACGGCCGTCGGCGGCGACAAGCTTGCGAACGATCCCCAACCCTTGGGCGGTATTCTGACCGTGACGCGGCACCCCTTCCTTATCGGCGTGATTGTCTGGGCGATCGGGCATCTGCTCGCCAATGGTGATCTTGCCTCCATCATCCTGTTCGGCGGGATGCTGATCCTGGCGGCGGGCGGCATTTTCCATATCGACATGCGCCGACGTCACACCATGGGCGCTGCTTGGGGACCTATTGCGCTGTCGACAAGCGTCATCCCCTTCCTGGCGATCCTGCAGCGCCGCACGCGTCTCGACTGGCGCGGCATCGGCCTATCCCGCGTGGTTCTAGCCCTGGCGATCTATGCCGCCCTCGCCTACGGCCACCAATGGTTCGCGGGCGTGCCGCTGGTCGGGTAATCGAATAGTCGGGCAGCCTTGGTCAGTGCCGGGCCCTAGCCCCCTTCGGGTTCCAGGGCGTAGCCGGCCGAGCGGACGGTGCGGATCAGGTCCAGCTTGCCATCGTCGTTCAGGGCCTTGCGCAAGCGACGGATATGAACGTCGACGGTGCGCGGTTCCACATAAACGTCCCGGCCCCAAACCGCGTCGAGCAACTGTTCGCGGCTGAAGACACGGCCCGGATATTCCAGGAAATGCCGCAATAGGCGAAATTCCGTCGGGCCTAGTTTGATTTCCGTGCCATCCCGGTGAACCCGGTGGGCGGCGAGATCCATGCTGATATCCGCCGCGGCGAGTTGCTCATCGGCCAGAACCGGACGCGCACGGCGCAACAGGGCATGAACGCGCGCGGTCAATTCCGCCGGTGAAAACGGCTTGGTGACATAATCGTCAGCGCCTGCATCGAGGCCTCTGACCTTGTCCGCCTCTTCGCCGCGGGCCGTCAGCATGATGATCGGCAGCGACTTGGTGACCGGCTTCCGGCGTAGCTGCCGGCAGACCTCGATCCCGGTCACCTCCGGCAGCATCCAGTCGAGAAGAATGATGTCCGGCGGGTTCTCGTCCACCGCCATCAAGGCTTCCCGGCCATCCAGGGCCACATCGACCTCGAACCCTTCCCGCTCCAGATTATAGCGCAGAAGGGTCACGACGGCTGTTTCGTCTTCGATGATTAGAATGCGTGGCTTCATCGTCAAGGTTCGTACTTTCTAACTTGTCCCAGGCCCATAGGGCCGCCGCCTTTTCAGGCGGCTCCAGGCGGTCCGTCCTCCGGTCCGCCCACGACCATGACGCTTGTATCGTCATCTTTCGGCCTGGAATCGCCCAACCGTTTACCGTCGACCCGATAGTGCAGGGTCTCGGCAATATTCGTTGCATGATCGCCTATCCGTTCCAGATTCTTGGCGATGAAAAGCAGATGGGTCCCGGCCGTGATGAACCGGGGGTCTTCCATCATGTAGGTCAACAACTCCCTGAAAATACTAGTATAAAGCGCGTCGACTTCTTGATCCGCCTCCCAGACCGCGACCGCTTTTTTTAGATCTTCGTCGGTGCAGGCATCGAAGACGTCCTTCAACATCGCTTGGACCAGTCGGCCCAGCGTGGAGACGCTGCGGGTGACGGGATTGGACGAACTGACCGGTAATTGCGCCAAGGCATGCACACGCTTGGCGATGTTCTTGGCATAGTCGCCCATCCGTTCGATGTCGGCCGACATCCGCAGCATGGCGACGATGAAACGCAGGTCGTTCGCCACCGGTTGGCGCAAGGCCAGCATGCGCACCACCAGGGCATCGATCTCGGTTTCCAGATCGTCGATTTCCTGATCCTTGTTGCGCACCGCCGCCGCCAATTCCTCGTCCCGTCGGGCGACCGCCCGCAAGGCGCCGTCCAACTGCGATTCCGCCAGACCGCTCATCTGACTGAACATCTTGCGCAGGCGCGAGAATTCGTCGTCATACGCCTTGACGATATGGTCGCTTTGATCAGCCGATGTCATGTCCGTCTCCTAAAGGGTCGTTTCGGCCGGGTCAGCCGAACCGGCCGGTAATGTAGCCCTGCGTCTTCTCGTGTTTCGGGTTCGTGAAGAGCTCTTCCGTCTCCCCATATTCGATCAGATTCCCGAGATGGAAGAACGCGGTTTTTTGGCTTACACGGGCTGCCTGCTGCATCGAGTGTGTCACGATGGCGATGGTGAAGTTTTCCCGCAATTCGTGAATCAGTTCCTCGATCTTGGCTGTCGCGATCGGGTCCAGGGCCGAGCAGGGCTCGTCCATCAGAATCACCTCCGGCTCCACCGCGATCGCCCGGGCGATACACAGGCGCTGCTGCTGACCGCCCGACAGGCCGGTGCCCGGCTGATCGAGGCGGTCCTTCACCTCTTCCCAGATGCTGGCGCGGCGCAGGCTGCTCTCGACGATCCTGTCCAGATCGGTCTTGTCCTTTGCCAAGCCATGAATCCGTGGGCCATAAGCCACATTCTCGAAGATCGATTTTGGAAACGGGTTCGGTTTCTGGAACACCATGCCGACACGGGCGCGCAGTTGGACGACATCCACCGACTTGTCGTAGATATCACCGGTATCGAGTGTGATGGACCCCGTGACACTACAGGTGTCGATGACGTCGTTCATCCGGTTCAAGCAGCGCAGGAAGGTGGACTTCCCGCAGCCCGACGGCCCGATCAGCGAGGTAACCTGTTTTTCGACCACGTCGATATCCACATCGAACAGCGCCTGTTTATCGCCATAGTAGACACAGACACCCCGGCCTCTCATTTTTGCCGGTTTCGGCTCCGGTGACGCGGCAGCCGCCTGCGTTTCGGATTCGGTTACAGCCATTGGTCCATCCTCTCAAAAAGCCAGGCTTCTCGGCCTGTTGAAAATCTCTCTGTCCCGGCGCTCAACTCAGGCGATTACCACCGGGTCTCGAATTTCTTCCGCAACAATACCGCGGAAAGGTTCATCGTGATCAGGAAGGCCAGCAGCACCATGATCGCCGCCGATGTCCGTTCCACGAAAGCGCGTTCCGGGGCGTCCGCCCACAGGAAGATCTGAACCGGCAGTACCGTTGCCGGGTCCGTTGGGCCGCCCGGGATATCGACGATGAAGGCGATCATACCGATCATCAGCAGCGGCGCGGTCTCGCCCAGCGCCTGGGCCATGCCGATAATCGTGCCGGTCAGCATACCCGGCAGCGCCAGCGGCAACACATGATGGGTCATCGCCTGCAAGCGGCTGGCCCCCATGCCCAGCGCGGCTTCGCGGATCGACGGCGGCACCGATTTCAACGCCGCGCGGCTGGCGATAATGATCGTGGGCAAGGTCATCAGCGTCAGCACCAGGCCGCCAACCAGCGGGGCCGAGCGTGGCAGGCCGAAGAAGTTCAGGAACAACGCCAACCCCAACAGACCGAAAACGATGGAAGGGACCGCCGCCAGATTGTTGATGTTGACTTCGATAATGTCCGTCAGGCGATTTTTGGGCGCGAATTCTTCAAGGTAAACCGCCGCCATCACGCCGATCGGGAAGGAAAGAGACAGCGTAACGAGCAAGGTCCAGAACGACCCCACAGCGGCACCCCAAATGCCCGCCAGTTCCGGCTCGCGGCTGTCTCCCGAACTGAACAGCGTCGTATTGAAAACCGTCGCGGTCTTACCGCGTTGTTCCAACGTCCAAAGCCAACCGATCTGACTATCGGTAAGACGGCGCGAATCTTCCGGCACGACCAGCTTGATCATTTTCCAGTCGTCGCCTTTTACGTCGCCATCATGGTCCAGGGTCACGATGGTTTTGCCGACGATCTGGGCATTGTCGACCGAGGTGATTTTGACCAGACCATTATTGATCGCAACGAGGTAACTTGGCATTGAATCGTCGGTCGGTTCCGGCCCGCCCGGATTGGCGGCGCGCTTGCGCAAGTCTTCCGCCTTCGCTTGGGCTTGATCCCGCAATTGAGTGACCGCGGCAATATCGTTCTGCAGGCCTTCCACACGTTCCTGGATTGCCGCTGCGGCATCGCCCGTCGCGCTTTGCAAGCGGGCCTGCATGGCCGCCAGGTCGCTTTCCAGCGGACCCAGTCGGCGTTCCGCACGGCTCACTTCGCGTTCCTGCGCACTCGCCAGATTACCAAGCGACCTCTTCACATCGGCCAGGACGGGGGTGAAATCATCCGCGCTGGAGAGGATTTTGATTTCCCCTTCCGTCCCGACGACCGAGCCGGTCCCGGTTACCGGCACATCTTCAATCGCCGTCATTTTGCCTTTCAGAAAAATGTCCGCGTCATCGGATAGCGTGACTTCAACCTGTCGTGTCGTCCCCACCACGCTGGGATCGGCAAGCGCTATTTCCCTGAGGTGGAACGGCACGCCCGAAGACAAGAGTTCGGTCAACGGACGACCGCGACGGCCACCCGGCACGCTCGGAAACTCCTTCCGCAAGGCATCGAATGCGACACTCCGGAAGTTGCCATTCCCGATATCGCCGGCGTCGATGTCTTCCGCCGAAAAGGTAACGTCGAGGGTCAACTTCGACTGAACGAAAGCGCCGATACCTGACGAGATGATCGTTGTGAACAATACCACCAGGGTAAGCATTGCGAAGCCGATGGCGGCGAGGCCCATGAACTTGAATCGCGCTTCCCTTTTGTAGCGCTTCTTCAAACCCCGTTGCACGGCATCGGCAATGCCATCCTTGGACACGGTTCCAGCCGTCGGTTCTGTCAATTCAGCCATTGTCTCGCTCTCTCGATCCGGATCCGTCTGTGTTGCGTTCCAAAGGGTCGGCCCAGTGGGTTGGAATTGTCTCGATCAGTCATATTGCTCGCGATATTTGCGCACGACATGCAGCGCGACGATGTTCAGGCACAAGGTAATGAAGAACAGCACAAGCCCCAGCGCGAAGGCCGCCAGCGTCTTGGGACTGTCGAATTCCTGGTCGCCGACCAGCAGTGTCACGATTTGAACCGTCACGGTCGTCACCGCGGCAAACGGGTTGCCCGTAAGGTTCGCGGCGAGGCCCGCGGCCATTACAACAATCATGGTTTCGCCAATGGCCCGGCTGACAGCCAGCAGGATGGACCCGACGATCCCCGGCAGGGCGGCCGGCAGAACGACCAGCCGGATCGTTTCCGACTTCGTCGCCCCCATGCCATACGACCCTTCGCGGAGAGAGCGGGGAACGGCCGTGATGACATCGTCCGACAGGCTGGAAACAAAGGGGATGATCATCACACCCATCACCAGGCCCGCAGCCAAGGCACTTTCCGATGCGACTTCCAAGCCCAGCGATTCGCCCAGGCTCCGGATGACGGGGGCGACGGTCAGGGCGGCGAAGAAGCCGTAAACAACTGTGGGGATGCCGGCCAGAATTTCCAGGATCGGCTTGACCACCGAACGGAACCTGGGCGTCGCGTATTCCGCCATATAGATCGCCGACATCAGCCCTACCGGCACCGCGACGCACATGGCGATGACCGTGATCAGCAGCGTACCGGCAAAGACCGGCACCGCACCGAAGGCACCGGATGATCCGACCTGATCCGCGCGCAAAGCCGTCTGCGGCGACCATTTCAGGCCGAAGAGAAATTCATGAAACGGGACTTGCAGGAAGAAGCGCCAACTTTCGAAAAGCAGCGACAGCACAATTCCCACTGTGGTGAGAATGGCGATCATAGAGGCCGCAATCAGCAGCACCATGATCATTCTTTCTACCGAATTTCGGGCCCGCAATCCCGGCATCACCCGGGCACGCGCCATGAACCCGCCGACAATACCGACAGACAAGGTCAGCACCGTCATGATGATGAAACTTGTGGTCTTGAGCGACGAATACCGGTCCGCGGCAGCCAGCGTGTCGGGGTCTGCAGTTTCACGCGCAAAGTCGCTGGTGGCCAGATTCCTGATATCGTTCATCAGTAGACCAAGCTCGTTTTCCGGCAGCGATTGCTGCGCTTCCGGCAAGCCCGAAATCACCATGCCGGTGATGATCGGGCTTTGCGCCACCAGCCAGACCACCAACAGCAAGAAGGCGGGAAGTGCGCACCACAAGGCGGTGTAGGTTCCGTAATATCCCGGTCGGGAATGCAGGTTCCGGGCGTGACCGCCGGCCTGCCCCATCGCGTAGGCATGCCCCATTTTGTACCAGACGACGGCCAGCGCGAGGACGGCCAGAACTACTGCTAAGACGGTCATTATTGCCCCACTCGCCGCGCAATCGTAAAAGGTCCGATACCGTTGGACCCTGCGCAGTGCTTCGCCAGAATTCGACCGACACTATCGTCGGTTACTATACTTGGCCGAAGACCCAAACCCATCTGTGACATTACCGGCGACAACTGTGCCGTTCAGTTACACACGTCCGATTGGATTGGGAACTTACCCCCAGAGGAAGGAAGCCGGCACGCGGCCCCCTCGGATACGCGGTGGAAGCGCCGGGCCGGTGCGTGTTGCGCCGGCCCTCACGCCACCAAGACTTTTAGAAGACGAGCGGGGTCAGACCCTTCGCCGCGCCTTTGTACTGTTCACGCTCAGCCTTCGGCATCGGAATCAGGCCCTTGTCAGCCAGATATCCTTCATCGCCCCAGGCGTTTTCGCTGGTGAATTCGGCGAGGTATTCCTCGATACCCGGAATGACGCCGATATGAGCCTTCTTGACGTAGAAGAACAGCGAGCGGGAAACCGGATACTTGCCGTCGGCAATGGCTTCGAAAGTGGGTTCGGACCCTTCGACAACCGCGCCTTTGATCTTGTCGGAATTCTGATCGAGGAAGGAGAAGCCGAAGATGCCAAAGGCGTTCGGGTTGGCTTCCAGCTTCTGGACGATCAGGTTGTCGTTCTCGCCGGCTTCGATATAGGCGCCGTCCTCACGGATCGCGTGGGCGATGTTTTTAAACGCCTTCTTGTCTTTCTTACGAAGAGCGGCCAGCGATTCAATCTTCTTCGCGCCGCCTTCCATGGCCAGCTCGGAGAACGCGTCACGGGTACCGGATGTCGGGGGCGGGCCCAGAACTTCGATCGCCGCGTTCGGCAGCGACGGATCAATGTCGCTCCATTTCTTGTTCGGGTTCGGGATCATGTTGCCATTGCCATCGGGGATCTCCTTGGCCAGCGCCAGGAAGATCTGTTCCTTCGTGATGTTCAGGTTCGCGGCGGACTTGGCATTACCGATGACGATGCCGTCATAACCAACCTTGATTTCGACGATGTCGGCGACACCGTTCTTACCGCAAAGTTCGACTTCGGACTTCTTGATGCGGCGCGACGCGTTCGTGATGTCGGGATGCTCGACACCGACGCCGCCGCAGAACAGCTTCAGGCCGCCGCCGGAACCGGTGGATTCAACGACCGGCGTCTTGAAGTCGGTGGTCTTGCCGAAGTTTTCGGCGACCGCGGTGGAGAACGGGAAAACCGTGGAGGAACCCACGATGCGGATCTGGTCGCGGGCTTGGGCGGTGCCGGCAAGGGCGACGACGCCGAGCGCCGTGATGGCGACTGTCTTAAGAAGAGGATTCATGGAGTGGACCCCAGAGTTTTGTGTGGATGTTGCGCCTGGTTATGAGCGGTCAGGTTTGGAAATGCGGCTCCAACTTCTCTTGTTCGCGTAGGCGCGCCACGAATTGTCGTCACATCACCTGCCGTTCAGCCCACGCATTTACAGCGTCAGCGCGACCTTCATATGTACTTTCTGTTACGGTTTTATTGCATTGGGGCCGGATTCGGCGCGACGCGATAAAAAAGATATTCGTCTATGAAAATCAGGTCGTTTTTTGAAATAAATGTAAAGGATAGGGGTAAATTCAGGATCATTTTCTCCAAACAGGCAAGGATACCGTAAAGGTGCTCCCATCCGACGGTTTGGATGTGATCGTCATCTTACCCCTGTGCCGGTTCACGATATGCTTCACGATCGCCAGACCGAGGCCCGTTCCGCCCATCTCACGCGACCGGGCCGCGTCCACCCGATAGAAACGTTCGGTCAAGCGCGGCAGGTGTTCGCGCGGAATGCCCTGGCCGTGGTCGCGGACGCTCATTTCAACCGCATTCCCGTTGGTCACGGCGCGGACCTCCACATTCGTATCGGGTTCGCCGTATTTGATCGCGTTGTCGATCAGGTTCTGCAGAACCTGGGTCAACTGGTCTTCGTCGCCGGCAACCGGGGGCAGGTTCGCCGGCGCGTCGATCTCCACCTGCATGCGGCGGTCACGTAGTTTGAAGGCAAGACCGTCGCTGACCTTCCGGGCAACCAGCGGCAGATCCACCTTGCCGCGCGGAACGCTATGTTCTTCCATCTCGATCCGGGACAGGGATAACAGGTCTGAGATCAGCCGATACATGCGATCAGCCTGTTCCTGCATGATGCCGAGGAACCGTTCCTGGGCCTCTGGATCGTCCCGGGCCGGGCCGCGCAGGGTTTCGATGAAGCCGATCAGGCTTGTTAACGGGGTGCGAAGTTCATGACTGACATTGGCGACGAAATCGGCGCGCAACTGCTCGGTCCGCAACACGGGCGTAATGTCCAACATCATGATCAGCGCGGCCGGTGAGCCCCGGGTTTCCGACTCCTCGAATTCCGCGGCGGCAACCTGATTGACCGGTTCAATCTGAACCAGATAGGCGCGTTCGACCGGGACGGGCAGTTCCAGCCGCATGCTTCTGCTTTTGCCCAACTCGATGGCCTGCTCAACGGTCGCGAGAAGGTCGGGCTGACGGAACCCATCCGACAGTTCGCGTCCGTTGATGTCTTTGCCGATCAGGGCGGTTCCCGCCGCATTGCCGCGCAGAACGCGCAGGTTCCCATCGACCAGATACAAGGGCGCCGGCAGGCTTTCGACCAGGGCTTCGGCGGCCGTGTGTTCCAGGGCCGCTTGCTTCAGCGACATCTGGGCAGAGTCCAACGAATCCCGGACCTCGCCCAGGCGTCGGCGTGCCTTGGCGTCGCGCTTGCGCATCGCGATCCAGGCGACAAGCGCCGTCGCGCCGATACCGATCGCCAATCCTGTCAGGAAGGTTTCGTTCACATCCGTTCCACTTCACATGGGCCAATAAAAGTCAGACCCTTATAGACAGACATATCGGGGCCTTGGTCCGACCTATCAGACATATAGGCCGAAGGTTACGGATTTTGGAAAGACGTCCCCTTACCGGATTGAATCGTACCCCGCGAGCGCGGCGATGCTGACGCAATCGTTAACGCTGGCGCCCAGGGGCACGATTTGCGCCGATTTCGTCAGGCCACGCAGCATCGGCCCCAGGATCGTGCCGCCACCGACTTCCTTCAGCATTCGGGTGCTGATATGGGCGGAATGCAACGCCGGCATGACAAGCACGTTGGCGGCCCCGGACAGGCGGCAGAACGGATACAGTTCCCGCATCTGTTCGGCGTTGAGCGCCGCGGTCGCCGACATTTCGCCATCATATTCGAAATCGACTTCGCGCTTATCCAGAAGGCTTACCGCCTCGCGAAGGCGATCATCGTTCTCGAGCATCGGATTCCCGAATGTGGAATGAGACAGGAAGGCAACGCGCGGCTCATGCCCCATCTTGCGGGCATACTCCGCCGCCTCCGCCGCGATATCGGCCAATTCCTCGGGCGTCGGCACCGTGTGGATATTCGTATCCGCGATGAAATACGTTCTGCCCCGCACGATCGCCACCATCAATCCCATGACGCGTTCGCCCGGCACCGGATCGATAATCTGGGTAATCGCCTCGTAACAGACCGAGAAACTGCGCGTCAGGCCGGTGACCATGGCGTCCGCATCGCCCATCGCGACCATGCAGGCGGCGAAGATGTTGCGGTCCTGGTTCACCATCCGTTGGCAATCTCGGAACAGAAACCCTTTCCGCTGCAGCCGGTTATAGACGAAATCCGTGTAACGCTTGTTCTCAAGCGAGACACGGGCGTTTTGGATTTCGATGCCGCCCAATGAACCAAGGCCCATTTGGGCGACCATATCCTCGATCCGGTTTTCCCGGCCGATCAGGACGGGCGTGCCGTATCCTTCGCTGCGGAAGGCAATCGCGGCGCGGATGGCGCGCTCCTCTTCCCCCTCGGCGAATATCACACGGCGTGGATTGGACCGGACCTTGTCGAAAATAAGGTTCAGCATCGATGCTGTCGGGTCGAGCCGCGATTTCAATTCCGACCGATAGGTTTCGATATCAATGATCGGCCGGGTCGCGACGCCGGAATCCATCGCCGCGCGGGCGACCTTTTCCGGCACGGAGACGATCAGGCGTGGATCGAAGGGGACGGGAATGATGTATTCCGATCCATAGCGCAGGCGCCGCCCACCGTAAGCCGCCGCCACTTCGTCAGGCACGTCTTCGCGCGCCAGTTCGGCGATGGCTTCCGCCGCGGCGATCTTCATCGCGTCATTGATGGTGGATGCGCGCACGTCGAGCGCGCCGCGGAATATATAAGGGAAACCCAGCACATTGTTGACCTGGTTCGGATAGTCCGACCGCCCTGTCGCGACGATGGCGTCCTGGCGGACCGTCTTCACCTCGTCCGGCGTGATTTCAGGGTCCGGATTGGCCATCGCGAAAATGATGGGCTTGTCGGCCATCGCACCGACCATGGCGGGCGTTACCGCCCCTTTCACCGAAAGGCCGAAGAAAACGTCGGCGCCCTCCAGGGCTTCCTGCAGCGACCGGGTGTCGGTCACCGCCGCATGGGCCGACTTCCACTGGTTCATGCCTTCTTCGCGGCCCTGATAGATGACGCCCTTGCTGTCGCACATGATGACATTGTCGGCGCCCATACCCATCGCCTTCACCAGCTCGACGCAAGCGATCGCCGCGGCGCCTGCGCCGTTCACGACCAGTTTGGTGTCACGGATGTTCCGACCGGTCAGGTGCAGGGCGTTGATCAGGCCGGCCGCAGCAATGATGGCGGTGCCATGCTGGTCGTCGTGGAAGACGGGAATGTTCATCACTTCGCGCAGGCGCTGTTCGATGATGAAGCATTCCGGCGCCTTGATGTCTTCCAGATTAATGCCGCCGAAGCTCGGTCCCAGGAAGCGGACGCAGTTCACGAATTCGTCCACGTCTTCAGTGTCCAGTTCCAGATCGATGGAATCGACATCGGCGAAGCGCTTGAACAGCACCGCCTTGCCTTCCATCACCGGTTTGGACGCAAGCGCACCGATATTGCCCAGGCCGAGGACCGCTGTTCCGTTCGTTATCACCGCGACCATGTTTCCGCGCGCCGTGTAGTCATAGGCCGCCGAGGGGTCTTCGGCGATCCGCAGGCAAGGCACTGCGACGCCCGGGGAATAGGCCAGCGACAGTTCGCGCTGCGTTGTCAGCGGCTTGGTCGGCGTGATTTCGATTTTGCCCGGCCTTCCGCTAGCGTGGAATTGCAACGCCTCCTGATCTGTAATGCGGTCGCTTGCCATTTTGGGGAACCTCTCCGAATACTTTCTGGGTTTGTTTTGCTGAATCAATAAAGCCGAGGGTGGCGTCCGGTTGCAAGATGCGCGTTGGATCGGTAGAGCCGGATATAGACATCCCATAGGCCTTCTTAGTCAGGCTTCAATTGTACACCGGAACTGAATGTGTAGTCTCCTCAGACCATGCCCGACGCCCAAGACCAACCGATAGACAAGACAAGCACGGACAAGCCATCCCAGGCCAAGCCGGCAAAAGTCACGCCGATGATGGAACAGTATCTTTCCATCAAAGGGGCCAATCCGGACTGTCTGTTGTTTTACCGGATGGGCGATTTCTACGAGCTGTTCTTTGACGACGCGGTCCAGGCCGCCGCCGCGCTGGACATCACCTTGACCAAGCGCGGGCACCATGACGGCCAGGACATCCCCATGTGCGGCGTCCCGGTGCACGCCGCTGAGACCTATCTGTCGCGGCTGATCCGCAAGGGGTTCCGTGTCGCCGTCTGTGAGCAGACCGAGGATCCGGCGGAAGCGAAAAAGCGTGGCGGAAAATCGGTCGTGGCCCGCGACGTGGTCCGTGTCGTGACGCCGGGCACCCTGACGGAAGACACATTGCTGGACGCGCGCAGCAACAATTACCTTGCCGCGCTGGCCATGGCCGGGCGTGGGATGGCACTTGCCTGGCTAGATGTTTCGACCGGGGATTTCCGTGTCCAATCGGTCGAGGAAGGCTCTGTCGCTGCCGTCCTCTCGCGCGTGCACCCGGGCGAATTGCTGGTGCCGAAACGCCTGACCGACCGGCCGGACCTGTACGACCTGTTCGCCGACTGGCGTGATGAATTGGCGGTGCAATCGGACAGTCTGTTCGATTCCGTCAACGCGGAGAAGCGGCTGAAGGAACAATACGGCGTCGCTGCGCTGGACGCTTTTGGGGATTACGAACGGGCGGAATTGAGTGCGGCTGGCGCCTTGTTGGACTATGTGCGCCTGACACAGGTCGGTAAGGTCCCCCGCCTGTCTCCGCCCCGGAAGCTGAGCGCCGGCGCGATCATGGAGATCGACCAGGCGACGCGGCGGAACCTGGAACTGACACGGACCCTGTCCGGCGACCGCGCGGGCAGTCTGCTGGAAACCATCGACCGCACCGTCACCGGCGGTGGCGCCCGGTTGCTGGCGAACCGCCTATCCGCCCCCCTGACGGACCGGCAGCAGATCGACGCGCGCTATGACGCGGTCGGATTCTTCCTGGAACAGGCCGGGGCGCGGGACGATTTGCGCCAGGTTCTGCGCGGTGCGCCGGACCTGGAACGCGCCCTGTCACGCATCACGGTCGATCGCGGCGGCCCCCGGGACCTGGCCGCCATCCGCGATGGGTTGGGCCTGACCGCCGGAATCAAGAATTTGCTGCAGAAGGCGGGGTCCCTGCCCGCCCTGCTTACCGAAGCGCATAAGGACCTGGGCGTCCACGATGTGCTGGTCGACAGGCTGAGCCGCGCCTTGGCGGACGACCCGCCGTTGATTACGCGCGACGGCGGGTTCATCCGGGCGGGTTATGCGCCGCATTTGGACGAGGTCCGCAACCTGCGCGACCACAGCCGCAAGCTGATCGCCGGTCTTGAAGGGCGCTACCGGCAGGAAACCGGGATCGAGGCCCTGAAGATCAAGCACAACAATGTGCTGGGCTATTTCATCGAGATTTCCGCGCGCCACGCATCGCGCATGGGCGATGCCTTCATCCACCGCCAGACCATGTCCAACGCCATGCGGTATTCGTCCCCCGAACTGGGCGACCTGGCACGGTCGATTTCGGAAGCGGGCGACAAGGCTCTGGCGCTGGAACAGGAACTGTTCGAGGACCTGATCGGAGAGGTCACGGCGCGGGTAACCGAAATTGCCCTGGCCGCCGCCGCATTGGCCGGCCTGGATTGGGCGTCGGCCTTGGCCGATCTGGCCGAGGAACGCCGCTATGCCCGCCCGAAAGTGACCGACGACCTCAGCTTCCGGATCACCGGCGGACGGCACCCGGTCGTCGAGGCGGCCCTGAACCGAGATGGCGAACAACCCTTCGTCGCCAATGATTGCGACCTGTCGCGCGACCGGAATCTATGGCTGCTGACCGGGCCGAACATGGCCGGTAAGAGTACATTTCTGCGCCAGAACGCCCTGATCGCCGTCTTGGCCCAATCCGGCAGTTTCGTGCCGGCGGAGCAGGCGGAAATCGGCATCGTCGACCGCCTGTTTAGCCGCGTCGGCGCGTCAGACGACCTGGCGCGCGGCCGATCCACCTTCATGGTGGAAATGGTGGAAACCGCCACCATTCTCAATCAGGCCACCGAACGCTCGCTTGTCATCCTGGACGAAATCGGCCGCGGCACGGCGACCTTCGACGGACTGTCCATCGCCTGGGCCTGCGTCGAACATCTGCACGATACCGCGAAATCACGCGCCCTGTTCGCGACCCACTATCATGAACTGACCGCCTTGGCGGAACGATTGCCCGCACTGGCGCCGCATTGCATGCGGGTGAAGGAATGGCAGGGTGAGGTCGTCTTCCTGCACGAAGTCGCGGCCGGGGCGGCGGACCGGTCCTACGGTATTCACGTCGCCCGCCTGGCGGGCCTTCCCGCTGCGGTCGTCGCACGTGCGGAAGAAGTGCTTCAAACCCTGGAACGCGGCGAACAGTCAGGCGCAGTGACACGCCTGATCGACGATTTGCCCCTGTTCCAGGCCGCCGCCCAGCCGAAACCCGCCGTGACGGGCGATGGCAGCGCCGCGCCCCCCCCAAATCCGGCGCTAGAGGTATTGGAAGGTCTCGATCCGGACGAGATGACACCGCGGGAGGCACTCGATGCGCTTTACCGGTTGAGTCGGATGATCAAAGGCGCCGACTAAGACCGGGTCTTTGCTTTCCCTTAACCTGTCCAGTTTAGAACGACTCTCGCCAAAATAGGTTGATTCCGTTAGGTTCCCCGCATGGATATCACAGGGATTGAGAAACGCCGTCAGTTGATAGATCGCCGCGCCCTCACGCAGGCGGTGGACGATTTATTTGCCGAAGGTCTGAAGGAATCCGCGCGCAAGCCAAAGCAACTCGCGCTCTACAAGGATGCGCTGGCAAAGGGCCAGACCGAGATCCAGCGCCGGTTTTTCGAGAACCATGACGGGGCAAAAGCGGTTCTGGCCCATGCCTATCTGATCGACCAGCTAATCCGGGTTATCCACGACGCTGCCGCAACCCATCTCTATCCCGCGGCCAATCCCACCTCGTCCGAGAAATTATCCATCCTCGCTGTCGGCGGTTATGGGCGCGGTGAACTCGCCCCCTATTCCGATATCGACCTGTTGTTTTTGCATGATTACAAAATGTCGGCCCGTGTCGAACAGGTGGTTGAGGAAATACTTTACACACTTTGGGATATGGGGTTGAAGGTCGGCCATGCCACCCGGTCCATCGATGACTGCATCCGCCAGGCCAAGGCCGACATCACCATCAAGACGGCGATGCTCGAGGCCCGCTATGTCTGGGGTGAAAAGGGCCTGTTCAACAACTTCCGGCGCGCTTTCAAAAAGGACGTTCAAACCGGGAACGGTTTCGCCTTTCTTGAAGCGAAACTGGCCGAACGCGACGCCCGGCACGAGCGAATGGGCGACAGCCGATATGTGCTGGAACCCAACATCAAGGACGGTAAGGGCGGGTTGCGCGATCTGCATACGCTCTATTGGGCGGCCAAGTTCCTCTATCATGTGGGGGATATTTCCGAACTGGTCGAGTTGAAGATTCTGACCAAAGCGGAAGCGAACCGTTTCGCGAAGGCGCAGCAATATCTTTGGACGCTACGCTGCCACCTGCACTACCTAACCGATCGGCCCGAGGAGCGTTTGACCTTCGATGTCCAGCCCGAGTTGGCGCGCCGCATGGGTTATACCGACCATGCCGGGACCAGCGGCGTCGAACGGTTCATGAAGCACTATTTCCTGATCGCGAAAGACGTCGGCGACCTGACCCGTATCTTCTGCGCAGCCTTCGAAGCAAAGCATCAGAAAAAGCCGTTGTTCAGTCTGTCCAAGCTGCTCAGCGCAAGCGAAATCGAGGGCTTCGCGAACGAGAGCGGGCGTCTGAACGAATTGGCGCGCGGCCATTTCCGGAAAACACCGGTCGACATGCTGCGCATCTTTAAAGTCGCGCATGAAAAACGGATGTCGATTCATCCTGACGCCTTGAAGGCAATTACCCGAAACTTGAAATATGTGAGTAAGAAGTTCCGGGAAAACCCGGAAGCCAATGCGATCTTCATGGATATTCTGACGTCGAAGGTGAATCCGGAAGGCACCCTTCGGCACATGAATGAATGTGGGTTGTTCGGAAAATTCATTCCCGATTTCGGCCGGGTCGTGGCCCAAATGCAGTACGACATGTACCACGTCTACACGACCGACGAACACACGATCCGCGCAATCGGCATCCTGAACCGTATCGAGAACGGCGAGTTGGCGGAAGACCATCCCCTGGCGACCAAACTGTTTCCGTCCCTTCATTCGCGTGAGGTTCTTTACGTCGCCGTCTTCCTGCACGATATCGCCAAGGGCCGCGGCGGCGATCATTCGGAGCTTGGCGCCGAGGTGGCCCGTTCGCTTTGCCCAAGGTTGGGATTATCGGACGAGCAGACCGAAACCGTTGCCTGGCTGGTTTTGAATCACTTGGCCATGTCGAACACGGCGTTCAAGCGCGACATCGATGACCCGAAAACCGTGATCGATTTCGTCGACCTTGTAAAATCGCCGGAACGCCTGCGCCTGCTGTTATGCCTGACCGTCGTCGACATCCGCGCCGTCGGTCCGAATGTCTGGAACAATTGGAAGTCCAGTCTGCTGCGGGACATGTATTACCGGGCCTATGATTTCATCACCGAAGGCCTGGACGGCATGGGGCGCAACAGGCGGGTCGCCGCGGCGCGCAGCGACCTGGTCAGGTTGCTCGATCATTGGCCCGAACACGAACGCGAACGCCATATCGACCGTCTGCCAGACGGCTATCTGCTGGCTTTCGACGCCGAACAATTGCTGCGTCATTCCGACGTGATCCGGGACGCGGAAATCCGCAAACAGACATTGGCCTTGGACATCCAGGTTCTCAGCGCCCGCGACGCGACCGAGATTACCATTTTCGCTTCCGATCATCCGGGCCTGTTCGCGCGCCTGTCGGGCGCTTTGGCGGTCTGCGGCGCCAGCATCGTCGATGCGCGGATCGCGACCTTCAAGGACGGCATGGCGCTGGACGTCTTCACCGTTCAGGATTCAACCGGTGGTGCGTTCAAATCCTCCTCCAAGCTGGCGCGCCTTTCCGTGATGGTCGAGCAGGTCCTCTCAGGCCGGGTAAGGCCGCTGGAAGAACTGGATCGGAAATCCTCCCAGATACCGAGCCGCATGGAAATCTTCTACGTCGCGCCGCGCGTTCTGTTGGACAATAAGGCCTCCAACACCCACACGGTGATCGAGGTCAACGGTCGCGACCGGCCGGCCCTTGTCTATCGCCTGACGACCGCGCTGTTCCGCTTGGGGATTCAGATCACCACGGCGAAAATTTCGACCTATGGCGAGCAGGTGGTGGACGTCTTCTATGTGAAGGACGTCTTCGGCATGAAAATCACGCACGAGACCAAGCTGAAGGAAATCCGCCAAGCCTTGCTGGACGTGCTGGAAATCGCCGGGCCCGGCGGCATGGTCGAGGGTCAGGACGCACCGCCAACCATATCCAAGGAGGCAGCCGAGTAACGCCTACCTGTGCCGTTGAACCGCGCCGCCTTCTGAGCGGACCCGTTAAAGCCTTCTGCTTGCCGTTCTTTCGCCTTCTTTTCGCCCTTTCCTCTTCTTAAGAGTTGGGGAATCCCGTAAGGACTTTCGGTTATGCAACTCGTCCGCTCCATCGCGACCGTCGGCGGCTGGACCATGACCAGCCGTGTCCTGGGTTTCGTCCGGGATGTCCTGATCGCCCAAATCCTGGGTGCCGGGATGGTTGCCGACGCCTTCTTCATTGCCTTTAAGTTTCCGAACCTGTTTCGCCGCCTTTTGGGCGAAGGCGCGATGAATGCGGCCTTCGTGCCGCTCTACGCTCGCCGGTTGGAGGGCGATGGCAAGGACGCAGCGGACGCTTTCGCCGCGGATGTGGCGTCGGTCCTGACGGCCTGGACGCTGGTTCTGTCCGTCATCGCCATGGCGGCCATGCCCTGGATCATGACGGTGCAGGCAGCCGGATTCCTGGACCAACCGGAAAAGTTCAACCTGACCGTGGAGCTGGCGCGGATTACCTTCCCCTATCTTCTGTTCATGGTCCTGTCGGCGATGATGTCCGGCATGTTGAACTCGGTCGGCAAGTTCGCCGCCGCCGCCGCCGCGCCGGTCATTCTGAACCTGGTGTTCATCACCACGCTGGTCCTGATCCACCGCCATGTGCTGACCTTGCCGGGACACGCCCTGGCCGTCGCAGTGGCGATCGCCGGCGCGCTGCAATTCGCGATGCTGGCCCATGCCTGCCACAAAGCGGACATCATGGTGCCCCTGCCCCTGCCGAAACTGACGCCTGGCGTGAAACGATTGCTGCTGCTGATGGCCCCCGGAATTTTGGGGGCGGGCGTGGTACAGATCAACGTCATGGTCGGCGACCTGCTGGCAACCCTGTTGCGCCAGGGGTCGGTGTCCTTCCTGTATTATGCGGACCGGGTGAACCAATTGCCGTTGGGTGTTGTTGGCGTCGCGGTCGGCGTAGCCTTGCTGCCGCTGCTGTCGCGCCAATTGCGGGCCGGCGAACACCGCGCGGCCATGTACAGTATGAACCGGGCAATCGAGGTTACCCTGCTGTTGACCTTGCCGGCGGCGACCGCGCTGATCGCCATTCCCTGGCCGATCGTCTCAACGCTTTTCGAACGCGGCGCTTTTACCACGGAAGCGGCACTGGCAACGTCGGAGGCCCTGCGCGCCTATGCGATCGGGCTACCGGCCTTCGTATTGATCAAGGCGTTGACCCCCGGCTTTTTCGCCCGCGAGGATACGCGGACGCCGGTCAAGGTGGCGATCGGCGCCGTCGCCCTGAATTTGATCCTGGCCGTCACGCTGATGCAGGCCTTCGCCCATGTGGGAATTGCGCTCGCCACCTCGATTTCCGCCTGGGCCAATGCGGGGCTCCTGGCCTTCCTGCTGCACAGAGGTGGGCATTTCGAGCCCGACTCGCGGCTGGTGCGTTCGGTTCCCCGCATCCTGCTTGCGGCGATTGTCATGGCAGCGGTGCTTTGGATGGGGGGCGATGTTCTGGCCGATTGGTTCCAAGGGGGCTTCGCCCGAAAACTACTCGCCCTGGCCGGTTTGGTTCTGGCCGGCGTCATCCTGTTCTTCGGGCTGGCCCAACTTGTTGGCGGCACCGATTTGCGGGAGGTCGCGCGCCAATTGCGCCGCCGCCGGTAAGTCCGGTCGGCCCTTGTCTTCTCCAAACGTGTGCCTTGACCGTCTTGGCCTCCGGTCGCATAAACCCGCCGGAAAGCCTGAGGCGGGCCGTTCGGACCGTCTTCATATCCTGGCCTTCGATCAACAATTGAAATGACGTGTTTCGGACCCTCCGGTTGGCGGACGGTCCGCGACCAGACGGAGCCTTTTTATCATGACCACCGCGACCAATGTGGAAAATCGGATCTTTTCCGGTATTCAGCCGACGGGCAACCTGACCCTTGGCAACTATCTGGGCGCGATCCGGAACTGGGCGGCATTGCAGGACGACTATGAATGCATCTATTGCCTGGTCGATCTGCACGCGATCACGCTTTTCCAGAATCCTGAGGAATTGCGCCGGAACACCCGCGAAGTCGCGGCCGGGCTGCTGGCCTGCGGGATCGACCCAAAGAAACATATTCTGTTCAACCAGTCGCAGAACCAGGATCACGCCGAGTTGGCCTGGATCTTCAACTGCGTCGCGCGGATGGGTTGGTTGAACCGGATGACCCAGTTCAAGGAAAAGGCGGGCAAGAACCGTGAAAACGCGTCCACGGGTCTGTTCGTGTACCCGAACCTGATGGCCGCCGACATTCTGGCCTATAAGGCGACCCATGTTCCGGTCGGCGAGGATCAGAAACAGCATCTGGAACTGGCGCGCGACATCGCCGCGAAGTTCAACAACGACTGGGAAAAGCCCGATTTCTTCCCGCTGACCGAGCCCTTGATTCTGGGCGCGGCGACGCGCGTCATGTCCCTGCGGGACGGCACCAAGAAAATGTCCAAATCCGACCCGTCGGATATGAGCCGCATCAACATGACCGACGGCCCGGACGCCATCGCCCAGAAAATCCGCAAGGCGAAAACCGACCCGGAAGCCCTGCCAAGTGAGGCGGAAGGCCTTGAAGGACGGCCGGAAGCGCAGAACCTGGTGAACATCTATGCCGCCCTGCGCGGTGTGGACGTGGAGACGGCCTTGGGCGACGTCGGCGGTAAGCAATTCTCGGAGTTTAAACCGATATTGTCGGATGTTGCTGTTTCTGTGCTGGGTCCGATCGGCGAGGAAATGCAGCGCTTGCTTCAGGATGTCGCAGAAATCGACAGGATACTATGCGAAGGGTCGGAACGCTCCCGCGCCATCACCAACCCGATCCTGCGTGAGGTTCGGGAAGTGGTCGGCTTCGTTCAATAGCCTCTTGCCGGTTGCGTTCCGGCGGTACCGCCGGTGCAGCAACGCCCAACCACGATCGTCCCGGCAAACTGTCCCGGACGAGAACGATCCCGCCGTGCAATACCGGTGTAAAAACCCGCTGGTATTGCAAGTGGCGGGGCGAGCCCACACGTAAGTCAGGTCATGATGGATAAAATAGCACTGGGCGAACGCCTGCGCGCGCTGCCCCGGCCGGAAGGCCGCGCCGCGCGATTTACGATTGGGACCGCCGCACTGATCGTGCTGGCGGCGCTGCTGTATTACCCGATCGGGATGATCATGGTGCATCGGATCGACGATGACACCTCTATCATCGCCGAAGCGCCGCAGGGCGGGTCCGAGGCGGTCGCGATGACGATCCGCATCATCGACCGGGAAACGCGCGAGAATAGCTGGACGCCCATGGCGCCTTTCTTCATGCCGTCCGCCGCATTGGACAACATGCCGAACTTCCAGACCGGTATTCGCGACGCGCTTTCCCGTTTCACCATCGAATTGACCGATCAGATCGGCAGGGTGCGCGGGTCCAGCGCCGCCGACACCGACCTCGAGGCGGCGACCGGCTTCCTGAAATACGCGCCGGACGTCTGGTACTACAATATTTCCGAATCCCTGCTGCCCCAGCGCAGTTCCGCCGAACAGTACCGCAATGCCGCCGATGCCTTGCGGAACTATAATCTGCGCCTTTCCGAAGGAAATGCCGTTTTCGAACGGCGCGCCGACAACCTGTTGGGAACGCTGGAGCGGTTTTCGTCCGATCTCGGCTCCGCCTCCGCCGCGACAGGCGACGCGCTGGAGGAATACTCGGCCTTCTCAATCTATGCGGACGACGTCTTCTACCACAACAAAGGGCGCCTCTACGGGTATTACATGCTGCTGAACGCGCTGCAGGCAGACTTCCAGAACGTCATTTCGGAAAAGGAAGTCGCCTCGCTCTGGGCGCAGATGTTGGCCTCTTTGCATGCGGCCGCGATCATGGATCCTTTGGTCGTCATCAATGGCAGCCCGGACGGTCTGCTCCTGCCGAGTCATCTGTCGGCCCAAGGCTTCTACCTGCTGCGGGCACGTACCCAGCTGAAGGAAATCATTAACGTTCTACTGAAATAGAACGGTTTTCCATCCCAACCTTTCGCTTCGGACAACCTGTCGCGTGACAGCCCGGCTTCTCTTTCCATTGCGCTGTTTCCCTGTGCTGGTAAATTGATAGCTACACAGGAAGCGTCCGGTGGTGAAAACCACGCCACGATGGGGGCTCGGGAATGGGGCAAGGAAGGGTCGCATGACCCAGACAGATAGCGGCAGCAGCCCGGCATCGGGTGACAGCAACGGGAAACCGGGTTCGGATCGGGTCTTCCTCGTCGTTGTAGACGAATCCGAGGAAATGCCGGTTGCACTGAAATTTGCCTGCAAACGCGCCCAGAAGACCGGCGGGCGCGTTGCCTTGCTGCATGTGGTCCAACCGACCGAATTCGTGCACTGGCTTGGCGTTGAAACCCTAATGCGTGAAGAAAACCGCGAACAGGGCGAAGCCTTGCTGCAAAAATACGCCGCCGAAGTGAATCGCTCGACCGGCCAGCCAGCCATCCTGCTGGTGCGGGAAGGCGACGAGGCCACGGAAGTCGCCAATTTGCTGCAGGAAGATAAGACGATTTCAATTCTCGTTCTGGCGGCAAGTGTCAGTTCGGAAGGCCCGGGTCCCGTGGTCACCCACCTGACCGGCAAGGAATTGAGTAATTTGCGAATCCCGATCACCATCGTGCCGGGCTGTCTTTCCGACGAAGAGCTGGATGCCATCACTTGACCCGGCACTGCACGGACCGATTACCCCCGATTCGCGGTAAATAAGTAAATTCGCAAGTTTATCCACAGGCTGTCACAGGTCTTGTGTCGCCCATCGGCAACAGAACAGGGGTTGATCCTTAACGATTCGTAAACCATCTTCCTGATCAAGAGATAGGTGGGATTTTAGGTAATGTTTATTCAAACGGAACAAACACCGAATCCAGCGACCTTGAAATTCATCCCGGGCAAGCTGGTGATGGAAGAGGGGACACTGGATTATTCCTCGGCCGAGGCCGCGGAAGGTGAATCCCCCTTGGCCGAACGTTTGTTCCAGGTCGACGGTGTGCGCGCCGTCTTCTTCGGCAACGACTTCATCACGATCACCAAGTCCGACACCGTCGAATGGTACGAGTTGAAGCCCGCCGTACTCGGCACAATCATGGAACATTTCACGGCGGGCCGGCCGGTCTTGTATGAGACCGCCGCCGCGCCGGAACCGATTTTCGATCAGGCAGACAATGACATTGTCCGCCAGATCAAGGAATTGCTCGACACCAGGGTGCGTCCCGCCGTTGCTCAAGATGGCGGCGACATCGTGTTCCAGGGATTTGAGCAAGGCGTGGTCTACTTGACGATGCGTGGCGCGTGCGCGGGTTGCCCCAGCAGCACGGCGACGCTTAAGATGGGTATCGAGAATATGCTCCGACACTACATTCCGGAAGTGTCGGAAGTACGGGCGGCACTCTAAAGCTCCGCCGTGCCCTGATCGGGCCATCCGCAGAAAGCGGGTCGAGACATATTCGCACGTTGCAAGGCGAGAACGCCGGCAACCAAGACCCTGGCAAAGACATTGATGAGTTATGCCATCTGGCTTTCGGGCCGGGGCATTTGCGGGACGCCGCGCCACAATTGGCCTTCACAGGCCACTGGGGCAAGCCACAGGGCGGCATCCCGGGTACCCGCGACAACTGGGGAGTGGTCGCGGTTAAAAAAATCGGATGCCCGGAGGGGCTGGTCGGATGAGGAGCCGGCTAGTGGAGCATCCCGGACCGTAATTTCGCCACAAAAAAAGGCGAACGGTCCGTTAGAGAGAGTGTAGGCGAGGGTCTAATGAAAGATATTCTCAAATCGGCCGTATCGGGCCGCGCGTCATGGTATATGATCGCTTCTGGGGCTATTTTGGCGGCCATTTTGGTCCTGAATCCCCCGGAAGGCCTTCAAACCAAGGTCGCGAAACCACAGGCAGTCGCGGTTGTCCGCGTGACACCGCCGTCATTGCCGAAAGCACCGGTCGACGTCGCTGCGCCGACGGTCGATCGGCTGATCGCCCGTTTCGACAGCATCGGCTATGATTTGTCCAAGGTTCGTGCCGGTGAATCGGGCGTACCGCGTGTCTTGCCCGACGCAATTCCGACGGATATGGCCACGATTGAACAGGTTGACCAAAGAAAGGCGACCTTCGTTCGCATGGTTCTGCCCATGGTTTTGGTCATCAATGAATCGATCCGCACCGACCGGGCCCGGGCGCTTTCCATGCATGACCGGCTGGACCGCGGCGAAGATTTGTCAGACCGTGAACACGCTTGGCTGACCGATCGTTTCAAGGAATACAAAGTCGACTTCGGTGACTTCCGTACGCTGCTGCGCCGGATGGATGTCGTTCCGCCGTCGCTGGCGCTCGCCCAGGCCGCGATCGAAAGCGGTTGGGGCACATCCCGCTTTGCGCGGAAGGGCAATGCCCTGTTCGGTCAGTGGACCACGGATCAGTTCGACGGAATCGTTCCGAAAGACCGCGAGGAAGGCAAAACCCATAAGATCCGCGCATTCCACGCGCCGATCGACAGTGTCGCCTCCTATCTGCGCAATCTGAACACGCACCGGGCCTACAAGGACCTGCGTCTGGCACGCGCCGATCTGCGCGCCAATCAGAAGCCGTTGGACAGTATGGTTCTGGCAAGCACGCTCGATTCCTATTCGGAAAAAGGCCAGGAATATGTCGGCTTGGTTCAGAGTATCATCCGGGTCAATAAATTGACCCATTTCGACCGGGCCCGGCTGGCCGATGCCCGGCCGCGCCTGTCTCCGCGTGCCTGATCGATCAACGCCAACGGTATGAATTGGAAATTGGGGGCTGCGCGCCCCCTTTTTCATGTCCGGCGCCCCCATGCCGGCCGGCCTGCATCGGGTCAGGTGGATGTGTTAGCGGGCCGGCACGTAATACTGCATACCGAACCAACGCCATCGCCCATTCGGTCCGGGAGCGGTGCAGTTGATCCGGCTTCGTCCCTCCGGGAAGGGCTCGGTGAAACGAATTTCGATCCGGCTCTCGCCCAGTTTTTCCAATTCCGTCAAACGCCCGAAGGAGGAATGGTAACAGGCGATGCCGTCCGCTTCGCTTTTCTTCGCCGGCAAGGTAAATCCGAAATTGGGCGGATTCTTCGTCAAAGTCGGGTTCGAGGGCAGAACATCCGTCAACGAAAGCGGCAGCGTGTTGATCACCTGCCTGAACCGGTCCGGCCCACCGAAAGACATGTTGATCGGGAACCGGGGCAGATAAAGCATGTCGGCTTCGGGATAGAGCGGCCCGGATTGCTGCCCAAAGGCCACCGTGTACCCCGCTTCCGAAACGACTGCCTTAACCTCATCGCTCGCTTCGCCGTAGGGATAGGCGAAAAACTTGGGTTTGGACCCGATCTCACTCGCGATCCGGAGCGTGGATTCCGTGACCTCTTCCCGGAGCTTCGCCACATCCGCATCCGCCATGTGGAGATGGCTGACCGTATGTGCCTCAATCGCGGCGCCACCTTGATGCATCTCCCTTAGGTGATCCCAGGTCATGATGCCCGGTGCCCCGGTATCGACGCCGGCCGTCGATACGAAGACCGTGAAGGGCAGCCCCGCGTCCCGGAATTTCGGCCAGGCAACGTCATAGACCGACCGGTATGCGTCATCGATGGTAATCGCTACGGCGCGGTCGGGAAGCGGCCTGCCGGCACGCAGGGCGGCGATCATTTCCGCCAGCGGCATCACCGCATAGCTGCCGGATTGAAGCTCCCTGATATGCTCGTCCAGTTGCTCCACCGTAACGCTGGTCGTGGGATACGCGTCCTCGCCGAACCTGTGATACATGATCACCACGCCGGAATTGGCGGCCTGAACGGCGGGCGCCCAAGCGGCAGGCAGCAACGCAAGAAATCCCGCAAGTATGAAAAGCATACTAGCGGTCCAATTGCGGCCTTGTCTTCGGCAGATAATGCGATGCCAAGATCGGCTTAAGTAAAAAGTATCCCTCTCCATAATAGGGAGGGAAGGGCAATTAGAGGTTTTCAGTCAAGCAAATCCTTAAATTGGCGTGTCTTTTCCGGCAGCATTTTCGGTTAATTCCGTCCGTTTTACCGTCTCGATCTTGCCTGGGATGGGACGATCGGTCACTTTCCGCTGCCTTGAAACCCGCTGGAAAAGCTGATGGGAAGATGCCCCTGTCACGACATGCCGGGCATAACGAAACAAGAAAGCGACCAAATGCGCCTGCTGGTATTGGATTGTGCCGCCAATGCATGCGCGGTGGCCGTCCTCGACAATGATCTGGAATTGGCGTCGGTTTCCGAACCGATGACACGCGGCCATGCCGAACGGATAGCGCCGATGCTGGCGGAATGCCTTGCCACGGCCGCGACGGATGCCGACTGTTTGGACGCGGTCGCCGTTACAATCGGCCCCGGCGCCTTCACCGGTATTCGCATCGGTCTTGCCGCAGCACGTGGCTTCTCGCTGGCCGCCGGCATACCGATTTTAGGGGTAAGCTGCCTCGCCGTCGCAGCCTCCCCTTTCCGCGGGCAATCGCCGGTCCTTGTCGCCTTGGAAACCAAACGGGCGGACTTTTACCTTCAGGCGTTCGACCGACATGGCGACCCGGCAACCGACCCTGCAGCACTGTCTGCCGGGGATATCGCCACCTACCTACCCGCATATTCGGCCATATCCGGTCCGGCTCTCGATGGCATTCCCGATGGTTGGCCGGTGGCGGGTGACGGCGCCGATCGATTGGTTTCGGAGGCGCTGGACGCGTCGCCGGGGCTGCATGTCGCCAACCCGCCGGAAACCAATAGCGCGGTGACCGCCGGCAGGATCGCCATGCTGCAAATTGCCCGGAAGGGCTTGCCCGACCCCACGGATACGGGGCCGCGTCCGCTTTATCTGCGGCCGCCGGACGTGAACCTCAAACCAGCCGTTTCACCGCTCACCGCCGCGCCGCCGCCGCGCAGCGATGCCTGAACCACGGACCATGACCATCAATACGCCCATAGTTCGGACCGCTTCAGCCAAAGATATAGAGGCCATGGGCAAGCTGTTCGAAGCAGCCTTTGACGAGCCTTATGGCGCCGCCGCTATCGCCGATTTGCTGAAGCCTCCCTCTGCCTGGGCCCTGATTGCGGAAACGAGTGACCCGGAGGGAATTTTGCCGGTCGGCTTCCTTATCGGCTCGACCGCCGCGGACGAGGCCGAGATTCTCTCCCTGGGCGTCTCCCCCGGGTATCGACGCAAACGGGTCGGCGTCGCCTTACTCAACTTTATGGTGCATCACGCCAAGTCCAAAGGGGCGGAAAAATTCTTTCTTGAGGTTGCCGCGGACAACGCGGCGGCAATCGCGCTGTACGGCGCGGCCGGATTCAAAAGAGTCGGATTACGGCGGAATTACTACAAAAGACGGGGGGGAATTTTTGTCGACGCGTTGATTCTACGGCGTGATTCGATCTGAGTCGGTACAGGAATACCAGTCTTTCCCGATAGACTCGTATGACTCGTCCGGCTTTTCTTGAAGACTCTCTAGAATTGTTGCTACAGTCGGTGGGCAATGTACTTGGGATGACCGATTTATTGTTGTGATAATACCTCCAAATCCGCCGAAATATGGCCCGTTACTTAAGAAAGCCAGCGGCGGAGGGATGCGGAAAAACGTGAATGGTCGATGAAAAAATACCCGGGACACGGCAATTGGGGACACAACTTTAGCCGCTTGCGTACTTTGCGGCGTTATTGAGGATTGATCGACTATGTCGGACTATGGGGAACAGAGTGCCGGTGCAGTGGATATGCTGGAGCTGACATCGCGGATTGTCGCGGCACACGTATCGAACAACACGGTCAGCGTCGGCGATCTGCCGAGTTTGATTGAACAGGTTTACACGTCATTGAATCAGGTCGGCGGTGAGGACCTGGGCGGCGAAGGTCGGCCCGCCCCGGCAATCCCGGTGAAAAAGTCCATCACGCCGGACTACATCATTTGCCTGGAAGACGGCAAAAAGCTGAAAATGCTGAAGCGGCACCTAAAGACCGCGTACGATATGTCGCCCGAGGAATACCGCGAGCGCTGGAACCTTCCCCCGGACTATCCCATGGTGGCCCCGAACTACGCCAAGCAGCGCAGCCGGCTGGCCAAGAAGATCGGATTGGGTACGCGCCCCCGTGCCGGTCTTTAAGGATCGGGCGGTCGTTGTCGACCTGAAGGACACAGCCGCACGTATATGACGCCGCCGGGCCCGGCCGCTGCCCTGAATTGATTACAGGGGATTGGCTGCCCGGTGCGTCGGTTTTTCTGCCCGTCGAAGGGTGGAACAGGTATTAGGGGCTGGACGAATAGGGCGTACCGCCCGAAAATAAGCGGAACGCAAACAAGGCTGCGCGCGAGTATGGGGGCAGCCGGGTCAGGCCGGCGACAGGGTGGTATATGAGTACTTCGGATGAGTTGAACCGCATCGAACAACTCTGTGTCGACAAGGGCCTGAAAATGACAGGCCAGCGACGCGTCATCGCGAAAGTCATCGCGGAATCCGATGATCATCCGGATGTCGAGCTTCTGCATCAGCGCTCAAGCGCTTTGGATGACCGGATCAGCATCGCGACGGTCTATCGTACTGTGCGCCTGTTTGAAGAATCCGGAATTTTAACGCGGCACGATTTTGGAGACGGGCGGTCCCGCTATGAAGAAGTCGCGGACGATCACCACGACCATTTGATCGACATCGACTCGGGCGCTGTGATCGAATTCACGAATGAGCAGATCGAAAAGCTACAGCAGACGGTAGCAAAGGAACTGGGCTACCGGCTCGTCGACCACCGGTTGGAGCTTTACGGCGTCCGACTGGATAAACCGGCCAAGAAATAGCGCCCTTGTGGCCATCTTGGCGCCTGACCACATATCAGTCATCGGCAGCCGGGAATTTGTTGCGATTCAGGCGTTGCGCTTTCGAGTACAACGCCCAATTAACCCAGCGCGGGCAAATGCCGGGGCCGCGATTGAATAGCAAGCGACACGAAACAGTCGCATCCTTGTCGCCATGCCGTAACAAGACACCCTTAAACAACGAACATGATAGATTGAGCCTGTGAAAAGTGAAGATATGAAGTCCGCTGCGTTACGCGCGCATACCGAAGGCGAGCAGACCGACTTGGCGTCCAGCCTTGCCGCGCTTACCAATGGGTCGCTGGAAATCAAAATCGGGTCGTCTGAAGCTGATATCCTTGCATCCCAGGCGCTGCGATATCGCATTTTCTACGAAGAAATGAGCGCTAAGCCGACACCGGAAATGGCCGCTGCGCTGCGTGATTTCGACGAATTCGACGCGGTTGCCGACCATCTGCAAGTCGTCGATCACGACCTCGGTTCCGGCCCGGAAAGCGTTGTCGGCACCTATCGGCTGGTGCGTCGCGAACAAGCCAAACGCCACGGGCGCTTCTATTCCATCGACGAATACGATATTTCCCCGATTACGAACCTGCCCTGCGAGGTTCTGGAGCTGGGACGTTCCTGCGTCGATGAACGCTATCGCACGCGGCGGGTCATGGACTTGTTGTGGCGCGGCATCGCCACATACGTATTCCATTATGATATCGAGATCATGTTCGGCTGCGCCAGTCTGCCCGGTACCGACATCGAAACCCTGGCACTGCCCTTGTCCTATCTGCATCACTATCACACAGCACCGCCGGAACTGTGCCCGAAGGCCTTGCCGGAACGCTATGTTGATATGAACGTCCTGCCGTTGGACGCCGTGGACCGAAAGGCAGGACTGCTTGCAGTGCCGCCGCTGATCAAAGGGTATTTGCGGTTGGGCGGATTTGTCGGGGACGGTGCCGTGATCGACCCGCAATTCAATACGACGGATGTCTGCGTCGTGGTCAAAACCGACCAGGTCACCGGTCGCTATGTTAAACACTATACGCGTCAGACCGGGGAAGGATGATTGCGTGATTTTGTAGGGCGCGTGAGCGGCTGATCATGATGGCAACGGCAAAGCAGACACCGACAAAGCGGACGCCGAACCGGCAGAACCGGGCCGCCGTCGAGTCTGAACCGGATCCGGTCCTGGACAATGTCCACGCTTGGCCGGCCAAGGCCAGCCCGGTATTGGCGATCAGCCGGATCGTGGCGCTTTTGGTTTGGATGGTCGTGTTGTTGGCCTGCAGTCCATATCGCGCCATTCGGCAAATCGGATTTCCAAAGCCCATCATTCGGCGCTGGCACAGGGATTCATCCCGTATCGCGGGTGTGACGCCGACCGTGCATGGCACCCCCGTCACCGACCGGCCGATCCTGTTCGTCTCCAACCATGTCTCCTACTTGGATATTTCCATATTGGGTTCGTTGTTGGACGCCTGTTTCGTGGCCAAGCAGGAAGTGAACGGTTGGCCGATTTTCGGATATTTGGCCCGCCTGCAGCGGACGGTCTTCGTAGAGCGCAAGGCGGTGCGCGCCGCCGATCAGCGCGAAGTGTTGCGCGAACGCCTGGTCCAGGGCGACAGCCTGATCCTTTTCCCGGAAGGGACCAGTTCAGACGGCAACCGCGCCCTTCGTTTCAAAAGTGCGCTTTTCGACGCCGCCAATATCGAGCTGGGCCACGGCCATGTGGAAGTTCAGCCGATTTCCATCGCCTATACCCGCTTCGACGGGATGCCGATGGGACGGATGCTGCGTCCCTTCTATGCCTGGTACGGTGATATGGAATTGGCGCCGCATCTGTGGCGGGCGCTCGGCATGGGTACGATTGGGGTCGACGTCATCTTCCACGAACCTGTTCGCTTAGAAGAGTTCGGGTCGCGCAAGGCGCTTGCCCAACATTGCGAAAAAGTCGTGTCGGACGGGCTATCAAGCGCGCTGAGCGGCCGGCTTGACCGGACCACGCGGGCAGGTCGCTTGCGTTACGACGGCTTCGACCTGCCGATCCATTCTGAGACCGCGTAAACGAGCTCTTCCAACGGCCGGCGGCGGAGTCCGCTTGAAACCGCGGTTTTCTTGGTGCTATTCCCTGCGCTCCCCCGGATACGGGGATGTATTTTGCGGTTCGAAGCAGTGGCACGGCAAGGTGCGGATGGTAATTCGCCCCGCGGAAGCCCATTATTATAAACATTGAGATTGCCCCATTTCCTGGGCAGTCGTGGAGTTCGGCAGCCCCGAGACGGGCCAGGACGGTTTGAGTGACGAAGAAGCTTTATATCAAGACTTATGGCTGCCAAATGAATGTGTACGATTCCGAGCGCATGGCCGATGTGCTGGCGCCGCTCGGATATGGCTTGTCCGACAGTCCGGACGACGCCGACATGGTCATTCTCAACACCTGTCATATCCGCGAGAAGGCGGCGGAAAAGGTCTATTCGGACCTTGGCCGGCTTAAACCGCATCAACAGAAGAAAGCCGAGGACGGCAGCCGCATGATCATCGCGGTCGCCGGGTGCGTTGCCCAGGCCGAAGGGGACGAGATCATGGCCCGCGCCCCGCAGGTCGACATGGTTTTCGGCCCGCAGACCTATCATCGGCTTCCGGAAATGGTTTCGAAAGCGAAACGGGCTGTCGGGGAAAAGATCCTGGATACGGATTTTCCGGCCGAGGACAAATTCGACCACCTGCCGGAAGAGCGGGTCCGCAAAGGCGAGGTCACTTCTTTCCTCACCATTCAGGAAGGCTGCGATAAATTCTGCACGTTCTGCGTTGTCCCCTACACGCGGGGGTCGGAATTTTCGCGCCCGGCGACCACCGTGCTGCAGGAAGCCCGTCGCTTGGTCGCCGACGGGGTTCGCGAAATCACGCTGTTGGGACAAAACGTCAACGCCTATCACGGCGAAGGCGCGGAAGGGCGCGAATGGGGCCTTGCCCGGTTGTGCCGGGAACTCGCCGAAATCGACGGCCTGGAGCGGATCCGCTACACGACCAGCCATCCCCGAGACGTCGATGACGCCTTGATCGCCGCCCATGGCGATTTGCCAAAGCTGATGCCCTATCTGCATCTGCCTGTCCAAAGCGGGTCGGATCGTATTCTGGAGGCGATGAATCGCAAGCATACGGCGGACGATTATCGTCGAATCGTTGACCGTTTGCGGACAGCCCGGCCGGATTTGGCCCTGACCAGTGATTTTATTGTCGGATATCCTGGCGAATCAGATCAGGATTTTGCGGATACTCTTAAACTTGTAACCGATATTGGCTATGCAGGGGCGTTCTTTTTCAAGTATTCTGAACGTCCGGGAACACCCGCTGCATCTTTGAGAGAGCAAGTAGACGACGCAGTGAAGTCGGAACGATTGAGCGCCCTTCAACAGTTGTTGGAAAGCCAGCAAGAGGCTTTCAACGCATCGGTTGTCGGCAAGACCATGCCGATCCTGCTGGAAAAACCCGGCAAACATGAAAACCAGCTGGTTGGCCGTTCGCCCTATCTGCAGCCCGTTCATCTGGACATTCCCGAGAACCGCCATGCGTCGATGATCGGCACTGTCATCGATTGCAAGATCAGCAGCTTGTCCGGACACAGCCTTTTTGCCGTGCCAATAGATGATGCCGAATCCGGCACCGACAGTGCCACCCGGCACAACACCGCTAGACCCAACCCTAGTGAACCCAGTTCTGGCCAGGAAAGGATATCCGCTTGAACCAGATTTCGTCGCTTCCCAAAGGTTCCCGCCCAGCAATGGTGCCCACTTTGATCCAGTTCGACGACAATCGCCTGCTTCCCCTTCTGTTCGGGGAACATGACAAACACCTGGTACGGATAGAAAAATCCTTGGGGGTCCAACTTATCAATCGCGGCAACCAAGTCACCATCGAGGGGCCGCAAGACGCGATCGACCTTGCCAGGGTCGCGCTTAACCGCCTGTACCAACGCCTTAAGGAAGGCGAAGAACTGGAGCCCGGCGATGTCGACGCCGCGGTTCGCATGGCCGGAAGCCCCACCGATCTGTTTGGGGAGAGCGAGCCGGTCCTGCGCACCAAGAGGCGGCAGATCAAGGCCCGGTCGCCCCTGCAGGCGAACTATATGGAAGCCATGCTTCAGGACGAGCTTGTCTTCGGCATCGGCCCGGCCGGCACGGGTAAGACCTATCTGGCGGTTTGCGCCGCTGTATCCATGCTGGTGAACGGGCAGATCGACCGCATCGTTTTGTCGCGCCCGGCGGTTGAGGCTGGGGAGCGTCTTGGATTCCTGCCCGGCGATATGAAGGAAAAGGTCGACCCCTATATGCGCCCAATCTACGACGCGCTTTACGAAAACCTTCCCGCCGACCAGGTCACCCGCAAGCTGGAAAGCGGTGAGATCGAAGTCGCGCCGCTGGCCTTCATGCGCGGGCGGACGCTGAAAAACGCCTTCATCCTGTTGGACGAAGCACAGAACACGACGCCCGTGCAGATGAAGATGTTCCTGACCCGCCTGGGTGAAAACAGCCGCATGGTAATCACCGGCGATCTAAGCCAGATCGATCTACCCCGGGGTCAAAGCTCGGGTCTGGCCGATGCCCTGGATACGCTGGAAGGCGTTAAGGGGATCTCGGCAATTCGGTTCAGCGACCAGGACGTTGTTCGTCATCCCCTCGTTTCCCGCATCGTCAAAGCCTATGATGCGCGGGACAAGGCGGTGCCTGCTTCCGAAACGAGCTCGTGATACGGTGAAGCACGGAATAGAAGCGTGACCATCAAGCTTGATATCGATTTCACCCGCACCGGCGCCTGGACAGCCGAAGACGAACCCATTGTGCGCGCCGCGGCAGAGGCCGCGATCGCAGGGGCCGATCTTGCGGACGAAGACGAGGAACCTCCGTCTAGCAACGCCCAAGCCGGGTTTGCGTTGAGCGTGTTAATGACTGACGACGACGCGATCCGGGGCCTTAATCGCGATTGGCGGGGCAAAGACAGCCCCACCAATGTGCTGTCCTTCCCATCCGACATGCCGGTAATTCCGGGTGAACCGGACTTCCTGGGCGATATAGCACTCGCCCGCGAGACCCTGGAACGGGAAGCAAGTCTGGACGGCAAGCCCTTGGATGACCATCTACGGCATCTTGTGGTGCATGGGGTCTTGCACCTTCTCGGCTATGATCACATCGAAAAGGCGGAAGCCGAAGAAATGGAAACAACGGAAACACGGATTCTGGCGCGGCTGGGCGTACCCGACCCCTATGCTGGAACCGATGCCCTGGAAGAAAAAACGGCGGAAGACATGGTGACGGCAAACGGCGCCGCAAGGATATCTCGCTGATGGCTGAAGACATCCATTCATCCGAGAGCGGGGAACACGGAAAACGCAGCGGGCTTTTCAATTTGTTGCGCAGCCTGCTGGGCCGAAACGGCGACTCCCATCTGCGCGATGCGTTCGAAGAACTGATCGAGGAAAGCGAGGAACGGGAAACCCCGATCGCCTCCGACGAACGGGCGCTGATCGTGAATATCCTGAAATTCGGCGAGATGACGGCCTATGACGTCATGGTGCCGCGGGCGGATATCATCGGTTTTGAGGTTAGTACACCGCTGGAGGACCTGGTCCAGCTGATGGTGACCCATCCGCATTCCCGCTATCCGGTCTACCGTGAGGCGATGGACGATATTCTGGGCATGGTCCACATCAAGGACGTGCTCGGCCAATTCGCGAAGACCAAGGAAGGCGGAGAAAGTACAGCTTTTTCCCTACGCGACGTTATGCGTCAGACGCTTATCGTTGCGCCGTCGATGCGGGTCCTGGATCTGTTATTGCAGATGCGTATGCAGCGCCGCCACATGGCCCTTGTCGTCGACGAATTCGGCGGCATCGACGGCTTGGTGACCATTGAGGATCTGGTCGAGGAAATCGTCGGTGAAATCGAGGACGAGCACGATATCGTCGCCGGCCCCCAGATCGAAAATGCCGAGGACGGCACGGTCCTGGCCGATGCACGCACACCGATCGAAACGCTGGAACAGAAATTCGGGCCAATCCTGGACGACGAGGAACGGGACGAAGATATCGACACGCTCGGTGGTCTGGTCTTCACCCTTGCGGGACGCGTCCCGACCCGCGGGGAATTGATCCAACACGACGCCAGCGGTGTTGAGTTTGAGGTGCTGGACGCCGACCCCCGCCGGATAAAACGGCTGAAACTGCGGAATTTGCCCGAGATGGCAGAGGCCCAGGGCTGATCCCGGTGTCCTCCAAAACTCAGCTGGCGGTGCCTGCCCACACGCAGGGCAACACCCTGCCCCAGTCCCTAATGGCCCAGTCCCTAACGGCCCAGTCCCTAACGGCCCAGTCTCAAACGGCCCAGTCCCAAACAGCGCCATCCAAATCAGCCCCATCGGCGGAATTTTCGACCGAGGGGCCCGGTGCGGTCTGGCAGCGGCTGGACGATCTGTGCCGTTCCGCGGGCGCCTTGCGCGGGTGGCGGCGTTACGGCGGGGCTGTGCTGCTGGGTATTGTTTCCAGCCTGGCCTTGCCGCCGGCTTTTGCCTTTCCCGTTCTGTGGGTGACCCTGCCGCTGCTGGTCTGGATGCTCGACGGCGCCAAGCGCAAAAGGCAAAGCTTCCTGATCGGCTGGTGTTTCGGGTTCGGCCTGTATGCGGCCAGCCTCTACTGGATCAGCAACGCGCTGTTGGTTTTTTCCGACCGGCTTTGGTGGATGGTGCCCTTCGCCGCGCTGGGACTGCCCGCCGGCCTTGCGATCTTCGCGGGTTTCGCGGGTTTGCTGACCCGGTTTGCCGCCCCCGGTCCTGCCCGCGCCTTTGCCTTCGCCGCGTCGTGGGTTCTGTTCGAATGGCTCCGCGGCCATATCCTTACAGGGTTCCCTTGGAATCTGCTCGGTCATGCTTGGGCGGGGACCGATGCGATGAGCCAGGCGGCAGCCTGGATCGGTGTCTATGGACTTTCCGCCTTGGTTATGGCCAGCGCGGTGCTGCCGGCCCTGGCCGCCGGCGCCGATGCGCGGAAACCATCCGCAAGTCGGCGGCAGGCGGCAATCGCCCTTGCCGTCGCCCTGCCCGCCGCCGTGGCAGCCACGGGGTCGTTCCGTTTGATCAACGCGCCCGGGATCGGCATCGCCGATGTTCCCGGCATCGGTTTGCGGCTGGTTCAGGCGAACATTCCGCAGCGGGAAAAATGGCAGCGCGATTTACGTGGCCCGAACTTCTTCCGCCATCTGGAGCTTAGTGAAAAGGACCGGCCCGATTGGGTGACTCATCTGATCTGGCCGGAAACCGCCGCCGCGTTCTTCCTGGAAGAGGACGGGCCCGCGCGCGCCGCCGCCGCGAAAATCATTCCCGCCGGCGGCCATCTGATAACCGGCGCGCCACGGCGTGTGACCGACCCCTTCTCGCTTCACAACTCTGTTGTCGCATTGGACGAACGCGGCGCTGTCGCGGCAACCTATGACAAGGCCCATCTGGTGCCCTTCGGCGAATACATGCCGTTCCGCTCGGTCATCGGGATCGACAAGATCACAGCGGGATCGATTGACTATTCGCCGGGTCCCGGCCCGCGCACGCTTGCCCTGCCGGGCCTGCCGCCTTTCAGCCCCTTGGTTTGCTATGAGGCGATTTTTCCGGGCGCTGTCGTATCCGGCACCGATCAACGCCCCGCCTGGTTGCTGAACCTGACCAATGACGCCTGGTACGGAAAAACGGCGGGACCGCACCAACACCTGACGATGGCCCGGATGCGGGCCGTGGAAGAAGGCATGCCCCTGGTGCGGGCCACCAATACGGGAATCACAGCCGCCTTCGACGCCTATGGGCGGGAAATCGGCCGCATTCCGCTGGAACAGCCGGGCGTCCTGGATATCCGCCTTCCGCGCGCCTTACCGCCAACCTTGTATTCACGGTTAGGGGACGGGGTTTTCCTGTGCCTTTTGGTTTGGCTGGCCGGCATGGCCGCCTGGATGCACCGTAATGCCGGCAAGGGCGCGACGCCCTTGAATTAGCGCCGGGGAATACACTGAGTTGGAAAGCGTCTTGCGGCACAGTTCTGAGCAGACCATGACACCGCGACCTTGACGCGCCAAGTTCATCCTGCAATATCGCCGGGCTCCGGTTAGTCTGCAGACTGCCGGTCGCACATGACACGCTCGAACAATACCCGACCCAGAATTGCCCGAAAAAATAGGAAAAGCTTTGCCATGGCCAATGACTATCTCTTCACAAGCGAATCGGTCTCAGAAGGACATCCTGACAAGGTCTGCGACCGGATCTCAGACGAAGTGGTCGATCTTTTCCTGAATGCCGATCCGGGCGCCCGCGTCGCGTGCGAAACGCTGACGACGACGAACCGCATCGTGCTGGCCGGTGAAGTTCGCGGCCCGTCGCATCTGATGGACGGCGACGGTGTCGATAAAGACATGATCGAAAAGCTGGCCCGTGCCGCCGTTAAGGATATCGGCTACGAGCAGGACGGCTTCCATCACGAGACGGCCGAAGTTGAAATTTATCTGCACGCCCAGTCGAAGGACATCGCGCAAGGCGTCGATGCCGCCGGCAACAAGGACGAAGGCGCCGGCGACCAGGGCTTGATGTTCGGCTTCGCCTGCCGCGAAACCGACGTGTTGATGCCGGCCCCGATCCATTTCAGCCACCGAATTCTGAAAGAGCTTGCCGATACCCGCCATGCCGACGCCAAAAGCGGCCTGGGTCCGGATTCGAAAAGCCAGGTTACGCTGGTCTATGAAAACGGTGTGCCGGTTCGCGCGGCCTCCGTCGTCGTATCGACCCAGCATGACGAGCACATGGAGCAGGAGGACATCCGCGAAGTTGTTCGCGCCCATGTTGAAAAGGTTCTGCCGGCCGGATGGATGCCGCCGGAAGACGAATTCTACGTCAACCCAACGGGACGGTTCGTGATCGGCGGTCCCGACGGCGACGCCGGCCTGACCGGCCGCAAGATCATCGTCGACACCTATGGCGGCGCGGCGCCGCATGGCGGTGGCGCGTTCTCCGGGAAAGACCCGACGAAGGTTGACCGGTCGGCCGCCTATGCCGCCCGCTATGTCGCCAAGAACGTGGTCGCGGCCGGCCTGGCTGATCGCTGCATCATTCAGGTTGCCTATGCGATCGGCGTGTCCAAGCCCCTGTCCCTGTATGTAAACACCGAAGGGACCGGCAAAGTCGGCGAAGACAAGCTGGTGAAGGCCATCAGCGAAGTGATGGATCTGAGCCCACGCGGCATCCGCGAAAAACTCGACCTGGCCCGCGGCATCTATGCACCCAGTGCGGCCTATGGCCATTTCGGCCGCACGCCGACCGATGAAGGGCATTTCAGCTGGGAACGCACCGACCTTGCCGAAGACCTGAAAGCCGCCCTCACCTAAGGGATTGCTTCAGGCTGCGTCGAAGCCCCTTTTTGCCGAAACAGCGCCATGACTGAATCGAAGAACGAGCCGGACGGCGCCCCGAAATTCTACGGGCGCCGTAAGGGCCGGCCCTTGCGTCCAGGCCGTCAGGCCTTGGTCGAAACCCTGCTGCCGGAAATCACCGTCCCGACGGATCGGCCGAACCTGGACCCGCGGTCGTTGTTCGATACGCCGGTCGAGAAGGTCTGGCTGGAAGTGGGCTTCGGCGGCGGCGAACATTTGGCCGCCTTGGCGGAACGTCATCCCGAAATCGGGTTTCTCGGATGCGAGCCTTTCATCAACGGCGTGGCGAAACTGCTCTCTGCCGTCGAGGACGGTGGGTTGAAGAATGTCCGTGTCCTGGCGGATGACGCCCGGCTGTTGATGGCTTCCTTGCAGCCGGCGTCGCTGGACCGGGTTTTCGTTCTGTTTCCGGACCCCTGGCCGAAACGACGCCATTGGGCCCGGCGGTTTGTCGGCCCCGAAAACCTGCCGGCCATGGCGCGGATTCTCCGTCCCGGCGGGGAATTACGGATCGCAACCGACCATCCCGGATATCTGGATTGGATTTTATCGCACCTGATCCGCTCACCCGACTTCGACTGGCAAGCCGAGAGGTCCGCGGATTGGCTCATCCCGCCGGACGATTGGCAGCCGACGCGATACGAACTGAAGTCCCTGGCGGGCCGCCCGCACTACCTGCGCTTTCTGCGCCGATCCGATTCCTGAGCATAATCGGGATTGATCTGATGAAGGCCG
Organism: Hwanghaeella grinnelliae; assembly: GCF_004005845.1. Classification (GTDB taxonomy): domain Bacteria; phylum Pseudomonadota; class Alphaproteobacteria; order UBA8366; family Aestuariispiraceae; genus Hwanghaeella; species Hwanghaeella grinnelliae. The sequence continues at coordinate 684,914 of NZ_SADE01000002.1, read as the reverse complement.
CGCTACGGCTTGTTTTTTCCGTCCGCTTCAAGTATCACACCGGCCATACCGATCATATATCGGGTCGTATGTCGGATGTTCTTCCGATACAGCGACGCTGATTGTTGGGAGGTGGGCCCCCCGGCCCGCCTTTTTTAGTGTTTGGGGGCAAGTGTTTCGGAGAACGGCGGAACAACTGGCCTTCACCCCGAACGGGATCTTGGGAACCTGTATGGACGTTGTGCAGAAAATCGAAACGCTGATTGGACCGGCGCTGACGGATATGGGCTATGAGCTCGTCCGCATTCGCGTGACGGGTTCTCAGCGCAAGACGCTGCAAATCATGGCAGACCGCTTGGACGGTGCCGCGATGAGCGTCGACGATTGTGCCGATATCAGCCACGCGACTTCCGCGATCCTTGATGTGGAAGATCCGATCACCGATGCCTATGTATTGGAAGTCAGCTCGCCGGGTATCGATCGGCCGCTGACCAAAATTCACCATTTCGAACGCTATGCCGGTTTCGAGGCCAAGGTCGAAATGTATCACATGATTGATGGCAGGAAACGGTTCAGCGGCAAGCTGCTGGGCGTGGATGGCGACAAGGTCCGGCTTGAGCATGACGGCTCGCCGGTGGACCTGCCGTTCGCGGAAATTCGCAATGCCAAACTTATCCTGACCGACGAATTGATTGCGGCCGCGCAATCCGGGTCGGATGCGGACGAAAACGCCGTCGAAGGCGGCATGATGGAAGTAAAAGAGGTTTCGGGCTAAGGTCCGGCGCCGATCGATCTATAGAAGTCACAAAGAAGTCTAAAAGAGAGTCCAGAGGTCGTTATGGAAGCAGTCGCCATTACCAGGACGGATATGTTGAACGTCGCCGACGCGGTTGCGCGCGAGAAGGGGATCGACCGTGAGTTGGTCCTTGAGGCGATGGAGCAGGCGATCCAGAAAGCCGGCCGGTCCAAATACGGACACGAGCACGATATCCGCGCCGCCATCGACCGGAAGTCGGGTGAGATCATCCTTGCCCGGTATTTGGAAGTTGTCGACGAAGTCGAAAACGAAGTCACTCAGCTGACCCTGGACCAAGCCCGCGCGAAGAAGCCGGACGCCCAAGTCGGGGAATTCCTGGTCGACCCACTGCCGCCGATCGATTTCGGACGCATCGCCGCACAGACCGCCAAGCAGGTCATCGTGCAGCGTGTCCGCGAAGCCGAGCGCGAGCGTCAGTTCGAGGAATACAAGGACCGCATCGGCGAAATCGTGAACGGTATCGTCAAGCGCGTCGAATTCGGCAATGTCACGATCGACCTGGGCCGGGCCGAAGCCGTCATGCGCCGGGACGAATGCATTCCGCGCGAACACCTGAAGCGCGGCGACCGTGTCCGCGCCTTCATTTACGACGTCCGCCGCGAACAGCGCGGACCGCAGATTTTTCTATCGCGGACCCATCCGACCTTCATGGCGAAACTGTTCGGCCAGGAAGTTCCGGAAATCTACGACGGTGTCATCGAAATCAAACGCGTCGCCCGCGATCCGGGCAGCCGCGCGAAGATCGCCGTCCTGTCCCACGACAATTCGATCGATCCGGTCGGCGCCTGTGTCGGCATGCGCGGTTCCCGCGTCCAGGCCGTCGTTGCGGAATTGCAAGGTGAAAAGATCGACATCATTCCGTGGAACGAAGACGAAGCGACCTTCATCGTGAACGCCTTGGCCCCGGCGGAAGTCGCCAAGGTCGTGATGGACGAAGACGCGTCGAAGATCGAAGTCGTCGTTCCCGACGACCAGTTGAGCCTGGCCATCGGCCGGCGCGGTCAGAACGTGCGCCTCGCATCGATGCTCACCGAGTTCGATATCGACATCATGACCGAGGAGCAGGAATCCGAGAAGCGTCAGGCCGAGTTCAACGAACGCAGCGAACGCTTTATGGCGGCGCTCGACGTGGATGACGTGATCGCCCGCCTGCTGGTTACCGAAGGCTTCACCGAAATCGACGAAGTCGCCTATGTGCCGGTCGACGAATTGGCCGCTATCGAAGGCTTCGACGAAGACGTGGCCGAGGAACTGCGCCGCCGCGCCCGGACTTTCCTGGAAGAGGAATCGACACGGTTGAAGCAGGAATTGGTGGATCTCGGCATCACCGACGATCTGTCTTCCGTGGAAGGCTTGAACAACGCCATGCTGGTCGCGCTCGGACGGGAAGGCATCAAGTCGCTTGAAGACTTTGCCGGTTGCGTCGCCGACGAACTGACCAGCCGCGAAGACGGCATCCTGCGGGAGTTCAAGTTGAGCGACGAAACAGCGACCGACATGATCATGCAGGCCCGCGTGGCCGTCGGCTGGATCACGCAAGAAGATCTGGACGCCATGAATGCCGGCGAGGTTGAAGGTGCTGAAGAGGAAGGCGGGGTGGAAGCCCCGGCCGGCGCCTGATGCTGGGCTCGGCGAAATTTGTGTTTTTGAGGTGGACTACAGGACAACGTGCTGACTGGCGACCAACATATAGAGTTAGAACACGCGACGATTGGACCCGGCAGTCATGATTCCGGTCATGACACCGAAGCCGACGCGCAATGTTCAACTGACGGCCCGATGCGGAAATGCATCGCGACGGGAGAGGTGCGTCCAAAAGACGAGCTGATCCGCTTCGTGATCGCGCCGGATGGTACGGTCACGCCCGATATCGCCGGTAAACTGCCGGGCCGCGGCCTTTGGGTCGCCGCCGGCCGCGATGCACTGGACCAGGCATGCAAGCGGAAAGCTTTCAGCCGTGCGGCGCGTCGACAGGTTGACATTCCCCGTGATTTGACCGACCGGGTAGAGAGCCTGCTGGCGCGCAGATGCATCGATCTGCTATCGCTTGCCAGGCGCGCGGGGGAAGCGGTCACCGGCTTTGAAAAAGCGGGTGCCGCATTGAAAAGCGGCAAAGCCGCCATTTACGTATCCGCCAAAGACGCCGGTTTGGACGGTGTCGGGAAACTGGACCGCCAGCGTGGCGGTGCGGTTCATGTTGATTGCTTGGCCCGGGAAGAACTCGGCCGCGCATTCGGACGCGACGATGCGGTACATTGTGTATTGATGCGGGGGGGCTTGTCCGGCGCCTTTCTGCATGAAGCGAAAAGGTTGTCCGGTTTTCGGACAGCCGGGACGCCGGTCGAGATCGACCCGACCGGAGGCGAAGGGAAGTAGGTATGAGTGAGAATAAGGAAAGCGGCAAATTGACTCTGGGTAAACCGGGGCGCCTGGAGCTGCAGAAAACCGTCGATAGCGGACAGGTACGGCAAAGCTTCAGCCATGGCCGGACCAAAACCGTCAAGGTCGAGAAGAAGCGTAAGCGGACCTTCGAGCGGAACGAGTCCGGTCGCATGGAACGCGTCGGCGCAGACGGAACCCTGAAGGGTGGCGGGATCGACCCGCATGCACTGGATGGCTTGTCGCCCGCGGAACGCGATCGTCGCCTGAAAGCCCTTGAAGGGGCCGCGAAGGTTGAAGAAGAGCGTCAGGCCGCCCTGCGTGAGCAGGAGCGCCGTGCGCAAGAACAGCGCGAAGCCCGCGAGGAAGAAGAGCGTCGCAAGGCCGAGGAAGAGCAACGCCGGATTGCCGAAGAGGCCGCCCGCGTTGCCGAAGAGGAAGCAGCCCGCCAGGCGTCTGCCGCGAAGTCCAACCGCAATGTGACCCCTGCCGAGGCACCGGCCGAGATTCTCGACCCGGAAGCCGCCGAAGCCGCTGCCAAGCGCGCGAAGGAAAAGGAAGCGGCGCCGAAGCAGGACGATCGCGAAAAGCAGCGCCAGACGCCGGCCCGCCCGCGCGGCGAACCCCGCCGTCGGCAGGGCAAGCTTACCATTACCCAAGCGCTGGAAGCGGACGAGGAAGAAGAACGCGGCCGTTCGCTGGCGGCTCTGCGCCGCGCCCGTGAACGGGAAAAGCAGCAGAACAAGGAAATGCTGGCCCGGTCCGAGAAGGTCCTTCGCGAAGTGGTCGTGCCCGAAGCGATCACCGTGGGCGATCTGGCGAACCGTATGGCGGAACGCGGCGGCGACGTCGTGAAGACGCTGATGAAGCTGGGCGTCATGGCGACCGTGAACCAGACGATCGACGCGGACACGGCGGAACTCGTCATCAGCGAGTTCGGCCACCGGATGAAACGCGTTTCGGAATCCGACGTCGAGGACGCCCTGATCCAGCATCAGGACGATCCGGAAGAACTGCAAAAGCCGCGTCCGCCGGTCGTTACCGTGATGGGCCATGTCGACCACGGGAAGACATCCCTGCTCGACGCCTTGCGCACGACCGACGTTGTCTCCGGCGAAGCCGGCGGCATCACGCAGCATATCGGTGCTTATCAGGTCGAACTGTCCGGCGGTGATCACATCACCTTCCTGGACACGCCCGGCCACGAAGCCTTCACCGCCATGCGCCAACGCGGCGCGAACGTGACCGATATCGTCATCCTGGTCGTCGCGGCCGATGACGGCATCCGGCCGCAGACGGTGGAAGCGATCAACCATGCGAAGGTTGCGAAGGCCCCGATCATCGTCGCCATCAACAAATGCGACAAGCCGGGCGCGGATCCTAACAGGGTCCGGACTCAGCTGTTGGACCATGAGCTGGTTGCCGAAGAAATGGGCGGTGACATCATCACCGTCGAAGTTTCCGCACTGAAGGGCACCAACCTCGACAAGCTCGAGGAAATGATCCTGCTGCAGGCGGAACTGCTTGAATTGAAGGCCAACCCCGATCGCCGCGCCGAAGGGGCGGTTGTCGAAGCCAAGTTGGAAAAAGGCCGCGGCTCCGTCGCGACCGTCCTGATCCAGCACGGTACGCTGAAGGTTGGCGACACGTTCGTGGCCGGCGCCGAATGGGGCCGTGTCCGCGCGCTGATCGACGATAAGGGCCGGAACATTAAGGAAGCCGGTCCTTCCACACCGGTCGAAGTCCTGGGTATTCAGGGGACGCCGTCCGCCGGTGATGACTTCGCCGTGCTGGAAGACGAAGCCAAATGCCGTGAAATCGCCGAATACCGTCAGCGCAAGCATCGGGAAGCCTCCACATCCGTCGCCGCGCGCGGCACGCTGGAGCAGATGTTCAGCCAGATTAAGGCCGGCGAGATCAAGGAACTGCCGATCGTCATCAAGGCGGACGTGCAGGGCTCGCTGGAAGCGATCATGGCGTCCCTGGACAAGCTGGGCACCGACGAAGTCAAAGTCCGCGTGTTGCATGGGGCCGTCGGCGGGATCACCGAATCCGACGTTATCCTGGCCAACTCCACGGGCGGGATCATCGTGGGCTTCAACGTCCGCGCCAATCCGCAGGCCCGTGAACTGTCCCGGTCCAACGGTGTCGATATCCGGTACTACTCGGTGATCTACGATGTGATCGACGACGCGAAACAGATCATGGGTGGTCTGTTGGCGCCGGAACGCCGGGAAAACTTCCTGGGCTACGCGGAAATCCGCGAAGTGTTCAACATCACCAAGGTCGGCAAGATCGGCGGCTGCATGGTCACGGAAGGCATGGTCAAGCGCGGCGCCAAGGTGCGTCTGCTGCGCGACGATGTCGTCATCCATGAAGGCGGCTTGAAACAGCTGAAGCGGTTCAAGGACGATGTCCGCGAAGTGCAGCACGGCTATGAATGCGGTATGGCGTTCGAGAATTACGACGACATCAAGGTCGGCGACTTCATCGAGTGCTACGAGGTCGAGGAAATCGCCCGCGAACTCTAAGCGCATTCGACAACGGCAATCGGGGGCCGCCCGGGAAAACAGCCTGGGCCGCCCCCGAAACCGCCGAAAAGAAACGGAAAATCATCATGAATCGCGGTAAAGGCCCGTCCCAGCGGCAATTGCGCGTCGGCGAGGAACTTCGCCACGCCCTGTCGCAGGTATTGCAGCGTGGCGGGTTTCGCGACCCGGACCTGACGGGCGTCATCCTGACCGTCACCGAGGTCCGCCCAAGTCCGGACCTGCGGAATGCGACCGTCTTCGTCAGCCCGCTCGGTGGCGGTGATACGAAGGCGATCCTGGCCGGTTTGCATCGCGCGTCCCGCTTTCTGCGGGGCGAGGTCGCCAAGCGCGTCCACCTGAAATACATGCCGGAATTCTCGTTCAAGGCCGATACGTCTTTCGATGAATTCGCCAAGATCAATGCCGCGCTAAAGGACCCCACCGTCGCCCATGATATTCATGCGGACGATCACGACGGGAACGAGGCGGACCAGGCTGATCGGGCGGACCAGGCTGATCGGGCGGACCAGGCTGATCGGGCGGACCAGGCTGATCGGGCGGACGACGAAGACGTCGGCACCCAGGACAGATAAGTTTTCACCGATAATGGCGCGAAAACGCAAAGGCGACCCGGTAAACGGCTGGATCATTGTCGATAAACCGACGGGCATTGGCTCCACGCCGGTAGTCAATCAGGTGCGTCGGGCCTTCAACGCGCAGAAAGCAGGCCATGGCGGCACGCTGGACCCATTTGCCAGCGGCGTTTTGCCCGTGGCCCTTGGCGAAGCGACCAAGACCATGGCCCATATCGTCGACGGGCTGAAAACCTATGAATTCACCGTCGCCTGGGGCGTCGAGACCGATACCTTGGATATCGACGGCGAGGTCACGGCCACATCGCCCGTCCGGCCCGATCGCGCCGCCATCGAAGCCGCATTGCCGGCTTTCATCGGCGTTATCGAACAGATCCCGCCCGCCTATTCCGCCATCAAGGTGGATGGCAAGCGGGCCTATGACCTTGCCCGTGCCGGCGAGGCGCCGGAACTGACATCCCGCGAAGTCGAGGTGGTCGATCTGTCGCTGATCGACATGCCGGACGACGACCACGCGCGCTTCACCATGACCTGCGGAAAAGGCACCTATGTCCGGGCCATTGGCCGCGATTTGGCTGCAGCGCTCGGCACCCTTGCGCATATCTCTCTATTGCGGCGAACGCGTGTTGGGCCGTTCAGGGCCGAAAATGCGGTTCCACTCGCCGAAATTACTCTGGAATCGCCAAAAGAAGCTTCGTTTTCACTTGAAGCTTCAGGGGAAAACGCGCATAAGGCCGCGCGTCAGCGGCATTTATTGCCGTTGCAGGCAGCGCTGGACGGCATCCCGGCGATTGCCTTGAACGAAGCGGAAGCGATGCGCCTGCGAAATGGTCAGGCGGTATCCCTTCTTCGCAAACTGGACCTCGAAAGAGTCAGCGGTATTGGTCCGGGCGACATAGCCCTGGCGACGTCCGCGGAAAAAGCTCTTGCCCTGGTCCGTTTCGAGAAGGGCGCGTTGCACCCGGTTCGCGTTTTTAATTTATGAAATCCACGATGCCGCGAAAGGAAGTTTGAAGTATGTCCATTACGACAGAACGCAAAGCGGAAGTAATCAAGAAGTTCGCCGGCAACGAAAAGGACAGCGGTTCCGCCGCGGTTCAGGTCGCCATTCTGACCGAACGGATTACGAACCTGACCGAACACCTGAAGACCCATGCGAAAGATTTCCATTCCCGCCGCGGGCTGTTGGTGATGGTCGGTAAACGCCGCCGCCTTTTGGACTATGTCCGCAAGCATAGTGAAGAGAAGTACAAGACCCTGATCGGGGAACTCGGAATTCGGCGCTAATACGCCGATAGCAAGGGGCGCACGGTTCAACCGGCGCCCCTTTTCGCATGGCCCTCGCCGCACGATTTTTATGACCTCCGTGCCGGGAAATAGGGCCGAACAGGAGGAACAGTCTCTCCCATGGCTTTTGTCGAACCTCGTACCGCCGCGGTGTAAGGCCCCGGCGGACGTGTTGCGTTCGACGCCATTCGTGGCCGCCGGCGAAGGTCGCCGGCATATGGATTTCGGGCGCTGTCAGATTACAAAGCCCGGGTACGGATGGGGAAGCAGATGAGGGGACGTTCCTGCCGCAATCGCAATGAGGCGATGCGGCTAAACGTAGGTATGTGAAGGAAGAAACGAACAGATGTTCACCATCCACAAAAAAGAAATCGAATGGGGCGGGCGCACGCTTACCCTGGAATCCGGGCGGATCGCCCGCCAGGCCGACGGCGCCGTGCTTGCCAGCTATGGCGGCACGAAGGTTCTCTGCACGGCCGTGTTCGCTAAGGCCCCACGTGTCGGCATCGACTTTTTCCCGCTGACCGTCAACTACCAGGAAAAGACTTTCGCCGCCGGTAAAATCCCGGGCGGCTTCTTCAAGCGTGAAGGACGCCCCAGCGAAAAGGAAACGCTGACGTCGCGCCTGATCGACCGTCCGATCCGCCCGCTTTTCGTCGGCGGCTTCCGCAACGAAACCCAGGTTGTCTGCACCGTCCTGGCGCATGACATGGAAAACAATCCGGACATCGTCGCCATGATCGGCGCCAGCGCCGCGTTGACGATTTCCGGCGCGCCCTTCATGGGCCCGATCGGCGCCGCGCGTATCGGTTACATCGACGGCGAAACCGTTCTGAACCCGACCCAGGACCAGATGGAAGACAGCCAGTTGGATCTGGTCGTCGCCGGCACCCAGGAAGGCGTGCTGATGGTCGAATCCGAAGTTCAGGAACTGAGTGAAGAGCAGATGCTGGACGCGGTCATGACCGCCCATCGCAGCTTCCAGCCGGTCATCGATGCGATCATCGGCCTTGCCGAAGAATGCGCGAAAGAACCCTACGATCTGCCGGAAGCCGATCCGGAAGCCGAAAAGGTCGCGGCCCGTTTGGCGGAAATCGCCGAAGAAGGCCTGCGTGCGGCCTATACGATCACCACCAAGGTCGATCGTGTTGCCGCGATTTCCCAGGTCAAGGCCGACGCATTGGCCAAGATCGAGGAAGAAGAGCTTTCGGTCGATCTCGCCGGCAAGGCCTTCAAGGGTCTGGAATCCAAGGTCGTTCGCGGCAACATCCTGAAAACCGGCAAACGTATCGACGGCAGGTCGACCACCGATGTCCGTCAGATCGATTGCCAGGTCGGCGTTCTCGACCGTTCGCACGGCAGCGCGCTGTTCACCCGCGGCGAAACCCAGGCGCTGGTCGTCACCACGCTGGGCACCGGCCAGGACGAACAGATCATCGACGCCCTGGAAGGCGAATACCGCGAAAACTTCATGCTGCACTATAACTTCCCGCCCTATTCGGTCGGTGAAGCGGGCCGCATGGGATCGCCGGGCCGCCGCGAAATCGGCCACGGCAAGCTCGCTTGGCGCGCCATCCACCCGATGCTGCCGGAACGGGAAGATTTCCCCTACACGGTTCGCGTCGTTTCCGAGATCACCGAGTCCAACGGGTCTTCCTCCATGGCCACCGTCTGCGGCACCTCCATGGCGCTGATGGATGCGGGTGTACCGCTGAAGGCGCCCTGCGCCGGTATCGCCATGGGCTTGATCAAGGACGCGGAAGGCGTCGCGGTTCTGTCCGACATCCTGGGTGATGAAGATCATCTGGGTGACATGGACTTCAAGGTCGCCGGTACGGAAAACGGCATCACCTCGCTGCAGATGGACATCAAGATTACCTCGATCACCGAGGACATCATGAAGACCGCTCTGGCGCAGGCGAAAGACGGCCGCATCCACATCCTGAACGAGATGTCCAAGGCCATCACGTCCGGTCGTGAATCCGTCGCCTCCACCGCGCCGCGCATCACCACCATCACGATCCCCCGCGAAAAGATCCGCGAAGTCATCGGGACCGGCGGCAAGGTGATCCGCGAGATCACCGAAACCACCGGTGCGAAGATCGACATCGAGGACGACGGCACGATCAAGGTCGCGGCGGTCGACGAAAGTGCCGGTCAGGCCGCGTTGGATTGGATCCACTCCATCGTTGCCGAGCCGGAGCCGGGCGTCATCTACAAGGGTAAGGTCGTGAAGGTCGTCGATTTCGGCGCATTCGTGAACTTCCTGGGTGCCCGTGACGGTCTGGTGCATATTTCGGAACTGGCCGACGGGCGTACCGCCCAGGTCACCGACGTCTGCAACGAAGGCGACGAAGTTTACGTCAAATGCCTGGGCATCGACGAACGCGGCAAGGTTCGCCTTTCCATGCGCGTCGTTAACCAGGAAACCGGCGAGGAACTGGAAGACACGCGCCCGCCGAAGGAAGACGGTGACGACGAAGGCGGCGAACGCCGTCCGCGCCGTCCGCGCCGCCGGGACTAATCGCCTGAGCGGTTCCGTCGAAGGACGGGCACGCCGAAAGGCGTTTGCCAAATAATGTGGAAAGGGCGGCCTTGTGGCCGCCCTTTTTGCTTGTTGCGGAGAATACCGGTTCGCGTGAAACCCTTGAAACCTTCGGGGACTCAGGCTCCTAATGGCGCATTGTTCGACATTCATTTTCCGGACCCACGCAATGCGACACTCATCTTCCTGTCTGGTTCTCGCCGCTGTCCTGGCGCTGCCCCTGTCATTGGCCGGCTGCACACCGGTGGGCGTCGCTGTCGGCGCCGGCGCAACCGTCGGCTCCGTCGCGCTTGAGGAACGGGGCTTCGAGCAGGGTGTGAAAGACCGCGTGACAGAAGCCGCGATTTCCAAAAGCCTGTTTGATTACAACCTGGACGCTTTCGCCGATGTCGGCGTAGAGGTGGTCGAGGGCCGTGTGCTGTTGACCGGCCGTGTCGACAAGCCGGAACACCGGGTGGAGGCCGTGCGCTTCGCCTGGCAGGAAGAAGAGGTCGTCGAGGTCATCAACGAAATCCGCGTCGGCACCTCCGACGACGCCTTGGCCGACAGGGGCAAGGATGCCTGGATCGCCACCCAGTTGCGCACCAAAATAACGCTCGATTCCCAGGTGAAGGCCGTGAACTATTCCGCCGAAGTGGTTGACGGCACCATCTATCTGTTCGGCATCGCGCAGAATGAGAGCGAATTGAAGCGCGTGGTCGCCCATGCCCGCACGATTGAAAACGTCCGGCGCATCGTCCCAGACTATGTCCGCATGAAAGACGATCCTTCCCGTGCCGGGTGACGCGCCGAGCAACCGGAAGCCGAGTGACCCGAAGGCCGTCCTTCGCCATCTTCGACCCGATGCGGACGGCCGCCTGCCGATCGCGCAGGCAGCGCTCGCCGCTGCGTTGCTGGACCCGGTAACCGTCAAGGCGGCCGACCATCCGGATGAAGCGTTGAGCCATTTGGATGCCCTGGCCGCCGATGCCGCTGCCCTGCTGGAGGAAGACGAGGACGATGTCGAGGCCGTTGCCGCGGCCCTTAATCACGCGATCCTCGACAAGTCCGGCTATGCTGGCGATTCCGAGTCCTATGAGGATATTCAGAACGCCAATCTGTTCCGGGTGATCGAACGGCGCCGCGGCCTGCCGGTGACGCTGGGGATCATCTATATGCATGTCGGACGGGCGCTGGGCTATCGGGTCGACGGCCTCGCCTTTCCCGGCCATTTCCTGATCCGTCTGGATACGCCGGGCGGGCGCGCGATCCTGGATCCGTTTTTCGGCGGCATTCAGCGGGACGCGGCGGCACTGCGCGACCTTTTGAAAACCGTTCGGGGCCAGGATGCCGAGCTGGACCCCGCCGACTATGAACCGGTGCCGGACATGGATGTGCTGAACCGGGTGCAGAACAATATCAAGCTGCGCCTGGTGCAGGCGGACAAGAAGCAGGAAGCCGCCACCGTTTGCGAAACCATGTTGATGTATAATCCGCGCGATGCGGTGCTTTGGCGGGAAGCGGGTTTGCTGCATGCGGATGCCAGCAACATGCGCGCGGCCTTGGCGGCATTGACCAATTACGTCGATATCGTTCCTGAAAGCTCGGAACGCCGGCAGATCGTGGCCCTGATGCGGGAATTGCGCCTGAAACTGAACTGACCTCGACCCCGGCATGATGCGAATTGGCATGGGTCTTTTGCCTTAGGCCCACTGGACCCGTGAGGCACGGGGCGCTACATCACCCGGTAACCAAACGTATTTCCTGGTGGGAGCGCCCGTTCATGTCCCTTTCCGTCGCCATCCAAATGGATCCGATCGACGCCATCGACATCGATGGCGACAGCACCTTCGCCCTGGCGCTTGAAGCCACGAAGCGCGGGCATACGCTGTACCACTATCTGCCGCGCGATTTGAGCCTGAAGCAGAACCAGGTCATCGCCCATACACGCCCGCTGGAGGTGCGCCGCAAGAAGGGCGACCATTTCACGCTGGGCGAACAGGCGGCGATGAACCTGGCCGATATGGACGTCGTCCTGATGCGCCAGGACCCGCCTTTCGACATGTCCTACATCACCGCGACCCATATCCTGGAGCATATCCACCCCAAGACCCTGGTGGTGAACGACCCCTTCTATGTGCGCAACGCGCCCGAGAAACTTCTGGTCACCCACTTTCCGGACCTGATGCCGCCGACGCTGATCACCAGCAACAAGGACGACATTCTGGCATTCCGGGCCGAGCATAAGGACATCATCGTCAAACCGCTTTACGGCAACGGCGGCGCCGGCGTCTTTCACTTGAAGCCGGGGGACGAGAACCTTCACAGTCTGCTGGAGCTGTTCACCCAGCTTTTCCGCGAACCGGTCATCGCGCAACGCTATATGCCGGAGGTCCGCAAGGGCGACAAACGCATCATCCTGGTGGACGGGAAAGCGGCGGGGGCGGTCAACCGTGTGCCGGCGGAGGGCGAGTCCCGGTCGAACATGCATGTCGGCGGGCGGCCGGAAAAGATCGGCATGACCAAGCGGGAATTGGAAATCTGCGAGGCCATCGGCCCGACCCTGAAGGAACAGGGGTTGATCTTCGTCGGCATCGACGTGATCGGCGACTACCTGACCGAAATCAACGTCACCAGCCCCACCGGCCTGCAGGAAATCGGCCGGTTCGACGGCGTTAGCCTGGAAGCCGAAATCTGGGACGCCATCGAAAACCGGCTCTAGAACAAGAATTCAAGACTGGAAAAAGAACGGCCGGGCGTTTGCCCGGCCGCTTTCGTTTGGCAACATGGCCTGGGCTTAAAGCCGTGCCTTCTCGACACCCGCCAATTCGCAGCAGTAATCCGCAAGGCCTGAGAAATCCTTGCCGCCCCAGCCGGATGCGCGGGCGCTGGAAAGCGCTTCGCGGGCCGCTGCCGCGACCGGCATCGGGACCTTCGCCTTGTTTGCGGACTCGACGATCAAGGTCAGGTCCTTATGCGCCAGATCGATTTGGAAGCCGGGTTCGATATCGCCCTGGAAGACCTTGGTCGCGTAATTCATTTTCAGCTGGCCGTTGGTCGCGCTGGTGCCGTGGATGACATCCAGCGTGGTGGCCAGGTCCAGGCCGAAGGCCTTGGTCAACGCCATCGCTTCCGCGTTCATCCAGCAGGACGTAATGGCCAGGAAGTTGTTGATCAGCTTCGCGCGGGTGCCAGACCCCGGCCCGCCGCAATGCAGGATGGTCGTGCCCATGGCTTCCAGCATCGGCTTCACGCGGTCGAAGATTTCTTTTTCCGCGCCGACCATGAACAGGCTTTCGCCCGCATCCGCGTGGCTGGCCAGACGCCCGATCGGCGCATCGACGAAATGAACGCCCTTTTCCTTGCAGGCCGCCGCGACCTTATCCGTCACTTCCGGCAGGATGGTTGAGAGGTCCATCATGATCGAGCCAGGTTCCAGATTGTCGAGGATGCCGCCCGCACCGAGCACGACGGCGTCCACTTCCGCCGGCCCGGGCAGGACGGTGATGCAGCAGCCGGCGCCCTTGGCCGCTTCCGGTGCGGAACCGACCTGTTCGCAGGTGTTGAATTCGGTGAAAGGCTGCTGCTGTTCGGGCCGTGTATCGAACACGTTCAGGGCGAAACCCTTGCGCGCCATGTTCAGCGCCATCGGCTGACCCATCCGGCCCAAGCCCACAAATCCGATCCGGTCCGACATGTTCATTCACTCCCTTGGAAAAGGCCGGCCCGTTCATCGTCCGGCGAATTGATCTTGCGGGAGAGTAGCGCGCCCGCCACCGGGCAGGCCAGCGTGAACCGTGGGATAAGCAAGGCCGATCCGTGTGGGGTCTTTTGCCGCCCCTTCACAGATTGCAAAAGGCATCAAGAATCCGCTTGCATCGGAAATCCTTAAATGGAACATAACAAGAACAATTGAGAGAGAGGCATCCCCATGAAACCCCGTATCAGCATGGTCTCGCTTGGCGTCAAGGACGTCGCCGCTTCCGCCGCCTTCTATCGTGAAGGGCTCGGCTTGCCGCAGATCGAGTCGCCCCCGCAAGTGGCCTTCTTCAAGCTGGAAGGCGCCTGGCTGGGCCTGTGCGAGCGCGCGGCGCTGGCGAAGGATGCCGGTGTCTCCGCCCAAGGCCAGGGCTATACGGCGATCAATCTGTGCCACAACGTCGTCTCGGAACGGGACGTCCGCCGTTTGATGGAGGAGGCCGTGAATGCCGGCGCGAAGGAGGTTAAAAAACCCCAACCTGCCCATTGGGGCGGCTACCACGGCTATTTCGCCGATCCCGACGGTCATTTATGGGAGGTTTGCTACAACCCCTTCATGTGGGTCGGCCCGCCGGACACACGGACCTGATTCCAAGCACAGGTTTGGCGGCGGTCACCTTACCCGTACGAACACGACCGTGCCGATCGGCAGCAGCCCTGCCGGGTGGAGGAAATAGGGCGTGGCGGCAAGGCGCACGCTCTCCTTCACCGGAAGGGGGTCGTCCGGCGACGTGAAGGTCTGGCCCCCATCCACGCCGGCATCCCAGACCCAAAGCGGCAGGGTCAACGACTCCAGCCATGGTCCATCTGGATTGAGCACGATGCCCGATGCGCCGGTAATCCAGTCGGGGCTGGGCGCCACCATCGTGGCGAAAGAAAACCGGTTATGCGCAGAGGTCAGGGTCGCGGTCATTTGCACCACCCCCGCGCCGGCTTTCAAGGCGTCGGCTTCAACGACCGAGCCGATCCGTTTGCGCCGGGTCATTTCGCCCAATTCCGCCTTCAGGATCGAGACGCGGCCATTCGTGGCAACAAGGCCCAAACCGGTCGATGCGGTCTGCCCGTCGGCAAACAGGGTAAAGCGTTCATTATGGGTCATGCCGATGAAACGGGAAAAATGCGGGTCTTCCGGGAAACCGACGGGAAACGCCGCTTCCGTCCAATTCAAGGTCACGGTCACATGGTAATCGGCACTATCCTGCGCCGTTGCAACTGCCATCGGCGCAATTGAAAAAAAGGCGAGTGCGGCGAACCGGATGAGTTTTTCCATCGTCATTGGGCACCTTCAGGTGGTTATTCGGGGCCGCAATTCGGAATCACCGGGTATCGGCCAACCCACGGTCATACGCCTGTCCGAGGTATCGCCAGTATAGGCGGAAAATCGATCCCTCACATTCACAAGCGCGTTCGGGGCTATGCGGAATTCGGTCGACGCGGGGTGAGACGCTTAGGACTGCCGGTCCCGTTGGGCCAGCAAGCGCTTGATATCCGCGATTTCCGTCATCAAGCCGTCGAGCCGTTTTTCCAGCGCAACGGAATCCGCATGCATCGCCCGTGTCTGCGCATCCATCTGGGCGTCGAGTTGGGCGTCCAATTCCTTCTGCTCGGCCAGATGTTGGGACTGCATAGCGTCGACGATGATGCCGATGAACAGGTTCAGGACCGTGAAACTGGTGACCAGGATGAAGGGGATGAAGAAAATCCAGGCATGCGGAAACTGTTCCAGGACCGGCCGCGCGATGCCCATCGACCAGCTTTCCAGGGTCATCACCTGGAACAACGTATACATGGACGCCCCGATGGTGCCGAACCATTCCGGGAAGGCAGCACCGAAGATCTTGGTGGAAATGACCGACCCCACATAGAAGATCAGCAGGATCAAAAGCCCCACCGACCCGATCCCCGGGATGGCGAGCAGCAGCGCCTGAACCACCCGGCGCATGGACGGCACGACCGACAGCAGCCGGAACGCCCGCAGCACACGGAGGGACCGAAGAACGGCGAGCGGTCCCGAGGCCGGGATAAGGGCGATCCCGACAATGACGAAGTCGAATATGTTCCACCCGTCCAGGAAGAACCGTGCCCGCCGGTAAATCAGCTTGCCCAGGATCTCGAAAACGAAGACGGCCAACACCGCCTTGTCGAAAAGGTGCAGCCAGTCGCCGGCCACGGCCATGACGCCCGGCATCGTTTCGAGGCCGAGCGTAACGGCGTTCGTAATGATCAGGACCATGACGAAGCCCTGGAACCGACGGCCTTCGACAAATTTTCCCAGTTTTTCTTGGAGCATGAACATGGCG
The DNA here is from genome assembly GCF_004005845.1 of Hwanghaeella grinnelliae. Lineage (GTDB taxonomy): Bacteria > Pseudomonadota > Alphaproteobacteria > UBA8366 > Aestuariispiraceae > Hwanghaeella > Hwanghaeella grinnelliae. The sequence goes on along the minus strand of NZ_SADE01000002.1, from coordinate 668,745 downwards.
GCCGGCGGCAATTGGTGGGGCTATGGATCGGACGGGTCGGCGCTGCAGGAAGTAGTTGCCGTATCCCCGCTTTGCAAGTCGGTCCCGGCCGTACGCCATTATTTCCCGGCTAGTCGGACGCGTTGCCGGTCAATGCCTGCTGCAACTGCCAGCCCAGTTTGGCGCGCTGCACGGTACCATCCGTCCCGCGGGGTATTTTCCGCGCTTCGATGACGGTGATGCGGTCGACACCCGGCGGCAATAGGGATTGCGCTTCCTGCCGGATCCGGGCCGTGTCCTCCGGACTCTCCGTCAGGACCAGCAGGGTCAGCGCCACGTCCGGTCCGCCGCCGGCCAACAGGCAGATGTCCTTCGCCGGCAAGGCGTCTATCAACGCCTTCTCCAATACATTCAACGAGTATTTTGTGCCGTCGATCTCCAGAAAGTCTTCGATGCGGCCCGCCAAGGTCAAACGGTGACGGTCATAGAGCACGCCGATATCACCGGGATAAAACCAGCCGTCGCGGAACATACGGGCTGTGGTTTCAGGATCGCCCAAATAGCCGTCGACGACACCGGCGCTCTTCACCCTGATTTGCCCTTGGGAGCCGAAACAGGCATTGCCGTCGGCGCCCACCGCCTCGACCTCGACGCCGGGGAAGGCGGCGCCCACCCCATCGTCATCCATGCTGCAGATGCCGCCGGCCTCGTTGGTTCCATAGCTTTCGGAAATTTCATCGACCAGAATTTGCCGCGCTCGGGCCCGGACCTGCTTGGCCGCGGGCGCGCCAATCGTGAAGACCTGGCGCAATCGCGGTTTCAGATGCTCCTCCCCCTGCGCGGCGAGAAGCTGTTCCAGTTGATTGGGCATGAAGGTCGCATGGGTGATTCCATAACGCCCTATGTCCTGGGCAAGCTCGTTCGGATTCCCGCAGACGCAGGTGCCGCCCATGCGGATACAGCTTGTGGCGTGAACATGGAAAGCCTGGATGCCGAAACCGGCCGTCAAAAGATAACGCGCGTTCCGGTCCATTGTCGTCCTGAAGCGGAACTGGCGCAGCCAGAAATCATGCACCCTGCCGGTATGGACCATCAGTTGAAGCATGCCCATGGTCCCATAGCTTTTCACAATCCGCGCCGGTGCATCCGCGCCGAGCCGGACGGAAGGGGATATGTCCACAACTGCCCGCTGCGCGACGGCCGAGAGCCATTCCTGGTCAGTGACATGAACCTTGGGGGCTTGTTCCGTATATCCAGGTTCATTCGCTGCTTCGAAAGCTTCGCTGTTCAAGGCCGAGGAACAAATGACCCGGTCCATCAACCTGAAATGCCGCCCCAGGGCATCGACTTCCGATTGATTGAAAGACAGGGTCCCGGCGCCCAGAACCTCGCAGGCCAACAACATCACCCAATGGCGATAAAACCCCGTGATTTCGATGGCGACCATGTCGCCCGGCCCGATGCCGAAATCCGCCAAGGCCCCCGCCATCTTCCCGATATCCCGGTAGAAGTCGCGATAGGATACCCCGCGCCCCCCTTCGATGATGGCCGGATGCCCCGGCGCCGTTGCGGCGTGATAGCCGATATAGCTAACGGTCGACGGATAATCGGTCACCTTGCTCCCCTTAACAACGCCGGACGATAGCGCCGGTTTTCGGTGCCCTATGGATGGGATCAGCTTAGCCCCTAACCCGCGGGGTCAACAACGCATCCATCGTCAAGTCCTTGGGTCCGGGTGGCGCTGCTGCCAATGGCGGGCGATGTCGTCCCGCCGCGCGATCCAGACATGGTCCTGTTTCATCATGTGGTCCAGGATACGGTGTAGGGCGCCAATGCGGCCAGGCCGCCCCAACAACCGCGCGTGCAGACCCACCGTAATCATCTTCGGCCGGTCGCCGCCTTCGGCATACAGCTGGTCAAATGTGTCGCGCAGATAGATGAAGAATTCCTCACCCAGCACATAGCCGCCGCCGTCACGGCCGAACCGGCTGTCATTGGTGTCCAGCGCGTAAGGCACCAGCAGCAAGCCCGGATGATCGGGCGACCAATAGGGCAAGTCGTCATTATTGACGTCGGAACTGTATAGAAATCCGGCTTCCCGGACGAGCGCGCGGGTGTTCATCGACGGCATCCCGGCATAATAGCCAAGCGGCGCCGCGCCGGTCAGGTCCCGGACCTGGGTGATCGACTTCGCGATCATCGCGGCTTCCTCCGCACGGGATAGTTTCGCATAGTCGATCCACCGCCAACCGTGCGGGTGCAGGTCGAACCCCGCGTCCATCATCGCCGAGAGGGCCCTTGGGTTCACCTCACCCGCGCGACCGACCAGGTTTACCGTCGCGTTCAAACCCCGATCCGTGAAGGCACGCAGCAGCCGCCAATAGCCAACCCGCGATCCATATTCGTATGAGCTTTCGATATTGAGGTCGCGGCCACCATCGACCGGCGGGACCGCCACATCGGAAATCCTGGTTTCGGAATGCGCGTCGCCTTCGAGAACCGAGAGCTCCCCCCCTTCCTCATAGTTGATACAGAAATTGACCGCGATGCGCGCCCCTTCCGGCCAATCCGCAAAGGGCGCCGCGTCGGCATAGCCGAGAAAGTCGCGCGTTGGTCCGTTCATGACCACGCCGCGCGGTTGAGGACAGCGCCTTGGCCGGGAACGATGGCGCTGCGGCAGGCGGCATGGGAATCTGGCGATGGAAATTCGGTCACGATGGCTCCCTTCGAATGCCGGGCAGTAGCGTCGTTTTCAGAAGACTATCCCCAAGGCCGTCCCGTGGAAACAACGCACCGTAGGGGACCACATCCGCAATAGGCGGTATTTCCCGCGTGCCTTATAAGGCGAACCGGGTATAGTTTTCGCAACCATAGGACGGAGTGGTGGTTTGGTTGCGCATGTGACGACGGTCGCCTTTCAGGGGGTTGAGACGCGGCCCGTCGATGTTCAGGTTCAGTTGTCGAACGGATTGCCGTCCTTCGCGATTGTCGGCCTGCCGGACAAGGCGGTGGCCGAAAGCAAGGAACGGGTGCGGTCTGCCCTGACGGCCATCGGCCTTGCCTTGCCGCCCAAACGCATCACCATCAACCTGTCACCCGCCGATTTGCAGAAGGAAGGCAGCCACTACGACCTGCCCATCGCATTGGGCCTGATGCTGGCGCTGGAGGTTATTCCCAGCGACGCCCTGGACGGTTTCGTCGTCTTGGGCGAATTGGGGTTGGATTCCCGTCTTGCCCCGGTCAGCGGCGTGCTGCCCGCCGCGATGGCGGCGATGGAACAGGACAAGGGCCTAGTCTGTCCCGCGCCCTGTGGGTCGGAAGCGGTTTGGGCAGGCGACCTGGAAGTCTTGGCGCCCGCCGATCTGTTGACCCTGGTGAACCATTTCAAGGGCCGGGTCGCCCTCGCGCGGCCGGAAGGAATTGTCGCCGCCGATGAATTGGCCGGTCCCGACCTGAAGGATATCAAAGGTCAGGAAGCGGCCAAACGGGCGCTGGAGATCGCGGCGGCCGGCGGCCATAACCTTTTGATGGTCGGCCCGCCGGGCGCGGGCAAAAGCATGTTGGCCGAACGGCTTCCCGGCATCCTTCCCCCGCTTCAGCCGAAGGAAGCGTTGGAACTCTCCCTCGTCCAAAGCGTCGCGGGCATATTGATGGAACAGGGCCTCGCCACGCGCCGGCCGTTTCGCAACCCGCACCATACGGTCAGCACCCCCGCGCTTGTCGGCGGCGGCCAGCGCGCCCGGCCGGGGGAGATCAGCCTGGCCCACAATGGTGTGCTGTTTCTGGACGAATTGCCTGAGTTCAATCGTCAAAGTTTGGAATCCTTGCGGCAACCGTTGGAGACGGCGAAGTCCGTCGTTGCCCGCGCCAATGCGCATGTGACCTATCCGGCACGCATCCAACTGGTGGCCGCGATGAACCCCTGCCGCTGCGGCCATCTGGACGACCCGGACATGGCCTGCAGCCGCGCGCCGCGCTGTGCCTTGGACTACCAAGCCAAGATCTCAGGACCGCTTTTCGACCGGATCGATATTCATGTGGATGTGCCGGCCGTGAACCCGATGGACCTTTCCCTGCCGCCGCCGGCGGAAGGATCGGCGGAGGTCGCCGCCCGCATCCGCGCCGCCCGTGACATCCAGACCGCGCGTTACGCCGATGTGAAAGCATCCAAACCAATCCGCACCAACGCCGATGTCGACGGCACCTTGTTGGAAGAGGTCGCCGCGCCGGACGATCCCGGCCGGGCCCTGCTGGCCGACGCCACGACAAAACTGAAACTCACCGCACGGGGCTACCATCGCGTCCTGCGCGTCGCCCGCACCATCGCCGATATGGAAGGCGCACCCCAAGTCCGCCGCCAGCACATCGCCGAAGCCCTCGCCTACCGGCGCGTCAGGCCGAGTGGCTAGGTTTCGTCCACAGCCTTCAAATTCCGTCGAAGCGTTTTCGATCTTGTGGCCACTGTCACGCGGAATAATCGTGACAGGGTGACCCGCTCGAACTGAACACCCGAAAATCAAGGTTTGTCGCCGGCGTCCTCCTCGGCGTCCTTCTCTGCTTCTGCTTCAGCCTCGCGCTCGGCCTCGGCGTTTTCGGCGGCCCAGGCGCCGGCGGCCTCAACCGCGACCGGCGACGCCGTGGGCAGGACGCTGAGGTAACTTTCGGTCTCTTCCACCGAGACCGCCGCGCGTTGCGACATGCGATAGAGGGCATAGAGCGCGATGACGCCGAACATCGCGCCGAGCACCAGCCAGAATGCGAAGGGTCCAAGGCTTTCCATTGCCCCACCCGTGGCAAGCGGCCCCAAAATGGCGCCCAAGCCGAAAATGAAAATCAGCCCACCGGAGGCAGCCGGCATATCCTCAACCGACAGGTAGTCATTGGTATAGGCCAGGAACAGAGCGTAAAGCGGTGTCGTCACCCCGCCGGCCAGGAAGGCCGCGGCCATCATGAACTCAAGCCGTCCGTCAGCAAGCCAGCCCAAAGTGCAGGAAACAGCACCAAGCAGAGCCGCGCCGAAGATCAGTTTCCGACGATCCACACGGTCCGAAAGCCAACCGATCGGGTATTGCAGCAACAGCGCGCCGCCGAAAAGCATCGCAATGAACAAGGCGATCTGCGATGCCGTCAGTCCAATTTGAGATCCGTAAACAGCGCCCATGCCCGATTGCGCCGCGTACACGCCGCCAAGGACGAATATCCCGATGGTCCCGAGCGGCGAGAGCGAGAAAAGCTTCCGCAGGGACATGGGGCGGACAACGTCGGTGGCCGGCGCGCGGCTGGCGGAAAGCAGGATCGGGGCAAAGGATACCGACACAAGGATCGACGCGCCGATGAAAAGAACGGACGTCCCGGCATCGCCCAGCGTCAGCAGACCTTGCGCCCCGATAATGCCCAGCGTCTGGGCGATCATGTAGGCCGACAGAACCTTCCCGCGCGACTCATTGGTGGCGGCATCGTTCAGCCAGCTTTCCGCCGCGACATAAATGCCCGACATGCAAAAGCCCACCAGCAGGCGCAGGATTGTCCAGGCCCAGGGTTCGGTCACCAGCGGAAAAGCGATCAACCCCGCCGACATGAAACTGCCCAATGCCGCGAAAACGCGCACATGCCCGACGCGCTGGATCAGTTTCGGCGTATACCGTGCGCCCGACAGGAAACCCATGAAATAGCCGGAAGTGACGATGGCCAATTCCGATGCCGAGAATCCCTCGATCCCGCCGCGCAGACCGATCAGGGTGAAGTGCATGCCGTTGCCCAACATGATCAACACGATTCCGGTAAGAAGCGCCCAGATGCTGCCCAGCACTTGAATCATTACCCGTCCTTTCAAGACATGAAGGGTCCTCGCGGTGCCCGTCGAGTCGCACGGACCATGCCGTCTCAGCCCTCGTCTGAGCGCCACGTGCGCGTCCGTTTACGACACGTCGCAATATTCAACCCAAGGCTTGTCCATATGGCAGGCCGACCAACCCGCCGCAAAACATCCCCTTTCCATTGCGTCCGGGTTCTCTTCCGCCATACTGAACTCTAACAGCAAAATCCATCCGGCGGCCACGCGCCGAACTGGTGAGGAAACCTCATGCCCTTAGGCTTCATAACCCTACTCCTCGTCTGTCAGCTTGCCGGCGAAGTAATAAGGCTGGCGCTGGACCTGCCCGTGCCGGGGCCTGTGATCGGGATGGCATTGTTGTTCGGCGGGTTGGTCATCAAAGGATCGGTTCCGGACGGGTTGGCTTCGGCATCTTCCGGCTTGCTGCAACACTTGGCGTTGTTGTTCGTGCCGGCGGGCGTCGGGGTTATTACCCATATCGGGTTATTGCAAGCGGAATGGCGACCCGTCGCCGCGGCGTTGGTCGGTAGCACCTTGGCCGCGATTGTCGTCACCGCCCTGGTCCTGCACTGGTTGATGCCGAAAAGCGACGGCACCAAATGACCGACACCGCGCGTGACATTTGGGTCTATCTGTCGGCCAGTCCGCTGGCCGGGCTGACCTTCACCCTTGTCGCCTATCAAGTGGGCCTGTGGATACACGGGAAATGCAAACGCCACCCACTGGTGAACCCGGTGCTGATCGCGGTCGCGCTGCTGTCGACCTTGTTGATCCTGACCGATACGGAATACGGCACCTATTTCGAGGGCGCGCAGTTTGTTCATTTCTTGCTGGGCCCCGCCACGGTGGCGCTTGCCGTGCCGCTCTATCGACAATTCGCCCATGTGCGCCGGTCCGCGGCCGCGCTGGCGGTGGCCCTGGTGGTGGGGTCGCTGACCGCGGCGGGATCGGCGGTGGGCATCGCCTGGCTGCTGGACGGGTCGACGGCGCTGCTTGTCTCGCTGGCCCCGAAATCGGCGACCGCGCCCATCGCCATGGCAATTGCGGAGGATATGGGCGGGCTGCCGACGCTGACCGCCGTGCTGGTCATGTTGACCGGCATCATCGGGGCGGCGTTCGGGACCGGCGTGCTGAACTTGATCCGCGTCCACGATCCGCGCGTGCAGGGTTTCGCGCTCGGCCTCGCCTCCCACGGGATCGGCACGGCGCGCGCGGTGCAATTGGGGGAAACCGCGGCTGCTTTCTCAGGCCTTGCCATGGGGCTGAACGGTTTGGCGACCGCCGTGCTGCTGCCGCTGATCGCCACCTTTTTGTTATAGGGCCTTTCCAGGGTCACGTGGACTTCACGCCCCTGGGACCGGACGTTACTGGCGCAAAATGCGGTATGGGTATATGAAGCCGGACGCGGTTTCCAACTGGGTCGCGATTTAATGAGCTTTGATTGGAAGGTCGTCATCAAATGAAAATCCTAGGGATTTCCGGGTCGCTGCGCCGTGCTTCGTTCAATACCGCGCTGATCCGACTGGCCTTCCAAAAACTGTCCGGGCCCGACTTCAATGCCGCGTGCACCTTGGCCGATATTCGCCTGCCGTTGTTCGATGAGGATCTTGAGGCAGAAGGCACCCCGCCCGGCGTTACCGTGCTGGTGGACCAGATCCGCGCGGCCGACGGCGTGCTGATCTCAACCCCCGAATACAACAAGAACCTGCCGGGCGGCTTGAAGAACGCTCTCGATTGGATCAGCCGGGACGAAAACCAACCCCTGAATGAAAAGCCCGTCGTCATCATGTCGGCGGCGGCCGGGCGCGCCGGCGGCGAGCGGTCGCAGTATTCACTGCGCCATTGCCTGACCCCTTTCAATCCACGGATCATGCAATTGCCCGAACTGATGGTCGCCCAAGCGAGCAAGGCTTTCGACGAGGCAGGCAATCTTGTGGATGAACGGACCGACAAGGCGCTCAACCGCCATGTCGCTGCGCTGGTTGCCTTGGTCAAAGAGGCAAAATGAACGCGGCCGAAACCGCCCAGTTCCTTATTGCCGCGGCACAGCTTTGGCTCGGCGCGGGCGCTGTTATCGCAATCGCTTTTCTGCTTTTCGGATTGGACCGTGTAGAGCCGAACGCCAGGGGCGGCTATGTTTTCCGCGTGCTCATCGCACCGGGTCTTGTCCTGCTTTGGCCCATCGTCCTTTGGCGTTGGCGATTGGCCGCGTCGGGTCGCGAGGCCTGGCGCAACCGCCACACCCCGCAGCGCAAGGCGATCGGCCGGCTGGGTTTCGGTCTGGCCGCCTGCATCGCGGCGATCCTTCTGACCGCCCTTATGGTTCGACCGGATGGATCGACCCCGCCGCCCCCTGAAAAACTGAGCCTTGCCGATATACGGGGCTGGTCATGAGCGTCCGCTACATCCCCGTCCAGTGGAACCGAAACAAATGGTTCTATGACGGTGTCTTGCTGGCGGCCGCCATCCTGTATATCGCGCTTTTCCTCTATGTCGCGCCGCCGCTTGCCGACCATGCGAGGCCGGTCGACGCACCGATTTGGCGGGCGCGCGCCTTCGGGACCTGCGCCTATCTGATGCTGACGGTCATCCTGCTGATCGGCCCCCTCGCCCGATTGGATTCGCGGTTCCTACCGCTCTTGTACAACCGGCGGCATTTTGGAGTTCTGACCTTTTTCATCGCAATCGGTCATGCATTGTTCGTTCTGGATTGGTACTTTGCCTTCAGCCGCACGCCGATGCTGGAAGCCCTGCTGAGTTCCAACACCGCCTTCGGCCATGTGGTCGGATTTCCGTTCGAGGCTTTGGGCATCCTCGCGCTTCTGGTCATGGCGGTCATGGCCTTCACCAGTCATGACTTCTGGCTCAGTTTTCTGGGACCCAAACTGTGGAAGCGGCTGCACCTGCTGGTCTATGCGGGCTACCTGGCGGCGACCGGGCATCTGGCCTTCGGCGCCTGGTTGGATCAGGCAACGGTTGGGCTGACCCTGCTTCTTTTCGGCGGCGCGGGGGCGGTGGCGGTGCTGCACGTCCTGGCGGCTGTGAAGGAAAGGCGGATGACATCGACAGCCTCACCCGATGACGACTGGGTCCCCGTCTGCCCGCCGATGGAAATCCCCGACAAACGCGGACGGATCGTCGTGCTGTCACCGGACGAACGCGTCGCGGTCTTCCGCAACGGCGATACCCTGGCCGCGGTCGCCAATGCCTGCGCCCACCAGAACGGACCGCTCGGCGAAGGCAAGATTGTCGGCGGCTGCATCACCTGCCCCTGGCACGGTTTCGGCTACCGGATGGAGGATGGGCGCTCCCCGCCGCCCTTTACCGAAATGATCCCGACCTATCGGCTACGCCTGACGGACGGCATGCTGTTCATTCATGGGAAAGCGAATCCGCCCGGCACCTATCAGGAACCCGTTCGGTTGATGGAAGGGGGAATGACATGACATCGGCACAACCCTTCTTCGTCGGCTGGGCGGCAAAGATCCCGAAACCCCTGCGGGCTTTCTTGGCTGCGGTTTGCGTGATTATGACTGTCGGTTTCGCTGGCGCTGCCGTGCTGGTCGGTGCGACGCAGGCAGATCCCGACGGCGGTCGTTTCCGTTTCGATATCGGCCCCCAGAATCTTGAAGGCACGGTGATCGGCGGGGCCTATCCGGCGCTATGGGTCACCAAGGGGACAGAGGCGATTCCGGCCGGAAAGGTCATTCTGCTGAACGGCAACGGCAAGACCGGCGTGCAAGATCGTGTGCAACCCCTGGCGGGCAAAGCGGTCGCGGTGCGCGGCATTCTGATGGAGCGCGGCTCGCTCCGCATGCTGCAATTGGGCAACGGCAAACAGGGCCTGGCCGCGATTGAGGGCGACGCCGCGGCAATCCCGCAAGCCGAACCGTTAGGCCGTTGGCGCCTGTCCGGCGAAATCTGCGACGGGCGATGCGCGGCCGGTGCGATGCGACCGGGCACCGGCCTTGCCCACAAGGCCTGCGCAAATCTGTGTATCGCGGGCGGACAGCCGCCGGTCTTCGTCTCCGCCGCGCCGGTGGAAGGGGAGAGCTTCTTTCTGATGACCGGACCGGCTGGAGAAGCCTTGTCGCCGGAAATCCTGCGGCACACTGCGGAACCGGTCACCCTGGACGGTGCGCTGACCCGCATCGGCAATTTGACGGTGTTGGCGGTCGACGCCACCGGCCTTCGCAGGCGGTGAAGGAAAAGGCCAGATGACGACATTCCGCCACATTCTGGGCCTGTCCGTCGCCGTTCTGCTGGGCGCGGCGCTTTGGGCGGCCTGGACCTATTTCCCCGATTTCACCGGGTGGAAACCAATCCGCCCCTATCGCGGCTATCTGGTCGAATGGCGGTTGCCGATCTTCGCCGTCGGTGGATTCCTGATCCTGACACTTGCGGAATGGCTCTACGGATTGGCTTTCCACCGCCAAGATCACGACGAACCCTGACCGTCCGGCCGCACGGGTTAATCGCCTTGCAGGCTTGCCCCCAGGATGTGCTCACTTTTACCGATCACATGATGGGTGGAGCCGACGATCAACGGGTCCGGTCCATGAACCACATGCTCGTTCTTTCCGGGATAGGACAATGTGGAGAGGAAATGCTGCATGCAGTTCAAGCGCGCGCGTTTCTTGTCGGATGACTTTACGATGGTCCACGGCGCGTCCGCCGTATCCGTATAGAAGAACATCGCTTCCTTCGCCTCGGTATAGTCTTCCCACTTTTCCAGCGAGGCGATGTCGATCGGCGATAGCTTCCACTGTTTCAACGGGTCTTTCTTGCGCTGGGCGAAGCGGCGTTTCTGTTCGTCCTGGGTGACCGAGAACCAGTATTTGTAAAGCCGGATGCCCGACCGCGTCCACATCCGCTCAAGCTCAGGCACCTGTCGCATGAATTCCAGATAGTCGTTGCCGTTGCAGAAGCCCATGACGCGCTCGACCCCTGCCCGGTTGTACCAGGACCGGTCGAACATCACGATTTCACCCGCCGTCGGCAAATGCTCGACATAGCGCTGGAAATACCACTGGCCCTGTTCCTGGTTGGTGGGTTTTTCCAATGCGACGACACGCGCACCGCGGGGGTTCAAGTGTTCCATAAAGCGTTTGATGGTGCCGCCCTTGCCGGCCGCGTCGCGCCCTTCGAACAGGATGACAATTTTCTGTCCCGTCTCTTTCACCCAGCGCTGGACCTTCAGCAATTCGACCTGAAGGTCGGCCTTGTGCTGTTCATAGACCTGCCGCTTGATCTTTGTGTGATACGGATATTCGCCATTCTCGAAGAGGCGGCGAATGGTTTCGGGATCGTGCCGCATCTCAGCCAGGTGGTGCAGTTGCTCACCGCCATCATGCTGCGGTGCCCCGGCTCGATCCGTTTTGCCGGGTTCAACGCCCACGGGCTTGGCCTTACCCGTTTTGGCAACACGGGTTTTTGCGGTTTTCGGCTTCGCTGATTTCGCCTTTGCCTGGGTCGGCGTTTTCGCTGCCGGTTTCACCGCAGCCTGTTCAGCCTGCGCATCCAACACCGCGCCAACATCCGACGGTGCTTGCTTTGTATCTGTGCTCATCGCTTTTCCCCACACTAATATGCAAAGCAAAACAAAAAGTTAGAACGACGTCATTGATCCTGATCAACTAAAACGGTTTAAAGAATTCAGGCCCGCCAAAGGAACCTTATGGATCACCGCGCCTTTATCCGCTCGTTGCCGCCGCAACAACGCGCCGACCTGACCCGGAAGTCGGATCGGGAAGGATTGCTGCATTTGGCGGGACATTGGGGATTGATCCTGTTGCTCGGCGGGTTGATCGCCGCACGGGTTCCCTGTTGGCCCGCGCTGATGCTGCCCCAGGGTATTCTGCTGGTCTTCCTCTTCACCCTGCTGCACGAGACATCGCACCGCACCGTGTTCGCGACGGCGTGGCTGAACAAGGCGGTCGCCTGGATTTGCGGATTCCTGATCATCCTGCCGCCCGACTGGTTCCGGCATTTCCACTTCGAACACCATCGCTACACCCAGGATCCAGAGAAAGACCCCGAACTTCAATCGCCCAAACCGCAGACCCTTGGCCAATATTTGGTCCATATCACCGGACTGCCCGTGTGGTTCAGCCATTTGAAAACCTTGGCGCGCAATGCTTGTGGTCGAGCGTGCGACGGGGATGCCGGGCATTTCATTCCGACACCGGAACGGAAAAAGATTGCTTGGGAGGCGCGGGTCATGGTGATGCTTTATGGCCTGCTCGCCGCGGCATCGCTGGCCACCGGATCGACCGTCTTGATTTTCGTTTGGCTGGTGCCGCTTCTGCTCGGCCAGCCGTTTCTAAGGCTTTATCTGCTTGCCGAGCATGGCGGCTGCCCCTATTCGCCGAACATGCTGGAAAACAGCCGGACGACACGGACGACCTGGTTTGTCCGCAAACTGGCCTGGAACATGCCCTATCATGCGGAACACCATTCCTTCCCCGGCGTGCCGTTTCACCGTCTTCCGCAGCTTCACGCCTTGATCAAAGAGCATCTGAAAGTGACGGAAGACGGCTATTTCCGTTTCCATCGGGAATTCACCAAGGGGCTCGTCCGATAGGGCGGCCTATCGCGGCCTTTGGATCGGCGCCAGCAGCAGACCGACGAGCGACTTATCGACCGTCTCGCCTTCAAGCCCGATCGGCATCTCGGCCCAGCGGGCGGTTTTCGAACGGGACCCGAACACCCTGTCCCAGAAACTGAACAGCGTGCCGTAGTTCGAATCCGTGTCCTTGCGGACCGCATGGTGATGCACCCAATGAATGCCCGGCGTGATGATGACCATGCTGAGCGCGCGCTCCACACCCGCCGGCAGGCGCGCATTCGAATGATGGAATATGGAACAGAGCAGCACCACCGCTTCGAACACCAGAACAGAGGTCAGAGGAATATCCAACAGCCCCACATAAAGCCCGCGCGTCACGGCGGAGAGAACGACCTCACCGAAATGAAACCGCACCGCGCTCGTCGTATCCAGATGCCGGTCGAAATGATGAACCTGATGAAAACGCCACAGGAAGGGAAGAACGTGGTTGGCCCGGTGCCAAACGTAGATGAAGAGGTCGAGCAACAGGATATCAAGCGCCAAACCGGCCCAGCCGCCATAGGCCTGCCCAACCCAATCGGGACGCCAATCGGGGCCATAAGCCGCCATGACGGTACTGATCGGAATAACGATCGCCGGGGACAAAAGCGTGTTGATGGCGAAGAGCGCACCGTTCCTGAACCAACGGTTAAACCGCCCCATTCGCTTGTCATCCTCGGACGTTGCCGCCGCGCCGACCGATGAGGATTGGGATGGCGATTGAACCCATTCCCGAGCCGCCGGGCGGAACCGTTCCAGTGCGAACCAGACCAGGAACCATGCCCCGACGACAGCGCCCTTGAGCAGCACGATGGTTTCAATCGTTGCGTCCACGTGATCGTAAAACCCTGTTTCCTGAGCCGTCGATTTACTATCGGATCGAACTGCTCAATTTTTCGTTCGGCGACAATACACCGCAATTTCCGGGGTGCCCTCTTCGGCGGCTTCCGCTACAAATTCCGGAAGCCGGATCGCACCCTGCCCTCGTTGGCCTAAGCCATCGGCACGGGTTTTGCCAGACGCGCCGGCGACAAGACATATCAGATATAGGTGAACGCCATGCAAAGCGCACTGATCGGTGTTTCAGGCTGCGCCATCGAAGACGAAGGCAACCGCTTCTACGTGAAGGTCGGCGACAAATATGTGAACGCCATCGCCAATGCCGCGCAGGCGACGCCGATGATCGTTCCGCCGCTGGGCGATGTGTTGGACCTGGACATGTTGCTGGACCGGCTGGACGGATTGTTCCTGACTGGCAGTCCGTCGAATGTGGAGCCGCATCACTACGAAGGCCCGTCTTTCCGCGAAGGCGTAAAGCGCGACCCGCGCCGCGACAGCACCACCCTGCCGCTGATCAAAAAGGCGATTGAACGCGGCATGCCGCTTTTCGCCGTTTGCCGGGGTCACCAGGAACTGAATGTCGCACTGGGCGGCACCTTGCATCAGCATGTTCAGGAACTGCCGGGCAAGCGCGATCACCGGGTGAACAACGATCTGGATTATTCCGGGCAATACGACGTCGCCCATTCGATTTCGATCCGTGCGGACGGGCCGCTGGCGGATTTGGCCGGCGGCGCGACCGAGGCGGACGTGAATTCCCTGCATTCCCAGGCCATCGACCGCCTGGCCCCCGATCTTGTTGTCGAAGCGGAGAGCCCCGACGGCATTATCGAGGCCGTCTCGATGCCGTCCGCCAAGGGCTTCCTGCTCAGCGTTCAATGGCATCCGGAACACCCCGTCGCCCTGACCTGGCCGTTGAGCAAGGCAATGTTCGGCGCCTTTGGGGACGCCGCCCGGGCCTATGCCGCGAAACGCGTGTCGCGGGGTGCGGCGGCCTGAACGACCTCGTTCCGTCAACGGGGTCTCCCCTTCACTTTCTGAACCGGCTTTTTCTTACCTGGAAGGATTTCCGCAATGCGTCTGGCTACCTGGAATATCAACTCCGTCCGACTTCGCATGCCCATTGTCGCGCAGTTCACGGAGAGCCATAAGCCGGATGTGCTGTGCCTGCAGGAAACCAAGGTCGAGGATTCGAAATTCCCGCTGGAGGACATCAAAGCGCTGGGCTACGAGCATGTCATCTTTCGCGGCATGAAAGGGTATAACGGCGTCGCCATCCTGTCCCGCCTGCCGCTTACCGACACGGGCAGCCGCGATTGGGCGGGCAAGGAGGATTGCCGGCATGTGGCGGTCGATGTCGACGGTAAGTTCGAGCTGCACAATTTCTACATTCCCGCCGGCGGCGACGAACCGAACCCGGAGGTGAACGAGAAGTTCGATCACAAACTGCGTTTCCTCGATGAAATGCGCGATTGGTTCAAGTCCGACCGAAAGGCGACCAAGCCGATGGTGCTGGTCGGCGATCTGAATATCGCGCCCTTGGAAAACGACGTCTGGTCGCACAAACAACTTCTTAAGGTCGTCAGCCACACGCCGATTGAGGTCGAGAAACTGACGGCTTTTCAAAACGGCTTGAAATGGGTGGACGCGGTTCGCGCCCAAATTCCGGAACCGGAAAAGCTGTATAGCTGGTGGAGCTACCGGTCCCGCGACTGGCAGGCCGCGAATAAGGGCCGCCGCCTGGACCATGTCTGGGTAACGGCGCCATTGGCCGGCGCGGTCACCGGCGTTGATATCGTCAAGGACGCGCGCGGTTGGGAAAAGCCGTCCGACCACGTGCCCGTCATTGTCGATTTCAACCTCTGACCGTCCACCACCTTTGGGCCGAGTGCGGCACAGGCCGCGGAATCAGGAAAAGGCCGGACGTTTCGGATTATTCTATCGGCCGCGATACGTCTGGAAGAAATATCGCCCCTTTTGCACGCCTGCGGGCAGAGAAATGTCTTCCGCATCGGCCAGGGATATCTTTTGGTCACTGACGACAACCGCCCCTGGTTTCAGGACCCGGGGCAACACATCGGCCATCATCTCCGCCATCCTGGCATCCCATTCCGCATTGCCCGTGCCGATATCGCTATGCACCAAAATGGCGGGCTGCGGCAGGTCTTCCGCCGCCCTCGCCAGGGTATCGGGAAGATCGCCGAGGAAAAGGTGATCCTCGTCCGGCGTGCTGTCGGGGTGGGATGCCACCTGCCGGTCGAAGACGAAAATCTCGCGATCCGGCATAATTTCACGCAGGTGATCGAAAGTCCGACCGTTGCCGAGGCCGACCTCCAAAACCACGCCATCCTGCCCATCAATCAACTGGGCGGCATAGTCCAAGCAGGCGCGCTGGGCAGTCACGCGGCGGATGAATGAATCCAATCGGGACAATGCTTTTCCTTGTTCGTGCGGTCAGAGGCGATTTCCCTACCCCTTTATGTGTGCGGGCGCCCCGCAAAACCAACCGCTACGGTCACACTTTATCGCGAACCGGCAAAAAATGACGCGATTTCCGGGTTTGGATGCCTATCAGCGGTCTTCACGGCGATTTGGACATGCCGGGCTGAGTCGGAAATCCATTGTGACGGTAGGACTTTTCCATGTAATAGTTCGAATCGGGGAGTTCAATTGTCCCGGGATTCGTTCGCGGGGGGGCGCAAACCGGCAATTGGCGGACGAAAAGAAACCGCTGCCGCGAGGAAGGTGCACGAGGATGAGCCGGGGCCACCATAAACGCGTGCTGATGTACAGCCACGACACCTTCGGGCTTGGTCACCTGAGGCGCGTGCGGGCGATTGCGCATGCCTTGGTTGAAGAATCCAAGGATGTATCCGTCCTGATCCTGACCGGGTCTTCCATCATCGGCAGTTTCGATTTCCGCACCCGTGTGGACTTCGTTCGTGTGCCCGGCGTCATCAAACTGCGCAATGGCGAGTACACGCCGTTGAAGCTGCATATGAATATCGCGGACACATTGGCGATCCGGGAATCGATCATCCGCCATACCGCCGAAACCTTCGATCCGGACCTTTTCATCGTCGACAAGGAACCGTTGGGGCTGCATGGCGAAGTGGAATCCACGCTGCAAGACCTGAACGAAAAGGGCATTCCCTGCGTTCTGGGTCTGCGCGATGTAATGGATGAGCCGGCCCTGCTGGAACCGGAATGGAAGCGCAAGCGCGCCATCCCGGCCCTGTCGCAATATTACGACGAGCTTTGGGTCTATGGCCTGCCGCAATTCTGCGACCCGCTTGAAGGCTTGGAAATCCCGCAATCGGTCCGTCGCAAGATGGTCTATACCGGCTACCTGCAGCGCAGCGAACCGGCCGATCTTCCAACTTCCGCCTTCGCGACCTCGAAAATCAACAAGCCCTATATCATGGTAACGCCCGGCGGTGGCGGCGATGGAGAGGAACTGGTCGACTGGGTCCTTCAGGCATACGAAACCGATCGCAAGCTGCCTTATCCGGCGCTGGTGGTGCTTGGTCCGTTCATGTCGACCGAAAGCCAGGCCGCGTTCAAAGGCCGCGCGGAAAAATTGGACGATGTGGAAATCATCACCTTCGACGCCCATTTGGAACAATTGATCGTCGACGCGGTCGGCATGGTCGCGATGGGTGGATACAACACCTTCTGTGAAATCCTGTCCTTCGACAAACCGGCGGTCATCGTGCCGCGCCGTTATCCTCGGCGCGAGCAATATATCCGCGCCAAACGGGCGCAGGAATTGGGCCTGCTGAATATGCTGGACCCGGAAGAGACCAAACTGCCAAAGGACATGGCGACGGCGTTGCGTCATCTGCCGCAGCAAAACCCCCCTTCGGAAGTGATCATCCCCGGTTTGTTGGACGGGTTGGAAAGCGTGAATATCCTGGCCGCGCGTCTGGCCGCGCGCCCCCGGAACAAGGTTCGCGTCGCCAGTTCCAAATAACCGCGCGGCCTTTCGAGATATGCCGGATCGACGGCTGGTCAGAAAACATGCAATAGGGATGCGGCCGAGGGTCGATGAGGTTCCATGACGACGGCGTTCGTCCTTAAAGGTTATCCACGGCTATCGGAAACGTTCATCGCACAGGAAATTCTGGCGTTGGAACGTCGCGGCCTGGACATTCATATCGTATCCCTACGCCACCCGACTGATCGCCATACCCATCCGGTGCACGCGGAAATATCGGCGCCCGTCCTCTATCTGCCGGAATATCTATACCAGGAACCCAAGCGGGTGCTCTGCGCCTGGTGGAAGATCCGCAAGCGGAAAGGCTATGCGGAAGCCCGGAAGGTTTGGCTCAAGGATCTGATGCGGGACCGAACGCCAAACCGAATCCGCCGCTTCGGACAGGCCCTGGTCCTTGCCGCGGAATTGGAAGGCCGGATAGACCGCCTGCATTTTCATTTCCTGCACACACCGGCCTCGGTCACCCGATATGCGGCGATGATGCTGGGTCTGCCCTGGAGCGGGTCTGCCCATGCCAAGGATATCTGGACCATTTCCGATTGGGAAAAGCGGGAAAAACTGGCGGCAATGGATTGGCTTTCGACCTGCACCGGGGTCGGTGCGGACCATCTACGTGATTTGGCCGAACCTAATCCTGAAAAGGTGTGTTTAGACTATCATGGCTTGGATTTGGCCCGTTTTCCCCATACGGAAACGGACAGACCCCGACGCGACGGTTCGGACCCATCCGACCCCGTGCGGTTGATTTCAGTGGGCCGGGCCGTTGCCAAGAAAGGGTATCCCGACCTTCTCACCGCCTTGTCGAAAATACCACAAAACCTGCAATGGCGATTGACCCATATCGGCGGCGGCGCAGAACGCGAGGCGCTGAAACGTCAGGCCGAAGAAATTGGTATTGCCGATCGTGTGGAATGGCTGGGTGCGCAGCCGCAACAGACGGTGCTGAACCGCTTGCGTCAGTCCGACCTGTTCGTGCTGGCAAGCAAGATCGCAGATGACGGTGACCGCGACGGCCTGCCTAATGTTCTGATGGAAGCCCAAAGCCAGGGCCTCGCCGTATTATCGACGGCGGTATCCGCTGTGCCGGAATTGATCCTGGATGGCGAAACCGGCGCACTGGTGCAGCCGGGCGATGTTCCCGCGCTGACCGCCGCCTTGGCGCAGCTGATCGCGGATCCGGACCTGCGCGACCAATATGGCGCGGCGGGTGAAGCCCGTGTGCGCACGGCATTCGACGCGGCTGTCTGCATCACCGGCATGGCCCAGCGGTTCGGCTTGCCGGAAGACCCGAAAGGTTCGGGCAAGCGAAACCCGTCCGAAAGCGATAAAGCGGCCGCATGTGGATAGAATTCTATGCGCCGATGAAGGCCCCCACTCATCCCGTGCCGTCAGGCGACCGGCGCATGGCGCGACTGTTGATGCAGGTCCTGGCGCAAGGCGGGCACAAGGTGACATTGGCGTCGAGCACACGGTGCTGGGAAGGCAAGGGCGATGCGGCGGCGCAAGCCGCCATCTGGGAGCGCGCCGCTTTGGAACGGTCCGATCTTGCATCCTGGTACGAACGCCATGGCGCGCCGGACCTGTGGTTCACCTATCACCTTTACCACAAGGCGCCTGACCTGATCGGCCCGGATCTGTGCGACATGTTCGCCATACCGTATTGCGTCGCGGAGCCAAGCTTCGCCCCGAAACAGGAAGAAGGTCCCTGGGCGACGGGACACGCGGCGGTTCGGAAAGCTTTGGCGCGTGCCGATGCCGCGTTTTTTCTTAATCCCACAGATCGGGATTGCGTAATCCCTTTGCTTTCAACCCGGTGCCAAGCCGTCGACCTTCCCCCCTTTGTCGACACCGCGCCCTATTCCGCCGCTGCCGCCGCCCGGGAAGAGACGCGTGCCAGGATCGCCAAGGCCCATGGCTTGGACATGGACAGGCCCTGGTTGCTTGCGGCCGCCATGATGCGGCAGGACGTGAAGAAGGAATCCTACCGGCTTTTGGCCGACGCTCTAGGCCGGGTGGATACCCCGGACTGGTCCCTGGTCGTCGTCGGGGATGGTCCCGCCCGGGAAGAGGTGGAGGCAATGTTCACTGGTATTCCAAAATCGGATTTCGGGCAGACGGCTTTTCTGGGCTCTCTCTCCGCCGAGGACCTCGCGCGGGTTCAAGCGGCGTGCGATCTTGCCGTCTGGCCCAGCCTGAACGAAGCTTTCGGTCTTGGCGTGCTGGAAGCGCAGGCGGCCGGCCTGCCCGTCGTGTCCGGTGGTAATCCGGGCGTCGCCAATATGATCATCGACGGCAGGACCGGACTTCTGACCGAAATGGGCGACGCCAAAGCATTTGCCGAGGCGGTGGCCTACTACCTTCGAAATCCGGAGGCACGCCGTATGATGGGATTGGCGGCTGCCGCGAATGTGAGTTGCCGGCATGACATGAACCATGCGCAGCGGGTTCTTTTCAGTATAATAAATACAATAATGGAGGAGTATCGCCGATGACGCAGCTCGCCATAATTCGGCACGGCCCAACCGACTGGAACGCGGAAGGGCGGTTCCAGGGCCGCGCCGACAGGTTCCTGAGCGAGGAAGGACGGCTGGACGTTGCCAGTTGGCGTCTTCCCGATGACGTCAAGACATGGCGGGTGCTTGCCAGCCCCCTGTCCCGCGCGCGGAAAACGGCCATGTTGCTGACCGGGCGGGAGCCGGATATCGACCCGCGTTTGATCGAAATGGATTTCGGCGAATGGGAAGGCGAACAACTGGCGGAACTGCGCGAACGCCTTGGCGAAGAAATGCGCGTGAACGAAGCACGCGGGTTGGACTTCACGCCACCCGGCGGGGAAAGCCCGCGCATGGTGATGGACCGGCTACGCCCGCTTCTGGCCGAGCTTGCGGAACAGAATGAGCCTTGTCTTGTCATTGCCCATAAGGCCGTCATTCGGGCGCTTTATGCGATGGCAACTGGATGGGACATGACGGCGGACGCGCCGGAAAAGCTGAAGAATGCCTGTTTGCATCGCTTCGATCTGTCGGCGGACGGCTCCGTCAGTGTGATATCCTTGAACGAAGCGCTGACCTGACCGGCGAATGACCGCTAAACCCGGAATGACTCCGCATCTCTTCATCCATGTGCAGCACCTGCTCGGCATCGGACATATGGAGCGCGCCTTTGCCATTGCATCGGCCTGTCGGGACCTGGGTTTCGCGGTGACCGTGGCGACGGGCCGCCGGTCCTGCGCCGATGAACACCCGTATCAATGGGTCCCCTTGCCCGATCTTCGCTCGGCCGATGCCGGGTTTTCCGTGCTGCTCGACGAAGCGGGTGCGCCCGCCACGGACTCCCTATGGGCCGAACGCCGGGACATCCTGCTCGACGGGTTCCAGAGGGCCGAACCGGACCTGCTGCTGGTCGAGGGGTTCCCCTTCGCCCGCCGCCGGTTCCGGTTCGAACTGCTGCCGCTGATATCCCTGGCCCGGCAGGCCGGCGTTCCAATCGTCTGTTCCATACGCGATATCCTGCAGCCGAAGAACGACCCGAAACGGATCGAAGAATGCCTGACTTGGGCGAATACCTGTTTCGATCTGATCCTGGTGCATGGCGATCCTTCGATTGCGCGGCTTGAGGATTCCTTTCTGGCAGCGGGCCGTCTTACCACCCCCATCGCCTATACCGGCTATGTCGCGAAGCCCGACGGCCCGGATGACGGTGCCGCCGGACAGGACGAGGTGATCGTTTCCGCCGGCGGCGGGGCGGTCGGCGCATCCTTGTTCGATGCCGCCCTGGCGGCGTCCCGGCTGCCCGGTGCGGAACGATGGCATTGGCGGCTGCTGGTCGGCCGCAATATGGACATTGATGCCGCCGGCTTGGCGGCACCCGCCCATGTCACGATAGAGCCCGCCCGGGCCGACTTCCGGGCGATGTTGTCCCGCGCCGCCGTCTCCGTCAGTCAGGCGGGATACAACACCGCCGTCGATCTTTTCGCCACCGGCGCGCCCGCGGTGCTGTGCCCTTTCGCGGATGGCGGCCAGAAGGAACAGGCAATGCGGGCCGACCGCATGGCTTCCGTTATCGGCGCGACCGTCCTTTCGGAAGGGAGTGTGACGGCGGATTCCTTGTTCGACGCCGTCCGGACACAAGCGAACCGGTCGCGGCGGTCACCCGCGATTGACCTGGCTGGCGCGGACCGGACGGCAAGGATATTAAGCCTATGCCATGAAGGCGATACCGCCGCCGCAATTCAAACCGGATTGCGCGGCGCGGAAAGGACGAACACGTGAATACGCAGCCCTGGCAGGATTTGCGGGACGAGTTGGACTTATGGGCCGAGGCCGGCCGTACCGCGACCTTGTGGTGGCGCGACGACGATACCGTGAAGCCGGGCCCCCTTCTGGAGCGTTTGGCGCAAACGGCTTCGGGCGCGCCGGTGTCGCTTGCCGTGATCGCGGCCCTGGCCGACCCGTCGTTGACCGCGTTCCTGGACAAGCACCCAGGCTTTTCCGTCATCCAACACGGCTATGCGCATCGCAGCCATGCCGGGCCCGGTGAGAAGAAAAGCGAGTTTCCGGAAAGCCGCGACGCCAAAGAGATGCTCGCCGACCTCACTACGGGGCGGGAGAGACTGACGGCCATTTTCGGCACCCGGTTCCGACCCGCCCTGGCCCCCCCCTGGAACCGTATCGCGGACAGTCTGCCTGCCCAGTTGGAAGATATCGGTCTGTCGGGCCTGTCGACCTATCGCCGGTCGGACCGACCGGCCGGACCACGCTGTTGGATCGATACCCATTGCGACATCATCGCCTGGCGGGGGAGCCGGGGTTTCGTTGGCGACGGGGAAGCCTTGGCCCTGATCACAGACCATCTGCATGCCCGGCGCATCGGTGCCGCCTTGGAGGAGCCCACAGGCATCATGACCCATCATATCGTTCATGACGACGCCTGTTGGACGTTCCTGCATGCGCTGGCGGCATTGGTTGCCGCACATCCGGCGGTGCGCTGGGTCGACCCCTTTTCGGACCTTGCACCCAAATGACGGACCAGACCCTTCATACCGCCTATGAGCGCCGGCCTCTTCTGGCCGATTTCGCCCGCAGTGCCGCGGGCCTTCTGTTCACCCTCGGCCCCGCGCTTTTCTTGAACCCGATCCCCGCGTTGTTCTGGATATTTCTGGCGGCCGGCATGCTGTTCTTGGCCTTTGGTGTGAAAACAGCCCAAAAATGGGTCACGAAAGTCTCCATGACGGCCGATACCCTGACCGTTTCCACACCGTTCAGTGCCAGCCTTGCATGGAAAGACCTTCAAACGGTGAAGCTGCGCTTCTACGCGACCAGACGGAAAAGCCGGAAAGGTTGGATGCAGTTGACCTTGAAGGATGGGCGGACCCGCATCGTTCTGGATTCCGCATTGCAGGACTTCGATACAGTCGCGAAATACGCCGCGCGCTGGATTCTGGAAAACGGCATAGAGTTGGACATCCCAAGCCGGGAGAATTTCCTTGCACTGGGCATTCGACTGGATCGAAATACCGATACGGAAGGTTGAGAAGTAGCCGGAAGAGGAACAGGTCGTCTTTTCCGGTCTGAAAGTTGGTGTTTTTGGTCGTTTCAGTTGACGGCTCTTAACCAGTTGTGAACATTTTCTTCCGTAATATTTAACCGGCGCAAAGTAACCGGACCGTATAAGAATGCCCGGAGTGCCGTGAACAGGTGATCGTCAGCAGGGGGAGCCGTCCGGGTCCATGTCCGAAAACTTAATCGAAGTTCGCGACCTGAAAGTCAGTTTCGATTTGCCGGAAGGGCAGATCCAGGCCGTAAAGGGCGTTTCTTTCCGGGTTCAAGCCGGAAAGACGGTTTCGCTGGTCGGTGAATCCGGTTCCGGCAAATCCGTCGTCAGCCAATCGATCATGGGCATCCTGCCGAAATCCGCGCATATCACCGGCGGACAGATCCTGTTCCGCGACCCGAACAAGCCGGGCACCGTGTTGGATATCGCGGCGATGGATCGCGATGGTCCGGATATGCGGTCCCTGCGCGGCGGGCGGATTTCAATCATCTTCCAGGAACCGATGACCTCGCTGTCGCCGCTGCACACGGTCGGCAACCAGATTTGCGAAGCGCTGGAACTGCACCGCAATGTCGGCGGCGCGGAAGCGATCGCCATGGCGGAGGAAATGCTGGCCCGCGTCGGATTTCCCGATCCCCTCCGCGCCATCCGAACCTATCCTTTCGAATTGTCCGGCGGCCTGCGTCAGCGCGCGATGATCGCAATGGCCTTGGTCTGCAATCCGGCACTGCTGATAGCGGATGAACCGACCACCGCCCTCGACGTGACGATCCAGGCGCAAATCCTGAAACTGTGCCGGGACCTGCAAGACGACCTGGGCATGGCGATCCTGATGATTACCCACGACTTGGGCGTCGTCGCCAACATGGCCGAGGAAGTCGTCGTCATGTATCACGGCGAGGTCATGGAACACGGCTCGCTGACGGATATTTTCCGCAACGCCCAGCACCCCTACCTGAAATCGCTTTTGAAGGCGGTGCCCCGTTTCAACATGGAGCCGGGCGAACGCCTGATCCCGATCCGGGAGATCAAGCCGCGCATCGGCGGGCACCTGACCCTTCAGAAGGAAGGCGAACAGGGCAAGCTGGGTGAGCCGATCCTATCGGTGGACGGGATCAACAAGACCTATACGATCAAAAAAGGCAGCCTGTTCGGCAAACAGGAACGCAACCAAATCAAAGCCGTCGACAATGTCAGCTTCGAGCTGCGTCGGGGCGAGTGCCTGGGCCTGGTCGGGGAGTCCGGTTGCGGCAAGACCACGCTTAGCAAAATCTTGATGCGCGCGCTGACGCCGGATACCGGATCAATCCGGTTCCACGACCATGACCGCGACATCGACATTCCGGCCCTGGAAGGTAAGGACCTTCTGGAGTTTCGCAGGAAGATGCAGTTCATCTTCCAGGACCCCTTCTCGTCCCTCAACCCGCGAATGACCGTGCTGGATCTGATTTCCGAACCGTTGGAAATCCACGATGTCGGGACCCATCGCGAGCGCCAGGAACTGGTTCAGGAATTGATGGAGCTGGTCGGCCTGGATACGCGGCATCTGAAGCGCTACCCGCACAGTTTTTCCGGCGGGCAGCGGCAACGCCTAGGCATCGCCCGTGCCTTGGCCCTGCGACCTGAAATCCTGATTTGCGACGAGCCGGTTTCCGCGCTGGACGTTTCGATCCAGGCCCAGATCCTGAACCTGTTGAAGGACCTGAAAGATACCTTGGGCCTGACCTATATCTTTATTTCGCACAACCTGGCCGTCGTCGACTATATCGCCGACCGGATCATGGTGATGTGCCGCGGCCGATTGGTTGAAATGGCGCCGCGCGACCTGCTGTTCCGGAATCCGGTCCATCCCTATACGCGCGGCCTGCTGACCGCGGTACCGGACCCGAACCTGGACCATCCCCTGGATTTCGGTCACCTGATGTCCGAAAAAGCGTCCGAGCCGACCGTCTGGCCCTTCCCGTTCGCGGAAGTCGACGGTGTCTCACCGGTGCTCCGAGACTTGGGTGACGGGCACTATGTTCGTGCCCTGCCCGATGCCAACCTGTCGGAGTTGGCGGCATGAAAACCTTGCGCACCGCTACCTGTGCCGAAAGAGCCCGCGCCGAAACGGCCCGCTCTGAAACAGCCCGGTGGCAATCGACCGCCTTGGCCGCCGCGGCGGGCCTGACCCTTTTGACGGGCGCATTGATCTGGGGTTTGACCGCGGGAAGTGCGCGGGCCTTGGATATCGTCGACTCGCCCTTCCTGGAAGAGGCTGTCGGCAACGGCACCCTGCCCCCGGTTTCGCTTCGGGCGCCGCAGGAGCCGCTGGTTGTCCGGATGGACAGGCCGGGTCAAAAGATCGGCCTGCATGGCGGCGATATCCGCACCTTGATGACGCGCGCCAAAGACATGCGGCAGATGACCGTTTACGGCTATGCGCGGCTGGTCAAATACGATCAAGATTTCGAACTCGTCGCCGATATCCTGAAATCCGTCGACGTGGAGGACGGCCGTTCCTTCACGCTGACGCTTCGGCGCGGCCACCGCTGGTCGGACGGCGCGCCTTTCACGACGGAAGACTTCCGCTATTGGTGGGAGGATATGGCCCATAACGAAGAGCTGTATCCCGTCGGTCCGCCCGCCTTCATGAAGGTGCGCGATTCCTACCCGGACGTGGAAATACTGGACGAGGTAACGATCCGTTACACGTGGCCCGATCCCAACCCGGACTTCCTGCCCGGCCTTGCGGGCGCATCGCCGAATTATATTTACGCCCCGGCGCATTACTTGAAGCAGTTCCACATCAAATACGCCGATAAGGACAAGCTGCAGGCAATGGTGGAAGAAGAAGGCCAGCGCAGCTGGGCTTCTCTCCACACACGGCTTGGGCGGCTCTACCGCAACGAAAACCCCGATCTTCCAGTGCTCCAACCCTGGTATGTGGACACACCCTCGCCCAGCGACCGCTATGTCTTCCTGCGGAACCCTTATTTCCACAAAATCGACGAGAACGGCCTGCAACTGCCATATATCGACCGGGTCATCATCAACCTGACCGAAAAGAAGCTTGTGGGGGGTAAGGCCGCGACCGGCGATTTGGACCTGCAAGGCCGGTATTTGCGGTTCGATGACTTCACCCTGTTGAAGCAGAATGAAAAGTCCCACGGCTACAAGACGCTGTTGTGGCGCATCGCCAAGGGCGCGCATCTGGCCCTGTTCCCGAATATGAACCACAAGGATCCGGTCTGGCGGGACTTGTTTCGTGAGGTGGATTTCCGCCGCGCCCTGTCCCTTGCGGTCAACCGGTACGAGATCAATCGTGTCGTCTATTTCGGCCTTGCGCTGGAAGGGCAGAACACGCTGCTGCCGGGCAGCCCGCTGTATAAGCCGGAATATCGGGAAGCTTGGACCGAGTTCAACATCAAGAGAGCGAACGCGATGTTGGACCGCCTGGGCCTGAAGCGCCGGCGAATGGACGGCATGCGCATGCTGCCCAACGGGGAACCGCTTGAGATCATCGTCGAGACGGGCGGCACCTCTACCGAGGAAACCGATGTTCTGCAGTTGATCACCGATGGCTGGCGCGAAATCGGCGTGAAGATGTTCATCAAACCGTTGAGCCTGGACAACATGCGCCGCCGCGTCTTCGCCGGCGAAACCCAGGTCTCGATTTCATCGGGATGGGAAAACGGTTTGGCAACGGCTGCGATGTCGCCAACTGAATTGGCGCCGATCAGTCAGGTGCAGCTGCAATGGCCAATGTGGGGTCAGTACCACGAAACCAACGGCAATGCGGGTGAGCCTGTCGATATGCCGGCACCCCAGGAATTGCTTGATCTGTTGGAGAAGTGGTACCGCGCCAAGACCATCGTCGAGCAGCGGGAAATTTGGGCCCGAATGTTGGAGATCCAGTCCGAAAACGTCTTTTCCATCGGCCTGGTGGCCGGCGTGCTGCAGCCCATCGTCGTTCGCAACGGGTTGAACAACGTGCCGGAGGAAGGTCTGTGGAACTGGGATCCTGGCGCGCATTTCGGCATCTATGGCATGGATACGTTCTGGTGGGACCGGGACGCCTTGAAACTGACCCAGCAATAACGGCAAAGGTCGCGCGCCGGCTTGTCGGCTGCGGGGGAGGAAGAAAGTAAATGTTGGGATATTTGGCCCACAGGTTGTTGATGATGATCCCCACATTGTTGGTGATCAGCGTCTTCGTCTTCATCATCATCCAATTGCCGCCCGGCGACTATCTGACCACGCTGGTCACGGAACTTCAGGCCCAGGGTGAGGAAATCAGCCAGGAAAAACTGGAGTTTTACCGCCAGGAATATGGCTTCGGCGAACCGGTCGTCCTGCAATACCTGCACTGGCTGTGGGGCCTGCTGCAAGGCAATCTGGGCTATTCCTTCGAACACGAACAGCCGGTGGCGGATGTTGTCGGCGACCGCGCCTTGCTGACGATCGTCGTGTCCATGGGGACGATCATTTTCGTCTATGTGGTTTCTTT
The DNA here is from genome assembly GCF_004005845.1 of Hwanghaeella grinnelliae. Lineage (GTDB taxonomy): Bacteria > Pseudomonadota > Alphaproteobacteria > UBA8366 > Aestuariispiraceae > Hwanghaeella > Hwanghaeella grinnelliae. The sequence continues at coordinate 641,447 of NZ_SADE01000002.1, read as the reverse complement.
CCCGATCGGCGTCTATTCCGCGGTCCGCCAATACAGCGCGGGCGATTACGCGCTGACCTTCGTCGGCTTCATCGGTTTGGCGACGCCGAACTTCCTGCTGGCCCTGGTGCTGATGTATTTGGCGAACGAGTATTTCGGTACATCCATCGGCGGCTTGATGGACGACCACTTCAAGGACCAGCCCATGTCCTGGGCGAAAATGGTCAGCATTCTGGAGCATCTGTGGGTGCCGGTGATCGTTATCGGAACCTCCGGCACGGCGGGGATGATCCGCCGGCTGCGCGCGAACCTGCTGGACGAGTTGCACAAGCAATATGTGGTCACAGCGCGGGCCAAGGGCGTTCCCCCGGGCAAGGCGCTGATCAAATATCCGCTGCGCATGGCGTTGAACCCGTTCATCGCCGATATCGGCAATATCCTGCCGGAGATCATTTCCGGATCCGCCATCGTATCGATCGTCTTGAGCCTGGAAACCACCGGCCCGATGCTGCTGCGGGCGCTGCAAAGCCAGGACATGTATCTGGCTGGCAGCTTCCTGATGTTTCTGGCGCTTCTCACCGTCCTCGGCACCCTGATCTCGGATCTGGCGCTGGCGGCACTCGATCCACGCATCCGCCTCGGCGCGGACCTGGCGAAATAGCCCGGGCTTAGGGAAGGAGACCTTCACGATGTCCGATGCTACCCAGGGCACATCCGATCTGAAGCACTATGTGAACGATCGCCCGTTCGACCCCTATTCCGCGGTTACGCTGTCGCCGGAGCAGGAGAAATACTACCTCGCCTCCCAATGGGTGTTGATGTGGATGAAGTTCAAGCGCCACAAGTTGGCCTTGATCAGCGGCATCTACCTGGTGCTGGTCTACCTGTCGGTCGTCATTTCCGAAGTCCTGGCGCCGTACAGCTTTTCCCACCGCCATACGGATTTCCTCTATGCCCCGCCGCAGGATGTTCGGTTCTTCCACAATGGCGAATTCATGGGACCCTTCGTCTATGAATACGATGTCAGCCTGAATTTGGAGGAGTTACGCTGGGTCTATACGGAAAACACGGCTAGGCCCAAACAACTGCGCTTTTTCTGCACCAGCGACGACTATGCCGGGTCGACGTATGAATTCTGGGGGATCTGGGAATCCAATTTCCACATCGTCTGCCCCGCCAAGGACAGCCAGTTCTTCTTCCTGGGCACCGACCGGCTGGGCCGGGATATTCAATCGCGCATCATTCAAGGCGCGCGGATTTCACTGACCGTCGGCATGATCGGCATCATCATCAGTTTCACACTGGGCTTGGTGATCGGCGGCATGGCCGGGTATTACGGCGGCTGGATCGATTCCGTCGTGCAGCGGGTGATCGAGGTCATCCGGTCCTTCCCCGCACTGCCGCTTTGGATGGCCTTGTCGGCGGCGATGCCGGTGACCTGGTCGCCCATTCTGGTCTTCATGGGTATCACGGTGATCCTGGGACTGCTCGATTGGCCGGGCCTTGCCCGCGCCGTGCGGTCGAAATTGCTGGCCCTGCGTGAGGAGGACTTCGCGGTTGCCGCCCAGTTGATGGGCGCGAAACCGTCGCGGATCATCGGCAAGCATTTGATGCCGAGCTTCATGAGCCACCTGATCGCATCGGCCACGCTGGCCATTCCCAGCATGATCCTGGGCGAAACGGCGCTGAGTTTCCTGGGCCTCGGTCTGCGCCCGCCAATCACCAGCTGGGGCGTGCTTCTGAACGAAGCGCAGAACTTCAGCGCGGTCGCGCTGTATCCCTGGCTGCTCTATCCGGCGATCCCGGTGATCATGGTGGTGCTGGCCTTCCAGTTCCTGGGCGACGGCCTGCGCGACGCGGCGGACCCGTACAAATAGGCGTCCGGCCAAAACGAGAAACGAGTAGGCCCCGGTTCTACGCCGGGGCCTTTTTTTCTATCCACAGGCTGCTTTCATGCGCGCCGCTGGGCACCGGCAGCGCCTTGGCCGGATGGTCCGGCATGCCGGGCAACAGCCGCCGCCGTGCATAGGCGCTGGACCACAGCAGCGTCCATCCCCCCGACCCGATCAGAGCGGCCACGCCCTGCTGCTCATTATAGCCGCGCCATTCCCAGGCCGCCGGATAGGGCCAGGGCAGGAAGATGTCGTGGATATGCAGCAGCACGCCGGCCGGCAGACCCGGCACCACCTCGGACAAAAACATATCCACATCCGTGCCCGGCATCAGGATATGGCTTGAATCGATCGAGAGGATATCACCGGGCCGAAGCGTGGCGAAGATCGCCGGGTCCGCATCCTGAACCACCGAAAGAATGAGGTTTATGCCCTGAAGCCGCGAAAGGTCCGCCCTGGGCGCCGGGTCGATGGCGGTGATTTGGGTGTTCAATCCTCCATCGCGGACGGCGCGGGCCAGAAAACGCGTCGAATGGCCGGACCCGATTTCCAAGATCCGGGACGGTTTGCGCGTCCGAACCATCGCATAGGCCGCCGCCGCGTCGAGCCCCGGAAACCAGTCCTGACGCCAGCGCGGTTCCGGCGGCCCGTCTTCCCCGATGGCGTCGAGGTCGCCGCAAAGCCCGGCCATTGCATCGAGCAATTCCCGAAAATCCGGTTCGGCGCCCAGAAACGTCTTTTCCAACCGTGAATAGGCAGGACGGGCTTCATCCGCCGGTTCGATTGTCCCGGCATAGCGATAGGGTATGAAAAAGCCCTGTTTCCGGATGCCCAGCACTGTTTCCAGGCCAAGCTTCAGGCGGCGCAGGGCAATGCGTGAAAACACGGGCACAACACTCACAGAGTCAGGGTCATCCCTTCGCGCGCGACGATCGTGCCCGGACGGGCCTTTTCCACATCGGCTGCGATTTCGTCCATCATGTCGTCCGTATGGCTGGGGTCGTGATGGAAAATCACCAGGGTTTCCACATTCGCCGCGTCGGCGAGCCTGATCCCTTCCTGCCAGGTGGAATGGCCGAAGCCGACGAATTTCTCGTATTCCTCATCCGTATAGGTCGCATCATAGATCATGATCCCGGCGCCCTGGATCAGGTCAAGGACCCGGTCGTCCATCCGGTCGGGATAATGTTCCGTATCCGTAATGTACGCGATCGCCTTACCGTCATATTCGATGCGGTAACCACAAGCCCCGTTCGGATGGTTCAGCGGCGCGGTGCGCAGGGATACGCCGTCCAACGGGTGCAGTACTTCACCGGCCTCGAAATCGTTGAACGAGACATTCGCGCCGAAAATCTCCGGCGGCACCGGAAACAGCGGCGCGCGCATCATGTCCGACAAGACGCCGTGCAGGGACATCCCGACCGGCTTCAAATGCCCGGCATAGACCGGCACGGTCAGGCCCGGAATATGGAACAGCGCGAAAAACGGCATTCCGATGATGTGGTCGAGATGCGTATGGGTCAGGAAAACCTGGGTATCGACGGGCCCTTCATTGGCCAGAACGTGACGGCCAAGCATGGGAAGACCGGATCCGGCGTCGAAAATCAGTCTTTCGTCACCGCACAATACCTCCAGGCAAGAAGTGTTGCCGCCATATTTGACTGTATGCGGTCCGGCGCAGGCAATGCTGCCGCGCGTACCCCAAAACGTCACTGAGAAACGGCTACCTCCGGCCACGGGCATCCCATTCGGTTGTAAGAGTCACCCCGTCCTGGCGAAACGCCGCCGCACCGAACGTTCATCCGCGCGCGAAGGTGCTCCACAAGGGGCGGGCCTAAGGGACGAGCCGGTAGCCTCCCGGCTCGGTCACCAAGAGTTCCGCATTGGACGGATCCCTCTCGATTTTCTGCCGCAGCCGATAGACATGGGTTTCCAACGTATGCGTCGTAACGCCCGCGTTGTAGCCCCAGACCTCCCCCAACAGTGTATCGCGGGCTATGACTTTGTCACCCGCGCGATACAAATATTTTAGGATTGCCGTCTCTTTTTCCGTCAGACGGACCTTGCTGTTCTTTTCTTCGTCCAGAAGCAGCTTCGCCGACGGCTTAAATGTATAGGGGCCGATGGTGAAGACGGCGTCTTCGGATTGTTCGTGCTGGCGCAACTGCGCACGCAACCGAGCCAAAAGCACATTTAGCCGGAAAGGCTTGGTGACGTAATCGTTCGCGCCGGCATCCAATCCCAGGATGGCGTCGGAATCGGTGTCATGCGCGGTGAGCATCACGATCGGACATTTGACGCCGCCGCGGCGGAACAGCCGACAGGCTTCCCGCCCATCCATGTCCGGCAAGCCGACATCCAGAAGGATGGCGTCGTAATGTTCGCCCTTCGTGGCTTCCAAACCTTCTTTCGCGGTCCCCGCGCAGACAGTCTGGAATTCTTCATGCAGCTGCAGCTGTTCGGACAAGGAGTCGCGCAGTTCGACGTCGTCGTCCACCAGCAGGATCTTTTTGCCGACCATGGATGGTTTTTCACCCCCGAGATTGCTGCGGCCTGTCGGGATGGCCGCGAATGTTGAATAAGTATTATCGTAAGTCCCCGCAAACCCGCAATCACCTGAGGCATATCCGACTGATTTTCAACGCCGATGCCAACACTGTGAAGTGATTGTGACCGCAAAGGGATTCCGCTTTCAAGGCTCCAACGACCGCCTTTTGCGCACCGGTACCATGGGATAGCGGCTGTTCGGCGCCCTCACCGGAAGACCGTATTGACGGAGTCTGGCATCAATCCTGCTTTCCATCCTCGGTGAGAGGAGAATTGTTATGACACCACAAGACCGTATTGATACGGGCTTTGCGCCGTGGTCGTTGATGACACCGGACCCCGCCAAGGCCCGCGCGACCAGGCCACAGGTCCAAACGGCCGCCAGGGTCCACGAAGACAAGCGCGCGCCGGAAATGGCGCCGGATGACGGCTATTTGTTCGGCGATGACGGGCTGTCCTTCGGCGACGTACTGGATATCGTGAACCCGTTGCAACATTTGCCCGTGGTCGGCGCCCTTTATCGTTCGATCACCGGGGACGAGGCATCGCCCGGCGCGAAGATGGCCGGCGGCGCAATCTATGGCGGTCCGCTCGGCTTTGCGTCCGCGATGATCAACAATGCCATCGAGGAGACGACCGGCGACGACGTGATGGGCCATATGCTGGCCATGGTCGGGCTTGGCGAGGATGGTGGCGAAGGCGGCGATGGCATTGCGGCGGGTGACGCGCTTGCCGATTCCGGCGCAGCGGGCCCCGCCGGCGCCAACGCGGGCACAACCGGCCCGACCCTGCCGCCCGGAACCATCCCGGTCGGCTCGGAAGCGGAGCTAGCGGCGATGGCGATGGCCGCGGGCATGTCAAACCCCGGCACGTCAAACGGGGGCGGTGCACGGCAGCTCGACCAGGCCCAGGCCGCCTTTCTGGAGCGGCTCGCCGCCAAGGCATCCGGGGGTTCCAATGCGGCGGGAGCAATCCAGGCCGAAACCGATGCCGAGCCGCTGGACGCACTTCTGGCCGGGCAGCAAACGGCGGCCGTGGAGAAAGGCTCGGGCCGCAAGGATTACCGCGGGGTCGCACGCCTCAGCCCCGAAATGGCGCAACACCTGGCGATGTTGGCGCAGGCCGGCTCACCAAGTCAGGCCTTGGCGCAGCAGGCCGCCGCGCAGCAAACACAGGGCACCCGCCCTGCCGGCTCGCAAGCCCGGGCATCGGAACAACAGGATATGCGGGCAGCCAGTGCGAAATACAGCGCAGCCCTGCCGCTTTCCATCGATGGCGCCGCACCGGCCGCCAATCCTTTTGCCGCCCTTCAAGCCAAAGCGGACGAGCCAGATCCTTTCGAAACCGCAATGAATCGCCTGGGGCTCAATCCGCCGACCGTGAAGACACGGGGTGGCGAGGATACACAGAGCAAGGTGATGGAAGCCGCGTTCGGGCCGGGACAGTCCCAGACAGCGAACCTGGCGGAAGCGGCCGGCATCACGGCTCCCCCGGGCGCCGCCGTGCCCTCCGCGATGATGGACGCCTTGAACCGGTATCAGGCGATGAAACAGCAAGGGTGACCGAGCAGTTGATACAGCGATTGGTGCCGCGGCCGATCAGGGGAAATGTCGGTGGTGATTGAGGTTAAAGGCGAATTTTTGGAATTGCCGGACGGAACACGGTTCCGATGCGCCATCGGACGCGGGGGCTATGCCGTGGACAAGCGGGAGGGCGATGGCGCGACCCCGATTGGCACCTGGCCGTTCAGGATGGTCTATTTCCGGCCGGATCGCGGCCCGGCTCCGGAAACAGGTCTAAAGACCGTGCCGCTAACCAAAACCGACGGCTGGTGCGACGCCCCCGACGACCCGGCCTATAACCGGCCTGTCAAACTGCCCTACCCAGCCAGCCATGAATTGATGTGGCGTGACGACAAGCTCTACGACATCGTGGTGGTACTGGGCCATAATGACGACCCGCCCATGCCCGGCCTGGGCAGCGCCATTTTCATGCATGTCGCACGGGACGGATACCGGCCGACAGAAGGCTGCGTCGCGCTGAAACGCGAAGATCTGGAACAGGTCCTGGCCGGGGTGAAAGAAGGCGATGCGGTCGCCTTCCTGGGGTCCTGACGCCTGGTTGCGCGGTTCAGGGATAGTCCCGTTTGCCGAAAATCGCCGATCCGACGCGCACATGCGTCGCGCCCAGCATGACGGCTGTTTGATAATCGGCGCTCATCCCCATGCTGAGGCCTTCCAGGCCATTGCGTTCGGCCATCTTCGACAATAGCGCGAAATGCGGCGAGGGCTGCTCGTCCACCGGCGGAATGCACATCAGCCCGATGATCGGCAGGCCGAACTCGTCCCGGCATTGGGCCACGAAAGCATCCACATCCGCGGGCGCGATGCCGGCCTTCTGGTCTTCTTCACCGGTATTCACCTGAATGAAGCAGTCCGGGCGATGGCCCGTCTTATCCATGTGATCGGCCAGCGTTCTGGCCAGTTTCGGGCGATCGACGGTTTGAATGACGTCGAACAACGGCAGGGCGTGCTTCACCTTATTGGTTTGCAACGGTCCGATCAGGTGGAGTTCCACATCCGAAAACTCTTCCCGCAACTGGGGCCATTTTCCTTCCGCTTCCTGAACCCGGTTCTCACCGAAGACGCGCTGGCCCGCCTGCAGGACGGGACGGATGTCATGCGCATCGAAGGTCTTGCTGACGGCGATCAATGTAACCGCAGTCGGATCGCGGTTCACCGAATTGGCCGCGGTTTCGATTTCACCGCGGACAGTGGCGAGATTCTCCGTGACGCCTCCCATAACTCCTCCAAACTGAACAGACCGAAAAAACAGAAAACCGGCGCGGTCGGCCGGGAATGCTTGAAAAGGCCGGGCAATCCACCCTAACACTGGAAGCCTGTCCGACCGGGGCACAGAAGACATTATCCGAGCGCGCCGCGCCGTAAAAGCGGTCGCGTACCGAAGGAGCGAACATCATGCAGACGTCATCCCGCCCCGGAACAGGTCCTGGCGGATTGGCATCCATGCTGCAGAACGCTTTCGCCCTGAACCAGGCAGGCCGGTTGGATGACGCCAAACGCGCCGCCAACGCCATCCTGAAAATTCAACCGCGCGAGGCCAATGCCCTGTATTTACTGGGCATTGTCGCCCATCAACAGGGTGACGCCAAGAAAGCGGCGCAATGGTTCGAGAAAAGTCACAAGGCCGACCGAAATAATCCAGCCGCGATATCGGGCCTGGGCATCGTCCGGCTGGAGCAGCGCCGGTACCGCGAAGCCGCCCGGTTGTTCGAGCAGGTTCTGAAGGCGATGCCGAACGACCCCTCGACACACAACAACATGGGTCTTGCCTGCGAGCGCTGCGGCGAGATGGACAAGGCGCTGGACCACTACCGCAGGGCAATCGCCATAGCGCCCGGATACGAAGTCGCACGATTGTCCCTGGCCCAGGCCTTGTTTCGCCTTGAACGGAAGGACCAGGCCGAGCAGGTGCTGCGCGAAGGGTTGGTTCACACACAAGGCAACGCCGCTTTCCATTCGGAATTGGCGCAAGTGTGCCGGGCCGACGGCCGGTTGGAGGAAGCTGCGGAGTTGCTCGACAAAGCAGCGGCGCTCGACCCGCGCGACCCGCAAATCCTGATCGACAAATCCACGGTTCTCGCTGAATTGGGCCAGAGCGCGGAAGCGGAAACCTGCCTGGGCGCGGCACGAGACCTCGACCCGGACAATCTTATAGCGCTTCTGGAGCTAGCGGAGATCGCATCCTCCAGAACAGGCCGGGATGCAGAAACCCAAAAGGCGCGCGGCAAATCCTTGATGGAAGACGCCGTGGCCGCTGCCGAGCGTCGGGGTTTGTCCACGATCGAAAGTCCGCAACTGCTGCACCGGCTGGGCCGCGCCTATGATCGGTTGAAGCGTTTCGACGACGCCTTCACATGCTGGTCCCGCGCCCATGCCGCCTGGAAACAGGAACTTGAAAACCTGAACATGGCGTATTCGGAAAAACGCGTTGAAGCCGCCGTCGACCGAACGATCGCCTGGTTCGACTCCCATCGCGAGGCGGCCCGGCCAGCGGGAATTGCGACGCGCAAACCGATCTTCGTCGTCGGGATGATGCGTTCCGGCACCTCGCTGCTGGAGCAGATCCTGGCGACCCATTCGGCAATCGAGGGTGCGGGAGAACTGACGACGATAACCGAATTTGCCGCGCGGCTTGGGCAAGGACGTGCCCATTGGACCGACGCACCGGCATTGAAGGACCCGGCCGCCTTGGCGGAAATGGCGGATGAGTATCTTCGCGTCATAGATGCGAAATATCCGGACGCACCCTTCGTCGTCGACAAGATGCCGGCGAATTATCAATACCTTGGTTTGATCCGGATCATTTTCCCGGCCGCGACAATCATTCACATTCGACGCAACCCGGTCGACACCTGCTTGTCCATCTTCATGCAGAAATTTGCCAACGGTTACACTTTCGCCCATGACCTTGGTCAAATTGGCCACAACTATCGGGCTTATCGGCGGATGATGCGGCTTTGGCAGGACTGGGACGCGGGTTTGCTGACCGTCGATTACGAGGCATTGACGAGTGATATGCAGACGCAAATTCGACCGATCATCGACAAATTGGGTTTGTCCTGGGAAGACGGCCTAGAGAAGTTCTACGAAACACAGCGTGCTGTCGGCACGGCGAGCCGCCTTCAGGTGCGCCAACCCCTGTATGCGACGGCTGTCGACCGGTGGCGACGGTATGAGGCGCACCTGCCGGCCCTGATCGAGGCTTTGGGAGACGAAGCCGGGATCGACTAAACCGAAATGGTCGTCAATTTCCGCGAATACTTATTATAGAGTAACGGCTAAACGACGAAGTAAAGACAAGGCAGCGGTAACGGTGAATACAGATAAACCCGACACTCATTTTTCCTTGGAGAGTATCCTGGCGCCACTGTCGGTGTCTGAATTCTTCAGGGATTACTACGGCAAGAAGTTCATCCATATACAGGGTGAGCCGGGTAAATTCCCGGATGTGATGGATTTCGACTCCTTCGCGCGCCTCCTGAACATGACCTCTATCTGGTCCGCTCATTCCCTGGAAGTCGTGCTCGATCGGGCGCGGGTCGACCCGCGTGCCTATAGCGTTTCAGCGCCGAACCGCGACGGACAAGACGTCCTCAAACCCGACCCCGACAAGGTCATGGACTTTCTGCGCCAAGGGGCGTCCCTGGTCGCCAACGACGTCGATGCGCTGACCGCCGGCGCCGCCGGCATCGCAAATGCCCTTGAACAAGGCTTGAATGTGAAAACCCAGGGCAACCTGTATTATTCCTGGAAACAGCGCCAAGCCTTCGCAAGCCATTTCGACACCCATGACGTCTTCGCGGTCCACCTGGTGGGGGAAAAGAACTGGCGGATTTATGAGAACCGCGTTCCCAGTCCGATCCGCCACGACGCCTTTTCGGTAAGCGCGGAGTTTCAGGAAAAGAACCGGGGGCCGGTCGCCGCCGAAATTACCATGAGGCCGGGGGATCTTTTATACCTCCCGCGCGGCCAGTATCACGACGCCCTCGCCTCCAGTGAGGGGACGATCCATATCGCTTTCAGTGCCACCGGCGTGATCGGCTTGGACTTCCTTGCCGCAATGTCGGACATGGTCGTTGGGTCGGAGAAATACCGGTTGAACTTCCCACGGCTGGAAGACGGCCAAGATGCGCTGAAAAAGCATATCGAGATGCTAAGCGCCGAATTCGCGAAGATCGCAACGAGCCAGGACTTCCTGGACCGGTTCACTCAGTTCCAGCGCGATTTTCACTATAAAAGAGGTGGCATCCAGATCCCGGCAGTCGGCAAAGACCCGTTATACGAACGCCTTGTCCACGACGCGCAGGTCGCCCGTTTCCAAAACGGCTTCGGCCTGTACCGCGGCAACAATGTGACCCCGATCCCGCCTGGATTTGAGAAGCCGGTTGCCTGGATGCTGTCGCGCCGAACCTTCACCTTGGGGGAAATGGCAGAAGCATTCCCCGGCGAAACGCCCCATTCCTTAAACGAATTGCTGGTCCAGGTACGGCGCATGGGCCTTGTGGATCATGCGAAAAAGGCCTGATCCATCCTGGGCGTGGCGATCTTGTTGCATTCTTGTCACATCAACTTCCAATTCACTCTAATCATGGCGTTTTACAATTGCGGCGAACAGGCGGTCGATGTTTTATCCACTCCAGACACCTGGGCGCGTCCTATAACGCAAGCCTTTGCAGATTAGGGCCAGGGTCGTAAACGAGGGAAATCCCCAACTGCCTTGATCCAGAGGCTGCCTGGGGCTTCAATTTTTGGAGGATCAAATGAAAAAGACGCTTCTCGCCACGTCGGCGCTGATCGGTGCGTCCGTTCTGGCTGCTGGTGCGGCCAATGCGGGTGAAGCTCCGGTCGTCAGCTTCTCCGGCGCTCTGGCTTACGAATACATTTTCACCGACAACGAAAACCGCGCTGCTGAAGGTCATGACGGTCACGTCATCACCGCCAACGAACAGCAGTCGGAACTCGTCTGGGACGCCCGCGGTACCGCGGACAACGGCCTGGAATATGGTGCCAACATCCAGTGGCGTTGGGCACGTGCCGACCACAACTTCGATGAAGCCTATCTTGACTTCCGTGGTTCCTGGGGTCGCATGTTCCTCGGTGCCGAAGACGGCGTCGACGGCCTGATCGTCCCGGACGTCAACGGCATCCAGGTCGGTACCTGGGGTACGGACGGTAACGGTGCAGCCCGCGCTGAAACCACGATGGACGTCATCGGTGTCAGCACGGCTTCCGGTTACTACCACGATCCGGCTCACTATGCTGGTGACTCGAACAAGATCGGTTACTTGACGCCGTCCTTCGGTGGCTTCCAGGCTGGTGTCAGCTTCGCCCCGGACACGGGTGATGAATTCCAGGCGAACTTCGCCAAGGGTTCCGCTCACAACGTGACCGAATTGGCTGCTGCCTATAACGGTGAATTCAGCGGCGTCGGCTTCGGCATCGGTGGTTCCTATGGTTTCGGTGATGCGAACGGTTCCGGTACGGGTACCGCCAGCGGTGTTGCTATCGAAGACATCGAAGCATGGCGCATTGGTGCCAGCGTCTCTGTCGCTGGTTTCTCCTTCGCGGCTGATTACCTGGACAACGGTGACTCCAGCTGTAACGCCACGAGCGCCACTTGCGATGCCGGTGACGGTTGGTCCGTCGGTGCAGCGTACAGCTTCGGCCCGGCTGCGGTTTCCGCTGCTTGGCAGACGTTTGATCAGACGCTCAACAACGGCGCTGACGTTGAACTGGACGTCTTCCACGCTGGTCTGAACTACCAGGTCGCGGAAGGTCTGTCGGCCCGCATCAACGGCTATCACCTCAGCGGTGAAAGCACTGCGGTTGCCAACGACCCGGATTCGACGGTTGTTATCGTCGGTACCCGCGTGACGTTCTAATACCGTCGACTTTCGACGTTAGGCAGGGGCCGTCCTTTTGGGCGGCCCCTGTTTTTTTGGCGCTGCAACCCTGCGCGTCTTTCGCCTTTCTCTCGCCCCGCATTCTTGCTAGGGAAAGGATGCATACGCTTGGCATTTCGCCGCGTTCGTGCTCACCGTGTGAGAACCCTCCACGCAGAAAATGAAGGAAGATGACGGTGCGTCGCCTTGTTCTTTTATTCCTAGCTTTGGCATTTCTGGCCGGTTGCGGACTTGCGACCGGGCCCTCCAACGAGATTCCCGATCAACAGGAGCGCGACCGCAAGGCGGAAGGCAGCATTTTCGGGGAAGATGGACTCACCTTCGGTGGGGACAAGGGCAGCGACAGTGGCGGCGCAGGCCTGGGGGTTAATGGCTTCCTGTGGCGCGCCTCCCTCGACACGATCTCGTTCTTTCCACTTAGCCAGGCCGACCCCTTTGGCGGCGTGATCATCACGGATTGGTATACGCCGCCGGAAACCCCGAACACCCGGTTCAAGTTGAACGTCTTTATTCTGGGCCGCCAGCTGCGCGCGGATGGCTTGCGCGTTAGCGTGTTCAAGCAGGAGCATATCCAGGGCAGCCCTGTTTGGTCGGACGTTCCCGTTTCCAATGAAACGGTTCGGTCGCTTGAGAACGCCATTCTGGCGAAAGCCCGTGAATTGCGCGTTGCGGCAATCTCTCAGCCGGAATAAATCAACAACCGGATTTGGAACATCGGCCTGGGCGGTTTTTCCCGGTCGAACTTTGAATATGGGAATCTTCTGATGAGCGAGGGAACCGGCCGTTACAATTTCCTGGAGGTCGAGGAAAAGTGGCGAAAGGTATGGGAAACCGACAAGTCTTTTGAGCCGAGTGCCGACCGGTCCTTGCCGAAATATTATGTGCTGGAGATGTTTCCCTATCCGTCCGGCCGGATTCATATGGGCCATGTTCGGAACTATACATTGGGCGATGTCGTGGCGCGCTACCGGCGTGCGCGGGGGTTCAATGTCCTGCACCCGATGGGCTGGGATTCTTTCGGCCTGCCGGCCGAAAATGCAGCCATCGAGAACAAGGTTCATCCCGCCAAATGGACCCGCGAAAACATCGCGGCGATGAAGGCGCAGTTGATGACCCTCGGCCTGTCCTTGGATTGGAGCCGGGAAATCTCGACCTGCGAACCGGACTATTACAAGCACGAACAAAAAATGTTCACGGACTTCATGCGCGCCGGCTTGGCCTATCGCAAGGAGTCCTGGGTGAACTGGGATCCCGTCGAAAACACAGTGTTGGCGAATGAACAGGTGATCGACGGGCGCGGTTGGCGGTCCGGGGCCCTGGTCGAAAAACGCAAACTGTCGCAGTGGTTTTTGAAAATCACCGCTTTCGCGGACGAACTTCTTGAGGCGATCGAAAGTCTGGAGCGTTGGCCGGACAAGGTCCGCACCATGCAAACCAACTGGATCAACCGGTCCGAAGGCGCGCATGTTGATTTCAGCCTGGTAGGTCGGGACGATAGCCTGCGGGTTTTCACCACACGGCCCGATACGCTTTACGGCGCGTCCTTTTGCGCTTTGGCTGCCAACCATCCGCTGATTGCCGAACAGGCTGAAAACAATCCGGATTTGGCCGAGTTTGTCTCTGAATGTAATCGGTTGGGGACCAGTGAAGAGGTTATCGAAAAGGCCGAGAAAAAAGGTTTCGATACCGGATTGAAGGTCGCCCACCCGTTGGATCCTTCGTGGGAATTGCCGGTCTATGCGGCCAATTTCGTGCTTATGGAATATGGCACCGGGGCGGTCTTCGGCTGTCCCGCCCATGATCAGCGCGATTTGGAATTTGCCCGGAAGTACGGTCTGCCCGTGACGCCGGTCGTCTTGCCCAAGGGCGAGGATCCGCAGGCTTTCGACATCGTCAATGAAGCCTATGTCGGGGATGGGACAATTTTCAATTCCGGTTTCCTGGACGGGCTCGGCGTGGACGAGGCCAAGTCAAAGGTCATTGCGCGGCTGGGTGAATTGGGTACCGGCGAAGGGACTGTTACTTATCGTCTGCGCGACTGGGGCGTGTCCCGTCAGCGGTATTGGGGTTGCCCGGTTCCCGTCATTCACTGCGCCGACTGTGGTGCCGTACCTGTTCCGGACGCCGATTTGCCGGTCGCCTTGCCGGATGATGTGGACTTCGATCAGCCTGGGAACCCGTTGGACCGGCATCCGACCTGGAAGCATACAACATGCCCCAATTGCGGTAAGGATGCTGTTCGGGAAACCGATACTTTCGACACGTTCTTCGAGTCTTCCTGGTATTTCGCACGGTTTTGCGATGCAAATAACCCGGACGAAGCCTTCAGTCGCGATGCGGTCGATTATTGGCTTCCGGTCGATCAATATGTCGGCGGGATCGAACATGCGGTTTTGCATTTGCTCTATTCGCGGTTCTTCGTGCGTGCCCTGTCACAGTGCGGTTATATGAATTTGGACGAGCCCTTCGATGGCTTGTTCACCCAGGGCATGGTTTGCCATGAAACCTATCGCAGCGAAGACGGGAAATGGCTGTCCCCCGTGGATATTGACCGGCGCGGTGCCGACAGCGCCTTTCTTTTGGGAACAGACAAACCGGTAAAAATCGGCCGCTCAGAGAAAATGAGCAAATCCCGAAAAAACGTGGTCGATCCGGAGAATATCGTTCAGACCTATGGCGCGGATACCGCGCGCCTCTTTATGTTGTCTGACAGTCCGCCCGATCGTGATTTGGAATGGACGGAATCCGGGGTGGAAGGCGCTTGGCGGTTCCTAAACAAAGTTTGGCGCCAGGTTCAGGATGCGATCGGTGCAGGTTTGCCCGATCGCAATACGCCCTTGCCGGCGTCCTTTTCGGGACCCGCCGATGCGTTGCGTCGTGCGGCCCACAAAGCATTGGACGGCGCGACAGGTGATTTGGAACGCTTCCATTTCAATCGTGCGGTGGCCCGTATTCGCGAGCTTTCCAACGCGATCGGTGAATTCTCGCCCAGTGACGACAGCGACCGTTGGGCATATCGGGAAGCGGTCGAACACCTTGTTCAACTGCTTGGTCCGATGACACCCCATTTGGCGGAAGAGTTGTGGCGGGCGCTGAGTAATGACACCCTGGTAGCACGCAGCACTTGGCCGGTGGCTGATCCGGGCCTTGTCGTTGACGACATGGTAACCTTGGCTGTTCAGGTGAATGGGAAGATGCGCGCGAAGGTAGAAGTTGAGCGCGACGCCTCCGAAGAGAATGCCCGTTCGGCCGCGCTGTCGCATGAGAATGTTCAGCGCGCGATGGAGGGAAAGGAACCGCGAAAGATCATTGTCGTTCCAAACCGTATTGTGAACATCGTGGTGTAGGATGAACAGGCGACAGGCCCTTACCGGACTATCAGCGATAACCGCGGTTTCGCTTCTGGGCGGCTGCGGCTTTCGTCCGCTATATGCAAGCTCGTCCGATTCCTCCTTCATTGGGGAAAACCCGCTGAAAGGTGTGTCCATTGCGCTCATTGAGGATCGCGAAGGACAGATGCTGCGGAACTTCCTGATCGACAGGTTTCAACCTGACGGGAGCAATCGCTATACCTTGAAGACGGAGCTCACTATCTCCGAACAAAATCTCGGTGTGGCGTTCGATTCGACGACAACGCGATCGCGGGTTGTCGTGTCCGCTCGTTTTATCCTTTATTATCAAGATAATAGCTACAGTTTTGTAAGCCGTTCGGCTGGCAGTTACAGCACCGTTTTGTCCGATTATGGTACGCTGGTTGCGCGCCAAGACGCGACCGAACGCAGCCTGCGGGAAATAGCGGATGAGGCAAAAGTCAGATTGGTGGGCTTCCTGACCAAGCTGGAGGCGGGTTAATCGCGCATGCGCGTCCAGCCTAGAAATGTAGAAGGCTTTCTTAAAAACCCGGGCGACGGGATTCGTTGCGTTTTGATCTATGGGTCCGATCAAACCCTTGTTTCTGAACGGGCCAAGACGTTGACGACCTCTCTTGGCATTCCACCGGGCGACCCATTTCGGACAGATGAATTTTCTTGTGATCAGATCATGGGCGACAAGGCCATGTTGGCCGACGCGGCCGCGGCCCAATCCCTTGATCAAGGGTCCAGGTTGGTCCGTATTACCGATGCAACGGATCGAATAACACCCGTAATAGCAGATTTTCTCGATACGCTGCCTGGCGCCGCCATGGTCATATTGGAAGCGAAGGAGCTTGTCCGGTCGCGCAGCAGCCTCGTCAAATTGCTCGAAGGGAATGATGCCGGCGCTTCCCTCGCCTGTTACGACGATAGTGACCGGGACCGGGAAGCCGTGTTTTCCCAAATGTTCCGGGAAGCCGGTGTCCAGGTTGATAATGACGCGCTCGACTGGCTCGCCTCCACTTTGGACGCGAACCGCGGCATTTCCCGTCGTGAAATCGAGAAACTGTGTCTGTTCGCTGGACCGGGCGAGCGGTTGACCCTGGAAATGGTTCTTGAAGCGGCTGCGGAAGCCGGTGGCGCCGCGATGGATTCCTTGATTTTTTCAGCCTGCGGTGGGGATGTCGCGCAACTGGAGAAATGGTTGGAACGCGCTGCGATGGAAGATCTCAGCCCAGTCGCCATGGTTCGTGGGTTGATCGGCCATTTTTTCAAATTGCTCGAACTCCATGCCGCGACCAAGGGCGGTTTGGCGGTGGATGCGGCGATGAAAAGCATGCGCCCGCCGATTTTCTTCAAGAATGTCGAACCGATGAAGCGCCAACATCGCCTTTGGCCGGAAAAATCCATCAAGGATCAGTTGACCGCACTCGCCGGCCTGGAATCGGAACTGAAATCGACCGGCAGTCCCGACCGTCTGCTCTGCGAACGGCATTTTTATCAGGTCGCGATCCTGGCCCGCAGACGAGCCCAGGCGCGCTGACCGTCGCCGGGCTCCGTCCCGTTATTTCGATTAAGAAACAAGCCAGGATAGCTTTGGGGTTTTCGCCTATTCAGTATTAAGCCGTTCAAGCAGCCCATCGAGTTGATCGAGGCTTTTATAGTGGATGACGACAGAGCCCGTCTCCCCTGCCCCCTTCAATTCCACCTTCAGACCGAGATGATCTGTCAGGCTTTTCTCCAGCGCGATCGTGTCCGCATCTCGTTGGTCCACGGCTTTGGCAATTTTTTCGACCGCGTTGCCAACCGACCCCTGCTTTGCGTTTTGCGCAAGTTTTTCGGTTTGGCGGACCGACAGCTCTTTCTTGACGACGATATGGGCCAGGTCTTCCGCATTCGGCGTGCCAAGAAGGGCGCGGGCGTGGCCGGCGGTCAGCAGACCGTCATCGACCATGCTCTTCACTTCTTCCGGCAAAGACAGCAAACGGAGCATGTTAGCGATGTGACTGCGGCTTTTCCCGATGGCGTTCGCAAGGGCATCCTGCGTGTGAGAAAACTCGTCAATCAGGCGCTGATAACCCTCTGCTTCTTCCAATGGGGTCAGATCTTCCCGATGAATGTTCTCGACGAGGGCAATTTCAAGCGTGTCTCTATCCGATAGGTCCCTGACAAGGACAGGAACCTCATGCAGCTTAGCCCGCTGGGCGGCGCGCCAGCGTCGTTCCCCGGCGACAATCTCATAAACATTCGCTTCCGTCGGATGCGGCCGAACCAGAATGGGCTGAAGAATACCCTTTTCCCGAACCGACTCGACCAAGCCGTCGATCGCCGCGTCGTCAAACCGCTTACGCGGCTGCTTAGGATTGGCGGTGATGAATTCAATCGGAACGGTCTTCGTCGGGCGGGTGGCTGACTCCTCCGCCACCGCCGTTTCCACGACGGGCGCCTCGTCGTCCCCCAGCAAGGCGGAAAGTCCGCGTCCCAAACCCTTGCGCCGTGTCTCTTCCGCTGCGGCCATCATGCTGTTCCAACCTCTGCCATCGGTGTCTGTTCGCGGCGCAGCACTTCGCTGGCCAGATTGATATAGGCCTTCGAGCCACGGCAGTGCATGTCGTAGACGAGCACGGGAATGCCGTATGACGGTGCTTCGGAAACGCGGACATTCCGCGGAATAACCGTCTCGTAGACCTTGTCCCCGAAATGCTCGCGTACATCGGACGCGACCATGTCGGAGAGATTGTTACGCTTGTCATACATTGTCAGGACGACACCTTGGATCGTCAGAGCCGGGTTGAACGCCTTCCGGACCCGTTCAATGGTGCGCATCAAAAGGCTAAGACCTTCAAGGGCATAGAACTCACACTGCAGCGGCACCAGGATCGAATCCGCCGCACAGAGCGCGTTCAAGGTCAGCAGCTGCAAGGAGGGCGGGCAATCGATCAGAACGTAATCGTAATGGCGGCTCATCCGGCGGATTGCGTCTTTCAAGCGGAATTCCCGGCGGTCCAGATCGATCAACTCAATCTCGGCCCCAGCCAAGTCGATGGAGGATGGCACCACGTCGAGCCGCGGCACGACCGAAGAGATCGTGGCTTCCTCAATCGGCTTACGGTCGATGATGACGTCATAGGTGGAAACGGTGCGCGCCTTGCGGTCGATGCCCAACCCGGTGCTGGCGTTACCCTGCGCATCGATGTCGATGATCAGCACCTTCTTGTCGCAAGCAGCCAACGCCGTGGCCAAATTGATAGCGGTGGTCGTTTTACCAACGCCGCCCTTTTGATTTGCGATGGCGATTACGCGTCCACCATCGGAGTGCCCGGCAAGTTGGGCGAGCCCTTCTTGAGACGGCACATTAAGAACAACGTCATTTTCTATCTCTGACACGGCGAAAAGCCTCCACTTTTAAGATGCAGCCTGAAGGATCGGATATGCTGCGGCTTTGCGTGGATTCTATATGCCATGACTTCTTTGAATCCGTCAATTCGGTTTCAAGCGTATTTCCTTTTAAAAAGAGCGCGATTCCATCTTTTTTTAACAGCGGTTCAGCGTATTCCAGCAGGGATTCCACCGGTGCAAGTGCACGTGCGGTGACAACATCGACCGCTAACCCTTGTAATGACTCAATTCTTTGCTGGTGCACCGTGACCTTTCGACCAATCGCCCGTGCGCCTTCACGTAGGAAAACAGATTTTCGTGTATCTGACTCGATAAGATGAATTTCCAAGTCCGTCATTGCAGCCAGGACAAGGCCAGGAAACCCCGCCCCGCTTCCCAGATCCGCCAAACTGCGGGCCGAGGCCGGTATCTGCGCAGCTAATTGCCCGGAATCGAGAAAATGGCGGCGCCACATATCGCTCAGCGTTGTTTTGGAGACGAGGTTAATCCGCTCGTTCCATTTGATCAGGTGATCGCCAAGCGCCTTAAAGCGCTCAACTGTTTCACGTGAAACAGCCAAATCCACCGCACAATCATCTAAGGTGTAATCCGACACGAAAGTTACCGGATAACCCGGCCCTCTGTATTTCAATTGTCAATGAATACCGCGACGGCGCGGTCTCAGAAAGAGCGTTAACGCCTTTAGGCGGCCGATTTTCGCTTCTTCACGTGGCGGAGCAATGCGACGACGGCCGCCGGCGTGACGCCTTGTATACGCGCTGCGGAGCCAATTGTTTCCGGGGCGCTGGCCACAAGTTTTTGCCGTACTTCATTCGACAATCCGCCGATGGCCCCATAATCCAGGTCAACGGGAAGGACCAAATTCTCGTCACGGCGATAAGCGGAAATCTCCGCCTCCTGCCGTGCAAGATAGCCTTGATACGATGCATCGACCGACAAGCGCGTCCGGATCGCCGACGGTATTTGACGCACTCCAGGCCAAACTTCTTCTAGCACTGGCCAATCCGCCAACCGTTGAGCCAAGATATCGAAGGCGCTACGACGCACACCATCCTGGTTCACTTTAATGCCTTGCCGCACTAGCTCTGTCGGAGAGAGTGCCTGTTCCCGAAGAATATCCCGCGCGCTTTGCAATGCTCGCTTTTTCTCTGACCAATGGGACGACCGATGCACCCCAACGGCCCCAACAGACAATCCAAGATCGGTAAGGCGTTCATCGGCATTATCAGCCCTAAGCCGTAGGCGAAACTCTGCCCTGGACGTGAACATCCTGTAAGGTTCATCCGCCCCACGAGTCACCAAGTCATCAATCAGAACGCCGATATAGGCGTCGGCCCGGTCCGGCAGAAACAGTTCGTCGGAACCGCCGGCGGCCAGGGCCGCATTGACCCCTGCAATAAGCCCCTGGGCCGCGGCTTCCTCATAGCCTGTCGTTCCGTTGATCTGTCCGGCAAAATAGAGACCGCCTACTTTTTTAGTCTCAAGACTGTGCCGTAGCTCACGCGGGTCGACATAATCATACTCGATGGCATAACCCGGCCGAACCATTTCGGCACGCTCCAACCCTTTGATGGTTTTTAGCAGAGCGGCCTGGGCATGAACCGGCAAGGATGTTGAAATACCATTTGGATAGACCGTGTGATCTTCCAACCCTTCCGGTTCCAAGAAAATCTGATGGCGGTCCCGATCGGCAAAGCGCACAACTTTGTCCTCGATCGACGGACAGTATCGCGGCCCAATGCCTTCAATCTTTCCTGAATACAGGGCAGATTCATGGATATGATCGCGGATGACTTGGTGGCTTTCGGCATTTGTATAGGTGATGCCGCAAGCTATCTGCGGGACCGAAATTTTCTCAGTCATGGAAGAAAATGGTTCAGGCACCGGATCGGCATATTGTTTGTCCAAGCCGTCCCAATCAATCGTGCGTCCGTCCAAACGCGCCGGCGTTCCGGTCTTCAAGCGGCCGAGGCGAAATCCAAACCGGCCCAACGTCTCGGAAAGGCCATAGGATGCGTCGTCCCCTACTCGGCCTGCCGGTCGAGTCTCTTGTCCGATATGGATAACCCCACGCAGGAATGTGCCGGTTGTCAAAACGATCTTGGGCGCCTTCAGGACCGATCCGTCCGCCAAGATCACACCGGCAACTTGGCGTCCCTTTTCGTCGAGCATCAGGTCTTCGACCGCGCCCTGGACGATGTCCAGGTTTGGATATTCCGCAAGGACGGATTTCATCGCCGCTTTGTACAAAGAACGATCGGCTTGCGACCGCGGACCTTGGACCGCTGGTCCCTTGCTCTTGTTCAGCACTCGAAACTGGATGCCTGCCTGGTCAATGACTCGCGCCATAATGCCATCGAGTGCATCGATCTCACGGACCAAATGCCCCTTCCCCAATCCGCCAATGGCCGGGTTGCAGGACATTTCGCCAATCGTCTCAATTTTGTGTGTGACCAGCGCTGTCTTGGCACCCACACGAGCGGCAGCGGCCGCAGCCTCGCAGCCCGCATGCCCACCGCCAACGACGATGACATCCCAAGTGTTGTTTGGTGAAATCATGGGGCGGAATGTAGAGTTGGGTCCTATGGAAATCAAGGAATATCGCGGGTTTCAGACGTCTTCCCAATCCCTTGACTCGGGCTATTCAAGTATTCGCAAAAGGACAGTGTTTCACGTGAAACAATGGGAAGTATTTAGACGGCGGGTTCTGTGGTGTGACTCGCTGTTGACTCGCCCTGGATTCAACGGCAGCGGTTTTTGACTCGCCGTTGACTCAATTTGACAATAGAACGTTTTACGAGGACTCCGCGCCGATGTTTCACGTGAAACACTCGGTCATTTCCCGATGCAGAAGTCCCGAAAGATCCGGTCGAGAAGATCTTCAACATCCACCTTTCCAATGATCCGGCCCAACGCGGCAACCGCGGACCGAAGGTGTTCGGCGAGGAGCACTGCATCCGGTTCCCGCATCGCCTCCTCCATACGCGCCACCGCACTATGTACAGCTTCCCTATGCCGCGCACGGGTCAATGCCGGTGCCTCACTTTGCAACGCCAAGGAACGGACCAGATTTGTCAGCGCCTCTTCCAAGGCAGAAATCCCGTCCCCTGTCCGCGCCGAAATACTGATACCCGGCCGAGAGCACGATCCGCCGGAGGTTTGAACAGGCGAAAGGTCTGCCTTGTTCCATACAACGATCGGCTCTGCCCCAGCTGTATCGATTGCCGGGATACCGTCATCGGATCCGTATTCCCCCATCAGCAGAACAATATCCGCCTCGGACGCAGCGCTAAGACTGCGACGAATGCCTTCTTGCTCGATGACATCTTCAGAGTCACGGAGCCCGGCAGTATCCGTGAGGACCAGCGCTTGTCCCCCAAGGTTCAGATGAACATCGACCCGGTCCCGCGTCGTCCCCGCAACGTCGGAAACAATCGCGGCGTCCCGGCCGGCAAGCGCATTCAAAAGGCTCGATTTACCCACATTCGGCGCCCCGACAATGGCCACCTTTATCCCATTCCGGACAATTTCGCCCCGTCGCCCGTCATTCAGATGGGTTTGCATTTCCTGTAAGATGGTTTCCATCATCTGTCGGTCCAGACCGCTATCCGCCTCCTCCACATCGCCCTCGTCGGAAAAGTCCAAACCGAGTTCGACGAGCGCCAATTGGTCCGCCAGCTGTTTCTGCCAACCATTGTACAAGGCGCTCAAACTTCCTTTAAGTTGGCGTAGGGCTTGGATGCGCTGTGCTTCCGTCTCAGCCTCGATCAGATCGACCAGACCTTCGGCCTCCACCAGGTCAATTTTTCCGTTCCAGAAGGCGCGTCGCGTGAATTCACCCGCCTGGGCCAGGCGAAACCCCGGACAGTCCCCCAATATCGCCTGAACCGCATCGATGATGGCCATGCCCCCATGCAGATGGAATTCGATGACATCCTCACCGGTGAAACTGGCCGGTCCCGGAAAAGACAAAACCAAGGCATCGTCGATCGGTGTGTCATCTGCCGCGCGTTTAAGCGCCGCGCGTGTCGCGACCCGCGGTTTCGGCACGTCCGAAATGCCCAGAACCGGCAGGCTCATTTTCGCATCGGGTCCGGACACGCGAACAACCGCAACCCCGCCTCTCCCCGCCGGTGTCGACAATGCATAAATGGTTTCTTTTGAGCCATCCAACATCTGGTAATCCCTACCCTACAAAACGCTAGTTATCGAATTCACTGCGGTGTCAAAACGGATTCTGCACGCCGTTTCGATCCTGAGCTACGCCCGCATATTTCAATGATCCGCCCTAGGAATCTGCGCCCGGCAGTCATGGGCATTTTTCTGTCGCCCCTGTTTTCGCCTGTCCATCTTTCCCCTACAAGGGCATAAGGAAAGCTCCATATCATTTACCGTTCCTGCCGTTCCAGCAGGCGGAAAACACCACATTCATTCACTTGCACCGCGGCGCGGTCAAAAAACCACGGGAGGGTTTCACATGGCGAAAGTCGTTCGGATTCACAGTGCCGGCGGACCGGAAGTTCTGACCTATGAAGATGTAGAGGTCGGCGCCCCCGGGCCCGGCGAGATCCGCGTCACGCATGACGCATGCGGCCTTAATTTCATCGACACTTATCACCGCAGCGGCCTTTATCCCCTGCCCTTGCCATCGCCCATCGGTCTGGAAGGCGCTGGGACGGTAACAGAGCTCGGCGACGGGGTGACAGACCTCGCCGTCGGAGACCGTATTGCCTATAGCACCGGTCCGATCGGTTCCTATTCGTCCGAGCGCGTGATGCCGGCCGCCAAGGTCGTGAAGCTGCCGGACGGCATCGATACCAAGCAGGCCGCGGGCATGATGCTCAAGGGAATGACGGTGGAATACCTGATCCGCCGTACCTATGCGGTAAAACCTGGTGACACGGTTCTTTGGCACGCGGCGGCCGGTGGCGTCGGTCTGATTGCCTGCCAATGGCTGAAACAGATCGGCGCAACGATCATCGGCACGACCGGTTCCGAAGAAAAAGCCGAGCTGGCAAAGGCCCATGGCTGCGATCATGTCATCCTGTATCGCGAGGAAGATGTCGTTTCGAAAGTAAAAGAATTGACCGACGGCAAGGGCGTTCCGGTGGTTTACGACTCCGTCGGCAAGGATACCTGGGAAATGTCCTTGGATTGTCTTCAGCCGCGCGGTTTGATGGTTTCCTTCGGAAATGCCTCCGGCCCGGTGGACAACGTGAATGTCGGCATTCTGGCTGCCAAAGGCTCGCTCTATGTCACCCGCCCCACTTTGATGACCTATACGGCCACCCGGGAAGATATGGTCGAGTCCGCAACGGCTTTGTTCGACGCTGTCGGCAAGGGGTTGAAGATCGAGGTCAATCAATCCTATCCCCTGGCCGAGGTACAACAGGCCCATACAGACCTGGAAGCCCGGAAAACCACTGGATCCACGATCCTAATTCCGTAAGAAAACTATTTTCCCCCAGCCATGATCCTGAAAACGGGGCGTCTCTTGCGGGGCGCCCCTTTCCTTTGCCTATCACGCTACCCCGCTTGACTGCATATGCAGTTTCAAGGCCCGGAAATCTAGCCGACTCTGTCAACCATGATTGACTCAAGACCCGAAAAGGAAAAACGCCCCGTCATTTACTGATCGGAGCGCTTTTCGACGATTGTTTTGGGGAAACTGCAAAGCCCCGACGGATTATTGATTCATCGAATCGAAGAAGTCGTCGTTGTTTTTGGTTTCCTTCAGCTTGTCGAGCAGGAATTCCATTGCATCCGTCACGCCCATCGGCATCAGGATACGGCGCAAGACCCACATCTTGCTGAGAACACCCTTGTCGACCAGAAGTTCTTCCTTACGGGTACCGGACTTGGTGATATCGATCGCCGGGAAGGTCCGTTTGTCGGAAAGCTTACGGTCCAGAATGATCTCGGAGTTACCCGTACCCTTGAATTCTTCGAAGATGACTTCATCCATCCGGCTGCCGGTATCGATCAGCGCCGTTGAAATGATGGTCAGCGAACCGCCTTCTTCGATATTACGGGCCGCGCCAAAGAACCGCTTGGGCCGCTGTAGGGCATTCGCGTCAACACCACCGGTCAGCACCTTACCCGACGACGGCACGACCGTGTTATAGGCGCGGGCAAGCCGTGTGATGGAGTCCAAAAGGATCACGGCGTCACGTTTGTGTTCGACCAGACGTTTGGCCTTTTCAATCACCATCTCGGCGACTTGAACGTGACGGTTGGCGGGTTCGTCGAATGTTGAACTGACCACCTCACCGTTCACGGAACGCTGCATGTCGGTCACTTCTTCCGGGCGTTCGTCGATCAGCAACACCAGAAGATAAACTTCCGGGTGGTTCGACGAGATCGCATGAGCGATTTGCTGCATCATCATCGTCTTACCGGTACGCGGCGGTGCAACGACCAAGGCCCGCTGCCCTTTACCCAACGGAGAGATCAAATCGATCACGCGGGTCGACAGATCTTTCGACTTGCCGTCATTGCCTTCGATCTCAAGCTTCAGCTTCTCATCAGGATAGAGCGGCGTGAGGTTATCGAAGTTGATCCGATGGCGAACCCGGTCCGGCTCATCAAAATTGACGTTGTTTACCTTCAGCAGCGCAAAGTATCGCTCACCGTCCTTCGGCGCCCGGATTTGACCTTCAACCGTATCCCCGGTGCGCAGACCGAAACGCCGGATTTGGCTGGGACTGACATAGATGTCGTCCGGTCCTGCCAGGTAGTTCGCTTCAGGTGAGCGCAAGAAGCCGAAGCCATCCTGCAGCACTTCCAGCACGCCCTCGCCATAAATCGCGACATCGTTGTTCGCCAACTGTTTCAGGCAGGCAAACATCAGTTCCTGTTTGCGCAATGTGGAGGCGTTTTCGATTTCCAGCTCTTCCGCAAAGCTGAGCAATTCGGGCGGGGTTTTCTTCTTAAGTTCTTTGAGATGCATGTTTTCTGGCCTGAGGGCGTGGATTGTACAGTGTGAAGATCGTACAGATACTTGGGAGGATGAAGGGGCTGGCGTCACGCGTTGGCCGTACAAAGAGGCGACGCGGATTCGTTGCCCGGACCTTGGAACGGCCCGATTGAAGATATCGTTAGTTAGTCAATACCCGCGCGGCTGTCAAATGGCTATTTTGTTTCAACGGATACTTGATCCTGGGAAGACGAAATCCCTAACCATTTCAGTTAAAAGGGTTTTACTACGACCAGAATAACGATCCCGACCATCAGCACGGCAGGCACTTCATTGATGAATCGAAAATAACGTTCGGAATGCGTATTGGCATCCTGTTCGAACGCTTTCCGCTGTTTTGCATAGACCATATGGGCGGCCGTCATCAGGATGACCAAGGCCAATTTCCCGTGAAACCAGCCATCCGACCAAGCGTGGATTTCATAGGCCGTCCAAAGCCCGAAAATCCAGCTGAAGATCATTGCCGGGTTCATGATTCCGCGCAGTAACTTACGCTCCATGACCTTGAACTTTTCGGCGGCTTCGGATCCTGGGTCCACCTGGCAGTGATACACATAAAGCCGGGGTAAATAGAGCAGCCCGGCCATCCATGAGATCACCGCAAGGATGTGTATAACCTTCACCCATTCATACATCGCACTGCCCCCCGCGCGCCTTGCATTTTCCCATTACGAAACCCATCCACCCAATTCACGGCGGATCAACCCTTCAAGCAGATCGACCATTGCCGGTTGGTCGTTCAAACACGGGATATAATCGAAACTTTCGCCGCCATTCTCATGAAAGGTTTCCTGCAACCCGATCGCCAGTTCTTCCAGCGTTTCGACGCAGTCAGCAACGAAGCCCGGCGAAATCATCGCGATGCTCTTGGTTCCGCTCTTGGCCAATTCCTCAACGGTCTTATCCGCATAGGGCTGCAGCCATTCCTTCGGACCGAAGCGCGATTGGAAAACCACTCGAAACCGTTCCGGACCCATATCGAGCGCCTCGGCCAACAACCGCCCCGTTTTCTGACAGAAACAGTGATACGGATCGCCTTTATCCAGGTTTTCCCGCGGAAGTCCGTGAAAACTGCACAGGATCATATCCGGCTCGGGCTTGTCTCTCAGATGCGCGCGCACGCTTCCCGCCAAAGCCGCGATATAGTCGGGATGATCGTGAAACCCGTCGATTGTCCGCACGGCCGGCTGCCAACGCCGTGACTTCAGGTAATCAAACGCCTTGTCATGCACCGATGCCGTCGTCGCCGCGGAATATTGAGGATACAGCGCCAGAACCAGAATCTTGCGGCATCCGGCCTCTTCCAACGCAGCCATTCCATCGGCGATCGACGGCGTTCCATACCGCATCGCCCAGTCTACAACGACCCCCGATTCCTTGAATCGTTCTGCAACCGAATCAGCCTGTTTGCGGGTGTAGAACCGCAGCGGACTCTCGTTCGTTTCCCGAATCCATATTTTTTCATAGGCTTTCCCCGACTTTTTCGGCCGGGTATTCAGGATAATGCCGTGCAGGATCGGCTTCCATAGCCATGCCGGCGCCTCGATCACCCGCGGATCGGACAGAAATTCTCCCAGGTACCGCCGCATCGATTTGACGTCATACCCATCGGGCGTCCCCAAATTCACCAGCAAAACACCGGTTTTCGGGCCGGTAATCAGCGGATGACCATCGGGAAAGGACATGATTCCTCGCTTACCTGTTATGCGGGTCTGCGTCGCGCAGACTGATCAGGAATACCGGATGTAAGACAGCAGCTCGCTCACATGCTCCGGTGGTGTTTCCTTGATGATGCCGTGACCCAAATTGAAGATGTGGGGGCCATTGGACAGCCCTTTCACGATACGCTCCGCGCTCTGTTTCAGACCATCACCGCCGAACAAAAGGTGATGCGGGTCCAAATTACCTTGCACCGGCGCATGGGGCTGCAAGGTTTTCGCGGCCCAATCCACCGGAACGGTCGTATCCAGGCCCAGCGCCGTCACCCCGGTGCGTTCCAAATATTTCGGATAAGACGGACCCGCCCCACGCGGAAAGCCGATGATCGGAATATCGGGATGAACACCACGTACCGCCTGAACGATCCGGCGGGTCGGTTCGATGACCAAGTCGTCGAACTTTTCTTCCGGCAAAACGCTTGCCCATGTATCGAACAATTGGATCGCCTCGACCCCAGCATCGATCTGAGCAATCAGATAGTCGCTGGTGCCTTCAACCAGAAGATCCATCAGCCGACCGAACCCGGCCGGGTCCCGATACGCCCATTCCTTCACCTTGGCGTAATCGCGGCTGCCCTGCCCTTCGACCATATAAGTCGCTACGGTCCACGGAGAGCCTGCAAAGCCTATAAAGGCTACATCCTCAGGCAATTCCGGTTTCACCCGCTCTATGGTCTCGAAAACCGGTTCCAGGCGTTGTCTGATCCAGTTGGTCGACAGTGCGGACAGACCAGCGGAATCCCTGATCGGATCCAACTTCGGCCCTTCCCCTTCGACAAACGTCACTTCCTGGCCCAAGGCATCGGGCACGACGAGAATATCGGAAAACAGGATCGCGGCGTCGAAACCATACCGGCGGATCGGCTGCAAGGTTACTTCAGCTGCCCGTTCCGGCGTGTAGCACATATCCAGAAAACCGTTCGCCTGCGATCGGATCTGACGATATTCCGGAAGATACCGACCCGCTTGCCGCATCAGCCAAACAGGCGGCCGTTCCAATGTTTCACCCGCCAGGACACGCAGAAACGGTTTCACTCCGATCACCTCTTCATTCGTTGCTGGCCGAACCCGATGACCGTCGATGTCATCCCTTGTCCAAACCGTGGGTCCTACATTCCCGACTACGCCCAGTACATCAACCCAGTTCATCAACAGTAACTACAAATAGATATATAGATTCAAAGAGGATTGTAGTGGTGTTAGTAGGGCAGATGAGTCATGGGGATTATTTACTGTCACCAGGTTATCCACGATTCACAGGCACTGTTTTCACAGCTGTGAGCAATCAAGGCAAAAGCCGGAACAATAGACCGGATTCCAGTGTGAATGAAGAACTCGCCTATCGTGGATATCTTAGGGAAAAGCAAAACGTCATCGGCTTATACCGGGCATGTATGATTCTATTCACGGGGTGGTCAGGCTGTGTGAAAACCGGCATCTATGAAAGCATAAATGGGGATGGTCTCGGTTTGGCCGTTTCTGCATAAGTTATCCCGACATTCGTCCACAGGGACAAAGGGGGCGCCCGTGACCCAGGTGCACGTACATTTGATTTCGGATTCGACCGGTGAGACGGTGCATAGTCTTGCCAAAGCCTGCCTCGTGCAATTCGAGGATACCCATGTTGTCGAACATTCCTGGCCTTTGATCCGCACGGCGGCACAGGTCGATAAAATCCTGCTGGCGGTGTCTCAGGACCCTGGGATCGTTCTTTATACGTTGGTCAATAAAGACGTTCGCGAACGGATCGACACCGGCTGCCGGCAGTTGGGCGTGCCGGCCATTTCGGTCCTGGATCCGATCATTGCCGCCTTCTCCAAGTATCTTGGTGAAGAAAGCCGGGATATGCCGGGCCGCCAACATCTGTTGGATGATGAATATTTCGAGCGCATCGAAGCCATGCAATTCGCGCTCAACCATGATGACGGACAAGGGCTTTGGAACCTCGCTGCGTCGGACGTCATCCTGACCGGCGTGTCGCGCACCTCGAAATCGCCGACCTGCCTTTATTTGGCGAACCGGGGCATCAAAGCATCCAATGTTCCGATCGTACCGGGTGTTCCGCTCCCGGCCGAACTGCTGACCTTCACCAATAAACCGGACGAACCGCTGGTTATCGGTCTGACCAAGGACCCGGCCCGCTTGGTTCAGGTCCGCCGGAACCGTTTGCGGATGATTTCCGAGGACCGCGAAACCGACTATGTCGATTTGGAAACCGTCCGCGCCGAAGTGAACGCCGCCAGGCGCACCTTCGTCGAACAGGGCTGGCCCATCATCGATGTCAGCCGGCGATCGATCGAAGAAACGGCTGCCTCCATCATGCAGCATCTGGAAACACGGGAAGCTGTCGGGTGACGGGCATGCCGGAAACGGGCCCCCGCATTATTCTCGCATCGGCAAGTTCCGCGCGCGCAGCCCTGCTGCGCGGCGCGGGCCTGACTTTCACCGTCGAACCGTCCCGTGTCGACGAGGAAACGGTGAAGGACTCGCTCAAGGCCGAGGGTGCCACGGCACCGGATGTCGCCTTGGCGCTGGCCGATCTGAAAGCCGCCAAACTATCCGCGCGCTATCCGGACGCACTGGTGATCGGCGCGGATCAGATGTTGGACTGCAACGGCATCTGGTTCGACAAACCGCCGGACAAGGACGCCTTGTTTGCGCAATTGATGGCTTTGCGCGGCAAGACGCATCACCTGGAAGCGGCCTTATGTGTTCACCAGAACGGCCGGCGCATATGGCATATTGTGGAACGCGCGGCGCTGACCATGCGCGATTTCAGCGACGATTTTCTAAAGGGATATGTCGCGGCGGCAGATGACGAGGTTCTGGCATCCGTCGGCGGATACCGTTTGGAAGGCGTGGGTGCGCAGCTCTTTTCGAAGATCGAAGGCGACTATTTCACTATCCTCGGTCTTCCGCTATTGCCCTTGCTGGATTTCTTTCGCCACCACGGGGTAGTACAAAAATGATTTCCGGCGCCGCGAAACTGGCCGGTGTCATGGGGTGGCCGATCAGCCATTCCAAATCACCGGTATTACATGGATACTGGCTCGACCATTACAAGGTCGATGGGGCTTATATTCCGATGGCGGTCGCGCCTGAAGACCTTCCCCGTGCGATTGCCGGGCTGCGCGCGCTTGGTTTCAAGGGCTCGAACGTTACGGTTCCCCACAAACAGGCCATCATGGAATTCTGCGACACCGTCGCGGAAGACGCCCGCATGATCGGGGCGGTAAACACGCTGGTCCTGGATACCGAGGGGCGCATCACCGGCAGCAATACGGACCATGCCGGTTTCATCGCCAACCTGCATCTCAGCGATCCGTCCTGGGATCCGAAAGCCGGCCCGGCCGTGGTGCTGGGTGCGGGCGGCGCCGCGCGTGCCGTCTTGTATGGCTTGATCCGTGCCGGGGTGTCGAAAATCCGCGTGGCTAACCGCACGCTGGAACGGGCCCAGACCCTGGCACAGGATTTCGCGCCGCATGTCGAAGCAATCGCCTTTACGGAGGTGCCGGCCGCGCTGTCGGATTGCGCGTTGCTGGTGAATACGACGTCCTTGGGAATGGCGGGTCAGCCCCCGCTGGATATCCGCCTGGACGGTTTGCCGAAAACCGCCCTGGTGACGGATATCGTCTATGCGCCGCTGATTACGCCCTTGCTGTCCGAGGCAATGAAACGCGGCAACCGGACCGTCGATGGTCTTGGCATGTTGCTGCACCAGGCTGTGCCGGGTTTCGAAGCCTGGTTCGGCATCCGCCCCACGGTGACCCAGGCATTGCGTGAGATCATCCTGGGGACGAAATAGCGGAATGAAATAGGGTTTCACCATGTTCGTAATAGGGCTTACCGGATCGATCGGCATGGGCAAAAGCACGACGACCGCGATGTTCCGAAAACGCGGCGTGCCTGTTCAGGATGCGGATGCCATCGTGCATGGGTTGATGGCCCTCGGTGGCAAGGCCGTTCCGGCGATCGAAGCCGCATTCCCCGGCGTCACCAAAGACGGTGCCGTGGACCGCACCGAATTGGGGAAGCGCGTTTTCGGTGACCCGGCCGCGTTGAAGAAACTCGAATCCATTCTTCACCCGATGGTCAGCGCGGAACGGATGGGCTTTCTTCGCCGTGCCGCGTTACGGCGCAAGCGGGTGGTGCTCGTGGATGTGCCTTTGCTGTTCGAAACCCATGGTGAGCGAAAATGCGATATGACGGTCCTGGTGACCGCGCCGCATTTCGTTCAGGCGTCCCGCGTCCTCGCCCGCCCCGGCGTCACCCGTGACAGATTGGACGCGATCAGAAACAAGCAAATGCCCGATGCCGCGAAAAGACGCCTGGCCGACGCGGTGGTGAATACCGGCCTGGGCAAGCGGCCGGTTCGGCGCGCGGTAGCGAAAATTCTCAAACAGGCAAAGTCCAGACGCGGCCGGATCTGGCCGCCGCGAACGGGCCGTTACACCCCTGGTTCGGCCCGGCCAATCATTCTATCCTGGCTGCGGAAGATTTAACGGAAGACCCGAGGCTACGAACCCGGGCCGAAAATCTGGGGCAAAAGGCCGAACATGCGCGAAATCGTACTCGATACAGAAACAACCGGGCTCGACCCGAATTCCGGACACCGCATCGTCGAAATCGGTTGTGTCGAGATGATCGACTATTCGATCACCGGAAACTATCTGCACGAATACCTCAACCCGGAACGAGACATGCCGGATGAGGCGTTTCGCGTTCATGGCCTGTCCAACGACTTCCTTGCGGACAAACCGCTTTTCGCGGCTGTCGCGGACAAGTTTCTGGATTTCATCGGCGACGCCACATTGGTGATCCATAACGCCGAATTCGACATGAAGTTCATCAACGCGGAACTGGCCAAGCTGGGCCGCCCGCCGATCCCGATGGATCGAACCCGCGACACGGTGGCGATGGCGCGGCGCAAATTTCCCGGCGCCCAAGCGAACCTGGACGCGCTGTGCAACCGGTTTGGAATCGACAACGGGGCGCGGACCAAACATGGCGCGCTGCTCGATTCCGAATTGCTGGCGGAAGTCTATATCGAACTGTTGGGCGGCAAGCAGATCGGCCTCAGCCTGGCTGGCGACGACAGTGACGATGCCGAAGCGCAACTGGCGAAACCGGCGGTGGAACGAACATTCCGGCCGCCACGGGCTCATGCCGCCAGCGAAGCGGAACTCGCCGCCCATGCGGAGCTGTTGACCCGGATCGACAACCCGATCTGGACACGGGACTAGGCAGACGCGTCGGACCCTGACGGGACCCGATGCCTCAGGCGGTTCCTGTTTCCGTCGAGGTTTGTGCCGCCCGGCTTTCCAGCCGCTTGCGATACAACGCTACAAAGTCGAACGGCGTCAGGATCAGCGGCTGAAAACCGCCGTCGCGCGTCGCGTTGCTGATGATCGCCCGGGAATACGGGAACAGCAGGCGCGGAACTTCGATCAGCAGCAGCGGTTCCATGTCCTGCTGCCGGACATTGCCGAGATGCGCGACGCAGGCATAGACCAGCTCACCCATGTAGATCACATGCTCGTTTGCCGTGGTCTTGAAGGTCGTATGCAAAGACACTTCGAAGACCTTTTCGTCCAAGGCCGTCGCGGTAACATCGACCTTCACATCGACTGACGGCTGAACGCCCGGTGCAACCTGAAGCTTCGGCGTCGACGGATTCTCGAAGGAAAGGTCCTTCAAGTATTGATGCACGATTGTCAGCGGCGGTTGCTGTGGGTTGCCGGGCGCTGCCTGATTGTCGGGATTGGCGCCGGCTGCGTCGCCTGTCGGGGCGGTTTGGTCTTCGGTATCGCTCATTATTGGGCCTCATGAACCGCAAAGGCGCAGGACAGCGCAAAGCGGATGGGTTTGGTATTCTTGCCGTGGGCGTGTTCCAGAACGGGGTGGCTCGTCTACCATGCATCGCGCGGGGCAACAATATCGCCGCCGCCGGGATGCCCGCTCACCGGGTCGAAACGCAGCATGCCGCAATTGGGCATTTCATGGCCGGTCAACGCCCGCAGGAAGCCCCAATGACTGACGACCAGGATGTCGTGCCGCGGTTCGACCGCCCGGGCCCAGTCCCGGAAGGCACGGGCCCTGCTATCCACATGGTGGTGTTCCTCGACGAAATTCGGCCACCATTCGTCGGCAAGGTCGCCGAACTCCACATGCGGCCATCTTTCGCGCAAATCCGCCACGGGGGAGCCGAGATCCGAAACGAAAGCGCAATGTTCACCGACGATCGGGTTCGTGGATATCGGCAGGTCCAGTGCCTCGGCAATGACTTCAGCCGTTTCCAATGTCCGCCAATAGGGGCTTGCGATAATGCGGGTCAAACCCAGCGGGCGTAGATGATCGGATGCCTTGCGCGCCTGTTCCTTGCCCAGATCGGTCAATCGTGGGTCGCGGATGCCCGGGTCCTTCCGCGTCTTCGCATAGATCACGTTGAATTCGGACTGGCCGTGCCGGATCATCATCATCGTCGCGGGGTCTCCCCTTCCGTTCTATCTTCGATCTCTTTTTGGGTATCGCCCATCGGGGACGGATCACCGCGTGGCCCGGCATCCTCATCCGGGTCGATGACTGTATAGTCGCCGTCGATGGTGCCGTCATCGTAACGGCCCCAGTGGCCATCCCTTTGATCGCTCCTGGCCCCACCCGGACCGCCGCGGCGCATGCCCGATTGAAAATGAACCGTTCCGCCCTTGCGCATCAAGGCCCGGACCAAGAGCATTCCGATCAGCAAGCGCAGCCCGGGCACAAGCAGAACGAAACCCAGGAAATCCGTCAGGAAACCCGGCGTCACCAGCAACAGGCCGGCGACGACCAGGCAGGCGCCGGAGACGAGTTCCCCAACCGGCAAACGGCCCTGTTCGGTTTCGGTCCTGATCCTCGTCAGCACGGCCATGCCCTGCGCGCGCACCAGAAATGTGCCAATCAGCGCGGTCAGAAGGATGGTGGCCAAAGTGGCCCACAACCCGATCTGGTCGCCGACTTGGATGAAAAGGGCGATCTCGGCGATCGGAATGCCAAATAGGATCGCGAATATAATCAATCCGGTCATCTTGCTCTCTAATGTAACGGGCCCTATCTACCCCCTAGAGGGATCGCTCATGAATTTAGCCATGAACGGGGATCCGGCGGTTCGGGGATATCCCTGGAAACCATCGGTTTTTCGTGCCGTTACGTCGGTCTCCCTAAGGTTGGTTTTTGAGTCGTCGAGTGGCGTTGCACATGGCCTAAAGAGTGGGGATTGGACCGGCAAAGGGCAATGGTGAACGGCCGCGATACTGAGGAAACGTGTAATTGGCGGGCTCTTTGCTTGAGAATCCGCATTAAATGGGGTCTAACAAGCCACATGCGAACGTAAATTCGTTCGTTGGCCGGAAAGGTTCCGGACCCGGCATGTGTTTGGGACCCTTACAAAATGGGTAGCGAGTTCAACTTGATCGATATTCTTATCTTCGCGGGCATTGCGCTTTTTCTGATCATTCGGCTGGGCAGCGTCCTTGGTCGGCGCACCGGTCATCAGGAACCGCCGACAAATGTGTTCGGCGCCGGCAAGAAGGATGAAGACGCGAAGAACGACAACGGCAATGTCGTTCAGCTTCCGCAAGACCGCAAACCGGGCGAGGAAGACGATGCCTTCGCCGAGGCGGAAGGACCGCTGGACGCCGGCCTGACGCAAATCAAAGTCGCGGACCCCGACTTCAACCCGAACGAATTCGTGAGCGGGTCGAAAATGGCCTTCGAAATGGTCCTGGTGGCCTATACGGAAGGCGACGAGGCGACCCTGCGCAATCTGTTGAGCCCGGAAGTCTTCGACAATTTCCGTCAGGCCCTGAAGGCGCGGTCAGATGCCGGCCAACGGCTTGAGGAGGCCCTGATCGGCATCGACGGCGCCGACATCTTGGAGGCCAAGATGGAAGGGTCGAATGCATTGGTCACAGTGAAGTTCGTCAGCCAGCAGGCCCATGCCCTGTATGATTCCGAGGGCAAGGTGATTGAAGGCGATCCGAACAAGATCGTGTCGGTGACGGATATCTGGACTTTCAAACGCGATACCCGCTCTCACGATCCGAACTGGGCCCTGGTCGCAACCCGCAGCTCGAACTGACGCGATGGTCGCTCCGGCCCTTCATTTCCGTTCGTTTCGTTCCAAAATCCATTTTCTTTTTCTCGCCGTTCTGCTGGCCCTCGTGCCGACTGCCTGTGAGAAAAAAGAAGAAAAGGCCGTCGTCGAGGATAAGGGCCCCGCGCTCGTCCTGGCCAAGGTTGGTTTCGCCGACCTGACGGATTGGCAAGCGGATCACCTGACCGACGCCCTGCCCGCCCTGCGACGGTCTTGTAAACGTATCCTCGCCCTTGATCCGGAAAAGCAGATTGGGACCGACGCCGTCCCGATGACCGCGGCGGATTGGCGCGATGGCTGCGGCGCGCTCACTGCGTCGGATGACGATTTCACGATCCGTTCTGCCCTCGAAACGTATTTCACGCCGATGCTGGCCAGCAATCGCGGCGTGGAGGAAGGCCTGTTCACCGGTTATTTCGAGGCGGAACTGCTAGGCGCCGCCACGCCGGACGAAACCTATCGCTATCCGATCTATAAGCGGCCGGCGGACCATGTAATCGCCGATCTCGGCCGGTTCGACGATGCGCTGAAAGGCAAACGGATCGTCGGGCGGGTCGACGGCGGACGGTTCGTCCCCTATCCCGATCGCGGGACGCTGGAACAGAGCCACCTGCCCGGCAAGGGATTGGAGCTTTTCTGGGCCAAGGATCGGATCGACGTTTTCCTGCTGCAGGTTCAGGGGTCCGGCCGGGTCATTCTGCCGGACGGCACGGTCCGGCGTATCGGCTTCGACGGCCACAATGGTCGGCCGTATAAATCCATTGGCCGGGTGTTGATCGACCGTGGCGAGTTGGAAGCGCACCAGGCGTCCTGGGACGGCATCCGCGGCTGGATTGAGCGCAATCCGGACAAGGCGACCGCCTTATTGGCCGAAAACCCGCGTTTTATCTTCTTCCGCGAAATCGACGGCGAAGGGCCGATCGGGGCGGAAGGTCTGGCTTTGACGCCGGGTCGCAGCATGGCGGTCGACCGCAGCTTCGTGCCCATGGGTGTGCCTCTTTGGCTGGAAACAAACTGGCCGTCTGAAAAGGACAAGCCGTTGAACCGGTTGATGGTGGCACAGGATACCGGCGGCGCGATCAAGGGACCGGTGCGCGGAGATTTCTTCTGGGGCTACGGGGCGGAAGCCCTGAAATATGCCGGAAAGATGAAGAGCACAGGGCGCTATTATCTGCTGTTGCCGAACGCAGCGGCCGCCCGGTTGGGCCGGACAAGCTAGATTTCCCGTCCAATCGTGACAGGGGATATGTTCCAACCGCTTGAGCTGGTCTAGGTTATCCGCGTTGATTCTTGGCTTTCAGCAGGATACCAAATTGGTATGACCAATTCCGCGAGGTGATGCCGTGACCAAACCCGTGAGCGACCGGGCCCCGACGGTGGGACTGTTCGTTACCTGTCTCGTCGATATGATGCGCCCGCAAGTCGGCTTTGCCGCGGCGAAATTGCTGGAAGATGCCGGCTGCGAAGTCTGCGTTCCCGCCGGGCAAACCTGTTGCGGGCAACCGGCCTATAATTCCGGCGACAACAAAGGCACCATGGCGGTTGCCGAAACAGTGCTTCGCGCCTTCGAAGACGTGGATTATGTGGTGGCGCCGTCAGGCTCCTGTGCCGGGATGATCAAAGAGCATTATCCGCGCCTTTTTGCAGACGACCCTGCCCTTGGCCCGAAGGCGGAAGCGATCGCCGGGAAGACACATGAACTGATGTCATTCCTGGTCGACGTGCTTGGCATCACCAAGGTCGATGCGAAATACGACGGCACGGTGACCTATCACGATAGCTGTTCAGGCCTGCGGGAATTGAAGGTCAAGGCCCAGCCCCGCACCCTGCTGGGCAGCGTCGACGGATTGACGCTTAAGGAATTGCCGGGCGCGGAGGTCTGTTGCGGCTTCGGCGGGACTTTCTGCGTCAAATATCCCGAAATCTCCAACAAGATGGTCAGCGAAAAGACAGCGGATATCGAAGCCACCGGGGCGGATACCCTATTGGCCGGCGATCTTGGCTGCCTGATGAACATGGCCGGCAAGCTGCAACGGGAAGGCAAACCGGTTCAGGTTCGCCACGTGGCGGAAGTGCTGGCCGGTATGGGAAGTGAACCCGGCATCGGCGAAGCGCCCTCACCCAACGCTGGGGGGCACGACTGATGCAGCCGCATTCCCATAATTTCAAGGCAAACGCCTCACACGCGCTGAAGAACAAAAACCTGCAATCTGCCTTGTCGCAGATGAAGGTCGGTTTCATCGAACGTCGCCAGACGGCGGTGGACGATATGCCGGAATTCGAAGAGCTGCGCGATCAGGCCCGCGATTTGAAGAACCACACGCTGGCGAACCTGGATTTCTATCTGGAGCGCTATGAGCAGAAGGCGACAGAGGCAGGCGGCCATGTCCATTGGGCGGCGACCGCGGCTGAAGCCAGGAAGATAAT
Organism: Hwanghaeella grinnelliae; assembly: GCF_004005845.1. Classification (GTDB taxonomy): domain Bacteria; phylum Pseudomonadota; class Alphaproteobacteria; order UBA8366; family Aestuariispiraceae; genus Hwanghaeella; species Hwanghaeella grinnelliae. The sequence goes on along the minus strand of NZ_SADE01000002.1, from coordinate 603,539 downwards.
CCTGGATATCTGCGAAAGCGTCGACGCGAAAAACGTCACCAAGGGCAAGAGCATGATTTCGGAAGAAATCGCGCTCAACGATGCGATCGAGGCGGCGGGACTGAATGTGGTCGAAACCGACCTCGGCGAATATATCGTCCAATTGCGCAAGGAACCGCCCAGCCACATCATCGCGCCGGCTGTCCATGTGCTGCGGTCGGAAGTGGAAGACGCGTTCCGGGAAGAACATAAGCATCTGGCCGATGAACGCCGCCTGACCGAACCGTCGGATCTGTTGAACGAAGCGCGCCAGGTCTTGCGTCAAAAATACATGGAAGCGGAAGTCGGCATCACCGGCGCCAATTTCCTGATCGCCGAGACCGGATCCAGCGTCATCGTCACCAATGAAGGAAATGGCGACCTGACGCAGACCCTGGCCAAGGTCCATATCGTCATCGCTTCCATCGAAAAGGTCGTGCCCACCTTGGAGGACGCCTCCTCCATCCTGCGTGTTCTGGCGCGGTCTGCGACGGGTCAGGACTTTTCGTCCTACACCACCTTCTCGACCGGACCGCGTCGGCCGGAAGATCTGGACGGGCCGGAACAATATCACGTCGTCATTTTGGACAACGGCCGCTCCGAATTGCTGGGCGGGGAGTTTCAGGATGCGCTGCGCTGCATCCGCTGCGGCGCCTGCATGAACCATTGTCCGGTCTATCACGCGGTCGGCGGGCATAGTTACGGCTGGGTCTATCCGGGCCCGATCGGGTCGGTGCTGACGCCAACCTTCCTGGGCGTTGAGGAAGCGGGCCATCTGCCGAATGCATCGACCTTCTGCGGGCGTTGCGAGTCGGTTTGTCCGATGCGGATCCCCCTGCCCAAGATGATGCGTCACTATCGGGTCAAGGAATATGAAAACGGGTTGTCCCCACCGTCGGTTCGCGCGGGGCTGGACATCTGGGGCTTCTTCGCGCGGCGACCGTCGCTGTATCGCATGGCATCGCGCCTGGGGTCCTTCGCCTTGCGGGTCATGGGCGGTAAACGCGGCCGCGCCGACAGCCTGCCATTGGCCGGCGGTTGGACGGACCATCGCGACATGCCGATTCCGACCGGCCCCACCTTCCAGGATCAATGGTCAGCCCGAGGTGGCCGGCGGAGGCCCAGCCGATGAGTGGATCACGCGAACAAATCCTGGGCCGGATCCGGTCCAACCTGACCCAGGCGGCTGGCCCTTTGCGGGAAACGCCCGAGGTGTTGGAGAAACGCACCATCGCGCATGAGCGCGGCATCCGCCCGTCGCGCGTCGACAAGGATGCAGCCGGTCTGGTCGATCTATTCGTCCAACGGGCTGAAAAGGTGAACGCCACCGTCGCGCGGATCGCGTCCATCGACGATATTCCCGACGCGCTTGCGACGTATCTGGCGAACGAAAATCTGCCCGCCGCCTTCCGCATGTCCGACAATCCGGATTTGAACGCCGTACCCTGGGACAAGCGCCCGGCACTGGAGATCACCAAAGGCGCCAGTGATGGCAAGGACGAAGTCGGCCTCAGCCGCGCCGTCGGCGGTGTCGCGGAAACCGGCACGCTTATCCTCGCATCCGGGAAAGAAAGCCCGACCTCCCTCAACTTTCTGCCGGAAACCCATGTGGTGATGGTAAAGCGGTCGGAAATCGAAGGCACCTACGAGGATGGCTGGGATATGGTCCGCGCGAAGGGCGCGCTGTCGCGCGCGGTCAATTTCATCACAGGCCCCTCCCGCACCGGTGATATCGAACAGACCATCTATCTCGGTGCACATGGCCCGCGCCGTTTGCACATCCTGCTGGTGGACGACGCCTGATAAAGGCATGACCCCTGAAGTGGGTGGATGGGGAGCGGCGAATGTCCGGCAAGGGAAAAAAGGACGGTAAGCCGGACGATTTCGATCTGTGGCTGCGCGTGGCCGAAGGCGTGAAACCCTTGAAGTCGCGAAATGCCTTCCACGAAAAAATGGCCAAAATCGATAAGGCGGCCGACCAGGTCGCGGCTGAGAAAACCCCGCCCAAATCCGGGCGGGCCAAGCGCCACTCCCATATCGCCTTGCCGACCCCGCCGCCGCCATCCGCAGCGGTCAAAGCGCCGCCGTTGCAGGTCGGTTCCGCGCCCGGGATCGACAGACGGACGAACGATCGCCTGCGCCGTGGCAAGCTGCCGATCGAAGGAAAACTCGATTTGCACGGCCATACTCAGGACAGCGGCCACCGCGCCCTGCACGCTTTCATCGATGCATCCTATGCGCAGGGAAAGCGGTGTGTGTTGATCGTGACCGGCAAGGGAAAAGGTATTTTGCAGTCCGCGGTGCCGCGCTGGCTGAACGAATCGGCATTGCGCCCCATGGTGCTTTCCATTGAATTCGCGCAGCAGAAAGACGGCGGAACCGGCGCGCTTTATGTCCTTCTGCGCCGCCAACGCTGACTGGCTTTCACAGGTTTAGGGTGGATCCTGATCGGTGCTGCCCTGGACAAAGCTGGCCCACTATGTTGGGTAAAGCACAGAAACGGTGGCCTGATTCGGCCTGATGTGTCGTTTTCCGGCAATGAAATGTCGGGCGGCCTCAGGTAACCCCGTATTATCAGGCTACCCTAATCAAGTGCGGGCTGCTCGATCGGCCCGTGCGGGTCCGCGGCGGGGCGGATGGCCAGTACGGCGCATTGATGCGTCGTGGCTGAAACTTTCATGTCCTGCTCGTGTAACAGCGCGCACCGGCTGAATAGCTGCCAGCGTGCGGAAGGAGGGAGAATATGTTCAAACGGATCATGGTGCCGATTGACTTGACCCATGCGGACAAGCTCGAAAAGGCGCTGGACGTGGCCGGCGACCTGGCGGCCCATTACGGGTCGACTTTGGTTTATGTCGGCGTTACCGCGTCGACGCCGTCGTCGATCGCGCATACGCCTAAGGAGTATGCGGAAAAATTGGAAGCGTTCGCTGCTGAAAAAGGCAAAGCGCATGGCGTGGACGCGGAATCCCGCGCCTATACAAGCCACGACCCGGCCATCGATCTGGATCCCACGCTGATGAAAGCGGTGTCGGAAACGGGTGCCGATCTTGTCGTCATGGCAAGCCACATTCCCAATGTTACCGACTATGTCTGGCCGTCGAACGGGGGAACGATTGCTTCCCATTCGGATGTCACGGTGATGGTCGTGCGTTGACGGCGCGCCCGGACACACACGGTCAGGCAACCTAAAAATACCGACAACAGCACGCGGTAGGGAAAAACAAGGAGGCGCGCGATATGAGCGACGCAAGTAACAACCAAGGTATACCGGAGCCGGAAGGCCCTTCGGATATCATCGATACCGATTACGAAATCGGTCAGGACAATATCGAAACCCAAATCGGGCCCTTCGGCCTTGATATTCACAACCCGGTCTTTGCAATTTCAGGGCTGACGATCATCGCCTTTGTTTTCTACGCCTTGGCGTTGCCGGAACAGGCCAATGATTTCTTCGGCCATTTGCGGCCGTATCTGACCAGTACGTTTGACTGGTTCTTCCTCGGGTCGGCAAACATCTTCGTCTTGTTCTGCCTGGCGTTGATCGTGCTTCCCGTCGGGAATGTCCGGCTGGGCGGCTCGGATGCCACGCCCGACTATACTTATGTCGGTTGGTTCGCCATGTTGTTCGCCGCCGGTATGGGCATCGGCCTGATGTTCTTCGGCGTGTTGGAACCGGTCTATCACATGGCGATTTCGGAACCGTTGGGCGTACCCTCGCCTTTCGCGGAAGACGGCTCGATCATCCCTGAAAATGTCGAAGCGGCCCGCCAAATGGGCCTTGCCGCGACGATCTACCACTGGGGTCTTCATCCCTGGGCGATCTATGCGGTCGTGGCATTGGCGCTTGCGCTCTTCTCCTACAACAAGGGCCTGCCGCTGACGATCCGTTCCGCTTTTTACCCACTTCTGGGAGAACGCGTCTGGGGTTGGCCGGGTCACATCATCGATATCCTGGCGGTCTTCGCCACGTTGTTCGGTCTGGCGACCTCATTGGGCTTTGGCGCGCAGCAGGCCAATGCCGGGCTCGACCACGTTTTCGGTGTTCCGGTGAACACCACCGTACAGGTTCTGCTCATTACCGGCATCACCGCAATCGCGTTGGTCTCGGTCATCCGCGGCCTCGACGGCGGGGTCAAGGTGCTGTCGGAAATCAACATGGTCATCGCGGCTGCCTTGCTGATCTTCGTGTTGTTCGCCGCCGGCGCCACGAACATCCTGTCCGACTTCGTCAACGGGCTGATCGGTTATGCCAAGGACGTCATTCCGCTTTCAAACCCGGTCGGGCGTGAAGATACCGGTTACATGCAAGGCTGGACCTCGTTCTATTGGGCGTGGTGGATTTCCTGGTCACCGTTCGTCGGCATGTTCATCGCGCGTGTCAGCCGTGGCCGCACGGTGCGTGAATTCGTCGTTTGCGTTCTGCTCATCCCGTCGCTGGTCTGCATCCTGTGGATGGCGGTCTTCGGCGGCGCGGCCATCGAACAGGTGTTTAGTGATCCTGCGAACAGCGCCGTGAAGGCACAGGTCATCGACAGCTACAATCCGCCGATGTCGCTCTTCGCGATGCTGGAAGGTTTGCCGATGGCGTCCATCACATCCGTTATCGCAATCGTGCTGGTCATCGTCTTCTTCGTCACCTCGTCGGATTCCGGCAGCCTTGTGATCGACACGATCACGGCGGGCGGCAAGGTCGATGCCCCGGTTCCGCAGCGTGTCTTCTGGTGTGTGTTCGAGGGCGCGGTCGCCATCGTGCTCTTGCTTGGCGGCGGATTGGGCGCCTTGCAGGCGATGGTGATTTCGACCGGATTGCCGTTCACGGTAATCCTGTTGCTGATGTGCTGGGCGATCTGGCGCGGCCTACAAGCCGAACGGAAGCTCTAGCAGCATCCAAAAACCGGATCGGATTGGCGGGGGTCTCCATTGAGGCCCCCGTCTTTCTTTTGGCGCCGCCGCGCAGTATGATTCCTCACCTGCCGGACTGAAGTTCACTTCTACAAAAAACAGGGAATATAGATGACCGACGATATGCCGGGTACCAAGCACGCCATGAATCTGGACGCCATCCGTCCCCGACGAAGCTTTCTTTTCGTGCCGGGATCGGATCTGAACAAGTTTCCGAAGGCGGTTGCCACGGGTGCGGACATCGTCTGCATTGATCTTGAGGACGCGATCTCCCCTGCCCATAAGGCGGGTGCGCGGGATGCCACGGTCGGGATGTTCGTAGCCGATCTGGATTTCGGTCGATCGGAAATCCTCGTGCGGATCAACTCACTGCGTACCGCCGATGGATTGGCGGACATTCTGGCAATCACCAAGACATGGTCGCCGCCGACGGGCCTGATGGTGCCCAAGGTGAAAAGCCCGGATGAGATACGCCTGCTCGACGATCTGCTCGACGGCGCCGGCAGTGCGATGCGTTTACAGGTCATCATCGAAACGAATGAGGCACTGGAAGCCGCGCATGAAATCGCCAAGGCCAGCAACCGGATCGACGCTCTGCTGTTCGGCGGCGTCGACATGGCCGCCGACCTGCGGGTCGAACCGAGTTGGGAAGCCCTGCTCTATGCCCGATTGCGTTGCGTCCACGCCGCCGCCGGCGCCGGCGTCGACCTGATCGACGTGCCCTATCTGGACTTGAACGACATGGACGGCCTGGCCGAGGAAGCGAAACGCGCGGCCGCTATCGGCATGACTGGTAAGGGTGCTATTCACCCCAAACAACTGCCCATCATCGAAAAGACATTCAGCCCCAGCGAAGACCAGATCGCCTATGCACGCCGCGCCACCGCGGCCTTCGAACAAGCCGATACCGGCCTTGTCGTTGTCGACAACAAGCTGCTGGAAAAACCGGTCCTGCGGTCGATGTACCGGGTGTTGGCAATCGCGGAGGTGTTGGAGGATAGGTATCAGTAAGGGTACTTCGTTCGTCACTTTATGCGGGTTTTAATGAGTACGGCGAAGACCAATTGAGTTGAAACTTTGTTTAAGACTGTTGCACCACTGACCAGTTGCCTACATAAACGCCTTAAAAGGGAAAAAATATTCACGCTGCTTCTTGGGGTCGCATGGCTGAAATCAAGCTCGCAACGGTTTTGTTTGGAGCGACCAGTTTCAATATTGGAAATGTGAGCGATACATATCGCGGACAGGTTCTCCTTGAAGACAGTTCAGTTCGACAAGCGATCATCAAAGATCTTCCCTTGATCGAATTGTGCAATGAGCTGCTTACACATTCACTTGCCAAACTGTTAGGTTTGCCAGTCCCGGACTGCTACCTAGGGCTAGTGCGAGATGGCGCGTTGACAGTTGCAAAAGCGCCAGAACTGCAGGCTGGGGGGCACCTAGTTTTTGTAAGTGTCGATGTGAAAGTCCCGAATGTTACGTTCCAGCTGAAGGAAACAAGCATCGACAGACAAAAGGCTCTTCTCTTGGAAATCTCGAAATGGGTCGGTCTGGGCTGGCTCTATGCGTTCGACTCATGGGTGGCCAATGTGGATAGACATTGTGGTAATCTATTGTTCGCAAATCCTGGCGAGGTTTGGATCATTGATCATGGGTTTAGTTTTACTGGACCACGATGGAAGCCAGGAGATCTCGATCCAGTCCAGACATTTGCGAACCGACTATCTGAATGGATGACACCGATGCTTACATCCGGCGAAAGAGAGACTAGAAGGTCTGAAGCCGCGAGTTTTGAAGCATCGCTCAAAGGATTTAGAGCATCGGGCGCCATGGCAAATAGTCGAGTAGGTGAATTGCTGCCCAAGGATCATCTAGAAGCACTCGAAGCCTTCCTTGAGAAACGAGTGACAAGAATTACTTCTGAGACAAGTAATGCACTTGGTATTCCGGAGTTGGGATGAGCATGCTCCTCAACGAAAGACATTTCCCATCCGTAGAGCATAGTGTCCGAGCGCACTGGGCACCGATTTTATTGCGCCCAATTTCTGGTTCTATAGAACAGCTGGTCGTGGGTGTTGCGACCGCAAATGCTGAAGGCTTTCATGTCGAATTAGCAAACGCGCTGGATAGACTTCAGTGTCTGTATGGACCCGACGCAACTGGTGCGATCAAAGCTGTTGAGCTCGCCGGAGAACACCTGGAGCATGATCTGTCCAAACGGTCTGTCGAGGCGCTTTTCAAACCGGACTCAATAGTCACTGGAGTATTCGTAGGTGAATGCATGGAGGCTGAAGGGCTTAGTCTTGAGTCTCTCGCACAAAGCTGGATGACTGCACTTTCCTCACTCTATGTAGCCCCAGAGGAGCATTACGAACTTGTCGCTCCGATGAGCGTTGCCATTGTTGAAGATGTCGATGGTGGTGGTGAGGGAGACCGCCTCCCATTCATGGTGTGCGACTACATCAAGTCACATCGGGACGGATACGGTGTTTATTTTAGTGCAGACTTGCAGGCAGGTCGCCCCCGACGAGCGAAAGGCAGCAGTAGTAAGGTCATAATTGATTTCGCAGGACCAAAACTTGTTGCGAACTTTGGGACGCTACGGGCCGGGTCACTGACAAGTTCAGTCCATCGCATCAAACGCAGACTATGGGATCTAAAGGTAGACCGTGACAAGGAGCCTAATGTGCATTTCGCAAGAGCCCACGAAATGATGCTTCATCGGCCATCGAAAGATGATCCCCAGGTAACAGAAAGACAGCAGAACAACATTGATGAGGCTTTGGAAGAACTAGAGGCCCAGGCCGATCAAGAAGAGTTGCGGCTGTTGGCGTTTGAAAACGTGCAGGCAATTGGAAAACGAATTCTCGATATAGAAGTTGCGGCGTGACCCATTGCTCGACAACTAAGTAATCTAATACCCTGCCTTCGGATCGAACACGCCGTCGACATCGTCGATCGACCCGCCGTCGTCCAGGTGGCGGATATTGTCGATGATGACTTTGCTGGCGGTCGACAACCGGGTTTCGGCGGCAACATGCGGGGTGACCGAAATCTTCTCATGCGCCCAGAAGGGATGATCCTTCGGCAAGGGTTCGGTCTTGAAGACGTCCAGCGTCGCGGCGCTGATCTGGCCGGCGTCCAACGCGCGGATCAGCGCGTCCTCGTCGATCAGCGTGCCCCGCCCTGCGTTGATGATCGCCGCGCCCTCGGGCAGCATCGCTAGGGTTTCCTCGTTGATGATGTCCGTCGTTTCCGCTGTGTTCGGCAGCAGCAGAACCAAGATCTCGGTGTCCCGCAGGAAGTCTTCCAAGGACTCCATTCCAGCAAAACAGTAAACATCGTCGATGGTCTTCTGCGTCCGCGCCCAGCCGCGCACATTGAATCCCAACGCGGCCAACTGTTCGGCGATTTCACCGCCCAGCACACCGATCCCCATGATGCCGACCTTGCGTTCCTCGATCAGTGGGGGAACCTCCTGCAGCCATTCGGCTTGGCGCTGCAGTGCCTCGAATTTCGGCATCTGCAGGTGATGGCGATAGACATGGCCGGTGACGTAATCCAGCATCCCCTGGCTCAGGCTGTGATCGACCATACGGATCAGCGGCACATTCAGGGGAAGGTCCTCGTCGCGGGTCGCGTGATCGACACCGGCCCAAAGCGAATGCATCGCCTTCAGGTTGGGAAGTTTGGCAAGCTCGCCCGGTTCCGGGAAGCAAACGACCGCATGGGTGATCTCATCCCGGTTGCCGACCTCCGGCCAGGGGCGGATATCCATTTCCGGCGCATGCGCGCGCAGCGCATCCGTCCATTCCTGACAATGCGGCAGCGTATCCAGAACCAGAACGGCCATACTTCCCTCTCCCCAAAAAATAAGCGCGATGATACGTACGATCGGTAAGACGATTACAGGATGAAGCGGCTCAGATCCGTATCCTGGGCCAGTGGGGCCACCTTTTCGTTCACATAGTCGGCCGTGATGTCGATCGTCTCTCCACCCCGGTCCGAGGCCGTGAAGCTGATATCTTCCAGCAGCTTTTCCAGAATTGTGTGAAGCCGCCGCGCCCCGATATTCTCGACCGTCTGGTTGATCTGCGCCGACAGGGCCGCGACCCGGTCGATGGCGTCTTCCGCGAAGTCCAGCGTGACGTCCTCCGTCCCCATCAAGGCGACGTATTGCTTGATCAGGCTGTTTTCCGGTTCGCGCAGGATGCGTCCGAAATCCGCCTCGGTCAGCGGGTTCAGATTAACCCGGATCGGCAACCGGCCTTGCAGTTCAGCCAGCAGGTCCGACGGCTTGGATTGATGGAAAGCGCCGGACGCGATGAACAGCACATGGTCGGTCTTCACCGAACCGTATTTGGTGGCCACCGTCGTTCCCTCGATCAGGGGCAGCAGGTCGCGCTGCACGCCTTCGCGGCTGACATCTCCGCCCTGGCGTTCGGACCGGACGGTGATTTTGTCGATTTCGTCGATGAAGGCGATGCCGCTCTGCTCGACCATGTTGATCGCTTGGCTGGAGATCTTCTCTTCGTCGATCAGCTTGTCCGCTTCTTCCTCCAGCAGGACCTGATAGGATTCCGCAACCTTCATCTTGCGCGGCTTTGTGCGGCCGCCGCCGAAGGCTTTGCCCAGCATGTCGTTCAGGTTGATCATGCCCATCTGCGATCCGGGCATGCCGGGAATATCCATGGTCGGCATGCTGAAACCGGCATTTTCCTGAACGTTGATTTCGACGTCCTTGTCGTCCAACTCGCCCTCACGCAGTTTTTTGCGGAAGCTTTGGCGGGTTGCCTCGGTCGCATTCTCGCCGACCAGCGCGTCCAACACGCGTTCTTCGGCGGAAAGCTCGGCCTTGCCCTGCACTTCCTTGCGCTGGGTTTCGCGGGCCATCTGAATGGCGACTTCGACCAGGTCGCGGATGATCTGTTCCACATCGCGGCCCACATAACCGACTTCAGTGAACTTGGTAGCTTCGACCTTGATGAAGGGCGCGTTGGCCAGCTTGGCCAGGCGGCGGGCGATCTCGGTCTTGCCGCAACCGGTCGGCCCGATCATCAGAATGTTCTTGGGCAGAACCTCCTCGCGCATCATGCCGTCCAGCTGTTGCCGGCGCCACCGATTGCGCAGCGCGATTGCGACCGCGCGCTTGGCGTCGTCCTGGCCGACGATGAAACGGTCCAGTTCGGAAACGATCTCCCGCGGGCTGAAATCGGTCATTCGCCAATACTCTCAATAGTGATGTTTTCGTTGGTATAGATGCAGATATCCCCGGCGATCTTCATCGCGCGGCGGGCAACCGCTTCCGCATCCATATCGTCCCGGTCGATCAGGGCGCGGGCGGCGCTGAGGGCGAAGGCCCCGCCGGATCCGATGCCGATAATACCGTCTTCCGGCTCGATCACATCCCCGGTCCCGGACAGGATCAGGCTCACATCCTTGTCGACAACGGCCATCATCGCTTCCAGCCGGCGCAGGTAGCGGTCCGTCCGCCAATCCTTCGCAAGCTCCACGCAGGCGCGTGTCAATTGCTCAGGATATTGTTCCAACTTGGATTCCAACCGTTCCAGCAGCGTAAACGCGTCCGCCGTCGCGCCGGCGAAGCCGACCAGGATCTTGCCCTCCGACAGGGTGCGGACCTTGCGGGCGTTGGACTTGAAGACCGTGTTGCCCAGGCTGACTTGTCCGTCGCCGGCGACCACGACCCGGTTGCCTTTGCGCACGGACAGAATTGTCGTGCCGTGCAGCTCGGCGCCATTCGTGTGGGGTGCTTTCGTCATGCTGCCCGATATGAGGGGCGGGGCCCGTTCAGTCAATGGCCAGTCAGTCAATGGCCAGTCCACGGCCGGGGAAAAACGGGACCGCCACCGCAACCGGTACCCGAGCGGAACCAAACACCGCAAAGCGAAAAAACAGCACCGGATACGCGCATAGCTTATTGCAACTTCAACCGCAATCGTGGTGACTTGCGACTATCCACGCCATGGACGGTGCTGCTTGGGGGCGGTTTGATCCCGTGGGGTGAATTGGGTGTTTGTAATTTTGCGGTTTGCGTATGGGGGGCGGAATGCGTTCATTGAAGAAAATTGTCGCGTCGATTGTCGTATTGGTCTTTGTGTCGGCCTGCGCCACGCAGACATTGAAGCAAACGGATCACCTGGCCGCGAAACGGCCCAATGCGGGACAGCGCATCGTCGTCCTGGCGCCGGATGTGGTCCTGTCGGAATTCACCGCGGGCGGGTTGATGGTTCCCAACGCTGAATGGACCGAAAAAGCGCAGGGCCTGATCAAGACCGAAATTCAGCGTGTTTTGGCGGACTCGAATGCGAATGTGCTCTATGCGTCCGATTTGAACGAACCCGGCACTGAAAGCGAAACCGAAATTCAACTGGTAAAGCTGCATGAAATCGTCGGCGCCACGATCGCGGGCAGCCAGCTGGCGCCGATCCCCACGAAAAAGGACGTTTTCGATTGGTCCTTGGGCCCTGATTCAGGCGCGCTTCGGGACGAATATGGGGCGGACTACGGCTTGTTCCTTTTTGTGCGGGACAGCTATTCCACGGCGGGACGCGTCGCGTTGAATGTGTTCATGGCGATCCTGGGTGCGCCGATCCAGGGCGGAATCCAGGCTGGCTATGCGTCCCTGGTCGACCTGTCGACCGGTGAAATCGTCTGGTTCAATATGCTGGGCCGTAAGTCCGGCGATTTGCGCGAAGCCGCGCCGGCTGCCGAAACTGTTGATTTGCTGTTGGCCAACTTCCCGACAACGCCCTCGGGCAGCGACGGCTAGGGATATGATCATTCCGGCGAAATCCCGCTTGTGGTCCACCGTCGCGGTTTTTGCCGTCGCGGTCGGGCTTACGGCGTGCCAAACAACGGGCGGCGACGCGTATCGGGCCCCGATCAATGCGGCGAAGACACAGACCGCAGATGACCCGGACAAGGATTCCGGCGCCCCCACAGACGTATCCGGCGATAGTGTGGCCCGTGACGACGGAGATAGCGGCATTACCGGGTCGATCGACGACTACCGGATCGAAGATCTAAGCCCTGGAGAACGTCCTGACATCAGCAGCGACGAGGCCAGCGTTTGGATGATCGCGGACCGCGCCGAGCGGCGGGCGGCGAATGCGGGAAACGCAATCAAGGATCCCGCGTTGAATGCCTATGTCAGCGACATGGTCTGCAAGATCGCAGGTGACTATTGCGACGATATCCGCGTCTATATCGTGCGGGTCCCGGACTTCAACGCGACGATGTCGCCGAACGGTATGATGTCGGTCTATTCGGGCCTGTTGCTAAGAGCGCGGAACGAAGCCCAACTGGCGACGGTTCTGTCGCATGAAATCGGCCATTACCTGCGCCGCCATTCGTATCAGCGCATGAAGGACACGATCGACAAGACCAACGGGCTTGCCTTCTTTCAGGTATTCACAGCGGCTTTGGGTGTGCCTGTTGTCGGCAGTATCGCAACCATTGCCACGGTGGGCAGCCTGGCGTCCTTCGGTCGCGATAGTGAGCGGGAGGCGGACGGCTACGGCGTTCTGTTGATGGCAAGGGCCGGCTTTTCGCCGCATGAAGCCCCAAAGATCTGGGAAAATCTCGACGCTGAACTGGGTGACACGCCGCGGTCGCGATCCTTCTTCTATGCCAGCCATCCGGCAATTTCTGAGCGCCAGACAATGCTGCGCGCCTTGGCGGACGAAGTGCCGATCGCGGGTGGCGGTCCCGGCCGGATCGGGACCGAAGAATATCGCGAAGCGCTGTCGCCGCATTGGGAAAGCCTGCTGGCTGACGAAGTATCTAAACGGGACTACGAAAGAACGGAGCGCCTGTTCGACGCCTTGATCGCCGACGGATTCCGTGCCGGCGCCGTCTATTACCAGAAAGGCGAGATGTACCGGCAACGCGGGGACGAAGGCGACGAAGACCTGGCCTTGGCCGCCTATCACGCCGCGACGCAGTTCATCGACGCGCCGCCTGAAGTGTTCCGTGCGCGCGGGCAGATTTTTCAGCGCAGGGGTCTGAATGTCGAAGCACGCGAGTCCTATGCCGAATATATCCGGCGAAATCCGGAGGCGACGGACCGCAAAATGATTGAGTTCGTAATTGGGGGATTGGGAAGTTGAAGAAACTGGTTCGAATTGCCGCACTGGCCTCGGTTCTGGCGTTGGCCGCCGCCTGTCAGGGTTACACGTTGGTCAAAGGCGGGTCGCCGGTGGAAGTCGGGAACGCGATGAAGGTTTCGCCGGAAAGGTCGTGGAGCAAGCTTACCTCCGGAAAATACGAAATCTGGACCGTCGATGGACCGATCCTGCAACAAATCCTGTTCGCCAGCGGTGTCGAGGACGGCGAGAAACTGTTTCCGACCGATGCTCAGACCCCGAAAACCCTGCCTGAATTCAAAAAAGGCATGACCGAGCTTGAGATCACGGAATTGTACCGCGATACGCTGGTCCAGCTGGGGGGAACGCAATTCGAGATCCAGGAAATCGCGCCGAAAACCATTGCCGGCAAGCAGGGATTCCGGTTTGAGTTCACCTTCGCGACGAAGGAAGGCCTTCAGAAAAACGGCATCGCTGAAGCAGTCCTGGCGGAAGACAAACTCTATTTCGTCGCCTATACCGGGGCAAAGCTCCACTATTATCCGAAGAACCTGCCGGATGCGGAACAGGTCATGGGATCTGTCGAAATTCTTTAGTCGACTAGGATATGCGGGCTGAAACAACGTCCTATCCCCGGAATTCTGGGAGATGGGCGTTGTTGTCGGCCCGTCCGGTTGTTACAAGGCTTCCCGTCTGAGACTTAAATTTGGGACTGATGGGAATGCGCACGGCATCCGTTGAACGGAACACCAAGGAAACCCGCATTGCCGCCACCGTCGATATCGACGGTCGCGGTGTGTATGACGTGTCGACCGGGATCGGCTTCCTCGACCATATGCTGGAGCAGTTGAGCCGGCATAGCTTGATGGACCTGACCGTGAAGGCCGAAGGCGACCTGCATATCGATTTTCATCACACCACCGAGGATTCCGGCTACACGGTCGGCGAAGCCGTCAGCAAGGCGTTGGGTGACCGAAAGGGCATCCAGCGCTACGGCCATGCCTATATCCCGATGGACGAAGCGCTGACCCGGGTTGCGATCGACCTGTCGAACCGCCCCGCGCTGGTTTGGAAGGTGAATTTCACCCGGCCGAAGCTCGGCGATTTCGACACTGAACTGTTCAAGGAATGGTTCGCTGCCTTCGCCCAATCGGCCGGTGCGACGCTGCATGTGGAAAACCTGTATGGTGAGAACAATCACCATATCGCCGAGACTTGCTTCAAAGGCCTGGCCAGGGCCTTGAAGGTGGCGACCGCCGTCGACGAAAGACAGTCTGACGCGGTCCCCTCGACAAAGGGTGTGCTCGGCGGGTCGATGTAAGGACCCGGTTAGGGCGCGATAGGTTTTCCGCCGACCGGTCGGCGACATCTGGAAAAGTTTTCGGTCATGACAACAGTAGCGATCATCGACTACGGATCCGGCAATCTGCGATCCGCCGCCAAGGCGTTCGAACATGAAGGCGCGGACAGGGTCTTCGTAACGGACGATCCCAAAGTGGTTCTGGACGCCGACCGCATCGTCCTGCCCGGCGTCGGTGCTTTCGGCGATTGCCGCCGTGGCCTTTATGCGGTGGACGGCATGGTGGATGCCCTGGAACAGGCGGTCCACAAACAAGGCAAACCCTTCTTCGGCATCTGTGTCGGCATGCAGCTGATGGCCAGCCACGGGTTGGAATACGGCACCCATGAAGGGCTCGGCTGGGTCGACGGCACGGTGAAGGCGATCGAGCCCTCGGACCCGGCGCTGAAAATTCCGCATATGGGTTGGAATCAGCTGACCATGAAACACGATCACCCCTGTCTGAGCGGTATTCCGACCGGGGCCTATGCGTATTTCGTGCATAGCTATCACTTCACCTGCGACGATCCCGGCGACGTGCTGGCGACGGTGGAGTACGGCGCGACGCTGACGGCGATGCTGGCGCGCGACAATATGATCGCAACCCAGTTCCACCCGGAAAAGAGCCAGGCGACAGGGCTGCGCCTGATTTCAAACTTCCTGAAGTGGAAGGTGTGACATGGCTGTTATGGACCTCTACCCCGCAATCGACCTGAAACAGGGTCAATGTGTTCGCCTGTTCAAGGGCGACATGGACCAGGCGACGGTCTTCAACGACAGCCCCGGCGATCAGGCAGGCGGCTTTGTCGCGGCCGGCGCGCAATGGCTGCATGTGGTCGACTTGGATGGCGCCTTTGCTGGTGAATCCGTGAACGGCGCGGCGGTGGACGCGATTGTCGCGGCCGCCGGCACGGTCCCGGTGCAGCTGGGCGGGGGCATTCGTTCCGTGGACGCCGCCGGTGCGTGGTTGGAACGCGGCGTCAGCCGGGTCATCCTGGGAACCGTCGCGGTGCGCGAACCCGCGGTCGTGCTGGATGCCTGCAAGGCTTTCCCCGGAAAGGTCGCCGTGGGCATCGACGCGCGCGACGGTTTCGTCGCTGTGGAAGGCTGGGCCGATGTCTCGACCCTCCAAGTCGTCGACCTCGCGAAACGGTTCGAGGATGCCGGCGTCGCCGCCGTGATCTACACCGATATCAACCGGGATGGCGCCATGACCGGCGTGAATGTCGACAGCACCGCGGAACTTGCGCGCGCGGTTTCCATGCCGGTGATCGCCAGCGGCGGGGTCGCCTCCCTGGACGACATCAAGGCCCTGCGCGAAACGGGCGTCGTCAGCGGCGTGATCAGCGGACGGGCGCTTTATGAAGGCGCGATCGATCTGGCGGCGGCGCTCAAGGTTTGCGCGGGAGAAAGCTGATGCTGGGTGTACGGGTTATCCCCTGTCTCGACGTCAAGGACGGCCGTGTCGTAAAGGGCGTCAACTTCGTTGGGCTGCGCGATGCCGGGGACCCGGTGGAACAGGCGCGGATCTACGACAAGGCGGGCGCGGACGAGCTGACCTTCCTGGACATCACCGCCAGCCATGAAAACCGCGACACGATCTATGAGGTCGTGCGCCACACGGCGGAAGAGGTGTTCATGCCGCTGACCGTCGGCGGCGGGGTCCGCACGGTGGAGGACATCCGCAAGCTGCTGTTGGCCGGCGCCGACAAGGTTTCGATCAATACCGCGGCGGTGAACAATCCCGATTTCGTGCGCGAAGCAGCCGAGCGTTTCGGCAATCAATGCATTGTCGTCGCGGTCGACGCCAAGGCGACCGGACCGGGCAAATGGGAAGTCTTCACCCATGGCGGCCGTAACCCGACGGGTCTCGACGCCATCGAATGGGCAAAGAAGATGGAGGAATACGGCGCCGGCGAAATCCTGCTGACCTCCATGGACCGGGATGGCACCAAGGTCGGTTTCGATCTGGGACTGACCCGCGCGGTGTCGGATGCTCTCCGCATTCCGGTGATCGCCAGCGGCGGCGTCGGCAACCTGGACCACCTGGTCGACGGCGTCACCGAAGGCCATGCATCGGCCGTGTTGGCGGCCTCCATTTTCCATTTCGGGGAATATTCCATCGCGGAAGCGAAACAGAAGATGGCCGAAGCGGGCATTCCAATCCGCCCGCCCGAGGCATCGACCGAGATTGTGAGCTGATCCCATGGCGACTGACCAACACACATTGGCGCGTCTGTTCGCGACCATCGAAGCCCGGAAGGGTGCCGATCCGACCTCGTCCTACACCGCCAAACTCTTCGGCAAGGGCAAGGCAAAGATCGCCCAGAAACTGGGTGAGGAAGCGACCGAAACCGTGATCGCGGCGATGCAGGGCGACACGGCGGAAATCGCGGCGGAATCGGCGGACCTGCTCTATCACCTGCTCGTGCTCTGGGCTGAAACGGGCGTTGCGCCGGATGACGTATGGGCCATACTTGACCAACGCGAAGGCACATCCGGCATCGCGGAAAAAGCCAGCCGTAAGGAATAGGGGGACCAAGCCGTGGCCTATGACGATCAAAACATTTTCGCCAAAATTCTGCGCGGCGAAATTCCCTGCGACAAGGTGCTGGAAACCGACCACAGCCTGGCGTTCAACGACATCGCCCCGGCGCGGCCGGTCCATGTTCTGGTGATCCCGAAGGGGGCGTACGTCTCCTCCGACGATTTCACGGCCACGGCCAGCGATGCGGAAATCATCGATTTCTGGCGCGCGGTCGGCGAAGTGGCGCGAATGAAAGGCGTCGAAAAATCCGGCTATCGGCTGATCGCCAATGCAGGCGAAGACGGGCACCAGGAAGTCCCGCATTTCCACATGCATGTCCTGGGCGGCGCCTCAGCCGGGCCGATGATGAAACGGCAGGGCTGATTTCCGGGGCGGAATCAATCACCCAGAATCCATCACGCCGGGCCCGACGGATTACTCCGCCGGTTGCGCCGCCGATGTACCGCTGCCGGATTTGTCAGCCATGATCGTTTCGCGCCCTTGGGTGGGATCGCGCGGCACCAACAGCGCCAAGGCCAGCGAGATGACTGCCATTCCAGCGCCCAGCTGGAAGACCAATCCATCATCCTGCAGATAAAGAAAGCCGAAGACTGCCGGGATTCCGACGGCGGCGATATGGTTGATGGTGAAGCTGACGCCCGCGGTCGAGGCGATATCCCGCGGATCGGCGATCTTCTGGAAATAGGTTTTGATGGCGATCGCGAAAGCGAAGAACAGGTGGTCCAGGATATACAACGCCGCCGCGAAGGTGTGGTCCTCGACGAAGGCATAGCCGGTGAAGACCGCGATCAACCCGCAGTATTCCAGGATCAGCGCGCGCCGTTCGCCCAATTGAACGATCAGACGGCCGACCTTGGGCGCGATGAAGATATTGGCGATCAGGTTCACCATATAAAGCAGTGAAATCGTTGTCGCGTCGTAGCCGAACTTCTCAACCATCAGCCATCCGGCGAAGACCATGAAGATCTGCCGGCGCGCACCGCCCATGAAGGTCAGCGCGTAGTACAGCCAATAGCGCCGCCGCAGGAACAGGGTCTTGGTCTGGGCGTGCGGTACCTCGAACATCGGGTAGTGAAGTTTGCAGAAGATGGCGATCGCGACCGTCACCACGCCCGCCGCCACATAGATCGGCACATAGCCCACATTGAACCCGCTGAACGGTTCGGCCACGCCCAGGCGCGTCTGCATTTCGATGAACTGTTTGTCGTCGAAGAAAACCAGGATAACCAGCAGGATAACGAAGGTTCCCAGCGATGCGGCGCGAAGCTGCGTCGCCAAATGGCTTGCCGCATGGGTTTTCCGGACCGTCTGCAGCGTCAGCGATTGGTTCATCGTTTCGTAGTAGTGAAAGCCGAGCGACATCAGGAACGTCGTCCCGTACAACGCATACTCGCTTGGGAAAAAGCCCGTTAGCGCGGTGCCGAGACCCAGGAACAGAAGTGACAGCAAGGCGAGGTTCTGCTCGCGGATGAAGGGAAGCAGTAGGACGGCGGCGAAGGACATGAAGCCCGGAATTTCGCGGATCGACTGCAGAAACCCGACTTCCTTGCCGGTGAACTGCGCCTCTTCATTCATGAAGTTGTTCAGCAGCCCAAACCAGCCATGCATGCTCACCGCCATGGCGAAGGCCATGAAAATCAGCATCCCTTGCGGCCCTCTCAGGAAGGTCGGCAGGAAAGTACTCGTATGCTGAGTATTTTCTGGAAAGGAATCAGGTTGAACAGGGGTCAGCATGGGTGTTTCGCTCCGGCGATTTGGCTCGCTCTGGGTTTATTTGATTAACGATGTATTGCCCGCAATCTAAGCCTCGCCGTCCCGGCTGTCTTGCGATAGATTGACATTCGATGTCTAGAAACAGCCAGACCCGCTCCCGTCCCCCCATGCCCTCGGTCATGCCGCGGCCTGTCATGGTGCGTGCCTTCGACCTGTTGCCGGGTATGGAGGTCGGCGCCCACAGCCATGCCTGGGGGCAACTCGCCTATGCGTCGGACGGAATCATGATTGTTTCCACCCCGGAAGGATCCTGGACCGTACCCCCGGCCCGCGCGGTCTGGGTGCCGCCCGGCGTCGACCACGCTATTTCCATCCCGGGGGCCGGCGCGTTCTTCCGCAGCGTCTATACCAGGGCCGACCATTCCCATGACCTGGGGCCCAATTGCCGGGTCCTGCGCGTCACGTCCCTTTTACGGGAATTGATCATTCGCGCCTCCGAAATGCCGTTAGAATACGATGAAGCCGGTCCGGAGGGCCGGTTGATGGCGGTGATCATCGACCAAATTCGGGAAATGCGGGAAGAGGAACCCCTTTACCTGCCGATGCCGAGCGACAGGCGGTTGCTGCGCCTGGCGCAGCAGATGGTAGGCGACCCTGGCTTGCGGTTGACGCTGGAGGAAGCAGCTTCCCAGGCAGGCGCCAGCGCCCGGACGCTCGCCCGCCGCTTCAATGCGGAAACCGGCCTGACCTTCGGCGAATGGCAGAGACGGTTGAGCCTTGTGACCGCGGTTGAAAAGCTGGCCGACGGGCAACCGGTAACGGCGGTGGCGCTGGACCTCGGCTATGAAAGCCCGTCGGCCTTCATCGCCATGTTCCGGCGAACGCTGGGCGCCAGCCCGACCGCTTTCCTGGCCCGATCGTAAAAGTATTTCCGAAAACCCTGTTGGGGACACGATAGTCGGGCGCGGATTGCCCTTTCCTGCGAACAGAAAGAAATTGCCGACATGCGGATGCGGGTAACCTCAATTCTTGTCTTGGTTTTCGGCGGCTTGGTCCTTCTATCGGCCGGCGGCATGTTCCTGATCGCCTTGGCCAGCGCGTTCGACAATACGCGCAATTCCCTGACCGCGATCCTCAGAGAACAAATCAACGAAGCATCGGTCGCCTCCACGGCCTTCTTTATTCCGCTCGAAGACCTCGGGAAGTGGATGGCCGATGAGATCAGCCAAGACCGGATGGGTGTCTCCGAACCGGAAAGCCTGAAATACATCCTGGCCGGCGCACTTTCTTCTCTGCCCCAGGGTGAAGCGGTTACCGTCCAGTTTCCCGACGGGACGGGATATTATTTCGACCGCGCAACGGAAACCATCCAGGAAGTCAATTGGCCGCCGGAATGGCGGGTCAGCGAGCGTGGCATTGGGCCGGACGGCGAATGGGTGCTGCGCCCTTCTCCGCTGGACGGCAGCCATCGCGGGGCCTTCATTACCTCGGCGCGGAACAAGGAAGGCCAGCAGATCGCCGCCATCGGAATTCGGGCCGATCTGGAACCCTTGTCGCGGCGGCTTTCCAACAATGCGGCCTTCCGGGGGAAGGAATTGACGCGGTTCATGTTGTTCAACGACCGCATCGTCGTCGCCCACCCGCTTTTGGTCATGTCGGAAGCCGGGACCCGGCCAACCATCGACACGCTGGGCGATCCCTACCTGGCCCAGCTGTTCACCGCGCCGCGGGAAGAAATGAATTTGGTCAAGGACATACCCGGCGCGGAATTCTTTTTCCTAGAGACCGATAGGCGGGAACGCCACGGTTTCGTGCTGAAAGAGGACAAGACCCGCAAGACCGGCGGTACGGTAACGATCGGCATCCACTTCGATCAATCTTCCGGAGCGCCGGAAATTGAACGGCTTCTCGGGACAATGGCGGTGGGGCTGGCGGTCGTCATTGTTTCGGTGATCGTCGCGATCCTGGTCGGCCGCCGGGCGGCCCGGCCAATTGAAAGACTGGCCGCTGCCGCGCATGGGGTTCAAAGCCAGAATTTTGACGATGTGCCACGCCTGCCGCCCAGCCATGCGATTGAGCTGGACGAGGCGGCAAGCGCCTTCAACGCCATGGTCGATGGGCTGAAGGAGCGCGAGCGGATCCGCAACCTGTTCGGCAAATACGTGCCGGAAAGCGTCGCCCAGCTGTTGTTGCTGGATGAAGGCGCCGGTCAACCGCAAACGGCCAATGCCACGGTCTTCTTCCTGGATTTGGCCGGGTTCTCGACCATGTCGGAAAAGTTGGACCCGGCTGGAATCATTGCGACGATGAACGCCTTCTTCTCCGACGCGGTGGATGTGATCGAGGAAGAACAGGGCGTTGTGACCCAGTTTCAGGGCGATGCGATCCTGGCTGTCTTCAATACCCCGGTGGAAGATCCGAACCACGCGGAACACGCGGTCCGTGCCGCCATCCGCATCTTGAAACTGATCAAAACCAAGGCCTTCGGCGGGCAGCAACTTGCCTGCCGGATCGGGTTGAACACCGGCTCGCTGGTTGCGGGCGCGGTCGGGGCCGCACAGCGCTTGAGCTATACGGTGCACGGGGATTCGGTGAATCTGGCCGCCCGGCTGGAAGCGATGAACAAGGAGACGGAGACCGAATTGCTGGTTGCCGACTCCACACGGATTTTGGCGCCCGATTTCCCCTATGAGCATGTCGGCACCTTCGCGGTCCGTGGCCGAGCGGAAATGGTGGCAGCTTATACCATCCGCGATCTTCCGGATGTTGGGCCGGCTGTTGCGCCGGGTGTCGGGTCGGATGTCGGGCCGGATAAGACCGCGAAGGCGTAACCCTATGCACTGTGCCCGCCAAACCCTGCACCTAATCCTGGGCCAAAACCTGGGCCAAATCCGGGGCCAAGCCTTGAGGCATCGACGCATCGTCGCTACATACCGCTGACACAAAAATAGAGAAGCTTCCGCATGACCTCCGTTATCAGAGCCATATCGCTAGCCCTGGGCCAGATCGGCGAACCCGCCTTTAGAAAAGTAATGGCCGTCGGCGTTCTTGGCGCCCTCGTCGTCTTCATCGCCTTATGGTTTTTGGCATCCTGGGGTGTCGGAATGGTGCCCTGGGCGGACCTGCCGTTGATCGGCTGGATGTTCGATTGGATGGGGTCGGTCCTGGAATGGATGGGCGAGTGGTTCACCTTCCTCGGCGACGTCGCCTTCGGTGCGGTGATGCTGACGGTTATCTTCCTGCTGTTCCCGGCGGTGACCACCACGATCGTCAGCCTGTTCCTGGATGAGATCATCGGAGCGGTTGAAGACAAGCACTATCCCGGACTGGGAGAGCCGCGCTCTCAACCCCTGCCGGAATTGCTCGGCCAATCGTTGAAATTTCTCGCCATCGTGGTCGGGGTGAACATTTTGGCCCTGCCGATCTATGCCATCCTGCTGTTCCTGCCGCCGTTGAACCTGGTATTCTATTATGTGCTGAACGGCTATCTCGTGGGCCGGGAATTCTATGAAATGGTTGCCGTCCGCCGGATGACGCCGGAACAAGCCATCGTGCTGCGCAAACGCTTCGGGGGGCGTGTCGTTTTGGCGGGCGCGATTATCGTCTTCTGCATGACCGTGCCGCTTTTGAACCTTTTGGTCCCGGTGCTCGCCGCAGCTTCCATGGTCCATATCTTCGAAAGCATGCGCCAAAAGGCTGCTGCCGTTCCCGCAAATCGCTAGTTTTCCAAACGCCAGGTTTCACCAAATGAAGCGTCTTGCCGTCTGTTTCCTGCTGCTGGCCATGGCCGCCTGCGGTGGGCCGGCGCAAAAGCCGGCCACGGGCACCACACCGCCCACCAAGCCCAGCGCTAAGGCGTCGCAACCGGCAAAGGCGGACCCGACACCAACGGCGGCGCAGCCGACACAATCAGCCGCCGTGGCCCCGAAACCCGAAAAGCCCGAACAGGAAGAACCGCAGCAGCCCGAAATTCCGGTCGATGACGACCCGGCGCAATTCATGGCGGCGGATATCGGCGCCCTTAGGGAGGCATTGGGCGATCCGGTGCTGATCCGGCGCGACGGAACGGCACAGGTTTGGCAGTTCCGCGGGGATGCCTGCACGCTGGACCTGTTCCTCTATCCCGGCGACAGCGGGGACTTGACCGTGAAACATGTGGAACTGCGCGGCGAGGCAGAGGACGAGCGCCGGGCCTGTCTGGAACGGATGCTCCGCGCCCACATTATTGCGGCGGAGGGGTAACCTGACCTTCTACGGCGATAGCCCTGCCCGGGCTTCCAGAACGCCGGTTTCGATCGTCCTGATTTTGTCGTCCATCCAAGCGGCTTCGGCCAGGGTCGTCTCGTCCAGCATGCGTTCGGATTCGGACATTTTCCGCCAATCGTCCCAGGGCGAGACCTCATGCTTGCACAACGCCATCAGGTCACGCGCCAGATTGACCCGGATGAACCACAAACCCCGGTCTTGCCCATGGCCGAACCAGTCCGGGTTCATGGCATCCGTACGGGCCAGTTCCCACGCGCGCCGGCCGACGATGAAGCGATATTCCGGGACGTCCGCGATATCGAAATCCACGTTCAGATGGGCGCGATGGACATTGTCCAATTGCGCATCCGCTTTGGCCCAACGGCCTTCGCTTTCCATCCAATATTCGACCAGCCAGTGATCCTCGTACTGGTCTCCGCCCAGGTAATTCGCGAACCCGCATCGCAGCCGCGCGGGCACACCGTTTTCCCGGAAAAAAGCGCAGAGCATCAAGGCGAAATCGCGACAGGTCCCAACGAGGCGCTTGTCGGTCGGCAGCGCGGGAAGACCCGCACCGTCGTTCCGGGCCACCAACTGCGCCAATCGGTCGGATACCGGCAAGGTGTCGCGCGACGCGGTGGCGATGTTCTTCGGCGGGGCTTCGTAAATTTCCGCGCCGAAATGATCGTGGATCAACAGGCCCTGTACCAGACTGCAAAGCTGCGCCGGGTCCTGGCCCAACCCGGAAATCAGGCCACGCCGCCCGTGCGGGTCGGTGTAAAGGCCGTGCTGGCGAAAGAAAGGAAGGTTTTCCGGCTGAGTCACTGCCCTTTTGCCCCCCCTTTTGGCCACAGAACCATCTGCGTGCAGCGGAAGACGGCGATGGTTCGATCTTTCGCGGGGTCGAAGACCCGGGCGTCCCAAACCTGCGTCGACCGGCCTATATGAACGGCGGTCGTCGTGCAGCGCAGCTCGCCTTCCAGCAAGGTGCCCATATGATTGCTCTTCAACTCGACCGTGGTGAAACCGCTCGACCCTTCGGGCAACCGCGTCCGCGCGGCGAACCCGCAGGTGGTATCGGCTAGGGCGACAATGCTGGCGGCGTGCAGGAAGCCGTTCGGCGCGTGATGATGCGGTTTGATCATCATGCGGCTTTCATACCGGCCTTCCGTGAATTCGATCATCTCGATGCCCAGAAGGCCCGGCAGGCTGCCCTGCGCACGGGTGTTGAACTCCGCGACTGGGTCATCGGACTCATACTGCATTCGAAACGCTCCCCCCACTCAACAAATTCAAGCCCCGACTAAAACAAGGTGCGGGGCTAGGCCGGTATCGTCTTGGCCTTGAACGTACATAAATCGGACACGATGCAAGCCGGGCAATCCGGTTTCCGCGCCTTGCAGATGTAGCGGCCGTGCAGAATAAGCCAATGATGGGCATGCAGCCGATATTTCGGCGGCACCCGCTTCTCCAGCTTCTTCTCCACCTCCAACGGCGTCTTGCCGGGCGCCAGACCGGTCCGGTTTCCCATTCGGAAGATATGCGTGTCCACGGCCATGGTCGGTTGGCCGAAAGCCATGTTCAACACCACATTCGCTGTCTTGCGACCAACACCGGGCAGTTTTTCCAATTCCTCGCGAACCTGCGGGACCACGCCGCCATAGTCGTCGATCAGGATCTTCGCCGCGGCCATGACGTTCTTGGCCTTGGAATTGAACAGCCCGATCGTCTTGATCGCGTCTTTCAACCGGCCCTCGCCGAAGTCCAGCATCTGCTGCGGCGTTGTGACCTTCTTGAACAGTGGCTCCGTGGCCTTATTTACCGAGATGTCCGTTGCCTGCGCCGACAGGGCCACGGCCACGAGCAGGGTGTAGGGATTGACGTAGTTCAACTCCCCCTTCGGCTCGGGCATGGCATTTTCGAGGCGTGCGAAAAACTCCTCGATATCGGCTTTTTTCATCAACGGCATGTGAGACCCTAAAACCTGAAATGCGGGAAACCTGAGATGCGGGAAACCTAAATGCGGCACGGCGGAACGGTGTGTTTGTGTTTTCGCCCCTGGGTGTTCTCGTATAGCATGGAAGCGCTGTTAAAAAAGACCCTCTACGTATGACTATACCGCCAAATAAATCACCAATCGATGGGGCCCCCGGGACTGTTGACGGTGTTATGCCCGTTTCCGATGACGAGGCGCGCATCTATCTGGACGCCTCGCTCCATCCGCACCGGTCCTTGAGTCCCAAGGGTTTCGCCCTGGTGATGGCGGCGGTCGCGCTCTGCGGCTCGGCGGTGGGTATCTCGTTCTTCCTGGCGGGTGCCTGGCCGGTCGCGGGTTTCGCGGGCCTGGAAATTCTGCTGCTTTATTTTGCTTTCAAAATGAATTTCCGCGACGCGCGGCGAATGGAACATATCCGGCTGACCAATGAAGGTTTGGAAATCACCCGCGTGAAGCCGAACGGCAAAAGCTCACGGGTCCTGCTGGAGCCGACCTGGCTGCAGGTCTTGATGGACGACCCACCGGAACATCACAGCCAATTGGTGATCGCGTCGCGGGGCAAAGGGTTGGTCCTGGGATCATTCCTGACGCCGGGCGAACGGTTGGAAGTCGCCAAGGCCTTGCAGGACGCCCTGGACCGTTATCGCGCGCCGGAACACTTGAAGGTGTGAACCGGGCCAACACAGGCCCCACTGGCGCCGGGCTTTAGACGGTTTTGCCGGTCCGTCCCACCGATTGCCTGGAACCGCTTGGAAAGCGCATCTGCGATTGTTTTTCGGTCACGCCGCGTTGAACCGCGCGATCATCGTGTCCCAGACTTCAACCAGGTCCATCAAACCATCCCAGAATGATTGATCGCGGCGCGCATCGAAATCGGAGAGAGCCACGCCCTGCTGTTCGACCCATGTGTAGTAGCCAAGATTGAAGACCCGTTCTCTTGAGCGATGGTCGAGCTCCATTACATGGTCGGCATCGGTACCGAGAAGCCAGCGGCCGAAGGTTTCCGCCGCGCCGAGAGCATCGAACTGTCGGCCGGGTGTCCGTTCCGCGGCGTGTGACAATTCAGTCTCGTACATCTCGGCGCCGTCGGTGGCGACGGTGAGAACCACATCGGATGATCCGAGCCCGTTATACTTGGCGTACTTTATCGCGCCCAGGACGTTCGCGATCGATGACAGTCCAAGGTCGCCGAGGCCGGTTACCTTTTCCTGGCCGAGTCCGGTCCGCTGGCCCAGGAAACTGCGCCCGACCGTGGTATTGAAAAGCAAATTCAGATTGTCGCTGGCGGCGTCTGAGACCCCAATAACGAAATCCGTATTCATGACGTTGTGGATGAGCGGCACATGCTTGTCGCCAATCCCTTGAATGTTGTGCTCCCCGTATCCGTTGTACAGAAGCGTCGGACATTCCAATGCTTCGACGACGCCGACCTGTGTGCCCAAAACATGTTTGAGATGGTCGCCGGCCGCCAGTGTGCCGCTCGACCCCGAGGCCGCGACGAAGGCACGGGGACGCAAAGTGCCGTTGGAATTGAGATGATTGAAAATTCGTTCCAGCGCCGGGCCGGTTACGGCGCGGTGTATGATATAGTTCCCCAATTCAGAGAATTGATTGAAGATGATATTGCTAGGGTCACGTGATAGATCGTGACACGCGTCGAAAATTTCTTTGACGTTGCTCTCCGTACCGGGCGTCCGAACGATGTCGCTATCGTCTGTGACCCAGTGCTCCAACCACCGGAACCGCTCGCTGCTCATGCCCTCCGGGAGAACAGCAACGCCCCGGCAGCCGAGTATCCGCGAGATCGCGATTCCGCCACGACAGTAATTTCCAGTCGACGGCCAAATGGCACGGTGGTGCGACGCGTCGAACTTGCCGGATAGCAAGCGCGGCACCAGACAGCCATAGGCGGCGAGAACCTTGTGCGCGCGGATCATTGGAAATCGATTGCCAAGCGCAACGACAATCGTGGCGTCGACGCCGGTGAGTGCCGGATCCAAAACCAGGTGCTCAGGAACGGCCGCCAGTCCGCGCCTGTCGGCGCTGTTGTGCCAATGAACGCGAAACAGATTGGCTGGGTCGGGTGCATCGGGGTCGATCCAAGCCTCGGCGCTGGCATGGTGGCCCAGGAACCGCATCGGGTCGGCAAGTTCGGATATTTTCGGCAGTGTCACACCTGCGGAACGCAGAAGCTGCAGGTTTTTGTCGTAGACGGCGGGATCGACGACGTCTGCCTCTAGACCGAAACTCATAGCGGACTCCCCATATTTGAACGCGATCGACAGTGGTTGGACAAAGCGTAACGAAGGACTGTGTGACGCCCACAAGACTGGAACGTACAGAACATGGGTGACGCTCTGTGCTCAAATGGGGGGATAAGATGAGAAAGAGTTACTGTTTTCGCCTGATGCTGATGTGATGCTTCTGTTGTGCGATTAAATTCGAACAAATCATTTCACAACGCCTAGCCGCGCATGCTCTTGGGCTTGAAGTGTTTCTCCAACCGCATCGCGAAATAGGCTGACGGCACAGAGACAATCAGGAAGAACAGGCCGACCAATGTCATCGGTTCAAGGTACTTGTAGTGACTGTTGGAATAGATGTTGGCGGCGTTGAACAGCTCAATCACCGTAATTGCCGAGAGCAGCGGCGTTTCCTTGAACATGGTAATCAGATAATTGGCCAAAGGCGGGATCATCGGCGGGATTGATTGTGGAAGGATGACAAAGCGCATCGTTTGATAGCTGTTGTAGTTCAGCGCCCGCGATGCCTCCCATTGCCCCTTCGGCACATTCTCGATTCCGGCCCGATAGACCTCCGAGGTATAGGCGGAGAAGTGAACACCAAGGCCTATGACACCGGCAACGAATGGCGACAGAAAAATGCCCAGGTCAGGCAGGACGTAAAACAAGAAATAGAGTTGCACCAACAGTGGTGTGCGGCGGACGAATTCTCCCAGCCAGTAGGAAATCCAGGCAACGACCTTGATCTTCGACATTTTCAACAACGCCAAGCCAAGCCCAAGGACGTAGGCAAGGAATGCGCCGACGAATGTCGCTTGAATAGTGACAATCAGGCCCTGCGCAAGCTTCGGCAGAACGGCTTCTACGACAGTCCAGCTCCACTCCATGATTCAGCGGCCTCCATCCGAGACCACTTGGCGGCCTTTTGAGAATTTGCGTTCCACGAGCTTGGTGAACTGAACAAGCAGCGTCGCGATGATGAAATAGATGACCAGGATCACCAAGAAAGGCTCCAAGGTCAGAGCGGTTTGCACGCGGATAATCTGCGCCATGAAAGTCAGATCGGAGATGGTAATCAGCGAGGCTACTGCCGTCAGCTTCATCAATTCGATCAAGAGATTGCTGAAGGTCGGAATCATTACTGGTATGGCCTGTGGGATCAGGACATAGCGATAGCGTTGATAGGTCGTATAATTGAGTGCCAGAGCGGCTTCGTGTTGACCTCGACTGACCGACTGAATCGCGCCGCGCACGACCTCGGAACCATAGCTGCCAAGATTGCAGCCGCAGGCAAGGATGCCGGCGGTTAGTGGTGAGAAGTGAACACCCATTAACGGCAATACGTAATACATGAAGAACATCTGAACGATTGCGCTCGTTCCGCGGAAGAATTCCAGGTAGCAGATCGCCGCGGCGCGAACCGACCGATGTCGCGAGAACCGGGCCAGTCCGACGATGAAGGAAATGGTCAGGGCCAGAACCGCGCTGGCAAGCGTCAGCTGGATGGTTGTGATCGTGCCTTTGATCAGGATCGGCGAGTACTCAATGATGCTGTCCATGGTCCCCCGCTCCGGGGGGCCGTTCACCGGTTTGGCGAGCGGCCCCCTTTCTCAAGCCTTCATCGGAAGATGACGTCCTATTTGTCCGCTCAGTTGCCGGGACAGAAGTCGTCGCGCTTCACGGCCAAGGTCGCTTCGGTAGAAAAGCCGTAAGGCTCGATGATCTTCGCGAACTCGCCGCTATCTTTCAGTTCCTTGAGCGCTTGGTCGTATGCGTCGCGGAAATCCTTATCTTCTGGATTGAAGGCGGCGCCGGCGCAGCCCATCGGCACGCCTTTCACCGGCATGATCAGTTCAAGGTTTGGGTCATTGAACTTGCGCAGTAGATCCTGAGTGCCGAGACCTGAAAGCGCAAAGACGTCAACGCGGCCCTGCTGCAGCATTTTGATGCCGCTCGGCGGATCTGTGAAAACCTTGATCTGTTCTGCGCTGACCCCACGCTCCAACGCATAGGCCTCCTCGGCACAACCGGCACATGTCGTCATCGTCACATCCGGATTTTTGCCGATATCTTCGTAGGTCAGGATGTTGTGCGGATTCCCCTTCATGACGGCGAATGCTTCGGCGCCGCAGAGATCGGGTTCCGAGTAGATGATCGACTCGCAACGCTTGGGCTTGATGTAAAGTCCGGAGGTCGCCATGTCGACACGGCGCGCCAGCAATGCCGGGATCATTGAGCCATAGGCAACGACCTGCGCCTTGAGCTCCGGCACGCCGAGCTTCTTCATTACCGCGCGGGCCACATCAGGCGCCGCACCGGTGACATAGCCGTCACCTTTGACGTCACTGTATGGCGGTTCGTTGGCCACCGCGACCGTCGCATAGCCTTGGTCTCTAAGTTTCTGCAACGTGTCGGCGGATGCCGATCCAATCGATCCGGCAATCACGGCCCCCGCCGCTACCATCCCGACTAAAGCCTTCCTTAAATTTAACGAGCGCATTGAGCGGTCCTTTCGTCACTGGTTCGATGTGGTCAACCGACGATTTTCATCGTTCTGCTTTTGGGCATGCCGGTCAGGCGATGCCTGCAATGTATTTTTTGAGAAAATCCTGTGTTCGGGGTTCTTGGGGCCGGCTAAAAATTTCTTTGGGCTCGCCCGCCTCGACGATCTGTCCTTTGTCGAAGAACAAGACACGGTCGGCGAACTCACGGGCGAAGTTCATTTCATGCGTGACCGTCAGCATCGTCGTGTCGGTGTCGCTTGCGAGCATGCGCAATACATTCAACACCTCATCGACCAATTCCGGATCCAACGCAGAGGTGACTTCGTCGAACAGCATGATCTTTGGCTCCAGTGCCAAAGCCCGGGCGATTGCGACACGCTGCTGCTGGCCGCCCGACAGCTGATGCGGATAGTGGTCTCGTTTTTCTTCAAGCCCGACCATCTTCAGCAGGTCCATGCCTTTTGCCTGGGCATCGGCCTTGTCTTTGCCTTGCACCAGCATCTGCGGCTGTTGGATGTTGCCGATCGCGGTTAGGTGCGGGAACAGGTTGAATTGCTGGAAAACCATGCCGACGTTTTCGCGCATCTTGTGCAGGTGCTTGTCGCTGGCGGGTTGAAGCTTGCCTTCGACCTGTTGATGCCAAAGGTAGTCCTGGTCGATCAGGACGTGGCCCGTGTCGATATCCTCCAACGTCATCAAAATTCGAAGAATGGTGGTCTTGCCTGACCCACTCGGACCGATCAGCGCCAGCTTCTCACCGGCATTGACATGCAGATCGAGGTTTCTCAGGACCTGCAGTTCGCCGAACGATTTCGACACGTCCCGAAATTCGATGATTTTTTCCACGCTTGCCATCTACTTAGCTTTGCCCCCCGTCCAAGATCATCGATAGCGGCAGCTCAAGAGCTGAAACGACCTCGGAAAGCTTATCGAAAACCCTCCATAAAAATCCCCACCAGCTCTTGAAAAGTGAGTAAATTTTTCAGAAATCGGGAAAAAATGATGCGTCTCGCTCAAGTTCCGCAGGTAACATCACAGATGTTTTCAAAGTGCTGGGGAGGTCAGGCGGGATGTCAGAGTTAAGCGCTTCGGATTTGACGATACTTCGTATGTTGCAAGACAACGCGCGAGAGAAGCTCGAGAATATCGCCTGTGAGACAGGCTTGTCGGTGGCGACCGTGCAGAGGCGGATCCGAAGCCTCCGTGACAAAGAGGTCATTCAACGAGAAACGACAGTCATTCAGCCTGAAGCCGTCGGATACACGATGACGTTCCTGGTATTGGTCGAGATGGAACGCGAACGCATCGATCAGGTCGATGCGTTTCGGCGCCGGGCACAGGCAAACCCTCAAGTTCAGCAATGCTATTACATCACAGGCGAGGCGGATTTCGCCCTAATCATTCTCAGCAAAGATATTGAGGATTTCGAGCGTCTCACGCACCGGCTTTTCTTCGAAGACGCCAACATCAAAAGATTCAGGACCTCCGTCGTCATGAAACGGAGCAAGTTCAGTTCGGAGGTTCCTTTGGCAATCCTGGCCGGTGCCGGGGATGCGTCATGTTAAAACGCCGATGGAATGACCTACGCCATTCACAATCGAGAGAGTCATCGCGGCGGGAATGCGGTTCCCGGTTTAGCGGATGATCTAGGAAGCCGCCTGTAAAGCACCTTCGGCCGCAATCGCCGCCGCTAAGGCTGACAGGCGATAGGCGCAATGCGCGGATTGGCCGTCCCGGTCCAGGTCCGGCGCGAATTCGACCAGGCAAAAACCCGCGATCCGCGCCTTCTCGGCCACGCCGTTCAGGATGGCGAGCGCTTGGTGCATGAATAGACCGCCGGGGGACGGGCCGATCACGCCCGGCGCGACCGATGGGTCCAGCCCGTCCAGATCGAAATTGACGAAAACGCGGGAACCGTCGGGGATGGCGTCCACGACCGCGCGGATGCCATCCCGATGCAGCATGGCGGCGGTAATGAAGTTGACGCCCCAGGCAACCGCGTCCTCGTAGTCCGAGGGCCGCGCGGAACCGACGGCCCGCGCGCCGACCTGCACCATTCCCGTCACCCATTCCATTTCGGACGCCCGCCGCATGGGTGAGGAAAGGCCGAATCGTTCGCCGTTCACCTCGTCGCGCCAGTCGATATGGGCGTCGATCTGCAAAACCGTCAGCGGCCCGTTTTCCGCTGCGTCGTCCGCATAGCCCTGCAGAATCGGAATGCCTGATGAATCGTCCCCGCCCAGCACGATGGGGACCGCGCCGGCGGCCAGAATGTCGCTTACCGCCTTTGAGATCCGCGCCCTGTTGGCGGCGTGGTCTTCGGCGTCATAGTCCAAGTCGCCGCAATCGACGATCAGGGGTTTGCCGTCCGGTCCTAAGGGCACCGCGGGGGCCATCCGGTCGAAATCGAAATGGTGTGTCGCGGCGGCCTCGATGGCGGCGCTTTCCCGCATGGCCTTGGGCGCCTTGGCGGCGTAAAGCCCGGTCGCCGCATAGGGCGTGGCGCAGGGTACGCCAAGCACCGCGGCTTTCGCGCCGCTGGCCTCCAGGTCGCTTGTCGCGACTTTCGGCAGGCCCAGGAAGGTCTCCACCGTGCCGGATGGACCGAACACACCGGCGATACTGGGCTTGCCGCCCGACTCCGTATCAGACATGTCGTTCCGCTTCCGTGACAACCTCAGCTTCTTGATCCTTAAGACCCAGCACGTCGTTCATATCGTAAACGCCTGGATGCTTGTCCTTCGTCCACAGGGCCGCGCGTACCGCGCCGGCGGCGAAGACCCGTCGGGCGGAAGCCTTGTGGCCCAGGATCAGCCGCTCACCCTCGGCGGCGAAAATCACGTCATGCTCACCGACCACATCGCCGCCGCGCAGGGTGGCATAGCCGATCTCCCCCTTGGGCCGCGCGCCGGTATGACCGTCGCGCACGGCTTGTTTCACCGCGTCGTGGTTCACTTTGCGGCCGCGCGCCGCCGCCTTGCCCAGCGCAAGCGCCGTCCCGGAAGGCGCATCCACCTTGTGCCGGTGGTGCATTTCCAGGACCTCAATATCATAGTCGTCGCCCAACGTCGCGGCGGCCTTCTGGACGAGATTCATCAGCAGGGTGATGCCGGCGCTGTAATTGGCCGCATAGATGACCGGAACGTGACGCGCGGCCAGATACAGCGCTTCCTCGTCGGAATGGCTCATACCGGTGGTGCCGGCGACCAGGGCCGCGCCCGCCTGGGCACAAAGCCTAGCATGGTTCACCGTCGCGGCCGGTGAGGTAAAGTCGATGACGGCATCGGCCTGGGCGATCACCGTGGCCGGATCGTCGACGATCTTCAGCCCCGTCTCGCCGATACCGGCCAGCACGCCGGGGTCCTGCCCGATGGCGGGCGACCCTTCCCGGTCGGTCGCGCCGGACAGGCGGCAGCCCTCGGTCGCGGCGATCTCGGCAACCAGCATCCGCCCCATGCGCCCATCCGCGCCGGTGACGACGATGTTCAGATCCTGTTCGGTCATGAATGCCTCCCCAAAGTCTTCAGGTGCTGGAATGGCGCTTGGCGCCGCGTATTGCAAGGGTGTTTGGCGTGACGGCGGGGTCAGACGCTCCGCCCGCCGAGGTCGATAGTGTCGTTGACGATAATGTCGCGCAACGCTGTCATCCCGCCATTGTCGAGCAGGCAACGCAGCTTTTCCGACGGGGCGGTGCAGTTTTCCATAGCTCGAATGAAGTCCAGGAAGCTCAAAGCGACCGGGCTTATCAACGGTTTCACCCTGGTGAGGATACGGTCGCACACTCCAGTGGTTTCCGCACTGCAGGCGTTCATCGCCGCGATGGTCGCCAGGATTTGCCGTTCGGGCTGTGATCCGGCGGCAATCGCGTTCATCAATGGGACGATATCGCCGGTTTCGGAAAATTGGGACAGCAGCTGGTCATGTTGGGGCTGAAGATAGCGCAGGTCCAAGCCCAAACGGCTCAACAGTTGGACGATCAGGACGAGTTCTTCCTCTTCCCGGCCCTCTTGCGCAGTCACGTTCCGCAATTTCAACGTCAACGCCAGGAAGCTGCCGTTTGCGACCAAACTGTCCAGCACGTCTTGCGGCACCCGGTCGACGTCACCGGCCTGGCCCCGGAACAGGGCCAGCAGGCCGGCATCAGGCAGGCCTTCGGCCAGGCCGTAATCCAGCACGGCATCCGCCATACCCCTTTCCGACCAAACGGTGTTTCGGCCGGAACCCGCGACCACATTCGTCATCAGGATATCGAAGGTATAATGCTGCGGTTCGGGCCTGCCGGGCCGCCAAGCTGCGATTTCCCGCACCAACCCTTCGCGCGACCGCTCGCTTAGAAGCTCCCGGTACCGTCCCAGCATGGCGCTGATCTTTGGCGGTGCATCCTGCCCGGCGCGGTCCCGGGTGACGACACCTTTCCAGAACAGCGCCAGATAGGCGTTCCGCTGGGTCTGGGCATTCCCATACGCGCCCGTCCCGTATTTGAGGGCCAGCATGCGCTGCGCGGTTGGATCCCCGGCGATGGCGGCGTTTTGTAGGAACCGCATGCCGCGCTCGAAATCGCCTGGCTTGCGAGGCCATTGGGTCAGTTGCGTGCCCAGCGATGTCATCGCGTCGACATGCCCGGTTCGGGCCGCGCAGTCCCGGAAATGGCTCGCATCCCCAAGGCTGGGATCGATTACCGCCTGCAGATGCAGGCGCCAGGCTTCGCCGGGCGTTTCGGGACAGGGGGCCTTCTCCACTGCCGCGACGGGCGGGGCATCCTGCGCGGTGACACAGGCGCTTAGCAGGAACAGCAGGGTAAGAACGCCAATCCGGTTCACATCAGACTCCACAAAGGGCTGCACGACGGTATCGGGCAAGGCGACACTCGGCAATCGGCTGGGTCGTCATCTACCGGATCGTCATCTACTGGGACATCATCTACTGGGGGCTATGCGTCGGAAACAGGCCGTTCAGCAGATAGGCCTCCGCCGGGTTGGCGGCGGCGAGCACGGGGGCGTCGAATTGGCCGCCCCATTGCGTGAAGTGCGAAACGCCGAACAACAATTGCAGCAGCCATCGGTCCTGGTTCTGGGGCGGCAGCCCTTTGTGGATGCCTTCGGTGTTCACCAGCAGGCGCGATCCCTTCGGTCCGGTGAGATTCACCGGGTCCTGCTTCAGGTGGCGGGTAGCGTCGGCATCCTGCTTCCGCAGGTCGTGGAAGTACCACCAGTCGAATTCGTCCCGCGCCGGCCCGGGTTCCGGGCGGCAGGCGGCGATGTAGTCCGGGTCGTGAGTCCGGGGCAGATAGACATGCGGCCCGCCATCCTCATCCACGTCGGTCAGATAGATGAACAGTTTGCAGAAGCGGTAATCGTCCAGGTCGAAATGAAAGAACTGGGCATCCTTCGCCTGTTTGCCCGCGAAAGAACACCACAGCCCGATGCTGAGCAGGATCGGCGGCGCGCCCAGATGCTGTTCCACCGCCGCGCCGACCACCGGATCGGTCGCGATCTCCCGGATATGCGGCAGGGTCAGCAAGGGCGGCCTGGAACAAAGCGCCAGATTGTGGTTCGCCCGCAAGCTTTCCGGGGGCCCTTCCACATCCGCCGCCCAATTGTGCATGACCGTGCCGGCGGCGTGTTCCCGGATATCGTCCGCCCAGTCGGTGGGTATGGCGGGCAGCGCCGTATAGCCCTGTTCGTCGACTTCCCGAATAGGACGCTCCGCTTCCGCCGGGATAGGGCGGGCCGAATTCGGGCCGATGACGGTTTCCGCGTATTCCTTGATGGCGCCGACGAAACGGCGGCGCAGGCGGCCGTCCATGGACCTTTGCAGGAAGCCGATGGCGCGGTGATGCAGGCCGTGCATGTCGGGCTTTGACAGCGTCAGCGCTTCCTCGCCGCCCAGAAACGTTGCGATGTCCTTGTATGCGTCGGAAGATAGCAGGAAGCGCAGCAACCCCAGCTGCCAGTCATAGCCGTGATCCGTCGGCCAATAGGTTTGGCGGGGCGTCGCGTCTTCCGGCGAAAAGGATGAGGGAGCATCAGGGCGCATGACCGCCAGTCTAGAGGAGTCTCCGGACCTGCGCGAGGGCTGGAATGATCTGTTCCGCGGCGACCTGAAACAGGCGGCGGAGCGGTTTCAAACACAACTGACCGCCACCGACGATCCCGGCGCCGCCGCCGGCCTGTTGCTGTGTGCCGCGGTGATGGGCGCGGGCGATGCCGTTGCGGCCCTTCTGTCGGATCGTTGGACCCGGCGGCGGGACGCGGCGGCCGTGTTGTGGCGCGCGGCCTGGATTTGTGCGGTGAACGGCAGCGACCAGGGTCTGGATCGGCTGAAGACCGCCCTGTCCGGGTTCGGCGAGGGATCGAGGGAACAGGCGACCCTGCACTACGCCGCGGGTCACATGGCCATGCTGCGCGGGGATGAAGACGCGGCGCTGGCCGGTTTTCTCGCCGCCAAGCGTGGATTTGATGCGGACCCGGAATGGTTTCTCGCCGCACGGGATCAGACCCTGACCAATGTCTTTGTCCAGACCGGTCATTTGCTCCCAGCCGAACAGGTGGCCGCGTTGGCGCAATCGGTCGGGACACCGCCGGTTTTTGAAAAAGACGAGCAAAATCAACCGCATATCTTGGTTGCCGCGGATGGCGGCTACCTCCGCCGGTTCGGACCCGATTTCGTTGAAAGCCTTAACCGGACGAACCCAGGCGCGAGCCTGTCGGTTCTGGCGGTGGACGCGGCGCCGGAGGATACAGCGGCGCTTGCCGCAGCGGGCCCTTCCCTTTTCCTGGGCATAGAACATGAAACGGCGGAGTTTCCGGGGATCAACCGGCCCGCCGTTTATGCCAGTTGGCGCTTTCTGGCGATGGAAAAGCTGTTGTTGGCGAACAAGCGCCCGGTCCTGGTCTTGGATATGGACTTGATCGTCCGCGCGCCGTTAGACCCGCTGTTCGACGTCATGAAGACGGGAAAACCCGGTGAGACGGGGGATTTCGGATGCTGGCTGCGGCCGGACGGGGGGCCGGGCGGCATCGTACGGGGCGGCGCGACCGGGTTCGCGCCGTCAGCGGATTCCTGGTGGATGGCCACCCTCACCGCAGCCTATATCCGCGCCCGGTTCGCGGAAGAGCGGGAAAATCTGTGGTTCGTGGATCAAGCGGCCCTGTGGCGCGGGGCGTTGGCGGCAAAGAAAAACCGGCCGGGATTTCGTCTCGCGGACTTTTCCCAAGCCGGTTTGTTTACAGATTTCTTCGAATTGGTTCGCGACGAAGACGTCAAACGGCGCTAGGCTCTCCTCTTCGGGCCCCGCTATTCGGTCAAATCGTCCCAGAATTCCTTCACCTTGCTGAAGAATCCTTCGGTTTCCGGGTTGGTCGGCTTGCCTTCGCCGCCCGCCTTGCGGAATTCCTCCAGAAGCTCTTTCTGCTTTTTGGACAGGTTCACCGGCGTTTCCACCGCCATTTCGATATACATATCGCCGCGGCCCTGGCTGCGCAGGATGGACATGCCCTTGCCGCGCAGGCGGAACTGCTGGCCCGTCTGCGTGCCCGACGGCACCTTCACCTTAGTGCGGCCGCCGTCGATCGTGGGGACCTCGATTTCCGATCCCAAGGCGGCGTCCGCCATGGAAATCGGCACCCGGCAGAAGACATTCGCGCCTTCGCGCTGGAATATCCGATGCGGGGCGACGGATATGAAAATATACAGATCGCCCGCCGGCGCGCCGCGTAAGCCTGCCTCACCCTCACCGGCCAAACGGATCCGGGTGCCGTCCTCGACGCCTTTCGGCACGCTGACGCTGAGCATCTTTTCTTTGGTCTGGCGACCGGCGCCGTGACAGCTCTTGCACGGATTGTCGATTACCGAGCCCTGGCCGTGACAGGTTGGGCAGGTCCTCTCGATGGTGAAAAAGCCTTGCTGGGCGCGTACTTTGCCCTGGCCGTGGCACATGCCGCAGGTGGTCGGTGATGCCCCTTCCGCGGCACCCGTCCCGTCGCAGGTTTCGCACGCGACCGATGTCGGCACATGCACCTCAACCTGGCGGCCGTGATAGGCGTCTTCCAAGGATATTTCGAGATTGTAACGAAGGTCCGCACCCCGGTTGGCCTGCTGGCCGCCCCGGCGGCCGCCGCCACCGCCCATGAAATCACCGAACATTTCCTCGAAAATATCGGTAAAGCCGGTAAATCCGGCGCCGCCACCGGCACCGCCGCCACCGCCGAAGCCGCCGCCTTGCTCGAACGCCTGGTGGCCGAAACGGTCATAAGCGGCCCGTTTCTGCTCATCCTTCAGCACTTCGTAGGCTTCGTTGACTTCCTTGAACTTGGCTTCCGCTTCCGGATCGTCCTGATTGCGGTCCGGATGATATTGCATCGCCATCTTGCGATACGCGCTTTTCAGCGCGCCCGCATCGGCGCCCTTCTCGACGCCCAGAACTTCATAATAGTCCCGTTTCGCCATGGTCTTCTTTCCGGACAGGCTTGATTAAAAGGTAGATAGAGAAAGGCCCCGACCGGGTCGGTCGGGGCCTTCGACGGGCCCTTAGGCCTGGTCTTTCTTATCGTCGTCCACTTCCTCGAACTCCGCATCGACGACATTGTCGTCGGCGGCTTGATCGGCAGCGGCGGCGTCGCCTTCAGGCGCGGCCCCTTCTTCTTCCTGGGACGCCTTGTACATGGCTTCACCAAGCTTCAGGGAGGCTTCGCTCAGCGCCTGGGTCTTGGCCTGGATATCGGCGAGGTCTTCGCCTTCCAGAGCCGTCTTCAGGTCGGCCAGGGCGGTTTCGATGGCTGCCTTGTCGTCGGCACCGATCTTGTCGCCGTGTTCCTTCAGCGTGCTTTCCGTCTGATGGACGAGGCCGTCGGCCGAGTTTTTCGCTTCGACCAGTTCGCGGCGCTGTTTGTCGGTTTCCGCGTTGGCTTCGGCTTCGCTGACCATCTTTTCGATTTCGTCGTCGGAAAGACCGCCGGAGGCCTGGATGCGGATCTGCTGTTCCTTGCCGGTCGCCTTGTCCTTGGCGCTGACATTGACGATGCCGTTGGCGTCGATGTCGAAAGTGACCTCGATCTGCGGCACGCCGCGCGGCGCCGGGGGAATGCCGACCAGGTCGAATTGACCCAGCAGCTTGTTGTCCGCCGCCATTTCACGCTCACCCTGGAAGACCCGGATGGTCACGGCCGACTGATTGTCCTCGGCCGTGGAGAAGGTCTGGGACTTCTTGGTCGGGATCGTCGTGTTGCGGTCGATCAACCGGGTGAATACGCCACCCAGCGTTTCGATCCCCAGCGACAGCGGGGTGACGTCCAGCAACAGCACGTCCTTGACGTCGCCCTGCAGCACGCCGGCCTGGATCGCGGCGCCGATGGCCACGACTTCGTCCGGGTTCACGCCGCGATGCGGTTCACGGCCGAAGAGTTCCTTCACCGTCTCGATCACCTTGGGCATGCGGGTCATGCCGCCGACCAGGATAACCTCGTCGATCTCGCTCGCCTTCAAGCCGGCATCCTTCATCGCCGCCTTGCAGGGGCCCAGCGTGCTCTTGATCAAATCACCGACCAGGGCTTCCAGCTTGGAGCGCGACAGCTTGATGTTCAGGTGCTTCGGACCGGACTGGTCGGCCGTGATGAACGGCAGGTTGACGTCGGTCTGGGTCGTCGAGGAAAGCTCGATCTTCGCCTTTTCCGCCGCTTCCTTCAGCCGCTGCAAAGCCAGACGGTCAGCGCGCAGGTCGATGCCCTGCTCCTTTTTGAACTCGTCCGCGAGATAGTCGATGATCTTCTGGTCGAAATCCTCACCGCCCAGGAACGTATCCCCGTTGGTGGATTTCACTTCGAAGACGCCGTCGCCGATTTCCAGGACGGACACGTCGAAGGTACCGCCGCCGAGGTCATAGACCGCGATCGTACCGGCGCCCTTTTTCTCAAGCCCATAGGCAAGCGCGGCGGCCGTCGGTTCGTTGATGATGCGCAGAACTTCGAGACCCGCGATCTTGCCGGCGTCCTTGGTCGCCTGGCGCTGGCTGTCGTTGAAATAGGCCGGCACCGTGATGACCGCCTGGGTGACGGTTTCACCGAGATAGGACTCGGCCGTTTCCTTCATTTTCTGCAGGATATTGGCGGAAATCTGGGCGGGGGCGTATTTTTCGCCGCGCGCTTCGACCCAGGCATCGCCATTATCGCCTTCGACGATCGCGAACGGGGCGTTCTTGCGGTCCTTCTCGACTTCAGCGTCGGTGAACCGGCGGCCGATCAGCCGCTTGATCGCGAAGAGGGTGTTTTCGGGGTTGGTCACCGCTTGGCGCTTGGCCGGGTGGCCGACGAGACGCTCGCCGTCTTCGGCAAACGCGACCATCGAGGGCGTCGTGCGCATGCCTTCGGCATTTTCGATGACGCGGGCGTTGGAACCTTCCATCACGGCAACGCAGGAATTGGTGGTTCCCAGGTCAATACCGATTACTTTAGCCATTTTACTTCACTCTCCTGTCATAAGCAGGCCTCGCCAGCCCGACGATGCAGCACTTGCACGAGGCCCCCTCAAGGGTGTGGGGTTAAGGGATTTTCGGAATTGGATATAGGGACCGCTCCCCGAATGTGCAACGCTCCACCACCTATTTCCGCATGTTTTTCCGGGCTTTTCGCGGCAATACGGCCCCCGCAACGTCCATTGGAACGCGCATTCCGGTATTTCGCCATGCGGATGCCGGTTTCGTTTCGCAATCGGATACCGTGCCCGATTGGGTTGATCCGGCGTTCCCGCCCAGGGCGCGTTCAGGGCCTTGGTCACGCAAATGGGAATTCTTCCTGGGCCCCGTCCTCTGTATAGTCGCCGCATCATGGATTTCCCCTCACGCGGTCCGATCAAGGGCGCCTTCGCCGCCCGGCTGACAGCCCTTTCTCTGCTTTGCTTGCTCGCCGTTCTCGGTTGGAATGCGCGGGATGCCATGGCCTGCGCGACCCCGTGTACGGTCGCGAACGGGACCTATCAGGTTCTGGAACCGGATGGCTGGGACGGAAAAACACCCTTGCCGGTGGTGGTCTGGTTCCACGGTTATGGACGGACCGGAAAATATGTCGTGAACAGCCCCAGGATCGGTGGGGAGACTCGTAAAAACGGTGTGCTGCTGGTGGCTTTGGATGGCGCGAACAAAAGCTGGTCGGTGCGCAATGCGCCGGAACAAGACCGTGACGAGATCGCCTTCGTAAAAGACGTTCTGGCCGATGTCCGGGCCCATTGGCCGGTCGACGAAACGCGCGTCTGGGCCGGCGGGTTCAGTTTGGGCAGTTCCATGGTCTGGGATATCGCCTGCACCCATGGCGAATTATTCAGTGCCTATTTTGCGGTTTCCGGCGGGTTTTGGCGTCCTCATCCCGAGCATTGCGACACCGGACCGGACCGGATGCGCTATGTCCACGGCACCACGGATACAGTGATGCCGTTGAACGGGCGGCAAATAGGCGAGCATTGGCACCAGGGCCGAACCTTCGAGGGTTTCACCGTGCTGAGGCAGGCAAATCGTTGCGGCGCCGAACCGACCCGTATGGTAACGGAGGCGGACCGTCGGTGCTGGCTCTGGACCGAATGTGCGGCAGCGACGGAAATGGAATTTTGCCTGCATGACGGCGGCCACAAGATTCCGCCCGACTGGGTTGACACCTCGATAGCCTGGGCAAATCGGTTGCCAAAGAACTGATTTTTCGGTGCGAATCAGTCAGTGTTTCCGCTTTCCAATGAAGTTCCAATCGACCAGTGCGCTTTGTCGAAGCGCTGGTTTGAAGGCTTTGCACGCAACGAACTCGATCGGGAGCAAATGCTGTGTCCGACTACAAAGATTTGGAGATACTGGTTGCGAAAATTCAAAGCGAGTTGGCGCCAGGAGCGGAGGTCCTTCACAATCAACAACTTCCAGGACGTCACTCAGGACGGAAACGGCAGATTGATGTGTTGGTCAAAGACCGAATAGGACAGTACGAGGTTGAAATCGTAATTGACTGCAAGGACTACAAGCGACCTGTCGACGTAAAGGGGGTGGAAGAATTTAACGGTCTTGTTCAAGACGTTGGCGCACATAAAGGCGTTCTTGTTTGCCCTGTCGGCTTCTCGGAAGCGGCAAAGACCAGGGCTGAAGGTCTCCAAATCTCACTATACAGCCCAGTTGATACCGACGAGCACAAATGGACTGCTTCCGTAATGATGCAGACAGTCTGTGACTTCCGAGGAGCTGCAATGAGTTTCGGCCTGTCCATGTCGGCTCCATTGCCCTTCAAGTTGCCTTATGACTTCCAATATGTTTCCTCCGTTTCCAACAAAGCTGGAGAAAATCTTGGATCAATGTTCGATATTGCAGCACGAAAATGGAACTTGGGTGAACTGCCGGTAGAGCCGGGTGATCATGGTGACTTGAGGATATTTGGCGAAAATCCCCATATGGATAATGGGTATGGTACGAATGTGCGAGTTGATTTACGTGTCGGATTAAAAGTTCACCGTCAGCTCTTTCTTGGGGCTTTGCCGATCTCTCAAATTTCGGGTTTTAGAGACGAGATCGCGGGCGGTGTAATCACCAACGCGTTTGAGGTTGGATTAGTGGATCCAAACGAAGTTTTAGAAACCTGGGAGAAAATTGAGAGCCTCGACGGGCTAGATCCAGCGGAAGCACTTCTAGTCCAAGGTTTAATCGGGTGGGATAACGATTTCCCGGAACATCAAACGTATTAGCTAATAATTATTTGTAGAACGGTGTGCAGCGAGTCCCGGCAGATTGGATTTCCAGCATAGTTGCTTGGGCTGGTGGATAGTTGGCAAATTGCTTGCCGCCCAAATGATACTTCGGTCAATTTCGGCGATGAAAGAGGGTTTCAAACTTCTGCCCGGCTATTTCGGGCGCGCCCAGCAGGAATCCCTGCTGCAGGATGTGCGCGACATTCTGCGCGCGGCCCCGTTCTATCAGCCGACCATGCCGAAATCCGGCCAACCCATGTCGGTGAAGATGACGAATGCCGGCGCGCTCGGCTGGATGACCGACAAGCAGGGAGGCTATCGCTATCAGGCACGTCACCCGGTCAAGAACACGCCCTGGCCCCCGATCCCCGATACTTTGCTGGCGCTATGGGACGATGTCGGCGGCTACGATGCGCCGCCCGAAGCCTGTCTGGTGAACTGGTATCACGGGGAAAAGAGCCGCATGGGCCTGCACCGCGACCAGGATGAGGACGCGCCGGACGCGCCCGTCGTTTCCGTCTCGCTGGGGGCGACGGCCCTTTTCCGCCTGGGCGGGCCGAACCGCCGCGATAAAACGTCGAGTTTCCGCCTTTCAAGCGGCGATGTCGTGGTGCTGGGCGGCAAAAGCCGCGATTTCTTCCACGGGGTCGACCGGGTCTATCCGGAAACCTCCACCCTGATGCCCTCCCCGCAACGCATAAACCTGACGATGCGGCGGGTGACGCGGCCGGATCGGGGTTGAAAGTTAGGAAAGAATATCGAGCAGGTCGTCCTGCTGTTCATCGACGCTGCGGATAACCGCGGCGTTCGCCTTGAAGGCGGCTTTGGCGGTGATCTGGTTTACCAGTTCCTCGCCCAGGTCCACATTCGGCGCGTCGACAAGGCCTTGGGCGTTCGCCAAGGGGGAGTCGGGGGCGAAGACGGTTTGGGTCGCGGGATTGCGCGGGACGATGGCGGCGCGCGTGCCACTGCCGGGCGCGCTGGTCTGCTGCACGGTTTGCGCCTGATAGGCCCGGTCCGCATCGCCCTCCGCCGCGCCGACACGCCCGACGGTGCCCGCATTCGCGATATTGTTCGCGCTGGCGTTCACCCGGGTGGTCGCGGCGGCAAGGCCGCTGACGGCGGTTCTCAAAGCTTGATCGGGCATCGTCTCTTCAACTCCTCGACAGGCATCCTAGCGCGACGCTTCAAATAGCGCTGTGATACCTGTCACGGATACTCACTTCACGGCCACGCAGCGTTCGGGAGCCTTAACGAGGGAGAAAAGGCGCCCGCACTCTCCAGACAGACTTATACCACAAGAAAAGCCCGAACCCTCGGTAAATCGGTAGGGGCGCGCGGCCCAGGTTCAGCGGCCGAGATCCGGCGGTTTAGCTGCTGAGACCTTTTTCGTGGAAGACATAGCCCAAAATGTTCATCAGCAACTGTGCCGCCAGGAAGGAGGTGGACCCGGAAATATCGTAATCCGGCGCGACTTCGACCAAATCCATGCCGACGATATCGCCCTTCTTGGCCAGACCCTGCATCAGTTCCAAGACTTCGTAGTAGAGGAACCCGCCATGGCTGGGCGTGCCGGTCCCGGGCGCGATCGAAGGGTCGAAACCGTCGATATCGATGGTCAGGTAATAGCGCACGCCTTCCGGAATCCGCGCCAAAACGCCGTCCGTGCCAAGCTTGCGGACGTCGCGGACCGATAGAATGTCCGATCCCGCGGCACGGGCGGCGTCATAGTCCGATCGGTTCGAAGACGAAACGTTTCGAATGCCAAGTTGCGTGAATCCGGTGACATGGGACATTTCCGATGCCCGGCGCAGCGGATTGCCGTGGCCGTAACGCACGCCGTGGCGTTCATCGACGAAGTCCAGATGGGCGTCGACATGGATGATATGGACCGGTTCCTGATCGGCGAAGGCGCGGATACAGGGAATGTGCACCGAATGGTCCCCACCCAGCACGACCGGCAGCGCCTTGGCGTCCAGAATTTTGCGGACGCCGAATTCGATGTTGTCGTGGCTCTGGTTGGTATCGGTATGGATGATGTCGGCATCCCCGATATCCACCAGCCGGACCTTGTC
The DNA here is from genome assembly GCF_004005845.1 of Hwanghaeella grinnelliae. Lineage (GTDB taxonomy): Bacteria > Pseudomonadota > Alphaproteobacteria > UBA8366 > Aestuariispiraceae > Hwanghaeella > Hwanghaeella grinnelliae. The sequence goes on along the minus strand of NZ_SADE01000002.1, from coordinate 559,143 downwards.
CGCCGGCAGATAGGTAACATCGTCCTCGAAATCGTAGGCCCCGCCGTGACCGAAGGAGAACAGGGTCGAGGCCTCACGGATGCCGCGCGGCCCGAACCGCGCTCCCGCCCGGTATTGGGTGCCCATGTCGAAGGGCGCGCCAAGGATCGCGATATCCGCGTCGATTGCGTCCCAGTCCAGGCAAGCGGGTTGTTTTCCAAAGGTGCAATGACCGACGAAGGGCAGGTTCAAGCGGCCCTTGTCATAGGCGTTTTCGGACATTGCTGCTCCCCCTAACCCATAAAGCCTCAACGGCTACAAAAGACCTGCCGTTCAGGCCGTGGTATCGATGGAGGCGTGGCCTTCCGGCGGCACGGCATCCGAGTCGCCCTTGGCGACGACAACCATGGCCGGGCGCAACAGACGCTCATGCATCATATAACCGGGCTGCAGGACCTGAACGATCGTCCCGGCGGGCTGGCCGGTATCGGTCGCTTCGGAGATGGCCTGATGCTTTTCGTAGGAGAACTTTTCGCCCAGCGGGTCGATCCGCTTGATATGGAAGCGTTCGAAAGCGTCGACGAACTGCTTTTCGATCATTTCCACGCCGACGACGAGGTTCTTGACCGAAGCGCTCGCCTCGCGGTCTTCATCCGTTACCGACTGCAGGGCGCGGCCCAGATTATCGGCCACGGCCAGCAATTCCTTGGCCAGGCCGCTGGGGCCGAATTTGGCGGCATCCTGCCGTTCCTTGTCGGCCCGGCGGCGCACGTTCTCGACTTCGGCCAGCGCGCGCATCAATCGGTCCTTCAGCTCCGCGTTTTCCGCGGCAAGCGCTTCTACCGGGTCGGCCTCGCCGGGTTCGGCGGCAGCTTCCGCTTCCGCGGCGGCTTCGGGGCCGGCTTCCTGCTGTTCGGCTTCGTCCTCGGGGAGTTCTTCGTTTTTTTCGGGATCGGCACTCATGCGTTACTTCCGCTCTTCTCTATCAATTCGCTGTCACTAACTCGGCTTGCACTAATTGGGCTGGCCGAACAGGCAATTCAACCGGGATACAAAAAGGGGTTTCGGGCGTTCCAGGCGTACTCGACCCGATTACCCCATCATCCGGCTTACCACTTGCGCGGTATAGTCGACCATGGGGACGATGCGTGCGTAGTTCATCCGGGTCGGTCCGACAACCCCGATCGCCCCGACGATCTTTTGATCGCTGTTTTTATATGGGGCGATGATCACGGAACAACCAGACAGGGTGAACAACTCATTCTGTGCCCCGATGAAGACCTGAACCCCGTTGGCGGACCGTGCCGCATCCAACAGGTTCAACAAGGTCTCCTTCCGCTCCAGCGCCGCGAAAAGCGCGCGGATATGTTCAAGATCCGCCAGGCCGGAAACGTCTTCCAGCAGGTTCGCTTGGCCGCTGACGATCAAAACGCCCTTGCCGTCCACCGAATTGGCCCAGGTCGCCAGACCCTGCTCGACGACCTTGCCGGTCAATTCGTCGACTTCGGCCCGATTGGCGGCGATTTCCTGGTCGACCAACCGTTTCGCTTCGTCCAGCGTCCGCCCGGCGATGCGGGAAGACAGATAGTTGCCCGCTTCGATCAGGGCCGAGGCCGGCACGCCGATCGGCATTTCGACGATCCGGTTTTCCACCAGACCGCCCTCACTGACCATCACCACCAGGGCCCGGCTGGGGCCGATCGAAACGAATTCGATATGACGCAGGCGGTCATTCGCCGTCGGCGCGGCGACCAGCCCCGCCATCCGGCTCAAACCCGACATCATGCCTGATGCTTCTTCCAGCACCTGGGTCACCGATTTGCCGGAGGATTCGCATTGCGACTCGATCTGCGTCCGCTCGTCGCTGGACAGATTGCCCACCTGCAACAATCCGTCGACGAAAAGGCGCAAACCCATTTCCGTCGGCAGGCGCCCGGCAGAGGTATGCGGCGCATAAAGCAGGCCCGCATCTTCCAGGTCCGCCATCACGTTGCGGATCGTCGCCGGGGAAATATTTTGTTCCATCTTGCGGCTGAGCGTGCGGGAGCCCACGGGCTCGCCGCTTTCGACATAGCCTTCCACGACAAGGCGCAGAATTTCGCGCGATCTTAGGTTAAGTTCCTCAAGCATGGGCGAACCTCACTATACCGTCGGAATCTAGGAACGCGCCCGCACGGCGTCAATCGGTACAATCCGTTCATCACAGCGTAAAACCAAGCTGTTATTTCTCATTGGGTTTTCTGCGGGGTATCTAATCGGCGCTAATCGGCGACCGGGTGGGATCGGCGCTGGACCTTGGGCGTGTGCCCTTGTAGCGTCCGCGCGAATTTCCCGAACCGAGAGGAACATCCATGCGACCCAGCGGCCGCGCGCTCGACCAGATGCGCGATATCAAGATCGAAACCGACATTTCCCGCTATGCGGAAGGGTCCTGCATTATTCATTTCGGGCATACAAAGGTGATGTGCACCGCCAGCGTCGAAGACGGCGTGCCGCCCTTCCTGAAGGGTTCCGGCAAGGGCTGGGTGACGGCGGAATACGGCATGCTGCCGAGATCCACCCATGACCGGATGGACCGCAAACGCGCCGCCGGCAGCGGCCGGACCCAGGAAATCCAGCGCCTGATCGGCCGGTCCCTGCGCGCCGTCACCAACATGCAGGGTTTCGGTGAACGCCAGGTCAAGGTGGATTGCGACGTGCTGCAGGCCGATGGCGGGACGCGCACGGCCAGCATCACCGGCGGTTTCGTGGCCCTGCACATGGCCTTCCAGCATATTCAGAAGATGGGTGCGATCGAGACCATTCCACTGACCGATTTCGTGGCCGCCGTTTCCTGCGGCTTGTGGAACGATGCGGCGGTGCTCGATCTGGATTATGATGAGGACTCCTCGGCCCAGGCGGACGCGAATTTCGTTCTGACCGGGTCGAACGGCATCGTCGAAATCCAGGGCACGGCGGAAGACGAGCCCTTCAGCCGGGAGCAGTTCAATGCCCTGCTCGACCTGGCGGAAAAAGGCATCGCGGAACTGGTGGGGCATCAGAAAAAGGCCCTTGGACTCTAAGACCGAAACAGGAAGGACCAGGCCATGGCGCGGCATTTCGACGAAAAGAAACTGGTCATCGCCAGTCACAATCCGGGCAAGGTCCGGGAAATCGGCGAATTGCTCGCGCCTTTCGATGTTGAGGTCGTGTCCGCGGGCGAATTGAACCTGCCCGAACCGGAGGAAACCGAAACCACCTTCATTGGCAACGCGATCCTGAAGGCGAAAGCCTCGGCCACGGGGTCGGGCTTGCCGGCGCTGGCCGACGATTCAGGCCTTGCCGTCACGGCGCTGAACGGCGATCCGGGGATTTATTCCGCGCGCTGGGCCGGTCCGGACAAGGATTTCGGCATTGCCATGCAGATGGTCCAGGACGATCTGGGCGACAGTGCGGACCGGTCCGCCAAATTCGTCTGCGCCCTGGCGCTTGCCTGGCCGGACGGCCATGTGGAGACCTTCCAGGGTGAGGTGCACGGCGCTATTTCATGGCCGCCGCGCGGCGAAAAGGGGTTCGGCTATGACCCGATTTTCGTGCCCGACGGCCATGACGTCACCTTTGCGGAAATGGAGCCCCAGGCAAAACACGCCATGAGCCACCGGGCGCTTGCGTTCAAGCGGTTGGTCGAGGCCTGCTTTGCCTGACCGGCCCGCCCCTTTGGGCCTGTATGTCCACTGGCCTTTCTGCCTGTCGAAATGCCCTTACTGCGATTTCAACAGCCATGTGCGGGACCGCGTGGATCACGCCGCCTGGCGCAACGCGCTTCTCAGCGAATTGGACCACGCCGCGGCACAGATGCAGGGCGACACCGGCCCGCGCCGCTTGGCCAGCATATTCTTCGGTGGGGGAACCCCCTCGCTAATGGATCCGGAAACCGTCGGTGCGGTGATCGACCGGGCGCGGGCGCTTTGGCCGGCGGAACCGGATATCGAAATCACGCTGGAAGCAAATCCGACATCGGCTGAAACGGGCAAGTTCGCCGGCTTCGCCGCCGCCGGCGTCAATCGTGTCTCGCTCGGCGTGCAATCGCTGCGGCCCGGCGCGCTTGCCTTCCTGGGCCGGCAGCATGACGCGGGCCAGGCGCTCGACGCCGTACGGATGGCGGCCCGGACGTTTCCGCGCCATTCCTTCGATCTGATCTATGCCAGGCCCGAACAGAGCCTGGAGGATTGGCGCGCGGAACTGACCGAAGCGCTGGATCATGTGAACGGGCATCTCTCGATCTACCAGCTCACCATCGAACCCGGCACCGCCTTCCATACCGACCACCGCCTGGGCCGGTTCAAAACGCCGGACGAGGAAAAGGCCGCCGCCTTTTTCGACGTGACCCAGGAGATATTGGAAGCCGCCGGCATGCCGGGTTACGAGGTCAGCAACCATGCCGCCCCCGGCCAGGAATCCCGCCATAACCTGATCTATTGGCGGTATCGCGACTATGTGGGCATCGGCCCCGGCGCTCATGGAAGGGTCACGATCGAGGGGACCAAGCGCGCACAGCGGCGCTTCCGTCTGCCGGAAAAATGGTTGGACCAAGTGACGCAGGCCGGCCACGGAACGGAGGAGGACAGCCCCCTCGGCCCCCAGGACCGTGCCGCCGAGTGCCTGATGATGGGCTTGCGCCTGACCGAGGGCGTGCCCCTGCAGCGGCTTGAGGAAGAAGGCGGACAATCCGCCCTGCCCGACCCGGACAGGATCGAACGACTGGTCGAGGAAGGCTATGTTTCTTTCGCAGACGGCACGATTGCTTGCACGACGGAAGGGCGGTTGCGCCTAAACAGCGTCATAGACTTTCTGCTGTCTTAATCGGCCCTCGAATACAGGGCCTCAATTCTGGCTATTTCATTCGCCCATGTTTCTGTGGAGGCGTTGGCTCGGTTGGCAACGGATGCGATCTCCGCGTCGTATGGATAGCGTCTGTGAATCTCTTGAATTCTGGCTTTTGCGTCGATTACTTTTCCCGGGTCGGCAAGGTCGCCCCATCCGAGGATGGCGTTGACGGCGCCTTTGGCCGCCTCAAGTGCGATCTGCCGCGTGGTTTCGGCGGTGTGCTGGTCGGCGAGCGCGTCGTCTGTGACCAGACGGTCATAAAGCGCGATGAGCCGCTTTTCCGTATCCCGCATGGCGTCGCTTGCGTCTTTCCGTTCCGCCGCGGACAGCCCGTTATCCAGGGCAAGGTCGCCCCATCTGTGGATGGCGTTGACGGCGCCTTTGGCCGCCTCAAGCGCGATCTGCCGCGTGGTTTCGGCGACGTGCTGGTCGGCGAGCGCGTTGTCTGTAACCAGACGGTCATAAAGTGCGGTCAGCCGCTCTTCCGTATCCCGCATGGCGTCGCTTGCGTCTTTCCGTTCCGCCGCGGACAGCCCGTTATCCAGGGCAAGGGCGCCCCATCTGGCGATGGCGTTGACGGTGCCTTTCGCCGCCTCAAGTGCGATCTGCCGCGTGGTTTCGGCGGTGTGCAGGTCGGCGAGCGCGTCGTCTGTGACCAGACGGTCATAAAGCGCGGCGAGGCGCTTTTCTGCATCCCGCATGGCGTCGCTTGCGTCTTTTCGTTCCGCCGCGGACAGCCCGTTATCCAGGGCAAGGTAGCCCCATCGGAGGATGGTGTTGACGGCGCCTTGGGCCGCCTCAAGCGCGATCTGCCGCGTGGTTTCGGCGGTGTGCAGGTCGGCGAGCGCGTCGTCTGTGACCAGACGGTCATAAAGCGCGGCGAGGCGCTTTTCTGCATCCCGCATGGCGTCGCTTGCGTCTTTTCGTTCCGCCGCGGACAGCCCGTTATCCAGGGCAAGGTAGCCCCATCGGAGGATGGCGTTGACGGCGCCTTTGGCCGCCTCAAGTGCGATCTGCCGCGTGGTTTCGGCATTGTCCCTGTCGGCAAGTGCGTCGTCTGTTACCAGACGGTCATATAGTGCGGTCAGCCGCTCTTCCGTATCCCGCATGGCGTCGCTTGCGTCTTTTCGTTCCGCCGCGGACAGCCCGTTATCCAGGGCAAGGTAGCCCCATCGGAGGATGGCGTTGACGGCGCCTTTGGCCGCCGCGCGCGCGATCTGCCGCGTGGTTTCGGCGACGTGCTGGTCGGCGAGCGCGTTGTCTGTAACCAGACGGTCATAAAGCGCGGCGAGGCGCTTTTCTGCATCCCGCATGGCGTCGCTTGCGTCTTTTCGTTCCGCCGCGGACAGCCCGTTATCCAGGGCAAGGTAGCCCCATCTGGCGATGGCGTTGAAGGCGCCTTTGGCCGCCTCAAGTGCGATCTGCCGCGTGGTTTCGGCGGTGTGCAGGTCGGCGAGCGCGTCGTCTGTGACCAGACGGTCATAAAGCGCGGCGAGGCGCTTTTCTGCATCCCGCATGGCGTCGCTTGCGTCTTTCCGTTCCGCCGCGGACAGCACGTTATCCAGGGCAAGGGTGCCCCAACTGGTGATGGCGTTGAAGGCGCCTTGGGCCGCCATGAGCGCGATCTGCCGCGTGGTTTCGGCATTGTCCCGGTCGGCGAGCGCGTTGTCTGTGACCAGACGGTCATAAAGCGCGGTCAGCCGCTCTTCTGTTTCCCGCATGGCGTCGCTTGCGTCTTTCCGTTCCGCCGCGGACAGCCCACTATCCAGGGCAAGGGCGCCCCATCCGTAGATGGCGTTGACGGCGCCGTTGGCTGCAACGAGTGCTATTTGACGTGATGAAGGTTCATTGAGGACGGCCTCGCCGTCATTCGAACAGACAAGCACCGCCCACCCTACAAACCGTGTTGTCGTGACTAGAGCTTCACGATTCCGATCCAAAGAGGATGCAGTAACACCAAGAGCGCCATGCTTCGTTCGAAAAACGTCAATGACTTGCTCGTGATACCTCTGCGTAACGACGTCTCTCAGTATCGAAAGGGCTTCGACAATCCGGGACGCGGTCATCTGTGTTTCATAGCGGCCCTGCAAAATTTCAGACTCTGAATTGGCGTTCGGCATTGAGACGTCGCTGGACCTGGGATGCGTGAGGACAAGGTCGAGTATCCGCTCGATGGCCTGGGCAATCTGAGCGGGTTCCAAAAAATCGAGTGTTGCCAGAAGCTCGTTGGTTGCGGGGCCTGTCCATTCCCCGACGATCCTCAACAGAACTTCGTCCGCCTCCGGTCCAGGCTCATAGGCCGGAACAGTCCATGTTCCAACTTCATCGGGAAGCCTGGACCTAACCCTTTGCCGGGATCCTCTTGCCGCAGCCCAGGGGAAAAGTTGTTCGAACTCGGATGCGACCGGGACCGCGAATTTTTTCGTCGAAACGGCCAGGGGGCCGATCAACGCAGAGATGAAAAGAACCGGATAATGTTTCGGCGCTGTGGCCGCGACCTTTCGGGCAGCTCGTTCTATGACCTCGGTTCTTGGATCGGCTTTCTCCCCTTCCAGCTTCATCAGACAATACAGCGGGCATCCGTTATACGCCTGCGCGATCCTTTCCGCCTCATCCCAGGGCAAATCGTAACCTTGGATATGTCTCGATGCCCTGGACACCCAACTTGCATCGGCCGGCTCGATACGAAGGGCCAATATGTCAACGGCATTTACCAGTGGGTTTGGTCTCTCCCGAAGCGCGTGGGGCTCGAAGGGCGTTTGCGTTACAATGCAAATACGAACCCGGCGACCGCTTGTTGCGCCTCTCTCTGCAAGAGCATTGATCAGACTGCTCATGCTGCGCGCGTCTCGAATGTCATCGAGAACCAGGGCAAGATCCGCACGCGGACGCCAGGATTTAACCTCAGCCACGGTGATGTCCGGCAAGGCGAACCCTATATCCCAGCCTTCCCGATAGAGTGTTTTCAGCCAGTCGGCGACGGCGTGCGTTTTGCCGAAACCCGATTGGCCCCAAACGTTCAGGATCCCCAAAGGACTGGAACTTCGCGCGAAGTCCAATAGACGTTTGGATTCATCGGCGCGTGGAATGTAGCGCTTTCCTTTGGCGTCCCACCGCAATCTCTCGCCGTGATCGATCTCCAAGATGGACGAACAAAACGACGGTGGCGGGGGCAGAACGGTGTCGAGGCAGCGACCGGAAAGGCGGAACCTCAGCACGCCCAACAGCGGCAAAAAGCCAAGGAGACAGACGCCAAACCCAGGATGCTCTGCAACCAACACATTCAATGCGTCGTCCATGAAGGAGAGAAACGGAGAGAAGGCCGGGTATTCGGCGGCCATACCGGTAAGCCACTTCTGCGCCGTGGCAAGTGCGCTGGTCGGAAAGACGGCTTCCATCAGAAAGCGAAAGGGGGGCGGGAGGAATTCAGACGCGATGGCGACAACCCCAAGGACGAGGGTCACGACCAACGGCACCCGGAATATGTAGAGGTCCCTCAGGCGAAAACGTTCGAAACTCTGGCGATTTCCGATTCGCACTTTAGTGCAATTTTCCCGACATGCTTTCGCGACAACTTGCGCAAAAGTAACCGCGAAAAGTTCTATTGAGAATAGCGGTTCTGCGGAAAAGGGTAAAATCAGTGACGGAAGGGTATGAACAGTGCGTTGGACTTTCGAATGTGCAGGATTGATACTGACGTTTGCCGCAAGGGTTTAGCGATTAGGAGTATGAGATGACGGTGGAACAACTGCGAGTCAGGCCGAGCGATATGTCCGACGAGGAATGGCAGGTTCGGGTGGAGCTTGCCGCGCTGTATCGGCTGTGTGTCCACTATGGCTGGACCGACATTACGGCGACGCATATTTCCGCGCGGATTCCGGGGAATGACGACCAATACCTGCTGAACTGCTTCGATTTGATGTTCGATGAGATCAGCGCCTCGACCCTGATGCGTGTCACCTGGGATGGGGAGCATGAGGATAAGAGCCGCAATTTGAACACCGCCGGCCATCTGATCCATTCCGCCATGTTGCAGGCCCGGCCCGACATCAATTTCGTGATGCATACCCATACCCGCGCCGGGATGGCCGTTGCCGCCATGCCGGGCGGGCTGCAGCCGCTGTCGCAGCATTCCGGTTTTGTGCTGGGCACCTTGGCGACGCATCCCTATCAGGATGTCACCCATGCGGACGACGAATGCGAACTGCTCGCCAAGGATATGGGCGACTGCTACGCAATGCTGCTGGAAAACCACGGTTTCCTGACCGTGGGGCGGACCGCGGCGGAAGCCTTCTTCTATCACTACTACCTGGAAATGTCCTGCAAGGTGCAGGTTGACGTTCTGGGCGCGACCCAGAACCCGATCCGCATCACCGATGCCGCGCTGGCCCCCTTGAAGGAGATGGGCCATCCGAAGAACGGCCCCCACGGGAACGAGGAATGGCCCGCCCTGATGCGCATGCTGGACCGCAAGGATCCCAGTTTTCGGCAGTAAGCGTCCGTGCCGCGCGAATGACGGTGCGTTTGGTCAGGCACGGCGATCACAAGCGGATCGCCGTGTCGTCCTTTCCGGTGCGGATAACCATCATGGTATTGAATCGCGCAACATTTGTCTGATCGCGGAACAGCCTGTCGCACAGCGCGTCGAATTCTTCCATGTCGCGCAATCTCAGTGTCAGAAAGACATCGACCTCTCCGGTGACCGCATAGGCCTGTGAAACCGCTTCTTCAGCCACCGCGAGGTCCAGGAAGCGGCGCATGTGATGCTCCCCGTGAAGTTCCAATTCCACGGTTACCAGTGCTTTCAAGCGACGCTCCGTCTTGGCCGCGTTGAGGATCGCGACGGTGCGGTCGATGATGCCGGACCGCCGCAGTTTGCGGATTCGGCGCAAACAGCTCGACGGCGACAAACCGACCTCGTCGGCCAAGTCGGCGTTCGTTCGCGCGGCATTCCGCTGCAGCAGGTTGAGCAGTTTTCTGTCGAGGCGATCCACCGATATCTAATCCTTCCGCGGCTCCGTTCCCAGCTCATTGGCGCAATATTATTGCACGAAGGCGCAATCTTTGACCACAAATGCGAAGAGAGTTGGGATAGCTAGACGGGGTCACGTCAAAGGAACCCTGAAATGCGTTTTGTTGCCGATCTCGGTCGCGGTCTGCGGGATATTTTTGGAATTTATTGGGAACTGGTGCGGATAATCGTGCCGGTTGCGGTTGGGACGGAGCTGCTGTCGCGGCTTGGCGCGATTGAGATGGTTTCGCCGATGCTCGCCCCCGTCATGGATCTGTTCGGCTTGCCGCCTGAACTGGGTTTGGCCTGGCTCACCGGTTTGCTTGTCGGGATCTGGGGCGCCATATCGCTGATCTTCGCCCTCGTCCCCGTCTCGGAATTGACCACCGCCGATGTAACGGTTTTTTCCGCCTTGCTGTTGTTCGCCCACGCCCTGCCGATCGAACAGAAGATCATCCAGAAGGCGGGGCCGGGCATGGCCCTGACCATTTCTCTCCGTGTCGGCGGCGGTATTATCTACGCCTTTCTCTTGCATCGCGTATTAACCGCGGCCGAATGGTTGTCCGATCCCGTGAACCCGACCTGGATTCCCTTGAACGTGACGACCGATTGGATCGATTTTTTTGCCGGTCTGATAGAGGCTTTGGCCGTGATGTTCTTGGTTCTGGCCGGTCTGACCTGGGGATTGGCATTGATGAAGCGCGTCGGCCTTTTGAGGGGGTTGATGTGGCTGCTGTCGCCCGCGATGCGATTGGCCGGCATTCGCAGGGAAGCGGAACAATTCGCCGCGGTGGGGCTGTTCCTGGGAATTTCCTATGGCGGCGGATTGCTGATCCGCGAAGCACGGTCGGGGCGCGTACCGCCGCGCGATACATTCATCGCCTGTGTCTTCATGGGGTTCGCCCATAGTGTGATCGAAGACACGATTGTCGTCATGGCGCTGGGGGCGGATATCACCAGCATCCTGGTCGGCCGCATTGCGTTTGCAATCGTCGCGACAGCGCTGATCGCCGCGCTGGTGCGGTCGCTGGCGGACGACACATTCTTTACCTGGATGTTTCGCCGCGCCGAACAGCCGGGCTGACCTGAGGCGTCGGCGGTGTCAGTTCACCAGCGGCGTGAAGGTCGTCCGCGCGGGTTCCAGCGTTTCGATGCTGTTCCGGGTGATTTCCCGGATCGCATAGGAACGCTGCACGACCCCGTTGGGCTGCAGGCGGAACAAGCCGTCCACACCCAGGAAACCTTGCTCGTTGGTCAGGGCCGAAGCGCTGTAATTCGGGGCGGTACCGTCGCCTGCCAGCACCGCGCACAGCGCCATCGCGTCGTAACCAAGCGAGGCGAGGCGCTGCGGACGCCGTCCATAGAACTGGCTGAAGCGGGACCGGAACTGTTCCAGGCGCTCATTGGCCGGGGCCGGATACCAACTGCCGATCAAAGACGGTTCTGTCTGCAATCGGGAAAATTCGTCCCAAAGCTGAAGGCCCAGAATTTGAACTGCGGGTTGGTCCACATCGTAATAGGCCAATTGCGCCGCCAGGGTGCGCAGGGTCGTGTTGCTGGTCGCCGCCAACAAGATCGCGTCGAAGGGCGGGTCGCCCAGCGTGTCCAACTCCTCCAAACGGCGCAGCGCCGCCTTGGACGCCCCGTCCGTCTTGCCGGACAGCGACCGGCGCTCGGCCAGCAGGGCCTGACGGCGACCGTCATAGTTGGAGATGGCGGTGATCAGGTCGGCATAGTCATGGGCGCTTTCATCGATGAACCGCGCGCTGATCAGCCGGGCCGGATAGTTCGACACCGTCGTTTGCATCGATTGCACGATCAATTCGCCATAGGGCCCGGTGGGCGCCAGAACCGCGAACCGGCTTGCGCCTTGCCCGACGGCGAAGTCCACGATCGTACGGACCTGCTCCGCCGGGGCAAAGCCCAGTGCATAGACGCCGCCGCCGGCGACCGCGGGATTGTTCGAAAAACTCAACAGGCTGATGCCCGACCGGCGTGCGATCGGCGCCGCCGCCTCCACCGAGGCTGTCAGCAACGGTCCCAGGATGATGTCGGCCCCGGCCTCAACCGCCTGCAGGGCGGCGTCGCGGGCGCCGTCCGGGGTGCCCCGCGTGTCGAAGGGGATCAGATTGGCGGCCGGGTTTTGCATGTCGAACAGGGCCATCTGCGCGCCTTCCAGCAACGCCTGGCCAACCGCGCCATGCTGTCCGGTCAGCGGGACCAGAAGGGCGATTTGCGCGCCTTCCTTGTCGCGGGCCGCGGCAACGCCGTCCAACAGGAACGGGTCCTCGTTCAACACCGTGCGGGGCACGACGATGCGGGTTTCCTCCTGTTCCTCGGCGGTTGCTTCCGCGCCGGCGTCTGCTTCCGCGTCCGGCGCCTCTGCCGCCGGCGGGGCTTCTTCCTTCTGACCCAGGTTGAGGGTTTGGCAGCCCACGGTCAGGGGCAGCCAAATCGCCATGGCCAGAAGGGCGGCCAGCCGGCGCGGCCGGAAGGCGCTTGCAATGCCTGCGGTGGAACGCGGATAGTGCGCCCGAATCCAGTTTGGCATCGTCCAGTTTCCGATAGTTCGGGAACGGCGATCCGTGGGGGCGGCAAAAACTGAAATCAAAGTCCGGCTCCTGTGAACGGCGCCCACATTTGGCGAATAAAGGTGAATACCGTGGTCAAAGACGACCCCAGCGGGCGCGAAAAATCAAGCGGCGGCGAACCACGCCTTCCCCCCGGGTTGTATATCGTCGCGACGCCGATCGGCAATCTGCGTGATATCACCCTCCGGGCCTTGGACGTTCTAAAGGCGGTTGACGTCATCGCCTGTGAAGATACCCGCACGTCTCGAACCCTACTCAGCCATTATGGCATTAATACGGCGACTGTCCCCTATCACGATCACAGCGATTCGCGCCGCCGCGACGGATTGTTGGATCGTGTGGCGGCGGGCGAAGCGGTCGCCCTGGTTTCCGACGCCGGCACGCCGCTGATCTCCGACCCCGGATTCAAGCTGGTGCGGGAGGCACGGGAAAAGGGTCTGCGGGTTGAACCGGTGCCGGGCCCGTCCTCGGTCCTCGCGGCTCTATGTGCGGCGGGCGCGCCGACCGACCGTTTTCTGTTCGCAGGGTTTTCGCCGACCAAGACAAAGGCGCGGAAGGATACGTTCGCGGAACTGCGCGCCACCCGCGCCACGCTGGTCTTCATGGAAAGCGCGAAACGCCTGCCGGGCGCATTGGCGGATATGGCGGAAGTTCTGGGCGATAGACGCGCCGTGGTCGCACGGGAAATCACCAAACTGCATGAAACATTCCGCGCGGGGACCTTGGGTGAGCTTGCAGCCGCCTATGCGGCGGAAGGCCCGCCGCGGGGTGAGGTGGTCATCGTGGTCGATCCGCCGGGTGAGGATGAAGGCCCGTCTGAGGAAACGCTGGACGCCATGCTGCGCGATGCGCTGGCTTCGGGCGACAGCACACGCGACGCGGCGGACCGGATCGCGGCCGAGACCGGCCTGCCCCGCCGGACGGTCTATCAACGCGCGCTGGCCTTGTCGGGCCGGTGAGCGACACGCGGAAACAGGCGGAACGCCGCGGCCGTTGGGCGGAAACCTTCGCCTTTTTGTATCTGGTGGCCAAGGGCTACCGGCCCGTGGCGCGGCGGCTGAAAACCCCGGTGGGGGAGCTTGACCTTGTCATGCGCCGGGGCGAGATCCTTGCGGTGGTGGAGGTGAAGGCACGGCCCAGCCTGGATTTGGCGGCGGAGGCCATCTCGCCCCGGCAATGGCAGCGCCTGATGCGTGCCGTCGAATGGCTTACCGCAGGCCGGCCGGCTCTTGCCCGGCTGGCCATTCGTTTCGATGCCGTATTGGTGTCGGGGGTATCGATCCGGCATGTGAAGGATGCGTGGCGCCCCTGAAGGCCCCGGAAGCGCGCTACAGGCGCCCCGAAGAGCGGTAAGAGCCAGCTAGCCCTTCATTTCCGCGTTATAGAGCGCCATCGTCTCATCGTCGAAGCAGCAGAATGTGATATCCAGCGGGAAATGTGTCTCGACCAGCCAGGCGCGGCAGGTCTCCACGGCAATTTGGGCCGCCGCGGCGGGCGGATAGCCGAAGATGCCGGTGGAAATTGCCGGAAAGGCGACGGTCTTGCAGTCGGCGTCTTTGGCAAGGTCGAGTGAGGACCGGTAGCACTTCGCCAGCAGGTCCGGTTCCCCGGCCGCGCCGCCCAGCCAGATCGGCCCCACCGTGTGGATGACGCGCCGGGCCGGCAGGTTGTACCCGCCTGTTATCCGCGCCTCGCCCGTCGGGCAAGGCCCCAAGGTCTGGCATTCCTGGGCCAGATCGGGGCCTGCGGCGCTGTGGATCGCCCCGCAAACGCCGCCACCCGGCAACAGCTGTTCATTGGCGGCGTTGACGATGGCATCCAGGTCGAGCGTCGTGATATCCGTGGATATCGCCGTCAAACTGCCCTCAGCTACCGTCACGTCACCCGTCATCCAGTAAATTCAGCCGTTAACCCGTAAACCCAATCGCCTTCACATTGGCGTCTTTGGCTTTGTTGGCGGCTTCAATCCCCTCTTCGATCAACTTATGCGCCTCACCGGCTTCGCCCCAGCGCAGAACCTTCGCCCATTTGTCCTTCTCCAGGTCCTTATAGTGGGTGAAGAAGTGGGCGATCTGGTCCAAAAGGACCTGCCGCAAGTCGCGGTAGCTGGTTACATCGTTGTAATAGGGGTGCAGTTTGTCATGCGGAACCGCAAGGATTTTTTCGTCCAGGCCGGCTTCGTCTTCCATCATCATCACGCCGATCGGACGCGACCGGACGACCGCGCCGGGCATCACGGGAAGCGGGCTGAGAACCAACACGTCGGTCGGGTCGCCATCACCGGAAAGGGTGTGCGGGATGAAACCGTAATTCGCCGGATAGTGCATCGCGGTGTAAAGGAAGCGGTCCACATACATGGCGCCGGAATCCTTATCCAGCTCATACTTCACCGGATCGGCGCCGACCGGCACTTCGATGATGACATTGACGTCAAAGGGCGGATTTTCGCCGATCGAAATTTTGCTGACATCCATTGGCCATACCTTTCAGCCTAACGAGTCCGTTTCACGGTATCCCGCTCCGGACGAGGAGATACTGTATCACAGGGGAGATATGTTGCGCCGCAGCAATACACTCTGCGGCACACAAATCAAGCGTCAATTCTATGATTTTACGATGCTGTCGGCGGTCATGGCCCGGGGATCAAGGTTTGGCATCCATGCGCTGACCGGGTTCCCGGGCGGGCAGTCTTTCCGGCAGCCGGGCGATCAGCCACAGCAACAGCAGGCCGGGCACGGCAAGCCCGGTGGTGGCGATGAAGAAGGTGACCCAATCCATCTGATCGGCCAGCCACCCCCCACCGGACGAGAAGAACGACCGACCCAAGGCCATCAGGCTGGTCAGCAAGGCGTATTGCGTGCCCGTATGGGCGACGGAACACAGGCTGCTGAGATAGGCGACAAAGGCGGCCGACCCCAACCCCCCGGTGAAATTATCCGCGCCCACGGCAAGGGCCAGCAGCGCCACATCGGCGCCGTTCGCGGCCAGCAGGGCGAAAAGCAGATTGGTTACCGCCTGTAGGATACCGGCAATGACCAAGGCGCGGATAAGACCGATGCCCGCCACCAGGGCCCCGCCCGCAATGGTGCCCAGGATCGTCGCGCCCAGGCCGAAGAATTTCGTTACGCTGGCGATTTGTTCGGCGGAAAAACCCATCTCCACATAGAAGGGATTGGCCATGATACCGCCAATGGCGTCGCCGAATTTGTACAGCAGCGCGAAGGCCAGAAGGGCGATCCAGCCAGGATGTTTCATGAAATCCAGAAACGGGGCCACGACCGCGCGCTTCAGCCATTCCGCGTAACCGGCCTTCCGGTCCTGGCTCAAGCTTTCCAAGCTTTCCGCCGGCTCATTTGCAGTCAGGATCAGCAGCATGCCGATAGGCAGGCAGGCCGCCATCCCCGCATAGACCCAGAACCAGGGCAGGAAGGCGCTCATCCAAATCGCGCCGGCCCCGCTGACCAGCATGCCCAGGCGGTAGCCAAGCTGAATCGCCGCCGCCCCCGCCCCTTGCTCGTCGCGGTCCAGAAGCTCGATGCGGAAGGCGTCGATGACAATGTCCTGGCTGGCCGACAGGAAGGCGACGGACAGCCCCGCCAGGCCGAACAACAGGGTCGTCTCGTTCGGGTCCGCCGCGCCCATGGCCAACAATGCGGCCATCAAGGCCAATTGAATCACGATCGCCCAGCCGCGCCGCCGGCCCAGCCGTCCGAAAGGCGGCGGTGCGGGCAGATGGTCCAGCAGGGGCGCCCAAAGGAACTTGAACGCATAGGGAATGCCGAGCAGCGCGAACAGCCCGATGGCCGTCTTATCCACCCCTTCCCGCGCCAGCCAATAGGTCAAAGTCCCCGTGGTCAGCGCCAAGGGCAGCCCGCTGACGAAGCCGAACCCCAGGATCTGCCAGATCCGAGGGTCCAGATAGGTTTTGACGGCTTTGTCGATGGAAAATTTCATTGCCGGAAACTACCCGGATTCGGTCGGTGGGTATCGATCGAATTTGTGTCGGCATATCGTGAATTAATCGTTGTAACCCATGTCATCTTTTCATACGGAAGGTAGTTTAAGTGGGGTAGCTTCGCTTTTTCGGGTTTGGTTCGTTCGGTTTGTATTTTTTGTTTAGTGCGCTTTGGGGGGGTCATGAGGGGGTCTATTTTTCGCATTGGTGTCGCACTCGGTGCGGCCACCACGGTTACGTTTTCGGCAGGATTCGGCGAGGGCCAAGCGGCGGCTCCCCTTGTGCCGATCCAACTGGCGGCCTCTCCGGCCGCGACCGAACAGGTGTCCGCCGAAGTTGCGCAGCAATTCACGGATCTCATTGCCGAAGGTGACGAGAGTTGGACCGGCGGAGACGTGGACAAAGCCCTTGAGCTTTTTCAAGCAGCGCTCGCTCTCGCCTCGGAACGTTTGACCGCGGATCCAGGCAGCCTCGAATGGATTGACAACAAAGTGACGGCGTTGGATGCGGTCAACGACGCGCTGCAGGAACTTGGCCGGTTTCAGGAAGCGCTGGACCATGCGAATTTTCTGCGGGACATCGTCGAACGGGAAGTGAACAAGGACCCGTCGAATCAGTATTGGATTTTCACCCTGGCCGATGCCAATCAGGATCGCGGCCGGGCGCTTTATTCAATGAATGACGGCGCGCGTGCCACGGAAAGCTTCAAGGCAGAGGTCAGCCTGAGGGAAAAACTGGTCAGGATGGACCAAACCGACCCTGACCGTCAGTACGCGCTGTCGATCGCCTATAACAGTTTGGGAGATGCCCAGACCTACCAAAGTGCGTATGACGATGCGCTGGCCAGTTACGAGCGGGACTTGGAGCTGACTCAGGCCTTGCTCGAACGGTTCCCGGATAACGAAAATTATCGCCACGGCTTAGCCGCAACCTATCGCGATATCGGTATTCTGCAGTCCTACCGGGAAGACGAAGCCGCGACGCTGACGGCCTATCGCGAGGAGCTGCGAATCCGCCAAAGCCTGGTTGAAGCGAATCCATCCGACGTCGATCAGAATTGGAACCTGACCGATCTGCACATCGAAATTGCCGACCGGCTATATGCGCGGCGCGAATTTCTAACCGCGATCGACCATTACCGACTCGCGGCCGATGCTTGGCGCGTGGTGCTGGAGTCCGATTCGGAGAATATCGATCATATCTGGCGCCTCTCCGCAATCGAAGCTGGGTTGGGTGAAATCATGCTCAATGTCGGCGATCGGGACGGCGGCATTTCCCAATACAGAGCCGCTTTGGAATTGCAGCGGCCGATTGTCGAAAACGGCCTTGCCGATATCGCCCGCCGCCAGCAGTTTGCGGCGATTGTTAGTGCGGTGGGCGTACTTGTCGCCGAGCAAGACCCGGTGAGTGCGATCAAGGCCTACAACGAAGCGCTTTCCGTGCGTGAAAGCGTTATTGCGGAAGACCCGTCCCAAACGACTGATTGGCAGCAAATCGGCGCGCTGCAATTGGAGGTCGGCAAGCTGCATGCCGGCCAGCAGGAATATGACGCGGCACTCGAACTGGCGCGCCGTGCGACAGCGCATTATGACACGCTTCTGCAAAGATATCCGGGCTCGCCTGATTGGCTTATCGGCGAGTACTCAGCCGATTTATTGGCGGGATATGTGTTGTCCGAGATGTACCGGCATGAAGAGGCGGGCGCACGATACATGTCCGCGGCCTCGGTCCTAAAGACGCTCTTGCAGATCTCTCCGACAAACCGGGACTTCCGATCCGATCTCTATAAGGCACAATCGCGGTCTGCCTATGCTCTGTCTCGGCAGGGGGAGAATGATGCCGCGGTTTCGATTTTTCAGGACCTCCGCCAAACCTGGGCCGCAATGGCCGGAAAGACTGAACAGGACTTTCCGAACATGCAAACCCTGGCCTTTCTTGATGCAGAAATCGGCGATTTTCTGTATTCGATCGGACGCCTGGAAGAGGCTATCGCCGCGCATGAAACGGCGTTGAAACACTGGCGTTCGGTCAGCCCGGATGTATCGGACGATGCGGAACCCTTGCGCCGAATAGCGGGATTACAGGCGGCGATCGGCAACAGCCTGTTGGATCTGGAACGTTGGCAGGACGTTATTGCACCGAATGAGGAAGCCAACCGCCTCTACCGGAGGGTTTTGGAGAAAGAACCCCGCGATGCGTTCCTGCGATTCCGCCTCGCCCTGACTGAAAAGGTCGGGGGCTGGGCCCTACTGAATCTCGGGGAGGAAGAGAAGGGTCTGAACCGGTTCAAAACTGCCGAAACACTGTTGAATGAGCTTTTGGCCGAAGAGCCGGCGAACACCACGATCATTGACCACCTTATTCAAATTAATCGAGCGACGGCCCTTTACATGGAAGGTCTGGGCGATGGCCAGGCGGAAAGAGTGCGGGAACGCATCTATACCCAGAAAGCCATGGATGTCGCCATGGCAGCGCGGAAAGTGTTGCCCGGCGATGTCTGGCTGATCGAGCAAGTGGCGAATATTCACACCGATTTTGCCGAATCCTTTTTCGTGACCGGTGATTATGCGGAGGCCGCGGCTGCTTTTGAGAAGGCCGTATCCGACTGGCGGGGTTTCTTGGAAAGCGAACCCGACAATCCGAAGGCTAACTACAGCCTTGCCCGCGCCCAGAACGCAGCGGGTGATTCATACGAGGCCATGGGCCGGAACGTCGAAGCGAAGGCGGCTTTTGACAAGGCCGTGGAAGGCTTCCGGCAAGCTTTGGAACTGGATCGTGAAAATCAGGAATATGCCGATTGGCTTTCGACCGGGCTGAACAATACCAGCAGGATGAGCCAGATACTCGGTCTGGACGACAGCCTGAGCAATCTTGGGCAGAGCCTTGAAACCGGCCGACGCAACCTGGCCAATGATCCGGAAAACCGGGAGCTTCGCAGGAACCTGTCCTTAACCTTGATCCTGCTTGGCGATACGCATCAGAACGACGGTAATTTCGACGCGGCATATTCAACGTTCCAGGAAGCGTATGAAATTCGGGCCGCTTTGGCGGAAACAGCGCCGGAAGATCCCGACGCACTGCGCGACTTGAGCGTTGCCGTGGAACGTTTGGGAGAAATTCTCGGTGACATGGGCCGGCAGCAAGAAGCTTTGGTTCAAATGGAGCGCCGCTTGGCCCTGGTAAGAGAAGGTCTGGCGAAAGATCCGTCGAACGAGCAGTTGAACGAAGACTTGAAACTAGCCTTGGTAAAGGTGGCATATCAGCAATCGGCCTTGGGCGACTATGAAGAAGCCGTTGCAACCCTCGACCTAGCCGTCCGGCACAGCCAGAACAAGGCTGCGGAAAACCCGGACTCTATGTATTGGGTGAGTGCCTTTGCAAATACGTACGAGCACCTGGGTAATCTGCATCGCGACAACGGTAACGCGGCAGACGCCCGGGAAAACTTTGAGAAGGCTTTGACCTTCTACGGCAAACTCAATTCCCTGGATCCTGACGAGCCCTATTGGCCGGAATGGTTCGCGGAGATCTATGCGAAGCTGGGGGATATCTCCTTCGACCTCAACGATGTCTGGGGCGGCCTGAAGCAGTATGAGAAGATGGTCGTACTTCTGGCTGAATACGCAAAGACACATCCCAACGATGTTGCCGCGCTGAGAACTGCCAAGGCAGGCTATTTAACTGCAAGCGAGACATTTGCGGATTTCAACGAACCGGTGCCCGCCGCGAAACTGAGTGCCGCAACCGTCGCGATTCAGAAACGAATTGTCGAATTGGCACCGGAAGACACGCTGGAGCGGCGGGACCTTGCCTTCGCGCAGGCCTGGCACGGCGAGCGCCTGATGGCGCTGGGCCAGAAACAGGAGGCGATGAAGTTTTATTGGGCGGCTTTGAAGGCGCGTACGGAAGCGGCTGAAGAGAACCCCGACAACACGGATTACCTGGAAGATCTTATCTATTCCCACCGTCAGATTGGCGATGTGCTCCTGGCCGGCGGGGATGCCAAAGGTGCCCTGAAACGATATCGGGAAGCGCTTGAAGTCGCCGAACGGCTATTTGTGCGAGATCCGACGAATATTTATTGGGAGGACTTTGTCGGAATTCAACTCTGGCAGGTCGCTCTTGCTCTGGATGCCGCGGGTCGTCCGGAAGACGCTATTGGGCGCTATCGCGAAGCGCTTGAGATTAAGCAAAAAGTGGCGGCGGAGTTACCTGAAGACCCAGAGAAACGGGTCGATGTTGCATCAATCGGCATCAGCTACGGGGATACGTTACGGAAGAACGGGAACCCGCAGGGCGCACTGCCTATTTATCGCCAATCGCTGAATTTCTCGGAAGCGTTGGTGGCGGAAGACGCCGCCAATCCGCGTTACCAGAACAGCCTTGCTGTGGTCACCTGGCGCCTGGCCCTTGTGCCGGAAAGCGGGGTCACCTGGACGCATGTCGCCGACGTTTGGCAGGATTTGATGGATAAGGGGCTGCTCGAACGGTCGCCTGAATACACCAACTCGCTGAAGGCGGCGAAAGAACGCGCGAAGCAGGAACAGGGCGGCTGAGCCTGCCCTATTCGGCGGCGCTGGCCCACATCTCCGGCGTCAGACGGAAGAAGGTGTGGGTTTTGCCCAGGTTCCGCTCATAGGGCTGGGCATGGATGAATTTCATGCCCAGGCGTTCCGCGACCCGGCGGGAGGCCGCGTGCTCTTCGGCCATATGGGCGACCAATTCGGTCAGGCCCAGGGTTGAGAAAGCGTGGTCGATAATGGCGCGCGCGGCTTCGGTCGCGTAGCCCTTGCCGTGATGGTCCGCATGCAGGATCCAGCCGATATCGACGAAGGACCACTCGCCGATACGCCCGGGAAACAAGCCGCAATCGCCAATCAACTGGCCTGTTTCGCGTATTTCCACCGCAAATCGGCCGTATCCGTGCTTTTCATAGCTCTGGCGGACATTGGCGAGCCATGTCGCGCAGCCGTCCCGGTCGAAGGGCGCCGGCCACAGCTTCATGGTTTCCGGGTCGGAGAGGACGGCATGCAGCGCGTCCACCTCCGCCGGATCGTCCCGCCACTCGCGCAGGCGCAGCCGTTCGGTCAGGATCTCTGTAGCCATTCCGAGACGAACCCCAGCCGCGGGTCGCGGCTTACGCCACGCTCGCTTCGTCCGCGGCGCGCTGGCGCTGGTGGCGCTTGCGCTCATGCGGGTCCAGGATCGCCTTGCGCAGGCGGATGACGTTCGGCGTCACTTCCACCAACTCGTCTTCCTGGATATAGGCGATGGCGTCTTCCAGGGTCATCTTGCGCGGGGTCGTCAGTTTGACGGCCTCGTCCTTGCCCGATGCGCGGAAGTTGGTCAGCTGTTTGGATTTCAGCGGGTTCACTTCCAGATCCTGGCCCTTGTTGTGCTCGCCGATGATCAAGCCCGGATAGACGTCGTCGCCGGAATTGATGAAGATCGGCCCACGGTCTTCCAGGTTGAACAGCGCGTAGGTCACGGCCTTGCCCTGTTCGCTGGAAATCATCACGCCGGCGCCACGCTGCGGGATCTGCCCCTTATACGGCGCATAACCGGTGAACAGGCGCGACAGAATGCCGGTGCCGCGCGTATCGGCCAAAAACTCGCTCTGATACCCGATCAAACCGCGTGACGGCATGGTGAACGAGATGCGGGTCTTGCCGCCGCCGGACGGGCGCATGTCGGTCATTTCCGCTTTGCGCTGGCCCAGCTTTTCGACGACGACGCCGGAGAATTCCTCGTCCACGTCGACCTGAACTTCTTCCATCGGCTCCAGCCGCTTGCCGTTCTCGTCCTGGGTATACAGGACGCGGGGCGGGCCGATGGTCAGCTCAAAGCCTTCGCGGCGCATCTGTTCGATCAAGACGCCCAGCTGCAATTCACCACGGCCGGCGACCTCGAAGGCGTCCTTGTCGGCGCTCTCGGTGACACGGATGGCGACATTGCTTTCCGCCTCCCGCTTCAGCCGGTCGCCGATCATCCGGCCCGTCAGCTTGTCGCCGCCGTTGCGGCCGGCCAGCGGGCCGTCGTTCACGGCAACGGTCATCGCCATGGTCGGCGGGCTGATCGGCCGGCCTTCCAAGGGTTCCTTGACGGAAAGGGCGCAGATCGTATCGGCGACGGTCGCCTTCTGCAGGCCCGCGACGGCGATGATGTCGCCGGCTTCGGCGACTTCGATCGGTTCCCGCTTCAAGCCCCGGAAGGCGAGCAATTTGGTCAGGCGGACCTGTTCCAGCAATGTGCCGTCGGCCGCAAGGCCTTTCACGGTTTCACCCATCTTCACCTTGCCGGAGAAAATCCGGCCGGTCAGGATCCGGCCCAGATAGGGGTCGGATTCCAGGGTCGTCGCCAGCATCCGGAACGGGCCGTCCGCATCCGCTTCCGGCGGCAAGACGTGCTCGACGATGCGTTCGAACAGCGGGTTCATGCTGGTGCGCTCGGCCTCAAGATCCGCCGCGGCCCAGCCCTGTTTGGCGGACGCGTAAAGGATCGGGAATTCAAGCTGCTCTTCGGTCGCGTCCAGCGCCACGAAAAGGTCGAAAACCTGGTCGACGACCCAGTCGGGCCGCGCATCCGGCTTATCCACCTTGTTGACCACCAAAATCGGCTTCAGGCCCAGGGCCAGCGCTTTCATGGTGACGAACTTGGTCTGCGGCATCGGGCCTTCGGCGGCGTCCACCAGCAGCACCACGCCATCGACCATGGAGAGGATACGTTCCACCTCACCGCCGAAATCGGCGTGGCCGGGGGTGTCGACGATGTTCATCCGGACGTCGTTCCAGTCGACGGATGTGCATTTCGCCAGAATGGTGATCCCGCGTTCCTTTTCCAGGTCGCCTGAATCCATGGCCCGTTCTTCGACCTGCTGGTTCGAGCGCACGGCGCCGGACTGTTTCAAAAGTTCGTCCACCATGGTCGTTTTGCCATGGTCGACATGGGCGATGATCGCCAGATTGCGAAGCTGCATTTTCGTGTTCCGGAATAGCGGGCCGGCGGCAAAATATTCGCCGCGCGCGGCACAAGTAGCGCGCCTTCTACCCTGATCCTTGCTGCGCCGCAAGATGGTGCGGCATTTCCGGCATGAATGGGCGGAAATGCTACCCCTTCAGAAACGCCACGATCCATTGCGCGAGCACGTCGCGCTGAAGGCCCTTTCCCAGGCTTTCCTTGGCGGCGTCTGAAACCTTGTCGCCCATGCGTTCGCGGCGCAGATCGATCAGATCGCTGGAGAAGTCCTTCGACATTTCCGGGTGGCACTGCATGGTCATGACCGTGTCGCCGATGGTCGTGATGCCGGCTTCGCAGAAATCGCTGCCGCCATAGACCTTGGCGCCCGGCGGGGTTTCGACCACCTGATCCTGGTGGGAGACGATGCAGCTGACCGCCTCGTCATCGGTCACCATCCAGGGCGCGCGCTCGGTGATTTTATAGGTATGCGCGCCGGCGCCCCAGCCCTTGTCGCTCTTCACCACCTTGCCGCCGAAGGCCTGGGCGTAAAGCTGATGGCCGAAGCAGATGCCGACCTGACGCTTGCCCATCTCGGCGGCGCGGCGGCTGAACTCTTCAAGCGGTTTGATCCAATCATGGTCTTCATAAACGCCGTGGCGGCTGCCGGTCATCAGCCAAGCATCGCAGTCCGCCGGGTCGCTCGGCAAGTCGCCGTCCAGCACATGGTAGGTGCGGAATTCCAGGTCCGGGTCCGCGCCGCGCAGCAGGTTGGCGAACATGCTCGGGTAATCGCCGAACTTTTCCAACATGCCGTCGAGCGGACGGCCGGTTTCAATGATGCCGATTTTCATGGTTGTTCAATCCTCGGTTCCGGCCCTCTCCCCCACCCAACCACCCCGGGATCGTAGGCTATGGGTGGCTGGGTGGGGGAGCGGGCCGGTGCCGCAAAAAAGAGTGCTAAACCGCCAGTTTCTCGCGGATCAGGTCGCGGACATGGACTTCCGGGCGGGCGCCGTAATGGCACACCACCTCGGCGGCGGCGATGGAGGCCATGCGGCCCGCCGTCGCCAGATCGAAGCCTTGCGTGT
The DNA here is from genome assembly GCF_004005845.1 of Hwanghaeella grinnelliae. Taxonomy (GTDB): domain Bacteria; phylum Pseudomonadota; class Alphaproteobacteria; order UBA8366; family Aestuariispiraceae; genus Hwanghaeella; species Hwanghaeella grinnelliae. Next base: position 534,696 of record NZ_SADE01000002.1, on the reverse strand, counting down.
AGCCATACAGGAAACCCGCGGCGTATTGGTCGCCCGCGCCCGTCGTATCCTTCAGCTTGTCGCCGATGGGATCCGCGTCGATGACATGGACTTCGTCGCCCGAGAGCACGACAGATCCCTTTTCGGACCGGGTCAGGCAGGCAATTTCGCAATGGCCGCGCACTTTCTGCAGCGCCGCGTCGAAATCCTCGACCTGATAAAGGGAGGTGATCTCGCTCTCATTGGCGAACAGAATGTCCACATGGTTTTCGACCAGCGCCCGGAAGGCTTCCCGGTGACGGTCGACGCAAAACGGATCGCTGAGGGAAAGCGAGACCTTGCCGCCCGCTTCGTGCGCGATATCGGCGGCCTTGATGAAGGCGGCCTTGGCTGCTTCCGGGTCGAACAGATAGCCTTCCAAATAAAGCACCTTGGCGGCTTTGATGGTCGCTTCGTCGATATCGTCCGGGCCGAGGTCTACCGCGGCGCCCAGATAGGTCGCCATGGTGCGCTCCGCGTCCTTGCTGACCATCACGATGCAGCGGCCGGTGGAGGGGCCGGATGTCGCCGGTTCGATCGGGCAATCGACGCCCATCGCCTTCATATCGTGGATGAAGACCTTGCCCAGCCCGTCGTCGCTGACCTTGCCGATATAGGCGCCCTTGCCGCCCAGCGCGGAAAAGCCCGCCATGGTATTGCCGCAGGACCCGCCGGACACCTCGACGCCTGCCGGCACCGCGTCGTAAAGCGCGTCGGATTGGGCGGTATCGATAAGGTTCATGCTGCCTTTCGGCAGGCTGTGTTCGTCCAGGAAGGTGTCTTCAATCGTCACCAGAACGTCGACGAGGGCGTTGCCGATTCCGACGAGGTCATATTGAGAAGTCATACGGGCAGGTCCTTGCGGTGTTTACGGTTTCCTGCTCACCGCTTCTAGAGCATGCGGCGGCCGGGGAAAAGGAGAGATGGGGTGGCGCGGCTCGTCGCGGAGAGGGTCAGCGGTCGCCGATGGCGCTGTTCCAGGGGTCTTTGAACCGGAACAGCTCGTCCGGCATCTCCCGGCCGAACCGGGCGTTGACCAGCGTGACGCGCGTGTCCAAGCCCTGGGCGTCGGTGACGGTCCATTGCTTCAGCTGCAGGGGGCGGTCTTCGAAGACAAGCTGAACCTGACCGTTTTCGGGTGCGTAACGATCGATGACGGTGATGACCACCAAGCCGCTGCCGCGCGATATGTCGGTCGCCTTGAAGTCGTCTTTCAGCGAGATGTTTTCCTGCAAAAGGAAGGCGGCGGGCGTGGAATCCAGCGGAATGTGGGACACTTCCTCCAGTTCCTTGTCCACATAGATGAACCAGGTGCCGTCGGCGACCAGCAGCAGAGGCGACGGCGGGTCGTATTCGAACCGCATCTTACCGGGCCGGGACAGAAAGACGGTGCCTTCGGAGAAATTCCCCCGCGGGTCGATTTGGACGAAGCGCGATTCCAGCGTCGTCAGTTGATTGAGGTAAGTCTCGATCCGGTTGATATCCGCGATCTGTTCCGGGCTGAAGACCTGCGCCCGGGCTTGGCCGGACGTAAGCGCAATCGCCAGTATTGGCAGGGCAAGCAGGGCCAGATGGACGGATTTAGTCCATGTTGCTGTGATCCCCGACCAGAACGTCCCGCTTACCGACATGGTTGGCTCTTCCGACAACGCCTTCTTTCTCCATTCTCTCAATGATCCGCGCGGCGCGGTTATACCCGATCTGCAAGTGCCGCTGCACGAAGCTGGTCGACGCCTTGCCTTCCCGGGCGACGAGCGCCACCGCTTGATCATATAGGGCGTCTTCCGGTCCTTCGCTCTCTCCGAACGAAGCAGCCCCGCTCACATCTGTGTCAAAACCGCCGGACATGTCGTTTTCGTCTGTGACCGCTTCGACGTAATCCGGTTCGGCCTGGGACCGCAGGAAGTTGCACACGTCCTCCACTTCGGCATCGTCGACGAAGGGCCCGTGGACGCGCTTGATGCGGCCGCCGCCCGCCATGTACAGCATGTCACCCCGGCCCAGCAACTGTTCCGCCCCCTGCTCGCCCAGAATGGTGCGGCTGTCGATCTTCGAGGTCACCATGAAGCTGATGCGAACCGGGAAGTTGGCCTTGATCGTGCCGGTGATGACGTCGACCGACGGGCGCTGCGTGGCCATAATCAAATGGATCCCGGCGGCGCGCGCCATCTGCGCCAGGCGCTGGATCGAGGCTTCGATTTCCTTGCCCGCGACCAGCATCAGGTCGGCCATTTCGTCGACCACGACGACGATATAGGGGAAGGGCGTCAGGTCCAGCGGCTCCTCCTCCATGATCGGGCGGCCGGTTTCCGGGTCGAACCCGGTCTGGACCTTGCGGGTCAGTTCCTCGCCCTTGCGGGCGGCTTCGGCGACGCGCTTGTTGTAGCCCTCGATATTGCGGACGCCGAGCTTGGACATGGCGCGGTAGCGGTCTTCCATCTCCCGCACCGTCCATTTCAGGGCGACGACCGCCTTCTTCGGGTCCGTCACGACCGGGGCCAACAGATGCGGGATATCGTCATAGACCGATAGTTCCAGCATTTTCGGATCGACCATGATGAATTTGCAGCGATCGGGCGGCAGGCGGTAGAGCAGCGACAGGATCATCGCGTTCAAGCCAACGGATTTACCCGACCCGGTGGTCCCCGCGATCAGCAGATGCGGCATGGTGGCCAGGTCCGCGATCTCCGGAATGCCGCCGATATCCTTGCCCAGCACCATCGGCAGCTTCAGTTTGCTTTCCTCGAAGGTCCGGCTGGACAAGACCTCTCGCAGGCCGACCAGCTCGCGGTCGCCATTCGGCATTTCGATGCCGATCACGTTGCGGCCGGGGACGGTGGCGATACGCACGGAAATCGCGCTCATCGACCGGGCGATATCGTCGGCCAGGCCGATCACGCGGCTGGTCTTGGTGCCCGGGGCCGGTTCCAATTCGTACAACGTCACCACGGGACCCGGGCGAACCTTCACGATTTCCCCACGGACGCCGAAATCTTCCAGCACCCCTTCCAGCATGCGGGCATTCTGTTCCAGCGCTTCCTGGTTTTCCTGCACCTTGCCGGTGTTGTCGCTTTCGTCCAGCAGGTCCAGCGGCGGCAAGGCGTATTCGCCGGTGTTGCGCGGCAGGTCCAGCGTGATCTGGCGTTCCTTGCGGGCGCGTTTGCTTTCCTGCTGCTTCTCGCCGCGTTCCTCGACCCGGCCCGGCTTCACCGGGTGCTTCACTTCGGGCGCCTGACGCGGCGGGCCTTCCGGTTTCACGCGCGGCAACAGGGTGGGCTCCGCACGCTCTCCCCAGCCGCGCTGCAGAACCGCGTCCTTGGCGGCGGCCACGGCGCCTTTCAAGGCGGCCGGATCGGCGGCGGACCGTGCCATATGCGCGCCCTTCTTCACCTTGCGGAAGGCAATGACCCATTCGGCCAGGCTGAAACCCAGCACCAGAACGGTCAGCGTCAGGCCGACCAAGCCCAGAATCCCCGCCAAGGCGGAGGAGGACAACGGTAGCCGCAAAGGCTCCAGCCAGCCGATCAAGGTGCCCAGCACCGTATCGCCGACGAAGCCGCCCATACCGATTTGGAAAGGCCAGCTTTCCGCGGTCGGCAGGCCGGCCATGCCGGCGGCGCCCAGGAAAACGGCCAGAACGGCCGACAGGATCTTCAAGGCCGGGTGCGGCAGACGATGCTCGGCCGCAATGCGCCAGCCCCAGGCTGCCGTAATCGGCACCATAAGCGCGCCGGCCAAGCCAACGAATTGCAGCACCGCGTCGGCAAAATAGGCACCGAAACCGCCCAGCAGGTTTTGCACCGGCGCCGCGGTCGCGACGCTCCAGGACCGGTCGAGGGGATCGAAACTCACCAACGCGGCCAACATCGCGAGGGCGGCCAGAACCAGCATCAGGCCGGAAATCTCGACCAGGCGCTGTTTCAGAAGTGCCGCCATCCAATCCGGCAGCAGTGGCTGCCGCGCGTCCGTCCGTGTCGCCATGGTCCTAACCCTCCTCAGTCACTGTCAGCCCGTCCAGCAGCACCCGCCGCACGCGGCCCAGCATTTCACGCACCGTTTCCGGGTCGTGCACCAGGGCGATGCGGATGAACCCATCGCCCGGTGTATGTCCTTCCGTATCCACCGGCCGGGACATCAGCCGTCCCGGCAAGACCTTCACGCCGGCTTCCACCCAAAGGCGTTTGGCCGCTTCTTCGCTGTCGGTAACCGGCAGCCACAGGAAAAAGCCCCCCGTCGGGCGCGTATAGCCCGGCAAATCGCCCAGAATCTCGTCCGACAGGTCGAACAACCCGCTATACAGCGCCCGGTTGGCCACCAAGTGGTCTTCGTCCCGCCACAAGGCGGCGCCGGCGGCCATCAATGGTTCGGGGATCTGCGCCCCGCCATAGCCACGAACCATTACCAATTTGTCGATCAAATCCGCTTGGCCGGCCACGAAACCGCAGCGCAAGCCCGGCGCGGAAGACCGTTTCGACAACGAATTGAAAACCAGGATATTGTCGAGTGCGCCCTCGCCGGCCTCACCGAGCGCCTTCACCGCGTCGAAGCCGCCAGCCGGCGGTTCGGACCCGTTGAAAATTTCCGAATAGCATTCGTCGAGCGCCAGGATATAGCCGTGGCGGCGGGCCGCCTCGACATTCCGGGTCAGCGTCTGCAAGTCCGCCACGCCGCCCGTCGGATTGGACGGCGTGCACAGATAGGCGATTGCCATCCGGTCCAGCACATCCGCCGACAGAGAGGGGTAGTCGGGCAGATAGTTGGTTGATGCATCGGCGGCCGGTACCGGCAAAGGTTCCGCGTCGCCCATCACGGCGGCGCCGTAATAGACGTGATAGGCCGGGTTCGGCATACCGATCAGCGGCTTGCCCTTCACCTGTGGGCGTTTGATCGCAGCGGCCAGGATTCCGGCCTGGAACAAGGCCTCGCGCGTGCCGCAGGCCGTGGTGACGTGCCGGGCCGCGTCGACCGTGCCGGGGGCCAGGTCATACCGCCGCGTGATCCAATCCGCGACCGCCTTCAGATAGTCGGGTGTTCCCCTGGGGCTCGGATATTTCGACCACAAATGTGCGTTCCGGGTGACGGTCTCCGACAGAAAGGCCGGCGGCGCGCCCTGCGGTTCCCCCACATGCGTCAGGATAGGGCTCTCCCCCGGCTCCAACCCTTTGAGCAGAGTGGCCAGCCGGCGATAGGGATAGTCGAAAAGTTTGTCGGCGGCGCTTTCGGCCATGGTTATCTCATCGAATTAAACAAAGTTGAAATAATACGAAGCAAAGAGATTAGCTCTCAAATACAGACAATAATAGAGAATACTCCGTTTCTTCTGCAAGGCACTCAATTCAAATAAAAAACTGATTTCGTTTCTCTTGCTTAGCGGGATACGCGGCTTCCTATGAGGATGATTTCGGATTCGACGGCAAGGGAAGGCGCTCTTCAGGCGGCAATTCCTGTGGTGGCGGCGGTTGGTAACGCCCACCCTGCGCACGGCCCCACCTTTTCAAGGGCCCGCGCGTCATACCGTCAGCCTTGGATATTCGAGATAAAAAAATCCCCGGAAGGAGACCTTCCGGGGATAAGTCAGCGGGTGGGAAACGACGTCAGAGACGCCGTCTGTCCGACCGGGGCCATCAGGCCCCGACCGAAACTCTTGGCCCGAGCGTTACATACGCTGCGAACCGACACCGAATTCGGGATAGGCTTCCATCCCACATTCGGCTTTGTCCAAACCATCGACTTCGTCTTCTTCGCTTGCGCGGACACCGATGGTGACTTTCAGGATCGTCCAGACGATCAAGCTGAAGATGAAGGTGTAGGCACCGATTGAGACGATCCCCACGATCTGCGTGACGAAGCTTGCATCGCCATTGCTCAGCGGAACCGCCAGGGTGCCCCAGATACCGGCAATCAAGTGGACGGAGACCGCACCGACGACATCGTCGATTTTCAGCTTGTCCAGCATCGGTACAGCGAAGACCACGATCACGCCGCCAATGGCGCCGATGATGACGGCCAGGCCCGGTGCGGGTGCCAGCGGTTCAGCCGTGATCGAGACCAGCCCGGCCAGCGCGCCGTTCAGCGCCATGGTCAGGTCGACCTTCTTGTACATGACTTGCGTCAGGATGATCGCGGCGACAACGCCACCGGCAGCAGCCAGGTTGGTGTTGATGTAGATGCTGGAGATATCGCGGATATCGGCAGCGGTTCCCATGGCCAGCTGTGAGCCGCCGTTGAACCCGAACCAGCCCATCCACAGGATGAAGGTACCCAACGTTGCCAGCGGCAGGTTCGCGCCCGGCATCGGATGGACCTTACCGTCCACGAATTTGCCTTTCCGTGCACCGATCACGATCGCCCCGGCCAGAGCAGCCCAGCCGCCGACGGAGTGAACGATGGTGGAACCGGCGAAGTCGGAGAAGCCCATTTCGCTCAGCCAGCCGCCGCCCCAGGTCCAGGAACCCTGGATCGGGTAGATGATGCCGGTCAGGACGACGGTGAAGATCAGGAACGGCCAAAGCTTAACGCGTTCCGCAACCGTGCCGGAAACGATGGAGGCGGTCGCCGCCACGAAGACCATCTGGAAGAACCAATCGGATCCTGCCGCATAGCCTGCTTCTTCACCGACAAAACCATCTGCCGTGATGCTCGGATCGGCCGCCGACCAGATCGAGAACGAACCGATGAAGCCACTGACATCCATGTACATCAGGTTGTAGCCGATCAGATAGTACAGGATGCCGGCCACGGAATAGATCGCAATGTTCTTGAGGCATTGCATGGTGGTGTTCTTGGTCCGGACAAGCCCTGCTTCGAGCATGGCGAAACCGGCCGCCATCCACATGACCAGGAAGCCATGCATCAGGAAGGACAGCGTGTTGAAGATAAACGCGGTTTCAACGTCGGTCGCCGCTGATGCCGGGGCCGCCATGGCCGCAACACCAAGGCCGCCGAGGGCCGCAACGCCAAGCCGGGCGGAGCGGCCGAAGCGAAGGTTTTTGAATTTCATATTGATAACTCCCCTACAGCGCTTCGTCGCCGGACTCGCCGGTGCGGATCCGCACGGCGGTCTGGAGATCCAGCACAAAAATCTTTCCATCGCCGATCCGACCGGTGCTACCGGCTTTCTGGATCGCCTCGACAACCGCGTCGGCCTGACCGTCGGCGACCACAACCTCGACCTTCACTTTCGGCAGAAAACTCACTGAGTATTCCGCGCCGCGATAGATCTCAGTTTGACCTTTTTGACGGCCGAACCCCTTTACCTCGGATATCGTCAAACCTTGCACGCCCAAGCTTGTGAGGGCCTCTCTGACCTCGTCGAGCTTGAAGGGTTTGATGATCGCCATTACGAGCTTCATTCGTAGGCTCCCTTCTCAATGTTGAATGTTCGGCCACAGTTTTTGCGCCGCACCATGAAACCTTGTTAAATCAAAATGCGTGCCGGAATCGCCGAATCAGAGAAACGATTGAAAATCAGTGGGATAGGACATATTTCTTTGGGGTCTGGCGCCGGAGGCTAAAAAAGAAACAGCCTAAAAATTAGTCACAGAGGCGTGATTGATCAAAAAACAGGCAATACTTGCGGTAGTAGTATCTGTTATGCGAGGCAGGTTGAAATGACGGAACGGGTGGATGTCGGCATCGTCGGCGGCGGCATGGTGGGCGCAGGTTTGGCCTGCGCTTTGGCCACGGCGGGTCTTCGGGTGGCACTGGTCGACCGGGAGGCCCAGGACATGCAAACCGTGCCGGCCTATGACGGTCGCGCATCGGCAATTGCCTATGGGTCCGCTCAGGTTCTGAAGGGCATCGGCGTTTGGAAACATCTGGAAGCCGACGCGTCCCCAATCTGGGACATCCGCGTTGTCGACGGCCATGTATTGGACGGGATTTCGCCGCTTTTCCTGCATTACGATCACACGGATATCGGTGATGACCCCTTCGGCTATATCGTCGAGAACCGCGCCACGCGCGTCGCGCTCCATAAACGCTGTACGGAATTGGAAACGTTGACGCTGCATGCGCCGGTCAATGTTACCTCCGTCCAGGCCGGTCCCGGCTTCTCGACAATCGAAATCGAAGATGGGGAGCCGATTCAGGCCGCCGTCGTCATCGCGGCGGATGGCAAGTTCTCGACGCTGCGCGATTGGATGGGAATCAAGGTCACCGGCTGGCGCTATGATCAGACCTCCATCGTCTGCACCGTCAAACACGCGTTGCCCCATAACGGCGTCGCGGTTGAACTTTTCCTTCCCAGCGGCCCTTTCGCCATGCTGCCGATGACCGGCGACCGGTCGAACATCGTCTGGTCGGAACGGTCGGATCTGGCGCGCGGTTTCGCCGAGTTGGACGATGCGGCCTTCCTGGCCGAGTTGAAGACCCGCTTCGGCGATTGGTTGGGCGATATCGAATTGGTCGGCCCGCGCTTCACCTACCCCCTTTCCTTGCAGCACGCGGAAACCTATATCGGCGACCGGTTCGCCATGGTGGGGGATGCCGCCCATGCGGTTCACCCGATCGCCGGCCAAGGGTTGAACATGGGGCTGCGCGATATTGCCGCGATGGCTGAAGTGCTGGTCGACGCCAAGCGGCTGGGCCTGGACCTCGGCGCGGCAAGCGTTCTGCGCCGGTACGAAAAATGGCGCCGGTTCGACAATGTGCTGCTTTCGGCGGTGATGGATGGGCTGACGCGCTTGTTCTCCAACGATGTTGCGCCGGTTCGCCTGGCCCGCGATATCGGGCTGGCGGCGGTTAACAAGACGCCGCCGGTGAAACGGTTCCTGATGCGGCACGCGATGGGGGTCGTCGGCGAATTGCCGCGTTTGATACGGGGAGAAGCCCTATAGTAGGGGGCGAGGCGCTATAACGGCCTATCGGTTTTAGAAAGAAGGGTACGGGAATGGATATCGGTGTCCCCTATAAGGTCCTGGGGCCGGTGGATGTGAAGGAACTGGCGGCGTTCGTCGACGGACTGCCGGACGAGGATTGGGAGCGCAATCGCTTCCGCCAGGATCTGCTCGCCAGCCGGGTGCACAGCGAATTCACCCGCGCGATTCCGCTGATCCACAATTTCGTGCCTTATCAGATGCCGTGGAAGCGACGCTCCATGAAGGAAGTGTTCCTGGAATGGTGCAAGCAGGAGAGCATCGATCCTGAACCCCTGATGCCCGTGGTGATCGACGAGAACGACCAGGGCGAGGTCAGCGCCTTCCCGCAATGGAAACAGTTCGAAGCGCTGGTCGCCCCGGTGGTTGAGAAGGCGATTTCCTATATCAAGACACCCAGGGGCGTGCTGACCCGCGTTGCCATCGTCGAAATGGCCGCCGGCGGCAAGGTCGGCGCCCATATCGACGGTCAGCCCATGGCGGCCCGCGCCCACCGGGTGCATGTGCCGCTGATCTCCCCGCCGGGCGTCGAATACAAGATCGACGGCAAGAAACTAAAGATGCAGGTCGGCAAAGTTTATGACTTCAACAACCGCAAGACTCATTCGGTGAAGAACAAGGCCAAGCGCCGGCGGATCAACATTCTGATCGACTACCTGCCCAATCCCGGCCCGGCCATCCACCACGCCTTGCCACCGACCTAAGCCGACGAAACCTATCGGCGGGCCAGGTAGACGGTCTGGGTGAAGGGTTTGTCCTGCAGCGGGTTGTGGAAGGTGACGGGTTCGGCCCAGGCTTCGGAAAACACCTTGCCCAATCTTTCGGTGAAGCCGGCATCCTCCAGCGCGTCTGACCACAGGCCCATGACGCCGCCGGGCTTCAGCTTGCCGGCCAGCGCCGCCAAACCGGCTTCGGTATAGAAACCGCTGCTGCCTTCGTTCAACAACCAGTCCGGCGAATGATCGATATCGATCAGAATGGCGTCGTGCTGGCGGCCGGGCGTGTTGGCATCGAACCCTTCCCTGGACCCGGCGCAGGCGAAAAAGTCGGCGCGCAGGAACTGGCAACGGCTGTCATCCGCCAAACCGGTGCCCATGGGCAGAAGCCCTTCGATATGCCAATCGACCACAGGGTCCAGCAATTCGACGACCGTGAGCGTACCCACCGCATCATGCTTCAGGGCGGCTTCCGCGGTGTATCCCAAGCCCAAGCCGCCGACCACGACGTCCAGCGACCCGGCGGCGGCCGTTTCGGCGCCGATCGCGGCCAGACCCAGGTCGGCCAGGGCGACCTCTGACGCGGTGAACAGGCTGGACATCAAATGCTCGTCGCCCAGCAGGATTTCAAAGACATCCGTATCCAGTGACAGAATCCGCCGCCGCCGCAGGCTCAACGGCCCGATCGGCGTTTCGCGGTAGTCAAGTTCCTTGAATAGGAAGCTCATCCGAAAATTAAACTCATGGGTCTCGGCTGAGGCCCTGGGCGCTCAAGGCGGCCAGATAGTTCGCCCAGCGGGCTTCCTGGTCCGTGCCCAGTTCATACAGATAGGCCCAAGAAAAAATACCGCTGTCATGTAGGTCGTCGAAGACGATCCGGACCGCGTAATTGCCGACGGTTTCCAGGTTCATGATGCCCACATGGCGTCGGCCCGGAACGGTCTTCTTCTGGGAAGGCGAATGGCCCTGCACTTCCGCCGACGGGCTTTCGACCCGCAAGTATTCAGCCGGATATTTGAATGTCTCGCCGGTGTCGAAGGCGACTTCCAGGATCTTCTCCGCCTTGTGCAGTTTGATCTCGGTCGGCCAGACCTTGGTCGCAAAGCGGTTCGCGTCTTCCGTGCCCGCAGCGTTGCCGTTCATTCCGTGTTCCTTTTCCCGACCAGTCAGTCGTCGTCCAGCTGGCGCGCTTCATAGGGCAGCATGATCGGAATGCCGTCGCGGATCGGATAGGCCAGTTTCGCCTGATCGCTGATCAACTCCTGCGCTTCCCGGTCATAACGCAACGTCCCGTGGGTCAGCGGGCAGACCAGGAATTCCAAAAGCTTCGGGTCGACCTGACGGCTCTGATCTTTGTTCTCGCTCATCCTATGCTCTCTTCCGATTCCCGCTTTGAAAACCGCATCGAAGGCCCGCAGGGCCTATTGCCGCCCGGATTCTTCGTGGGTGGTTTCCAATACCGCCATCTCGACCAATGAGGTCAAGACATCAAGCCTGTCTTTCAGTGTCGGGGCTTCCAGCAACGCCTGCTTTTCCAGCGCTTCGAACGGGCAGATCATGGACAGTGAATTGATCAGCCGTTCGGAGGGGGTGTCGTGAACGGCGTCCCAATTCGCCTGGATTTCCTGCGCCTCGAAATAGGGCTTGAGGGAGGCGAACAGCCTCTCTTTGTCCAACGGCGTCGCCTCGTCGTGCTCGGTCAAGTCGCCCAAATAATCCGACCAATCCGCCTGAACCCGGCGGTACCCGTCGCGCATGGGCATTTCCTCTGTGACCTTGAACCGCGCGATACCGCGCAGATTGATCAGCAAGCGACCGTCGTCGGTCTCCTCGAATTGGGTGATCCGTCCGGCGCAGCCGACCGGGAAAATGGCGGGCTGTTCCCGGTCCATATCCGTGATTTCCAGATCGTCTTCTTCGTCCTCGTCATCTTCGCGGCCCTGCACGAAGTCGCGCGGCACGCGCGGCTGGATCATGCCGATCATGCGGCCCTCACCCAGCGCGTCGGTGATCATGTTCAGGTAGCGCGGCTCGAATACGTTCAGCGGTAATTGCGCCCGCGGCAGCAGCAGCACGCCGGTCAGAGGGAATATCGGCAGATCTTCCGGAAGGTCTTCGGCGGTCGGATCAAAAACACTCATAGCGTACCCTATACCGGTTCCCTCTTGGGCGCGAGGATGTGCCGGACCGCCGGCCACGGCCCCGCCGCCCAGCGAAAGTCATCAGGAGAACAGAATCGACGACAGGCGGCGACGTCCGGCGACGGTCACCGGGTCCGTCGGCCCCTGTGCCTCAAAAATCTTCAAAAGCTGTACCCGCGCCGCATCCTCGTTCCAGTTGCGGTTCGTTTCCATGATCGTCATCAGCAGATCGATCGCCTCTTCGGCGCGGCCGACGGCGGACAGTGCGACAGCCAGGTCATAGCGCGCTTGCAGGTCGTTCGGGTGCAAGGCGGCCTTTTCTTCCAGGCTCGCCAATTCTCTGTTTGCCTCATCCGCCTTCGCGGCCAGTTCCAGCGCCGCGTGGACCGACGCCATCTCGTTCGCGTCCCGCTGTTCCGGCGGCAGCTGTTCCAGGAATTGTTCCAAAACGTCGAGACGGTTGAGTTTCACCAGCGCATTCGCAAAACCGGCGACGGCCTTGATGTTGTTCGGATCGTGCGCCACCAGTTGCTGATAGATCGCGCCCGCGGATTCGAAATCGCCCTTTTCAACGGCTTCCTCGGCCTGCTCGAAAGCCTGTTCGACCGGGTTTTCGCCCTGCTCTCCGCCGGCTTGGCGGACCACTTTGTCGATGAAGCTTTTGATCTGGCTTTCCGGCACCGCGCCGGCGAAGCCGTCGACCGGCCGGCCGCCAGAAAAGGCGAAGACGGCCGGAATCGACTGAACGCGCATCTGCTGCGCGATTTCAGGGTTCTGATCGATATCGATCTTGACCATCTTCACCGCCCCGGCCGCGGCATTGACCGCGCGTTCCAGCGCTGGGCCCAAGGTCTTGCAGGGACCGCACCACGGCGCCCAGAAGTCGACGATCACCGGCGTTTCCATGCTGGCTTCGACGACATCGGCCATGAAGCTGTTCGTATCGCTGTCCTTGATCAGGTCGCCGCCCTTGGCGACGTTCGTCAAATCGATGTCCATGGTTCTGGTGAACCCCCGCTTCGTCTTCGGCGGATTCGGTCGATTCCGCCTGGAATTTCTGTTGCGCTTTATGTGGCGGTTTCTAGCGCGAAGGACAAGGGCGGAGGCGGGAAAGATACTTCGGAATCCCGCCGAAATGCCTTCCACTGCCCCCGCCATGACGTTCGGCAGGCCGTGGTTAAGCGGTGCCGGTCCGAATATCGGCGACGAACTTGGATAATTCGCTGCTGAGGTCGCTGGACCGTGTCCGGACGGTCTCGACGGCATCAAGCACTGTGTCCGACCCGCTGCGGGTCTGGCCGGCGGTCCGGACAACGTCCTGGACACCGTCCGTCACGGTCCGAATTTCGGACGCCGTCGCCTGAATCCTGGCGACGATTTCCCGTGTCGATTCAGATTGCGCGAGCGACGCGTTCGAACTTTCGCCGACGATGACATCGACTTCGCCGACGCCGTTCGACACTTTGCTCATGGCATTGACCGCGGCTTGCACTGTCGATTTGATCGCGGCCACCTGTGCGGTGATGTCCGTTGTGGCCGCCGCGGTCTGGCCGGCAAGCGTCTTCACTTCGTTGGCGACGACCGCAAAACCCTTGCCGGCATCGCCCGCGCGGGCGGCCTCGATGGTCGCGTTCAACGCCAGAAGGTTCGTCTGCTCGGCAATGTCCGAGATGATCTGAACCACATCGCCGATCTTCTCCGCCGCCTTTGAAAGACCCTCGACCGCCCGGTCGGTGGCTTCCACATCCGTGACCACGGCCTGGGCGGCGCTGGCGGCCTTGCCCATCATGCCGGTCATGTCTTGTGTGCTTTCAAGCAGCGCCTGCGATGCGCTGGAAATCGCCCCGACATTGTCAGCCGCGCCGGTGGTGGCTTGGGCGACGTCCTGGGAACGTTGTGCCGCCGTATCGATGTCACCGGACATCGCTTGCGAAGACGAAACAAGCCGCGTCACAGACCCTTCCAGGTCCCCGACGATGCTGGCGACGCGCGCGTTGAAGCCGTCGGCAAGTGATTGCAGGGCTTCCCGACGGGTTCGTTCGGCCGCCTGCTTGGCCTTTTCCTGGTCTTCGGTAAGGCGTTCGACCTCACGCGCATTATCGCGGAATATTTCCATGGCTTCGGCCATGTCGCCAATTTCGTCCGCCGGCCCTTTGACGGTTTCGACGGCAAGGTCGCCGTCGGCCAACTGCCGCATGTTATCGGCCAACCGGGCGATGCGGGCGACCACCCGGCGACTGATATAGAAATAGCCTATGGCGAAGGCGAACAGGATCGACGCGACAGACAATCCGATCAGAATCGCCTGGGTCGCCGAGACGACCCGGTCCGCCCGGTCGATGGCGGCGGCGCCGTCGTCGGTCGCCCGGGTGGTGACCCGGTCGATCAGGCCCAACAGGGTATTTATGTGGCGGTTCCCGGCCGCGACAAGTTCCTGCCCGGCGGCGTCGACCCGCAAGACCTGACGCTGGGTTTCGAGAATATCAGCGCCTTCCTCGCCAACCGCAGCGGCCACCAGAAGTTTGGACTTTTCGCGGACACTGACGGCGCCTTCGGAACTATCGGCCAGCAGATTGCTTAATCGGTCCTGGACCCAGACTTTCAATTCCTTGCGCCGTTCGGCCAGGGCTTCCAATTGGTCGGCGCGTTCCACTGTCGTCGCTTCGATGGCGACACCGACCAGTCTGTCGGCGATAGACGTCAGGCCATGCAGGCTTTGGTTCACGCCGAATCCGGCGGTCAATTCCAGAAGCTTCATGATATTGGCGTCGACATCTTCGAGCAGCAGGTCGATGGTTTGTTTCGTCCCGCGTGTCTGATCTTCCAGATAAGGGCCCAGTGCCGCGTCCAGTTCCTGTTTCGCGGTCAGAATGGCGGCGATTTGCCCGGCGATCTTCTTGCCGGTCTGCAAGCGAAGGGAAACATTGTCCCGCAGCGCGCCGACGACGTCCCGGACGCCGGTCAGACTTTCCGCAATGGCTGCGGAATCGGCATCCGCGGCCCCTGCCGTTCCGGCCATCAAGGTATCGGCGGCCTCGACCAGAACAGACAGGGATTGCGATAGCCGACCGGCGATCGCGTCGCGTTCCGATTCGCTCGCGGCTGAGGCGAGACGCGCTGTATCGGCCGATATTTCACCGCCGACCTGTTTGAGCACGATGGCGGCCCGCAACCGCGGCATCGTCTGTTCTCCGAACTGGGAAACAGAATCGGAGACCTGACGGAATCCAACGACTGCGACGATGGTGAAGATGATGGTGGCCAACGCAATACTGCCAACGGCCAAACCCAATTTCTTGCCAAGGCTTTGTGAAAACGGCCTTGCACGCGACGAAGTGCCGAACTCCGACATCTCAATCCCCCTAGACAACCCCCGTTGAAACCACACCGAGCAGAGACGAAGCTTGGCGCTTGGAACGCGCATTGTGCGCCGCAAAAAACTAGAGCGGCTTGCGTTACCGGATGGTTAACAAGAAAGAGATCGAGATGCGTTCTTTAAGCGGTCTGGCTTGGTAAATCCGCGAAGTCCAAAATCAGGGGCGGATGGTTCTCGGCCTCCAGCAATTTCAGCAAGTCCTGGGAGGCGATCTGCGTGGTCCGGTCGTTGCGCAGCGGGTGCACATTGGCCAAGGCATGATCAATCACCCCTTTGTCCAGCACGACATTCACCCGACCGTCGTGATCGTTGACGACGCCAAGCGGTGTTACCGACCCCGGAATGACACCCAGACAATCCATCAGCAATTCGGGCGATCCGAAACTAAGGTTGCCTTTCGCGCCCAGAACGCCGCGCAGTTGCTTCAGGTCCACATCCCGTTCTTCCAGGACCGTTACCAGCCAGATGTTCTTTTTCTTGTCCCGCAGGAAAAGATTCTTGATATGGGCGCCATCCAGCTCACCCCTCAGATGCTTGGCGTCGGTCACCGTATAGGCGGGCTCATGCTCAACGGTTTCGTGGGCGATGCCCATTGCGTCCAGCTTCGCATACAAGTCGGTATCGGTCAGGGGGCGGGTGGTTTGCTCATCGGACATGACGCGGATCCTTTCACGAAACGAAACCCGGCAAGACGCCAAGGGAATGGCCGTCGTAACGCAGGTTTTCCGCGGGTTCAACGATACTGAAACGAGCCTTGCCGGAAGCGGAAATTATTTTTCGCGTAGATGCTTGCAATGCGCCAATCCATGGGTAATATGCGCGCCGCTCCGCAAGGAGCCGTGGCCGGCTACCCACCGGCGATGAAACGGGCGCTGAAAGGGCACTTCCCCAAGGGAAAAACACCCTAAGGCGAACCGGCCGAAATCTGGATAATGCGGGCGTAGCTCAGGGGTAGAGCGCAACCTTGCCAAGGTTGATGTCGTGAGTTCGAATCTCATCGCCCGCTCCAGATTCCCTCTGCAAGCTGCAAAGAAGTTCGACGCGCCGGGACGCGGTGTGTCCGCTGGTGAACGGCCGGCGGCAGGTGGTCGTTCCGGATCGATCGTGGAATGCCGTGCTTCGTTCGGTCCAACCGGGCAGACCGGCGCACATATCCAGCTTGGCGGTCCACGGCAATCGGCTTAGAAAGAGGGTCAAGCAGCCTGAAACGCGACCCTGATCCTGATTTGGCCCGACATCACCTGAAGACACCGACAGTTGGCGTAGTCATCCCGTCAAACAATTCAGAGGCTACGCTCGCCCGGGCGGTGCGGAGTGTTCTCGCGCAATCACATTCGAATTGGCAGTTGGTCATCGTCGACGATGCATCCGCCCGCGATCAAAAAAATGCCGTGGCGGACCTTATCCAGGATGACCGCATTCGGACGATCCGGCTGGAAGTCACTGGCGGGGCCGGGAATGCGCGAAACATCGGCATTCGGGCGCTCGATACCGAATGGATCGCCTTTCTCGATGCCGGTGACGAATGGACGCCGGACAAGCTTCGCGAACAGCTAAGCTACATCCAGCGGCTCGACGCGCCGGTCTCCCTGTGCGCCTCCGCGTTTATCCAAAGCCAAAACCGCGACGGTACGGGCGCGGATATCACCTATCGGTTTCCCGCCGCGGCGGATCGATACGACCGCCTGGTATCCGGCTGCGATATCCATCTTGGCAGTACCCTGTTGGCACGCCGTGACGTTTTCGAGCGTCATGGATATTTCGAACCGGAACTGCGCTGCTTTGAAGGCTGGGACTGGTTGTTGCGCTGTAGTCTCGGCGGTGAATCCATTGCGGTCGCCAGCAACGCGATTGCGATCGTGCATGACCGTTCGCAGCCGCCGCGGGATAATGTGTCCGCCGGCGCAAGGTTGCTTCTGCGGAAGAACCTGAAACCGGTCGCCAGGCGCTCTATACTGAATGCCGCCCGCTTCCTTTCCGCAACGTTTCTGGAAAGGGCTGTCGCCGCATGGCGCGGCGGCGGGAAAATTGCCGGGTTTTGTCTCGGCGGCCTCGCTTTTGCTGTTTGGCCTTTTCGGGGACGGCGCTTTTTCGGGCGGGTCCTACGCGCCCTTTTCAATTCGGGCGGCAATGCCCGCAGGCAGGGCTCCGATGCGCGGCCGAATTCCGTCATGCATGTCATTTCCGGGCTCGAAGTGGGCGGCGCCGAAAACATGCTGGTCCAACTGGTTGAGGAGTTGGAGGGGCGTGGCATCCCTCAATATGTCGTCAATTTGAAATCCGGCGGCCGGCACGAAGCCCGGATCAAGGCGCTGATTGGCGACCGCTATTCCGCCTGCGGCATTTCCGGCGCGGGTGATATCTTTGCCGGGTTCAAAATGTTGAGGGCGGCCTTGTCCAAGGCGCGGCCCAAATCCCTGCAAGGCTGGATGTATCACGGCGACCTATTTGCGACCCTTGCCCATATCTGCCTGCCGAACCGCAACGCGACGGACCTGTATTGGGGCGTTCGGTGTTCGAACATGGATTTTTCCCGCTACCGGCTTCAGTTGAAGGCAACAGTGCTGTTGTGCAAATACCTGTCCTTCCTGCCGCGGCGCATTACCTCGAACTCCATTGCCGGGCTGCAAAGCCATATTGCGTTCGGGTATGATAATCGCCGGCTGTCCTTGGTACAGAATTGCGTCGACATGTCGATCTATCGCAAGCGGGATGATGGCCGCGATGCGATCCGCGCGTCGCTTGGCATTCCGGCGGACGCGTTCGTTTTTGCAATTGTGGCCCGAACCGATCCAATGAAGGGCTATGATGTGTTTCAGGCCGTGGCCGAGGGCCTGCCGGACATGACCGCGCTGGCTGCGGGTCTGGGGACCGACGCGCTTCCCGGGCCGGCCAATCTCCGCGGGCTTGGGGTGCGGCACGACGTTCCGGATATCCTGACCGCCGTGGACGTCCTCGTCTCGACATCGCATTTCGGCGAAGGCCAATCGAATTCCATCCTGGAGGGGATGGCGAGCGGCCTGCCCATCGTCGCGACCGATACGGGCGATTCCGCGCGGCTTGTGGGACCCGGCGGCATGGTTGTCCGGCCCGGTCATATCGATGGGTTCGTGACGGCTTTGCGGTTTCTGCGCGATAATCCGGGAGAATGCGCGGCGTTGGGGGATGCGAACCGCGCCCGGGTGGAACGGGAATTTTCGCGCGCCGAAATGGCGAACCAATATCTCGCCATTTATGGAATCAAGGCCGTAGAAGAGGCCTAGCCGCCCGAATTCCCCTGGCTGAATCCCCCTGGCTGAATCCCCCTGGCTAGATTCTCCCTTAGCTAAAACCGTGGGTGCCATGACGGGTTAACGATCGGATCAGGCGGCGAGTTCCACGCGGTTTCGGCCCATGCGCTTCGCGTTATAGAGCGCCTGGTCGGCCCGATTGATGATCGCATCAGGGGTGTCACCCTTCACATATTCGGCAATTCCGAAACTGGCGGTCTTGGCGCCGATGATGGGAAAGTCGGCCCTTTCGATCGCCTTGCGGAGTTTCTCCGCGACCTCGGCGCTACCCTTTTCACCGGTTTCCGGGCATATGATGACGAATTCCTCGCCGCCCCAACGGCCGACGATGTCGACCGACCGGACGGTGGCAGTGACGATTTCGGCTATCTTGATCAATACGTCATCACCGGCCAGGTGGCCGTGGGTATCGTTCACCGATTTGAAATGGTCCACGTCCAACAAGATTAGCGACAGGGGATTGCCGTACCGGGCCGCGCGGTCCGTTTCTTCGGCGAGGACATCGTCCAGTTTTTGCCGGTTGTTCAAACCGGTCAGCGTATCCGTGATCGACAGTTTCTCGGCGCGTTGACGTTCGACTTCCAGCGATTCCGCCATCTCGGCCAGGTCGGTGGCCTGTTTTTCGATACGCTTCTGCGTATCGGTCAGTTCCGAGACCGTCGCTTCAAGCTTTTCGTTTGATTCCTTCAGGCGCAAGGCCGTTTCCTTGAAGACGCCTATCGCGCGCGCCATGCGCCCGACCTCGTTCTGCGCGTCTGTGCCGGGAATCTCGACCCATAGGTCGCCTTCGGCCAGGCGGGACATGACCGTTTCGATCCTCTTCAAAGGCCGAATGACCATCAAAAACAGCACAAGGCCCGAAGCAATCATCAGCGTCAGGATCACGCCCCGGGAAGTCCAGTCGCGAAGTTCGGCCAATTGGGCCGCAAAGCTGAACTGCTCCTGAACCTCACCGTATTCCCGTTTGATGGCGAGCGCGATTTCCCGGTCCAGAACCGCCAATCCCCGGACCGCCGGATAGTCGTCGGTGGCGACGATCGCGTCGATCTCTTCGGCGGTTACGGCGCCGGCTGGCATTGCCTCGGCGTCTTCAAGTTTCGCGCCATACGTGGCCAGGATGGATTCGATGTCTTTGAGGGCAAGACTCTCTGCGTAGCTGATCGGAAACGATTGCCACTCTCTAAGGACGCGCTGCGCGGTCAGCAGGCTCTGCCGCGCACGGTTGGCATATTGCGAGTCCTGCCTGAGGACATAGTCCTTGAAGTCGTGGATGAAGCCGCCGTAACCGATGGCTCGACGCAATTCTTTGGCCAGTCGGGGTTTTCCGATTTTTACGCCCGCTCCAATTTCGCTTTCGATGACGCGGCCTAAAGTATGGATCGCGGCCAAAGCAAAGTGGTCGCTCACATTGACATTGGTGTCCAACTGGGCGGCATCGGCCAGGTGATCGGTCATGTAAAACTCGGCGTCCCGCAAGGCCTTCCGATAATTCGACAGCATATTACGCAGGTCATGCAGGGCGGTCAGTTCTTCCTGTTCTGTCTGTACGGTCATGTATTGGGCGATGATGGCGCCAACGGCGCCCATATCGTTCCGCGCCGCCTCCGCATAGGCGGGGTCCTTGCGAAGCAAGTAGTTCTTGAAGTTATGGATCAACCCGCCATAGCCCATATTGGCGAGAAGCGAGGTGTAGAGCCGCGCCTTCTCCGAACTCTGGGCTTCGAAATTCAGCCATTTCTGCCGTATTTCGACCTGTTGGTTGCTGCTGATCTGGGCCTCTATTTCAAGAAGGGCACCGCAAATGAAGAGCAGTCCGACAACTGCCGCCAAAGCGTGTTTGATGGAGATACGATTGAGCAACAACCCGACCCTGACCGCTTCGGAAACAATGTGTGTTCGATATTGCTAATATACGAAATGCCTTAACAAGGGGTTAAACCGGCCCGTCGTCCCGGTTCGGGGCTTAGTTCCTCCCTCCCTTTTATTCCATCAGCACCGCTTCGAACGGGAATTTCGACAACAACTCCACGCCGGTCTCGGTTATCAGGACCTGTTGTTCCAGCTTTACGCCTTCGCCGCCGGTTTCCGCCCCGATGAAACTTTCGACGCACAGCGTCATGCCGGGTTCGATCACGCCGTCATAGCCCGCATCGGGGAAGTCGCCGTGATGATAGAGGTACGGGTATTCGCCGGTCATCCCGCAGCCATGGGCCGAAAGGTAGTACCGGTTGGCATAGTATTGGTCCGGGATGTTCCAGGCCCGATCCGCGTATTCCCGGAAAGACAGGCCCGGGCGCAGGATGCCGATATTGTGCTGCACCTGTTCATGGGCGGTCTTGTATAGGTCCCGCTGCACCGCGCTTGGTTTACCGGGCCCGGAATGAAAGGTCCGAGAAAAGTCCGAATAATATCCGAAACAACCGACCACATCGGTGTCCAATGCGATCAGCTGGTTCTCCCCGATCACATTCATGGAACATTCCTGGAACCAGGGGTTGGTGCGCGGGCCGGCATTCAACAAGCGCGTCTCGCAATAGTCGCCGTCCTGCTCGATGATCGATTGGTGCAGCACCGACCACAGGGCGTTTTCCGTCATGCCGGGACGGATAGCGTTGCGCAGTTTCCCGACGGCGACTTCCGTCGCCCGCAGCGACGCGATGACGCATTTCACTTCCTCGACCGATTTGATCGCGCGTGCCATCTCCACCGGGTATTGCGCGTCGACGATGTTCAGGCCCTGGTCCTTCAGGGCAATCGCCGTGTTGGCGTTCAACCGTTCCAACCCGACCGTGGCTCTGTGGCCGACAAGGCCGGCAATCGTGGCGGCGGTCTCTTTGGCCCATCGCCGCTCCCGTTCGGCAATGGCGGGTCCCGCCGCCACGAAACTCGCTGTCGTCGCCGGACGGACCTCGTCCACGGTGTTGAAGCCCGCGGGGCCGAACCTATCCGCCAGATGCAGGCAGCCGGTGAATTCATGCAGGATCGACCGGTCCTGCGTCAGAAGCAGATAGCGCGACGGCGCGTTGCGTTGACTGAAGACCTGCATGTTCCGCGTTCCGGTTGCGTAACGAATGTTCACCGGGTCGCTCAGGATGACCGCATCGACGTTTAATTCCGCCATCTTTTGCCGCAGGCGGGCTTGGCGATAGGTATAGACGGCGTGGACGTCCACATCCTCCGGTGCCGTGTCGCGGTCCAGGCTGGCCAGCCCCGCCAGGTCGGTGCGTTGCGCATGCCAATCCAACAAATGGGCCTGTGTGCCGTCTTGAGCGACGGTCTCCAGCGGTGAGGTCATCATGCTGTCTCCGGAAAGAGGATACGTATGGTAATGAGACACCGGAAACTATGCTCATGAAAACTGCAGAAAAAATCCGCAAATATGATAACCTGTGGTTATGCAAAAATATCGTCGATCCCTCCCGGCACTGGATGCGCTTCTGTTCTTCGAGGCCGCCGCCCGCCGGATGAGCTTCACCGCGGCGGCGGCGGAGTTATTCGTCACCCAGGCCGCGGTCAGCAAACGCATTCGCCAGTTGGAGCAGTTTCTGGGCATACCGCTGTTCCGGCGCGACGGGCGGCGGTTGGAGCTGACGCCCGAAGGCACGCAGCTTCGGGACAATGCGGTCATGGCCTTCGACTATCTGGAAACCGCGATCAGGGCGTTGCCCGGCACGGGTGGATCGGCGATCAGGATCGCGGCGAACAGCGCGGTGTCGCTTTTCTGGCTGCAGCCCCGGCTTAGAAAATTCGGCCTTGGTGACACAGCCTGCGCCATCAACCTCGTGACCAGCGATGGTCTTGCCGATCAGCTCTCGGCGGAAAACGACATCGCCATCGTCTATTCCGACGGCCGGATCGACGGATGGACGCTGACGCCCTTGTTGGCGGAACGCCTGCTGCCGGTCGCCGCGCCGGGCTTCATCGAACAGGCGGGACTGCCGGCGGGAGCGGGTTTTCCGGATGCCTGGACGGGCGCCCCGCCCCTGTTGCTGGATTTCCCGCGGCTGGCACCCGATTGGACGAATTGGGCTGTCTGGTCGAAGCGCTGCAATTTGCCGGAACTCGACCGTTGGCCGCGCCGCAAATGCGCGACCTATGCCCAGACCATCGGCGCCGCCCTGCAGGGCCACGGGATCGCGCTGGGCAGCACGGCGCTGCTGGCGGCGGAACTCGCTGCCGGCGACCTCGTTGCGCTCAACGCGCCGATGGTGGAAAGCGGGTCCCGCTACTATCTAGCCTATCCTGAGAAGAAAGCGCTGGGCCCATTGGTGAAACCACTCTTCGATTTCCTGATGGCGGAGGCGGATGAGGCGCCCTCAAATGAACCTGGACCCCAATGAACCGGTCTTGGTTTGCCAGCCTGACCGGTATCGGCGAAGCTATCGCCGTTTCAACTTACATCCTCGGTGGCCCTCATGAGTTTCGATCCGACCCAGCACCGCACCCACGCGGTCCGTCCCTTTGCCGATTTCAAGCTGGGGGAGGTTTTTCGCGCGCCGTCGCGCACCATGACCAGCGGCATCTTCGCTGCCTTTCAAGCCGCGTCGGGCGACAACCACCCGGTTCATTACGATATCGAATACCTGAAGCGGCTGGGCCATGAGCGACTCTTCGCCCATGGCTATATGACGCTGATTCAGGCCGCGATCGGCGCAAGCCCGCTGGCGCATCAGATGGGCGAGGCGCTGGTTGGATTCCTGGAACAGAGCAGCCGTTTCCGCGCGCCCGTCTATGAAGGCGATACCCTCTATCCCGAATTCGAAATCACCGCCCTGGAACCGGGTCGAACGACGGGCAAGATGACCGTCGCCCTGCGTATCCACAATCAGGACGGCACGCTCGTTTGCGACGGCGAACAGAGTTATCTGCTGCGGTTATAGCCGACCGGCCTTGACAGGGTGTACACATCTATACAGAAATTGACCCGTACAACTGAAGACGGTTCGATTCATCATGGATGCGACAGCGGAACGACGCCCATCGGAAACGCCAAAGCAAGCGGAGCGGCGGGAGCGTATCGAAAAGGCGGCTTATGAGGTTCTTGAGGAGGTGGGTTACAACAGCGCCTCCCTCCTCGTCATCGCCAAACGCGCCTCGGCGTCCAACGAAACCCTCTACAAATGGTACGGCAACAAGCAGGGCCTGTTTCGGGCGCTTGTGGAAAGCAATGCCAAGCAGGCCGCCACTCTTCTTGAGGGCGCGCTTGCCGGCGACGGAAAGCCGCTGGAAACGCTCGCGCAACTGGGGCCGGTCCTGCTTTCGCTGGTGACGAGCGGGCGGGCGGTCGTCCTCAATCGAGCCGCGGCGGGCGATGTCAGCGATACCGGCACGCTTGGCAGGTCGATCGCCGAGGCGGGCCGCGACACCATCGCGCCGCTGCTGCGCAGCCTGCTGCTTCGTGCGCGGCACGCGGGTGAAATCGAGTTCGACACGCCGGAAGACGCCGCGGAGACATACTTTCATCTGCTGATCGGCGACCTGCAGATACGCCGGGTAATCGGCGCTATCGACGCGCTTACCGAGGTAGAGATTCAATCCCGTTCCGACCGCGCCTATCGCAAGTTTCTGACGCTTTACGGACCAGGTGGCAAAAGAGGTGACGGATGAAGCCGTGTCACATCGACCCACCGAAAACGCTCCATGGCGGGGCCGGCTAATGGCGTTTTGGATTTTGTTCTGTGCCTCGGTGGTTGCCGTTTCCGTCGTTCCGGGGCCGAGCACACTGATTGCCTTCACGCATGGCGCCCGCTTCGGTTGGTGCAAAGCCTTGGCGACCGCGGCCGGCAACGCATTCGCCTCCCTGCTGCAGGCCTCGGCCGCCTCAGCGGGTCTCGGCCTGCTCCTGACCGAATCCGCCTCCGTCCTCCTGGCGACCAAATATCTGGGGGCGGCCTATTTGGTCTATCTTGGGGTGCGGATGTGGCGCAGCAAGGCGGACGAGATTGAGGCCGGCGCCGGGACTACCGCCGCGCCGCGTGTTTCCGGTCGGCTCTTCCGCGACGGGTTCTTGGTTGCGGTGAGCAACCCCAAGGCGATCCTGTTTTTCACGGCCCTGTTTCCGCAATTCCTCGGGACGCCCGGCTCCGAGTCCGGACGCATGGTCCTGATGACCGTTTCCGTCGGTGTCATCGCCTTCATGGTTGCCGCCGTTTATGCCGGTCTTGGCGCCCGGATCCGCGCCATGAGCGTGACGCAGACCGCCATGCGTCGGCTGCAACGGGCGACCGGCGGTTTGTTCGTCTTTGCCGGGATCGGTTTGGCCGCATCGAGGGCTTGAACGGCGCCCGGCCGACCGGTCGTCAGCCGTTCCCGAACCCGTCCAGGAAGCTTTCCAGGTTCAGGCCCAGCTCGTCGCAGAGATAGCCGCCTTCCTGGACCAGCACAGTCGGCAGGGTCAATTTGGAAAGTCGCGCGCCGATTTGGCCGAACCCGGCGGTGGAAATGCTGAGGCCGCCGAAGGGGTCGCCTTCGAACCCGTCCAGGCCCAACGCGACGACCACGGCTTCCGGCGCAAAGGCTTCCACACGGGCGACCGCGTCTTCCAGCACCGGCATGTATTCGGCATCCGCCGTGCCGCGCGGGATCGGCAGGTTCAGGTTGAAGCCAAGGCCCGGACCCACCCCGCGTTCATCCGCATGGCCCCAGAAGAAGGGATAGAAGCGGACCGGATCCGCATGGATCGAAACGGTCAGCACATCGTTGCGGTCATAGAATACGCCCTGCGTGCCGTTGCCGTGATGCAGGTCCACATCCACGATGGCGACCCGCTCGGCCCCGCTGGCCAACAACTCGGCGGCGGCGACGGCGGCATTGTTCACGAAGCAGAATCCGCCGGCCAGGTCCTTCAACGCGTGATGCCCCGGTGGCCGGCACAGCGCATAGGCCCAACTGGGGCCTTCCGATGCGTCGTCGGCCACCGCTATGGCGGCGGCGGTGGCGGTGTTGGCGCTCCAACGGATCGACTCCCAGCTTTGCGGCCCGATGGGGCAGGCGGTATCGGCCTGATGATACCCGGCCTGCCCGACGGCGGATGCCGGATAGGCGCAATCCCGCCGGTCGGGATGAATGTTCGGAATGACCTCGGGCGCCGCGCCGGGGATGCGCTGCCAGCGCGGATAGATCGTCGACAAGAATTGAATGTATTCCGGCGTGTGGACACGCGCGATGGGCGCCAGGCCGAAATCTTCCGGCGCTTCCAGGTCCAGCCCCGCTTTCTTGGCGCTGTCCAGAAGACGTGTCGCGCGTTCCGGTTTTTCCGGGCTCGGCTGCGGCGCGCCGCTCGACAGGAACATCTGCGGGTCGTGGCGCATTTGGATGTCGGAGTAGAAGACTTTCATGGCGATCTGCGTCTCTTCACTGAAAATGAGGGTTAGAAACCGACGGCGTCGCCGCCCTTCAGGGCCAGGCGGTCGCGGGCCTGTGCCGGCGTTGCGATATCGAGCGACATGCCTTCGGCGATCTGGCGGATCTGGCGGACCTGATCGGCGTTGCGTTCGGCCAGTTTGCCGGGGCCGATGCTCAGGCTGTCCTCAAGACCGACACGGACATTGCCGCCCATGCTCAGCGCAACGGCGGCCAGCGGCATTTGCATCCGCCCGGCGCCCAGGACGGAGAATTCGTAATCCGTGCCGAATAATTTGTCCGCTGTCTTTTTCATGAACACCAGGTTCTCGGTATCCGCGCCGATACCGCCCAACACGCCCAGAACGAACTGGATCAGGAAGGGCGGTTTGACCAATGCCCTGTCGATGAAATGCTTCAGCGTATAAAGATGACCGACATCGTAGCATTCGAACTCGAACCGCACCCCATGGCCTTCGCCCAAGCGGTCCAGCGCGGTTTCGATATCCCTGAACGTGTTCTTGAAAATGAAGTCGCGGGTCGCTTCCAGGAAGGGCGCTTCCCAGTCGTGCTTGAACTCACTCATCCGATCCAGCACCGGGAACAGGCCGAAATTCATCGTGCCCATGTTCAGCGAGCACATTTCCGGCGAATGGACGAGCGCGGCTTCCATGCGTTCCTCCACCGTCATTGTCGACCCGCCGCCCGTGGTGATGTTCACCACCGCGTCGCAGGATTGTTTGATGCGGGGCAGGAACTGGCCGAAGACCGCCGGGTCGGGTGAGGGACGGCCGTCTTTCGGGTCGCGGGCATGCAGATGCAGGATCGACGCGCCCGCCTCCGCCGCCTCGATGGCGTGCTCAGCGATCTCGCTCGGCGTTACCGGCAGATAGGGGCTCATGCTCGGCGTGTGGACCGAGCCCGTGACCGCGCAGGTGATAATGACGGGCTTTGCCATTATGGGTTTCTCTCAAGGCCGGCTTTGTCCGCGAAGGCGTCCAACGCACCGGTCAGCTTTTCCATCAATTCGCCGACCTGGTCCTGGTCGATGATCAACGGTGGGCAGACCAGGAAATGGTCGCCGATCACGCCGCCGCGCGTGCGCCGTGCGTAGATGATAAGCTTGCGGCGATAGGCTTCTTCAACCAATTCGGTGAAGGCGTTCATTTCCTTCGGCAGCGGTTCCATCGTCTCCCGGTCGGCGACAAGCTCGAAGGCCAGCAGCATGCCGCGGCCGCGCACATCGCCGATGAAGGGATAACGATCCATCAGGCCGGTCAGTTCCGCCTTCAGTTTGGCGCCCATGACCTCTGCGCGGGAAACCAGGTCCTGGCGTTCCACTTCCGCCAATACGGCGAGACCGGCGGCACAGGCCAACGGATTGCCGGCATAGGTGTAGCCGTGGACGAAACCGCCCGAGTCCAGCACCGGTTCGACCAACCGCCGGTGCGCGACCATCGCCCCCAGCGGCGCATAGCCCGCCGCGAAACCTTTCGACAGCGCCATGATATCCGGCCTGGCAGTCGGCCAATGATCGCCGCCCAGGAATTTACCGGTTCGCCCGGCGCCGGTCATTACCTCGTCATAGATCAGCAGGATGCCGTATTTGTCGCAGATTTCTCGAATGCGTGGCAGGTAGGTGTCGGGCGGTACCAGCGCGCCGGTTGATGCCCCGCCGATCGGCTCGACGATGAAGGCCAGCACGCTTTCCGGCCCTTCCTGCTCAATCCGGTCTTCCAGGATGTCGGCATAGCGAGTGCCGCGCTGCTCAAGCGTCAGGTTGTCCCGGTCCAGATAACAGGTCGGGGCGGGGATTTTCGGCATCATCCGCAGCATCGGTTCGAACGGGTCGGTCATGGAATTCATGCCGGTCAGCGCCAGAGCTCCCATGGTCGCACCGTGATAGCTGGGCGTGCGGGAAATTACCTTCCAGCGTTTTTCCTGCCCGGTCGCCAGCGCGTATTGCCGGGCCAGCTTGATGCAGCTTTCCACCGCTTCCGACCCGCCGGAAACGAAGAACACGCGGTCCATCCCGTCGGGCATGTAGGACGCCGTCTTCGTCGCCAGCAATTCCGCCGGTTCGTTTTCGAAATGCAGGCGATAGCCGAAGGTGGCCTTGTCCATCTGCCGTTTCATCGCGGCCAGAACATTGGGGTTGGAATGGCCGATATTGGAGACCATCGCCCCGCTGGACCCATCAAGATAGGCGTTGCCGTCGCGGTCGTAGAGATAGATGCCCTCGGCCCGGTCCAGCATCGGCCGGCGTTGGCGCGATTGATAGAACAGGTTGGATTCTGGACGTTCGGAATGCGTTTTCATCAGGGTGCCGAATAATCGAGTGGGAAAAACGGTCGGGATTAGTGAGGAAGGACCACGCAGTCGCGGGCGCGGATGCGTATCGCGGTTTCCGTGCCTTCCTGCAACGGGCGTTCGTCGATCGTATTGATTGCCTGCAGGGTCAAACCGCCGGATTCCAGGAAATAACGCGCCACCTGGCCTTGGTAATCCACCGTGGTCACGGTGCCGGGGAAGGTGGAGATGTCGTCCCCCGCCGGGTCCGCCCCGTCCAGCATGAGTTTTTCCGCCCGGATCGAGACTTTCACCGTCTCCCCGGTGGATAGTGTCCGCCCGACGCCGTCGGTCGCGGCCAGGACCGGGCCCAGCCCGTCCAGTTCCAACTTGGCGACAGGCCCGGCGATGTCCATCACCTTGCCAGACAGGATGTTTGAATTGCCCAGGAACCCGGCGACGAATTCGGAAGCGGGGCGGTTATAGACCTCTTCCGGGCTGCCGACCTGTTCCACATGGCCGGCGCTCATCACCACGATCCGGTCCGACATGGCCAGCGCCTCGGACTGATCGTGGGTCACGAAAACGGTGGTGATGCCCAATGTGTGCTGGATGCGCTTCAACTCGATCCGCATATCCTCGCGCAGATTGGCGTCCAGCGCGGAAAGCGGTTCGTCCAGCAGCAGTACGTCGGGCTGTATCACGATGGCGCGGGCCAGCGCGATACGCTGCTGTTGCCCGCCGGAAAGTTGGGACGGCATTCGGTCCGCCATCTGCGGCAGCTGCACCAGTTCCAGCGCCTCACGGACGCGTCGTTCCGCTTCGTCTTTCGGCGTATTCCTGTATTTCAGGCCGAAGGCGACGTTCTGCTGAACGGTACGGTGGGGAAACAGCGCATAGTTTTGGAATACGATACCCAGATTGCGCTTGTGAATCGGCAGGTCGTTGACCCGGCGGCCCTTGATCAGGATGTCGCCTTCCGTGATGCCGGTAAGGCCGGCGATCATGCGCAAAGTGGTGGTTTTCCCGCAGCCGGACGGCCCCAATAGGGTCAGGAACGACCCTTCGGGAATGCCCAGATTGGTGTCGTGGACGGCCGTGAAGTCACCATAGCGCTTCACCACCGATTTCAATTCCACCGCATGATCGGTCACGTCGCGGTCCTCCGCTCAATCAATAGTGCCGGATGGGAATGTTGCCGGATGGGGAGGGGCGCGCCCCTCCCCCGACTCCGTGCAGTCTTAGTAGCCCTTCTGGACACGGCCGAAGGTCTTCGACCAATCGGCTTCGTTGGCGTTCCAGTATGGCGGATCGAAGAAGTTCAGGCCGGAAAGCGTGCCGGTCGGATCGAAGGCCGGCAGGCCCTTCACCTTCGCGCTCAGCTCGACCTTGTTGGGGTCCAGCGCCGGCGGGTAGTTCTGACCTTCGGCGACGGCGACCGCCACTTCCGGTTCCAGCATGAAGTTCAGCAATTCTTCGCAGGCGGCCATCGGGCTGCCTTTCAGAACGAACAGGCATTCCTGCCAGCCCAATCCGCCCGGCGGGTCGAAATAGCCGATGTCGTGGCCTTGGTCCTGAAGCGCCTTGATGCGGCCGGACCAACCCTCGGTGACATAGATTTCCTCTTCCGCCAGAAGGCTCATCAGCTCCGCGCCGGACGCCCAGTATTTCAGCGACAGGTCACGGTGTTTGCGGATGGCGTCCCAAACCGCATCCATGTCCTGGATGTCGTTGGGGTCCTGCTCGGTTTGCAGCGCGCCGTACCAGATCCGGGTTTTCCATTCGCCCCAGCCGCCGATCTTGCCTTTGTACTTTTCGTCGATCAGCAGATTGACGCCGTCGGACTTCATCTGATCGTCGGTAATATACTTGCGGTTATAGGCAAGGCTGGTCGTGCCGTAATCATAGGGCACGGCGGACAGCTTGCCGCCGGTGACGTTGCGCAGCACGTCCTTCAGCGCGGTGATGACGTTTTCCAGGTTCGGGATATTGGCTTCGTTCAGCTCGCTGCTGAGCTCAAGACCATGATACCGAACATAGTCGAACACGCCGGAAAGATGCGCGATGTTGTATTCGCCCGGCTGACTGGCCTTGACGCGGGCCAGGTATTCGTCCGCGCCGCCGAAGGTGCCGTCGACAACGTCGATGCCGGTCTTCGCCGTGTAGGGCTTGAAGGCATATTCCCGGAACGCTTCCGAAACGACCCCGCCCCAGCCGTCGAAGCGGACCTGGTCCGGCGTTGCCGCCATGGCTTGGCGGGACAGTTTGGCGATCGGCAGTCCGGTGACGCCGGCGGTCACTGCCGCCGCGCCGATCAGGCCCAGAAACGTGCGCCGTTCCAGGTCGCCGTTTCCATACCGTTCCAACAGCCGTTCATAGCGTTTTGTATCGTCCATTTTTGTCATTCAGACCTCCTGTTCACTGTCTTTGTTCAAATTTGTTGGCTTTGTTCAAACCAGTTGGGCAAATGCCCGTATGATTAGGGAACGCTTCTCCCTGCTTCGGGTTCTTATCTTGGCAATCCCTATTTCTGTTTGCGCGTCAATTGACGCGCGACCCCGGCGCTCAAAAGCGGCAAGGCGACGGTGATCACGATCATCACCGTTCCCAGCGCGTTGATTTCGGGAGATATCGAATTGCGCAGCATCGCGAAGATCTGCGTCGGCACGGTTTCCACGCCGCCCGGCTTCCAGAACAGCGTGCCGGTGATGTCGTCGAAGGAAATCGTGAAAGCGAACAGACCGCCTGCCAGCACCGCCGGTAGGATCAGCGGCAAGGTGATCTGGAAAAAGGTTTCGATCGGCCCGGCGCCCAGGCTCATCGCCGCTTCTTCATATTCGCGCTTCACAGCGACCAGGCGCGCCTGCACCACCAGCACCACAAAGGGCAGGGTGAAGATCACATGACCGGCCAGCAGCAGCGGAAAGCTTTTCGGCATGCCCATCGCGCCCAGGAACAGCAGCAGCGCCACGGCCAGAACCACTTCCGGCACCAGGATCGGCGCGATCAGCGCGGTGGCGATCAGCGATTTGCCGGGGAAGTCGTACCGCACCATGGCGAGCGAGCCGAGCACGCCCAGCGTGGTCGAGATGACCGCCGTCAGCGCCCCCAGCAGCAGGGAGGTCTGGAAAGCGCGGACGATGGCCTTGTTTTCCAGCAACGCGACGAACCAGCGCAGGCTGAGCCCTTCCATCGGGAAGGAACCGAACTGATTGGCGTTGAAGGACAACAGCACGACGACGGCCACCGGCGCGAACATGAACAGATAGATCAGGATCGTGCCGAAACGGATAAGGCTCCAACTGGTGAACATCGCGCCCCCTATCCGAAGCTCTTGGCGATTTGGCCAAGGCCCGCGAAACGGTTGTAGATCGCAACCAGCACGCCCAGCAGGATCAGAAGGACCAGCGACAAAGCGGACCCCAGCGGCCAGTTCAACTGGGTGATAATCGCATCGAAGACCAGGTTCGCGAACATGGCGTCGGTCGGCCCGCCCAGCACGACCGGGGTGATATAGGTTCCCGCCGCCAGCACGAAACACAGCAGTGATCCGGCGGCCAGGCCGGGAACCGATAGCGGCAGGGTGACTTCCCGGAACGACTGCCAGCCGGTGCAGCCCAGCGACCGCGCGGCGTCGACCAGATTCCGGTCGATCGCATACAGGCTGACATAGATGTTCAGGATCATGAAAGGCAGCAGGAAATGGACCAGACCCACGATCACGGTCCACTGATTGTACAGCATCTGGATCGGTTCGTCGGTAATGCCCAGCCATTGCAGCGCCACGTTCACGATGCCGCTGGACCCCAGGATGTTGATCCAGGACATCGTCCGGATGATGTAACTGATCCAGAACGGCAGCATCAGCAGAAGCAGCAGGAAGGCCTTGTGCTTGAATTGGGTGGTGGCGATGAAATAGGCGGGGATATAGCCGGCGACCGCGCAAACGACGGTGGTCGCGAAGGCGATCCAGATCGTGAAGACCATGATGTCCCGATAGAACGGGTCGGTCAGGACTTCTTCCCAATTGTCCAGGTGGAAGCCGGCAATGTCCGCGCCGGTCGCGGTCCGCAGCCAGAACGAATAGACGATGATGAAGCTGATCGGCACGACCAGCAGCAAAAACACCGCCGTCAATGCCGGTGCCAGCAACCGCCAAGGCCGCCATCGATTGTCCATTGGGTCAAGCGACGCCATCCCGAACTGCCCCCTCTAGATCCGCGTTCATTCTTGTGTGTTTTGCGGATTTCCAAGTGGGAAGCGTCCGCCCCACCCTACCATTAATCAAATAGATAATGGAAATCCTAGTCATAGTTTGAAAGAATGATGTGATGAGAGTCGTCACGGAACAAAGCGACCGCCTGGCGCGGGAACTGGATTGGAACCTGCTGCGCACCTTCATGGTGATCGTGCAGGAAGGCGGCATCACGGCCGCGGCAAACCGGCTGCTGCTGAAACAGCCGACGGTGAGCAACGCGCTGAAACGCCTGGAAGATCGGCTGAAAAAGAAACTGATAGACCGGGGCCCGACGCATTTCCGCGTCACCGATGCCGGGGACCATCTGTATCGCGAAGTGGTGGAAATTTATGGATCTGTTGCGCGCCTCACGGTTTCCATCCGCGATATCGACGACCGTATCCGGGGGAAAGTGTCGATTGGATTGGCGAGCCACGTAACCTTCCCGCCTTTTGACGAGACAATCCGCGATTTCAGCGCACGGCATCCCGAGGTCACCTATGAAGCAACGGTCGCCACCAGCGCCGAGGTTACCTCCTGGGTCCTGGAAAAGCGCGCCAGCTTCGGCATCTGTCTGGTCCACAAGCAGCACCCGAAACTCACCTACCGACATCTCTACCGACAGCATTTCGGGTTCTTCTGCGGTCCGGATCACCGGTTCTTCGGACAACGGGACTTGGCGCTGAAGGATCTGGCCGGGGAACCGTCGGTTTCGTTCAGTACCGATCAGCTGCATGACGCGCTGCGCCCGGTCGCCCTGCTGCGCACCCAATTGGGTTGGGATGATTCCCTGCGCGCGACCTCCCCCCATCTGGAGGAAGTGCGGCGGATGATCATCTCCGGCGTTGGCATCGGTCCCTTGCCGGTCCATGTGGTCACCCGCGATGTGGAAGATGGATTGCTCTGGCGTTTGCCGCCCTATGAAGACGCGCCGGAAATCGACATCTATCTGGTCACCAACCCGGCGGCCCGGCTGAACCGGGCGGAACAATATTTCATCGACGACCTGATGACCCGCGTTGCCGGCATTCCGCTCAAAGACCGGGAATACGAATAGCGACCGGCAGGCCTGCCGTCATGCGTGTTCGACTCCCCATTAGACTTTGGGGCGCTTCGGCTGTAACCCATCTTCATGAGCGAGACGGCCATTGGACAACGGGTCTGGGGAATAGGACGGCTGTGGGGCAAAGTTGCCGCGGTGGCGGTGATCGGCCTGATGGTGTTGGTCTTCTTTACCGCCCGGTCCTATTTCGAATCCCTGGAACTGCAGCGCGCGCAAAGCCGCGTCACGCTGTATCGCAGCACGTTGCTCAGCGCCCTGGAACGCTATCAGCACCTGCCTTTCGTGCTGGCCCACGACCCTTTCGTGCTGCGCGCGGCACAGGGCTTCGGGCGGCAACAGCTAAACGCGCGCCTCGCCTCCTTCGCGTCGGAGGCTGACCTGGACGCCATCTACCTGATGGACCGGACCGGGTTGACCGTAGCCGCGTCGAACTATGATCGGGATCTGACCTTTCTGAACCAGAACTACGGTTTCCGCCCGTATTTCCGCGCCGCGCTTGCCGGCGAACGCGGCCAGTTCTTCGGCATCGGGGCGACCACGTCCCGGCCCGGCTATTTCATTGCGGAGCCGGTACGAAATACCGATGGGGCGATTGTGGGGGTCGTGGCGTTGAAACTCGACCTCAGCGGGTTGGAACGCGCCTGGTCCGATGGCGGAGAGACGGTTTTCGTCTCCAACCGGGACGGCATCGTGCTGTTATCCTCCGAACCGTCGATCCGGTACCGCGCGCTCGATGCGCTCAGCGCAGATCAGCGCCGGGCAATTCAGGCAAGGAAACAGTTCGGCCAGGAAGCGCTGGCGCCGCTGGACTGGAAACGCCTTGGCCCGGACCAAGTCCGCCTGAACGGTGTGTCTCATCTGCATGTCACGGCCCCTATCCAAGGATCGGATTGGGTGCTGCATTTCCTGTCGCCGGAACGGGATGTGTTGACCCGTGCCTGGTTGGTGGTCATCGGGGCCGCGATCCTGGCGATCGTCATTTCCGCCGCCGGCTTGTATCTGCGCATCCGCAGGGTCCGCGAATCACTCGCCGAATCCCAGGCTGCGCGCCGGAAACTGCAGGCCGCGAATATCGACCTGGCGCGCGAGATCGAGGAACGGCGAGAGGCGGAACGCCGGTTGGAAAAGGCGCAAACCGAATTGGCGCGGACCAGCAAGCTTGCCGCTTTGGGCCAGCTGGCGGCATCGGTGACCCATGAATTGGGACAACCGATTTCCGCCATGAAGAATTATCTGGCTGCTGCGGAACTGGATGCCGTGCCTGGCGAGCACAGCGAGACCTTTTCCCGTCTGTCCTCCGTCGTCGGGCGGATGGAACGCCTGACGCAGCAGTTGCGCTTTTTCGCGCGGCCCAGCGGCGCGGGCGTCGATGGCGGGGCGAACGGGGCCGTCGGTTTGAAGCCGGTCGATATGAAGCCCGTCGATTTAAAAGATGTTTGGCACGAGGCTTTCGCCTTGATCGAACCCGATCTGGACGGCGCGGGAATAAAACTCGACGCGCAATTGTCCGATGCGCCGGTAATGGTGCAGGGCGACCGGCTGCGCCTGGAACAGGTCGTCGTCAATCTGTGCCGGAACGCCGTCCTGGCCATGCAATCCGCACCGCGGCGCAAGCTGACGGTCCGGGTGGAGGATGCCGATGACCTGGCGCAGCTCAGCATTCGTGACACCGGGCCCGGTCTGGGCGGCTTGACCATCGAGGCGCTGCAGGAACCCTTCGTCACGACGCGCGCCAGCGGCGAGGGCATGGGCCTCGGCCTTGCCATTTCGGCGGAGATCGTGAAAGAGCACGATGGCAGGCTGACGGCGCGCGACATTCCGGAACAAGACGGCGGCGGCGCTGAATTCACCGTTACCTTGCCGCTGAAAACGGAAGGACCTTCACGCCCATGACGCACCCCGCCAAGGATGCCGCCAACGCGAATTCGAATGGCGCCGTTTCGCGCGGCGATTCATCGGGCAAGAAGGGCAAGGACACGCCCGGTCGCCGCATCATTGTGATCGATGACGACCGTGAGATGAGGGACTCGCTGACCCATCTGCTTGGAAAGGCGGGTTGGCGGGTGGAGGCTTTGGCCGACGCGGTCGATGCGGGCCAGCGCATCACCGGGTTCCAGCCGGACGTCATTCTGTCGGATGTGCGCATGCCGGGCCTGTCGGGTCTGGACCTGTTGCGCAGTCTGGCCGGTGCGGATACCCCGCCCATCGTGTTGATTTCCGCCCATGGGGATATCCCGATGGCCGTGGAAGCGATGCAGGACGGCGCCTATACTTTCCTGGAAAAGCCGTTCGACCCGCGCCGCTTGATGACCGCGCTGCGCCATGCCGCGGAACAATACCGCCTTCGCCAGGATACGGCCCGGCTGCGGGCGCGCCTTGCGCATCTTTCGGATCTGGACCGTATTCTGCTGGGCGATTCCAAGCCGATTCAGGATCTGCGCGCCGATATCCTTGACCTCGGCGAAACCGATGCGACGGTGATGCTGCTGGGCGAAACCGGAACCGGCAAGGAATTGGTCGCCCGTGCCCTGCATGATTTGAGCCCGCGCGCCGCCGGCCCTTTCATTGCGCTCAATTGCGCGGCTTTGCCGGAAACCCATTTCGAAACCGCAATGTTCGGCCTGTCGGGCGGCCATGGCGGCCAAAACGCCACGGCGCAAACAGGGACCCTATCCGTGGCCGATGGCGGGACGTTGTTCCTGGATGAAATCGGGGCCTGTCCCCTGCCCGCCCAGGCGAAACTGTTGCGCGCCATCGAAACGCGGGAATTCCTGCCGGTTGGCGCGACCGCGCCGGTGCGGGCGGATTTCCGTGTCGTTTCCGCTTCGAACGAGCGGTTGGACGCGGCGGTCGCTGCCGGCACGTTCCGAGAGGATTTGCTCTACCGCCTTAACACCGTGGTCCTGACCCTGCCGCCGTTGCGCGAACGGCGGGACGACATTCCCCTGCTTTATCAGCATTTTGTCGCCCAGCACGCGGCTTTGTTCGAAATTGACCCGCCGGAACTGACGCCGGAAGACCTCGCCGCGCTGCTGTCCCATGACTGGCGCGGCAATGTGCGGGAATTGCGCCATGTTGCCGAACGCCGGGTGCTGGCCGCCCGACGCGGGCGCGGCTCCGTCGCCGGCGCGATCTCCCTCGACGGCGACAGCATGGATGTGCCGGAAACCCTGCGCGAGGCGGTTGCTTCCTTCGAACGTCAGCTCATCGCGAAGGCGATCCAGGCGCATAAGGGGCGGATGGATGCCGCCGCCGAGGCGCTGGGCATCGGTCGCCGGACGTTGAACGAAAAGATCGTCAAACTCGGCCTCAATAAAGCCGATCTGATCTGACCCTCCCGAATGGCATCAGACGCAGCCCTGCGGAAATCCGCAGGGCAAACCGGCCCGTATGGCGAAAATCTTCATAGTTCGCCCGGCGGCGCTCTCATAAGGTCCGGCCCAACAAAAGTTTCAATAACTCAAAAGCTGGGAGGTCAGCATGAAAGCCAAGTATCTAGGCGTCGCCGTGTCGGCGCTGATTGCCACGTCGTTCGTCGGTGAAGCCATGGCGACGGAATGGAATGTCTCGCTCTGGGGCAAGCGCCGCGCTTTTACCGAACATGTCGAAAAGATCGCCGAACTGGTCAAAGCGAAGACCAATGGCGAATTCACCCTGAACATCTCTTACGGCGGTCTCGCCAAGAACAAGGAGAACCTGGACGGGATCTCCATCGGCGCCTTTGAAATGGCGCAGTTCTGCGCCGGGTACCATGCCGATAAGAACCCGTCGATCACGGTTCTGGAACTGCCGTTCCTGGGCGTAGATTCGCTGGAATTGGAAAACAAGGTATCGATGGCCGTCTATAACCATCCGGCGGTCCAGGCGGACCTGGCGCGGTGGAACGCGACGCTGCTGATGCCCACCCCGCTGCCGCAGTACAATGTGGTCGGTGTCGGTGATGCGCCGACCGCGCTGTCCGGCTTCGACGGCATGTCCGTTCGCGCCACCGGCGGGATCGGTGAAGCGATGGCGGCTCTCGGTGCCGTGCCGACCTCCATGTCCGCGACGGAAGTGCGCCAGGCCATGGACAGCGGTGTGGTGAAGGCCGTTTCCTTCGCCCCGCACGCCCATATGTCCTTCGGCACGGTTGAGAACGCCGAGTGGTGGACCACCAATCTGAACCCAGGCACCGTGAATTGCCCGGTCGTGGTCAACACCGACGCACTGGCCTCCCTCTCCGATGCCGAGCGCGACGCGCTGCTGGGATCGGTTGATGAAGCGATGGCCTATTACATCGACTTCTACAACGAAAAGACCATGGCGAAATGGGGTCCGTTGCTGGACAAAAAGGGGATCAAACAGATCACCTATGACGCCGACGCCATCGCCGACCTGAAAGCCAAGGTCGCCGGCCCTGCCGCCCAGAAATGGATCGAAGACAACAAGGCCCGCGGTTTGCCGGCCCAGGAACTTTACGACCTCGTCGTAAGCACCGTCTCCGGGAGTTAACCCTCCTGAACTTGGCGCCGGTCCCTGTCGGGGAATCCCCGTAACGGGACCGGTGTCCTTCATATTCTTCGGAGCACGTCATGGCGGGCCACGCCTCCATTCTGTCGGATGACAGCACCCTCAGCCGCATCGACCGGGCCTTCTTCAAAATCGAATCGGCCCTCGCCCTGCTCGGCGGGTTGGCCGTCTTTTCGTTGATGGTCCTGGCGGTGATCAGCGTCGGCGGGCGGAACTTCTTCAACCAGCCTCTGCCGGGTTATGTCGACTGGATTGAACAGTTGATGCCGGTGATTGCCATGATCGGCGTCGCCTATTGTCAGCGCCTGGGCGGTCACATCCGCATGGACATCCTGATCGGCCGCCTCAAGGGGCGGTTCCTTTGGGGGGCGGAATTCTTCTCCACCATCCTGATGCTGATCGTGATGATCCTGCTGGTTTGGGGCAGCTGGTCCCATTTCGATCGCTCCTTCGATTTCAATGCGCCGTTGTGGAGCCGGGATTCCAGCTTGGATATCCGCCTGCCGCTTTGGCCGGCGAAACTTCTGGCCCCGATCGCCTTCGCGATTTTATGCCTGCGCCTTGCGCTGCATGCCTGGGGTTATGCGCGTGCCTTTGTCCGGGGTGATGAGGAACCGGTCGCGGTCCCCTTGATCGAAGATCCCGCCGCCGTCGCCGCGGCGGAAGCGGAAAGTGTTTCCGGCATGGACGATGACGGCTTGGCGATGGGTGGAAACCGCAATGGATAGTATCGATATCGGCATCGCGGTCTCCGCGGCCATGCTGGTCATGGTGGTCATCGGCGTCCGCGTCGCCTTCGCCGCCGCCATCGCCGGGGTCGCCGGACTGGTCTGGATCTTCTGGGCCAAGAAGGGTTATGACGGCAGCCAATTTTTATGGGCGCTGACCGTCGCGGTGAAGACCGCGGGCCAAGTTCCCCATTCCAAGGTCGCGTCGCAGGCGCTTTCCCTGATTCCGACTTTTATCCTGATCGGCTATCTCGCCTACTACGCAGGATTGACGAAGAATCTGTTCGAAGCGGCCAAGCGCTGGGTTGGCTGGCTGCCAGGCGGGCTTGGCGTGTCCACCGTTTTCGCAACGGCCGGCTTCGCCGCCGTTTCAGGTGCATCGGTCGCGACATCCGCCGTCTTCGCGCGGATTGCGATCCCGGAAATGCTGAAGATCGGCTATGACAAGAGATTCGCCGCCGGCGTCGTTGCCTGCGCGGGGACCCTTGCTTCGCTAATCCCACCGTCGGCAATTCTGGTGATCTATGCGATCATCGTCGAACAGGATGTCGGCGCACTGCTGCTGGCGGGTTTCCTGCCCGGTGCGTTTTCGGCCATCATCTATGCCTCACTGGTCATCGGTATGGCGATGACGTTCAAGCGGTTGGGGCCGCCGGTGTCAGGCTTCACCTGGAAGCAGCGCTTCGCCTCCCTGCCCGGCGCGTTCCCGATTTTCTTCGTCGTCGCGATCATCATCCTGTTCATCTACAACCCGTTCGGCGGCGATGCCTGGGGCACCCCGACGGAGGGCGGCGCGCTCGGCGCGTTCGTCATTTTCATCATGGCTTTGATGAAGGGCATGCGCTGGCCACAGTTGAAGAGCGCTCTGCTGGAAACGGCCAAACTGTCGGTGATGATCTTCACCATCATCTGGGGCGTGCTGATCTATGTCCGCTTCCTGGGGTTCGCCGACCTTCCCGGCACTTTCGCGGAATGGATCGGGTCCCTGGAACAAAGCCCGATGCTGACGCTGATCATGATCCTGATGGCCTATGCGGTGCTCGGCATGTTCATGGATGCGATCGGCATGCTGCTGCTGACCTTGCCGGTGGTTTTCCCGGCGGTCATCGCCTTGAACGGCGGGGAAGGTGTTTCGGTCGCCGACAGTGCCTTCGGCATGGATGCGGTTGGGTGTGCCATCTGGTTCGGCATCATCGTCGTGAAGATGGCCGAGCTGTGTTTGATCACACCGCCAATCGGGCTGAACTGTTTCGTCGTCGCCGGCGTGCGGCCGGATATTTCGGTTCAGGACGTCTTCAAGGGCGCCTCGCCCTTCTTCGTCGCCGATGCCCTGACCATCGCCGGCCTGATCGCCTTCCCGGCCATCACCCTCTATCTGCCGCAATTGCTGCTGGGAAGCTGACCGCGCAAAACTGATATGCCGGGCCGCCACTTGCCCGGTTTCGCCGAAATATGCGTCAATGCGATGCAGGCCCCTCAGACCAAGAAAGGGGCGGCGAAACCGAACGGGAGGAGGCACGCGCATGACGCCGCGTATAACGCTATTGCTTGGGGACCGGAACGGAATCGGCCCCGAATTGATTGCCAGATTGCTGGCCGACCCGAAGACCGCCGACAGCGCGACGGTGGAGGTTCTGGGCGATCCCGCGGTGTTGGACCAGGGTATCGCCGCCGCCGGGGTGTCCCCCGATCCGAACGGTTTCAGCGTCACGCCTTTCACGCCCATCGAGATTATCGAGACCACACCGGGTATGCCGACGGAAGCAGCGGGCCGGGAAATGCTGGCCATGCTGGCGGAAGGCACGCGCCGGGTTTTGGACGGCAAGTCCGACGGGGTCGTCTTCGGCCCGCTCAACAAGGAAGCCATGCATAAGGGCGGCCTTACGCATGAGGACGAGATGCGCTACCTCGCCGATGTGTTGGACTTCCACGGCACGGTGGGCGAGCTGAATGTGCTGGGTGGGTTGTGGACGACACGCGTTACCTCCCATATCCCGCTGAAACATGTCGCCGACCATATCACCGTCGACAGCGTTTATGACGCGACCCTCTTTGCCCACCGCACATTGGCCTCGGCCGGGTTCGACCGGCCGCGCATCGCGGTCGCCGCGCTGAACCCGCATGCGGGCGATGGCGGCAATTTCGGAATGGAGGAAATCGAGGTGATCGCGCCTGCCGTGGAAAAGGCGAAGGCGCAGCAATTGGCGGTCGAAGGACCGTATCCGTCGGATACCGTCTTCGTCCGCGCCCGCAATGGGGATTTCGACGCGGTGGTCACCATGTATCACGACCAGGGCCAGATCGCGATGAAGCTGATGGGCTTCGCCGAAGGGGTGACGGTGCTGGGTGGCCTGCCGGTTCCGGTGACGACCTGCGGCCACGGCACCGGCTATGACATTGTCGGCCAGGGCGCCGCCAAACCCGGATCGATCACCAACGCCTTTGCGATCTGCACCGCGATGGCGCGCGCGCGAAACGCGGAAGCGGCCGCCTGAACAGAACAATCCAAAAGACAGGGAGAAGAGGATGAGCGACGAAAAAGCGCGCGTCGGCTTTATCGGGCTGGGCCTGATGGGTCATGCGGCGACCGCGCGGCTGGTCGATTGCGGGCATACGGTGACAGGCTACGACGTCGATACCGCCAAGATCGACGCGGCGGCGAAACATGGCGTTGCACCCGCGACATCCCCCGCCGATGTCGCCGCGGCGAGCGATATCGTCATCACCTGCGTTGTCGACACCAAAGCGGTGGAAGATGTGGCCTTGGGTCCGAACGGGGTCGTACAGGTCGACGGAAAGGGTAAGGTGCTGGTCGATATCTCAACGACTGTAATGGAGACCACCAAGGCATTGGCGGAAAAACTTCGCGCGGCAAACGGCATGGGCTGGGTCGATGCGCCCGTCTCAGGCGGGCCGCCGGCGGCGCGGTCCGGCGCACTGGCGATCATGGCTGGCGGCAGCGATGAGGACTTCGCCAAGGTAACCCCGGTAATGTCCGACCTGGCCGCCGGGTTCACGCATTTCGGCCCCGTCGGGGCGGGTCAGGTCGCCAAGATGGTCAACCAGATCCTGGTACTGAACAATTACTGCATTCTGTCGGAAGCTTTGGCTTTGGCGGAAGCGGGCGGTATCGACGCGTCCAAGATTCCGGATGCCCTGGCGGCGGGGCATGCGGGGTCGAACATGTTGAAATCCATGTTCCCGCGCATGATCGACCGCAACTATGAACCGGCGGGATATGCGCGCCAGATCCTGAAGGATCTGGACATGCTGCACGATATGGCCAAAGGGCTGAAATCGCCGACGCCGATGTCGTCGCAAACGGCCTCCCTCTTCCGGATCCTGATTTCCAAGGGGCATTCGGAACTGGACGGCACCGCGATCCTGAAGCTCTACGACCAGAAGGACAGCGTGTAACTCAGACCGGCCGGTAGATCCGTTGGGCGTTGTCATGGAACAGCGCCCGGATCTGCGCTTCCGGCAGATCGGCGACAATGGTCTTGAACCCGCCATAGATATCATCGAACGAGCCGGCCAGGGAATCGACTGGGAAGTTTGACGCAAACATGCAGCGCTCCCACCCGAAGATGCGGATCGTATCCAGCACCACATGGGCATTGTTCTCCGCCGTCCAGGGAATGCCGGGCAGGCCGATGCCGGAAATCTTCACCGCCGTGTTCGGTTGCGCGGCAAAGGTTTCCATGCCTTCCCGCCAGCCGGTCAGGGCTTCCGCGCTACGGTCGGACGGCAGGCCGGTATGGTTCAGGATGATCAGAGTATCGGGGAAATCGCGCGCCAGATCCGCCGCTTCGCCCAGATGCCACCAGGGTGTTTGAATGTCGTAGTGCAGCCCGTGTTTGCGCAGCAGCTTGAAACCTTCGCGGAATTTCGGATCGGCCAAGGATCCCGGCGCGCCGGCTACGAATTCCTGCGGCGAGGGGGTAGCGGCCGGTTTCTGGCGCACGCTGCGAATCAACGGATAGGCCGCATGCCCCGCCAGGACGTTTGCGATGTCGTCCCGCATGAACCAAGCCTGGCCGATCGCCGCGTGCGGATAGCCGGTCTTGTCGTGCAAGTCGTGGATCCAGGCGGTTTCCGCGACCGGGTCGGCGTTTTCCCATTCGGCTTCCTGGTGCACCGTCTTTACCACATTATGGTTGGCCGTAACCGCCTTGTAGTCGTCGGGCAGGAAGGTCTTCCGGATCGCGGCGTAATCCCCATAGCGGAACGGAATTATCTCATGGCACAGCCAGGGATGCTTGTTCATCGACAGATCCCAGAAATGCTGGTGCGGGTCGATGATGGGAAGAGATTTCATATCCATGGCGGCAGTATCGGCGCTTCCGTCCCCCCGTCAAGAAGGGGCGCCGCAAAGGTCAGAGGAGGATGGAGGAGGGCAGTTGCAGCGTCACCGTCGTACCGTCGCCGGGATTGCTTTCGATCGCGATGTCCCCGCCATGAAGCTCCATCAGACGCCGGGCGATGGGCAGGCCCAGTCCTGCGCCGTCGGGCATGGCGGTGAAGGTGGACTGCACCCGTCCGAAGGGTTCGAAGACAAAATCCAACTGCTCCTTGTCGATCCCGATTCCGTTGTCTCGAATCTTGATTTCCAATTGCTGCTCGGTCCGCGCTATGGAGATGCGAACGGACCCGCCGACGTCCGAATATTTCACGGCGTTGGACAAAATATTCAGCAGTGCCTGTTTAATTTTGCGCCGGTCAGCGTTCACCATCAGGTCGGCAGTGGTCATGACGTCGCTATTTGTCACCAAGGCGGCGTTGGTTCCCAGGTCGGCGGTAGTCCCCAACTGGTCTGGGATCAGCAGGCCCCCTGGCGGTAGGTCGGATTCCAGCATGACGCTTTTTTGCCCGGCGATCGGCGACATCATGGCCATGCATTCGCTGATCAAGCCGTTCAGGTCGAACGCCTCCCAGTCCATTTCCATTTTTCCGGCTTCGACCTTTGCCAGATCGAGCAGGTCCGAAATCAAGGCCAGCAGATGGTTGCCGGAATTGCGGATGTCTTGGATATAGTTCTTGTGTTTTTCATCCAGGTCGCCGAACACGCCATGTCCAAGCGCTTCGGATAGGCCGATAATTGCATTCAACGGCGTTCGCAATTCGTGACTCATATTGGCCAGGAAGGCCGATTTAGCGATATTGGCGGCCTCAGCCGCGGCGCGCGCTTCCTCCAGGGCAACCGTCTTTTCCTTTAATTCGGTAACATCGGTCGCAAAGCCGACGACGGCTCC
The DNA here is from genome assembly GCF_004005845.1 of Hwanghaeella grinnelliae. Classification (GTDB taxonomy): domain Bacteria; phylum Pseudomonadota; class Alphaproteobacteria; order UBA8366; family Aestuariispiraceae; genus Hwanghaeella; species Hwanghaeella grinnelliae. The sequence goes on along the minus strand of NZ_SADE01000002.1, from coordinate 490,860 downwards.
ACTGGGGGTACGGACTTTGGTTATCCGGAACCATCCTCGGTTCGGATAATAACGGTCGATCGGTTTGGTATTGGCTTCCCGCTGGGCGCGCAGCCGGTCGGCGACATGGGCCTCAAACTCTTCCAGTGGCACGACATCGACGGCGGATTCCCGGACAAGGTCCTCATAACGAATCCGGTTCGCACCGGCTTGCCGTTGGACACGTTCGAACGCCGTGCCGTGTACCCAACGGTAGAGCTCGTTGCAGGCGATCAGCCGGTCCTCGCTGTCATAGACGGCAACAGGGCCGGGGAACTCCTGAATTGATTCCCTAAGAATGAGGGCGTCGCGCACATGATGTGTGGCGTCGTGGTTTTCCCGTGATGTCCCCCCTCGTCCGTCAGCCATGGGCCAATCCTTCCGGGGATGTCGTTACAGCCACCAACTATGACAGACAAAGGCGGACCAGGGCAATTCCATAGAACTGCAAGCCGATAGAACAGCAAGGCGATGGCGGGCGCGGCGGCATGCCATAGAGATTTGGACGATTCCGCGTATGGCCGATCCGAATTATTTTTCGCGGGAATGCGGAAAACACGGTTTCCGACCAATCGCTAACTGGACCACGCGCGAAGCCCGTGCTTAAGATGTATTCGGGTAGTGCATAAATATTAATATCGTGAGTTGCCGAACCAAACGGCCGCGATGCATCGGCTACCCGGTCCCGGGGAAGAAATAAGAAGACCCCGGACCGTTGTCGAAATTTGGGAGGAAACAATGAAAAGAGCGTTCACATTGTCTGTGGCTGCCCTGTCCCTATGGGTTGCAGGTGCCGCGGTGGTTCAAGCCGGGCCGAAAGTGGTCTCTGGTCCGGGAGCCGATCCAGGCTGCTTCGCGCCTTGGAATGACGAGATAAAGTATTTTCAGTGGGACAAGCGGGACGGGCCGCACAAGGTGGCCGTGGTGAACGGCTTCGTGGGAAATACCTGGCGGATTCAAATGATCCAGACCGCCAAGGCCTATGTGGAACAGCCCGAAGTCGCCGCCAAAATTGAGACGTTCAAGGCAGTTTCGACCGGGACCGACGTGGCCGCGCAGCTCGGCGCCATCGAAGATTTCATCAACCAGGGCTATGACGCCATCATCACCATCGCCGTTTCCCCTGAAGGCTTCGACCGTGTAATCCGTCTGGCCGACCGGAACGATGTTGTCGTGGTACCGTTCGATAATATCCTGGACACCGACAAAGTCATGATGGTGAACGAGGATCAGCTCGAAATGGGCCGTATGTACGGCCGCTGGCTGATCGAACAACTGGGCAGCCAGAAATCCGGCAAGATCCTGGAAGTGCGGGGTCTGCAGGGCAATTCGGTCGATCGTGACCGGCATATCGGGTTCCGGGAAGTCTTCGAGCCGGCCGGCGATTGGGAAATCGTCGAGGTCGTCGGCAACTGGGATGACGGGACGGCCCAAAAGGTGACGGCGGACGCGATTGCTGTTCATGGCAAGTTCGACGCGGTTGTCGTTCAAGGCGGGTCCACCGGTACCGTGCGCGCGATGTTGGATGCGGGCCATCCGATGGTGCCGATCGCCGGCGAAGCGGAAAACGGGTTCCGCAAACTGTTGGCGGCGCATAGCGGTGACGGCCTGAAGGGTATCTCAATCGGTCAGTCCCCGGGCATGGTGGCCATCGCCATCAAGGCCGCCTTGGCCGCCCTGGACGGCAACAAGATGCCGCAGCTGATCTCGGTCCCGATTCCGTACGCGAAATACGACGAGTTGGAAGAAGGCAAGAACTACTGGCCGGACCTGACCGACAACTTCTTCACGGTGAACGAATTCCCGCCCTGTGGCGTGAATATCACGGCCCGTGAAATCATGGCGAAGGACGCCGAAAACACTCAGTAACGCGGGGCAGACAGTGGCAACGCGCGGCAAGTCCGTGCGCGGATGCCGCTGACCTGAAACGGGAACGGCGCGTTCCGGGGGTTCCGGAACGCGCCTGATCCTGTCCCGAATTCGACAATCGACCCGGCCAACCGGCTGCGGTTCCCTTCCCGAAAGTTTAGGATGCAGGGGTTCAGGATGCGGAACGAAAACGAACAGATCGCGTCGAAGCCAGGCAAGCCGACCTCGCACCAGCTGCCGCACGTTGTTCTGACGGGCATTTCGAAGCGGTACGGCGGGGTAACGGCGCTCGATACTGTCGACTTCGCTTGTTCGCGCGGATCGATTCACGCGGTCCTCGGCGAGAACGGCGCTGGCAAGTCCACGCTGATCAAGATCATGTCGGGGGTGGTGCAGCCGGATGCGGGACAAATGTCCATTGCCGGTCAGCCCGTTGTCTTTCCCAATCCCGCTTCGGCCAACGCGGCGGGTGTTATTTGCATCTTTCAGGAATTGTCCCTGATGCCCGACCTGACGGTCGCGGACAATATATCCATCGCTGATCCGCCGCGGCGTTTCGGCTTGATCGATTCCCGGGCGCAGCGCCGCCGCGCGGAAGAGGTCCTGGCCAGCATTGGCTGCGAAGACGTCAATCCGTTGAGTCGGATCCGCGACCTGCCCCTGTCGCGCCGTCAGATGGTGGAAATCGGCAAGGCGTTGACCAAGAATCCGTCTGTCTTGATTCTGGACGAAGCGACCTCTGCATTGACGGCCGCCGATGTGGAAAAGGTGTTCGACATTCTTCACCGGCTGCGCGACCAGGGCCTGTCCATCCTGACCATTTCTCACCGGATGCATGAGATCGAGGCCATTGCCGATATGTGCTCCGTCTTCCGCAACGGCCGCCACATCGAAACCTTCGTCGAAGGCACAAGAACGAATACGGAAATCGTGCAGATGATGATCGGGCGCGAAATTACCGCCCATTTCCCTCCCAAGCACGAACGCCCGCCGGACGATCCAAGCGCGGCGCCGGTGCTGGAGACGCGCGGCCTGAATTGGGAAGGGCGCCTGACCGACATCAACCTGACCGTCCGGCGGGGAGAGATCGTCGGCCTGGGTGGATTGGATGGTCAGGGGCAGAAGGAATTGCTGCTCGGTCTCGCCGGCGTATTGAAGAGTGTTTCCGGCGAAATACTGATCAATGGGAAAAAGACATCGGTTTCTTCGCCCGAAGCGGCAAAGGCCGAGGGAGCGGAAATCGCGCTTATCCCCGAAGACCGGAAAACCGAGGGCCTGATGCTGGGCATGTCCATCGCCGACAATCTGACTGCGGCGTCTCTGGGCCGGTATTCCCGGTTTCAGATTCTGGATTCTGCCGCGGTGACGGAAGCGGTTCGGTCCGGGATCGAACGCATGCGCATCAAAGTGGGCTCTCCTGAGGACCCCGTCTCCACGCTTTCCGGCGGCAACCAGCAGAAGGTCGTCATCGCGAAATGGCTGTTGACGGAACCGAAGATCATACTGCTCAACGATCCGACGCGGGGCATCGATGTGGGCACGAAGCAGGAGATATATCGCCTGCTGCGTGAGCTGGCCGATAATGGGGCATCGATCCTGTTCTACTCGACGGATTACGAGGAACTGATCGGCTGCTGCGACCGTGTCGACGTGATGTATGACGGGCGCATCGTTCGTGAATTGGTGGGCGACGAAATCAACGAGCATGAAATCATCGCCAGCGCCTTGAACATTGAAGGTGGGGAGGTGCCCGATTTCCTTGCCGGTTCCGATGGACAGGGGGGCGCGGTATGAAGACACGCAGCGCGATGACGGACCTTAAGATACGCGCGTCCCAGAATGTCGGCCTGCTGACGGCCATCGCGATCTTCGCGGTATTCTATATTTTTTATAACCTCAATCATCCGCGCGGTTTTTCCACCGCGGTTCTTATCCAGAATTCGAACGAGGTTTATGCGCTGGCCATGGTCGCCATGGCGCAAACCTTGCCGGTCCTGCTCGGCGGTCTGGATTTGTCGGTCGGCGCGGTTATGACCTTGGTGAACACCTTGGCAAGCCATGTCCTGAACGGCACCCCGTTCGAGATGTTTCTGGGTTTCCTTGCCTGTGTCGCGGCAGGCGCTGCTTGTGGATTCGTAAACGGCTGCGTTGTCGTTTACGGACGGTTGCAGCCGATCATTGCGACATTGGCGACCGGCGCGGTCTATATCGGCTTCGCCCTTTTCCTTCGACCTTCGCCGGGCGGGGATGTGGATGGGGATTTATCCTGGGCGATGACGAACGACTTGTTCGAAATTGCCGCCACCTACGGCTTTGCGGAAAACGGGGAAGCGGCCTGGTTCAAGACCATCGCCTGGATACCCACCCCGTTGGTCTTGCTGATTTTGACCGCCGTGTTGATCTGGATGCCGTTCCGGCGCTCCGTCACCGGGCGTACCGTTTACGCGATCGGGTCGGGCGAAGGGGCGGCCTATATGTCGGGCCTGAATATCGACCGGGCGAAGATAGCAGCCTTCACCCTAGGCGGGCTGTTCGCCGGTTTGGGTGGTCTTTACCTGGCACTGCAGACCTCGTCCGGTAATGCGGATATTCCACAGGCGGGCGCCTATACGCTGAACTCGATCGCCGCTGTCGTGGTGGGCGGCACGTCCCTGTTGGGCGGTGTCGGCACGGCGGTGGGATCGATCATCGGCGCGCTGGTTTTGCGCACGATTTCCTTCAACTTCCGGATCTTTGAGATCGACCCCCTTTTGCAGCCCCTGATCGAAGGGTTCGTGTTGCTGGCCGCGGTCAGTCTGGGGGCACTTCGCGTTTTGAAGGTCAAGAATACGCTTGAGCTGTTTCGGTGAGGGCCCCCCTTTTTTTGAAAGATGGGGATAGATGTAGGACGATGGGATGAGCAGTCTGGAAAGCACGGAAACCAAACGCTTCGGGATCAGCATTACGCCCGAAAACAAGCCGATCGTCATCGCGTCCGGGTTCGTGTTGGTGATCCTCGCGATCGGTACCGGTTATACCCTGGCGACGCAGGGGACGGCGACGCTGCTGTCACCGACCTATCTGTTGCAGCAGCTTCAGGTCGGGTCTTTCCTGGGGATTGTCGCGGCGGGCATGATGCTGGTCATTCTGCTGGGCCATATCGATCTTTCCGTGCCTTGGACCGTGGCGGCGTCCGCCATGATGGCGACAGCGGTCGGCGGCCCGGCGGCGATTCCGGTCGGCCTGACCGTCGGCCTGACCGTCGGCCTGGTGAACGGTTTCGGCGTCGCCTATCTGCGCATCCCGTCGATGATCTTCACGCTTGGCGTAAATGCGGTGATGCGGGGGTTGATGGTTGCCCATACCGGCGGTTTCGCGCCGCAGACCGCCGCGACGGATCTGATGCAATGGCTGGCGGTCGGAAAGGTGCTGGGTATCCCTGTCGCTATTCTGGTTTGGGCGGCCGTTTCCGTTGGCATGACCGTGCTGCTCAGCCGGTCCGCCGTCGGCAAGTCCATTTATATGATCGGCAACCGGGAAGCGGCGGCCTATCTTGCGGGTATTCCGACGCGGCGCGTGATTGTTGCCGCTTTCGCATTGTGCGGCATGGCCTCGGGCCTCGCCGGAACCTTGCTTGCCGGTTATTCGACCAAGGCCTATCAGGGCATGGGCGATGCCTATCTTCTGCCTGCCATTGCGGCCGTTGTCATCGGCGGCACGCATATTCTGGGTGGACGGGGCCGGTACCTGGGAACGGTGGTCGGCGTCATCCTTGTGGTGCTGCTGAACTCCGTCCTGTCGATCATGCAGCTGCCGGAGGCCGGACGGCAGGTGATCTACGGCTGCGTGATCATCCTGATGCTGCTGGTCTATGGGCGTGGCCAAAAAGTTACCCAGTAACATTGTGTGATAACGACGCCGCGAATTTTTTCAGTCTTCTTGGAATGGGGGATCAACCGTGATTACCGACACGTTCGAAGTGCTCGACAAACGTTTCACCAAATATGTGCTGGGCAATGTGCACAAGGAAGTGCTCTACACCGGAACCCGTTGGGCCGAAGGCCCGGCATACTTCCCGGCAGGGCGCTATCTGATCTGGTCGGACATCCCGAACAACCGGTTGATGCGGTACGACGAAACGGACGGGTCCGTTTCCGTCTTCCAATCACCCAGCCGGAACCAGAACGGCCATTCCGTCGACCGCCAGGGGCGTTTGGTTTCCTGCGAGCACCAAGGGCGTTGCATCAGCCGGATCGAGTTGGACGGCACCACCACCGTGCTGGTCGACAATTATCAGGGCAAGCGGCTGAATTCCCCGAACGATTTGGTCGTGAAATCCGACGGCACGATCTGGTTCACAGACCCAACCTATGGCATCGACGGGGAATACGAAGGCGATTTCGCTGAATCGGAGCTGGGCGGGTCCTACGTTTTCCGGTTCGATCCGGCGACCGGCGATTTGTCGATCGCCACCGACGATTTCGTGAAACCCAATGGCCTGGCCTTCTCACCGGATGAAAGCATTCTTTATATTGCCGATACCGGGGCGACCCATGTGGAAGATGGCCCGCGCCATATCCGCGCCTTTACCGTGGCGGAGGACGGATCGCTTTCGGGTGGGGAGGTCTTCGCCGAAAGCACCTGCGGTTTGTTCGACGGGTTCCGACCCGATATGGACGGCAATATCTGGACGTCGGCCGGCGATGGCGTTCACTGCTATACGCCGGGGGGCGATTTGATCGGCAAGATTCTGATCGATGAAGTCGTCGCCAATGTGGAATTCGGCGGCATCAAACGGAACCGGCTGTTCATCTGCGCGACGACGAGTTTGCAGGCGGTCTATCTTCGGACCCAGGGCGTGCCGCGCTTCGGGTGATTCAACCCGCCTTCCCGAAGGCAAAAGATGTTCTTCCGGGCCCGGCACCACCGGGCCTAGGCGACGGGGTGTCTTGTCTTCAGGCGCCCGGCGAATAATGCAGGTCCACGCCGTGACCGATGCGACAGTCTTTTTTGATGATCTCGAACCGCAAGATTCGCTCACCCGCGCCAGCGTTTTACTTCGCTATATCCTAATTAGCGAAGATAAACGCGGCATATTATAGTGTGTGGCTGTGGCGTGGAGTTGCACGATCCTGCGCCTGTTCCGGGGAGGATCATGACAGTCCGCATCAACGATATCGTGCCTGACTTCAAGGCCGAGACAAGCGACGGGTCGATCGATTTCTACGATTGGGCCGGCGACGGGTGGGTCCTGCTTTTTGCCCATCCGCGGGATTTTACCCCGGTCTGTACGACCGAACTGGGTCAACTCGCCCGGCTTCAACCGGAATTCGCGCAGCGCAATTGCAAGATCATCGGCCTCAGCACCGATACGGTCGCGGACCATCTGCGGTGGAAACCCGATATCGAAAAAGTCGCCGGGGTGCCGCTTTCCTATCCCTTGATCGCGGATTCGGACCTGCGCGTCGCAAAAGTGCTGGATATGGTGCCGTCCGATGTCGGCGTCAGCGCCAAGGACCGGACGGAGGCGCACACCGCGACCGTCCGGTCGGTCTTCGTCATCGGGCCGGAAAAGCGGATCCTGATGATGCAGGTATATCCGATGCAAACGGGACGGAATTTTGACGAAGTTCTGCGTGTGCTGGACGCGCTGCAAACAAGCGCGGCGCATTCTGTTGCGACGCCCGCGAACTGGCGCAAGGGGGAGGATGTAATCATCCCATCCACCCTGACCGATGACCAGGCCATGGCCCGCTATCCGCAAGGGTGGCGGACGGTAACGCCTTATCTTCGCTTTATCGCAGACCCGTCGGAATCCTGACGTCGCCTCGAAGCATCATGGATGGCTGTAAAACACGCCCGGAGTCCAATTGAAACCGCGTGTCGCGGCAATTGTCAGAAAATCTACATCGCTGAATGATAGGGAAGACTTTGTGCTTTACCTGATTACGGCTAGTCTACACTCAATATTATAAGAAATGATGCATACGGCCCTTGCCCTTTGACGGGGTTCCTTAACCGGGAATTTCAAGCCGGACATTCCAATAAGGGACCTTCCAAAGAGAGACAGGGCCAAACGGGTAGGGAGATAATCGATGTCTCAGCGGATGGAAGTTCTCAAACAGGAACTGCTTGAGAAGATCCACCAATTGATCGACCAGCGCATGACCGGGGACAAAGCGACCTGTGCGCGCAACTTCGTCGATCACTATTACCGCCACGTTCCGCCGGAAGACATGCACGGGCAGGAACCGGAAGACCTGTACGGCGCGGCGCTGTCGCTGTGGACCTTCGGCCAGGAACGCAAACCCGGCGAGGTGAAGGTCCGGGTCTACAATCCCCGTTTCGAAAAACATGGCTGGCATTCCACCCATACGGTGATCGAAATCGTCAACGACGACATGCCGTTCCTTGTCGATTCGGTCAGCATCGAAATGGCGCGTCAGAACATCACCGCGCATCTGATCATTCATCCGGTTTTCGGCGTCGAACGAGACGGCAAGGGCAAGGCGGTTGATTTCCCGCTGCATGATAAGCGGCCCGAGGGTTTGTCGGACGAAAGCTTCATGCATATCGAGGTGGACGAGCAAAGCTCCGCCGCCGCGCTGAAAGCGATTGAAGAGGGTATCCGCTTCGTCTTCGACGATGTCCGGCTTTGCGTCGAGGACTGGCGCACCATGCGGGCCAAGACGCTTGAGATCATCGCGGACCTGAAAAAGGCGCCGCCGAAGCATTTGGATAAAGCCGTCGTCAAGGAAGCCTGCGAATTCCTGCAATGGGTCCATGACGACCACTACACCTTCATGGGGTATCGCGAAGTGGACTATGCCGGGTCCGGCAAGACCGCGCGGCTGGAAGTTCAGCCTGAAAGCGGGTTGGGCATTCTGCGCGATACCGAACGCTCGGTCTTCGACTCGCTGCGGGACCTGGGCAAGATGCCGAAATCGGTGCAGGAGGAACTGTATCGCCCAGACCTTATCCGCATCACCAAGGGCAATCACCGCTCCACCGTGCACCGGCGCGTTCATCTGGACACGGTTGCGGTTCGGAAATTCGACGCGAAAGGCAAGCCGGTCGGCGAATATCTGTTCGTCGGCTTGTTGACCAGTGTCGCTTATAACCAGTCGCCGCGCGAAATTCCGCTATTGCGGTCCAAGGTGGCCGAGGTCTTCAAGCTTTCGGGATTCGAACCGTCCAGCCACAGCGGCAAGGCGATCATGCATATCCTGGAAAGCTATCCGCGCGATGAACTGTTCCAGATCGATGTGGGGCGGCTTGCCGAAATTACGCTCGGCATCAACTATCTTCAGGAACGTCAGCGGATATCGCTGTTCCTGCGCCGCGACCCGTTCCAACGCTATATGTCGGCGCTGGTCTATGTGCCGCGCGATCGGTTTTCCTCAAGCTTGCGCGTCAGGCTGGGCGATATCCTGTCCAAGAATCTCAACGGATCGGTCGCCGCCCATTATACCTATATGACCGACGAGGTCCTCACCCGGGTTCATTTCATTATCAGAACGACCCCGGGCGACGTGCCGGAATACGACGAAAGGGAAATCGAAGCCCGCTTGATCGACGCGGGCCGGACCTGGGGCGACAAGCTGCGCCAGGCGCTGATCGAAAGTTGGGGGGAGGAGCGCGGCATCGCGCTGAACCGGAAATACGGGTCCAGCTTCCCGTCCTCGTATCGCGAACGTTTCAACGCGCAGACCGCGATCTTCGACATCAACCAGATCGAGGAAGCCCTGACCGACGGCGAAATCCGGGTGAACCTTTATCACCCGCTGGAATCCGACCCACATCAACTGCGCTTCAAGCTGTACCATGTGGGCCGTCCCGTCGTTCTCTCCAACGTCATGCCGATGATGGAGGATATGGGCGTAAAAGTGATGGAAGAGGCGCCCTTCGACCTGGACGTCAATGTCGACGGGGAAGATGCCCCCCATGTCTTCATCCATGATTTCGGTCTTGAAACCTCTGACGGTGAAGCGGTCGATCACACCAAGATCCGCGAGGCGTTTCACGAATGCTTCGCCCGCGTCTGGCGCGGCGAGGTGGAGAATGACGGCTTCAATCGGTTGGTTCTGTCAGCCGGGCTCGGCTGGCGCGATGTGGTGGTTCTGCGTGCCTATTCGAAATATCTGCGCCAGGCCTCCATCCCGTTCAGCCAGGATTATATGGAAGAGACGCTGGCCAAGAATGCCGGAATCACGCGGCGGCTGGCCGATCTGTTCACCATCCGGTTCGATCCCGATTACAAAGGCGACCGGGACGCGGACGAAAAGGCCTGCATCGCCGATATCAAGGAACGCTTGGACCTTGTCGAAAACCTCGATGAAGACCGTATCGTCCGGCGCTTCCTGAACCTCATCCAATCCACCCTGCGCACCAATTTCTATCAGCTCGGCCCGGATGGGGAGCCGAAGAGCTACGTTTCCCTGAAATTCGACGCGCGCAACATCCAGGAATTGCCCGCGCCGGCGCCCTTGCGGGAAATCTTCGTCTATTCCTCGCGGTTCGAGGCGGTGCACCTGCGCTTCGGCCTGGTCGCGCGCGGCGGTTTGCGCTGGTCCGACCGGCGGGAGGATTTCCGCACCGAAGTATTGGGCCTTGTGAAGGCGCAACAGGTGAAGAACGCGGTCATTGTGCCCGTCGGGTCCAAGGGCGGCTTCGTGCTGAAACGCCCACCGCCGATGAGCGACCGTCAGGCCTTCCTGGAAGAAGGGATCGCCTGCTACCGCCTGTTCATTTCCGGCATGCTGGACATCACCGACAACCTGTCCTCCGACGGTGTGATCGAACCGGAACGCGTTGTCGCCAAGGACGCACACGACCCCTATCTGGTGGTCGCGGCGGATAAGGGCACGGCCACGTTTTCCGATTTCGCCAACGCGGTCAGCGTCGAATACGGCTTCTGGCTGGGCGATGCTTTCGCGTCCGGCGGGTCGGCCGGGTATGACCATAAGAAAATGGGCATCACCGCGCGCGGCGCCTGGGAATCGGTGAAACGGCATTTCCGTGAAATGGGCCACAACACCCAGGAACAGGACTTCACCGTCGTCGGTGTCGGCGATATGGCGGGCGACGTGTTCGGCAATGGGATGATCCTGTCGGAACATATCCGCCTCGTAGCAGCCTTCAATCATCTGCATATTTTCATCGACCCGAACCCGGATGCGGCCAAGACCTTCAAGGAACGCCAGCGTTTGTTCGAGGCGGTGAAGGGATGGGGCGATTACGACACGTCCTTGATCTCCAAAGGCGGCGGCATTTTCGAACGCTCCGTGAAGTCGATTGAGTTGACGCCGGAGATTAAGCAACTCACCGGCCTGACCGAGGACGCGGTGCCGCCGACCAAGCTGATCAACGCGCTGTTGAAGGCCAAGGTCGACCTGTTGTGGTTCGGCGGGATCGGCACCTATGTGAAATCCAGCGAGGAATCCCACGCCGATGCGGGCGACCGCGCCAATGACGCCATCCGCGTCAATGGGGAAGACCTGAACTGCAAGGTCTTGGGCGAAGGCGCCAATCTGGGCATCACCCAGCGCGGGCGTATCGAATTCGCCCAGAACGGCGGGTGCTGCAACACCGACGCCATCGACAATTCGGCAGGCGTCGATTGTTCCGACCATGAAGTGAACATCAAGATTCTGCTGGGCGATGTGGTTGCCCGCGGCGACATGACCGAAAAGCAGCGCAACAAGCTGCTCGAGGAAATGACCGAGGATGTGTCGCGGCTGGTCCTGCGGGACAATTACCAGCAGACTCAGTCGATCAGCGTGATCGAGAACCGCGCGGCGCAATCCCTCGACCGGCATCAGCGCGCCATGCGTTCGCTGGAACGCGCCGGCCATCTGGACCGGGATCTGGAATTCCTGCCGGATGACGAGGAAATCGCCGATCGCCTGCAGGCACGCAAGGGGCTGACCCGTCCGGAACTGGCGGTTCTGCTCGCCTATACCAAGAATGTCGCCTATCAGGAATTGCTGGAATCCGACCTGCCGGACGATCCGCTTCTATCGGAAGACTTGGTACGGTACTTCCCGCCGGTTCTGAACGAACGCTATGCGGAAAACGTGCAGAGCCATCGCCTGCGCCGGGAAATCATCGCGACCTCGGTCACCAATTCGATGTTGAATCGGACGGGGCCCGGCTTCCTGAACGAGATGAAGCAGCGCACCGGCATGTTGTCGCCGGAAATCGCGCGGGCCTATACCATCGTGCGCGACGTCTTCGACCTGCGGGGCTTGTGGCAGCGGATCGAGGCGCTGGACAATATCGCCGGCAGCGCGGCGCAAACCGCCATGCTGCATGAAACCGGGCGCACCGTGGAACGCATGACCGAATGGTTCCTGCGCAACGAATCGCATCCGCTGGATATCCGCAGCAATATCGAAACCTATCGATCCGGCGTGCGGGAACTGGGCGCCAACCTGCCGGTCATCCTGGGGGATGTCGCCCTCGACGCCATGCGGAAACGGGCCGGGCGCTTCAAGTCGGACGGTGTGCCGGACGACCTGGCGGCGGCCGTCGGTCAGTTGAAGGTGCTGTCTTCGTCCTGCGACGTGGTCCGGCTTGCCGGGCCGGCGAACCTGCCGGTGTTGGACACGGCCATCGTTTATTCCCGCATCGGCACGCGTTTCGGGCTCGATTGGTTGCGCTCCGCCGCCAACCGCATTCCGGCCGATACCCAATGGTACCGCCTGGCGCTGGGCGCCATGGTCGACGACCTCTGGGGCCTGCAAACGGAAATCACCGGCCGCGTCCTGATCGACGGCAAGGCGGACGAGGCGGCGGTTCAGGCTTGGATCGGCACGCGCCAGGAAGCGGTGGAAAGGGTGGACATGTTGCTCGGCGAACTGGAACAATTGCCGCAGCTGGACCTCGCCATGCTGGCCGTTGTCGGGCGGGAGCTTCGCACCCTCGTCAGCTAGCCGAAGCCAATTTTAACGTCTTAGTACAGGAACTTACCTTTATGCCGTCCATTACGCGTGAAGATCTCGCGGCGCGCGACGCCGCCGATCCGCTAAAATCGTTCCGGGGTCGTTTCGATATTCCCGAAGGCCTGATCTATCTGGATGGGAACTCCCTCGGCCCGCTACTGAACAGCGTCCGCGACCGTGTCGCCGATGTGGTGTCCCGGGAATGGGGCCAGGACCTGATCACCAGTTGGAACAAGAACAAATGGATGGAACTGGCCGGGCGCATCGGCGGCAAAATCGCCCCGATGATCGGCGCGGGGGGCCACGAAGTGCTCGCCGCCGATTCCACCTCGATCAATATTTTCAAGCTGCTCTCCGCCGCCTTGAAAATGCGGCCGGGCCGCCGGGTGATCCTGTCGGAAGCGGGCAATTTTCCGACCGATCTCTATATCGCCGAAGGGCTGGTTTCGCTGCTGGGCGGGGATTACAGCCTGCGCCTGATGGACAAGGCCGAAAACCTCGCCGATTACCTGGACGACGACGTTGCCGTCGTGATGATCACCCAGGTCGACTATCGCACCGGGCGCAAGCTCGACATGGCGGCGGTCACCAAACAGGTTCAGGACGCGGGCGCCTTGATGCTGTGGGACCTGGCCCATTCCGCCGGCGCTTTCCCGGTCGACCTGAACGGCGCAAAGGCCGATTTCGCGGTCGGCTGCGGTTATAAATACCTGAATGGCGGGCCCGGCGCGCCGGCCTTCCTGTTCGTTGCCGACCGGCATCAAGCGACGATCCAACCCGCCCTCAGCGGCTGGCTCGGCCATGCCAATCCTTTCGCCTTCACCTCGGACTACAAGCCGGCGACCGGTATCGCGCGGCATACGGTGGGCACGCCGCCGGTGCTGTCCATGTCCGCGTTGGATGAAGCGCTCTCGCTATTCGCGGAAGTCCCTATGGAAGGCCTGTTGAAGAAAAGCCAGCAGCTGACCGGCCTGTTCATCGACCTGGTCGAACAGGAATGCGGCGGCCATGGCTTGGAACTGGCCAGCCCGCGAGAGGCTGCGGCCCGCGGCAGCCAAGTGTCGTTCCGCAGCCAAAACGGTTACGCGATCATGCAGGCGCTGATCGCCCGCAAGGTAATCGGCGATTTCCGGGACCCGGATATCATGCGCTTCGGCTTTGCGCCGCTCTACATTTCCTATGCGGATGTCTGGGATGCGGTGGCCATCCTGCGCGACGTGCTGGAAACCGGCGCCTGGGACGTGGACGCGTTCAAGCAGCGCGCCGCGGTCACCTGACCGCGAGCCGGGCGACTCGATGGCGTCGAAAAACACCGCGCGCGTCTATTGGGCGGCTGCCCTGCGGCGGTTGAAGCGCCTGCGCGGGCAGGAAACGGACCCCTATCTGCCGCTGCCCTCGGGCACGGTGCTGTCGCCCTATCCCGGGCACAAGCATGACATCGACCGCGCGGAACCGCGCCTCGCCTCTTCCCGGCATGAAACCCTGGACGCAAAAGCCTGGCAGCGGGAGGCACGGCAGAAACTCGCCGAATTGATGGGCTGGCCCTTCACGCGCCCGCCGGTCACGCTGACCCGGGCGATGGATTGGGTCGAAGTCGCGCCTGGTGTGAAACGCCGCGCCTTCTATCTGCGCGTCCGCCCGGAAACGGATATCGCCGTGCATCTGCTGTGGAAGGATGGATTGGCGGAAGAATTGGCGGGCCTCGCCCCGGTCTATCTGCATCTGGCGGGTTCGACGTCCGGCGCGCATGTCGCCTGGGGGGAAGCGAAACTGCCCATCGACTATCAACGCCTGGGCCTCGGCGCGGATATGGCGCTTCAAGCCGTGGAAAAAGGCTATCTTGCCGCCGCCGTGGAACAGCTCGGGTTCGGGGAGCGTGAAGAACGGACACTCAAACCCCGCTCGCCCCACCGCCTGACCGATGCCGCGAACCATGCCCTGCTGCTGGGCCGCACCCTGATGGGGGAGAAATGCTGGGACCTCTCCGCGACGATCGATTGGCTGCTGACGACGGATGCCCTGCCGGTCGCGATCGACCCCGCGCGGATCAATCTGTTCGGCCATTCGTCGGGCGGGTCCAACGCCTTTTTCGCCGCCGCCTTGGATGACCGCATCGCCGGCGTGCTCTGTTCCGGTTCCATCGGCCGCTTCCGCGACACCATCGGCGGCCGCCGCGCCGAAGGCGGCGAACTGGTCATCCCCGGCCTGATCAATTGGCTGGAAGCCGAAGACATCGCCGCCCTCATCGCGCCGCGCCCCTTCGTGGGCTTAAGCGGCAGCGCCGACCACATTTTTCCGTTCGCTGGCGTCGAAGAAGTGGTGAATGCCGCCCGTCCCTTTTACGAGCGCCTGGGTGCAGCGGAACACATCAACGCCGTCCGCACCGAAGGCCCCCACCGTTACTATCCGCCCGAAAGCTGGGACGCCTGGGAAAAGTGGATTGATCTGAAGGGTTAGTCGCCACGTCCAAGGAACAACGCCGGGACCGATTGTTGCAAACCGGCACCCAAATCTGAACCGGGCCCAATCCGGCGCCCCCTACACAACAAGGCCTGGCGGGGTTATATAGTGAAACGCGCGATGGGGCGTATCGATATACCACGGCGGGGCCGCGAAGACGCGCGGCGCAATCCGGCACTCCGGACCGGCGGGGACGATACGTAGATTTTCAAACGAGTTCTTTGGAGTGCGGCAGACCGCGCAGGCGCGCCCCGGCCGATTTTTGCGTGTTCTGACGACACCATCGGGTCTTCTGGCGCGTTATTGTCATAACGCATCGCGGTGCAACGGTCCGCGACGCCAAAGAACATCATATGTCCCGGCCGATGCGGCGCTGTCCCGAGATGGGCGCCCTCGGCCCGCGGGCAAACAGAAGGAGTGCACTCGACATGACCACGACCGGCCAAGACACCTTGAAAACGCGGCGCACGCTGACCGTCGACGGCAAGGAATACGACTATTATTCCATCGAGGCGGCACAGGATACGCTGGGCGATGTCAGCCGCCTGCCCTATTCCATGAAGGTTCTGCTGGAAAACCTGCTGCGCTTCGAGGATGGGCGTTCCGTCGATGTGGACGACATCAAAGCGCTGGCGCAATGGCTGAAGGACAAGAAGTCCGACCGCGAGATCGCCTATCGTCCGGCCCGCGTGCTGATGCAGGACTTCACCGGTGTTCCCGCCGTGGTCGACCTGGCCGCGATGCGCGCCGCGATGGTCGCCATGGGCGGCGACCCGCAGAAGATCAATCCGCTGTCGCCGGTCGACCTGGTGATCGACCATTCGGTCATGGTCGATTTCTTCGGCGGCCCGGATGCCTTCAAAAAGAATGTGGATCTTGAATTCCAGCGCAATGGCGAACGGTATGAGTTCCTGCGCTGGGGCCAGACCGCCTTCGACAATTTCCGCGTCGTGCCGCCGGGCACCGGCATCTGCCACCAGGTGAATCTGGAATATCTGGCACAGACGGTCTGGACGTCCGACGAAGTTAACGATAGCGGCCGCACCATCGCCTATCCCGATACATTGGTCGGCACCGACAGCCACACCACCATGATCAACGGCTTGGGTGTGCTGGGCTGGGGCGTCGGCGGGATCGAGGCGGAAGCGGCCATGCTGGGTCAGCCCGTCTCCATGCTGATCCCCGAAGTCGTCGGCTTCAAGATGACCGGCGCGCTGAAGGAAGGCACAACGGCGACCGACCTGGTGCTGACCGTCACGCAAATGCTGAGGGCCAAGGGCGTGGTCGGCAAATTCGTCGAATTCTATGGCGACGGGTTGGACCACCTGACGCTGGCCGACCAGGCGACGATTTCGAACATGGCACCGGAATACGGCGCGACCTGCGGCATCTTCCCGATCGACGATGAAACGCTGAACTATCTGCGCTTCACCGGCCGCGACGAACACCGCATCAAATTGGTCGAGGCCTATGCCAAGGCGCAGGGGATGTGGCGCGAGAAAGGCCAAGCCGACCCGGTCTTCACCGATACGCTGGAGCTGGATCTGTCGACGGTCGAACCGTCGCTGGCTGGGCCGAAACGCCCGCAGGACCGCGTCGCGCTGTCAAACGCGGCGGCGGAATTCGACAAGGTGCTGGCCGATTATATCGGCGTGCCGAAGACCGACGCGGAAGCCCGGCTGGCCAGCGAAGGCGGCCCCGCCCAGGCGGCGAACACCGGCTGGGACAAACAGGTTCAGGTCGAAGGCGAGGATTACAAGCTGAGCCATGGCGACGTGGTCATCGCGGCGATCACCAGCTGCACCAACACCTCCAACCCGTCGGTGCTGGTCGCCGCCGGTCTGGTCGCCCGCAAAGCACGGGAAAAGGGCTTGGCCGTGAAGCCCTGGGTCAAGACCTCGCTGGCGCCCGGCTCACAAGTCGTTACCGATTATTTGGAAAAGGCCGGATTGCAGGAAGACCTCAACGCGCTGGGCTTCGATCTGGTCGGCTATGGCTGCACCACCTGCATCGGCAATTCCGGGCCGCTGCCGGAGAAGATCTCCAAGGCGGTGGATGATGGCGACCTGGTGGTTACCTCGGTGCTCTCCGGGAACCGGAATTTCGAGGGTCGGGTAAATCCGCAGACCCGCGGCAACTATCTCGCCTCCCCGCCGTTGGTGGTCGCCTATGCGCTGGCCGGCAACATGACGCGCGACCTGCTGAAGGATCCGCTGGGCGAGGACAAGGACGGCAAGCCTGTCTATCTGAAGGACATCTGGCCCACCACGCGCGAGATCGCGGATCTGGTCGGCTCGTCGCTGACGGCGGAAATGTTCCGCGACCGCTATGGCAATGTCTTCGAGGGGCCGGAGGAATGGCAGGAAATCCGGGTTTCGGAAGGTGAGACCTTCGAATGGAACGCCGGGTCCACCTATGTTCAGCATCCACCCTATTTCGAAAACATGGCGCCGGAGCCCGATGCCGTCGAGGACGTCACTGGGGCCCGGCCGCTGCTGATCATGGGCGACAGTGTGACCACGGACCACATCTCGCCCGCCGGGTCGTTCAAACCGGATACACCGGCGGGTCAGTATCTGATGGAACATCAGGTGCGCCCGGCCGACTTCAACTCTTACGGTTCGCGGCGGGGCAATCATGAAGTGATGATGCGCGGCACCTTCGCCAATATCCGCATCAAGAACGAAATGGTGCCCGGCGTCGAAGGCGGCTTCACCAAATACATGCCGGATGGCGAGCAGATGTCGGTCTATGACGCGGCGATGAAATACCAAGCGGAAGGCGTGCCGCTGGTCGTCATCGGCGGCAAGGAATACGGCACCGGGTCCAGCCGCGACTGGGCGGCAAAGGGCACAGTGCTGTTGGGCGTGAAAGCGGTTCTGGTCGAAAGCTTCGAACGAATCCACCGCTCAAACCTGGTCGGCATGGGCGTGCTGCCCCTGCAGTTCAAGGACGGCACGAACCGCCAGACCTTGAAACTGGACGGATCGGAAACCTACGACATCGCCGGCATGGACGGCGGGATCACCCCGCGCCAGGATATTTCGGTCACGATCAACCGGGCTGATGGGTCGACCGAGACGATCACGGTCCTGTGCCGGATCGATACGGAAGACGAAGCCGAATATTACCGCAACGGGGGCATTCTGCAGTATGTGCTGCGGAACCTCGCCAAAGCGGCGTAACCGTTGAGACGGTATCGGAAATCGGGGCGGTTCCATCGGGGCCGCCCTTTTTCTATGCCTGTCTCGTTTCCATATCCGGGAAACGCGGTGATATATTGTGCTGGGAGGCGCAGATGTTCGCATGGCTGAAGAAGAAGGGGTCGGCTATCGCCAATCGCCGGCGAAAGGGGCGGGTTCGGCCGGTCGATACCTATGTGCGGATCGACCATCAAGTCTTCGCCATAGACGACATGGACGAGCGCCACTTCCGAATCGTCGATTACAGCGGCGGTCTGATCAAAGGACAGCGGTTCGAGTTCAAGTTCATGCTGCCCATGCCCAACGGCAGCCAGGACGAGTTTCCCGGACACGGTTTGGTGATGCGGATCGATGCGACGGGTCTGACCGCCGCCTTCACGGAAACCCAACCCTATTTCCAGCGGGAGATAGACCGCTTCGTCGCCGCGCATCGCGAAGCGGCTGAGCAACAGAGCCGTGATTAGCGTGCAGAGTGTTTTTGCGCGGATGTGGGTTATGTTTTGACCCGCGACACGGCACTCTCACTCCGAAGTGATTGGTCCGTGCGCAAGTCCACATCCTATCTTTGGCTCATGACACTGCGATATTCTCTTACCCTCGCCCTATTCGCCCTGCTGACCGCAATCCTCTTTGCGGTGGCGGCCATGGTCCCCCATGCCCGTGCCGGGGAACGCCCCGTCGTCGTGGCCGAACTGTTCACCAGCCAGGGATGCAGTTCCTGCCCGCCGGCGGAAGCTTTCCTAAACGACCTGGCGGATCGGCCGGACGTCATCGCGTTGGAATTCCATGTCGACTATTGGGATTACATCGGCTGGGAAGACCCCTTCGCGAAGAAGAGCTATACCGACCGTCAGAAGCAATACATGCGCGCGCTGCACAGCCGCTACGTCTATACGCCCCAGATGGTGATCGACGGCGGACAGCATGTTGTGGGGTCGGACCAGATGAAGGTGGAACTGGCGATCCGCGACCGTCAGGAAGAAAAGCGCGACGCGGCGATGCCGTCGCTTTCCGTCTCCAAATCGGGGGAAGGCGCCCTGAATGTCAGTGTGTCCGGCGACCCGGCCGGGCGGATCTACGACCTCTACCTGATCACCTATGACAAGGAACACCGAACAGAAGTTCAGCGTGGTGAGAACCGTGGCTTGACCCTGGTGAACCGCAACGTCGTCCGCGACGCGATTCTGGTGCGGCAATGGATGGGTGAGGCGTTTAATCAGGAAATACCGGTTGAGAAATTCACCGATGCCGGCGGCTGGGTCGTGATGCTTCAACAGGCCGGTCACGGGCCGATCGCGGCGGCGCAACAGATCCTCTGGTAACATGCCAGGCCCGGTTGGGCACCGGCGGGACGACGCCCGCCGGGACTTCTGTTGGCCCTATCCCAGTTTGACGGCGGTTCCGTTGGCGACGACCATTAGCATGCCGTTTTCCTTGCCCAGAACTTCATAGTCGATATCGACGCCGACGATGGCGTGTGCGCCCCATTTGTTGGCCTGTTCGGCCATTTCGGTGATTGCCGTGTTCTTGGCGTCATGCAGGATCTTTTCATACGTTCCCGACCGGCCGCCGACGACATCGCGGATCGAAGCAAACATATCCTTGAAAATGTTCGCGCCGATGATCGCCTCGCCGCTGCAAATGCCGAGATATTCGACAATTTTCTGTCCCTCGACGGATTCCGTGGTGGTTACCAGCATTTCGATACTTCCTCCTGGTTCGTTTGACTTCGTGCCATGATGCTCTAACCATCCTGCCACGGTTCGGGAACATTTCCATGTCGGGATTGGCCGGGGTTAGGCTGGAATTGGGCCTGTATTGGGCCAGTATTGTATTGAGCCGGGGTTTAATAGGATTCGGAAATGCAGATCGCAAAGCGCGCGACCGCCGGCTGGTGCCTCTACGATTGGGCGAATTCCGCCTTTCCGACGATCATCGGCACCTTCATTTTTTCCGTCTATTTCGCACAAGGAATCTATGGCGACGCAGATGAAGGGGCGAAAAGCTGGGCCTATGCCTTGTCGATTTCGGGCCTGATCGTCGCCGTTGTCAGCCCGGTCCTGGGTGCCATTGCCGACCATGCCGGCGGCTTGAAGCGCTGGTTGGGTTTGTTTACCGCCATGGCGGCGATTGGGTCCTGCCTGCTGTGGTTCGCCGAACCGGACCCGGCTTATGCCATCTTCGCGCTTGTCATTGTCGTCCTGTCGGCCGCCAGTCTCGACCTGGGGCAGGTCTTCTATAACGCGCTGCTGACGCCTAATGCGCCTGCCCATATGTTGGGCCGGGTTTCCGGTTGGGGTTGGGGCGTCGGTTATCTGGGCGGGTTGACCGCGCTGGCGCTGACCCTTGTGGGTTTCGTCGGTCTTGGCGATATGCTGCAGCCGCTTTTCGCGCTCGACCGGGAAAGCGCGCAGCATGTGCGGATCGTCGGGCCGATGACGGGGATCTGGTTCGCGGTTTTCTGTCTGCCGCTGTTTTTGTTCTCGAAGGACTTCCCGCCGACCGGTCTTTCCGTCGCCCAGGCGGTGCCGAAAGGGCTGTCGGTCCTGGCCCGAACGCTCGGTGAATTGCCCCGGCACGGCCATATGCTCCGTTTCCTGATTGCCAGCGCCATCTATCGGGATGGGCTGACGACCTTGTTTGCGGTCGGCGGGCTTTATGCCGCGGGCGTGCATGGCATGGATACGGGGCAGATTCTGATCTTCGCCATCGGGTTGAACGTGACCGCCGGGCTGGGCGCGGCCGGCTTCGCCTGGATGGATGACGGCATCGGCTCGCGCATCACGGTGCTGGTTTCTCTGGTAGGGCTGATTCTGGTCGGGGTGCCGCTGTTGTTGGTCGACGACATCACGTTGTTCATCGCCTTCGCTCTTGTCCTCGGCATCTTTGTCGGCCCAACCCAGGCGGCAAGCCGGTCGCTGATGGCGCGCCTTGCCCCGAACGACAAGGAAGCGGAGTATTTTGGACTGTATTCGCTTACCGGCAAAGCGGCGGCCATCTTCGGTCCGGCGCTTTACGGGCTGGGAACGGAAATTTTCGACAGCCAACGCGCCGGCATGGCCATTGTCGTCACGATGTTCGCCGTGGGGGCGGCAATTCTGTTGACGGTGCGGGAGCCCGAACGGGCCTGACGCTGTCTAACTCAGACCGTAACGCTCCATGGCGCGGAGCTTGGCGGCGCCTGATTCACGGTCGCTGACCGCGGTCATGCCGGTGACGCGCCGGACCAAATTGGCCTCGTGATCGTGGATTTTGCCGTCGACACAGATCACGTCCCACAGCATTTCCACCAGTTCGACCTGCTGGTCGTGATCGAAATGATTCAACAGGACGCGCAGATAGCCGTAGATGTCGTTCGACGTCTTCGCCTTCTGCTCCGCATTCTCCATGATGGCGGCGGTATGTTCCGCATCCAGGTTGAACCGTTTCTGCACG
This sequence comes from Hwanghaeella grinnelliae, assembly GCF_004005845.1. GTDB lineage: Bacteria > Pseudomonadota > Alphaproteobacteria > UBA8366 > Aestuariispiraceae > Hwanghaeella > Hwanghaeella grinnelliae. Next base: position 468,953 of record NZ_SADE01000002.1, on the reverse strand, counting down.
ATATGACAGACACGATCCTTCTCGACCTTTTCAAGGGAGCCATCGAGCTGGGCGGCCTCCAGCAGCAGGGCCGCGGCCGCGATGTGCAGCTTGTCTTGTTCCTTGGCCGCTTCCGCGACCGATGCGTTTTCCCTGTCGAACAGGAAATTCTTCAAAAGTTCTATCAAGAAATCACCTACTGACTACGGTTTTATAAACCTTGTACTTTCTCCATTTGCCGACGGTCGCGCTTGGTTGGCCGGCCGGCTCCCTTGTCCCGTTGCGGCACCGTACTTTCAGCCAAGTCCCGCTGTTCCGGGTCGGCGCTGCGGACCGGTGGCGGGTCCAGATCCGTGTAGAGCTGGCGCGCTTCCGGCGCCGGGCCGCGGCGTTCGCCCAACGCGCTGACCTCGATCACCCGAATGTCGTGGCCCTGGGCGAAAGTCAGGACGTCGCCCGGTTTCACCGCATGTCCAGGTTTCCGGACCCTTTCCCGGTTGATCCGGCAATGACCGCCCTCAACCACCTTGGCCGCCAGCGTTCGCGTCTTGAAGAAGCGGGCATGCCAGAGCCACTTGTCGATACGTTGTTTCGCGGTGGGCGCGGTGGATGTGTCGGTCATGGTGAGGCGAATAATCCCTGTAGGGCTGCAAAGGGTGAATTCGGGTCCGGCTTTTTGGCCGGTTTCCTCGCTTTGTGCTCCTGTGACGATCCGTTTTTTGCTTTGATTTTTTGAGCGTTTTTGCCGCCGGTCTTGTGGGCCGATTTGCGGGCCTGTCCCTTTGGACCGCGCGCCGCGCTCATTCGGTTGTTGCGAATGCGGAACAAGCTGCCGTCTTCACCTTTCACCGGGCTACATCCCACCGCGCGCAGCAGGTCGGGCAGGGCTTCTTCGCCGCAGTCGCAGGTTTTGGCGAGACTCTCGTCCGGTTTGATGCCGCCTTCCCGGGCGCGTTTGCGGATTTCCGCCATGACCCGCTCGAACCGGTCGACGCGCAGGGCCGCCGGCCCTGCATGGCGATATCCCAGCATGGCCCAGTCGTCTTCCGACATCAGCGCGCCGCGCTCGCAGGTCGTCGGCAGGCTTGTCGCCTTCCCGGTTGCGGCGGTGGGGGGCGGTTTACCGGCCCAGGCCGACCACAAGGCCGCGCGCGTCCGCAACGGTCCCGGTTTCAGCAAACCGTTCAGAAAGACGGAATCGGTCCCGAACCGAACATCATGCTTTGCCAGGGCTTTCCGGTCCTGCTGCGACAGATGTTTGATCTGCGGCGCGGCGGCGTTGGTCCGGCAACTGCCCAATCCTTCAAGTAGGTGGAAACTGAGGCCCTTGGCGGCGCCGGCGAAACCGGCATCGCGCAACGTGAACAAGGGCGCCAAGCGCCGGGCGATATGGCGGTCCAGCCAAGCGTTGATCCGTGCCTCGATCCGCCGTTGCAGGCCGATATCCTGAACGAAGCCGGCATGGACGGCGACGGTGGGCTGCCAGGGCGTCGGGCCTTTGCCCAGGCGCGCGACCGGTTTGCCGTTCCAATAAATCGTCCGGTCCACATCCAGCGCCAGGGTCTGGTCGTCCGCCGTCTCGAAGTCCTGGACATAGGTGAAGGCGTGGTCGCGCAGCACCCTTTCGGCGGCGGCCATCAGGACCTGGGCCTCGCGCGCGTCGGCGGCTTCGTGGGGTATGAAGCGGAAACCCTCGATATGGCCGATGACATGGCCTTCGACGACGACCTCGCCATTTTGCCGAACGCCGGCCAACAGCTCGCTTGCATCGCCGTCCTTGCGGGTCAGGACAGAGGCGCGCTTGTCCACGAACCGGTGAATCAGGCGCTGATGCAGGGTGTCGGAAAGGCGGTCCTCGATCTCCCGCGCGCGGGCCTGCCATCCGGCGGCGTCGCGCAGCCAGGCGCCGCGATGGGCGATATAGGCCATGGTGCGGATATGGGCGATCCGCGTGGTGATGGTGTCGATATCCCCGTCGACCCGATCCAGCCGGCCGAACTGGGCATCGAGCCAGTCGTTGGAGAGGACGCCCTCGCCATCCGTCAGCTTCAGAAAGACCTGACCCAGCAATTCGGCATGGTGATCGGGCGTCACCTGTCGAAAGTCGGGAATCTGGCAGACATCCCACAGCAATTGGACCGTATCCCTGGTCGCCGCGCGGTCGATCACGGTTTCGTCGCGGGAAAGGGCGGCCAGCGCAACCTGGTCCTCCCCGTCCCGGACGCGGATCAATTGCGGATGCGGGGGTTCGTGATACAGGCTTTTCAGCAGCGCCTTGGGTGAGCGGAAGTCGAGCTTCCGGTTGCGCCAATACAGCCTGGTCAGCGGTTGATACTGATGCGCTTCCACCGCCGCGACGATTTCGTCGTCGATCGCCGGTTGATTGTTGGTGACCCCGAATGTGCCGTCATTCAGGTGCCGCCCGGCGCGGCCGGCGATCTGGCCGACTTCCGGTGCATCCAACATGCGCAGCCGGTGGCCGTCGAATTTCCGCAAACGCGCGAAGGCGACATGGTTCACATCCATGTTCAGGCCCATGCCGATGGCGTCGGTGGCGACAAGGTAATCGACCTCGCCCGCCTGATACATGGCGACCTGGGCGTTACGGGTGCGCGGGCTCAACGCGCCCAGCACAACGGCGGTGCCGCCCCGCTGCCGCCTTACCAGTTCGGCGATGCCGTAAACCTCATCCACCGAAAAGGCGACGATGGCGGTGCGCCGGGGCAGGCGCGTCAGTTTCGATTTTCCCGTATGCTGAAGAGTGGAAAAACGCGGCCGGCTTTCGATTGCCACATCCGGCACCAATTGGCGGATCAGGCCGGCGGCGGTGTCGGACCCCATGAACATGGTTTCCGACCGCCCGCGCGCATAGAGCAGCCGGTCGGTGAAAATATGGCCGCGGTCGGGATCGGCGCAGAGTTGAATTTCGTCGATGGCCAGGAATTCGACGTCCTTTTCCAGCGGCATGGATTCCACGGTGCAGATCCACCAGCGCGGATTGGGCGGAATGATTTTCTCCTCACCCGTCACCAGGGCGACGGACCCGATGCCTTTTTCGCGCACCACCTTGTCGTAATTTTCCCGCGCCAAAAGGCGTAGCGGAAAGCCGATCATGCCGGTCGGATAGGCCAGCATGCGGTCCATTGCCAGGAAGGTCTTGCCGGTATTGGTGGGGCCGAGGACGGCACGAACGAGGCCTTTGCCGCCCACTGATCGAAAGGGGACCGTATGAAGGGCCGATTGGTCGGAGCCGGTCTGTCTCAAGGCCATGGTCCCTAAACTGTCGCGCTGTTCGTGCCTCTCCGCAAGTGGGAAGGAACAGCGTCATTGGACTTTCCAGCAAGCAGGCCAGCAAGCAGAAATGATTCGTATGTCATCGATGTGACACCGGCCCGGTTTGATTTCAAGGCAAGGGCATGGACTTAAAAGCGCGGCGAACGGACGCGTTCAGATTGTCACGAAAAAAGGAGAGGTCAGGCGTAGACGTCGACGACCTGTCCACGACCGCCCGAGGCGGCGGGGGTCGTGTTGGACTGGGTGCCGGTCGTCAAGGCGTCCTGCTGACGCTGCGAACGGGCTTCCAGGCGTTGCTCCGACGTATCGCCGGCGCTGCCCTGAACAACCGTCGCAGACGAGCTGGATGCCGCCGTGGCGCGGAGGAATGAAGCCTGTGAGGCTCCGGAAAGGCTGGAAATATCACTCATAACGGCATCCTAAGCGCCAATTATTAACAAATGCTAAATAGACGCTACCTTAGACAGGCTGCGCATGTCTATGATTTTTCTTTAATATTAGTGGATGCGAAAATAAATCAGGTGAGGATATTAACCAATTGCCCCGGCCCGGTGTTATTGGTGGCGAGACGTTGGGTCGTCACCGCCAGGGCGCCTTCGACCTGCTTCAGCGAGTTCAAGGCATTGCGCTGCGCCGCGGAGAGCGGAATGTCCGCGCGAGCGGAGGAAACGGAGGATGAAACGCTTGATATCGACATGATGGCCTCGCTTATATCAGGAACTTCTGTTCCTGTCCAAAGGCGTGGTTTTTGCCCCGTTTCCGCCTGTTCTGGCGTCCCCGGTTTGGGGTTAATGCAGCGCTTTACTCGGCGGCTGCCGGGATGCTCCAATCCGAAAGATGGGCCCGAATGGCGGCTTCGTCAATCGTATGCAGTCCGATGACGACCAGTTCGGACCGCCGGTTTTCCCCATCCCGCCAGGGCCGGTCGAAATACCGTTGCAGGCGTGGACCCGCGGCCTGAAACACTTCCCGGCGCGGCAAACCGGGCCGGTCCAGGAAACCCTTGATGCGCAGAATGTCGTATTGCTCGATCAGGGATTTCAGCATCATCTCCAGGGCTGTCGGATCGTTCACCGAGGCCAGATTCAGCACGAAACTGTGGAAATCGTCATGGTCGTGGTCATCCGCGCCGTCGTGATGGGATGGCCTTGCGTCCAGATCGTCCTCCGCCGCTTTGTCCAGCCCCATCAGAACCGCAGGATCAACCCCCGACTGGTCGGAACGCACCAGATGAACGCCGGGACGCAGGCGCGTCTGCAGCTCCGCCTCCAACACATCCACCTGCGCCCCGTCCAGCAGATCCACTTTGTTCAGCACCACTATATCGGCGCAGAACAGTTGATCGTCGAAGACTTCTTCCAACGGATTGTCGTGGTCGAGCGCTTCGTCGGCTTCGCGCTGCTGTTGCACGGCGTCCTCGTCATCGGCGAAGCGGCCCTCGGCCAGCGCCTTGGCGTCCACCACTGTGACGACACCGTCGACCGTCACCTGCGCCTTTATTTCCGGCCAATTGAAAGCCTTAACCAAGGGTTTCGGTAGGGCCAAGCCAGACGTTTCGATAACGATATGGTCGGGCTTGTCCGGGCGGTCTAGCAGCTTTTCCATGGTCGGCAGGAAATCATCGGCGACCGTGCAGCAGATGCAGCCATTCGCCAGTTCCATGATGTCGTCGTCGGTGCAGCCTTCCAGGCCGCAGCCCAGCAACATGTCGCGGTCGATGCCCAGATCGCCGAACTCGTTGATCAGGAAAGCCAGGCGCTTACCCTTCGCGTTTTCGATGACGTGGCGGATCAACGTCGTCTTCCCTGCGCCCAGGAAGCCGGAAATGATCGTTGCCGGTATTCTGCGTGCCATGATGGCCCCCTCTTGACGGAACCCGTCTCGGGTTCCTGTTCGCGACCTCTCTCAAGGTCCTTTCAACGTCAACGGCAATCCGGCGGCGACCAGAACGACCCGGTCGGCGGCAGCTGCGACGGTTTGATTGATACGCCCCGCCTCATCCCGGAAACGGCGCGCCAGGGCGTTTTCGGGCACGATGCCCAGCCCCACTTCATTGCTAATGATCACAACCGGGCCCTTGGCCTCACCCAACGCCGCGACCAGTTCTTGCCTGGCGGCGTCCAGATCGATTGTGTCTCCCCCCAGCATTAGGTTGGTGAGCCATAAGGTAAGGCAATCAACCAGAAGGCAAGTATGGTCTGTGGATTCGCGACGAATTGCCCCGGTCAAATCGCCCGGTTTGCTGCCAGGCGCCTCGACCGTTCGCCAAGCGGGGCCGCGTTCGGCCTTGTGCAGCGCGATCCGCTCTTCCATTTCGCTGTCGAAGGCTTGGGCGGTGGCGATATAGACCGGGGTCAGCCCGTGTTCGGCGTGAAGCGCCTCGCACAGCGCAAGGCCGTGGCGCGTCTTGCCCGACCGCGCGCCGCCCAGAACGAAGGTGATATGCCCCTCGAAGGTGACTTCCCCCGGCATGAAAACTAGGCCCGTTCCGGGTGCTTTTCCCGGGGATTCCGGTTGGAAAAGCCGATCCGCCAATGGCGCCCCTCATCCGTATCGACACAGTCCAACCGGGTGACCGACAGGTTTTCCGTGGAAAACCGCAAGGCGCTTTCGGGGTCCAGATTCAGGGCATAGCACAAGGCCGCGCGGATCGTGCCGCCATGGGTGACGGCGACGATATCACGGCCGGCATGTTGCTCCGTCACTTCCAAAATCGTCGGGACGACGCGGGCGATAAGATCGGTGAAGCTTTCCCCGTTCGGCGCGCGTTCATAGGCCGGGGCCAGCCAGTACCGCCCGCTGCTGCCGAGCGTTCCGCTGAACCCGAATTCTTCATGCGTCAGCCCCTGCCAATCGCCGAAGCTCTGCTCGTTCAGTGACCCGAACTCTATCCGTTCCGGCATGGTCAGCCCGGCGGCGGCGATGGCGTCCGCCGTCTGATGGGCCCGCCTCAAGGCAGATGTCACAAGAACGGAATCTTCCGGCAGCATTTTTGCCAGACCGGTGAACGCTTCCGTGTCGTCGGTGTCGCAGGGCAGGTCCTGCTGCCCATAAATGCGCCCCTGATTGACCGTTACCGGTGCGTGCCGAACCCACCACCAGCGCGTTTCTACGATGTCAGCCAAATGCCGCCCCCGTTTGTACAAGAATGTTGAAAGATGCCGCCGCGATCAGCAGCGCCAGCATGATGGCGATTTCGCTTAGCTGTTCAAGCAGACCGATCGTATCGCCGTTATAACCGCCCAGCGACCGCCTCAGCAGCAGGCCGAAAACCAGAGCCGATGCGACGACGGCCGCAAGGGCGACAAGGCCCGCACAAAGACCCATCAAGCCGATTGCCGACCCCGCCCCCAGGGTCAGTGCAACCAAGGCCGCGCCCAAACGCGGCCGTCCGACGCTGGCCGCGACGCCGCTGGCCGAGGCGGGCGGTAAGGCCGCCATCACGCCTGGCAGGATTGCGCGGGACAGAATATGAACCGCCAGAATCGCCGTGGCGCCGGACAGCCCGGGCAGGAACGATGCGATGGCCGCTGCCTTGATCCCCGTCGCCAGCATCAGGGCCAATGCCCCGTATCCGCCGATGCGGCTGTCGCGCATGATTTCCAGCTTGCGGTCGACCGACCCGCCGGCGCCCAGCCCGTCGGCGGCATCGGCCAATCCGTCTTCGTGCAATGCGCCGGTGACCAGCGCCGTGGCCGTCAGGGTCAGGAAAGCGGCGATCCAGGGCGGCAGGCCCATCCATCCGGCCAACCAGAACACCGCGCCGCCGGTCACGCCGACCGCTATACCGGCAATGGGAAAGGCCCAGGCGCAGGCGTCGAGCGCCCGGTGCCGCCCGCCCACCGGAAAACGCGTCAGGAAGGTCATCGCCGCGCGCATGTCCGCAATCGGCGCGAATCCTGTGCTATGGCGTATTTCTTCGGGCTTGTCCGTCATGTTGGCATGCTCTAAGCGCTTCCGGGGCGGCTGCCAACCCGCAGCCGTCCTGTCTTTCGCCGGCAATGCCGGAAAATCCCACGCCGACGCGGAGTTCACGATGTCCGATCCTCAGCCGCAAGCCTCCCTCCAGGAAATCCGGGACCTGCTGAAAGTCTTTCCCGGTCCCGATGAAGCCTCGATCCAGGCCGCGCGGGAACGCGAGGGTCAATTGACCAAACCGCCGGGCGCGCTGGGCCGGTTGGAGGAGGTCGCGGAATGGCTGGCCGCCTGGCAGGGCAAGGCCCCGCCCCGGGTCGACCGCCCGCGCGTCGCCGTCTTCGCCGCCAATCACGGGGTCGCCACGGCAAAGCCCGTTTCCGCCTTTCCGGTCGACGTCACACAGCAGATGGTCGCCAATTTCCAGCATGGCGGGGCGGCGGTGAACCAGCTTTGCCTGGTGCATGACGCGGAATTGCGGGTCTATGAAATGGCGTTGGAACACCCGACCAAGGATTTCACCGAAGGGCCGGCGATGACGGATTCGGAATGCGCCACGGCGCTCGCCTACGGCATGATGGCGGTTGAGGAAGGCGTGAATGTCATCTGCCTCGGCGAAATGGGAATCGGCAACACAACCGCCGCCGCGGCGGTCTGCCACGCGCTTTATGGCGGTGAGGCAGCTGACTGGGTCGGTCCCGGCACCGGGGTCGAGGGCGATGCGTTGTCGGCCAAGGTCGCCGCCGTTCAACAGGCGGTGGAGACCAACAAAGCCGCCATGACCGATCCGTTCGAAGTGCTGCGTTGTGTCGGCGGGTATGAATTGGCCGCCATCGTCGGCGCGGTGATCGCCGCCCGCGTCGGCCGCGTGCCGGTCATCCTGGACGGCTATACCTGCACCGCCGCCGCCGCGATCCTGGAAGCCATGCTGCCGGGCGCGCTCGACCATTGCGTGGTCGGCCATCTCTCCGCCGAACCGGCGCATGCCGCGTTGCTCGGGAAGTTGGGCAAGGAGCCCTTGCTGAATTTGAACATGCGCTTGGGCGAAGGCTCCGGCGCGGCGGTCGCGCTCGGCCTCGTCAAATCGGCGGCCGCCTGCCATGCCGGCATGGCCACCTTCGCGGAGGCAGGCGTCAGCGGGGCCTGAGACCCAAATTTTTTTCGCCGTTCTTTCCCTGGTCGCCCAGTCCGCCTGGCGAACTAAAATCGCCCGAGCGAGTTTCAATGCACTTGTGGAGAAACTGTTTCTATGCGAATGTATAGAAATAGATGAGCATTGGATGTAAGCGCATGGCCCGACCAAAAACCTACAACCGCCAGGAGGCCGTGGTAAAGGCCTGTAAGGCGTTCTGGGAACATGGCTATCAGGCGCTCGGCGTGCGGGAACTGGAAAGGCTGACAGGCCTCAACCAATTTGCGATCCGCACCGATTTCGGCGGCAAGGAAGGCCTGTATCTGGAGGCAATGAGGTTTTACGCCGACGCCGCAATTGCCACAGCAATGCCCCCTCTTAGAGCCGGCGGCATTCCGGCCATCGTGGCATTTCTACGCAACCTCGTGACAGTGGGGTCAATGACGTCCAGCCCATGGGGCTGCCTTGTCGTGAATACCGGCATTGAGAATGCCCGTGTTCAAAGCGGGCGACTGACGGAAGCGGTCGCCTATTACTGGGACGCCTTGGAAACTCATTTCAAATTGGCCTTGGAGATTGCCCAAGACAGCGGAGACCTTCCAAACGATGTGGAAATAGACGGTCTGGCCAAAGGTCTCGTGGCTGGTGTCATGGGCGTGCATGCAACGAACCGCAGCGAAAATTCGAACACAGCAGGCACGGACCTTGTTGAAATCCTGTGCGGTCACCTGACGCTTCTGCGCGCGTCATGACCGGCCCCGAAGCACTTGTCGATCGAATCGAGGGTTTTGCGGATGTATTTACCGTCCGGCAGGACAAGCTTAGCTGTACGGTGCTTCGTCTGCCGGATGGCGGTCTCTGCCTCTACAGCCCCTTGCCGAAACTGACGGATACCGTAGAGGTTGGTCTGAGGGAATTGGGCGAGGTCACCGTCCTGCTGGCGCCGAACCACTATCACAATCGCGGGTTGGCGGTGCATGCCGAGGCGTATCCAAAGGCGCGCCTGATCTGTTCGCGCCATGCGGCGCCGCGGCTGACGAATCAAACCGGGTTCGATTTCGAAGCCGTCGACCAACTCGCCATCGACCTGCCCGAAAGTATCCGAGTTCTTGAACCGGAGGGACTGAAGACCGGCGAAATATGGATAGAAGTTGAAGCCGGTGCCGGCTTGGCGTGGATCGTCTGTGACGCATTCAATGGGCCACCTTTCCCAAGGCGGAGTACCCCGGGTCAGGGTTCCGTAGGTCAGATTTACGCAGATACCCCGTCATTGCTGGGTACCTTCCCAAAATTCGGCGTGGGCGACCGTGACGCCTACAAAGCTTGGGCGATAGAAGTTCTTTCCAATAGGAAACCGACAATCATGATCCCATGCCACGGGCTGCCGGTAACAAGGCCAGGGCTGGACCAGGCGTTGCGCGATCTCGTGACCGGAAACCTTTAGCAGTGCACTGTTTCCAGTCCACTACTCGCCGATCTGCAGCAATTGGCCCTTGTCGCGCGCGACCCGGAAGGACCAAAGGAAGGTCATCGTTCCGAGGCCGAAATAAACCACGTTCAGCGCGCAGGCGCCCAGGAACAGGTCGACCCGAAAACTGCCTTCGAACAGGACATGCCGCATGCCTTCGAAGACGTAGACCATGGGCATCGACCAGGCGACGACCTGCAGCCAATCCGGCAGGGTGGTGACCGGGTAATAGACGCAGGCCACCGGCGCCAGCAGGAAGATGATGAACCAGGCGAAGCTCTCCGCCCCCAACCCGGCGCGCATCAGCAGGGATATGGTGAACAGGCCGAGCGCCCAGGACATGATCATCAGATTGGCGAAGAAGGCGAACAGCGGCAGGCCCAGCTCGAACAGCGACACGTCGAACATCGGAATCGCCAGCAACACCGCGGGAAGCGCGCCGAAGGACACGCGCAGCAGGCTGATCGAAACCAGCGAGGCGACGAATTCCAGCGGCCGCAGCGGCGTCACGAACAGGTTGGCCAGGTTGCGGGAATACATCTCCTCCATGAAGGAAACGGAAAACCCGATCTGCCCGCGGAAGAAGACGTCCCACAGCAACACGGCGGAAACCAGAACGCCGGCGGCCTGGGCGACCCAGGTCGATTCCTCGCGCAGGAAATTCGACAGAAAGCCCCAGATCACCAATTGCACCAGCGGCCAATAAGCCAGCTCGATCATCCGCGGCCAGGATCCGCGCAGAATATAGACATAACGCAGCACCAACGCGCCGATCCGGCGTGGGCTGAAGGAACTGGGCCGGGGCCGATCGATTGTTCGGTCAGTCGTCATTGCGCGCGCCCCCGTTTTCACTCCGGGTTCCCCGGGCGATATCCAGGAAGACCTCTTCCAAATTCTTGCGGCCATATTGGTCGATCAGGGCGCGCGGCGGCCCGGTATCGACGATCCTGCCCGCTTTCATCATCAGAACGTCTTTGGCCAGGCGCTCGACCTCGGCCATGTTGTGGCTGGCCAGCAGGATGGCCGCGCCCGATTCCGCTTGATACCGCTCCAGATAGGTGCGGACCCAATCGCCGGTATCCGGGTCCAGACTGGCGGTCGGTTCGTCCAGCAGCAGCAGTTCCGGCCAGTTCAACATCGCCTTTGCCAGGCCGACGCGGGTTTTCTGCCCGGCGGACAGTTTCTTCACCGGCCGCTTCAAGAAGTCGCCCAGGTCCAGGTCCTCGGCCAATTCGGCGATCCGCCCTTTGACATCGCGCAGCCCGTATAGCCTGGCATAGACGGTCAGGTTTTCCTGCACCGTCAGCCGCATCGGAAGGTCGACATAGGGCGAGGTGAAGTTGATGCGGTGGACGATATCCCGCCGGTCCGTGGCGATGTCGTGCCCGAAAACATGGATCGTTCCGGATGTGGGCAGCAACAGGCCCAGCAACATGGAAAGCGTCGTCGTCTTGCCGGCCCCATTGCCGCCCAGCAGCGCAACGGTTTCGCCGTGCCGAACCGTGAAGCTGACATCGTCCACCGCTGTGACGTTGCCGAACTGTTTCGTCAGATGCGATACGGCAACGGCGGGGTTGGCCTGTGCGGTTGCGCCAAGGTCGCCTGCGCCGACTTTTGGGGCCGTGCCGATGGGGGCGGTCTGGTCCATGGGGTCCGATCGGGGTTGGTTTCGATGGCTTTGTGTTTCGTGGTTTGGGATATAGGGCAAATCCGATAAAGGCGACCCGCAATTTGCTTGCACGGGCATCAAGACACTGGTGATTTGGCGCCATGGACCGAACGGTAGACAGCGGACCGGGCAGAGCCCGGGTGCCCAAAATGATGAAGCCGCGCCAGCTTGCGCGTCACGCAAGCCGCGCTAGGCGCCTGCCCGGCGTTCAGGGGCGGACGCTTGCCTTGATCCGCTGGGTCGCGGTGATCGGCCAGCTTGCGACCGTTTGGGGTGTTTCCGGCGTGCTGGAATTTCCGCTGCCCGTGGTCGAATGCCTGGCGGTCATCGGTGTGCTCGCCCTGTCGAATCTCTGGCTTTCCGCGCGCAGCGGGCGCTCGGTCAGGCTGACCGACTATCACGCAGCCCTGTTGCTGGGGTTCGATCTGTTCCAGGTCTCAGGCCTGATCTATCTCACCGGCGGATTGACCAATCCCTTCGCGGTGCTGCTCGCCGTGCCGGTGACCGTCGCGGCCACGGTCCTGTCGCGCCGAACCACCGTCGCGCTGACCGTCCTGGCGCTTTTCTGCATCACCTTCCTGGCCTTCTTCTTTTTGCCGTTGCCCTGGCAGGGAAGCTTTTCTGAACTGCCCAGGGTTTATGTGGTCGGCCTCTGGGTCTCATTGGCGGTGCTGATCCTGTTCACCGCGGGCTATGTCTGGTCGGTCGCCGACGAATCGCGCGGCCGCGACGCCGCCTTGGCCGAGGCAGAAGCGGCGCTTGCCCGCGAGCGGCATATGTCGGCGCTGGGCACCTTGGCGGCGGCCGCCGCCCACGAATTGGGCTCGCCGCTGAACACCATCGCGCTCGTTTCCTCCGATCTGGTGCGGGAGGTGCCGCCCGACAGCCCCCTGCGCGAGGATGTGGATCTTCTGAAAAGCCAGGCCGACCGGTGCCGTGATATTCTGGCCTCCCTGTCGCGCACGCCGGAACGGGAAGGCGGCCAGCCTTTCGACAGTCTGCCGCTGACAAGCCTTGCCGAAGAAGCGGCCCGTGACCATTTACCCGAAGGCGTCACCTTCAGACTGACTGTCGACGACAGGTCGACGGGGGCGGAACCGGTCGTCATGCGCAGCCCCGAATTCCTTCAGGGAATCGGGAATTATGTGCAGAACGCCGGGCAGTTCGCGCGGTCGGCGGTGGAGATGTCGCTGTATTGGTCGGATGAGGAGGTCCGCCTTCGCATCCTTGATGACGGGCCGGGTTTTGCCGGTTGGATGATCGATTCGCTGGGCGAGCCCTATCTCTCGACAAGGGCGGGGAAGTCCGGGCATATGGGCCTGGGTATCTTCATCGCGCAAACTTTGCTTGATCGGATCGGCGCCGAAACGGCGTATAGCAAGAAGAAGACGGGCGGCGCTTGCGTCGACGTGATTTGGCCTAGATCCGTCCTGGACGTGGCCCAATTGATAAAGAGCGACGAGAGCGACAAGAATTGAGTGACCTGATGCAAGAAACGACAATGGTCCGCCCCGGACCGGCCGAGACAGACAAGACTTTGCTGATCGTGGACGACGATCGCCCGCTGCGGACCCGCCTGGTCCGCGCGATGGAACAGCACGGCTTCCTGGTCCGCGACGCCGAAGGCGTGGTCGAGGCGATGACCATGATCGCCGATCGACCACCGGCCTATGCGCTGGTCGATTTGCGCCTGGAAGACGGCAATGGGATGAGCGTCGTCGAAGCGCTGGCCGAAGCACGGCCCGATGCGCGCATCGTCATGCTGACCGGCTATGGCAACATCGCCAATGCGGTCACTGCGATAAAGGCGGGCGCGGTCGACTATCTGCCGAAACCGGCCGACGCGGACCAGATTGTCAGGGCGCTGTTGAACTCAGCGGAAGAAGCCCTGCCCCCGCCGCCGGAAGACCCGATGTCCGCCGACCGCGTGCGGTGGGAACATATCCAGCGCGTCTATGAGCAATGCGGGCGCAACGTGTCGGAAACCGCAAGGCGGCTGAAAATGCACCGCCGCACCCTGCAGCGCATCCTCAACAAACACGCTCCCCGGCCCTGATCGTCTTTTCACTTTTACCCGTCTGTTCAGTCCGCTTCCCGAACATCCCCTGTCGCAAATCGGGCTGACGGGCCGGGTCAGGCCTGTTAGAGACTAGCCCCAATGAGAACCCGACTGGGCGGGGGCAAATTCGTCCGGGACGTTAGTAGGGTATGAGCACCCGCAGACAGGACAGGGGCAAATATGTCTGATACGACGACCGGCCGCGGCGACGCGGCCCCAGCAGTATCCCATTCGGACGCGCACCGTTTTCCCGAACAACCGGGCGAAAAACTCGGCATCATGATTTGTGGCCATGGCAGCCGCAGCGTTGACGCGGTGCGTGAATTCGAACAGGTCGCCACCAGCATGAAGGCGCGGTTTCCGGACCATCCGGTGGAATACGGTTTCCTTGAATTCGCGACGCCGATCATCCGCGACGGCCTGGACAAATTGCGCGAGCAAGGCGTGACCCGCGTGCTGGCAGTGCCAGGCATGCTGTTCGCGGCGGGCCATGCGAAGAACGATATCCCCTCGGTCCTGAACACCTATGCGGCGCAGAATCCGGGTATGAAGATCGAGTATGGCCGCGAATTGGCGGTCGACCTGAAGATGCTGCAGGCGGCGGGCGACCGGGTTGAACAGGGCCTGGCCCTGGCGAAAGCGGGGGTCGACGTGCCCCGGCACGAGACCATGCTGGTCGTGGTCGGGCGCGGCGCGTCGGACCCGGACGCCAATTCCAACGTCTCCAAGGTGACCCGCATGTTGTGGGAAGGGATGGGCTTCGGCTGGGCCGAAACCTGTTATTCCGGCGTCACGTTTCCACTAGTGGAACCGGGCCTCGAACACGCGGTGAAGCTGGGCTACAAGCGGATCGTCGTCTTCCCGTATTTCCTGTTCACCGGCATCCTGGTCGACCGGATCTACAGCTATGTGGACAAGGTCGCTGCCCGCCATCCCGATGTCGAGTTCATCAAGGCCCCCTACCTGAATGACCATGCGAAAGTCTTCGATACGTTCGAGGAACGGCTGTGGGAAATCCTCGACGGCGCCAACACGATGAACTGCCAGATGTGCAAATACCGCGCCCAGGTCCTGGGATTCGAGGCCGAAGTCGGCATGGCCCAGGAAAGCCACCATCACCATGTGGAAGGGATCGGCACCGGAACGGCGGAGCCGGAACACGGGCATGACCACAGCCATGACCACGATCATGGGCACCATCACCACGGGCACGAGCACGGCCATGCCCACGATCACGACCATGGGCACGCCCACGGCCACGATCATGGCCACGGGCATGGACATGACCACGGGCATCACCATCACCCCTATCCGCATGCGGACCATCCCTTGGGCCCGAAATCGATGCAGGCGGACAAGTCGGGCGATTGATGGTTGAGGGTAGTGTCGTGACGGCCAAGCGCTACGATTACATCCGCGATCCGAAGGCGATCTATGCGGAGTCCTTCGCCCAGGTCCGCGCAGCGGTCGATTTGGCGCGGTTTCCGGCCGGCTTGCATCCGGTCATCGAACGCTTGGTGCATTCCTGCGCCCGTCCGGATATTGCCGGTCAGTTGGTCTGGGACGGGGATGTCGCGGACGCCGGCTGTGCGGCGTTGCGGGGCGGCGCGCCGATCCTCACCGATGCCGAAATGGTCGCGCGCGGCGTGACACGCACGCTGCTGCCGGCGAACAATCCGGTGATGTGCCGGTTGAACGACGCGCCGGTCCCCGGCTTGTCGGAAACCCTGGGGACGACAAGGTCGGCGGCGGCAATCGAGTTGTGGAAGGACGATCTGGACGGCGCCGTCGTCGCCATCGGCAATGCCCCCACCGCCCTGTTTCATTTGTTGGAGCGCCTGCATGACGGGTGGCCCCGGCCGGCCGCGATCCTCGCCTTTCCGGTCGGTTTCGTCGGCGCGGCGGAATCGAAAGATGCGCTGATGCGGGCAGACCTTGGAATTCCCTATATCACCCTGCCCGGCCGCGACGGCGGCAGCGCGCTTGCGGCGGCGGCGGTCAACGGCTTGTCGGTTGCTTGCGTAAACGGGGGAAGGGCATGACGACCGCGCCCTGGCTCACGATCGTCGGTTTGGGTGAGGACGGTATGGATGTCCTGCCGCCCGCTGTGCGGATGCTGGTCGACGACGCGGCGGTGGTGATCGGCGGGGCGCGCCATCTGGCCATGCTGCCGGAAACCCATGCCGCCCGGCGCATGACCTGGCGGTCGCCGTTGCGCGATACCATCGCCGATATCCGCGCGCTGGAAGGACAAAAAGTCTGCGTCCTCGCGACCGGCGATCCGATGAGCTACGGCATCGGGGTCACCTTGGGCCGCGAATTCGGGCGCGACGCGCTGACGGTCATCCCGGCGCCTGGCGCCTTCACGCTGGCGGCCGCACGGCTGGGCTGGCCGTTGGAAGCGGTGACCCGGCTGACAGTTCACGGGCGGCCGCTGGACCTCGTTTCCCGCCACCTTTATCCCGGTGCCCGGCTGTTGATTCTGTCGGAAGACGGGTCCACGCCCGCCGCCCTCGCCGGGTTGCTGGCCGAACGGGGTTATGGTCCGTCGCGGATGACAGTGTTTGAGCATATGGGTGCGCCGGATGAAGCCCAACTAACTGAAATTGCGGGAAAATGGGGCGGTCGTGCGGTCCGGGACCTGAACACGGTCGCGGTCGACTGTGTCGCCGCAGAAGACACTCTTCCACTCAGTGCCGTGCCGGGGTTGCCGGATGAGTCATTTTTGCATGACGGGCAGCTGACGAAACGGGAAGTCAGGGCGGCCACTTTGGCCGTTCTGGGACCGCGCCCGGGTGCGCTTCTATGGGATGTGGGCACCGGAAACGGGTCCATCGCCATCGAATGGATGCGCGCCGGCGGCCGCGCCATCGCTATTGAGCCGGATTCGGAACGGCGCGACCGGGCGGCCCGCAATGCCGCCGTTCTCGGCGTGCCCGACCTGTCCATCGTCGCGGGCCGCGCGCCCGAGGCCCTGGCGGATTTGCCCCGGCCCGATGCCGTCTTTGTCGGCGGCGGTGCCGGTACCGAGGGCGTGCTGGAAACCTGCTGGGACGCCTTGGCTCCCGGCGGGTGCCTTGTCGCCAATGCGGTGACGGTGGAAAGCGAAATGCGCCTCGCCGCGTTTCGGGAACGCGTGGGTGGCGACATGGTCCGCATTGCCGTGTCGCGGCTGGATGCGGTCGGCCCCTATCACGGCTGGCGGCCCTTGATGCCGGTGACGCAACTGTCTGTTCGCAAGCCCGTCGGGCGGGAAGGAAATTGAGCATGGCGGAAGGGGTGCTTTATGGCGTCGGGGTCGGCCCCGGCGACCCGGACCTGATCACCGTGAAGGCGATGAAACTGCTGCAGCGGGTGCCCGTCGTCGCCTGGCCCGCGCCGCTTGAGGGCGAGTCGCTCGCCCGCCGGATCGCCGCGCCCCATCTGCCGGACGGGGCCGTCGAAATCCCGATCCGCATGCCGATGGTCGAGGCGCGCTTCCCGGCGGAACAGGTTTATGACGCCGCCGCGGAACAAATATCGGAACACCTGATCGCGGGCCGGGACGTTGCCGTGTTGTGCGAAGGCGACCCCTTCTTCTACGGCAGTTTCATGTATCTGTTCGCCCGGATGACCGAACGCCACCAGGTGGAGGTAATCCCCGGCGTTTCCAGCCTGACCGCCTCGGCGGCGATGACGGGCGCGCCGCTGGCCTCGCGCAACGATGTCCTGACCATTCTACCCGCCCCATTGCCGGAAGACGATCTCGCCCGGCGCCTGAAAGCGGCGGATGCGGTCGCTTTCATCAAGGTCGGCCGCCATTTCGACAAGGTGCTGCGCCTGCTGGAAGCGGAAGGCATGGCCGATAGCGCCCTCTATATCCAGCACGCGACGATGGAAAAGCAGATGATCCTCCCCCTGCGGGACGCGCCGTCGGGCTCGATCCCCTATTTCTCGATGATCCTGGCCCATCGGCGCGGCGATGCCTGGCGCAAAACGGAAGAAGAAGCTGTCTTTAAGGCGGCGGGGAGCGCTAATCCATGACCGCTCTGATCGCCTTGACCGAAGCAGGCGCACGCACCGCGCGGCAGCTGCAGAAAACCCTGCCCGACGCGGTTCTGTACGGCCGCTCCGCCCGCGTGACGGACTTGGACCAAGCTTTCGAGGATACCGGCGCGCTGATCCGCGATCTGTTCCTGCAGGGAACACCGATCGTGGGGGTATGCGCCGCCGGAATTCTGATTCGCTTCGTCGCGCCGCTCTTGGCCGATAAACATGCGGAACCGGCAGTGGTCGCCTTGGCTGAGGATGGGTCCAGCGCGGTGCCGCTTTTGGGCGGACATCACGGGGCGAACAGGCTGGCGCAACAGATTGCCGCTGCGCTCGGCGGACAGGCGGCGATCACGACGGCGGGCGATCTGCGCACCGGCCCGGCGCTGGACGATCCGCCGCCAGGCTGGATGCTGGGCAATCCGGACCGTGTGAAACCGGTGACCGCCGCCCTGCTGGCCGGCGACCCGGTCGCGCTGACGGTCGAGGCTGGCGATGTTTCCTGGCTGGAACCGGCGCGTTTCTCGGCCTCCGGTGTGGAAAGCGTTTTGGTGACCGACCGCGTGGTTAAAGACGGAACCGACGCCCTTGTCCTGCATCCGCCCGTTCTGGCGGTGGGGATCGGCGCGGAACGCGGCGTGCCCGCGGAAGAAGGCGTCGAAGCGGTGCGCCGTGTATTGACCGAGAACGGGCTGGCAACGGCCTCGGTCGCCGCCGCAGGGTCGATCGATATCAAGGCGGACGAGCCCGCGGTGCTTGCCGCGGCCCAGTGTCTGGGCCTTGATCCGCGTTTCCTGACCGCCGCGGATTTGGAGGCGCAAGCGCCGCGCCTCGCCAACCCGTCGGACATCGTCTTCAAGGAAACCGGCTGTCACGGCGTGGCGGAAGGGGCCGCTTTGGCCTTGGCCGGCCCGGATGCGGAACTGGTGGTGCCAAAGGTCCGGTTGGGCCGGGTCACCGTCGCGATTGCAAAGGCCAAGGACCGGGTCGACGGCCAAGCGGGCCGGACCGGCGGGCGCCTCTTTGTCGTCGGCATCGGTCCGGGCCAACTTCCCTGGCGCACGCCGGAAGCGGTCGCAGCGCTGCGAAATGCCGATGATGTGGTTGGGTACGATTTGTATCTCGATCTTTGCGCCGATCTGATCGGCGGCAAGGAACAGCACCGTTCGCCGCTGGGCGATGAGACGGGCCGCGCCTTGAAGGCCCTCACACTCGCGGCCGAGGGGCGAACCGTTGCGCTCGTCTGCTCCGGCGATCCCGGAATTTACGCCTTGGCCACCCTGGTTTTCGAACAGGTCGAGGCCGCGGAGGACCGGGCTATCCGGGGCGTCAACGTCACCGTGGTTCCCGGCATTTCAGCCTTCCAGGCCGCCGCTGCCCGTTTGGGCGCGCCGATGGGGCATGATTTCTGCCTGATTTCCTTGTCCGATCTTTTGACCCCGCGCGACGTGATTCGCCGGCGGCTTCAGGCGGCTGCGGCGGGCGATTTCGTCATCGCCTTTTACAATCCGCAAAGCCTGCGCCGACGGACCCTGCTGGGCGAAGCGCGCGGCATCTTGCTCGGCGAACGCCCTGACACGACGCCGGTCGCCATCGCGCGGAACCTCGGCAGGCCCGGTGAGCAGGTAACGGTCACGACCCTGGCCGAATTCGAACCCGAAGCGGTCGACATGCTGTCGCTGGTCGTCATCGGCAATTCCGAAAGCCGGATTCTCGACCTGCCGCAGGGGACGCGGATCTACACCCCGCGCGGATATGCGCAAAAAAGCGAAACCACCCAACAGATAGGAAAGGTCCAGGGATGACCGTACATTTCATCGGCGCCGGCCCCGGCGCACCCGACCTGATCACGGTGCGGGGGCTGAAACTCATCCAATCCTGTCCTGTCTGCCTGTATGCGGGCTCGCTCGTTCCCGAAGCGGTGGTGGCGGAAGCGCCCGAAGGCGCACGGGTCATCGATACCGCGCCGATGCATCTGGATGAGATCATCGCGGAAATCGCCGCCGCTCATGAAAAGGGCCAGGACGTCGCCCGCGTTCATTCCGGCGACCCGTCGCTTTATGGCGCGGTCGCGGAACAGATCCGCCGGTTGGAGGCATTGGGCATTGATTTCGATATCACGCCGGGGGTTTCCGCTTATGCGGCGGCAGCGGCGGAATTGAAGACGGAATTTACCCTGCCCGGTATCGCGCAATCGGTGATTCTGACCCGCACGGCGGTGCGCGCGTCGGCCATGCCCGAGGGTGAGGATCTGACGACCCTGGGAAAAAGCGGCGCGACCCTGGCAATTCATCTTTCCGTCAACAACCTGGCCAAGGTCGTGCGCGAGCTGACGCCGCTTTATGGCGCGGATTGCCCTGTCGTCGTGGCCTATCGCGTTACTTGGCCGGATCAGGTGATCATCCAGGGTCGGTTGGTCGATATCCGGGAAAAAGTGAAGAAATCCGGCATCACCCGAACCGCTTTGATTCTTGTGGGCCGGGTGCTTGAACAATCGGATTTTGAGGATAGTCGCCTTTATGCCGCCGATCACAGCCACGTTCTGCGTGACGCGGCGACCGGGTGAGGCGTTCTCCGTCCGTCTGGGCGGTGTGGTCTTTTCAACCTTGCTTGCCCATACGGACGGAGCGACCAGGGGAGGTCTGTTCTGGGGTCAGTGCGTCTCTGGAAACTGTGCGTCTCAGGACTTTGTACGT
Organism: Hwanghaeella grinnelliae; assembly: GCF_004005845.1. GTDB lineage: Bacteria > Pseudomonadota > Alphaproteobacteria > UBA8366 > Aestuariispiraceae > Hwanghaeella > Hwanghaeella grinnelliae. The sequence goes on along the minus strand of NZ_SADE01000002.1, from coordinate 448,712 downwards.
CGGGTCGTTCTGTTTGGATGGTGTTGCACCGCTGAGACGGCTTCTCCGCCCGTGGGTTCGGTACCTCCCTTCTGATTGGGAGGGAACCACCATCGATGTTAACGTATTGCCGAAAAGAGCTCCCGCCCCTTTTTTGCCGGCAAGCCGTATCCAAGTGTCGTCGAGGTTTCTCCGGCGATTCCCCTACCCCGCAGGCGACCAACCCAACCGTTTCCGGAAAGGCGGCCTCAGCGGTGCAACACCATCCAAACAGATCCGCTACTGAGGTAACGACCGGATCGAAACAGGGTTGCCCTAGAACAGTGTGGCCAAGATGTCCGCATATCCGAAGACGGCTTCCGAACAGAACGCCAGGATACCTGTGAAAACACCGGCAAAAGCGCCAATCAGAAGATTTCGGACCGTTCCAAGGACCCCCGTTTCCTGGACGTCCATGACCTGCATACCCCTCATTTGCATGACCAATCTCCTTCTCTTCTGGTGCCCACGATAGGAAGGAGTCGGCCTATCCGATGTGATGAGCCGCACACTCAGAAAAATTTATTAAAATTTGTTAACCTTTTTGACGCGCAGGTTTGAGGCGTCGAGGTCGCAGGGCCTCAGTGATGCTGTTCTTTGGGGTCCGCTTCGACCGGCACCATGGTGAAAAATATCAGTCCGGCGGCCACCGTCACAGTCAACAGGACCCAGCCCAGCGCATGGGCGCCATCCCCGTGATAGAGCCCGGCGGCGATGACGCTGGACACCGCCCCGCTGAACATCTGGATACAGCCCATGCTGGCCGATGCGCTGCCGGCGATCCGTGGGAAGGGTTGCAAGGCGCCGGCGATCCCCTGCGGCAGGACCATGCCGAAGCCGAAGAAATAAAGCATCATCGGCCCCAGCACGCGGATCAGGGACAAATCGTCCGCCAGTATGCCAAGCAAAGCCGCGCCGGCCAGCGTGCAGGTCACGCCGATGCCGATCAATTGCCGGCCTTTCATGCCGCGCATGCGCAGCCGGTTGCTCAGAAAATTGCCGGATACATAGGCCGGAACGGTCACCAGGGCGATCAGCGCGAATTGCGACGGCCGCAGACCCAGTTCCGCGATGAACAGAAAGGCGGAACTGACGTGATAGGCGAAGACGCCGGAAAAGATCAGCGCGTTGACCAGAACATAGCCCATGAATGTCCGGTTGGTGACCAGCGAGAAATAGTTCCGTAGCACGGCGCGCGGCCGCGCCGCGTCCAGGTTCAGGTTGGTATTGCTCTCCCCCAGGAAGACCAACACCAACAGCAGGACGGCGGAACCGAGGATCGCGACGGCCAGGAAATTCGCCGGCCAGCCGAAGGCTTCCTGCACCAGACCGCCCATCATCGGCGCGACGGCGGGCCCAACGGCGACCGCTGCCCCTATGATGGCGAAGGCCCTTGCCATGGCGACGCCGTCAAACAGGTCGCGCACGATGGCGCGCCCCAAAATCGGTCCGCAGCAGGCGCCGAACCCTTGCAGCATGCGCATGCCCTGCAATTGTTCGACACTGGTGGCGAAGGCGCAAAGCACGCTGGCGGCCAGATAAATCAGCAACCCGACGGTCAGGACCGGCCGGCGCCCGAACCGGTCGGACAAGGGCCCATAGATCAGCTGCGCCAGGGCGAATCCGATCAGATAGGTCGTCATCGTCGCCTGAACCGCGCCGATCGGCGCTTGCAGACTTTCGGCGATCGCCGGCATCGAGGGGACGTAGAAGGAAATCGTCATCGGGCCGATCGCGACCAAGGTGGTCAACAGGGCGATCAACCATTTGCCGGTGAGATGCAGGGAGGATTGTTTGGCGACCAAGCGGCTATCCGATTCGGTGCAGCGCCGCGCCGTGTTCGCGCAGCCAGGCACGAGCCTTGCGGGAACCGGGGGCCAATTCCTCCGTCAGGGACCAGAAGGCGGGGGAATGGTTCATATGGCGCAGATGCGCAACCTCATGCGCGACGACATAGGTCAGGATGTCCGCTTTGGCGCAGACCAGCCGCCAATTGAAGGATAGATTGCCGTTTGCGGCGCAGCTGCCCCAGCGGCTGACCTGGTCCCGCACGGTGATTCGCCCGGCTTTCAGGCCGGCTCGTTCGGTCAGGATGTCGACCTGTGCGCTGATTTCCCGGCGGGCCTCCGCCTTCAAATGGTCACGGACCCGGCGCGGAACATGCGGGCCATCGCCGCCAACCAGCAGGACATCGCCCTCGACCCGGCATTTGCCGCGATGAGTGGGATCGTGAAAAATCGTTACGGTACCGTCCAGTAACGGAACGTCGATACCGTGCTGGAAGGGAATCCGGGGCGGCAAGGCGCGGAACGACTCGACCAGCCAGGTCGTGTGTTCGTCCAGGAAGGCGCGCATCCGGCGCATCCCGGTTCCTGTCGGAACGGTTAAAACCGCTTGGTCGTTGTGCGAATCGAGCCGTAGGGTCATCCGCCGCGCCTTGGGATTTCGCCGAATTTCAACCGGAATGAAGCAATCGCCATCCCGCACCGCCAGATCTTGATCCGGTGGCACCTTGTCGAACCGCCTGGCAAGGGGGTCGGCGAAAGAGGGGAAGAAGCGCATGCCCCGACTTAGCCGGATTCAGCCCCGAATGGCGAGTGCAATCCGCGTCAACTGTGCTTGGACGGACGGTTTGAAAGCGTCCTTCAACCGGCCCGGCAGAACGCTCAGGCGGCTTCGGATACCGGCATGGAGAGCGAAAAGTCTTCCGCTTTCAACGCCGCGACCAGGGCGGCCTGCTTTTCAGCGGGAAGGCTGGTCAGTGGCGGCGATACCCGGTTCCATTCCTGGTCGCCGCTGAACGCCGCCAGCACCGCCTTGACGGCTGCGATGATCGGATAGCCTTCCATGATGGTGCGGATGGCGGAAACCTTGGCGTTCAATGCGTCGGCCTCCGGCTTGTCCCAGACATCGATCAAGGCGCGGATGGCGCGCACATTGATATTGGCGCTGGCGCTGATGCAGCCCGCCCCACCGATCTTCAGCGCATCGACGGCGCGGGATTCGGAACTGGGGAAGGTGTGCAGGCTGGGGAAGTTCTTGATGACGGCTTCCGTGTTCGACCAATCGCCGGAACTGTCCTTCAGGCCCGCAACGGTCTGCGGATAGGCCTTCAACAGCCGATCGATGACGCCCATGGGAATGCCGACACCGGCCATCTGCGGGAAATGATACAGATACAGCTGCAATCGACTGTCGCCGACGCGCTCGATGATCTCGGCGAAGCTGGCGTACAGCCCGTCCTCGCTGGCATTCTTGTAATAGAAGGGCGGCAGGACCAGCACGCCGCCACAGCCCAGTTCCACCGCGTGCCGCGTCAATTCCACGCTGTCGGCAAGGGCGCAGGTCCCCGTACCCGGCAACAGCTTGGCCGCCGGAACGCCGCTTTCCACCAGGCCCTCGGTCATCCGCATCCGGTCTTTCATGCCGACGGAATTCGCTTCGCTGGTCGTGCCGAAAATGGCGAGACCATCAGCGCCTTCGTCCAACAGCCAGGCGCAAAACCGGTTGAACCGGGCCGAATCCGGCGTCAGGTCCGCTTTGAACGGCGTGGAGGCGGGAACCAGGACACCGCGAAAGCGGTCGGGGGTGGCAGCGGTCATCGATGTTTCCTCTTCTGGGCCGGTTTGTTTCGGGCCGGCTTGCGGTTGCTTTTGGGCTTATCCGCCCCTGAGGCGCTTTGCCGGCGTGCTTCTTTCTGGCGCCATTCCAAGGTCGCCCGATTGGCATTCAGCCATCCGGTGACGTGGTCTTCAAGATCGCTGACGGATAATTCCGAGACGGCCCTGCCCCGCACGGATATGCCGGCCCGGTGGACGCTGTCCGGATCGCCGGTGATCAATGGGTGCCAGTCCGCAAGGTCCTTGCCCTCGGATAGCACGCGATAGGCGCAGGTTTCTGGCATCCAGTGCAGGCTGCCGACATTGGCGACCGACAGGGCGACGCAATCGGGCACGTTCACCGCCCGGTTCGCATAGTCGATGCAACGGCACTTCTCTATGTCCAGGAACGCACAGGCGACGTCGGTGACGGCGACCGCACCGGTATCGCTGTCTTCCAGCTTGTGCAGGCAGCATTGGCCGCAGCCGTCGCACAGGCTTTCCCATTCCGAATTGTCCATTTCGGCCAGGGTCTTGGTCTTCCAGAAAGGCGCGGCATTCGTGGTCATGATGTTCCTTTGGGCGCCCGGTCTATCAGGTGCAGGCCCGGTCTATCAGGTGCAGGAAGGACCCGGCAACCGATCCGCGAACAAGGCCCGTATTCGCAGGGTTTTCGCGCCGTGCGTCGGTCACGGCGAAAAGCGGGTCGCCCGGCCCCTCGGCGATCACGGTGGCGTAGTGAAATTCATGCGCGGCGAAACCGCTGCCGGCCGGGCCCAGAATCGTGGGGCTCAAGGTTTGGGCGCGGCGATAGCCCAGATGCCGTTTGCGCGCCGCGAAGCTGGTGGTCAACGGCAACAGGCCCGCCATGGGGTGGCTGGCGCCGTCCGCGTCGATCAAGGCCTCGCCCAGGACCATATAGCCGCCGCATTCCCCGAAAACCGGCTTTCCCGTCGCGGCGCAGTCTCTTAACCCATTCAGAAAAAACGAATTTCCGGCTAGACGCCCGGCATGCAATTCCGGATAGCCACCCGGCAGATAGACCGCGTCCGCGTCCGATGAAGGTGCTTCATCCGCCAACGGAGAGAAGAAAGAGACCGAAGCGCCCTGCGCCTGCCAGGCCAGGGGCACGGTATCGTAACAAAATGCAAAAGCCCGATCCCTGGCGATGGCGATATGCTGCCCCAAAACAGGCAATCCCGGCCCGTTCGCCGTTTGGGGCGCGGCGCGGGGGCTTGCGCCGGATGCTGCCGCCTGTTCCCCAAGGGATCGCAGCAGGTCCAAATTCACATGTTTCTCAACAAGATCGGCGGCGCGTTCAAGCAATGCGTCCAGGTCTTGGTGTTCTTCGGCCTGAACCAATCCCAGATGGCGGGACGGAACCGAAATGAATTCGTCGCGGGGGATCGCCCCCAGGATCGCCGGCGGGGCATGCAGGGTCGCGACGGCGTCGGCGATCATGCTCGCATGACGGTCGCTGCCGGTGCGGTTGAGGATCACGCCGGCGATGGACAGGCCGGGCCGGAACCGGCGGAAACCTTCGACAATCGCGGCGGCTGACGTGGATTGACCCATCACGTCCAGCACCAGGATGACGGGCCAGCCCAGCGCTGCGGCCAGGTCGGCGGTCGATCCACGGCCGTCGGCGGCCCCGTCGAACAGGCCCATGACCCCTTCGGCGATGGTGATATCCGCCCCGGCCCCGGCTTGATCGGCAAGGGCGCGCAACCGGTCGGGCGGCATCGCCCAGGGGTCCAGGTTGAAACAGGGTTTGCCGGTCGCGGCACGGTGGAAGGCCGGGTCGATATAGTCCGGTCCGGTCTTGATCCCGCGGGCCGCGACGCCTTGCCGGGTCAGCGCCCGCAACAGGCCAAGCGTGACCAAGGTCTTGCCCGATCCGCTGGACGGCGCGGCGATCACCAGGCCTTTTGTCGGTTTGATTGGCACTGGGAGGGAACTAGCCGGCTTCCCGGTCGGACCGGTTGCCGAGCGGGTCAGCTTCCAAAACGGTCCCGGTTAGCGCCCCCAACCAGTTCAGCGCCGGGCGCAGACGGACGACATCGCCGATCACGACGATGGCGGGCGGATCCAGCGTTTCGGCGATGGCGGGCGCGTCGGCCAGCGTTGTGACGGCGACCCGCTGGTTTTCCGTCGCGGCGCTGCAAACCAGCGCCGTCGGTTCGTGAGGCGACCGGCCGCCCTCGATCAGGCGGCGGGTGATCTCGCCCATATGTTTCAGAGCCATATAGAGGATCAGCACAGGGGATCCCTGCGCCAGCGCCTGCCAATTCAACCCGTCGGGCACGTCGCCGGTGACGCCGTGGCCGGTCACGAAGGTGACGGCGGAATTCGTGTCGCGATGGGTCGCCGGAATCCCGGCATAGGCCAGCCCGCCGATCCCCGCGGTGATGCCGGGAACGACGCGGAAGGGGATGCCGGCATCGACCAGGTCCAGCGCTTCCTCCCCGCCTCGGCCGAACACGAAGGGATCGCCGCCCTTCAGGCGAACGACCTTGCGGCCGTCCCGCGCCAGGTCCACCAGGCGGTTGGAAATCGCGCGTTGTTTGGGCGACGGTTTGCCGCCGCGTTTGCCCGCGTGGATCATTTCCGCATCCGGCGCGGCCAGCGCCAGAATCCGGTCGTCGACCAGGGCGTCATAGACAACAGTGTCCGCTTGGGCGAGGCCGTTCAGCGCATGCAGCGTCAACAGGCCGGGATCGCCCGGACCGGCGCCGACAAGCCAGACCCAGCCCGGTTCAAGGACCGGCAGGGAAGAAGGAAGAACAAGCGAAGATGTCATGGCGGGGACCATAAACGGACGGCCCCCGCTCGCCTAGCCCGAAAGCGACCCGCTTCGCACGCTTGGCGGCGTGGCACCGTGCTCTATAAGGTGCGTTTGAAAATCACGATTTGGGTGGGGCCCCGATTGACCAGAAAACCCGACGGCCCGTTGCGGAAAGGCTGGACGACCGGCGCCTGTGCGGCGGCGGCGGCGAAGGCTGCCTTCGAAGGCCTGCTGACCGGACAGATCCCGGACCGGGTCACCATCCGCCTGCCCAAGGGACAATTGCCTGAATTCCCCACCGTGGCGGCGGATGTCGCCGGCGGCACGGCGCAATGCGGCGTGGTCAAGGATGCGGGCGACGACCCTGACGTGACCCATGGCGCGACCATCATCGCGGCGGTCGAACCCGGTCCCGCCGGGTCGGGCATCACATTTCGCGGCGGGCCGGGGGTCGGAAAGATTACCAAGCCGGGCCTGCCGCTGCCGCCCGGCGAACCGGCGATCAACCCGATGCCGCGCCAGATCATCCACGACAATCTGGCGGACCTTGCCGACCGGCGGGATGCGCCCCTCGACCTGATCGTTACGATATCGGTACCCGGTGGGGAGGAGATCGCGAAGAAAACCTGGAACCCGCGCCTGGGCATCCTCGGCGGCATCTCTATTCTGGGGACGACCGGCATCGTCGTGCCGTTTTCCTGCAGCGCCTGGATCCACTCGATCCATCGCGGCATAGACGTGGCGCGGGCGACCGGCCTCACCCATGTCGCGGGCGCCACGGGGAATGCGTCGGAAGCGGCGGTGCAGAAAAAGTTCGACCTGCCCGATCAGGCCTTGATCGACATGGGTGATTTCGCGGGCGGCATGTTGAAATATCTGCGGGCCCATCCGGTGCCGCGCGTCACCATCGCTGGCGGTTTCGCGAAACTGGTGAAGCTGGGCCAGGGCAAGCTCGACCTGCATTCCTCGCGCAGCCAGGTCGATTTCGCCGATTTGGCCAAGCTGGTTGCGGCCGCCGGTGGCGGCGCGGCATTGGTCGGCAAGGTGCGCAAGGCGAATACGGCGGCCGAAGTCCTGACGCTGGCTGAAGGATTGCCGCTGGCGGAACTCGTCGCGCACCGGGCCCGGTCCGTCGCCCTGGCGACGCTGGGCGGCGGCGCGATCGACATCCTCGTCGTCGACCGGAACGGGGTCGAACTTGCTTTCACCGCGCGGGAATAAAGCATGGCCACGGTGTCCAAGGTTTTGATCCTGGGTGGAACGGGTGAAGCGGTGGCGCTGGCACAGGCGCTGGACGCGGCATTCGGCCCGGCCCTGGCCGTCGTCACCTCGCTTGCGGGGCGGACCAAAGCGCCGACCCGTCCCCTGGGCGATATCCGCGTCGGCGGGTTCGGCGGCGTTCCGGGCCTGACGCAATACCTGCGGGACGGGGGCATCGACGCGGTGATCGACGCCACCCACCCCTTCGCGGCCCGGATCACGGCAAACGCGGTCGCGGCCTGCGCGGCGACGGGTGTGCCGCGCCTGCGGCTGGACCGGCCCGCCTGGACCCCTGCCCCCGGGGATGATTGGCGGCTTGTTCCCGATCTGCACGCCGCGGCGGCGCTGCTGCCGGCGCTTGGCGGCCGGGCTTTCCTGACGGTGGGGTCGTCGGACCTGGGACCGTTCAAGGAAGTGCCGGACGTTCGGTTATGGGCGCGGATGATAGAACCGCCCGCACCCGAAGACTTGCCCAAGGCCTGCACCGTCATCCAGGGGCGCGGACCGTTTTCGCTGGCGGATGAGGAAGCCTTTCTGCGAGAAAACCGGATCGATATCCTGGTGACGAAAAACAGCGGCGGCGCGGCGGCGGCGGCAAAACTGACGGCGGCGCGCGGGCTAGGTCTTCCGGTCGTGATGGTGGACAGGCCGCCCTCGCCGCCGGGTGACAGCGTGCCGACGGCCGAAGACGCGGTCGAATGGTTGCGACCATTGGTCCCTTAACCCATATCGACCTCGAAACATCACGGATCGCGACTTGAATACGCGACGATTCCCTGCTGAATCAGGGGACGGAGATGACCGTGCCGTCGACTGCAGGCCTTGGTCTGCAAAGGTGGCGACAAGGGGAGGGATCCTGAATGCAGCTCGCGATTTTCAAACGCATCCTGGCCATTGCCGTCATGTGTGCGGTTTTGGCGCCGTTCGGCGCAGGTGCCCAAACGATTCTGGGCCTCGACGAACCGGCCATGCAGGCGGTCAAGGACGGGGACTATCAAACGCTGCGCAACGAGTTGTTCAAGGGCGCCAACCCGAACATGGCGGATAATGACGGCCTGACACTGCTGATTTATGCGGCGCGGGACGAATTCATCGATTTGATAGAGCTGCTTGTCGAAAATAACGCGAAACTCTCGGCGTCGGACCGCGACGGGAATACGGCGTTGCACTGGGCCGTTATCCAAGGCCGCTACGGTTCGATCGAATCTCTCATCGGATTGGGCGCAAGCGTGAACGCACAGAACCGGCGCGGGGAAACACCGCTCATGGTCGCGGCGCGGGAAAGCGATCGGGATATCCTCGGCCTGCTGCTTAAGGCAGAACCGGACTTCTCGCTCAGGGATTATTCTGGCCGTGGCGTATTGGACTATGCGCGCAACAACCGCGACCGCCGGGTCGCCGAACTGCTCCAGAAAGCAGGCGCCACGCAATAGCCTCCCGTCAGGACAGGGTTTTCGCGACGACGACGACCTCGATCAAGTAGCCGTCGTCGAGGTCGACTCCGACACAAGCCCGTTGCGGCCAGTTTTCCACCGGACCAACCCAGTCACGCCAAACCTTGTCCATTGCTGGTTTTTCGGAAACATCGCTCAAATACACCGTTGCCTGCAGCAAGCCGGATTTCCCGCTTCCGGCCTCGACGAGCAGTCTTTCAAGGTCCTGCAAGGTGTTCCGCGTTTGATCGGCGATGCCGTCCGCACATTCCGGGTCGGTTGCTACGGCGTAGACCAACCCCTCCGAAATGACCGCACTGCAACGGCCGTTCTTCGGTTCCAATATCTGTTTCATATTGCTTTCCCCAACTGGATGGTCAGCGCCTGCCGCTGTTCTCCTGGATCGTATCGATGCGCTCCGATTCCTCCACGGTGGAACCGCCCTCCGAGTCTCCTCCCTCGCCGAAACTGAACAAACCGCCAAAAAGTTTTGGCTTGGGAAACGGCATCGGGGAATCGGGCAAACCGTCGGTCGCGGCTTTCATGAACGCCCCCCACATCCGTGCAGGCAATCCGCCGCCGGTGATCCGTTTGGTGGGCGATCCGTCATCGTTGCCGATCCAGACCCCGACGACCAGATCGGGCGTATACCCGACGAACCATCCGTCGCGGTAGTCCTGCGATGTGCCGGTTTTGCCGCCGGCGGTGCGGCCGATTTGGGCGTTCTTGCCCGTGCCGTATTCGATCACAGAGGCAAGCAGGGAATGCATGGTCCGGGCGACGTCGGGCGCCAGCACGGCGGCGGTGTCCCGCGGCGGCCGGACGTAAAGCGTTTCGCCGCCGCGCTCGGCGATCCTGGTGATCCCATAGGGCAGAACCGCATCGCCGCGGTTCGGCAAGGTCGCATAGGCCCCGGTCAACTCAATCAAGGTGACGCCGTGCACGCCAAGCGCCAGGGACCGGTCCGGCGACAGGTCGGAAGTGATGCCAAGGCGATGGGCGAGGTCGATGACCTTGGACCGCCCCGCTTTTTCCGCGACGGCGACCGACACCGTGTTGAGGGATTTTGCGAAACCGTCACGCAGGCTGACGGGATGGTCAGGCGTCTTGCCGAAATCGCGCGGTGTCCAGTCGCCGATCGTCCCGTCGCGGGGGTCGATCATCGTATCCGGGGTAAGGCCGGCCTCCAAAGCCGCCAGATACGCGAAATATTTGAAAGTGGATCCGGTTTGGCGATAGGCGTGAACTGCGCGGTTGAACTGGGTTTTTTGCCAATCCGACCCGCCGACCATGGCAACGACCGCGCCGTCCGGACGCATGGCGATCAAGGCGGTCTGCGACGCGCCTGCCTTTTTGATGGCGGGAAGGTGCTGCGCGACGACCTTTTCCGCCAAATGCTGTAGCCCCGGTTCCAGCGTCGTGGCGATGACCAGGTCGCGGCTCGACCCGCCGGCGATATCCGCGGCCCGTCCCACCACCCAATCGGCAAAGTACCGGCCATACCGTCCGCGGGTATCGGCGCGGACCACCGGAACGGTCGGGCGTTTCGCGGCATCCGCCTGTGCCTGGGTCAGCACGCCGTTGGCGACCATGGCATTGAGGACGATCGCCGCGCGTTGCGCCGCCAGTTCCGGGTCGGCGACCGGGTTGTACCGGCTGGGCGCCTTGGGCAGGCCCGCCAGAACCGCTGCCTGAAACAGCGTGACATCGCTTGCCGGCTTGCCGAAATAGGTCCGCGCGGCGGCGTCGATGCCATAGGCGCCCGCGCCCAGATAGACGCGGTTCAGATAGATCTCCAGGATCTGGTCCTTGCTCAAATTCGATTCCAGCCACACGGCCAGCAGGACTTCCTGAATTTTCCGCCGCAAGGTGCGATCCGGCGACAGGAACAGATTCTTGGCCAGCTGCTGGGTCAGCGTGCTGCCGCCCTGGCGGACGCCGCCGGCCAACAGATTGGTCCAGGCAGCGCGGGCCAGACCGATGACGTCGACGCCGGGATGGTCGTGGAACCGGCGGTCCTCGATGGCGATCAAGGCTTCCGGCAGGTAGGGGGGCAGATCGGCAAGCGTGACATGGTCGCCGTGGACCGTGCCCGTCCGGGCGACCAGATCTCCGTTCGAATCGATCACGGCAAAACCCGCCCCACGGGGGTCGTCTTTGTCGATGCCGGTAACGTCCGGCAGGGTCCAACCGTAATAGACGAGAACCGCCGTAAGCGCGATCACGCCCCAGATGGCCAGGCTGATCAGGGCCTTGGCGGCCCGCCACAGGAAGGGACCGCGGCTGCGGGCCTGTTTGTCCGTGCCGCTCGCCGGCTTGGAAGCGGCGCGTTTGCGGGTTTTATTGGACGCAGTTTTACGCCCGCCAGAGGTTTTGGCGGTTTTCTTCGTCGCGGAGGCCTTTTTGCCTGCGCGGGATCGCGTTTTACCGGTTTGAGCCATGCGTTTCTCTGTTCCAGGGCATGTAGGTGTATCAGAGTCGCCCGGCTGAACAGCGTTGAAATATCGCTGCGGCGCGCTTGGGATCAATGGAGTTCGAACTGCACATTTGAAATATTAAAAAGTAATCGCTACATTATTGGTGCGTATTTATAAACGGCATGCGCGAATATGTGGGTATGTCCTCTCTGTTGCGCCAGTCCCAAGTTCGGTTCTGTTGAACCGCGCAGTAAATTAGAGAGACATGACGAAGCATGATATGGTTTGGTCGATGCGGATAACCGACCCGAAAAACGGCGGCCTGCATCCGGCACGTGATTGAAGGGTATAAGATGGATAGGCCTTACGGAAAAGTTCTGGACAAGCTTCGGGGCGCGGGATTGCGTCCGACACGGCAACGTCTGGCCCTGGCGCGTCTTCTGTACGATTCCGGCGACCAGCATGTGACGGCGGAACATCTGTATGCATTGTCGAAATCGGCCGATGCAAAAGTGTCCCTTGCGACGGTCTACAATACCTTGCATCAGTTCAAGGAAGCGGGGCTTCTGCGGGAAGTGGTCGTCGAACCGGGCCGATCCTATTTCGACACGAATATCGACAATCACCATCACTTCTACGATCCGCAAACGGGTGAGTTGATCGACATCCCGTCCAGCCATGTGACCTTGGCCAGCCTGCCCACGCCGCCAAGCGGTAAAAAGGTCGACAGGGTCGATGTCGTGGTGCGCCTTTCCGGCAGCGATTGATAATTATCCGAAAGAAAATCGACCTAGATCAAAAATCTTAGAAACGTTATTGGAACGTTTCTAAAATAATTGACTCCTTAATTCCCCCGTCCCATATTGTACGCAACCAACAATCCTGGGCCAGACTGACAGCCCATGTTGGTGTATGTCCGGCTGGGCGGGTGCACTGCCCGAACCCGGCACAATGGGAGAGAATAAAAGGAGGGTTCCATGTCGCTCCAAGGCAGCAAAACCGAAAATAATCTGAAAGATGCGTTCTCCGGTGAAAGCCAGGCGAACCGCCGATACCTGTATTTCGCTCAGAAGGCCGATATCGAAGGCTACAACGACGTCGCCACCGTTTTCCGCTCGACCGCGGAAGGCGAAACCGGCCACGCCCACGGTCATCTCGAGTTCCTCGAAGAAGTTGGCGACCCCGCGACCGGTGAGCCGATCGGCGGGACCTCCGACAACCTGAAAGCCGCAATCGCCGGGGAAACCCACGAATACACGGATATGTATCCGGGTATGGCGCGCACGGCGCGGGAAGAAGGCTTCGACGAAATCGCCGATTGGTTCGAAACGCTTGCGAAAGCGGAAAAGAGTCATGCCGGCCGATTCCAGAAAGCCCTGGATTCCTTGGACGGCTAAATACTAGCAGGGTGACCGGCGGCGCGGGACGGCGCCGCCGGTGATCTTCCGTTCAGTGACCGTTCGCGCCCACGCGACGGGGCGGCGGACGGGCACGGTCTCGATAACCAAAGAAGATATGAGGCGTGCGCGATGGCTGAAGGTAGCCGGGAAGGCAGTTTGGATGCCCCCACACGGCATCCGATCGATTGGAACAACCCCGAATTCTACGACGAAGCGAAGCTGGATGATGAGCTTCGACGGGTGTTCGACATCTGCCATGGATGCCGGCGCTGCTTTAATCTGTGCGACAGTTTTCCGCGTCTGTTCGATCTGATCGACGATTCGGAAAGCGGTGAACTCGACACCGTCTCATCCAAGGATTTCAAGCCGGTCGTGGATGCCTGCACGCTCTGCGACATGTGCTTCATGACCAAGTGCCCCTATGTACCGCCGCACGAATTCAACCTGGATTTCCCCCATCTGATGCTGCGCTACCGCGCCGTAGAAAAGAAAAAGGGCGAAATCGGCGGTGGCATGGAAGCGCAACTCACCGAAACCGACCGCAACGGCAAGCTGGGGTCCAGCTTGTCCGGCCTGGCCAATTGGGCGACCGACCGCAAGAACGGCCTGACCCGCGGTGTGATGCAAGGCGTGGCCGGTGTCCATAAGGATGCCGCCTTGCCGAAATTCGCCGGCAAGACGTTCGAAAAGCAGGCGGCGGAAAACCCGCCCGCCGTCAACGCATCCGCCCCCGCGCATGGCCGCAAGGCGGTGATCTACGCCACCTGTTACGGCAATTACAACAACCCGGAAATCGGTACCGCCGCCCTGGCGATCCTGGCCCATAACGGTGTCGAGGCGGAAGTCGTCTATCCCGAATGCTGCGGCATGCCGCAGATGGAACAGGGCGATCTGGCCCGCGTGGAAACCAAGGCGAAGAACATCGCCAAGACGCTGAAGCCCTATATCGAAAAAGGCTATCACGTGATCTCGCTGGTGCCGAGCTGCACCCTGATGCTGAAATTCGAATGGCCGCTGATCTCACCCGATGACGAAGACGTAAAACTGCTCAGCGGGTCGACCTTCGATATCAGCGAATACATCGTCGATATTTCCAAGAAGGAAGGCCTGGCCGAGGGCTTGAAGCCGCTGGACGGCGATGTCTCGGTCCATATCGCCTGTCATGCGCGGGCGCAGAATATGGGTCAGAAAGCCGCCGAATTGATGAAACTGGTGCCCGATACCAAGCTGCACGTGGTCGAACGCTGTTCCGGCCATGGCGGGTCCTGGGGCATCAAGAAGGAATTCTTCGAGGTCGGCATGAAGGTCGGCAAGCCGGTCTTCCGGCAGGCCTTGAACAAGGGTCAGGCGAAATACGTGGCCAGCGAATGCCCGCTGGCGGGCCTGCATATCGCCCAGGGCATGGAGGCGACCGGCAGCGACAACCCGCTGCCGGAAACGGTGCCGCACCCCGTGGTGCTGTTCGCCCGTGCTTATGGGCTGAGCTTCTAGAAGGAATTGTGAGGTTTGGAGATGATTGCGATGCCGATCAAAACGGAAATCACCGCGGCCGACATCATGCCGATCGACGCGTATACGAAGGTCCGGAAGGAACGCCGCACGGCGATGATGCCGGTGAAGAAAGCGCGCCGGATGGATATCGGCCCGGTCGCGACGGCCTATTTCGAAAATTACGAGACCATGCTCCACCAGGTGCATGAGATGCTTTATATCGAAAAGGGCGGGGACGAACAGCTGAAGGACGAATTGGCGGCCTATAACCCGCTGATCCCGAAAGGCCGCGAACTGGTCGCGACCGTGATGTTCGAAATCGACGACCCGATCCGCCGCGCCAATTTCCTCGGTCGCCTGGGCGGAGTCGAGGAAACCATGTTCCTGAAATTCGGCGAGCATGAGGTGAAGGGCCGGCCGGAAGAGGATGTCGACCGCACCAACGCCGCCGGTAAGGCCAGCAGCGTCCAGTTCATCCATTTTCCGATGAGCGATGACGAGGCCGAAGCCTTCAAGACCGAAGGCATCCAGGTCATCATCGGCTTCACCCACCCGGAATACGCCCATATGACGATCATGCCGGAAGCCACGCGCGCTGCGCTGGCGGGCGATTTGGCTTAGGCGTCACGGGCTTCAAACGAAAGGCCGGCGCGGAATATCCGGCCGGCCTTTTTCTTTTCCGTTTCGCAGAAGGGGACCGCGTTCTAGTTCAGCACTTCGCTGTCATAGAGGCCCCAGACATTCTTGCGGGTGATCCAGCCTTCGAAGCCTGCGGTGCGGACCTCGCACCAGGCGCTGTCGCATTTTTCCACCACGGCGACCATGCCGCTGCCCAGGCGGGCGAGGACCGGTGAGCCGTCATCCGGTTCGCGCCGCATGATGATTTCCTCGGCTTCGACGACGACGCCGCGGCGGCTGGACAGCATGGCGCGGTGGATCCACCCCTCGGTGCCTTCCACGTCGCGGACCTTCCGCCAGGTGTCGTGTTCTGCAATGACCTCAAGCGGCATGTAGCGCCGCTGATAGACCCATTCGACCGGATAGCGGACGCCGGGTCCGCTCCGCATGTTGACCTCGTCGGCGTTCAGCGTGACGAAGCGGGGAATCGGTTGGCCGCTGGAAGCCGACTGCGCATGACCGGGTGCCGTTGCAACGACGCCAGCCACGACGAGACAGGATAAAAGCAGTTTTGCTTTCATGTTTCTCGATCCATTGATTTTTGTGACGTCATGGAATCGGATACCCTGCGTCGCCTTCTCGCGGCAAGGGATACCTGAAGAGTTTTCCCGAAAGCCTAAAGAGAATGCCAAAAGTTTGTGCAAAACCACGTGCCGCGCGGTATGACAGAACCATATCGCACCCGGTGCAGACCCTTATTGAACAATAACGCTTAATGTGTGAGTGCGGGATGAACCAGAGACCACGCGTCATCGTGACCCGAAAATTGCCCGACATCATCGAAACGCGGATGATGGAACTGTTCGACTGTCGGCTGAATCTGGACGACGAAGCCATGAGCCGCGAGGAGTTGATTGCCGCGGTCAAGGAAGCCGATGTCCTGGTGCCGACCGTGACGGACCGGATCGACCGCGAGGTGATTGACGCGGCCGGCGATCAGTTGAAACTGATCGCGTCCTTCGGCACCGGTGTCGACCATATCGATTTCCAGGCCTGCAAGAAGCGCGACATCATCGTCACGAACACGCCCGATGTCCTGACCGAGGACACCGCCGACATGACCATGGCGCTGATCCTGGCCGTGCCGCGCCGGTTGACCGAAGGGGAACAACGCGTCCGGTCCGGCGAATGGACGGGTTGGAGCCCGACCGGCATGCTCGGCCACCGGATTTGGGGCAAGCGCCTGGGCATCATCGGCATGGGCCGGATCGGCCAGGCGGTGGCGCGGCGCGCCCGCGGCTTCGGTCTGTCGATTCACTATCACAACCGGAACCGCGTCTATGAAGATGTGGAGCAGGAACTGGAGGCGACCTATTGGTCCAGCCTGGATCAGATGATCGCCCATATGGACATTATCTCGATCAATTGTCCGCACACGCCGGCCACCTATCACCTGTTGAATCGCCGTCGCCTGCAGCTGATGAAATCACATGTCTATGTGGTCAATACCAGCCGTGGCGAAGTGATCGACGAAAGCGCCTTGATAGAGGCGCTGACCCAGGAACAGATCGCCGGTTGCGGGTTGGATGTCTATGAACACGAACCGGCGGTGAACCCGAAACTGCTGAAGCTGCGCAATGCCGTGCTTCTGCCGCATATGGGCTCGGCCACCATCGAAGGCCGGATTGCCATGGGTGAAAAAGTCATCATCAATATCCGGACGTTTGCCGACGGTCACAATCCGCGCGACCGCGTCATCGATACGATGTTCTGATGGCGAACCGTCCAACAAGATAGAAGCGGATCGATTTTTTGGACCCCCTCGCCTTCGTCGCCTTCACGACTTTTTTCGCGACCATCGGGCCGGTCGACGTGGCGGCGATGTATGCCGGGCTGACCGCGGGACATACACCCGGCAATGCCCGGGCCATGGCGGCCAAGGGCGTGGCGATCGGGTCCGGCCTGCTGCTGCTTTTCGCCTTCGGCGGCAATGCGGCCCTGTCGCAATTGGGGATCGGCCTGCCGGCCTTGCGGACCGCGGGCGGCATCCTGCTTCTGCTGGTGGCGATCAACATGGTCTTCGCCAAATCCAGTGGCGGGACCTCGACGACCGACGATGAAACCGAAGAAGCACGGCACAAGACGGACCTGTCGGTCTTCCCCCTTGCGACACCGCTGATCGCCGGTCCCGCCGCCATGGGCGCGGCCGTGCTATTGATGGCGGATGCGGGCGATGACTGGACCAGAAAGGCGATCGTGATCGGCGCCCTGTGCGCCAATCTCGCCCTCGCCTTCGTCTTGCTGATGGTGGCTTCCTGGATCCAGAAACTGCTCGGCGTCACGGGGCTTAACGTGATCTCTCGCGTTGTTGGCGTCTTGCTGGCCGCCCTCGCCGTGCAGTTCATGTTCGACGGCATTGCGTCCAGCGCGCTGTTCGCGGCGGTGAAGTAGACGACGATTGTCGTCCAAGAATTTGGTCCATGCGTATTATGATGGTGAATGGCTGATATATAAGTGAAAAAGGTTGCGACTATCGCTTGCGAACGAACCCGGTGAATGCGATCAAGGGTCTGTAAGCGTTGGCAAATAGCGCGGTTTTTTTGGAACATATAAAAAAATGCAAACTGCGGGTGATCAGGACTGGCTGACAAGCCGGTTGAAACGTCATTTGGGTGAGTTGATACGACTGGCAATGCCCGTTATCGGGTCGCGCGCGGGTATCCTTGTCCTGATGACGGTGGACCTCGCCTATCTCGGCCGGGCCGGCGCGGATCAGACGGCTTTCTACTCCCTGGGCTCCTCGCCCTTCGTCATTCTGATGGTGATCGGCATCGGCCTGATGATGGGCACCATGGTGACGGTGTCCCACGCTTTCGGGGAAGGCCAATACAAGGAATGCGGCGCGATCTGGCGGCGGTCCCTGCCCTGGGCCCTGCTCTGCGGCCTTGGATTGACGCTATTGCTGCTGCCGGTAGAGGATTTCTTCCTGGTCACCGGCCAAAACCCGGGTCTGGCAAAAGGCGCGGCGGGCGTCACCTTCATGATGAGCCTCAGCCTCGCGCCGACGCTGATCTATGTGACCAGCGCCTTCTTCCTGGAATCTCTCCGGCGTCCCTTGCCGGTCCTGTTCGCAATCGGTTTCGCGAACGTGATGAATCTCGTCCTCAATCCGCTCTTCGTGTTCGGTATCGGGCCGATTCCGGAAATGGGCGCGGAAGGGGCTGCGCTCGCGACGTCCATCGCCCGGACAAGCATGGCGCTTTTCCTTGTCCTTTATTGCTGGTTCCTGAAAGACCATCAAACCTTCGGCATCCGCAAGCCGCTCGGTTTCGGCTGGTGGCGGCAATTCGCGAACCAACGCCGATACGGCTATGCGACCGGCCTTTCCCACGGGTTCGAAAGCCTGGGTTTCGGCGTGATGCATATCTATGCCGGTTGGCTGGGCGTTAATTCATCGGCCACTTTCGGCATGGGCATGAACCTGACCGCACTGGTTTTCATGGTCGCGCTGGGCTTGGCAAACGCGACCTCGGTCCGGGTCGGCATCGCCCATGGCCGGCGCGACCTGCCCGACCGCGAATTGGCGGGCTGGGTCGGCGTGGGGGTGACCTTTGCTTTCATGACGGTCTTCACCGCCGTTCTGGTGATGGAACCGGAATGGGTGGCGCTGACCTACACGAACGAGCCCACGCTGGTGGCGATGCTGACGGCCTGTGTCGTGATCGTCGGCTATGTCGTCATCTGCGACGGTACCCAGATCGTCCTTTCCCACGCGATCCGCGCGGCCGCCGATCCCTGGACGCCGACCGTGCTTAATTTCGCGGCCTATTTCGTGGTGCAGATTCCGCTGGGCTATGCCCTGGCGATCCATATGGGGCGCGGCGTCGTCGGATTGTTCGAAGCGATGTTGATCGGCTCGGTCGTTTCCTGCGCGATTCTGGGCATCCGCTGGATGATGCTGAACCGGAAGGAAATCCGCCTCAGCCGTGCGGCGATCGTTAACCCCCCGGCCGCAGAATAACCGGCTTGTCCCCGCACAGCGGGCAGGCCGGATTCTTCGGCGTCTTGATCATCCGCATGTCGTTGTCGAGCGCGTCGTAAAGCATCAACCGTCCGACCATGCCGGTGCCCAGGCCCAGGATCTGCTTGATCACTTCGGTCGCCTGCAAGGTTCCCATCACCCCGGCGACGGGCCCCAGGATTCCGGCGGTGTCGCAGCGCGCGACGACCCCTTCCGCCGGTGCTTCGGGAAAGACGCAGCGATAACAGGCCCCGCCTTCATAGGCGCGGAAGGTGGATAATTGTCCCTCGAACCGCACGACCGATGCGCTGACCAGCGGCTTCTTCGCGAAAAAACAGGCATCGTTCAACAGGATGCGGATCGCATAATTGTCGGTGCCGTCGACGACAAGGTCATAGGGCGCGATCACCGATTGAATGTTTTCCGCGTCCAGCTTCGTCTCAAGCGCCTCGATGGCGATGGTCGGGTTCAGCGCGCGGGCGCGCGCAACCGCGCTTTCCACCTTGGACGTGCCCACGCTGTCTTCCGTATGGGCGATCTGCCGTTGCAGGTTGGTGCGGTCGACGGTGTCGAAATCCACCAGACCGATCCGCCCGATCCCGGCAGCGGCCAGATACATCAGCACCGGGCTGCCCAAACCGCCGGCGCCGACGATGCAGACCTTGGATTGAAGCAGGGCGACCTGCCCGTCCTCGCCGATCTCGTCCAGGATGACGTGGCGGGCGTAACGCTCCAGATCGGCGTCAGACAGGTCGTCCATCGGTTCCATGTCCCTGCTGGTTCAGTCGGAATCCGTTTTCGGGCCCGGCCGGGCCAGGCGTTCCTCGATGGTGCGGGCCGCGTCGAAGAACTTCTCGCGCGTCTCGCCGACGAACCGGTTGCGGTTTTCGATCGCCCGGAAAAGCTCCTCGGAATCGTAGCGGACCGATTCGACCATCTTCATCATGATGTCGAAGGTCTCGGTCGTATGGTCCAGCACCGGCATGTCCATTTCCACGACGATCTTGGACATCAAATGGGTCAGGCCCTGCACATAGGCAAGCTGCCGGTCGTGTTCCTCCGCCGTCGTGATGATGGTCTTAAGCCGCAATTCCTTCGACAGAAACGCTTCGACGCAGTCCAGCCGGTCGCCGCGCACATTGCATAGCGCAATCCGCAGCCCGGTGATGCCGTTGGCGCCGGTCTGCGGCCCGAACAGCGGATGCGTGCCGACAATGTCCACATGGTCCGGCAGATTTTCCAGCATGGCCGTTATCGGCTCTTCCTTGACCGAACAAACGTCCAGCACCACCGCGCCGGGTTTCAGGTAGGGGGAAATCTGGCGGCAGACATCGGCCATGCGTTGCACCGGCATGGCCAGAATGACGATATCCTTGGCGGCGACCTCTTCCAGGGATTCGGGGACGACGGCCCAGCGTTCGCTCAAAGGCTCCAGGTCGCGCACCGGGTCATAGGCGCCGATCCGGCAATGGGGCAGCAGATAGGGCAGCATGAACTCGCCGAATGCCCCCACGCCGATAAGTCCCACCGATGCACGCATGACCCTGATCCTTGTTTTTCCGTGTTTTTGACCAGACGGGCTTATAGGCCCTGCACGCGGCTCCGTCGATACCGGGCGTTCCCTTCCGCGTCCCTCGCCGCGTTCCCTCCTCCGATGTGGGCGCTCTTGACGCTCTAGGACAGTTGTCCTAAACACGGAAATAGGACAATTGTCCTAAATTGTTTCATAGGTTCGGAAAGGGATTGGCCGTGAGCGGAAAGGCCACACGCGATCAGATCGTCGAAGCGGCGGACCTGCTGTTCTATCATCAGGGGTTCGACCACACCTCTTTTGCCGATATCGCGGGGACGGTGAAAATCTCCCGCGGCAATTTCTATTACCACTTCAAGACCAAGGATCAGATTCTGGACGCGGTGATAGACGCCCGCCTGACCAAGACGGAAACGATGTTGGACACGTGGCAGGCGGCGGGCGACACCCCCGCCGACCATATCCGCAGCTTCATCGACATCCTTATCGTCAACAAGGCGGACATCATGCGGTTCGGCTGCCCGGTCGGCACCATGACCACCGAGTTGTCGAAACTGGGCCATCCGTCCCAACCGGGCGCTTGCCGGGTCTTCACGCTGTTCCGCCTTTGGCTGCGCCGTCAGTTCGACGCCTTGGGCCGGGTGGAGGACGCAGACGCACTGGCGATGCATGTCCTGGCCCGCAGTCAGGGCGTTGCGACACTCTCGACCGCCTTCGGCGACGAAGACTTCGTCCGCCGTGAAGTTCAAGCAATGCATGACTGGCTGGCCTCGGTGATCGAGGGAACCGACAGGCCCGCACCAGGTCCGACACAACATTGAGGAAATTGAAATGTTCGTCATTCTGCTCAAATTCGGCGCCAACAAGGCGATTGCCGGCGACTTCATGGAAGCCCACAAGGCCTGGATCAAACAGGGCTTCGACGACGGTGTTTTCGCCATGGTCGGAAGCCTGAAACCCAATTTGGGCGGCGGCCTGCTGGCAATGGGAGAGAGCCGGGAAGAAATAGAAGCCCGCGTCCAGGCCGACCCCTTCGTCGCCGAAGGGATCGTTGAGGCGGAAATCCTGGAAATCGATCCGGCGCGTGCGGATGACCGCCTCGCTTTTCTAGCGGCATAGTGCAGGAAGGAAGAAAACATGAGCGAAACGATTGAAGGCCCGGACGGCAAGCCGCGATGCAAATGGGCCGGGTCCGCGCCGGACTTTTTCCGTTACCACGACACGGAATGGGGTTTCCCGGTCGGTGACGACATCCGTCTTTTCGAGAAGATTTGTCTTGAAGGGTTTCAGTCGGGGCTGAGTTGGCGGACCATTCTGGACAAGCGGGAAAACTTCCGCGCCGCCTTCAAGGGGTTCGACTATCACAAGGTCGCCCGCTTCACGGAGAAAGATGTGGAGCGCCTGGTGCAGGATGCCGGAATCATCCGCCACCGGGGCAAGATCGAAGCGACCATCAACAATGCCAAACGCGCGGTCGAGATGGAGGAGAAGGAAGGCTCGTTGGCCGCCTTCTTCTGGCGCTATGAACCGGACCCGGCTTCCCTTGGCGCACCGCAGACAGCGTCCACCTCGCCCGAATCCGTGCAACTTTCCAAAGACCTGAAAAAGCGGGGCTGGAAATTCGTCGGGCCGACCACGGTCTACGCTTTTATTCAAGCCATGGGCTTGATCAACGATCATGTCGAGGGATGCATTATCCGCACAGAAGTCGAAAAAGCGCGGAAGGCTTTCAAGAAGCCGGTCTAAGCCCGCGCGCGAGCGGGTCCCCTATCGTAACGATCCTGAAAAGGCTGCCGGATGCGGCCGAAAACGACCGACGGCGGCCGGATACCCGGTGACGCTTGCAGCAGCATCAAGGCGCATAGGCGCTCTGCTTTGGACCCGACGGCTTTGCCGACCGCGGTCCGCCTGTCCCAAGAATGCCGATACCACGACGATCCGGTTGATGCCGGTGAAGCGAAGTCCGACAATCGTTCCGCTTAAGGAAAGGGGTGCCGACGCCCGCCTTGGGAATCGGCGCGTGGCGGCGAAATCCGGTCTGAATTCGGGTCTGAAAACTAGACGCCGGTCGAACCGAAGCCGCCGGAACCGCGTTCCGTCTCGTTCAGGTCGTCTACGATCTGCCACTGTAGTTGCGTCACGGGCGCGATCACGATTTGGGCGATCCGCATGCCCCTTTCGACCGTGAAATCCTCCGCGCCGAGGTTCGCCAAGATGACGCCGACCTCGCCGCGATAGTCCGCGTCGATCGTTCCCGGCGTATTCAGGCAGGTAATTCCGTTTTTCAAGGCCAGGCCGGAACGTGGGCGGACCTGGGCCTCGTAACCCATTGGTAATG
The DNA here is from genome assembly GCF_004005845.1 of Hwanghaeella grinnelliae. Lineage (GTDB taxonomy): Bacteria > Pseudomonadota > Alphaproteobacteria > UBA8366 > Aestuariispiraceae > Hwanghaeella > Hwanghaeella grinnelliae. Next base: position 425,801 of record NZ_SADE01000002.1, on the reverse strand, counting down.
CGATGGAAAGTCCTGTCGGCACCAAAGCGCGGCCACCCGCTGGAATGACCGTATCCGCCGTCACCGCGGCCAAAAGGTCGGCACCTGCACTCAAGGCGGTCTTGTATTCGGGCAGGGCCAGACCCTCCCCATGGGGCAGAACCTTGACGGCGACTTCAATCGTAGTTGGTTGGGCCGCGGCAGTGTCGGACAGGGGGGCAGACATGGTAAAACTTCCTTCGGAACGGGTCGATTTCAGGGTCAGGTGGTGGTGCCGGCGAAATGCGCGGCGATTTTTTCGGTCAGGGTCGTCGCGACCTCAACCTTCGTCGAGTCGGGCCAATCCTGATGCCCGTTCTCGTCGATGAAATGGATGCGGTTTCGGTCGCCGCCGAAGGTACCGGTCCCCTCGGAAACATCATTGGCCAGAATCCAATCGCAACCCTTCCGCTTCCGTTTCGCCATGGCGTGCTCCAGTACCGCTTCCGTTTCGGCGGCAAAACCAACCACCAGGGCGGGGCGGGTGGAACCGGTCTTGGACAGGGTGGCCAGGATGTCGGGGTTCTCGGTGAGGGCGAGTGACGGTAACGATCCCGAATCTTTTTTCAGCTTCTGATCGGCCTTGCCGCTGACCCGCCAGTCGGCGACCGCCGCGGCACAGACGGCGATGTCTGCGGGCAAGGCGGTGAGGCAGGCGTCCAGCATCTGTTGCGCGGTTTCCACATGAACCGTTTCGACCCCGGCGGGGTCGGCCAGACGGGTCGGGCCGGAGACGAGCGTGACCGCCGCGCCGGCCTGTGCCAGCGCCTCGGCGATGGCATGGCCCTGCCGGCCGGACGACCGGTTTGCGATATAACGGACCGGGTCGATGGGTTCATGGGTCGGGCCGGATGTAACGATTGCCGAACGGCCCGCCAGGGGCTTGGCCTGCGCACCTGTTGCGGCGTGCAGACGGGACAGGATGGCGGATGCAATCTCGGCCGGTTCCGACATCCGCCCATAGCCGAATTCGCCGCAGGCCATGTCCCCTTCCACCGGGCCGATCATCTCTACCCCGCGCTGTTTCAGGGTCGCGATATTGGCTTGGGTCGCGGGGTGGTCCCACATCCTTACATTCATCGCCGGCGCGGCCATGACGGGCTTGTCGGTGGCCAGCAGAACGGTCGTTGCGATGTCGTTCGCGTTGCCATGCGCCATGCGCGCCAGGATGTCGGCGGTGGCCGGCGCGACCGCCAGAAGGTCGGCGCTGCGGGACAATTGGATATGACCCATCTCCGCCTCGTCGGTCAGGGAGAACAGATCGGTATAGACCTTGTCCTCCGACAGGGCGGCGACGCTGAGCGGCGTAACGAATTCCTCGGCGGCCTTTGTCATGACGCACCGAACGGCGACACCTTCCCGCCGCAAGGTGCGGATGAGCTCCAGGGATTTATAGGCGGCGATGCCCCCGCTGATGATCAGCAGGACGCGCTTCGGTTCCGATAGCGTCTCGGACATGGACTCGGCCTCTCAGGCTCAATCTCTCGGTCGACAGGACCGTACTGACGGCGATCAACTACGGCAAGCATCCAACAACGGAACCGGAATCGGAACGGTTTTCGACGATTTGACTAAAATTGTAGTTAACGGCGGGCGCGGATCGCCGGCGTGAAGCCGGGAAACGGAAAAACGGTTTACTTAAAGAGGGTTAGGGTCTGTCAGGATGCGAAGGCGAGAAGGAACAAGACGGCCAGGACGGCGATCATGGCCGGCCCCCAACCGTTCCGGACACCGGATTGCCAGACCCGGTTCGGCCCGGACCCGCCTTTTCGGGCCTGTTCGGAAAACCGGGCGACGACCGCCGGGTCGATATCCGACAGCATCGCCAGCACATCTTCCGCCCGCCGCAGGGTGCCGGGCAGGCGCTGCAGGGCGTCGATGGTCTCGCCGACCGCATCGCGAATACGCGCTTCCGGGCCGCGGTTAGCGAGCATCCAATCCTCGATCAACGGTTGGGCCATGGTCCACATATTCACCGACGGGTTCAGTTTCCGGCCGACGCCCTCGGCGACCAGCATGGTTTTCTGCAACAGCAGAAGGTCCGGCTGGGTTTCCATGTCGAAATCTTCGGTCACCTTGAACAGCTGCGCCAGCAGGCGGCCGACGGAAATTTCGTTCAAGGGCTTGTCCAGCACCGGTTCCCCAACCGCGCGGATCGCCTGGGTGAAGGCCTCCTTGGATTTATGCGGCGGCACGATGCCGAAATCGAAATGCACCTGGGCGACGGTCTTGTAGTCGCGCTGCAGGAAGCCGACCAGAAGATCGGCCAGGAAAATCCGCGTCCGTTTGTCGACCCGGCCCATGATGCCGAAATCGACGGGGCATAGGTTTCCTTCCCCATCGACGAACATGTTGCCGGGATGCATATCCGCATGAAAGAAACCGTCGCGGAAGACTTGCAGGAAGAAAATGCGGGCCGAGCGTTCCAGCAGGTCGTTCACGTCGAAACCCGCCGCGGTCAGGCCCGTGATATCGTCGATCCGCAAACCCCGAACCCGTTCGGTCGTCAGAACCCGCTGCGCGGTCCTCTGCCAATCCACGGCGACGACACGGAACCCTTCGTCGTCACGACTCAACCCGGCCAATTCGGATGCCGCCGCCCCTTCCAGGCGCAGATCCATTTCCGTCTCGACCCATTCCTTGAAGGTCTCGACGACCGCGACCGGACGCAGGCGGCGCAGGCCCGGGACGAAGCGTTCCCCCTGCTCCGCCAGCCAGCGGAACAAGGCGATATCATGCTCGAACCGGTCTTCGACATTGGGCCGCAGCACCTTCACCGCGACGTCGTGCCCATCGGGCGTCACCGCGAAATGGACCTGGGCGATGGAGGCCGCCGCGACGGGTTTTTCCTCGAAGGAGGCGAAAAGTTCAGAGATCGGCGCTTCCAATTCCGCTTCGATCGACGCGCGGGCCTTTTCGGTCGGGAAGGGCGGCAGGCTGTCCTGCAATTGGCTCAAGTCCTGGGCGACCTGGTCGCCGACAAGATCGGCACGGACCGATAGGGCCTGTCCCAGTTTGATAAAGCTCGGCCCCAAAGCGGTCAGGGCCGAGGCCAGCCGTTCACCTTCCCGGCCCGGCCGGCGGCGGCCCCAGAGCAGCCGGATCACGCCAACGGGAAACCGCAGGGCCTTGATTCGGCGGGCTGGCCACAAGGCGTCGTGGCGCGCCAGTGTCCGGGCAATACCGATCAGTCGGAAACAGTTGTGGATGCCTGTAATCATCAGGTGCGGGTTTAGAGCAATATGTCCGCTTGGGAAATCACGGATTTGTCCCGACGGCTCACAAGCGCCGCGCGTGTCACGCGTCTTCCTGCTGTTCGAAGAAGGACGTTCCCTGCGGCAATTCGGGCGCCTGCAGGTCGAAGGCGACGGACCGGATCCGCCCGGTCGGTCGGCCGCGGACCACGCGGCCCTCATCCACATTCGGCATCGGATTGGGCGACAGGGGAATGGCGTCTTCGGCGGTGAAGACGAAGATCGACAACACCCGGCGCTTTTCCGAATTGTTCGGGGCCGACCCATGGACCACCCGTGTATGCATCAGACAGGCATCGCCGGCCTTGCCCATCACGGGCACGGCGTCCTTCGCCAGTTCCGCTTCGATGTCCGGGTCGACGGCGCCGGTGAACTTGCCCCCGTGCCATAGGCTCAGCAACGGCCCCTTATGGCTGCCGGGAACCACCATCAGGCAGCCGTTTTCCGCGTCCGTGTCGTCCAGCATGACTAGGGCCGTCACCACATCCGCATTGCTGTGTGGCGTGTAAGTGAAGTCCTGGTGGTACTTCACCTCGGTATTCGTGCGCGGCAGTTTTGAATTGATCTTGCTGTGATGGAATTTGACGTTCGGGCCGATCAGGTCCGCGACCGCGTCCGTCATCCGGCTGTCTTCCATGGCGGATCGATAGGCGCTTCCTGCCTCCACCGGCGCGTTCACCCGGCGCAGGCGCGGATGGTCCGCGGTATGGCCGGGTTCCAGGTCGAAGCGCGGCTTGCCGTTGATCGTCTCGCCGAAGTTATTGCTATGGGTGCGGCTTTCCTCGACCCAATCGGCGAACTGGGCCCGCATGGCCGCAAGTTGGTCGGTGTCGACCGCATTCTTCAGCAGCAGAAAGCCATCCCGCTCGAAGGCCTCGATCTCATCCTGGGTCAAGGTCAAAGGCATGGTTGCCGTCCCCTCTTCAAGGTTTAAACCCGCCAGCCGGAATGGATCGCCGCGATGCCGCCGGACAGGTTCTGCCAATCGGCGCGGGCAAGGCCGGCATCCGCCATCTTGGCGGCCAGGGTCTTCTGGTCCGGAAACATGCGGATGCTTTCCACCAGATATTGATATGACTCCCGATCGTTCGCCACCGCCTGGCCCAGGGCCGGCAGAACGCGGAAGGAATAGGTATCGTAGATATCGTCCAGCACGGGCAGCACCACATGGCTGAATTCCAGGCACAGGAAATGCCCGCCCGGTTTCAGGACGCGCCGTGCCTCGGCAAGGGCGGCGTCGATATCGGTCACGTTGCGCAGGCCGAAGGCGATCGTATAGGCATCGACCGAGCGATCCGCCAAGGGCAGGCCCTGCGCGTCGCCGACCAACCAGTCCACCTTGCTCAGAATGCCGTGATCGATGGCGCGGTCGCGGCCGACGCGGACCATCCCTTCGGTCAGGTCGCAGACCGAAACCTTGCCGCCGCCGGCTTCCATGAAGCGAAAGGCGATGTCGCCCGTGCCGCCTGCCACATCCAGCAAATGCATGGATGGGCGCGGCTTAAGCCGGTCGATCAGGGCGGATTTCCAAAGCCGATGCACGCCGCCCGACATCAGATCGTTCATCAAATCGTAGCGGCCGGCCACGGATTCGAACACGCCCTGAACCAGGGACGGTTTTTCCTCGGGCGCCACATCCTGGAACCCGAAGCTTGCGGTTTTGCCGCCGTTGCTTTCAATGCTGTCTGTCGCCATGTGGCGCACGATAGCCGAGGCCGATCCCGAAAGCCATATCGGGAAAGGCTTTGGAACGGCGATGCGGCGATTTGTTCAAGACACCCCATATGAAGGGCTTTACCGCCCGGTTTGAAGAGGGGCCGAATGCCTGAATTGCCTGAAGTAGAGACTGTCCGACGGGGTCTGGCGCCGCATATGGAAGGGCGCCGTATCGTCTATGCCGAACAGAACCGCCCGAACCTGCGCTTCCCCTTTCCGCCGGGTTTCGTTTCGCGCCTGGACGGCAACCGGGTGGTCAGCGTTGGCCGGCGCGCGAAATACCTGTTGATCGAACTGGCGGATGGGTGGACCTGGATGGTGCATCTGGGCATGTCCGGCCGGTTCACGATCAATCCCGGCACCGAAACGATCGTCGCGACCTCCGGTCAGGTCGGCCATAACTCCGGTTGGGCCTTGGCCGAGAAACACGACCATGTGCGGGTAGAGATGGAAGGCGGCGCGCGCCTCGTCTTCAACGATGCACGCCGTTTCGGTTTCATGGATCTGATCCCGCCCGGCGGCTTGGAAACCAATCCGCATCTGGCCGGACTTGGCCCGGAACCGCTGGACGACGCGTTCAGCGTGGCGGGGTTCTCCGCCGCGATCGCGGACAAGAAAACCCCGATCAAGGCGGCGCTGCTGGATCAGTCGGTGGTCGCGGGGCTGGGCAATATCTATGTCTGTGAAGCGCTTTGGCGAGCGGCCATCAGCCCCAAGCGGCTGGCGCGGACCATTCCGGGGCGGCGGGCCGAACGGCTGGTGCCCGCGGTGAAGGACGTGATCGCCGCGGCAATCGAGGCGGGCGGTTCGTCCCTGCGCGACTATGTGCAGGCGGATGGAGAGCTCGGTTACTTTCAGCATTCCTGGGATGCCTATGGGCGGGAAGGCGAGCCTTGCCGGAAACCGGATTGCGGGGGCATTCTGCGCCGGATCGTGCAATCGGGCAGGTCGACCTTTTTCTGTCCCGGTCATCAGCGCTAAAATCGCCGGATGGAGGGCGCCTTTTGCGCATCACTTGTACAACCACAGAGAATAACGCCTGACAGGGGGGCACATGACCGACCGTAAAGGTCCGACACGAACACCGTTTCGCCTGACACTATTGACGGCGCGCATGGCCGCGCTACTTCCGGCGATCACCATGGCAATTGCCTTGGTTTTCGTGGCGGCCTCCGTGCAGCCGGCTTCCGCCCAGACTTTTCTGGCCGGGTTCGAGGACGTCCCCCTGATGGACGGGCTTACCGCGGACGAGGATGCCGGGTTGGTATTCGATTCACCGGCCGGTCGGATTGTCGAAGCCTATGCCGTCGGAGAGGTTGCGTGGCCGGACGTGATCACCTTTTATACGGCGACTTTGCAATCGCTCGGCTGGCGCACCCTGGGACAGGGGCGTTTCGCCCGGGAGGGGGAAGAGCTTCATATCGACCGTTTCGGACGAGACGGTGATTTAACCGTCCGGTTCACCTTGGCGCCCAATTGAGTGCCCATCGGGATCCCGATGAAGGATACGGGTAACGAAACGGCGACCGAATACACTGGAAATACCGAAACCAAATAAGGACCCGGCTGTGCCGGGGATTAGGCGAGGGTTAGAATGGCATACGAATTCATCTTAGTCGAAACGCGCGGGCCGGTCGGTCTGATCACCTTGAACCGTCCGAAGGCGTTGAACGCGCTTTGCGCGGGTCTGATCGCGGATCTCGGCAAGGCATTGGACGACATGGAAGCGGACGACAATATCGGCGCGATCGTCCTCACCGGGTCGGAAAAGGCTTTCGCCGCCGGCGCGGATATCAAGGAAATGTCCGGCAAGTCCTATATGGACGTCTACCTGCAGGACTTCATCACCAAGGGGTGGGAGCGGGTGACGACCTGCCGCAAGCCGGTGATCGCGGCCGTGTCCGGCTATGCGCTGGGCGGCGGTTGTGAAATGGCGATGATGTGCGATTTCATCCTGGCCGCCGAAACCGCCAAGTTCGGCCAGCCTGAAATCACCATCGGCACCATCCCGGGCGCCGGCGGCACCCAGCGTCTGACCCGTTTCGTCGGCAAGTCGAAGGCGATGGAAATGAACCTGACGGGCCGCATCATGGATGCGGAAGAAGCCGAGCGCGCCGGCTTGGTCAGCCGCATCATCCCCGCGACAGAGCTGATCAGCGAAGCGGTCGCCACCGCGGAAAAGATCGCAGGGCTCTCCCGGCCGGTCGTCATGATGGCGAAGGAATGCGTGAACAAGGCCTATGAAACGACCTTGTCGGAAGGCGTGAAATTCGAACGCCGGGTCTTCCATTCGACCTTCGCGACCGAGGACCAGAAGGAAGGCATGGCCGCTTTCGTCGAAAAGCGGACGCCGAACTTCAAGAACCGCTGATTGCGGGACGCGGATTTCGTGGGATACGGAACTTTCGAAGGGTGGGCACATCGCCTGCCCTTCGATCGTTTTCGCCCACCCCTCCTTCGGATCATTGCCCCGCAACAGGCTTTGCGGTCTTGACGCTGCAACGCCGGACCCCTATAAGCGCGCGGTCGCCGGGACGGGACGCACTTAAGTGGTGTCGCCCGATAAAAGTCCGAGGCGGAAAAGAAGACATGGTCCGCTGGTTGCCGCACCCTTGACCGGGTTGCCCCGAAGGGTGGTATGGCGCGGCGAGATCGATTTGGTTTTGAAATATACGGAAACTGACAATGGCCAATAACCTGCAAGCCAAGAAGCGCATCCGGCAGATCGAAAAGCGGACCGTGCGTAACAAGGACCGCGTCAGCCGCATTCGCACCTATGTGCGCAGTGTCGAGCGGGCGATCGAAACCGGCGACAAGGCTGCTGCCGAAACCGCATACAAGGCTGCTATGCCGGAAATGCACCGTGGCATCACCAAGGGCGTCCTGCATCGCAACACGGTTGCGCGCAAGCTGTCCCGCCTGTCGGCCCGGATCAAATCCCTCTAGGGACGCCGGTTTTGGTAGGGCGGTAATTTTTTACCGCTTTGCCGAATTGACGGTTATCAAGACGCCGTCCGCATCTGCGGGCGGCTTTTGGTGTTTGCGGACAAAAAAAGACCTCGAGCCTGGAGCGCGCATCGCTCGCACTTGATTGCGCCGGTCCGGCCCAGGCGTTGAAATACTGGGTCGGATTTCCATTCAAAAAGCGTAAAATTTTTTCTATTCCAGGAAAGAATGCGGATTCCAAAAGCTTAGAAAGATCGCGCCTTCGGGGAAGCCCGAGACGAGCAATGTCAACGGTTTTATTTGCGCGAATCGGTCTTTTGATTCCTTGTCACCGGAAACCCGTCTAGCTACAGTTCTGGCGGCAGGGAGGTCCCCAGACCGAATGCCGATGAGCTGCCGGGCAGGGTGTTGGAGCACCGCACTGTCCGGATCGGTTCGCAGGAGTGGCGGTAAAACAAGAGCTTAAAATAAACTCTCTCGGCTACTTCTTTACATAGATTGAACTTTTTAATTTTCGCGTAAGCCGCGAAACGGAATTTGCTGTGGCAGATACCGATGGGAAAGCTTTGACCGATGGCCTTGGTATAGAGGGGCGGGTTGAGCGGGCGGCTTCGGGTTGGTCAGGAATGAGTGTCGACCGCAGCATCCGCAGCGGTCGTCGGGTGTTGATTTCGCGTTGAGGCAATCGAGACGGACGGTTGGTTCAGATGCTGATGAATTTGGGTGGAGCAATGGAACAAAGGCTGTCGGCGCAATGGGCCCGGGTACGGGCGCGTATGCGGAGCGAATTCGGGGAAACCGCGTTTCAAAGCTGGCTCAAGCCTCTCACCTTCAAAGGATTCCACAACGGCGTCGTCCACTTGTTGGTGCCGACCCGGTTCATGCAGAACTGGATCGAGTCTCAATATGGCGACCGGCTGTTGGAACTTTGGCGCAGCGAGAACCCATCCGTCACGGCGATTGACGTCGTCCATTCAGCGACCTCATCCGCCAGTCATTCCGCTGGTCATTCGGGCGGCCATTCCGCGACGCATGGCGCATCGGGTTTTTCGGCGCACGGACGTGACGGCGCCGCGGCGCCTTCCGCCAATACCGATGCGCTCAACAGTTTCGATGCCGGCTTGTGCGCACCGCTGGACCCGCGTTTCCGGTTCGATAATTTTATCGTCGGCAAGCCGAACGAATTGGCCTTCGCCGCGGCGCGCCGTGTCGCAGAGGCGGACAATGTTCCCTTCAATCCGCTGTTCCTGTTCGGCGGCGTCGGATTGGGCAAGACCCATCTGATGCATGCGATTGCCGCGCAGCTGCGTGAATCCGCGCCGGAAAAACGTGTCCTTTATCTGTCCGCGGAAAAGTTCATGTACCAGTTCATCCGCGCGCTTCGCTATAAGGACACGATGGCCTTCAAGGAACAGTTCCGGTCGGTCGACGTGCTGATGATCGACGATGTTCAGTTCATCGCCGGCAAGGACAATACCCAGGAAGAGTTCTTCCACACCTTCAACGCATTGGTGGATCAGAACCGCCAGGTGGTGATTTCGGCGGACAAGTCCCCGGCGGAACTGGAAGGAATCGAAGACCGGATGAAATCCCGCCTCGGCTGGGGTCTGGTCGCGGAAATCCATTCCACCACCTATGAACTGCGCCTTGGCATCCTGCAGTCCAAGGCTGAGCAGATGAGCGCGGATATCCCGCCCAAGGTGCTCGAATTCCTGGCCCATAAGATCACCTCCAATGTCCGTGAGCTGGAAGGTGCGTTGAACCGCTTGGTTGCTTACGCGAACCTGGTCGGACGGTCGATCACGCTGGAAACCGCTCAAGAGGTCCTGCACGATCTGCTGCGGGCCAACGATCGTCGCGTGACGATCGAGGAAATCCAGAAACGCGTTGCCGAGCATTTCAACGTGAAGCTTTCGGAAATGCATTCGGCCCGGCGCAGCCGTGGCATCGCCCGACCGCGCCAGGTGGCGATGTATCTCTCCAAGCAGCTGACCGCGCGGTCCCTGCCGGAAATCGGCCGCAAGTTCGGTGGCCGCGACCACACCACCGTCATGCATGCGGTGCGCAAGGTGGACGAACTGAAACAGTCGGACAGCAGCTTTGCCGAAGACGTGGAACTGCTGCGCCGGATGCTTGAAGGCTAGGGGGCCGTCTCCCGCCGGGTGATGCCTCTCTCGCTCAGCGAATAGCTGTGGCGATCAGTGCCGTCGACGGAATTGGTAAGGTTTTTTTGGTGCCGGCCATACGGCGAACCTCGTCGATCACGTCGGATTTTTCCTTGGCGCTCAGGCTGGTCCAATCGGGCGACAAGCCGAACAACAAATCGGGCTCGTCGAGGTCCTGGATTTCCAGAATGAAATCATAGGTAACGCTCTCGATCCTGGGATCGCGATAGCCGGCCTCGACCATGGCTTGGGCCAAAGCATCAGGCGTCCTCATGGCTAACACCCCTTCCGGCATTGTCATCGCATCGCGATCTGGGAACAGCTTTTGCCGTATTTGCCCAAGAAGCAGGAAGGTTGCCGCCCCCCGCTCCTTCCATGTGGCCACCACGCCGAATCCGCCGGGACGCGTGACTCTGCACATTTCCGCCAGACCCTTGCGCCAATCGGGGAACATTATGACGCCGAATATGGAAAAGACCGCGTCGTAGCCAGCATCGGGCAGATCGAGCGCCTGTCCGTCCATCAGCCTGGCTTCAATATTGGGAACCTGTTCGGCCGCAATGGATGCAACCATTCCCGGCGAAAAGTCCGTTGCCAGTACCCTCGCCCCGGTCTGGGCCGCGGCCAGCGCCAGCGCTCCTGTCCCCGCGCCCACATCGAGAACGCGGCTTGCCGGGTTCAGCGGAACATGCCGCAAGGACGCCTGTGCAAACAATTGGGTGAAAGGATGTGCCATTTGCCGGTAACGCTGGGCGGCAATGTCCCAGTGGTCCGCATCATCGAATTCACGCATTGCATTCAGCTTTCCAACATATGTAACTTTAAAAGTAACGAAAGATGCTTGGCTTGCCAAGGCGCTTTGGTTTGCAAACTATGTCGGGATGCGAAAAGACAGCCGCCTTTCCCGGATGCTGCATGTGCTCCTTCATATGGCGCGGCATGACGGCCCAATGACGTCCGAGGCGCTGGCGGCGATGCTCGGAACGAATTCGGCGGTAATACGACGGACGATGTCGGGGCTTCGCAAGGCCGGTTATGTGCGGTCCGAAAAAGGCCATGGCGGCGGTTGGGAGATCGTTTGCGATCTGGAGAGCGTGTCGTTGCTGGACGTTCATCGCGCGGTTGGCGGTCCAACGATCTTCGCAATCGGCAACCAACATGAAAATCCGGATTGCGCGGTTGAATTGGTGGTAAATGAAGCGTTGGAAGAGGCGTTGCGCAATGCGGAGGATTTGCTGATTGCCCGGCTTGGCGCAGTCAGTCTTGCCGATCTGAGCCGGACTTTCGATGCACACCTAAATACCGTGCTCGGCGGAGCCGCGCGGCGGCGCGAAAATTTGTCTAAACAACCGATTCGCTAAATTGCCCCATTTCGGCCTCGGACGGCGGGCGATGACCCGGCCATGTTTCGCGCGGTGTTTCGGGCTCGCTGAAAAGTCGTAAAAATACATCAATGAAATCAGGGGGTTATTAACCCTCCTCAAAACGTTTTTTTTGCCCGGCGCGCAACGGCGTTTGTGCGGCAAAACACTGGGCTTTCCGGGCTGAGGTGATATAGTTTTTTCCCGTTCGCGGGGGGCCGAATTCCAGGCTTTCCGTTCCCCCTAGCCAACCTTGGGCAAACAATGCCCGGATGGTGTCTGGAGCGGCTCCTCCCAGGTCCCGAATTGGGGCTGTTGGTGTGGGGCTTCCGGGTTGGCGCCGCCGAACGGGGGGCTCGGTGGGGCGGCATTGCCGTCCGTGTCGCCGGCCATATCGTAGCAAACGCGGACCTGGATCCGCGAAACCAGAATTATGGGGTGGGGCAACCCGCTCCGGACAGAAACGGATCATCGACGACCCATGAAGCTGACCATTGAACGCGCCGAACTGCTCCGCTCCCTGAACCATGTGCAAAGCGTAGTCGAGCGTCGGAACACAATACCCATCCTGTCGAACGTCCTGATCGAGGCGTCGGGCAGCACCTTGCGCCTGACCGCCACGGATATGGACATCGCCATCGTCGAATCCGTCGCCGCGTCGATCGGCACGGAAGGGGCGACGACGGCGCCGGCGCACACCTTGTACGACATCGTCCGAAAGCTGCCCGACGGCGCGCAGGTCGAACTCGGCAAGGAAGAGGATCGCCTGGAACTGCGCAGCGGCCGCTCGCGCTTCACTTTGCAGACGCTGCCGACTGAAGATTTCCCGGTCATGACCGGTGGGGATATGCCGCACACCTTCAACCTCAGCGCGGATATCCTGCGCGGGATTGTGGACCGCACACGTTTCGCCATCTCCACCGAGGAAACCCGCTATTACCTGAACGGCATCTATGTGCATGCGGCAGACGGCATCATGCGCGCCGTGGCGACGGACGGTCACCGTCTGGCGCGGGTGGAAACACCGCTTCCGGAAGGGGCGGAAGGTATGCCGGGCGTGATCATGCCGCGCAAAACGGTCAGCGAGTTGCGCAAGCTGATCGACGAGTCGGAAGGCGATGTCGAAATCGCGCTGTCGGACACCAAGGTCCGTTATGCCTTCGACAAGGTCGAACTGACCTCGAAGCTGATCGACGGGACCTTCCCGGATTACGAACGCGTTATCCCGTCGGGCAATACCAAGATGATGCAAGTGGATTGCAAGGCGTTCTCCAACGCGGTCGACCGTGTGTCCACGATTGCGACGGAAAAGATGCGGGCCGTGAAAATGGCGATCGCGCCGGGCACGATGACGTTGTCGGCCTCCAGCCAGGACAGCGGATCGGCCGTGGAAGAAATCGAAATCGGTTATGACGACGACGCGATCGAAATCGGCTTCAACTCCCGTTATCTGCTGGATATTTCCGGACAGATCGAAAGCGGTCAGGCCCGCTTCGAAATGGCGGACGCCTCCTCGCCGACAATTGTGCGTGACGTGGAAGACGACAGCGCGCTCTATGTCCTGATGCCGATGCGGGTCTAAGGCACGCGTGGCGCGGCGCCGGCCTGCCGGAAAGATTATTTGATGATAGCAGCCGAAAGACTGGACCATACCGGGGCAACCGGTACCGGTGATACCCGGTCTGCTCCCGGCGAAACTGTGGCCGTCCGGCGGCTGACATTGACCGATTTCCGGAACTATACGGCCCTGCGCCTGGACTTGGAGCCATCGCCGGTCGTGCTGATCGGGCCGAACGGGGCGGGCAAGACGAACCTTTTGGAGGCGGTCTCTCTGTTGACGCCGGGGCGCGGTCTGCGCCGGGCCCGGATCGCCGACATGGATCGAATTCCCGACACCGGCCGGCGTGACGGATCGGTCGGCATTTCCGGTGCCGGATGGGGGGTCGCCGCCGAAGTGGACAGCATCGTCGGTCCGGTCCAGATCGGCACGGGACGGGAAGCGGGAAGCGACCGGCGCTCGGTCAGGATCAACGGCGCGCCGTCATCCGCGCAGGCCTTGTCCGGATATCTCGGCGCCGTTTGGGTCACGCCGCAGATGAACCAGATCTTCCTGGAATCGGCGGGCAGCCGGCGGCGGTTCCTGGACCGTTTGATTTTCGCGACCGATCCGGCCCATGCCGGGCGTGTTTCCTCCTACGAGCAGGCGATGCGCGACCGGGCGCGGTTGCTGAAGGATCGCGGCCCTGATGGGGCCGACAAAACGTGGCTTTCCGCGCTAGAGGCGCAGATGGCGGAACGCGGCGTGGCCGTCGCCGCGGCGCGCCTGGATATGACGGACCGGCTCGGCCGGGTCGCGGCGGAAGGCTTCGGGCCTTTCCCTGGCGCGGTGGTCGCCATCGAGGGCGATATCGAAGCCTTGCTGCGGGATGGTCCGGCGCTGGCGGCGGAAGACGCGTTCCGGGAAAGATTGGCCGCGGGCCGGGCGCAGGATGCCGTGGCCGGCGGCGCGGGGGTCGGCCCCCATCGCTGCGATTTGCGGGTTCGGCACCTGGAAAAGGATATGGATGCGGATCAATGCTCGACCGGTGAGCAGAAGGCCTTGCTGATGGCCTTGGTCCTGGCGCATGCCCGTCTGTTGTCGGCGGAACGGGGCGCGGTGCCCTTGCTGCTGCTGGACGAGGTTGCAGCCCATCTGGACGAAACACGGCGAGCCGCCTTGTTCGAGGCGATCGTCGAATTTGGAACGCAGGCATGGCTGACGGGAACCGATGAATCGGTTTTCGCACCTTTGGCGCAATCCGCGCAGGCCTACCGCGTGGCCGGTGCTTCCCTACAAGCAATGGGACAGGCAACGGGACCATGACGGATCGATTTGGCGTATAGTATGAAAATCAATGGAAGACGGGTTGGTTAACCGATGAGCGATACCACGGACGACACGAACCAGGACGGTGGCCAGGATAGCGGCCAGACCGGTGGACAAAGCGCGGAATACGGCGCCGAGTCGATCAAGGTTCTGCGCGGGCTGGAGGCGGTCCGCAAGCGGCCCGGCATGTATATCGGCGATACCGATGACGGCACCGGCCTGCATCACATGGTCTATGAAGTCGTCGACAACGCGATCGATGAAGCCCTGGCTGGCCATTGCGATACGGTGACCGTAACCCTGAACGGGGATGGTTCCGTTACCGTAACGGATAACGGCCGCGGCATTCCGACCGATATTCACGGCGAAGAAGGTGTTTCCGCCGCCGAGGTCATCATGACCCAGCTGCATGCCGGGGGTAAGTTCGACCAGAACTCCTACAAGGTTTCGGGCGGGTTGCACGGCGTCGGCGTTTCCGTGGTGAACGCGCTGTCGGTCTCGTTGAAATTGAAGATCAAGCGCGCCGGCAAGGTGCATGAAATGTCCTTCACCCATGGCGATGCGGACGGCCCGTTGGAAATCACGGGCGATTCCGGCGGCGACACGGGCACGGAAGTGACTTTCCTGCCATCGACCGAAACCTTCACAATGACCGTCTTCGATTTCGGCACGTTGGAACACCGGCTGCGCGAGTTGGCGTTCCTGAATTCCGGCGTGACGATCAAGCTGACCGATGCGCGTGAAGCAGACCCCAAGGTCGTGGAGCTGCATTACGAAGGCGGTGTCGAGGCGTTCGTCCGGTGGTTGGACCGCTCCAAACAAGCACTTCAGGACACGCCGATCGTTGTCACGGGTGAACGCGACGGCATCACCGCCGAGCTCGCGATGCAGTGGAACGACAGCTATCACGAAACGACGCTGTGCTTCACGAACAACATCCCGCAGCGGGACGGCGGCACGCATCTGGCCGGTTTCCGTGGGGCGCTGACACGGCAGATCAACAACTACGCCGCCAGTTCCGGCGTTGCGAAGAAGGAAAAGGTATCGATCACCGGCGACGATGCGCGCGAAGGGCTGACCTGCGTGCTGTCGGTGAAGGTGCCGGACCCGAAATTCTCCAGCCAGACCAAGGACAAGCTTGTCTCGTCGGAAGTTCGCCCCGTGGTCGAGGCGATCGTGAACGAAAAGCTTGCGGAATGGTTCGAGGAACACCCCCAGGACGCCCGCAAAGTGGTGCAGAAGGTGGTCGAGGCCGCCGCCGCCCGCGAAGCCGCCCGCAAGGCGCGCGAATTGACCCGCCGGAAGGGCGTGCTCGATATCGCCTCCCTGCCGGGCAAGCTCGCCGATTGCCAGGAACGCGATCCGGCGCTTTCCGAACTGTTCATCGTCGAGGGCGACAGCGCCGGCGGTTCTGCGAAGCAGGGCCGAAACCGGAAGTTCCAGGCCATTCTGCCCTTGAAGGGTAAGATTTTGAACGTGGAGCGGGCGCGTTTCGACAAGATGCTCAGCAGTCAGGAAATCGGCACGATGATTACCGCGCTGGGCACCGGCATCGGGCGCGACGATTTCAACATTGAAAAGTTGCGGTATCACAAGATCATCATCATGACGGATGCGGATGTGGACGGAAGCCATATCCGAACCCTGCTGCTGACGTTCTTCTACCGCCAGATGCCTGAACTGATCGAACGCGGCTATCTCTATATCGCTCAGCCGCCGCTCTATCAGGTGAAGCGGGACAACAAGTCCGTGTACCAAAAAGACGACGGCGCTCTTGAACGGTACCTCATGGACAACATGCTGGGCAGCGGCGTGTTGACCGCGGCGGACGGCGCCCAGCGGGGTGGTGCAGATCTGAAAGCCATCATCGAAGATGCCCGTCAGGCCTATCGCCTGATCGAACCCCTGGTGCGGAAAGCGCGTCGTTGGGACTTCGTCGAACAGGCGGCAATCCTCGGCATGCTGGACGTGTCGAAGGAAAAAAGCGCCGACCAGGCCCAGCAAGATGTCGACGCGCTGGCCAAGCGGCTCGACGATTTGCAGCCTGAGGCGGAACGCGGCTGGCAAGGCGAACTCCTGCAAGATGGCGGGTTTGCCATCACGCGGGTTTTGCGCGGTGTGACCGAACGGTGTGTGATCGACGCGGATTTGCTGCGCTCAGCGGAAGCCCGCCGATTGAGCACGATGGCGGGTGCATTCAAGGCCCTGTACTGGCCCGAAGCGACGCTGACGGTAAAGGACAAGGAACGCAGAATCGATGGTCCGGTCGGCCTCTATGAAGCGGTCATGACCGACGGTCGCAAGGGCTTGTCGATCCAGCGCTATAAGGGCTTGGGCGAAATGAACCCGGATCAGTTGTGGGAAACCACGTTGGACCCCGAAGTTCGCTCCCTCCTGCGTGTGCGGGTCGGCCATGGGGACGATGCCGACGATGTCTTCTCCACCCTGATGGGCGACGTGGTCGAACCGCGCCGCGAATTCATCCAGGAAAACGCCTTGAAGGTCGCCAATCTGGACGTTTAGCGCCGGGGTCAACGCCACTATTTCCGGCCAACTTTTCTATCCAGTGTTCTTCGTCGTGTGACGCGTCTCCCGTTCGGGGGACCGTTACGCGACGCCTGAACATGCGCCTGCACCGATGCCGGCACCGATGCCGGCACGTGGCCAACACCCGTGTGATCAACGTCATAACCAATTTCCCAAGAACACGTAATAGTCATAGTCTAGATCGCTCTCCATGGACTGGGCTCATGCCGCACGCCACAACCGTCCTGAAACCTGCGGCAACGCCGCCCTGTCGGTGCGGATAACGAGGATGGCCCATAGGTGAAGACATTGATCGTTTTGCTGCTGATCGCGGGCCTTCTGGCGATTGCATTCGGATATTGGGGCCTGAACACGGTCCAAGGCCGCGCAAGATTCGATGAAATGGCGGGCATGATCCCGCTTTTTGCCGGAATCGCGGGGGGTGTAGCCACTCTCTTGGCCCTGATCCTGGCCGCCTTTCGGCTGTGGAGCGCCCGCAATCACGACTGATCGGGATTTAAAGGCTTTGTGAGACTGAACACTTCCGCGCGCCCTGAAATATGCTGCGCCGGACAGAAACACTGAAAAGGAGACAGGCCTTGGGGGGCTACGGATTTTATATTTTCGCCGCCGCGATTGTGATCGCCATCGGCTGGGCCATCACGCTCTACAACCGGCTAGTCGCCGCCAAGCAACGTGTTTCGGAAGGGTGGAGCGGCGTGGATGTTCAGCTTCGCCGACGCTCGAACCTGATCCCCAATCTTGTGGATACGGTCAAAGGGTATATGGAGCACGAGCGGTCCACCCTTGAGAAGATCACGGAACTTCGGCAGCAAAGCGCGAATGCCGAAAGCAAACGGGACGATGCCGAGCGGGCCCAAGCCGAAGGGATGCTTTCAGGCTCGCTGCTTCACCTCTTCGCGGTCGCTGAGAATTACCCCGACCTCAAAGCAAATCAGACCTTCCAGGATCTGCAAGAAAATCTTGCTGAAATCGAGGAGCAGATCCAACTCGCCCGACGCTATTTCAACGGCGCGGTCCGGGACAACAACATCTTGGTCGAGACCGTCCCCAGCAACATCGTCGCCAAACTGTTCAGCTTCACGACCGCGGCCTATTTCGAAGTGGAGGACGCTTCCGAGCGTGCGGTGCCGAAGATCGAATTCGGGTCGAAAAAGTGAGGGTCTGCGCCTGCATTCTAGCAAGTTTTCTGCTGCTCGGCTTGGCGTTCAATGCTGCTGCTGAGGAGCGGATCACTGACTACGATATCCAGATTATCGTTGAAGAGACCGCCGACCTCACTGTCACAGAGACGATCCAGGTCGTTTCTGAAGGCGTCCAAATCCGACGCGGCATCTTCCGCGATCTGCCGGTCGTCCACAACGCGGCCGCCGGCCTGTTCGATTTGGTCGATTACGAGGTTCTCGCGGTGACGCGGGACGGCAACCCTGAACCCTATTTCACCGTCCCCGAAGGTGAGTTCTTCCGAATTTATATCGGCCATGAGAATCGTTTCCTGGAAGACGGACCGCACAGATACAAGATCACCTACCGCGTCGGCGGTCAGATCCGGTTTTCCGAAAACAGTGATGAACTTTACTGGAACCTGACCGGCACAAACTGGGCATTTCCGATAGAGAATGTCACCGCCAGCATTGTCCTTCCCAAGGGCGCGGCAGTCGTCGACATGTCGGGCTATACCGGTGGTTACGGCGACACCGGAAGCGATTACGAAATCCTGAATTCCGCCGGGAATAAGGTCTCCCTTCGGGCGACCAGACGCCTTGAAAGCGGTGAAGGTGTTACAGTCTCCGTCAGTTGGCCGCCGGGATTTCTTCCTGTCCCGGGTGTCATCGACCGCGCTTCGGACCTGCTGACAGATAACCCGGGCGCCGCCATCGGCGCCGCCAGCTTGGCCTTTCTCGCGGGCTATCTTTTCCTTGTCTGGTGGCGTGTCGGGCGCGACCCGCAAGCGGGGACCATCATTCCGCTGTTCGAGCCCCCGGAAGGGTTCTCGCCGGCGGCTATCGGCCATATCTACGCCCGGGGGTTCACCGACGGCATGGCGCCGGCCCGGGCGCTGACCGTTGGGATAACAAGCTTGGCGGTCAAAGGGTTCATCACCGTTGAAGACCTGAATAAAAACACCGGCACGCGTTATATCCTGCGCCGAACGGATAAGCCGGCGGACGATTTGCCAAAAGGTGAGCTGGCCTTATTGAACCGGTTGTTCAGCGGTGACGAGGGCGAGGAAGTCACGCTGGGGTCGAAATACGATGCGACGCTGGGCGCAGCCAAAAATGCGTATATGAAGGCCGTCGGCGATGAATATTCGACAGCCTATTTCCGCAAAAATAACGGCAAGTGGTTTTTGGGCGTCGTGTTCGCGGCGGTCGCCTCCATCGGCAGCGCCGTCTTGAATGCGCCCGGCGGGGAAGACGGAAAGGTCCTGGCGGGCGCCTTGGCCTTGTTCTTCTGTGTGCTCGTTAGCGTTTTCTATTGGACGGTGCGGAACTGTTGGGCGCAGAGAGCGCGGTTGGGCGGGGCCGCCCGTCGCAAGCGCTTTCTCGTCGCCTTCCTGATCATGCTGATTGCTGCCGCCCCGGCCGGGTTGTTTGCCGCCGGCGTGATCCTCACGGCCTCTCTGCCGGTCGCCTTGATGATCGCGGCGATGATCGGTCTGGTCTTCGGCTCCTTCGATGTGCTCGATTCTTTGACGGTCCGCGGCCGCGCGGTCATGGACGAGATTGAAGGCTATATCGTCTTCATGACCACGACCGACTGGGACCGGATGGAGGCAATCGGGGAAATGCCAACGCCAAGCGAGGCGATGTTTGAAAAAAACTTGCCCTATTCCATCGCACTCGGGGTCGACGATGCCTGGACCCGGACGTTCCTGGCCTATGCAAAGGCGGCCTCGATACCGGTCGGGGATCATAAAGCGTCCTGGTATCGCAGCACGGATAGTCGCATGACGCGTCCGACTGATTTTTCGAAGTCGTTTTCGTCCCGCATGGTGAGCACGATGGCATCGGCATCATCGCGCCCGTCGTCGAGCAGCAGCGGGTCGCGCAGCAGCGGTTCTTCCGGCGGCGGTGGCGGCGGCGGTGGCGGTGGTGGCTGGTAAGGCGGTGACTGGTAAGGCGGGCGGAGAGCCCAGGCCAAATCGGCGGAACTGCCACCTACACAGGCTCAGAACACCAAGCCCGCCCAGTTCACGCCACGTTGCGGGTCGGCCGTGATATCCCTGGGTTTAGCTGCCTGGGACGAGTCCCAGTCCTGCCAGCGCGCGCCTGACATGTTCCTTCTGTTCCGCCGTGGCCGGCGACGTCGGTCTTCGCGACAGGCCGACATCGATGCCTTGAAGCGCCTGTGCGTATTTGCATAGGGACGGCATATTGTCTTGGCCGATCGCATCCCATAACGGCATCAATCGCTCATGAAGATCCCGTGCCGTGTCCCAATCTTGGCGATGAACGGCGTCCCAAAGCTTCACCGACGGCCCCGGCGCCGCGGTCAGGATCGCGGCAATCGATCCCGGCGCACCGAGTTGATAGGACGGATAGAGTAAGGCATCCACGGCGCTGAAGATCAGGTTGGCCGGTTTCGCACGTCTGACCAGATCGGCGAACAGCTTCATGTCGCCTGCACTCTGTTTGACGCCGAGCACACCCGGCACTTCGTCCATGATCCGCAACAGCAGGTCCGGTGAAAGATAGCACCAGGGCACGACATTATAGATCAGAATCGAGATGCCGCAGGCGGCGTGGATTTCCTGGAAGTGCCGCACCATGGAATCGTCGTCGGGCCTGAACAAGTACGACGGCGGCGTGATTTGCAGGGCAGCGACCCCCAAGTCGCGGACAAGCTTGCCCCTTGCGATCACCTCGTCCGTGGAATTTGCGATGATGCCGGCGACAACCGGGATACGCCCGCTGACCACTTTGACGGTTTCCGCCAATAACGCACCGTATTCATCCCGGTTCAGCGCATGGCCCTCACCCGTGCTGCCCCCGGCGGCCAGACCGTGAACCCCGTTTTCCAGAAGCCACTCCACTTGCCCCGATACCAATGAGAGGTCGATCGACCCCGCTTCGTCGAACGGTGTCGTGAAAGGGGAAATTATTCCGTGTAGTTCGCTCATGCTGGCCTCTCGCATTCCGAATGGTGGATTAGATGGGATGAATCTATGGTTAGACTTAGCGAACCGGCAAAGGATAACCTTCCTTGTTCCACATACCGGAATAGGCAGCCCTTTATGAAGTCACTTCACAAAGTCTCACGGATCCTGGATTGCTTCTCGGCGGAAGAACCGCGGCTTGGGTTGAACGACATCGCCGAGAAAACAGGTCTGCCGCGGACGACGGTCCATCGCGTTCTGTCCAGTCTCAAGGACATCGGATTGATCGTTCAGGATCGGAATCGCGATGATTATCGGCTCGGTCTGCGGTTCCTATCCATAGGCGGCATAATTCTGTCCGATCTGGACGTCCCCAGGCATGCGCGCGAACCGGCTGCGGCCTTGATGCACCAGACTGGCGAGGCGGTTCATATTTGCGTTTTCGACGGGGGCAATGTCGTGTCGATCGATCGGCATGAAATGGACGGCAATCGCAATGAAATTGTAAGGCAGGAACGTGAACCGCCTTATTGCACGGGGACCGGCAAGGCGATTTTGGCGGCACTTCCAGACGAAACGGCCCGAAAGCTGGTGGTGAAGGAATGGAAGAAATTCACCGAAAACACGATCACGCAGGAAGATCGTTTGTTTCATGAATTGGCGATCATCCGGGCTCGCGGGTATTCTGTCGATGATGAAGAACGGCAAAATGGTATACGGTGCGTCGGGGCGGCTATCCGCCATCAAGCCCGTGTTGTCGGCGCAATCAGTGTTACCGGGCCAAAACAGCGATTTCCGGAATCGCGTATTCCCGTTCTGGCCGATCTTGTGACCGCGACGGCAGCTCGGATCGGATTGTCGATCGAACAAGGATGAAAGGGTGTCCTTCGAATTCATTCTTGAAAACGCCTTGTAGGTCGCCAAGGTCGACGGTTAGGGTGATGGAATGATTGCGGGGGTCCCTGTATTCACCGCTTCCCTGTCCGCTTGTGAAGATTCGGGGTGTGGTATAGGGTCCGTCGCGAAAAATTGGGTCGCAATTCAAACGAGGGGACGCGCGGTACATGAGCGCACAAGATTCGGCCAAGGCTGCGGAAGGAGCGGCTCCAGGTCTTACGGACAAACACAGCTTCTCTTACGACGAACTGATTGCTTGCGCCAAAGGCAAGCTGTTCGGACCCGGGAATGCGCAGTTGCCGTTGCCGAACATGCTGATGATCGACCGGATTACCTCCATCACCCAGGATGGCGGCGAGCACGGCAAGGGCGAGATCGTCGCCGAGTTCGACATCAAGCCGGACCTCTGGTTCTTCAAATGCCATTTCGAGGGCGATCCGGTGATGCCGGGCTGCCTGCAGCTCGATGCCATGTGGCAATTGGTCGGTTTCTTCCTCGGCTGGCTCGGTCAACCGGGCCGGGGCCGCGCGATTGGCGTTGGCGAAGTGAAGTTGCTGGAACAGATTTTGCCGACCGCGAAGAAAGTCACCTATCACATTACGTTGAAACGGGTGATCGCGCGGCGCTTGATCATGGGAATCGCAGACGGCGTCGTGAAGGTGGACGGCAAGATTGCCCAGGAAGTGCGCGACATGAAAGTCGGGCTTTTCCAGCCTGCCGAGCCTGCCCAAGCTTAATTTTCCGTGCCTTGGACGCATAGGGCCCGGCAATTCCGCGAAAGCGGGTGATTGCGGGGGCGCGTATGCTTGACGGGTTGGCAACTGGCGTTCAAAACACCAATTAGCACATAGGATTGCGGCGGGGCTGGCGACACCCCACGCTATTTGCCGCTTCTGGCCGGATATCTCGGAAGGAAGCGGGTGCGAGAAACATGAACCGGGTGGCCGTCGCCGCAAGGCCGTCTTAAAAGGCCGGTTGGGAGTAAACATGAACGGACCCAGCATGAACGGACGCCGGCGCGTCGTTGTTACCGGAATGGGCATCGTCTCGTCGCTTGGGAATAGTCAGGCGGAAGTCGTGGATTCCCTCAAGGAAGGGCGCTCCGGAATCAAATTCGTCGAGGAATATAAGGAGCGCGGATTCCGCAGCCATGTTCACGGCGAAATCGATATCGACCTGGAAGAGCATATCGACCGAAAAGTCCGTCGCTTCATGGGTGACGGCGCGGCGTATAACTACGTCGCCATGCAGCAGGCGATCGAAGATGCGGGGCTGACCGAACAGGAAATCAGCCACGAGCGCACGGGCCTGATCATGGGGTCCGGCGGTCCGTCGACCCGCGACTTGGTCGAATCGGCGGATATTTCACGGGAAAAAGGCGTCAAGCGGATCGGCCCGTATCGGGTGCCGCGCGCCATGTCTTCCACCAACTCCGCGACGCTTGCGACGCCCTATCACATCAAGGGTGTGAACTATTCGATCAGTTCGGCCTGTTCCACCAGCGCGCATTGCATCGGCAATGCCAGCGAATTGATCCAATGGGGCAAGCAGGACATCGTCTTCGCCGGCGGCGGGGAGGAGTTGAATTGGACCCTCACCGTGCTGTTCGACGCGATGGGCGCATTGTCCTCGAAGTATAATGATGACCCAGGCCGGGCCAGCCGCCCGTTCGACCAAGACCGCGACGGTTTCGTGATTTCCGGCGGCGGCGGTGTCGTCGTGCTGGAAGAATTGGAACACGCCAAGGCGCGCGGCGCGAAGATCTATGGCGAATTGGTCGGCTATGGTGCTACGTCGGACGGGTATGACATGGTCGCCCCGTCAGGCGAAGGCGGCATCCGTTGCATGAAGATGGCGCTCGACGGGTTGAACGACCCGATCAGCTATATCAACGCCCACGGCACGTCGACGCCGGTTGGCGACATGGCGGAAATCAACGGTATCCGTGAGGTTTTCGGGGACAACATGCCCCGAATTTCCTCGACCAAATCGCTCGCCGGCCACTCGCAGGGTGCAACCGGCGTGCATGAGGTAATCTACTCGCTTCTGATGCTCAATCACGACTTCATAGCGGCCTCCGCAAACATCGAAAATCTGGACGAAGAGGCTGCCGGTGTCCCGGTCGTCACGGAACGGATCGACAATGCGGGGCTGGATTGCGTGCTGTCCAACAGTTTTGGGTTCGGCGGCACCAATGCCTGCCTTGTATTCCGGCGGTATGATTCCTGATCACTGCCCGTCCTTCCTTTTGCGACTTGCCGAGGTATCCGAAAAATGGGGTCCAGTTCGACTCAACTGATGAAAGGGAAGCGGGGCCTCATTATGGGCGTCGCCAACGATCACTCGATTGCCTGGGGGATCGCGTCGGCGCTGGCCAAGCATGGCGCCGAGCTCGCATTCACCTATCAGGGCGAGGCCTTCGGTAAGCGGGTCGCACCGCTTGCCGCGCAGTTGGGGTCGAAATTCTGCGTCTCCTGCGATGTCGGTGTGGACGGTTCCGTCGCCACCGCCTTCGAACAGATCGGCAATGAATGGGACTCGATCGACTTCGTCGTCCACGCCATCGCCTATTCCGACAAGAATGAGCTAAAGGGCCGCTATGTGGATACCAGCCGGGCGAATTTCGGCCGGACCCTGGAAATCTCCTGCTATTCCTTCACTGAAGTCGCGCGCTGCGCCGAACCCTTGATGACGAATGGCGGCAGCTTGCTGACGCTTTCCTATTCGGGGGCCGAGCGTGTCATGCCGTCCTACAACGTCATGGGCGTCGCCAAGGCCGCGCTGGAAGCCAGCGTTCGCTATCTGTCCAGCGATCTCGGCAAGGCCGGCATTCGCGTGAACGCGATTTCCGCCGGGCCGATGCGGACCCTGGCCGGCTCCGCGATTGCGGGTGCCCGGTTTGTTTACAATTGGCAGGGTGAAAACTCGCCCCTGCGCCGGAACATCACCTTGGACGATGTCGGCGGATCGGCGCTTTACCTGCTGTCGGACCTGTCGGCCGGTGTGACCGGCGTGGTTCACCATGTCGATAGCGGCTATCACGTCATCGGCATGGCGGCGCCACCGCTGTAACCCCTTCCCACGTTTTCTGAAAGCGGCCCGTCATGCACCTCCTGGCAGCACAACCGGGCGGTATTGACGATGGCTCCGAGGCCGTAGACCTCGGCCAGACCCCCGGCGATATCGTCGTCATCACTGCCGCGGATACGGAAATCGCCTGCCTTGCCGCCGCGCAGGCGCGCCGTTTGGCCGATCCTGCCGGCGGCGCCGGTGCGCCCAGCTTGCGCTGTGCGAACCTCATGCATCTCGGTCATAATTTTTCCGTCGACCTTTATGTCGAGGAAATCGTAGGCAAGGCCCGCTTCGTTCTTTGCCGTCTGCTTGGCGGGCGGTCCTACTGGACCTATGGCGTCGACGAGGTGGCCGCCGCCTGCAAGGCAGCCGGCATCCCGGTCGCTTTCCTGCCCGGCGATGACAAACCGGATATCGAGTTGCGGGACCTGTCCACCATCCCGGACGATCTTTATACCGATTTATGGGAATATTTCATCCAGGGTGGTGTCGATAATGCGGAAGGCGCGTTGACCGCCATCGCCGCGGAACTGGGTTACGCCGTAACACCACCCGCGCCGGCGCCGTTGTTGAAAGCAGGCCTGTATTGGCCGGGCCTCGCCAACCCATCCCTGTCCGATGCGCCCTGGGCGGAAATCGGCACGCGGCCGGTCGCGGCGATCACCTTCTATCGCGCCTTGGTCCAGGCCGGGAATCTTGCCGCAGTGGACGGCATGATCCAGGCGCTGCAGGCGCAGGGCGTCATCCCCTTGCCGATCTTCGCGGCCAGTTTGAAAGACCCGGTCTCCATCGCAACGATGGAGGAGTTGTTCGGCGCGGCCAAGCCGGATGCGATTTTGAACGGCATGGGTTTCGCGGTTGGAAAGCCGGGCGGCGAGAATACCGGGACCGTGCTGGACGCGGCGGATTGCCCGGTTCTGCAAGTGGTCTTTTCCGGCAGCAATCTGCAATCCTGGGAAGAGGGAACGAAGGGTCTCACGCCGCGCGACATTGCCATGAACGTGGCCTTGCCCGAAGTGGACGGGCGTGTCCTGACCCGTGCGGTTTCCTTCAAGGGGGCCAGCCTGCGGGACCCGAATGTTCAGGCGGATATCGTCGGCTATGAACCGGTGCCGGATCGCTGCGACTTCGTCGCGGAACTGGCCGCGAATTGGGCAGCGCTTCGACGGGTACGGCCAGCCGACCGGAGCGTCGGCCTGATCCTGGCAAATTATCCCAACCGGGACGGACGCCTTGGCAACGGGGTCGGGCTGGATACGCCGGCGGGCACGCTGACCATTTTGAACGCGCTGGCCGATGCGGGGTATTCCGTGCCGCATGACTTCGCGACCGGCGACGCGCTGATCGACCATCTGGCCGCGGGTCCGACCAACGCGGCGGTCGACGGGCGGGAGATCCGCGAGACACTGACGCGGGCCGATTACGATGCATTCTTCGCCACCCTGCCGCAAGATGTCCGTTCGGGCATAACCGACCGCTGGGGCGGGCCTGAGGCGGACCCGTTCTTCCGAACCTCAGAGGACGATTTCGCCCTACCAATCTTTACATTGGGGAATATCGCAATCGGCCTGCAACCGGCGCGCGGTTACAATATCGACCCGGTTCAGACCTATCACGACCCGGCCTTGCTGCCGCCGCATGGATACCTTGCCTTTTACGCCTGGATGCGGAAGCGCTTCGGGGCGCAAGCGATCGTGCATATCGGCAAGCACGGGACGATGGAATGGCTGCCGGGCAAATCCATCGCCCTGTCGCAATCCTGTTTGCCGGAAGCGGTTTTCGGCCCGATGCCGCATCTTTATCCCTTCATCGTCAACGACCCGGGCGAAGGGACGCAGGCGAAACGCCGGGCCCAGGCGGTGATCGTCGACCATCTGACCCCGCCGCTGACCCGGGCGGAAAGCTATGGTCCCCTGCGCGACCTGGAACTGCTGGTCGACGAATATTACGACGCCGCCCAGGGCGACCCGCGCCGGGTGAAGGTGCTGCGTCAGGAAATTCTGGACCTCACCCGCTCCGCCGGGTTGGACAAGGATATCGGCATTGCGCCCGATGCCGCGCCGGATGATGCCTTGGCCGCGCTCGACAACCATCTATGCGAATTGAAGGAAATGCAGATCCGCGACGGTCTGCATATCTTTGGGCAAAGCCCCGAAGGGGGGTTGCGCGATGGGCTTCTGATGGCGCTGATCCGTGCGCCGCGGGGATCGGGCGACGGGAACAAATCCCTGCTGCGCGCCTTGGCGGAAGATCTTTCGATCCACGAAGGCTTCGATCCCCTTGACTGTGTAATGGGGGAAGCTTGGACCGGACCTTGCCCGCAGGCACTGATGGCGGTCGATACGTCCCCGTGGCGGACCAAGGGCGACACGGTGGAACGGTTGGAACTTTTCGGCCTGGACTTGATCGCGGGCAAAACGGCAACGCCAGGCCCGGCATCGCAAGCGGTGATGGAAACGGTGGCCGCACGGTTGAAGCCGGCGGTGGATGCCTGCGGGCCGGCGGAATTGGCTGGGATTCTGACCGGGTTGGACGGGCGTTTCGTGGCCCCTGGTCCGTCCGGCGCACCGTCGCGCGGGCGTCCCGAAGTTTTGCCGACGGGCCGGAACTTCTATTCCGTCGATACCCGCATGGTGCCGACCCCGGCGGCCTGGACGCTGGGCTGGAAATCCGCCCAGATGATGGTCGAACGCTATGCCCAGGATCATGGCGACTATCCAAGGCAAATGGCGATAAGCGCCTGGGGAACGGCGAATATGCGGACCGGCGGCGACGATGTCGCCCAAGCCCTTGCCCTGATGGGCGTTCGGCCGACCTGGGACGATACCTCCCGCCGGGTGACCGGGTTCGAAATTCTTCCCGCCGACCTGCTGGACCGGCCGCGCGTCGATGTCACTTTCCGGATCTCCGGATTTTTCCGGGACGCCTTTCCGGGTTTGATCGACTTGCTCGATTCCGCCGCGCGCGCCGTCGCGGCGCTGGACGAGGCCGAGGCGGTCAATCCCTTGGCGGCGCATGTCCGGGACGAGACGCAAGCCCTGATCGACGCCCAAGGCCTGACGGCGGAAGATGCCGCCCGCCGCGCCGGGGCGCGTGTTTTCGGGTCCAAGCCCGGTGCATATGGTGCGGGCCTGCAAGCGCTGATCGACGAGAAGATCTGGCGGGATGAAGGCGATTTGGCTGAGGCCTATCTTACCTGGGGCGGCTATGCCTATGGCGCCGGACAGGAAGGGGAGGCCGACCATGACGGTTTCTCGAATCGGCTGAAAAAGGTCCAGGCTGTCGTCCATAACCAGGACAACCGGGAACACGACCTGCTGGATTCCGACGACTATTATCAATTCGAAGGCGGCATGACCGCCGCGGTCCGGCACTTGTCGGGCGATCAGCCGACGGTTTATCACAACGACCATTCCCGCC
Source organism: Hwanghaeella grinnelliae (assembly GCF_004005845.1). Lineage (GTDB taxonomy): Bacteria > Pseudomonadota > Alphaproteobacteria > UBA8366 > Aestuariispiraceae > Hwanghaeella > Hwanghaeella grinnelliae. The sequence continues at coordinate 397,440 of NZ_SADE01000002.1, read as the reverse complement.
CTGAAACGCCCCGCATCCGAACCTTGAAGGAAGAAATCGGCAGGGTCGTCCGCGCCCGCGTGGTGAACCCGAAATGGATCGCGGGCGTCATGCGCCATGGATACAAGGGCGCTTTCGAAATGGCCGCCACGGTCGACTACCTCTTTGCCTTCTCCGCCACCGCGCGGGCGGTGGAAGACCATCATTTCGACCTTGTCTTCGATGCCTATCTTGATGACGCGGCGGTGCGGGAATTTCTGGAGAACCACAACCCGTCCGCTTTGAGGGAAATGGCCGACCGTCTGTTGGAAGCGCAGGACCGGGGTTTGTGGAAGCCGCGCCGCAACAGCACGCGCGAGGCGTTGCAACGCCTGGCCGGCTGACACGTTTATTGGATATCGCACTGTACGGAGACCGGATTGGGGGCCGATGCCTTTTTTCAGCCATACTATGCCGCCATAGTCAGGTGTCACCCATAGTGAGGTGTCATAGCGGGCGAATCCGGGCATTACAGGGGTGACCAATCACTGTACGGGACGTGTGGGGAAGGATTGCCGGTATGAAAACCGAAGGCATGACCGAAGAAGAAATCAATAAGCGCCACGCCGAGAAGATGGCGAAGAAAAAAGCGGCGCGCGACAAGATGATAGCCACCAAAACCGAGGAAAAGGGCCTGTTGATGGTCCATACCGGGAAGGGCAAGGGCAAGACGACCGCCGCCATGGGGCTCGCCGCGCGGGCCGTGGGCAACGGTATGAAGATCTGTATCGTTCAATTCGTGAAAGGTGTGTGGAACACCGGCGAGCGCTTGGTGCTGGAAAAGTTCCCGGATCAGGTCGTGATGAAGGCGATGGGCGAAGGGTTCACCTGGGATACCCAGGACCGGCAGCGCGACATAGCCGCCGCGCAGGCGGCCTGGGCCTATGCGAAGGAAGCCATCAACAATCCTGACTATCAGATGGTAATTCTGGATGAACTCAATATCGTGTTGCGATATGACTACCTTCCACTAGATGATGTAATCGACACCCTGAAGAACAAACCGCACGACACGCATGTCGTCGTCACCGGCAGAAACGCGAAGGAAGAGCTGATTGAGATCGCCGACATGGTGACCGAAATGGAAATGGTGAAGCATCATTTCCGCGGCGGGGTGAAGGCCCAAGTAGGGATCGAATTTTAGGGCGTGATCGAATTCCGAAACCGGTGCGTGATGTGCCGGGACGGACGGGGGTAACCGGCCTGGATATCTTATCCGGGCGGAGGCAACGGAAAAGGAATCACATGATGATCGAATTTAACGGACTGAAGCGCGTCGCCGCGGCGGCGGTCCTGTCGGCCGCGATGGCTTTCGGTATTGCCGCGCCCGCAACCGCCGACGATGCAGCGGACAACTTGAAAACGGCCAATGAGCTTGTTTCCAAAGCGGTCTTCACGGCGGAAAAGATGCGGAACCACAAGGAATTCGCCTCCTACGTGAAGGGCTATATGAAGAAGGCGAAGGGTGTGGTGCTTTTCCCGCAGATCTTGAAGGGCGGATTCTTCGTGGGTGGTGAAGGCGGGTCCGGCGTGCTGCTGGCGAAGGCCGATGACGGTCGCTGGAGCTATCCGACCTTTGTCGGCATGGGCGCGGCCTCGTTCGGGTTGCAGATCGGCGCGCAGAGCTCGGAACTGATGCTGATCGTCCTCACCGGCAAAGGGCTGGAAGCGATCCTGGACGACAAGGTCACGATCGGCGGCGAAATCAATGGTGCGGTCGGTCCCTATGGCGCCGGGGCGGAAGCCTCGACCACGGCGAACCTGAACGCGGATGTCATCGCCTATTCGGTGGCGCAAGGTGTCTTCATCGGGGTCAGCATTGAAGGGGCGGCCGTATTCCCGCGCGAAAAGCTGAATGCCGCCTTTTACGGTACCAACGATGCCAGCCCGAAATCGGTTGTCATCGACGGCAAATTCGCGAATTCGGCGGCCGATCCGTTGCGTGAGGAATTGGCGCGGTATCCCCAATAAGGGATATCTGGAACAGACTGTATCTGGATTAGGCTGCGGAAGCGCAGTAACCGAACGTAAAGGGCAAGTATGACACCGGTGCCGGGCCTTTCGCTGATGTTGCAGGGCACTGGCTCCGATGTCGGGAAGTCCCTTCTGGTCGCGGGCCTCGCCCGGGCACTGACCCGGCGGGGCCTGACCGTCCGTCCCTTCAAACCGCAGAACATGTCGAACAATGCCGCCGTCACGGCGGAAGGCGGCGAAATCGGCCGTGCCCAGGCCTTGCAGGCGCGGGCCTGCGGTGTACCGCCCAGTGTTCATATGAACCCGATCCTGCTGAAACCGCAGAGCGATATGGGCTCCCAGATCGTGGTTCAGGGTAAGGTTTTCGGCCAGGCCAAGGCGCGCGACTACTACACGCTGAAACCCACCCTTCTCCCGAAGATTCTGGAAAGCTTCGCCTTGTTGCGGGCTGAGGCCGATATCGTCCTGGTCGAGGGCGCCGGTAGCCCGGCGGAAGTGAACCTGCGGGCCGGGGACATCGCCAATATGGGATTCGCCGAGGCGGCGGATGTGCCGGTCGTGCTCGTTGCCGATATCGACCGGGGCGGGGTCATCGCCAGCCTGATTGGCACCCATGCGCTGCTGACCGATGGCGAACGCGGCCGGTTGGTCGGTTATATCGTGAACAAGTTCCGTGGCGACAAATCGCTCTTCACCTCCGCGCTGGACATCATCGCAGACCGCACCGGCATGGACTGCCATGGGGTGCTGCCCTGGTTCGGCGACGCCCATCTTTTGCCCGCCGAAGACGCGGTGGCGCTCGACACCCCTTCGGCCGATCGAAGGGCGGGGGACGGCAGTGAAGCGACCCGGCCGATCCGCATCGCGGTGCCGCGCCTGCCGCGCATCGCGAATTTCGATGATCTCGACCCGTTGCGGGCGGAACCGGATGTGGAAATCACCATCGTGCCCGCCGGAAAACCGCTGCCGCTGGACGCGGACCTGATCCTGCTGCCGGGGTCGAAGACCACGATCGGCGACCTGACGGCGTTCCGGAACGAGGGGTGGGATATTGACCTGCACGCGCATATCCGGCGCGGCGGGTGGGTTCTGGGCCTATGCGCCGGATACCAGATGCTGGGAAAGCGTCTGTCCGACCCTAAGGGAATAGAAGGGCCGGCGGGTGATACGGCGGGACTGGGCTGGTTGGATATCGAGACCGAGATCGCCGGCGACAAGGCCTTGCGTGAGGTTACGGCGAGGGAACTGACCACCGGCAAATCTGTTTCGGGGTACGAGATGCATATGGGCGTCACCGCCGGGCCCGGCCTGGCCAGCCCGATGGCCTATATCGCCGGGCGCATGGACGGGGCCGTGGATGCCACGGGTCGGGTCATGGGCTGTTATCTTCATGGGCTTTTCGCCGCCGACGGATTCCGTCACGCTTTCCTGAACCGGTTGCGCGAAGGCCGTACCGGCGGCAGCACCTATGACGCATCGGTAGAGCGGGTTCTCGACCGCCTCGCCGATCACATGGAAGATCATCTTGATATCGACGCCTTGTTGGCGGCGGCACGCTGAGTCCATGGCCCGCTGAGTACACTGCCCTGGGCCGGGTTCCTATCCGGCCAGTGAATAGATCGCGAGCGGTGCGACCAACAACCACAACAAGCCACAGCCGACGACGAACAGCGCCAATCCCCGACGCACGTCGCCGGCCTCAAGCCGGGCCTTGCCGTCGCCGATCCAGATCGCTTTGCTCAAGCCACCGGGATAGACGCGCGGTCCGCCTAAAGCCATGTCGAAGGCGCCCGCCATCGCCGCTTCCGGCCAGCCCGCATTCGGGCTGGCATGTTTGCGGGCGTCGCGGACCATCACCTTCAACGCACGGGCCGGGTTTCCGCCGGGGGCGAAAGCCGCGCCGATCACGAAGATCAGCCCGGCAATTCGGGCCGGAATCCAGTTCACCGCATCGTCCAATCTGGCCGCTGTCATACCGAAGGAAATATAGCGGTCCGTCTTATAGCCGATCATGGAATCCATGGTGTTGATTGCCTTGTAGGCGAACAGCCCCGGCAGGCCGAGCAGCAGGAACCAGAAGGCGGGCGCGACAACCGCGTCGGAGAAATTTTCCGCCAGGCTCTCCAGTGCCGACCGCCCGACGCCGTGCCGGTCCAGCTTGTCCGGATCGCGGCTGACCAGATGCCGCAGATTGTCCCGTGCTTTCAACAGATCGTTCTTGCCCAGCGCGCGGCCCACATCCCGGACCCGCCCGGCCAAGCTGCGCTGTGCCACCAGAATGGCGACCAGCAGAACCTCCGCCATCCAGCCGCTTGGATGTTGGCGGGTCAAAAACTGAACGCCCCACCCCGCGCCGGCGGCGGTCAAGGTGACGAAAACACAGACGACCGCCCCACGGACGGTGCGGTTGATATCGCCGCGCCCTTCCCGGTTCAGTTTCTTGTCCAGAAAACCGATAAGCTTGCCGATGATCACCACCGGATGCGGCAGAAATTTGAACAGCCAGCGCATGTCCCCGATCAGCCAGTCCAGCGCCAAGCCCATCAGCAGCAAAAGAGGGGTCGCGGAGGCAAGCCACAGGGTCTGCCCGTCGCTGCTGCGCCAGATTTGCATAAAGGAAGTGAAGTCTATTCCGTCCATCGGGCTCATCCGAAAGGTGCCGTCCGCGACGGATCTAGGAACGGGTCAGGCGGCCTTGGCCGACCGCCGGCCCCCAACTGCGGCTGCCGCGCTGAAGAATCTGGTCGACCTGGCGGCCTTGGAACAGGGTGATCCCCAATTTCATGCCGTTGCGGATCATGTTCTCGTTGTCCACGCGGGACAGGATCACCCGTCCCTTGCCGACGCGGGCGATTTCCTCACCCACTTCCTGCAGGCGCGGGTCGTTCTCGTCCACGGTGTCGAAGACGGGTGAACTCGCCAGCTTGATCAGGTCGACGCCCATCTGGTGCCGGTCCACATAGAACAGCGTGTCCGGCGTGATGCCGTCCAGGCAGACGCGATATCCTTTTTCCCGCGCGAAATCGCGGGCGAAGAGATAGTTGGAATAGTCGGCCAGAATGTCGATCATCTGCAACTCAACGACCAGCGTGCCGCGGCTGCCCATGCGCAGGCTGGAATCGAACTCAAGGAATTCCTGCGACAACAATGTGTGGACGTTCAGGTTCACCGAAATCTGGGAATGCAGCGATGTATCTTCCGCGCGCGCCAGCATTTTCAGAACCCGGCGGTCCAGCGTCTGGGTCAGGTGCTGAAACAGCCAGCGGTTCGCGGCAAGGTCTACATCCGGCAGCACCGTTGTCGCCAGGTCGACGACGGAAACGAACAATTCCCGGAACATCGGTTTCGGTGGATCGTTGCGGCCCTTTCCGAAGGCGCAGACCGCCTGACGGCGCAGGACGGAAGATAAATCCGCCCTCTCAAGCACTTCTTCCAGCCGGCCCAATTGCTGCGGCGATAACGGCCGGCGCGTATCCGTCGGCAGGTCGTCGCCCGACTGGGTGGCGATCTGCTGCAAACGGCGCTGGCGGATCTGTTCCTCGTTATAGAGGTTTTTGCAAAGGTCGAGGAAACCGTCGTACTGGCTTTCGATATTATACAGCGTCGCGAAGCGCCCATGCCCGTCTTCATCCGGGTCGGCGGAAGACAAGGGATCCTCGCTGAACATATACCGCATCCGCATGACGATATCGTCCAATTGCGCCAGCCGGACGCCCTTGCAGACGAAGACGACGTCGGCACTGCCCAATGTGAAGATCTGTCCTTCATAGGACCGGACGAAATCTTCCAGCGTATTCACCGCGATGCGCAAATGGTGGTCGCGCCGGTTCTGCGGTTTCAGGCGGGATAGATGCAGATGAACGGCGCGGCGCTCTTCCCGATGCCGCTCCAGCCGCTGGGCGAAATCCAGCAGCATGTATTCCTGCCCGCTCGTATTTTCCTGCACGTCGCCACCCGGCACTGAATCAAAGGAATCAACCGGTTGAATACACCAGATTCACCGGGACCGGCCAAGGTATTTGGCGTTTTCGCCCGGTTCAAAGCAAGGTTCGTGGCCCGGTTCATGGACCGGTTCGCCGCGCGGGGTGGCCCTAAGCCTCTAACGCCGGGCGTCTAACCCCGGTGGAGCCACCAGGCGTCTTCGTTGATGGAATAGATCGGCTTGTAGTGTTTCACGCGGTCGGCGCTGATCACGGTCGATATCTGGTTGTCCAGCATCAGCACATCGCCATCCAGCTCCACCAACAGCACCGCATGCGCCGTGCTCAGGTTCAAATCCTGCAGCACCAGGACCCGCATCTTGTCTTTGGGAAAACCCAGATGCGCCAGCGACATGAACTTCGATATCGCATAATCTTCACAATCCCCGGCCCGCTGCATGAATTGCTTGGGCGTCGCCCAATAGTCCTTCACCCCGTAATTCACGGGGTCGATTACATAGAGCCATTTGTTGAGATAGGCGTTCACCAGGTCCAATTGTTCCCGCTTGGGCCGGGTCAGGATCTGTTTCAGGAAAATCCGCCAGCGTGCCAGATGGCATTGATTGGTCGGCGTGACCTTGCAGATTTGCAATTCCTCGGGCTCTTCGCCGGAATAGCGTTTAAGCGTGTCCGTCCATTTCTGGAACTTGGCCAGTTTGGTGGACATCACCTCCTTGGTACCGAAAACAGACCATTTGGCGGTGGTGCGCGCCGCGGCGGACGCATCCGGGGCCAATACCAGCATCGGGGCCAGCATCATGGCAGCGACAGCCAGGACCGCGATCAAGCCGTAAAAGGCATGGTTGGCGCGCGGCGAAAGTGCCGCCGCCATCGCCCTCGCTCCACCGTTACGGTTCCCTGTCGGCCTGCGTCGCATTCCGGTGCAAAATCCCATTAAACGTACCGAATTGTTGGATATTTCATGATGAGGTCGGTTAATTATCTATGAAGATGTGTTGCGGGTGCGATTCCGCTAGGGTGTAGATGAAAAAAGCGGCGATGCGCCAGACCGGAATTGGGGAGATATTCCGTGAGTGATCTATCCACGGCGACTGTGAACGCGTCGGGCAACAAGCCCGGGTCGGAAAGCGGACGGTCTGCGCTGTTCAAAATGGCGGCGACTGGGTTTGCGATTCTCGTTTTTGCGGTGGTCGGCGGCATTCTTGTCCATCAGTTCACCGAAGCCGAACGCGAACGGGAAATGCGCCGCTGGCAGGTTCGCCTGGGCATCATCGCCGATAGCCGCTTCGCGGAAATCGACAATTGGATGGACGCCCAGGTCGACGAATTGCGCGGTTTGGCGGAAAACGAGTCGCTCCAGCTATACATGACCATCCTGTACGATGTGGCCGGCGGCGCGGATGGCGAAGCCTCCGCGGAATTGGAATATCTCGGCAATCTGCTGACCGTCGTCGCTGACCGCACCGGCTTCACCGCCGCGGTCAGCGGGCCTGCCGTGGCGGCGAATGTGAACCGCGTCGGGTCGGCTGGAATCGCCATTGTCGACGAAGAAGGCAATATCGTTGTCGCCAGTCCCGGCGCCCCGCCGGTACAGGGACATATCCGCAGTTTCATCGAGAACACGCCGAAGGGCGAAGCGGCGGTATCCGACATGTTCATCGGGCCGGGCGGTGAGCCGACCATGGCGTTCCTGGCGCCGGTCTTCGCCTTGCAGTCGGATGAAAGCGCCAGTTCCCAGATCGCCACCATTGTCGGCATCAAACCGGTGACCGACGAGCTTTTCCCGCTGCTGGAACAGCCAGGTAATGTGGACCAAACGGCGGAAGCTGTGTTGGTGCGCGCCACCGGCGCGACGGTGGAATACCTCTCCCCGCTGCTCAATGGGGCTGCGCCCATGAAGTTGAAGCTCTCCACCGACACGCCGAACCTCGCCGCCGCCTGGGCGGTCCGCACGCCGGGCGGATTCGCGGTGAAGACGGATTATGCCGGGGCAGAGGTCCTCGCCCTGTCGCGCGCCTTCCCGCAGGTCCCGTGGACCTTGATCTACAAGGTGGATACGTCCGAGGCGCTGGCTGAATCAGAAGACCGCCTGAACCAGATGGTGATCGCCTTTTCCGGCATCATCGTTCTGGTCCTGATCGGGGGCGTCGCGCTTTGGTATTACGGCACGTCCCAGCGCGCGCAACAGGCTGCCGACCGGTTCGAGCGGCTCGCCAGCCGGTTCGAGGCCCAGCGGAATTTCATGCATGTGGTGACCGACAGCCAGCCCAACTCCATCGTCATCTATGACGAAGGCGGGCATTACCGCTGGTTCAACGACATGGCCATGCAGCAGGCCCGGATGGAGCGCGCGGACCTGTTGAACAAGCATGTCAGCGCAATTTTCGGGCCGATCCACGGCAAGCGGATCGCCGGGTGGGTCAAGGAATGCGTCGAGACGCAGGAACATCAGTCGCACACTCATGAAATGGATTTGGGCGATGGCGCGCGAGTGTTCCGGTCGGACCTTATACATCTGCCGCCGTCGGAAGGCATGCCGAACGGCGCGCTTGTGGTCACCCAGGACATCACCGAAAGCGTCCGCGAGCGCGAAAAGCGCGAACAGGTGATGCAGCAATTGGTGAACACCCTGGTCTCCGTCGTTGATCAGCGCGACCCCTTCTCGGCCAATCACTCGGTCCGGGTCGGCGTGGTGGCCCGCGCGATCGCGGCGGAAATGGCACAGGACCCGCTGCTGATCGAAACCTCTGGCACGGCGGGCAGCCTGATGAATCTGGGCAAGATCACGGTGCCGACCCATGTGCTGACCAAGGAAGGCAAGCTGACGGACGAGGAATTCAAGATGATCCGCGACAGCGTGATGGTCAGCGCGAATCTTGTCCGCAACGTGGATTTCGAAGGCCCGGTCGCCGATACGCTGGCCCAGATGCAGGAAAATTACGACGGGACGGGAACGCCGGACGGGCTTTCCGGCACCGATATCATCGTGACCTCGCGCATCGTGTCGGTCGCGAACGCCTTTGTCGGCATGGTCTCAGCCCGCGCCTGGCGCGACGGCATGCCTTTCGAGGCCGCGGTCGACCAGCTTCTGCAGGACGGCAACAAGAAGTTCGACCGTCGCGTCGTCGTCGCGTTGGCCAATCATCTGGATAATCACGGTGGGCGGGAAGCCTGGGCGGATTTCGGAACAAGGCCCAGCGCCTGACGGTTCCGGTCCTGTTTTTCCGATAGCCGGTGATTCGCGGGATGCTTGAACCTCCCCCGGGCTTGGAGTACGCAGCCTTTATGACGCAGGAAAAATCACTGAAATCCGCCCCTTTGGGCGACGATCCGGTCCGCGCGATCGAAGGGTTGACGCATGCGACCGTGCTGGTCATCGGCGATGTCATGCTGGACCGGTTCGTCCACGGCGCGGTCGACCGGATTTCCCCGGAAGCGCCGATCCCGGTCTTGTCCGTGAAAGGGCGCAGCACGGTTCCCGGCGGGGCCGGCAATGTGGTGTGCAATTTGGCGGCCGTCGGCGCGAAATCGGTACTGGTTTCGGTCACCGGTGACGATGCCGCCGCCGACGAATTGGGATCCTTGCTGGGCGACAAGCCCGGCCTGGCCCTGACCCTTATTCGGGACAATACCAGACCGACGAGTGTGAAGACGCGTTTTCTGGCCGGCGGGCAACAATTGCTTCGCGCCGACGAGGAAACAAACGGGTCGCTGGACGGGGAAACCGAAGCCTCGGTCATTGCGGCAATCGATATGGCCCTGTCGCGCTGCGGGGCGATCGTGTTGTCGGATTACGGCAAGGGCGTCTTGACGGAAGGAATCATTGCCGCCGTGGTCGACCGCGCGGGCAAGGCCGGTATCCCCGTTTTGGTCGATCCCAAGGGCCGCGATTACGCGCGCTATGCAGGGGCCGATCTGTTGACCCCCAACCGGGCGGAATTGTCCCTGGCGACGGGTATGCCGATGGCGACGGATGCCGAGGTTGTCGCCGCCTGCGAAACCGCCATCCGCGATTTCGGCGTGGCTGGAATCCTCGCGACCCGCAGTGAGAAAGGCATGACCTTGGCCGGTCCGGCCGGTGTTTTGCATATTCCCGCCCAGGCGCGGGAAGTCTTCGACGTAGTCGGCGCTGGCGATACGGTCATCGCCCTGATGGCCGCGGCCTTGGCGTCCGGCCTGGACAGCGGCAGTGCCGCGCGGCTGGCCAATCTGGGCGGCAGCGTCGTGGTGGGGAAAACCGGCACCGCCGTCGCGCGGCCCGAAGAACTGGTTGCCGCCGCCCATGGCGCGGCCTGGCTGGAAGGCGAACGCAAGGTTCATACTTTGGCCAGCATGACGGATTTGGTCGGCCTATGGCGCCGCCAAGGCAAATCGGTCGGCTTCACCAATGGCTGTTTCGACCTGCTGCATCCCGGCCATGTGCATCTGCTGCAACAGGCGCGGGAACAATGCGACCGGTTGGTCGTCGGCCTGAACTCGGACGAGTCCGTGGCGCGGCTGAAAGGCCCTGAACGCCCGGTGAACAGCGAAACGGCGCGCGCCACGGTGCTTGCCTCGCTCGCCAGCGTCGACGCAGTCGTGGTCTTTGGTGAGGATACGCCGTTGGACCTGATCCGCGCCTTGAAACCCGACGTTCTGGTGAAGGGCCAGGACTATACGGTCGAAACCGTGGTCGGCGCGGAAGATGTTCAATCCTGGGGCGGGCAGGTTTTCCTGGCCGGCTTGCTCGACGGGCATTCCACCACGGGGACGGTCAAGAAGCTGCGCGGTAGTTGACCGTTTGAACCCTTAAAAATTTGTTCAAATGTCGGTCAGGAATTCCTTGCCGGCGGCGCCCAGGACTTCGTCCGTCACCGCGCCCAACCGGCTGGCCGCGTGGCGCGCGAATCGGATCGTCAAAGCCTTGCGCCGGCTGCCGTTCATATCGCCTTCCGCCGCCGGATTCAGAATCGCCGCGCCATAGGCGTCCGCCGTGATCAGGCCGGCTTCCTCCGGCAAAATCTCCTGCGGGAAGTCCACCGGCACGGCGAAATAGAAGGCATCGCAGAAAGGCAGATATTCCTGCCATTTCCGATCGCCGCGGAAATCGGCGACGCTGACCTTCACTTCGACGATTGTGAATTTACCTTTTGAATTCAATGAGATGACGTCGACCCGGCGGCCCGTTTTCAGGCGCAGTTCGGTCACGCAGGCCTGGTCCATCTGGGTCAGCAACCGGCACACGCCCCGGGTCACAAGGCGCGTCTTGTCCGCTGCGGCGATGTCGTCCAATTCTGTACCGGTCATGAAACGGTCTTCTGCATGAAATAATATTACCCGACTCTCTTTACTGGATTCGTAACAGGCTTACACTTGCGGCACGGGGCCAGCTCGCCGATAAGGCAGCCGGGGCGGGACAGTTTATAGCAGCGATCTCACCAGAGATCCCAGAATAGATCCCAGTGATTTGGGTCCGAAGCTTCGGGCTCAGGAAAGGCGGCACCAAAATGGTGAAGAAAATCGGCATAGCACTCGTTGTCCTGATCGTTCTGATCGGCGGCGGTGTCTATTACTTCTTGAGCAATCTGGATGAATTCGTGCGCACGGCGGTCGAAAAGGCCGGAACCCGCGCGACGGGTGTCGAAGTCACCCTTGGCAAAGTGGCCCTCGACATTGCCGGCGGCAAGGGATCGCTCGGCGATCTGAACGTGGCGAACCCGTCCGGATTCGATACGGACTACGCATTCAACCTCGGCGATATCAGCGTTTCCCTGGATTTGGACTCGCTGCAGTCCAATCCGATCGTCATCAATGAAGTCATCGTGACCTCGCCAAAGGTGATCTATGAACTCGGCGATGGCGGGTCGAATATCGATGCGATCCAGCGCAACGTGGAAAACTTCACGAAGGAAATATCCGGCGGGGCGTCCTCAAGCGACGAGGCCGGCGGCGACGGCACGAAGGTCGTGATCAACGATCTTTACATCCGCGGCGCCGATGTCCGCGTCAGCGCACCCTTCCTGAAGGGACAAGCGATGGGTACCGAAGTGCCGGAAATCCATCTGCAGGATATCGGGAAGGATTCCGGCGGCGCGACGCCGGGCGAAGTGGCCGCGCAAGTCCTCGACTCGCTGACCTCGCGCGTCCAGGGCGTCGTCTCCAACCTCAATCTCGACGAATTGCGGGATGCGGCGACGAAGGCCGTCGAAGGGGCTGCCGGCGAAGCGACCAAGGCGCTGGAAGGTGCTGGTGGGTCGGCCGGCGGGGCGCTGGAAGGCGCGACGGAAGGTCTGAAAGGGCTGATCGGCGGCGATTGATCCGCAAATCGTTTTCGGTGAGTTAAGAAAAAACCGCACCTCATTTTCCGGGGTGCGGTTTTTCTTTTTTCAGGATCGCTCGGTTCCTAGCTGAACTGGGCTTAACTGAATTGGGAATAGTCGATCGGCTTGTTCCGGTCGAGCGCGCGGTCGATGCGCGGCATCGGGTATTTCAGGCCGGTGGCGCAGTTATACAGCACCGCCGATTCGCCTTTGCCGACCCTGCCATCGGCCAAGGACTGTTTATAGGCCGCATAGGTCGCCGCCCCTTCCGGGCACAGCAGCAGGCCTTCGCGTTTCGCCACTTCTTCCTGCGCGTCTTGTATGGCGTCGTCATCGACCGCGATGGCGAAGCCGCCGCTTTCGCGCACGGCGCGCAGGATCAGGAAATCGCCGACGGCGATGGGCACGCGGATGCCGGACGCCATGGTATGGGCGTTTTCCCACAAAGGCGCATGTTCCTCGCCATCCTCATAAGCCTTGACGATGGGCGCGCAGCCGGTCGCCTGAACCGCGATCATGCGCGGCATCTTGCCGGTCAGCCAGCCGATGGTCTGCAATTCGGCGAAGGCCTTCCACATGCCGATCAGGCCCGTGCCGCCGCCGGTGGGATAGAAGATCGTATCGGGTAGGGTCCAGCCCATTTGCTCGGCCAGTTCGATCCCCATCGTCTTCTTGCCTTCGATGCGATAGGGCTCCTTCAGCGTGCTGACGTCGAACCAGCCGACGCTTTCCTTGCCCTCGCCGACGATCTTGCCGCAATCGTTGATCAGCCCGTTGACCCGGTAGACCGTCGCGCCTTGAAGCTCAATTTCCGAAACGTTCACTTCCGGTGTGTCTTCCGGGCAGAAGATCGTGGTCTTCATGCCGGCATGGCTGGCATAGGCCGCCATGGCCGCGCCCGCATTGCCGTTCGTCGGCATGGCCAGATGGTTCAGGCCCAATTCCTTGGCCATGGAAACCGCCAATGCCAGGCCGCGCGCCTTGAAAGAGCCGGTCGGCAGGCGTCCTTCGTCCTTCACGATGATCTTGCCGCCCAGTTCGGCGGAAAGCTGGGGCAGGTCGATCAAGGGCGTCATCACTTCGCCCAGCGCAACGGCGTTTTCCGATTTCCGCACCGGCAGGAATTCCCGATACCGCCAAAAGCCGCCTTCCAGCCGGCTTGCCAAGTCTTCCTTGGTGATCGCCTTGCCCAACGCGTCCAGGTCATAGCGGACCAGCAGCGGCCGGCCCACCTCGGACAGACCCTGGATCGTGTCTGCCGGATAGGTCTTGCCCGTCATGGAGCATTCGAGATGGGTGACGAATGTCGGGTATTCGCGCATGCGGACGCTTCCTTCGATGGTGTATTTTTTTCGGTGGGTTTATGAGTTCACGGCGTAAGACCCTAGTCGAAGCGGTGCGGGCCCGACAAGCATGCGCTTTCCCATGCAGGGGACAAGGTCTCTTGCCGAAATCTATCGGGGGGGCTGATGTCGAAAGCGCGTGGGGCGGAATCCGGATTGGCGCGGTGCCCCCGTTACGCGGCCAGCCGGCCGCCTTCGCAGGTGGCGGGTGTTTTCCGGGTGACCCGCTGGATGGGATAGTTGCCGTCGAAGATTTCGATCCTGGGTGTCCCCCGCAGACCGACGGCGTCAACCAGGTCGCCTGCCAGGGAGGCCTTGTCACCGCGCAAGACCGGCTGCCCTTCTTCAATGCCGGTGACGCGTACGGCAGCGGCGAAGCGCTGCAAGCGGTCCCGCACGATCGGCATGTATCTGCAGAAGCGGTTGGCTTCCTTCTTGCCGTTTGTACTGACCACGGCCGTTACCGTGTGACGCTTGCCGTCGACGCCGATCAGCGTGAAGGGGGGCGTGGTGATCCAAAGCCGTGCCGATGCCGACCCCGACGCGCCGTCGAACTCGATCCTCCGTTCGACCTTGCTAGCAAAATAGAGCCCGCCGACGATGGATACCGACAGGGTCACGCAGGAAGCTGCAAAGATCGTCGTGAAGTTCACTCGCACACCAGCAAAAAACGGCGGGTAGGCCCCGCGGGTTCATCCCGGGCAGCGACACCGGAAGAACCTTTCCCCGTAAAAGCCCGTTCTTAGAAGAAAACGGGGCCTTTGCGGCGGTCCAGTGTGCTGCCGTCGCAAACGACCGACTCGCCACCGTGCAGTACAGAGCCGGGCTCCACTTTCGCGTCGACGAAATCCACGCTCATCGGCACCCCGGTTTCCAACAGCACGGCCAATTCTTTCTTCAGCCGGCGTTTCTCGATCGACAATGTCGGCACGCCGTGTGTTTCGAACCGCCGGTTCACTCCGGCGACCACTGTCTGAATGCGGTCGCGGACGATCGGCATCCATCGGCACAAGCGTGTCGCGTCCGTCCTGTTGTCCATCTTCAAGGCCACGACGAAGATCCGATTGTCGCCGGCGGAATCGAGTATCGAGAAGGCCGGGGTGGTCAGCCACACATTGGTGCTGCCCGCTTTGGATCCACTATCCTTGCGGCCCCGTTGGACGTCTTGCTTGCCGGCCAGATCCTTCGTGACGTAAACCAAGGCACCCGGCGCGGAAAGCGCGAGGGACAGAAGTATCAATCCGATCAAGGTCGTGCGACGCATCAACATCACTCCATTCGGCAGTCCCGCTACCATCACGCCGCCACCCGTTGCCGGAGAACGCCCGTTTTAGGCCGGAAACTTTGCGTCCCACCGTTTCCAGTGGTTTGCCGTTTCGTGGGCTGCCCTATGCGGACAGACCTCAACACGCTGCATCATTCACTATAGCTTATGGAAGCGCTGTGACCGCTGTCACAAACGCTCAATTTTTAGGAAAAAGCCCGAAATCGTTTTTTCCGAAGGTTTAAAGGCTGGTTTTCAAGGCGTTGGCGATTTCCCTGACCGGGCCGGACCAGTCCCCGCGAACACTCTGCCGGAAAAGACGCATGGTCGGATACCACGGCATGGCCGACCCGGCCGTGCCCCATCGCCATTCCGGCACTTTTTTCAACAAGACCCAGCTCCGCGCGCCGATGGCGCCGGCCAGATGCGCCGGGCCGGTATCGCTGGTGACAACAATGTCCAGGCAGTGCATGACAGCGGCGGTATCGACGAACGCGTCGTCGCCCAGGTCGAGGGCATCACCCAGATCCGTAACGTTCGGCAAATCGGCGATACCAGCCAGGGCGTCGCGCCCATGCTGTTTCTGCAGCAGGAAGAAATGGATACCTTCAAGCGCCAGCAAGCCTCGAAGCGCGTCGAATGGCAGGGACCGCCCGCGTTCCGACTGGGAAGACGGATCGCCTTGCCAGTTCAGACCGACGGCAAGTTTCCCGCCGCTCCATTCCGCCAATTTCGGCCGCCACTGGGCGATCAATTCATCCTCCGCCGTCAGATAGGCCTGCGGTGCAGGGATATCGGCCAGGGTCATACCCAGCCGGTAGGGGATGCTCATCAACGGGCAATGAAAATCGAAACTGGCGCCCGGCGGCACCGTATCGATAACGGCGATGTCCTGAGAGGCATTTGGCGACAGGCTTGAAATCAGCCGGCGCAAGCGCGGGCGGACCAACAGGGTCACTGCCGCGCCTTTATCCCGCAGTGTGGCGGCGAAACGGCAGAACTGGATCGTATCCCCCAACCCCTGTTCATCGTGCAGCAAAAAGGTTTTGCCGGCGACGTCTTCGCCCTGCCAGGGCACTGCGTTGAATTCCGGCACTTCCATGCCAGGGCGTTTCCAGCGCCATTCATATTCCCGGAACCCGTTCACAAAATCGCCTTGCAATAGGAAGTTCTGCGCCTGGGCGAAGCGCAGCACGGGGTCGTCCGGACGAGCCGCCAAAAGGCGGTCGAATCGGGACCGGCTGGCGGGGAACAGGCCCAAATCCCGTTCCACCAGGGCAAGCGTCAGTTCCAGGTTCTGATTGCCCGGTTGGATCTGAAGGGACCGCTTATAGGCGGCATAGGCTGTGTCGATATCGTCCGCCGCCGCGCTGGCATGGCCCAGCCAGCCCAGCACATCGGCATCGTTCGGCAATTGCGCCGCAAGCGTACGATAGACGTCGCGCGCCTCCGCCGGCTTGCCTGATTTCATCAGGCTCAGGCCCAGATTGCGCGCCGCCGCCGTCTGGCCGGGATCGATTTCCAGGGCTTTCCGCAAGGCGGCGATCGCCTCGCCGGACCGGTCCGCGGTCGCCAGCATCAGGCCCAGCGAAGACCAGGCCCCGGCATCGTCCGGCGCAAGGTCGACGGCTTTTTGGAACGCCGCGGCGGCGTTCGCACTGTCGCCCCTGTGATGGCGAACCGCGCCAAGGCATTTCCAAAGCTCCGCATGGTCGCCCAAGTCGCGGGCCGCGGCCATGCAGGTTGCTTCGGCCTCGTCGAACCGGGCGCTCTGGGCCAAGGCGGTCGCCTCCCGGATTGCCGTCTCGACCGACTCCTTTATGGTTTGAGAAGGGTTGGCGTCGTTTGACATAACAGCGATTATTGTCCCAACGGTGGCTGGCTTGGTCACGGCCATTCGGCCTATTCGACCAACTTTTTTGGGAGGTCCTGCCTAATGTCCGTGTTGGTGCCCGTATCCTGGGGCGAGTTGATCGACAAAATCACGATTCTGGAGATCAAGCAGCAGAAACTCGAAGATCCGGCGGCGCTCGAAAACGTGCGGAAGGAACTGGCGCTCCTTTCGGCGGTCCGCGACAAAGCGGGCACCTTGCCGGACGGCGTCGCCGCGGCGACAGACGGGCTGCGCACGGTAAACGAAAGCCTGTGGCGGATCGAAGACGACATCCGCGATTGCGAGCGCGAGAAGAACTTTAACAAAACCTTCATAGAACTCGCGCGGGCCGTCTACAAAACCAACGATCGCCGCGCCGCGCTTAAGCGTGAGATAAATACGCTTATGAAATCAGATATTTATGAAGAAAAATCCTACGCGTCTTATGACTGAAGGTCTGCGGAATCACGGATAACCCCGCCCCGGTCCGTTAACAAAACTTTGGGATTTGTTAACCTTCCCCGGATGAGGCTTGGCCCGCGCAAATATATGCGGGGGGCAATTTTGTGCGGGGGTATGTATGCAATCTTCTATTTCCCTGTCCGTCGGGGAGCGCGCGGTCAGCCTGGGTGCGGTCGCCACAATCGTGGAACCGTGTCTGACAAGGACGCGATGCGAAACGGTCTACGAGCTTTTCTGCGGCGATCCCGATCTTTTCGTGCTGCCGGTTGTCGATGAAGCAGGCCGACCCGTCGGTTTGGTCGGCCGGCACCAATTCCTGCTCACCTTCGCCGCGCCCTATGGCCGGTCGCTTTACGCCCGTCGCCCAATAACCAGCCTGATGGACGCATCGCCGCTGATCGTGGATGCCGTCGTTCCCCTGTCTGTTCTCAGCCGACGGATACTCGGTGAGAAACCCACCGCGGTGGTACAGGGCTTCATCGTGGTGCGGGACGGTGCCTATCTTGGGGTCGGGACCGGTGCGGACGTATTGCGATTGTCGACCGAGACGATCCGCATCCAGACCGCCGAGTTGATCGAAGCGAAGCAGGACGCGGACCGCGCGAACACGGCGAAGTCGCAGTTTCTGGCCACGATGAGCCACGAACTGCGAACACCCTTGAACGCCATTCTTGGATTCGCGGAATTGATCCGCGACCGCGTCATGGGCGAGGATGTACCGGAAACCTATTCCGACTATGCCGGGCATATTCATGACAGCGGCGCGCATTTGTTGGAATTGATCAACGATGTCCTCGACATCGCGAAGATCGAATCCGGCAAGGTCGAGACCGAGCGCGAGGAATTCGACCTGGCTGATTATCTCCGGCCCGTGGTGGAAGGGTTTTCCGCCAAGGCGGTTAAGCAGGAACTTGCCTTTACCGCCAGAATTCCGGAAGCGCCCTTGCCGTGTTTCGCCGACCCGCGCTCTGTGCGGCAAATTCTGACGAATCTCGTCGGAAATGCGATCAAATACACGCCAAAAGGCGGCCTGGTCGCGGTCACGGTCCGGGAGCTGAATGCGAACGAGGTGATCATCGAAGTCGAAGATACCGGTGTGGGCATTGCGGAAAAGGATCAGAAACGCGTCTTCCAGCCCTTCGAACAGGTCGATAACAAGTATTCCCGCCAATCCGAAGGGTCGGGCCTCGGCCTGGCGCTGGTCCGGCAATTGGTCGATTTGAACGGTGGATGCCTCGCCTTGCGGTCCGTGCCGGGGGAAGGTTCCTGTTTCTCCGTCACCTTGGGAAAGCGCCGTGCGAAGGCACCCGCGCGGGCGGCAGCCGCCGCCTGATCTTTTCTTAAGGGTATCATGATATGCATTGAACCGTGAAACGGGATTTCCCTTTCCGGGCGAAGCATGCCAGGATTTTCCGCAGAAAACGGGCCTGTTTAGCGGAAAGCCAGAGTGAATCGCGTCACCCATGTCATATTTCGAGCAAAGTATTGAAGCCTTTCGCCGCGCCGGGATGGGAACCATCGTCGATGCGGCCGCGGAACGGCAGGGCGGCGCCTATCACCTAAAGGGATCGGCCGCACAGGGTGATTTGAACCTGTATGATGCGAACGGCAACCCGCTTTACAATCCGGATGCCTTGACGGCCGCCTATACCCAGGTCGAGGAATTCAAGCGGAAGCCGACGCGGCATTTGATTCAGCCACCCGGCACCAGCCCGATGCGGACCCTGGCCGGCGACCGGTTCATCGACGATCTCTACAGCAAGCTGGGAAATATGAAGGCCGATCCGGTACCGACACCGGATGCGGGCGGGTTCGTCTGCTTCGGGCTTGGCTTGGGAATTTTCCTGCCGCTTGTCCTGGAAGCGTTCGAAACCCGGGACCTGGTGATCTATGAGACCGACCCCGACCTGATTTATTGGAGCTTGCACGCCCTGCCCTGGGCCGGAATTTTCCGGGCGGTCGAAGCGCGCGGCGGAACGGTGACCCTGGTCGCGAACGGCAATCCCGACAATGCGGCGAGCGAGATCATCTTCGCCCTGCGCGGGGCGAATGCCGCCTTGATCGACGGCAGCTATTTCATGACCCATCTGGACGCGCCGCATAACCGGGCGGTGCTGGACCGGGTGGCGGCGCGCTCGAAACTGTTGGAGGTTTCGTCGGGCTTTCTGGAAGATGAAATCCTTATGTTCCGGAATACTTGGGCGAACCTGAAGCGGCATGATTGGAAATTGTTCCGTGACGGGCCCAAGGGCGGCCTTTCCGCCCCGGCGCTGATCGTCGGCAGCGGCCCTTCGGTGGACGCGGCGATCCCCTTGATCAAGGAGCTGGCCGGCCGTGCGCTGGTTTTCTCAGGCGGTTCGTCGCTACGGGTCCTGCTGCGCCACGGTATTCAACCCGACTTCCATTGCGAGTTGGAGAATACCTCCGACATGGCCGACATGCTGGCCGCGACCCGGGCGGATTACGATTTCGACGGCACGGTGCTGATCGGCGGCAACCCGATCGACCCCAGGATCGGGGAACTGTTTTCCCGCAGGTTGTTGTATTTCCGGCCTGCGACGACGGGCGCGCGCGTCTTTTCGCCGGATGCGGGGGCGATGGACCTGGCGGGGCCGACGGCGATCAACACGGCGGTACGCGCCGCCATCGGCTTCGGCGTCACCGATATCTGGCTTTTCGGCGTCGACCTCGGCGCCCGTGAGACGGACCGGCATCATTCCCGCGACAGTCAATATTACGCCACGGACGACCCCTATTGGCAGGGCGGCACGGGGATGGAACAGATCGATGTGCCCGCCCCGGCGAATTTCGGCGGCACCGCCCATACCACGCCCAGCTTCCAATACGCACAGATGTTTCTGACCCGGCTGCTGGAAAGCGCGCCGCAATGCAGGGTTCTGAATTTCAGCGACGGCGTCGCCCTGCCCGGTGCCCGTCCCGCCCGCCCGGAACAAGCGCCGGTCGATGCGCTGGAATTGGACCGCGCCGGCATGGTGGCGGATCTGCTGGCCGACCTGCCGGCGCCGGATGCGGACGAGTTGTTTCTGGAGGTATGCGTCGACGGCTATCGTCTGGCCCTTACCGATTGGTTCGACAGGGTGGAGCGCACCCTTTACCGCGCCCGGGGAACCGGATTCCTGGCGCTGCACACACAGCTGAAGCCCTTGATGCAGGCGCCCGGTTTGGAAGACGCCCATACCCCCGATATCGCCGCGCGCTATTGCGCGTCGGGCACGCTGGACCGCTGCATGATGCTGGGCCACTACTTGATTCGGCGGCTTGACCGGGAAGCGCGCCCGGCCTTTTTCGAAACCTTCCTGGAGACGCTGGCCGCGCATGTGAAGACGATGCGCAGCACGGCCATGTCCCAATTCGACGCGCCGGAATGAAGGCCTTGTGACAACGAACTGACAACGAAAAAGGGCGCGGAAAACCGCGCCCTTTGTCTTGTGCCGTAACGGCTGTGATGGGGTCGGTCAGACGCCCCAGCCCAGCGCGTTCATGACGATGCCTTCGGCGGTTTCCAGCGACAGGAACAGGCCGACGCCCGCGACGACCGCGCCCGCCAAACGGGCTTCGATCGCTTTCGGGGAGGAAACCTTGAACAGGGTTTCCGCAACCCGGCCGGCAGCCAGGGCAACACCGTATTGCAGGGCGCCCAGGCCGATCAGGTAGCCGATCAGAACCGCACCGCCGACGCCGCCTTCCTGTGCCGCCATGCTGTCGCCGAAGGCGGAGCCGTGGAACAGGCCGAAGACCAGGAACAGTGCCATGAAAGCGCCGGCCGACAGGCCGCGGCCCGACAGGACGATCCCGCCCACGACCAACAGGGACAATCCGATGACCGCTTCCTTCATCGGCAGGCCGATGCCGGCATACATGGCATAGCAGCCGATCAGCATGCCGCCGATATAGGCGGCCGGGGTCAGGTATTTGCGCCCGGTGAACAGGGCGGCGATGCCCATCGCGACTACGAAGAACAGGTGATCGAAGCCAAGCAACGGATGACCGATGCCCGACAGCAGCCCGTCCCCGAATGTTTCCATCGGTGCACCGCCCATGGCGTGGTGTGCAAAAGCCGGGCTGGCGAAAGTGGTGAGTAGCACACCCGCTAGAAAGATCTGACGCATTTATTCCCCCTCAAAAAAGGTGACTGGCCGGCCGGGTCTGTGCCTTTGGGGGATAATGGGAAGAAGCTTCTCAATTATCCGGTCCCGGAACACCCCGTCCGACCACGTGATTGATCTCGATGGCAGGTCTCCTGGCTCGCGAAGTATCGCCTTCCGCCCGCCTTCCCAACCCTGTGTGCCGGTTTCCTTGCGGATCGCCCGGCAGGGTCAGTGGCTTGTTGGGCACGGCACTCCGCTTACAGTTGCGGGGGCAGCCACGGTCTCGGTCCCTGATGGGTACGCCTCACCGTGTTCCCTTTTCATCCAGAACTTACGCTCCAAGTCCCGGAACCATCGACGGAAACCATGGCCCAAGCCGGACCGGAATGCAATTGGGTTGTTGACCTGAAAGCACCGTGAAAAGCGATGACCGCCTCTGTCGGTGCGCAAGTAAAAACAAAAAGACTCTTGCCGGTTCTTTGAAGATTCGTAATAGTTTCTGAATAATAACCAATAAATCTGGGTGGATTCTATCTGCGGCTGGGAAAATTGGTCGCAAATATTTGGTCTGGGCCGGTGCAGTACTGGGCCGGATGTTCGAAGTTTTACGGCCGGGGGGCTGTGGGGGCATGACGGGGTTTCGAATTCAGCGGCATTGGCGGCGCTTTGGGACGGATTGCGGTTCGTATTCGCGAGCGTAGCCAATGGAAAACTATATCGACGTTGCTTGGATCATTATCGCCGCCGCGCTGATACTGGTCATGCAAGGCGGATTCTGTGCGCTTGAATCCGGCTACGTCCGCGCGCGCAACAACGTCAATGTCGCCGCCAAGAACCTCGCCGATCTGTGCCTTTCCACCGCGACCTTCTGGCTGATCGGCGCGTCGATCATGTTCGCCGACGGCCGGCTCTATCAGCCGGGCGAGGCGGATCTTGGAACCGGCTGGCCATCCGCCTTCCTGCTCTTCCAATCGCTTTTTTGCGGCACCGCGACGACCATCATATCCGGCGCGGTGGCGGAACGTGTCGGGTTTCTGGCCTATAGCTGCATCACGCTGGTCGTCGCGCTGGCGATCTATCCGGTGTCCGGCGGCTGGGCCTGGAGCGGGATCGACGGTGGCGCCATGGGTTGGCTGGAGGCGATGGGCTTCGTCGACTTCGCCGGGTCGACCGTGGTGCATTCGGTCGGCGGCTGGGTCGCGCTTGCCGTGTTGCTGATCATCGGTCCGCGCATGGGTCGTTTCGACGGCAAGGAGAAACCGCCGCAGCCCAACAATCTGTCGCTGTCGGCGCTGGGCGTCATCTGCCTCTGGGTCGGGTGGTTCGGCTTCAATGGCGGATCGACCCTGCATTTCAACGCCATGGTTCCGCATATCATTCTGAACACGACAATCGCCGCCTGTTTCGGCGGTATGATCACCCAGGCCGTCAGTTACGCCCTGACCCGCCGGGTCCATATCGGCAAACTGTTCAACGGCATTCTCGGCGGTTTGGTCGCGATCACAGCGGGCGCGCATATCCTAACCACCGAAGGGGCGGCTGTGATCGGGGTCGCGGGCGGCCTGGCGGTTCTGGCGGGCGAATATCTGCTGGTCCGCTGCAAGGTCGACGACGCGGTCGGCGCGGTTCCCGTGCACCTGTTCGCCGGCGTGGCCGGGACGATCGGCCTCGTGCCCTTGGCACCGGCGGGCACCTTCGCCATTCCAATTCTCGACCAGCTGATGGTGCAAGCGCTCGGCGTGCTGGCCATCGGCACCTATAGTTTCGGCGTCGCCTTCGTGTTGTTCAAACTGCTGAACAGGGTACTGCCGCTGCGCGTCTCGGCGGAAGGGGAACGCGTGGGCCTCAACGTCTTCGAACACGATGAAAGCTCACCCATCATCGACATCATCGACGACATGGAAAAGAACCAGGATGCGGATTCCCATCTGCAGCCGGTCCGCATCCATATCGGGTCCGAGATCGAACCCGTGGCGCAGAAATACAATCAGGTCGTCGGCCGGGTGAACCAGCACATGCTGTATCTGGAAAAGACGATGAACGAGCTGGTCCGCGCGAAATCGGCGGCGGAAAGCGCAAGCCAGGCGAAATCCTCCTTCCTGGCCAGCATGAGCCACGAGCTGCGCACCCCCCTGAATGCCATCATCGGCTTCGCCGAAGCGATGGAGCTGGAAAGCTTCGGACCGCTCGGCGGTAACGGGAAGTATGAGGATTACACAAAATCCATACGTGAGGCCGGCGGCCATCTGCTGTCCCTGATCAACGATCTGCTGGAACATTCCCGGATCGAAGCCGGCAAGCTCGATCTGCACGAAACCGATGTCGATGTCGGTATAGTCGTCGATGAAGTGCTGCGGTTGGTGGAACCGAATGTCCGAAAAGCGGGGGTCACCCTGGCCTTTGACGGGGCGTACAATCTGCCCGCACTGCACGCCGACCGGCGGCTGGTGAAGCAGGTGCTCATCAACCTCACCTCCAACGCCATCAAATTCACCGATCAGGGCGGCTGCGTCACGGTCAGGACGGCCTTGGAAACGGATGAACGGCTTGCCATCAGCGTCATCGACACCGGCGTCGGCATGACACGGGCGGAAATCGGCCAGGCGGTTGAGCCGTTCGCTCAAACCGGCTCAGCCTATATCCGCAACGATCAGGGGACCGGCCTCGGCCTGCCGCTTGTACGCGCCATGATGCGCCTGCATCAGGGCTCGATGACCATCGAATCCATCCCCGCCAAGGGCACGACCGTCACGGTCCGATTCCCGGAAGACCGCATCGTGCGGGAAGTCGCGGTGGCCTGATCCCCATTCGATTACCGGCCCCTATTTCGGCCCCTTGCTCTTGCTCCGGGATTTGGCGCGGACATAGATCATGCCGCCTTCCTTCTTGATCTCGAAAGACCCGGTCTTCTCCACCAGGCCCATCAGCTTGGCCTGTCCGTAAGTCCGGGAGTCGAAATCCGATGCCAGGTTCGCAAGCTGCTTGCCGACCGCGCCCAGGCCCACCCAGCCGTCATCGTCTTCCAATTGCGCGATGGCTTTGCGCAGCAGCGGGGTTGCCGCGCTGGGCGATTTCAGCGCCTTGCCGGGTGGGGCGTCGGGCTCGGACTGGGTTTCCGCATTGGCCGCGCCGGGCAACAGGTTTTCCGTATAGATGAACCGGCGGCAGGCTTGGCGGAAACTCTCCGGCGTTTTCTGTTCGCCGAAACCATAGACATCCACACCCTGTTCGCGAATGCGCGAGGCAAGCCGCGTGAAGTCGCTGTCCGACGACACCAGGCAGAACCCGTCGAACCGGCCGCTATGCAGCAGGTCCATCGCCTCGATCACCAGGGCGATGTCGGACGCGTTCTTACCCGTGGTATTGGCGAAGTTCTGGCTCGCCGTGATCGCGTGTTTGGACAAGACCTCCGCCCAGGATTTCAGCCGCGTGCCGGAAAAATCGCCATAGATCCGCCGCACGCTGGCCTCACCGATCTTCGCGATCTCCTCAAAAAGCCCATCCGCGATCTTCGCCGACGCATTATCCGCGTCGATCAGCACCGCAAGGCGTGGTTCGCTTGTTTCAGCCATGGGTTATCTTTCCGTTCCAGAATTGCGCGCCGGTGTTCGTACGCGACAAAGCACGATTCTAACAGGACCGCACGCCGCTTGCGCGGCTTTGTTTCGAGGACTGACAGTCAATGGGGGATATCCAGAAAGTTCAGCAAACGCTGGTTCCGAAAACTCCATGATCGCCAGTCATCGCTGTCGCGCAGAAATTTGGCGAGCCGCTTGCCGAAACATGTCGCATAGCGGGATGGGTTTTCCGGCCCGCGTGGAACAAAGGTTTCGACCGCGGGGAAGGCGTGAACACCGAGGGAGCAGATATAGGCGGCATCCACGGAGTTCGACCAACTGGAGGTCTTGGTAATAGTCGGGGCGCCACCGTGGTTGAGGTTATAGGCGGCAATGAAATAGGGAAAGTTGACGAAGGCGCAGACATATAGCGTCGCCACAAGCGCCAGTGTATTGGCGGAAATCAGCCAGCGGTTCGATTTCTGCAACACGATCCGCACGACGATCAGGACAAGGCCAGCCGCGACCAACCCCATCCAGACGAAGGCGGCGATGCGCAGATAGGTCAGGGCATATTCGGCCACATAGAGCTGCAGCCGGAAGATCGACGACATCACCAGCAAGACGTTTTGCGCGGTCCACAGATAGACCAGCTTGCGCACGGCCGGGTTCCCTTCGGTACGGCTGCCCGGCCGCATCGCGAACAGGATAACGGCCCCGGCAAGCAACGCCGTGAAGACAAGTGGGTAAGCGCCCCTATGCGCGTATTCCGCATGGGTCATGCCGATGGGAAGGCGCGTCCCGCCCCAAAGATAGAACAGGTCAAGGCCCGTTTGGATCAGGAAGAGAGCATTGAATGCCGCGAGCGACCGGATCACGGTATCTGTGCCGAAAAGGGCGTCCGCATGGCGACCGCCAACCACCGGCTGGCCGAAACCGGTGGTCACGGGTGTTGCCGGGAAGACAGCCGATGATCGCTTCAGCCGGACGAACGGCCACACAGCGATCAGCGCGCCGGCCCAAAAGCAAATTCGCCCGGCCTTGATGGTATTGCCCGTCATGTCGGGGACAAGTGACGCCAACCAACTCTCGATCAATGGATTTGCCAACCGGAACAGCAGCAGAAAGATCAGGCCGAGCCCGATGGGCATGATCCAGGGAAGAATGACTTGCGACATCGAATGGCGGCACTTGGCGCGTCTTCCGGCGCGCTTCATCTGCCGAACCGTGCGGATCAATTGAAAGGGACCCGACGTTAACAGGCTGGCGCTTTTGAACAGCAGGCCCTCGAGGCGGGTTGGAATATCCTGATTGAGCAGGATGGCAAAGCTGGCGATTCCCATTATTACAATAAATAGGGAAAGCGTGCTGGCATATTCCAGAATCGGCAGTACGGATGCGGCCAACAAGGCGACGGCAATGGCAATCCGGCGCTTCGGGACCGGCTTGGAAAGTCCGGCGACGACACCAAGCGCGACCACCGTGACGGCGACGATGACCGATATACCCAAAGGCCTGTCATAGAAAAGCCAATCCGCCACCGCGATCATCAAACCCGCCAAAAGGAAGGAACGGCGTATGCCTGGTTTGGGCAGGATGAAGGGTTTCGTCGTTACGGCCGTTGGCATGGCATGCCCTCGTTCAGCGTTGGGGGTCCGGTTCTGCGCGACGTGCCGGCTCGGCCGCGAAACCCGTTTCACGAACCGAATCGCACGACCCGGCACACAGCCACCAGCCGTCTTGCAGTACCCGGTCGGGGATCCGTGGAAGGGGCATGTCGGAGGGGTCGATGCGCGTTGTCATGCGCAGGGTTATGCATCCGGAATACGTCAATACCGTGGCGCAATTGGGGCCAAATCGCGGTTTTGTTCGGGCTTGTTCAAGGAAATAGAGGCGAAGGACGCAGTGCAGCGGGGGCCGTTGCCCATCTGGTTGGGATGTCGCGTTTCAAATCATCACGGGGAATTGGTGCGCGCGGGAAGGGTTGAAACTCGCACTTTTTGATTCGTGGTCGAGTCCTCCATCGAAACGAGCCACGGGCGTGTATAGTTTCGTAGCATGATGCCCACACCCATGTGAGAAAGGCGGAATGGGTCTTCAGGGGATCATGCAGGGCCTTCTGATGCCCTCTTACTGACTTCCGATAAGCGCTCCCATCACGGCTGCTTCTGCTGCGATGGAGTTAACGTAGGATCGTTGATATTCCCTGGTCGCCAATATCATGCCGTCGCGCCACCCTTTTTCAGCGATGTGCTCCACGACCAGCCCATCGAATTCCGGATAGCGGCGTAAGAATTCGGCTTTCGCTCGTTCGAAATTATTCAGGACTTTGATGCCGAACCTGCCCCGGTCAAACAGATAGGTGATCGTGCCCACGTAAATCGCTTTTTGTGGTTCGGCGTGCATCGATATCTGTTGGCCTATGCGACTGCTCCAAAAGAAATCGGAAGGCGTACCGGACCAATACAAGTATTGGTCCCGAGCCGGACCACGCACAATGCCGAGGAATGACTTGCCGGTCTTGCCCGCGTTCGGGAACAGCACATGGTCAAGGGGAATTAACGCTGTGTCTGTCAGCACTAGCTCGTCATCGCCGATGGTCTTCCAGAACTGCCCCGGGACGGAATCTCTAAACTCGCCGCGTGCCTGATCGAAGGCGGCGATATCGTAAAAGAAAAGCATTTCGCCATCACCCAGCGGCGTTCGTGCAACTTCCGAGCCCATATGTGTGCCGCACGCGGCGAGCATCGAAATGAACAGGAGCGTGGCGATAAACCGAACAACAATGCGCATTGAAACCGTCCAAACAGCAGGCGGAGTTGGCGATAAGCGAAGATGATAGCACGTCGACAAATCTCAGTGAAAGAATCAAAAAGCGTGCTGGATCGTTACCCAGGATGTCATGTCGATCATCGGCCGAGCTCATGCGCGGAAAGCTGAGGCTACACGGGCTCGTTGCGGCTCGAAAGGCAGGGATTCCGGCTGACATAGAGGTAATGGTAGGATAAAGTAGGATAAAGTCGCTTAGCTGAAGTTTCCGTGGAAACACCATGAGCATGATCAAGAAAAGCATCACCGTGACGGAACAGCAGGAAGAATGGATTCAGGCGCAATTGGCGTCCGGCCACTACGCGTCGGACAGCGAAGTCGTGCGTGAAGCCATCCGCGAAAAGCAACTGCGCAGCGCCGAGATCGAGCGCATCCGCGCCGCGCTTATCCAGGCCGAGGAAGGCGGGTTCGCTAGCCTTGGAAAGGATGACATTCGCCGCTCCGTTCAAGATGAACTGAAAAAGAATGGCGGGCTATAGGCTCAGCCGTCACGCGGCGGAGGACCTGAGGCGCCTTTACGGGTTTGGCATCGAGCAATTCGGGCTGCCGCAGGCGGACAGCTATTTCGATGGTCTGTTCGACCGTATCGATCAGCTTACAGAAAACCCGCATCTCTATCGTGCCGTGGATGAGATACGGCCGGGCTAACGGCGTTGCGCCTTTGGCGGCCACGCCATCTATTATCGCGTCGATGGCGACTCAGTAGAAATCATGCGTGTGCTGGGGCGTGAAGACCCGACTATTTTGTCGGCCGACGAATAGAGTCCATAGGGAGGAATGCGCACCCGGGAAGATTTGAAGCCGCCAGGGTTCGCAAGGTCGACCGGCCGCCCGAGCTAATGCGAGGAAAGCCCAAGACCGCGGATGCGGTCGCCCGGCGATTGAGGGTCAAGAACCCGCCAGGGTTCACAAGGCCGACCGGCCGCCCGAGCTTATGCGAGGAAAGCCCAAGACCGCGGATGCGGTCGCCCGGCGCTTGAGGGTCAAAATATAAAAGAGAAAATGGCGCGCCCGGGAAGATTCGAACTCCCGACCTCTTGATTCGTAGTCAAGCACTCTATCCAACTGAGCTACGGGCGCGCAGGGCCTTTTCGGACCCGCCCCAGGATAGCCTTCGAGAAGGCCGGTTTCCAGGGACCGCGTATCGGCTTGGCCGATGCGAGGGCGGTTGGTACAGGATGATGCGGGGGATGGCAAGCACCGAATTAAGGCATCCGTTTTAATGATTTCTTCAGGGTTTTCGGGTGACCCTTAAGGAAGGGTGTTCGCCTGCGGGGCCTTCCGGGAACCTTGGGCGGGCGCCCGATGGGAGCTGCCGGATGGACGGCATTTGTCGAAAAGCCGGGACGGGCCTGTCTTGTGGGTGATTTTCTTCTCCCGTAAGATGCGCGCGGCTTGACAGTCGGCCCGGTCCCTGTTGGGAAAGGGGAAAGGTTGTTCAAGCGTTGCAGGCATTTAGCCTTCGGTCTTAAAGGATCGTCCGGCTCGGTGCCGTTGCAGGGACGTTTCGGGGGAACGTCTGGTGGGCCGCATAGCGGGATCGCCAAGTTTCCGCGCTGCGAAGGGGCAATTAAGGGTGACCTTTCAGGCAATAACGTTTAGGGTGCATCAAGTATAGATCGCCCAAAAGCGTGGTTTTTGTCTTGTGAGTATTGTTTTAGAGTATTCGTTATTCGATTTGGAATTGGGGCAGGGTTGAGGCGCGAAGGTCACATGCGGAAGATCAGCGGCACTTGGAAAACTGGTTTGCTCGTCACGGCGTCTGTCGCCTTGGCTGGGTGTGAAGCACTATGGCCGACGACGGAGGCACCCGACCCGGTCGGCGCGCCGACCACCGTGCAGGCCCCGTCGCAGCCGGAACCGGCACCTTTGGCGACGTCGGAAATTCCGGCGCCGGCCTCCTCCGGGTATCAGCAGCCGGCGGCACAGCAATCCATCCAGCAGCAGCTGCAATCGCAAAGCGCGGTTGCTTCCACGGGCGTCACGACGCCGACGATCGGCCAGACTTTCGTCGGTCGCAAGGTCGACGCCATGCAGGGCGATCTGGCCAAGCTGGAAGGCAGCGTGGGCGACATCAAGGCCCGTGCCAATGCGATCATGGAACAGGGGCGTGCCTCGGCCGATCAATATCATCAGCTGGTCGCCGCGATCACCGCGCGCCTGCAGCAGGGGACGACGCCGGGCAACCCGATCCTGGTCGCCCAGTGGAATCAGGCGCAGAGCGCGCTGGAAAGCATCGCGGAAGTGACGCCGCAGGTCACCGTTCTGTCGAATGACGCGGCCGAACACGCCGCCTTCGGCCAATATCTGTTGAACGCGGTTCAGGCGACCTATGGCCTCAGCGGCGCGGTCGAGGAAGACCATGTGCGCTTGCGGATCCTGGAGGACAAAGTTCATCAGGCGGTCGTCGAAGTGGACCGCACGCTGAATGAATTGAGCCAGGATATCAGCCGCCAGAACATCTATGTGAACAGCGAGCGTCAAAACATGACGACCCTGTCACTGGCGATCAAGAACGGTGAGCTTTATGGCTCCAGCCTGGCGACCCAGGCCTTCACGCAGACCGAAAACCTGGCCCGCGCGGCCGCCCGGGCCACCGTGCCCGATGCGAGCGACCCGCCGCTGGTGATCATCCGGTTCGACCGGCCGAACGTGCAGTACCAGCAGGCGCTGTTCAACGCGGTCAGTCAGGCCCTGTCCCGCAAACCGAACGCCACGTTCGACCTGCTGGCCGTCAGTCCGGCCCAGGGCAATGCCGCGAATATCGCCCTGAACAACTCGGCGGCGAAGCGGAATGCGGAAGACGTGCTGCGCACGCTGACCGATATGGGGATTTCCTCAAGCCGGGTTCAGCTGTTGACCACGACGGACGCGGTCGCGAACAACGAAGTCCACGTTTTCGTTCGCTGACCGGGGCCCGCCGATTGAGAGGGGGTAATCCTTTTCGCCGGCTCGTTCGTACCTAATATGAGAAAGCGGCCCCGACCGGGGCCGTTTTCCGTTCCGGTCGATGAAAAGGGAAAGGTCATGACCCGCATTCCAGCGTTTTCCCGTCTCCACGCCCCCACCCTGACAATTCTGATCCTCGCGGCCTGTCTTGCCGGCCTTCCCCGCGCCGGGCAGGCGCAAACAGCCGAACAGCAAGCCGCCATTGTCACCGTCATCGAAAGCCAGCTAAACGCTTTCCGCCGGAATGACGGGCCGGGGGCCTACGGTTTCGCGGCGCCGAATATCCGCACCATCTTCCCCACCGCCGAAGTCTTCATGGACATGGTCCGGGGTGGCTATGGCTTCCTGATCGATCCGGCCGCGGTTGAGTTTCTGGACGTCAGGGCGAAGGGCGGCGACCTGTATCAGGCGGTCCGGGTCATCGACCGCGACGGCAAACGCCGGATCGCGATCTATCAAATGGAACGCCAGGAAGACGGGACATGGAAGATCGCCGCCGTCTACATCACCGAGGATCCGGACGCAGCCGTGTAACGCTTTTCAACCGGCCCTAACCGGTCTATCAAATCGCCGGACAGCAACGCGCGGAGGCGAAACGATGGTCGATGAGAAGGGCATGGATTTCCCGGTTTCCTGGGACGAGCTACACCGGACGGCGCGGGCGCTCGCCTATCGTCTGGACTCGCTGGGGCCCTTCAAAGGCATCGTCGCCATCACCCGCGGGGGGTTGGTACCCGCCGCGATCGTGGCGCGTGAACTGGAACTCCGCCTCGTCGATACGGTCTGCATCTCCACCTATGATCACAAGGATATGGGTGAGGCGAACATCCTGAAGGGGATCGACGGCGACGGGGAAGGATGGCTGATCATCGACGATCTGGTCGATACCGGAAAGACCGCGAAGATCGTTCGGGAAATGCTGCCCAAGGCCCATTTCGCCACCGTCTTTGCCAAGCCGGCCGGGCGGCCGCTGGTCGACACATTTGTGACCGAAGTCTCGCAGGATACCTGGATCCTGTTTCCTTGGGACGTGGAACTGGCCTATGCCCAACCGATCCGCGCGCGGAAAGGCAAATAGGCTGGGGTAGCCCTTCTTAACCCGACCGCACGATGCGCAGGCGCGGGTCCAGCACGTCGCGCAGCCCGTCCCCCAGCAGATTCAGGCCCAGCACCGCGACCATGATCGCGGCGCCCGGCACCACGGCCTGCATCGGATGGGTGAACATCAGGGTTTGCGCGTCGTTCAGCATTTTGCCCCAGCTCGGGTCCGGCGGCTGCACGCCCAGGCCCAGATAGCTTAGCCCCGCCTCCGCCAGGATCGCGACCGCGAATTGGATCGTCGCCTGAATGATGATGGCCCCGGCCGCGTTCGGCAGAACATGGTGGATCGCGATGGCGATCGGGGGCCGGCCGATGGCCGCCGCCGCGGTGACGAATTGCCGGCCCATCACGTTCAGGGCCGCGCCGCGCGTGACGCGGGCGAAGACGGCGATGTTGAAAATCCCCACCGCCAGAATCGCATTGGTGACGCCGGGCCCGTAAAGGGCCGCGATCAGCACCGCGGTCAGGATCGCCGGAAAGGCGAAGATCAAATCCGACAGGCGCATCACCGCGTCGACCGAAAGCCCCTTGCGCATAGCGGCATACAGGCCCGCCGGCACGCCGACCGCCAAGCCGATCCCGACCGCGACACAGCCCATCAGCATGGCGTTCTGCGCGCCCTTCATCAGCATCGACAGCAGGTCGCGGCCCAGGGAATCAGTGCCCAGCCAATGCGCGGCTGTGGGCGGCTGCAGCCGTTCGGCGATGGACACCCCGTCGGTCGGATAGGGGGTTCCGATCGCTGCAGCCAGGGCGGTCAGAAAAATGAAACCGGTCAAAAAGCCGCCCAGCACCAGGTTCGGCCGGTGCAGGGCCTTGCGGATCAAGGATTTTTGCCGGGTCCCGCTCATCGGTGCGCCTCCCCATGGGGGCGCGGGTCGATCAGGGCATAGGCCAGGTCGACGATGAAATTGACCAGCACGACAAGGCCGGCCAGCAGCAAGATTATGTTCTGTACCACCACCAGGTCGCGCTGGAAGATCGCCTGCAGGATCAAGCGGCCCAGGCCGGGCAGATAGAAGACGTTTTCCACCACCACCGCGCCGGCGATCAGAAAGGCGAATTGCAGCCCCATGATGGTGACGACCGGCAGCAGCATATTGCGCAGCACATGGCGGAACAGCACGGCGGGTTTGCTCAACCCCTTGGCCCGAGCGGTGCGAACGTAATCCTCGCGATAGACATCCAGCGTCGCCGAGCGGACGACACGCGACAGGATCGCCGCTTCCGACAACGCCAGCGCCACGGCGGGCAGCAGCAGGGATTTCAGCGCCGGTCCCCAGCCATCCGCCCAGGGCGCGAACCCGCCCGCCTGGAACCAATGCAGCTGAACCGCGAAGATCAGGATCAACAAGATGCCGAACCAGAAATTCGGCACCGCCAGGCCCAATTGCGAAAATCCCATCACCAGATAGTCGCCGGGCCGGTTGCGGTTCACCGCCGCGAAAACGCCGAAGGGAAGGGCGACGGCAACCGCCATCAGAAAGGCGATGATCGCCAGCGGCACGGTCACTTGAAGGCGTTCCAGCACCAGTTCCGCGACCGGCACGCCATAGGTCATGCTCTGTCCGAAATCACCGTGCAGCACGCCCCCGATCCAGTCGAAATACCGGATCACGGCGGACTCGTTCAGGCCCAGTTCCGCGCGCAGGGCGGCCAGGGATTCCGGCGTCGCGCCGACCCCCAGCATGATTTCCGCCGGGTCGCCCGGCAGGACGGAGAGGATGACGAAAACGAGCAGCGAGGCCGCCAGCAGCGCGGCGGCCAGGTTGAAGGCGCGGTGAGCGAGATAGGACAGCATCAGGCGTGCCCCTCAACCATCACAAGAAAACAGAAAACGGCGGAAAATGCCCCGGCACCTCGAATCCGGGCCGGGGCGATTTCCTATTTCCGCCAATGGACGCCGGTGACGTCATTGGCCTGGATCGGGGCGTTTTCCCACAAGCCGTCCAGCTTGGCGGCGCGGACACCTGTTTTGGCCAGTTGGAACAGGAAGACGTTTGCGGTGTCCTCCGCCAGGATCGTCTGGGCTTTCTGATACAGTTTTGTGCGTTTTGCCTCATCCGCCGTATCACGAATTTCGTCCATCACCGCGTTGAACGCGTCCGAGTGATAGCCGAAATAATAGTCCGGGCGGGCATAGATTCCGATATCCAGAGGCTCGGTATGGGAAACGATGGTCAGGTCGAAATCATGGTCGCCCTTGAAGACGTCCGACAGCCACTGCCCCCATTCCACATTGACCAATTCGGTTTCGATTCCGACCGCGCGCAACTGGGCGGCGATGATTTCCCCGCCGCGCCGCGCATAGGACGGCGGCGGCAGTTTCATCACCAGCTTCAGACCGTCCGCATGGCCGGCCTCGGCCAGTAGAGATTTCGCCTTTTCGGGGTCGTAGGGCGCGACGCCGGTCAGGTCCAGATAGGCCGGGTTATGCGGCGCGAAATGGGAACCGATCGGCGTGCCGAACCCGAACATCGCCCCATCGACGATTGCCTGCTTGTCGATGGCATGCGCGATGGCGCGGCGGACCTTCGGGTCCTTGAACAGATCCCGCCGCTGATTCAGCACCAGCAGAGTTTCCCCTTCCGTCGTGCCGACGACGACTTCAAAACGCGGATCGGCTTCGAATTGCGCCAGGGTTTCCGGCGCGCCCATATTGGGCATCGCGTCCACATCGCCGGCCAGCAGTGCCGCGACCTGGGCGGAGGCATCGGGAATGAATTTGAAGGTGACCGATTTCAGTGCCGGCGCCTTGCCCCAGTAGTCGTCCCGGCGGGTCAGCATCACACTGTCGCCCTTGGTCCAACGCGCCAATTTGAAGGGGCCGGTGCCGACGGGATTGGTGTTGTTGCTCTCAGCGCTGGCCGGGTCGACCATGACCGCGTCGCCCCACCCCATGTTCCACAGGAAGTTCCCTTCCGGCTGTTTCAGGGTGACGATGACGGTTTTAGGATCCGGCGCTTCGACCGAAGCGATCCCTTCGAACAAGCCTTTCTGGGCATTGGTCGAGGTTTCCGCACGGGCCCGGTCGAGGGAGAATTTCACATCCGAGGAATCGAAAGACGCGCCATCGTGGAAGGTGACGCCGTCGCGCAGGGTGAAGGTATAGGTCAGGCGGTCGTCCGAAATCGTCCAGCTTTCGGCCAGGCCCGGCTGCACCGCGCCGTTCCGATCGATCCGTGTCAGGCCCTCGAACAGATTGGCATAGACGATTTCGTCGATTGCCGCGGCGGCGCCGGCTGTCGGGTCCAGATGCGGCGGCTCCAGGCCGACGCCCATGGTCAAACTGTCCTTCGCGAAGGCGCCACCCGTTGCGGCAAAGCCTGCCGTCGCGGCCAAGGCCACCATCTGGGCTGCGGCCAGGGCAATGCCAAACCGTTTACTACGCATTATACAATCCCTCCCGAAAAAATCCGGCGAAGGAACGGATGCGTCCTGCCCCGCCCAGCCGCCGGAAACGAGTATGCCAGAAATCAGCGACCCGCCAAATCCGGCGGGTCGCATCTTATCGTAAGCTTTCGGGCTTTAAAGCAAGTCCAGCGCCCAAGCGGCGGTTCACAGCGCTCAGCGCGGGCGGGTGCCCTTGGCCAGCATGGTCATCGCCGGGATCATTGGTTCCACCGAGACCGCGCCGAACCCGGCGCCTTTGAGCTGCGATTCCAGCCATTCGTCGTCCAGCGAGCGGGCATGCGGCGTGAACGCCGTATGCTGCAATTGCCAAAGCGCCGCGTTTTTCGGACCCGTCCGGTCCGCATGCACGACGAAATCGTGGATCATCACGATGCCGCCCGGATTGAGGCAGTCATAAGCCTGTTTGATCAGCCGCTCGTGTTCCGTATCCGGTACGCCCGAGAACAGGTAGGACATCAGAATGGCATCCTGGCCTTTCGGCCAAACCGTCTCCAGCGCGTTGCCCTCTATATAGCGGATCTTGTCGGCAAGCCCCGCCTCGGCAACATAGTTGCGCCCCAGTTTGGCAACGTTCGGAAAGTCGATGACCGTCGCCTTGAGGTTCGGAAAGGCATTGCACAGCGTGATCGAATAGGCGCCGGTACCGCCGCCCACATCCAGCAGCGAGGTCGCGTTTGTAAGATCGATCTGCTTGGCCAGGCCGCGCGCCGGACCGAGGGAGCCGGCATGCTGGCTTTCGGAATAGATCCGCGCTTCCTCCGGGTCGGAAAACCATTCGGCGTAGGATCCCGTCGCCCCTTCGGGAAGCTCGTCGATCAACGCGTTTTCGATTTGATCCAGCAGCGAATACATCTGGCGGTCGACCTGCAGGCGCAGGTAGTCGCCGAAATCGTACTTCGCGCCTTTGACCAGGAAGTTTTCCGCCGCGGGGGAATTCGAAAATTTACCGTCTTCAACCGCCACAAGATCCAGGCCGGCCAGTGCCGTCAGCAGCGTCTGCGCGCGCTCCGGGTCCAGTGCCGTGACCGCCGCCAGTTCTTCCGGCGTCTTGGGGGACTCGGACAAATGGGTGAAAACCTTGTTATGGAGCGCCGCGAAAAGCGCCTTGGATCCCATAAATCCGAATGCAATGTTCGATATGTCCTCCGCGCGGGTTAGGACCGACATGCCATGCACCTCATTTTTTTTATTGCGATGCAGCATAGTAACCCGAGGGGTCGAAGGAGTCACCCCTAAGGGGCGGATTGTAAATAACAGAACGGTAATGAATACAGTAAAAACAACCGTTTAAATATCAATAAAAGCAGTGCGGTCATGCAGCGTTTCCGCTGTTACCACCGCCCGCCCGACGGCCCGCGCGACCGCATCCGCGGTCAAGGCGCCGAGATGCATCAGCAGGTCCGGGGACACCGTGCCGGTCTTGCCGTCGGTCGCGCCCAAGCTGAACAGCAGGTCGCCGTCGAAGGGCGTGTGAACCGGGTGGATGGCGCGGGCCAACCCGTCATGCGCCATGATCGCGATCCGCTGCGCCTGGGCGACCGTCAGGGGGGCGTCGGTGGCGACGACCCCGATCGTCGTATTCTCGCCCGCTTTTTGTCCCAGCCGGCGCGGCCGTTTCGTGCGATAGGCCCCGCCGGTCGGAACGGGTTGCGGGGGGCTGACGCCGAATTCGCCGTCCAATTCGAAAGGCCAGGCCCACAGGCCGGACCCGTCGGGCGTGATCGGCGAGCCGACGGAATTCAGCGCTATCAGCGCGCCGACCGTATAACCGCTTTCCGGGTCGATGGCCGAACAACTGCCCAAACCGCCCTTCACCGGTCCGGCGATGGCGCCATAGCCGGCACCCGCATTGCCGAGCTGGAATTCAAGCCCGGCGGCCTCGCAGGCCCGGTATCCCAATTGCCGATAGGGCGGGTCGTCGCCCCACTCCTTGTTTCCACCATTTGCCAGATCGAACAGAATTGCCGCCGGGACGATCGGCACCACCTTGCCGGCGATGTGGAAGCCCCGGCCCGCCGCCGCCAGCCAGGACTGGGCGCCGCCGGCCGCGTCCAATCCGAAGGCGGACCCGCCGCTCAATACAATCGCGTTCGCCCGGTCGACCAGGGTGCCGGGTCGCAGGGCGTCCGTCTCCCGCGTGCCGGGCGCGCCGCCGCGCGTGTCGACCGCCGCGATGGCCCCCTCGCCCTGCGCCAGTACCACGGTGGTGCCTGAAGCGACTGCCTGGTCCTCCGCATTGCCGACCGTCAGGCCGGGCACGTCCGTGATCAGGTTCAGTTTGCCGGGTTTGGGCAGGAATTGCGGGTCGTGGGGAAGGATCGCCATGGCGCTACTTTCATGCCGAGGGTTTTTATCGCGGCCAAGATTGTCCCGCCTCGCCCGCCAAGGCAAACGCGGGATAGCGCGAAGCTGAACATTGTTCCCGTTGAGGTGTGACCCGAAAGCGCCGGTTTACGAGGCAGGCCTAAGTGACGAAAGTTTCCGTCCTGGAGAGTAGGCAAGATGCACACCGTTGGCATTCCTCTCCCGAATGGCCGTCCAACGAGCGCCCCGGGGCACCCAAGCAATGGCGCTTTCGGGCCATCTCGAATATTAACTAACGATAGTATTTAGTCACATAATGTTCGCGCTATGCATGCTCGGTGGCCGCGCGCGACCGTGCGTTTAGCGCTTAAAGAACGCCTCGAACGAGGCATTGGTCAGATTATTTGACGTTCACGGTGTTGCGCGGTCGGGAATGGTGAGGCGGAAGGTGGTGCCGGTGCCGCTGGTCTGCAGCAATTCCAGGTCCCCGCCGTGGCCGCGCAGCAATTCGCGCGCGATGGCAAGGCCAAGGCCGGATCCGCCGGCGCGTGTCGACCCCTTGAAGGGTTTGAACAGGTTTTCCTGCGCCCTGGGGGGCAGGCCCGGCCCGTCATCCGAGATATCGACCACCGTGCCGCCATTGTCCTGTCGGACCGAAACATCGATGGCTTGCGCGCCGGCCTGGACCGCATTGCGGATCAGGTTCGACAGCGCCCGGTAAAGCTGGTCGCGATCCGCGTCGATCATTCGGCCCTCTACGGTTTCGGCGCTCAGCGTGATGCCGTCGATCTCCCGCTCGCAAACCTCGTCCAATAAATCCTGCAGCGCGAAGCGGCTGCGTTTCAGGCTGGGACTTTCCTGGCCGACATAGTTCAGCGTGTGGCTGCACATGGCGATGGCGCGGTCGATCGACGAAATCAGCGTCGGCGTGATCCGCCGCACCTCCGGGTCGTCGGATTCTTCCAGCCGGTCGAAAACCAGGATGGCGCGCGACAGAATGCCTTTCAGATCGTGATTGATCTTGGCGACGGCGGTGCCCAAGGCGGCCAGATGTTCCTTCTGTTGCAGGGCCGCGCGCAGGCCTTCCTGCATGGAAGCGAGTTCCTTTTCCGCAACACCTACTTCGTCGCGCCGGGCGGTCGGTACGATGACCCGGGTCGCGTCCTCAGGATTGTCGCGGAAAGCGGTCATATTGGCTGTGATGCGGCGCAGTGGGCGGATCAGAATCCAGTGTAGCGCCAGAAAGACGAGACCGGCGGTGAACAGGGAGATCACCAGAGACAACAGGAAAATACGCCAGCCGAAATCGAGCAGGGCGGCGGACATCGGGCCTTCGTCGATGACGACTTCGATTTCGGCATCCATGTCCTTGGGGCTGTATCCGATGACCCGCAGCACCCGATCTTGGCGCACAATCATGGAATCCAGGGCGCCGGAAATCATATCCAGGGGAGACAGTTCCTCCAGCCGTATGGTGCTGTCGACGGCGCGCGGATTGTCTTCCATCAGCGTCAGTTTCATGCCGCTGCGCCGGACTGAAATCGCATGTGCGCCGGTGAAATCGAGCAATTGTTGTTTCAGCTTGTCGGATACGATGCCGTCCGGCGTGGCGTCCAGCGCCAGAATCCCCAGATGCGCGTCACCGATCCGCTGCACCATGTAGTCCTGCCGAAACCGCGCGACGGACGGCAGGAAGATCAAGACTTCCGCCAGCATCACGAAGACGGCGGTCAGGATCAGCACCCGGGAAGACAGGCTATGCATGGCCACCGATCCAAGAATCGTCAGTCCGGGCGTTCGGGCCGAATACCGCACTGTGGCCCTGCAGTGTATCGACCGTCATGGTTCCTAGACTGCCATGGTTGCGGGGCCCTTAAAGGAAGGCCCATTCGTGAATGATCAAGTAAACGTGAGTCCGTCTTCGGCCAAGTGCAAGACCTAAAGGTGTTTCAAGGGGAGCAGCACGTCGCAACACACTAGGACTTTGCGGCTATAGCTTCGTTCATCTGTCCACGGATTTTGCGCCGAATTTCTTAAGAACGACCGGCGCGAGAGAGAGCACCGCCAATCCGGCTAGACCAACTAGCAATTCGGGAGAAATTAGCCCCTCAACAGTGAATTCTGCATCTGACGCAAGGAGTTCACCGAGGCCGGCACCAAGAAATGCATATACAGCGGACCCTGGGATGATGCCAAAGAACGTTGCGATGACAAATGTTCGAAGGGACACGCCAAGAAATGCGGGTACGATATTAATGACGAAGAACGGAAAAACTGGCACCAAACGAAGAAACAGCAAGTAGTTCATTTCATTGTCATGGAAGCCTTCGCGCAATCGACCAAGCCATGGGCCTGCCTTTTCACGAAGAATGTCCTCGAATGCCGTCTTCGTTGCCAAAAATGCTCCGGTCCCTCCGAGTGTTGCCGCAATGACAATATAAATAGTGCCAAGGATCGGACCGAACAGGAACCCGCCAGCCAGTGAGACAATTGTTGCAATCGGAAGGAAGAAAACAACAGACAGCGCGTAAATGGCGACGAAGACTGCGGCGGTGACGAGATGGTACTTTGCGACAGTTTCGACCAGCCATTGGCGATGTTCGCGAAGCGAATCGAAGGAAACATGCTCATTTAGGCCGAAAACAAAAAACGCTGCAAAGCCAGCGACGATCAACACCAGGGGCGCGAACCGCCAGGGTGATTTCGGCGACGCCTTTTGCGGCGTGCTCTCTTCCGCAATCTCGCTCATGTCATTCCGCCTTGGATCGGTTGTCACAATCGCATGTCCCGTCGCCCCGCCCTTTGGTCCGTTATGGTGACGTGGCATTGTAAAGGGATGATTTAGACGATGATGTAAAGCGGGGGGCCGATCACTGCCATTCAACCGTCCGTGATGGCGCCCGGGATGGCGCCCGTGATGGCATGCGCGGGCGTTACGCATGCGTTTTGCCTTGGTATACCTTCGATCCGCGTTGACTTGGTCCCGTGCCCGCACTATACACCGGCGTCGTTTTCACAGGCACGGCGGGTCCATAGGGCCGGACGCCGCGATTCTGCGTCTGTCGCAGGGCCGGGTCAGATCGTCCTGAAAACTACGAGAAAGCAAGAGAGTTTAGCGATCCTCCCGGGTCAGCGGATTTCGGTCCGGTCCGGCGGGGACTGTAGGAGAAGAACGGTGAAACGTACCTTTCAGCCCAGCCGCTTGGTTCGCAAGCGTCGTCACGGTTTCCGCTCGCGCATGGCCACGTCCAGTGGTCGCCGCGTGCTTGCCAACCGCCGCGCCAAAGGCCGCAAGCGTCTGTCCGCGTAAACGATGACCCGGCCCGCCGTCGAAAGATTGAAGCGACGGGCCGAGTTTGTCGCCCTTTCCCGCGCCAAACGCAGCACAGCGCAGCCGGGATTGGTTTTGCAGGCAGCGAAACGGCGTGACCTTCCCGGCCCCACTCGGCCGGGCTTGACCGATAACGCGGTTCGTATCGGTTTCACGGCCAGCAAGAAAGTCGGCGGCGCGGTTCAGCGGAACCGTGCGAAACGACGTCTTCGCGCCATCGCGGATGAGGTTCTGGTGCCGCATGCGAAAAGCGGTGTCGACTTTGTTCTGATCGCCAGGGCGGGCACGCTCGACAGGCGTTTCGACGATCTGCGCACGGACATGGAAAAGGCTATGAAGCGTTTGAAGGTCTGGACAATCAGCGACGACCGGAACACCACGCCGAATGCCCACCAACCGTCGCGGCAAGACGGCCGCGGTTCATCCGAGTAAAAGGCTGCAGGGTTATACCGCCGCCGAGTTTAGAGGCTGACTGAGGGATCATGGACGGCGACAACAAAAGAAACATGATACTGGCGATCGCTTTGTCTGCGATCATCATGCTCGGCTGGCAGTTCTTCATTGCGCTTCCGCAAGAGGAAGCCCGCCAGGCCGCCCAACAGCAGCAAGCCGCTGAGCAGGCACAGTCCGGTTCGAATGAGGCCGCGCAGCCGAAGATCGGCGCCGAAGTGCCTGCCGGGATCCAATCCGTCGCCGATTTGCCGAAAGCCCGAAACGACGTTCTGGACGACACCGCGCGGCTGGACATCGAAACCCCCCGTCTTTCGGGCTCCATCGCCCTGAAAGGCGCGCGTTTCGACGACCTGACTCTGCGCAATTATCATGAGACCGTGGACGACGACAGTGCCAACATCGTGCTGCTCAACCCGGTCGGCACCGAAAAGCCCTACCTCGCCGAATTCGGCTGGTTGGGCCAGTCCGGCGACCTGCCGACGCGGGCCACGGTTTGGAGCGCGGACAAGCCCGCATTGACGGTGAATGACCCGGTCACGCTGAGTTGGACGAACGACAAGGGCGTGCGGTTCGAACAGGTTATTACGCTTGACCAGAATTACATGTTCACGGTCACCCAGCGTGTCGTGAACAATGCGGGCGAGCCGCTGACGGTCGCGCCCTATGGCGTGATCTCGCGGACCGGCACACCGAAAGTTCTGGGCTATTACATCCTGCATGAAGGCCCGGTCGGCTTTCTGGGCGAAAGCCTGAAAGAACCGAAATACGATGACCTGATCGACGAAGGCGTCGTACAACCCGCGCAAAAGCAAGCGACGACAGGCGGCTGGCTCGGTATCACCGACAAGTACTGGCTGACGGCGCTGATCCCCGACCAATCCGAAACCGTCCAGACCAGCTTCACCGGCGACCGGACGAACGGCAAGAACCGCTACCAGGCGGACTTCCTGACCGACGCCAAATCCGTCGCACCGGGCCAGACGCTGGAAGTCACGAACCGGCTGTTCGCGGGCGCCAAGGAAACCACGCTGCTGGATAGTTACCGTGACAATCTGGGCATTGCGAATTTCGACCTCGCGGTCGATTTCGGTTGGTTCTACTGGCTGACCAAGCCGATCTTCTACGGCATCCATTTCCTGCACGGCGTTTTGGGCAATTTCGGCCTGGCGATTTTGGCGCTGACCTTCGGCATCAAGCTTCTGTTCTTCCCGCTCGCGAACAAATCCTACCGGTCCATGAGCAAGATGAAGCTGCTGCAGCCGAAAATGGTCGAGCTGAAGGAGCGCTATGGCGACGACCGCCAAAAGCTGAATACAGAGATGATGGAGCTGTATAAGAAGGAAAAGGTGAATCCGCTGTCGGGCTGTTTGCCGATCATGCTGCAGATTCCCGTTTTCTTCTCGCTCTACAAGGTGCT
Source organism: Hwanghaeella grinnelliae (assembly GCF_004005845.1). Classification (GTDB taxonomy): domain Bacteria; phylum Pseudomonadota; class Alphaproteobacteria; order UBA8366; family Aestuariispiraceae; genus Hwanghaeella; species Hwanghaeella grinnelliae. Next base: position 354,802 of record NZ_SADE01000002.1, on the reverse strand, counting down.
GTTCGTCACCATCGAAATGCGCCACGCGCCTTTCTACGGCTGGATTCACGATCTTTCCGCGCCGGACCCGCTGGGTCTGTTGGAAGGCTTCGGCATGTTCCCCTGGGAAGTTCCTGCGGCGCTGGCCATCGTCAATATCGGCGTCTGGCCGGTGATCATGGGCCTGACGATGTTCCTGCAGCAGAAGCTGAACCCGGCCCCGGCCGATCCGATCCAGGCGAAGGTCTTCATGTTCATGCCACTGATGTTCACCTTCATCCTGGGCGGTTTCCCGGCCGGTCTGGTGATCTATTGGGCGTGGAACAACTCGCTTTCGATCCTGCAGCAATATGTCATCATGCGCCGCATGGGCGTTGCGATCGGTGGCGGCAAGGCGAATACGGGCGATTCAGCCAAGTCCTGACCGCTATTCAATGACGCCGATTGGTTCTGGGGGGCTCGTTTGCGATGCCCCGTTCTGGAGGAATGGCCATGGCCGATGCGCCGGCCCCGACAGCTGAATACACGGACGAGGAATTGGAGGCGGGCCGCCTTCTGTTCGCGCGCCCCTGCACCTTCGTGAAGAGTGTTGTCCGCACGGCGGACCTGCCGCCGGACGGACCCATCGAAGTCGCTTTCGCGGGGCGGTCCAATGTGGGCAAATCGAGCCTGTTGAACGCGCTGGTCGGTCAGAACGCCCTGGCGCGGACCAGTAACACCCCGGGCCGGACCCAGGCCTTGAACTATTTCGATCTGTCCGACGAAACCCTCATGCTGGTCGACATGCCGGGATACGGGTTCGCCAAGGCGCCCAAGCATTTGGTGGACGGCTGGAACCAGTTGATCCATGACTATCTGCGCGGACGGCAATCCCTGCGCCGTCTCTGTGTGCTGATCGATGCGCGGCACGGGCTGAAGGCTTCCGATATCTCCCTGATGGAAGGGTTGGATTCGGCGGCCGTCTCCTACCAGATCGTGCTGACCAAGCGGGACAAGATCTCCGCCCCGCAATTGGAAAAGCTGATCGCCGATATCGCCGTGGTCCTGAAAAAACACCCGGCCGCGATCCCGCAGGTCCTTGCCACATCATCGCGCAAGGGGCTCGGCATGGCGGAATTGCGGGCGGAACTGGCAATGCTGGCGGCCCCCGCGAACAGCGACTAAACTCCAGCGGAAATTGAATGCCCATCCTGCTGTCCGGCTGCCGCTATCGGTTCTGCCCAGGGACAGCGGCTGGAAGAACATGTTGGTTGAAGGAAACGCCGGGGACCCGCGCATGAGTGAAGACGACAAGGACGGCCAAGCCGAAAAAGACGATCTGGCCCATCGGTTGGAGCATAAATCCCGCCGCCGTCTGGAATGGCTGGCCCAGGCGGGCATCCTGACGGAAGCCCTGCCCTATATGCGCCGCTACAATGACGAGACGATCGTCATCAAATATGGCGGCCATGCCATGGGCAACGACGAATTGGCGAAACTCTTTGCGCGCGACATCGTCCTGCTGAAGCAATGCGGCATCAATCCCATTGTCGTTCATGGCGGCGGCCCGCAGATCGGCGCCATGCTGGACAAGATGGCGATCAAGTCCGAATTCATCGACGGATTGCGCGTGACCGATGGGGAAACCGTGGGGATCGTCGAAATGGTCCTCTGCGGTCAGATCAACAAGGGCATCGCAGCGGCGCTGGCGGAAGCGGGCGGCCGGGGTGTCGGCATTTCCGGCAAGGATGGTGGGCTGATCCGGGCGCGCAAGGTGGAACGCACCAAGAAGGATCCGGATTCGAATATCGAACGGGTTTTGGATCTAGGATTCGTCGGCGAACCGGAAAAGATCGATCCGACCATACTGGACGTATTGCGGTCGACGGATCTGATTCCGGTGATCGCGCCCATCGGTCTGGGGCCGAACGGGGAAACATACAACATCAACGCCGATACGGTGGCCGGTGCCATCGCGGCGGCGGTCAATGCGCGGCGCCTGCTGCTGCTGACCGATGTCGCCGGGGTGATGGACAAGGACAAGCATGTCATCACCGATATGGATGTGGATCAGGCCAGCCGGCTGATGGAAGACGGCACCCTGACCGGCGGCATGATCCCCAAGGTGGAAACCTGTATCGACGCGATCAATAAGGGCGTCGACGGCGCCGTTATTCTGGACGGACGTGTGCCGCATGCGATTCTGCTGGAAATGTTCACCGCGCATGGCTCGGGAACGCTGATCCGCCGCCGTTAGGCGGGACCCCAGGGTCTAGGGTCGAAAACCCGTCAGAGTTCCGTGACGCCCTTGGTCGTCGAATGTTCGAAATGCAGCGCCTGATCGGGGAAGACCCGGGCAAAAGCCGCATGCGCCGCGCCCGCCGCATCCGCGAAGCCCTGCAGAATCAGTTTCAGCTTGCCCGGATAGTCGGCGACATCGCCGATGGCATAGATGCCGGGCCGGTTCGTCTCGCAGGTCGACCGTTCCACTGTGATCTGATGCTTGTGCAGGTCCAGGCCCCAATCGGCGATCGGTCCCAATGTGTTGGCCAGGCCGTAGAAGGGCAGCAGCCGGTCGGCGTCCAGCATTTTCTCGTTCCCGTCCAGGTCCTTGACCGCGACTCCGGTCAATTGCCCGGCGGATCCTTGCAATCCCGACAGTTGGAACGGCGTCACCAGATCGACAGCCCCACTTTCCGCCAAGGCGTGCAATTGGCGCACGCTTTCCGGCGCGGCGCGGAACTTGTCCCGGCGGTGGACGACGAAAACCTTTTCCGCGATCGGGGCCAGGGAGACGGCCCAATCAACCGCCGAATCCCCGCCGCCACCGATGACGATCCGCTTGCCGCGGAAGTCTTCCCGGCGCTTGACCAGATAGAAGACGCTTTGGCCCTCAAAATCCTCCAACCCGTCCAGGGGTGGGCGGTTCGGGCCGAACGCCCCCGCACCAGCCGCGATCAGGATGACCTTGCAGGCCACGGTCTCGCCTTTCGAGGTTGTCAGCGTGAAGCCGCTTTCGGCATCGCCTGCGACCGCCTCGACCCGGCGGCCCAAAAGATAGACCGGATGGAAGGGTGCGGCCTGCGCTTCCAGTTTTGTGATCAAGTCGCCGGCATCGACGGCGGGAAAGCCGGGAATGTCGTAGATCGGCTTTTCCGGATACAGTGCGGTGCATTGGCCGCCGACCTCGTCCAGCGCGTCGATGACATGCGCCTTGATACCCAGCATGCCCAGTTGGAAAACGGCGAACAGGCCGACGGGGCCGGCGCCGATGATCACGGCGTCCGACTCAATTCTCGCGGCGGGGGATGTCTCTGTGCTCATGGGAATTGGGGGTAGTGCGTCAGGCCCGATTGGTCAATCGGCGGGGCCCGTTTGAGGGATGCGGTTGGGGTTTCTGTTGCCGGTGTGAATCGACTATAAAATCAGGCATACGGGTATTCCCTCAAACCGATCGTCGGACCGGGTCACATCATGACACATGCCAGCACAGCAGAGGGTGAGGATCATGTCGTAACCCTCGCCTTACCGGACGAGGCCGCGACACGCGCGCTCGGCGCCAGGCTTGCGCCGGTGCTGCGACCGGGCGACATCCTGGCCCTGTGGGGCGATCTGGGCGCGGGCAAGTCGACCCTGGCGCGCGGCTTGATCCAGGCCGCGATGGGCGAGGAGATCGAGGTGCCAAGCCCGACCTTCACGCTGGTGCAGATATACGACCTGCCGGAATACGAGCTTTGGCATATGGACCTGTACCGGCTGGACGACCCGGAGGATGTGTTCGAACTGGGGGTCGAGGACGCCTTCGCCGAAGCGGCCAGCGTGATTGAATGGCCGGACCGGATGGGCGCTTATCTGCCGCTACACCGGCTTGATGTCCGGATCGAACAGGAGGGTGCGGGCCGGACGGCGACGCTTTCGGCGCCGCCCGGCGCCTGGCACGGCAGGCTGGCCGATGCCGGATTAGGGGAGGGATCGGTGTGAGCGCGCGGGACCAGGCCTTGACCCAATTTCTGACCGCCAATGGCTGGCGCGACCAGGATCGCGCCGTGTTGGCGGACGATGCCTCCTTCCGGAGATACGACCGGTTGAAGGATGGCTGGCGCCGGGCCGTGTTGATGGACGCGCCGCCGGACAAGGAAGATACCCGCCCCTTCGTCCGCATCGCCACTCTGCTGCGTGACGCCGGCCTAAGCGCGCCGGAAATCATCGCGCAGGATGTGGAGAACGGTTTCCTGCTGCTGGAAGACATGGGCGACGACACCTTCACCAAGGTTCTCGCCGCCGGCGCGGACGAAGCCACGCTCTACGCCCAGGCCCTGGAGGCGCTGGCCGCGCTGTATCGGCGCATCGATGTCGCGGCCCTCGGCGACCTGCCGCGCTATGACGAGGCATTGTATCTGCGCGAAGTATCGCTGCTGATCGACTGGTATCTACCCGCCTTGCGCGGCCCCCTGCCCGATGAGGTGCGCGACGCGTTCCTGCAGGCTTGGCGCATGGTCCTGCCCCGTGCGGCGGGCGTGCCCGAGACTTTGGTGCTGCGGGATTACCATGTGGACAATCTGATGTGGCTGCCGGAGCGTGAGAGCCCGGCCTGCGTCGGTTTGCTGGATTTCCAGGACGGTGTCGTCGGACCGGTGACCTATGACCTGGTCTCGCTGTTCGAAGACGCAAGGCGGGATGTCGACCCGGCGGTGACGGCCAAATTGCTCGACCGTTACCTCACATTGTTTCCGGATATCGACCGCGAGGCCTTCGAAGCTTCCTATGCCGTCCTGGCGGCCCAGCGCAGTACCAAGATTCTGGGGATCTTCACGCGCCTTGCCCATCGCGACGGCAAGCCCGGCTATCTGCGTCATACCGCCCGGTTGTGGCGCTGGCTGGAAGGGGACCTGGCGCATCCGGCGCTTGCCCCAGTCAAGGACTGGTTCGACCGGGAAGTGCCGCCGGCGCTGCGCCGCGAACCCCCGGCAGAGGCCGCATGATGGCAAAGCAAGAAGCCAGGACCAAGAAGGCCGCCACGATCGAAACCGCGATGATTCTGGGCGCGGGGCTCGGCACGCGCATGGCCCCGCTGACCGACACGACGCCGAAGCCGCTGGTGCCGCTTTGCGGGAAGCCGCTAATCGATTGGCCGATCGACCGGCTGGCGGCAGCGGGCGTGACGAAATTCGTCGTCAACACCCATTACCTGGCAGATCAGATGGTGGAACATTTCGAGGGCCGCACGGATGTGATCCTCAACTTCGAACCGGAAATCCAGGAAACCGGCGGCGGCGTGCGCGACGCATTGGACAAGATCGGCGACGCCCCTTTCTTCGTGACCAGTTCCGACGCGATCTGGTTCGACGGAATCAAACCGGCGGTGCAACGCATGCTGGACGCCTGGGACCCGGACAAGATGGACGCCCTGTTGCTGCTGGTGCCGGTTACGGGATCCTACGGGTATGAAGGCTCCGGCGACTATTATCTGGACGCCGATCAACGGGCCGCACACCGGGGCGACCGCCTGGTCGCGCCCTATCTGTTCGGCGGCTTGCAGATCCTGAAACCGTTCCTGTTCGAAGGCGCGCCGAAGGGCCCCTTCCCCTTGCGCCTGATCTACAACAAGGTTCAGGAAACGGAGCGCCTATACGGAATCACCCATGATGGGGAATGGTACCATGTCGGCACGCCCGAAAGCCTCCGGGAGGTCGAGGAAGTGATCGCCGAGGGCTATACCAAAGCGAATACGCGATGAAATTCGGCCAGGTCTATTCGATCCCCGCCGAGCGCTCCTTCGTCGACGCGCTGGCCGACGGATTGCTGCGGCAATGGGGCGATGACCCGCTGGCCCTGTCGGAAGTCATGGTTCTGCTGCCGACGCGGCGTGCCTGCCGCTCGCTGCGCGAAGCCTTCCTGCGCCGGGCGCAGGGGGCGGCCTTGCTGTTGCCGCGGATGCGGCCGATCGGCGATGTGGATGTGGAGGAAATGATCCTTGGATTCGGCGCCGGTGCCGGTCTGGAATTTTCCGACCTGGTCGCCGACCTGCCGCCGCCGGTTTCCGCGATGCGGCGGGTTCTGGTTCTGGCTTCGCTGATCCAGAAATGGCCTTACGGCTTCGATAATCCCAGTCCCGAACAGTCGGCCATCCTGGCGGGCGATTTGGCGCGGCTGTTGGATCAGGTCCATATCGAGGGTCTGTCGCTCGACAATCTCGACCGCCTCGCGCCTGAGCGGTTTTCCGAGAACTGGCAGCAGACCTTGAGCTTCCTGAACATTCTGCGGGAGAACTGGCCGAAGATTCTGGCCGAGGAAGGGGCACTGGACCCCGGCGAATGGCAAACGGCGATGCGCCGGGCCCAGGCGGACCTTTGGCGCGCGGACCCGCCGCAGCACCCTGTCATCGCCGCCGGGTCCACCGGCAGCGTCCCGGCGACCGCCGATCTTCTTTCCCTTATTCTGGAAATGCCCAAGGGCATGGTCGTCTTGCCCGGATTGGACAGGACCCTGGACGACGCGGCCTGGACGGAAGTGGCCAGGGATCAAGGCCATCCGCAATTCGGCCTCTCGCGCCTGCTCGACCGGTTCTCTCTTCAACGGACCGAGGTGATCGATTGGCCGGGCGAGGACCACGAGGGCGAGACCAGAACCAGCCGCGTCCATCTGCTGTCAGAAGCGATGCGGCCGGCGGCGGCGAGCGATGCCTGGCGGCATTTGCCGGATTTCACGGCAGAGGATATGCGCGGCGTTTCGCAAACCGTCTTCGACACATCCCGCAGCGAAGCCGTTTCCATCGCGATGATGATGCGCCGTACCTTGGAAGCGCCGACGAAACGCGCCGCCCTGGTGACGCCCGATCGGTCGCTTGCCCGGCGCGTTGCGGCGGAATTGCAGCGCTGGGGTTTGACCGTCGACGATTCCGCGGGCCAGCCTTTGGGCGCGACGGTACCCGGCAGCTTCCTGCGCTTGATCGCCGAGACGGTGAATGAAGGGTTCAGCCCGGCCACGCTGTTGTCGGTCCTGAAACATCCGCTGGCCCGGGGCGGCCGTGGGGCCGGTGCCTTCCGGCATCAGGTTCGGCTGCTGGAACGCTGGGTGCTGCGGGGCCCGAAACCGGCTCCGGGCTTCGATGGGCTGCGCGCCGCCCTTGAAGGCGCGGACCTGCGCGATATGGATCATGACCGGGCATCGGTGGCCGAAAGCCTGTCCGGGTTTATTGCAGGTTTGGCAGAGATGTTTTCCCCGCTGACGGACCTGATGCAGGGGTCGGCTGTGTCCCTGCGCGACTGCGTCCTGGCCCATGGCCGTGTCGCCGAAGCGCTGGCGGACGATCCGGACAAGCCGGGCGCGGACCGCATCTGGGCCGGTGAGGCAGGGGAAGCCGCAGCTCTTTTCGTCCAGGAATTGGCTGAAGGCTGTGCCGACCTGTTCGGCGATATCGCACCGGCGGATTACCCGGGCCTGCTGGATGCGATGATTTCAGGGCGGGCGGTGCGGCCGCGGTATGGCGCGCATCCCCGGCTTTTCATCTGGGGACCCCTGGAAGCGCGGCTTCAGCATGTGGACCTTGTGATCCTGGGCGGATTGAACGAAGGCGTCTGGCCGCCTGAGCCGGAGACGGATGCCTGGATGTCGCGTCCCATGCGGCAGGAATTCGGCTTGCCGGCGCCGGAACGGCGCATCGGCCTCAGCGCCCATGACTTCGCCCAGGCCTTCGCCGCGCCGCAGGTGGTGCTGAGCCGGGCGGAAAAAGTGGACGGCCAGCCGACCGTGCCGTCGCGCTGGCTGTCGCGGCTGCATGTGGTGCTGGACGCCCTGGGATTGGGCGATTCCGACGGTCAGGCGAATGTCCTGGCGGTGGAGGATCCTTGGACGGATTGGGCGGGCCTGCTGGAACGCAGCCGGGGGCCGACCGCATCCGCGCCGATGCCCGAGCCACGCCCGCCGGTCGAAGCACGCCCGGTGGGATTGTCGGTGACGCGCATCGAAACCCTGATGCGCGACCCCTATAGCATTTTTGCGCGCTATATCCTGCAGTTGAAAGTTCTCGACCCGTTGGAGGCCGATCCCGGTGCCGCCGAGCGCGGCACCTTCATTCACCAGGCGTTGGAAAGGTTCGTCGCCGACTATGCCAGTGGACCCTTGCCGGCGGAAGCGCGCGACGTTCTGATCCGTGAAGGCGAGGCGGCTTTCGGCCCGGTCCTGTCGCGGCCGGCGGTGCGTGCCTTCTGGTGGCCGCGGTTCGAGCGGATCGCCGATTGGTTCCTGCGCGAGGAAGCGAAACGCCGCGGTGGGCTGGACCTGTCTTTCGTCGAACAGAAGGGAAAGACAGTGGTGCCGATTGCAACCGGGCAATTCACCTTGCAGGCGACCGCCGACCGAATCGACCGCATGGCCGACGGCGGCTATGTGATCATGGATTACAAGACCGGGCAGCCGCCATCCAAGAAAGATGTAAAGACCGGCAAGGCCCCGCAGATGCCCTTAGAAGCGATGATTTTGGCGGATGGCGGTTTCGGGTCGATCGGCCCCGGCACGGTGGCGGAATTCCAATACTGGCGCCTGTCGGGCGGCAGCCCCGCCGGCAAGATCACCCCGATCGACGAGGATGTAAGCGGCATCGTCGATGAAATCCGTGACGGGTTGATCGCCCTGATCGATGGTTTCATGCAACCGGAAACGCCCTATCTGCCGACGCCGCGCAGCGCCTTGAAAATGCGCTTCAACGATTACGATCACCTGTCGCGCAAGGCGGAATGGTCCGCCGGCGGGGATGGTGACGCATGACTGGCGCATCGTTTTCGTCCCCCCGCCCGGATCCTAATATCGCGCAGCGTAAAGCCGCGGACCCGACGGGCAGCGTCTGGGTCAGCGCCAGCGCGGGCAGCGGCAAGACCAAGGTTCTGACCGACCGGGTGCTTGCCCTGCTGCTGACTGGGTCGGCGCCGGAAAAGATACTCTGCATCACCTTTACAAAGGCGGCGGCGTCGGAAATGGCGAACCGCTTGAACGCCCGGCTCGGCGCCTGGGCGCGGATGGATGACGAGACGCTTGCCAAGGAAATCGCCGCCATTCTGGACCGGCCGCCCTCGCCGCAGGAGGAAAGGCGCGCACGGCGGCTTTTCGCCCTGGTTTTGGACGCGCCGGGCGGCTTGAAGATCCAGACAATCCACAGTTTCTGTCAATCGCTGCTGGGACGTTTCCCGATCGAGGCGAATACGCCGCCGCATTTCGATGTGATGGATGAACGAACCGCCGCCGAATTGATGCAGGTTGCGCGGGACCGGGTGCTAAACCAGGGGATGGACGATCCCGATCTGGGCAAGGCCCTGGGCGTCATTTCCCAGTATGTGCAGGAAGACCAGTTCAATACCCTGCTGCAGCGAATTTCGTCCGAACGGTCGCGCTTGGCGATGCTGATCGGTGACGGCGAGGAACCGCTCTTTGACGCGGTTGCGCGGATCTATGCTGCGGTCGGCGCCGATCCCGCCTTGGGCGAAGACGATGTGGTCGCGGCGGCCTGCGAAGACGGTGCTTTCGACAAAGCGGGGTTGGCCTCAGCGTTTCAGGTGCTGCGCGATCTGGGTACGCCCAAGAATGACGGCGCCGCCGCGGCCCGGATCGAACGATGGATCAATGCGGATGCCGCCGGACGGCAGGCGATACTGGATGACTACAGGTTGGCGTATTTCACGTCCGGCGGGGATCCGCGCGCGAATCTTGCCGGCAAGAAGGTGCGCGAGCAGCGCCCTGACATAGAGTTACTGCTCGACCGCGAGCGCGAACGCCTTGTGGAAATCGACGCGGCGGTGGCGCGTCAGGTAACGGCCGCGTGCTCCGCCGCGCTGTTGACCCTGGGAACCGCCATCCTGGCGCAGTATCAGCGCGCCAAGGATCTGCGCGCCAAACTGGACTATGACGACCTTATCCTGCGGGCGCGGGACCTGCTGCGCGGCAGCCTCGTCGCCAATCCTTCCTGGGTAATGTTCAAGCTGGATGGCGGGATCGACCACATCCTGGTCGACGAAGCGCAGGACACCAGCCGTGAACAGTGGGAAGTGATTTCCGGCCTGGCCGATGACTTCTTCAGCGGGGAAGGTCAGGGCCTGGAAAACCGCACGATCTTCGTTGTCGGCGATGTGAAGCAATCGATCTACAGTTTCCAACGCGCCGACCCGGATGCCTTCGACACTATGCGCGATTATTTTCAGGCGCGGATTCAGGCGGCGGGTGAACGGTTCGGCCGCGTGCCGATGGAGGTTTCCTTCCGCTCGACCGAAGCGGTGCTGGCGGCGGTGGATGCCACCTTTGCCGACGACCGCGCCAAAATCGGCCTGGTGCCGCCGGACGGAACCGTGACCCATTACGCCCATCGCGCCGGCGTGCCGGGACTGGTGGAACTGTGGCCGGTGGTTGAGAAGGTGGACGGCGAGGTGCCGGAACATTGGAGCGCACCGGTCGCCGTCCAGTCGGACGTGCCGCCGGTGGCACGGCTGGCCCAGGGGCTGGCGGAAAAGATCGCCGGCTGGATCGGAAAGGAATATCTACCGTCCAAGGGTCGGACCGTCAGGGCCGGGGATATACTGGTGCTGGTCCGCCGCCGGACCGAATTCGTCGACCGGCTGATCCGGGAGTTGAAACAGCGCGGCGTCACCGTCGCCGGGGTCGACCGGCTGACGCTTTCCAAGCATATCGCGGTCATGGATCTGTTGGCGCTGGGCCAATTCCTGCTGCTGCCGGAAGACGATCTGACACTGGCGACGGTGCTGAAGGGCCCCTTCATCGGTTTCGACGACGACGATTTGTTCCGGCTGGCCCATGACCGGGGCAAGCAGAGCCTGTGGCGGCGGCTGGAAGCAGCCCAAAAATCCGAAGGCAAGGTAGATGGCCGGATGAAAGCGGCCTGGGACTGGCTGTCGGGGCTTCTCGCGGCCGTCGATTACCACCCGCCCTATGAGCTCTATGCCCATATCCTGACCCAACCCTGCCCCGCGCCGGTGCCTTCCCATGCCGCGGTTGCGGAATTCGCGCCGATGAGCGGAAGGCGGGCCCTGATTTCCCGCCTTGGCGTCGAGGCGGAGGATCCGGTGGACGAGTTCCTCTCCCTGACCCTTTCTTTCGATCTGCGGCGCGTGCCGTCCCTGCAAGGGTTCCTGCATTGGTTCGCGGCGGGGGAAGCGGAAATCAAGCGCGACCTGGAATCGGGCGAAAACGATGCCCTACGTCTGATGACCGTCCACGGCGCGAAAGGTTTACAGGCGCCGATCGTCATTCTGCCCGATACGGTTCGCAAGCCGGCGGGCGGCGGCGCGAATGTTTCCTTCTATTGGGTCGACGACGCGGTGAGCCGCGCCGGCGCCGATGCCTCCCCCGTCTTCTTGTGGCCGCCTGCCAAGCGGTTCGAGGAGGATCGCTGCAAAACCGCGCGCGAAGCGGCGGAGTGGAAGGCGGACCAGGAGTACCGCCGCTTGCTTTATGTCGCCATGACGCGGGCCGAGGACCGGCTGTATATCTGCGGATACAGCACTGAGAAGGCGATCAAGGAAGGCTGTTGGTACGATCTGGTCAGAAACGGTCTGAACGGCCTGCCGGGTATCGCGGAAGTGCCGTTCGATGCGGGTGAAGACTGGAGCGGCGACGCCCTGCGCCTGTCGATGGGGGCGGCGAACGAGGATGTCGGCAGTGAAACCGCTGAGGGGGCGGTGGTGACCGCCGCCGCGCAAACCTCTGCCGATTTAACCGATATTCCTGTGCCGGATTGGCTTTTTGCCGAACCGGCGGTGGAACCGACGCCGCCGAACCCCGTTGCACCCAGCCGGCCCGATGTGGAAGACCCGCCGGTGCGGTCGCCGCTGGCCGATGGCAAAGGCCCCGATGGTGGCGTTCTGGGGGATGAGGACCGGTTCAAACGCGGCTTGTTGATCCACAGTCTTCTGCAGTTCCTGCCCGACCAGCCGGCGGGCCGCCGCCGCGAATTGGCGCTGTCTTACCTGTCACGCCCTGCGCATGGGCTGACGGAGGCGGGACGCGACCGAATGGTCGAGGAAGTCATGGCGGTGATGGACCATCCTGATTTCGCCGCGATATTCGGCCCAGGCAGCCGGGCGGAAGCGCCTATCGTCGGTGTTTTGGAACGGGCGTCCGGCATCGATGTCGTTTCCGGCCAAATCGACCGCCTTTTGGTGACGGAAAACGAGGTTCTGGTCGTCGATTACAAGACCCTTAGGCCCGCGCCTGCCGATTCGAGGCAGATTCCCTTGGCGTATCGCCGTCAGTTGGCAGGGTATAAGGGATTGTTACAAAAGGTTTTTCCAGGAAAAACCGTGAAATGCGCCTTACTCTGGACGGATATTCCCAGTTTGATGCCCGTTGATGACGATTTGATAACGCTTTGATTACCGGGACTTTTCCGAGCCTTCTTGACCCCGATATGGCGCGTTCCTAAGTTCTTTCTAACAGAAACAGCAACCCAGTTGGTGTTGAACGGCGTACCGTTTACACTACGACCCCGGTCTTACCAGAAGGACGCGTCCTAAACAGGCGCATGTCGGGGGACAAGCCCGTTCGAGATTCCTTCCCAGAAACGGCGGGCACTATCAGGAGAGAGCTATGTCGACAGTAAAAGTCAGCGATTCTGAATTTCAGTCTGCGGTCTTGGACGCGGACGGCCCCGTCCTCGTCGATTATTGGGCCGAATGGTGCGGCCCCTGCAAAGTGATCGGCCCGGCGCTGGAGGAAATTGCCAGCGAAATGTCCGGTTCAATCAAGATCGCGAAAATGAACATCGACGAAAATCCCCAAACGCCGTCGAAATACGGCGTGCGCGGCATCCCGACGCTGATGCTGTTCAAGGATGGTGAAGTCGTCGCGACCAAGGTTGGCGCCATGCCCAAGACTCAACTGGCGGACTGGGTGAATTCCGTCGTCTAACGCGCTTTGCGGTGCGCAGGCTGCCGGTGAGCGAAAGGGTGCGGATCAGGAATTATCCGCCAGGACCTCACCAGCTAGGTAAAGCGACCCGCAAATCAATAGAATTCCCGGCGGCCGCCCTTTCAGGGCGGCCGTTGCCTTTTCCAGGCTCTCCGCCGGTTCCGCGATCAGGCCAACTGAGAGGGCGGTTTCGCACAGCTCTTCCGCGCTGAGGCTGTTTGCCTCGCCGGGAATCGAAATCGTCGCGACGTTTTTTGCCAAATTCGCAAACGGCGCCAGAAACCCTTCCGGTGTCTTCGTGTTCAGCATGCCCGCGATCATGTATAGCGACTTGCCGAGCCACGCCTTGGCGGCATGGGCGGCCAGTGTCTGGCCCGCCGCGGCATTGTGCCCGCCGTCCAGCCAGACCTCCCATTCCGGGCCCAGAAGTGCGGGGATCGGCCCTGCGGTCAGCCTTTGAAGGCGCGCCGGCCAAACAGCGCCGGCCAGTCCCGCGGCGATATCCGCATCCGTCACCGTGAACCCGGCTTGGCGCAGCACGTCGATGGTGGCGCAGGCGGTGCCGGCATTTACTGCCTGATGCGGGCCTGTAAGGCCCAGTGGCGTGTCCTTGGGAAGCGGAGCGGCCTCTATGATCCTTGTGCCTGCGCGTTCGGCGGCGGCGCCGATGACCGCTGCGGCGATCGGGTCCTGGGGGGCGACCACGCTTGGAACGCCGTTTTTCTGAATCGCCGCCTTCTCACCGGCGATGGCGTGCAGATCGCCGCCCAGATATTGGGTATGGTCCATGGAAACGGGCGTAATGACGGTGCAGGCCGGTTTGTCGACCACGTTGGTGGCGTCCAAACGCCCGCCTAGGCCGACCTCCAGTAACAGAATATCCGCCGGTGTCTCGGCGAAAGCCTTCAGCGCGGCGCAGGTCGTGATCTCGAAGAAGGTGATTGGCTCACCCCCATTGTCCTGCTCGGCGCTCTCCAGGATGGCCGATAGATGGTCTTCCGCGATGATCTCGCCGGCCAGGCGAATACGCTCCGCGAACCGCACCAGGTGGGGCGAGGTATAGACATGGACGCGGTAGCCGGCCTGTTCCAGAATCGATCTTAGGAAGGCGATGGTCGAACCCTTGCCGTTGGTGCCGGCCACATGCACGACCGGCGGCAAGCTGTCCTGCGGGCGTCCCATCCGGTCCAGCAGGCGGTCGACCCGGTCCAGCGTCAGGTCGATGATCTTCGGGTGCAGGCCCATCAGCCGGTCCAGAATGGCGTCGCTGCGCCTGGATACGGTGGACGAATTGGGCGCGGGAGTCCCGGGCGGCCCAGAATCCGGTTTATCGGATGTGGTCGATGGTTTCACGGTGCGGCTTCACCAGCATGGGGCCGTATCGGGTCGGCCGATTGGACTGTCAGGTTTTGTCGGGACCGGACTCGGCGCTATCGGGAATATCAAGGTCTCCCTCCGCCGCATCTTTGTCCGAAGACGCTTCCGCCATGTCCACGGGTTTACCGTCCATCAACAGGGAGATCAGGCGGATGATCGTCGGGCGGATCTGCGTCCGCGGCGCGACGATGTCGACCATTCCGTGTTCAAGAAGGTATTCGGCGGTCTGGAAGCCGTCGGGCAAGGTTTCCTTCACCGTCTGTTCGATGACGCGCCGGCCGGCGAATCCGATGACCGCGCCCGGCTCGGCGATATGAATGTCGCCCAGCATCGCGAAACTGGCGGAAACGCCGCCGGTCGTCGGGTCGGTGAGCAGCACGAAGAAAGGCAGTCCCGCTTCCTTGACCTCCTGAACGGCGATCACGGTGCGCGGCATCTGCATCAGGGACAGTATGCCTTCCTGCATGCGCGCCCCACCGGTGGCGGGAATGATGATCAGCGGCGCCTGCTGGAAAACCGCCAGATGCGCGGCGGTCACAATGCCCTCGCCGACGGCGACGCCCATGGAACCGCCCATGAACGAGAAGTCGAAGGCTGCGACCACGACCGCGCGGCCCTCCATCTTGCCATGGGCGACGATGATGGCGTCTTTGTTGGCGGTCTTGGTATCCTGCTTCGACTGGGCTTCTTTCAGGCGGTCGCTATAGCGCTTGCGATCCCGGAATTTCAACGGGTCCAGAGGTGTTTTCGGTAATTCGGCCCGGTCGTATTCACCGTCATCGAACAGCATTTCCAATCGCTGTTCGGCCGGCAGGCGCATATGGTGGTTGCAGTGCTGGCAAACGTGATGATTGGCCACCAGGTCACGGTGGAAGATCATCTGCCCGCAATTGTCGCACTTGTGCCAAAGATTATCCGGAACTTCGGGTTTGGCGCCGACCAGGGCCTTGATTTTCGGTCGGACATAGCGCTCAAGCCAAGACATTCCGTTAGTCCCCTCCTTCGGGGTTGCCTCTATGGGCCCCTGTCATCCAGCGGCCCGACGCCCGCGCGTTTCGGCTGCGCGGGAAGTTGGTTTAGCTTCGTACACCCTGGGCGAGTGACGCCACAAATTCAAGGACCCGGGCGGGAATGGCTGATTTTTCCACTCCTTCGTCCAGCGCGGATTTGACCCGCTCGACGATGGCCGACCCGACGACTGCGGCATCCGCGACCTTGGAGATCGCTTTGGCCGATTCCGGCGTTTTTACACCAAACCCCACGGCGACCGGCAGGTCCGTATGGCGTTTGATGCGTTCGACCGCTTCGCGAACGGCGTCTGCCTCGACCGTCTTGGTTCCGGTGATCCCCAGGATGGATACATAATAGACAAAGCCGGACGTGTTGTTCAGCACGGTCGGCAGACGATGGTCGTCCGTCGTCGGCGTCGCCAGACGGATGAAATTGACGCCCGCCCGCAAGGCCGGGATGCACAGCTCTTCATCTTCCTCGGGCGGCAGGTCGACGATGATCAGTCCGTCGATACCGGCTGCCTTGGCGTCCTCCAGGAACGCGTCCACGCCATAACAGTAGATCGGGTTGTAATAGCCCATCAGGATCAGCGGGACATCGGCGTCCTGTTCCCGCACGGCGCGGGCCATGGCCAGGGTCTTCTTCAGCGTCTGGCCGCCTTCCAACGCGCGCAGGCCGGCCGCCTGAATCGCCGGGCCATCGGCCATCGGGTCGGTGAAGGGCATGCCCAGTTCGATCAGGTCGGCACCGGCGCCCGGAAGCCCTTTAAGGATTTCCAGAGAGGTGTCGTAATCGGGATCGCCCGCCGACACATAGGTGACGAGACCGCCGCGGCCTTCTGCCTTGAGCTTGGCGAACCGGGCGGCGATGCGGCCGGAATCGGGATAGGGGGCCGCGCCCACGCTTTCGGCCATGCTCACAGTGACACTCCCATCAATTCGGCGATGGTGTTGACGTCCTTGTCACCCCGGCCGCTCATGTTCATGCAGATGATATGATCCTTCGGCAGGGTCGGCGCCAGTTTCATTACATGCGCGATCGCATGGGCCGATTCCAATGCCGGCAGGATGCCTTCCATCTTGCTGCAATACTGGAAAGCGTCGACCGCTTCCTTATCCGTCGCCGGCACATAATCCACCCGGCCCATATCGTGCAACCAGCTATGCTCCGGCCCGATGCCCGGATAGTCCAGACCGGCGGAAATCGAATAGGGTTCGACCACTTGGCCGTCCTCGTCCTGCAGCAGATGCATGCGGTTGCCGTGCAGCACGCCCGGGCGTCCGCCGGTGATGCTGGCGGCGTGTTCGCCGGTCTCAACCCCATGGCCCGCTGCCTCGACACCGATGATCTTCACCTCCGGATCGTCCAGGAAAGGATGGAACAGGCCCATCGCGTTCGACCCGCCGCCGACGCAGGCGACCAGCGTGTCGGGCAGGCGACCTTCGGCTTCCATCATCTGTTCGCGGACTTCGTTGCCGATGACGCATTGGAAATCGCGGACCATTTCCGGATAGGGGGCCGGGCCGGCGACGGTGCCGATGATGTAGAATGTGTCTTCGACATTCGCGACCCAGTCACGCATCGCTTCATTCAGCGCGTCTTTCAATGTCTTGGACCCGCTTTCGACGGCCTCGACCTCGGCGCCAAGCAGCTTCATGCGGAACACGTTCGGCGATTGCCGCGCCACGTCGACGGAGCCCATATAGACCTTGCAGGGCATGTTGAAGAGGGCGCAGGCCGTGGCCGTCGCGACGCCGTGCTGGCCCGCGCCGGTTTCGGCGATGATCCGCGTCTTGCCCATGCGCCGGGCAAGCAGGATCTGCCCCATCACATTGTTGATCTTGTGGCTGCCCGTGTGGTTCAGCTCTTCACGCTTGAAGTAGATCTTCGCCCCGCCGAGCTCCTCGGTCATGCGCCGGGCAAAATACAGCGGGCTCGGCCGGCCGACATAATGCGTCGCGTAATAGTCGATATCCGCCTGATAGGAAGGATCGGCCTTGGCGTCTTTGTAGGCCTGCTGCACGTCCAGGATCAGCGGCATCAGCGTTTCGGCGACGAAACGCCCGCCGAACATGCCGAAACGTCCCGTTTCGTCGGGACCGGCCCGGAATGTATTGATTTTCGCCTGCGCCTCGCTCATGGCGTTCGACCCTCCGTTTTCTCATTATCCGTCGTATGGCTTGCCGGGATCGGCCGCGCCCCGCCGTTTTGGATGGGGTGAGCCGGACAGCGCCGATGATCTGTCCTGAGGATGATCCAAAGATCCACCCCCAGGAAGATACGGTGACCAAAAACGCTTGGATCTCCGCCGACGGATGGGAGGTAGGGGATACCTTAGCAACGGGTGCAAGTCCATACGCCTTGCGCCGGTTTGCAGCCGTTCCGTTTCAAGGTCCCGGACGGGGCTGTTTGAAGGGGCGTGCTACCGACTGCGCCGGTATTCGCGCGGCGTTCGGTTTTCCAGCCGCCGGAAGGTCCGGCAATAATGGGACTGGGAATTGAAGCCGCACCGCGTGGCGATCACCGAAATCGGCAAATCCGACTGACGTAGCAGGGCTTTCGACCGTTCGACCCGCTTTTCGATGACATAGGCGACAGGTGTCACGCCCAAGGCATCCTTGAAGATACGGGCGAAATGAAACGGGCTTTTCGAGGCGACATGCGCGATTTCGCTGAGCGATACGTCGCGATGCAGGTTCGAGTCGATGAAGTCGAGCGCTTTTTGGATCGGGCTCGTCTCGCCCGACATCGGGCCGGCATTCTGCCCGCTGTGAACCCGCGAAACGGCCAGCAGCATGTCGTGCAGCGCGGAGGTTGCCAAAGTCACGGCCACCATTGACGCCCCTTTCGGGCGGCTGCGGATGAAATCCCGCAACCGGTTTCCGAGCGCTTCGGTCATCGGGGTCTGCAGGTTGGTGATCGACATCGACGGAACGTCCTGCCAACCGAGCTGTCGAAGCATTTCCCGCCGGACGCTGCTGGGCAGGGCGACGGTGACAATTTGCATGTCGCCTTCGTCGAGCCGCACATAGACTTTGGAGCCCGCCGGGTGGAAATGCGCGTGGCCGGGCATCAAGGTCCGCTTGCGGATCTCCTCGCCGTTGACCGAGACGAGTACATCCCCCGGTTGATCCAGGCTAAAGCTGATCAAGTCCATTTCCGGCGACCGGAAATAGAGCTCGAACGGCCCCCTGGCCCGAAGCGTGATTGTTCCACCGTCGAATTCATAGCGCTCGCCCTGCCACGGCGTTCTATCGTCGAGCGGCAAAGTTAGCGTGTCTACAAGCTGTCCGGTTTCTGGTTGCACCGCCGGCGCAGCGGTACCCTTGGATGCGCACCCATCCATCATGACAAAATCCACATATCCCATGAGAGGGTCGGCTAAGCCGACACCCCATCCCCCACGCAAAAAGCTAGTCTATTTCTGAACGGACTGCAAATTACCCACATTCTAAGGCAGCGGAATTTAACTATATTGCGATATTCTTATCCGATTACCTTAAGATGTTAAGAATGCTGGTTGGATATGGCTAAATCGCCCTGCGAATCGGGGTGCGCCCGGCCCGGTCGATCCACACTGAATTACCCAACCTGGGTTACCTGGTCCGGAATCCTCGGTGGGGCATCGCCGGTGGACTTTTCCGGGCGATGTTTGAGATGGATTGTCACGGGCGTTTGTAGCGCAGGGCCGATCCCGCGGGGACTCAAGAGAGTTGTGATAGGAACCGACGGATCTTTTCCGGACTTTTCTTCCCCGGACCATCTTCGACACCTGACGATGTATCGACCAACTGCGCCCCGGTGAGCTTAATGGCGCCCTTCACGTTATCGGCGGTCAAGCCGCCGGCAAGGAACCACGGTTTGGTCCAGCTCTGCCCGCGCAGCAACGCCCAATCGAAGGCGATGGCGTTTCCGCCGGGCCGGTTCGACTCCTTCGGCGGCTTGGCGTCGAACATCAGATAGTCCACCACCTGTTCATACCGCCGGGCGGGTTCGAAATCTTCCGCCTCCGCGATCTTGAACACCTTCATAACCGGCAGGCCCGTCTTGGCCTTGATCTCGGCGACGCGGTCGACCGGCTCGTCACCATGAAGTTGCAGGATATCCAACGGAACCTCTGCCAAGATGCGGTCCAGCATCGTATCGTCCGGATCGACGAAGACGCCCACGCTCTTGACCTGTTCCGGCACCGAGCGCACCAGCGGCGCCGCCTGTTCCGGGCGCACGGCGCGGGGACTTTTCGGAAAGAACATGAAGCCGACATAACCGGCGCCCGCCCGCACAGCCGCATCCAGCGTCGGGGCGTCGGTCAATCCGCAGATTTTCGCTTTCACAGTCATGGGCTTTTCTTTCGGGGCTCTTCTTTGTCTCTGGCGCGGCGTCAGGCCTTGAACTCTGCTTGGAACGGTGCCTGAAATTCCGCTTGGAATTCTTTGGGGCCGTCTTCAAGGTCCCAGAACAGGCCGGTCATCATCCGCAGCCCTTCCTCCACCACCGGGGTCAGCACATGTTCGTTCGGCGCATGCTGGTTGCAGCCGCGATATGAATGCGGAATCCAGATCGTGGTCAACCCCAAGGTATCGGCAAAGCAGTCGTTCGGCAGCGATCCGCCCAGATTCGGCAGAATGGCGGGGTCCTTGCCCGTGGTCAGCGCCAGCGAGTCCCGCGCCCATCCAACCCAGGGATTGTCAGGGTTCACGCGCGTGGCGGCCATGGCAACGTCATCCTTGTCGGCCCGCACCTCGATATCCTTGAAACCCAGGGCGTCGAAATGACGCCGTAGCGCCGGCAGGATGTCGTTCTGATCGGTCCCGACCACGAAACGCAACTGGCAGACGGCGCGCGCCGCACCCGCGATGGCGTTCGCCGGTGTCGCCGGATTGCCCAGGTCGAGCGCCAGCACCGCGAAACTGTTCCAGCCGAAAACGCGTTCCGCCGGGCTGAGATTCGGTTCGCCCCAATCGCGGTCGATTGCCGGTTCGCCGGGGAGGCGGTCGGCTGGGTCATCCAGCGGTTCGCAGGCGGCGAGCAATTCGCGCACCCGGTCGGTCAGGCTGTTCAAGGGCCGCCATTCGGGCACCTCGATACGGCCGCGCGGATCGGTGATCGTGGCAAGGGCATGGGCAAGCCGTGTGCCGGGGTCCTTCAGCAACCCGCCCCAATTCCCCGAATGATGCGCCCCGTCGCGATAATCGGCGACAAGTTCGAAATTGATCGCCCCGCGCGCGCCGGTGAAGATCGTCGGGCGGTCCGGCTTAAGGCGTGGCCCATCGGACGCGATCAGCACATCCGCCGCCAACAGGCCGCCATTCGCTTCACAGAATTCCCGCAGGCCCGGCGACCCGGTCTCTTCGCCGGTTTCCAACAGAAGTTTGACGTTGAATCCCAGATGACCCTTAGCAGCCAGGACAAACCGCAAGGCCTTTATAGCGATCCAATGCTGTACCTTGTTGTCCGCCGCGCCACGGCCGTAGAGCCGGTCGTCACGGCGGTTCAATTCAAACGGTGTCAGGCCTTCGGCCCAATTGGCGTCCATCCCGCCGACCGTATCCGCATGGCCGTATATCAGGACCGTCCTCAGGCCCGGATTCTCGATCCGCTCCGCGAACAGGAACGGGCCGGCCGCCGCGACATCGCCGGCCAGCGGATTGGGATGGACCGACCGCCGGAACCCGGCCGCGTCCAATTGCGGTCCGACGACTTGGTCGAAATACCGCTCGAATTGACGCCGCGCAGGGTCGCTTTCCGGGCTGCAGGTCGGGCAGGCGATCGCCTCGGCAAACTCCTTTTCGAACAGGCCCTGCGCGAAATAGTCCTGCGCCGCGATGATCGCGTCGTCTCTATGCTTAAGTCTGGATTGGGTTTCCGACATTGAACGCTTTCCTCCGGTTCAACGGAGGTAGTCAGCACGACGTTGGGATGCAAGCGCTTTGGCCCGAAACACTTGAACCTTTCGGAAGAGTGGTTAGGTCTTGGGGGCGCCGCCGTTCACGGCGACCTTATTATGGAGAGACCCGATATGACTGACCCCAAGGCCCCGATCCTGCCCCCGCCCGCGTCGCCGATGCCCCCCGTGGCCGACCGGCAAGTGGACGAGCGGGAAGTCCATGGGACGGTCCTGACCGACCTTTACGCCTGGTTGCGCGACCCCGGCTATCCCAATGTGACGGATACGGCGATCCTCGACTATCTGAAGGACGAGAACGCCTATTTCGACGCGGTGATGAAGCCGCAGCAGCCGCTGATCGATACTTTGTTCGAGGAATTGAAGGGTCGGATCAAGGATGACGATTCCTCCGTGCCGGTAAAAGACGGCGACTATGTGTATTGGCGCCGTTTCGAACCGGGTGCGCAGTACCGGACTTGGCTGCGCCGTCCGGTGAACGGATCGGCGGATGAGGAACAGATCATCTTGGATGAGCCGAAATTGGCTGAAGGGCTGGACTATTTCCGCCTGCGCTCGGCGGTGGTATCGCCCGATGCGGGCCTGCTGGCTTGGGCCAGCGACACGGATGGGTCCGAACGGTTCACCATCCGCGTCAATGTGCTGGCAAGGGGCGACCAAATGCCCGACGAAATTCCCAATACCAGCGGCGGCGTCGTCTGGACGGCGGCCGGCGACCGTTTCTTCTATGTGGAGCTGAGCGAACAGCTGCGGCCCTTCCGCGTGAAACTTCACAAGCTGGGCGAGGATCCCGCCGAGGACGCGGTGATCTATGAGGAACAGGACAACGCCTATTTCGTCGGGATCGGCGAATCCCAAAGCCGGAAATTCGTCGAAATCGGCGCCGGCGACCATGTCACCAGCGAAATCCGGCTGATCCCGACCGACGATCCTTTCGCGGAACCCTTGTTGATCGCGCCGCGCGATCCGGGCGTGGAATACGATGTCGCCCATGCCGGCGATTATCTTTTCATCCGCACCAACGACACCCACAAGAATTCCCGCCTTGCCCGTGCGCCGGTTTCCGCGCCGGGGAGGGACAATTGGGTCGAACTGGAACCGGGCGGGGATCACCGCTATCTGCGCGGGGTGGAAGCCTTCAAGGACTTCCTGGTGCTCAGCGAGCGGATCGAAGGCATCGACCGCTTGCGTCTGCTTTTTCACAAGGATGGCGAGATCACGGGCGACCACGTCATCGCCTTCGACGAAGACGTCTACACGGCGGGCCTGGGTGAGAACCCGGAATTCGACGTATCGACCATTCAGGTCGGCTATACCTCCATGGTGACGCCGTCGACGGTCTATGATTTCGACGTTGGGGCGAAGACCCTGACGGAACGGAAGGTCCAGGAAATCCCGTCGGGCTACGACAAGTCCGCCTTCGTGACCGAACGGGTCACGGTCACCGCGCGGGACGGTGCCAAGGTTCCCGTCTCCATCGTGCATGGAAAGGATTTCAAGCGCGACGGATCGCAGCCGCTGCATCTCTATGGCTATGGCGCCTATGGCCTGGGCATGCCGCCCGCCTTCTCCACCAGCCGCCTCAGCCTGCTGCAACGCGGCTTTGCCTTCGCTATTGCCCATATCCGCGGCGGGGACGAGTTGGGCTATGGCTGGTACGAGGCCGGCAAGCTGATGGACCGCAAGAACACCTTCAACGATTTCATCGACTGCGCCCGGGCGCTGGAGGATTTGGGGTACGCCGCGCCGGGCGGCATTTCCATTTCCGGCGGCAGCGCGGGCGGCACCTTGATGGGGGTCGCGGTGAACGAAGCGCCGGAGCTGTGGCGCGCGGCGGTCGCCCATGTGCCTTTCGTTGATGTCATGAACACCATGCTGGACGACACGCTGCCGCTGACGCCCATCGAATGGCCGGAATGGGGCAACCCGATCACCGACAAGGCGGCCTTCGAATACATTCTGGATTACAGCCCGTATGAAAATGTGACGCCGCAGCCTTACCCGCCGATCCTGATCACCGCGGGGCTCAGTGATCCGCGCGTGACCTATTGGGAACCGGCGAAATGGGCCGCCAAGCTGCGCGCCACCAAGACCGACGGCAATGTGTTGATGCTGAAAACCAATATGGGCGCCGGACATGGCGGCAAGTCCGGCCGCTACGAATCCCTGCACGAAACGGCGGAAGAATATGCTTTTCTTCTGATGGCGTTTGGGTTGGTTTGACCGACGGGGGGAGACGACGTGGCTGACGAAAACTCAACAGCATCCGGCGGATGCCTGTGTGGGAAAATACGGTTCGAGGTGCAGGGCGACCCGGTCGGGGCGGGCTATTGCCATTGCCGTTCCTGCCGGAAGCAGACCGGCGCGCCGTTAGCCGCCTTTGCGGTGTTCCGAACAGACCAGGTCACGTGGATATCAGGGGAACGCGCCCGCTATGAATCGTCCCCCGGTGTTTTTCGCAGCTTCTGCCCGGTCTGTGGCAGCACGCTGGCCCTGGAGGCGGTCTATGGCGGGGTGGATCTGACCGAATTTCACATCAGCGCCTTGGACGAACCTGACGCCTTTCCGCCGAACGAACACACCCATTACAAAGAAAAAATTCCGTGGCTTCACGTTGCTGACGATCTAAAAAAGTATCCCGGTTCCATGATGTAACCGGCGGGCCGCCTGAGGTCTCCCGGCCTGTAGTTTTCTTATCTTTGTTGTGGGGTAGCCAACGTGAATAACCTGAAAGAAGCCGTCGAAGCGGCCGCCGAACGGATCGGACCGAATATTCTGGAAACCCCGGTAGTGGAAGCGCCCAGCCTGTCGTCGGAACTGGGCTGCGAGGTGCTGTTGAAGCTGGAGAACATCCAGAAGACCGGGTCGTTCAAAATTCGCGGCGCGCTGAACAAGGTTCTGCAACTGACCGAGGCTGAAAAGGCGGCGGGGATCGTCACGGCCTCTTCCGGCAATCATGGCGCGGCGGTGTCGAAGGCCGCGCAGATCGCCGGCGGCAAGGTCGATATCTATGTGCCCGAAGGGGCGTCGCCCGCCAAGATCGCGAATATGGAACGTCTGGGCGGCACGGTGCATGTCTTCGGCAGCGATTCCGGCAAATCGGAATTGGAGGCGCAGCGCGTCGCCAAGGAAACCGGCGGCACTTATGTCTCCCCCTATAACGACCCGCAGGTGATCGCGGGCCAGGGCACGATCGGGCTGGAACTCAGCCGCCAGGTGCCGGATATGGACGCGGTCATCATCGCGGTCGGCGGCGGCGGCTTGGCCAGCGGCATCGCCGGTTACCTGAAAGCCGTCAATCCGAAGATCGAAACCATCGGCGCGGCGCCCGCCGCCTCGGCGGCGATGATCGCCTCCATCGAGGCAGGCGAGATCGTGGAAATCCCGCATGACCACACGCTCAGCGACGGCACGGCCGGCGGCATCGACGATGATGCCATCACCTTCCCGCTCTGCCGGGACAATTTGGATACGCTGGTGCGGGTCGACGAAACCGCCATCGAGGAAGCCTTCCGCGACCTGTTCCGCAACGAACACATGCTGGTCGAAGGGGCCGCCGCCGTGACGCTGGCCGCCTTGCGCCGGGAAGCGCCGCGCCTGAAGGGCAAGAAAGTGGTGCTGGTTCTGTGCGGCGCGAATATCAGCCCGGATGTGGTAAAGTCCCTGCTGTAACGAAAACGGGGGGACGGGCATGAACATCGAAGCCGCGGCGGCATTGTTGGAGACGGATCCGGACTACCGGGTCCTGCGGCGCTTGGATGTGGGCCTGATTCCCGTGACCCCGCCGGAGAATCAGGGCGGCGGCACGGTGCGCCGCGCGGTCTTCCTGGATACGGAAACCACCGGGACGGACGTGCTGCGGGACGAGGTCATCGAACTGGCGATGGTCGCCTTCGATTACGACCCGACAAGCGGGGCGGTGCACAAGGTCTATGAGGCGGAAGCCTTCAACCGCTTCCGCGACCCGGGCCGCCCCATTCCGCCGGATGCCACGCGCGTCAACAACATCACCGATGAGATGGTCGCCGGAAAGACGATTTCGGACGCGGATGTGGAGAGCTTCCTGGACGGCGTCGGTCTTGTTATCGCCCATAGCGCGTCCTTTGACCGGCCGATGGTGGAAAAGACCTGGGGCATCTTTCAGGGCTTGAACTGGGCCTGTTCGATCGAGGATATGGACTGGAAGAATCGCGGCTTCGGATCCAACAGCCTGGAATATCTGCTGATGAAGCAGGGGTTCTTCTTCGAGGGGCACCGGGCGAAGATCGACTGCCTTGCCGGGATCGCCCTTCTGGCCTCTACCCTTCCCACCGGTGAACCCGCCTTGGCCGCGCTGCTCGCCTCCGCGCGCAAGGAACGCACGCTGGTCCATGCGGTCAATTCGCCTTTCGAGACCAAGGACATCCTGCGGGCGCGCGGCTATCGCTGGGACCCGGGCGATCGGGTTTGGTGGACGCTGACCGAGGACCTGGAAGGGGAACAGGCCTGGCTGTCGGACCACGTCTATGGCGGCAGCCTGCCGTCGATGCCGCTAACGCCGGTCCGCGCCAATAACCGGTTCTCGCAACGGGTTGGCTAGGCGGGGTTGGGCTAGGCCGGGTTTGGCTGGGTCCTATTCCGCAGATAGTGCAGAAACAGCAATGCGGCGACGGCCAACCCGTAAAGCACGGCGAGGAAATGGAACAGGGCGACCTCGCCGGTCCGGTCCAGAACGAATAGCAGGATCGGCGTGCCGGTCAGGTTTCCGATATTCCCCGTTTGTGCGATCAGGCCGAAGCTGAGCGCCCGTTCTTTGACGCCCGAATTCAGTTCGGGGACCGAGGCGTAACCCGAACCCTGTACAAGGCCCAGCGCCGCGAAAAGCGCGATGCAGATAAGGGGCAGCGGAAACGCACCCGCGAAGAGCACGGCACAGAGCGCCAAACCGAAACCGATCCATAAAAGCGTGCCGGCCCCGACGACTTTCATCAGGCCCGGCACGAAGGTGAGCGACACGGCTATCCCCAGAAGCGGCATCAGGCCCAGCACCGTGTCGCGCTGGTCCGGGGGCAGCCGTTCAGGCAAGACGGCCAACAGGGCGACGAAGGTCAGCGTGTAGAACAACCAGCCTACGCCGGGTGCGGCGATGCTCGGCGAGCGAAGCGCGGCGACCAATCCGGAGAGGACAGTGCCGGGTTGTCGGGCGTTGCTCTCCGCCTTTGGTGCGTCGCCGCTTTTCAGCAACAGGGCAAGCAGGGCGGTAACCAGCAGCGTCAGGACGCCGTGGACAACGAATAGCGGCGGCAAGCCGAAGGCCTTGACCTGGGGCAGGCCGATCCAGGCGACCAGGGCGAAGGCAACCCCGAAAAAGGTGCTCCACAATGCCATGGCGATGCCGCGGAACCGGTCGGCACTGACATTGGCGATCAAGGTCGGCGCGGCGATGACGATGGCCAGATGGGCGGCGCCTTCCAGAACCCGGCTGGCGGCGAACAGTCCGAAACCCGGCAGGCTGGCCTGCCAAAAGGAAAGCATGGCCCCCAGGATCAACCCGCCGAACAGCATGCGCCGCAGGCCGAGCGAACCCACCACCGCACCGGCGGTCAGGCCCGCGACCGCGCCGACGAAGCTGATCAGCGACAACAGCCAGCCGATGCTGCTGCCCGCTTCGGGATAGAGGGCGCGGAATTCGGTGAAGGGAACGGCGATCTTGGCGAACTGACCGGCGGCGCAAAGCCCGGCGGCCCAGAGCAGCAATACCAGGATGAGGCTTCGATATTTCCCGTTCATGGGCGCTTGATAGCGCCGCCCCGACGGCAGGGCTACGCATATTTTATGCGGCGCGGCGCGCCCCGCTCGCCAGCCGCACCGGCGTGCCGTCGGCCAGATACAACCGCTCCCACAGGATCGCGCCGGGCAGAATCGTCATCTCGGCATAGGATGCGCCGGATGTGCGGAACAGTTTGGGTTCCGGCACATGGATGTCCCACCAACCGGCGTCGATCAACTCGTGCTCCGCCTGCTGGATTTCTTCCGTCGCGAATTTCCACAGCGACTGGCCGAGCAGGTCGCCGGTCCCGCTGCGCCATTCGACGGCGCGGCTGCGGGAATAGGCCAAGCAGATATGGCTGGTTTCCTCGACCAGATGCACCGGATCGCTTGAGGATTCGACCAGCCGTTTCAGCGCGCCGTCATCCTTGCGGCAGGCCGACAGCTTTTCGAAAGCTGCCTGCTGTGTCTCCCTGTTCGGCAGAATGGCGGCGCTTTCCCACCGGGAGACCGTGGTCTGGTCCACATTCATCAGATCGGCCAACGCCATCTGCTTCATGCCCAGTGACCGGCGCAGCCGCTTCAGGCGGCGTCCGAAGGCGGGCAAGGGACGATGTGCCGGTTGCATGGTTTTGGCCTCCAGGCCTCAGCCGTTCAGTTCTTCCGCGATGGCCTTGGCGGCGGCCGCCGGGTCCGCCGCGCCGGTGATCGGGCGGCCGATGACGATCCAGTCCGCGCCAGCCTCGACGGCCTGTTTCGGTGTCATAACACGTTTCTGATCGCCCGTCTCGCTGCCCGCCGGGCGAATGCCGGGGACGATCAGGCGGAAGTCGGGGCCGCAGGCTTCGCGGATGCGGGTGATTTCATGCGGCGAACAGACGATGCCATCCAAGCCGCATTTCTGCGTCAGCTCGGCCAGGCGGATGACTTGGTCGCCGGCGGGCCCTTTTTGCCCCACCGCGTCCAGGTCGCCGTCGTCCATGCTGGTCAGGACCGTGACCGCGATCAGGATCGGCCGTGCGGTGCCCAGCGGTTCGGCGGCGAAATTGGCGGCATCCAGCGCCGCCTTCATCATCGCCGGCCCACCGCCCGCATGGACGTTCAGGATCATCGGCGTCAGCGGCATGACCGAGCGCACCGCGCCGGCCACCGTATTCGGGATGTCATGGAATTTCAGGTCCAGAAACAACGGCTGCTGCGGCACCGCCTGCCCATGCGGCGTCTCACTCAGCGACCCGCGCGTGACCCGGCGGACCCCGTCGGGCCCGTTCGCGTTGAAGAATTCAAGGCCGAGCTTCACCCCGCCGACCAGACCGGTCAGGTCGCGGGAAAGCGCCACCGCGCGTTCCGTATCAGGCGTATCCAGCGCGACCAACACGCGCTGATGGGGTTGGGTTGGGCGTGGCTGGGCCATGGCAGGATCTCCCGCTAGAGGTCAGTCGACTGTCGAGGCTGAAGCCGTCGATGGTTTCCGTTCATACGCGCTTGATAGCGCCGCGGCGGCAGACACGCCACGCATAAATCATGCGGGCGAAAGCTGTGTCCCTCGGGTCCCGCTCGCTTCGGACGGGAAAGGCACCGGCTTGCCGTCGACGCGGACCTCGCCGGCCCCGTTATCGAGCACGACGTGATTGTCGTAGAGGGCCAGCGTCGGGCGGGCGCCGAAGCGGCTTTCCATCCAATCGGCCCAGCCGTCATGGAACCAGGCTTCCGCGTCCTCTCGGGTCTCGAAGAAATAGATCCCGCCGCCGCCCTGGTCGCCGTTCAGATAGAACTTTTGGCGCAGGCCCTTCACGTTCCGGAAGATTTCATCGGCCGATTTCAGGGAGATGGCGACGACATCGTCACGCGGGCGTTTCGGTCCCTCAAGTGGGATTTGAACCACTGCGATGATCATGATGCCGTCTCCTCTCCGATGTATTTTTCGTACGGTTAGCCCAGCACGGACATGCTGCTTTCCGTATTGATTTCGCGTTTGCGCGAATAGAACCCAAGGCTGACATCCACGTCGACATTGTCCAGATGGAACTGGATCGGGTCCGCGTCATGATCGTGGCCGGCCTCGACCTTTTCAATCAGTTCGGCCATCAGCTTCCCGGCGACAGGCGCGTTCTTGTACTGGTTGCCGCTGGTGCCGATGGCGACATAGAAGCCCGGCAGGTCGGTCTTGTCATAGATCGGAATCCAGTCGTCGGACGCATCGTAAAGCGCGGTGACGCCGCGCACCGGCGAGGTGACCGGCAGTTCCGGATAGCGTTGGGCCTGACGATAGACTTGGACCTTCCACTGGTCGCTGAAACTGTCGTCCCAATCGTCCGGATCGACGAAAATACGCGGATCGCATTCCGGGTCCTCGGACCCGATCAGCACGAAGTTGCCCTTTTCCGGCCGGCTGTAGACGGAAATGTCGCTGTCGGAAATCACATGCGCGTTCTTGCCCATTTCATAGCCCGCCGGCGCCGGCACATGGGAGACTTCCTGTTTCAGCGCGCCGACCTTGATGTTGAACCCGTCGGTGACGCCGGCCATGTCGTTGATCTTGGCGCTATGCGGCCCGGCGACGTTGACGACGACCTTGGCGCGGATCTCGCTGCCGTCGGCCAGTTTCACGCCGACCGCGCGACCGTCTTCCTGAAGGATTTCCGAAACCGTGGCGTTGTACAGGAATTGCCCGCCCTTGCGCGCCGCCGCGGCGGCGATGTTTTGGGCCGACAATTGCGGATCGTTCACATAGCCGGCGGTCGGGAAATAGACGGCGCCATAGATTTCACCGCCGGCTTTCTTGCCGAAATCCGGATCGTCGAGCGCCCGCGCCGGGGTGAACCGGCTGGTATCGACGAAGGGCATGCGTTCCTTGATTTGCTCGGGCGTCCATTCTTCCAGCGGCACGCCCAGATCGCGGGCGCGGGCGATGATCGTCTCCGCCTTGTTGTTGGCGTCGACCTTGTAGACCATGCAGCCGCACTGGACGAATTCCGCCAGGGTCTCACCCGGCTGCGCTTCCAGGTATTCCGGGAAGCTTTCCCAGTATTTGAAGCCTTCATAGGCGATGGCGCAGCCGTCATAGGTGGAGTAGTGGACCCGGATGATGGCGCAGCTGGCGCTGGTCGATCCGTAACCGGCAACCGAGTTCTTGTCGATGTTGAGGGTCTTCCAACCCTTCTTGGCCAATTCGTAGCCTACCGCAGCACCGATTACGCCGGCGCCGATGATGATGGCATCGACGGGCCCAACAACCGTGTCACTCATTTCCGGATTACTCCCAACAAAGCCGTTCGTGAAAGGTCAGGCCGCTGCGCGGCCCTTATCCTTATCGGCTGTATCGTCTTCGATGCGGGCGGGCAAGGTCTGACGGGAATCCGCGCTAGAATGTCCCAGCTTGGCCTGATCGGTCCGTGATGGTTCGGCTGGTGATTGACCCGCCCGGGATTGTTCGGAACGGGCGACCGTCAGTTCCTGTTCCAATTGGCGGACCCTGCGTTCCGCCTCATCCGTCTTGCGCCGTGCGTCGCGGGCGCGCTTCCGCCCCGCGCCGAACCACGCGATGACCCCACCGACCAGAAAACCGACAAGGAAGGGAATGAAGACCAGAAGATAGGTGACGATCGGGATTTCAAAGGGCAGCGGCCAGATCTGAACGATGACCGTTTCCTGGTTCGACAGGGCGAAGACCACCGCCGGGGCGGCCAGGACCAAAAGGAAAAGCCAATAGAGGTAACGCATCTCGACCCTCGGATTAGGAGCAACCAAGCGCCGGTCCGTCCGGTCGCCGTGGCCCAATGGTAAACCGCGCGGGCAGTTGAAGCACCCCGCGGGTCGGACACGGCTACAGCGTTATTCGCCGTTCAGCCGTTCCCGCAATTGCTTGCCGGTCTTGAAGAACGGAACGGCCTTCGCCTCAACCGAAACCGACGCGCCGGTGCGCGGGTTACGGCCGACACGCGCCCCGCGGCGCTTGACCGAAAACGCACCGAAGCCGCGAAGCTCGACCCTGTCACCACTGGCCAACGCCGAGGAGATTTCCTCGAAGATGGTGGTGACGATCCGTTCCACGTCCCGATGGTACAAGTGCGGGTTCCGTTGCGCGATTGTCGCGATCAACTCGGACCGTGTCATCAGTACCCCCTGATCTACGCTGCCGACCTCAAAGTCTTCCCAAGGCAAGGCATGCGGACTGTTTCCGGTGCACTCTAACCGGATCAGCCCGGCCAATATCCTGCCGACCTTGACCGGAAACTTCCGGCTGTCGGCACGCCGAGGCGACCCAAAGAATTCATTAAGTTGGCAAAAGGTTGCCGCGTCCCAGGTTTCGCGTCAAGCGGCAGAAACCGATACAACGCATTTATCTGCAAAGAAAAACCCGCCGGGGCAAGCTTGCCGCCGGCGGGTGATCCCAATCGCCGCGGGACGCGGCGGCTGCGCGGTAACGCCGCCCCGTGTCCCGTGAAGACGTTTACTCTTTGTCGCCGTCCTGCTGGCGCTGCAGAGCCGCACCCAGGATGTCGCCGAGCGACGCCCCGGAGTCGGAGCTGCCGAAGTTCGCCATCGCTTCTTTTTCTTCAGCCTGTTCGAAGGCCTTGATGGAAAGCGTCAGCTTGCGGGAAGCCTTGTCGATCGCCGTGACCTTGGCATCGACCTTTTCGCCCTGGGCGAAGCGGTCGGGGCGCTGTTCGGAACGATCGCGGCTGAGGTCGGCTTTCCGGATGAAGCCCGGAATGGCGTCGTTGACCAGAACTTCGACACCGTTGTCGACGACCTTGCTGACGACACAGGTGACAACCGCACCCTTCTTGATCTCGCCCATCGCATCGGCGAAGGGATCGCTGCCCAGCTGCTTGATGCCCAGGCTGATGCGTTCCTTGTCGGTGTCGATATCGAGGACCTTGGCCTTGACCATGTCGCCCTTGTTGAAGTCACCCAGCGCTTCTTCCGGGGATTTTTCCCAGGAGATGTCGGACATGTGAACCATGCCGTCGATTTCGCCCGCCAGACCGACGAACAGACCGAATTCGGTGATGTTCTTGATCTCGCCTTCGATTTCGGTGTTGACCGGATGCTGTGCCGCGAAGTCTTCCCACGGATTGCTCAGGCACTGCTTGATGCCCAGGCTGATCCGGCGCTTGGCGGGATCGATATCCAGCACCATGACTTCCACTTCCTGGCTGGTCGAAATGATCTTGCCGGGGTGGACGTTCTTCTTGGTCCAGGACATTTCGGAAACGTGGACCAGGCCTTCGATGCCCGGCTCCAGCTCAACGAACGCGCCGTAATCGGTGATGTTCGTGACCGTGCCGACGAATTTCGCACCCAGCGGGTACTTGGCTTCGACGCCTTCCCAGGGATCGGCTTCAAGCTGCTTCATGCCCAGGCTGATGCGCTGGGTTTCGGCGTTGAAGCGGATGACCTGAACCTTGACGGTTTCGCCGAAGGTGAGGACTTCCGAAGGATGGTTGATGCGCTTCCACGAGATGTCGGTGACGTGCAGCAGACCGTCGACACCGCCCAGATCGACGAAGGCGCCGTAATCGGTGATGTTCTTCACAACACCTTCCAGCACCATGCCTTCCTTCAGGTTCTCGATCAGCTCGCTGCGCTGTTCCGCACGGGTTTCTTCCAGAACCGCACGGCGCGAGACCACGATGTTGCCGCGGCTGCGGTCCATCTTCAGGATCTGGAACGGCTGCGGGGTGTTCATCAGCGGGGTGACGTCGCGGACCGGACGGATGTCCACCTGGCTGCCCGGCAGGAACGCCACGGCGCCGCCCAGGTCGACAGTGAAACCGCCCTTGACCCGGCCGAAGATCGACCCGGTGACGCGTTCGGTCGCCGCATAGCTTTCTTCCAGCTTGGTCCAGGCTTCTTCGCGCTTTGCGCGTTCGCGGGACAGAACCGACTCGCCGTTGCGGTCTTCAAGACGTTCGACGAAAACTTCGACCGTGTCGCCGGGCTGCAGATTGGCGGGCTCGCCCGGGGCACCGAATTCCTTCAGCGCGACGCGACCTTCGGCCTTCAGACCGACGTCGATCAGCGCCATGTCGTTATCGACGGAAATAACCGTCCCTTTAACGACCGTGCCAACGATGCTGGACTGGGAGCCGAATGACTCTTCCAGCAGGTCGGCAAAACTTTCTTTAACCGTCTCGGAACTCATATGTGGAAAATCCTTTCACGTGTCGTGTTCCTGCCAACCGGTTGTCTCCGGTGGTCTTGCCCCGTAATTCGGCCGCGCCCACCGCGGGCAGCGTTAAAAAGCCGAATAACCTTGCGGCGCGAGGCTCGAACGCAAGGCGTACCAAAAGGGACCCCCCCAATGACGAACATTTGGGGGTCCTGCCGCTCTAAAATACTCAGCGGGTAAAACCAGCCTCTGCTAAGCGAGGCGCCCTTCCACGATCTTCAACGCCTCCGCAAAGGCCTCCTCGATCGTCATCGCGCTGGTATCCAGCACTTGGGCGTCATCGGCGGGGCGAAGGGGCGCGTCGGCGCGGCTTGTGTCGCGCTCGTCCCGTTCCTTCAACTCCTGCAGAACGCGCGCGTATATACTGTCTTCCCCACGGGAAAGCAATTCCTTGTGGCGTCTTTCTGCCCGGACCTCCACCGTGGCGGTCACGAACAGCTTGGCCGGCGCGTCGGGGCAGATCACCGTGCCGATGTCGCGGCCATCCAATACGGCCCCCGGTTCCCGGCCCGC
This sequence comes from Hwanghaeella grinnelliae, assembly GCF_004005845.1. Taxonomy (GTDB): domain Bacteria; phylum Pseudomonadota; class Alphaproteobacteria; order UBA8366; family Aestuariispiraceae; genus Hwanghaeella; species Hwanghaeella grinnelliae. The sequence goes on along the minus strand of NZ_SADE01000002.1, from coordinate 321,203 downwards.
GAAGGCCAGTTGAAAGTCCTTCAAGGCGGCGCGAACCGGCCCGATGGCGGCGACTTTCGAGGCCGCCGCGGCCGCGTCGTCACCGGACAGCGCCGGGTCGTCCAGCCGCGCCGGATCGATGGATTGCGCGGCCGCCAGGGCGGCGTCGGCGTCCGACGGGTCCTGGCCCGCATTCAAGACCGCAAGGCCGACCGCGCGGTACAGCTTGCCGGTGTCCAGATAGTCGTATCCGAAATGGGCCGCCAATTTCCGCGCCAGAGTTCCCTTGCCGCTGGCCGCCGGGCCATCCACTGCGATTACCGTCATCGTGTCGTCGTGTCCTGTTTCTGCGTGTTGCTCTAATCGGTCGAAATATCGGCGCCCAGCCCGTTCATCAGCTCGATGAAACCCGGGAAACTCGTCCCGATCGCGTTGCCGTCGTCGATCCGCACCGGGTTTTGCGCCGCATGGCCCAGCACCAGCGCGCTCATGGCGATACGGTGGTCCAGATGGGTCTCCACCGTGCCGCCCCCCGGCACACCCTGGCCGTTGGAGCCCCCCGTGCCGTGCACGATCATCCAGTCATCGCCATCCTCGACCGTGACTCCGTTTTCCCGCAGCAGGGCGGCGACGGCGGCCAGGCGGTCGGATTCCTTGACCCGCAATTCGTGGATGCCGCGCATCACGGTCTTGCCCTCCGCATAGGCGGCGGCGACGGCCAGGATCGGGTATTCGTCGATCATGCTGGGCGCGCGTTCCGGCGGCACCTCGATCCCCTTCAGGGCGGAGGTCTTCACCGTAAAATCGCCGACCGGCTCGCCGCCTTCGTCCCGGCGGTTTGCGATGACGATATCGGCGCCCATTTCCTGCAAGCTGGTGTAAAGTCCCGTCCGCGTTTCGTTCAGGCCGATCGACGGCAGGCTTATTTCCGAGCCTTCCGCGATCAGCGCGGCGACGACCGGGAACCCGGCGGAACTGGGATCAGCGGGCACGCGGATCGGCTGTTTCGGGGCGGTCAGCTCCGGCTGGCCGGTGACCGTGATGCGGCGGCCGCCCGTCTCAAGCTCTTCCACCGTCACCGTGGCGCCGAAATGGCGCAGCAGGCGTTCGGTATGGTCGCGCGTCGCTTGCGGTTCGATCACCGTGGTCGCTCCGCGCGCCGCCAGGCCCGCCAGCAATACGGCTGATTTCACCTGGGCGGAGGCCACCGGCAATTCGTATTCGATCGGCACCGGTTCATCCTTGCCGGTGATGGCAAGCGGCAGGCGCCCGCCGCTGCGGGTTGTGAACTGCGCGCCCATCAGGGCCAGCGGCACGGTCACGCGGTTCATCGGCCGCTTGCGCAGCGACCCGTCCCCGGTCAGGAAAGCGGTGATGCCGTGGCCCGCCAGCACGCCCAGCAGCAGCCGCGCCGCGGTGCCGGAATTGCCCATGTCCAGAACGTTGGCCGGTTCGGTCAGCCCGCCGATGCCGACGCCGCGGACTCGCCAGCTGCCGTCGGCTTCCATATCCACCGACGCGCCCAGCGCGCGAAAGGCTTCGGCGGTGCGCACCACATCCTCGCCCGTCAGCACGTCCAGAATGCGGGTTTCGCCCACGGCCAGGCCGCCGAACATCACCGCGCGGTGGGAAATCGACTTGTCCCCGGGCACCTTCACCGTGCCCCGCAAGGGGCCGCCGGGTTTGGCGATGACCGGTCTTGCGGTGACCGGGCTGGCGGGGTCGGTTTCAGCGGTGCCGTTAAGGGCGGATATTTGGGCGGTCATGACGACTCTCATGCGGGTCGGATAAGGGCTTGGCGCGCCCCTCTAGCATGCCGGTTCCCCGGCGTCACCCGTTCAGCGCGCGGCGGGCCGGTCTCCATGGGCTCTTCCGTCGGTCCCGGATATGCCCTATCTATTGCCGGCCCATTGCCTGCACCGGTGCCGACCCCATTGTCGGTTGGGCTGATTTAGCTTTTGACAGGCTGGCCGGAAATTGGCAAAAGCCGCGGCCAGCATTGCGTGATATCTTGAATAGACGCTGTCCCGGATGGGCGGCGAAGCGGGTCGGGCGCGGGGCGCGTGATCGCGACCGATCGAATTTCCCCGATCGAATTTCCCGATCGAAATTCTAGGAGATGAGTTTTGGCCAAACCGAAATTGGGTATCAAGCGGACCTGCCTTAGTTGTTCCGCGAAATTTTACGACCTGGAAAAGAATCCGATCCTCTGCCCGGCCTGCGGTGCGGAATTCGACCCTGAATCGGCGATGAAGCTGAAGCGCGGCCGTTCCGCCCCGGCGAATGACGACAAGCCGGCGAAGGAAGTGAAGAAAGAGGTCGAGAAGACCGACGACGATACGGATCTCGAAGTCGATCTGGATGACGATGACGAGGACGTGCTGGAAGACACCAGCGACCTGGACGACGATGATGACGTGCCGGGCGTTGCCAGCAAGGACGACGACGACGACACATGATGTTTGCCGGGCCCGGCCCATTCCGATGGGCCGGATCGGGCGACGGTGGGGCCTGAACCAAGTCAGGGTCGGGCCAAGGCGCGATTAACGCTTGCACCACCGGCGGGAAGGCTTATAACACCGCCCGCAACCGCTTCAGCGGCGTTGTGAAAACGGCGCGGAAGCGAGGCACCGGTCCCCACCCAAAGGGACCGCGACAATGGCGAAAGCAGGCGTTCAGCCCTGCATGATCGCCCGGATGGGGCCGTAGCTCAGTTGGGAGAGCGCTACAATGGCATTGTAGAGGTCAGGGGTTCGATTCCCCTCGGCTCCACCAAATCTTCATAAGATATTAAGTGCAGGCAGAAAATCACGCCGCGCCTTTTAGGCGAACACACCGCGTTGGCGGTTCGACACTCCAATAAAACAAACTCTTACAGCAACCCGGGAAGAACGACGCGGGATAGTCTGGCCATACCCTTCAATGCCGCGGACCGTTGCAAAAATCTATATAGTGGATTGTCACCTTAACCCGCTCCGTCACAGTAAAGTAGACCGTTTCAATTCGAAAAGGATCAGGTCGGCAACCTCACTGGCCGGGCGCTTTGCATCAATCACGCGGCACCTTTCGGGATACCGCTTCGCCACCACTAGCAGGCCCTCCCGAATCCGGGAAAAGTCCCGTGTGGCTTCTGAAGGATCCCGATCGGCAGCCTCGCCGCGTTGAGAGCGTCTTTCGAGTGCTGTCACTGGGTCGATGTCCAAAATGAACGTCAGATCTGGCATGGTTTGCCCTACAACCACAGATGAAATCTCCTTGTAGAGCCGCTCGGGCACGTCTGTTTTATGCACCTGAAACGCGTATGTTGAATCAAGGAAGCGGTCACAGACGACCCATTCAGAGGCGTCGAGGGCTGGCCGGATCACGCCGTCCAAATGGCTCACTCTTGCCGCTGAAATCAACAGAAGTTCCTCAAGTGGAGAAAGCTTCGCGGTCCGATCCGTCACCAAGATCGAACGGATTTCGGCACCGATAGAACCGCGGTCCGGCTCCTTCGTCTCAATCACCTTAATATCTATCTTGCGAAGAGCGGCGGCTAGAAGTCGGCTCTGCAATGTTTTTCCGCTGCCATCGATGCCTTCGATACTTATAAAGGGCATGTTATCCCCCTATGTATTGCTTTCTAACTCTAAGTGGCGGACCGAATGTATAGATCAAATATTGTCACTTTCGTTTCTGCTGGAATGCTCTCTCCCAAAAAGCGGGACCATGCATTGGCTCGCCGTCAACTGTACTTAAACTATGGCGCACTGTCTCTAGCCACCAAACTCGAACGGTCTGGTTATTGCGTAGCTCTGCTCCACGGGGAGCATCGCACTCCCGCAGAGGTGTTCGGGCAGTTGAGGGAGTCCGGTCAATTTCCATCGACCTACCCGCTTATGATCTCGATTCCGAGCTATTACGCCCTTTCTTGGGCTCAGGCGTTTTGCAGGCTCGCTAGAGCTTCCGACCCCAACTGTCGGATCGTGGTAGGAGGCCGTTGGGTGGTTGGCCCCGACCCTCAATGGCTTCGAGGCATTTTGCCGGAAGCCAATGTGCTCGCCCCTGGCCTCAGCGAAGGCGTTATCGAGCGGCTCCTGACGGAAAGCCCCGTACTCAGCCGCGTCGCCGAGCCAACGCCGGGTTTCACACTCAACCATCGCTTGGTGGATGGATTTCGCAGGTATCAACCGAGCATTGAGGCGTCGCGTGGCTGCGGCATGGGCTGTGTGTTCTGTGAAGAGCGTGACATAAAGGTTGAAAAACTTGGCAACGGTATCGCATTGGCGGCATCGATGGCTCGTGTCCGCGAGCAATACGACGGCGAGGAAATCCGCCCTTACCTCCAATCATCGATGTTTCTTCCGAATGCCCGATGGGCGGCTGGTTTCGCAAAAGAGATGCACAAACTTGGCCTTGATATCTCATGGCGTACGGAAACCCGAGTCGATGTGATGAAACCCCAAACCCTTGAGCGGCTCGCCTGGGCGGGGCTGCGAGTCATCGACCTCGGGCTCGAGGCTGCCTCTCCTCAGCAAATCCTGGCAATGAAGAAGGCGGATGATCCTCAACGCTATCTTTCTGCGGCTTCCGATCTCTTGGTGGCTTGCCGTGACAACGGAGTGAAGGCCAAGGTTAATGTGCTGCTCTATGCCGGTGAGACGCAAGAAACCCTTGAAGAGACCACCGCGTGGCTCGATGATCGGCGAGATGCAGTCGCGGGCGTTTCTGTGGGCCCAGTGCTCGCGTACGGGCCGCCCAAGACGGCCGACGCTCTGATAGAGGAGTGGCGAAGACTCGGGGCGCGTCCGGTCAATAAACGCGCTGCTGCATCGTCCGGCATCACAGCTATGCATCTGAGCCCGGAGTTCCCCGCAGAAGAAGCAGAGGCGGCGAGTCTCGCCATTAGCCGCCATTTTATGGACCAAGATGCATACTTTGCGCTGAAGAGCTTCTCTTACTACCCACGCGATTACAGTCGGAAGGACTTCGATTGTGATGTGGCGGCTTCCGATCCTGCCTTACTGCCATTCACAGTTAAAGATACCGTCAACTTTGAAGCCACGCAGGGCTGAGATTTGAATAATGCATTTTTTGATTGAGGAAGATAAATGAAGACAAAGATGATCAAGGACCCGATCCACGGTTCGATCGAGTTTGAGGGACAGTTTGAGCTTGAGCTCAAAAACATGCTTTCGAATCCGTACTTTCAGCGGTTGCGGCGCGTTAAGCAACTTGGCTTCTCTGACCACGTATTCCCATCTGCCACTCATTCACGGTTTGCTCATTCGTTGGGTGTTTATGCCGTGGCGAAACGTTTGCTGGCGATTGTCGAGCCCGACGTAAAAAGGGGTGAATGGTCGCAACAAGGTAAGGCATGCCTCGCCGCGGCTCTCCTACACGACATCGGCCACGGAATGTTCAGCCATGCCTTCGAAAAGGCGATGGGGCTTTATGCGATACGCAATCCGGGTCTGAAAGACAGCCCGCTCATGGCCGCAGTCGACCACGAGAAAGTCAGCCCTCAGATTATCATAGATTCGTCCATTGGCTGTGCGCTCGAAAAAATGGGCGGCGTTGGGTTCCCCAAAATGGTGGCGAACATGATTTCTAAGAAGGACAAGCAGTGCATATACACATCACTGGTGTCGGGCCAACTCGACGCTGATCGTCTGGACTACGCAAAGCGCGACCCCTACTTCGCTGGGGTTTCATCGGGCGGCATTGACCTGGACTGGCTCATGCGGAATTTCCAAGTCAGCGATGGCGATAACGGCCGCTTCCTCTACGTGGACAGCAAAGCCTACGTCTCTCTTGAGCAATTCACCGTCACGCTGTTCCAGTTGTATCCGACCCTCTATCTCCATAAGCGTACGCGCGGGATTGAGTACATGTTTGCGCTCTTGATGAGCCGAGTTTTCGAACGCATCGCGGGGGATGATGAAAAACAGGCGGGGCTGACGGCAAACCACGCACTAGTTCGCTTCTTCCGAGATCCGGCCAATCTCGAAAACGCGCTCTTGCTTGATGACAGTTTGTTTTGGGGATCCCTGCATCTCTTTCAAGAAGCCGATGACAGCGAGATCAAGACGATTGCCACTCGCATTGCTTCTCGAAATTTTTACTCCATGCATGACATCTGGAAGCATGCAGATGACGCAGCAGCCGACAACCCGAAGATGAAGACGCTCGACGCAAGTGCACGAGTGAAAGTTCTCAACGCAGTATGCAAAAAGGTCTCAGAGGATCTACAGAAGCAAACGAAAATTTGGTCAGAGTCTTGTTACTATGACAACTATCCCCGAAAGCTCTATACGCCTCTCAACAAAGAAGGCGGCGATCCCCAGCAAATCAACGTCGAAGTTGGTGGCAAGGTCGTAGATATCGTTTCAATCTCGCCGATAGTCGCCAGCGCAGCGCGGTTCAGTATCCACCGCGTTTATTACGACGAGGCTGAGGAAGGACTTAGAGGTCACCTGGAGGCGGCCATTTGTGCCGGAGTGAGAGACAGGCTGGACGAGCAGTTGAAGGACGGCGCTTAGAATTGTCTGCGGACCAACGAAGTTTGAATGTGTACGACAGATCAGGCATTACTCTAACGCACTCCCGCAAACCTAATTTCTATCCTACTTGGGCCAAGTCAGTTCAGCTATGGCCAAGAGGGATGCCGATGTCCGCTTTTTGAGTTGAGGTGCTGCGCACCTCGACCGCCTCGCTCACCACAGCGAAATTGTCGAATCCGGAAACGAGAGCTGGCGCTTCAAGACACTTGCCTAGCTGGAAACACCCTGGTCCGATCCGGCTGCGTGACTCGGGGGCTGCGCCGCCACAGGTCAGCTTATCGTGAAACCGATAAGGTCGATATTCAACGCCGATAGGGGAGCAATGCTTAGTGCCGATTGACACCATGGTTGAGGCCAATGCAAGAAATGGCAGTCGGGTTGAAGTGATTTTTCCCATTCAACCAAAATCTCAAACATTTGGTTCGATGTTTGTCCCCTCCGGTCCACCACCACTTTTCATAATAGTGTTGCGATGTTTGCGGGGCCGGAGACTATAGGTGTCGTCCTACGTCCATCCGGCCATGCAGGATACGGACGATGTCGAAGTGGTCGTCCGCAACGTGGTAGAAGACAATGTGCGCGCCGGCAGATTGCTTCATATACCCCTCTCGTATGTCCACTTTGCGACCTTCCTTCCGCCCAACGGCTAGGTCGGCGATAACGGAAATGACGTCCCGGACGTATTTGTCGGCCTGTTCGCGCGACCAATTCTCGCGTGTATAGAGCTAGATTTCTTCCAGATCGTCTTCCGCAAGAGGCCGGAATCTATATTGCCGCGCCATCTTAGCCGTGCTTGCCGTGCATCTTCTCCAGAAACGCCTCGCCGTCGAAGGGATTCGCCTCGCCCGATCGCTCGCCGACGATTAGCGCTTCCTGTAACGCCCTTACCTTTGCCTCGTGCTCTTCAAGCAAGCGCAATCCCGCACGGACGACATCGCTGGCCGACCCATAGCGCCCGGACTGAACCTGCGCATCAATGAACCCGGCAAAGTGATCGCCTAAAGAGATCGATGTGTTTCGTGGCATGGCGAAGACTCCCTTCAATTATCAACATATACCAAATATTGGTACAATGCCAGAAAGGCATGCCGTGTCTGGTGCGTATTTTTTCAAATTAAGTTAACTGTCACTGTAATTGAATTGTCACCGTAATTCGCATAGCGGTGTTGGCCTTCGGTACTGGCAGTTTATGTCTGGGACTTTTGCGAGGCCGCCTATCCTGTCATGAGACGGCAGAATGGACAGGGAGCAATGAAAAATCGATCATGCACCACCTCCCACGCACAACGCGAAGGTGATTCATGGATGAGGATCCTCAAGACCGGACTATAGAACTGCAAATTGCAGTTCTCGTAGTCGTAGTGACCGCATTTTGTGTTGCAGGAGTAGTATTCCTGCTCCTCTACGACCTGCCCGACGGCTTGATTTACCGAATAAGAAAATTTGAAACGATCATCGGCGCACTTTTGGCGACGATGGTGGCGGTATGGACAGCCGCATCTGTTTACATAATCAGTAAGCTCCCAATCCGAGCTGAAGAACGCCGAGAGCGCCGAAAGAGAATCAATCGTCAAGTCATAGGAAATGCTTTGATCTATGCAGAGATCACCACCCTCTTGCTGAAACTGCGGTTTCTCCTCAACGATATCGAGAAAGCGGAAAACGAAGCCTTGACGTTTGATCCAATCAAGATCCCTGAGCGTCTGCGTGATCTCGAACTTCTCGATACACAACCAGAGAACCAAGTCAGCACGGTTGCCCATCTCCTTGGTCGTATTGAATTGATCAACAGTATGTGGTCGCGGGACGCTCCCCACTCCGGGGAATACGATGACGACCTGAAAGAGAGCCTCACGAGAGCTGTCGATAGAGCGGAAAAACTGCGAGACATCCTCGTGACAGCCATTCCGGAAATACCGAGTATTCACGGATAAGATCGTACTCCGCTCAATGGGGGCCTTGCCCCCAAACCCCCGCGTCTCGCCGAAGGGAAACCGCGTAGGGATTACGGTGACAGATTAAGGTGACGGTTTACTAAACATCGTGTCCGTCCTTCGAGTCGGGAAAAACATCACTAGTTCATCAAACTAGGTAAACTGACACCGGAACACCCTTTGGCTTGATGACGGCACCGGCCAACCCCTCACTCCCGCGCAAGGCGGCGCTGCAAGGTGGTCGCGCGGTAGCTGCCCAGGTCGTCTTTCAGATGGGTGGACAGGCCGGGAACGGTTCGGCCTTTCTCGTCCTTCCAGCCATAGATCGCTTTACGGATTTTGTCGGTAAGGGCGGGCGCGACCACCGCGCCCGGCCCGGTTTCGTCGACGGCGCGCAGCAGGCCGGCCCTGACCTCGCCGAAACTGTTATACAGCTCTTCGGTAAAGAACAGACCGCCGTCGATATTGAAGGCGTTCAACTCAGCCAGAAAGGCCAGGGCCCAGTCGCGGTCCTTCGGTTTGCCGTCGATCACCCAGTTGGTCTCATAACGAATGCAGATGGACCAGAGCCTGGGATAGAGTTCGATCCGCTTTTGCAGGATGTCGCGAAACTGCGTCTACCGCAGTTCGTGTTCCACCTTCCAGCGCGTTGCGAAGAACGACACAATACCGGTCGGCAGGGAGAACGCGTGCGGAGCGACTCAGCTTCCGTGTCTGCTCTGTCTCTCACTATCGGCCGCCTGCGACGGCGCCTGCGGTTGTTCGGCAGCAGGATCGAAATGCTGGACCGAACCGTCATCGAGAACGCGTCGCGTGACATAGGCGTGCAGCATCGGCGGAATGGGGCGATTCAGAACGATGAAACCCACGCGCAGCATCTGGCTGCGAAGGACGGCTTCGGCCTCGTCCGGATCTCCAGACTTCAGAAGGTCCACGAATGTATAGTAACCGCGCAGGGTGGCGTGCAGCGGGACATAAGGACGCCCCAGTCGTCGGACGTAGATGTTGATCAGACCATAAAGGGAGTGCCACGAGCGGAAGATGAACTCGTTCGATGCCCGATGGAGAATATCATAGAACACCCAATTCTCGTCGAAGAAACCCTTCTCGTCATTTCGATCGACTGCCGCGCGCATCTTTTCCAGCGATTCCTCGAGCCGCTCAAAAACAGATGCGTCAGCCTTGGCCGTCACATAGCGCCCCGCCATGCCCCCGAGGACGGCGCGCATTATGATCATGTCCTGCAATTGCTCGGGCGTTGGGTCGACCACGAACGCGCCTCGCCCAGGATGGAATTCGACGAGCCCTTCGGATGCTAGGCTCTTCAGCGCCTCGCGCAATGGACCGCGACTGATCTGGAACTGTTCGGCCAAGGCCGTCTCGACAAGATGCGCGCCGGGCGCCAGCTGGCCGGACCAAATCGCCTCCTGAATAAGGCGCTTCGCCATGGCGGCGAGCGACGGCGAACGAACGATTTCCGGCAATTCCATCATCCCAACCCCATCATCCAGTGCTCCCGCGTGCGAGTGGGGAGGAATGGCGACAACGCACAAAATTGTCAACGAGTGACAGATATCGATAAATTGTTGACAGTCGACATTTTGAAGTTAGTCTGCCCCCAATGGCAACAAGAGAGTGTTCGCTCCAAGGCGCTGCACTCCGTGCGGGAGGAATGCATGAAGGGCGTAGTTTTCGCCGGTGACAGGCGCGTGGCGTTCCAGGACTTTGCGGATCCCACCCCCGGACCGGGTGAAGTCGTGCTTGAAATCAAGGCCTCTGGTATGTGCGGGAGCGATTTGAAGTTCTACCGCGCGGCCCCTGGTGAAGCGGCGAAGTCGCTCGGCTTCTCAAGCACGCGCGCCATCATTGCAGGCCATGAACCGTGCGGTCTCGTGGCAGCGGTGGGAAGTGGCGTCAGTGAGCGGGAAGCCCGTGTGGGCCAGCGGGTGATGGTGCATCATTATCGCGGTTGCGGCGTCTGCCCCCACTGCTCGACAGGCTGGATGCAACTCTGCGATGAGGGCGTTGCCGAGGTCTATGGTTTGACCGGTCACGGTGCTCATGCGCCCTATATGGTCGTGCCGGCCCGTACGTTGGTGACCCTCCCGGATGAACTCTCCTTCGAAACCGGCGCTGCAATCTCATGCGGCACGGGAACGGCGTGGGGGGCGCTCAAGCGCCTCGACCTCACCGGCGACCAGACGATTGCGATCTTCGGTCAAGGACCGGTAGGGCTGTCGGCGACGCAACTCGCATCCGCGATGGGCGCCCGCGTGATCGCCCTCGATATCAGCAACGAGCGACTGGCCCGCGCGAAGGAGTTTGGCGCGGATGTTCTGATAAATCCGACGGAGACGAACGCGGTCGACGCCATACGCGAAGCGACCCATGGTCTCGGCGCACACGCGACCCTCGATTCCTCGTCGTCGTCGGAAGCGCGCCGTCAAGCCGCTCAGAGTGTGCGGACCTGGGGCAAGGCGTGTTTTGTCGGCGAGGGCGGGCAGGTCACGCTGGACGTGAGCCCTGACATGCTGCGCCGGCAGGTCACCATCATCGGTTCGTGGACGTTCTCGACAGTAGGTCAGGCGGAGTGCGCGACCTTCGTCGCCGATCGCAAGATCAAGGTGGACGATCTTTTCACGCACCGCTGGAAGCTCGATCAAGCCGATGAAGCCTACAAATTGTTCGACCGGCAGACCACCGGCAAGGGCGTCTTCCTGATGTAGCGCCCCAGCGAAAAACTCAAATCACCTAAACCAGAACACGGCGCGAAAGGGCGGTTACCATGAACCAAGTCACCCCTGTCCAGGAAGCAATCGAACTCGATGTCGCAATCATCGGCGCCGGCCTCGGCGGCCTCTACGCCATCCATCGCATGCGGGGGTTGGGCTTCAAGACACGTGCCTTCGAAGCCGGCAGCGGGATCGGCGGCACCTGGTTTTGGAACAAGTATCCGGGCGCCCGTTGCGATATCGAGAGCCTCGAATACTCCTACTCGTTCGACGACGATCTGCAGCAGGAGTGGCGTTGGCCGGAGCGCTACGCGACTCAGCCGCAGATTCTGGCGTATATCCAGCATGTCGCCGAACGCTTCGACTTGATGCGCGACGTGCAGCTCAATACCCACATCACCGAAGCGACCTTCGACACCGACATCAATCGCTGGATACTGAAGGCATCCAACGGTCAGATAATCTCCGCGCGCTTCTGCATCATGGCGACCGGCAACCTTTCGACGCCGCGCGTACCGGATTTCAAGGGCATCGATACATTCGAGGGCAAGTGGTACCACAGCGGCATGTGGCCGGCGGAAGGCGTCGACTTCACCGGCAAGCGTGTCGGTGTAATCGGCACCGGGTCCTCGGGAATCCAGATGATTCCGCTGATAGCGCAGCAAGCCGAACACCTCCACGTCTTCCAGCGCACCGCCAACTATTGCCTGCCCGCGCGAAACGGGCCCATGGAACGCGACCACGAGAGCGCCTTCAAAGCGGACTATCGTAAACGCCGCGAGGAAGCGCGCCATTCCGGCTTCGGCGTATCGGGATATCCGGCGCCGACCCAATCCGCACTGGACGTCACGGAGGAAGAGCGTCGCAAGAATTACGAGATGCTTTGGGAGCGGGGCGGTACCATCGGCTTCCTCACCTGCTACAGCGACGTCCTTGTGAACGAGGAGGCAAACGAGACCGCGGCCGAGTTCGTTCGCGAGAAGATCCGCAGCACCGTGAAAGACCCCAAGGTGGCCGCTCTGCTGACACCGACGGATCACCCGATCGGCACGAAACGCCTCTGCCTCGATACCGGCTATTACGAGACCTACAATCGCCCGAATGTTTCGCTCGTCGATGTGCGCTCGGCACCGATCCAGGAGATCACCCCGAAGGGCCTGCGAACGGCCGATCAGGAGTTCGAGCTGGACGCCATCGTTTTCGCGACCGGCTTCGATGCGATGACGGGCGCACTGCGCGAGATCGACATTCGCGGCATCGATGGCACGCGCCTCGCCGACAAGTGGAACGGCGGCCCGACGACCTATCTCGGCCTCATGGTCGCCGGGTTCCCGAATATGTTCATTGTCACCGGCCCTGGCAGCCCAAGCGTCAAAAGCCAAATGATCCACTCGATTGAACAACACATCGATTGGGTGTCCGACCTGCTCAAGACTGCGGTTGAGCGACAGGTTCATCGTGTCGAGGCGGATATGGAGGCGGAAACGAACTGGGTTTCACACGTCAACGAGGTTGCCGACGCGACGCTCTATCCGAAAGCCAACTCCTGGTATATCGGCGCGAATATTCCCGGAAAACCGCGCGTGTTCATGCCGTATGTTGCCGGCGTCGGCACCTATCGCAAGGTCTGCGACGAGATTGCCGCCGACGATTACAGGGGGCTCAAGCTTTCATAGAGGCGCGGCATGGGCGTCGACCGGTTTGCCGGACGCAAGGTAAACAGCGATAGCGGTCCAGGCTTTCCTGCCGATGCGATGCGCGGCCATCTGGCGTCGTCGAGTTCCGTCCCGAATGCGGATAGTGCTGACTGGATTGCTATGCCAATGTTGCGGCATGAGAAAGTTGATCTTCGTCACACATCCCGAGGTCACCGTCGATCCGCAGATTGATGTCCGCCGCTGGCGTCTGAGTGACGCCGGATTGGCGAGAATGAGAGTTTTTGCCGAAAGCACGGTGGTCGCCAATGTCACTTCGATATGGTCGAGCGCCGAAGCCAAGGCGATTGAGGCGGCCGGCATCCTTGCCGCGCGTTTCGGTGCGGGCGTTCAAGTCGATGCGGAGCTTGGCGAGAACGACCGAACCGCGACGGGCTTCGTCCCGCCCCAAGAGTTCGAGAAGTTGGCGGACGCTTTTTTCGCTGAACCGGAAAAGAGCGTGCGCGGCTGGGAGCGCGCCATCGATGCGCAATGCCGGATCGAAAAGGCGGCGGGGCGGATTCTCGCTCAAGAATCGGATGGTGACGTGGCGGTGGTGGCGCATGGCGCCGTCGGCACATTGCTTCTATGCAGTTATCTGAAGCAGCCAATCAGCCGCGCGGCGGACCAACCCTATCAGGGTCATTACTGGTTGGCGTCATTGCCCGATTTGGAGGTGCTCCACCCTTGGCTGCCAATCGCGCCACGTGGCGGTTGAGCTTTATCTTTCCCCAAGACCCGTCAGAATCATGACGGCACCGCCAACACCTCACTCCCGCGCAAGGCGGCGCTGCAATGTGGTCGCGCGGTAGCTGCCCAGATCGTCTTTCAGATGGGTCGACAGGCCGGGGATGACCCTGCCTTTCTCGTCCGTCGTGCCATAGATCGCGATGCGGATCCTGGCGGTGAGTTGCGGGTCGACGGTATCGCCCGGTCCGGTTTCATCGACGGCCCGCCGCAGGCCGGCCCGGACATCGCCGAAACTGTTATACAGCTCTTCGGTGAAGAACAGGCCGCCGTCGATGTTGAAGGCGTTCAATTCCGCCAGGAAGGCCTGGGCCCAGTCGCGGTCCTTCGGTTTGCCGTCGATGACCCAATTCGTCTCATAGCGAATGCAGATGGACCAGAGCCTGGGGTAGATTTCTATCCGCTTTTGCAGGATGTCGCGGAACTGCGTCTGCCGCAGCTCGTGCTCCACCTTCCAGCGCGTGGCGAAGAAAGAAACCACACCGACCGTGAGGGAAACCAGCCCGGCAATCAGCGCGGCCAGGATCTTGTCATCCATCGCGAGGCCCCCTTTCTTCGATAGCGTCGACGGTTTCGATGGTTCCGGCGGGTGGTTGCGCCGACGCTGCGTATCCGTCGGGCGGTGTGTCGGCATCTGGCTCCGGCGTCAATTCCTCGATGTTCCCGACGGTTTGTGCGAAGCGCAGGGAATCGGCGAAGGCCACTTGTTCCTCGTCCGGAGCCCGGTGCCGTTTGAACATGCGGTAAAAGGCGAAGCTGCCGGTCAAAACGTGGATCACGGCGGTATAGAGGAACAGATAGGCCAAGCCGCTCTGCTCGATGACGATCGAGGCGAAAATCGGGCCGAGAACCGCGCCGGCGGCGAAGACCAGCAGCAATCCGCCCGCGGCTTCGACATAGTCTTCCGCACCGACGAAATCATTCATATGGGCGACCGACAGCGCATAAAGCGGCAGCGCGAAAAAGCCGAAGGCAAAGGCCAGCGGCATCAAGGCGGTCTGGAAGGCCGGGGCAAGGAAGGTCAGCGCCCCGCCCGCCAGGGCCGCGCCGATTGTAGAGGTTATGATGACCTTGCGGCGGTCGACCTTGTCCGACAGCCAACCCAACGGCCATTGCCCGATCGCGCCCGCGATCACGACCACGCTCATGAAAATGGCGATGTTCTCAACCCCGCCCAGATATTCCTGCGCGAAAACCGGGGCAAGCGACCAGAAGGCCCCGTTCGCCAAGCCGACCGCCAGGCAGGCGATGACCCCGACCGGCGATAGTTTGTACAGGCGGAACAGGCGTATCTTGACGGTGGCGACCGGCGGCGGCGCCGGCGCCGTTGTCAGCGCGACGGGCACGGCGGCCAGCGAGATCAGGACCGACGCCAGGGCGAACAGCGTGAAGGCCTGCGGACTGTCGGTGATGAGCAGCATCTGGCCCACCGTGATGACGGTGAGGTTGATGATCGTATAAATCGAGAAGATCAGCCCGCGGTTCTCGTTGGTCGCTTTCGCGTTGAGCCAGCTTTCGATCACAAGATACAGGACGGCGAAGCACATGCCGGTCAAACCGCGCATGATCCACCATGTTGTGGATTCGATGATCAGCGAATGGCCGAGTACGACGCTGGACGCAATTGCCACCATCGCCGTGAAAACCCGGATATGCCCGACGCGCCTGACCAGATAGGGTCCGAAATAGCACCCGATTGCGAAGCCGAGAAAATAGACCGAGCCCATCACCCCGATATCGAGTTGCGAGAAAGCCTCGATATTCGCGCGGACCGGCAACAGGGTCCCCTGCAGGCCGTTCCCCATCAGCAGCAGGGCGACGCTGAACAATAAAGCGGCAATGGGGGCTACGGTCGCGGTCATGGTTTCGATCGCCTCATAAGAGCAAAAAACGGCGACGTTTCCCGGTTTTACAGGCCCGTCCCATCCTAGGTTTGCGCGGGCAACCCTTTACCGCAATTGAAATTTCCCGCCCGCGACAAAGATTAAGTGCAACCGCATTGATTTTCATTGATCAGGGAATCCGCATTGTTCAGCAAGACCGAGCGCGCCGACACCGTAGATCGACCCCCCTCGCCGGACGCCGAAAAGGGCGCGCCGGTGGCCGTCTTGTCGGGGGCGCGACTGTCCTATCCCGGGATCGGAGACGGCGGCCCGGAGGCGAACGGGGCCGAGGTCGACGTCCTGCGCGGCATCGATATGGAAATCGGGGCTGGGGAGATCGTCGCTGCCACCGGACCGTCAGGCTCGGGCAAGTCGTCGCTAATCGCGGTGATCGGCGGATTGGAACGGCCAACCGGCGGGGAGGTGAAGGTTCTGGACATCGACCTCACCACGGCGGGCGAGGCGGCCCGGACCGACCTTCGCCGGCGCAATATCGGCATTGTCTTTCAGTCTTTTCACCTGGTGCCCGCGATGAGCGCTTTGCAGAACGCGTCCCTGCCCCTGATGCTGGCCGGAAACTTCGAGGCGGAATCGGAAGCGGCAAAGATGCTGGCGCGCGTCGGCCTCTCCCACCGGCTCAACCACCGACCGTCGGCCCTGTCCGGCGGCGAACAGCAGCGCGTCGCCATCGCCCGGGCCTTCGCCGCCGAACCGCGTCTTGTGCTGGCGGATGAGCCGACCGGAAATTTGGACCAGGCGACCGGTGACGAGGTGGTCGGTGTCATGTTCGACCTGGTCCGTGAAACCGGTGCGTCGATGCTGTTGGTCACCCATGATGAATCCCTGGCGGCGCGATGCGATCGGACCATTGCCATCGATAATGGCAAGGTTCGGGATACGGTCGGTTCGTGAGGGATCGTGACGGCCGCGATACGGCCGCGCCGCTATCGCGGGCCGATCAGTTCAGGGTGTTGCGGGCCCTGGTCCGCGCCGAATGGGCGGCCGGTATTTTCGGGTTGCGCCTGTTCATCGGCTGTGTCGCCATCGCGACCTTCATGATGGGCACGGTCTGGATGCTGGGTGACGGATTGTCGACCATGTTGAGCCGTGGCGGGACGACATTCCTGGGCGGCGACGTCTCCGTCACGACGACGAATGTGCCCCTACCGGCCGATCTTGCCGACCGGCTGAGCGCTCTCGGCGCGATGTCGGAAGTGGCCGAATTGCGATCCTCCGCCCAGGCTGGCGGCGAACGGGTGGCGGTGGAATTGAAGGGCGTGGACGGGGCCTATCCGCTTTACGGCGGCGTTACGCTGGGCAGTGGCCGCGACTTTCGAACCGTTCTGAACCGAACCGGGAATGTTGAAACGGAAGGACGCCCCGCCGCGATCGTCGAGCCGACCTTCCTGGCCCGGACGGGCGCGGGCATCGGCGACGTGCTGCGCCTGGGGGGCCAGGATTTCGTGATCGCCGATACCCTATCCCAGGAACCGGACCGCCTGTCGGTCGGCCGTTTCATGGTCGGGCCGCGCATTATTGTCCGCCTCGACGCGCTGCGGGCGGCGGGGTTGATCCAGCGCGGCTCGATCGTCGAATTCCGCTATCGCCTGCGCGACCGGGCGGATGCGCCGGACGATCTGGTGGATGCGGTGCGCGACCTGCGCCCGGAAGCAGGGTGGGAGTTGGAAACCCCCGCCGATGCCGGCGACCGGGTGCTGCGGACCGTCGACCGGACGACCACTTTCCTGGGGATGGTCGGGATCACCGCCCTTGCGATCGGCATTGCCGGGGCCTGGGCGGCCGCCAAGGCGTGGGTTCGCCGGCGCATCCGGACGATCGCGCTATACCGCCTTTCGGGTGCCACGCCGGGGATGGTCCTGGCGCTGCATGCGGTGATTGTCGTCTTTGCCAGTTTTCTCGGCCTCGCCGTGGGGTTGGGGGCAAGCGCCGCCGTTGCGCTGCCGCTGCTGGACGTTATCACGACACGCCTTCACGTTCCCCTCGCCACCGGCAATGTCGTCGAACAGATGGCGACCGTCGCCTTGATCCTTGTCGCCGGGTTGGCTGGAACGGGACTTCTGGCGATGTCGAGCGCGGCGGAAGTGTCCCCCGGTGCGGCGATGCGAAGTGGGGAAGCCCCGCCCTCCGCGAATCCGCTTCATGCGGCCGCCGGCGCCGGGCTTGTCCTGTTCGCCCTGGGGGCCGCGGCGCTCAGTCTGCCGATACCCGTTCTGGCCGGATTGATGACCCTGGGGTTGGCCGCGGCCATCGGTGTGCTGGCGCTGGCCGCGGCGGGTTTGGCCAAGTGCGTGTCTCGCCGCCGGCCGCGCGGCTTCCTTGGCACCGTCATCCGTCAAAGTCTGGAGAATGCCGGACATACGGCGACACGGACCATCGCGATCGGTGTCGGTATCATCGGGATCACGGCAATCGTCGCCGCGCAGAACTCGCTGCAGCAGGCGTTGACGCAGGAACTGCCCGAACGCGTGCCGGACCTTGTCCTGATCGATGTTCAGCCCGACCAGGTCGCGGCGCTTCGGGACCGGGTCGAAGGCGACCCCGGCCTGGAGGGTCTGCAGGCGGACCCCTTCATGCGAATGACATTGACCCAGGTGAACGGCGTCCCGGTAGAAGATGCTCTGGTCCGTGAAGACAAGTCTTGGGTAATCGAAGGGGACCGCAGTTTCTCTTGGGCGGCGGAACCAACCGGGGCGGCGCTTTTGGCAGGCGACTGGTGGGATGTGGACTATGATGGCCAGCCCCTCGTCTCCCCGGAGGAAGACCTGATGGAAGCCTTCGATCTGACTGTGGGGGATCGTCTGACCTACAGCGTCCTCGGCCGAACCTTCACGTCCGAAGTGGTCAATATCCGTAAGGAATATCACCGCACCTTCCGGCCGGAATATCTGTTGTTGGCCTCGCCGCAGCCTTTCCGGGACGCTCCGCACACTTGGATCATGAGCTTGCAGGGCAAGACCGACGCTGCGCTCGACGGTTTGATCAGGGACGTGTCGGCGGCGCATGGCAACGTGACGGCCATCGACATCCGCCCGCTGGTTGCACAGGTCCGCGGCGTCATCGACGGTGCGACGCTTGCGTCTTTTCTGATGGCGGGCCTGTTGGTCGTCGCAGGTGCCATGTCGCTTGCCGCGCTGGTCGCGGCCGATGTCGATGCGCGCCGCCAGGAAGCCCTCGTTTTCTCCGTGGTCGGTGCGTCGCGGCGGGAGATTGCCCTGGTCCGCCTGGCCGAGGCCGCCGCGGTTGGCGCGATCGCCGCCGCGCTTGGTGGGCTTGCCGGCATGGTCGGGGGTTATTTTGTCGTCACCGAAGCACTGCGAGTGGATTGGGCGCCGAGCGCCTTTGTCTTCGTCCTTCCCGTCGTCCTGGGGGTCGCTTCCTCTGTCGTCGCAGGCGCTGTCGGCGGCCTCGGCGCAGTTCCCGGCGGGCGTGGACAATTGGTCAGGCATCTGGCCGCGTAAAATACTGGCGGCCCTATCTGCGGTATCGCAAACCCACTATAGCTTGGCCATATTTTGGCCAGCACTGGTTTTATTCGCATTGCCCATACGATCTGTAAGGTTTTCGTAAGCTTACTGACACCAATCTCCGGGACTGTTTTTTCGCGCCTTTCCACGCGACGTCCCCGGGGAGTTTTCCGATATGTTTTCGTCTTTCGCCACGCCCAGCGCCCGCCGAGTTTTGCCACGCATTCTCGGCGGCCTCTCCGGTCTGTGCCTTGCCGCCGTCGTTGGCGGCGGGGCCCAAGCCTCCCCCATCGGTTTCCTGGATGAAGCGGCCTATCTATCGGCACTGAGCCTGTTGGGTGAGAGGACAATCCAGGAAGGGTTCGAGGCGGACACGGTTTGGGGTGGTGTTCGTTCCTCCACCCTCGATGGGTTCAACACCGCACCCAGCATCTTGAGCCAGGGCGTGCGCTGGACGTCGAATGCCGCGGCCAGCGCCGTGACCACATCCGGCGGCGCGGCGCTTTCCGGCGACTGGGGCCTGTTTTCTTTCCCGCATGGGGATTTTGCCGGGCCCGATCATACCGACGACACACCGGACGGATTCGCCGGGTCTTCCACCGCCAGCTTGTTCGGGGTCGGCGGTTGGGTTCGAACCAACACACCTTTTGCGGCCCTTTCCGTTTTCATCGACGGAACCAAGGTGGATTTCGGGAACCTGCCGGGCGGTGGCGATTCCGATGTGCTGGGCACCACCGCGCGCTTCTTCGGCGTTATCGAGACGGCCGGGTTCGGCAGTTTCCTTTTCCAGGAAACAGAGGGAACCTTCGACGACCAGAAGTTCATCTTCGCAGATGACTTCACCATCGCCGGATCCGGTCTTGGTGGCGGGAACGGGACTGGAACGGTAGCCACCGTCCCGCTTCCCGCCTCCATGACGCTCTATCTTTTCGCGTTGATGGGGTTTGCCGCGACTATGATGCGGCAGACCGGATGGATACGGCCCCTTCGTTCAAGGACCTAGGGCGCCCACCCGGTCGAACCAAGGCTGGAGCCGGGAAGTCCGTATGCCAGGCTTGAGGGGTCGACCCTCTTTCCCCTATTTGTCCCCACCCGTCCTTTCACCTTTTCCACAAACACGGTCGATTGCAGGACCGGAAAGGACGGAGCATCCTCACCCATCCGGTTCCATGCCGGCAAAAGATCAAACAATCTTCAGGATTCAGGTGAGGCCATGACTTTCGATTATTCCGCCATTCTCAGTTCCCGCGCCGCCGCAGCGGCCTCGCCTTGGAAAGGCTATCCGCCCTATCACTTCGTCGGCGGCAATATCGACGAACCCACGGTCCCGTCCGAAGCGCTGGCCGAAGCGGTGAAGAAGGTCCTTCTTGCCGAAGGGCATGACATGGCGAAATACGGCATGGAAAGTGGGCCGCAAGGCTATCTGCCGCTGCGCCAGTTTATCTGCGACAACCTGAAACGCTGCGCGGCGATGAAGGTCTCACCCGATGAGGTGTTGGTCACGACGGGGTCCCTGCAGGCGATGGATCTGGTTAACGCGGCGCTGTTGGAACCGGGCGACGTTGTCGTTTTGGAAGGGGCGAACTATGGCGGCGCGCTCTCCCGCTTGCGGAAGCTGGGCGTCGATTTCGTTGGGGTCGACCTGGACGAGGGCGGCATGCGGATGGACAGCCTGCGCGACACGATGGAGGCGCTCAAGGCGGACGGCCGCAAGCCGAAGATGATCTATACCATCCCCACGGTCCAGAACCCGACCGGCACGGTGATGAGCACGGAACGCCGGTTGGAGATGTTGGAGATCGCGCGCGACTACGACGTGCCGATATTCGAGGACGATTGCTATGCGGATCTGATCTGGGAAGGCGAACGCCCGCCCGCCATCTACTCGCTGGATACGGATGGGCGCGTGATCTATTGCGCCACCTTCTCAAAGACCATCGCGCCGGCCCTGCGGGTCGGTTACATCGTGGCGCCCTGGACGGTCTTGAAGCATATCATGCCGTTGAAAACGGATGGCGGCAGCGGCGCGTTGGAACAGATGGTGCTGGCCGAATACCTGCCGTCGAATTTCGAACGGCATGTGAATGGATTGCTTCCGATGCTGAAGGAAAAGGCCGAGGCCATGACCCAGTCGCTGGACGAGCATTTCGGCGCCTCGGCGGATTACATCAAGCCGATCGGTGGGATCTATATCTGGGTCACCTTGCCCGACATGGTCGATACACGGAAATTGTCGGCGGCCGCCGCGGCGGCAGGCGTCGCGCTGAACCCCGGCCCGGAATGGAGTGTCGACGGGGAAGCGAACAAACACCGCATGCGCCTGTGCTTCGGCCATCCGAGCGTCGAGAATATCAAGGAAGGCATCGCCAAACTGGCCGATGTCTGCCACCGCGAATTCGGCGTGCCGCTGCGCAGCGGGAACGTCCACCGGGGGTGACGTGAGGCGGTCGGCGTTCCGGCTTTATAGTCCTGCTGCTGTTCCTTGTTGTCGTTGCCAGTCCATGCAACGATCGGTGCATGTCTCGTATTTTTGAGCACATCACCACCGGCATCTATACGGTCATTCTCCTTGTACTACTGGGCGGGGCTGCCTTGCTGGTCATGGGCGGCATCCTGATGATCCCTTTGGCGTTCCCTTTAATGACTGTGGGGGGAGTGTTCGTGGTGGTCATATGGTTTGGCAGTGCATGGCTGAGCAAGAAACGAAAAAAAAGTAAGCTCCGGCATACATTGAAGCGGGAATGCGGGGAGCGGGGGTGACGCGATAACGCCAGTTTGGCGTGGTCAGCCGGAAAAGTGTCAGGGTTCGTTCCGCAACCGAGTGTCCGAGGGCAATCTCTCCTTGAGAAAGTCGTGCAGGGCGAGGATGCCCGGTTCCCGGTCCTTGCTGACAAAGCCCTGCTCGAAAATGCCTGCGGCGAGACTTTTCTGAACGTGCTCCGCCGCGGCGATGTCTTCGGCGGTCACGGTCCGGGTCAGGGCGATTTCCGCGTCGATGCCGTCTTCCCGTTCCACATCCTTGAATCGGTAGAACTGATACTGCACCGCGCAGCTTGTTTCCGTCAGCGGGGAAATTTGTTCGACGCTGAACCCGTCGGTGAAGAAGTTTATCGCCGTGACCGGATACAAGAAGGCCCAGTATCCGCCATAGGTGCCCTTGGCGGGCTTGGCGCTGTGTTCCGCCCAGGCGGGCCCGCAATCGACGCGATAGGTTTCCCCCTGAATGTCGTTTGAAAGCCCATGATGAAGGCTTTGGATGTGATAAGCCTCCAGCCAGTTTTCCGCATAGAGTTTCCAATTACATTCCGCCGGGAAGATCTCTGTCGCCACCAGGCTTGCCGTCGCCAACCGGGTTGTCAGTGCAGCCGGCACCGGCGGCGGCGCGCCATCCGCTTCAAGGTTCAGACAGGCCATGATCAAACCGTCATGACAGTCGATCCGCAGCCGGTGGGCGGAAGGGGCGGCGCAATGGATGTCCCGCCGCTCTCGGCCGAAACCGACCGGTTCGATCAATCGCCCGTCACCCTGGAAAGTCCAGCCGTGATAGCGGCATTGCAGCAGCCGTGTGTTGCTTTGCCCCGGCCAGGCCAAGGGCCCGCCGCGATGGGGGCAGACGTTCAGGAAGGCCGAAAGGTCGCCGTCGTCTTCCCGTCGCAGAAGCACGGGGCATCCCAGAATGTCGAAGGCGAAATTGTCGCCGGGTTCCGGCACGGCGCCCTCATGGGCGAGGACAACCCATTGCCGGCGCAGGAATCGCAGCTCCCGCAAATGGCCGTCCCGTCCGGGCAGATATTGGGAGGGGGGCTGGGTCCGCGCAACGGTCATCGAAACATCCTTCGCTATCCGGGAACGATTTCCGTCTTAAGGGGAAAGTGGCGCCAGGGTCGACCCTTTACGATATGTTGTCTATAAAAAAGTAAGTTTTGGTAGTGATTGATCTAGGCGGATTCACCCCCCGCTATGCGTCGACCCGCAGCCAGGTCATCATGCCGCCGGCGCTGTGCTCCACCATATGACAATGGAAAAGCCAATCGCCCGGATTGTCGGCGACGAAAGCGATCTCCGCACTTTCTCCCTGCCCGACCAGCAACGTGTCACGCAGCGGACCGATATCGGCACCGACCATCTGCCTGAAATGATGGCCATGCAGATGCATCGCGTGCGGCCAGGCGGTATCGTTCTTCATCGCAATGCGGACCGTTTCCCCACGCGTCAACGTGATCCAGGGGGTGTCGGGCATGTCGGCGCGACCGTTGAGGGCCCAAACCTTGCCGGCCCCGGCCAGGTCCCGCATGGCCATGAAGCCTCCACCCATCATCGCGCCCTGCATCCGGCCCATTGCACCGCCTTCCATTTGCAAACCTTCTCGCCGCGCGCTGGACAGATCGCCCAGGGCGGGCACCGGATTGGCAGGCAGCGGTTGTGGATCGGCAAGGGATTGGTCGCGGGCCACCCCTGTGACAGGGAAGCCGGTGATGGCGAACCGTTCTTCGCCGTCGCGGGTCTGTTCGTGTGAGGTGAGGAAGGCTTCCTCGCCCTCCCCCGCCGTGATGTCGACGATCAGGTCGGCGCGTTGCGCCGGGCCAAGCGATAGCCGTTCCACCGGTTGGGGCGCGTCCAGGGGCTGGCCGTCCAAGGCGACGGTCCAGGCTTTCATCCCCTCCAGCGAGAGGTAGAATATCCGCGCGTTCGCGGCATTGATCAGGCGCAGGCGGAACCGCTCAAACCGTTTCGCGGGCAGCCGCGATTCTCCCTTGCCGTTGACCGTGATCCAATTGCCGATCCGTCCGGCATGGGACCAGTCATGCATCGCGCCGAAACTGTCTTCATGGATCTGTGCATCCTCGGTCAGCCGCCAATCGTCGAGGATCAAGACCTCATCCCGGTCGACATCGGGCGGGTCGG
Organism: Hwanghaeella grinnelliae; assembly: GCF_004005845.1. Classification (GTDB taxonomy): domain Bacteria; phylum Pseudomonadota; class Alphaproteobacteria; order UBA8366; family Aestuariispiraceae; genus Hwanghaeella; species Hwanghaeella grinnelliae. Next base: position 297,302 of record NZ_SADE01000002.1, on the reverse strand, counting down.
CTTCCTCCACGATCAACGGGCCGTACAGGCCGCGCGCCAACTGTTCCCAGGTTCGATTATGCGGATGATACCAATAGGTCCCGGCATCGGGCAGCGTGAAATCGTAGTCGAATGTACCGCCGACGGGCACGGCCTCCTGCGTCACACCGGGCACGCCGTCCATCGCATTGTCGATCCGCACGCCATGCCAATGCACCGTCGACGGTTGCGGCAGGTCATTGACGAAGCGGCGAGTCAACCGTTCGCCCTGGCCGACGCGGATGACCGGGCCGGGAACCCGGTCGCCATAGGACCAGACCCGTGTTTCCGGATAATCGCCGGGCGCCAGGCGCGCCAAGCCTTCGCCGGCCCGCAGAATGGGGCTCGCCGCCTGCGCCGCCGAAAACCCGGCCGCGTTCCCGAAACCCGCTGCAAGCGCGATGGCCGCGCCGCCCTGTAAAACTCTTCGCCGTGTAAAGGCCACGTTCATCTTCCCGGTTGTTATATAAGCAAGATAGGGTTTCCGGTAACGGGAAGGTCAAGGCCCCCTAAAGAAGGCCCCGAAAGAAGGCCCCATAAAGAAGGCCCCATAAAGAAGGCCCGGAAAATCCGACCTGTCGCCGAGATGTAACAAACCCGCGTTTGCGCGCGATGCCGTTGTTGCGCTAAATGTCGGTCGGTGCCGCCGCGCACCCAAGGAAAACAGCATTGAGAATAGCGTCTCCAGGGAGGGGACGGGCGTTTATCGCCTCATCCCGATCCAGGCCAGGAACAACGGTTCTTCTGGAGACACTTTATGGATATGCCTGTCGGGTTACTTGCCGGGAAAACAGGTCTTGTGGTTGGGGTCGCCAATGACAAGTCGATCGCGGCGGGATGCGCCAAGGCTTTCAGCGCCGCGGGCGCCAACCTTGCCCTCACCTATCTGAACGAAAAAGCCAAACCGCATGTGGAACCGGTGGCCAACGCCGTCGGCGCTGATCTGCTGATGCCCTTGGATGTTGAGCAGGACGGGCAGATGGAAACCCTGTTCGCCGCTATCGAGGAACGCTGGGGCCGGTTGGACTTCCTGCTTCATTCCATCGCCTTCAGCCCGAAGGATGACCTCCATGGCCGCGTGGTCGACAGTTCACGGGAAGGCTTCGGCCGCGCCATGGATGTTTCCGTCCACAGCTTCGTGCGGATGGCGCGCCTTGCCGAACCCTTGATGAAACAGGGTGGCTGCATGCTGACGGTCAGCTATTACGGCGCCGAAAAGGTCGTCGATCACTACAACATCATGGGCCCGGTGAAATCGGCCCTGGAATCGACAATGCGGTATATGTCTTCGGAACTCGGCCCCGCCGGGATTCGTGTGAACGCCTTGTCCCCCGGTCCCATCGAAACACGGGCCGCGTCGGGTATCGCCGATTTCGACACGCTTATCGAACAGGCAAAGACCCGCGCGCCGGAACGCAAATTGGCCACGATCGAGGATGTCGGGGCGCTGGCGACCTGTCTGGTTTCCGACTATGCCCGGTCGGTCACCGGGAATGTCGCCTATGTGGATGGCGGCTATCACGTCATGTCTTGAGAACCGGCTTCAGTCGCCTTTCTGAACCTCCTTCAGCAAGGCGCCCGCCGGAACCGCACAGGCACACATGCCGGCCAGGGCAATCAGGGTCCAGGCCGGTCCCGCCGCGTCCGCAAGGCTGCCCAAGCCGCCGCCCAGCAACAGGACCAGACCGATCAGGCTGTTGCTTAAGGCGGTATAGCGGGCCCGGTTTTCATCGCCCGCCATGTCGGTCAGATGCAGCTTCCGGCCGGCCCTGACGCCTTCATGGGTGATCTGGGCAAAGAAAATGGCGCCGGCCGAGGCGGCCATACCGTAGAAACCCGATCCGAATATCCCCGCATTCATCAAATCGGCCAGGCCGGTTGCCGCGAAGGTGAGCGATCCCAACGCACCGGCGGTGATCAGTGTCTTCCGGCTGCTGCTGTCCGACAGCCGTCCCCAGAAATAGGCGGAGACGATTGAGGCGGCGCCGGATGCCAAGACCAACGGACCGAGATGGCCGAGCCGGTTCTCCTCCGTGGCCGCGCTGAGCATGACGATGAAGGGCGGCGCGAGTGCCGTAGCGGTCAAGAGGGAGCGCGCCAGGACAAATCGCCGAAGCTGGGCATCGTCGAAGAAGGGGGCAACGAAGGCGGAAAAAACGCGGCTCTCTGCCTTTTCCGGGGTATCGGCCCGTTCCCGCAATGCGCTGAAGATAAGCGCACCGGTGAACCATGCGGCACCGGCGACGGCAACCGCCCCGGCGATGTTGGCCACCGTGAGCGGAATGATCCCGAAGGCCAGTATAATGCCGAAACCGAGAATGCCGAGGGAGGCCACGCTACCCGCGATGCCCGTTATCGACCCGCGCCGGGTCTTTGGAATCGTGCGGGCAAGCGCGTCCTTTTGGCTGATCGAGCAGGAGGCTCGGCCCAGCGACAGAACGGCGAGGCAGCCGACAATTGCCCAGCCCGCCTTGTTTCCGTCGAGGAAAAAGGCGGTGGCGGCAATCCCAAACGCGGCCGCGCCTTGTACAAGCGAACCAGCCACCCAGAACCATTTTCGCCGCGCGCTCGCCTCGACCCAGCGGGCCAGAACCAGTTGCGGCAACAGGGCGCCCGCCTCCCGGACCGGGACCAGCAAGCCGATCAACGCGCCGGGCGCGCCGACCGACTGAAGAAGCCAGGCCAGAACGAGCTTCGGGTTGATCAACCCGTCGGCAATCTTGGTCAGGGACAGGGACGTCACATGGATGGCGCCGTTCAACGGTTCGGCCCTGTCCTTGGGCGCACCGTTTCTGCCGGCCCCTGTAACGGCGTCGTACAGTTTTTCTATCAAGTCGCGGAACCCGGTTGGTCTTATTCTTGTTGCCGAATATCCCAACAGTGCGGCAATTGTGCAAAAGAATTACCTAATGGGCCGCGAATGTCGGCCAGGCAAATATGCGGTGCTGGTTATCATTTCGAACTGTTCAGTATAAAATAAGACTGTGCAGCGCTGAATTGGGGAATATCGACTTCGGTTCCGAGAACAGCCGAACCGAGTCTCTGGTGTTCACATATGGAACAAGTCTTCAACAACCGTTCATAATGTTCCCCGTAAATCCAAGGGTTTGTTGGGTGATCGGCATTTCCACCGCCCGAAACCTGGATTAGTTTGCATTTGAAGTTTTTTGCTTCTGGGGGTGCGTCGGTCGAACGGCCAGCTGTTTTGGCAGGGAGTAATATTAGGCATGGAATGTCGTAAGGAAAACAAGGATGGGGTGATCGTTCTCGTCGTGGACGGAGCGATCGACCATGAAACAGCCGCCGCGTTCGAACAGGCGGTGATGCCATCCTTGGACGAGGCCGAAGCCGCCGGGACAGGACTGGTCTTCGACATGTCGGGTGTTGATTACATGAGTAGTGTCGGTCTTCGTGTTCTGATGCTTGCCGCGAAGGCCGCGAAGCAGAAGTCGATCAGCGTCGTGGTTGCCGGATTGCAGGCGACATTGGCGGAGATTTTCCAGATCAGCCGCTTCGATAAGATCTTCACGATTTACGATACCGCCGATGCGGCCGTAGCGGGCGTCCGGGGGTAGTCCCACAGCCCGCCGTCAAGCGTCGGGAAACAAGACCAGGAAGGGGCGGCTGCATGCAGGTGAAGTTTTGGGGAACGCGCGGGTCGCTTCCCGTGGCGATGAAGGCGGACAAGGTCCGGGGTAAGATCGTCCAGGCGCTGCAGGCCGCCCGTGGAAAAAACCTGGATGACGACCAGGCGATCGCCGATTTTGTCGATAACGAGCTCGATTTCTCTGTCGCCGGAACCTATGGCGGCGCGTCGTCCTGCGTCGAAATCGACTTTGGGAATGATGAATTCGTGCTTTGCGACATGGGGTCGGGCTTACGTGAATTCGGCTTCGATTCACTGCGGCGCATCAATGAAGGGGGAAAGAAGGGGGCCTATTCCTTCTTCATGTCCCATCCCCATTGGGACCACATTATGGGGTTCCCGTTTTTCGCCCCGGCTTTCATGCCCACGAACAATCTTAAAATCGTCGGCGGGCACGATATCGAATTCGCGCTGCGGCGGCAGCAGGACAATCCGTCCTTCCCCGTTCCCTTGGACTGGATGGGCGCGCCGCGGGAATTTCAGGTCATGAAGGATGGAGAGGTGCTGGATACCGGCGCCTTCACGGTCAAAATCCGCAAGCAGCCGCATCACGGCGATTCCTATGGTTACCGGTTTGAAAAGGGTGGCAAGACCGTGGTCTACACCACCGATGCGGAACACAAGCTGGACGACCTTGACGATTTCGACGCGCATATCGAATTCATGCGGGGCGCGGACCTCGTCATCTTCGATACGATGTATTCCATGGCTGACGCCATTTCGGTGAAAGAAGACTGGGGCCATTCCAGCAACATCGTCGCGGTCGACATGTGCCATCAGGCCGGCGTCAAGCATCTGGCCATGTTCCATCACGAACCGGTCTTCGACGATGCGATGATCCTTCAGAACCATACGGAAACAATCCGATACGAGGAACTCGTCCGCCCGGGCGATGATGTGTTACGTATATCCTGTGCCTATGATGGTTTGGTCATCGACGTTTAACCGGGATTATCCAAACACGTGACAAATGACGATAAGTCTGGCTCCGGCGGTGCTTCCGGCAAGAACCGGGGGGAGGATCTTGTCGGCGATGGTGACGAGACCGTCGGTTGGTCCAACGCCGGACCCATCCGTACGATCATAACCGGCAAGGGGCGCCCGCTCTCGGTCTTCCTGTTGCTCGTCGCCTTGGTTGTCCTCCTCGGGACTGGGGACCTTTTGACGCCTTGGCGGAATATGGGTTTCGACATCCAGCAGCGGCTGCACCCCCGGCAAGCGGAAAACCTGCCGGTCATGATTGTGGAAATCGACGAAAAGGCGCTGCAGGCCTATGGGCAATGGCCCTGGCCGCGGACCATGGTCGCGAACCTGATCCAGGCGATAACCTTTCGTGGCGCGCTGGTCGTAGGCCTCGATTTGCTGTTTCCTGAACCGGACCGGCTGTCGCTTAATCAGATCGCGGAAGATCGTGACGATCTATCCGACGAAGTCCGGAACATTCTGCGCACAGTGCGCAGCAATGACGAGATTTTGGCCGGCGTTGTCGGTCGCGTCCCTGTCGTTCTGGGCCGCGCCGCGCTTACGGGTGATGAGGCCGAAGTGTGGAAAAAGGCATCCAAACCGATGCCGCCGACGGATCTTCAGGACCCTTCGCTGCTGAACGTTCTGCCGAAGGCGGATGCGGTCGTGACAAACCTTCCGGTGCTGGAAGGAAATGCCATCGGTCTGGGCGTATTGAATGGGGAACCGGACTCCGACGGCATCGTCCGACGGGTGCCGCTGGCGATGAATATCGATGGCGAACCCCATGCCGGTATGATTCTCGAAGTCCTGCGTGTCGGCCTCGGCTCACCCGATCTGATGTTCCTGGGTCAGGAAGGGCGTGTGTCCGGCGTGCGGATCGGGCCAACGGATTTTCCGACCGATCCTGACGCCCGGGTGACCCCCTATTTCACGGAATCGCTTGATGCGCGTTTTGTCTCCGCCGCCGATGTGTTGAGCGGCCGGGTCGATTCCATTTTGTTCAAGAACCGGCTCGTCTTGGTCGGTGTGACCGGGATCGGCGTGGTCGATAAGCGCGCGACGCCGGTATCCCCCCTGGTTCATGGCGTTGAGATCCAGGCCCAGGTTTTGGAGAATTTGTTATATGGCACGCGATTGATCCGGCCGGCTTGGGCAATTTGGGCGGAAGCGGCCTTGATGCTGGTTCTTGGCGGGTTGGTGATCTGGTTGATGCCGATCGTCAAACCATGGATACCGGTCGCTTTGTTCGTTGTCGTCGGCGGTGCCGCCGCTGTGGCGTCGCATCTGGCTTTTCGTTTCGGACAACTACAGTTGGACCCGATCCTGCCCAGCGTTCTTTCGACCGTGATTCTGCTGTCGATGCTTGGTGTCATGATTGCCGAAATCGACCGCCGCCGGCGCACCCTGCGCGCCACGCTTCAGACCGAACGGATCGGCGCGGCGCGTATTGCCGGTGAATTGCAGGCGGCGCGGGATATCCAGATGGGAATCCTGCCGGATGTCTCCGCCCTGCCGGGCGTGCCGGCCGGCATCGATATCGCCGCTTTCCTGGAATCCGCGAAAGAAGTGGGCGGTGATCTGTACGATGCTTTCATGGTCGACGAAAAACGGCTTTTCTTTCTGGTCGGCGACGTGACGGGGAAAGGGGTGCCCGCCTCTCTCTTCATGGCGCTGAGCAAGGCGATGAGCAAAAGCGCAGCCCTGCGCGGACCGGGCGTGGCCATGAACGCGATCATCGAAATGGCGAATGACGAAATCTCGCGGGAAAATCCGGCCGACCTGTTCGTTACCATGTTCGCCGGGGTGATCGATGGTGAGACAGGGCATGTCGAGTTCTGCAATGCCGGCCATGAAGACCCGCATATCGTCTCAGCCGACGGCACGGTTCGGGTTTTGGAATGCGATGGCGGCCCGCCGCTTTGTGTCTTCGAAGGGTTTCCCTATCCGAAGGAAACCTTAACCCTGGCGCCCGGTGAAACGTTGGTCATTACGACAGACGGCGTGACCGAAGCGCGCAACACGACCGGCGGGTTCTATGGGCACGACCGATTGGAAGTCGGGCTGGGGCGAATGGTGGGGGAGGCCGACTTGAACGCCGGCCTTGGCACCCTGGTCCGCGATGTTCGGACTTTCGAGGATGGCGCCGACCCCACCGATGATCTGACCTTGATGGCGATCCGTTTCAAAGGCGCCTGAACGCCCTGTTTATTCCCTAACGAACCGTGACTTCCACCCGTCTGTTGCGTGGTTCTTCCACCTCATCCTCGGTCTCTATCAGCAAGGCCCGTTCGCCGCGGCCAACGGAAATGACATCCCCCGGGGGCACCCCCATGCCGATAAGCAGGTCGCGGACGCGCGCCGCGCGCTGTAGCGACAGAATATCGTTGTCGGCTGCTTTGCCCACCGCGTCCGTATGTCCGGTGACCTGCACTTCCGCGCCGGGCCGTTCCGCGACATCGGCCAGTAGCTTCTTCATTTCTGGGGCAGACCGCTGCATGAGATTGGTCGTGCCTTCCTCGAAATACAGGACGTAGATCGCGGGTTCCGCCGGCAGGGTCCGGATAAGATCGCCGTAGTTCGTTTCCACCTCTTCCGCGCTGGCCGTCCGGGTAGAGACAGCATCGCCGCGAACACTGCCGACCTGGTAGGGTTCATTGATCAGGGCGATGGATTCGCCGTCTTCGGACAGGACCGCAACGGTGCCGGAGCTGCCGCCATCCGCGCCCGGCAGCAACGTGACCGTATCCCGCGCGCAGGCCGCGAGCATCAGGAAGACAGAAAGCGCAACGCCTCTCAAAACCGTGTTGGCACCAATGCTCATTGGTTCGCCTCGACCACGAATTCCGTGCCACGGACGCCCAGAATGGATGACGGCGTGCGGACCTTCATCGCGTCAGGGGTTTTCTTTGCGATTTGCCCGGAAATGATGGCGACCGACCCTTTCTGCAATCGTGTATCGAACTGACCTTCCAGCGTTGTGGCGTTGAAACGGAAGTGGGACAGTTCGATACGGCTGTTCGGTCCGGCGCTGAAGCGGCTGTTGTCGACGAATGTCACACCCAGTTTCCCGTCATTCCCAGTCACCAGGGTGTCCGATTCGTGCAGCGCAAGGCCGGGCTCCGCCGCAATCGTTTCACCGTTCCGTTCGATGGACGCGGCCCCGCTGGCGCTTTTTACCCGACCGATATCTGCAAAGGCGGTGCCGATTGTAGCGATGGACAGTGCAGGGAGGAGGATAAGGAAAAACAGAGCTCTTAGGCACGACATAGAATGTCACCTTCCGAAGTTTGAGTTTTATTTTGCCCCAAATTCGGTTGGCACGATGACAGCCGAACTTTTTCCCGGAAACATACTACCGTAATCCGAATGAAGGATCGACTCCTGAAATGTCTCTAGGCAAACTCAGCCTCATGGGTACGGATGATAAAGTGGTGATTCCAGAAAATTTGCGGTTGCCTTTCAATAGGGCGTCGCTTTCGGAAATCCGTGTCGCGCTGAACAGACTTCAGGCGCGGCTGGGATTCTCGGACGGATGCGGGCTTGCCCTGCGGCTGGTACTGGAGGAGCTGGTTACCAACAGTATCATGCACGGCTGGGGGAAAGGGGCTCATGACGATCCGGAAACCGGGATTCACGTTGATTTCCATATCGATGACGGTGTCCTGCATTTCCGCTATGTCGATCATGGTTCACCGTTCGATCCGCGCAGCGACCTGCCGAGCGACAGCCGGGATGAGCACTTGGACGATCGACCGGACGGGCAACTGGGTTGGCCCTTGATCCTGCACTACTGCGACCTCCTCCACTATGCCCGGGAAGAAGGGCAGAATCGCATGCATCTGCGGCTGCGCGAGAAAGTTCTGAACAGGGATTGATCCTGGCCCGGTGGCACGACGGTGGCGTCCTATTCAGCCGGTTCGCGGGCGTCCAGAGCACGCTGCAGGATGCCGGGAAACGCGGCCAACAGGGCATCTGTATCTTCGGGACCACCGACGCTGATCCGGATGAAATTTTCAAACCCCGGATAAGCAATCGCCTGGGTCCAGATATCCGCCTCGGCGCGCAGGGCCGAAACAACGGTCGGGCTGGCGCAGGGCAGTTCTGCGGCGATGAAATTCGTCGCCGAGTCGAGGACACGGCACCAAAGCGCGGTCAGCGCCCCGGCCATCCGTTCCCGTTCCCGTTTGTTGTTTTCCAGGATCATCGCCGTATGGCCCGGATCCGTCAGTGCGGCGGCCGCACCGGCCTGGCTCAGTCGGTTGACGTTGAAGCCGATCCTGACCTGGTCGAAGGCCGTTCGGACCTCTTCCGATCCGCACAAGGCATAACCGAGACGCAAACCGGCGAGAGCATAGGCTTTGGAAAAAGTCCGTAATACGATCCAGGGTCCGGACCGGTCCCGCAGGGCGGGCAGGTGATCGCCGCCGCCTTCGAACCGGCCGAATTCGTAATAGGCTTCGTCCAGCACCAGCAGGGCATGGTCCGGAATTTCCCGGGCCAGCCGGGTGAACTCCGCCGTTTGCATCAAGGTGCCGGTCGGGTTCATCGGCGTGGTCACGAAGACGAGCTTCGTGCGGGGCGTGATCGCGGCCAATGTGGCGTCGATATCGATTCCGCCGTCGTGGCGCACCGGCACTTGGATCAGCGTCGCGCCTTGCGCGGCGGCGGATTTCGGATAGTTGGCAAAGCAGGGCCCGGGGGCGACGGCTTCATCGCCGGGGCCCAAAACGAGTTGACCTGTCATCATCAGCAATTCATCGCTGCCATTGGCGCAAATGATCCTGTCTTGCGGCCAATCCCATTCCGTCGCGATGGCATGCGTCAGATCCGACCAGACCGCGTCGGGATAGTGGTTCAACCTGCCGGCGGCTTCCGCGATGGCCTGCGTCACCGCGGGTGACGGCGGGAAGGGGCATTCGTTGAAATGCAGTCTATGAACCGACCTGTCCCCGAAATCGACCGGCAGGGGCGGGATTTTGGGACGGGATGTCAGGAAAGGTTTCAGCGGCGAGGCCATGACGTCGACATCCTTTACACTTACCAGGGAAAAGCCCAATGCGCGGGCGGACGGCCTGCAATCGGCGAAGCCATGTGCCCGACCTGATCGCCAAGCAAGCAACCGAACCAGAGCTGTCGTAAATCCTGTCCGCCGAAGCATAGGCTGGACACGCTTCGCAGCACGCGGCTTTTGATGCCGTCCATATGCGGTCGGTCCATTTCGCCGGCTTGATAGGCTTCCTCGACCCAGGCCAGATGGTCCGGGTCGAAATCCTCCAACAGAATTTCGTAGGCGCCGGAAGGCGCCAGGCGGATCACCCGGTTCGATACGATGGAGGTGATCCACATATGCCCTTCCGCGTCGAAGGCCAGACCATCGGGAAAGATCCCAGGCCCGTATTCGACGACGACTTCCTTGGGGCCGAGACTGCCGTCATCCGCTACCGGGAACCGGCTGGTCCGGCGCACGAAGGTCTCGTTGACGTACAGCCAGCGCCCGTCGTCGGACAACGCGACCTCGTTCGTGAAACCGATGCCGTCGGCGACGATCCGCGCGCCCTTCGCATCGGCCAGGATGATGAAGCCGTCATCCACGTCGGGCCGGTAGCCCAGCGACCGGGGCTCCCGCCTTGTGCTGATCGTGATCCAAACCCGCCCCAGGTCGTCGAGCAGGACGAAGTTGCTGGCGGGCAGTGTCTGCCGATCCGCTTCCAGCAGATAGGGGCGCAAATTGCCGTCACGGGACAGCCGCCAGATGCCGCCGTCGTCGCTGATATTGGCGATCAGGAAATCGCCGTTTTCAAGCAGCGCGAATCCGTTCGGCTTGAAGTCGATTCCAAGGGTTTCAGCGGGGCCGTCCGCCAGGATTCGTTCCTGCCCGCCATCCGGCCGCAACCAAGTGACGCCCCCGTTCCAATCGGACGTGTAAAGACTGCCCGACGCTGTCGCCAGGACGCATTCCGGGCGGTACAGGTCCCGTCCCGTGAAGGCGATATCGTCCAGTCGAAATTGATCGGCCAGGCCCCCCGGCGCGGTCCCCGCCGTTGGCCCGTTCGTGGCTTCCGTCATGATCCCTCCCCGCTTGGAAACGGGTTTGTTCCCGCTGAACGCTGGTCAGTGCAAGTATGCGCGGGGTATACGGGGATGGGAAGCCATCCCTGGCGGGGGAGCGGTGTTTATCCATAAAGCAAAGAATTTTGGGAGCGAGACGCATGACGACGAACCAGCGCTTTAACGTCGCTGTTTTACCCGGCGACGGGATCGGACTGGAGGTCATGGAACCCGCGGTCGAGGTTCTGAAAGCCGTTCAGGCGAAGCTGGGTGGGTTCGAGTTGAGCTTCTCGGACCACGAATGCGGCGCGGGCCTGTACAAAAAAACAGGCGACGCTCTGCCGCAGGACCTTGTGGAGAAGATCGGCGCGGCCGACGCGATGTTGGTGGGCGCGATGGGCTTGCCCGATGTCCGTTATCCCGATGGGCGCGAGATCACGCCGCAAGTCGACCTGCGTGAGATTTTCGGTCTGTATGGCGGGGTGCGCCCGGCTAAGGCGCTGAAGGGCGTTCCGCCTGTACTGGCCGATCCGCGCGCTGCGGATATCGATTTCGTACTGATCCGTGAATCGACCGAGGGGCTTTTCGTCGGTCGCAAGAAGGCGGAGCGGATCGGCAACGAGATCGCGCGCGACACGATGGAAATCACGCGCAACACCAGCGAGAAACTGTTCCATTTCAGCTACCAGCTTGCGCAGCAGCGCAAGGCAAAGGGCAAGCCCGGCCGGCTAACCTGTGTCGACAAGGCGAACGTGCTGGGATCGACGGCCTTCTTCCGGCAGATCTTCGATGAAGTCGGTGAGCAGTATCCCGATATCGAACGCGACTATGGCTATATCGACGCGGTCGCGATGAATTTCGTCAAGAAACCCTGGACCTATGACGTGCTGGTGACCGAGAACATGTTCGGCGACATCCTGTCAGATCTTGCCGCCGGGCTGATCGGGGGCCTGGGTTTCGCGCCCTCGGCCGATATCGGCGATCGGCAGGCGGTTTTCCAACCTTGCCACGGCACCGCGCCCGATATCATGGGCCAGGGCAAGGCCAACCCCACGGCGACGATCCTCAGTGCCGCCATGATGTTGGACTGGCTGGGCGAGACACATGACTTGCAGGCCTGTCGTGATGGCGCCGCCCTGATCGACAATGCGGTTGCGGATGCCTTCGCCACCGGCGGCTTGAAGAGTTTCGAACTAGGTGGTGAAGCCGGCACCCGCGCCATCGCCGATGCCATCCTGGAGCGGATTGCCTAGGAAAGGAAAAGCTGACGTCATGCTGCGCGTCGCCGTCATAGGGGCCGGCTTTTTCGCCCGTTTTCATTATGAGGCCTGGGCCCGGCTGGCCGATGTCGAGTTGGTCGGCGCCTGCGACCTGGACCTGTCGAAAGCGCAATCGGCGGCCGCTGAATTCGGCGGGCAGGCCTGGGACGACCCGGCGGCGATGATCGCCGCGTTGAAACCGGACCTGATCGATGTCGCGACCCCGCCCGCGACCCATCTGGCAATGGTAACGCTTGCATCAAGCGCCGGCACAGCCTGTATCTGTCAAAAGCCCCTGGCGCCCACCCTGGAGGAATCGCGGGAAATCGTCCGCGTGGCGAAGGAGGCGGGGATACCGCTTATCGTCCATGAAAATTTCCGGTTTCAACCCTGGTACCGCGAAATCAAACGCTGGATCGATGACGGCCGTCTCGGCGAGCCCTATCAAGCGACGTTCCGCTTGCGGCCGGGCGACGGCCAGGGACCGGAAGCCTATCTGTCCCGCCAGCCCTATTTCCAGGATATGGAGCGGTTTCTGATCCATGAAACCGGAATCCACCTGATCGATGTGTTCCGGTTCCTCTTCGGTGAAATCGAAGCGGTCTATGCGGATCTGCGGCGCCTCAACCCCGTCATCGCGGGCGAGGATGCGGGCCATGTTCTGTTTTCATGCCGGGGCGGCCTGCGCGCATTGTTCGATGGCAACCGGTTGAGCGGCCATGTCGCGGAAAACCCGCGCCTGACCATGGGTGAGTTGGCCGTCGAAGGGTCGGACGGCACGCTTTTCCTGAACGGCGACGGTGGCTTGTCCTTCCTGCCTTTGGGCGGGCAGATGCAGCCGGTCGACTATGCTTGGGAAAACCGCGGATTTGGCGGTGATTGCGTGGCCGCGCTTCAGGCCCATGTGACCGAGCATATGCTGCGCGGCGGGGTGTTGGAGAATACGGGCGCGGATTATCTTCGGAATATCGAAATCGAAGACGCCATTTACCAATCCGCCCGGGAAAGCCGCCGGATCGCCCTGGATTAGAGCGATTCCCGGCAAATGAACCGCCGCCACAACATTGCCATAATACCGCGCTAATTTCGCCCTATTGGCGGGCGATCCTTCCGGGGTTCGCAAACCCGACGATGGGAGGAACCCATGATCAAGTCCACTTCGGCGACCGTGGCCTTGTCGGCGTTAATCGTGGTCCTGTTCGTTCTGGTGTGCCGGTTTTTCGGCCATGCCCCATTCGGCATGCCCACGGAACTGGAGAATTCCGCCCCGCCGGCGATGATTTCCAGCCGGTTGTAGCGGCACGGGTGCCTCTAAATTCCGGGCACACGTTGAAATCCGCCGGCCGAAGCGTCACATTTCCCTATGTTGCAGGTGCCTGGCGCGGCAACGCTATATCCGCCTGTTGCGGATTATCCGCCTATTTAGGGGAGATCTAAGGCATGACCACGCGCATGTCGGTTTTTGGAAACCCGCTTCTGCTGGGTTTCGACGAGTTGGAGGCGACGCTGGACCGGGTCGCCAAGATGGCGAGCGATGGGTACCCACCCTACAATATCGAGCAGATTGGTGAGGACCGTTTGCGGATCGTGCTGGCGGTGGCAGGTTTCGCGCCCGAGCATTTGGCGATCGAGCGGGAGGGCGATCAATTAACCGTCGCCGGTCGTCATCCGCCCGAAGATACGGAACGTCAGTTCCTGCACCGGGGCATCGCGTCCCGACAGTTTCAACGCAGTTTCCTGCTTGCCGATGGTTTGCTGGTGGACGGTGCGTCGCTCGACAACGGCTTGTTGAGCATCGACCTGACCCGACCCCCGCGGGAAGAAGTGGTCCAGACCATCAAGATCGATACCGTCGGCTAAGCGCGGCGCCAAAAATCGGGGCGTATCACACCAGGGTCGGCTGAAGAGTGATCGGGCCGGTCAGGCCGCGACGTTGCTCGTGGAGTTTTCTGTCAGCAGGGAAAACAGGGCGTCGGCGTTGTCCGACCCGCGCAACTTCGCGCAGACGGTCTGGTCACGCAGCAGTCGCGACACCCGGGCCAGCGCCTTCAGGTGATCCGCGCCGGCGGATTCGGGCGCCAACAGCAGGAAAACCAGGTCGACCGGTTGTTCATCAACGGAATCGAAATCGATCGGCTTATCCAGACGGGCGAATACGCCGTACAGACCATCCAGTTCAGCAATCTTGCCATGAGGGATGGCGATGCCATTGCCGACACCTGTGGTGCCCAGGCGCTCGCGCTCCAACAAAGTGTCGAAAATACGCCGCTCTTCCAGGCCGGTGACGGCTTGGGCGCGTTTGGCGAGTTCCTGCAAGGCTTGTTTCTTGGACGTGACCGAAAGCTTCGGGACAACCGATTCGACCGTCAACAGATCACTGATTTCCATAGCGTAAAGACCCCGTAAAGGCTGCGCTTTTTCAAGCTTTGCGGCGTTCAGCCGCTTGGGCGCGTGGCGCCGAAATTGAAGTAATCAGGATTCGCCGGCAGCGGGGATTTGCGGATCCACCCAACCGATATTTCCGTCCTCGCGGACGTAAACCATGTTCAATCCGCCATGCTTCGAACTTCTGAACAGCATGGCCGTCGCCCCAGCCAGGTCGAGGCGCATGACAGCTTCACTAACAGACAAGGTTTCGATTTCCGCCGGCATTTCCGCGACGATGGCCGGCTGATCGCCGGTTTCGGCGGGCTCGACATCAGTATCGTCGGCTTCCGGGGAAATGACATATTGCTGCGCCTGCAGAACTTCCCGCTCCGCCGAAACGTGTTTGTGGTCTTTCAGGCGGCGTTTATAGCGGCGCAGGCGCTTGGAAACATGCTCGAGCGCCTCTTCGAAGGCGGCATAGGCGTCGGCGGCCTGGCCGACACCCTGAACGACAATGCGCTTGGAGATATGCACCTGGATATCGACCCGGAAGGTGTGCCCTTCACGGGATACGGTAACCGTGCCGTCACCCGGCTGGTCAAAATACTTCGCGACCGCTTCGCCCAAACCCTCTTCAATCCGGGCACGAAGCGCATCGCCAACGTCCAGTTTTTTACCGGTTACCGTGAGCTGCATTTGTCTCTCTTGTTGGTTTCAAGTTACGCCCGCTTGGGGGGCGTGTGAAGCCCCATTTTTTGCCGGGGCCAACTCGCGCGTCGGGTGCTTGTAAACCATCCCCTCCTGCTGCGGCGGCGGAACCTAGTGACGACGCAGTACAGTGTCAACCCGGTGTCTTCAACCCTTTGGAAATATGAGCGAATGCTGCGAAATGCGAGGATTTCTAAGGTGTTCGAAGGGGCTGCTTTACCGAAACAGCGACTCGATGGGGGCTTCGCTACAGGCTTCCGCGCTTCTGACGGCGCCGTTGTACCGAAGACGCGATCTTCATCGACTCGCGGTATTTGGCCACCGTGCGGCGGGCAATATCGATTCCTTCCTCGCGCAGGATTTCGACGATTCGATCGTCCGACAGGATCTTTGCCGGGTCTTCCGCGTCGATCAGGGCCTTGATGCGGTGGCGCACGGATTCCGCTGAATGCGCCTCGCCGCCGCCGGTTCCCGAGATGGAAGAGGTAAAAAAGTATTTCAGTTCGAACAGACCCCTGGGGGTCGAGATGTATTTGTTGCTGGTGACGCGGCTGACCGTGCTTTCATGCATCTCGATCGCTTCGGCGATGTCGCGCAGGACCAGCGGGCGCAGGAATCCGACACCATGGTCGAAGAAGCCCTGCTGCTGACGGACAATCTCGCTTGATACCTTGATGATGGTCGTTGCGCGCTGATGCAGGCTCTTCACCAGCCAGTTGGCGGATTGAAAGCGCTCGTTTACGTACTCGTTTTCCTGTTTGGTTTTGACGTCCTTGCTGACCGTCGCGAAATAGCTTTCGTTGACCAGCACGCGCGGCAGCGTCTCCGGGTTCAACTCCACTAGCCATTGATTGTCTTCCGACCGCCGCATCAGCACGTCGGGTGTGACGGGCTGGCTGACGAAATGTTCGAACAAGGTAGCCGGTTTCGGGTTCAACGCCCGGATTTCGGCTGCCATGTCGGCGATATCCTCTGCGTCGACGCCACAGGCCTTCATCAGCCCCTTGCCGTCGCGGGCCGCCAACAGATGCAGATTGTCCAGGAACCGCTGCATGGCGGGGTCCAGACGATCCTTTTCCCGCAGCTGTAGGGCAAGGCATTCCTTCAGGTCACGGGCGAATATTCCGGCCGGATCGAATCGCTGAAGCTGCTCCAGGACCCTTTCGGCATCGGCGATTTCGCAGCCGAGCATTTCCGTGACCTGTTCCAAACCACCGGACAACCAGCCGGAATCGTCGAGCATGTCGATCATCGCGGCGCCTATGATCCGGTCCTGTGTGTCGTGAATGTCGAGGGCCAGTTGATCCATCAGATGGTCGCGCAGCGAAATGTCGCTCGACAGGGTGGCTTCCAAGTCGCCATCGCCGCCGTCGAAGCCGCGCCCGCCGCCGGACGTTCCCTGCCAATATTGGCTTTCGCCCGACGCGCCGGGCCCGGCGATATCGCCGTCATATTGGTTGCTGTAATCTGCATCGAGGGGGGATGTCGCGTCCTCCGTCATGCCGGTCGGCTGCAACTGGTCCAGACTGTCGCCGCCGCCTTCGGACGGGCGCTCGGGTTTGTCCACCGGGTCTTCACGGGGTTCTTCGCCACGCAGCGGGTCGTTCTGCCCCTCGTCGCGTTCCAGCATCGGGTTTTGTTCCAGTTCCGCCTCGACGAAACTGGCGACTTCCATATTGCTCAATTGCAGCAGCTTGATGGCCTGCTGCAATTGCGGCGTCATGACCAGATTTTGGCTTTGACGGAGGTCTAATCGCGGGGTCATCGCCATGGCGAATGTATCCGCTTACAGGCTGAACCGGTCGCCGAGATAAACGCGGCGAACTTCCTGATTGGCCACGATTTCGGACGGCGACCCCTCCATGAGGACATTGCCATCATGCAGGATATAGGCGCGATCGACGATATCGAGCGTCTCGCGCACATTGTGGTCGGTGATCAATACGCCGATGCCACGATCTTTAAGATGGCTGACCAATTCGCGGATATCGCGAACGGCGATGGGATCGATCCCGGCCAGCGGCTCGTCCAGCAGAATGAAATTCGGTTGGCTGGCGAGCGCCCGGGCGATTTCAAGGCGCCGGCGTTCGCCGCCGGAAAGGGCGATGGCCGGGGTGCGCCGCAGATGGCTGATGGAAAACTCCGCCATCAGCGCTTCCAGGGTCGCTTCCCTGTGATTGCGGTTCTTTTCGGCCAGTTCCAGCACGGCGCGGATGTTCTGCTCGACGGTCAGGCCACGGAAGATCGACGCTTCCTGCGGCAGGTAACCGACGCCAAGCTTCGCGCGGCGGTACATGGGCAATTCGGTGATGTCTTGGCCGTCCAGGAAAATCTCGCCGTAATCGGCGGATATCAGGCCGGTCACGATGTAGAAACAGGTTGTCTTGCCGGCGCCGTTCGGCCCCAGAAGTCCGACCGCTTCGCCCCGTTGAACACGAAGAGACACGTCGCGGAGGACCGGGCGTTTCTTGAATTGCTTGCCCAGCGAACGGACCTCGAGACCCGCATTGTTGTGCACAACGCGTGGGGAGGGCTGTGAGGCAGGAAGGGGTTTGATTTCCGCCGTACCGGTTCGTTTGCCTTCGGTAGCCGTGTTGCCGGGTTCCGCACCGACCCGTCGGTCGCCGCGCATCCGGCGTTCCGCGGCTTCATTGCCGTCTTCGGTTCGCGGCAAATCCGGTGCGCGAGCCGAGGGGATGTCCCCCAAACCCTGGTTCGCATTCCCTTTCAGGGAAGACGGCTCTTTTTTGTCGTCGTCCATGTACCCGCTATTTCCAGCCCGACGATTACGGTTCCGCAGGCATTTCTCAAACACGATAAGGGCGCGTGGTGCGCACCGTTAAGAAGTAATACGGTCCGCGTAACCAATCAAGGTATGGTTTTTGCATGGTATTTGGACGTGGGCCGAACGCTGCGCCGCGCCGGCGCGAACAGGGCTTATTGTGTCGGCAGTATCAGGCCTTTGACCTTGCCGCTACCGCCCGTCATCCTTGAACGGCCGGTCGTCAGATCGACAACCGCGCAATCCCCGTTCAGTTGGTTCTCACCGCGCGTGATCTTCACATTGCCGCAGACCGTGGCGATCTGTTTCGGCACCTCATAGACACCTTCGTCGCCGCGGACGATCTCCGATTTGGTGGAAATCAGCACCCCGCCGAGGGCGTCGATCCGTTCCACTTCCTGCTTGCCGTTGGCGGCTTTCTTGATATGCGCGGTCAGGATATCCGCGACCAGGCGGTTCTCATTCTCGACCACCGTGGCATCGCCGCGCGCCACGGCCAGTTGCTTCGCGTCCCAGTATTCAAGCGAGTCCTTTGCCGTGATCACGGCGCGCTCGTTGATCAGTTTCAAGTTGTTCCCGACCAGGACGGCCACCTTGTCGTCCAAGTGGTAGACCGCCTTGTCGCCGACGGCCTTTGTCCCTTCCGAAGTGACGACCACGGCCCCATCGGCATCCAGGCGATAGATTGCTTGTTTCTGGCCGCCTTCGCCGCCCCGGTAATGGGCGGTCAGGGTATCGGCGCGCACCGCGACGCCACCACGGGTCGCTGTCGCATTACCGCGGGCGATATACTGTTGCTGATCGCGCAGCCATTCGATGCCGTCCTCAGCCAGGATTTCGATCGGCGAACCTTCCTGGTTATCGGTGTTCAGCAGGCCTTGCGCCGCGACTTGTATTGGCGCAAGCGCCAGAAAGCCGGACAACAGGGCGGCCGCAACAGATCTGAAAATGACCGGCGCAGAGACCGCGATCGAAAACCTCGCCGTTGGTGCCATTTTTCTCATTTCTTGTCTTGCCCCAATCTGCGTGGACATATCGTCCGACCCTACTGATCCGCGTCCGGATAGATCAACACCCGTGACTTACCAGTCAACAAAACCCTGGCGCCGCGATCGAACACTTCAAACCCATCGGCATCAAACTGCCCGAACGGGCCCTGCCCTTCCACATGCTCATTCCCGGCCGCGTGACCGTCGGCGATGTCCAGTTGAGCGGATTCGGTCCTGATCTCATAGCCGAGGTCGTGGAAGAAGTTCACATTTCCCGTCAAATTCAGAACCTGTTCTTCGCGGTTGAACTCGCCGGTCAGCGCCGTAATGGCGGCCCAGCTTTGATCGGCCATCATGATATCGGCTTTCGGGCCGTCCAGGTTTACAAAGTTTGCATCCAAGTTTTCCTGCCGGACCTTGTCGGCCGTGACGGTATAGGGCTGGTCTTTATCGTCGACGCCCTGATAGCGCGCGTTGGACAGTTGCATCGAATCTCCGGAATTGCCGTCGATATCCAAAAGCTTCATGCCCGGAAGCGTCGTCTGGTCGGACAGGCGCGGCCAGGCGATCAACAGGGCGATCAGCATCAACGCGACGGTCGGCAGCACGACCTTGAGGAATTGGACCATGCGGCCATAGGTCCGGTCGATCCGCGTACTGCGCGTGCCGAGCGGGATATTCTGGCGCTGGCGGCCGGTTTGGGGCGTTTTGTCGGCGGCGGCCATGGTTCGGGTGTGCCTCTTGCCGCGGGTCAAACGATGCCGGCGCGCAGCACGTCGTGCAGGTGCAGGATGCCGACCGGCTTCAATTCTTCCAGCACAAAGACCGCGCCGATTTTCTTGGCGTTCATGTCACCCAGAACTTCCATCGCCAGGGCTTCCGGGCGGGTCGACACCGGGTTTCGGGTCATCAGCGCGGTGACCGGCTCACCCAGCACGGATTCCGACATGTGGCGGCTCAAATCGCCGTCGGTGACGACGCCGACCAGCGCGCCATGCGAATCCAAAACACCGACGCAACCGAACCGCTTACGTGTCATCTCCACGACAACGTCGGTCATGGTCGCGGTTTCCGGCACCAGGGGGACTTCTTCGCCCTGATGCATGATATCGCGTATCCGCAGCAACTGCCGGCCAAGCTTCCCGCCCGGATGAAGGATCTGAAAATCCGACGCGGTGAAACCCTTCCGGTTTAGCAGCGCGACCGCAAGCGCGTCGCCCAGGGCAAGGCTCATCGTGGTCGATGTCGTTGGCGCCAATCCCATCGTATCCGCTTCCGGAACGGGGGGAAGGATCATGCCGACGGTGGCGAAAGTATCCAAGGTGCTGTTTGCGCGCGACGTGATCGCAATCAGGGGGATGGAGAAGCGGCGGCAATGTTGCAGCAGGTCACTCAGCTCCGAGGTCTCGCCGCTGTTCGACAGGGCGACGACCGCGTCCGCCTCCGTGATCATGCCCAAATCGCCGTGGCTCGCTTCGCCCGGATGGACGTATTGGCTGGGCGTTCCTGTGGACGCGAAAGTCGCTGCGATCTTCCGGCCGATATGGCCGCTCTTTCCCATGCCTGTCACGACGACGCGGCCCGAAACGTCGGCCAGGATATCCAAGGCTTGTGAGAAGCGCCCATCCAGGGATTGGGCCAGGGCTTCAAGACCATCGGCTTCCAGGCCCAGGACTTTCCGCGCAACGGCGAGGTCGTCGGGAACCCGATCTGGATCCGTGGCGTCCGGCTGCTGGGCAGCCGGGGCGACTCCGTTGGCTGTGGACTGCATGTTCATGTCACCCAAACTATATAGGCCAAACTTCAGGGCAAGGTTCCGATGCTCATACTATGCCCGGGGCGCCACTGGGGAAACCAGTGTCCGGATATCGGGTCAGGCGGTGTCAGCTATGCGAAAAGATATCGTTTTCCTGCCAGCCGCCCAAGTCGAGATCCGCCCGTGTCGGCAGGAAATCGCAGCACGCCTTGGCCAGTTCAACCCGCCCTTCGCGTTCCAGCATGACATCCAATTTTTCTTTCAGCTGGTGAAGATACAGCACATCGGCCGCCGCGTAGGACAGTTGCTCAGGCGACAGTTCCGCCGCAGCCCAATCCGACGATTGCTGCTGCTTGGAAAGATCGATGCCCAAAAGTTCTTTGCAGAGCCCGGCCAGACCGTGCCTATCCGTATATGTCCGCACCAGCTTCGAAGCGATTTTCGTGCAATAAACCGGCGCCATGGTGATACCCATGTTGCGTTTGACGACACCGATGTCGAACCGCGCGTATTGCAGGATTTTCGTTACCGACGGATCGCTCAGGACACGGCGCAAATTTGGCGCGTCATAGTTCCTGTCGGGAAATTGGACCAGATGGCTTACCCCGTCGCCCGACGAAAGTTGGACCACGCATAGCCGGTCGCGTTGAAGGTTCAGACCCTGGGTTTCCGTGTCGACAGCGACAAGCGGCCCCAGGTCCAGGCCGTCAGGCAGATCGCCCTGATAAAGATGAATGCTCACGTATACTCAACCCTCGTGTGAACGCCTGCGGTAAGACCGTCTCGTGTGAACCGCTTTCGACCCTTTTGACCGGGTGTTTTACGGATGCGCTTGCACAAGTCCCTACAGCAATGTCTTCGAAACGACAATCTTAATGGCCGGGCTTTGCCTTCTCATCCGGTCCGTGTGTGTTTTCAAACCGTTGGCCGCTTGGGTGGGCGCCAGGGTGGACGCCAAGGTGGACGCCAAGGTGGACGCCAGGACGTGTGTCGGGGCGGCGCAGGTATCCCCGCACGCCAGGCCGCTGTATCATGGTATGCCTTAATTGTTGGGTAGGACTTCCCAGCGACCATTAAGTGTTTTTTAATGCGGGCGGAAATAGCGTTCAGGCAAAGAAACGGGAAGCCCTCAACGATGACGATCAATCTCAATGAAATTCCCGAGTCCATACGCTGCGAGGACGAGAGTTTCCTTGCGGAATGCGACGATCGGATCGCCGAACTCGTCGCTTTGTGGCGCTCGCGCCTCAATGGCGACGACTTGCCTGAACGGCGTGCCATAGAACCACACGATATCGTTCAATTGCTGCCCGACATCATGTTGGTCGACGTGGTCTATCCCGGTCCTGAATTCAGTTACCGTCTTGTCGGCACGCGGGAGGTTGAGTTCCGTGGCTACGACCCGACCGGGCGGTCGGTGCGGGATGCCTTTGCCGGGTTCGACGGCAATTTCTGTGATGGCAATTACCGGTCGGTCGTCGAACGGCGCGGTCCGGTCTATATCGTTGAGTACGCGCCGACCAAACTTGGCGCGGTTGCGCGCCGGGAAACAGTGTTCCTGCCCTTTGCAAGCGATGGCGCGACGGTCGATATCGTGATGGTCTATTCCGTCACCGACCTCAGCCTGGGCGACACTTTCGTGCCGCAAGCCGAATTGCTCAAAATGGCATCGGGCGACTGATCGGCACCGCTGCCCCTCGGCTTATTTAATCATCCGAATTTCAGCCGGTGTTTTAAGGGTATAGAGCATGGCCGGGCGATGCGCGCCGTCGGATTTCTTTCGCCCGGTCTCTTCAAGAATATCAAGCGATAGAATCCATTTCCGAAAATTCCGCTTGTCGCGTGCCTGCCCTGAAACCGTTTCGTAGAGCGATTGGACGTCGGACAGGGTAAATTCCGCCGGCATGAATTTCAGGCCCACCGTCGAATAATCCAACTTCGCCGTCAGCCGTTCCCTTGCCAGGCGGATGATCGCGCCGTGATCGAAGGCCAGTTCGGGCTGTGCGTCGATATCGTGCCATTGCGCGTCCATCGCGTCGGACCCGTGTTTCAGGGTCAATCCGGTCATCGGGGTCAGCGCGAAATAGGCGACGCTGATTACCCGCTCCCGCGGGTCGCGGTCAGGCGTGCCGAAGGTATAGAGCTGCTCAAGATAGATGCCGCTCAGTCCCGTCTCTTCTTCCAACTCCCGCAGCGCGCAGTCGTCGATGCTTTCGTCGATGCCGACGAAGCCGCCCGGCAGGGCCCATTGTCCCTGGAACGGGTCTTCCTTTCGCCGGATCAGAAGAATTTTCAGCCTGTCGTCTTCCACGGAAAAGACAACGATATCAGCGGTTACAGCCGGATGGGGATAGGTGTAGGTATAGGTCATGACTCTTAGTGTGTTGACGACACTTACTAGTTAGTGTTATTAAAACACTAACGGAAAGGGAAACGGCTCTCAAGCACAGCCCGCCTCCGTAAAAACGAATATCCAAGAAACCAGCCAATCGAGGAGTGAGATCCATGGCCGAGATCAAGAGATATCCCGTCGTGTCACAGTTGCGGGCAGACGCGTCATCCTACGTTCAACTCTATCGCAAGGGGAAACAAGTCCATGTGGGTCGAGGTTTGGCCTTTTGGTTCATGCCCGACGGGTCGTCCATCACGGAAATTCCGATGGATGACAGGCAGATGACCTTTGTGGTTAAGGGGCAGTCCTCCGATTTTCAGGAAATCACGGTTCAAGGGGCCGTGGTATGGCGGGTCGCGGATCCTACGATCCTTGGAAACCGGGTCGACTTCACCATTGACCTGAAAACCGGCGCGTTGGTTGCGCAGCCGATCAACCAAATCAACGCGGTCCTGACCGGCCTCGTCCGGCAATACACGCACGCCTATTTGCAGCAACAGGGTGTGCGCGACTTGCTGAAAGCGGGGGCGGCGCCGTTGCAGCATGTCGTGTCGGAGGCTTTCGCCGCCGAAGCTTCGGTCCGTGCAATGGGGCTCGAGGTCGTGACGGTCAACGTGGCAAACGTCGCACCCAGCAGCGAATTGGCGCGTGCTCTGCAGGCGCCGACATATGAAAGCTTGCAGCAACAGGCCGACGAAGCCTCCTTTGCTCGCCGTGCCCAGGCCGTAGAAAAGGAACGCGCCATCGCGGAGAACGAGCTGAACAATCAGATTGAATTGGCGGCCAGGAAAAAGGATCTGATCCAGCGTGAGGCGACGAACGCCCGGTCGAAGGTAGAGGCGGAGGCCGCCAACCGCCGGATCGATGCGGAAGCGGAAGCGGCGATGCAGACCATCCGTGCCGACGCGGAAGCCCACGGCATTCGCACCGTCGATTTGGCGAAGGCGGAGGCGGAAAAGGCGCGCATGGATGTGTTCGGCGATGTGGCGCCGGCGGTTCTCTTCGCCCTGGCCGCCCAGGAATTTGCCGGCAAGGTGAAGTCCGTCGACAGCCTGACGATCACGCCGGATATGCTGTCCGGTCTGTTGAGCCAAGTCGGCGGACTGTTCGGTGCGGGGCCGCAAACGGGTGCACAAACGGGGAGGGCGGTACAATGACCAGCCTGACCCCACGCGCGGTACTGGTTACGCGGCCGACGGAACTGGAGGAACTGATCGCCATCCACGCGACCCGTGGTCAGGCTGAATTTTTCCTAAACCGTCGGGGCCAGACCCTCGCGGAGCTGGAACAGCGAAGCGAAAGGCTCGCCTCTGCGGTGGACGGGGTGAAGCGGGCCCTGCCGGAGGACTGGGTCGTCGCCCAAGTGACGCGTGACGACCTCGACCGGTTCCTCTTCGCGGACCGGGATATCGTCATCGCCGTTGGGCAGGATGGACTGGTGGCAAATTTGGCGAAATACCTCGACGGCCAACCGGTCGTCGGGGTCACGCCGGCCGAAGAAGCCTCGGAAGGGGTTCTGACCGCGACGCCGGTTAAGGGCCTCCCCGTCCTCTTGCGCCGGGTTGCTGCGCAAGATGTAACGATCGAGCATCGGGCGATGGTCGAGGCGACGCTGGACGATGGCCAGAGCCTGACCGCGCTGAACGAGCTTTTCATCGGGCACCGTTCGCACCAATCCGCCCGCTACACGATCACGGCGGACGGCAGGGACGAAGATCAGTCTTCCTCCGGTGTGGTCGTCTCGACCGGGACAGGCCTGACCGGCTGGGCGCGCTCTATCCTGACCGCGACGCGGCGGCAGGCGGCCTTTTCGCCGGAAGAGCGGCGGGCGATCTTTTTCGCGCGCGAACCCTGGCCCAGCAAGGCGACCGGCTGTGACCTCGCGTTCGGCGAGGTCGCCGGCGACACAAGAATGGCCGTCACATCCCGAATGAACGACGGCGGGGTGATCTTTGCGGATGGGATTGAGCAGGATTTCCTGAAGTTCGAATGGGGGATCCGCGCGGATATCCGCGTGTCGGACCGAACCCTGAACCTCGTCCATCCCGACTGACCGGACGGCCGGAAACACCGTCGCAAAAGCCGAAAAACCCGAAGCCGGTCGGCTGCGGGATCACACGTTTCATTCGATTATCTTGATGATTTCGTCGGGATTGGTGCCCAGGAGAAGACTCGAACTTCCACGACCTTGCGGCCACTGGCACCTGAAGCCAGCGCGTCTACCAATTCCGCCACCTGGGCCCGACGAACCGGGTGTATCTGCGAGCAGACGGATAAAGTCAACACCGAAGAATCGCTTTCTTCAACTTTCCTGGACGAGAAGGGGGTTGCCGTGTTTTCCAGCGTGGAGAACTTGCGGTACGATCACATATCGGCGATATCGCAAATCGATTGGCAGCGGATTTGGCGGTCGGGTCGGCAGGCGAAGCGAACCGCCATGACAGGGAGAGTATGGGAAGATGCAAATGCCGAAATTGGTCACCGTCATCGGCGGATCGGGCTTCATCGGGCGGCAGGTCGTGCAGGATTTAGCGCAGGCCGGAATCCGGGTGCGGGTCGGCTGCCGCGACCCCGAGGCCGCGCTTGACCTGAAGCCGATGGGCGATGTGGGGCAAGTGACGCCGATCCAGGTGAACATCCGCGACGATGCTTCGGTCCAATCCGTCGTCCAGGGTGCCGACGCGGTCGTCAATCTGGTCGGGATCCTGGCCGAGGGCGGCAAGCAGAAATTCCGCGCTGTCCAGGCCGAAGGGGCCGGCAGGGTCGCCCGTGCCGCGACGGCGGCCGGGGTGAAATCCTTCGTTCAGATTTCCGCCATCGGCGCTTCCGAAACATCCCGCGCGGCTTATGCCCGCAGCAAGGCGATGGGGGAAGCCGCGGTGCGGGAGGCTTTTCCCGATGCGGTTGTCCTACGCCCAAGCATTGTCTTCGGGCCGCGCGACAGTTTCTTCAACATGTTTGCGGGAATGGCGCAGCTCTCGCCCGCACTGCCCTTGATCGGCGGGGGAAAGACCAAATTTCAGCCGGTCTATGTCGGGGATGTGGCCGCCGCCGTCATGGCCGCCCTGACGAAACCGGAAACCCGGGGCAAGACCTATGAACTGGGCGGCCCGGCGGAATACAGCTTTAAGGAGCTGTTGGAGATGATGTTGAAGGAGACAGGGCAGAAAGCTTGCCTCCTCTCCATTCCCTTTCCTGTCGCGGCGTTGATGGGGACGCTGACCGGCTGGCTGCCGGGCGCGCCGCTGACGCGGGATCAGGTCGAAATGCTGAAAACCGACAATGTGGTGTCATCCGGGTCGGAAGGGCTTTCGGCGCTCGGCGTGACACCGACCGCGATTCAGGCGGTCCTGCCGACCTATATGGATGTCTACCGCCGGGGCGGGCGTTTCGCGTCAGTTTAACGCCCGGTTCGGGTTCGGTGCCGATGGAATGCCAGGAAAGGACCAGCGCCTGGAAAGGGCTGGCCCCCAGGCGTTCTAACCGCAGAACGGGCTGGTCCCCTCGCTAAGGCCATAGCCATAGACCCAGTAGAGCAGGAACGCACCGAGCAGAAGCCGGTAGATGACGAAGGGGCCGAATCCGGCATGCCGCAGCCAGCGCATCATCAGCGCGATGGCGATCAGGCCGGCTACAAAGGACATGCCGGCGGCGAGGACCACATCCGCCCCCAAGTTGAGATTGCCCTGCTCGTAGATATCAAGCCCGGTCAACAGGCCCGCCCCCATAATGGTCGGGATGGACAGCAGCATCGAGAAACGGGCCGCTTCCGACCGTTCCAATCCCAACAGGCGCGCCGACGTCATGGTGATTCCGGACCGGCTGGTGCCGGGGACCAATGCCAGAACCTGCGACACCCCGATCATCAGCGCGGACGCGACGCCCAGATGCTCAACCCGCCAGACCGTCATGCCGACGCGGTCGGCGACCCAAAGCAAAATACCGAAGCCGATCGTTGTCCAGGCGATGATTTCCACATCGCGGAAGGCCATGGCGACATAATCCTTGGCCAGGAAACCGACGATGACCACCGGGATGGTGCCGACGACGACACTGATCAGAACCTTGGTCTGCGGCCCGCCGCGACCAGTCACCAACCGGCCGAAACCGATCATCATCATCCAGATGTCCCGCCAGAAATAGAGCGCCACAGCAAACAGCGTCCCGACATGAACAGCGACGTCGATTGCAAGGCCCTGGTCCTGCCAACACATTACCTTGCCCGTCAGGACCAGATGGCCGGATGAGCTGATCGGCAGAAACTCCGTCAGGCCTTGGACGATGGCCAGGATCAACATTTGATAAAGAGCCACGGTTTCCCCCGGATTTTGGTGGCTGAGAGCAGGCATTCCCGCCATTGCGGTGCGGTGATCTTCTGCCTATCGCGAATCGGTTCGACCTGCAAAGGAAGAGCGTTGCGGCAGAAAGGTCCGAAATGGGACTAAAAGATTCTCAAGCAGGATTCCTTTGTTCCGCATTGCGGTAAAACCACCGGAAACGCAAAAACAATAGTTAACATATGTGAACTATATTGATGTTTTCGGTGGCCAGCGGCCTTGTGCCTGTGTATAGAACCCCTCCGCCGGTATTATGGCGAAGAACTTTTACGCATTCAGGGTGCCCCGTTGGGGTGTCTCTGTAGGGTGCTCTTGCAAAAGGTTTGGGGCAGGAAGGGGTCGCTTCGATGACAACCGATCAGATGTTGAAATTTGTGACGCGTCAGCAGCGGACACCGACGAAGCGGTCCGCCGGCGATCGCCGCGCCGATTTCGAAGAGATCTATGAGCAGTACAAGCCTGCCGAAGCTTCGGCCCAGGCCGGGCGCTGCTCGCAGTGTGGCGTGCCCTTCTGCCAGATCCACTGCCCGCTTCAGAACAATATTCCCGATTGGCTTATGCTGACCGCCGAAGGCCGCCTGGAAGAGGCATATGAAGTGTCCGCCGCGACGAATACATTCC
Organism: Hwanghaeella grinnelliae; assembly: GCF_004005845.1. Taxonomy (GTDB): domain Bacteria; phylum Pseudomonadota; class Alphaproteobacteria; order UBA8366; family Aestuariispiraceae; genus Hwanghaeella; species Hwanghaeella grinnelliae. The sequence continues at coordinate 269,413 of NZ_SADE01000002.1, read as the reverse complement.
CGGAGGTTTGCGGGCGGATTTGTCCACAGGACCGCCTGTGCGAAGGCAATTGTGTGATCGAACAGTCCGGCCATGGCACGGTAACGATCGGATCGGTCGAAAAATACATCACCGATACCGCCTGGGAAGAAGGTTGGGTCAAACCGATTCGCCCAAAACGGGAGCGTCCGGAATCGATTGGAATCATCGGCGCCGGCCCCGGTGGTCTGGCCGCGGCGGACAAGCTGCGCCGGCGCGGATACGAAGTGCATGTCTATGATTGTTATGACCGTGTCGGCGGATTGATGGTCTATGGCATTCCGAATTTCAAACTGGAAAAGGAAGTGGTCCAGCGGCGCGCCGACTGGCTCGCCGATGGCGGCATCCAATTCCACCTGAACTGTCGTGTCGGCGAAGACATCACCTTCGCCGAATTACGGGACAAGCACGATGCCGTGCTGATCGCGACCGGCGTTTACAAGGCGCGTGACCTGGCGGTGCCGGGGCGGGGCCTGGGAAATGTGATTCCGGCAATGGACTACCTGACCGCCAGCAATCGGGTTGGCCTGGGTGACGCGGTGCCGGAATTCGAAAACGGCAGCTTGAATGCCGAAGGCAAGAACGTGGTCGTCATCGGCGGCGGGGATACCGCGATGGACTGTGTCCGCACCGCGATCCGCCAAGGCGCGAAATCGGTCAAATGCCTGTATCGCCGCGACAAGCTGAACATGCCGGGATCACAGCGCGAAGTGCAGAACGCGGAAGAAGAAGGCGTGCAATTCGTCTGGCTGACCGCGCCGGAAGCCTTTGTCGGCGACAGCGACGTTACCGGGGTTCGCTCGGTCCAGATGCGCCTTGGCCGCCCGGACGCGACCGGCCGCCGTTCGCCGAAGCCGGTAGACGGCAGTACCGAAGTCCATGATTGCGATCTCGCCATCCTGGCGCTCGGTTTCGATCCTGAAGACTTGCCCGGCATGTTCGGGGACCCGGACCTGCCGGTTACCCGCTGGGGCACGGTGCGGGTCGATCATCGCACCAAGATGACGGGTTTGGACGGCGTCTTCGCCGCCGGCGACATCGTGCGGGGCGCCAGCCTTGTCGTATGGGCGATCCGCGATGGCCGGGACGCCGCCGCAAGCATTCACGAATTCATCCAGGCGCGCGCCACCGCTGGCGCAGCGGCCGCGGAATAAGGGGCGCTTCGGCGCGGGGAAAGGGGGTGGTTTCATGACTTCTTCTAATCAGGATCAAGCAGCATGGGTCGAAAACTACCGGCGGGAGGCCGAGCGCCTCGAACGCGACGGTCTGTATATGCCCAGCACGGAAACCTCGGCCTGTGGCGTCGGGCTTGTCGCCTCGATCGACGGTACCCCACGCCGGGACGTGGTTGAATCCGGCATCCAAGCATTGAAGGCCCTATGGCACCGAGGCGCGGTCGATGCCGACGGGAAGACCGGCGACGGCGCCGGAATTCATGTTCAAATTCCGCAGGAATTCTTCCGCCGGCACATTCGCCGCACCGGGCATGAACCGGGTGCGGGTCTGCTCGCCGTCGGCATGGTTTTCCTGCCGCGCACCGACCTTGCGGCGCAGGAATCCGTGCGCCAGATCGTCGAGTCCGAAATCATCCGCCGCGGCCACCGCATTTATGGTTGGCGCCAGGTTCCGGTCGATATCACCGTAATTGGGGAAAAGGCGAACGCGACCCGTCCGGAAATCGAACAGATCATGGTCGAAAACGCACGCGAAGTCAGCGATCAGGCATTCGAGACGGATCTCTACATCATCCGCCGCCGGATTGAGAAGGCGGTTTTGGCGCAGAATATCCGGGACGCCTATATCTGTTCGCTCAGCTGCCGGTCGATCATTTATAAGGGCCTGTTCCTGGCGGAGCAGCTGACGACCTTCTATCCGGATCTGCTGGACGAGCTCTTCGTCTCGAACTTTGCGATCTACCATCAGCGCTATTCGACGAACACCTTTCCCGCCTGGCCGCTGGCGCAGCCTTTCCGCGTGCTGGCCCATAACGGTGAGATCAACACACTGCTGGGCAACGTGAACTGGATGAAGAGCCACGAGATCCGGTTCGACGACCCGATCTTTGGCGACGCCGTGGATGACATCAAACCGATCATCCAACCGGGCAGTTCGGATTCTTCGGCGCTGGACGCCGTGTTCGAAACACTGGTTCGCACCAAGCGCGATTTGCCGGAAGCGAAATCCATGCTCATTCCCGAAGCGTGGGAACAGTCCGAAACGGTGCCGCAACCCCACCGCGACTATTACCAATACGCCAACGGGATCATGGAGCCCTGGGATGGCCCCGCCGCGATCTGCGGTTATGGCGGCCGATGGGTTCTGGCCGGTCTGGACCGGAACGGCTTGCGCCCGCTGCGCTATGTCGTCACCGGTGACGGGTTGCTGATCGTCGGTTCGGAAATCGGCATGGTGAAGGTCGACGAAAAGACCATCATGGAAAAAGGCCGCTTGGGCCCGGGCGAGATGATCGCGGTGGATCTGAAAAAAGGCCGCCTGCTGCATGACCGGGAACTGAAGGATTATGTCGCCGAAAAGGCGCCGTTCCATGAATGGGTTCGGAACATAAAGACCTTGGACCGCAGTGAAGAGGTCGCGCCGGAGCCGGAGATGTCGCGCGACGATATCCGCCAGCGGATGGTTGCCTATGGCTGGTCGCTGGAAGACCTTGAACTGATCCTTCAGCCGATGGCCGAAACCGGCAAGGAAGCGACCGGGTCCATGGGTGACGACACGCCGGTCGCCGTTCTGTCCGATCAATACCGGGGCCTGCACCACTATTTCCGTCAGAACTTCAGTCAGGTGACCAATCCGCCGATCGACAGTTTGCGCGAACGGTCGGTGATGAGCCTGACCACGCGGCTCGGCAATCTCGGCAATATTCTGGACCAGGATGCCAGCCAGTTGGAAATCCTGGAACTGGCATCGCCGTCGCTGACCAATGCGGACTATAAACGGGTCCGCAAGTTCCTGGGCGAAGCGGCGGTCGAGATCGACTGTACCTTCGGCGCGGAAAAGGCCGGTGAAGCCGAATTGCGGGAAGCCGTCTATCGCATTCAGCGCGAGGCCGAGGACGCGGTGCGCGGCGGGGCCATGCATCTTGTCCTGACCGATCAGGGCATGGGCGACACGCGTGCGGCCATCCCGATGATTCTGGCCGCGGCCGCTGTTCATACGCATCTGGTCAACACGCAATTGCGGACCTTCACCTCCATCGGGGTGCGAACCGGCGAATGCTTCGACGTGCATTACTATGCCGTCCTGATCGGCGTGGGGGCGACCTGCGTGAACGCCTATCTGGCGGAAGAAGTGATCGGCGATCGTCACCGCCGCGGGCTGTTCGACGACCTTACGCTGGACCAGGCAATCGCCAATTATCAGAAATCCGTCAGCGACGGCTTGCTGAAGATCATTTCCAAGATGGGAATATCGATCATCAGCTCCTATCGCGGTGGGTACAATTTCGAAGCCGTCGGTCTTTCCCGCAGCCTGGTCGCCGAATTCATGCCTGGCCTGCCGTCGCGTATTTCCGGCATCGGGTTGAGCGGCATTCAAGCCCAGGTTCTGCGCCAGCATCAGCGCGCGTTCGACGACGATTTCCTCGCGCTGCCGGTCGGCGGTTTCTACCGCTATCGCCGTGGCGGGGAATCTCATGCCTGGGAAGGCGATTTGATCCACACGCTGCAAACGGCAGTCGCCGGGGACAGTTATTCGATCTATCGACGCTATGCGGAAGGGATTCGCAATCTGCCGCCGGTCAATCTGCGCGACCTGATGGATTTCGACTATTCGGGTGAACCGGCCCCGCTGGATGAGGTGGAGTCGATTACCGAAATCCGGAAAAGACTTGTGGCGCCGGGTATTTCGCTTGGTGCGTTGTCGCCGATCGCGCATGAAACATTGTCAATCGCGATGAACCGGATCGGGGCAAAGTCGGATTCCGGCGAGGGGGGCGAAGATCCCGCCCGCTACACGCCGCGGCCGAACGGCGACAATGCCTCCAGCGCCATCAAGCAGGTCGCATCCGGCCGCTTCGGCGTCACCGCTGAATACCTGAACAATTGCAAGGAAATTGAAATCAAAATGGCCCAGGGTGCGAAGCCCGGGGAAGGCGGCCAGCTGCCTGGTTTCAAGGTTTCCAAGATCATTGCAAAGTTGCGGCATTCCACCGAAGGCGTGACGCTGATCAGTCCGCCTCCGCATCACGATATCTATTCTATCGAGGATCTGGCCCAGCTGATCTATGATCTGAAGCAGATCAATCCCGAGGCTAAGGTTTGCGTGAAATTGGTTGCCCGCGCGGGTATCGGCACGATCGCCGCCGGTGTCGCCAAGGCGCATGCGGACGTAATCCTGATTTCCGGTCATTCCGGCGGTACCGGGGCCAGCCCGCAAACCTCTATCAAATATGCCGGCCTGCCTTGGGAATTGGGCCTGTCGGAAGCCCATCAGGTGCTGACCTTGAACGGGCTTCGCCATCGTGTCCGCCTGCGGGCCGACGGCGGCATGAAGACCGGGCGCGACGTTGTAATCGCCGCGATCCTGGGGGCCGAGGAATATGGGTTGGGCACGGCCAGCCTGGTCGCGATGGGCTGCATCATGGTCCGCCAATGCCACTCCAACACCTGCCCGGTCGGCGTCTGCACGCAGGATCAAAGCTTGATCGACAAGTTCACCGGCACGCCGGAAAAGGTCGTCAATCTGTTCAGTTTCGTCGCCGAGGAAGTGCGCGAGATTCTGGCCGGTTTGGGCGTTCGGTCGCTCGCCGAAGTCATCGGCCGGACGGATCTGCTGGCTCAGGTCAATCGCGGCGCCGAACATCTGGACGATTTGGACCTGAACCCGCTTCTGGTGCGGGCCGATACCGGCGGCACGCCCGCCTATTGCACATTGGAGGGACGGAACGAAGTTCCCGAAACCCTCGACGCGCAGATGATCGACGACGCCAAGGCGCTGTTCGACGACGGCGAAAAAATGCAGCTGCAATACAATGTGCGGAATACCTACCGGGCGATCGGAACCAAAATCAGTTCAAAGATCACGCGGCAATTCGGCATGACCGGCTTGGCGCCGGGCCACCTACATGTCCGCATGCGCGGATCGGCCGGGCAGTCGCTGGGCGCTTTCGCGGTTCAGGGGCTGAAATTGGAAGTGCTGGGCGATGCCAACGACTATGTCGGTAAAGGCTTGTCCGGGGGCACCATCGTGATCCGCCCGATCACGGTCAGCCCGCTGGCCAGCCAGGACAACGCCATCATTGGCAACACCGTGCTCTATGGTGCGACCGCGGGCACGCTCTATGCGGCCGGGCGGGCCGGCGAGCGTTTCGCGGTGCGGAATTCCGGCGCGGTGACGGTGGTCGAGGGCTGCGGTTCAAACGGTTGCGAATATATGACCGGCGGTGTGGTCACCATCCTGGGAACGGTTGGCGATAACTTTGGTGCGGGCATGACCGGCGGTATGGCCTTCATTTATGACCGCGACGGCGATTTCATGCACCGGCTGAATCCGGGCTCGGTCTCCGTCAATCGGCTGGAAACCGACTATTGGTCGGATTTCTGCCGTCGGCATATCGAGGACCATTTCCGCGAAACCCATTCGAAATGGGCGGACGGTCTGCTCGCCGATTGGGACCTGAACCGGCAGCACTTCTGGCATGTCGTGCCGTATGAAGTCATCGACAAGCTGGAACACCCGGTGTCGATCGGCGGCGATCAAGCGGCGGTTCCAGCGGAATAGAACGCCTTCTGGTTGTCTTTAAACGGCGGGCCCGGTTTCCCGATTGATCACTCTTGGATCGATTTGGGCAACGGGCCCGTTGCCGTTCCGGTCATCGGCGGTTATTACGGCTAGAACCTCCCGCCGGGATTCGGATCGGGGGATAATCGTTAATCCGAGTCGGTGGGTATGCTGCTTCTTTATCATGTCTGGCTCTCTCCCTTCTGCCGGAAGGTCCGTCTGGTCCTTGGGGAGAAAAAGCTCGACTTCGAGATGAAGGTTCAAAAGGTCTGGGAACGGGACGATTCGTTCCTGGCGCTCAATCCGACCGGCGAAGTCCCCCTTCTGATCGACGAGGACGGCACCCGGATCGCCGGGTCGCAACCGATTTGCGAATATCTCGACGAAATGTATGGCGACGCATCGCTGATCGGCCAAGGCGCAGTCACGCGGGCCGAAGTCCGACGCCTGGTCGAATGGTTCGACCGCAAATTCCATGACGAAGTCATCGTCAATCTGGTCGATGAGAAGATCGTCAAACGGTTCTTGGGGCATGGGGAACCGAACAGCCGCGCGATTCAGGCCGGCAGCCGGAATCTGCACACCCATTTGTCCTATGTGGAATGGCTGGTCGACCGGCGCACCTGGCTTGCGGGCGAGGATATGAGCCTGGCTGATCTGACAGCCGCCGCGCATCTTTCCTGCGTCGATTATCTGGGCGACGTTCCCTGGGACGATCATCCCGCCGCCAAGGACTGGTATGCGCGTGTCAAATCGCGGCCGTGTTTCCGTCAGATTCTGGCGGATCGTATCCCGGGCGCGCCGCCGCCGCCGCATTACGCGGATCTCGACTTCTAGCGTGTCGCCAGGCCCGGCTTGGTTATTCCGGCCCAGCCACGTCGTCGACCTGAACGTCCAGCATTTCCAGGTTCCGTTTCGCGTCCTCCGCCGCAGGGCGGCCTTCATGCAGGCGGATCAGGGTCAGCCAATCCTGCCGCGCACCCACCGCGTTGCCTTGCAGCCGATGAATGATGCCGCGCTCCAGCAAGGCTTCGGGATTGTCCGGCTCAAGCTTCAGGGCGCGGTTCGCATCCTCCATGGCCAGGTCCAGGGCATCCACATATCGGTAGGCGCTGGCGCGCAGGGCGTGGATCGGCGCGCTGCCCGGGGCCAGGAACAAGGCCTGGTTCAAATCGTCGATGGCTTCCCAGTATTCAGCGCGGGAAAAGTAACTCACTGCCCGATCGGTCAGGATGTCAGGATTGTTGGGGCTCAATTCCAGGGCGCTGTTCTGAACTTCCAACGCTTTGTCCGGGTTGTCGGCCTGCTGCCAGGCAATGGCCGCATGGGCAAGAATTTCCGCGACGACATTCGGCGGGGTTTCTTCGGTCATACCCAGCGCCAGCGTCTCCAAGCGCTTCGCCGCCTCCTCATAATGGCCGAGATTGATGAGCGCGATGGCGGAGCAATGCAGCGCTGCCTCACCACCGCCCGCATCGTGCCAACGCAGGCTGTGTTCGAAACCCTCTTCCGGGTTGCGGACTGCCAGGCTCAGGCAGATTTGATATTCGCGATTGGACAGGAAGTCGTTCTGTTGCGCACGCGCAGGCGCGCTGACCGCGATCAGGATGCCCAAAAGGACAGGGGCCGAAAGGAAAGCCCGCGCTGTGCTTCGAATACCCATTGTTACGCCTCAAATGCCCTGGAATGCCGATCCAAAATCATGCCTATCCCTGTTCCAGGGCCTTAACTGCTGGGGTCAGGCGTAAAGCGAAGGGACATGCAAGACAAGCCGCCGTCCAGCTTGGCCGCTTCGGCGACGGACAGTTCCGTAACCGCATAGCCTTTTTCCCGCAGCAATGCCGCCGTACGTGGGAACCCCTTCGCCAGGAAAACCGTATCGTTGACGCGGATCAGGTTCGCCGCCGGCTCTTCGCCTTCCGGGCATTCGACAACCTCATACCCGTCGAAACAGCCGGACCGGACCAAGGGCGCCGTTGCGAAGATCGTTTCGGCATCCAGTAACCCGCAGCCGGTCTTGAAATGCAGAATTTCGGGCGGGGTCTGGACGATGCGGAGCGGCACGCCCAATTCCGCCAGGATCCGGTCGAGCTGCGCAACACCCGCCTCGTCCGTCCGCGCCGACAGGCCGATCAGGACTTCTCTTCCGGTGACCAGGATGTCGCCACCATCCACGAAACCGCCTTCCGGCAGGTCGATCACGCGGGTGAAGATTTCGTCGAGCGCGCGGCGCATCGGGTCACGTTCGCCGAATCGGGATTCCGCGCCAGGGCGCAGGATGATGGCCGCGCCTGCAACGCAGAGCGCGGGGTCTTCGACGAAGACCGAGTCTGGAAAATCCTCAAGCGGCTCAAGCACGGTCACTTCGGCCCCTGTGGCACGAAGCGCCTGCACATAGGCTTCATGCTCGCGCAGAAAGGCGCCTGAATCCGGGTCCGGGCCGGCACCATCGCGGATGCCATGGGCGACGCTCTTGCCCGGCTGCCGCGTCACCGCGTGGGAAAATCGGAAACTGGCTTCCGGATTCATAGCCTTCCTCCTGACCCGCTGGGGGCGTTTGATCGGCCCGCAGTCTCACCGGGCGCTTCTCGAAATCAAGCCGATTCTATTAAACGGATTGCAGTCGATAGGGATTCGGGTTTGGTCCGTCCTATTGACAGGTGGGCCCGCAGCGCAAAATTCGTAGGGTCGGATCACGCGCATTTTTTTGAGGGCAGGACAATTCCATGACCAATCGATTTTTCTGTTTCGGCCTTGGCTATTCCGCAATCGCCTTGGCGGAGCGCTTGCAGGCTGAAGGTTGGTCCATCGCCGGCACCTGCCGCAGCGCGGAAAAACAATCCGAGCTCTCGGCGCGGGGCTGGTCGATTTTTCGATTTGACCGCGACATGGCGTTGCCGGACGGCGCGCTCGACGGGGTGACGCATCTTCTCGCTTCGGTCCCGCCGGATGAAGCGGGCGATCCGGTCCTCGATGAAGCGGGCGCCGCCATTCGGGCGGCCGCCGACGGCATGGCTTGGATCGGCTATCTATCGACGACCGGCGTCTATGGCGACCGGGACGGCGATTGGGTCGATGAAACCTCCGACCTGATCCCGACGGGCGCGCGCGGCGAACGCCGGAAAAATGCCGAAGCCGGGTGGCTGGAACTCGGCCGGGACACCGGCGTGCCGGTCCATCTTTTCAGACTGGCCGGTATCTATGGCCCCGGCCGCAATGCGTTGGAGACGGTAAAAAAAGGCCAAGCCCGGCGAATCGACAAGCCGGGGCAGGTCTTCAGCCGTATTCACCGGGACGATATCACGGCAATCCTCCGTGCTTCTATCGACCGGCCCAATGCGGGGGCCGCCTATAATTGCTGCGATGACAACCCAGCGCCGCCGGAGGAAGTGATCGCCCATGCCAGCACCTTGCTGGGGGTCGAACCGCCGCCCCTGGTGCCTTTCGAAGACGCGGAGCTGTCGCCGATGGCGCGCAGTTTCTACCGCGATAACAAACGGGTCTCTAACCGGCGGATAAAGGATGAACTGGGCGTGACCCTGGCCTGGCCGGACTACCGGCAGGCGCTGAAAGCGATGCTCTAGACGCGCCCGTCAGCCGGTGGTGGCGATCAGGCCGTTGCGGCGATCAAGTCTTCCACCCGGGCTTCCATGCGAAGCAGGTCGGCTTCCGTGGACAGTCGGTGGTCGCCGCCCTTGACGATTTCGGTCACCACATCCGCTGACCGGATGGCGGCTGGAATGCTGAGGACATGGCGTAACGGCACGACCTCGTCCGCGTCCCCATGGATGATGCGCACCGGCCCGTGGAAGGCCAGCAGGTCACCGTCCAGCAGGTGATGTGCGCGGGATTCTTCAATCAATTTCAGGGTGATGGGATAATCCTCGTCGGCGTATTCCGACGGGCGATCCCAAACGCCGTCTCGATAGAGCGCCGCCCGAACTTCGTCAGGCATAGAAGGCAGCATCAGTTTTTCCGGGAAGTCCGGCGCCGGTGCTATCAACAGCAGGCCAGCCACTTTTTCCGGCCGCGCCCGGGCCAGCAACATCGCCATCCATCCACCCATTGAGGAGCCGATGACGACCTGCGGCCCTGCCGTGACCCGGTCCAGCACGGCAAGGGCGTCGGAAAACCAAGTCCCGATCGTTCCGTCCCGGAAGGCACCGCTCGACGCACCGTGGCCCTGATAATCGAATCGCGTGTATTGCCGCCCGGTCCTAACGGCGAAATCATGCAGCCGGGTGGCCTTGTTGCCCCCCATATCCGAATGAAACCCGCAGCAAAACAGCAGGCCGGGCCCGCCCTTCGGTCCCGGGGCCGGCAGGTGCCGATAGGCGATGGTCGCGCCGTCCGGTGTTGCAATCGTGTCGGGTTGGTCAATTTCTAATGTCATGAGGGGCTGTCTAAGGCTTGCGCGTGGTCCGAATTTTCGGTCTATAGCCACCATGACCGGGATTTTCCAGATTCAATCAAAGCGGCGCGGCTGCTGACCGGCCGCCATTGAAGCATGAGCGACACCACGACACCATCTGCGGGCGAGGCCGCGACACACGGGGAACCCGCGCCGGGCACGGCTGACGGGGCGTCCGCCGATGCGCCCGGCATTCTGCAGGTTCTTCCGGCCCTGGTAACGGGCGGGGCTGAGCGCGGCGCGATTGATGTCGCCCTTGCGGCCAAGGAAGCCGGCTTCAGGTCCTATGTCGCATCCAGCGGCGGACCGATGGTGCGCGAACTGGTCCGCGCCGGGATCGAGCATTTCGACCTGCCGATGGACAGTAAGAATCTGGTCACCATGTACCGCAATGTCGGGCGCCTGGCGGACCTCGCCGAACGCCTGAATGTGGACATCATCCATGCCCGCAGCCGCGCGCCCGCTTGGAGCGCGATGTACGCGGCACGCCGTTCCGGCCGTGCTTTCATGACCACCTTTCACGCAACGTATAACTACGAAAGCCCGCTGAAGAAGCTGTACAATTCCGTCATGGTCAAAGGCGACCGGGTGATCGCGATTAGTGACTTCATCCGCGACCACATGATCGAACACTACAACATCGATTGGGCACGGGTGCGGGTGATCCATCGCGGCATCGATCTGAAGATATTCGACCCCCAGGCGGTTTCCGCCGAACGCGTGGTGAAATTGGCGACGCAATGGCGCCTGCCGGACGGTGTGCCGGTGATTCTGATGTCCGGCCGCCTGACGCGCTGGAAGGGACAGATGCTGTTGTTGCAGGCTTTGCCGGAAATCTCCGACCTGGAATTCCGTTGCCTGTTCGTTGGCGCGGACCAGGGCCGCAGCGCCTATCGCGAAGAATTGGAATCCGCAGCGAAGCGACTAGGTCTCGATGGCCGTGTCCATATTGTCGGCGACTGCAACGACATGGCCGCGGCCTACAAACTGGCGGACGTCGTCGTGTCCGCATCGACCGACCCGGAAGGGTTCGGCCGCGTGGCTGTGGAAGGGCAGGCCTTGGGCCGCCCGGTCATCGCCCCCGCGCATGGCGCCGCGCCCGAGCAGATCGAGCAAGGTGTCAACGGTTGGCTTTTCGAGCCCGGCAATTCGCATTCGGTGGCCACGGTGCTGCGCGAGGCGCTTTCCCTCGATACGGAAGCGCGCGACAAGCTGCACGAAGCTGCGATCGACAATGTGCGCCGCCGCTTCACCAAGGAAGAGATGTGCCGCAAGACGGTGGAGGTCTATCGCGAATTGGCCGACCGCCGCCGCATGGGCTAGGCCGGTTGGAACGATCCGTGACCGGCGACAGTGCACAGGCTGAGAACCATCCGCCGCCGGCGGACAGGGTCCTGATCATAAAACTAGGGGCTTTGGGCGACTTCCTGCAGGCCATTGGCCCGATGCAGGCGATCCGTAAAGCCTATCCGATGGCGGAAATCTCCCTGCTGACAACCGTGCCTTTCCGCAAACTGGCGGAAGCGAGCGGTCTTTTCGACGCAATCCTGATCGACCCGCGCCCGGCCTTATGGAACCTGCCGGGTGTGCTGCGCTTGCGGACCATGCTGTGCGCCGCCCGCCCGCAGATCGTCTTCGACCTGCAAACCTCCGATCGCAGCAGCACCTATCTGAAACTGTTTTGGCCGAACAGGCCCTTATGGTCCGGGATTGCCGCCGGTGCGTCGCATCCCCACGCCAATACGGACCGAGACGCGATGCATACGGTCGACCGGCAGAGGGAACAACTGGCGGGCGCGGGCATCCTGGATGTCGCGCTTCCCGATCTTTCCTTTCTGGGTGACGAGGGGATAGACGGGATGACGTTGCCCGATCGTTTCGTGCTTTTGGCGCCGGGCGGCGCGCCGCACCGGCCGGAGAAACGCTGGCCGGCCGAAAATTTCGCCGACCTGGCCGCCCGGCTGCAGGCCGCCGGGTTAACGCCGGTCGTGCTGGGAACCAAGGCCGAGGCCGAGGCCGAAGGCGCCATTCTGCGGCGCTGCCCGGATGCTATGTCGCTGATCGGGAAGACCAGTCTGTTGCAGATTGCGCCGTTGGCGCGCCGGGCCGCGGGCGCGGTCGGCAATGATACCGGGCCGATGCATCTGATCACGATTTCCGGCTGCCCCAGCGTGGTGCTCTATTCTCATGCGTCCGACCCGGCCTTGTGCGCGCAGAAAGGCCCCTCGGTCACCATCCTGCGGCAGCCGGACCTGAACGCTTTGCCGCCGGATCAGGTTTTCGCGGCTTTAAAGCCCCGCTGACAACCCGCTGACACCCCGCGCGATGTTCCGTTAAGGGCGGCTTCCCTTGACTTGGTACCGGCTTTCGCTAAAGTCGCGCGCGTTTGAGGAACCGCCTTCGAATGACGGTCTTGCCGGGATGAAAGTTGTGTTCGAATTTGCCCTGAATGACGGTATGCGCACGCCTAGCGCCCGAACCCCCTGAGGGGGTCGTCTGAACCGTTGTCATTGCGACACCGCCCGCCCGACGCTTGTTCCATCGACATCGATGCTGCCGCGACGGTCCCCGGGCACCTGTTTCGAACTAAATTTCATTTTCTTAACTAGGGAATAGAACAATGGTAGCGATCACGCTTCCCGACGGGAACGTCCGCGAATTCGACGGCGCCGTGACGGGTGCGGAACTGGCCGCCTCGATCGGGCCTGGGCTGGCCAAGGCCGCGATGGTGGTGAAGGTAGAGGGTGACCTGTGGGACCTTAGTCGTCCCATTGAAAAAGACAGCAAGGTCGAAATCGTCACCAAGGATCACGAAGACGCGCTGGAAATCATCCGGCATGACGCCGCCCACGTTCTGGCGCAGGCGGTGCAGGAACTGTTTCCGGGTACGCAGATCACCTTCGGTCCGTCGACGGAGGACGGTTTTTACTACGATTTCCATCGCGAGGAGCCTTTCTCCACCGAGGATTTTGAAAAAATCGAAAAGAAGATGGCCGAAATCGTCGACCGCAACGATCCGATCGTGCGCGAGGTTTGGGACCGTGCGGATGCCGTCGACTATTTCAATCAGATCGGTGAGGAATTCAAAGCCGAGTGGGTGGGCGAACTGCCGTCCGAGGAACCGCTGACGATTTATCGTCAGGGGGAAAAGTGGCTCGACCTGTGCCGTGGCCCGCATCTGGAATCCACCGGCAAGCTGCCCAAGGCCTTCAAGCTGATGAAGCTGGCCGGCGCCTATTGGCGCGGCGACAGCAGCCGGCCGCAGTTGCAGCGCCTGTACGGCACGGCCTGGCGGACGGAGAAGGAGCTGAAGGCCCATCTGACGCGGATCGAGGAAGCGGAAAAACGCGACCATCGCAAACTGGGCCGCGAACTCGACCTATTCCACATGCAGGAAGAGGCCATGGGCTCCGTTTTCTGGCATCCCAAGGGCTGGACGGTCTATCGCCAGGCGGAACGCTATATGCGCAACCGTCTCGAAGATGCCGGTTACGTGGAAGTGAAGACGCCGCAGCTCGTCGACCGGAAGCTTTGGGAAGAATCCGGGCATTGGGAGAAATTCCGCGAGCACATGTTCGTTGCCGAAGTGGACGAAACGGATACCGACCATCCGCCCGCGCAGGACGGCAGCGAGGCGCATCGCGCCTATAACCGGCGTATGCTGGCGTTGAAGCCGATGAACTGCCCGGGTCACGTCCAGGTCTTCCGTCAGGGTATCAAGTCCTACCGTGACCTGCCGTTGCGGATGGCTGAATTCGGGTCCTGCCACCGCTATGAACCGTCGGGCGCCCTGCACGGTTTGATGCGCGTGCGCGCCTTCACCCAGGACGACGCCCATATCTTCTGCACGGAAGATCAGATCGAAAGCGAGACGAAGCTGTTCATCGACCTGTTGGCGTCGATCTATCGCGATTTCGGCTTCGATGAGTTCATCGTGAAGTTTTCCGACCGCCCGGACACGCGCGCCGGGGAAGACGCGGTTTGGGACAAAGCGGAAAAAGCCTTGATGGATGCGACGACGGCCGCCGGTGTCGAAGTGAAGCTCAATCCCGGCGAAGGCGCGTTCTATGGTCCAAAGCTGGAATTCGTGCTGCGCGACGCCATCGGCCGGGATTGGCAATGCGGCACGCTGCAGGTCGATTTCGTGCTTCCGGAACGGCTGGACGCGACATATGTCGCCGAAGACGGCGCCCGGCACCGTCCCGTCATGCTGCACCGGGCGATCCTGGGATCGTTCGAGCGGTTCATGGGCATCCTGATCGAGCAGTATTCCGGGCGTTTTCCGATGTGGCTGGCCCCGGTCCAGACCGTTGTGGCGACGATCACGTCGGATGCCAACGACTATGCGGAACAGGTCGCCGCGGCATGCCGGAAGGCCGGTTTGCGGGTGGAAACCGACCTTCGGAACGAGAAAATCAACTACAAGGTCCGCGAACACAGCCACATGAAGGTGCCGGTGATGCTGGTCGTGGGGAATCGCGAGGCCGAGGAAGGCACGGTCGCCGTGCGTCGGCTGGGCGGCAAAGCGCAAGAGGTCCTTGCGCTTGACGCCGCACTCGCTATCCTTAAAACGGACGCGACAATACCGGGTACGGTATGATATGCGGAAGCGCCGGGGTACCGCCCGGCGTGTGGAATGGCGGTGGTTCTTGCCGCCGCCGCTTCACGAAGGTGCGTTTCGGATCCTTTCGGGGGTTCCCTTGAGGAATTGATTGGGACCGGGCGCATAATACGGTACGATTTCTGAAAAGACGGCAAGGCGAGAAGACGCCTTCAGGAGGACACTATACGACGGCCATTTTTTGCGCCGCCCCCGTCAAAAGACGGGCCGCGGGTAAACGACGACATCACTGCGCAGGAAGTGCGCTTGATTGACGCTGAGGGAGAGAATGTCGGGGTCACCGCGACCGCGGAGGCGATCAAGTTAGCCTTCGAGGCCGGGTTGGACCTGGTTGAAATTTCGCCGAACGCGGACCCGCCCGTGGCGAAGATCCTCGACTACGGCAAATACAAATACGAAGCCCAGAAGCGGAAGAACGAAGCGCGCAAGAAGCAGAAGGTCATCGAGGTCAAAGAGATCAAGTTCCGTCCGAACATTGATCAGCATGACTACGACGTCAAAATGCGTTCCATGCACAAGTTCATAGAAGAGGGCGACAAGGTGAAGGTGACCTTGCGGTTCCGGGGGCGTGAAATGGCGCACCAGGAGCTGGGCATGGAAGTCCTGAACCGTGTTCGCGACGAAATGGACGAAAAGGCCAAGGTCGAACAGCGTCCTTCCATGGAAGGACGTCAGATGATCATGGTGTTGGCTCCCCGCTGATAGACGTGCAGCTGACTGAATAGCGGCTAATCCAATGGCGGCAGGTCCTGTGCGGTCCGCCGTTTAAGGCGGCCGGTACACGCTGTGTGAGCGGCGCGGTTAAGTTTAAGGGTCCGGCCGATTGCTGGGCCCTTTCGCTTTTCGTGGTGACAGTCGCGCGTTGTGCGGCCCTTGGCCTACGGTCGGGGACAGGTCTGTTCGGTGTTTCGCTGTCACGGGGTGGGCCGGAATCCTCGACAGGCGCAGCCATATTCGGCATAACCGTTGGGCTGAAATGTTTCGGTCGAGGTGGGGAATATGATTGGTCGTTTGGCAGCCCTTGCTGCCGCAGTGTTTCTGGCTGGATCCGTCGGATCCGCACAGGCGGACCAGGGGCGGGCCTATATCGGCCTGAAAGGCGTTGGTTCTTTCCTGTCGGAGGTAGAGGACGTTACCTCCACCGGCATGACCGCGTTCCAGGTCAACAATGGTGAGGACCTGGTTGCCGGTGCAGGGGGAGTTCTGGGGTATACTTTCGGCGATGTACCCCTGCGCGCGGAATTCGAGGTCGGCTATCGATTCCGCTTCGATTTCGATGCGCGCGACAACGGGCCGCCGACCATCGGCTATGAGAACAATCTGAACACCACGACCGCCCTGGTGAATCTGGCCTGGGAAATTCGTCAGTTCGGGGACGATTGGGTGCCCTATCTGGGGGCTTCGGTCGGCTGGGCGCGAAATACGTCCGAGGTCGAGCGTAACAATTTCACCGGCGCCATCACGACGACGGAAAACAGCACCGACAATCTGGCGCTGGGGATCATGGCCGGGTTCACCTGGTATGTAAGCGACAGTTTCGGCATCGACCTCGGCTATCGTTTCATCAATCTGGGTGAAGTGGAAACCGGCACCTTGGCCGGCGGTGAAAGTTTCCAATCCGATGACTATACGTCGAATGAAGTGACCCTTTCCCTGAATTACCGGTTCTAGGTCTCACTCATAAGGAAGGTTGGTGTTCCGCGATGGGGGACGGCCCTTTATTTCGTTACCGTGCGCTGAAAGCCGACGGCACCCTGCGTGAAGATCCGTTGCAGGAACTGGCCGCGGAAAAACTTCAGAGTCTGCATCATGCCTTGAAAGGCTATGCGTCCAAATCCGGCCAGACGGGCTGGAAGGAACGCCTGGGCCTTGCCCGCCGCCGCGCCGAGGCGCCACAGGGGCTGTACATGTTCGGCGGCGTCGGCCGTGGCAAGAGCATGCTGATGGATCTGTTCTTCGATGAGGTGGAGATGGAGGCCAAGCGCCGCGTTCATTTCCACGAATTCATGATCGAGGTTCACGGCAAGGTTCATGCCTGGCGTCAGGAACAGAAGAACCGCAAGAACAAGGAAAGCGATCCGCTGCCGAAGATCGCCGCCGAATTGGCGGAAAAGGTGACGTTGCTGTGTTTCGATGAATTCCATGTCACCGATATCGCCGATGCGATGATCCTGGGGCGCTTGTTCGAATACCTGTTCCAAGACGGGGTCGTTGTGGTGGCGACCAGCAATTGGCCGCCGGACGATCTTTACAAAGACGGTCTGCAGCGCGCGAATTTCCTGCCCTTCATCGATCTTTTGAAGAGCAAGTTGGACGTGTTGCACCTGGATTCGCCCACCGACTATCGGCTGATCCGCCTGAAAAGCATCAAGATTTACCACGCCCCGCTCGGCCCGGCCTCGACCAAGGAATTGGAAAAGGCTTTCCATGATTTGACGGAAGGGGCGCAGGTGATGGAGGACGAGGTCGAATTGCGCGGGCGGACCATCAAGGTTTCCCGCGCCGCCCGCGGCACCGCCTGGATGACGTTCCAGGAATTGTGTGAACAGCCGCGCGGGGCCGAGGATTTCATTGCCGTCGCGGGCCGCTATCACACCCTGGTGCTGAACGGGGTGCCGAAACTGGACGAATCCAAACGCAACGAGGCTAAGCGCTTCATGACGCTGATCGACGCGTTGTATGAGCACAAGGTCAATATCGTGATGGCCGCGGCTGCGCCGCCGCAGGATATCTATCCCGCAGGGCGGCACGCATTCGAATTCGAACGAACCGTTTCGCGCCTTATGGAGATGCAATCCGCGGAGTATATGGATGCGCCTCATCGCCGGAAGGCTGAGGCCGACGCGGCGCTGCTGGCGGCGGATCAGGCGTAAGGGGCAGTTCCGTCGTCGCCTTCACGGTCGACATCACCATGGTCGTGGTCATGTTCCACAGGGTCGGAATACGCATCAGGCGGGCGTGGACGTTCTCCTCATAGTCCTCGATCGACCTTGCGGCGATTTTCAGCACATAGTCCCGTTCGCCCATCACCTTGTAGCATTCAAGGATCCGGGGGATTTGCCGGATGGTTTCCTCGAAAGCCTCCTGCACCGACGGGGTCGGCGGGCGAACCTTCACCTCCACGAAAAGCAGTACGGGAAAGCCCAGCGATTTGGGGTCCAGCAAAGCCGTGCGCTTGGCGATGACGCCCGCATCCTCAAGCCGCCGTATACGCCGCCAGCAGGGGGATTGGCTAAGCCCCACGCGGTCGGCGATTTCCCCCGTGGATAGGGTGGCGTCCTTTTGCAGCAATAGAAGGATCTTACGATCCGTCAAATCCAGTTCTATAGTCACATCAAGTCTCAAAAAAGGAATATGATGACTAATTTATTCAAATGATATCCAATTCGCCAGGATATTCGCATACACTTGCCGGGGCATCGGGATTAATCTTTGCGCTTCAACCGATGTTTTTAGGGATTTACGGCGATGACGAAGCTGGCTGACTGGTTTGAAACTTCCAACGATGCAACCAAGGTGCTCCTGCGCCTGGGGGCGCGGCCGGACGTCATTTCGCTGGCCGGTGGCCTGCCGGCGCCGGAACTCTTCCCGGGTGATGCGGTTGCCGATGCTTTCGCCCATGTCGCGCGCAGCGCGCCGGCGGTATCGCTGCAATACGGCCCGGCGGAGGGGATCGAACCGCTGCGCGCGCTGATCGCTGCCCAAATGCGGAAAGAAGGCGCGGGTTCCGTCACCGCGGAAAACGTCCTGATCACCACCGGCAGCCAACAGGGCCTCACCTTGATCGGGCAAACCTTGCTGAACAAGGGCGACCGGATCGCGCTGGACGAACCGACCTTCCTGGGTGCATTGGACGCCTGGCGCCCGCGTGAACCGGGATATACGGCGATCGATTGGTCCGGCAATACGCCCGTATTCAAGCCCTCCAGCGATGCGGAGACGATGCCGAAATTCGCTTATTGCCTGCCCAACTTCCGCAACCCGACCGGGGAAACCATGACCTTGGACGCACGCAAGGCATTGGTCGCCGCGGCGCAGCGGGACGACGTAATCCTGATTGAGGACAACCCGTATGGCGCCTTGCGGTATGAAGGCGTTCAACCGGCCTCTCTGATCTCCATCGCCGATCAAGGAGGCGACGGACCCTATGATGGCCACGTGATCTATACCGGCACCGTCTCCAAGACATTGGCGCCGGCCCTTCGGGTGGGCTGGATGGTCGTGCCGCAGCGCTTGTTGCATGGGCTGATTATCTCCAAACAGGGGCTCGATCTGTGCACCAGCCCGTTGACGCAATACGCGGCCCTGCATCTGATCGAAACGGGGGTTGAGGCGGAGACGTCTGAGCGCGCGCGGGACCTGTATCGCATCCGGCGGGACGCCATGTTGGCGGCGCTTGAAGCGGAAATGCCGGCCGGCGTGACCTGGACCCGGCCGGAAGGTGGCATGTTCGTCTGGGTAACACTCCCGGAAGGCACCGACGCACACGACATTTTCCAACGCGCGGCTGATGCCCGCGTCGCTATTGTGCCGGGCGATGTGTTCTATGCCATGAACCCGGCCCACAATACGATGCGCCTCAACTTCACCAATGTGCCGGAAGCGACCATAGCCGAGGCGGTTCAACGCCTCGCCGGGGTCATTGAGGGCAGGGCCCGGAACGCCGCCTGACCCAAAAACGACTTAATTGAAGAAAACAACGCCTGTGCGACGCACGGGCGTTGTCGCTTTTGCAGGTGCCAAAGGAACTTACGTCAACGCTACTATTAACGCGTGTTAATTATCCATCTATTGCTATCCAAATAGATTGAGTGCAGTAGAAACCCTCCTGCGCGGCCTGGGCCGCGCTTTTTTGTTTTACGGGGGGCGAGTCGTATTGCGTAAACGGCGTCGTCTAGGGGGTTTCCATGAAGATGAGGTCTATTTTCGCCATCGCGGTGGTAACGGCAATCGGCTGTTTCGCCACAAAACAGGCATCGGCCATTACACTCCGCTACAGCGGGGATTTCACGGTCGATCAGGCGGTCGGAACGGCCGCTCCATTGCTGGGTACAGCGGGGTCGTTCTTCTACGACATCGATTTCGATAATCCGGATCCCGATCCCTCGGGTGTGGCCGGAATCATTCCCAATGCCGTTGTGGCGCGCAGTATTACACTCGGCGGGCAAACCTACACGGATACGTCGGTCAATGATCTTGAGATCAACTTCGGTTCGGGGAATGGGTTCAACATCTTGGCGAAGACGTCGCCGGGCTTTCCCGATATCTTTTTTGCAATCTTCACCGACTACGATCCGGAAGCTTTGATTGCCAACCCCCTGACCGACGGAAATTTCGGTTTTGCTGAGGGCCTTTTCCTGTTTGGCGAGGGCTCGCTCGTGTCGATTGTCGCTACGTTTGGCACGTTCGACACGTTGGAAGGTCTTATGGCGCTTGAAGGAGCCCTGACGAGCATCGATGTGGTGACCGAGCAGACCGACCCCGATACGGGTAACGGGGGAAATCCGGTCACCTCGGTGCCGGTCCCGGCCGCCCTGCCGCTTCTGCTGTCCGGGCTCTGCGGATTCCTGATCCTTCGGCGGCGGCGTAACGCCTGACCCGGCCGTTGGCGCGGTTTTGATGAAAAAGGCCCGCCTGCGCGGGCCTTTTTTCGCTGAACGCCTGTTTTCCACCGTTGCCCCGAACAGACGGATTGACCGCCCGCGCCCGGAAAGCTATTAGACCCCTCCCGGCGCCGTATTCGGTAATCCGAACCGCGCCCCGGCCTTTTGAGTGCCCCTGTGGCGGAACTGGTAGACGCGACAGACTCAAAATCTGTTTTCCTTACGGAAGTGGGAGTTCGAGTCTCCCCGGGGGCACCATCTTTTCATAACCCTCAATCGCCGGGCGGCCGCATCCGCGGCCTTGGCTTTCCTCGCATAAGCTCGGGCGGCCATTCGGCCTTGTGAACTCTGGCGCGTTCAAACTTTGCCCCTCTGGGGGCACCATCTTTTCTTTCCATTGAGACGGGTGGCGGCGGCATCTGCGGCCTTGGCTTTCTTCGCATAGGTCGGGTGGCCGGGGCCTGCGAGCCCATTCGTCTTTGACGCCTTTACCGTCACGTGTGGCCATGGACTGAGGTATGATCGCGCGTTTAATGTCTTTGGCTCAAACGCGCTTACCACGCGATCCGACCGGTACGCTATTGCCAAATTTCAGAAATACATGATAAACTAATAAAGTTGGCTAACTGATTGTTAATAAACCAACAATCAAGTGTCAACGAAGTGTGAACAGAATTTATATGTTTGTGTAGAATCTAGGTCGGTTGGGACAAATCCGTAAGCGGATTGACCGGGTCATTTTCTCCTTGGGCATGTTTGTTTTGCATTGCAACAGCCTATAAATGGGGAAAATCAAGATGCTGCCTGACCGCAATCTGCGCACGACCCTGCGCGCCGAAATCGTAGGAACCATTCGAACCATCTCGCTGGGCGTTGCGCTCGCCGGCGCATCGATGGCCGTTGCGTCGACAGGCGCGATGGCGGTTCCGCTTAATCTGAATGTGGGCACCGGTGAAGCTGTAAACATCAACCAGTTTTGTTTGCTTCCTACGGAAGCGGGTTGTGAACTTTTTGAGACTCTACCGGTCGAACTAACCGGTGAAGAGTCCACAATTGCGGAAGGCGCCACGGCGACGGCGACAGCACCTGTTGAAAGTTCTGTGCCCTTCAACAATGAAGGCACTTTGATCAATGAAGATCATTTCACGCAAAATGGTTCCATTTTCACCAACGTCCAGAACAAGGGCACAGTCATCAATCGTGGGACGTTTGTTCAAGCCGGCCAATTCGAGAATAGAGGGTTGGTCACCAACGAAAAGACAGGGGTGACCCACAACACGTTCACCGTCGAAAGCGGCGGGGTGTTCCTCAATTCAGGCATAATTGAGAATGTTTCCATCTTCGAAAACCTCGGACTATTCGTCAATAAGGGTAATGAAGGTCAGGGCCCTGGTATTTTCACCAACAACTTTATCCTCCGCAACAAAGGTGACATGGTTCTGGAAGCTGGCTCGGTGCTCACCGGTAGCGGTGGTTACACTCAATTTTCAGGCACGACGACCTTTGACGGCACCATGTCATTGCAAGAAGGATTCGCCAGATCTTTCGAATTTTTTGGAGGCACGTTCGGTGGTAGTGGAACAGTTGCGAGAGATATCATAGTACGTGACACTGACGACCTAGAATCGGTCATTTTAACGGACGGTCCTCTGACCATAAAAGGGTCAATAGAAACGAGCCGTAGTCACTTTATAAACCAGTCCAATTCGGTCGTCATTGAAGGTGATTTTAGCTCGACGGATGATGGCAATTTCATCAACGAGGGGACCGTTCGGCTAGATGGTAGATTTAGCAGTATTCTTGGAACGGTCCATCTGTTAGCCGGATCGGTCTTTGAAGCCGGAACGAAGTTTCTTGCTCTTAAGGAATCAAACCTGACGGTCGACGGAACGCTGTCTGCTGACGAAGGCATTGTCGTTCGGGATTCTACCATCGGCGGTAGTGGGGTCGTCCGGAACAAGGTTACTTTTTCCGGTCCTGATACGACTGTGGCCGCCGGCAACGACGGCGAGACTCTAACGTTCGAAGACGGTCTGGAAATAGTCAATAGCGTGAGGAGAGGTCAGCCAGTAGCCCAGACGATGACCAACAACGGTAACCTGACCGTCAAAGGCGCGTCGGAAAACAAGGAAGCGAGTTTTATCAACAACGGTACGATCACCAATGATGGAGCGTTTGCAAATTCTGGGGCTGTCCAAATTGCAAATGGGTCGGTGTTCAACGGTACCGGCACCTATACACAAACAGCCGGCAGACTGACAGTTGACGGCACCTTGTCGCAGCAGCAAATCGCCATCGAAGGCGGAACGCTCGGCGGTAGCGGTTTGTTGGAAGGCAATGTTTCGGTTAGCGGGGCGACGATCGCGGCGGGCAATTCGCCGGGCCTGCTCAGCGTTGCCGGTGACTTGGACATCCTCGGCGGCACGTCGCTGGAATTCGAACTGGGCGGCACGGCCGCCGGTATCGATTATGACCAAATCGCCGTGACCGGGGCGGCGACGCTCGCCGCTGGTACGATCTTCGATGTCGATTATTTCGGTGGGTTCGAGGCCGGTGCCGGGGTCTTTTTCGATCTGATCGTCGCCAACAGTTTCGGGTCGATCAACATTCTGGATTTCATATTCGACTTCACGGACGCCGAACTCGCCGACGGGTTGAAGTGGGAGACCTCGATCTTCGCACTGTCCGGCGGCGAACAAGCCCTGCGCCTGTCGGCCACGGAAACCGTCTCACAGGTGCCGATCCCCGCCGGGCTTCCCCTGGCAGCGGCCGGCTTGTTCATTCTCGTCGCGGTACGTCGCTTCGGCCGAAAGGCCGCGGCCTGACAAACGCACCGCAGGGCTTTTGCGGTTTGGAGGCGGTAGGCGGTTCGTTACCCAACCGGGCGATGCAGCGCGTTCAACTCCGTCTTCCTTAAAGGTGTGGGCGTGCGCGCCGCCCCGGCGGCCAATACGGCCGGAAAAGCCCGCCTCGGCGGGTCTTCCAATTTCCCGCGCCCGCCTTATTTCCATAAGTCTGGCATTATAAAATAATTATCTCACAAACCGGACGGTGTCGCATTCGGTCAAGATGTAAACAGCTGTTCAAAAAAGCTGAGTGAACACTGTACAACTCATTTTCTGCAATGTAATTGACGGCCGACTGCAACAAGTCACTACAAGTTTTTGGTTTTACTTTCGGGGGTACTGATGTTGGGGAGAAATTTACTCGCCGTATTCACGGCGTGCGTTGCATTGTTTTCGGTTTCTGAGGCCGGCGCAGTCACTTTGCGCTACTCGGGAGAGTTCACGGCAGACATCGCGTCCGGAGATTTCGCTGCATTCGGCGGTCAGCAGGGAACGTACTTTTTCACGATAGACTATGACGCTGTGGATCCCGATCCAACTCGTCTTGATGGCGATATCCCGCTCGCAGTCGTTTCCCAGGGTTTTTCCATCGGTGGTGAAACATTCGTCGACTCGCTTGCAACCGACTACATCATTTCTTTGGATGCGCCGGATTTCGCCGTTGCGACCGAATCGAACCCAATATCATCGGACAACATTTCCGATGTGACGCTCAATATTTTGGAAACCCTGAATCTGGCCGAGTATGTCGAAAACCCCCTTGCACTGTTTGTCGGCGGTAAGTTCGGTTTGCAGTTCGGGTTGCTGACCTTGGGGATTGGCGTCCAGTCCGCGATCATTGCCGGCAACGAGAATGGGAGCGCTTTGCTGGGCTTGGGCACGATCACGGAGGTTACTCAGATCTTGATCGATGATGGAGATCCGGGTCAGGGAGAGCCCCCCCTTACCGTTGTGCCGGTGCCGGCGGCCCTGCCTTTGTTGATCTCGGGGATTGGGGCGCTTTTCATGCTCGGACGCCGTCGTTTCGCAGCTTGATAGCCAGCCTGCCAAATAGCCAGACTGCCAAACATGCAGGAGAGGTCCGCTTCGGCGGGCCTTTTCTTTTTCAGGGATCGGCATTCGACCGTGATGTAGATCGACGCAAAAAGGACATAGATGAGGCCATTGTAATTCATAACCGCTGTCAACAATGTCGCTGCATTTACGGAGGCGCGTTGACACGGTGTGTTCAGAGTTGAGCTATTTATAAGCAAATAGCAATTTGCAGCCGGGGAGAATTGAAATGCGGTCTTTATTAAGAGGCGCTGTTGTTGCGGCAGGCGTGGCGCTGTTTGCGAATGCGGCGGGTGCCGCAACGATCGGTGGCCTGAATTCCGGGTTTGTAAATGATCCCGGCGTGGCTGGAAGCTGGTTTTACAACTTTAATGGCGACAAGAACTTCTCCGGCGGAAGTTACCAGAACCGCCATTTCCCCAATGGGTCCAGTCCGACGAGCGGCGATATCCGCGGAACGAGCTTCACTTTTGGTGAAGCGATCCGGGCCGATAATTCAGCGGCGGTGGGTACGGGTCTGACCGTGACCGGCGGGGTTCTGTTGACCGACCAACAAACCAATTCAACCTCCCTTTTGACCGGGGTCGATATTGTTGAAGATATCTGGGGTGGACGACACCATCACGGAATTGGTGTCGAACACGACGACAGCTCCACTGAAGAGCAGGTGAATTCAGGCGTCGGCTTCAATCAGTTCTTGTCCCTGTCATTCAACCAGACCGTAAGCTTGGCCGGTTTCGACTTTGCCGGCGGCGATCATCATGGATGCGATAGTTCAGGCAACACCTGCGGGGGCTGGGAACTCTATGCCTTCGATGGCGTCGCCTTTGGCGCGCTCTTGGGCAGTGGCGACCTTGCGTCTGATGATTTCGTTGTCTTCGACACCGCCTTTGTGGGCGAACAATTCGCGCTGGTGGCGACCGTCTCCGAAGGGGAGGGTGAGTCGGGCTGGTACCTGTCCGGCATCGCGGGTGATATTTCTGCTGTTCCCGTCCCGGCCGCTTTGCCGCTGTTGTTCGGTGCGTTTGGCGGGCTGTTCTTGATCCGCCGTCGGCGCAGCCAATCCGCCTGACCGCGCTTATTGAACGATCTTTTCGAAAAGGCCCGCTTCGGCGGGCCTTTTCTTGTCCACTCTATCGCGCGGCCACCTCTCTGTTCCGCCCGTATCGCCCCGCCCAACGGGCTTGCTTCTACAAGCGATGCTATCTCGTCGACGGCTGCGGAGGGTCTTGCTCCGCCAGGGCGGCAAGCCGGTCGAATGGCGTTTCGACAAGATTGTCGGCGATCTCCTCGCCCTCAAACGCGCAGGGCTGTTCGGGAAACATTGCATTCAGCGCGCATTCGGTGCGCTCCATCTCCGCTCGGCAAAGACGGTTAACCCGGAGCCACAGCTCAGGCATATCCAAGTCTAGAGCATCCTTGCGCTGAAGCTGCGATGTCGCTTTTTCATCCGAAAAATGCTCCAGATAATTGAGGATTTTTGCCTTTGTGTTGGTGGCGTACAATGCCTGTGGATCGGCTTCGCAAGCTTCCACAAGCGCCATGGCAAGATGGAACCGCGCCATGGAACAGTTTAGATAACGATCCGCAACAACCGCATAGTCGTTAAGCCCATGCAGATCGAACGGCGGCTCTTCCGGCGCGACCGATGGCGCGCAAAAAACATCGGCAACCTCCAGGAACTTGGTGCGGCTGATAGGGCAGCGTTCGTCGTGATCCCAAAAAAGGTCATTGGTTCGCGCCGCCGCCAACAGCACGTCCGGATTGGCGGTCAAGGCACTGTTCTGCATCATGATATTTTGGGCCGTGCACCAATACAGCAGCTTGTTCATGCCCGCGAACGATTTGACGGCGGCCGCTATGAACTCGGGAAGCCGGTCATTCCATCCCAGCCGGTGCCGGTAGAGCAGATATTCCGGCACGCAGGTGATACCGCAAGAGAGTACCCGCGCCTGATCAAGGCTCAGCGCATGGGAGTCCGGATAAAACAACGCGCGGACGTGATGGACAAACCCTAGGACACGGTCTTCGTTGGCGAGAAACTGGCGATAGGCATTGATATTCGTCCACCCCGACGGCTTGCCGTCCTCGGCCGGTAATTCAGCCATCTCGAAAGATTTCCGGTCCCGACCGCGCGTTTCGCCAAGCCGTCGGCCACCCTCATCGTTCAGGTCTAAGACACGCTGCCAAAGCAAGAAACGGAAACCTTTGTTCTGTTTTGATCGACGGTCGACTGAATTGCGGCGCCGAATGCGGGGCTAAAGCATATCTAACATCACATTTGCATTAGGCGATACGAAATTGCCGATTGATAGGCTGCCCGGCTTTCAAACAGGCGCCACCAGCCGAGATGCAGGGACATAACTACCAAACCTTTGGCAATGCCGGTCATTGCGATCGGCGGATTTGTCAGGGTCGGAAGGCGGGGCTTTTCGATTCAAGGGTTGACGGAACATAATACCGCGCAGAAGAAGGCGGGGAGGGGGGATGACGATTGAAGGCGGCCGGCCGGGGCGCGGCGCAGGACCGTTCCGGTAGGCCCTGCTACGGCCAGCCATATAAAGGCCATTTAAAGGCCATATAAAGGACGTACGCCGTGGATGTTGATCTTTTTTCGGCCAATCTATTCTCGGCCGTCGGGCTTGTCGGGGTCGGTCTGTATGTCACGGCCTATGCGGCATTGCAGCTTGGCTTTATTGCAGGCCATTCCTATCGATATTCATTGCTCAATTTAGCGGCCTCGTCCTGTGTGTTGTTCAGCCTTGCGGCACAATTCAATCTTTCCTCGGCACTGATCCAGGTGTTTTGGATTGTCTTGAGCATTATCGGCATATGCCGCCTCTACTGGATCGCGTCCCGGGTCAAACTGACGCCGGAAGAAACCGCGTTCATTGAAAGCAAATTTCCCTCTATGCCCAAGCAGACTGCACGCCGGCTGCTGGATAGTGGTGTTTGGGTTGATGCCCCGGTCGGCACGAACCTTGTGATTGAAGACCAACCGGTTACCGAGTTGATCTATTTGGCGAGCGGGGAGGCCGAGGCGATCCTGGATGGCCGACGTGTCGGGATGTGCGGTGAAGGCAGCCTGATCGGTGAGGTCACGTGCCTGTCCGGCGATCCTGCGACGGCTTCGGTGACGACGACCAAACCCAGCAGATATTTTTGCATAGGTACCGGCCGGCTTCGGCAGCTTTACGGACAGTATTCCGAAGTCCGGTCCGCCCTCAATGCTGCCTTCGCGTCGGATATCGGACGAAAACTGAGGGCGGCGAACCGTTCGCGGGACGTTCGCCCGATTGAGGAAGCGGCCGACTAGTCCGGGCCTTTTCTTTTCCTTCCCGCCGCGCATACCATTGCCGAAATAACGACTAGCAGGGGGCGAAAATGGCGGTTTTGGTAACGGGGGCGTTGGGTCATATCGGGATGTGGGTGGCGACAAAGCTGCTGGAGGAAGGCGAGGAGGTCATCGCCTTCGACCGCGATATGCCCGATTTCGACCGTTTGGCGACCGACGAGCTGAAGGCCCATGCCGCCAAGATCAGCCGGGAGGCGGGCGACGTGACCGATGCGGGCACGGTGGATGCCTTGTTTGAAAAATACGCCGGCCGGATCGACGGCGTGATCCATATTGCGTCCATTGCCGGTGTGCCGGCATTCACGCAACGGCCCCGTCATTTCCTCGAACTCAACATCATGGGAACGGTCAATGTGCTGGAAGCGGCGCGCACCCACGATGTGAAGAAATTCACCTTCATCTCTTCCGGCGCGGTCTATGGCACGCGCGAGGGGCCGATGAAGGAGAGCGACTGCCCGACCCCCAGCGATCTCTACGGCGCGTCGAAATTGGCGGGCGAGGAATTGGTCCTGAAATACGGTGACACCTATGGGATGCAGACGGTCTGCACCCGCGTCTATTTCGTCTATGGCCCGGGTCGGCGGCCCGAGGGCATGTTCCCGATCTATCGCTGGGCATTCTGCCCCTTGGACGGGGTGACGGGGCTGAGCAATGACAGCGGGGCCGACCAATTGCTGGATTTCACCCATGTCTTCGACACGGCCCAGGGCATCGTGAAGGCCTATCGTGCGCTGCCCACCGAAAGCCGGATTTACAACATCACCAGCGGCGTTGCCGTGCGATTGGGCGATGTGGTCGATTTCGTGGCGGATCATCTGGGAACCAAACCCGGCGTCACGCTCGGCCCGGGCAAGGCGGTGCCCCGGGGCGCGCCGCTGGACACGACCCGCGCCAAGGCGGAACTGGGTTTCGACCCCGCCTTCGCCGATATCCGCGACGGCATCCGCCAATATCACGCCTGGCTGCAAGGCAGCGATTACGGGAAGACGTGATGCGCCTTCCCAAGCCGGCCTAGTCGATATCCAACTGATAGAAGCCGGCGGCGTTTCCGCTGAACAGCATTTCCTGTTCCTCGCGGGGGAAGTCCTTGACGATGTCCATGATGCCGTCGGCGATGGTCTTGAAATTCGCGCGCAGCCGGCAGACGGGCAGGTTGCTGGCGAACATGCAACGCTCGATACCGAAAATCTCGATCGCCTCCAGCACCACACGCCGGTTGTCCTCAAGCCGCCAGGGCGCGTCCTTCAGGCCGAGTTCGGAGATCTTCACCATCACCTGCGGCGCCTCGGCGATGATCCGCATGTTTTCCCGCCAGGCCTTCAATCCGTCCTCGCTGCGGTCCCAGGGAAAGCCCGTATGGTTCAGCACAACCGGTATTTCGGGGAACTTGGCGGCGACGTCGGCGGCTTCCGGCAGGTGCCAATGGGGAACACGCAGATCGTAGGTCAGGCCGAATTCGTGCAGCAGCGCATAGCCCGCCAGCCAGTTTGGGTCCTGCATGCTGCCCGGCTCGCCCAAGACCGTATGGGCCTTGTCCGGTGACAGGGAAGTGACGGGTTTGGAACGGATGCCGCGCATCATCGGGTATTGGCAATGGTCCGCCAACACGTCCTCGCAATTTGGCTTGGCCAGCCAGACATGGCCGACCACCGCGTTCGGCATGCCGTGTTCCTCGGCGACCTCATGCAGCCAAGCGGTTTCCGCCGCCTGCGCGTCGCGGTCCCATTCCGCGTCCACATGCACGGTCGCGACGACGTTGTAGCCGGCCGTTTCGGCCCGGTAGTCGTCGGGCATGAAGTTCTCTTTCAGGGCGTCGTAATTGCCCAGGAAGAAATGCTCCTCCGGCATATCCGAAAGCCAGGGATAATAGTTTTGGTCGAGGTCCCACAGGTGATGATGGGCGTCGACGATCTTGATTGGGTCGCTCATTCTGTCATCTCCGTTTCTGCGTTTGGTGTCGGCTTTGAAGGCCGTCAACGGGCGCTGCCTTAGGGCGTCGGGCCCCATGGGGCGGAGAGCATGAGCTGGTTTTCCTGGGTTTGGATCAAGGGGCGGAACTTGCCCGCAAATACCATGAAGTCGGGGTCGTCATAGACGCCTTTCCAGAAAGCGCGGCGGTCGGCATCGTCCTCGAATTTCCAAAGATGGACGATCTTGTTGAGGGCCCCGACATCGCCGGTGAAATAGCCGATCAACCGGTCCGGATGTTTCGACAGCGCAGGCCAGCCATAGGTTTGGTAGTATTCGGTCGCTTCGGCCATTTTGCCGGTCTGCAGCGTGTAGGTCCGCAATTCATAGATCGCCATTTTGCGCTTCCCCTGATTCAGTCGTGTTTTGTTTGCCTGAAAGTGTCGGGGTGATTTCGGTTGAAGGCAAGCCAGCCCCGTGCGGGTTGCGGAAACACAATATTTCCTGGCGGCATTTCCGAACGGCCTGCGCACCCTCTCAATTGATCGGCGCGGTACAAAAGTATTGCCTTGTGTGCAGGTCGGATGCTTCCATGTGCGGATAACACGCAATAAAAACCAAACCGCTTCCCTGGGAGGAAATAATGAAATTCAAGGCTTTAGCCGCCTTTGCGGCTGTCGGTTTCGCCGTCGGCGTTTCCGCGTCCGCTTCGGCGACGGAACTTCGTCTGTCCCATCAATGGTCCACCTCGGACGTTCGGCACAAAGTTGCCCAGATCGTCGCCGACGAAGTCGCGGCGGCGGATGTCGATCTGACCATCAAGATTTTCCCGTCCAAATCGCTCTTCAAGCCGCGGGAACAGTACAAGCCCCTGTCACGCGGCCAACTGGATATGACCGTCTTTCCGCTGTCCTATGCCGGCGGGCAACGCCCGGAATTCAACCTGACCCTAATGCCGGGCCTGGTGAAGAACCACGATCATGCGGCGCGCCTGAACGACTCGCCCTTCATGGGTGAGCTTGAAAAACTGATGGCCGAAGACGATGTCCGCGTTGTCGTTCACGGCTATCTGGCGGGCGGTTTCGTCGGCAAGGACAAATGCATCACCAAGCCGGAAGACGTCGCCGGCCTGCAGACCCGCGCGGCGGGCAAGGCCTTCGAACAGATGCTGGCCGCGGCGGGGGCGTCGATTGCTTCCATGGCCTCGTCCGAAATCTATAACGCGATGCAGACCGGTGTGCTGCAGGCGGCAAATACCTCGTCCTCCTCCTTCGTGTCCTATCGGATTTATGAGCAAGTGAAGTGCTATACGCCGGCCGCTGATGTCGCCCTGTGGTTCATGTATCAGCCGCTGTTGATGAACAAGACCGCGTATGAGGAATTGAACGACGCGCAGCGCGCGGCAATCGATGCCGGCGCCGCAAAGGCACAAGCCTACTACTTGGAAGAAGCCAAGAAGCAGGATGCAGCCTCTGTCGAGGTCTTCAAGAAGGCGGGCGTCGAGATCGCGAACATGACGCAGGACGAGTTCAACGCATGGCGTGAGATTGCCAAGAAGTCTTCCTATAAGAACTTCGTCGAGAATGTCCCCGACGGCCAGAAGCTGTTGGATATGGCGCTTTCCGTCGAGTAATCGGTGTGCAGCGTGGCCGGCAGGGTTTTGTCCCTGTCGGCCCGTCGCGCGACCCGACATTATTTCCACCGAAATAGGTTAGGGTATGACTGACACCCCCTCCGACATGCGTGGCGCCGGGCGCCGGCATCCCGTGATACGCGCGGCCGATGCTTTGTCGACCCTGTGCGGTTGGATCGCGGCGGCGATGATCGTGGCGTCCGTCATGATCACCTGCCAGATGATTTTTGTGCGCAGTATCCTGAACCATTCGACGATTTGGCAGACCGAAGCGGTCGTCTATCTGATGGTCACCGCCACCCTGTTGGGCCTGCCCTATGTGCAACGGCTGCGCGGGCATGTGTCCGTTGATCTATTGCCCCTGGCCCTGCCCAAGCGGTTCCGACGCGGCCTGATCGCCTTTACCCTGGCGGCCGGCATCGTCGTTGTCGCCCTGATGTTGTATTACGGATACGACCTTTGGCATGTCGCGTTCAGCCGGAATTGGAAATCCGACACGGTCTGGGGCGTGCGGCTCTGGATTCCCTATGCAGCCATGCCCATCGGATTCCTGATCTATCTCATCCAGCTTTGTGTTGACCTGTTCGCGGTCCTCGCCGGCTTGGACCGAAAATTGAGCCTTGAGGATCACCACTGATGGACCCACTGCTTCTTGGCGCGACGGTTGCGGTCGTCACCATCCTCGTCTTGTTCTCCGGTGTCTCGGTTGCGAACGGTCTGCTGATCGTCGCCGCCGGGTTCCTGCTGATCTTCGACGGGTTCCGGTCGCTGGAACTGATGCCGGAAATCTTTTTCGGAAAGCTCGACAATTTCGCGCTTCTGTCGATACCCATGTTCATCATCATGGGGGCGTCGATTGCCTCGACCAGGGCCGGCGCGGACCTGTACGAAGCGCTGGACCGTTGGCTGACGCGCGTACCCGGCGGGTTGGTGATTTCCAATCTGGGGGCCTGCGCCCTGTTCGCCGCGATGTCCGGTTCTTCGCCGGCGACCTGCGCTGCGATCGGCAAGATGGGTATCCCCGAAATGCGCAAGCGGGGCTATCCGGACGGGGTCGCGGCGGGCTCGATTGCGGCGGGCGGCACGCTCGGCATTCTCATTCCCCCGTCCGTCACCATGATCGTCTATGGGATCGCGACGGAAACATCCATCGGTCGCCTGTTCCTGGCGGGCGTCGTGCCGGGGATGGTGCTTGTCGGCCTGTTCATGGCCTGGTCGATCTACAGCACCTGGCGCTATGGGTCGGTTGAGACGTTAATGCGGTCAGGGACCTATACGCTGGCGCAGAAGCTGGCGATTCTGCCGCGGGTCCTACCCTTCCTGGCGATCATCCTGGGCGTACTGGTCGCGATGTATGGCGGCTATGCGACACCGTCGGAAACGGCGGCCGTCGGTGCGCTGCTGTGCCTTGGCGTGGCGATCGTGATCTACAGGCTTTGGAACCTGAAGGCCTTGTGGGTCGTCTTGCGGGATTCGACCCGTGAAAGCGTGATGATCCTGTTCATCATCGCGGCGGCGGGCGTGTTCTCCTATATGCTGTCCAGTCTGTTTATCACGCAATCCATCGCGGAGTGGATCGGCACGCTGGATGTGAACCGCTGGGTATTGATGATTTGCATCAACCTCTTCCTGCTGGTCGCAGGCTTCTTCCTGCCGCCGGTCGCGGTCATTCTGATGTCGGCGCCGATCCTGCTGCCCATCGTGATCTCCGCGGGGTTCGATCCCTATTGGTTCGCCGTGGTCCTGACCATCAATATGGAAATCGGGCTGATTTCCCCACCGGTCGGGTTGAACCTATATGTCATCAACGGCATCGCCCCGGATATTCCCCTGAAGACCATCCTGGTCGGGTCCATGCCCTATGTGTTGTGCATGGTGCTGGCCATCGTCATCCTCTGCCTGTTTCCGGGCCTCGCCACCGGTCTGCCGGATTTGGTGCTGGGGCCAGCCGTCTAACTGTGGAATAATGGCAACTCGATGCTCACTGGGGGGTGGCACGGGGACGGCGTAGGGCGCATGCGAATACTGTTTGCCGGCGAAAGGCCGGGTTTTCCACAACGGATGACCGGGGCCGCGGTCAGCACCCATCATCTTGCGGACCTGTTGGCGACGAACGGCGCCGCAGTTCACATTCTGTGCGGCCGGGCTGGCGACGCTGGGATTGTGCCCACCGAAACCGACCCGTACCGCTATACGATCGACCGGTCGGCGGACCCGGTTGCGGCGGTGCCCGCACTGGTTTCGGAATTCGCGCCGGATGTCGCCATCCTCTCGGCCGGCGCGTCGGCGGACCTCGCCCGGCAGTTTGGGGCGCTTGGCATCCCCATCGTCATCTATCAGCGTGACATAGGTTTCTCGCTACTCCATGCGCTTTTGGACGGGACGGATCATGCCCCGGTCGGGGTGCTTACCTGTTCCCGTTTCGTCGCGGAAAAGGTCCGCAAACGCATAGGCGTCGAGGCGCATTTTCTTCCGAATATCTTCCTGCGGCAGGATTACGCGGTCGCGCCGAATGGCGGGATGGTCACCCTCATCAATCCTGTCCCGGTTAAAGGCGTCGGGCTGGCATTCGATCTGGCCGCGCGCCATCGCGACCTGACTTTCCTGTTTGTTGAGGGGTGGACTCTACCGCCCCGGCAATTGGCCATCCTTAAGGCGCGCGCCTCCGCCGAGGGCAATATTCTGTGGCATCCGCGTGTCGAGGACATGCGGAACGTTTATGCGCGGACACGGATTCTTCTGGTGCCAAGCCGATGGAAAGAACCATGGGGCAGGGTCGTGTCGGAAGCGCAGATCAGCGGCATCCCGGTTTTGGCGAGCGATCATGGCGGGTTGCCGGAAGCAGTCGGCGACGGCGGTGTTTTGCTGCCGCCGGACGACATTGATGCCTGGTCCGCCTGCCTGAACAAAATGATGGCGGATAAGGCCGCATGGGCCGAACTGTCGGCCAAGGCCGCGGCGCATGCCAGGCGGGAAGAATTGTCGCCCAACAGAATTGTCGCAGAATTTATCTGTCATCTGCGCGACTGGCTGCCGCCGGCGAAGGATATCCGCGCCGCCTGAACCCCACAGGGGCAGCCGCATCTGCACCGCTTGATGTGAGTCAAGGCAGGACGCGCTACGGTTTCATATTTTCCGTGGTGGAATCGAAGGGGCGGAACCAGCTCGAAAAAAAACGGGGAGGGCGTGATGGTCGATGGCATATGGAAGCCCATCATCTGGAAGGACGAAATGTCCGTCGGTGTCGCCCAGTTGGACGACGACCACAAGGGGTTGATTTCCATCCTCAATCGCCTTGGTGAGGCACTGCACGACGACGGCGACACCCGTGCCGCCCTGACGCTGGGCTTTCGCGCCCTCAGTCAGTTCATGCGCGTCCATTTCGCGCGCGAGGAACATGCGATGAGGGCCGCGGACTATCCCGGTCTTGCGGGGCATCACCCGCAGCATGTGGATTTTATCGAGGAAATGACGGACATGGCCGCCCGTTTCGAAGCCGGCAGCGACGGCGACCTGCTGGAGGATCTCGTCCTGTATCTGCGCGACTGGCTGATCAACCATATCATGGTCGAAGACATGGCCTATAAACCGTTCTTGAGCGGCAACAGCGACGCCCACCGCGCAGCGCGGGATTTTTCCGCCGCCAACCGTTAAAGACATTGCCGGTGTCCGATCGGCCGCCAAGTTGGGCACGTGATACAGACTTGGGCCTGTGCGGTATCGGTATCCGGTTCCTCTTGCGGATCGCCGGGTTTGACATCACTTGGAAGGTCAGCGATCAACTCACCCCAAGGGGATAAAGGCAGAAGCCGCTAGTCGGTCCGCGCAGGCGGAGCCAACGGGCGGACAAGGCCGAATCCCAAGACTTTCAATCAGCGGAACGCCTGCTTCGACGGGCCTTTCGGAAAGGGATAACTATGGAACGCAAGACCGATTTTTACATCAACGGCGCCTGGGTCGCCCCTGCGACACCGAATGAAATGGAAGTCATCAATCCGGCCAACGAACAGGCCTTCGCGACGATCTCGTTGGGCTCCCAGGCCGATGTCGACAAGGCGGTCGCTGCTGCGAAGGACGCGTTCCAGACCTGGGGCTGGTCTTCCAAGGAAGAACGCCTAGCGCTGCTGAACAAGCTGAAGGACATCTATAAGAAACGCTGGAATGAGATGGCCGAAGCGATCTCCAACGAAATGGGCGCGCCGATGTCGCTTTCCAGCGCTGCCCAGGTCGGCGCCGGTTACGGCCATATCAAGGCCTTCATCGAAACGCTGGAAGGTTTCACCTTCGAGCGCGACCTGAAGCCGGAGGTGCCGGAAGAACATATCGTCTATGAACCGATCGGCGTCTGCGGCCTGATCACGCCGTGGAACTGGCCGATGAACCAGGTCACGCTGAAGGTCATTCCCGCCCTGGCGGCGGGCTGCACCGTTGTGCTGAAGCCGTCGGAAATTGCGCCGATGTCCTCCCTGCTCTTCGCGGAAATGATCGACGAAGCCGGCTTCCCGAAAGGCGTCTTCAACCTGGTGAACGGCGATGGTCCGACGGTCGGCGCGGCGCTTTCCGTGCATCCGGATGTGGACATGATGTCCTTCACCGGCTCCACCCGCGCCGGCACTGCCGTCGCCAAGGCGGCCGCCGATACGGTCAAGCGCGTGACGCTGGAACTGGGCGGGAAGTCGCCGAACATCGTGCTGGCGGATGCGGACTTGGAAAAGGCCGTGAAGCGCGGCGTCATCCATTGCTTCAACAACACCGGACAGTCCTGCAACGCGCCGACGCGGATGATCGTGGAGAAGTCAGTCTATGATCAGGCGGTCGAGATCGCCGTCGCCACCGCCGGCAAGGCCAGCGTCGGCAACCCGGCCGAGGAAGGTCGCCATATCGGCCCGCTGGTTTCCCAGATGCAGTTCGACAAGGTCCAGGACCTGATCCAGAAGGGCATCGACGAAGGCGCGACACTCGCCGCCGGCGGTACCGGCCGTCCCGAAGGCTTCAACCGCGGCTACTATGTCCGCCCGACGATCTTCACCGACGTGAACAACGACATGACCATCGCGCGGGAAGAAATCTTCGGCCCGGTTCTGGCCATGATCCCGGTCGCGGATGAGGAAGAAGCCATCGCGGTCGCCAACGACACGCCTTATGGCTTGGCCGCCTATCTGCAGACCGGCGATCAGGACCGCGCCCATCGCATTGCCCGCAAGCTGCGTGCCGGCATGGTCCACATCAACGGCGCGGGCCAAGCGGCCGGCAGCGCTTTCGGCGGCTACAAGATGTCCGGCAACGGCCGCGAAGGCGGCGTCTGGGGCCTGGAAGATTATCTGGAAGTCAAAGCGGTCAGCGGCTGGTAAGCAGCCCGTGACAATCTGAGTGCCTAAGGGCGGGTCTCCGGACCCGCCCTTTTCATGTCAGCAGCGACCGCCACAACAATGTGATGGCCAAGACGATCAGTGACAGGCCGAGGGCAATGTTGAAAACGCGTAGCCGGTTCGACGTGATCAGGAAGCGTTTCACCTGCTGGCCGAAGAAGGCCCAACTGCCGATGCCGAAAAAGCAGATCACACCGTAAAGGCAGACGAAAATTGCCAGATGTGCGGGGGCTTCCTGCAGTTCAAAGATGGCGATGGCGGCGATGCAGGCGCCCCAGGCCTTGGGGTTCAGGACCTGAAGCATGACGCCGCGCCAGAACCCGGGGATCGGCGCTTCCTCCGTCGACAGGCTGCCGGTCGCGGTGGCCAGCTTAAAGCCGAACCAGGCGATCAACCCGGCGCCGGCGATAGCCAGCAGGTCGAAAGCGCGGCCCAGGCTTTCAGCCACCGCGCCGAGCCCCAGCCCAATCGCCAGAAGCAGTAAGGTGAAGCTGATCGTCGCGCCACTGACGAAAGGCAGAGCCCGTCGGGCGCCGTGGTTCAGCCCGGTCGAGAGGGTCAGGACATTCACCGGGCCGGGCGAGATAGAGAGAGTCAGCGCGAAGGCGCACATGGCGAAGATCGGCGGCATGGGGATATTTCCTGATCATGGTTTGCGCCAATCTAGTCATCCGCCACCCACAGCAGTAGACTGATACAATCACACAGATTGTTCGAATGAATTACACAATGAATCCGGACCGTTTGAAATCTCTTTCAATTTTCGCCTATGTCGTCCGCGCGGGCGGCTTCAGGGAGGCCGCGCGCCGCCTCGACATGACGCCCTCGGCGGCGAGCTATCATGTGAAGGCGCTGGAAAAGGAACTCGGCACTGCGCTGCTGTATCGGTCGACGCGGAAGATGACGTTGACGGAGGCGGGGGAGGAACTCTTCAACGCGGCACTCGCCATGAAGGACGCGGCGGAGAGCGGTTTCCAAGCCGCGAAACAGATTGAATCGGGGTTGAGCGGAACGCTGAGAATTGCGGTCACCTCCTCCCTGGCGCATTCGGCGCTGACGGCAGATATCGTGCGGTTTCATCGCGAAAATCCCCGGGTGGCGCTGGACCTTGTCTATGCCGACCGGATGGAGGACTTGATCGCCGAGCGTTTCGACCTCGCCCTGCGGGCGGGGCGCATGGTGGACTCGGCGCTGAAATGCCGGCTGGTCTGGGACATGCCGCGCATCCTGGTCTGTTCGCCGGAGTTTCTGCGCGCTCACAAACCGATCCGGTTTCCGTCCGACCTTCGCGCTCTGCCCTGGGTGAAATTCGCCAAGCTGGCGCCGCGGCGGACCTTCACGCGGCCGGGCGGCAAGCCGGTTACCGTAGAGCAGGCCGGCAACCTGACCGTAAACAGCATCGAGGCGATGTTGGATTTGACCCGGCTTGGGGCGGCGATTTCGTCCCCGCCGGCGCACTATGTTGCAAGCGCCGTCGCGGCGGGGGACTTGGTCCAACTTCTGCCCGACTGGCGGATGGAGACGATGCCGGTTCATGCGGTGTGGCCCAGCGCGGGCGTCGACAACCCCGTCACCAAACGGCTGCTGAGCTACCTCACTCCGGCAGTGGAATGAAGTCGTCGTCGCCCGGGACCTTCGGGAAAAGCCCCGATTTCCACTCCTCCTTGGCTTGTTCGATCCGCTCCTTGCTGGAGGAGACGAGGTTCCACCAGACGTGACGCGGCCCGTCCATCGGCTCCCCGCCCAGCAGGACAAGCCGCGCGTCTTGAAGGGCGCGGACCGTGATCTCCTGCCCCGGAACCAGAACCAGCAACTCCCCGGGCTCGACCGCCGTGCCGCGGATCTCGACCGAGCCGAAGACGGGATAGAGCGCACGCTCCTCATAGTCCGCCGGGATCGTTATGCGCGTTTCGCTGGGCAGGGTGATATCGGCATAGACCGCTTCCGTTGCGGTTTCGACGGGGGAGGTCTCACCCCGGAAGGACCCGGCCACCAGTCTGACGGTCGCGCCATTTTCGGTAACCGCCGGAAGATCTGCCGCGCCATAGTTAATGAAGGCGGGATCGGTCTCCTCAAGCGCATGCGGCAGGGCCATCCAGATTTGCATGCCGAACAGGTTGATGCCTTCTTCCAGCGCCTTGGGATCGCTGCGCTCCGAATGCACGATGCCGCGCCCGGCGATCATCAGGTTGACCGCGCCGGGTCTTATCGTTTGTTCGAAACCAAGGCTATCCCGGTGCACGATTTCCCCGTCGAAAAGATAAGTGACGGTCGACAAG
Source organism: Hwanghaeella grinnelliae (assembly GCF_004005845.1). Taxonomy (GTDB): domain Bacteria; phylum Pseudomonadota; class Alphaproteobacteria; order UBA8366; family Aestuariispiraceae; genus Hwanghaeella; species Hwanghaeella grinnelliae. Next base: position 230,581 of record NZ_SADE01000002.1, on the reverse strand, counting down.
CCGATATGCGGGTGTGGCCTGACCTCCAGCGGGTTGGAGGGGCCGAGCATGGATGGGCCCATTCGGTCCGCGAAAATGAAGGGGCCGACCATGCGCCGCCGGCGATGGGGAAGCAGGCGCTGCACCTCGAAGGACCCGATATCGCTGGTCCTGGGCGCGATGACCATCTCTATCCCAGCAGGCAGGTCGGTTTTCGGTTCGTTGTTGTTCATCGGTCGGGTCCCTTCCTTCGCGCGCGTCCATTATGACGTTCCCTGAAAAAGATATGTAACGACTCCGCCTTTGACAGGGGCACACTCGCATGCACCCTTTTAGGACAAGAAAAAGAACACGCAATTGCGTCTGTGCAGGGATGGAAAGGGCGAATGGAGACAGGGCCCTCATTAAAATCGGCGTCGGAACAGCAGGATCAGGACTGGGCGCGCTTGGCCGATTATCTGTCCGGCCAGGGTATGGTGCTGGACCTGAAGGACCACCCGCCGCGGCAGTTCGCCGCCGGCTTCGGCAATCTCAATTTTTTGATCCATGTGGACGGGAAGGCGATGGTGCTGCGCCGTCCGCCGCTCGGCCCTATTCCGCCGGGGGCGAACGACATGGGGCGGGAAAGCGGAATCCTGTCCAATCTGTGGAAGGAATTCCCGCTGGCGCCGCGGTGTCGTCACGCCTGTAGCGATCCCGAGGTCATCGGTGCGCCGTTCTTCATCATGGACTATCGCGAGGGCCGCGTGATCGGCGGCGACGTGCCGGAGGATATCGCGGAACCCGACCGTCGGCGCATTGGTCTGCGGTTGATGGATGTGCTCGCGGATTTGCACGGCGTCGATCCTGCCGCTGTCGGCCTGGACGGGCTTGGCAAACCGGAAGGGTTCCTCGGACGGACAATCGAGGGGTGGTCGAAACGCGCCCATCTCGCCTGGGGCGAGGATGCCCCAGGTTTGGTGGACGAGGTCTGCGGGTGGCTGCGGGACCGTGTGCCGCCGGATCACGCCGTGTCGCTGATCCACAATGATTTCAAATTGGACAATGTGATCCTTGACAGGGACGGCCTGGACCCGGTCGCGGTCCTGGACTGGGACATGGGAACCCGTGGCGACCCCCTGTTCGATCTGGCCGTCACGCTCGCCTATTGGACGGAACCGAACGACCCCCAAGTCATGCACAAGCTGAACCAGATGCCGACCGCCGCCCCCGGCTTTCCGACAAGGGCGGAGGCGATGGAAGCCTATGCCGAAGCATCGGGCCGGGATTTGTCGGATTTCATCTTCCAGCGGGTGTTGGGGCAATTCCGCTTGGCGGTGGTTTTCGCGCAGCTCCACCGGCGTTGGCGTGAAGGCGGAACGATGGATCCCAAATTTGCGGAATTCGGATCGCTCGCCGAGGATCTGCTGACGTTTACCCATGACATCGCCCAAGGCCGGGTAGATTAAAAGGGAGGTTGGATGATGGTCGAGAAAGCCGTCCCCGTACCGGACCGCATGAAGGACTACGAAAAGACTCACGCGGCGTTCGAGTGGGAAATACCCAAGACCTTCAATTTCGGCGGCGATGTCGTGGATGTTTGGGCCCGGGATCCCGAAAGGCTTGCGCTGATCTGGTGCAACGCCGAAGGGGCGGAAGCGCGCTACACCTATGCGGATATCGCCGCGCTGACCAACAAGCTTGCGACTGTACTAAAAGCCGCTGGGTTGGAGAAAGGCGACCGCATCCTTGTCGTCCTGCCGCGGATTCCCGAATGGCAGATCGCAATCGTTGCCTGCACGAAATTGGGCGTGATCCCGATTCCCTGCATCACCATGTTGACGCAGAAAGATTTGGACTATCGTTTCGACCATAGCGAGGCGAAGGGCGTTATCACCACGCTTGAGAACTGTGGCAAGATCGATCCGGACCGGCCGCTGGCGCTACGCTTGGCGGTCTGTAGCGGGGATGCCGCGCCGGCCGGGTGGTCGTCCTATGAAAAGGAAATGGAGGCCGCGAGCGATGTGTTCGATCCAGTTTCCGTGGCGATCGACGATCCGGCCATCCTCTATTACACCTCAGGCTCCACGGGTAATCCCAAGGGCGTCGCCCATGGCGCGCGGGCACTTTATACGTGGCGTGGGTCCGCCTGGTATTGGCTTGACCTACGGCCGGGCGACACAATCTGGTGTACCGCCGATACTGGCTGGAGCAAGGCCGGGACAAGCATTCTGTTCGGCCCTTGGAGTTGCGGGGCGACGGCGCTTTTCTACGATGGCCCTTTCGAACCGGCGAAACGTTTCGGGATTCTGGAAAAATACAATGTTTCGGTATTTTGTGCGGCGGCCACTGAATTGCGCCGCCTGATCGGCGAGGAACCACCGGCGGCTGGGTTGCCCGCGCTGCGGCTTACCGTGTCGGCGGGGGAATCCGTGAACCCGGAAGTCGTCACCCGCTGGAAGGACCTGACCGGGGCGCAACTGCTTGATGGGTATGGGCAAACGGAAACCCTGATGACGGTCCTGAATTATCCGTCAATGGCCGTCAAGCCGGGCTCCATGGGGCGACCCTTGCCGGGTGTTGAGATGGCGGTATTGGCCGATGACGGAGATGGCTTGGCGGCAACCGATCAACCGGGTCGGCTGGCGATGAAGCTGCCGAACCCACAGGTCATGCTGGGCTATTGGCGGGACGCGGACAGGACGGCGGCCAGCATCGTGAAAATCGACGGAACGGACTGGTTCGTCACGGGTGATCGGGCACGCTGTGATGCGGACGGCTATCTGTTCTACGAGGGCCGGGACGATGACGTCATCGGGTCCGCCGGGTATCGCATCGGGCCGATGGAGGTGGAAAATGCCTTGATCGAACATCCCGCCGTGCAGGAATCCGCGGTCGTCGGCAGTCCCGATCCCGACCGGGGTGAGATCGTTTGCGCTTATGTGGTTTTGAATGCCGGGTTTCAAGCGGACGACACCCTCATCAAGGAACTGCAGGATTTCGTGAAAGCATCGACCGCACCCTACAAATACCCCCGCAAGATTGTCTTTGCCGATGAGCTTCCCAAGACCGTTACCGGAAAGATCCGGCGGCGCGATTTACGCGACCTTGAATACGGCCACGCCTAGGCGGCGATGCCGCCGCCATATTTTCCGGCCAGTGCGCCGATCGCTTCGACCTGTCCGCGCAGGCCGGGCGCGGCTGCGGGAAACCGGTTGTCGAAAGCGGCGGTTCCGACAGTGAACCCCAATGCGCCGGCGGCGCCGACATCGGCGATCTTCTGCTCCCCGTCGATGCTGCCCGCCATGATGACGGGCTTCCCCGCCGCATCGCAGACTTGCTTCATCAAGCTTGGCACATCACCGGCATAGCGATAGGCAAGCAGGTCCAGGCCATGCACATCGTCGCGAGCGGCGAGGTCCCGGGCGCTGGCCGCTATTTCCGCCGCGTCACCTTCCAGCACGCTGGGATGTCCGACGATCCTGCCGGGGAAGGGGAAATATTGGATCGGTGTGCCGTGCAGAAGCGGGGCGACGTCCGCCGCGCGTGTCCCTCCCAGCAGGTAATCCACTTCAAAACCCAAGGCCGCCTTGGCCGACGTCAATTCGCTTTCCCGGTTCAAACTCACGACTTCCAGATAGACGGTGCCGCCGGCCGATTTGATGTCATGGGACAGGCGGGTGAGTTCGTCGAAGGGCAGACCCACATCCTTGAAGCCGATATGCCGGCACCCGCCGGCCAAGACATCTTCCAGGCGGTCCCTCGCGTCGGCAACGGTCCGGTCGTTATGGGTCAACATGAAGATGAAGGTCAGTGCCATCTCAGCCTGCGACTCCCCTACAACACACGGGCATCGGCCATGCGCGCGGCATAGCGCAGGGCCGTTCGAAGGCTTTCCGCATCGGCCGTTCCCGTCCCCGCGATGTCGAAGGCGGTGCCGTGGTCCGGGCTTGTGCGAATGAAGGGCAGGCCCAGGGTGACATTCACGCCTTTCTCTATCCCCATATACTTTACCGGGATCAAACCTTGATCGTGGTATTGTGCGACGACGATGTCGAACCGACCCTGCCGGGCTTGCATGAAAACCGTATCGCCCGGCCAGGGGCCGGTGACGTCCATGTTTTCGGCGACCGCGGCGCGAATGGCGGGCGAGATGATCTCAATCTCCTCCTGCCCGAACAATCCGCCTTCGCCCGCATGCGGGTTCAAACCGGCAACCGCGATGCGGGGCTTTTCTATGCCAAGGGCCAGGCATCCTTCATGCGCCAACCGGATGGCCGCCAGCTGGGCGTCGAAATCCGCGCGTTCTATCGCATCGCGCAAGGAACAATGGATCGTTACCAGAACGGTACGCAATTCGTCATTGGCCAGCATCATGGCGACGCGTTCCGCGCCCCCTTTGTCTGCCAGGACTTCCGTATGCCCCGGATAGCGGATGCCGGCCGCCGACATGGCTTCCTTGTGCAAGGGGGCGGTCACTATTCCGGCGATCTCGCCCGTCTTGGCAAGGTCGATGGCGGCAATCACGGCATCATAGGCGGCCTTGCCGCTGGCGGCGGAAACAACCCCGAATTTGGGCGGTTCCGACATGTCCACGGCGGGCAGGATATCGATCGTGGTTCCGATCCCGGCATCGTCGAAATCGCCCAGCCGATCGAGAATGCGGCATGACAGGGCCGCGCCGGTGATGTCGATGGCCCGTTCGATCACCGCGGGGTCGCCGATCACGACCACCGGCCGGTCGACGACGCGGTCGACCAATGTCTTGACCACGATCTCGGGCCCGATACCGGACGGATCGCCCATGGTGATGGCCAGCGGTTTCTTGTCGATTCCCATAGGTTGCCTTAGCCCTCAACCTCTGCCGATACGGTGCTGTTCAGTCTATCGTCTGGCCCAGAATTCTAAAGTTGGAATTCGAGAGGCTCTTCGCCGGTGCTTTTCGTGACTATGAAGGATTCGACGGCAAAACCCAGCACCTTGCCCTTGACCTTCCAGTAACTGGAAACCCTATATGGGATGGGAAAGGATACCAACCCTATGTCCGAAGCGACCGCCCAATTCTCGTCCGCCACCCTTCCCGAAGCGGAGAAGACAACCGTCTTCGAGTTCGGTGTCAGCGGCATGTCCTGCGCCGGATGCGCGGCGCGGCTTGAAAAATCGTTGAACGCGGTCCCGGGCGTGTCGCTCGCAACCGTCAACTTCGCGCTGGAAAGCGCGCGGGTGGAGGCGTCCGACGGTATCAATGCCGACACGATCACTTTTGCGACGGAACAAGCCGGTTTCGGCGCTCAATTCGCCGACCAGGTCGCCAAGGGCGGCCCGTCCGAAGACAAGACGGTTCTTTACCTGTGTATCGCCTCGGCGCTGCTGACGCTGCCGCTTATGGCGGAAATGCTGTTGATGCCTTTCGGCGTATCGGTCCACGTGACGCCCTGGATTCAACTGGCCCTCGCCGCGCCGGTTCAATTCGTCATCGGCTGGCGGTTCTATCGCGGCGCCTGGGCCAGCCTGCGCGGTGGGGTCGGGAATATGGATGTCCTGGTCGCGTTGGGCACCACGACGGCCTTTCTCTACAGCACTTATCTGACGGTGACGTTGGGGGATGCGGCGCGTGGATCGCTGTATTTCGAAGGGGCGGCGGTGGTCATCACGCTCGTCCTTCTCGGCAAATATCTGGAAGCCCGCGCCAAGCATAGGGCAACCAGCGCATTGCAGGCCCTGCTTGCCTTGCGCCCGGCCCGCGCCCGGCTGGTGACGGCGGAGGGCGAAAAGGATGTCCCCATCACACGCGTCGCGGTTGGTGATTTGATACGGGTACGGCCGGGTGAAGCCTTGCCGGTCGATGGCGAAATCACCGAAGGCACGGCCGATATCGATGAAAGCATGCTGACCGGCGAAAGCATGCCTGTGACGGCGGCGGTTGGCGCATCGGTCATCGCCGGGTCCACCAACCTGACCGGTCTTTTGACGATCCGCGCGACGCAGATCGGCAAGGACACGCGGCTCGCCAAGATCGCCGACCTGGTCCGTGCCGCACAGGCGGAAAAGGCGCCGGTGCAAAAACTGGTCGACCGGATCAGCGCGATCTTTGTGCCCACGATCGTCGCGATCGCGGCGCTCACCTTTCTGGGTTGGATGGTCTTCGGCCCGGGTGTCGAATCCGCCGTCGTCGCCGCCGTCTCGGTCCTGGTTATTGCCTGCCCCTGCGCCTTGGGACTCGCCGCCCCCGCCGCCATCGCAGCGGGGCTGGGGGCCGCCGCGCGGAACGGCATTCTGGTTGGCGATGTCACCTCGCTTGAGCGCGCCGGGCGCATCGACACCGTCGTCTTCGACAAGACCGGAACCTTGACGGCGGGTCAGCCCACCGTGCGCCACATCGCCTGGGCCGGGGGTAAGGAAGACGGTTTCGCCCTGGCCGCGGCAATTGCCGTGCAGCGCCAAAACAATCATCCGCTGGCCAGGGCCTTTCAGGACCTACCGGTCAACCCGTCCCAAGCCGCGCTCCAAGCAACGGATTTCCGGTCCGTTACCGGCCAGGGCGTCGCGGCGACAGTCGACGGCAAGCCGGTCCTGATCGGTAAGCCGGCGCTGTTAGACGTCGAAGGCATCGCCCTTCCAGAGGCTCTTGGCAATTGGAGCGAAGAGGAGGATGTCGGCACCCATGTCTGGCTCGCCGTGGACGGTGTCTGCGTCGCCCGCGTCGATATCGTCGACCGCATTCGCGACAAGGCGGTGGCGGCCGTCGCCGCGCTGCATGCCTCGGGCCGGTCGGTCACTTTGCTTTCGGGCGATACAAAGCGTGAATCGGAACGGGTCGCCGGTCTGGTTGGCATTGACGCGGTGGTCGCGGAAGTCAGCCCGGAAGACAAGGCCGCTGAAATTGTGGAAATGCAGAAACAAGGCCGGTCCGTCGCCATGGTCGGTGATGGCATCAACGATGCTCCGGCGCTAGCCGCGGCAAGTCTCGGCATTGCCATGGGCGGTGGATCCGACGTGGCCGTCAATTCCGCCGGCATAACGCTGCTGCGGGACGATCCGCGCCTTGCGCCGGCCGCCTTGGAGATATCGGAACGCACCCTGGCCAAGATCCGCCAGAACCTGTTCTGGGCCTTCGCCTATAATACGGTCGGCATTCCGCTGGCGGCGCTTGGATATCTCAGCCCCGGCATCGCGGGCGCGGCCATGGCGTTGAGTTCCGTCTGCGTCGTCACAAATGCACTGCTGTTGCGCGGGTGGCGCCCACGGTTGGACGAAATGGGCCGGCTGGAAACGAGGGGGAGGGCCAATCCATGAATATCGGGGAAGCCGCCAAGAAGTCGGGCCTTCCGGCCAAGACCATCCGGTATTACGAGGAAACAGGTCTGATCGCACCGGCGGGGCGGACGGCGGCGGGTTACCGGTCCTACAGCGAAGCCGATGTTCATACGCTAAGCTTCCTGAAACGCGCTCGCGACCTGGGCTTTTCGGTCAAGGATTGCGCGGTGCTGTTGTCGCTGTATCAGGACAAGAACCGGTCGAGCGCGGATGTGAAAGCAGTGGCCCGGCAGCACATCGACAGGATCGTCGCGAAGATCGAGGAGTTGGAGCAAATGCGCTCGACCCTGGAAACCTTGGTCAGTCAATGCCACGGGGACGACCGCCCGGACTGCCCGATCCTGGAAGACCTGGCGCACTAGCCGGACCGGTTATTCCACGATCAGCGTTGCGACACCCAACCCGTCGATTTCGGTCACGACCTCATCTCCCGCTTCGATCCATTTGGTTTTGACGATACTGCCCAAGGTCACGAATTCGCCGGCTTTCAGGAGCTGGCCCCGACCCGCTCGGAATTCCGCCAGCCAGGCAAGCGCATCCATCGGATGGCCCAGAATGTCACGGCCGATGCCTTCGCCGATCAGTTTGCCGTTGATGCGCAGCCGCCCGGTCAAGCTGTCCATGGCCAAGGGATCGAGATCGACCGGCGTGCTGAACACACAGCCCGCGTTGAAGAAATCGTCGGCGACGAGGGAGGATGTCGGCCTTTCCCGAAAATCGGTCCACCGTTCGTCCACCAATTCGATGCTGGCCATGGCGCCGGCGACGGCTTGAGCGGCCGAGATGCGGTCATATCCTTCTGCGCGGGCAGGCAGGTCTTTGGCGAGGGCGACCGCGATTTCGCATTCGATCCCAGGGCGCACCAACTCGGCCCGTTTGAAGCGGCCAGTACCTTCATGAACCATCGCGGCCGGTACCATACCGGCACAAGGGTGATCGATTTTCAGATATTCCTGCATGACTTTTGTCGTGCACCCGATCTTATGGCCCCGCATTGGGCCGAACCGGTCCGTCAGGCGCTCATGCAGCAGGTCCTGAATCCGATAGGCGGTATCCAGATCGACGGATTCGGGTTCCATCGGCAGGCGATCCAGCGCTTTTGCCGAAATGCGCGCGTTGGCCAAGGCGTTTGCGGCTTCCGACAATGTCGTTACGTCCATGGATGTTTTCCCCCGAAGTACATATTGGACTCAAGCTGGCCCGTTGGCAGGCGCATTTCTGATGCTATTGTATAAGGAATAAAAGGAAACGCACTCGGTCGGAAGGACGTTCCCGGAAAGCACGCTATCTCAGCGCCCCGGGCAGGGCCACGACCGCTTTCAGAAAAAGGAATATGATATGGCTTCAGTAACGGCGCGGCTCGCCGAAACCGATACCGGCAGTTTGATTGCTGAATTGACGGAAGCCTTCGGCGATCAAGTGTCGACCTCGGCCGCTGTGCTTGAGCGCCATGGCAACGACGAAAGCTATCACAAGGGCGAACCGCCGGATGCCGTGGTTTTTGCCCGCTCGACCGATGACGTCTCGAAAGCGGTCAAGATCTGCGCCAAGTTCAACGCACCGATTATCGCGTTCGGAACCGGTACCGCGCTGGAAGGGCACATCACCGCGCCTTTCGGCGGCGTATGCATCGATGTTTCCGAAATGAACGAGATTATCAAAGTGAACGCCGAAGACCTCGACGTCACGGTGCAGGCGGGTGTCACGCGCAAGCAGTTGAACGAATATCTGCGCGACACGGGGCTGTTCTTCCCGATCGATCCGGGCGCCGATGCCTCGCTTGGCGGGATGGCGGCGACGCGGGCGTCGGGAACCAACGCGGTGCGCTATGGCACGATGCGTGAAAACGTCCTGAACCTGACGGCCGTCCTGGCCGACGGACGCGTCATCAAAACGGCGCGTCGGGCTAAGAAGTCATCGGCGGGTTATGACCTGACCCGGCTTTTCGTTGGGTCGGAAGGAACGCTCGGTATCATCACGGAACTGACCGTGAAGGTCTATGGCGTGCCGGAGGCCACATCCGCGGCCGTCTGCGCGTTTCCCAGCCTGGAAGACGCGGTAAATACGACGATCCTGACGATCCAGTCGGGTGTTCCGGTCGCGCGGGTTGAGCTTGTCTCCAAGGAAATGATGGGGGCCTGCATCAACTATTCCAAACTGGAAGGTTTCGATGTTTCCGATCACCTGTTCTTCGAATTCCACGGGTCCGAAGCAGGCGTGAAGGAGCAGGCGGAAACCGTTCAGGCCATCGCGGCGGATTTCGGCGGTGAGAATTTTAAATTCGCGACCAAGCAGGAAGATCGGAACGCCTTATGGACGGCCCGGCATAATTGCCATTACGCCACCAAGTCGCTTCGTCCGGGCTGTGAGGTCTGGTCGACCGATGTCTGCGTCCCGATTTCGCATTTGGCCGAGATCATCGCCGATGCAAAAACCACGATGGACGAACAAGGCATCGTTGGCACCATTGTCGGCCATGTGGGCGACGGCAATTTCCACATCGGCTATGTCGTCGACCCCAACAATCCCGAGGAATTGGCCAAGGCGGAAGAGCACAACAAGCAGCTCGTCTACAAAGCCCTCGCGGTCGATGGAACCTGTACCGGTGAACATGGGATCGGGTCCGGCAAGCGGAAGTTCCTGGAAGCGGAACACGGCGAAGCGGTCAGCGTGATGCGCATGATCAAGAATGCGTTGGACCCCGAAGGCATCATGAATCCGGGCAAGGTTTTGCCGGCCTGACCGTCGGGATTGCTTGAGAGGGGGGGAAAGGTCATGGGCATCGATCCGTCGCAGGTTCGGGGCGTCTACCCGATCCTCTATGCCTTTTTCGACGAACAGGGAAAACTCGACCGCGACCTGATGCGGCGGCAGACCCTGGCTTGTGTGAAACACAATCCGCATGGGATAGCGGCCCTGGGCTTGGCGACGGAAGTCACCAAGCTATCGACCGCCGAACGCCGGCAAGTAATGGAATGGCTGGTCGAAGATGTGGCGGGTGCCTGCCCCATAGCGATCACCATCGCGGAGCCGACGGTCGAGGGGCAGGCGGATTTCGCCAAGGCGGCGGATGCCCTCGGTGTCGACTTCGTCATCCTGCAGCCGCCGCCGGTCGGTGGGTTGCCGGAAGCGGAATATGTTCGGTTCTTCGGCAGTGTCGCGGAAAAGGTCTCCATCCCTGTCGCCATTCAGAACGCTGCCGCCTATATCGGCGTGGGCCTGTCGATCGATGGGCTCAAGACGCTGAATCGGAACCATCCCAATGTCGCCCTGTTGAAGGGCGAAGGCCCTGCCATCGAAATCGCCGGTCTGGTCGATGCGACCGACGGTGTCTTCCGCGTATTGAATGGGCGCGGCGGATTGGAATTTCCCGACAACTTGCGCGGCGGCTGCGTCGGCATGATTCCGGCCCCTGACTGCTTCGACCGGCAGATCGACCTGTACACGGCATTCGAGGATGGGCGGGTCGAGGATATGGAAGCCATCTACCGGGAAATCCTGCCGGTCATCATCTTCTGTATGCAGTCCGTGCAGAACTTCTTGTGCTACGGAAAGCGGATTACCGCCTTGCGGATGGGGCTTTCCCTGGACCGGGTCCATGACCGCGCCCCGGCCCAGCAACCCACGCCGCACGGGCTGGAATGGCTGAAACGCTACGCGGGTGAATTGGGGGCTTTCTGACGATGGCGGGGTTTACGGTTCGTCCGGGATCGGCGGCGGACGCCGGCGCGATCCATAGGATCCACGCGCATGCGGTTGAAACCGGCACGGCCAGTTTCGCCCTGGAACCGCCTAGCATGGAGGAAATCACATCGCGAATAGAGCGGATCGTGGAGCAGAAGCTTCCGTTCCGCGTCGCCGACGACAATGGCGTGGTCGTCGGGTATGCCTTCGCGGATTGGTTCCGGCCTAGACCCGGCTATCGGTTCACGCTTGAGGATTCAATCTATGTCGACCCGTCCGCGCAAGGCCGTGGGCTTGGCCGGTCGCTGCTTTCCGCGGTGATCGAAGACGCCCGTGCCGGCGGGTTCAAACAGATCATCGCCGTGATCGGCGATATCGAGAATGCGGGCTCGATCGGCGTGCACAAAGCTTGTGGCTTCATGTATGCGGGCGTCTTGAAGAATGTCGGCTACAAGTTCGACCGCTGGCTCGACACGATCTATATGCAGCGGGAACTTTGAACGCCCCGCCGACGTCGATATCGTCCTTGGCGTCGAAGCTCGGGGTTTTTGCGGGAATGATCCCCTACATATCCGTTGTCTTTCCGTCGGCCCCAATCATTTTTTCGGTTGGTTAGGCGTCGGTAACTTTCCGGTTGGCGTCGTCGCGGGTCCATAGTTCCGGCAACAGGTTCAGGCCCAGGCCCGGGCCTTCCGGCGGTAGGAAAAAGCCGTTTGTTGGCCGCGGAACCGTATCCACCAATTCACCATACCAACCGTCATAGAAGGCCCGGACCGATTCCTGAACCAGCACGTTCGGCAGGGCCAAGGACATGTGGACGGAAGCGGCAAGCACCACCGGTCCCTGGCAATCATGCGGCGCGACCGGGCGTTGATAGGCTTCCGCGATGGCGGCGATCTTCTTGGTTTCGGTGATTCCGCCGCACCAGCCGACATCGGGCATGACGATATGGGCGCATTGCGCTTCCATCAGGCTGCGGAAGTCGCGGATCGTGCCCAGCGTCTCACTGGCGCAAATCGGCGCGGAGGTTCTTTCCGACAGGGTGCGAAGGTCGTCGAACCCATCCATGCGGATCGGATCTTCAATCCAATAAGGATCGAAGGGTTCCAACGCCTTCACGACCTTCAAGATACCTGGCAGTCGCCAAAGCGAATGCAGTTCGACATGAATGTCCATCTTGTCGCCGACGGCCTTGCGGATCTTTTCGAACGGGACGAGGGCGGCGTTCAGATCGGCTGAGGATATGTCATAGCCATTGTTCTTCACGGCGGCGGTATCGAAGGGCCAGATCTTCATGCCGGTGATGCCTTGTTCCAGCAGGCTGTGGGCCAGCTCGTCGGCATTGTTCAGGAAGGCGTCGAGGTCCTCGTAGGGACCCTCGCTCTTTTGCTCTAGCCCCCAATCATCGGTGCCCCAGGTCGGGCGGTTGCGGACATATTTGTAACCGGCACAGGTATTGTAGGTCCGCACCTTGTCCCGGCACAGCCCGCCCAATAGCTGGTATACCGGCTGGTTCACGACCTTTCCGAACAGATCCCACAGGGCGATGTCGATGGCTGACCGCCCGCGCTCTTCGGCACCCTGGCCGGAAAAACCGACATAGGTCAGAAGCTCCCGGTTCAGATGTTCGATCCGCATCGGGTCTTGCCCGATCAATTTCAATGCGGCGGTTTCATGGATGAAGGCTTCGACCGCTTTCGACCCGGAAAACGTCTCGCCAAGGCCCGTAATGCCTTCGTCCGTATGGATCAGGACCCAAAGAACGTTCGAGAATTCGTTCAGCCAAAGCGTCTCAATGGACGTAATCCGCATGTCGGCAATCTCCCACCCTGTATGACGGCCCTGCCGTCCGATGCGGTTCTTGTGACCGCACTTCCTGAATAGCCCGATTTTGAGTCTGTTCACCGTTGTCCCGCAAGGGAAAACCGGTTCTTGGAATCTGTCAGCTTTGCAATTATAGTCTACGCAATTGTAAGCTATGCAACAAAAATACCGCGAAATCTTGGCCCGTGCTCGAGTTTTGCCGCCGGCGGCGAGGCTGCGGGTTAAAGGGAATTGCACCGCATGGATCGTGAACGTTCAAAACCCGATTTCACCGACCGGTCCGATTTGGACCGGAACTTCGGATTTCTGCTGCACGATGTCGCGCGGTTGATGCGCGCCGAGTTCGACCGGCGCAGCCGGGCCTTGCAATTGACCCGCTCGCAATGGTGGGTGCTGAACTTCGTCTATGCCTATGAAGGCGCGACCCAGACGGAGCTTGCGGATCAGTGCGAAGTGGAACGCGCGACGATGGGCCGCTTGCTCGACAAGCTGGAGGAAAAGGGCTGGGTTCGGCGGGAATCGGATTCCCAGGACAGGCGCATCCGCCGGGTCTATCTGACGGGTGAGGTTTTGGACCTGATGGTCACCCTGCGTGGAATTGGCGCGAGCGTGCGCGAAAGCGCCATGGCCGGGATCGATCGCGCGGAACAGGACCGGTTCGTGGACACGCTTTTGAAGATCAAAGGCAATATGTTGGCGCTTGGCCGTGATGAGCCGATCGCCATGGCCGGCGACGACTAGGGGGCGAAAAGATGAGCGACCAAGCAGCCCAGCGTGAAATGCCGACCGGCCCCAACCGCCCGCACCCGCAGCAGGATGCCCGTCCGGCGATCGCGCCGGCGGCCCCAGCGCCCGAAGCGACGGCGACTGCACACGCGGAACCCGCCAACGAGGGCGGGGCCCAGGCGAAGGATACGAAGCCCGCGGAAACCCGTGCACCTGAAGCTCCGTCGCAAGGTGGGACGGGCGAAACCACAGCACCGAAGAAACCCATCCGCCGCTTCATGCGGCGCACGACCCGCGCCCTGCTGCTGTTGGCGGTGCCGATCTGTGTCGTGCTGGCCGGTGCCTATTGGTACATGACCTCGGGACAATATATTTCGACCGAGAACGCTTATGTGAAGTCGGAGATCATCACGATCAGCCCGTCGATCGATGGGCGCGTCGTGGATGTCCTTGTATCCGACAACGAACATGTGAAACGTGGCGATGTCCTGTTCCGATTGAACGCCCGGCCGCATCAGATTGCCGTCGACCAGGCGGAAGCCAAACTGGATGGCGCGCGCCAGGAAATAGCCCGCCGCCGGGCTGAATTCAGGCAGGTCCAGGCGGAAATCGAAGAAGCGAATGAGCGTGTCGCCTATTTCAACTCCGAATTCGAACGCCAACAGGCCTTGGCCAGCCGGGGGGTGGCGACCCGCGTCAGTCTGGACGACGCGCAATTCGAATTGATGACCGCGAAGCAGGCCGTGAACACCTTGCGCCAGAAAAGCCAGACGGTCTTGGCCAGTCTGGGCGGAGACCCGCTGAAGGCCGTGGAACTTCACCCGCTTTATATGGAGGCGGAAGCAGAACTTCACCAAGCCCAACTGAAGCTGGAATTCACGGAAATCTCGGCCCCTCATGACGGCATCGTCAGTCAGATGCGTCTTCAGTCAGGCGAATGGGTGGAGGAAGGTGACCCGGTCTTCGGCATCATTTCGACGGAAGGGATTTGGGTCGAGGCGAACCTGAAGGAAACGAAATTGACCCATATGCGGGAAGGTCAGCCTGTGGAAGTCGAAATCGATGCCTTCCCGGGTGTTGTCTGGCCTGCGACGATTGGCAGCATCAGTCCGGCGACCGGCGCGGAATTTGCCGTCCTGCCGCCTCAGAATGCGTCGGGGAACTGGGTAAAGGTGGTTCAGCGCCTGCCGGTTCGAATCGAAATACTGGAATTCGGCGACCGGCCGGCTCTGCGGGCCGGCATGACCGCGACGATCACCGTCGACACCGAGCAGGACAAGAGCTTCGACACGGTCTGGGCGCAGTACGTGGAGAAATTCAACGGCTGGAAGGACTCTTTGCTGGCCTCCAACGCATTGGCGAACTAACCACACGGGGCGCACCCGCCCTAAAACGGCCCCCGACGGGTCACGCCCAGCGGTGGCCGGCTTCGGTCAACAGTGCCTGGGCTTTCTCCAGACTTTCCGACCGGACCAGCAGATAGTCCCGGTGGAAGGTTGAGACGACGAAAACGCCCAATTCGGCTTCGGAAATCGGGCGAACGACCGACAGGACGATCCCCGGTTGGTCGAACGCGAAGGCCCCGGTCAGTTTCAAGGCGCGCCAGCCCTTATCCGTTTCAACCCCGTCGGGCACTCTGTCGGCCGGTGTGACGATGGAAATCTCGTCGTTGCAGAAACTGACATTCACGAAACCGCCTTCCGGTTCTTTTTCCGTAACCCAGTTCGGCACGGCGCTGTCCGGCGGCAGGAAGCTGACCGCATAGAATCCTTCCAGAAGCCGTAAGTCCACGGTGGCGCCCATCTGCCGCGCCTATCCCAGAACGTCCAGGACCGGTGCAAGGTCTTCCGGCGTATCCACGGTCAACGGGATCGTGTCGATCAAAACCGCGTCTATCCGCATGCCGGCCTCCAGGGCCCGCATCTGTTCCAGCTTTTCGCGCTTTTCCAGCACGCCGGGCGGCAAGGCGACGAATCGCTCCAAAGCGCTGCGTCGATAGGTATAGATGCCGAAATGATAGTATAGCGGCCCATCGCCCCATGGCGCGGTCGCGCGGGTGAAGGCCAGGGCCCGCGCTTGACGGGCGCCGTCGGGGAAGCCGGCAATGGCTTTGACCACATTGGGATTATCCCGGTCTTCCGGGTCGGTGATGATGGCGACCGATGTGCCGATATCCACCTGTGGGTCGGCCAAGGGATCGGTCACGGCACGCAGGATGCCGGGTTCCATCGCGGGCAGGTCGCCCTGCATGTTAACGATCACGTCGTGTTTGCCGTCCGGGTCGATTTTGCAGGCGGCCTCCCAGATTCGATCGGACCCGGACGGATGATCCGGATCGGTCAGCACGGCTTTGCCGCCCGCTTGTTCCACAGCATCGACGATTTCCCGGTCCCCGGCAGCCACCCAGACCGGGCCGAGATCGGCTTCCTGCGCCCGTTCGACGCAGTGAACGATCATGGGTTTGCCGTGAATATCCGCCAAAGGCTTGTTGGGAAAGCGCGAGGCGGCGAGGCGGGCGGGGATGAGAACAATAGGGTTCATGGAGGGTTCGGGTTCCACTTTGGTTGTATACGCGGGGGCTGCTGGTGCCGCGGCGCCTGGGAGATGCCGGGGCTACCCGGTTTCCGAAGGCTAGACTGTTGATTTCGCGCGGTTGATTCGCGCGTGACGACACGATATACCCCAAAGACACCGGGGAAAAGATACGGGTGGGGCAAGGCTCGCTTGCGCGGGCGGATCCCGGCCAGGATGTCCCGGATTCAATCACCTGTGGCATGCTATGAGGGCATGAGCCACACGGAGCGTTTGGGGATTACGCTATGCATGACGAAGATCCGCTTATGATCAACAAGGTCGCCGCCGCCGTTTTGACGGCTGGGCTGATCGCCATGACCGCGGGATTCATTTCCAGTTTCGTTTATCATCCGAGCACTCCTGTAGAGAATGCTTTCGTGATCGAGGTTCAGGAAGGCGCCGGCGGCGCCGCGCCGGTTGAAGAGACCGGGCCGGAACCGATTGTGCCGCTTTTGGCCTCCGCCGATATCGCGAAGGGTGAAAAGCTGACCAAGAAATGCGCCTCCTGCCACAAGTTCGAAAAAGGCGGAGCGAACGGCGTGGGTCCGGGACTTTACGGCGTGGTCGGTAACGCCAAGGCCAGCCATGACGGTTACACCAAATATTCCGACGGCATGAAGGAAAAGGGTGGCGAATGGACCTACGAGGACCTGAATCACTTCCTCTACAAGCCGAAGGATTTCATTTCCGGTACGGCCATGTCGTTTAACGGTCTGAAAAAGACCCAGGATCGCGCCGATCTGATCGCCTATCTGCGGACGTTGAGCGATAATCCGGTTCCGCTGCCGTAAGGCGTCGGACTGGACTGAATTTGGAAGGGCGGCCATGGGGCCGCCCTTTTCGTGACGGGGAAGGCCTATGCCCGACGAAACGGTTGCTGAAGAATTTATCGGCTTCGCGAACGAATTGGCCGATGCCGCCCGGGACGTCGTTGCCCGGTATTTCCGCACACCCTTCGACGTGATCGCCAAACAGGATGAAAGCCCCGTGACGATCGCGGATAGGGAAGCGGAATCCGTCATCCGCGCCTTGATCGAGGACCGCTACCCGGACCACGGTATTTATGGCGAGGAACACGGTCAGGTCCGCCTTGATGCCCGCTATGTCTGGGTCCTGGATCCAATCGACGGCACCCGCGCCTTTATTGCCGGCATGCCTGTTTTCGGCACGCTGATCGCCTTGGCGGATCGGGGCGTGCCGGTCCTGGGCGTATTGGATCAGCCGATTCTGAAGGAACGATGGCTCGGCGCACTGGGCCATGGCACGACGTTCAACGGGAATCCGGTCGGGACGCGCGATTGCGGTGGATTGGACCGGGCGAGGCTTTATACGACCGCCCCTGACCTGTTCAATACCGAGGCCCGGCGGGATGCTTTCTATCAGCTATACGGCCAAGTGGACCTGCCGCGCTATGGTGGGGATTGTTATTCCACCGGCCTGATTGCCAGCGGTTGCGTGGATCTGCACGTGGAATGCGGATTGAAACCCTACGATTATATGGCCTTGGCGCCGATCATCCGGGCCGCGGGCGGGGTGGCGACCACTTGGTCGGGCGACCCGCTGACGCTGACCTCGGGCGACACCTTCCTGGGCGCTGCGGCTGAAAGCGTGCATGCGCCGGCCGTCGCGATTTTGGGGGCGGCGGGCTGACGAACCCACAAGGACCATCCAGACATGGTTGGGCCGCAAGCGGGGGTTGGGAATGAGGCATTTTTATGGCAAGGCTTGATTGCCGGTGCCGTCGATCTTCATTAGTGACAAGATAAGGTACATGGGGCCGAATCGGCTGCGGGGACGAACCGGCAGCCGACAAAGCCCCGGCCAAAAGGAGCGGGTTCATTAACGATCGGATGACTGTAGTCATGACGGGTCTTACAGGTGCTGCAGGCTGGCGCCATGTTATTGGCGCCGTGGTTGTCGTTGTAGGAATGGTCGGTATGGCGGGCGGGGCGGCCGCGTCGGGAACGAACGGCCCGTCCCATGGTTTCGCTTTGAATCATGCGCTGAAATACCCCGCCGATTTCAAACATCTCGACTACGCCAATCCGGATGCGCCGAAGGGCGGCCTCGTGATCCAGGAAGGGGCAGGGACCTTCGATTCCCTCAACCCTTTCATCATCAAGGGCAACGCCGCGTTTCAAACGGCCGCCATCTACGACACGCTGATGAAACAGGTCGGTGACGAGGATAGCGCCGTTTACGGTCTTGTCGCCGAAACCATCGAGGTGCCGGCGGACGAATCCTGGGTCGAATTCAAACTGCGCCCAGAGGCGCGCTTCCACGACGGCCAGCCGATCACGGCGGAGGACGTCGCCTGGACCTTCAACACGCTGCGTGAAAAAGGCAGTCCCAGTTATCAGTACTACTACGCCGCTGTGGAGAAAGTGGAGACGCCTGACGACCGCACGGTGCGTTTCATACTCTATCCCGGTGAGAACAAGGAAATGCCCCTCATTCTCTCCGAACTGATGGTCTTGCCGAAGCACTATTACGCGGACCGCGCCTTCGACCAGACGACGCTGGACCCGCCTTTGGGATCGGGCCCGTATCGGATATCCAAGGTCGATCCGGGACGGTCGCTGACCCTGGAAAGGGTCGAGGATTATTGGGGACGGGATCTGCCCGTGAACCGCGGTTTCGATAATTTCCAGACCATACGCTATGACTTTTACCGCGACCGCACCATCTCGCGGGAAGCCTTCAAGGCGGGCGCCATCGATATTTGGCGGGAAAACAGCGCCAAGGAATGGGCCACGGCTTTCGACATTCCCGCGGTCAAATCGGGCGATATCGTGAAGAAGGATTTCCCCAATGAGCGTGTCGCGCCGATGCAGGGCTTCGCCTTCAATCTGCGCAAGCCGCTGTTCCAGGATATCCGGGTGCGCGAGGCGCTGACCTATGCCTGGGATTTCGAATGGGTGAACAAAACCATCATGTACGGGGCCTATAAGCGCACCGACAGTTATTTCGACAATCATGAACTGGGGTCGACCGGCCTGCCTTCCGAGGCGGAATTGGAAATCCTCGATCCCTATCGCGGCCAGATACCCGACCGTGTCTTCACCGAAGAATTCGTTCCGCCGAAGACGGATGGCAGCGGCAATAATCGCGACAACCTGAAAAAGGCGGCGATGCTGCTGAAGGACGCGGGCTGGAGCATCAAGAACAGGGTTCTGACCAATAACGATACCGGCGAGGTTTTCGCTTTCGAGATCTTGCTGCGGTCTCCCCAGCTTGAACCGCACAGCCAAGCCCTGGTGCGCAGCCTTGAACGGCTCGGCATCAAGGCGACGATCCGGGTCGTCGATGACGCGCAATACAGGCGCCTGACAGAAACCTTCGATTTCGACATGATGGTCACCGTGTTTGGACAGTCGGTCTCGCCCGGCAACGAACAGCGTGAATATTGGGGATCGGCATCGGCCGCGCGGGAAGGCAGTCGGAACCTGATGGGCATAACCGACCCGGCGATCGACGAATTGGTCGAATTGCTGATCGCGGCGCCGGATCGGGAAAGCCTTATCACCCGGACCCGCGCGCTGGACAGGGTGTTGCTCTGGAATTTCTTCATGATCCCGATGTTTCACGGCGAAGCCGATCGGCTTGCCTATTGGAACCGTTTCGGCTTGCCGGATATCATCCCAAAACGGGGCGTGACGTCCGACACTTGGTGGATCGACCCTGAAAAGGATGCCGCCTTGACCCGCGGCAAGGGCAACTGATCGCCCATCCCGATCTGGCATAACGAACGGCGGAAGAACCGTGCTGGCCTATATCATCCGACGGCTGCTGTTGATCATCCCGACACTCTTCGGGGTCATGCTGCTGAGCTTCCTGATCATCCAGGCTGCCCCCGGCGGACCGGTGGAACGCATTCTGGCGCAGATCGAAGGCACGGCGGTTGGCGCCTTGTCACGGGTCACCGAAGGGGCGGGCGGCGATTTCGCGGCCGGGTCGGGTCAATCCGGCGGGCAGGGGGAGCAGTCGCGCTATCGCGGCGCCCGGGGGTTGGACCCGGAATTCATCGCCAAGCTGGAAAAGCAATTCGGGTTCGACAAACCGTTGCACGAACGGTTCCTGATAATGATGGGCAATTATCTGACCTTCGATTTCGGGGAAAGTTATTTCCAGGACCGCCGTGTCGTCGATCTCGTCCTCGACAAAATGCCGGTTTCCATCTCGCTCGGCCTGTGGACGACCTTTCTAACCTATCTGATCTGTATCCCGCTCGGTATTGCCAAGGCGGTGCGCGACGGCACGCGGTTCGACATGTGGACCAGCACGGCGATCATCATCGGCTATGCGGTGCCTTCTTTCCTTTTCGCCGTGCTGCTCATCGTGGTCTTTGCGGGTGGACGGTATCTGGACTGGTTCCCGCTACGCGGTCTGGTGTCGGAAAACTGGGACCAGATGTCGACCGGGGAGCAGATCCTTGATTATCTCTGGCACATGGTCTTACCGGTAACCTCGCTGGTCATTTCCGCCTTCGCGACCCTCACCATGCTGACCAAGAACAGCTTCCTAGAGGAAATCCGGAAACACTATGTCATCACGGCCCGCGCCAAGGGACTGACCAAGAACGCGGTGCTTTACGGCCATGTCTTCCGGAACGCGATGCTGATCGTTATCGCCGGGTTCCCCTCCGCCTTTATCGGAATCCTCTTCACCGGCGCCTTGCTGACCGAGGTGATCTTCTCTCTGGACGGGCTCGGCCTGCTCGGTTTTCAGGCAGCGATCGACCGCGATTACCCGGTGATGTTCGCGACCTTGTATTTCTTCACGCTGATCGGGTTGGTCCTGAACCTGGTCAACGATATCACCTACACGGTCATCGATCCCCGGATCGATTTCGAGGCGCGATAGATGACCCTGGCGGAACCGAAAAAGACCCGTCCGTTCAGGCTATCGCCGGTAACCCAACGGCGGCTCGGCGCGTTTCGCGCGAACCGGCGTGGCTGGTGGTCCTTCTGGATCTTCATGACCCTGTTCGTCTTGTCCCTGTTCGCGGAGTTCATTGCCAACGACAAGCCGATCCTGGTTTCCTTCGACGGCAGCTATTACGTCCCGGTCCTTCAATCGGTGCCGGAGACGGAATATGGCGGCTTCTTCGAAACGGAAGCCGAATACAAGGACCCTGAAGTCCAATCCCTGATTAATGAAAAGGGTTGGATGATCTGGCCGCTGGTCAAATACAGCTACAACAGCGCGGTATTGGACCTGACCGAACCGGCCCCAACGCCGCCCGACTCGAAGCATTGGCTGGGAACGGACGATCAGGCGCGGGACGTCGTCGCGCGGACAATCTATGGGTTTCGCATCTCCGTCCTTTTCGGCCTGGCCTTCGTCGCCGTCAGCAGTGCGATTGGGATCACGGCGGGGCTCAGCCAGGGCTTCTTCGGCGGGATGTACGATCTGCTGGGCCAGCGATTCATCGAGATTTGGACCAGCCTGCCGACGCTTTATCTGTTGATCATCCTGGCCAGCATCGTGACGCCCACATTTTGGTGGCTGTTGGCGATCATGGTCGCCTTCGGCTGGACGGCGCTGGTCGGCCTGGTGCGGGCGGAAACGTTGCGTGCCCGGAACCTGGACTTCGTGAAGGCGTCCCGCGCGCTCGGCGTTTCCAACATCGTGATCATGGTGCGCCATATCCTGCCCAATGCGATGGTGGCGACGCTGACCTATCTTCCCTTCGTCTTGAGCGGTGCGGTCGTATCGCTGGCGTCCCTGGACTTCCTTGGTTTCGGATTGCCGCCCGGTTCGCCCTCATTGGGTGAGTTGCTCAAACAGGGGAAGGAAAATCTGCAGGCCCCCTGGCTCGGCATAACTGCCTTCGTCACGGTCGGTGTTATGTTGACCTTGCTGGTGTTTATTGGCGAGGCTGTGCGGGACGCCTTCGATCCCAGAAAAGTGCACGATTGAAAGTTCATGAATGATGGTGCGTAAGTGAGATGACCGAATGACCGACGCCTCAACAAGCGGCCCCTTGCTTTCGATTGCCGATCTTTCGGTGAGTTTCCGTGGATCCGACGGGGATGTGGAAGCGGTACGCAACGTCTCCTTCGATCTGGACAAGGGGGAGACGCTGGCGCTGGTTGGTGAATCCGGGTCCGGCAAATCAGTCACGGCCTTGTCGATCCTGCAATTGCTGCCTTATCCCGCCGCCTATCACCCATCCGGCTCCATCACCTTCGGCGGGGCCGAATTGATGGCGGCGACGGAGCCCGACCTGCGGAAGGTGCGCGGCAACCGTATTTCCATGATTTTTCAGGAACCGATGACCTCTCTCAATCCGCTGCACACGGTAGAGAAGCAAATTCGCGAACCGCTGCTCATCCATAAGGGATTGTCGATCACCGAGGCGCGCCCGCGCGTTCTGGAATTGATGGACCTCGTCGGCATTCGCGATCCGGAGAAACGCCTGAACTCTTTCCCACACGAATTGTCGGGCGGCCAGCGCCAGCGCGTGATGATCGCCATGGCGCTGGCCAACGACCCGGAACTGCTGATCGCGGACGAACCGACGACGGCGCTCGACGTCACGATCCAAGCGCAAATCCTGAAGCTGCTGCAGGATATTCAGCAAAAGATGGGCATGGCGATGCTGTTCATCACCCATGACCTGGGCATCGTTCGCCGTGTCGCTGACCGCGTCTGCGTGATGAATGACGGACGAATTGTCGAGCAAGGCGCCACCGGCGATGTCTTCGACAATCCGCAGCACGGGTATACCAAGCGGCTATTGGCGGCCCAGCCCAAGGGCCGGAAGGACCCGGTTCCGGAAACGGCGCCGATCGTCATGTCCGGTGAGCAGGTGAAGGTTTGGTTCCCCATCAAGTCCGGCGTGTTCCGGCGCAATGTGGACTATATCAAGGCCGTTGACGGAATCGACGTGACGATCCGCGAGGGGCAGACGCTGGGCGTTGTCGGCGAATCCGGGTCGGGCAAAACGACACTGGGCATGGCCTTGCTTCGGCTGCAGCAATCCGAAGGGGCGATTGCCTTTGAGGGGCAGGATTTGCGCGGCCTGTCCAACAAGCAGCTTCGCCCCTTGCGGCGGGAAATGCAGGTCGTGTTCCAGGACCCTTATGGCAGCCTCAGCCCCCGCATGTCGGTTGGTGAGATCGTCGAGGAAGGCCTGAAGGTGCATGACTTGGGCGATGATGCGGAAGGGCGCGAAAAGCTGGTGATCGATGCCCTGCGCGATGTGAACCTGGATCCTGAATCGCGCCACCGCTATCCGCACGAATTCTCAGGCGGACAGCGACAGCGTATCGCCATCGCCCGGGCGCTGGTCCTGAAACCGCGTTTCATTGTCTTGGATGAGCCGACATCCGCCCTGGATATGTCGGTTCAGGCGCAAATCGTGGATCTGCTGAAAGACCTGCAGGAACGCTACAAGCTGGCCTATATGTTCATCAGTCACGATTTGAAAGTCGTGCGCGCCATGGCCGATACGGTGCTGGTGATGCGCGACGGCAGGGTCGTCGAACACGGTTTGGCGGAGAATATCTTCGATAATCCGAACACACCCTATACCAAGGCGCTGATGGCGGCCGCCTTCCGGATGGAAGCGGTCGAATCGGGCGTCGTCGCCATGTAGGGGAGGCGCAGGCTAGTCCGCTTTCGCCGCTTCGATGATCAACTCGGCGAATTCCGTCAGATAAACCGACCCCTTGACCGTCCGTTGGATCAGGACGGACCGCCGGTCTTCCTCATCCGGCTTGCGCCGCACCAATCCCAGCTCCGACAGCCTGTCCAGCGCCCGGGTTACGGCGGGTTTGGAAACGTTCAGGGAATCCGCCAGGCCGCGGACCGTATGCGGGGAAGGTTGCAGATAGACCGTCGTCAGCACCGCCATTTGCCGGGCGGAAAGGTCGGGCGAATCGCGCCGGACACTTTCGACTATGGCGCCGCGCCAGATTTCCAAGGCTTGATTGGGCGTCAATTCCATCACTATCGCTGGCGGTTGATGCGAAGACCCTCTTTATGCTCACAAAATTGGTGCAAGGGTCGGCAAAATTGTTTCGTATCCGTTCCGAATATCCCGACTATCCATTGACTCGCCATCAATGACAAGGGGCACGGCCGGGAATTGCCGGTCGCTGACCTTTGATTCGGGCCGCCCTATGAGAACCGTTGTTTGATCGCCTCGAACATCGCGCGGACGCCCATCGCCTCACCCCCTTCCGGCCGGCCCGGACGGGTGGCGGTGTTCCAGGCCATGATGTCGAAATGAATCCAGGGCGTCTTGCTGCCCGCGAATTCCTGCAGGAAGAGTGCGGCGGTCGTCGCCCCGGCATAGCCGCCGCTGCCGGTGCTGCTGATATCGGCGATCTTGCTGTCCAGCATCTTGCGATAGGATGGGTGCAAGGGCAGACGCCAGACCGGATCGTCCTCGCCCTTTGCAGCGGTTTCCAATTCGCCGGCCAAGGTGTCGTCGGCGCAGAAATAGGCGGCGATCTCCGTGCCCACCGCGACGCGCGCAGCCCCGGTCAGGGTTGCGAAATCGACCATCAGGTCCGGCTCGTCTTCCAGGGCGGCGGTAATGGCGTCGGCAAGGACAAGCCGGCCTTCCGCGTCGGTATTGCCGACTTCGACCGTGATGCCCTTCCGGGTGGAAAGCACATCCCAGGGGCGGAAAGCATCGCCGGAAACGCTGTTCTCCACAGCCGGGATCAAGACCCGCAGGCGCACCGGCAGGTCCGCCGCCATGATCATATGCGCAAGCCCCAGCACATGGGCCGCGCCGCCCATATCCTTTTTCATCATCAGCATGCCGCCCGATGTCTTCAGGTCCAGCCCGCCGGAATCGAAACACACGCCCTTGCCGATCAGCGTGACCTTGGGATGTTTGGTCTTGCCCCAGCTCATGTCGATCAGGCGCGGCGCGCGGCTTGAGGCCCTGCCGACAGCATGCACCATCGGGAAATTTTCGGACAAAAGGTCGTCACCGACGGTGATGTCGATCTTGCACTTGAATTGCCGGGCCAGTTTCCGCGCTTCATGCGCCAATTCGCCGGGTCCCATGTCCGAGGCCGGCGTGTTGATCAGATCGCGCACCAGATAGAGCGCCTTCGCGGTTTCCTCGACACGTTTCTTAATGGCGGGGGTGGGCAGAACCAATTTTGAAACCGGGCCACCCTTCTTGGCATAGCGGGCGAAACGATAGCTGCCCAAGGCCCAGCCCAGGCCGGCCGCTTCCGCATGGTCGGTCTTCATGCCCTTCGGCAGATCATAACGTCCCTCCGGAAGGCGTGCGGCGGCCGCCCCCCAGCTCCACTTGTCCGGCATGTCCTTGGCAACACCAATCAGTGCCTCACCCGGCTTTCCCGCCTCACCGGGCAACAGCAGAACGGAACCGGGCGATGCCTTGAACCCATTGGCGTCGATCCAATGCTGCTCAGCGGCCGACCTTTTTTCCACCCAATCCTTGAAACCGTCCTCGGAAACGGCGGTCAGGGTGACAGTCGATTTATTGGCTTTCGAAGCGAAGCAATCCATTGCGGGTTCTCTGGGCTTTTACGTTGATGGACAGATGTAGAAGTAAAACGTGATCGGTCGGACCGGCTGTTTCTAAGCTCGACAAACTCTATGGACAGGAAGGTTCGGGCAGGCCTTGCAACAAGGTCAAGGTTCCTTCAGTTACCGCCAGGCCGATATCCAGCGAAATCCGTGTCGTTATCCCATTGGCATAGACATGCGCGGTATTCGTCACCAGGGGGTGTGAATCCGTATCGTTCAGGCCGTAGAACGAGGTGACGACCTGCCATCCCGGTCCTGCGATCAGGTCCGCATCCCCTTCCGGCGGTGTTTCCATGGGTTTGGCGGGTCCTACGACAACGTCGGTTCCCCGAATCGGTTCGGGCGTCGAGCCGTCGAACAGGATGTAGCTGACGATTTTCTCGCCCGCCATGATCTTGCCGACCGTCTCGTGAAAGGCGGAAACGGAAAAGATCGTATCCTTGGGCAGGGGAAGGGTTTTAGGGCCGGGTTCGGTCACATTGACGACCCCACCGCCATCGGCGTTCAACCGGGCGTTCCCCTTTAGGGATTCAATCAGCTCGTTGTTCATCCGAAGCGTGGACTCGAAGTTCATCGAACGGCCGTCCAAAGATTCTTCCGCCGCGCCGATGGACTGAATTTCGAGGATCTGGCCGTTGGCGACCTCAAGCCCCAAAGTGAGCTGTGTCAGCAAAACCCAGCCTGTGCAGCGCTTCTGAAGCCGCACGATAAACTCGCCCGGAAGGGACGCGTTGGCGCCCGGCATGCGGATTTCCGTTGTTTCCAGCCGATAATGCGCCTGGTGCGGCTGCAGCGCGATATCCGCGGCGTTGGTTTTCTGCGTCAAGGCGGCATGGGCCAAGAGCGCAACTCCAACGACGCCGAGGAAGCGCACGACCGGCAGCAAGCGGATTTTCATCATCGGTCCTTTTCGCGAAAAATCGATGCTTCAACCTTGTCGGTGAAAGCCTTCGAATGCAACAGTCAGGGCAGCGCACAGAACGGTGACGGGACGGCACCTGCCGACCGTTGCCGATCGTGATGCTGCTTCGGATGATATGTTGGTATTTTGGTAGGGCGGTCGTTTGTAATGGGGCGCCCCGTGTCGAAAGGAATTGTAATGGGTGAGCAGAGCCGGGTGCGTTTGGCGGTAGATATCGGCGGGACCTTCACGGATATTGTCCTGGAGGCGCCGTCGGGGCATTGGACCCAGAAAGTCCTGACCACGCCCTCAAATCCGGCAGATGGGTTCATGACCGGCGCCAATGCGGTCCTGGAGCGGGCGGGGATTGCGCCCAGCCAGGTGGATTTGATCATTCACGGAACGACGCTGGCCACCAATGCGTTGATCGAACGGAAAGGCGCGAAAACCGCCCTGATCGTGACGGAAGGGCATCGTGATTCCCTTGAAATCGCCTACGAAAACCGTTTCGACCAATATGATCTCTATGCCGAACGCCCGGCGCCCTTGGCGACGCGCGACATGCGTTGGCCGGTTGTCGAACGGCTCGACTGGCGCGGCAATGTGCTGACGCCGCTGGACGAGGCAAGTGTCGAGGCGTGGTTGCCGAGGATCGAGGCGGAAGGGATCGAAAGCCTTTCCATCGGCCTGCTTCACGCCTACGCGAACCCGGCGCATGAGGAACGCGTCGCGGAAATCATCGCCAAGGCCTATCCGGACCTTCCCTTGTCGCTTTCCGCCCAGGTTTGCCCGGAGGTCCGCGAATTCGACCGCCAGTCTACCACCGTGGCAAATGCCTATGTGAAGCCGCTGATGGGGCGCTATCTGGCCGACCTCGACAAAAGGCTGGCCGAACGCGGATTCACCTGCCCGTTCCTGATGATGACCAGCGGGGGCAGCTTGGTGACCGCCAAGACCGCGGCTGACTTCCCGATCCGCCTGGTGGAATCCGGGCCTGCGGGCGGTGCGATCCTTGCCGCTGCGATCGCGAAAGCCTTGGGCGAGGATAGCGTTCTGTCCTTCGATATGGGCGGCACCACCGCGAAGATCTGCCTGATCGACGATGGGGAGCCATTGTTGTCCCGCAGTTTCGAGGTCGACCGAACCCACCGTTTCATGAAGGGCAGCGGTTTGCCGGTGAAAATTCCCGTGGTCGAAATGGTGGAAATCGGCGCTGGCGGCGGATCCATCGCCTCCGTCGATGCCCTGGGCCGGATTCAGGTCGGTCCGGAAAGCGCGGGGGCGGATCCCGGCCCTGCCTGCTATGGCCGGGATGGAAACAAACCGACGGTCACAGACGCAAACCTGCTGCTGGGCCGGATCGATCCGAAGGATTTTGCCGGCGGCAGCATGCAGTTGGATGTCGAGGCGGCCAAAGGCGCCATGAAGCGGGATTTGGGCGACGCTTTGTCCATGGACGCGTCCGGCGCCGCATTGGGGCTGATCGAAATCGTGGATGAGAATATGGCTTCGGCCGCCAGGGTGCATGCGGTTGAGCGCGGCAAGGAAATCGCGGACCGCACGATGATCGCCTTTGGCGGTGCGGCCCCATTGCATGCCGCCCGTGTGGCGGAGAAACTTGGCATCGACAAGGTCGTCATTCCGGGCAATGCGGGGGTGGGCTCCGCTTTCGGATTCCTGCTGGCCCCGGTCGCGTACGAAGTGGTGCGCAGCCGCTATATGCGCCTTTCCGACTTCGATCTGTCTGGCGCAAACGAACTGATGGACGAAATGTACGCGGAAGCTGAGGTCGTCGTACGTCTCGGCGCACCCGATGCCGATTTGGTGACGCAGCGGCACGCTTTCATGCGGTATGTGGGGCAAGGACACGAAATCAAGGTTTCCCTGCCGGATCGGCCGTTTGAGGCATCTGATGCGGATGCGTTGCATGCTGCTTTCGAAAAGGCGTACAGCGAACAATACGGGCGCGTGGTTCCAGGCCTGGAGGTTGAGATTTTGACCTGGACCCTAACCCTTTCCGCCCCCTCTGAAACGCAGTTGTCTCTTTCTGCAAATAGCGAATCGGCGGAGGTTTCAACCGGTGACGCGTACGGTGTACGTGATCTGCTTCAGCCGGGACGAGGGGACAAGCCTGCGGAAGCGGGTTTGTATCGGCGCGTGGATTTGTCCGCCGGGGCCGAATTGTCCGGTCCGGCCGCCTTGGTGGAAGAGCAGACGACGACGATTGTTCCATCCGGCTTTTCAGCCGTAATAAACCCGATGGGCGATATTGTCCTGACCCGGGACGCGGATGCAGGGGCGGCCGCCAGTGATTTGGCCGAGGATATCCGCCGTCAGGTCGTTTGGGACCGGATGATCTCTGTCGTGGAGGAACAGGCCCAGGCCCTGATCCGCACCGCCTTTTCCACCTCCGTCCGCGAGGCCGGGGACCTGTCGGCCGGTATTTTCGACACGGATGGCCGCATGCTGGCCCAGGCCGTTACCGGCACGCCGGGCCATGTGAACGCCATGGCCGCTTCCGTCGACTTCTTCCTCGAAAAATACCCGATTGAGACAATGGCCGAAGGGGACGTCTATTTGACCAATGACCCCTGGATGGGTACCGGTCATCTTTTCGACTTCACGGTCGTGACCCCGGCTTTCCGCAAGGGCAAGGCGGTGGCGCTCTTCGCGTCCACGGTCCATGTCGTCGATATCGGCGGCCGGGGCTTTGGGCCGGATGCCGGGCAGGTCTTCGAAGAAGGCCTGTGCATCCCGATCATGAAGTTCTTCGACAAGGGGACGGTCAGCGAACCCTTGATGGATATCGTCCGCGCCAATGTGCGCGAACCGGTCCAGGTGGTCGGCGACCTTTATTCACTTGCCACCTGTAACGAGATCGGGTGCCGCCGGCTTGATGAGATGATGGCGGATTTCGACCTCGACGACCTCACCGAAATCGCGGACCACGTGATCGATACGTCCCGTGCGGCGATGTTGGACGCGATCCGGGAATTGCCGTCAGGCGTGTATGAAAACAGCATGACCGTCGACGGTTATGATCATCCGCTGACCCTGACGGCGAAACTGTCCACCGAGGCGGATGGGCTGAAGGTCGATTTCGACGGCACGTCGGCGATGTCCGCCTATGGCATCAACGTGCCGCTCACCTATACCCAGGCCTATGCCTCCTTCGGGGTGCGCTGCGTTGTCGGACCGAAAGTTCCGAACAATGCAGGGTCGTTGGGAACGATCCATGTTACCGCGCCGGAAGGCTGTATCCTCAACGCGCCGCGCCCGGCGGCGGTGAATATCCGCCATGTGACGGGTCAAATGCTGCCGGATGTGGTGTTAGGGTGTCTGGATAAGGCGAAACCGGGCTGCGCGCCGGCGGAAGGTTCATCCTCGTTGTGGAACCCGATGTTGTCCGGCGGGCACGGCATCGTCGGCGATGCGGATTATGGCGACGCTACGCCCTTCACCGCGATGATCTTCCATTCGGGCGGCACCGGCGCGCGCCCGGGCCGCGACGGATTGTCGGCTACCGCTTTCCCATCGGGCGTGCGCTGCACCCCGGTGGAAATCACCGAAACCATCGCCCCCGTGATATTCCGTCGCAAGGAATACCGCGCCGGATCGGGCGGGGAAGGGAAGTACCGCGGCGGGCTGGGCCAGGCGATGGAGATCGAGCATGCGGAAAGCGCGCCTTTCGCCATTTTCGCCTTGTTCGATCGGATCCAGAATCCGCCGCGCGGGCGGGCTGGTGGTGAGATCGGCTCATCGGGGCAGCTCTCCCTGCGGTCGGGCGAGCGCTTGCGCGGCATGGGGAAACAGATCGTGCCCGCGGGCGATGCCCTGATCATGTTGACGCCGGGCGGTGGCGGGTACGGCCCGCCGGAGGAACGCGATCCCGGTGCACGGGCGACAGACGATCGGTTCGACTTGACCCCGCAGCGTCCGGCCGCGGCGGCTGAGTGAGTGAGCAAAACCGGGTCGGCCGACGGGGCTTTGCTCCGTTGGCCTTCTCGTCCGAAAGTCGGTGTTGGCCGGTGTTCCTGTTCACCGTTAAGATATTACTCTTGCTTGAATCGCCGGTTTCTCTAACCGGCGATGTCTGAAAGGTAGATTGTATGCATTCAGCCTGATCGGTCCCGATTGGGTTAAAACCCCCGCCGCATCGTAGATAGAAAAAGAAGATTGGCGGGAACAGGGAAGGAAATACGTTGGATACTTCCGTACCCAACGGCGCGCCGGATTCCGCCGCGCCGCCGCCGAGCAACCAGAATGCCGCGGGCCCGATACATGATCTGGTCGGGAATGTCTGCGCCGGCCTGATCGGTCATGAAGGTATGGTCGAGCGTTTGGCGATCGGTTTGTTGACCGGCGGTCATCTGCTGATCGAAGGTCCGCCCGGCTTGGCAAAGACGCGGGCGGTTAAGCGGCTCGCCTCCGGCCTGGAGGGTAGTTTCGCGCGTATCCAATGCACACCCGATCTGATGCCGGCCGATGTCACCGGCACCCAAGTCTTTCGACCCGACACGGGCGTTTTCGAATTTGTTAAGGGTCCGATTTTCCACGCGCTGGTGCTGGTGGACGAAATCAACCGCGCCCCGCCCAAGGTTCAATCGGCCCTGCTGGAAGCGATGGCCGAAGGGCAGGTCACGGCCGGTGGCGTTACTCAGGCCCTGCCGCCCTGTTTCATGGTGGTGGCGACGCAGAACTCCATTGAACATGAAGGAACCTTTCCCCTTCCCGAAGCGCAGCTCGACAGGTTTCTGATGCATGTGATGCTGACCCTGCCGGATGCGGTGACGGAAATGTCGATCCTGAATTTGGTTGAGAGTGAGGCGGCGCAGCCGGCGGTGATCTCATCGTTGACGAATTCGGATGCGATCCTGGCGGCCCGGAAAGAAGTTGAGACGGTTCACCTCTCCGCCGCGTTGAAGGATTTCATCGTCCGATTGGTGATGGCGACGCGCGACGGTTCGCCTGTTCCCGAAGTGAGCGAGGCAATCGAACACGCGGTTTCACCGCGCGGAACGCTGTCGCTGGCGGCTTCCGTGCGCGCCCGCGCCTATTTACATGGCCGCGACTATGGCGTGCCCGAAGACGTTCAGGTCCTGGCGCCTGACGTTCTGGCGCACCGGATCATTCCGACCTGGCGCGCGACGGCGAATGGCGACACGGCGCGCAGCCTCGTTGCGCGGCTGCTCAATGATGTGAAACCGCTTTAGGAGCGACGGCAATGGACTGGCATGGCCATCCCGGCGCGTCGGTCGATGCGGATCGGCTGATCCGTCTCCGCGCGTTGGCGCAATCCTCCTTGCCCCATCTCGCCGAGACCGGTCGTCCGGGCAGTCATGCCGGAAAAAAGCGCGGCAGTGGATTGGATATCCGCGATATCCGTCCCTATGCGGATGGCGACGATATCCGGCATATGGATGCGATGGCCACGGCCCGGACCGGTAAGCCGCATGTGCGCACCTTCCATGAAGACCAGGACCGCACGGCCATGCTGGTCGTTGATTTCCGCCACACCATGTTGTGGGGAACCAGAAACCGTCTACGGTCGGTTCTGGCAGCTGAATTGGCGGCCTTGGCCGGATGGCGCAGCTTATATGCCGGCGGACGCGTAGGGCTGTTGGCTTTTTCCGATCGTGAATCCATGTTCCAGCCGCCGCGGGAAAGGGATACGGCGATGGTACGCATCGCCGGGTCGCTCGCCCAAGCGCATCGTCAGGCTTTGGAAGGGTTGGCGTCCGGCGACCGGGTTCCAAGTGCGGGCCTGGATAGTCATATCGACCGTGTCGCGCGACTTGTTCCGCGCGGGGCGACCGTGGTTCTGACGACGGGCTTCGACGATGGGGACGATGTTGTCGAACAGGCTATTCGGCCCCTGTTGCGGCTGGCGAGTGTAGAGATCTTCCTGATCAGGGACGCATTCGAGCGGGATCCGCCGCAAAGAAATCTACCGTACTTTTCGGAAGATGGTGCGCTGAAATGGGGTGCCTTTACAAAGGGTGCGGCATCGGCGGAGAGGCGTGTCCAAGCCCTGCGCGATGCCGGGGCAACGGTCAGGGTCGTCGACGCCGATACGGTGTTGGAAGAAACGGTGGGGGCGATTTATGCAGACGCCGTCTGACATCGTCAGCAAATTGCATCCGCCGCGCCTGCCCGCGGGATTCGCCGACCTGACCTGGCAGGACGGTTGCGCCGCCTTCGGCGTTGGTCTGGCGCTCGGCATCGTTCTGTATCTGCTGCTACGGCCGTTCCTGGCCCGCCGTTTAACCAAACGCGAGCAGGTCGCGCAAAACCTCGACTCGTTCCGCGCATTGCCCGCGTCTGACAGGCTTGTCCGGCAGGTGCGGCTCTGGTCGGAATTGCGCCGGTCGGCCGCCGAGGAACAGGATACCGAACCCGCCTGGCGCCAGGATCTGTATCGCCCGGACGCAGATATCGACCTTGAAGCCCTGGATGCGGAAATTCTGCGCTTGGCCGCAGAGCGGGGAGGCTAGCATGTGGAGCCTCGCCGACCCTCTCGCCCTGATGTTGCTGCCCCTGCCTTTCCTGGCGCGGTTCCTGTTGCCCCCGCGCCGTCGAGAGAGCGGCGCGTTCTTCGTACCCTCGGCCATTGCCGGCGCGATGGCGGAAATCGGCAGCATCGGTTACGCCACACATGTACGCCGGGCGCTGCCCTCGCTGTTGTGGCTCATGCTCGTCGTGGCGCTTGCCGGGCCGCGCATGCTGGGGACCAGCGACGCCATACCGTCTTCCGGCCGGGATATCGTCCTGGCGCTCGATCTATCCGGCAGTATGGAGAAGGAGGATTTCAATCTCGACGGCCAGGACCTCACCCGCTTGCAAGCGGTTCAGAAGGTTGGCGCGCATTTCGTCCGACGCCGGGTCGGCGACCGGATCGGTCTGGTGATCTTCGGGGATCGTGCTTATTTCGGCTCGCCGCTGACCTTCGACACGGTAGCGGTCGCCCGCGCGATCCAAGAGGCGGTCATCGGTATATCCGGTCGCTCGACCGCGATCAGCGATGGGTTGGGTCTGGCGGTGAAACGGTTGTCGAAATCGGATGCGCCCAGCCGGGTCGTCATTCTGTTGTCCGACGGGGTCGACACCAAGGGCACGGTCTCGGCCATCGACGTGGCCGGACTTGCCAAGGAACATGGGATCCGCGTCCACACCATTGCGCTTGGCCCCGTCGATTTGGAGACGGCGCCGAAAACACGGGACGCGGTCGATACTAAAACCCTGCGTGAGGTCGCCGAGGAAAGCGGCGGCCAAAGTTTCCGCGTCAAGAATATGAGCGATCTGACCGCGGTGGCGGACGCCTTGGATGCATTGGAACCAAGCCCGACCCTGCAGCCGCCGCTGGAAGTGCATCACGAATATTGGATGCTGCCGGCAGCCTTGGCGCTTCTGCTGGCTGTCTTCATCGCCTTCATGCATCGGACAACGGAATGAGCGGAACCTACGAACTGTTCCAGGACTTCTGGTTGCTCCGTGCCTATTGGCTGGTGGGCCTGCCGTTCCTGATTCTTCTTTTCTTTTGGCTGCGTCACAAGCGCGGTGGTCTTGCCGGTTGGAATGCGGTGATCGACACGGCGCTGATGCCGGTTTTGGTTAAGCTAGGCCATGTTGCCTATCCGCAATCGCGCTGGGGCCATCTGGCACCGCTTGCGGCCGCCGTTGTGCTTTGCGTCGCATTGAGTGGGCCGGCACGGCAGAACGACGATGCGCCGTCCTTTCAAAACCTCGACGGCATCATGCTGCTTATGGATATGTCGCCATCGGTCACGAAGGGCGGCAGTTTGGATGACGCCCAAGCGGCGGCGGCCTATCTGCTGCAGCGGGTCGGCGCGCGCCCGGTGGGGCTTATCCTCTATACCGGCGACCCCTTCCTGGTCAGCGCGATGACCATCGATACAGCTACGCTGGAAGGACCGATCGCGGTCCTGGATGCTGAGCTGATGCCCAGTGTCGGCAGCCGGCCGGAACGTGCGCTCGGCATGGCCAGGGGCCTATTCCAGGAAGCAGGGATTCTATCCGGCGATATCGTGCTGATC
Organism: Hwanghaeella grinnelliae; assembly: GCF_004005845.1. Taxonomy (GTDB): domain Bacteria; phylum Pseudomonadota; class Alphaproteobacteria; order UBA8366; family Aestuariispiraceae; genus Hwanghaeella; species Hwanghaeella grinnelliae. The sequence goes on along the minus strand of NZ_SADE01000002.1, from coordinate 196,018 downwards.
ACGGATGGCGGCGGCATGAACACGGCGGCGTTGCAGGAAACTCTCGACATTGTCGAAGCGGGAGGCCGTGTATCGACCATCTTCATTCCGCCTGACGCACAAATCGCCGAAGCCAATCCCGAGATGCCGCCGCCTGACGAGAAGGCGCTAAACCAATTGGCGGATGCCGGTGGCGGACTGGCCATCGGTATGAAGGAACTGTCGGACCTGTCAGATCTGTTGAAGGACTCGCGCACCGAATATCTGGCGAAGTCCGAACTGGCGCCGCTGCTGTTCGACGATTTGGGCCGGTATCTGGTGATACTCGCCATGATCCCGGCCCTTGTTCTGTTCCGAAGGGGTCGATGATGCGGCGTTTGATCCTGCCTTTTCTGATCGCTCTTTGTGCCGCCTGCCTGTGGGCTGCGGGCCCGCATTCCCTTGGCAAGATCGCCCTGTTGTTGGGTCAGCCCTCGGTGGCGGCCGAGCTGCTGGAGGAACCGGGCGCCAAGGGCGTCGCGCTGTATCGTGCGGGACGCTATGCGGAGGCCGACGCCGCCTTCGAGGAGGCAGGCCGATCGGTGACCTATAACCGCGGGCTGTCCTTGGCGGCCACTGGCAAATACAAGCTTTCGGTCGCCTATTTCAACGCGGTTCTTTTCGCCCGGCCTGAGGACAAGCAGGCGGAGGAGAACCGCGATGCGGTCGGTGCCTTGCTGGTACCCATCATCGGCGATGGGCGCGGGACCGGGCGGATCGCCGCGCTGGCGGCTAGACGCAAGCAACATCCGGAAGATGCCGTGCTGCCGGGCCTGGCCAACCAATACAAAGTACGCCGCAAGACCCGAGCGCGCAGCACCATTGCCAGCGAAGAATGGCTTGAGACCTTATCAGACGAACCGGGTGAATATCTGAAGAAGCGGTTGGAAGCGGAATACGATCGGCGTAAGGGGCTTGGGCAGATCATTCGCGAATGGGGGCAGGGATGGTGACCCGAAACGCGATGCTCATTGCGCGGTTTCTGTCATTCCTTTGCGTCCTGACTCTGGCCGTCGGTGTGCTGCTGCCGGCCTCTGCCCAGGCGCAAACGCAAGAAGGAACGGCTGAACTATTCATCGAATTGGACGATCCGGACGTGAAACCCGTTGTCGGTGAGATGATCCTGATGACGATTCGCGGTGTGTACGATGTCGTCATTACACTGGAAAAAATGGAACTACCGCGCGTCGAAGGATTCGATTGGGTCCAAATCGAAAATGACGAATGGAGCCGGGAGCAGGTCGACGGCAAGGAAAAGAGCGTATTCCGCCGGCGGATCGCGCTGTTTGCAAAAAAGGCCGGAGACCTGAAAGTTGGTCCATTCGTACATCGACTGACCGTGCAACCGCGGTCCGGCGGGCGCATCAAGATGAATATTGAAGCGGCGCCGATTACCTTATCAATCGCGCCCTATCCCGGCGGACCGGATGCCTGGCCTTTCTCGGCAAAGCTTCTTGAATACAGCGACGAGTGGAGCGCCGACCCCTCGACCCTTGGGGATGGGGACACGGTGGTCCGCACCGTGACGCTATCCGCCCTGGGCGTCGTGCCGGAACTTATTCCGCCGCAACCGCCGATGCGCGCCTATTGGCTGATAACCTTTTCCCCGCCCGAGGTAAGGGAAATGATCCTCACCGAAAAGGGCCCGATTACGAAAGTGACATGGTCATGGGAAATGCGGCCGATCACGGGGGAACCCGGCGTGATCCGCGATTACACGATCCCATGGCTCAATACGGAAACCAGGGAAATGGAGATGATGGAGCTGGAAGCCGCTCCATTCGGGTATGCGAGTTTTGCGGAAAATAAGAATGCGCTGGCCTTGACTGCCGGTGACGGGCGTCCGGTGCTGGGCGTGATCGCGCTGGCCGGTCTGGCGGTGTCGGGCGTGTTCTTGTTCGGAACATTACGTGCGGGACCGGCGCTGCGCTGGGGTGCCGTCCGGCGTGTTGCCCTGCACGCCCTGGCGAAAGCGGCGATGATGGTTGCCGCCTTTCGGAAGGACCCCGCCGCACTGCGCCGGGCGACCGGTTTCTTCCTCGATACTGCCGCGAACCCACCCGATGCGGAACAGGTCGGTGCTCTTCAAAGGCTGGATTTTATGATCTACAGCCGTTCCGGCGTCGATGACGAATTCGATTATTTTCACCATGTCCGGTGTTTTTGGGCGCCGCTCGGCTGATCCGCGGTTAAGTCACTTTCATATTTTCCCCAAAAGGGGTATTGCCGGCTTCAGGTGCCTGAACCGGTATTTTCAATTGGAATACGGTGCCTTTGCCGACTTTGCTTTTCAGGGTCACCGTTCCGCCAAGCACCGTTTCAACAGTGCGGTGGACGATGTAAAGACCCAGGCCGGTTCCGCCTTTTCCGAGTGCCGTGGTAAAGAACGGGTCGAATGCCTTTCGGATGACATCGGGTGTCATGCCGTTACCGTCGTCGCTAAGATCGATGGTGACGAAGTCCTCCGATGTATGGCCCGCCGTGATCGCGATTCTGCCCGATTCCCTGCCGTGGAAGGCATGGACGATTGCGTTCTCGACCAGATTGGTGATGACCTGTCCCAACTCGCCGGGATAACTGTCGACCCAAATCGTGCCGGGGACATCGACTTCCAAGGTTACCGGACTTCGTTTCAAAGTCGGTGTCAATGTCAGCGTTACTTCGTCCAGCAGCTCTTTCAAAATCACTTTGCGCCTGCGCGACGCTGTCCGGTCGGCGGAGATTTCCTTGAAGCTGCGAACCAGGTTGCCGGCCCTGACCAAATTGTTCTCAGCAATTTCAACACTCATGCCGACGGTTTCCAGGAACTTGTCCAAGTCCTTCTTGTCGACCGGGTCGTTGACGCGCTCCCGGAAGGTTTCCAGGCGTGCCGCAAGGGTGCTGACAGCCATGCGTCCGTTCCCGAGCGGCGTATTCAATTCATGGGAAATTCCCGCGACCATCCGGCCAAGCGCCGCGGTCTTCTCCGATTGGATTAGTCCGTCCCTTGCCTGTTGGATCTCGTCCATCGCTGTCTTGAGGTCATCGTTGATGCGGATAAGTTCTCTTGTCCGCTCCTCGACCCGGGACTCAAGACCTTCGTTGAGGTCGCGCAACTCCACTTCTCTTTTCGAGATTGCGTCGGACATCGCTTTGAGGTCGTCGATCAAAGTGTTGAATTCACGAATGGCCCCACGCGGCCAACGGACCGGCCGTTGACCCGCCGTAATCTGGCTTGCCAATTCCGTCAGCGTGCCCACGGGTTTGGTAATCCGCCGTGCCCAGATCGGGGCCAGCAACAACCCGAATACCGCCGTCCCCAATGCGAAAGCAAGAACCGTGTAAAGAATTTCCCGCAAGTCGGGGTTTGCGAGTCCAGCCGGAACACGGCCGACGAACAGCCAGCCGAGCTGTTCGGAATAGGTTGCCGATACGGTGTAGTTCTGTCCGCGAAAATTCATGAGTGTCGGTTGCTCGGCGCCTGTAAAGCCGGCCTGAACGATCTCCAAACTGGACAGGTTCATCAATTGGGTCCGAACGCCACTCGTATCGGCGACGACCTCGCCTTTGCTGTCGATCACCCAATAGTCCAGATGGCCCTTCTCGCGAAAGACATTGCCAACCTCAACAATGGTTTTCAGCGGGAACTCTACGATAACGGCTTCGCCACTGGTGAGGGGAACCGCAAGGCCGACTGTCACATCACCGGTAATGGCGGAAATATGCTTACCGCTCCAGGTCGGCCGGGATGCCGCGCGGGCGTCCGATAGAAGGGGATAGGAAGAAAGATCGACGCCACCCAATTCCGCTTCGCGGGCCTTGTTGCCGCTGGACAAGCTGGCCACTTTCAGGATGTCGTCCGATCCGACGATAAAAATGGCGCTGAACCGCTTCCTTCGCGCCGCTTCAAGGAACGTGCTGATATCGGCAGTGGGGTGCGTCTCATAGTGTTTGCCGATCAGGAGTACGTCTAACGTCAAGCTCTCAAGGAAATCTTCCACGCGCTTGGCCATGGTTTCGCTGGCGCGTGTTGCGTATAGCAAATTATCCCGGGAAAATTCAGTGATGACATAAGTAAGCAAGGCCGTACCAACCACGGCCAAGGTGATGATGATCGTGCTGAATTGCAGAAGAACGACGGACGTTCTCAACCGCAATTCCCTGACTAGGCTCATTGCTGGACGAAGCTTCCATCCTGTACGGTCACGAAGAAGGCACGCCGTTCCGCGTCACCGTATTTGTTGAATTTGAGCGGTTGCTGAAGACCATCGATAACAGGCAATCCAATCAGGTTTTTCTTCAATGTCTTCGGGTCGTCGTCCTTCCGAAGAGCAGCGAATAGCATGAGTGCGGCATCGTAGGACGCAACGCTGGCATATCCGGGCAGGCGCTTGAACCGTTCGAAGTAGGCGCTCTTGAAATCCAGGTACCGTTCCGACTGATTGTTGCGATCATAGGATTGGACCATTTCGATGCCTTCGATCGCCTTTCCACCCAGTTGCAGCAACCGCTCGGAAGCGGCCCATTCCGCGGCGACGATCAAAGTCTGCTTGTCCAACTTTCGGATTTGCTGCGTGATTTGGGCTGTATCGACACTGTTGGCGATCAAAAGAACGGCATCGGGTTGAGACTCAAGAAGCTTACGCGCCGTGCTCGAATAGCCTTGGTCCGAATTTGCGTCGAACAGGTCGGAAACGACGGTAACGTCACCCAGTGCTTCGAATGCGGATTTGAATTCGTTCAGCCAGCTTTCCGAAAAGGCGCGGTTGTTAGCGTCGATGGCCGCGGCGACATTCCTTATACCCATGTTGTGGTAATGCTTCGCATATATCGTCGCGTTCTCCCGGGTTGACCAGTTTATCCGGAACAGGAAGTCGTCGATGTCCACGAAGTCGAGAGATGAAGCCGTGGGCGAAATCGTGATGACTTCCAGTCGGTTGATTTCCGGCAGCATGCCGGTCGTGGTTGAACTGAGGTTCGGTCCGATAATCGCCACGACTCCCTCTTCATGGGCGCGCCGAACCGCGGCCGCGGCGGCCTCCGGCTTGCCTTCGTCGTCAAGCGCGATGAGGGAGATCGGGCGGCCATTTATCCCGCCCGACTGATTCACTTCGTCCGCAGCGAGTTGCACGGCATTGCGCGACGCTTCGCCAAGATCGGCGGACCGTCCCGTCAAGCCGACGATGATTCCTACCTTGATCGGCTCGGGATCCCCACAGGCCGCCAAAACGGCAAGGGCCGCGAGCGCAAACGAACGCACGGCAAATCTATCCAAGGAGGGTCTTATCATTTTCAATCACCGGTTTGTTTGGTGTGTCAGTTTACTTTTGTAAGGCTGCCCGGCGGAAAGATCAGTTGGGCGCGGGTCCCGTTCCCGTTGGATGATTCTATTTTCAAACTGCCACCATGTGCTTCGATCAGGGATTTTGTCATGACCAGGCCTAGGCCCAAGCCGCCGCGCCCCGCGACATAGGGGTCGTCGGGTACAGCAAGTGAGCCGTCCAATTGCTCAAGAAGACTTTCACTGATCCCGATACCATCGTCGATTACGGTCAGAACCAAGCCTCCGTCATCGGTTGGGCGTGCGGTCACACGGACCCTACATCCGGATGGATTGTGCTGCACTGCGTTGGAAATCAGGTTGGAAACCATGCTCTGGACGGCTTCCTTGTCGGCACGCAGCATCATGCCTGGGCGCTGGTCGCCCTCGCCCTCATCTGCGCCCGGCTCGTTAACCGGCGTGGTTAGCGATTCGGTATTTCCGATGCCCGACAGGTTGGAAATCAATTCCCGCAGGTCGAATGCTTCTTGGACAATCGGCCGGCTGCCGCCGCTTTCGGAGAAACGGAGCAAACGCTCAACCATCTCCTGAAGGTGCCGTCCGGAAGTGACGATATCCCAGGCGTATTCGCTGTACTTCCTCGTTCCGATGGGCCCCAGTGCCTCCAAGGCGATCATCTCGGACAGGCCGATGATACCGTTCAGAGGGGTTCTGAACTCGTGGCTGACATGCGCCAGGAAGTTCGTCTTCGCCTGATTGGCCTTTTCCGCCATGGCGAGCGCGCCCTGCAACCTTTCGGACTGGTCTTCGAGCTGGATGATGTCCCGGAAGGACCGAAGGGCCGTATACAATGTGGCGGTCAGCTTATTGACCGTCATCTGACTCTTTTCACGGTAGTCGTTGATGTCGAAATTCCGAACGACATCCAGTTCCGGCGCATAACCGGGCTGTCCGGTGCGTAGAACGATCCGGACGCGGCTATTGGCAAGCTCTTTGCGCACCCAACGTACATAGTCCAGCCCCGCCGTTTCGGATTCCATGACGACATCCAAAAGGATGACGGCCGTGTTCCGATGTTTGCGGAGCAGTTCCTGAGCTTCCTTGATGGAATACGCGCTCGTCAGTTCGAGCCCACGGTTCTCGAATTCGAAATCGTCCAAGGCAAACCGGGTTGATTGGTGAACGGACTTGTCGTCATCCACGATCATGACCTGCCAGGGTAGGGACTCTGTTGCTTCGACCGTAGCGCTACCCGCTTGCATTGCTCTAACGAGTTCCTTTGACGACACATGTGGAAATGGGACCGAGCGTTCCCAGTCTCGGAACACTAATCCCATGGACTTACCATAAAGTTAACAGGTGATGCTAAATTAGATGAATGCGAGGGGTAAGCAGGCGGCTCATGCGGCTTTCGGCCGGGAAGCGGACGGAGAAGGCGCGTGCAAAAGCGGCTGCGGCCCACCGCTTGGTGCGGAAGGCAAATGGCGACCCCGAAAGGTGCTGCATCGATGTCTTGGAAATAGTGGCGGAGAGAAGGGGATTCGAACCCCTGAGGGGCTTCCGCCCCAACACGCTTTCCAGGCGTGCGCCTTAAACCACTCGGCCATCTCTCCCCGGTGTAGACGCGCTTCGAGGGCGAAGCCTCGCGCGACGGCGGCGGAACCTAACCGACAGCGACGGGGTGATCAAGCCTTCCGCGCATTGTTTCGGCCTTTCCCTGGAGAGGAGAAGGAAGAAAGACAATTTTGGCGGTTTCCAGCTGTCGGAAGGCGAAGGCTCACGGCGGTCCAGCCCAGAATTTTGATCTTTGCCAACCCCATGATACTATTTTGGAAATGATGCTTCCTTAAGGAGGCAAAGACCCGCCGTGGGGGGGCAGGGTCGAGGCGGATGTCCGAAAGGCATCGGCCTCGTTGTTCGTGGGAGCGTTAGTAAGCGGGTACGGGATTCCACATGATAGTATTGAGGTTTTTCCAGTGGCTGTTCTTCCTCCTGGCCTTTGTTTTTCTGGGGCTGGGCATTTGGCTTTGGTTAGCCGGCGAAGACATCACGAAAGCGGCCGGGGCATTATGGTATTCGCTGGACGTAAGCAGTTTGAACCTGGCGCAGGTGGTCATACAGCGGCATCTGCATCTGCCCGCGTTCTGGGATAACGCAATTGTTCCCTATCTGCTGCAAAGGGCCGCTTGGGAAAGCATTCTGTGGCTGTTCATCGGCCTGATGTTGATGGGTGGATTACTGTCCGTGATCGGCCGCCGGCCGAAACGGCGCCACACGTTCCGAAGCGAATAGCGCCGGTCGCCTGCCGGAAAGATCGGCTTGGCGACCAGCGATTCATCCTCAGGCCGTCAATTGTCACCCATCTTCAGCGCTTCCAGGAAAGCGGATTGCGGGATGTCGACCTTGCCGAACTGACGCATGCGCTTTTTCCCTTCCTTCTGCTTTTCAAGCAGTTTCCGTTTGCGGGAAACGTCCCCGCCATAGCACTTGGCCGTGACGTCCTTGCGCAAGGCGCCGATGGTCTCGCGGGCGATGACCTTGCCGCCGATCGCAGCTTGAAGCGCGACCTTGAACAGCTGACGGGGAATCAAATCCTTCAGCCGGCCGCAGATGGCGCGGCCGCGGAAATCCGCCTGGGAGCGGTGAACGATCATGGCAAGCGCATCGACCGGGTCGCCGTTGATCAGGATCGATACCTTGACCAGATCGCCTTCCTTATAGCTGTCGATCTCGTAATCGAAGGAGGCATAGCCGCGGCTGATCGATTTTAAGCGGTCGTAGAAATCGAACACCACTTCGTTCAGCGGCAGGCGGTAAACCGCCATCGCCCGTGAGCCGACATAGGTCAGTTCGATTTGTTCGCCGCGCCGTTCCGTACACAGCGTTAGAACCGGGCCAAGGAACTCGTCCGGCACCATGATGGTCGCCTTGATCCAGGGCTCCTCGATACTCTCGATGTGAGTCGGGTCTGGATAGTCCGCCGGATTGTGCAGTTCTATCGTGTTGCCGTTGTTCAGTTGGATCCTGTAGACGACGGACGGTGCGGTCGAGATAAGGTCCAGGTCGAATTCGCGGCTCAAACGCTCTTGGATGATCTCCAGATGCAACAAGCCAAGAAACCCGCATCGGAAACCGAAACCGAGTGCCGCGGAAGTCTCCATTTCGAAATGGAAGCTGGAATCGTTCAGCGCCAGTCTGCCCAAAGCTTCGCGCAGGGTTTCGAATTCCGAACTGTCGACCGGGAACAGGCCACAGAACACAACCGGGACCGAGGGTTGGAAGCCGGGTAGCGGTTCGTCGGTTGGGCGCCGGTCTTCGGTCAGCGTATCCCCGACCTTGCAGTCCGCGACGGCTTTGATGTTTGCGGTGATGAAGCCGACTTCGCCTGGGTTCAACTGATCGACGACAAGACCCTTTGGCGTCAGAACGCCGACGCGGTCCACTTCGTGAACGGCCCCGGTCGATATCATGCGCAGCTTTTGGCCCTTCTTAATCACCCCGTCACGGACGCGCACCAGGGCGACAACGCCTAGATAGGCGTCGTACCAACTGTCGACCAACAGGGCGCGGACCTTCGGGTCAGGCTCTTCGGACGTTTTTGGCGGCGGCAGTTTGGTGACGATAGCCTCCAGGACCGCTTCCATCCCCATACCCGTCTTGGCGGAGATTTCCAGCGCGTCGCTGGCATCAATGCCGATCACATCCTCGATCTGCGTTTTCACACGCTCGGGCTCTGCCGCCGGAAGATCGATCTTGTTCAGGACCGGAATGATCTCATGATTGTTTTCGATCGCCAGGTAGACGTTGGCCAAGGTCTGCGCTTCCACGCCCTGGCTGGCATCGACCACCAGCAGCGACCCTTCACAGGCCGCCAGGCTGCGCGAAACCTCATAGGAAAAATCCACATGGCCGGGGGTGTCGATCAGGTTGATCGTGTATTCCAACCCGTCCTTGGCCGTGTATTTCAGGCGCACGGTCTGGGCTTTGATGGTGATGCCGCGCTCACGCTCGATATCCATCGAATCGAGGACCTGCTGCTTCATCTCGCGGTTGGTCAAACCACCGCAGAGCTGAATCAGCCGGTCGGCCAGGGTGGATTTCCCGTGGTCGATATGGGCGATAATTGCGAAGTTACGAATACGGGCGATATCTGTCATCGCTGGTCGACTGTCCAATCTTGTATGGGGCTGCTGTGCCCGGTACATCTCCGGCGGAGGTTATTTCCTCAAAACACCGTATCTAGCGGCGGCGCACAATAGTGCCAGCCCCTGGAATCCGCAATCTTCTCCTCGCGGGTGCAGAATAAGGCGGTTGCGTGGAATGCGGCAAAGATACAGCAAGGCGCCATCATGATGCTTTTCAACATGGTTATTCGGCCATTTCTAGCGCGGCTCGATCCGGAAACGGCGCATCGGTTGACCATTCGCGCCCTGAAATGCGGTTTCGGTCCGACCGTCCGCGTTGCGGACGACCCGCGCCTGAATATCCGCGTATGGGGCATGGATTTCCCTAATCCGGTCGGGTTGGCCGCGGGTTTCGATAAGAATGCCGAGGTTTTCGGCCCGATGGGGCGGATCGGGCTGGGGTTTGTCGAAGTTGGCTCCGTTACACCCTTGGCCCAGCCGGGCAATCCGCGGCCGCGGCTTTTCCGCCTGCCGTCCGACCGTGCGGTGATCAACCGCATGGGTTTTAACAATGAGGGGGCCGATGCCGCCCGCGCGAATTTGGCGCAACGGGCGTCGAAGACCGACCGCGGGGCTGCATCCGGGGCCATTGTCGGCGTCAATCTGGGCAAGAATAAAACCAGTGAAGATGCGGCCTCAGATTATAGCATTGGGACAGCGGCGCTTTCGGAATTCGCTGATTATCTGGTCGTCAATGTATCCTCCCCGAACACGCCCGGCCTGCGCGCCCTGCAGAGTACGGATGAACTATTGCGGATCGTCGAAGCGGTTAAGACGGCGAAGAGACCCGGCCCAAAGGGCGTCTTGCCGCCGGTTCTGGTCAAAGTCGCGCCCGACCTAACGGATGAGGATGTCGCCGATCTGTCGGTATTCGCGCTGTCGGGCCGCGAAAGCGGACTTGTCGACGGGCTCATCGTATCCAATACGACAATCGCCCGGCCGGCCGATTTGAAGGACAACGCCGTTGCCGAAGAAACCGGGGGGCTGTCCGGGCGACCGCTTTTCGAGCGATCGACAGAGGTTTTGCGCGACTTCTACCGCCGCACCGAAGGACAGGTCCCGCTGATCGGCGTTGGCGGCGTTTCGAGCGGAGCGGACGCCTATGCGAAAATCCGCGCGGGCGCGAGCTTGGTTCAGCTCTATACCGCGCTGGCCTATGACGGGCCCGATCTGGTTGCGGCAATCAAACGCGACCTTCTGGCCCGGATGCTGGCGGATGGGTTCACCCGGATAGGATCGGCGGTGGGGGCCGATCATAAGTAGGTGGGCCACCGCAAAACGGGCGCACCTTCCACTAATCATCGGTATGCGATCACTTGCCGCTCTGTTGCGCTCGCCGTACCCTGGACCCTGAATTGACGCCCGATTTTGAAAAAGGTACCGGTTTCCGATGACCCCTTTTGCCCATGGCGTGGTCGTTGTCGCCTACGGTCTTTTGGCCGTGGTTGTCGGCTTTGCGGCGAATGCGATTTTCGATGAATCGCCTGTCCTGGTCGCTTTGGCGGTATTTCTGATATGCGCCTTGCTGCACGAAGTTTTGGCGCGGCGTGCGACAGAAAAACGGCTGGTGCGAAGCATGTCTGCTTTGAAACGGGCCTATGACAGGATAGAAGACGAAGCTGGGACCACCCCGATGCGCCCCTTGGGTGCGCCGACGACCGCTCCAACGGCCACCCCGGCGCCTCCTGCGGAGACCGCTCCGGCGCGAAACCGGACGGAAACGGCTGCGGCGCCCTCATTTTCCCCCTCCCATAACCAGCCTGCCGATGCGGGGCAGGAACCGAGTCTGGTACGGACGGAGCCGCCGGCGCCACAGGATACCGCCGCTGACGCGGCGGAGCTCGGCGTGCTGCAGCGCTTGCTGGAAACTTTGCAGACCGTAGGGCCGCCAAGGGGTGTGGAGGGCGACGCCGGCGACAGTCCGCCCCCGCCGTCGGACCGGACGCCGTTGCGTGTGGTCGGCGGGGCCGATGGCGGTTCGGCCGATGGCAAGGCAGCAACGGATCCCTTGGCCATGCTGCGTGAAAGTCTGGAACAAGACAGGGTCGATCTGTATTTGCAGCCGATCGTGAGTCTGCCGCAGCGCAAGCGCCGCTTCTACGAATGCTACAGCCGCGTGCGGGATGCGGAAGGGGTGGTCCTGCGGCCGGGCACCTATATCGGCCCGGCCAAGAGCGCCGGCCTGTTGACCTCAATCGACAACATCCTTTTGTTCCGCTGTCTGCAATTGCTCGGCAAACTGCATCGGCGAGACTCCACGGCTGTCTTCTTCTGCAATCTGTCTGCGAATACGCTCCGCGATGACGATTTTGTTCGGGACATCGTGACCTATATGGAACGGCACAAGGAATTGGCGTCGAATGTCGTGCTCGAGGTCGCTCAGTCCGATCTGGCCGATGCGCCGGATGATCTGGACGCGTATTTCACGACCCTGCGGGATGCGGGCTACCGCTTCTCCATGGATGGCGTCACCGACCTCGACTTGGATATGCCGGGTCTTGCGAAAAGCGGCTTCCGGTCGGTGAAGATTGCGGCCAAGCTGTTGCTTGAAGTGATAGAAGCAGGACAAGGCGCGGCCGTGCGGACCTTGAAGCAGCAGTTGGATCAGCACGGTATCGATCTGATCGTCGAGAGGATTGAGAGCGAGCGCATGCTGCTCGATCTTCTGGACTTCAACATCGACTATGGGCAGGGATACCTGTTCGGCGAACCTCGGCCCAGCAAGGACCCCGGTTTGAAAGGGTCGATTGGTTCCGCGGGATAGACGCCCAGCTTATCCAATCCCCACGTAAACTAAACTTCAGCAATAACAGGAAGACAGTAGATGGCCGAACAGGCAGAGCCCTCGGTGCAAATTGTTGACGGAATCGGCAGCCTGGCTGACGACTACGACACCTACCTGCTCGATCAATTTGGCGTCATTCATGACGGTGTGGCGCTTCATGATGGCGCGCACGAAGCCATGCGAAATTTGGCCAACGCGGGGAAGAAGGTCATCATCCTCTCGAATTCCGGAAAGCGGGCGTCTGATTCCCATGGCCGTTTGGACAGTTTGGGCGTCGATCGGTCACTGTATCTGGAAATCATCACGTCGGGAGAGCTCGTCTACCGGAATCTATCGACGAAGACGGATCCCTTTTATGAAGCGCTTGGTCCGCGCTTCCTGATGTTCGCCTGGGACTCGAATCGCGGAATCGTCGAAGGCACCGATTTCGAGGAAGTCGAGCGGATCGGCGAGGCGGATTTTATCCTCTGCGCCGGCACGGACCACCAGGACCTTTCCTGGTACGAACCGGCCTTGGCGGAGGGACTTTCCCGCGACCTGCCGATGATCTGTGCAAATCCGGACCGGGTCGCTGTACAGCCCGACGGCAGTTTGAAAATGTGCCCAGGCGCGGTTGCCGAGGTCTATGAGCAACGAGGCGGCCGTGTCCGCTGGCACGGAAAGCCGACCCTGGAAGTCTATGAAATGTGCGGTGAGATCGCCGGCGGGTTGGATCGGGCGATCGGTGTAGGCGATTCACTGATCCACGATATCAAGGGTGCGAACGATGCGGGGATAGACTCGCTCCTGATCCTGGGTGGTATTCATAGCGAGGAAGTCGCTGCACCTGTCACTCCGCAAGGCGTCGATGCGCTTGCTACCAAGTACGGTGCGCGTCCGACCCACGCGGCCGCCCTGTTCAGATGGTGACTTAAAGCTCTGCCGCGACCTTTGGAGCCAGTTCGGCGAGCCGTTCGAACTCCGACAGGTCGTTGTAAACATAGGCGGAAACGCGGACCCAAAACCTATCGTCGATCGCCTTCACAAAGGTTTCCAGATTGTGGTTCGTCCGCAAAACGTGGCGAATCCTCTCTGCGGCTGCCGGGGTTGCCTTGGTTGGGGAGGGCAGGGCGACGGTTGCGACAAACCCCATCATGCCCCGTGGCGATCCCATATCCGATTGCCATGTGTCGGACAGCAGGCGGGCCGCGCGGGCAGTGAGGCGGCGGCAATAGGCATAGATTTCCGCCTCCCCCAGACTTGCCCTGAAGTCGATGGCCGCGGGAACGCTGAGCCAGGCGGAAAAGTCTTTCGTGCCCGGCCAGTCGAATGCCCGGTTATAGCCGTTGCTGACAAAATGGCTGATGGTCGTTGGGCGGACGCGGGGTTGAAAGTCCGAATAGGTCCACAAGAAACCGCTTCCGCGTGGGGCGCCCAACCATTTGTGACAGTTACCGGCATACCAGGTCGCGTCCAGCTGATCCAACTTGACCGGCAGCATGCCGGGCGCATGGGCTCCGTCGACCAGAACCGGAATATTCCGGCTGCGCGCCAGACGGACGATGTCGTTGATCGGCAGGACAAGCCCGGTTTCCGACGATACATGATCGACCACCAGCAACCGCGTACGCCGGGTCATGGATGACGCGATGGCTTGCACCGTGTCCGCTGGGCTGATCAGCGGGAAAGGAATCTCTGCCGTGACCAGCCGCGCATTCGCGCGTTCGGTAATGAATTCCAATGTCTTCCGGACGGCGTTGTAGCAGAAGGAGGTCGTAACGACCTCGTCACCCGGCAGGAACGCCAGCGAACGTAGGACGGCGTTCACGGCCGTGGTCGCGTTGTCGACGAAGACGATGTCGCGCCCGCGTGCGCCGAGATATTTGCCAAGGCTGTCGGCTGAATCGCGGATCAGATCGGGCAATTCTTCCACCATGAAGCGGGACGGTTGGCGTTCCGCCTGAAGCCGCAATGCGTTGGCGGCATCCGCGACAGGTCGCGCCAAGGCGCCATAGGACCCATGGTTCAGGTAAGTGCATTCCGGTTCCAGTAAGAACTGCGCACGCAAAGTGCGACCGAACTTCTCAGGGGCCTCGGATGAGGGTGGGGCATTGTCTTTTTGGCTACGCTCTTCGACGTCCATGGATTTCCCGGTTCATGCAAAAACGTGGACAGATCGCCACGTAAATAGGCACCAAGTAAATAGGGCGGATACTTTGCCAGCTTCCCGGACCGCATCGCAAGCGGCTAGTAAAAACGGGAAAGGCAATGTGACGATAAGTACCAGCAGGCAAGGTATTCGGGTGCACAGGCCATTTCGCTGGAAACAAAGTCCCTGGAATACGGCATGCCCTATTTGGCTTCGCGCCACCAACCCAAGGCCATCAGGCCGAGCAACAAGGCCAGAACAAGCGCCGCGGGCAACAAGGTCGTCGCGGAAATGCCGGTAACGACGAAGTCGCCGTTTTTGCGCAAGCCGATCCAGCCGGGGCCGTTCGCGGGCCGGTCGGGATCCACGCGACGGATCCGCGGCATGCCGCTTTCCAGCCATCCCGTTTGGCCGCCGGTCACGTCGGATAGCGCGGCCAGTTTGTCGGTCGTCGCCGCTACATCGCTATATTCGATTGGGTTCAAATCGCCGACCGCCGTGATTGCAAACAGGGTCCCGTCGCTGATCCGGTAAACGCCCGCGCGGGTAACCGGCATCGAGCCGCGATGAACGCCGTCCTCACCCACTTCCAGGGGCACGGATTTCTCAACTCCGTCAGGGTCGGTGACCGATGCGATGAAGGCCCTATCTTCCAGCGACCGCCGGGAGATCACCAGCTGGCCGCCTTGCAGTTCGGCCCGCAGGTCGTTCTCTTCCAGATCCGGTTCTTTCATCAGCCAATGCGCCAGACGGCGAAGCAGCTCCCGCTGCGGGCCGCCGCTTTCGAAACCCCGTGCCCAAAGCCAGATTTGGTCGCTCAGGAACTGGGCGACACGGCCTTCCCCCGCCCTGTCCAACACCAGCAGCGGCTGGTTATCCAAACCCCGCATCAGGGTGTCGCCGGCCGGATTGGCGATTTCAATCTGCCGGAACCAGCGGCCCCATTGCGGCTCGCCATTGGCGGAACTTTCGGGACCGCCGGGCAGCAGGCTGGTCACCGGATGGCGCATGCCCACATCGGTGACGTTCGGTTTGAACCCGCGCATCGTGATCGCACCTGTCGGCTCGCCCGGCAGCAGCCGCCCCAAGGGCGTCCGGAACAGGCTATAAGGGCCCGCGAAGCTTGGGCCGCTCGCCTCCAAGAAGGCGCCGCCCTTCTGCACATAGTCGACGATGTTCGATAGATAGAGCGAGGGAAGCACCCCACGGCGACGGAACCGGTCGAACACGACAAGATCGAATTCGTGCAGCTTCACCTCGAACAATTCGCGCGTCGGGAAGGCGATCAGGGACAATTCGTGAATCGGCGTGCCGTCCTGCTTTTCGGGCGGCCGCAGAATGGTGAAATGCACAAGGTCGACCGACGGGTCGGACTTCAACAGATTGCGCCACGTTCGCTCGCCGGGATGGGGTTCACCCGAAACAAGCAGCACGCGCAGGCGGTCGCGCACGCCATTCACCGTCACCACCGCTTCGTTGTTTTGCAGCGTCAATTCCTGTGGCCCTTCGGGAACCGCCAGTTCGATGACCGTCTCACCGCGATGATCCAATGGAACCCGGATTGTCGTGTTTTCGCCCACCTGTGCTCGCACGGGCCGGATAAAGGCGTCATCGACCTTGACCGTCACGCGTACGGATTGACCTTCTGAGGCGGGGTCGTCGACCCGCACGACCAAATCGGCGCTTTCGCCGACCAAACCGAAGCTTGGGCTTTCCAGGACAGACAAGCGCCGGTCCGCTTCGCCCGGTTTGCCGGTGATCAAGCCATGAACCGGCGCCGGGAACAGGGCGGCGCCCTGATCCCGGCCGGCCCCGGCGGTGATCTGGTCAAGGTCGTGAATCTGGCCGTCGCTGACCACGATGGCGCCGGCTACGCGGCGCGGCGGCACGTCGGCCAGCGCGTCGCGCAAGGGGCGCAGTAGCCGGCTTCCGGTGGAGGCTTCCTCGACGGTTGAATGGGACAGGCGCACGACCCGCGTCTCTAGCGTCGCGGAATACCGATCCAATTCCTTTGTCAGGTCCTCGACTGCGGCGTCTGTCTGGGTCTTGCGGTCCGCAAGGTCCTGGCTCGGCGTTTCGTCGACGATGATAACCGCCACGTCCTTGAGCGGTTCGCGGTCTTCGGAAACGGCCGATGGATTAGCCAACGCCAAGGCCAGCACGGCGGCAGCCCCCAAACGGATCAGAGATCCGTTTGCGCCCATGAACAGGCCATATGCAGCGATCAGCACGCTGATGCCCGCAAGGACCGCGATAGACCACCATGGGATGAGCGGTGCGAAACTGATGGCAAGGTCGCTCATTGGCCCAGCCTTTCCAGGATCGCCGGGATGTGAACCTGGTCGGCCTTGTAGTTGCCGGTCAGGGTATACATCACGACATTCACGCCGAACCGATAGGCCATTTCACGCTGCCGGTCGCCGCCGGGGACAACGGCGTAGAGCGGTTGCCCCAGGTCGTCGACAGCCCAGGCGGCGGCCCAATCGTTGCCGCCGACGATAACGCGTGAGACGCTGTCATTCGACACCGCGCCACCGGCTTCGACCCAGACGGGCGATCCGGTCCAGCGGCCCGGGAAGTCTTGCATCAGATAGAAGCTTTTGGTCAGGACATGTTCGGGGCCGACCTGTTCCATCGTCGGAATGTCGAGCCCGCGCGCAAGCTGGCGCAGGTTGCGGGTTTGATTGCCCCCAACACCCCCGGTGGCCTGATCGCGCGTATCGAACAGAATCGTGCCGCCCGATGCCATGAATTCGTTCAACCGGTCGACCGTGGCCGCGGTCAATGGTTGTTGGTTCGGCGTAATCGGCCAATACAACAGCGGGTAAAAGGCAAGTTCATCCCGGTTGATATCGACGCCGACCGGGTTGGATGCTTCCACCGCCGTCCGCCGGTTGAGGACCAGTGCCAGACCATAAAGGCCCGCCTGACTGGTCTTGTCGACTTCCGCATCGCCGGTTTTGACATAGGCCAGAACGGTGCCGTCCAGCGAGTCGATAATCGCCTGTTCCCGGCTTTGCGCGGACGCCCGGTCCGGCGCGGCGACAAGCACCGCCAATATCAGCAGCGCCGCCGCGCCACCGGCCTGCGGCCGTTGCATCGGGTTCACGAAGCCCCGCAACAATAAGGTCACAAGGCCGTCGATCAGAAGCAGCACCATCGCTGCCGTTAACAGGAAGGGTTTCAGGTCGATCGTCGCTGCGGCCTCATACTGTTTTGGCGCGACGCCGGGTGGATAGGTTTCCGGGGCTTCGAATTCCCAGACCTTGTCGGCCAGGTTATAGGCCCGGCGCAGTTCCTTGGTGCCATAAAAGCCGGGCGGGTTCTTGGCGTTGGGCGCGGCTGAGGCAAGGTCTTCGCCGGAAAGCGGCGTCACGGTGACGGAGGGGTCGGAAAGCCGGCCGAAACCATCCAGAATACGGTCGGGCGGCAACAGGACATCGGCGGTTTCCACGGTAGCGGTAATGCCTTTGCTGAGGTCGATCAGCCGTTCCAGGATTTCCACGAAGGTGCCTGAAAGGGCAAGGGTGGACCAATCTGCGTTCGCTGTCGTGTGGATCAGGACGACCCAGCCTTGGCCGCGCTGGGCCGCCGTGATCAAGGGTGTCCCGTCCTGCAGACGCGCCCAGGTCTTGGTATCCAGATCCAGACTGGGTTCTGCCAGGACCTGCCGCGTGACGACCACATCCTCGGGCGGCGTCAGATCGGCGAATGGACTGGTTTGTGAAAAGGGTCCCAGTTTCAACGGCTCTGTCCACAGCATGGCGCCGCCCAGGACACGGCCGCCGCGGCGCAGCCGCACCGGGGTCAGGGAGTCATCGATGTCCTGCGCAAGCCGTGGTCCGGCAAAGCGGACGAGAACGCCGCCTTCCTCGATCCAGTCGGTCAACATACCACGGTCCTGATCGGTCAGCTTGGTACTGTCGGGGGCGACGATGACCGCCTGCTCGGTCTTGAACAGAATGCCCAACGGGCCAAAGCTCAACTGGCCGAGCGGCTCAAGCGCGCGTCGGACATAATAAGCTTCGGAAAGCAGCGCCGGAACGGTATCGAGCGCGCTTTCATCGATAAGACCGACCGGGCGGTCGCGCCAACGCTCGTCGATCAGGCTTACGGCGGCCGCGCCACGTGGCAGTTCCGTTTCCACCCGGGCAAGTTCGTTGCGCAAGGCCACCGGCAAGGTGAAGACGGCTTCCGCGTCGAGTTCGCCGGGGGCAAAGGTGACTTCCTCGCGTGCCAGGGCGCGTCCGTCCACGGCACGGGCGATCAAGGCAATCCGCTCATCCGCATCACTAAAGGCGCGGCGAACCTGGAAGCGTAAATCTGCGCCGCCTTTTTCCGGCGCCGAAACGGCAACGGGACCGTCCGTGACACCAGGTTCCAGAACTGTAAGGGAGCCGATCCTCTGAAGGCCGGTGGCGAAACCTTCATAGTTCTCGCCGGCAAGGCCGTTGGATGCCCAGAAGACATTCGCCGACCCTTCGAACTGCCAACCCTGCGCAACCCGCAAGGCCGCCATGCGGTCACCTTCCCAGGCCTTCGGCTCCAGCGATTGCAACACGGCCTTGGCTTGGTTCGCCCGAAGAACGCCACGGTCCTGGGGTGGTGTGCCGTCTTCTGACGTCGTCGTCACCAGATAGACCGCCTTGTCTGCCCGGTCGGCTTCCTCGGTCAGGCCGATCAGGTAGTCCATTCGCGCATCCCATCCGCCGGCCGAGGCCCAGTCGTCGTCGACAACCAGGATCACCGGTCCGCTGCCCGGCAATGTCTTTGATGGGTTCAGAAGGGGATGGGCAAGCGCCAGAATGACGGCCGCTGCCGCCGCCAAGCGTAACAGCACCAGCCACCAGGGCGCGCTATTGGGTGTTTTCTGGTCGGTCTGCAGCCCCATCAGCAGTCTGAGTGCGGGGAAGGCCAGCCGGCGCGGCGCCGGGGGCAGGACGCGCAGCAGCCACCAAAGCGCCGGCAGCAGCAACAGGCCCGCCAACATCCAGGGCGAGGCGAAACTCAAGGTCTGCAGCAGGTCAAAGCTCATCGGCGCATCCGTTGCTGACCATGTTCAAGGGCCTCGAATAGGCTCAACAGGGCGTGTTCCGGGGGTTTGTCCGTAACGTGGATCAGATAGGTCCAACCAGTCAGCCGCGCGATTTGCCGCAAGGCGTCGCGATGGGCCTCAAGACGGGCCTGGTAGCTCGGGCGAAGGGACTCCACCCGGTTCAGCAATTCCTCGCCTTCCCCTTCCATGCCTTTGAAATGGATGCGGCCACGATAGGGCAGGCTCTCCTCGGCCGGGTCCAGTATCTGAAACATCACGCCGCGCACGTTTCGGGCAGCATACGCGGCGATGCGGTGGCGCAATTCCTCTGGGTCGGCCAGCATGTCGCCGATCAAAACGACTTGGCTGTGGCGCGGCAAATTAATCGCGTCCGGCAGGCTACGGCCGTCTTCAGCCTCGAAAAGCAGATGGCTGGCCAACCGGGTCAGAACCCCGCGCCCGGAGGCAGGCCGGTTCTCACCCCCCAACAGTGCAACACGTTCGCCGCCCCGCAGAAGAAGAGCGGCCAGGGCGATGGTCAGCAGGTCGGCCCGCTCGCCCTTGGTGGAAAGCCGTCGGTCGGACGCGAAATCCATCGAAGGGGACGAATCCCGCCACAGCCAGACGCTTTGGGCCGCTTCCCATTCTGTGTCGCGGACAAAGAGGGCATCGGATCGTGCTGAACGCCGCCAATCGACGTCACGGGCATTGTCCCGTTCGTCGAACGGCCGGTATTGCCAAAAAGTTTCGCCGGGACCGACACGGCGTCGTCCGTGGACGCCTTGTGCGATGGTAAGGGCAACCTGTTCGGCATGGACGATAAGGGCATCCAGGCGTTCACCCAGCAGTTCCGCCTCCGACTCGGCGCGTTTCGCCCGTTCGAGGTCCAGACTGGGGCTGGGGGTTGGTCCTTGTTCCTGCAAGTCGGCCGCCTGTTTCTGTTCGCTTAGTTTCCGTTCACTTGGTGCTCATCCACCCGAAGTCCGTTGCCACAGCCGTTCAGCGGAGGGACTCGGTCAAGGAATCGATGACCTGGTCGATCGTGATGCCTTCGGCCCGCGCCGCGAAGCCCAGCGCCATACGGTGGCGCAGGACCGGTCGGGCCAGAATGACGACATCGTCGATGGATGGCGCCAGGCGGCCGGTCAACATAGCCCGCGCACGCGCCGCCAGCATCAAGGCCTGACTGGCACGGGGCCCCGGCCCCCAACCGACATAGTTCCGAACCATCTCGTTCTCGGTGGATTCCGGCCGCCCGTCGCGGACAAGCGACAGAATCGCATCGACTACTGATTCGCCGACCGGAATGCGGCGGACAAGCTTCTGCGCCTCGGCCAATTCATCGGCCGTCAGGGCCTGTTCCGGCACGGCGCGGCTAAGGCCCGTGGTCTTGATGATGACCTCCCGTTCCGCGGCGATGTCCGGGTAATCGATATTGATCTGCATCAGGAAACGGTCGAGCTGCGCTTCGGGCAGCGGATAGGTACCTTCCTGTTCGATCGGATTCTGCGTCGCCAGAACATGGAAAGGCTGCGGCAGGGCGTGATAGGCGCCCGCGATGGAAACCCGGCTTTCCTGCATGGCCTGCAGCAGGGCCGATTGGGTTCGCGGGCTGGCGCGGTTGATTTCATCGGCCATCAACAGCTGTGTGAAGATCGGGCCGGGCAAAAAACGGAAACTCCGGCTGCCGCCGCTTTCCTCCAACACTTCCGACCCCAGAATATCCGCCGGCATCAAATCCGGCGTGAACTGGATGCGTTTCTCGCTTAGCCCCAAAACCGAACCCAAGGTCTCCACCAGCAACGTTTTTCCCAGCCCGGGCACACCGACCAACAAGCCGTGACCGCCGGCCAGTAATGTTATAAGGCATTGCTCTATAACGGTTTCCTGGCCATAGATGACCCGCCCTATTCGGGTCCGTGCGTCGGAAAGCTGTGTGACGGCGTGTTCGACCTTCGCGGCGATATCCCCGTCGTCGGATTGTGCGTTTGCAGCGGTGCTTTCGGTTCCGGCCAAGACTCTGCTCCCTTGCTTCATCGGGACATCGAACCAATCGATATCGGTCGCATTTATACTATATATGCCTGTGGTCCGTCGCATGAACCCCAGCAACGCCGGATCGGGCGGAATATTCGTGTCGGTGTTCCTGACGACAGATCCGGCGACACAGCCGCCGCTTGGCTGCACCGTGTTAATGAAGGATGATGCGCATACAATGTCCACGCAAGCCAGCACGCCCTCCCGTCTCGCCGATTTGATTGAAAAAGGCGGCGCCCTTTCCGGTTTTCCCTGGCCCGAGGAATCCGGGGATTACGACATGCGGATCGGTCGGGATGGAACTTGGTATTACCGGGGCGAGCCGATCGGCCGGAAAAGGCTTTGCCAGTTGTTCTCCACAATTCTGCAGCGAGACGCGGACGGGGGGTATTGGCTGGTCACCCCGGTGGAACGCGGCAGGATAACGGTCGACGACGCGCCTTTCGTTGCGGTCGAAATGTCGATTGGCGAGGGACACGGCGAGGGACGAAAAGGCGAAGACAGAGGTCAGGTACTGTCGTTCCGCACCAATCTCGACCACTGGGTGACGGCGGATGCCGATCACCGTATTTCGGTGGTTCACGACCCTGACACGGGCGAACCATCGCCCTATATACGGTTCAGGGACAGGCTGGATGCGTTGATATCGCGGTCGGTCTTCTACGAGTTGGCAGACCTTGCCGAAGAGGTCGAGACGGCCGATGGGCAGCGGCTGGTTGTCCGCAGCGGGGACGAATATTTTGATTTGGGGCCTGCGGAATAGCGCCGGTGGGGTAAGATTTCGGTTTGGAAGAAACGAGATGAAAACGGGTGTGGGGATCACGGACGAGGGCGCTTGGCGGGAAGCGATCCGTCAGCGCGTCCTTGCCGCGTCGGAAGGCGGGGTCATCGCCAGCCGCGGCGATAACGATCTTAACCCCGGCATGAAGCCGCTGCGCAAGACGTTGACCCCTGCCGCCGTGTTGGTCGCCTTGGTGGACCGGCCGGATGGCTTCACGGTGCTGTTGACGCAGCGGACAGATCATCTGCGCGACCATGCGGGACAAATCAGTTTCCCCGGCGGCAAGATCGAAGAGCATGACGAAGACCCCGTTGCGACCGCCCTGCGGGAGGCGGAGGAAGAAGTCGGCCTTGCCCCGCACAAGGTAGAGGTTGTCGGCTCGCTAGACCGTTACGTGACGCGCACCGGATTTGCGGTGACCCCGGTGGTCGGTTTCGTGGATCCGCCTTTTACGCTGAAGCTCGATCCGTTTGAGGTCGCCGAGGTTTTCGAGGTTCCGTTGCGCCACTTCCTGACGCCCGGCAACCGACAACAGCATTCCTATGAACTGGAAGGTGTGACGCGGCGTTTCTACGCCATGCCGTACAACGACTATTACATTTGGGGGGCGACCGCGGGCATGCTTGTGAACTTGGCGGACATTTTGATGGCAGAGCGAGTCAGCTCATGATCAGGAAAATTTTGACGATCGCGGTACCGCTGCTTGCCCCGACGCTGGTCTATGTGACGTACCTATATTTCACCGCGAAGAACCGGGAAGCGGAACTGGAAGGCCGGAAACTTCCCGAATGGCGGCGGTGGCCCTGGCTTATCCTGGTGACATCCGGCGCCATTCTGACTGCAATTTCGATCACCGTGCTCGGCCTGCCGGGCGATGAGCATGATCCCGGCGCGTATGTTCCCCCCCACATGGAAGATGGAAAAATCGTTCCTGGCGGTTTCGCTGACTAAACCGTCCAGCTCGGTTCGACGGCGGCGATGGCTTTGGTTTTGCCATTCATCCGACGCGCATGGCAGGTTGGTCCTTAGAAGGTCACCCGAAGAGTGAAACCATAGTCGGACAGGTAAGGCGGGATGCAAATCGCCGTTCAAGATTGGATGCGTTCACCCGGTGTTATCGCGGTGTTCGACGCCTTGTCGGACGGCGTGACCCGGTTCGTCGGTGGTTGTGTGCGCGACAGCATTCTGGGGCGACCGATCCGTGACATCGACATTGCGACCGACTTAGAGCCGAAATCGGTCATGGCCCATGCCGGCCAGGCCGGCATCAAGGCCGTTCCGACCGGTATCGAGCACGGTACCGTAACGCTGGTTGCGAAGGGCACCCCGGTGGAGGTGACGACGTTGCGCCGGGATGTGGAGACGGACGGCCGCCGCGCGGTCGTCGCCTTCACCCGCGACTGGCGCGAAGACGCCATGCGGCGAGATTTTACCATGAACGCGCTTTCCATGGATCCCGACGGTACCATCCACGATTATTTTGGGGGGATCGAGGATGCGCGGGCGGGACGGGTTCGTTTCGTTGGCGCGGCAGAGATGCGGATACGTGAGGACGTGCTGCGGATTCTGCGCTTCTTCCGGTTCCATGCCTTTTACGGTAAGGACGATCCGGATGCGGAAGGATACGCCGCCTGCGTTAAATTGGCGCATCTTCTGCCCAGCCTGTCGGGGGAGAGGATCCGGCAGGAACTGCTGCGTCTTTTGGAAGCGGACGATCCGCTGCCCGCCTTGGAGATGATGTCGGACGCAGGTATTTGGCCGGAAATCGGCATTGCCGCCGTCGATCTGGCTGCATTGGCCGCCTTTATCCGGTTGGAAGGCGGGGCAACGGACCCGATTACACGCTTGGCGGCGCTGTTGGCGCCGGATGCCGATACCGGGGAGATTGCGTCCAAGCTGCGCCTTTCAGGGCGAGAGGCAACCTTGCTGCGCAACATCCGAAAGCTTGCCCAGGACAATCCGCCCGCGCCGGGCGAGATAGGCCGCTATCTTTATCGAAATGGGGCTGAAATGTCCTGGGGCGCCGGGCATTTGGCCATCGCCCGCGGCATCGACGCTAAGTCTTGGGAAGCTGTCGTAGCGGTGGCCGAGGAATGGCAGCCGAAAACGTTCCCACTGCGCGGGCGTGATCTGCTCGACGCGGGCATGGCGCCGGGTGCTGAGGTGGGGGCATTGCTTGGATCGATTGAAAACTGGTGGATCGACCAGGGTTTCGAGCCGGACCTGGCTGCCTGTCTGGACCATGCCCAATCGTTGATGCCGAAAACCTAGATCGGCGACCGGCCGCTAGTTTCCGATCTTGATCAGCCGCGCCCGCACTTGGCGAATTTGGTCGCCGTCCTCAATGCTTTCAAAGACGAGTTCCATACCCGACCCACTGACGGTGCGGATGTATTTCTGTACCCGCCAGGTGCCGTCTTCGTTGATTTGCATGCGATAGGTATAGAGCGACGTGCCGTCCACCCGGCTCCACCAAACCGGCGCGCCGTCCAAGGGGTCTCCCTCAGATTCCGTTCGGTAAACGCCGGGTGTGTTGGCGGGCATGAAAGTCAGGCTGGCTTGTTTGTGTTTGACCTTCGGATTGTCCGGATCGCCCTTTTCCCGGGTCACGGTGGTCCAATCCAAGGTGAAGCCGCCATTCGGTGCGGCGGCAATCTTTACGTCCAGATCACGGACCGAAACGGCGAAATAGATGCTGTCCGCGTTCTCGGAGATGCCCGACCCTTCGAAATGGCCGAAGAACTTCTCGATCCCTTGCGCCAATGCGCCGGTGCTCGAAAGGCCGGCCGACATGGCCAGGGCCAAAGCGAACAGGAAGGAAAGAAATCTAGGCATGGGCCTTCTCCACTAGGGGGGATGCTGGGCCTTACGGCCATTTCGCTTCCGGCGGCAGGGACATCAGGATCGCCTCCGGATTTCCACCGGTCATCAAACCGAACCGCGTCCCACGGTCATAGAGCAGATTGAACTCCGCATAAAGGCCACGATAGACGAGCTGTGTTTCGCGATCCTCATCGGTCCAGGCCTCGTCCATGTGGCGGGTGACCAGTTTCGGATAAATGTCCAGGAAAGCGCGCCCCACATCCTGCGTGAAGGCGAAGTCGTCGTTCCAGTCGCCGGTATCCAGATAATCGTAGAAGATGCCGCCCGTGCCACGCGCCCGGTTGCGGTGCGGGATATAGAAATACTCGTCGCACCAATCCTTGAACATGGGATGATAGTCCGGGTTATGGGCGTCGCAGGCCGATTTAAACGCGGCGTGGAAATCGGCGGTATCCTCATCGAGTGGAAGCGGAGGGTTCAAATCGCCACCGCCGCCGAACCAGGACCGGCTGGTCACGATGAAGCGCGTATTCATATGAACCGCGGGGACCTTTGGAGAATGCATATGGGCGACCAGCGATATGCCGCTGGCCCAGAAACGGGGGTCTTCCTCCGCGCCAGGGATCTCTTTCGCGAACCGTTCCGAAAATCGGCCATGGACGGTGGAGATGTTAACGCCGACTTTTTCGAAAACGCGGCCCTTCATGACCGACATGACCCCGCCGCCGCCCGGTGAACCGTCTTCGTTCTTGCGTTCCCACGGGGTTTCCACGAACCGGCCCGGCGGCAGATTGTCGCGCAAGGCGCCGCCCTGGTCTTCGCAGGCTTCGAAAGCATTGCGGATATCGTCCCGCAATTGCCGGAACCAGCCCTGGGCGGCTGTTTTGCGTTCTTCGATCACGGCCTCGCCCATTGGCGCCGGATCGGCACCCGGCTTGCGCAGTCGGTTCATCATCGCCCGCTTTTCCAGCTTGTCCCCAGAACTCATGACGGAAATCCTTTTGTTTGGCGCAGCCCCTCGCCCAGCACGATGGCCGCTGCATTGACGACATTCAAGGAGCGCATGCCGGGCATCATGGGGATGCAAAGACGGGCGTCGGCTGCCGCGTGGACATCCGCCGGCACGCCGGCGCTTTCCCGGCCCAACAGCAATGTATCGTCGGGACTGAACAGGAAATTGTCGAAACGCTCGGCGGAACCCGTCGTCAGCAGCACGATCCGGCCGGTGGTCTGCGCGCGATATGCGGCCCAGCCGCTGTGGCGCTTCAAATCGACGTTGTCCAGATAATCCATGCCGGCCCGCCGCATCTTTGGTTCGGACCAGACGAAGCCGCAGGGTTCGATGATGTCGACGCCCACGCCCAAGCAGGCAGCCAGCCGCAGGGCGGCCCCTGCATTCTGGGGGATGTCGGGTTGATAGAGGGCTAGTCGCATCTGCCTTCGTTGTCTCGTCGCGATTACGGCCGGGAAATGTCAGGCCTGTGCGTATTCGGTTGGCCCTATCTTTACAATGATTTCGCCCTACCGATCACGTCGGATCTGATGTGTTTTGGTCCTTTGGTAGGGCTTGTTCTCGACCGGTCTTCAACCGGTAGGATAGGCTAGACGACGCCGGAATCGACTTGCCGGTCAAATCGGGGTAAGCGACAGTGTGTATATAGGCGGCTCGAATACCCCGCAAAAAGTTGTGGGATTCGGGTTTGGGGGCCTGCAGCTTCGTTTGACGGAATGCGATGCGCGCGCTAAACGGTGCGTGATCAGCCGGTTAGTTGCCGGCGGGTGGCGAATGGCTTGATCCGAGCCGAATACGATTCGGATCTGATTGAGCCGGAAATCCTGTGAGAAGGTCGCCACCGGGAGAGGTTTAGAAGGGGATAGGGATACATGTCGGAATCGACCGAAACCGGGCATGCCTCCGAAGACGGCGGCAGTCGGCGCGATTTCCTGGGCATGCTGACCATGGCGACAGCCGCGGTCGGCGCTGCGTCGTTCGCGTGGCCAATCATCGACAGCATGAACCCATCCGCGGAGGTCCTCGCATTGGCGTCGACCGAAGTGGATTTGGATGGCGTCGAGGTCGGGCAAGCCATAACCGTTATCTGGCGTAAAAAGCCGGTCTTCATTCGGCATCGCACGCCGGAAGAGATCGCTGAAGCCGAGGCGGTTCCAATGGACGATCTGGTCGATCCGGAAACGGATGAGGCCCGGGTCAAGAACCCGAACTTCCTCGTCATGGTCGGCATCTGCACCCATCTTGGTTGTATTCCGTTGGGCCAGAATCCCAGCGACCCCAAAGGCGATTTCGGCGGTTGGTTCTGCCCCTGCCATGGGTCGCATTACGACACGTCCGGCCGTATCCGGAAGGGCCCGGCCCCCCGGAACCTGACAGTTCCGGAATACGAATATTTGAGCGATACGCTCGTCAAGATCGGGTAGGGAGCGAGACGATGCAAAGCAACGAACCCGGCCCCGAATTTTCGGGTGTGGTGAAGTGGATCGATCGGCGTTTGCCGATCTTCACGATGATGAGCAAGGAGTACCAGCAGTTCCCGGTACCCCGTAACCTCAACTATTTCTGGAGCTTCGGCGCTCTGGCCTCGATCACGCTGATCGTCATGATCGCGACCGGTATTTTCCTGGCCATGCAGTATCAGCCGAACACCGAACTGGCCTTCAACAGCGTCGAGCGTATCATGCGCGACGTCAATTACGGCTGGTTGATCCGGTATATCCACATGAATGGGGCGTCGATGTTCTTCATCGTCGTCTATATCCATATCTTCCGCGGCATCTATTACGGGTCCTACAAGGAACCGCGTGAGCTGCTTTGGATTCTGGGTGTGATCATCCTGATCCTGATGATGGCGACGGCCTTCATGGGCTATGTCCTTCCCTGGGGCCAGATGAGCCTTTGGGGCGCCACCGTCATCACCAACCTGTTCTCGGCCTTCCCGATCATCGGTGAGCCGATCGTGACATGGCTGTGGGGCGGTTTCGCCGTCGACAATGCGACGCTGAACCGGTTCTTCGCCCTGCATTACCTGCTGCCCTTCGTGATCTTCGCGGTCGTGTTCCTGCACATCGCGGCGCTGCATATTCCGGGATCCAACAACCCGGACGGCATCGATCCGAAAGGCCCGCAGGACACGGTGAACTTCCACCCGTATATGACCGCCAAGGACATGATCGGCATCGCCGTCTTCCTGTTGGTCTACGCGGCCTTGGTCTTCTATGCGCCGAACTTCCTGGGGCATCCGGACAACTACATTCCGGCCAACCCGCTGGTGACGCCGCCGCATATCGTTCCTGAATGGTACTTCCTGCCGTTCTACGCGATCCTGCGCTCCTTCGTCGCCGATTGGTGGTTCTTCCAGATCTTCCTGGGATGGTGGGGCATGACCGCCAAGTTGGCCGGCGTTCTGGCCATGTTCGGGTCGTTGATCCTGCTGGCGGTATTGCCGTGGCTGGACACAAGCCGGGTGCGGTCCTGCAAGTACCGTCCGGTTTACAAATGGCTGGTCTTCCTGTTCGTGATCGATTTCGCCATCCTCGGGTATGTCGGCGGCAAGCCGGCGGAGGGCTGGTATGTGATCGTCGCCCAGTGGGCCACGCTCTACTACTTCTTCCATCTCCTGATCCTGACACCGTTCGTCGGGTGGATGGAGCGTCCGAAACCGCTGCCCGCAAGCATCAGCCAGCCGGCTGTGGCCCCGGCCGAGTAAGGGGAGGAAGAGGAATGAGCATGTCCATAAAATCCCGCATGATTGGCCGCGCCCTGTTGGGCGCCGCCATGGCCCTGATGATCGGTGGCGGTTCCGCCCAGGCGGCGGAGGGTATCGTCCCGCCGAGCCAGGATTGGAGCTTCAACGGCGTCTTTGGAACCTTCGACAAGGCTTCCGCCCAGCGTGGCCTCAAGATCTACAAGGAAGTCTGCTCGGGCTGTCATAGTCTCAACCTGATGTACTATCGGAACATCACGGCGCTGGGCTATTCGGAAGACCAGGCAAAGGCCTTCGCCGCTGAATACGAAACGACCGACGGACCGAACGACGATGGTGATTATTTTACCCGTCCCGCGCGGCCCTCTGACCGTTTCGTGGCGCCGTTTGAAAACGAGAAAGCCGCTGCGGCTTCCAATGGTGGCAAGGCGCCGCCGGACCTCAGCCTGATGGTCAAGGCCCGGATGCATGGCGCAGACTATATCTATGCCCTGCTGACAGGGTACAAGGAAGTCCCGCCGGAAGGCGTTACCTTGTCCCCCGGCGGTCATTACAACGAATATTTCCCCGGACATCAGATCGCGATGGCGCCGCCATTGTTTGAAGATGCCGTTGAATTCGATGATGGCACCCCGGCTACCGTTGAACAGATGGCGAAGGACGTTTCCATGTTCCTGGCCTGGACAGCGGAACCTGAAATGGAAGACCGCAAGGGGATGGGCGTCAAAGTCTTCCTCTTCCTGTTGGTTTTCCTGGGTCTGGCGATCGCCAATAAGAAACGCCTCTGGGCCAAGCTCCACTAAGCGATTGGCGCATGCCTGAGATGAAAACGGCCTGCCGGAAGCTCCGGCAGGCCGTTTTCTTTTGCCCAAGGGGCTGAGTGGAAACAGAAACGGGGGCCGAGGCCCCCGTCTCCCTTTCCGGACCGCGAAGAGACCCTACGCGGAAGCTTGGCCGGCCGTCCGTCCTTCACCCAGCAGGGTGCCGGGTTTCAAGGCATAGGCCCCGTCGCCGAGCAGGATCTGCGTGGCGGAGGCCGCGATCAGGAAAAGCGGGTATTCATAGCCGCCGCCTTCGGCCGAGAAGACCCAGCCATTGCCGGCATGCACCATCATGGCGCCGACCAGGATGGGGACGAGCGCGGCCGCCACATAGCGCGTATAGACACCCAAAATCAGCAGGGCGCCGCCACCGATTTCCGCCGCCACCGTCAGATAGGCGACAAAGCCCGGATAGCCCAGTGATTCGAAGAACTGGACCGTGCCGTCCATCGTGAAGACGGCCAATTTCAGATAGGCATGCATGATGAACATGACGCCGAGGGAAAGACGCAGAAGAGTAGCCGCATAGGGCGCTGTACGAGTATCGATCATTTGGAAAAAACCTCCGCCAAGTGGTTTCGAATTAAACCGGTGTTTCACTCCGGGCCGGACATCCTGTCCGCTTGGTGGACAAGTTAGTATGTGCAGATTATTTCTGTAATTCTTTGAAAAATCTCAATAGATGTGCGTAAATGCACAGATGAGCGATTGGGACAATTACCGATATTTTCTCGCCGTGGCGCGGGAAGGCACCCTTTCAGGGGCTGCACGGGCGCTATCGGTCAATCACGCGACGGTCCTGCGTCGGCTGCGGTCGCTTGAGGAGCAGCTTCAAACCAGCTTGTTCGAGCGCCGCTCCGACGGCTATTCGCTGACCTCTGCCGGGGAGGAGATGCTCGACCATGTTGCCCGGATGGAGGAGGAGAGCCTCGCGCTCGAGCTTTTGCTCGCGGGCCAGGATGTTCGTTTGGCCGGTGACGTGCGGGTGACGACCGTCGACTCCCTCGCCGACGCGGTGCTGGGTCCCCTGCTGCCGTTTTTCACCCAGGAACATCCCGGCATCACGATAGAGTTGGCCACCGACTACCAATGGGCCAACCTGTCCCGGCGAGAGGCGGATATCGCCTTGCGGCCGTCCAACAATCCGGGGGATGCAATGGTCGGCCGGCGTGTCGGCCTGTTGAAAAGCGGCCTGTACCGGTCGCCCGACCTGCCGGGCTTCGACGCGGCATCGCCGGATCGCGTCATGGACTGGCGCCAGGCGCCGATACTGGCGCCCGACGGGCGCATCGCAGAGACCGCGGCGGCCCGTTGGTTCAACAAGGAGTCACAGTCATCCCGTGTGGTGCTGCGGGGCACCTCGTTTCTGATCCTTCGGAAAGCCTGCCTGGCGGGCATGGGGGTCACTTGCCTGCCACACTACCTTGGTGAGGGCCTTGTACGCATCGAAAGCGCGCCTGAGAGCACGTTCACGGACGTCTGGCTGCTCACACATCCTGAACTGCGCAAAAGCGCCAGGGTCAGGGCCGTTTTGGATTGGATGGCGCGGGAAGTGCCTCGGCGCATGCCGAACTAGGCCTCACCGTCGCGGGTTTTCAAAGAAGTACCCAGTAACGCGGGGAACTACAGATTGCCGTGGCAATGCTTGTATTTCTTGCCGGAACCGCAGGGACAGACCGAGTTCCGCGAAACCTTGCCCCATGTTTCCGGGTCATTCGGATGCAGCCAGCGGCGCAGACCTTCATGAAAAATGAAGCCTGGGGGGGCAGTGTCCTTGGTATATTGCGTCCCCATGGACCGCACGGCCGTGGCCGGCGCGTCTTCTTCGTCACTGGGCCCCGATTCCTCTAGATCCGTCGGTGCTTCCGGCTCCAGGGCCTGTTGGGCCTGATCGGCGCGGATTTCCACATGCGACAGGACCTGCGTCACCGTGCTGCGCAGATTGTCGAGCATGCTTTCGAAAAGTTCGAAAGCTTCCGACTTGTATTCATTCAGCGGGTCACGCTGCCCGTAGGCACGCAGACCGATCCCCTGACGCAGGTGATCCAGATTGAGCAGATGATCCTTCCAGGCGGTATCCAGAAGCTGCAGCAACAGGCCGCGCTCGGCATATCGCATCATCTCGGTCCCCATATCGACGGCCTTCTTGGCCATTTTCTGGTCGACCGCTTCGCGCAGGCGTTCCCGGATTTCCTGGTCGGCGATGCCTTCTTCCTTGGCCCATTCCTGGACCGGCAGGTTCAGACCGAAGATACGCAGGGTTTCTTCGTGCATGCTGTCGATAGACCACTGATCCGGCAGGGCGTCTTTCGGCATCGCCTTGTCGACGATGTCGTCGATCACCTCGTAACGCATGTCCAGAACGGTGTCGTGGACGTCGTCGGCGCGCATCAACTCCTTGCGTTGCTCAAAGATGACCTTGCGCTGGTCATTCATGACGTCATCGAACTTCAGAAGCTGCTTCCGGATTTCGAAGTTCCGCGCTTCAACCTTCTGCTGTGCCTTTTCAAGCGCCTTATTGACCCAAGGATGGATGATCGCTTCGCCGTCTTCCAGGCCAAGCTTCTGCAGCATCCCGTCCATCCGCTCCGATCCGAAGATCCGCATCAGGTCGTCTTCCAGGCTGACATAGAATTTGGACTCGCCCGGGTCGCCCTGACGGCCCGATCGGCCGCGCAACTGGTTGTCGATGCGCCGGCTTTCATGCCGTTCGGTGCCCAGAACGAATAGACCACCCGCATCCAGGACCTGTTTCTTCTTGGCTTCGATATCGGCGGTGATCTCGGCGACCTTGGCGTCGATCGCCGCCTGATCTTCCATGCCTTGAGTCTCGCGTTCGACACGCATTTCCAAGTTGCCGCCCAATTGAATGTCGGTTCCGCGGCCCGCCATGTTGGTCGCGATCGTCACTGCGCCGGGCACGCCGGCATCGGAGATGATATGCGCTTCCTGTTCGTGATGCCGCGCGTTCAGAACCTTATGCGGAATTTTCATCTGCGTGAGGGTCTTCGAAATCTGCTCCGACCGTTCGATGGAAATCGTGCCGACCAGAACCGGCTGGCCCTTTTCGTGGCAGATCTTGATCTGCTCGATCCCGGCGGCTTCCTTCTCACGCGCCGAACGGTAGACTTCGTCGTCGTTGTCGATCCGGACCATGTCCTTGTTGGTCGGAATTTCTATGACTTCCAGCCCGTAGATTTCCTCGAATTCCGCCGCTTCGGTCATCGCCGTACCGGTCATGCCGGCCAGTTTGTTGTACATGCGGAAATAGTTCTGGAAGGTGACGGAGGCGATGGTCTGGTTCTCGTTCTGAACCTTGACGCCTTCCTTGGCTTCCAAGGCCTGATGCAGACCGTCGGAATACCGGCGGCCTTCCTGCAGGCGCCCGGTGAATTCATCGACGATGATGATCTTGTCGTCTTTCACCACGTAATCGACATCCGCAGTGAACATCTTATGGGCGCGCAGCGCCTGATTCACGTGGTGGACGAGGCTGACATTCTGGATGTCGTACAGGTTGCCGTCTTCCAGCACACCGGCGTCGCGCAGGATGTTTTCGACGTTCTCCTGCCCGTCCTCCGTCAGCGAGATGGCTTTCGACTTCTCGTCCTTTTCGTAGTCCGCCTCGGTCAGTTTCGGGATGACCTCGTTGATCTGGCGATACAATCCGGACGAATCCTCCGACGGGCCGGAGATGATCAGCGGCGTCCGCGCCTCATCGATCAGGATCGAGTCCACCTCATCGACGATGGCAAAATTCGGTTCCCGCTGGGCCATGTCTTCCAGTCGGAATTTCAGATTGTCGCGCAGATAGTCGAAGCCCAGTTCATTGTTCGTGGCATAGGTGATGTCGCAGGCATATTGCTGTTTGCGCATCTGCTCCGGCATCTGCGGCACGATCACGCCGACCGTGAGGCCCAGGAACGTATAAACATTCCCCATCCATCCGGCATCGCGACGGGCCAGGTAGTCGTTCACGGTGACGACATGCGCGCCCTTGCCGTCCAATGCGTTCAGGTAGACCGGCAGGGTGGCGACAAGCGTCTTCCCTTCACCGGTCTTCATCTCGGCGATCTTGCCGGAATGCAGTACCATGCCACCGATCAACTGTACGTCGAAATGTCGCATGCCCAAGGTCCGCTTGGCGGCTTCCCGGACGACCGCGAAGGCTTCTTCCAGGATGTCGTCCAGGGTTTCGCCGTTGTTCAGACGGCTGCGGAATTCGTCGGTCTTGGCTTTCAGCGCCTCGTCGTCCAAGGCGGATATCTGTTCTTCCAGGGCGTTGATTGCGTCCACGCGTTTGCGCAGCCCCGCTACGGTCCGGTCGTTAACCGAGCCGAAGACACGTTTTAAAAGTCCGCCCAGCATGAAGAAGGCCTTTGCGATAAATCAATGGAAGTGCAGATGCGATGGTTGATCGCATGTTTAGGTGAAAGTCCCGCATGTCAGATAAGGGGCGGTCCAAGGCCTGTCAACGATACCATGGTTGATTGCCCCGCAAGGAAGCCCCGATTTCCGCAAGACTTACCGCTAATAAAGTAGTATCTTACCTTCCTTGCCGGAAGCCAGAAGGCATCCGACAGGCCGGGAACATCCGGCCAAAGATTTAGACAGTTGATCAGTCAGTAGATCAGGCAATCGTGCCACGAAGCCGACAGAAGGAGGCGACGATGGTTGAGTATATGTCCCAAATACGGCCGAACCTCTTCGGCCAGCGACTGGCGAATTTCGCCGATAACGCATCGCTCACGAAACCCCGCACAGCAACGACAATCGCCTCGAATTTCACACGCAACCCGTTTCGCGACGGGTTGGGCGCCAGGCCAGATGACGCCGGCTTGCGTCGCGGACCCTTTGGGGGACCCGTGGAACTGTCCGATGGGGCTCGACAGGCGCTGCTAGGGTCGGAAAAGGCGCTGGAACTGGCCCGTGATTTCAACGCTGCCCGGCTGGGCCGACCCGCACGCCGCCGGCTGGGTGATTTTTTTCGCGGGTTCTCCAAGGAATTGGGCGCGTCTGAAAGAAATATCGAACAGACGGCCCGGCGCATTGCCCGTTTGACTGAGGATCTGGACCGGCGTTTCGGCGATTTTGCGGAACGCGTGCTCGGCAGGGTGGGGGCCGGTCCTGGCGGATCGGTCAGGTCGACGGAGTTTTCCGTGAGCCAAGTCAGTTTTTCACTGCAGGTCGATACCACGATCTTTTCTATCCTTGAGGATGGTGAGACATCGGCGCTGCGGCTGGATCAGGTACAGCTTTCTTTGCAAGCCGTGCAGATCGAAGGCAGCGTTTCAGTCCGTGAAGGGGTCGCTTTCGCGCCGAAAACGCCGCTATTCGAATTGCGGGACGGGGAAACGCTTACGGATATCGCCGACCGATTGATCAAGGTTTTCGGAACCAAGGCGGTTTCCACGGAATTTGCCACCCAACAAGTCGAACTTGACCTGTCCACGACTGTGTTCACGGCGCAGGGATCCGCCCTGGCAGGCGGTGCAGAGGGTGAGCCCGCCGACGAAACCGACGCGGATGGCGGGGTCAGCGTCGACGCCTAGGGTTTTGTCCGGATCATGCCGCACATCGGCCAGTTCACTTCTACGCTAGGCATTTCGAGCGATGGGCTTCACGGCAGGCTATGCCCTTGTTCCGGGCGGCCCGCTGTGGTCTTTTTGCGGGCATTTCACGAATGGCGCCGGAGTTGACCCAATGCAAATGACTGCCTCCCGTATTGTTAAAGACCTGACCTTGATGGCCTGCGGTGCATTTTCCTGCGCCATGATTGCTGCCGCGCCCGCCGTCGCACAGAGCGCCGATCAAGAGCGGACGGACCAGGTCATAGCGGAGGTCGGCGGTGAGAAACTTTATCGCTCGGATTTCGAGGATGCGTTCCAAGGGCTTCCCCCCGAAACCCAACAAATGGGCCAGGAAACGCTTTATCCGCGGATTCTTGAATCGCTTATCCAGCAGCTTGTCGTGATTCAGACCGGGCTGGAGCAGGGCCTGCAGGACGATCCGGAAATACAAAAACGCATGGAGCTTGTTGAAGCCCAATTGGTCCGCGATCTGTACCTGCGCCGTGCCGTGGAAGCGAAGATCGAGGAAAAGGACCTGCAGGCAGCCTACGACGCCTGGCTTGAGCAGAATCCGCCGAAGGAAGAAGTGAAGGCGCGCCACATCCTGGTGGAAACCGAGGAGGAAGCTCGCAACATCATCAAGATGGTGACCGATGGGCAGGAATTTGCCGAGCTTGCCAAGAAGTACTCGAAAGGCCCCAGCGCGTCGCAGGGCGGGGATCTCGGTTTCTTCGATCGTGGCAGCATGGTGAAGCCCTTCGCGGATGTCGCCTTCGCGTTGCAGCCGAACCAGTTCTCGGCCGACCCGGTCAAAACTAAGTTCGGGTGGCACGTGATTCTGGTGGAAGAGCGCCGCAAAGGCGATTCGCCCAGCTTCGAACAACTTCGTCCCAGCCTGGGTCGGTATGTGGGCGAACAGATGGCACGGCAGATCGCGGCGGAACTGACGGCGAAGTCGGATGTACAGCGCTTTGACCTGTCCGGGAAGCCGATGGCCGCGCCAGCCACGCAGTGATCGCTCGCGGGACCGAGTGCGTGGAAATCTGCGTCCTTCCAGCAAATTGCGTCCCGTCCATGATGTGAGACCCCATTGACGCGAAGCGTCGTTGGCCCGATTACTTAGCACCGAAATACGGTGGGGTCGGGGTCGCTCAGTTGCCGCCCGCGGTCCACCGGCAAAAGATGGATTAGGGGATCGACATGGGTGGGGACGCACCAAAGTCACCTTTCGCGCCGAAATCGTTTCCGGCCTTGCCGGCCATTGACGGTATTCGGATCGCCGCTGCCGCGGCAGGGGTGAAATACAAGGGCCGCAACGACGTTTTCCTGGCCGAGCTTGCCCCGGGCACGCAGGTCGCGGGCGTCTTGACCAAGTCCAAGACCTGTTCCTCCGCCGTCGATTGGTGCCGCACCGTTCTCGACAAAGGCAAGGCCCGCGGCATCATCGTCAATTCCGGCAACTCCAACGCCTTCACCGGCAAGATCGGGGAAAAAGGCACCAAACACATGGTGCAGGCAGCGGCGGATGCTTTGGGCTGCAAACCGAAGCAAGTACTGGTGGCGTCCACCGGTGTCATCGGCGTGCCGTTACCGGGCGACCGGATCAGTGCGGTCATGCCGACCTTGATCGAGGCCTTGGGTCCCGACAATTGGAATGACAGCGCCAACGCGATCATGACCACCGATACATTTCCGAAGCTTGCGACCGCGACCGCTGAAATCGACGGCAAGCAGGTGAAGATCGCCGGGATCGCAAAGGGATCGGGCATGATCGCGCCGGATATGGCGACCATGCTGTCTTTCGTGTTCACTGATGCGAACGTCCCGTCCGCCATCCTTCAAAAGATCCTGAAAGACGGGGCCGACCGGTCCTTCAACTCGATAACCGTTGATGGCGATACATCCACCAGCGACACGTTGATCCTGGCCGCGACCGGCAAGGCCGGAAACAAACCGCCGTCATCCCCATCCGACAAGCGGCTGAAGGGTTTCGTGGCCGCCTTGGATGCGGTTCTGACCGATTTGGCCACCCAGGTGGTGAAGGATGGCGAAGGGGCCAGCAAGTTCATCACCATCGATGTGACGGGCGCGGCTAACAAAAAATCGGCGCGGCGTATTGGCTTGGCCGTTGCCAATTCTCCTCTGGTGAAAACGGCTATTGCCGGCGAGGACGCGAATTGGGGCCGGGTGGTCATGGCGGTTGGCAAATCGGGCGAACCGGCCGACCGGGACAAACTTTCCATTGCCATGGGCGGCGTCACGATCGCCAACAAGGGAGAGGGCGTCTTAGATTATGACGAGGCCCCGGTCGCCGAACACCTGAAGGGCACGGAGGTCCATATCGAAATCGACCTCGGCCTCGGCAAGGGGGCGGCCCGCGTTTGGACCTGCGATCTCACACATGGCTATATCGCTATCAACGCCGATTACCGAAGCTAGTGCAGCGTGACGTGGCCGCCGACTTTCAGTGACGTTCCCGTGCTGGAAACGCCGCGTCTTCGCATGCGGCGCTTCCGGATGTCGGATGTCGGCACTGTTTTCAACCTTGTTTCCGATCTGTCGGTCGCCAAATGGACGGCGCGCATACCGCATCCCTATGAACGCAAGATGGCGGAAGAATGGCTCCGGGATAACGAACGCCTTCGGGACCAGGGAAGAAGCCTGCTCTTCGCCGTGACGGTGCGGGGGGACGACAGTCTCATTGGCGCGGTCAGCCTGGAAATCGAAGACGACCCCGGACATGCCGAGATTGGGTATTACCTGGGACGCGACTATTGGGGGTGCGGCTATATGACGGAAGCCGCCCGGGCCGCGCTGGATTTCGGCTTCGAGGCTCTGGGGGTAGACGTCGTGCGGGCGAATGTGTTCGAAGCGAACGAGGCCTCCGCCGGTGTGTTGCGGAAATTGGGTTTTGTCGACCTCGGGCCATCGACAATGGATGCGCCGGCCCGTGGCGGTATCGTTCCCGTTCTTGCCTACTCTATCGACCGGGCGGTTTGGGCGTCATTGAAGGGTGAAGCATGATGGAAAGCGGGTGCTGGCAGGCAGGCGAACGGGCTGAGACCGCGGGCGAGAGGCCGGTCGTGCTTGTGGTTGCCGTTGCCCTGGTCGATGTCGACGGCCGGGTCTTGATCGCCAAACGGCCACCGGGCAAGAAAATGGCAGGTCTGTGGGAGTTTCCGGGCGGCAAGGTCGACGCCGGCGAGACGCCGGAACAGGCCTTGATCCGCGAGTTGAAGGAAGAGCTGGACATCGACACGCGGCAAAGCTGCTTGGCGCCGCTGACCTTCGCCAGCCATGCCTATGACGACATGCATCTGTTGATGCCGCTCTATGCCTGCCGTGTCTGGCAGGGCGACCCGGTGCCTAAGGAAGGTCAAGAACTGGCCTGGGTTCGGCCGGTCAAAATGAAAGACTATCCGATGCCGCCGGCCGACATTCCGTTGATCGCGATGCTTCGGGACCTGCTATAGGGATGGGTCAGCTTTGCCCCGATGCGGGGTGGCTAAGTTGCCGATAGGTGAGGGACAGGGCGGTAACCCAAATCCCGGCGCCCAGGATGAATTGGCTGCACAGCAGCAATTGCATCAAAAGCATCATCGTCAGCAATCCCGGCGAAATGAAGGCCAGCAGCGAAAAGATCACGCTGACCGGTAGGAAAATCGCCACCATCGCGACAATCACACCGAACAGAACCAGCATCGCCAAGCCCATCAGCGCAAGACCGTTCCCTTTGGTCAATCGCCATGATTCCTGCAGGGTCAGATTGTCCCCTACCGCCGCGGCGGGCAGGACCATCGCGAAGCGCAGCATCACATAGATAGCCACGCCATAGGGGACGACCAGTAGGATCGGCACGACTGCATAGGCAAGGCCGGGCACAGCCCCCAAAATCGTAACGCCGACGAAACCCGACACCAGGGAGGTTGCGAATTGAACGGCGATCTGGATGGCCCCCAGAAGGATCGCCATCAAGATGAATCGACCCTTGGCCGGATCCCATCTAAGTGCTTCCCGCACCGTTTTTCCCTGTTGCGGGCGCAAGATCCGAAAATGCCAGGCGCAGGCAAAGAAACACACGATCACGAAGCCCAGGAACATGAAGATCAGTGCGATCAGGAAGAAGCTGCCATTCTCGTCCAGAAGCCGCGTAGCCAGCTCGTGCGCATCCGCGATCGAAGGCCTATCGGGCAGTGTCATGCCGCCGTCCAGGATGGCAGAGAGCTGATAGACCTGCAGCGCGATGACGTTGAAAGCCAGTGCCACGGCGGGGATGACGGCAATCCGCGCGAAATCGCTCCGCTCGGCCCATACGGTCCGGATGGCTTCCGTCAGAATTGATGCTACGGCGAGTTTGGTCATCACGAACCTTAAGTTCCGTTCGGCTTTTCGCCGGCCGATTGTTCTTCCGCGCCAAGGGCGGCTGCCAATCTGTTGCGCGCCGAACCCGGCCGCAAGGGTTTTTGCTGCGTCTCGTGCGGCGCCCAGCCGTGTAGATAAATGATTTCGAAGGTCGCGGGCACCCGGCCATCCGGTCCGGCATAGCGTTCGGCGTACAATTCCGCCGCGCGCATCAGGATGTCCCGGCCCAAGGGCCGGCGGCTGCGTTCCGCCACGGCATTGCCTTCGCCCATTTTCCGCAATTCCTGCATCAGGGTCAGCGGGTTGCCGTAGGTCACGGTGATCGTGTCGCTGTCGATCACGGGCAGCGCGAAACCGGCGCGTTGCATCAGGGCGCCCGCGTCGCGCAGATCCGCGAAGGGGGAGATGCGCGGGCTCAACCCGTCGCGCAGTTCCACTTCGGCCAGGGCCATCACGTCGCGCAATTCCTTCAACGTCTCGCCGCCCAGCATGGCGCCCAGGAACAAGCCATCCGCTTTCAAGGCCCGGTTGATCTGAATAAGCGCGCCGGGCAGGTCGTTGACCCAATGAAGGGAAAGATTGCTGAGGACAAGGTCGAAGCTTTCCTCGGCGAAGGGCAGCCATTCTTCGTCCGCGGCGACGGCGGGGCGGTCGCCGCGATCCGCCCGTGCAGCCATCCCTGGTGAAAGGTCCGCCTGGATCAGGGTTTGTATGCCGTTCATGCCGGTCACAAAGTCTGACAGCAGGCCTGTTCGGCAGCCAAGGTCGAGGGCCGCGGGAAACAGGCGCGCAATGTCCCGCAGCCTGTCCGTCAACCGGTCGGCGGATTCGCGAACCAGGAAGTCGACATCGTCGAAGCCGGGCGCGGCCCGGTCTCTGTTACGCCGGACCTGTTCCCTGTCGAAGACGGTGATTTGATCGAATTGGGGGCCGTTCATGCAGCCTTATATGGCTTATCATAGGTCCACGGCAAACCCCACAATCCGGAAAGCCCGCCATTCTTGTCCGCGATTTGTCGAGGCCATACAGTGCGGGCTCGTAAACGGAACACACACCCGCCTCAAGGGGCTTAGGGAGGAATGATGACGGTAACGCAGGTAGACGCATCCTGGCTTCGGGCCGCTTTGTTGGATGACGATGAAATCGCGCTGATAGACACACGGGAAGAAGGCCCCTTCGGCGCCAGTCATATCCTGCGCGCCGTAAATATTCCGCTGTCCTTGTTCGAGATAATGCTGCGCCAACTCGTCCCCAATACCGGCGTCCGTTTCGTGTTGATGGATGATGAGTCCGACCGGCTGGAAAAGGCCGTCGCCCTGGCCACCGCTGCCGGATATAGCAATGTGCATA
Source organism: Hwanghaeella grinnelliae (assembly GCF_004005845.1). Classification (GTDB taxonomy): domain Bacteria; phylum Pseudomonadota; class Alphaproteobacteria; order UBA8366; family Aestuariispiraceae; genus Hwanghaeella; species Hwanghaeella grinnelliae. The sequence goes on along the minus strand of NZ_SADE01000002.1, from coordinate 155,145 downwards.
CATTGCCGGGCGGATCGAAGGCCTGGGCGGATGCCGGACTGGAACTCTTCAGCGGATTGAACGTGCCGTCCAAGGTCTTCGGCGAATTCATCGAACATACCTACGACACGCCGCGGATCGAGGCGGCGGACCTGAAGAAACTGATGGACGAGGGACAGGACCTGGTCGTCCTCGATAGTCGGCCGATGGATGAATACAACGCCATGAACATTCCGGGCGGGATCGACGCGCCGGGCGCTGAACTGGTCTACCGCGCGAAGGAGGTCATCCCCAGCGACGACACCCTGGTGGTGGTCAATTGCGCGGGGCGGACACGGTCGATCATCGGTTGCCAATCGCTGGTCAATGCCGGCCTGCCGAACAAGGTTGTCGCCTTGAAGGACGGCACCATGGGCTGGTATCTGGCTGGTTTGAAATTGGAAAAGGGCGCGACCCGTACCGTAAACGCCCCATCCGACGATACCATCGCCTGGGCCAAGGATGCCGTGGGCCGCGTATCGCAGCGCTTTGGCGTCCGTTCCGTGGACAAGGCAACGGCGGATGGCTGGCTTGCGGATACGTCCCGCACGACCTTCCTTATCGATGTCCGCTCGCCTGAGGAATACGCCGCTGGTCACCTGCCGGGCGCGGCCTATGCGCCGGGCGGGCAGTTGGTTCAGGCGACCGACACCTATGTTGGCGTGCTCAAGGCCCGCATCGTGCTGGTCGACGATGTGGAAGTCCGGGCGCGCATGACCGCCAGTTGGCTGATCCAGATGGGTTGGGAAGATGTTTATGTCCTGGAAGGCGGACTGGGCGACGGCCCGTTCGAAACGGGTCCCTATGCTCCCCCGGTGCCGGAAGCCGACGCGGCAGCCGTCGACACGGTGACGGCGGCGGAATTGAAGGCACTGGATGGCGCCTTGGTCCTGGATCTGTCCAACAGCGTAAAATACCGCAAGGGCCATATCGCCGGGTCGAAATGGGCGATCCGAAGCACCTTGGCGCGCGATTTGGACCGCGCAGCGGTCGGTGACACGCCGATCGTGGTCAGCAGCCGCGACGACCGTTTGTCGCGGCTGGCCGCCGGCGACTTGCTGGCCCTGGGCGCGAAGGACGTACGCGTCCTGACCGGCGGTCACGATGCTTGGGTTGCGGCCGGCGGCGCGCTGGAAACGGGTTTGGAGAACACGGTTGCGCCGCTGCCGGCGGACGATCTGTATTTCAAACCCTATGACCGTGACCACGGGGTCGAGCAGGCAATGAAAGCCTATCTCGATTGGGAAGTGGCCCTGGTTGAGCAGTTGGAGCGGGATCAGACCATGATTTTCCCGCAATTCCCGGCGGGCTAAACCATGGAGGGGCGGCGGGAAATCGGTATGTCGGTTTCCCTCTCCGGTCAGCTTGCCGATGCGGCGCGGGCGGGGTTGGACTTGTTGCTGCCGCCCCGCTGCCCGGAAACCGGCGCCCTGATCTCAGGCGCGCCCGGTGTCTCCGCGGATGCCTGGCGGAACCTGCATTTCCTTGCCGGCCCATGCTGCGAATGCTGCGGCTTGCCTTTCGACATCGATCTGCCGGGCGGCACGCTCTGTGCCGCTTGTGAGGCGTCGGCCCCGCGCTATGACCGGGCAAGGGCGGTTCTGGCCTATGACGAATTCAGTAAATCGCTTCTGTTGAACCTGAAGCATGGCGACCGGACGGATATTGCACCCTTGTTGGGCGGTTGGCTCCGCCGCGCCGGGGATGGCCTGATCCGGAACGCGGATATCGTTGCGCCGGTGCCGATGCACCGCAGTCGTCTTTTCCGGCGCCGGTTCAATCAGGCGGGCTTGCTGGCCGCCGGTATGACCCAGGGAACCGGGCATCGCCCGGCCTTGGATTTGTTGGAACGTATCCGCGCCACGCCGACGCAGGGGCATTTGTCGCGTCTGGCGCGGTCCCGCAATGTACGGGGCGCTTTCGCGGTCCGGGCGAAGTATCGCGGACAATTGGACGGCAAACGCGTCCTGCTGGTGGATGACGTTTTCACGACCGGCGCAACGGTGGAGGAATGTGCCCGCGTCCTGCGCCGTGCGGGGGTTAAGTTTGTCGATGTGATCACGGTTGCCCGGGTGCTTCGGCCGCGGCACTGAGCGGCGAAAGCCTGATTTTGTCGGCGGCCCTTTCGTTACGGTTGATGAACCTGTGAATGTTGCGCATCTTTGATTCTTGCGCCCGATACGCCATATCTCGAATCAGGAAAGAATTTTACGGTGCCGCTTTTGACGCGCTGAAGGCAGTGTTCAGGTGGCTTCCAGATGAAAGGACGGAAAAGTATGGCCAAGGTCGAACTCTACACCCGCCCCATGTGCGGCTTCTGCTATCAGGCGAAAAAGCTGCTGGATAAGAAGGGCGTGACCTATACGGAATACAATATCTGGACCGATGCGGGCCGGAAGGACGAGATGGCCGAACGGTCCAAGGGTGGCCGCACGGTGCCGCAGATCTTTGTCGATGACACCCATGTCGGCGGTTGCACGGACCTGATGGAGCTTGAGCAGCAAGGCAAGCTCGATGATTTGCTGAAAGGTCAGGCCGCGTGACCGATACGCTCCGCGTCGCCTGCGTTCAGATCACGGGCAAGCCCCGTGTGGAGGATAATATTGCCCTGATCGACCCGATGATCCGGGAGGCTGCGGCGAAGGGCGCGGATTTGGTTTGTTTGCCTGAAATCTGCAATCTTGTGCAGAAGAACCGCGAAGAGCAGCAGAAGCAGGTCAGGACCGAAGCGGAAGACCCCGCGCTTGCCGCCTTCCGCGCCTTGGCGAAGGAACTCGGCATCTGGATCCACGCGGGGTCGTTGGCGATCCGCCCTGAAGAGGGCGACAGGCTGGCCAATCGCGGGTTCTTGATCGCGCCGGATGGCACGATCCGCGCGAAATACGACAAGATTCACATGTTCGATGTGGACCTTGAGAACGCCGAATCCTATCGCGAAAGCTTTTCCTACCGGCCCGGCGAGCATGCCGTCCTGGCGGAAACGCCTTGGGGCGGTTACGGCATGGGCGTTTGCTACGACGTCCGCTTCCCGGCCCTGTTCCGCGATTTGGCGGGGGCTGGGGCAAAGGTGTTGACCATGCCGGCCTGTTTCACGCAGCCGACGGGCAAAGCCCATTGGCATGTGCTGCTGCGCGCCCGGGCCATCGAAAATGGATGCTTCGTAATCGCGGCCGCGCAATGCGGCGAGCATGAGGACGGGCGTAAAACCTATGGCCATTCACTGATCATCGACCCCTGGGGCGAGGTGTTGGCCGATGCCGGTCCCGACCAGGGAATTATCCTGGCCGATCTCGACATGGCTCGCGTCGATGAGGTGCGCGGCATGGTGCCCAGCCTGAAGAACGGGCGGGACTATGCACCGCCGGTACCGCTGGATTTGGCCCAGGCGGGCGAGTGAATCCGTTTAGACGCCCTTCCGGTGTGCCTGATTAGACGCCCTTGCGGGCGTGCAGCCGCTGAATAACGGCGGGTTTCGGGTCCGTCACTTCCCCTTCGAAGAAATCTATCAGGTCGAAGCCCCCGGTTTCAGCGACGGTTTTCAATTCGCCCGGCTTCAGCAGGAAGTCGGGGTTCCTGGGCCGACCGAGCCGCTCATTCCCCAGTGCGAATGTCTGGTAGAGCAATGCGCCGCCCGGTGCCACGGAGGCGAGGATCTGAGGCAGTATAGGCCGCCAAAGGTAATTCGTGACCACGACAAACTCGAATGTTCTGCCGGCCAGCGGCCAGGCGGCGTTTTCCAGGTCCGCCTGCAGAATTTCGCAATCCGGGTTGTTCGACAGGTCGGCTACACCGGCCGTATCGACATCGACGAACGTGACCCGGCATCCCCTTTCCAGAAAGGCGCGCCCGTGACGGCCGCCGCCACAGGCCAAATCCAGCACGCTCTGCCCGGCATCCGCGTCCGCCGCACAGGACGCTATCCAGCGCAGGGGCGCTGATGGGGCGTGGGGTGTTGGCTTTGTATCGGCTGTCATTGATGGATCTCTCCCACCCTTGATTCTTGCGCTTGCGGCATATGTGCCTATTTATAACCTGTTTGGCACTCCTGTATGGAAACTGCTAGACGATTTGGTAAGGTCGATGGGCTCAGCATGCCGATAGGGCAGCGGACGCCGTTTGTAAAAGGACTTGGACTGAGATGATCTCGTTCAATCTTATCTGCAAGAACGATCATGAATTCGAGGGCTGGTTTCCGAACAGCGCCGATTTCGACGAACAATGCGCTAAAAAGCGGATTGAATGCCCAGTTTGCGCCAATCGTAATATTCAGAAGGCGTTGAGCGCCCCGAATATCGCCACCGGCGAGTCCAGGGATGCCGCGCGCCGGGAAAAAATGCAGAAGGCCGTTCAGGAACAGAAAGTCGTGATGGCCAAGATGCGGGAATACGTGAAGGACAATTGCGACTATGTCGGGTCCGATTTCGCGGAAGAGGCCCGCAAGATCCACTACGGCGAAGCCGACGAACGCGGCATCTACGGCGAATCCACCCTGGACGAAGCCAAGGAGCTGGCCGAGGAAGGCATCCCCGTCGCCCCCATCCCCTGGATGGAAGAAACCAAGGAACACTGACCGCTGCCGGGTGACAGGATTACCAAAATGTCAGGTCGGGTCTGTTCAGCATCAGCCAGAAAATCGCCAAAACGCTGATGAAGGCGGGGAACCCGCAGGCGAACCAAATTCTATAAAGACGGTGATAAGCGTTGGGCAGGGGCAGGGAGGATTGAGCCGCCTGACGCGCCAGGTTCCGCAGTTTTGCTTGGATAGCGATGACCGGTAGCCAGAAGACACCGGTCAGAACGTATAATCCCAGAGACGCCATTATCCAGCCTTCGTTTAACGGCCAGCCGATTTCCAATGCCAACAGAACGCCCGTGATTGGCTGGGCAATCACCGCCGTCGTCGTAAACAGGAAATCTGCCAATACTACGGTAGATGCCGTATGCGCGATGACCAGCGGATTGCGGGTGCGATGAGCCATCACCATGAAAAAGGCGATACCTGCCCCGGTACCGAGTAGTACCGCCGCGCCGATCACATGCAGCCAGCGGAGGAGTTCTATCGTTTCCATCGCTTAGCGCTCGTCTATCATGGATGCCGCGGCGAGCGACAGTCCGATGGCGGGTAGGACTTTGACGAAAACGCCGAGCGGATCGGCCCAAAGCTCGGGTGTCAGAACCGTTCCCAGGCCAAGATAAAGCAGCGAAACCCCGACGGATGCCAGGCAGGCCGTCCGCGCGGTCTTTCGAAACAGCAGGGCCAAACCGACTGCGATGTCCAAGCACGATCCGCCGATTACACTGGCATGCGCCAGCAGCGGCGGCAGATCGTCTTCGATGACACGAACGGCATCCGCCTCGAAGACTAGGCCGATTACCCCGGATGCCAGCCAGAAAAGGCTCAACACCAAGATCAATAGAGGTGCGATCAGCCGTAGGCGGGCAAAGACGCGTTCCTGCAAGGTGGAAGGCAGGTCGATCAAGGTTTCGGTCAAACTGCGCGGCGCGATTCCGGTGGCTGCGACCCAATCGCCGGAATCCGCAGTGATGCCGCCCGCGAGCACTTGCAACGATGTCGTTCGCAAAGCGGACCGCCAGCCCAACCAGGCTGCCGCATCCGCGCATTTCGCCAACAATCTGGCGATGGCGGGTGGCACGTCGATGACACGAAGCGGGGCCGGAAAGGCGAGCCATTGGCGGACGGCGAGAATGACTTGGGCAAGCGTATGGCTTTCCGTCTCAACCAGGTCAAATGCGCGGCGCGAAAGGGCTGGATCGGTCAGGGACCGGACGACCGCACCCGTCACATCCGCGATGGAGACGGTCTGAACCGGGCTGTTTGCAAAGACGACGGGTTGTACGAAGGGAAAGGCTGCGATGCTGCGCACAAGGCTGGTGCCGCCATAGGCGGTGGGCGCAATCACCAGACCCGGCTTCAAAACGGTCCAGTCCAGACCGCTGCGTTTTAGGGTGTCGTCCGCCTCGCCTTTGGTGCTCAGGAAGGCAAGGCTTGCGGTTCCAGCCGCGCCGGGGGCCGATATCTGCACGAATTTCCGGACGCCGGTTTGTTCGCAGGCGGCGACCAGTGTGGTTATGGAACGGGATTGCACATCGGACAGTTTCTGACCGGGCGAATCCTGCAGCGCACCGGACGCATTCACCACGGCCTCAATGCCTTCCAAATGGCCCAGCCAATCGGCGGTACCGGTCATTTGCGAGAGGTCGGTCCCGATCCAGTGCGCATTTGGAAGAACCTTCCGGCCATGATCGGCGGAACGGCCGAGGGCAACGACCGTGTTCCCGGCCTTGATCAGTGCCTTGGAGACTTCCAGACCGATCAATCCATAGGCGCCAAGAACAAGGACCTTCATCTCTTCCATGCCAGTTCTGATGGACCCACTGGTCAGCGCCGCTCGGCGATCCCCATATAGTTCACCGCCAGATCCTTTGGGGTAAGCGACCATTCGTCCCGGATCGGGTTGTAGGCGACGCCGGTCAGTTCGGTCAGTTCCATGCCGGCCGGGCGCAGCGCGGCGGCCAGTTCCGACGGTTTGACGAATTTTTTCCAGTCATGCGTCCCACGCGGCAGCCAGCCCAGCACGTATTCCGCCCCGACAATGGCGAGCGCGAAGGACTTTGCCGTCCGGTTCAAGGTGGCGAGGAACATCATGCCGCCAGGCGCGACCAGATCGGCCGAAGCGCCCAGGAATGTGTCCACATTGGCGACATGTTCGACCACTTCCATGTTCATGACCGCGTCAAAACGCTTTTCGCCCGCCGCCAAGTCCTCCACCGAGGTGAACCGGTAGTCGATTTCCAGCCCCATCTGCTCCGCATGGGCGGCGGCGACATGGACGGACCGTTCCGTCGCATCGATGCCGGTGACCTCCGCGCCGAGCCGTGTCAGTGGTTCGCACAGCAATCCCCCGCCGCAGCCGATATCCAGGATCGACAACCCTTTCAGCGGTTCCGGCGCCAGCGGGTCGCGGTCGAAATGGGCGCAGATCCGGTCGCGGATGAAGGCGATGCGGACGGGATTGAACTTGTGCAACGGCTTGAACTTGCCGTCCGGGTCCCACCATTCCTCGGCCATCGCGGCGAATTTCGCGATTTCCGCATCGTCGACGGTGCCCCCAAACGGTTTCGGGGTCTCCTTGTCCATATAGCCGGCATTGCCCGTCTTGGGGTCGCCGGAGGAGAGTGTTTCTGCGGGCTGTGCCATGGCCGGGTGTTTCCTCAGCTTGCGTGCCTGTTTCTGTCCGAGTATGGATAGCGCGCCCCGGCCCCTGGGGACAATGCCCGTGCGCGTGTACGGCATGCGACCCAGTGGCCAATCGAAGCGGTTTCGCCGGCATTGCCCGTTCAGGGCGAGACGGCGGCGCCGTGAACCAGTGTCGGTCTCCTTTAAGGTACGAAGGTTGTTATGGCCCGGATCGTCATGAAATTCGGCGGCACGTCGGTTGCCGATTTGGACCGCATTGCTAATGCGGCCGAACGCGTTCGCCGCGAGGTCGAGGCAGGGAACGAGGTGATTGTCACCGTTTCCGCCATGGCCGGTGTAACCAATCAACTGGTCGGCTATGTCGATCAGACCAGCAAGATGTACGATGCCCGCGAATACGACACGATCGTATCCAGCGGCGAGCAGGTGACCGCGGGCCTGATGGCGCTGCGCCTGCAGTCGATGGGCATATCTGCCCGTTCTTGGCTGGGTTGGCAGATTCCGATCAAAACGAATGAAGTGCACGGCAAGGCGCGGATCGAGGATATCTCGACCGATGCCATCGTCGCCCGTTTCGCGGAAAACCAGGTCGCGGTCGTGGCCGGGTTCCAGGGGTTGAGCCCGCTGAATCGGATCACGACACTGGGCCGCGGCGGCAGTGATACGACGGCCGTGGCGCTGGCGGCTGCCTTTAAGGCGGATCGCTGCGACATCTATACGGATGTGGATGGCGTCTATACGACCGACCCGCGCATCGTCTCGAAGGCGAAGAAGATCGATATGATCACCTTCGAGGAAATGCTGGAAATGGCGTCGCAGGGCGCGAAGGTGCTGCAGACGCGGTCGGTCGAAGTGGCAATGAACCACGGGGTGAAGCTGCAGGTGCGCAGCAGCTTTGAGGATACCCCGGGCACAATGGTGGTGGACGAGGACGAAATCGTGGAACAGCAGGTCGTTAGCGGTATCGCATATAGCAGGGACGAGGCGAAAATCACGCTCGTTCGGGTCAACGACAAGCCGGGCGTCGCGGCGGCGATTTTCGGACCGCTGTCGGACGGGTCGATCAATGTCGATATGATCGTTCAGTCTGTTTCTCCCGATGGGGAACGGACCGATATGACCTTCACCGTCACAAAAACCGATCTGGGTCGGGCCATCGAGGTTCTGGAGGCGAACCGGCCGGAAATCGGTTACGAGAACCTTTTGTCGGACGACAATGTGGTGAAAATTTCCGTCATCGGTGTCGGCATGCGCAGTCATGCCGGTGTCGCGCAGACGATGTTCCGGACATTGTCCGAGAAGGGAATCAACATTCAGGTGATCTCGACCAGCGAGATCAAGATCTCCACGTTGATTTCCGAAGATTATACCGAACTTGCCTTGCGTGCGCTCCACACGGCGTATGGGTTGGACGCACAATAGGCATTAGTCCCCTGGACCAGGACGTTTTCGGCGGACAAGGTGTCGTTACGGCGCGCGAAAAAGCGTTGTGCTAAAGCAAAATGAGCCGGTTGAAATCGGCCGGGGCGGGGCATGGACGGAAATGAATGCCGTGCTCCGCCGTATTTGATTCCGGGGGGTGAATCGGGTGGCTGTAATGTAGCGATGATCCATGGTGGGACATCGTTTGGAGGGCTGAATGGCGCAAAGGGCGACATGGGCGGGGTCCCGCCTGTTGCTGCGGCGATTGCGGGACGTCATGGCGGGGTCCGGCAGCGCACAGGAGCGTCTTGACCTCATCGCCCAGATCATCGCCCGCGACATGGTCGCCGAAGTGTGCTCGATCTATGTCCGCCGCGCCGGCGAGGTTATCGAGCTTTTCGCCACGGAAGGCCTGCATCCGGACGCCGTCCACAAAATCCGCTTTCGGTTCGGCGAAGGTATCGTCGGTGTGGTCGCGGCCTCCGCCCGGCCGATTGCCTTGGCCGAGGCGCAGAAACATCCGAACTTTGCCTACCGCCCGGAAACCGGGGAAGAAATCTATCAATCCATGCTCGGCGTTCCGATCCTGCGGGGCGGGCGGGTGCTCGGCGTGTTGGCCATTCAGAACCGGACCCAAAGGGAATATGCCGAGGAGGAAGTAGAAACCCTCGAGACCGTGGGTATGGTCATTGCCGAAATGCTCGCGACCGGCGAAGTGATCAGCGCCCAGGAGCAGCAGCCGGTCGATGGCTTGGCGCTGAAGCCGCTGCGTTTGGAAGGGATCCGGATTTCGCCCGGTCTGGCGCTCGGTAATGCGGTTCTGCATCAACCCTCGATCACCATCACCGACCCGATTGCCGAGGATGAGGACGCGGAGCTTGAGCGTATCGACGAGGCGATGTCGGAGATGCACTCCGCCCTTGACCTGCTGATCGCGCGGTTTGACGGGGAAACGGCAAGCGACCACCTCGACATCCTGCGGACCTTCCGCATGGTGGCCGAGGACCGAGGGTGGATCCGACGCATCCGCGAAGCGATCGGTACCGGCCTGACGGCCGAAGCCGCGGTGGCCCGCGTACAGAATGATACACGGGCGCGGATGGCGGTGGTTCAGGATCCCTATATCCGCGAACGTTTGGCTGATTTTGAAGAACTGACCAACCGCCTGCAGCAGCATCTGTCCGGCGATATGGGGCCGTCCGGCGTGGAATTGCCGGACAATGCCATTCTCGTAGCCAGACAATTGGGACCGGCTGAACTGCTGGACTACGACCATACGAAATTGCGCGGCGTGGTTCTGGAAGAAGGGTCCGTGGTTTCGCATGTCGCTATCGTCGCGCGGGCCCTCGACATTCCGGTGGTCGGGCGGGTGCGCGGGTGCGTATCGCGGATCGAACCGCTGGACCGCATCGTGGTCGATGGGCAGAACGGCGTCTGCTTCATCCGGCCGGGCGAAGACTTTCAGCGCGTCTTCTCGGAATCCATGGACCTTTATGCGGAACAGCGCGCGGCCTATATGCGCGACCGCAGCAAACCGTCGGTCACGCTGGACGGGGTCGATATCGACCTGTTCATCAATGCGGGGCTTTTGATCGACGTACCGCATCTGGAAGAAAGCGGCGCGGTGGGGATTGGGCTTTACCGGACCGAAGTCCCTTTCATGGTCCGCTCGGGCTTTCCGAATGTGGATGAGCAGCAGAAGCTCTACCAGAACATCCTGGACCAAGCCGGGGACAAGCAGGTCGTCTTCCGGACGCTCGATATCGGCGGGGACAAGATCCCTTCCTATGTCCGCGAGTCGGAGGAGGAAAATCCGGCCCTTGGCTGGCGTGCCCTGCGGATCGGGTTGGATCGGCCCTATATGCTGCGGCAGCAGCTTCGCGCCCTTATCGGCGCCGCGTCCGGGCGTCCGCTTCATGTCATGTTCCCGATGGTTGCTGAAGTCTCGGAATTCGATGCCGCCCGGGCGGTAATGGACCTGGAGTTGAAGAGGGCCGCGGAAAAAGGGGTCGATCTGCCGTCGCAAATCTCTGTCGGGACGATGCTGGAAGTGCCGGCGCTGTTGTTCCAATTGCCGACCCTGTTGTCGCGGGTGGATTTCGTCTCGGTAGGGTCGAACGACTTGCAGCAATTCCTGTTCGCCAGCGACCGCGGCAATCCGAAGCTGGATGGCCGGTACGACCCGTTGGCGCCCGGGATGCTGCGGATGCTGAAGACCGTCGTGGATGCTTGCGCGGAAGCGGATGTGCCGCTGGCGCTGTGCGGGGAAATGGCCGGGTCGCCGCTGGAGGCGCTGGCGCTGATCGGTCTGGGGTTCAGACGGTTATCAATGAACGCAAGTTCTGTAGGCCCTGTTAGGGCAATGGTTCGTAGTGTTCAATGTGAAAACCTGACCGGTTTCATAGAGAGTATAATGAATAGCCACCATCATTCATTACGCAGTTACTTGGCCTCTTACGCGAAGGACCATAAGGTTCAAACTTAATGTTCACATTTAGTGCGTTGCTTTTAATGAACTCTTTGTGCTACTGGTGGGTGAGTGATCGGTCAACAGTGGTTTACGTTAAGTACTGACGATATCTTTACGAGTGCCGACGACGACTTGGTTATCCTTCGCGAATTGCACGGATCGATCCAAACATGGCCGTGCGTCGGTCTGACGATTGGATAGTACGATGGCTAGAGGCGGTGCGGCGAAAGAAGCCGCGAACGATTCCATTAGAACGGAACTCAAGACGGTTGTGGATAACCGCACTGTCGGGGAGATCCTGACCGAAGCGCGCATGGCGCATGGCATGGACTACGCCGATGTCGCAGCGCAGCTCCGTATCAGGCGCACTTATATCGAAGCGATTGAGGAAGGTCGGTTGGGTGATCTGCCCGGGTCGACTTACGCGATCGGTTTCGTCCGCACTTATGCGGAATTGATGGACCTCGACGTTCCGAAAGTCGTCGCCAAGTTCAAACAGGAAGCTGCGGAATTCGAAGACCGGACCCAGTTGGTCTTTCCCGAACCGATGCCCGGCAGCCGCGGGCCGACTGTGTCGGTCATTGTAATTGCGATCTTGATGCTCGCCGGTGCCTATGGCGGCTGGCTGTACGTGTCCAACAAGGATCGCGAAACGATCGAATTGGTCCCGCCCCTGCCGGAAGCACTAACCCAATTGTTGTCCAAGTCCACGGTTGAACCGGCCGTTCCAGCTGCCGAAGAGCGTGCCGCTGCGCCTGAAACCGCGCCCGAAGCTGCCGTCCCAGGTGCCGCCCCTGAGGCAGCATCTACATCGCAAACAGCGACGGTGCCGACCCCGGTAACGGAGACGCCGGAGACGACGACAACCGAACAGCCGACGATCGTGAATGAAACGATCGCATCCGCGCCGGTGACCGAAGCGACGAACCAGACCGAAACGATTGCGGAATCAGTCGCTGTAACGGCTGAATCCGCCGAACCCGCCGCAGCGCGGGCAGAAGAAACGGTTGAGGCTGCCGTACCGGAGACGCCAGTTGCGGAGGCGCCGGCGGCGACGCAACAAGAACCTGCCGTGGAACAGGCCGAAACTGTGGCCGCCACTGCCGTCGAGACGGCGGAACCGGCCCCGGTGGTTAATCCCGTGGTTAATCCGGTGGTAAATCCGGTGGTGGCCGAAGAACCGGCGGCGGTCGAAGAAACCACGGCGCCCGCAACGGCAGCAACGGAAACCGTGCAACAGGCCGCGGTTCCGGAAACAGATACCGAATTGCCGACGGTCGGCGGTTCGGAACCGGCCGCGTTCGGCGCCGATACCGGTGTCTCGCGGATTGTCATCAAGGCCACCTCACCGGCATGGGTTGAGATCACCGCTGCCGATGGTGAAGTTTTGCTGAACCGCTTGTTGCGGGTTGGCGATACGTTCAAGGTTCCCGACCAACCGGGCATCACTTTGGTCACGGGCAGCGCCGGCGGCCTGGAATTCACGGTCGACGGCAAGACAGCCCCGCCGATCGGTGAAATTGGCGATGTGCGCCGCGATGTCGTTTTGGAACCAGATGCCTTGCTGAAGGCACAGTAGTCCATAAAGCGGATCCAATAAGCGATGTTAAGGGCCCTTGATACGTTGAGGGCCCTTGATCTTTTCAGGCCCTGCACGCATTTTCCCAACCACCCGGCCCATCCGGCCGAACCGCGCCTGTGTGGAGAGAGCCTCGAGGCACATTGTGTTCGGTAGCGGAGCGTCCGGAACGGAGCATCACCGAACAGGTCAACACTATGAGTGTGCGTCCCTATCGCGATATCTATCGCCGCAAATCCCGTCAGGTCATGGTTGGGTCCGTGCCCGTGGGTGGCGATGCGCCCATCACCGTGCAGACCATGACCAATACGTTGACCGCCGATGTCGACGCGACGGTCGCGCAGGTGCGCCGATGCGAAGAGGCCGGGGTCGACATCATCCGGATTTCCTGCCCCGACGAAGCCTCGACCGATGGGCTCGCGAAAATCATCCCGCAGATTCAGGTGCCCGTCGTCGCGGACATTCATTTCCACTACAAGCGCGCGATCGAAGCGGCCGAGGCGGGCGCCGCCTGCCTGCGGATCAATCCGGGTAATATCGGAAGCGCCGAACGGGTCCGCGAAGTCGTCAAGGCGGCCAAGGATCACGGATGCAGCATGCGGATCGGCGTCAATGCCGGCTCGCTTGAGCGCCACCTGCTGGAGAAATACGGCGAACCGGTCCCCGAAGCGATGGTGGAAAGCGCGCTGGAACACGCGAAGATATTGGAAGACAACGATTTCTTCGACTTCAAGATCAGCGTGAAAGCCTCCGACGTGTTTCTCGCCGCCGCCGCCTATCAGGGCCTGGCGGAAGCCTGCGACTATCCCCTGCATCTCGGCGTGACGGAAGCGGGCGGCCTGCGAACCGGTACGATCAAGAGTTCCATCGGGATCGGGTCTCTGCTTTGGGCGGGGATCGGCGATACGATCCGTGTTTCGCTGTCGGCCGACCCGGTCGAGGAAGTGAAGGTCGGCTTCGACATCCTGAAATCGCTGGGCCTGCGCTATCGCGGCGTCAACGTGATTTCCTGCCCCTCCTGCGCGCGTCAGCAGTTCGACGTGATCGAGACCGTTCGGGTCCTGGAGGAGAAGCTTTCCCATATTACGACGCCGATGACCGTTTCGGTGATCGGCTGTGTGGTCAACGGGCCTGGCGAGGCGCGGGAAACCGATATCGGTTTCACCGGCGGCGGCAAGGGAACCCATCAAGTCTACATCGCCGGGCAGCCGGCCCATCGCCTGAAGGACGAAGGCATCGTCGACCATCTGGTCGGATTGGTCGAAGCCAAGGCGGCGGAAATCGAACAAGAGCGGCTGGAAGCGGCCGCGGCGGAATAACCGGAAACCTGAAACACAGTTGGAGTAGTCGTATGGCGGCGTTACAGCCTGTCCGTGGCACGCATGACCTTTTGCCCGAAGACCATCGGCGCCACCGCCATGTCATCGACAATGCGGCCGGTGTGTCGTCGCTGTATGGCTATGAGTTCATGTCGACGCCGATCTTTGAATTTACCCAGGTGTTCAAACGCACCCTGGGCGATACGTCCGACGTCGTCACGAAGGAAATGTATACCTTTACCGACAAGGGCGGGGACGAGATCACGCTGCGGCCGGAGAACACGGCCGGCGTCTGCCGTGCCTTCATGTCCAACGGCCTCGCCCAACATGCCCCGGTCCGGTATTTCTATGGCGGGCCGATGTTCCGCTATGAACGGCCGCAGAAAGGCAGGTTGCGTCAATTCCACCAGATCGGGATCGAACTGATCGGCGCACCGCAACCCCAAGCGGATATCGAAGTGATTGCCTGCGGTGCGGCCATTCTGGACCGCCTGGGTATTCTGGGCCGGACGGAACTGGAGCTGAACACGCTGGGCGACACGGCGAGCCGGACGGAATACCGCAACGCGCTGGTCGAGTATTTTAGCGATCACAAGGATAGCCTGTCCGAAGATTCCCGCGACCGCCTGAACCGCAACCCGTTGCGCATCCTGGATTCGAAGGATGAGGGAGACCGGAAGCTGATCGTCGATGCGCCGGTCTTCTCGGACTATCTCAATCAGGAAAGTCAGGAATTCTTCGCGACGGTGCGCCAGGGATTGGACGATATCGGGATCGGCTATCGCCTGAATCCGCGTTTGGTCCGTGGGTTGGATTATTATTGTCATACGGCATTCGAATTCACGACGACGGAACTGGGATCGCAAAGCGCGGTGATGGCTGGCGGACGGTATGACGGGCTGATGGAAATGATGGGCGGGCAACCGACGCCGGGCGTGGGCTGGGCCGCTGGGATCGAACGCCTGTCGATGCTGGCGACCGAACCGGAAGGGGGCGCCCGCCCCGTCGCTTTGGTCCCGATGGGCGAAGCGGCCGAGCGGCAGATGCTGAAATTGGCCGAAACCTTGCGCCACGCGGGTGTCCAGGTGGATATGGCCTTCGGCGGTAATATGAAGAAGCGGATGAAGCGGGCCGACAAGGTCAATGCCAGCCAGGCGGTGATCCTGGGTGATGACGAGTTGGCGCGCGGTGTGGTGCAGATCAAGGACCTCGCCACCGGGGAACAGATCGAAGCCCCGATGGACGGTCTTGCCGCGCGGCTTGCGCCACCGATGTGACCGGGCGGATACTGCCCGCATGACGGATGCAGCAGGATTCCGGGAAAGCCCCCGTTACGCGGTTGTCGGCGCAAGCCATCAGACAGCCGATGCCGCGTTCCGCGACCGACTGTTCGTCGATGACGAAGGCCGCGCCGGGATGCTTGCGAAGTTGCGCGACAGCGACATCCGGCAGGCCGTGATCCTTTCCACCTGTGACCGTGTCGAATTTCATCTAGCCTTGTCCGACCCGGAACAGGGGGTGCGTATGGTTGAAGACGTGGTTGCGGAGTGCACGGGACGGCGCCGCAATGCCGTCGAGGAACAGTTATTCCGGCGCTATGACCAGGACGCGGTCCGCCATATCTTCCGTGTCGCCTGCGCGCTTGAAAGTCAGGTCGTGGGCGAAAGCCAGGTGCTGGGACAGGTAAAGCACGCCTTCGCGCAGTCGCGGGACGTGGAAATGATCGGCGCCGATTTGGACACCCTTTACCAGGCGACCTTTTCACTGGCGAAACAGGTTCGCACGGAAACCAGGATCGGCGAAGGGGCCGTAACCGTTGCGTCCGCTGCCGTTCAAATCGCCCGGGACCTGCACGGCGACCCGGCGAAGATCCGCCTTTTGGTGATCGGGTTGGGGGATACCGGCGCTCTGCTGTTGGAACAGTTTCGCCTGGCCGGCGTTCAGGAATGCGTTCTGACCGGGCCGTCGCGCCGTACAGAAAGAGCAGCGGGGCGGGCTCAATGTCATTTCACCCCTTTCGACTCCCTGCCCGATGCCTTGGCTGAGGCCGATGCCGTGATCACCGCATCAGGCTCCGGTCGGTTCCTTGTCGACAGGGCGCTTGCCGCGGGGGCCCTGCGCCAGCGCCGCGGCCTGCCCATCATCCTGTTCGATTGCGGCAGCCCGGAAGACGTGGACCCGGCGGTCGACGATCTGGACGGCGCGTTCCGATATACGTTGGCGGACCTGGAGCGCATGGCGCGGGAAGGGAAGTTCGGCCGCCACGAACAAGCCAACGATGCCGCGAGAATGGTTGACGAACGGGTGGTTAGCTTCCAGAAATCGCTGGCGGCGCAGGAAGGTGTTCCGGGGCTTGTCGCCCTTCGCCAGCATTTCGAGGACGTCAGGCGGCATGTGATAGAACATCATGCCAATGCCGATGCGGAAGAAGCCACCCGGCTGCTGATCAATCATCTTCTGCATTCACCCAGCAAAGTCCTGCGCGACGTGGCGGCGCAAGGGGGCGTGGCGGATTTGCGGGATACGATAACGGTAAACCGGGTGGTTGCGCGGCTGTTCAATCTTCGGCTGGAAGATTCCGCAGGCGGGCAATTCGATGGTGAATCCAACGGCGAAGGCCGGAAAGACGATGGGTCTGTAGAATGAGTTGGCGTGATAGGTTGCAGCGGGTAACGGCCCGGGCGCAGGAATTGTCGGACCGAATGGCGGCGGGCAATCTGGATGCCCAGGAATTCACTGCGCTTTCCAAGGAATATGCGGATATTTCCCCAATAGTTGAAAAGATTGAGGCGTTTCAATCCGCTGAGCAGGAGCGCGCCGATCTTGAAGAATTGCTGGCGGACAAGTCGACGGATGCGGAAATGCGCGAAATGGCGCGCGAGGAAGCCAACGACCTGAAAGAACGCCTGCCGGAAATCGAACATCAACTGCAATTGATGCTGTTGCCGAAGGACGAGGCCGATGCGCGCAACGTCATCATCGAAATCAGGGCCGGAACGGGCGGCGATGAGGCCGCGTTGTTCGCCGGCGACCTTTACCGGATGTATCAGAAATACGCGGCGCTGAACGGCTGGCGCATGGAAGCCATCGATATCAGTGAAAACGATATCGGCGGGTACAGTCAGATCGTCGCGTCGATCAGCGGTGGCGATGTCTATGCCCGCATGAAGTACGAATCCGGCGTCCATCGGGTGCAGCGGGTTCCGGTCACGGAAAGCGGCGGCCGTATCCATACCTCCGCTGCGACGGTGGCGGTTCTGCCGGAAGCGGAAGAGGTCGATATCCACATCGACGAGAAGGACCTGCGCGTCGATACCTATCGGTCCCAAGGGGCGGGCGGTCAGCACGTCAACACGACGGACAGTGCGGTCCGCATCACCCATATGCCGTCCGGGATCGTCGTGCAGTGCCAGGACGAGAAATCCCAGCACAAGAACCGCGCGAAGGCGATGAAGGTGTTGATGGCCAGGCTTTATGAGCATGAGCGCGAACGGCAGGAGTCGGAGCGCGCCGCGGACCGGAAAGGCCAGGTCGGCTCAGGCGACCGTTCCGAACGCATCCGCACCTATAACTTCCCGCAAGGCCGCGTTACCGACCACCGCATCAATCTCACGCTGTACAAGCTGGACAAGGTCTTGGAAGGCGAGGCGCTGGACGAAGTGCTGGACGCGCTGATCCTGGAAGAACAATCCGCGCGATTGGCCGCCTTGTCGGAAGATGCGGCGTGATCTGCCGGCATAGTGGAGCCCGGACGTGACGACGGTCGACGGTTTTTTGGCGGATGCCGCCCGTCTTCTAAAGGAAGCCGGCAATCAGGATCCAAGACGTGAAGCACGCCTGCTGCTGGCTTTCACTGAAGGGGTTTCTGGTGAAACGCTTGTCGCTTATCCCGAAAGGGAACTGTCCAATTCGGATCGGGCATGGACAGCGATTAAGCGGCGTGCCTCGGGTGAACCGGTGTCCCGTATTGTCGGGCGGCGGGGCTTCTGGAAAGACGACTTCCTGATCGGTCCCGATACGCTCGATCCCCGCCCGGATACGGAAACAGTTATCGAAGAAGCGCTGGACCTGTTGCCGGACCGCGCGCATGTCGAGCGGATACTAGACCTCGGCGTTGGCAGCGGCTGCCTGCTGCTGTCCTTGTTACGGGAATTTCCCGCCGCACATGGGGTCGGTGTGGATATCAGCGATGGGGCGGTGGATGCGACCTTGTCCAATGCCCAGGAATTCGGGTTGGACGACCGGGTGCAAGCCTTTGTGGGAAACTGGTTCGCAGGCGTGACGGGCCGATTCGACCTGATCGTTTCAAACCCACCTTATATTAAAAGCGGCGATATACAGGCGCTCGACCGGGAAGTTCGGGATCATGACCCTATGCGGGCCTTGGATGGCGGTGCGGATGGGTTGGAATGCTACCGGGCGATTATCCCTGCGGCGAAAGACGCGCTGAAACCGGGTGGTTTTCTGGCCCTGGAGGTCGGCGCGCGCCAAGCTTCCGAGGTCTCGTCCTTCTGCGTGAGGGAGGGGTTTTCGCGTATCCGGGTACGCCAAGACCTCGCTGGGATCGAACGTTGTATTTCCGCGCAATGGCCCGGATAGACGCAGATGCAAAAAACGCTTGGAAATACGGGCTTCGGCGGCTAGGTTGAAGGTGTTCCGGACATTGAGAAGAGCATCGATTGCAGTTGCCTGCAGCCGTGGATGATGTGCTCCCGATGTTTACCGGGCCTCCGTCATTAGGACGAAGGAACGGATCGGTCTGATCTCCTAACAAGGATTTTGGCTAGCCGTTCCGATGGTAGGGCAGATGCGGAAAGATTCCGTGGCCCGAGGGGAGTGCCCACGTGACGTGAGTCACGGTGCGCATGGTGCATCACTATCTTGCGAAGAAGAGCATGAGACCGAACAATCAATCGCAGGGCCAGAAGCGTGGCCGCAATCGTAATAACAACAACAACAATCGGCGTGGCGGTGGCGGCAGTCATCGGCAGACATTCGATTCGAATGGCCCCAGCGTGCGGATTCGTGGCACGGCGGCGCAGATCAATGAAAAGTATCTGACCATGGCGCGCGATGCGACGTCTGCCGGCGACCGTGTCCTCGCGGAAAGTTATTTTCAGCATGCCGAGCATTATTTCCGAATCCTGAATCAGGACGCGGAAGCCCGTCAGGCCCGCATGGCGAAAATGCAGGCGGAAGCCGAGGCCGATGCGGATGAAGACGAAAACGAATCGGAAGCCGCGGTTGAAGTGACCGTTACCAGCGGCGCAAGCAACGAAAATGCCGAGGATGAAGAGTCCTCGAAAGAAGAGACGGAGAGCCGCGGAAACGGACGCGCGCGGAAGGCCGAACCGGCCGAAGCCGCTGCCGAAGAGGGCGAGCAACCGGCAAAACGCGCACCGCAGCGCCGCCGCCGTGCGCCGCGCGCCAAGGTGCCGAATTCGCCGGCCGAATTGGCTGCTGCCGCGGAAAACGCTGCCGATTGACGGCGTCGCGGACTGCAAAAGAATACGAAGAAGGGGAAGCTTAAAAGCTTCCCCTTTTTTCTTTGTCTCGGTTGTCTTGGTAGCGGTGGGGCGCGGCTTCAGGCCGGTTCTGTAATCGTGTCGCCCGTCGAAATCGTGCCGCCGCTTTTCACCTTTGCATAGACGCCGCAATTGGTATGGCCGAACCCTTTGCGCAGTGTCAGGGGAATGTTCAGGTCGCGTTGCCCCGTGGCTGGGTCCACATTGGTGGCGGCGCATCGGCCAATCGGCTCCAGCACCTGCAGGACAACGCCGTTGCCGATCGAAATATCCTGACCGACCCAACTTGTTTCCCGCCAGGCGGGAAGGCCTTCCACGTAAAGATTGCCGCGAAACCGCATGGGGTCGACCGGCTCCCGCACGACGCGTTCGATATCCTTGACCGTCGCGAGATTGATGATCGAGATAAAATTGCTCGGTACGTCTGAGAAGCTTTTGCCTTCCGGCGATTCGACGATCACCGGCTTGCCGCGCGGACCGTCCGGCATGAAGGCCGCGAGGAAGGTTTGAAGCACGTTTCGGCCGGTTTGACTGGTCAAAACACCGCGGCTGACGGACCGACCCTTGCGAGTGATCATAAGGTCCGCCGTTTCCTCGTCGAACTCGATTCCCAACTGGGCCAATTTCTCATCGCGCGCCAGCATCAGGAATTCGTTCTTCTGTGCCCAATCGGGCTGTGCCTTATCGACGCGGCTGGATGCATGGGCCAGCGCGAAACGTCGGTCGAACGGAATCACCTCACCCGCCGCAACCGTAACGGAGGAGGGATGATCGGCCGCCAAGCCCTTGACGGGATAGCGGCAAATATCGGCAATCGTGATTGTCATGCGCGCACAGTATACGCAGCATCCCAATTCGAAAAGGCTGCGATTTGCCGGTTTTCCGGGGCCTTGTATAAAGGCTAAGCTGTCGAAAATAACTGATATCAGGTGGGGGTGTTCATGGCGTCGCGCGAGTTGCCGGCGGAACAAGTTGGTATTCCGAAATTCGACCCGAACGGCACCGCCACAGGGACGCTGTTCGAGCTGTCGAGCCACGAGCGCGCACGAGAGGCGTTGGAGACCGGCCTGACCCTTGATGCGCCCGGTTTCAATATTTTCGTCGTCGGCGAAGACCGTAGCGGCCGGATGACCCAGACATTGGCTTTCCTGACGGAATTTCTGAAGGACAAACCCGTTCCCGACGATTGGGTTTATCTGAATAATTTTCGCCGCAGCCATCGGCCCAAACCGGTCCGCCTGCCGCCAGGGGTCGGGCGTGCCTTCCGCGACGCCATGGCCCGCACAATCCCCAATCTACGTGACGCGTTGGTACAGGCCTTTGGCGGTGAGGAATTCACCACCGCCATGGAAAGGGCCGGCAAGGAAGTCCACGACAAAATCGAAGAAGAGGTCGATGCCCTTCGCCAGGACGCGCGGGAACACGGTTTGACGATCCTGCAGACCTCCAATGGGCTGATGGTCGCGGCGCTCGATGAGGAAGAGAAACCCATCGGCATCGACAAACTGCCGGAAGACCGCCGGGTCGCGGTGCAGGAAGAAGCGCAGCGGATCGGGTCCATTCTGGGGGACATTCTTCGCCGCGCCGCGGTGATGCAGGGCGAATTGGCGGAAAATATTCAACAGCTGCGCCGCCAGGCGGCCGACCATGCGGTTGGCGCGATGTTGGAGGGGTTGCATACGGAATTCAGCAAATATGGCGGACTGAACCGTTGGCTGATCACGTTGCGGGAAGACATCCTCGACAATCTGGCCCTGTTCTTTCCGCAACAGCCGGCTATGCCGGGGGTGCCCGTCGAACAGAGGGAGCCGCCGGAACGTCGATACATGGTAAACCTGCTTGTGGACCATGGCGACGACAAGGAATGTCTACCTGTCCTGGAAGCCAATCCATTCTATGAGAATTTGTTCGGCAGAATCGAGTACCGGTCGACCGGCGGTTATCTGGATACGGATTTTACTTTGATCCGCGCGGGCGCCCTGCATAAGGCGAATGGCAGCATCCTGGTGCTAAGGGCGGAGGCAATCGGGATACACCCCATTAGTTGGTCCTTCCTGAAAGGCGCCTTGCGGGACAGTGAAATCCGCATAGAGGAACAGCATCGGCAAGGCGGCGTTCAGATCACCGGGTCACCCAACCCGAAACCGATCCCACTGGATGTGAAGGTGGTGATTGTCGGGGCGCCTCGGTGGTATTACGCGTTCTTTTCAATCGACCCGGAATTTAGAACTCATTTCAAGGTGAAGGCGGATATCGATCCCGATATGGACGCCACGGACCAGAACCTGGCGGCCCTGTCTTCCGTCATTCGGGAAACGGCAATGCGTGTCGGTGCGTCCGCGATAGAGGACGAAGCCGTGCAGCGGCTGTTGGGGCAATCTTCACGCTGGGCGGGTGACCGCACCAAGATCACCGCACAGGCGGAAATCGTCGAGGACGTTTTGACGGAAGCGGTGCATCTCGCTTCCCGCGCCGACGGTGTGATTACATCCGACTTGCTGAAAAAGGCTGTTGCGCGCCGCCGCCGCCGCAACGCGCGGGTGGAAGACAGGCTGCAGGAACAGGTTCACCGCAAGACGATCATGATCGACACCGACGGCGCGGTCGTCGGGCAGGTCAATGGTCTGACGGTCCGGGATGTCGGCGATCATACCTTTGGCAGTGCATCGCGCATTACGGCCCGCGCCAGTATCGGGCGGCGCGGCGTCATCAATATCGAACGTGACGTCGAAATGTCGGGCCCGATCCAGCAGAAGGGGGCGATGGTTCTGCACGGATACCTGACAGGGGTGTTCGCACGGACCAGGCCGGTCTCGTTCAATTGCTCCATCACCTTCGAACAGAATTACGGCGGGGTGGAAGGGGACAGTGCTTCCCTGGCGGAGTTGATCGCCATCATCTCCGACCTTTCCGACCTGCCTGCCCGTCAAGATCTTGCCATCACCGGATCGGTCAACCAGCGCGGCATGGCCCAGGCAATTGGTGGGGCGCATCATAAAATCGAAGGCTTCTACCGCACCTGCAAGGAAAACGGCCTAACGGGCAAGCAGGGCGTCGTGATCCCGCGTGCCAATGAGCGCAATCTGGTCTTGCGATCCGAGGTCGGTGAAGCCGTTGCCGATGGCACGTTCCATATCTATAGCGTGGATACGATCGAGGATGCGCTAGCCTTGTTCCTCGGCATGCCGGTCGGTGTCCGCGCGGTGGATGGGACCTATCCCGCCGAGACCGTTTATGGCCGGGTGCAGGCGACCCTTGCTGAATTTGACCGCATACTTGTACGGAGTCGGCACGATCAATCCGACGCCGCCGACTGACTTTCACTTGCCGGAGTGCCAATGTGACTGAGAAGCCCGACTTTTACGATTCAGAGTTTGATGAGCATTTTGCCGTCGCGGCTGCGACGCGCGATGCGGTGCGTTCCGAATTTACCGAATTATTGGAATGTAGCCTGAAAGCAACACAAGCTGGCGGAAAAATTCTGTTGTTCGGCAATGGGGGCAGTGCCGGGGATGCGCAGCACATCGCGACCGAATTGA
This sequence comes from Hwanghaeella grinnelliae, assembly GCF_004005845.1. Classification (GTDB taxonomy): domain Bacteria; phylum Pseudomonadota; class Alphaproteobacteria; order UBA8366; family Aestuariispiraceae; genus Hwanghaeella; species Hwanghaeella grinnelliae. Next base: position 132,054 of record NZ_SADE01000002.1, on the reverse strand, counting down.
CCGTACGCTATGTGCAGGACCGCGCACCGATTGCGGCCATAGCGCTGACCACCGACACTTCGGCCCTGACGGCGATCGGCAACGATATGGGGTTCGATGCCTTGTTTGCGCGGCAGATCGCCGCCCTAGGTCGTCCGGGCGACCTTGCCATCGGAATATCCACATCGGGCCGCAGCCCGAATGTCATTGAAGGATTGAAGACCGCGAAGGCGATGGGACTTCAGGCGGCAGGTCTGTCCGGCCGGGATGGGGGCGGCATGGTCGGCTTGGCGACACCGTTGCTGATCGTCCCGTCGAATACGACCGCGCGCATTCAAGAGATGCACATTACGCTGGGCCAAATGCTGTGTGGTGCGCTTGAAAAGGAACTGGGGTTGATCTGACTTGTGCTCGGACGCGCGCCGGAACGAGAATAAAAAAGTTTGGAGGAAGGTTTGGGCCATGACCGATTTGTATGAAGTTTACGCGATCCAGTATGGCGCACTGGGAGAACGGATGGCGTCGGACATGATGGAAGGTGGCGATCCCCATGAAGGGCCGTTGTCGATCAGCTACTACGTCTGGCTTTGTGTCGGCCGGGACAGGACCTTCCTGGTCGATATCGGAATCAGCCCGCCGGTCGGAAAGCGTCGGCAACGCACGATTCTGCGCACGCCCATGGAAGGGCTTCAATTGATGGGGGTCGACCCGGCGTCGATCCAGGACATCATCATCACCCATATGCACTACGACCATGTCGGAAACTTCGACGGTTTCCCCAATGCCAGGTTCCATCTTCAGGATTCGGAAATGGCCTATACGACCGGCCGCCACATGCTGGACGAGCGCAAGCGTCACTTCTTCGAGCCCGATGAGGTCTGCGCCATGGTGCGAAACATCTATGGCAATCGCGTGGTCTTCCATGATGGGGACGATGAATTGGCGCCGGGCCTTAGTGTTCATCACCTGGGCGGTCACACCGCCGGCCTTCAATGCGTGCGGGTGAATACGCGCCGCGGTTGGGTGGTGCTGGCCTCGGATGCGGCGCATCTCTATGCGCATCTGGAACGCCGGATGGTTTTCCCGAACTATTTCGACCCGCAGGCCGTGCTCGCCGGATACGACAGGGTGGCGGAACTCGCCGACAGTTGGGATCACATCATTCCCGGTCACGATCCGAAAGTGATGGAAAACTATCCCGCGAAATCACCGGACCTGGAAGGGATCGTCGTCCGCTTGGACTGATCCCTTTCCAGGAAACTGCCGCAGTTAGCCCTAATCAGGATTTTGGCTTGTCGACCACGGCTGTATGGTCCGCATCCGGTCCGATCTTCTCCAGCGCGTCTGCCCAATAGGCAAGGCAGGATTCCGCGAAGGGAATGTCCTGGCCCGTCGCCTTGCCCACGGCAACCGCGGTGGCGATGTCCTTCGTCATCAGGCCAAGTGAAAAGCCGGATGCGTAGGTTTTTGGGATGACGTGCTGTTTCAACTTCTTTTCGGTCGTGTTGTTGCGACCGGTAGAGACATTCAGGATGTCGGCCATATGGTTCGGGTCCAGGCCGAAAGCTTCACCCATGCGAAGGGCTTCGATCGCCGCGACCGCACCGGCCGCGGAAACATAATTGTTCAGCGCCTTCATCGCATGCCCACAACCCAGCGCGCCGGTCCGGAACAATTGGCCGCCCATTGTGGAGAGAAGCGCTTCGCATTCGTCGATCACAGCGGGATCGCCGCCGATCATGATCGAAAGGGTCCCGTTTTCCGCGCCCTTTACACCGCCGGAAACGGGCGCGTCGATAAATTTCAGGCCACGGGATTCCATTTCCGTGCCCAGCGCCCGCGTTCCGTTCGGGTCCGACGAACTCATATCGATTACGATCGTTCCCGCACCCGCCGCATCGGCCAAGCCACCGTCGATCAGCAAGGCGCGCACGGCCTTCCCGTCCGGCACCATGGTGATGATGACATCGCAGTCACGCGCCAGCGTTACCGTATCGGGGGCAGCGGTCGCGCCGGTTGCGGCTGCGACATCGCGTTTCGTGTCTTCATTCAGGTCGAAGACGGTCAATGGATAGCCCGCCCGGGCGATGTTGGCGGCCATCGGCGCGCCCATCTTGCCTAGGCCGATCAGGCCGACATGATATTTGGTCATCCTTAGACGCCCATCTCGTCGAATACTTCCTGGGCTATCTTGAAGGCTTCCAGCGCCGCGGGGACGCCGCAATAGGTCCCGATCTGAAGGAAAATCTCGCGCATTTCATCCTTGGTCACACCGTTGTTTACAGCGCCGCGGCAATGAACTTTGAACTCGTTCGGCCGGTTCAGCGCACTCAACATGGACAGGTTGATGATGCTGCGTGTTTTCCGGTCCAGGCCTTCCCGATTCCAGCAGTCGTTCCAGCAATAGGTTGTGACATATTCCTGGAAAGCCATGGTGAAGTCGGTCGCTTTGCCAAGCGATTTCTCGACATATTCGTCGCCCAGAACGGCTTTGCGGGTCTCGAGTCCTTTGTCGAATTTCTCCTGGTCCATGGTATTCCTCCTTAGAAAAGCGTGTTTTTGGTTTTTCCGGTCTGGTCGCGCTGGTCAGCGTTCCGACAGGCCTTCTTCCTGGATCTTCCTCAGAAGGAAGTCCCTGAAAACGGTGATGCGCTGCGAATGGCGCAGCTCTTCCGGGTAGACGAAATAGGTCTTTGTTTGCGGCCCATCCACATCGGGCAGGACGCGTTCCAGATTGGGCGCCGTCCGCGCCATATATTCGGGCACCGATGCGATGCCGAGACCGGTCCGCGCCGCCCTGAAAATCCCGTATGAATTGTTGATTCGCAGGATTGGCCGCCTTGGTTCCTGCGGATTGGCGCCAAGCGACAGCAGCCAGTTCATGCTGGCCACCGGCAGCGGCGTATCCTCGCCAAAGACGATCAGGTCGTGATCGCCCAGGTCTTCGGGTGTCTGCGGCCGTCCGCGCCGGTCGAGATATTCCGTCGTGGCCCAGAGGGTCGATCTGACATTCATCAGGGGGCGTTGGATAAGGTCCGGTTGGCGTGGTTCCTTCATGCGAATGGCCACGTCCGCCTTCCGCATGCCGAGGTCGACTTCCTCATCCGTCAGGAACAGGGTCACGTCCACATCCGGGTAAAGCGCGATGAATTCCTTCATATGCATGGTCAGCCAGGTCGATCCGAACCCGATCGTGGTCGTGACCTTCAGCGGTCCCGTGGGCCGGTCCTGGCTTTCCGCCAGCTGCGCCTGCGCCATCGACAGCTTGTGGAAAACGTCCTTTACCGTCTGATACAGCAATTCGCCCTGTTCGGTCAGGATCAAGCCGCGCGCATGGCGGTGAAACAGCGGTGCCTTGACGCTTTCCTCCAAGGCGCTGATCTGCCGGCTGACGGCGGATTGTGACAGATTCAACGTGTCACCGGCATGCGTGAAGCTGCCCGCTTCCGCGACGGCGTGAAAGACACGAAGCTTGTCCCAGTCCATCGGCATGATGTCCGCTCCAACTCGGGTAATGGTGTTTGAGGTTTCTCCCCCAGCGGGCATTCCGATAGGAATGCCGTCCCGGTGTTTAAACTTTAGGGGCTAGAATCGGGAACCGCCAGCGCAACTTCCCGCTTGGGCCGGATATTGGCTACTGAAACAGCTTTTTTACCGCCGCTGCGACCCGCGTCGTTTCATCCAACCGGACGGGTTGGTCGTCAAGATCGGCGGTATCGTCGAACATGCGGGCTGCGCCCTTGTCGATCACCTGCTGTTGGAAACGATCGAACTTGCCCGCCGCCCGCTCAGCGCCGGGCGCCGTTTCCAGGGGCATGATGTAGACGGGTTTGCCGCTGCTTGCGGCTTCGGAAACCATGTTGACCGAATCGCCCGTTACCAAAATTGCATCCGCTTGGGCTAGAAAACCGAAATAGGGGTTTTCGCCCGTGCCGTCCCAGAAGAATACGTTGGGGCCGCTCAGTGCCTGGCGCAGAACAGCTTCGTTCTCGGCCCCCGTCCGGCGAGACGCGGTTACCAGCAGCCCGGCGCCCAGCCGGCCGGCCAGGGCTGAAATTTGCGCCGCCATGCTCTCCGCGATGGCACGAGTCATCGTGAAGGCCTTGTTGCTGCCGCCGATCAGAACGGCGATCAGCGGCCGCGGCAGGTGGTCGAACTGGCCCGCGAAACCGGTCTTTGCCGCCGCTAATTTGGCTTTAGAAACCCGATGGATCGCCCCCGTCGTGACAATGACATTGGGCCCCGTCAAATTGTCGTGGCTGGGTACGGCGACAAGGTCGAAACGCTTCAAAGGCATATGTGGGTGCTGAATGTGCACGGCCTTGGTTTTTCCGCCGCTTGCCCGCTTCACCGCAAGGGCCGGACCGATGGCCTTTCGCCCACAGGAAATTACCAAATCCGGCCAGGGTGGCGTCAGCTTAGCGCTTTCCGCGCCCTTTAATCCGAACACACTGGGCGGCCAGAATGCAGGTGGCAGGCTACGCCATGGTTGGCGCAAGACAATGATCTTGTGTTCGAAGGGAAAGCCCACAGCTTCGGCCAACCCGATTGCTTGGTTGATGGTACCTACCCGGTCGTCGGTTATCACCCAGCACGTCCTGCCGCCATCCGGGGCTTCCGGGCCGGTCTTCAATTTCTGTGCGGTCATATCATCGGCGGGCATGGGCCATAATCTTTGTGATTTGTTCAAAAAGATTTCTGTGCTTGTCGGTCTAACAATAACCGTCGGTCCGCGCCATTCCGAACGTGTTTGCGCCGTCGACCTACCAGGGTAGCGGCCCAATTATGCGTGAACGAATTGATAATAATCTTGCGAAAATACCCTGATCTGTAATACGACGTTGCCAGCCGAAAGAGGTGGCGGACGCTTGCCGAAAGCAGTCCGCCGACCCAAGTAATGGCCCAACCTTAATTTTGTTTTGCCGCCAAGGGGAACGTTCGTGCGCCGCGAAAAGCTGGACCAAATCGACCGCCGAATCCTGGATGACCTGCAATCGGACGGTCGTATGACCAATGTGGAACTGGCCAGCCGGGCCGGTATATCGGCGCCGCCCTGCCTGCGCCGTGTGCGTGCGCTTGAAGAATCCGGCTACATCCGTGGCTATCACGCGGATATCGACCCGTCCCTGATGGGATTCGGCGTAACGGTTTTTGCTTTTGTCGGTCTGACCAGTCAGGCGGAAACGGATTTGGTGAGATTCGAGGAATGCGTCGCCGAATGGCCGCTGGTCCGCGAATGCTTCATGCTGCAGGGGGAAACCGATTTTCTGCTGAAAGTCGTCGCCGAGGATTTGGCGAGCTACAACAGGTTCCTGACCAATGAACTGACGGCAGCGCAGAATGTGGCGCATGTGCGCTCAGCCATTACGATTCGCCATTCCAAACAGGCCTTCGGTGTGCCGATCGATACCAGCCCCGACGCATAACGATAGACGTCGCGACAGAACTGCCGGCCACCGGCCCGGACCGCATCGCTGCCGAAGAAACCGCTGAGCTAGTTTTTTATCACCTTGTGATGGCCGGTCGTTTGTCCGACCTCATCGGCGATATCGTCATGCCCATTGCGGTTGGAGCGCACCACGAGCCACATCAGCCCCACATTTAAGATCAACACGCCGATTGCCCCCAGGATGAAGGCGAGCCAGCCATGCAGGCTGAATTCGACGCCCGTGGCGCCATTCAGCCAAGAGACGGCATTATCTATGAATTCGAAAGACATATCGGTGTTCCTGCCAAAAATGAAAAAGGCGCTTTTCGAAAGCGCCTCATCATACCGATCGCCGAGTAGGCCGGACCGGAATTCAGATTATTTAAATTCGACACTGACGATCTCATAATCCTTGGTGCCGCCGGGCGAATGCACTTCGATTGCGTCGCCGACGGACTTGCCGATCAGCGCTCGCGCCATCGGTGACGTCACCGCCAGTTTACCCGCAGCGATATCGGATTCCGATTCGCCGACGATCTGATATTTCTTCTCTTCGTCGGTTTCGCAATCGGCAATAACGACGGTAGCGCCGAACATGACCTGGTCGCCCGAAAGCTTCGTCGGGTCGATAATTTCGGCCCGGCTGGTCTTGTCTTCCAATTCGGCGATACGGCCTTCGACAAAGCTCTGGCGTTCACGCGCTGCATGGTATTCCGCATTCTCGGAAAGGTCGCCATGCTCGCGTGCTTCTGCAATCGCCTGAATGATGGCGGGGCGCTCGGTCCCCTTCAACATCTTCAATTCGGTCTGCAAGGCCTCATAGCCTTCCAAAGTCATAGGTACTTTTTCCATCGTCCCACCTATAGCGGTGCGCGGCTCTTATTGCGTAGCTGGCCGCACCCCCCTCCATAAAATAGATAGAGCCGGTCAAGCCGGCCCGGAACAATCTTCCAAAATGTCAGGAAGCATCCTTAAAATATGACTGAAGCGAGGCAACTTCAAGCCCGCCTTTAGCAACGGCCTTCATAGCGAAGGCAGCGGCCCGGATACCCGCGACGGTGGTGTAGTAGGGAACCGACCGTGTCAGGGCCGCCCGACGCAGCGAGAAAGAGTCCTCGATGGCCTTCTTGCCGGCTGTTGTATTGAGGACAAGCTTGACCTCACCATCGATGATCGCATCGACGACATGGGGCTGTCCTTCCAGAACCTTATTGATCTCCGCGACCTCCAGGCCCTGGTCCCGCAGGTAGCGCGCGGTGCCGCGCGTCGCGACAAGCGCGAAGCCCAGTTCCAACAGCGCCTTTGCCGGTTCCAGCATTGCTTCCTTGTCGGAATCCTTCACCGAAATGAAGATCTTGCCGTCCGTCGGAAGATCCGCGCCGCACCCGAACTGCGCCTTGGCAAAAGCACGGTAGAAATCCGTATCGAGGCCCATGACCTCACCGGTCGACTTCATTTCCGGTCCCAGCATAACGTCCACACCGGGGAACCGGCTGAACGGGAAGACCGCTTCCTTGACGGCGACATGGGCAAATTCCGGCCGCGCGCCAAGATTGAAGGCGGACAGCTTTTCACCGGCCATGATGCGGGACGCGATCTTCGCGATCGGCACGCCCGTCGCCTTGGCGACGAACGGGACCGTCCGGCTGGCCCGCGGGTTGACTTCAAGGATAAAGACTTCCCCGTCCTGGACCGCGTATTGGACGTTCATCAAGCCGACGACGTTCAATGCCCGCGCCAGTTCGCGGGTCTGGCGTTCCATTTCCGCGACGATTTCGGACTTCAATGAATAGGGCGGCAGGGAACAGGCACTATCGCCCGAATGGATCCCGGCTTCCTCGATATGTTCCATGACGCCGGCGACATAGACGTCCTCGCCGTCGCACAGGGCGTCGACATCGACTTCGATTGCGTCCCGCAGGTAGAAATCGACCAGAACGGGGTTCTTGCCGGAGACGTTAACCGCAGTGTTGATGTAGCGTCGCAGGTCGGGCTCGTCATGGACGATTTCCATCGCCCGGCCGCCCAGAACGTATGACGGCCGCAGCACGACGGGGTAGCCGATTTCCGAGGCTATCTTCACGGCCTGCTCTTCGGATTTGGCGGTGCCGTTCGGCGGCTGTTTCAATTGAATCTGCTTCAGCAGGGCCTGGAACCGTTCGCGGTCTTCCGCCAGATCGATCGCGTCGGGCGACGTGCCGAGGATCGGAATATCGGCTTTTTCCAGCGCGGCGGCCAATTTCAGCGGCGTCTGACCGCCGAACTGAACGATCACACCGTAAACCGAGCCCTTTGCCATTTCCGCATGGACGATTTCGACGACATCCTCGCCGGTCAACGGTTCGAAATACAAACGGTCGGACGTGTCGTAATCGGTCGATACGGTCTCAGGATTGCAATTGACCATGATGGTCTCGAAACCGGCGTCGGACAGGGCATAGGCCGCGTGGACACAGCAATAGTCGAATTCGATACCCTGGCCGATCCGGTTCGGACCGCCGCCCAGGATAAGAATTTTCTTCTGGTCTGACGGTTCGACTTCCGACTCCGCCTGTTCGAATCCATCGCCTTCGTAACAGGAATAGAGATACGGCGTCGGCGACGGGAATTCGCCCGCGCAGGTATCGATCCTTTTGAAAACCGGGCGCACGGAAAGGGCCCGGCGCGCTGCGGAAACTTCTTCTTCGGTTTGTTCGACCAGTTCGGCGAGCCGCGCGTCCGAGAATCCGATCTTCTTCAACTGGAGGAAGCCTTGCGTCGTGGTCGGCAGACCGTCTTTACGGACCGCTTCTTCAGTGTCGACGATCTCCTTGATCCTATCGATGAACCAAGGATCGATCTTGCAGGCATTGAAAATATCTTTTTCGGAAACCCCGTGCCGAAGGGCCTGCGCGACCACTAACAAGCGGTTCGGCGTGGGTTTGGACAGCTCGGACCGGATCGAATCGGGATCTTCCGCGTTTTCGATGACCACTTCGTTCAGGCCGGTAAGGCCCGTTTCCATGGATCGAAGGGCCTTCTGAAGGCTCTCGTTGAAGGTCCGCCCGATCGACATGGCCTCGCCGACGGATTTCATCGACGTGCTCAGCAATGCCTCGGCCCCGGGGAATTTTTCGAAGGTGAAGCGCGGCATCTTGGTGACGACATAGTCGATCGACGGTTCGAAGCTGGCCGGCGTGATCTTGGTAATGTCGTTGTCCAACTCGTCCAGGCGATACCCGACGGCCAATTTCGCCGCGACCTTCGCGATCGGGAAGCCGGTCGCTTTGGACGCCAATGCGGAGGAGCGAGAAACCCGCGGGTTCATCTCGATGACCACCAGACGGCCGTTCTCCGGGTTGACGGCGAACTGCACATTAGAGCCACCGGTATCGACCCCGATTTCGCGCAGACAGGCGATCGAGGCGTTCCGCATGATCTGGTATTCCTTGTCCGTCAGCGTCAGGGCCGGCGCGACGGTGATCGAATCCCCGGTATGGATTCCCATCGGGTCGATATTTTCGATCGAACAGATGATGATGCAGTTATCCGCGCCGTCGCGGACGACCTCCATCTCGTATTCTTTCCAGCCGAGCACCGATTCTTCGACCAGAACCGTGCCGACAGGCGAGGCGCGCAGACCGGTATGGATCAGGTTCGTGAACTCTTCCTTGTTATAGGCGATGCCACCGCCGGTGCCGCCCAAGGTGAAGGAGGGCCGGATAATCGCGGGTAGTCCGACTGAATCGAGCGCGGCCAGCGCCTCGTCCAGGTTGGAAACCATTTTCGAGCGCGGACTTTCCAGCCCGATCTTGTCCATTGCCTCCCGGAAGCGTTGCCGGTCTTCAGCCTTGTCGATGACATCGGCCTTGGCGCCGATCATTTCCACGCCCAGGCGCTCGAGGGCGCCGGATTTGTCCAGGGCGAGCGCCGTGTTCAAAGCGGTTTGCCCGCCCATGGTCGGCAGCACGACCATTTTTTCGTCGGGATGCGCTTCGCGTTCCTTTTGCAGGATGCGCTCGACCGTATCCGGCGTGATCGGTTCTACATAGGTCGCATCCGCCGTGTCCGGGTCGGTCATGATCGTCGCGGGGTTCGAATTGACCAACACCACGCGGTAACCGCATTCGCGCAGCGCCTTGCAGGCCTGGGTTCCGGAATAATCGAATTCGCAGGCCTGGCCGATAACGATGGGCCCGGCTCCGATAATCAAGACGGCGTCGATGTCTTCCCGCTTAGGCATGATGAAATCCTGAGAACTGAGTGATTTTTGTGGACCAGCCAGACTGATCCCGCAGTCGGCGCTTCCTTTATCGTATGGGCCCGGATATGACCAGTCGGCATTGCAAATCATTGCGCTGCCGCGTACGGACCTATCGCGCCGGAAGGGCCGGCCGAGACCGCCCCCGTGGCACCGGTTCCCGCCAAGGCGACGCGGCGTTTTCAAACCAACGACTTTGCTGCTGAGGTCCGTGTGACTGAAAAGGTTAGAATATACGGCAATGTGTTCACCGTTCTGGTGTTCGCGGGCAGTTTCGCCGCGGCGGTCCTATCGCCACAGGCCATGGCGCCGTTGGTCATGCTGTACGCGTTGGGCATTGCTGTCCTGAATTGGCGCAATTTCAAATTGGCCCCGAAGTCATTCCTGCCGATCGCCGCCGGTGTTTCGCTGCTTGCTTGGGCGCTTGCCAGCGCTCTGTGGTCGTTGGACCCAGGCCTTAGCCTGGAAAGGTCCCTCCGCCTGTTTCTGATGATTGCCCTGGCAGCGCTGGTGGCGATCGTCCTGCCGAATGTCAGGGTCGGGAAAAGGGGCGCCTTGATCATCGCCGGTGCAATCTTTTGTGCATCCGGCCTTATCATTCTCGACACCGTGCTCGGTTTGTCGATCGGTCCGCATCTGGCAAAGGGGGGCGACCCCTATGATCGAACGGGCCCGCTTTTTGTTCTTCTATTATTGCCGACCTTCACGATCATTGATGGACGATTTGGGCGGAAGGTGTCGATTTCGCTGGTGTTTCTGTCGGTTGCCGCCGTCCTGCTGCTTTCGAACAAGGCGTCGGTCTTGGCCCTGATTCTGGGGCTTGGCGCTTGGATCGTCTATATGGCTCTGCGTCGATTCGGGCCCCAGCTGGCGGTTGCCGCAATTCTGGTTTTTACCGTGGTTCAGCCACTGGGCGTGGCGGCGTTTCATTCCCAAATCGGACAATGGTCGCTGTCGTCCAATGCGGAATCGGGAATCCGCCATCGCGCCTATATCTGGGCCTTCAGTGCGGAAAAAGCGCTGGAACGTCCGGTCTTTGGGTGGGGGATAGGAACCAGCCGAGCCGTACCGGGTGGGGACACGAAGGCCACATTCCTGCGGCCGGATGGTACCATCGCCGGACAAGGGGAAGCGATTCCGCTGCATCCCCATAACGCATTTCTGCAGGTTTTTCTGGAAATGGGCTTGGTTGGAATGGGCTTGGTCGCCCTGACATTGTCCGTCGCCGCATACCGCTTCGCCCGGCTTTTGCAGCCGGCCGGTCTTCTGGGGCCGGGAATCGCGTTTATTGTCGCGGCCCTTACCATTTCATCGATCAGTTTCGGTGCGTGGCAGGGCTGGTGGGTTTCCGCGCAACTTCTCGTCGGTGCCTTGCTGACCGGTTTGGCAAGGACACATACACGCGCGGTCGGCAAAGCTGAAAGCGTTCGTTAAAGGCCCGTTTAGGCTGGGACTTTGCGCTCTTCCAGCATGTTCACGAACCGCAGGAACAGATAATGCGAGTCCTGAGGACCTGGTGAGGCTTCCGGGTGATACTGCACCGAAAAGACCGGACGGCCCTTTAACCGTATGCCTTCAAGCGTTCCGTCGAACAGGGAGACATGGGTCTGTTCCACGCCGTCGGGCAGATTGTCGTCCCGCACGACGAAGCCATGGTTCTGGCTGGTGATCTCGACCTTCCCGGTCTGAAGATCCTTGACCGGATGGTTCCCACCGCGGTGGCCCCGATCCATTTTCTTCGTTTCGGCACCAAGCGCCAGGGCCAGCAACTGGTGACCCAGGCAGATACCGAAGATTGGGATGTCTTGAGCCAGGATCTGCTTGATCGCGGGCACGGCGTATTTGCCGGTTTCGGCAGGATCGCCCGGACCGTTCGACAGGAAGACGCCGTCCGGTTGATGTCGCAGGATGTCTTCGCCGGTCGAGGTTGCGGGAACCACCGTCACCCGGCAGCCCAGATCGGCAAGGCAACGCAGGATATTGCGTTTCGCGCCGTAATCGACCGCCACGACATGGAATTTCGGGTCGGTGAGCTGTCCGTATCCTTGGCCCAGCGTCCAAGCGGTCTCGGACCACTCATAGGTCTGCAGGCAGGTAACTTCTTTGGCGAGGTCCATACCCTCCAGGCCCGGCCATTCCTGGGCCTGTTTCACCAGGGCCGGTATGTCGAAGGCGCCGTCGGGCGCATGGACGATAACGCCGTTAGGCGCGCCGCCGTCCCTGATGCGACGGGTCAGCTTGCGTGTGTCGATGCCGGCGATGCCCGGCAAGTCGTGCGCTTTCAGCCAGCCGTCCAGATGGCTGATGGCCCGGAAATTAGACGGCTCGGTGATATCGGCGCGCAGGATGCAGCCGCGCGCGGCCGGCGTCGTCGATTCGATGTCTTCCAGATTGGCGCCCACATTGCCGATATGCGGGAAGGTGAAAGTAATGATTTCTCCCGCATAGGAAGGGTCGGTCATGATTTCCTGATACCCGGTAAGCGAGGTGTTGAAGCAAACCTCGCCGACCTTGGCAGTGGCGGCGCCAATGCCGCGCCCCCAAAAGACGCTGCCGTCTGCAAGCACAAGAACGGCTGTGGCGCCTGGAGGAGGCGTCATCCCGGAAGCGGTGTCTGTCATCGAAATCAGTCCTTTAGCGCATCGCCGCAGACTCTTATGCCGGTGCAGCCTAAAAATCAAGATGGCACGAAATAAAATTATCATTCAATTTCAGGTGCTTACCGGAATGGCAATGGTTGCGGGTCAAGACGCTTTCCATTAGGGTCTCTCGCTTGCCGGGCAAGGGTACGATGGCCCGTATACGGGAATAGTGTGGAGGGGATATGTCGGCATTGCGCGATTCCATCAATCAGGCTCTCAAGGATTCGGTAAGGTCGAAGGACACCGTCAGCACCAGGACGCTGCGGCTGATCCTGGCGGCGATCAAGGACCGCGACATCGCAGCCCGCGGCAAGGGCGCGACCGAAGGAATCAGCGATGATGAGCTTTTGTTGATGCTGCAGACGATGATCAAGCAGCGCCGGGAAAGTATCACGATGTACGAACAAGGCGGGCGCCTTGAATTGGCGGAAGGCGAGCGCGGCGAGATCGTCGTCATAGAACGCTTCTTGCCGAAGCAGATGGACGAAGCCGAAATGAAGGCCGCGATCGACGGGCTGATCAGGGAATTGGGGGCGTCCGGTCTAAAGGAAATGGGGAACGTGATGGCGGAGTTGCGGACCCGATTCGCCGGACAGATGGATTTCGGTAAGGCCGCCGGCCTGGTCAAGGCCAGCCTCTCCTAATCCGGCGTCAACGGCCGGGCGACCTTATTCGCCGAATTTTGATCGCCATGGCCGACGCCCCGATTTGACGGTACTTTTTCTCCGCCCCCTGTGGTCTACTTTTCTGCCTGCCGTTTCGGTGGGCGACGGACGGCGGTTGGCTAAGCCGCGAAGGCATAGGTTATGGCGTTTCCCCCTGGGTTTCTGGATGAAGTGAGAGCGCGGGTCTCCTTGAGCGGCCTGGTCGGTCGGCGTGTCCAGTTGAAACAGCGCGGCCGAGACGATTGGTGGGGCCTGTCCCCTTTCGTGAACGAAAAGTCGCCCTCCTTCCATGTCCGAGAAGACAAAGGCTTCTTTCACTGTTTCTCAAGCGGTGAACACGGCGATCATTTTTCCTGGCTGATGAAGCTGGAAGGGCTGTCCTTCCCCGAAGCGGTTGAGCGCTTGGCCACCGATGCCGGCCTGGATATGCCGGAACGGACGCCGGAACAAAAAGCAGCCGACGAACGCCGCGGCGGGCTAACCGACGCGACAGAAGCGGCGTGCGGCTATTTCCAGCGCGCGTTGCGGTCTGAAGCCGGGCGGGAAGCGTTAAAATATTTGCGGGACCGCGGCTTGAAGGATGAAACCATTGCCGCGTTCCGGCTGGGATATGCGCCGGGCGATAGCGGGGGCTTCAAGGATGCGATGACCAAGGCGGGCATCCCCGAGCAGGTCCTGATGGAAACGGGTTTGATGCGCCGATCGGACGGCGGCCGCAGCCCCTATGCGTTTTTCCGCGACCGTATCCAATTCCCGATTTTGGATGCCCGCGGCCGGGTCATCGCCTTCGGTGGGCGATTCATGGGCGACGCGAAGGCGGCCGGCGTCGGCAAATACGTCAATTCCCCGGATACGGTGCTCTTCGACAAGGGGCGAACCCTCTACAACTTGCAAAACGCGAGGCAAGCCGCCCATGACGGCCAGACCGTACTGGTCGTTGAAGGGTATATGGATGTGATCGCGCTGGCCGAATACGGGTTGGACGCGGCGGTCGCTCCGTTGGGCACCGCGATTACCGAACACCAATTGCAGCTTCTATGGCGTTTCTCGGACGAGCCGGTCCTGTGTCTGGATGGGGACGATGCCGGTTTGCGGGCAGCCCTGCGGGCGGCGGAACGGGCTTTGCCGCTGCTGAAACCCGGAAAGAGCCTTCGCTTCGCCTTCCTGCCGGCGGGTGAGGATCCCGATACGCTGGTGCGCGGCCAGGGGGCGAAAGCGATCACGACACAGGTCGACACGGCAGAACCGTTGGACCTTGTCCTTTGGCGGTCCGAAGTGGGAAATCAGCCGGTGGATACGCCCGAACGGCGTGCCGCACTGGAAGATCGTTTGAAGAAACTTGCGGGGCAGATCGAGGACGAAAGCGTCCGGCGCGAATATTTCAGAACCTTCAACGACAGGGCCTGGTCGGCGTTTCGCCAGAACCGCGGCGGGCAAGGCAAGACGGGGGGGCGCGGCGGGTTCCGTGCCGGTGGCGGCAACGGCCGATCCGCGAATGGACGCCCATTCCAACAGCCCCAATCCAAGCGAATCATGCGTTTGAAGCCCGGAATGTCGCGCCGCCGGCAGCAGGTTCTTCTCGCCGCGCTGCTTAACCATCCCGCTTTGTTGCCGGATTTCGACGAGGATTTGCGGCTGGTGGAGTTCGATGCCGATCTTGACAAGCTATTGCTAGCGCTTCAGAACATCACGACCATCGGGGTAGATCTTGACGTCGAGGCCATTAACCACCACTTCGCTGAACATGGGAGCGAGCAGCTCTTGCGGTTGGTCCGCAATCGTGAGGTTCTGGACTTGGCCCGGCAGGCACGGGCCGACGCGCCCGACGCGGAAGCCAGATCGCTGATCGAACACATCCTGCGCCTTCGCTCCCAGGAAACTCTTCAGAGTGAGTTGGAAACGGCAGCTCGCGGGGCTAGTGATGAAGTGGCCGAGGCTCGGGTGGTTGCCTTTCACGACACGTTTTCGGACGGTGAAAGGGATTTGTGCGACGGAGAGGACGACATTCTTTAGAGTGTCGTCGCAATAGTTTTTTGTGTGCCGCCTTCTGCAACGCCGGAATGTGCGGTCACGGTAGGGTCAAATGCCTGGCGGACGGCCGCGGTATTTGGTCGTTGACGAGGATTATGCGTCAATATCGCATGGCGGATAGGCGGTAGGGAAATAGCTAATGGCAACAAAAGCAGAAGCGACTGATCGTTCCGAATCCGGTGATGAGCAGACCGACGGCCCCCTGTTGGACGTTATCGAACAAGCTGTCAAAAAGCTTGTGGCGAAGGCGAAGGAGCGGGGCTTCATCTCTATCGACGAGCTGAACGCGGCGCTTCCGCAGGAGCAGGTTTCTTCCGAACAGATCGAAGACACGATGACGATGTTGTCCGAAATGGGCATCAATGTCGTCGATACGGAAGAATCCGATAACGAGGCCGAACCCGCCGGGGAAAGCGAAACCGAAACAAGCCAATCGGCCGCCGGCAATATTGCCGATGACGATGTCGGTCGGACTGACGATCCGGTCCGAATGTATCTGCGTGAAATGGGCTCGGTCGAACTGCTGTCCCGCGAAGGCGAAATCGCCATTGCGAAACGGATCGAGGCCGGGCGCGAGAAGATGATCGGCGCGCTTTGTGAAAGCCCGCTGACCATGCGCGCGATCACCGAATGGCACGACTCCCTCGTTGAAGAATTGATGTTGCTTCGCGATGTCATCGATTTGGACGCCACGATGAGCGGCGGGCCGGACGGTGAAAACGAATTGGTGCCCGGCGTTGCCGGTGCGGCACCCGGCGCCGAGTCCGACGATGAAGACGACGACGAAGAAGAGGACGAATCCTCCGAAAAGGCCGAGGGTGAGGACGAGGACGGCGAAGAGTCGGACGAGGACGGCGAAGACAACAACATGTCCCTTGCGGCCATGGAACAGCTTCTGAAGCCGACGGTCCTTGAAACCTTTGAGCAGATCGCCTCGACCTATGCCAAGCTGCAACGGGCCCAGGACAAGCGTTTGCAATCGCTGCAGAAGGGTGAATCCGCGTCGGCGTCGACGGAACGGACCTATGAAAAGCACAAGAAAGAGCTGATCGAGCTTCTGAAATCCGTCCGTTTGAACAATATGCGGATCGAACAGCTGGTCGAAGAACTCTACCAGCTTAACAAGCGGCTGACCGCCTCGGAAGGAAAGCTGCTGCGTCTCGCGCTCGATTCCAAGGTCAAACGCGAGGACTTCCTGGAAAAATACTACGGCAACGAACTCGACCCGAACTGGGTCGACGAGGTCGCGGGCGTTAACAAGAATTGGGCGGCTTTCGTCGAACGCAGCCGTCGGAAAATCGAAAACATTCGGAACGACGTGGCGGAAATCACCGAAGACGCCGCCATGCCGATCGGGGAATTCCGGCGCATTACGTCGACCGTCCAGCAGGGCGAACGCGAAGCGGCGCGCGCCAAGAAGGAAATGGTCGAGGCCAACCTGCGCTTGGTTATTTCCATCGCCAAAAAATACACCAATCGCGGCCTGCAGTTCCTGGATCTGATCCAGGAAGGGAATATCGGCCTGATGAAGGCGGTCGATAAGTTCGAATACCGCCGCGGCTACAAGTTCTCGACCTATGCGACCTGGTGGATTCGGCAGGCGATCACGCGATCGATCGCCGACCAGGCCCGGACCATCCGTATTCCGGTCCATATGATTGAAACGATCAACAAGCTGGTCCGCACCTCGCGTCAAATGCTGCACGAAATCGGCCGCGAGCCGACGCCGGAAGAGTTGGCCGAAAAGCTGCACATGCCGCTGGAAAAGGTCCGCAAGGTTCTGAAGATCGCCAAGGAGCCGATCAGCCTTGAAACCCCAATCGGGGACGAGGAAGACAGCCATCTCGGCGATTTCATCGAGGACAAGAACGCAATTCTGCCGGCGGATGCGGCGATCCAATCCAACCTGCGGGAAACGACGACGCGTGTCTTGGCCTCGTTGACGCCGCGTGAAGAACGCGTGCTGCGCATGCGCTTCGGCATCGGCATGAACACCGACCATACGCTGGAAGAGGTCGGCCAACAGTTCAAGGTCACCCGCGAACGTATCCGTCAGATCGAAGCGAAGGCGCTGCGGAAGCTGAAGCATCCGTCGCGCAGCCGGAAACTGCGCAGCTTCCTCGACTATTAAACCCGAATTTGGGTGGGGACCGATGGCGGTCGACAGGGCACAGCGCGTCAATGCTTAATCCTGTCGAGCGTTCCCTTGTCTCTTTCATTTCCCGTCCCTGGTTCGACCGGGTGGCGACACCCGCGATTTCCCGCCTTTTCTTCCCCTTGTCAGCGGCCTGGGCTGCGGCTGTCGTCGCCGGGGGTGACCAGGATAGATTTGTCGCCAACCTGAATGACGGTCCGGGCCGCCGGTCCGTCCCCACGGGTTTATTGCGGATGACGGTTAAGGCTGCCGACCGCTATGCGGACGCGCTGGCCCATTGGGAAGACGGCTTGTTCGGCCCCGTTGACGGTGCGGATGACACGCTTGTACGGCTTGAACGCGCCCGGCTTCGACATTCTCGCGCTTTCATGGGGCTACGCGCCGCGTTTCTGCCTGGCCATTTGGAAAGGTCCTTCCCGGCTGCCCGTTTCGCGATTGAGGATGAAGAAGTCGTATCGGTCCGGCACAGGGCGCGCCTTGCCGATCCGATTGGCGGATTCCTGCCCGAACTGGACACGCCGGTTTCGGAAAGCCGGGCCGTGGCTGTCGGCGAAACGGTGTTCCGCTGGCTGCGCTTTACCCCGCCGATCGGCGCGAAGGACTTGCTGCCGGCTGAGGCGCGCGTTCTGGAGCGGACGGACAAGCCGCCACGCGCCACCGTGTTGTTTCTGCATGGGATCGGCATGGAAACGGAACAATGGGGGGAACATCCGGCGATTGCCAATTGGGTTCTGGACCAGGGCTTCCGCGTGGTCGAACCGCACGGTCCCTGGCATACGCGCCGTGCCTTGCCCGGCCGCTATGGCGGGGAGCCTATTTTGGCCCGCGGCGTCGGCGGATTGCTGGATTATTCCTGGACCCATGTTCGAGAAGTGGGGCGGTTGATCGCCTGGGCTCGGCAACGGGATATCGCGGCGGGCCGTGACCCGGGGCCGGTGCTTTTGGTCGGGACCAGCCTGGGCGCACTGACCACCATGCAATTGTTGAGTTGGTCGGGAAACTGGCCGAAAGAGGCTCGGCCGGACAGCGCCTTGCTTATCGCGCCCGCCGCATCGCTGGCCGATGTCGCTTTCCGCGGGTCCTTGACCGGACAGATGGGCGTCCCGAAAAAACTGAACGAAGCTGGCTGGACCGAGGAAACGGTGGCGCATTGGGCACGGCTTCTGGATGCGGCAGATAGCCCGTGCATTCCGCCGGACCGCATCTGCGCCGCGTTAGGCACGATGGATGAAATCACGCCCTTCAACTCCGGCCGAGAGCTTATCCGCCGTTGGAATATTCCGGCCGGCAATTGGTGGGTCAGGGAACAGGGGCATTTTTCCGTCGGTCTTGGCATCACGGCGGAACCGACCCCCTTGCATCAGGCGGTTTCGATCACGCTTGCCGCGGCGGGGCGCTGACGGCGACGCGCGGTTCCGCAAGCCATGCAGGAATGTGTTGGCGCCCGTGCACTGCATGCAACGGAATTCCGCTATGCGGCAAGGCAAAATGGTATTATAGCGCGCACTTGATTTAACGGACCCGATTTCGCGACAGCGCGAAAGAACCGGTCCGAAAGCCCAAAAGATGGATGGCATTCTAGCCGCTTACGATATTCGACCCGCGACAATCGACGACGTGGATGCCCTCGTCGCCTGCGAGGACGCCTGTTTCGAAACCGACCGGATCAGCCGCCGAAGCTTCCGTCATCTTCTGACGAAGGGGCATCAGGCGACGCGCGTCTTGTGTGACCCGTCAGGCGGGATCATCGGTTATGCCATGGTGCTGTTTCATCGCGGCACGTCCTTGGCCAGGCTCTATTCCCTCGCGGTTCTGCCGACTCAGCGCGGTCACGGCTATGCCCGCAAACTTCTCGGCGCCGCCGAAGACGCGGCCGGGGAAGAGGCGGCTTTCCTTCGCCTGGAGGTCAATGCCGGGAACGATCGGGCGATTGAACTATACCGTCAGGCGGGCTTCCGTCCCTTCGGGCGGATTGAGGACTATTACGAGGACGGGGCCGACGCCCTGCGCTTCGAAAAGGCGCTTGCCGGCAAGCCGCCGCCGGGGCTGGAGAAATTTCCCTATTATCCTCAAAGCCTGAATTTCACCTGCGGGCCCGCTTGTTTGCTGATGGCCTTCGCCGCGTTGAAGCCGGGTACCGAACCCACGCGGGTCGAGGAGCTTCGCCTGTGGCGGGAATCGACGACCGTCTTCATGACGCGCGGGCCTGCAGGCTGCTCGCCCTATGGCATGGCCCTGGCGGCGGCCGATAGGGGGTTCAAGGTCGGCCTTAATGTCCACGACCCGGATGTGATGTTCGTGGATTCGGTGCGCGCCCCGGCCAAGAAGGAAATCATCCGCCTTGTGCAGGAAGACTATCTTGCGCAACTGAAGGCGCGGAAAATTCCGGTGAAAAGCTGGCCGCTGACCTTGAAGGAATTGCAGGCCGTCGTCGCAAAGGGCGGCGTGCCGATCGTCCTCATTTCCACCTATGCGCTCGACCGTGAAAAGGTGCCGCATTGGGTTGTGGTGGTCGGTTTGGACGACCGCTTCGTCTATGTCCACGATCCCTTCGTCGACCCAGATGTGATCCAAAGTCAGACCGACCGTATGGCGCTGCCCATCCCGCGCGAAGATTTCGAACGGATGTCTCGATACGGCCGTGCCAAGCAGCGGGCGGCTATCGTTATTCAAAATACCTGATCGGAGGAAAGGCTGTGAGCCGAACCGTCTTCATTCTGGACGACCCGAAGGACTTTCCCTTTGCCGGTCCTGGCCGGGAAATCATTTCCGCGCGCGACTATTTGGGGCGGGACAAGCCCTATTCCACGCGCACGCGCCTGGTCAATCTGTGCACCGACTACAGCTATTTAAGCAAAGGGTACTATTGCGCCCTGACCGCCGAAGCGCGTGGCGACAAAATTCTGCCCTCGGCGGAAGCGATGCTTTGGGTCGGCTGGAAACGCATTTACCGGCGGGCGCTGGGCGACCTGGAACGGCTGCTGACCAAGGCGCTGGTCGGGCGGAAAAGCAACGACCCGGCGGAAGATGACCCCCAAGGACCGATCACGGTTTGCTTCGGCATGGCCGCGGACGCGCGGTTCAAGAATTTAGCGCGGGTTGTCTTCGATGCTTTCCGCTGTCCGATTCTGCGAATTCAGTTTGAAAAGGCGGAAACCGAACGCGGCAAGCCGATATTCCGCATCCGTGACGTGACCGTGCCGAACTGGCGCACCTTGCGCGGGGCCGACCGGGACCTGTTCGCGTCGGGGTTGGATGCCTATACCAAACGCAGCCGGCCGTTGGCCGGTCAGGTGCGTCCGCCGCGTTATACGCTGGCGGTGCTGTTGGATCCGAAAGAGGCGATGCCGCCGACCAACAAGCTTGGCATCGAACGCTTGATCCGCGCCGGCGCCTCGCTGGGGGTTAAGGTGGAGACGATCGGCAAGGGTGACCTCGCCCGGTTGGCGGAATACGACGCGCTGTTCATCCGCGAGACGACGGCGCTGGACCATCACACCTATCGGTTCGCCAAGCGTGCGGAACAGGAAGGTATCCCGTGTTTGGACGATTCCGTGTCGATCCTGCGTTGCACCAACAAGGTCTATCTGGCCGAATTGTTCCGTACCCATAACATCCCGGCCCCCAAGACTGCCGTGATCGACAAGGACAATCTGGAACGCATCGCCAAGGAAAGCGATTTTCCCGTCGTCCTGAAAGTGCCGGACAGCGCCTTCTCAAAGGGTGTGAAACGGGCGGACGACAAGGACCAGATGATCGTGCTGGCGAAGGAGATGCTGGAGCATTCCGACCTGATCCTGGCCCAGGAATACATGCGGACCGATTTCGATTGGCGCATCGGTATCTTGAACGGGACGCCCCTCTTCGCGTCCAAATACTTCATGGCGCGCGGGCATTGGCAGATCGTCAATCACGCCGCCAAAGGCGGCCCGGATGAAGGCGGTTTTTCAACGGTACCGATAGAGGAGGTGCCGCCGGCCATCCTGGACGCCGCGCTCGCCGCGGCGCGGCCAATCGGCGATGGGCTTTACGGGGTCGACTGCAAATTGATCGACGATAGGGCGGTGGTGATCGAAGTGAACGACAACCCCAACCTGGACGGGGGGATCGAGGACAAGCTGCTGAAGGATGAATTATGGCGCATCATCCTGCGCGATTTCATCCGCAGGATTGAGGAAGTACGGTGATGGTTCCAACCGTGTTTCGTCGATTATTGGCAAATTAACCTTTGGCTGGCATACCCAGTGCTGCTTTGCTATACGCGGGTTCGGTTCGGTGTCGACCGGATCATCGATACGTGGGGGCCTGTAGCTCAGTTGGTTAGAGCGGACCGCTCATAACGGTTTGGTCGCGGGTTCGAATCCTGCCAGGCCCACCATTTCCCCCCTTTTGACCCCGATGCTCAGTTTTTGCAGCGGTGCCGACGCAATATCTTGTTGGTTGGCATTTTCCAGCGGCGCTTCAGGAGCAAGTCGGTGGAGTGATCTCCGCTCGTGCGCTATAGCGGAAAGGCGGCGCGGCAAGACCGAGCCAATCCCGAACGGGAATACCGAGACGTGGATGCCACAGGCCGCTGCCCAGGAAGAGCCGTTGATAACACAAAAAAAGCTGGAATTCGTTTTGCTTCTGCTGTGCGCGGCGGCGCTGGTCGTCAGCGGCATTGGACCCTTCGACCGGCTGACATGGTTCCTGGAGGTTTGGCCTGTCATGCTCGGCTTGCCTTTGCTGGTCCTCACCAGTGGTCGTTTTCCGCTCTCTTTTTTGGTTTATGTCCTGCTTTTCGTGCATGCGCTGATATTGCTTGTCGGCGGACATTATAGTTACGCAAATGTCCCGCTTGGCTTCTGGTTGCAGGATGTCTTCGATTTCACTCGGAATCACTATGATCGGATCGGCCATTTGGCGCAGGGGTTCATCCCGGCATTGTTGGCGAGGGAGATTCTTGTCCGAACCTCGCCGCTAAAAGGAAGTCGGTGGCTGCCGTTTCTGGTCGTCTGTTTCTGTCTGGCCTTTAGTGCGCTGTATGAATTGCTCGAATGGGCCGCTGCCGTCGTTCTTGGGGAAGGTGCCGACGAATTCCTGGGGACCCAGGGCGACCCTTGGGATACGCAAACGGATATGTTCCTTGCATTGTCAGGCGCTGTTGCGTCGCTTCTGCTGTTGTCGAAATGGCATGACCGAAGCATGGCGCGTTTGACTGCGGCAGTGGGACGCTAGAAGCGACCAAGGCTCATAGAACAGGCGAACACGTTTTCATCATCACGGTGCATGACCCAGTTCGACAAGGTTTACGCCTACCGTTCCCCATCGGTGTTGAAAAGTTCGCCAAGGTCGCCCGGCTCCGCGAATTCCGCGCAGGCGGAAAGGTATTTCACCAAGGCGGTATAGAACGTGCTGGCGGCTGCTTCCATCGGTTGGCCCGACGGCGTGATCAGGGCCAGTTCGAAGTGGATTCTGGGCTCGAAGGGGCGCCAATCGGTTCCATCATCCAGTTTCCGGGTTCCGTTTATGGCGTCGATTAGGGCGATGCCGGCGCCGGCGCGGACCAGATTTCGGGCAATCGCGAAGTAGGAGCAGGATACACGCCGCTCGATCCGGACGCCGGCTTCCGCCGCCAAGGAATCGACTTCCTTGTCCACGGTGTGATCCCCCGTAATCGCGATAATCGATCGTCCGGCCAGCATTTCGGGGCGGATCACCGCTTCCTTACCCAGAGGGTCCCCTTCCTGGAAAACGCACACGCAGGGCAGTTTGAAAATCGTGGTGTCCAGCCCGGCGACGGGTACCGGTGCATCGATAAGACCGATGTCGACCTGTCTGCCACTGGCGAACATGGCAATTTGACGCGAACTGCGTATCTTCAAATCCACATAAATCTCAGGGTAGTATTTCTGAAAATCGGCGATCAGCCAGGGCAACAGATTGATCGCCACGGCGCCATTGCTTGCGATGCTGATACTGCCCACCCGACCGGACGAGATTTCCGCCGCGCGCCGTTCGATCCGCGTCAGCGCAAGCAGGCCGACTTCGGTCTCTGCATGCAGGGCCTGTGCCTCGCCCGTCGGGGCGAAATACCCTTTCGTCCGGTGGAAAAGGGGGAAGCCCAATTCCTTCTCGAATGCCGATAGGGCAAGGCTGACTGCGGGTTGCGTCAGGTTGAGCCGTTCGGCGGCGCGCGAGACGGATCCAGCCTCCATCAAAGCGTGAAAAACTTCCAAATGCCTTCTTTTGACCCGCATGTCGCCCCCGACGATGAAGCCTAAAGTATAAGGAAATTGAATTTTCCCATTACACTGCTTAAAGCAACTTTATATATCGCCACCTAACGCTTTTGCGTAGTGGGTAACAAGAGCAATGATGGTCTCGGCCTTCGGCCTGCCGGAAAGCGCCGATGTTGCCGTGGTCGGATCGTTTTCTATTGGAATGCCTGAGTGACTGCCTCGCGCCGCCATGTCGTGCGGCCGCCTGTTATGCCGTTTCGTCCAGTCGATAGAAAGCGACGGCGTTGTCGTGAAACAGCGCCGCCTTTTCAGCCGCGCTGTAGTTGGCCGCGAGCCGCTGGAACGAATTCCAGATGACCGTATAGCTGGCCGATACCTTGTCGACGGGAAAATTCGACTCGAACATGCAGCGCTCGACCCCGAAACAGTCGAGCGTATGCTCGTAGTAGTCTTTTGTCGCGTCAGCCAATTCCGCGCTGGTCGGCGGTCGGGGTTGTTCGTGGAACCCGAACCCGTTCAGCTCCATCACCAGTCCACCCAGTTTGGCGACCACGTTCGGGCATTCCGAAAGGGCGCGAAGTTGCTCCTTCCAGACGGTAAATATCTCTGCCTGCTTGCCGGCATAGGGGCCGATCCCAAGTGGGCAGCCGAAATGGTTGAGGACGATGCGCGCATTCGGGAAGGTACGGGCGAGGTCGAGCAGTTCGGGCATCTGTGGGTGGTAGACCAGTGCTTCGAAACTGTAGTCGCGTTTGACCAGTTCGGCGAAGCCTTCGCGGAACTTCGGGTCCATATAGGTATGCGGCCCCCGGACGTTCCGGCCGATGGGAATATGGTCGCTGGCCGCATCCCAGGCAGCCTGGTGACGGATGCCGCGGAATCGGCCCCCGCCAGCCGCCTCATGCGCTTCCAGCACGGCCGCGACGGGACTTCCCAGGCAAAAATCCGCGTTGCCGATGATTCCCGCGCAGACCCTGGTTTCGCCATAAAGGCCCGACGCGCTCATGGCGGCGACGCCGTTGACGAACTCGGTCTCGCCGATCACCCGCAATTCAGGCGGGCCGGTTCGCTTGTACATGGCCCCGCACTCGATAAAGACGGTGGAGGTTATGTTGTGCCCGCTTTTCAGATCGGCCTGGATCTCGTCCATAAGATACCGGTGCCAGACGCGCTCGTTACGGAACTCCCACAGGTGATGGTGGGGGTCGCATATGGGTATTTCGGGATCGATCGGATCCTCGATCACCTGCGCAAGCCATTCCGCGTTCCCTGACATGACCTTATCCTCCCAGACTGTTCTTTAGGCCCTTATAGCAATTGAATCGTCCAGAGTCCCTTCTCTGAAGGTTGCCCGTCGGTGATTGGACCCTTTCCTGCCGTGCCGGTAGACTTTGCAAGGATACGTCATCAAGATGACGTACGGGAATACGCGCCGTTGATCGCGCGCAATTATAACAAGGGGAGTGGAATGACAAATATCACCGCGGACGACCTCGCCGTGCTGACCCAGTGGGATACGCCGACCATTTGCAATGCGCTCGAAGAGGTGATGCCGGAACGGCGCGGTCACGGTTTCACGACGGAACCGCTTGTCCCGCTCGATCCCGACCTGCCGCCGATCTGCGGTTTCGCAAGAACCACGACGATCCGCGCAGCGGAGCCGCCAAACGAGTCGCCGGCCGAAACCGCAGCGAAGCGAGCGGCCTACTACGAATATATCGCGCAACAGCCCATGCCGGCCATTGTCGTCATCCAGGATCTCGATCCGAGGCCAGGGACGGGCGCCTTCTGGGGGGAAGTCCAGACCAATATCCACAAGGGATTGGGGGTGGCCGGCTGTGTCACCAACGGATCTTTCCGGGACGTCACGGACAGCGCACGGGGTTTCAATCTGTTGGGTGGGCGGATCGGTCCCAGCCATGCCTATGTCCACGTCGTCGACATCGACTGTCAGGTGACGGTCTACGGCCTGACGGTGTCGACGAACGATATTGTCCATGCCGACCGTCACGGGGCGGTGATGGTGCCGCTGGAGGCGGTAAAGAAAATTCCGGCAGCCGTCGACCTTATCGCGCGGCGGGAGGCGAAGATCATTGCTGCCGCCCAGGCCCCGGGCTTCGACGTGGAAAAACTGAAGGCCGCCATGGGGGCCGCCAAAGACATCCACTAATGGGTAACCCGCGGGAGAGCCCCCGGGAGAGCCCACGGGGGGGGGCACGGGCGGGCGCCGTCGGCGAATGTTCTCCGGCAATCGGCTCAAGCGGCGGCCCGGCGGCCGTTATCAATGCCGGTTCACCCCATCCGGCAACCGGCATGTGCCGTTCAAGGAATCGAGCTGTGCCGCGCTTGCCCGACCTCGACGATGAAGCTTGGGTTATAAGTAAATCGAAATTTAATATAACTCTATTTAAATTGACTTTATTCGTCACCCACCTAACGCTTGTAAATCGAAATTAAGAACAGCAACAAGGTGGCGAGTGTTGTGGCGAGCGTAATGGGGGCGTCCGGGCAGTTGGCCGGAAACGGGGCAAGTGATTCTTCGGCGGTGGAACGAGTAAGTTCACTGGCTGGCAATGGCGTTTTTGCCGACGATTACAGGGAAACACCCAGCTGGCTGGACGATGTCGCCCCTTTCACGGGCGGGTCCGCAGAATTGCCGGAAAGCACCGATGTGCTTGTCATCGGATCCGGTTATACCGGCCTGAGCGCGGCGTTGCAGACCGCACGCGGTGGCCGGAAGACCGTCGTCATCGATAGTGCGGATATGGGGCATGGCTGCAGCACCCGGAACGGTGGCCAAATCAGCACCAGTATCAAGCCGACCCAGGAGGCCTTGGCGAAAATGGTCGGCGCCGAAAAAGCCCGTGCCGTTCGCCAGGAAGGGGTCAATGCCCTCAAATGGATTGAAGAGTTTATCCGCGAGGAAGAAATCGACTGCGATTTCAGGCGCGTTGGTCGTTTCCATGCGGCACATACCCCAGACCATTATGAAGCCCTTGTCCGCACGGCCGAACAGGGACGGCGGGAAGAGGGGATCGAATCCGTCGTCGTGCCGAGGTCCGAACAGCGGCGGGAATTGGGAACGGACGCGTACTACGGCGGGGTCGTTTATTCCCGTCATGCCTCTGTCCACCCGGCCAAATACCATCGGGGTATGTTGAACAAGGTTGAAGCGGCGGGCGCTGTTCTGGTCCCCCATTGCGAGGCGACCGGGTTGATCGAAGAAGCCGACTGCGTTCGCGTTGTGACCGCCAAGGGCGAAATTCGCGCACGGGATGTGGTGGTCGCCACGAATGGCTATACAACCAACCTCACGCCCTGGCTTAAACGCCGGATCATCCCGATCGGTAGTTACATCATTGCGACTGAGGAATTGGCCCCGGATTTGGTCGACGAACTGTTCCCTACCGACAGGATCGCCAGCGACACCTGCCGTGTCGTCTATTACTACCGCGCTTCACCGGACCGAAAGCGCATCGTTTTCGGCGGCCGGGTTTCGGCGGACGAGGTTGACCCGCGGATCAGCGGTCCCTTGCTGCATCGGGATATGGCAAGAATATTCCCGCAGCTGAGGGATGTGCGCATTTCACGATCGTGGCATGGCACTGTCGCCTATAGTTTCGATGAACTTGCCCATATCGGGTCGCGCGGGCGGGTCCACCACGCGCTCAGCTACTGCGGGTCTGGTGTTTCCATGGCCAGTTACCTGGGCATGCGCACGGGACAGAAAATTTTGGGGTCGGCGGAAGGCAAGACCGGCTTTGATGGGATGCCGTTTCCGACGCGGCCCTTCTACACCGGTAATCCATGGTTTTTGCCTTGGATTGTCTCTTGGTACCGCTGGCGCGACCAGCAGGAATGCCGGAAGGCATTGAAGACTCGGGGGTGATGTTTCTACGGTTATACCGAGTGCCGGGGAAAAGGCCGTTGCGGGCACGAGTTTGATTCGACGCAAGGGCGTAACGAAAAGGGAATAGGCTACACAGCCTATCGAGCAAGGAGAACAGGAATGAAGCAGAAACTACTCGCAACCGCCGTCGCCGCGACGATGGCAATGGGCGTTTCCGCCGCCAGCGCGGATTCGGTCACGATCGCGTCCTGGGGCGGTTCGTATCAGGAAGCGCAGAGCAAGGCGTTGTTCCAGCCCGCATCGGCGAAAACCGGTATTGAGGTCAAGGAAGAAACCTATGGCGGCATGTCCGACGTGCGCCTTCAGGTTCAGACCGGCGCCGTGACGCTGGACATCGTCGCCAGCGGTTCCGGCTCCGCCTCGCGCGCGGGTGCGGAAGGTCTGCTCGAGGAATTGGATTACAACCTTATTGACGTGTCGACATTCTATCCGACGCTGAAGATGAAGTACTGCGTCGGCGGCGACGTTTTCTCGACCGTCTATGCTTGGAACACCGCCACGTATGGGGAAAACGGGCCGCAAAGCTGGGCAGATTTCTGGGACGTTGAGAAATTCCCGGGCAAGCGCGCTTATCGCGGCAAGGTCTCCGGGGCCCTAGAACCCGCCCTGATGGCCGACGGTGTCGCGCCGGAGGATGTATATAAAGTTCTGTCGTCCGAAGAAGGGATCGAGCGCGCGCTCGACAAAATCCGCGAGTTGAAGCCGCATATCGATGTCTTCTGGTCGTCCGGCGCCCAGCATGCGCAGTTGATGAAGGACGGTGAGGTCGACATGACCACCGGTTGGAACGGTCGTTTCGACAATGCCAAGAAAGATGGCGCGAAGGTCGCCTACAGCTTCAATCAGGCGCTGCTGGACTATGATTGCTTCGCCATCCCGAAGGGCGCGCCGAACAAGGATACGGCTATGAAGTTCCTGGCCGAGATTTCGAAGGCCGAGTATCAGGCGAACCTGCCGAAATACATCACCTACGGGCCGACCAACAAAGCCGCCTATGACTACCCGACCATCGACCAGGAAGTTGCGAAAACGCTGCCGTCCCATCCGGACAATGCGAAACTTCAGCTGCCTGTTGATATTGAGTGGTATGCGAAATGGGAAACCATTGCCGCGGAAATGTACCAGGAAATGCTGACCGAATAGGTTAGTATAGAGGTTGATGAAGGCGGGCCGGTTCCAAATGGCCCGCCTTCATTGCTTGAAGCTGACAAGAATGACGCATAGCCAGACCGGATAACCTGTATGACGAAGCCCTCCGAAGCCCTGCCGATCACCATCCGCAACGTTACGAAGACATACGGCAAGGTATTCGCCTTGAACGACGTCAGTTTGGATGTACGCAGCGGCGAGTTTTTGACCCTGCTGGGTCCGTCGGGGTCTGGAAAAACGACACTGCTGATGGTCTTGGCCGGGTTCACGCGCCCGGACTGCGGCAGTCTGAAATTCGGTGACGACGAAGTCATTAGAAAGCCGCCGCATCTGCGCGATGTCGGAATGGTGTTTCAGAACTACGCGCTGTTCCCGCACATGACGGTTGCCGGTAATGTCGGCTATCCGCTTCGCCTGCGCCGTGTGCCCAAGGCAGAAGCGGCGGAGCGGATCGAACGCGCGCTGGAAACAGTACAATTGGGCGGATATGGCAGCCGACGGATTGACCAGTTGTCGGGCGGCCAGAAACAGCGCGTCGCGCTGGCCCGCGCCATCGTGTTCGAGCCACGAATATTGCTGATGGACGAACCGCTCTCAGCGCTGGATAAGAAACTGCGCGACCGGATGCAGATCGAATTGCGCCATCTTCACGACAAGATTGGAATGACGACCGTCTACGTGACCCACGACCAGCGTGAGGCATTGACGATGTCTGACCGGATCGCCGTGATCAACCACGGAAGGGTCATGCAATTGGACGATCCTGTCGGGATTTATGAGAAGCCAGCGAATCGTTTCGTTGCCGACTTCATCGGCGAATCCACCTTCCTGCCGGTGACCCGGGATGGCGGCAATCTGCTTTATGCGGGGCAGGTGCTGAATATTTCCGGTGACGTCCCCGATGCGTCATCCCTTTTCCTGTCGCTTCGGCCCGAACGGATCAGGATCGTCGATCAATCGGCGAGCGAAAGCATGAATACGTTCCAGGCGACCGTTCAGTACGTCGTCTATCAAGGGGATAGTTTCCTGCTTTATGCCAAACTGCCGGACGGAATAGAAGTCGGTCTGAGGGGCGTGGTGCGCGGCAACACGGTGGCCCAACTGCCGGCCGAAGGCGATACGGTGACACTGGGTGTGCATGCAGACGACACGGTCGTCATTTCCGGTGAGGAGGTCTGATATGGCCGCCATCGAGGGAACCGGCATGAATGCGGACGGGCTTCGCCGGGACGGGTTCCTTGAACGAATGAAGCTTTTCGGGCTCTGTTCGCCGGCCATATTACTGGTTTTGGTCATCTTGGTCATACCGGCGGGCTGGCTCGCCTATGTTTCCTTCCTGGGGGCGGACGGCCAGTTCTCCATGGAGAACTATTCGCGGATGATCAGCCGAAAATCCTATATGCGGATTTTCATCACCACATTCGAAGTCAGTTTCATGACGACGGGGATCTGCGTGCTGATCGGATATCCGCTCGCCTATTTCCTGTCGCAATTGCCGGCCCGGATCGCGAATATCTGCATGATCACGGTGCTTCTGCCGTTTTGGACATCGCTGTTGGTGCGGACCTATGCTTGGTTGGTTCTGCTGCAGAAGAAGGGTTTGGTGAATACCTTCGCCATTGAATTGGGATTGTGGGACGAACCGATCAAGATCGTCCACAACATGACCGGAACCCTGATCGGCATGGTCCATATCATGCTGCCCTTTTTGGTCCTGCCGCTCTATGCCTCCATGAAGGCGGTGAATCGCGACTACATGAAGGCGGCGTCGAATCTTGGCGCCAACCCGGTCTCTGCTTTCTGGACGATATTTTTCCCGCTTTCGACGCCGGGCCTTTTCGCCGGCATGTTGATCGTCTTCGTTCTATGCCTCGGCTTTTACGTCACGCCGGCCGTTCTCGGCGGCGGCAAGGTCATCATGGTGTCGATGAAAATTGCCTCCAACATCGAATTGTTCGTGAACTGGGGGGCGGCCAGCGCCCTCGGTGTCGTGCTCTTGGTCCTGACCATCGGCGCCCTGTGGCTCACGTCGCGATTCGTGCGATTGGAACAGATTGTAGGGGGTGGGCACTGATGTTGAAATGGTTGCGGGAACCGGCCTCCGAAACGCAGATCACGCATGGTGCGCGGTTGTGGCTTTATATCGTCGCCACGGTCATCATGATCCTTCTGGTTGCGCCGACATTGATCGTCGTGCCCATGTCCTTCTCGGATTCCCAGTATTTGGAGTTTCCGCCTGAGACATGGTCGACGCGCTGGTACGAGCACTATTTCACCAGTCCGGAATGGATGTCCGCCACGGTGACCTCGTTCCAAGCCGCGATTTTGACGATGTTGGTCGCGACCCCAATCGGGATCTTGGCCGCCTATGGACTGCATACGTCCAGCATGGCCTATATCCGGCTTGTTTTCGTGCTCTTGATCACGCCGATGATGGTGCCGTTGATTTTGGTGGCGATCGGCGCCTTCTATGTCTTTGTGAAGGTGAATATCGTCCACAGCCTGTTTGGGCTTGTCCTGGCGCACAGCCTTTTGGCGCTCCCGCTTGTGGTGATCGTTACCGGATCCGCATTGAAGAGCTACGACATGAATTTGGAAATGGCGGCCCGTAGCCTGGGTGCACCGCGCTGGAAGGCCTTTCTTACCGTGACGCTGCCGCAAATCCGCTTCGCGGCAATTACGGCGGCCTTGCTTTCCTTCCTCACATCGTTCGACGAAGTCGTGGTCGCCATGTTCATTTCAGGCGGTGACAATGCGACATTGACCCGGAACATGTTCAACGCGCTGCGGGATCAGATCGACCCGACAATCGCGTCGATCTCCACCATCATGGTCCTGGTCACGTCGCTGCTGATGATCCTTTCCCAGCTATTTGGACGCGCCAAGGGATCATAGATCGGCGCGGATCAAACGGTGTTGGCGCGCGGGCGGCGCGGGCGCCAATTCTAGGCGCTTGCCGTACCGGACCTGCAGCCGTTCAGGAAAATGTCCAGGGCAACATTTAGGCGCTGCTTCGCCGTTTCCTCGTTTAGTGGGGGGCGATCCACATCCACCAGATGGTCGATTGGGTTCTCGAAAACCATGTCGCAAAGCATCATC
Source organism: Hwanghaeella grinnelliae (assembly GCF_004005845.1). Taxonomy (GTDB): domain Bacteria; phylum Pseudomonadota; class Alphaproteobacteria; order UBA8366; family Aestuariispiraceae; genus Hwanghaeella; species Hwanghaeella grinnelliae. The sequence goes on along the minus strand of NZ_SADE01000002.1, from coordinate 100,535 downwards.
GCGCTCAAGTCGGGATCGGGCAGCGTGATTTCTCCCGCTTGCTGCGCCCGAACAAGTTCGTCGCGAACAATGGCGCGTGAAATATTGGGGCCCTCACGCAAAAAGATCTGACCCAAATCCGGGTGGGCATGGGCTTCGACGACGACGGCCCGTAAAACTGCTTTCGGTCCGGCAATGTTGGCGACACGGGTTTCGGGGTCGAACAAGGCCAGCAACCGTTCGCGCAAGGGCCGCTTTCGGGTCTCATCGTCCAGGGGTTTGACGAAAGATAACCGGATCCGGCGTATGCAGGCCTCAAACAGAGCGGCCCGGCAGGGAAACACCTCGTAAACAGTCCTTTTGGACATGCCTGCCGCCTTCGCGATGGCGGCCATGCTTGCACCTTTCAGGCCCGATTTGGCCAATAGGATTTCGGCAGCGTCGAGGATCGCGGTTTCGCGTTCCGCGGTACTCAATTCCTTCGGCCGACCGCGTTTTCTCGCGGTGCAAACATTGAGGGTGTTGCCAAGCACCATTTCTCTCCCATCTTCTTTTGCGCCTGCGAATGAATCCGCTTGCAACGCGAACCCGCTTCGATTAACAAAACCCGTCGGTTTTGTAAAATGCAATTGGGGCCATGTGCCCAACGATGGATTTGAGACATGAGAAATTCCTTCAAGCCCCTGACGGTGCTGGCCATTGCGGTGAGTTTTTTTGCCTTCGCCGCGAATTCATCTGCCCAGGCCCAGGGCCAACAAGGCGAGAAGCCGCCGCAGGCCGTCACGGTCGTAACCTTGAAGTCGCAAGACGTGACATTGACCAGCCGATTGCCGGGACGCGTTGTCGCGTCCGGCGTCGCGGAAGTGCGCCCCCAGGTAAATGGGATCATCGTGGAGCGGTTGTTCGAGGAAGGCAGCAAAGTCAAATCCGGCGATCCGCTGTATCTGATCGACCCGGCGACCTACGAAGCCCAGGTCGCCGCGGCGAAAGCGCAGGTGGCCGCCGCGAGCGCCACGCTCAAAGCATCCAGTAAGGATGCGAAGCGCGCCGAAGAATTGATCAATCGCGGGACGGTCAGTGAACAGCGCCTGGAAGAAGCGGTCGCCCAACGGGATTCTGACGCAGCAGCCCTGCAGGTTGCCCGCGCGGAACTGCAAGCGGCTGAAATCGACCTGGACCGCACGACGATCCGGGCCCGGCTTTCAGGGTCGATCGGGCGCTCCTTTACCTCCCGCGGCGCCCTCGTCACCGCTGCGCAGACTGAACCGATGGCGGTGATCCGGACGCTGGATCCGGTTCATGTGGACGTGACTCAATCGGCGGCCGAAATTCTGGCGTGGCGCAAAGGCACCATGCAGGGCCGTTTCACCGGCCTCGATACCTCCGTATCGCTGATCCTGGCCGATGGGGAAACGTTCGAGCGTAAGGGTGAGGTGACGGCAGCGGAACCTTACGTCAACGAGACCACCGGCGTTGTCACCCTGCGGATGACGTTCGACAACCCGAACGACCTGTTGCTGCCCGGCATGTATGTGCAAGTGGAAATGCCGCAAGGCAAAATCCAGAACGCGGTACTAGCCCCGCAACAGGGCGTCCAGCGCAACCGCCAGGGTGAGCCCTTTGCCTATGTTGTCGGTGAAGGCAATGTCGTCGAACAGCGGAACCTGACGATTGTCCAGGCAAGTGGTTCTTCGTGGGTTGTCAGTGCGGGGCTGCAGGAAGGCGACCGCTTGATCATCGAAGGGCTGCAAAAGATCGCGCCCGGGGCGACCGTTGCGCCGGAAGAAGCGCCTGAAGAGGTCGCTGCCCGGTCCGCCGCCGAATAATTTTCAAAACAACTAGATTTCAGGACGCCGCCTCATGGCACGTTTTTTTATTGACCGTCCGGTCTTCGCCTGGGTGCTTTCAATCCTCATCATGGGGATCGGAGTGTTGGCCATTTTGGTCTTACCCGTAGCCCAGTATCCGCAGATTGCACCACCGACAGTTCAAGTGACCGCCACCTTCCCCGGCGCGTCGGCCGAAACCGTTGCTAACACGGTCACACAGGTGATCGAACAGCAACTTACCGGCTTGGACGGAATGCGCTACATCACGTCCAACTCCACCTCATCTGGGCAGTCGCAGACGTCGATCACCTTCGAGACGGGAACCGATCCCGATATCGCGCAGGTTCAGGTTCAGAACAAGCTGGCCCAGGCCCAACCTCTTTTGCCGGAACCGGTTCAGCGCCAGGGCGTCACCGTGCGCAAGAGTTCTGCCGGATTCCTGATGGTCGTCGCGCTCATCTCCAAGGACGGCAGCTACAATCAGGTCGATTTGTCGGACTATCTGGCGTCCAACATGGTCGATGATTTCAGCCGTATCGAAGGCGTGGGGGAAGTCCGGGTCTTCGGGTCGAAATACTCGATGCGCATTTGGCTCGACCCGTCGAAGCTGGCTTCCTACGATCTTGATCCAAGCGATGTGGTCGATGCTGTTTCGTCGGAAAATGCCCAAATCTCAGCGGGTGCCTTCGGGGATTTGCCGGCGGTGGAAAATCAGCAGCTGAACGCGACGATTACCGCGCAGTCCCTGTTACAGACGCCGGAGGATTTCGAACAGATTGTCCTGCGGGCGGAAACCGACGGCGGCCTTGTGCTGTTGAAAGATGTCGCGCGGGTCGAAATCGGCGCCGAATCGTACCAGACGATTGCGCGTTACAATCGCCAGCCGGCCGCCGGCATGGCAATCAGTCTGGCCACCGGCGCGAATGCGCTGGCGACGGCCGATGCCGTTCGGGCGCGGACGGAAGAATTCGCGAAATTCTTCCCACCGGGTATCGAATACGTCATTCCTTATGACACGTCTCCCTTTGTGCGGATCTCCATTGAGGAGGTTGTTCAAACGCTTGGCGAAGCCATTATTCTCGTCTTCGCGGTGATGTTCCTTTTCCTACAGAACTTCAGGGCGACATTGATTCCGACATTGGCCGTGCCGATCGTGCTGCTCGGCACATTCGGGGTTCTCGCGGCCTTTGGATTCTCCATCAATACGCTGACCATGCTGGCCATGGTCCTGGCGATTGGCCTGCTGGTCGATGACGCCATCGTTGTGGTTGAGAATGTGGAACGCATTATGGAGGAGGAAGGCCTGTCGCCGAGGGAGGCGACGCGGAAATCCATGGGCCAGATCACCGGCGCACTGGTCGGGATCGCCCTTGTCCTGTCGGCCGTGTTCGTGCCGATGGCGTTTTTCGGCGGTTCGACAGGCGTGATCTACCGGCAGTTCGCCATCACCATCGTCTCGGCGATGGCCCTGTCCGTGGTTGTGGCCTTGACCTTGACGCCGGCCCTTTGTGCGACGCTGCTGAAAGCGAAAGATGCCCATGCCACGAAACGAGGGCCGCTCGGTTGGTTCAACCGCGGCTTCGGCGCCACCCAGAACGGTTATGCGAAAAGCGTCGGCGGTATCGTCAAACGACCCCTTCGGGTCGGTCTGATCTATCTTCTTCTGGCCGGTGGGATGGCCTGGCTATTCATAAACACGCCGACGGGATTCCTGCCGGAAGAAGACCAGGGAATTATGTTCTGTCTTGCCGAAGCGCCGACGGGCGCCACGGCGGGCCGGACGTTGGAATCGATGAAACAGGTGGAAAATCACTTCCTGGAGAACGAGAAGGATACGGTAGCCTCGATGTTCTCGGTCGTCGGTTTCAGCTTTACGGGGTCGGGTCAGAACAAAGGGTTGTGCTTCGTTCGTTTGAAGGATTGGTCCGAACGTCAGGCACCGGGACAGGATGTGAAATCCGTCGCCGGCCGCGCATTCGGGGCATTCTCACAAATCCGCGACGCATTGGTCTTCCCGGTCGTGCCGCCATCGGTCAGTGAGCTTGGCAACGTCTCCGGTTTCGATATGTACCTTCAGGCCCGCGCTGGTCAGACGCATGAACAGTTGCTGCAGGCCCGCAACCAGTTGATGGGAATGGCGGGACAAAGCCCGCTGATCGGCTCGATCCGTCCCAGTGGTTTGCAGGACGCGGCACAGTTCCGGCTGGACATCGACTGGCGCGCCGCCGGTGCCATGGGGGTCGACGCGAACGATGTGCGCGACGTTCTCTCCGTCGCATGGTCGGGTGCCTATGTGAACGACTTCATCGACCGCGGCCGCATCAAGCGCGTCTATATCCAAGGGGAACCGTCTTCAAGGGCGACCCCGGAGGATATCGAGCGTTGGCGTGTGAAGAACTCAACCGGCGATCTTGTGCCGTTCTCGAACTTTGCCAAAGGTGGATGGCGGTATGGTCCGCAAGGCCTGACACGGTTCAACGGGGTTCCGGCCATGCAGATCCAGGGGACGCCTGCCGCGGGTGTTTCCTCGGGTGAAGCACTGTTGGAAATGGAACGTCTCGCCGCACAGCTGCCGGCCGGCTATGACCTTTCCTGGACCGGCCTGTCCTATGAAGAACGGCAGTCGGGCGATCAGGCACCCTTGCTTTATGCCTTGTCGCTTGCCGCGATCTTCCTGTGCCTTGCCGCGCTTTACGAAAGTTGGGCAATTCCCTTTGCGGTGATGCTCGCCATGCCGATCGGCGCGTTGGGTGCTTTGCTGGGTGCGTTGCTTGGCGGTTTTGACAATGGCGTTTTCTTCCAAGTGGGGCTGCTGACCGTTATCGGTTTGACGGGCAAGAACGCGATCTTGATCGTGGAATTCGCGCGGGACCGGCAGGAGAAGTCGGGCGAACCCTTGCTGACTGCGGTGGTCGAAGCCGCACGCCAGCGCTTCCGGCCGATCATCATGACCTCGGTCGCCTTTTCACTCGGTGTCTTGCCCTTGGTGATCAGCAGCGGTGCGGGGTCCGGCGGTCGAAACGCCATCGGGTCCGGCGTTCTTGGCGGAACGATTTCGGCGACGGTGCTTGGCGTGCTCTTCGTGCCGCTCTTCTTCGTAGTGGTGCGCCGCTTGATTCCGATCCGTAAGAAGGCGGACAATCCGACGCCAGAGGAAACGGCACCGGCCGAATAACCGGTGCCGTGACGGGCTAGGGTTTATGGCCTGCCGGTGATCGCTTCCACGCCGACGACGACGTCGAGCAGTTCCGCGGTGATGGCTTCCTGGCGTTGCGCATGTTCGTCCCGGCGCAGCCCATGAAGCTTCTTGTCGATGTTTCGATCCGCCGATTCCATGACACGCAGGCGCGCGCCGTTTTCGCTGGCCAGGGATTGCATGATGGCATGCGTGATCTCAGCAAAAAGGTATTCATCCGCCAATCGCTCCAGCAATTGCGCGGGTCGCAGGTGGTGAAGCGGCGGGCTTTTCCTGCCGGTTCGAGCCAGTAGATCTGGGGCAAGCGGCAGGATATCCTTCGCGACGATCTCATAATTGCCACCCGGGCGGTACGTGGCGTAGAGGATCGTTGCCTGGGTTACATGGGCCAGGCTTTGGGCCGCGTGCCTGGCGGCGCGCAGTACCCCGGGGACATCCGTCGCCATCGGGAAGGTCCAGGCCAGGTCCAGATGGCGTTCTTCCGCAAGCATCGCGCCTCTTCTTCCGATCACCGCCAAACCGGCATACCCGCGCCGGCCCGCGGCTTCGTCCAGTAGGCGCTCGTTCAATGCACCGACGAAGCCGTGTTCGGAACAGACGGCAATCAGGACAGCCGCCGTCGGTTCTCCCCCGGAAGGGGCTGGGGGCTTTGGGCCGGGCAGCAGATCGACACCCTGGACAACCGCATCCTCGATGGTCTCCACATAATTCCGGATGCCGGTCAGTGCCGACTGCGCTTCTTGGACATGCGATGCGGAAAGCGCGCGCAGGGCGCGGATTAGCCCCCCCAAATCCTGCAGGCTGGCGATGCGTTCCTTAAGGTGGGCAAGTTGCTCCATCCTAGTTCCGTCCAGCGCCATGGTCGCCGAACAGGTCGAGGAACCGGTCCAGGGCCGCGCTCAGGTCTTGCCTGTCTTGGTCGGACAGTATCCCGGTATCCTCGATGTTGGACAAAGTGTGCGGGCAATGGTCCTGCAGCCAAGCGCCGATCTCGCTCTTGAATTGTGGGATATCCTCCAACGGCACATCGTCCAGCTTCCTCTCGTCCAAGGCGAGAAGAAAGGCGATCTGTATGGCAAGGGGGATCGGCTGGTATTCCGGCTGGGCTAGTACGGCGCGGATGCGTCGCCCGTGTTCGATCGTGCGTTTGGTACGGTCGTCGACCATGGCGCCGAATCGCGTGAAGACTTCCAATTCAAGGAACTGTGCGTATTCAAGGCGCAGCTTCTCGGCCAACTTCTTCATCGCTTTGGTTTGCGTTTGTCCGCCGACGCGCGAAATGCTCATGCCCACATTCACCGCAGGCTTCTGTCCTTCGTAGAACAGTTTCGGCTCCAGGTAGATCTGGCCGTCAGTGATCGATATCAAATTTGTGGGAATATAGGCCGTCAAGTTCTCCGCCTGTGTTTCGGCTATCGGCAGGGCGGTCAAGGACCCGCCCCCCAATTCCGCCGACAGTTTTGCCGACCTCTCCAGAAGCCGGGCATGGGCATAGAAGACATCACCGGGATAGGCTTCCCGTCCCGGCGGCTTGCGCAGAAGCAGTGAGAGTTGCCGGTAGATGATCGCGTGCTTGGTCAAATCGTCGATCACAAGCAATGCGCTGCGGCCCTGGTCGCGAAAATATTCCGCCATCGTGCAGGCGGCGTAGGGCGTGATCCATTGGGCACCGGGCGGCGCCTCCGCCGCGCCGATGACGAATATGCATTTCTCTATCGCGCCATGGGTCCGGATTGCCTCAATGATCTGGTTGACCGTCGACGTCTTCTGCCCGATGCAGGCATAGACGCAGATTACATCGCTGTCCCGTTGGTTGATGATCGTATCGACAGCAATGGCGGTCTTGCCTGTTTTCCGGTCACCAATGATCAATTCGCGCTGACCACGGCCCAGTGGAATCATAGCGTCGACGACAGTCACGCCGGTCATCAGGGGTTCCGTGACAAGGGCGCGTTCGACAATGCTGGGCGCGGGGCGCTCGATTGGATCGTGCCGCTGGGCCTCTATTTGTGGTCCCTCGTCCAAAGGCATTCCAGTCGGGTCGACCACGCGCCCAAGTAGGGCGTCGCCAACCGGAACGCGGATGATTTCGCCGGTTCCCCAGACCTTGCCGCCGGCGCCGATCCCTTCTCCGCTTCCCAGCAAGACGCAGCCGACACCGCCTTCGTCGACGCGGAAGGCCAAGCCCAATGTTCCATCCTGGAACCGCAACACTTCGTCCAAGCGTGTCCGCGGCAGTCCGGAAACGATGGCGATGCCATCACCCAGATGCTCGACGATACCCACATGCTCCAGCACCGGCGTGTCCGGCATTGTGTTCAACCGGTCCCGGACGTCAGGCAGCCAACTGTTCAGTGCATCACGAAGCGGCGTCGTCACTTTGCAGCATCCTTCTTGCCCTTTCCAAGCGATCCGCCCAGGAGAATTTCAAAACGGTATGGGGGAAGCGAAGCTCCGCGCCTCCGATCAATTCGGGGTCCGTCTCGAAAACCACCCCGCCAAAGTCGTCCAGATTGCCGAGATGGCCGGAAAGCATGGTGCACCATCGGCCTTGATCCCCCGGTGGGATTGGTTCCGCAGTGGCGACGTGTATACCGCCGCCACTGGTTTTCCCCGTGCTTCCCTTTGCGGCGTCGTCGCGCAGCTGGGCGCGTTCCGGTTCGCCCAATGCCGTCAATTTCGCGCCCAATTGCTCAAGGCAAGCGTTCGCGAGCGCCCCTGTATCCGTCTTCGTCAGGATCTCCGCCGCCATAGACGCGGCGAGCGCGCCAATTTCCTGTTTCATGCCGCGCAGGGTTTCCTCGCGTTCCTTGACGAGTGCCTGCCGTGCCTCGTCGATCATGTTTCTGGCGTCGTCATGTGCTTTGGTCATCGCCTTGTCGCGCGCGTCGGCGGCCTGGTCCTGGACCTCTTTCAGCATCTGCCGGCGCTCTTGCGCCATGGCCGCGCGTTCTTCTTCCAGGCTCTGTTTCAGAGCCTCGGCCTCCGCCTCCTTCTCGGCCGCCTTCACCAGAACCTCGTCGGACTGTGCACGCCGGCGTGCGATTACGTCCCGGATCGGGGCGTAGAGGAACCGGCGCAGCAACCAGACGAGGATGATGAAATTGATCGCCTGAAGGGCAAGCGTCCACCAATCGATTTGCATCGTCAGCCGACAAACGGGTTTGCGTATAGCAACAGCAGTGCGATCACGAGGCAATAGATCGCCATCGTCTCGATCATCGCCAAACCGACGAACAATGTGCGCGACACCGTCCCGGCCGCTTCCGGCTGCCGGGCGATGGCATCCATGGCGGCGGCGATGGCGCGGCCTTCCCCCAAGGCGGGCCCGATGGCCCCGAAGGAAACGGCAATAGCCGCGCCGATGATGCTCAGCATTTCGATTGAACCTTCCATGGTGTCTCCGTCAATCAGCCTCGCCGCTGACTGCTGCTCCGATGAAGACAGCGGCGAGAATGGTGAAAATGTAGGCCTGTATGATGCCGATCAGAATGCCGAGCAGCATGAAGGGAATAGGCAGGAACAGGCCGGCGAGGAAAACCACGATCGCAAGGACGAATTCGTGGCTCATGATATTGCCGAACAGCCGTATCATCAGCGAGAAGGTTCGCGTGATTTCCGACAGGATATTCAACGGCAGCAACATCGGGTTCGGTTTTATGTAACGGCGCAGATAGTCGGCGGCGCCGAGTGAGCGCAGCCCGAAATAATGCACGGACAGGAATACGATCACGGCCAATGCCGCCGGTGTTTCGATATGGGCCGTCGGCGGTTTGGCACCGGGAATGACCGCCGATAGATTGGCGGCGACTAGGAACAGGAACAATGTGCCCAGCACGGGAAGATACGGCCAGGGATCCCGGCGGATGACCTCTTTGATTTGCGTTTCCAAAGTCTCGACGATGATTTCCAAGACGGCTTGGAAACCCCCGGCGTGAACCGACATGCGGCGCGTGCCGAACCACGAGGCCAAGGTCAGCGCCGCCATGATCACCCAGGTCGTCACAACCGCCCGGCTGATCGGGACGGGGCCCAAGTGAAACAGGATATCCGGGGCAAGGGGGCTTACATCCATCTTGCCACCCGACCGATGATGCGCTGCGTCGCGGCGCGCGCCAGGACGAACCCGGCCAAGGCCATCAGTACCTCCGCCGCGCCTTGCTGTGCGATGTACCAAAAGCCCGCGAATGCACCGGCCAGGCGCAGCGCGTATAGCGGAAAGATTTGCAGCAGCGGCGCGCCTGCGGCGTGCATCCGCACCGACAGGAAGATCAGAAGAAAATAGACGACGCCCATAGCGGCGCCGGCCATGGCGTAAGGGCTGCTCTCTATGACGCTGGTCCAGGTCATTTCGATTGTATCCTATGCCAAGCCAGATAGGCGCCGAGAACCGCGCCCAAGAATATCAATGCGCCGGAATAAAAAATTCCCGTTTCGAAGGTTCGGTCGAGCCACCGTCCGGCAAATATGCCGATCAGAATGGGCGTAACGATCAGCCAGCCCAAGGCGCCGATCATGGACAGGTTCTGCCAGATTGAGCGTTCGCCCTCGCGCCGCCATCGTTCGTTCCGCTCTTCGCGCAGTTTGACTGCGTGGTGCAGATCCGTCTGGCCGCCATTGGGGGGTGGTTTGGCCATCAGACACCTTCGGGTCCATCTTGTGTGCCCTCACTGGGCAGAATTCTGCGTCCCTTTCCTTGCCGGCCGGCCTGCAAATAGTGCTGCACTTGCCGGATGGTGGCCAGGTGAAGACGGGTCGTCGACACGCGCGTTTGTTCCTCCGCCTCCTCGTCCTGTCGGAATCGTTCCAGGATGCTGTCATCCAATTTACCAAGCGTCTGATCGCTGACGGCGTCCCGTGTTGCGACCTCGATTGTCGCGCCGTCCTGTACCGTCAACACACCGCCGCGCACCGCGATAAAGTGATCCTGCTCCGCGTCGTTGCGCCAGGTGATGACGGAAACCGTCAGCACCGTCATGAAATCCGCATGACCTGGAAGGATGCCGAAGGTGCCGGTTTCATCCTCTGCGCTGACATAACGCACATCCTGTCGATCCACGATGACCGCGGTCGGGGTTGTTACGACAAGCCTCATGCCGCCCCCTGCTTCGCGCTGTCCAACGCGCCGATCATGTAGAAGTCGCTTTCGGCGATCTCGTCCGTGTCCCCGCGCATGATGGAACGGCAGTCGCGCAGAGTCTGTTCCAAAGGAACGGACACGCCCTGCATCCCGGTGAATTGCGCGGTGACCGCGAAGGGCTGGGTTAAATAGCGGATCAACCGCCGCGCCCGTCCAACTGCCTGACGGTCGGCGGCGCTCAATTCCTCCATACCCAATAGGGAGATGATTTCCTGCAGTTCCCGGTAATGCTCGATCAACCGTCGGACTTCTTCCGCTGTGTCGTAATGCTCCGCACCGACAAGGCTGGGGTCCAGCAGGCCGGATGTCGAGGCCAAGGGGTCGATTGCGGGGTATAGGCCTTGCGAGGCCATTTCGCGGCTTAACACGATCGATGAATCGAGATGGGTGAAGGTCTCGGCAACGGCGGGATCGGTGAAATCGTCAGCCGGGACGTAGACTGCCTGGATCGATGTGACGGACGCATTCCGAACGGATGCGATACGCTCCTGCAACTCCGCGATTTCGGTCGACAAAGTCGGCTGATACCCCACGCGTGACGGAAGACGGCCGAGCAGGCCGGAGACCTCACTGCCCGCCTGGACGAAGCGGAAGACGTTATCGATCAGCAACAGGACATTCTGTTCCAGGGTGTCGCGAAAATATTCGGCGATGGTCAAGGCGGACATGCCGACCCGCCATCGGGCGCCCGGCGGTTCGTTCATTTGCCCGAAAACCAGCGCCGTGCGTTCAAGGACGCCGGAGTTTTTCAGGTCCTGCCACAGTTCGTGACCTTCGCGTGATCTTTCACCGATCCCCGCAAATACAGAGATACCGGAATGATGTTCGACCGTGGAACGGATCAATTCCATGATCAGCACCGTCTTGCCGACACCGGCCCCGCCGAACATCGCGGCTTTTCCCCCTTGGACCAAGGGCGCCAGAAGGTCGATGGTCTTGATGCCTGTCAGGAAAATATCGCGGCTGCCTTTCTGTTCGCTGATCTTAGGCGCCTTGCGGTGGATCGGAAGGCGGGGAACGTCCGTACCGAATGGTGCTCCGTGATCGATCGGCTCGCCAACCACGTTCAGCAACCTGCCAAGCACGGCGTTTCCGGCGGGAACGCGGATCGGCGCACCGGTATCATGGGCGGCCATACCGCCACCCAGACCGGCAGTTTCCTGCATGGCAACGCCGCGAATTTTGGTCTGGTCCACATGTTGCTGAACTTCGACGGTCAGGGTTCTGCCGGTATCCATTTGGATTTCGACAGCATGGCCGATAGGCGGCAACATTTTGCCTGGAAAGGCGATGTCGACCACCGACCCGCTGACGGCGACGACGTGCCCATCGGGGCGACCGCCCAAACTGGTTTCCGTTGTTTGTAGCTCTGCGTCTTCCATGACTTCCAGACACACCGCGCCAATTTGAACCCTATCTGAAAATTAATCGATTAGGCGTTCTGCCACATTGACCAGAGTCAATGCCGTCACGATCTGTTCTATAGCATTAATGCCGTCATCGTGCGGCAACGATCCTATGGTATTCGGGATATAGTTTATCGCGCCGATGCATTTCTCCGGCGCTACAAGTGAGACTGTTATATGGCCAGAAGCACCGCCCATGGCGGGAAAATTCATCCCATCGACCGGTTCCTTCATGCCACCGAGGCGCGCGTGACGTCAGGTTTGTCACCGGCATCGATTATGGCGGCATATTCCGACTGGGTCGTGCATCTGGCGAATGCGCCCGGGAAACAGGCTGAATTGGTTGAAAAAGCGCTTCGCAAGAACCTGCGTTTTGCCGCCTATGTCCAGCAGGCGATGTTCGGCCGGAAAGGGGCGCCTTGTATCGACCCCTTGCCGCAGGACCGTCGGTTTCAATCGCCGGACTGGCAGACGATTCCGTTTTCGTGTTGGTACCAAGGGTTCCTGCTGACGCAGCAATGGTGGCACAATGCGACCGTCGGGATCGGCGGTGTTACCCCGCATCATGAAGATGTCGTTTCCTTTTCCGCGCGGCAAATATTGGACATGTTCTCGCCATCGAATTTCCCATGGACGAACCCGACGGTACTGCGCCGGACTTTTGACGAAAAGGGCCAAAACCTGATCCGCGGTGCCCGGAACTTTGCCGAGGACTGGGAACGGGCTGTCTTGCAAAAGCCGCCGGTCGGGACGGAAGCGTTTCGCGTCGGCGGTAATCTGGCGATGACCAAAGGGAAGGTTGTCTACCGCAACCGTCTGATTGAGCTGATCCAGTATGAGCCAACCACGAAGAAGGTTGGGGCGGAACCGGTCTTGATCGTGCCGGCCTGGATCATGAAATACTACATTCTCGACCTGTCCGAATCGAACTCCATGGTGAAATACCTCGTCGATCAGGGGCATACGGTCTTCATCATCTCCTGGAAAAACCCGACCGAGGACGACAGCGATACCGGGTTCCACGATTACATCGATCTCGGTGTGAACAAGGCGCTTGAGGCGGTTCGGGGAATTGTCGGCGAAACACCGGTTCATACGGTCGGCTATTGCATCGGGGGGACCCTGCTCTCGATTGCAGCGGCTGCAATCTGCCGGGACGGGAAGGACTGGATCAAGACGGTAACCTTGTTTGCCGCACAGACGGACTTCACCGAAGCCGGGGAGTTGATGCTGTTCATCGACGACAGCCAGATCGCCTATCTTGAAGACCTGATGTGGGACCGTGGCTACCTCGACACGAAGGAGATGGCGGGTGCGTTCCAATTACTCCGCTCGAACGACCTGATCTGGTCGAAGCTCATCAATGATTACCTGATGGGGGAGCGGACGCAGATGACCGACCTGATGGCCTGGAACGCGGATGCGACGCGGATGCCATACCGGATGCATTCGGAGTATCTTCGATCGCTTTTCCTGAACAATGATTTTGCCGAAGGCCGTTACTATGTCGACGACAAGCCGGTCGCACTGACCGACATCCACGTTCCGCTTTTCGTGGTTGGGGCCGAACGGGACCATGTTGCGCCGTGGAAGTCCGTCTTCAAGATCAACCTGCTGGCGGATACGGACATCACGTTTCTTCTGGCCAGCGGTGGCCACAATGCCGGGATCATCAGCGAGCCCGGCCACCCGCACCGACATTTCCGGGTGGCGGAAAAGAAGGAGCGCGACCCCTATGTCGCACCGGACCAATGGTTCGAACAAACACCGGTTTCGGAAGGGTCGTGGTGGCCGGCCTGGGAAGCCTGGCTGACCGCCCAATCGGGCGGCAAGGTGGATGCCCGTGCCGTCGGTAATCGGGATGCGGGCTATCCGGCGATTTGCGATGCGCCGGGCAGCTACGTGTTGCAGGACTGAGGCTGAGACAGTGGGGCATCGGTAGGCAATCTGCCTCGGCATGCTCTTCGTGCCACCAATCCGTAGGTTCGTCCGACGGTTGTTCCTCAGCTGCACGAAAACGCCGGAACCGGGCCCGGTTTAGCGGTGCTCTATGTGTTTGCCATGGACCGCAATGGACGAGCGCCGAAAGGCGTGCGGGGAGAGCCCGATTTGGGACCGGAAAAAGCGGGAGAAGTTGCCGGGGGTCGAGAAGTTGAGATGCAGGGCGAGTTCCCCCATCGGAACATCGCTCTCCGCAAGTAACGAAATCGCTCGTTCCATCCGCGCCGCGTTGCTGATCCGATTGGGGGTTACCCCAGTGCAATGCTTGAAAAGTTCAAAGAACCGGGGCCGCGACAACCCGACCGCGTCGGCCACTGTTTCGACAGACAGCAATTCTTCTCGCTGATACAGCATCCCCATGGCGCGGCGAATTCGATAATCAAAGGCGGGTGCTATCCATTCCGCGCGCGAGGACGGCCTCGCGGCGCCGTGCAGCGCATGGATCAATGCGGCGAGGGTGCCAGGCACATCTACTATGTCGGACTGACTGTTCTCTATGCGCCCCGACGCCAATACGGCCCGGACCAGATCCGCGATGGCCCGGTCTGCTGCCGGTGATCGGTCTACACAAGGTGCACCAAAGAAGGGCTCCAGACCGTTATCCGCCCGATGGAATCCCGCTTGCGACAGCCATTTCGGGTCCAGATACAGGGTTAAAAATCTGGTCGGTCCCCGCCCAGGCCGGAAGGTCCAGGCATGCGGCTCCCATGCATTCACCAATACCGCCGAGTTGGCGGTGACCGGACACAGAGTATCCCGAACCCGGAAAGAAGTGTCCGCGCCGTCGAGCTTGATGATTGCATGAAGGTGGGGGTGGACATGCGTCGCCAACGGACAATCCATGTCCGTGATGCCGATGCGGCCAAAGCCGCCGAACAGCGTCGCGATGGGCCGGGACAAGGCCTGTCCTCTTCTACACTCCGTCAGCATCAAGCCTAGCACGCCGATCGTCGGCAGCAAGGAAACAGGCACGATAGTCGCTCGGTTTAGGCGAAAAACAGACTTTCGGATAAATATCCATCCCCGCGGATATGTCCCGCCGAACGGCTGACGGATAGAGTTTTCGGGTATAGCGGCAGGGGAGCATCGAATGGGTGACATCGTCGGCATTCCGGGACGGGGCGGCTTCATCGACCGGCACGGGTTGTGGGACGAAGCGGCGCGGTCGGCGGCGCGCGCCATGCTGGACCGCGTTGAGAAAGAAGGGATCGGCTTGATCCGCCTTGTCTGGTGCGACACCCATGGTTGGACGCGGGCGCGCTCGGTAACGCCGGCTGCCTTTCGCTCAACCCTCAGTGACGGTTACGCCATCGGCGCGGGAAGCTGGAGCTTGGACGCCTCTGGCGGCCGGGTGTTTCAAACCTTCACCAAGGGCGGGGGGATGGACGTGCCGGAAATGACCGGGTCGCCAAACCTTGTTCTGGTGCCCGACCCTGCCAGCTTCCGGATTCTGCCCTGGGCGCCCGGGGTCGCGATGGTTTTGTGCGACGATTATTTCAAGGATGGCCGACCGTTTTTCTTTTCCCCCCGGCACGTCTTGCGTCGGGTGTTGGCGGGTGTCGCGGAACAGGGAATGAAGGCGACCGTTGGGCTTGAGGTCGAATGGACATTGATGCGCCTGACTGGGGCCGATGGCGGGAATGGCGGCATCAATCAGGCCGGCCGGCGCGGCTCACCGCCAGCGGCGCTGCCGGCGGAACCCGGATTTGCCTATGATTCCGAGACCAATCTGGACCGTGTGCAACCTCTTCTCAGCATTTTGGCGGACAACTACCACCGACTGTGTCTGGGCCTGCGTTCAATTGATAACGAGCTCGGCGCAGGACAGTTCGAATGCACTTTCGAGCCGAAATCCGCTTGGGATGCTGCGGCGGATTTCCTTGTTTTTCGCAGCGCGACACGTCAGATCGCGCGCCGGAACGGGTGCCTCGCCAGTTTCATGACGGCGCCTGCGGGGGCCGGTCTGTTTCCCAGTGGCTGGCATGTGCATCAATCCCTGACCGATGCGAAAACCGGTGAGAATTTGTTCATGCCTTATGCGGAAGGGGCATCGCTGTCTCCGACAGGGATGTCCTTCCTGGCGGGTCAGTTGATCCATGCGGTGCCCGGCATTGCTTTTTCCGCGCCGACGGTGAACGGCTACAGACGGTTCCGCCCCAACTCGCTGGCACCCGACCGGGTCGCTTGGAATGTCGAGCATCGGGGTGTCCTGCTGCGGGTGCTAGGGGGACCGAACGACAAGGCGACGCGGATCGAGAACCGGGTCGGGGAACCCGCCGCCAATCCCTATCTTGCGATTGCCGCGCAACTGGCGGCGGGGATGGATGGTATTGTCCGGGGCCTCGATCCAGGACCGGCGGACGACGAACCTTATCAGACCGACCGGCCGATGCTGCCGGCATCCTTGAACGATGCCCTGACCGGTCTGGAAGAATCCGAATTCTTCAGGACCTGCTTCGGGGAGACCTATCTGACCTATTTTCTTCGAATGAAGCGGGCCGAAATTGCACGCTATACCAAATTTCTCACCGAGGCGGGCATCGACCCCGCGGTGGGCGTCACCGAGTGGGAAATGAATGAGTATTTCGACGCGTTCTAATCGGTTGGATACCGGGTATGGGACGCGGAAAGGAGTTGGATGAATGACTGGCGACGGCACGGCGTTTGATTTCGACGCCTTGATCCACGAGGACAAGGTGCACCGGTCGCTCTATACGAACCCTGCGATTTTCGACCGAGAACTGACGCGTATTTTCGGGGGGACCTGGGTCTATCTTGCGCATGAAAGCCAGATTCCCGAACCGGACAGTTTCTTCCGCACCCGGTTGGGCTTGCGACCGATCATCATGGTGCGGGACGGGGATGGTGTGATCCGGGCCCTTTATAACCGTTGCACCCATCGCGGAGCGACGGTCTGCCGCGCGGCGCAGGGCACGGCTAAATCTTTCGCTTGCCCTTATCATGGCTGGACTTTCGCGACGAGCGGCAAGCTTCTGGGCGTGCCCTGGCGGGAAGGATATGCGCACGACCACCGGCAGGAAGATCAGTTCAACCTGGCCCAGGTTCCGCGCGTGGAATCCTACCGTGGTTTCATCTTCGGCACATTGAACATGGACGCCCCCGCGCTCGCCGATCATCTGGGGCCGGTCCGCGGACCGATCGACGATTGGCTGGACCGCAATCCCGGTGGAAAGTTGGTGCTGTCCGAGGCGAACCGGATGCGTTTCAAGGGCAACTGGAAACTTGCCTATGACAACAGCGCCGACGGGTACCATGTGATATTCTCCCACCGTTCGCTGTTGATGATGGAAAACCGCTTCGCGGGGGACGATCCGAAAGGCATGTCCTTCTATCGGCAAAGGCCGGATTCGGGGCGGGTCCGTGTCTATTATTTCGGCAACGGACATCACTTCAAGGACAAGCGGCCGACCCTGGCGGACGGCCCCGGTGCGATTTGGCGGATCGAGGGGCTGCATCCGGGAATGGAAGGGTATGAATCGGAAATCCGCGAACGCTATGGCGCAAGGGCGGACGCGATGTTGGACCTGGCCGGATCGATCCCGATGAACATTAACATATTTCCGAACCTGCTGATCCTGGGGAACCATATCCAGGTTTTGGAGCCGCTGTCCTATAACGAGACGGCGACGACCTGGTACGGAACAGCCATCGTGGACGACGAAGACGAATTGGATGGCGCTGCCGACTTGATCAACGCGCTGCGCATGCGGACGCAAGAGCAATTTCCGATATTTGGCGAAGTCGACGACTTGACGAATTTCGAAGAAATCCAAGCGGGCCTTGGCGCGGAGGAAGACCCCTGGGTCTATATGGACCGCGGTCTTGGTCTGCCTGATAGGTTTACAGAAAAGGATGGTGTCGTTTCCGGTCCGGCGACGGACGAGGTTTTCATGCGGGAGTACATGAAGCACTACAAGACACTTATGGCCGCCGATCCGGAACTCAGCATCTCGCGCGGAGGGCATGATTGATGGGCGCCACCGACAGAAACCCGTCTAATTCCTCATATTATGTGACAAATGACTTCTACGCGAAGCTGGTCGCCGATTTCGAGGGCTGGGATCTGGAGTCCAGACGCATCGACGAGGGGCCAAGCCTCGTCCGCGCCAGGTCGATCCTATTCCGGGAGGCGCGCTATCTGGACCAGGATCGGCTGCGCGATTGGCTCACTCTTTTCAGCCCGGAATGCGCCTACTGGATTCCCGGCACGCGCAACCGGGGAGACCCGCGCCGGGAAATCGCCTTTGCCTTCCATGATCGCCGTCAATTGGAAGATCGGGTGTATAGGTTGGAGACCGGCTTTGCCTGGTCGCAGACACCTGTCAGCCGGACCAGTCGTATGATCACGAATATCGAAGTCTTCGATACCGACGAGCCCGGCGTGACAATGGTGCGCTCAAACTTCCAGGTCACCGAATACTGGAATGGTCAGATACGTTTCTGGACAGGATATGCGGTCCATCGCCTCGCGCCCGAATCCGGTGACGATCTTGGCGTTGGTGCGATCCTGGCAAAACAGGTGAACCTGATCGACTGCGACGAAAACCATCGCAACCCCAGCATCACCTTGTGACGGGCCGGCTTAATAGGCCACGGTGAACCGCGCTTGGCGATGACTCGGTCTTTCCGCTTCGTCCAGCATGGCCACCGAGAAATCCTCCATGGAAATATGGGAGTTGCCGTCACCGTCGATGAGCAGCGTGTCCGCGCCGATACGGTAGTGACCTTTCCGCTCGCCCGGAACGAGCATTGCCGGCGGAGACAGATAGGTCCAATCGGCATGGCGTTCTTCGCGGCATAACTCATACTGAGCAAAACTTGCGCGGGCGATCGGGACCACCTCGTCGGGAAGAAAGCCTGGGGCGGTCAGAACGGTGTGGAGATTTTTATCCGGCACAAGCAGGCTCGCCGCCCCGCCGACGATGAGAAGGCAGATCTTTGCCGTTGCCGCCGCGGTTAGTAGAGACTCTGTCAGGGTGGCGAGGTCCTGTTCCTGCCCGTCGGGCGGGCGGACGGCGCTGATGGCCAGATCGAACCCGGCAAGCAGGCTCGGCAGGGCGGTCGCGTCGGTAATGTCCGCGGCCACGGATTTGACCGTTTGAGCCTCTCCATTCAATTGTGTCGAGGACCGGACAACGGCGGTGACGTTATGGCCGCGGGCCCGGGCTTCCGCGACGATGCGGCTGCCCACCGCACCGCGCGCGCCGAAAACGACTATTTTCATCTTGAATTCCTTTCCGTTTGGCGTGGTCAGGGCGCGGCTGTTGCCAGCCGGGCCCTTTGTGGCGCGCACTGGCTGATCCAAACACTTGCCAGGATGATCGCGATGCCGAGGATTTGCAGGGGGCCGAGTTGCTGGTCCAACAGAAGCCAGCCGAGGGTCAGGGCGGTTGCCGGGCTGAGGAAGCCTAGGGTCGAGACGGCGGCGGGCTCAATCCGGGCGATGCCGCGGAACCAGAGGACATAAGTAAACGCCGCGCCGATCAAACCTAGATAGGCCAACCCAGCCATATTGACCGTGGACAGTGGCGGCAGCGGCGGTTCCATCCACAAGGCGATGGGAAGCAACAACAGGCCGCCGGCGGTCAATTGCCAGGATGTGAAGGTCAGCAGGGAGACGGGCGGTCGCCATTTCCGCGTCAAAACCGTTCCCAAAGCCATGGACGCGGCACCACCAAGCCCGGCGACGACACCGATTGGGTCGAGGCCCGCGTCAGGTGTCAGCACCAGCAAGGCCACGCCGCCAAGGCCGGCTGTTGCGGCGACAACAGAAAGCGTCCTGATCGGTGAGCCCAGGGTGACATGGGCAAGCAGGATGACCACAAGCGGTTGTATGGCCCCGACCGTTGCGCCTACGCCGCCCGGCAACCGGTATGCGGTGATAAACAGCATCACCCAGAAGATCGCGAAATTAAGGGCGCCCAGGATAAACACACGGCCCAACCAGGCGGGGGTCGGCAACCGACGGACAATCGCCAATAACAGCAACCCGGCGGGCAAGGCACGCAGCATCGCGACCGTGATCGGGTAGTCGGGGGGCAGGAATTCGGTCGTCACGTAATAGGTGCTGCCCCAGATGGCCGGGGCGAGGGCGGTCAAAAGAATATCGGTATTCAGGGTGCGGGGCATAACGTCCTCCGTGAAAGTATCTTGACGTCAAGATAATCACGGTTGCCTTGACGTCAAGATAAAATGACGTGACAGTGATTTCATGGATCGCGTCGATAAAATTCTTGCCCAATGGCACCGCGAGCGTCCGGAACTTGATGTCGCGCCGATGGGCCTGATCGGCCGCATCTCGCGTCTTTCCTTCATCCTTCGGACGGAAATGGAAAAGACTTGGGCGACATTCGGCCTGAATCCGCCGAGTTTCGACGTATTGGCCACCTTACGCCGGTCCGGGCCGCCATATCGGTTGTCGCCGGGGGACTTGATCGCGTCGACTATGGTGACGTCGGGAACGATGACCAACCGCATCGACAAACTCGTCGCCGCGGGGCTGGTTGAGCGGACGCCCAACCCCGAAGACGGCCGCGGTTTTCTCATCGGTTTGAGCGATAAGGGCTTCAAGCTCATCGAGGAAGCCGTGACCGTTCATGTGGAAACGCAGGAAAAATTGATCGCCGTTCTGTCCAAAGATGAGCGTGTACAGTTGGACGACGCTTTGCGGGGCTTCCTGAAAAAGGTCGACGAAGACGACTTTCCAGAATGACCGCGCCGATATCGAACGGTGAATCGTACCCGTTATCTGTCGCAGTCTGTTAAGCCCGCTTCGTCCGACCGAGGGTCCGGTCGATTTGCCTCAGGCTATTGTCGTTTTCCGGTGCTGGCGGATTCCCAAACAGCCGGTTATGGTTCTTGTCTGAGGCATACGGGAAGGGCTGCCGCGCAACGGAAAACGTTCCGGGGTCTGGCCTGAATTGATCCAAATCGAAACATCCAAACCATGGTGCGGCATTTATGATTTACGAAGTACCGGAAACGGTGGACAGCGCCGTCGCTTTGCTGTCGGGGGCAACCGGGTCCGCAAGGATCCTGGCGGGGGGCACGGATCTGCTTGTGCAGATGAAATCCGGCGTCGTGGAGCCCGATCTTGTCGTCGATATCAAACGGATCGACGGCATGAAATCGATCGCGCAGGAAGACGGCGGCTGGCGCATTGGCGCGGCTGTTTCCGGCGCGGAGATGGGCGAGCATCAAGCGCTTTGCGCTGCCTGGCCCGGTGTGGTGGAAGCCATGGAGCTTATTGGCTCCACCCAGGTCCAAGGCCGGGCGACGTTGGCGGGCAACCTCTGCAACGCCTCGCCCGCCGCCGACAGTGTGCCGGCCATGGTCGCCGCCGGTGCGGTGGTTCGGGTCGCGGGCCCGGATGGCGTGCGGGATATTCCGGTGGAAGAGATACCGGTCAAGCCGGGAAAGACATCGCTGGGCAAGGGCGAATTCGTGACATCGGTGTTCCTGCCGGCGCGTCCGGTGAATTCCGGCGACGCCTATCTGCGGTTCATTCCGCGGACGGAAATGGATATCGCGGTCGTCGGCTGCGGCGTTTCCTTGACGCTGGACGAGGCGGGCACCTGCACCGCGGCCAGGGTCGGGTTGGGCGCTGTCGCGGCGACGGTCTTGGTGGTCGAAGACGCGGCTGCCGCGCTGATCGGCTCCAAGGCAGACGATACGGCGCTGGATAAGATGGCCGCCGCGGTATCGGCCGCTTGCAAGCCGATAGACGACAAACGCGGAACTGTTGCGTTCCGCACCCATGTTGCCGGTGTCCTGGCGAAGCGGGCGGCGAAAATCGCCCTGGCCCGCGCGCAAGGCTGAACCGGGGTTGAGTGAGGGATTTGTAATGAGCCAGATACATGTAACGACGAAAATCAACGGGGATACGACTGAGTATCTCTGTGATCCGGAAGAAACCCTGCTCGACGTTCTGCGCGACCGCCTTGCCCTGACCGGGGCAAAGGAGGGATGCGGGACCGGTGACTGCGGCGCCTGTTCGGTCACTGTGGACGGACGGCTTGTCTGTTCCTGCCTGACGTTGGGCGCCGAGGCCGACGGCTGCGAGATCGATACGATCGAAGGCATGGCGGATGGGGAGAAACTGCATCCGCTGCAGCAGAAATTCCTGGAACATGCAGCCCTGCAATGCGGCATCTGTACGCCGGGCATTCTGGTGGCCGCGAAATCGCTTCTGGAAAAGAACCCCTCCCCGACGGAGGAAGAGGCCCGCTACTGGCTGGCCGGAAACCTGTGCCGCTGCACGGGCTATGACAAGATTATCCGCGCCGTCATGGACGCGGCTGAAGAAATGAGGAGGGCTTCCTGATGCCGCTCGACGATCAAACACCTGGCCAAAAACCCGGCGAAGCCCGGCAGTTCAAGGTCGTAGGAACGCGTCCGCTGCGTCCCGATGGGATCGACAAGGTCACGGGGCGTGCCCGTTTCGGCGCGGATATGTCCGCACCGGGCATGCTGATCGGCCGCGTCTTGCGCAGCCCGCATGCCCATGCCCGCATCCGTTCGATCGATGCAAGCAAGGCCGAAGCCCTCGAGGGGGTGAAGGCCGTCGTGACGCGGGCCGATTTCGGGGCCGGCGACGATGATGTCGCCGATATCCTCGACAACTGCATGGCAGGCGAAAAGGCCTTGTATGACGGCCACGCCGTCGCGGCAGTTGCCGCGACCAGCGCCGCCATCGCCCGCAAGGCGCTGAAGCTGATCGACGTGGACTACGAAACTCTACCCCATGTCGTCGATGTGGATGCGGCGATGAAACCGGATGCGCCGGTCCTGCATGAAGGGCTGAGTGACGAGACCGTGCCGGATGGCGTGTCGCAGAATGTCGTTCACCGTGTTGAATTCGGACATGGCGATGTCGAGGCCGGCTTCGCCAAGGCGGACAAGGTTCTGGAACGCAGTTTCAAGACCGCCGCGACGCATCAGGGCTATATCGAACCGCATGCCTGCCTCGCCACCATGGGCACGGACGGGATCGCGGATCTTTGGGTCTGCACGCAGGGCCATTACATGGTCCGCAATACCTGCGCCGCGATCCTCGGTATCGACCAGGGCAAGCTGCGTGTCACCGCGTCGGAAATCGGCGGTGGATTCGGCGGCAAGACCACGGTTTTCCTGGAACCGGTGGCGCTGGCGCTTTCTCGTAAGGCCAACCGCCCAGTGAAGATGACCATGACGCGCGAGGAAGTGCTGCGCGCCACGGGGCCGACATCATCGACTTCCATCGATGTGAAGATCGGCATGAACAAGGACGGCAAGATCACCGCGGCCTCTGCCGATTTGCGCTATCAGGGCGGCGCCTATCAGGGGTCGCCGGCCGATATGGGATCGATGACCGCTTTCGCGCCCTACGACCTTGAAAATGTGAAGACCGTGGGTTGGGACGTGGTGACGAACCGCCCGAAGGCGGCGGCGTACCGCGCACCCGGCGCACCGATGGCGGCCTTCGCGGTGGAAAGCGTCGTTGACGAATTGGCCAAGGGCTTTGGCCTCGACCCATTGGACGTTCGTCTGAAGAACGCCGCGCGGGAAGGGACGAAGTCTTCCTATGGCCCGACTTTCCCGGCGATCGGCCTGGAAGCGACGTTGCAAGCGGCCAAGGATCATCCGCATTGGAAGGCCCCCTTGGGACCGAATCAGGGGCGCGGCGTTGCGTGCGGTTTCTGGTTCAACTTCGGCGGCGATACCTGCGTTTCGCTGAATATCACGCCGGACGGCACGGTGACCCTGAGCGAAGGCAATCCGGATATCGGCGGGTCGCGGGCATCCATGTCGATGATGGCGGCGGAAGAACTCGGCATTCCCTATGATCAGGTTCGCACCGTGATCGCGGATACCGGCGCCCTCGGCCAAAACGAAGTGACCGATGGTAGCCGTGTGACCTTCGCGGTCGGCCTGGCGACCATCAAGGCGGCGCGCAATGCCAAAAAGGTTTTGTGCGAACGCGCTGCGATGGTCTGGGGTATCGACCCTGAAGCGGTTGAATGGGCGGATGGATGCGCCCGTCCGGCAGGCGACAATGCGGGCAAGTTCCCGCCGATGAGCCTGAAGGAAATCGCTGCCATCGCATCCAATACCGGCGGCCCGGTTGCGGGCCATTTCGAGGTCAATGCCGAAGGCGCCGGCGTCAGCTTCGCCACTCATATGGTGGATACGGAAGTGGACCCCGAAACGGGCGCTGTGAAGGTCGTTCGCTACACGGTTTTCCAGGATGCCGGTAAAGCGGTCCATCCCGCCTATGTGGAAGGCCAGTTCCAGGGCGGCGCCGTGCAAGGCATCGGCTGGGCACTGAACGAGGAATATATCTATGGTGAGGACGGCCGGTTACAGAATCCGGGCTTCCTCGACTATCGGATTCCCGTTGCGTCCGATCTGCCGATGATCGACACGGTCATTCTGGAAATCCCCAATCCCGGCCACCCTTATGGGGTGCGGGGTGTGGGGGAAACCTCCATCGTGCCGCCCTTGGCCGCCATCGCGAACAGCGTGTCTGAAGCGGCCGGCGTGCGTATGACCGATTTGCCGATGTCCCCGCCCAAAGTTCTTGCGGCGATCCAGAACGGCTAGATCGGGACGGTTGGAATAAATGGTCATGGTCCGAATCTGGGGATCGCTGACATCGGCCACCGATGGACAGGCGGATGTCGAGATCGAGGCCACGACCTTGAAGGAATTGCTGGACGGATTGTCGGAAAAATACCCGGCGATCCGTCCGCAACTTCAACGCGGCGTCTCCGTCTCCATCGACGGAAAAATTTATAACGACAGTTGGTTTCAGCCGATCAAGCCGGACAGCGAAGTGGTATTGCTGAGGCGGATTGTCGGCGGGTAGAGCCTAGTCCCAACGCGTTATCGTTTGGGAATATCGCTGCGCCTTAAATGGCGCTTTTGGGCGGCGATACGGAACTGGGCGTTGGCCGCGCCGTATCCATTATAGCCGCCGCGCCGCTCGACGATCTCGAAGAAGAATCCTTCGCGATAGATCGGGCTGTAGATCTGGAAATATTCCCCGTCGCCATCCCGATCGTACAGGATGCTGTTCGCCTTCAGCGCCTCCAGCATTTCATCATCAAGCCCGAACCGCGCATCCAGATCGTCATAGTAATTCGGCGAAATCGTGATCGGCGCGAAACCGTTCTTCCGCAACGCATCCGCGGCCGCGAAAATATCCGTCGTTTCGAAAGCCATGTGCTGAACGGCGGAGCCGAAGCTCTCGAAAATGAAGTGACCGGCAAGTGTTCGCCGATTTTCCGCCCCGTTCAGGGTCAGGCGCAGGGACCCGTCATTATTCTCAACCGCCTGGCTGCGAACCAGTCCGGCCGGGTCGACCACATCGACCATAGGGGTTTTATGCGTTTCGAAAATGCTGGTGTAGAACAGCAGCCAGGTCAGCATTTCTTCATTGTTCATGGTCTGCGCGATGTGATCGATGCGCGTCAGCCCGGCATTGACCGGCTCGTCTTGGTCATCATCGACAGGGCGGAATTCGATCTCCCAAACACGGGACAGGTCGCTCTTGCCGTCGATGAAATGCATCACCCCACCGCCGACACCGCGGATGGCCGGAATATCCAATTCGCCCGGCTTCACATCTTGCGTGAATAGCGCGGCGCCCAGGGCTTCCGCCCGTTCGATGGTCGCCTGCGCATCGTCCACGCGAAGTCCGATATCGCAGACCGTCGTGCCGTGGACGATATAGGAAGAATGGGCGAAGCCGGTGCGTTCCGTATTGATGACGATGTTTATGTCGCCCTGCCGCCACAGGTCGACTTTCTTGGACACGTGGCGGCCGGTCCGGACGAACCCCAAGGCCCGCATCAGCGCGGTAAGAGAGGCAGCTTCCGCCTCGCTGGCGGCGAATTCGACGAATTCGATGCCACCGACGGAGATGCGGTCGGGCATATCGTCGACTTGGACCTTGATGTCCGGTTCCTGGCGGCGGACCTGATCCATCAGATAGACCAGGGACCGGTGCCCATCGACCGAAATGGATTTTGCCGATCCACCGCGAAACTGATCGTTGAAGATTTCCAGTGAGACGACGCCATCATAGCCTGTCGCCGCCACGGCGCGCATGAACCCTGTGACGTCCAGGTCGCCCTCGCCCGGCATGTTGCGGTAGTGTCTGGACCAATACAGCAAGTCCATGTCGATTTTGGGGGCATCCGCCAATTGAATGAAGAAAATGCGGTCCCCCGGAATCGACCGGATCGTGTCGGGATCGATTCCTTTCGCCAGGGTGTGAAAGGAATCCAGAATCAGGCCGATATTCGGGTGGTCCGCGCGCCGGACGACTTCCCAGGCGTCCCGATGGTCGGAGATGTGGCGCCCCCAGGCGAGCGCTTCATAGCCGACACGGACCCCATGTTCCGCTGCCAGTGCGCCCAAGTCCCTGAAGTCTTCCGCGGCGCGATCGATGCCGCCGAGAGAGAGGGGCGAGGCGTTGGAGCAAACCAGGACCAGGTCCGTTCCCATCTCGTTCATCAAATCGAACTTGCGCTTAGCGCGTTCGAAGGCGCGGCTACGCTGGGGTTCCGGCATGCCCTCGAAATCGCGGAAGGGTTGAAACAGGGAAATCTCAAGACCATGGTCTCGGGCCATGGCGCCGACGTCGCGCGGTGCGGCGTCGAAGGTCAGGAAATCGTTTTCAAAAATCTCTATGCCGTCGAAACCGGCATCGGCGATGGCGGTCAGTTTCTCACTCAAATCGCCTGATATCGAGACGGTCGCAATCGCTGTTTTCATATCCTATCCCTGGTAACGCGCGTATCGTTGTGTATCAGCATTGCCTGCGTGAGAACCATTTGCAACGATGCTCCGCGCGATCCAGTGGGGATCGTCTAATCGTGAAACGATAAGAAGATCATAGTCAGGGAAAACCATGATATCCGGCCGTACCCAAATTCTTGCCCATCTCGGCGTGCCGACCGAAACCTTCAAGGCACCGATGATCTATAACCCCTGGTTCGATGCCAAGGGAATCGATGCCGTCGTCGTCCCGATGGGGTGCGAGGCGGAAGATTTTCCGGATTTCCTGCGGCTGGTCTTTCGCCTGCGAAACATCGCCGGCGCCTTGGTTACCATGCCGCACAAGGTGACGACCGTCGGACTGTTGGACGAGGTCAGTACAACGGTGAAGGTCTGTAATTCGTGCAACGCGGTGCGGCGCGATGCGGAAGGCCGCCTTGTCGGCGACATGTTCGATGGCGAAGGTTTTGTGAGGGGCGTGCTGCGAAAGGGACGGACTATTGCTGGGGCGTCGGCCCTGGTAGTCGGCAGCGGCGGTGTCGGCTCAGCCATTGCCGCATCACTTGCCAAGGAAGGGGCGGGGCGGATCGGGTTGTTTGATGTGAACCCGGCCTCGTCGGAAAGGTTGGCTGAAAGTTTGCTGACCCATTACAGCACGCTTGCTGTCACCGTCGGTTCCAACGACCCGCAGGGCTGGGATATCGTGGTCAACGCGACACCGCTTGGCATGAAGGACGGTGATCCGATGCCGATGGAAACCGACCGTATTGAATCTTCGTCATTCGTCGGCGAAGTGGTGATGAAGCGGGAGGAAACGGCCTTTCTTGCCGCCGCGAAGGCGCGCGGGTGTGTCACGCAGATCGGCACTGACATGCTGTTCGAGCAAATTCCCGCCTATTTGGAATTCTTCGGCTATCCGAAAACAACGCCTGAGGAACTGCGCGCCTTGGCGATGATCGAATACTGATCCGGCCGCTGCTGCGGTCGGTCAGTCAAGTTCCACTGCAGCCTTGTATCCGGAATAGACGGCTGAGGCGATCATGCCCGGCGCTTCGCAATCGCCAATCCGCTTCAGGCTTTTCGGTGCCCCGTCCCGGCCATCGTCGCAGACTTTTCGTAAGGAATGGAAAAGGGTGTCATCCGGTTCCCGCCGGGTCAGCGGCAGGACCCAATCGGCCTCTATTGTCGTTTCCCGGCCGGTGAAAATGCAGGATATCGTTGCAGACCCCGCATCCACCCTTTCCAGGCTTCGGTTCGTGACGATCCGCACATCGGATTCGATCAGCTTTCGGGTGACGGTATATTCCTCATTGGAGTATTTTCCCCAGGCGCCGGCCCGTCCCGCGGGCGTAACCAATGTCACGGTGTTGCCCCTGCTCCTAAGTGCCAATGCCAGGACAGATCCCATATAGTAGTGGTCGTCGTCGAACAGAACGACATGGCCGCTTGGCGTTTCGTCACCGGCCAGAATGTGGTCGGCGCTCAAGATTTTGGCGCCGTTTCCCACGCCGATTGCGGTATCCCGGCGACGGCCCAAGCCATCGACGGTCCAATCAGCGCCCGTCGCCACGAATACGTGGTCGGCGCCAACAGCCAATATGTCATCGACGCCCAGCCGGCTTTCCCGGAAGACTTCGACATTGGTCAGCTTTTCGATTTGCCCGATGCGCCAATCGCGCACGCGGGCCCATTCGGACAAACCCGGCAGTCGGCTTTCCCGTGTCACGCGGCCGCCGAGATCCCGCGTCGCTTCCGCAAGCATGACTTCGTAGCCGCGCTTGCCTAGAATCTGGGCCGCTTCCAAGCCGGCAGGGCCGGCCCCGACAATCAAGACCTTTTCGCTCTTGGTGGTTCTGGACAATGCTTCGGGATGCCATCCCTTTCGGTGTTCCTCGCCCATGGTGGGATTCTGTGTGCAGCGAATGGGAACGCCCAGTGTGTCATGTGCGTAACAGACATTGCATCCGATGCATTCACGGATGTCCTCGATCCGCCCTTCCTCGATCTTTTTTGGCAAGAAGGGGTCGGCGATGGAAGGGCGTGCCGCGCCGATCATGTCCTGCGTGCCGTCGCGGACCACCCGCGCCATCGTATCGGGCGAGGTGAAACGGCCCACCGCGACGACGGGTTTTGTGGTCAGCGATTTGGCCTTGGCGACACTGTCCTGCAACTCGGCTTCTTTTACAAAACGGGATGCTCCCATTTCTATTCCGTAGTCGGGCACGGTCACGTCCCAAAGGTCCGGAATGTCGGCCAGAAGGCCGAACGCGTCATAGCCTTCATTGCTGGCAAGGTCGACGGAGAACCGGCATGCAAGGGCGGCCTTGTCGCCGACCGCGTCGCGGGTCACGTCCAGCAGTTCCCGCACGATCCGCACACGATTTTCCAGAGATCCGCCGTACTCGTCGGTGCGCTGATTTGTGATGGGGTTGAGGAATTCAGCAAGCAGATAGCCGTGTGTCGCGTATACATAGACAATGTCGAACCCGGCCTGCACCGCACGTTTTGCGGCATCGGCCTGCCACGTCAGAATGTTCCGGATATCTTTCTTATCCACACGCCGGCTCTGTACCGGGTGGTAGTTGTCGTCGGCGGTGTTCGGCAGGCTTGTCAGCCCCATGGGCGGCAGGCGCGTGCTGAGATTCGCGACGCTGTTTCCACCGATCCACAATTCCGCTCCGGCCAAAGCGCCGTGTTCGTGGACGGCGTCCGTCATCAGCGCATTGTCGCGGATATCGTCATCATCCCACAGCCGCGCGTAGGGATAGGCGCCGTCATCCGAATTGGGGTGAATGGAGCAATATTCAGTACAAACGACGCCCCAACCGCCTTCGGCTTTCGTACCCCGCATGGCGGCCAGCATCTTCGGGCGCAACCAACCCATGCCGCTACAGTGGGGAACCTGATAGAACCGGTTCTTTGCCGTGACCGGGCCAAGTTGGATCGGTTCGAATAAAACATCGTAGCGTGGGTCGCGCATTTTTACCGCCCATTTGTATCGTGGTGGAAATCAGGAATTATTCGTAGGACTCGGCCCGGCGCAGGATGCGCGCGGCTTCGGTGGGGAAAACGGTTGCCATGAAACTGGCCAGGATGCGCCGGCCTTGTTGGCGATCCATGAAGCCGGGTGTGATATGCAGGCGAATCCACATGCCGTCCGTCATGCTATCCAGGGCGTCGGCGACTGAAACCGGTGTCCAGATCTTGCCGGTGATTAGGTGCGACGCCTCCTCGCACAGACCGGTCAGGACTTCATAACGAGTACGGTCATGTGTGTCGCAGATCGCGGCGAAGCGCGGGCGCGCGGCGGCTTCCCCCCAATAGGAATTCCACAAGGCGAGGTTCCGCGTTGTACAAAGATCGGAATGGATATCCGCGAAGACAAGCGCGGACAGACGGTCGATCGGATCGCTGCCGGCATCGTCGATCGCCTGACGCCAGAACGTATCGTATTCTTCGTAGTGCTGCTTCAGCGTCTCGACGAGCAGGTTTTCCTTGGTCTTGAAATAAAAAACCGCGACGCCCTGCGACAGGCCTGCGGCCTTGGCGACCGTGGCCAGGGTCGTTGCCGACATGCCCAATTCGACGATTGAATCGATCGCGGCTTCGACAAGCTGCTTCCGCCGGCGAGCGGCGTTTTCCACCTGCTCCCCCTTGGGCCGCCCTATTGGCTTCTTGTTCGTCTGTTCCGCCATTGGGAAATCTTCTCCAAACCGAGCCTTACCATAGGTCGTAACGCCGTTCCCCGCATCTGTCGAGGATTAATTTAACTAACTGCTTAAAAAAACGTGGACGCTCCCTGATGCTTCGAATAGCCTTGCCCGTGACGTGAGGTTCAGGTCCTGGGCTCGTTTGGACAGGCGCATGGTTAATGTGGGGAGGTTCCCGGCGAAAAGGACTTGGTCGGTTGAAGTCGGGTTGGTTTCTTTTCTTCGGATTTGGTTGGCGCAATGAAAACGGAACAATACGACGCGATTGTTGTGGGGGCAGGCCATAACGGCCTGGCAACGGGGTGCTATTTGGCCAAAAGCGGCCTGAAAGTACTGATCGTGGAGCGGAACGATTATATCGGCGGCGCGGCGGTCAGCCGGGAGCTTTATTCCGGCTGGACCTATTCGAACTGTTCCTATGTATGCAGCCTTCTAAGGCCGGAAGTGGTTCGGGACCTGGATCTCGCGCGCCACGGCTTGCAGGTCATTCCGTATGAAAGCGGCGCGACCTTCATGTCCAACGGCGATCATTTCGCCTATTATTCAGACCACGACGCCTTGCGCCGTGAAATTGCGCGGCATTCGAAAAAAGATGTCGACGCCTATGATCGGTACTCGAAATTCGTCACCAAACAGTGCCGTTTCATCAAGCCGTTGCTGTTGCGTACGCCCCCTGACCCGGTCCGCTTTCGACCGCGCGACATTCAGGAACTGCTCTATCTCGGCAAACGCTTCCACGATCTCGGCGCGCGTGACATGGCGGATACTCTTCGCTTCTACACGATGTCCGTCGGCGAATTCCTGGACGAATTTTTCGAAAGCGAAGTGATCAAGGCGCATCTGGCCGGTTCCGGCATCATCGGAACGGGGCTTGGCGTCTATTCGCCGGGGACGGCCTATGTTCTGCTGCATCATTACATGGGCGAAGTGGACGGCAGCATCGGGGCCTGGGGGTTCACGCGCGGCGGCATGGGCGGTGTATCCAAGGCCCTTGGAAAAGCGTTTGAGGCTTCCGGCGGGACGATAAAGGCGGGCAGCGCGCTCGACCGATTCCTGATCAAGAACGGCAAGGTGGAAGGCGTTGTCCTCGAAAACGGGGACACCTATACGGCGAACACGGTCGTCTCCAATATGGATGTCCGGCGCACCTTCCTGAACCATGTGGAAGACGGGGAACTGCCGGGCGACTTCGTGAAGGCGGTGAAACGTTTCAAAATCCGCGGCTCGTCCGGCAAGATCAATATCGCGCTGGACGGCGCGCCGACTTTCAACAATATCCCGGGGACGGCGAACTTCCTGCGCGGCGATCTGCATGCGTCCGAATCCCTGGACGAGCTGGAACGCGCCTACGACGCCTGGAAGGAAGGGCGTTGGTCGGAAGATCCCTATTTCGACATGCTGATCCCGACCCATGTCGATCCGACAATGACACCGCCGGGCAAGCATATGATGACCTTGTTCATTCAATACGCGCCCTATGAACTGGCAAACGGCGAATCCTGGGACGGTCCGAACCGGGACGCATTCGCGGATACGGTGATCGACAAGATCGCGCGGTACAGCCCGGATTTCAAAGACCTGATCCTACACAAGGAAGTGCGGACGCCTTGGGATATCGAGCGTGAGGTGGGCCTGACGGAAGGCAATATTTTCCAAGGCGAACTCACCTTCGACCAGTTGCTCTTCAACCGGCCGGTTCCGGGTTATGCGGATTATCGCTCGCCGATCCGTGGGCTGTATCTATGCGGGTCGTCCGCCCATCCCGGCGGCGGGGTCATGGCGGCGCCGGGCGCCAACGCCGCGCGGGAAGTGCTCAGCGATCTCGGTCGTAAAGGTTTCGGGAGGGCGGCATGACCCAATACGACGCAATCGTGATCGGGGCCGGCCATAACGGTTTGGCCGCGGCGGCGACTTTGGCCGGTGCGGGCAAGAAGGTCGTCGTGCTGGAAAAGAATGGCGATCCGGGGGGCATGGCAGCGAACAGCACCGTCGCGCCCGGCTATGAATGTCCGGCAATGGCGCATCTGCTTTCCAATCTGGATGGCGCGGAAATCGCCTCCCTGGGGTTGGAAAGGCACGGCTTCGCCTATGCTGCGACCGATCTTCCGACGATTTCTTTGTCTTCGGACGGGAAGCACATTGTTTCCGACGCGAAGGGCGTCCGCTATGCCGATGGCGGGGCGCTTGCCGGCGAAGCTGAATTTCTGACCCTTCGGGCGCGGTTGATCCGGTTCGCGGACCAATTGGCGGCGTTGAAACGCAAGCCGCCGCCCAGCCTCAGCGGTATCGATTGGCGGGAAGCCGCGTCGCTCGGCAAGCTTGCCCTCGGTCTGCGCCGGATGGGCAAGGAAGACATGCGGGAATTCCTGCGGGTTCTGCTCTCCAATTCCTACGACACGATCTTGGATGAGATCGACGATGGCCCCTTGGCCGGTGCTTTCGCTCTCGATTCCGTGCTGGGCGGTCACGTCGGGCCCAGGTCGCCGGGAACGGTGCTGACGCTGATGTATCGTTTGGCGAATGGCGGTGCGAAACATCAGCCGCGCGGCGGCATGGGTGCGGTGATGCGGGCTTTCGAAAAGTCGGCCAAATCCGCCGGCGCGGAAATTCGCTACGGCGCTGCGGTCGAGCGGATGGTGCTTTCGGGCGACCGGGTGACGGGCGTCGTTCTTGCCGACGGAACCGAGATTTCGGGTGCCAGGGTTCTGTCCAGTCTGGATCCCAAGACGACCATGGTCCTGGCCGGGGTCGGGAACTTCGATGCGGAGATGATCCGCCGTGCGCGACATATCCGGACAAAAGGATGCACGGCGAAGGTCAATCTCGCCTTGTCCGCCGCCCCGGTGTTCACTGGTCTGTCGGACGATCTTCACCGCGGCCGAATTCTCCATGCCCCGTCGCTGGCGGTCATGGAAAAGGCATTCAACCTGGCGAAATACGGCGAATTGCCGACAAGCCCGATTTTGGAGGTGACGATCCCCAGCCTGGCCGACCCGGGCCTGGTGGATGGGGACGGGCACGTGCTTAGCGCCGTCGTTCAATATGTTCCCTATAGCTTGAAGCAGGGCTGGGCGGACGATAGCCGGAATGCCTTGGGCGATGTCGTGGTGGATTGCTTGGATCAATTCGCGCCGGGATTGAAAGCCGCCGTTACTGCGCGGCAGGTTCTGTCGCCGGCGGATATCGAGGCTCAGACCGGCGCACCCGGCGGGCATTGGCATCATGGTGAGATGATCGCCGATCAAATGCTGATGCTGCGGCCTGCCCCAGGGATCGAACGCTATGCCTTGCCGGTGGAGGGGCTCTATCTCTGCGGGGCGTCGACCCATCCAGGCGGCGACGTCACCGGCATTCCGGGCTGCAATGCGGCGAAAGCGGCTCTGCAGGTCAAACTGGGGAGGGCAGCGGCATGACTGGTCATCGGCCGAACTTGAAAGACGGGCTGCCGGTCCGCCGGGGCTTGGTTGAAACACCTTTCGACCGCCATTTGCGTCCCTTCAGCCTTGCCGAAGATTGGATGCCCTGGGCCGGTTTCGTATCCGCCCGCCGGTTTGAGACGGTGGAAGCGGAGTACTTCGCCATCCGAAACCAGGCGACTTTGTTCGACATATCGCCAATGCATAAATACGCGATCACCGGCAGGGACGCCCTGGCTGTGGTGAACCGCCTGGTAACGCGAAATGCCGCGAAACTGGGCGACAACCGGGTCGGCTATACCGTTTGGTGCGATGAGGACGGGTCGGTCATCGATGACGGCACGCTTTTCCGGTTCTCGGAAACCGAATTCCAGCTGTGTTGTCAGGAACCGCAATATTCCTGGCTCCATGACATTGCCTGGGGGTTCGATGTCACAATCGAAGATCAAAGCGATACCATCGCCGGACTGG
Source organism: Hwanghaeella grinnelliae (assembly GCF_004005845.1). Classification (GTDB taxonomy): domain Bacteria; phylum Pseudomonadota; class Alphaproteobacteria; order UBA8366; family Aestuariispiraceae; genus Hwanghaeella; species Hwanghaeella grinnelliae. The sequence goes on along the minus strand of NZ_SADE01000002.1, from coordinate 66,604 downwards.
CCCTGCAGGGCCCGACCAGTTTCGCCGTCCTCAAGGAGGCGGGGTTCGACGGCGTCGAAAACCTAAAGCCCTTCGGCATCATGGACGTGGCGTCGGGGCTGAAGATTTCACGCACCGGCTTTACCGGCGACCTCGGCTACGAATTATGGGTCGAGGCGTCGAAGGCGGACGAACTGTGGGACCGGCTTTGGCCGGCCGGTCAGAACTATGGGCTGCGGCCCATCGGCGGCGAGGCGCTGGACATGGCCCGGATCGAGGCCGGCTTCATCGCCGCCCGGGTCGACTTTCAGCCGATCCACGACGCGCAGCGGCCTAGCCGGGGCAGAACGCCCTTCGAACTGGGATTGGACTGGTTGGTCGATTTCGAGAAAGGCCATTTCAACGGCCGCCGCGCCTTGTTGGAAGCGCAGCGCCGCGGCCCGCGCACCTTGCTGGTGGGGCTGGAAATCGAAGGGCACAAGCCGGCCCGGGACGCCTTTGTCTATCACGGCAAGAAGAAGGAAGCCGGGCATGTCACCTCCGCCCTATGGTCGCCGACCTGCAAGCGGAACCTGGCCCTGGCGGAACTGCGCGCCCCTTACGGCGTGTCGGTGAAGGACGACCTTTGGGTCGAGATCTATCACCCCAAGGAAGGGAAATGGGAAAAAGTCATGGCCCAGGCGAAGATCGCCGAACGTCCCTTCTTCAAAAACAAAAGGCGGTCGGCCACCCCGCCGGGACTTTTCTGACACACGGACACGGGCCAATCGGCAAACGAAATCCCGGAACGATCCGGCAATGATGAGCAAGAGAGACGCGTAATGGTGCAAGGAGGCGAGATGACGGGCCTGAGCAATTCAGCGGCGGTAATCCGCGAATACGACAACAAACACTACATGCATCCGTGGGAGTCGATGGAAGACGGTCGCGCGGACCGGACGATCTCTGCCCGGGCGGAAGGGATTTACATCTACGATCAGGATGGAAAGAAGCTGATCGATGGGCCGGGCGGCATGTGGTGCACGCAAATCGGCTATGGCCGGCAGGAAATCGCCGATGCCATCTCCGAGCAGGTGATGCAGCTTTCCTATCATTCGCCCTGGAACACGGCGAGCGAGCCGTCGGCGCTATTGGCGCGGAAATTGGCCGAACTGGCGCCGGGCGATCTGAACACGGTTTTCTTCACGACGGGCGGGTCGACCGCGGTCGATACGGCGATGCGCTTCGTGCATTTCTACAACAACCGGCTCGGCCGACCTGATAAGAAAATCGTGATTTCGCGGCAAAAAGCGTATCATGGTTCAACCTATCTGGCGGCGTCGGTCACCGGGAAGGAACGCAGCAAAAGCTGGTTCGATATCGATACGGACCAAGCCCATCTGCTGCCCGACGTGAATCCGAACCTGCGCCCCGAGGGCATGGATCTGGAGGCCTGGTGCGACCTGAAAGTCGCGGATCTGGAAAACGCGATCATCGAATTGGGCCCCGACAAGGTCGGCGCCTTTATTGCCGAGCCGATCCTGGCGTCTGGCGGCGTCATCATTCCGCCACCGGGTTACCACAAGAAATGCCTTGAGGTTTGCCACGCCCATGACGTGCTCTATATCTCTGACGAAGTCGTAACCGGGTTCGGCCGCCTGGGACATTGGTTCGCGTCGGAAGATGTCTTCGACATCGTGCCGGACATGATCACCTGCGCGAAGGGGCTGACTTCCGGGTATTTGCCGCTGGGCGCTTGCCTGATTTCGGACCGGATTTTGGCGCCGATCACCGGTGAAGGACAGGAGGGCGTGATGTTCTCCAACGGCTATACCTATTCCGGCCATCCGGTATCCTGCGCCGCAGCACTGAAGAATATCGAGATTATGGAGCGGGAGAATATTCTGCAGCATGTCCGCGATATTTCGCCGTATTTCCTGGAGCGGTTGAATGCCCTGGGCGCATCGCCGATTATAGCCGACACCCGTGGTGTCGGCTTGGTCGGTTGCGTCGAAGGCCGTCTTACGGCCGGGGATGAAAGCCGATTGGCGCTGGATCAGAAGTTCGGCAGCCGGATCGACGAAAAATGCGAGGAACTGGGCCTGATCGTTCGGCCCTTGCTTAATATGTGCGTTTTCTCGCCGCCCTTGATCATCACACGCCAGCAGATCGACGACATGTTCGATATCCTCGGCAGGGCGATCGAAACCCTGGCACGGGAAACGGGGGAAAGTTAACGCGTTGCCGCAGTGCAACGAACCCCTTGTGCAAAAGCTCATTTTGGGCGTCAATAAACCAACATAAAAAAATATACGAACAGGAGATGTGAATGTTAGAGGTCAAAAAACTTCTCAAAAGCGTCTTGCTCGGCGCGGCGGCTGTCGCCGCGCTGGCCGGGACGGCGAATGCGGAAGACGTTCTCCGCGTCACCAACTGGGCCGAGTATATCGGCGAAGAGACGATCGCGAACTTCGAGAAGGAAACCGGGATCAAGGTCATCTACGACAACTACGACTCTGTCGAAGCGATCGATTCCAAACTTCTCGCCGGCGGATCCGGCTACGATGTCGTGTCGCATTCCTCCAGTCAGATCGCGCGCCTGATCCCGGCAGGCATCCTGCAGGAAATCGACAAATCCAAGATTCCGAATCTGTCGCATGCCATGCCGGAAATCATGGATCAAATCGCCGCCAAGTGGGACCCGGACAACAAGCACATCGTTCCCTATATGTGGGGCACGCATGGCGTGACCTATAACAAAGATTTGGTTCTGGAGACCTATCCGGATGCGCCGATCGGGTCGCTGGATATGATTTTCGATCCGAAGCATATGAAGGAAATCGCGAAATGCGGCGTTTCCTTCCTGGACTCGCCGGGCGACGTCATCCCCATGGCGCTGGCCTATCTGGGACTTGAGCCGGATTCGAACAAAGCGGCGGATTACGAGAAGGCGAAAGAATTGCTCCTCGCCATCCGTCCCTACATCAAGACCTTCGACAACTATGCCTATCAGCGCATGCCGCAGAAGGAATTCTGCGTGGCGGTGACCTGGGGGCCGGATGGTCTGCTGGCGATGTCCGGCGCGGCGGAAGCCAATACCGGCGTCGTGCTCGACTTCTTCCTGCCGCCGGGTGAAGGCGCGGCCCAGCTTTGGGTTGACGGTTGGGTCATCCCGGCCGACGCGAAGAATATCGAAGGCGCCCACAAGTTCCTGAACTACATGATGCGGCCTGACGTGGCTGCCGGCGATACCAACTTCACCTGGTATGCATCCGCCAACAAGGACGCGGTCGACATGATCGATCCCGCCGTGACCGGCAACCCAGCCTCCTATCCGCCGCCGGAATCGGTTGCACAGATGTATACGATGACGCCCTTAAAGCCGAAGATCGAACGGACCCGCACCCGTGTCTGGACCGACTTCAAGGCCGGAAACTAGGTAGTCAAAACAGGCCGGCGACGCATACCAGCGTTGCCGGCCGTTTCCTTAGAATTTCGTCATGACGTGGTCATCCATGCATAACCGGATGTGGGAGGGTTCATGAGCGAACAGCAGGCGTATATAGACTCGCCATGGTTGGATCCCGATGCCGAACCCTTCATCAAGGTTCGGGGGATCACCAAGAAATTTGGCGCGTTCACCGCTGTGAACAATGTCGATTTGGATATCTATAGAGGCGAACTGTTCTGCCTGCTCGGCGGGTCCGGTTGCGGCAAGAGCACCTTGCTTAGAATGCTCGCCGGGTTTGAGCAACCGACCTCGGGATCGTTTTCCATCGACGGCGTGGAAATGGCCAATGTTCCGGCCTATGAACGCCCGACCAACATGATGTTTCAAAGCTACGCGCTTTTCCCGCATATGACGGTTGAGAAGAATGTCGGCTACGGCTTGAAACAAAGCGGCGTTCCGAAGTCCGAGATCGAGGACCGTGTGAACGACATCCTTAAGCTCGTTGAACTTCAAGATTTCAAGAAACGAAAACCGCATCAACTCTCCGGCGGGCAGTCCCAACGCGTTGCCCTGGCGCGCGCCTTGGTGAAGGAGCCGAAGGTGTTGCTGCTGGATGAGCCGCTGGGGGCGCTGGACAAGCGCCTGCGTGAGCAGACCCAGTTCGAATTGATGAACATCCAGGAAAAGGTCGGTATTACCTTCATTGTGGTCACCCACGATCAGGAAGAAGCGATGACCCTGTCCACGCGCATCGCGGTCATGGATGCAGGACAATTTTCCCAGATCGGCACGCCGACTGAAATCTACGAATTTCCGGAATCCCGCTTCGTTGCCGATTTCATCGGATCGACGAACATCTTCGAAGGGCGGGTCGCGGAGGAATCGGGAGATCATGTCACGGTCGATACCGAAGCCGGACCGGTCCTGATCGATCATGGTATGTCGGTGCAAAACGGCGCGCGGGTCTTCATCGCATTGCGGCCCGAGAAAATTCAGCTGACCAAAGAGCCGCCGGTAGCCGCCGGCCCCAATCAGGCCAAGGGCGTCGTCGAGGATATCGGCTATCTGGGTGACGTTTCAATCTATCGGGTGCGCTTGGACAACGGGACGCTGGTCGATGTGACCGCGCCGAACCTAGTGCGGCCGAAGAACCGGACCCATAAAATCACGTGGGAGGAGGACGTCTACCTGTCCTGGTCCGCGTCCAGCCCGATCCTGCTGACAAAATGACCGATACGATGCGCGACAGCCCCGTGCCGGAAGTAGACAAAGCGCTGGAGAACCCGCCGCTCGGCGCCAGGATTTCCCGCAAAATACAGTCGAGCTGGAAGAGCGTTGTCGTCTTTCTGCCCTATTCCTGGCTGCTGATCTTCTTTCTGCTGCCGTTCGTGATTGTCGCAAAGATCAGCGTCGCGGAGGCCTTGATCGCAAGTCCGCCCTTCTCCTCGCTCCTCGAATGGACCGATGAGGGGATCCTTACGATACGGGTCGTCATCGACAATTTCCTCTATATTTTCCAGGACGACCTTTACGTCACGACATATCTGAACTCGATCAAGATCTCGAGCATTTCGACATTACTCTGCCTGTTGATCGGCTATCCGATCGCCTATGGGATTGTGCGGTCGCCGCCGACAACCAAGAACATGCTGCTGTTCATGATCATCCTGCCGTTCTGGACGTCGTTCCTGTTGCGCGTCTACGCCTGGATGGGACTGCTTGCCGATCAGGGGACGATTAACAATCTATTGATCGACCTGGGCGTGATCGAAACGCCGATCCGCATGCTCTATAGCGAATTCGCCGTCTATGTGGGCATCGTCTATACCTACCTGCCCTTCATGATACTGCCGCTTTACGCAAATATGGAAAAGCTGGACAACACCCTGAACGAAGCCGCGGCGGATTTGGGCGCAAAACCCACATCGATTTTCTTCACGGTGACCCTGCCGCTGACAATGCCGGGCATCGTGGCCGGCGGATTGCTGGTCTTCATTCCGGCGACCGGCGAATTTGTTATTCCTGATTTGTTGGGCGGCGGGAATGTCTTGATGATCGGGCGTCTGCTGTACAATGAGTTCCACGCCAACCATGACTGGCCCGTCGCGGCTGCCGTCGCGATCGCATTGCTGGTTCTGTTGGTGGCCCCGATGATGCTGTATCAGCACTATCAGGCCAAGGAAGCGGAGGCGCGCTGACCATGTCGAAAGGACGCTCCCCATTCCTGACCTGGATGCTCGTTTTGGGCATGGCCTTCCTCTATGTCCCGATGATCTTGCTGGTCATCTATTCATTCAACAAATCCAAGCTGGTGCCTGTTTGGGGCGGTTGGTCGGTGCGTTGGTATGTCGAACTGTTCCAAAGCCCCGAAGTGTGGTCGGCGGTCATGCTCAGTTTGAAGATCGGCGTTGTGAACGCGACCTTCGCAACGATCCTCGGGTCACTCGCCGGCCTGGCCATGGTGCGGTTCGGGCGGTTCAAGGGTCGAACCTTGATGAGTGGCATGCTGGCAGCACCCCTGGTGATGCCCGAAGTCATCACCGGTCTGTCGCTGTTGATGCTGTTCATCACCATGCAGGACTTGATCGGCTGGCCGGCGGAACGCGGCTTCACGACCATCACGATCGCCCATATCACCTTCTCATTGGCCTATGTCGCTGTGATCATTCAGTCGCGGCTGGTCGGCATGGGCGAAACACTGGAAGAGGCGGCCCAGGATCTTGGCGCCAAGCCATTCCGGGTTTTGACCGATATTACCTTGCCCCGATTGGCGCCGGGGATGATGGCGGGTTGGCTGCTGTCCTTCACCCTGTCGCTGGACGATCTTGTGATCGCGAGTTTCGTGACCGGGCCCGGATCTAATACGCTGCCGATCCTGATCTATTCCCGAATCCGGCTCGGTTTGCGGCCGGACATCAATGCCCTGGCGACGATCATCATTCTTGTCGTCGCTGTCGGCGTGGCGATTGCCGGGATCATCATGATGCGGCAGCAACGCCAGCGCGACCTTGAACTGTCGCGTGTGTCCGACGGCTAACGCATGCCCAGATTTCTTTGCCGGGAAAGCGCGGTGGCAATGAAAGGGAAAATGTAAATGCAATCGAAGGAACTTCACTACGATAGCGACGCTGTCGCATTCCTTGAGGAGCTTTGGGGCGAGGGGTTTCTATCCCCTGGGGGGCCGGCGGAAGTCGCCCGTTTGTTGGAAGGTGTTGACCTGGCCGGCAAGACGGTCGTCGATATCGGTTGCGGCACAGGCGGTATTACCGTCTCGCTTGTCCGAGATTACGACGCGGGCAAGGTCATCGGGTTGGATGTCGAAGCGCCGGTTTGTGAGGTATCACGCAAGCGGGTCGAAGAGGCCGGCTTGGCCGACCGTATTGAAATACGACAGGTGGAACCGGGGCCGATACCGTTGGCGGATGGTTCCGTCGATATTGTTTTCAGCAAGGATTCGATCGTCCATATCCCGGACAAGGAAACGCTCACCAAGGATGCGTTCCGCGTCTTGAAGCCGGGTGGCATGTTCGTCGCCTCGGACTGGCTGATTTCCCATGACGGCGAACCGTCGCCGGAAATGGCGCACTATATCGCCGAAGAAGATCTTGGTTTCGGCATGGCGTCCCCGAACCGCTATCGAAACGCCTTGGAAGCTGCGGGTTTCATCGATATTTCAATGAAGAACAGAAACCCCTGGTATCGGGAGATTGCCAAGGAAGAACTCGCACGGCTTGAACGCATCGACCGGGCGAAATTTGAAACTGTCATTACGCCCAGCGACTTGGTGTCCCAGATCGCCACCTGGCGCGCAATGGTGGTCGTCCTGGATAGCGGCGAGCATTGCCCGCATCACTTCCGGGCAACAAAACCACTATCCTGACAACTTGAAACGCTATTCGGCTGCCACCGCGCGTTCTTCGGCCATTTTGGCATTGGTGTCCGCGACGGTGCCGGCGGCTGGGGCTTCCGGCAGGGACATGACCGGAAGCAGGTCGCGCAGCTTGTCGTGATAGGCGCGGACGCCGTATTCCCTGTCCGACAAGATGATCCCGTCGAAGGCACTGGATTCCATGGCCTCGCAGGTCCATTCGATCAACTGTGTGTCTTCTTCCGTGGTCAGTTTGTCGATCCGTTCGGCCAAATAGCGGGACAAGCGCATCTCGCGACTTTCTTCCGCATAGCGATAAGTCGCGCCGCGCTGCAGCGTCCGCCCCGATGCAAGTGGATATTCCTGATAAAAGGCCGCGCTCTCCGGATAAAAGGAAATCACCGTGTTGGGGAATATACCGATATAGAGCCAGGCGCGTTTATTCGGGCCGGACAGGTTCGGGAAATCCGGCAGGATCTTCTTGTAGTGACGGACACTCCATAGATGGCCGGGGCTTTCGGTCAACTCGCCGAAGGACCGGTTCGTGCCATTGATGATCGGCTCGTCGTAGTAATTTTTGCCGTACAGGTCGTGCAGGCCCGGATGGGCCATCGGTACATGGTAGCCTTCGTTGTCCACGTCGCGGACGGCCTTCCAATTCACCTTCATTTCCTGCCGCCAATAGCCGCCATAGACAGGCACCATGTCCTGTGCCCCATAGGGCGCGACCTCTTTTTCATGCCGGGACAGCAATTCGGATATCTTCGGTTGGTCGCCGGGCAGGAAACGCAGGAAGACGAAACCCATCCAGATATCCAGCTCAATCGGCTTCAATCCGTGTTCGTGTTTGTCCAATTTCGGCAGGCTTTCCGGTGCGGTGGGTGACCGCAATGTGCCGTCCAAATTGTAGCCCCATCCATGGAACGGGCAGATCATAACCTTCTTGCAGACGCCCCGCTTCTTATCCAACACGCGGGAACCCCGGTGGCGGCATAGATTATGGAAGGCGCGGATTTCACCGTCCTCGCCCCGCATCACGATGGCGCGTTCGCCGACAATGTCGAAAGTAATGTAGGAGCCGCGTTCGGGCAGGTTTGAGACGTGACAGGCCAATTGCCAGTGCCGCCGGAACAGAGTGTCTTTTTCCAGTTCCGCCAGTTCGTCATTCAGATATGTCCACGGCGCCAATCCGCTTCGGTCCCAATCTTCCGGCACGCCTCGCCGTTCATCGATATCGCTCATGACTGCCCTATAGGTTAATTTGAGTGGTTAGTTAAATTAATACAGTCGTCGTTGATTGTCACCCCGGAAAGCGGTGTGGATAGCTGTTTTTAGCTTTGGATACCGAACCCTCGATTGCATCGGTGTGTCGGTATGTATGAATTGTCGTTGTGCGCGAGCTGTTCCGTCTGGCAGATTTCACAAACCTGTGATCCCAAGGGGGCAAGGGTGGAACTCTATCAAATCCGGTACTTCCTGGCGGTGAGCCGGACACTTAATTTCACGCGCGCGGCGGAAGACTGTAATGTCTCCCAGCCAGCGTTGACGCGTGCGATTCAAAAACTGGAACAAGAGCTGGGCGCGCCGCTTTTTCGAAGGGAGGGCCGCCGCACCCATCTGACCGATTTGGGCCGCGCCATGTTGCCGCCCCTTCAACAAAGCTTAGAAGCCGCTGAGCAGGCAAAGGAACAAGCCGAAAATTATGGCCGTGGCGATGTCGCACCGTTGCGGATCGGCCTGTCGGAGTCGGTACCTCTGGAATTGCTCCTTCCTCTGATCCGCGAACTGACAAAGGCCTATCCGGGCATGCAACTGGAACTGTCGCGCGGCACCGGTTCCTCGGTTATGGCACAGTTGGAGGAAGGGGAAGTCGAACTCGCCCTTGCCGCCATGGACGGGTCGATCTGGTCACGGATCGATGCCTGGCCGCTATTCAGTGAAGATATGCGGCTTTGTCTCGCCGTAAACGGGCCCTTGGCCCTGCAAAGCAGTGTGACCGCTAGCGATCTTTCGGACGCCGTGTTTGTGACGCGCAGGCATTGCGAGAGCAGCGAGGCTATCGTAGACGCGCTGCGTAGGATGAATGTAGCCATGTCCGAAGGGTATTCGGCCGACCGGGAATCGGACTTTGAAACCCTCGTGTCATCAGGGGCCGGCGTTGGATTCGCGCCGCAAAGTATCGTGAAGAATGCCGGCGCGACGGTCGTGGCGCTGCCGGTAGAGGGGTTGGACATTCAGCGCACGGTGTCGCTTTTTGCCGTGGCGGGCCGCCGATATTCGCCTGCGGCAGCCGGGCTCGTCAGATTGGCGCGGTCCGCCGATTGGTCTGTTTCGGTCACGCCCCCATAGACTCGTTCAGCATCCGCAAAGCGTCCAGAATGGACGCGACCGGGAAGCGACGGCGGAAATCGATATCGGCACCGCCGCCGACGATCCGCCCATCCTGCGCGACGATATAGGTCGCAGGGATCGGTACGAACCCGGCATCGTTCCCTTGCCTTTCTTCCAAATCTATTCCAGCCGCGGTCATCTGTTCCCGCAATTCGGGGCCAAGGGAAATCATCAGTCCGCTGGTTAGTGCGTAGCCATTGTCGATATCGGTCAGGATCTGAAACGGCAGATTGAATGCCTCTTGTATCGACTTGGTGCGTGCGGCGCGATCGGGCATGACCGAAACGATTGACGCATTCTGCGCCCGAATTTCCGAATAGGCTTCGCCGAGGGCGGAGAGTTCCAACAGGCAGTAGGAGCACCAAGTGCCGCGGTTAAAGCTGACGACCAGGGGGCCGTCGCGAAGCAATGCGCCGGATGAGACGAGTTCACCATCGGCGTTGGGCAGTGCGAATGGCGGCAAAAAGTCCCCGCGTTTCGGCGCAGTATCCGCCGCCTCACCGGCGTCCAGCCTTGCAATGAATGCATCGTAAAGCGCTGCCGTTTTCGAGCCCGCCGCACGCTGTCGGCTCTCATAGGCGCGTAACTTTTCCTCCAAAGGGGCATCCAGCCCCAGCAAGTCCTCCAAACCGCTCATCCCGCCCGCGTTTCTCCCTGAAATAGGTACCATTCTGACATGGGTCTGACCCTCAAACAGGGACACTAGCAGAAAGAACGATGCAAAGGGGGCATGGAAATCATTCCCGTTTGATATTTAACAATCGGGGATATTCGGCGGCATTCTTCTTTTCGAAAACGTATGCAAGGGCCGGTTCGACAACCGCCCGTCCACTGAAGCCCGACCGAAAGCACTCTTAAGGATCGCCCCATGTCTTCCGCCCCCAAAACGCAATCCGGAAAAGGCCTGATGCCTATTGGTTTGGCGGTATGCACGGTCGCGATGCTATCGATTTCGGTGTCCTATGCGGCGTCGGATTCCCGGCACGATGCGCGAATGCCCGAAACGTGTATGAAGGCCGGTTCGGAAAGCGAAGCGGAGTGCCGGAAGCCAATGCCCCCCTGTCCGCTACGGACCCAAGGCGTACCGGACGGCCCGCTGCTCATGCTGCCCAACGGGGTGTGCGGCATGCTTGTCGACGGCGGCGTAGAGAAGCGGAACTAGCTTCCTCGCAGGCGCTATTTGAGTAAGCGCTATTTGAGTAGGCGCTATTTGATAAGGCTAAGGCCCGGCTTCGCGGACACACCGACAAGGTCCAAGCAGTCGGTGCGCTCACCGTTTTGATCGCCACAAGCCAGCACGGAATTCAGCAGCAAGTGGCCGATCCCCTCGCAGGAAAGGTCGGACATGTCGAACAGCTTCAAGCTGGTCTTGCCCGGGGGGAGGGGCGCGGCTTCAACCGCCAGGCGTTTCGCGACGATTCCGTCCGTGTCGAAGGCGACCAAGTCGAGGCGCAGGGACGAAAATTCGCTTTCCGTTCCGTTCTGCAGAACCAGATAGGCGCGGCAGGCATTCGCCTGGGGTTCCAGCTTGTTCAGTTCTACTTGAACCGCTTGCGATCCGGTTTGGGCATGGGCGGCCGGGACGGCGGCAAATACCAGAAACAAACCAGCGATCATGGTCGAAAAGCGCATATTGTCTTCCTTCGCCTGCATCAGAATTCTTGTGCCGGAGGGGGCGGTCCCGGTTCCGCGACCTCGCTCTGAGGCCGGCAGTCTAGACGGTTCGAAGGTTGAAAGCCAAGTGTTCAAGCCGGTGAGGCCGGACGCATAACCAGGATGTCACAATCCCTCCCACACAGGTCCGGAATGGGTTGCGAAACCAGGGGCGGGTGAACCAGACTGGGCCGACGAATTCCAGTTTCGCCGGTTGCGGATGCGCCGGTATCACTTAGAGGGCTTACGCGTATGAAGACGGTTTTCACGGAACGGCACTACTTGCGGAACTCAAAGACGGAACTTTATGGCGGCACTCTCGTGCGGCCGTTCGAGTGCCCGGAGCGGATCGAATTCATCACCGCTGAGTTGGACAAGCGCGGTCTTGGGGATTACGTGGAACCGGCGGATTACGGGATGGACCCGGTGCTCGCGATACATGACGCCGGCTTCGTCGATTTCCTGTCCAAGGCTTGGCAGCTGTGGGCCGACAGTGGGTATAAGGGAGAGGCGATCCCCACGGTTTGGCCCTCCCGTTCCCTTTCCGTTGACAGAATCCCGAAGCAAATCGACGGTCTTCTGGGCTATTACGCCCTGGCGGGGGAAACGTCGATTTCCGAAGGCAGTTGGGAAGCCGCTTTGGCATCGAAGGACGTGGCGTTGACGGCCGCCGATTTGGTGATGAACGGCGACCGGGCTGCTTTCGCACTGTGCCGCCCACCCGGCCATCACGCATCGACCAGCCAATTCGGCGGTTATTGTTTCTTGAACAATGCCGCCATCGCCGCGAACCATATGCGCGGCAAGGGCGCGGCAAAGGTTGCGATCCTGGATGTGGATTTTCATCACGGCAACGGCACGCAGGAAATATTCTACAACCGGGACGATGTTCTCTTCGTTTCCCTGCATGGCGACCCGGTCGATGCCTTCCCGCATTTCCTGGGTTACGCGGATGAGACGGGGGCTGGCGCCGGCGAAGGCTTTACGGCGAATTTCCCCTTGCCGGTCGCTGCCCCCTATGAGGTGTGGGGCGCGGCGCTGGATGAAGGCTTGAAGCGGATCGCGGATTTCGGGGCAGACGCTTTGGTCGTCTCCCTTGGTGTCGACACCTTTGAAAAGGATCCAATCAGCTTCTTCAAGCTGCGCAGCCAGGATTTCACGGATTACGGTGGGCGCATCGCCGGCGCCAACCTGCCGACCCTTTTCGTGATGGAGGGCGGCTACGCGGTGGAAGAAATCGGGATCAATACCGTTAACGTCCTGGACGGCTTCGAAGCAGCTGCAGGGTAGGGACGGTATGATCGACTATGCGGATTTCACGCCAAGTTGGATAGACGCGGCGCGGGACAGGATTGCCGACATGGCGGTGACGACACCCCTGGTGCCGTCGCCCCATCTCAGCAAACTCGCAGGGAATGAGTTCCTGTTGAAGCTTGAAATGACCCAGCCGATGGGGGCGTTCAAGCTGCGTGGTGCGGCCAATGCGATCCTCGCGCTTGAGGGGGATGTCGGCGGCGTGACCTGTTGTTCGACCGGGAACCACGGCCGTGGGGTTGCCTATGCGGCGCGGGCGCGCGGGATGCGGGCGATCATCTGCATGTCGTCCCTGGTGCCGCAGGCGAAGATCGACGGTATCAAGGCCTTGGGGGCGGAAGTGCGCATCATCGGTAAATCCCAGGACGATGCAATGGCGGAGAGCCTGCGGTTGGTCGAAGCTGAAGGATTGGTCGAAATATCGCCCTTCGACGATCCGTATGTTATTGCGGGACAGGGAACGATCGGGCTGGAACTGCTCGATCAATGTCCCTCGCTCAAGACCGTTCTGGTGCCCTTGTCGGGCGGCGGTCTGGCCGGCGGCATCGCCTTCGCCGTGAAGGCCCGGCGGCCGGATATCCGCGTCATCGGCATTTCCATGGACCGCGGCGCGGCGATGCATGCCTCGCTTCAGGCGGGCAATCCCGTGGAGGTCGAGGAGGTGCCGAGCCTTGCCGACTCGCTAGGCGGCGGAATCGGCCTTGATAACCGGCTGTCCTTTCCTCTATGTCGAGACTTCCTGGACGATGTTTTGCTGGTGACTGAGGACGAGATCTATCGCGCCATGCAGACCATATATTACGAAGACCGGATGGTTTGCGAGGGGGCCTGCGTTGTCGGCATTGCCGCGTTGCAATCCGGCAAACTACCGAAATCTGACGGTCCGATTGCGACCATCATCACAGGCCGCAATATCGATATGACGGTCCACGCGGATATCATGCAAGGTCGCGATGTGACGCTTGGCAACACAACAATAAGGGGGCAAGCCTATGCCGCGTGACATCCATATACTGACCGAAGCGCAGTTGCGCCAATTCGTCTCCGTTGACGAGACCGCGATAGACATCGTCGCGAAAGCCTTCGCGACCCTGGCCGGGGGCGAGGTCATCATGCCGCCGATCATGTCGATGGATATTCCCTCCGTACATGGCGAAGTCGACGTGAAGACCGCCTATATCCCGGGCTTCGACGGGTTCGCCGTCAAGATCAGTCCCGGTTTCTTCAACAACCCGTCGATCGGCCTGCCCAGCACCAACGGGCTGATGGTTTTGTTTTCCGCGAAGACGGGCGTGGTCGAAGCCGTGCTGTTGGACAATGGCTATCTGACCGATGTCCGGACGGCCGCCGCGGGCGGCCTGGCCGCCAAACTGATGGCGCCGCAAAATGTCGAGACGGCAGGCGTGATGGGCACCGGCGCCCAGGCGCGGTTACAAATCGAGGCGGCGCACCTGGTTCGGCCGTTCAAGAAAGTGCTCGTCTGGGGACGCGATGCCGGAAAAGCGGCGGCTTGTGCCGCGGACATCGCCGCAAGGACCGGCGTCGACGCCGTTGCCGAACCCGACCCGGCGCGCCTGGTCGCCGAAAGCCAGCTTGTCGTGACGACGACCCCGTCCGCGGAAGCGGTCCTGAAGGCGGACTGGCTCCATCCGGGTCTGCACATCACCGCCATGGGGTCGGACCAGACCGGTAAGAATGAAATCGACCCGGCCGCCTTCACGAAATTGGACGTCTATGTGGCTGACCGGATCAGCCAATGCGAAACCCTGGGCGAATTGCGGTCCGCGCTTCAAGCCGGTACGGTGGCCACGACGGATGGTATAAACGAGTTGGGGCAGGTCGTATTGGACCCATCCCTGGGGCGGAAATCGGACCGGGAAATCACGCTCTGTGACTTGACCGGAACGGGCGCACAAGATACCGCCATAGCAACATTCGCCTTCGCTGCGGCCAAAACCGCGGGTACGGGGACGATTGTGGAAGCATAGGTGGCAGCCGGCACCAATGCCGAAAAGTTCACCGGCCCAAAGGTCCTTTTTTGCACGGAACGCTGCGGGTGACAGTCTTTACGGAGACTGTCTTCAATACCGGCTGACTGTAAAAAAGAAAGGATCGAAACATGTTGACCAATGATCAGTTGGACAAGTGGGATCGGGAGAACTTCTTCCATCCCTCGACACATCTTGCACAGCACGCACGCGGCGAAAGCCCCAGCCGGATCGTCTCCGGGGGTTCCGGTGTGTATATCGAAGACCGCGACGGCAATAAGATGCTCGACGGTTTCGCGGGCCTCTACTGCGTGAATGTCGGGTATGGCCGTCAGGAAATCGCCGAAGCGATAGCGAAACAGGCGAAGGAACTTTCTTATTATCACGCCTATGTCGGGCACGGGACCGAAGCCTCCATCACCTTGTCGAAGATGGTTGTCGACCGGGCGCCGGCCAATATGTCCAAGGTCTATTTCGGGCTTGGCGGGTCCGATGCCAATGAGACCAACATCAAGCTCGTCTGGTACTACAACAACATTCTGGGCCGTCCTGAGAAGAAGAAGATCATCTCCCGCTGGCGCGGTTATCACGGGTCGGGCCTGATGACCGGTTCGCTGACCGGTTTGGAACTGTTCCACAAGAAATTCGACCTGCCGCTCGACAAGGTCGTGCATACCGAAGCGCCGTATTATTTCCGCCGGCCCGATCTGGACATGTCCGAAAAGGACTTCGTCGATCATTGCGTCCGGGAACTGGAAGCGCTGATCGCCAAGGAAGGGCCGGATACCATCGCAGCCTTCATCGGTGAACCGATTCTCGGCACGGGCGGAATCGTTCCGCCGCCGGAAGGCTATTGGGCGGCGATCCAGGAAGTCCTCGCAAAGCACGATATTCTGCTGATCGCGGATGAAGTCGTCACCGGCTTCGGCCGCCTGGGCAGCATGATGGGCACGACCCATTACGGGATCAACGCGGATATCATCACCATTGCCAAGGGTCTGACCTCGGCCTATGCGCCGCTCTCCGGCTCCATCATCGCCGACAAGGTCTGGAAGGTTCTGGAACAGGGCACGGACGAGTTGGGGCCAATCGGCCATGGCTGGACCTATTCCGCGCATCCGATCGGCGCGGCGGCCGGCGTCGCCAACCTGAACCTGATCGACTCGTTGGACCTGGTCGACAATGCCCGCGTCGTCGGTTCCTACCTGAACCAATCGATGCACGATGCGCTGTCGACCCATGCGAATGTCGGCGATGTGCGTGGCGAGGGCATGCTTTGCGCGGTCGAATTCGTCAAACAGAAGGACGGCCGGGTTTTCTTCGATGCAGGCGACAAGGTGGGCCCGCAGGTCGCCGCCGCGCTGGCGAAGGAAGGCGTGATCGGCCGGGCGATGCCGCAGGGTGATATCTTGGGCTTCGCGCCGCCGCTCTGCCTGGATCGCGCGGAAGCGGACAAAATCGTCGACGCCGCCCGAAAGGCGATCGTGTCGGTGCTGGGCTGAAGGCCCGCTCTTTGACCGGCTAACCGGTCAGGTCACGTTGCGGACGGATTGTTCGACGGCGTGCAGAAAGTTCGCGGCAGAGGAACGGGCGGCCATCAGCAAGAAGCCGTCCGTTCCCTCCCGAAGGACGATCACCCCCATATGCTCCATCACTGTCCGGGCGACTGTCCCGTCCGGGAAGACGGACGCGTCCAGGTCGAGCGGGCAGATGCGCGCCAAGGCGTCGATAGCGGCGCTGCCGGAAAGGTGCAACATGGCCCAGCTGTCCGACTGGTCCGTGTAATAGCCGTTGTCTCCCAACGCTTTTTCGATTTCTGTCACGGCTGTGTCACCATCATAGGCGAACAGTGCGAAGACCTGGCCCGGCTGCAATCCCATAAGGCGTATGGCGCCGTCATTGCCGATGGTGCTTGAGCCGGTGGGCGGCAGGGCACAGCCATAGGCGGACTGAACGGCACCTTGCAGCGCATCGACGCCACCGCGCGGCGTGGCGATGGAAACCAATCCCATCCCCGCGATCTCTTCCAGAACCGTTGCGCCAAAGGTTTCGCTGTATCCGTTCAGCGGCGTCTTGGGTTTCAATGTCATGTCAGGCACGGACGCGTTCCCCTTCCGGATCAAAGAAATGGGGTGAAACGATTTCGACTTCGATACTCTCGCCCCGGATCGGATCGGCGGCGACGATGGTCTCGCCCAGGCGGTCGGATCCGCGTTTGATGAAGCCAAGACCGATGGAATGGCCCAGCGTCGGGGAATAGGCGACGGATGTCATCCAGCCTTCGTCATTCTCCAACGACGGTGTCTTGCCCTTGGGAATGAAATGCGCCCCGGACTTCAATTGCCTGGCCCTGTCGACAGGCCTGAACCCGACAAGGGCAAGGCCGTCTTCCCGGTTCAATTCAGGCCGCTCGGACAGGATGCTGCCGATGGAGTCTTTCTTCTTCGAAACCATGCGGCCCATGCCCATGTCCCGCGCCGTTGTTTGGCCGTTCAATTCGTTCCCCGCGGGATGTCCTTTTTCGATCCGCATGACGCTCAGCGCTTCCGTGCCGTAGGGAACGGCATCGAATTCCTCACCGGCCGCCATCAAGGCGCGGATCAAGCCATCGCCATAGCGCGACGGGACGGCGATTTCGTATGCCAACTCACCGGAGAAGGATATCCGGAACAGCCGGGCAGGCGTGCCGCCGCAGACCGTGATTTCGCCACACCCCATGAAGGGAAAGGCGTCGTTGGAAATATCGAATTCCGGGTCGACGATTTTCTGCAGCAGCTTGCGGGCATTTGGGCCCGCGACAGCGTATTGCGCGAATTGTTCTGTCGCCGAGATCAAATGCACGTCCAGATCCGGCCACAGGCATTGGCGGCAGAATTCCATATGCCGGAACACACCAACCGCATTGGCCGTTGTCGTCGTCATCACGAAATGATTTTCCGACAGGCGCGCGGTGGTACCGTCATCCATCACCATGCCGTCTTCACGCAGCATCAAGCCGTAACGAACCTTGCCGACTGGTAGTTTCGCAAAGCCGTTGGCGTATACCTTGTTCAAGAACTCGGCCGCGTCGCGGCCCTGAACATCGATTTTACCGAGGGTCGTAACATCGCAGATCCCGACTGATTTGCGAGTCGCAAGAACTTCCCTATCAACACTTTCCCGCCAATGGGTTTCGCCGGGTTTTGGGAACCATTGGCCACGAAGCCACATGCCCGCTTCGACGAAAACGGCCCCTTGTTCCGCGGCCCATTCATGCCCGGGCGTCAAGCGCGTGGGGCGGAAGTCCTTGCCCCGGCTGCGGCCGGCAAAGGCTGCGATGGGAACCGGCGTATAGGGTGGGCGGAAGATTGTCGTGCCCGTTTCGGGGATCGATTTTCCACTGGCTTCGGCCAGGACGGCCAGCCCAAGGACATTGGCGGTCTTGCCCTGGTCAGTCGCCATTCCCAGGGTCGTGTAGCGCTTTAACAATTCGACGGATCGATACCCTTCCCGTTTGGCAAGCTGGACATCCTTGGCCGTCACATCGTTTTGCAGGTCAATCCAGGCACGGCCTTTGCTTTCGGTCACATGCCAGAAGGGCGTGATGGCCGAAGCTTCATCCGATGCCTCGGGGATTTCCGCCATGCTGGCGGTGAGCCCCAGGTCTTGCGCGGCTTGCGCCCCGGCCTTCGCCCCCTCTTGCAGGCAGGCCGCAAGGGTCAGGGCGCCCTTGGCCGCGCCGGCGACACTCATCCCCACCGGAAGGTCCTTGCCCGGAACAAAGGCAGCGATTTCGTCCGCCCAATCGGGACGACCGCGTTGGTGGCAGGTCAGGTGAACATTGGGGCTCCAGCCGCCAGACACCGCCAGACAATCGACGGGAACCGTCGTGCCGTTCGACAACGTCACGGCGGAAATACCCTTCCGACCCTTGGTGTCGACAATGGATGCGCCCATCGCGATGGTGGCGCCCGCAACGTCGGCCGGCGCCGCACCGGACCGTGTATCGATCACGGCGGCGATGGAAACACCTTTCGCGGCAAGGTCCGTTGCGGTGCGCCAGCCGTCATCGTTGTTTGTGAAGATGGCGACGTTGCGGCCCGGCGCGACGCCCCAGCGGTTGGCATAGGCGCGTACGGCGCCCGCCAGCATGACGCCGGGACGGTCGTTGTTACCGAAGGCGATCGACCGTTCGGTCGCGCCCGCGCAGAGCACAGCGCGCTTGGAATAGATGCGCCATAGGATTTGTCGCGGCTTTCCGCCGCTCATCGGTAGATGGTCCGTCGACTTTTCCAAGGCGCCATAGACGCCATGATCATACGCGCCATAGACCGTGGTCCGTTTCATCAGCCGGACATTGGGTAGACTTTTCAATTCGGAAAGGACGCTGGCGGTCCAGCCTTGCGCGTCGCCGCCGTTAATTTCATGGGTTTCCGCGTTGAGCCGCCCGCCCGGCGCGAAGTCCTCGTCCGCCAGGATCACCCGCGCGCCGGAACGCCCCGCCGTCAGGGCCGCCATCAGACCCGCTGGCCCCGCGCCGATCACAAGAATATCGCAATGCAGGAAACCCTTGTCGTAGATGTCCGGGTCGTCCTTACCGGAAAGCCGTCCCAACCCGGCCGAGGCGCGGATTGCGGGTTCGTACACTTTTTCCCAGAAGGCCTGCGGCCACATGAAGGTCTTGTAGTAGAACCCGGCGCTCAGGAAAGGCGCGAACAAGTCGTTCACGGCCATCAGGTCGAAGTTGAGGCTGCCGCGGTAATTCTGACTGGCGGCATGCAGCCCGTCATAGAGTTCCGCAACGGTCGCGCGCGTGTTCGGCTCCTGATACGGTCCCCGGCGCAGTTGAACCAGCGCGTTGGGTTCTTCCGGGCCGGCCGTGAAAATGCCGCGCGGCCGGTGATACTTGAACGACCTGCCGACAAAGCGGATATCGTTCGCCAACAGGGCCGAAGCGAGCGTGTCGCCCGCAAAACCTTGCAATTGCTTGCCGTCGAATTCGAAGGAAAGTGGTTTGGACCGGTCGACGATGCCGCCGTTGATGCGCATGCGCTGGCTCATGATCAACCCTCCCTGCCCGTGTTTGCTGGGTCGGCTTGTTTAGCCAAGGCAACGTCATGGGCCAGTTCGACCTTGGTGATGTCATGGGTCAACGTATCCCGCGTGACGATCAGCCAGGAACGGTCACCCTGTTCGTGATACCAAAGTTCACGATGTTCGCCGGCCGCATTGTCGCGCAGATATTGGTATTCGTAGAATTTGTCGGCGGCGTCCGGCGCTTGCCAGTCGGGCCGGTCCAGAAGGGATGCATCGCCCAGGTAATAAAACTCGGCGGCGTCGCGTGGGCCCAGCAGGGGATGATTGATGATCATGCGCCGTGCCTCCTCAATGCAAGTTCGGTTGGGCGCCGGCGCCCTTTTCGTCGATCATGTGGCCCCGTTTGAAACGGTCCAGCCGCATTTCGGTCGCGACCGGGTGCGGTTCGTCCTTGGCCAGCAGATGAGCATAGCAATAGCCGGATGCCGGCGTTGCCTTGAAGCCGCCATAGCACCAGCCGCCGTTGAAATAGAGGCCGTCGATATGGGTCTTGTCGATGAAGGGCGATCCGTCCATCGACATGTCCATTACACCGCCCCACATGCGGAGCAGCCGGGCCCGTCCGATCATCGGCATCAGGGCCATGCCGCTTTCGCAAACATCCTCCACCACAGGCAGGTTGCCGCGTTGGGCATAACTGTTATAGCCGTCGATATCGCCGCCGAAGACGAGGCCGCCCTTGTCGGACTGGCTGATATAGAAATGGCCGGCACCGAAAGTGATGACGCCGGGGATGATCGGCTTCAACCCTTCAGACACGAAGGCCTGCAAAACGTGGCTTTCGATCGGCAGACGCATCCCCGCCTGTGCCATCACCCGGCCGGAGGAGCCGGCGACGCAGACAGCGATTTTCTTGGCGGAAATGGCGCCCTTCGTTGTTTCAACGCCCTTGCAGACACCGTTTTCGATATGGAAGCCGGTCACTTCGCAGTTCTGGATGATATCCACGCCGCGCAGATCCGCACCGCGGGCGTAGCCCCAGGCGACCCCGTCATGCCGGGCGGATCCGCCACGCTTTTGCAGCAAGCCGCCCTTGATCGGGAAACGCGCGTTGTCGAAATCCAGGAAGGGATACAATGCCCGCACGCCATCCTGATCCAACAGTTCCGAATCCGCACCGGATAGGCGCATGGAATTCCCGCGCCGCGCAAAGGCGTCGCGTTGTGCATCCGTATGGCACAGGTTGAGGACCCCGCGCTGGGAAACCATGGCGTTGTAGTTGAAGTCCTGCTCCAACCCTTCCCACAGTTTCATGGAAAGTTCGTAGAACGGTTCGTTGCCGGGCAGCAGATAGTTGGATCGGATAATCGTCGTGTTCCGACCGATATTTCCGGACCCCAGCCATCCCTTTTCCAGAACGGCCACATTGGTGATCCCGAATTTGTTCGATAGGTAATAGGCGGTCGCCAAGCCGTGCCCGCCGCCACCGATGACGATGACGTCGTAAGACTTTTTCGGCTCAGGCTCCCGCCAGGCGGGCTGCCAGCCCTTATTGCCCGTCAGACCCTCCCACAGGACGCGAAGCCCCGAATACCGCATGTCTACCATCCCTTTTTTATGCTGTAGCCATAATTGAAGGTCGGGCATCAGATTTACTTGCCAAAAATGGTCGGAAACTTTCAAAATCCGGGCATGACCTTGCATAACACTGGGCCCTTCCGGGTCGGCTTCCTATTGATCGACGGTTTCGCCCTGCTTTCCTATTCTTCGGCGGCGGAACCGATGCGTGCGGCAAACCACCTGGCAGGGAAGCGTCTTTATGATGTTCGGCATATTCCCGTTGCCGGCGGTCGGTCGGTTTCGTCCAGCGGCGCGGTGATCGAGGGGACGGCGACCCTGGATGGCGATCGCGATTTCGACCTTGTTTTGGTCGTCGCCGGTGGTGATCCCGCGCGGTTCGACGATGGGCGGGTTTTCCAGTGGCTGCGTATGTTGGCGCGTCGCGGTGTGCAGATTGGTGGCGTTTCCGGTGGGCCCGTCATTCTGGCGCGTGCGGGTGTCTTGGCAGGGCGGCGCATGACGGTTCATTGGGAACATGTCCAGACCCTGGCGGAGATTACGCCATCCCTGCTGGTCGAGCGCTCCCTGTATGTGATCGACAGGGACCGAATGACCTGCGCCGGCGGAACCGCGGCCCTGGACATGATGCATGCCGTCATCACCCGGCACCACGGGGCGGCATTCGCAAGAAGGGTCAGCGACTGGTTCATGCATACAGATGTACGGCCATCCGGCGGTCCGCAACGTGCGGGCCTGGTAGAGCGATACGGCGTTTCGGACCCTGCCGTCATCCAGGCGATCGAGATGATGGAAAACCATGTCGCCGATCCTCTCAGCCTGGATCAACTGGCCCATCTCTGCGGCTTGGGTGCGCGGCAATTGAACAGGCTGTTCAGCGAAAAACTGGGGGCCAGCACCATGGCTTTTTATCGTGGTTTGCGGTTGGAAAAGGCCAGAAACCTACTCGAGCAATCGGTTATGAGCGTTACCGAAATTGCGCTTGCAACCGGTTTTGCCAGTTCCGCGCATTTTTCGACCGCTTTCAAAAGCCGTTTCCGACACGCACCGTCAAAAATAAGATAACGCTGTTATAAAAATCCCCGTGCAGGCGCCATGTCGGACTCGCCTGCATCCCGCGGATCATTTACCCTTCATACCAAATCAATAAATTTTTTACGGGAGGGAACGGTGAGCGACCGCTATGCCGCCTACACGAAACTTCGGATCGACTACCCCGCCGACCGGGTGCTGCAAATCACCTTCGACCGGCCGGAAACCTACAATTCCGTCGATCGCGAGACCCACAGCCAATTAGTTGAAATCTGGCGTACCATCGATGCTGATCCCGACATCAATGTCGTTCTGGTGACCGGGGCCGGGAAGGCCTTCTCCGCGGGTGGCGATTTCGACCTGATCGAGGAAATGATCGAAAGCCAGGAAGAACGCATGCGCGTTTGGAAAGAGGCGAAGGATCTGGTCTACAACGTCGTCAACTGCAACAAGCCTATTGTTTCGGCCATTAATGGACCGGCGGTCGGGGCGGGCCTGGTCGTCGGTATCCTGGCCGATGTCTCCATCGCCGGGAAATCCGCGAAAATCGTCGACGGGCACACCCGGCTGGGCGTTGCCGCTGGTGATGTTGCGGCGATGATCTGGCCGCTGCTCTGCGGCATGGCCAAGGCGAAATACTACCTGATGACCTGCCGGCCGGTCAGCGGCGAGGAAGCCGACCGCATCGGCCTCGTCTCCATGTGTGTGGAGGACGATGAATTGATGAAGACGGCCTTGGATGTGGCTGTCGAGTTGAGCAACGGTGCGCAGAGCGCCATCCGTTGGACGAAATATGCCCTGAACAATTGGCTGCGCAGCGCCGGGCCCAGTTTCGACACCTCGACCGCGCTGGAGATGCTGGGTTTCGCTGGCGACGAGGTGAAAGAGGGCGTCGCTTCCCATCGCGAAAAACGCAAGCCGAACTTCAAGAAAGAATGTCCTGTATAGGGGCTTGCCTTCCTTGGAAGTCGAAACAAGAACGTAACCACAGGGGAAACGGCAATGCGTGGACTGGCTGGGAAAAGAGTGATCGTCACCGGTGGGGCCAGCGGCATCGGGCGGGAAATTTGCAAACGGTTCGGCGAAGAAGGAAGCACCGTCGGCATCTTCGACCTGAACGAAGTGGGTGCGGGCGAAACGGCAGGTATCGTCGCCTTGGCGGGCGGCATGGCAACGGCCCATAAGGTGGACATAACGGACCGGGCCTCTGTCGACGCGGCGGTTGCCGCCTTTGCCGAAGACGGGCCGATCGACATCCTGATCAACAATGCGGGATGGGACAAACCTATCGCCTTCCTCGATACAGATACGGATTTCTGGAAAAAGATCGTCGACCTGAACCTCTATGGCCCGCTTCATATGCATCATGCAGTTCTGCCCTACATGGTGGAACGGAAGTCCGGGCGGGTGGTCAATATCGCGTCTGATGCGGCACGGGTCGGGTCCTCCGGCGAAGCGGTTTACGCGGCCTGCAAGGGCGGTATCGTTTCCTTTACCAAGACAGTGGCGCGGGAACTGGCGCGCGCGAACATTCAACTGAATGCGGTCTGCCCCGGCCCGACCGACACACCGCTTTTTGAGGAATTTTCGCAAGGCGAGGCCGGCGCCAAAGTGGCGGAGGGATTGAAGCGGGCCATTCCCATGCGGCGGCTGGGCGAGCCGGAGGACTATCCCGGCATCGTTGCCTTTCTGGCCAGCGATGACGCGGGCTTCATCACCGGGCAGGTGATCAGTGTTTCCGGCGGATTGACGATGCACGGCTGACGCCGGGACCGAAAGGAATAGCCAGGATGGATTTCTCGCTGACAGAGGAGCAAAAGGCCTTCCTTGAAACCGCAGAACGGTTCTCAACGGAAAAGTTGGCGCCCTTTTACATGGACCGCGACCGGGATGACGGTCTTGATCGCGATCTGGTCCGCGAAATGGGGGCGATGGGCCTGATCGGTGTCGACTTGCCGGAGGAATTCGGCGGCCTCGGTATGGGCGGGGTGACCACCGGCGTCATTGCCGAAGCGATAGCCTATGGCGATATGAATGTCTGCTATGTGCAGCTTCTAGGCTCACTGATGGGCCAGATTATCGTCCGGAATGCCAACAAGGATCTCGCCGGGGAATGGGTGCCGCGCATTGTGTCCGGGGATGCGATCGTGGGCCTCGGTCTTACCGAACCGCGCGGCGGCAGCGATGCGGCCAACCTGCAACTGCGCGCCGGTAAAGTGCAGGGGGGCTATCTTTTGAACGGCGAGAAGACGTCGATGAGTTTCGCCGACGGGGCGGACGCCGCCGTGGTCTTCGCCCGAACCGGTGCGGCCGATGGCGGCGCGCGGGCCGTATCGGCCTTCATGGTCGGCATGACGGACGAAGGTGTCACCACGACGCGCTTCAACGATATCGGATCGAAGATGGTCGGGCGGGGATCGGTTTTCTTCGATGATGTCTTCGTGCCGGACGAGCACATGATCGGCGATGAGAATATGGGATTCGTCCAGGTCATGCAGGGGTTCGATTACAGCCGTGCCTTGATTGGCCTGCAATGCATTGCCGCGGCGCAGGCGTCCCTCGATGAGACTTGGGCCTATATCCGGGAACGGGAAGCCTTCGGCGCGCCGCTCGCCCAATACCAGGGCGTATCCTTTCCGCTGGCCGAAGGGGAAACCTACCTGACCATGGCGCGGCAGCTTTGTTACTATGCGTTGGATCTGCGAGATCGCGGCCTGCCGCACACGGCGGAAGCTTCCATGTGCAAATGGTATGGGCCGAAAGTCGCGCATGAGGTGATACAGCAATGTCTTCTGACCCATGGACATTACGGCTATAGCGGCGACCTGCCGCATCAGCAGCGCATGCGGGATGTGTTGGGGCTGCAAATCGGGGATGGAACCGCGCAAATCATGAAACTGGTCATTGCCCGCGAAAAGGCCGGCCGCGCCGCAGTTCAGCATGCCGCGCCGAAACCGTCTTGAGGAAGGTGCAGTCGATGGTGATCCGCGTAGCGGCATTGTGTTCTGGCAATGAACAAGGCGTCTGATGAATTGCCAAGGATTGTGCTAGAGTAAGCCGGGACCGAATAAGGGGGTGTTGGGCTGTGCCGAAAGGCCTGAGGGGAGGTTGCGTGACGCGGACCGGGTGTCAACGTCCCGGAACATGTCGTTCCGTCAATTGCCTTGCCATATTGGTTTTTCTTCTCGTTGTCTTCAATAGTGGAGGCGGCGTCGCGTCCGCGCGCGTATTGGTTCTTGGGTCGATCAGCCTTGATCCGGTTGGGGTGGTCCGTGTTTCCCAACCATTCGTGGACTACCTGGCCGAAAAATTGAGTTCGTACGGTATCAAGCGTGGGGAGGTTGCGGTCGCGGATTCGGTCGCGGGGATGGCGTCTTTGATGCGCGAGAAAAAGGTGGATTTGCTGATCGACAGTTCGGTCACCGCTTTGCTGGTAAACGAACGGGCGGGATCCAAGTTCCTTCTGCGCCGGTGGAAGGACGGAAGGGATGCCTACCGAAGCGTCGTCGTCGTGCGACAAGACAGCAGATTCAATTTCCTGAGTGATCTTGTCGGCGAAACAGTTGCCCTAGAGGAGAGTTTTTCGACATCCGGGTTCATGCTGCCTGTTTTGGGAATGGCCAGTAGCGGTCTTCGGTTGGTGCCGTTGGACGGGTTGGCGCAGGTGCCGCCCCCGGACGCGGTTGGATACGTGATGGGGTATGACAGTGAAACCCAGATGACATGGGTCGAGCGGAACCAAGTCGCGGCAGCCGGCTTGGCTGAGAACGATTTCAAGCAGCTTGCGAAATCGGCGTTGGTCCCGCTTCGGGTTGTCTATACGTCACCGATCGTTCCCTACGATGTCGTCGTCTACGGCAAGCACTTGGATCACGGATTGGTGTCCCGGATCCGCGCAATACTATTGTCTGCGCATGATACTCGGGAAGGGGCGAACACGTTGGACGGTTTCGATCAAACGACAATGTTTGACGAGATCCCCGCAGAGTTGTTGCGGAACGTCACGACCTTCGGACCCGAATTGACCAGGCTGTTGGAGGGCGGCGCAGAATGAGCGCACCTCGCGTCGGTCTAGGTTTCAAGGTGGCGCTCATCGCGTCGGCGATCGTCGTATTTATCGGGGCGGGACTGTTCGGGGTCGTTGCATACGAACAGCGTGTCACCTTCCAGGAAATCAGAACGGCGGAAATGGTAGAGGCGGTTCGTAAGACCGCATTTCAGGCTGAAAATTATCTATACAATTACAACGTTCGGGAATTGCGGTCGATTGCCACGGGAATTATCGAGGGGCGCCGCATCGATCTGGTCTGGATCCTGGATTCGGAAGGACGGCTTCTAACCGATGGATCGCCCTGGCCGGCCCTGCGTAACAAGCGGCCGCAAATCGGTTTCATCGACAGGCTTCTGTCCGGCGGTCTTATACGGACCGAAGCCGACGAAACCAATCTTTGGGCGGGGACGCCGGTTTTGCTGAACAAGAACGAAGTTCTCGGCTATGTCGTCGCGGCCGTGCCGATGGAGGAGTTCAACAACAATATCTGGTCCACGATTAAGAAACAGTTGGTCGTCCTTGGTCTTGCGCTTATTTCCGGGATTTTCGCCGCTATTATTTTCGGTCAGCGGATCGCCGCCCCCGTCGAATCCTTGCGGGAAGCAGCGGACCGCATCGGGAAAGGTGACTGGGATGTTAAGCTGGATATCGATCGGCAGGACGAGATCGGGGATCTGGCGAAGGCAATCAACATCATGGCCGAACGGTTGAACGATGGGGCGGTCACGCGGGACCGTCTGCAAGCGTTGGTCGATGAAAAAACGGCTGAGATTGCCATGCACCGGGACAAGCTTGAAGCCCTGGTTGAGGCAAGGACGCATGAACTTCAGTCGGCGAAGGAAACCGCCGAGCGGGCAAGCTTGGCCAAATCCGAATTCCTATCATCGATGAGCCACGAATTGCGCACGCCGTTGAACGCCATTCTGGGGTTCGGGCAGTTGCTGGACTATTCGGATCAAAGCGGCATGGATGCGGAACAGCGCCAGGCAATCGACTATATCAACAATAGCGGCGAACACTTGCTGAACCTGATCAACCAGGTTCTGGATTTCAATAAGATCGAGGACGGAAATCTCAGTGTCTATGTCGAATCCTTCGAGCCGATGGATGACATGCGTGACTGTTTCGTTATTGCCTCGGCGATTGCCGCCAAACATGGTGTCACCATCGAGCTGAGGAAGCATGTTGCCGTTCATCCCGCCATCAGGGCCGACCGAACCCGGTTCAAGCAGGTCCTGCTGAACCTGATGACCAACGCCATCAAATACAACCGACGGGGCGGCAAGGTTTTTCTGGACTGCGATCTGATCGATGACCGGTATCTGCGCCTGATCGTGGCCGATACTGGCATGGGAATAGCCGCCGACCGGCAGCACTTGATGTTCGAACCGTTCCAGCGCCTGGGCCATGAATCCTCGTCCATCGAGGGAACGGGAATCGGCCTCACCATTACGAAGAAACTGGTGAGCTTGATGCGCGGGCGGATAGGTTTCGAGAGTGAGGAAGGGAAAGGTTCTACGTTCTGGATCGACTTGCCGCTGGATCCGCAATGGAAGGAGGACGCGCCGGCGGGAACATCCAAGGCCTATGAACGACCGGCGGTCATCGCTGAACCGAAAAACGGAAAAAGCTGTACCCTGCTATATGTCGAGGACAATGCCGACAATGTCCGTCTCATGGAAATGATCCTGGATAAAGAGGACGAGTTTACGATGATATCCGCGCCGAACGCCGAGGAGGGGCTGGCAATGGCGGCGCGTGATATACCGGACGTGATCCTCATGGACATCAACTTGCCCGGCATGGACGGGTTCCAGGCGCTCCAGGCTTTGCGGGCTTGCGAGGGGGCAAGGCACGTCCCGGTCATCGCGGTTACGGCATCGGCCTTGCCATCGGAAGTGCAGCGCGGGTTGGACGCTGGATTCGCGGCCTATCTTACCAAGCCAATCCGCATTGATGTTACGCTGAATGCAATCCGCGATGCCGTGGCGTCCCATGAGTCGGATATGGTTTGACACCCCGCCGGCTTCGGCGGCCAGGTTTGTTTACTTGGGGTTTAGAAGCCAAAGGTCTTCCGTCGCGTCGAATTGGCCTTTCAGCCCACCCGGCAAATCCTTGCGCAGCATGTTGGTGACTTCATAGCGGATTTCGTACAGCCGGCGGACTTCGTCTTCAGAAACCGAAAATGGCGGGCCATCCATTTTGCTTTGGTCATAGGTGAAGGTGATCAGGAACTGGGGAGCCGTCGCAGTTAAGCTGGCCAGATGGGCCGCATAGGCCGTGCGCATTTCCTTCGGCAAGGCAACCAGCGCGGCTCGGTCATAGATCGCATCGACCGGTCCCAATTTTTCTGCCGTCAGGTCGAAGATATCGCCGACGAAAATGTCGATGCCGGGTGCGCTATGCCGGTCTAGGGAACCGATTGTGGTGATTTCCGGCGCGAGACCAAGATCCTCAAACAGTTGTTTGATTGCGGTGGCGCTCAACTCCGCACCGGCAACGCAGAACCCTTGGTCCAACAGCCAGGCGATATCCCGCGTCTTGCCACAGAGCGGCAGGAAGACCCGACTTCCCCTGGCAAGGTCGAGGCGACCGAAATGCGCTTCCAGCAGGGCGTTGGTTTCGCCTTCATGGAAGCCGATTTGATTGTCCGCCCATTTACGATGCCAAAAATCCGGGTCCATTTCTCTGTTCGCTCCTGTTGCTCGTCATTGATGTTGATTTTAGGTTACAAGTTCAAGTCGACTTCAAGTCAAGGGGTGGGGGGTTGTGATGACCGCATTGGATATCGGGGTGGTGAGGGAACGCTCGGGCCTACCGGCTTCGACCCTGCGTTACTACGAGGAATTAGGCCTGATCCGCTCGATCGGCCGAAACGGGTTGCGGCGCGTTTATGCGGGCGATGTCATGCAACGGCTTTCCTTCATCGCGCTCGGCCGTCATGCCGGCTTCTCGCTGGAGGAAATCGGCGCGATGTTCGCTCCCGACGGCCGACTGTCGATCGACCGGGATCAGTTGATGGAAAAGGCAGATGGTCTGGACAAGCGCATCAAGCAATTGACCGCTCTGCGCGACGGTCTGCGCCACACCGCCAAATGCTCGGCCCCCAGTCACATGGAATGTCCCAAGTTTCAACGCCTGATGCGAATGGCCGGAAAAAACCCGCTGCGGGGCAGGGACGCGATTGTGTGACGGCGCGCTCGTGCCAGCGGTGGGGGGGTGAACCTTTCATGCGTCGGAGCCTTGGTCCGACTGCGCAATGGCCCCTGTCCCCCCTCTAGGCGATCAGTTCCCGGATGTCTTGATCAGATCGCGCAGCAGCGGGTTCGGGAAGCGCCGCGACGTGGTTACAGCGAAAAAGGTTTCGGTTAGCCCGTGAAGCTGGGCGGCTTCAACGAGTCGCCCGTTTTCAAGCTCGTCCTTCACCACGATCGGCGGCACGACGGCAAGCCCGGCCCCCTCCCGCGCAAGCAGCCGTATCATGGCCATGTCGTCCACTTCCGCCGCGATACGGGGGCGGAGGTCCAGGCGATCGAACAAGGCATCCACACCGGACCGTAGGCTGCTTTCGACGGTTGGCAGGATCAGCGGTTCTGTCTCGATCAGTTCCTTTAAATCCGATCCGGGGCGGACCCTGTCTGGCTTGCCGATCAGGCTGATTGGTTGTTCGGCGAGCGCATGCGATATCCATCTCGTTGCCGTGTCGCGCGGGGGTGAAATGTTGGAAAGCACGACATCGAGCTGATGAGTCTCGAGATTGAGAAGAAGGTCTCGAAGCGTGCCTGAACGGACGACGACCTCGACATCATCCCGCCCAAGAAGAGGGCGCAGAAATCTAATCTGAAAGTTTCTGGAAAGTGTCGCCAAAGACCCGACGCGAAGAACCGTCCGTCTGCCGCCGGCCCTCTCGCCAAGTGTGCTCAAGAGTTCTTCGCCGGTCGCAAAGATGGCGTCTGCGTGATCGAGGGTGATGTGCCCCGCTTCGGTGAGAACGAGTGAACGGCCACGCCGCTCGAACAGTTGTTGGCCCAGCCGGTCTTCAAGCTGCCGAATCTGCGTTGAGACAGCGGATTGCGAGACATTCAACCGCTGGGCCGCGCGGGTCAGGTTCCCGTCATGGGCAACCACGTGAAAATACCGCAGGTGATGAAAATTCAACTCCGCCATAACGTTCACTTAAACAGAATGATAAGTGAAGAACAATGAATTTTTATTAACATTCACTGTTGGCTAGAAGTGCCGTGACGTTGACCTTCACGGAAAGCCGTTCGGCCATGCTCAATGATCTGATTCCTACCCTCGCTCCCGCGGTTCTGCTGTGTGCAGCGACCGCCGCATTCGTGAATCCGGGGAAGCGCCCAAAGCTGGCTCCAAAGGTTATCGAGGCTTCGGCTATGCTGGCGGTGATCGCCGCGCTTGCGTCGGCCGGGCTGTTGATGATGCAAGGCGCCCAAACCACCCTGATCTTTGGGCAAGACGGATTTAGCTTCTCAACCCGGCTCGATATCGTCAGCGTTTCGATGCTGGTGCTTGTGGCTTTCATTGGCTGGATCGTGATTCGCTATTCCGTGACTTACCTGGATGGCGAAACACGGCAGGGGGCGTTCCTTGGTTGGATGGCGGCTACCCTGGCCTGCGTTCTCCTGCTGGTTCAAGCAGGCAATCTTGTGATCTTTGTCTTCGCCTGGATTGCCACCAGTCTGTGTCTGCAGCGGTTGTTGTTGTTCTACACCGATCGGACTTCTGCCATTCGAGCGGCACGGAAGAAGTTCATCGTCGCACGCCTGGGCGATGCAGCTTTGGCAGGCGCGGCTGTTCTGCTCTTTGTCGATTACGGAACGCTCGATATTGCGACGATCCTCGACACAGCACGTGGTGGCATTGTGCCCGACAACGCGATGTGGGTCGCAGGTCTGCTCGCAATCGCGGCCGTGCTCAAGTCAGCGCTGTTTCCGACCCATGGCTGGCTCATAGAGGTCATGGAAACACCGACGCCGGTCTCCGCGCTGCTACATGCGGGCGTGGTCAATGCCGGCGGGTTTTTGCTCATCCGCTTCGCTGATGTGATGTTGATGAGCCCCGGCATACTTGCTGTCCTTGTTTTGGTCGGCGGTTTCAGCGCGCTCTTCGGCGGGCTCGCGATGTTATCGCAGTCCGCTGTCAAGAACTCGCTCGCCTGGTCGACGATCGCCCAGATGGGGTTCATGATCATGCAGTGCGGCCTCGCGTTGTTTCCGCTCGCGCTGCTGCATATCGTGGCCCATTCGCTCTACAAGGCGCATGCCTTCCTTTCCGCGGGCATGGCGGTTGAACGGGTGGCGTCCCTTCGCCGGCCTGGTCCGATCGCGGTTCCGAACGGCGGCGCGGTCGCGCGCGCGTTTATCCTTGCAATAGGCATTTACACAATTATCGGCATAACGTTCGGGTTCGATGTCAAATCGTCACAATCTATCGCGCTTGGGGGCATCCTGATCTTCGGAATTGCCTATTTGTTAGCGCAAGGATTTGCGGATGCCGCGCCGCGCGCGTTAACCCTGCGTACCGCACTTTACTCTGCCGCAGCGTCGGTGAGTTATTTCGCCCTTCAAACCGGTGCCGAGTGGCTCACCGCCAACACTTTGCCGGCCGCGCCCCCGCCCGGCCCGCTGGAATGGGCGATGATGGCGCTTGCCTTGTTCAGTTTTGGTCTTGTCGCCATAGCACAGTCGCTGTTTCCACTGTGGTCCATACACCCGGCCGCGGCGGGATTGAGGGTGCATATGGCAAATGGACTCTACGCCAATGCGATCTTCGATCGAATGATCGGCAACTGGTCTGCCTTGAACACCAAGAGGAGTTGAAGTCATGAACACTAAAAGAAAAAATCAAGAAAGTGACTTGGCGATGTTTGAGGCCGCAGCCGACAAAGCGGCGCAGCAGATACCGCCGCTTTGGCCGCTTGCCTCCTCGGTTGCGGTAAATCCCTTCTTGGGCCAAGCGACGGAAACCTTGGCGAAGACGGGCGCCAGATTGGCGCGTGTCGGCGGTGTTGCCGTCACAATGCCGCGGTCTTGGTATCAGCGAAAAATCGATGCTGGAGACATCATCGACGATGACCTTGAAGCGGCGTTGACGGCTACGCGTCATGCCGGCAAACCGGCGGATCTCGCGGCCCTTAAAAGCGCCGCATCGAAAACGAGGCCCGAGCCCGCCGCGGCGCCGACCATAGCGGACTTGGCGGCCAAGGCCAGTGGCATTGATTGGCCGGGCCTCATCGCGGACAGGTTCGGTGCATGGGCCGGCGGATATTTTGACCAAGGGCAAGCGCTGTGGGCTGCACCGCGCGGCAAATCGGCTTGGAGTGCCTGGAAGGCCTATGCGACCCATGACCTGACGCCGGAAATCGCCGGGCTCAAAGGTTTTGCGTCCCTCGTGGCCGATGCACCCGAAGATCCGACCGCGGCAATCGCCGATGTGGTCGCGCGATTGGGCCTTGGTACCGCCGCCCTTGAAACATACTTCCATCAGCTGCTTTTTTCGCTGGGCGGGTGGGCGCAATTTGCGCGCTACGATCTTTGGCGCGCCGAGCTTGCGGACGGGGATGATAGAACGATCACAGATTTCCTGGCGATCCGCCTGCTTTGGGAAGAGGCGCTATTCATTCAATATGAAGCGGTGATCCGCGATGATTGGGCCGCGGCGCGCCAAGTACATGAAGAACCCATCAGTCCCACGGAAGAACACATTGTCGACGAAATTCTCCAGGAAGCCGCCGAGCGGGCGACGCAACGGGGACTTGCGCAAACACTGTCCAAAGTGACAAAGTTGCGCGCGGGTGAGCGTGCTTCGGTTCAAGCCGTATTTTGCATCGATGTCCGGTCGGAAGTTTTCCGGCGCGCATTCGAGGTTATCGATCCATCGATACAGACGCTCGGTTTTGCTGGATTTTTTGGTATCTTTACTAAGCATAGGCGGTTCGCTTCCGACGTTGAGGAAGGCCGTTTGCCGGTTCTCATCAATCCGGCAGTTGAGTCCTCGTCGGGCACGGAGAATGAAAAGGGCGAAGACACGGCGATGCGCTACAAGGCCCGCGCAAAACGCGCTTGGGGTCGTTTCAAGCTTGCTGCCGTATCCTCCTTCGCTTTTGTTGAGGCAATGGGCCCGGCCTATATCGGAAAGCTGCTGGCCGATGGGCTATGCCTCAATGGCGGATCCCCCGCAACCGAGCCACCGCCGCGCTTCGACCCGGAACTCGTCCTTGAAACAAAGATCGCATCCGCTGAAACGGTTCTCCGTGCCATGTCCCTCACGGATCGGTTTGCCCGGGTTGTTTTGCTCGTTGGCCATGGTTCGGCCGTGGTCAACAATCCCCATGCAAGCGCATTGCAATGCGGCGCCTGCGGCGGCTATTCGGGGGAGGTTAATGCGCGCCTGTTAGCGGGGCTTCTGAACGAAAGTAAGGTGCGCGAGGGCCTGGTGGCGCGTGGCATCGTCATCCCATCAGACACGCTGTTTGTCGGTGCATTGCACGATACCGCGTCCGACCGGGTAACCCTCTATGATCGGGACGTCGCGTCAAACCACCACGCCACGGATATTGGCCGTATCCGGCAATGGCTGGAATCCGCCGGGAAGCTAACGCGCGGAGAGCGCGCCTTGCGGCTTCCGCGGACGTCGGGTGAAGGCGATGTCGGGATGCGGGCCCGCAATTGGGCGGAAGTGCGTCCGGAATGGGCGCTCGCCGGTTGCAAAGCTTTTATCGCCGCACCGCGGACCCGGACCGCCGGACGCGATCTGGAGGGCAGCGCTTTCTTGCACGATTACGATTGGCGGCAGGACAAGGACCGGGACTTCTCTGTATTGGAGCTGATCATGACGGCGCCGGTCGTTGTCGCCAGCTGGATCAGCCTGCAATATTACGGTTCTTCGGTTGCGCCGACGGTTTTCGGATCCGGGAACAAACTCCTGCATAATGTTGTCGGGGGCATCGGTGTTCTGGAAGGCAACGGCGGGCTGCTGCGTACAGGTTTGCCCTGGCAATCGGTCCATGATGGCGAGCGCTATATTCACGATCCTCTGCGCCTTTCGGTTTGTATCGAAGCTCCGATCGATGCGATGACGGAAATTCTTGAGCGCCACGAAGATGTTCGTGCATTGTTTGACAATCGCTGGCTTCATCTTTTCCAGATCGATGAAGAAGGGCGGATTGCAAATCGGTATACGGGCGGCCTTGCTTGGGAAAGTGCTGAAGTGGACACCGATGTCAGCGGGTTGCATGAGGCGGCGTAGTGCGTCGGTATCCTCCCCACCATGGAAGTCGGTTGCGGTGATTGAACTACTTTGGTGCCAATGTTGACCTGAAGGCCCGCGGTCCAAGGCCAAAGCGCTGAGTAAAGGCACGGCTGAAATGTGCAGAGTCACTAAAGCCGCAGTCGAACGCTATGGAGGTGATGGTGCGCCGACCAATCGCGTCGCCTATTATATACTCACGGGCGCGCAGAAGGCGTTGGTCCTGAATCCACGCACGCGGTGACATGCCGGTACTCTCGAACAGCTTGTGCAAGTAGCGTCGAGAGATCGACACTGCAGCAGCCACCCGGTCAAGGGTCAACGCGCAGTCACCCAGATTCTCAAGGATATAGCACTGAGCCCGAGACAATTGGTAATCGGCCAAGGATTGGTTCGGTCGATCTAGCGTGTTCGATACGACACCGGCAATCATTTCGAGCGTCGCCGTTTCCACAGCATATCGCTCTTGTTCAGAGAACTCCGTTCGATGTTCTCGAAGCGCTAGCATGTGAGCGCGCAGGAGCGCCGCTGCCCCGGTCGACGCAGTCAGTACCCGGCCATGCAAACGGCGGTGGCGCGGCAGCCAACGCGCCATGGTCTGTTCAGGCAAAACGACCGTGACCTTATGCAAACGTTCCGGTACCTCGAAGCTCATCGGTTCAAGACTGTTCCAAAGAACGATATCGCCGGTTCTGGCGATATATCGATCATCGCCGAAAGAGAAATGCTCCTCTCCTTTCACGACAAGCTGCACAGCGACACGCGGCTCATCATCCTTGCGGACATTCTGCTGATGCCGAAAGCCGCCATTCGCCCCACACTGACACTCGATGACTGACGTGCGTGCAAAACGAGTCACGTGCAGATCGGCGGAAAAGGGTTCTCCAACGGATCGGGAAGTCTCCCAATGTCCGAAGCCGCTGCGCAATGCCGAAACCCAGGCATCGTTCCGGGCCGTCACCGCAGGTTGGTTGATGGCGTGAGAAACCGTTATCCCGTCCATGGTCGCCTCCCCATGTTTTTTGATTATTTTTCACACGTCTTTTAACGCCAAGATATCTCAATGTGCGCTGTTTGCCATCCAGTGAAACACACAGAGGCAAGTCTTGTTGCACACTGAGACAAAAACATGGCGGCAATTTTCATCAAAAAAGCGGGAATCTTTCTGTCACGACTGCCATCCGGGACAAGAAGGTGATCCGCCTCAGACAATACAAAGCTCCGACGGCTCGGCTAAGGATTGAAGCACAACAATTCTAACCGGAGGAACCGTCATGAAGACGCATATCGCTGAAGAATACGTACAGATGGACGCTGTCGACTGGAAACCCTTCCCGGAGGTTTTCGGACCTGGTGGTATCCGCTGGAAGCTCCTTCACGTTTCGCCTGAAGCCGGTGCTTGGACCGCCATTTTTGACTGCCCCGCTGGCTCTTCTTTTGCCTCCCACATCCATGTCGGGCCGGGTGAGTATTTTCTTACCAAAGGCAAGATGGACGTGCGGGGAGGTAAGGAAGCCGGCGGCGACACTGCCGTCGCACCGGGCTACGGTTATGAGTCATGCAACGCGCGCCACGACAAGACCTACTTCCCCGTCGATAGCGAGTTCTACATGACATTCCTGGGACCTTTGGTCTTCATCCAGCCGGATGGCACGCCAATCGCTGTTGTCGGTTGGGAACAGGCCCAAGCCGCCTGGCTGGGATAAGGGGCCTCCGCCGATTCCGGCTCTCTCTTCAAAGCCGACCTTCGGTCAAGGCCGGAGATCTGCATCGAAACTCACTCTTTTTGAAGGAGCAAGCTTATGGCTGCTTCGAAGTTGCGGGCGTCGCTGCTCGCTGTCGCAATTCTCACGGGTGCGCTAATGACGAATGATAGCCATGCAGAAGATGCTGCCTCGGGCGCGGCGTCACAGGTTCTGAACCATCACCTTGGCGCCTTTGCCAAAGGTGTCGATGAATTGATGGCGGACTATACCGACGACTCGATCATCTTCTCGAATGTCGGGACATTTCGCGGCCGGGCGGAAATCCGGGCGTTCTTCGAAAACTTTCTGAAATCGGCCCCCGACGGCCTTTGGGAGGCTTTCAAGATCACAGTCACCGAGGTGACGAATGAGGTCGCCTATATCGCCTGGGAGGCCAAACCCTGGGTGCCTTTGGGCACGGACACCTTGGTTGTCAGTGATGGAAAGATCGCCGTCCAAACCTACACAGCCTACTCGGCACCATAGAACGGACTGTGTTCCCAGTCCAACTGGCGCCACGTGACCAGCGTCGAAACCATTCACGTGGCGCCCCTTTTTTTGCCAAATCCGCGATCCGCTTCCCGGATCTCGTTGCGGCAAGTTGAACGCACGCGAAGACTTGGGCAGGCTAGGGACAACGGTATTCTCAGTGGCCGTACCCCAACGGCGGGACCATGGCGACGAAACGGAAAACACGATTGCGTCTCGACGGAAAAGCCCGCACAGATGCTTAAGGCCGTAACCTAACGGAAAGAACAATCCGCGCCGACCTAATGGCCGGCCTTAGCAACAACACGAAGGCACTCTCACGATCCCATGGCAAAACTGATTCACACGATGATCCGAGTCCTGGAAGAAGAACGCTCGGTGAAATTCTATGCCAAGGCTTTCGGCATGAAGGTCTCAAGGCGTCTCGACAAGGACACTTTCACGCTGGTCTATTTACGGGGTGAAGAAACGGATCAAGAAGTTGAATTGACCATCAACAAAGGACAGAGCGAAGCTTATTCGCACGGCGAAGGCTACGGCCACATCGCTTTCGTTGTCGATGACCTGGAAGCGGAACACCAAAGGTTCGAGGCCGAGGGATTACACCCCAGAAATATTGTGGAGTTCAAAGACGAGGAAGCGCTCATAGCCAAGTTCTTTTTCGTTCAAGATCCCGATGGCTATCAGATTGAAGTTCTGCAGAAGCACGGTCACTACCAATGAGGCGAAATCCTGAATGTCGTCCATCGCAGTGAAGGATTCCGCACGATGGGTGCTCGGCCCCGGCAAACCGAGAAGGATCTGCGCCCTAGGAAGGGATTCAAAAATCTTTTGGTGCACCCGAGTAGAAAAACAATTGGAGATCTTCCTATTTGGGAACTACGCGTCTAGTCCAAGCTGATATTGCGACCCTCCCGTCGCAGTAGAACAGGGATGTGCTGGTAGCCTTACCTGACGCGGGTCTCGCTGTTTTCCCGGGTTCGGTTGATACCGATGCGACCGGCAAAATAGACGATCCGGGCTGTGTTCTTCTTGCTTCCAGAGATCGGTTTGGAATGAGGCCCGTTTCGTTCGAAACTGAACTATTTGCTGTTTCCAATTCGGCATTTGGTGCGCATCAGCGTTTCCCAAATAGATGGGCCGGAACAAAACTCATGGTTCTTGGAACTCTGCTATTTTCGTCAAACCGACATAGTCGACAATGGCGATTGAGCCTCGCGCTAAACCGATAAGGCCCTTGCTGCGCCAGCCTTGCAAAATTTTGTTCGTAGACTCGCGCGATAGTCCGAGGAAATCTGCAAGCTCGCTCTGAGAAAGGTTTAGGTGCCCTTTCTCATCGGAGAATTTGCGGGCGATGAGAATGAGGCGCCGCGCGAGGCGTTTTTCCGTATTGAGCAGGGCCATGTCTTCCACTTGCTGGCTGATCCAGCGCAATCTGCCGCACAGAATCTGTATCAACTCAAGGGCGATGTCGGGGTTCCTTCGCATCTGGTCGATCAGCGTCGTACGATCGACACGGGCCAGTTCGGCATCTTCCAGGGCGGTAACCGTCGCTGTTCTCGGCCCACCGTCCAAAACCGCAATTTCCCCGATCACATCGCCGGGTTGCATGATGTTAAGAGACAGCTTCTTGCCGCTGCTGGCGAAGATATTCGCTTCGAGCGTTCCGGATTTGACCAGATAGAGAGCATCCCCCGGATCGTCCTGAATGAACAGGGATTGTCCTTCCTTGACGGATACGGTCCGCGCCAACCCCCCATTGTCGAGGGTTTTTGCTATAGCGCCCAAATCGATCAGTGTCTCGCCCTGGGCGTTCATCGCATTCTTTCAAAATGAGGCCGCATGAGACATCTCTTGAACTCGATATCGAGACGGCGTTCGGGACCGCAAGGACCTGGCCGCGGTAAAGCGAAACGAACATGTGCGGCTAGCGGCAGTGCTAACGTCATCGTTGTGTTTCTGACAGAATGACGATTTACTGTAGCAAGTTGGCGCTGAGGGAACAATTGGTCTTAAGCAATCTTGGCGTGCGAGAGGGGATGCGTGCCGTGAAATCGCGTCTACGCCGCAAAGGGGTGCGAGCGTATTCGCATTTTCGTCGTTGAGGGGCAGGCACGGCGAGAGGTCTAGATGGCCGGGCGGGGAATGTCTGATGGCGAAGACGGCTACCGTGCCGTCCGAACCTTGTTGTTCATGGATGTCATGGAGTACACGCGCCTGCTCGTCGAGGACGAGAGGGGGACGATCTCTCGCTGGCGCGGCTTCGTGGATTATGTAGAGAACGCGGTTCTGCCACGGTATTCCGGCCGTATCGTGCACAGTCTCGGCGACGGACTTCTGCTCGATTTCGACGATGTGCGAATGGGTGTTGAAGCCGCGCTTTTCCTACAGCAGGTCATTGCCGGGTTCAATCAAGGGCATCCTGAATCCAGCCACTTCTTTCTTCGCATGGGAATGGAAGTCAGCACTTTCGAGGTCGATGGACGAGACGTCTACGGCCGCGGCGCGATGCTGGGCGCACGGTTGATGAGCATGGCCGGCCCGGGAGAGTGCGTCGTCTCCGGCACTATCCACAAGCAACTTGCGCCGACGGAAGACCTAGAAATCGCGGATCTCGGCCTTTGCTATTTGAAGCATCTGGCGACGCCGGTCCGTGCCTATCGCGTCGGCCCGCCCGGAGCAAAACCGGTCGTTGACGTATCGCGATTGTCGAGCCGGTTGGTTCCGTCGATCGCCGTGGTGCCTTTCGAAACGAGGCAGCGGGACGGTTCAAGCCTCGCGGTCGGAGATATCGTGGCCGAGGAGATAATTTATGCCATTTCCCGCACGCGGCAAATGGATGTGATCTCCAGGCTCTCGACCCGGGTTTTTCGGAACACGGACTGGACTCCGCGTGATCTCGCCGAGCAACTGAACGTGGACTACGTTCTTGCCGGTCAGTATCGGACCGATGGGGATACGATAACCTTGGAATCCGAACTGGTCGAAGCAGGCGCGGAAAGGGTCGTCTGGGCGCAGCGGCTTGAGCTTCGAATGCAGGATGTGTTGCAGGGCGACGGAGAGGCCATCGGCAGAATCGTCGCGGATCTGAGCAACTCCATTCTATCGCACGAGTTGATGCGCGCGCGCACCTTTCCACTACCGAACCTGCAAAGCTATTCATTGCTGCTTGCCGGTGTGAACTTGCTGCACAGCCCGTCTTTGGAAGACTTCATGCGGGCACATGAGATGCTCGAAACCGTCGCGAAGAGGGTGACAAGACAGTCGGTGCCCAGGGCATGGCTCGCGAAATGGCACGTGATGCGGACGCATCAGGGTTGGTCGACGGATGTCGACGAAGATTCCAGGATGGCCAGGGAAAACTGCAAGCAGGCCTTGGACTCGGACCCGACCAGTTCGCTCGCCCTGGCGATCGACGGTTTGGTCCACACCCATGTGCTCCACGATCTCGATACCGCCTACGACCGATACCAGGAAGCAGTTCATTCCAATCCGAATGACCCGATCGCCTGGCTGTTGAAGGGGGCCCTGCACGCTTTTCGCGACGAGGGGGATCTCGCCGTGGGTCATACGCAGCGCGCGCTGAGCCTCTCCCCGCTCGACCCGCACCGTTACTATTTCGAATCCCTGGCCGCGACGGCGTTTCTGGCTGCGCGCCGGTACGACATGTCGTTGGTCTTTGCCCAGCGTTCCCTTCGCAACAATCCGGCCCACACATCGACACTTCGCGCGAAACTGATATCGGAACTTAATCTCGGCTACGAACGAAGAGCGGCAAGGACCGCGGAAGAACTCCTGCGGTTGGAACCGGGTTTCACGGTTTCCGGTTGGAAACAGCGATCGCCGAGCGCGGCCTTCCCGATCGGCAGCGAATGGGCAGATGCACTGAAGGGCGCGGGCCTGCCGGATTGAAACGCCGCTGCCGTCGTTTTGCACGGGTTCGCCGAGGGAATTACGGCCGGCGGCTATTTTTTGTGCGCCGTGTGAATGAATTCACAGAGGGGTGGAGCCGTGGGGCACATGGTTCCGAAGTATCAAGAGTGGGAAATGTCGCATTCGGGCCTTCCGCTGTGCGGTCGACCAAGGAGGGGAGCAAGTCATGAGTATCAATACAGGGGTAACGGGAGTAACCGGAGTAACCGGAGTAACGGGGGTGACGGGGGTTACCGGCGTTACGGGGGTCACCGGGGTCACAGGCGTTACTGGCGTTACGGGGGTTACAGGGGTCACAGGCGTGACCGGCGTTTCAGGGTTTCTAGGCGGTGGTGCGTCCGCCGGGGCATTGATCACCAATCGTGACGGTATCGCAGGGCATTGGATTTCGCCGCAGATAGATCAGCTTCCAACACCGTTTTGCCAAGAGAACAAGGACCACCTCAAAAGGCTGTCGCCCGTTGACCGTGCGGCGATCTTTCAGTTCGAACTGAACTCCCGCGTCGGTTTCGGTGCTGCCGCGGATGCGGCCGGGGGCGGAGAAGGCATGCCCAGAACGATGCATATCTGGCATCTGCACAGGGCTTCCGGTAGTTCGGGCATTCCGGCGGTCAAATACAAAGAGCTCATCAAGTTTGAGAGGCCGACACAGGCGGTTTTTCTGGATCAGCTTCGCTATCTTGAAAGTTATTCGGATCTGCGTCCCGAAAGAGCACCGGAAATTCTCTCTCAGCTCGGCGTGCCGGACGCGTTCTTCAGTTCAATCTTGTTTTTCCATCCAGACCGGATGCCCCGGACCATCGAACTGATACTGACCGCGTTGCGGTTTTCTTTGGGCATCACGGAGCGATTGAAATACGCGATGGCCTGCCGTCGGCCCCACGAATACTCACCGCAGGTTCAGCCGATGATCCCTTCGCCGCTGCATCCAACCCTGCCCAGCGGCCATGCGACAGAGGCGTTCCTGACGGCCCATATCCTGGTGAAACTCTTTACAGGTATTCATCCCAAAATTCAGGAGGACCGCTGGGTCCAGCAACTCATGCGCCAAGCTTCTCGCATCGCCGTCAACCGTACTATTGCCGGGGTCCATTTCCCGGTCGACAGCGTTGCCGGTGCACTGCTAGGGCTCACGCTCGGCGAGTACATCGTCGCTCTGTGTGGAGAGCCTCAGACCAACGTTACATTCACGGAAAGCACTTTCCATGGTGCGGAATATCCGATCAACCACGATACGGATTTTCGGTGGACTGATTTTTACAATGTTGCCGAACAGGAACTGGCCTTGAGCGACAGAGCTCAGCAATACGCGGAACTGGGTAAGAAAAAAGTGGAGATCGGCGAAAAGTCTGTCGCCCTGCAATGGCTTTGGCAGAAAGCGCGGGAAGAATGGGAAGAAATGGTCTGTCCGGAAATCGCGGACGATCCCGAAAACGGCGACAGCTAGCGCGCCTGGCGCCTTCCATTGTTTCAACTCTTCTCGAGGATTGACCGATGTC
Source organism: Hwanghaeella grinnelliae (assembly GCF_004005845.1). Lineage (GTDB taxonomy): Bacteria > Pseudomonadota > Alphaproteobacteria > UBA8366 > Aestuariispiraceae > Hwanghaeella > Hwanghaeella grinnelliae. The sequence continues at coordinate 24,370 of NZ_SADE01000002.1, read as the reverse complement.
CAGCAGTTGGCATGAATTCACGTTTTTAGCCCCCCTAGATTCCTACGTCGATTGGATAATGGATCCGGGCTACAAGTTCCCTCCCGTCTTCAAGGACTTCGAGCCTGGTGCGACGGATCCGGCAACGCTGCTGCCGATGCTGGTAAGTTTGGCGCCGGGCGCGACGTTAGAGAAGTTTATCAGGCGCGTGAGTGAGCTGGGTGGGGCAAAACTCGCGGGTTTTGATGTCTCGCCCATGGAGGCGCCATCCTTCACTTTCGAACTCTCTTCCCTATACACGGCGTCATTCATCGTAGGGCATCCGGGCCGTCGTCAGATCCCGGCGATCGGCGACAAGGCCTTTCTGGCCCTTGTGCAATCGGACGATGACCTGCGCGAAATGACGGACCGCATCATGCTTGGCCAGAAGTTGCCGGCGGATGCTGTTTGCAAGCCGGACGACGCCGGCCACAACGGCTGGGACGGGCGCATCGGTCGGGCAGGCGGCATCGATCCGAAAGGTGTCTGTATCGTTGGGGTCATCGACGAAGGCATCGCTTTCGCGAATGAACGGTTCCGCAGCGATACCTGCGCGTCGCGGGTGGAGTATTTCTGGATGCAGGACGGGGCCTGTCGCGGTGCGGAGGACGCAGGGGTCGACTACGGCCGTGAACTGACCAAGGCCGATATCGACCAACTTCTGAAATGCAACGAGTTCGCAGGGTTGGTCGACGAGGACGCAGTCTATTCGCAGGCCGGCCTGACCGACTTTCGACGGGAAGGCCACAAGGCTGCCGCGTGGCGGACATCGCATGGCGCCCATGTCATGGACCTAGCCTGCGGATACGACATGCGAGAGCCGCCAAGCCAACCGAGCGGGGAAGGCGAGGAACGGGAAGAAACCCGACCGATCATCTGCGTACAATTGCCATCGGTCATGATAGCCGATACGTCAGGGTTGGGGCTTGAAAAATATCTAGTCGATGCCGTCGATTACGTATTCGCGCGTGCGGCCGAAATCGCCGAGGCCCGCGGCTACAAGTATCTTCCCGTTACGATCAATTTCAGTTCCGGAATTCGGGGTGGGCCGCACGACGGCACGCATCCTGTGGAACTTGCGCTGGACCAACGGATTTTGGAGCGGCGAAACAGCCTCAAAGAAGAACACAAAATTGTCCCGACGGAGATTGTCCTTCCGTCCGGCAACAGCCATCTGTCGCGGATCCACAGTCGTGTCTCCCTGGCCCCCAGCACGAATCCAGATCGTTCCGAAGCCAAATTGACATGGCGGATTTCAGCGGACGACAAGACTTTCAGTTTCATGGAGATCTGGCTGGCCCCCGACATGCAATCGGCAAACAATGCCGAAGTCGAAATAACGGTCTGCCCACCAAATGGCGAGGAGAGCGGCCCGGTTGGCAATGCAAAGGATCGGTGCGGGTTCGCCTGGAAACCGCTCGGCGACGAAATACTCTGCAAGGTGTCCTATGAGCAGGCTCGGTCGAACACGGCGAGAGGACGTTTTCTAATTGCCGTCATTCCGTCGGAAATGCCTGATTTCGATCAGGCATTGCCGGACCCGCCTACGCAACCGGCGCCGTGCGGTGACTGGACGATCAAGATCAAGAATCTCACCGACCGCCCGATTGAAGGAATCGACGCTTGGATTCATTGGGATGACAGCCCTTTCGGGTACAAGCGGCAAGGTCGGCAATCCTACTTCGTTGACGATAGCTACTATGTTTTCGACCCTAATTCCGGCGCCTGGATCGAAGAGGACAACAGCGTCAGTCTAATCCGGCGCGAAGGGAATATCAGCGGTATTGCCACAGGGCAGGAAACAATCGTCGTCGGAGGATATGTCAGGAAGGAATTGAAGGCGGCGCGCTATTCGGCGGGTGGACCGATCGTGCGTCAGGCACGACGCCCGACACCGCATCGCACGGGCCCTGATACGATGGCGCCGTGCGAGGAATCTCTGGCGCTTTTTGGGATTCTTGCCGCCGGGACGCGAAGCGGTTCGGTCGTGGCATTGAACGGGACGAGTGTCGCAGCACCACAGGTTACCAGGATCGTTGCGGGGCTCCTCGCCGATGGGGAAATGTCCGGGAGGGACGGAATTCTCCGATGCGCCGGTGTCGAAGAAACCGATATTCACCACCATGAAACTCATCATGCGCGTGTTCGGACACCGTCCAAAAAGCGGAAAGGTCGTGGCCGCGTGAAATTCAGGGTCAATAGGCCGTCGCAAGAGCACCGCCGGCCGGACTAGCGATAGGTATTGTCCGTACGGGACGCCGTTTTGGCGTTCCCATACGGGGATGACCGTGGGTCGCATCGCCGGGCATTTCTTCCCTTCGCTAAAAATGTGCGGGATTTGTGAATGTATTCACATACCGCTCCCCCTTGCCGGGTCAGACTTCACAGGTTCCCGCGTAGGGGTTGGATCCCTGCGTCATGCGGCGGCGCCACGCCTGATGTTCTCTAGGAAGCGCCCCAGGCTCCAGCAGCTCATCGCGGGTATTCGATCATTTGATGAGGGGAACGTCGATGCTTTGGAAAATAAACCAACATGGGGGCCGGTCCAGATTACGGACCCATGCCCTTCGCGGGACGGCGCTTGCCATGGCCCTATCGCTGGGCGGGTGCAGCGCTTTGATGAACAAACAAATTGATGACAGTCTTGGGGACCTTGGAAATACGAAAATCACTTTCCAAGAAGCTCTTGCCTATGCGGACACGAAGAAGAAAGAGCTTTCGGAGCGGGTCGACGAACTCGAACAGTTCGATTTCTTCACCGGTACGGCGATGGTCGTGGCAGGAATCGCCGGCCTGGCTTTCGGACTATACGACTCGCATGTCGATGCCATCTACGGTGCCGGGCTGGTAGGTGGATCCGCTGCGGCCGGCCGGGCCTTTGTTCCGGTTTCCGCCCGCAAAGAGGCCTATTTGTCGGGCAAGGCAGCGATTACCTGCGCTGCCGTTTCGTTCAGCGTGCTGGAAGATTCGAGTGCTCCGGCGGGTGTTGCACCGGGAGCTGTGGTGGACGATGGCACCGAGACCCTCGGCAAAATTGCCGAAGACTTGAAGGCCTATAACGTGACAGTGCCGAATGTCTCCGTCATGCCAGCCTTCGGTTTGAATGAATTCGGAGCGAGCGCCGGAGCCGGGAACCAGCTGTATAGCAAAGCTCTGTCCAATGTCCGGGATGCAGAAAAGGACACCTTAAAGAGCGTCAATGCGCTCAGCAGCCAGATCGAGGCCGCAATCAATACGCGGGCAACCAAGCTCGTTTCTGCGGTAAGCGTGATTATCGTGGCCGTCAATGAACAGCTTTCAAAGGCCCGCGTCGACCCGTCCGCGGCGGCCGATGCGCTAAATCAGCATATGTCCGGTGCGTTCGCGGAGATCCGCAAGACGGCCGAAAAAGTGATGGAGGACGCGAAAGACGTCGTGGACGAGACCGACGCAGCGGAAGAAAGGGCGGCCATCATGACGGAAATTCTAGGTGGATCCTCCCTTCAAGACGGCGCATCGGATCAACTGAGGTCAAACCTCGCCGACATCGAAAAAGCTGTGGAAGACGCAAATCAGGAAGCAGCCAAGATGCAAATTCTTGCTCAGAAGGTGCTGGCCAAGCTGGGTGTGGCGGAAGAGTGCCTTTCCGCAATCAATTGAACTGAAATCCAACTCGGTGCGTGGTGGCTTGCTATGATGAAGCTGGAAGCCACCGCCGCCGAGGCTTTCGCCGAGAGGAGGGTGATATGGCGGCGCATTTCAAGAAATTGATGTACAACATTGCTGATCGTATGGACGCCATGAGCGAAATCGCTCCGGGCTTTGTGACGGAGGCGTTCACGGACGAAGCCACGGCGGATACGGTCCTTGCCTTCGGCACGGATGAAGAGGCCGCCCGCTACTACGCCGAGCGCTTCATTTCTGAAACGGAAGACGCCGATCTGCTGCCGGCGATCGGGCCTGACCTTCCGGCTGTCATGCCGGGATTGGTCAGAACACGGGACGAGGATCTGAAGCGCGCCGAAACACGCACGCTGCATTTCGGCCAACAGCACCGTACTGTGCCTATTTTCGGGACGAATGCGGTTGTGGAAATCGATTCCGGAACGCGGGAACTGGTTTCCTTTGACGCCGAACTCACGAGCGAGCCGGACGTGGATCCAATCCCGTATAAAAGTATTCCACAGGCCTATGCCTCGATTCAGGAGGCGACGCTGCATTGTCCGCCGCTCGACACTATCGACCCTCCCAAGCTGTGCTACTTCGCGGAAGCCGAGGGCAGTCAGTGGCATCTCACCTATCACTTCAAGGACGTCGAGGCGGTTCCCCGAGAGGTCGCCGACGTGATGACCCGCTCGGACGGGCAGCACGGCCATGGGCTAGCCGATGTTTCACCGCGGGAAGTGCGGCTGACCTACGACTATCTGGTTGATGCGAAAGATGGGCAGGTTGTCTACTTCTTCAGTTCGGGCCCCACCGTCGTACCCGTCCTGTGTGAAGGCGATGATGAGGTCAGCGTCCGCCGCCAGTTCCACGGTCAAACGAAGAACAACACCTATATTCTGTTTGATCCGCAAAGGAACATCGTCACCTTCGATCACAACTTCAATGACATTCAAGGGCCCGCGCCGCTCGCGCCGATCGACAACCCTTCAGCGGATTTCGGATCGACGGCGACCGCGGGGGTCAGCGCGCATTATCACGCCACGCTGGTTTTCGATTTCTTCAACGACGTCCTCAAACGGAAAGGCATCGACGACAAGGGCATGCGCCTTGAATCCGTCGTGAATTGCACCTACTCCGCCCATGGACCGGGCATGGCTTGGCGGAATGCGGTCTGGTGGAAAAAGCGGATGTGGTACGGACAATCGGCCCTGCCGAACGGTAGCTATGAAAGCTTTGCCCGGTATTTGGACGTCATCGCACATGAGTTGACGCATGGCATAACGGAGACGACTTCCAACCTGGTTTACCGTGACGAGTCCGGCGCGCTGAACGAATCGTTCAGTGACATATTCGGCGTGATGGTCGCGAACTGGTACCCGGGCGAACCGAACGCATTGGCCAACTGGAATTGGGAGATCGGATCGGGCTTGGGATCGAATGGTGGGCCTATGCGCGACATGAGTGACCCGGCAAGGACATCGCACCCCGATCATTGGAGCAAGCGCAAGTATCTCGGAACTCACCATGACAACGGTGGCGTGCACTACAACAGCAACATACACAACAAGGCCGCTTTTAACCTGTTCATGGAAAAGAACGCCGCGGGCGATCACGTTCTGTCGCCGGACGAAATCGGGCTGTTCTACTACTACACGCTCCTCCGGTTGGGCCGCCGCGCGACGCTCCGGGACTGCCGGGCGGCGCTTCTTAGCGTTGCGGCCACATACTTCCGCGGGTTGCCCGCCAGGGCTCGTGAGGCTGCCGATGCAATCAAGGCCGCCTACGACAAGGTCGGCATTCTTTGACAGGCCTTGTGACTGTCGTGGAGACTCCATAAGGGGCCATTACTTGAGCGTCCAAGGTGCAATAAATCGGTTACAACATTCGAGAATTCGAATGATAATGCGTTGAAGAAGGCTTGGGCGTTTTCCGTTGGACCAATTTTCCGCGGGCGGCGGATACTCTGCGCATGACGAAGACAACCCTGACCAACGTTGTCCAAGGACGTGAGAAGAATCAGCAAACCAAGCTGCAGAACCGGACCACCCGACGGGTCAAACGAATCCTACTGTGGGAATCAAGAGGTGCGGCGTGCGTCATGTTTTTCTAGGCGAGGGACGGGACGGCCCTCAAGGTCGTCTCTGGGAGTCTCAGCCCCTGTCGCATGAGGCTGCCCGCAAGGATATCTCTAACGAGGTCCGGATAACGATCGGGGCCGCCCACGGTCGAAAGGCAAAAGGTGCCGAGTGGGTCAAGGTTGCACTGGATGTTCGCCTCTAGGAAAAAGATCTCACCGGTCGCCTCGTTGTATCGGAAATCTGCGCGGAAATAGTCTACGGGGCGGAGCTCTTCATGAAGTTTCGCCATATAGGTTTGGATCCGCGCGTTTCCGGAAGCGTCATCGAAGCGGGATTTGCTACGCCGTCCCTTGTCGAACATTTTCTGCTCATAGGTCTGGATGTTGCCTGGTGCGTCCGTGTCTGTCCGGATCGTCTGACCGACCTGAAACCCGCCTTGGGAGGCAAGAGCGGCGGTGGTCAGATTGGTTCCGGGCACAAATTCCTCGACGATGACGGGAAGGTCCCGGGCCTGGAATTCCGAAACCTTCGCGGAGGCCGCTGCCGGGTCCGCGACGATCGAGTCCCCGTCGATATATTCCGAGTTTGCGCCCAACTGCCATTTCACGATGCATGGGTAGTTCAGGGTGTCCAGGGCGAAGCCGGTTTCCCTCGGTCCGATCCGTATCCAATTGGGCGTAGGAATCCCGAGGCGTGAAGCTAGGAGTTTGCAGAGCTGCTTGTCGGCGACAAGGGCGAGGGCGCCTGCCCGTGCGCCCAGGAAGGGAAGGCCGGCGGCTTCGCACATTGCGGGGACGACCGCTTCGGTGCTTGGGAAGCGCGCGCCTTCGTAGACGGAGAAGACGAAATCGACCTTGTCCCGAAGGCGGATCAGATCCTCAGGGTGCCGCGCCGGTAGGACATCGAGGCCGAGTTCAACCAAGGTCCGGTAGAGCTGATGATGGTAGCGACTGAGGCTGCCCCATTCCTGATCGAACTCAGCCATGGTTTCGGGTCCCAGAGGCGCGAACTGTGCGAGGAAAAGCAGCCTTCGAAGCGGCTTGTGCGTGACCTGGGCGGCTGGACTGTTCACCTTCGGGCCGCCAACCGGTTCGCGGTCTGGGATTGCCTGAGAGGCATCCTCCGGCCGAGGTAGCCGGAGGGCATGCCGGCTCAAACCGGCGTCAAGAACCGCGAGCATGACCGCTCTGTGCTTCTTTGGTTCTCTGGCGAGCGATTGGACAAAAATCGACTCGGGCTCGCTATTTGCCGTCGGGTTGACCTCCAAAAAGTGCAGGCTGTCTTCTTCCTGATTCCAGCGGAAATCGACTCGGAAACAGTCGAGCGGCTTGATCTCGTCGTAGAGGCGATGGACGAGGTCATGAATACGTTTATACAGTTCTTTGTCGGTCAGGACCGTCCGCCGTCGAACGCCCCGGCCAATCATCTTGTGTTCGTAGGTCTGTATGTTCTCGGGGTGGTCGGTGTCGACCCTTACCACCTTGCCTATCAGCAGGCCCTTTGCACCGCGATCAATGACGCCAACGATCAGGTCTGCGCCGGGCACGAAATCCTCCGCCATCACCGTGAGGCCCGATCGCTGCCACTTCCGGGCCACCGAGACGGCTTCCTCGGCCGAGGCGACGAGGCCATCGCCAGCGATGGAAAAAGAGTTCCCGCCGACGGTCCACTTGATCACTGCGGGATATGAAAGTTCGGTCAGCCGGTCGAGTGCATCGCCCGGTTGGATCGTCACCCAGTCCGGGGTGGGAACGCCGGCGCGGATCGCGGCAAGCTTGCTGAGCGCCTTGTCCCGGGCCATGGCGACGGCGAAAGTATTGCCGTTGAGACATGGCAGCCCCGCGACCTCGCAGAGCGAGGCGACAGGCACGTCGACGCTTGGATAGTCGTAGCTCGCCCGGGCGGAAAAGACGAAGTCGACCTCACCCTTGTAGGTGAGGATGTCCTCGGGTCGCGAAGTCGCCAGCACGTCAACGCCGGTGGAGGTCAGGGCCCTATAGAGATGGGAGGCGGTATGGGCTTCGAAACTGGACGGGCGGTCGTTTGCTGTAAGCCCGACATATGCCTCCGGCATCATATCCGAAAGGAACAGGATGCGTTTCACTGGCCGGACGAACCGGGCTATTGGTTGCTTGCGCATCGGGTTTCCTTCCGAGGGGCCGTTGTTTGTGTTCTCCTACAAGATGTATACCTTCTAGGGCAATCGGCATAAAATACTCAAGAATGGTAAGCGAGCCGAAACATCGTTGTTTTAGGGACACTAGAAGTGCGCTGAGTGACCTATGGTCGCTGTGTAACTTGTTTTGGCAATGGAGGCATGGGAAAATGGAAAGCGAACGGGCATACGATCCTGGCCGAACGACCGGGGCGGTTTCTTGACCAATACCCTCCCGGCGGCATGACAGTCTTTCAACTGGGAGAGGCAAGTGTACGAAAACAGTGAACAGTCCATTCTCCGTGTGCGGAGGGGCACTTCCTGGCGGTCGGAGCAGGTTCTGGCGACACTCCCCGAATGCTTGGAAGTTCCGGCCGATCTGCGGGAGGCCGCGGTGGAGATTTTCGAGAACGATGTCGCGACGGAGTACGACGCGCGGCATCTCTATGACTTCTTGCAGGATGACCTGAAGTCTTGGCCGCAGGAAATAGCGGGGTTTCTCTCTGCCTGGCTGGAGGATGAAGAGAATCACTACCTGGGTCTCCGGCAGTTGCTGAGTGCCGTGACCGAGGAGTCTCAAGAAAGCATTCATTCCCGAATGCGCCAACGCAAGCCCGATTTCTCAGCTCTGGAACCTTTCTTGGACACCCCTTTCGAGTTCCTGGTTGCGCTTGCATACGATGAACGTGTGACCGTGCAGGCCTATGCGAGCGATTACGCCCTGTATGACTCACTCGACGCGTCAGCGGGGCGGTGGGTCCGCCATGCCAATAGGGACGAAGCCACGCACTATCGGAACGCGGTTGCCTTATTGCGAGGGTTGTATCCGAACCGGAAGGCGGATGTTCCGGGTGTTTTGGCTCGCTTGGTGGCTCATGACGAAGCACGGGGGCCCTATAAGGCAACATTCATCCTGGATCACGATACGCCGGAATACTATTTCACCGCCCAGAAGCTGCGTCGCTGTGCAGCGGTTGCTGAAAGGACGATCTGCAGAACCTAGCCGCAAAGCAGCAGGGAAGGGGGCAAAGGGATCGGCAGGAGAAGCGACGCCCTACTAGCGGCGCTTCCGCCAGACTGGTGGCGCGGTAGAGAAACCTTGTGAGGCGGAATTGGCATGCAGGTGTTGTCCCAGGCGATTGCCGAGGCTTTTCCGATGCTCTATTCCGTTCACACGATAGCCGTGCATCATCGTGTGGGCATGGCGGCTTGACGGGACCGCGGCAAACAATAGGCAAATTGCGTTGCACGACATTCCAGAAAACATCATGGCCCTTGCGGGCAGCGGTTGGCGCCCCTGGCTGGCTCATATCCATGGCCCCTTGGAAGGCGCGGTCGAGCGCTACGAGAATGCGATTCAGGCAACCCTGGGAAAGCGACTGCCAAGCGGTCTTGTGGTTGATGTCGGATGCCGATCGGGACTGTCCACAGCGGCACTTCTTCGCAGCGGTTACGAGGTGTTGGGGCTCGACCCGGCCCCTGATGCCTTGGAGTGGGCCTCTGAACGGCTTGGCCCTTCCTATGGCGAGAGAGTCCGTTTCCAGACAGTTGATGGTTTTCGCGTTCCAAGCGAGCATGAAGGTCAAGTGGACGGCCTATCCGTCCTCAACGGCGCTTTCTCGACAGTCTTGACGAAGGAAGCGCAGGTCGAACTGCTGTCGAGTATGTTTCGGGCCCTGCGACCCGGCGGGATATTGATGCTCGGCACCGAAGATTATAGGGCTCTTTTGGCGACCGACCCCGATGCCTTCGTCTCTCGACCTGTACTCTGTGAGGATCGGGACGGGCAGTTCGTCTTCGTTGAAAGACGACACTGGAACGGTAGGCCCAGAGCCCGGCTGTATCGAAGAGAGTACTTGCGGTTGGGGCTGGAAGGCACGGTTCAAAAGCTTGAGGGCGAGTTTCTCGCGACGACTGAGGCCGAGATCGGCAACCTCCTCGAAGAGGTCGGTTTCGGCGCCCGTGTGGTGCATGGGCCGTTGGAAACCGGGTTTCCGTTGCAGATCCTTGTCGCAACAAAGCCGCCCGTGCCAATGGTCCACTATCTTCCATCCGGTATGGAAAAGCTTATCGACGAGAAGGAACAGCCACATTCCGGCGAGCCCGTGAAATTCAACTTCTTTCCCGAAGACCTTGATGAGAACCCGTTCCAAGAGGCGCCGACACAGAGGAAGAATACCCTGACGCTGGCCCGGGATCGGCGCGGAAAACAGGCGCTTGTCCGGCGGCGTCAAGCAACGCTCGTTATGTTCTCCGGAGGTATCGACAGTGTCTACGCGCTGCATCGTTTGCTTCGGGAGAGCGATGACGAGATCATCGCGCACCACATCCATTTCATTAACCGGGAGGGACGGCACCGGGCGGAAGACGCCGCTTGTCGCCGGATCGTCGAGTTTCTCCGCAGTTCGGTCCGCAACTTCGTCTATACGGAAAGTACGATCGACCGCAGGCATTTCCGGGCGTTCGGGATGGACGACATGTCGGTCGGATTCGAGGTAGGGGTGATTGCGAACTCATTCCTTATCGACCGTGGCTTCGGGATCGATCGTTGGACGTCCGGGACATGTCTGGAGGAGGAGATCGAGTATTATGGTCCCCGCGAGATTGAACGGTTTGAACACGTCCTCAACGCCGTCGCAGCCAGTTGTTATCCGAACCCGGCCCCTCGTTTCTTTCAGCTTGAGATGATCCCGAAGCGGGAGCAGATGGACTACATGGGGCCTGAACTGACTGGCCTTTGCTGGACATGCCGGTCGCCGGTCTGGCAAGCGGATGGAACGCCGACGGAATGCGGGACCTGCAAGACCTGCAATCTGATGAACAAGATCAGGCGTGGCGAGGAAACCATCCCTCACAAGCCGACAAAGCTGCCGTAGCGCGATTGGCCGAGGAAAACGCGCTCAAATGTCCAGTGTGGTGATCGCGTCGAGAACGGGTTGCCGCGCGGCCTCGTAGTACTCTAACAGCTTGGGCGCGGCTTCGGCCTTCGCCCAAGCCGTGAGTTCCTTGAAACAGTGATGCGCAAGAGCGGCCCGGACTTCCTTGCTCGAAAATGGATGGGGGAGCCCGGCGCCGTCCGGATCGGCATAGCCCGCGAGTGTCCATCGAATTGCATCGTCGGGCAAATCGGGCCGCGCGCATCCTGCTTCCACTAGGCCTAGCACAAGGTCGGCCAGTTGATCGCCCTGTCCGAACTCCTCGAAATCGCTAAAACGGACGAACCTCCCCGTCTCGTCGGCCAGCGTGTTGCCAAAGCGCACGTCTCCGTGAACAGGGCCGGAAACGGGTATTGAATAACCTACCGTCCGTTGGGCTGCACTGCCGATCCGGTTGACGGTTCGCCATTCCGGTCGGTCGACGTAGCGGACTGGAACGCCGCCCTTTACGCTATGTATCGTGCGCAACGCATATCCCATCGACCGGGCATAGGCTTCGTCCAAAGTTCGGGGAGGAAACAGCCCATCGTCCGGCCAGATTAGGACACGCGCGGATTGGGCGTAGATCGCCTTCGGGGCGTGGCGGTGCGGGCCTAAAACCGAAATGGCGTTTGCTTCGTTGTTCTTGAGCCATTCCGAGCGGTATCGCTTTACAATATAGCTGCGATCATCGCAGAAGATTTTCCAGACACTATTGTTGTAGCCACCTGAAAGGTCGATCTTGCCCCGTATTTTGGCCGCGCCAATGAGTTCGAGTGCGATTTGTGGGACAGGCAGCATGGTGATCGGAAGCTCTGTACTGACGATTGCTCTTCGACTGAAAGCCTGAAACGTCGACGGCTTGGAAGCTCTACAGGCGATCGTTCGACCTCGGACATGCCATAGAGGATCGGCCGCGCAGTGTCGAGCGCGGTCTCGCTGCCATAGACTGTCCGGTCCATGCGTGCCTGCTAAATCACATCGGCGGCCGCGATTGGCGATGACAGTGTTCCGCCGACTGACGCATGGGTTGGCGAAGGTGGCCTCGCGCGATTCGGTGCCGGTCCAAAATTGTGCGGCGACCACAGAACTGGTGGCCCTCTTTTCGCCGCGTTGTGACTGATGAGAACGCAACCGGTAGCGGTGGGGCCAATTCCAAATCCTATGACTTGTCATTGATTACGGAATTTGAGGTGAAAATCTTCAAAACAACCCTAGTATTATCAACCACTGTTAACACGGCAACTGAAAAACGATAATTGTATATAAAAAACAATATATTAAACTCATCTTCGGAGCTAACCTGGGGGCGGCGGTTTCCCTTGACTCAAAACAGAGCAATTGCGAAATACAACTAAGGGGTTGGTATGGGGTTTCCGGTAATCCAGCGGTCTGCCAGCAATTAGGCGGTGGGGGGCTGACGCTGGATTAGACCAATTCATTGAAATTTTAAGGGTGTGCGGTTTTGGCTTCGATCTCGTGCGCCTTCGGCGTAGATGCGACTCAATATCCCAATTTTGAGCTCGCAAACGGTGGAGGCTGCCCTTCTTCCGGCGTAGATTGCTCCAGCAAGGCAGCAATCAACGAACGGAGGAGCCGAAAGATGAGCGACAAGGACAAGCACCCCCAGGCAGGTCAAGGGCCAACAGGGCCTAAGGAGAGCGAGATGAGCGCTGCGACGCAGAAGTCACCCGTATCGCCCGAAATGCGCGCCCGAATGGATGAGCTGAAGCCCGGCAGTGCCGAACAGGCTGTGCCCGAGGCGCTAAAGAAGATCGCCGAGCAGGCTGACCGCGTCACGGCGAAGGTGGAAGGCACCGCCTCGAATCCGCAGCAGACCGTCTCCAGCGTATTGGGGGAGATCGCCTGGCTGATGACCATGACGCCGTCGCACCGCTACTTCTTCCTGGCGGACATGGAATGGCTGATCATGACGCCGGTCGTGCTGGCGCAATACCGCCTGTTCCGCGACGACGGCGGCAAGCCCGCGGGCCTCGTCCTTTGGGCAAAGATCGACGATGAAACGGAAGAACGCCTGAAGGCCGGCGCCACCCGCCTGCGTCCCCAAGACTGGAACAGCGGTGAGAACTACTGGGTCATCGACATCCTCGACCCCATGGGCAAGGCCCCGCAGATGCTCCAGGAAATGAAAGACACGGTCTTCAAGGGCAAGACGTTCAAGTACCACCAGACTGGTGCCGATGGGAAGCGGTCGGTTGTGTCGGTAAAGTCAAAGGTAAACGTAGAGGGTTAGGTAATGCCGTACACACATGACTCCATGGCACGGCACTATAAGAAAGACTTCGTAAAAGTAGTCGGATTTGAGTCGCCGCCGGAAAAAGGGCCTGGTATCGCCTCCCTACTTATTTGCGGGAGGGAGCGATTCGACCGGCCAGGCGAAAGAACGGAAATGACGGATGCCATGCGGGCTCAGGTTCCCCGTGTTTTGCGTATCGAACAGCCCCAGACCAAGGACGGCGTCCCGGATTTCTTCGACTCCGGCCTTGGATATGTCGTTAGCGAACGGTTCAAAACCAAACTTCAACAGCTTGAACCCGATGCTCATGAGTTTTTTCCGGTCAAGGTTGTCCAAGACGACACCAATGAATCCTTGGGGACGCACTACCTACTGTATTTGTTCGAGAAGCCCGACATTATCGATCACGATAACACAGTTTATGGTGGAAAAGGATCTGCGGTCGGTGGCGACGAAGCAGCCAAAGTAAACTTCAATTTTGCGAGGATTAGGACGGATCCAAATTCCGTTACTGGATCCTTTCTGATCAATTTCAAGCCTCGTGGATACGAGGGGCATCATCTTTGGCGAGGTACGGTCGGCAAGGAAAGGTGGCATGTCGTTCGTGATGTAGAGCGATTCCCGGGCGGCAAGAGCTATTCCGAACCACTGGAACGCGTCTTGTTCTTTTCTGATGAATTCGGTGAATTTTTTATTTCGGAAAAGCTAACCGGCCTTCACCTAAAGAAAATTCTAGAAAAGCCAATTTCCTGGTTTCACGATAGCAAGGCCAAGGGACAAATCCGATGATCACGGTGAATGTTGCTGGAGAAAACTACAACCTCGAAATCATCAGTCAAACGTTCAATGGAACGAAGGATGTTGCTCGCGGCTTTACGTCTGGGTCGATCTCTAAGACGCCAAACTTTATCGTTGAGTTCAGGGTCAATGGTGGTCCAATACAAACACACGAAGTTAAGTACACGGCTCACCACATACTGGATTTTGAGAACACGAGCGTAAGTGTCCAGCGTGACGCCTTGTTGAATAGTATTGGCTTCAATCTTCAAAATACCGATCAGAATGCTGTCTTGCTGCCAAACTTTGGTACGACGTCAACCTCTACGACTGAACTCCAGGTGTTGGCGGCCGCAAATGGAGCGACGCACAAAGGCGGCCACTTTGCCCTACTAAAGGATTCGGTCGACTCGCTTGCTATTGCGCGAGAAGAATTTGTCCTTGATTTCGGGGAAGGCTCTCCAGAAGTCTTGGAATTCGATGCCAACGCCAAGCAAACGATCAACGGCCTAGTCGCTAAAGCCGTGCTGATCTGAGTAAGCCAGGTAATGGCGTAGTCCTTCAGACCGTTGACCCGGATTACCGCGGCGAAAACGTTTACGCGTCGTTGATAGACGATATTGACCCTACGACTGGGAAATTGGTTGAAGGATCTCAGTTTGCCGAGGGCAAATTCTTCAAGCTTGGTGCTGAGTTCGGCTCTGATAATCCTCTTGTGAACTTTGACCGATTCGAGGGATTTGACAGCACAACGGGCAAGCTCACGTCAAAAGATGTGCAATCTCTACTTGGTGACGATCTCATCTCCCACATCGAAGATGTGCGAAGTCGCGGCGATTTGCTCGGCATTACCAAGCGTCTTGGTAACGACCTTACCGATGGGCATGGGTCGACTCTTGTCGATGCGGCTTCAATAGCTGTTTTGGGTACACTCGTATTTGGCCTTTCGATTCAGGAGGATCTGCCAGCCAGTGTTGTTGCATCGGGCCTTGGGCTGGACCTCGATTCCATTTTGGAGTCTCTCGCGGAGGGGCTTGCGGATGACCTCGCGGTCAGCGGAACGGCAGCGGCATTGACTGCTTGGTCCGGTCCAGGTGCTGCAGTTGCGTCGACCTTCGCTCAGGTTATCCGACAAGGATACAAGCTGTGGCAGGCGGGTGAGAGCATCATTGATGCATACAACTTGGTTAAGCTCACCCTCGAGACCTTGGATATCGAGAAGATTGCCGAAAAGAGTGGGCTCGATCCAGACGTTCTCACAGATGCCCTTCATGGGGATTTTGAAAAGTTCAAACAATTCCTGACGGACCAAGGGGCTACTTTCGAAGATCAGGGCAGTCAGGGGGACGTTCCTGAGGTGGTGGATATTCCCGTAAATCCAAATCCTGTCACAGATTTGTCATCTGCGGCGGCGGCGGACCAAGCCTTGTTGGAGGAGGTGGATCCGGCGACTGTTGCTACGGGAACATATGTCAACTTGCTGGGTGACACGGACATAAATCGAATTAGCGACAAGAATACTGTCGTTGCAATTGCGATTACACCCGAAGGAGAGCAGGTCGACATCTTGGCCGCTGATGTGTTCCGTTGGAAACAGGCCGCATTGTCGAACAGCGTATTCTATACGACAGAGAACATTATTCGAGACTTGGGTCACGGTGCGTCCGATCTTAGCGGCTTGGACATTATTACAGAAGAATTGCAACAGATTCAGGAGCAGCGTCTTGCGGTGGCATCTGCCGCCGCAGCTCTTGGTGTTCCGGCAGATGGTAGCGGTGATGTGTCGTACTGGGTGCTGGACGACTCGGTTGATACCCAAGACTTGGATTCCGCGTTTGAGAGCCCAGTTCAAGTCGCTTCCGTTAGTGAGACGGGATGGTTCGACTTTATACCAGATCAATCCACACAAATTGCGACAGAGGCTAAGCAGTTTCTGAAGTCAGCAGGGTTCGGAAATATTGAAGCGCCCAATGGCGGTGCTGTCGTCTGGGTACGTGACAATCGAGGCGCAGATTCCACAAACTACTACGCGATGGATTCAAACGGGCGCGTATTGTTCCATTTGACGTCTACGCAGGGTCAAGGCACCGAGCGATACTATTCGGTCGAGACGCCCTACGGCTTGGGTGTTCAGCAGTCGGAGTGGTATGTCCCTGAGTCCGGCGCTGCGCCGCAGATCCTTCAAGTTCGTTCCGATCCTGATGGTGACGGACGTGGAAAGGTTATTGAATACACGGCCGAATTTCACCTCGGTGGAGATATCGGCAGAGCTTTGGGATCTTCGCTGGGTAGCATAATCAGCGGTGGCGATAATCAGTTTGTTTCCATTGGCAGTTCCGTACTGGTTGGTTCCATCCTTCAGAATGTTGGTGAGGAGCTTGATCTGGCAATTGAAGATGCTTCAAGCATCCACAATCAGGTCACCGGTGAAGAAGTCATTGGGTTTGACAATTTCGGCAAGGATATCCGTCTTGCCGCGGCAGGGGCGATTTCTTCCCTTATAGTCGGTGAACTGTTCGAAAGCCTGGAACTGGACGGCACTGCAGCCGAACTCGGCGAATCGGTCTTGTCGTTTGCCGGCAAACAAATTGTCGACAATGCGTTTCAGATTGCCGGCGGCGCAAACATCGGTCTCGGGAGTGGGTTAAGCGACGTCCTGACGGCTGCGAATATTGCCAACGTTATCGGTGGGTTCGTTGGATCTAAAATCGCATCGTCCATTGTCGACGCCGAGACCATCGGTGGTCAGATCGGCGGGGCAATCGGGAATGCAGTTGGTGGTGTAGTCGGGTCAGCAATCGGGACCTCTATTGGAGCTGCTGCTGCCGGTCTGAGTTCAGCTGGTGCCGCGTCCGTTGGTCTGGCCGCCTCTGCTGCGTTTTCTGCCGGCGGGACAGCAACCGCTATCGCTGCTGCCACCAATGCCGCGTTGGCGTCAGGTCTTTCCGCAAGCGCGGCTTCTTCCGTCGGTTTGGCTGCGGGCCAAGCTGCTGCGGGAGGTGCGGCAGCCGCGTCGTCTGCGGCAACAGGCGCCCTTGCGGGCAGTGTCGTGCCCATCATCGGTACGATCATCGGTATCATCGCGGGCCAGGTTCTCGGGACTTTGCTGGGTAATCTGTTCGGTGGGCGCCCATCCGTCGGGCCGAACGGGGGTGCCAATGTCGAAGTGGTCAATGGACGATACGCCGTTACCGACTATGGCGTGGACAATGGGCTGGATCCGGCGGTTGTCCTTGGCATGGCCCAGGCCGCCGCGGACGGGATGAACGCCCTTGTCGACGCCACCGGTGGCACGCTGATCGGTGGCACGCATAGCGACTACGGGTATAATCGGGACTTCGGGGGTTGGAATGTGTCCACTAGCCCCGCCGGCAGGCAGACAGTCGCGGACGGGACGCAGGCCGTCTTGACCGGAACGATGCGGACAATCCGCAACTCCAAGATTGAGGGTGGCAACACCTTCGCAAAGCGCGCGCTCTTGTCCACCTCTGCCGGGTCTGTCGATGAACTCGCATCGAACATGCAGATTGCGCGCGATTACCGGGTGTATCTCGACAATCAGGAAGAGATCGAGGCACTTGCCACGACGCTGCCCAACTCTTCCTTCGCGGTTGGGTGGGCCGTTACGCTCGCGAAGGCTGCGCAACTTGGTCTTGACGACGCTCATCCCCTCGAAAACTACACCCGCTTCGGCGAGATGGTGGAAAATGCCGGGCTGGATTTCTCCGAGGTCGATCTTGCGGACCTGATTGTCTATCGCGACGGAAACCGGGTCGAAATCGGCTGGGCGGGAAGTGGCGATAATGGCGGTTTGGGGCCGGACGACTGGGCGCATCTCCATTCGAAGATCGTCATCTCCAATTTCAACGCGTGGGATCGCGACATCAGCCGTATCCACTTCGCGAACGGTCAGGAAATATTGATCGAAACGCTGCTGGACGCGGTCGAGGCGGCGGGGCTCTTCCTTGACGGCGGGCCGGCGCTCGTCCGTGACCTGATCATGATGGTCGGGGCGGGCGAATTCGAAACGGAAGCCGGATTCGACGGTGCCGGGGTCACAGCGGAGGCAATCGCCTCGATCGTCTCGACCGAGGCGCTGTTGAACGCCTTGACGCCCGACGACACCTATCGCGCCGGGTTGATCGAAACCGGAAACGCGGCGGCGGTGGCCGCGGCGGAACGCGCCATCGATAACTGGGATCCGACGAGCCCCGCGCCGGCGCCGGTGCCGGATGCGGTGGAGACGGTCACGGGGTCTCGGCATAACGACCTGCTCGGCGCCGATGCCGGCGTCACGCTGCTGGAAGGCGGCGACGGCGACGATGCGCTCTACGGGTCGGCTACGGCACAGGAACTGCGCGGTGGGGAAGGCGACGACAGGCTCTTCGGCTTCGCCGGCGCGGACACCCTGGATGGCGGCGTCGGCGACGACCGGCTTGAAGGCGGTGCGGACGACGACCTGTTGACGGGCGGCGACGGCAACGACCTTCTGCGCGGGGATGCGGGCGTCTGGGCCGAAGACCTGGAAGGCAGCGACGTTATTACCGGCAACGACACGCTGTTCGGCGGCGCCGGCGATGACGTGCTGGAAGGTGGCGCAGGGGACGATACCATGGTCGGCGGCATCGGGAACGATGTCCTGCGCGGCGGCGCCGGCGACGACCTGTACACCTTCGATCTCGGCGATGGACGCGATGAGATCCATGACGTCGAAGGCAGCAGCAGCGACCTTGTCGCTCAGAACTATACCTACTACACGACCGAGACGGTCCAGGTTCAGGTTGCCGACGGCGAATCTTACGGGGGTGACGGCGCATACGGGATCACATTGGGCGAGGATTCCTTCTACGTCCGTGACGTTGAGGTCAGGACCGCCCATACCGGAACCCGCTGGGTGGAGGTTCAGTCGGACGAAACCTCCGGCGGTCAAACCGATGTCCTGGTCTTTGGCGAAGGGATCGAGGTCGAGGACCTGCTGCTGAAGCAAGACGGCGACGATCTTCTGATCGGGATCCGCATGGACGGCGACGAGGAAACCGCATTCGAGGATTTGGAGAACCAGATCCGCATCACTGGCTGGATCCAGCCGCAAGGCCGGATCGAGACCCTTCGCTTCGCGGATGGAACGGAGCTGAATGCAACCGACGTCGTCAACCGTTTCGGTACCGAGGATGTCGACGTGGTGCGCTGGTACGAAACCGCAATCACCAGCATTGATCTGCTCGGATCGGACGACACCATCCATACGGGCAACGGTGACGACGCCATTGTCGGCGGAACCGGAAACGACACGATCCGCTCCGGCGGCGGCAACGATACCCTGATGGGGACGGAAGGCGCAGACATCATCGATGGCGGCGCGGGCAGCGACGTGGCGGCCTATGATATCTCCGACGCGGGAGTGAGCATCGATCTGAAGGCGGGGACCGCGGCTGGCGGACACGCCCAGGGCGACACTCTGATCGGGATCGAGAATCTTTGGGGATCCGATTTCGACGATACCTTAACCGGTGATGACAAGGGCAACTGGCTGGAAGGAAACGACGGGGCCGACACACTCACGGGGGGCTTCGGCGCTGATGTCCTTTCCGGCGGCGCGGGCGACGACTCGCTGTTTGGTGGAAGCGACTCCGACGTCTATAAGTTCGGTCTGCACGACGGCCAGGACACGGTGTTTGACGAAGGTCTGGTTGAGGTCGCCTATGCCGATACCGAGACCTATACGGCGACCCGGATGGTAACCCAACAGGTCTACTACGGAGAAGTTGGCTGGGTCACCGAACAGGTTGAAGAGGAATACACGGCGACGCGGAACGTCACGCGGTACGAACTTGAGGCCGGTGACGGCGGCAGCGACGTGCTTCTGCTGGGCCCTGGCATTGGGTTCGATGAGATCGTGTTGCGGCTCAGCGGTAACAACCTGGAGGTCGCGGTGCTTGATCCCCTGGCGGGCGCCAGGGCCGATTTCGCGCAGACCCCCGAGGCTTTCGACGATATTTCCGACCGGATCACCCTGCAGAACTGGAATCTGTCCGACAATGAGATCGAATTCCTCGCCCTGAACGATGGTACACGCATCAGTCTGCGGGGCTTGATGAACGCCTTCGGCGTCGTCGATGGCTCGGTCCTGAATCTCGGTGACGCGATGGACGCCGCCTTTGAAGGGCAGTTCGACGGTTCAATCCTGGTCGGAACGGCGGCGGACGATGTCATCGTCGGGTCCGATGCGGCCGATGCCATCGTTGGCGGCGAGGGATTGGACTCCCTTTCAGGCGGCGACGGAAACGACTTCCTCGACGGCGGCATGGGCGAAGATGTGCTCGACGGCGGCGCGGGCGACGATACGATGGTCGGTGGCGAAGGAAGCGATACCGTCTATGGCGGCGCGGGAAGCGATAAAATCTATGCCGGGACCGGCAACGACACGATTTTCGGCGGGGCCGGCAACGACAATATCCAGGGAGATGCGGGCGACGATACGATCGACGGTGGCGACGGGAACGACACGATCGACGCTGGTGAGGGCGAGGACACGGTAACGTATGCCTCCGCCCAGGTAGGCGTTGCTGTAGACTTGTCCGCCGGGGCTTCGACCGGCACCGACGGTTTTGAAGACACCCTGTCAGGCTTCGAAAACGCGACCGGCTCTGATTACGACGATTTGCTGACCGGGGATGATGGCGTCAATACCTTGGAGGGCGGCGCCGGTAATGACGAATTGGATGGCGGGCTTGGCGACGACAACCTCCTCGGCGGGACGGGTGACGACATTCTGGCCGGCGGTGAGGGCGCAGATGTGCTCGACGGCGGCACGGGGTCGGATACGGCTTCCTACACCGGGTCCGCGGAAGGTATCGTCGTCGACCTCGAGACCGGCGCTGTTTCCGGGGGCGACGCGAATGGAGACGTCTTCACCAGCATTGAGAACGTGACGGGCACCGATCATCAGGACACCCTGACGGGTAACAGCGGAAGCAACGTGCTTTCCGGCGGGGCCGAAATCGATCTGATCTCAGGCGGCGAAGGGGCGGATACGCTCGACGGCGGCGCCGACGACGATGTTCTCATCGGCGGGACCGGCGACGATATCTACAGGTTTGGCCGGTTCGATGGCGATGACATCGTCAGGGAAGAGAACTACGAGGAGTTCACCTGGACGGAAGAGGTGCCATATACGGACTACTATACCGAAACCTATGAGTACACGAGCGGCGAGGAGACGCACACAGGGACGCGTCAGGTGGCCTACACCGCCTACCGGACCGAAGAGTTTTCGGAAATGCGGCTGGTCGACGGCGGCTCCGACACAATCGAGTTTGCCGAAGGCATTTCGCGCGACAATATTACCGTGCGTCTGGTTGGAGGCTTGCTGGACCCGCCCGACAATCCGAGTCCTTTCAAGGATCTCGTCATTGGGATTGTGCCGGATGAGGATATCGAGACAAAAGACACGATTGCGCTCGCGGATCTCGAAAACAAGATCCGCTTGGTAAACTGGACCGATGTGATGCAGCGGGTGGAGACCTTCCGCTTCGCGGACGGTACAGTGCTCAGCGTGCCCCAGATCGCAGGTCTTCTTGCAACGGGCGGCAACGACACCCTTGAATGGACTGACACGGCATTCGATGTGTATGGCGGTGCCGGTAACGACAGCCTGACCGGCGGCGGTTTCGACGACAATCTGGTCGGCAATGCTGGCGACGATACGCTGATTGGTGCGGCGGGTGCTGACACACTGTTTGGCGGTGACGGGGCGGACAGTCTTTCCGGCGGGGCCGGAGACGATGTATTCGACGGTGGCGCGGGCGATGACGCGATCACGACCGGTGCGGGCTTGGACACGATCTACTTTACGGTTGGCGGCGGCAATGACACCGTCACCGACGGAAGTCTTTCCGATACGGTGGTACTCGGGCCGGAGGTCGATCTGGAAACACTGGCCTTCGAACGGAGTGGCGACGACCTCACGTTGACGCTCGCGTCTTCTGACGTCCTCACTCTGACAAGTTGGTTTGCAGCGGATGCTAATCGCGTCAACTTCGCCGATGCGGATGGGAACACGATCGATGTTGTGATCTCTATTACCGGGACCGAAGGCGACGACACGCTGACGGGGACGGATGAGAATGACTTGATGCTTGGCTTCGTCGGTCAGGACACGCTTCAGGGCGGGCTCGGCAGGGACGTGCTGCTCGGAGGCGCGGACGACGACCGGTTGATCGGCGGCGATGGGAACGACCGCTTGATCGCAGGTCTCGGGAACGACTTGGCCGAGGGCGGTGCGGGGAACGACCTATACGAATTCTCTGTCGGCGACGGCCAGGATACGATCACCGACTATAACGAAGGCATGGTAACGCTGACGCGGGAGGAATCATACACGGCGTCCCGCCAAGAGACGTATCAGACGACCAATGGAGAAGGCGATACCGTCACCCACACCCATACGGTCTACTACACGGCCTATCGAACAGTCTCGTACGAAGAGCTGCAGGAGTTTGACGCCGGGTCCGATACTCTGCGTTTCGGTGAAGGCATTGCGCTTTCCGATCTTCGGCTTTCGGTGGACGGCGTAGATTTGATCATTCGGGTCTCGGATGACGATGATCCAGACGCGGACTCCGTCCGCATCACCGACTGGATGGACGACCGGAACAAGATCGAGCGTTTCGTCTTCGCGGACGGTACTTCCGTCGATTTTCCGGCGCTATTGGACGTGAACGCCGCGCCACTGGACGGGACTGAATTCTCCTTGATGGAAATCATGGCTGCGACGACGGCCGCGGTTGAGGCATCATTGGAGGACGATGTAACCATCGACGGAGTTTCTTTCTCTGGAACCGGCCAGGATGAATCGTTCGTCGGAACGGATGACGGCGACCTGTTCGCGGCGGGCAGCGGCACGAACGTCATCGACGCTGGAGCGGGTGACGACGCGATCATTGCTGCCGCCGCATCGTTGAACACGATCGACGGGGGCGATGGCGACGACATTGTGTCCTTCTCGGGACGGTTCCAGGACTATTCGATCACCTCCGGCGAAGGCGGTTCCGTCGTTGTCACGGAGAATGCCAATCCCGGCAATGTGTCGGTGCTGGTGGGGGTCGAGCGACTTCGGTTTTCCGACTCCATTCGCTACACTGATGGGCGCAACGACGCGCCAATTGCCGTGTCGGACAGTTTTGAGACGGATGAAGACACGCCGATCACGATTCAACCTTCGCAGCTCACCGGAAACGATACGGATGCGAACGTGGACATTCTTGGCGTCACCGAGGTCAGCAATGCGGTCGGCGGAACCGTTGCGCTGCAGGAAGACGGTTCCATCCTCTTCACGCCCGACGCGAACTTTAACGGCGATGCGACCTTCGACTACACGGTGACCGACTATCGAGCGGCGAACGCCACCACAACAGGCTCGGTCACTGTGGCGGTTGCGGCGGTCGAAGACGCACCGGAAACAACGGCCGATACCTTCACCACCTTGGAGGACACGCCGATTGAAATAAGCCTCGCCGATTTGCTCGACAACGACTTCGAATTTGATGGAGAAACGCTGACGATTCAATCAGTTGGGAGCAGTGTCAACGGAGCCGCAGTCCTGACGGGAAACGGGACGGTTCTGTTTACGCCGCCGGCGGAATATTTCGGTTCGGCGAGCTTCGAATATGTTGTTTCCGACGAATCGGGAAATACCGCCACAGGGCTTGTCACGGTCTCGGTGGAGGCGGTGAACGACAACCCGAACGTCGTCGACGACGGCTCCTTCGAGATCGAAGAGAACGGATCGATTATGATCGGTGAGGCGGCACTGCTCGCCAACGATACCGATGTCGACTCCGAAACGCTGACGATCACCGGCCTGGGCGAAATGCATGGCGGGTTGGCCGTGCAGGATGGGAATGGCAACATCGTCTTTACAGCGGATGCGGGTTTCGCGGGAATCGCCAGCTTCGAATACGCGGTTAGCGACGGGACGTCCGGGGCCGATATTGGGCGGGTGGAGATCGTAGTCGCGCCCGTCAACAACATCCTGGAAGGCGGGACGGAGGCGGATACGCTGTTTGGAGGCGCTGGCTCGGACATTGTTTCCGGCGGCGATGGTNGGACGGGACGGACACGATCAGCAATATCGAACGGATACACTTCGACGCGAATGGCGATGGCGTTGTCGACGCGGGCGAGATACTTGATCTCGCTTCGGCCAGTTCCGCACCTGTCGGAACAGATGGAAAGATCGTCCTTCCTGCCGACTATGTGGGGACGGTCAGCGGGGTCATTGGGGCGACCGATGCGGATCTTGCCGATCCGGCGAACGGCGAAGTTCTGACATACAAAGTTGTTGGTGAAAACATCACCGACAATCAGGATGGCAGCTTCACCTTGGCGTCAGGGTCGGTCGTTACGATCGATGCAGCAACGGGCACCTATGAATATGTGCCGTTCTCCGCGCAGTTGGGTGGAGAACTGCCGCGAACTCATTTTTGGCACAACGACAGCTTTACGATCCGCGCGACCGATACCA
>NZ_SADE01000001.1 GCF_004005845.1 Hwanghaeella grinnelliae | reverse complement strand
TGGAGCAGCCCGGTAGCTCGTCAGGCTCATAACCTGAAGGTCACAGGTTCAAATCCTGTCCCCGCAACCAAACATCAAAGCCCCGCGCAATGCGGGGCTTTTGCTTTGTACAACACCCACCGAATGAGCCCGCGACACCGTGAAGGAACGGGAACCGTGCCGATGCTTTGGGGCTTTCAGGTTATTTGGCTCTGTTATCGGTGACCGTGGCAACTTGGTATCCCGGGTGAGGCCCGGAGTGGTAAATAGGGCATGTACGACCCAGCCGGATTGATGGATTGCCCATCACGGTGGCGTTTTCAGGTGCAAGATCTAGCTGTTCTGGGATTGCATTGGGATCGGAAGGCCGCCTTGCATGCCTGGTTCTTCGTTTGGACCGGTTTGCTCATCGGCATCGGTGTCGCCACTACCTTCGCTCAACGGTTCCAGATCGTTCCGCATCCACCAGTACCAGAAGCCCTGTTCCCGCATCCATTTTTCTAGGCGCGTCAGATCCATCCACTCTCGCGGTAACCCTCGGGCGCTATAGACGCGGGCAACAAGACCATCGACATAGACGAGAACGCCCCAGGCATAGGGATGAACCGACTGGTCGCCAAAACCGCCGCCCTGTTGCTGCCGGTAGGCGCGAAAGACAACGGCATATTCCCCCAATCGGCCCGATTCTCGGAGAATGGGGATGTCTGCTTGCGTGACTGTCGTGCTCACCCCAAGGGCTACATCTTGATCCATATCGTTGACGCCTTACACAAAACCAGCTACATCATTAACAATGGTGTACATCATGTATCATGGTGTTTCAATATTTCTTAGGCCGATACGATCCGTTGCACTTTCAGGAAAAGAGATGACGGCGGGTTCGAAAGGAAGGCCGCGGACCAACACAGGTGATGATTGCGGATACGATTCACGCATCCACCGACTGCCAGGAGATCTGTCATGGCAAAGAAAGTTGCCTCCATTCCCCGTGGTTATCGTACCGCAACGCCCCAGCTTGTCATTCGTGGCGCGGATGCCGCGATGGCCTGGTACGTTGAGATATTCGGCGCGGAATTGCTGTCATGCCTCCGTAGCGATGACGGCTTGACCGTTATCCAGGGGGAACTCAAAATCGGCAATTCGATCATCCGCGTGATGGATGAAATGCCGGCATTCGGCATTCTGTCGCCGCTTGCATTCGGCGGCGCACCGGTTGGATTGCATCTCTATCTCACCAAGACAGACGAAATCTGGGAACGGGCGCTTGCCGCCGGTGCCGGCGTTCTGTTCGAACTCTCCGACGCGCCGTGGGGGGAACGGTTCTGTAAATTCGTCGATCCGTTTGGCCATGTTTGGAGTGTTGCCCATAGGATCGCTCCTGCGCCTGCCGTTCCTGCGGAAACTGAGGCAGGTACTGCCGTCGCGGAAGGCTTGGAGCAGACAGTCGTTTCTCCGGAAGCACCGTCCGGTTTTTCCGTTCATGAACCGCGCGCGGACATGGTTGTGCCGACAGCGGAACAGGCAATGCATTTGCGGTCGGCGAGCGAAGCCGCCTGAAGCATCCATGCAATTCTTCGAAGGGCTGGTGGAATGACTGATAATAACTCCTTGAATATCCGCCGTCAGGCGGCGACACCGCGCGGCGTCGCCACAGCGACGCAGATTTTCGCCCAAAAGGCGGAAAATGCCGAGCTCTGGGACGTCGAAGGTCGGCGCTATGTTGATTTTGCCGGTGGGATCGCAGTCCTGAATACGGGGCATTGCAATCCAGCCGTTCTGGCCCGGGCCGCCGAGCAAATGGCGCGGTTCACGCATACGGCCTATCAGGTTGTTCCATACGAGCCCTATGTCGAACTGGCTGAAAAACTGAATACGCTTGCGCCGGGAAAATCGGCAAAGAAAAGCCTTTTCGTGACGACCGGCGCGGAAGCGGTGGAAAACGCCATCAAGATTGCCCGGGCCTATACCGGCCGTTCCGGCGTTATTGCATTCTCCGGCGGGTTTCATGGACGGACCAATCTGACCATGGGGCTGACGGGGAAGGTCGCGCCTTACAAGAAGGGCTTCGGCCCTTTCCCGGGAGAGGTCTACCATCTTCCATTCCCGATGCCGATGCATGGTGTGACGGTCGACGATACGGTAGCGGCGCTTGAGCAGCTGTTCCGTGCGGATATCGAACCGGAACGGGTGGCGGCGATCATTATTGAGCCGGTGCAGGGGGAAGGGGGATTCTACATTGCCCCGACCGAGCTGCTGCAACACCTGCGGCAAGTGTGCGATCGTCATGGCATCCTTTTGATAGCCGATGAGATCCAGTCCGGCTTCTGTCGTACCGGAAAACTCTTTGCCATAGAGCATTCCGGTGTTGAACCTGATATGATTACCATGGCGAAAAGCATGGCGGGCGGCTTCCCACTGGCCGGTGTTGTCGGCAAGGCGGAGATCATGGATGCACCCGAACCCGGTGGCTTGGGTGGCACCTATGGCGGCAATCCCGTGAGTTGTGCTGCGGCCCTCGGTGTACTCGACGAAATCGAGCGGCTTGGGCTGAACCAGCGCGCAGAGGCATTGGGGAATCGTGTCGTCGACCGTATTCGGGCTGCAGCGTCGCGGGAGGACTATCTGCCGATTGGTGACATCCGCCAGCTCGGCGCAATGATAGCCTTCGAATTGGTCGAGCGGCACGGAACAAACATACCGAACGCGGCGGCGGCCAAGGCGCTTTGCGCGCAGGCCCTGGACAATGGTTTGATCCTGTTGTCCTGCGGCGTGTTCGGAAACAGCATCCGCATATTGGTTCCGCTGACGGCGAGTGATGCGGTTGTCGACGAGGGAATGACGATTCTGGAGCAGTCTTTGCGCCAGGTCGCCACGTTTTCCGCCGCGGCCGAATAGGGGATTACGATCCTCGGTTGAGACTTCATGGGCCATGATGACAGCCAAGCGTTGTCACCTGGATACCTTTGTTCAAAAGTAGCAAGCCCTGATGGGCAGGAAAGAACTAGATGATCCCGTTTGCCATTGCCGGAATTCAAATGAACGTCGCCGCTCTCCACGAGAACGTATCCGCGATGAGCCACAAGATTGACTTGGCAATGTTACGGTTTCCTTGGGTTCAGATGATTCTGTTCAGCGAATTGGCGCCTTACGGGCCGGTTCCGGAAAACCACCCGGCCAACCTTGATGAAGTCTTGGCCGTGTTTCAGGAGAAGGCCCGGCAGCACAATGTTTGGATCATCCCCGGTTCGATGTTCGTGCGAAGCGAGGACAAACTTTATAATGAGGCTGTCGTAATCAATCCGGCTGGTGAAGTCGTGGCGCGTTATAGAAAGATGTTTCCTTTCGCGCCCTACGAGCACGGGGTTACCGGCGGCAGCGAATGCCTTGTTTTCGATGTGCCCGATGTGGGGCGGTTCGGACTTTCGATCTGCTACGACATTTGGTTCCCCGAGACGATGCGGCAGTTGACGGCCATGGGGGCGGAAGTGCTGCTGCACCCGGTCTTGACCGGCACAATCGATCGGGACGTCGAACTTTCAATCGCCCGATCTTCCGCCGCAATGTTCCAATGCTACATCTTTGATATCAACGGCCTTGGGGCTGGCGGCGTCGGGCGATCACTGGTCGTCGGGCCGGCTGGGAATTTGATTTATCAATCGGCCGGTCAGGAGGAGATCATCCCGATCGAGGTCGACTTTGAAACGGTTCGACGCCAACGGGCAACCGGGCTGCGTGGCCTTGGGCAAACGTTGAAGAGTTTCCGGGACGGAAACGCCGAATTCCCCGTCTACCAGCCGGGGTACCAAAGTGACTATCTGGACAGTCTGGGAGAATTGGGAATGCCGCTTCAAGGTACCCGTGAAGGTATCGGTGTTCCAGAACCGGCAAAAACAATGCCGCTGCAAACCGTGAGCGATCAACCAAACTTTGATCCGCGCGTGGTGCAGGCAATAACGGGGGGAATCGACTAGTGCCGCGAAAAGCGAAGACACAAACAAGAAGTTCACTCAGTCAGTACTACAATGCCTCGATGTTCCGGGCGGATACATG
Organism: Hwanghaeella grinnelliae; assembly: GCF_004005845.1. Lineage (GTDB taxonomy): Bacteria > Pseudomonadota > Alphaproteobacteria > UBA8366 > Aestuariispiraceae > Hwanghaeella > Hwanghaeella grinnelliae. Next base: position 2,335,828 of record NZ_SADE01000001.1, on the reverse strand, counting down.
GAACAGAATTAAGAATCTCTGCCAACGACTGGCGGAAGGGCGGGGAAGGCCGGACGATCTGGAAGCCGTCAGCTCTCTCATAGAGCAGGTTTCGCCGATGGAAGAGTATTTTGCTTTTCCGGGCCGACTGGTGGTGCTGCAGATCAAGTCATTGTTTCGCGATGAAGCGTATGAAGAGCTTTTCGCCCTTGTGAACAAGATCGTCGGCGCGCTGATGAGCGAGAGCTACCGCCGCAAACACATCAATCTGCATTCAATCATCGATGTTTCCGAGCAGGACGAGGAAGAGGCGGAGGATAACGACGAGCGGATCCGCCGACGTCCTTATTTCGAGGTCCTGATCGTCGACGACATCAGCCACGCGCAGCAGCGGCAACAGAGAGACAGTCTCACTGATTTCAGGCGCGATGAAGACGCGTTCACTTATGAACCGATCTTCGTTCCAAGTTTCGAAGATGCGCTGATCGCGGTTCTGTTTAATCCGGCGATCCAATCCGTTGTCATTCGTTTCGGTTTCAAACTGCGTTCCGCCCACAATATGCCAGTCCTCAACAGGTATCTTATGCAGGCGCAATTGGAGAACCTGGACGACTTGGAGCCGCAGGATTATGGCGTTGCACTGGCCGACGTCGTCAATGCCATGCGCCCCGAACTCGACCTTTATTTGGTGACAGACCAAGCGGTAGAAGACATTGCGGGCCGTGTCGGCGATGCCTGCCGTCGTGTCTTCTACAATCGCGAAGACTTTTTGGAGCTTCATACTAACATCCTGCGCGGGGTCGATGCACGATACGACACCCCGTTCTTTACGGCCTTGAAGCAGTATTCCAAGCAGCCAACCGGCGTGTTCCATGCCATGCCGATTTCCCGCGGGAAATCCATTGCGAAATCGCACTGGATCAAGGACATGGGCGAATTCTATGGCATGAATATTTTCCTGGCGGAAACCTCTGCGACATCCGGCGGGCTCGACTCGCTTCTGGAACCTCACGGCCCGATCAAGAAGGCGCAGGAAATGGCCGCCCGGGCGTTTGGGGCAAGGAAGACATTCTTTGCGACAAATGGCACGTCCACCTGCAACAAGATTGTCGTGCAGGCACTGGTTCGTCCCGGGGATATCGTTCTCGTCGACCGCGACTGCCACAAGTCGCACCACTATGGGATGGTCCTTTCGGGCGCGGAAGTGATCTACCTGGATTCTTTTCCACTACATCAGTATTCAATGTATGGCGCGGTTCCCTTGCGGGAAATCAAAAAGATCCTGCTGGAATTGAAGGCGGCCGGGAAGCTTCACCGTGTCAAGATGCTTTTGCTGACCAACTGCACATTCGACGGGATCGTATACAACGTCGAGCGTTACATGGAAGAATGTCTGGCAATCAAACCGGACCTCGTTTTTCTGTGGGATGAGGCGTGGTTCGGTTTCGCACGTTTCGGGCCGACGTATCGAACCCGTACGGCGATGCATTCGGCGGACACGCTCCGGAAGAAATACAAGTCGGAAGCATATCGGACCTTGTATGCAAAGAAGCAGAAGGAACTCGCCAAAGTCAAAGACGGGGATATCGACGGGTTGTTGGAAAAGCACCTCTATCCGGACCCGGATAAGGTCCGAATTCGTGCTTATGCGACACAATCCACTCATAAGACCCTGACGGCGCTTCGGCAGGGATCGATGATCCATATGTACGATCAGGACTTCAATTCCAAAGTGGAGGAGTCGTTCCACGAAGCCTACATGACGCATACGTCGACATCGCCAAATTACCAAATTTTGGCGTCGTTGGATGTTGGTCGCCGGCAAGTCGAACTCGAAGGGTTCGACTTGGTTCAGAAGCAGGTTGAATTGGCGATGGTCCTTCGGCAGAGGGTCAGCACCCACCCGCTGCTTTCCAAACACTTCAAGGTGTTGACGGTTCGCGATATGATCCCGGCCGAGCACCGGCAGTCGGGTATTGAGAGTTACTATGACCCGGAACGGGGTTGGAACGAAATCTGGGATGCCTGGTCCGGCGACGAATTTTGCCTGGATGCAACACGGGTAACCCTGTTCGTCGGTGGAACCGGACTTGACGGGGATACCTTCAAGAACGACGTCCTGATGGACCAGTACGGCATTCAGATCAACAAGACGTCGCGGAACACCGTCCTCTTCATGACCAATATCGGGACCACCCGGAGTTCGATCGCCTATCTGATCGAAATTTTGGTGAAGATCGCGAAGGACCTGGAAGAACGGACTGAAGATATGAACGGGCCGGAACGCCGCGTTCACGAAAAGAAGGTCCATTCCCTGACTCACGAATTGCCACCACTTCCTGACTTTTCGCGGTTTCATGACGCGTTTCGGCCGGATCCGAATGGGACGACACCGGAAGGAGACATGCGCACGGCGTTCTTCTTGGCCTATGCGGAAGAAGAATGTGAGTATCTGGGACTAACGGACGGAACATTGGCCAAGGCGATGGAAGAGGGGCGCCAGGTCGTCTCCGCGACATTCATCATTCCCTATCCCCCCGGCTTTCCGATCCTTGTGCCGGGACAGGTGGTCAGCGACGAAATTATCGAATTTCTGCGAAACTTGGACGTTAAGGAAATTCACGGCTATCGATCGGATTTGGGGTTACGGGTGTTTACGGAAGATGCCTTGGTCAGATCCGCTGAAAGGATGCGTGGCAAGTAGGCAAAATAAAAATCGAAAAGGGCGAAGCGTCCCCGCTGGGATAAAGAAGACGCCGTCCAGATAACATGGAACAGAGAAGAGGGAGTCACTTCATGAGTGCAAAAGCAACGAGTAAGGCTGCCAAGGCTGCAACGAAAAGCGCCGCCAAGAAGAGCAGCGCGAAGAAGGCCAGCGCGAAGAAGGCCAGGGCGAAGAAAGCCGGCGCGAAAAAGGCGGTTGCTGCGCGGCGGCCGCCCAATAAAAATGTGAAGCTGAAAAATATTTCGGAGGTCCGTCGGTATTTCCACCGGAACGAAGACCCCATTTTCTTTATCAGTGCGACGAACTTCAATCTTTTGGGCATTGATGAGTGGTGCCGGAACTTCCGCTACATCAATTACATCGATTGCTACGACGGTCGTCACCCGAACGCCTTTGTGCCGAGCGAGCAGCCGCATGCGGAGTTCGAGTCGATCGAAGACATCAACGCATATCTTTTGGAGCATAAAGAGGTCATCGACTTCATCCGCTCGAAAGGGGGAAAGCCGAAGGCGGTTTTCCTGATGTTTGATGAGCGTGTCGAGAAAATTTGTAAGGAGTTGGGGATCGAAGTTTGGTTCCCGAAGGCGAAACTGCGCGAAAAGATCGATCACAAGATTGAAACGGTTAGAATCGGCAACAAGGCCGGCGTGCCCAGCGTGCCCAACGTCCTGTCGGTTGTGAAGAGTTGGGAGCATCTGAAGGAAGTTTCCGAACCGATCGGAAATGACCTGGTGCTGCAGTCGGCATTCGGCGATTCCGGACACACGACCTTCTTCATCAAAACCGAAGCGGATTTCCGCAAACATGAGCATGAGATTGTCGGCAAGGGCGAAATCAAGATCATGAAGCGCATCACCTGCCGCGGGTCGGCCATCGAGGCCTGTGCGACGAAACAGGGGACGATCGTCGGTCCGTTGATGACCGAACTGGTCGGGTTCAAGGAATTGACGCCCTATCGCGGCGGTTGGTGCGGCAATGAAATTTTCGCCGGTGCCTTCGACCAGAAAATTCGTGACGCCGCACGCAAGTATACGTTCGACTTCGGAAACCAGCTTGTGGAGGAAGGCTATCGTGGATATTTCGAACTCGACTTCCTGATCGATCAGGACGACGGGTCCATCTATCTCGGCGAGTGTAATCCACGCGTCACTGGTGCAAGTTCCATGACCAACCACGCGGCTTTCGCCCATGCGGATGCTCCGCTGTTCCTGTTCCATCTACTGGAATTTTCCGGTGTAGAGTTCGACCTGAACGTCGAAGAATTGAACGACCGCTGGGCGGACCCGGATAATATCGATCAATGGTGCCAGATGGTGGTCAAGCATACCGACGATAATGTCGACATCATTACGCAAGCGCCGGAAAGTGGCATCTGGAGGCTTATGCCGGATGGGTCGGTCGAGTATAACCGGTTCGACTATCACCGCCGTGCGGTCGAGAGTGAAGCAGAGGCCTTTTTCTTGCGCATTCAAGGTGTCGGCGATTTCCGTTATGAAGGCGCGGATCTAGGCATCTTGATCACCCGTGGTCGTGCGATGGACGATAAGTTCCGTCTGACCAAGCGGTCCAAGGCGTGGATTGAAGGGATAAAGAGCCAGTACAAGGCGCGCCCCTTGCCGAGCGCCCTGCCGATGCAGACCTCGGAACCGGCGTTTAAGATCCTTTAAGCTATAGGCGGAGCTTTCGTAGTGAACTGGGGTTCGCAGGGCGCAATGTTGACATTCCAATCGGTCTCCGAGGCTAAGCCCGGGGACCGGTGGCGCGCCCTGTTCGAAGCGTATTGGCCCGCCTATGAACGCTGGTTTCTTTCCGAAGGTGTAGAGGCACGGCAAACATACCTTGCGGGCTATAGAGCGTTGAAAAAGCATATGCCGGAATTGGTTCCGACATATGACAAACTTGTTGAACTGGTAGGCGGTGGGGATGTAGCGGCCCGTTTCTTGAGCTTCTATTGCCCGCCGCCCTATCTGTCGGGTTGCTCGCAAGCAGTAAAAGCCGGCGACGAACCGCTGCTGGTTCGTAACTATGACTACCCACCGGCACTTTCCGACGCGGTGATCCTTAACAGCCGCTGGAACGATCGATGGGTCACAGGCATGACGGACGGTCTGTTTGGTTTGGTTGACGGGATGAACGAAGCCGGACTGGCCGTTTCGCTCACATTCGGCGGTCGAACCATCGTCGGTGACGGTTTCGGCGTGCCGATCATCATTCGCTATGTGCTGGAGTTCTGCCGAACCACACAAGAAGCCGTCCGGGCACTGAAACGCATTCCCTGTCACATGGCCTATAATGTTACGGTCGTTGATAAGAATGGCCGGTACAACACCGTCTATATGTCACCGGATCGCGGGACCAGCGTGACGGACCAGCCGGTCGCGACAAACCATCAGGAGCAGGTGGAATGGCATCGGCATGCGCGGGCAACCGCAACGGTCGAGCGGGAGAGGTTCCTGTTGCAACGCTTGACCCTGCATGATGAACCGGCGGATCGTTTTATAGCCGCGTTTCAGAAACCGCCCTTGTATTCCCTAGCCTATGACCGCGGGTTTGGAACGCTTTACACTGCCGTCTATTGGCCTGCCAGAGGAGCAATCGAGTATCGGTGGCCGGGTGAGGTTTGGGATCACGAGGTGACCAACCCGAGTATTGGGACCCGGACGATCAAGTTCCCGGCCGGCGCCATGCTGGCATAACGGACCGCGGAGGCTTTAGAATAATCATATTCCTGGGTTTCCCCTTGCCGCCCTGTAAGACTGAGCCTTTATAGGGAACGCTCATCTTTTCTCCCAAATTGAAACCGGTTCGGGTTCAGGCATTCTGGCGTAGGCTCCGCATTCTTTCGATCGCAACGGCGATGATAATGAAGCTGCCGACGAAGGTACCCTGCCAAAAGGTGCTGATGCCCAGTAGGATCAGGCTGTTCCGGATGACTTCAATCAAAGCCGCGCCCACCACCGCACCGAGTGCCGTGCCGCTGCCGCCGGCAAGGGTGGCGCCGCCGATTACCGCTGCGGCGATAACGGTTAGTTCCATGCTTTGGCCTAAATTGGTCGTCACCCCACCGAGCCAACCTACCTCCAACACCCCGGTTACACCGGCCGTGAAGGCGGAGAACATATAGACCGATACCTTTACCCGGGCGACGCGAATACCCGTCATCCCCGCTGCGGTCTCATTGCCGCCGACGGCGAAGACATGCTGGCCCCAACGGGTCCAGCGGTAGGAAAGGCCGGTCAAGACGGCAAGGATCATCAGGAAATAGACCGGGTTGGCGATGCCGACCATGCTGCCGCCGCCAAGCCCCAGCAACAGGTCGTGGTCAGGGCCGAATTCGTAAATCATTTTGTTGCCGGACAGAACCATGGCCAGGCTGCGCGCGACGGCCAATGTGCCCAAGGTGACGACGAAGGGGGGCATTTGTGCATAGGCGATGAGCACGCCGTTCAAGAGCCCGACACAGAGCGCCGCGCCGATGGCGAGGGGCACCGCGACATAGATTGGAAACCCGGCCGCCATTGTTGTGCCGACCACGATCGCCGAAAGGACGACCGAGGACCCGACGGAAAGATCGATCCCGCCCGACGCGATCACCGTCGTCATGCCAAGCGCGATGATGCCGACAAAGGCGAAATTGCGCGTCACGTTGAAGAGATTGCGTTCGGTCGCGAAGGTGTCCGTTACGAGAGAGAGCAGGACACAGGCGATGATTGCCGCCAAGAATATCCAAAATGTCTGCCGGCTCGTCACTCGCGCCAACCACCCGTGATGCTGGCTCTGTCCGATTACATCCTCAATGGATGGCGTCGCCATTATTCAATTCCCCCAGCGGTTCAGTATTTGCCCGTTCTATTAAGTTGGGCGGTCGGTCCCTATGCGGCCTCTATTGCCCCGGTGATCAAGCCCGTCACTTCTTCCGGTGACGATGACGCCGAAGGTTTGTTTGCGACCAACTGACCCCGGCGCATTACGACGACACGGTCGGCCACACTGAAAACATCCGGCATGCGGTGGCTGATCAGAATGACGGCGATGCCGTGGTCGCGAAGGCGCATGATCAGGTCCAGGACCTCGGCGACCTGCCTTACGCTGATTGCCGCGGTCGGCTCGTCCATCAGAACGATTTTCGACTCCGCAAGACGTGTCCGCGCAATCGCAACGGCCTGCCGCTGTCCGCCGGACATGTCGTGAACAAGGTCGCGCGGGCGGGTCTCGGATTTCAATTCCGCGAAAAGTTCCGCGGCCCGTATCATCATGGCGCGATGGTCGACGATTGGGATTCCGGCGATCTTGCGAGTGATCTCCCGGCCCAGAAACACATTTGCTGCCGCCGTTAAATTATCGCATAGGGCGAGATCCTGATAGACGACTTCCACCCCTTCGCCGCGCGCGGCGAGGGGAGAGTCAAACGCCATCTCGGCCCCGGCGATCAGGATTTTTCCGGCGCTTGGACGAAAGTTCCCGGCGATGATTTTCACCAGTGTCGATTTCCCAGCGCCGTTGTCGCCCATCAGACCGACAACCTCACCGGGTTCGACCGTAAAGGAGACTTCCTTTAACGCCTGGATCGCACCGAAATGCTTCGATATTCCGCGAAGTTCTAAAATGGGCATTGCCCGCTGCTTCCTCCCGATTTGCCGGTTTTCCCAGCTTATCATCGAATTGATAGGGATCTTTCGATAATAAATTCACAAACGCAAGTAAATTGTCGAGATAGGCGTTCTAGAAGGCACGAAAATGGTATATAGATACGAAAACTTGCCTGATTGGCAGTTTGTGGTGTATTTAATAATTTGTAGAAATAAAAAAATAGAAAGCCGTGCTGATCTAATCGGTCGTGAACCGCAAGGGCAGTCGGCAAACAGGCCAAAAAGGCCGATAACCTGGGAGGAATGCTATGAGGAAGTCTTTTGTGGTGGGGGCGCTTGCGTGCGTATTGGCGCTTGTGTCCGTGTCGGCGCAATCGGCCGATAAGAAGATTCTAGCTATCGTGGTAAAGGGTTTGGACAATCCCTTCTTTGAACAGATCAACCTTGGTTGCCAAAAATGGCAAAAGGAGAACCCTGATTCAGAATACACCTGCCTCTATACCGGGCCTGCATCCAGCACGGATGAAGCCGGCGAAGTGCAGATTGTCGATGACTTGCTTACCCGTGGGATCGAAGCCATAGCGATCTCGCCGTCCAATGCCCCGGCGATGGGCAACCTTATCAAGCAACGCGACCCTTCAATTCCGGTCATGACGATCGACGCTGATTTCATCGCGGCGGATCGCGGTCTTCGCAAAACTTATTTGGGGACGGACAACTACCTGATGGGTGTCAAAATGGCGGAACATGCAGCCGCTTTGAAGCCTGATGGCGGTTCCGTGTGCCTGCAACTCGGCAATGTCGCGGCTGACAACATCAATGCCCGTGCCGCCGGTTTCCGGGACACCATTGCCGGTAAGAAAGATACGGACCGTCTGACCGGGCAAAGCGGCTGGACTGAAATCGACGGATGCCCGCTTTTCACCAATGATCAGGTAGATCTCGCCAACCAGCAAATGGCGGATACTTTCCTGGCGAACCCCGACTTGGACGCTTTCATCCTAATTGGCGGCTGGGCTCAATTTGCGCCGCAGGCATATGCCCAGGTGACGGATCAGGTCATGGACAAGCTGAAGAGCAAGGAACTGATCATCATCGCGGGTGACACTTTGCCGCCGCAGATGAAGGCCCTGAAGGAAGGGCGCAGTCATGTTCAGGTCGGTCAGCGCCCGTTTGAAATGGGGTATCGCGCACCGTCTGTCATGATCGATCTGATCAACGGCAAGAACGTCGGCGACCCCTTGTATACCGGGCTCGACGAATGCAAACCGGAAACGGCGGATAGCTGCCTCGCGAAGTAGAAGCGGAGCCTTGTCTCCAACCTTGAGGACGGAAGCCGCATCCGCCTGGATGTGTGCTTCCGGACCTCGGCCAAGCCGAATGACGGATGTCGGCAGATGAATTTTCGGAGACTGACGCGATGAAGAATGGACCTTGGCCGAGATCTGGACCGCCGGAACGGGAGAGCAATCGCGCTCACCTTATTCGACAGTTGCGTCGGCATGGATCCATGGCCAGGGTTGAACTCGGACAACGAACCGGGTTGAGCGCTGCTGCCGTGTCGAACATTACCTCGGACCTCATCGGGACGGGTATGTTCATCGAAGCAACGGAGGAAGTTCCGACCGAGAATGCACGTGGCCGTCCGCGCGTGAACTTAAGCCTCAACGGCAATTACGCGCGGGTTGCCGCGGCATCTCTGCGCATGGACGTGGTCGAGGCCGTCGTCGCGGATTTCGCCGGCAATATTTTCGTGCGGGAAGAATTTCCGTGCTCCACCCGGTCGCTCTCCGGTGAACAGGTGGCGGAACAATGCGCCGTGGCAATCGACACTGTTCTTTCGAGGGTTCCGGGACCTTTGCCGAGCGCCATAGGGATCGCAGTTCAGGGGATCATCAACCCGACGGAAGGCCAGCAGGTCTGGAGCCCGATCCTGTCGATACGCGATACGGATATCGTAACCCCGCTGGCCAAGCATTTCGGGGTTCCGATTGTGATGGAGAATGATGGCACGGCGACGGCACTTGCGGCCGCGCAACGCAATCCTGCCTTGAAGCAAGGGCTCACCGGCGTCCTGATGGCGGGGCACGGTGTCGGCATGGGATTGTTGGTTGACGGCGGTCCGTTCCCCGGACCGCGGGGTGCGTCCTCGGAAATCGGTCACGTGCGTAGGCAGCCGTCTGGCGCCCAGTGCCGGTGCGGGCAACGTGGTTGCATCGAAGCCTACCTCGCTGATTACGCCCTCTACAGGGATGCAAGGACACTCACCAATCTATCGATAACGAACCACCAACAACCGAGCGAAGACCAGATGCAGGATCTGGTTCGTCGCGCTGAGCAAGGCGAAAGCCCCGTGGTTCGTATTTTCGAGGAAGCGGGGGCTGCTTTGGCCGATGCGGTCCGCGTCGTTGCTTCCGTCCTCGGTCCGAACCGGATTGCTGTCACGGGGTCTTCTCTGCGGGCCTTCCACCTGATGAAGCAGGCGTTTGTGGCCGGATTGCGGGAGTCGATAACGCCAGCCATCGACCCGGAAGCGGATATTTTGATCGTTCCAGGCGGTGTTGAAATGATCACCGAGGGGATGGTCCACCTGGCTTTGGAGCAGGTGGACGCAATTGTCGCCGTCGATCCGACGGCCGCAGCGGTGGCCTGATGACAAAAACGGAATTGAGTTCTGATTTGGAAGGAGTGAAGACGTGGCTGATGCGATAGCGAGCTACCCGAGCTTGAAAGACCGAGTCGTGTTGGTGACGGGCGGTGGCTCCGGCATAGGGGAGGAAATCGTGCGGCAGTTTGCCCGGCAGGGCGCGCGCGTGGCTTTCCTGGATGTAAAGGTCAAAGAGTCGGAGGCATTGGCGGAGGCACTAACGGCCGAGGGACATTCGGCCAAGTTCTACGAATGCGATTTGAAGGATATCACCGCGTTGCGGGCATGCGTCGACAAGATCAGATCGGATATCGGCCCAGTGACCGTCCTTGTGAACAATGCCGCCAATGATCAACGGCACGCCATGCAGGACGTGACGCCGGAATATTGGGACGATCGGATGGCGGTCAACTTGCGTCACCAGTTTTTCGCCGCGCAGGCGGTTGCGCCGGATATGGCCGCAGCCGGCGGCGGCGCCATCGTGAACCTTGGATCCGTTTCCTGGATGTTAGGACAGGGCGGCATGCCGGCCTATACCACGGCGAAGTCCGCTGTCATGGGGCTGACGCGGTCGCTTGCGACAGATCTTGGACCCGACAATATTCGTGTTGTCTGCGTCGTGCCCGGTTGGGTTATGACACAGAGGCAGATCGACAACTGGGTGACGCCGGAGGCCGAAGCGGACATGTTGAAGGGGCAGTGTCTGAAGCGGAAAATCTACCCCATCGACATCGCCAGACCGGTGCTTTTCTTCGCGTCGGACGAGGCAGGTGGCTGCACGGCCCAATCCTGCGTCATCGACGGCGGCTGGCTATAGCCTGTTCTTGAAACATCCGGCGTTCTGAGCGGTCTAACCTTTCGTCCCGACAGCGGACTTGTTCTAGAGCGCCTTGCCGTGGATAACGGCGGCATGGATGACATCGCCCCGGAAATCGATATCAGCGGTAAGAAGTCGGCCCGGTCGGGCGTGGTCGTGGTTGGCGGGGGACCGGCCGGCTTAATCGCTGCCGAGGTACTGAGCCGCGCCGGTATATCCGTCACGATCTATGACCGGATGCCTACATTTGGCCGCAAACTGCAGATGGCCGGGCGTGGTGGCTTGAACCTGACGCATTCCGAGCCGTTGGAAAAATTCCTGAAACGCTATGGTAAGTCTCGCGCGTTCCTGGCTCCGCCGATTGAGTCTTTCTCACCGATTATGCTCAGGGATTGGGCTGCCGGTTTGGGCGAGGAGACGTTCGTCGGGTCCAGCGGACGGGTCTTTCCAAAGGCGATGAAAGCAGCCCCCTTGCTGCGGGCTTGGTTGGCCCGGTTGCGAGACCAGGGGGTGGAATTTCGGTATCGCATGGAATGGCTGGGTTGGGACGGAGCGGGCGATCTGTTGTTCCGGCCCGCCGATGGCGCTGAGGAAAAGGTTCCGGCCAGGGCAGTTATTCTCGCTTTAGGCGGAGCAAGCTGGCCGCGGCTTGGGTCGAACGGCGCCTGGACATCTATACTTGAGGAGAAGGGCGTCGCCGTCGCGCCCTTGCGGCCGGCTAATTGCGGGTTCAAGGTTCAGTGGAGCGAGATTTTCAGGCAGAGGTTCCAGGGCCAGCCCTTGAAAAACGTGGCGCTGACCTGTGCGGGGCGAACCGTACGGGGCGAAGCCATGGTGACTGCCCAGGGCATCGAGGGGGGCACGATCTATGCCTTGTCTTCCCTGCTGCGTGAACGGATAGAGACTGACGGTCAAACGGTGTTGCAGGTCAATTTCTGTCCTGACCGGTCAACCGAAGACCTTCGGAAACGGCTTGGCAGACCGCGCGGAAAACAGTCCCAGACCGACTTTCTGCGCCGGGCCCTTGGATTGCCGCCCATTGCGATCAATCTGATGCGTGAGGCAGCAGGGCCTTCATTGCCCTCAGACCCCGCCGCGCTGGCGGAACTGGTACAAGCCGCGCCGATCACTTTGACCGCTCCGTTTTCCATCGAACGTGCGATTTCCAGTGCCGGCGGTATCGTGCTTACCGAAGTGGACGGGAATTTCATGCTGGCCCGCCTTCCAGGCGTTTTCGTGGCCGGAGAAATGCTCGATTGGGAAGCGCCGACCGGCGGTTACCTGTTGCAAGGCACCTTTGCGTCGGGCGTGGCGGCAGCGCAAGGCTTGTTGGCATGGCTGCAGCAAGATGGCTCGCCCAAATCTGGGAACACGTGAAAGCCGTCCTTCCCGCCATTCTAAAAATGCCGGGAAAGACGGGGCGGGTGACACGAGCTTTCGCAAGACTATGTCTATGTAAGACGAGAGCGAAACTGGTGCCAATCGCATAGGAGGGTGAAATGGCATTTCCCGTCCACCGCCGGGAATTTCTGATCGGCAGTCTTGCTGCTTCCATGCTGGGGATTCCGATTGCCGGCAGCGCGGCGGCCCTAAAACTGTCAAAGCGTATTCCGGCCACCGGCGAGATGTTGCCGGCCATCGGCATGGGAACCTGGATTACGTTCAATGTCGGACCGGTGCCCGCCTTGCGCGCCCAAAGGGCCGAAGTGCTGCGCCGGTTCTTCAGCCATGGCGGCGGCATGATCGATTCCTCACCGATGTACGGAACCGCGGAGGACGTTCTTGGCGATTGCTTTCAACGGCTCGGCAGTACCGATGGCCTGTTCAGCGCCAGCAAGGTTTGGACTCGCGATGCGGATGAGGGGCGCAGCCAGCTTGCGGACTCGTTTCGGCTATGGGGGATCGACAGGTTCAACCTGATGCAGGTCCACAACCTCGTGAATTGGGAAGCCCATTTGCCGATGCTGGCCGAACGGAAAAAGGCCGGAAGGATCCGGTATCTGGGCGTGACCACATCGCACGGGTCGCGCCATGCAGAGATGGCGCAGGTCATGAAGTCCGAGCACGTGGATTTCGTACAACTGACCTACAATATCCTGGACCGGGAAGCGGAGGTCCGCCTGCTTCCCATGGCGGCCGACTTGGGCAAAGCCGTGATCGCCAACCGACCGTTCCGGAGGGGAAGCTTGCCGGACGCGCTGCGGGGCAAGCCTCTTCCGGAATGGTCGTCGGAATTGGGGATCGCCACTTGGCCGGAATACCTTTTGAAGTTCATAATATCCCATCCGGCAATCACTTGCGCCATACCGGCGACGTCGCAGATTGCGCATATGGATGAAAATATGCGCGCAATGGAAGGCCCGATGCCGGACGCCGCGATGCGTCGCCGCATGATCGACTACGTGGCGGCGCTGTGAACCGTTTGATCCCGTATTCGGACGAAGTCTACGCCTATCTTCTGACCGCGTATATCGAGGGATATGCAGCGGTCGAAGTCATTGTCGGTCTTGCCTTGGTCGTTTTCCTGATCAAAGGCGCCGGCGCCAGCCGTCTCTCTTGCCGTGGCACCGCGGTCTGTCTCGCAATGCTCTGGGCTTGGATTGGCATCGGGTTCTACTGGCATACCTATCAGCCGTTGAACTGGGCCGGGACGTATTTCGGTTGGGCCGCCTTGACCGAGGCGGTCCTGATTGGGGCATGGGGCGCGACGACAGGCGGGTTGCGCCCGGATGTCGGAAAAGCGGTGCCGTCCCATTGGGCGGGTTTGCTCGGCTTGGTATTGGCGGCCTTGATCGGGCCATTCATGCGTCTCTATTCCGGTGATACGGTTGTTGCCGTGCAGGCAATCGGCGTGACCCCGCTTGCGACGATCACGGCGACGCTTTCGCTTTTCCTTCTCAATCGGACACGCATTCCATTCTGGCTATTCCCTTTGCCGGTGATGCTGCTCGTCTGGGAAAGCATCCGTGCCTTGGTGCTGTTCGTCATGCAGGACATTGTATTACTGATCATCGCCACGGTGGTGCTGATCTGTTTGGTCCATCGCCTCAGCAAACCCGGAAAGTCTAGGCTTTGAACGATCGATAAACTTCCCTCACCGCTTGAATACCGGCGTCGATCCTATTGACAGGGATGCAGGAAAACCCAAGCCGCAAATTGTTATTCCGGTCTCCGTTCAGGAAGAACGTGCGGCCCTTGTCGGCAAGAATGCCGTGCCGTTTCAAATCGTCACAGAAGGCCGACGCGTCGAACCCGTCTTTTCCAGTCAACCAGACGCTGGTTCCCCCGGTTGCTTTCGGCCGCTGAAAATTAGGCAGGTGTTTATCAATGGAAGCCTGCATGACCTGCCATCGGCGCGTATAGCGGCGCTTGAGGCGTTTGATGTGGGCGTCGTGATGACCAAGCGCCAAAAACAACGCGGCGGTATCTTGGATCATCCCCGGGGGTTGGCGAACCAGAAGGCGGCGGACATCCCGCGCTTGCCGTATGATCTCACGGTGGGCGACGATGAAACCCAACCGCAAACTGGGTGTGATTGATTTGGAAAGGCTGCCGACATGGATGACCGAGCCATGCCGATCGAGCGAATGCAGGGGCGGGAGAACGCCGTTCCCACCGGCCAGTTCCATTTCGTAATCGTCCTCAATTACATAAAAGCCGTCCTGTACGGCACGGTCGAGAACTGCGTGACGGCGTTCCAATTGCAAGGTGACCATCGTCGGGAAGTGATGGTTCGGGGTGCAGAACACAAGCTTGCAGCCTTTGGGGATGGCGTCCGGTATCAATCCGTCTTCATCGACAGGTGCGGCGGTCAGGTCGTTGCCGGTGATGTGAAAGGCGTTTCGCGCTTCGTGAAATCCCGGATCTTCGATGGCGATTTTTCTGCGATCTTTCGCGAATAACAGACCCAGGATGCTCAGCGCGTTCTGGGCGCCCATAGTGATCAGTATTTCCTCGTCGTCAGCCAGGATGCCGCGATGGGCCAGCAATCGCTGGCGCAACTGTTTCACAAGTTGTGGGCTGTCGACCTCGGTGACGTCCGCCATCCATTCCGGCATCGTCCGTCGGCTGAGTGCCAAACGCGAGCATTCGCGCCAGGCTTCGAGTGGAAACAGGTGCGGGTCGACCTGATTGAAAATGAACGGATAGGGATAGTCATTCCAGTCGACCGGGTGTTGTAGGCTTCTGTCCGGCGCCAGTGTGTTCGGGGTAAAGGCCGGCGGCGTGATCGGTGCCGTATGGGCGGTGCCTTCCTGCGTATTCGGATCGCGGGGGTAGGCCGATGCGCCGATGGCGACGACAAAGCCGGACCGATCGCGCGCGTCCAGAACACCCAGTTCGACGAGATTGCAATAGGCCGAAAAGACCGTGCTGCGGGACACCTTCAATTGTTTCGCAAGGGTCCGGCATGAGGGAAGTTTTTGGCCTTCCCCAAAGGTCCCCATCGCGATTGCGCTTCCAACCGCCTCACAGATTTGGTCTCGATTGCTAAGCGGCGAGCGCTCATCAAGCTGAATGATCTGCTGCATATTCGCCATCTTTCGCGACGCTTCCCTTTGGTCCGCTGTTGATGCTATTGCGTCTTTGCCAATCTGTCCCTTTTATTATCGATATCTGTCCCTCGCGTTCTGGTCGCCGAGCCTTCTATAAAGGAGTTGAAAGAGCATATCAGGCAGGAGGAACGTGATGGATGCCAGCGCACCGACAGTGTCGGACGTGGATTGGTCGACGGATGCGATCATTGAACGCCGGGACCGGTATTACGCCGCCAGCCAACGGGCTTTTGTTCCCTATGAAAAGCCCCTCATTCTGAAGGAAGGCAAGGGGCAGTACGTCTGGGACGAGTTGGGCAACAAGCTGATCGACCTGCTCGGCATGAATCTGTGCATAAGCGTCGGCCACGCGCATCCGAAGATCATCGCGGCGGTCCAGCGACAGGTCGAAACGCTTACCCATTGCACCACCATGTTCCACCATCCTGTTCCGGCACATTTCGCGGAGGAACTGGCCGCGACAATGCCCAAGGGGCATGACTGGGTAGTTCATTTCACCAATTCGGGGACGGAGGCCATCGATCTTGCTTTGATGATGGCCCGCACCGCCACCGGCAACGCGGACATTGTGGCGTTGCGCAATTCCTATCACGGCGCGACCTTCGGGGCGCAAAGCGTGACCGGAATCGCAAATTTCCGCCACCCGGTCGGTTTGCTCAACCATATCTCCTTTGCCGCCGAACCGAACCAGTACCGGGGCGCCTTCGGCGAAGGAATCGATCCCTATCTCCAGGATTTGCGGGATACGATTGCCTATACGACGGGCGGGTCGCTGGCGGCGGGTTTGATCGAACCGGTTCAAGGCTATGGCGGGATTATTCCCATGCCCCCCGGCTACCTGTCGCAGGCATTCGAGATCATTCGGGAGGCAGGCGGTCTGTGCATCGTCGACGAAGTCCAGTCCGGGTTCTGCAAGACCGGTGAGAATATGTGGGGCTTCGAATCCGACGGCGTCGTGCCGGATATCGTGGTCATGGCGAAGGGGATCGGCAACGGCATTCCGCTGGGCGCGGTTGTCGCGCGCAAAGAAGTGGCGGAGCCGATGGCAGGCAAATTCCTGTTCCATACCTATGGCGCGAACCCGGTTGCCTGTGCGGCGGGGCGCGCTGTGTTGGAGGTGATTGAAGAGGAAGACTTGTTGACGAATGCCCGTGTGGTGGGGGCTGCCCTGAAGCAGCGCCTGCTTGAATTGAAGGACAAATATCCGCTGATCGGCGATGTCCGCGGCAAGGGCTTCATGCTGGCCATCGAACTGGTCAAGGACCGCGTTACCAAGGAACCGGCAACGGAAGCTACCGCCAGGATCTTCGAGAAAACGCGGGAGAACGGGTTGGTCGTTTCAAAGTCGGGCAACTACAAGAATGTCCTGCGGATGGTGCCGCCGCTCTGCCTATCCATGGACGATGTCGACGATGTCGCCGAAAGTATGGACAAATCGCTTTCGCAAGGCGGGGCATAGCGGGGAAAGATCTTCGGGGTCACGAATTAGAAATCGACACAAATGCCGACCTTTTCTTTCCCCCGCTTCATGGGATTTGACGTATCACCGTCAAGCGGTTCCGTGAGGCTCGGGGGAGGTGTGCGCCCCTGAAACCCGGTCGCATTGATGGGATTTCAAGGTCAGGCCGGCATGGAAGATCTGACAAGAGCGCTATTCGGTCCAGGTGTCCGGCTATTTCCGGTATATCTGCTTGCGACCGTCATCATCGCTTTCGCAATCTATCAGGCCACGAAACCGGGAAAGCCGTTTCTGAAATGGCTGCTTCCGCGCGAGGTTTGGCGGCATCCGTCGACCTTGCTCGATGTGAAACTGTTCGCCGTGACACGGGGACTGTTCTTTCTCGGTATTTTTAACCAGTTCGCCGTCACGAATGCCGCTTCCATTCTGGTCGTATCGGCTTTGCTTGGGCGGGCAGAGTCCGGGGACCCGGCGAATCCGTTGCTCGTCGGGTTTTTCGCCCTGCTGGTTAATGACTTCGGTGTTTACTGGGTCCATCGGTTGCATCACGACTGTACAAGCCTTTGGCCATTTCACGCGGTGCATCACAGCGCCGAGGTGATGACGCCGATTACCACCTATCGAAAACACCCGGTCTACGACTTGATTTCGTCGGTTGTACGCGGCGCATTTTATGGCGTGTTGCAGGGAACCGTGATCGCCGTTTTTTTCGGTCCCATGGCGGCGACGACGATTGTCGGCATCAACCTGTTCTATTTCGTGTTCAATTTGCTTGGATCCAATCTGCGGCACAGCCATATCTGGCTAAGCTATGGGCGGGTGCTCGATCACATTCTGATTTCCCCGGCGCAACACCAGATCCACCACAGCCGCGCGCCGCGGCATCATAACAAGAATTATGGGGAAGTCCTCGCGATATGGGACTGGATATTCGGCACCTTGTATGTTCCGAAACAAGCGGAAGCCCTGGAATTTGGTTTGGCCGATCCATCCGGGCGCCCGCTGCCACAACCGCATAACAGTTTGAAGGAAGCGTTGGTCGAACCGCTGGAACAGTTCGCCGAGCCGTTGCGCGGTCACTTTCTGTCGGTAAGGAAGAAGTAGGGCCTTGGCGCAAGGTTTCTCGCTTTATCTCAACCTGCTCAGGTTTGCCGCGGCGATCGTGGTGTTGCTGTCTCACTTCGCCTATGAGCGGTTCACCCGGGGCGACTATCTGATCATTCGCGAGTTGAATCTGGGCAGCGACGCCGTTGTGGTCTTCTTCGTGATCTCCGGCTTGGTCATCGCCTTCGCGGCGCGGCAGAAGGACATGGCCGGACCGGCCTATGTCTTTGCCCGCCTGACACGGCTTTTCTCCGTCGTGCTGCCTGCGATTCTACTGACCTTGGCCCTGGACTATTGGGGGGCGCGCATCGACCCCGCCGGTTATGACGGTTGGTGGTGGAATCCGGCGCCGGTCTGGGAAGTGCTGCTGCGCACGTTGAGTTTTTCCACCGAATGGACCGGAAGCGGGTTTCGCCCAGGTACGAACGGGCCGTTTTGGTCGCTCAGTTATGAAGCTGCCTATTACCTGCTGTTTGGCATCGTCGTATTTCTGTCCGGCATTCGGCGGGCGTTTTGGCTAACCCTGGTTCTGATCGTGGTCGGGGTAAAACCTCTGTTGCTGATGCCATCCTGGCTCTTGGGTGTCTGGCTGTATCACCGGGGTGCAACGGCATTTTCCCGACCGGCGACAGCGGTGTTCGCCTTCGCCGGGGCCTTGGTTGTGTACATTGTGGCGCTTGCGCTGGACGTGCCGGACATCCTGTTTGCAATTTCGAATGTCGCGATGGGGCAGGGGCAGGTCACGGCTCTGCGTTTCTCAAACGAATTCGTCTGGAACGGGCTGCTCGGTGCGATTGTCGCGCTGCACTTGGCGGGGGCGATGAAGCTGTTCGACGCTACAATTCCTAATCCGCGATGGGAAAAGGCGGTTGCATGGTTGGCGGGGTCCAGCTTCTCGCTCTATCTGGTCCACTATCCGGCGCTGCAATTCTGGAACGCGATCATTCCCCAAATGGACAGTGGGGCCCTGCGGGACAGTACCCTGTTCGCGGTCACACTGATGACATGTTTCGTCTTTGCTTCCGTCTTCGAGCATAAAATCTGGGCTTTTCGGAAGCTATTGGTCCGACTGTGGCAATCGATCCAGGGTGCAACATCAATCGCCTTGGTAAAATAGAGTGCGATTCGAGTGTGAAACGCCCTGTGCGGTCAATAAGAAGGCGGCTTCCTGACACTGTCCGGCACTATTTTTCGGCTTTGGCCTTTCGAGGCCTTTTTCCGGCCTTGTTTGGCTGTTTCTGCGGGCCGACTTTCATCAGCATGTCGCCGAGCAATCTGAATTCAGCTTCTCGGGTCGAGGACTTGCGCCATACGAGTCCGATCTGCCGCGTGCCGACGCTCTCCTTCAAAGGAACGAGGGAGATATCCAGGCCTTTCGTCACCTCCGCATCGACCGCCATTTGCGGCAGCAGTGTAATGCCCATGCCCAGCGACACCATTTGAACCAGGGTCTGCATGGAGGAGGCCTCAAAGTTCTTGCGTTTGAAACGGCCTGCCAGGCTGCATGCCTCCAGCGCGTGGCGGCGCAGGCAATGGCCTTCTTCCAAAAGCAGCAAGGGTTGATTTTCGAAGGCGCTGGTGTCGACCGAGGTTTCCTCGGCCAAGGGATGGCCGGTCGGGCAAGCCAGAACGAACCCTTCTTCGAACAGCACTTCCGTCTCCACACCGTCCATTTCATAGGGTAGGGCGAGCAGCAGCAGGTCAAGCCTTCCGTCCAACAGGCGCTCTACCAGGCGATCGGTGAAATCTTCCCGCAGGTAGAGCTCAAGGCCCGGGAAGTTCCGGTGAATCGGCGGCAGGACGGCGGGAAGAATATACGGGCCGATGGTTGGAATGACGCCCAGGCGCAAGGGACCGGACATCGGCGCTGAAGCGCTGCGTGCGAGCTCCATCATCTCTTCCGCACCGCGCAGCAGATCTCGGGCCATGGATGTCAAACGATCGCCCAAGGGGGTGATGATAACCGATCTGTTGGTCCTTTCAGCGACCTTTGCTTGAAGGACATCCTCCAATTCGCGGATACCGGCACTCAAGGTGGACTGGGTCACGAAGCAGGCTTCGGCGGCGAGTCCGAAATGCAGATGCTCTGCCAGGGCGGACAAGTACTGAAGCTGTTTCATCGTTGGCAGGTTCTGCATTTTCAAACCTCTGAAAAACGGGCGACATTAGCAATCGATTTTATCGATCATATTGGCAAATTTATATCGCTTTATTGCGTCGCAGCAAGGGGGCATATAGCGCCCATCGACGTCGTCATAGACGTCGGGGTCCCGCGAGACCCAGTAAACCTTTAAAAGTGAGAGATGTAATCCATGAGCATGATTAACAAACCGGTACCCGAGTTCACGGCCCAGGCCTTCCACAATGGCGAGTTCAAGACGGTCACGACCGACGACGTCAAAGGCAAATGGTCGATCTTCGTGTTCTATCCCGCCGACTTCACTTTCGTCTGCCCGACGGAACTTGAAGACATGGCGAAGTACTACGAAGAACTGCAGGGCCTGGGTGTTGAAGTTTACTCCGTCTCGACGGACACCCATTTCACCCACAAGGCTTGGCACGATACCAGCGATGCCATCGGCAAGATCAACTATCCGATGATCGGCGATCCGACCGGCGCGATCTCCCGCGGTTTCGATGTGTTGATCGAAGAAGAAGGCCTGGCGCTGCGCGGCACATTCCTTGCCGACCCGGAAGGCATCATCAAGGTCTGTGAAATCCATGACCTGGGTATCGGCCGTTCCGCTAAGGACATGGTCCGTAAGGTCAAGGCAGCTCAGTACGTTGCAGAGCACGACGGCGAAGTGTGCCCGGCGGCTTGGGAACAGGGCCAAGAAACCCTGACGCCCAGCCTGGACTTGGTCGGCAAGATCTAAGCCTGACCACGGAAACCCGGCCCTTTCCTCCCCTGGGGCCGGGTTTCAACTTCCCGCCGGCAGCTGACCCGATTTGGAATGATGACAGGCCACGCACCTGCGGAATCTGGCCTGGGAAATAAGAGACAAGAGCCATGTTGAGTACAGATATTCTGAACGCCTTGAAGGGTTACACCGCGTCGATGAGCAAAGACGTTGCGCTGGTGCTGCAGACGGGCGATCACGAAAAACGCGATGAATTGAAGAAATACCTGGAGGATATTGCCTCCGTCAGCGAGCGGATCAGCGTCGTCGAACGCGACGAGTCCGAAAAACTGATGAGCCCGGTAAGTTTCCTGCTTGAGGTTGATGGTGCGGATAGCGGCATTCGCTTTTCCGGCATCCCCGGCGGGCACGAGTTTAATTCCCTTGTGCTGGCGCTGCTGCATGCCTCCGGCACGCCGATCAAACTGGACGACAGCCTGAAGTCGATCATTGCCGGTATCGACGAGGACTTGAAGTTTGAAGTCTTCGTCAGCTTGAGCTGCCATAACTGTCCGGAAGTGGTTCAGACCCTGAACCAGTTCGCTGTGCTCAATCCGCGGATTTCCAGCGAGATGATCGATGGCGGTTTGTACCCGGATTTGATTGAAGCGCGGAATATTCAGGGCGTGCCGACCGTCTTCCTGAACGGCGAGGTCTTCGCCAATGGCAAGGTCGATGCCTCGGTTCTGGTCAACAAGCTGATGGAAACCAAACCGAAGTCGGCCCCCAGATCCGCACCGGTTGAAAAGATGCCCCTGCAAGACGTCGTGGTCATCGGCGGCGGTCCCGCCGGGGTAGCCTCGGCGATCTATGCCGCGCGGAAGGGATTGAAGGTTACGATCGTTGCCGACCGTGTCGGCGGTCAGGTCAAAGACACGCTTGGCATCGAAAATTTCATTTCCGTCCCGAAGACGACCGGGCCTGAACTGTCCAACGCCCTGATGGCGCATCTGCGTGAATACGACGTCACCTTGAAGGAACATTTCTCTGTTGAGAAGGTGGTGAACGGCACCAACAAGTCCGTCACGCTGACATCCGGCGAGGTGATCGATACGAAGACGCTCATCATTGCAACCGGTGCGAATTGGCGTGAGCTGGGGTGCCCCGGCGAAAAGGAAAATATCGGCAATGGTGTCGCCTATTGCCCGCATTGCGACGGCCCCTTCTTCAAGGGGAAGGACGTAGCGGTGATCGGCGGCGGAAATTCGGGTGTCGAGGCAGCGCTGGACCTGGCTGGGATCGTCAAATCCGTGACGGTGTTTGAGTTCCTACCGGAACTGAAGGCCGACAAGATTTTGGTCGATCAGGCCGAGGCCCGGGACAACATCACCATCGTTAAGAACGCGGCCACCCAGCAAATCATTGCCGACGGTGGCAAAGTGACCGCCATCGAATACAAGGACCGCGCCACAAACGCGGTGCATAAACAGGATCTGGCCGGCGTCTTCGTTCAGATCGGGCTGGTACCGAACAGCGGTTTCGTCAAGGACGTGGTTGAGCAGACCAAGTTTGGTGAAATCGTGGTTAATGAACGCTGTGAGACGAATGTCCCCGGCATCTTCGCCTGCGGCGACGTGACGACCGTGCCCTATAAGCAGATCGTCATCGCTATGGGCGAAGGCTCGAAAGCCGCTTTATCCGCTTTCGATTATTTGCTGAAGGGCTATGAACAACAAGAAGCCTTCGCCGCCTGAGGGATCACCAACGGACCCGCCGTCTGACGGACGGTCCCAAGGCGAGCCAAGGACGGCTCATGGAAACACTGAGGGTGTCGATCTTTTCGGCGCCCTCTTCCTTGTTGCAAATTGGGCGAGGGGGCTCAACGGGATCATACTTCCCATTTGTGTTGCTTTGCACAGGGAGTACAATCGCCCAACTTATTTTGTAAGGGATAGCGTTCCATGGATACCCGCAGCCGCGATCTGATCACGACCACCCATTGGGGAACCTATAACGTTTCCGTCGAAGACGGACGCGTGACCGGCTTGAAGGATTTTGCCGAAGACGGCGATCCATCGCCGATCGGACACGGCATTGTCGACGTTCTGGATGGACCAACCCGGATCAAATCACCGATGGTGCGGAAAAGCTGGTTGGAAGGCGGGCCGGGGACCGCTGGTGACAAGCGCGGCGAAGACGCTTTCGTCGAAGTAAGCTGGGCGGACGCGAACCGTCTTGTCGCCGCGGAACTGAAACGGGTTCGGGACGCGCACGGAAACGCATCGATTTATGCCGGTTCTTACGGCTGGGCCAGTGCCGGGCGTTTTCACCACGCGCAAGGCCAGTTGAAGCGCTTCCTGAATTGCATGGGCGGTTTCACGCGTTCCGTGAATACCTACAGCTATGCGGCGGCCGAGGTGATTGTGCCGCATGTGCTGGGCACATGGTTTGATATGCTGGCCAATACCACCGGCTGGGACTCAATTGCCGAAGCATGCGAATTGTTCGTTGCCTTTGGCGGCGTTCCCTTGAAGAACGGGCAAATCTCCCAGGGTGGGACCGGCAATCATGTCCAGAAGCAGGGATTACTCGACGCGCACAAAGCCGGTGTGAAATTCGTGAATGTCTCCCCTATCAGGTCGGACCTGCTGGATACGGTCGGCGCCGATTGGTTGTCGCCGCGCCCGTCGACGGATGCGGCCCTGATGATCGCATTGTCTTACGTCCTGCTGACGGAAGGGCTTCAAAATGAAGCTTTCCTGGAGAAGTACACGGTAGGCTTCGATCGCTATGCCGCCTATCTGACAGGCGCGGAGGATGGCGTGCCGAAGACGCCGGAATGGGCGTCTGAAATCTGTGAATTGCCCGCCGACGATATCCGCGATCTGGCACGGCGGATGGCGGCGCACCGCACGATGATCTCTATTTCCTGGTCGCTGACGCGGCAGGATCATGGGGAACAGCCTTATTGGGCGGCCATAAATCTGGCGGCAATGCTGGGCCAGATCGGCTTGCCGGGAACCGGTATCGGGTTCGGCTATTCAGCCACAAACAAGTCCGGTCAGAGCCTGCGCAATATGCATTTCGGATCCTTCCCGCAAGGCAAGAACCCGGTACGCAATTTCATCCCCGTCGCCCGCATTTCCGAGATGCTGGAAAATCCAGGCGGAACTTTCCAATACAATGGGAAGACGCATGAATTTCCGGATGTGAAACTGGTCTGGTGGGCCGGGGGTAATCCCTTTCACCACCACCAGGATCTGAATCGCCTTCGAAAAGCCTGGGCGAAACCCGATACGGTGATTGTGAACGAGTGGTGCTGGAACAGTTTGGCCCGTCACGCCGATATCGTTCTGCCTTGCAGCACCACGCTGGAACGTTCGGATCTGGGTCTCAATCCAAGGGACGCCTATCAGGTCGTGATGGACCAGGCGATTGAACCGGTCGGCGCAGCAAAGAGCGATCACGATATTTTCCGCGGCATCGCGGCCGAATTGGGGCTTGAGGAAGACTTCACCGAAGGGCGCAGCCCTGAGGAATGGCAGAAATGGATGTATGAAATATCGCGCCAGTCCGCGTCACGCTCCGCCTTCGAACTGCCGGATTGGGACACGTTGCAGCTCAAAGGTTGGATCAAGGTGCCGCCGCCGGAAAAGCCCACCGTGATGCTTGAGGCATTCCGCGAGGACCCGGACGCCAACCCGCTTAAAACGCCAAGCGGCAGGATCGAGATGTATTCGGAAACCGTGGCCGGTTTCGACTATGCGGATTGCCCCGGTCATCCCGTATGGATGGAGCCCGGCGAATGGCTCGGCGGCGTCGGGTCTTACCCGCTGCATATGATTTCCAATCAGCCGAGGACGAAGTTGCACAGCCAATTGGACCATGGGTCGGTCAGCCGGGCGGCGCAGATCGATGGACGGGAGCCGTTGACGATGCATCCCGACGATGCCGCCGCGCGCAACCTGTCGGATGGTCAGATTGTTCGTATCTTCAACCAGCGCGGTGACTGTTATGCCGGGTTGCGGATCAGCGACGAAGTCCGGCCGGGTGTCATTCAAATCGCGACCGGCGCCTGGTACGACCCGGATGGGACGACATGCCGCCACGGCAACCCGAATGTCCTCACATTGGACAAGGGAACCTCCAACCTGGCCCAGGGGCCGACGGCGCACAGCTGCTTGGTGGATGTCGAAGCGGCGGCTGAGGACATTCCGGAAAGCCGGGCCTATACGCCGCCGGTTATCGAGTAGTAGGGGCGCGGAATTGGCGCTAGGCCGCGGCTGTCGCCTGCGCGAGTAGAACGGCGGCAGCGTCCTTGGCGTCCGCCGCGGCCTTTCCCGGGTTCATCATGGCTGCGACGACAATTGCACCTTCCTGCAACAGCAGAATTTGTGCGCCCAGTTTTTCTGGGTCGCGTGCGCCGACTTGTTTGCAAAGATCGACCAGATATCGTTCCAGAATGCGTTTGTGCTCCGCGCAAATGGCGTGAATCGAACTGTCTCGTTCCTGAAATTCCGATGATGCCTTGATAAACATGCATCCCATGTAGGTTGGTTCTGTGAACCATTCCTCCAGGGCGTCGAATGACGCCAGGATCCTCTCCGCCGGGTCGCTGGCGATTTCCTCTATGCGGCGGATGATCCAGTTTCGGAACTGTTCATCGCGCAACCGCAAGGTTGCCAGGATCAAATCGTCCTTTGTTCTGAAATGTTTGTAGATGGCTGTCTTTGAGACGCCGGTTTCCTTGGCGATTTTATCCATACCCACCGCATGAAAACCATTCGCATAGAAGACGGACAGGGCTCGTTGGATCAGCTGGTCGCGTTTCGATTCAGACATTTTTCTACTCATTACATTTACCGACCGGTTTGGTCGGATGACCCGGAGGATATAGGAGTAACTGCCTATAATGCAAATAAGGACAGCCTCATCACGGTTTCGTTACTGGATAAATCAATATCAAACATTGACCGAACGGTAACTGTGCATCATATCAGGTTCACCGATCAGTTAATGTAGATCAACGAGACGGTGAGGCGGAGAGCTGGGGAGTTCCAGCCAAGCCGGTGTGAGAGGAGAGGGGAATGAACCTGGTATCAAAATGCGCGTTGACGGCGATGACGCTTGCGCTCGACTTCGCGGCGGGAAGCGCGTTGGACCGCGTATGGGACGCAAACTGGTTCGGCGCCAATGCGGATGAAGTCCGTCTTGTGGAGACGGCCGCTTATCGTGACCCGTTGCCGACCCTGCATGCCGCAATGAACAGGCCCGATCTGAAGACACCGCATACCGGCGGCGGGGTCTGCAAACCCTCCGAACGGTCGGTCATGGTTATGGAATTGGATCAACTCTCCGCGGAAGCGAAAGCCCGACCCCGGCATGTTTGCATCAGGGCGCTTTCCGGCGAACCGGAGGTTTCCCTCCAAGTTAGAGATTTTCCGACCCTTGCGGCGGAACAGTAAATGCCGGGCTGCGGCGACAAGGGCCTGTTGCTCTTAGCCGCACCGGTAGAACGGCCAGTTATCGCGGGACAGGAATGACGGCTGGCCGGCCAAGAAAACCCGCGAAATCCAGACACGCCTATCGTCTTAAACCCCTGTTACTGAAACCTTGAAAGGAACGAACAATGTTGAATATCAATTTGCCCAAAGACGTGAACAGTGCGCCGCAAGCGGCCCAACCCCTTCTGCAAGCCGTGGAAAAGAAGATCGGCTTCGCGCCGAACCTCTACAGGCTGATCTCCAACAGCCCGGCGGCGCTGGAAGGCACGCTTTCTTTGACCGAAGCTCTCGGCAAAGGCGCGTTGGATGCCAAGACGCGTGAAGGCATTGCCTTGGCCGTCGCCAATGTGAATGGCTGCAACTACTGTAACGCTGCTCACACCGCCATCGCCGGCATGCTGAAGCTGGACGCCAATGAAATTGCCGCCAACCGCAAGGGCCGTTCGTCGGATCCGAAAGCGGAAGCCGCGGTGGCGTTCGCCCGCAAGGTCGCGATTTCCCGCGCTGATGTGACGTCCAGCGACGTTCAAGCCGTGCGGGACGCAGGTTTCTCGGATGCGGAACTTGTCGAAATCGTTGCTCATGTCGCGCTGAACACGTTGACCAACTACGTCAACGAAGTCTTCGGCACGCCGATCGATTTCCCGGAAGTCGAACCGGCCGGCCGCGCCGCCTAACGTCGCGACATGTAACACCGCGACATGTAACACCGGGCCGCATTTAGCGGTTTGGCACAGGAAGGCCCGCCACGATGACCCCCGTGGCGGGCATTTTCCGTTTTTCGTTCGTCAGTTTTATTCCGCGGCTTCGGCGCGGATCACCTGTTCGGGGTAGTAGGGCAGTATATCCTTGCGCGGGGTATACTCGCCGCTTTGCTCAAGGCTGCGCATATGGTCCACGATTTCATCCAGGCGCGCGAACCAGACGTCCTTCGTCGCCATTGTGTTTTCCAGCCATTTCTCGATGACGCGCCAGCGGGCGAGCCGGCCGGTCAGAAAGGGATGGACGATCATCATGAAGAAACCGCCGGCTTCGTATTGCGCGTCAAACTCTTCGAAGAATCCCTGATAGCCGACTGAAGGCGGCTGGACATGATTCACATATCCGATTTCTTCGTAATGCGCGAAGGGGGGCCAGTCATCGCATCCCCAATGGACGGGAACTTCCGCGATATTGTTTCCGCCCTTCTCCAGAAGATAGGGAATATCGTCGCCCATAAGCGAGGAATCATAGTCGAAACCGTGTTCGATCAGCAGATCCACGACCTGTGGCGTGATGTTGTAGACCGGCGCGCGATAGCCCCTCGGTTTTCCGCCGCAGACACGTTTATAAATAGACAGCGCCTCTTCGAAGGCGGCCCGCTGGCGGTCGCCCATGGTCACGATCGGGTCTTCATGGATCAGGCCGTGATGGCCGATTTCATGCCCACCTTCCAGAATCTTCTCCATCACCGGGGCATATTGATCGATACACCAGGCCGGGACGAAAAAGCTCTGCTTGATGCCCAGCCGCTTATACGTTTCCAGGATCCGGGGAACCGCGATATCGGGCCCGTATTTCCCCATGCTGATCGGATATAGGCGGTTGTGGGAGTCGCCGGGTCGCGCCACATGGATCAGGCTGTCGGCGTCGATATCGAAGGTGATGGCGCAGGCGCATTTCGCGCCGTTCGGCCAAGGGATAGGGTTTTGTATCATCGGTCGGTCCTTTCTCGTCGTCGGCGGTCAGTTTGCCGAATCCATTTGTTCCGTGCTTGTCAGTTCAGGGTTCGGCAACTTGCCGCGTTCGTCCCATCGATAGGCGTAGGAATAGGAATGCATGTTCTCGATCCAATAGCCGAAATGGGTCGGTGGGTATTTCGGCGGGTTGTTCTCGTCCCGGCAGGTCGGCAGGCATTCCACCACCGTGCCATAGTCGGCCGCAAAGAATAGGGCGAGGGAGAAGCGCTTGTTCCCTGATGTATTGATCACACGGTGCGGCGTGGAGACGAACAGGTCGTTGGTCCAGCGCATCATCATATCGGCGATGTTGACGATGAAGGTTCCGGGAATGGGCGGCGCCTCAATCCAATCGCCGGCCCGGTTCTGAACCTGCAGGCCCGATTCCGATTGGTACAACACCGTGAAGCTCTCATAGTCCGTATGCGCGCCGATCCCCACCGCGCTGTCTTTCGGATCTGTGGCGGGATAGTACATCACCCGCAACTGGGCGCAGGGCTTCGTAACCTTGTCGTCGAAAAAGTCTTCCGGCATGCCGACGGCCAGCGCGAACAACCGGTACATGGACCGGCCCAGGGTCATCATCTCTTCAAAATAGGCATAGATGTCGGCCTGGAAGTCCGGCATTTCGGCCGGCCAGACATTCGGTGCGAAAAGCGCGTTGCCGGCGAGGTAATCCGGGTCGTCCGCCGGTACTTCCAGGCCCACCTCATAACCTTCCTGAAGGTCCGACGTCGTCGGGTCGGCACTCAACCCCCCGACTGGGACATAGCCGCGATGGCGTTTCGATTTGGCGACGTCGTACTGCTTTTTCACCTCGACCGGCAGGGCATAGAACCGGTCCGCCGCTTCCTGTGCTTTCGCGATCACCGCGTCCGGCACACCGTGGTTCTTGATATAGAAGAAGCCGACATTGACGGCGGCCTCCCGCAATGCGTCCGCGGCCTTGCGCTTGGCGTCCGGGTCACCGCTTATCGCCGCGCCGATATCGACGATGGGGATGCTGTCGAAGTCGATCCGCTCCGCCGCATAACCGGTGCCCTTGCGGACTTCGGTCGGTCGGATCGGCGCGCTTTCATCGTATTTCGGCAGTTCCATGGGCGTTGCTCCTGTTCGGTTCCGGTGACGTCTACAACTCCATGCCAATTCGTCTTGGTCCTTTTCTTAATGCTAATCTATGCGGCAGCGTCGGCGCGGTAGGCGCGCCATCCGCCGTAATGTGTGATTTCGGTCGCGGTCGCGATGCCTGCCGGCTCGCAAATGAAACCTTTGACGTTTCGCCCATCGGCCAAGGTCACGGTGCCGATCCCCAAGGGTTGTGGGATCAGGGCGACAAAACTGCCGAAGGATTCCATCGGCATCTGCCACAATTCGACCTCTATCCCGGGACCGTCGAAATTCGGGTCGCGGCTCAAACCCGGTTTCGGCGGCACGCTGTCGGCCAGCGCGTAGAAGCGATAGTCCGGCGCGGTCCTGGTCGTTTCCAGCAGGGTGGCATTCCGTTCGGTCAATTGGCTGTTGAGAGGCATGCCGGTAAGGTGGGCGCCGACGACGCAGACCGTGACCAGCCCGTCACTATCCCTAACCGACAAGGCGGGGGCCGCCAGCGGCGAATCCTGCATGCCCGACCGTGGGTGCAGTCCGCGGTGCAGCCGATCTGCCAAAACGGCCAACGCGTCGTCGCTTTGACCGGGGCCAACCAACGTGACGCCGAAGGGCAGGCCGTTGGCGCGGAATCCGGCAGGGACGGAGACAGCCGCCATGTCCAGCAGGTTCACGAAATTCGTATAGGTGCCCAGGTTCGAATTCAGGGTGATCGGATCGTCTTCAACCGCGTCCACGCGATAAATCGTCGGGCTTGTCGGCACGAGGATCAGGTCGAAATCTTTGGCGATCATGGCGCAGCGCGTATGCAGACGTTGCGCTGCATAGATGGCCTCGAAAGCGTCAGTGGCGTCAAAACCGCCGGCGTCTTCGATGATTTGCCGCGTGACCGGATGAAGGTCCTTGTCCAAATAGGGTTTCACGGCAGCCAGCCGCTCGGCAACCCAGGCACTGCCATAGAGCAGTTCCGCCGTTGCGCGGAAGGGTTCGTAATCGAAGGTGACGATTTCCCAGCCAAGCGTCTCGGCTTTCTCGACAGCGGTGTTGAAGAGTTCAGCGGCGGCGTCATCGCCGAAGAAGGTCAACTGATCCGGCATGGGAATACCGATACGCGGGTTTTCCAGCGGCAGGGGCACGGGGGCTCCAGCTCGGCTGAAAGGGTCCTCCGGGTCGAAACCTTCCGCGACGCGGCGGATACGGTCACCATCTGCGGTGCTGAGTGCAAAAATGCTGAGGCAATCGAGCGTCTTGTTGGCGGGGAAAACACCAGATGTGGAAAGAAGACCGCGGGTTGGCTTGATGCCGACGATATTGTTGAAACCCGCCGGTACGCGGCCGGACCCGGCAGTGTCCGTGCCGAAGGAGAATGTGGCCAGGCCCGCGGCGACGGCGACGGCGGAACCGGAACTGGACCCGCCCGACACATAGTCCCTGTTAAAAACACAGCGCGGCGCGCCATAGGGAGAACGAACACCGACCAGTCCTGTGGCGAACTGATCCAAATTTGTTTTGCCCACCAGGATGGCGCCCGCATCCAACAGATTTTGAACTGCGAAAGAAGTTTCTTCTGCGATATAGAGGGGGGCCGGACAGCCCATGGTGGATGGCAGGCCGGCAACGTCCACGTTGTCCTTGACGGCAAAGGGGATACCGAAGAGTGGGCCCCTATCGGCCGCCGCGCCGGCTTCGAGTTCCGCTGCGCGGTCGAGCAGGTCTTGTTTCGAAATCCGGTGGATCCAAACCGCCGGGTCCACGGCTTCATAGGCGTCGATGGCATCGCATAACCGGGCCACCAAGACACTGGGTGTCAGGTCGCCGGATGCATAGGCCGACGCCAAACTGTCGAGGCTCAAATCGAGCATTTCGGTCTTACTCACGGAAACAGTCATGCCCTAGGCCTCCGTTTGGATAACAAGCAGGGGATCGCCGGGTCGGACGATCTGTCCGGGTTTGCATAGGATGTCGGTGATGTATCCGTTCTGTGGCGAGTCGACCCCGATTTCGGTCTTCATGGCTTCCAGAACAGCGACCTTGTCACCGGTTGCGATCCGGTCCCCGATCTCGACGGAGACTTTCCAGACCGACCCGTTCATCGGCGCCTCGATCAAGGCGGCGCCATCGGGCAGGTCGACGCCGACCGGTTCGGGCTCGATGGCGGTTTCATCGACGACAGCGGCAATGCCCTGCGCTTCCCAGCGGGCGCGTTCTTCGCTGAAGGCGTTCTGGCGCATTTCGCGGAATGACGAAATGGCGTCGGCATTGTCGGCCCGGAAGCGGTGATACTCGCCCAGATCGAAAACCCCATCCTCGATTTTCAGGGATGCTTCACCATGCAGGAACCCGTCGCGCATTTCGGCGAGTTCCTCATGACCGACCGGATAGAACTTGATGCGGTCGAAGAAACGCAGCAACCAGGGTTTGCCGTCCTTGAAATTGCCGGTTTGGCGATGAGTGTTCCAGACCTGCACGGTCCGGCCGACGAATTGATAGCCGCCGGGGCCTTCCATGCCGTAGACGCACATATACGCACCGCCGATCCCCACCGCGTTCTGCGGCGTCCAGGTCCGGGCCGGGTTGTATTTGGTCGTGACCAGCCGGTGCCGGGGGTCGACGGGCGTGGCGACGGGCGCGCCCAGATAGACGTCGCCCAGGCCCAGCACCATATAGTCGGCATCGAAGACGATCTTCTTTACATCTTCCACGCTCTCAAGCCCGTTGATGCGGCGAATGAACTCGATATTCCATGGGCACCAGGGGGCGTCCGGCCGGACGAGATCCTGATAGCGTTTCGTAGCGATCCGCGTGCTTTCGTCATCCCAAGACAAAGGCATGTGAACGACACGGCTGGGCAGACGGACATCGCCCAGCGGCGGCAGGTCTTCCTGGAACTGCCGCAGCAGGGCCAGCATATTTGCCGGCTTCAGGCGGCGATTGTCGAAATGCACCTGGAGCGACCGGATGCCCGGTGTCAGATCTATGACCGCATCCAAACCTTCAGCCTGAACACGCTCCATCAAAAGATGCGCGCGGACCCGAAGGTCCAGATCCAGTTCCTGTTCACCGAATTCGACCAGCATGAAATCTTCGCCGGTCCGGCGGTAACAGATATCGACGCCATCTGTTGTATCGCGGGCAAGAACGGCGTCCTCCCGGATGCCGGACACTTGCAGCATCGTCGGGGTGGGGGGCGGCGACTGTGTGACGTCGAGGCCCTCGCTCACGGCTTTCAGGAACCCTTCCTGACTACTCTCCAGCGCCTCGGCTTCCGCCAGGGTCAATCGGTGAAAACGGACTCGGTCGCCGGGACGCAATTGCCCGACTTTCCACAATTCCGCCTTGGCAACGACGGCGGGGCAGGTGAATCCGCCCAGGCTGGGACCGTCCGGTCCGAGAATGATCGGCATGTCGCCGGTAAAGTCGATTGCCCCGACCGCATAGGCATTGTCGTGAATGTTGGAAGGATGCAGCCCCGCTTCACCGCCGTCGGGCCGTGCCCATTTCGGTTTCGGACCAATCAGCCTTACACCGGTGCGCGCACTGTTGAAATGAACTTCATAGGCAGTTGAAAACAGTGTTTCGATATCTTCGTCGGTGAAGAAATCGGGCGCGCCATGTGGTCCATACAGTACGCCGATTTCCCACTCCTCGGGTAGGTGTGGCCAATGACAGCCGGGCAGTTTTCGCCCAAACCCTGCGGGCGGTACTTTCCCGTTCAAGCGCAGAACGTCGCCGCTTTTGAGGTTGCCGGTTGCATGTCCGCCGAACCCGCCAAGGTCGAAAGTCGCGCGGCTGCCGAGATAGACCGGCGCATCGAACCCACCGGCGACCGCCAGGTAGGACCGGATCCCGCCGTTGACCACCTTTCCGAAGGCAAGGGTCTGGCCTTGTTTGACGGGGGTCGTCTCAAAGCGCGGAACGGGCGCGCCATCCAGTGTGGCTTGCATGTCCGCGCCGGTCAGCGCGATGACCGTGTTCGTGTTGAAGCGCAGGACAGGCCCGGCCATGGTCATTTCCAACGCTGCGGCGCGGCTGTGATTACCCAGCAGCACATTGGCAATCCGGAAATTCAGCGCATCCATCGGGCCGGAAGGTGGAACTCCGACATGCCAGTAACCTGCCCGTCCGGGCCAGTCCTGAAGCGCGGAATGAGTGCCGGACGATAGAACGTCAACCGTGCTTGGTACGAAGTCGAAACGATCCAGCGCTTTGGTATCGACATCGCACGACCGGAACATGTCGCTGCCGACGATTGCCGACAGATAGGCAAGATTGGTTTCGATCCCATAGATGCCGCTGCCGTCGATGGCGCTGAGCAAGGCATCCGCCGCAGCTTCCCGCGTATCCCCGAATACGATGATTTTGGCCAGCATCGGGTCGTAATACATCGAAACCTCGGCCCCGGTTTC
Organism: Hwanghaeella grinnelliae; assembly: GCF_004005845.1. Lineage (GTDB taxonomy): Bacteria > Pseudomonadota > Alphaproteobacteria > UBA8366 > Aestuariispiraceae > Hwanghaeella > Hwanghaeella grinnelliae. Next base: position 2,302,383 of record NZ_SADE01000001.1, on the reverse strand, counting down.
GATCCAGGTATCGACGCGGATTTCATCCGGGAAGGACACATGGGTGAGGGGACCGGTGGAGGGTTGAAACCCCTTGCCCGGGTCTTCCGCATAAACCCGAACTTCAATGGCCGCGCCACTGGTCGGCAAGATGTCGGGGTAGACCGACAAATCCAATTCGCCAGCCGCCTGTTTTACCATCCAGGCAACCAGATCCTGTCCCGTCACCATTTCGGTCACAGGGTGTTCGACTTGCAGGCGCGTATTCACTTCCAGGAAATAGAATGCGTCGGCCTGACCGTCATAAATGAACTCGACCGTCCCGGCTGAGCGATAGTCAACCGAACGGCCGAGCGAGAGAGCGGCATTGATCAGCGCGGTCCTGGTGGCCGCCGGCAACCCCGGCGCCGGCGTTTCCTCGACCACTTTCTGGTTCCGGCGTTGCAGCGAACAGTCACGTTCACCAAGGGACACAACACGCCCGTTGCCGTCCCCGAAGATCTGCACTTCCACATGGCGGGCATGGTCGATGTATTTTTCGACGAATATTCCGGGGTCGGAAAAGTTCGATTGGGCCAAGCGTCGGACAGTGTCGAATAGGCCGGGCAGGTCTTCATCCGTTTCGCAGAGCTGTAGGCCGATGCCGCCGCCACCCGCCGTGCTTTTCAGCATGACGGGATAGCCGATCCGCGCGGCTTCGGCCTTTGCCTCCTCCAGGGACGCCACCAAGCCGCTTCCCGGCAACAGCGGCACTCCGCTCTTCTCCGCAGCGTCACGGGCACTGTGTTTCAGGCCGAATATCCGCATCTGATCCGGCGTCGGGCCGATGAAGCGGATGCCTTCGGCTTCCAGCCTTTCGGCGAAGCCCGGATTCTCCGACAGGAATCCATATCCTGGATGAACGGCATCGGCGCCGGTCGATTTGCAGGCGGCCAGGATCGCGTCTTGGTTCAGATAGCTTTCCGATACCGGCGCGGGACCGATGGGGACCGCTTCGTCGGCGAGCCTCACATGGGCCGCATGTCGATCCGCCTCGGAATAGACGGCGACAGAGGCAATGCCCATTTCCCGCAGGGTCCGGATGATGCGAACCGCGATTTCCCCACGGTTGGCGATGAGGACTTTGCTGACCATCCCGATGATCAATCCCAGATCAGGATTTCAACCGGCGTCGGGTTGAACCCGTTGCACGGATTGTTCACCTGCGGGCAGTTGGAGATCAGGCAAATGACATCCATCTCCGCCTTCAGTTCAACGTAATTGCCGGGTTCCGACAATCCGTCGACGATGGCAAGGTTGCCGTCCGGTTCGATCGGGACATTCATGAAGAAGTTGATGTTGGGAACGATGTCCCGCTTGTCCATGCCGTATTTGCCGCCCTCCAGAACAAAGTTCTCGCGGCAGGCGTGCATGAAGCGCGTGTGGTGTCCGAAACGAACCGTGTTGGATTCGACGGAACACGCCCCGGCCGAGGTGTCGTGGTAACCGACGGTATCCGCCGTCACCGTCAGCATCACCCTGCCTTCGTTGGAAAGAATTTCAGAACCGGTCGTGATATAGGCAGCCCCTTGGGCGGCGACCGTGTCATGGGCGGAATACCGCTCATCCGTGTCTTCGGCATTGTAGAACAGGGTATCGACTGCCTGTTGGCCGAAGCTGTCGACGATGCGGATGGTCTGACCCTTTTTCACGATGGTCGAAAAAGGCGAATTGGCGGCGACGGGGAAGCTCTTGCTCGCGTCTTCCGGCTTCAAGTTGCTCAATGTAGTCATGTCTTGTCTCGTCCTGCTTTTGCACTGGGGCGGCGTTCATGCGGCACTTGGTCCGCGCCTGCTGCTCACCGGCGTATCAATAGAGGTCAGTCAAACAACGGATCCGTATTCTCATAAGCGCGGATGGCCTCGGCGGTGCCGTTCCGGCACAGATCGTCCGCCGCGACCGGGCCTGCATCCCATAAGATGACGGCAACGGGCTGCGGTTCGTAGCTGCCGCCGGGCGCCATCGGGTGGGGGCAATTCGACAGGCAGATGGTAAGGTCCATTTCCGAGCGAAGGTCGATGAACGCACCGGGCTGCAGGGCATCATCCTGCCAGTGAAGTTTGCCTTCTTCGCCGGTGATCACCGGGGCGAAGGCGCAGAAGGATTGGTGGACGTCCCGCTTGCTCAGGCCCAGCTTGGCGGCGGCGATCTGGAAGTTGTCGCGGCTGTTGCGCACGGGCATCGGGCTGTTGCGTAGGGTGCTGGGGCCGTAATTCTTCTCGTTCGTGATCGCGGTGGAATGACCGGCGACACAGTCATGATAGCCGCAAGTGTCTTCGGTGATCGCCATCATCGCGCGGCCCATATCGGAAAGAAGCACGCGGCCCTTGCCGATCCGCGCGGTCCACTGGACCTTGATCGTATCGGCGGTATTCAAGCGCTCAGAGGGATCGTGCCGGTTCCAGACTTGCAACGCGATGCCGGGCGTTGCCTCTGTATTGACGATGCGCAGCGTCTGGCCGCGTTTGATATTGGTGGTCCAATACCAGCCGCCGGGGACGACGTCCTGCTTCAGGATTTTGTCTTCGGGGATCGTATCGGGCGCGGTGGGGGCGGCGGCCAATTTGGCCTCGAACTCACCTTCCTTCTGCCCGGTTTCCTTCAATGCGGCATAACGCGCCTTCAGCTCGTCGATGCTCTCTGTTTCGGCCGTCATCAGCGCCTCCATTGTCACCGCCGGGCAACCCTTTCCTAGGGCGGCCGGCAATTGAAGCTTGATGCTGAACGGGGCGGTCCTTCGATCCGGGAGACACAAGGTCTCGGAGGTTGGGCGCACCGCAGCACCACCATGACCTCCCGGGCTTTTATCCCGCCGTGGACCCGGTCTGATAGTGGACCAGGCGTCGGCTCTCGGACCAGACATCGCTTACAAAACGATCGGAACCCTAGCCGCAATCTTTGCACGACAACTATACAAGGCGGAGCGTAAAAGGGAAGTGTTGCAGTGCAAAAAAATATTGGGGCTTAAAGTGGAGCGACCGTCTGGCCTTCGCGCCAGGGGATCGTGGAGAGCGCGATGCGCCAACTGCCGTCGGCTTCGACCCTGCCGTAGGATATCTCGCAATCAAGCAGAGCCGACAGAGCCGTTTCATTGCCGATGGCGGCCAACACGTCATCTTCGAAAGTCTCTGGTCGGGGAGGGGCGGGACGCCGGTCTTCAGCCAGCATGAAGACATTGCCCAGGCGCAGGACCGTGGCGCCGCCCCACCCGTCATGCCAAAGCCATTCATCCATGGCGGCGTCTTTGGGGATGGACTGCACCCATTCCTCCAAATAACCGCGATGGATACCGCGTTCGATCATCAGGCCGTCTTCCGCTTCGTCCATCCATCCTTCATCCGGTGGCCCGGGCAGGGGTCGGAAATCGATCTGCCGGCGCCAGGCACAAGCGGTATTCGTCCATTCCAGGACACCGGCAAAGCCTTCTTGCCTGGTAAGGCAGGAAAGGCCTTCCGCGCCCAAATCGGCGTAGCAGGTTGCCCCGGCAAGGGAAGCGCGGTCCCCCGGAAGGCGGATATCGGCGAAGAGTTGCCGGGTCTGCAGCCACCAGACTATGGTGTCCGCGTCACGGCTGCCGTCCGCATCGATCAACAAGCGCCGGCGCCACAAACCCCTGTACCGATCCGGTACCGGTCCCCGTTGCCAATCGATAGTCGTTTCTGGAGTGTCAGACATGTTCACGGTTCCCGCTTTTGCAGATCGCAGTTACAGCTTTCCGCCCGAGAAGACTGCGCTTCTGTTGATCGACATGCAACGCGACTTCATCGAGAACGCGGAAGCAAACGGCGAGAGCAGCGCGGTTCAGGCCATTGTACCGGCCCTGCGCGACCTGTTGCAGGCGTCCCGATCGGCGGGGCTGTCCATCGCCCATACCCGTGAGGGGCATGTTCCGGACCTGTCCGATCTCAATGCGGTGAAACGGGAACGCAGCCGGGAAGCGGGTGCGGAAATCGGTGCGCAGGGCGCTTTGGGGCGTTACCTTATCCGCGGCGAGTACGGCCATGATTTTATTGACGATTTGCGCCCAGAAAAGGGTGAGTGGATCATCGACAAACCTGGCTTCGGCGCGTTCTATGCGACGGACTTGGATCTGCGCCTTCGGGCCAAGGGGATCACGCATCTGATCATCGGTGGCGTCACAACCCAGTGCTGCGTGCAATCAACATTGCGGGAAGCGGTCGACAGGGGGTACCGCTGTCTGACCCTGGCCGACGGCTGCGCAACATTCGACATGGCACTGCACGACGCGACCATGGCAACAATTCAAAGCGAAGGGCATCTGTTCGGTTGGATTGCCACCTGTGCGGATGTCGCCGACGCATTGCGGGGCGGCTGACGGTCCGGCAGCCGTGCCTTAACTCTGCACCTCGCCGCGGTCTGCATTGATAGCTTGGCCGGTGATGCTGGCGGCGAGATCACTAGCGAGAAAGACATACAATCCACTGACATCCGCCGGCTTCATCAGTCCCGGCAAATCTTGGGCCGAGACGATCTCTTCCAGCAGGTCATCGGCCTCGCGGCTTGTTGCCTCGGATAGCCGTTCCAGCGACAGCATCGCGGGTTCGGTTTCGACCCATCCGGGGCAGACGGCATTGACGCGGATGCCTCGCCGGCCCAGTTCACGGGCCCAAACCCGGGTTAACCCGATGACCGCATGTTTAGATGCGGCATAGGCCGAATACCATGCCGGACCTGTCTTTCCCCAGATCGACGCAGTGTTGATAATCGTCCCGCCATCGGGGATGAGCGGCAGGACCGCGCGCGTCAGCAGGAAGGTGCCGGTCACATTGATATCCATGATCCGCCGGAAGGTTTCCTCGACGACCGGCGCGGGGTCGAACATATCGGTCAGGGCGGTAATGCGTTCCAGACCGGCATTGTTGACCAGGATATCGATCGGGCCGAGGGAAGCGACCAGCGCCGAAACGGCATCGCCGTCGGTGATGTCGCAGACATGCCCCGTCACCTGGCTGCCGAGCGCGTCTGCGGCCTCCAGCGCGGCTTTCGTTTCCGACAGGATATGCAGGCGCGCGCCTGCTTCCAGGAACCGTTCCGCGACCCCATAACCGATGCCGCGGCTGGCGCCCGTGATCAGCGCCGTCTTTCCATAGAGGGAGATCACCTTGAATACCTTTTTCAGAGTGCGGCGCTGTGCATCGCAAAATAATTCCGCAAACAATTTCCGTGTACGCCATAATGTTTGAGCAGTCGGGGTTGGACAAGCGCTCTGTTGCGCTGCAAAATAACCACATTGTTTTTGTGCATCGGGTTTCCAGTGGGGAATGACATGACCAAGGCGCGCACCAATTTTTCCGAAATCCCTTTGGTGGATGTTTCCGGCCTCAGATCGTCGGATCCGCATGCACGCATGGCCGCAGTGAAAGAACTGGACCGCGCCGCGCGCGATGTGGGATTCGTCTATATCGCCGGACACGGTATCCCCAAGGAAACGGTCGAAGGATTGAAGCAGGCCGCCAAGGCCCTCTTCGCGCTGCCGATGGAAACCAAGCTGGATTACTATATCGGTAAATCCACGAACCATCGGGGCTATGTTCCACAAGGTGAGGAATTCTACGGACAGGGCGGCGGTGACCTGAAGGAAGCCTTCGATACGGCGATGGACCTGCCGGCGGATGACCCGGACTATCTGGCCGGAAACCGGATGCTGGGGCCGAATGTCTGGCCCGAAGAAGTCGCGACCCATAAAGCGGCTGTGGATCGCTATTACACTGCGGCGCTTGAGCTGGGTAAAGATCTGCTGCGCGGTTTCGCCATGGGCCTTGGCCTGCCGGAAGACACATTCGTCCAACACGTCAACAAGCCGACTAGCCAGTTGCGCCTGATCCATTATTGGGAAACCGACAAGGTCACCACCGAGGAAGAACAGGCAAAACAGAAGCGCATGGGTATCGGCGCGCATACGGATTACGAACTGTTCACCATTCTGTTGCCGACGGCGCCGGGCCTGCAGGTCCTGCGCAATGACGGGGAATGGATCGATGCGCCGCCGGTGGAGGGCACTTTCGTCATCAATATCGGAGATATGTTGGAGAACTGGTCGAACGGAACCTATGTCGCCAATTCACACCGCGTCGACCGGGTGAACGAGGAGCGCTATTCCTTCCCACTCTTTTTCGCCACGGACTATGAAACCGTGGTCGCGCCTTTGCCGGAATTGATCGACGATGGGACGGAAACCAAATACGGGCCAATCTCTGCCGGCGATCATCTTGTCGCTCAAACCATCCAGACATTCAAATATCTGGAGAATGTGGAACTGCCCGACGGTTCCCTGGAAACCAACCAGTTCGGCCGTTTCCATCTGGAGAAGAAAGCGAGCTAGGCCTCTAGTACATCGCCGCGCCGCCGTTCACGTCGACAATGGTGCCGGTCATGAAACGCGAGTCCGGGCCACATAGGAATGCGGCGGCCAAGGCAACCTCTTCAGCGGTCGCGACGCGGCCCAGCGGAATGCCTTCGCCGTCCTTTACCCAACTATCGTAGTTCTTTTCCGCCCGCAGCATATCCGTGTCCGTTGGGCCGGGGGCCAGTGTGTTGACGAGAATGCCGGGGGCAAATTCGCGCGCCAAGGCACGGGTCAAGGCGATGACGCCGCCCTTGCTGGCGCAATAGGCGCTGTATTCCGGGCGGCCAAGATGGCCGAGTTCCGACGCGACATTGACGATGCGCGGCTTGTCCGCATCCGGCATGTCCGTGCGGAAATAGGGCAGGGCGGATTTGGCCATCAGAAATACGCCACGCAGATTGACGGCGATGACGCGGTCGAAATCCTCCAACGTCGTGTCCGCTACCGGCTTCTCGAGCATGATGCCGGCATTGCTGACGATCCCGTCCAACCGCCCGTATTTCGCATTGAGCGATTCAAAGGCGCCTTTGACCGACGCTTCGTCCGTCACGTCACAGGTGATGGACTCACTTCCTGCAGGGGCGGCGGATGGATCGATGTCGAAAGCGACGGCGTTCGCACCGCGTGCATTCAAGGTGGCGACAATGGCGGCGCCGATCCCGCGTGCGCCGCCGGTCACCGCGAATACCTTGCCGGCGAGCGGCAATCCGTCAGTCAATTGGTTCGGCATGGGGTCAGGCCACTTCCTTCGCTGAAACCGAAGCGGCTTCGGGCGTCGTCGGATGCGGGGCACCCTCGACGATGGCGTGGTCCATCCGGCCTGCCCATTTAAGGAAGATGTCTTCCATGCTCTGGTTTTCCTCGTTATCGCTCGGGTCCAAGGGCGCTTTTCGGGCCGGGTCGAGCCGAAGGTCGTGGACAATGGTGGAGCCATAGGCTTCCGGCGCTTGCGGGTCGCGCCGCTGCTTGTCGACCATAAGAACCCGTGTGCCCAGCGTGAAGGCTTCCTGGATGTCATGCGTCACCATGACGATGGTCATCTTGTTCGCGTTCCACAGATCCAGGATCAGTTTGTGCATCGACTTCTTTGTGCTTTGGTCGAGCGCACCGAAAGGTTCATCCAGCAACAGAACCTTCGGTTCCATGATCAGGGCCTGGGCGATGGCGAGACGCTGTTGCATCCCGCCCGATAGTTGCACCGGATATTTGTCCGCGGCATCAGAAAGGCCGACTTGATCCAGGAGCTCCATCGCCCGGTCCCGGAGCTTGGCTTTCCGGTTGCCGAACAGCCGTCCGAAGAACCGCGATTCCCGAAAGCTCGGGCCGGCCAGGACATTGTCCAAAACCGTCTTGTGAGGGAATACCGAGTACCGCTGGAAGACCACACCTCGGTCGGCTTGCGGTTCGACGTCGATCGGTTCCCCGTCGATCAGAATTTCGCCGCGGCTCGGCGTTTCTTGTGACAGAAGCATGCGCAGAAGCGTGCTCTTTCCCGCACCGGACGATCCCAGGATCAGGCAGAATTCGTGATCGGGAAGCGTCACGTTCACACGTTCCAAGATTGGGTTTCGGTTGTATTCTTTGAAGACGTTCTTGATGGCGATTTCGGTCATGCCGCGTCGGTCCTTTCCGGCTTAACGGATGTGGTGCCAGCGGCACATGGCGCGCGACCCTAGCATCAGGAAATAGTCCATCAGGAAGGCCAGCAGGGTGATCCAGGCGACATAGGGCAAGATGACGTCCATGGCGAGGTAACGCCGCACCAGGAAGATCCGATAGCCCAAACCGCCTTCCGAAGCGATTGCCTCCGCGGCGATCAAGAACAGCCAGGTTGCGCCCAGCATCAGGCGAAGCGAGTCGAACAACCGCGGCAGAACCTGCGGGAAGACGACATGGATGAGGATCTGCCAACTGGATGCGCTTAAAGTCTGCGCCTTGACGATTTGTTCCTTCGGTATCGCCAGCGTGGCCATTGCCATGTCCCGGATCAGGAAGGGGGCAACGCCGAAGATGATTAGAACGATTTTGGAAAGTTCGCCCAATCCAAAAATGATGAAAAGAATAGGCAGGACCGCCAGTGGGGGGATCAACGAGAAGGCGGCCATGAAGGGGCCGAACAGCCGGTTCAGATACGGCAGAAGCCCGATTGGCAAACCGATGACGATGGCCAGTACTGTGGAAATCGATAGGCCGATGAAAATGCGTTGCAGGCTGATCAGCGTGTCGGTCCAGAAGACGTATTCGCCGGTCCTTCTGTTTTCGGTGAAGGCGAGGTGGTTGATGGCATCGAAGAAAGCTTTCAGTCCCGGCATCAGTTTGTCGTCGGGATTGGCGCTCAACCGGGCATCCGACCCGACCAAGTATATCCCCATCAAGAAGACGAACGGCAAGATCGCCAGAATGAGACCGCTATGCCGGTCCGGCACGTAATTGATGGCGCGACGCATGACCCTGACCCTTGAAGCCTGAAATTAATGGCGCGAAGTCGAACTTGAACGGAACTTGCGGGAACCGGCGCGGCCCTGGTGTGGGCCGCGCCGGAATTATCCGCCGGACAAGGTTTAGAGTTCGCCCTTCACGGCCATTTCGGTGAAGGAAGAGTTGATGCGCAGCTGGATGTTGTCCTTGTCGCCCAGAACGGTGCCGTCCGGGAACTCGATGCCGATGAAATCGGCCGAGGTCGCGGCTTCGCCGAACAAGCCCACATCGAAGGAGAACGTGCGTACGAAGTCCCAGGTCTTCTGATGACGCTTAGAGTTCATCAGGTCCAGGGCTTCGGCCGGATCGTAGTACATCTTCGTGCTATCGAGTTGCGCTTTGTATTCCGGCACGGTGCCGCCGGAGGCATCGGCGAGATCCGCGATCATCGCTTCGCCCACGAAGCCGCCCTTGCTCATGATCTGCATGGTTTCGTACCAAGCGCCGACAAAGGCCTTGGCCACTTCCGGGTGCTCTTCAACCGTCTTCGTGTGCATCAGCATCACGTCGACGATTTCTTCCGGCGTGGAGGCGCTGTCAAAGATCCGCTTCGAGCCTTCGACCTTGGTTTCCATCTGCAGCAGCATCGGGTTCCAGGCCACCGCATGCACCAATTCGTCGGACCCCAAATAGGCCGGCGCGATATCCGCATCGGTGATGTTGACGGTCTTCACGTCGCGCAGCGACATGCCGTTCAGTTCAAGCGCCCGCGACAGCAAATAGTGCGACACGGTCAGTTCGAAGAGGTGAATGGTCTCACCCTTCAGTGACTTGATGTCGGAAACCTTCTTGGAAAGGATGCCGTCATTGCCGTTCGAGAAGTCGCCGGCCAGCATGATCGTGGTATCCACGCCGCTGGCGGCCGGGATCGTCAATCCGTCCATGGAGGCGACGGCCATGCCGTCCAACTCACCGGCGGTGAACTGGTTGATGCCGCCGACATAGTCGTTGACCTGAATGACTTCGATGTCGACGCCGTATTTCTTGGCCCATTTTTCAAGGATGCCGTTTTGCGCCATCCAGCCATAGGGCATGAAGCCGACATAGATGTTGTATCCGAATTTGTAGGTCTTCGCTTCCGCGGCGCCAACGGCCCCGGTCAGCAGGGCTGCGGCGATGGCAACGGCCGAGGCCATCTTCCCCACTGAGAAATTTTTGAGCGAGAACTTCTTGGTCACCATGGAATACTCTCCTTCTCCACAAATCGCGGGTTAAGCCCCGCGTGAAACTTGGCTATGGGCCGTTCCACTTCCCTGTTCGTCCGGCGCTTGTTGATGGCGCGCCATTTTTCAAAACCAATCTCTGTCCGTGCTTGCCGGGTCCGTGCCTATTCGGCGGCCACGGGGCCGCAAGCGTCGGGTATTTCCGGCCAACCTTCGGCCAGGGCCTTTTCAATCCAGTCTTCCAGGTCTTCCACAATCGCGCGGACCATCATTTCGCCGTCTTCGGCTGTGGATTCCGAGGGCCGCCCGACGACACCGTTGGGCGTCGTCGCCGGCATGGCGTAGGAAAAGACCTTGCCGGGTGTGACGTCGCCGACGTCTTCGGCCTTGTCTATGCGGACCATTTCCGGGCGCAAATGCATCAAAACCGATGTCTCGCCGCGATTGGCGTGGATGTCGTCCCCGTCGCGCAGATAAAGGTCGCGCGCCCGGGTTGAAATTTCCCACAACCCCATGGTCGCGTATTGGCATTCAGGCTGTTCATAGCGCAATTGCAGGATCGCACTGCGCAGGGGCGGGTCGTTGGTGGCATGGCCGGACAGCAGCAGGACCTTCCGAATCCCGTTCTTCTGCAGCCATCGGCAGCATTCCAGGACGACCTGTGTCAGTGTCATCGGATGCAGAGACAATGTGCCGGGCCATTTGTCCGTATGCCCCAGTGAACATCCGTAGGGAATACCGGGTAGGACCAAGGCGCCGCTTTTCTCGGAGGCCAAAACGGCGATTGTTTCAGCGGAAATCGTGTCGCATCCGCTGGCCAGATGGGGGCCGTGTTGTTCCGTTGCGCCCACAGGCAGAATGGCGAGATCTATCCCCGACGCGATGGCGGCGCCGATCTCGGTGCTGGTCATCAAATCCCAACGCGGCATGCGCTCTCCTCACAGTGTATCGGGACGCGGATTGCAGCTATAGCCCCGTGTCCGATCCGCCCTTGCGGATGGATAAGGAAGAGCAATGGATATGCCAGCTCGGTTCCAATTGATTCTGTTTGGTTTTTTCCTAATGCAGGGGGTCGGTTGCCTAAACTTTGAACTGATTCATTTTTCAGAATGCCTAATTAATAGCCATGATTAAAAAGTAGACATTTACGCTGGTAGTCATGATCAAGGTGCCGGCCCATGGAAATCAAAGGCTTGGTATCATCGCGGTCGGGCACCCCGGAAATGGCCTTCTTCTTGCTGAATAGCCCACAATCCTATGAACCATTTTTGGGGACACCAAATGAGTGAAGCGACTGTGAATGACCCGGCCTTGATTGCCGAAACCAAGCGGAAACTGGAAGAGCTGGGCGTCAAATATTGCTTCGCCGCCTATGTCGATGTGAACGGCGTTCCGAAAGCCAAGACCGTGCCGGTCGACAAGTTCGAAAAGATGGCAAAAGGGTCAGAACTGTTCACCGTCGGCGCGATGGACGGCATGGGATTGATCGGCCCCGAACAAGATGAGTGCGCTGCCGTTCCCGACCTGTCGACCATGACCGTCCTGCCTTGGGACAAACGCTTCGCCTGGTTTGCCGCCGATCTCTACTATCATGGTGAACCCTATGCGAACTGCTCCCGGACCATCCTGAAAAAGGCGGTCGCGGAAGCCGCAAAGCAAGGCTATGCCTTCAACTTGGGTGTCGAGACGGAATTTTACGTCTATCGCAAAACCGACCAGGGCATAGAGCCGGTGCAGGAACGGCCCTTCAAGGGACCGTGCCCGGCCTATGACGTGAACCAGACGATCCAGGCGGCGTCCTTCCTGGACCCGCTGGTGGCGGCGATGAACGAGCTTGGCTGGGGCGTCTATTCCTTTGATGCCGAAGGCGGAAGGGGACAATTCGAAACCGATTTCGACTATGCCGATGTGCTTACCATGGCCGATCGCGTGACGTTCTTCCGCCTGATGGCGAAATCGATCGCGCAGCAGAATGGCATGGTCGCCTCTTTCATGCCGAAACCTTTTTCGACCGATTTCAGGTCTGGCGCGCATTTCAATATGTCGCTTGCCGATGCGAAGACAGGCGAAAACCTGTTCGACCGCGATGCGGTGGGGACGGGCGCCTTGGCCGAAAAACATGGCATCGCTTTCCCCGATCTTGGCTACCATTTCGTTTCGGGGCTGCTTGATCACGCCCAAGCGCTTTCGGCAATCACCTGTCCGACGCATAATTCGTATAAAGGATTGCTGGCACAGGGTGCCATGCCGGATATGAGCTGGGCGCCGGTGCTGCGCTGTTATGGCGACAACAACCGGTCCGCCATGCTGCGCCTGCCGATGAGCCGCCCCTGCATCGAGAACCGTGCGCCGGATATGGCCGCGAATTTCTACCTGTCCGCCGCCTTGTCCCTGAATGCCGGACTGGAAGGCATTGCAAAGCAGGCGGATCCGGGCCGGCCCTTCAATCAGAACCTATACCAAAGCCTGGGCAAAGCGTCGGCCAAGGGCGTGCATAAGGTAAAGGGCGGCACCATCCGCCGACTGCCGCGGACCTTGTTGGAAGCCCTGGAAGGGTTCGAGACCGATCCACTGGTTGTCTCGACCTTCGGCGAGGAGTTCCGCGATATCTATCTGGATTTCAAGATGAAGGAATGGGAACGCAGCTTCTACACGGTCTATGCGGAAGAGCGGGAAGACATGCTGGAGTTCCTGTAATCCACGTTTGGGCAACTTTACCCGTGACGCAACGAAACGTTAGCCGGTGTCGTATGGCGCCGGTTCGGGAAAAGTGGTTTGCATAAGGGGGTAAAGCCCAAAGGCAAAACTACGTTTTTCGAGCAGAAGGTCATCGTGCAATCCACGGACGGTCCCGCTTTCCCATATACCTCACGACCGGGACCGTTCGCGGACGGCCGTTGATCTTCTAACCAGCCTGAAGTCCCCGGGGCGGCATGCTGTTTCGGCCAAACCGCCGGCCGTCACGGGGACAGGGCGGGCCCTTCGGAAAGATTGCTCCGCACGATATTCAGAAAAGCGTTGGCGCTGGGTGACAGAACCTGGCCCGCGCGCCAGATCAGACCGATCCGCCGTTCGGTACCAAAATCCAGGATTGGCCGCTGGATGAGTCCCCAATTGCCGAGGACCGGCAGGGTCAGGTGGGGCAGGGCGGTGATGCCCAATCCCTCACTTACCAAAGCGCCGGCTGTTGCTAGATGGGACACTTCGTATTTCGGTTCCAGCGGATGGCCGATGCGCTGACAAGCCCAGTCAACCAACTCCCTTACGCTGGTTCCCGCCGCCATGGCGATGAAAGGCATCTCCACCACTTCTTCCCAGGAATAGGGACGATCTTCCGCCAATGCGCTATCGGGCGTGCCGATGGCAATGAAACGGTCCTCCAGCAGGCGCAGGAAGGACAGGCGGCTGCGCGGACTGACCGTGGCGGCGGTGAACCCGATATCCGCCTCACCGTTTTCGACGGCATGAAGGACGCTGTCTGAAAGCGCGTCGAGGACTCGGACGTCTACATTGGGATGCGCGGTTTTGAAGTGGGTTAAAAGACGCGGCAGCAAACCGGCTGTCACCGACGGCAACCCCGCAATAACCAACCGCCCATGACGGGCGGACAGATAGGCCTGGAAATCGGACATCTCCAGACCGGCAACGTTCAGCATCCTTTCGGCCAATGTGGCGAAAGCGTCTCCTTGATCCGTGGGAAAGACGTTGCGGGTATCCCGGTTGAAGAGGCGCGCGCCAACGGTCTCTTCCAAGGCGACGATCTGGCGTGACAAGGCGGATGGCGACAGCCCGATCTCCTCCGCGGCACGGCGAAACGACTGGTGCCGGTAGACGGACATGAAGGCGCGGCAGTCTCTTAGATCGGGATAATTGTGATTCATGCAACAATAATAGAAAAAAATGAAATTCTAGCAACAAAGTTTCAGGGATAGCGTAGTGGATGAACCTGGATTACAGGTCGTAAATAGGGAGGAAATCATGAATTCCATTACTCGGGCGCTCTTGGGCGCCACCGTGGCGTTTTCCGTTGCCGGCACCGCCGCCGCCGCCGACAAGAACTTGCTTGTCGGGTCGACCTCAGCGTCTTCCAGTCATTACGGCTACTTCGTTGCCGTGGGGCAATTGATCAACGAGAAAGCCGACGGCCTGAACGCAACGGTCGTTGAGACGGGCGCGACGCTGGACAATATGCGGCGCATGGAGCGCGGGCAGATCGATCTGGGTCTGGTGACCACGAACGTGGTTCAGCATGCCGTCTCCGGAACCAAGAAATTCGATGGCAAACCGCAGAATCTGTCTCTGCTTTGGGTCTATACCGGCGCGCCGCAAAATGTCGTGACCCGCGCTGATGCATCGGTCGAGAATCTGGAAGGGCTCAACGGCGTTCGCTTCAATCCCGGCATCAAAGGGTCGGCGACCGAAGCGACGACGGAAGCGGTCTTCAACACCCTGGGCCTTTCCGCCGACTATGTACGCGGATCCACCACCGATATCGTCAGTGCCATCAAGGACAACCGCGTCGCCGGGTATGTGAAATCGGGCGCGGGATTGAAGCTCGATTCATCGACGATGGATATCGCCACGCAAACCCCGATCCGTATCTTGGGATTGAGCGATGCGCAGGCGAAGACGCTGACCTCTGAAATGCCGGACATTTCCGTTGTGGACATTCCCGCCGGCGCGGCCGATGGCGTTCCGGCCTATAAGACTTGGAGTTTCGGTGTCGGCGTTGCCGCCGGGCCCGACCTGTCGGAAGAGGATGCCTACAAGATCGTGAAAGCGATCATGGAAGACAAATCCGCGCAGGGGAATGCCATGGCCAGCGTTAAGGGCGTGAACCTTGCCGAACTGACGCTGCAATACGGCACGGTGCCGCTGCATCCCGGTGCGGCCCGGTGGTTCGAAGAAAACGGATATGATCTTCCGGCCAAACTGAAGCCGGCCAATTGATCTAAGCGGGGCGGCCAAGTCCATGTTTCTTCGAGTCCAGCAGGTCTTGGCCGTTCTCGTGGGGTGTTTCGTTTTCTACACCGCCGCGACCGGTCCTTTTGAAGGCTTGATCCAGCGCGCCGTCTTCCTCGCTTTGACGACGGCGCTTGGGTTTGCGCTCTATCCCTTGGGGGCGGGCAGGAAATGGCGTCCCTTGGGTGCGCTTGTCGATCTTTCGTTGACCGCCGCGACGGTGGCCGCCTGCGCCTATGTCGTTGTGAACTACGATAAGATCATGACGACATTGCCGTGGGCGGAGGCGGTGGATATCTGGCTCACCGCCGGGTTGGTGATTGCCGTACTGGAACTTGGGCGGCGCACCGTCGGCCCGATCTTTCCCATTCTGGTTTCGACCGGCATTGCCTACGCGCTGTTTGGCAACCATCTGCCCGGTGCGCTTCAGCACCGTGGGTTCGATGTCGCCTTCGTGACGGAAACGATCTTCTTGGGCGATCTGGGCGTTTGGGGAATGCTGACGGGCGTCGCCGCAACGGTGATTGCCGCTTTCGTCCTTTTCGGCGCTTTGCTGCTTCATACAGGCGGGGGCCAGGCTTTCATGGACCTTGCCACGCGGCTTGGCGGCCGGCAGCCGGGTGGTGCGGCGAAGATTGCGACCATTGCCAGCGGTTTGTTCGGCATGATCTCGGGTTCCGCCGTCGCGAATGTGGCAACGACCGGAAATTTCACAATCCCGATGATGAAGCGGCTTGGATATCCGGCACCCTTTGCTGCGGCTGTCGAGGCGGTGGCGTCCACCGGGGGACAGATCGCGCCGCCGATCATGGGGGCCGCCGCCTTCGTGATGGCGGAGATCCTGGGCGTCTCCTATCTCACGATCATCTTGGCGGCCATAATCCCGGCGGTCCTTTTCTATGTGTCGGTCTTCGTGACCGTCCACATGATAGCCAAGCGTCGTTCCTTGGCGGTGGTGCCCGAAGACGAGATGCCGGCTTGGAGCGTCATCGTTAAGCCGCGCCGCGTACTGCCCGTGCTCTGCGCGCTTGGCGGTTTGGGAATTGGGATTTGGCTGGGCCGGTCCATCTCCACCGCAGCCTTCTATGGCATATGCGGTCTTCTGTTGGCTTTCGTCGTTGTCCATGCGGGGCAAACGCCGCTGCGCGACATGGTATCGAAAGTGGTCGAAGGGCTGGCCGATGCGGGCCGTGGCATGGTCATTATCGGCGTGCTTCTGGCCGGTGCCCAAATTCTTGTTTCCATGATCAACATGACCGGTATCGGCGTTACGCTCTCCTCGCTCATCGTCACGCTTGCGGGTGATTCCGTTGTCTTGGTTTCGTTGATCGTCGGTTTGGTTTGCCTGGTCATGGGAATGGGACTTCCAACGACCGCCGCCTATGTCCTCGTCGCAGCGGTCTTGGCACCGGCGATGATCGCGGTCGGGGTCGACCCGCTTGCCGCTCATTTGTTCGTCTTCTATTTCGCGACCATCTCCGTGATCACGCCGCCGGTTTGTGTGGCGGTGTTCGTTGGCGCGGGAATCGCCAAGACGGATTGGTTGCCAGCCGCGATCGAAGCGGTACGGTTGGGCGCGGTAACCTATATCGTGCCGTTCACGCTGCTTCTTTATCCTGGAATGACCATGCGGGGTGGGATGCTCTCAATTCTGGAAGCCGTTATTTCGGGATTGGTTCTTGTCGTCTCCGTGCCGGGCTTGTTGTCGGGAACGCGATTGAGTGGCGTGAAACTCCTGGACATCGGGTTGTATGGTGCGGCCATCGCGATGGCGATTTGGCCGAACCCGGCCGGTCCTTTCGTGGCAGGCGCGATACTTGTCGGGGGCATCCTTATCGGACGGCGCAAGAGCGGACAGGTGCAATGAAAACAATAAGAATTGGATCCGGCGCCGGTTTCGCGGGTGACCGCATAGAACCCGCCGTGGAATTGGTGGAGAAGGGCGGGCTCGATTATCTCTCCTTCGAGTGTTTGGCCGAACGCACCATCGCGCTCTCCCAACAAGAGAAAATGCGCGACCCTTCAGCGGGTTATGACCGCATGCTGGAGCGGCGGCTGAAGGCTGTTCTGCCGGCGGCGCGGGCCAACGGAACGAAGATCATCACCAATATGGGCGCGGCCAATCCGAAGGCTGCCGCTGAGGCCGCCCGGCGGGTTGCCCGTGGGATGGGCATGAAAGGGCTGCGCATTGCTGCCGTCACGGGCGACGATATTCTCGACCTGATCCTGGCCGGCGACTACACGCTGGACGAAAGCGGACGCCCAGTCTCGGACCTTGGCAATAAGATCGTTTCCGCCAACGCGTATACGGGCCTCGACGGCATCGTCGATGCATTGGCCAAGGACGCGGATATCGTCATCACCGGCCGTGCGGCGGACCCGGTTCTTTTCCTGGCACCGCTGGTCCATGAATTCGACTGGGCGCGCGACGATTGGTCTGCGCTGGGGCGGGGGACGCTTGTGGGACATTTGCTGGAATGCGCGGCACAGGTGACCGGCGGTTATTTCGCCGATCCCGGCATGAAGGACGTACCGGACATGCTGCATATCGGCTATCCCCTAGCTGAGGTCCAGGCCGACGGCAGTGCTATCGTGACCAAGGTCGACGGCAGCGGCGGCATCGTCTCGACAGCGACCTGCACAGAACAACTGCTCTACGAAGTTCACGATCCATCCGCCTATTTCCAGCCGGACGTCATCGCTGATTTTTCAGGTGTGACATTCCATCAGGAAGGGCCGGACCGGGTTGCGGTCGACGGTGCCGATGGGCGTGCACGCACCGGCTTGCTGAAAGTCTCGGTCGGCTATGTGGATGGCTGGATCGGGGAGGGCCAGATCTCCTATGCCGGGCCGGGCGCGGAAGAACGCGGCCGCCTCGCCCTTCAACTTGTCGAGCAGCGTTTGGCGGAACTGGGGCCCTCGGTGGTGGAAAGTCGGGGCGAGCTTATCGGCGTCAATTCCGTTCTTCCCGGCGCGGTATCGCAAGCGCCTCCGCGCGAGGTGCGGATGCGTTTCGCCGCGCGTTGTGAGACGAAAGACGATGCTATCAGGATAGGGGAGGAGGTGGAGAGCCTCTACCTCAACGGCCCCTACGGTGGCGGCGGGGTCACGAAACAGGCGCGGGAGGTCGTGGGCATCGCCTCGACCTTCGTCCCGGAAGATCTGGTTTCCCAAACCGTGACGATTTTGGAGAGCTGAGATGCGGCTGCGAGACATCGCCCATTCCCGCACCGGGGATAAAGGGGATACCTGCAATATCTCCGTCATCGCCTATCGCGCGGAAGATTGGCCGCTGATCCAGAGTGAAGTGACCGCCGAGCGCGTCGCGGCCCATTTTGGCCCGGCCATGGGCGGCAATGTGGTGCGTTATGAACTGCCCCAGCTTCACGCCCTGAACTTCGTGCTGCGCGGTGCGCTTGCCGGCGGCGTCACCCGGTCGCTTGCCCTGGATGCGCATGGCAAGGCATTGGGATCGACCATCCTGGACATGGAGATAGACGGCTGACGGTATACCGTCCGGCGGTATTGGAAGTTTCCTCGTCTTGACGGAAAGGGGGCTGCCGGCCTGCTTCCGGTTCCCTTGCGCGTTGCATGGCGGAACTGTAGCGTCGCCGCCTTCGAGGCACT
Source organism: Hwanghaeella grinnelliae (assembly GCF_004005845.1). Lineage (GTDB taxonomy): Bacteria > Pseudomonadota > Alphaproteobacteria > UBA8366 > Aestuariispiraceae > Hwanghaeella > Hwanghaeella grinnelliae. Next base: position 2,283,768 of record NZ_SADE01000001.1, on the reverse strand, counting down.
GTGGAATGGGAAGCCTGCGTCATGGATGAAGTGTTGGCGTATGGCGGTCTGTTCCTGTCGGCATTCGGGGCCGCGACGATTTTGCCTATTCAATCCGAAATCGTCTTCGTCGGCATGCAGATTGCCGACTATCCTGCCTGGATGCTGGTCTTGGTCGCTGGGGTGGGGAACACGCTTGGCGCGGTGGTGAACTGGTTCCTGGGACGCTGGATCGAACGCTTCCGTGACCGGAAATGGTTTCCCGCCGGCGGCAAGGCGCTGGACCGTGCCCAACGCTGGTATCATCGCTATGGCAAGTGGTCGCTGCTGTTAAGCTGGGCGCCTTTCATCGGCGATCCGCTGACCATCGTCGCCGGTGTGATGCGCGAAAGGCTGCTGGATTTCGTCATCCTAGTTACCATCGCGAAGTTCGGCCGGTATGTCTTCCTGGCCGCCGTGACCGCGGGATTGATCCAGCTTTAGCCCAAGCGCTCGCCATCTTCACGGGGCTTTGACTTCACGGTCAGGACCGTGACGGCGCACAATGAATTCCCATATTCCTGCGAAAGTACCCCAATGCGCGCTTTGTTGTTCTGTTGGTTCATGACGGTATTTATGGTTCCGTTCGCCGTTTCAGCGGCTGAACCGGTTTGTGGCGCGGGCGGCAAATGCACAGTACCTGGTGGCTACTACCTGGCCGAGGCACCACCCGATTGGGATAGAAAAGCCTTATTGCCCTTGGTCGTCTTTTTTCACGGCTGGAACGCCTCGCCGGAAGGGACTTTCCATAACCGGTCGATGGTGAAACCGGTGCTGGACCGTGGCGCGCTTTTCGTCGCGCCCTATGCGCGGATAGGATACTGGCGGCAGATGGGCGCCGGCCGAGCTGAGGAGGGGCGGGATGAAGCCGCCTTCATCCGCGCGGTCATGGCCGATGTAGCCAAGCGCTGGCCGGTCGATGATCGCCGGACTTTGGCTGCGGGGTTCTCACGCGGGGCCAGCATGGTGTGGAATGTGGCCTGCTATACGGGCGATTTATTCACCGCCTATCTGCCTATCGCAGGAGGCTTCTGGTCGTCGATGCCTGAGGACTGCCCCTCGGGCCCGGTGAATATGCGGCATATTCATGGTCTGTCGGACAAGGTCGTCGCCTATGACAGGATCGGGCGATATAACTCAATGCCGATCACCGACGGCATGACGTTTTTGCGGAAGCTGGATGGCTGCGGGGCCAAGCCTGACGGATCGATCTCTCTGCCGAAATATCAATGCGATATTTGGTCCGACTGTGGGTCGGGGCGGGAGTTGCAACTATGCACTCATCCCGGTGGGCACAGTATTCCCGGCGAATGGGTGGCGCAGGGATATGATTGGATGACGGGTTTGTCGAACTGATCCGCTTTGCGGTCAGTCGTCGTCCATCTCATCTAGGTCTTCGTATGGAAATTCGTCCACATTGTTGAAGGGCCAGCGATAGACAAGAACCTCCGGCTCATCGCTTTTCAGTTTGCCTTCCTTATAGGCCTGCAAAGCGGTTTCCGAGACCATGCTGGCGAATTCGGTCGCAAGCTCCGTAATGGGGGCACCGTTGTTCAGTATGTATTCCCGGCTATAGGCCGCCTGCTGAATGCGCATCATCCGCTGGGTGACGAATTTCGATAGCTCCGCCGCCATCATCTGTTTTTCGAGCACCGGCGGAATCAACTCGCAGCCCTTGGCCAGCAGCAGGAACATCCAGTGTTTGTAGTCCTCGAAGGCGGCTGTTTCGTCGATGAAACTCCCAAGCTCGATGAAATAGCCGGCCTTTTCTGCTGGCAGCCCCGCCAGCGCCGATTTCAAAACCTGCTGATGATTCATCTAAACATTCCGCCACGATGTCCCTGTGCACAGGATACTGATTTATGACGCCTGGCAAAGGCTGACCCGAGGGTTTTCGGTTATTTTCTAATGAAATGAATGGTCTGGAACCGGCGCCGGAAGGCGATCGCCTTGTCGATGGTAGATTCTGGATCTTCCAGGCCGCTGACGATCAGATCGGCCAGCGGTTCCATATCCGCGACCGTCATGCCCCAGCGTACGATTTCAGGCGTGCCCAGACGCAACCCATTCATATCGCCGGGGACCGGGGCGATGGGCAGGCCGATCCCGCACGTCAGAATATTCGCCTGGCGCAGCTTCTTCGCCGCGGCTTGTCCACCGCCATAGCGTGCCGCTTCGATGGCGAATTGATGGGATGTCGTCACTTCATTCCCCGTTCCGAAAACAGGCAGGCCGCGTTTCTGCAAGGCGGTGGCGAGGGCGCCCGCCGTCTCGACCATCGCCTTGGCATAGGCCGCGCCATGTTGCTTCCAATCCAGCATGGTCAGGGCCAGGGCGGCTGATTTCGCGGCATCGAAATTCGCGGTCAGGCCGGGAAAGGCGATGGCGTCGAGGCGCTCGGCCAAACCTGCATCATTCGTCACGATCAGTCCGCCGGCCGGTCCGCCTAGACTTTTATAGGTGCTCATCGTCATCAGATGGGCGCCTTCGTCCAGCGGATTCGGCCAGCTCCCGCCGGCGATCATGCCGCAGAGATGCGCTGCGTCGAATAGAAGATGCGCGCCGACCTCGTCGCAGATTGCGCGGATCTCCGCGACTGGGTGCGGGCGCAAATTCAGGCTGCCGCCGATGGTGATCAGCTTTGGGCGAACCTGCTGTGCCATTTCCCGAAGCGCATCCAGGTCCACGGTATAGCGCGTCGGGTCGACAGGCGCGGGGTGGATTTTTAAACCATACAGCCCCGCCGCGCCGGCCTCGTGATGGGTAACATGTCCACCGATGGCGGCGGCGGGGGCAATGATGCTATCGCCCGGTTTGCAGGTAGCCATGAAAGCATAGAGGTTCGACAGCGCGCCGGAGGCGACGCGAATTTCCGCATATTTGGCATTGAAGACTTCCGCGGCCAATTCGGCGGCGATGACTTCAATCCGTTCAATCGCCTCCAAACCCATCTCGTATTTGTCGCCCGGATAGCCCAGGGAGGGACGGGATCCTAAGCCCGATGAAAGCACCGCCTCCGCCTTCGGGTTCATGACATTGGTGGCCGGGTTCAGGTTGATGCAGTCGCGTTCGTGGATTTGCCGGTTCCAATTGATCAACCGATCAATTTCGGCCTCCTGAGCGTCGGCATCGCGTGCGGCTGCTTCCGCCGCCACCGCCATCACGAAGTCTTCGGTTTCTGCCGGAACCCAGTCGCGGCGCGTCAGCATGGTCACGGGGGCTTGTCCTGTTCGAAAGTCTTAACTGATGGATTGCGCCGCAGACTACACGCAGCGACGCATCCGCCCCAACCGGAATATTCGTCGTGCCGGAGACTTTGATGTGTTCGGGTCAAGTTCGTTTATGCGCGGCGAGCAGAATGCTGGTCTCCGTCGCGGCGATGCCGTCGATCAGGCGGATGCGACGCAAGACTTCGTCGAAATCGCCAAGATTGGCGGTTTCCAGTTCGGCGACGATGTCCCAGCGCCCGTTCGTCGCATAGAGTGTACGAACCTCCGGGATGCCGCGCAGGCGGCGCAGCACGGTTTCGGCCGCCTTGCCTTCGACCTCGACCATCATGATGGAGCGCACGCCGCTTGGGGCCTCCGTGCCGGTGGTGATGGTGAAGCCCTGGATGATGCCGGCTTCAACCAACCGGTCGATCCGCGCCTTCACCGTTGCGCGGGACACGTTCAACCGTTGCGCCAGGCTGGAAACAGGGCTGCGGGCATCCGCGCGCAGAAGCGAAATCAGATCGTTGTCCAGATTATCCATGTCAGTTTGCTCAATGGAACCTATCAAAATGATAAATTTAGTTACGAAAAAGATCAGATATCCGACTATATGCCGCCATCTGCCTGTCGTACAAATGGGTTATCAGTTTTGTTGAAAGGAATCGTTATGACGGCGCCAATGCAGGACATGCCAGCGCAAAGCGTGTCGGAAATCGTTTTGCTCGGCCTGCCCATTCAGTCTGGGACCCAATTGCGGGGATGCTCGATGGGGCCTTCGGCCCTGCGGACCGCCGGATTGGCGGAAGCGCTCATGGAGCAAGGGCACACGGTAGAAGATGCGGGCGATGTCTCTATTGCCCCGCAATCCGACCGAACCATGGAAGTCGCGGCCTGGGCCAAGGCGGCGGATGCAAAAGCCTTTGAGGTTTCGCAGGGCAAGCGCTTTCCCATCTTCATGGGCGGCGATCACAGCATGGCGTTGGGAACGATCAATGCCATGGCCCGCCGGGCCAGGGACCAGGAACGGGATCTGATCGTTCTGTGGCTCGACGCTCATTCCGATTACAACACCCCGGAAACGACGCCCAGCGGCAATATCCACGGCATGCCGGTAGCGGGCCTTTGCGGCGAGCCGGGGATGGATTTCATTTTCGAAGGCATGGACCGTGTCGGCGTGATGCCGGCTGACTTCCAGCTGTTCGGGATCCGATCCGTCGACCGGATCGAACGGCAGTTGCTGGCGCGCCGCGGCGTATCGGTGATGGATATGCGGCTGATCGATGAAAAGGGCGTCTCCCACTTGGTCGGTGGCATTCTGGAAGACGTGAAACGCCGGAACGCGATGCTGCATGTCAGTCTGGACGTCGATTTCCTGGACCCATCGATTGCCCCCGCGGTCGGGACCACCGTGCCGGGCGGCGCGACCTATCGCGAAGCCCATCTGATCATGGAGATGCTGAGCGATTCGGAACTCGTCACCTCCATGGACCTGGCGGAACTGAACCCGTTTCTTGACGAACGGGGCAAGACCTCGCTGCTGCTGGTCGATCTGGTTACCAGCTTGTTTGGCAAAAAGATCATCGACCGCGCACCGCAGGACGTTAACCGCATGCAGGGCCCGGACTGGAATTCTGGCGTTTGACCGAGACGTCAGCCGACCCAACCGTTTCGTACAGGAGAGAACCATGCCATCCGCAGCCACCGATCAATTCGGCGTTGCCGACGAACTGATCCGCACCGAACGCCTTCTCGGCGCGCATAATTATAAGCCGATAGACGTCGTGCTTAGCCGGGGCGAGGGCGTGTACCTTTGGGATGTGGACGGCAACCGCTATCTCGATTGCCTGTCGGCATACTCGGCCGTGAACCAGGGCCATTGTCACCCAAAGATTTTGGAAACCATGATCGAACAGGCGGGTAAACTGACGCTGACCTCGCGCGCCTTCCGCAACGATCAGCTTGCGCCGTTCTACGAGGAAATCGCCGAACTGACGGGTTCACATAAAGTCCTACCGATGAATTCCGGGGCCGAGGCCGTGGAGAGCGCCATCAAGGCCGTGCGGAAATGGGGCTATGAGGTAAAAGGCGTGCCGGAGGACAAGGCGGAGATCATCGTCTGTTCCAACAATTTCCACGGCCGGACCCTCGGCGTCGTCGGCTTTTCCACCGACCCGGTGGCGCGAGGCGGTTTCGGTCCTTTCGCGCCGGGATTCAAGGTTGCCGAATTCGGGAATATCGACGCCTTCAAATCCACGATCACCGAGAACACGGTGGCCTTTTTGGTTGAGCCGATCCAGGGCGAGGCCGGCGTAATCATTCCGCCGGATGGTTACATGAAGGAAGTGCGGGAGGTCTGCACCGCGCGGAACATCACCTTGATCCTGGACGAAATTCAAACTGGCCTGGGACGGACCGGCAGGCTGTTGGCGGAAGAGCACGAAGGCATCGTCGCCGATGTGACCCTCGTCGGGAAAGCGCTGTCCGGTGGTTTCTATCCGGTATCGGCCGTGCTTTCGAACAGCGACGTCCTGGGCGTGCTGCAGCCGGGGCAACATGGCTCCACCTTCGGCGGGAATCCGTTGGCCTGCGCCATCGCGCGCACCGCGATGCGGGTGTTGGTCGAAGAGGGGATGATCGAAAATTCCGCCGAACAGGGTGCCTATCTGAAAGACGGGCTGGAAAACATCCGCGCCAACGCGGTGCGAGAGGTGCGTGGGCGCGGGCTGATGATCGCGGTGGAACTGGATCCATCCGCGGGCGGCGCCCGGCGCTATTGCGAGGCGCTGAAGCAAAAAGGCATTCTGTGCAAGGACACGCACGAGCATTCCATCCGCATTGCGCCGCCACTGGTGATCGACCACGATCAGACGGATTGGTGCCTGGAGCAGTTCGATTCCGTTTTGACCGCGCTCGACTGAACACAAAGCCGTTTCGGGGAGGCTTTCCTTCCGGGATATGTCACGGAGTAATTGCCCTTCACGCCGTGATTTGATAGCGAACCGAACAAGCTTTCTTTGATCGGGGGATGAGGCGATGCCCAAAGTTACCTACAGACAGCACGACGGTTCCGAAGAGACGTTGGAAGTTCGGGCCGGAACCAGTTTGATGCTGGGGGCGTTGACCGGCGGGGTCGAAGGCATCGAAGCGGAATGCGGCGGGTCCTGCATGTGCGCGACCTGCCATGTTTATGTGGACGAAGCATGGCTCGACAAGCTTCCCAAGGTGCAAGTCCTGGAAGACGAAATGCTCGACGACACGGCATCCGAACGGAAGCCTAACAGCCGGTTGAGCTGCCAGATCGAAATGAGCGACGCGCTCGACGGCATCGTTGTTGAATTGCCGGAGTCACAGATCTGATGGCGACCGACGAAGCAGCAGGCCTTGTCGTTATCGGCGGTTCTCATGCCGGACATCAGGTTGCGATCGCGGCGCGCGCGGCCGGTTTCGAAGGGCCGGTCACGGTTTTGAGCGACGAGCGGGAATTGCCGTATCAGCGCCCGCCGCTTTCCAAGGCCTATCTGATGGGCAAGCAGCCACGCGAGGCTTTGTTGTTCCGTCCCGCTGCTTTCTATGAAGAACAGGGCATCGATCTGCGCCTCGGCGTCAGCGCCACGGCCATCGACCGCGCGGCGCATACGGTTACATGCGACAATGGCACCGTTCTTTCCTACCGAAAGCTTGTGATCGCGACGGGGACGCGGGTTCGCCCCTTGACCGTGCCGGGTTCTGACCTTGTCGGTGTGCACTATATTCGCACCCTGGCGGATATCGATGCCATGCTGGCCGAACTCGACCGGGTGAAGTCGGTCGTCGTGATCGGCGGTGGGTTCATCGGCCTGGAAGGCGCTGCCGCCTTGAAGACGATGGGGCGAGATGTGGCTGTGGTCGAACTTGCCGACCGCCTGATGACGCGTGGTGTGGGGAAGACGGTCAGCACCTTCTATGCAGACCACCACAGAAGCCAAGGCGTGGATGTGCGCCTGTCGACGGGTGTCGAACGCTTGGAGGGCGAAAACGGCCAAGTAACCGGTGTCATCTTGAGCGGCGGCGAAACCCTGCCGGCGGATATGGTGATTGTCGGCATCGGTGTTTTGCCGAACCAGGAGATTGCGGAAGAGGCTGGCGTTGATTGCGCCAATGGCATCATCGTCGACGAAAATACGCAAACCAGCGATCCGGACATTCTTGCGGTGGGTGATTGCGCCCAGTTCGAAGGACGTTTCTATGACGGATCGCTGCGGCTTGAATCCGTTCAGAACGCGACCGATCAAGCACGCACCGCCGGGGCGACCGTCTCGGGTGAAAAGAAGCCCTATGATTCCGCGCCCTGGTTCTGGTCCGATCAATTCGATCTGAAACTGCAGATGACCGGCATCACGGTCGGCTACGACACGGAAGTCATCCGTGGCGATGTTGCTGCCGGCGAATTCTCGGTATTCTACTTCAAGGGCGACACGTGGCTGGGCACCGATACGGTGAACCAGCCGGCCAATCATATTGCCAGCCGGCGCCTTCTCGACGCGGGCTATGCCCTGTCGCAAGCCGAAGCGGCTGACGAGGGACTGGCCCTGAAGGAATTGGTCAAGGCGGCGCGCAAGGGCGGCTAGGGCTTCCGGAACACGTTCCGCGGCCCGAACAATAAGAACGAGCGGGAGGCGGAAAGGTGAAAATCACAAAAATCGAAAGCCGGATCTATGGCCACGATATGCCCAAGATGGGCTATAGCCAGGCTTGGTTCACCCGGCGGTCGTGCCATTTGGTGCGGGTGGAAACCGATGAGGGGCTTGTCGGCGTTGGTGAATGTTTTGGGGCGGGGAATGTCGCGCTCGGTAATAAGGCGATCGTCGAACAGGTAATCCAGCCCCTGTTGCTGGGGGAAGATCCGATTGCTCGACAGTACCTCTGGCACAAGGTCTATAACGCATTGCGGGACCACGGGCAGAAAGGCATGCCGCTGCAAGCCCAGTCCGCGGTGGATATTGCGCTGTGGGACATCGCCGGGCAGGCGACCGGCTTGCCCTTGGTGAAACTGCTGGGCGGCCCGTGCCGGGACGACGTCACCGTCTACGGTTACGGCATGATGTTGCGGGAGGAGGAGGACCTGGAATCCTCCTTTGCCGAAGAAGCCGCCGCCATTGCCGAAATGGGCTTCAAATGTACCAAGATGAAAATCGGCATGGGGCCTAAGAAGGACGTGAAACTGATCCAGGCCGTTCGCAATGCGATCCCCGACGAAATGGGCCTCGGCGTCGATGCGAACCACGCTTATGTCTTCAAGGACGCGATGTATGTCGGGGCCGCAATGGACGAGATGGAAATCGATTGGTTCGAAGAACCGGTCGCGAACGAGGACCACCAGGGGTATCGCGACCTTTGCCAATCGTTGAAAACACCTGTTTCAGGCGGTGAGGCGGAATTCACCCGCTGGGGCTTTCGTGATCTGATCGAAAATCGCTGCGTCGATATCGTGCAGCCGGAAGTCTGCGGATTGGGCGGGATTACGGAATACCTGAATGTGCTTGCCCTGGCGCACACGCATTTCATTCCCTGCATGAACCATTGCTGGGGGTCGGATGTGTCTGTGGCGATGACCCTCCACCTGCTTTGCGCCCAACAGGATTTGCCGGGCGGCCTGTTCCCGCAGACACCGATGTTGGAATTCGATTCGACCGTCAGCCATTTCCGCGACGAGATTCTCGAAGAGCCGCTGGATATTTTCGGGCAGGTCAAACGACAGGACGGCAAGGCCAAACCGCCGATGCGTCCGGGCCTTGGGGTCACCGTGAATTGGGACGCGGCGGAACGCTACAGGGTTGCCTGACCGGCCTTCTACGGTTCCTTTTACAAGATTGCCTTTGACCCGAAACGCGCGCACCATACTACCGGAAATTGGGGCCGGTTAGGTCTTTGGGGGGAAGTCCTGGCGCCAGCCGGGCAAAGACGAGTCGGGTTCATGTTTGACGAAATTGAAGCCTGCACCTTCGCGCGCTGGTCGCCGAAGATCGGCGATCCGACGGTGATGGGCTGGGTCACGGTCGTCGCCTATGCGGTGGCGGCACTGCTGGCGTTTCGCGCGGTGTTGAAGGCGCCACGCATCTATTCCGACGATACCGTCGCTCTGCAGCGCTTCTTCTGGATTTCAGTCACCCTGCTTTTCCTGTTCCTTTGCGTGAACAAGCAGTTGGACCTGCAATCCTTCATGACGGCGGTCGGCCGTTGCTATTCGAAGATCAACGGCTGGTATGACGAACGACGCGAGTTCCAGCGGCATTTCATCTACGGTTTGATGGGCGTGACCTTCGCGGCTTTCGTGGTTCTGGGCATTGGGTTACGGCGCATCGTGCTGACCAACTGGCTGGCCATTCTTGGCGTCTTCCTGGTCGTGCTGTTCATTTTGGTCAGGGCGGTTGGGTTCCACCATTTCGATGTCGTCATCCAGACCACGATCAACGATGTCAAAGTGAACTGGATCTTGGAACTCGGTGGGATCACCCTGGTTATCCTTGGGGCGTTGTGGCTGCCGAGGGGAAAAAAGAACAAACGGGAAGCGGTCTATATCGATTGGAGCAAGCAGGAGAACGAGTCGCCTGGGAGCGGGTATTCCCAGTGACGGCGGTTTCGGGCATTGGCCGGGTATGGTAAGCGTCACCTTTAACGGCGCGTGCATATGAAAAAGCTTCTACTGATCATCATCCCCATATTGTTGCTCGTCGGTACCGCCGGCGGCGCCGCTTATTATTGGTTTGTGTTGAAAGATGCGACCGATCAGATGGCGGAACCGGAGCCGCCACCACCACCGCCGGACCCGGAACTGGTTCAACTCGATTCCCTGACCATCCCCGTAATCCGACAAGGGGCCGTCAAGAAATACATCCTGTTGAAGATCACGCTCCAGGTGACTGATCAGGGTGGAAAAGAATTTGCGCTTCAGGTCATGCCCCGTATTAAGGAAGAAACCTACCTTTCGCTTCACGACTATTTTTCGGCTGCGCCCCTCGACCAACCGATCAGCATTGTGGCAATCAAGCGGCGCCTCAGAAAAATCGTGGCCAAGAATATCGGGTCGGAGAACCTGGTGGATGTCCTGATCGAGGGCATCTACGAAAAACGCGGAAGTTGACCTGTTCCAATTGTTTGAGTGAATCGCCCCATGTCTATTTTGTCCGGTACGCGTTCGGCCTTTTCCGGTTCGGACCCGACCAAGCGCAACGTCATCCTGCTGTCGTTGTGCTTGGCGTGCAGCATGTCTGGAACCAGCCTCAACATGGTCATCTCGGCGCTGACGGGCAAAATGCTCGCCGACCCGAACGCCACGGTAACGCTGCCCTTCCTGGGAACCTTGCCGGAAGAGAGCTTGGCGACCTTGCCGCTCAGCATGCAGTTCATCGGGACCATGATGGCGACGATCCCTGCATCGATGTTCATGCGCCGCGTCGGTCGCCGTGTAGGCTTCACGATCGGTCAGTTCATTGGGGCCGGCGGCGCGGCGCTCGCGTGCTACGCCATTCTGGAAGGCAGTTTCTGGATGTTCACCGCCTGTGGGTTGATGATCGGCGTCCACAACGCGTTCTGGCAGTATTACCGTTTCGCAGCGTCTGAAACCGCCAGCGAGGCCTTTCGCCCGCGGGCGATTTCGCTGGTCATGGCGGGCGGTGTCATCGCCGCCGTGGTCGGACCCACATTGGCGCGGGAAAGTCAGGATCTTCTGGCACCCGTCATGTTCGCGGGCTCGTATGCGGTGGTGATCGTCTTGTGCCTGATAACCGTCGGTATCCTGCAATTCATCCGAATTCCGAACCTGCCGCCGGAACAGCGGCGGGAATCCGGCCGTCCGTTGGGCCAGATCGCGAAACAGCCGATTTTCGTCGTTGCTGTCGTCGCGGCGATGCTTGGCTATGCCGTGATGTCGTTTGTCATGACGGCCACCCCGCTGGCCATGCAGGTCTGTGGTTTCGGCGTCGCCGACACGGCTTTCGTCATTCAATGGCATGCGCTTGGCATGTTCGCGCCCAGCTTCTTTACCGGTTCGTTGATTCGCAAATTTGGCGTGCTGAACATCATCAAACTCGGCACCGCGCTGAATATCGGCTGTGTCGCGGTCAACCTGTCCGGCGTGAATATCGAGGAGTTCTGGCTTGGGCTTCTTCTGCTTGGCGTGGGATGGAACTTCATGTTCATCGGGGGCACGACCCTGTTGACCAGAACCTATACCGCGTCCGAGCGCAATAAGGTTCAAGCACTCAATGATTTCATGGTCTTCGGATCGGTCAGCGTGGCCAGTCTGTCGGCCGGGATGCTTCAGAATCTGGTCGGTTGGGATGCAGTCAACATGGCGATCATTGGACCGGTGCTCGTCGTCTTCCTGGCGGCGCTGTGGTTGCGTTTCTATCGCCCTGACGGCACCCGTTTGGCCTGATCGGCCCCCCGCGGTGCGGGGGTAATTCCTCTACTTGCCTAAATTTCCGCGTTACCGTAGCTTTTTTGCGGCTTGCGCCCCGGCTTTGGTCGGGGCGACGGTCACTGTAACCCTGTTGCTGGAGGCAGACGGCGAAGGGCAAAAAACCCCGTGATTGGGGATGTTCAGGCGGCAAAAAGACCGTCGCACGGGAATCCCATTACGGGATCAAACTTCAAGTTTGGGAAGGGTCAGAGCAAAATGATTTACCTTATTATCGGCTGTGGTGTGTTAGCGGTCCTGTACGGACTGTTCACATCGCGCGCCATTATCGCCTCGAGCGCTGGCAACGAGCGCATGCAGGAAATTGCGGCGGCCATTCAGGAAGGCGCATCCGCTTACCTGAACCGCCAGTACACGACGATCGGCATCGTCGGCGTCATCGTGGCGGTCGTCCTGTTTCTATCGCTTGGCCTTACGACGGCCATTGGTTTCCTGATCGGCGCGATAATGTCCGGCGCCGCCGGCTATATTGGCATGCTGGTCTCGGTTCGCGCGAATGTGCGCACGACCGAAGCGGCACGGACGAGCCTGGCCGCGGGCCTCAGCATGTCGTTCCGCTCCGGTGCGGTGACGGGCATGTTGGTCGCCGGCTTGGCGTTGATGTCCATCGCCGTCTACTACGCCATCCTCGACGGCATGGGCGCCACCGGCCGCGACATGATCAACCCGTTGATCGGCTTGGCCTTCGGCGCATCGCTGATTTCGATTTTCGCCCGTCTCGGCGGCGGTATCTTCACCAAGGGTGCGGATGTCGGCGCGGATTTGGTCGGTAAGGTCGAAGCCGGCATCCCGGAAGACGACCCCCGCAATCCGGCGGTTATCGCCGACAATGTCGGCGACAATGTCGGCGATTGCGCGGGCATGGCGGCCGATTTGTTCGAGACCTATGTCGTCACCATCGGCGCCACAATGGTCCTGGCCCTGCTGTATCTCGGCAACGACCCGAACCTGGAACAAATGCTGATCTATCCGATGGCAATCGGCGGCGTTTGCCTGGTCGCGTCGATCATCGCGACCTTCTTCGTCCGGTTGGGCAGCAGCCAGAACATCATGGGGGCTTTGTATAAGGGCTTCTTCGCTTCGGCGGTGCTATCGGCGATCGCGCTGTATCCGATCACGGAAATGACCATCGGCACGGCCACGGAACTGACCATCGGCGGGACGACCTTCACCGGCATGGATCTGTTCTATTGTGGGATTACCGGCCTGGTCCTGACGGGCCTGATCGTCTGGGTTACCGAATACTATACCTCGACGGAATACCGTCCGGTCCGTTCGGTCGCAAAGGCGTCTGAAACCGGTCACGGCACGAACGTCATCCAAGGTCTTGCCGTTTCCATGGAAGCAACCGCGATCCCGGCGATACTGATCTGCGCCGCGATCATCGTGACCTATCTGTTCGCGGGGCTGTTCGGCATCGCCATCGCGGTGACCACGATGCTGGCCCTGGCCGGCATGGTTGTCGCGCTCGACGCCTACGGTCCGGTGACGGATAACGCAGGCGGCATCGCTGAAATGGCGGAGCTGGACGATAGCGTCCGCAACACCACGGATGCGCTGGACGCAGTGGGCAACACCACCAAGGCCGTCACCAAGGGCTATGCGATCGGTTCCGCCGGTCTCGGCGCGCTGGTGCTGTTCGCGGCCTATACGTCGGATCTGGATGCCTATTTCAGTGACGTGAAGGTCAACTTCTCGCTCTCCAACCCGTATGTCGTGGTCGGTCTATTGCTGGGTGGCTTGCTGCCCTATCTGTTCGGCGCGATGAGCATGACCGCCGTCGGCCGCGCCGGTGGTGCTGTCGTGGTCGAGGTTCGCCGTCAGTTCAAGGAACTGCCGGGCATCATGGAAGGCACGACCAAGCCCGAATACGGCCGTTGCGTCGACATGCTGACCAAGACCGCGATCAAGGAAATGGTCATCCCGTCGCTGCTGCCGATCTTCTCGCCGATCGTGATCTACTTCGTGATCAACGCGATTGCCGGCCAGGCGGCTGCCTTCGCGGCACTCGGCGCCTTGCTGTTGGGCGTGATCGTCACCGGCCTCTTCGTCGCGCTGTCGATGACGGCGGGCGGTGGTGCCTGGGACAACGCCAAGAAGTACATCGAAGACGGCAACCACGGCGGTAAAGGGTCCGAGGCCCACAAGGCCGCGGTCACCGGGGATACCGTTGGCGATCCGTACAAAGATACGGCGGGTCCGGCTGTGAACCCGATGATCAAGATCACCAATATCGTGGCGATCCTGCTTCTGGCTGCACTCGCGCACTAAACCGCGCGTAAGGCGACAAATCGAACGGGCCCGGTTCGCCGGAGCCCGGAAAAAAAACTAACCCCCGGGGCGATGCCTCGGGGGCTTTTCTTTGCAATGGCAGGCAGGGGGGCAGGCAGGGGGGTGGCCAGGGGCGGCCAGCGGAGAATCCGACCTGCCGGTTCATGTTGTAGGAGCCGAACGCGGCTAGTAACCGGTATCCGGGTTGCCGCCGAACTTGCCGACATTGCCGAAGATTTGCTCCAGAACCCCCAGTTCCTTACCGGCGGTCGGCGTCGTCCGGCTGCTGGTGGCGATTTCGCGGGCGTCGTCCTCGGTATAGGTTTCAACGTGCTGCAGGACGCCTTCATTGCTGAAATACAGCGCCAGGACCTTTTGCTCCACGACCTCTTCCGGGAAGAAGGCCCATTGCTCCGTCCGGCGGCTCATATAGTACCAGATGTTGTCGTCGAACGTGCCGATCACGGACGGGCTTCCCATGATCGATTCGACCTGGGTTTTGCGTTGTTTCCCGACTTCCAGTTGCTCGATCTGATGAGGACGCGGCAGATTTCCGCGCAGGGCCGTCTTGGGCGTACAGGCGGTGGCCGCAAGCGCGATCACTGCGACACTGGCCAAAAGGCGCGCATGTCTGCCGATTTTGGCTCGGCTGGTTCGGGAAGGTGAGGCGGATCGTTTCGTCATGGACCGGTCAACTGGTGCTTCTTCATTTGAAAGGTATACAGGGGCCGACCCGGTGCATATGGGATCGCCGGACACGCCATCCAACACGATTCCCGTAATGTTTTCCGTGCCGGGACCTTGACCCCGCCGCGTTTAGGGACGATTTGGTGGGCAAACTCGCACCGGCCCCTGTTTGTGTCAATTCAGGAACGCCATGCCAGAATGCTTGTCCCTCTGATCCGTTGAGACCCATATGCCCCTGCTGCGCGCCATTCGACGCTTTCTAGACCTGGATAGCCACGATTCCCGCGCTGTCGCGCTTTATGCGGCGGTGGTGGATCAGGCGCGCCGCCCGGTCTTCTATACTGTGATGAAGGTGCCCGATACGGTAGATGGTCGGTTCGACATGATCGTGCTGCACCTGTTCCTGATACTGAATCGATTCCCGCGCGAAGACCGACAGAACCCTGTCTTGCGGGCGATGCTGGAGGAACATTTCGCGGATATGGACAATTCCTTGCGGGAAATCGGCGTCGGTGACCTGAGCGTTCCGAAGAAGATCCATCGCATGATCGACGCGCTGTATGGGCGGTTTGAGACCTATGAGAAGGCCCTGAACGGCGCCACTCCGGTGGAAGACTTGGCCGATGCCCTGGGGCGAAACGTCTATCGTGGCGCGGTTTTGGAAGGGTCGGGGACCGTGTCCGATTCTGTTTCCAAGGCCGGGGAAAGCCCCGATTTCGGCCTCGATTCCGGCCCCGATTCCGGCGTTCTGCCGGCATCGCCTGGTATTGCGTCTGCCCAGGAAGGGCTGACGCGCTATGTTTTGGAAGCCAGGGCCGCGCTTGCGGCACAGGACCCGTCCGCCATTTTGGGCGGCCAGGTGTCCTTCCCCGAGCCGCGGCCCGGAACAGGAAATTGAAATGACTGAACACGAGAAAGAAGAGGGCGCCGCCGTTCCGGTCGAGGAACGGGAGTTCAGCGTCTGGGTCGATCCGGACTCGTTACCGGGTGAGGGACGCTACGTGCGCCTTGCGCCTACCGAATCCGAACGTATGGCGATTGCAAAGCGCCTGGGCCTGCTGGGTCTGCCGTCTTTCGAAGCGAAGGTGCATCTGCGCCCGACCAAAGGCGGTGGGCGCGGGGTTAAGGCCACCGGCACGTTTAGCGCCAAGGTCGTGCAGGCCTGCGTCGTATCGCTGGAGCCTGTCGAGGGAGAGGTCGCCGAAGAGTTCGAAGCAGAATTCGGCGCGGTTGATGACGTGGTGAATATCGAACTGACCTTGGAAGACGACGATCCCGTTGAACCTTTCGAGGACCGGGGGATCGATATCGGGGAACTGGCCGTGCAACACCTTTCCCTTTCGCTCGATCCTTATCCACGCGCCCCGGGGGTCGCGGTCGAGGACCTGCTGAATGGCGATGGCGGAAAGAAGGTCGCGGAAGTCGTTACCCTCAATGCCCCCAGCGGTCCGTTCGCAGAGCTTGCAAAACTGAAGCGTAAGGATTAAAGCACCGCCACGGTTAGAGGGTGGATCGCCGTACGGGTGTCCGCGCATGTTGTTCTATTGCATGCGGCGGCTTGTCGTCGGTGATCAAATCCTCTAAGAAGCCGCTCGTTTCTCATTTGTCGAAAGTTGAAGAAAATGGCTGTACCCAAAAGAAAGGTGAGCCGTTCGCGTCGCGATATGCGCCGGGCTCATGATTCACTGAAAAGCATGGCACATGCCGAATGCCCGAACTGCGGTGAGCTGAAGCGCCCGCATCACGTTTGCGCATCCTGCGGTCATTACGACAACCGCGAGGTTGTGGAAGCGGCCGGACTCTGATTGCCTGTTCATAAGGCGTCCGGTTGGTTGGGCGAGGACGCTAACCAGCACGCATGAGCCCGGAACGCCTCCTTGTAGGGACGGAAAAGGCCCTGCAAGGCACAAGAACAAGGCACGCGGCGGGACAACGCTTTGGCGGATCGGCTAACAATTTCGCTGGACGGTATGGGGGGCGATCACGCCCCCGATATTGTTGTTGCAGGCGCCGCGATTGCGCGCGAGCGTTTGCCGAATGCCTATTTTCTGCTGTTCGGCGACGAAGCCCGGCTTCGCCCCTTGGTGGAGGCGCAGCCCCTGCTGAAAGGGTGCGTCGAAATTCGTCACACCGACAAGGCGATTTCCAACGATGACAAACCGTCGGCGGCGTTGCGGAACGGTAAGCAGTCCAGCATGCGGCTCGCCATTGATGCGGTGAAGTCCGGTGAGGCTTCCTGTACGGTGTCAGCGGGCAATACCGGTGCCTTGATGGCGATGGCGATGTTCGGACTGCGCACCTTGCCGGGTATCGACCGGCCTGCCATCTGCTCTGTCCTGCCCACCATGAACGGCGAAAGCTGCATGCTCGATCTGGGCGCCAATGTGGAATGCAGCGCCGAAAACCTGGTGCAATTCGCGGTGATGGGCGAGGTTTTCGCCAGAACCGTCCTTGGGCTGGCCAAGCCGACGATCGGCCTGATGAACATCGGGGTCGAGGAATTGAAAGGCAATGAGGAGGTGAAGGCCGCGGCCAACACCATCCGCAACAGCAATCTACCTATTGAATTCAAGGGGTTCGTCGAAGGTGACGACATCTCTAAGGGCACGGTGGATGTCATCGTGACCGACGGTTTTACGGGCAATGTGGCGCTGAAGACCGTGGAAGGAACATCCAAACTGATCAGTACCTTTATCCGCGAGACTTTCCAAAGCAGCCTGATGGCCAAGATCGGCTATCTGTTTGCCAGCCGGTCGATCGACAAGCTGCGCCTGCGCCTGGATCCGCGACGCTACAACGGCGCGGTCTTTCTGGGTTTGAACGGGATCGTGGTGAAAAGCCATGGCGGCACCGACGGGATCGGTTTCGCGAACGCCATCGGCGTCGCTGCGGATATGGCGGTACATGGCTTCATCGATGCGATGAAGGCGGATTTTGAAGGCTTGCAGGTCGATTCCGAGGCCGCGCGGGAGGCTGCTGCACAATGAGTATAGTTCGGTCCCAGGTCGTCGGTGTCGGCAGCTACCTTCCGGAAAGAGTCCTGACCAACGACGATTTGGCGAAGACCGTCGATACCTCGGACGCCTGGATCGTCAAACGGACCGGCATCAAGCAGCGTCATATCGCGGCTGACGGGGAACTGACCTCGGATTTGGGCCGGGAAGCGGCCTTGCGGGCCATGTCGGCGGCGCAGGTGAAACCGCAAGACGTGGATCTGATCGTGCTGGCCACGACCACCCCTGACAATACGTTTCCGGCAACGGCCGCGCGTATTCAAAGCCAATTGGGCGTGACCAAGGGCCCGGCATTTGACGTTCAGGCTGTTTGCAGCGGGTTCGTCTTCGGCCTTGCCATGGCGGACAATATGCTGCGGCTGGGGCAGGCAACGACGGCTCTGGTGATCGGGGCGGAAATCTATTCCCGCATCCTGGATTGGAATGACCGGGGAACCTGCGTCCTGTTCGGCGACGGCGCTGGCGCGGCGGTTCTGCGCGCGGTGGACGGTGCGGGCAGCAACGCCGATCGCGGCATTCTCTCCACACATATTTATACCGACGGTACGCGCTACGATCAGCTCTATGTTGACGGCGGCCCGGCGACGAACGCTTCATCCGGCCATGTTCGGATGCAGGGCCAGGAAGTATTTCGTTTTGCTGTCAATAGCATGGCGTCTTCTGTTCGTACGGGACTCGAAGCAAATGGCTTGACGCTGAAAGACATCAACTGGCTGATACCGCACCAAGCCAACAGCCGGATCATCGCTAAAGTCGGCGAGACGCTGGACGTGCCGGATGAAAAAGTGATCGTCACGGTGCAGAACCATGCCAATACATCGGCCGCGACAATACCGCTGGCGTTGACCCACGGATTCGAGCGTCAATTGTTCAAACCGGGCGATCTGCTGGCACTGACGGCGATGGGCGGGGGCTTCTCCTGGGGTTCGGCGATTCTGCGCTGGTAACGATTGGTAGTTCTGTCCGAGAGAACAATCGTTTTCCGTTCGGAGCTTCTCGTTGACCTCGGTAAAGCCCGACGTTAACCTCATGAAATAGCCAAAGTTTTGCGCAACGACGCCGAGGCGGTTTTGGGGGGTAATCCCGACCTACCCGGCTCTTTCACAGTCCTGCAAAGGCGGCGGGGGAGAATATGGTGGAGAAGACGGTTACCCGTGCGGAGCTATCCGAGGCGGTATACCAGGAAGTTGGCCTTTCCCGGAATGAATCGGCGGACCTTGTCGAGGCGGTTCTGGGGGAGATGTCGGATGCGCTGACACGTGGAGAGTCGGTGAAGATTTCTTCGTTTGGCAGTTTTTCCGTCCGTCAGAAGGGCGAGCGGATCGGCCGGAACCCCAAGACGGGTGAGGAAGTACCGATTCTTCCCCGCAAAGTCTTGGTTTTCAGGCCGAGTCACGTTCTGAAGAACAGAATCAACGCGAATCTGAAAGACTAGCCATCGGTATAGCCGGATTGGATAGGTTTGTAGCCGGATGGAAACGTCGCGGCGCAGTAGGACAGTTATTGAGCTGGGACAATTATTGACTATGGCAGAAAACTCCGCAGCCAAGGGTGGTCAAACTGAACCGAAAGGCGGCAAGTCCGCCGCCGCGTTCCGCACCATCAGCGAAGTCTCGTCGGAGCTCGATATTCCGCAACATGTCCTGCGCTTCTGGGAAACGAAGTTCACCCAGGTAAAACCGATGAAACGCGCTGGCGGCCGGCGGTACTACCGGCCGGAGGATGTTCAGCTTCTGTCCCGCATTCGCGATCTGCTGTATTCCGAAGGCTATACGATCCGCGGCGTACAGAAACTGTTGCGCGAAAAAGGCCCGAAAGGGTTGCTTGCCGAACCCGAAGTCAATACCGCGCCGACGGAAGCCCCGGTAGAGGCGGCAGCGCCCGTACCGGAAGATACCGGACCGCAAGGGTCGCTGTTCCCGTTGCCACCGCCGGGCATGCCGGCCGCGACGAAAACGGTTTTAAGGGAAGTCCTGGCCGAATTGAAGGAAATCAGGGCGTCGCTTTAACCGCCGACCGCTATTGCGTCCGTGCAAGCAGGTCCGACAACTCAGCCTCGATCTCGGTAAGTCCCGGATGTGCCGCCTGTTTTGGAATAGGCGCGCCCTTGATCCGTTCAAGGGCCTTGCCTGAAAGCGGGACGACCGCTTCGGCCACGGATTCCATCTCGTCGAATTTGCCGTTGCAATGTAGAAGCAGGTCGCACCCGGCCGCGACGGCCTTATCCGCGCGATAGGCCATTTCACCTGTCAGGGCATTCATCGAAAGATCGTCGGTCATCAACGGACCGTCAAAACCGATCCTGTCCCGAATGATTTCCTGAATTCCGGTTGCCGATTGCGTGATCGGACGGTCGGGATCGACAGCGGTGAGGACAAGATGCGCCGTCATTCCCCAGGTCTTTTGCCGGCAATTGGCGAATGGCCTGAAATCAGTCTTCGCCAAGAGTTCCAGGCCGGTATCGATCACGGGCAGACCATGATGGCTATCGACCAAGGCCCGGCCATGCCCGGGCAGATGTTTGATGACCGGCATGACGCCGGCTTGCCGGAAGCCGTCGATCGCCGCGCGGCCCAGTTTTCCGACCAATTCCGGGTCATTGCCGTATGATCGGTCGCCGATCACGTCGCTTGCCCCCTCGAACCGAAGGTCCAGGCAGGGCGCACAGTCGACGGTGATGCCGAGGTCCCGCAATTGCACCCCAATCCCAAGCGCATGAAGATAGGCAGCGCGCAGCCCTTGTTTCTCGTCAATCAGGGCCAGTTCCGCGATTGCGCCCGCGGGCGGGGCTTCCCGGAAATGCGGCCCGCGCAGGCGTTGGACCCGGCCGCCTTCCTGATCGATCAAGATCGGTAGGTCATCGCGCCCGCTGATCTCGCGCAGGCTTTTGGTCAAGGCCCGTACCTGTTCGGCATCCTTGATGTTCCGTGCGAACAGAATGTAGCCGAAAGGATCCATGTCGCGGAAGAAAGCGCGTTCCTGCGCGGTCGGCATGGTTTCTTCCAGACCATAAATCACATTACTTGCAGGCATCTCTGATTATTGCTCCGTGCCGGTTAGGGGGCGGCGTTGACGGCTGTATCCCACCCGTTCGGTTCGTACAGGACAATGGTGCTGCCGGGCGCCCCGATTTTGAACTCGACGGGAACGAGGTCTGCGAGTGCGCTCAGCAAGGTTGGCTTGCGTTCGGGGGGCACGACGAAAAGCATGAAGCCTCCGCCGCCGGCGCCCAACAGTTTGCCGCCATAGGCCCCGGCGTCGATGCCGGCTTGATAGATCTCGTCGACCCTGTCGGTCGAAACCGTTTCATGGATTTCGCGTTTGTTGCGCCAGGATTCTCCCATCAGCCGGCCGAATTCGGCAATATCCCGGTTCGGGGAAATCAGGATGTTGAAGGCTTCATCGGCCATTTGTTGGATGTTTTTCAACTGGGCCTGACGCTTTGGAATATTGTCGATCTGGTTCTTGGCGTATTGGTCCGCATAGCGCGCGAAACCGGTAAAGACCAGGACTAGGTGGCTTTCCAGGGCGCGGCGGCGCTCTGCCGATATCACCAGCGGCGTAACCGTCCGCGATCCATCCGGCTTGAAGTCGACATAGTTCGTTCCGCCGTATGCCGCCCATATTTGGTCCTGGTCGCCGACATTCTCGCCGATCAGATCCTGTTCGATATGGGTGACTTCATCGGCAAGTCGGGCCGGTTTGTGCATCCGGCCCAGAAGGGCGGAGGCGGCGTTGTACATGCCGCAGGTGAAGGACGAACTGGACCCAAGGCCGGTCCTGGCGGGCAAATCGCCGTCGTGATGGATTTCGACGCCCTTGTGGATGTCCAGATACTGCAGGACCGCGCGGACGCTGGGATGCTCAATCTGCTCAATAGCGTCGACCGTCTCGACCTTGGAATAGACGATGCGATGTTTGTGTTCGAAGAACGGCGGTAGGTGGCGGATCGTGACATGACAGTATTTGTCTATCGCGGTGCCGATGACCGCGCCACCGTGCTCTCGGTACCACGCGGGATAATCCGTTCCGCCGCCGAAAAACGAGACGCGATAGGGGGTTCGGGCAATAATCATCTGCGGCGATCTCTTCTGAGATGTCCAATCATTTGGGTGGATCGGGCTTCTGCCCGTCGCGTTTCAACGTGTTTCACTATATCCGTGCCTTCGGTTCCGTGGCAAAGGTTTGCTGAGAGGGTGGCCATGCCTGCTGGCCACCATCGGCTGAATCCCTGTAGACGAAAACCCATGAGCAAAAATTTCGACAATGATCTGATTTCAAGGCTTTATCGGAAGATCCGACTGATCCGCCGGATGGAAGAAGTCGTGGCTGAGATTTATCCCAGTGACAAGATCAAGAGCCCGGTCCACCTCTCCATCGGGCAGGAGGCGATTTCCGTCGCTTTCTGCGATCCGCTGCGGCGCCAGGACGTGGTGTCGATGACCTATCGCGGGCATGCGGCATTTCTCGCCAAAGGCGGGTCGCCGTCCGGCATGATGGCCGAACTTTATGGCAAGCGGGACGGGGTCGCCCACGGAATCGCGGGATCCATGCATCTGGTCGACATGGATAACGGTATTTTGGGCGCCTCAGCGGTGGTCGGAACCACTATTCCCGTGGCCGTCGGTTATGCGATGGCGATCAAGATGCGGGGCGAAGACCGCGTCGTGGTCTGTTTCCTGGGCGATGGCGCGACTGAGGAGGGGGTTTTCCCCGAAAGCCTCAACTTCGCGGCGCTGCATGGCCTACCGATATTGTTCGTCTGTGAGAACAACGGCCTGGCGATTCATTCGCCACTGTCCAATCGTTGGGCTCAACCGGATCTCTGCCGACGGGTTGAGGGATATGGTGTGGAGACCCACCGCTTCGAGGATATGGACACAATCGTATTGCGGGCCTGGGCGGCGGAGCGGATCGAGGCGATCCGCACGGGGGCGTCAGAAGGGCCGATTTTCGCTGAATGCCCGACCTATCGATGGCT
The DNA here is from genome assembly GCF_004005845.1 of Hwanghaeella grinnelliae. Lineage (GTDB taxonomy): Bacteria > Pseudomonadota > Alphaproteobacteria > UBA8366 > Aestuariispiraceae > Hwanghaeella > Hwanghaeella grinnelliae. The sequence goes on along the minus strand of NZ_SADE01000001.1, from coordinate 2,261,127 downwards.
TCAACATGTCGGGCCGAACGATGACCACGATCAGGACTATCGCGATGCCGGCGAAGCGGCGCACTGGCGGGGCAAGGACGAGGTAGCGCGCCTGGGCGACGCCTTGGCCCCCGATATGCGGTCAGCCATAGATGAGGAGGTTGAGGCTATTATCGCCGAGGCGGTCGCCTATGCCGAATCCAGCCCCTTCCCGCAGCCGGGTGAACTGAATGTTGGCGCCTATGCCTGACATGACCGCCTATAAGGAGGCCGTGCGCCTGGGCATCGCGCGTGCGATGCGGGCGGACGACGACGTCTTCCTGTTCGGTTTGGATGTGGACGACCACCTGGGCATTCAGGGGACGACTTTGGGGCTGGCGGAAGAATTCGGCGCAAAGCGGTGTTTCGGAACCCCGTTGTCGGAAGATGCGATGACCGGCGTTGCCATTGGGGCGGCCATGGCCGGAATGCGCCCGATCCACACCCATATCCGGATGGACTTCCTGCTGCTCTGCATGAACCAATTGGTGAACATCGCCGCCAAGGCGCATTACATGTTCGGCGGCCAGGTGACGGTGCCGATGGTGGCGCGTGGCATCATCGGGAAATCCTGGGGGCAGGGGGCGCAGCACAGCCAGGGCCTGCATAGCCTTTTCATGCATATTCCGGGGCTGCACGTTGTCGCCCCCGCCACGCCGCAGGATGCGATGACCTGCATGATGGCCTCTGTTGCCGACAACAACCCGGTCGTCTTCGTCGAACACCGCCTGCTCTACAACCGTGAAGGCCCGGTGGATATCTCCGCCGGCGCCTCGACCATCGGCAAGGGGCGGGTCTGCCGGGAAGGCGGTGATGTCACCATCGTCGGGATATCGAACATGCTGCATGACGCCTTGAAGGCGGCGGCCTTGCTGGAACAGGCGAATGTTTCAGCCGAAGTGATCGATCCGATCTGGCTTGCGCCGCTGGACATGGATTTGATCACCCGATCCGTGGAGAAAACCGGCCGGCTTATCGTCGCGGATGCCGCCTGGACCGCTTGCGGCGCATCGGCTGAGATCGTCGCCGCTGTTGCCGAGCGCGTGCCCGGCGTCCAGGTGGCGCGGATCGGCTTCGCACCGACGCCATGCCCGACGACACCGTCGCTGGAAAAGGCCTTCTACCCCGATGCCGTGACCATCTGCGTGGCCGCCATGCGCCTTGCCGTGCCGGAGGCGTCCATACCGCCCTTCGCCGCCATGGCCGAGGACATGCAGCAGGACCCGGTTTTCAAGGGGCCGTTTTGAGGATGGGGTTCGGCGTCGGGCACGCAACGCCGTTTCAGGCGCATTCTGCTGATTGCTCGCGGCTGCAACGTCCACGGAGGATGGGTGACATAACGGGGGGCCGTGATGGAGGGGCGTGCACTGCGTTACAGGAAGATTTGAAATACTTCTGTTTTCCGCAGCCTTACCCGACGGACAATAATAATGCTGTATGACGATAATCTTGAAGCGCTCAAACCGTATCTCAGTCCGGAGCATTATGAATTTCTCCGCCGGAAAGAGCCGTGCGGCGTGGAGATCTTGCCGGTGGACCCCGACGGTACCCGGCACAACATGTTCATAGAAGGACGGCCGCATTATCATCCCGATGCCGAGACCGTCATATCAAAACAACTCCGCGACTATTTTCAGAACCCGACCAGGGTAAATTTGGCAGAGCCTATTTACTTGATCCCGTTCGATTCCAAGAAGGCCTTAGGCAAGGCCCGCTCTGGACACTTCCTAAAAAACCAACTGCTAAACTTGGAAGGGGCGAACTATACTGGGGAGCATGCGCTTTCCACCGAAACCCGAAATGGCTTTGCCGTCATCGTCGGCTTGGGCACGGGGCGGCATGTGGAGTTTTTGATTGATAAGCTCAATTGTCAGAATTTTGTTATTTGCGACTATTACATAGATTTCCTACAGGCGTCCCTCGGGTTTACGGATTGGGTGCGGGTCGCATCAAAGTTGCGAGAAAAGCGCGCCACCTTGAAATTCCTTATGTCGGACGATCAGAGAATGCTCTCGATCGCGCTTTCCACATATTTGCGCGAGAAAGACATTGGGTTGCTTCCGGGAAGTTATTTCTATCCGCACTACGACTTGGACCGGGAACTGACGCTCTACAAGAGCATCGTCTCAGAGTTCAATTCCATAAAGGGATACAACGGTTGGGCGGAAGACGAATCCATTCATCTAAGGAATATCTGCGATAATCTTCGCAAGGCCGTGCACCAGGCGCATGGCCAGACTGACGAGGAGCGACCGCGCTATTCTTTCATCGCGCCGTCGAAGACGAATGAAAAATCTTCAAAGCCCGTCGTTGTTGCCGGCAGCGGTCCGTCGCTTACGCAATTCATTCCAGCTCTTGCGGAAATTCGGGAAGACGTGATTTTGGTAGGTGCCGGAACGTCGCTGAAGCCTCTCGCCGAGGCCGGATTGTATCCGGATCTGCATTTTGAGCTCGAGAACACGCCGATGGTCGTGGATCAACTGTCCACGGTCGAAAATCCCGATGCGTTCAAGCAGACGACGTTGGTCGCATCTGTGTCCGTCGATAGACAGGTCAGCGACATGTTCGACGATGTCTATTTTTTCAATCGTACCGGGGATATGGTTCTTCATGCGTTGAGACCAATTCTGGAGCCTTTTCCGGAAAGTGGCGGCACGGCTGTAAACAGCGCCCTTAACCTATGCCTGACATTGAATCCCCCGGCTATTTTTCTTGCCGGGGTCGACTACGCCTATAGTGCGGACGGCGCGCATCACGTCGAGAATGTCGCCTATAATCACAAGGCCTGGACCACAAAGAATCCGGGGTTCATCAAGCCGCCGGACTCGCGCTCCATTCCCGGGAACGATGGCCGCAATGTTCAAACGACCGACAATTGGGCTTTCATGCTTTCGCTGACCAATCGTCTGCTGTTGCAAAATGAGTCGGAAACGCTTGTTTACAATTGCGGAGAAGGGGCGGCTATTGCCAAAGCAGACCCTGTACTCGATCCAGCACGCTTCCTCGCCCTGGTGAGGGAACATTGCCGAGACGTCGAATTGGCGCGCGAGAGCGGCTTGTCACCCTTGGCCGGGTTGAACTACGTCACACTCGGTGAAACCGAGTTGGCGGCTTTCATCGACAATGCCGCCGCCATGCTTCAGGAGTCGGAAAAACTGGTTCTCGACTTGGTGTCAATATTCCAAGCAAAGACCGAAAAATTATACCCTAATATCCCATTGGCCGATATGGACCGCCTCGTCGTCGACGCATTTGAAGAGTCATTCGAGCGGATAAATACCGTGTCGTCCAAAGACCTCGGCGCGGCGACCCTCATTCGAGAGGAATGCAGGTACTCTTTTCATATCCTACGCCAATATTTCGTTACGCAGTCGGCTGATAGCGTAGGCTCTTTTCTGAAAAAAGGCCTTCGTTTCCTGTGTGAATCCCTGATCAGAACGATGGCCCGTTTTCGGCTAGAAGCGGAACGTTCGATCGCCGGTACCGGCCTTATGACATTCGATTCCGAGCATTCGACGAATGAGTTGTATGGCTTGTACAGATGTTGGTGGGAAGCTCTTTTCGACTTCGATACGGACGGCGTTCTGCGGAACTTGGGCGCGATGCTGCCGCTTCTGGCAGACCCTTGTTGGACCGTCGAGGAAACGATCGGCTGGTATCTTTGCCAATTTCCGCAAGACTCGGAGGAACTTGAACCACTCTTCGATTTCGTCAACAAGACCTCGATTCCGGGGTATTGGGACTCTTGTCCGTATTGCGGGGCGACAGAGTTGAAAGTCGATAACGTCATCCGCACGCCGATGCAGGTGATGCCGTCGTTGAAATGCGGGCAATGCTCGCAGACGTTCTTCTCCCGTAAGAATTTTCAAACGAAGATGCTGCCCGCGCATTTGATGTCCATGTCCCATGACAAACACGACCGCCTGCAGTGTTACAGGAAAGATCGCGGCGGGCTGGAAGAGTACATAGACCTGTATCTCGAATATTCTTTTAGATGCGGTAACGAGGACTTCGCGCTGTCCGGCGATTTCGAGCACGAGAAAAAGAAACTCAAAGATTTCTGCCGCGTTGAATTTCCAAATGCACAATGGGAAGGGCTCTAGAAAAAAGCTGCCCCTAGGACGTGGCCGCAGGCGCTAAACTGACGCCGCCTACGCTTCCGGCGCGCCAAGAAACCGTGTTTCCTACAGCGCATAATTATCGACGATTTCCTTATGCACTTTCTCCAGGTCCCAGGAAATGCGGCGCGCATCCGCGATGCGATCGGGCGCGAGATACTCCTGGGTCGCGTATCCCGGTAGAAGGAGGATTTCCTTGTTCCGCTCCAGCGCGATATCCACGGCCTTGTCGAACCATATATGCGCGCTTTTCGCGGAATAGGGACCGCACAGAAAGATCAGAAACTTCGCGGGTATGATCTGAGCGAGCAGGATCGAGGTCAGTTTTTCTTTTCCTGCGTCGGAATGAACACGGATCGCCGGATCGTACCACGGGACGCTGTAGTTGACCCAGGGGCTGCCGGGAAACTGCTCGATCATCTGAGCGAGGCGGTTCCAATCATCGTGAAAGCGCCAAGCATGCGTAATGAAAACGGGGATCTTTTTTTCGCGCGTTTCTGCCATGTGTCGATTTTCTTCTTTCCCGAATATTGCAGTTTGCGTTGTGCCGTCTATCGCGATTCAGCGGCCAGGTCTTTCCCGTATGGCAGTGTGTCGGTGAATTGATCATGCCTGCCGTCTCGGCAGAAGAAATATCCGGACGGCCCGCCGGCAGGTTGCGCAAGAAGAAGAAGCGTCATGGGTAGAACTTCTTCCGGTTTGGCCGTTGATCCTTGATTCATTTCGGTTCGGGCTTCCCATGGATTAAGGGCGTTGATCTGAATATCTGCGCCCGGAAACTGCATGCGGGCCTCCTCGGCCAGGGACATGGTCAGATTGTTCAAGGCGGCTTTGCTGACATTGTATGGGCCGACGGAACCCTTTGCCGACCAACCGGCCCGAGATGTCATGTTGACGATCCGTATCGGGTTACTGTCGTGAAATCGCGCGATGAATTCCCGGCTCAGAAACCATGGTGCGGTCACATTGGTTCGCATGAGCTTTTCCCATTCCTCGACACCGTAGGAGAAGAGGGGCACCGGTTTGGCGATATCCCTCGCACACGGCAACGCGGCGCTGTTTACGAGCAGGGCGGGGTGATTCATCTCTCGCTCGACCCAGTCCAGCATCGTCAATTGGCTGTTGAAGTCGCATAGGTCGGTTGGGCAAACCAGAGTATCGACAGAGGGCTCCGAATTCTCCCGACACTTCTCTGCGGTTTCCTCCAGCTTTTCCCGCCGCCTGCCGACAAGAATGACATTCGCGCCGGCGCCCGCAAGTGCTGTTGCAATTGCCTGTCCGTAACCCGTGCCGGCGCCGGTAACCAACGCGGCGAGCCCGCGAAACCGCTGCCATGCCTTCGGGGACAAACCGAAACGATGGTCGCGCATGCCCTCTAAGGCGAGGTCCTGCTGGGGGAGTGAGGTCCTCAAACCCTTACCTGGGCCCGCCCGTAAACCATTTCCGTTTGGCGCTTTTCCAGAATTTGCTCAATCACCGCATCGTTCGAAACGTCGCGCAAAACACCGGGCCAGGTCATGACGTCCACCTGGGTCAGATCAACGTCGCCATACTGTTTCGGCAGCCCGTAGACAAACCCCTCATAGCCGATAACGAGATAGCTATCGACTTCTTCCAGCAGTTTCGGTTGTTCGAAGAAGTTTCCGAATGCCGGCCCGAATGCTTCTTGCATATTCCCGTCATTCTCGTCGGCATGCGCATTCGTTGTCTTCCCCTCATTTTGGGGCGCTTGCGCTGCCATGTCTTTGGCAAATCGGACGGCGTCTTCCAAATGGGCAAAGGACCGAATGCCATACCTCTTCAAGTCATTGACCATGTGCGCTTCCATACGGTGCACCGACAAAGGTACGGCATAGAAATCACTGTCCGACCCGATAATTTTGTAATTGTCCGTTCGGGTAATCAGCCGGCCGAACCAATTCGCGACCTTGTATTCGACGACCTTGCAGGAACGCACCGTATCGGCACTGGCTTTTGCGTCAGTATCTGCCAAAGAGACCGCGTAAAAAAAACCGTCGTATTCGAAGAAGGCTGCGTCTTTCATGAACGGGGACAGCCTCAGCTCCGGCTTCCCCTTGGTGTCTTCACTGATGCGTTTTCGATACATACTGCGTGAATTGGCCCAATCCAAACTTTCGTCGATGATACTCTTGACGGCTTGTTCGGTCAGGTCGGTGATGACCCCCGGTTTCATTACCCCCGTCATCAGGAAAGACACGTCCTCGATGTTTTCCGGCACGGCGTAGAACGTGTCTGACAGTTCGTAGATATCGAACCCCTTGTAGTTCTCCCTCAAGACGGGGTTGGGCAAGACGTGCTCATTGTGCTCCGTCTCAGGCTGCGGAATCGCGACGCGATGAACGTCCTTGTTCTCCACCACGTCCTCGATCACGCGTTTGGCCCAGTCGCCGATCGTGAAGTCGCTTTCGTGCAATCGCAGAAGGATTTTCTCAAACCATCTCTTGCGGACGTTTGCATCGATATAGGGTTCTTCAGAATACCAAAGATGCGCCGGAATTGCTCGGAAGTAGCGCTTATACAGTTCTTCCTGTGGCAATCTGAATTTGATATTGTGTTCTTCGGGTTCCAGCCAGTAAACGCTGCCGTTCGAAAGAATCAGCGGATTGATATTTGCCAGCCGATTTATGTATTTCTTGTTCTGCAGTATAAGATCGATGCCCTCATCGATGTCTTCCTCGGTTTCCCCCGGAACACCGATCACCCAATTTATTTCCGATGCGATCCCAGCTTCATGGCAATCTCTGAGGACATTGGAAATGGTCTCCGTCGTATAGCCCTTCTTTTGTAACCGAAGTGCGTTTGCGGAGAATGCATCGACACCGAAGCGGAGGGCGACGAACCCTGCCTTCTTGAGCTTGTCGAAATAGGCCCGGGTGCATTTCTTGTGAATGCGAAGCTGGCCTGTGAGCAGAACCTTTAGCCCGCGGCGTATGATTTCGTCGCAGATCGCCAGCAGCATTTCGGGGTGGCCGTTCAGGTCGCTTTCATTGAACATGAACAGGTGGCATCCTTTGGAAGCCAGCCATTCCAGTTCATCGACGAAATTCTTGGGCGAACGGATGCGCCAGTAAAAACGTTCGGCGCAGAAAGTGCAGCGGGCCCAACGGCACCCCCGGCTCGCGATAACGGGCGTCAGGCGGTACCCGTTGAAATTCACATAGATATCGGTGCCGATCCATTCGTATTTGGGGAAATCCAGCTCATCCAGATTATGCTGCATGGGTGCAGGAATGAACGGTATTTTCGTATCGTCATTCCTGGATATGACGCCCGGCATGTTGGCGACATGCTCATCCCGGATCAAGGATTCCACCAGGGGGCCGATCGACAGGTCGGCTTCGCCGACACACATGTAATCCGCTTCCGGGAAGGCCCTCAGACCGATATCGGCATTGTAACAACTATAGCCGCCCAACAGAATAATCGTTTCCGGTGACCTGGCCCGTACGATGTTGATCAGGCGTCTGGAAAACGTCTCGTTGCATGCCTGAATGGACATGGCGAGTATCTTCGGGCGCGCGGCGACAATCTTGTCCGCGACCTCGTTGATGACGGGCCCGAAGTAATCGATGACCTCCGACATGAACCAGATGTCGTAATGCGCCGCTTGCCAAGGGTCTTCCGGCATCTCCAGACCGGAAGGCAGAACTACCGAGTCACAGAGATTGTGAATTCTGTGAATGTGGTAATTGTGATAGGTGATGATATCCAGATCGAGCGTTTGGAAATTCGCGGTCGTCTTCTTTAGGGCGTTGTGGACATAGGCAAGCCCATTCGGCATGAGCGAAAGATTTCGTGCCGGGCAATCCAACAAAAGAAGGTCCAGACCGGGCTGAATTTCGACCTTCGGCACTTCAAGTGGATAAACGCTCAGGGAGGAATTGCCCCAACAGTAATAAGGGATTTGCTCCGGACAGATCGTGGTGAGACAGGAAAAATCCAGGACAGTGGGCTGTGCCCGGAACAGTTTCTTGATGCCCAACTGCATGTCGAAATAGTCCCGCGCATCGATCTCCGCGATGAAAATAGTCGGTAAACCGGTTGGGTGATCGTCGGCCAGCGCCGCCAGCCCGGACTCATCGATAAATTCGACGTCAAGCGATGCCAGGGCGGGTGAATCCTGCTGAAGGTCCCGAAAGAAGGTTGTACGGGCGTATACATAAAGCCGCTCTTGGGAGCGCAAAAAGCCGGCCAATTCTTCACAGAGCCGGGAAAAGGCCTCGGTTTCTCTGTCGATCAGGTTGAACAGGCGGTAGGGAGAGAAGAACACTCTCTTCCCCTCGGCTTCGAACTCACTGATTCCATCACTGAGTTTAAGGATGTTCTTTGCCGTCATTTCCATCTTTGCTGCTCATTCAACGGTAATTTAAGTGCCGATATTCCTGCTCTCAAAGGGTCGCATATTCTTCCATGTCGATCTGGTACTATAAAAGTGTTCGATCATAAGCGTAACCCAATCGCGTGTCTCGGAAGCTATTCATTTTTTATGGGGGCGGATCCGTTCGATTTGCGGCAACGCTGATATCCGAATCTCGCCGATATTTTCATGCTGCAAGAATCGATCCTTTTCCTTCGGGAGCCGGATGCAAAGGTGGTTGCGGCGTTGAAAGTCGGTATTGGAAAGACGCCTCGTCCGGACTAGGACTGCGGCACGTCATACAACCGGGAAATCGCAATCGATGCACTTCAAGATCGGCTACGGTAATCACTACAATTTCGGGCTTTCTGTCTCGCACACCCTGATGATGCTGAAACACGGGTTGGAGGATCTGGGCCATCGCGCGGATATCGAGAAGGATCTGCAACCCGGCTTCGTGAACATCATTGTCGAGAACTTCACGAACGACTATGTCGCCGCGCTTGAGGATCAATGGACGTCGGACACCCGGCTGATCGTCATCGGCACGGAAATCGTCACCGATGGGACCTTCAACAACTTCTCCACGGATTCCGGCGATACCGGGCATCCCTGGGACCGGCGGCTGGACAATTATCGCAATAGGCCGGTTTTGAACGAACGGTTCCGGAACTTCCTCAGTCTCGCGCCACGGATGGATGCGGTCTGGCATCTGGCCTTTCAGCAGGTGGAACCCTTCAAGGCCCATCTTCCCGATACGGTCGTCAACTATGTCGCCCATGGCTATACCGATAGATGCGCCACGGTGCGCCAACTGCCGGACAGTGAAAAGGACATCGACGTCTTTTATTCGGGCTCGATGACCCGGTATCGGGCCGCTATCCTTGAAGAATTGAAAAACGCCGGTTTCAAAATGGGCGTGACGCATCAGATGACCGCGCCGTTTCATCGGGATGATCTGGTCGCGCGGTCGAAACTGGCGATCAATATCCGGCAGGACGAATCCTGGCCCTACGAATCCAATTCGCGGCTCTATTATCACATCGTCAATGACTCCGTGGTCCTGACCGAAGCTTGTCCGGACTCCTCCGATTTGCATGACTACGCGCCGGAAATATCCGGATCCGTCGTCGATTTCGTCGCGTCGCAACTGGCGCTCGGCGACTTTACCGACCGGGCCGTCGCCGAGCGTGAGCGGCTGGCCAAGGCGCGGCCGATGGCGGGCGTCCTTGCGCCGTTATTGGCGGAAATCGGGATAGACTAGACCGACGGGGCTTTCAGTGCGGCCAGGATCGGTTCCGCGATCAAGCGTGTCGCAATGAACGCGTCGGTCAGCAGCAATTCCTCCTGCCGCAGCCTGTCCAGGATACTATCGCCGTCACTGGCGGCCGGAATACCCAGCTTCCACGCCAGATAGCGGGCTGCCCCGGCGGGCACTTTGGATGGCGACAAGAGGGGACGGCTGTCGCGCATTCGTTGAACGAAGCGCAAATAGACCGCGTGCAATTTCCCCTCAGCCAATTGGCTGTCCGTTGCGGTGTTCTCCACCAGCAATGCCAGGACGCGCGGCAGGTGCCAGGGATAGTCCGCAAACTGTGCAGGTTGGGACTCCAAGGCGCGCTCTTGCTTCAGGTCGCAGAGCAGGGTCATCGCCGTCGCCGCATGGTTTGCCGGGTCCACCATTGCGGCCAGCCCGGCCCGTTCCGCGGCTGCGGCGGTGTCGCCCCCGGCCCAGGCCCGTTCGGCCCCGACCATGCCCAAGGCGGCTACCAGAAGGGAGGCTTCGGAGCCCGTGCGATTTTTGATCCGTGTTGTGGTGGTTTCCTCGTAGAGACGGCCGAGCGGCAGGCCCAATCGGTTCAGGAAAACGCCGAGCCAGTAATCCGGGATCGCCATGCCGTCCAAACTTTGCCCGGCGTACCCCTCTCGGTTTTCCCAAACGGCCTCCGCCGCGGCTTCGAATCCGGGACGGTCGCGGGCCTGCCAGGTTTCGGCCAAGCGAAGAAACGCGCCGCTAAGGTCGCGTTGCAGGGCAGGAATCCGTGCAGGATGGCCGCGCAACGGGGTAAACCCGCCATCCTCCGCCAACCATTCGGCCGGGGGCGTGGCCCCGCGGGCCTTCACGGCCAGGTCCGTATAGCCGGCGGAACGGGTCGTCCACGGTGCCTCATGCGCCGGCGCCGGAAGACCCCGCACCGTAAACCAGTCGAGCGGCGCGGCGGCGCTGCGGGGCCGTCTTGAAGGTCTGCCGCCATGGCGGATCAGAAGCGACTGGAAGGCCGCGTATTTCAGCCACCGTTCTTCCGCCGCGGGGGAGCCGGGGGACAAGGCGGACAGACGCTGCCGGATTGCGCCCCATCGGGTGCGCAGTCGCTCGGCATAGTCGTCGTAGCGGGCCAAATGGGCCGCAATGTCCTCGGTGATATGGTCCGGGCGATAGGTGAAAACGCCCCAGTCCTCACCAGGGAAATAATCGAGAACGCCGGAATCCGCTTCGCATAGGACGAAGGCCCCACATTCAAGGGCTTGCATGGCCCGCGTGCTGAAGCTGCCGGGCGCCCGGACCGAAACCAAGGCAAACCGGGCAGATTGCAACCCGGCGGCATAATCGGACAGGGGCCGCGTACTGTCGAACAGATCAATCCGATAGGCTTCGGGAACTTGGCTGACGGCGAAGAAGCGCGCCGGTTTCTCGTGATAGATTGGGGTGCCGTAGGAACCGGAAAAGAACAGGTCGGTTTTCCTGTCATTGTCAGGGGCCGGCCCGAAATCGGCCAGCGAGGGATGAAACGCCGACAAACCGCCGAACAACGGGCCGCTCGCCGTCGGTGTTCCGGTGATTGCCCGAAGCATCGCGGCCTGACCTGATGTGCCGGCGATGGCCCGGTCATAGTCCCGAACCGGATGCAGTCCTGTCAGCACATGCACGTCGGGATCGGTCAGATGGATCAGGTAAGGCGTGTCGTTGCCGGGCGCACGAAGGGGTGGCGGGCCCGCGAAGTCGAACCCGAACAGGAACGCGGCTTCATCCAGGGTGTTTCCAAGCGTTTTATTGTCGCAATCGTCCAATGCGATATCGCAATCCTGACCGCTTGATCCGACGGTGGTGACGGCGAAGCCGTCGACTTGTTTGCATGAGGACAAAAGCGGTGCGCGGGCGGTCTGAAACAGACAGGGGATCGGTTCGTCCTTGAGCAGATCCAGAAATGCTGCGCACAAGCGGTCTTCGCGACGGGCGCTCAATATCGTCCGTGCTTCAGCTGTATTACCGCCCAGCCAGTGACCGAAAGCCAGGATGGCGGCGGTGCCCGCCGGGACTTGCCGATCTGCGGGATCGGTGCCCGATAGCAATGGCAGGCCATCCAATGGGTTGCCGATCATCACCAGCGCCAGGCCTTTCAGGATCGGGTCGTCGGCAAGGCGGGCGGCAGCCTGATAATCGGCCCGTTCAAAGGCATCCTGCGCGGATTGGTTCATCCGGAAATGGGCCCCAGAAAGCCGGCGGCGCCGGCCAGTGCCTCCGGTGTGCCGATATCCAGAAGCGGCGCGGAGACGGGATGATCGGCAACGCGGCCCTGGGTGACCCAGTGTGGCAGCATCTGCCGTTCCAGCGAAATGTCGGATCCGTCATACCGTCGATCTTCGAAGTACGGCGGGTCGAACATCCCCCGGTCAAATAAATAGACACCGGCATTGATCCGTCCCGGACCATCGGAAGACTTCTCCCCGAACCGGGTGACACGGCCGTCTTCGACCGCGACCGTTCCGAAACGCGCGGCATCGGCAACGGCGGTCGTCAGAAGGGTGACGCCGGCTTCCTTATGCATCTCGGTGTGCCGGGCCAGCATCGCGCCCGGATCGTAATCGATCAAACTGTCGCCGTTCAGGACGAAGAATCGTTGCCCGCGGGTGGGGGACAATGCATTCAGGATCGCTCCACCGGTGCCGAGGGGGCGGTCTTCGATGCTGGCGGTTACCCGCAGATCGGCCATATCCGCGCGCATCAGATAGTCGATGACCTGTTCCGCCATTACGCCCAGGCAGAAATGGGCCTGTGTGAAACCTTGCCGCAACAGCCGGTTCAAAAGGATATCCAGAAAGGGAACTCCATCCACCGGGGCCAGTATTTTCGGCAATTCGGGCAGGACGTCGGCCAGCCGCGTCGCCTTGCCGCCGGCGAGGATCAGAACTGGCGGCAGCGCCGTCATGATACCGTCCGGCGTTGTTGCAGCAGCGATGCGTCAGACATTGGTAAACCGTTTCGCGTTGATCATCCGGTATCCCATGATCAGTTCCGCGATCCCCGTTTCCAAACTATAGGCCGGGACATAGCCCGTCGCTTCGATCTTTGCGTTGGAGACGAGGTAGTCGCGTTTGTCCGGGTCCTCGCCAACAGGCGCTTCCAGAATCTGCAGGGCGGGGACCTGTTCCTTGATCTTTTCGCACAGCTCCCGCTTGGTCAGGTTTGCGTCGGACAGACCGACATTGAAGACATTGTCGCGCAAGGTATCGAATTTTTCCAATCCGTGCAGGAAAGCGCGCGCCACGTCGCGCACATGGATGTAGTTGCGGCGGAAATGCGCCTCGAACAGCACGATGGAACGGTCGGTGACGGCGCGGTGGACGAAATCGTTGACCAACAGGTCCAGACGCATCCGCGGCGCCATGCCGAATACGGTCGCCAGGCGGAACGAAATCGCATTGCCATGGGCCAGCACGGCGGCCTCGGCGTCGACCTTGGTTCGGCCATAGAGCGAGATCGGGTTGAGCGGGCTTTCTTCGGTGCAATAGCCGTCTTTCGACCCGATGCCATAGCCGGAATTGGTGATTGGCATCAGTATACGCTGGTCCCGACCCAATACCGACAGCATGGTCTCGACCGCAGTGAGGTTGACGGAAACGGCGGCCTCCGGCTCCCGCGCGCAAAGCGGTGCGCCGACCAGGGCGGCCAGCGGAATGACGACATCATGCTTGGTGTAGAGCGGCTTCATCGTGCCGCTGTCACGCACATCTGCTCGCAACAGGTCGAAACCCGGCTTGGCGCAAAGATGGGCGAGGGAAGGGATGCCATGCGCGAAACTGTCGACCGCCGTGACCTCATGGCCTTGGTCCAGCAGATGCTCGCATAGGATGGACCCCAGATATCCCGCAGCGCCCGTCACCAGGATTTTTTGTCCATCCGCCATCTGCCCATCCGCCATCTGTGGTTCCGCCTTTGTTGGTTTGGCCTATTGCGCGGCGCGGTCCAGCACGTCGCGCAGGCGGTGGATCTGATCGGTCAGGTCCAATGGATGATTGCCTACAAAGAATCCCCGGTCATGGGCAAGGTTCGCGTTCGGCAGGTCGTCGTGGCAAGTGTAATCGAAATGCTCGATAACTTCATGCCGGGGATAGCATCCCCCGGTGATGATGCGGAAGCCGATCTTGTTGGCGGAAAGCGCGTCGAAAATGCCCTTTCGGTCCAGATCCATCGCCGGGTTCAGAACCAGTGTGAAGCTGAAGGCGGATGACCGGCCTTCCTTTTCCCGTTGAATGATAAAGCGTTCGTCCTCGCCGAAAAGGGAGGTGAACAGCCCCCAATTCCGGCGGCGCTGGGCCGTCATTTCAGGCAGTTTGTCCAATTGCACCAGCCCGACGGCCCCACTGAATTCCAGGGGACGGACATTGTAGCCGGGCAGGATGAAGCGATAGGCCTCGAACAAGTCATCGTCGCCGCGGGTCACCAATTCGTTGTCGTCCGGCAAATCCCGGGTCCAGCCATGCGCCCGAAGCGCCCGGCAAAGATGGGCCAGCTCCCGGTCGTTGGTCATGATCATCCCGCCTTCCATGGTCGAGATGTGGTGCGAAAAGAAGAAACTGGCTGTCGAAATGTCGCCGAATGTGCCGGTCGGCTTGCCGCCAATATCCGCGTCCAGGCTTTCGCAATTGTCTTCCATGAAGATCAGGCCGCGGTCATCCGCCAGTTTCCGCATCTGTCCCAGCGCCGCCGGATTGCCCAGGATGCTGACCGCCATCAGCATTTTGGTGTTGGGTGTTATCGCGTCTTCAAGCTTGGCCATGTCGACGTTCAAGGTGTCCAGTTCCACGTCGACGAAGCGCGTCTTCAGCCCGTATTGCTGTAGTGGCGTATAGGTCGTTGTCCAGGAAATCGCGGGTACGATCACTTCATCGCCGGGTTTCAGCGCCGGGCCTTGTTTGCGAAAGGCAAGCGACGCGGTGGAAACGAGGTTCGCGGAAGAGCCGGAATTGGTCATGATCGCGTAGCCCATGCCGAAATGGGCGGCGAACGCGGCTTCGAACGCCTTCACCTTGTCGCCCATAGTGAACATGCCGCTGTCGATCACGGCCTGCATGGCGTCGATTTCCCGCGCATCCCAACTGGTTGCGGCCAGTGCAAATGGTTCGGTCACGGACATTCCCTTCAAAACGATACAGATACGCGAACAGGCAAACCGATCATCCGCCCGCGCGCTGGGACGGCTTTTGCGCGACGCCCCCGTTGATCTTTTCAAGCGTCGGGTCTGCCTGCATCAGCCGGATGACATCGTGCCATGTGAAGCTGAGGTCACCGTCGGGCAGACGGTCAAGCAATTCGGCGATCAGGTCCAGATCCCTCTGTTCGTCCACGCAGAACCGGTACTGCGCCGCAGGCGTATCGGTTTCCAACTGCCGCCAGCCGAACCGCTCCGGATGGCCGTATAGGAAAGGGGTCACATGCTCGCGCGCATAGGGGTCTGTCGCCTCTTTAAAGGCTTGGGCCAGGGCGCTGAAACGCATGACCTCCACGTCCATCCCGCGCGGGAAATGTGACAAGCTGAGATTCATGTAGTCGATTTCCGGCGGGGCGTCCTTCAGGGACCGAACGGCGTAATCGACCAGGGACGGATCGATCAGGGGGCAGTCCGCGGTCACCCGCACGACGATGTCCGGATCGTGCCGCACCGCGCAATCGAAAAACCGGGTCAGGACGTCCTCGACCGGGCCGCGATGGCACGGAACGCCAAGATTGACGGTGAACAGTTCGATGGCGTCGTCTTCCATCAGATGCGTGGTGGCGACGGCGACCGTATCGACCTCTGTGGCCTGCTGCAGCCGGCGCAGGTGATAGAACAGCATCGGCTGACCATGGATCGGCAGCAATACCTTGCCGGGCAGCCGGCTGGACCCCATACGGGCTTGGGAAATACAAACTGTCTTCATCTATGCCCCGGTTTGGTCTGTAGGACGCTTCCGTGCCGTTTCTGCCCGGTTTCGATGCAAACTTCTGACCAAGCGTTACCGTACAGGCCGGGAATTGCCAATCCGCCGGACAGGCAACTGGACGCTGAACGGCGAAGCGGACAGAGTGGCCGGATAGAAAATGTGCACCGCGCCGCGAACCGGCATGGCTTTCGCAAGCTGTTCGGCGGGACGTTGTATCGATTTGTGAGGACTGAATGGCCGATCTCGACCTGCTGCTGATTAATCCGCCGGGCAAGATGGAAATCTATCAGAATCTGGGTGCGGGCCTGGCGGCTGTCGAACCGCCGGTCTGGGCGGGGCTGTTGGCGGAACATGCGCGGATGAAAGGCTTTTCCGTCGCCTTGTTGGATGCCGAGGCGGAAGGCCTGACGCATGAGCAGACCGCGGCGAAGGCGGCGCAGTTGGATGCGGCGCTTACCCTGTTCGTCGTCTATGGCCAGCAGCCGAGTGCGTCCACTCAATGCATGCCGGGTGCCAGAAAATCAGCGACGGCCTTCCGCGCGCAGTCGGACCGGCCCGTCGCGATGATGGGAACGCATTGCGCCGCCCTGCCGGAACGGACCTTAAGGGAAGAGCCGGTGGATTTCGTTTTCACGGGCGAGGGACCGGCGACGCTGGATGCGCTTCTTGCCCATCTGGTGTATGGCCACGGAAGCCTCGACTCGGTGCCGGGCCTGGTCCGTTGGCAGGATGGCGACGTCGTCGCCGCCGCGCCGTCATCCAACGTCGCCGATCTGGATGCGGTCTTGCCGCGCCAGGCGCTCGATATTCTGGATATGACCAAATACCGGGCCCATAACTGGCACGCGTTCAATGACTTGGCGCACCGGGAAAACTACGCCTCCCTGCAAACCAGCTTGGGCTGCAGTTTCAAATGCTCCTTCTGCTGCATCAACGCCCCCTTTGGCGGGCCGGGCATGCGGTATTGGTCGGTCGATACGGTGATGGCCCAGATCGACGAGATGGTGACGAAATACGGTGTCCGTCATATCAAGATCCCGGATGAAATGTTCGTCCTCAATCGCCGCCATGTTTCAGACCTGTGCGATGCGTTGATCGAACGCGACTACGGCCTCAATTTCTGGGCCTATGCGCGGATCGACACGCTGCACCCGGAGCTTCTCGGAAAACTGAAGAAAGCCGGTTTTAATTGGCTCTGTCTGGGGATTGAATCGGGCAGCAAGCATGTCCGCGACGGCGTCACCAAAGGACGGTTCGGCAATGTGGACATCGCCGATGCGGTTTCCAGAACCCGGGATCACGGCATTTCTGTTCTTGGAAACTACATTTTCGGTCTGCCGGACGACACGATGGACAGCATGCGGGAAACGCTGGACCTCGCGCTCGAACTGAATACGGAATGGGCCAATTTCTATTGTGCCATGGCCTATCCGGGATCGGCGCTCCACATCCAGGCGAAGGCCGCCGGGCTGCCGCTGCCGGAGGACCCCGGCGGTCCCGGTTGGATCGGCTATTCCCAACATTCCTACGATTGCATGCCGTTGCCGACGGAAGCGCTCGCGGCGGAACAGGTGCTGGCCTTCCGCGACCAGGCCTTCATCGATTATTTCGATCGGGCCGATTACCAAAAGATGGTGGGGGAGACATTCGGCGAGGACGCGGCGCAGAATGTCCGCGACATGCTGAAAATGACGCTGCCCCGGCGCCATCACAAGGAACCGGGTTGGATGACCCGGCTGCAGCCAGAACCGGTCTAGTGTGTGCCTAGACCGCCACTGAATGCCGCGCCGTTCCGGTCGACAGATAGGCGTCGAAGACGGAGGCGACGGTGCGGACCAGCGGTTTTCCGGCTTCGGTCAGGCGCAGAACGGATCCGTCCCGTATGACCAAGCCGTCGCGTTCCATGTCGCTAAGGCTGGACAGGTCCATGTCGAAACAGCCGGGTGCGCCACCGTGATGCAGGATGGCGGCGTCCAGGTCGACTTCGCCGCGGCACATCAACGCTTCGATCACATGGCCGCGCAGCGTGTCCTCCCCCTGAAAAGCATGCCCTTTCGCGACCGGAAGCGTGCCGGAGGTCACGGCGCGCGCCCAGGCGCCGGTTTCAGCAATGTTCTGAACATAGCCCGACGGGGTGCGGCCGATGGAGGTCGCGCCGACGCCCAGCAGGGTTTCGGCCTTATCGGTCGTATAGCCCTGAAAATTCCGGCGTAGCGTGCCGTTGCGCGCGGCGATGGCCAGGTCGTCATGGGGCAGCGCGAAATGGTCCAGGCCGATGGCCTCGTACCCCGCGGCGCTGATCATCCTGGCTGCGGCCTCGGCCTGGTCGATTCGCGCCTGTGCGCCGGGCAGGGCGGCTTCATCGATCAGGCGCTGCTTCTTCGCCATCCAAGGCACATGGGCATAGCCGAACAGGGCCAGGCGGTCCGGTTTCAAGGCCGCGCAGGCGGCAATGGTCGCGCGCAGGGTATTCACGGTTTGATGCGGCAGGCCGTAGATCAGGTCGAAATTTATGCCTGTGATGCCGGCGTCCCGCAGGCCGTTGACGGCGGAAACGACCATTTCCTCCGGCTGGATACGGTTGATCGCTTTCTGGACCTTGGGGTCGAATTCCTGAATGCCGAAACTGGCGCGGGTGAAGCCCAGCTTGCCGATGCGGCGGGTCATTTCCGGCGTCAATGTGCGGGGGTCGGATTCAATGGCCAGTTCCGCGCCCTCATTCACCGTGAAATGGGCGCGCACCGTGTCCATCACCCGTTCCAGGTCGTCGGGTTCAAGGGCGGTCGGTGTGCCGCCGCCGAAATGCAGATGGGACAGACCGACCCGGCCGGGCAGATGCTCCGCGACCAGTTCCAATTCCCGGATCAGCGTTTCTACATAATCCGCGACGGGTTCGTAGCGCGACGCCAGCTTCATATTGCAGCCGCAATACCAGCAAAGCTTCCGGCAGAAGGGGACATGGAGATAGAGGGAGACAGGCTCAGCCGGGTTCAGCGCCTCCAGCCAACCGGCATAGCCGCGCCCGCCGACGCCTGAATCGAAATGCGGCACGGTGGGATAGCTGGTGTACCGTGGCACCGCCATTGAGGCGTATTTCTGAAACATCGGGGGCATGTCACTCTCTTCCAAACCAAGAAATCCAACATTCGTTGCATCTTAGGTTCCATGCGCGGACACGGCTGTCGTTGATCAGGATCAAGTGATGGAGGGAGGTGGATTGTGGCATGGACCATTCCAGGGCCGATGCCCTAGGCTGCACGCAACCAATGCCGATTTCGAAAAGGGAGTGAGATGAAACACGTCAAGGACATGGTCGCCGAAGCGAATGCGAAAATCCGCTGCGTCACCGGGGCGGAGGCGACGGAAATGCTCGGGCGGGACGACGTTCAATTCGTCGACCTTCGCGACGTTCGCGAACTTCAGCGCGAAGGCATGGTGCCGGGCGCGTTTCATTGTCCGCGGGGCATGCTGGAGTTCTGGGTCGACCCTGAAAGCCCCTATGCCAAGCCGGTCTTTCAGGAAGACAAGACCTTCGTCTTCTATTGCGCCAGCGGATGGCGCTCGGCGCTGTCCACCCTGGCGATGCAGGAGATGGGACTGCCGAAGGTGGCGCATATCAGCGACGGGTTCACCGGCTGGGTCAAAGCGGGTGGTGAGGTCGCCGCAAAAGAATAGATCCCCGTTCGGCTGGATGCCGTCAGGTGAAATAGCGCTCAACCAGATAGACCGTCAGCGGCAATGTCAGGAAGGACAGGCCGGTTTGAATGGTCACGATCGCGGCCATCAGCGGCGCGTCGCCCCCCATCTGCCGGGCGAGCGTATAGGCGGAGGACGCGGTCGGCGCCGCGCCGAATAGAAGGGCGATGGTCATCTCCAGCGTCGTAAGGCCGAGCAGCTTCGACAGGACCACGATCATCACGGGAAACACGATCATTTTCCCGATCACGGAGAACAGGACGGGCAGGGTGGATGTCTGCATCGCGCGCAGCCGGATATTCGCCCCGACGCACATCAGCACGATTGGCAGCGCCGCTGCGCCCAGAATGCCCAATGTTTCGTGCAGGACCGGAATCCGGCCGATCCCGGCCAGATTCATCGTCAGCCCCAACAGGACCGATATCAGCAACGGGTTTCTTCCCAGATCGCGCAGGATGGGTCCCACGAACCCTGTCGTGCCCGCCTTTCGATGCATCGAGACCATGGCGGAAACCATTGTTACGTTTGTTATCGGGATCAGGATGGATGTCGCCAGGGCGGCGACCGCCAAGCCTTCGGTCCCATAGACGCGTTCCGCGACGGCAAGCGCTATGAAGGTGTTGTGCCGTGCCGACCCCTGAAGCACCGAACTGGCGATTGGGTTTGGCAGCCCCGCCAGTTTCGCGAGGCCGGTCCCCACCAGTCCCGCCGCCGCGAAGGCGCCGATAAGGACCGAGGCGTAGGACCCGATGAAATGCAGCGAAATTTCGATCGTGCTGGTCTTGTAGAACAACAGGGCCGGCATCAGCACCCAATAGACCAACTTGTCGTTCAGGTTCCAGAAGTCGGCATTCGGGATGCCGCCGCGCCGTAAGGCGTGGCCCAGCACGATCATCAGGA
Source organism: Hwanghaeella grinnelliae (assembly GCF_004005845.1). GTDB lineage: Bacteria > Pseudomonadota > Alphaproteobacteria > UBA8366 > Aestuariispiraceae > Hwanghaeella > Hwanghaeella grinnelliae. The sequence goes on along the minus strand of NZ_SADE01000001.1, from coordinate 2,240,814 downwards.
AGATCGGCGCGATGGAGAGGATGAAGTCTGTCACAACACCCTCTTTTTAAAGCGGTCCGCGCCAAGACCAAGTCTTTTATTCCAAACCCCTCGACCGGCGTTCTAATCGGAATGCTGCCGGTAGTGTTCGATGGTCTTCGCCAGGCCGTCGCGCAGCGCGGTTCGGGGCAGGGGTCCCAACAGCGGTTCCACGGGACTGTCCGCCAGGATGGCATGCATGGGGATGGGGTCGCCCTCCCAGGTCACCTCCGTTCCCGGGACAAGGTCCTTGATCGTCGCGGCGATGTCGGCGACATCCGCCACTTCCCCTTTCAGGGTGAAGGCGTGCGCCCCTTCGAAAGGGCGGGTGGCCGCGGCGTGAAAGGCGGCCGCGACATCGTCGACAAAGATCATATCGGCCGCGCCGGAATAGCCCATGTGGAAGCCTTCGCCCCGCGTCGCGGCGCGGCATGCCAGCGACGGACCGGCGGTCATGCCGGTTTCCCGGAACGGGCCGTAGATGACGGCGGGCCGGAAGCCGACGCTTGGAATGCCGGCGTCGCGCCAATAGGCCCGCGCCGCCCCTTCGCAGGCCAGTTTGAAAGCGGCGTATTGGGTGACCGGATAGGGGTCGATACCGTTATCCCCGCCGAACACCGCGCCGCTGCTGGCATAGGCAACGCCTTTCATGCCATGGGCCTTCGCCGCCTCGAAGACGTTCAATGTGCCGATCAGCAGGACCTGCGCGCCAAGGACCGGGTTCGCCGCGCAATCGGGCGTCAACAACGCGGCGAGATGGGCGATGAAATCACAGCCTTCCGCGGCGTCCTTCACTGCATCGCCGTCCCGGATATCGGCCACGCGCCAATCCAGGCCGTCGGCCTTCGCGCCCATGATCTTGCGGGCGATGGAGCGGTCGTCTTTTAGGTCCAGGACGCGAACCTGCGCGCCGGACTCAAAGAACCGGTGGATTACCCAGGCGCCGAGAAACCCGGCGCCGCCCGTGATGAGGACCCTCATTGCCCCATATCCGCGGCGCTCAGTTGATAGGCCAGGTTGTAGACGATCACCGCCGGATCGCCGAGGCCGCAGCTGCTGGCCGCGATCGCTTCCAGATACTGCGGGACCGAGGCTTCCAGTTCAGGCAAGCCGCTGCCCTCGACCAGGATGACGGCGTCGAACTCCTTCTCCTTCATCCCGGGGCGCAATTCCGTCTCCCGCGTCTTTACGCCGGATACCTCCGTCTTGGCCAATCCCAGATGCGCGCCGCAGGCGGCGGTAATATCGAGCAGGCCGTCGACCAGTTTCTGGGCGCCTTGCGTCACATCCGCGGCGCTGGCCCCGTCCTGCAGATCCAGACGGATGGTCGCCATCGCCCCGCCTTCGCCAACCCCCGCCGAAGCCACACGGTCGCAGGCGACGCGCAGGAAGTTTCGGAAGGTCGGCTGGACCTTGTTGCTCCAGTCGGTAGGGTTGTTGAGGCGCTCCAGATAGGCGGGGGAGCGGAAGACCTCTACCGTATCGCCACAATAGACCGTACCGTAGCGATATCGGGGAATGTCATGGTTGATCAGCCGCTTGCCTAGTTTGAAGCCCGGAATGGAAAGCCGTTCGGGCATGTGTTCGCGCGTATGCCATTCCATGTACTCGGTCTGTCCCGATGGTTCGATGTCGTGCCAGATCGCCAGAAAGGCATTGCCGGTTAGGGCCATGGGATGTCCTCCTTCTTTGTTAGTCGCGCGGCTCAATCGCCGAGCAGTTCCTTTGTTGCCGCCAGTGCGCGGCGTGCCACTTCCGACGGACCGATGCGGTCGGCGAGGGCATGGTTCGGGACCTCGACACTGACGGTCATGTCTTGTGGTATGAATTTGGCGATGGAGGCCAAGTCGATGCCACCCTCGCCGGGGATTAGCCGCGCGGTCCGCGCAACTTGAACCAGGGCCGCGTCGGATGTGTCGTAGGGAGCTGGGCCGTCGCAAATCTGGACATAGTTCATTAGACTTGTGGGAAGCGCCGCGAATTCCTCCAAAGTCGACCCGCAACGATCGAAATGCAGTGTGTCGAACAGCACGGCGGCGGCCGGATGATTGGCCGTTTCCACGATGCGGCGGGCCGTCGCCAAATCCTTCACCCCGGTCCAGGGCATGAATTCCAGGTCGGCGGTCAGGCGGTATCCGCCCAGTTTATCACACAGGGCCGTGTAGTTGTCCTGCACGCGGCTGATGTCGATATCGTCGACGGCGACCAGCACGTGGCGCGCGCCCAGCTCCGCGATCCGATCCAGAAAGGGCGTAAAATCGTCCAGCACCGTGGCAGGGTTCAGACGGATCATTTCCGCATCCGCCATGGTGACGCCGGTGGCGCGCATGGCCGCCTTCACCTCCGCCAGAAGCCTGTCATCCTCAAGAAGCGGATGGATGTTGTCGAGCGGCCCGGCTGGGAGCAGGCGGAAGCTCACCATGTCGTAGCCGTGATCGGCGGCAAGGCCGACGGCGGTGACCGGGTCGACCCCATTGCCCGTCAGATAGGCGAGGGAATAGGCGCGGCTCATGGCAAGTCATTCCCCAATTGCCGGAAGAACTGCGAGGCATCGGCCGCATTGGATAATTCCGTGGCCGCTTCCTTCAGCACTGGGACCAGTTCGGCGACTCGGGTTTTGGTCAGCCTCACCGCCGGTCCCGCTATCGACAGGCAGCCGATCACCGTATCGCTGTCGCCGCGCCGCAGCGGCACGGCCATCGCCGCCATGCCTTCCATGTAACTGTCGACAGCAAGCGCATACCCGCGCTTGCGGGCTGTTTCCAATATCTTCAGAAGGTCCTTCAGGGTCGACGGCGCGCCGCTGCCGGGGTTGAAACCCTCCGGCCTTATGCCTTGCCGGCTGACCAATGTCAGAGCGTCCTCGTCACTCATGGTGGAAAGCCAGGCTTGCCCGCCGGCGGCCGTCGCCAAATGAACGACAACCCCTTGTTCCTTGCCGGGATCGTAGCGTAGGCCGCCGGTCGCGCCTTGGGCGACAGCGACCCATACAAGCCGGTCTCCATCGATCACGGAAAGGCGGATCAATTCGCCACTGGCCGTGGCCAAACGGTCCAGTATCGGTTGGGCGATGTCTGTGACGCCGCTACGACCCAGGAAGCTGAGGCCTAGCGCAGCCAGTTTGACGGTCAGGCCATAGTCGCCCTGGTCCCGAACCTGCCGGACATATCCCAGCCGTCCCAATTCCTGCAATTGCCGATGAACGCCGGAGATCGGAATGCCCAATGCGTCCGCCACCTGACTGACCTGCTGCCCTTCGGGATGGGCGGCAAGCATTTCGAGAATGCGGAGGCCGCGTTCCAGCGCGCTGCTCATCTCGCCGCACCATTGCTGTCCGCTAGATCGGCAATCTGGATGGCGCGCCCCGTCTTGGACGATTGTTTGATGGCGACGACGACTTCCATGTTTCGGATGCCGTCGGTACAGGTGACCAGCGGTTCCGCCTTACCCCGCACGATCTGCCCGAAATGCTCCATCTGCGCGATATAAGTGTCGGTTTGCGTGAAGGGGACGGTGCCGTGTTTCAACGCGTGATACCAATTGCCGCCCGGACCATGTGTCCAATGGGACAAATCCGGCAGGCTCAGACCGCCTTGGCGCCCGGCATAGATATGCGTGATCGCGTCATGTTTCGGGAACCGCCCCGGATTTTCGCCAGATGATAGTTCCCAGGCCCAGGGGCCGACGGCGGCATCGGATAATGCGATGGTCGCCAATCCGGCTTTCTCGAAGGTGAGGATTGCCGCCGTGGTATCTTCAACAGGCAAGCCGCGCACGGCGTTAGAAGCGCTGCCTTGGACAGCCGCGACCTCACCGAAGAAATGCCGCAGAAGGTCAATATCGTGGATCGCGTTGATCAGCAGGGGGCCGCCTTGTTCCGGATCGGTCCGCCATGCGACGTCGAAATAATCGTCGGGTTTCAGAACGGCGCAGGTCACCGTGGCCATGACCAGGGGACCGATCGCGCCATCCTCAAGGGCGCGTTTGGCTGCTTTGATCAGCGGGTTGTGGCGCCGGTGATGACCGACCAGGACGGGCATGCCGGTTTTTGCCGCAGCTGCCGCCAATTGGGCGCTTTCCGCCAGGCTGTTCGCGACCGGCTTTTCCAGCAGGATCGGAAGGCCCGCTTCTAGCAATTGGCAGCCGATGGGGACGTGGGTGTCGTTGGGGGACGCCACGACAACCGCGTCCGCGATCTTGGCGGAGAGCAGATCGTCGACGGTTGTGAAATGACGGATTTGAAGCCCGGCTGCCAGGTCCTTTGAGGCGGGTGAGGGGTCGACGACCGCTGTCAGGACCATGCCGGGCACGGTCTTCAATGTGTCGATATGGGTGCGGCCGATGACGCCTGTGCCGACCACGGCCACCCTTATTTCCGTCATGTGTATTCCCCCTGTTTGGCTGAAGGTATACGAACTCGAGTAAAAAGTGAAAACTGTTTCTGTTATTGAACACAATTCTTTTTAGGTTACCGTGTCATCCCGTCGGTCTTTTGCCGAGCTAACCGGAAGTGTGGTCGCGTTCATGGGTATCGTAAAATCTCAAACCTCTCTCGAAACGAGTTGGGACGTGATTGTCATCGGCTCGGGCGCCGCTGGACTGTCCGCTGCCGTCTTTGCCGCGTTGGAAGGGGCGCGGGTGATCATATTGGAACGGTCGCACTTTGTGGGGGGCACGTCGGCCCTTTCCGCCGGATCCGTTTGGATACCGAATACTCGTCATGCCGCGGAAACCGGTGTCGAGGACAGCGTGGAAGAAGCGGGCGCCTTTCTGGACGCTGCGGTCGGTAACCGCTCTCCCCGGTCGATGCGGGATGCCTTCCTGCGTCTGGGGCCGGAAGCGGTGGCGCGCTTGGAAGCTGAGACGGACATAAGGTTCCGGTCGCGACCGTTCCATCCCGACTACCTTTATGAATTGGCGGGTTCGAAGACGGCGGGCCGAGCGATTGAGGCTCTGCCGTTCGACGGCGGATCGCTCCGGGAAGCGTTGCATTCGGTTCGACCGCCTTTGCCCGAGTTCACAGTGCTTGGCGGTATGATGGTCGACCGGGACGACATTGCGCATCTCTTGAAACTCACCAAATCCGCCATGTCTTTTGTCTATTCGGTGGGGCTGGTGGGCCGCTATGCCATCGACCGTCTGCGGTTCGGGCGCGGGGCCCGGATGGTTATGGGCAATGCATTGGTCGGCCGGTTGCTGAAATCGGCTTTGGACCTGGGCGTGACGGTGGCAATCGAAGCCGAGGTCACGGATATCGCCGGCGATCCCGATGCACGGACCGTCACACTGCGCCGCAATGGGGCGGAACAGACATTGACGGCCACCGGCGGCGTCATCCTGGCGTCCGGCGGTTTCGCCCGTCATCCGCAGCGCCGACTGGAATTCTTGCCTGATCCCGTGCCGGAATACACACCGGCCGCACCGGCGGGCACCGGAACCATGCATGACATAGCGCTTAAGCTTGGCGCGGTTTACGGGGAAGGGGCGGAGCAGCCGGTATTCTGGGCGCCGATGTCGCGTCGGCGGCGAAAGGACGGCAGCATGGCCGTGTTTCCGCATTTCGTACTCGACCGATCCAAGCCGGGTATCTTCTGCGTCGGGCGCGACGGACGGCGTTTCGTCAATGAAAGCACCTCCTACCACAAATTTGTCATCGCGATGTATGCGGCCAACCGGGAAGGCGCGACGATCCCCGCGTTTGAAGTGACGGATGCGGCGGGCTTGCGGAAATACGGGCTGGGCATGATCCGACCGGGCGGGCAGCGATTGGCGCCGTTTCTGCGCGATGGGTATCTGACCAAGGCGGATACGCTTCCCGACTTGGCGCGGAAACTCGATATCGACGCGCAGGGACTCGAGGAAACCGTCGCGGATATGAACCGGTATGCCGAGACCGGCGTCGATGAAGCGTTCCAGCGCGGCAGTACGGTCTATGAATGCGGCAACGGCGATCCGATGCACAAACCGAATCCGACCCTGGGTCCGACACGCACGCCGCCTTTCTACGCCATCAAGCTCTATCCCGGGGAGATCGGCGCCGCCGTCGGCCTGACCACCGACACGGATGCGCGACTGCTTGACCGGGACGGTCAGGTGATTGGCGGGCTCTATGCCTGCGGCAACGACATGCAGTCGATCATGGGCGGTGTTTATCCGGGTCCCGGCATCAACCTCGGCCCCGCCATCGCTTTCGCCTATGCCGCCGGCAAACATGCGGCTGGGCGTCGAAACTGAAAGATCGTACCATCGCCGAGGGCTGGGGATAGGGGCGCCAATGATTGGATATTGACAATGCTTGGGTAAAAAATGAAACCTACGTCAGTTTTGTTTTTTAACGGATCGGCGCGACCATGCTCCAAACCATCACATCCCCTTTTCTCTATGCCGATGTACTGCTTGCGCAGAGCGAGGGGATGGCCAAGGGGGAGCGCACCCGCGCCCGCATCATGAAATCGACTAGTGAGATCTTGAACGAGACCGGCCCGCTGGACCTGCGGGTGACGGATGTCTGCGAGCGGGCGGGTATTTCAAACGGCACTTTTTATATCTACTTCACCGACAGGGTCGGATTGCTGGAAGATTTGCTGACGGGCTTCGTCGGCTTTCTGCAGGACAGTATGCGCGAGGCGAGCCGACAAGAACCGGAGGGCCCGATCCGTGCCGCGACCGAAGCCTATTACGAGCTGTTCCGCCTGAACCGGGGCATGATGCGGTGTTTGATACACCACATGGACAGCTTCCCCGGCGCGAAACAGGTGTTTCACACGCTGAACGCCGCGTGGGTGGAAGCCGTCGTTTCCTCGGTGCGGATGCGCTTGAAGCGGGATGGTAGTGAAGGCGCGGTGGCGCCGGATGAATTGACCCGCCGCGCCTATGCTCTTGGCGGTATGGTCGATCAATATCTTTCCAGCCTGTTTCTGTCCGAAGATCCGGGCCTGATCGCCGTTTCCGGCGACCGGGAAGCGGTCCTGGATACATTGACACTGATCTGGACGCGGGGGATGGCAAAATGACCACCGTGAAGAATGCCGAATTCACCACGCAGGCGGATCTCGCCGCTCATCATCGGGAGGCCTGGGAAAAACAAAGCACATATGTCGCGCGGCATTCGCCTTTCTACCAAGCCCTTTGGGCGGGCCGGAAACCGCCGCAGGATTTGCGGGATCTGCCCATGCTTCCGCTGTCGGAAAAAGCGCAATTGCGCACGTCGCAGGCGCGGCATCCGCCTTTCGGCGACTATCTGGCGGGCCGCCGCGCAGCGGTGAACCGATTGCATCGCACATCGGGAACAACAGGGCAGGCGATGAACCTGGCCCTTTCCGCCAAGGATACACAGGTGACGCAGGAAATCGGCGGCCGGTGCCACAAGGCGGCGGGGCTGACGGAAAAGGACACGGTCGTCCATTGTCTGAACTATCAGATGTGGATGGGCGGGTTAACCGATCACCTGACCCTTGAGGCAACCGGCGCGCTTGTCGTCCCCTTCGGGGTCGGCGCGACGGAACTGCTAGTGCGGACGATCCAAGAAGTCGGGATCAACGCTATTTCCTGCACGCCTTCCTATCCGAAAGTTCTGGAAAAGGTCATCGCGGAGAAGTTCCCGGGCCTGGACCCGCGCGACCTTGGTCTCAAGCTCGGCCTGTTCGGGGGCGAGGCCGGGGTCGACGACCCGGCCTTCCGCGCGCGGCTGAGAGAGACTTGGGGCATGCAGGCCCGTAACGCAAATTACGGCGTTTCAGACGTGCTGTCGAACTTTGGGGCGGAATGCCCGCACGATACCAGTCTGCATTTCATGGCTGCCGATGTTCTTTACCCGGAACTTATTGATCCGGAGACTGCCGAGCCGCTTCCGCTGGAAGCGGGCCGGGAAGGGGAGTTGGTCCTGACCCATCTGGTGCGCGATTGCCAACCGCTGGTGCGTTTCCGGACCGGGGATATCGTTTCGATCCGGGCGACGGATCCGTGCCGATGCGGGCGCACGGGATTCCGTTTCTCGGTCACCGGGCGCTCGGATGATATGGTCGTCGTGCGCGGCTTGAACATGTTTCCGACCATGGTAGCGGCCGTGATCAACGGCTTCTCGGAACTGTCGGGCGAATACCGCATCCAATTGGACATGCCGCCGCCCTACGACGTTCTTCCGGTCACGGCTGAATTGGCAAACGGGGCGGTTGATCCGGGTGATCTAACTGGACGGGTCGAAACCGCGATCAAATCCCAGCTTGGCGCCAGCGCAAAGGTGACGCTGGTACCGGCAGGTAGTCTTCCGCGGACGGAAGGCAAAACGAAACGTGTCGTCAGGGGATATCAATGACCGATTTTACATATGAAACCGTGTTGAGCGCGCTGGACGATCATGGCGTGCGCACCATCACCCTGAACCGACCCGACAGTTTGAACGCCATGAACCGGCAATTGATCGACGATGTCGCCAAGGCGTTCGAGGACGCGAACGCGGACCCCAAGACGAAAGCGATGATCTTCACCGGCGCGGGCAAGGCGTTCTGCGCCGGCGATGATCGTCGCGAACATGTCCATCCGGAAACGGAGGAGGAGGCGCGGGACCTCGTCCTGGCGATTCAGCGCGCGACCCACGCGATTACGCTGGGCCCGAAGCCGGTCGTCGGTGCGATTAACGGCTGGGCCGTCGGCGGCGGCTTCGAATGGGCGATCAATTGCGATTTCCCGGTCTGGGCCGAAAGCGCGAAAGGGTTCTTTCCGGAAGTTTCCCTCAACTTATTTGTCACCGGGGCCGTCACCAGTTTGTTGCCGGCCCTGGTCGGCCTGAACAAAGCGCGGGAGATGCTGACCTTCGGCGACCGCTACGCGGCGCAGGAATTGGGCGAAATCGGCTTGGCCTGGAAGGTCGTGCCGGACGCGGACCTGATGACGACGGCGCAGGAGACCGCGCATCGGTTGGCGGCGCTGCCGGTCCTGTCGGTCCGGGCTATGAAGAGGGTGCTGAACAGCGCCGCGGTGCCGGATATCAACAAGGCCCTGAACCTCGAGACCGAGGCCACGATAGCGGGCTTCATGGATCCCGAAACGACGCGGCTGCTGCAGCAATTCTGATCGACGTTAGGCAAGCGGCGCGACCCTTCAACTTTTCCGAAGGGGTGCGCTCTCACCCTTTCATGCGGCCCGTGTCAGTCGCGGGCGCACGGATTCGATGAACTCGGAATGCAGTGCCTTGATCACGGCTTGCAGGTCGTCGCGGTCCACGATGAACTGAACGTCCACGTTTCGCGGCCCCTGACTGGCACCGATTGCGCTGAGGCCGGCATCGGCAATGGCGACCAATCCACGCTGAAGGACGGACAATCCGTTCAGGTCCCGCCCGATGACCGACGCCATGGACAAGGTCCGTGTGGTGATCTCCGCAGACGGATAGACCTGCGCGATGTCCTTCTCGACCCGCCGCATGATTTTGAACGATGTGTCGAGGTAATGCGTGATCGTGTTGGCGTTCGAAACCTTCGATACGATCCGCACGCCATGTCGCTTCAATACTTCCAGAATGGCCGCGTCATAGCCTTTGACGCCGACCATATCCTGCTCGAACACTTCCAGCGTCATGATGTCGAGGCCGGCAATGATTTCGACGGCGGGCGTTTCAGCCGCATGATCGTCGATCAGCGTGCCGGGGTCGTCCGGCTCGAAGGCGTTGGTTATGCGCAGGGGGACGTTGGCCTGGCGCAATGTCTTCGCGGCTTTCGGATGGATGGCCTCCATCCCCATGTTCGACAACTGGTCGGCTACGTCATAATTCGTGCGTCCCAGTTTGTGCACAGCGGCTTCGCCGACCAGCTTCGGGTCGCAGGAAGACAAATGGAATTCCTTGTGGATGATCGCCTCGCGCGCGCCGGTCAGCGCGGCGAGCCTTGAAAACGTCACCTCGGAATAGCCGCGGTCGAATTCGCGCATCAGCCCTTGGGCGCATTGCGCATAACCCGTCACGATGGGCATTTCCGTATGCGGATCGATGCGTTCCATCGCCTGGGCAATGCGTTCGTCCAGGGTCACATTTCCCTCGTCACGCCAGCCCGACAAATCGACAAGCCGTGCGTTTACGCCCGCGCGCTGCAGCATCAAGGTGGTGACGAAAGCGGAGTGCACTTCGCCCAACCCGGACAGAAGCTCGCGGATCTGCAGCATGTGCTCGGACAGGCGGAAATGCCCATAGGCGCAAAGCCGTTGCAGGTCGATCAGGCAGTTGCGAATGCCAAGCGTGCGCTCGGACACAAAGGCGTCGGCCTGTTCGATGTCGCCGGGGTGGTCGAGCACCGCGTTATGGCGTTTTCGCATCTCCGACCCGACCCGCGTCAGCGCCTCGTGCCAACCATGGTCGCTTTCGGCATTGGCAAAATGGCCGTACACGCCGGGCTCTCCCGACTTCTTGTGCTCAAGCAACAGATCCGTGATACCGCCGAAGGCGGAGACCACGAACACACGGCCATACAGGGCTTCGCCCTGCCGGGACCCGATAAAGAGCGTATCCTTGAGTTGATCGACGCGGGACATCGATGTCCCGCCGATCTTCTCTACTGTATGGGTTTTGTTGGTCATGACGGTTAGGCAAGCTCTTCAGCTGGGGCGTAAGAGCCGTCTTCTCGGTGGACTTCCTTGCCGGTCACGGGCGGATTGAAGCAGCACGCCATGTGCAACTCTTCCTCGGCGCGCAGGATGTGTTTGTCATGCAGGTTCAGCGCATACATCACGCCGGGCTTGATCGCGTGGGTCTCGCCCGTGGCGATGTCCGTGATCGAGCCTTTCCCTTTCATGCAATAGACACTCTCAAAGTGGTTCTTGTAGTGGAACGTGTGCTCGGACCCGGCTTCAAGAACGGTGATGTGGAAGGAAAACCCCATCCCATCATCGGCCAGCAACAGACGTGTCGATGTCCATTGGGCATCGGCAACATGACGTTCGGTGTTCTTCAGTTCGTTGAAATCGCGTACAATCATTCGTCTTTACTCCGCTGCAATTTTCATTTGGCGCGTTGCGTCGTAGGTCGCCTGAGTCAGGATGTTCAAACCCTCACGCAAGATCTCTTGCGGGGTGGTAAGAGGGGCGAGGAATTTCACGACCTCGTCATGGGCGCCCGACGTTTCGATCACCAGACCCTGGTCATAAGCGCGCGCGCAAATCGTGGCGGCCAGATCGCCGGAGCCGACATCGACTCCCTGCATCATGCCGCGGCCCTTGATCGACGCACCGTCGACGAGCTCGGCCACGTCCTTTAGCGCCGCGCCCAACACATCGGATTTGATCGCTATTTCCTTCTGGAACGCATCGTCGGCCCAGAATTTCTCGATCGCGACGCGCGCGGTCACGAAGGCATGGGTGTTGCCGCGGAACGTGCCGTTGTGCTCAGCCGGTTTCCAAATGTCGTGTTCTGGCTTGATGAGAAGCGCGGCAAACGGCAGCCCGAAGCCTGACAGCGACTTCGCCTGGGTGATCATGTCCGGTTCGATTCCCGACTTCTCGAAGGAGAAATAGGTGCCGGAACGACCGCACCCGGACTGAATGTCATCGACGATAAGCAGCGCGCCGTTCTTGCGCGCTATCTTTTCAATGCCGCGCATCCAGTCGTCGGAGGCCGCGGTCAGCCCGCCTTCGCCCTGGATCGGCTCGAAGATGAAGGCGGCGGGCGCATCGATGCCGGAGGACGGGTTCGACAACATCGTGTCGATAACCTCCAATGTGTCGACCGTATCGCCCAGGGAACCTTCATACGGCATATGCGTGACGTCGCCGAGCGAAGCATTGCCCGCGCCATCCCGTTTGGAGGCATTCCCGGTAAGGGCCAAGGCCCCCATGGTCATGCCGTGAAACCCGTTCGTAAAGGCGATCACATTTCGACGGCCGGTGACTTTGCGGGCCAGCTTGATCGCCGCTTCCACCGCGTTCGTGCCGGTTGGGCCGGTCATCATGATCTTATGGTTCATGCCGCGCGGGGCGAGGATGTGGTCCTCGTATGCTTTCAGGAAGGCGCTTTTCGCGTCGGTATGAAAATCCAGGCCATGGGCAATTCCGTCGCCGGCGATGTGCTCGATCAGCGCGGCCTTCATGTCCGGATCGTTGTGTCCGTAGTTCAACGATGAGCATCCGGCGAGGAAGTCGATATACCGGTTGCCGTCGGCGTCGAACAATTCGGAGCCGCTCGCCCGCGTGAACGCCGCGGGCATGGCACGACAATAGGAACGCGCTTCGCTTTCGCGGCGCTTATAGATCGTAGTTTGCTTCACCATGTCATTGGGCATGGGGTGTCCTTTCCCTTTATGAGGGTTCGTTAATTTTGTGTTGGAAGGCAGGAAGCGGGTCAGGCGGCCCGTTTCAGCTCCGCGCGCTGCGGCAGGGTGATTGTCACCATGTGCTCGGTGTCATGCGCGCCGTCGAAATGCGTGTCCTGTTCGAAATAGGGCTCATCCGCCAGGTCGCCGCCGATATGGCGCGCAAAACTGCGAAACAACCCCCAGGAGGCGTCATTGTCTTCGGTGATCGTTGTTTTGAGCTGCGCGGCTTCCTTAGCCTCGTCGCGGTTGATGAGGTTGAGCAACATGGATTTGCCCAACCCAAGCCCGCGCGCCTTCGGACTGACAGCGACCTGCCAGACGAATAAGGCGTCCTCGCTCGGAATCATGTGGCCTGAAATCCAGCCAACGATGTCACCATCCATTTCCGCCACGACACAGGTGTCTCGGAAATGGTCGGCCTGGATGAGATTGGCGTACATCGAGTTCTCATCCAGCGGTTCGCAGGATCGGATAAGATCCCATATGGCGGCCCCATCCTCCGCAACTGGTTTGCGCAGACGGGGCGTACTTCGGGGAACGATACTTGGTGTCGGCATTCTTAATGGCCTCTCAAATAATTCGATAGACTAACTATATACTTCGCGATCAAAGCGCAACATCTAGTGAGAAAATAAGACTAATAGGGCAAACAATGTATGTTGCTCGGTAATTTCGTTCCGAATAATCCTTCGTAAGACGAAATTATTCATCAAGAATCGAAAGGTTGGATCAACTGACCATTGCAGGTGTTTCGTCGATTGAAGCATCTTATGGCGTTGTGCCACTATGCCCGCCATGACGGCTAAACCACGCGACCGTACCGATGAAAGTTTGATCGCTCTGCGGCGCATTCTCCGCGCGACGGAGCTGTATGCACGCGATTTGGCGCAAGCGGCTGGCATGACGCCGGCACAGCTTCGGGTTTTGCAGGTCGTCGATGAAAAAGGCGGCGCCACGCCCAAGGCGCTGGCCAACCAGATGAGCGTCAGCCAAGCCACCGTTACCGCGCTTGTCGACAAGCTTGTGGCACGAGGCATGGTCGAACGTCGCTCGTCCGAGCAGGATCGCCGACAGATCAACGTGGTGATGACGGCATTGGGCGAGAGCACGCTGGAACACGCGCCGGATGCCCTCCAGCAACGCTATGTCCGTGCGTTCGAGGATCTTGCCGATTGGGAGCAGGCGCAGCTCGTGTCGTCGCTCGAACGCGTTGCGGATATGCTTGACGCTAAACGTCTTGATGCATCGCCAGTGCTGACGACCGGCGAACTTCCCTCGGCCAATGTCTCGGAATAGCGATGTCCCGCGCGCAGCCAATGCTTCATGAGATTCGATCGTAGGCGCGACGGAACCCTTGATATCGAAGTCGCGGGAGGCAAGTCCGGGGGGGGGACGATATCCAACGCTTCAACTAATCGTGAGCGTACGAACCGGTTTTCGATGGAAAGCTGGCTGGGGGACTAGGATTCGAACCTAGATTGACGGAGTCAGAGTCCGCTGTCCTACCATTAGACGATCCCCCAGCAGAGGGTGCCCTGGGCCGTAAGCTAGCGATATTGTGAGATATCCTTGGCCGGGACGCCGGTTTCTAGCCAAGCCCGCGACGGCGGTCAAGCCGCCTGTCTGATTCAAGCGTCGCCCGGTCGCGAGATGCCGGCGCCGCCTGATGAAATACTAAAACATTATCCCTATCTTGCTCACCGCTTCCGCACTACGGTAATACAAGGTGATGAACACCGGAACGTTGGGTCGCCCCGGACCCCAGGAGAACAAAACCCCCGACCCGAAAATCCGCGCCAAGCCGCGGTGCTTCGCCGCCATCGACATCGGCACGTCAAGCTGCCGTATGCTGATTGCGCGGGCCAAGGGCGAGGGATTTCAGGTGATCGACTCCTTTGCCAAGAACGTCCGTTTGGGCAGTGGTGTTTCCGTTACGGGCATGCTGTCCGACGCGGCGATGGACCGTGCGGTTGCGGCGCTTGGCGTGTGCATGAACAAGATCCGCGATCAGAATGCCGTCCATTTTCGGGCGGTCGCCACCGAAGCCTGCCGCAAGGCGCGCAACATCGACCAGTTTCTGGTCCGCGTTCAGCGGGAGTTGGGCCTCGATATAGAGGTGATCGGCACGGATGAGGAAGCGCGGCTGGCCATCGCCGGCTGTCTGCCGCTTTTGAACGGGCAGCAGCCCCATGGCCTCGTCTTCGATATCGGGGGCGGGTCGACGCAGCTTGCCTGGCTCGGCTGCCGGGACGGGCATGCTGAAGTCATCGGCACACATTCGATCCCGAACGGCGTCGTGTCTTTGACCGACCGGTACGGCAGCCGCCTGGCCGATCCGGCGCTGTATGAAACCTGCGTCGAGGAAATGTCCCAAAAGGTCCGGGACTTTTGCCATTCCCACCGCATTGCCGACTATGTCGGGCGCGGTGAGGTGCAGATGATTGGGACGTCCGGCACGGTGACGACGCTTGCCGGGATAGAGATGGGCCTGGAACGCTATATCCGCAGTCAGGTGGACGGCGCGTCGCTCTCTTTCGAGCGGATCGGTACGCTGACCGAATTCCTGCGCCGGCTGGAATTGCCGCAATTGGCGGCGCAGCCCTGTATCGGCGAGGACAGGGCGGAGCTGATGCTGGCCGGATGCGCGATTCTGGAGGCGATTTGTACCTGTTGGCCCGTCGGACGGCTTAAAGTGGCCGACAGGGGCTTGCGCGAAGGCATTCTTCTGGACCTTATGCGGCGCCACGAAGGAGATCAAAATGGCGCGCGGCGGCAGTAAAGGTTCGGGTTCCGGAAAATCGGGCGGCAAGCCCGGAGGTAAGCCTGGAGGCAAGTCTGGGGGCAAGTCAGGCGGCAAGTCAGGCGGCATGACCGGCAGTCTGGGCGGTGCCCGGCATACGACTGTGCGGGTGAAGACCGCGCGGCGGCGCAAGAATTCCTCCACGCGATGGCTAGAGCGGCAATTGAACGATCCTTATGTGGTCGAAGCCAGGGCGCGCGGGTTCCGCAGCAGGGCCGCGTTCAAACTTCTCGACATCGATGACAGATACAATTTCCTGAAACCGGGCATGGCGGTGGTCGATCTGGGCTGTGCGCCAGGCGGCTGGACGCAAATAGCGGTCGAACGCGTCAAAGCGGGCAAAGATGGTGGCGGCAAGGTCGTCGGGGTCGACCTTTTGGAAGCGGAACAGGTCGCGGGTGCTACCATCTTCCAAGCGGATTTCATGGATGACGATACGCCCGACCGCCTGAAAGCGCTGTTGGACGGGCCGGCGGATGCGGTTTTGAGCGATATGGCCGCAAATACGACCGGTCATCCGCAAACTGACCATATTCGAATCATCGCGCTTGCCGAAACGGCGCTGGAATTCGCTTTTGAAGTCCTGGCGCCCGGCGGCGCGTTCGTTGCCAAAGTCTTCTCCGGCGGGGCCGAGGCTAGCCTTTTGACCCAATTGAAACGCAATTTCCAAAAAGTCGCGCATTTCAAGCCGCCGTCGAGCCGCAAGGAATCTGCCGAGACCTATGTGATCGCGATCGGGTTCAAAGGGAAGGCACCCGTGCGGCAGTCGAGCGAACGGTCTGCATCGGATGAAGGTGAAAACGCCGATGACGAGTTATGATTTGCATAGCAGGATAAGAAACAGGCCCTAATTCGGCAACGATTTGCAGGGTCGGCTGAAATAAATGCCGAAAAATTTGTGAAATCTGCATAAAGCAGGCCTGCGCGCGCTTGCTTTTGGCGGAATCCTGGCTATTTTCCGGTCAACAAATTGATGAGGAGAAAAGCCATGGCCGACACGGGACGCGTTTCAACGGATTATGGCTTCGCCAAGGCGCTGACTTTCGACGACGTCCTGCTGCAGCCCGGCTACTCCCAAGTTCTTCCCCACAACACCAAGACCGGGACCAAGCTGACCCGCACGATTGAGCTTGGCATTCCCATCATCTCCTCGGCGATGGATACGGTGACCGAAGGCCGGTTGGCGATTGCCATGGCCCAGCACGGTGGCCTCGGTGTTGTCCACAAGAACATGTCCATTGAAGAGCAGGCGGCCCAGGTTCGCCAGGTGAAGCGGTTCGAATCCGGCATGGTTGTGAACCCGATAACAATCAATCCTGATAAGACCTTGGCTGACGCTCTTGAGATTATGGATCGGCATGGAATTCACGGTATTCCGGTTGTTTCGAAGCGCAGCGGCAAGCTGGCGGGCATCCTGACGAACCGGGATGTGCGGTTCGCGGACGATCTCTCAACGCCTGTACGCGAGTTGATGACCAAACGCGGTCTGGTGACGGTCAGCGAAGGCGTGTCGCGCGAAGAGGCCAAGCGCCTGCTTCACCATCATCGGATTGAAAAGCTGCTGGTGATCGATGACGAAAAACGCTGCGTCGGTCTGATCACCGTGAAGGATATCGAAAAATCCAGAGCCTTCCCAAATGCCTGTAAGGACGAGAAGGGTCGTCTGCGCGTCGCCGCCGCGACCGGGACCGGGGCGGAAGGGCTGGCGCGGGCCGAAGCGCTGCTGGAAGAAGGCTGCGATGTCATCGTGGTCGACACCGCGCACGGCCACAGCGCCGGGGTGCTGGACCAGGTCAGCGGCGTGAAGCGCCTGTCCAATTACGCCCAGGTCATTGCCGGCAACGTGGCGACCCCCGACGGCGCCAAAGCCCTGATCGATGCGGGCGCGGATGCGGTGAAGATCGGGATCGGACCGGGGTCGATCTGTACGACACGGATTGTCGCCGGCGTCGGTGTGCCGCAGTTCACCGCGATCATGGAAACGTCAGAGGTTTGCCGGGCCAACGGCGTGCCGGCCATCGCCGATGGCGGCATCAAGTTCTCCGGTGATCTGGCTAAGGCGATCGCAGCAGGCGCCGATTGCGCGATGATCGGTTCGCTGCTGGCCGGGACGGATGAAAGCCCCGGTGAAGTCTTCCTGTATCAGGGCCGGTCTTACAAATCCTATCGGGGCATGGGGTCCGCCGGCGCGATGGCGCGCGGATCCGCTGACCGTTACTTCCAGGAGGAAGTGAAGGAGAGCCATAAATTCGTACCCGAAGGCGTCGAAGGGCGTGTTCCTTACAAGGGGCCGGTCTCGGAGGTTCTGCACCAGCTCATGGGCGGGTTGCGGGCGGCCATGGGCTATACCGGCAACGGCACGATTGCGGACATGCAGCAAAACTGCGTGTTCCGTGAGATCACCGGTGCCGGTCTGCGCGAAAGCCATGTCCATGACATCACCGTTACCAAGGAATCCGCCAACTACAGGATCGATAACTGATCGTGCTCTTTAACGGAACTTCCATGGATTTAGTCACCGCGGGGGTCGGCGGATGAAGGCCGGCGCGCGTTTACAGACGGCCATTGAACTGTTGGACGAGATTGTGGCCCAGGCGGGGAAACCCGCCGATGCGGTCATTTCGGACGGGTTCCGCCAACGCCGTTTCGCGGGGTCCAAGGACCGAGCGGCGATCTCGGAAACCATTTACGGGGTTCTGCGTTGTCGCGGGCAGGTCGATTGGTGGCTGTCGCGTAGCGCGCTGCCCGTCGACGGCCGCAGCCGAGCGCTGACCTATGCGGTGCTCACGTCAACGTTGGCGGAAGACGGGGCGGATATCGTGTCCGACTTCGCGGACCAAGCGGAATACGGCGTCACACCGCCCGGTCCGGAGGAATTGGCCTGGCTGGAAGGCATACGCGGCCATGGTTTGAACCATCCGGATCAACCTGTTTGGGTGTCGGCGAACCTGCCGGAATGGGCGGCCACCCGTTTCAACGAACAATTCGGAACGGATTGGACACGGCAAGCTGCCGCCCTGGCAGCGGAAGCCCCGGTCGATGTGCGGATCAATCCCACCAAGGCCGACCGGGAAGCCGTTGCCGTTTCGCTGGCGCAAGAGGGGATCGAAACCACTGCGTGCGCCTTGTCGCCTGTCGGTTTGCGCTTGGCTCGCCGGCGTCCCTTGCGGGGCACCAGGGCCTTCAAGGACGGCTGGTTGGAAGTGCAGGACGAAGGGTCGCAATTGGTTGCGTTGCTGACCCATGCGCAGCCCGGCATGAAGGTCGTCGACTTTTGCGCCGGCGCCGGGGGCAAGACCCTGGCCTTGGCTGCGGGGATGGACAATAAGGGCCGTATCGTGGCCTGCGATACCTCGGAAACCCGTCTGAACCGCGCGGGTGAGCGCCTGAAGCGAGCCGGGTCCTTCATCGTTGAACGCCGGGTCCTGTCTTCGGCCCGCGATAAATGGGTAAAACGCCGGTCCGGCCGGTTCGATGGCGGGTTCGACCGCGTGCTGGTCGATGCGCCCTGCACGGGATCGGGCACCTGGCGTCGAAACCCGGATCAGAAATGGCGGCTGGGCGAAGACGACCTGGCCGAACTGACAGCCCTGCAATCGGAAATTCTCTCCTCCGCCGCGCGGTTGGTCGCGCCTGACGGACGTCTGATCTACGCGACCTGTTCGCTGTTGAAGGCGGAAAACGAGGAACGCATCGAAGCCTTCCTGGCGGAGCGTCCGGACTTTTTCCGGTATCCGATCGAGGACGTTTGGGCCGAAACCGTGGGCGGGACCTGTCCGATGACCGGCGGGGCGCTGCAACTGACCCCGGCGGATCACGATACTGATGGGTTTTATTGTGCCGTGCTGGGCCGAAAATTGACCGCCTGACCACAAACCTTGCGAGAAGGGGAGCCGAACAAGGATGAGCGAGATACTGCACCACATGATCGCAGGCGGTCCGCGGCCGGTCGCCCCGTTTTCCCACGCGACGGAGGTTGATGGCTTCGTCTTCCTGACCGGGCAGATGCCGACCTATCCCGACGACCCGGACAAGCCGTTGCCCGAGGGGATCGAAGCCCAAACGAAGCGGGTTATGGATAACCTGACCCTGATCCTGAAGGGGCTGGACCTGGACCTGTCGAATGTCTTCCAGGTGCGCATCTATCTCACGGAATTCGACCGCGATTACGAGGTTATGAACCGCACCTATTTGGAATATTTCGAGCCCGGGAAACTGCCGGCGCGGACCACCATCGGCGTGACCGGCCTGGCGGTCGGCGCGTTGGTCGAAATCGACATGATCGCGAAACGCCTGTAACGCCTGCTCCAAACCCCGCCCGAACTGTTCATCAGCCGAACCGCCCAAAAAGCCGAACCGCCACTAAGAAAGACCGGACATCATGACAGACATCTCCATTGACGACCGCATCCTGATCATCGATTTCGGCAGCCAGGTGACCCAGTTGATTGCGCGCCGGGTGCGCGAAGGCGGCGTCTATTGCGAGATCCATCCCTTCAACAAAGTCACCGGCGAGAGCATCCGTGAGTTCAACCCGAAGGGCGTCATCCTGTCGGGCGGCCCGGCCAGCGTTACCCATGACGACACGCCCCGCGCGCCAGAGGAATTGTTCGAGACGGATCTGCCGGTGCTGGGCATCTGTTATGGACAGCAGACCTTGTGTGCGCAATTGGGTGGCGAGGTGTCGCCGGGCAAGCATCACGAATTCGGCCGGGCCCAGCTTGAAGTGATCGACGACTGCATCCTGTTCGATGGTGTCTGGAGCAAAACGGACACCGACCAGGTTTGGATGAGCCACGGGGATACCGTCACCAAATTACCGGACGGGTTCCGCGTCGTCGGCAAAAGCGGCAATGCGCCCTTCGCCGCCATCGCGGACGACGCGCGCCGCTATTACGCGGTTCAGTTCCACCCGGAAGTGGTTCACACCCCGCGCGGGGCGGAACTGCTGAAGAACTTCGTGCACCGGGTTTGCGGCTGCGGCGGGGAATGGACCATGGCCCATTTCCGGGCCGAGGAAATCGCGAAGATCCGCAAGCAGGTCGGCGACAAGCGCGTCATCTGCGGGCTGTCCGGTGGGGTGGATTCATCTGTCGCGGCGGTCTTGATCCATGAAGCGATTGGCGATCAGCTGACCTGCATCTATGTGGATCACGGCTTGATGCGCCTGAACGAGTCCGAGCAGGTCGTCACCGTCTTCCGCGACCATTACAACATTCCGCTGATCCACCGGGACGCCAGCGATCTTTTCCTGGGCAAGCTGGCCGGCGTCACGGACCCTGAGAAGAAGCGCAAGATCATCGGCGGTCTGTTCATCGACGTGTTCGAGGAGGAAGCCGCCAAGATCGGCGGCGCGGACTTCCTGGCCCAGGGCACCCTGTATCCCGACGTCATTGAAAGCGTCTCCTTCCATGGCGGCCCGTCCGTCACGATCAAGTCGCACCACAATGTGGGCGGCTTGCCGGAACGGATGAACATGCAACTCGTCGAACCGCTGCGGGAATTGTTCAAGGACGAAGTGAGGGATCTGGGTCGCGAATTGGGCCTGCCGGAAATTCTGGTCGGCCGCCACCCGTTCCCGGGTCCGGGGCTGGCTATTCGCATTCCGGGTGAGGTGACGCGGGAGGCCGCGGACATCCTGCGCCAGGCCGATGCCGTCTATCTCGACGAAATCCGCAAGGCCGGTCTGTATGACGAAATCTGGCAGGCTTTCGCCGTGCTGCTGCCGGTGAAGACCGTCGGCGTGATGGGCGATAGCCGCACCTATGACCATGTCTGCGCCCTGCGCGCCGTGACCTCCACCGACGGCATGACCGCCGACAGCTACCCCTTCGACCACAGTTTCCTGTCGGCCTGCGCGACCCGCATCATTAACGAGGTGAGGGGCGTGAACCGCGTGGTCTATGACTGCACGTCGAAACCGCCCGGTACGATTGAGTGGGAATGAGGGTAATGTTTCTGTCCTAACGTACCGGTTTTAAAGGAAAGGTGGGCGGCTAACGCGGGTTGGTTTATCAAGTGTGCGGGTCGCGATGGGTATGCAACCGGTCGACCTTTCTCTGATGCTTATTCACGTTACTGATTAGCCCTTCCGTGAGGGCTTCAATCTCGCGGCATCCATAAGTTCATTCGCCAAGCCGTCCGAACCTGCGGCGCGCGCCAGCACCAGGGCGCCGACCATCGTGGACAATTGTCGCATCGCCTCCTTGCGATCTCCGTCCGGGCCGGTCATCAGATCCAGACTAGCCTCCATCGCTTCGCGAAAAATGGACTGAACCTCTTCACCCTGTCGGGGCGCTTCGGCTGCCAGGGCTGCGAAGCAACATCCTTCCGCCGTCATGTCGACATGCGATGGCGAGAGGTACCAGCGGGCAATCGCCTCGCAGGGGGGGGAGTCCGACGCGGCAATGGCGTCCTCCAACATCTTCCGGTTCTCGGCCAAGGCAGACTCCGTCGCCTCCGCCACTAGCGCCGACTTGTCTTCAAACTGCTTGTAGAAACCGCCTTGAGTAAGGCCCGCGGCTTTCATCAGCGCCGCCACGCCGATCCCGTCATACCCGTGGCGGCGGAACAGCCGGCCGGCTGTCTCAACCACCCTTTTTCGATTTTCTTCAGCGACCTCCCGGCTGACGCGCATGACGGCCTCCTCGGCAATAAGATTATCTTCGCAATCTAATCTTGACGCATTTAGATTACAAACATAATCTAATTTTACACCACTGAGAGGCACCGCTATGACTGACACCGACCCAATCGTGATCTGCTCCGCCCGCCGGACGCCGCTTGGCGCCTTTACCGGCGCGCTGTCGCCCTTGCCGGCGCCTGTGCTCGGGGCGGCCGCAATTGCGGCGGCGCTGGAGGATGCCGGCGTCGATCCGGGCAGTGTCGGCGAGGTGATGATGGGCTGCGTCCTGACCGCGGGCCAGGGGCAGGCGCCGGCGAGACAGGCGGCGCGTATGGCTGGCCTGCCGGACCATGTCGGTGCGACGACGGTGAACAAGGTCTGTGGCTCGGGAATGAAGACGATCATGACAGCCGCCGACCTCCTGAGCCTGGGCCGAGCCGATCTCATTGTCGCCGGCGGAATGGAAGCGATGTCGCGCGCGCCGCATCTGCTTGCCGCGTTGCGCGGTGGACAGAAAAGCGGAGCGGCGACACTTGTCGATCACATGTTGTTCGACGGCCTTGAGGACGCATACCAACCCGGCCGTTCCATGGGATCGTTCGGTGAAACGACCGCCCGGGAATACGGTTTTACCCGTAAGGATCAGGATATCTTCGCCATCGAGACGCTGGAGCGCGCCCAGGCGGCGCTTTCAAGCGGTGCGTTCGAGGCGGAGATCGCCCCCGTGACGGTGCCCGGTAAGAAGGGTGACATCCATGTCTCTGCGGATGAGCGTCCCGGGCTATTGGATAGCGGGAAGATATCGACGCTGCGCCCGGCCTTTGCCGAAGACGGGACAATCACCGCCGCCAGCGCTTCGGGAAATGCGGACGGTGCCGCGGCGCTGGTTCTCGCACCCATGGCAGTGGCCAAAGCGCGCGGTCTGCCCATCCTAGCGCGTATCGCGGGGCAGGCCGCCCATGCGCAAGAACCCGAACGTTACACAACGGCGCCGATCTCTGCCATTCGCAAGCTATTGGCGCAAACGGGATGGAAACCGGACGATGTCGATCTCTGGGAGATCAATGAAGCCTTCGCGGTCGTCGCAATGGCGGCGGCCAAGGATATCGGAATCCCGCGTGAGAAGTTGAACGTGAATGGCGGGGCCTGTGCTCTTGGCCATCCAATTGGCGCGAGCGGCGCCAGGATCGTCGTCACACTGATTTGCGCCCTGCGGGCCGCTGGAAAGCGGCGCGGTGTTGCATCGTTGTGCATTGGTGGCGGCGAAGCGACAGCCCTTGCCATCCAAATCGAAAACTGAACCCGGAGAAACACCCATGGATCTGTCACAGTCAACCGTGCTCGTCACCGGCGCAAACCGCGGCATCGGCCGTGCCGTCACCAACGCGTTTCACCGTGCCGGCGTCAAGAAAATCTACGCCGGTTCACGCGGCGGCGACACGCCGGAAGGCGCCGGCATAACCCCGATACGGCTTGATATCACCGACCCGGCCACGATTGATGCCGCCGCTCGAACCTGTTCCGATGTGACCCTGCTTGTGAACAATGCGGGTATCGTTCGGGGCGGTGGACCACTCGGTGCGCCATCGCTCGAGGGACTGCGTGCGGAGATGGACACGAACGTGTTCGGCACACTTGCCCTGACGCGCGCCTTCGCCCCGATAATACGCGACAATGGCGGTGGCGGCATTGTTGCCCTGGCATCCATTCTCGCACTCGCGCCAATTCCACAGATAGGTACATATGCTGCGAGCAAGGCCGCATTGCACTCCCTTATGATGTCACTGCGCGCAGAGTTGGATGGAAGCGGTGTCGCTGTTGTTTCCGTTCTGCCGGCCTTGGTCGATACCGACATGACGGCCGGAATCGACCAGCAAAAAATGACGCCGGAACAGATCGCGGCCGCACTGATTACAGGCCTAGAGAACGATGAGACGGAAATCTTTCCGGGCCCCGCAGAAACCATGGCGCAGGGGTACCACGCCAACCCGACGGGTTATGCCGCCCAACTCGCCGCGGAATTCCGACGGGAGCCGGCGGAATGAGCGGACTACTCGTCCCGAACCTTCCCATCGCCCAGGACGCTACATTGAAACATCCGTTCAGGCGCGACGAGATAATCGGTTCGGAGAAGGTTTCCCAAGCCTTAGCTGAGATCGTCGCGACCGTTCCAGGCCCGCTGGAGGAAATTGAAACCCTGCAAGGGGAGGCGGCAGTGGCAACGTTGTGGAAGCTCTCAGGCTCCGAGCTTCATGGCTGCACGTTGGCTTTAATACATGGCGGCGAGGTGAGAGAGTTGCGCATCATGGTGCGTCCGGTCCACGAAGCGGAAAGCTGGGCCGCGGCCAACCGTGCGAAAGCGCCGGAGGGGATTTGGACTGTACCCTCCGATATTCCCCGAAGCCGGGCATTCGACAAGGCCGCGCCGGTGGATCCGCATTTTCCGTTCGCCGTTGCTCAAGACGCGGTGTTCGCCAGCCCAATCCTGCACCGCGAGCCGCAGGGTGCTGAACTGGTAAAAACGGTGGTCGGCCATGCCGCGGCCATTTACGGCACGCGAGAGCTTGGGCCAAGCCTCGGCGCCGGCGCAAGACGCCTCAGCTATTGGACCGGCTCGGTTGAGGGGTTTGCCGCAGAAATGGCCGCGTTGCTTCGGTTCAACATGTCCGGAGAGATGGCGTCATTGGAAGTCTTCATGCAACCCATGCCGGTCACCTTCTTGTTTCGAGATCACGTCCGCCACCGTCTGCAGGGCATTTTGGACGACAGCTATTTTGAGGTTTCCAAGGTCATCGAATAGACAGTTTCCTGTCGGCCTGAGCGAACCGCCTCATCAACGAGGTGAGGGCGGCGACCGGGTGGTTTACGACTGCACGTCGAAGCCGCCGGGGACGATTGAGTGGGAATAGGGGTATTTCCCGCTGGACTCAACACCTCTGTTTCCTTGATCCTGGCTGGGTAAACCAGTCGGGGGGGACTGATGAGCGCGCTTATGGTTCCATGGACGGTACCGCAGGCGTCTGTCTGATCGGCACTGGTGGTTTCGCCGCTTCCGTGGACACAATTGTGCGAGTTTCCCCCTATGCCCTGTCTCAGCCGTTCTCCTAAGTTTTTGTTGGTGCTGCTCTTTTGGGCCGCGACCGCTTTTCTTGCTCCGCTAGCAACTGCGGCTGAGCCTGCCGATTCCAATATTGCCGGGGCGGTCGCCGATCTGGACCGGTTCGAAGGCCAGTTGAGTTCGGGCAGCACTGTATCGAAGTCGACGGCCAACAGGACGCTGAAACTACTGAAGCTCACCCGCCAGCGGCTCGACGGTTCCGATCACAAGGCCGATCCGTCCTGGACTGAGGCCAATGCACGCTACGAGGCGCTGGTGGCGCAGCTCAAAGCGGTGTTGGATGGTTCCGCCAAGGTACAGTCTGCCCCTCAGTCTTCGGCATCCGGCGCAACGACATCGCCCCCCGCGACGACCGCGCCGAGCACGGGCGAAACCATGATTTCGCAACAGCGTGTCCGCATCAAGAAACTCAAGCGGGATATCGAGAGCCTTTCTCAGACGACGGATCAGAACGGCGCAATGCCGTTTCAGGATGGGGATTACGTGGCGCGACTTGAGCAGCGGGACGCCTATTTTACGGAGCAACTGGCGAAATACGATCAATTCGCCGCCGACCCGGATGTCGAGGCTGCTGCGGGGGCGTTGCAGGTTTTGCGCAACATGATCGCCTTCGGGAAAGATCATGCGGCGAAGGAATTGGCGGCCCTGGGTGACGTTCAGGCGAGGTTGAAAGCCATGGACAATGCCTTCCCCCGCGTGCCCCAGACACCGGCCTATCCTTATCCGGGGAATGCCGTGCCGGAATGGGTGGCATCACTGGCCGAGGTTCGGAAGACGTCGGTGGAGCAGTACAAGGAATTGGCGGAAATCAAGAAACGCGCCTATCTGCCGAACAATCCGGGCACGGTCACTCAAGGGGCGCCCTACGACGCGCAGGATGTCCGACGCCTTGAGCATGGATATGCGGACAATGTCCGGCAGATCGACAGCGAACTGACGACGTTTTCCACCAATATCGATGCGCAGGTGGCTTCGAATATTGGCTCCGTTGAAGCCTTCGAGGCGCTCGATCCCACCACCGAGAAGGGTCAATACCGCTTGTTGGGAGGAAATGCGGAAGAGGATCTTCCGAAAATGCTGAAGGAGCATCGCTGGGTGGCAGCGGTGGCAATGGCGTTCGACAAGATGCTTAAGCGGGAACAGTTGGCGGCGCACAAGCAGGTGTTCGAACGATACAACGCGGCCCTGGAGGCTCTGGAGGCGACGCGTGCGGCGGCACTGGAAAATGTCAGGATGCCGGAGCCGGATTCCGACGATGACGACTTGCTGGAAATCGCCCGGGATACCCTGGCGCGCCCCGACTATGAGGTGGGTGAGGTGAAACGGCTCGTCATCAATGCCGGCCTTCGGCATCTGGAGAAGGAAACCAGCGAGACGGAATTCGACGATGTCGATGTCAGCCTGTCGGGCACGATCACCCTGAAAGGGACGGAGACGACCTATTTCTACGAATGGGACGAATTCCAGGTCGCGACGGCGGAGGCGATGGGCGACAAATTCGTCATCTTCTATTCTACGCTGAAGAAATACAGCCGCGGCGGACCGACGACCCCGTTAAACAAGTGGATCATTGCGCAGCGCATTGAGAGCCTTCCGATCCTTGAGAAGAATATCGGCGAGTAGCGCGGCGCGGGGTTTGTAACCAGCCGGTGCTAGGCTGCGTCGGCGGCCTTGCGCGGCGGTGTTGCGTCCGGTTGGCGTCGGTCGGCGATAGCGGCCAGCTCGTCGGTATGCTGCGTGCCCCATTCGCACAGGTTCCTGAGCGCTTGGGCGAGGCTATTGCCGAACGGGGTGAGGGAATATTCCACCTTGGGCGGGATTTCCCCATGATCCACGCGCAGGACGATTCCGTCGGCCTCCAAATCCTTCAACTGTTGGATCAAGACCTTATCGCTGACCCGCCCGATGGCGCGGCGCAACTCTCCATAACGCCTGGTCTGGTCCACAAGATAGAACACGATCAACGGCTTCCACTTGCCGCCGATGACCGAGAGGACGGCTTCCAAACCGCAATTGAACCGGGTTGTCATTCGAATGGCCTTTCCGTTTTTTTAGGTACTTACCAAATGGTGCATACTGGTAGATAGCAATGCGCATCCACACTTCAACCTCATCATCACTAACCAGATCACAAACGAGGTTGCTGTTATGGGTAAACTGGAAGGAAAGATTGCCGTCGTCACAGGGGGCAACAGTGGAATCGGACTGGCTGCGGCCAAACGGTTCGTTGCGGAAGGCGCGCATGTCTACATCACCGGACGGCGTCAGGACGAACTGGAAAAAGCTGTCGCGGAAATCGGCTCCGCGGTGACCCCGGTTCAAGGTGATGTCACGCGGCAAGAGGATTTGGACCGTTTGATCGAGACCGTCCGGGCAGGGCATGGACGCATTGACGTCTTGTTCGCCAATGCCGGTCTGGCACAGTTGGAGCCATTGGGGCAGATCACCGAAGCCTCCTTCGATTTGACCTTCGGCGTGAACGTGAAGGGCGTGGTCTTCACCGTGCAAAAAGCCTTGCCGCTGATGCAGGCGGGCGCCTCTGTGATCCTCACCGGGTCGACCACCGGGTCGATGGGAACCCCGGCCTTCAGTGTTTACAGCGCGACGAAGGCGGCGGTTCGCAACCTGGTGCGCAGTTGGGCGCTTGACCTGAAAGGCACCGGCATTCGTGTCAATGTTCTGTCGCCGGGCGCAACATCCACGCCGGGCCTTCACGGGGTTGCGGCGGCGGTTGGCGACAACGTGCTGTACGACGCCTTGATCGAACAGACACCGGCGGGGCGGATTGCGGAACCCGCGGATGTCGCGAATGTGGCGCTTTTCCTCGCATCGGATGAAAGCGCGGTCATGACCGGAAGCGAGGTCTTCGCGGATGGCGGTTTGGCGCAGGTTTGAGGTCCCGGGGAAGGGCGCGACTATCGCCGCGCCCTTCCATCCCGCCCGCGGGCATGGCCGCCGGCAGTTGTGCCTTCGAGCATAGCTTCCTATTGGTCTGCGCGACCCGGATTATCAACGAGGTGAGCGACATCAACTGCGTGGTTTGCAACCGCACATTCAAACCGTTGCCATGATAGAGCGGGAGTAGCTTCTGCAGTTTCATCAGCAACAGATTTATCACACGTCATGTTTTTTGCCGCACTTACGAAGCTATTGTCTTTGAGCGTCGATGCCAAAACGCTACGGTTCAACCGTGTTAAACCTAGCGTGGATACGTTAGATGTATGTACCAATAAACTACAGCACTACGGATGCTATTCGCCCTACTAACAAATGCATAATATAAGGCTAACAACTTAACCAACGGAGGTGCGAGATGAAATCTTATGACGAATTGAAAGCTGAAATGGAAGCGATCCAAGAGCAGATGGTTGAAGCTAAGAAGAACGAACGTGCGAACGCTCTGAAAGAAGTAAAGCGTCTTTGCAAGGAGTTTGGTTTTACGGCTGGCATGCTGAAAGGCTCTCTTGCTGCAGGTAGGAAAACAAAAGAAAAGTAAAGCTCGGCAAAAAATAAATTGATAAACGCAGGATTGTTAACTTGAAGTATCGCGCTGAAATTGATGGATTGCGAGCCCTGGCTGTCGTCCCCGTAATACTCTTCCATGCTGGATTTGAACTGTTTGGTGGAGGTTTTGTAGGCGTTGATGTGTTCTTTGTAATTAGTGGTTACTTGATTACCACAATTCTAGTTGAAGACATCGAGAATAAACGATTCAGTATTGCTAAATTCTATGAGAGACGTGCACGACGAATTTTGCCAGCACTTTTTTTTGTAATCCTTGTGTGCATCCCTTTTGCTTGGATGTGGATGCTGCCCACCCAGATGAAAGACTTTTCGCAAAGTCTTGTTGCAGTCAGCTTGTTCGCATCAAATATACTGTTTTGGCGCGAGAGTGGCTATTTTGATGCTGCTGCGGAAGAAAAACCTTTGCTGCATACATGGAGCTTAGCAGTTGAGGAACAATACTATGTGTTGTTTCCTATCTTATTAATTTTCGCCTGGAGATTTGGAAAGAACAGAGTGTTTTGGATGATTGTTGTAATGGCAACAATCAGCTTGTTACTGAGCGAATGGGGTTGGCGTAACACAGAAATTGCTAACTTCTATCTTGCACCTACGCGAGCTTGGGAACTGTTTTCCGGTTCTATCGCAGCGTTCTTAGTACAGAAAAATGGGGTGAAGAAAAATAGTTTCTTAGCATTATTTGGCTTAGCTATAATCGTCTTTTGTATATTTTTTTACGATGAGGAAATCCCATTCCCTAGCCTGTACGCGTTAGTGCCTGTGTTTGGTGTTGTTCTTCTTATTCTCTATGCGGATAGGGAAACACTTGCAGCAAAAATACTAAGTTCAAAGGCATTTGTTGGCATTGGTTTAATAAGTTATTCGGCCTATCTCTGGCATCAGCCTCTATTTGCGTTCGCAAGAATAAGATTGTTAGATCATCCACCAGAAGCATTGATGTTAACCCTTAGCTTAACTTCTTTAGTGTTGGCATATTTGAGTTGGAAGTATATTGAAATTCCTTTTAGAAATCGCAATAAGGTAAGTCGAAAGCTAGTGTATACATCGTCAATGATTATGCTTTTTATTCCTTTTGGTTTGGGTCTTTATGGTCATTTCGCAAACGGCTTTGAGAATAGAATTGCATCATGGGAATACTTACGAAGCATTCCTGTTGTTGGAGACACCTATTGTCACAATGAAGGAAGGCGCTCGGAAGCTCAGCTAAGAGAGAATAATTTCTGTATTATAGGCGATGGTTCTTTGGAGATTGCGATAATAGGCGACTCTCATGCTGGAGCGCTATTTGATGCGGCAAATGATTTTCTAATCAGTAAAAATAGATCTGCTCTTGCAGTTAGTGGCGGATACTGTGCGCCGTTGTTGAACGGTTTTTCAGATTCTAGAGGCGATTGTGCTGAAACTATCCAAACAGCAATTAATCATGCTATCGCATCTGAAAATATATCGACTATTATAATTGCTGCCGAATGGGCTAATTACACTACAGGTTACAGGGGCAATGACAAGCCAAGACTTTGGGCTGATAATTTAGGACGCGCAGAATCGCCATCTGATAATATCGAGTTGTTTAAACGCTCATTTGCTAACACCTTCGAAACGCTTTCAGCATCGAACAAGAGAGTAATAATTATAGAGCCAGTGCCTGAGTTTCACTACTATGCTCACGATTGGGTTGGCCGTAGGTTACTATTCAGTCAAGAGGAGCCGATTAGAGAAGCGGTACGATCTTTGCCGTCAATATCAGTGTCGGAATATGATGAGCGGAACCAGGCAGTATTTTCGGTATTTAATAGACACTCGTCGCCAAACGTAAGCTATGTGAATACGAAAAGCCTATTTTGCGATGAAGATAAATGCTATCAATATAATGAAGACGGACTTGTTTTGTATTCTGATTTTAATCATGTGAACTACCATGGAGCCCAAAAAATTATTAGAGCTGTATCGTCTTTTTTCAATCGTTAGTAAGTTGCACAAATTTTGACGAAGGCACGTAGTTACACATGAAAGCTGCTACGAGAACACATGGAAAAAGCAACTCACGTCGTGCCTAACAAACTTCAGAAGGTTCGCATGGAATAGCTAGGCTAGAAGAACTAGCTGTTCCGTTAAAACATGTGAAAATATGCCAAATTTGCAGCCTTCTTTGTTCTGGTGTTCGAGGCGTGAGGCAAGATTCACGGCGTCGCCTTAAACTGAATAGCTGAGCTTTCTGTTGGAATCGATCGAACGCCGAATGAACCTTTGCGACCAACAACGTAACCTTGTCGCGAACAGTTTGATCTTCCCTGACAGTCAGTCTTCGGCCGCCGTCAACCGCCCTGCTGAATACTTTGCCATTCCCTTTTTCCGGGGATCCACCAGGGAATGGACCGTTCCCAACCAGCCACTTCCTGGTCGATCAACCGTCGAAATGCCGATGACAGCGGCGCGGGTTGGAAGGTGACAGCATCGCAGCTCGACGAAAAATCCAGTCCTGCTTCGCTGCTCAAGAGCTTACTCGCATTGCTGGGCACAATCTTGATCATTTGCTTGCTGCTTTCGGGCGATAGAAAGAAACCGGCACTGAGATCGGCGTTGATGTGCTGGCCGAGCTTGGTGCTGCAGAAACCTGTCTTCAGTGCGGCCTTGTTTATGTAGACGTCGACCTTTTCCGGCATTCTCGGTGGGCCTGGATAGGGTCTGAACTCCATCAGTAATGCGCAGTTGAGGTCGGGGAAATAGATCAATCCGTACAGTTCGGTCCCGCGGTGCGCTGTCCGGGTCATCAACTCTGCCTTCCGCCCATGAAACACTCCTTTCCAAAAGCCTGCTAAGGACGGATGTTTGGCGATCTTGCGCCGGGTGTCTTCCGGGATTGGCCCGTAATTGTTGTCCAGCTCCTTCACGGCGCAGGAAAGGGCCTTTACCCTCTGCTTTTCTTCATCGCGTATGCGCCACCTCTCTAACGCGCGGGCATGGGCCACCTTGTTCGCTGCATGAATGCGGGCGCGATTCCGTGCTTCAATTTGGGATTCCTTGGCGGCCTTGTTCTAAAGCGCCTGCATCATGCGCTGCGCGTTTTCGTTTTTCAGAGGTTTCAGACCGAATTCGAAGCGGCGGAAATTCTCGTGCATGGTCATGCCGGACGCATTGTCGCAATGCGGCTGGACATTCATTTCCATAATCTTGGCGCGGAACTCGCGTTCGGCCACGACATTGACGATAGATCCGAAATCGAAGGGGTTCGACTGACTCAGCGTACGGCCGATGGCCCCGACGCTTGCCGCGGTGAGGGCGTCTGACCTTATCCGGTCGTGTTTTTTGAAACTGTCGACAAATTCAGTCTCGACAGCGGTTTCATACCTGTCCTCGAAACTGCCGTTCTTGTACACTTCCGTGACGAACCGCGTCCCGCTCTTGATCCGATGTCTGCAATGGGCCGAATAGGCGCTGACATATTCGTAGAAGATCTGAGAGTAATGGACGTCCTTTTTGCCCCGGTCGAATTCCCCGGCGAAGATGAGCCGAACCGTCTCGACCATCGCTTCGACCGAGCTTTTTTTGCGCAAACATCCTGAATAATTGTTTTTTGAACACGCGGCGCAATGCGAACGGCCCAGTGCGACCTTGAGGGCGTAACTGTTGGCAGGGGCGCTGAAGTCCTCACCTTTTTCAAACAAGGTAAAGAAGTCGTTGGAGTACCGGGGCCAATCCTGAAGCGTCAGCAGATTTCTGTAATACTCGTTCTGACAGCGGCACACAAAGAGTGTCCCGCTTGTGCCCCAAGATATCCTGATAGGCCTCGCAAGCGTATTGAATGTCATTTTCCAATTCGGCGGTTATTGGAGAGGTAGACTGTGGCTTGGATGCCTGTGCCGCGGCGCCTTGATGTAGGACGAGAGTGCACATGAGAAAGAGCGAAACCAGAACAAACCCATTTTTCATGCCGTCTCCCTAAAACGCCCTTGGTTTTGCCTATCATACTGTAATCACTTTCAGAATACCTTGCGCGTTGGTGGCATTGAAACTGAACAATTTGGAAAATCAGTCTGTACATCGCGCTTCTGGGCGAGGAGGCTATGACCTGTTGTCTGGAGAAGTGCTGAAGACAGAAGGCAGGCTGCGGCAACTTGATGGTCCATGACTGCGCCTCAAAACCACCTGGTACGACGGAGTGGGCCGAGGCTTTTGGCGGCGCACTAGGAAATCTCGGTTGGTTTTAGTGTGTAGACGCCGATTTTTGTGGACTTGCCTCTAAGGGCGAATTCACCGGCGAGTGCCAAGTCGTAGCTCTTTGTCAGTTCGGCGTGGGTCGTTTCAGACACCAGCAGCCGTGTGCCGAGTTCCTTGTTCAGATGTTCCAGGCGAGAGGCAAGATTGACGGCGTCGCCATGCACCGTATAGCTGAGCCTTTCGTCGGAACCGACCGCGCCACCGATGACTTCGCCGGTATGAATTCCGATGCGCGCCCGCAACGGGATCCCGGAGAATGTTCGTGCTTGAATGGCATTCATCATCTCGATCGCCGCGGAGACGGCGTTGTCCGCATGCAACGGATCGGCGACCGGCACATTGAATGTGACCAGGATGGCGTCTCCCTGGAACTGATTGACCACGCCGCCATATCTGTCGATTGGCTGGACCGCTTCCGTGAAGTATTCGTTCAACATTCGGAACACCGTTTCCGGTGCCTGGTTCTCGGCAATCTGTGTGAAGTTCTCGATGTCGGCGAACAGGATGGTCGCGGTTCGCAATTGAGGTTCGAGAGCACCTCGGTTTTCCAGCAATGTGCTGGCGACCTTTCGCGGGACGAAGCGTCCGAAGGTCTCCCGGATAAACTCGCGCTCGCGCAATCCCTCGATCATCTCGTTGAACCGCTCCGCTAGAACGCCAAGTTCGTCCCCGGACAATACCGGCGCAGACACGCCGAGCTGCCCCTGGCGAAGGCTTTGCATCGTCAAGGTCAGGGCATCCATCGGGCGCAGAAGGCTGCGGGTCACGAAAACAAGGGACACCGCGACCAAAAAAGCCGATGCGATCAAATCGAGGAAGATCGTCTGATCCACGGACAGGCCCTGCGCTGCGCGCAATGGGCGAAATATGCTGAGGTCGAACGCGATCAGCAGGCTGGGCATGAAGGCGGCTACCAACATCGCGGCCACCAATTTGTACAGGATGCGCCCGTTTAGCGCCCGCATGTGCAGACCGCGTGCGGCAAGTTGTCGTTTAAGGTCCAACGAAAAATCGTTGATCAGGAAATAGATGTAGAAGGCGTAATAGACCGCATAAACGAAGACGAACCAGATC
Organism: Hwanghaeella grinnelliae; assembly: GCF_004005845.1. GTDB lineage: Bacteria > Pseudomonadota > Alphaproteobacteria > UBA8366 > Aestuariispiraceae > Hwanghaeella > Hwanghaeella grinnelliae. The sequence continues at coordinate 2,207,140 of NZ_SADE01000001.1, read as the reverse complement.
AGACCGGAAACAAGCACTTTGGTCGGAATGGTCTCAGTCGGGATGTCGCTCGGCATGAAAATTCCCAGCGCAAAAGCGGAACCACAGTAGATCGCGGTGCACAGAACGACCCAGAGACTTGCGAGACGGGGAAGAGACTCAACGCGTTCCAGAACCGTTTCACTGCCTTCTCCGTGGTCCAAAAACCGTTGGATTGGCCGGAAAAGCCACCAGGCGCCGCCAATATTGAGAAGACCGAGGGAGAACAGATTGACCGCTAAATCGTATCCAAGCACATCGATCCGGCCCGAAATGACAATAAGGATCCCTGTGATGGCGAAGTCGACGAGAACCAAGCTTCCCATGGATGCTAGAAAACGAACTCTCATTAAATGCCTGTTCCCACCACTGCCAAACAGGCTGTTATACGGAAACGAACCTGACTTCGATCATTGCCCCTGATCGGCTTCGGCGCTGTCCTACCCCCGGCATTGAATTATTGGCTGGGACATGGTCTGAAACTGGGCACGTGCCAGGGCGTTGTTTTAGACGGTGAGGGGGGCTTCGCGTGGCTGTAGAGATTGTCCGGTCCCGGACAGGCTTACGGGACATTGTCGCCGGTTGGCGCATGCAGGGACTGCGTGTTGGTGTCGTCCCCACCATGGGCGCGTTGCATGACGGGCATTTGAGCCTCGTCCGTGCGGCGCTTGCGGATACCGACCGCGTGATCGTTACGCTTTTCGTCAATCCGAAACAGTTCAACAGCGCCGCCGATCTCGCCGCTTATCCAAGGACAGAGAACGAGGACGCGGCCAAGTTGGAACCGCTCGGCGCACATGTCCTTTACGTGCCGGATGGGGAACAGATGTACCCACCAGGATTCGCGACCACGGTGTCGGTCGAAGGAGTTTCGGAAGGTCTTTGCGGCGCGCATCGCCCCGGGCATTTCGACGGCGTGTCGACGGTCGTCACCAAGCTACTTTTGCAGACAGCCGGCGATTTCGCTTATTTTGGGGAAAAGGATTTTCAGCAATTGCAGCTGGTGCGGCGCCTCGCCACCGATCTGGATATCCCAACGCAGATCCTCGGTTGCCCGACAATCCGGGAGGAGGACGGGTTGGCCCTGTCTTCCCGCAACGTGCAACTCAGCGCGGCGGAGCGCGCAATCGCCCCGGCCCTGGCCCAGGCGCTGTTCGCGGCGGCGGACAGGATTGCGAACGGCGCCCCCGTCATCGAGGAGATCGAAAAGGCGCGGACCCGCATTGTCGCCGCGGGATATGCCGAGGTCGAATATCTGGAACTGCGCGGTGAAGACGACCTTCAGCCAATGACCGCGCTGGACCGCAACGGTCGTCTACTCGTCGCCGCCAAACTGGGCGCGACCCGCTTGATCGACAATGTACCGGTGGCCTATCCGGGTGATTGATCCTGGACGGCAGGGCAGGTCAGATCGCGCCGGCCGCCCGCAGCTTGTCGAAATCCACGCGGTCTATGCCCAATTCGGCAAGTACGCTTTCGGTATCGTCACCCAAGCCTGGGGGCGGGGTTCGCGGTGCGACGGCTTCGCCATTGGCCCGGAAACTCATCGAGGGTAAATGCACCGGCGCATCGTGACCGCCGATCTGCATTTCGTTCATCAACCCGCGCGCCGCGATTTGCGGTTCCGCCAGGGTTTCGTCGAGCGAGCGGACCTTCGCGGCGGGAACCTCCGCTTTCTCCAGCAGGGTTTCCCATTCCGATGCGGTGCCGCCCAGGAAAGTGCAGCTCAGTGTTTCGCGTAGGCTCGGGCCGTTTTGCTTTCGTGTTGCCGGGGTTTGCCAGCGCGGATTCTCCAGAATGTCTTTTCGGCCAATGGCATTGCAGAGCTTGCGGAACTGGGCATCGTTGTTGGCGGCAAGCATCAACACGCCTTGCGCCGTTTCGAATGCGCCGGAGGAGGGGCTGGCGCTCCAAGCCTCGTTGCCGTTCTGCGCCGGCATCCAACCCCCGGAAAGATGCTGGGTCATCAGCGACGCCATTAGCATCAAGGCGGTATCCAGCATGGCGACATCGACCTGAACGGCCTCGCCGGTGCGTTGCACCTCCATCAATCCCGCCATAACCGCCATGGCCGCGTTCATTCCGGTCGCAAAATCCACGTAGGGCGCGCCGACCTTGGTCGGGCCGCCGCCCGGCTTGCCGGTGGTCAGCATGATCCCGCACATGCCCTGAATGACATGGTCATAGGCGGGACGGGGACTCATCGGGCCGTTCTGGCCGAAGGCGGAAATCGAGCAATAGACGATATCTTCCCGCAGGGCGCGCACATCTTCGAACCCGAATCCAAGGCGCTCGGCCACGCCGGGCTTGAAATTTTCGACGAAGACATTGGCGGACGCGATCAGCTTGCGTGCAATCGCCTTTCCGTCCGGTGTCTTCAGATTGATCGTCACCGATTTCTTGCCGCCGTTCTGGGTCAGGAAATTCAATGCCATGCCTTGATCGGCCAGTTCCGGCGTCAGGCCTGTGCGGCGGGTCCAGTCCCCTTCGCCGGGTTTTTCGATCTTGATGACCTCGGCCCCCATAAGGGCCAACAGATAGGTCGCGTAGGGACCGGCTAGAACCTGGCTTAAGTCGACGACGCGCATGCCTTTAAGAGGTTGGAACATCTGGCTTCCGATAACAGTGGTGAAAAGTGGGGTAGAGGAAGATCGCCGCCGTGGGGCCCTTCGGGCGCATTTGTGGCGCCTGCGGGCACCCACGGCAGCGGTCATGACGGGTTAGTTGGAAATCAGACCGGCCCGCTGCATGATCCCCTTGTTCTTGGCGTAACTGTCCCGCATTTCCTTATTCGCTGCGTCGACACCGAAATACTTGATCGGTATGTTGGCCGCTTCGGTGATTTTCGCGAATTCCGCATCGGTTTCCGCCGCCTTCAACGCGCCCGCCAACCGGTCCAGGATTGGACGAGGGGTTCCTTTTGGCAGGATCAGCGTGGTGCGTGAATCCATGCCCAACGGATAGCCTTCCTCTTCGATTGTCGGGACGTCGGGGGCGGAGGTATGCCGGAAAGTGGTCAGCGCGGAGACCGTCTTCAATTCATCCGGATAGCGGTAGTGAATGCCGCCGGAAAAGGCGAGGGCGACCTGATTGCCCAACAAGGCGTTGATCATCTCGCTGCCGCTCTTCAAGGGTACGATGTTAACATCCAATCCGTTCTGCTTGGCGATTTCGGTAATATAGAGCCGCGCTTCCGGGCTGAGTGCCCCATAACTCGATCCCGGGTTTTTCTTCGCCCAGTCGACATATTCCGTGATCGTGTTGAAGGGCCGATCTTTCTGCGTCGCCATCCCGACCTGATAGGCGGTGATCATGCCCGCATATTCGAAGTCCTCGGGCGTGTAATTAACCTGTTCCATGATGAAGGGCGCGGAGTTGATCACCGAGTTGGAATGGAACAGCATGGTGTATCCATCGGGCTTGGCCTTGGCGATGTCGCGCGCCGCAACGGCGCCGCCGGCGCCCGGCTTGTTCACCACATTGATGGGAACGCCCAATTCGCCGGCCATTACCTTCGCCGTCGCGCGGGCAACAAGGTCGGTCTGACCGCCTGCGCCGTATCCGACCAGCATCGTGATCGGTCCGGTCGGGTAGTCGGCGGCCAGGGCTGTGTGACCGAACCCGACCGCGCCGAGCAACCCAGCCGCGACGAAGTGAAGTAACCCCCGTTTCGTGATCGTGTACATTTTTATTCCTCCCATTTGGTTTTTAACTATTTGTTGGAACATGTTTTTCCGGTGTCTGACCGGCACTGGCATGCCGTTCGCCCGCCGCCGGACCTTTGCCGCGCCCGATCCACCAGACGATCGCCACGGTAAGCAAAATGAAGACGACCGCGATCGGATGCTTCGACAGGTTCATCGCGTTGTGGTCGAGCAGTTGCAGGCTCTGCCGAAAGCTCAGCTCCAAATTTGGCCCGATGACGAAGCCGATCAGGAACGTGACGAAGGAGAAGTCGAGCTTGCGGGCGAAGAACCCGATCACGGTGAAGAACAACATCACGTAGATCGAAAAGACGCTGCTGGTTTCCATATAGGCGCCGACCGTGCAGAGCAGCAGGACACCGGGGATGATCAGCCTGAGCGGCGCTTTGATGACCTGCGCGAAAAGGCGTTGTCCGGTATAGCCGACGATCAACAGGATCACGCTGGCGCAGAGCATCGCCGCATAAACATCGGCGACCAGACGCGGCTGCTGCTGGAACATCAGCGGGCCGGGCGTTAGCCCGTGCAGGATGAAGGCGGCGATCAGGATGGCGGCAATCACGCTGCCCGGAATGCCCAGCGCGAAAAGGGGGATAAGGCTGGATGGAACAACCGCGTTGTCCGCGCTTTCCGCGGCGGCCACGCCTTCGATCATGCCGGTGCCGTATTTCTCCGGCGTCTTCGATGCCTTTCTGGTCGCCCCATAGGACAGGAAGGACCCGACACTGGCGCCAAGGCCAGGCAGGATGCCGACCACGCTGCCGATCAATGTGCCCCGGGCGATGACCGGCAGGCAGCGCCGCCATTCCGATGCCAGGACGACCCGATCATTGCGCGATGCGCCGTCGGTGATCCGCGCGCCTTCGCTGTCCAGAACCTTCACATTGCCGGCCTGAACCGCCATCTCCGCGACCGCCAGCATGCCGATGGCCATCGGGACAAGCGCGATGCCGTCTTCCAGTTCCAACAGGCCGAAGGTCATGCGCGAAACGAAGGTTTCCGATTCCAATCCGATGGTTGCGAAGAAGACGCCCATCGCGCCGGCGATCAGCCCCTTGGTCATGGAATTGCCTGACAGCCCGCCGATGAAGGTGAGGGAGAAAAGCAGGATGGTGCAGATCTCCACCGGCCCGATCAGCAGGGCGTAACGGGCCAGCGGCGCGGCCAGACAGATCAGGACCAAGGTCGATACGAAGTCCCCGATCACCGATGCGAACAGCCCCATCTTCAAGGCCTTCTGCGCCTTGCCTTGCCGGGCCAACGGATAGCCGTCCAACGCCGTCGGGGCGGAGGAAGGTTCGCCCGGCGTGTTCAGCAGAATGGCCGAAACAGCGCTTCCCGCCGCACTTCCCTTGGCAATGCCGATCAGCATGCCGAGCGCCGCGACCGGCCCCAGATAGAATGTCAGCGGAATGCAGACCGCGACGCCGGTTGCCTTGCCCAGTCCCGGAAGCGCGCCCAGCACATAGCCCAGCGTGACGCCGACCGCGACCCATATCAACGTGGCCGGGTGCAAGACATCCTGAAAGCCGATGAGGAGGTCGCTCATACGATGCCCGTCCCCAAGACCTTATAGAACAGGAACCAAATCGCCGTCAGCAGGCCCGTGGGCATGGCGATCAGCACCAGGGGCCGCCGCTCGCCCAGCGCCAAAAGGGCGCCGATGACGATGACGGCGCCGGCGGCCAGGGGCGAAACCAGCAAATAGAGCAGGATGGCGGCGCCAAAGATCACACCGATCGTGACCAGGGCGCGGATCTCGCCCCGTGAGATTGGCGCGACAGAGTCGTCCGCCGTCGCTTTCGCGCGGATGTTGTTGATGACCAGAAGCAGCGACAGGGCAATCACCACGCCCATCATCATGCCCGGAACCAGCCGGGGGGACATCATGCCGTCCGGCCCCGGGTTGATCTGCATCGGGATGACAACGGCCAGCATGACCAGACCGAAAATGACCAGAATGACGCCGGAAATGACGTTGGCGCGCCGCATTGATTCCTCCCGCTGTTGCGATTCCGTTCGGGGTTGGTCTTAGCCACTACCGCCGTCGGCCGCACTTATTGCTTTCAGACCTAGACCCGCTTATCGAAAAGAAATAGTCGAAACTTTCTTGAATCTGATAAGAAAATCTTATGTCCTACACGTCCCATCGCCTTGACGGTCTTCGTCTGCGCCATCTTCGACTGCTGGAACTGATTGAAGAACATCGCTCGCTTCGGGCGGTGGGGGAGGTCCTGAACCGCACCCAGCCGGCGGTTTCGCAGATGGTGAAGGATCTTGAATATGCGCTGGGCGCGACCCTGGTTGACCGTTCCGTCCGGGGCGTCGAATTGACGTCGGCGGGAAGATTGGCCCTGCAGCGGGCGCGGTCCGGCCTGGCGTCCCTGCATCAGATGGCCTCGGAACTGAACGCGGACCAGTCGCCAACCCTGCGTGTCGGCACCAACCCGGCCCTGGTCTTTCAGATGCTACCCGCCGCCATGCGCCGATTAGGGACGGAAAATCCCCGGATGCGCTACCAGCTGCAGGCCGGCATTGTCGGTGACATGCTGGACGCCCTGTGGGACGGGGACCTGGATTGTTACGTAGGGAGCATCGATTGGGACCGGATTCCCCGCGACATGCTGCCGGTTCTGCGGCATGACCCGCTGATCCAGACGGATCTGGTTCTCGCCTGTTCCGTGAAACATCCGCTGGCGGACAGGACGGATGTAACGATGGCGGAACTTGTCGAATGGTCCTGGGTGCTGCCGCCGGCGGACAGCAATAACCATATCGCGCTGGAAACCGCGTTCCGGAACCATGGTGTTGCCGGGCCCACTCCAATTGTCGAATGCGCAGCGGGCCCAAGTGCGCAGATGATTCTGGCGCGTGAGTTGGACGCGCTGACTTTGGTGCCGAGGCTTATGTTCGACGCGCCCGTCCTGACCGGCGAATTGCGGGTGCTGGACATTCCTGCCTTGAAGCTGCCGCCGATCCAGATAGGGTTCCTCACCCTGGCCGAGCATGAACAGATGGCGGCGGTGCATCTGCTGCGCCAAGCCTTGCGCAAGACCGCGTCGCAGTTCGGGCAGGCAGAGATTCAATCGTGATTGACGGGGTATCGGTGGCATGAAAATTCGCGACTTCGGCGTCGAAATCTGGATGAACCGGTATGAGAACCATTGCGAATTGAACCTGGCGGAAACCTGCGTTCAGTCCCTGACAGTCGCGGAATTGCTGGAAATGGCGGGCAAGACCGAGACCATCCTGGACGAGATCCTGCCAATGCAACTGACCTATGGCGCGATCGAGGGCAGCGACCGGCTGCGCGCGCTTGTCGCCGGGCTCTACGAGAACCAAAAGCCGGAGAACGTGGTCTCAACCCATGGCACCATCGGCGCGAACGCCCTGGTTCATGAAACCTTGGTGGAACCGGGTGACCGGGTGATTTCCGTCCTGCCAACCTATCAGCAGCACTATTCCATCCCGGAAAGCTACGGCGCGGACGTGCATATCCTGAAGCTGACGGAAGCGACCGGCTTCCTGCCCAACCTGGAAGAATTGAAACGCCTGGCAGCGCCCGGCACCAAGCTGATCGCGATCAACAACCCGAACAACCCGACCGGTTCGCTGATGGACCGCGCCTATCTGGAACAGGTAGCGGCGATCGCGCGCGCCTGCGACGCCTGGGTCCTGTGCGACGAGGTTTATCGCGGCACCGACCAGGACGGGGAGGGAGCGACCGCTTCCATCGTCGATGTCTATGAAAAGGGGATCAGCACGGCCAGCATGTCCAAGGCCTATGCCTTGGCGGGCTTGCGCCTGGGCTGGATCGTCGGGCCGGTGGACCTGCTGCACGCGGTTTCCATCCACCGGGACTACAACACGATCAGCACCGGCATGCTGGACGATCATTTCGCCTGCATCGCGCTGGAGAACCGCGACAAGATTCTGGCGCGCAGTCAGAAGATCAGCCGCACCAATCTCGCGATCCTGTCCGACTGGGTCGAGGGCGAGCCGCTGATCTCCTGGATCAAACCGAAATCCGGCACCACCGCCTTGCTCAAATACGATCTGCCGATGAAGTCCGAAGACTTCTGCGTGAAACTGCTCGACGCCACCGGCGTCATGCTCACCCCTGGCAGCGCCATGGACATGGAAGGTTATCTGCGCATCGGCTACTGCAACGGAACGGACATTCTGCGCGAAGGGTTGAACCGTATGTCGGTTTTCCTGAATGACCGGCAGACCGCCGGATAGGTCCAAGCATCTGAATTCTCTGCCTCGAGAAAGCGAAAAGAGCGGTGCGGCTGGGATGCCGAAAATCAAGTATTCCTAATTTAATGCAGTTATTGAGGAAATAAGTTATCTGAGAAGTATTGGCGCGAGCCTACAATCTGGACTGTCCGTGTTTTAACACAGCATTTTTGACGAAGAACGAGATGTATTCCCAAGAAGGCCAGTCTATACAGGCGGCATGAGAGGGGTCTTGGGGAATCGCATCGCACGCCTGTTGGCGGTCTTGTCTGTCGTGCTGCAGGTGTTCCTGCCGGCGAGCATGGCCTTTGCCGGCGCTGGCGGTTTGGATGCAAAAGCGTTCATTTGCGCTCAACCCGGTAACCCGTCGCCCGGTGCTGAAGCCGCTGCGAAGCTTTTTGCCGATCTGATCGATGGCTCGGCGTCTGACCGGTCTTTTTGGAACGGGCATTGTCCGCTTTGTGCACTGGCGAACGCCCAGCTTGTTCCAGAGCCGGTTTCTGTTTCGGCATTGGTGCATGTGCGGTCTTCGGCGCAGTACTTCATTTTCCGTGTCGATGACCTGGAGGAAACACAGGGGCCGCCGGTCGGTGCCCGTGGGCCGCCGGCTCACAGCTAGGAAAGACCAGTCCGCCAATCCCCGCTTCCGGGGATGTTAGGTGCGCATCCTGCTTGCACCTCTTTCTTTGCGTGAGATCATCATGAAACACGAATTACTCCGCCGCCTCCTGTCCGGAGCGGCACTGGCGATGTTCGCCACCACAGTCCATGCGCAGACCGTCTCCACCACCCAGGCTGAAAAGAAGGACACGGTCCACCTTGAAGCCATCAATGTCGAAGCCACTCAGTCCGCCGTTGAACAGGCACAACAGAAACTCGACCAACGCGCGGGTGGAACCAGCGTGGTGGATGCAGAGGACTTTGAAGACACACGCGCGACCACGCTCAGCGATGTTTTGAAATACGCGCCGGGCGTCTTCGCGGAGACCCGGCATGGCGAGGAAACGCGTCTTTCGATCCGTGGGTCCGGTATCCAGCGTGGTTTCTTGCTGCGGGGGATTCAGCTTTATCAGGACGGTATTCCGTTGAACTTTGCCGATGGGGCAGGGGACTTCCAGGAAATCGACCCGCTGTCGATGCAGTATGCTGAAGTGTGGCGCGGCGGTAATGGCTTGGAATACGGCGCAAGCGCACTTGGTGGTGCGATCAATTTTGTCACCCCGACGGGTCGTACGGCGGAAACCTTGGAAGCGCGGGTCGATGCGGGTTCCTTCGGTCAGCGGCGGGGCCATTTTCAACTGGCCGGCGCGCACGAAGATCTGGATGGCGTCGTTAGTTTTACCGCCGGGAAGCAAGACGGCTGGCGCGACCACTCCGCGACCAGTGGGCGCCGGGTTTCGGCGAATGCAGGCTTGCGCGTCAGTGATACGTTCGAGACGCGCCTTTTCCTGAAATACGTCGATTCCGAACTTGAGATTCCGGGTGCGCTCACCTTGGCGCAATTTAATGCCGACCCCGAACAAGCCCTAACCAATTCCGAAGCGCTGAATGCATCGAATGACTACCAGCTGGGGCGTGCCGCCATACGGTTTTCCTGGGCGCCACGGGAAGGGATCGACCTTACCTCGACGGCCCATTATTCGAAAAAGAACCGGTATCACCCAACTGTGCGCGGCTTGCTGAAGCAAAAAGCGGACAATACCGGCTTGGACTTGCGCGGTGTGTTCGATTTCGCCGAAGGGGATGCGGCCCGGCGGGTCGTCGCGGGTATTTCCGCCGCGCGGTATATCGGGCAGGAGGATCGTTTCACCAATGCCGGCGGGCATCCGGGAACCTTCAACGGACGGACTGAGTTGGATGGGCAAACCTACAGCGCTTATGCGGAATATTCCCATGGTCTGACCGATGCATTGACCGTGCAGGCGGGAACACAGTTCACCGTTGCGAAACGTGAATTGGACAACCTGGCAACGCCGGCGAACAGCTATGATGAGACCTTCGAAGGGTGGAGTCCGAAACTGGGTGCGCTTTACGACCTCGACACCGCAAATCAGCTATTCGCGAATGTAAGCCGCAGTTTCGAACCCTCGCCGTTCGGCGAGGCGCGCGTTCTGCCCGACCTGCCCTTACCGGATGCGCAGGAGGCCGACACCGTCGAACTCGGCTGGCGGCATCGGTCCGGTAAAGCGGCATTCGAAGCAACCGCATACTACTCCATCGTCGACAACGAATTCTTGGCTCTGGTCGATGAGAACGGCGTGTCCCTCGGGACGACCAATGCCGACAGGACGATACATCGCGGATTGGAAGTCGGCGGCAGTTATGCCTTCACCCCCGAAGTCGTTTTCCGGGCCAGCTATCTTTGGAATGACTTTCGTTTCGACGACGATATCTCGTTCGGTGACAACGACATTGCAGGCATTCCGGACCATAGTCTGAATGCGCAACTTGCATGGTCCCCCGCTTCATGGGTCACGGTGACGCCGAAGGTCGAGCTTCGCGGCCGGACCTGGATCGACCATGCCAACACGTCGGAAGCGGCTGGCTTTGCCTTGTTGCATTTGGGTTTGTCCGGCGCCTTGCCGGGGGAGGTGGAATGGTTCCTGGACCTGCGCAACCTGACGGACAAGGAATACATCGCGGGTACGCTGGTTCGGGACAATGTGAATGGCGCGGACAGCGCCAGCTTCTTCCCCGGCGATCCACGGTCGGTCTTTGGTGGCCTTAAGGTGACATTCTGATCGCAGATGACTGACCGTTTGACTTGCGAATAGTTCCCCAGGACCGACCGTTGTTCGGTCCGACCTCGCGGGCGGGTTTCATTCCAGGATGATTCCCGCCCGCTTGTGATTTCAGGGCCTTGCCGTTTTTCCTGTCGCGCACTCCCTCTGGCCCGACTCGTGACCTATGTCTGTAAGCCAACAGTAGATAGGTGGTGGTACCATGACGCCGATTTCCATTCTCGACCTTGTCCGGGTGACCGAAGCGACCGATGCGGCGGGCGCGCTCTATAACGCTCGGGACGTCGCCCAGCATGCGGAGAGCTGGGGCTATAACCGGATCTGGGTGGCCGAGCATCACAACCTGGCCGGCATCGCCAGTGCGGCCACTTCGGTCGTCATTGGGCATATCGCGGCAGGGACGAAGAAAATCCGCGTCGGGGCCGGGGGCATCATGCTGCCGAACCACGCGCCCTATATCATCGCAGAACAATTCGGCACGCTGGAACGTCTGTTTCCCGGGCGGATCGATCTGGGCCTGGGCCGCGCGCCGGGGACGGATCAGATGACTTTACGGGCGCTGCGCCGCGATCCGGGATCGTCGGACCATTTCCCGCAGGATGTCATGGAATTGCAGGCCTTCCTGGCGCCGGCCCAGCCCGACCAGCGCATCGTCGCCATCCCGGCGGCGGGCACTGAAGTGCCGCTGTGGATTTTGGGATCCAGCAATTTCGGTGCGATGCTGGCCGCCGAACTAGGCCTGCCTTATGCCTTCGCCTCCCATTTCGCGCCCGACTATCTGCTGCCGGCGCTGGAACTCTATCGCAGCCGGTTCAAGCCGTCGGAACAGTTGGACAAGCCGCATGCCATGGTCGGCGTGAACATCATTGCCGCCGATACGGATGCGGAAGCCAAGCGTCTGGCGACCACCCAGCAAATGTCCTTCACCAATATATTCCGGGGTGCGCGGGGCCTGAGCAAACCGCCGATCGACGATATCGAGACCTATTGGTCGCCGCAGGAAAAGGTTCAGGCGATGGGCATGCTGGCGCGCTCGATCTATGGTTCCCCCGACACGGTGCGGGCCGGCATGGACGCGCTTGTGAAGGAAACCCAGGCGGATGAATTGATTGTCGTCTCCGACGTCTTCGATCATCAGGCGCGGATCCATTCCATCGACCTGATCGCCCAGGCGGCAGGCCTGTCGCGGGAATAACAGCGACGGCAGCGGGCGGCGCCGGGACCGCCCCGTCGCCAGCGTGCGACGCGCATGTTTTATGCGTAGCACGCCCCGGCACGGCTGGTAGGGTGCCGGCGGTTGAAGACGGCGGGAAGGACATTTCCCATGACGATCCTGGTTACCGGAAGCGCCGGACATCTGGGCGAGGGGCTGATGCGTGTCTTGCGGGATGCGGGGCGGCCGGCCCTTGGGCTGGACATCAAACCGTCGCCCTACACCGATATCGTCGGGTCGATCACGGACAGGGATTTGCTGAAACGGGTGTTTGAAGATGTCCGGTCGGTCATCCATACGGCGACCCTGCACAAGCCCCATGTCGCGACGCATGCCGCCCAGGACTTCATCGATACGAATGTGACGGGCACGCTCTGCTTGCTCGAGGCGGCGATGCAGGCGCAAGTCGAGGCGTTCGTCTTCACCAGTACGACCAGCACATTTGGGTGCGCCCTGACACCGGCACCGACAGAGCCTGCCGCCTGGATCACCGAGGCGGTGACGCCGATCCCTAAGAACATCTATGGCGCGACCAAACTTGGGGCCGAACATCTGTGCGAATTGTTTTCTCGGCGGCGCGGCCTGCCGCTGATCATCCTGCGGACGTCGCGCTTCTTTCCGGAGGAGGACGACACTGCCGCGATCCGGGACCGGTTCGACACCGCCAACGCCCAGATGAACGAATTGCTATACCGGCGGGCCGATCTGGCCGATTTGGTGGATGCGCATTTGTTGGCGCTGGACCATGCCCCGGAACTGGGGTTTCAACGGTTTATCGCCTCAGCCCCGACACCGTTCGCGGAAAACGATCTTGTCGACTTGCGGCGGAATGCGCCCGAAGTGCTGTGGCGGTATTTCCCGGAAGCCCGAGCGGTCTACGAGGAAAAGGGGTGGTCCATGTTCGACAGCATCGACCGGGTCTATGTCAGCCGGCCGGCGATGGACGCATTGGGCTGGAAACCGAAATGGGACTTCGCCGCCGCGCTCGACAAGGTGGGACGGGGCGAGGACTTCCGCAGCCCGCTCGCCCGTGCCGTCGGCATCAAGGGCTACCACGACACGGTGTTCACCGACGGTCCTTTCCCCGTCGAGGACTGAACCGCGCGGCGTGTATCTGTTTTCGCCACAAGACAGCATCTCTTCGCTATTTCCTGTTTTTCAATAATTCAGGCGGTTTCGTCGATAACGTAAGTTCGGCATTTGCCGGTTCGGAAATCTGGGGAGGCCTTTGCAGTACCGCTAAATCTCCACAAGCACTAAAAGATTAGAAAATCTGAATAAACGATCAATGTCTGCAATATAATTCGCTTCTCGCATCGGCTGGGGCTGCATAGGCTGACTTTAAAGAACGGTCCGGTTTGTCGCCGCGTCCGTCGGTCCAGGGTCGGCAGAGAGAAGCATAAACATTGTCAGAGATTACGCAGGGCGTTGTCGTTCGTCGGTTCTTGGATTGCCCCGCCGGTACTGAAATGCCGGACCAAATCGTCTGGGCGCTGGGCGAGTTGGAGCGGTGCATTGTCGAACGCTTCGATGGGATGGGAACGACAGAGTTTTCACCGCCCGAACTGATCCTTTCCCTTTCTAAATCCGATGCGTTTATTGAAGCAGCGGGTCGCATGGGGGTAACCCTGCCCGACGCTGAAGACAGTTTCGCCTTGTTCGAAGCGGAAGCGGATGGGCGCCGGCAGATCCATGCCTATGGAGCGGATCTACGCGGCCTCGTTTACGCCGTAATGGAATTAGCCGACCGCGTGCGCTACGCGGCCAGTCTGGACGACGCCCTGACCCTGCCGACGCCCTTGGTCGAAACGCCGGTCGCAAAAGTGCGCAGCATCAGCCGTTGCTTTCAAAGCGTCGCCGAAGATCTGCCGTGGTTCCACGATCGCGAGGGGTGGTGCGAATACCTGACGCATCTGGTTACACATCGGTTCAACCGCGTCTCAATGACCATGGGAATGCAATATAACTACCCCTATGGAAACGAGTTCATTTCGGATGTCTATTTTCACTTCGCCTATCCGTTCCTGGTCCAGGTCCCGGGCCATAACGTCGAAGCGGAAGGCCTGACCGCGGCGGAGCGGGAAAAGAACCTGGATACCCTGCGCTTCATCGCCGCCGAAGCGCGCCGCCGTGGGCTGTCGTTTCATCTGGCGTTGTGGACGCAAAGCTACGATTTCGCGAACAGCCCGAATGCCAACTATCAGATCAAGGGCGTGACCAAGGAAAATCGGGCCGCCTATTGCCGTGACGCCCTGGCCATAATCTTGGCGGAGGTGCCTGACATCACGGGTCTCACCCTGCGCGTCCATGTGGAATGCGGCATTCCGGAAGGAAGCTACGATTTCTGGGAAACCTATTTCGAAGCCGTGACCGGATGCGGCCGGACGATCCAATTGGATCTGCATGCGAAGGGCATCGACGAACGCATGATCCAGATCGCGCTGGGAACCGGCATGCCTGTCTGCATCTCCCCGAAATACACATCGGAACATATGGGATTGCCATACCACCAGGCGTCGATCCGGGCATTGGAGCTGGAAACGGGGGCGGGCGGTGACGGCGGCGCCGGCCGCGATATGAAGACGCTTTATTCCGGCCCGGATGCGGCAGAGCACGAAGGCACGTGGCGCTTCAGCGAAGGCGCCCGGAAATTCATGCGCTACAGCTATGGCGATCTGTTGAAGGATGGCCGGCCCTATGACGTCGTCTACCGCATATGGCCGGGAACGATGCGCGTGCTGCTGTGGGGCGATCCGGTCTTGGCCGGCGGCTATGGCCGGCATTCCACGTTTTGCGGCTCGGCGGGCGTAGAGCTGTGTGAGCCGCTCTCCTTCAAAGGGCGCATGGGCAGCGGGCTTCCGGGGGATCGGACCGGCTATAAGGACTCGACCCTGTTGCGCCGCCGGGATTGGCAGAAGTTCGCCTATACCTACCGGGTCTGGGGGCGGGGGCTGTATAACCCGGCATCGGTCGACGACAGCGCGGACAGATATCTTTCCGCTCAATTCGACGGTGCGGCGCGCGATTGCCGTACGGCGATGGCGAACGCGACCCGTATCCTCCCTTTGATTACTCTGTGTCATACGCCGACGGCATCGAACAATTCGTATTGGCCCGAAATATACGAGAACATGTCCGTGGTGCATGAGGCGCCGTATTTGCCGTACGGATATGAACTGTTCAAACCGGCGCGTTACGGCACGGTCGGCTCCTGCGACCCCCAGCTCTTCATGTCGCCGGCGGAATGCGCGGCGGCCCTGGTGGCCGGCGAGCCGGTCGACCGCATCGCCCCGCTGACCTGGGCGAATTGGCTGGAAACCCTGAGTGCCAAGGCGGTCCTGGCCAATGAACGGGCGCGGGCGGGCGTTTCCGAACACAGTCCGGAATTAAGGCGATTTTCGGCGGATGTCACCATACATGCGGCCATTGGCCGGTTCTTCGCGGAAAAGACCCGCGCGGCGGTGTTGTGGGAGATTTTCCTGCTGCTAGGCGCGCCGTCGGTCGGTGACGCGGCCCTTTGCCGGTACAGACTTGCGCGCGATGCTTGGGCCGTCGCGGCGGAAGAGGGAAGGGCACATTATGTGCCGGACCTCACCTATGGACCGCATTCTTGGCTAAGCGGACGTTGGGACGACCGCTTGCCGGCGATCGATCAGGACATCGCCGACATGGTGGCGATCCTGGCGGGGCGTGACGGCACGGCGGTCGACGGCGAAACGACGAATACCGGTTTGGCCGCCGCCCTTATCGAACGTGTCGAGGGGTGGTCGTCGCCGCAGCAATTGACCTGTCTCCACAGCCAGCCGACCGACCTTTCGACAGGCAAGGACATCGCGTTGACATGCAGCCCACTCGATGCGGTCCGCCGCGCGGGGCGGCTGTATTTTCGTCACGTCAATCAAGCGGAGGCATGGCAATCCGGCCCGCTGGAATACAGGGACGGTGCGTATCACGGCGCCATACCCGGCGACTATTCCGCGGCGCCATACCCGCTTCAATATTATTTCGAATTTCAGGACGAGGGCGCGGTGAGCCTTTTTCCAGGTCTTTCGGAAAGCGTCGCGGGTCAACCGTATTTCACGGTTCAGATCAACAAGAACACGGCGCTTCAAGCCGGATAGCAACATCAACGAACAGGAGGCTTAAGTGAATAAATTTCTCAATGCCATTTGCGCCGGCGCCGTTGCGGCCCTATGCGCGTCCTCGGCCAATGCGGAAACGCTGCGGCTGCTGACCTGGGGCGGATATGCCCCCGATGAAGTGATCGCCCTTTTCGAGAAGAAATACCCCGACATCGATGTCGAGGTTACATTCTCGAACAATGAGGAAATGGTCGCCAAGCTGCGTGCGACCGGTGGGGCCGGCTTCGATCTTGCCCAACCCAGTGTCTCCCGCATCAAGGCGGCGCAGTCGGAATACGGTATCTACAAGCCGATCGATATTTCCAAGATTGACGCTTCGGTGATCGAACCGGTGCTGATGGATTCGGTCAAGAAATACGCCACGATCGACGGGGAACTCTATTCCTTCCCGCATCAATGGGGCACGCAGGGACTGATCGTCGATGTTTCAAAGGCGCCGGACCTCAAGGGATGGACCGACCTTTGCGACCCCAAATACAGCGGGCGTGTATCGATGCGCCTCAAGCGCGGCGTGTTGTTGGGCATGGCCTTCGACATGGGCATGAACCCGTTCGACGCCTATGACGATCCCGCGGCGTATCAGGCTATTCTGGACAAACTGGAAGCCAAGCTGATCGACTGCAAAAAGAACGTGAAGGCCTATTGGACCGGCGGCGACATGCTCTCGAACCTGATGCTTTCCGGCGAAGTGGTTGCCTCCGACGCCTGGGATTCCACGGCGTTCAAACTTTATAGCCAGAACCCCAATATCCGCTTCGTGCCGACACGGACGGGGGCGCTCGCCTGGATCGACACGTTCACCTTGCCGGCAAAGGGCAAGGCAGATGACGCGGCCTATAAGTGGATCAACTTCGTCAATCAGCCTGAAATCGTGACCATGATTTCCAAATCCTCCGGCGCCATCAGCGCGGTCAAAGGGGGCAAGGAATTGATGCCGGATGCGGCGCGGGAAGCGGTCAACCTCGCCTTCGACGATGCCGCCATCGCCAACCTAAAAGTCATGCCAAGCGTGCCGGCCGGGCTTGAGGATATGGAAGGCAAGGTCCTGGACCGCATCAAGGCGGCGTCAGACTAAGCATACGTCCATTCGTCCGGTGAGGACGCTATCGGGTCAACCAGGGCCCGATAGCGTTCGCCGGATGGCCGAAACACCGAGAGTTGAAAGCCCGCGCGTAATCATGTTCGACCTTCAATGCGATAACCTGACCAAGATGTTCGGCGCCTTCTGCGCCGTGAACGACGTGTCCCTGGAAGTGCCCAGCGGTTCCTTCTTCTCGATCCTCGGGCCATCGGGTTGCGGAAAGACGACCTTGATGCGGATGATTGCGGGGTTCGAGACGCCGAGCGGCGGCGATATCCGCATAAAGGGGCAATCGGTTCTGTCGATCGGGCCGAACAAACGAAACGTGAAAATGGTTTTTCAGCATCTCGCCCTCTTTCCGATGATGGATGTGGGCGAGAATATCGCATACGGGTTGCGATGCCGGGGGGATAGCAAAAGCGAGATCAAGACACGGGTCGCCGCCGTCCTCGACCGGATCGGTCTGGCCGGATACGAAGGGAAGCGTATTTCCCAGCTTTCCGGCGGACAGAAACAACGTGTGGCGATTGCGCGCTGCATGGTTCTTGAGCCGGATGTGCTGCTGCTCGACGAACCGTTGGGGGCGCTCGATCTCAAGCTGCGGGAACATATGAAGATCGAGTTGAAACAGCTTCAGCATCAGTTCAACACGACCTTCCTCTACATCACCCATGATCAATCCGAAGCCTTGGTTATGTCCGACAATGTCGCGGTCATGAATGCCGGGCGCTTCGAACAGATCGGGGCGCCGGAAGACCTGTACCGGGCGCCCTCGTCAGCCTTCGTCGCCGGGTTCGTCGGCGACAGCAATCGCTGGTCGGGTACTGTCACCGCGTTGGATCGGGACCAGGTGAAAGTCGGCCTGGATGGTGGCGCGACCTTGGTCGCACCCCTAGCCGGGGGATCATCGGGGCAGGGGGGCGGATCATCAAATACTGGCCGGTTATCGGTTGGTGACACGGCATCGGTCTTCGTCCGACCGGAAGCCTTGGTGGTGACGCCGGGCCTTTTGCCCGACGCGCCCGACCGCAATCGGTTGCAGGGGACAATCGACAGCTTCCTGTTCAACGGGGCGAACAGCAGGGTGCTGGTGAGGACGTCGCGCGGGGAGTTGATCGAGGTCGATCATCGTCTGGACGGGGGCCTCTCACGCGAGTCCGTCGGGCAGGATGTGACGTTGGAATGGCCGCATGCCGGCGGTATCTGTTTCAAGGCGGAGGACTGACGCCGTGTTGCGTACGGATACAGGCCGCCTTTCGCTGATCCTGCTGTTCACGCCATTCGCGTTGTGGATATTGCTGCTGATCGTTCTGCCGCAGATCGGCATCGGCTATCTGTCATTACAGGTCAAGCTGGCGCCCCGGGTGTATGAATTCGGTCTGGCGAACTATTTCGAATTCCTGAATGAACCGATCTATTGGAACACACTTTTACGCACCGCGTGGATTTCCGTTCTGGTGACGGTGCTTGCGTTGCTGGTTGGCTTTCCGGTTGCGTATTACATCGCGAAGATCGCGCGCAAACGGTCGCGGGCCGCGCTGTTTCTTTTATGCCTGATCCCCCTATGGGTCAGCGACCTCGTCCGCGCCTTCGGTTGGATTTTGCTGCTGCGGGAAACCGGTGTGTTTTCCAGCCTGTTGCAGGGTGCGGGTTTGATCGGGGAACCGGTGGAACTGTTGTACAACGATGTTACCGTCGTGATGGGGCTGGTCTATACCGTCGTGCTGTTCATGATCGTGCCCCTGGTATCGACCATGGATGGGATGGACAATGCCTTGATCGAAGCCGGTTACAATCTCGGCGGCAGTCGTTTCACCGTGCTGCGTCGGATCGTCATTCCCTATGCCATGCCCGGCATCGTCGCTGGCTGCATCATCGTCTTCATGCTCTGTGCCGGCAGTTACCTGACGCCGGTTCTGCTCGGCGGCAAGAACAGCATGTGGTTCACCGAACAGATCTATCAGCAGTTCATCACCCGGTATAACTGGGAAGCGGGGGCGACATTCGGCTGCGTGCTGTTGGCTTTCACGTCGCTGGCCGTTTGGCTCGGCCTGAAACTGACCGGGCAGAATCTGGCATCCACCGTGGCGAAGGATTAGACCGTGAACGTTGCTGCTCCAAATTCCGGTTTTCTGCGCGGTGTGTATGGCGGCTATATGCTGCTGTTCTTCCTGTATCTGGCCGCGCCGCTGATCGTCGCCGGCGTGTTCGCCTTCAACGATTCCAATTTTCCGGCCTTGCCCTGGAACGGCTTCACGCTGAAATGGTTCTTCGGTACCGAGAGCCCCAAGATCGGAATGTTCCACGACAGCCGGTTACTGCGCGGGATCGGTAATTCCTTGTATATCGGGGTGATCGTTTCCGCCATGGCGGTCGCGGTCGGAACCTGCAACGCCTTTCTGTTCGAACGCAAACAGTTCCCGTTCAAGGGCTTCTTCTACATCCTGATGATTGTGCCCTTGGTGATCCCGGGCGTGATCCTGGGCATTTCGATCCTGGTTTTCGCCAGCATGATCGCGAATGGGGCGGATGACGCGATCGGGATAGAACTGGGCATGCTGCGTCCCGGAATTCCGCTGGTGATCCTTGGCCAATTCTCGTTCCTCACCACCATCACCTCGCTGGTGATCGCCGCGCGGCTTCGAAAGTTCGACACCACGCTGGAAGACGCCGCCCTGAATCTGGGGGCGACACGGTTCCGGGTCTTGTCCACGATCACGCTGCCCTTCCTGGCGCCGGCGATGTTTTCCGCCTTCGTGGTCGCCTTCCTGGTGTCGTTCGAGAACTTCAATACGACCTTGATGCTGGTCGGACCGGATGCACCGCTGACGATCACGATGTACGATCGCATGGTGAAGGTTGGGTCGACGCCTGTGCTGAACGCCGTATCCTTCTTCTTGATGGTCGGGTCCGGGGTGCTGGCCTTGCTCAGCGTTTTAGTGAACCGCCGTAAAACCGAGGAATAGGACTGCACGGGCCCGCCCCGTGCGGGCAGGGCCGGGGACGTTATGCATATAGATCAGATCAGGACGTTTCTGGACGTCGTCTCCACGGGCAACTTTCACAAAACGGCGGAAAACCTGAATGTGAGCCAATCATCCGTCAGCGCCCGGATCCGGACGTTGGAGGATGAGTTGGGCCGAAAGTTGTTCACCCGCGGCCATACCGGGGCGGTGTTGACGCCCAGCGGCGAACGATTGCTGCGTCACGCCACCAGTTTGAGCCGGCTGTGGCAGCGCGCCCGGCAGGATGTGGCCCTGGCCGAGCAATACCGGGACTCGATCAGCCTGGGCGTGGCGATCAGCCTGTGGGATCAGCTTGAAATTCAGTGGGTCAGTTGGATGCGGGACAGGGCGCCGGATGTCGCCGTTCATGTGGAGGCCGATTTCTCGCCGGGCCTGATGGCGCATCTTCGCGACGGTGTCCTCGATGTCGGGCTGATGTATGAACCGCAGAAAGCACCGGGCCTCACGATCGAGGAATTCATGAGCGACCGGCTTTTCCTTCTCACCTCGCAGGGACGATGCCGGGTGGATGACCCGGATTGGCGCAAGGGCTATGTGAAGATCGACTGGGGCGAGCCGTTCAAACAGGATCATGACGCCGCTTTCCCCGACCTTACCCCGGAACTGACGGCGGGGCTTGGGATGATCGCCGTTCGCTATATCCTGGAATTCGGCGGCAGTGCCTATCTGCCTGTCAGAATGGTGATGCAGCATATCCGCAGTGGTCTGCTTCATCCGGTCAAGGGCGCACCGGTCTTCGAGCGCATGGGCTGTCTTGTCTATGGCAACAGTCCCGCCAACAAGGACCTTCTGGTTCTGGGTCTGCAAGGCTTGCGCGATGTCACCAAGGCCTTCGAAGCGGAAGCGTCGGAGTTGATCGCGTCCTGGGATTGATTGGCGCGGAAAAGCTAAAGCCGGTATCGAGCCAGGCTTTCGCGGAACATGTCCATGAATTCCATCATCACCAGTGACGGGTCCTTATGCGTCGGCCGGACGATGGCCAGGCGGTGAGGAATGCGCGGTTCGAAGGGGCGGAACCGGACACCGCGGTTGCGATAGCCTTCCGCGTCCAACTCGCTGATCACCGAAACGCCCAGGCCGCGCGACACCAATTCGCAGGCGGCGGTGAACTGACGGATTTCGACCAGGGAGTTGATCGCGACGCCGCGCGACTGAATCGCCTCCTGGAACGCACGGTAGAACGGGCTGTCGCGCCGTGTATGAATGATCTTCTCTTCCACCAGATCGGTCGCGCGGACGACCTTCATGTCGGCGAAGCGATGCCCTTCAGGAAAGATGCAGACGGTGCGCAGGTCGATCGTCTCACTCTGCACCGCGGGATGGCCTTCGAACCCGTCGGTGATGCCCAGGTCGTATTGCTCGTTCAGCATCCATTCCATGATCCGTTCCGGACGGTCCGGTTCGATCGTAACGGTGACGCCCGGCCGTTCCTCCAGGAAGGCGGACAGCACATCGGGCAGGTGGCTGGTGGCGAAGCCCGGCAAGCAGGCGACCTTCAGATGCCCGGCCTTGCGTTCCGTCAGGTTGCGGCTGAGTTCCCCAATATGATCCAAGCGCTCCAGCACCCGTTGAATGTCGGGCAGTAGGAACCGCGCCTCCTGTGTCGGGGTGAGGACACCGTCGCGCCGCTGGAAAAGCTGAAAGCCGATTTGCGTAGAGAGGTCCGACAGCAACCGGCTGACGGCGGGTTGGGAAATGCCCAAATCCTCGGCCGCGCGGGTCATCGACCCGGTCTCGGCGACCGCCATCAATGCTTCCAACTGCCGCATCCGAAGCCGCATGATGTTCTTACTCCGGTGGTTTTGGGGTAGGGCGTTCAAATCTGCATAACTATAATGCGATGTTATGTAAATGCTTACATAAATCGTTGTTCATTATGTAATCGATCTGTAGCATTTTTTAGATAAGCGGAGGCACGCGCCCGTCATTCGGCGGGGTTGGTTTGCCCATTGGGAGGTATATATGAGATTTTCTGCAATCGGCGCTTTGGTCGCCGGGTCCCTGTTGGCGTCGCCGTTCAGTGCGATGGCCCAAACCGAAGTACAATTTTGGCATGCGTTCACCGGCCGCTTGGGCGAGCTGGTGGCGGAGCAGATTGAAACCTTCAACTCTAGCCAGAGCGACTACAAGGTCGTCGGGTCCCACAAGGGGAACTATTCCGAAACGCTGAATGCCGGCATCGCCGCTTTCCGCGCCCAGGAACAGCCTCATATCCTGATGGTCTTCGAAGTCGGCACTGCGACCATGATGGGCGCCAAGGGCGCCATCAAGCCGGTATACGAAGTGATGGCCGATGCTGGCGCCGAGTTCGACCAGGATGCCTATATCGGCGCGGTGAAGGGTTATTACACGACGACGGACGGGGAAATGCTGTCCCTGCCGTTCAATTCCTCCACGCCGGTCTTGTGGGTCAACAAGGACGCCCTTAAGGCGGCCGGTATTGATCCGAATGTCGACCTGTCCACGTGGCAGAAGGTCGGTGACGTGCTCGACACGTTGAAGGCTTCCGGCCATTCCTGCCCGCTGACCACCGCGTGGCAAAGCTGGATCCATCTCGAGAACCTCAGCGCCTATCACAACGTACCTTTCGCGACGAAGGATAACGGCTTTGCCGGCCTCGACACGGAATTGGCCTTCAACGGCCCGGTTCAGGTCAAGCACATCCAGACCATGGGCGATTGGGCGAAGGACGGTAAGTTCTTCTATGCCGGTCGTCGGAACGAAGGCGGCGCCAATTTCCGCAGCGGCGAATGCGCGCTGTTCACCGAAAGCTCCGCCGGCTATGCGGGCATCAAAAAGGAAGCGCAGTTCGACTTCGCCGTTCGCCCACTGCCCTATTGGGAAGGCGTCGACGGCGCACCGCAGAACACCATCATCGGCGGCGCGTCGCTTTGGGTCATGACCGGCCATACGGACGAGGAATACAAGGGCGTCGCGGCGTTCCTGAACTTCCTGTCCTCGACCGACATCCAGGCCAAATGGCATCAGGATACGGGCTATCTTCCGATCACGATTGCGGCCGGTGAAAAGACCAAGGCCGACGGTTTCTACAAGGAAAATCCGGGCACCGACGTTGCGGTGATCCAGATGACTGCCAATCAGCCGACCGCCAATTCCAAGGGTCTTCGCCTTGGTTCCTTCGATCAGATCCGTGGTATCATCGACGAAGAATTGGAAGCGGTTTGGTCCGGTGACAAAACGGCACAGGAAGCCATGGACAGCGCCGTCGAACGCGGCAACGTCTTGCTCCGCCGATTTGAGCAGGCCAACCGGTAAAGTAACGGGAATACGGACCCGCCGTCGCGGGTCTTCGTGTTGGCACGGCCGGCGGCGGCGTCATACGCCGCCGGCCGTCGCATCCGGCCTTCGTGAACTGGGCCGGTCCACAGGCGGCCATGTTGATTTTAGGTCTTGGATTGGGGTCATGGAAAAACGCGTTACATTCAAGGGATGGCTGCTGCCGCTGGCCCTGGTGTTTCCCCAGATTCTCATTTCCGGTGTTTTCTTCTTCTATCCGGCGGGACAGGCGATTTGGCAGTCCCTGTTCATCCCCGATCCCTTCGGCCTGTCGTCTCAATTCGTCGGCCTGGGAAATTTCGAATACCTGCTCAGCGACAAGTATTACCGCGCCTCCTTCCTGACGACGGCGATCTTCTCGACCCTGGTGACCCTGGTGTCGATGGTGCCGGCGCTTTTTCTCGCCGTGATGGCGGACAGATTGGTCAAGGGGGCAGGGACGTATCGGACCCTGTTGATCTGGCCCTATGCGGTTGCGCCCGCGGTGGCGGGGGTGCTGTGGCTGTTCATGTTCAATACGCGCGTCGGCGTGGTGTCTTGGTATCTCGGCCAGCTGGGCTATGACTGGAATCACGTGCTGAACGACGGGGAGGCGATGGGCCTTGTCGTCGTTGCCTCCGCCTGGGGCCGCATCAGCTATAACTTTCTGTTCTTCTTTGCCGCACTGCAGAGCGTTCCGCGCTCGGTGATCGAAGCGGCGGCAATCGACGGCGCCCGTTTTTGGACGCGATTCTTCACCATCGTGCTGCCCTTGCTGTCGCCGACGACCTTCTTCCTGCTGGTCGTGAATGTCGTCTATGCATTCTTCGAGACCTTTGGGGTCATCCACACCATCACGTCCGGCGGTCCGCAACAGGCAACCACCATTCTGGTCTACAAAGTCTTCGCTGACGGCTTCGTCGGCCAGGACCTCGGGTCCTCCGCCGCGCAGTCGGTGATTCTGCTGGTCGTGGTCGGCGCCTTGACCGTGGTTCAGTTCCGCTACGTCGAAAAGAAGGTGCACTACTGATGGCCGCACCCGAACGTAAAACGCAGGGCAAATTGCCCGCGGCCGGCATGGTCGAGAAACGCGGCAGCGCGTTGTGGATGACCCACGCTCTGATGATCCTGGGGGTGCTGGTCGTTTTCTTCCCGATCTGGCTCGCCTTCGTCGCATCGACGGTGACCCAGCCTGAAATCGTCTCGCCGCCGATGCCGCTGCTGCCGGGCGGACATTTCGTGGAAAACTACACACGGGCGCTGTTCGCGGGCGTCAATATACCGGTCGCGACGATGCTGCTGAACTCGCTGGTGATGGCCCTGGGAATTGCTTTGGGCAAGATCGCCATATCGCTGCTGTCGGCCTTCGCGATCGTTTATTTCCGGTTTCCGGGCCGCACGACCTTCTTCTGGATGATCTTTATCACCTTGATGCTGCCGGTAGAGGTCAGGATCGTGCCGACCTATGAAGTGGTCGCTGGTTTCGGGCTGCTTAATTCCTATGCCGGGCTGATCTTTCCGCTGATCGCTTCGGCGACGGCGACCTTCCTGTTTCGCCAGTTCTTCCTGACCATCCCTGACGAACTGGCCGAGGCGGCGCGGGTCGACGGCGCCAGGCCGATGCGGTTCTTTGTCGATATCGTCTTGCCGATGAGCCGCACGAACATCGCGGCGCTTTTCGTCATTCTCTTCATTTATGGCTGGAACCAGTATCTTTGGCCGCTGCTCATCACCACCGAGCCGGAAATGAACACCATCGTCATGGGCATCAAGCAGATGTTCCCGTCGGGCGACGACACGGCGGATTGGCCCGTGATCATGGCGACGTCGATCCTGGCGATGATCCCACCGGTGATCGTCGTGGTCTCCATGCAGAAACTTTTCATCCGCGGTTTGGTGGATAGCGAGAAATAATATGGCAACGGTTGCGCTGAAGGGCGTCAAGAAACGCTTCGGAACGGTGGATGTCATCCACGGCATCGATATGGAAATCGCCGATGGCGAGTTCATCGTCATCGTCGGGCCGTCAGGCTGCGGGAAGTCGACGCTGCTGCGAATGGTGGCCGGCCTGGAAACGATCTCGGAAGGGGAGATCCAGATCAACGGCCTGCGGGTGAATGAGAAGGAACCGATGGACCGGGATATCGCCATGGTGTTCCAGAACTATGCGCTCTACCCCCATATGTCGGTGCGCCAGAACATGGCCTATGGCCTGAAAATCGCCCGCATTCCGAAGCCGGAGATCGAGCGCAAGGTGGCCGAAGCGGCAAAACTTCTACAATTGGAACCTTACCTGGACCGCAAGCCGCGGGAATTGTCAGGTGGTCAACGTCAACGCGTCGCCATGGGCCGCGCGATCGTGCGTCAGCCGGCTGTCTTCCTGTTCGACGAACCGCTTTCGAATTTGGATGCCAAGCTGCGGGTGCAAATGCGGCTCGAAATCCGCGAATTGCAGTCCAAACTCGGCATCACCTCGCTTTATGTGACCCATGATCAGGTCGAAGCCATGACCATGGCGAACAGGATGATCGTGATGAATGGCGGGGTGGCTGAGCAGATCGGCACGCCGCTTGAGGTCTATGAGCGGCCGCGTACGCTTTTCGCGGCGCAATTCATCGGCAGCCCGTCGATGAACACGGTGCAGGGGACGGCCGCGGACGGCATGGTAACCCTGCCGGGCGGCGCTGTTTTGCCGTGCCGCAGCCGGCATTCCGGCCCGGTCACTGTCGGAATTCGCCCGGAACATGTCCATGTCGATCCCAATGGGCCTTTGGCGTTGGACGTGACACTGACCGAGCCGCTTGGCGCGACGACGCTGCTGCATGGCAAACTAAAGAACGGCGCGGAACTTTTCACCGCCAGCTTGCAGGGGGTGCATACGACGGAGCAGGGAACGCATTCCGTGCAGTTCTCCGTTCCGGCGGAGGATATCCACCTTTTCGATCCGGCAACCACCCTGCGGTTGGACTAACGACCGAAAAGCGTATTCCCACCGAAGTTTCTGTTCGTTGCCCCGCCAGCGCGCCGGCAATGAGGAAGGGGCCGGCTGTCCGACGCGGACACGTCGACGCCGGCGAATCTAGCCCTGTCCCCAATCGTTGATTTCAACGTCGGGATGGTCGCAGCGCTTTGAAATAGCGAATTTTTCCGGACATATTAATTTATTATTCACTTAGCATGTGCCAAATGGCGATATCGTCCTATTGGACAGTCGTTCTAACCCCGATCACCTGTTTACACACTCTAGTGAACAAGGTTAACCTGCGCTTTGGGGACTGTGGTACCGCATGAAACGAACCGTATTGACCCGGACGTTTGTACTGCGTGCGATCACATGGTGCGGGCGCGGTGAAATCTTAAGGGAAGTAACGGTTCATCGACCGGGAAATCCATGACGGACGCGCAAGAAAGTACCGGCGCAGAAAGCGCTTCGGGGGACGGTGGACAGGCGTCGGGCACAACTGCGCCCAATCGCAAGCCCGGCACGTGGACGTTTAGTTTTGAAACGAGCACGGGTCAGATCCAAAGTTTCTCGATCGACGAATCCGCGCTGATGGACAAAGGGCGTTTCGCTGTTGGGCGGAACCCGAAATCCAGCGACTATGTTCTGACAGATTTCTCTATTTCCCGTGATCATTGCGTTTTCTCTGTGAAGCGACCTGGCACGTTGCTGATCACCGATGTCGGCTCCAGCAACGGGACCTTCGTCAACGAAGCCCGGATCAGTCCGAACGAGGCTCAAGACCTCAACCTCGAAGATCAGTTGGAGATCGGCAACTTATTGATTACCCTGGCCTATGAGGCTGGGCCGGAGGTTTCGGGGGCTGCTTCGCCTAGTGCGCAAGCTACGTCGCCGAAACCTGAAACGCAGGTGGAACCGGCCCCTGCGAATGTTGAGGCCGTTGCGGCGAAGCCGACGACGGCCGGGGTGGAGAAGACAACAGGTAACGGTGCTGCCGCCGGGACCGCGTCTTCGAAACGACCGGGTGCTTCCCAAAGGGATCCGAAAGGGGAACCGAAAGGCGCATCCAGGGCGAAACAAGCTGCCGCGCGGCGTCGCGGAGAAGGAGATGGTATGAATTGGGTCGGCCGTGTCATGTTTGGCGGCGCAATCATAGTCGGCGTGTTCGCGATTGTATTCGGGCAGGCGGGTGAGCTTGGGACCTCCGGGTATCAACTCATCGGCGGCGCGGTGCTCGCGGCGGTCGCGATCCAGGTCTTTGCGATGACCTGGAGTTCGATGCGCCGGGCTTCCGCGGAAAGCACTTATTACGATCAACAGGTCGCGATGCTGCGCAATCAGGTCAAGGCGTCCAGCGCGCATATGCGTGCAGAACGCGACCGTGCGACATTGACCTGGAACGGGATCCGGAAATACAGGATCGACCGGAAGGTCCCGGAAGGCGGCGGTATCTGCTCCTTCTATCTGAAGCCGCATGACGGCAAGGGACATCCGCCGTTCGACCCGGGTCAGTATTTGACGTTTCAGTTGAAGATTCCGGGCAAGGATAAGCCGGTTATCCGCTGTTACTCCTTGTCCGACAGTCCGCTGCAGCGCGACTATTATCGGGTCAGCATCAAGAAGGTTCCGCCGCCGCGCGACCGTCCGGACCTGCCGTCGGGCCTGTCCTCCAGCTTCTTCCACGATCAGTTGGAGGAAGGGGACATCCTGGACGTCAAAGCGCCGTCCGGTAAGTTCTTCATGGATCAGACCAAGCATACGCCGGTTGTTCTGATCGGCGGTGGTGTCGGACTGACGCCGGTGATGAGCATGGTCAATTCGATCGCGCTGTCCGGTTCCAAGCGTGAGACGCACTTCTTCTATGGTGTGCGGAACAGCAAGGAACACGTGATGAAGGAGCATCTCGAGCAATTGGCCCGGGATCATGAGAATATCCATCTTCACGTTTGCTACAGCGATCCGGAAGAAGGCGACGAGGAAGGCCGCGACTATCAGCATGCGGAACGCGTAAGCGTCGATCTGTTTAAACGCGCCCTGCCATCCAACAACTACGATTTCTACATCTGTGGTCCGCCCCCGATGATGGAATCGCTGGTGAAGGACCTGGACGCCTGGGGTGTTCCGGAACCGAACGTGCATTTCGAAGCCTTCGGACCGGCAAGCGTCAAGAAAGCCAAGCCCAAGCCGGCCGAGGACGCAGGCGCCGCGCCGGCCGAAGCGATCGAGGTGGAATTCGCCAAGTCGGGTAAGAAAGTCGCTTGGGACGCATCCTTCGATTCACTTCTGGAATTCGGCGAAGCACAAGGCATTGCCATGGATTCCGGTTGCCGGGCCGGCAACTGCGGCACCTGCATCACCGCGGTGAAATCAGGCGATGTGAAATATGTCGAGGAACCGGGATCCGCGCCGGAATCCGGGTCGTGCCTGGTATGCGTCTCGGTGCCGAAGGGCAACCTGGTTCTGGAGGCCTGATCGGCCGGATTTTGAGTAAGGGGCCGGCACGCGGTGTGCCGGCGCCTGTAGCGACGGTTCCAAGTGGACCGGCACAGGGGGAATTATGGACGGACCGTTAGTCATTCAACGTCCTATGCGCTGGGACAACCCGTTCAGTACTGAGATGACGGACGAGGATGTAGACCGGATCATGACGCTGGAGCCGTTCTGCAATATGGACGAATCCAGTTTCCCGCCATCCATGTCGTTGCGCGACATCGTGCGGAACGACATGCGGATCCGCAATTACCGCCACGGCGACATCGTCGTGCGACGGGGGGATTACGGGAATTCCGCCTTCATGGTGCTGTCGGGTTCCGTTCGGGTCGTCATCAATCCGGACCTTCCGGATGCCTTGCTCGGTCGCCAGACGGAAAAGAAACGCGGCGTCTTCGGGGCACTGAAGCAGCTTTGGGCCAATCCGGACATGCCGGAAGTCCGCGATGTCGCACGCCTCAAAGGTGGCGGCGCGGAAACCGGTCAGCGGGTTCGGGATGGGGAAACCCATACCTTCCTGCAGGATGTCCCTTCGATCATGAAGGACTATCACACCGAACCGCTGCGCGAGGGCACGATCTTCGGCGAAATCGCCGCCTTGGGCCGGACTCCGCGGACTTTGAGCCTTTTTGCCGATGGCGATACGGAGCTGCTCGAAATCCGCTGGCAGGGGATCCGCGATATCCGCCGCCGGGACGAAGCCTTCCGGAACCATATCGACAAGCTCTACCGCGAACGCAGTCTGATCCATCATCTGCGCGCGCTGCCGCTGTTCCAGCATCTGGATGACGAGACGATCCAAAGTGTCGCGGATGCGACGGTGTTCGAGACCTATGGCGAATTCGAATGGCATACGAGCTTCAAGAAGCTCGCGGAATTGACCGGCGCCGAACGCCTCCGGCATGAACCTGTGATCGCGGGTGAGGGGGAATATGTCGACGGCCTGTTCCTGATCCGAACCGGGTTCGCGCGGGTCAGCCGGCATGTGAACCATGGCGACCCGACCATATCCTTCCTTGGCCGGGGCGAAGTCTACGGCCTGGAGGAACTGGTCCATAACTGGAAGAACGACGACCAGATCCCGTATCAGAATTCGCTCCGTGGGCTCGGTAATGTCGACGTTCTGCGGGTTCCGACCAAAATTGTCGAGGACATCGTCCTTCCGAACCTGCCGCCGAACCTGCTGCCCGCGCCCATAGTGCTCGACAAGCCCGAGGCGGATTCGATCCAATCGGTGACCCAGGAGGGATCGGGGCTCGATACCGGGCTGCTGGAATTCCTGGTTGAGAACCGGATCATCAACGGTCGAGCCACGATGCTGATCAATACGGACCGCTGTGTCCGGTGCGACGATTGTGTTCGGGCCTGCGCGGCAACGCATAACAACAACCCGCGTTTCGCCCGTCACGGCCGCCGCTACGGCAATGTGATGATCGCGAATGCCTGCATGCACTGTACCGATCCGGTCTGCATGATCGGCTGTCCGACGGGCGCCATTCACCGCTCGTCCCTACAGGGGCAGGTCGTGATCAACGACAGCGCCTGTATCGGCTGCGCGACATGCGCGAATTCCTGTCCCTACGACAATATCCGGATGGTCGCGGTGCGCGACGAAAACGGCGATTTCGTTTTGGATGAAGCGAACGCGCCGATCATGAAGTCGACGAAATGCGACCTTTGCGTCGATCAGATGGGCGGGCCGTCCTGTGAACGCGCCTGTCCGCACGATGCCCTGCGCCGCGTGAATATGAGCGACCTGGGCCCAATTGCGGAATGGCTGAACCAATCATGACGTTGACCCGAAAACATATTGGGCGGTTCGGTATCGCCTTCCTGGCCGCCGTCGCGATCTATTTTCTGCATGGCGGCATGCAGGCGGCCTTGTGGGAGCCCGCTTTCGTCACGGGCTGGATCCTGCTCGGCGGGATGCTGGTCCTGACCTTGTTGAACACACGCAAGAAGCTGCCTTTCCTGCCGCTGGCGAAAGTCCGGAATTGGGTAAAGCTGCACGTGTATCTCGGTTGGTTCGTGGTCGGCACCTTTCTCATCCATCTCGATTTCAACGTTCCGAACGGCTGGATCGAAACGACGATGGCGGTGCTGTTCGTGATCGTGGCGCTGTCCGGCGTTTTGGGGGCCTTCCTGTCGAAATCGCTGCCGCCGCGCCTGACCCGGCGCGGGGAAGAGGTGATCTTCGAACGCATTCCGATCTTTATGACCCAATTGCGGGAAGCGGCCGATGATCTGGCGGTCTATTCGGTGGAACAGACCACTTCAACGTCGATTGCGGACTTCTACGCCGAACGGCTGCGCGACTGGTTCACGCGGCCGCGGGACTATTTCGAACACATCATGGAACTCGGCGGTCGCCGCTTCGCGCTGAAGCAGGAATTCGACAGCATGGAGCGCTACCTGAACGACACCGAAAAGGAAGTGTTGGGCGAGTTGCGCGCCTTGGCCGAGAAGAAAAGCGATTTGGATTATCACTATGCGCTGCAGAAGACGCTGAAAGGATGGCTTTTCATCCATATTCCGGCGACTTACGGGCTTCTGGCCCTGGCCGTGGTGCATGTGATCCTTGTGCATGCCTTTGCCGGCATGAGTTTGTAGTGGGGGCTGGAACGTGAATTTGAAACTTCAGCGTTTTGATTATCGAAGCAGCCCTTACGAGCGGCCGAACCAGGAATGGGTCTGCGGCCGGTTGGCGGAAGGCAAACCCTGTCTGGTAGGGCCGGGCGGCAATGGCGTTTGCCGGGCGCAGTCGGAATGCCGTCCCCTGATGAAGGACGGGCGGTGGATCTGCACGCGTAGCGATGCGGCCGGCGGCAAGTGCTCGCAAGGCCCCGCACCGGACGGCAGTTGCTGCAATCCGATCCCGAAATGCTCGCCGAAGCCGAGTATCCGGCGCCAAAGGGGAATGTTGTCCCGCTATGTGGTCGCGGTTGTGGTCGGATTGTTGCTGGTTTTGGCCGGCGGCATGACGGGTGAGGCCGTGTTCTCGCCCGGTCCGCTATCGGCGGCCCATTCGGAACTGGGCGGTTGCGCCAGTTGCCACACGGTCTCGGGCAAGGGGATGGTCGCCTGGGCGCATTCCATGTTCACCGGCGGCAGCGAGACGTCGGATATTCAGAATTGCCTGGGTTGTCACGAAAACAGGGGCGGCAATCCTCATAACCAGACCAGCGCCTTCCTGGCCGCGGCATCGGAAGACGCGGCCGCGCGGGGCGGTGAGGGGGGCGGTCCCCTGATGACGCGGGTTTCCGCGGTAATGGGGCTGTCGGTGCCGGAAGCGGATGGCGGCGGTGTCGCCTGCCGAACCTGTCACCAGGAACATGGCGGACATCAGAACGACATCACCAAGATGTCCAATTCGGAATGTCAGGCCTGTCATACGACCAAGTTCAACGCGATCGGTGACGGGCACCCGGAATTCGGCGCCTATCCCTATTTGCGCCGGACGCGGATAGCCTTCGATCATCAGGCCCATATCGGGAAGTATTTCGTCGATCCAAATAACGCGGACAAGGCGCCCGGCACCTGCCGGACCTGTCATGTGCCCGACACGCAGGGCAAATTGATGCTGTTCGCCGGCTTCGACACGGGTTGCGCGTCCTGTCATGCGCCCTTCATTGCCGACAAGCCGGTCGAGATCCTCAAACTGCCCGGCATGGACGTGGATTCCCTGATCGACATGGAAGCCGATACCGGGGAATACCCGGCCTATGCCGAGGGTGAGGAGTTCCAGGCGATCGGCGATGCCTTGATGCGCAGCGACGAGGGCTATGCCGCCGCACGTGCGTATATCGAAGAGGAAGACCTGGATCTTTTCGACCTCGCCGATATCGATGAGGACGGACAGAAGCATATCGAGAATCTGATCTGGGCCTATAAAACCCTGATCTACGATATTCTGACCCAGGGCCCCGAAGCGATCCAGGAACGCCTGAGCGCCGCCTCGGACGCGGATCTGAACCAGAAACAGGTCGCCGACTTGATGGCGGGTTTGCATATCGACGCCGTTTCCATTCTTCAGCAACGCTGGTTCCCGAACCTGTTCGAGGAAATGGAAGCCCATCTCGACGGCACGGCGCAGCCGATGCCGGAAGATGAAGGTGAGGAATATGAACTGCCCGACGGCATGCTCGAGGAGGCCGATTGGTCTGAAGGCGGCGG
Source organism: Hwanghaeella grinnelliae (assembly GCF_004005845.1). GTDB lineage: Bacteria > Pseudomonadota > Alphaproteobacteria > UBA8366 > Aestuariispiraceae > Hwanghaeella > Hwanghaeella grinnelliae. Next base: position 2,174,075 of record NZ_SADE01000001.1, on the reverse strand, counting down.
TTGGTATGTCGAATACTTCACGCTCAACTACAAGCTGACCGGGCATGGGGATAAATTCATGCGCGACTGGCTGCGCTTCGCCGTCGTCACCAACCAGGACGAGGAATTGGGCGCGTCGTTGATGGATGCGATCGGTACGCCTAAATCGCCAGGCGGATGCGTGGGCTGTCACAGTGTCGACAAAACCGACGGGCCCGGGGAAGTGAACTGGAAATCGCGGCAGCCGAACCCGTCCGCCGTGGGCTTCACCGACTTCTTCCACGCCAAGCATTTCGCGCTGATCGGGGATAAGGGGTGTTCGACCTGTCATGAATTGAATCCGGAAGCGGATTACACCGCCGGTTTCACTGATTTTGACAATTCGACCTTCACCAGCAACTTCTCTCCGCTGAGCCAGAAGGTCTGCGCCGATTGTCATACGGAAAGCGTGGCGGGGAACGACTGTACGCAGTGCCACAACTATCATGTGGGTGAATTCCCACCGGCGGCGGTGGACACGAAACTGACCGCGAAATAGCTGTCCGGTTTCAAGCCGGGAAGGGGGCGGGCATCCGGATTACCGGGTGCCCGTTTCTTTTTTTCCTGGGCCTTTGTCCAGGAGCAGGCGAATCGGCCGGCAATTGATAATTCCGCCAAACAGTCTTGGAAGGGTTTGATTCGGCGGGAAAAACCACATTAGGAAAATGGCTTATTGCCGGCATTTAGGACATGGGCGCGGTATCCTGTTGCATATTGGTCCTATCGACGGCGTAAACGCAAAGAATGTGGCGAATATTAGCCAAGCTTCCTTGACGAACGAAGAAGTGATACGGTTTTATCAAGCCAAATGAGAGGACCTAATAAGGATCCTATCATGTTGGCAGGAGTCCTTGGTTTGTGGGGGGCAGCACAGCGCCTCAAGGACGGGAGTTGCTTTACTGGTTGTCCTTCCCCGGGCAACCCCGCTTGGTTTTTTGCGGTATGTTGCGCCAAGCGGACTGGAAACTGAGGAGCAAGACGTGACACGTTCTCAACTTTCAGCGCTAAATATCGCGCCCCTGGGCGTGATTGTCCGCGGTGCGATAGCGCTCGCCGCTTTGGCCTTTCTGGCGGTTTCACCCGCATCGGCTGAAGATAACGCTCTTAAATTGGCAACCGATGTCGAAGACCCGCATTCGGCGGTTTATTCGGAGGAAGCCTATCCGACGGCCAGTCAGTGCCAACCCTGCCATCAGCAGATCTATTCTGAATGGTCTTCTTCGAACCATGCCTACGCATCGATCTCTCCGATGTTTCATAAGTTCGAACAGACCATCACCGATCTCAGCCAGGGCACGATTGGGTCGTTTTGCGTTCGCTGTCACCAGACGGTCGGGACGCAGCGCGGCGAAAAGCGTCATCTGCCGCTTTGGGAACGCAGCCAAGTCGCACGTGAAGGCATTACCTGCATCACCTGTCACCGCGTCGCCGAATCCTACGGCAAGGTGAACGGTGAGCGGAACATCGCCCCCGGCAACATCTACAAGCCGATGGCAGGTGCCCTGCGCGAAACAAAATTCGATGAAGTTATCGAGAAAAAGGATGACCTGCTGATCGCCGTCAACGACGAAGAACGCGGCAGCAAGATCCACACGAATGTCATCAAATTCGCGGATATCAGCCAATCCGAGTTTTGTGTTTCCTGTCACCAGGTGGCGGTGAACCTCGGCATCAAGCTGGAGGTGGTTTGGGATCAGTATCGTGACTCGCCGGCCTTCGCGAAGGGCGACACCTGTCAGGATTGCCATATGGGCAAGACCCCCGGCGTCGCCGCTGGGTACGAAACCGGACCGTCGGCCGTCGTCAACGGTGTTGAAATCAACCCGGGTCGCCGTCACAGCAACCACGCGTTCTATGGGCCTGGTTATCCGATCGCACATCCGGGTATCTTCCCCCACAATCCCGATGCCGAAGCCTTCGACATCGAAGATTGGCTCGCCTTCGATTATCGTGGCGGCTGGGGCACGGAAGAGTTCGAAGACGAACATTACGACCTGAACGCCGCGTATGAGACGTTCCACTTCGCGCTGGAACCGCTGGGCGGTGGTCTGGAGACCTTCAACGGTCTGGAAGCCATCGAGCGCAATATCGAACGCGGTACCGTCGGTTTTGAAACCGAGAAGGGCCTCGATCGGATGCTCGCACGGTTGGAACCGGTGGACGGTATTCTGGATACCGACGGAGCCGACGAAGCCCTCGACGAAGCCCGTGAGGCGCTTGCCACGGTACGTGACTTGACCGCTGACATGGGGGGCGATGCTGCCCTGGTCGATGCCGTTTCGGCACGCTTGTCCAATGTGGAAAGCAATCTCGGTGCAGCTGCTGGTTTTGACGATGCCTATACGGCGGTTGTCGAAACGCTCGAAAGCTTCAGGGGGAATCCGCCGACCGAAGAACAGGTTGCGGACTTGGCCGACAAGCTCGCCGCGTTGAACGCGACGATCCCGGCGGCGTCCCCGGAATTTAGGGCAGATCTGCATGCTGCGAAGGACAGCCTGAATGTTGACTTCCCGTTCGCCTGGTTCGATATCGGTGACCGTGAAGACGCTTGGGCCATCATCGAGGTCAATTTGGCCGCCCTGGAAGAAAAGCGTGAACTGCGCAAGCAGGTCATGGAAAACGGCAGCCGCATCGACGGTCCGTTCTTCGACGGCAGCCGCAAGGCCGGTTCGGATCTGGACTTCGCCTATGTCATCAACAACATCGACGAAGGTCATAACCTGCCGTCCGGTTCACTCGGCGCCCAACCCGAAATCTGGTTGAACGTCGCCCTGACCGATCCGGATGGTAAACGTGTTTGGGAATCCGGTTATGTCGACAGCAATGGCGACTTTGCGGATATCCATTCGCTCGACGTGGCGGCCGGTACCGTTCCGTATGACGACCAGATATTCAACTTGCAGACCAAGTTCTTGACGACCAACGTCAAGGGGACTGACCGGGAGATGTATCTGCCGATCAACCTGGATATCGACCAACGTCCGTTCCTCCGCCCGGCACCGCAGCCGACGACGGTCCTGAACCATGCGCCTTTCGTTCGCATGGAAGGTCGCTCGATCCCGCCGCTGGGCAGCAAGACGGCCGACTACTCTGTACCGGGTGAACTGCTGACCAAACCGGGTAAGTATAAGTTGTCAGTTCGCCTGCGTAGCCGCGCCGAGCCGATCTATTTCATGAAGTTCGTCGGGTCGACCGTGGATATGGAGCAGTCCATGAATGAATGGATGCTCGACTTCCACGCCTACACCGTTGAATTCGACGTTAATTAAGGGTCTGGGGCAATCCAATGAAAAGAACTGGTGAGAGTAAGGTGGTCTCAGATGCATCTTTCGGGCGTCACGGCGCCGCGATGTCGGTCCTGCTGGCGGCAACGGCACTAAGCCTGTCGTTGCTGTCGGTAGATGCATGGGGGGCCGCGGAAGGGGTCAAAACGGAATCGATCATTCCGCCCGAAGCGACGAAGGTGGAGCACGATCCCGAGTATTTTGGGGACGATCCTAGCTATGAGGACAAGCCCTACGACCCGCAGGCTCAGTTTGAGATCTATGGGGCAAAGCGGCCGGCACCGACACCGCGTCCGCTGCTTGAATTGGGGCGGCCTCAGTACACAGAAGGCCCGTTCCAACCCGGTATCAACATTATTGGTGAACGGAACCTCGTTTTCCCGGCCTTGGCCATCTATGGGGACGTTAAAACCGCCGTCGAATATAACGACAATGGTAACGACGAACGCGGCCAGATCGCGATCGACGCCAACCTGGACATCGACCTCAAGCTCACGGGGACCGAGCGTATCCACGCCCTTGTTGAACCGTTTGATCGGGACGGAAACGCAACCCGGTACGAATTCTTCGGTGATGACGAAGACGGCGGTGAGGAACAGATCAACGGCAATATCGAGGCTCTGTTCTTCGAAGGTGATATTGGTCAGATCGCGTCAGGTCTGATGGGCAAGGACGCAGGCTTCGATCTGCCGGTCGCTTTCGGCTTGATGCCGATGATTTTCCAGAATGGTGTCTGGGTGGATGAAATCTTCACCGGGGCGGCGTTCACCATACCGGCGAAAAACAGCCCTGCCTTGACCATATCCAACATGGATTTCACCTTCTTCGGTGGCTGGGATAATGTTGAAAATCCCGCGATCCTCGACGGCAACGGCAAGCGCGCGAAACATAACCTCGACGTTTATGGCGTCGCCGGTTTTGTGGAAGCCATGGAAGGTTACTGGGAATTCGGATACGGCCGCCTGGAAGGGCATGACGGGTTCGACGATCAGTCCTTCAACAGTCTGACGGTCGCGTTCTCAAAACGCTACAACAGATGGCTTTCCAACAGCGCCCGTGCGATCTGGACCTTCGGTCAGGATCGAGACAACGGTGCGGATCAGACGGCAGACGGTTTCGTCTTGTTGGTGGAAAATTCGTTGATTACGCATCTTCCCTCGACACTGATTCCTTATGCCAACTTCTTCATTGGTTTCGACCGTCCGCAACCGCTGACGGACAATACAGGCCTTCTGAAGAATACGGGTATCACTTTCGAGAACCCGGGCATCACGAACTTCCCGAAACTGAACGACAGTGCCCAGGACGCATATGGCGGCGCGATCGGTATTCAGTATCTATTCGACTTGCACCAGCAGATCGTTGTGGAAGCGGCGACGTCGCAGCGGCTCGGCGGGTTCAGCGCGAACCGCGCGGTGCCGGATGACGAATATGCCATCGGTTTCCGCTACCAACTTCCGATTTCTCCGGCCTGGATTGTTCGGGCGGACGGAATTTACGGTTGGCGGACGGACAACGAAGATATTCGTGGCGCCCGTCTTGAACTGCGCCGCAAGTTCTAAGCTCAAACTTAAGGCCGAATACTGGGATGTCCCGGTAACCGGTTGAAATGGGTAATAAAATTACGGCCTCCGTTTAAAGCGGGGGCCGTATTTTTTTTAGTTCAGTTTTTTGTGAACTGAGGTACATAGGATTGCGTGGTCGTTCCTTGCATCGGATTCCGGCAAACGTTAGTCTGGAGCATAACGGTGTCAGGGGACGCGCGACGGGTCACTTTTTCCCCGCGCGGCTACGGCAACCGAAAGAACACGGTCACACACGAGCACTATAGTGGTTCCGTGATGTGATCCAGCTCTACCGATGGTCGGCGGGGCGAACAGTGGATGCCCAACTGGGCCCAGGCAACAACAGTCGGGGACAAATGATGATCCAAAGAATTTTCCGGGCGGCGTTTGCGGCGGCTCTCCTTACCGCCGTATTCGGAACCGCCGGTGCAGCAGCAGCTGACAATGTCGGTCCGGACGCTTGTAAGAAGTGTCACACCGCTGAACATGGTGTCTGGGAAGGCACGCCGCACTTCTCGTCCTTCAAGGAAATCCACCGGGACAAGAAGGCGAAAGATATCGTTAAGGCCGTCGGCGACCGTCGGATGAAGAAGTCCGATACCTGCGTCATGTGCCACTACACGGTGATCGATGGCAAAGCCGAAGCGGGCCCGTCCTGCGAAAGCTGTCACGGCGCCGCCAAGGAATGGATCGATATCCATAACGACAAGAAGAACCCGAACTCGATTCAAGACGGCATCGCCAAGGGTATGATCCATTCGTCGATGATTTATGACATCGCGTCGAACTGCATGTCCTGCCATGGTTTGGCCAATCCGAACCTGCCGGGCGATACCGCTGCGACGATGCTTGAAAACGGTCATCCGTTGAACCCGGGCTTTGAACTGGTCGAATACAGCCAAGGCGTCGTGCGTCACCGCTTCTATCCTCCGGATGTGAAGAACAACCAGGAAATGACCGATGCTCAGAAGTCGGTTTACTTCCTCGTTGGTCAGGCGGCGGCGCTGGTCAGCGCGACGGATGCCATCAGCAAGACAGACAATGCGAAATATGTCGAAGCGCAGAACAAGCGCATCGCCAAGGCCAAGGAAGTGCTGAGCGCTATTCCTGAAGCCGCCGATGTGCTTGCCAACCCCACCGACGAGGCGGGCCGGGCATTCGGCGAAGCAATCAAGGGCAAGGATTTCACCGGTCAGGTGGGATCGATGTTGCCGACTAAATACAAGTAAGGACGACGACACTCCTTACCTTGTAATTTGATCGAGACGGGCGATGCTGGCGACGGCATCGCCCGTTTCTTGTTTTGGTGCGGAGCATTACAGTCATGCGGCGAAATGGATTACAGGGGAAACGAGGATGGCACAGGTGAAGGTGGCTTTGGCCGGGTTGGGGGCTGTCGGTCTGAAGGTGGCCGAATGGCTGGATAGCGATGACGCGCGGACTTTGGGGCAAGGCCTCGACCTTGTTGCGGCCACTGCCTCCAGCGAAAGCTCGGCGCGGACCAAATTGGCGGGACTGACGCATCAACCCAGTTATTTATCGCCCGGTGACCTGGCGGAGGCGGCCGATGTGGTCGTCGAATGTCTGCCGCCCGACCTGTTCCGCGCGGTCGCGGAACCGACGGTGAAGGCGGGAAAGGTCTTGATGCCCCTCAGCGTGACCCAATTGCTCGTGAATTGGGACATTGTCGATCTCGCAACGGAAACCGGCGCGCGGATCATCGTGCCGACCGGCGCGCTGCTGGGCTTGGACGCGGTCCGCGCCGCGGCGGAGGGGACGCTGCGGTCGGTCACCATGCGAACCCGCAAACCGCCGGCCGGCCTCGCCAAGGCGCCGTTCGTGATAGAGCAGGGGATCGACCTGTCCGACCTGTCGGAACCGTTGCGGCTTTACCAAGGCTCCGTCCGCGACGCGGCCCAGAAATTCCCAGCGAATGTGAATGTGGCGGTCGCGCTATCGTTGGCGGGCGCCGGACCGGATGAGACGCAATATGAAATCTGGGCCGATCCGGGGGTGACCCGAAACACCCATGTGATCGAGGTGGATGCCGCGGAGGTGTCGTTTGAGATGTCCATAGCGGGCGTCCCCACGGAAGAGAACCCGGCCACCGGCAAACTCACCCCGCTCAGCACCATCGCGGCCTTGAAGGCCCTCGTGCAGCCGCTGAAGATCGGAAGCTGAACCGGCTTTTCCGGTAATTTGGGTATACCGGAATCGGGTCGCCCGGTTGCCCCGGTGCCTTCGGCTGCTGTACTGACATAGGACAACAGTTCACGGGCTCATCTTAGGGAAGCGACAGACAAAAGGGACGGCGACGGACGCCGTAGGGGGATGTTTTGATGCCGATTTCCGGAATGGCCGGGCATGTCTGATCTTGTCGAGACGGTCGACAACACAGCCACAAGGACGCCGGACCTGTTCCGCCTGGGCATGTCCCTGGGCTTGGCCAATCTGGCGCATATCGCCATTGGCGTGACCGACGTCGCGATGATCGGGCGGCTCGGTGCGCCGGAATTGGCGGCGGCGACGCTCGCCAGTTCGATCTATCTGATGCTCTCCTTTGCGGGGATCGGATTTGCCATCGGCGTCGGCCCGCTGCTGTCCCGGTATCTGGGGGCGGGCGATACGGCATCGGCCGCGAATGCCTTGGCCGCGTCGGCGTTTTCGCTGGGGTTGGCCATGTTGCCTTGCATCGCCTTCATCGCCGCGATGGAACCGGTTCTGCTGGCTGTGGGGCAGGATGCTCTGCTTTCCGAACTGGCCGGGTCCTATGCGCATTGGCTGGCGCTCGCGCTGCCGTTCACCTTTGTGCATGGCTGGTTGTGGTCCATCGCGTCGGCACACGGTCATGGACGGGCCGTCCTGGCCATGTCGGTTTCCGCTGTGGCGGTGAATTTCGTGGGCAATTATGTGTTCATCTTCGGCGCGGTCGGAATACCCGCGTTTGGACTGCCGGGGGCGGGGATTAGCACCGCCTTGACCGGTTTGCTCACTGCTTTGGCCTTGGGGCTTTGGCTTTGGCGGATATCCGTTTTCGATGGCCTGTGGCGCGCTTGGCGGGTACATCTGGCGGTATGGCGGCAGATCAAGCCGGTGTTGCGCTATGCCGTTCCTTTCGCAGTCTTGGAGGCGGCCACCATGGCCTTTTTCGCGGTCGTGGCCATACTTGTCGGCTATCTGGGCCCCGTTCCCCTGGCGGCGCATTCGATCGTGCTGCAGTTGTCCGAGATCGGCATCGCCCTTGCCCTGGGGTTCAGTGAGGCGGCGGCGATCAGTGTCGCCTTCAATGATGGGCGGGATCACGGCGCGGCGCGGGGCAGGGCGATCCGCAATGCGGTTGCCATCGGGGGCGGCGGGATGATCCTTTTCGCCGTGGCCATCGGGCTTGGCCGCAATGGACTGGTTCCACTCTTCATTGGGGCGGATGTGCCGTTGGCCGACGAAACGATCGCGCTCGCGGCCCCGCTGATGCTTTTCGGATCCTTGCTGCTTGTCGTCGATAGCGGCCGCATCGTTCTGACCGGTGTGCTGCAAGGGTTGGACGACCCGCGCGCGCCCGCCGTCACCTCCATCCTGTGCTTTGCCCTGCTGGGAGTTCCGGCGGCGGGGCTTCTGGCTTTCCCCGCGGGTCTGGGCGTTCAGGGAATTTGGCTCGGCATGGCGTTCGGCATGGGGATGTCATCGGTCATTCTGACGGTCCGGGTGCGGCGCAAACTGTTGCTGAAAAGCGGTTAGTCCTCACGAAAATTCAACGTCGCCCAGATTGGTATCGGCCCAAAGGCGCTCCAGCTTCTCCGGGTTGCGGATCATATAGACGGTTCTGATTTGGCCGTCGACGATCTCGACCATCGCGGCTTGCCGCGTCCCGTCATGCTCCAGCGTTAGCAGGGCGGGAAGATCGTTGACCAAAGCGCGTCGTGTCAGGATCGGCGGGCCGATGGCGGGTTTGCGGGCAAGGCCGGCGAAGAACCTGGTGATCTTGTCAGCGCTTTTGATGACGTTCAGGGCCGCTGCCTTGCGGCCGCCGCCATCGGTATGCAATTGCGCGTCATGGGCAAGCACGCGTTTCAACAGATCCGTGTCACCGTCACGCGCCGCGGCGAAGAATGCATCCGCCAATTTATCCGCTGAGCCTGCTTCCGCTTCGAACCGGGCGCGGTTGTTGGCGATATTGCCGCGCGCCCGGCTGGCGAGCTGCCGGCAAGCCGCTTCGCTTCGGTCCAGCAGAACGGCGATTTCAGGGAAAGGCGTTTCGAAGATGTCGTGCAGAATGAAGGCGGCGCGTTCCAGTGGGGACAGCCGCTCCAACGCGGTCATCAGCGCGAAGGAAACGTCGCGGTCCAAGGTTTCCATCGAGGGGGGCGCATAGCTCGGATCGGTCAGGACCGGTTCCGGCAGCCAAGGGCCGACATATAACTCGCGCCGGCGCCGGGCCTGTTTCAACCGGTCCAGGCACAGCCTTGTGACAATGGTCGACAGATAGCCGGCCGGGTTCTCCACATCCATGACCGGGACCTTCCGCCAACGCAGCCAGGCGTCCTGCACCACGTCCTCGGCATCCGCGCGGGTGCCCAGCATGCGATAGGCCAGACCGATCAGCCGGCCGCGCTCGGTAGCGAACGCGGCCTCCCGGTTCGGGGTGACGATATCAGGCTGCATTTGCCGCAGCCGGATGCTGGCCGCGGAAACCGACCGAGATCCGATTCCAGACATTGATCGCGCCGATCAGCATCGTCAGGTTCACTTTCTCCTCATCGGTGAAATGCGGATCCAGGCCCTCATAGACATCGTCCGGCGCTCCGGTCTCGGCAACCAGGGTGAGGGATTCGGTCCAGGCCAGGGCGGCGCGCTCGCGGTCTGTATAAAGCGAGGATTCCCGCCATGCGGACAGCAGGTACAGGCGCTCCTCCGTCTCGCCGGCCTTCCGGGCGTCGGTTGTGTGCATATAGATGCAATAGGCACATCCGTTGATCTGCGAGGCGCGCGTCTTCACCAGCTCGATCAGGCTGTATTCCAGCCCGCTATCGCGCACGGTCTGTTCCAGACCGACCATGGCTTTCATGACTTTGGGCGAGGCTTTGAAATAGTCCAGGCGTGCTTTCATCCTGCTTCTCCTATCGATGATGTCTCTACGATGTCGACTGTTTCGGGGGTATGACGATGCGGGGCGCGGTCCTGTGACACGCGCGGAAAAGAAATTTGGCCGGGCGAGCGTAAGTCGGCTCAGTCCGCTCCTGCCTGAATGAAATCGAAAGCCTTTTCCAGGTTCGGCAGGACCTGACTTTCCCCGATGGCCGTGCCCTCGCGCCGCGGATCCGCGCCGCCCAGCAGTTTGTCGTCCTGTTTGACGATCATGTGCAGCCCGCTGGTCATGCTCCGTTGCTTGACGGTGAAGCCTAGATTTTCCAACTGCTCCACCGTGCCGGCGGCCATGCCGTCTTCGACCTCGACGCCGCTGTTACGGCTCAAATAGTGTTGCTGCGAGACGGCAGCTTGCGGGTCCATTTCCCAGTCCACCGTGTTCAGGATCGATTGCAGGACATAGCCGATGATGCGGCTGCCGCCGGGGGAGCCCAGGACCATTTCCAATTCGCGGTCCTCGTCGAAGACCAGGGTTGGGGCCATGGAGCTGCGCGGGCGTTTGCCGGGCTCGACCCGGTTGGCGATGGGTTTGCCGTCCCGTTCCGCCAGGAAGGAAAAGTCGGTCAGCTGATTGTTCAGCAGGAAGCCGCGCACCATCACCCGTGATCCGAAGCCGGATTCGATGCTGCTGGTCATGGAAACCGCGTTGCCGTCCGCATCGATGATCGAGATATGCGTGGTCGAGGGCAATTCCAGCGAGGTATCGGCGGCCGCCTGTTTGCCGCGCGGATGGCCGGGCTGCTTCTTGGATTTCTCACCCATCGCACGGTCCACCAAGCCCGCCCGGGCGCGGATATAGGCGTTTTCCAACAAGGCGTTGATGGGGACGTCCACGAAGTCCTCATCGGCCAGGTAATGGTTCCGATCCGCGAAGGCCAGTGCCGAGGCTTCCCCGACAAGGGCAATCGTGCCGGGGGCGCCCGGCCGGTATTCGTCCAAGGGAAACTCGTCCAGCACGGCGAGTGCTTGGAGCACCGTGAAACCGCCGGAGGAGGGCGGGCCCATGCCGCAGACCAGCCGCTCGCGGTACCGGCCGCACAGATTCGCGCGGCGCTTGGCCTCGTAGCCGGCCAGGTCGGTTGCGGTCATGACGCCGGGGTTCCGATGCGCGTTGCGAACCGCGTCGACGATATCCTGGCCGATCGGCCCGTCATAGAAAGCATCCGGCCCTTCCTCCGCGATCAGGCGGAAGGTTTCCGCCAGATCCGGATTCTTCAGGATCGTGCCGATCGCCTTCGGGGCGCCGGTGAAAGTGTAGAAATAATCGTTCGTGACCGGATTGCCGCGCAGGCCTTCGGTCCGCACAAGCAGGCTGTAGAGCCGCTCACTGACGGGAAAACCGTTTTCCGCCAATTGGATGGCAGGCTGGAACAGGTCAGCCCAGGGCAGCTTTCCGTGCCGCTGATGCGCCATATGCAGCATTTTCAGCAGGCCGGGCACGCCGACCGACGCACCGCCGATCACGGCATCCATGAAGCGTTTGGGCTCGCCGCCCGCGGTTAGGAAGGCATCCGGCTTCATTTTGGCGGGCGCCGTTTCGCGGCCGTCATAGCTGTCGAGACGGCGTTTATACTCGTCCCAATGCAGCATGAAGGCCCCGCCGCCGATGCCCGACGATTGCGGTTCGACAACATTCAGCACCATTTGCGCGGCAATCGCCGCATCTACCGCGCTGCCGCCGTTTTCCAGTATCTGCGCGCCGGCCTGGGCGGCTGCGGGATGGGCGGCGGCGATCATGTATTTCCCTGCCTCGACCGGCGTGGCGCTTGGTGCGGGGGCGGCCGTTTCAGCGGTCGGGGGTTCCGGCGCGACGGCTTCCTTGGCGGTACCTTCTAATGGCGCGGCTGCTTCGGTTTGCGGGGCTTTTCCGCCCGCCGCGATGTCTTGTGAGGGTTCGGGCGAGACCAGGGCTGAAATCATGCTGGCGATCAGGATCGATCCGCCGCCGAAAAGACATGCGCCGATCACCGCGTTCACCGGCCCGGGGAGGAGATTCATGATACTCTTTTCCGCCATATTCGCCTCTATTCCGTATCGCATTTTCCGGCCCTTTCGAGCCGCGGGAAAGGTATCGTAGTGCTTATCCCGATCCGGAACAACGATCGCACCGCATCCGTTTTAGGCGTCGATCTAGAGCGTGCGGATTCGACGTTCGTGTGACGGCGGATGGCCGAAAAGCGCTTTGAAGGCGCGGCTGAAATGGGCCGCGTCGGCGAATCCGTTGCCGAGCGCGATTTCGGTGATCGGCTGTTCCGTCTGTTGCAGCAGGGCGCGGGCGCGGCGCAGGCGCAAATCCCGGTAATAGGCCGCCGGCGTGGTTTCCAGCCAGCGCCGGAACAGCCGTTCAAGTTCACGCACCGAAATCCCGACCCGGCGGGCCAGGGCGCCGATCGGCAAGGGGGCTTCCAGGTTCTGTTCCATCATCGCGATGGCGGCGGTCAGGTTGGGGCTGCCGGCGCCATGGGTCGCGGCGAAACGCTGCGGCGCGTCGGCCGGCCGGATGCCGGGCAGGACGAATTCCTCCGCCATGAAGGTCGCCAGGGCCGGGCCGTGTTTGGCGGCGATCAAGGTCATCGCCATATCCATCGCCGCGGCCCCGCCGGCGACCGTGATCCGGTCCCGGTCGAATACGAAAACATCCTTTTTCACCAACACGTTGGGAAAGGTTTCTGCCATGCTGTCGAGGACTTCCCAATGGCTGGTCGCCTGGTAGCCGTCGAGCACCCCGGCGCGGGCAAGCACCAAGCCGCCGGTTTCGATCCCCACCAGGATTGCCCCGAACCGGGCCTGCCGCCGCAGATAGGAGAGCACGGCGGGCGACATGCCGCGTTCCGGCGCGTAGCTGGCATGGACGAAAAGCATATCCAGAATGGCGGTATCGGCGATCGAGGCGGTGACATTGTTGGAGATCCCGTTACTGGCCTCCACCGGCCCGCCGTCGACCGACAGCGTCATCCATTTATAGGCCGGGCGTTGCAGTTGGGTATTCGCCAGCCGGAAGGGCTCCAGGCTGGAACTCAACGCGAGTTGGGAGAACCGGGGAAGCAGCAGATGCCCCAGACGCACCGGTTCTTGACGGACCAGGAAGGCTTGCATCGGATTTCGCCCCGTTTACCGAGTTGGCGCTTTTCAACAAGGATAATGCGTTTTTGTTCAATCTTGAGCAAGGCGCGTGATTAGAGTCGCGGGACTGATTTCACTATGAACGATCCAAATCGAATTTGGGCGGGAGGCGTTATGAACTACGACGTTGTCATCACTTGTGCCGTTACCGGTTCCGGCGATTCGGTCGGCAAGCATCCGGCCATTCCGGTCACCCCGAAACAGATCGCCGAGAGCGCGATCGAGGCCGCCAAGGCCGGCGCCGCAGTGGTTCACCTGCATGTCCGCGATCCCGAAACCGGCGCGCCGAGCCGCGATCCCGACCTGTTTCGGCAGACGGTCGAACTGGTGCGCGAATCCAACACGGATGTGGTGATCAACCTGACCGCCGGGATGGGCGGGGACCTGACGCTGGGCCCGCCGGATGATCCGATGAACTACGACAAGGCCGCGACAGACATGGCGCCCTGGCAGGAGCGGGTTTCCTATGTCGACCAATTGCGGCCGGAAATCTGCACGCTGGATTGCGGCAGCATGAATTTCGGTTACGGCAATTACGTCATGACCAACACGCCGGTGATGCTGGCCCAATTGGCCGAAGCCATGGAATCCTATGGCGTGAAGCCGGAAATCGAGGTTTTCGACGCCGGCCACGTCGCCATGGCGCGTCACCTGATCGACCAGGGCCTGATCAAAAGCCCGCCGCTGTTCCAGCTGTGTCTGGGCATTCCCTTCGGGGCGCAGGCATCGCCCAACATGATGAAGGCGATGCGCGACGAATTGCCGGAAGATGCGATGTGGTCGGGCTTCGGCATTAGCCGAATGCAGATGCCGATGGTGGCCCAGGCGATCCTGCTGGGCGGCAATGTTCGTGTCGGTCTGGAAGACAATATCTACCTGGACAAAGGGGTCTTCGCGACCAATGCCCAACTGGTGGAGCGTGCCCGGACGATCGTCGAGGCGATGGGCGCACGCGTCCTGACGCCGGAGCAGGCGCGGGCCAAGTTCGGTCTTACCAAGCAAGTTTAACATGACTCTACAGGGCGCTGTAAACGCGTCCTATTTCAAGGAATAGAACGATGCGTAACATCGAAACGGTGGGGCTGATCGGCGGCGGTGTGATCGGCGCCGGCTGGGCCGCGCGCTGTCTGGCCAACGGGCTGTCCGTCATTGCCTTCGACCCGGGCCCCGGCGCGGAAGCGATCCTGCGGGCGAAAGTCGAAAACGCCTGGCCGGCGCTGACCAAGCTGGGCCTTGCGCCCGGCGCGGATCTGTCCCGGCTGAGTTTCGCCGCCAGCGTGGCCGAGGTCGCGTCCAAGGCGGATTTCATCCAGGAATCCGCCCCCGAACGGCTGGACCTGAAAACCAAGCTACATGCGGAAATCGATGCCGCCGCCCCAGCGGATGTGCTCATCGGATCGTCCACATCCGGCTTGTTGCCGAGCGATTTCCAGGCCGATTGCGCCCATCCGGAACGCGTCCTGGTCGGCCACCCGTTCAACCCGGTCTATCTGCTGCCGCTGGTGGAACTGGTCGGCGGCAAGAAGACCGCGCCGGAAACCATCGAAGCCGCGCGGTCCTTCTATACCAAGATCGGCATGTATCCGCTGCATGTCCGCAATGAGGTCGAAGGCTTTCTGTCCGATCGTTTGCAGGAAGCGCTGTGGCGGGAAAACCTGCATATCGTCAACGAAGGCATCGCGACGACCGAGGAATTGGACGACGCCATCGTCTATGGCCCCGGCCTGCGCTGGGCCTTCATGGGCGTCAACAAGACCTTCGCGCTGGCCGGCGGGGACGAGGGGATGCGCCATATGCTGCGCCAGTTCGGCCCGGCGCTGGAATTGCCCTGGACCAAGCTGAAGGCCCCGGAACTGACCGAAGATCTGATCGACAAGATGGTTACCGGCACAGAGGACCAACTGGCCGGCACCACGATCTCGGAGATGGAGCGCCTGCGCGACGATTGCCTGATCGCCATCATGCAGGCCCTGGAGACCTTCAATGAGGGCGCAGGACGCGTATTGAAGGAAAACCGCGACCGCATGGCGGCGGAATAACCGAACAAGAACAAGGGGCGGAAGTCATGGATTTCAGTCTGAGCGAAGAACATCGCATGATCGTCGAGACGGCCCGCCGTTTCGTGGAGGAAGAACTGTATCCCTACGAAGCAGAGGTCGAGGAAAGCGATACGCTGCGGCCGGAGCTGGCGGCGCAAATCCGCGAAAAGTCCATTGAACTGGGCCTTTACGCGGCGAATATGCCGGAGGAACTGGGCGGCGGCGGCCTGGATACCGTTTCCATGTGTTTGCTGGACCGGGAATTGGGCCGGGCCAATATGGCGCTGAATTACACGGTCGCGCGGCCGTCGAACATTCTGCAGGCCTGCGAGGGCGAGCAGCGGGAGAAGTATTTGTTCCCCTGTATCCGGGGCGAAAAGGTCGATTGCCTGGCGATGACCGAACCCGGCGCCGGATCGGACGTGCGCTCCATGTCTTGCAAGGCGGAACGGGATGGGGACGATTTCGTCATCAATGGCGTGAAGCATTTCATCAGCCATGCGGATTGGGCCGATTTCGTCATTCTGTTCGCGGCGACCGGGGAGGAAGAGACCCCGCGCGGACCGCGCAAGAAGATCACCTCCTTCCTTGTCGACAAGGGCTGGCCCGGCTTCACCGTGCGCCAGGGCTATAAGAACGTTTCCCATCGCGGTTATCACAATTTCATCCTTGAATTCGACGATTGCCGCGTGCCGTCCTCCCAGGTTCTGGGCGTTGTCGATCAAGGTTTCGACGTCGCGAACGATTGGCTGGGCGCGACCCGTCTGCAGGTCGCGGCCTTGTCGCTCGGCCGCTGCCACCGGGCGCTGGAACAGTCGCTGGACTGGGCGGTCGAGCGCAAACAATTCGGGCAGCAGATCAGCAAGTTCCAGGGTGTCAGTTTCAAACTGGCCGATATGAAAATGCGCCTGCACGCGGCTGAACTGTTGGTGATGGAAGCCGCCTGGAAACACGAACAGGGCGCCATGGAAGACATGGATGCGGCGATGGCGAAACTGGCCGCGACCGAAGCCCTGGCCTTCATCGCCGACGAGGCGATCCAGATCCATGGCGGCATGGGGTTGATGAGCGACCTGCCGCTTGAGCGGATTTGGCGCGATGCGCGGGTGGAGCGGATCTGGGAAGGGACCAGCGAAATCCAGCGCCACATTATTTCCCGTTCCCTTTTGCGGCCGCTTGGCGGTTAGGGAGACGTCCATGGATGGGCATTTGGACCCCGCGGCATCGGGCGGCGACGCCGAACAAGAGCGCGCGGGCAAGATCGACGGTCTGCGCCGCCTGTTGCGTCCCCGGTCGGTGGCCGTTATCGGCGGATACGAGGCTGCGACCGTCGTCGAGCAATCGCTGAAAATCGGGTTCGACGGTGAGATCTGGCCGGTGAATCCGCGCCGGGCCGATATGTCGGGCATTCCCTGTTTCGCAACGGTCGAGGACCTGCCAGGCGCGCCGGACGCGGCTTTCGTCGCGATCCCGCCGGACGCCACGGTCGATGTCGTCGAGCGGCTGTCGGCGCTGGGGACGGGCGGGACGGTCTGTTATGCATCCGGCTTCAAGGAAGTCGGCGGCCTCGGGATCAAACGCCAGGATGACCTGCTGGCGGCGGCGGGCGCCATGCCCTTCGTCGGGCCGAACTGCTATGGCGCGCTGAACTATCTGGACGGCGCGGCCCTGTGGCCGGACCAGCATGGCGGTGTCCGGGTCGAGCGCGGCGCTGCCATCGTCGCGCAAAGCGGCAATATTTCCATCAGCCTGACCATGCAGCAGCGTACCGTGCCGCTGGCCTATGTGATCAGCGTCGGCAACAAGGCCGATCTGGGTTTCGATGCCTATATCGACGCCCTGGCCTTGGACGAGCGCGTGACCTGTATCGGCCTGATCGCCGAAAGCATCGACGATATCGCCGCTTTCGCGCGGGCCGCCGCGCGGGCCAAGCAGGCGGGCAAACCCATTGTGGTCTTGAAGGCCGGCCGGTCGGACAAGGGCGCGCAGGCGACGATGAGCCACACGTCGTCGCTCGCCGGGTCCGATGCGCTGTATCAAACCTTGTTCGACGCCATCGGGATCGCACGGGTGGACGACCTGTCGACCTTGCTGGAAACGCTGAAACTGCTTTCCGTGGTGCCGCCGCTGTCGGGGAACCGGATCGCCTCAATGAGCTGTTCCGGCGGTGAAGCCTCGCTGATGGCGGATTTGGGCGAGGATATGGGGCTGACTTATCCCGACTTTTCGCAGGCGGTGCATGACCGCCTTTACGATGTCTTGGGCGACAAGGTGGCAATCGCCAATCCCTTGGACTACCACACCTATATCTGGGAAGACCGCCAGGCGATGACCGACTGTTTCGGCGCGGCCCTGTCGGCGGATGTGGATATGGGCGTGCTGGTCATCGATTTTCCGCATCCGGCCAAATGCGACACATCGGGCTGGGAACCGGCGATCGACGCCTATATCGATGCCGCCCGGATCAGCGGCCGCCCGGCCGCCGTCCTGGCCAGCATTTCCGAGAACATGACGCCGGAGGCTGCGGCACGGTTCCTGGAAGCCGGTGTCGTCCCCTTGCAGGGGCTGCGAGAAGGATTGGGCGCCATTGCCGCCGCCGCACGGGCCGGAAAACAGTCTGACTGGCTTCCGTCGCCAGTCGGCCCGGACCCTGTGGGCGAAGCCGTGGTATTGGACGAATGGCGGTCGAAGCAATTGGCCCGGCGCTATGGGTTGCGGACCCCGGAAGGATCGCTGGTCACCTCCGCGACGGAAGCGGTCGCCGCGGCGGAGGCTCTGGGCTTCCCGGTCGTCGCCAAGGCGGTTTCAGCGACCCTGGCGCATAAGACCGAAGCCGGGGCGGTAAAACTCAATCTGGGCGATGGGGATGCCGTTGCCGCGGCGGCGGAGCACCTGTTCACGCTGGCCGACCGGGTGATGGTGGAAAAGATGGTGGCCGGGTCGGTCGCCGAACTGCTGATTGGCGTGAACCGCGACCCGCAATTCGGACCGCATCTGGTGGTCGGCGCGGGCGGCGAATTGGTCGAACTGCTGAACGATGCCGCCATCATCCTGTTGCCCGCCACGCGGGAGCGGATCGAGGAGGCCTTGAATTCGCTGCGCTGCGCGCCGCTGCTGCGCGGCTATCGCGGCAGGCGCATGGCCGATTGGGAAGCGGTGGTCTCCGCGGTTGAAAGCGTCGGTGCGATGGTCACGGATTTGGGCGACCGGATTTTGGAAGTGGATATCAATCCGCTGATGGTTTTGCCCCAAGATGAAGAAGGGGGCCACGGCGCTGTTGCCGCGGACGCCCTGATACGATGGGTGGAGGAATAGAGAAGATGAGCGACTCCGTGAAAGTGGAACGCCGCGGCGCGGTGCTGGAAGTGACCCTGGACCGGCCGAAGGCGAATGCCATCGATGCCCCGACCAGCCGCGAAATGGGCGATGTCTTTGCGGCGTTTCGGGACGATCCCGAACTGCGGGTCGCCATTCTGACGGGCGGCGGGGACAAGTTCTTCTGCCCGGGATGGGACCTGAAAGCCGCCGCAGCTGGTGAGGGGCCGGACGAGTATTACGGCGTCGGCGGCTTCGGCGGTTTGCAGGAATTGCCGAACCTCAACAAGCCGGTGATCGCGGCGGTGAACGGCATCGCCTTCGGCGGCGGGTTCGAATTGATGATCAGCGCGGACATCATCATCGCCGCCGATCATGCCATGTTCGCCTTGCCGGAAATCCGGTCCGGCACCTTGGCGGATGCGGCGACGATCAAACTGCCGCGCCGCATTCCCCACCATGTCGCCATGGAAATGCTGTTCACCGGCCGCCGTTTCGACGCGGCGGAGGCGAAGCAATGGGGCGTGGTGAACGAAGTGGTGCCGGCGGCCGACCTGATGACCGTCGCGCGCGCGAAAGCCGACCTGCTGGCAAGCGGTCCGCCGCTGGTCTACGCGGCGATCAAGGAAGTGGTGCGCGAGACGAGCCACCTGCCGGTGCAGGAAGCCTTCGATCTCGTGACCAAGTCCAAACTACCGACGGTGAAGACGCTGTATTCCAGCGAAGATCAGAAGGAAGGCGCCATCGCCTTCGCCGAAAAGCGCGACCCGGTCTGGAAGGGGCGGTAAGGGGCGGACCCGAGCCTAGTCGCTGATCACGACCATGCGATTGTTGGCGGGCTGGACCGGGCGGAAATTGTCCGAGTACAAGGACGAGAATGCCTCGATCTGGCTTTTGCTGGCGGTGACGGCACCTTCCATCACATGCCAGGTAACGATCTCGGAGCAGGGCGGGGTGGTCAGCGACCCGCGATAGCGAAAGGCCGCATGGTCGCCGGGCAACAGATCGGCGGGGTCGATCTCATGCGTGGCCTCATGGGTGTGGCCCGCTTCCGGGATATGTTCGAAAACCGCCTCCAGAACCGGGTTGGCGTCGCCTTCTTCGATCATCACGCCGATCACGAACAAGTCGCCATAGTCGGATTTGTGCACGAAATGGACTTCGAGCGGCGCGTGCTTGCCATCGATTGTGTGCTCGGACAGGTGATGGAAGTGGAATTGAAGCAGGTCGTAGCGTCGGCTGCCCGCCACCAGCGACCCGCCATGGCCGCCCGTATTCACCTGGATCGTATGGCCGTTATTCACGACCGAGGGCGCGAAACCGTGCCAATCCACTTCCGGCGTTGATCCGCCGGCCGCAACTGCCGCAGCGGAAATGATGTCGATCGGCGATTGGGACGTGCCCGCGCAGGCCGCATTGCCGGGCGACAGTTCGGCCCAATGCTCGGGACCTTCGTGCCCTGAATACCCCCAATGGGCCTTGCCCCCGGCAGCCTGCACGCCGATGGGCGCCAGCAGGGCGCAGGCGGACAAAAGAAATGCGGAAATCTTGCGGGGCATGGGGGCAACTCCTCGATCAGCCTGCCGAATTGGCGGGAGAGCGGGAGATAGCCCGGAAATGCTTTCAAACCGGTTAATATCGCGGCGTTTTAGCCGAGAGGGTAGCGTTCAAGATTTCGCCGCGACGGCCTCAACCTCGATCTTCATTTTCGGGTCGGCCAGTCCGGAGACGACCACCAAGGTGGAAGCCGGTGCGATGCCGTCGGTCAGCACCTTGTCCCGACCTGTGCGGTAGGCGGCAACATAACGCGCGTCGGTGATATAGGCGTTCACCCGGACAAGATCCTCCAGCCCCATACCGGCATTCTCAAGGATCGCCTTCAAGTTCAGCCAGACATTTTCGGACTGTTCTTCCGCGCTGTCCGGCATCGCGCCGTCGGGCGTCAGGCCGACCTGGCCGGAAATGAACAAGGCGCGGGCGTCCTTAGGGATCTCCACGGCATGCGAATAGCGGGCAAGGGGCGCTGCGATGGTGTCTGGATTGTAGATGGTTAAGGTCATGGTCTGCCTCCCAATTCAATTGAGATTTGGTTCTGCTGCCAGTTCGTTTCAGGTTCCGGCAAGCGGATGCCAGACCCGGGCGAAGGCTTCCGCGTCCGCCCGGTTTCGGAACCATAGTGTGGCGGGGCCGGATACAGGAAGCACGATCAGCCAAGCGCCGGTGCAGCGCCGGTCGCACCAATCGGCGTATTTGCGCAGCTGCGCGTCGCTGACCGGGATTGTGGCCGTGCCGCCCGGTTTCGAAAGCGCGCCGTTCACCGGTGCGCGGATCGGCGTCCATGTCCGGCGGATTTCATCTTCCGGCGGGGGGCGGTTGGTTTCGGAAACCCCGCCGGCATCGCCCTCGAATTTGCCGCCGAAGCGTTTCGCGCCCGTCCAATCGTCGGCCTCGTCCGCGTCGCTTTCGATCTGGGCCTTCATGGCGCGCATCGCCCGCAGTATGAAAGCCCCGGCAACCAGGACAATGACGGCAAGAACAATGGCGGTTTTGATCATGAAGGGGTCCGGTCGGGTAGCACTGCGCGGACCATCCTGGGCGAGACGTCAGGCCCCGGCAAGAATTCCGTCCAGCGTATCGAAAACGGCATCGAACATTTCCACGGTCAAGCGGCCGGTATTCGTGTTGTAGCGGGAGCAATGATAGCTATCGACAAGGACTGCGCCGGTATCGGGTAGATCGTGAACGCTGCCATGGCCGAATTTGAAGGCGGATTGCTTGAACCCCAATCCCCGCAACGTCGCATTATGTGACAGAAGGCCCAGGCACAGCATGGCTTTCAGGTTCGGCATAGCCGCGATCTCGCGCGCCAGGAAGGGCAGGCAATTGGAAACTTCCGACCCAATCGGCTTGTTCTGTGGCGGGACGCAGCGCACCGCATTGGTGATCCGCGCATTGACCAGTTCCAGCCCGTCACCGCGGTGCTTGTCGTATGTGCCCTTCGCGTATCCATGACCGGACAACGTGGCATA
This sequence comes from Hwanghaeella grinnelliae, assembly GCF_004005845.1. Lineage (GTDB taxonomy): Bacteria > Pseudomonadota > Alphaproteobacteria > UBA8366 > Aestuariispiraceae > Hwanghaeella > Hwanghaeella grinnelliae. Next base: position 2,152,560 of record NZ_SADE01000001.1, on the reverse strand, counting down.
GAGCAGATCGCCCGCGTAATCACCCGTGAAGGGCCGGCCGGTCTTGTTCGCGCCCTGCAGGCCGGGGGCCAGGCCGATGACCAGAAGTTCCGCGCCAAGCGGTCCAAAACTGTCCACCGGTCCGTTATGCCAATCGGGATGGGCCGCCCGGTTGTCCGCTCGGAAGGCGGCCAGCCTGGGGCAAAGCGCGCAAGTCTGTTCCGGAACTGAAAATTCTTCCGTCACGGCGTTTCCCGGTTGGACGACCTGAAAGGAGTGAGGTGAGGGGCGCGCGTGCCTGTTTAGACGCGCTCTACGACCGCTTCGTCGTCGTCGTCGAACTCTTCTTCATAGTCGTCTTCGTAATCTTCTTCGAGGTCGTCCTCGGCATCGTCGCGGTATTCGGCGGATTTGAAGTTTTCCTTCCGCGGCCGGGGCGCCGGGCGGGCCCCGTCATGGAAATTGCGCGCGACCAGTTTGGACAGTTCCGACAATTCGATGAAGTTGTCGCATTGCCGACGCAGTTCGTCGGCGACCATCGGCGGCGAGGTCTTGATGGTGCTGACGACGGTGACGCGTAGGCCTTTGCGTTGAACGGCCTCGGCCAGGCGGCGGAAATCGCCGTCGCCGGAGAACAACACGACATGATCCATATGTTCGGCCATTTCCAGAACATCGATCGCCAGTTCGATATCCATATTGCCTTTTACCTTACGGCGGCCCTGGGCGTCGGTGTATTCCTTGGCCGGTTTGGTAACCAGCGTGTAGCCGTTGTAGTCCAGCCAGTCGACAAGCGGACGGATCGGCGAATATTCCTGCTCTTCAAACAAGGCGGTGTAATAAAACGCGCGGACCATCTGGCATTCGCCGCGAAACTGGTCCAGCAGCTTCTTGTAATCGATATCGAATCCCAATGTCCGTGCAGCGGAATAAAGATTAGCACCGTCAATGAACAGAGCGACTCGCTCTTCCTTGTAAAACCCCATATCCATAATGTGAGCCCCCAAAAACTCAAAAACTTCGAAAATGACTTGTACCCGAATGACTTAGTGTTTTTTATCGTGATCAAGTCCGACCAAGCGGAATTTCTTACAGCTAGAATTTAAGTCCGACAAGTAAGTATCAAGTGTCGATGCGCAACTATTGGCAAAAGACAACGACGTTATTAGGCCCGAATGCGCCCGATATGAGGCTTTTTAGCGGGAATGCGGCGACCTTGACCCTTTCGGCCGGGGCACGACGCGTCTTGATGTTGCATTGCCCGCGCATCGACCGTATATTTCGCGCCTCAAAAATTTACCGAAAACTCCTGTCGTTCGGTTGGAAAGTTCAGACCGGGCCCACTATGTTGTTGGGTGTCGGTCTTTACTCGTGCGGCGTGGCGGGGCTCCCGGTTCAGTTGGGCCCAAGGTCGACACACCGCCGACGATGGCGACGAAAGCAAGATTGAAGGACGTTTTGGCATGGCGCGCGTTACCGTTGAAGATTGTGTAGAAAGAATTCCGAACCGTTTCGACCTGGTCTTGGTCGCGGCTCAGCGCAGCCGTGATATCGCGACCGGCGCATCGATCACGGTCGACCGCGACAACGATAAGAACCCGGTCGTGTCGCTGCGCGAAATCGCCGATGAAACCGTTCCCCTGGCTGAGTTGCAGGACCAGTTGATCCGCAACATGCAGCGCCATGTCGATGTCGATGAGCCGGAAGAAGTCGATATGATGGAGCAGATGTCGAACGGCACGCTGGAAGACAAGCCGGTGGAAGAGCCGGAGCCGGAGCCGATGTCGCCCTTCGCGCGGGCTCTGCCCGACATGCCGGCGTTCGAGGATATGGAGCCGGGCTTCTTTGAAGACTAAGCGATCCCTTTCGCAACCCGCTCGCGGGGCGGTTTTTTCTGGTACGGGCCGGTCTTCAACCGGCCCCTTTCCCCGATAAAGGGGTGTAAAGAAACATGTTGCGTCAGTATGAACTGGTGGAGCGTGTAAAGCACTACGATCCGGGCGCGGATGAGGGCCTCCTCAACCGCGCCTATGTTTTTGCGATGAAGGCGCATGGGACGCAAACCCGGGCATCGGGCGATCCCTACTTTTCCCACCCGGTCGAAGTCGCCGGGTTGCTGAGCGAGAAGCGCCTCGACGCATCTTCCATCGTCACCGGCCTGCTGCACGACACGGTCGAAGATACCGATGCCACGCTGGAGATCATTCAGGACACTTTCGGTCCCGAAGTGGCGGGCCTGGTCGACGGCGTCACCAAGCTGACCCAGTTGGAATTGCAGTCCAGCCGGACCAAGCAGGCGGAGAATTTCCGCAAGCTGGTGCTGGCCATGTCTCAGGACATCCGCGTTCTGGTCGTGAAACTGGCCGACCGCCTCCACAACATGCGCACGCTGCACTTCATCTCGAAAGAGGAGAAGCGCCGCCGCATCGCGCTTGAGACCATGGAAATCTATGTCCCGCTGACCGAGCGTATCGGCATCAGGGACTGGAAGGACGAACTGGAAGATCTCGCCTTCGCGGAATTGAACCCGGACGCGCGCAGTTCCATCGTCAACCGCCTGCATTACCTTCATGAGGAAAGCGGCGACACCATCGGTAAGGTGGTCGCAGAATTGCAGACCTTGCTTGAGGCGAACGAGATTGAGGCGACCGTTCTGGGACGGGAGAAGTCGCCATTCTCAATTTGGCGCAAGATGCAGCGACAAAATATTGGTTTTGAACAACTTTCCGATATCGTTGCCTTCCGGGTCATCGTCGAAAATCTCGGCGATTGCTACCGCGCATTGGGCTGTATTCACGGCCGCTATACGGTCACGCCGGGCCGGTTCAAGGACTATATTTCGCTGCCGAAGCCGAACGGATACCAATCCCTGCATACGGGCGTGATCGGGCCGGAGAACACCCGGATCGAGGTTCAGATCCGGACCCAAGAAATGCATGACGTGGCGGAATTGGGCGTCGCCGCGCATTGGCGCTATAAGGCCAACGGGTCGGAGGCACCGGCGCGCGAAGGGCGGCAATATCGCTGGATGCGCGACATGCTGGATATCCTGTCCAACGCGTCCGGGCCGGACGACTTTCTGGAAAACACCAAGATGGAGATGTTCGCCGATCAGGTGTTCGTCTTCACGCCGAAGGGCGATCTGCACGCCATGCCGCGCGGCTCGACGCCGGTCGATTTCGCCTATGCTGTCCATACCGATGTGGGCAACCGCACCGTGGGCGCCAAGATCAACGGCCGGATCAAACCGCTGCGGACCGAATTGCGCAACGGGGATCAGGTCGAAATCATCACCTCCAAGGCGCAGACGCCGTCACCCGCCTGGGAAGCCTTTATCGTTACCGGCAAGGCGCGGTCCGCCATTCGCCGCTTCGTTCGTTCCAAACAGCGCGACCAGTATTTCGGCCTCGGCCGCGAGGTGTTGGACAGCACCTTCCGACAGGGCGATTACGACCTGACCGAAAAGGCCCTGCGTGGGGTGACCGCGAAATTCAAGGTCGATACGGTCGACGACCTCTATGTCGCGGTGGGCGAGGGCAGGATCACCGGGCGCGATGTTCTCTATGCGGTCTATCCGGGCGCCAAGGCTGAACAGGCGCAGGAGCTGGAACAAAAGAAACAGCAGATCCCGCCGACGCAGAAAGCCAAGGATCCCCACCGTCACAGCGTGCCGGTGAAAGGGTTGATCAAAGGCATGGCGATCCATTACGCGCGCTGCTGCCATCCATTGCCGGGCGACCGGATCGTCGGCATCGTCACCACCGGCCGCGGGGTGACCATCCACACGATCAACTGCAGCACGCTGGAAGATTTCGCGGATTCGCCGGACCGCTGGCTCGATGTCAGCTGGGACACGGATGCGGAGGAACCGCAGGGCTTCATGGGGCGCGTCCATGCGGTGATCGCCAACGAACCGGGCAGTTTGGGGACGATTTCCAGCGTTATCGGCCGCAGCGGCGGCAATATCTTCAATCTGAAATTCACCAATCGCGGCGAAGATTTCTACGAGATGCTGCTCGATATCGAAGTTACCGGGGTCCGCCAGCTCAGCAACATTATGGCCGCGCTCCGCGCCACGCCGGTCGTCAATTCCGTGGACCGGGCCTTCAGCTAACATTCCGCCACGCCTAAGGGGAAAACCATGCAGACCATCGACAGCCTGGACGCTCTCGACGCTCTTTACGATGAACCCGTGCCGGCGTCGCTGACCAAGGTCGCGAAAAAGATGACGCCGCTGTATCGGCAATGGATCGAGGCGTCGCGCTTCCTGGTGATCTCCACCGTCGGGCCGGAAGGGACCGATGCCAGCCCGCGCGGCGAGGATGGGCCGGTGGTCAGGATCGTCGACGAACAGACCGTCTGGTTGCCCGATTGGCGCGGCAACAACCGGATCGACAGCTTGCGCAATATCGTTCGCGACGGGCGGGTCAGCTTGATGTTCATGGTGCCGGGCTGCGACAATGTCGTGCGCATCAACGGCCAAGCGGCGCTGACCGCGGATGAGGATATCCGCGTCACATTCGCGAAGAAGGACAAACTGCCCAAGACCGTTATCGCGGTCACGATTGGCGAGATGTATTTCCAATGCGCCAAGGCGATCATGCGGTCGCAATTATGGACCCCGGTGACGGAGAAACCCGCGGTGCCCAGTGCCGGGCAGTTCGTCAAGGAAATGAAGGAAGACTTCGACGCCGTCGCCTATGACGAAGGCTACCCGGAATACGCCGCCGGCCGGATGTGGTGAGAAAGGGGTGGTTGGGCTATCCGCTACAGCCACAATAATCCATGCTGCGCTTGCGTCGTAAAGCGCGACAGGCCAATTTCAATGTCTGACATATTCCACTAAGCGCACGGGTTTCCCGTTCATGTTCAAACGCCGCCGTAAGCGACAGGTTCACCACCATGTGCGGGAGGCCGTCTGGCCGACGATCGGGTGGCGGCGCAGCGCGGATTATTTCAAGCATCGCGTCGGGCGCCTGCCGGGTACGCCGTATTCCATTGCCGCCGGGTTTGCCTGGGGCGCCGCGATATCTTGCACGCCGTTCATGGGGCTGCACATTATTGGGTCGGCCATCGGGGCTTGGCTGACCCGGGGCAGTGTCCTGGCGGCGGCGCTGGGGACCCTGGTCGGCAATCCCTGGACCTTTCCCTTCATTTGGGCCTGGATCTACACGCTGGGTGTTTGGATTCTGGGCCGGGACGCGATTGAGCTGAATTACCAACATTTGAGCCTGTCCTACCTGGCCGATAATTTCTGGGCGATTTTCGTGCCGATGATGGTTGGCGGGGTGCCGACGGCTCTGGTCGTCTGGGCGGCCTTCTTCTTTCCCTTGCGGGCGATGGTGGCCAAGTATCAGTTGATCCGCCGCGCGCGTATCGCGGCCAAGAAAAATCGGGACATTTCCGAAGGTGGGACGGGGGCTGCGGTATGATCATTGGATTGGGAACCGACCTTTGCGATATCGGCCGTATCCGCGACACGTTGGAACAATTTGGTGAGCGGTTCACACACCGGCTCTATACCGATCAGGAACGGATGCGCGCGGAACGGCGGCCGGCGCGCCGCGCTGACCGGTACGCGCAGATGTTCGCCGCGAAAGAGGCCTGTTCCAAGGCGCTCGGCACAGGATTCCGAAAAGGCGTGTTCTGGCGCGACATGGAAGTCGTGCCGCTGCCATCGGGCAAGCCGACCCTGAACATTACCGGCGGGGCGCGCGAACGGCTGTTGGGCTTGACCCCGGCCGGGTTCAAATCGCTTGCGAATGTCAGTCTCACCGACGAGTCGGGATTGGCCCAGGCGGTGGTGATCCTGTCCGCCGTACCGCTGGATTGGCCCGATCCGACGGACCCCTGAGGGCCGCCGGAACCCTAGGCTGGTGTCCGGCTTGCCCGGTGTGACCCGCCGCCGCCTTGACTTGCGGCGACGCGCCGGGCCTTATCCCGCGCCGGGATGGAATTTTCGCGATGCACCGCCGAAAGAGGCAGGTTGCGGCGCGGATTGATTGAGGTGAAGAGAGGCCGCATTTCATGGAGTTGTTCAAAACCCTCGTGTTCGCGCTTGCGATCGCACTTGGCGTGCGGACTTTCGCGTTCGAGCCGTTCAATATTCCGTCCGGTTCGATGATCCCGACGTTGTTAATCGGGGACTATCTGTTCGTCTCGAAATTTTCCTACGGCTACAGCCAGTATTCCTTTCCCCTGGGCCTGATTCCTTTTTCAGGGCGGATTTTGGGTGATGAGCCGGAGCGCGGCGATGTCGCTGTGTTCCGCCTGCCCACGGATACCAAGATCGATTATATCAAACGCGTCATCGGCCTGCCGGGCGACAAGATCCAGGTGACGGGCGGTATCCTCCACATCAATGGCAAAGCCGTTGAGCGCCGCCGTATGGAAGATTATGTCGTCAACAGGGGCACGGTGGCGGAGAAACATATCCGCCAATATGAGGAAACCCTGCCGAATGGGGTGAAGCATAGGATTATCGAGGAACGCGGCGACAATTGGCATCTGGACAATACGCGGGTCTATACGGTGCCTGAAGGTCATTATTTCATGATGGGCGACAACCGCGACAACTCGCAGGATAGCCGCGTGTTGAGCCAGGTCGGCTTCGTACCCGCGGAAAACCTGATTGGCCGCGCGGAAAGGCTTTTCTTCTCGACCGACGGCAGCGCGGAGGTCTGGGAAATCTGGAACTGGCCGTTCGCGATCCGGTATGGACGTCTGCTCAATGGGATCAACTAAACCGATCGACGCCACCCTGATTGCCGCGCTTCAGCTCGGCGACACGGATTTGACCGATGCGGACAAGGACCTGCTGCGGCGGGCGTTGACGCATCGCAGTTTGATCGGCGCCGGCACCAGCTATGAACGTCTGGAATTTCTGGGCGACCGCGTTCTGGGCCTGATCGTTGCCGAAATGCTGTTGAAGGCGTTCCCGCAGGAGGACGAAGGCCCCATCGCGAAGCGGCATGCAGGCCTTGTCCGTAAAGAGACATTGGCCGAGGTCGCTACCCAGATCGGCCTGCCGGCCTATATCCTGATGTCGGCGGGTGAGGAGACATCGGGCGGGCGTCAGAACAGTGCCATCACCAGCGATGTATGCGAAGCCATAATCGCGGCGATCTATCGTATTGGTGGATTGGGGGCGGCCCAGCGCTTTGTCGAGCCACTTTGGCGTCCGTTCCTGGAGCGCGAGCTTGAACCGCCGCGTGACGCGAAGACCAGTCTGCAGGAATGGTTGCAGGGGCGCGGACAGCCCTTGCCGACATATGAAATCGTCGAACGCAGCGGCCCCGACCACGCACCGGTATTCACGATTGCCGCGAAGGTGAAGGACGGGACATCCAGAAGCGCGACGGGACGGTCCAAGCGGGCGGCGGAACAAGCGGCCGCAACGGCCTTGCTGGCGGAGTTGAAGAAAGCAGAATGACCACCCATAACACCAAATCCGGCAAGTCCGGTGGCCCAGACGACCCCAGCGACCCGAACGGCGGAGAAACCCGGTGTGGTTTTGTTGCCGTAATCGGTGCGCCGAATGCGGGGAAGTCTACCCTGGTCAACCTGCTGGTCGGCGCGAAAGTGTCGATCGTCACTCATAAGGTCCAAACGACCCGGACCCGCGTCATGGGCATCGCGATGAAGGGGCAGGCGCAGATCGTCTTCATCGATACGCCCGGGATTTTCCAGCCGAAACGCCGCCTGGATCGCGCAATGGTCGGCGCCGCCTGGATGGGCGTGGACGAGGCCGATCAAACGGTCTTCCTGATCGATGCGTCGGTCGGATTGAACGCGGAAAACCAGGCGATCCTGGATGGTCTTGTGCAACGCAAGGCGAAAGCCGTGCTGGCCCTGAACAAGATCGATCTGGTGAAGCGTGAAAAGCTGCTGGAACTGGCAGCCACGTTGAACGAATCCGGCGCCTTTACGGACACGTTCATGATTTCGGCCCTGAAGGGCTACGGCGCGCAGGATTTGCTGGACCATTTGGCGGCCAATGTTTCGCCGGGCCCCTGGATGTTTCCGGAAGACCAGCTTTCCGACATGCCACAGATGCTGTTGGCTGCGGAAGTGACGCGTGAGAAGCTGTTCCTCAACGTCCACCAGGAACTACCCTATGCGACCACGGTCGAGACCGAGTTGTGGGAGCCGACGAATGACGGCGGGGTGAAGATCGAGCAGACCATCTATGTCGCCCGCGACAGCCAAAAGGCCATCATCCTGGGCAAGGGCGGCCAACGCGTGAAGGTCATCGGTAAATCAGCGCGCGAGGAACTGGTCGAGTTGCTCGGCTGTCCGGTTCATCTCTATCTTTTTGTAAAGGTCCGCGAACGCTGGCAAGACGACCCGGCCCGCTATCGCGTCTGGAACCTGGATTTCAACGCCTGACGGCGCGTAGTGTTGGAGTGGGGTAGGGTGCCGGTTTGCGCCCATCGGTGTTTGGAGGCGACATGAACATGGAAACGGGCAGCCATGCCCATCATGAGGATCCGCGCAACGAAACGGTCCGGATCTATGTGAACGGGCGGATTGTTCCCCGCGCTGAGGCGGTTGTCTCCGTCTTCGATTCCGGTTTCCTCTTGGGGGACGGCGTTTGGGAAGGGATCCGCCTGCACAACAACAAGTTGGCCTTCCTGGAAGAGCATCTGGACCGTCTTTATGAAGGCGCAAAGGCCATTGACCTCGATATCGGTATGGCGCCGGCGGAATTGGCCAAGAAAATCATGGACACCTGCGCAGCCAACGGCATGCATTCGGGCGTTCATATCCGACTGGTCGTCAGCCGCGGCTTGAAGAGCACCCCCTATCAAAGCCCGAAGGCCAATGTCGGTGGCGCGACGGTCGTGATTATCCCGGAATGGAAGGAAGCCCATCCGACCGCCAAGGAACGGCCGATGTCGCTGTTCACCGCCCATGTCCGTCGCGGCGCGCCGGATGTGCAGGACCCGATGTGGAACAGCTTGAGTAAGCTGAATTGCATCGCCGCCTGCATTCAGGCGGACAAGGCCGGCGCGGATGAAGCGTTGATGCTGGACCCGCACGGCTTTGTCGCGACCTGCAATTCGACGCATTTCTTCATCGTCCGCAAGGGTGAGCTTTGGACCTCTACCGGCAAGTACTGCCTGAAGGGCATCACGCGGGGTAACATCATCGAATTGGCGCACCGGAACGCCGTTCCCGTCTATCAGAAGGATTTCAGCCTGACCGAAGTCTACGGCGCGGAGGAGGCCTTTGTGACAGGGACGTTCGCCGGCGTCATGCCGGTGGGCACGGTCGACGGTCGGCAGATCGGTGATGGCGGACGGGGTCAGATGACGGCGCGGCTTCAGTCGCTCTACGCCGATTTGATCCAGCAGGAATGTCCGGCCGACTAGCGGCGTGGTCCGAAGTTTGAGTTCGGTGAACGAGGGATACTGGGAATGAGCGACGAGAACGCCCCGATCCGGATCGCCATGTGGTCCGGCCCGCGCAACATCTCGACGGCGATGATGCGCTCGTTCGAAAACCGGGCCGACTGTGCGGTCTCGGACGAACCCTTCTATGCCGCCTATCTCTACGAGACCGGCCTGGACCATCCGATGCGCGGTGCGGTGATCGCCTCTCAGCCCACCGACTGGCGCAATGTGGTGCGCCACGTGACCGGTTCTGTGCCGGACGGAAAACCCGTCTGGTATCAGAAGCACATGACCCATCACATGCTGCCGCATTATGGGTTGAATTGGACGGACGGGATGGCGAATTGCTTCCTGATCCGCGACCCGGCATTCGTCGTCGCGTCCTATGCGGCGAAACGGGAAGAGGTGACGGCGGCGGATCTGGGTTATCACCGGCAAATCGAGTTGTTCGACCGAGTCTGCGACATGCTGGGCAGCGCGCCGCCGGTCCTGGAGTCTGCGGATGTGCTGAAGAATCCCGAAGGGATGTTGTCGGCGCTGTGCGCCAGGGTCGGTATTCCCTTCGACGCGGCGATGCTGAATTGGCCGGACGGGCCGCGCGACAGCGATGGGGTCTGGGGCGCGCATTGGTACGCCTCCGTTAACGCATCCACCGGCTTCATGCCCTATACTGAAAAGGAAGCGGTGGTGCCGGACAGGCTGAAACCGGTCTATGAAGCCTGTTTGGACCCGTACAATACACTTGTGAAACATCGCTTGGTTGTTTGACGGCGCGGGCGGGATCATAGTCCGGCCATTCAAGACATCGAGAGAGCGCCATGTCTGCGTCCAGCGCCAGATTGTCCCTGATCTTCTCCTGCATCGGGCATTTCTATTTCCATTATTTCGCGGCGATGTACTTCACCATCGTCATCGCGATGGCGGCGGATTGGGACCGTCCTTTTCATGACCTGATCGAACTGTGGCTGCCGGCCTCCATCCTGATCGGCGCGGCCTCGCTGCCGGCGGGGCGCTTGGCGGATATCTGGAGCGCGCCGGGCATGATGGTGATCATGTTTCTGGGCATGGGGGCGGCGACGGCCGCCTGCGCTTTTGCAGAGCAGGATTTGGTCCTGACCGGTTTCCTGGCGATGATCGGCCTGTTCGGCGCGATCTATCATCCGGTCGGCATTTCCTGGCTGATCCGCAATTCGGATGGGTCTACGGGTAAGAAACTGGCGGTGAACGGCATTTTCGGCGGGCTCGGCGCGGCGGCGGCGGGCGGCATTACCGGGTTGATTCTGGAGTTCTTCTCCTGGCGGGAAGCTTTCCTGCTGCCGGGCATCCTCTGCGCCGGCACTGGCGCGGTGATGCTGTGGTGTGTGGCGACGGGACGGATCAGCGAAGGCGAAAAGTCGGCGCGGAAAAACAACCCTGCCATGGGCAACGGCAACTTGAAGGCCTTTTGTCTGCTGCTGTTCCCGATGTTCGCCATCGGCTTGCTCTACAGCACCATGCAGGCGGCCATGCCGAAATTGTTCGAGGAAGGCTTGATCGGTCTGGTCGGCGGCAATCTGGCCCTGGTCGGCGCCATGGTTGCGGCCGTCTATGTGGCCGGTGCGGCGATGCAGGTGGTCGGCGGCCATATGGCCGATCATCATTCTAAGAAGATGGTCTATGTGATCTGCTGGATGGGACAGATACCCTTGCTGACGATCGTTGCGCTGACGGGCGACGTCATGCTGCTGACCGCGGCGACCTTCATGGTGGTTCTAAACAACAGCGCGCTGCCATCGGAAAACATGCTGCTGTCCCAATACACGCCTGAACGGCACCAGGGCTTGGCCTTCGGCATCAAGTTCATCCTGGCCTTCGGTGCGGCGCCCCTGGGCGTGAAATTGATTTCCTGGGTGCGGGAGGCGACCGGCAGCTTCGAATGGCTGATCCTGGGGCTGGCGGCGATGTCCGTTCTCGCGGTTGTTGTTGTCCTGTTCCTGCCGTCCGACCGGCCGGCCAAGTTCGAGGGCGAAACGGTGCCGGCGGAGTAGGGACAATTCGGGCGAAGGGTGCTATTCTTCCGCCATGGCCGAAAAGAGACCACCGAACGCGTTCGAACGACTTTCCATGCGGGGCTATCACCACCAATTGCACATCTATTGGATCGGTGTGCTCGTGTTGGTCTTTGCGCTCGATACCTACCTCTATTTCGAGGTGTTCGATTGGGACGCGGCGTGCCGCGCCTATGTCTCGGATCAATCCTGGGCGACCGAGTTTGCCATTCACAGCGGATGCAACGCGGTGGTGCCCTTCGTCGCGAACCTTCTGATCGCCGGGATATTGACCCTGGTGGCCCAGTCCCTGGGCCGCCATTTCAAGGTCATTGAGTCCTGAACACCGATTCTGACGCGCGTTTCAGAGTTTTTGCGCGTTGAACCAAAGGGTGTCTTCGTCCTCGACACTGCGGAAAAAGCAGCTGCGATAGCCCACATGGCAGCAGCCGCCGTCGCCTTGCGGGCGGACCTTCAGGACCACGGCGTCCTGGTCGCAATCGATCAGAATATCGGCGACTTCCTGTGTCTGACCGCTGGTCTCGCCTTTCAGCCAAAGCGACTTGCGGCTGCGGCTGTAGTAATGAGCGAGGCGGGTTTCCACCGTCTTTTGCAGCGCTTCCGCATTTGCATAGGCCAGCATCAGGATTTCGCCCGTATCGGCATGCTGGGCTACGACGGGGATCAATCCGTTCTCATCGAATTTCGGGGCAAGGAGGTTGCCTTCCTCGATATCCTTCTTCTGCAATGTCGTCTGATCGCGCATGGTCGCCTCCCGGTATTCGGTGGGGTGCTTATAAGTAGACACCGGCGCAGTGAAAAGCCTCGCCGCCCAATCCCTGTTTGAAATGGGCGATTCCCGGCATTTTCTCCGCATCGATCCCGCCCAAGTCCAACCCGCGCACGCCTTCGACCTTCAGGCGTTTGACGCCTTCCCACAGCAGCAGGTTATGCGCGTTGGCCGTGCGGCCTTCTTCCCCGGTCCAGCCGACCTGATAGGTCGCGTCCAACCCATGCCGGATGAACAGCACGCCGGCCATCGCAACACCGTCAGCCCCCAAGCAGTGCAGCGTGAGCATCTTGCTGCGCGGCAGGACACCGAGCAAAGCCGCGGATGGCCCCTTATAGCGGCGGTTGCGGCGCTGATCTTCGTAAGCCGCCAGCAGCCAAGCGGGATCGCCGCCTTCCTCGACGGTCAGTCCCGCTTTTTCCGCCTGGACAAGTTGGTTCCGCCATTTCTGGTTCAGTCCGGCGCGAAGGGCCTCTTCGGGTTTGGTTAAGTTGAGCCAGGCACTTTCATAGCCATCCATTATCCTGTGGAGGGACCGGGACGATGCAGCCTCGTCCCAGGTGGGTGAGGGCGCGATCTCCGGCATCACCGTGGACCAGTGCAGTTTAGAGACCGGGAAGACGCGCTTCACCTTTTTGATGGCAATGGCATGAATTTCTGGCGGCGTGGATTGGAAGAAGAGGGGGCCGCGCAGGATTCGGGTGAAGGTGAGGATACCGAAGATACGCTCATGAAACCCCTGAACGATACCCAGTTCCAGCGTGCCTGCCCGGATTACGGCTCGGAAAGGCGTCTGGCCTTCGGTTCTCGCCATCGCCTCCCCGAAGTCCCAGTCCTGGAACAGGTTGGACCGTGGCACCCGTTCCAGGTGGCGCGTCCAGACGGACTCGGTTATCTCATCGAATTGAAGGGTAAGGTCGCGCCGCCCGGTCATCGCGGCGCACACCCGGCACGGGGATGAAAGGCAGACATGGCGCAATCCGGCAAATCCCGAAAGGGCCGCAAGAAGACCAAGGCCGCCGCGTCGGCCTCTGCCGCCTTGAAGGGCGCGGCGACGACGCCGGAACGCGAGGTAAACGTCGCCGGCATGGCCGAACGCGCCCAGGCGCGACAATCCACGCCCATGGCCTGGCTGAACAAACCGATGCTGGGGACGCGTATAACCTGGCGGGCCGTGCTGCTCTTCCTGCTCGCCTGCGTCATATTGGACGGTATCCTCTGGGGCGTCTTTGAACTGGGCCTGGGACGCTGCTACGGCGTGCTTTGTCTGCTTTAGAGGGGCCTGCTCTAGTGGGACCCGCTCTAACGGGGCCTTCGCACCCTACAAGCCGCGTTTCTTGGCGCTGATCACTCGGCTGTTGATGCCGTTCCAACTCAATTCCCCGGAAAGCCGCGCATATTCGATTTTCGGGCAGCGGTTCATGATCACCCGCATTCCGGCCTGCTCGGCGCGTTGGGCCGCGTCATGGTTGATGACGCCCAGTTGCAGCCAGAAGACGGAAGCGCCGGTGGCGATTGCCTCGTCCACCAACGCGCCCGCCGCCTCGCTATTGCGGAAGACATCGACCATATCGATCTTTTCAGGGATATCGGCCAGTTTCGCATAGACCGTTTCCCCCAGGATCTTGTTGCCCGCCTGGCCCGGATTGACGGGAATGACCCGGTAGCCCTTCTGCTGAAGATATTTCATGGCGAAGTAGCTGGGCCGGTTCCAATTGGCGCTGGCGCCCACCATCGCGATCACCTTGCAGCCACGCATGATGTCCCGGACGAAGGCATCGGAATAGAAATCCGCTTCATGGTCCCGGTCGGTCGGCAGGATCGGCTTGGCTCCGGATTTGAGCTGGGCGAGGAGATCGGCAGCGAGACTCATAAGATTAACTGTCCTTCCAGACGGGTTTGCGTTTTTCGATAAAAGCGGCGATGCCTTCTTCCGCATCGTCGAATGCCATATTGTCCGTCATGACTTCAGCGCAATAGGCATAGGCGTCCGACAGGGTCATATCGATCTGGTGGTGGAAGGCTTCCTTGCCGGTCTTAAGGACAAGGCCGGACTTGGTCGCGATCTTGTCCGCCAGCGCTGCGGTTTCCCGTTCCAGATCTTCTTCCGGCACCGCCTTGTTGATCAGTCCGAACTCGACCGCCTTGTCGGCCTGGATCATATCGCCGGTCAGCAGCATTTCCATCGCCTGCTTGCGCTGCACGGCACGGGACAAGGCCACCATCGGCGTCGAGCAGAACAAGCCGATATTGACGCCCGGCGTGCCGAACCGCGCGGTATCGGCGGCGACGGCCAAATCGCAGGTCGCAACCATCTGGCACCCGGCGGCGGTCGCGATGCCATGCACCTTCGCGATCACCGGCTGGCGCAGCTGGGTTACGGTCATCATCATCTTCGAACAGGTCTCGAAGGTCTTGGCGCGAAAGGCGCGGTCGGGATTGGCCTTCATTTCCTTCAGGTCATGCCCGGCGCAGAAGCCTTTTCCGGACCCTTCGATCACGACCACCTTGATGCCGTGATCCAGATCGATCTCTCGCAGGCACTCGGTCAGCGCGTCCATCAACCCCAGGGAAAAGGCGTTATAGGCAGACGGCCGGTTGAGGGTCAGGCGTGAAACGCCGTCCCGGTCCTCGCGGAGGACCATGGGCTCGGCCTCGACAGAAGCGGCAACTGCGGTCATCTTTCTCACCCTCGCTATCGGCGCGCTTCGGCACGCTTCCCAGTTGATATCCTGTTTGGGAGAATATCCAATCCATGCCCGCACCCCAAGCCCCGTTCGACCCGAACCAGACCCCGAAACTGACTATTGCCGAACTGGACGAACTGGTCGGCGAACTGGCCCCCTTCGTTGCCCTGTACGGCTTCAAGGTGGATGAGATCGGTTTTGGCTGGGCCCGGGTGCGTTTGCCATATGATTACAATTTTGTACGGCCGGGCGGGACGATTTCCGGCCCTGCCATGATGGCGCTGGCGGATTACGGCATGTATGTCGGGTTGATGGGCGCGATCGGGCCCGTCGCCCTGGCGGTGACCACGAATCTCAACATCAATTTCCTGCACAAACCGGCGGAGAAGGACCTGCTTTGCGACGCAAGGCTGATCAAACTCGGCAAGCGTTTGGCGGTCGGGGACATGTCGATCCATCCTGAAGGGGACGATCGCATGTGCGCCCATGTGACGGCGACTTATTCCATTCCGCCGCAGTAAGGGGCCAGATAGGCCCGGTTCCGGGTCTGTTTGCCTTCCGATTTGAGCGATTTGCCCTGTTCTGCGGTCCCGGGGCCTGTGGTTCCGTCTTCTATCGTCCGATATTTCACGCAAGAAACGACCGTCTCCATCGGACGCCTGATTCCAATCTGGGGCAGGGATGCAGCCTTCTTCAAAATTGGTCAAAAAATAACATTGTTATTCTTCTCCGAATACCGTATAACACTGTTATTCACTAAGTCGACATTTCACGACTGACCCGGAGAATTGCACTATGCGAAAATTCACTACTGCCCTGGGGCTTGCTGCGGTATTGGCCGCCGGCGCGGCTTCCGTAGTGACCATGACGCCGTTTACCCCCGCGGCGGATCAAGATGTTCATATGATCGGCTGTTCCGACACCGACACACCGAAGGGCGCGCTGTCCTTCGCCGAATCCGGCGGAGTGGAAAGCGGATACCTTCAGAAGCGGCATTGCCCGCGCACGAAAGGTCAAAAAGGATCGATCGCTTCGGTTTGACCCATGGCCGGGCGTCGTTGACCGCGCGGTTGACCGGATCGACGACGTTTAGCGTTTAATTTGGTTTCTCTCTCCCTGCTTTCCTGTTCAATACTGGGCGCCTTGCCGTATGGCTTGGCGCCTTTTCTTTTCCAAATTATCCCCCAGTAAAAGAGTACCTTTCGGAAATGCCCCGGCGAACAGGGCGACAACGGCGAAAAAAATCACCGCAAAATCGACGCCCGGACCCGCCATCAACAATCCGAAAATCGGTGCGCCGACGGTCTGCCCAACGGCGATGGTCAAGAAGCCGACCATGAGCCCTGTTGCAGGCCGGTCGGATACGGCATGGGTGCCCCAAATGAGGTAAACACCCGTCAGCATCACGTAGGCCGCGCCGAAAACGGCACCGCCAACCAGCGTGGGGACGGGACCAAGGCCCATACCGACGGACAGGATGCTGGCCGCCATCAGACCTAAAAACGCCCCATGAACGTGGTCGAGACCGAACTTTCCGACGAGCGTTCCTGCCAAGGCTCCAACAAGTCCGCCGGCGCCGATGCAGGTCCAAAGAAGGCCAGTTCCGGTCGTTCCCCAGTCCAGCTGGTTCGCGACGATTTGGCCGCCGAAGGACCAGAGCGCCGTGCTCGAGGCCCCCATCAGGAAGGATGCGGAGATCAGTCTTAGAACCGGCCCTGTCATCGGGGGCAGACCACCGGCGCGGCCGTTGCCCGACGCGGCAGGAAGCGAGATCGCGGCGGCGATGGCCAACACCAGAACCACGGCTGCGAAAGCGCCAAAGGCCAATCTCCATTGCCCCGTGATGACCAACGCGATGGGCCCCGACAGCGCGACACCCGCGCTCACACCGGCATTGATGACCGTGTTCGTCAGGTCCTGCCGTCCTTTGCTGACGGCTGCCGCGACCGCGGCGGCCATGGGCGGCGAGGCTAGGCCTGTGCTCGATCCGGCGACCAAAACGGCAATGGCTAGGATCAGTGGCGACGTCGCAAGCGCGATGCCCGCCATGCCGATTGACGCAACGAGGGCCGCCCCAACCGCGACGGCGCGCGCGCCGAACCGTTCGGTCAAGATGGCCGATGCGACAATGGCGACGCAGTAGCCGGCGAATGAGCCACCCGAGATCATCCCGCTGAGGGACGTGCCAATGCCCAGTTCGTTGTCGATCTGCGGCAGGAACAGGCCGAAGGCGAAGCGGGCAAAACCGTAACAGACCGCAATGAGCGCGAAGCCCGTCGCGCCGATGCGAAGGGCCGGGCTCATGGGCGCGCCCTTTCCAGCAAGGTGAACGCCGCTGCCCTTGCCGCTGAGACGGTTTGCGCTCCGCGATAGACAGCCGCGTGGGTCGCGCCCTCGAAGAGGACCAGCACCTGCTCTGCGAGCGCGAGGTCTTCGCGTCCCAGGTCCATTGCGACGACCTCGCGGATCCGTTGTTGAAGTGCCTCCTTGTGCAGTGAAACCGCTTCGGCAATCTCCGGCGTGTCGCCCCCGGTTTCAGCGCGCGTGCGAAGGAACAGGCAGCCACGACATCCCTCCACCCGGACCCAGTCCTCGAGCGCGGCAAACAGGGCGTCGACGCTCCGCACCTCGATCCGGGCCATGAAGCGCCGGTCCCGCTCGGTCAGGACGCGGGCCATAAGCTCGGTCTTGCTGCCGACGTGCTTGTAGAGCGTGCGGCTCGAGACCCCCGCAGCCTCCGTCAGCCGGTCCATGCCGGTGGCCATGTAGCCGTGCCGGTCGAAGAGCCGCTCGGCGACGGCGGTAAGTTTGCTAGTCATATCCATGGGAACCTGCTCCTGCATCCATGGGCATAATGTAAAACGATCGTTTTACATTGCAAGGTGCAAGAGCCGAGGGGGGCTATGTCCACATGACTTTCAGGCGCTGGTCTGATCCGGCGCCAGCGTTGTACAGGACC
Organism: Hwanghaeella grinnelliae; assembly: GCF_004005845.1. Classification (GTDB taxonomy): domain Bacteria; phylum Pseudomonadota; class Alphaproteobacteria; order UBA8366; family Aestuariispiraceae; genus Hwanghaeella; species Hwanghaeella grinnelliae. The sequence continues at coordinate 2,134,723 of NZ_SADE01000001.1, read as the reverse complement.
GGTGCTTGGGGGACTGGGAGGCGCCAAGGGGCCTGGGAAATGACCCGGCGCGAATTGGGTTCATTTTTCCCAATACCCGCGCGTTGCACAGCGGTTGACAAAACTTATACAAAAAATGAGGCGGTATTCTTGTAATATGAAAATTGGTAAAATAACGTTGTTATTGGGGCGGGTGAAAACACAAACTCGGAGGTTTTCATTCATGCGAAGGCATTTGATGTCTATTGCGGCGGCGATTGCCATGATCGCAGGCGCAGGCGCAGGGCCGGCCGCGGCGACCGTATTGGGGTTCACTCCAACCGCCGACGGCGATGTCCAACTCTTCGGCGGTACCAGTATCGACACGACGGATACAGTCCTGTCCTTCACGCAATCGGGGGGCTTGGAGCGCCGCATTTTCCTGGAATTCGATCTCTCCGCCATTCCAGACGCAGCGGTGATCAACAGCGTCAATCTGACGATGACTCTGACCTCACCGATTATCGGGCCTTTTCTGCCGGCGGTTTACGACGTCTTCGCCTATAACGGTGACGGCACGATAGACGCCGCCGATTTCACCGCATCAAAGACCCAAGTTGTCGATTCCACGATCGACGATCCGGAGAATGCCGGCCTGCTGATTTCGCGCGACTTCAGCAGCACCTTGCCGGTACTGTCGGCTCTGGCGGGAGATTTGCTGACCCTGAGTGTCGAAACAGACAGTTTCGCCAGCGGCAACTTCGTCAGTATCGACAGCGGCAATACTTCGGTTTTCCCGGCCCTGACCGTCGATTTCACGGTCTCCACCGTGCCGGTCCCGGCGGCGCTGCCGCTGGCCGCCACGGCGCTTGCGGCGCTCGGTTTCATTGGCAGGCGTCGAAGAAGATCATAAGATTCCTGTCGAAGGTTTTTTAGAGTTTATCCGGAACGGTCCTCCAAACTGTCCTCCCGGGTGATGGGCGTCCGGCCGAAAGGCCGGGCGCCTTTTTCTTTCGGCGCGCTTTTTCTTTCCAGGCGGCACGGGCGCCGGCAAGGATGCCGTCAGGGATAACGACGAAACCGTCATCTGACCGATTGACCGGATCGGGCGTGGGGGTACCATGACCCAAGCCGGATCGGCATGCGCCGACGGATCGGTTTTTTGGGATGGCTTAGGATTACGGGGGATTACTGGGTATGGCTGCTGTGCAAAACGTCGATCGGGAACTCTCGCAACGCTTTAAGGAAGACGGTGTCGTTGTCGTTCGGAACGCCTTCTCGCCGGAATGGATCAAGGTCCTGACCAAGGGGCTGGAGCGGAACATCGCCGAGCCTGGCAAATACCGCCGCGAATACACGCCGGAAGGGGCATCGGGCCATTTCTTCGGCGATTACTGCAATTGGTCGCGGATCCCGGAATATGAAGATTTCGCCCGTAACTCCCCGGCCGCCGATATCGCAATGGCCCTGATGGGATCCAAGAAGGTGAACCTGTTCCACGAACATGTGGTGGTGAAGGAACCGGGCACGGCGGAACGCACGCCCTGGCATCACGATCAGCCCTATTACTGCGTCAATGGCGATGACAATGTCAGCCTGTGGGTTCCCTTGGATCCCGTGCCGAAGGAACGCGGCGTGGAATTCATCAAGGGATCGCACAAATGGAATCGCTGGTTCACCCCGACTCGGTTCACCGGGGTCGATTATGATCGGGAGGACGAAGGCTTCGAACCGATTCCTGATTTCGAGGCCGAGAGGGACAAACATGAAATACTGTCCTTCGGCCTTGAGGTCGGCGATTGTGTCGCTTTCCATTTCCGGACCGTCCATGGTGCCCCCGGCAACAGTGCGTCCGATACCCGCCGTCGCGCCGTATCGTTCCGGTGGACGGGCGACGACGCGCGCTTCGTTGTCCGAAAGGGGACGATGTCGCCGCCATTTGTTGAGTTTCCGGAATGCACGCTAGCGCCGGGGGACGTCATGGACAGCGACCTTTTCCCGGTCATGCGGGGGTAGAAGGACGGGTTACCTCGGCTGACGGATCAGGGCTTGGTGGCGAGGCAAAAGGCGGACAGACCGCAGAGCCTGTTGATTGGGAACAGCGTTTTCCGTTCCACATCGTGAATGCGGATCAAACCGCTATTGGTAAAACCCGAGGCGGCTTTCAGGTGGCTCTTTGCCTCGACCTGGCCGGCAGCCACACGCAGCCGGTCAAATAAGCGCAACAGGGCGGCGACCGGGAATAGCAGGCCGAAAAAGTATCGTTGCTGACTGACCTGCAGGCCCGCCGCGGCAGCCACGTCGCTGATCTGTTGAAGTGTGTAGCGGCGTTTGTGTTCAAGGAAGACGTCGTGGCCGGACCACAGGAATTGGAAGGCCGGAACCGTAATCAGAACACGGCTTCCACTGGTCATCTTGTCCACGTATTCGCGCAACATCCCAACATCGTCGTCCACATGCTCCAGCACATCCATCATCAGCACCAGGCGCTGCGGAACGGAATCCACCGTGTGAACGAAGCTAATTTCCGATCCGCCATAGGATTCGGTGTGTTCGCGGGGGTAATACGGGTCGACACAGACCCCGCCGGATGAGAGACCGCAATCGATCAGTTGGCGGGTAAACACGCCGGAACCCGCGCCGACGTCCAATGTCTGACCGACAGGTTGGTCGCCGATCATCGCGCGAACGGCCAAACCCTTGGAAACGTAGTACCAGTGGGTCTTGATGCTGGCGCCGAGAATGTCTTCTTCTTTGATATCCATTTCGGTGCTCGCCCTTTACCCGTTAGCCCGCTTGATCTGCGTGACTTAAGATCCTGATGCGACTATCGCAGGTTTAAAGGAAACATTACAAGACAACGGCCTTGGAATGCTCATATGAGGCGGATTTGGCCGGATCGTTAAGACAGGCACGGCTGCCGAACGAAGGTATCATTTGGGGCGATCGCCCTCAATCGTGATACGCCACATATGCCGCCGGTGGCCGTGATAGTCGTTCATAGCGTTATGGAGCGTGCAGCGGTTGTCCCAAACGGTCAGGGTGCCCGACTGCCAGGCGACACGGCACTGGAATTCCGGTTTTATCTGGTGCTGGAACAAATAGCTTAGCAGTGGCGCGCTTTCCTCCTCGGTCATACCCTCGAAACGGACACTGTGGCCGATATGGGCATATAGGGAAGGGCGGCCCGTGACGGGGTGGGTCCGGACCAGGGGATGGACCGCTTCGTAAACCGGCTTGGCGTCTTCCGCCGCCCCGATCCGTCCGATCTGTTCCACACGCGTCGCTGCCGCGGCCGCTTTGTCCGACCGGTTCACCACCTTGAGGCCGCGCAGCCAGTCCTGCAACGCGGGGGAGAGCGTCTCAAACGCCAGATACATATTGGCGAACAAAGTATCGCCCCCGACCGGCGGAACTTCTTGCGCATATAGCAGGGACCCCATCGGCGGTGTTTCCAGATAACTCGTATCCGTATGCCAAAGCCCGCCGAAATTGATCTTCTCGTCGGCTTCCTTGATCACTTCGGTGATTTCCAGATGGCCTGCCAGACTTTTTAGGAACGGATAGGTGCCGATGCGGCCGAAACGGTGGGCCAGATCGACCATGGAATCCGCGGTCATGGATTGATCCCGGAACACCAGGACTTGGTGGGTCATGAAAGCGTCATGGACATCTTTCCATTCGGCGTTCGAAAGGGGCTTGGACAGGTCGAAATTCCGAATTTCTGCGCCGATTGCGGGAGTTAGCTGCTGAATTTCCATTTTGCCCATGTTTTCAGACCCTCCCAAGTGCGGTAAAATAATACCGCAACTGTAACTTACTGTTTTTATGCGCCTTTTTTTCGTAAAAACGCTTGACCTCAAACCGGTGCCGCCGTACAAACCGCGCGCTCTCAACAAAGACGCAAGTATGAGCCGAACCGGCCGCTCCGCCCGAATGGGTAAGGGTGGTCAGCCTAGCAGGTATTCGGGGCCGCTTGGAATTGACTTGAGAACAGAATTCGGCCGAACCGGCTGCCTGACGATGTCAGGGCCGGACGGCTTTAACTTTTGACCCAAAGCGGATCGATAAGGCGAGTTAGATATGAAGACCTATTCGATGAAGCCGGCGGAAGTCGACAAGAAGTGGTTCGTTGTCGATGCCAACGGTATGGTGCTGGGACGCATGGCCGCTGAGATCGCGAAGATCCTGCGTGGCAAGCACAAGCCCGGTTATACGCCGCATGTCGATTGCGGCGACAATGTGATCGTTATCAATGCGGAGAAGGTGAAGCTGACCGGCAACAAGCTGGCCGACAAGCGCTTCTACTGGCACACCGGTTTCCCGGGCGGCATCAAGAGCCGTTCCGCCGGTGAAATCCTTTCCGGCAAGAATCCGGAACGGGTTGTTCAGAAGGCGGTGGAACGGATGGTTCCGCGCGGACCGCTCGGCCGTCAGCAGATGAGCAACCTGCGCGTCTACGCCGGTGGGGAACACCCCCATGAGGCGCAGCAGCCCGCGGTGCTCGATCTCGCTTCCCGCAACAGCAAGAATGTCCGGAGCTTCTAGTCATGGCTGATGAAAACCAGACGGTGAATGATCTGTCCCAACTCGGTGAAGCCCTTCAGGGCGCCGGCGGGGCGGACGTGGTTGCCGCGGCGGCTGAGACCAGCGCCCCGGCGGAACCGCAGATCGACGCGCAGGGCCGCGCCTATGCAACCGGCAAGCGGAAGAACGCGATTGCTCGCGTTTGGATCAAGCCGGGTTCGGGCCGCATGACGGTCAACGGCAAGGAAGTGGCCGCGTATTTCGGTCGCCCCGTGCTGCAGATGATGGTGCGTCAGCCCTTTGAACGGGCCGAGCGTTCCGATCAGTACGACGTAATGGCGACGGTTACCGGTGGCGGCCTCAGCGGCCAGGCCGGTGCGGTGCGCCACGGCATTTCCAAGGCCTTGGTCAACTTCGAACCGACCTTGCGTCCGACCCTGAAATCGGGCGGGTTCCTGACCCGTGACAGCCGTGTCGTCGAACGTAAGAAATACGGCCGCGCGAAAGCCCGCCGCAGCTTCCAGTTCTCGAAGCGTTAATCGCCACAATAATTTCGGCGGAAAAATCAAAGCGGCGTTCTCAGGATTTGGGAACGCCGCTTTTCTTATGCTGGTCCACAGGCGAACTCACTGCGCAAACAGGAACGTATTTCGTTTCTGATACGCCAACTGTCGCTGGCTTGTTTTACCCATAGACAAATTAGACCACTTCCTTTGGAGTTCGCTTCGAGTTGTACCGATATCAGAAGAAAAATGTGGCTGCGGCCTAAATTATTCGTCGGTTTCTATTAGCGCATTTTCCGCATCTTGCAGTTTTTTCAATTCCTCAAGCCTTTTTCTCTCGGCCTCTAGTAGTTTTGTTTCTCGGTCGACTGCATTGATAGCCGCATCGTCCTTAGCGTCGAGAACGTCTTCTGCTGTGTCAACGGCACCCAGCGCGCGAGCACTCTTTTCTTGATATTCGAAAGAGTGCAGCAGGCCATCTTCAGTAAACGAAACCACGTATTTGTTCTCCTGGAAGATACCGTTCTCGATCTCCAGCGCCGCGAGAACGCCGAACTGATGGAAGAGAACGGACTCCGGGTTTGCTGCCGGCACATATGCCGGCGTCGCGCCTTGCAATACGTCGGACGCGTTTCCCAACCTTGAAATCAATAGCTTGGCGGGCCTGGGAACGCGGTAGTAGATGCCATTGAAGGTTGGAGCCTTATTGACATCACCAATATTGGAATCGGGAATCGGCTCAACGGTGACCTGTAACATAGTCATAGCCGATACCAATGAAGTTCCGGTCGATAGAAAACGGTTCGAATTAAACCACTTCTGGAGTATGTCGGTCGTTGGTTTGACGTCGAATGACAAAGCCGTCCTCTGAGGGAGGAAGCGTCGGTTGATTTTGGCGGTTAAATTGGCGGCGATAAGTTTGGCGAGTTTTGCTGTTTCTGCCGATAGCCTTTTTTGAGCTTCCTCGAGCCGGGCTTTTGCGACTTTCACGGCGTCCGCGTTGGGCGCTGTACCGTCGCTTGGTTTGAGCGCGGCCTGATAGGCGGCATTGGCCTTTGCGACTTCGGTCTTCGCGGTTTTGACTTGGTCCTTCAGTGCCGCCTCTCCAGCCAGCGCTGTCATCGTTGCCGGATTGCAGTAATCCAAGTCGGCAATGGCGTTATCCAGTGACTGGCGGAGATCGTCGAGCTCGCCCTGCAGTATAATGAAAATTCCTTGCTCACCGAGTCCGGCGTTGAGGGCTTGGATTGCGCCGCTGTCTCGAATGTTGGCGATTCCTTGTGCAGCCTGACCGCCCGGAACGGCCATAGTCGCGGTTTGAGAGGCGATACGAAATGCCAATCCACTAATCCCTGCGATCACGTCACGTGTTTTGTCTTTCGCTTCATAGGCTACCGAACGAAGCAAACCGTTTTCGACAACAACCTTCGCTTCCGACACTTCCTTTAGCCATGTTGTCAGTTCCCGCGTCTCGATGACAAAGGTTCCAGCGAGATAATCGGGTACAGAATGTTGGGACGCTTCGATGCCTGACACTGTGACAACCAATGTCTGTTGCAGAAGGGTTTCGATTTGTTTGGCGATTGATGTAATTTCTTCGCTATTGCGTCGAATGGACTCCCGAACTTCGTCATATGTCCCGTCTCTATCGACGGTTGAGACTTTTTGTCCGAGTACGCTGAACGTATTTGCCAAGGATTCTATTCGAGTGCGGATCGCTGTCTCTTGCGCAGTCGAAATATTTGGGCAGGAGTTCAGTCGATAAAGCGCTTCAACCGCTATTTCCCGGGCCGGAAGATGATACACGATGCCATGGGGTATGTTTCCTACCTCTAGCTCGTTGCCTCCCGTGGTTTTTGCCGTGTCTATGGGGGTCGAAACCACGCCACTTGTGCATCCAGCCAACAAAGCGATTGTCGTCAAAAGTGTAGCTCGCGCAGCCATAGGAAATCTCCCCCCCAACTAATTCCAAATGTAGAGAACGCTGAACTAGGTACAACCTTAAATCAAATTTGCTAATCAATCAATTTAAGGTGGATTTATAAAATTTCGGATGCCAGCATTGTGAACCAAGATTGGGCGGAGGGGAGTTCGGCGGCAGGTCACGTTATACTCGTTAAGTCATCAAGACTATTTAACGCTAGAAACAAGTCAGCGTCCCAAACTGCACGGCCAAAGGACAAGGAAGCGGCAGAAATAGCCGAAAAGCGATTTTTAATTGTAGTCCTTTAAAACATTAATATTAAGATCAATTAGATACGAGAATTTTGTTAATTGGGTTGTTGATCGTTTTCAATTCGGTGGGGATATGGAAATGCCCTGCCATTTGGCGAATCCTTCTCTTTCTTGTGACTGTCTGCCAGCCACGATTGCCCTTATATCAAGCGGTTAATAGCCACAATCAACTTGCGCCACGACCCCGGCTGAACTACCAATTCAGGACCTATTCAAGAGAAAGCTTTTAGCCGGATTGCCGAAAGCTGTTGCGGCCCGGCGGCAAAGCTAACTGGAACATCAAAATCGCCGGGGACGTCATGAGCTTGTATACGGAATATCTGGAAGAAATTGAGAGCCGCAAAGCTCAAGACCTGCACGCCAAGCCGATCGAGGATGGCGCCCTCCTGGAAGAGATCATCGCGCACATCCTGGATGCCGGTTCCGAGCATAGGGACGACTGCGTCAACTTCCTGATTTACAATACGGTTCCCGGCACGACGAGTGCCGCGGGCGTAAAAGCGAAGTTCCTGAAAAAGATCATTCTCGGGGAAGTGTCGGTCAAGGAAATCACGCCGACATTCGCTTTCGAGCTGTTGTCGCACATGCGCGGTGGGGCCTCGGTCGAAGTGCTGATCGATCTGGCCTTGGGCAATGATCCGACAATCGCCAAGCAGGCGGCGGATGTCCTGAAAACCCAAGTTTATCTCTACGAAGCGGATACAGACCGGCTCAAGGCGGCCTATGAGGCGGGGAACGGTGTGGCGAAGGATATCCTTCAAAGCTATGCCAAGGCTGAGTTCTTCACGAACCTGCCCGATGTGGATGACGAGATCGAAGTCGTCACCTACATCGCGGCGGAAGGCGACATTTCCACCGACCTGCTGTCTCCCGGCAACCAGGCGCATTCCCGTGCTGACCGTGAATTGCACGGCAAGTGCATGATTTCCGAGGAAGCGCAGGCGGAAATTCGGGCGCTGCAGCAGCAGCATCCCGACAAGCGCGTCATGCTGATCGCCGAAAAGGGGACGATGGGGGTCGGATCCTCGCGTATGTCGGGGGTGAATAACGTCGCCTTGTGGACCGGCAAGCCGGCAAGCCCATACATTCCCTTTGTGAACTATGCCCCGATCGTTGCTGGAACGAACGGCATATCCCCCATTTTTCTCACGACTGTTGGCGTTACCGGCGGCATTGGCATCGATCTGAAGAACTGGGTCAAGAAATTGGATCAGGACGGCAATCCGATCCTGAACAATGACGGCAACCCGGTTCTGGAACAGAAGTATTCGGTCGAAACCGGAACCGTCCTGAAAATCGATACGAAGGACATGAAGCTTCGCGATGCGGAAGGAAAGGATGAGCTTGCGAATATCGCGTCATCCTTCACCCCGCAAAAAAAGGAATTCATGAAGGCCGGCGGTTCCTATGCGATTGTCTTCGGCAAGAAGCTGCAGACCATCGCCGCTGAAACGCTCGGCGTTGAACCGGCCCCCGTTTTCGCCGCGTCGAAAGAAGTCTCCGTAGCGGGGCAGGGCCTGACCGCGGTCGAAAAGATCTTCAACAACAATGCCGTCGGCGTCAGCGCGGGGACTGTCCTGCATGCGGGTTCCGACGCGCGCGTGAAGGTGAATATCGTCGGCTCCCAGGATACGACCGGCCCGATGACGGTGCAGGAATTGGAGGCCATGGCCGCGATGGTGATTTCACCCTCCGTGGACGGGGCTTACCAATCAGGCTGTCATACGGCGTCCGTATGGGACAAGAAGGCCCAGGCCAACACGCCCAAGCTGATGGCCTTCATGAACAAGTTCGGCCTGATCACGGCGCGTGACCCGAAGGGTGTCTATCACCCGATGACGGATGTCATCCACAAGGTCTTGAACGACATTACGGTGGATGACTGGGCCATTATCATCGGCGGTGACTCCCACACGCGCATGTCCAAGGGCGTTGCCTTCGGCGCTGACTCGGGCACCGTCGCGCTTGCCCTGGCAACCGGCGAAGCGACGATGCCTATCCCTGAATCGGTGAAGGTCACCTTCAAGGGGAAAATGGGTACGCATATGGACTTCCGTGATGTGGTCCATGCGACGCAGGCGCAAATGCTGGCCCAATTCGGGGACAACGTGTTCCAAGGGCGGGTGATCGAGGTTCATATCGGCACCCTGCTTGCCGACCAGGCCTTCACCTTCACGGATTGGACGGCCGAAATGAAGGCGAAAGCGTCCATCTGTATTTCCAACGACGACACCCTTATCGAGTCGCTTGAAATCTCTAAGCACCGCATTCAGGTCATGATCGACAAGGGCATGGATAACGACGCCCAGATGCTGAAGGGGCTGATCGCCAAAGCGGACAAGCGCATCGCGGAAATCAAATCCGGTGAGAAGCCGGCCCTGACGCCCGACGATAACGCCAAGTATTTCGCGGAGGTCGTCGTCGACCTGGACGCCATCGACGAACCCATGATCGCCGACCCCGATGTCCAGAACATCGACGCGTCCAAACGCTACACGCATGACACGATCCGGCCGATTTCCTATTACGGGGCGAACAAGAAGGTCGACCTCGGCTTCGTTGGGTCCTGCATGGTTCACAAGGGCGATATGAACATCATCGCCCAGATGTTCCGGAACATGGAAAAAGCGAACGGCAAGATCGAGTTCAAGGCGCCGCTCGTCGTCGCGCCGCCGACATACAACATCGTCGATGAGCTGAAGGCGGATGGCGATTGGGAAATTCTGCAGAAATATGCCGGTTTCGAATTCGACGACAGCGCGCCAAAGAGCGAAGCCCGCACGAAGTACCAAAACATCCTTTATCTGGAACGCCCCGGCTGCAATCTGTGCATGGGCAACCAGGAAAAGGCGGAGAAGGGCGACACGGTCATGGCGACCTCAACACGTCTGTTCCAGGGACGTGTGGTGGAAGACTCCGACGAGAAGAAAGGGGAATCCCTTTTGGCCTCGACTCCGGTCGTCGTTCTTTCAACGATCCTTGGCCGCACGCCGAGCATCGACGAATACAAGACCGCCGTTGAAGGAATCAATCTGACGAAGTTCGCGCCGCCGCGCGCTTAGGGTCGGTTTCCGACGCCGGGTCGGGATCACCGACCCGTCAAACATGGGAACAACCGAGAATGGACGAGGCCCTGCCGTTTGGCAGGGCCTTTTTCCTGCGCCTTTCGGTGTCTAGCGGATCGCGGTTTCCTCATCCAAGCGCTGACGTAGATCCTCCGGCAGATGCAGCCCGTCGGCCAGGCGCTCCAGGTAGCGGCGTTCCTCAGGCGTATCCACATCCACGGCCAAGGCGGATGCGGCGTATATCTCGGTCGCCTGTTCCAGGCTGCCCGAAAGCCGTGCGATTGCGATCGGGTCGCTGGGGGCGTTCAGCTGATCGATCAGGAACTGTTGTTCGTCCTGGCCGATTTGAAGGGCTTTGATCTGCCCTTCGATACGGGTCCGTTCATCCGCGTCTATATGACCGTCCGCTTTGGCCGCGCTGATCATTGCCCGGATGACGACCAGGCGCATGTCCTCGCCCTGTGATGTGCTTGGCTGATTGGCCAGGTCGAAGATGCTGCCCGCAGGGGGCGCGGGTGTGTTGGCGGCGGTCTGTTGATAAATTGCGGCGGCGTGCGCTGAACGCTGCGCCGGCTGGGTTCGAGTCTGGTCTTCTTTATGATCGCGCCACGCCTTGTAGGCCAAACCTCCGATCGCCGCCATGCCGCCATAGGTGAGGGCCTTGCCGCCCATTTTTCGCGCCTTCTTGTTGCTCAACAACAGGGCGGCCAAGCCACCGGCAGCCGCGCCACCGAGGAGGCCCGACGGCATTCCGCCGGAGCGTGCGCCCTGGACCGCCTTATCGATGCCGGCACCGGCCGTCCCCATTACGTTGTTCAGGATCGCGTTTACATTCATGTCGAGATTTTCCTCCAGTCCTCCAAGTCGCGGCGCGCCAAACGGTTCGGCGCGGGATGCTATTCAGATATGAACGAACGGGGCGAATTCCAGACTGCAAGCCCCTGTATTCACTCATGCTCGCAAGAGATGTCAGGGGGGAGGCTTTTCTTGTGGGCATGGCGCTCCATATCTTTGCAGGAATTCACTTGTGAGAATGATCGAGGAAGAGGAGTTCGCCATGCGCCGTATCGCAACAGCTTTGGGTTTCACCGTGCTTGTATTCGGTCTGGTTAGCGGCGTTGCCTGGGCTCACCATGGCTGGTCCTGGACGACGGGCGGCAATATCGAACTGACCGGACTCATCAAGACGGCCAAGCTCGGCAATCCGCACGGGGTGCTGACGGTCGATGCGGAAGGGGAAATTTGGACCGTGGAAGTCGGACAGCCCTGGCGCAACGAACAAGCGGGTCTGACGCCCGACGACCTTTCCCCCGGCGTGGAGTTAACGATCATCGGCGAACCATCGGCGAATATCGACGACAAGCTGATGAAGGCCGAAAGGATCTTGATAGAGGGTAGGGAACACGCGCTTTATCCCAACCGCAGCTAGTTGGAATTGGGCGGTGGAGGAATTTCTCACCGCGTTGGAGAGTTTGCCGCCGGTCGAGGCCCTGAGGTTTTCCCGCTGGAGCTACGCAGCCGTCAATACCGGCCACGTGCTTGGGATTGCGCTTCTGGTCGGCGGCGCCGTGCCGCTGTCCCTGCGTCTTCTAGGGTTCTGGCCGGACGCCGCGCGGGCTGCTGTGGTGCGCATTCTGGCCGTGACCGCCGGCTCCGGATTGGTCCTGGCGGTGCTGACGGGGATTTTACTTTTCGCCACAAGGGCCGTGGATTATGCCGCCCATCCACTATTGCCGTTCAAGCTGGTTTTGATTGCGATTGGCACGGTATCCGCAATCCTCGCCCATCGCCGTCATGGTTGGACACTTGAAGACGCTCCAAGGGGGGCTCTGCGCCGTATCGGTGCGATTTCCCTAACAGCATGGTTGGGCGCACTGGTGCTTGGGCGATTGATCGCATTTGCGGCAAACTGACGCTAACCGGCCGAAAGTGCCTGAACCCGATTTTCCTTTGATTTCCCGGGCTTACAGGCCAAGGGCAGGGGCGCTCGAAATCGTGTCGGCAAAGGACGTCACGGCGTGGGCCCTACGATTTACCTTGCTTTGTTTCAGGAAACCCCTATAACTCACTCACGTTTCGAAGTCGCTGCAGAACTCATGCTACCCGCTAACGCGGTCGATCACGTTTCCTCTCCGACAATTCAAGCGTTTCAAAGCTCCGCTGCATTCGGCGGCGGAACGAAAATAAATTGTCGTGAAAGGAAAAAATCATGACCAAAGGTACCGTTAAGTGGTTCAACCCGACCAAGGGTTTCGGCTTCATTCAACCGGAAGATGGTTCGAAGGACGCCTTCGTTCACATCAGCGCTCTTGAGCGCGCCGGCATTTCCAGCCTGTCCGACGGTCAGCGCGTGACGTTCGAACTGGTTTCGGGTCGTGACGGCAAGATGTCCGCTGAAAACCTGCAGCTTGACGACTGACTTTCGCATACCAATCTAGGTATGTGAGATCGGAATAGGCGGTCTTTGACCGCCTATTTCCGTTTTTGGCCGTGAAAACCGGCCCAAAAATACAAAAAATCGACCTATACAATTCATAAAAAGAAGAAAATTATGTCTGTTGAATCCAACTTCCTGATTAAATTCGGTCTGCATCACTTCGTGTCGTATTCGAACGGCAACGGATCGAGCCAATTCGTCGTCGATAGCGACGAAAGCCAGACCATGATCGCGCATGCCAAATATATTATCGAAGAAATGTTTGGCGCGCCGTCGGTTGTCAGCGTGCGGTAACGCAACGCGACAATTGAGCGTCTATGGACGGCCTCCCGGGAAACCGAGGGGCCGTTTTGCATTTCTGTGGGAAAGGTATGGCGGCGTTCACCCTCTATACACTCAAGAATAATACGGATAATTTCTGTCAGATGGTCCTTCAATGGCCGGTTAGAGCCAGGGATCAACCGGTTACGCAACCGGTGTCTTCAGCAAATCCCCTTTTTGCGTAGGACCGTGACATGAGTATTGCCTTCAAACTGCCAGCCTTGGTTGCCGTCTGTGCCACAGCCTGTTCGGTGGCCGTGGGAATCGGGGCCTACAAACGATCCGCAGATGCCCTGGAAGACGTGACGGCCGCGAAGCTCGTCTCGATCAGTGAATCGCGTTCGGCGGCATTTTCCACCTATCTCAAAGGTGTGGAAGAGGATGTGGAGCTGATTGCCCGCAGTCCGGTTGTGAGCGATGCGCTGAGAGAATTGAACAGATCCTTCGCCGGGCTGGGCATTTCAAGCGACCGGACGGAAGCGTTGTTGAGGACTGTTTACAAAGTCGACAATCCCAACGGTGATGTGGAAAACCCGGAAGATCTGCCCGAAAACGTATCGGCCTATAAGCAGACCCATGACCGGTTCCATCCTTGGCTGAAACTGCTTCATGAATTGAAGGGGTATTACGATGTCTTCCTGATCAGCCCGCAAGGGGACGTCGTCTACACATCATCCAAACACGCGGAATTCGGAACCAACCTGATCACCGGGCGCTGGAAAAATACGGCGCTGGCCGGGACGATTTCGGGCGCGCTCTCCACCCCGCCGAACGTCACCGCGCAGTTTACCGATTTCCAGTCCTATGCCCCGATCGGCGGCGCGCCCGCAAGTTTTCTGTCGGAACCGGTTTTTGACGGTGGGAAGTTCCTTGGGGTGATTGCCCTGCAAATGCCGATCATCCGCCTCAACGAGATTATGCAAGTGACGGCTGGAATGGGGGAGACGGGCGAGACCTATGTCGTCGGTTCGGATCGCTTGATGCGAACCGACTCCCGGTTTGACGAGGATTCCTCAATCCTCAAAGTCTCGGTCAATACGACCACATCGGAACGCGCGCTTGCCGGCGAGAGTGGCGTCATGTTCGCTTATGACTACAAAGGCCACGATGTCCTGTCCGCCTATTCACCCTTCACCTTCCGGGGCGCCCGCTGGGCGTTGTTGTCGGAAATAGGCGCTGTTGAGGTGATGGCGCCGGTAATTCAATTGCGGAACATGACCTTTGCGATTGTCGTCGTCACTACGGCGGTCGTAGTCGCGATTGGGTTCTTTGCGGCGCGCTCGGTCACCAAACCCTTGTCCAGGATTCGCAACGCCTTTTTGGATTTCGGCGTGACGCGCCGGGTCGACGGGCCGATCCCCGGCACCGGACGCAGCGATGAGTTGGGCGATATCGCGCGGACTTTTTCGGAGGTCGCTAAACAGGTCAGCGGTTTTATCGAGGCTCAAAAAACGGAAGCTGTGCGTCTTGAATCCATGGTCCAGGAGCGGACCCGGGATTTGATGCAAACCCAGACAAAGCTGGAACGGCTTGTCGAACGCGGTATCGCCTTGGGCGGGGAACATTCCGAAACGCGATTGATCGACGCGGTACTCGATGTGGCCAAGGAACTCGCGCAAGCAGATGGCGCGACTTTGTACATGTTAAAGGACGATGCGCTTCATTTCGAGAACATGAAGAATGACAGCATGGGGATCGATATCGGGGGGCATGATGGACCGCCTGTCGGCTTGGTGCCGGTACCCTTGTGGGACCCGGAATCGAAGGAACCCAACCACAGGAATGTGGCGAGCCATTGCGCTTTGGTCGGTGAGACCGTGCTGATCGATGATGCCTATAACAATGAAAATTTCGATTTCTCCGGCACCAAACGCGTCGACGAGCAGAACGGATACCACTCCACATCCTTCTTGACGGTCCCTCTGAAACCACGTGGCAAAAACGTCATCGGCGTGTTGCAGTTGATCAATGCCAAGAACCCGGAAACCGGCGAAGTCGGGCCGTTCGATGTTGAAGTCGTAAACTTTGTGGAAGCTTTGGCATCCCAGGCCGCAGTCGCCCTGGACAATAAGAACCTGATCCAGTCGCAGAAAGAATTGTTGGATAGTTTTATTGAGTTGATGGCGGCGGCGATTGACGCGAAGTCGCCCTATACCGGCGGGCACTGCCGTCGTGTACCGGAATTGGCGATGATGCTTGCGCGGTCCGCTGAGTCCGAGTCTGACGGCCCGTTGTCCGAGTTCAAGTTCGCCAATGAAGACGAATGGCGTGAGTTCCGTATCGCGGCCTGGCTGCATGATTGCGGCAAGGTGACGACGCCGGAATATGTCGTCGATAAGGCGACGAAACTGGAGACGATCTATAACCGCATGCACGAGATCCGGACTCGGTTCGAAGTGTTGTTGCGGGACAACAAGATCGCCTTCCTACAAGCGGCCCTGGACGGGAAGGAACCTGACAGGGATGCTTTCGAAAGAGAGAATGCCGCATTGATGGACGACTTCGCTTTCGTGGCGGAGTGCAATATCGGTGGCGAATTCATGGATGAGGAAAAGAAGGAGCGCCTGCGCCAAATCGGCCGGCGCGAATGGACCCGCCACTTCAGCGACAGGTTGGGATTATCGATCGCAGAACGGAAACGGATGGACGAATTCTCGGAACCCGCGCTGCCTGTGGTCGAGAAGTTGCTGGACGACAAGCCTGAACACATTCATCGGCGGGAGACATCGGACGTATTCGGCGACAACCCGTACGGGTTCGACATGGATGTGCCGGAACATCGCTTCAATCACGGTGAAATCTACAATCTGTGTATTTCTCGCGGGACTTTGACCGCCGAGGAACGCTTCATCATCAACGACCATATCGTCCAGACCATCATCATGCTGGAAGGCTTGCCGTATCCGGACCATCTGAAACGGATTCCGGAGATTGCCGCCGGTCATCATGAAACGATGATCGGCACGGGCTATCCCCGTAAATTGAAGAAGGACGATATGTCGATTCCCGCGCGGATCATGGCAATCGCCGATATCTTCGAGGCATTGACCGCCGCCGACCGGCCCTACAAACCGGCGAAGACACTGACGGAATCGATCCGTATCATGTCCTTCATGAAGAAGGATCAGCATATCGATCCGGACCTGTTCGACCTGTTCCTGCGGAATGGCGTGTACAAGGAATATGCGCGCCGGTTCCTGCTGCCGGAACAGATCGATGAGGTCGATATCTCAGCCTATATGGATGACGGGGCGGTGCCGGCCGCGTCCTGACCGCGGCCGGCTTACCGAGGACGCAGCCTAGGACAGTTCCGCTTTGTGGGCGGTAACGAAGTCGGCCATGCTGTTGAAGACGATGTCGACCGAGGGCATTTCACCCGGATTCATCGTCGCGCCGAAGCCTTCCTTGTCGTGACGGCGATAGATCCAGCAATTGGTGAGGCCGAATTTGTTGGCCGGGCCGTGGTCATGGAACATGCTTTCCGCCGTATGCAGAATGTCCTGCTTCTCGATGCCAAGCCGCGCAAGGTTTTCCAGCATATAGTCGAAATTGCGGGGCGCGGGCTTGTAGGACCCGACGTCTTCGGCCGTGTAGACCATGTGGAACGGATTGCCGAGCTTCTTGTTGCTGTGGGCAAAGCTGGCATTGTCGACATTCGACAGGACGACCAGTTTGTAGTGATCTTTCAGATAGGCGAGTGACTCTGCGCTGTCCTCGAAAGCCGGCCAATGCTCGACAGACGCGCCGTAGACTAGGCATTCGTCCCATTCGACAGGGATGCCCCATTCTTCCGCCAAGCGTTTGTAGACGGTTGCCAGCAGCTGGGAGTAGGTCTTGGACGGCGTCCACTTCTGGCTGGTCGATTCATGGAAGGCATGAGCTTCCAGGATCTGGTCGCGGGTCAACCCACCGACCTTGTCGGTCAAGGGCTTCAAGCCGTTGACCATGCCGGTTTCCCAGTCGATCAGCGTGCCGTAAACGTCGAATGTCAGTGCCTTGTAGTCCGTAAGCGCCATGTTCTTGCTCTCTGTGTTGAATGATCTTCGCTCTTTCTAGCCTAGTTCATCCATTGTTAAAAATGACATGTTAATCTAGTTTCCATCGAAATCTGTCATGTGGAGTCGAAGGCGTGACGACGATACCGGTGAAGTTGGATGTGGATTCCCTGCGCGCGCTGAAATCCGTCGCGGATCATGGCGGGGTGACCCGTGCGGCGCATCATCTCTCGCTCTCCCAATCCGCGATCAGCCACAAGATCAAGCGCCTGGAAGATCATATCGACTGCCGTCTGTTGAACAGGCGGTCCGGGCTGCCCTTGCTGACCGATACCGGCGAGCGGCTGCTTGGATATGCCAACCGAATTCTCGCTTTGCATGACGAAGCCGCCGCGACGCTCAGCCGGCGGACCCTTGCCGGTAATATCCGCATGGGCATGACCGAGGACATGACCAGCAGCGGGCTGGCCCAGGTATTGGCGCGTTTCGCCCGGGTCTTTCCCGATGTGTCCGTTCGGGTCCATGTCGCGCAAAGCCAAGTGCTTCAGGAGGAGGTGGAGAATGCGGCCATCGACCTCGGCGTGATGCAGGTTTTCGCGCAGGATGTGCGCCCGGATGACACGGTGCTGTTCCGGCATCGCCTCTGCTGGGCCAAGGCGAAAGACTTCGATCTGCCCGATGACGGGCCCGTGCCTTTTCTGGCTTATGATGATCGCTGTTTCTATAAAGCCTGGCTGGTCGAAAATGCCGGAACCATGGGCCGAGCGTTTCGGACCGTCCTGGAATGTTCCAGCAATGCCGGCATCCTTGCCGGTATCGATGCAGGGTTGGGTGTTTCCATCGTAAATGAGGAACACCTCTCCGCGACGATGGAAGAGGTTTCCGGCGATGTGTTTCGGACGCCGCCGGACATCGCTTATGTGGTGCGTCTCGCCGCCAAGCCGGCCTCCAACGCGGTGGGTGCGCTGCGCGATGGGATCGCGCAGGAGGCGGGGGAAGGGGAGATTCTCAAGATTGCTCTTTAAGACAGGATCGCGCGTGCGACTTCCTGGGAAAAGCGGAGAGGATCATGGTCCGGCCGGAACGGTTCTGGAACAAGCTTGCGACGATATATGCCAAACACAAGGTCGCGGATGAAAGCGCCTACCGCCGGAAACTGACGGAGACGCAACGGCACTTCACACCACACTCTGAAGTGCTGGAGATCGGCTGCGGTACCGGAACCACGGCCCTTATTCACGCGCCTTTTGTGAACCATATCCGGGCGACCGATTTTTCCGCGAAAATGCTGGAGATCGCGCGCGAGAAGGCCGACATCGCCGGTATCGAAAATGTGTCGTTCGAACAGGCAGCGGTCGATGACCTGGTTGTTTCTGACGGTTCTGTCGATGTGGTCATGGCGCACAGCATTTTTCATCTTCTGCCGGATTGGCGGAATGTGCTCCCCAGGACCTACCGCATGCTGAAACCCGGCGGCGTATTGGTTTCCAGCACCACATGTCTGGGGGACGGCATGGGCATTCTGCGCATTATCGGTCCCGTCGGTTCATTCTTGGGTGTGTTTCCGGTCCTCGCCATTTTCACGCGCGCGGACTTCCTATCGAGCATTCGCGAAGCCGGCTTTGCGATCGAGGAAGAATGGCAGCCGGGTAAAGGAAAAGCCGTCTTCATCATTGCCCGGAAACCGATTTAGGCTGGGATCAGGTTATCGGGCGTTCGCGGTCGCGCCGTCCATGGTGAGCAGGGGGCCGTAAAGGTCCGTTCGCCGGTCGCGGTAGATGCCCCAGCCATGGCGCAGGTTCCGGACCTCATCCAAGTCGAAGGTGGCGGTGAGCACCGTTTCAGTTTCCCGGTCCGCGTCGCAGACGATCTCACCGGTCGGGCCGGCGATGAAGGATGTTCCATAAAAGTCCAGATGCGTGCCCTTGCGGCCGTCCTCCCGACCGATCCGGTTAGAGGCGACGACGGGCAGGATGTTCGCCCCGGCATGTCCTTGCATCACACGCCGCCAATGGCCCGACGAATCCCAACCGGCATCCTGCAGTTCAGATCCGATGGCGGTTGGATACAGGATCATCTCGGCCCCCATCAGAGCCATGGCACGGGCGGCTTCGGGAAACCATTGGTCCCAACAGATGCCGACGCCGATCTTGCCGAACTTGGTATCCCAAACCTTGAACCCGGTATCGCCGGGGGAAAAGTAGTACTTTTCCTGATAACCCGACCCGTGTGGAATATGGCTCTTTCTGTAGATGCCGAGCACCGCGCCGTCCGCGTCGATGACGGCGACGGAATTGAAGCGTGCATTGTTGGCCAATTCATAGAAGCTGACGGGAATGACCATGTTCAATTCAGCGGCTAATTTCTGGAAATGCGCGATGGTCGGATGGCCGTCCGCCGGTTTCGCCCGGGCGCAGTGTTCCGGCAATTCGTCCTGGCAGAAGTAAAGGCCTTCGAACAGTTCCTGCAGCAGCACAACATTGGCGCCGTTATCTGCCGCCTTGCGGATCATGGCCTCAGCCCGCGCGACATTTTCCTCGACAACATCGGTGCATGCCATTTGCGTCGCCGCGACAGTGACTTTCATCATCCACTCCATCAGAACCACCCTAATATCATGAGGAAATCACGCGGGGTGGGACGCTGCAATTGCATTGATGCGTTGCAGGCCGATAATCCGTCAGACGACTCTTGCAATATGTTGTGTATGCCAACATTAATTAGTGCTGGCGGTGCCACGGCGTACCGTTTGTACGCTTTAACGGGAATGGGGTTTGAAGGTGAGGACACAGGTCGCGATTATAGGTGGGGGGCCGTCCGGGCTTTTGCTTTCACAACTGCTCCATCGCAAGGGCGTCGATACCGTCGTTCTGGAACGAAAGACCCGCGACTATGTGTTGAGCCGGATTCGCGCGGGTATTCTGGAACGGGGATTCGTGTCCCTGATGCGGGAGGCCGGCGTCGGTGAGCGGATGGATCGCGAAGGGTTTATCCATGACGGGACCCTCATCGCCTATGACAACGAATCCTTCAGGGTCGATTTCAAGGACCTGACCGATACCACGGTCATGGTCTATGGCCAGACGGAAGTGACCCAGGACCTGTATGACGCGCGGGAAGCCGCGGATGGCAAGATCGTCTTTCAGGTCGAAGATGTCACCGTCAACGATGCGGATACCGACAAACCCTATATCACCTATCGCACGCCGGATGGCGAAGACCGGATCGATTGCGACTTCGTGGCGGGCTGTGACGGGTTTCACGGCGTCAGCCGGCAGAGCATTCCGCTGGATGTCCGCCGGGAATACGAAAAGGTCTATCCTTTCGGTTGGCTCGGCGTGCTGTCCGAAACGCCGCCGGTGGATGATGAGTTGATTTATTCCAATTCAGCGCGTGGTTTTGCCCTTTGCTCGATGCGGAACGCCAATCTAAGTCGGTATTACATCCAGTGTTCCATGTCCGATCATGTGGAGGACTGGTCCGACCAGAACTTCTGGGACGAATTGAAGCGTCGTATTCCGGACGAGGCGGCGGACAAGCTGGTCACCGGGCCCTCGATCGAAAAGTCCATCGCGCCGCTGCGCAGCTTCGTTGCCGAACCGATGCGCTGGGGACGTTTGTTCCTGTGCGGGGATGCCGCCCATATCGTGCCGCCGACGGGCGCCAAGGGACTGAACACGGCAGCGTCCGACATCTACTACCTGTACAACGCCTTGCTGCAGTATTTCGAAGAAAATGACAGCGAGGGGATCGACCGATATTCCGAACGTGCGCTTGCACGGGTTTGGAAAGCGGAAAGGTTCAGTTGGTGGATGACGAACCTGCTGCATCGTTATCCCGACCAGACCGAATTCGACCTGCGTATCCAACGAGCGGAACTGGAATTCCTGCGCTCGAACCAAGCGGCGCAGCGCGTGATGGCTGAAAACTACGTCGGCTTGCCCTACTGACGGGGACGGTTCGCCGCAGGTGGGTTCTCCAATCAGTATTTGATCCTCATCAATGCAAACGATAATGAGTGTCATTATCGGTAACGCTACGGCGTGCCATTAGGCATTGCGTGGAGATTACCATCCGTTATCGCGGATGGGGTGGGGGAAGGACATGGACAAGATCGTACAATTGAGTATCGGCGTGGTGATGCTGATGCTGGTCACCGGCGTGGCCGGCACGGCTTTTTCCCAACAACGCCCCGAACTTGACCGCCCCGCATTTGATAGCAAGGTAGCCCTGGGGCGGTCGTTGTTCTTCGACACAAACCTGTCGCGCAACCGGACCATGGCCTGCGCGACCTGTCACGATCCTGAACACGCCTTTACCGACCCGCGGGAGACCGAGGCGGGGCGTTCCGTGTCGCTTGGCGACGACGGTGCCTCATTGGGTGACCGCAATACGCCGACGGCGGCGTATGCGCGCTTCTCACCCGTCTTCCATAAGAACGCGGACGGGTTCTATGTCGGCGGTCAATTCCTGGATGGACGGGAGGCGGATTTGAAAGGGCAGGCGGGCGGTCCTCCGCTAAACCCGATTGAGATGGGAATGCCCGACGAGGCCACCGTCGTGGAGCGGATCAAGGAAAACCCGGTCTATGTCGCGAGTTTCAACAAGATTTACGGTGCGGGCACTCTGGACGATGCCGAGGCGGCCTATGATGCCATGGCGGAAAGCATTGCCGCGTTTGAGCAAACGGCCTTCTTCTCTCCCTTTGATTCGAAATATGACCGTTTCCTGCGCGGCGAGGTGAAGCTCAGTAAGCAGGAAGAATTGGGCCGTGTCCTTTTCTTTTCGCAGCAATTCACCAACTGCAACAAATGCCATCAATTGCAGACCTCTCAGGTATCTCGTGAGGAGACCTTCTCGAACTACCGTTTTCACAATATCGGCATACCGGCCAATCCGGCGGCGCGCGCGGTCAATGGCAAGGAACCCGGCTTTATCGACCGGGGCCTGTTGGATAATCCCGGCGTCGACGATCCGGTTGAGGACGGGAAATACAAGGTGCCGACCCTGCGGAACGTGGCGGTGACCGGACCTTATATGCATAACGGCGTCTTCGAAGACCTGCGCACGACCGTTGTGTTCTACAACAAGTACAACACCAAGAAGGCCGCCGGGCAGATCAACCCGGAAACCGGCAAGCCCTGGGGGCCGCCCGAAGTCACGGAAAACCTGTCCTTGGAAGAGTTGGAGCACGGCCCGGCGCTGGACGACAAACGCATCGACGCCATCGTCGCCTTCCTGAAAACCCTGACCGACAGGCGCTACGAGCATCTGTTGGAAGAGTAGGGGGCCGCGCCCGCAACGAAAAAGGCCCGCCGATTGGCGGGCCTTTTTATCTTTGGGCGACTGGAAGTTTAGACTTCTTCCAGCGTCTTGCGGATGCAGCCGACGATTTCGTCGATATGGCTTTTTTCCGCGATCAGGCTGGGCGCGACGATGGCCGTGTCGCCGGTCCATTTCACATGGCAGCCATTGTGGAACAGGGCCTTCTGCATATTGTTGCCGCGGATGCCGGGCTTGCCTTCGATCGGGTCCAGTTCGACACCGGCCATGAAGCCCATGCCGCGCAGATCCTTGACGATGCCCAGATCCTTCAAGGACCAGATCGCGTCCAGGAAGTAGTCGCTGAGGCCGGCGGCGCGTTCGAACAGGCCTTCGTCCTCATAGATCTTCAAGGTCGCCAGACCGGCCGCGCAGGCCGCCGGATGACCGGAATAGGTATAGCCGTGGAAGAATTCGATGGCATCGTCCGGCGCGGCTTCCGTGACCGTTTCGTAGATTTCATCGCGAACGGCGACGGCGCCCATCGGGATCGCCCCATTGGTCAGGGCCTTGGCCATCGTAATGATGTCCGGCGTAACGTCGAAAGCGTCGGCGGCGAAGGGGTGGCCCAAGCGGCCGAAGCCGGTAATGACCTCATCGAAGACCAGCAGGATGCCATGCTTGTCGCAGATTTCGCGGAGGCGCTGCAGGTAACCCTTCGGCGGGACCAGCGTACCAGTTGAGCCGGCCACCGGCTCGACGAAGACAGCGGCGATTGTGCCGCCGCCATAGGTTTCGCAATGGCGCTGCAGGTCGTCCGCCAGTTCCGCGCCGTGCTCGGCCTGACCCTTGGTGTAAACCGCTTCCGGGTCCCAGGTATGGCGGATGGTGACGATGTTCGGCATCACCGACGGGAAGGTTTCGCGGTTCTTGACCATGCCGCTGAGCGACACACCGCCCATGTTCACCCCATGATAGGCGCGTTCACGCGACACGAAGCGGATGCGGTGGCCCTGACCGTTGGCCCGATGATAGGCCATGGCGATCTTCAGCGCCGTGTCGATCGATTCCGACCCGGAATTGGTGAAGAAGACATGGTTGAACGGATCGGGCAGGATATGCGTCAGCTTTGACGCAAGGTCGAAGGCCGATGGATGGTTCATCTGGAACGGCGCGGTGTAGTCGTTCTGCATCATCTGGGCATAGACCGCGTCGGCGATTTCCTTCCGCCCGTGGCCGGCCGCGACGTTGAACAGGCCGGACGACCCGTCGATCAGCTTGCCGCCCTGGTGGTTCCAGAGATACATGCCCTCGCTCTTCGTGATCAGGCGCGGCGAGGCCTTGAAATCACGGTTCGCCGTGAAGGGCATCCAGTATTGTTCGAGCGAATTGGTGCCGCCCTCGGCCGGCATGGACATGACATTCATCGGAAAACTCCCATAGAAAACACCTTCCGAAACAGAGACGGCCCCGCCAGCTTTGGCAGCCTGGACGCGGAAAGGAAGGATAGGACTGAATTGGCTGTAGTGTCGCACAAAAAAACGGCCCTGTCAGAGGGCCGCTTTGAGAAAATAAGAAGGCTCCACCGGTCCATTTCCAAGACGGGGCTGGACCGGAGGAGCGTATTTCTTATCAGCTTGCCGCGTTGAGGGCGCGCCAGACCTTTTCCGGCGTTGCCGGTATCTCGATCGGTTTGGCGCCGCCGGAATGCAGCGCATCCTGCACCGCGCAGGACGTAGCGGGCAGGGAGCCGCCGGTGCCACCTTCGCCACACCCCTTCACGCCCAACGAATTGGTCGTCGCGCGGGAAGGGTTGGAGACGAAGCCGATATCCGGCAGGTCGTTCGCACGGGGCATCGCATAGTCCATGAAGGACCCGGACAGCAATTGCCCGTCGTCGTCATAGACGGCTTCTTCCCACAGCACTTGGCCGATGCCCTGAACGACACCGCCCTGGGCCTGACCTTCGACCAGCATCGGGTTCACCAGCACACCGAAATCATTGACGGTGTAATAGCGGTCCAGCTTGACCATGCCGGTATCAGGATCGACTTCCACTTCACAGACATGACAGCCGTTCGGATAGGCGGGATCGGGCAGATCATTGACCAGTTCGACCGTAAGTCCTGGATCAAGGCCGTCCGGCAAGTTGCTCATTTTCCTGGATTCCTTATCCAGTTCAATGATACCGATTTCGCGGTCCGTTCCAACGACGGAGAAATTGCCTTCACTGAATTCGATATCCGCCGCGGCGGTTTCGAACAGATGCCCGGCAAGCTTTTTGCCCTTGTCGATGATCTGTTCGGAACAGACCACCAGCGCGTTACCGGTCGACATGACCGACCGTGATCCACCGCTGCCGCCGCCGGCGAGCAATTGGTCACTGTCGCCCTGAAGCAGGCGCACCTTTTCAAAGGGGATGCCCAGCAGGTCATTCAGGATTTGCGCGAAGGTACCGGCATGGCCCTGACCGTAGTCCAGCGTGCCAGTGACGATGGTGACGCCACCGTCGTCGTCGAACCGCACGCCGCCCATTTCCTTGGCCGGGGTGGCGGTCACTTCACAGAAGGAACTGACGCCCAAGCCGCGCAGTTTGCCGCGCGATTCGCTGTCCTTGCGGCGCGCTGCGAAACCGGCGACGTCGCCGACTTCCAGGGCCTTTTCCATTGTACCCAGGAAGTCACCGCTATCGATGGCTTCGCCGTTGCCGGCGGTAAAGGGCATCATATCCGCAGGAACAAGGTTCTTGCGGCGCAATTCAATCTTGTCGATGCCAAGATCGCGGGCTGCCTGGTCGATCAGGTTTTCCATGATGTAGTTGCCGTCCGGCCGTCCGGCGCCACGATAGGCGGCGACCGGCGTCTTGTTCGTCAGGACCAGATCCGATTCGACGAACATGGTCGGCGTCTTATAGGCGCCGATGCCGTTCCGAAGGATGTTCAGGCTGGCCATCATCGGACCGACGAAGGAGATATAGGCCCCCAGATCTCCGACCACCTTCACCCGAACGCCGGTGAAATTGTGGTCTTCGTCCAGCGCCAGTTCCGCGTCGAACTTCATGGCCCGGCCGTGCAGGTCGCTCATGAAGGACCCGCTGCGCTCATCCGTCCATTTCACCGGCCGGCGCAGCGCCTTGGCGGCGTGCAGCAGGGGCAGGTATTCCGGATAGACATAAATCTTCATCCCGAACGAACCGCCGACACTGTATGTCAGCACGCGCAGCTTTTCCGGTTCGACCTTCAACACATGTTCGGCGAGGTTGTTGCGCAGGCCGAACACGCCTTGGGAGCAGGAATGGAAGACATAGCGGTCTTCTTCCGAATCGTAATCGGCGATCGAGCATCGCGGCTCGATCGGCGCGACGACCAGGCGGTTGTTGTTCAGGCGCATCTTGGTGACATGAGCGGCCTTGGCAAAGGCTTCCTCGGTCTCGTCCTTCTTGCCGCCTTCCCAATGCACGGCGGTGTTGTTCGGCGTCAATTCCGGCCAGATTTGTTCCGTACCCGGTGCGGCAGCGGTTTCCATATTGACCACGGCCGGCAGTTCTTCGACGTCCAACTCGATCAATTCCGCGGCGTCTTTGGCCTGCACTTGGGTTTCCGCAATGACCATGGCCACCGCTTCGCCAGCATAACGGATCCGGTCGGCGGGCAGCGCCATCCACGGGGTCTTGATCATGTCGGTTCCGTCGGTACTTTTCAGCGGAACGACGCAGGGAGGGGTGCCGTATCCGGCTTCGACCAAGTCTTTCCCGGTGACCACCATTTTGACGCCGGGACTGTCCAGTGCCGCCGATGTATCGACATTCTTGATGATGGCGTGCGCATAGGGTGAGCGGAAGACATAGGCGTATAATTGCCCATCCAGGTTCAAGTCGTCCGTATATTTCCCATGCCCTGTCAGCAGGGTGGGGTCTTCCTTGCGGGGCACGTTCTGCCCAATTCCGAATTTTCCGGATGACATGGCTGGATCGTCCAATGCCGGCATAGCCAACTCCCTTTGGATCAGAAATGTGGTGAGGTTAGTTTTGGACCTGTCTTAAAGATTAACGCGGATGGCTGAAAAAGGAAGGGGCACTTGCGTGCATAACTGCAGGTCCATTCTTGACATAATCTGAAAATCCGCTTATTTAAATGCGAATAAGTCGCAATTACATATTATGGATTGCGTATCATGAGGATAAAAAGAATGTCAGCCGCCATTTCTTACATGAACAACAGTGTCGGGCCCAAATTGGCGCGTCAAATCGCAAAAACCGGCAGTTACAGCGCCATGCACCTGACGGTTGCCATCACGGTGGCTTACGTTTTGACCGGTGATTGGCGGGTCGCATTGGGGATCGGCATCGTTGAACCGTTGGTGCAAACCGTCGCCTACACCATCCACGAACGGGTTTGGTCAAAAGTCGGGTTTTGACCGCCATTGGATGGGCGGAGAAATCCTCAACGCGCGATCACATCCGGCATGCGAAAGGCGAGATCACAGCGGCCGCCGGTATAGGTGAGGCGGATTTTCACCAACAGGTCGCTTCCGGAAACCTCCACGGTATCGGGGGCATTGACCACCAAAGGGCCGCTCATGCGGGCGGACGCGGCGCCGTTCTCGATTCGAAATGCTATGTTGCCGCTGGCCTCGGGATGGGACCACCGGCCTTTGCCCTCGGTCGGGGAAGTGAATTTCACGGACCGGAAGGAAATGCGCCCGCATTCCGTATGTCCTTTGACTTCCACCGGTTTGAACTCGCCCTGGGCGAAGGCAAGTCGATCAGCAGGTAGGGATGGCTGGGGCTGAGAAGGCTGGGGCTGAGATGGCTGGGGCTGGGATGGTTGGGAAGGCTGTGATGACTGAGTGGGCCTTGAAGGCCGGGGGGCGTGGGGCATTACAAGCGGGTCCGCGGGCGCCGCGACCGGGGGCGGTACCGCCGGGCCGGCCTCCAGGGACGCTATTCGCGCCTCCGCGATCGGCCTGAACCGTCCCTGCGGATATTGTTCGAGATAACTTTGGAACAGGGCAGGATCGCCCAGGGCGGCGATCGACGTCCAATAAACGGTTTCGTCGTCCGGGACCGCCTTGGCCGTTGGCTGCGCGCCAGCGCCCTCCAGGAACGTGAAATAGCCGGTCAGGCTTGAACTTTCCCAAGGCACCTGCTCGGCATCGGTGCGTTCCATCACGGCGATCCGCGTGCGTTTGAAGACTTCCTCGATCGACAATCCGGGTTGGTTCATCGCGCTGGCCAGCGACAGGGCATAGGGGCTGTTCCGGCCCCGACCGTCCGCGGCGGTGGAGCCGGGCGAGGTGGAATAGGCCAGCAAGGTACCTTGCGGGGCGTCCATGCGCGCCAAACCGCGCGACCCGGACCGGAAGCTCCGCGCATAGGGATTGTTTCTGCAGGCGTCGAGCACGACGATATTGAGGCTGGTGCGGGTATGGCCGAGCGATTCCAGAATGTCGTTCGCGGAAACCGCCTCTATCGGCACATCCCGCTCATGCCTGATCTGCGCACCCACGGGGATCAGATAATTCTCACCTTCGATCTGCACGCCGTGGCCCGCATAATAGACGAGGCTGACCGACTGTTCGCCAGCTTCCTCGACCGCCAAGCCGAAATCGGAAACCGCGCGCCGCATGCCGCGCTGGTCCAGGTCAATATGACGGAAGACACGAAAGCCGAGACTCTTCAGATTGTCCGCAATAAGTGCGGCGTCGTTCACCGGGTTTTCCAATGGCGCATCCTGATAGCCGCCATTTCCGATCACCAGCGCCAGCTTGCTGTCGGCCGCCCGGGCTGAACCGAAACCGGCGGACCAGATCGTGACGGAAAAGATGAAGACGGCGAGCACCGCCGCGGCGGTCAGGCCCCATTGGATCATGCCCTGTATTGTTCTTGGTCGGTAAGCGGCGACCGTCCGCGCGGAATGCATGACGTGCCCTCCGGGAGGTGAACTGACTCGGATCAAGGTACCCCAACGGCCGGGCAGCGTGAACCGTGAAACCGACAATCATCCTGAAATCGGGGTTGCCAGGTCCGGTACGATTTCGGTGTTGGACGTGGCGCGGAAATAAGCCGGATCGACGATGACCTTGGTGTCCCGTCCGCCGCCGCCCAGGATGATCTGGTCGCATTCCATCACCGCGGCATCGACCCAAAGCGCCAGGTCTTCGGGCAGGGCGATCGGGGTGACGCCACCGATTTCCATGCCGGTCAGCTTCTTGGTTTCATCCCGCGAGGCGAAGGAGACCTTACGAGCCGGGAATTTCTTGCGCACCGTGCTGTTCACATTCAACCGTGCACTGGCCAATACCATGCAGAGCGCGAATTTCGGCTCGGCAGTCTTGGTCTTGACCAGGATGGCATTGGCGGAATTTTCGGGGCTATATCCGTAATGGGCGCAGAAAGCCGCTGTATCGGCGAGGTTCGGGTCACATTCGATGATCTCGAAGGGAACGCCGCTTTTTTCCAACGCGGCCCTGACCCGGTCCTGCAGTTCCGTCATCTTCACCCTCCCGATCCATGTTTTCAAAACACTTGCCTATTTGACCCGCTTCGGACCATAGTGCCGCCGCTTGGCAGGGACGATCCCGGCAAGGCAATTATTGAGGACGGACGAAATCATGCTTCGACGGGGTGAACAAGTTTCGGCGCACGGTACGCGACGATAGAACCGACAGGGCCCGACCGGGCCGACATGGTTTCTATGGGCGGCCGCTTTGGCCGCCTTATTTTTTGCGCCGGGTGTCCTAGACCGACAATGCCCGGCATCTTGTAGAAGACTCGATCGGGAACGAAACAATGACAGCGAAAATATTCATCGACGGCGAAGCGGGCACCACGGGATTGCAGATCCGGGCCAGGATGGAAGCGCGGGACGACCTGGACTTCATCCAGCTTTCCGACGAACACCGGAAGGATGTGAACGCCCGCCGCGATGCGTTGAACACCGCGGATGTCTCGATCCTGTGCCTGCCGGATGCCGCCGCGAAGGACGCGTTGGCCTTGATTGAAAGCAACGACGCAAAGGTAATCGATGCGTCTTCGGCACATCGGATCGCGTCGGGCTGGGCCTATGGTTTTCCGGAATTCGATGCGGGCCAACGGGAAGCCATCGCCAAGGCCGCGCGGGTCACGAATCCGGGCTGCTACGCGATTTCCTCGGTCGCGATGCTACATCCGTTGGTGAAGGCGGGTGTCGTGCCGAGCGATTGGCCGATCACGATCAATGCGATTTCCGGTTATACCGGCGGCGGCAAGTCCCTGATCTCGGAGTTTGAGGACGAAAGCGCCGATAATTACAGCACCGCGACGTTCTGGGCCTATGGACTTGGTCTGGAACACAAGCATGTACCGGAAATCGAACAATGGGGCGGCTTGGCGCATAAACCGTTGTTCGTCCCCAGCGTCGGACGGTACCGGCAGGGGATGCTGGTGCAGCTTCCCTTGCAGCTTTGGGCCTTGCCGGGCACGCCGACGGAGGGCGACTTGGTTCAGGTCTTCAAGACCCACTATGCGGGCGAACCGTATGTGGAAGTCGCGGACCTTGCCGACACGGCGGCGATGGCGCGGCTGAACCCGGAGGATCTGAACGGCACCAACAAGATGCGGATTCATGTTTTCGGGCATGAAGAACGGCAGCAGGCGGTGGTGATGGTCCTGATCGACAATCTGGGCAAGGGCGCGTCGGGCCAGGCCGTGCAGAACCTGAACATCATGCTGGGGGCCGACGAAGGGAAGGGCCTGGATACGCCACTGGTCTACTGATGCAGCACCGATGACGATCGAACTGGAAGACGACCGGCAAAAGCTGACGCGGGTTCTGTTGGGCGCATCTTGGCATGCGGAGGTTCTGGAAACCGTGTGGCAGGCTTGTGGGGACGACGCGTGGATCGGCGCCGGTTTCGTTCGCAACGCGGCATGGGATGATCTGCATGGCCGCTCGCCGGAAGCACCGGAGGATGTGGACATCCTTATCCATGATCCGACCGATACCGGGGACAGGGAAGCGGCGTTGGAACGGGACTTGGCGACACGGTTGCCCGCGGTGCCCTGGTCGGTCCGCAATCAGGCGCGGATGCATCTGAAACACGGTGACGCCCCTTATTCAGGGCTTGCCGAAGCTATGCGGCGTTGGCCGGAAACCGCGACCGCCGTCGCCGTCCGGATGGATGGTGCGCAGGGATTGTGGATTTTGGCGCCTTTCGGACTGGGTGATTTGATGCGCGGTGTTCTACGGCCTGGTGAAGACAGTGCGCGGTGCCGCAAGGCGTTTCAGGAACGCGTGACGCGCAAGGGTTGGCTTGACCGTTGGCCGGGGCTTTCGGTCGAAGAGCCTTGGCCGGTGGATTTGAGTGATTTTGAGGAGAAGTGAGATGGAGGCTGGGATGGTCACTGCCGGGATGGTCGCGGGACCCCGGATTATCGAATTCGACGGCAAGAAGCCGGTCATCCATCCGACCGCCTTCATCGCGCCGGGGGCGGTGATCATCGGCGATGTGGAAATCGGCCCGGGGGCCGGGATTTGGTACAATTGCGTACTGCGCGGTGACGTGAACGAGATCCGGGTCGGCGCCAGGACGAATTTGCAGGACGGCACGGTCGTGCATGTTTCCAGCAAGGGGCAGGGTACCTACATCGGCGACGACATCTCCATCGGGCATATGGCGCTGATCCATGCCTGCACGTTGGAAGACGGAGCCTTCATCGGCATGAAAGCCTGCGTGATGGACGATTGCCTGGTGGAGAAGGGCGGCATGGTCGCCGCCGGCGCCCTGTTGACGCCGGGCAAGAAGGTCGGCCCGGGTGAATTATGGGCGGGGTCACCCGCCAAGTTCATGCGTATGACCGGGGAAGGCGATGCGCGGATGATCGATTATACCGCGCCGCATTACATGGAACTGGCCGCGAAACACCGCGCGGCCTGCGAGAAGAATTGAGGTGTGAGGAGAAAGTGACATGAAGAAAGCGAAAGTGGCCGCACCCGCGAAAAGGCGCAATGCGGAGGCACGTGCTGCCTGGCGACTAGGGCATCGCGTGGAGAAGAACCCAAAGGCGTATACAAGAAAGCCGAAACACAAAAACCCCCACCGCGAGGATGGGGGTTTTTCTTTGTCTGCTTCGAGGGTTCTTTGCGCTATTCGATCCGGGCTTTCACATAGGATCCCGGGGCGGCCTCGATCGCCGGATATTTCTTCTCCGACCCTGGAATCCGCGGCGCCGTTTTCTTCTGGCCGGATTGCTTTTTGATCCATTTCAGCCATTCCGGCCACCAGGACCCGGGATGCTCGGTCGCGGTGTCTAGCCATTCCTCGGGCGTCGACGGGTTCTTCGTATTCGTCCAGTGCGAGTATTTCGGTTTTTCCGGATTCGGCGGGTTCACCACACCGGCGATATGGCCGCTTGCGGCCAGCAAGAATTTCACCGGCCCCTTGTAGGTCTGTGTCGCCGCATAGGTCGATTTCCAGGGCGCGATATGGTCTTCCCGCGTAGAGAGGACGCAAACCGGGATCTTAATAGTCGTCAGGTCGATCGGCGTATCGCAGAGAGATATGCCGTTCGGTTCGATCAACTTGTTCTCCAGATACATCTGGCGCAGGTAGAAACTGTGCATCGCCGCCGGCATGCGCGTGGAATCCGAGTTCCAGTACAGCAGGTCGAAGGGGAAGGGATCCTTGCCCATCAGATAGTTATTCACCACGAATGACCATATCAGGTCGTTGGCGCGCAGCATGTTGAACGTCGTCGCCATTTCGGACCCTTCCAGGTATCCGCGGTCGTTCATGCGTTCTTCAAGCGCCTGCAATTGTTCTTCGTCGATGAAGACGGACAGTTCGCCCGCTTCCTCGAAATCGATCATCGTGGTGAAGAAGGTCGCGGACTTGACCCGCTCGTCCTTTTTGGCCGCCATATAGGCAAGTGTGGAGGCGGTCAGCGTGCCGCCCAGACAATAGCCGATGATGTTCGTCTGCGGCTCGCCGGTAATGCCCAGAACCGCGTCGATCGCGGCCAGGGTGCCTTCTTTCATGTAGTCTTCGAAGGTCTTCCGGGCGAGTTTCTCATCCGGGTTCACCCAGGAAACGACAAAGACCGTCAGCCCCTGGTCAACGGCCCATTTGATGAAGGAGTTCTTCGCCCGCAGATCCAGGATGTAGTATTTGTTGATCCACGGCGGCACGATCACGAGCGGCGTCTTGTAGACGGTCTCCGTCGTCGGCTCGTATTGGATCAGCTGCATCAAATCGGTCTGAAAGACGACTTTGCCGGGCGAGGTTGCGATGTTTTCGCCGACCGCGAAGGCTTCGGCGTCGGTCATTGAAATCTTCAGCTGCCCTTCGCCCTTTTCCAGGTCCTTCAGCAGATTTTCCAACCCACGGATCAGGTTCTCGCCTTTGCTGTCCAGGGTTTCGCGCAGCACGGCCGGATTGGTGAGCAGGAAATTACTCGGCGCAAGCGCATCGGCGAATTGTTTGGTATAGAAGTCGACCTTCTTCGCCGTCTTGGCATCCAGGCCTTCGACTTCGCCTACGGTTTCCTGCATCCAACGCGCGGTCAGCAGATAGGACTGCTTGATATAGTCGAACAGCGCGTTTTCGTTCCAGGCTTCGTCGCGGAAGCGATTATCCGACTTCTCGGGATGGATGATCGGTTGGGATTCGCCACCCAGCATGCGATGGGTCGTGGCGGTCCAAAGGTTCACATAATCCTGCCAAAGGTTGACCTGCGCCTGCATCATCGCCGCCGGATTCGTCATCATCCGATGGGTCATTTCAAGGAAGGCAGCCCCCACATTCAACGGGTCGCCATGCCCCAGCGCGCCTTCGGTATTGCCCGCGGGATGCTTGTTCAGAAAATCCGTGACCAATTTTTGACTGCGTTCCGCAATTTGGCCCATTTGGCGGGAGAACTCGACCGGATCCGGCCAATCCTTTTGGCCTTCGGTCGTTTCGCTCGTTTTATCGCTCATTCAGAACCCTCAATCGACGCTGTCGTCCGGGCAATATCGCCAGCTTGCAAGACAATCCTACCGTGCAAGTACACGCAATGTCCCGGATTTCAATTACAACTCGGTTATAAAGCAGGCGAGGGGGCAGACCAAGGGGGCGTGGCATTACGTCGGTAACGCATCGGTGTGCACATGGAAATCCAGCTGTTCACGAACAAGCGCCTGATCAGCATAGGGATTTTGGACATTGCGGGAATCCTATAGTATCCCCCTCATTGACTGGTATTACGGGAGGGTACGTGCCAACCTCGCATGTGCCGATAGTTGATAAGAAATGTACGGGTTGGATTGCCATGACCATTGAGTCTTCCGAACCGCTTTTGGGCGGTATCGACTGCAGGTTCCTTGTTCGCTTTGCTGCTGCAGCAGCGGTTGCGTTGACCCTGTCGGCCTGTGAGACCATGTCGGATATCGGCGATACCGCCGGTGATGTGGCCTCTGCCGCGAATCCGCTGAATTGGTTCGGCGACGATGAGGGTGATGCCGAAGAGTCGACGGAACCGAAGCCCGTTCCCGGGGCGAGCGATGCCTATCCTTCCGTCGGCACTGTGCCGCAGAAACCGCCGCCCCCGTCAATTGTCCAGGAAGCCGGTCAATTGCAGAACCAGTTGGTCGCCGACAAGAACAACGCGCGTTACTCCGAACAGGTCGTCAGGCAGAATACAGGCGGCAGCCAGACCACAACCAGCGCGCCGTCGCCCGTGCCGCAGGCTGCAGCCGCACCGCCGCAGCCTGTTGCTCAGCCTGCACCCCAGCCGGCAGCGGTTCCGCAGCCGGTTCCCCAACCGACCGCGAGCAATCAGGTCGCCGCCGCGCCGCCACAGCCGGCACCGGCGCCGTCCGCGGGCTATGGCCATCCGATCGGTCAGGCGGTTCATATCGCAACGTTGTACTTCCCGCAGGGTGGATCGCAGTTGACCCAGACTGACCTGAACGTCCTTTCGCAAGTCGCGAGCATTTTCCGCAATGGAGGCAAGTCCATCAAAGTCGTCGGGCATGCCAGCAAATCGGCCGGTGTGAACGATCAGGTTCGGCAAGATCTGGTGAACTATAAGGCGTCCCTGGACAGGGCGACGTCCGCCGCCGCGGCGCTGCTGCGTATCGGCGTCCCGCAGGACAAGATCGACATCGCCGCCGTCGGCGCTCGCGAACCGCGTTATTCGGAAGACTCCTCCGCCGGTATTTCGGGCAACCAACGGGTCGAGCTTTTCATCCAGTACTGAAGGCGAAAGCGCCGCGGACCCCGATTGTCCGGTGATCGCCGGACCGTAGGAAGTGAGCGGAAAACTGCGCTTTTTCACGATTCAACATTAGACCTTCCGGAAGCCGTCGGTTAAAACCGCGCGACCGGACATAGGACCATGTCCAAGCTGAGAGCCAGACGGAAATGATCGACTCTTTTCACCGCATCAAGCGCTTGCCGCCGTATATTTTCGCTGAGGTCAATGCCCTCAAGGCAGAGGCGCGCGCACGCGGTGAAGACATTATCGATTTCGGCATGGGCAACCCGGATTCGCCGACGCCCGAACATATCGTCGAAAAACTGGTGGAGACGGTCCGCAATCCCAAGACCCACCGTTATTCGACCAGCCGTGGCATACCGGGCCTGCGAAAAGCGCTGTCGGCCTATTACGAGCGCCGTTTCAATGTTTCCATCGATCCCGACAAAGAAGCCATCGTCACGCTGGGGTCCAAGGAAGGGCTGGCGAACCTAGCCCAGGCGATCACTAGTCCGGGCGACATCATTCTGGCGCCGAATCCGTGTTATCCGATCCACTCCTTCGGGTTCATCATCGCGGGCGGGGCAATCCGTCATGTGCCGGCCGGTAGCGGTGAGGGGAACTTTCGCGAGGAATTCATGCTGGCGCTGAAGCGCGGCGTTGCGCATTCGATTCCCAAGCCCTTGGCTGTCATCCTGAATTTTCCGCAGAACCCCACGGCACAAGTGGTCGATTTGGATTTCTTTGCGGAAGTCGTCGATTTCTGCCGCCATCATGAAATCTATATTCTGTCGGATCTGGCTTATTCCGAGGTTTATTTCGGCGACACGCCGCCACCCTCGGTGCTGGAAGTCCCCGGCGCGCGCGATATCGCGGTCGAATTCACTTCTCTCTCGAAGACCTATTCCATGCCGGGCTGGCGTGTCGGTTTCGCGGCAGGGAACGAAACGCTGATCGCCGCCCTCGCACGGATCAAATCCTATGTGGATTATGGCGCCTTTACCCCGGTCCAGGTTGCCGCGACGGCCGCCTTGAACGGGCCGCAGGACTGCGTTGACGACATGCGCGCGCTGTACAAGGAACGTCGCGACGTTCTGGTGGAAAGCCTGGCCCGCGCCGGTTGGGACGTGCCCAGCCCGGAAGCGACCATGTTCGTTTGGGCGCCCGTGCCGAAGAAGTTCAGCAATGTCGGCAGCCTGGCTTTCGCGAAACAGCTTTTGACCGAGGCCAAGGTTGCGGTCGCGCCAGGCGTCGGTTTCGGGGAATACGGTGAAGGATTTGTCCGGATAGGCTTGGTTGAGAATGTGCAGCGGATCCGTCAGGCGGCGCGCAACATCCGCACGTTCCTGGCCGAAAGCGAACCGTCGGACAGTGGGAAAGCGGCTTAATCCGGAAGTTTTCCGATATTGATAAAATTGTATTTTTTGAGGCACTTGGTGGGGTGGAGTTCAGTAAATGGCTGAAGCGCTAAAAGTCGCAATCGCCGGTTTGGGTACGGTCGGCGCGGGGTTGGTTCGGTTGCTGCAGGCGCAGCACGATGTGATTGCCGCGCGTTCGGGCCGGTCGATTGAAATCACTGCCGTCGCCGCGCGGGACAAGACCAAGGATCGCGGATGCGACCTTGGCGGTTATGCCTGGTATGAGGATGCGGCCGAAATGGCGCGCGACGCGGATGCCGATGTGATCGTTGAGTTGATCGGCGGCAGCGAAGGAATTGCCAAGGAAACCTGCGAAGCGGCTTTCGCCGCGGGCCGCCATGTGGTGACCGCTAACAAGGCGCTGATTGCGCATCACGGACTGCAACTGGCCGGTGCGGCGGAGCAGGCCGGTGTGACGCTCGCCTATGAGGCAGCGGTCGCGGGCGGCATTCCGGTCATCAAGTCGATCCGCGAAGGTCTGGCGGGAAACCGGATAACCTCTCTGCACGGCATTCTGAACGGGACCTGTAATTATATCCTTACCGCCATGCGCGAAACCGGGCGCGATTTCGACGATGTCCTGTCGGAAGCGCAGGAATTGGGCTACGCGGAAGCCGATCCCAGCTTTGATGTGGACGGGGTCGACGCCGCTCATAAGCTTGCGATTCTCACCAGTCTCGCTTTCGGGGTCGAAATCGACTTTAAGAGTGTCTCCGTCGAAGGCATTCGCCACATCACCCCGGACGACCTGCAATATGCCCGAGAGATCGGCTACAAGATCAAGCTGCTCGGCATCGCGGAACAGGGCGAGCAGGGAGTTTTCCAGCGTGTCCATCCGGTGATGGTGCCGATGAGCGCGCCGATCGCGTCGGTCGAAGGTGTCTTCAACGCGGTCGTGACCAAGGGCGATTTCGTCGACACGACCGTCATGGAAGGCCGCGGGGCCGGCGACGGTCCGACGGCTTCCGCCGTGGCGGCAGACATTATTGATATCGCCGCCGGTCGTGGCGGCCCTGCCTTCGGTGTTCCCGTCTCGGCACTGCGCAAAATGCCGACGCTGCCGTTGGATAGCCATGTGGGAACCTACTATGTCCGCCTCGTTGTGATTGACCAGCCGGGCGTCATGGCGGATATCACCGCGATATTGCGGGATGAATCGATTTCGCTGGAAAACGTGATCCAGCGCGGGCGCGATCCGGGGGCACCGGTGACTGTCGTGCTGACCACGCATGAGACGGGCGAAGCTGCGATGCAGGCGGCCCGCGCGAAGATCGAAGCGCTCGGCGCGGTTGTT
This sequence comes from Hwanghaeella grinnelliae, assembly GCF_004005845.1. Taxonomy (GTDB): domain Bacteria; phylum Pseudomonadota; class Alphaproteobacteria; order UBA8366; family Aestuariispiraceae; genus Hwanghaeella; species Hwanghaeella grinnelliae. Next base: position 2,097,494 of record NZ_SADE01000001.1, on the reverse strand, counting down.
GAAACACCGCGTATGATCCGCATCGAACCATTCGAGGGATAGTATCCCCAGCCTGTAGGAACATCGCCTGCAGGAAAAATTAGCCGCGGGAAAACGACCCGCGGATAGAACTAAAGGAAGAATGAAATGGCCGAAAAAGCACCCGAGACAACAGCCGACAAAAACCTAGCCCTGGAAGCGGCACGCGTCGCCGAAGCGGCGGCCCTCGCGGCTTCCCGCTGGATGGGGCGCGGTGACGAAAAGGCAGCGGACCAGGCGGCGGTCGATGCGATGCGCACGGCGCTTAACGCACTGGACATCGACGGCACGGTCGTGATCGGCGAAGGCGAACGCGACGAAGCCCCGATGCTGTATATCGGCGAAAAAGTCGGGTCCGGCACCGGTCCGAAGATCGACATCGCGCTGGACCCGTTGGAAGGCACCACCATCACCGCCAAAGGCGGCACTAACGCCATGGCCGTCTTGGCGATGGCGGAAGGCGGAAACTTCCTGCACGCGCCGGACGTCTATATGGACAAGATCGCGGTCGGCGGCGGACTGCCGCAAGGGATCGTGGACCTGGACCGAAGCCCGGCAGAAAATCTCAAGGCAATCGCGGACGCCAAGGGTAAGAAAATTGAGGATGTGTTGGTCTGCATCCTGGACCGTCCGCGCCATGCCGAACTGATCAAAGCGGCACGCGATATCGGCGCCCGTATTCAGTTGATCGGCGACGGTGACGTGGCGGGTGCCATGTCCACCTCGGACCCGGAAAGCGGGATCGACATCTATATGGGCAGCGGCGGCGCGCCGGAAGGTGTCTTGGCCTGTGCGGCGCTGCGTTGCATCGGCGGCCAGTTCCAGGGTCGTCTGTTGTTCCGGAACGAAGATGAAAAGGAACGCGCGCACAAGGTCGGCATCACCGACCTGGACCGCAAATACGACATGTTGGATCTGGCCAAGGGCAACGTCATGTTCGCCGCGACCGGCGTGACCGACGGCACCCTGCTGCGCGGCGTACGGATTTTCGCCAAGGGCGCGACGACGCATTCCATCGTCATGCGGTCCAAGACCGGAACGGTTCGGAAAATCGAAACTCTGCACGATTTCGGCCGCAAGTTCTGGGTCGACCCGCGTTGACGGCACGGAAACTCTGGCGGCACGGAAACCCTGACGGCGGGGAAACCCTAGCGGGCCCGGGAGGACCGACGGCGACAACATGACGGATCAGGCATACCTCGGCGTAGAGCGCTCGGCCAGTGGCAAGCGATGGGAACTGCGTCCTGTCGACGAGCGCCTGGCCGCCGCGATATCTCAAAGCCGGGGTTTGCCCGACATCGTCGGTCGCGCGATTGTCGGCCGCGGCATCGGGTTGGAGGATATCGAGGGATTCCTGAACCCGTCGCTGCGGGACCAAATGCCGGACCCGATGCATCTGCGTGGGATGGAGGAGGGGGTTTCCCGTCTTCTCCATGCCATCCAAAATGGTGAAAAAGTCGCCGTTTTCGGCGATTACGACGTCGACGGTGCGACGTCTTCCGCCCTTTTCAGGCGGTATTTCGGGGCCCTGGGCTTACCCCTTCAAGTCTACATTCCGGACCGGATCGCCGAAGGCTATGGACCCAATGCACCGGCCCTGCTGAAGCTGCATCGGGACGGGGTCCGTCTGGTCATCACGGTGGATTGCGGAATCACCGCCTTCGACCCCCTTACGGCGGCCAAAGAGGCGGGCTTGGATGTGATTGTGGTAGATCATCACGCCGCTGAACCGCGCTTGCCGGCAGCATCCGCGGTGATCAATCCGAATCGCTTGGATGACGACAGCCCGCATGGCTATCTGGCCGCGGTCGGCGTGACCTTTCTGGTCCTTGTGGCTTTGAACCGGGCGCTTCGAGAGGCGGGCTGGTTCAAGCAAAGGCGGGAACCCGACCTGCGGCAATTGCTGGACATCGTGGCCTTGGGGACGGTGGCTGATGTGGTGGCCCTGCGCGGGCTGAATCGCGTGCTGACCGCCCAGGGCCTCAAGGTCCTGGCGCAGCGCCGGAATGTCGGCCTCAGGGCGCTGGCGGATGTCGCGGGCATGGATGAAATGCCGGGGACGTATCATCTGGGTTTCCTGCTGGGCCCCAGGATCAACGCCGGCGGCCGGGTAGGGGAACCATCGCTCGGCGCGGACCTGCTGTCGACGGAAGACGAAGGTGCGGCGCGGGACATCGCCCGCCGCCTGGACGGCTATAACGCAGAGCGCAAGGAAATCGAGGCGCAGTGCCTGGAACAGGCGATCGACATCGCTGAAGACCGCGGCATCGGCGAGCACCTCGTCTATGTCGGTGCGGAAGGGTGGCATCCCGGCGTCATCGGCATCGTCGCCGGACGCTTGAAGGAACGCTATAACCGGCCCGCCTGCGTCGTTGCTTTCGAAAACGGGGTGGGCAAGGGCAGCGGCCGATCGGTCGAAGGGGTCGATCTGGGCGCGCATGTCATCGCCGCGCGGCAATCCGACCTGCTGATGAATGGTGGCGGGCACAAGATGGCTGCCGGTTTCAGCGTCGCCGAGGGCCAGAGCGAGGCCTTCGCCGCCTTTTTGGAAGAACGGATTTCCGCGGAACTGGCCGGTGCGCCGATCCGTCCGCGGCTTTCGTTGGATGGCGGCCTTTCCGTTTCCGGTGCGACATTGGATTTGATCGGCTCGTTGGAGAACCTCGCCCCCTTCGGTATGGGCAATGCGGAACCGCGTTTTGCCCTGCCGAATGCCAGGGTTGCGCATGCGGATGTGGTGGGGACCGACCATGTCCGCTGCCGCATCGCGGGCGAGGGAGGCGCATCGCTGAAGGCAATCGCGTTTCGGTGCGCGGATCAGGAAATGGGAAGCCTGTTGTTGAGCGCGCGTGGTGGCGCGCCGATCCATCTGGCCGGGCGGCTGCGGGTTGACCGCTGGCAGGGGCGGGAACAGCCGCAACTGATGATCGACGACGCGGCGACGACAAACTAGCTACTGTTTCAGTAAGTTAAGTCGATAACCTGCGTCAGCGCTTCAGGTTTGTGGCTGTTTTCAAAAGGTCCTCGACCGTACGCAGGGATGTCGCGGCGGAGGAATAGGCGCGCTGTGTCTCGATCATTCGGACCAGTTCTTCGCCCAGATCGACCGTGGAGCCTTCCAGGGCGCCGGTGACGATTTGGGCGCGGCCGTTGATATCCGCTTCGAAGATCTGCAGGTCGCCGTTCAGACCGCTGAGGACGAAATGGGTGTCCGTCACGGGCAGCAGCAATTCCGGGTTCACCACATCGCCGATTGCCAATTTGGCCAGGCTGCGGCTTTGGCCATTGCTGAAAATGCCTTCCAGAACGCCGCGTTGATTGAACCGCGTGGAGACGAGGTTGCCTTCTTCGAACCCGTTCGACCCGGTTTCGCCGATGACGAATTCGGGGGCGAAACTGCGCGTGTCGGAAATATCGAGCGTTGTGCTCACCGAGGCGCCCGAATCCGTGAAGGTCATGTCCAAGGCGATGGATGGCGGCACGTTCAGGGTGCCGTCCGCATTAAAGGTAACGGTGACCGGCGCGGCTGGGTTGGTCACGACCGTATTGTCACCGAAGAATTCCAGCGTCCATTCATTGTTGGTCGCTGTCTTGGTGAAACGTGCCGTCACGTTATGCCGGTCCGCGATGCCATCGGCAGCGCCAGAGCCGTCGGCAATGGTCAGTCCGGCATCGAAGAATTCACCCGTCGCCGCGTCAGGCGGAAGATTGACGTTGATGAAAGATTCCGTCGTCGCGACGGCTTGGAAACTCTCGCCGGCCGCATCCAGCCGTATCGGCACCAGACCACTCGCGTCGTTCACGCTGGTAAAGGTTTCGGTCACGGGGTCGAAAGGAAAGCCTAGGACAAAATTGCCTACATTGTCGGTAAGATATACCTCTTCGACGCCGTTGTTATCCACGATGCGCCGCTGGAACTGCCCGGAATCGGTCAGCATTGCGGTGCCGGATCCGTCCAATTCGGTATTTACCATGAAGAAACCGCGGCCCGACAAAGCCAGATCCAGCGCGCCATTCGTGGCTAGAACGCCGCCTTCCGCGCGGATGTCGCGCCGCACCACGTTGCTGGCGCCGCGCAGGGCTGGGAAAACATTGCCGCGCACGCGCCCCGCATCGACCACCAATTCCTCGAACCGGCTGGTTTCGGCCTTGTGGCCGGGCGTCGTCGAGTTGGCGATGTTGTGGGATATGACCTCAAAGGCTTTCGCCTGCGCCTGAATGGCGCTGATGCTGGACCCGAAGAGGTAGTTTGCGACCACGGAAGTATGACTCCCAACCGTATGTTCCAATAAGGTGAAACCAGTACAGCAAGGATAGTGCCAAACGTCTGAAAGGGCGGTGAAAAGAAACTGCAAACTAATCTGGATTTTTGCAGTTCATACGGCTTGACGGGGGCGGCGCGTCCCCATATATCTCCGCCTCGCCGACGACGACCCCTTCGTCTAGAGGCCTAGGACACCGCCCTTTCACGGCGGCAACACGGGTTCGAATCCCGTAGGGGTCGCCAATCTCCCGATAAATTTGAAAATTGATATTCTTTCCGTCAATCGGGAAGCAGTCGCTCGACGCCTTGGCGTCTTGCGGGTATTTTGATGTGTCGATGCAGTAACCTGCAGGAGGTTTTTTGAAGGCCATTGTCTGAGAGGGACCGGTTCCGCTTTAGGGCGCGTGTCATCGCTTTGCTCCATCCATGCAAATGGGGGCAGATTGGGGACAGATGGGTGTGCGGATAGCAGCACAAACCATTCGCACCCGCTTGCAGAACCAGCCGTACGCAGGCGTGGAGGATTACCAATCCACGTCACTGTGCTTGTGCGACCTCAATGCGGGTGTGTTGCCATCCCGCGACCGCTGGATATGAACAATGACCTATCAAATGACCGACTTGGCCGAATTCGGCTGGAATCCCCATTTTTCCGCCCAACTGGAACCCGATGACCTGGAACAGGCCGTCCCTGTCCGCGTGACCGCGGTACATCGCGGCGCCGTCAGTGTCGCGGGGCCGGGTGTCGATATCTCCATTCCGCCATACCGGAGCGATCCGGATGACAGTGAAACCACCGCCACCGTGGGGGATTGGCTGTTGCTGGATGCGGAAACGCATCGTCCACGACGCATGCTGCCGCGCCAAAGCTTGCTCAAGCGCCGCTTGGCGGGCACCGGGCGCGACGTGCAGCTTATCGCCGCCAATGTCGATACCCTGTTCATCGTCACCTCGTGCAATCAGGACTTCAATATCCCGCGCCTGGAACGCTATCTGGCACTTGCATCGGAAGCGGAGGTCACGCCCGTCATTATCCTGACCAAGGCGGATTTGTGTGACGACCCTGGGGCGTATTTGCGCCAGGCCTATGCGCTGCCCTCCGTCCACATGGTCGAATCCGTGAACGCCTTGGACGGCAAGGAGGTCGAGCGCCTGCTGCCCTGGTGTTCTCTTGGCCAGACAGTCGCGCTTGTGGGGTCGTCCGGCGTGGGGAAGTCCACCTTGATTAACAGCTTGACGGGCCGCGCCGATATCGCGACCCAAGGCATTCGCGATGACGATGGCAAGGGACGCCACACGACCACCGGGCGTGCCTTGCACAGAATGCCGTCGGGCGGATGGGTGGTCGACACGCCGGGCATCCGCGAATTGCAGCTGACCGATGTGCAAAGCGGCCTCGATGACGTCTTTTCCGATATCGTCGACCTTGCCCGGTCATGCCGGTTTTCCACGTGCCGCCACGATACGGAGCCGGACTGTGCCGTCACCGCTGCGATTGAGGCGGGCGCGTTGGAGGAGAGCCGCTTGGAGCGCTGGCGGAAACTGATTGCCGAAGAGGCTTTCAACAGCGCGAGCCTCGCGCAGCGTCGGTCGCGTGACAAAGCCTTCGGCAAAATGGTGAAGCGCGCGACGAAAGACAAAAAGGACTATTTGGAACCGTAATACCGGTTTCCAGTTCGACGTGGCGATACGCCCTTTCGTGGCTGTGCGCGCTTCCCAATCAAAGGCGCGTTCGCCGGGCAACCTTCGTGCGGTGGCGAAGGGTCAACGCGCCGCCACAGGCTCCGGATGCGGGCTAAGCCGAACCCGCCCCAGAAACGACAAGGCCCCCTAAAATGACAGGGCTCTCGAAAGGGGGCCTTGCATCAATGCGTTTTCGAAAAGACGGGACATTTATGCGGTTCGTAGACCAGCGACGAATTCATTGACCTGGTGCCTCAGCGTTTCGGACTGTTTCGCCAGTTCCTGGGACGCTTCGAGCACTTCACGGGACGCCAGCCCTGTTTCGGTTGCCGCTTCCTGGACCTTGCCAATATTGCTGGAAACCTCCCGCGTGCCGCTGGCGGCTTGCTGAACGTTCCTGGCAATTTCCTGTGTCGACGAATCCTGTTCTTCGACTGCGGCGGCGACGGCCGAGGTATTCTCGCTGATCTGCTTGATGATCGCCACGACCCGTTCGATCGACTCGACCGTCATTTCGGTGGCCGACTGCATGCTGGCAATACGGCCGGAGATAGCGTCCGTCGCTTTCGAAGTCTGGGAGGCGAGGGACTTCACTTCGTTCGCGACGACCGAGAAACCCTTGCCCGCTTCGCCGGCGCGCGCCGCCTCAATCGTGGCATTCAGGGCAAGCAGATTGGTTTGCTCCGCGATGTCCTGGATCAGGCTTATGACGCTGCCGATTTCGGCCGCCGAGTCGGCAAGTTCCCGCACCGAAGTGTTTGATAGTTCCGCTTCTTCGACGGCCTTTGCCGCAACCTTGTTGGCTTCGCCGATTTGTCGACTGATTTCGTTGATGGAACTCGTCAGTTCCTCTGCCGCAGAAGCGACGGTCTGGACATTGGTGGTGGTCTGTTCCGACGCCGAAGCGACCGCGGTGGTTTGCGCGGCTGCTTCGTCCGCGGTGCCGGACATGGACCGGGACGTCTGCTGAAGTTCCGTCGCGGCGGACGACACCGTCGTGATGATGCCGCCGACTTCGCTTTCGAACTGGTTCGCCAGATCGAGCATCTGCTGCTTACGCTGCGCCGCATCCCGGGCGTCCCGCGCCGTGGCTTCCGCCCGCATTTGGTCGGCTTCGATCAGCTTTTCCTTGAACACCTGCGTGGCACTGGCCATTTCGCCGACTTCGTCGCGGCGATCGGCGCCAATGACATCGACACTGGTGTCGCCATCCGCAAGCTTGCGCATGACGAGGGTCATGCCCCCGATGGGACGGGAAATGGATCCGCCGATGATCAACGCGGCCCCGATGCCCACCACCACAGCGATGATGGTAAAGGCGATCAGAAGGACAAAGGCGGTGGATACCGTTTCTTCGTTCTGTGCCTTGCGGGATATCATGAGGCCCGCTTCCTCGGCCTGGAAATCGGCCATGATCTGGCGGAACTTGTCGAAATACTGCTTGCCGCGGGCTTCTCCGACCAGATCCGCCATGTCGTCCATGTTCTTGGCGTTGCCAATCTTGCGGCGTAGATCGATCATCGGCTCGACGACCTGTGTCGCCCAATCGGAAATCGTCGTATCGATTTCCTGCAACAATGCGACCTGGGCAGGATTGTCGCTCACCGTATCCTGTAATTCGGCGACGATCTCATGGAATGTCTCGTTGCCGCTGTTGTAGGGCTCCAGGAATTCCTCCTGACCGGCCAACAGAAAACCACGCATGCCTGTTTCCATGTCGATCGCGGCGGCGAGCATCGAGTCCGCCTTTCCGATCACGGCGTAGGTATGCTCAACCCATTTCAGCGACTCGCCGCCATCGGCGCCGACGCTACCGGACCGCAAGGCGGTCTTGAAATCGGCCAGGCGCTTGCCGAGCAGTTCTTTTTCTCGGTCTGAGAAAGTTGCGACCTGTTCACGGAATTTGTCGAAATATTGTTTGCCGCGGGCTTCGCGGACGATGCCGATCAAATCCGTCATGGTTTCGGCCGTACCGATATCTCGACGCAGCTGAATCTGTTCTTCGGCGACCTTGGTCTGCCATTCGCGCAGGACCGTTGCTGCTTCTTCCAGACGGGCGACCTGGGGCGGGTTGTCGCTGACCGTTTCCTGCAAGTGTTTTATTTGATCGTAGACAGCGCCTTCACCCTGGTTGTACGGGTCCAGGAAGTTGTCTTGACCGGCCAAAAGATAGCCCCGCATACCGGTTTCCATGTTCACCGCTGAAGAGACGACCGCAGAGGATTCGGACAGCACAACGCGCGTATGATCGACCCATTTGTTGGTCTGGGTGATCGAGTTGATGTCGTAAAGGCCGATGCCGCTGACAAGGGCTGCCAAAGCGATTGGAATGCCGGTGCCGACCAAAACTTTTGTACGTGTCTTCAGGTTCGCGAAACGAAAGCGCTTCGCGTTCGTTGAACCGGTCATAAAAAGCCTCCTTTCGTGGGGACGCCGAAAGCAGACGCAGCCCTGTATATAAGAAAATAGTGAAGTATTATTTCTACCCCTCGTTACAAGGGGTGGGTGTCCATTAAACTTGAAAGGTCTTTGTCGGCGCCAAAAAATCAGTTCAGGACCGAAAAGGGGGGGGCTGTGGGTCGACGGCAATGGCTCTGATATCCGTGCATGCTATTGCGGGCGTTCCGGAAAGGTTGATGTGACCGCAAAATCCGCCTTGAGCCGATTTCGGGGGGCAAGCACAATTTCCCCTATAACTGGACCGGGCCAACCGGTTGGCAAACAGGGGGAAGATGATGCAGCAAAGATGGAAAAAACGGCCGGACGGGTCGAACTGGGGGGATTTTGGACCGGATGACCAACTCGGTCGCTTGAACCTCATTACCCGAGACAAAGTTCTGCAAGGGCTTGCCGAAGCGAAGGAAGGCATCCCCTTCTGTCTTTCCCTGCCGTTGGATTATCCGGGCGGGAGCGGGCTCAACCCCCGGCGCAAACCGCCGGTTCTAAGGCCTACTCTTCGCCCCAATGCTGTGAACTTCAATGTCGCCTTGAACACGGAAGAGGAGGGGGCGACGGATGTGGTCTGCGACGACCTCGTCCTGTTGCATCTTCAATACTCAACGCAATGGGATGCGCTATCGCATGTCGGATCCCTTTTCGATGCGGACGGCGACGGTGTTCCAGAGAAGGTTTTTTACAACGGCTTTCGTGGCGGGATCGATATCGTCGGTCCGGACTCGATCGCCGATGCCGGTGCGCCGGCCGGGGCGGATTGGCGGAAGGGGACGAGCAATGCGGGGGCCTTGGGCATCCAGAATTACGCCGTCCATTGCGTGCAGGGGCGCGCGGCCATGGTCGACCTTCATGCGCATTTGGGAAATGAGCGGACCTATGTCGGCTATGACATCTTGATGCGGATACTGGAGGAGGACGGTGTGGAGGTCGAAACCGGCGATATGGTTTGCCTGCATACCGGCTTCGCCGAGGTCGTGCTGGGCATGAACCGGAACCCGGACGAGAAAACACTGCATTCCGCCTGCGCGGTCCTGGATGGACGTGACACGAAATTGCTGAACTGGATTTCCGACAGTGGGCTTTCCGCCTTGATCGCCGACAATTATGCCGTTGAGGGATTACCTTCCAAACCCGGTGGCGCTGGTTGCTGCGCAAGCATGCCGCTGCACGAGCATTGCCTGTTCAAGAACGGCATCCCCTTGGGGGAACTTTGGCATCTGACGCCTCTTGCCGGTTGGTTACGTGAGCGCGGCCGGTATCGGTTTCTTTTGACCGCGCCGCCTTTACGGTTGCCGGGGGCTGTCGGCTCGCCGGCGACTCCAGTCGCGACGGTTTAACCCTTTTCCTTCTTTTGCACTAATTCTCATTGGGTCGGCCGGTTTCTTCCGGTCGGCCCATTCTATTTTCAGAGGCAAAGACTTCATCGTTGACGTTCTGTTAAATATTTAACATTAGAACATTAGAGAATATCGATAATAGGCTTTTTAAAGTATCTCTCGAGGGGGCATGGAGCATTTACGCGTACTGGTCGTCGACGACGAAACCGACATGGCGGAATTCGTTCAAGGCGCATTGGAGAGTTTGCAGCACCGGGCCGAATGCGCCGGTGGGAAAGACGCGTTTTGCCGACAATACAATGACAGTTTCGACGTCATCATGCTGGATCTCTTCATGCCTGACGGGGACGGAATTGAACTCCTCCGCCTGTTAAGTGATTGGGAAAGCCGAGCTGCGGTCGTCTTCATGAGTGGGAAGGACCGATCTATCCTGAATGCGGCGCAGCGAGTGGCCAAGGACCATGACCTGCCGGTGCTCGGCACTTTGCAGAAACCCTTTACGGTGGACGAACTGGACACGGTGATGGGGCGCTACGCCGATGTGATCGGTAAAAGCGCGAAGGTGCCTGCTTTCAAACCATCTAGCCAGGACATCAAGCATGCGTTGGCGGAAGGCCAGTTCACCTTGTTCATCAGGCCACAGGCCCGCACGGGGACAAATGCCATCGTAGGCGGCGAAACCCTGCTACGATGGAAACATCCTGCGCGCGGAATGGTCGGGCAGGAAACTTTCATGCCCGTTGCTGAGGAATGTGGCCTTTCCAAGGAATTGATTGAATTTGCAGCAACAAGTGCTGTGAAACACCTGTCAGTCTTGAACCGGGCCGGGCGTCGAATGCGATTGTCGGTAGGCGTCACACCCAAGTGTCTGTCCGGATGGAAAATGGCGGAAATGCTGGAGCCGCTATGCAGGAGCGAAGGGGTCGACCCGGACCAATTGATCATCGATGTCCCCGAGGCCGTTCTTGAAAACAATCTCAGCAAGTACATCGATATGCTCACAAGGTTGCGTATCAAAGGGTTCATTCTGTCGATCAGCGGCTTCGGGACCGGACGTACCGCTTTGCATCAATTGGTAAGAATGCCGATCAACGAGATCAAATTAGATCGAATGGTCGTCAATGGTATGGCGAAAGACCCTGAAGTGAGGGCCTTCGCAAAGGTGACTGTGTTGGTCGCCCGTGAATTGGGCATACGAATGGTCGGCACCGGGGTCAACGATCAGGTCACACTGGATGCATTGGCGGCAATGCAAGTAGAGCTCGCTCAGGGTGGGATTGTCGGTGAGCCGGTGGAAGCGGCGCAGTACTCAATCGATACGGGCAGCGATGTCGGTATGGCCGGTTAGTGGAGAACAGTTCAGTGATGATACGACAGAGCAGCAACACGGTTTTGGTTATCGATGACGATGCAGACATGGCGGAGTTTGTCTCGGACGTCGCCTCATTGCTGGGTTTTGATCCCGTTGTTGCCAAGGATGGTGGAGATTGTCTGCGACAGCTTAAGGCCATTCATCCGGCGTGCATTGTCATGGACGTCGTCATGCCCGACATGGACGGAGTCGAGTTGTTGAACAAATTCGCGGAGCTGAATACGGACTGTCCTATCGTCGTGATGAGCGGCTATGACGGCAAATATCTCGATAGCGTTGCACTGATCGCTGAGGCAAATGGCCTGACGATCTTAGGGAAACTTCAGAAACCGTTCGTGATCGACGATCTCGAAGAACTCTTCGCGAAAGTCGAACCGGGTGTGCCCGATGGCGGAAGCAAAAGCGTGTAAGCAACGCGCCGTTAAAGCGGGCAAGACAGAAAGCTGACCCATGCAATCGTACCGGCTTATCTATAAGATCGTTGGCTGCTTGCTTTTTGTCTCGGCCGCAATCTCCTTCAGCATTGCGAAATACCTATACGACACGACGGTGAAACAAACCGAAAGCTATATGGGCGACATGGCGCTCACGACGGCAAATCTGATCCGTTCCATTTCAGCGCATGATGAACAGACTTTGGACCCGGAAAATCCTGGTGCCGGAAATAAGGTGACACTCGAGACCATCAAACGCGCGTTCCAAAGGTTGCCGCTTAGGGCGGCCATCGGAGAGGTCGTTTTCGTTGTCTATACTGAAACATCCGTGGAGATTGTCGTGCATCAGGAACATGCAGACGAACCAATTCACGATGACGTCCTTCATATAGATTCACCCTATGCCCAGGCCGTCGTATCGAGCGCGATGGACGGCGTTACGGTTGCGCATGTGACAGGGCAGGCGCAGGACTATGACCTGATACTCGCGATTGCGCCGGTGGCGGAAATCGGCGGGGCCGTGGTTGTTGAGACTCCCAAAAGCCAGGTGCTTGCTCCCTTCTTCGACGCAGTCGTCAGCAGTCTCGCGATAGGCGGATTCGTCATCGCCTGTGGTGCGGTTTTTGTCTATTTTCAAGCCCGTAGAGCGGCGGAGGAACTGGTTGAAACCAAAGCAGTGGTTTCACAAAGTCACCAGGAACTATTACGGACGAAGAACCAATTCCAGCAAATCATCGATGCGATGGTGGACGGTTTTGTTCTGTTCGATGAAAACGACCGATTGGTGTTTCACAATGCAAAATTCGAAGACATCTGCCGTTCACATGGCATGGATACAGTAAGACCCGGTATCAGTTTCGAAGACTTGTTGCAGGCCGGATTGCGAAATGGGTCCTTTCCCGAAGCCGAGGGGCGGGAAGAAGAATGGCTTAGGGAGAAAGCGGACCTGCACCGGAATCCGCAGGGGCCGATAGAACAGAAGGTCTTGGATGGCCGTTGGATTCGGATTGTCGAACGTAAAACGCCGGACGGCGGCATTGTAGGCTTTCAGACAGATATTACCGAGTTGAAGGAAAAAGAGAACGAGCTGTTGGTAAGCCAGCAACGTTTCAAGGACTTTGCCGACACCGCGTCGGACTGGGAATGGGAAAGCGATGCCGACCATCGTTTCGTCTTTTTATCGACCGGCTTGGAAGAGGGAGGCATCTATCAGCAAAGCGATGCCGTCGGAAAAACGCGCCACGAAGTGACTGACGAAGATTCGTCAACGACCAAGTGGAAACAACATTATAGGGATCTGAGCGAGCACCGCGCGTTCAAGAACTTCGAGTATACCTTGACGGGGCCTGATGGCGTGCAGAAATTTCTATCGGCATCGGGCAAGCCGGTTTTTGACGAGGATGGTGTTTTCGTTGGATACCGAGGCACCGGACGCGACGTTACCGTCCTTCGGAAGCAGCAGGAAGAGTTGAGCGCGGCGGAGCTTCGTTTCCGTCTCGCCTTCGAAGCGATAACCGTCGGAATTATTCTGACAGATGTGCGCGGGAAAATCCTTCGTGTAAACCCGGAGACGTGCAAGATTTTCGGTTACACCGAGCGTCAGTTGCTGGGCAGCGATCTGAAAATGCTGATGCCGCAATCCGATGCAAGCCGGCACGATGACTATATCAAGTCCTATCTGAAAACAGGGCTGGGCAGGATTATCGGCGTTGGGCGAGAGGTCGTCGGCGTGCGAAAGGGGGGGGAAGCCTTTCCATTTAACCTCGGTATTGCCGAGATGGAGGTTGAAGGCGAGCGCCAGTTCCTCGGTTCGATCGTCGATGTCAGCAATGAAAAGAAACTCGCAAATCAGTTGCGGCAAGCCCAAAAGATGGAATCGGTCGGGCAGCTTGTCGGCGGGATAGCCCACGACTTTAACAATATTCTAGGAATAGTGATCGGGAACCTTGATTTGGTAAAGCGCAAGCTCGATAAGGACGAGAAGCTTTACCTTCAGGTGGATAAGGCAGTCTCCGCTGCCAATCGCGCCGCCGCGCTGACGCGCCGGCTTTTGAACTTTTCTCGACAGGCACCGACGCGGGCCACGCCGATCAATGTCAACGAAAGCATCAGAAATATCTACGAGCTTCTGCAGCGTTCAATCACCAACAGCATCGAGATCAAACTGTTTCTGGATGACGACTTGCCAAATGCGGTCGCGGATCCAGGCGACTTTCAGGATGCGCTTGTCAATCTGACGGTCAACGCCAAGGACGCAATGCCGGGCGGCGGCACCTTGCGGATAGGGACAAGGGTTTTGGATGTCGGCCCCGGTTCGCAAAAAGAACTCCGTCAATTGCGGTTTGGTCGCTATGTGGAAGTGGATGTTGCCGACACCGGCTCAGGGATGTCTGAAGAGGTTCGCTCCCGCATTTTTGATCCTTTCTTTACGACCAAAGGAACCGGAAAGGGCACCGGTCTTGGCCTGCCCATGGTCTATGGTTTCGCGCGCCGCTCGGGAGGGACTGTCACGGTTTATACCGAGGAGGGTTTCGGCACGTCGTTCAAGATTTTCCTTCCGGTTTCGACGGATAGGGAAGAGTTGGATGTTGCGCCGGTTGACTCAGAAAATGGAGAGGACCTGCCCCATGGGACGGAGACCGTGTTGGTCGTCGATGATGAGGAAGAGTTGGCGGATGTCGCGTCTGCGGTTCTACAGGAGCTTGGATATCGAACAATCGTGGTCAACAGCGGCGCCAAGGCGATGGAGGTTTTGGTTAGCGAAGAGCCCATTGACCTGATGTTGAGTGACGTGGTGATGCCGGGTGGCGTGTCCGGCTATGAACTAGCCGACGCGGCCGGTCATCTACGACCGGCGATGCCCGTGTGCTTGGTGTCCGGTTTCACAGGAGATCTGGCCAATGGCGCGATCAATCCAAGCGAGAGCTATACGTTCTTGCAGAAACCGTATGACAACCGGACGCTCGCCATACAGGTCAGGTCTTTGTTGGACGCCGCGCAGCCCGTTCCAGCTTAGGTTTCCGTCTTGGCGTCAATGCGGGCGAACTAGATCATAGAACGCATCGTTCACACCATAACCGATATCGATCAGATCCCGCTCGATGATGTTTGCGCCCAGGACGATGCGGTCGTCACCCGGGCCGAAATGAACCGGGGTAACCAACTGGGCAGCGAACAGAGAGAAGCTGTCGACGCCTTCTTCCTCCGACAGCAAGGGGACCGCCAGGACCTCAAGCTGTGCCTTTTTTCCCGCGCTATAGGTTTGTTCGATGATCACACGGAACGCACTTGGTATGGTGATCATGTCCTGCAGCGAGGTGATCGCGCTCTCACGCCGCTCCGCCGCGACGAAGTCTATGTAGTTCTTGCCGACAAGGTTCCGACCGATGCGCTGCCTCCAGGCTTCACCAAGGATGCGGTAGACGCAATGGTCTGGCAGTTTTACCGCGAATAAGGCGACATTCGGCAGGGCCGCCGCAAATTTGGAAATGTCCAATCCGGTCTTACGCGGAACGTTTCCACCGGCGTCCCGCATCAGTTCCAGATAAGCTTTTGCAACGATGCGCGGCGCCAAGGTCGCAAAAAGTCCCGGCGCCTCTTCGATCGGCACCGTGCTGCGAGGAAATTGACGGATCCAATTCATTGCCGTTCCACCAGCGAAACAGTCGAGGCAACGTACCAAGATACGTATGCCTGAAACGTCCTAATACAGTTGGAGGCGTCGGAAAACCTGTCTTTCGCCGCGGACCGAAAAGAGTTTACAGGTTAGGCGACGCTGGATGGATGCTTTGCGGCACGGTGATTACGGCGGCGTGCGGTGAATCGCACCCCACCGAGGCAGCCGAGCCCCGCGAGCAGTAGCAATGCTGAAGCGGGAAGCGGAACCGCGACCACAAGATCGATCGTCGTGTAGCCCAAGTCCTGGAAAGACGCGACAGTCGTGGCGCTGATGAAGGCCGGAACGTTTAAGAAACCTGTCATCAATTCATTGGCGGTGCCAGCCCAGCCTTCGTCCCAATGCCCGTCAGCCGTGCCTTCGCCACCGTCCAATTCGACGGGAATGAAGGTTGCGAGCGGGTCGAATTCCAGGCGGTATATGTCCAACGCGTTCTGACCGGTATATTGCCCGGATCCGGGTGCGGAGAGGCCATTCAGCTCCCAGAGCGTGCCGAACCCCATGACATGGGCCATTTCATGGATGATGACTTCGTCCAGCAGACCCGCGGTTTCCAAGACCCCGAGGTCGGCGGTATCGAACTGCATCACCCCTTGGGTGGCAATTCCGAACCCTTGCTGAAAAACACCGGACGTTGGACCGGCTTGCCCGAGGATTTGCCCATTTCCGTCAATTGGAACGCCGGAGGCTTGAATGGTGATCCCGGACAGTGTGATGCCGGGTTGATACCCTGTGATCAAAGATTCCCAGAATGATTCAGCTTGGGAGAACACACTTTGCTGACTGGTGGTGAGGCCGCCGCCGAAAACGACGCTGATGTCGAACCCCGCCGCCCTGACTGATGTTGTGCCGACCGTGATGAACAGGGCCGCGATGAGAGCTAAGATCTTTCCAGGAACAGGCACGCGACATCCTCCACCAATTTAGGTGCAAATTTGATCGTAACCCCGTGCCTCTTAAGACGCAATTTATGCAAACTCCGCCCGGGCCGACTGTGACCGCGCGCACAAGCCGGCCAAACATTGCTGGAATGGGCGTCAACTGTCGGCTTGCCTTATTCCGTCTGCGAAGACCCGATGCCAGCGGTGAACGGTCACTGATTTCCGCAGACCGGTGGGCCAGAAAGGGTCGCTTTTCACCAAATCCCAGACATCTTCTTCATCCTTGCAGTCGACCGTCCAAAGGCCACCCGCCGGGAGGCTGGAGCGTGGATCGCTGACGGGGCCTGCGGCTTTGATCCGGTCGGCGTTCCTTTCCAGGAATGTCAAATGCGCCTGCATGTGGATGCTGCGTTGGTCCGCGGCGGCCCCGTCGTCTTCGAAAAATACGACAAACATGATGCTTTTCCTTCCTTTCGTTTGTTTCGGCGGCGACAGTAAGCGTCTGGCCGGACGAGGGTGAGCCGAAGCTTTGCGGAATTGATCCGCGCCATTGCAGGTCCAGAAAGCGTGGCGCACGGTCTTGACGGTGTCCCGCGACCGGGCGAAGGGGGGGGCCGGAATGCAAACGGCGCGCGAACTGCAAAATGGGGCCTCGTGAAACGGGCCTTGCGGATCCGGGGGCTTCAGTTATTTGAAACTTGGGCCGTCGCTGAGGATACCCGAGGTGACGAGATTTTCGGGTCCGACAATTTTTGGAATTGCGTGAGGGATAAATGAAAACATCGGCGCAGGTAGTGGTCATTGGCGGCGGGGTCGTTGGGTGTTCGGTTTTATACCACCTGACGAAATTCGGCTGGAACGACGTCATGCTGATCGAACGGTCGGAGCTGACATCTGGATCGACTTGGCATGCAGCCGGCGGCTTTCATACCCTGAACGGCGATACCAACATGGCGGCGCTTCAAGGCTATACCATCCGGCTCTACAAGGAGCTTGAAGAAATAACGGGGATGAGTTGCGGCCTCCACCATGTGGGGGGCGTGACTTTGGCGACATCGCCGGAACGGGTCGATCACCTGAAGGCTGAACGGGCCAAGCACCGTTATATGGGCCTGGAGACGGAATTCATCGGTCCGGAAGAGATCGCGAAAATCTCACCGATCACGAATGTGGAAGGCGTATTGGGTGGGCTCTACGATCCGCTGGATGGTCATCTTGACCCATCCGGGACCACCCATGCCTATGCCAAGGCGGCGCGCATGGCGGGGGCGGAGATCGTGTTGCGCAACCCGGTCCATGCAACGACACAGCGACCCGACGGCACCTGGGATGTGGTGACGGAGCAAGGAACCGTTCACGCGGAACATGTGGTCAATGCAGGCGGGCTTTGGGCCAGGGAAGTCGGCGCGATGGCCGGTGTCTATCTGCCGCTGCATCCCATGGAACATCAGTATTTGGTGACGGAGGAAACGCCCGAGGTCTTTGAGCGCAGCAGTGAACTGCCCCATGTGATGGACCCGGAAGGCGAAAGTTACCTGCGCCAGGAAGGCCGTGGGATTTGTATCGGGTTTTACGAACAGAATTGCGATCCCTGGGCGGTCGACGGAACGCCATGGGATTTCGGGCATGAATTGCTCGAGAACAAGTTGGATCGGATTGAGGATTCCGTTGCCTTTGCCTGCAAGCGGTTCCCCGTATTGGAGCGCGCCGGGATCAAGACGGTGATCAATGGCCCCTTTACTTTCGCGCCGGACGGAAACCCCTTGGTTGGGCCGGTTCCGGGACTGCGGAACTATTGGTCGGCCTGCGGCGTCATGGCCGGTTTTTCGCAGGGTGGCGGTGTCGGCCTGTCCCTGGCCGAATGGATGGTCGAGGGCGAACCAAGCCGCGATGTCTTCGCTATGGATGTGGCACGCTTCGGCGATTGGATCACGCCGGGTTATACGCGCACCAAGGTGCGGGAGAACTATCAGCGGCGTTTCTCCATCTCCTACCCGAATGAGGAACTGCCGGCGGCCAGGCCGTTCCAGACGACGCCTGCCTACGATATTTGGAAGCAGCAGCGGGCGGTCTTTGGCGCCGGTTATGGTATGGAAGCGGTGAATTACTTCGCACCGGAAGGCGAACCGCTATTCGAAACGCCCAGCTTCCGGCGTTCCAATGCGTTCGACGCGGTTGCCGCCGAAGTGCGCGCCGTGCGCGAAGCGGTCGGCATCAACGAAATTCACAATTTCGGCAAGTATCGCGTCACCGGGCCGGGCGCCCGGGATTGGATCGATACGATCATGGCGGGACGGGTTCCGAAACCGGGACGTCTCAGCCTGACACCGATGCTCAGTCCGAAAGGACGCCTGATCGGCGATTTCACGATTTCCTGCCTGGAAAATCACCGCGGCGAGGAGGAGTTTCAATTGACTGCGTCTTTTGGGGCGCAGGCCTATCACATGCGATGGTTCCTTGCCCATCTGCCGGCGTCGGGGGTCGAGATCGAGAATGTCTCGACCCGCCGGATCGGTTTCCAGATCGCCGGGCCGAACGCCCGAACATTGTTGAGCCGTGCCACAAGGGCTGATGTGTCCGGCGATGCCTTCCGGTTCATGGATGTCCGGGAGATGGATGTCGGTTTGACCCGCGCGGTGGTGCAGCGGGTCTCTTATACCGGGGATCTGGGCTATGAAATCTATGTCGGGGCCGATGACCAACGGGCCCTGTATGCGGCCCTGACGGCGGCGGGTGAGGGCCTCGGCCTGAAGCCGTTCGGCATGCGGGCGATGATGAGTTTGCGCCTGGACAAGTTCTTCGGGTCCTGGCTCAGCGAATTCGGCCCGGATTATACGCCGGCCGAGACCGGCATGGACCGTTTCATATCGTACAACAAGCCGGTCGATTTCATCGGAAAGGCAGCGGCCATGGCGGAAAAATCAGCGGGCCCGTCTAGAAAACTGTGCTCGTTTGTCGTCGATGCGGCGGATGCAGATGCGGTGGGATATGAGCCGATCTATGTCGCCGGCGAGATTAAGGGTTTCGTAACCTCCGGCGGATATTCCCATTACGCGGACAAGTCGATTGCGATCGGTTTTCTTCCCGTGGCGCTGATTGCCGATGGTCTCGATGTCGAAATTGAGATTCTGGGCGATATCCGACCGGCACGGCTGATTTCCAAACCGCTTTTTGACGGGGATGGCGCACGAATGCGCGGTTGATGGGGGCGTTTCGTTTGCGTTGGTGACACATCGTCCCAGCCAAGTCTAATATACATTCTTCTAGGGCCGGGGATGCCGTCTCTAAATATCGGATCTGTTTGATAAAAATACGCGGTCTCTGGTCACCCATGTTCAAACCCTCCCGCAGCGTGACGTTGCTTCAGACCTGGCTGATCTTCGTGATCGCCGTCGGGGTGGGGCTTGTTTTCGGGATTGCCCAGCTTGCCCGGGAATACGACCAGCAATTGGTCGATATCCGTAAGACGTCGAATGCGGTGATCGATTCGGTCGAAGGTGCGGCAAGTCAGGCCGCCTTCACTTATGACCGTTATCTTGCTTCGGGCGTCGCAGACGGCCTGTTGCGGTTCGTACCCATCGTCACCGTTGAGATATTCGACGAATTTGGGAATTCCCTGGTCAGCAGCAGCAGCAAGAAATCCAACTATAAAGAGAATTGGACCGCCAATTTCCTGCCGATCGAGGTGACATCGATTTCTGCGCCGCTTCATCATGCCTTGGAACCGGACAAGGTGATCGGGACACTGGTGGTGGAAGTATCCTCCGAGCAGGCGGCGATGTATGTGCTGCGCCAGGCGGGGTATGAAATCCTGTTTGCCCTTGGGCGCGCGCTGATCCTGGCGATCATCCTGTTGTTCATTTTCAATAGGCTGTTCACGCGTCCGCTGGTCAAAATGGCCAACGAGTTCTCCCGGATCGACCCCGATGACCCGAAGAAGGGTCTTCTGCCCGATGCGAATTCCTATCCCGCCAACGAATTCCGGGCCGTCGTCGAAAGCGTCAATAAACTGTTAGGCTCCGTCAGCAGCCATATTCAGGCGCGGGCCAAGGCCGCGGTAGCCTTGAAGGAAAGTGAGCAGCGGTTCCGTTCCTTTGCCGAGATCGCCTCCGACTGGCTGTGGGAAATGGATTCGGATTTCCGCTTCACCTATTTTTCTCCCCGGGCCGGTGAGGTTCTCGGTATCAATGTCGCGCACGCCATTGGGAAGAGCCGTTACGACCTGACCTCCGAAATGATGGACCGGCCGAAATGGCAACAGCACATGAACGACCTGGAGAACCACCGGCCGTTCCGGAACTTTGCCTATGACATCCACGGGCCGTCCGGTGGACCACGGACGATCAGCCTTAACGGTGATCCGGTGTTCGATGAAAACGGTAATTTTACTGGATTCCGGGGCACCGGACGGGACGTAACGCCTGAAAAGGAATCCGCCCGGGCGCTGGATGCCGCCTTGCGGCGGGCCGAGGAAGCAAACCAGGCGAAGTCAGAGTTCCTGGCCACGATGAGCCATGAATTCCGGACACCGTTGAACGCGATCCTGGGATTCAGCGAAATGCTGAAGGGGCAGTATTTCGGTCCTCTCGGCGGTGAAAAGTACTTGGAATATGCGGATGCTATCCGCAGCAGCGGCGGCCATATGCTGGGGCTGGTCGATCAGGTGCTCGACATTTCCGCCATCGAAGCCGGCAAACGGACCTACGAATTCAGGGCGGTGGATGTCCGTGAGATTCTGGATTTCGCGGAGAATGATTTCCAAAAGGCGATTTCGGACAAGGGTGTGGCCCTGGTGATCAATGCGGCGCCGGATCTGCCGAAAGTCCGCGCCGACGCACGATCGGCCCGCCAGGTCATGAACAACATGCTTTCCAACGCTGTGAAGTTCACCGAAACCGGCGGTAGTATTACCGTCACGGCGACAGAACGGGACGGGTTCGTCTCTATTCAGGTTGCCGATACCGGTGTCGGTATTCCGGCCAATCGACTGCCATTCATCGCGGAACCTTTCTCACGCGGGTTGACCGACGCCTATGTTGCCCAGGAAGGCGCAGGACTTGGCCTGTCGATCGTGAAGTCCCTGATGTCCGACCATGACGGGGAGATGCAGATCGAAAGCGAGGTCGGCAAGGGAACGACCGTTACCGTCTTCTTCCCGATCGCGTCCGCAGAAATCAATGAAGACGACGCCGGGGACGAAACCTGACTTAAATTGGATTGCCGCGTGGGATTCCTGCATAGGCGTCGCCCATGGCCCGAATCTCTCCGACCTTGCGTTCCAGTGATGTCCAGTCGTCGTTCTTGTCGATGTCCGTCCATATGGCTTCCACGTCTTCCACCAACATCGTGACCGGTCCCGGGCCATCGAAATAGGCATTCTTAGATGTAGCGATCGCGGGCGCTGCGCCGCGAATTGCACGCAGCAAGTCCGCGAATGTGTCGGACCTGTAGATTTCGGCACTGGGAGATTTCTCTAAACGTGCTGCCTCGGCGCCCAGGGCGAGGTCGAAGAAAGCCTGTTCATAAGGCGCACCGCTTTCCCGTAAGGCTGCGTAGAAGGCCCGTGTCAGCTCTTGCGCCTGGTCCATGTCCCGGACTTCCAGCCCAAGGCGCCAGAAAGTCTGCAGGACCAGTTCGTCTTCGAACAATTGGCCGAATTGTCCGATGACCTCTTCCAACTTTTCCTGTGGGGCCAAGTCCAACAGGCATTCCGCGAGACGGGCGAGGTTCCAGTGCAATGCTTCAGGCTGTCGGCCGAAACTGTACAGACCTGCATTGTCGAAATAGGCCGCGGTGAAACCCGGGTCCAAAACCGGCAGAAAGCGCCAAGGGCCGTAGTCGAAACTTTCACCCGTAATGGCCATATTGTCCGTATTCAGCACACCGTGGACGAAGCCGGCGGCGAACCATTGTGCGCCCTTCCTGGCCAAAGCGCGCATGATGGCGGTGTAGAGCGCGATCACGGGTTCGGAGCTGTCGGCGGCTTCCGGCCAATAGGTCTCTATCACATAGTCGACAAGGGTGCGTTTCTCAGCCGCTTGTCCGGTCACCAGCAGCCGCTGAAATGTCCCGAAACGGATATGCCCGTGGCTGAGCCGCACCAGAACGGCGGAACGGGTGGGGGAGGGTTCGTCGCCGCGATACAGCGCTTCACCGGTTTCGATCAGGCTGAAGGTTTTTGAGGTGTTGACGCCAAGCGCTTCCAGCATCTCGGTCGCCAGGATTTCCCGGACCCCGCCTTTCAGGGTCAGACGCCCGTCCCCCTGACGGGACCAGGGCGTCTGGCCGGACCCTTTCGTGCCAAGGTCCAGTAAACGTCCGCTCTGACCTTCCCGCAGTTGCGCGTAGAGGAACCCGCGACCGTCACCCAGTTCCGGGTTGTAGACCCTGAATTGGTGTCCGTGATATCGCAGCGCCAAAGGATTGGGCAGATTGTCCGGCAATGGTTCGAACCGGCCGCAATGAGCGATCCACTCTTCATCGGTCAATGTGTCCAGCCCGACCCGTTTCGCCCATCGGTCGTTCCGGAACCGCAGGATGTGTTTAGGAAAGTCGGCCGGTTGTACCGGGACGTAGAACGCATCCCCCAAGGCCGGATGGCGAATGTCGGGATGGTAAGCTGGCGATACGGGCAAGAAAAACTCCTTTGCGCTTCCTGTCAGCGCTGATGGCTCGACGGCGCCGGGAAGATAGTGTTTACCTCATCCCACACTTATACCGCCGCATATAAAATCAAGGGCCGGCCCGGGCTTTGCCGCAACGGCGTGTTTCAGGACGAGTAGAATTAGTATGAGCGATACAGCCAAGGCTTCCAACGCGCCAGACATGGGACCGAAATGGTCCATCGATGCCTATATGTTTCTGACCTTCGCTACTTTGTGCTGGGGCGGGAACGCCGTATTGAGCCGGCTGGCGGTCGGTGAGATTTCACCGCTTGCATTGGTGACTGCCCGTTGGGGCGGGGTCGTTCTGTTGATCGCGCTGTTCATGCGCGGACCTCTGTTGCGCGATTTGCCAATGTTGAAACGTCATTGGCGTTTTGTCTGCGCCATGGGCGCCGCCGGATTTACGCTGTTCAATGCCGTCTATTATATCGCAGCCCATAGTACGACAGCGATCAATTTGGGCATTATTCAGGGGGCGATTCCGGTTTTCGTGATGGTCGGCAGCTACCTTCTGTACAAGGAGAAGATTCGCGTCATCCAGGGGTTGGGGGTGGTGGTCACTCTGGTTGGCGTTGTCGTTGTTGTCACCCGTGGCAGTATGGATCGCCTCGTCACGTTGACGGTTAATGACGGCGATTTTCTGATGCTGGTGGCAGCCTTCCTATACGCCAGTTATGCCATCGGATTGCGGCGTAAACCGCCGGTGTCGACGCTTGGATTATTCTCCGGCCTGTCCATTGTCGCTTTCTTCGTGTCCCTGCCTTTCTTCGCCGGTGAGATAATCATGGGTGATTTCCTGGCACCGACTCCGTTGGGTTGGCTCATTGTCTTGGCTGTAACGATTTTTCCTTCCTTCGTCTCTCAACTTTGTTTCATTACGGGGGTTGAGAAGATTGGGCCCAGTCGCGCCGGGGTCTTCGTCAATTTGGTGCCGATTTTTGCTTCCGGCATGGCCGTCGCTTTCCTGGGAGAGGAATTCCACATCTTCCATGGCGTGGCGCTGCTCCTGGTTTTGTTCGGTATTTTCCTGTCGGAAAAGTTCAAGAAGCAGCACTGACCGGGCCCCTGGCTGCCGTTATGCCTTTGACGGTATGACGGTTTCTTCCGCCAATTTGCGTGACGCATCGCAGATCTCTTCGGCCAGAGACTTGTCATCGACGGTCCGGGCCAAGACCATTGCGCCGATGCAAATGGCGGCGGTGGCAAGGCTGCGCTCCCGCGCCGTCAGCGTATCATTGCTGGGTGCTTCGTTTTCGAAGAATTCGATTATGTTGCGCACGATTCCTTCATATGCCTGCCTAGTGGCCGGTCCGGCCCGCGCGACATCGGTTGAAAGAGCGATCAGCGGGCATTGATCCTCAACGGTCTGCAAGTGGCGACGGGAAATATAGCCCCGGATGAAGGAGAGGACCCGGTCCGGTCCCGTATGGGCGCTGCTGATGACGGCGCGTTTCGCCCCGTCCGCAAAGGTGGTCAACGCTTCCGCGTAAAGGTCTTCCTTAGCGCGGAAATGGTTGTAGAAACCGCCACGTGTCAGGCCCGCTTCCGCCATGATGTCGTCGATCGGCACGTTGTTGAATCCTCGTTTGTTGAACAGGCGCCTGGCGGCTTCCAGGATTCGGGTTCGCGTATTCTTTTTGTGTTCACGTGACAGAGGCATGGTGTTTTTCCTGGATTTCTGCGGATTTTAATATGTTCTTGAACATATTAAAGCGCTGTCCCACGGTCCGCAAAGTCAAGAATTGTTAATAAAATATGGCGGAAGGACTGCGGATATGCCGGATATCGTTCTTTATGAGTTTAAACCGACGCGTTCCTCGAAATGCCGATGGGCGTTGAACGAGGCCGGATTGGACTACCGATCCGAAGGAAACAATTTCGAGACGTTTCACAGTGACGCGGTTCGCAAAATCCATCCCATGGGCAAACTGCCGGCGGCGCTGATCGACGGGAAGCCGCTATTCGAGTCCTCCGCCATCGTTGCGGCGATCTGCGATCTAGTGCCGGAAAAGAACCTTATCGCAAAACCGGGCACATGGGCGCGTACCCTGCACGACCAATGGACCTTGTTCGCGACGAGCGAAGTGGAGGCCTGGGCTTATGCGGGTTTCAAGAACAAGATGAGTTTCCTGCTGCCGGAAGAGGAGCGGAAGGCGGATGTCGTGGAGCAATCCGCCAAGTTCTACAGGGCAGGGGCGCAGGTGCTGGAAGACCGTCTGGCGAAAACCGACTTCATGCTGGAAGACCGGTTCACCGCCACGGATATCAATGTCTGCATCGCAGTCGGCATGGGGTGGCGGATCGGTTTCTTGAGTGACGGGTTCCCGAACCTGAAAGCCTATCTGAAGCGGTTGATGGGGCGGGAGGCATGCCCGCTCCGGAAATAGCCGGTCGGCGTGGCCGTCAGCAAGGGCGAGCAGGAACTCGAGGAGTGGTCTAGTCAGAACAACCAAATGCTCGGTGCGCTGTTCAGGCATCGCCCCGGTCCCGCGGAGATTGTCCCAATAGTTGAACACTTACCGGATCATCGGCGAGCTATTGTTGAGGAAATTGCGGTCCCCGGTGTTTGACAAGATAACGATGCAACTGTTGTCGTTTGCCGGTGCTTCAAGCGTACGCGGCACCGGTAGATACAACGCGTTGAATGGCAAGAATAACCGAGATCGTTTAAGTCAGTAATCTCTGAATTGCAGTTTGGCCAGGCGGGAATAAAGGTCGTTATTCTCGGTCAGTTCCTTGTGCGTGCCGATTGCCGAGATTTGCCCGTCCTCCATCACCACGATGCGGTCGGCATTGACCACGGTCGCCAGTCGGTGGGCAATGATCAGCGTCGTGCGGCCCGCCATCAAACGGTTCAGGGCATCCTGCACCAGACGCTCGTTCTCCGCGTCCAGGGCGCTTGTCGCTTCATCCAGCAGCAAAATGGCGGGATCCCGAAGGATGGCACGGGCAATGGAAATACGCTGCCGCTGCCCACCGGAAAGACGCGCTCCTTTCTCACCCAGGAAGGTGTCGTAACCTTCAGGAAGGCGGGTCAGGAATTCTTCTGCGCGGGCATCCTTCGCCGCTTGATGGATGCGATCCTCGGAGGCGTCCGGGTCGCCATAGGCGATGTTTTCCCGTCCGGTCGCGCCGAAGATAATCGGGTCCTGGGGGACAAGGGCAATGCGCTGCCGGACCAAAGTCGGATCTGCGGCGCTGACATCGACACCGTCGATTTTCACCGTGCCGGAATTCGGATCGTAAAAGCGCAGCAGCAATTGGAACACGGTCGTCTTGCCGGCGCCGGACGGACCGACCAACGCAACGGTCTCACCCGGTTCAACGGTTAGGGTGAAGCCATTCAGTGCCGCCATGTCGGGGCGCGAGGGATAGTGGAAGGTGACGTCCTGCAGCGCGATGCGGCCCTGCGGGGGGACGGGCATGGGGACTGGTTGGGACGGGGGAAGGATATCTGGTTCGGCCTCCAACAACTCGACAAGCCGTTCGGTCGCGCCGGCGGCGCGCTGCAATTCGCCGTAGACTTCCGAAATGATCGCCACGGAAAACGCCACCACCGTTGCATAGAAGACGAAGGCTGCCAGGTCCCCGCCGGAAATGACTCCTTCCATCACGTCATTGCCGCCGACCCACAGAATGACCGAGATCGCGGCGAAAACCAGCAGGATCACGGTTGCGGATAACAGGCCGCGCAACCGGGTCCGTTCGATGGCGACAGTGAAGGCGTTTTTTACCTCGGCGGCGAAGGCGCGGCGGTCCGCTTCTTCATGGGTATAGGACTGAACGGTGTGGATCGCATTGAAGCTCTCCTCGGCAAAGGCGCCGACATCGGCGACACGATCCTGGCTGGCGCGCGACAGGGTTCTGACCTTCCGGCCGATGAACAGGATGGGCACGACGACGACGGGGACGACCAGCAGGACGAGCAGGGTCAGCTTGGCATTGGTGAATAACATCATCGCAAGTCCGCCGATCATCATCAGCGTATTGCGCAACGCCATGGAGACGCTGGATCCGATGACCGATTGCAACAAGGTCGTGTCGGTGGTTAGGCGGGAAAGAATTTCACCGGTCTTGGTGACTTCGAAAAAGGCGGGATCCATCCGAATGACCCGGTCGAAAACGGCGTCCCGCAAATCGGCGACGACGCGCTCGCCCAACCAGGTGACAAGATAGAAACGGCAATAGGTGCCGATGGCCATGACAATGCTGAGGCCGACGAGCAGCCCCAAGGCGTTTTCGAGGGCGGCGGGGTCGCCCCCGGAAAACCCGCCATCGATCAGGGCACGCAGGCCTTGGCCAAGGCCCAGTACGGCAGATGCCGTCACCATCAGCGCGACCATCGCGCCCACGACCCGCGGCCAATAGGGGCGCAGGAACCCGGCCGCGCGCCGCAGCGTCCGCAAATCGCGGCCCTTGGGCCGTTCCGGCAATAACTGTCTCGCCAAAATATGTCTCCATGCCGGTCGGCAGCGGGTTGGGTTTCGTCAGGCCTCTGAGGCGCCCCTTAAGGGGTCTTTTGGGAGAGCGCGAGCCATTTACCAGGCGTCACCCCGAAAGCCTTTTTGAAATGCCGTGTCATATGGGCCTGGTCCGCGAAGCCCGCCGCCATTGCGGCATCGGCAAGGCTATCGCCGTCGAGGATAGCATCGCGCACCGCGTCCAGGCGGCGCATCACCAGATAGCGATAGGGACTGGTACCGACAAGCCGGCGGAATTGCCGGGAAAGCTCGTATCGGTCCAAGCCGGTTTCCTGTTCCAATTCTTCCGACGTGACCGTATCGGCAAGATTGCCGCGCAGGTACTCGCGCGCCCGGTCTACAGCCTGTTGATGGGAACGGGAAGGGGGCGTCAGGAGGTTGCCGGATATCGCATTCAGGGCGTCGGCCAGTTCCTGAACGATCCGGTCCGCCTCCAGCGGGTCTATCTCCGCCTTCATATCGGCCAGGGCCGGCATCAAGGCCCGGATGACGCGCGGGTCGCGGCTGACCGCCCCGTCGATGAAAGGAAGGGGGGCGGGGCGTCCCCCGGGCCCAGCCTGGGCAAGGGCATCGCGGATGACGTCAGGGCGCAGATACAGCATGCGGAAAAGAAACCCGTCTTCGGTCCCGGCATGGCCGTCATGCACTTCGTCTGGATGCAAGACCATGACATGGCCCGGCAGGCTGTGTTCCTCGCTTCCGCGGTAACCGAAGCTTTGCACGCCTTCGACCGTATAGCCGATGGCGTAGGTATCGTGCCTGTGCGGCGCATAGGCAAAGCCCGCGAAAAAGGCTTCATGACGTTCCATGCCAGGCGGGCAGGCGCCGTGACGGACCCAATCCCGCCGCGTGGGGCTGCCGGGAACGCACGAACGTTCAAGACCGACGTCAAATGTGCCTGCTAGAGAATGTGCCATTGCAACAATGTGATGTCGGAGGCTGCCCCATGCAATACGATACGAAAATCGCCATCGCGGTTTGGAACGGTTTAGAGACTTGGCGAAAGCTGAATGCGGTGAGCTTCCTGGCGGGCGGTCTTGTCGGCCAAAGCCCGGAATTGATCGGTGAGCCCTATGCCGACGGGTCGGGCACGCAATACGGCGCAATGATCCGCCAGCCGATCCTGGTCTATGAGGTCGAGAAAGCCGATCTGACCAAGGCGAACAGCCGTGCGCTGTCGCGCGGCGAAGTACCGATCATTTTCACAGCCGATCTGTTCGCGACCGGGAACGATCAGGACAACCGCGCCGCCGTCGCCGCGGTGCCGTTGGAAGAGCTTGATCTGGTCGCCATTGCCCTCCATGCGGACCGAAAGACGGTCGATAAGGTCATGAAAGGAATGAAACTGCATCCATGACCGACCCAAGACCGTCCCGTGCCTGGATGCCCTGGGCGTCCTTGTCGTCGATCCCATCGGCATGGACGTCCCGTAGCGTTGGAACAGAGCAGCACTTACCTAGCTTGGCGTGAAACCGTGACTCGCCTATACGCAAAGACGCCGAAAGCAGCGGAAAGGGCAGCGGGTGCGCGCTTTTGATTGGGTAACAGGATCGGGACGTGTCCCGCGTTGGGCCCTTGCGGGTGTGTTGCTGTTGAGCATCGTATTCGCGGGGATCTCCCTGGCGACCCCCAAGCATGCTTTCGACGTCATTTTCTATTTGGGCTGTGTATTCGACGCGACGACGGATGGCGACTGGCCGGAAATTCAGCGTCAGACCTATGACCATTTGAAAGCGAGCATTCCAGAACGCACCTATCGGGAACTGACGGAAAGTCCGCCGGGGATCAGTCTTTATCGATCAATCGTCGCGACGGACCCGGAAGCGTTCCGTCAACAATTGCACGTCGCCTGTTATAAATTGGGGTTCATCGTGCCGGTCATCGGCCTGACCTATCTGGGGGTCGATCCATATTTGGCGACGCGCATCATGGCGGCGATTCCGGCGGCCCTGGCTTTTGCACTAGTGGCGGTTTGGTTGTTGCGAAAGCTTTCTGCGCCGGTCGCGATACCGATCGCGATTGCAGGGTTGCTCGCCGGCCTGTTTCAGACAGCGAGGTACGAATACCCCGACGGATTGACCGCTCTTGCGATCGCCGGTGCTTTGATAAGCTTCACGGAAGGGCGTCGCCGCCTTGCCTGCATATGTTTCCTTGCCGCGATGATCGTCCGCATGGACGCTATTCTCTATTTCGGCGCTTTCCTGGGGGTGGCCACCTTCCTAGCGACTGGAGAACGCCGCATGAGGTTCCGGGAAGCGGTGGCCTGGGGTCTTGGAGCGTTGGTGCTATACGCAGCGATTTCAATCCCGCTCGACACGCCGAGTTACCAAGCCGTCTATTTTCACAGTTTCATTTCACAGCAGCCTTACATGATGACTAAGGAGTTCACCGTCACGCCGACCATGTTTGCCGATATCCTGGTAAGGCAGGTTCACATGGTCGCGAACAAGAGCGCTAAATATCCGATGCTGATTGCCTTGGCGCTTATTGCCTATGGCCTAACCTTCCGGTCCAAGCCTCTTCGTCCCTATGGGGAGACGGCCTTGCTGTCACTGCTGATGGTTTGCTTTCATTTCGTGTTCATCCCGTGGTTCGACACCCGCTACTATGCCGCACCCTACATGATGATTGTCTGCTGCTTTGGCGTGGTCATATGGTTTTCCGGCGCGGAGCTTGGCCGCGCTGTACGGCTAAAGAAAACCAAGGAAACGTGACTCAAATACAGCTGGCTCGCGGCCGTTAACGCTCGTTTTTGACAACCGCGCGGGTTTCGATTTCCACCTTGGCGCGGTCTTCCATCAGGGCTTTGACCTCAACCATGGCCATGGCCGGGAAATGATCGCCCATGGTGGCGCGATAAGCCGCGCCCAATTCCTTCTGCCTGGCCAAACATTCTTCTTTGTCCGTGATGTACCAGGTCATGGACATCACGTCGCTCGGCTCGGCGCCGGCTTGCGCCAGGACGGTGACGACGTTTTCCAATGTCTGGCGGCATTGTTCTATAAAGTCATCGCTTTCGAATTCTTCTTGGCCGTTCCAACCGATCAACCCGCCAAGCGTGATCAGTTTGTCGCCCGGTTCAATGGTTTCAGCCATGCCGTGGGAGTAGCCTTTTCCCTTCTTCCAGCCTTCCGGCAGCAGAACGTCCATCAGTTATCTCCCTCGGCGATTTGAATGAAGTCCTTAGGATCGACCTCAAGGAATTTTTCCATATTGCCGCGGATGTCGGCCGGCAGCGGCTGGGCCTTCATCGCGCCTTCGCCTTTGAACGCGTTGCCGGACTTCACCCAGACGAGGGTGGAGCGCACTTCCATAACCTTGGTTTCCCCATGCATGGCAATGATACGTGTCTTGAAGGAACTTTTTCCAAGGTCGCGTAAGGTCAATTGGAATTCCAACACATCGCCTAGTGACGCGGGCGCAAGGTATTCCACCTCCAACTTCACGGTGGGGATCCCAGCGTTCAGTTCCAGATGCATTTGCTTGAAGGAACAGCCCAATGCCTCGTCCAACCAGCGTTCGATGACGTCGTTCACCATTTCCACATAACGCGGGTAGAAAACGATGCCCGCCACGTCGCAATGGCGGAAAAGGACGGTGATAGGGGTCTTGTAGACCGTCATGGCTCAGGGGGTCTCCCGCAGTTTAAAGCGTTGAATTTTGCCGGTCTCGGTCTTGGGTAGGACGTCGACGAATTCGATCTCGCGCGGATATTTAAAGGGCGCGATCCTGTTTTTCACGAAATTTTGCATTTCTTCCGTCAAGGCCGGCTCTGCCTCATAGCCGGACCGCAGAACGATATAGGCTTTGACGATTGTGCCGCGGTCTTCAGAGGGGACACCGACGACGGCGCATTCGGCCACACCGGCATGTTCCAGCAGGCAATCCTCCACTTCCGGCCCGGCGATGTTGTAACCGGCGGAGATGATCATGTCGTCAGCGCGGGCGGCAAAGTGGAAATAGCCGTCCTCATCCATTGAATAGGCGTCACCGGTCAGGTTCCATCCTTGCCGCACGTAGACGGTCTGCCGGTCGTCGGCCAGATAGCGGCAACCCGTTGGCCCGCGCACGGCCAACCGCCCGACTTCACCAGGGGGAAGGTCATTCATGTCGTCATCGACGATTTTCGCTTCATAGCCGGGCATGGGATAGCCGGTCGCGCCGCCGCGCATCTTTTCGGGCGGGGCGGCGATAAAGATATGCAGCATTTCGGTCGAGCCCAATCCGTCGATGCAGGCGATACCGGTCATCTGCTTCCAGGCGTCGAAGGTCGCCTTGGGCAACGTCTCACCCGCCGAGACGCAGTTCCGTAGCGATTTCAGCGCATCGCCCCGGTGCGGGGCCGCTTCTTCCACCGCGGTCATGATGGCCCGGTAGGCGGTCGGCGCGGTGAAAAGCGTTGTCGCCCCAAATTCCGGAATGGCTTCCAGAAGGGCGGGTGGGGTGGCTTTTTCCAACAGGACCGTGCTGGCGCCGAAGCGCATCGGGAACAGGACCAATCCGCCAAGCCCGAAGGTGAACGCCAAGGGTGGGGACCCGATGAAGACGTCCTTGGCCTGGATACGCAGGACATGGGGCGGTGTGGCATCGCAGATTACCATCACGTCCCGGTGGAAATGCATCGTGCCCTTCGGCTTTCCCGTCGTGCCCGATGTGAAGGCAATCAGCACGACATCGTCCGCGGACGTATCCAAGGCGTCGAAGTGGGCCGGTTTGCCGCGCATCAGATCCTCGAGTTCCGCGCCTGTGCCCGGTTCACCCGATCCGTTGAAGGCACAGATCCGCTCAAGACGCGGGGCGGCCTCTTTCGCGCCTTCCATTTCCTCAATCAGCCGTTCGTCGCAGAGCGCCAGGTTGATTTCAGCCTTCTCGATGATGACGGCGAGTTCCTTTGCGCGCAGCAACGGCATGGTTGCGACCACGACGCCGCCCGCCTTTGCGACGGCGAACCAGCAGGCGACCATCATCGGGTTGTTTGCCGACCGAAGCAGGACGCGGTTGCCGGGTTTGAGGCCCAATTCATCGACCAGCACATGGGCGATCCGGTCGGTCTGCGCCTTTAGATGCGCATAACTCCAGGTTTCCCGACGGGTGCGCAGGCAGGGCCGGTTGCCCCAGCCTTTTTCAATTGGCTTATCCAGCAATTCGGCAGCGCAGTTCATTCGGTCCGGATATTGGAATTCCGGCCGGTCCAGCAAAAAGGTCGGCCACAAGTCCTGCGGCGGAAGGTTGTCCCGCGCGAATGTGTCGGTATGTGCGGTATAGCTACCCAGAAGATTTCCCATCGTTACAACCCCCAGCTCAAACACCCAGCGTTAACGCCCGGCTTAAATACTTGGCTCAAATCCCCGCAGCGGCATAATCGGCCAAAGCCTGCCGCGCGATCACCACCTTCTGTACTTCTGACGCGCCCTCATAGATTCTGAGCGCCCGGATTTCGCGGTAGAGCGTTTCCACTGGATTCCCTGAGACGACACCATGTCCGCCGAATATCTGGACGGCATCGTCGATGACCTGCTGCGCTTCATCCGTCGCATACAGTTTCGCTATACTGGCTTCGCGGGTGACCCGCGGCGCGCCCTGATCCTTGGTCCAAGCCGCACGATAGACGAGAAGGGCCGAAGCATCGACGCGCAATGCCATGTCGGCCAGCTTACCCTGAACCAGTTGCAGGTCGCCCATCGGCGCGCCAAACAATTGTCGTGTTCCGGCGCGTTCCAGCGATAGGTCGAGTGCCTTACGCGCGAAGCCCAACGCCGCCGCGCCGACCGTGGATCGGAAGACGTCCAGGTTCATCATGGACAATTTGAACCCCTGTCCCGGTCCGCCGATCATTGCGGTTTTCGGGATGCGGCAATCCGTGAAGGTGAGGGTGCCCAAGGGATGCGGCGCGATCACTTCAATGCGGTCGGTGACTGCGAAACCGGGCGTGTCCGCGGGCACCACAAAGGCGCTGAGGCCCTTGGCGCCGGGTGCTTCACCGGTGCGCGCGACGACCGTATAGACATCGGCGATGCCGCCGTTCGATATCCAGGTCTTGGTGCCGTTCAGGACGTAATGGTCGCCGTCTTCCACCGCCGTTGTGGCGAGCGCCGCGACGTCCGACCCGGCTTCCGGTTCCGACAGTGCGAAGGCGGAAACCGCCTGACCGGCACGGACCTTCGGCAACCAGGCATCCTGCTGTTCCGCCGTTCCGGCCAGCGTGACCGGTCCACTGCCCAGGCCCTGCATGACAAAGGAGAAATCGGCTAGGCCGGCATGGCGCGCAAGCGTCTCGCGGATCAGACAGAGGGACCGCACGTCCAGCCGGTCGAACTTGCCCCCGTGACTGGCGGGGACGACATAGTCGAGCCAACCGCCGGCGGAGAGACCCTGGACCAATTTGCGGCAGGTGCCGTCCAGGTCTTCATGCTCGTTCGCCAGTAGGGCAGGTAGTTCCGCCGCCGCCCAGGCGTCCAGATCCGCAGCGAGGCGACGGTGATGGTCTTCGAAAAACGGCCAGTCCAGAAAGGATTTATCCGGCATTCTAATTCCCCTCGAAAGCCGGGCGTTCCTTATTGGCGAACGCATGGAAGGCGCGGTGATAGTCCTGCGTCTGCATGCAAATCGCCTGGGCCTGCGCTTCCGCCTCGATGGCTTGCGCCAAGGTCATGCTCCATTCCTGGTTCAGCATGGTTTTGGTCATCATATGGGCGAAGTTTGGCCCATCGGCGAGGCGTTGAGCATAGGCGACGGCCTCGTCCAACAGCGTCTCGGGATCGACGACCTGATTGTAGAACCCCCAGGCAAGTCCTTCATCCGCGCTCATGCTCTTGCCGGTGAACAGCAGGTCGGCCGCGCGCCCTTGGCCGATCACGCGGGGCAGCATGGCGCAGGCGCCCATGTCGCAGCCCGCCAGTCCGACGCGGGTGAACAGGAAGGCCGTCTTTGCGTTCGGCGTGCCGAAGCGGATGTCGGAATACAGCGCGATCATCGCACCGGCCCCGGCACAGATGCCGTCCACCGCCGAAATCACGGGCACCGGGCAGCCGTTCATGTATTTGACCAAGTCACCGGTCATGCGGGTGAATTCCATCAACCCCTTCATGTCCCGTTCCAGCAGCGGTTTGATGATTTCGAAAACATCGCCGCCGGAACAGAAATTTCCGCCGGCCCCGGTGACGACGACAGCCTTGATGACGTCCTGCCGGTCCAGGTCGCGGAAGAAGTCGCGCAGTTCGGCATAGGACTCGAAGGTGAGGGGGTTCTTCTTCTCCGGCCGGTTCAATGTGATGACGGCGACGTCGCCCTTCATCTCAAGCAAAAAATGTTCAGGCGTGGGGACACCCTGCGCGGTAGCCATTAACCGGCCTCCTTCATGTCACTGTTCTGTTCCGCCGCGTCCAATGCGGAATCCCGCACGGTCGTCAGCAAACCGTAGAGTTCGTCTATTTCCTGGTCGCCGAGCCAGGCGAGGATTTCCGCCACCCATTCCTTGTGATGCTTCGCCATGTTGACGAAAATCTCGTGGCCGCGTGGCGTCAGGCAAACCACGATGGAGCGGCGATCGGACGGGTGCTGCTGGCGTGCGACCAGGCCTTCCTTTTCCAGCCGGTCGACCAGGCCCGTCACATTCCCACCGCTGACCCGCAGGTGGCGGCCGACTTCGCTCATCGTCAGGCCTTCGTCATGCCGGTGCAGGACCGACATCAAGTCGAAACGGGCCAGCGATATGCCGTATTCCTCACGCAGGCGGCGGCCGATTTCTTCCTCGATGGTGCGGGACGCAGTCAGCATGCGCAGCCATAACCGAGTCGCCTTTTGCGCGCGGTCGCGGGACGGGGCCTTGTCCAGGCCCAGGCGCATCTGGGCGGTTTTCTTTGTGCTCATCCTGTCATTACCTCCCCACCGGCGACTGCGATGGCCTGGCCGGTCATGGACGCACTCTCGGCACGGCATAGCCAGGCGACCGCGTCGGCGACTTCCGCCGGGTCGACCAGACGTCCCTGCGGATTGGTCGCCGTCAGCGTCTTGCGCGCGGCGTCCTCGTCCATGCCGGTCTTCTCGACAATGTTCGCGATACTTTCTTCAAGCATCGGGGTTTCCGTAAAACCGGGGCAGACGGCATTGACCGTAATGCCCTTGCGCGCGACTTCCCCGGCAAGCGCCCGGGTCATGCCGATGGCGCCGTGTTTCGCCGCGCAATAGGCCGCGACATAATCATAGCCTTTCAACCCGGCGGTGGAGGCGACGGTGACGATCCGCCCCGTGCCGGCCTTTTTCATAGCGGGCAGGACTGATCGCGCACACAGAAAAGCGCCTGTCAGGTTCACGGCCAGCATGCTGTTCCACATGTCCAGGCTGGTCCGGTCGAAAGGCGCGGACTCAGCAGCCCCTGCATTGTTTACCAGAATGCCGGGCGCCCCCAGTTCCTGGGTGACTTTGGCGACCATGGACGTCACCGACAGCTCGTCGGTCACGTCGGCGGTGAAGGCATGGGCATTGTTCAACCTGTCAGCCAATTCCTTCAACGGCGCTTCCCGGCGGCCGACCAGGGCCAGTGTCGCGCCGTCGGTCGACAACCGTTCCGCAATGGCGGCGCCGATGCCCGTGCCGGCGCCGGTGACGATCGCGATCTGTCCTTCAAGAGTGCTCATCCTGCCAAACCCGCCTTAGACCTGGATCGCCATATCCGCCGCGCGGGCGAGGTTGCGTTCATATTGATCCCGGCCCGGCAGGTACTGGTTCGGCCAAGCAGCACCCTGATATCCCTGTTCCGCGGCGGCATGCAGCGTCCAATAGGGATCGGCCAGATGCGGCCGGGCCAGGCAGCACAGATCAGCCCGGCCCGCGGCCAGGATGCTGTTGACGTGATCGACCTCGAAAATATTCCCGACCGCCATGGTGGCGATCCCGGCTTCGTTCCTGATCCGGTCGGAAAACGGCGTCTGGAACATCCGTCCATAGACCGGCTTGGCCTGAATGCTGGTCTGACCGGCGGAAACGTCGATGATATCCGCGCCCGCCTGTTTGAAGGCGCGGGCGATCTCCACCGCGTCGTCCGGCGTGATACCCTCTTCGCCGACCCAATCATTGGCGGAAATCCGCACTGACATCGGTTTGTCCGAGGGCCATGCCGCGCGCATCGCGGCGAAGACCCGCAGCGGAAAGCGTAGGCGGTTTTCCAGCAACCCGCCGTATTCGTCCACGCGCTTGTTGGTCAGCGGTGTCAGAAAGGCCGACAGCAGGTATCCGTGGGCCGCATGCATTTCGACCATGTCGAAGCCGCAACGGTCCGCGCGTTCCACCGCCTGAACGAAGGCGGCTTCCACATCGTCCATATCGGCTTCGGTCATTTCACGAGGCGTCTGGTTGTTCGGCGACCAGGGTACGGGTGAGGGGGCGAGCAATTCCCAATTCCCCTCGTCCCCATCTTCATCGAGGGGTTGGTCCATGCCTTCCCAGCCAATTTTGGTCGATCCCTTCGGCCCGCTATGGCCCAATTGCATCGCGATCTTCGCGCCGGACCATTGATGCGTGTAATCGACGATCCGCTTCCAGGCGGCTTCCTGTTCATCGGAATATAGGCCGGGGCAGCCCGGCGTGATACGGCCGGCGGGGGTGACGCAGGTCATCTCGGTAAAGACCAATCCCGCGCCGCCCTGGGCCCGCGCGCCCAGATGAACCAGATGAAAGTCGTTGGGAATACCGTCCGTCGCGCTATAGGTCGCCATGGGGGAGACCACGATGCGGTTCATCACGTCCATCTGCCGCAGGCGGAAGGGCGTGAACATCGGGGGCGGGACGTCGTTCGCAGCTGTATTCGCGGTTACCCCGGCGGCGCTCTTTCCCGCAAACCAGCGCTCGACAGAGGTGAGCCATTCCTTGTCGCGCAGACGCAGGTTCTCATGGCTGACGCGTTGGCTGCGGGTCAGCAGGGAATAGGCGAATTGCGGCGGGTCGAAATGGGTGTAGCGCTCCAGTTCCTCGAACCATTCCATGGAATTCCGCGCCGCGCTCTGCAGCTTCAGGACCTCCAGCCGGCGGGCTTCCTGGTACTGGGTGAAGGCCGCTTCCATGCTGTCTTCGCTGTGCAGCAGGTCGGCGAGCACGATGGCGTCTTCCAGCGCCAGTTTGGTGCCGGACCCGATGGAGAAATGGGCGGTATGGGCGGCGTCCCCCATCAGCACCACGTTGTCGTGGTGATAGGTGCCGCAATTGATACGCGGGAAGTTCAGCCAGGCGGAGCCCCGCAGATGCCGCGCATTGCTCATCAAGGCATTGCAGTCCAGGTAGTCCTTGAAGATTTCCTCGCAAATCGCGATCGACTGTTCCGTATCGGCCTTGTCCAGACCCAGACCGCGCCAGGTCTTTTCCGTGCATTCGACGATGAAGGTGGAGGTATCCGCATCGAACTTATAGGCGTGGACCCAAATCCAACCGTGTTCGGTTTCCTCGAAGATAAAGGTGAAGGCGTCGTATTTCTTCTTGGTGCCGAGCCAAATGAACTTGTTGGGGCGGGTGTCGATATCCGGCTGGAAGGCTTCGGGATTGGCGCTTCGGATTTTGGAGTTCAAACCGTCCGACGCAACGATCAGGTCGTAGTCTTTATAGGCGTCCACACCGTCGACTTCCTGCTCGAAGATCAGTTCGATCCCCAGTTCCTGGGCCCGGTCCTGCAGGATGTTCAGCATGCGTTTGCGGCCGATGCCGGCGAAGCCGTGCCCGGTCGAGGTCACGCACTCACCCTTGAAATGGATGTCGATATCGTCCCAGTGGGCGAATTCCGCCAGGATCGCGTCGGCCGTCTTCGGGTCGTTCAGCCGCAGGTTTTCCATGGTCTGGTCGGAAAAGACCACGCCCCAGCCGAAGGTGTCGTAGGGGCGGTTCCGTTCCACGACGACGATCTCATGGTTCGGGTCCCTCAACTTCATGGAAATGCCGAAATACAGACCGGCGGGGCCGCCACCGAGACAGGCGATTTTCATCAACGCACTCCAGGAAGGATGATCTAACGGAAGTAAAAAGTTTATGAGCGGATATTTTATATGTAAAGCAAATATCGGGGCGTGCGATCCTCCTGTGTCGGTTGGCACGGACGGTTGGGAAGTCATGCCCTGCCGGAATAGAATTGCCGAAACCTAGCACTGGAAAAATACGTAGAGGAACACCAGACATGAGTTCAAAAATATCGCGTCCTTTGGCCATGGCGTGTATGGCGCTTGGACTTGTTTGGGGGACGATGTCGGCACAGGCTGGCGACCTGACGGTCGAATTTGCGGATCCAGCATGGAACGGCAGCAAAATTCCCGCAGGTCAGCACTGCAAGAAGTTCGACGGGGAGGGGGCGACGCCGCCCCTAATGGTTTCCAACATTCCACCCGAAGCAAACGCCATTGTGGTGGAGTTCAATGATAAGAGCTACCAGCAGCTCTCCTATGACGGCGGCCATGGCAAGATCGGGTTCAACATCACGCCGGGCGCGGGAACGGTGACGCTCCCCGCCGTGCCGGGCGGCACCAGTGACATGCCCGACGGCGTCTGGCTGGTAAAAAAGAACCGCGCCACCGGCGCTTGGTCCAGCCCCGGCTATCTGCCGCCATGCTCCGGCGGCCGCGGTAACAAATACGAAGCGGAGGTCTACGCGGTCATTCTGGAAGGTAACGACTACAAGGAAATCGCGGAAGGCGAGATCACGTTGGGGCGCTATTGACCCGGATTGTGGGGAATCGGACGACAGCAGTATGGCCAATACGAGAAAGGTTGGGCAGAAATCATAACTTCTAGTAGTAAGAGATGAGGGCTCCGGCTTTCATCTTGCCAATTTTTTTTTCCTCGCCAATTGGGATTTGATCAAATGTATTGTTGCAGACCTGAGACGTCGAAGCGGTGGCTCCTGTCCGTATTACTTTTGTCGACGGTGTTGATATTTGGGGGCTTGCCGACATCCGCTGTGTGGGCAGTCCCCGACAAGATCTACCTAGCCCGGGCTCTTTATCTCGCGGAAAAAGGCAGATACCTCGAGGCAAAAGAAATTTGGGATCAGTTCGCGGAAGCGGGTGACGCTGGTGCGCAACTATATCTTGGAGGCCTGTACGAACAAGGAAAAGGTGTTCAGCGGGACCCGGTGCAAGCCTTTGCTTGGTATAAGAAGTCGGCGGATCAGGGCAACCGCATAGCCCAATTGAAATTAGCCGAAATGTACCTGTCCGGAAATGGTACCGAGCAAGACTACGAGCAAGCTTTTAGATGGAACAAACGGGCGGCTGAAGCAGGGCTTCCGGCTGCTCTAAACAGCCTCGGAAATCTATACCTTGACGGCCTGGGTACCGAAAAGGATGTGGAGAAGGCTGTCGAATATTTTAGAGAGGCTTCAAACAGGGACGATCTCTCCGGTATGTTCAATCTTGGCTACTCATATGAAAATGGTGTTGGGGTCAGTCAGGACACAGAGGCGGCCATCAGGTTGTACAGAAGTGCGGCATTGCAGGGATCGATGCCTGCAACTGTGAACTTGGGCCGGATGTACGAGTCGGGTGACCTTGTCCCGACCGACTATGCGAAGGCTCGTGAATGGTATGAAAAGGCTTCAGAGCAAAACTACGCTGTCGGGCAATTGAACCTCGCCTTGCTAATTCTTCAGGGGCTTGGTGGCGAAAAAAATCCGAGAGAGGCGGCTCGCCTGATGAGGCTTGCTGCCGATCAGGGAAATGCTCGCGCACAAACGGAACTCGCACATCTCTATGTCATTGGGGAAGGGGTAGAGAGCGACTCTGGAAGAGCGCTCGAACTTTTCCACTTGGCAGCGGAGCAGGGGTATGCGGAAGCGATCTATAGCATCGGACGTCTTTATAAGGACGGCAGGGGGGTCGCCCAGGATGCCCAGAAAGCGATTGCCTACTTCAACAGGGCTGCTGATTTGGACTATTCGGAAGCCTATCTCCAGTTGGCAAGAATGTACTATTTTGGAAAGGGAATAGACGCTGACAGGGATCGTGCTCTCAGCCACTTCCAACGTGCGGCGTCCGAGGGTATTGCAGATGCTCAGTTTGCGGTCGGCGTATTCTACTTTAACGGCGAGAAGGTCGCACAGGATAAAGCCACTGCTGCGAAATGGTATCGAAGTGCAGCCGATCAGGGGCATGAATTGGCCCAATTTACGCTTGGGACGATGTACCTCGCGGGTGAAGGCGTCGAAAAAGATGGGTTGAAAGGGGTCGCATGGATTGGGATTGCCGCAGCGCAGGGCTTGGACAGGGCGATTGACGCACAGGGAAAGATTTGGCCCAAACTCTCGAATGCAGACAAAGCCAAGGTTGAGTTCGTTATCGAAACTTGCAGAGGGAAGCAGTTCAGGGACTGCTAAATTTTCGCCGACTGTTCGATAAGCATCTGGAGCTACTTGATCCCCGCCCGCATGAAACTCTGCACGAATTGCCGTTGAAAGAGCAGGAACCCGATCAAAAGGGGCGCCGACGTCATGAGCGTTGCGGCATTGATGACCGACCATTCGGTGCCGCTGTCGGTTGAGGCGAACACACTGAGCCCCACGGTGACGGGCCGGGTTTCGACCGAGTTCGTGATGATCAGCGGCCAGAGGAAATTGTTCCAGTGGTGGCTGACGGAGACCAGCCCATAGGCGAGGTAGGTCGGCTTGGCGAGCGGCACATAGACCCGCCAGAGCAGGCCGAGGGTCGAAGCGCCTTCCAGGCGCGCGGCCTCATCCAATTCCTTCGGCACGGTCATGAAGGTCTGCCGCAGCAGGAAAATGCCGAAACCGGATGCGATATAGGGCAGCGCGATCGCCGGGATGGTGTCGACCAGGTTGAAAAACCGCATGGTCTGATAGTTCTCGACGATCAGGATGTCCGGCATCACCAGCAATTGTAGCAGGACCAGCCCGAACAGAATGCCGCGCCCCGGAAACTGGAACCGCGCGAAGGCGAAAGCGGCAAGGGTGCCAAGGAAGAACTGACAGGCCAAGATCAAGGTCACCAGAATGAAGGTGTTCAGGAAGTAGCGCGCGAAGGGGGCCGCTTCCCAGGCCTTGACGAAGTTCACGGTGGTCAGGGGCGCCAGCAATTCGAAATTCGCTTCGAATTCCGCCGGGTGGATCGCCGTCCAAATGGCGAAGGCGAGCGGCAGGCCCCAAAGCAGGGCCAGCGCCCAGGACCCGAAAGTGTTGAGGAAACGGTCTATGGCGGAGGCGTGGATCATTTGTAATGCACCTTCCTGTCGAACAGGAAGAATTGGCCGATCGCCAACAGCGACAGCATCACCAGCAGCACGACGGTCAGCGTCGCGGCATAGGCCGTGTCCCAGAAGCGGAAGGCGGTTTCATAGATGTAAAACAACAGCAGGGAGGACGCGTTGTTCGGCCCGCCGCCGGTGAGGATGAACAGGTGGTCCACCAACCGGAACGAGTTGATCACCGCGTTGACGGAAACGAAAAGCGTCGTCGGCATCAGCAACGGGAAGACGACCCGCCAAAAAATTGTCCAGCGGCCGGCACCCTCGACTCGGGCGGCTTCCAGAAGGGAAGGCGGAATCGTCTGCAGGGCGGCCAGATAGAAGATCATGAAGAACCCGGCTTCCTTCCAGACTGTCACTACCATGACGGCGGCGAGCGCGGTGTCGGGATTCCCTAAGAAATTATGCTGACCGGTATCGAACAGGCCTGTCGCGATCTGATCGAACAGGCCGAAACCGGGTGTATAGAAGAACAGCCAGATATTGGCGACCGCGATCAGCGGCAGGACCGTTGGCGTGAAATAGGCCATACGAATGAAGCTGCGTCCGGCGAGCTTCTCGTTGACCCACAGCGCCATGACCAGGGCGATGGCAATGGATGTGGGAATGGTGCCCAGCGCGAACCACAGATTGTTCGCCAGCACCTTCCAGAAGGTCGGGTCGTCGATCAGTTGCTGGTAGTTCTCCAACCCGACAAAGACGGATTTGCGCCTGCCACGGGCCGTGGAAAAGAAACTGTCGATGATGGTGCGGACGGCGGGCAGATGGGTGAAGGTGAAAAGGAACACCATCGCGGGCAGCAAAAGCAGCCAGGCATGGACCCACTCTATACGGCGCGTCATCTGTTGTTCCTCATACCCTTATCGTCCCGTTGGAACGGTGCCGGTCCGGAGCTCGGAGATATTACTCTGGGTTCCCCGAACCGGCGCCAATCCGTGCTTAGCGATAGGCCTTCAGGATCGCATCAGCTTTCTGCTGTGCTTCCTTCAGGGCTTCTTCCGGCGTTTTCTTACCGGTGATCGCGGCTTCCAATGCGTCGTTGAAAATGCGTGTGATGCGTTGGTTTTCATAGGTCGACAACTCGGCGACCGCGTATTCCAACTGATCGCGCGCAACCAGCGCCGGCGGGAAGTCCGCCGTATAGGCTTTCATCGCGTCCGTTTCCCAGGTGGCGGGGCGGGGGGCGACATAGCCGGTGGCGATCGTCCACTTGGCCGACTGTTCCGGACCCGTGATCCACTTGATGAAATCGAAGGCAGCCTTCAGTTCCGCATCCGTGGAGCCCTTGAACATATAGAAGTTGCCGCCGCCGGTCGGTGCGCCGCGGCGCTTGTTGGCCGGCAGCATGCCGACGCCGAAGTCGAAGGGCGCGTTCTTGCGGACATTCGTCAGGTTGCCGGTCGTCGTCCACATCATCGCGGTCTGACCTTCGAAGAAGGCTTTCGGGGTGGAGCCCCATTCGATGATGCCAGGCGCCATCACGCCATACTTGCCGCTGAGGTCGACTAGATATTGCAGCGCCTCGACCACTTTCGGATCGTCGAAATTGGTCTTGTTGCCGTCATTGTTGGCCAGAATGACGTCATTCTGCGTCGACAGGCCCTGGAACAGCCAATAGGGGAAGCCGGAACTGGGGATACGCACGCCCCAACGCTCAACCTCGCCGGACGCGTTCTTCTTGACGAGCTTCTTGCCCATCGAAACCATTTCTTCCCAGGTCGCCGGCGGCGTGTTCGGGTCCAGGCCCGCTTCCTTGAAGGCTTCCTTGTTCCAGTAAAGCACCGGTGTGGAGCGCTGGAACGGGATGCCATAGGTCTTGCCGCCCGTCCGGCTGTTTTCCATGAAGGACGGGTAGAAACCGTTCAGCCATTCCTTGTCTTCCGCGGTCGTCGCGAAATCGTCGAACGGCAGGATCAGGTCCTCGTCCAGCAAGGTGAACATGTCGACGGACAGGATCACCGACAGCTGCGGGGCATCGCCGCCGCGCGCGGCCGTCAGCACCTTGGCGACCGTGTCCTGATAGGACCCGGCATAGACGGCGTCGATTTTGACGCTGGGGTTGTTCGCGACATATTCGTCGGTCAGCGCCTGGATGGTATCGGCGGCGGCGCCACCGACAGCGACCGGGAAGTAGAACTGCAGTTCCACGTCTTCGGCAAAAGCCGCAGTCGACGCGCACATTGCAATCGCCGCGGCGCCCAGGGTCCTTTTGATCGGACTGATAAACATTTCTCTCTCCTTTTCCCGCCGGAATTCCGGCTGTTGCAGGCCAAACTGTTATCGACCAACTCGGCTGTTATCTTTGTCGGGTGCGGTCCGCGCTTTCAGCCGTTCCAACCTTGTATTGTTATCCGCACAGTGCGGCGGCGACGGCGGAAAGTTCCCCATCGCAGCGTGCCCCTTTGTCGCCGTCGAACAGATGCATGTCCGACTGCTTGAATCCTATTCCGACGCTTTCGCCCCGGCCGACCTCAGTGCCGCCGGATGCGGAGACGACGAATCGGCTGTTGACGGCCTCGCAGGTGACGAGTGTTTCCGAGCCCAGGAACTCCGCCTCGACCACCGTCGCTTTCAGCGGGCCGTCGGCGTCGAGATGCATGACCTCTGGCCGGATGCCGATCAGGTAGTTTTGCGATGCCAGCGTCCCGGCCTTTTCGCCGAAGGCCTGTATGGGGATCAGGTTCATCGGCGGGGTGCCGATGAAACGCGCGGCGAAAACGGTCGCCGGGCGGTCATAGATCTCCCGCGGGGAGGCTGCTTGCTCCACATGTCCTTTGTTCATCAGGGCGACCTGGTCCGCCATGGTGATGGCCTCGACCTGGTCATGGGTGACATAGACCATGGTGAAGCCAAGTTTTTGCTGCAGGGCGCGGATCTCGCTCCGCATCTCATGCCGCAGGCGGGCATCCAGGTTCGACAACGGTTCGTCCATCAGGCAGACCGGGCGTTCCGCGATGATGGCGCGGCCCAGCGCGACGCGTTGCTGTTGCCCGCCGGAAAGCTGGGAAGGCTTACGGTCAAGATAGGGCGTCAATTCAAGAAGGTCCGCCGCGCGTTTCAGGCGCTCGCCCCTTTCACCCACCGGAACCCGGCGGGTCCGCAAGCCGAAAGTAATGTTCTCCGCGACCGAGAGATGCGGAAACAGCGCATAAGACTGGAACACCATGGCAATATTGCGCTTCGCCGGGGGCAGGGCGGTGACGTCTTCGCCCCCGATGGTCACGGTTCCTGAATCCGGGAATTCCAATCCGGCGATGATGCGCAGGGTCGTCGATTTTCCGCAGCCGGACGGGCCGAGCAGGGCGGTGAATTGGCCTGCCGCGATTTCAAGGTCCACATGGTCGACCGCCGGCGGATCGCCCCAGGATTTGGTGATGCCGCTGAGCGATATCGATTTG
This sequence comes from Hwanghaeella grinnelliae, assembly GCF_004005845.1. Classification (GTDB taxonomy): domain Bacteria; phylum Pseudomonadota; class Alphaproteobacteria; order UBA8366; family Aestuariispiraceae; genus Hwanghaeella; species Hwanghaeella grinnelliae. The sequence continues at coordinate 2,052,602 of NZ_SADE01000001.1, read as the reverse complement.
CCGTCAGGTGTCGACATCAGTTCGACTCCTTTCCGCATATGGTGACCGTCACGCCCGCTTCGGCAAGCGCGGATGCAATGCCGGGCGGCGGGGCCTTGTCGCAGAAGACATGGTCGACATCGGCGATGTGGCCGCCGCGGACATGGGCGTTACGTTCGAATTTCATGTGATCGAGCACCAGAATTGAGGTTCGGCAGTTTCGAAGGATGGCCTGTCGGGCGGCGACTTCCTCTTCATAGAAGTCGAGCAGACCGCCATCCGCATCCACGGCGGCGACGCCGAAGATGCCGAAATCGGCCTTGTAGCTTTCAAAGAAGGCGACCGCGGCGGGCCCGATGATGTCCCCGTCGCCACGGCGGATCAGGCCGCCTGGGATGCTGACATCGAATGACCCGGCCGTATTGCCGATCATCGCGATATTCAGGTTGTTGGTCTGAATTTTCAGATTCGTATGGCTTAGCATCGCGGAAACCACGGCTTCGGGTGTTGTGCCGATTGATATCGACACGGACGATCCGTTCGGAATGGTGTCCGCGACGGCGGCGGCGATCTGCTGTTTGGCGGAATAGCGCAACACTTTGCGCATCCGGTATTCAAGGTTTCCGACGCTGGCCAACTGAACACCACCATGCACCCGGCGCAGCAATCCCTTGTCACACAACCCGTTTACATCTTTGCGGATGGTTTGCGTGCTGACCGAAAAACGGTCCGCCAATTCATCAATCCCGGCAAAGCCGGTCGCGCGCACAAGTTCCGCGATCTCGGATTGTCTTTCCGAGAGCGTGTCGGCATTCGCGCTGAGTGGCTCGGTCGCATAAGATTTCATATGAAACTTATACAGGTTTCATATGACGGAGTCATGACATTCAAATGAAACTCTTCGTCATAAAAGTTGGGGATGGGATCGTTTCATTTTCGCTTGTTGGCGAAACCTGGCCTGTTGCGCGTAACGTTTTCCCCGGCTTGTGAGTATGAAAACCGGATGTCATCAACACGGCTGGATACCGCGTGCGTTCCGGTGGGCTGGAAGGGCATCCATTTTCACCGGCACCGCGTAGAACTTCGGTGCATTGCATTTAAAAGCGAAAACTTGCTCGTGTATTGGATAGCGGCTTTGCCGTTATCCAAGGTCCGCCGGGTAAGGGGCCGTTGCCTGCGTGAACAGGGCGATGGTATTTTACGGGAACATGAACGAAACCATGATGAACACTCACGCCGACGTTAAAATCATCATTGTTGATGACGATCCCGACATTTCGGAATTTGTTCAAAGGACGGTCGAGGCAGCTGGCTTCAGTGCGGTTCGGACCGCTGATGGACGGGAATGTCTCGATATCCTGGATGAAACCAACGCGGTTTGCATCATTTCCGACATCGTCATGCCGGAAATGGATGGTGTGGAACTGTTCAACCAGTTGAGCCAGCGGGCCGACAAAATACCGCTCATCTTGATGAGCGGTTACGAAGGGAAATATCTGGTCAACACAGCCATGCTTGCGTCGGCCAGGGGTCTAACGGTTCTAGGCGCCCTGGAAAAAGGCTTCTCAGCCAGCGATCTCATCGACGTTCTTTCAAAATTGGACCGATGAACAACTGCGCGCCCGTCCCCTGTGGCATGGTGCGCTTTCTTCTGAGCGGGTGAGCCTGAAACAGGCAAATGGGATCGAAACGCTACATCCTGAATCGGTCGACGGCATCCGGATTGAAGCTAAAGCCGTGGCCCGGTCTGTCGGGTATCGCGATTTCACCCTCCGCGATCTCGACGGTTTCGGTGTAGATCGGCGCGAACCAAGGCATATGTTCTACAATGAAACAGTTCGGCAGACTGCCCGCCATGCAAAGCGAGTATTCCGTGAACAGGTGCGGCGTCACCGGAATGTCGAAGGCCGCCGCCAAAGCTGCGGACCGACGGAATTCCGTGTAACCGCCGATGCGTTCCAGGTCAGGCATCAGAATGTCACAAGCCTTGGCCTCGATCATCTGCCGCATGCCATAGCGCGTATATTCGGTTTCTCCCGATGCCAGCGGCGTATCCAGGGCGGCGCGCACGGCTGCGTGGCCCTCGAAATCCCAGCACGGCACCGGCTCCTCGAACCAAGTCAGGTCGAAACGCTCCAATTCGCGGCCGAGCCGTATGGCCTCCTTCGCGGTTAGGCTTTGGTTTCCATCAGCCATCAGTTTGATGTTCGGTCCGATAACGTCGCGCACCGCGGCAACGCGCTCCACATGACTGGCGACGTTCCCTTTGCCGACGCGGATTTTCATGGCGTGATGGCCTTGGGCGATGAATTCGCGCGCTTCCTGTTGCAACTCGTCGATGGAGAGCGACATCCAAAGACCCCCGCTGGCATAGGCGGGAACACTGTCCCGCGCCGCGCCGAACAATTTATGCAGCGGCTTGCCGGCTGCCTTGCCGACGATGTCCCACAATGCGGTGTCCACGGCGGACATCCCGATAATGGGGATGCCCTTCTGTCCGACGAAGTTCAGTGCGTCCCACATTTCCTGCCAGATCGCGGCGGTGTCGTGGGGATCGCGTCCCAGGATCATCGGTTCCAGGTCTTGTATCAGCGCCTCGACGGAGCGGATCCGGGCACCATTGATCGTGAAGGCCATGCCTTCGCCGGATATCCCCTCATCGGTCTCCACCGTGACCAGAACGCAGGTGGCGGATTTGATCGTGTGGATCGCAGACCGGATCTGTTTCGGCAGCGGGACATCGACAACAATGGTGGACAGACCGGAAACGCGCATGAAAATCCCCCCGAGGACCGTGATAAGTCTTAATTTATTGTGTTTAGAATTCGCTCGATGGGACCATTTGACCAGCCCAAATCGTGCAAAACAGTGTTTGTGACGGAGTGGGGATGGCCGACGGCAAGATGATCATGCGCAAAGCGGCGGCGGGCGACTTGGATGGCATACGGGCTTGCGCGGCAGCGTCCTATGCCATGTATATCCCGCGCATCGGCCGAAAACCTGCACCGATGGTGGCCGATTTCGACACTCATCTGGCGCGGGGTGAGCTTTTCGTTGCCGAATCCGGGGGTGCTGTTGCTGGGTATGTCGTGCAGTATCGTCGGGGCGACCATCTGCACGTCGAGAATGTTGCCGTGGACCCCGTTTACCAAGGGCGGGGCATTGGACGCAGCCTGCTGGATTTTGCCGAACAGGCCGCCTTGGCCCAAGGGCTGTCCGCGATTGAACTCTATACGAATGCGAAGATGACAGAGAACCTGGCGCTCTATCCCCGCTTGGGCTACGAGGAAACGGCGCGCGGCACGGAAGACGGCTTCGACAGGGTGTTTTTCCGCAAGGCACTCAGGGCCAAACCATAGGCGCCGAAGGCGACGGCCATGCCGGATGTGCAGAAGATAAGGCCGGCCACCGCCAGACCTGAAGGGACCTCTCCCAACACAGGGATTGCCAACAGCACCGTGAAGACCGGCCCCAGTATGGCGAACAGCGCGCCGCGGGCCGCACCGAAGACAGCCACGGCCTTGGTGTAGAAAACCAAAGCGCCGATCGCGACCAGAATGCCTTGGAAACCGGCCTGCCATGCCAGCGCGGGAAGAGGCGCCTGCATCACCGCGTCCCCGCCGGCCATCAGCCATATCGGCAGAACGATAATCATCGAGAGGACCGAAACGGCCGCCGTGGCCTGAAAAGGCTCAGCCCTCCAGCAACGGGAGCCGACGGTGTAAGTAGCCCAAAGGACACCGCCGATCATGAACAGTCCGTCACCCAGCAATGCATCCGGTGACCAGATATCGGTGCTCAGCCTCATGCCGGACCAAGCGGTCAAACCAATGCCGCAAAAGATGATGGCCAACCCGACCAAACGGGTTGATGACGGCGGGTCCTTCAAGAATATCCATGCCCCCACAGTGGAGGCCGTCAGCATCGTGCAAGGGATGATCACTCCGCCATGACCGGCAGGGGCGAGGGATAGGCCGGTTACAGTGACAAACACATAGGGGGCGCCGGCGCCCGCCGCCAGAACCATGGCGCGTGCTGCGCCAAGGCCGCCGAACCCATTGCGCAGGATCAACGGGGCGAGAACAAGGCCGGCGATGCCAAACCGCAGCATGGCGATGTCCAACGGCGCGAAGCCATCGATGACCGCATCGCGCGATAGAACCGGCCATGCCCCCCAAATCAATGCTGCACCGATGCCAGCCATGAAGCCGATGGCGGGTGAGGTCTGCGTTCGAATGAAGGTCATGGCTTGGTTCCCTGTCCATTGATCGGTGAAAGGACAGGAATAGAATCCTTTTCATGCCTAAATTCTGCGAAATATATCGATCTAGTGATAAAAAACTGCATAAAATTGGGGGTGTTGCAGAAAAGGTGCGCCGATGAGTGAATTGGATGTGTTTGACGTCAAGTTACTGAATTTGGTTCAGGAAGACAGGAACAGAACGTCGGAAGCCTTGGCTGAACGTGTGGGACTATCCGCGACGGCGTGCCAACGGCGCCTGAAGCGGCTGCGGGACGAAGGAGTGATCGCGCGGGAGGTTGCTGTCGTCGACCCCGAAAAGGTCGGCCGCAAACTAACCGTGATCGTCGAAGTCATACTGCAGCACGGTCGACCCGACATCGTCGATGACTTCAAGCGCCGCATGATGAAATTGCCCGAGGTTCAGCACTGTTATTACGTTACCGGGGCCAGCGATTTTGTTTTGATCGTCGTGACGGAAGACATGAAGACCTATGAAGGTTTCATTCACCGGGTCCTCTATGCGTCCAAATCAATCCAGCGTTTTGAGACAACGGTTGTGATGGACACGGTGAAAGCCGGTTTGACCGTCCCGTTGTAATTATCTGTTGCCGATCACCGGTTGAAACGCCGCCGGACAATACACCGTCCTATGTCGCGTCTTTGAACGATTCCGTCGCGGATTGTCGCAGATTTTTGGTGACGCGACAGAACACTCCCTGCATCCGGACTTTATGCAAGCGGGAGCGACGCGATGGCGAATGGGGTAGGGGCCGCGGAGGGCATGGCGCGGACGGTGGCATGGCACAACGGCGAAAAGGAATGGTCGCCGTTTTCCGATGCGGAAATGCAGGGGCGTCAGGATAGGCTGCGTGCGGCCATGGCGGAACAGGATATCGACGCCTGTCTGTTCACCTCCTACCACAACATCGCCTATTATTCCGGGTGGCTGTATTGTAATTTCGGCCGAAAATACGGCTTCGTTGTAACGCCGGACAAGGCGACCTCGATTTCGGCGGGCATCGACGGCGGGCAGCCCTGGCGGCGCACCTACGGCGACAACATCACCTACACAGACTGGCGCAAGGACAACTATTTTGAAGCCGTGCGTCAGTTGACGCCCCGAATCCAGCGCCTGGGTATCGAATTCGACCATGTTTCCCTGGATATCGAACGCCAGTTGAGCGGCGCGCTTCCCGGCGTGGAACTGGTGGATATCAGCCAGAAGACCATGTGGCTGCGGACCATCAAATCGGCGGAAGAACACGCGCTTATCCGGGAAGGGGCGCGGATCTGCGATCTCGGCGGCGCGGCCTGTGCGGAAGCGGTCGCCGCCGGCGTGCCGGAGCATGAGGTCGCGATCGCCTCGACCAATGCAATGACCCGGGAGATCGCCAATTCATTCCCCTTCGTGGAGTTGATGGATACCTGGACCTGGTTCCAATCGGGCATCAATACGGATGGCGCTCATAACCCGGTTACGAACAAGAAAATCGAAAGCGGCGATATTCTCAGCCTAAACTGCTTCCCGATGATATTCGGGTATTACACGGCCTTGGAACGAACGCTTTTTTGTGACCATGCAAGCGACGCGCATTTGGACCTTTGGGAAAAGAACTGTGCCGTCCATCGGCGAGGGTTGGAACTGATCCGACCCGGCACGCGCTGCATGGATATCGCGGCCGAGTTGAACGAGATGTACCGGGCATGGGACCTATTGCAGTATCGATCTTTCGGCTACGGCCACTCATTTGGGGTTTTGTGCCATTATTATGGTCGTGAGGCGGGCGTCGAATTGCGTGAGGATATCGATACGGTCTTACAGCCCGGCATGGTGGTTTCCATGGAGCCGATGATCATGTTGCCCGAAGGCCTGCCCGGCGCCGGCGGTTATCGTGAGCATGACATTTTGATTGTTACCGAGGACGGGGCGGAAAACATCACCGGCTTTCCCTTCGGACCAGAAAAAAACATCATTGGCGGCGGAAAATAGGGGTACATAATCAATATCTTAAGAGGCGCTGGCGGCGGTTTGGCCTGCGGTGACAAGGAAAAAAGTGGATTAGTTTGTGGTTCTTTTACCACTATTGGCCTATCTGTTGCCTATGAACACCATGCTAGCGCGCCCCGCGCGACGCCGATCTCTTAAACCGCCTTCTTTGGAAGAATTCCTAAGCTATTGGGATTCAAAAAAGAGTGGGAGAACTTTCCCAAGTCGGCTGGACCTCGACCCGGTGGATATTCCCAACATGCTGCCCTTTGTTTTCCTGGTCGATGTCTTGGGGCAGGGACATGACTTCCGGTATCGCCTTGTCGGAACCGATATTGTCCGGAATACGAAGAAGGACTTCACCGGCTATCTGTTGTCCGAAATCCGTGAAATCGGCAGTCAGGGAAAATTGATCGAAATGTACCAACGCACGGTGGCCGACAAGGCACCGGTCACGGAACGTCTTCCTTTCAAAACCCGCGGCGGGGTCAAGAAATTCTATGACGTGGCCGTGACGCCGTTGTCCCGAAATGGCGAGGTTGTCGATATGTTGTTCGGATATGCCCTGCATGGCGAAAATGTCGCGCGTTCCGGTGTCGATATTTGACCGGAGCGTAAGGCGTCAATCGGACCGTACCGTGTTCAGGGACGTGATGAAGCTTCCAAATGCTTCGTATAACTGTCGGCCTGAAAAACTCATGTTCAGATCATTTTCGATGATGCCGTGCCGACGGACGAACTGGCCGAATTGCCAGTCGGCACCTTCGATAGCCTTGTGAAAATTCTCCACATACTTTTGCCGTGTCAGCGCGATGGTGGGACTTTCGGAGAAGCCGGCATAACTAACCCCGTGCAGCAGGAATTCGGAATCGGGAGCGGCCCATCGCTTTTTGCCTGCGGCGAAGATGACGACGCAAGCTGAGTTGCATCTGCCGCCTTCTGGGACTTCGACTTGAATGATGCGGCCGGACTGCTGGGCCGCCTCAATCGCGTCAGCCATGAAGAACGCGGTTTCAATATCGCCGCCGTCTGAATTCAGTTCCAGACGCAGTGGCTTGCCGGTGGCCGCGGTTTTTTTAATCGCCGTGCCAAATGCCATGAGGAAGGGCATCAAGTCCGGCCCCCGTATATCGCCGCCGATTTTCAAATGCTCGTCGTCCGACTCGATACCGGCAATGGCACTTGTCGGAAAAAACTGGATCATAAGAACAGCTATGGCCACGCTTACAATGTGCCTGGCAATGGGAGGGAAGACCGCCGCGTTTTTATTGGGCATCGTCTTAACTTTCCCGTCGTTCGGGCATGGAACATGAGCGTGTGGGGAAATCGTCATCGACCTTCTCCTTATAGGCGCACATAGTGCGCTTTTTATGGAAAAAGTCAATTCGGTTACAACGTCATTAAACTGTAATACTAACCGAATCGGATGCGTCGATTTCGGCGAATTGGCCGGATACTGAGCATTCGTGCAGTAATTCATACACTGTTAAGCAGTTTGCCCGTATCGTCGGTTCGTACGTCAGAAGACGGTGAGGGGGACAGAATGAATCGCAACACAGTCCTTGCATTGGGGTTGTTGTTCTTTTCGATCGCGATTCCATTGGTGTTGGTCTATTTCGTGACACCAAGAGGCGGTGGGGGAGAGCTGCAGTTGAGCGGTGCCGCAGAACGCGGCCAGAAACAGGTTTGGTTGTCTACGCCCGCGTTCACGCTGAAAGGCAGCAACGGGGAAAAACAGACACTGGTCGCCGCACTCAAGATGAACAATTCGGAAGATGCCGTCCGGGTATGCAAATACATGCCGCTGGTGCGAGACCGCATCAACGTGATGGCTTCCCAGATCGAGAAAAGCTCTCAGGGCAAGGACGTGATCGAGTCGTTCGAACGGCGTCGACTGCGCAAAGCGCTGTTTGACGTTCTGAAACCGACCGGTCCGGCGGTGGTGAAATTCATCGACGCGAAGATTCCGCCGTCTCAGGCCTTCAATGACGCCCCATCGGTCATTTGCGACGGCCGGCGGCTGGACCCGACGCGCAGCCCGTTGTTCAACGGCAGCTGACGGGAAGATTGATCTGCGTCGTTGTTGTCGGCCGCGGTACGTCCAGCCGATAAAGTGTACCGGTTCAAAGCGCGCCGTTTCGGTTGCCGCCGTTCTTCGATCGGTCCTTTTCGTATTCTTCCATGTAGAACTCGATGGCTCTCTCCAGCCCAATTCTGACGAGAGACTCGATATTGCCCGTCTTGTCCTCGGCAATGATTCTGTCGGCATTCCGGCTGAACCGGTGATCGCCCACGCCAAGCCGTATCCGGCTGCCGTTTGAGGTAAAGAAAATCGGCCGGGCTTCCAGCGAAGCGACATTGTCCTCGTTCGGCGGGCCCTTGCACTGGAACTTCACCATGGGGTCCTGCTCCGCGTGCCCTTCGGATCCGAAAACGGTGAGGATGCTGGAGTGTATTCCTTCTTCGGCGAAGTCTTTCGACGCTTTTTCAAGCAGCGGCAAAATGCCTTCAATGAGGGGTTTCGCCGCCAGGCTCACATAGCTTTCGCGTTCGGCCTTCACCTTGTTCGGGGCCGACTCGCGCTCTCCTTTGCGCTCTTCCATGGCAGCCTTCGCGTCCGCCGCCATCTTGCGAAAGTCAAAACCCGACATCACAGTCTCTCCGTTCCCCCAAACAACCACCTTTCGGATAGGTGATACCATTATCTATCGCTAGAAGGGGATAGTTGACCAGCTATTCGGATACCGTAAACCGAACTGCGGCGCTAATCGTCCACGAGATTGTCTAAATTTTCGCATGATCGTCGAGATCGCCGGGCGACTGTCCGAAACATACGTTGGTCGTGGATTCTCTGAGGGAGGAAATTCGCATCCACGATCACCTGTGGATGGTGAGCCCTGTTGGGTTCGAACCAACGGCCTACTGATTAAAAGTCAGTTGCTCTACCAGCTGAGCTAAGGGCTCTCCGTAACGCGCCGCGGGCGGCGCTGCGTGCGAAGCGGGGCGGAACATAGTCGGGCAAACGGGTGTGGTCAACGCCATGACAGGCGTTTTTTGCATGAGCGTCGGAATGTCCCGCTCAGTGCAGGGGAATGACCTCGTCGGAGTCGATATCCAAGCGGTCCATCAGGACTTGAACAAGGGGCGCCAGCGCATCGAACGGGTCGCCGCTATTGCTGTTCGTCGCAGCGAAACCTTGCCAAATTACCTTGTCGTCCAAATGCAGAGCCGCGTTCATGCGGAAGCCGCGCAAATTGACTTCTCCGGATGTGCCTTGGCCCTGAAACAGGGAGCTGCCGCCACCGGAGGACCAAAGTTTGAGCTGGAAATCAAGCTTGCCTTCCGCGTTGCCCTCGATCTTGCCGATTGAAGTATCCGATTGATCTATCGTTCCCATCACATCGGCGTCGAAGACGAGCGAATAAACCGGTGCCGTACCGTCGCCCGTTGGTGCACGGCCGATATGGTCGATCACCAGTCGGAATTCTTCAGCCAACCTGTCGTTCAGGTCCGAATTCTGCGACGGCTGGGCCCAGATCACGGCATTGTCGGGCAATTGCGCCGCCACCCGTGTCACGATGCGGGCGACCTCGTCCGAATCGGCGGCGGAGGCACCCGTTGCCGGAGTCAGCAGGAATGACAGCGTCAAAAGGGCAGTCAGAAACCGGAAAAATCGTGTAAAATCAATCGCCACGGAATTCTTCAACCATCTCCTGCAAGCGCATGACGTCGTGCAGATGAAGTTGGCTGCCCTCACGGGTCACCAGACCCTTTTTCGACAGATCACTAAGCACGCGGGCAACCGTTTCCCGCGTCGTGCTGACCCGGCTGGCGATGTCGCCATGGATCGGCACGGGCTTGATGACGGCGCTGTTTTCGTCGAGGACCCCTTCATGGGCCAGGCGCAAAAGTTCAGCGTAGACGCGGTTGTTCGCACCCAAGGTGCTGAGATCCATAATTCGGTCGGTCGAAGCGCGAATGACCTGGGCCAGACGATGCATCAAACGCATGGCAACGTCCGGGTTTTCGGCCAGAACTTCCTCGAACTTGTTCCGCGTAAGCGTGGCGACGTCGGTCATGGTAAGGGCGACGACGTTCGCTGACCGGCGTTCGCCGTCCAAAGCCGCCAGTTCACCGAAAATACTGCCGGAACGGATGTCCTCGAAGGCCACCTCGCGACCGGATAACGAATAATTCACGACCCGGACATTGCCGGATACAATGAAATAGACGTCCTTCGACTCGTCTTCACGGTCGATGATCTGTTCGTCTTTCGCGAAGGTATGCCAGCGGCAGCGGGACTCGATATCCTGCATACGCGCAGGATCGAGGCCGGCAAACAATTTTATGCCGCTTAGCGTACGGATCTCCCCCGTCGCGCCCACCAATTTTCTCCCATCCAAACTAATGGTGTATAACTTAGACCAGCTTCACCGGCTTGGCGATAGATTAGACTACCGTGGCACCGAATAGAAATTATTGTGCAAAGCAGCATATAGCCCATTATATGATCTGACGAACCGTTCGGACGATAGGGAGCCGGGCGGTGAGCTTTGTGTCGTGAACTTTTGCCGCCTGTGTCGGAGAAACATACTTGTTAGCAAAATTACGTGCCTATTTTTTCGCTGGACTGCTTGTTCTCGCACCAATTTTTATTACCGCGACAGTCGCGTGGTGGCTGATTGAATTCGTCGACAATCAGATCGTTCCGCTTATCCCCACGAAATACAATCCAGACACCTATATGAAGGATGTCGTGGGTGTAGAGATCGGCATTCCCGGCCTCGGCATCTTAATTCTCGTCGTCTTCATCACCCTGGTTGGTGCGCTCACGGCCGGCATGGTGGGGCGCTGGGTCATCCGTTTGTGGGAATATCTTCTGAACCGCATGCCGGTCATCCGCACACTGTACAACGGCAGCAAACAGATCATCGAAACGGTCCTGAAGTCGCAGAGCGATGCATTCCGGCAGGCCGTCCTGGTTGAATATCCGCGTCGCGGGATTTGGGCGATTGCCTTCCTGACGGCAGCGACGGATGGAGAGGTCGCCGATCTTCTGGAAGGCGATCATATCAATGTGTTCCTACCGACCACGCCGAACCCGACATCCGGCTTCCTATTGTTCGTGCCGCGCCGGGATATCATCGTGCTTAAGATGCCGGTGGAAGATGCGGTGAAGATGGTGATTTCGGCCGGGATCGTGACGCCTGCCTACGCGCCGATCGATCGTGATAAGGGCCAGCCCGCCACCTTGACCAAGGAACAGTTCGAAGAACTGGCAAAACGCGAGGCCGCGGCAACCAAGCAGATCCAGGACAACGCGGAAAAGGGCGACGGCTAACCGGCTTAGCCGGACCGCAGGGTGGCGACGGCCGCATCCCTTTCGAAAAGATAGAGCAGGATGCGCAGCGCCTTGCCGCGTTCACTGGAGAGGTCCGGGTCGCGTTCGATGATCAGGCGGGCGTCATCCCGCGCCGTGGCCAGAAGGTCGCCGTGTACGGCTAGATCCGCCAATCTGAAGACCGGCATGCCGCTTTGCCGCGTGCCCAATAGCTCACCGGCGCCGCGCAATCGCAGGTCTTCTTCCGCGATGACAAACCCGTCTTCGGTTTGCCGCATGGTCTTCAAGCGGCGTTCGGCGGTCTCCGTCAGGTTTGCCCCATATACCAGCAGGCAGGTGGATGCCGCTGCGCCACGGCCGATACGGCCGCGCAGTTGGTGCAACTGTGCCAATCCGAATCGTTCCGCATGTTCGATCACCATGATTGTCGCCTCCGGGACATTGACGCCGACCTCGATGACGGTCGTGGCGACCAGGATTTGTGCCGGTCCGTCGATAAAGCGGGCCATGGCGGCGTCCTTTTCCTTGGCTTTCATCTTGCCATGGACCAGGGCGACCACATCCTCTCCAAAACGGTGCTTCAAATCATCAAACCGTTCCGTCGCCGCGGCGAGGTCGAGAACCTCACTGTCCTCGACAAGAGGGCAGACCCAATAGATCTTCGCGCCCGATTTCACGGCCCGGCCGATTCCCTCGGCCACGTCGTCCAACCGCCCATTGGGGACCAACCGCGTATCGACCGGTTTCCGCCCCGGCGGCTTATCGGGCAGGCGGCTGACATCCAAATCGCCATAAGCGCTGAGCATCAGGGTGCGTGGGATCGGCGTCGCTGTCATGACCAGCATGTCGACGCCGCGTCCCTTGCCGGCAAGGGCCAGGCGCTGGTGCACCCCGAATCGATGCTGCTCGTCGATGACGGCGAGCATCAGGTCCTTAAAGGTTACATCGTCCTGAAAGATCGCATGCGTGCCGATCAGAATTTGAATGTCGCCGACCGCCAACTCCTCCAATAACGCCTTGCGCGCCTTGCCTTTGTCACGGCCGGTCAACACGGCGATGCGTATCCCGGCCGCCTTGGCCAAGGGCTCGATCGTCTCGAAATGCTGCCGGGCGAGAATCTCCGTCGGGGCGAGAAGGGCGGCCTGACCGCCGCATTCGATGGCATTCAGCATGGCGAACAAGGCAACGACCGTCTTACCGCTGCCGACATCGCCTTGCAGCAGCCGGAGCATCCGGCTGGTGGACGCCATATCCGCGCCGATTTCCTTGAGGGCGTCGACCTGGGAGCCGGTCAATTTGAAGGGCAGGGCCTTCATTGCCAATGCCCTGATCCGTTTGTCCCCTTCGATCGAACGGCCGGGTAGTTTCTTTGCCTTGGCGCGGGTGATCGCCAGCGCCAATTGACTGGCTAGCAATTCGTCGAAAGCGAGGCGCTGGCGGTTCTGCGCCATCGCGCTGACATCAGCCCCGGTTTGCGGGTTGTGGGCTTCCTCGATCGCATCATGCCAAGACGGCCAGTCCTTGCGTCGTAGATATTCCGGGTCCAGCCATTCGGGCAATGCCGGTGCCTTCGAAACCGCGGACAGCACCGCCTTGCGCAGAACTTTGGGGGTTAATCCAGCGGTCAACGGATAGACCGGTTCGATCTTTGGAATACTGTCGGCCTGTTCCGGGCGGGTGATGAAATCGGGATGAGCGATTTGCGCTTCCGATCGGAAATACTCGATCCGCCCGCTCACGATGCGTTGCTCGCCGACCGGCAGTTCCCGCTCCAGATAGCCCTTATCCGCATGGAAGAAGGTGAGCGTCAGGGCGCCTGTATCGTCGCGGCAGGCGACACGATAGGGCCGGCGTTTGTCGGGGGGAGGGAAGTGTTTGTCGACGGTCACCTTGATGGTGACGATGCGCCCCGCCGGCGCTTCCGCGATCGGCGGCGAGAAGCTGCGGTCCACGACTTCCCGGGGTAAATGCCAAAGAAGGTTCACCACATGGGGACCCGCCGCCTTTTCCAGCAGCTTCGCGATACGCGGGCCAACGCCGGAAAGGCTGCTCAAGGGTGCGAAAATAGGGAATAATAACTCAGGGCGCACGATTGACCGCACTCGTTTCTGATCAAACTTTAAACGAAGCGGATTATCTGCGACTGCGACCGGAATGTCAGGTGCGAATACCGGGGGCAGCGGTCTGCGGAAACGGTTCGCCGGATAGCAGCTTGCCCTGAGGCTGTCGCCGATGTACCCAACCGGCCTGACGCGGGGCGAAACACAACAGTGCCGAGATGAAGGAGCAACGCGTGTCGAACGGACAGGACAATACCGGCTCATCCGCCAGCAACGACAACCGGGTCGATCCGGAATCGGGCGAAGAGACCGAGCGCGTGCGCCGTCTGAAGCGTATCCGTTTTCGGTCGTGGCATCGCGGGATAAAGGAAATGGACATCCTGATGGGTGGTTTCGCCGATAAATATCTGGCGGAACTGACCGATGAGGAACTCGACGCTTTTGAGACCGTCATGACCGTGCCGGACCAGGAACTCTATGCGATGTTGGTGCGCGACGCGCCGCACTGGCCTGAACTGGATGAGGGGATGATGGCGCGCCTGATGGCATACAGCCGTCGGGAGTCCTGATCCGCGTTTTTACTGACAAGAATTGAGGGTACGCCGCCGGGTTGGAGCGGCGGAAGATATCGTGTTCGATTTAAGCTCCATACTCACATCCGTCGGTCGCAAGGACCTGGGCGGCGTGCCGGACGGCTTCGATGCGTTGCTGACCGGCCGTGCCGCTGCGGCGATAGACCGTCCAGTCCTGTTCATCGTTCGTGACGACGTTCATCTGTCCCGCGCCCGTCAATTGCTGGCCTTCGCCGCGCCGGATCTGCCGGTGTTGACCTTCCCGGCATGGGATTGCCTTCCCTATGACCGTGTTTCCCCGCGCGGCGACGTAATGGCCGAACGGGTCGATACCTTGTGCCGGATCGCCGCGGAACCGGCCACGCCGAAAATCGTCGTCGCCACCTTGAATGCTGTGGCCCAGCGCGTGCCGCCCCGTGCCGCGCTGGAAAGCGCCAGCATGATGCTGAAGAAGGGGGGGACCTATAAGCAGGACAACCTGTATTCCTTCCTGGCGGATAACGGCTATAACCGGACCGGAACGGTGCGCGAATACGGTGAATTCGCGGTGCGCGGCGGGATCGTCGATCTGTATCCCGCCGGTGCGGAATTTCCCTTGCGCCTCGATTTTTTCGGAGACGATCTGGAGACGATCCGCCAATTCGACGCGGGCAACCAGCGCACGGTCGGCGAAATCGACAGCGCCATGCTGCGCCCGGTCGGCGAAGCGCCGCTGACCAGCGAGACGATCGCCCGGTTCCGACAGAACTATCGCGAAGCCTTCGGCCCGGCCGGGCCGGACGATTTGCTGTTCGAGTCGATCTCTGAAGGGCGCCACCATGCAGGCATGGAACATTGGCTGCCTTTCTATCACGATGGACTGGAAACCCTGTTCGACTACCTCGACGAACCGGCCCTGGTGCTGGAAGCGGATGTTCCCGCCGCGTTGACGGAACGGCTGGAATCCGTCGCCGACTACTATCAGGCACGCGTCGATTTGATGCCGAAGACCGCCGGTCAGCCCTCGATGGACGGGTCGCCGCCGTACAAACCCGCGCCGATGGAGCGGATGTTCCTGACCGAAGAGGAATGGAACGGCTATCTGGACAGGCGTTCGACTGTCGTGACATCGCCCTTCGCCTTGCCGGACGCGACCGAGAACGGAACGTCGCGGGATGCCGGCGCGCGGTCTGTCATCGACTTCGCCGCCGCCCGGTCCGACCCCAAGAAGGACCTGTTCCAGGAGGTCGGAAAGCGGTTGGAGGAGCACAATTCGGGCCGCCTGCTGATCGCCGCCTATAGCGATGGCGCCAGCACGCGCCTAAAGACTTTGTTCGACGAGCATAGTCTGCCGGCCTTGGAAAAAGTCGATACTCTCGAAGAAGCCCTGGCCCTGAAAGAAGGCACTGCCGCTTTCACCGTGCTGGAACTGGATCACGGCTTTGCCTCCGACTCCCTGACCGTGTGGACGGAGCAGGACATATTGGGCGAGCGCCTGTCCCGGCCGCCGCGCCGCCGCCGCCGCGCGGACGAATTCATCAGCGAAGTGTCGAGCCTGGAGGTCGGCGACGTCGTCGTCCATATCGACCACGGTATTGGGCGCTATGACGGGCTGGAAACGTTGACCGTCAACAACGCGCCGCATGACTGCCTGCGTGTCCTCTATTCCGGCGATGACAGGCTTTATGTCCCCGTCGAGAACATCGATACGCTCAGCCGTTATGGGTCGGAAGACGCGGCGGTGCAGTTGGACAAGCTGGGTGGCGTTGCCTGGCAGGCCCGCAAGGCCAAGCTGAAGAAGCGGATGAAGGAAACGGCCGACGCGCTTCTGAAGGTCGCGGCCGAGCGAGAGCTGAAACGCGCCGAAGCCGTCACGCCGGGCGAGGGGGCCTTCGACGAATTCTGTGCCCGTTTCGCCTTCTCAGAAACCGACGACCAGTTGCGCGCGATCACCGATGTGATGGAAGACATGGCGTCGGGCCGCGCCATGGACCGGTTGATCTGCGGCGATGTCGGTTTCGGTAAGACGGAAATCGCGCTGCGGGCCGCTTTCGTTGCCGCGATGCACGGGTTGCAGGTCGCCGTCGTTGTGCCCACCACCTTGCTTGCCCGGCAGCACAGCAAGAACTTCCTGGAACGCTTTCAAGGCCTGCCGATCCGGATTGAGCAACTCTCCCGCCTGGTGACGGGCAAGAAGGCTAATGAGGTGAAGGAGGGGATCGCATCGGGCGATGTGGATATCGTCGTCGGCACCCATGCGTTGTTGGCCAAATCCATCACCTTTAAGGATCTCGGCCTGCTGATCGTGGATGAGGAACAGCATTTCGGCGTGGGCCAGAAGGAACGCCTGAAACAGTTGAAGAGCAACGTTCACGTCCTCACCCTGACGGCAACGCCGATCCCGCGCACGCTGCAACTGGCGCTGACCGGGGTGCGGGAAATGAGCATCATCGCAACCCCGCCGGTCGACCGTTTGGCGGTGCGCACCTTCGTCACGCCCTACGACCCGGTCGTGGTGCGGGAAGCGATTCAACGCGAACGCTTCCGCGGCGGTCAGGTCTTCTATGTCTGCCCGCGTCTGGCCGATTTGCCGCGCGTGCAGGACCGTTTGAAGAAGCTGTTGCCCGATCTGAAAGTGGCTGTCGCCCACGGACAGATGCCGCCGGCGCAGTTGGAAGAAGTGATGAGCGACTTCATCGACGGCAAGTTCGAATTGCTGCTGTCGACCAATATCGTCGAGTCCGGCCTGGATATTCCAAGCGCCAATACGATGATCATCCATCGGTCCGACATGTTCGGCCTGGCCCAATTGTATCAGCTCCGCGGGCGGATCGGCCGGGGCAAGATCCGCGCCTATTGCTACCTGACCCTGCCGCCGGGCCAGAAGCCCACGGAATCCGCCAAGAAGCGCCTGGATGTGTTGCAGACGCTCGACAGCCTGGGCGCGGGCTTCACCCTGGCCAGCCATGATTTGGACATCCGCGGTGCGGGGAACCTGCTGGGCGAGGAACAGTCCGGCCATGTGAAGGAAGTCGGGGTGGAACTTTACCAGCGCATGCTGGAAGAGGCCGTTGCCGCCGCCAAGGCGCATATCGACGAGGATGTGGACGACAATTGGTCGCCGACCATTACGCTGGGCGCGGCGGTCTTGATCCCGGACAACTATGTCACCGACCTGCCGGTGCGCCTGGGCCTCTATCGCCGTCTCTCGAACTTGCAGAACAAGGCGGAACTGGACGGTTTCGCGGTCGAACTGATCGACCGTTTCGGCGCGCTGCCGGAACCGGTGGAAAACCTGCTCAAGGTCGTGCGCATCAAGCAACTTTGCCGCCGCGCAGGCGTTGAAAAGGTGGATGCCGGGCCGAAGGGTGCGGTCGTCACTTTCCGCAAGGACAAGTTCGCCAATCCGGAAGGCCTGATCGGCTTCCTTCAGGAACAGGCCGGCGCCGCCAAACTGCGCCCCGACCACAAACTGGTCATCGGCAAAGCCTGGGAAACCCCAGACCGCCGCCTGCGCGGCGTCAGCAATATCATGGTGACATTGGCGAAGATGGTGGGGTAGTAGCCCGGTAACGTTTAAGTATATGATTGCCCTACGATTTACCAATGTATCGGGGGCGTAATGAAAAGTGAGCAGAAGGCGACGTTTCGAAAAAGAATCCGGCTCGGCCTCGCGATTGCCGTACTTGTGCTTTTCACTTTTGCTGCCGTCTTATTCTACTTGGGTGACAAGCTCATTGCTTTACCGGTCGTGGGATTGGCATTCGTTGTTCTCGTGTTCCGATGGAATGTTCGAATTGATCCGTTGGCTCACAAGCCTTCTGAAGGCTTAAACGAATGGCATGGTCCAAGTCATGGCGATGCCCCCTAACGAACAGTCACTACCTATTCCCAAGCCCCAATTTCGGACGGCCAGAACGGTGGCAGTTCTTGCCATCGCCTCGGTGATTTTCGCTGTCGCGAGATTTACCAATCCCGGAGGGTTGATCGGGTTCCTTCAGGAACAAGACGTCGCCGCCAAACTGCGCCCCGACTAACAGCGGATCATCGGCAAAGTCTGGGAATCCCCGGACCGTCGCCTGCGCGGCGTCAATAAAATCATGATCACGTTGACGAAGATGTTGGGAGGTGGAACCAGGCCGGGAAAAGAGCGATGGTATCCCATCGGCAACGTGCCGGTTTCTTCTAAAGCCCTTTAACATCCCAAGCATCTCTTGGCGCCATCCCCCCCCGTTTAGATGCCATATCGGGTCAAAGTGCTTGATCGGGAATTTACGCCGATACCAATATTCCTACTTTCAATGTTGATCTTACAAACCATCGAATCATGGTCGATACTGTGACGGTCGGAAACTTACGCAGAATATGATTTCCCAATTTGCGCGTCGAAGCAGGTTCAGGGCGGATCGATGCGAAGTGGGGCGCATGTGTCGATCGAAAATTTCGTGCTCGAATCTTCAATTAAGCTGGCCGAAGAAGGAAAAGCCGAAGCGGCTTTGACCCTTGTTCATCTTGCGAAGAAGAAAGAACCTCTCTCGCGCGTTATTTGGGAGATCGGCGTCAAACTGAACGTCGAAGCGAAGAAGTTCGATCTAGCCTTATTCGATATTGAATACGTTCGAAGCAATGCGCAGATTTTCGACCTTGATATCAACGCGCCGTCCGTTTTCTCAGATGAGGCAGTGGAAGAGATACAGGCGCTGCGCGAACAGTATGAAACGGAACGGCTGAGGCAAAAAGCCGTACAGGACTTGATGGCCGGGTCCATGTTCCTTCGATTTGGAGAGAACAAGTCAATGGCCGATTTTCAAAGGAACATCGTTTTCATCGGCAATTGCCAAGCCATCGCCCTTGCGAGACTGACTGGGCATTTGTGGAAAATTGGCCGAACGTCGGGTTTGCAACTCGCGGACTATGTTCCTTATGACCAAGTCCTCCCCGTGATATTGGAGGATTGTGGCACCATTTATATCCAAGATCATATCGGGGATGAGGTCCGGGCATCGATTGAGAAAAACCGGCACCCGGATTCCAAACTGCTCACTTTTCCGAATATTTTCTTCAAGGCTTACATGCCGGATGTGCTCATGGGAGACATCGACGGGAAACAATTGTTGTCTCCCTTGCGCGATATGAACTCGTCGATTGTCCTATATGCGTGGGTAAACGGTCTGGATGTAGAACAGACCGCAAGCCTTTTTTCCCGGGAAACCTATGAGACATTGGGTTGGTATCGGTATTGGGAGGCAGGGAAAAAATTTCTCGAAGCACAAGGAACGGCCATCGGGCTGCCCCTTGGGGATTTATTCCAGCGGTGGGTGAAAAAAGGTCGCTTCGTCCATGATCCGCTTCATCCGAAACTTTTCGCACTTGTGGATGTTGCGAGAGCCTTGGCGGAAAGAGACGGCATCGTATTTCAGGATATCCATTTGAGAATCCCGAGTCCCGAGATGTTCGAGCCATTTTTCAATCCGAACAAATGGCCGATCTATCCGGGATTCGGAGGACCCTCGGGGGGCGGGATCCGTTTGGAGTTTGTTTCAGGAGAACAATCCTATCCGAGCGTTCTCAATTTGCGGCAGTTTATCGAACATTCTTTTAAGAGATACGACGCTGATGGCCACTCCAAGGAGGCTTGTCAGGCGCTGCTTCCCCCGGAGTTCGATCTATTGTCGGCGCGACTAAGCAGGAAAACAGCAGGGGTAGTTGCTGACGAGACTCAATCAGGATCTGGGAAACGAGTGACGCCCTATGACGACTGCAGGAACAATCAGTTTTGGCGTCGATCCTTTCCGATCAACGAGGGATCCTGGTTCAGACCCTTGTCGAGATCCGATCTACGGGTCCACAAGACGACAAGGATAGCGACGGCTGGAAGCTGTTTCGCGCAGCATATCTCGCGCTATTTGAAAGCCCATGGATACAATTTTTACGTCTCCGAATCTGCACCAGAGAACCTGTCCGAAGAGCAGCAGCGGCATGCCCAATATGGGGTTTTCTCCGCGCGCTTTGGGAATATTTATACTGCGCGTCAGTTGGCTCAGCTTTTCAACCGGGCTTACGGCAAGTTCCAACCTGTTGACGATTGCTGGACTAAAGATGGAGGCGCGGATGGCGGTCCGGTTGTTGACCCGTTCCGTCCAACAGTAGAGCCCGATGGGTTTGGCAGCGCTGCAAAAATGCTGGCGGACCGGCAACGCCACCTAGCCGCGGTACGTGACTTGTTCGAGCAATCCGACATATTGATCTTTACTTTGGGCCTCACGGAAGCGTGGCGTTCACGTCAGGACGGCGCGGTGTATCCGCTGGCCCCTGGGGTGGCCGGAGGACGCTTCGACGCGGAACAACATGAATTTGTCAACTTCACCTATCCGGAAGTCGTTGATGATCTGAACGGCTTCCTTGCTGGTTTGAAGACGGTCAACGATAGGGCCCAAGTCATTTTGACCGTGTCGCCTGTTCCTCTTATCGCCACTTATGAAAACCAGCATGTCCTTCTCTCGACGACCTACAGTAAGTCGGTTCTCCGTGCCGCAGCGGAAGACATCAGTTCGGCGCATGAGAATGTGAGTTATTTCCCGTCCTACGAAATTATCACCGGTGCCTATAACAAAGGTGCATATTTTGACGACGATTTGAGAACGGTGACCGACGCTGGTGTGGACCATGTTATGCGCGTTTTTCGAGACTTTGTTGGCATGGATGAGGGAGAGAAGGTTGATCAACAGGATGACGACTTCACCGATTTGATGAGCCGGTTCCAACGGGAAAGCGCCGTTATCTGCGATGAGGAAGAGATTGATTCCCGATTGGCGTGATGCATGCCCCGGCTATTGGTTCATCCATTCAACGAAAGGCTTTCAAGCCAGTGGGAAGGCAAATAGGACCGGGATTCGTCCGGCCCCTTCTTGCCGAAAGCGGGAAAGGGCCCCACTGTTGTCCTCATGAAAACAACTCATCCCAGCACCGTCGGTTACGCCGAGGAAGCCGCCGATCTTCTTGTTCGCTATGAGAAGATGCAATTCTCGGAAATCTATGAGCGGGTCTGGTACCTGCTGCCGGAACCACCAGGTGCCGTGTTGGATATCGGCGCGGGAACGGGCAGGGACGCCGCTGGTTTCTCGGAATGGGGTTATAGTGTTACGGCGGTCGAACCGGTCGCGGAACTGCGCGACGGCGCAAAGGCGCTCCACCCATCGCCCGATATCGAATGGATTGATGATCATCTGCCGGACCTGTCGTCGGTCGCCGACCGTGTGGGGGCCTTTTCAGTCGTTATCCTGTCGGCCGTGTGGATGCATCTTGATGAGGCGGAACGCGCGGCGGCGATGCCCATCGTCGCCTCCCTGGTCGCGCCGCACGGGGTTCTGATCATGTCCCTGCGTCACGGACCGGTCCCAACCGGTCGGCGCATGTTCGACGTTTCGCCGGAAGAGACAAAGGCCCTCGGTGAAAAGGAAGGCCTAGATTGCGTTTTCGAGCGCCTTTCGGGATCCCGCGAAGATCTCAACAAAGCCGCCGGCGTTACCTGGACGCGGTTCGCCTTCCGGAAGGCTGGTTGATCTATTCGGCCGCCATCAAACCCGGGTCGCGGGGGCAGAAGGCGTCGATTTTTCCCTGCAAGCCCGCCACGAAGGATGAGACGCCCGAACCCCGTAACGGGACATAAGGCTTCATGCTTTGCCGGCACAGGCGTTTGGCTTTCAAGGCGGCGCTGTGGCTGATGCAATCGGTCGGGAAGACCACGGCGTCGGCACGGAACACGCAGCTTGGCAATTCGTCCAGCGACTGTTCCATGCCACCGTCATGATGCAGCAATTCGCCATTCCATTGCGCGACCAACTCACGCAACCGGTGAACGTTCGCCAATCGCCCGCCCACATAGAGGATGCATCTGCCGTGCAGATCGAAGCGACAGTCGCCCGCGGTGAAGCCGCCCTGGTCTTGGTCGGTTTCGTCTGATGGCACCGTGTTCAGAAGCGCGGTTTCCAGGGCTTGAACTTCTTCCCTCAGGGAGTGGACGGTTTCCTGCAAAACCTCGTTTGTACGTTGGGCGTCATCCCTGGCGCGTGTGATTTCCTGGATTTGCCGGGCTTCGTCCGCGTCGGGGTCGGCGTTCAAATTTGCCGCTTCTTTTGAAGGGGGCGGGGCGGTGAAATCCAGTTTTGCGGCACGCGCAGCGATCAGTTGTTTTTGCAAGTCCGCGATTTCCCGATCCTTTTCCTCCATTCGGCGGGCGTGACGGGCGGTCTCGTTGTCCAGCCGACTTGTCAGGGTATCTATCTCAGCCTCCAGCGAGCGCAACGTGTCCAAATCGGCGCGGTTCGATGCCCCTATCAGGTGGGAGAGCATATGAATATGGCCATAGGCGCGCGTGCCCAGACCCGTTTCCAATTGGGGGTGGCTCATCAAGGCCCAGAAAGCACCGGGGATATCCCGGCCTTTACGTTCGACATTCCATAACGTTTCCAACTCGTCTGTGGTCTCGGCCTTGCCGAAACGGCGGATGGCGGCCGAATGGCGTCGGTCCAGCAGTTTCTGTAGTAGTTTCGCCGTTGTGCCGCCTTGGCCACAGGCTTGAACAAAATGACCGTGCAGCCGGAAATCAGCCCCGCTGTCCTCAGGCGTTTCTACATGAAGTTTTCGGGCGAGGGCGCGCAGGTCTTCCGTGGTCAGGCACGTTCCGATGATGGAGCAGTGCCATCCCGAATTGATGTCCCATAGTTTTTTGCGTTTGGCTGATCTGATGCGAAGCATGGAGAGCCTCATGTGTTACGAATGCGAAGCGTTCGCAAGTGTAAATCAGCTTGAGTAATTCACGCAAACGATAATCATTCGCATCAATAAAAACTTGGTTCAGACAGCATAAGGCCGGCACAAAGCCGGCCCTATAAACAATTAGTAAAACAATGTCGTTCGCGATCAGGCGGGGGTGGCTGGTTCTTGAGCTGCTTCCTGCGCGGCCATGTCAAAGATGGGAAGGAAACTCTCGGCTTCCTGAGCACCGGAGAGCGCGTATTTTCCATCGACAATAAAGCAGGGGACGCCGCCGATACCCAGGCGCCGGGCATGTTGATCTTCTGCCAAAATCTCGTCGGCGTCCTCATCCGTCTCGAAATAGGCTTTCAGTGCCGCGCGATCGATGCCGGCCTTTTCACCGATGTCGAGCAGGGTATCGAGTTTGCCGATCAATTCGCCGTTCAGGAAATAGGCATCGAACAAAAGATCGGTAACCTCATTCGCCTTGTCGATGTCCGGACGCTGCGCAAAGCGGATCAAACGGTGCGCCGGCACTGTATTCGGGGTCATTTCGATTTTGTCGAACTGGAAATCGATACCGACGGATGTACCAACGTCACGGATGCGGCCATAGATCTGGCTTGCGCGGTCGGTACCACCGAACTTCACGTTCAAGTAGGTCTGCCTATCCATGCCTTCCGCCGGCATGTCGGGATTCAGTTGAAAAGCGCGCCAGCGGATGGTGACCGGAAGGTCGGGGCGCAGGGCCAGTGCTTCCGTCAAACGCTTCTTGCCGATGAAACACCAGGGGCAGATCGGATCGGAAAATATATCGACTAACATGGTTATCTCCATCGGAGTTCGGCATTGATCCGGTCATTTCGCATGTCCGGTCATGCCATATACGTTGTGTTCAAACTTGCCTGGACAACCCCCATCCGTCCTCTCACAGATGCGCGAGGAGGGTCGCCTGGGTGGAAAAGCAGTATTGAACCTGTTGCCGGTGTGGCGGATCAGCCGATGGCCTGCCGTGCCCGGGTCAGCATTTTCTTTGGCGTGTCATAAGGTTGGATGGTGGATACACCGCAATCCACAAGCACGTGGATTGCTTCCATAACTTCTTCACCCAAGGCGAATTCCGAGTTCTGGAGGATGCCGGCAATGCGGAAGGCGACCTGGTTGGCTTCCTTTTCCGGGGTTGCCGGCATGATGATCCCGAATTGATAGGCGCCAAGGCGGCCAACCGCGTCGGATGCTTTCACCATACCTGAGAGCCAATTCGCTATCCGGCTTAGCAGCAGTTCCGCGTTTTCCCGTCCATAGTCTTTTTCGATCCTGACGGCGGTCGGAATAGAAACTACGGCGACGGACAGATGGGAATCCCGTTCCAGCGCGTGCTTCACTTCGCGCTTCAAATGGGCCTCGAAAAACGTCGCGCTGTGGACGGAACCCAAATCGGCGTCGATGATCTTGTCAGTCATCAGCGTCCGGAAAGGCTCGGTGACCGAATTCCAAAGCCGCCGGCGGTCAACCATCAGCAAGGTATAGGTCGTCAGTGCGCCATAGTCCTTGTTGTGCGGCAGGACGATGTTGGCGCCCCCGCGATACAGATTCATTTCGGGCGGATCGGTATCTTCATCCTTCACCACCAGCATCGGCATGTTGAACAGCCGTGTGTTGTTTCGAATATGGGAGGAGAGATAGAGCACCTTTTCGCGGTCATCGTAGAGCGTGGCGGTGATTACGACGGCGTCGAAGTCCTGGTCGTCCAGTCGGTTTGCCGCGCGGTAGGGCGCCTGTTCGATGATCGCGTCCAAGCCTTTGCCCAGCAGGGCGTCGTAAAGGTCGGCTTGGTATTCGCTGGACTCCGAAACCATTAAGAGATGCGCCGTTTCAGCATGGTCGTAGACGCCGACCTGCGAGAGGTCTGCTTCAATGCCGAACTCCGCGCAGGTTTCCGCGCGGCGGAACAATTCGCTACGCATTGCGGCCAGACGCCGGACACTTTGCAGACGCGTCAGGATCATCTCGTTGCTGCTGCGATCGCGTTCCAGAATATCGGCAGCGCGCAATTCAACGGCCCGGTTTCGCAATGCTTCGTCAGACCGCATGCCGATCAGCATTACGGGAATGCTGCTGGTATCATCGTCGGCTTTCAAGGCTTCGAGGATTTCGAGCGTGCCTTCGCCTTTGAAGCGACCCAGCAGCACGATATCGGGTTGTTGAACACGGACCGCTTCGGCGACCATGTCCGGATCGGTGGTAACCTTGACGTCGTAGCCTTCCTTGTCGAAGGCGGCTTGCCGTCCGGCTGCCGTTTCCTCGTCGCGCTCGGCGAGCAATATATGCGCGGTTCGCGCCATGAAACCTCCCAACAACGCGGACCCCTGGACCGCAAAGCGGTCACGGCGGCCGCCCCCAACGTTTAGGCCCCCTCCCGCCATCCATCGGATGCGCGGGTGATGTATTAGAATAGTCGAACGCGGGGCGTGTGCAATTGCGTCGATGCCGATATTGAACCGCTGTCGACACTTCGCCGATCTTTTTGGGGGTATGGGGGCTGTCGACGCCTCTGGACCTTCCCGGTGTGATTTCCGATAGTGCGCCAAAGTGAGTTCGACCGCGTCGCAGAGGCGCGGCGTTTTGTTGGGAGGTGCAATTAAGGCCATGACGTCTTCAATCTACGACAAGGATTTGGACAAGAACGCGGCGAACTATGTCCCGCTTTCGCCGGTTACCTTCCTGAAACGGGCGGCGACCGTTTATCCGAACAAGATCGCGGTTGTGCACGGCGACCGGCGGATTACTTATCGCGACCTGCACGCGATGGTGACGCGGTTCGCATCGGCGCTGGTCAAACGGGGCATTCGTAAGGGCGACACGGTTTCCATCCTGGCGCCGAACATTCCAGAAATGCTGGCCGCACACTATGCCGTGCCCCTGATCGGCGCTGTTCTGAACAGCATCAATACCCGCCTGGACGCACCCACCATCGCCTTCATCCTGGAACATGGCGAAAGCAAGTTCGTGATCAGCGACAAGGAGTTGAATCCGGTGATGGAGGAAGCGCTGGCCCAACTCGGCAAGACGCTGCCTGTCATCGATATCGACGATCCAATGGCCAAAGGTGGAAAACTGATTGGTGAAAAGGACTTCGACGCCTTTCTTGAGGAAGGTGATGCGGATTACGAATGGTCGCTGCCGGAGGACGAATGGCAGGCGATCTGTCTCAATTATACCTCCGGAACGACCGGCAATCCGAAAGGCGTGGTCTACCACCATCGTGGGGCTTACCTGAACGCGATGGGGAATGCGGTGTCCTTCGGATTGACCCCGACCAGCGTCTATCTTTGGACCCTGCCGATGTTTCACTGCAATGGCTGGTCCTATACCTGGGCGGTAACCGCGGTCGGGGGAACGCATGTTTGCCTGCGCGCGGTCGACCCGGCCCTGATCTTCCCGTCTATCCGCGACAACAAGGTGACCCATATGTGCGGCGCACCGATCGTGCTGACGATGCTGATCCACGCGCCCGCCGATGTGAAATGCGAATTTCCTCAAGTTGTCGAAGTGGCGACCGGGGGCGCGGCGCCGCCCTCCGCCGTGATTTCGAATATGGAGAAGCTGGGTTTTCACGTCACCCATCTCTACGGCATGACCGAATGCTATGGCCCCAGCGCGATCTGCGCCTGGCAGGACGAATGGAACGATCTGTCGATGGAAGACAAAGCGTCCAAGGTGGCGCGCCAGGGCGTCGCCCTTGTCACATTGGAAGAGCAGCGTGTCGTCGATAGCGAAACCATGGAGGACGTTCCCGCGGATGGGGAGACGATCGGCGAGCTAGTGATGCGCGGCAACACGGTGATGCGAGGGTATTTGAAGAACCCGGCCGCGTCCGACGCCGCTTTCAAGGGCGGGTGGCTGCATACGGGCGACCTGGCTGTGATGCATCCCGACAGCTATATCGAGGTCAAGGACCGGTCCAAGGACATCATCATTTCAGGCGGGGAGAACATCTCCTCTCTAGAGATTGAAGAGGTGCTGTATAAGCATCCCGACATCATGGAAGCGGCCGTCGTCGCCGCGCCGCATGAGAAATGGGGTGAGACTCCGTCCGCCTATGTCACCTTGAAAGCGGAGTCGGAGGGCAAGGTCTCGGCCGAGGACGTCATCGCCTATTGCCGCTCGCATATGGCGCATTACAAAGCCCCGACCAAGGTTACCTTCGGGCCGCTGCCGAAAACCTCGACCGGCAAGATCCAGAAGTTCGTTTTGCGGGATCTGGAAAAGACCGGTGAGTGACGGTTCCGTGTGGTAGTTTAGGAGAACGGCCCATGCCGGGCCCAGAACATATCGCCCTGATCGGTTGTGGGTTCGCAGGGACCAGCGCCCTGTTTCAGCTTGTCGACCGCTATCCGGTGAAACGGATCACGGTTTTCGAGGCATCCGGTACTTTCGGACCCGGCTATCCCTATAAAACGGACGAATGCCCGGACTACCTGATCAACAATACGACCGACACGATGTGTCTGGTGCCGGAGAACAAACAGGCCTTCATCAATTGGCTGCGCGATACCGGTGCGGCTGGAGAGATCGACGAGAAAGGCCATTTGCCGCGCGCCTTGTACGGCGAATTCCTGGAAAACGTCGTGCGGACCGCCCGGACCATTGCCGCGATCAAGGGGATCCACCTGGACTTGATCCCGGCGGAAGCCACGGGCTTGAAGGAAACCGGCGCCGGGGTGGAAATCGCCTATCCGGGGGGCATGGTCGCGGCGGATGCTGTCCTGTTGACGACCGGCAGATGCCCGGACCTGGACCGGTTCGGCGCGTTGGTCGGCGATACCCATGGCTTCTATCCGACCCACGTGTCCGCGAAAGACCTCGACGCGATCGCGCTGGATGCGGCGGTCTATGTGCTGGGCACCTCGCTCAGCGCCTATGACATCGTCAACCGGCTCTACGCGCCGGGAACGGGTTGTGCCTTCGAACGGCGGGCTGACGGAATCCTTTCCTTTGTGCCGGGGCCGAATAATCGGCGTGTCGTCCTGGGATCGCGTGGCGGGCGTTTAAAGAAGATGCAATCGCTTCGCCCCATGGCGATCAACCGCAAGCATTTCACCTTGGCTGAGTTTCGCCGCGTCGCGGGGGAGCAGGGTGGACTTTCGCTGGATGCCCTGGCCGGGATGATAAGGGCGGAAGCGGATCGGCACGGTGCCGACATCGATTGGCACCGTATCGTCGACCCCTATGCCGAGTGTCATGACGGAGATGCCCTGAACGCGCGGGCAGGGGATATCCTGGCTGACGACATCACCGGGGCGCGGGGCGGCGGCACGGGCAACTTCCTGGTCGACATGTTCTCGGACGCGCAATTGGACATCTGGGACGGATTCGCCGAGCGCCTGATGACGCCGGAAGCGGAAAAGCGCTACCGGGCTGAGATGGAAACGGCCTTCCTGACCTTCGGTGCGCCATGCCCGGTGCCGACGGCAGAGCGTCTGCTCGCCTTGCATGAGGCGGGTGTGCTGACCGTGCGGGCGGGCGTGGAACCGCCACAGGTGACTGACGATGGATCGGGGTTCAGTGTCGGCCATCGGTTCGGCGAAGACCGCGCCGATGTGGTGATTGACGCCAGTGGCGGGGTGAACCGCATGGTCCATGATCCAGGGCAATCCACGCTCACCGCCGATCTTGCCCGGTCAGGCTTGATGCGGGGGTATGAGCTGGCGGGTGAACAGATGCCCGGGGCCGATATCGATATGGAGACCTTCCGATTGCGCGGAGCCAGGAACGTCTATGCCTGCAACATGTGGCTCTGGGGCCCCGGTTTCTTCACCAGTTCGGCCTATTTGATGGCCAGCTTCGCTCGTCGTATTTTAGAACGACTTTACATGAGTTGAGCGGCACTTCTGATGCAAGTCAGGTAAAGCACCGGAAAATGAAAAATATCCTGCGGGATAAGGAAAGACCCACCAGCTAACACGTTTGGGTTTGGGTATTGCGCTTCAAGGGCAGGACATATGGCCGAATACTTCAATCCGCCGGCAGTTTGGCAGCCATTCGGGGCATTTTCGATGGGCGTCGTGCATGGTGCGGGCCACGTCGTGCGATTGAAAGGCCAGGTGGCACTCGACCCGGCAGGCAATGTCGTTGGCGCCGAAGACATGCCGGCCCAACTAGGCCAAACGCTTGAGAATATCCGACAGACTCTCGCCTATGTTGGGGGCCGGATGGAGGACATAGTCAGTCTGGTCCAACATACGACTGATATTGAGGCCTTCATGGCCTGCGGCGAAATCCGCCAAGCCTATTTCAGCCCGCCCTATCCCGTCACGACGACCGTGGAGGTCAACCGGCTGTACGACCAAAATTTGATGATAGAAATCACAGCAACGGCGGAAATTCCAGAAGACCGCTTCATTTCCCCATCGACAAAGTAGACGGACGACAGACGCGAACCGGTTCTGGTGGATAAGGCAGCGCGACCGTTAGAGCGTATAGAGCTTCCCGAACTGGGGCATTATGTCGTCGATGCCACCCAGCCGCAGGCTGTGCCAGATGATGGCGTGGTTGCTGCTGGTGACCGGCTTGCCCAGTTTGCGTTCCGTTTCGGCGGCCATTTCCAAAAGCCGCGTGCTGGTGCAGGCGACGAATACCCCGTCCACATTCGGATCGCGTCCGAGCTCGATCACCGCTTCCGACACGCTGGCCGGGTCGATGGCAGCGACGGCGCCGTCATTGTCTTCCAGGAACGACCCGAAGGCGGCGATCTCGAATCCCTGATCGGCGAAGAACTCCCCGAAGAAGACGTTCACCGACTCCTGGTACGGCGTCAGGATCGCGAGCCGGTGGACGCCCATAGCCCGCAAGGCCTCTACCGCCGCGGTGGCGGGGTTTGTCACCTTGGCCGTCGGTTCTGCTTCCAGCAGCAGTTCCGACACGCGTTCCGGTCCGATCGCGACGGAGGCCGAGGTGCAGCCATAAGCAACCACGTCCATCGGGGACTGTGGTAGCAAGAGCCGCGCTGTTCCCGCGATCTTGCCTTCCATGGCACGGAGCGTCTCGGGGGTGATTTCCGGGGAATTCTCAATGCGCGCATGATAGAGCGCGACACCATCGTCCAGGCTGTTCAGCACCGTTCGGAACTCGAATTCCATCGTCTCGTCGCTGGCTAGGACCACGGCCCCAATCCGGGCACGGTGGCCGAGTTTCTTGCCCACCTTGTAGTCCATCTTGCGGACCGGCGGCATCACGGGGCGGAGTTCCAAGGCGGCGTCTGGCATGGCTCAATCCTTCTTCAACACGCACACTATAGCACCGAATCCAGAACTGGCATCAATTCGGCAGGGCGAAATTCTCCATCGGTAGGGCAGGTTTTGTGCCCCCAATCAGATCGGCCATCAGGCGGGCCGAACCCGGCGCCATTGTCCAACCCATATGTCCATGGCCGACACTGGCGTAGAGGCCCCGCGTCCTGGTCTTGTCCATGTATGGGATGCCGGTCGGTGTCATCGGGCGCAGGCCGGCCCATTTCTCCGCCTTGGCATAGTCGCCAACGCCGGGGAACAGTGATTGCGCCGAGGCCAGCATGCTGTCGAAGTCCTTGTCGTTGAAGCTGCGGCCATAGCCGGAAAACTCCGCGACCGCTGTCAGGCGCATGTGGTCGCCGATCCGGGCATAGGCGACCAGATTGTCTTCGTCGACGCCGCCCACGGTCGGTGCCCGGTTGGCGGCGGGGGAAGCGACATCCAGCGGCACGGTCATCGAATAGCCTTTGACCGGATAAATCGGCAGGCCAAGCCCGTGCTGTTTCAAAAGGTCCATCCCCAGCACGCCGGTGCAGAAGACCACGGCGTCGGAGGTGAACGCGCCTTGATCCGTTTCAACGGCGGTGGCCTTTCCGCCAGTGGTGACGACTTTGCGGACTTCCGTACCGAATTTGAACGTGACCCCCTTGCCGGTGACGTAGTCGGCGAGGTTGCGGGTAAACAGACGGGCATCGCCGCTGCCGTCGGTCGGGCAGTAAACCGCGCCTGCGATCAGATGTTTCGATGCTTCCAGGGCGGGGTCGACCGCGGCGGCTTCCTCGCCGCTCAGGTTTTGAACCTGCTGGCCGTCATCGGCCAGAAGCTTCATATGTTCCCGCCCCGCGGCGAAACTGTCCGGGTTGCGATAGAGATACAGGACACCCTTGTCGATATGGTGATACCCGACGCCGGTTTCCTCGGTCAGTCGTTCCAACTGGCTTTGTGAATACACGCACAGCGCATGCTTGATCAGTGTGTTGCGCTCCGCGGCGGACGCGGTGCATTCGCCCAGGAACCTCAGCATCCAGATCCACAGGTCGGGATCCGCCGACGGTTTGAACCGAAGGGCCTGCCCCCCGGAATAAAGAGACTTCAGAAGTATCTTGGGTGCTTTTGGGGAGGCCCAAGTGAAGGAATGGCCGGGGGCGATCAAACCGGCATTGGCATAGCTTGTGCCTTCCGCCGGTTTGTCGTTGCGTTCTAGGACGGTGATTTCGTGCCCGTCCTTCAGCAGTTCATAGGCCAGCGTCGTTCCAACGACCCCAGCGCCGATAACCACGATGCGCATGAAACCCCCTCAGCCCTTTTCCATATACGGTTACGCGGCGGCGATGACACCGATTTCGACGGTGAAATCCGGTGCGGCGAGTTTGGATTCGACGCAGGCGCGGCATGGTGCGTGGCCTTCCGGCACCCAGGCATCCCAAACGGCATTCATCTCGTTGAATGTGGAAATGTCGGATAGCCAGATCGTCGCGGACAGGATTTTCGTCTTGTCCGTGCCGGCTTCCGCCAACAGCGTGTCCAACCGATCCAGGATATTCTTCGTCTGATCGGTGACCGATGCGCCCTTGGCATCCAGGGCAACTTGCCCGGCCGTGTAGCAGACGCCGTTATAGACCACGGCTTGGCTCATCCGTGCGCCGGTCTGGTAGCGGGTGATGGACATCTTTCATTCTCCTTTGTTGATTTGGCTTCATTGCGGTCAGGTTAGAGCAAATTCCGGCGACGTCGATCTTTTCAAACCAGCCGCGGCGGAACGAAACCTTTTACCGCAAGGCGGTGGGAATCATGGCGATGCGCTTTGCCCATTAGGGCGAATAGGGCATATCCTTTCAGCGAAAAATGAATCAGCGTTCAGGAAACAAGCGGGGAGGCTCAAATGCCGGATACCGGCGAGATCGGCAGCACATTTTCACTGGCGGGCAAAGTGGCCCTTGTGACCGGCGCCAGCAGCGGCCTGGGCAAACGCTTCGCCATGACGATGGCACGGGCCGGTGCGGACGTGGTGCTCGCCGCCCGCCGGACCGACCGACTGGAATCCTTGGCCAAGGAAATTGAAGGGTTGGGTCGCACCGCCTATGTCGTCGCACTGGACGTTGTCGATATGACCTCGATTGCGGAGGCCGTGAGCCACGCCGTCGAATTGACGGGCAAGATCGATATCCTTGTGAACAATGCCGGTGTCGCCGTGACTGAACCCGCCATGGAGCATACGGAGGAAAACTGGGACTTTGTCCTCGACACCAACTTGAAGGGCGCCTTTTTCGTCGCGCAGACGGTTGCCAAGCACATGGCCGAGAGCGGCGGCGGCAGCATTATCAATATCGCGTCGATCCTGGCGGAACGAGTGCTGAAGCAGCTGGTTTCCTATGCCGCGGCAAAGGCCGGCCTTGTCCAGGCAACCAAGGCGATGGCATTGGAATGGTCCCGTTACGGCATTCGGGTCAATGCGATCGCGCCGGGCTATATCATTACCGAGATCAACCGTGACTTCCTGACCGGGGAGGGCGGGGACAAAATGCGCAAGGGCGTGCCGATGCGGCGGTTCGGTGAGGAACATGATTTGGACGGACCGCTGTTGTTGCTGGCCAGCGATGCATCCGCCTACATGACGGGATCGCTGATCACGGTCGATGGCGGCCATGTCCTATCGGTGCCGTGAGGCTTTTTTTGACAACAAACGAAACGAACTGAAATTGAGGGAGTAAAGACCATGATCGTCGATCACCGCACCTATACCTGCCATCCGGGCAAGCTGAACGATTTCCTGGCCATCTATCAGGAAAAGGGTCTGCC
The DNA here is from genome assembly GCF_004005845.1 of Hwanghaeella grinnelliae. Classification (GTDB taxonomy): domain Bacteria; phylum Pseudomonadota; class Alphaproteobacteria; order UBA8366; family Aestuariispiraceae; genus Hwanghaeella; species Hwanghaeella grinnelliae. The sequence goes on along the minus strand of NZ_SADE01000001.1, from coordinate 2,019,593 downwards.
GGTTCAACTGCGTACGCTGGAAAGGATGGTGGGCTGGTACACGTCCATGGATATCGGTCCGTTGAACCAGGTGGTTCATATGTGGGCGTTCGATGACCTTGCGGACCGGGCCGCCCGCCGTGCCAAGATGGGGGCCGATCCCGAATGGGCTGTCTATTTGAAAGCGGCGACCCCGTTGCTGATCAATATGGAGAATAAGATCCTCTCCGCCACCTCCTTCTTCGATCTTGATAAGCTCTCTGAAAATGCGCCTTACAGCAAATAGTTAGGTGTTATTTTTAACATTTTAGAAAAGCTTATGGGAGTGAGACTATGGACTTTATCCTGACGCCGGAGGTCGACTACCTGCGCAAGCGCTATCGCGCCTTCGTGGACCAGCACATCATTCCGCTCGAAAGCGACCGGAGCGCCTATGACGCGCATGAGAACATCGCCCATGACGCGTTGGAGGGGATGAAGGCGAAGGCCAAGGAAGCGGGTCTGTGGTCACCCCAGATGCCGAAGGAACGCGGTGGTCTTGGGCTTAACACACAGGGCATGGCGGCCTGCTACGAGGAAATGAATCGTTCGATCTTCGGGCCGGTGTGTTTCAACGCGGCCGCGCCCGACGATGGCAATATGTTCGTGCTGAACAAGGTCGCCCGGGAAGACCAGAAAGACAAATGGTTGCAGCCGATCATCGACGGCAAGATTCGTTCTTCCTTCGTCATGACCGAACCGCACCCGGGCGGCGGGTCGGATCCCAGCATGATCCGCACCAAGGCGGAGAAGAAGGGCGATAAATGGATCGTCACCGGCAAGAAATGGTTCATCACGGGTGCGGAAGTCGCGACCCATTTCATCCTGATGGCTAAAACCTCCGACGATCCGCGCAAGGGCCTGACGGCCTTCATGTTCCACAAGGACCAGCCGGGTTGGAAGATCATCCGCCGGATCGAGATCATGGGACCGGAAGAACATGGCGGGCATTGCGAGATCGAGTTCGATGGGCTGGAAATCGACGATGCAGACCGGATCATGGAAGTTGGCGACGGCTTGAAGCTGACGCAGATCCGCCTTGGCACGGCACGTCTGACCCATTGCATGCGCTGGCTGGGGCTCGCCAAGCGCTCGCTGGAGATCGCGCAGGAATATATCGAACGCCGGGAAGGTTTCGGCATCAAGTTGGCTGACCGTGAGAGTGTGCAGCTGATGATGGGCAAGGCGGCGATGGATATCGAAATCGGCCGGATGTTGACCATGAAGGCCGCCTGGAAACTGGACCAGGGCGACAAGGCCCGCAAGGAAGTCTCCATGGCGAAAATCCAGGTCGCCGACACGCTGCACCAAGCCGTCGACACGGCGTTACAGTTGAATGGCGCTCGCGGCTATAGCAAGGACACGGTCCTGGAATGGATCTACCGCTATGCCCGCCAGGCGCGCCTCGTCGATGGGGCTTCCGAAGTGCACAGCATGGTGCTGAACCGTTTCTACACTGCCGAACGGCAGGATTTCTGGCGTTGGGGCGTGTAACGATTGACCGGCAAGGGTGTTAGTGACCGGGATTTGACCGGAGAACAGGGCCGAACGGCCCTGGGTGACTTCGTGCGTGCGTCCTTTGGCGCAGAGAGTGTATCGGTCGGCGACTGCCGCAAACTTAGCGGCGGGGCTATTCAGGAAAACTGGCTTGTCGATCTTCACATCGAAGGCGGGGAACGCGCGGGTTTCCTGGAAACCGTAGTGCGGACCGATGCGCCGTCCGGTGTCGCGGTCAGCCATAGCCGCGCGGACGAGTTCCACCTGCTTTCCGCGGCCTATGCAGCGGGGGTGGCGGTTCCGGAACCGCTTCTGTGCTGCGAAGATGTTTCCGTCATCGGTAAACCCTTTGTGGTGATGCGCCGGATCGGCGGTACCGCCTTGGGGCAGCGGGTGACGCGTGATCCTGATATCGGCGGGGATCGGGAGGCACTGGCTGAACGTTTGGGCGAAGAGATGGCCCGCATCCATTCGATCACACCGTCGAGCCACACGTTTGAGTTTCTGCCTGCACCGGAAGAAGTGGATTCCCTCAATGAGTTCCGGCGACATCTTGATGCGCTGGGTGAGCCGCGCAGTGCGCTAGAATGGGGATTGCGCTGGCTGGAGATCAATCGACTTCCGGCGGAAGAGATGGTGCTGCTGCATCATGATTTCCGTACCGGAAATTACATGGTCGACGGCCAGGGCCTGACCGGAATTCTGGATTGGGAGTTTGCCGGTTGGGGTGAGCCGCATGAGGATATCGGTTGGTTTTGTGCCATGTGCTGGCGGTTCGGGCAGCGCGACAAGCCAGCCGGTGGGATAGGGTCCCGCGCGGCCTTTTATCGCGGATATGAACGGGTATCGGGGTGCAAGGTTGATCCCAAACGCGTCTATTTCTGGGAGGTCTTCGCCCATATCCGTTGGGCCGTCATCGCGGTTCAACAGGGGCATCGATTCTTGAAAGGGGGCGAGCGGACGCTGGATATCGTTTTGACTGGGCGTCGCCCGGCCGAAGTCGAATACGAAATCCTGCGCATGACACCGCCGGAAATTGGGCTTGTCGATGCGGTGCATTGAGCGCGGCATGGCTGGGAGCGAGAGAGCAGAATGATACCCGATACGCCTGGGACAAAGGACCTTTTGGACACGGTCGCTGCCGAACTGAAGGCGGAAATATTGCCCAATGTTCCCGAAGAACAGCGGCTGACCGTGTTGATGGCGATTGCAGCGATTCAGACATCGATACGGGAAATCGATTTCCTGCCTCGGCTGGAACAGCAGCAATCGGCGGCCTTGGCCCAGTTCGTGGACAACGATGTTCAACCCGAAGCCAGAGCGGAAGAGCTTTGCCAGTTGATCCGGGCGGGTAAATACGATGAAGGGGCTGCCGCACGGGCCTTACACGATGCCTTGATACGGGATGTCCGCGCCAGGACGTCAATGAGCAATCCGAAATACTTGGCGGCGGCGGAGGCGGATTGGTCCCGGCGTGGCTAGGGTGGGGGTAATCGTTTTTGGAAAAATGGCGACTGCAATCATCTTTCACAGATCTTTTGAGTCATTCCAACATACGCTGCATCTTGCATAATTCGGCCAATTGGCCCATACACCCGGGTCTCCGCTGGAGATTCCGGACGGAACCGGGCGATCGACCGGGCTTCCGCTCCTTCGATTTCATGAATGAAACAATTTTCTGGGTAACGAATGTCTAAAGAAGACCTGATCGAGCTTGCCGGTACCGTCGTTGAAAAGCTTCCGAACGCGATGTTCCGCGTGAAGCTGGAAAACGACCATGAAATCATCGCCCATACTGCGGGCAAGATGCGTAAGTTCCGGATCCGCGTCATGGTCGGCGACAAGGTCGATGTGGAAATGACCCCTTACGATCTGACCAAGGGCCGTATTACTTTCCGACATAAGTAATCCGGACCATATGACCGTATGAACAGGGGGCCTTTTGGCCCCTTTTTCGCGTCCGGTCCTCAACTTACGCTTGATGCGTATCAAAGCGGGCGGTTTTGCGTTCGCGCCAACCGAGCAGAAGCGCCCCCAGCGATCCCACGACACAGAAGATCAGCGCATGCCACGTGGCGCCATGCCAGCCGCCGCTGAGGGTAACGATACCGGCAATCAGGGGCGGGCCTGTCAATGCACCGATATTCGACCCCTGCATCATCAATCCGTTCACAACACCGACGAGATTTGTTGCCGGTGCATGAACCGGTGTCGCGGCCATCAAGGCGCCGGGTATCAACCCGCCGATAGCGCTGAACAGGAAGGCGGAAACGATGCGCGGGCCGGTCTCCAACCAGGGGCCATAGAGTCCCGCCGCGCAAATCGCCATGCCGATAAAGGCTGCCAGAAGAACGGTCTGCCGCGTCATCCCACGGGCCAGTAAAATGCCGGCCAGCACATTACCGATCATATTGGCCGCCACCACGATGGCCGCGAAATAGTTGGCGGTTTCGTATTCCAGACCGCGCGCATCGATCAGGAAGCTTGGCATCCAGGCGGTGACCGACAGGTACTGCATGGAATAGGCGAAGAAGGTCAGCGCCAGCAGCCAGGGACCGACCTGACTGACACAGCGCATCAACCCTTGAAGGGGTGGGATGGGTGCGGCAGCGGCATCGGGCGGTGTCCAACTGGCGTTGCGGGTTTTCCAAGCCAGGACGCCGATCATGGCAAGGGCCAGGCAACCGTTTAGGATCCATATGCCGCGCCATCCGATCGCAGGCATCGCAATGGGCGCCATCAGCATGGCGATGGTCATCCCGCCGGGCACGAAGGTGCCCCAGATGCCGAGGGCGAGGTTTCGGTCCTTCGGGGCAACCGCGCCGACGATCAGTCGCGGACAGGACACCGCCGTGCCGATAAAGCCCAGGCTTTCGACCGACCGGCTCAACATGATTTCGATCAGGCTGCTGGAAAATCCACCCCAAAGCGACCCGATGGCCAGCATGAGCAAGCTGAACCGAGCGGCGCGGCGGGGTCCGATACGGTCCGCGGAAGCGCCGATTAAAGCTCCGCCGCAGGCGCCAGCCAAAGTGAAGAGAGACGCAACCCAACCCGCCGTAACCAGGTCCAGGTCCAAATCCGTTCGAAGCACGGGCAGGGCGGGCGCCACTTTGCCGATTTGCATCCCGGCCAGGATCCCGACCATCATGGCGACCGTCACGATGTCCCAGCGGGATGCGGCGGATGTTTCTGCGGACGCTGACATGAACGTGATTCCTGGAAAATTCCTGGGAAAGGGCGGTGACGCGCAGGACCGGCTTTGTTGAACGAAACATAGCTTGTGGAGTGTTTCGCAACCCCTTTCAATAGCGCCGCCATCAACGAAGTTTTTCAGAAAATACACAGGGGGCGGCGTCATGCGGATCAAAAGCGTCGAGGCGATACCTCTCGAAATTCCTTTCAGTCCCTTCGGAAAAGACGGCGGGACGTCCAAAGGATGGGCCGGGAATAAATGGCAAAAGCTCTCTGTTTTGCTGATCCGCGTGGAGACCCAGAGCGGCCTTGTCGGGTGGGGCGAGGCGTTCAGCTATAACTGCATTCGCCCGCTTAAGGCGGTTGTCGAAGACATGATCGCCCCGACGGTCATTGACCGCGATGCGTCTGATATCGGCGCAATCAATTTGGACCTTCAAAAGGGCATGCACCTTTGGGGTCGGTACGGCATCACGGTTTTTGCCTTGAGCGGTTTGGATATCGCCTTATGGGACATTGCCGGCAAGGCGGCCGGTAAGCCGGTTTTCGAACTTTTGGGCGGCCGGTCCCGGTCATTGATCGAGGGCTATGCCAGTTTGTTCCGGTACGGTGACGCCGATATCGTGGGCGACCGCGCGCAGGCGGCGCTGGACCAAGGTTACCGTGTGCTGAAATTGCATGAGGTATCGGTCCCGCCCTTGAAAGCCGCGCGCGAGGTCGCCGGCCCGGATATCCCCATCACGGTCGATACGAATTGTCCCTGGCAGTTTGAGGAAGCGGCCCAGGTGATTGAGGAGATGAAGGCCTACGATCCGTATTGGATTGAAGAACCGCTTTTTCCGCCGGAAGATTTCGAAGGTCTGGCCAAACTTCAAAAGCTGACCGGTGTACCCCTGGCGGCCGGTGAAAATGCCTGCACGGCAATGGAATTCCGAAAGATGTTCCAGGCTGGCGCGGTAACATATGCGCAACCCAGCGTCACCAAGGTGGGCGGTATCACCGAATTTCTGAAGACCATCGAACAGGCCAAGCAATTCGGCGTGACGGTCATGCCGCATTCACCTTATTTCGGGACCGGCTATCTGGCGACTTTGCATTTGCTGGCATCCGTTGTGCCAGATGGTTGGGCCGAGCGGTTCTTCCTGACCGTTGAGGCATGCCTGTATGGTGACCTGATCGAGCCGGACGCTAATGGCTGTTTCCGCGTGCCGGATGGGCCCGGACTGGGTATGGAACCGGATCCGGACGTTATCCGCGACTATCGTATGAAGAACCTATAATCGTTTGATTGAGTGGGAGAAAAACCGTGCCGACATTTCAGGCTGATAAACTGAAATCTACCATTTCCGGAATTGTGCGGCTGACCGGCAGCACTGCCGAAGAAGCCGACATCGTCGCCGATCATCTGGTGATGGCGAACTTGTCCGGCCATGACAGCCACGGCGTGGGTATGATTCCGAAATACATCGATTGTTTCCATAGAGGGCTGGTTGTCCCGAACACGGCGGTTTCCTGCGTGAACGATGCCGGCGCCATCTTGCAATACGATGCCAAGAAGGGGTTCGGCCAGCGCGTCGCGAAGGAAGCGACCGCCGGGGCGATCGCGCGGGCGAAGGAAACCGGCGTCGCTCTCTATACGTTGGCCAACGCCTTCCATATAGGCCGGGTTGGTTCCTATGGCGAACAGGCGATTGCCGAAGGCATGGTGTCGATCCATTTCGTCAATGTCTCGGATCATCGTCCCAGTGTCGCGCCTTTCGGCGGCGGAGAGGCGCGTTTCATCACAAACCCGGTCTGCATCGCGGTGCCGGGGGCCGGAAAGCAGGACCCAATCGTGCTCGACATGGCGACCAGTAAATTGGCGCTGGGAAAAGTGCGCGTCGCTTACAACAAGCGCGTTCAGATGGAAGAGGGCAATCTACTCGACCCCGATGGTGTGCCGACCACCGATCCTGGCGTCATGTTCCCCGAATTGCGCGGTGCGTTGCTGCCTTTCGGCGAGCATAAGGGGTCGGGCTTGGCGCTGATGTGCGAATTGCTCGGCGGTATGATGAGCGGCGGACAGACGATTCAGCCGGCCCGGGAGCGTATGGACGGCATCATCAACAATATGCTCGGCATTGTCTTCGATCCGAACAAGCTGATCTCCTCCGACACGTTCTCGCGGGAATTGCAGGCGACGATCGACTATGTGAAATCGGCGACCCCGCAGGATCCGGCCAAACCGGTGCTGGTTGCCGGCGACCCGGAACGCGCCGCGCGCGTAAAACGTGGCCAGGAGGGCATCCCATTGGATGACAACACCTGGACCGGTATTCTTGAAGCGGGCGAGTCACTTGGTCAGAAGCGCGAAGATACCGAACGTCAGGTCGCGTGACGCAGATAACACGGTTTCCCGGTTAGACCTGATGGGCAGACTCGTCGGATAGTCTGTTCATGACACGTCTACCTGACAAACGAGCCAATCTGGCGGCAATGCGGCCCATATTGCCGCCGGATTTGTTTGCGTGGTTGGCGGATGACCAGCGAACGGCCAGTTCGCTTGTTGGTGGACCGGAGGAAGGATGGAATATCGACCTTGGCGGTCGATTGCTCTATCCGTCTGGGGCGTCGGCGTATGTCGACCCGCAGGTTTCTGAGTTTCTTGCCAATCCTGTCCGGCGCATCAGTTTCGCGGCCTCTAATTTCCTGTTCGAGGAGGACCAGTTCGGACGGGATGGCCGGTTCACGCCGCGTCCCCTCGAATCCAAACGCCTTGCCGCGAAGTTGCATGAACAGGGCGAGTTCATCGCGGCCCGTTTTGCTGAAGCGCTGCTGGACCATGTGGACGGCCAAAGTCTTGAATGGTTCCCCGAAAAGGATGCCGGGCACCTTGTTTGCTTCGGTCTGGGACTTGGCCTTCACCTGCCGATGTTGGTCGACGCACTAGCCATCAGAGACCTCGTCGTGGTCGACCCGTTTCCGGAGTTCCTGCGGCACAGCTTGCACATTGTGGACTGGAAGGCGCTGGCGGATGAATTGAACCGGCGGGGCGGTCGGATCTGGTTCTGCATCGGGCAGGATTCACAGACCTTGGCCGAGCAGGTTCAAACGGCGCTGCGCGGGCCCAATTACATCCGTATCGACGGCGCCTATATGTTCCAGCACTACGATGTAGCGCCGCTGCCGGACGTCATTCGGCAGATCCAGGAAAGAGGACCAATCCTGGAAATGGCCAAGGGTTTCTTCGAAGACGAAATCCGAATGCTTACCCATACGGTTCAGCATCATCTGGCGGGACCGGCGCGTCTATTGGTGGATCAACCTCCATCGAAGGGCCCAATACCGCCGGTCCTTGTCGTCGGTAGCGGCCCAAGCGCGGACAAATCGATGGACCAGGTGGCGCGGCTTCAGCGGGATGGGGCGGTTGTCATCAGCGCCGGAACGGGGCTTGGCGTGGCGCTGAACCATGGGGTTACGCCCGACCTGCATTGTGAAATCGAGAACACGGTGACGATCGACGAAGGGTTGGGATTGCTGACCCGCGACCATGATCTGTCGAAGATAACGCTACTGGCATCCTGGACAGTGTCCCCGCGAACCAGCGCTTTCTTTCCCAATCGCATTTTCTATTTCCGGGACAGCAATGCGGGAAGCCGCTTGTTCGCTAGGCCCGAACAGGTGATCGGATTGTCAGGCCCTACAGTGGCTAATCTGGCATGCCGGGCGGCGATCGCCTTGGGGGTGCGCGATATTTACCTGTTTGGAATAGATCTCGGTTCCCGTGCGCGCGACGTCCATCATAGTGAGAAGTCGGCCTATAATCTGGTCGAGGACGAATTCTGGAAGACCGGCCGGGGCATGGACGGGCTTGAGATCGAAGCGCCCGGCAATCGAGGCGGCACGGTTTTCACAAGCCGCCAGTTCCAACTGACCCGGACAGGGTTCGAACGTTTGATCCGAGCCTATGATGGAACGAATTTTCATAATTGCAGCGATGGTGTTCGGATCGCGGGGGCGGACCCGATTGATCCGGTGGGTTTGAGTTTTGCGGGAAGTGAAGCGACGGCCGCCGTGGACAGTGTCTTGGCCAAACTGGGCGCAGCAGCGGATCCCGATCCGGAACTCTGTCGAACCAAGCTTCTGGCCTACCGACAGGCGCTTTTGCAGTGGTGGACCGGTGTGGAAGATTTATTGCGGCGGCCTGATTTGGATTTGGACGGGCTGATAGATGGGCTTTATCCGATGATCGAGGATGGCTTATCCGCCACGCGGATGGATGCCATGGGGGCTATTCAGGCAAGCTTCGCGGGATCGATCACCAGCATGCTGCAATTGTCCTACACGGTCCTGCGCCATTTGCCGAACGGCGATCGGCAAACGGCGACCCGGTTTCTGGCGCCTCGTATGCGCGAAATCCTTTCCGACTCGGTCCGGCGGGCTGAACAGAATTCCCGTGACTTGGAGAGTGAAATCCCCAAATAGACGGGGAAGTATAAGCAAAGGAGCGAACCTATGACGGTCAAACCGTTGCGTGCCTTCTTGGTGGTGATTGGAATAGCGGGATTGTTGAGTGCATGCGACGAAGCGACTCCGCGCGTGGTCGAAATGTATGTCGATAACAACGGGACCATGCGGTATCTGCCCGAAGCCGCGCAGAAAGGACCGATCCTGGTTCAAATACTGCCGCGCGCGATTGCATCGGCCAGCGGGTATGAAAGCATCACCCTCGATTTGATGAACGATGCCGCCAATCAGCGAACCAAGAACATTTTTACGGCAAACCATGGAGCTGCAAAAAGCGCAGTTCGCGTCATCCATATGATGGGTGCGGGGTCGGGTGTCAGCGGTTCGTCGCTCTGCGGCGGCACGGTGCCGGAAGGCGTGCGCGGTGAAAAAGAACTGAAGATCGTTTCTGTCCTTTGCCGTGGCGGTCAGCGCCTTGCTGAGGCACACGGTTGGGTGCGTGTGGAAACGGCGGCGCAGGACGAGGAATTCCGTCTTGTCATGATCGATCTCATGAATGGGTTGTTCAAGCGGCCTGAAACAGAACGCTAGGCGGTACTGTCCGGATCAGGTTGCCGCAGTCCCAACTGCCGCGACCGAGATAGGTCCTGCCCCTGCGCGCCCAATGATATTGGCCCAGGCGGGATCAGGCTTGCGGAGCGGCGCAATTTCTATGGACGGCGCAGTTTCCTCAGGCGTCATCAGCAATCCAAACCGGGCGAAGGCATTTCCCAACCGCCGGCTGCTGGTAACCGTTGTAATCAGCGGCGATAGCAGGGGGCCGACAATCAGCGGTAAGAACCAAAGCAGCGATTGCGGGGCGAGGGTTAGCACCAGGGCTAGAAGGGCGCCGCCAAAGACAAGGTTGGTGGCATGCCGCCGCAGGGCTTCAGCTATGGCCACGCTATGCCCGTTGCGGGCCTGACGATCCCATTTAACCGATACACCAAGTAGGATCGACACGACGAAACCGGTCTGAAAAACCATCATCACCGGCGCCATGATGACCGACATCGCGGTCTCGGCCAGACCGCTCGCAAACAGTCCCACTGCACCGCCGAAACGGGCCCTTTCCCGTGCGTTCAGAGCAAGCAGGAAAGTACCGAGAAACTTCGGCAGGATCAGCATGGCCATGATTGTACAGAAAAGTGTGATGGCCATGACATTCCAGTCGCCCGGTACCAGCGTGAACAATCCCGATCCTGGACCGTGATAGGCAAGGTTCGGATTGCTCTGGTCCAGCAGGTTCACGACGCTTGCCAGCAGGAACAAAAACCAGAGCGGGGAGGCGACATAGGACATGATGCCGGATGCCATGTGGAAACGGCTCAACGGCGACAAGCCTTTTTCGATCAGGACGCGTGAATGCTGCAGATTTCCCTGACACCAGCGGCGATCCCGTTTGACGTAGTCGAGCAAGGTCGGGGGAATTTCTTCGTAGCTGCCTTCCCCGACCGGAACGTTCCAAACCTTGTACCCTGCGCGGCGAATATAGGCGGCCTCGACGAAGTCGTGGCTCATAATTTCGCCGGATAGAGGCCCCTTGCCCTTCAATATCGGCAGGTCGCAACTTTCAAAGAAGGGGGCGGTGCGGATAATTGCATTATGGCCGTAGTAATTGCCGTCGCCCATCTGCCAGAAGCCAACCCCGGTATTGACGATTTCCGCTGTGGCACGACCGCCGAATTGTTGCAGGCGGCCGAATAACGTTTCGGACAGAATGGGGCGGGCAACCGTCTGGATGATACCCGCATCCGGGTTTTCTTGCATCATGCGAACCAGGTCGGCGATCAATCCACCGGACATGACGCTATCGGCGTCGAGCACGACCATGAAGTCGAAGTCCTTGCCCCAGCGCTGGCCAAATTCCGCGATATTTCCGGCCTTACGCCCCGTGTTCTTTTCCCGGCGGCGGTAATGGATCTTTCCGGTGCCGAGCAGTTCCGACAAATGCGCATGGCACTGACGTTCTTCATCGGCGATGGATAGGTCGGTGGTATCGCTGAGCAGAAAAAACTCGAACCGGTCCAAGTACCCGGTCTGTTCGATCGACCGGAATGTAGCTTGAAGACGGCGGCACGCGCGTTCGGGCTCTTCGTTGTAGATCGGCATCACGATCGCCGTTTTTGCCCGGACCGGTGCGCCGCGATCCAAATTGGCGAGGATTGGCGAGGATGCCTCGCCCGGATTCGGGCTGAAGGCTTGAATGATAAAACCGAGCATCGAGTTCCAGAACCAAATCGCGATCCAAACAAAGGACAGCGAGAACAAGACAAGCATGCCCCATTCAGCCGGCGTCATGCCCATGGGGCACAGAACTTGATACATGAATGTGACCGCTGCCGCTGTCATGGACAAAACGGGTACAGCGAAAACAAGACGTCGAGCGAGAGGGGCTACACCGTCCACAGATAACTCCATGTTTCAGTAAAGGGCTGGCCATCACGTTCCAGCCAAGCAAAAATTTCAGCCCGCTCGGCGTTTTGGCTTTGCAGGTCAAAAGTCAATTCGACGGTACCGTCTGAACGGCGTTTCAGAACAGTGTCCGTCACCGTTCCATGTGGACTGGAAACCCGTGCCGAGGCTTCGTCGAGTTCGCCTTGCGGCACCCCCCGGAACTGCACGGCGGCCCTCAAATAGGGCCGTTCTTTCCCTGTGTCCAGTGCGCTCATGCGGCTCGATTGGGCATACCCCATCGATTGGGACATAGGCGGATTTTCGTTCACCGAGGTGATGCGGTAATGCAGCTGGAATGGCTGGCCGGGGACTGGCATGTCTTCAGGCACCCAAAAAGCGGCAATATTGTCGAAATCGACGTCGATGCTCTCGATTTCCACTAATTGTACGTGGCCTTTTCCGAACGGGATCACCGGTTCAACCCAATAGCCCGGACGCATATGATAGCGCTTGTCCGGCGACGCAAAGACGTCGGGATCTTTTTCCCGCTGAAGCAGTCCGAACCCTTGCGGGTTTTCGGCGAAATGCTGGGTAACGGTAACACCACGACGGCGGGTCAGGGGGCGCCAAATGGTTTGCCCGTCGGCCAGTCGCATGCACAGACCGTCCGAGTCATGGATCTTCATGCCAGCGGCACCGGTCTGTGTGGCGCGCTCCGCGTCACCATACAGATACATGCTTGTAAGCGGAGCATATCCAAGCTTTTCGACGGTGTTGCGAAGGGTTAGTTCCGCCTCGACCTCGACCACCGTTTCGTCATCCGGTGTGATGGTGAACCTGTATGCTCCGCAAACACTCGGCCCGTCGAGCAGCGCGAGTACCCGCAGCTGCCGGTCGCCGGGATTTGGCCGTTCCAACCAGAAGGCGCGGAAATCGGGGAATTCCTCTTGGCGTGGTATTGCCGTGTCGATCGCGATTCCACGGGCGGACAGCCCGTATTGCTGATGCCGTCCAAGAAAGCGGAAATAACTGGCGCCGCGAAAGACGATCAACTCGTCCTTCCAATGGTGTTCCTCGTGCAGGGGGTAGAGGACCTTGAAACCGGCGAAACCACCCGCATGCAAGGCGTCTTCCCGCGCAGCGCCCTTCGGCAAGGCGGGCAGGCCGGACAGGTCGAAATCAGACAGGTCGTACCGTATCGCGTGCGCGTTCCCGGCAGCCAGCTCGGTCAATTCGACAAGGTCGTTCGCATATACGCCGGGCTTCTGGTAGTGCACTTCGAAATCCGAGCCATCATGCCAAAGCGCACGGTCGGGTCGGAATCGGATTTGCTGGAACTGGTCCGGCGTTAATTCGCGTAGGTAAGCTGATGTGGTGACGTGTGGTGGGTCGTAAGGCGCCGCGGCAAGGCGCTGGGCGACGATCTTCAATGTGTCGAAATCACGAACCGCTGCCCCGGTACGCGGGGCAGCCATGGCCATTCCGGCCAGGCCAGGCAGCAAAAAGCTGCCCGTGCCCGCCAGGGCCAAGCTTTTCGCAAAATCGCGACGGTTCAACATACAACCCCCAAATGGCCATTCAGGATCAACTAACCGGGAACGAGGCGTCATTGCCGGCTTGAAAGAGTTCCTATCCAATACGATCTATCATCGATCGTCGGCTGGTCCGGTTACACCCTTTTCATCGAATATCCGGCCCGGACGCCGCGATCGTATCCTGCCATATATCCGGCATAAAAGCGGCAAAAGTAAGGCGAAGGCAGACACGTCTTGTCACAAATTCGTGACGCTCTTTTAGTTGGTTTTGCTAGGGTTTTCCGGCAAACACAGTAGAAAGCGTGTGGATATTCCGGGTCGCTTGTCGCACTTTTTTATGATGTGCGTACGGACAAATCCCGGGCCGATACCCAATTGGAAGGATGCGGGGTCAGATGAACAGCGGCGAGCATCATTCGTCCGGCGGGCAGCAGACCGAAGCGGCCCATCATCCGGTACGTCGCATTCGCGATCCGCGCCTGGATTTCTTCCGGGGCATCGCGATGCTGATCATTTTTATTGCCCATGTGCCCTGGAACCATTGGGCCAATTTTATTCCCGCCCGTTTCGGGCCGAGTGACGCGACGGAAATGTTCGTTTTCTGCTCGGGCTTCGCGGCTGCCATTGCCTTCGGCGGCACATTCATCCGCGCTGGATTCTGGATGGGAACAGCCCGGGTCGTTTATCGCGTTTTCACCCTCTATATCGCCCATATCATGATGTTCCTCTCAATCGCCGTTGCGGTCTATGTGGCGAACCTCTATGCGGTCGAGGAAGATTACGTCAGCAGTCTGGCCCTGAACCCGTTCTTTGAGAATCCCGGACAGCAGCTCGTCGGACTTTTCACGCTGACTTATGTGCCGAATTATTTCGACATCATGCCGATGTATATTGGCGTGCTGTTGATGATGCCGTTGGTCGTCTTGGCGCAGCGGGTGCATACCGGCTTGGCGATAGCGTTCGTCCTTGGCCTTTACGTCCTTCAGTTCAATCAGCAATGGGACCTACCCGCAGCACCTTTCAACGACGAATTGGTCTGGTTTTTTAATCCTTTGGGTTGGCAATTACTGTTCTTCACCGGTTTCGCACTCAGCAGAAAGTGGATCACGGCACCGCCGGTTACGAGGCCGTTGGTCATAACCGCCCTGGCGATTGTGGTATTGGGATTCTTGGTGTGGAACCGTGCGGCCTGGAAGGCTTTTCCGGAAGTCATGGTGCTGTATGACGTTCTGTCGGACAGCGGAGCCTATATCGGTTTGGATCTGGGATTGCTGGGCAAGACGGATTTCGGCTTTGGCCGGTACATCCACTTCATGGCACTCGCCTATCTTGCGGTCGCAATGCTGAAAGGGCGGGAAAGCTTCCTCTACGCGCCGATCTTTAACCCGATCCGTAAAGTCGGACAGCAGGCGCTTGTTACCTTCGTGGTGTCGATGTTCCTCAGCCGCATCGCCGGCATGATCCTGGATGTGATCGGCCGGGACGGGTGGCAACTGACCCTGGTGAATTTGGGCGGTATGGGAATATTGGTCGGCGTTGCCTATTTCATCGGCTGGTATAAGACGCAGCCCTGGCGCGCCGTGGACCGGCATGTGAACTCGGCCCAGGCAAGTGCGCATCGGGTCGGCAAAGCGTCGGTTTTCGAATCTGTCCAAGGTAAAGCCGGGGACAAGCCTCAAACCGATTTTAGTCAGGGCGCCCGTCCGGTGCCGGCGGAATAGGGGGCACGGCCCCGCATGGGAAACCGAATCCATGCAAGCCTATGCCGCTTTGCCGTGACGGTTCTGTTGTTGCTGTGGTCGTCGCAGCCGGGTTGGGCTGACGGCTCCAAATTACACGAATCTCTATTGTTCCAAAGCGACGCACTAGGCCGACAAATGGCCTATTCGATTTATTTGCCGGATGGATACGACAAGGGTGGCCCATACCCGGTCGTCTATCTTCTTCACGGTCTGGGCGGTAGCGAGTTGGACTGGCCTAATGTCGGCGGCGCGGGACGAACTGCGGACAGGCTGATCGCGTCGGGCGATATCAGACCGATGATCATCGTCATGCCGGATGGGGAAGACAGTTGGTATATCGATTCAACGGCGTATGGGGGACCGGGCGCATTTGAAACCGCGATCCTTGACGACCTGATCGGTCATATTGAAACGCGCTATAAGGCTGATAACAGTCGCGCTGCGCGGGCCATGGCGGGCCTTTCCATGGGCGGGTTCGGGGCGATCCGCTTTGCGGTGAAACATCCGAACCGTTTTGCCGCGGCGGTCAGTTTCAGTGGTGCGATCGTGGACGACGCCTTGCCGGACGATCCGGTATCCGAAACGCAGATCAAGTTGTTCCGCGGGGCTTTCGGAACCCCCTTCCGCGCGGCGAATTTCAACCGGGAGAACGTGTTCGCTTTTCTTCCCCGGCTGGTTCACGCCGATATCAGCCCAAAAATCCTGCTAACCGTTGGGGACGATGATTATTTTACCCTGTATGAGGGGGCGTTCCTCACCTTCCTGCGTTTGCGGGCGATAGGAATCCCGGCGGAACTGCGTGTGACCGACGGCAATCACTCCTGGAAATTGTGGCGGCGCGAGTTGGACCGGGGCTTACGGTTCATCGATGCGGCTTTTGCGTCCGCCGTCGATGCTGATTGAGGCGGGCACGAGGCGGTCAGAGGGTCTTGATGTCGTCCAAATCGAATTCAGGTGTATCGTATTCCTTCAGCGCTGCGAAATGGTGGGCCGCGTCCTGGGCGTAAAGGCTGCTTACGATGCCGTCCAGCAGGCGCGGTAGAGCGTATTTCAAGCCGTTCATTCCCCCACCGCTGAAGCCCTGGGATAACGTTGATCCGAATGTGAACAGGTGGAGGTTTACCAGGTAGGGTGCTGTGCCCGGTTCCTTTTCAGTGAATTCGAACCCAGGGCCCAGATAGGGATATTTCTCCAACGCGGTGTTCTGCTCGTCCGCCGGCGGGGCGTATCGATCCCCCCAATTGGCGATTTTCTCATGGAAAGAAGAAAGTTCCGGCCTAAGGGCAAGATCGACCGTGAAGCCGGTCCCACAAATCAGGAAATCCGCTTCGATACGCCCTTTCGGCGTTTCAATCGCGACGATTCCGTCCCGAAGGGATATGTCGTCCAAGGAAGCTTTTGTAACCAATGTGAAATTGGCGTGTCGTGTGACGCGCGCAACGGTTTCCCGCGGCGGGGGTTCGCGCAGGGTCAGGATATAATTCATGAACCGCCATCGCCATTCGTCGGGCAGGCGATGAAATCCGCCGAGGAACCCCGACTGTTCCAGGTGTTTGTACGTTTGCACACGGTGCAATTGGTTTCGCCGGGTCAGAAGATGTACCGATTGCGCGCCCGCTTCCAATGCGGTTGCCGCCTGATCGAATGCGGATGCACCCGCCCCCAATACCGCGACACGCTTCCCTGAGAGGGAAGCGAAATCAATCGCGTTCTCAGATGCATGAGCGTAGGCGCCTTTTGGCAAATTCGATTGCACGATGCTAGGAATGTGCCAGTCCCCGCCGCCTTGGATGCCTGTGCACAAGACAACCTTTCGCGCATTGAGCGTCATGGGCGCGCCGGTGTGATCCACGGCTAGGGCATAGCCGAGCCCGTTCGGCGTAATAGAGGCGAGTCTGCAGTCGTTCCATATCGGGATGCCGGTCACCACACGCAGCCAGGTTAAATAATCCTGCCATTGCGTATTCGGTATCTTGTCCAAACCGTCCCAGGCGGACTGGCCCCATTGGGCAAGAAACCAAGAACGGAAGGTGAGGGAGGGAATGCCCCAATCCGGCCCGGTCAGGTATTTTGGCGAGCGCAGGGTCGGCATTCGCGCGAACGTCGTCCATGGCCCTTCTTTTCCTTCCGGCGCCTGATCGATCACCAGAACTTTGCCTGCGTTTTCCCGGATCAGACCGATAGCGATAGACAGGCCGGCTTGGCCCGCGCCGACAATGACGACGTCATAAGACTGCGTGCCTGGGGTTTGAACCGGCTCCGGCATCCAAGGTTTGAAAGGAAAAGAAAGAGTGTCCAGGTCTTGCCGAACCCGGTCAGCGAGCGCCGCGAGCCCTTCTTCTGAGTGCTGCGGCTTTGTCGTACTTGTCATGGATGAAACTCGCAGGAAAAGGCGGGAGGATACCGTGCATCAGGGTTGCCGGTTGCTGCCTGATCGTCAAGCGAGGAGGGGGTATGTTTTGAGGTGCGAAAACGTCCGCCGGCAATCGGAAGCCCGCGCTGGACAGCTGCCTTTACGAGGCTTCCGGCGGCGGTTGTTGTTGCTGAAGGGTGATTTGGACCCCGTCCTGCTCGAATATCGCCTGACCGCCTTCCAACTGGATGGTTTCATCGTCGATTTCGACACTGGTGACGTTTTCGCCGAGCAGGATCGTCAGGTCGTTATCCTCATCCGTCATGGTGACAACATCCTCAACCTTCAGCGAAAGCTGAAGTTCATCGACACCCGATAGGTCCAATATCTCGATGTTCCGAATGTTTGAGAATTCATCCCCTGAAAGCGCGTGCGGTCCGAGCTCGTCGGAGTTGAGCTGGAAAGTGTCTACACCCTCGCCACCGTCCCGGACACCAGAGAAATTGCCCTGGGCGCCGCTGGAAACCCGCGATTCCGGCAGTTCATCCATGGTGGACACCAGAACATCATCGCCCGTTCCACCGAAAAGCTGGTCTTCGTAATCGTCGGCGATAAGAACGTCGTCCCCGGTCTGGCCGTCGAGAACATCGATACCATCCCCGCCGATCAGGTAGTCGTCACCGGACCCGCCCGCGAGGCGATCATTTCCATCGCCGCCATAGAGGGAATCCTGACCGCTACCGCCGGAAATATTGTCGTCGCCGTCGTTCCCTTCAACGATGTCATCGCCTTGGAACCCTGCTACGAAGTCATTGCCGTCGCCGCCGGAAATATAGTCGTCGCCCTGTCCGCCGGAAACCAGATCGGCACCGTCGCCGCCCAAAAGGCGGTCATTGCCCGAACCGCCGTCAATAATATCGTTTCCGGTACCGCCATCGACATAGTCTTCGCCGTTACCCGCGTTCAGGTAGTCCTCGCCGTCGCCGCCGAACAGCACGTCGTCGCCATTGAAACTGCGCACAACGTCGTTGCCGCCGCCCGCGAAGATAAGATCCGCCCCGTTGGTCCCGAAGATGGTTTCCCCGAAACCTTCATTGTCGGCCGTGGCATTGGCCAACGCTTCGGAGACGTCGACAACAGAGCCATCACTGCCGAGCATGCCGATACGAACGGTTTCGAAACCTTGCGCGACAATATTTGGCGTGGTCAGGGTGAGAACCGCTTCGTCCGGTGACGCGATATAGGATTGAAGCAAGCCGAGTTGACCGGAAGAGATCACTTGGTTCAGGCTTCCTGCCGTGAGCAACAGGTTCAGGGTGTCCTGACCTTCGCCGCCCGTATAGGTCACGGCATCGCCATCGCCGATCGCGGTTGTGACGGTGTCGTCGCCACCGCCCAAATCGATTGTCGTCTGGCTGTTCAGGAAATCGAGGCCTGAGAAATCCACCGTTTCGCTACTGTCGGATAGCGCGATGAGCAGCGGGCTTCCGGTATCTACAACGCCGTCGCTATCTGCATCGCGCCCGATTGCGTCTACTCCAGACTGTGCTGCGCTGAAACCGTCGCCAATGCCGTCAAAAGCAGCGGCCTGCACCACAACCGTATCCGTGCCTTCTTTGCCGGTGTCTGCATAGCTATCGACGCCATTGCCTTCCGCCCAAAGATAGGTGTCCGAGCCTTCACCGCCATCGACGGTGTCGTCGCCTATGCCGCCGTCGATCAGATCGTCGCCATTGCTGGCCTGCAGGTCGTCATTGCCCGCGCCGCCATAGAGTTCGACGTCACGGTTGACGTCTTCGCCGACGGTAACCGTATCGTCGCCGTCACCCATGTTCAGGGTCAGCGTATCGTTGGTCAGGTCTGTGTTGGAAAGATCGCGCAGTTCGACCGTATCCTCACCCGGACCGAAATCGATATCGATTTCTTCGTACCCGTCGGCGGTGACCAATTGGCCGGTGAGGGTGTTGGTCAGGGTGACCCGGCCCAACGCGTCCTGGGCGATCACCCAATCGTCGCCCGTCGTGGCGCCATTGAATCCGGCGTCCAGTGTTAACTTATGGGGGCCATCATCAGCCGGTGCGACGAGGTCCAGATCCTGGCCGGGCTGCAGGACCACCGTGCCTGTTCCAGTCTCGGTGTCGGTGATCGTAACCGTGACCGTGCCGCTGACCGAGATGCTGTCATGAGATTCCTTTTCGGTCGCGATTGCCGTTACCGTCAGGTCGATTGAACCCGTTGTTCCCGGGGCGGGCGTGATCGTCAGGCCCTCCAGCTCTGCCTCGGTCAAGGTGACCGAACCGTCCTCGTTGGTGGTCCCGGCGCTGAGCGTCGCACCATTCAGGCCTGAAATCGTGATCGTCAGCTCTTCCGACCCGTCCAAATCTGTCAATGTGCTTGAGATATCGACCGGGATCGGCGACGCGGACTCACCGGCCGTATCGTTCAACTCAAGAGTCGGCAAGTCGGCGAGGCCTTCCACAGTAACGGTGAAATTCGTTGTGGTCGTCTTGCTGTCATCGCCGTCTTGGGACGTGACGGATGCAGTGAGATTGATGTCGCCGGAGAAGTTGAGGGGGGGCGTCATCTCCAAGCCCGCCAGATCGGCCGCTGCGATCGTCAGAATGCCGCCGGTGAGGGTGCCGGCCGAGAATGTCGTACCCGGCGGGAAGTTCGAAATGGTGACTTCGGATAGTGCTTCGGAAGAATCCGTCAGAAATGCCCCGATATTGAGCTCGATGCCACTGTCTTCCGCCGTCTCCTCGTTCTCAGCCGAAAGGGTGGGTGCGTCGGCAACGCCGGCAACCGAGACGACAAAGCTCTGCGTGGCGGTTGCCGTATCACTTTCATCACTATCCGGATCTGAATCTGTGGATGTGACGGAAATGGTCAGCTCCATGTCGCCCGAAAAATCGGCGGGCGGCTGGAGGCTGAGCCCGGGCAGGTCCTCCACTGTCAAGTACAACACGCCATCCACGAGGCTTCCTGCGTTGAATGTCGTGCCGGGCTCAAAGCCGGATAAGACGATCGGGGAGTCCATGTTGGGGTAAAAACCGGTGATGATTACGCCAGATTCGCCTTCGTTGAATCCCGTTGTGACTTCGAGGGGAGATATGGCCTCGGACCCATCTTGGTCCGTAACCGTTGCGGAAATATTCAAAGCGATCGAGGTGTCTTCAGCACCTTCGACCGAGGCGGCTGTCACGTCGGGCAGATCGGCAACCGGCGTGACCGTGACATCCAGGGTTTCGCCGACGGCTTCGACGGTACCGAACTCATCAACGGTGGTGACCGTGACGGCAAGGTCCAGGTCGTCGGAGGAATCCGCGGCGGGCTCGACTGTCAGGCCCTGCAACTGATCGACGGTGAGGGTGACGGTACCGTCGCCATTTTCCGTACCGGCAGGATTTCCGTCGCCATCGACGAGGGACGCCCCGTTCAGGTTTCCGATGGTGATGCTGACGGACTTGCCCGGCAGGACATCGACAACCGCCAGGTTCAACAGGATCGAGCCGTCTTCTTCTACGCTCAGTCCATCTTCCGGCAGCACAGCAAAGGAGGGGCCGTCCAGTTCAACGGTTTCGAAGTTTTGAATGTCCAGGCCAAGCTGCTGGAATGGCGCGGTGTCGAACTCTTCAGGTGACCCCGATGCGGCGTTGCCCAGCATGGCGTGGATATCAAGGATAGCCTGCCTGAATTCCGGGTTTTCAAGGGCTTCCGTGTCGTAGTTGATGACAATCGTGTCGCTGTCCGCGCCACCGTCATAGGCGTCGTTCACGCCGTCGGTCTGCTCCTGGCCGACAACGAAGATGGCCCTGTCGTCGCCTTCGCCACCGTCCACGGTGTCGGATCCGCTGCCGCCGTCGAGGAGGTCATCGCCGGCGCCACCGCGAACAATGTCATCGCCGCCGGAACCTTGTATATCGTCATTGCCGGCATCGCCGTTCAGTGTGTCGGCAAGCGAGCCGCCAAAAATCTGATCGTCGCCGTCGCCACCGGATATTGTATCGGCGCCATCGTCCGTTGCCGACTCGATCCCATCGGTACCGATAACGCGCGTGTCACCGTTTTCTTCGGTTACGACGGCGATACCACCGGACAAAACGTCATTTCCGGCACCGCCTTCGATAATGTCGTTACCAACACCGCCGGCAATCGTGTCATCCCCACCATCGCCGAACAGCGTGTCGTCTCCGGCGCCGCCATCAATGGTGTCATTGCCATCGACACCTTCTTGGTTGGCCAGTTCTTCTTCGTTACCGGTATTGCCGTGAATCGTATCGCCGAACTCGCTGCCTTTGATGTCGTCGTTCCCAAGTCCGCCGTCGATGACGAGGCGCGTATCGACCGTTTCACCGGTGGTGATCGTGTCGTCGCCGTCCCCGGCGAAAATTGTGATCGTGTCCGGAATGATGCTGGTGCCGCTAAGGTCGCCGATGTCGATTGTGTCGCCACCGCCGCCCAACGTGATCGCCAGTTCCTCAAACCCGTTGATGGTCAGGTTCATACTACCGTCCGTACTGGACAATACGGCTGACTGAAGGTCGGGATTTACACTGTCACTGGTTGTGCCACTTTGAAGCGTAAGGCTTGAATTCCCGGCACTTCCAAGCGCTGAGGCATTCAAATGGAGTTGTTGGACGCCCCCTCCGGGAGGGGCGCTGACAGAAAAATTCCCCGGAGAAAGATTCGGCAAATTCTTGAAGTGCCCGTTTTCATCACCCTCGCCGGGATCGAGCGCAGTGACCGTCGATCCGCCTCCTCCGGTACTCCCGCCACCGGTACCGCCGCCAAGGACGCCGTCATCAGGGTCGCCACTGCCGTCACCACCGCCACTGCCGATTCCCGAAAGGCCAGGATCACCATCGCCTTCGCCTGCGGCGCCAGGCGGGGTACCGTCCAGCCCGCTCTCGCCGATGCCCTGGTTCCCAATATCGCCAAATTCGTCGCTGGCGCCTTCGTTGCCTTGTTCGTCACCGCCAGCGGCCGTGTCAATATCGTCCAGGTCGTCTGCAATGTCCTGTAAGTCGTCATCGTCGGCGGAGGCATGGTCGTCGGGTATTTCCTGACGGACCGGATGGAATCCGATCGCGTCGCCGTAAATGCGTTGGATTTCTTCCAGCGACAGGTGTTCCGGATCGGACGGGGGCAGGGTGTAGGAAGAAATTAGCGTGGTTTCGCCGATACCGGTCAGCAGCACGCTTCCGCCGCCGTTTTGAACGAAGACAGCGCCTTCGAAAATGGTGACGTTTGTCGATCCGTCCAAGGCGTCGACATTGACGCCGAATTTCGTGCCGCGGATTCCGATCGTGGCAACCGGCGTTTTGACGGAAACGTCTTCCGGATCGCTTTTGCCTATAGCGCCGCCGGTAAACATGAAGGCGCCTTGGATGACGTTGAAGACTTGGCTGTTGGAAGCCATGTCCTGCGGGTCATAGATCAATTCGTCCAGGATGATGCGGGCGTTTGCCGCCATCGACATGGTGCTTTTGTCGGAAAAGATGATGCCGATCGCGGAATCCGCGCCACTGACCAACGTGTCGCCTTGGAACAGCGCATCGCCTTCATTCAGCGTGACCTGTGTACCGTCCGCTCGGATTACCGTGATAACACCCTTTGTCGTGTCGACAGTCCCGATCGGTTCTTCCAGGGTCGAAAGTTCGCCATTTTGCGCGACTTGGCCAGGCGCGCGCGGTCCGGCAAGTTTTGCGGCGACATCCGCGGTTATGCGAGACCCGGCAAGGGTGAAGAGGTCGGGTGGGATTTCCTGAGCGAAATAGTCTGTGACCAGGATCAGTTGGCCGTCCGGCGTTTCCAAGAGTAGGTCGGGCCCGCTGCGGCTGTATTCGGCATTTAGCAGTGCATCGCCGACCGGAACCACAATAGCGGCCGACGTGCCATCGAACACATAGTCCGGCGTTAGATCGGCGACGGATTTGCCAGCATGCGCGCCAGCGTCCTGTCCGTTGCTCTGATTGGTGGCCATAACCGCTTACCTTCGAATTTTATGTCTCTATCGACCCAGTACTCAATAATAGGCAGTTTTAAAAAATGCGCCGTGACGCAGGTCACAATGCGAAAGTCGCCAGATCCCCCGATAATTCAAGAGTTTTTGGCGTAGGAACGCCTGTTGGATTTCAACCTTTTGGCCCCAAAAAAGGTTGAAGACATGTTTGGAAATGGGGGGATCCATTCCGTACGCTGTCGACTATTATCGATGTTAGAATACGGTTTTTGGAAGCTTATTCCTATTGGAAAACGCAAACATCAGCGGAATATTGTTAAAGTCTCCCGAAAATTTAGTTAAAATTTTATCGATATTTAAGGATCTCGCGGTACTTAGAGATGGATTAAAGGAAGTCGTCAACCTTGGGAAATGTGCCGGGCATCAAATCATGCGCAGCTTTCCGCCCCAGAATACTAGTTTCGTCGCCCGGTTGAAGACCGTCGCCGGGCCGCAACCATACCAAATGTTCTTCGGTCAATACTGTGCCTGCTGCGACGGGTTTGCCGATGGCGATCGACCGTCTGATTTCAATCCGGGATGGGGATTCGCACGCTCGGGGGGATTTTTCGCCGGTCCCAAGAACGAGTTCGGCCTGCCGGATTTCCGCAACCATTTCCGCCATCGCGGCGGGATCCGCCGACAATTGATGGTCCCGGAAATCCGAGTAATTGTTATCAAGTGTAAAATGTTTTTCGATGATTCTGGCTCCGGCGGCGACCGCAAGCACAGCCACGGAAATCCCAGACGTGTGATCGGAATACCCTATCGGACATCCGTAGCGCTGCCGTAACGTCGACATAGCCGCCAAATTAGCCTCTTCATCTGGTGTGGGATAAGCGGATACGCAGTGAAGCAGCGCAATTTCCGCATCTTGGGACGCCTCCGGTCGGGCGGTTTGGGCGGCCTCCATGGCAATGTCGATTTCCGGTAAGGTGGCGTTTCCAGTCGAGATCACCATTGGCATGCCATGCTGTGAAACCTCCCGGATCAAGGGCAGGTGGGTGATATCGCCGGACGCGACTTTCATGATGTCTACGATGCCCCCCAGAAACCGGGCACTGGAATGGTCCAGCGGGGTAGACATGAAAAAGAGGCCGCAGGAATGGGCAAGTTCAGCCAGATCGGTAAATTCCGCCTCAGAGAGTTCGAATCGCTGCATTCGGGCGAACCGTTCCTCCTGCCTGGGACTGATGAATTCTTCCGTTCGGAAAGTCTGGAACTTTACCGCGTCGACACCGGCTTTCGCCGCTTCCTTTACCAGATCGGCCGCTACGGCTGCGGACCCTTCATGATTGTTGCCGACTTCGGCGACGATAAAGGTCCGATCCGCTGGGAACCCTTTAAAGTGTGACATAAGAAAAACCTTCCAAACATTTTTAAAAATGAAATTATTTACAAAGCCGGAGAGTGCGGCTGCGAGCTTCGGCGGCTGACAAAGCCGACGCGAAGAGTTTCGGGCGATTCTTGCACCGCTCAAGCCGGGACCTCATGGCAGGCAGTTTGAACGGTAACAATTGTCTCTGGCTGTTGACGACAAAGAATTGCGTTTAGGACCCTGCCGACGGTAAAGTCTTACCTGTATTGGGGGCTACGGAAACTTCCGTGCTGTGGCAGGTAATAAAGTCTACGTCGATTTGCGTGGACCCAGCTGTGCGTGTCTGAGCCATGATCACGCGCGGAGACTTGTGGGATGCCGACAGACAACGATTCCAACCGTGAACAGGATGCCGTTCTATCGGTCCAGGCATTGCACGAAAACGATTCCCACACGCCTCATATCCAGTTGGCCCAAGGTGCGCCCAGTATTGGCAGCGTGGCAAGCCTGACCGGCGCGGCGACGATTGTCCGCGCCACGGGCGAAACGGTTCAAGCTGAAGTCGGCACGCCGGTTTTTCAGGACGACACATTCGAAACCGCTGCCGGCGGCGGTGTCGGTCTGTCATTTGATGACGGCAGCACGTTTTCCCTCGGGCCAGATGCAAGACTGACGATCGACAGTTACGTCTATGATGCCGGCGGCGCCGATAGCAACATGGTGATGAACCTGGCGCAGGGGGCGTTTTCCTTCGTCAGTGGGCAAGTTGCGAAATCGGGCGACAACAATATGACGATCGTTACGCCGACTGCGACGATCGGGATCCGCGGCACCGCCGGCGCGGGGGACGATGATGAAATCGTCCTGCTGCAGGAGCCCGGACAGCAGCTGGGCGAACTGACGGTCACGACCCAGGGCGGTACCGTTTCGCTGACCACGCCCAACTCGTACACAAATACCACGAACCCTCTTGCACCCCCGACGCCCCCGGCTCCACGCTCGCTGGGCGAAATTCAATCCCAGTTCGGTGGTGCCCTGCGCCAATTGCCCGTCCAATTACCCGCCAACCAGAATCTTCCCACCGGCGCTGACGGAAACAATGGCGGCGGGGGAGCCGGCAGTGGCGCTGAGGGAAATGCCGGAGAGGGCGAAAACACCGAGGGCGAAGACGGCGAAGGTGAAGACGGTGAAGGTGAAGACGGCGAAGGTGAAGACGGCGAGGGTGAAGACGGCGAGGGTGAAGACGGCGAAGGTGAAGACGGCGAAGGTGAAGACGGCGACGGTGAAGACGGCGAGGGTGAAGGCGGCGACGGTGAAGACGGCGACGGTGAAGACGGCGAGGGTGAAGGCGGCGAGGGTGAAGGCGGCGAGGGTGAGTCGACCGGAGAGGCGCTCCCGCAAACTTCAGGCGACGACTCACTTGCAGCAGCACCAACGCCGCCGCCGCCGATAGTGCCAAATGTCGCGCCGCCAGGGCTGGCGCCACCGCCACCGCCACCGCCACCATCGCCACCACCCCCTCCGCCACCGGATCCTGTTATCGATGATGGCGGTGGTGATGGCGGTGGCAGCCTTGGTGAAGAAAACATTATCCAAGTCAATTCTAGCTCGACGGTCACTCTAACCGCCGCACCAGACCGCATTGAAGTCATCGGGGGCGAAGTGGCTGTAACGATCGTGGGAACCCTCGAAGGTGGCGACAGCATTATCGATGTCACCAATACCGGCGCCCAAGCGATCTTAATAAACGACGTGACGTCCCACAGCTTCACGGTCGACGGCATCGAAGACGTTCAATTCGGTGATATGACCGGCTCGGAACTTCACAGCATCGCGATCGCCGGAACTGGAACGGTGATCTTCAATACAAATAGTGGGCCGCTCGACGCGAATTTTACCGGGGACGACACCGATAACACATTTAATATTGGTTCCGGCATAAGCGGCATTTCCTTCATAAGCGCCAATATGGGGGGCGGTTTTGACACGGTGAACATCAACACCGACGTCGAGGTGAACCTGCTTTTAGGCGAAGTCGAGTTGGTGTCCAGCGCGCTGGGCGGGACACAGAACGTTGTCATGGGCAACGAGGCGTTCGGTGTTAGTTTTGATCTCGGCAGCGGCGCGTTCGATGAGTTAAGTCTCGCCGATGGCGGAAACAACATTACAGTCGCGAATACGGAAACCATCGCCGGCGGGGCCGGTGCGGACATTCTGGAACTCTTGGATTCCAGCGCCGAAGACGTCAATTTGGGCGGCGGGTCGGATACTATCACGATGAATTCCGATCCACTTTCGGGCGGCTTTTTTAATGGTGGAGCCGGCACTGATACGCTGAATCTGGCATCGGGTTCGTCGAATACAGCATCCGTTGTGAATTTCGAGTTTATCAACGGTGTCATTGGAACGTCGGAATCCCTGTTTTTGAATTCGACAGTCGGAAACAGTCCGATCATTGACTTGGGGGACTTCGACGACGCCGATCTTCTCAGTCTGGGCAATGGTGGGAATGATGTAACCGTGCTCGACCTGAAAAATTTTCAGGGCGGCGATGGTGATGATTTCGTTTCACTTCTGACCGCGCTTGACTCTACTTCGGACTATGACGGCGGTGGCAGCGGTAACGATATTGATACGCTCATCTTGCTTGACGACACGGCCAACAGCGCAGTCATCAACGATTTCGAAAAGATTGAAGGGAATTCCACGACCGGCATCGATTTGATCTTCGAAGCAGGCAGTCAGGTGAACACCGATATTACGTTTACCGGGACTGGGGCCGATACAATCACGATCGACAGTATCGGTAGCTTTGCGAACGTGGATGGGGTCGAATTTGTCTTTGGCGGCGTCGGTAACGACACGATCATCAATATCGGTGCCAGCGGCACGATATTCACTCTGGGTGATGGAGGTGATGTTGCAACCGGGGCGAGCGTGGCCAGTGATATTTTCGAGTATGTCGCTCAAACCGATGCCGACGTGGGTGAATTGGAGCAGATCACCAATTTCCAGGCCGGAACCGACGAGATCGACATTTCCACCCTAATACAAGGCACCTTCGCCTATATCGGCGCCGCTGGGTTCTCTGAATCCGGCAATACCGAAGCGCGTTTTGTCGACGGCACGGAAACACTTGAGATCGACCTTAACGGCGATGCGGTTGCGGACATGGAGATCATTATGAATGGCATTACCGCCAATGATCTCACCGATTCGGATTTCGGGCAGACAATCGCGCAGACCTAATTTCCGGAAATACAGGGTCCTCCGCAACGACCAGGCGTCGTTCTCCATAAACTTAAGCTTCGGTTAATGTATTTCGCCGACACTCGTCGTCCCGGACGGGTGGCTATCGGCTATTCCATCCAACAGAATTTAGTGCGTCTTAAGTATTAGTCACAAGGGAAGGTAATCCATTTGTTGGTATCTTCTTACCGTGACTGCGGTAGAGTTGTGCGTTAGTTCGGTGTTTTAGGTAAAAAAGGTCTATTATTTGGCAATTTATTTGCAAATAAATAACCACGTTACCTATGATGATTTTCGTATTGGGGGCGGGTCATAACCGGTAAGACGAGCCGCGCATCACACACCGGAACGGTGTGTATTCGGGCGGATCGAGCGGACCGGATGAACGTTCGGAGTAAAGGGTAGAATGCCTGACATCATCTTAGGGGAAGAGCGCGGCGCGCCGTCAGAATTCGATCGGGGTCAGAACGACCATGTCCAGATCGCTCAATCGCTATCCTCTCAAGGATCCCAATTCTCCGAACCGGCAGGGCAGGTCCAACTCTCGCAAGGCGCTGCCAGTATCGGGACTGTTTCGAACCTGACTGGACAAGCGACGATCATTCGCGCGTCGGGTGAAACGGTTCAGGCGGAACTCGGCACCCCGGTATTCCAAGACGATACGTTCGAAACCGCCGCCGGTAGTGGTGTCGGCCTGCAATTCGAAGACGGCAGTTCCTTTTCGCTGGGCGCGGACGCCCGCCTGACCATCGACAGCTTTGTCTATGACGCCGGCGGCGCCGACAGCAATATGGTGATGAACCTGGCGCAGGGGGCGTTCTCCTTCGTCAGTGGCCAGGTCGCGAAATCCGGCGAAAACAACATGTCGATCGTCACGCCGACGGCGACGATCGGTATCCGGGGCACGGCCGGCGCGGGGGATGACGATGAAGTCGTCCTGCTGCAGGAGCCGGGCCAGCAGGTCGGCGAATTGACCGTCACCACACCGGGCGGCACGGTTTCGCTCACCACCCCGAACTCATACACGAACACATCCGACCCCTTCGCGCCGCCGAGCTCGCCGACGACGCAATCCCTGGGCGAAATCCAATCCCGTTTTGGCGCCGCCCTGCGAGATCTGCCTGTATCGCTTCCCGCCAACCAGAACCTGCCCGCAAGCGGCACTGGCAATCGAACCGGTGAGAACACAGAATCCGGCGAAGGCGAGGGTGCCGCCGAAGACGGGGCAGATGAAGAAGGCAATGAGGACGGTCAGGAAGGCGACGCGGGCGAGAATGCCGATGCGGACGCCGCCGAAGGCGA
Source organism: Hwanghaeella grinnelliae (assembly GCF_004005845.1). Lineage (GTDB taxonomy): Bacteria > Pseudomonadota > Alphaproteobacteria > UBA8366 > Aestuariispiraceae > Hwanghaeella > Hwanghaeella grinnelliae. The sequence continues at coordinate 1,990,501 of NZ_SADE01000001.1, read as the reverse complement.
GGAAGACGCTGCAGAGGATGGTGAAGAAGATGTAGACGGCGAGCCGGGTGAAGACGGGCCGGGTGAAGACGGGCCGGGTGAAGACGGGCCGAGTGAAGACGGGCCGGGTGAAGACGGGCCGGGCGATGACGGACCGGGTGATGACGGGCCAGGCGATGACGGGCCAGGCGATGACGGACCGGGCGATGACGGACCGGGTGATGACGGACCGGGCGATGACGGACCGGGCGATGACGGACCGGGCGATGACGGACCGGGCGATGACGGACCGGGTGATGACGGACCGGGTGATGACGGACCGGGCGATGACGGGCCGGGCGATGGCCCTGGACCGGGGCCCACAGGGCCTGGACCGGGGCCCACAGGACCTGGCCCCATTCTGCCGGGACCGCCACCTCCACCGCCACCACCACCGCCACCACCGCCGCCACCGCCACCACCGCCGGCGACGTCTCCGACGGATACTGGGGGCACTGATGACCCCCCGCCGGTTGTGACCGATCCAACCCCCGAAGACCCGCCGCCGGTCCAGTCGTCTGTCCCGACCTTCCCGCTGACTGCAGGGGCCGAAACGTTCACCTTCGGATTGGCGAATGAGGTCGTACGGTTCACGGGTTTGACGGACGGTGACAGTTTCATCGATAACGGCCCCGCATCGCCGCAATTCGCCGTTCTTGATACGGCAGGCCCCCATACGTTCACGGTCGATGGTGTTGAAACCGTCTTCTTCAACTTCGTCCTGAATAGCGGTGACACGCACAATATCACGATCCAAGGGCCGGGCGCCGTCAACTTTGATGCGCTAGGCGGCAGCTTCAACGGAAATGTGCTGGGCGACGCGGTGAACAATACATTGACCATCGTCGACGACAGCGGCATCGATGCCGTCTTCCCGGTTACCTTCGCAAATACCACCGGGGACACCTTCAGCGGGTCGATCGATCTATTGGGCGGTGCCGATATCGTCGATTTCGGCGGCGCCGGGTCGGACCTGACGTTTCAGATAGATGTCAGCAACGTAGAGACCTACATCGGGTCATTGGGGAATGACGAAATCACCCTTCTGACCACACTGGCGGCAGGCGACATCTTCGATGGTGGCGGGCCGGGAGACACTGATATCCTCAATTTGGCCGGTGGGGTGAATGTCGGGACCATCGTCAATTTCGAAACCGTCAACGGTGTGGTTGGAACGACGGACGACCTGACTTTGGAAACAGTCATTACCGATGATGCCTTGTTCGATCTTGGTAACGTTCCCGACCTCGACGTCCTCCGCCTTGCCAATGGTGCATTCAACATCTTGCGGGTGCAGGATTTGGAAACGCTTTTTGGCGGCACCGCCGATGACGACGTCGGGGTGCTGTCAGATGTCGCCGGTTTGTTCGATCTGGGGGGCGGGTTTGACACGCTGGATGCGACCGGGGCAGGCAACTTCACGATTGGCCAGGCTGTAAGCATCGAACAATATCAAGGATCCGCTGGCGTGGATAACGTCACCTTGGGGTCGGACCTGTTTGCCGGTTCGGTCTACGACGGCGGCGCGGGCGCCGATGTTCTGACATTATTCGGTGGTTCCTCCAACGTTGCCGCGATTTTTGATTTCGAACAGATATTCGGCGGCGCCGGCAACGAAAACCTGACCTTCGAAAACACGGTCGGGGGATCGCCCGTCGAAGTCGATTTGGGTGCGGGTTCAGACATTCTGAACCTTGCGGACGGCGGCAACATCCTGACCATCACCAATGTCGAGTTCACCGACGGCGGTTTCGGCAACGATGTCATCACCGTATTGAACGCAGGCGCCAGCGTAACGATAACCGATATTTCCACGGGCGACTTCGATCATGTCATCAATGGCGATGGCGGCACGGGCTTCTTCAGCCTGGATAGCATCGAACAGTTTACCGGCGGTGCCTCTTTCGACGATGTGACGATGCTGTCGGACCTAACGACAGGATCTGTGTTTGATGGCGGAAGCGGGGGCGGACAACTTACCTTGGCCCTGGGGTCCATCAACAGCGCGACCATCGTCAACTTCGATCAGGTTATTGGCGATACCGGCAACGAGTCCGTGGTTTTCGAAGCGCCCGTCGGCGGAACGCCAATTCTGATCGACATGGGGGTCGGAACTGACGACGTCACCCTGGCCGGCGGCGGCAACGTTGCTACATTCCTGGATACGGAGTTCATCTTCGGCGGTGCTGGCAACGACCAGATATTCTTGGACGACACCTTAACCAGCGGCATTGATCTCGGTGCCGGGTCTGACGAAGTCATCCTGAACCAGAACGGCGGCACATATAATTTTTCGGTCTTCGCCGGCGTGGAACTGCTCACCGGTGTCAATGGCGGACCGTTTGAAATAGTGACCTTCTTCGATGCGCAGGTCGGGTTGGAAATCGACCTTGGCCTTTTCGGCGATGGGGACCAGGTCAATCTAGCCGATGGCGTCGCGAACTCCGTCAAGATTTTCGATCTCAACAACATCTTCGGCGGCACCGGGAATGACAACGTTATCCTGGGAACATCAAATGCTGGCCAAATCGCCCTCGGCGGCGGCATCGATACGGTCGATGCCAGTTTCGTAGTGGGATCGACGATCAACACATTGACCGATGTCGAGAACTTTATTGGGTCGGGGGGAACGGACGACATCACGCTGGGATCGGTGCTGCTGACAGGGTCTGCTTATAGCGGCGGTGCGGATGGTGACGCCGATGTTCTTCGGCTTCTCGACGGCGTGAACTCGGCGAATATCGCTCATTTTGAAGAGATCCTCGGAAGTGCTTCGGCAGACACGCTGAATTTGGAAGGTGGCATCGACGTTTCCTTCCAAACACTGATCAATCTGGGCGCCGGGTTCGATGTTCTGAATCTCGCCAATGTAAACAACGATGTAGCGGTCACAAATATCGAGAGCGTTAATGGCAGCACGGGCGATGATACGATCGAAGTGCTGAACAATTTGGTGGCCGGAAACACGTTTAACGGTCAGGGCGGTTTCGATACGTTGCAGCTTGTGCCCGGATCGACGAATTCCGCTACAATCCTCGATTTTGAACAAGTCTTCGGTGTCGACGGAACGACTGAATCGATCTTCGTGGAAACCAATATCGCCACCGATACATTGTTCGATTTAGGCTCGCAGAGTGATTCCGACAGTCTGGCCCTATCGAATGGCGGAAACATCATCTCCGTCCAGGATCTGCAACAGTTTAACGGTGGAATCGGCGACGACATCGTTACCGTACAGGGCGATATCTTAAGCGGTGCCATTTACAACGGTGACGGGGCCGGTGGCGATCTGGATGAATTGATCCTCCAGGACGGCACAAACGTCCAGGCAACGATCCAAGATTTCGAAAAGATAAGTGGGAACACGGCCGCCGGTATAAATCTGTCGTTGGAGAACGTCGGCGGGAGCATCGGGGATATCATCTTTACCGGCGGTGGCAACGATACAGTCACACTACTTGGATCGCCGAATAGTGTGCGTATCTCAGGCGTCGAGAACTACAACGGGGCTGTCGGCGGCGGAGATACGCTTGAGTTGTTGACGGGCGGCGACACAGTAAATGTCACCGAAGTCGACATCATTTTCGGCAGCGCCGGTAACGATACGATCAACATCGTGGATAGTACGGCTGGCGATATCACCTTGGGCCTGGGCGACGACATTTTCTCAGGTGCGACCGGTGCCACCGATTTCATCTTTTTCACGGCCTTCGCGGATGCCGTTGCCGACGGGGTCGGGAATGGGGCGGAAACCATCACGAATTTCGAAGTGGGTACCGACAAGCTAGACATCACCGCCTTCGGTGTCGGCAACTTCTTCTACAATGGTGCGGGCGCGTTTACCGGCGGCGGCACTGCTTCGTCGCGGTTCGTGAACGGAACCGAGTCGCTTGAAATCGATATTGACGGTGATGCCAACGCGGACTTGGAAATTGTCATGAACGGTATTGTCGATACGGACCTGTCGTCCGGCGATTTTGCGTTCTAGGGCTTTTCAAACCGGACTGGGCGGCACTGGTCTGTTTGTGGTAGACAGGTAGCCCGCCCCGACAACAACAGCCGCATCGTCGAGATTTATGATTGAACTGATTGCACGATTGCTGTCTCGACCGGGTGTGGCAGCGTTGTTGTTGCTGTCGTCCTTCGTGATCAGCATCCTGATGCTGGTGCCCCCGATCTACGTCATGCAGGTGCTGAACCGTTACGTCGCTTTTGGGGTGGATGGAACGTTGTTCACCTTGGCGTCCGGCGCGCTGATGGCAATCGTTATGGAATTCCTGCTTCGCTGGGCACGGCTGCGGATCGCGAACAACGTCTCGGTCAAGGCTGATGATGAGTTGGCGCGCAAATTGGGCGAGGCGTTGACCGACACACGCCTGGGTCATTCGGAGTCGGTCAAGACTGCCACCAAACGCCGGTTGATGATGGATCTGGAGGTCGTGCAGGGGGCCTTTAGCGCGCCCTCGATCAATACGGTTCTGGACGTTCCTTTCACCATCGTATTGATCATTGCGTTGCTGATCATCGATCCGATGCTGGCGGGGGTTACCATATCTGCCTGCTTGTTCCTGTCCCTTTGCGCGATCGCATCGGCAATGGCCGAAAAGCATGCGGCCCGGGAAAGATCAGGCAGCGACCGCCCGTCTATTGGTCCGATCCAGGACGATATCGTATCCGCTCCTGGGGTCGTGCGGGCCTTCACAGGGCGTTCCTTCGTGTTGCATGGCTGGCGAACCACGGTTCGTGCGCAGCAAGCCATGGCGCGCAAGCTGGCCCATAATCGAGGCATGATATCGACGATCAGCAACGCCACGACGGCGGTGACGACGGTCGCGGTGGTCGGCATCGGTGCCGTCCTGGTGGTGCGACGTGAAATCGATGTCGGAATCCTGATCGCCGCCAATATTCTGTCTGCCAGAACCGTCGCCGGATTTTCGCGCGCGGCCTTTTCCGCAGGGACCTTCGCAAGGGCCTCTCAAACATTGGCGCGACTTCGTCAATTGGAGAGAATGCCGCGGGAGGCGAAGTCGGGCGCCATGCTGGGAGATTTTGCCGGGCGTCTTACCTTCGATGACGTTACCTTTGCCTATGGCGGCACGACGGCGCCGCTGTTTGAAGGCGTTACGTTCAGTTTGGAACCCGGCGACATTCTTATCGTCCATGGCGCCAATGGGACCGGTAAATCCAGTTTTGCGGAATTGGTGATGGGGCTTCGCGATCCACTGCGGGGCGCCATCTTGGTGGACGGTGTGGACCTGCGCCAAGTTGCCATGCCCTGGTGGCGAACCCAGACATGTTATCTGCCCCAGGATACGACGCTTCTCAACGCGACCATTTCCGACAACCTTCGCATCCTGAATCCCAGTCTGGACGGACCGGACCTGAACCGGGCCATTCAAGCGGCGGAGGCTAGGGATCTGGTTGCGCGCATGCCGGCCGGATTGGAAACACCGGTAGAGGACAATGGCAGACATTTCGCGCCAGGTGAAAGAAAACGGCTGGCGCTCGCTCGCGCCCTGACCACCGACGGAAAACTGGTTATTTTTGACGAACCCTTGGAGGGGCTGGATGGACCCGGAAAAGCTGCCATCGGTGGATTGCTGAAAAGCTTCGCCGCCAGCGGACGGACGATCATCGTGTGTTCCAGCGACCCCGCAATCATCCGCGAAGCCGATTGGCTGTTGGATTTGGATGAGAAACCGAGGCCCACCCTTAAGAAGGGGCCGGGCCGCAAGGGCCGCGACACACAGGTGAAACCGGCCTTGGCAGACAACGACCTACCCGCCGCGTCGCAAGGAGGGCAGGGATAAATGGCTGTCGCTTGGACCAAACCGTTGCCGCCGCAGGCCGAAGAAAGCATGTCAAAAGGCGTGGCCCTATTGATCGTGCTGCTCACCTTGCTCGGCGTTGCTTTCGTGGTCTGGGCCAATAACTCGTCTTTGGCGATCGTCAGCGTCGCGGTCGGCGAGGTGAAACCTAGTAGTCGTGTAAAGCAGATACAGCACCTTGAAGGCGGCATCGTCGAAGAGATCCTGGTCCGTGAAGGACAGAGCGTGAGTGAGGGCCAACCGTTGATGTCCCTGTCGACAACGCGGAACGACGCGGATCTGGCCGAACTGAACGCCCGTCTTCGGACGCGCCGAATAGACCGCATCCGATTGGTGGCGGAAATCAAAGGCGCTGAAACGCTGGAAATACCGAGTGAATTGGAAGACGAGGCGCCCCAACAAGTGGCGAATGCGCGCGATATGTTCGAAACGCGCAGGCAACAGGCGGCGGCCGAGACGGGAACGCTGTCAGAACGGGTCCAACAGCGCCGGCAGGAAATCCGAACGATTGAAACCCATTACGCTAGTGCGAAAGAAAGCCTGGCCTTGGTCGATGAACAGTTTCAGATCAGCGCCGAGCTGTTGGCGAAAGGGATCACCAACCGGTACAGCCATCTGGAACTGCAGCGGGAAGTGCAGCGGATAAAAGGGGAAATCGCGCATGATCGCGAAGCGATAAAGGGCGCAAAGGCGGCGCTTGCGGCTGCGGAGAGCGAGTTGGAGGAAGCCCGGTTGCGGCGCATTGAAGCCGCGCGCACTGAATTGGCCGCTGTCGAAACGGAGTTGTCGGAACTGACCGAACGGCTGCGAAAATTCGAAGATACGCTGGACCGCACGACCATTCGCGCGCCGGTTTCCGGTATTGTTAAAGAAATGGCCGTGGCGACGGTCGGCGGGGTGGTTCAACCCGGGGAGACGGTTTTTACAATCGTGCCCGAGGGCGACACGCTCATCGTGGAAGCGAGGCTTGCACCGCATGAGGCGGGATATGTCAGGCCCGGACAACGGGCTGTTATCCGTTTGAACTCAGCCGAATTGGCGCGCTTCGGTAATATCGAGGGCAAGGTGGAAGAAATCAGTCCCGATCGCCTGACGACCGAGCAGGGTGAACCGTATTTCCGGGTACGTATCAGCGCTGAGCGATCCTTCTTCGAAGCGGATTCCACGCGGTACGACCTTTTCCCTGGAACCCAGGTAATCGCAAATATTCAAACCGGCGAGCGAACCGTCATGGATTACATTACTGCGCCGTTGGTCAGTGAAGGGCGAAGAGCGTTGCTTGAACGGTAGAAAAACCGGTAATTTAGTGTTAACCAACGCGTCGTATTATGCAGTACCAGCATTCCCTTATTGATGCTGGGCAAGAGTCGTGGTCAAATACTTGTAAATACTTAGTGATTCAGGCGATTGGGGCTTGAATGCAAGTAAAGGGGAGTTTTCGTGAAGACGAAATCGGCCAAATTGTTGATTGCTGCGGCTGTGTTCGCGTCCGTGTCTTGGCCCGGTGCGGCAAGTGCCCAGGACTTCAAGGACCAATTGGCCACCTTACTTCAAAAACACAACCTGGTCGAAGTGGCCGGATTGGATTTGCAGGCTGCAGATGAGCGCGTGCGTGAAGCATGGGGCGCCTACTTCCCGACGCTTAACGTGAATGCTTTTGTCGGCCGGCAGGGGAAGTCGAATAACCAAGCGGACAGCACGCAATTGAATCCGCGTCAGGCAACAATCACCCTGACCCAAAAGATTTATGACTTTGGCGCGACGGATGCAAATATTGAGCGCAGCAAGCTGGAACGCCGGTCCGCGGAGACTTTTCAGAAGATTGCGGTGCAGGATTTGCTTTTGCAGGCCCTGACGGCCCAATTGAACATCATCCGCGCCACGGAACTTGTGGATTATGCACGCAGATCCGAACAGAACATCCTAAAACAGCAGACGGTCGAGAAAGACCGTGTCGATGCTGGTGGCGGTCAGGTGACCGATCTATTACAGGTTCAATCGCAGTTGGCGGGTGCGCGGACGCGCCTTGTGGCTGCTGAAGGACAGCTTCAACTGGCGCGGAACTTTTACAAGCGAGTGTTCGGGACTTTTCCGGGGCCGAGCGCCGGTAAGGACGTCCCACTTGTTCCCACCACAGTATTGCCAGCATCGGTTGACGACGCGGTCGAAATGACTCAAGCCGGGAACCTGCGCGTAAAGGCTGCAAGGCTCGGCGCGGACGTCTTAAAGAAGACCGCTGAAGCAACCAGGGCGTCATCTTATTATCCAACCTTCAACGCCATCGGTGAGATTATAAGCAAGCATGGTGTGGATGGTGTCGATGGGCACGAAACCGAAGCCATTGCCAAGGTCGAGCTGAATTTCCCGTTCAACATGGGCTGGACCGCACGAAACACTGTGCGTGCCGCTGAATTGACCGAGGAAGCCGCTTTCCGTCGATCCAATCAGGTATTTACGGAAATCGAAGAACAGGTTCGCAACGCCTGGCAGAATTTTCGCACGGCGCGCTCCAATGCTTTGTTGCTGAACCAGCAGGCGGAATTGGCATCTGAATTCCTGAAACTGGCGCGGGAAGAGCGCAAGCTGGGCAAACGGTCATTGATTGATGTCCTCGCCGGTGAGACGGGATTGTTGAACGCGCAAGCGGATGCGACAGCAGCCAAGCGGGATGTTGCAATCAACGCTTTCACGGTGTTGAGCTTCATTTCGAACTTGTCCCTGGCGGATGTTGAGGTCGTTGCCTATACCGGACCAGCGTCGAGCCTGCGTTGACGGTAAAGGGACAGGAAGACAAGCCAATCTTTCAACGCGCCCGCAAAGCGACCAGCTTCTTTTAACCGATGCCGTGGGCGTCGTTTACTCGACCTGAATCAAGCAGCTCCGTAATCCAATATGGACCTGTTCCCGCAATGGGGAAGTTTCCCGCAAGTCCAGCGCCCCGACCGTCCGGCCTTTCCAGTCATACGCACCTTTTAGACCGAAACGTTCCTCAACAACGGCCAGGATCGAAAAGGGCGTGCTGCAGTCACGGACCGAATGCCGTGGGCCAAGATCAATCACAGAGCCATGAACGGTTGATAGAAAAGCGTCGAAGGCAGCTTCCGGAACACGGCTGGACCGGCAAAAGGCAACGCAAAACCGGCCAGGCTGGGTCATTCGAACGGCTTCAATGACGTCTATTAGTAATCCCAGTCCAAAGGCGCGGACCGGGTCATCCCATTCTTGCGGAGCAAGTGTGTGATAGTCGTCGGGATCTTTGTGCGGATCCCAATCATCGTCAGCGATGCACGGCAATTGTGGAATATTGGCTGTAACCAGATCCGGCGGTCCGTCATCGCCGGGGGCCATACCGCCTTGACGAACATCTAGATGATGAAAACTCGGGCGACGGTTCGATAGTCCGAACAGTTGATAGTTCAGCCCAAGGTTACGGCCCGCGGACTGTTTCATGTCATAGCAGGCAAATAGCAAGTTTCGGTCCGGATAGGACCGGGACAGGGCGAGTGGGATGATCCCCGACCCTGAACCGACATCGGAAACGCGGCGGATCGACGGGAAGCGGTCCAAACCCGATCGGGCCGCGTCAATCGTCAGCGCGGTCCAGTCGTCCGGTTGGTAGATGTCGGGCAGGACAACAAAGGGCAGGGCGGTGCCGCCATGGCGGTAGCGGCTCACGGAAACACTTTTCTCAATGACATCGAAAGATGGTGGATTTGCACCGGTTGTGACTGTATCCGACATGGCCGATCCCCTGGGACTAAATTGAAACGGATAGTGGTTCCAATGTCGTGGCCGGGTCGCGGAAACAGTCAACAGGATGATGTATTCAAAGGCGTTGTTGTCTATGAAAAAGTAACTAAAGGTTTCTATTCATCCATGTCGAAACCGGTGTCTAGTTGGGTTTCCGTTCGGTGAACAGTAGTTTGATGTAGGACCGAAGCATCAGGATTTGTTGCGGAAGGACATCCGGGTCGCGTAGCGTTTTTGTCATGACGATCCCGCCTTCGCAGGTGGCGGAAACCATATCCGCCAAGTGGTCCAAGTCCACATCGTCACGCATATCGTATTTTTCAGCGATTTTATCGAACGCTTTGCGAAATCGTTTGCGCCAGGACAACATTGCGCGCTGGCTCAACTCCCTAACTTCTTTGTCGAACAGACGCTCGTTGTAGCAATAGGTCGCAATCAGACATCCGGGATGACCATTCGGCAGATCGGCCATCAATTCCGACAATAGTTTCAAACCTATCAAGAACCCATGCAGAGGGTCGTCATGCAGTTCTTGCGCCCGGTCGAACAGCCCATCGAACAATTCATCCTCAATGCTGATATATCGTTCCAGAAGTGCCTTCGCGAGCGCGTTCTTGTCCGAGAAATGGTAGAAGAAACCACTCTTCGTAATGCCCGCTTCTTCAATAATTTCCTCGATTGAGGTAGCACCAAACCCTTTCGCCAGGATGGCCGCTTCGGCGATATCCATGATGCGGCTCTTGGTTTCTTGCCCTTTCTTCACATCGGCCTCCTTAGAACAATAAGGCGTACGGCATTGCGCCCAACACCGCGTTTAACGATTTACTGTACCGCAGGTGCGGTTTTCGAAGCTTGGATAGTGGCGCTGTAACAGCATGTCCATTCTAAACAATTGATTTAACAGTTAAATAACGGTTTTTTACCGGTTTACCGCAAGCTTTCTATCTCTTTCGGTTCCAAAAAGGCACGTTCTGGCCATCGAAACGGAACAGCACCTAGCCTCCAATTAGGGAGGGTTTTGGGCTGTAAGGATAGTGAGGAGCAATTTGTGACGATAGCAAAATACAGAAACGGTCTTCCGCAGTTGCGCGGGCAAGCGATGCTGACCGACGGTGGTTTGGAAACCACGTTGGTGTTTATCCAGGGGATTGATTTGCCCTATTTCGCGGCTTTCGATCTGTTGCGGACCGCCGAAGGCACCAAGACTATCCGTGACTATTATAGTCCATACGCACGCATCGCCATCGAAAGCGGGAAAGGGTTCGTTTTGGCCTCGCCGACTTGGCGTGCGAGCGCGGATTGGGGCGACAGGTTGGGCTATAGTGCAAAAGCGCTCGATCAAGTGAACCGTGATGCAATCAGCCTTTTGGCGGAGATACGCGCGACGTTCGAAACCCCGGAGAATCCGTTCGTGTTGAGCGGCGATATGGGCCCGCGCGGCGACGGTTATGACCCGTCCCACCGGATGTCGGTGGATGAGGCGCAGGACTATCACGCGACCCAGATCGGTACATTTGCCGACACGGAAGCCGATTTAGTGTCGATCTTGACGCTGAACTACGTGGAAGAAGCCATCGGGATTGTGCGTGCGGCACAAGCTGCCGGAATCCCGTCCGCGATTTCCTTCACGGTAGAGACAGATGGCCGCCTACCAACCGGACAGTCCCTGGGCGACGCGATCGAACAGGTCGATGCCGAAACAGGGAACGGCCCCGCATATTTCATGATCAATTGTGCCCATCCGACCCATTTCTCTGGCGCGATCCTTGAGGATGCGCCGTGGAAGAAACGTGTTTGGGGTTTGCGGGCCAACGCCTCCAGGCTGAGCCATGCGGAGTTGGACAATTCCGAAGAGCTGGACGCCGGGAACCCGGCGGAACTGGGCCGGCAGTACAAAGAACTTCAGTCGCATTTGCCTAACCTGAAGGTTTTCGGCGGATGCTGCGGTACTGATCATCGTCATGTGGGTGAAATCGCGCGGCATATCTCGGTTTAAGCACCGTTTTTCATCGGAAACCGCAACCCGTTACAAAGAAAGTTTTGGAGTAAGCCATGATGTGCACAATTCGTTACCGGCAGGCAGTCAAGGAAGATGCCGCCGACCTCGCCCGTTTGATCGACTACGCCGGCGAAGGCGTGCCGGTCTATTATTGGAACAAGATAAAGCCGGCTGACCAAGATGTTTGGGCGTTCGGTGCCAGTCGCGCCGCGCGGGAAGAGGGGGCTTTCAGCTATAGGAACGCAATCGTCGCCACAGTGGACGGGGACGTTGTCGGCTGTGCCATTCGATACGTCATCGACGCACCCGCCGAAGCGTCCGATTATTCTGAGATGCCGCCGATGTTCGTACCGATGCAGCAATTGGAAGATCTAGCGGTCGGCACCGAATATTTGAACGTCCTTGCAGTCGATCCCGAATTCCGAGGCCGGGGCATCGGAACCAGGCTCTGCGGCATGGCGGAAATCAATGGAAACCGTGACCAGACATTGATCGCCTTCGACACCAATACCGCCGCCATCAAACTGTACCGAAGTTTGGGCTTCGAAGTCGAGGCGGCCCGGCCCATGGTCAAAGAAGATTGGGATGGGGAGGCGGAGACTCTCTTGTTAATGCGGCGCCCGGGAAGGCTTCGGCAGGTGGCATAAATTTGGGTAAGCGGCCGCCGCAAAGACGAGGGATCCTGCGAAAACTTGTTCGGCGGCCGCCAAAACGTGGTGCCGCAAAAACTTGGTGGCATGGCTTTGGTTGGGCGGAATATCCCTAGCAATGGATTCTGGAGGAGAATTCGGGTTTAATCTTGCTGATAATGCTCCCGCATTAGTTGACCATCGGTCAGGGTCTTCAAAAACGCCGCGTTATTTCGACAAGCCCACCCGAATGAAGGAACCAGGATTAGTATGTCCCCAGACCGCCATTTAACCGCTTGCGACCTGCCGGCAGGCGAATAGAGCTGTGCCAAAAGACGTGACCCAAGACATGAGGCTGCTTCTCGATGCCATTGATGAGCATTGCCTGGTCAGTATTGCCGACGGTGACGGGAAGATGGTCCACGTCAATTCTGAGTTTGCCCGTTATGCCGGCCTTTCCGAGCGGGAGTTGATCGGAAAACCGAACAGCATTGTCGGGTCGGGGGCACATTCGGATGATTTCTTCGCGGACCTTTGGAGAACCATCGAGAAGGGAGAGGTCTGGCGTGGGCGGATACAAAATCGTTCCGCCAATGGGGACCTTTTCTGGGTCGACACCACTATTGTCCCTTTCCTTTCAGAAGACAGGAAGGAAACCCGTTTTGTCTCGCTTCAGACCGACGTCAGCGATACGGTCGCGATGGAAAAAGATCTTCGGGAAGCCAATTTAAACTTGGCGGATATAGGCAAGATACAAAGCAACTTCCTTGCCGCGATGAGTCATGATCTTAGAACGCCCTTGAATTCGATCATTGGCTTCACGGACATCATCAATGATGGGATGTTCGGACCCATCGGCAATTCGCGCTACGCCGATTACCTAACAAGCGTAAATGGCAGCGCGCGGCACCTTTTGACGCTAGTGAATGACATTCTCGACTTCTCGATCATGGAAGCGACCGGGTACAAGTTTCAGTTAGAACGGTACGATCCAATCGAACAAACTCGGGCGGTGGCCAAGACTTTTGATTGGATCGCCAGGGAAAAGAACCTCACGATCGATGTTGTCAGCGGGGATTGTGTACCAGGAACCGTGCTCGCCGACCCCAGGGTGGCGACGCAGATCCAAACGAACCTGATATCCAATGCCTGCCGTCACTCACCGCAGGGCGGGGTGGTAACCGTCACCTGGGACCGTGATGCGAATGGCGACCCGTTTCTGCAGGTCGACAACGAAGGGGATCCGATCCCCGATGAAGTGATCAAGGGGTTCGGACGGCCTTTCATGGTTACGAATCCTATGCATTCCTCGGACACGGATAAGTCCCACGGGCTTGGTTTGTACATCTGTTATCGCTTTATCGAGGCGCGCGGCGGCAAACTGGACATTTCCCGCAACAAGGGGGTTGGCGCGCGGGTGCGGGCGACCTGGCCGGCCGATATTTTGAAACCGGAACCCGCCTGATCTTCCTGCCGTTCAGGCTCACATTGGATTGAAGCGCCGCAATATTGCGTTCCCCATCGGAACAGGGCAATCCGGTAATACGGATGGAGGCCCGGCCTCCTTGGAAAAAGGGAGGCATTGTCATGACCTGGATAGCAACGGTTCCATACGAACAGGCGAAGGGCCGCCTGAAACAGCTCTATGACCGCGTCAAAGGCCCAGACAACAATGTCGACAATATCATGATGTCGCACAGTCTTCGTCCGCACAGCATGGAAGGGCATATGGCCCTGTATAAGTACGTGCTGCATCATTCGGCGAACCAGGTTCCGAAGTGGTTTCTTGAAACGCTCGGGGTCTGGGTTAGTCATCAGAACCGGTGCGATTACTGCGTGCATCACCACTTTGCCGGACTGAAACGCCTATTGCGGGACGACGCCAAGGCAGATGGTATTTGGCAAGCCGTGATGGCGGAAGACATCGATGCCTTGCCATTGCAAGCGAAGGAAAAAGAGGCCGTCCGCTACGCCAAGAAACTCACGGCTGCCCCCGCCAGTCTGAGCGAAGCGGATATCGGCCGCTTGCGGGATTGCGGTTACTCGGACGGCGAGATTCTAGAGATCAATCAGGTGTCGGCCTATTTCGCCTATGCGAACCGCACGGTCCTTGGGCTTGGTTGCTCAACCGACGGAGATATTCTAGGCCTTTCCCCGAACAATTCCGACAATCCCGACGACTGGTCGCACAGCTAGGGCGCTGAAGATATGATGGAAGCCGACAAAGAGCCGCTCGATGGCTCCCTATACCCCTATCAAGAACTGCTCGGCTATGAGATTGCGGAGTGGGAGCAGGGGCGGTGTCGCGTCACCATGCCGATACGCGACTGTCACACCAACCGTCACGGCATACCGCATGGCGGTGTCTATGCGTCACTGTTGGACACAGCGATGGGATTTGCCGGAAGTTATTCCCCGCCCGGCGAAGAAAAACGGTTCGCCATGACGCTCAGCCTTACGACCAACTTTTTGTCCCGGCCGAAAGGTTTGGTGCTGCAAGCGGAGGCCAACGTGAACGGCGGCGGGCGGAACACGTTCTTCTGCGAAGGCAGCATAGTCGACGAAACCGGGGAAGTGATCGCTACAGGCATCGGAACTTTCCGGCTCCGTCGCTCCAAGTCTGCCTAATTTGGGAAATGTTGGCGGACCAATCCTTGTCCAATACCCCGAAGGATTAGGCGACGGCACCTGCCCGTTGCTCCGGTTTGTAGCGATCGTGCATCGCCGCAATATGGTCTGACCCAATGCCGCAACAACCGCCGATCAGGGTCGCGCCCGCGGCCACCCATCGATCCGTCCAGGTCAGGTAGCCTTCGGGACTAAGGTCGGCACGCATGTCGGAAAGACCTTCATTGGCTTCTCCTTCACCTGCCTTGTTGACGAAGGCATTCGCGTAGACGCCCAAGGGCAGTTCGCGCTCGAGCACGGCGAGTTTTCGGCGGGCGGTCAGGATTGCGTCTTCCATCACCTCCGGCGCCGAGCAGTTGAACAGAAGTGCCTCCGCCCCAAGATCGACGGCCAGCGCCACCGCGTCCTCGACCGTTTCCCCGGATCGCAGCAGGGGAGGCCGGTCCGCATCGCCATTGTCGTCGTCCTGCAAGGTGCATGAGATCCAGAGCGGTTTTCCCGTCTCCGCGGCGGTTTCGGCAGTGACTTGGATCTCCGCCAGACTACTCATCGTCTCGGCCAGCCAGAAATCCACATAAGGCGTCAGGCCCTCGACCAGGGGCGCCAGGATCTTGCGCGCCTGGTCAGGGTTGAAACGGTCTGTCTGGTAGGATCCGCAGGCCGGCGGCAGGCAGCCGGCGACGCGCGCGCCCGGGTGAGATTCGTGAACGTTGTCTGCTGCTTCGCGGGCAAGACGCCCGGCAAGGTCAGCCAATTCCAAGCCACGCCGGGCAAAGCGTTCCTCACCAATATGGTACGGAACCACTGCGTAATTTCCCGTGGTCGCGATCTCGGCGCCCGCGCGATAAAAAGAGTCATGGGCCTTGCGGACGGCTTCGGGGCAATCGATCAATGCACCGGCCGACCATTCCGGTTGCCGTAGTTCCGCACCGAAGCGAACCAGTTCGCGGCTGAAGCCGCCGTCAAGAAGTGTAATCGCAGACATCACGAAACTCCATTTACCAAACAGGATATGCCGCAGGTACCGCCGATGATATGGCACATGCAACCAAGATTTTCGGTCTATGGAGAAATGGTGAATTGTCTTTGGTATCTAGGATAGAAGAGGGGGCTGGTGGTTCCCGTAAAACTCATGCATGCAAGGTCCCGAGAACCTTTGTACAATCCAGGAAGGTATCAGGTAATCACGGCGGTTGGATGATGAACAAGAAAAGCAAAGGGCAAAGCGAAGCCCCGAAGAAAAGGAAAAAACGGCTTGGACCGCCGCTTGGTCCACGGGCTGAAAACGCCGCGGAAACAAAGGCTAGGATTCTAGCTGTCGCCGTCGATCATTTTTCCAGATTTGGATTTAGTGGTGCGCGGACAGAAGCGATTTCCAAAGACGCCGATATCGGCAACCGAATGATCTATCACTATTTTGGTGGAAAAGAGGGGCTGTACGTTGCGGCCCTCGACCATGTTCTCAGTCAGCTTCGGTCCGAGGAATTGAAACTCGATTTGTCCGGTCACCCGCCATTGGACGGTTTGCTGCAGATGTTCGATTTCACCTATGGCCATTTTGCCGGTCACCCCGAATTGATACGCATGTTGTCCGCGGAAAACCTCATGGATGCGACGTTTCTGCGTAAATCCGCACAAACACCGAGTACGGCGTCACCAGTCATTCAGCAAATCCGCGCTCTGATCGTACGGGGCGAGGCGGAAGGGGCGATACGGGCCGGTCTCGACCCACTGCATCTCTACGTCGTCATGGTGAGTTTGAGCTATTTTCACATTTCCAACGCGCCGACACTTGGGGTGATTTGGCAAACGGACTTGTCCGACAAGGACTGGCAGGATGCTCACTACCGGATGGCTCGGGAGATGCTGGTTCTGTTTTTGGGGCCGTCAGGGAACAGCGGTTAAGTCGGCCTTTAAGTGTTTCAGCTGGCCCGTTATGCCCAAAAAATCATCAAAAATAGGCAGTGTTCAAAAAATAGTCGAAAAAATATCGTTTTTGCTTGCGAGGATCGCGTGTTTGCGTGTTGAGTAATCGTGCCATTACTAAATGCGCACGGAGAGAGACATGAAACTTACACGACGCGATCTGATGAAATATGGGGGTGCCGCGGGTGTCCTCTTGGGTTCAGGAATGACGACGACTCAAGCCTTGGCCCAAAGCATGAGTGTCAAAGTCGCAGCCTTGAAGACGATCCCAGCGATATCCCAGTTCCTGTACGACCGTTTCGACGGGACCGGTATCGAAGTGGAAGTGGTCCAATTCAACAGCCCGACCGACTGTAAGAACGCTGTCGTCACACGATCCGTCGATTTTGGCGGGTTCGGGATAGCGGCTGCCATTTCGGGTGCCGCAGCGGGGGAACCCCTTAAGGTCATAGCCGGCCTCTGCAACGGGGGGATGGCGGTGGTTGCCGGGGCTTCCAGCGGCATCGACAGTATTTCGGATCTGAAAGGGAAAAAGGTCGGTATCTGGCCCGGGTCAACCCAGGAGATCTTCACCATGGAGCGGTTGAAGATGGAAGGGATCGCATACTCGGAAATAGAACCGGTCCGCGTCTTCTTTTCGGAAATGCATTCGGCACTCGCGTCGGGCGATATCGATGCCTATGTCGGCGCCGAACCTGGTCCGGGGATATCCGTTTCCACAGGAGTAGGAAAAATTGTAGAATATCCTTACTCAACACCAATGGGTTCCCTGAACGTGATCTTCGCAACCCACCCGGCCTTGATCGAAGAAAAGCCAGAGGTCGTGGCGGCGATGATGAAGGTTCACAAGGATGCCAGTGAGTTCTGCATGACGAAGCCGAAAGAAACGGCGGAGGCGGCTGTCGAAATCTTCGGGATGAAGCCGGAAGCTGTCGCGGTAAGTCTGCCGAATGTCGAGTTGAATTGGGAACTCTCGCCCGAGTTGATCAAGCGGGCGGCGATCTATGCGGAACACATGAAAGCGCTCAAGCAAATCAGAGACGTCCCGAACTTTTCAGATATGATGGACGGCAGCTTTTCCGCCGCACTCAAGAAAGACGCGTGAAACCAATGACCTTTCTGGGGCGTGCTGTTGTCGCCCTCGGGCTGCCCGTAGTCTGCCTCCTGCTTTGGCAGATTGCGGTCAGCGGTCAGCGATACAGCCTAATCCCACCCCCGACCGAAGTGGCCATGCAATGGTGGGACATGCTGGTCGGCGGTGTTTGGGACGATGCCTATTCTGCGACAATGTTGGAACATGCTTGGGCCAGCATGTACCGTGTATTCGGCGGCTTCGGGCTGGCGGCCGCCGCGGGCATTCCGCTTGGTCTTCTGCTGGGACGGGTCGACCTTGTGCGGAGAATTGTCGATCCGACACTCCAGATTCTGCGCCCGATACCGGTCACCGCCTGGCTGCCATTGGCGCTGATCCTGTTCGGTATTGGTCCGAAATCAGCCTTTTTTCTGGTCTTTCTTGGCGCCTTTTGGCCGATCCTCTTGAACACCGTCTTCGGTGTCCGTAATGCCGACCCAAGACTGACGGAAGCGGCGGCCATGCTGGGTGTCGGCAAGACCGCGATGTTCCGCAAGGTCGTGTTGCCGGCCGCGCTGCCGTCGATATTCACCGGCCTGCGGCTCAGCCTCGGCATTTCATGGGTCGTGATCGTCATCGGGGAAATGACGGGCGTCCGCACCGGTCTGGGAGCGGTCATCATGGAAGCCCGCCAACTTTCCAGAACCGCCGTTGTCTTGAGCGGGATGGTCACCATCGGCGCGCTTGGATTCTTTTCCGACTATGCATTGCTGCTGATAGGGCGTCGTCTGCTGCGCTGGAAGGATGGTAATGACTGAAGCCTTCCTTGAACTGAGGGACGTTACCAAGAGTTTCACCTTGCCGGCGCGGGAAGTCGTTGCGCTGTCGACAACCTCGTTGCAGATCGAACAAGGGGCGTTGGTTTGTCTGCTGGGCCCTTCCGGCTGTGGAAAATCCACTCTGCTTCGTCTGGTCGCCGGGTTCGAGCAACCGAGCGGCGGCAACATCATCTTTCACGGAAAACCGATATCCTCACCAGGACCGGAACGGGGTATGATCTTTCAGGACTATGCCTTGTTTCCCTGGCTCACGGTTCGTCAGAATGTTGCTTTCGGCCCCAGGGCGCGGGGAATGGGCCGGCGGAGTGCCGGCGACCTGGCCGACCGATACCTGGACATGGTTGGCCTGAACGAATTCGCCGAAGTCTGGCCGCACCAACTATCCGGCGGCATGCGTCAGCGCGTGGCGATTGCTCGGGTCCTGGCCAATGACGCGAAACTCGTCCTGATGGACGAACCCTTCGGGGCTTTGGACGCCATGACCCGAGAGCGGCTCCAACAGGAATTACTCACGATCTGCGCACAAACGGGACTCACTGTGCTGTTTGTGACGCACTCGATCGAGGAAGCGGTGCTGTTGGGGGACCGGGTGATCGTCATGTCGGCCGGTCCGGGCCGTGTGGTATCGGATTTGGCGGTTTCACTGCCGCACCCTCGTGACCCGACAGACGCGTCATTCAACGATATTCGACGAGGGTTGAGCGAAGCGCTGCATGGGGGCCATAGCGCGGCGCCAGTGGCAAACGGTGAACCGCAACAATGACAATAAGGAAAACCCCATGACTGAAAGCGGAACGGCATCGAGTGCTGAAGCCCGGCTCAAGGAACTCGGTATTGACTTGCCGGAACTGCCAGTGCCGGTCGCCAACTTCGCACTCTGGCGCAGGGATCGGGATCTGGTCTTCCTGTCCGGTCAAGTTTGCGAATGGAACGGACCCGTCACCCATACCGGTAAGCTGGGCGAGGTCCATGATCTTGCCGCGGGGCAGGCCGCCGCGCGGATTTGCGGTTTGAACCTGCTGGCTGTTCTGCGCCACGCACTCGGCGGAAGTCTCGATCCTGTGTCAGGATGCATGCGGGTAGGGGGCTTCGTGCATTGCACCCCGTCCTTTCCGTCCGTGCCAATGGTGATCAATGGGGCGTCCGACCTGTTCCACGATATTTTTGGGGCGGAAACCGGTGCACATGCCCGAACCGCGGTCGGGGTAATGCAATTGCCGAAGAATGCCGCGGTTGAAGTGGATGCGATTTTCCGTGTCGGCTAACACCATAGATGCAATTGATTACAGAATGCGGTTGGCTATGTTGCTGGCCGACCGGGGAATGACAATTCCGCCCGTACCCAGGCCGATGCCAAGCTTCGTGCCTTGGCGTCAATCGGACGGGAGGTTCTTTCTTTCAGGACAGGCTTGCTTGAGCAATGGCGCCGCAACCTCTGCAAAGCAGATTGAACTGAATGATGTTGAGCCACTCGACGACGCTTTGAACGTGGCTGCCCTGAACCTCGTCGCCGCCGTCGTGGACGCCGTGTGCGAGACGGAAGCAATACCCAAAGCTTGGCTTCAACTTCGTATCTTTGTCAGAACCAAGGACGGCGTCAGCTTTGAGCCGGTCGAACGTATAACGAACCTGCTGCACTTAGTCGTACCGGAGGGAGCAGAAACGATCTCTCCTACTGTGGTCGGGGTCGTCCAACTGCCTTTACAAGCGAGTGTCACCATCGACGGGATCCTGGCCCTGCACTGAGCCTCTCCAAAAGGCATGCGAGCTTGAGGGCGCGACGATGCTAAGGATAGACACGCCCTGTCGCTGCTTACCTATCGGAATTACGCTTCGTCAGCCGGTTGGGCCGGGTCAATGCGGAAGGCGAAACAGTTGTTCGTCGAAGAACGGACATGGACATAGGCGATCTTCTCCCGGTCCAGAAGTTCCGCCGCATAGCGGGTGATGTCGGTGGGGTCGGTGACCTTGCCGGTGCCGTAGACGATCCGGTCACGTTCGTCATAGCCGCGCAGGATCATCGGCTGCCCCGCCACGTATCTCGATGGCAGCGCCCCGCCTTCGGCATAGGCTGGACAGGGGTCTGCGTGGAGGAAGATAGGTCCTTGTTCCGCAAAGGGTTGGACGGAGCCAAAAGGACGATATGAGAGGATCAGATAGGCCTCGCCCGCCGGCACATCCGTCAGGCAATGCCGGCAGGGAATGCCGTCACCGTCCGAGACACGTCGTTCCGGCACCATACCGTAGGCATCAGTCCCGCCGTTCCATATTCCATTTGCGTAATTCGTGGCCATCGGGGTGATTTGAATATTGGGCATCCGGCAATCCTTTCACGAAAAAACCATTGTCGATGCACGATATATCCAGGGCACACGCCAACCGACACCCGGTTCTTGCGGGAAGGGGGCAGTGGTGGAGCGCGGAGTGGCGGCTTTTTCCCGAGATTACGCTGACGCGGCCGCCGCGGGTGCTTCAACGTCGTTTCCATTCATGCCACAGAATGGCGTACTGCATGGTGTTTTCGTAGATTGGATTTCCGACGCTGTCGTTTTGGAACGTCACATATTCCAGGAATAGACCTTCCATTCGCATGCCAAGCTTTTCGCAGAGCCGCCGCGATGAGGCATTGTGATCCTCAACATATGCGTAGATGCGCCTAATGCTCTGATGCTTGAATAGCTCGGCACACATGGCCTGTGCCGCTTCGAACGCATAGCCCTTGCCGCTGAACAGTGGATTGAAATTCCAGCCCACAGAAACTGTGTCTGGGTGTTGAGGTTTTTCTGGATCATCTGGCAAAGCAGCATCTGGATGGATGAACAGATCGCCTATGAGGTGACCTGATTCTTGGAGGCAAACGGCGGCATACTCGTCATCGCTAGCGCGTTTCAGAACTTCACTTTCGGCTGCCGCCAGATCGGCGAGTTTTAGCGAGAAGAAGCAACTCGCAATAGGCTCCTGCAAATAATCGAACAAGGCCTCCGCATCCCCCACCCGGAAATTCCTGATAACCAGACGGTCCGTTTGGATCGCTTTCAATTGCTCAATTTCCTGCGTTTCAGACTTATAGAAAAACAAAAAGTGCCATCGCGCATTTCTTTGAGGCGCTCGCACCGTGACCGCTTTCTGGCAACATTTGAGTAACCTTCAATCGGCATCCGGCAATCCTTTCGCGAGAAGACCATTGTCTAAGCGCGCTGGATCCAGGGCACAGGTCAACCGACACCCGGTTCTTGCGGCAAGACGATGATAAATTTTGATAGGAGATGGTTATGGCGGAGCGGGTGGGATTCGAACCCACGAGACGGTCTCCCGCCTGCTGGTTTTCAAGACCAGTGCCTTCAACCACTCGGCCACCGCTCCTCAAGGGGAAGCACGTCCCCATTGTTTCCCGGCGGTGCGTTCCGCCACCGGAAGGCGCCCGTCTAGCAAACGCCGGGGGTCTCGTCCAGCACCAGTAGGGGCGGCGCGGAACGTTTGTTCGCGGCCAGCAGTCAGCCTTTGGGGCGTTCCAAGGCTGCGACTGGATCGGAGGAGGGAAGCAGGCTGTGACGATCACCGGGGGAGATACATTCAAACCGACGGTAAAGATTGCGGCCCAGTCGATTCTGTTGGTCGCGCATCACCGTGCAGGCGGTCAGGGTTTCGAAGTGGCGGTTCGTGAATCCGTCTTCGTCGCCAGGCACCCAAACGCCGCCCTGCAGGATCGCCGCCACCAATATCCACTTACTCATTCTACTGTCTCCACCGGGGGCTGGCCGCTTCAACCGCACCCGAATGTTTTGACATCAGGCAAATCCGCGCACCGGCATGGCGGCGGCCTCAGGCCCGTGTATCGGTTCGCCGTAGTAGGGGCCTTCCACCAGGGCGCCGGGAACACCTGCAAGCAGTTTAACCGCTTCACCGTTCGTCACACCATTGAATATGACTTTGATACCCGCTCTGGCACAGCGCTCGGACAAACCTTTCAGGGAAGGAATGCTTCGGCCCAGCATTTCCGTATCCCGGACAAGGGCAGGGTCCAATAGCAAGTAATCCGCCGGCAGGTTTCCCAGGCGCTCTGCCGTGATCGCACCGATTTCCGAACTGAACAGCGCCAGCTTGAAGCCCGACCGGCGCAAAGTCTGCAGCGCCGGGATGCGGGGGATCAGGTCGGGCGTGAGCCCTTCGATCCGCAATATGACGGTTCGCTTCATCCCGCTTTGGGCAATGTTCAACAAGGAACGCAAAAGCTTTGGGTCCAAAAGGGACCGTATGCCAATCTGCATTGCCACGGCGGCGGCGCCCAGGTCCGACCGTTTGGCAATGTCCCGGCATTGTTCCAGGTCGACTTGTTTGCGAAGTGTCGGATCGTCCTTGGTAAGCGCGACGATTTCAGTGACCCCAAGCCCGTCATCTTCCAAATCTACCCGGAACTCCGCCAGAAGATGCTCCGCCTCCCAAGCCGCCGGATCGACGACAACACGATACGCAACAGTCAACGCGTTCTTGTTCAGGGCCTCGGCAAGCAGTTCCTTGCGGTTGGCCTGTTTGTCGATCCAAGCCGCATGACTGTCGTCCAATGTGTCGAAAATGACGGCTTCCAGTCCCGCCTCGAAGAACTCGTCGACCGCGTGACTGATTGCCGACCGGATTTCCGCTTCATCCAGCCGGTCCGACGATAGTGGAACGGTGGCTGTACCGACCGACAAGACGCGTTCTAGCGGGTCCACGTCGCCGATATAGCTCCGCAAGTCCGTCGTCAGACTGTTGATGTCTTCCGTTGCTTCGTGGACCAGCCCATATTTGCCCGGATCAACTTCGTTGATTTCATCGGCGATACTGGCTTGCAGCAATCGGCTATTAACCTGTTCCCGGAAGGTATCCAACTCGGTTTGAGAAATGCCGAGTTCGTCGGTCAGTCCCTGTACATCGCCGACACTGACGAAAGTCATGCCCAGGTCTTCGCCTTCATTGTGCTCCATCGCGCGAATGACATTGTCGACCAAGCCGGCTTTCGTATCCGGAACGTTGGCGGCACGTTCCAAGGCAGGGTCCATTGTCACTTCAAGGTGGTAGTATCGGGTGTCGCGCGGAAAAGGATTGCCCAGGATGCGACACCCAAGCACCTCGCGCTTTGCGCCGGCGATGAAGAGGACCAATTCCTCCATGGTTTCCTGCATCGCCGCCTTGTAGAGAATCTCGGAAACCAGAATTTGCGAGTCCGGCAGACACAACTCGGAAAGGGACGTGCCGTGAAACTCATCGGCCGGCATACCGAACCAGGTTTCGATATTTCCCTGGGAAGAGACGATGCGGCCCCCTATATCGATGAGAAACTGAACGAACGGATCGTTCGAGGCTTCTGCCGTATCGATGATCTCGCCGCTCTTGGTAAGTATTTGGGCCATCGATTTCCGGTTCTTACGCTGGGTAAAAGGTCCTAGGATGAAGGGACGGGGCGCGCGCCCCGCGAGGCAAGCAGAACCTAATGGAGTTCCCCCGAAATGTCGACGATTTGCGGCGGTTCCTATGGTGTTGCCTCCGAATCGGGCCTATCGCCGGGGTGAAAAGCATGACTATGTCGACCATATTGATCAAACAGCCCCGCCGGTGTCCGGAATGAAACATACCCTGTCCTTCGCGCATGCCAGAAAACTGCGCGTTTCGTCTCTTTTTCTATCCGCCTTCTTGCCTGTCCTCTGTATCGGTCCGGCGGCACACGCTGCCGAGCCCTTCGATGTCTGGCTTCAAGGTCTGAAGGCTGAGGCGGTGCAAAAAGGGATATCCCCCGCAACCTTGGACATAGCCTTCAAGGATGTCGCGCCGATCGCCAAGGTCCTTGAATATGACCGGAAACAACCGGAGTTTTCCCAGACCTTTTGGACATACCTGAACCGCGCCGTTTCCGACGAGCGGATCAACCGGGGCAAAAAGCTGCTGAACAAGCACGCCGCCCTGTTGTCGGAAGTGGAGGCAAAATACGGCGTTCAGCCGCGCTTCCTCGTCGCGTTCTGGGGCCTGGAAACAAATTACGGCGACTATACCGGCGGTTTTCCTGTTATCTCGGCCTTGGCCACATTGGCGCATGATGAAAGACGCGCCGATTTTTTCCGCGCCGAGTTGTTCAATGCATTGCAGATCCTGGATGAGGGCCATATCGCGCCAGATAAGATGAGCGGATCCTGGGCTGGCGCCATGGGGCAAACCCAATTCATGCCGTCGACCTTCACCGGCTATGCCACGGATGGGGACGGGGACGGCAAGATCGATATTTGGGGCAGTCTTCCCGACGTGTTCCACTCTGCGGCCCACTATCTGGCCTCAGTCGGCTGGAAAGGCGACGAGACTTGGGGACGGGAAGTGAAGCTGCCACCGGGTTTTGACCATGATCTCACGCAGCTCACGATCAAGAAGCACATTTCCGAATGGCAGGCGCTCGGCGTGCGGCGCGCTAACGGTGCTGATTTGCCGCAAGCCGATATCGAAGGGTCTGTCATTCTGCCGGCGGGCGCCAAAGGTCCCGCCTTCCTGGTCTACCAGAATTTCCGCAGCACCTTGGTTTGGAACAGATCGATCTTGTATGCCTCGGCGGTTGGTTATCTCGCCGACAGGTTCGTCGATCGCGGGCGTTTGGTCGCAACACAGCCACCTGGCGACAAACCGCTATCCCGCGGGGATGTGATATCGCTGCAAACGAACCTGAACCGCCTTGGATTCGATGTGGGTGAGCCGGACGGTGTTGCGGGATCGATGACCCGGAAGGGACTGCGCGCCTATCAACGGTCTCGCGGCTTGCCGCCTGACGGACATCCGTCGTCGGAAATGGTGGATATTCTCGCCGCGGACCAAGGGTAAACTAGGGACCGGCCCTGGTCGCGTAGCGGCCGCTTGGCAGTGCGACCGGAATCGGGAAGTTTTTACACTTTGATGTCGCGTATCAAAAAGCTGGATGCCGTTGGACTGGGAATGCGGGAAAGGGCCGGAAAAGCCGTGAAGAACGAAACGACTTGGCGAAGGGTCATAAATTCGCC
Organism: Hwanghaeella grinnelliae; assembly: GCF_004005845.1. Classification (GTDB taxonomy): domain Bacteria; phylum Pseudomonadota; class Alphaproteobacteria; order UBA8366; family Aestuariispiraceae; genus Hwanghaeella; species Hwanghaeella grinnelliae. The sequence continues at coordinate 1,964,799 of NZ_SADE01000001.1, read as the reverse complement.
GCGTATTGTCCGGATATCGGCGATAGTGGCGGTTTGTGCCCTGGCAACAGCCTGCGCCGAGGTCCAATTCCTGTCGCATGCCGCGAAAGAGGTCGCGAACGAGTCCCCAAGCGACCCGTCCAGCGCCGGTGCCGCCGCCGGAAATGGTGACCGCTACAAGGTCGGAAAGCCATACCGTATCAACGGCAATTGGTACTATCCGCATGTCGACTACAAGTATGTGGAGGAGGGGATAGCGTCGTGGTACGGCCCGAACTTCCACGGAAAGACGACCGCCAACGGCGCCATTTTCGATATGAACAAGGTTTCCGCCGCGCACCGAACCTTGCCTTTGCCGAGTATCGTGCGGGTCACGAATCTGGAAAACGGCCGGTCGCTGAAAGTGAAGGTCAATGATCGCGGGCCGTATTCCAAGAACCGGATCATCGATGTCTCCCGTCGGACCGCGCAGCTTCTGGGATTCGAAAAGAAGGGCACGGCTCTTGTCCGGGTAGAGGTTGTGGAGCAGGACAGCCGTCAATTGGCGGCGTTCATGCAAGGGGGCGAGCAGCTGGCCGGGACCGGCGAGGCTTCCGGTACGGCGCCACCATTGCCGACTGCCGCGCCGACCGTTTCGGTCAGCGGAACAGAACTGCCGCCACCCCCGGGATCTACGGCGGCGCCGCCACCCAGCGATGCGTTCAAAGTGACCCCGGCATCCACTGATACACTTGCATCGGCTCGGCCGGATGTGGTTCCGGACTCGGATAGCGCGATCACGCAACAAGTGGTGGTCGGCAGCCCGACGGTCTTCGTTCAGGCCGGCGCTTTCAGTCAATACGTCAATGCGCAGCGCGCGCAGATCCTTTTATCCAGTGTAGGAGATGTGCATGTTGAACAGGTGTTAACTTCAACGGTACCTCTTTTTCGCATCCGCGTCGGCCCCGCTAAAACCGTGGAAGCGGCGGATTCCCTGTTGAAACAGGTGATCGGCGCTGGTTATCCGGATGCGAAAATCGTCACGGCGAATTGAGGAAGGTCTTCAGATGTGACTGGCTGTTCTAGGAGGCCCCCTTGCTCAATTTACGTCTTAATTGCAATTTAGTGATCGAACGGTGAAGGCTGGGAGGCCTACCCGTTTGTTCATGTCCATGGAAAGGCAGGCCATGGCTATTTTAAATACCATTGGTAACACTTCACGCACCGTCGTGACGTCTGTTCTGTTGTTCGTCCTGGTCATTGGCGTCGCCGTTGGGCATGCCAAGGCCCAAACGATCGAGACAACAGCCGACCACGCTTATTTGGTCGACTTCGAAACCGGCGCCGTTTTGTTGGACAAGATGTCCAACGAGCGGATGTATCCGGCATCGATGACCAAAATGATGACCGTGTACTTGCTGATGCAGCGCCTGAAAGACGGCCGTTTGTCGTTGGACGATACCTTGTCGGTCAGCGAAAAAGCATGGCGCAAGGGCGGCTCAAAGATGTGGGTCGAAGTTGGAAAACAGGTGCGCGTCGAAGACTTGATCCGCGGCATCGTGGTTCAAAGCGGCAACGACGCCACAATCGTCGTGGCTGAGGGGCTTGCCGGTACGGAGGACGCTTTCGCCCGGGAAATGACCGCGACCGCGCATAAACTCGGCATGTCGGGAACCCAATTCAAGAATGCCAGCGGATGGCCGGATCCGGAACATTACACGACAGCCCATGATTTGGCCGTATTAGCAATATCTATCATTCGCGATTTTCCCGAAATGTATCACTACTTCGCGGAAACAGAATTCGCCTATAACGGCATTAAGCAGCAAAATCGGAATCCTCTCCTCTATAAGGATATAGGAGCTGACGGTTTGAAGACCGGGCACACAGAGGATTCTGGGTATGGGCTTGTCGGCTCTGCCGTGCGGGATGGGCGCCGCTTGGTCGTTGTTCTCAATGGCATGTCCTCGACTTCCGAAAGAGCCCAGGAGTCTGAAAAGCTGCTGAACTGGGGCTTCCGCGAGTGGAACAGCTACGCCCTGTTCAATGCGGGTGAAACCGTCATGGATGCCAAGGTCTGGCTCGGCAGTAGTGGCACGGTTCCTCTCGTCGTAGAGGAAGATGTCTCCCTCACGATGCGCCGGCGCGCCCGCAACGATCTGAAGGTCACCGTAAGATATGACGAGCCGATCGCAGCACCGATCGCCGCCGGCACTCAGGTTGCGTCACTGGTCGTCACGGCCCCGGGTGTTGAAACGCTGGAGGTTCCCTTGAAAGCGGGCGCTGATATCGAGCAACTCGGTCCGGTCGGCCGGCTCACGGCAGCCGTCAATTTCCTCGTTTGGGGGGAATCTGAATGAGAGACGGGAGCGGAACAGCATCCCGTGGCCCACGCGGGCGCTTGATCACCTTCGAAGGGGGAGAGGGCGCCGGTAAGTCTACACAATTGTCTCTGCTGGCAAAGGCCTTGAAAAAAAGGGGTGTGGACGTTGTAGAAACCCGCGAGCCAGGTGGTTCGCCGGGGGCGGAGGCCATACGGGCGCTGTTGCTGGATCCTGAAAATAAGGGTTGGCCCGCGATGACTGAAGCATTGCTTCACTTCGCGGCGCGCTGCGATCACATGTCACGTGTGGTCGAACCGGCCCTGGCTTCCGGAAAATGGGTCCTGTGCGATCGTTTCACCGATTCCACCATGGCTTACCAAGGTGTTGCCCAAGGACTCGGCTCCTCCGTTATCGAACAGCTTTCCGCCCTGACCTTGAAGGGGCGGAAACCGGACCTGACGATCGTTCTGGACCTGGATCCCGAAATCGGCTTGAAACGCATCTCTGAACGGGGCGATGCCCCGACGCGGTACGATTTGATGGATATCGCTTTCCACCGCCGCCTTCGCGAAGCTTTCCTGATGATCGTTCGCAGCGATCCGGGCCGATGCGTGGTCGTCGACGCGACCTATTCCGAAGATTTCGTAGCGGAAATGGTTTCCGGCGCCGTTACCAGCCGTTTGGAAATGGACCTTGCCAGTTGACGACGGCGCGGTCGTCACATCGGCCGCCACTTCAAACTCTCTGATCGGCCATGAAGCCGCTGAATCGACCCTGCTGAAGGCATGGAACTCGTCCCGCTTTCCGCATGCTTGGTTGATTTCCGGCCCCCGCGGCGTCGGTAAGGCGACCCTGGCATGGAAAGCCGCGCGTTTCGTATTGTCTCAATCCAACAGCAACGAACAGGCTGGTGGCTTGTTCGGAGACACACCGCTAGAGCCTGATAGCCTGGATACCGATCCCAATTCACCGATCGCACGGCGGATGGCCTCCAACGGACATTCCGACTTCCGATTGCTGACCAAGCGGGAAGACAAGACCGTTATCCAAATCGAGCATACGCGGGAAATCGTCGATTTCGCCTATATGACGCCAGCGGAAGGCGGCTGGAAGGTCATCCTCATCGATAGCGTCGACGACATGAATCATAATAGCGCCAACGCACTTCTGAAAGCGCTAGAGGAACCGCCCTCCAAGGCATTGTTTTTACTTATCTCTCATGCGCCTGGGCGTTTGTTGCCGACGATCAGGTCCAGGTGCCGCGCCCTGAAGCTCGCCCGGGTGCCGAAAAACGGGATCGTATCGCTCCTGGGTGATCTTCGGCCGACTTTGTCCGACGAGGAGAAATCGGTTCTAGCCGCCCTTGGAGACGGCAGTCCCGGCCGCGCCATTCACTTTGCCGACCAAGGGGCCGTCGATCTCTATCGTGCCTTGGTCGAGTTGGCTTCAAATGCGCATCGTCTTGATATGTCGCTGGTCATGAAGATGGGCGACCAATTGGCGAAAAAGGGGGCCGAGGACGCCTTCGCGATCCTGTCCCAAATGATCGACCAAGCCTTGCAACGGGCTATCAAGGCTGCCGCCGTCGGACGACCCTTGGACGATATCCTGCCAGGTGACGGCGGCGTTTGGGCGCGTCTGGTACTGCCGGAACGGATTTCCCAATGGGCTGATGCCAGGGGCGATATCATGGGTTTCCTGGACAAAGCAGGCGCGCCCGCCCATCTTGGTCGAAAGCATGTACTGGTTAATGCTTTCATCCGGCTTGAGCAGGCCGCGCAGGCTCGCTAAACCAACGCAGCAGTTTACCTTTAATCCCAAGATGCTCTGCCGTATCGATCGGTACGCAGTGCATCGATCCATGGCCGGCTTTTGGGGACATCCCTGAAAGGCCGGCAAAAACGGACCGGACCATGAACCGATATTATCTTTCGACCGCGATCTCCTATGTGAACGGCAAACCCCATCTGGGCCATGCCTATGAAGTCATCTCGGCTGACGTAATCGCACGGTTCATGCGTCTTGACGGTCACAAGGTCTTCTTCCTCACCGGGACTGACGAACACGGTCAAAAAGTGGAGAAGACCGCCCGCAACGCCGGCAAGGAACCGCGGGAATTCTGCGATGAGATAGCCGGTTCGTTCCAGGATATGGCACGCGACCTCAACATCTCGAATGACGACTTCATTCGAACGACAGAGCCGCGCCATCATGAGAGCGTGCAGGACCTGTGGCGTAAAATCGACGCCAATGGCGATATTTACCTTGGTAAATATGCCGGCTGGTATTCGGTCCGCGATGAAGCCTTTTTCGGTGAGGACGAATTGACGAAGGGTGAGGGGGGTAAGCTTTTTGCCCCTTCCGGCGCCGAGGTGGAATGGGTGGAAGAACCCAGCTATTTCTTCAAGTTATCGGCCTATACAGACAAGTTGCTGAAGCTCTACGCCGACAATCCGGGCTTTATTCAACCGGACTACCGCCGGAATGAGATCGTCAATTTCGTGAAACAGGGGCTGACTGATCTGTCTATATCCCGCACCAGTTTCAACTGGGGCATCCCGGTTCCCGACGATCCGGAACATATTATGTATGTCTGGCTCGACGCGTTGACGAACTACATCACCGGCGTCGGCTATCCTGATACGGATGGTGAGTCTTATAAAACCTTCTGGCCGGCCGACCTGCATATCGTCGGTAAGGACATCATGCGGTTCCACACGATTTATTGGCCCGCTTTTCTGATGTCTGCGGGGCTTCCCTTGCCGAAACGCGTTTTCGGGCATGGCTTCCTGAATATCGAAGGCGAGAAGATGTCGAAATCGCTCGGCAACGTCATCACGCCGCAGTCGATGGTCGACGCCTTCGGCCTGGACCAGGTCCGGTACTTCCTGATGCGTGAAGTGCCCTATGGGAATGACGGGTCGTTCTCGAAGGACAGCATGGTTCACCGGATCAACAGCGATTTGGCGAACGATTTCGGAAATCTGTCCCAACGCGTTTTGAGCATGATCGCCAAGAATTGCGGCGGCATTGTCCCGACACCCGGCGACTTCACCGATGAAGACAAAGCCCTGACCGATGCTGCGACCGGCGTGGCCGACGCGATGCGCGCGGCGATGAAGGACCAGGCCATACACAAGGCCCTGGAAGCCGCCTGGAAAGTGGTCGGCGATGCCAACCGCTATGTCGACCAACAGGCACCGTGGGCGCTGAGAAAGAGCGATCCCGATCGGATGGCGACCGTATTATACGTGTTGGCCGACGTGATCCGCATGTTGGCGATCTATGCTCAACCGGTCGTGCCGGAGTCCGCCGCCCGGATGTTGGACCAACTGGCGGTCGATGAAGACGCACGGGATTTTGCCGCACTTTCGTCTTCCTTGACGCCCGGCACCGAACTGCCGAAACCCGCGCCGGTATTTCCGCGCTATCTTGAACCGGAAGAGTAGGGGACACATGCTGATCGACAGCCATTGCCATCTGGACTACCTGGACCGCAACGGCGTCGACCTTGACGAGGTCGTCGCACGCGCCGGCCGCGCCGGCGTCGGACTGATGGTGACCATCTGCACTAAAGTAACCGAATTCCCGACGATTCTGGCAATCGCCGAACGGTTCCCCAATGTTTACTGCAGCGTCGGGATCCATCCGCATGAGGCGGAGTCAGAGCCGGAAGTAACTGCTGAGCGTTTGGTCGAACTGGCCCAGAATCCGAAGGTTGTCGGGATAGGTGAAACCGGCCTGGACTATTTCTATGAGCACAGTCCGCGCGAAGCCCAGCAGAAAAGCTTCCGGGCGCACATCGCCGCCGCACGGGAGACAGGATTGCCGCTAATCGTGCATACGCGCGACGCCGATGAAGACACGATCGGGATCATGCGGGACGAATACGAAAAAGGGGCCTATCCGGGCCTGATCCATTGTTTCAGCAGTTCGGCTTGGCTGGCGCGGGAAGCGGTATCCATGGGATTCGGCATTTCCGTTTCCGGCATTGTCACGTTCAAGACCGCCGAAGCGCTGCGCGACGCCGTCGCCGAGGTCGCAATGGACAAACTGTTGGTCGAGACGGACGCGCCGTATCTGGCGCCGGTGCCGAACCGCGGCAAACAGAATGAACCGGCTTTCGTGGTTCATACGGCCGAGCGGTTGGCCGATTTGAAAGGCGTGCCGCTGAGCGAATTGGAAGAAAGGACGACGGAGAATTTCCTGAGTCTTTTCAAAAAGGTAAATCCGTCCGCTCTAGCGGCGTAACAAGTCCGGGGTTCGGCTTCGATGCGGGTTACGATTTTGGGATGCGGGTCTTCCGGTGGGGTGCCCAGGATCGGCAATGACTGGGGCGATTGCGACCCCACGAATCCCAAGAACCGACGGCGCCGGTGTTCCATTCTGGTGGAACAAGAAGACACTGTGTTGTTGGTCGATACGGCGCCGGACATGCGCGAACAGCTTTTGGACGCCGATGTTCAGCGAATGGATGCCGTGTTCTTCACCCATGCCCACGCGGATCAGGCGCATGGCGTGGATGATTTACGGGTCTTCTATATCCGGGACCGCGGCCGGCTGCTGCCTATTTATGGCGACGACGAGACAATTTACACGCTGAAACGCCGTTTCGATTATTGTTTTACCCAGATTGCCGGCTATCCGCCGATACTGGAGTCACACGTGTTGGACGGACCCGTGACCGTCGGTCCGATTACGATGGAACCTTTCACGGTCGAACATGGCCCCATTCAGGCCCTCGGATACAGGTTTGGACGGATTGGTTACGTCCCGGATGTAAACGAGTTGCCCGAGGCGGCGATGGAAATGCTTTCCGATCTGGACGTTCTTATCCTGGACGCCTTGCGGCGACGACCGCACCCGTCCCATGCCCATCTGGACCGGACCCTGGACTGGATGAAGGCGCTGAAACCCAAACGCGGTATTCTCACGAATATGCATATCGATTTGGATTACGACACACTGGTTCGGGAACTTCCGGACGGTATCGAACCGGCCTATGACGGTATGGTCATCGAGGTCGAGGTCTAGGCGAAAACGGGCTTCGAACGGGGCAGGGCGACCAGTGAACAAGTCGCCCCGACACCTCGCCTAAGCGGCGCTGTCGACACTTCGAATATGCCGGATGAAATTCTCCGTTTCCGTCGTCAAAAGATCGCTGTTGCGGGACAACTCATCGGCGGAGGCCTGCAGTTCTTCCGTCGCACCGCCGGTTGACGTCGCGTCTTTGGAAACCGACCCGATATCGACAATCACGCTGTTGATCCGCTCGCTGGCGGCCTTGGCCGCCCGAGCAACTTCGCTGGTGGTTACCGCTTGCTCTTCTACCGCACCGGCAATCGACGTCATGGTCGCGTTGGTTTGGTTGACCGCCAGCGTGATTTGTTCAACAGCGGTCGTCGACGCGGCGATTTCGTTCAACATGTTGGATACCTGCGAACTGATATCTTCTGTCGCTTTCTGGGTTTGAGAGGCGAGGGATTTGACCTCGTTTGCTACCACGGCGAAGCCTTTGCCTGCATCGCCCGCGCGGGCCGCTTCGATCGTTGCGTTAAGGGCGAGGAGGTTGGTTTGTTCGGCAATGTCCGAAATCAGGGACACGATGTCATTGATCTTGGCGCTTGCGGCGTTCAACGCCGCGACTTTCTCACCCGCGGCCGCGGCTTGTTGGGCCGCGTTGTTCGTCAGACGAGACGTTTCGGTCACCTGGGAAGAGACCTCCTCAACCGCCTTGTTTACCTCTGAGACGGAGTCCGTCACGGCTGAAATGTCCTGGCCGGCATCGCTAGCCGCATTTCGGACATTCGACGAGCGTGATGCGGTTCGATTGGCAATATCGCTAACTTCCATGGAAGTAGAGGACAATTGGGATGCCGACGAGGACAAAGCCTGGATCACCCCGCCGACCGCGGATTGAAACTGATCGGCAAGCCCGTCCAATGTTTCTTTTTGTTTCCGCGCGGTATCGATACGGAATTGGTCCTGTTCTTCACGGAATTTGTTGGCGGCCCGGCTTTCCTGTTTGAACTTGTACATCGCCTTACAAAGCGCCGCGACTTCAGGTGGGTTTTCGTATTCAGGCACCCACGCTTCCAATTTGCCTTCTGCCAATTGGCTTTGCACCTCGGAGACATGGACAATTCGGGGAACGATTTTCCGCGTGGCAAAATATCCTGAAATTGCCAGGACCAGTATGATCAAACCGGCGATTCCGAGTGTCACATATTTGGTAACGGCACTGTCTGTTTCCAATGACGACAACGCGGCGACCATTGTGCCATCCGCCCGCTCTATCAAAGATTTCACGTTCTCCCGCATCGCCGCTACGGCATCGCCGATTTTTGCCGCGGCTTCATCGAAGTTCCCCATGATCTTGTTGCCGGATTCCGGGCCACCTTCGATATAGGCCAAAGCCATCGTCTCACCCATCTCCTGGTAGGGATCGAATGCTTGAATTGCTTCGGAAATGGCGTTGGCCATGGTCTCGTCGCCGAGCTCACGGGCTAGGGTGAGCGCTATCTGGGCGTCAGAGCGAAACGTCTCGGCGTAGGCCTGGGCTTCTTCGATACCGTCATTCAACCCGTCTAGACCGCGTGTGGCCGAGATGTCCGTATACCATTGCTGGACCTGCGCCGTCGAATAACGCATTTCCTCGATCACCTGGACCAATTCCATAACCTTTTGGTCCGTGACGAGTATTTCGTCTTCGATCACCAACAATGCTTGCGACGTTCTGGATTGGAGCAGGGATGACGTTGCCGCGTTGACCAAGGCGAGAATAATTAAGAATCCGAAAGTGAATAGGACCAATTTTTTCAATGACATTTGGTGCTCCCGGGCGCGTGACCTTTATCGGAAGCGTTCTAATTAGCTTAGTAGGATGTTTCAATGTGCGTTTTGGAATTGGGCCGCTAGATCCCATACGCGTCGCCGTCGACAGTGAAGACGCCCGCGGAAAATTTGCCGCTCAAAAATCCGCTTCCGGATATTGCTGCACAGATTCAAGGAACATGCGTTCCGTTCCCGAGATGGCCGCCGCGGCATTGGAAGAAAGGAAGTCTTTGATACGGTCAGGCAGGCCGGGCAGGGTGAAGATATCGTTTGCCCCGTAATATCGCGTTCCTTTGATTAAGAGGGACTTTCCGATGCTTCGAACAATTTCTTCACGGTATGCATCATCCGTCAGTTCGAACAATTCCTCTTCGAAATCGAGCACTTTGGGTATGCGAGCGGTCGGGCCGAAACCTGCCACTTTCGCTTTTGATATGGGAACCACATCGTAGGGCTGATTATTTACCGAATATTCAACGTATTCCAGGCAGCTGAGCGGCTGGCTTCGATCGTTTTGCAGGATGTATTTACGATCGATATCGACTAGGAGTCGCTTGCCGGTAGCAGAGTCACGGACTTCGGACATTACGTGGGAGCGAACAGGGTTGTATTCCGTCCCAACATCCTGAAATTCCCATAAAACCGCGTCTAATCCGATTTCCCGGCACAATTGTGCGAAAGAGTTGGCTGCCGTAATGCAAACGCCGCCGACTTTTCCCGTTATCGCATGGTTCAGGAAGTACTCGTGGAGTTTTCTTCGCGAGTTCCAATCATTTGTCATTAGTTCCGCTGGTTCGTTGGCGGCGTGGTAGAATACCGCCGCCACAGAAGCCGCAAAGGTGATGAGGTCGTCATCATAGACAATCCATTGGACACAGGCCGCGTCGCTCAACCTGTAAACACGATACAAACCGGGTTGGTCTGTTTGGACAATTCCGATGCCGTCTATTTTTACGTAACTGCTACTTTGAAGAAGGAAGGCAAAGTCCTGGATCGATACGTTTTTTGGAGTTTCCGCATCGCTTAGGATCGTGACTGGGTAACAGTCCGTACGGGCGATCCTGTAGGCGATGAGATTTTGGTCCGAATGGAAGACGTCGGCGATAGATGTCATATTTTTCAACCGGGCTTTTATGATCTTTGTAGGGCGGTGTTTTTAAGAACGTATAGGCAGGTTCGCCGCTTCACTATAGTAAGGTATTTTCCATAATATATATTATCGCGATTTTATTTGGTGCCTTGCTGAGACAAACGTCGGAAAAAACACCTGACCAATAAGGCACCTGCGCCACACCTTGCAGCACACAGAAAGCAGCAACACAAAATCAAGGATCAAGAGCGACCGGCTTTATCAAGCACTACCTGTTCTGGGCGGCTGACAACAAAACAGGCACCTGCCCCGATCAAACATAGCGCCACTGTTATCCATATGCCGGATGGGACTGTGAACAGAACGATTGCAGCTGCGACCGTCATCCCTGTTACAGCGGCAATCTTGCTTCGGCGCGAAATGACGCCCATCTCAACCAGGTTCCGGACGCCTCGCCCAAACCGTTTGTGCGCAACGATCCGCCGATACAAGGCTGGATTGCTTTTCGCAAAGCAGACCGCACTCAGGATCCAGAAGACGGTTGTCGGCATCACGGGTAGAAACATCCCGACAATCCCCAAACCGAAAAAGAAATAGCCCAACGCGTTAAGGACGATCCGGGACCTCAAAGGGCAATCGACCTTCGCCGGTTGATTTGTCACGTCGGTCATCTGGATGAGCCTTTCGGTCCGTGCACACACTTCCATTCGCCGGACACCCTATCCGGAGAACATTAGCAGATAATTAAGAATGCAGGCGGTGGATCAAGAACCCGGAATCCCGCTAAGGCACTGAATGAACCCGGTTGCAGCATGATGAGGCGTCCCAATGAATCGAAATATAGACCGCTTGATTGAAATCATGGCCGCGCTACGGAACCCGGAGACCGGCTGCCCCTGGGACGTGAAACAGAACTTCGAAACCATTGCCCCGTATACGATTGAGGAAGCCTATGAAGTCGCCGACGCTATCCAACGCGGCGATATGGCGGATTTGAAGGACGAATTGGGTGATCTTTTGCTGCAGGTCGTTTTCCACGCACGCATGGCTGAAGAATCCGGAGATTTCGCCTTCAACGACGTGGCAGGCGCCATCGCTGAGAAAATGATCCGGCGTCACCCCCATGTCTTTGGCGATGAAAGCGCGGAAACGCCTGAGGCTGTCAAGGTATCCTGGGAAGACACAAAGGCGCGGGAACGTGCGGCAAAAGGCCAGGACGAAAGCGCGCTGGATGGGGTGGCGACCGCCCTTCCCGCGCTAATTCGTGCCGAAAAGCTCTCAAAACGCGCGGCACGCGTCGGGTTTGAATGGCCGACTGTCGATATGGTTTTCCGCGATATCGAGGAGGAAATCGAGGAAATACAACACGAGATCCGTGTCGATGGCGGTCCTGACCGGCTGGAGGATGAAGTGGGCGATCTGTTGTTCTGTGTCGCCAACCTCGCCCGGTTCGTCGGCGTTGACCCCGAAAAGGCCCTACGCAGCACAAATGATAAGTTCAACCGCCGCTTTCGGGCCGTGGAAGCCTCCTTCAAGCAGGAAGGCCGTGCATTGAAAGACTGCAGCCTGGACGAGATGGATGCGCGCTGGGATGCAGTGAAAAGGACCGAAAAACAGGTTTAGGTCCCTGCCCGCACGACAGTTCGATCACACTTCATCCCTACTTGGCGTCAGATCCTAAGGGCGTAGACTTGTTGCGGTTCGGCGACGCCGCGCAATTGGTGACTGCCCATGGACTCCCATTCCGTTTCCACCAGCGACGAAAAGGCGTTCGAGGCAACGATTTGCCGTTCAAGCGTTTTGGACAAATCCTGGAGCCGCGCCACTTCGTTCGCTGTGTGGCCGACAACGGAGAATTCCAGCCGTTCCGGCACCCCTATATTGCCATAGAGCACGTCGCCCACATGAAGGCCCAACCCGAACGCAATCGGCGGTTCGCCATCCGGCCGGGGTTCCGCATTCGCGCGGTCCAGCCGAATCAAAGAGTCCCGGGCGGCCGCAACCGCCATCCGCGTCGCCCGTTCCGCGCCGCCGGGCCCGACAATCGGAAAAATCGCCAAGACCGCATCGCCAATAAACCGAAGGACCTCACCGCCGTGGTCCAGCACCGCGCCCGCCGTACATTCGAAATACCGGTTTAACCGCGCCAGAAACTCCCGTGCGGGCATTTGGTCGGCTAGCGCCGTCGATCCCCGCATGTCACTGAACCAAATCGCCGCGTTGATTTCTTCACCGGCGCCGAGCTGCACCTGGCCGTTCAAGACCCGCTCACCCGCATGGTTGCCGAGATAGGCGGAAACGACGTTATGGGTCGTCAACTCCCGGACATACATCTTCAACCCCGCGCCGAGCCGCGGAAGCAGGCGGGACAGCGCCATTAATTGCGAATCCGTGAACCCGCCGGGCGCATCGGTCAGCCAACTGGTCAAAGCGCCATCCATATGTGACCAGGACTTCTCAAGCGGTGAGGTGAAGGCGATCGCCGTGGTGAGGTAGTCCGTAAACCCCTGTTCCCGGAACTCCGCCAGGATCGGAAAACGATTCAACCCTTCCTTCTTATATATGCGGAAGCGCATTTCGTTCTGTTGGCCGTCCAGCAACGCTTTAAACGGGCTCAGAAGCCAAGCCTCTGTCTTGGCGCTGGCATGGGCAAAGCGGTTGCGTTCGACACCGCGAACACGGCTCCAGGTCACACTGAAGGACCGGAACATGGGGTGCAGGAAGCTGCAGGCCACATGGGCACGCGCAACGGGAATACCCGCGTCGTTCAGTTTCTCGCAAAACTCCCGCACAAGGCGGTCGGCATCGATCCCGCTGAGGGCGGAATCGATGATCCAACTGCTGATCGCGGTGATCGATGCGTCTTCTATAACAGCTGCCATACGCCCCTCTGTCCGGGTAATCGCCGTTAGTCGTTCATCAGCAAATGGACGAGGCTGGATGTATCCCAGCGGTTCCCGCCCCGTGCCTGAACATGCGCGTAATATTGATCGATCATCGCGGTCACCGGCAGGCGCGCGCCATTGTTCTTGGCTTCGCCGAGGCAAATCGCCAGATCCTTACGCATCCAATCGACTGCGAAGCCGAATTCGAACTCGCCTTTCGACATGGTACCGGCACGGTTTTCCATCTGCCATGACCCCGCGGCACCTTTCGATATGACGTCGATGACCGCATCCATGTCCAAACCGGCCTTCATCCCGAAATTCACGCCTTCGGAGAGACCCTGCAACAACCCGGCGATGCAGATTTGGTTGACCATCTTGGTCAATTGTCCGGCACCGCTCGCGCCCATCAGTCGACTGGCGCGCGCAAAACACATGATGGCCGGTTCAACTTTCTCGTAAACATCGGCATCGCCACCGCACATCACGGTCAGAACGCCGTTTTCGGCCCCGGCCTGGCCACCCGAAACCGGCGCGTCGATGAATCCGATGCCGTTTTCTTTGGCTTTTGCATAAAGCTCGCGTGCGACTTCCGCGCTGGCGGTCGTGTGGTCGACCAGGGTCGCCCCTGTGCTCATGCCAGCCAACGCGCCGTCCGCGCCCAAAATGACGGAGCGCAGATCATCGTCATTGCCGACGCAGCAGAACACGATTTCCGCGCCTTCGGCCGCTTCGCGCGGTGTTGTCTTGAAGGAGCCGCCGTATTCCGCCGCCCATTTTTCGGCCTTCTCGGTTGTCCGGTTATAGACGGCTACATCATGCCCGCCTTTTTTGGCCAAGTATCCAGCCATCGGATACCCCATCACGCCCAAACCGATAAATGCCACTTTTGCCATGGTATAATTCTCCCCTGTCGCGCGGCGTATGCTCGACCGCCGCTCGGTTCATGATCTGATCTTTCCGCAGATATATTAGAGCGGTTCAGGAAGAACCGCACGCCCCTCTATCGCTTTGCCAAGTCGTCAAGGTTGGGATAGATGCCGGAAAGGTAGTCATGTTCGCATCAGGATCAAGGCTATGCTTGAATTTAGCGGTTGGGCGGACTTAACCGACAGTTTACACCGTGTGACCATTTGGTGTTTTTACCGACTCTACCACACGACACCACACGACGGCCATTCACCGCCGTTCCCGGTTCAAACCACAGTTGAGCGTGAATAGACGTGTCGAAAGTCTCCGATAACGGCCTGTTGGTTTTCCTTTGCGGTAAAATGGGTGCCGGGAAGTCCCATAAAGCAAAGGAACTGGCGGGGCGTCACAACGCCGTATTGATATCGGAAGATGTTTGGCTGGCATCTCATTTCCCCGGAAAAATATCCTCTTTTCAGGACTATCTGGATTTTTCCCGCCGCATCGGACCGTTCGTTAGAAATCATGTTCGGGATATTCTGAAAACCGGGACGAATGTCATCCTGGACTTCCCAGCAAACACCGTGTCACAGCGCGCGTGGCATCGCGAAACGGCAACGGAAATCGGCTCGCCGCATAGGCTTGTTTATCTAGAAGCGGATGACGATCTATGTCTGCGTCAGATTGCAATGAGGCGTCAGGAACAGCCGGAACGCGCGGCTTTCGATACCGCCAACGTCTTTCACCAGGTCACTAAATTCTTTGAAGAACCGCGGGCGGAAGAAGGTTTGGAAATAGAAGTCGTCCATCCGCAGCCCGAGAGGGAGAGAAAAGCACCCTAGTCGGGCATTCAATCTGCGCAGAGAACGTGCCGCAGGTCTTCCCAACATTCTTTGCTGCCGGCGGATAGCAGCGAGCGGACGCGATCTTCCGGGCGGTAAGGCAAATCATCGATCCGCTCCACATGCCCACCCGCTTCGCGCAGCAGCAAAACGCCGGGCACATGGTCCCAACTCCACAGCCGATTGTAGAGGGCGAAATCCCGCTCGCCGAGGCTCTGGGCCAGAAAATCGTGTCCTGCACAGCGCAGCCGATTCACCGTTCCGAAAATCTTCACGAACTTGTCGCGTTTTGCGCTCCGGTCGGATTCCTGGAAGCAGCCGAAATTTATCTGCCCGATCATTTCAGCGAACGGCTTTTGTTCAGGAGTATGAAGCCGAACCTCGTCTTTGCCGCTCTGCACCAGGAAGGCCCCTGCCCCATGTTCCGCGACCGCCGTGCGATTCTGCGTTGGGTCATGGATGAAACTCATCAGCGTTTCACCCTTCTCCACCAAGGCGACCATCATGCAGAACATCGGGTTGCCTTCGGAAAAGTTCTTGGTGCCGTCGACAGGATCGATCAGCCAGACCGGCCTGTCTTGTTCCAGCAAATCAAGGATGGCTGGTTTTTTCGCATAGGCTTCCTCACCCACCACGACGGATCCCGGTAGCAGACCGGGCAACAGGGCCGTCAACCGATGTTCGGCATCTAGGTCGGCGACCGTGACCACATCGCCCGGCTTCTTTTCCATCACTTCGTGATGCTGCAGGGCATTGAAACGCGGCATGACATCCAGCGCGGCGGCCTCACGCAAGGCGTCTATGACGCGGTCAGGGTCGATGTCGTGCATGGGCGGGGTATCAGCAATCTTGGAGAGTGTTACAGGGATGGGCGGGACGTAGCACAGCCCGCAGGAAATCGAAAGGGCGGCTGCGTCGCCGCAACCGCCCTTCCGGGAAACGCACTATAGGCAAACGGGCTGCTTACATCATGCCGCCCATGCCGCCCATGCCGCCCATATCGGGCATTGCCGGCGCGGAAGACTTGTCTTCCGGCTTGTCGGCAACCATGGCTTCGGTGGTGATCAGCAGACCGGCAACGGAACCGGCGTCCTGCAGCGCGGCGCGAACGACCTTGGCCGGGTCGATGATGCCGGCCTTGACCAGGTCGGTGTACTCGCCCTTCTGCGCGTCATAGCCCCAAGTGATGGACTTGCTTTCGCTCAGCTTACCGGCAACGACCGCACCGTCGGTGCCTGCGTTTTCGGCGATCTGGCGAACCGGTGCCTGGATGGCGCGACGAACGATGTCGATGCCGACATCCTGGTCGTGGTTGTCGCCTTCAAGCTTCCGCAGGGCCCGCTCGGAATACAGCAGCGCGGTGCCGCCGCCCGGGACGATGCCTTCTTCGACGGCAGCGCGCGTGGCGTGCATGGCGTCGTCGACACGATCCTTGCGTTCCTTCACTTCGACTTCGGTCGCACCGCCGACGCGGATGACCGCAACACCGCCGGCGAGCTTCGCCAGACGTTCCTGCAGCTTTTCACGATCGTAGTCAGAGGACGTCGCTTCGACCTGGCTGCGGATCTGACCGCAACGAGCTTCGATGTCCTTCTTCTTGCCGGCGCCGTCGACGACGGTCGTTTCGTCCTTGGTGATGGTAACGCGCTTGGCGGTGCCCAGCATGTCCATCGTGACGTTTTCCAGCTTGATGCCGAGATCTTCGCTGATGACCTGACCGTTGGTCAGGATCGCGATGTCTTCCAGCATGGCTTTGCGACGATCGCCGAAGCCCGGAGCCTTGACGGCGGAAACCTTCAGGCCGCCACGCAGCTTGTTGACCACCAGGGTCGCCAGCGCTTCGCCTTCGATATCTTCCGCGATGATCAGCAGCGGACGGCTGCTTTGCACGACCTGCTCCAGAACCGGAAGCATCGCCTGCAGATTGGAGAGCTTCTTTTCGTGGATCAGGATCATCGGGTTTTCGAGTTCACAGGTCATCTTGTCGCTGTTCGTAACGAAATACGGCGACAGGTAACCGCGGTCGAACTGCATGCCTTCGACGACGTCCAGTTCGGTTTCCAGACCTTTGGCTTCCTCGACGGTGATGACGCCTTCATTGCCGACCTTCTGCATCGCTTCCGCGATCATCTTGCCGACTTCGGCATCGCCATTGGCGGAAATCGTGCCGACCTGGGCGACTTCTTCGGAGGTCTTGATTTTCTTCGCACGCTTCTGGATGTCAGCGACGACCGCTTCGACCGCCAGGTCGATGCCGCGCTTCAGATCCATCGGGTTCATGCCGGCGGCAACCGCCTTGGCACCTTCGCGGACGATCGACTGTGCCAGGACCGTCGCGGTCGTGGTGCCGTCGCCGGCGATGTCGTTGGTTTTGGAGGCCACTTCGCGGACCATCTGCGCGCCCATGTTTTCGAACTTATCGCTCAGTTCGATTTCCTTGGCGACGGTCACACCGTCCTTCGTGATGCGCGGTGCGCCGAAGGACTTGTCGATGACGACGTTACGGCCTTTCGGGCCCAGGGTGACTTTGACCGCATCGGCCAACACGTCGACGCCCTTGAGCATCTTCGTGCGTGCGTCGGTCGAGAATTTTACGTCTTTGGCTGCCATATCGGAATATTTCCTTCCTAGCTTTCATTGCCTTGAATTCGTCTTTGAAAGATGAATTCGTCCTTAGAAAGTCCGTGGGGATAGTTGGCTGATCAGCCTTCCATCACACCCATGATGTCGGACTCTTTCATGATCAGCAGGTCGTCGCCGCCGACCTTGACTTCGGTGCCGGACCATTTGCCGAAGAGGACGCGGTCGCCCTTCTTCACATCCAGCGGACGGACGGTGCCGTCATCGGCCTTGTAACCACCGCCAACGGCGATGATCTTGCCTTCCGAAGGCTTTTCCTGCGCCGAATCCGGCAAAATGATGCCGCCGGCGGTTTTTTCTTCGGCGTCGACGCGCTTGACCAGAACACGGTCATGCAAGGGACGGAATTTCATTTACGCTCTCCCTTTAGAGGCTCGGATGATTCATCTGGTGTCGATTGTCTACGCGGCGCAGACAAACGAACATACCCCGCTGTTAGCACTCAAGTGCATTGAGTGCTAGGGACATACGTATGAAGGCTTTCAGTGTCAACCCGGGGAGGTTAAATTCGTTGATCCGGCAAAGGCTTGCGGCCGGGTCTGACGTTGCGGAGGGAGGATGCTCACGCCTGTTCGGAAGGCTCCGAACCGGCCGGGACGGTATCAGACGCGCCCTCTTTGTAAAGCTTCAGGTACCGGTCCCTTTCGTGGGCGGGCATCATGACCCGCACGAAGACCCCTTCGTCACGGTCCTCGCGCTGTTGCACGTCCCCATGACGGTAGAGCCAGGCGAGTTGCGCGCCGTCTTCCGACGGGATGACAGTCTCGATCGGCTCATTCTGAGCAGACAATCTGTCATCAACCAATTTGCAAAGGTTCTCACAATTCTCGCCCGTAACCGCGGAAACCGCGATGATGTTATCGTTGCGCGCCGCGCGGGATAGAACCGCGGATCGTTCATCGCCGCTCAACATGTCGATTTTGTTCAGAACCTCGACCCGGTCGCCGGCATCGGGACGACCCAGGGAGGCCAGGACCGCCTCAACATCCGTTTTTTGAATCTCGGTATCTTCGTTTGCTGCGTCCCGAACGTGCAAAATCAGGTCGGCGGAAATGACCTCTTCCAACGTCGCCCGGAAGGCGGCAACAAGATCTGTTGGCAAGTCGGAGATGAACCCGACCGTATCGGACAAAATTACCTTCGCCCCTGACGGAAGGGCGATTGACCGCATCGTGGGGTCCAATGTTGCGAAAAGCATATCCTGCGCCAGGACTTCGGCATTCGTCAGTCTGTTGAACAGGGTCGATTTGCCGGCATTCGTATACCCGACCAAAGCAACGATCGGGTAAGGCACCTTGCGTCGGGACTCGCGATGCAACGCACGGGTCCGCTTCACCTGTTCCAGTTCGCGCTTCAGTTTGGCGATGCGTTCGTCGATCAGTCGTCGGTCCAACTCGATCTGGCTTTCGCCAGGTCCGCCGATGAAGCCGAGCCCGCCGCGTTGCCGTTCCAAGTGGGTCCAGCTGCGTACCAAGCGGGACCGCTGATAGCTGAGCGCCGCGAGTTCGACCTGCAAGGTCCCTTCCCGTGTATTGGCGCGTGCCCCGAAAATCTCCAGGATAAGCCCAGTCCGGTCGATAACCTTGCTGCCGAATTCCCGTTCGAGGTTTCGTTGCTGAACCGGCGACAATGGCCCATCGACGACGATGAGCTCCACCTCTAGTGCGTCGGACAGATCACGGAACCGTTCGATAACGCCCATCCCAAACAAGGTGCCCGGTTTGGGTTTGTCCACCTTGATACTTTCCGAATGCACGATTTCCAGATCGATGGCATGCGCCAGACCGACGGCTTCTTCCAGTCGCGCGGCCGGCGAACGCTTGAGTGACGCGTCTTCGCCGTGAATTCGAATATCGGGATGAAGGACGATCGTCCGCCGACTGCCTTCGCCGCGCCAGGGCTCGCGCTTCTTGCCCGCGCCCTTACGTGGAGCGGCCATGACAACCCACCGCGGAAGCGGTCCCGGAAAGTGAACGTGCGATACGCGCGACCTTGCGGCCGGAAACGCGGACTATTCGTCCGCGCCCGTTTCGCCACCCTCGAACAACGACAGGGGCTGCGACGGCATCACCGTTGAAATGGCGTGCTTGTAGACGAGCTGTGAATGCGCATCTCTGCGTAACAGGACACAGAAGTTGTCGAACCAAGTGATAATGCCTTGAAGTTTTACACCATTCACCAGAAACACGGTGACCGGCATTTTTTGCTTACGTACGCTGTTCAGGAATACATCCTGCAAATTCTGGTTCTTATCGGACGACATTGCAACGCCCCCTTATGTTCTTGTTGGGCCATCGATCTTGGTTCTGCGCCGGACATGCACCGACAGGGCTGGTGCCAACGCTTCGAACCTCTTTGTAGGAGAATTTACGCTGCACTGCAACATTATCGATGCGACAGCGTAAAAAAGAAGCGTCATCCGACTGTCTCTAGAACATAGGTTAATTGATCCAGGTTCGCCACCTGACATCGCGGCAGACAATCAGAAAAAGCAGTCTTGGCCCGGTCGGGGTCCGGATGAACCAGAATTCCGGTGCAACCCGCATTGCGCGCCAGTTCCAAATCGCTCCGCGAATCCCCGACAAACCAAATGTCCGGCCCCACGGATAGACCGATCGGTGCCAGGGCCATGATCAACGCTTCCGGGTCGGGTTTGTCATGGGGTGCGTCACCCGCGCCGACGACGGACCGGAAATACCCGTTCCAGGACAAATGGTCGACTTCCCGACGCAGGTAGCGACCCGTCTTATTGCTGACCAACGCCATGGGTTTTCCCCTGCCCTGCAGATGATCAAGCGTGCCAAGTGCGTTATCCAGGGGCATCAGGCTTTGAAGATGCTCCCGTTCGAAGGCGCTGTAATAGATATCACGCGCCTCTTCCCATCTGTTCCCGAACAATTCCGGAAAAGCATCGCGCAGCGACTTGGACACCCGGTCTTTTGTCTGCTCAAGCGTCCAGGGCTCCTGACCCATCGCCAAAAGTGTCGTCTTGAAGGACGCATGGATCACCGGCCAGGTATCGACCAGTGTATTGTCCCAATCGAAGACGACCGCTCGTGGCGTCGGCAGGTCCGCGGGAATTTCGGGATTGTCGCTTTCCGGGGCCGCCACGTTACGCGGCACGGCTTCTTCGCCCGGCGGCATAGTCTTGATACGTGCCCAACAATTTTTCGCACAGTGATCCAGGGTGACCATTGCCGATCACATGGTCGTCGATTTTCACCACAGGCGTGACGAACGACGTCGCGCTGGAGACGAAGGCTTCCTTCGCCTCATACGCTTCCTCCAGCGTGAATTCGCGTTCTTCGAACGGCACGCCATCCTGTTTGGCCAGATCCAAGATGGTCTGGCGTGTGATCCCGTTCAGGATTTCGTTCGTGGCCGGTTTGGTCACCAACACCCCATCCTTGGTGATGATCCAAGCGTTGGAAGAGGACCCCTCGGTCACATTGCCTTTTTCGTCGACCAGCCAGGCTTCATAAGCGCCCGCTTCGGTCGCCGCCTGCTTGGCAAGGCAATTGGGCAGCAGACTTACCGTCTTGATGTCACAGCGGCCCCAGCGAATGTCCGGCGCGCTGACGACGGTAACCCCGTCGGTGAACTTCTTCATTTTCGCGAAGTCCATCTTTTTCGTCGTCATGACGATGGCCGGCGGAACCTTATCGCTTGGGAAAGCATGGTTGCGGGGCGCCACACCACGGGTGACCTGCATGTAGACCAAGCCGTCTTTCAACCCGTTGCGGCGAACCAGTTCCCGCACTTTCAGTTTCATCGCGCCACGGGCCATCGGCATCCGCATGCGAAGTTCCTTCAAGGAACGCTCCAACCGGTCGAGATGCGGGTCCTCGTCGACCATGGTGCCGTTGGCGATGGTGACAACCTCGTACACCCCGTCAGCGAATTGATAGCCCCGGTCTTCGATATGCACGGCGCCGTCGCGATGCGGCAGAAAACGGCCATTTACATAACAGTAGCGGGGCATGGTAACTCCTTTCGAAAAATGCGCAGGTTTGAACGTCCTGCAGGACCTTTGGTTAGACCAAGGATCAGAAATATTCCAGGCGCACGGCGAACATCTTTTCAACTTTCTTCACCGCATGGGCCGCGGCAAGCAGGACGACGCGGTCGCCTTCGAAAATCTCTGTGTCCGGGCGTGGAATGATGACATCGGAATCGTTTCGGATCACCGCGCCCAGAATCACACCGTCAGGCAGTTTTGCCTCCTTCAACGGAACCCCGACCAGCGGTGAGGTCTGCAACGCCTCCGCCTCGATCACTTCGGCAAATCCGTCGCGTAACGTATGGACCGAGCGAATTCGCCCGCGGCGGACATGCTGCAGGATGGTCGATGCGGTGATTTCTCTGGGACTGACGACGACATCGATCCCCAATGTGGTGATCAATGGGCCATAGCTGGACTTGTTGATCAGTGCGACGGCGCGGTCGACGCCGTAGCGCTTGGCCAATAGAGAGGCCAGGATGTTGGTTTCGTCATGATCGCTGACGGCAACAATCGCTTCCGCATGGGCAACATTGGCTTCTTCGAGGATTTCGCTGTCCAGCGCATCACCTTGGATAATCGTCGTCGTCGGTAGCAATTCGGCGACCTTCCGGGCCCGCGCCTTATCCAGTTCGATCACGCGAACGGTGTATTTGTCGTGGTTTTCCAGATCGTTCGCTAAATTGACGCCGATATTGCCGCCGCCGATGATGATGACCCGGCGCGACTCGCCCTCTTCATGTCCGAAGACGGCCATGGCCCGATCCAGTTTTCCCGACTCGGTGCAGAAATAGACCTCGTCCCCAGGCAACATCTGGTCCGTCGACTTCGGAATGATCAAGGTTTCGTTTCGAACAATCGCCATGACGGTGATGTTCAGATCGGGAAACAGCGAGGTTAATTGCCGCAAGGGTGTGTGTATGACCGGGCAGTTTTCCTGGCACCGCACGCCGATCACGCGGACCAGTCCATCGGCCAATTCGATGATATCCGACGCACCCGGCACGTGCAGGCGCCGGCGCACGGCGCGCGCCACCTCGATTTCCGGTGAAATGATGACATCGATGGGCAACTGGTCCCGGGCGAACAGATTGGCCCATTCGTCGCGCAGATAATCCTGCTGCCGGATACGCGCAATCTTGGTCGGCACATTGAACAGCGAATGCGCGACCTGGCACGCGATCATGTTCACTTCGTCAGCGAAGGTAACCGCGATCAGCATATCCGCGTCGCCCACCCCTGCCCGCGCCAGCACATCGGGGTGCGAGGCATGGCCGACAAAGGCCTGCACGTCGAGTGAATCGTTAATCTTACCGATCAATTCGGGTGACTGATCGACGACGGTGACGTCGTTCTGTTCACTGGAAAGGTAGCGGGCAATGTGAAACCCGACCTGACCGGCCCCGCAGATAACAACTTTCATAATGTAGAGCCTCGAAACCCGCCCAAGATGATCTGTGTAGCGCCGGGAAGGCGCGATTGCCAGACCAACATTTCGCCGTGGCCGACGCGCTTACTCTTTGCCGCCGCGCAGAACGTTATGAACACCGAGTCCTTTGAGCTTCCGGTGCAAGGCCGCCCTGTCCATTTCAACGAATTCGGCCGTTCGGCTGATATTGCCGCCGAACCGGGTTAGATGAAACAGAAGATATTCGCGTTCGAAGGCTTCCCGTGCTTCCCGCAACGGCTGGTTCATGACCTCTTGCGCACGCTCCCACCGCAGCACGTCGACGCCGTCTTCGCCGATGGCTTTGGCGACGCTGTCGGCTTTGATCATTTCGCCGACCTGGGACGACAGCAGCAAGCGCTCGACCACATTCGCCAATTCCCAGACATTGCCCGGCCAGTCATGAGCTTGCAAGGCAGTGACCGCCTCAGCCGACAAAGGTTGTGCCGCCCGCCCTTTGGACTTTGCGGAACGGAGCATCAGATGCTCGGCCAGCAGCGGGATGTCATCACGACGGTTTTCAAGCGGTGGTATCGTCAAGGGAACAACGTTCAGCCGGTAGTAAAGGTCTTCCCTGAATTGCCCCGCCTGCATCGCTTCCTGAAGGTCGCGGTTTGTCGTGGCCAGGACCCGGACATTAACGTCGACCCAGTGACTTCCGCCCAGCCTTTGAAAACGTTGGCTGTGCAGAACCCTGACGATCTTGCCTTGGACCGCGGGCGGCATATCCGCGACCTCGTCCAGCAGCAAGGTCCCCATATGCGCCTGCTCCAGCAGTCCGACCATGCGGGCTGTCTCGCCATTTGGCTCACGCCCGAAAAGGGCGGCTTCGAAATTGTCTTCGTCCAGCGTCGCGCAATTGAGTACCACGAAAGGGCCGTCGTCGCGTTGCGACCGCTTGTGTATAAGGCGGGCCACCGCGCTTTTCCCGGCCCCGGCCGGACCGGTAATCATCACCCGGCTATCCGTGTTGGCCACGCGGTCGATTGTCTTGCGCACTTCCTGCATTGCGTTGGAAATGCCGATCAATTCGGCTTCGGCACCGCCGGTCAGTGTTTTTAGCGCTTCGTTTTCGCGCTTCAGCTTGATGTCGTTCAGCGCCCGTTCGATCGTGTGCAGCAGGACATCGGTCTGAAACGGTTTCGCGATGAAGTCATAGGCGCCCTTTTTCGTCGCATTGACCGCCATATCGACCGTGCCGTGGCCGCTGATCATCACGATTTGCAGCGCTGGATGGTCGCGTTTCAGCAGATCCAGCACCTGAAGTCCGTCATAGGCGCTTCCGGTCAGCCAGACATCCAGGATCACCAGCGACGGCAACCGCGCCGCCACAGCCTCCAAGGCCGCCTCGCCGCTACCGGCAGTGCGTGTCTGATAGCCTTCGTCCTCCAGGATCCCGGCTATCTGTTCGCGAATATCGTCCTCGTCATCGACGATCAGTATTTCATGGGCCATGGCGTTAGTCGGAACCCTTGTTCGGATCTGGGCTGGTATCGGTCTTTGCGGCTTCCCCGGACGCTGTCCGGCCAACGAAGCCCAAAATGATCTGTGCGCCCGCTCCATCGGCGAAGTCTTGCGGCGCGTCAGTCAATGTCAGCGTGCCGCGATGATCATCCATGATTTTTTTGACAATCGCCAAACCCAGCCCCGTTCCCTTATCGCGGAAAGTTACATACGGCTCGGTAAGCCGGTCCCGATCATCGGAAGGCAGGCCTTTGCCGTTATCCATGACATCAATCCGGATCTCACGCCCAGCATCCCGGCCCGCTCCTGCCTGCGTGGATGCAACTGAGTGCAAGTTTACGGCGATTCTGCCGCCGGGAAGATCCGTGCCCGGGCGCGCGTCGATGGCTTCTTTCGCATTCTGCAGCACGTTCGTCAGCACTTGCGCGACCTGGCGCCCATCCGCCGTGACGTGGATCGGGTCGTCAGGCATGGTCAGCGCATAGTCGATCCCCGGATTGGCATTCCGCTGCAGGAAAACCTGCTGACGGCAAAGGTCGGTCAGGTCCACGTCCTGCATCGTCGGCGCCGGCATGCGGGCGAAGTTTGAAAACTCATCGACCATCCGTCCGATATCGCCGACCTGACGAATAATCGTATCGACGCAGGTTTCAAAGACATGAGGATCGTTCGTTATACCCTTCAGGTATTTGCGTTTCAGGCGTTCCGCGGACAGTTGAATGGGGGTCAGCGGGTTTTTGATTTCATGTGCGATGCGGCGCGCGACGTCGGCCCAGGCGGCGGTCCGCTGGGCACTGGCCAAGGCTGTAATGTCGTCCAGTGTCATGACATAGCCGGTTCCCCCGTCCCCCTGCGTGAGCGGACCGGACCGAACGATTAGACTGCGCGTCATGCCGTCCCCTTCGACCTTGATCTCCTTTTCAACGAAGTCAGTTTCGGGGTTCGACAGGACTTCATCTATGATCTGCATCATATCTGGAGCGATTTCCGCCATGTCATGGCCGATGAATTGATCCAGCTCCACGCCAAGAAGTTCAGACGCGCGCCGGTTCGCCAATTCGATCTGCCCGTGCCGGTCCAACCCGACCACACCGGCGGAAACCCCGGTTAGTACCGTTTCGATAAACCGTCGCCTTTCATCGACCTGCATATTAGCCTGCAAAAGCTCGTTCCGTTGGCTCTGCAACTGCTCGGTCATCCGGTTGAAGGCCCGACCGAGGACATCGACCTCGTCATTCTTGGCCGATGGGGCGACCTGAACGGTCAAATCCCCTCCCCGGACCCGTTCGGTCGCGGCGATCAGCCGACTGATCGGTTCGGACAGTCCATTCGCCACGTTCAACCCGACCCAAACGGCGGTTAGCAGCAGAAGCATGGCAACAAGTACGAAGGAAAGGGCGAAAGAAACCTGGAACCGCGACCGTTCCTTTTCCAACTGCTCAAATTGCTTCGTCGCACCTTGCGTCGCGGCGACATGCGCAAGGACCGTGGGGTCGATGGCGCGCCCAACGATCAGGAAGGTGTCGATGATGGTATCCAACCGAACCAGGGCCCGAACCCGATCATCGGCCTCGTTCCGAAGGATCACGACATTCCCGTCGCTTGCATCTTCGAAAGCGCTGGTCGGGATCGGTTCGAACTCCAGCGCGATGGTGAAACCCGCGCGCGCCAGAATCCTGCCGTTTTCTTCGAAGACGAGCGCTTCCGACAGGTTCCGGGTGCCAACCTGGAAGTCCAGCAGGCGTGTCAGCAATTTCTGGTTCGCCGCGAGCACCGGCGCATCGCGGCTGATTGCGGAGGCAATCCAGAGAGCGTCTGCCTCAATCGTTCGCAAATGTTCGTCCAGATAGGCTTCGGCAACCGCGGAACTTTCCGACACCGCTGTGCGGACCCGGTCCGAAAACCAGGATTCGAGGCCGTAATTGAAGAACAGTAGAGAGAAGCCGGCGACGATGATGGCTGGCGCGATGGCGAAAATGCCGAACATGGCCGCCAGCCGTACATGCATATGCGCGCCTGCTGCCCCGCGCTTGCGTTCGGACCACAAACGAACCAGACGCCGGGCGATAATAACGCTCAGCAACAGCAACAGAACGAGATCGAGATAGATCAGCCCTACCAGGTGTTCAGGATCCTGGGCCAGGTTCTCTCCGCGCCCGGAAAAAGCCCAATAGGTGGACAAACCAGCCGCGATCGAAAGAACCGCGAGTAGTCCCGCTAGGAAGCGGGAGACTTTTGGATGATCGAGAAAACGGAAAACATGGCTGAACCGCGCTCCCCATCGGCCAACGGCTGTTTCTCCGGCACGTTCCGGCGTTGATTCCTCGTTTTCGCCGGACGCGTTTGATGGAACCTGCCCGGCGTCAGAGCCCGGGTCATGTTCCTTGGTAACGGGCGGGATGTCACCGGGGGAGTCGCCACGGGAATCACCGCGGGAATCACCGCGGGAATCCCAGGAATCGCTTGATTGGCTCGTTGACACGAAGCGCTTCCCTTTATCTTGCGGTCAGGAGGACAGCCGCCCCTTAGGGGGCACTCGGGGTATCATGATCAGGAGTTTATCCCACGCACGACGGGTATATCCAGTTCACGTATTTTCTTGCGCAGCGTATTTCGGTTCAGGCCAAGCAGATCCGCCGCCTTTACCTGGTTCCCGTTGGTCGCCGCCAGGGTGAGTGAAATCAAGGGTCGTTCGACCTCCCGAAGGACACGGTCATACAGGCCCTGGGCCGGTAAGGCATCGCCATGGGAATCGAAATAGCGTCGCAATTGCCGTTCAACCGTTTCCGACAGACTTTCGGCACGGTCGCCATCCAGATTGTGGGCAGCCGCAACAGGGGCATCAGCCAGTTCAGCCTCGACATCGGCCGCATCAATGGCGTCCTGTGCGTAAAGTGCGGTGAGTCGGCGAATCAGGTTCTCCAACTCGCGCACGTTCCCCGGCCAGGAATAACGTTGCAGCACCGCCATTGCCGCGGGCGTGAGGCTTTTCGATTCCAAGCCCTCACGGGCCATGGAAGTCAGAAAATGCCCGACCAGATCGGGAATATCCTCGCGTCGCTCTCGCAACGGAGGCAAGCGGATCGGCACGACATTCAGCCGGTAATACAGATCTTCGCGGAACAGACCTTGGGCCGCCTGTTGTCGCAGGTCACGGTGGGTCGCACTGATGATGCGGACATCGGTGCGGATCGGCGTGCGTCCGCCAACCGTGGTGTATTCCCCCTCCTGCAAAACACGCAGCAGCCGGGTTTGGGCCTCGATGGGCATATCACCGATCTCATCCAAGAAAAGCGTGCCGCCCTGGGCCTGCTCGAAACGACCGGCATATCGTGTCGCCGCACCGGTAAAAGCACCTTTTTCGTGGCCGAACAGCTCGCTTTCGATCAGGTCCCGGGGAATCGCCGCCATGTTGATCGCCACAAAGGGGCCGCTGCGGCGCTTGCTGAATTCGTGAAGCGCACGGGCGACCAATTCCTTACCCGTGCCGGATTCACCGGAAATCAGGACCGATAGGTCGGTCGCCGTCAGCCGCGCGATGGCACGATAGACCGTCTGCATGGCTTGGGAACGGCCGATCAACGGCAGTTTATCGTCGGTTCCGGCCGGCACGCCGGTTTTTTCCGAACGCGTCAGATCGGCCGTCAGGGCCCGGTCGACGACATCCAACAGTTCCGGCAGATCGAACGGCTTGGGCAGATATTCGAAGGCCCCGCGCTCAGCGGCTTTCACGGCCGTCAGCAACGTGTTCTGCGCACTCATCACGATGACGCGCAAATCATCCCGCCGCTTTCGTATCTGCGGCAGCAGGTCCAGCCCGTTGCCGTCGGGCATCGCGACATCGGTAATAACCAGATCGCCGTCGCCATCGCTGACCCAGCGCCACAAAGTTGCGGTATTGCCTGTGGTGCGGACCTCATAGCCCTTGCGACTCAACGCCTGGGTAAGAACGGTGCGGATTGCGCTATCGTCATCCGCGACAAGGATCGTTGCCGGTGTGGTCATGTCCGGTCAGTCCCCACGCACCAAAGGAAGCATCACATTGAAACTGGTCCGGCGTGGTTTGCTTTCGACATCAATGATGCCGCCGTGGTCGCCGACCAGCTTGGCCGTCAGCGCCAGGCCAAGGCCGCTGCCGTTGCGCTTGGTGGTAATAAAGGGATCGAACAGATGCGGACGCAGGTCTTCGGGCACCCCCACGCCATTGTCGCGGACACTTACCATCATCGGCAGGTACATCCGGCTTTCCGATCCCGGTATAGCCAGCCGCACGCCGTGGCGGAACGCTGTCACGACCGTCACTTCTCCGTCGTTTCGGTCTTCGACGGCTTCAACCGCATTCTTCACCAGGTTCAAAAAGACCTGAACCAGTTGGTCGTGATTGCCGAAGACGGCCGGCAAAGAGGGATCATAGTCTGTCGTAAACTTCACATCCCGTCCGAACCCCGCTTTCGCGACTTCAAGAACTTCATCCAACACTTTGTGAATATTGACATTATCGCGGTCCAGGATCGGGCCTTCGCTGAACACTTCGAAACGATCGACCAGTTTCACGATACGGTCCGTTTCCCGGATGATCAGTTGGGTGAGCGAGCGGTCGTCGGACTCGACGATCGTATCCAGCAACTGAGCCGCCCCCCGGATTCCCGATAGCGGGTTTTTCACCTCATGACCCAGCATGGATGAAAGCGCGCTAATCGAGCGTGCGGCCCCTTTCTGGGTGATCGTGTCGTCAATTTTGTTCGCAATTCTGTCTTCCTTGAAGACAAGGACGATTTCGTCAGCACTATCGTTCAACGGTGCCGCGTCCACACTCAACAGATGCTGGCCGATGCGCGGCGTGAAGACGTGAATGCCATATTCCGTCATGCTGCTTTCCTGGCGCCGTACTTTCTGCACCAGCGACAGGATCGGAGAGTCATGCGGAAAAAGGTCCTGCAGGTTCGCGCCCAGTAAGGTTGCCTCGCTACCTTGGAAAAATTGCTCGGCGGCGGCATTTAGAAAGATCAAGTCATCCGTGCGTTCGACGACGATGACCGGGTCCGGCAAGGCGAATAAAATCGAGTCGCCGGAAATGGTTTTTGCGCTGAGGCGCGTCAACTTAGCCAGTTTTTCGACAACCGGATTCATGCGGCGATATCCTGCGGTAAGGGAGTCGTGTTGGGGGTGGAGATACTCGCGTCCTGCTCCGCCGCCCGGAATAGCTCGGCGACAAGTCCGTGCACCAAAGCTGGCTCTTCCGCCTTCATCAAAGCGTCCCGAAACCGCGTAGCATTTCGGAATCCGGCCGCGTACCAACCCAAATGCTTGCGCGCCATGCGCAGCCCACGGTCCAAACCGTGATGCTCCAGCATGGCGTCATAGTGTTCATGGACCAGTTCCTCTCGATCCTTCAGCGGCGGCGCTTCGGGGGCAATCCCTGTTTTGAATTGGCGAGCGATAAGTCCAGGTTGCCATGGGCGACCATAAGCCCCGCGTCCAATCATCACGCCATCCGCCCCCGACTTCGCCAGGGCTAATACGGCGTCTTCATGGGTCTTGATATCCCCATTAACGATCAAAGGCACCGAAACCGCCTCCCTCACCGCACGGATGAAGTCCCAATCAGCCTCGCCCTGATACTTCTGTTCCCGTGTCCTGCCATGCACAGTGATCATCCGAATGCCGATCTTCTCGGCCATGGCGGCAAATTCGGGCGCGTTCCGGTTTTCAACGTTCCATCCGGTCCGCATTTTCGCCGTCACAGGCAGGTCGACGGCGGCGACGACCGCTTCCATGATCCGGGCCGCTTGGGGCATATCCCGCATCAAGGCGGAACCGCAGAAACGGTTTGTTACCTTCTTGGCCGGGCAGCCGAAATTGATGTCGATGATGTCGGCCCCGAGATCGGCGGCAAAACGGGCGGTATCGGCCATTGCCTCAGGATCGAAACCGGCAATCTGAACGGATTGAACCTCGCCCGCTTCGGACCGCATCAAACGCTTGTAGGTGGCATCTGTATGGCGGAGCGCTTCGTTGCTGGCGACCATTTCGGACACAACCATCCCCGCGCCCAAACGGCGTGCCAGCCGCCGGAAAGGCAGGTCCGTGACGCCGGACATGGGCGCCAGAATGACCGGCTCGTCAATCGTCACCGGCCCCAGATTTATCGGGGATAACGGCACTCGCCCAACCTCGCTACAATGACAGTTATGCCTGTTCTTCGATCAGCGCGGAAGCATTGCCTAAATATTGGGCAATTGGCAACTGCTACTTTGATATGATGGAGATTGCGGCGGCATTCCGAGCGAACAAATCAGCCGGCTACCGTATCAGCCGGCCAAAACATCGGTGATGAATTTTACGCCCGGATACCCCAGGGCCAGCAGCAATTGGATTGCAAGCACAACCTGGACCGCGCGGCGGCCGCGCCAGCCCAGCCATCGATGGGCAATCAATAGAAAAAGAACCAGGAAAAATGCGATCAGCGTCAGCAAACTCTTGTGGTCGACGGGTACAACGGTCCCATGGGTTTCAAAGGATGTGGCCATGCCGGTGGCCACGACGGCGGCCAGGAACACCGCGCATCCCTGCAATAGGCGGAATTGGACAGCCTCCGCCTCCAACATTGCCGGCAGGCCGGATACAAAACCGGATTGTCGGCGTTTCTTAAGCATCCATTCCCGAATCCACACAGCCGCGCCCGCTATTGCCGCCAACGTCGCCAAAGCGAATGCGGTCACAGCGATGACAATATGAAGCCAAAACCACCAATCGTTCGGGGGAACATGCTCCACCTTGCCCCAACCGATAGACCCGAATAGCAGCGCCAGGATGCCGAGTGGCAGGCAATAGAGCAGCACCAAAGGCCCTAAGGCGGCGACCGTCTTCGACACGGCCGAAAGGACCAGGAAAGCGACCAGTGTGACCGTGATAATGACATCAAGAGAGGCCGCGAAATCGAGCGCCCATCCATGCCCCATCCGGATGTATAGCCATCCCAGCATCGAAACCGCGGAAGCGAGCGCGAGCAGCCAAAACAAGGGTGTGCCTGTCCGACCCTTCAGTGACACCGCACCGACGGGTAAGAGGCTTGCGATCGCCGCAAGATGAAGCCAGAAGGGTGGGACTGCGAGCATGCTAGGCGTATAGCACCCTTAACCAGCCTCTGCCATTGGCAAGAAAAGGTTCGGGGCGCGTTGGTCAGAATGCCGCAGAATACGCAGAATACGATGTGAACGGGGAACAAAGCACCGATGCTGATCGGACCGGACGGAACAACGGCCAAGCCGAAGGTCGCCTGCCTCGTGGTGGCGGCGGGCCGTGGCCTACGTGCCGGCGGCGGGCTGCCGAAGCAGTATCGGCCGATCGCCGGTATACCCATGCTAAAGCGCACACTTCAGGCCTTGGCGAGCTTCGACTGCATCGACACGGTGCTGCCGGTTATCGGCCATGGCGATGTCCCCGATTTTGAGTCTCAGGTTGGTCAGATCACAGGTGTTCTGCCCCCCGTTTTTGGAGGCGCGACGCGCCAAGCCTCCGTCCTATGCGGGCTTGAAGCCTTGGCGTCGGCCGGTCCGCCGGACCTGGTGCTGGTTCATGACGGCGCCAGGCCGTTCGTTTCAGTCACAATGGTCGAACGGGTGATTGTCGCTTTACGGAACGGATCCGCTGCTGTGATCCCGGTTCTGCCCGTCACCGACACGATCAAGCGGGTCGACGAAGACCGTCACATTGTGCGCGAAACCGTCGACCGTACCGTCCTGCGACGGGTTCAAACACCGCAAGGATTCCGATTCGATGTATTGCTCGATGCCCACCGAGCCGCCACCGGCGCCGAATTAACCGACGATGCAGCCGTCATGGAACAAGCAGGTGCTGACGTGAACGCCGTCGATGGCGATGCCGAAAACACCAAGATCACGACGCCGGAAGACTTTCAGGAAGCGGATCGAAAAATGATCGCATCGCAATCGGTTCGCACAGGAATGGGTTTCGATGTGCACCGTTTCGAACCGGGCGACGCGGTCACTCTGTGCGGTGTTTCCATTCCCCATACGGCGCGCCTGGCCGGGCATTCGGATGCAGATGTCGGGCTTCACGCGTTGACAGATGCAATCCTGGGGGCGATTGCCGCGGGCGATATCGGGGATCATTTTCCGCCAAGCGATCCGCAGTGGAAGGGTGCAGCGTCGGATAGATTTCTGCGCCATGCAGCAGACCTGGTTGCAGCACGCGGCGGTGCTGTGACCCATGTTGACGTTACATTGATCTGCGAAAAACCGAAGATCGGTCCCCATAAGGAGGCTATGCGTATGACAATCGCCGGAATCCTCGGGGTCGATATAGACCAGGTCAGCGTCAAAGCGACCACGACCGAAAAGCTGGGTTTCACGGGCCGCGGCGAAGGGATTGCCGCCCAAGCTGTCGCCTCGGTCCGGGTATAAAACGATGCGCCCTTCCCTTACCGATCCCGGCATTCTGATCGCGACTTGGTTCGGCTCCGGTTATCTCACGCCCGCCCCCGGCACCTGGGGCACCATCGCAGCCCTGCCTTTCGCATGGTTCATGATCCAGGCGGTTCCGCCCACATGGCTCATTCCGGCGGCAATCATTCTGCTTGCCGTTGGGACATGGGCGGCAAACAGGTTCGACATCCTCACTCAGGGGCATGATGCGAGTGAAATCGTCGTGGATGAGGTGGTCGGTGTCTGGCTTACGCTTGGCATCATGGCCCTATACGCGCCGCTCACCTGGGTGGCCTGGATCGTGGCGTTCGTCTTGTTCAGGGCGTTCGACATTGTGAAGCCCTTCCCGATCAACCTAATCGACCGCCATATGGGCGGCGGTTTCGGCGTAATGCTCGACGACGTCTTGGCTGGTGTCTTTGCAGGAGTCGCCGGCATTCTGGCAATGATGCTGTTAAAGAAACTGGCGATAATTTGACCGAAGGGCCATAGGAGAGAGAGATGTTCGATTCCGAGCTCACGGATCTTGCCAAATCGGTCCTGAAACAATTCGAGGAACGCGGTTTGACGCTGACCACGGCCGAATCCTGCACGGGCGGTCTGATAACGGGTGTCCTGACGGCCATTGCCGGATCGTCGAGCGTCGTCGAACGCGGCTTCGTCACTTATACGAACGAGGCGAAGATGGAGATGCTTGGCGTTACGCCGGCGCTGTTCCCGGATGTCGGCGCCGTCAGCAGCGAGGTTGCCCGTGAAATGGCGGCCGGCGCCGTCGCGCATTCCCGCGCCGATATCGCTGTCGCCGTTACTGGCGTCGCTGGGCCGGGACAGTCGGAACGCAAACCCGCCGGGCTGGTCTATATCGGTTCCTGCAAACGCGGCGGTGAGCCGATTGCCCTTGAATTCAGGTTCAGCGGCGACCGCAATGCCGTGCGTCGCCAGGCGGTCATTGAAGCTTTGTCCCTTGCTGTGCGGGTGTTGGATAGCGCCTAGCCGTCGATTCCGGCAGATGCTGGCCCATACAATCCCATGAGGTCTCTGAGTGGGTGCCCCTCTTTATCGGCGTATCGCGCGAATTTTTCCTCCCAATTGCCCAAGATCGAAAAGAAGTCGCGGGGCGTATCCAGTTTTCGGGCCGGATAGGCGTGTAGCAGTTGGATCGCTTCGTCCAGGCTGAGGGCGGTCGTGTCCTCCGTGACCCGGTCGATGAAATACAGGCTGTCGCGCAAACGGATTGTGGCCGCCAATAGAATCCCCGCAACTTCAGCCAATCGTGGGCTCGTCGCCGTGGTGAATTCTACTTGGTCGAACAGCAGGGACCGCCCGCTGCCGCCGATCAGGAAACAAACCCTGGCCCGTGCATCGTCGGGTTCACCCGCACCGCCATGTCGGACATACGCCGTGATTTGCTCAACCTTCATAAGAGCTTTGGGCGATAAGCATTCTAAAACACACTGACTTCCGAAATAGGTGTCTAATGCATTCGGGCGCGCGTATTTGACCAGCGTTACCGTCTCGTGAATGCCGTCCTCATCTACCTCCACACCGGCCGCTTTCAGTGCTCGTTCAATGGCTTGCAAGGTGCTGCTGCGCGGATCGCCGACCCCGCGTTCGATGTTATTGAGTGTGGCGAGTGAGACTCCGGCGGCCTTCGCCAATTCGCTTTGCTTGACGTTCAGCAGCGCCCTGCCGGCGCGGATCTGGGCAGCGGTAATCATGGATGGTCCGATACGATGCCAAAAGGCGTCTGCCTCAATTGGGCTTTGTGTAGCAAATTCTAGGTATCAGACCTAGCGATTTAGTGATAACGCACGTTTGTTACGAAGTCGAAACTTATTATTTGTGGCTGGGAAAATTGTATACACAATATATGGGTATGTGGAATTCGGCGATCGTTGCGCACTGTTAGAAAACTACAAATGAAGTTTTCTCTAAGTATCGCCCGATGCGGTATTCCCATAGAGAGCATCGGCTCTATTCTCGAAAGCCGTGACCATCTTACGAACGGCTTCGGTGAAAACCATACCGATCAATTTTTCCAGAATCCTGGACCGAAACTCAAATTCAACAAAGAAATCGACCACGCACCCATCTTCTGCCGGCTCAAATTTCCAGTTGTTTTTGAGATACTTAAAGGGTCCCTTTTCATAGGAAACCCTGATCTCCAAATTTGGACGATCCAGTTCGACACGACTGGTAAATCGTTCTGATATTCCTTTGAAGCCAATAACTAAATCGGCAATCAGCAAAGTGTCAGAACGTTGCCGGACACGAACACCGGTGCACCAAGGCAAGAATTCCGGATACCTGTCTACATCGGCAACCAGATCAAAAAGTTGCTCAGGACTGTAAGGCAGCGGACGGCGTTCGGCGTGACGGGGCATGATTAAGCGGTTCTAGAACGAGTCGCCGGATGAAAAAGCCGAAATCTCACACCTATTCGGCAGCGGCCAATTTTGCCTGCCGCGCGGCCCGCAATTGCTGGAAATCATCCCCGGCATGGTAGGAAGAACGTGTCAGTGGCGAACTGGAAACCAGAAGGAACCCCTTTCCGCGGGCCATTTTTGCATAGGCCTCGAACTCGTCGGGCGTCACGAAACGGTCGATCGCAGCATGTTTGGGCGTCGGCTGCAGGTATTGACCGATGGTCAGGAAATCAACGTCCGCGGCCCGCAGGTCGTCCATCACCTGCCCCACCTCTTCGCGTGTTTCGCCGAGGCCGACCATGATACCCGACTTGGTGAACATGGATGGGTCAATTTCCTTCACCTGCTCCAACAAGGAAAGCGATGTGAAGTACCGCGCACCCGGACGAATGTTGGGATAAAGGCGCGGAACGGTTTCTAAATTGTGATTGAAGACATCGGGCTTGGCGTCCACGACAGTTTTCAAAACGCCTTTCTTGCCTTTGAAATCCGGCGTCAGAATCTCAACCGTTGTGTCGGGTGTCTTCTCATGGATCGCGGTGATCACCTGGGCGAAATGCTCCGCACCACCATCCGCCAAGTCATCCCGATCGACAGAAGTTATTACCACATGCTCAAGGCCGAGTTCCGCCACGGCGGCGGCGACATTGAAAGGTTCAAGGGAATCAAGAGCGTTGGGTTTGCCGGTGGTCACGTTGCAGAAGGCGCAGGCCCGGGTGCAGATTTCGCCCATGATCATCATGGTCGCGTGTTTCTTCGACCAGCATTCGCCGATATTCGGGCATGCCGCTTCTTCGCAGACCGTGTGCAATTTCTTGGAACGAACGATATCCCGTGTTTCACGGTAGACCTTACTGGTCGGCGCCTTGACGCGGATCCAGGCTGGTTTCCGTTGGATGGGATTGTCCGGCCGGTTGCGCTTTTCCGGGTGCCGGTGTTTCGGTTCCAACGTCTTATCCATGGCTCGGCTACTTTCGTTGCGGTTTCAGTCCGCCAAGTCCGCCGGTATCAAAACTGATTTCTGATCACCAAACGAGAAAAACCTTGGCCTTTTTGTTTCAAGCTGCGGCCGACATGGTCGGCAACGGAATGAAGTTTCTGGGCGTCATGGTTCGATGCGGAGGGATCAAGCGGAATGTCGGTAATAATGACGACAATATGCTCCCATCCCGCTGGTGACCAGGATAGTTCGTGGTCGACCCTGATGATATTCGGGTGATCATTCGACATAGCGGGTTGCAGGTTGCCTTCCATACGGGATCCATCGGTTTCTCAGGTCACGCTCGCTCTGTCCGTCAGAGGCGCTTCCGGCGCCCCTACATCTAAGGGGATACATCGTTTCAGAATAGTTAAAATACGTCGATAATTGGCGGGTTTCCGCTGTCACTCCGGTCGATGCGCTACCCTGCATGGCTCCCTACATATGGATGACACGCCCATAGGCATCCAAAACCGATTCATGCAGCATCTCGCTCAATGTCGGGTGTGGGAAGACGGTGTGCATAAGCTCGGCCTCCGTCGTCTCCAAGGTCATGCCGACGGAATAACCCTGGATCAACTCGGTGACCTCTGCGCCGATCATATGCGCGCCCAGCAGTTCCCCGGTCTTGGCGTCGAAAACGGTCTTGATCAGCCCTTCCGGCTCACCAAGCGCGATCGCCTTGCCGTTCCCGACGAAACTGAACCGCCCGACCTTCACATCATATCCCTTGTCCTTGGCCGCCTGCTCGCTGAGGCCGACCGACGCCACTTGCGGATGGCAATAGGTGCAGCCCGGTATACGGCCGGTATCCAAGGGATGGACATCTTTCACACCTGCGATCTTCTCGATGCAGATGACACCTTCATGTTCCGCCTTATGCGCCAACCAGGGCGGTCCCGCTAGATCGCCGATCGCATAAATGCCAGCTTCCCCGGTTTCGCACCATTCGTTGATTTCCACATGGGTGCGGTCGACTTTGATCTTCGTGCCTTCAAGGCCGATATTTTCGACATTACCGACGATCCCAACGGCGCTGATCAGCTTTTCCGCCGTTATCTCCGTAACCTTGCCGCCCTTTTCGACGCTGGCGGTTACGGACTTTCCATCCTTCTTCAATCCCTTTACCGTCGCGCCGGTGATGATGTTCATCCCCTGCTTCTTGAAGGCCTTTTCCGCCATCTTCGAAATTTCGGCATCTTCGACGGGCAGAACCCGATCCATCACCTCGACCACGGTCACCTCGGCACCGAAGGTCCGGTAGAAACTGGCGAATTCGATCCCGATTGCACCGGACCCGACAACGATCAAAGACTTCGGCATCGCTTTCGGCACCATGGCTTCGCGATAGGACCAAACGGTTTCCCCGTCCACTTCCAGTCCAGGCAGTTGCCGCGCCCGCGCACCGGTCGCAAGGATCACATTCTTCGCGGTCAATTCCGCGAAGACCTTGCCGTCCTTCTCAACCGTCACCTTGCGGGCACCGGCAGAACCGCCAGCCAACTTGCCCCAACCGTCGAAGACCGGAACCTTGTTCTTCTTCAACAGGTGACCGACACCGCCATTCAACTGCTTGGCGACACCACGGCTGCGCGAAACGATTTTTTCAAGGTCGTATCCCGGCTTGCCGGCGCTGAGCCCGTAAGCGTCCGCGTGGTTCATGTAGTGGTAGATTTCAGCGCTTCGCAGCAACGCCTTGGTCGGGATGCAGCCCCAGTTCAGGCAAATGCCGCCCAGATGGTTCGCTTCCACAACGGCGGTCTTTAGCCCCAATTGAGCGGACCTGATGGCCGTTACATACCCACCGGGCCCGGCACCGACGATAACGACGTCGAAGGATTGTTTATCCATGTTTCCCTCCCGTTCGGGATGTATTTGCGTTCGGCCGGATCATGCAGCCGGATTTTTCGTTACAGCATCAAGGCGATGGGATCCTGCAAGATCGCCTTCAATTCCTTCATGAAACCGGCCGCTGCGGCGCCGTCGATACAACGGTGATCGACCGCAAGGCTGAGCGTCATCACCGTGGCAATGGCAAGCGCACCATCCTTGACCACGGCTCGCTGTTCACCAGCCCCGACGGAGAGGATTCCACCTTGCGGCGCGTTGATGATGGAATTGAAGCTCTTCACCCCGAACATACCGAGATTGGAGATCGAGAAGGTACCGCCCTGGTACTCCTCGGGCTTCAATTTGCCTTCCCGCGCCTTGCCCGCCAATTCCTTGGCTTCCTTGGAAATGGTGGCCAAGCCCTTCGCCGCGCAATCCTTGATGATCGGCGTGATCAAACCACCGTCGATCGCCACGGCCATTGCCATGTCGACTTGGGCAAACCTCAAGACAGCCGTATCCGTATAGGCGACGTTGCAATCGGGAACCCGGGTGAGCGCCAGTGCTGTCGCCTTGATGACCATGTCGTTGACGGAGATCTTGTAGTCCGCGCCATCGCGCTCGTTGAGTTGCTTGCGCATGGCGAGCAACGCGTCGATTTCAACGTCTGCCAGAACGTTGAAATGCGGCACGTCGCGCGCGGATTCGGTCAACCGTTTGGCGATCGTCTTGCGCATGTTCGTGTTCGGAACAGCCTCATGCGGCGGCAGCATCTGGAAGATCGGGTCGTCGGCGGAGATAACGGGCGGCGCAACTGCGGCAGCCGCCGGGGCCTTGGCCGCCGCTGCGGGGGCTTCCTTGGCCGGTGCGGCCTCGGCTTTCGTTCCGCCGGACGCAATCGCGGATTCCACATCTGCCTTCACAACGCGGCCATGCGGGCCGCTGCCCGATATCGCGGCGATGTCGATCCCCGCATCTGCGGCGATCCGCTTTGCCAGCGGGCTGGCGAAGACACGGGACCCGCCGGATGCCGGGGCAGAGGCTGGCTTTGCATCGGCCTTCGGCGCTTCCTTCGGTTCTTCCTTGGATTCTTTCTTAGGTTCGTCCTTTGGCGCTTCGGCCGCCGCTTCAGGCGCGGGACCGCCACCACCGCCGCCGGATTTAGCGGCTTCGGCGGGGTCTTCCCCCTCTTCCGCCAGGATGGCGATGGCCGTGTTCACGGCGACGCCCTCACTGCCTTCTTCGATCAGGATTTTCGCGATGACGCCTTCATCGACCGCTTCGACTTCCATGGTCGCCTTGTCGGTCTCGATTTCCGCCAGGACGTCACCGGAGGAAACCTCGTCCCCTTCCTTGACGTGCCATTTTGCCAGCGTTCCTTCCGTCATTGTCGGCGACAAGGCCGGCATCAGGATGTCGATCGGCATGCTCTTCTTCTCCCGTGCCGCGCGGTTGGGGCGCGGCGTTATTGGTTCGGTCCCTTAGTCGCGATAACAAACGGCCTTGGCCGCCTGAATCACGTCATCCACCTGGGGCAGGGCCAGTTTCTCGAGATTGGCCGCATAAGGCATCGGGACGTCCTTGCCGGTCACGCGCGTCACCGGTGCGTCGAGCCAGTCGAAGGCCTGTTCCATCATCTGTATCGCCAATTCCGCGCCGATGCCGGCGAACGGCCAGCCTTCTTCGCAACTGACAAGACGGTTGGTCTTCTTCACCGAATTGACGATCGTCTCGGTATCGAGCGGGCGCAGACTGCGTAGATCGATGACTTCCGCGTCAATCCCTTCCTCCGCCAGCAATTCCGCCGCTTTCAGCGCATGCCCGACCATGATCGAGAAGGCCGTAATCGTCACGTCGCTGCCCTGACGCACGACCTTCGCCTTGCCGATCGGCACGGTCCAATCGTCGGTATCCGGAACCTCGAAACTTTGCCCATAGAGCATTTCGTTTTCCAGGAAGATGACCGGGTTCGGATCGCGGATCGCGGATTTAAGCAATCCCTTGGCATCCGCGGCGCTATAGGGCGCGACCACTTTCAGGCCCGGACAATGAGCATACCAGCTGGCATAGCACTGACTATGCTGTGCGCCGACACGGGATGCCGCGCCGTTCGGGCCGCGGAACACGATCGGGCAACCCATCTGGCCACCGGACATATACAGCGTCTTGGCGGCAGAGTTGATGATGTGGTCAATCGCCTGCATGGCGAAGTTGAAGGTCATGAATTCGATCACCGGCTTCAGCCCCATGAAGGCGGCGCCGACGCCGAGGCCTGCGAAACCGTGTTCCGTGATCGGGGTATCAACCACGCGCTTGCCGCCGAATTCGTCCAGCAATCCCTGCGTGACTTTGTAGGCGCCTTGATACTCGGCGACCTCCTCACCCATGACGAAGACTTCTTCGTCCTTACGCATTTCCTCGGCCATTGCGTCGCGCAAGGCCTCACGGACCGTTGTGCTGACCGTCGCGCCGGTCCAGTCCGGTTCGGGATCCACGACAGGGGCGCCCGGTGCATCCGCGGCGACGACCTTCGGGGTTTCCTCTTGCTTGGCTTCCTGCTTGGACTCTTCCTGGGCCGGTTTATCGGCCTTTGCCGAAGTCCCTTCATCGCCGATGGCAGAGGCGTCTTCGCCTTCTTCGAGCAAAATGGCGATCGGCGTGTTCACCGCCACGCCTTCGCTGCCCTCATCGACCAGCAATTTGCCGATCGTGCCTTCATCGACGGCTTCGACCTCCATGGTCGCCTTATCCGTCTCGATTTCCGCCAGAACGTCGCCGGAGGAGACGGTGTCCCCTTCCTTGACGAGCCATTTGGCGAGATTGCCTTCGGTCATGGTCGGCGACAGCGCCGGCATGAGGACCTGAATGGGCATATGAATTCTCCCTACCCCGATTTCTTTCTTCAGTCGCCTGCACGCGTCCTTCGGCTTCCTGCCGAGGGATCGGAGCGGCGGGGCACTAGGCTTCGACCAAAATATCCGTCCACAGCTCGGACGCATCCGGTTCAGGGCTTTCCTGAGCGAATTCGGCGCTGTCGGCGACGATGGCCTTGATTTCCTTATCGACCGCTTTCAAGTCTTCTTCCGTGGCATAACCGCCGTCGAGAAGCATATTGCGGACATGATCGATGGGATCGTGATGCTGACGCATCTCGTTCACTTCGTCCTTCGTACGGTACTTGGCCGGGTCGGACATGGAATGCCCACGATACCGATAGGTCTTCATTTCCAAAATGAACGGGCCCTTGCCGGCACGGCAGTGTTCGATCGCCTCCTCGGCCGCTTCGCGCACCTTCATCACGTCCATACCATCGACTTCGCGCCCGGGAATGCCGTGCGCCATGCCACGATCATGCAGGTTCTTGCCGCTCGCCGAGTGACGGTCAGCAGATGTTCCCATGGCGTATTGGTTGTTCTCGATCACGTAGATCACGGGAAGTTTCCAAAGCGAGGCCATGTTAAAGGCCTCATAGACCTGCCCCTGGTTCATCGCGCCGTCCCCCACATAGGTCAGGCTGACGCGCTTCTCGTCCCGGAATTTATAGGCGAATGCCAGGCCGGTCCCGATCGGCACCTGCGCCCCGACGATGCCGTGACCGCCGAAGAAGTTCTTTTCCTTGGAGAACATGTGCATAGAGCCGCCCTTCCCCCTGGAATAGCCACCCTCGCGTCCGGTCAGTTCCGCCATGACCCCGCGGGCTTCCATCCCGGCGGCCAGCATGTGCCCATGGTCGCGATAACTGGTGATGACGCCGTCATCGTCCTTAGCCACGCCCTGGATGCCCGTCACGACCGCTTCCTGGCCGATATAGAGATGACAGAAACCGCCGATCAGACCCATGCCGTACAATTGACCGGCCTTTTCCTCGAATCGGCGGATGAGCAACATCGTCCGATAGTCTTCTTTTACCTGGTCGATATCGATGTTCGGCTTCTTGCCCGCGGCGGCTTTTTTCGCCGCAGACTTCTTGGCCGTCTTCGCGCCCGTCGGACTCTTCGCCATGACGTTCCTCTCTGATGCCGTTGCGCCGTCTGCATGACAGTCCAGGGCACGATCACCCGTTGGACTGACGATTACATCCGGTGGCGTCGTTTCAACGCCGATGAACGATAGGCCAAACAGACCGCCGTTCATTAGATGTAGATGAGTACCGCTTTGCTGTACCGATTTCAAGAAAGGGTTGCCTGCACTCACTTGCAAGCAAGGTAGCGACACAGCATGAAAAAGCTATTAAGTTTTTGTTTTATGGGTATAAATTTATCGAATTGATAAAAATCACCGATTGGTGACTTAGTTCGATTTTGCCGGTAGAAAGATGACCAAATCGTTCTGATGAACCAGATCGAAGGACTGCCGGGCCCGCTCCTCAAGCATATCCAAGTCTAGACTTTCGTTGCGCAGCAGGTCCGTCCGGCGCTCCAAACTCTCCCGCTCGCGCTGAAGGGAATCGAGCGTCGCTTTCGCCCGGGTCACTTCCTGGTTGAGGCGGCCATAGGCAAGCAGACCCCGATCACCCTGAACGGTGTGATAGGTGAAATAGCCAAGCACGCATGCCCCGATCACCGGGAACACGACCTGCTTGGACCGTCTGCGCAATTCTTGGATCACTGCCATAAGGTCAAAGAAACACAGGGAGATTCAGGGGTCAACAGGCAATATATTCAGGGGCTTAATGCTGTCTTTGGAAGTTCTTCCCGGACGGAGTGTCCCGCTTGCGGAATAACATCAAATTAAAGGCGTCCCCAGCACATCTACCGGGGACGCCTTTGCTTTGTTCTTACTGACGTATGGAGGGGAAGAACAGGGTGATAGACAGTGTGCTATTTACAGCTTGAATGCGTCGGCACCGGCATAATGCGCCGCCGGGCCCAGGTTTTCTTCGATACGGATCAGTTGATTGTATTTGGCCAGTCGATCGGAGCGGCTGAGCGATCCCGTCTTGATCTGTCCGCAATTGGTGGCGACCGCAAGATCAGCGATCGTCGCATCCTCGGTCTCGCCGGACCGGTGCGACATCACCGATGTCATACCGGCGCGATGCGCCATTTCGACTGTCTTAAGGGTTTCGGACAGGCTTCCGATCTGATTGACCTTGATCAGGATCGAATTGGCCGTCCCCTTCTCGATTCCCTGCGCCAAACGTTCCGAATTAGTCACGAACAGATCGTCGCCGACCAGTTGAACTGAACCGCCAAGCTTGTCCGTCAGCGCTTTCCAACCGTCCCAATCGTCTTCGGCCATGCCGTCTTCGATCGACTTGATCGGATAGGCGGCGCAAAGCTTGGCCAAGTAATCTACATGCCCGGCCGCGTCCAGGGTCAGCCCCTCACCTGCGAGAACATACTTGCCGTCCTTGAAGTACTCTGTCGAGGCGCAATCGAGCGCCAGCACAATGTCGTCGCCCAGTTTGTAACCGGCGTCTTCGATCGCGCCGGAAATGAAATCCAAAGCTTCGGTTGCTGAGCCGAGCGCCGGTGCGAAACCGCCTTCGTCACCGACATTGGTGTTGTGGCCGGCCTTTTTCAGGCGGCTCTTCAACGACTGGAACACTTCCGATCCGGCGCGCACCGCTTCGGCGATGCTGGTCGCGGAGACCGGCATGATCATGAATTCCTGAATATCGATCGGATTGTCCGCATGCTCTCCGCCATTGACGATGTTCATCATCGGTACCGGCAGCGTCTTGGCGAAGGATCCCCCGACATAACGGTACAGCGGCAGGTTCGCCGCATCCGCAGCGGCCTTTGCGATGGCGAGCG
Organism: Hwanghaeella grinnelliae; assembly: GCF_004005845.1. Classification (GTDB taxonomy): domain Bacteria; phylum Pseudomonadota; class Alphaproteobacteria; order UBA8366; family Aestuariispiraceae; genus Hwanghaeella; species Hwanghaeella grinnelliae. The sequence continues at coordinate 1,920,965 of NZ_SADE01000001.1, read as the reverse complement.
ACGCGCCGAGGATTGCGTTCGCCCCAAGGCGGGACTTGGTCGGCGTGCCGTCCAACTCGCACATCATAGCGTCGATCTTCACCTGTTCTTCGGCTTCCATGCCGGACAGAAGATCGAAAATCTCGCCGTTCACCGCATCGACGGCCTGCTGCACGCCCTTGCCGTTGTAACGGTTGCCGCCATCGCGCAGTTCATGCGCTTCATATGCGCCCGTCGAGGCGCCGCTTGGAACCGCCGCGCGGCCGAAGGACCCGTCCTCAAGATGCACGTCCACTTCAACGGTCGGATTGCCGCGGCTATCCAGGATTTCGCGCGCGAAGACATCAACAATGGCGGTCATTGGAAACTCCTCAAGGAAGGATAAAGTCGGAAAATTTGTGCGGCTTTCACTACGTCGTTTGGCGCGGTGTTGCAACGCCACACGACGCAAAACCATGCTGCGGCATCCGAAACAGTTTTCCGACATGGCCGCCGAATTGAGCATCAGCCTCCTGCCGTCAACAATCACGACTGGCGCTCAAATTGCGTCGGCAATCGTTGAATCTTGATTGACCGTTCCCCAGCTATTGATCCCTGGCATTGAATTTTGGGGGGAGCATGGGGATGTTCGGTACAGTCCGCACAAGATCAGCGGGAATAGCCTATACCTTGTTGGCGCTATTCTGCGCCTTCCCGACGAGCACCGCCGTTGCAGCGCCCGCTTTCCAACCCCGAAACGTAGAAACCTTTCGAGCAACGGTGAATGAGGCCCAATCCCTTGGATGGCGATCCGAGGAAATTGACGCCGTCATCGACTATGTAACCCGCATGAGTACGGATAGCTTCATTGTATCCACGGGCGGCAAGATAGTCGCAACGGTGGGCGACACGCATGTGCCATACGAGATTCACTCGATGCGGAAAGCCATGCTCAGCGCCGTCGTCGGGCAACATGTCGGCGACGGTCCTCGGCAGATTGACCTGGATGCGTCACTAGAAGAGCTGGGCATTGACGATGTCCCCATCCCCCTAACCGCCCTGCAAAAGCAGGCAACCGTCCTGCATTTGCTGAGGAGCATGTCCGGCATCAATCATGGCGCCGCCGCTTCCGCTGGACTTACCGAGGATATCGACCGGCGCTTGGGTAAAGAGCAGAACCAACCTGGAACGATCTGGGCGTACAACAATTGGGATTACAACGCCCTGACAACCGTGTTCGAAACACGAACCGGCCTGTCTGTCGCCGAAGCCTTCGAAAAGGATGTGGCCACACCGCTTGGGATGTCCGAATTCTCCTCGACCAGCGTTCACTACCTCGCCGATCCTGCGGTTTCCCGCCATCGCGCTGCCATGTTCAGGATGAGCGCGAGTGACCTGCTTGCATTCGGCCGGATGTATCTCAACAACGGCAAAATGGGTTCCCAGCAGGTCATACCCGAGAATTGGATCGCCAATATTACGGGCAAGGCAGTCGAAACGGGGATTGAAGGGTTAAGAAGCGGACACGGATTTCTTTGGTGGCTGCCATCACCTGAAGATACGGGATTGCCGCCCGGAACGTATTTCGCCTGGGGGCTCGGGAACCAATCGCTGTTCGTCATCCCCGATTGGGACACAGTGATCGTTCATCAATCCGACACGACCGCCTTCGTCGAAAAATGGATGGGCATGGCAGAAGATGGCATCCCTGCGGAAGAGGCGCTGTTGAAGATCGCGCTATCCTGTATGAATAGCAGCAACGCGAGTACAGATTTCTGCATCGAGGACAGGTTTACGCTGCGTCCGGAGTTCGACGGTTTGATCGCCACAATCGTGAAGGCCCATAAATAACCTACCCGCGAAAACAGGCAATCAAATCACGGAACCGTCGTGTTCCAGGTTATTCCGCCGCTTGGCGCAGCGCCGGCTTGGCGACTTTGTCGAAGGCTTTCAAAGTGGCGAGCAGGTCGCGCAGTTCATGGAGGGGGACCATGTTCGGGCCGTCCGAGGGGGCGTTGTCCGGGTCCTGGTGGGTTTCCATAAAAACGGCGGCGACGCCGACCGCAATGGCGGCACGGGCAAGGACGGGAACAAATTCGCGCTGACCGCCGGAAGTGGTCCCCTGCCCGCCCGGCTGCTGCACCGAATGGGTGGCGTCGAAGACGATCGGCTTGCCGGTCTGCTGTGCCATAATGGGCAGGCCGCGGAAGTCGGTCACCAACGTATTATAGCCAAAGCTGGCGCCGCGTTCCGTAACCAGAACATTGGGGTTGCCCGCCCCCACGATTTTGGCGACCACGTTTTTCATGTCCCAAGGCGCCAGGAACTGACCTTTCTTGACGTTCACGACGCGCCCGGTCTCGGCAGCGGCGACCAAAAGATCCGTTTGCCGACACAGGAAAGCCGGGATCTGCAGCACGTCGACCGCTTCGGCGACCGCGGCACATTGTTCAGCGGCGTGTACGTCGGTCAGAATTGGACAGCCATAGGTTTCGCGGACCTCGTTGAAGACATCCATTGCCTTTGACAATCCAATGCCGCGCGGTGCCGTCAGCGACGTTCTGTTCGCCTTGTCGAAGGAAGACTTATAGATGAAGCCGATGCCGAGATCGTCGGTGATCTCCTTGATCGCATGGGACATTTCCATCGCGTGATCGCGACTTTCCATCGCGCAAGGGCCGGCGATCAGAACGAAAGGAAGATCGTTGCCGAAGGTGACGTTACCGACTGAGACGGTCTGCGAAGCGGCAGTCATGGTCATTTCCTTTGATTCTCGCCGAGCCATATCGGCACACGCCCCTGAATTCGGCGTTACTATACCAGACGTGACTGGTCTATGGCGGCCTTGATGAAGCTTGCGAACAGCGGATGCGGATCGAAAGGCTTCGATTTCAATTCAGGGTGATACTGCACGCCAATAAACCAGGGATGATCCGGGAATTCGACGATTTCCGGCAATTCCCCGTCCGGAGACATTCCGGAGAAGACGAGGCCCGTCTTTTCCAATTTCGCCATGTAGGATGCATTCACTTCATAGCGATGTCGGTGCCGTTCCTGAATTTCCGTCGCGCCCCCATACACTTCCGACACCCGGCTGCCCGGTCGCAAGGCTGCGGTATAGGCACCAAGGCGCATGGTGCCGCCCATATCGGTATCGATGCCCCGCTTTTCCAGTTGATTGCCCTTCATCCATTCGGTCAGCAGACCGACGACAGGCTCATCCGTCGGGCCAAATTCCGTCGAACTGGCATTCTTGATGCCAGCAAGGTTCCGGGCCGCTTCAATCACCGCCATCTGCATGCCGAAGCATATACCGAAATAAGGAACCTCGCGTTCGCGTGCGAATTGAACCGCTTCGATTTTGCCTTCCGCGCCGCGTTCGCCGAATCCACCTGGGACAAGAATCCCGTGCACGCCTTCCAGATAGGGTATCGGATCTTCCATTTCAAAGATCTCGGATTCTATCCATTTCATATTCACGCGCACATTGTTGGCGATACCGCCATGGGTGAGCGCTTCGTTAAGCGATTTGTACGCGTCGATCAGTACGGTGTACTTGCCGACAACCGCGATCGTAACCTCACCTTCCGGTCCACGTACGCAGTCGACGATATCCGTCCAACGGGTAAGGTCGACATCGCCTTCCTCGTCCTCGCCCAGCATTTCGAAATACCGAAGCACTTCATTGTCCAGGCCTTCACGGTGATAGGTATTAGGAACGTCGTAGATTGTGTCGACATCAAGGGCGGAGATGACCCGGCTTTCCTTGACGTTGCAGAACAACGCGATCTTACGCTTTTCGTTCTGCGGAATGTCCTGTTCGGCCCGGCACATCAGGATATCCGGCTGGATCCCCACCGAGAGTAGTTCCTTCACCGAATGCTGTGTCGGCTTGGTTTTCAATTCACCTGCCGCGCCGATATAGGGCAACAGGGTCACATGGACGAAGCAGGAACGCTTCGGGCCTAACTCGTTCCGCAACTGACGGATGGCTTCCAGAAACGGCAGACCTTCGATGTCGCCGACCGTGCCCCCGATTTCGCACAACACAAAGTCTTCGTCGGTAATATCGCTGAGGACGAAATCCCGGATCGCGTCCGTGACATGCGGAATGACCTGCACGGTCCCGCCAAGATAGTCCCCCCGGCGTTCCTTCGCGATGACGTCCGAGTAGATCTGGCCCGTCGTGATGTTATCGCTTTTCCGCGCGGCGACGCCGGTGAACCGTTCGTAATGGCCGAGATCCAAGTCGGTCTCCGCACCATCGTCGGTGACGTAGCATTCCCCATGCTGATAGGGGCTCATCGTGCCGGGGTCGACATTCAGATAAGGATCGAGCTTACGCAGACGGACCTTGTAGCCGCGCGCCTGCAGCAAAGCGCCCATGGACGCCGAGGCTAGACCTTTCCCGAGAGAGGAGACCACGCCGCCTGTTATGAAGATGAAACGTGCCGACATGGACCTGCACACTAACGAAGTTTGACCGTCCGGCTAATCAAAAAATAAAGGCTTGGGCGAATCCGGACGATGGCACTCGCCTGCCGTCGCGGCAAAGCCCAGCCTTGCCGCGCGTTTCAGAAGTTCAAACCGCTTAGTCAGAGAGCGGAACGAGAGGCTGGCTATCCGTCGACGCGGGGGCCTGATCCTGGCTTTGCGACGCTGCCGGGGCCGAATCGAGTATCGAACTGCCCGTCCGGGAGTGCCCGGAAATGATCGCGAGCATCAGGCTGGTTGTCATGAAGCAGACGGCCAAGATCGCCGTCGCACGGGTCAAGGCATTGGCCGTCCCGCGGGCGCTGAACATACCGCCACCGGCTCCACCGCCACCGCCGCCACCGCCGATGCCCAAGGCACCGCCTTCGCTCCGTTGCATCAGAACGACGACAACCAGACCTATGGCCAGGAACAGGTGAATAACGAGGAGGATCGTTTCCATGATACGCCAGCAATTCTTCTAGAGTTTCATCCCCTGGGGATTTCGTCCCAGGGTGTTTCGCGGCACATGCCAACAGCGCGGGTTTCTATAGGAACAGACCCGGCTTGACCAGACATGATCAACGGGAATCGCGATACCGCCCCTTACGCGACAGTCAAGCCGCAGTAAATGGCGGTTACCACATAGCTTACATAAGCGAGTCGGCGGCGTCCGCAATGCCCAGGAAGTCATCGGCCTTCAAACTGGCGCCACCAATCAGGCCGCCGTCCACATCCGGTTGGGACAATAGTTCACCCGCGTTTCCAGGCTTCATCGAGCCGCCGTACAGAATACGAACCCCATCCCAATTGTCCGGCCCAAAGGTCGCCATGCCATAGGTCCGGATGTGATCGTGCACATCCTGTGCCTGTTCCGGCGTGGCTGTGCGACCTGTACCGATGGCCCAGACGGGTTCATAGGCGATGACTGTATTGTCGGGTGTGGCCGCTTCAGGCACAGATCCGTAAAGCTGGGTCGAAATCACGGTCAGGGTCTCGTTCGCATCCCGTTGGGCTTCCGTTTCTCCAACGCAGATGATCGCCACAAGCCCCGCATCGTGGGCTGCTTCGGCCTTCGCCTTGACCTCGGCGTCGCTTTCGCCGTGATAGGCTCGGCGCTCGGAATGCCCCAAAATCACATAACCACAGCCGAGGTCTTTCAACATCGTCGGGCTGATATCGCCGGTGAAGGCGCCGGAATCCTCATAATGGCAATCCTGGCCGCCAACAGCGACCGCCGCGCCGCCGATCGCATCCACAATAGGTTTGATCAATGTGGCCGGCGGGCAAACAAGCAATTCCGCTTTGCGTCCGTCGGACCCGGCCGCGACTGCCTTCGCCAGATCGACGCCGTCCTGAAGAAGACCGTTCATCTTCCAGTTTCCGGCAATCAAGAAACGGCGATCCCGCGCCATGGTCATTCCCCTTCTAAAGATGGTCGTAGGCAAAATTCAACGTTGCCGCGCCTTAGCACGCGCCCTCCGGTTTGGCCATAGCACCGCACCGTCGGTGGGGCACTTCCACAGTGATCGACCTGCCCAAAAAACACTGCTCTATTCTTCACGCCAAACATCCGGGGAAAAGTCCTGGCGCCATGCGGCTAAACTATCGTGAAATTAAGGGAAAACATGGCTTGAAGGGGCATAAGCCGCCTTCTATGATCCGCGGCCTTTACGACGGTACGGGTGGCTTACCTTCGCCCGCGCACTATTCGGCTTAATGAAACCGGACATGCGCAACAGGGAATGAAGTGCAGCCCGCCAAAACAATCTCGGGAGATTTCGGCATGCTCGCCGCCATGCGGAAAACCGCAAGCTCGACCTTTGCGAAGATTTTCATCTTCGGTGTCCTTATCATCAGCTTCGGGGCATGGGGCATCGCCGACTATGTCACGGGCGGCTCGACCTTGGGCACGACCGCTGCCTATGTCGGCAAGGACGAGATCTCCGCCCAGCAGTTGTCGCGCGCCTATAACGAAAGCTTGCGGCAGGCCAATCTGGGTCAGATCGAACCGGAAACGGCGCAAGCCCTTGGGTTAGCGAACCGCGCGCTGGATGGACTGGTGGCGCAAAGCCTGGTCGATCAGGAGGCCAACAATCTTGGCCTCGCCGCCCCGGACAGCGCTGTCGTCCGCGCGATACAGAGCAATCCCAATTTCCGCGGCAGCACCGGACAGTTCGATAGAGCCGTTTATCAAGGATTTCTGCAATTCTCCGGCCTGACCGAGCGGGCCTATGTCGCCGCCGTGCGTCAGGAAATTGCGCGCCGCCAGTTGCTGGAATCAATGGTATCCGGCGCCGGTGCCCCGAAGTCGCTGTCCGAACGGCTTTATGCCTGGCGCAACGAAACGCGCAGCGCGACCTATCTGACGGTTTCCATAGACGAGACCGTGGATGTGGGTGAGCCGAGCGACAGCGAAATCAGCGCCTATTTCGACGAAAACAAGGAAGAATTCCGCCGCCCCGAACTGCGCGCGGTGAGCTATATCCATCTGGATCCGCAGGCACTTCAGGCCGAAATCGAAGTCGGTGAGCAGGAAATCGAAGACGCCTACCAGGCACGCATCGCCGAATTCACCGTCCCCGAACGCCGTACATTGCGACAGATGCTGCTTCCCGATGAAGAAACCGCCAAGGCCGCTCTAAAGCGTATCCGTGACGGCGAAGACTTCGCGGATGTCGCCGCCGAAGTGGCCGGCGCCGGTTCTGATGTAGTCGAGCTTGGCACGATGACCCGCGGCCAATTGCCCGACCCGGCGTTGCAGGATGCGGCTTTCTCCCTCGAAAAAGGAGAAACGTCGGAAGCGACCGAAGGGGTGTTCGGGTGGTTTCTGGTGCAGGCGACCGATATTCTGGACGGCAGCCAACAGAGCTTGGATGAAGTCCGCGACACCATCCGCGCCGATCTCGCAGCGTCCAAGGCGATTGAAGTGGTCTATACGCTGTCAACCGATCTGGATGACCAGCTTGGCGGTGGTGCGACCCTGGAAGAAGCGGCCGCCTTGTTGAACCTAAAGGTCCAAAAACTCGACGCGGTCAGCCAATCGGGCCGCGATGCGGATGGGAAGCCGCTGGACCTGCCGGAATCGGCCCAGTTCCTGGCCACTCTGTATGAAACGGATGCCGGCATGGACAGTCTGTTGGTTGAAACCTCCAACAACGGCTATTTTGTCCTGCGCACAGACGGCATCACCGAAAGCCAGATTCCGCCGCTGGATGAAATCCGTCCGGCCGTCGTCGATGCTTGGGCAACGGAACAGCGTTTTGAGCGTGCCAAGCCGCAAGCGGAAGCAGCCAAGGCCAAGCTGGAAGAAGGCCGCACCGTGGAAGCGGTCGCCGAGGAACAAGGCTACAATTGGTCGACCACCGGCTTGCTGACCAGGGAAGGTGCAGGCTCAGCCCCCCTGCCCTCGGTCATCCGGTCGCAGCTTTTCGAAGGCAAGATCGGGGACGTGTTCCTGGGCCGCACCTTCGACGGGTACACCATTGCCGTCCTCGATGTCGTGAATGAAGTCAACATGACCGACTCCGGCACGGCCGAGCAGGTTAGTGCGCTTGAACGTGAACTGTCCCGCGGCATCGGCAATGATTTGCTGGCCCAATTCCGGGACGCTTTGGAAGACGAATACGACGTCACCATCAAACAGGACGTTGTCGATCAGGTTTATTTCCCCGGCGGGGTCAACTGATCGTCCACGTCTATCGCTTGTACATTATCCCGCGCCTGACATTACGGTCCGGCCGGGCCTAGGACTTCGACGTGCCATGCAGATAAGCCCGGAACCGGATGACTTCGCGGAACGCTATGCGGCGGGCGCGCCTCAGGTCGTCTGGACGCGTGTGGTCGCAGATTTGGAAACGCCGGTTTCCGCCTATATGAAACTGGCGGCCGGGAAACCCAATTCCTTCCTGCTGGAGTCGGTCGAAGGCGGCGCCATACGCGGACGGTATTCCTTCATCGGCATCCGCCCCGACCTGATCTGGCGCTGCAATGGCACAAGCGCGGAAATCAACCGCCGCGCTTTGGAAAACGCCGATCGGTTCGAGCCGGAAGACGCCACTTCCATTGACTCTCTCCGGTCGCTTCTTGACGAGTCCCGGATCGACTTGCCGGAAGAACTGCCGCCGATGGCCGCCGGTCTGTTCGGGTATATGAGCTACGACACGATCCGGCTGGTCGAGAATATTCCCGACACCAACCCGGCCGCGATGAACACGCCGGATGGGCTCTATATGCGCCCGACGGTGATGGCGGTATTCGATACGATCGAAGACATCATCACCATCGTCACACCGGTCCGCCCGAATTCTGCTGTCAGCGCCTTCGACGCTTATGACGCGGCTGTCAGCCGCCTGGACGCGGCCTGCACAGCGCTGGAACGGTCGGTCCCCCATGGAAGCCGTTCACGGGCCAGTTTGGACGAAATGCCCGAACCGGTCTCGAACATGTCCGCGGATGACTACAAGGCGATGGTTTCCAAGGCGAAAGACTATATCCGCGCCGGCGATATCTTTCAGGTGGTGTTGAGCCAGCGATTCGAAACGCCGTTCAACCTGGCGCCCTTTGCGCTGTATCGCGCTTTGCGGCGAACCAACCCCTCTCCTTTCCTGTTTTTCTTGGATTTCGGCGGATTTTCGACGGGCGATTTCTCCATTGTCGGATCCAGCCCTGAAATCCTGGTCCGTTTGCGCGACGGCAAGGTAACCATCCGCCCGATCGCCGGGACCCGGCCGCGCGGAGCGAACAAGGCGGAAGACGACGCAAATGCGGCGAGCCTGCTGAACGATCCCAAGGAACTGGCGGAACACCTGATGCTGCTGGATCTTGGCCGCAACGATGTCGGTCGCGTCGCCAAAATCGGTTCGGTAACGGTCACCGACAGGAATATCGTCGAGTATTACAGCCACGTCATGCATATCGTCTCCAATGTCGAAGGCGACGCGAAAGACGGCATCGACGTGCTGACCGCATTGATGGCCGGTTTCCCGGCCGGCACGGTTTCCGGCGCCCCCAAGGTTCGGGCCATGGAAATCATTGATGAGTTGGAACCGGAAAGACGCGGCATCTACGCCGGCTGTATCGGCTATTTCGGCGCGGATGGTGCGATGGATACCTGCATCACGCTCCGCACCGCAGTGGTGAAGGACGGCACAATGTCGGTCCAGGCCGGTGCCGGCATCGTCTATGACAGCGATCCGACTTCGGAGTATCAGGAATGCGTCAACAAGGCCAAGGCGCTTGTCCGCGCCGCGGAGGAAGCCGTCCGCTTCTCGATTGGCTCTAACTGATCGGCATCCTGCCCTTGTCGCCGAGACCGGAAACCGAGGACAGAAAATTCAAGGGTTTCCATGCTGCCAAGTTTTGAAACCGACCGACTTTTGATCAGGCCACGGACGGATGACGACTTCGAGGCCTGCCTTGCCATGGACCGCGACCCGGAAGTAACGAAATTTGTCGTCGGTCCCTGGGGCGATGCCGCCCTTCACGAGAAATTCCTGCGCGAACGTATCGACGCTGACTTTGGCGAAGGGCTTGGATATTGGTCCATATTTCCCGAGCAGGAACCGAATGCCTTCCTCGGCTGGATTCTCCTCATCCCTTGCGACGGTTTCGGGCCCGAGATTGAAATCGGGTGGCGCCTGAACAGGGCATCCTGGGGCTATGGATATGCGCCGGAGGCGGCGCGGCCGATCCTCCATCACGCTTTCACAACGGTCGGCTTGGAACGAGTCACCGCCGATATCGATTCAAGAAACGAGAGGTCGCATCGGGTCGCGGAGAAGATCGGGATGCAATTCATCGGTGATGCAATGCATCTTGGCAGGCCCTGCAGGTCATACGCGCTGACACGCCGTGATTTCCAGGCTGGAGAGACCGCCTAACCGCTTGGATTGGTAAGGCGCACGATGGTGCTGACCGGTACCAATTGAATGCCCTTCGCCTTCAACGTCGGCAGCCACGTCCTCAGTTCCTCCAAGGTACCGTCATGCGGATGCCCGATGGCGACCGCATATCCCTTGTCCCGGGCAATTCTTTCGGTTTTCGCCAGCGCGGCGGCGACGGCTTCGCGCCGCATGTCGTGATCCAGAAAGACATCCCGCGTAGCGTTCGCAATCCCCATGCTGCGCGCCAGCCGGTATCCTTTGGTTTCCTGTGTGGTGATCGAATCCAGGAATAGATAGCCTTTCCGCCGCAATCGCTCCAACACGATCCGCATGCCCGGCTCCCACGCCGTGAATCGGCTTCCCATGTGGTTGTTGATCCCCACATAACCGTCGAATTGATCGAGTGCCCAATCCAGCCGCTGCGACAGAACTTCAGGCTTCATACCCGCCATCAATGCGTTCGGGCCAGGGTCAACATCCGGGTTCACCGGTTCCATGGGAAGGTGCAGCATCACTTCATGGCCCTGGGCGCGTGCTTCCCGCACATGTTCCCGCAGATGATAGCCATAGGGGATGAAGGACAGCGTCAAAAGCCCGTTCAACGCTATGGTCCGCGCCGTCCGTGGCTGGTCTATCCCCAAATCGTCGATGACTATGGCGATCATCGGTTCACCCAGAACCGGTTCGGACAGCGCCGCATTCTTGATCCAAGCGGGCGCATCCGGTGCATCGGGAATCGCGGGCGGCAAGGCGGTCTCCACCGCTTCAACCGGGGCCGAAACCGGTTTTGGCGGTGTCGATGGCGGCAATGCGGCGACGTTGTTCGTTGCGGCTTCCTTGGGCTTCGGCGGCGGCCGGGGTTCAGTTTGCCGCTCTACGGTTTGCGGTTTAGACGGCAAGGGAACCGGTGTCCGCGCATCTTCCGGAACGACCGGGTTCACCGGTTCCTCGAATTTAAAATTCTTCAACGCATGTTCCGACCGGGTGATCCGCACCGGCAGACCGTCGCCCGGTCGAAGTTCCCCCTCCGCCCGCTGTTCCGGCAGCGGCGGCAGCAAAGCCGTCGATTGTGGGCGCCCCAACGGCCCCGACAGCCAGATCCCAAGGGCCAGACCCAACCCCAGACCACCGGCGAATACCAGCGCAAGCTTGCCCAAGCCGCGCCGCATTCGGGCCGTGCGCCGCGGTTGCGGGTCTTTATTGTGTCTTTGGGTGCGTTTGCGCGCCATGTAAGAAGGGCCGATCCTTTGATCGATTTGCATATCAATTGCGCGCCAGACTAACTGGATTCAAGGGCCATATCGAACCTTTCCGCACAGGAACCCGCTGACGGGTTTGAACGGTCGTGGATTTCCGGCTATGTCCAATCTCCCAAAAGGGCGCGGCTTCGGCCGCCCGCATCTAAGAGAGTGACCCATCATGTTGGTGCTGATCGATAACTACGACAGTTTCACCTACAATCTAGTCCATTTCCTGGGCGAATTGGGCGCGGAGACCGTCGTTCATCGCAATGACGCCCTGTCAGCGGTCGATGTCGTGGCGCAGAACCCGTCGGGCGTGGTGATATCACCCGGTCCTTGCAATCCGGATAAAGCCGGAATCAGCTTGGATATTGTCGCCGCCGCGGAGGAACACGGCTTCCCCCTGCTCGGCGTTTGCCTCGGACATCAATCCTTCGGACAACATTTCGGCGGCAAGGTCGTCCAGGCGCCCAGCATCATGCATGGCAAGGTCGGTGAAATCCGTCATTCGGGCAAAGGCGTGTTCGCGGGCCTGCCTAGCCCTCTGAAAGCCACGCGCTATCACAGCCTGGTCGTGGAACGCGCAACGCTTCCCGACTGCCTTGAGGTAACCGCGGAAACCGAAGATGACGTGGTCATGGGGCTACAACACCGCGAATTGCCGATACACGGGGTGCAATTCCATCCTGAAAGTATCGCAACCGAGCATGGCCACGCCTTGCTGCGGAATTTCCTCACCCTCACCGAAACACCATGGCGAAGGTCGAAAGCGGCTTGATTCCAAGGTGACGGGCCAACCACAATCGTGACAGCCGGTTTAGAGTGCCGACTGGGAGAAACGAACACGCCGCCGGCCGGAAAACGGCCCTGGAACAGCAAGATGGGCGGTACAGATAACGGGGCAAATGGTATGAGTGCGGGTATTTCGGACTTCAAGGAAATCCTGGGGATCGTCGCCGACGGCGCGGCGTTGTCCAAGGAACAGGCTGAGGCCGCCTTCGACATCGTCATGTCCGGTGACGCTACGCCGTCCCAGATGGGCGGTTTCCTTATGGCGCTGCGGGTGCGCGGCGAAACGGTTGACGAGATTACCGGCGCGGTCCGGGTCATGCGTTCAAAGGTTCTGCGCGTGAAGGCCCCGGAAGGCGCTATGGACATCGTCGGCACCGGCGGGGATGCATCGGGCACCTACAACATTTCCACCGCCTCGGCCTTCGTAACGGCGGGTGCGGGCGTGCCGGTGGCCAAGCATGGCAACCGCGCTTTCACGTCCAAAAGCGGCTCCGCCGATGTGCTGACAGCGCTCGGCATCGATTTGGAAGCGGAATTGTCCGACGTGGAACGTGCGATCGCAGATGCAGGTGTCGGATTCCTGATGGCGCCCCGGCATCACGGGGCGATGCGAAATGTGGGCCCGACCCGTGTTGAAATGGGCATCCGCACGATCTTCAACATTCTCGGCCCGCTCTCTAACCCGGCGATGGTGGACAGCCTTCTGGTCGGGACTTTCGACCGGAAATGGATCGAACCGATGGCCAAGACATTGGGTAATGTCGGGACCAAATCGGCCTGGGTCGTCCACGGCGCGGACGGATTGGACGAGTTGAGCACGACCGGCCCCTCCTATGTTGCCGCGCTGAAAGACGGCGCCGTCTCGACGTTCGAGATCACCCCGGAAGACGCGGGCCTACCCCGCGCCTCTCTGGCGGACCTCAAAGGCGGTGAGCCGGAAGCCAATGCGGCAGCGATCCTCTCCGTCCTCGATGGGGCGAAGGGCCCCTTCCGCGACATCGTCCTGCTGAACGCAGGGGCTGCTCTGGTCGTGGCCGGCAAGGCTGCCGACTTGAAGGCCGGCGCTGACCTTGCCGCACGGTCCATCGACGACGGTAAGGCCCGCGCGGTGCTGGATAAGATGCTGACTTATGTCGGCACGAAAGGCTCTGAAGGATGAGTGACGTTCTCGCCAAGATCTGCGCCGACAAACGCGAGCATATCGCGCGCCGGAAAGAGATCATCTCCCCGGCCGATATTGAGCAACTGGCCGCCCAGGGCCCGGCCCCGCGCGGTTTCATCACGGCATTGGAAGCAAAACACGCCACCGGGCAATTCGCCTTGATTGCAGAAATCAAGAAAGCATCGCCTTCCAAGGGACTGATTCGCGAGGATTTTGCCCCGGTTGCCTTGGCCCGCGCCTATCAGGCCGGTGGGGCCGCCTGCCTTTCGATCTTGACCGACGAACCGTATTTTCAGGGCCGCGATGAATACCTGACCGCGGCGCGGACCTCCGTCCGGCTGCCGGCCCTGCGCAAGGATTTCATGCTGGATGCGTATCAGGTCTATGAAGCCCGCGCTTTGGGCGCTGATTGTATACTGTTGATCATGGCGGCACTCGAGGATGGCCAGGCTGCCGAAATGGAGAGCCTCGCCCATAGCCTGGGGATGGACGTGCTCGTCGAAGTGCATGACGGCGCGGAACTCGACCGGGCCTTGTTGCTGAAAAGCCGGTTGATCGGCATCAATAACCGCAATCTCAAGACGTTGGAGGTCGATATTGCGACCACGGAAGAACTGGCGGACCGTGTAGATGCGGACCGGCTGATTGTCGCGGAAAGCGGACTTTACAGCCATGAGGACCTTACGCGCATGTCCAAAGTCGGCGCCAAGACCTTCCTGGTCGGGGAATCGCTGATGCGGCAGGAAGATGTCACCGCCGCCACCCGCGCGCTGCTCGGTCTGGATGACGAGGCCCGGCAGGCTTCCTAATCACCGCAACCCGAACCATATAACAGTCTGACAAAATTCAGTCTCAGAACTTCAAATCTCTGTCTTTGACTCCGGGGGGATGGCCATGAGTGCCAAGGATGCGGACACCAACGCCGGAAACCGCTTCACGCATTTCGATGCCGACGGAAACGCCGTGATGGTCGATGTCTCGGCCAAGGAAACCACCGCGCGTACCGCCACAGCGCAGGGCCGCGTTGTGATGCAGCGGGATACGCTTCTGAAAATCAAAGAAGGCGGCTTCAAAAAGGGCGATGTCCTGGCCGTCGCCCAACTGGCCGGAATCATGGCGGCGAAAAAGACGCCGGACCTGATCCCCCTCTGTCATCCGCTTGCGCTATCGTCGGTCAAGGTGAACCTCACCCTCAACGAGGCGGATAGCGCGGTCGAGATTGAAGCCACCTGCAAGATCACCGGTCAGACGGGGGTGGAGATGGAAGCGTTGACCGCGGTCTCCGCGGCGGCATTGACGGTCTACGATATGTGCAAGGCCGTGGATAAAGGCATGGTCATCGACGCCATCCAACTGATGCACAAGGCCGGCGGAAAGTCCGGTGAATACCGAGCTGATAGGCCTGCGGGAGGCCGCTCGTGATCCCGGTCGAAGAAGCCCTTAGCCGTATTCTCGCGGCAATCGACGTCCAACCGGCGGAACAAGTTTCGTTGAGGGACGCTTTGGGGCGAACCCTCGCTGCCGATGTGACGTCACGGCGGACTCAACCGCCCGCGGCCATGTCCGCCATGGACGGATATGCGGTGCGCGCGGCTGATGTCGCCTCGGTCCCCGCGTCGCTGAAGGTTATCGCGGATATCCCGGCGGGTGCGTCTCATGATACACCTTTGCAGGCTGGCGAAGCCGCGCGGATCTTCACCGGCGCACCCCTGCCCCCCGGAACCGATACGATCGTCATTCAAGAAGACACCGACCGCGACGGCGATACGGTGACGGTCAAGGAAACCACCCGCAAAGGCGCTTATGTGCGTGCCGCCGGCCTGGATTTTTCCGAAGGCGAAACGCTGCTGAAGACCGGTAAGGTCCTCAACGCCCGCGATGTCGGGCTGTCGGCGGCGATGAACCGGCCTTGGCTGATGGTCCGCCGTCGGCCACGCATCGCCATCTTGGCGACGGGTGATGAAGTGGTGATGCCGGGCGACCAGATCGGCCCCAATCAGATCGTCAGTTCCAATTCACTGGCCTTGGCCGCCGCCGTCGAAGTTCTGGGCGGGGAACCGGTTCTGTTGGGGATCGCCACGGATGATGCCGAGTCCCTGAAGACATTGGCCGCCGGCGCGCGCGGCGCGGATATGCTGGTCACCACCGGTGGCGCCTCCGTCGGTGAACACGATCTAGTTCAATCCGTTCTCGGCGAACACGGGTTGGAGGTCGATTTTTGGAAGATTGCCATGCGCCCCGGCAAGCCGCTGATCTTCGGGTCCATGGGCGATACGCTTATGCTGGGGCTGCCCGGCAATCCGGTGTCCACCATCGTCTGCGCCACGATCTTCATGGCGCCCGCGATACGCGCCATGCTGGGCCAGAACGCCAGTCTGGAAGATCAAGAGTTCACAGCCCTTTGCGGCGTGGACCTGAAGCAAAACGACCGGCGTCAGGACTACCTCCGCGCCTCACTCATACAGGGTACGGACGGATCGCTCACCGCCTCGCCCTTCGAGAAGCAGGACAGTTCCATGCTGCGTTTGTTGCAGCAGGCGGACTGCCTCGTCATACGGGAACCCCACGCGGAACCGCTCCCCAAAGGCGCGCCTGTCCGTTGCCTGCGCATTCCGGGCAGCGCGATGAGCCTCTAAAACCGGCTCTAAACCTTTGCGGCCAAGGCGTTGACATCGAAAAAGAACACAAGTAGAACAACCTTGCGTTCCACTTTTGTTCGTGCCTGGTGCATGAACATATTGTCAACGAAACAGATGCCCCGATGCCGTGTCCCAGGATGCCGATCGGGCGGTGAGAGGCCGAATGCTGACGCGCAAACAATATGATCTTCTGACGTTCATTCATGACCGACTTCAGGAAACCGGTGTATCCCCCTCATTTGATGAGATGAAGTCGGCGCTGGACCTGAAGTCCAAATCAGGCATTCACCGGCTGATCACCGGTTTGGAAGAACGCGGCTATATTCGGCGCCTGCCCCACCGGGCCCGCGCGTTGGAAGTTGTTCGCCTTCCCGAGAATACGGAACCGGAGAATTTGCCGATCCGGAACCGCCGCGTCGAGGACATTCGCCAGCGTGAAATCGGCACACATGCCTCAACGGTCCGCGGGTCGGCGGATTCCGTGCAATTGCCGCTTTATGGACGGATCGCCGCCGGTACGCCGATCGAAGCCCTGCGGGACGATGCCGCCCATGTGGAGGTGCCAGCGGCCCTGCTCGGCCGTGGCGATCACTACGCCCTGGAGGTCGATGGGGAATCCATGATCGATGCCGGTATTCTGGACGGGGACACCGTGATCATAGAACGGGGCGAGAAAGCCGATGAAGGTCAGATCGTCGTCGCCCTTGTGGATCGGGAGGAAGTGACCCTTAAGCGGTTCCGCCACCTTGGGGGCCAAGTGGGGTTGGAACCGGCCAACAAATCCTTCCAGATGCAAATTTACAGGCCCGAACAGGTCAATGTTCAAGGACGGCTTGTCGGCCTGCTGCGCCGATACTAACGCCATAGGGCTTGTTCAAAGGGCGCGGCTTAGTCTTCCCAATAGTCCGGCTGATCCGGCACCGCCCAAGGGACGTCTTCCCACGGGTCTGGAGCCCAAGGCCGGGACCGGCCCGGCGGGTCGACCATATCGACCCGCAAACCGTCTTGTTCAAGTGCCACGCTGTGCGCGCCGCCACGACGCAGAGCAAAGAAGTCGATCACGCGCTCCGGCCCCGTGCATGCCTGCCGCCGTACCGGAAAACCCGCGATTAAGACATCCGCCCGCCGGCAATCAGCGGCAAGACTGCGTGGATCCCAGGTAATTGCGACAATGGTACCGTTCCGGGTTACGGTGCATCCAAGGCTGTCACACCGACCCGCAGGCCCTGGCCAGGAAGGCGCGCCCGCGGCGACGTTCTCTATGCCGAAGCTACCGGACCAACTGTCGCGTACGAAACTCTCCTTCCGCGTGGTGCTGAAGCTGAAGTCCCCATTCTGTTGCCGCACGGCCACCAGCCGCCCCGATTCTGAAATCAAGATGTCCGGCATTTGGCGCAGCGGAAACAACAATACACCCAACAGGACGAAGGCTATCCCGAATATCCGCCAGTGTTCACGCCACAACGCCAGCCAAAGTCCACCAAAGGCGATGGTCGCCACCGCCGTGCCGGACAGCGTCGGAAAACTGGCATGGGCGGCATCCCAGGCCGCAACCATCCGCGCGATCCATAGAACCTGTTCAATTCCCCAGCCCATGATGCCCAAAAACGGCCCCTCCAGGCCAAAGGGCATTGCGACGACACCGATCAGGGCCATCGGCATGATCAGGAATGCCATCAGGGGAACCGCCAACAGGTTGGACAGTATGCCCAAGGTCGCGATCCGTCCGAAATGATGCCAAACAAATGGCAAAGTGGCACAGGTCGCGATCAGTGTGGTGAGCAGGACGCCGGCCGCATAGCGAACCGGCCCGGCGGCATGGCCCAACCCTTCAAATGCGCCATGGAACCGCTTGCCGTAGGTTTCATACACCGCCACCAAGGCAACAACGGCCGCAAAAGACATCTGGAACCCTGGACCGATCACGGATTCCGGCCGCAGCAGCAGGACGACTGTCGCCGCAACGGCGACAAGGCGCATGGAAATGGCCTGACGGTCGAACATAACGGCCAAAAGAACCAAGCCAGTCATGATGAAAGCCCGCACCGTCGGGACCGTGCCGCCGGAAATTAGCAGATAGGCGAAACTTCCCAGCAGAGCCGCACCCGCCGCCCATTTCTTGATTGGATGGTACAACGCCAAGGATTCCGAGAGCGCACAGAGCATCCGCACGAGAAAGAAGATCGTGGCTGCCACCAGCCCCAAATGCAGGCCGGATATTGCCAGTAAATGCGCAAGGCCGGAATCCCGCATGGCGTTCAATGTGTCTTCCGAGACACCACCACGGTCGCCGGTAATGACCGCCACAGCGACATCCCCGGCCTCGCCGGGTACCGCTGCCCGTATCCTTGCCGCGATCGAGCGTCGAACCGCATGCAGACCGGTTTGAAGGGAGAGTTCTTCGGAAATGCCCAGAACCTGAGGGGTTCCGATCGCGTATCCGGTGGCGCCCAGCTGTTTAAACCAGGCCCAACGGCGAAAATCGAACCCGTGTGGATGCGTCGCCCGGCCCGGTGGGCGCAAAACGGCGCGCACGGCCATTCGGTCACCGACGGCAATATCCCCGACCGACCTATCCGCGATCGTGACACGAACGGTATCCGGCACGGACGTACCGAACCATCCCTCAATTCCTTCGACCGCAATCGTCAGGCGCGCGCGTGCGCCGCGATTCTCCAGATCCCG
Source organism: Hwanghaeella grinnelliae (assembly GCF_004005845.1). GTDB lineage: Bacteria > Pseudomonadota > Alphaproteobacteria > UBA8366 > Aestuariispiraceae > Hwanghaeella > Hwanghaeella grinnelliae. The sequence continues at coordinate 1,902,130 of NZ_SADE01000001.1, read as the reverse complement.
CAGAATGCCGATTACTTCGACTGCGCCGGTTCGGTGCTCCAACACCGGTCCCGCCACGCTCTCGGAGCGGTATGCGGCCAATTGAAAACCCAGGGCAAACAGGGCAATAGCGGCAAGCGTTGCGGCAAAGGTTTCGTCCCGTCCGCGCAGAAATAACGACGGAATCACGGCAGATAGCCCAACTGCGCCACCGATCCAGGGCCATGGCTCCTGTCCCGCTGTCAGGTAGGCGGCCGCCCCGGCCCCCAAAAAGACGGGCGTCCAGAGCAACCACCGCTCCCGGTCCTTCAGCCAACTCTCGCGGAAACCGATCATCGGATCCCTTCACCCCTCACCTCGCGTTACACCCGCACGGCCCCGGTTCAAAACAATTTCCCGATCCGGACGGCTATGCTACACCCCGCGGCGTCGCCGTGAACCCGTCTTTCCGGGTGTTTGTTCGGTGGTCACAAACCCAGTTCCCAAAGTTCCCTGCGGAGTATCCCATGACGGTCGTCACGCGTTTCGCCCCCTCGCCAACCGGTTTCCTGCATATCGGGGGCGCCAGGACGGCCCTGTTCAACTGGCTCTACGCACGCCATCACGGCGGGAAATATCTGCTGCGCATCGAAGACACCGACCGCGCCCGCTCCACCCAGGACGCCATTGAGGCAATCCTCGACGGCTTGAACTGGTTAGGTCTGATGCCCGACGGCGATGTCGTCTTTCAGTCGAAGAACGCCGACCGCCATGCCGCGGTCGCGAAGGAGTTGCTGGCGGAAGGCAAGGCATACCTCTGCTATTGTTCGCAGGAAGAACTGGCGGCTATGCGTGAAAAGGCGAAGGCCGAAGGCCGGCCCATGCGTTATGACGGCACTTGGCGCGACCGGGACCCGTCCGAAGCGCCGGCCGGTGTCGACCCCGTCGTGCGGCTAAAGATGCCGCAAACCGGCGAGACGACGATTGCCGATGAGGTTCAAGGCGATGTCACCATCGGCAATGCTCAGTTGGATGACATGATCCTGCTTCGGTCCGACGGCACGCCGACTTATATGCTGTCCGTCGTCGTTGACGACCACGATATGGGCGTCACCCATGTCATCCGCGGTGACGACCATCTGACCAACGCTTTCCGGCAATATCAGCTGTTCGTCGCCTGCGGCTGGGATGTGCCCACATTCGCGCATATCCCGCTTATCCACGGGCCGGACGGCGCCAAACTGTCAAAACGCCATGGCGCACTCGGCGTCGATGCCTATCGCGACATGGGTTACTTGCCGGAAGCCATAAACAACTACCTGCTCCGCCTCGGCTGGGCACATGGCGATGAAGAAATCATCAGCCAAGATCAGGCCGTCGAGTGGTTCGACCTTCCCGCCGTCGGTAAATCCGCTGCCCGTTTTGATTTCGCAAAGCTTGAAAACCTGAACGGCCACTATATTCGGCAAGCCGATGACGCGCGTCTCGCCGCTCTCGCCGCCAAGGAAATCGGCGATGTCGATGATGCAGGCGTTTCACTGCTTACAGCCGGCATGCCGGGGCTGAAAGAGCGCGCAAAAACAGTCGCTCAACTGGCTGAAAGTGCTAAATTTTACTTGAGCCGACCGACCTTCCCGCTCGAGATCCCGAAGGCCGCCAAATTGCTGGCCGGCGATGCCCCGAAACTGCTGGGCGATGCGGCTGAGTTCCTTGAAAGCTATGAGGATTGGGCGGAAGAGAGTCTTCAGGAGGCTTTGCGTGGCTGGGCGGAGGAACGTGAATTGGGCCTGGGCAAGATTGCGCAGCCGCTTCGCGCGGCGCTGACGGGGTCGAACATCTCCCCCAGCATCTTCGAAATCATGGTGGTATTGGGCAAGGAAGAGAGCTTGGCGCGGATCCGTGCTGCGGCTGCACAATCGTAACTACCGAAACACACTGTTTCCCTATCCCAACACCGCGCCACTATTTGCGTCCGAACGGGCCACAGCGTATAAAAGCGTCGCTGTTTATGCGTTGCAGCATAGCTGCGACCAGCCACGGAACTATCCCCGAAAGTGTGGGTGGGGGGGCCGAGGCATACTTCGGAGATAAAGGAGGCTGGAATGGCTGAAGATAAAAACTACGTGACCCTTGTCGATCATCCCACCGGGAAAAGTTACGATTTTGCCCTGATGGACGGAACGACGGGGCCCAAGGTCATCGACGTCCGTAAATTGTATGCCGAAACGGGTTACTTCACCTATGACCCGGGTTTCACGTCCACGGGTTCCTGTGAATCCGAAATCACTTATATCGACGGCGATGAAGGCATTCTGCTGCACCGCGGCTACCGGATCGAAGATCTGGCTGAAAACTGCACCTTCATGGAGGTCGCCTATTTGCTGCTGCGCGGCGAATTGCCGAACCAGCAGGAAAAGGAAGATTTCGAGCAGACCATCACCTATCACACGATGGTTCACGAACAGCTGCTGAATTTCTACCGCGGTTTCCGCCGCGATGCGCATCCGATGGCCGTTATGGTCGGCGTTGTCGGGGCTCTGTCCTCTTTCTACCACGACTCGACCGATATCACCGATCCGAAGCAGCGGATGATCGCGTCACACCGCCTGATCGCCAAGATGCCGACAATCGCGGCCATGGCGTATAAGTATTCCGTCGGTCAGCCTTTCATCTACCCGCGCAACGACCTGTCCTATGCGGAAGACTTCTTGCACATGACCTTCTCCGTTCCGGCGGAGCAGTACAAGATCAGCCCGACTGTCGCGCGGGCCATGGACAGGATCTTCATCCTGCATGCTGATCATGAGCAGAACGCCTCGACCTCGACGGTCCGCATCGCCGGTTCCTCGGGCGCCAACCCGTTCGCCTGCATCGCGGCCGGTATCTCCTGCCTGTGGGGCCCCGCGCATGGTGGCGCGAACGAAGCGGTCCTCAACATGCTCGCCGAGATCGGGCACAAGGACAACATTCCGAAATTCATCGAAAAGGCGAAGGACAAGAACGATCCGTTCCGCCTGATGGGCTTCGGTCACAGGGTTTATAAGAACATCGACCCGCGTGCGACGGTCCTGAAGAAGAGCGCCGACGAAGTCTTGGCCGAATTGGGCGTGGACGATCCGCTGCTCGAACTGGCGCAGGAACTGGAACAAATCGCCCGCAACGACGACTATTTCGTCGAGCGCAAGCTGTTCCCGAATGTCGACTTCTATTCCGGCATCATTCTGAAGGCGATCGGATTCCCGACCAGCATGTTCACCGTGCTGTTCGCCTTGGCCCGTACTGTGGGCTGGGTGGCGCAGTGGAATGAGATGATCACCGATCCGTCGCAAAAGATCGGTCGTCCGCGCCAACTTTACAAAGGCAACACGGAACTCCCCTTTACGCCGATCGACAAGCGTTAAGATCTTCCGGGTTTCAAGACAAAAGGGCGGTGCTACGGCACCGCCCTTTTTGATTCTTCAAGCCGCCTATTCGTTCCCGATCAGGCAATGTCTTTCAGGACCGCCCGCGCTGCGGCTTCGCTGGGCGTTACGCCGTCAGGGGGCCGTAATGCATCCAACCCGGGCGCCAAGGCGGCCAATTGCCGTTCCCCTTCCGGACCAAGCAATGCGTCCAGGTCTGCTGCTAACAGATCCCCACGGCAGTCGCGTTGAAGCCGCTCCGGTATCGGCGGGTCGCGCCCTTCCATGACGGCCATGATGTTTATCAGGCTCGCATGATCGATACTAACCATGCGTCGCACGATCCAATGCGTCAGGCTGTTCATGCGATAGGCAATGACCGCCGGTGTTTCGGCCAATGCCAGCTCCAGGGATACCGTGCCGGACGCCGCCACGGCGGCCTGTGCGGCTTTCATCGCACCAAACCGGTCGGCCTCCCCGATGACGATTGAAATAGGTACCGGCCAATCGGCCGCCAATTCGGTCACGAGGTCACTCAGATGGGGCACGGTGGGTAGAACACAGACGAAGTCCCTGCCCTTGGCCATCAGTCCTTCGATTGCCGCCCGAAAGGGTGCCATATGCCGGCTGACTTCGCCGAACCGGCTACCGGGCAGCACGGCGATCACCGTCTTGTCTTGGCCGATCCCATGGGCTTGGCGAAACACATTCCCATCCGCCTCTTTCAGGCCGGATTCGAGGACGGAATGGCCGACGAATGTCGTCTTCAGCCCGACGGCCTCGAAATACGGCGGTTCAAACGGCAGCAATGTCAGCAGATGGTCGAAATGGCGTTTGAACTTATGGACCCGTTTTGCCCGCCAGGCCCATACCGTCGGTGCGACATAGTGGATCTTTCGAATTCCAGGCGTCTTGATTTTCGTGACGAAACCATGGGCAAATCCTGGCGAGTCGATGGTAATGACCGCGTCGGGCTGCAAATCGTCGACCGCCTTGGCCGCCTGACGCATCCGGCCCATGATCCGCCTGGCATGAGGCAAAACCTCCAAGAGCCCCATGACGGACAATTCGGACATAGGGAACAGGCTGCGAAGCCCTTCTGCCTCCATCAGCGGGCCGCCGATGCCATGGATCTCCACCCTATTACCCGTCAAACGGCGAAGAGCGCGGATCAAGCGGGCACCCAAAGCGTCCCCTGACGATTCACCGGCTACCAGGAACAACACGGGGGATGCTTCCGTCGACATGATGGCGTTCAGGGGTCGATGGCCGTAAGAAATATGCCCGCGCGGTCGGCCGCGGCGACAGTACGCGCCTGGTCGACGATTATTGTGCGATCCGTTTCGATCGCAATCCCGGAAAACCCGGCGGCAGAGACCCGTTCAACCGTCTGCTCCCCAATCGTCGGCAAGTCGACGCGACTGTCTTGTCCCGGCTTGGCGATCTTGATCAAGACTGGGCCGGGTCCCGGGCGTTTCAGGTTTCCGCACCGTTCAATCAGGGCGTCCGTTCCCTCAATCGCCTCCACGCCCAGCACGATACCTTCCTGAACGACTACGGCCTGGCCGACATCGGCGGGCCCCAATGTTTTCAGTACGAACAGGCCACGGTCGATATCCGCCTGTTGGGCGGCATCGGGCTTCGTCGTGGTCAAGGACCCTGCCGCCACGCCGGTAGGGCCCAGCACCTCGCCAATCGGGATGACATTGAACCCATGTTTGTCCTGAAAGTAGTTGGCGACGCGGGTCAATAGATCGTCGTCCCCGCCGGCGCCCTTGCCTACTGTTGCGAAGAACTTCAGCGCTTCCGCATCAGGCCGCAATTGGGCCAAGCTCGGTCGGCTGACCTTGCCTGCCATGACAAGGTCCCGGACGCCTTCTTTTTTGAACAATTTCAGGGCTTTGCCTGCCGCTCCTATGCGAATGACCGCATGTGGAAACCGGGACAGGCGGTCGATATCCGCCTGATGTTCAATGGCCACGACGAAGAAGGGCCGGCCAGATTCCTCGCATTCCTCGCAAATCCGCAAAGGAAGATCGCCGCCGCCCGCGATAATGCCGAGCTTAGTCACCATGCCCGCTTTTTGGCTGGGTAATACCGCGGGAAGAACTTCCTGCCATGAACTCGACGATTTCCATCACCCCCGAATTCGCCTCGAACAGCTTGGCCACGTCCTGCACCCGCTCGCCCATTGTACCTTCATCGGCAAACAACATCCGATAGGCTGTGCGAAGGTCGTGAACATCATCTTTGCCGAAACCCCGTCGCTTCAAGCCGACGATGTTCAAACCGCTAAGCCGTGCCCTGTCGCCCATGACGGAGCCATATGGTATCACATCGTTCTCAACGCCCGACATGCCGCCAACCATCGCGTGTTTGCCGATTCGAACGAATTGATGAACGGCGGAAAGGCCGCCGATGATCGCGAAGTCTTCCAATACGACATGACCTGCAATCGTCGCGTTGTTGGCCATGATGACGCTATTGCCGACAATGCAATCATGGGCCACATGGGCGCCGACCATGAACAGACCGTTATCGCCGACACGTGTTTCCATGCCGCCACCTTCGGTGCCCGGGTTCATGGTCACGTGTTCGCGGATCCGATTGTTCTTGCCTATGATCAAACGCGAGGGCTCACCCTTGTATTTCAGATCCTGCGGCGGCGTACCGATGGACGCGAAGGGGTAAATTTCCGTCCCCTCCCCGATTTCGGTCCGCCCGTCGACCACGACATGGGAATGCAATACGACCCGGTCGCCCAGAGTGACGTCGGCACCGACGATACAATACGGGCCGATGTTGACCTCCGCGCCAAGGGTCGCGGCCGGGTCGACGACCGCCGTTGGGTGAATGGTACCGGTCATTCGGCGTCCTTGATCATGGCGGTGAAGACCGCTTCAGCCACGAGGGTGCCGTCAACAGTGGCGCGGCCTTCAAATTTCCAGACCGGGCCGCGGTTTTGCTTCCGAGTGACGTGGATTTGCAACTGGTCCCCGGGTTCGACGGGACGGCGAAACTTCGCTTCTTCGACCGACATGAAGTAGACGAGCTTTCCTTCGGCATCGGTGCCGAGAGAGGAAACGACAACCACGCCGGCGGTCTGCGCCATGCTTTCGACGATCAAGACACCCGGCATGATTGGACGTTCCGGAAAATGTCCCTGGAAATGAGGTTCATTGATCGAAACGTTCTTGATTCCAATCGCGCCTTCGTAAGGCACAAAATTGACGACGCGGTCCACCATCAGGAACGGATACCTGTGCGGAATCCGCTTCATCACTTCGTTGATTTCAATGGTTTGGGATGTCGCCGTATCCGATTCCGCCATCGTTCGTTATTCCTGTTCTTTTACCATGCGATTCAGCAGCGCGTTCTTGCGCAGCCAATTTCTATGTTCTCCGGCTGGCACGCCGGCAAAGGTGGACCCCGCAGGGACGGATTTGGTTACACCGGACATTGCAGCGATTCTGGTCCCCGCGCCGATGGTCAAGTGACCGGCAACTCCAACTTTCGCCGCACATATCACGAAATCTTCGAGGACAGCGCTGCCGGCGATGCCAGTTTGCCCTGCGAGGACACAGTGCTTGCCGAGGCGCACGTTGTGCCCGATCTGTACAAGATTATCAATCTTGGTCCCGTCGCCGATCACTGTGTCCGGCCCCATGCCGCGGTCGATTGTGGAATTCGCGCCGATCTCAACATCATTGCCGATGACGACTCTGCCCAGTTGCGGCAACTCCACATGTCCGCGCGGGTCCATTGCGAAGCCGAAACCACGCGTTCCGATCCGCGCGCCGGGATGAATTTGGACGCGTTCCCCGACATCACAGCATTCCAATGTCGAATTCGCTCCAACCCGCCCGTCCGCGCCAATGGTGATCCCGGTGCCGAGCACCGCGTTCGCGCCGATATGCGTCCTTGCCCCGACAGAGGCGCCCTCCCCGATCACCGCGCCTGCATCGACGCATATACCGTCCCCAAGTTTCGCGGAGTCGGCGATGACGGCCGATGGGTGAATGCCTGGAACGGTGGCGGGCAATGGATAAAAAGCCTGTACGATAAGGGCAAAACTGCGATACGGCGCATCACTGACAAGCAGGCGGCAATCAGCCGGGGCTTTTTCCACATCCCGCGGTGCGACAACGCAGGCACCGGCCTCCGTCTGGCTGAATGCCGATACGTATTTCCGATTATCCAGGAAGCTGATCTGATCCTCTCCGGAATCGGTCAGTGTTCCGATATCCCGAATCTCTTTGCTGCCGCTCTCAGGGCTCTGCAGAACCGCCTCACCAATCTTGGCGAGGTCACCGAGGGTGAAAGGGCCATGCCTTTGGAAAAAACGGGGATCAGCCATCACGGACCCTTACTGCTGTTTGGACAGGTCTACCGTTTGAATACGCTGATTCAACCGTTCAAGGGCCTCATCGCTTACCAACAACTTGGCATCCACGTAGGAAACAGTGCGATCTTCACGGGACATGTTCAGCATCAAATTGATTCCGCGTTCCTGCGCGATCTCAACCACGACCTCGCGCAATGCCTCGCGTATTTGGCGGCGGGCAGAGGCGTATAATCGATCCAGCTCCTGCTTGCGCTGACGCGCTACGCCCTGCAGTTCTCCAAGTTTCTTCCGAAATTCCTGTTGGCGCTGCTGGAATACATCGGGTGCCAGAACATTTTGCTGCGACAACAGCGCGGTGCGCTCCTCTTCCAGGGCACGCTGTTCTGATTCCAACTGAGATTGGAATTCGGCCCGCCGGCCTTCAATCTGGTCGCGGAGGCTTTGCCAGGCAACGGATTGCCGTTCAACCGCCCCAACGTCGATCACCGCGATGACCGGCGTAGGCATCTGTTGCGCGTGGGAAACTCCGGAAACAGCAAAAACAAATACAAGCCCAACTGCGAATAGGTACGCCCTAATCGACCGTGACATTTGAAACTCCTTGAACCCTAGAAACGGGTTCCAAAACTAAAGCGGAAAAATTCAGTCTCATCGTGGTCTTCCTTTACCAAGGCTTGGGTGAAGTCCACACGAATTGGCCCAAAGGGCGAAACCCAGTTGACACCGACACCGACCGAAGCACGGATTGACCCGGTATCGACGAGGGACGCGCCGGTATCGTCAATCTCCGTCAAGGTACCGAAATCGCTGAATACTGCGCCTTTGATACCGAATTCCTCGGGTAGCCCGACAGGGAACAGGACTTCAACGGACCCGCGGGCCATTTGCTGACCGCCAAGGGAATCATCCGTCGCCAAATCCCGCGGACCAACGCCGGCATTCTCAAAACCGCGAAGGCTGTCACCACCAAGGAAAAATCGGTCGTTGATCCGGACATCATCGCCGATACCGACGATGTAGCCGACTTCGCCATTGATGCTGGCCAGAATATCGTCCGAAAACTGATGGTACAATGTACCTTCCAGGGTCGTCTTGCCATAGGTGACATCGCCGCCAAGACCTGCGAAATCCGTTCCGAGAGCGACAATAAACCCGTCGGTCGGATCAACGCGGCTGTTGCGTTTGTCATAGGTCAGCGTTTGTCCAATGATCGACCGGGTCGACACACCTTCCTGATCGCGGATGATACGCGATGCGTTGGCGTCGACGTCCTGAATGTCCTGCCGGCTCAACCGATAGAACACCCCTTGCCGCCAATCATCGTTGATGTCGTAGCCGACGCGAAGCGCCCCACCGGTTTCCTGGAGATCGAAGGAACTTTCGTCCTGGTTGTCTCGGACCCGGTGGAACAGGTCAAAACCGCCGGACAATTCCTTGTCCAGGAAATATGGTTCGGTGAATGACAGATCCAGCCCCGATTCTTCCTGCGCAACGATCAGGCGAAGGTTCAGGTCTTGGCCCTTCCCCAGCAGGTTTCTCTCCCGGATGCCGATTTCACCCAAAGCACCGGTAGTAGACGAAAAACCTGCGCCGAGCGTGATTTCCCCGGTAGACTGTTCCGTTACATCCACCTCAATTACGGTTTTGTCGGGCGTTGTCCCTGGGACGTTGTTTACGTCCACATTACTGAAGAAACCCAGCGCGCGAAGGCGGTCCCGGCTGCGCCGCAGGCGGGATGAATTGAAGGCGTCGCCTTCAACCAATTGGAACTCCCGACGGATGACGCGGTCCAATGTCCGAACGTTGCCCCGGATGTCGATACGCTCAACATAGACTTTCGGTGCTTCGCCAATTTGGAAGGTTAAATCGATGACGAGGTTTTCACGATCACGTTCCGCCAAGGGACGAACATCGACGAAGGCATACCCCTGCTCGCCCACCGCGTCGGTCAGCCGCAGAATTGCATCGTCCACCGCATCCGCGTCGTAGTACTCGCCCGTTTCAAGTTCGATGAATTCCTTCAACGGTTCGGCTTCGACATCGACGATTTGAGAGACGACATTGAATGTGCCGAACTTGAACCGTTCCCCTTCCTCTACAGTGATCGTGATGAAAAAACTCTCACGGTCCTCGCTGAGTTCAGCCACCGCGGATACGACTCGAAAATCGACGAATCCGTTGGCCAGATAATGCCGGCGCAACAATTCGCGGTCGAAGGTCAAGCGATCGGGGTCATAGGTATCGGCGCTGCTCAAGAAACGGTACCAAGCCGATTCCTTGGTCGCCACGACGCTGCGCAAATCACTGTCAGAGAAGTATTTGTTCCCGATGAAACTGATTTTTTCGATGTCCGTGACCGGCCCTTCGGAAATTTCGAAGACCAAATCAACACGGTTCTGTTCAAGCTGAATGACTTTCGGCTCAACGGTCGCGGCGAAGCGCCCGCTTCGGCGATAAACGTCTAGAATCCGACGCACATCGCTTTGCACCCGGGTCCGGGTGTAGACGACACGAGGCCGCAATTGAACCTCCGCATCCAAGGCTTCGTCCTTGATGCGCTTGTTCCCCTCGAAGGCGATGCGGTTGATAATCGGGTTCTCGACGATCCGAACCACCAGGGCATTGCCCTCCTGACGCATGGTCACGTCGGCGAACAGACCGGTCGAAAAGAGTGTCTTGAGGGATTGGTTGATGGCGGATGGATCAAACGGATCCCCTTCCTTGACGGAAAGGTAAGAAAGAACCGTTTCAGTTTCGATTCGCTGAGATCCCTGCACCACAATTTCTTCGATGACGGGGGTGCCCGGGCGCACCGGCTGCGGCGTTACCCGCTGTGTCTCCCCACCCGTGGCGGGTGCCGGGGGAATGATCGTCTGCACTTGGGCACGCGCCTGATGGCCGGCACCAGCGGCACAAACGGCCAAAATGGCCGCGGCGACCACCGCGATCAGGAACTGCCGACGCAAACGCACGTACACATCCTACTCCCAAAACCCGCGACTGCGATCACAGTTAGATAAACGCGGTCGTAACGATTCTATTTCTATTTCGTCGTATACTACAACGGCAAGTGAATGAAATCATTCACAGTAACGAATACCATTAAGCCAACAATCAAAGCCAAGCCTATTCTTAGCCCGTATTCTTGAGCTTTTTCCCCCATCGCTTTTCCGCGGATGCCTTCGATTGCGTAGAAAAGCAAATGGCCACCGTCCAACATGGGGACCGGGAACAAGTTGATAAGCCCCAGATTCACGGATAGCAAGACCGCGAAATGCAGCAGCGCCAGCGCACCCATTTGCGCGAAATCATTCGACAATTGAACAATCCGCACCGGACCGCCCAGTTCCTCCGTTCCGCGATCACCGGTGATCATCTCACCAACGGATTCGAGGGTGAGCGTTATCATGCGCCAAATTTCCGTAGTTGCCTTTGTGACGGCTTCGAAAACGCTTGATGTGACGTAAATCGGCGCCGGGCCATGGACGCCCAACCGATAGGTTTTAACTTCCGATCCGTCCTCGGCGGGAATCATCACTTCGCGTGGCGCCGCCGTTAGGAAAGAAACGGCCCCGTCGCGTTCAATCTCAAACCGTAATTCCTGGCCGTCGCTCTCGACAACGGCCTGTTGCAGATCCCCGAACCCGCCAACGGGCGTGCCGTCGATGGACAATATACGGTCCCCGGCCTGGAACCCCGCCTCGCCGGCCGCGGAATCCTCAACGACCCCACCGATTCCCCCAGTCACGAAGTCGCCCGGCGTTGGCTGTCCTACCGTCATGAAGACGCCGGCAAGAACCACGATCGCGAACAGGAAATTGGCGAACGGTCCCGCAGCGACGACCGCTGCCCGGCGGCCCAATGACTTATGGGAGAAGGATACTTCCTTCTCCGCCGCCGTCATTTCGACAGGTCCGCCTTCCAGGTCGGCTGGCATTGAATGCTCGCCGAACATCTTCACATATCCACCCAGCGGCAACAGACTGATCTTCCACCGCGTTCCGTGGCTGTCCGTCCAGCCACACAATTCCTTGCCGAAACCGATGGAGAACGTCTCCACTCGAACGCCACACCAGCGCGCGACGGCGTAGTGACCCAGTTCGTGCACGAAAACCAGCAGACAGAGAACCCAAATGAAGTTGAGGTATCCGATATCGCCGACCAATTGATCCATGATCAAAATAACCTTTTGAAATTAGTCTTTATCAAAACGTCTGCGCCACCGCGGCAAGCGGAGGCGCCATTTTATCCAAACATTCCCGAGCGCGGGCCCTGCCCTCCGCATCCGCGGCAATCGCATCTTCCAAGCTGCCGATCTCGGCGGGCACCGTTTCCGTCAAAACCTTTTCAACCAGGGCCGCAATATCAAGGAAACCAATCTGCCCTTCAAGGAAGCTTGCAACCGCGATCTCGTTGGCCGCATTCAGCACCGGCGGCGCATTTCCACCTGCAGTCAACGCCTGGCGGGCCAGCCGCAAGGCGGGGAATCGCGATTCGTCCGGTTTTTCGAAGGTTAAAGCCCCCATAACCGTGAAATCGAGCCGGTTCGCAGGCGCGTGAATACGGTCGGGCCAACCCAGCGTGTGCGCGATCGGAACACGCATATCCGGTGACCCAAGCTGCGCCAGTACCGATCCGTCCGCATATTGAACCATGGAATGGATGATCGACTGCGGGTGGACGACCACGTCAATCCGATCTTCCGGCATGTCGAACAGATGGTGCGCCTCGATGATTTCCAATCCCTTGTTCATCATCGTGGCGGAATCTATGGAAATCTTGGCACCCATATCCCAGTTCGGATGATTGAGGGCCTGTTTTGGCGTCACGGCGGCCATGCTTTCCGTCGTCCAGTCGCGGAACGGCCCGCCGGACGCCGTCAGGATAATCTTCTCAAGCCCGTCCCGGTTCCGCTCCTCCAGCACCTGGAAGATAGCATTGTGCTCGGAATCCGCCGGAAGAAGTCGTGCGCCTGCGGCCCGTGCCGCCTGCATCATCAAATCACCCGCGCAGACAAGGCATTCCTTGTTGGCAAGCGCCACTGCCGCGCCGCGTTGGACAGCCGCCATCGTAGGCGCCAAACCCGCCGCACCGACAATGGCCGCCATAACCCAATCCGACGCCCATTGCCCGGCTTCGATCAGGGCGTCCGGCCCGGCGGCAAGCTGGGTACCCGTCCCACCAACACGTTCTTTTAGCGCCGCATAGAGCGACGCATCGGCGATAACGGCGAATTCCGGCTTGAACTGCGCAATCTGTGCGGCCAAGCCCTCGACGTCGCGATTGGCGGTCAAGGCAGCGACACGGTACTTGTCCGGCGATCGGCCAACAAGATCCAGGGTGTTACCACCGACCGACCCGGTGGAACCGAGGACCGAAACCGACTTTTGCTGTGTCATACCGAATTATCTTTCAAAACCGTCTCCGCCCTCACCATGTCGCCGGCGGTCCGCCCGCGGCGAGGGCGATGCAGGCCAGGATGGGCGTCGCAAAAAGGAAACCGTCCAAACGGTCCAATGCGCCGCCGTGCCCTGGGATAATAGACCCTGAATCCTTAACGCCTGCCTGTCTTTTTGCCCAGGATTCGAGCAAATCGCCCATCTGGGATGCCACGGAGACCAACAACGCGGCCGCAACCATCGGAATTATGGGAAGCGAGGCGGTCATTCCGAACAGCGCAGCGGCCGAAGCGCTGCCTGCCAAAGCACCGATAGAACCGGACCATGTCTTTTTCGGACTAATCGCAGGGGCGAGTTTCGGTCCGCCGACAATCCTGCCGACAATATAGGCCGACACGTCGCTGGCCACTACGACCAGCAGCAACAGAATCCACAGATCGCCACCACCGTCGGCTTGGCGCATCCAAATTGCGGCGATCCCGGCGGCCGCAATGTAGGCGACACCAGCGATCCCGATCCAAGATAGAGAACGGCCCAGACCAAAGCGAATACCGGCCAGAACCGCGATAGCCACGGGTACTGCGATCAGTCCCTGATCAAAGGCAACGAAAGCCACCAGCGCCAAAGGGAGGAGTTCCGCCCCTACCAACAACAGCTTATCGATAACCGTGGCGGCCTGCGCCAGTAGTCCGAGTTCCCAAGCCATCCATCCGCAGATGACCACAACGGCCACGGCAAATGCCTGGCCGCCATGCCAGATCAGAAACCCGGCGGCCGGCAGCATCACTGCAGCGGAGGCGATCCGGGGAACTAGATCGCGGAATTTACTAGCGGGTTCCGGCGGTTGCGCCATAACGCCGTTCGCGTTTGCCATATTCGTCCACGGCTTGTTGCAGGTCTTCCTTGCCGAAATCGGGCCAGAACTTATCCAGGAATACAAACTCCGTATAAGCGCATTCCCAGAGCAGGAAGTTACTGATACGCCGTTCACCGCTGGTTCGAATCAAAAGATCCGGATCGGGTATGCCAGCCGTGCCCAAATGGGCGGCAAAGACCGTTTCGTCGATCGCGTCAGCACGAATGAGGCCTAGGGAGACGGAGGTCGCCAATTTCCGGGCCGCTTCCGCGATGTCGTGCCGACCGCCGTAGCTCAAGGCGAGGACCAGGGTCATCCCGGTGTTTTCGGCGGTCGTGCTTTCCGCCTCCTCAACCAAGCGGACGATGTCTTTTGATAGCCGTGCCCGGTCTCCGATCACGCGGAAACGTATACCTTTGGCATGCAGGTCCGCGATTTCGGATTTCAGATACCGGCGAAGAAGGTTCATCAACTCGCCGACTTCTTCTTCCGGTCGTCGCCAATTCTCGGATGAAAAACTGAACAGCGTCAAATATTGGATGCCGATTTCCGCAGCGCCTTCGATGGTGCGCCGCACGGCATTGACGCCGTTCCGATGGCCCTCAATTCGCAACAGGCCGCGGGAACGCGCCCAGCGCCCGTTGCCATCCATGATGACGGCAAGGTGAGTCGGAATATCTTGCGGCTGAGTCTCGTGCATTATGCTGCCAAGGAACTACAGGTAAACGACCGTCGGCCTCAAACCTGCATGATCTCCTCTTCCTTGCTGGCCAAGGCGTCGTCGACCTTTTTAATATGCTCGTCGGTCAACTTCTGAACTTGATCTGACTCGCGGTGCATCTCGTCCTGGCTGATATCGCCGTCCTTTTCGGATTTCTTCAGATGCTCGAGTCCATCACGCCGAACATTGCGAATAGCCACTCGTGCCTGCTCCGCATATTTGCCCGCAACCTTGGTCAACTCAGCACGGCGTTCTTCGTTCAACTCGGGAATGCGGACGCGGATGACGGTCCCTTCGGTCTGCGGGTTCAACCCCAGCCCGGATTCGTTGATCGCCTTTTCGACGGATTTGGTTACGCCCTGGTCCCAGACCTGAACGCTCAGCAATCGCGGCTCGGGAACGCTAACGCCCGCGACCTGCTTCAAGGGAACCACCCCGCCATAAGCATTGACGTTGATGTCCTCGAGCAAGGAAGTGGAGGCGCGTCCCGTCCGCAGCCCCATGAATTCACGCGCAAGGGCTTCCAACGCACCATCCATGCGGCGTTGAAGATCCTTCAGGCTAAAGTCCGACATCGACGAAACTCCCGAAAATGTATTCTTGTGGCCCCGGATGCGCCGTTTGCCGCGCCTGAAATCCGGGTGCCTCCCCTATGGCCCCAAAGCTCTGAATTAGGTGACTATCCGCACTCTAAGTTTGGTCCGTAACTATCGTATACCGCCCCTCGCCGCGCAACACCCTGGCAAGGCCGCCAGGCTCCTGAACCGAGAACACGATGATCGGTATGTCATTGTCCCGGCTAAGCGTGATCGCGGACGCATCCATCACCTTAAGATCGCGCGATAACACATCCATATAGCTAAGTTTTTCAAAACGAACCGCAGCAGGGTTTTTGACTGGGTCGGAATCGTAAACCCCATCGACCTTGGTCCCTTTCATCATCGCGTCGCAATCCATTTCGGAAGCGCGCAATGCGGCGGCAGTGTCGGTGGTGAAGAACGGATTACCGGTTCCAGCCGCAAAGATCACGACCCTGCCCTTTTCCATATGCCGGACCGCGCGCCGGCGAATATAGGGCTCGCAAACCGTCTGCATCGGAATCGCCGACAGCACCCGGGTCGGCACCCCAATCGCCTCCAACGCGCTCTGCATGCCAAGTGCATTCATCACCGTGGCAAGCATGCCCATGTAATCGGCCGTCGTACGCTCCATGCCGCTGGCAGCCGCCGAAACACCCCGGAAGATGTTCCCGCCCCCAATGACCAGACAAACCTGCACGCCGGTCTCAAGGGCTTCCTTCACTTCCGCCGCCACACGGCCAACCATGCTCGGGTCCAGCCCGAAATCCTGATCACCCATCAACGCTTCACCGGAAATTTTAAGCAACACCCGCCGATAAAGAGGGGCCGGCGCCTTATCCGGCGCCGGCCCCTGACCGATGGATGCCTCAAGCTGTTCGTTGGCCGAGGTCATTCCGAATCCCCTCTCGGTCGTTCCGCCGTTCTCGTTCACTCAACCCGCACATCGCAAAAGAGGCGGCCAATTCAGGCCGCCCCATATCCGCGATGGATCAGCCTTTAACGGCCTGCGCCACTTCCGCGGCGAAGTCGGTTTCTTCCTTTTCGATCCCTTCACCGAGCTCGAAACGAACGAAGCCGGTCAGCTTGATATCCGTGCCAGCTTCCTTGGCAGCGTTTTCGACGACCTTCGAAATCTTGGTTTCGTTGTCGATCACGAAGACCTGCTCGGTCAGGACGACCTCTTCATAATACTTGCGCAGGCGACCCTGTACCATCTTTTCGATGATTTCTTCAGGCTTGCCCGATTCGCGGGCCTGTTCCGTCAGGACGGCCTTTTCACGGTCCAACGCACCTTGGTCCACGTCAGAGATGGCCAGGAATTCGGGGCGGGCAGCCGCGATATGCATCGCGATCTGTTTGCCCAATGCCTCGAGAACATCGGCCGATGCGCTGGATTCCAGTGCGACCAGAACGCCGATCTTACCGAGGCCCGGGACAAGCGCGCCATGCATGTAGGACGCAACCAAACCTTGGGAGACTTCCAACACCTTGGCACGGCGGAAACTCATGTTTTCGCCGATCGTGGCGATGTTGTGCGTCAGCTGTTCGGCGACCGTACGGCCGGTTCCCGGATACGCTGCGCCTTCGATCGCGGAGGATTCGCCGCCGACTTCCAACGCGATACCGGCGATGGTTGAAACGAATTCCTGGAAGTTTTCGTTCCGCGCGACAAAGTCGGTTTCAGCGTTGATTTCGACGGCGGCACCCTTCGTGCCCGACGTGACGACGGCAACAAGTCCATCAGCCGCGACGCGGCCGGACTTTTTCTGCGCGGCCGCAAGACCCTTGGTGCGCAGCCAATCGACTGCCGCATCCATGTCGCCATCGGTTTCCGCCAAAGCTTTCTTGCAATCCATCATGCCCGCGCCGGACTTGTCGCGCAGTTCTTTCACGAGCGCAGCTGTAATAGCAGCCATGGTTTTTCCTCTTTTCTCTATCTTCTTACGGCCCTGGCGCATCCAAAGAGCGCGCCGGAAACAGCCGCTTCATACGATCTTTCGAACCCTGCCCCGGATCCACGAAACGGTGGTATCCGGGTGGGCTGATAAAGACGATTCGTTACCGTCTTATGCACGTCGGTCCGCTTATGGGCATCGGCCTCGGCATTAAACCGAGGCCGATCCAAGCAGTACCGTTAGCTGGCCGGTGCTTCTTTAGCTTCGGCGGCCGGCGCCTCTTCAGCAGCAGGCGCTTCCGGCGCGGCTTCCGCAGCCGGTGCTTCCGCGGCCGGCGCTTCTACAGCGGCAGCCGGAACTTCTTCCGCGACCGGCGTGGCCGCTTCGCCGATATCCACACCCGACGAGGACAAGGAAACCTGAAGACCGTCAAGAATGGCGCCGGTCATCAAGTCGCAATACAGGTTGATGGCGCGCATCGCGTCGTCATTCCCCGGGATCGGATAGGTGATGCCGTCCGGGCTGGAATTCGAATCGATGACCGCAACGACCGGGATACCCAAGTTGTTGGCTTCTTGAACCGCGATGGATTCCTTGTTCGTGTCGATGATGAACAGGATGTCCGGCAGGTTGCCCATTTCACGGATACCGCCCAGCGACAGGTCCAGCTTATCGCGGTCGCGCTGCAGCTGGAGCAGTTCCTTCTTGGTCAAACCGCTCTGCTCACCGGCAAGGCGCTCATCCATTTCCTTCAGACGGCGGATCGAACCGGAAATGGTCTTCCAGTTGGTCAGCATACCGCCGAGCCAGCGGTGATTGACGAAGTACTGACCGGATTTGCCCGCGCTTTCCTTCACGATCGTCTGCGCCTGGCGCTTGGTGCCGACGAACAGGATGCGCCCGCCACCGGCGGCGACATCACGCACGGCTTGCAGGGCTTGCTGCAGCATCGGAACGGTCTGTTCCAGATCGATAATGTGAATACCGTTGCGTTCACCGAAGATGAACGGCTCCATCTTGGGATTCCAACGGCGGGTGGTGTGTCCGAAATGAACGCCAGCTTCAAGGAGCTGACGCATAGTGTATGATGGCATCGCCATGATGGCTGCCTCCTTCTCTTCTCCGGTTGTTCCTCCACGGGGCCTTGAGGCCGCTATTGCGGCACCGGATGGTAAGGTTTCCAGCCAAGGGACTTTCCCATGGACACGACCGAACCGACCCCGTGTGTGAAGTCGCGCGGGGTATATACCCTGGTTCTGACGATGGCAAGCCTGGTAGGCCCTCTGAGGAAGGTCGGACTAGGGATTTGGGACGTGGTGGAAGACATCCGCCGGAATGACGCTCAAATCGTTCGCCCCCGGCTGTCGCCATTCGAGTTTAAGCGTCGATGACCCTTTCTTCTCGAAATAGAGGATTTCGACGGGATAAAGACCCGGTTCGGGAAAGTCTGCGCCGAGGATGGGCGATGCCCTGTCCGCATGGACTTTAGGGTCCCGATAGAGCAATTGGCCCGCGATCCAAAGCTCCACACCGTCATTGGATGTCACGCGAAGGTAATGCACACCGGGTTCCTGAACCTCCAGCAGGCCTTGAATGCGTGCGCCGACCATATCGGCCCTGGGGCTGGTAAGGACGCTATCCTCGTTTCCAACATAGTTAAGCGCTTGTATCGGCTGGCCGACGATAGCCTTGCGGGTTCGGATCAACCCCCGCAAGACATCGACCTTGTTCAGTTTCCCATAGTAATAGTCGACCCGCAGGCCGTCACGAAGGCTGGGATCGTCTTCTGAGATTTGCGACGGCACGAAGGGTTCGAACCGGTTAAGCGATATGGTTTTGCTGTCGACCCGTTCGCCGGGCGCCACACGCGCGACAAAGCTGCGCAAACTGTCGACAACATCCGGTCGATCCAGGGCAAGGTTGTGACCACCCTGTTCAAATTGGATGACCGTCGTATCCGACGCACCCGTGAAACGCGCCACCGCCTCAGACGGGTCGAGCAATTCATCGTCCTGGGACAACAGGACCAGACGCGGGCCATGCGGGCCGCCTGCCGGCCATCCAAAAGCGTCATAGGCCGCCGCATTCTCTTCAGTCACGGTGAAAGGCGCCTGACGCCGGTCACCCTGATGCGTCCCTAGCGTCGCGCGCAGAACCGGTCCCGGATCAAGCGCGGGGTTCACCAGAATCGCGCCCGCGACCGGATAGTGCATCAAGACATAGTCCGCCCAAAACCCACCCAGAGACGTTCCCAGGACGATGACCGTGCGGCCTTTCAGATAGTGTTCGAAAACTTCGTCCAGCGCCGTCTTGTCGGCCTCTATATCCACATAGTCGTAATTGAAGCCAACGACGGTGTGGGTATCGCCGAACAGATCGACTACGGCGTCGTAATCGTCATTGGGCATCGCCGATTGATACCCGTGAAGCAGCAAAATTACTGTGGAAGAGAATTCCGACGGGTCGCGGCCGTCATCCGTGTAGACGGTGAATGCTTCGAACGCGCCGTCGCGGACCAACGACGGTTGCCCTTTTTCTGTGACACAGCCCGTAAGCAAGAATACTGCGGCAAGGATCGCCGCTAGGCCGCGAAGCGCAGCACACGGATAAAAGACCCTGCTTTTTTCCGCCGTTACGCAGTTGTTTCGTCGAGGTTCGATGGCCGCTTTTCCCGATGCAGAATATAGACTAGGCAGCCCCCGAAAAAGAGCGGCGCCAGAAGCATGATGGGCGGACCGAAGAAGAGGAACAACCCACCCAGCCACAGAATTCGACGCCAGCCGGTCGTCTTAACACCGATGACGAGCATCATGATGTAAGGCACCAGGTAACAAAGAAACCAGAACGCATCGTTCGTATAGGCGCGCACTCCGCCCTCCAACGTTCCGAAACCGGCCAATTTGTAGGCGATGATTTCGTTCAGGAAGAGACTGCTATTCAGAAAAGTCAGCAGGAAAGCGGCCATATCCACCGGCCCGCCTGTGCCCGCCGCCACATCGATATATTTCTCGTTCGCCTCATAAATTCCCGGCGCCAACCCATACCCGATATGATCCAGAATCGGCACCAAGATCAGCATCGGCAGAACGAATATCCACAGGCTGGACACGCGGCCCGCAATCAATTCCCCGACGCTGGCCGGCCTTTTGTCTATCGACAGCATGGCCATATAGCCCGATGTAATGAAAAAGAACGGCACCGCCCATCGACGCCAGGCCGCCATGCCCGGCAAATCAAGCGCGCTGAATTCGGAATAGGTAAAATGGCCGATGAACACCGTGGCCATCGCCAGGATCTGCAACAAATGCAAAAAATTGCTGAAGCTTCCGGTCGCCCGTTCCGGGGCTTCCGGCGGCGCCACCAGCTGATCCGGAAACATACGGTCGATCCAGACCGACATAGGCGGCGCGATGCGATAGGCCACGGGCTTCAGAAACGCACAAAACCGTCCCAACACGATACATGCTGCGATCGTAGCAACCGCCAGGGCCGTTTGATCCCATCCATCTTTCGGATCATGGCGCCATAACGATGCGAAAAAATACAGAAACGGTACGTGAAATATGAATATCGGCACGGTGTGTGGGCGCGCGATTCGGATGAAACTCTCCAGCCACGCTGGGGTCCGGTCACCGGTCAGCAAGAACTTAGACAGATAGAGGATCGGCAACAGAAAGAAGAGATGGCCGTATTGCAGCGCGAACCGCTTACTCATGTCCAAATATTGGCGGACCGAGAATGGCGCGAGCGTCTTGGTCCATTGATACAAATCCTCGCCAAGCCGCAGATACATGAACACCACGTAGCCCGTGACCGTCATGCCGAGCATGAGCCAGACCACACGCTGATCGGCAATGACATATCGCGGTAAGGATTTCAGTCTATGACCGACCAAGAGGGTTTCCTCTTTCTAACACTGTAACGGATCAAATAGAGGGCCGGTGACCGAATAGAATAGCCAACGTCACGGAAAACCCGAGTAAAATGCCGGTCTGTCCGCGCTTTACCAAATCAAAAGAAGGAAAATCGGAGCGTTAAAGGTCCTGAACGTCGATAATACCGGGAATTGCTTTAACAGCCTGACGCAAGCGGCCGTCAATTTTAAAGGTTTCGCCCAATTCGATTTCGATATCCCCTTCAGGACGATCTTTCAACTGAATCGTCACCCGGCCCCGGCCGCGTTTGCCATGCTGATGCAACAGATTGGAGAGGTGCTCAACGCAATCCGGCGTCGCCAGATAGACCTCCATCCCATCGGCTGCATGGGCCGCTTCATCCTCAAGCGACTTGACCGACAGCGCGGTAAGGCGTGGTTCCTCCCCCTCGCCCCGGACCTGAACGTCGACGGTCACCACCAACGGCTCCCCGGCGTCCAACAATTCCAAGGCGCTGTTGAGAACCTCCTGGAACATCGTCACTTCATAGGACCCGGTCGAGTCCGACATCTGCACGAAGGCCATCTTGGACCCGCGTGACGTCGTCATGATGCGCCTGCCGCCGACGATGCCCGATAGAAGTACCTGACCGCTGCGCAAACGCCCGGAGATCACATCCCGCCAGTTCACGACCCCCAGTTTTCGGCAGGTCTTGGCATAGGCTTCCAGCGGATGCGCCGAAAGATAGAACCCGATGGCGTCGAATTCCTGGTTCAGGCGCATCTGTTGCGGCCAATCGGACACGTCGCGCAGTTTCGGGCGCGTCGAAGCGCCCATGCTGTCACCGAACAGGCTAACCTGGTTGCTTTCCCGGTCCGCCAAGGCGGAGGCGGCATGGGCCGCGATCACATCCATGGATTCGAAAACCTGCCGCCGGTTGGGATTCAGACTGTCGAAGCCGCCTGCCTTGGCAAGGTTCTCCAACGCCTTCTTGTTCACGGATCTGGTATCCAGCCTGTTCGCGAAATCGAAGAGATCGGCGAACTGCCCCTTCTCTTCCCGCTCCCGCACGATGGAATCCATCGCCTGTTGACCGACATTCTTCAAGGCAGCGAGGGCGTAACGGACCTTGCGCTCCCCGGTATCGGTCTGCTCGACGGAAAACCGCACCTGGGAATGGCATATATCCGGCGGCAGCAGTTCGATATTCTGGCGGTCCATTTCCGAGCGGAACGTGTTCAGCTTGTCCGTATTATGCAGGTCCAGCGTCATAGAGGCGGCCAGGAATTCGACCGGATAATTGGCCTTCAGCCAGGCGGTCTGATAGGCGACGAGCGCATAGGCCGCCGCATGGCTCTTGTTGAAGCCATAGCCCGCGAAAGCATTGATCAGGTCGAAGATTTCATTTGCTTGCGGCGCATCGACTTGGCTGTGCTCCTTCGCCCCTTCGACGAAGGCTTTCCGCTGCGCGTCCATCTCCGCCTGGATCTTCTTACCCATGGCACGGCGCAACAGGTCGGCGCTGCCCAATGTATAGCCTGCCAGGACCTGGGCCATCTGCATGACCTGCTCCTGATAAACCGGGATGCCGAAGGTCTCCCGCAATACAGGTTCCAGCTTGTCATGCGGATAGGTCGGAATCTCTTCCTTATGTTTCCGGCGGATATAGGTCGGGATGTTCTCCATCGGACCCGGACGATACAGCGCCACGACGGCGATGATGTCCTCGAAACGGTCAGGCCGCAGTTTTTTCAGCACGTCCCGCATGCCGGAACTTTCCAGCTGGAACACGCCGACCGTTTCAGCCTTGCACAGCATTTGATAGGTCCGCGCGTCATCCAGCGGCAGCGTCGAAATGTCGAGAGGATCGCCCTTGCGGTCGTCGCGCGCGTCGATCAACTCCTTCGCCCGGGCAATCACGGTCAGGGTTTTCAGACCCAAAAAGTCGAACTTCACCAACCCGGCCTGTTCGACATATTTCATGTTGAACTGGGTGACCGGCATGTCGGAACGCGGGTCTCGATAAAGCGGCACCAAATCGGTCAACGCCCTGTCGCCGATAACGACACCTGCCGCGTGGGTCGAGGCGTGACGATACAGCCCTTCCAACGGCAGCGCCGTCTCGATCAAGGTTCTGACCGCCGGGTCCTCCACCTTCATCTGTTGCAGCATCGGCTCCCCATCGATCGCCTGCTGCAGGGTCACCGGCTTGGCCGGGTTGTTCGGCACCAGTTTGCAGATCCGGTCGACCTGGCCATAGGGCATTTGCAGGACGCGGCCGACGTCGCGCAACACGGCGCGGGCTTGAAGCTTACCGAAAGTGATGATCTGCGCGACCTGATCCTCGCCGTATTCCTTCTGCACATAGCGGATCACTTCGTCCCGGCGATCCTGGCAGAAGTCGATATCGAAATCCGGCATGCTGACGCGTTCCGGGTTCAGGAAGCGTTCGAACAGCAAATCCCAGCGCAACGGGTCCAGATCGGTGACGGTCAATGCCCAGGCGACGACCGAGCCGGCACCAGACCCACGACCAGGCCCGACCGGAATATCCCGGTCCTTCGCCCACTGAATGAAGTCGGCAACGATCAGAAAGTAGCCCGGAAACCCCATCTGGGCGATGACGTCCAACTCGTATTCCAGCCTTGTCCTGTATTTGTCGGCCGTTTCCTGACGCTCTGCCGCGTCCATCTCCTCGGTGAAGACCTGGTCTTCAAGCCGCCGCTTCAGGCCTTCAACCGCCATGTCGCGCAGGGCTTCCGCCTCGCTTCTGCCATCCAGCTTGTTATAGACCGGCAGCAGCGGCTTCTTCTTCTCCACCATGGTGGAACAGCGTCGCGCGATGACCAGGGTATTGTCGACCGCCTCGGGTATGTCCGCGAACAGCTCCCGCATCTCCGCGGCGGTCTTGAACCGGTGATCCTCGGTCAAGCGCCGGCGGTTGGACTCCGACACATAGGTACTGCCCGCGATGCAGAGCAACGCGTCATGCGCCTCGTACATCTTCTTGTCGGTGAAGAAGCATTCATTGGTCGCCACCAGCGGCAGGTCCAGCCGGTAGGCCATGTCGATCAAGGTCGGTTCGATCCGGTCCTCATCGGCCAGCCCGTGGCGCATCAGCTCCACGTAGAGGCGGCCTTCGAAGATTTCCGCCAGTCGTTTCAGAACCTCTTCGGCCTCGTCCTCCTGACCTTCCAGCAGCAAGCGCCCGACCGGCCCGCGGATGCCGCCGGTCAGCGCGATCACCCCTTCGTTCCAGTTGGCGAGGTCATCCATGTCGACCTGGGACTCCTCGGCCGGACCGGTCCCGAGGAAGGCCTTGCTGGAAAGCCGCATCAGATTGGCGTAGCCGGCATCGTTCTGGGCTAGCAGCACGACCTGGTCCGGGCGCGGCGCCTGGGTCATGCTGTTCGCCTGCCGTTTGTCCGGCGCCCGCAGGCTCAACTGCACGGCGGGGATCGGCTGCACGCCTTCCCCGCGCGCGGCGAGTGAAAACTCAAGCGCGCCGAACAGGTTGTTCGTATCCGTGACCGCAACGGCGGGCATGCCCTGCTCGCTGCAAAGCTTCACCAGATCCTTGATCCGGATCGCCCCTTCGGAGAGCGAATAGGCGGAATGAACGCGAAGATGTACGAAGTCGGCTTTTGACATGATCTTAAGCTGGCAGAGTCCTATTCCCCTGCCAATCCGGTCCGCCTGTGCAACCCGGGTACAACCGGAATTTTCTGTGGATAACTAGACCAACACCTGAGGGTCAGGCCGCTTCCATCCGAAATCAGATCTTGAATTACGATCCCACTGCAAGACTATTCTGGATCATTTTCCCGTTAATGTCGTATTATTGAGCATGATTGAAGAACTCAATATCACAAGATCAGAAACACCTTCTGGCGACGCTATTCTCATTCCCGTAGACATGAACGGAACACCAGGGCTGCTATCTTCTCATATCCTGAGGAGCCTCGGTGAAGAGCCGGACCTTTCTGAAACCTTAGATCTGAAGCGTGGTTATGGGATTCTTCAAAGTCACGAACCTGAAACAGGATCGACTCGATCCTTAGTTTTCATCGTCACAATACTTTCATTCGGACAAACTGGAATTCCCGACTGGTTTACCCAAAACATTTCCGGGGGCCTCGACGCATTTGACCTGAACCACTCAGCAGACTCTACCAATAGCCCCATAGATGTCTGGATCCCGCTACTCGGTACTGGTGAAGCACAATTCTCCCCTATGGAAAGCTGCACAGCCATCCTTGAGGCATTGGCAAAATCTCGCGTCAGCACCAGCGAACGACGGTTTCAAGTAACGGTAGCGGTTCCGAACAATTTGCCGTCAAGAAGTACTATCGAATTGGCAGACAAAGTAAGAGCCTTCTCTTTGGCCCAATTGGTTCGGTCGGATTTCGAAGAAAGTCCATTTCGGGAGCATCACTTAAAAGCGGAATCAGTATCAACAGGGAGCCCTGAGGTCGGTAGGCCGACAGCCACAGCTATTCCCAGTTTTCACGCCGAGCCGACAGGCGATCGCCCAATTAAAGGCGATGAGGAGGACCTGTACGGCTATAGCGACTATGCCGATGCAATTGCCGCCGTAATCCGGAACGAGAAGGTCAATGAGCCTCTATTGATAGCTATCGACGCTCCCTGGGGTGTTGGAAAGACTTCGGTCGCGAACTTGGTCAAGAAGCGGTTGGACGAACAGGCAGGGCATGATGTTCTTCCGCACCAAACTCTCTACTTCAATGCTTGGCTCCACGACGATGCAGAGCGTTTGCCTGGCGCGCTTATTGCCTCGGTCGCGCGAGAGGCAGATCAAGCGCGCACTTGGCTAAGCAGAATGAAACGTCCCCTCAGGGACAGCTTTCTATCCCCTAAGGCTGCGACCCGCGCGCGTTGGAAAAGGCGTAGCATATTGATTGCGGTCCTTATTGCCTTTTTTGGGTTCTGCTTCCTTGCGTTCCCCGCACAAATTGAGGAAATCCTTAAGTGGTTCCAAAATCAGTTCACGAGTCCTACCGATAACACCAGTTCCCCAGAGAATGGCGAAACTACTATCTCGCTTGGTCCAGTATCTATGGTCCTTTTTACGATTTTCGCGTCCGCAGTGATTGGCTCATTGTGGGAGTGCTTGCATCGTTGGCTAGCAGCGCGGCCCGCCGTTTCAGAATATGTCCAGCATAGTTCTATTGGAGCCCAACACGGCTCGCTGGACCTTGCGCGCAACGAATTGCAACGGTTGATCGAGGAAGTAACACCTATGGGCCGAAAGTTCGTCATCTTCGTCGATGACTTGGAACGTTGCCGTCCCCCTCGAGCCGTTGACCTATTAGAGACTATAAATCAACTGCTGACTTTTCCACCAGTCGTGGTCGTTATCATGACCGATTTGGAAGTGCTCTGCCAATGCGTGGAGGTCAAGTATGAAAAACTTGCCCGTGCAAAAAGGCTGGTGCTGAATGACCGCTATAAAGTCGGCTCTGAGCCAGATCCAGGTTTTGGGCACGAGTTCATGCGGAAGCTTGTTCAGCTTGAATTTCACCTGCCACCAATCAGGCGAGAAGTTGCGCGGCGCGCGTTATTTGGAGCGAATCCAGAAATAAATGGGCCAGCCTCCGATTCAACTGCATCGGTGAGTTCCGAAAATGCGAAGGAAACATTCCGAAACAAGTTGTTTGGAAAGTATGGCAACGACCAATTCCTGAGGTTCATAGGTTGGGCTGTCCTGGGCGGTTTTTCACTTTTTGTTTTGGTGATCGGCGTTCAAGCCATTTGGGGGCTATTTCTTTCTGGCGATTTGGAAACACTGGGGATCTATGCACTCTTAACCAATGGCATACTTCTTCCAATTGCGTTCGGCATAGTCTCCGCCTACGGAATCTACATATTTGTTTGGAGACGAATTAGACGTCGGAATCTATACGACTTGGACAAAGAACTAACAGTATCAGGTCAAAACTCACCCAAAGCAGATACCGCTACCATTACTCAAGATGAATTGTCAGAAATTGTCGAACTGCGGAAAGACATACAACTTGCCTCCGACTCAATGGCATATCGAATGGCGCGAGAAGAAGCTCTTGACTACATCCAACCTCGCCCGAGAACCATAAAGCGCGTCTTAAACCGCATTCAGATGCTGCTGGTCGTCTTAAATCGCCGTGGCTTGTTGAAACTTGAGGAAACCGACAAAGCTGGCATCCCTCCTAGGGTCGTCGGCAAGTGGGCGGCCTTTGAGGAACGGTGGCCTGTCCTTTATCGACAGGTCCTAACCGATCCCTCGAAAGCCGCACTTCTGAAAGTGAAGACTCTTGAAGATGATGCCACAGCAGCTGATTCCTTGCATCTCACCCCTAACTCCCGGCAGGTGCTCGTGACCTTCCTACGGAAGAACGGTAACAACATGGATGACCATATTGATGATCTCGTCCATCTCCGACACAATGACTAAGGACCACTAGACGGACACCAACCCGCCGTCTTTCAACGTCACCACCCGGTCCATGCGTTTGGCGAGTTCCGGGTTGTGGGTGGCGATGAGCGCCGACATGCCGCGGTCGCGGACGAGGCCCAGCAGCATGTCGAAGACGACGGCCGAGGTGCCGGGATCGAGATTGCCGGTCGGCTCGTCTGCCAGCAGGACGAGCGGGTCGTTGGCAATGGCGCGCGCGATCGCAACGCGCTGTTGTTCGCCGCCGGACAGGCGCGCCGGGCGATGCTTCATGCGTTCTTTCAACCCAACCGAATCCAGCAGCTGCGCGGCCTTGTCATTGGCTTGCCGCTTGGACCGGCCGGCCAGCATCTGCGGCAGGGCCACATTCTCCTGCGCCGTGAATTCCGGCAGCAGGTGATGGAACTGATAGATGAAGCCCAGGCTGTCGCGGCGTGCCCCGGTGCGTCCGTTATCGTCCATGGCGGCGCAGGATTGGCCACCGACCAGGACGTCCCCGCCATCGGGGTATTCGAGCAGACCGGCAATGTGCAGCAGGGTCGATTTGCCGGCCCCACTGGGCGCGACCATGCCGACCAGTTCACCCGGGCGAATATCGAGCGAGGCCGCTTTCAGCACCTGCAGCGGCTGGCCGATACCGGTATAGACCCGGTCGACCGCCTGAAGAGAGAGAACGGCGTCACTCATAGCGCAGCACTTCCACCGGATCGAGCCGCGCCGCCCGCCAGGCCGGATAGATCGAGGCCAGGAAACTGAGCGTAAGCGCGATGACCACGACGGAGATCGTCTCCCCGGAATCGATCCGCGCCGGCAATTGCGACAGGAAATAGATCTCCGCGCTGAAAAGATCGGTGCCGGAAAGCGCCTGGATCCATTGCCGGATGGTCTCGATATTAAGCGCGAAGGATATGCCCAACGCCGCCCCTGCCGCCGTGCCGATCACGCCGACGGAACTGCCGGTCATGAAAAAGATGCGCAGCAACATCGACCGACTGGCGCCCATGGTGCGCAGGATGGCAATGCCCTTGGCCTTGTCGTTCACCAGCATGATCTGGCTGGAAATGATGTTGAACGCGGCCACCATGATTATCAGCGTCAGGATCAGGAACATCACATTGCGTTCGACCTGCAGGGCCGTGAAGAAGCTTGAATTCACCCGTTGCCAGTCGAGCACCTGGGCCTTGCTGCCGACTTCCGCGGCGACATCGCGCCGAAGCTCTAGCGCCCCGTCGGCATCCTCCACCATGACTTCGAAGCCGCTGACCGCGTTCGGGTAGCGGAAATAGAGCTGCGCCTGGGCGAGCGGCATGTAAATGTAGGTGTTGTCGTATTCATACATGCCGACATTGAAGATCCCCGCCACCGAATAAGTCTTCATGCGCGGCACGGTTCCGAAGGCCGACGGCGACCCCTTGGGCGAGATCAATGTGATCCTGTCACCGACGCCAAGCCCCATTCTGGCCGCCATTCGGCCGCCGATCAGAACGCCGCGTCCCTCGTCGAAACCATCCAACGACCCTTGCTTGATCGCGTTGCGCAGAAGGTCCCGTCCCAGGAAATCTTCACGCCGCACACCGCGAACGACCGCGCCGGAGGCAAGATTATTCGCGCTGGCCATCACTTGCCCCTCGACAAGCGGGGTCACCTCGACCACGCCGTCGATCTTCCGGATCGCATCGGCCAGGAAGTCGAATTCGGTAATCGCTTCCGACCGATAGGCGGTAACGCTGATATGGCCGTTGAGGCCCAGAACGCGGCTCAACAATTCGTGCCGGAAGCCGTTCATCACCGCCATAACGATGATCAGCGTGGCGACGCCCAAGCCGATCCCGACCAGCGAGAACCACGCGATGACCGAAATGAACCCTTCCTGGCGCCGGGCCCGCAGATAGCGGAACGCGACCAACCGTTCGACGGGTGCGAACAAATGCCCTACTCCGCCAGCTTCGCAAGCGCCGCGTCGGCGGGGAGTTCCTCGCGGTCGCCGGTCTTGCGGTTCTTCAATTCGACGAAACCGCCCTTCACGCCTTTCGGCCCGACGATCACCTGCCAGGGAACGCCGATCAGATCCATGTCCGAGAATTTCACCCCGGCGCGGTCGTCTCGGTCGTCGTAGATGACTTCCACGCCCGCTTCCTGGAACTTCGCGTACAGGTCTTCGCAAACCCCGTCGCAGCCCTCATCGCCCTGGCGCAGATTGATCAGCGCGACTTTGAAGGGCGCCACCGATTCCGGCCAGATGATGCCGCTTTCGTCATGGCTCGCTTCGATGATGCCGCCCAACAGGCGGGACACGCCGACGCCGTAGGACCCGGATTGAACCAGCACCTGCTCGCCATCCGCCGTCGTCAGCTTGGCGTCGAAAGGTTTCGAATACTTGTCGCCGAAGAAGAAGATATGGCCGACCTCGATCCCGCGGGCCGTCACGCGCCGGTCTTCCGGGACTTCCGCCTCGAAGGCGGTCTGATCATGCTGTTCGTCGGTCGCGGCATAAGGTCCGGTCACCTTGTCGACCATGGCCTGCACCGCGTCGGCATCGTCCATGTCGATTGCCGTCTTGGTCAGATCGAATTCCAGCAAGGCTTTATCGCAAAAGACTTCGCTTTCGCCTGTTTCCGCGAGGATGATGAACTCGTGGCTCAAATCACCCCCGATGGGCCCCGTGTCGGCCGCCATCGGAATGGCCTTCAACCCCATCCGCGCATAGGTCCGCAGATAGGCCAGGAACTGCTTATTGTACGATTTGCGGCCGGATTCCGCATCCAGATCGAAGGAGTATCCGTCCTTCATCAGAAATTCCCGGCCGCGCATGATCCCGAACCGGGGCCGGATCTCGTCACGGAACTTCCACTGAATGTGATACATCATCAGGGGCACGTTCTTATAGCTTTTCGCATGGTCCCCAAAGATGCTGGTAATCATCTCCTCATTGGTGGGACCGTACAGCATCTCCCGTTCGTGCCGGTCTTCGATACGCAGCATTTCCTTGCCGTAATCGTCATACCGGCCCGATTTCTTCCACAGGTCGGCTGATTGAATGGTCGGCATCAGGATTTCATGGGCGCCGATACGGTCCTGTTCCTCTCGAACGATCTGTTCGATCTTCTTCAGCACGCGGAAGCCCAGCGGCAGCCAGCTGTAGATCCCCGCGCTTTCCTGGCGGATCATGCCGGCGCGCAGCATCAAGCGATGCGAGACGATTTGCGCCTCGGAAGGATCATGCCGCATGGTGGGCATAAAATAGCGGGAAACCCGAACGGCGGGGGAAAGACGCATGGCTGACCTCTATCGGGCACCGTCGCGTGCCGGTTGCACAACTGTTTACGGTGCGGGGACTGTTTCAGAATTGCGCGGACTTTAGGGAAACCGGGCAGTCGTGTCCATCATTCGCAAGCCTGTGATCGATGGAAGACACAGGCTTTTCATCCTTTAAAGAGGTTTGACGAATATCCTCTCAAAAGGCGAAAACCCGGCCGCACGGTAGGTCATTTCCGCGCCGTCGTTCGCATCGACGAAACTTAGGTCCATCCACGCCAAGCCTTTTGCTTTGAACCGTCGTTCGGCCTCATCCAGCATCGCGCGGGTAAGACCTCGTCGGCGATAGATCGGATCGACGAAGACGTCGCTGATATGTCCGCTTTGCCTGAATTCAGGCCGAAGATGAATATCGCCTTCGCCCAGGGAGTCGACATAGCCGAGCAAGAAGCCAGCGGCCTGTCCGTCCACCTCGGCGATCAGGGTGAACCCATCCAGGCGGGCCACCTCGCCCAAGAGGAAATCCACATGCGCTTCCGCTATCTCCGCACCGGGTGAGCGGTCGGGGCTGAGCTTCATCTCGAAGTCGTTGAGCCCCGCCATGAACCTTTCCACCGCGGGCCGATCTTCCAACCGCATATCCCGTATCACGAACTTTTCCGTCATCAATCCAAGAACCCCGCCGCGCGACATTGCGCCTCTATAATCGCGCGCAGAGGATCAGCGATCGGCCTTCCGTTCAAGGTTAGATTGCCCGACAGGATATCGTATTTGATATGACCGACATTGGCGCTGGTATTCGCGAAGTCATCCGGGTCCAATCCCGTATTCCCAAGTGGGTTGAAGGCCAGGCCGAACTCTATGGTGTCCGGCGTAATCCATTCGAAACCACTGGCAAGGTCCGCCGGCGCCACTGGGTTGCCGCGCACATCGACACCGGGCTTGTAAGCAACATCGGCTGAGGCTTCATGGCTGACGACGACATGGCGGCATTGCCGCTTCGTCAGTTGAATCGTGACCCCGGACGACTTACGCGGCGCGCGAGGATTCGCTACTTCACCCGAATTAGTGAAAGGATTCGCCCCGTCGCCCGTATCTGACTGCGCAAGTGCCTCCATCCCGCCAAAAAAGATGCTGCATTGCAGCATAAGGCCGATCAAAACCAGCCGTAATTCGCGACGTCGGCGAAACAGCTTGATAACCAAGGACCTGCGACAATTCGTTTCAATCATAGGAATAGGGAATATCCATTTCATAGCGGAAAAGATTGCTCATTTATTTTGCAGCACACTATCATTTTTCGTGCCGAATCCGCAGAATGCTGCAAAAAATACGTGACAAACACGCCTATCTCCGTACACTCCAATCAACAAAGACGCATGAAGACGTTGGCCCAAGTTCATTGGGGGGAAACCTGGAGAGTAGAGTGAAATGCGATCCACCCGGAATACCGGGGGACAGCATTCGAAGAAACGACGACACCATGACGTAGCGGAGGCACAACCTCCGCTACGTCTGTTTTTGGGGCTAGATTTGCGCACATAATCGAACCCTCCCGCTCTCCCACCAAGAACAATATCCCCGGCCATCAATACGCCACGATCACCCAATTGGCGTTAAAATATACAATAAAATCCGCCCATTAACTTATCTCAACCCGTCCAAAAACCGGCTGGGGCCGAACGCCATGGCGGATCATGCTTGGCGATTTCGGCTTGGACTGGGCAATCGTCCCTATGTGCGCCCGGAAGATACCCGATCGACATAAGGAACTCCCCGGTGATTTCTCCACCGGTGAATTTAAAGGTCTTCTTGAACAGCTTAACCCAATCCGGCTTTCGTTTCGGATGATGGTTCGCGATCCATCCCGCGAAGCCGCCATGGCTCTCCCGCATTGCCTGAATGACGCGTGCATTGTGGATGCCCGCGTTGACCTTTAATCGGTTCCTGACGATCCGCTCATCCGCCAGCAACCGGGCAACATCTGCCTCGTCATAGGCAGCAACCGTGTCCACATCGAAGCCATGATAGGCAGCGCGGAACCCGTCCTGTTTCCGAAGGATCAATGCCCAGCTCAAACCGGCCTGATTGATTTCGAAAATCAAACGTTCAAACAGCACCGCTTCATCGTTGATCGGAAAGCCGTATTCCCGGTCGTGATACGGCCCGTGCAGGGGATCACCGATGGCATAGTCGCAATAGCTGCTCACCGCCGCCCTTTACTGTCCAGGCTTGTCGAACGGGTTGCCGCGGAACGTGATCCATCCCTGGTCCTGAACGAACATGAAGACGCCCAGCAGGACTAAGGCGATAACCGTTGTTATCGCGGCCTTCTTCCAGAGCCGCGGTTTTTCCGGCGCGCCGGGCTCCATACCCTCTTCCACCTCTTCAGGGGGACGGTTCCCATGCGGCAGCATGGTGAAAAAGACCAGCCACCAGATGATGACGAAGACGACAACGCCGGAAACGACACCCATTACCTACCCCCGTCAGACCTGTTCGAGTTCGACGAGCGTGCCCATGAAATCCTTGGGATGCAGGAACAACACAGGCTTGCCATGCGCCCCGATCTTAGGTTCGCCGTCGCCCAGAACGCGCATGCCATCCGATTCCAACTTGTCCCGCGCGGCGATGATATCATCGACTTCGTAGCAGACATGATGCATGCCGCCGGACGGATTGCTCTCAAGGAACTTGGCAATCGGCGATCCTTCCCCGTGCGGGTGCAAAAGTTCGATCTTGGTGTTGGGCAGTTCGACGAAGACCGTGGTGACCCCGTGATCCGGCAGATCCACCGCCTCGGAGACTTTGGCCCCCAGGGTCGATCGATAGACCCGTGCCCCCTCTTCCAGGTCAGGCACGACAATCGCCACGTGATTCAACCGTCCGATCATTTCATCCCTCCACGTCTATTCGTCAGACCGGATCATATCCTGGTCACATGAACCGATACAGGCGGCCGTTTACCGGTGATCGACTGCAATTCCCGGCGTACACCGATCCGCACCGCTTCCTCGATCTGTTTGTCGTCGGACTTGGCTTTACCGTTGGCCTTGCCGATCACTCGCTCAACGACGGCGGTAATACCGTCCTTGTCACGATCATCCGGATCGAACAGGCCGAAAATGGTCACTGCCGGCGTCGCTGCCAAACCGCCTTTACGGTCCAGCGTTACACTGACCACGGCGCATCCGTTCCAGGCAATCTGCCGACGCTCCCGAATGCCGTGACTGTCGAACGGCACCAGACGGTCACCGTCCAGGGCCAGACGTCCGGCATAGACCTCGTCGACGACAGAGACACCGTCACTCTTGCTCAACCGCAATACATCGCCATTGAACGCAACAATGGTATGCGGCACCTGACACTGCTGCGCCAGTTCCGCATGCGCGGTCAGATGCCGCACTTCGCCATGAACCGGCACGGCGATGCTGGGCCGGATCCATTGATACATCTGGGTCAATTCATCCTGGTTGGGATGGCCGGAGGTATGGATATCGTGTTCACGCGCGGTGATGACGGTGACGCCCAATTCGGTCAGCTGGTTCTGAAGACGCGCGATTCCGACCTCGTTCCCGGGAATCTCCCGGCTAGAGAAGATGACAGAATCCCCTTCACCCAATGAGACATAGGGGTGGTCATCTCGCGCAATACGGCTAAGCGCTGCGCGCGGTTCCCCTTGGCTGCCGGTACAAATCAACAGTACTTTGTCTGGCGGTAAGCGGTGAACCTCCTCATCCGATATGAAGGACGGCAAATCGGTGAGGTAGCCTGTTTCCCGCGCCGCTTCGGTCATACGGTGCATCGACCGGCCGATAAGGGCGACTTTGCGGCCGCAGGCTTCCGCCGCTTTCACCGCGCTTTCGATCCGCGCGATGTTAGACGCGAAACAGGCAATAGCTACCTTGCCCTTCAGCGTTCCGACCAGTTCGACGAGGTTGTCCCGAACATCGCCTTCCGACCCGGAGGAGCCTGGGTTCATGGCATTGGTACTATCGCACATCATGGCGAGGACACCTTCCTCGCCCGCCCGGATCAATGCCGCTTCATCGGTGCTCGGCCCAACTTTCGGGTCAGGGTCCAGCTTCCAATCCCCGGTATGCATCACGGTCCCCGCCGCACAGCGGATCACCAAGGCATTCGGCTCGGGAATGGAATGGGTGAGCGTGATCAACTCGATATCAAATGGTCCGACTTGGAAATGCCCGGACATCGGAATTTCGATGATCTTCGGCAAACTGGTGAAGCCGTTCTCGTGCAATTTCCGGCGCAGGATGGCCGCGGTGAACGGCGTTGCATAGATGGGACAATCATAGCCGTCCCACAGGTACTGGACCGCGCCCAAATGATCTTCATGGGCATGGGTCAGCACCAGGCCGGCAAGATCCTTGCGCCGTTCCTCGATAAAGGCCGGATCGGGCATTATAACATCGACGCCGGGTGTTCTTCCGTCGTCGAAGCTGATCCCCATATCGACCATCATCCACTTGCCGTCATGGCCGTAGAGATTGAGGTTCATCCCGATTTCACCGGTACCGCCCAGCGGCACAAAAATGATTTCGTCGGAGCCGGGCTCGCCGGACTCCTCGTAATTTTGCTTGCTCATAAACCTCTTAACGCCGGCCTTGATGCGGAAAGACAGGGCTGCGCCCTTCCCCCGATCACCGGCTATTCCGTCGATAAATTTCAACCAATCCCGTCAATGTCAGGTCAGGGTCGGTCACATGGATAGCGTCTGTCGCGTCTGCGAACAGGGCACTTAGTCCCCCGGTCGCGATCACTTTCATCGGTTCGCCGAATTCATTCTGAATCCGGGAAATCAACCCCTCCACCATGGAAAGGTAACCCCAATAGACACCGGATTGCATGGCCGGAACGGTGGCCTTTCCAATAACGGTTTCCGGCCGTGCGATCTCAACGCGCGGAAGTTTCCGTGCCGCCATATATAATGCTTCGACCGACTGATGCACGCCCGGCGCCAAAACCCCGCCACGGAAGTTACCGTCCGCGTCCGCGATGTCGAAAGAGGTTGCCGTCCCGAAGTCCAGCACCATCAACGGACCACCATATTTCACATGCGCAGCGATCACCCCGACCAGACGGTCGGCACCGACCTGTTCGGGCCGGTCTATGAGGACCTCAATGCCCAGTTTTGTAGTCTTTTCCCCTACGACAAGCGTGGGCTTAGGTACGTATTTTTCGCACAACCGTTTCAGGTTGAAGAGTGTTTCGGGAACGACACTGGCGACCACACAGGTTTCTATGTCGTCGAACGTATAGCCATTCAAGGACATCAACTGGCTGAGCCAGACGGCGTATTCGTCGGCCGTCCGGCGCGGGTCGTTGCCACAACGCCAGGATGCCAGCGGCTTCTCACCGTCATGCACGGCGAAAACCACGTTCGTGTTTCCGCTATCGATCAGCAGCAGCATGTCATGCCCTCATTCTTCCAGAATGGATCATATTGATGTGCCCGGGCCATCCTGCAAGCCTCAGCCTCTAACGTCGGCGGAATTCGGGAAGATAATATCCCCTGCGGAAATCGTCATGATCTCACCGTCCGGACGGCGCAGTCGCAATGCCCCGTCGGTATCGAGGTCTTGGAAAACGCCGGTCACGGATCGATCGCTTAGATTGGCCGTCACTTCCGCCCCCAATCCCTTGGCGTGGTTCAACCAGGCGCTTCGGATTGGGGAAAAACCGTCGTGGAGCCACAGTGTTCGCCATTTCTGCAATTCCACGACGAAAGACTGCAACAATTGGCCGGCCGGAACATAGGCATCCTCAGCCAATAAACTGGTGGTTCGGTAAGGCATCCCGTCAGGACTTGAGGCAACATTGACGCCACACCCGATCAAAATCCAACGGCCGCCAGCTTCAAGCTCCAGCAGCAGACCGGCAACCTTTGCGCCACCGATCAAAACATCGTTCGGCCATTTCAGGCTTAGCTTGTCCGCCAAGGGTGGGCGCAGGTCAATTAGCGCGGAGTGAAGCGCCAAAGCGGCGACGAAGGAACATTCCGCCGCATGGGCCAGCGGGACCTCATTCCTGACGGCAACGGTCATATAGAGATTGCCTGCGGGTGACACCCAGTTTCGTCCACGGCGGCCCCGCCCGCCGGTCTGGGTGTCGGCCCAGACGACTTGCGCAAGATCAGGGTTGGGGGCAACCAATGAGCGCGCCTCGTCCATCGTGGACGTTGCCGACTCCAAATGATGCAGGGCATAGCCCGATGGTAGAACAGGTGTGTCGGTCAGCGTCATTGTTGTTCCCGCATCCGGGCGCGGACCGATTTGGGTCCTACCCTCCGAACAGCGAGGCCGCCGCCGCGGTCGCCGGGTCGGTAATGCCCGGCAGATAGATGAAAAGCACGGCAGTCAAAAGGCCGGAGACGATCATAACGCCGCGCAGCCCCATGGTTTCCACCTTGTCGAAGGCTTCAACCGGCTCATCGAAATACATGATCTTGATGATCCGCAGGTAGTAGAAGGCCCCGACAACGCTGCTGACAGCGCCGATGATGGCTAGCGCATAGAGCTCTGCGTTCAGTGCCGCCATGAAGACGAAAAACTTGCCGAAGAATCCGGCCATGGGCGGGATCCCCGCCATTGAGAACATCAGAACCATCAAAAGGACCGCCATGGCCGGGTTCGACTTACCCAAGCCGGCAAGGTCCGTGATGTTTTCGACCATGCGGTTCTGAACCTTCATGCTGAGAATACAGGCGAAGACACCGACATTCATGATCAGGTAGATCGCCAAATAGATCAGGACGCCCTTCAGGCCTTCTTCATTGCCGGCGGCCAACCCCATCAAGGCATAACCGATATGACCGATGGAACTGTACGCCATAAGGCGTTTGATATTGCTCTGCGCAATGGCCGCGAAAGCACCGAGCAGCATGGAGGCGACAGACACCAGCCAGATGATCTGGCCCCAATCCGCGACGAGGTCGCCGAACGGTCCCAGCATGGTGCGCAGGAAAAGCGCCATGGCGGCGATTTTCGGGGCGACGGCGAAGAAGGCAGTCACCGGGGTCGGCGCCCCTTCATAGACATCAGGCGTCCACATATGGAACGGCACTGCGGAGACCTTGAAGGCAAGCGCGGCGATCAGGAAAACGATGCCCACGATCAGCCCCTTGGACGTGTCGTCACCGGTAAGAGCGAGCGCGAGCGTATCGAACTGGGTGGTGCCGCTGAAACCGTAGATCAGCGAGCAACCGTAAAGCAGCAGGCCCGATGACAATGCGCCGAGCACGAAGTATTTCAGGCCGGATTCCGTCGATCGGATGGAGTCGCGCTGGAAGGATGCGACGACGTAGAGCGAAAGGCTCTGTAATTCCAGGCCAATATAGAGCGACAAGAGGTCGTTCGCCGACACCATCATCAGCATGCCCAGCGTCGCGAAGGTCACCAGGATGGGGAATTCGAACCGGTCCATCTTCTCCCGTTGGACATAGCCTTCGCTCATGATAAGCGCGACGACCGAACCGATCAGGATCAGGACTTTCATGAAGACCGCGAAGTCGTCGACCACGAAGAAGCCGAACAGCGCTTCCTGGCGGCCCCCACCGACATGCAGAACCAACCCGCCCGCGAAGACCAAGGCCACGATCGCCAAGGTGCTGACCACCCGGTAGGCGTTTTCCGCCTTCACGAAAACGCCGACCATCATCATCGCCATTGCGGCGCAAGCCAGAAAGATTTCCGGCGATGCTGGCATCATGACAGGCAGTTCAGTCATCTTGCTTCAATCCCAACCCAGTTCCGTTCGCGCCATTTTCAGTCGTGGCAGTGAAACGGATAAATCCCAATAATCGACCCTACTTGGCCCAACCGAATGCGGCGCTGGCCACATCCACGACACCCGGCGCACCGGCCGCCAAAGCGGTCTGATAATCCGCGACGACCTTCTGAACCGACACTTCGATCGGATCCAGGAAGGTGGACGGATAGATCCCCATCCACAGCACCAAGATGATCAGCGGCGCGAAGATAGCGATTTCCCGCATGTTCATGTCCTTGATGGACATCAGATCTTCCTTGGTAAGCTTGCCGAAAACGACCCGGCGATAGAGGTAGAGCATATAAGCCGCGCCCAGGATCATCCCTGTGGCAAGACCAGCCGCAAGCCAAGTTGATTCCTGATACGCACCGACCAGGATCAGAAACTCGCCAACAAACCCGCTGGTGCCAGGCAGACCGACCGACGCCATGGTCATAAGCATGAAGATCAGCGCGTATTTCGGCATCCGCTCGACAAGGCCGCCATAGCGTTCGATTTCGCGCGTATGCATCCGGTCATAAATCACGCCCACACACAGGAAGAGCGCGCCGGAAACCAAGCCGTGGCTCAACATCTGAATGACGGAGCCGGAAATAGCCTGTTCATTGACGCTGAAGATGGCCGCAGTGACGAACCCCATATGAGCGATCGAGGAATAGGCTATCAGTTTTTTCATGTCTTGCTGCACCAGCGCGACCAGCGAGGTGTAGACGACAGCGATCACCGACATCCAGAAGACCAATGGCGCAAAGAAGGCCGAGGCTTCCGGGAACATCGGAAGCGAAAAGCGAAGGAAACCGTACCCGCCCATTTTCAGCAGCACACCGGCCAGAATGACTGACCCCGCCGTCGGGGCCTCCACATGGGCATCAGGCAGCCAGGTATGGACCGGCCACATCGGAACCTTCACCGCGAAGGAGGCGAAGAAGGCCAGCCACAGCCAGGTCTGCAATTGCGGGTCGAAACCGAAAGCCATCAAATCTTCGATGCTTGTGGCGCCGACCTGCCAGTACATCACCAGGATGGCGACCAGCATCAGAACGGAACCGAGCAGCGTATAGAGGAAGAATTTGAAGGCCGCGTAGATGCGGCGCGCGCCGCCCCAAACACCGATGATAAGGAACATCGGGATCAGTACGCCCTCGAAGAAGATGTAGAAGACGACGATGTCCAGCGCGCAGAACATGCCGACCATCATGGTTTCTAGAACCAGGAAGGCGATCATGTATTCGCGCACGCGCTTCTTGATCGCTTCCCAACTGGCCAGGATGCACAGCGGCGTCAACAGGGTCGACAACAGCACGAACCAGATGGAAATGCCGTCGACGCCCATCTCGTAATTGATGTTGAAGCCGGGAATCCAGGCGATCTTTTCAACCAATTGGAAGTCGGCGGTCGACCCGTCGAACCCGGCAAACACAATCAACGACGCAGCGAAAGTCGCCAGCGACGTGAACAACGCAGCCCACCGCGCGTTTCTAGCGACATCCTCCTCTTCGCCCTTGATCAGGACGAGAATGAAGATCGCCCCCACCAACGGCAGGAAGGTCGTTATCGACAGCCATCCAAATCCTTCGAACATGCGTCAAACGCTCCCCACGCTGGTTCAGCCAGCGAACACGTACCAAGAAACGAACGCCACGACGCCGATCAGCATCGCAAAGGCGTAATGATAGACATAACCGGTCTGCAGCAAGCTAGCGCCCTTCGAGACCTTGACCGTGGCGCCTGAAATTCCATCCGGACCGAAATGATCGATGGTACCCTGGTCGCCCTTTTTCCAGAACATACGGCCCAGCGCGAAGGCGGGCTTCACGAAAATGGCGTCATACAGTTCGTCGAAGTACCACTTGTTCAAGCTGAACCGATAGATACCGCCCAACCGTTCCGCGATGCGCGGCGCAGTGGCCGGCGACTTGCAGTAGATCAGATAAGAAAGCCCCAACCCGATCAGCCCAACAACCAACGGCGCGGATTTCACCCAGAACGGACTGTGATGGGCATTCTCCAGCGCTTTGTGCTCATCCAGGATCAGGATCGAATTGCCCCAGAAGGTGCTCATGTCATGGCCCACGAAGCCGCCATAGAAGAAAGCGCCCGCGAACAGCGACCCCAGGACCAGAATGACCAGGGGCGCCCACATCACCGCCGGCGATTCATGCACATGCGCGAAGGTCTTTTCATCGCAACGCGGATCGCCATGGAAGGTCATGAACAATAGGCGGCCAGAATAGAAGGCTGTCATGAAGGCCGCGATAATGCCAAGCCAGAAGGCGTATTGGCCGAACCAAGTATGGGCCCCATATGCCGCTTCGAGAACGATATCCTTGGAATGGAACCCGGCGAAGCCGATATGCGTGCCCGGAATACCGAATCCCATCAGCGCCAATGATCCGATCCACATGAAAGCGTAGGTCAGCGGGATCATCTTTGCCAAACCGCCCATGCGGCGCATGTCCTGCTCGTCGGACATGGCATGGATCACCGAGCCGGCGCCAAGGAACAGCAGCGCCTTGAAGAAGGCATGCGTGGTCAGGTGGAACATGGCCGCCGGATAGGCGCTGACGCCCGCCGCAAAGAACATGTAGCCCAACTGGGAACAGGTCGAATAGGCAATGACCCGTTTGATGTCCGTCTGTGTCAGGCCGATCGTGGCCGCAAAGAACGCGGTCGATGCGCCGACGATGGTGACGACCATCAAGGCAGTTTCGGAATATTCGAAGACAGGCGACAGACGGCAAACCATGAAGACGCCGGCGGTCACCATGGTCGCGGCATGAATCAGGGCCGAGACCGGTGTCGGGCCTTCCATCGCGTCCGGCAGCCAGGTGTGCAGGCCAAGCTGCGCCGACTTACCCATCGCGCCCATGAACAACAGCAGCGCGACGACCGTGATGGCGTCGAACTCCATGCCCAGGAAGACCAACGTCGTTTCCGTCAGGGACGGCATCGCGTCGAAAATCACATCCAATTGCACGCTGCCGGTCAGGACGAACATCGCGAAGATGCCCAGCGCAAAGCCGAAATCGCCGACGCGGTTGACTAGGAAGGCCTTGATCGCCGCGGCACAGGCGCTGGGTTTGTGGAACCAGAAGCCGATCAGCAGATAGGAAGCGACGCCGACGCCTTCCCAACCGAAGAACATTTGGACCAGGTTGTCCGCGGTCACCAGGGTCAGCATCGCGAAGGTGAAGAAGCTGAGATACGCGAAGAAGCGCGGCACCGCCGGGTCGTGGTGCATATAGCCGATGGAATAAATATGCACGACCGCGCTGACCGTCGTCACCACAATCAGCATGACCGCCGTCAGCGAGTCGATCCGTAGAGCCCAGTCGAAAACGAAATCGCCGGAAGCCACCCAGGTGAACAGCGTGATGGTTTCGCTCGATCCGGAACCGGTCACGCGGAAGAAGACGATCCAGCTCAAAATCGCCGCAATGACGATGAAGAGGCAGGTGATTACCTGCGCGCCGAGGTCGCGGAGCACCTTGCCGAAAAATCCGGCGATGATCGCGCCCAACAGCGGAAGGAATACAATGGCTGCTTCCATGACCGGGATATCCCCTACCCTATCTTCTACTCATCAGCGGTCCAACCGGACCGAAACGTTAAAATCAAACCGATTGCGGCCAGTGCCGCCCCGGTCCTAGCCCTTCATCGCGTTGATGTCGTCCACCGCGATGGAGGCGCGATTGCGGTAGTAAACCACCAGGATCGCCAACCCGATGGCGGCTTCCGCCGCCGCGACGGTCAGAACGAAAATCGCGAAGATCTGCCCGACCAAGTCGTTCAAGAAAGTTGAGAAACTGACCAGATTGATGTTCACAGCCAGCAGCATCAACTCGATCGACATTAGAATGACGATGACGTTCTTCCGGTTCAGGAAGATGCCCATCAATCCCAACGTGAACAGGATCGCCGCGACCGTCAGGTAATGAGCGAGGCCGATTTCCCACATTAGATTCCGCTCCCCGTCTGTACCTTGACCACTTTGACTTCATCTTTGGAACTGCGCGCGACCTGATCGCCGATGCGCTGGCGCTTGACGCCCGCGCGCACCCGATGGGTCAACACAATCGCGCCGACCATGGCGACCAGCAGGATCATGCCCGCGCCCTGGAACAGATAAACGTATTTCGTATAGAGCAGCATGCCGAGCGCTTCGGTATTGTGGACATCAGCCGCCGGTGGTGTCGGTGATGACGCGATCACGGCCGTTTCCGAATTGAAGGCCCAGCCCGCGCCGAGAAGAACCAGTTCCACCAGCAGGATCAGACTGATCACCGCGCCGATCGGCAGGTATTTCGCAAAACCGGCGCGCAGTTCGGCAAAGTTCACATCCAGCATCATGACGACGAACAGGAACAGCACCGCAACCGCGCCAACATAAACGATGACCAAGATCATCGCGAGGAACTCGGCACCTTGCAGGACGAACAGCCCCGCGGCGTTGAAGAAGGCCAGGATCAGAAACAGGACGGCGTGCACCGGGTTGCGCGCGGTAATAACCATTACCCCGCATGCCACGGTGACGGCGGCGAACAAGTAGAATGCCAATGCCTGTACGACCATCCTATCCCCCAAGACCTTGTTAGGGCCTTTGATCCTTTTACTCGGCCCGCAGGCCCGCTATCCGGTCAAACCATCCTGGAAACAGGGCCGAAACCCTAATTCCATCAGATGGTTGCGTGTTTATCGATACGGCGCGTCGAGAGCAATATTCGACGCGATTTCCGCTTCCCATCTTTCGCCGTTCTCCAACAGTTTCTGCTTGTTGTAGAACAACTCTTCCCGTGTCTCGGTCGCGAATTCGAAATTCGGTCCCTCGACGATTGCATCCACCGGACAGGCTTCCTGACAGAAACCGCAATAGATGCACTTGGTCATGTCGATATCATAACGCGTGGTTCGGCGACTGCCGTCCGCGCGCGGTTCGGCTTCGATCGTGATCGCCTGGGCCGGGCACACCGCCTCGCACAGTTTGCAGGCGATACAGCGCTCCTCGCCGTTTGGATACCGGCGCAGCGCATGTTCACCACGGAACCGCGGGCTCAACGGCCCCTTTTCATAGGGGTAGTTGATGGTGTGTTTCGGCTTGAACATGGTCTTCAACGTCAAGGCCATGCCGCTCACCAACTCTCCCAAAAGGAAGGAACGGGCCACTCTATCCAGTGTCGCCATTTGCGGTCTCTACCTCACCTAACTCAAACCATTGCCGATCCGGTTTACCGAAATCATTTCGGCAACCAGTCGAACGCAACCAGCACACCGGCCGTCGCGACAACCCAGAACAGCGTGAAGGGAAGGAAGACTTTCCAGCCCAGCCGCATCAACTGATCGTAGCGATAGCGCGGGAACGTCGCGCGTACCCACAGGAAACAGAACAATACGAAGGCAATCTTCAGCGCGAACCAGATCACACCCGGGATCAAGTTGAACGGCGCAATATCCACGGGCGGCAGCCATCCACCCAGGAACAGGACAGCCGTCATGCCGCTCATCAGGATCATATTCGCGTATTCGCCCAGGAAGAACAGCGCGAAGGTCATTGCTGAATATTCAACGTTATAACCCGA
Organism: Hwanghaeella grinnelliae; assembly: GCF_004005845.1. GTDB lineage: Bacteria > Pseudomonadota > Alphaproteobacteria > UBA8366 > Aestuariispiraceae > Hwanghaeella > Hwanghaeella grinnelliae. The sequence goes on along the minus strand of NZ_SADE01000001.1, from coordinate 1,858,029 downwards.
CACCAACTCGGCTTCCGCTTCCGGCAAGTCGAACGGCGCGCGGTTTGTTTCGGCGAGCGCCGAGATGAAGAAAATCACGAACATCGGGAACATCGGGATGAAGAACCAGACGGTCTTCTGCTTCTCGACGATATCGGACAGATTCAACGACCCCACGATCAGCAGGACGGAGACAATCACGAAACCCATCGAAACTTCGTAGGAAACCATCTGCGCGGCCGACCGTAGCGCACCCAGGAAGGCGTATTTCGAGTTCGAGGCCCAACCCGCGATGATGATGCCGTAGACCCCAAGGGACGAGATCGCGAAGAGATACAGGATCCCCACATTGATATCGGCCAGCACCCAGCCCGCATCAAAGGGAATCACCGCCCAGGCGACAAGGCTGAGAATGAAGGTCAGCATCGGTGCGAAGATGAAAAGGAAACGGCTCGATCCCGCCGGGATGATGGTTTCTTTCAGGAACAGCTTGGCCCCGTCCGCGAAGGGTTGCAGCAGGCCGAACGGTCCGACGACGTTCGGGCCTTTTCGCAACTGCATCCAGCCGATGACCTTACGTTCGGCCAGCGTCAGATAGGCCACGGAAATCAGCAGCGGCAAGACGATGCACAAAATGAAGAAGACAATGGTCCCAGTCGGCAGGACATAGTCCGACCACCAAACGCCTTCGAACCAGGTTTCGGGATTAACCATCGGTGCCGGTCCCCTGCTCCGCTTCTCCGTTCAAGATCACCCGGGTGCATTCCGCCATCGTTTCGGATGCCCGGCTGATCGGATCGGTTACATAGAAATTATCAATCGGCGAAACGAACGCGGCAGAGGACATATCCCCCGGCGTCCCGAAATCCCCCCATTCGGCCGTGGGCGCGCTATCGATTTCGATCATATGCGCGCATTGACCATGGATCGCCTGACGCAAGTCGCCAAGATTGTCATACGGCAAGGTCTGGCCGACGACCGCGGAAAGCGCGCGGAGGATTGTCCAATCCTCGCGACCGTCGCCCGGCGGGAAAACTGCGCGCCGTGCCAGTTGGACCCGGCCTTCCGTATTCACATAGATGCCAGGTTTTTCGGTATAGGCGGCGCCCGGCAGAATGACGTCGGCCGCATGGGCGCCCGCATCACCGTGATGGCCCTGATAGATGACGAACGCATCTTTCAACTTGGCCATGTCGATTTCGTCGGCCCCCAGCAGATAAACCACCTTCACCGACCCATCGGCGGCACCGTCCAAAATGCCCTGGGTATCCAAACCGTCCTTGCCCGGCGCGAAACCGATATCCAACCCGCCGACCCGGCTGGCGGCCGTCGTCAACACGTTGAAACCATTCCAGCCGTCTTTCACCATGCCGGTTGCGTCGGCCAGGGTATGAGCAGCGGCCATGATCGCGTCCCCGTCATCCCGCGCAACAGCCCCCGGGCCCAAAATGATCATCGGCTTTTCGGCATTCTTCAGGATGTCCAGGAAGGAATGTTTGCCGTCGGCAAGGTCCTTCAGGCTGTCCGGACCGGCCCCGACATAGTCGTAATCATAGGTCAGATCTTTCTGCTCACCGATCAGCGCAACCTTCAACCCGCCGGCGAGCCAGCGTTTGCGGATCCGCGCATTGATGATCGGGGCTTCCCAGCGCGGGTTGGACCCGACGATCAGCAGCGCGTCGGCCTCCTCAATCCCGGCGATTGAGCTATTGAACAGATAGGAGGACCGGACATTCGGGTCGACCTTGGCGCCGTCCTGACGGCAGTCCATGTTCGTCACGCCTAGCCGGCCCAGAAGGTCCTTCAGCGCATACATGCTTTCAACATCACACTGATCGCCAGCAATCGCGCCGATTTGGCCCGGTTCGGCACCGTTCAGTTTTTCCGTGATCAGAGAGAAGGCCGATTGCCAGTCCGACGCGGCCAGCTTGCCGTTTTCGCCTCGGACGAAAACACGGTCCAACCGGCGCTTGCCCAAGCCGTCACAGGCATAGCGCGTCTTGTCGGAGATCCATTCTTCATTCACGTCTTCGTTCAGGCGAGGCAGAACGCGTAGGACTTCATTCCCACGGGCATCGACGCGAATATTGGAGCCGACACCGTCCATAACATCGATGGATTCGGTTTTCTTCAATTCCCAGGGACGGGCGTTGAACTTGTAAGGACGCGAGGTAAGCGCGCCGACCGGGCAAAGATCGATGACATTGGCCGACAACTCGCTGGAAACCGCCTTTTCGAGGGTCGAAATCTCCGCCCCCTCACCGCGGTTCAGCAGCCCCATATCTTCCACGCCGCCGACTTCCGTCGAAAAACGGACGCAGCGTGTGCAATGGATGCAACGCGTCATGATCGTGCTGATCAGCGGGCCCATGTATTTGTCTTTGACGGCCCGTTTGTTCTCATGGAATCGGCTGCCGCCGACGCCATAGGCCATGGCCTGATCCTGCAGGTCGCATTCGCCGCCCTGGTCGCAGATTGGGCAATCGAGCGGATGATTGATCAGCAGGAATTCCATGACGCCGTTGCGCGCCTTCTTCACCATCGGACTGTCGGTGAAGACTTCCATATTGTCACCGGCGGGCAGCGCGCAGGAGGCCGCGGGTTTCGGCGGCCCTGGCTTCACTTCCACAAGGCACATACGGCAGTTGCCGGCGATCGACAGCCGTTCGTGATAGCAGAAACGCGGAACTTCGACGCCTGCCTGCTCGCAGACCTGAAGGACGGTCATGCCCTTCTCGAATTCCACTTCCTCGCCGTTCAGTTTGAGTGTCGGCATTCCGCCCTACCCCTCGCTTAAAACCGTACGCACCAGAATTCTATTCCGCAGCCGCCGCCGGCATGGCGACGCGCGTGCGGTTCTTGATCCGGTCTTCGATCTCGTCACGGAAGTGACGGATCAATCCCTGAACCGGCCATGCCGCCGCGTCGCCCAGCGCGCAAATCGTATGTCCTTCGATCTGCTTGCTGACGTCGAACAGCATGTCGATTTCCTCAATCTCGGCCTCGCCCTTCACCAGGCGTTCCATAACGCGCCACATCCAGCCTGTGCCTTCCCGGCACGGCGTGCATTGGCCGCAGCTCTCATGCTTGTAGAAATAGCTCAACCGCGCGATTGCCTTGATGATATCGGTCGACTTGTCCATGACGATGACCGCCGCCGTTCCAAGGCCCGATTTCTGCTCTTTCAACGCGTCGAAGTCCATCAGCACATCGTCGCAGATATCCTTCGGCAGGCAGGGCACGGAAGATCCGCCCGGAATCACCGCGAGCAAATTGTCCCAACCGCCCCGAACGCCGCCGCAATGCTTTTCGAGCAGCTCTTTCATCGGAATGGAAAGCGCTTCTTCAACATTACAGGGCTTGTTCACATGACCTGAGACGCAAAACAGTTTGGTCCCCGCATTGTTTTCCCGGCCGAAACTGGAGAACCAAGCGGCTCCCCGACGCAAAATCGTCGGTGCAACGGCGATGCTTTCCACGTTATTCACAGTGGTCGGGCAGCCCCAGAGGCCGGACATCGCCGGGAATGGCGGCTTCAGGCGCGGTTGCCCCTTCTTGCCTTCCAGGCTTTCCAGCAGCGCGGTTTCCTCGCCGCAAATATAGGCGCCGGCGCCGTGATGAATGTAAAGATCGAAATCAAAGCCGGAGCCACAGGCGTTTTTGCCGATCATGCCGGCTTCATATGCCTCAGCAACAGCGGCCTCCAACACCTTGTATTCATGACGGTATTCGCCACGGATATAGATGTATGCGGCATTGGCATTCATCGCAAAAGACGCAACGAGGCAACCCTCGATCAGCTTGTGCGGATCGTTCCGCATGATTTCCCGGTCCTTACAGGTTCCGGGTTCGGATTCATCCGCGTTGACCACTAGGTAGGCCGGGCGTCCGTCCGATTCCTTCGGCATGAAAGACCATTTCATGCCGGTCGGGAATCCCGCGCCGCCACGACCGCGCAGACCGGACGCCTTCATCTCTTCGATGATCTTGTCCCGCCCGAGTTCGATCAGCGCCTTGGTGTTGTCCCAATCGCCACGTTTTTTCGCCGCTTCCAAATTCCACGGATGATACCCGTAGAGATTGGTGAAGATGCGGTCCTTGTCTTCCAACAATGTCGTCATCGTCAGTCTCCCGCACCGGAATTCGGCGCATTCGGCGCATCCGCCGTCTGCGGTGCCGGGCCGGTCAACAATACGGTCGGGCCGCCTTCCGGCTCCGACGTTACACGGCCAATCTGCGATCCCAATGCCGGCTGCCCGCCTCCTTTGAGAGTGTCGAGCACGTTGATCAGCAGTTCAGGCGTCAGATCTTCATAGAAATCGTCGTTGATTTGTACCATCGGCGCGTTGCAACAGGCGCCCAGGCATTCGACCTCGGTCAGGGTGAAGGTCCCATCTTCGGAGGTCTGGCCATGACCGATGCCGAATTTTTCCTTCACCGCTTCCATCAAGGCTTCCGCACCGCGCAACATGCAAGGCGTGGTGCCGCAAAGTTGGATATGGAACTTGCCGACCGGTTTCAGATTGATCTGCGTGAAGAAGGTGGCGACTTCCATGACCCGGATATACGGCATCTCGAGCTTCTCGGAGATCGCTCGCATGGCCGCTTCGGTCACATAGTGTCCGTCTTCGTGATTCTGTTCCTGGGCCAGGAACAGACAGGCGAGCACCGCCGACTGCTTCCGCTCCGGCGGGTACTTGGCAATGTTCCTCTCCACTTCCGAGAGGAACTTGCCCGTGAATTCAAACGTTTCGCCACTCATCGATCGATCTCACCAAACACAACATCCATGGCGCCAAGCACCGCCACCGAATCCGCCAACATGTGGCCCTTGCAGACGTAGTCCATCGCTTGCAGATGGGCGAAACCCGGCGCGCGAATCTTGCAGCGGTACGGCTTGTTCGTACCGTCGGATACCAGATAGACCCCGAACTCGCCTTTCGGCGCTTCCACGGCCGTATAAGTTTCACCGGCGGGAACGTGGAATCCCTCGGTATAGAGTTTGAAGTGATGGATAAGCGATTCCATCGACCGCTTCATCTCACCCCGATCCGGCGGCCCGACCTTCCCGTCGGTCGTCATCACCGGTCCTTCCGGCATTTCCGCCAGGCACTGCTTCACAATGCGAAGGGACTGGCGCATTTCTTCGACGCGGACCAAGTAACGGCTGTAACAGTCCCCGTTCTTGCCGACGGGAATATCGAAATCCATCCGGTCATAGACATCATAGGGCTGCGCCTTGCGCAGATCCCACGGAATGCCGGACCCACGCAGCACCGGCCCGGTGCAGCCCCAGGCCATAGCGTCTTCCGGCGTAATGATGCCGATATCGACCGAGCGCTGCTTGAAGATGCGATTCTCCGTCAGCAGGCTTTCCATTTCGTCGATGAACTTCGGGAAAGCGTCGGCCCAGGCCAGAATCTGGTCGGCCATCCCGGCCGGCATGTCCTGATGAACGCCACCGACCCGGTAATAAGCCGCATGGAGACGCGCCCCGCAGACGCCTTCATAGAACTCCATCAGCTTTTCGCGTTCCTCGAAGGCCCAGAGCATCGGCGTCATGGCGCCGACGTCCAGCCCATAGGCGGGCACGTTCAGAAGATGGTTCAGAAGGCGGGAGATTTCGGCGAACAGAACACGCATGTATTGGCCGCGTTCCGGCACTTCCAAGCCCAGCAGTTTTTCCGCCGCCAGCACGAAGGCGTGTTCCTGGCACATCGGCGCGACGTAATCGAGGCGGTCGAAATAGGGAATCGACTGAAGGTAGGTCTTGTATTCGATCAGCTTCTCGGTCCCACGGTGAAGCAGACCGATATGCGGGTCGAGCCGTTCAACAACTTCCCCGTCCATCTCCATCACCATCCGCAGAACCCCGTGCGCCGCAGGATGCTGCGGCCCGAAATTCATCGTCAGGGTCTTGATCGTCGGGTCTTCTGGCTTCCCGCCGAGGGATTCGGCAATCGATTCGGCGCTCATGCCCCTTCTCCCTCTTCCTTCGTCGCTTTCTCGTCACCCGGCAAAACAGGCGTCATACCTTCCCAGGGCGACAGAAAATCGAACTTGCGAAAATCCTGTGTCAGTTTGACCGGCTCATAAACAACGCGGCGCTGTTCGTCGTCGTAGCGCATTTCCACATAGCCGGTCAGCGGGAAATCCTTGCGCAGCGGATGCCCCTCGAATCCATAATCGGTAAGGATGCGACGAAGATCAGGATGTTCGGTGAAGAACACGCCATACATGTCCCAGACTTCGCGTTCGAACCAGTTCGCCGACGGCCAAATCCCCGAGACACTTGGGACCGGTGTTTCCTCGTCGGTCTGAACCTTCAGGCGAAGTCGCAGGTTATGCTTCAGACTCAACAGGTTGTAGACCACATCGAAACGCTTTTCGCGATCCGGATAGTCCGCACCGCACACATCGACACAAAGCTTGAACAGGCAATTGGCGTCGTCACGCACGAATTTGGCGACACGCGTAATGGATTGCGCATCCACAATCACGTCCAATTCGCCCAGCGCCACCGTCTTTTCGACGATCTCGGTGGGGAATTTCGCGGCGAGATACTCGCCCAGTTCAATCACCGCTTCCGTTTTTTCGTCCATCACGACCAATCCATCCGAGGCCTTGAAATCCACAGCTACCGGCAAGCGCCGCCATCAGCGGGCTATCGTGCCCGTTCTGCGAATTTTCTTCTGCAACTGCATGATGCCATAGACCAGCGCTTCCGCCGTCGGCGGACAGCCCGGAACATAGATGTCGACCGGAACGATCCGGTCACACCCGCGCACCACGGAATAAGAATAGTGGTAGTACCCGCCCCCATTGGCGCAGGATCCCATCGAAATGACCCAGCGCGGTTCGGCCATCTGGTCGTAAACCTTGCGCAGCGCGGGAGCCATCTTGTTGGTCAGCGTACCGGCGACGATCATCACGTCCGACTGGCGCGGACTGGCGCGCACAACGACGCCGAAGCGGTCCAGATCGTACCGCGGCATATAGGCGTGAATCATCTCAACCGCACAACAGGCCAGACCGAATGTCATCGGCCACATTGAACCCGTCCGCGCCCAGTTCACCAGTTTGTCGACATTGGCGATGACAAACCCTTTGTCCTGGAGTTCGTCATTGACCGTCTTCAGGATCGCGTCCTGGTCCGCACCAGGGGGAACAGGTGCCCCCACATTGGACGTCACGGACATGGCAACCATCTCCACAAATCGTTACGGAAGGTCAGAACCGGCAAAGCAACACACGCCGACCCGAACTACTCCCACTCAAGCGCACCTTTGCGCCACTCATAAACGAACCCGATGGTTAGAATCCCGAGGAACACCACCATCGACCAGAAACCGAACAATCCTATTTTCCCGAGCGACACGGCCCAGGGAAACAGGAAGGCTACTTCGAGGTCAAAAATGATGAAGAGCAGTGTCACGAGATAGAACCGGACATCGAAACGGCTGCGCGCATCGTCGAACGCTTCAAACCCGCATTCGTAGGCAGACAGTTTCTCGGAGTCGGGATGCTGCCGCGCAACGATCATACTGGCGACGATCATCACAACGGATAGACCTACGGCAATCCCCAAGAAAACGAGGATTGCGAAGTATTCGCTTAACAGGTCTTCCATTCGCCCCTCCCCGGTAACGAGCTCAATGGATGGAACCAACCCTAATCCGCCCGCCGCGTCAACGGCTGAAACGGAAAGGCAGGTAGCAAACTATAACCTATCGCAATGTCACACAAATTTCGGCTTTAAGCCAGAAAATGCATGCGTTGGATCAGTTGTGTCGGACAGGTATACCGCGCCAATGCTGCACTGCAAAGATTTCGGCGTAAAGCAGCGCACATCAAGGTCACTGAGATGCCTTCCGGTCTGGCGCTTGACAGGGAATGGCGCGAGTGACGGGGCTCGAACCCGCGACCTCCGGCGTGACAGGCCGGCGCTCTAACCAACTGAGCTACACCCGCATTCTGATCGGCGATTTTCGGTCCAGAGACCGTCCCCGCCGCAGCGATGCGCGTTACTAATGCTGCCCCCCGGCAGTGTCAAGCAATGCACACCCGACAATGTTAAAAATATTTCATTTGTCACCGCGCCAATAGGTTTCGCTGGAAACCCTACTTTTATTGCGATATTTTCTCCTCACCTGAAGGCGTCAATCGGCGTTTCCAATTTCCGTTATTGATACTGTTTAAATCCGACCGAAGTGCTCTGTTCCCCAATGATTTTTCGGGATAAGGCGCGCCGGCCTTTTTTTTGTGGGAGTACCGAATGTTCGATCAAGGCAGCCCAGCCGAAGGTGAAAAGCTTGCAAATACGCTCGGCAATTTGCGGATATCAAATACTGATCGAGCGGACCTGATCAACGTCCTCCCCACTTTGAAAGAAGCCCTGCCGGCCATTCTGGACGGGCTGTACCGACATATGGGCGAACAACCCGGTTCGGCGAAAATTCTGGACGGGCACGATCCTGAAGTCCTGAAAGTCGCCCAGACAGAACATTGGCATGAATTGTTCAAGGGACGGTTCGACAAGGCCTATACGGACCGCACGAAAAAGATCGGGACCGCCCACATGAAACTGGGCGTCAGTCCCAGTATTTATATGGGTGCCTATGCTTTTATTCTGACCGGGCTGGTCGACCACCTTGCCATACGTCATCGTCGCCATTCCGACCGTATGGCCCATGATCTAAATCTGATTCTGAAGGCGCTTTTCCTGGACATGGATTTGGCCATATCCGTTTATCTGGAAGCCGGAGAACAAAAACGCCGCCAAGACATCGGCGAGATCGCATCGCGCATTGAGACCGAAGTCTCGTCGGGTGTGGACGCCATTAAGTCGCAAGCCGGCCGTGTCAGCAGCGAGGTCGACACCCTCGCCTTGGAAGCGGCCAAGGTTTCCAATCAATCCGACCGCGTGGCTGATTCTGCGTCACGATCGCAGCAAAACGCAGCCGTTGTCGCCGCCGCCAGCGAGGAACTCTCCAACTCCATCAGCGAAATCTACCGTCAGATCGACCATGCCCGGCAATCGGTCAAGGATACGGTCGAACAATCGCAAGGTGCGCAAAAAATTGTCGATGAATTGTCGAACTCAACCAGCGAAATCGCGAAAATCCTGGGCCTTATCACGGATATCGCTTCGCAAACGAATCTGTTGGCCCTGAACGCGACGATCGAAGCCGCACGCGCCGGTGCGGCGGGTAAAGGCTTCGCTGTTGTCGCGAATGAAGTCAAAAACCTGGCCAAACAGACGCAAAATGCTACCGAGGAAATCGGCAGCAAGGTCGATGATATCCAATCCCGCACCTCGTCGGCCGTAAACGCGATCGCCGGCGTGTCCGGCTCTATCCAGGAAATGGAACTCAGCTACGAATCGATTGCCGCGGCAGTTCAGCAGCAGAGCTCCGCCACCGACGAAATATCGCAAAATATAGCGCAAGCCGCCGATGGCACCACTGAGGTCACAAATGTCATCGCTGACGTCGCCGCGGCAGCGGCATCCGTGGAAGCCGTCGCAGACACGTTGAGCGCCGCCATGGCCGCAACGACACAGTCGCTTGGCGAAATGGACGCACGAATCGACACGCTGCTGGGATCGCTGAAAAAAGGAGTATGACTTGACCGGGAATGTGGTGGGCGGTGACGGGATCGAACCGCCGACCCTCTCGGTGTAAACGAGATGCTCTGCCAGCTGAGCTAACCGCCCTACCTGTCCGCGCGTGTCCGCAGGGACGTCAAGTGGACGCGGTGTACTCCATGGCGGTCCGGGGATCAATCACCCGCCGAACGAATTTCCCATATTGTTTTCGCGTTTTTATGCCATGCCTATATTGGTCACGGGACCAAAACTATGCGGCGAAGAGGCCAAAGCATAGGCCAAAAACACAACCGGCCGCCCAAAAGGCGGCCGGTTGGCAGTTCAATGGAAGGTCCGTCTTAGTTGACGGCGTCCTTCAAACCCTTGCCAGCCTTAAATTTCGGCTGCTTCGACGCGGGAATCTTGATGGTTTCGCCGGTGCGGGGGTTGCGGCCTTCAGAGGCCGCGCGATTTGCGACACTGAACGTTCCAAAACCAACGAGGCGAACCTCGTCACCACCTTTCAAGGATGAGGTTATGCTGTCGAAAACAGCGTCCACAGCCTTAGCGGAATCCGCCTTGGAAAGACCAGCCGAGTCGGCGACCGACGCCACCAGATCGTTCTTATTCACTGTTGAGCCCCCTTTAGCAAAGTGCGGGTTGTGAGATGCTGCGCGATATACGCGCTGTGAGTCGCACAGGGCGTTTTCTAATTCTTCCCTGATACGGCACGGATAGTACGGGGATTCAGAAAACAGCGTCAATCTCTAACCGCTGAAATGCCGCAGAATTCTGCGGTTTTTACACAGTATTCTACAGATTCGAGGCTTGCTTTTTCTCAGCATAAAGGGTCGGGGGCAAAGCCCCGACCTTTTTGTCATATATGGCAAAATAAGCGCCGAAAATGTACGCCGGATCGGGTAACAGGATCCGATCCGGCATAAAATCAGTGAGTCGTCATTCCGGTGAGATCATCGGCGTCATCGCCGGTTGCCGCAGCAGCCTCGACACTCGCCTTTTCGTCTTCCGGCGACCACTCGATCGGCGTCAGCTCTTCAGTCAGGGCAGTGGAAAGAACTTCGTCCGCGGTTGCTACCGGAACAATTTCCAATCCCTTCTTCACATTATCCGGGATATCCGCCAGGTCTTTTTCATTATCCTTCGGGATAATCACCGTTTTGATGCCGCCCCGGAGCGCGGCCAACAGCTTTTCTTTCAAGCCGCCGATCGGCAGAACGCGTCCGCGCAAGGTAATTTCGCCGGTCATGGCGACATCCTTGCGCACCGGAATTCCGGTCAACACCGAAACCATCGACGTCACCATAGCAACACCAGCCGACGGACCGTCTTTCGGCGTTGCCCCTTCCGGGACATGCACGTGAATATCGCTTTTGGTGAAGGCGGTCGGTTTGATTCCAAGAGAAACCGCGCGGCTACGGATGAAATACTCCGCCGCCTGAATCGATTCCTGCATGACGTCGCCGAGTTTCCCGGTCTTGGTCACCCGTCCCTTGCCCGGGACCAATACGGATTCGATGTTCAGCAATTCGCCGCCAACTTCGGTCCAGGCCAAGCCCGTCACGACACCGACAAGATCATCGGCTTCGATCTCGCCAAACCGGTATTTGCGGACACCGGCATATTTCTCGACGTTGCTGCTGGTAATGGCGACCTTATCCTTGCCCTCACCGACGATTTCCTTGATCGCCTTGCGGGCAAGATTCGCCAGTTCCCGTTCCAAACTACGCACGCCGGCTTCCCGGGTGTAGTGACGGATGAGGTCGCGCAGCGCATTATCGGAAATCGTAAACTCATCCTTCTTCAAGCCGTTCTCAGCCATCTGCTTGCGCAACAGGTGGCGTTTGGAGATTTCGACCTTTTCATCCTCGGTGTAACCAGGGATGCGGATGATTTCCATGCGATCCAGCAATGGCTGGGGCATGCGCAGAGTATTGGCCGTCGTCACGAACATGACATCCGACAGGTCGTAATCAACTTCCAGATAATGGTCGTTGAACGTGCTGTTCTGTTCGGGATCCAACACCTCAAGCAAGGCAGATGACGGATCACCGCGCCAATCGGCGCCAAGTTTGTCGATTTCATCGAGCAGGAAGAGCGGATTCGACTTCTTCGCCTTTTTCATGCCCTGGATGACACGGCCCGGCATGGACCCGATATAGGTCCGACGATGGCCGCGAATTTCAGATTCGTCCCGAACGCCGCCAAGCGACATACGGACGAATTCACGTCCCGTCGCCCGGGCAATCGACTTACCCAACGAGGTCTTACCCACACCCGGCGGACCGACGAGGCACAGGATCGGACCTTTGACCTTCTTCATGCGGACTTGAACCGCGAGATACTCGATAATCCGTTCCTTGACCTTTTCCAGCCCGTAATGATCGACATCCAGAATGCTCTGGGCTTCCTTCAAATCCTTCTTCACGCGGGAGCGCTTCTTCCACGGAATACTCAGGATCCAGTCGAGGTAATTGCGGACCACCGTCGCTTCGGCGGACATCGGGCTCATGTTGCGTAGCTTCTTCAACTCCGCGAAGGCCTTTTCCTCCGCTTCCTTGGTCAGCTTCGTGCCTTTGATCTTCTCTTCCAGCTCGGCCAACTCGTCCTTGCCGTCCTCGCCTTCGCCAAGTTCCTTCTGAATGGCCTTCATCTGCTCATTCAGATAGTACTCGCGCTGGGTCTTCTCCATCTGGCGTTTGACGCGGCTGCGGATACGCTTTTCAACCTGCAGGACGCTGATTTCGCCTTCCATCAGCGAATAGATCTTCTCTAGCCGCTCGGACACGGAAGAAATTTCCAGCAGTTCCTGTTTGTCGGCAATCTTGAGCGCCAAATGCTGCGCGACGGTATCGGCGAGCTTGCCCGGATCCTCGATCTGGTTGATCGAGATCAGGACCTCCGCCGGAACCTTCTTATTCAGCTTGATATACTGTTCGAACTGCGTGACGACCGCTCGGGCCAGCGCCTCCAACTCTTCATCGGGTGCACGGGCTTCGTCGACCATCTCCGCATAAGCCTGGAAGAAATCCGTATTGTCGGAAAATTCGACCAGATTGGCGCGGTGAACGCCTTCGACCAACACTTTCACGGTGCCGTCCGGCAGCTTCAGCAACTGCAGAACAGTCGCGATGGTACCGACCTCGTAGACATCTTCAGGTTTGGGGTCATCTTCACCGGCATTCTTCTGAGTGACCAGCAAGATCTGTTTATCGTCCTTCATCACGTCTTCCAGCGCGCGAACCGATTTTTCGCGGCCGACGAACAGCGGAACGATCATATGGGGGAAGACGACGATATCCCGCAGCGGAAGCACGGGATACATAACTCCACGAGGCATTTCTAACATGATCTTAATATCTCTTCTCAAGACAACGGCGCATAAAAGCCACCGTTTGTTTCCTGATACCCCGGCCCGTCTTCGGCACCGGAGCGGACAAACGACACAACCTGGTTGCGCCCCTGCTTAGTTGGGCCCGCCGCGGGATAGTTCAAGACTTGACACCACGCCGCCCTGCGGTCGGGAACAGTCTAACCGTGAAGGAAAACCAAAAACGAACCGAAAGCGCCCAAAAGGCGCAGACAATTTGGGCACGATTCGTCAGGACGCGGTCGAACCGACGTCATCACGACGCTCGGCATAAATGTACAAAGGCTCTGCGCGGCCTTCGACCACTTCCTTGTTGATGACGACTTCTTCGACACCTTCCAGGCCGGGAAGTTCGTACATGGGATCGAGCAGGATCGATTCCATGATCGACCGCAAACCGCGGGCGCCGGTCTTGCGCATGATGGCCTTCTTGGCCACGGCGCGCAGGGCGTCCTCGGTAAACTCGACCCGAACATTCTCCATGTCGAACAGGCGCTGGTATTGTTTCACCAGGGCATTACGCGGCGAGGTGAGAATGTCTACCAACGCCGCCTCATCCAGATCCATCAGCGTCGCCAGGACCGGAACACGACCGACGAATTCGGGAATGAGACCGAACTTGAGCAAATCTTCCGGTTCGATTTCCCGCAGCAACTCGCCGACAGCACGTTGCTCGTCATCACGTACATCGGCGCCGAAGCCGATCGCCGACCCCTTGCCGCGTTGTGAGATGATCTTCTCGAGCCCCGCGAACGCACCGCCACAAATGAACAGGATGTTCGTGGTATCCACCTGCAGGAATTCCTGCTGCGGATGCTTGCGCCCGCCCTGCGGCGGCACACTGGCAACCGTGCCTTCCATTATCTTCAACAAGGCCTGCTGCACGCCTTCGCCCGATACATCGCGGGTGATGGACGGATTGTCGGACTTGCGGCTGATCTTATCCACTTCGTCGATATAGACGATGCCGCGCTGCGCGCGTTCCACATTATAGTCCGCCGATTGCAGCAGCTTCAGGATGATGTTTTCCACATCTTCCCCGACATACCCGGCCTCGGTCAGCGTGGTCGCATCGGCCATCGTGAACGGCACGTCCAGAATGCGGGCAAGGGTCTGGGCCAAAAGCGTCTTGCCGCAACCGGTCGGCCCGATGAGCAGGATGTTCGACTTGGCCAGTTCAACATCACTGTTCTTGGACGCATGGGCGAGCCGCTTGTAGTGGTTATGCACCGCTACCGACAGCACGCGTTTCGCATGATCCTGCCCGATCACATAGTCGTCCAAAACTTCACGAATTTCCTGGGGGGTCGGCACACCATCGGCGTTTTTGGAGACCGCTGTCTTGTGGTCTTCCTTGATGATGTCCATGCACAACTCGACACACTCGTCGCAGATGAACACGGTAGGCCCGGCGATCAACTTGCGCACTTCGTGCTGGCTCTTCCCGCAGAAAGAACAGTACAGGGTGTTTTTGCCGTCGCCGCCTGTGGCTTTTGTCATCGAATGCCTCTCGTTCCAGCGTACTTGCGGTGCTGTGGTGACCCGGTGGGCCGTCTGGGGAGTCTGCCCGCAACCAGCATATCCGTATGATATCCATTGCCGAGGTGGACCCTCAACGCAAAATTTGCCTGTTTTGCCTTAGAATCATCAACCCCTTGGTTTTCCTGCGATTAATAACGCATCTTCATGATGAACTATGCCCATTCAGACAGCTACATCATATGACCCGGATCACTAAGGAAGCTTTAACGTGCCTGTCTCGCAACCTGCGCGGGGCGTTCTTTCTCGCCCCATCGGCCTGGATGCGCCCTTGATCGCACACAAAGACGCCCTTGACCGACAACCTGCTATCAGGACGCGTCGTCGTCCCCATCCGCACCTTCAGGCCGTTTGTTGACAACTTCGTCTATCAGCCCGAATTCCTTGGCTTCTTCGGGACTCATGAACTTGTCCCGCTCCATGGCGGTTTCAATCGTTTTCAGCTTCTGACCGGTATGCGTGACATAGATCTGATTCAGTCTTTCACGCGTGCGCAGGATTTCCCGGGCATGGATTTCGATATCCGATGCCTGCCCCTGAGCCCCGCCCGAAGGCTGGTGAATCATGATTCGTGCATTCGGAAGGGCGAAACGCTTGTCTTTCGCACCCGCCGTCAGCAGCAGCGACCCCATGGACGCCGCCTGTCCAAGGCAAACCGTCGACACTTCCGGGCGAATATACTGCATCGTGTCGTAGATGCTGAGGCCCGAGGTGACAACGCCACCCGGCGAGTTGATGTAGAAGGCGATGTCTTTCGACGGGTTCTCTGATTCAAGGAACAGAAGCTGGGCGCAGATCACGCTGGCCACGTGGTCCTCGACGCCGCCGGTCAGGAAGATGATACGTTCCTTCAGCAGACGGGAGTATATGTCATACGAACGCTCGCCGCGGTTCGTCTGCTCCACGACCATCGGCACCAGGGTGTTCATGTAAAGGTCGATAGGGTCGCGCATGGTTCAGACGAAGCTCCTTGTCACAATTTCGCTTGATACTAAGGGCCGGAGAAGGCCCAGGACATCCCGGAGGATCCGGGCGGCGAAGATACGTTGTGGAGGAATTTAGGGGCAGAGGACCGGAATTGCATCCCCCGCCCTTAAATCCGTATCGTCAATCCGCGTCTTTTTTTGCAGCCGCCTTCTTGGCGCCCGCCTTTTTCGCCGCGGATTTCTTGGCGGAAGCCTTCTTGGCACCGGATTTCTTCGACGCCGCTTTCTTGGCGGGCGCGCCGTCTTCGTCCGGATCCTTCATAAGCTCCTCGGCCGAGACTTCCTTGTCGGTCACCTGAGCCATCTCGATGATGAAATCGATGACCTTGTCTTCCATCAACGGCGCGCGAAGGCTGGCATTGGCCTGCGGGTTGTTCTGATAGAACTCCAGAACCTGCTGCTCCTGCCCCGGATATTTCTGAGCTTCCTGAACGATCGCACGGTTAACTTCATCCTGACCGACCGAGATTTCGTTCACCCGGCCGACTTCCGACAGAAGCATGCCCAGCATCACACGGCGCTTCGCGATGGTGCGGTATTCTTCCTTGATATCGTCCTCGGATTTGCCTTCGTCCTCCGGGTCGGTCTCCCCAGCCGCTTTGGCGCGTTCGTACTGCGTCCAAATCTGTTCGAATTCCGACTCGACCATGCCTTCAGGCACCTCGAATTCGTGGCCTTCGTGGAGCTTGTCGAGCAGGTCCCGTTTCAACCGGCCGCGGGCCACATTGCCATAATCGGCTTCAATCCGCTCACGCAGATGGCCTTTGAGTTGGTCGAGGCTTTCCAGCCCCATATTCGTCGCGAAGGCATCGTCGATCACGGTGTCGACATACTCTTCAATTTCATTGACCTTCACGTCGAAGACAGCGTCCTTGCCCGCAAGGTTCTCCGCCCCGTAGTTTTCCGGGAAAGCGACCTTGACCTCGACTTCGTCGCCTTTCTTGGCGCCGACGAGCTGCTCTTCAAAGCCCGGAATGAAGGTGTTGGAACCCAATTCAAGGCGGTGGCCTTCGGCGGAACCGCCATCGAATGCCTCACCGTCGATCTTGCCGACGAAGTCGATTACGACCAGATCGCCTTCCTTCGCCGCACGGGCCTTCTTCAAAGGCTCGCTGTTCCGGAAGTCTTTTGCCAAGCGGTCGAGCGCGTCATCCACCTCGGCATCTGACGCCGACGCCTTCAAGCGCGTCAATTCCAACTTGGAAAAGTCCATCGGGGTAATTTCGGGCATCAGGTCGACATTGATCGTGTAGACCAGATCCTGACCTTCATCGAAGCTCGAGATTTCGATCTTCGGCTGCACCGCAGGCCGCAATTCCCGCTCGTCGAGGACTTCCTGGCTGGTTTCGGTGACAGCTTTCTCGAGCACTTCGCCCATGACGGCCTTGCCGTAGCGCTGCCGCAGCACCGACAACGGCACTTTGCCGGGACGGAAGCCCGGAACACGTACCGTGCTGCCGACTTCGCCAAGCCGTGCGTCTATCCGCTCACCGATTTCATTCGCCGTCAGGGTCACCGAATATACGCGGCTAAGCCCTTCGTTCTTTGTTTCATCAACCTGCATTGGAAATCCCGTTGGACTATGGTGTTTCTTTATCGACCTTTTCTCGGCGCCCTTATCCCGGCCGGCCTGGACGGCAAACCGCAACAAGGAACTCTCTTACTGGTGCGGGCGGAGGGACTCGAACCCCCACGGATCTCTCCACCAGAACCTAAATCTGGCGCGTCTACCAGTTTCGCCACGCCCGCAATATCGCGCCAAGACCGGGCATAGCCCCCGCCGAAGCCGCGGTTCTATAGCAATGCGGCCCCCAGTCGTCAAAGCCTCAGGCCTGACGGGGGGCGCTTTTTTAAAAGCTAAGGAATGCGCGGGTTTCGCGCGATTTGGAAAGGATGGGAAAGGTCAGCCCCTGATAAGCTGGGCACTCCCCCCTTTTGGGTCAGCTTTCTGCCCGATACGTCGACATGAAAGTTTCCAGCGCCAGCGACCGCGGGCCATCAGAAAACTTTGTGGTCCCGCGCAGCTTCTGGATATCCAGATTATAGCGCACATGCGGAATTCCCAGCCCGTCGGAAGCGACGGAAAGAACCGTCGCGGTCTCGACCATCCGGTCCGGACGGTGGCGGAAGAAACGGCTTCCGGCTTTGACCATTTGATCGGCATCGCGGTTTCTCGCGAAGAAGCTGGACCGCGTGCCGTTGCGCATTCCGATCGCTTCTGCTTTCGAACGGCCGGTGAGGTGTCCATAAAGTTCCATTGCCGACATACCTACGCTCCCCTTAAGAACATATCTTCAAATCGCGTCTTTGGATTGCGTCTGCTGGCTTTCTGCCTGGCAACGATCACCCCGCAACGGTGCGATTCGAAGACCTCGCAAAGACGACAAGAAAAACGCTACACCCAATATTTGACTAACTCAACGAATCAAGTGTCGCCACTTTAAACGCTATAAGTAAACGGTTTATTAATGCCGTTAGGGTGTTGATTTTTCGTGACCTTCGCAGAAGCCCTTACTGGGATACAGCCAAGTATTCGGGACATACCCCAATAGGGTCCGCCAAAACTAGCGCCTCGATTTCAGGGTGCTCAACACGGCGGGTATACCGGCAATTACATCCTCGGGGATCAAGCCAGGGCCGAAGGCCATGGCACTTTCCGCATGGATCCACGCTCCCGCGCAGGCAGCCTCGAAAGGTGGCAATCCCTGCGATAAAAGGGCAACTATGATGCCTGAGAGAACATCGCCCGCCCCCGCCGTCGCCAAATCGGCCGGCGCATTGGCATTGATGGCAACGCGCCCGTCCGGCGCAGCGATCACCGTGTCATACCCCTTCAGAAGGACGATGCAGCCGGAGCGCGCCGCCGCCGCCCGGGCGCGGAACAACCGCCCCCCCTGCAAATCCGGAAAGACGCGAGCGAACTCCCCTTCATGCGGGGTCATCACGACCGGCCCGTTCACGCTTTCAAACAATAACTCCGAAGATCCTTCAAAAATACTGATCGCGTCTGCATCGACAACGGCCGGCTTGCCGGTGCGCAAGACCATGCAGGCCCGCTCCCGGGTCGCCGTGACCATACCGGTCCCAGGGCCGATCAACACGGCGGAGACCTTTGGCATCTCGATGATGTCCTGAAGACTGGACGTGTCACGGTAGGATGCCACCATGATGCTTTCCAGGGTGACCTTGTATACCGTCTGCGCGTCCGCGGGGGCGGCAACCGTCACCGCGCCGGCACCGGCCCTCTGCGCCGCCTTTGCAGACATCCGCGCCGCCCCGGTCATGATCGCCCCGCCCACCACGAGGGAATGGCCGCGCGCATATTTGTGGTCCGTCGGATTCGGCCAATGCAAGGATTCAGCCCAAAGTTCCGGGCCGTTCTCGATTTGCTGGGGATCAATACCCTCAAGGACAGACTTCGGGATGCCGATATCTGTCACGACGACCTCCGCACACCGGACGCGTCCCGGAAGCAGCAAATGCCCGGGCTTTCGACGAAAGAAAGTGACCGTCAGGGCCGCTTGCGCCGCGTAGCCAAGGACCTGACCCGTATCCCCATGCACGCCGCTCGGCACGTCTATGGCGACGATGTCCCGCCCCTCGCTGTCTTCCAGCAAGGACCGCGCCGCGCCATCCACATCCCGCGTCAATCCGGCGCCGAACAGGGCGTCCACGATCAGGGCAGCATCGCCGATCCCCGCTTCGGGCATCTCCACCTCCCCGGTCCAAAGATCGGCATGGTGTCGGGCATCTCCTTTGAATTGCCCGATTGGAACCAGGGAAACCAAACGGACAGGCCACCCCCGCTCCTTCAACAGACGGGCAACGACGAAACCGTCACCGCCATTGTTTCCAGGCCCGCACAGCACGACGGTCGGACGGGGGGACCATCGTTCCATAATGGCCTCGGCCACCGTCCGCCCGGCATTTTCCATCAGCGTGGTGCCCGCGATTCCCTGTTCGATCGCGGCCGCATCCGCCGCGTACATTTCCTGTACCGTCAGCAAGGCGTTCCCGGCATGTCCGAAACCTGCAGCCATTCCTTGCGTCTCCGATCCTCGTTACCGTTCCGTGCGGTTTTGTGTTCCTGCGCAACGCCATAACTCTCCGACGGTCGCATAGGACCGTCAATGCGCTGCGTCAAACCTGCGTGAGACGGATGCCTGCATCGTTTCCAGGATGCCGTCGACACCATAGGGTCACCGGATGCACACGGTCACCGGGACCATGCGTGGGAAAAGGGAACAGATCCGTGATCACGTGTCGACATCTCAAGCCATTCGCAGCGGCCATCCTCCTGGCCGGCACTCTGGCCGCCTGCGACGAGGGTATGGACGTCACCCGGGAATTCCCAAACACCTTGGGCGAGGCCAAATATTTGCAAGGGCTGCCGCCTGTTCTTCCTGTTCATTTCGACGCAATCCCGAATTCGACCGCCGGCGAAGTCAGAACAATTCTGGACGGCATCGCCACCGAACTATCGCGCGGCGGATCTGTCCGGTTCGCTTTCGGGTCGGTTCCGGACGGCCGGGAATTCGCCTTGCGGATCGCCCTTCAACCAAAGGAAGGGCTAAGCGCACTATCACTATGTCAGGGAAAGCCGATCGGCCGCTTGGATGCACCTCAGCGCAGCCGCACCGTCCTAGCCGCGGTGTGCGATAACCGCCGCCGTTTGGGTGAGGTTCGAGCCGTGCTGGCGCCTTCCACCGGCGGCGGTACCGACATCAAAGACAGCGCCATCATCGAAGCAGCCGTCCGCAAGTTATTCGCGCTTCCCATGCCGGGCTGAGCGGCCCGCCGAATTTCACACGCCGTTTACCTGAATGTAACGACAACGACACATTGAGCGCCTATCACTTGGTCATCGACCAACCGCCCGACCTTTCGGGCACTTACGGCGAACGATGGGCTGATGAGATTAAGTGTAGGCCCCTCGTTCGCTGTTTTTTTTGGCCGGCTTTGTAGAAATAATGACGCGCGAAGTTCTATGAAACGCGGCCAACCGATACTTTACAAAAATACCGTAAAAAAATTGATGTTTCCCGCCTTTTGCAGTCGTGTTCATTTACGTTAAATGTGTATTTAAGTTGATTGGGTCAGCGCAAATCCAGCAGGACCTAGCGTGGCATCACGCGGGAACGAACGCTGGGCCAATGGCAGCAATCATTGTCCATTCGCCGCAACTTGCCGCATTGCCAAAATCAGGTCATTGCGAACCGTCGGCTTCGTGATGATTCCCTGCCAAGGCGTTTTGGACTGTTTGAGCAACTCGCCACAGGTAACATCTGCTGTCCAGGCAAAAACCGGGGGGGCGTTATCGATGCCAACAGTTTTGATAATGTTCGCTGCAGCATCCAACCCATTCATGATCGGCATGTGGATATCCATCAGGATCGCATCCGGCCGATAGGACTGGCACCACTTTACAGCCTCCTCCCCATTACGCGCCTTAATGACGATGCATCCCATATCTGTCAGAACGTTTTCCACAACATCCAGATTCGGTTCGACATCGTCGACAGCCAGGATGGTCAGGCCGAAATCATTGTCCTGTTCGTCGGCCTTCCGGAGCGCTTGACTTAATGTTTGCGGATTCAGGGCCTTGAGATCCTGCAACATGAAAGATGCTTTAAAAGTGCTGCCCTTTCCAAGTTCACTTCGAACCGTGATATCGCCGCCCAGAAGTCGTGCAAGGGATCGCGAAATTGAAAGTCCAAGCCCAGTACCACCGAATTCGCGCGCGATGCTGGCGTCCGCCTGGTGAAAGGGATCGAAAATCGTTTCCAATCGGACCGGATCGATACCGATGCCGTGATCCGTGATCGCAACTTCTAACACCAGTTTCGAATTTTTTTGGGGAATGGCCCGCGCCGCAAAATTCACCACGCCGCCCCTACCGAACTTGATGGCGTTATCCAGCAGATTATAGAGGACCTGCTTGATCCGCATTTGATCGCCCAGCACGACGTTGTTCATTGATTCGATTTTACTTTGCAGATCAACACCCAATTCAACCGCACGCGCTTCAAAGCCAGAATGAATGTTGCCAATCACTTCAGACAAATAAAACGGTGCCTCGGAAATCTCGAAGTTCCCGCTGTCAATCTTCGCAAAATCAAGGATGTCGTTGATCAGGGTTAAAAGGTCTTTGCCGGACCGCCCAATACTTCTGCCGTAATTCGCAAGTTCTTCCTGGGTTGCGCCCTTTTCCGCCTTCATCTGCAGCAATTCGGAGAATCCGATCACGGCGTTCAACGGCGTTCGTAACTCGTGGCTCATCGTGGCCATGAATTGCGACTTCGCATCGATTGCTTCCAGGGCTTTCTTGTTTGCTTCCTGAAGTTCCATCTTCTTCTGCTGCAAAAGCGAGACATCGCGCACGAATGCGACAACTTGTTGTCCCTCGTTCTGCTTGACGACACTCAAATCTATTTCAACCGGTATTTCCCGCCCATCCCGGCTGACCGCTTTCAATCCTTCCCGGTTCGTCATCGGGCCCGAATGCGGGTTTTGCAGGAAGTTTTCCCTGAATGCCCGATGTTCGGCGTTCACTTCCTGGGGCACCAACTTGTCGACATGCAGACCGGTCAGATCTTCCTGCGGATAACCGAACAAGGCGCAGGCATCTTCGTTGCAGCGTTGGATTATGCCTTCCTCATCAATGCATAAAATAGCGTTAGGGGCCCCTTCGATCAGCACATCGATTTCATTAAGCGCCAAACGCAATTTTTTGTTTGATCGCAGGACCACCCACAACGTGACGCCGCCAAACAGGACAATCAAAGCGACGAAGAAAATCCCGAATTCACTCGCCACCGCAAGGTGATTGGCGGATGCATCACCGATTTCGACATCGCGCGCCAGCCGTCGGGCCCTGATCTTATCAAGTTCCGATAGGGCTTTGACCGCCGGACCGTCGTCGACCTTGACCAGAGTATCGAGTTCCGCAATCGGAAGATCCTTTCCCTCCCCGACCGCAAAGGCGAGGTTTCTTTGATATTCCTGGATCATCGCTTGAACCGTGAACAAATGAACCGCGGCCCCTCCATCCAGGAAGGCATTGGACAACTTTTCAACCAGCGTCAGGGCATGCTTCATTTCCGCATCTGCGAGTTCCGCGTAACGGTCGTCGCGTCGGATGACGTAGTTTTTAAAATGGTGAATGAAACCGCCGTACCCGATTGCATCACGAAGGTTGGATAGAGCATCCGTAATCGATGTCACATCATCCACATAGATGTGAGTCGCTTGGTTTGAGTCTCGGATGCCACGGTCCAGATAACTGAAGTAACCGCCAACGGCTACCGTCAACGCGAAAGTCAGGGCGGAAAGCGCCACAATTGAGTATCTGGCAGAGTCCTTGCTGAATGAAAGGTCCAGGCGCATGGGGTCTCCCTGGTTCCGGCGGTAGTGGGACACGGATGGCGAATCAATATGCGTTGGTTTTGTTGATCACCATCGAAGCATCTCTCCTACACAGATTTTACGAACGTGAAGCGTGCCCAAAAAGTAAATGCCGCCTATTACATTAGATCAAACTACTTTAAATTTCATACTTCTCCTACGAAAATAAAAAATTGGCACAGCGACGCTGCGAAATAATTTTTCCGTGTATCTTGTTCGTCGGGAAATTGGGATTTCGGAAAGGGTGAAATATCGCCTGAAAAGGACAACTCACGACTTAAACGATTTATTCGCACTTACCTGAATCCTGCCGTGCAATTCGGAATTGGCGACAGGCAAATAACAGCCGCATCCAGCCTCTCAGGACCGCAGGTGCGCCTGTCTAAATCTATTTGTTCAAAAGGGAAAATGGGGTGAGTGATGGGAATTGAACCCACGACCTCCAGAATCACAATCTGGCGCTCTAACCAACTGAGCTACACCCACCGCAGATGAGGCGGGCTTTTACGCTGCAGCCCCTGCGCCGTCAAGCGGTTCGGACAAAGGAATTGCCGCTGGACGGGAGTCGCGTCACCTTTGCTATAGTACATAAAGGGGAACGGTGCCTGAAGCGATGTTCTGAACCCTATTCTGACATGTGAAACTCGCGTTTCGGTCTTAGGTCAGGCAAACCGTTGACGGTGGGGGATAAGAAAATAGGCGGCAAGGAAATAGACGGGGGCGGCCGTGGCCACGGCCTGGGCTATTATGTCGCCATCTATTCTGCGGCACTGGCCCTTATTGCCGCCTTTGGTGTCGGAACTTTTTTTCTTTCTGACCGGATCATCACCGAGGAAGCCCGCAGCGCGACCCTGGTACGGATCGCGACTCGGCAAACGACCCTGTCCCAGCGAATCAGCGGGCTTGCTTTTCAATACGCCATGGCAAATCCGCAGCAACGGCGATATCTGGAACCCTTGATTCAGTCTTCCATCGGTCTGATGCGCAGCTCTCATGAGGCCCTTCTGATGGGTGACGCGCAATTGGGACTGCCGGGAGGCGGCTTTTCCGACGACATCGACGAAATGTTCTTCGGTGAAGCAGAGCAATTGGACTACCGCGTCCGCCGTTTCATGACACTGGCGGAAGACTTTCTGGAACTGCCGCAAAACTTCCTCGACGAAAAGAACCAGGGCCTGATCCGCCTGTTGGCGGCGGCGCAGGACGAGCTCATGGACTCGCTGACCGAAGTGGCGACCGCCTACGAAGACGCGAGTCGCGATCGCGTCCGCAAGCTTCGGGAGCGTATCTCCTGGCTTTTGGCCTCGTTCCTAGCCGTGGTCGCGTTAGAGGGCGTTCTGGTCTTCCGGCCACTTTTCCGGACTCTCGTGCGTCACCGGGAAGAACTCTACAATATGGCAAGGACGGATCCACTGACCGGTTGTTTCAACCGGCGTGCCCTGATGGAATCGGCGGAAAACGAATTTGCCCGCGCGCGGCGTTACAAATCACCACTAACCATCGCCATGTTTGACATCGACCGTTTCAAGAAGGTCAACGATACCTACGGTCACGCCGCCGGCGACGAAGTTATCAAGAACATTGTAACGACAGCGACGGAGTCCATACGAACCGTCGATATCTTCGGACGGACCGGTGGCGAGGAGTTCGCTATCGTCTTACCCGACACCGGCACGGTCGGCGCCTCTATCGTTGCCGAGAAACTGCGTTCGGCCGTTGAACATTCGATCACGGAATTCGGCGGACAAAATATCACGGTTACGGTCAGCGTCGGGATCGGCTTCGTCATGCCTGGCGATCAGAATGCGTCCCAGGCACTGTCACGGGCCGATCAGGCCTTGTACCGCGCAAAACAGACCGGACGGAACCGTGTGAACACCTTCGAACTTGAAGAAGTCGGCGCAACCGACTAGCAAATTTGTTCTGTTTTCAACGGTGGCTCACAGGAAACCCGGAGCTTGGACCGGTCGCCGCTGGCCTCATCTAGACCGGGTTCCTCTCCGGAAACGAACGCGCCACATACCGACGCAACGAAGAAATAACGAAAGACAGGGAAGGTCATGCTTCATCTCGCCGCGAATCTGCAACGCCTCGGCACCGAAACCGCGTTCGACGTTCTGGCCAAAGCGGGACGCCTGCAAGCCGCCGGCGCCGATATCATCAATCTCGGCATCGGACAGCCGGATTTCCCGACCCCCGACCACATCGTCGAGGCCGCGGTGAAGGCACTGCGGGACGGCCATCACGGATACACCCCCGCGAACGGAATCCTGCCGCTGCGTGAGGCGGTCGCGGCGGACCTGCACAAACGCCATGGCGTTACCGTGGACCCGGATACGGTCGTCGCCGTTCCCGGCGGCAAGGTCACGATGTTCTTCGCCATCATGATGTTCGGCGAACCCGGGGCCGAGATCATGTATCCCGATCCCGGCTTCCCGATCTACCGCTCCGTCATAGACTATACCGGCGCCAAGGCCGTCCCGATTCCCTTGCTGGAGGAGAACAATTTCGCCTTTTCCGCCGAGGAGGTTCTGTCCCGGATCACGCCGAAGACGCGTCTGATCATCGTCAACAGCCCGGCAAACCCGACCGGCGGCGTCACGCCGGCCGAAGAAATGGACAAACTGGCGGCCGGTTTGGCCGACTTCCCCGACGTCGCCATCATGTCGGACGAGATCTATAGCCAGATGCTGTATGACGGACGGCAGCATCGCAGCATCCTCAGCTACGATCACTTGAAGGATCGAGCCATCATGCTGGACGGCTGGTCCAAGACCTATGCTATGACGGGCTGGCGGCTTGGCTTCGCCGTTTGGCCGAAAGACCTTGCGCCGGTCGCCACACGGCTGGCGATCAATTGTCATTCCTGTGTGAACGCATCCGCCCAGTTTGCCGGCATAGCCGCGTTGGAAGGGCCACAGGACGACGCGCGTGCCATGGTGAAGGCGTTCGACGAGCGCCGAAAAGTGGTGATGGAAGCGCTGAATGCCCTACCCGGCTTTTCCTGCATTGAACCGGCCGGCGCGTTCTATGCCTTTCCGAACATCACGAAAACCGGCCTGACAGCCGCAGAGGCGCAAGACCTCTTCCTGGAAGAAGCCGGCGTCGCGACCATCGCAGGCACCAGTTTCGGCATCCACGGGGAAGGCTACATTCGGGTTTCTTATGCCAATTCAACGGCGAATATCCGTAAAGCCATGTCACGGATGGGCGACGCTCTCGCGGCACGGGGGTAGTGTATATCCCCTTGTCGTCAGCACAATTTTGTCGCCGTTCTGCTTGTCATCACGTATCCTCCGACTGCCGGGATCAAAAAATACGCAATTGCATATTTTTTAATCACACGTGGGTGCCTGGAAAAAAGGCCACCTCACCTCAACCCTTTGTAATCGCGGGTAAAACATGATCCGAGAGATTGGCATAGGCGATGCAAAGGCGGGTATTACGACCGAGCCCCTGTTCGGTCGCCAATCATGTAGCACCAGCGGAAAGTCTCTCACCGCTGTCATCTGAAGGATCGGGTCGCCGATGAAAAAAATCGAAGCGATCATCAAGCCTTTCAAGCTTGATGAAGTGAAAGAAGCGCTGCACGAGATTGGAATCCAAGGCATTACCGTGACCGAGGCAAAGGGTTTTGGGCGTCAAAAGGGCCATACCGAACTCTACCGGGGCGCGGAATATGTCGTCGACTTCCTGCCCAAGGTGAGGTTGGAAATCGTGTTGGACGACAATCTTGCCGAGCGTGCCGTAGAAGCCATCCAAAACGCCGCGCAGACTGGGAGGATTGGCGACGGCAAGATCTTTGTGAGCAGCATCGAAGAAGTCATCCGCATTCGGACCGGAGAACGCGGTTCAGATGCCATCTAGACCGGGATGCGGAAACTACCGAGACCGGTGAGCCGGTCCGATGCCAGTTTCCCGCCCCACCAACAACGCAAGTTCTTAACAAGAGGAAGACGAGAACATGTCAGACGTTCAGACCGTCATGAAAATGATCGAGGAAAACGATGTTAAATACGTCGATTTCCGGTTCACCGACCCGCGCGGCAAGTGGCAGCACACGGCACAGTACATCACGACCATCGATGAAGAGACCCTCACCGAGGGTATCATGTTCGACGGTTCGTCGATCGCCGGCTGGAAGGCCATCAACGAGTCCGACATGATTCTGAAGCCGGACTTGAGCTCGGCCGTCATGGACCCCTTCACCGCGCAGCCGCAGTTGATTCTGTTCTGCGACATTCTGGAACCGTCCACCGGCCAGCCGTATGAACGTGACCCGCGCTCGATCTGCAAGAAGGCGCTGTCCTACATGGAATCGCTGGGCATCGGCGACACCGCCTATTTCGGACCGGAAGCTGAATTCTTCGTGTTCGACGACGTTAAGTGGTCCACGAATCAGGAATTCATGGCCTACAAGATCGATTCCGAAGAAGACCCCTACAACAGCTTCGCCGATTTCGAAGACGGCAACACCGGCCACCGTCCGGCGACCAAGGGCGGTTACTTCCCGGTTGCGCCGGTCGATAGCGGCACGGACATGCGCGCTGAAATGGTCAGCGTCATGGTCGAAATGGGCCTGGACATGGAAAAGCACCATCACGAAGTGGCGCCTTCCCAGCATGAACTGGGTATCAAGTTCGACACGTTGGTCGAAACCGCGGACACCATGCAGAAGTACAAATACTGCGTTCACATGGTAGCCCACGCCTATGGCAAGACCGCGACCTTCATGCCGAAGCCGG
This sequence comes from Hwanghaeella grinnelliae, assembly GCF_004005845.1. Lineage (GTDB taxonomy): Bacteria > Pseudomonadota > Alphaproteobacteria > UBA8366 > Aestuariispiraceae > Hwanghaeella > Hwanghaeella grinnelliae. The sequence goes on along the minus strand of NZ_SADE01000001.1, from coordinate 1,830,402 downwards.
TTGTTGGCGATAATGGTTCGGGCATGCACACCCACCAGTCGATCTGGAAGGACGGCAAGAACATGTTCGCCGGTTCGGGTTATGCCGACCTCAGCGAAACCTGCCTGTACTATATCGGCGGCATCATCAAACACGCCAAGGCCCTGAACGCCTTCACCAACCCGTCGACCAACAGCTACAAGCGTCTGATCCCGGGTTTCGAAGCACCGGTGTTGCTGGCCTATTCCGCCCGTAACCGGTCGGCCTCCTGCCGTATCCCGTACGTCTCCAGCCCGAAGGGCAAGCGCGTCGAAGTTCGTTTCCCGGATGCGACCGCCAACCCCTATCTGGCTTACTCCGCGATGCTGATGGCCGGCCTTGACGGGATCCAGAACAAGATCCATCCGGGCGATCCGATGGATAAGGATCTGTACGACCTGCCGCCGGAAGAACTGGCTGAAGTGCCGACGGTTTGCGGTTCGCTCCGCGAAGCGCTGGAATCACTCGATGCCGACCGCGACTTCCTGAAGGCCGGTGGTGTCATGACCGACGAAATGATCGACGGTTATCTCGACCTGAAGTGGGAAGAAGTGTACCGCCTGGAGCACACGACGCATCCGGTCGAATACGAAATGTACTACAGCGCGTAATTCCCTTCCCGATCCCGGTTCAGAAGCCGGGTGAAGGATGCGTTTCCGAGAGCCCCGCCGGCCAAACCGGCGGGGCTTTTGCTTTGTCGCATCCCCATGCCTTCAGACGATTTCGGCAACCTGTCATCACTGCAAATGACCAGGGAAGAAACGCGTTATTCCGTGCCCAAGCCTTTAGGATGACGGAGGCCTACCGGAGTAACCTTTTGTAAATCTTTGGCCTGTATTCTCGGCAAAGTCCAAATTAGATAAATCTAAGTTACCGGTTCGACCATGAAGCAAACGAGACTTGCCCTTTATTGCCAGCCGTCCGACGCATTCCGTCTGACGAACTTGGCAGGGATTCTCGATAAGAACCGGGAATATAACGGCAATTTTGGAATTTCCGCTGTTATGGCGATGACTCAGACCCATTTCATGTATGTCATGGAAGGGCCGCGCGAGGCGGTCTCTCAGTCTTTTTCGAACATTATGTGCGACCCCAATTTCCGCAACGTCGTGCTGTTTGGCATGGAAGAAATCAACGAGCGCATGTTCGACGCCGGCCCTGTCGATTTTATCTCCGCCGACGCTTTCAGCGTCGATTTCTGCCGCGAGGCGATCAAGATGCCTCGTATTCTGCCGTCGCTTTTGAGCTTCGAGAATGCGAAGCGCCTGCTGCTGAAAGCCAGCCGGAAATGTGATATTCTGGCAAAGTCGCAGCAGCTGATCGACGATTGCGCGAACGAAGACTATTTCGAAATTGCGGTCTAGGCACCCGCTGGAAAACGCGACCTGAGCCTTCGGAACAGCTTCCCCAAGAGTTTCCGGGGCGGAATGGGCGAAGGTAATTGAATGAAAGAAATACGGTTAGCTTACTACAGCAAGCCAGCAGACACTTTCCGCTTCACGGACCTCGAACCGATTCTGGCCGCTTCGCGCCGAAACAACGAACGTTTGCAGGTCACCGGGCTGCTCGGGCTGACCTCGACGCATTTCATGCATTACCTCGAGGGGTCGCGGGAAGCCGTCTCCACTATCTTCTCGAAAATCAATCAGGACCGCCGCCATCGTGACGTGACATTCTATGGCGTGGGAGAGATTGAGGACCGGCTCGTCCCCGAAGATCCAATGGCTTTTGTCAGCGGCAAAGCGTTTTCAGAAGAACTCTGCATGCGCCTCTACGGCCGCAAAACCATCATCCCCTCGCTGTTGAACCAGCGCGCTGCTGTCGCGCTGTTCGCCGCACTGGCGCAGAACCGGCCGCAAATGCAGGCATCGGAAGACCTTCTGCAAGAAGCGCTGCAGGACGACTATTTCGAGATTTCCTTCTAGTCCAGGTCCACCCCGGTTTCATGCGGCCCTAGCCGCACGTTTCTGCTGGTTCAGCCCGCCAGTTCGGCAAGACAATCCGCCAAAACCCGCGCGCCCGCCGCCAAGTCTTCCGGCAAAGCATCCTCCGCTTCGTTATGGCTGATCCCATCCACGCAGGGCACGAAAATCATGCCAGTGGGGGCAAGCGGGGGAATATACATCGCGTCATGTCCCGCGCCGGACGGCATCCGCCGTCCGGGCAGACCAAGCGCCAACCGACATTCATCGATCAAGTCAACAATCTCAGGCGTAAAAGGCGTCACAGGCGAGTCCGACAAGCGCTTGACTTGGGCCCGGCACCGCCGCGCACCCGCGACAGTCGCCGGCAGCCGCCCGATCAAGTCCGACATCCGCTCAATCTCCGCATTTTCCGGATGTCGCAGGTCTATCGTGAATGTCACATGACTCGGCACCGTGTTCGGCGCGCCAGGTTTCGCAATGAACCTTCCAACTGTGAAACGCATCGCATCGGCATCATCCAAGGCTTCTTTTTCAAGACGCGCTATTACCTCGACGGCAGCGAGCACCGCATCGGACCGGTTCGCCCGTGGCGTGGTGCCCGCATGCGCTTCTTCCCCGAAAATTTCGATTTCAAACAGGTTCTGGCTTTGCACAGAGGTTACGACGCCGATGGTTTCCCCTTCCGTGACAAGGACCGGACCCTGTTCGATATGCGCTTCGATATAGGCGGCCAGCGGCGCCCCGAAGTCGCGTGGCCTGGCATCTTCCGTCCTGGCCATCACCGACACCAACGCTTCCCCGACACTCATCCCTTCCGGGTCCCGGATCGCCTGTGCCCATTCCAGCGAATAACGGCCAGTATAGACGCCGGAGCCCATGCAAGACGGTGGAAACCGTGCCCCTTCCTCGTTCGTCCAGGCGACAACTTCGACCGGATGCTTTGTTAAGGCGCCGGCATCTTCCAGCGCTTCCAGCGCCTCGAACCCGGCCATCACGCCATAAGCGCCGTCGAAACGGCCACCGGTCGGCTGGGTATCCAGATGCGAGCCGGTCGTCACGGGTGGCAAGGTGTCGTCTTGGCCCGAGCGGCGAACAAACAAATTCCCGATCTCATCCTGAAAAATCGAGAATCCCCGGGACAACGCCCAATCCGCCAACATGCGACGGGCCGTGCCGTCTTCCTGCGTGAGTGCCTGCCGGTTCACGCCGCCTTTCGCGGTTGCCCCGATCTGCGCCAAATCCATCAACCGGTCCCACAGCCGATCCTGTTTCACATGTTCCGAATACCGCATATCGCCCCCATCGCCAAAACGTCGTCCAGTAACCATCAATCCTGACGGATCGAACCTCGAAGTTCAAAGCGATTGGCATTGCTCAACGTATTGAGGACAGTTCATCGCGCACGGGGGTTCGCCCAAAGCTTCGGCCCGTCGGCATCATCGTTCTAGCGGGGAATTTTCACGGTGGCTTCGGCACCGCCCCAGCCATCCACCTTGTCATGGGCGCGGACGGTTACTTGATCCACTCCGGCCGGTATTTTCACGCCCGAAAGCGACCGCGTGAACGGCTGTTCGTCGACATGCGGATGGAACAGGGTTCGAACGCCAAGGACCTTTCCGTCGGGCCCGACCACTTCCCAGGCATCGGCATAGTGATCCCAGCCCGTGTCTTCATGGGCGACAGTGACATCGAACCGGTAGCTGTCTCCCTGCTGGGTGACCTGCACTTTGAGGACATCGGCTTTTCCGGCCAAAGCCACGGCCGGAAACGACATCAGCACCCAAACCGAACAAAGTATCAAACCGCGCATCGTGTCATCATCCTGTTTGGTTTCGCCAGTCTGTGTATCGCCCCTACCCTTCTACAGGCCTGGGCTTACGGTTCTCATCAATGGCGACATAGGTAAACACACCTTCGGTCACTTTTACGCGCGCGCCTTCCGCATCGCGTTGCGCCCAGGCCTGGATATGTACCGTCATGGACGTGCGCCCGATTCGCACCATATCCGCATAGCAACACACGACATCACCGACAAAAACCGGGTTGTAAAAAGTCATTGTGTCGACCGCCACCGTCGCGACACGCCCACTTCCCTTGTTCCGGGCCAAGACGCCGCCGGCGATATCCATTTTCGCCAGCAACCATCCGCCGAAAATATCGCCTGCTGGATTGGTGTCCGCCGGCATCGCCAAAGTGCGGATGACCAGCTCGCCCCGTGGATCTTCCTGTTCAGAATCAGTCATTTGCGACCTCCCCGCTTCTCGGTGTTGAAATACAATATCTTGTGTATATGATCCGCCAAATCCACTTGATAAGCTTGTTGCGCCAAAGGGCGCCCGGTATACTGACCCCATGGACGATTTATTCCAAAGCGACGATTCAGATAATAGCGCGAATGGCTATTCCGCAAAGGATATCGAGGTTCTCGAAGGCCTTGAACCTGTGCGGCGCCGACCCGGTATGTATATCGGCGGCACGGACGAGCGTGCCCTTCATCATCTTGTCGCCGAAGTGCTCGACAACTCGATGGACGAAGCCGTCGCCGGCCATGCAAGCCGGATCGAAGTCGAAATGGGCGCTGACGGGACCGTCACTATCCGCGACAACGGTCGTGGGATTCCGATCGACCCGCATCCAAAATACAAAGACAAGTCCGCACTGGAGGTGATTCTCACCACCCTCCATTCCGGCGGCAAATTCTCCGGCAAGGCCTATGCGACCTCCGGCGGCCTACACGGGGTCGGGATCTCCGTGGTCAATGCGCTGTCGGACGAGATGAGCGTGGAAGTCGCCCGCGATAAGAAGCTGTACCGGCAGACCTTTTCACGCGGACTTGCGACCACGAAACTCACAGAAATTGGTGACGTCAGCAACCGTCGCGGCACAACTGTCACGTTCCATCCGGACCGGGAAATCTTTGGTCAGGACGCTGAATTCCAGCCCCATCGCCTCTATCGGATGGTCCGATCGAAAGCCTATCTGTTTAAAGGTGTCGAAATACGCTGGGTGTGCGATCCGTCGCTGCTGAAAGGCAAAACCGAAGCGGATACCCCGGAAAAAGACAAACTTCATTTCCCCGGCGGCCTCAGAGACTACCTGAACGCCACACTGAACGGCCGCGTGACCGTCACCCCGCGCCCCTTCGCGGGTGAGATGAAGGCTGATGACGGAATCGGCCGCGCGGAATGGGCCGTCCATTGGCCGCTGGATGGCGACGGCTTCGTCAGTACCTATTGCAACACGGTTCCGACATCCCAGGGCGGCAGCCACGAAACCGCCATGCGCGGCGCCATGGCCAAGTCACTGCGGGCGTATGGCGAATTGGTGGCAAACAAGAAGGCGGCGCAGATCACCGCCGAGGATGTGGTCGGGGAAGCAAGCGTGTTGCTTTCCGTCTTCATCCCTGAACCCCAGTTTCAGGGACAGACGAAAGAGAAACTTGCCTCTCCCGAAGCGGCCAAGCTGGTCGAAACCGCCATCAAGGATCGGTTCGACCATTGGCTGGCGGAAGATCCGGCCTCGGCCAACGATTTGATGGAACGCATCCTGGAACGTGTCGACGACCGGTTGAAGCGCCGTCAGCAAAAGGAACTGCAACGCAAATCGCCGACACGGAAGCTCCGCCTGCCGGGCAAGCTGGCTGATTGTTCCTCCTCAGGGCCTGAAGAAACCGAAATTTTCCTGGTAGAGGGCGATTCCGCCGGCGGCTCCGCCAAACAGGCTCGGAACCGAAAGACACAAGCGATCCTGCCGCTGCGAGGCAAGATCCTAAACGTCGCCAGCGCCAGCGCCGACAAACTGCAGGGCAACCAGGAACTCAAGGATCTGGCCCAGGCACTCGGCTGCGGGACCAAAAGCGACTGTAATCCTGAAAAACTGCGCTATGACCGCGTCATCATCATGACGGATGCCGATGTGGACGGGGCGCATATCGCCTCGCTGTTGATGACATTCTTCTACCGCGAGATGGGCCCGATCATCGAAGCCGGCCGGCTCTACCTCGCGGTGCCGCCCCTCTATCGACTGACCCAGGGCGGGAAAACGGTTTATGCCCGCGATGACGCCGACAAGGACGTGAAGCTGAAGTCGGAGTTCAAAGCAAACGCCAAGGTCGAAATCAGCCGTTTCAAAGGCTTGGGCGAAATGCCCCCGCACCAACTTCGCGACACAACCATGGACCCAGGCAAGCGAACCTTGATCCAGGTTGGCCTGCCCAACCGGGCCTTCGAAGAAAACTTGGATGAAGCCCGTCGGACGGCAAAGACCGTCGACACGTTGATGGGAAAGAAGCCCGAACTACGCTTCGCCTTTATTCAGGAGAACGCCCGCTTCGTCGAGGAAATCGACATTTAACGGACCGCTTCGCGATCAGGCCGCGCGGTCCGGGAGCAGGAATATCTTCCGAGCCGCGTCGCATGTCATCCGTTCCTTGGAATACCACCTGCCAATAACATCGATTGATTCCAAATCACTGTTCGCTTTTTCGAAAGCGGCGAAATCATCGGTATCCGCCCCCTCCTCCATGCGTTCTGCGATCAAACTCAGGAACGCCAAGGTGATTGTCGCATTGAACTTCTCGGGTGCGCCCGCCTTCTCCGCCATTGCACGCAGGGACACGGCGTATTTCGACGCTGCTTCCACGAAATCGTACCGTCGCAGCATTTCAAATGCAGCTGCAATGTGATCTCGGTGTTTGAAACACGCAGGGTCGAGTGTTTGTGCTTCGAATGCAGCGAACAGGTTTTCCGAAGTCATCGTCATCACAGATCTCCGCCGCCGTCCGGTTCCTTGAACGTGTGGCTGTCCTGGGCGGAAAGCTCGAGGTCGTAAACGCTCTTCAACTGTTCGATCTTCGCCAATGTTTCCTTAGAAAACGGTGGCTGGTTTTCGAAACTGTGGAGTGCAATTCCCTCGATAAGGTCGCCGACGGACATATCAAGATGTTCCGCCAGCCCCTTCAAAACCTTCAGCAGCCGCTTTTCGATGCGGATACCGGTTTGCACACGTTCAATCGTCTTGCTCATCTATGTACATTGGTACCAACACACATAAATGTCAACAATCTACCGATCGGCGAGAGCTAGCCGCAGGCCGAGAATACCGAAAGCGCCGGCAAAGGAACGACGCAGCCACATCAAGACCTTGGGACGGGAAATGACATAGTCTCGCGCCAAGGACGCACACGCGCCGTAGCCGACGAAGACCACAAAGGTCATCACCATGAAAATCAGAGCCAACAGGACAAGTTGCGGTGTCGGATTAGCCGCATCCGCGGTCACGAATTGCGGCAGGAAGGCCAGGAAGAACAACGACAGTTTTGGATTAAGCACATTCAAGAGCAATCCGTTGCGGATCAACTTCAGCGCCAGTTGCGGCTTGCGGTCCGCATCCACGGAAAGCGCGCCCCCTTCCCTCGCGATGTTCCAGGCCATGTAAAAAAGATAGGCAACGCCCAGATATTTGATGATCTGAAATGCCAATGCACTGGCATGCAGGATGGCTGCCAGACCGACGATACTGGCAATGGCAGCTGGGAGAATACCGAGCGTGCAGCCAAAAGCGGCCGCGATACTGGGCCGGAACCCCTGCCCCAGCCCGACCGCCAACGTATAAAGAACGCCGGTTCCGGGTAACAGAACGACAACCAAAGACGTCAAAAGAAATTCGATACTCATCAATCCTCACCTACACAACGCGCGATTTTGTCAGAAATTGTTACATCGGAAGATATTCAAATCCCATCTAATTCTCCTTACATAGAAAGCGTAACCCTGCACATAGTTGCAGGGAAATTGGGACAAGGAGGGGCAGAGTATGTTCGGGCGTCACGCTCGGGCATGTTTACGCCGTCAATACCCCGAGTCCGATAGGCCGGACCGATCTGCAAGGAGCTTTCCAAATGAAATCATCGCTACTCGGCCTGGCCGCCGCCTCCGCACTGCTTGCCGGTTGTGCGACTGGCGACAGTGTTGTCGTTCAAAATCGGTATCAGGCCGCCGACTACAACTACGCGGTGGTCCAATATTACAACGCGGGCAAACCGAGCTACGTAGAAGTTCATAACAACCCGTTCGACAATGCCCAGGCGGATGACCGCATCGCCGCCCTGATGCGGGGCAAGAATTTAGGCAAGCCGATCCTGTTCACCGCCAACCGCAACTATGCGGGCGGGGACACAAAAGTCGTTGTCGTCTTCAATCCACCCAGCAGCCTGACAGGGCTTGCGGCGTGCAATCTGGACGGCGGACAGGCCGGCAATGGCAACGCAGGTGATCACGGATATGTATTGATGTCCTACTGCGTGAATGGGCAGGACAAGTCCTCCCTTCGGGCATCGGCAGGGTCGGTCAACGGCTTGGATGACCCAGCGTTGGAACGCCTTCTGGCGCGCGCGACATATGATTTGCTGCCGGAAAACTTCTCCAAGCGGCAAGGCAGCGGCAGTAGCTGACGCCCGAAACGACGTTACGGGGGTAATATCGGCATGGCGGTTCGGGGGAATCGCCGTCCGCATCCTAGGAGGCCGAAGGATGACGACCATGAAATCTGTGGTACTGGCACTGGCAATAGCCGGATTGAGTGCCTGTGCCCTTGGCGGCGCGGCGGAGATCGCCCCCTACAAAGTCTATGGTGAACGGTTTTCCCCCAAATATCAGTTTGGGGATCTGCAATACTATAACAATGACAAGCAGATGGCCGTCGATGTCGTAAACGAACCATTCGTCCAACCTGACGCGGACCGGCGGATCGCATCCGCCATGCGCGGCAAAAATCAAGGCGCCCGGATCGCGTTTACCGCCACGCCGGGTCCGGATACCCCCGACGAAACCAAAATCGTTGTCGCCTTCGGAACCGGAGAATCGGACTCCGGCGCCCAATATTGCGGTGGCGGGCCGATTGCCCCCAACGCCAAGCCGGATGACGAACACCTGCGGATGCTGATGATCTATTGCAAGCATGACAGGTTCATGAGTTCGGTTCGTGGCGAAATGCCGGCTACCGGCAATGTAGACGACCCGGCGTTCAAGAGCATGCTGGCCCTGGCGACCAAACTGGTGATTCCGCTGCAAGACCCATTCAATGAAAACCGCGGCCGAAAAAAGAAGGTTGGATCCTGACCCCTGTTATCGGGCGATGAAACCACACCCAGGCAAAGATAACCGCAAAGGACCGGCGCAATGAACCGGCTGCAATTTCTGGCCATGGCCCTGGCGCTGGCGGTGCTTACCGGATGCGTTAACACGCCGGTGCCCTACATGGTTTATGGCGAACGATATCATCCGGGTTATGACTTCGGTGAACTTCAGTACTACAACGGTGACAAGGAAATGGCCGTGGAGGTCTTCAATGCACCGTTCGAACCCTCGTTGGATCCGGCTCAGCGGATTGCCCTGTCCATGCGCGGGAAGAATCGCGGCGCGCGCATCGCTTTCACCGCGGAACCGGGCCCCCTGACACCGAAGCAGACGAAGGTCATTATCGCTTTCGATATGAAACCGACGGATGACGGATATGGTTATTGCGGCGGTAATCCGCCCGGCGACGCGAAATCAGCCGATGACGGCCGGATGATGATGGTCATGGTCTATTGCAAGCGGAACGCCTTCGTCAGTTCGGTCCGCGCCCGCATGGCGCGCCCGGAGACGCCGGACGACCCTACATTCCAAAGCATGTTGGCTGAAACAACGCGAAAATTGTTACCGCGCCCCCTGCCACTGTACGACGACAACCAGCGCGAAGAGACACGCCGCCTATTCGAAATACTTGGCTACTGACAGCGAGTATTGACCGGCGCTACGCCGATTTACCAAGCCAATCCCGCAAAGCGGCATTCACTTCCGCGGGACGTTCCATGGTCGACATATGGGCGCAATTTTCAATTACGGTCAGTTCCGCACCCGGGATCAGGCCGGCCATCTCTTCGTGAAACGTCAAAGGCGTCAACCTGTCTTCGCGTCCGCAGATAAGGCGAACCGGCAGCGCGTAACCCGGAAGATCGGCGCGGCTGTCCTGCCGTTCAATCAAGGCTTTCACCTGGGCAGGGAAAGCTTTTTCGGCAACCGCTTTCATCATCGCCCGCATGGGGCGGATCAACACCTCTTCCCCCAACCGAGATGGCGGCACCACAAGTTCCAGGAATTCCTGAACCAGGGCATCGACTTCGCCTGCGTTGAAGCGATCCACCATCTTCCGCCTTTGGGCGGCGCGCTCCGCATTGTCCGCACCGGGATTTGTATCGAGCAGGGCCAACCGTTCCACGCGTTCCGGCGCCTGTCGCATCACTTCCATGCAGACCATACCTCCCATCGAAAGCCCCGCCAGAGAGAAGCGCGGCGGCGCTTGACGCAACAGCCGGGCGGCCATGCCGGAAAGACTGTCGTCCTCAGTCACGTCGGCGATCATGGGATGGGCGATATCGCGCAAACCGGCGACCTGACGGTCCCAAAGCACGTCGTTGCACAGATGCCCGGGCACCAGTACCAAATCAATTTCCAACACTCATTTCCTTCCCGCGACACGGGCTCTTACGGCCCGATTGTTTAGTTCGTTTGGACTATTTGATCAGTTTCGAGATGTCCTTGAAGGCTTCCGATCCCGCGTCCCCCATCCATTCGAAACATACCATCTCGGAATTGACGATACTGATACCCGCCGCACGCATCCGATCGACCGCGACGAACTTGTCCGCGACCTTGCGGCTGGAACAAGCATCGACGACCACATACGGCGTCAATCCCTGGGCCGCAAACCCGAAGGCGGTCTGAAGCACGCAAACATGCGTTTCGACGCCGCAGATCACCAACTGTTTCCTTTTCTTACCGGCAATATGGGACGCCAAACCGGAATCGGCGGCACAACTGAACGCAGTCTTGTCCAGCGTTTCACCGTCTTCCAGCAGATCTTCGACCTCAGGCACCAAGGGTCCCAACCCTTTTGGATATTGGCGAGAGGCAGAGATCGGAATGCCGAGCCGACGCGCCGCCCTGGCGACAACGGAAGTCCGTTCGATGACGTGATCCGGGTCGTCCATAGCCGGCATCAACCGCCCCTGAATATCGATAATCAGGACCTGGGATTCTTCGGCTTTCAGCAACATGTTTGCGATCTCCACAATCGAGGGTTCGACAAAATTAGCCGGTGACGCATGGATTCCGCAATTCATAGCCCGCAAACCCGCAGAACCATTGACATTCTGCACTTCAACACTATGATCTCGACACTTCTAGCGGGTTTGATCCGCCAATACTTGGGGACCGATTTTTATAGGGACTTGCGTTCGTTGCAGGCGCCGCCCCCTCTTTAAGGACAGCATGACAGAGACATTTGCCGATTTGGGCCTGGGCGAAGGCATCCTCCGCGCCGTGGCTGACGCGGGCTACACGAAGCCCACACCAATCCAACAAAAAGCCATTCCCTACGTTCTGATGGGGCGCGACATTTTGGGCTGCGCGCAGACCGGGACGGGAAAAACCGCATCTTTTACGTTGCCGATGATCGACATTCTGGCGCAGGGTCGCGCCCGGGCGCGCATGCCGCGAACGGTCATCCTGGAACCGACGCGCGAACTGGCCGCGCAGGTGGCAGAGAATTTCGACACCTATGGCAAATACAATAAGCTGACGATGGCGCTGCTGATTGGCGGCGTTTCGTTCAACGAGCAGGAAAAATTGCTCGACCGTGGCGTCGACGTCCTGATTGCGACGCCTGGACGCCTGCTGGACCATTGCGAACGCGGCAAGGTCATGCTGACCGACACCAAGGTTCTGGTGATCGATGAAGCCGATCGGATGCTGGACATGGGGTTCATTCCTGATGTTGAACGCATTGTCGGCCTGATGCCGGTCATCCGGCAGACGCTTATGTTCTCCGCGACGATGCCACCGGAAATCAAAAAACTTGCCGACAAGTTCCTGATGAACCCGAAGGAAATGGCCGTCGATCCGCCCTCTTCCACCGCGGATACCGTCGAACAGGCTTTCGTTTCCGTTTCCTCGCGTTCCAAGCGCAAGACGCTGCGGGATCTGATCGATCGCGAAGGTGATGCACTCAAGAACGCGCTCATTTTCTGCAATAGAAAGCGCGAGGTGGCCGACCTTTTCACAAGTTTGCAGAAAGCCGGCTATCCGGTGGGCGCGCTCCATGGCGATATGGACCAATACAAACGCATGGAGTGGCTGGAGAAATTCCGCAACGGTGACGTTACCATCCTGATTTGTTCGGATGTCGCCGCCCGTGGCTTGGACATCTCGACCGTCAGCCATGTTTTCAATGTGGATGTTCCAAACAATTCGGAAGACTATGTTCATCGAATCGGCCGGACCGGCCGCGCTGGACGCCTCGGCAAATCGATCACCTTGGTGACCAAGGAAGACGACAAGCTGTGGGCCGCCGTGAAGAAGATGGTCGGCAAGGACATTCCTGAAATCAAGATGGACGGTTCAGCGCCTTCTTCGGAAGACCCGGCCGAGACGGAGGAACGCAGCCCGCGCCGTCCGTCCAGAAGCAGATCTTCCAGAGGCGCCGACAAATCCAGCAAATCCGCGCCAAGCAAGAAAGCAGCCGATACGGAAGAGACCGTTCAGCAGTCCCCCGACCGGGACGTCTCGGAAAGCGAAACGCCGAACAAGGAAGCGAGCAACAAGCCCGATCGCTCCCGCGGCAAGAAAGAACCCCGCAAACCGCGACGGGGCCGCGGCGAACATCACGATATCGGGGAACTCGACGAAATGACGGTGCCCTTCGGCCAAAGCGATCAATTGCCGGCCTTCCTGCGCCGTTAAACTTACCGCGGAACCGGAATGGCTAGCCGGATATCGTCCTTCACCGCCGCACCAGCTGGCCAATCCGAACGGTCGGATATCGCGCCGGCCGGAATTGGGCATAATGGCGGCCCAGTCCTTCTCCAAGGTTACAAGACCTGGCTGTGGAAAAAGGCCCATCAAGCGGCTTGGAAGACGCCCCCCCGCGAAGTCATGTTGCGGCGGTTGCGGCGGGCCAAGGCGCTGGGCATGACCTACCGGGAATATACCTTGGAGATCCTGGAGCGCGGTCGTTATCTGTGAACCACCGGCTTTCAGGCCCTTGACGGCCAAGTCTGGTTCGGGACACTGCTGATCAAATCAATCACCCAGTTAGGCTGAATATCATGCAGACGATTTTCATTCAGGTGAAGTGCGAACTCGGCAAAGCCTATGTGGTCGCGGACGAAGCCATCGACGTAGAGGGCGTGTCGGAAGTCTATTCGACCTCGGGCAACTACGATCTGATGATGAAATGCTACCTGCAGGACGAAGAAGATATCGGCCACTTCGTCAATGAAAGCATCCAAACCCTGCCGGGCGTTCGGGATACCTTCACACTTATTACATTTAAAGCATTCGGGTAACGAAATATAAACTTCTCTCCCCGAATATTGGTTCATTACCGGTATTTGGGGCGAGAAACGCGCCGGAAAGGTCGACCGATGCCAAAATCCGTTTCGGATTTCGATGAAGAAAAGCTGCGGGCCGAAGTCCTCGGCCTGTTCCAGTACATTCAGCGGTTTCGCGAAGAAATCGCCCATATGATCCAACCGGATGCGGAGGACGAAAAGACCCGCTTCCAGTCGATTTCCGAACAATTGGACGCCATCATCGCGGCCACCGAAACCGCCACCCATGCCATTCTAGAAGGTATGGAGCAGATTGACGCGGTGAATGCCAAACTGCGTGAGGTTAAGGACCCGGAAGAAATAGGCCCGCTCTGTGATGAGTTGGAACAGATATCCATGAACACCATGGAATCCTGCACCTTTCAGGACATCACCGGCCAACGCGTCACCAAAATCGTACGATCCATGCAATTCGTCGAATCCCGTGTCGATGCGATGCTGGAGATTTGGGGTCGGGACGAAGTTCAGGAGCTTGCCAAAAAGAGCTCGGAACTTTCCAACAAACGCGAAGGCGACGAAGCCCTGCTCAACGGTCCTGCATTGGAGAGCGAAAAGTCGATCAGCCAGGCCGATATCGACGCCCTGTTCGACTAACTTGCCATTGCAGCCATTCCCGACGTGACTGAGCCTGAAAGTAGGGCCCCGGACCGGATGCGAAACAGACCATGACCGGTCAAAGCCATCCCAAGTACCGAACCGACGACATTCGGCAGACCTTCGGCGCGCTGCGGAATACACGCCTGTTCAAAACCGTCGTGACCGCCGTAATCCTGCTCGTTGCGTTGGCATTGCTCATTCGCTCATTCGGTTTCGGCGGGACCACCGAAGATCTGTGTGATGTGGTGCTCAATTGGGGTACGGCGGTGTTTGCCGTCGAGGTATCCCTCCTCATGATCGCGCAACGGGTCGCCTTTTTCGGAAAGATCGGCAATGCGGCCCTGTTTTTGATAACCGGTATCGCACTGTTCACGCCGTTTGATTTCGTTTTGATGCTGCGCCTGTTCCCGCTCCTCACCAACGGTGTTTACAGCCGGCGATTACCGCGACCGCTGGCCTTGGCGATAACGCCTTTTTGGCTGGTCGCCTGCCTGGCCGCCGCGGCGCGCGACTATGTCATGTTTGAGAACATGGATTGTGCTGGATGGGCAGACTGCATTACGACGGCGTCCAGCCTCGCGATGCCCTAACCTTCATGTATCACCGAAAATCGGCTTAAACACTTGCTCGAAACTCGTCTGATAAAGGCCTGTTTTCACGTAATTGTAAGGAGTGATATTTGTCGCTTTGATATAGGCGCCGGTCACCACGCCACCCTCCACGTCAAAATCGACAATGTTGACGCAGCCCATATCCTGCTCGAATGCCTTAAGGCCGGCTAGGCCCGCGCCCGACACCCAGGACAGGATGGCGCGATTGACCCCGTCATGGGCGACCAACAGCATCCGGCGCCAAGCCCCATCCACAGCAAGATTACGGAAAGCGCAGGTCACACGGTCATAAAACGGGGCGAATTCATCGCCGCCGGCAAAGCGCGCGCCCGGCAGATGCGCTTGATCCAATGTCTTGATGAAAGTCTTGGCGCGGTCTGCTTCCGGCACGCTGGAAACCCGGCCGCCGCGTATTTCGAGAAACCCCTGGTCCTCTTCCAATGCCGCACCTTGCCCGTCCAAGACCAGTTCGGCGGTCATCCGTGTACGCGGAAGGCCGGAACAGACAGCTCTGTCGATTTGAACACCGGACATCATCGCCGACGCGGCCTTGGCTTGCCCGATACCGTATTCGGTTAAAGTTACCAGCTTGGGGTTTACCAGCTTGCCGTCGGGGCCACGGTAGTCGACCTCTCCGTGCCGCATTAGAAAAATCCTGCGGCGGTTCTTGGTCCCCGGTAAGCTCATGCTTGTTCCCCCATTTCGATATCGTCCTTCATATTTCACGCCGCGAAGAGCCCGCAGAGTGCAACCTGTTGCGGCAGGCGGAAAGCCCCCTTATCAAGGATACCGTCAAACGGTAACCGAAGGCGGGCCGACAGGTCCGATATATCATTATGTCCCTGGACAAACGGCTGCATGCCTATCGCGACGACCTTGCCGAAAGCGCGCTTGAAGGACAGGTAGCGGCAAGACGATACACGACGGGCGAAGAAGGCCGCATCGTAACCGCTGTCGCTCCCCTGCGCCGTCAACCGCGACCGGGCGCGCCGCTCGACACGGAATTGCTGTTCGGGGAAGACGTGACCGTCCTGGACCGGACCGATGGCTGGGCATGGATCAAGAGCAAACGCGACGACTATGTGGGCTACATCCCGACAGGGTCTGTCGGCCCGGTCGGACCGCCAGCCACCCATCGCATGGCCGCCCTGCGCGGGTTCGTCTTTCCGCGCCCGGATCTGAAAGCCCCACCGGTCATGACGATCCATTTGGGATCGCGCCTTACCGTGACCGGTGAGAGTGGCCGATACTCGGAACTCGCCGGTGGCGGCTATGTCTATTCCGACTATCTGCGCCCCATCGATACACTTGAAGACGACCCCATCGCCGTCGCGCTGAAGTTCATGAATGCGCCGTACCTTTGGGGCGGGCGCAGCAGCCTGGGGCTGGATTGCAGCGCATTGGTACAGTTGTCCTGGCAGGCCTGCGGCATTGAATGCCCCCGCGACACCGATATGCAATTCGACCGGTTCGGTACCTTGATCAACTATGACGGCGACGAGAACAGCCTGCGTCGAGGCGATCTTGTCTTCTGGAAAGGTCATATCGGGATCTGGATCGACCAGGACCGCTTTCTTCATTCCAATGCCAGCGACATGATGGTTGCAATGGCGCCGCTTGCTTTCACTGCCGATCGCATCGCGTCGAAGGGCGAAGGCCCGATAACGGGCATCCGACGCCCACCGATGCCCACCAAGACCGATACCTGAAACCTTCCTAGCCTGACACTTTCCCGGATATGGCCAAATCAGTGAACCAAAACACCAAGAAAGCACCGCGCGCCTGGCAACGTATGTTGAGCGGAAGGCGGCTTGATCTGCTCGACCCGTCGCCGCTGGATGTCGAGATCGAGGACATCGCCCATGGGCTTGCCCGTGTCGCGCGTTGGAACGGGCAGACGACTGGGGACTGGGCATTCTCGGTCGCCCAGCACTCCCTGCTTGTCGAAGCGCTGGTGCGGATCATCAAACCGGAAACGTCTGAACGCGACCTGCTCGCCGCCCTGCTCCATGACGCGCCGGAATATGTCGTTGGCGATATGATCAGTCCGTTCAAGGCCGTCATCGGCGATGATTACAAGCTTGTTGAAAAGCGTTTAATGACAGCGATCCATCTACGCTTTGGTTTGCCGGCGGAAACCACCGATCAGCTATCGAAGCTTATCAAAAAGGCAGATCATGCCTCGGCCTATATCGAAGCGACCGGGGTCGCCGGATTTTCGAAGACCGAAGCTCGTAAGTTTTTCGGCGCACCACCTGCCGGTTTTGAGCGCTTCGATCCGACACCGCTTTCGACCGACGAAGCAAAGCAGAAATTCCTTCAAAGGTTCGAGGAACTGCAAGCGGCCCTGTGACCGCGCATCATCGGCTTGTGGTGGGCGCGCCCTATGCACTACCATGGCCTAGGTCCCATTCGGGACTATTTCAGGGGATTTATGCGACGGGGCGCGGTATGAGCATGGCGGAAAAAACCAAGGTCATTCGGCTCAAGGAGGTCAAACCCTCCGAGACACGCGCGAACGGCCGGCCCAGTAAGGCCCAAGTCGCCTATCTTCAGCGCGGTCTGGAACAACCGGGTGGCAAACTACCCCTCTTCGATTTGCAGGGCCAACGTATCAGCGAGCGCACGGTGCGCACCTGTATCGAGCAAGGATGGGCCGAACCCTGGTTCAACAATCCGCTGAAACCTGATTGGCTGGTCTGCAAACTGACAGAGTCGGGCCGTCAATTGCTTCGAAGCTGACCTTTAAGCGGATTACGCCTGTTGCCTGCCTGAATTTGCGCGCTCCTCGGCGCGGATGCGCCAAGCCAATATGGCCAAGTTGGCCAGACCGAAGACGACAGCCAGCCGCCACTCACTGAAAGCAAGCGGAAGCACAATGATTTCCAGCGTCACCACCAGATAATTCGGATGCCGCACGAAGCGGAACGGACCGCCGGTTATCAGCGGCGCATCCGGCACGGTGATGATCCGTGTCGTCCAATACTTGCCGAGCGTCTTCAAAACCCAGACGCGGCCAGCCTGCAACACCAGGAAAAACACGACCCAGTAGTAGTTTATCGGCGGCCCTTGAAGTGCGACCCAAAGCATCGCAACAAGCCATGCGGTGTGCAGCAGAACGATTATGGGATAGTGCCCTGCCCCATGTTCGACCGCCCCCTCCGCCATCAGGACCGCGGTGTTACGGCGGGCGATGCGAAGTTCCATCAACCGCTGAAGAATAACCAGAACAACGATTGCGACAGCGGCAACCATATCAACCCAAATCCACTAAACCGAAACCGGCGGTGAACCCTGGCCCCAGCGCCAACATCGCGTGCAGCCCCGTATCCCCCGCCCCGATCGCCCGGTTCAAAACGCAAAGCGCCGTAACCGCCGACATGTTTCCTTGATCCTTCAGAACGGCGCGGGAATGGCGCAGCACGTCCGGCGCCAAATCGAGGGCGCCCTCATACGCTTCCAGCACCTTCCGCCCGCCCGGATGCGCGACGATCCCCGCGAGCGCGCTCAAGTCGGTGTCCAAACTTTCCAGGAACCGCTCCATCGCCGGCCGAACGTCCTGCCGCACCAGGGACGGAATATCGCGGGAGAAGATTACCCCCAATCCGTCGTCCTCAACCCGCCATCCCATAATGTCCAAACTGTTGGGCCAAGTATGCTCGGCACTGCCCAAGTAACGCGCGGGTGCGCCGGCTTCCTCGCCGCTGCGCAGCACAATCGCCGCTGCCCCATCGCCGAACAAAGCGCTGGCGATAATGTTCGCCTTGGTCAATTCCTGTGGACGGAAGGTCAACGCACAAAGCTCCACCACCAACAGCAGGACCGTTTGGCCGGGCCGCGTCCTAGCCATGTCGGCCGCTCGGGCTAACCCGGTGACGCCGCCAACACAGCCCAGACCGAAGATCGGCAGTCGATTGATGTCGGACCGGAAACCCAGGCTGTTCAGCAAATGCGCATCCAGGCTGGGTGTCGCAATGCCGGTGGTGCTGACGGCCACAACCGTATCCACATCCTGCGCCGTCAGTCCCGCTTGCGACAGTGCTTCGGTCGCGGCCGCCTCCAGCAAGGCCAGGGCATTCTCCTGAAACAATGCGGCGCGTTCGGGCCAACCATGCGGTTCGTTGTACCATTCGATGGGGACGCAGGAGCTGCGGGTTTCAACGCCCGCATTGCCATAGGCCTCTTCCAATCGCGCGAACATCTCGGGCCGCCCAGCGAAGACATCGCGGCAAAGCCCGACAACCTCCGCCTGACGCAGTCGATGCGGCGGGAAGGCTTCGGCAACGGATAAAATAGAGACAGGTTCGGTCAACCGCCCGTCCTTTCAAGTTGTGTAAGAGGTAAACGACCGCTCAACGCGGCGGTTGAGCCAGCCAGTCGATGGCGATTTGAACCCCGCCTGAACCGATTGGAACGTCCAAACGCTTCAAGGCCGCTTCCACCGCGGCGAGACAGCCCAGTATCATCGGTTCGTTCATGTCGCCCATATGACCGATCCGGAATGCCTTGCCGATCAGCTTGCCAAGGCCTCCGCCGACCGCAACGCTGAAATTGTCCCTACACATCGCGCGCATGGTATCCGTATCGACCCCGGGCGGCAGAAGAATTGTCGTAACCGCGTTGGACCGCTCGTCTGGATTAACCGCGTTGAACTGCAGCGCGCCGCCTTCGCACCATCGCCCGACGCACAAGCGCACCGCTTCGGACAGCCGTTCGTGGCGGCGGAATGCCCCTTCCAGGGTTTCTTCCTGAAGCATATTCAAGGCTTCACGCATCGCGAAAATCGTATGTTCCGGCGCTGTTCCGCAGAACTTACGGTAATGTTCCTTTGCCCGCCGGGCGGTCCAATCCCAATATCGTTTGGGCAATGAAGACGTGGCATGTGCTTCCAGCGCCCTGGCACCGGCCGCGACCAAGGCGACGCCAGGCGGACACATCAGTCCTTTTTGGCTCGCACCGATGACCACATCGATTTTCCACGCGTCCATTTCCAGTTCGGTCGTCGCCAAGGACGCAATCGCATCGACCATGAACAGCGCCGGATGCCCGGCCGCATCGATCGCCGCGCGCAGGGCACGGATATCGCTGGTCACGCCAGTCGCGGTGTCCGTATGGACCATCAGCACCGCTTTGATCGCGTGATCCGCGTCTGCACGAAGTGCCTGTTCGACGGCCGCCGGGTCGATAGCCCGGCGCCAATCGCTGGCGACGGTCTTTACCTTCAGGCCCAAGGATTCGGCGGTTTCGCCCCAACCGGTTGAGAAATGGCCCGTTTCGGGCACCAGGATCGTATCACCAGCCGACAAGGTGTTGACCATCGCGGCTTCCCAGGCGGCATGACCGTTGGCGGCATAGATGAAGACGTCGCCTTCCGTCCGGAACAACCATTTCAGGTCGCGGAAACACGACATCGCAATGTCAATGAATTCAGGGCCCGAAAAGTCGACTGCCGGCCGGTGCATCGCGTTCAGGATGCGGCCGGGTATGTTCGTCGGACCGGGAACATTCAGGAACTCCCGTCCCCGTCTTACAGGGGTCACTTCGTTCGCGGCCGTCGCGACAGGGGCGCGTTGAACACTCATGGTCTTGCCTTTGCGATTGGGAAATACTCACCACAGATGAGATCAGGGTTAAACCAGGGTTTCCCACCTGTCCACGGCCATTGCCCCACATCCGAAACAAACGGCCGTGAGGCATCCAGGGTCACTTGTTGATCTGGGATCCGCGCCGTTCCAGGTCCTTGATCCAGTCCAGGCCGGGCAGGACCTCGCTGCGGGTAAATTCCAGACGTTGCTGTGGGCCGCCCGCACCGGAATTCCTGAACTTCTTCTTCCAGTGTTCCATCTTCAGGGTAAGGCCGCAAAGCACGCCACCGACCGTGCGGTGATGCGCCGTAATCAACTCGCGCACCTCATGAAATCGCTCGGCGTTGATATCCGTCCAAAAGTCGTTCGTCTTTCGGTCGAAGCTTTCAAAACGCCCGGTAATCGATCCGGTGATATCCGTCAGATCCGCTTCAATCTTGGCCAACATGTTATCCTGAGCACGATCCTGCTTGACCACGAAACTCTCGCGTAACTCAGCCATCCATTCGAGGTACTGGTGAATCGTCGGCACCGTCTTGTCCAGGATATCCCGGAAAAAGGCGAGCGACAGGAAGATATCGCCGTAGTCTTCCAGGAACTTCGGAATATCCATCAACTCGATACCCAAACTGTCCGCCATCTTACGCAAATTCGCCAAAGCCGTTTTTGGATCTGGGTCCTTGAACATCCCCAGTATGCCCTGCAGATCGTCCACGGATTGCGCCTCGGCGCCATAGACATGGCCGATCAAGGGGTGGGTAAAGGTCTTCATCCGTTCGGTCAGTTCTTCGCGCTTCGCTTCCGATAGACGCAGGGCTTCGTGATCATCGATCGGAATATTCAGTTCCCTCAGCGTTATTCGGGTTGAATACACATCGAAACTAGGAACATCGTCGAATTTCTTGAGCAGAATGAGATCCGCCTTGAAGTCATCACCGCCTTGCGGAAAGAACCCCGGCAATTCCTCGGTCAGGACCTGTCCGCTGCCCGCCGTATCGTCGTGGAACAGTTCGACCATGGTTTGCAGCTGATTGTTCTTCACCAACCGCGCCCGTTTCAAAGCGGGCATCCGCAGCGGCAGGATTTCCATGCCCAGCAAATGCAGACTATCCTTGACCAAGGCCGCCTCTTTCCCTCCCGCTTTTCCGGTCGCTTCGGCGGCTGCACTGTTCGGCATGGCGCTTACCATTACTTCGATTGATGTTGCTACGGTCCTAGGCACCAAATATGGCGTTCCTCACCGTGTAAGACCATCCCCAATGACAGCAGACGACTTGCCTTGACGGTCCCGCAGCCTGTACTACGTCGCTTCCCCGGATCAGCAGAACCCGGCGGTTGGAGAATGAGATGAAACCCGTGCATGTCATTGGCGGTGGTTTGGCAGGATCAGAAGCGGCCTGGCAATTGGCCTCGGCCGGTATTCCCGTCGTGCTGCATGAAATGCGCCCAGTGCGAAAAACCGATGCACATGAAACCGACGGGTTCGCGGAACTCGTCTGTTCCAACTCCTTCCGGTCCGATGATGCCGAATACAACGCGGTTGGCCTGTTGCATGAAGAGATGCGCCGCTGCGGATCGCTGATCCTGAAAAGCGGTGACGATGCCCGGCTGCCCGCCGGCGGCGCATTGGCGGTGGACCGCCACCAGTTCAGCGACAAAGTCTCCGCCGCGTTGAACGAGCATCCGTTGATCACGATCGAACGTGGCGAGGTCGATGCCCTGCCGCCTGAAGATTGGGACAGCGTAATCATCGCGACTGGACCGCTGACATCCCCCGCCTTGAGCGAAGTGATCCGGGGCCTGGGCGGCGAAGAGGAACTGTCCTTCTTCGATGCCATTGCTCCCATCATCCACAAGGACAGTATCGATTTCGATACGGTGTGGTTCCAGTCCCGCTACGACAAGGGCGAAGGCAAGGACTACATCAACTGTCCGATGACCGAAGACCAGTACAACGCCTTTCTGGACGCCTTAATTGATGGCGAGAAGACCGAGTTCCACGAATGGGAGAAGGAAACGCCCTATTTCGAGGGCTGCCTGCCGATCGAAGTCATGGCGGAACGGGGCCGGGAAACCCTGCGCTTCGGACCGATGAAGCCCGTCGGCCTGACCAATGCCCATGACGGGTCCCGCCCCCACGCGGTCGTCCAACTGCGGCAGGACAATGCGCTGGGCACGTTGTGGAACATGGTCGGCTTCCAGACCAAGCTGAAATATGGCGCCCAGGGCGATGTGTTCCGCATGATACCGGGATTGGAAAAGGCGGAATTCGCGCGCCTCGGCGGCATACATCGGAACACCTTCATCAATTCACCCCGCTTGCTGGATGCGGCCCTGCGGCTGAAGGCCCTGCCGCGCCTGCGCTTTGCCGGGCAGGTAACGGGTGTGGAAGGCTATGTGGAAAGCGCCGCTATCGGCTTGCTGGCGGGCCGTTTCGCCGCCGCGGACCGTCTTGGTCAGACAATCGTGCCCCCACCGGAGACGACCGCCTTGGGTGCGTTGCTCCACCATATCACCGGTGGCGCGGAAGCGGAAACCTTCCAGCCGATGAACGTCAATTTCGGCCTGTTTCCACCGCCGGAACCACCAGCCGGCAAGAAGAAAATCAAGGGCCGCGATCGCAAACTTGCCATGTCACAGCGGGCGCTGGCCGCGCTGGACCTATGGCTGGCGCAAGCTCGTTTGGCCGCTTAACGGCTAAGCCATGAAATGCAAAAGGCCGGCGAAGACGCCGGCCTTTTACGCGAATACTATCCGCTGTCGGTTTAACCGATACCTTCCAGGATCTGCAGGATCGAGGATTGCTGGCCGCCGGAAATGCCCAGCGTTTGGGTGCCGAGCTGCGTGCGCGTGCGGGCCGCGACCAGATTGGCCGCTTCCTCATTCAAATCGGCCAAAGTCAGATTGTCCGCGCCGGCCTGAAGCTCGTTCGCGACATTCTGGTTGAAGCTGGCGCGTTCCTGCAGGATCGCGACATTGGAGCCGAAAGACTGGGCCTGCCCGCGCAGGCTGTCGATGCTGCTGCGGATATTGCCGATAAGGGCATCGACTTCTTCCGGATTGCTCAGGAAGCTTGCGAAACTACCGCCGGTGACGCCCAACTGGTCAATCTGGATTTCGCCATCGACGAAGGATCCGGCTTCGAACCCGCCGCCGTTCAGAACGTCTACGCCCTGGACATTGAGTTCCGAGCCTTCATTGTCGCTGAATTGAACATTGAGCTGATTGTTCGTCGATGTCAGCAGATTAACCCCCCCGAAAGAGGCATCGCCCGCCACATTGGCGATCTGCCGCCCAATTTGCTGAAACTGCTGCTCCAATTGGGACAATTGGTTCGGGTCCGTCGTGGAACGGGCCGCCTCTGCAATGCCCTCAAGCTGGCGTGAAAACTGTTCGATCGTGTCGATCGCGCCGTTCGTCACCCGAAGGGAACTGATCCCCTGGTCGATCTCTTCACGCCGCTGGGCGAAGGCTGCCCCTTCCTGGGACAGTTGCTGGGCAATGAAGAACGCGACCGGGTCGTCGTTCACGTTGTTCACGCGACGGCCGGTTGTCAGGTTTTGCGAGGAACGGTCCGCGACACTATTCGTGCGCTGCAATGCAGTTAAAGAGGCGCGTTGCGCCTCTGTTAGAGATACGTCAGACATTCTTCTCTCCTATTGGGTTCTCCCAATCTCTCACGGTCTGACTATCACAAAGAATCGCTTAAGTACACTGAATCAATTTAGTTAAAATACTATTGGTTGTAAATTTTAACAAGTGATTCAACGGCAATTCGCAACTGCATACGAAGTTACCTCACCCATTCAATATCGCCCTCGCAACGATCGTATCATCAAAGACCAACCGCGCAGGACCGGCGGGGCGGCCAGCCGAACATCAAAAACATCAAAATTTACCTTACGAAGCTGTTTGAGATGACTGTCGGCAATCACCCCAATAGACAAGGCACCATAGATGGACCCAACCGGCATTCCCCTTGTGGAAACACGACGGGCGTCGGCGAGCAAGGCGCATGCTTGGGCGCAGACCTCTTCAACGGCCAAGGCAATCCCCGGAACATTCCGCCCTTCCGACAGGTCCGATGCGGCGACACCATGACTTGCTGCAAGCTCGCGCGGCAACATGCCCCGCCGGGCCCGCATATGAAACGGCAAGGCACGCATCAACCCCACCATCGCCCAAGCCGTCCCGATCTTGCGGGCGGCCTGACGCAAATCGCCGGAAGCCCCGTCTTGCCCTGCCAGACAGAGTTCCAGGGCCAATTCGGTCAAGCGACCCGAAGTCAGATCCGCATAACGTTCCAAATCGACAACAGTGCCGGGCGGATGAAAGTCCAAATCCTGTTCCCGCCCCTCAATCAGTGCCTCAAATAAGGAGCGTGTCGGATCAACATCCTGAATAACGTCCGCCAGCGCGGTTACGACAGCATGGCGGCGCGGTGTTCCCGCGTAGCATTCCTCAATCGCTTCTCGCCACCATTGCAGCCGGATCTGGCCCAACATCGGTTCGGAAACCACGCCGGCCGTTTTGGAAATCTCATGGTTGAAGGCATACAGAGCGAATAAGGCTTCGCGCCGATCCGGCGGTGCGGTCATGGCGGATAGGAAGCGCTCCCGATCTTCCCGGTACACCATTTCCCCGCAATAAGAGAGGTTTTTGCCCATATCCTGTTCGGCGCCCACGGATCGCCCCCATCAGACCTGGATATTCGCGGCCGTCAGGGCGGCGCGGCGCAGTTCTTCGCGCTGTTTAGGGTCACGCTCCAAGGCAAATCCGGGATCGTCCGACAACCTGTCGTGCAAGGCGCCATATACAGACATTAGGGCCGAAAACGCCGCGCGCTCCCGAAGGCCGAGCAAGGGCAACAGTCTGTCGCGCCATGCTTCCCCGCGGCGCCGATAGTCCGCTGCCCGGTCCACCAAGTCAGAAACCAGGCCGTATAGTCGCCGATCCGTCCCTTCCTTTGCCGCCACGGACAACTCGGTCCGGGTCAGGTCATGAGATTGCAGAATGTCCTCCGGTATCGTCAACAACGCCGGACCTGCTGCCGCATCCTTCAAAATGTCCCGGGCGATATGCACGAGGTAACAGAAAATCGCCATATCCCGGACGCAATCGGGCGCAGCTGCCGGAAGTTTGCGGCCTGCCTGAGGGGCGTCTTCCAGATCCGCTGCGACGACATAGAGGAAAATACTCGCGGGAGCGACCGTTGCGCCCTCGCAATAATCAACGAAATCGTCCCAGCTGCGAAACGGCACTTCATCGATATCGCGATGCATCGACCTTGCAAGATGCCGCCACGGACCGGGGCCGATATCTGCCCCCGCGAAGCAATCACTCACCGCACGAACAATCCGCGGGTCGGGCAAGCCGCCACTTCCGCCCGCCCTAACCTCACCCGCCACGGCGGCTTCCATCGACGACAGCCATCCCGACACCCGGTCATGGGCGCCAGCTCGACGTTGCGCGCGCTCTTCAACGGGCAGGACGAGAAACTCGTCATCGACATAGTCGTCCACAACCCGCATGGAAGCATAGGCGGATGCGAACATCGATCGGCGTCGCGCAGGTAAGCCACGCCCGACGAACCATAGATTCGACTTCCCGCGCCGCGTAACGTCGAGGCAATGATCCAAATCCGATTTTGTCGGCATACCCATCCAGCGCCCCTTCATCCGTTCCGCAGAAAACGCGATCACAGCGGCCAGGGCAACGTCGATATTCCGGTCACCGGCACAATTGACACCGAAATTCCTGACGTCACGGAAAAACACGACTCCATAGGTAGGTTATTCGGCTTTGTCCCCTTGCAATCCGGCGGGCTGAACCAATACTTTGTGGCGCCGGCCATGATCGCTTATTCGCGACATTCGAAATTGGCCACAACGAACAAACACGGCAAACCAACAAATACCAAGCAGAAGAGGACGGGTCACAATGGCATTCGAACTTCCCGCCCTGCCTTACGCGCAGGACGCTCTTGAGCCGCATATCTCCGCGAATACGCTGAGTTTCCATTACGGCAAACACCACAACACCTACGTAACCAATCTGAACAATCTGGTGAAAGACACGGATCTGGCCGGGAAGAGCCTGGAAGAAATCGTGAAGGCCGTTGCCGGTGACGCCTCAAAGGCGGGCATCTTCAACAACGCCGCGCAGGTCTGGAACCATACTTTCTATTGGCATTCCATGACCCCGAACGGTGGCGGAGCGCCGACCGGCGCCATTGCCGCGAAGATCGATGAAGATCTCGGCGGCTACGACAAGTTCGTCGAAGAATTCAAGGCGGCTGCCACCACGCAGTTCGGCAGTGGCTGGGCTTGGCTCGTCCTGGACGGCGGCAAGTTGAAGGTCACCAAGACCGCCAACGCCGACAGCCCCATCGCGCACGGCCAAACGCCGCTGCTGACGATCGACGTATGGGAACACGCCTACTACCTGGACTACCAGAACCGTCGCCCCGATTATATCGCGACGTTCCTGGACAGCCTGGTCAACTGGGACTTCGCGAACCAGAATCTGGCCGGCTAATCCAAGTACCACCGGTTTACGAGAAACGCCCCGCCTGTGCGGGGCGTTTTTCTTTGGGTGATTACTCGGCCACGTCTTGGTTCATTGGCAAAACGAAACATAAAAAACTGCATGTGCAGGTGCATTCCCTTGCCGATATTTGGTGATTTCTTGGAATCGGACCAAGGCGACTCAAACCCGCAATACAATTCTTTTTTGAGCTTCCCACCGATTCCCGAACCCGCAGTTTTCCGCCATGGATTCAACTAATGATTCCTACCAACGGGTGAATACTCGTACGTTAACACCCGTTACTTTATGTATTCGAAGTAATAAAAAAGCATAAATAAACTAATTATCTATTGCGTTCGTTTGAGTTCTTGATTCTACTACCTAATCATTATGGCAGGTTTCTGTCTAAGTGCAGTAGTGATTCGCAGAGAGGCACGATGCAACTAGACGTTGAGGGGGAAGGGCGCAGAACGCGTCTGATTGGGTATGGAGAGAACTCCTAATACGGACCCTATGTCCGTTTCACTAGCCGCCTTCGTGCTGGAAAATCATCCATCGCTTAGGGCGGCCCTGGTCTCAGGACTTCGTTCGTCCGGTTTCAGTCGTGTGGATACGACTACGGACCGCACCGAGGCTCTGAGGGCAATGGAGACGTCACTCTACGATCTGGTGATGTTCGACACGTCCAAGGATTTGAAATCCATTGCCACGACCATCAGAAAGGCGCGGCAAAACCTTTCGGACCACGATCCATTCGGCTTTTACCTGATGACCGGCCCCGCCCCGACAGGAGCAGGTGTCGAAAGCATCGTCAGTGCCGGTTGCGATGCTTTCCTGGTTCGCCCCTTCAGCAGCGACTTAATGCAGAAGCGGTTAGACCGGCTGATCGACAACAACCGTCCCTTCGTCGTGACAACGCAATATATTGGCCCGGACCGCAGGAAGGCCGTACGGGAAGAAACCTTCACCCGGCGGGTCATGGTACCGAATACACTTAAGGCCAAGAAATCAGGGGACTTCGATCCGGTTGCGCACCGTGAAGCACTGGACCGCGCATTGTTAACCTTCAATACCTATCTGGTTGAGCGGCAGGCATACCTGATCGAATTGCTTGAGGAAGGCGGCGCGGCCGGCATAGAGGACGAATTGACCCGGTCGGAGAGTGACATCCTGACGACGGTGCAGAAACTCGCCGGCAGTCTTGAGACGGCCGGGCAGAAACGACTTCAGCCCCTGGTTACGGCGATTTCCGAAACGGCGGCGCAACGCATTCAGCGAAACGAACATCTAGGCGCGAAATCCGCCCGGGAATTACAAAAACTTTGCGTGAATCTGGCCAACTTCGTCAGCGGCATCGACTATCCGTAAGTAAATAGCCGTCGTGCACCAAAGCATGGCTAAACCGGCATCATAGCGGCGGCGACGCGCCTGCCCTCGGCCAACAGAATGTTGTATGTACGGCAGGCCGCACCGGTCTCCATGGCGTCAGGTGTCAGCCCGATCGATTGTTTGATCGACGCCTTTAGCGACGGCCTGACGAACTCGGTCTTCGCCCCCGTCCCCAGCAACAGAACCTCGATAGCTGGATTAGCCGCCGAAATAGCGCCAAGGGTGGCGGGATCCAGAGCGGAAAAGACGTCGTCACTCTCCGCGACATCCCAGCTTAGAACCGCATTCGGAAAGACCAAAACCGGCCCGGTATAGGTTATACCGGCAATCTGGAACCGACCCGGTCCATACGAATCGATGACCTGCCTGTCTTCGGGAATGAGCGGCGTGATATCCAATAGTTGGCGTCAGCCCGCTTCGGGCGCTGTCCCCTTCGATGTGGCGTCTTCCCCAGTGGGGGCTTCATCCTCATCCCCCCGGCGCGGACGCATATACAGCAACAGCGGCACGGCAATGGCGATTGAAGAATAGGTCCCAATAACGATGCCCCAGATCATCGCGATAACGAAATCGCGGATCACTTCTCCACCGAAAAACAACAGGGCGAGCAAGGCAAGCAGGGTGGTGAAACTGGTCATCACCGTCCGCGACAGCGTCTTGTTGATCGCCAGGTTGAACAATTCCTCGAACGGAAGCTTTTTGAACCGGCGCAGCTTGTCACGCACCCGGTCATAGACGACCACGGTATCGTTGATCGAATAACCCGCAATGGTCAGGATCGCCGCGACCGTCGACAGGTTGAATTCCAATTGGAACAACGCGAACAACCCGATGGTCGCGATAACGTCGTGGGACAGCGCGATGACGGCCCCTACCCCATACTGCCATTCGAACCGGAACCAGATATAGACCAGGATGGCGCCGATGGCGGCCAAAACCGCGATCAATGCGGCTTCCTGAAGTTCCGCGCCAACCGTCGGGCCGACCACTTCATTGCGCCGGTATTCGACGACCCGGTCGCCCAGGGTTTCGGTGATCGTCTTGATCGCTGCCTGCTGCGCTTCATCACCGCCCGGCTGGCGTTGGACACGGATGAGCAGAACGTCCGGTTCACCGAACTCCTGAATGCCCACGTCACCAAGCCCCAAACTGCCCAGATCGGACCGGAAAGTCCCGATATCCGCCGGCCCCTCGGTCTTCACTTCCAGCATGATGCCGCCGAGAAAGTCGATGCCCAGGTTCAATCCGCGCACAGCGAAAAGGCCCAGAGAGACAACGACCAGAATAATGGAGAACCCGATCGCCAGCTTGTGGTAACCGATAAAATCGATCTTCGTGTTGTCGGGAACGATCTTCAAACGCATCGGACTGCCCTTTCCGGCAAGGTCTATATCGTCAATGTGGCGGGCCGCTTGGACCGCAACCAGCTAACGACGAAGAAACGGGTAACCATGATCGCCGTGAACATCGACGTAACGATCCCGATCGACAGTGTTACCGCAAAGCCCTTGATCGGTCCGGACCCGAAGGCGAACAGCAGCACGGCGGCAATCAAAGTCGTCAAATTGGAGTCGATGATGGTGGTCAAAGCCCGTCTATAGCCGGCATCGACGGCGGAGAAGGGAGAACGCCCGCCTGCCAATTCCTCACGTATCCGCTCGAAGATCAGCACATTGGCGTCGACCGCCATCCCGATCGTCAGGACGATCCCGGCGATCCCCGGAAGGGTTAGAGTAGCCTGCAAACCGGAGAGGATCGCTATGATCAAGCCGATATTGAAGATCAATGCGACGTCGACCATCAAGCCGAACAGGCCGTAACTCATGACCATGAAGGCCATGACGGCGATCAGACCGATGATGCTCGCAATCTTACCGGCATCGACGGAATCCTGCCCAAGGCCCGGCCCGATGGCCCGTTGCTCAAGAACGGAAATCGGCGCCGGCAAAGCGCCGGCCCGCAACAGCAGGGCCAGGTCGTTGACCTGCTGAACCGTGAAACTGCCGCTGATAATGCCGCTGCCGCCCAGGATCGGTTCGCGGATCACCGGTGCGCTGATGACTTTTCCGTCGAGGACGATGGCAAGATACCGGCCCGCATTTTCCTGCGTCACATCGCCGAACTGCCGCCCACCAAGCGTGTCGAAGCGGAAGGAAACGACCGGTTGGTTGTTCTGAAAGCTGGGCTGGGCATCAACGAGGCGTTCGCCGCTGACGCGGACGCGCCGTTCGACCAAGAACTGCGGACCGTCTTCTTCGTTGGACGGCAGGATCATCGTGCCGGGAGGTGCGCTCGCCGGCACTTGCCCGGGGGCAGCGCGCTCATCCAGCAGATGGAAGGTCATCTGGGCCGTCTGACCGATGATGTCGATCAATGCACCCGGGTCATCGAACCCCGGAACCTGCACCAGAATCCGATCTTCACCCTGGCGCTGGATGATCGGTTCCCTCGTTCCCATCTCGTCAATACGCCGCCGAATGATCTCAACCGATTGTTCGACCGCGTGGACCCTTGCCGCGGCCATCGTCGCTTCGTCAAACGTGACGGAAAAACGGCCGTCTTCCAGGCGCGAAACGCGGAGCGTCCGGTCGATATCGCGGGTTTTCGTTTCCGCGAGATCTGCCTGGGTCTGGTCACGAAGGGCAAAGACCACCGAGCTACCCTCAACGCCGAGACCGGTATATCCGATACGCTCGGCCCGCAGCATCCGGCGAATGCCATCGACGGTCGATTCCAGACGCTCCTTTACGACAGCATCCGTCTCGACTTCCATAAGAAGATGCGACCCGCCCTGCAGGTCGAGGCCGAGGCTCAACGTTTTGCCGGGCGCAAAGGCCGGCAAGCCGTCAAACGTGCCTTCGGGGAAGAAATTCGGGGCGGCGTACAGGACACCCATGGCACAAATGATGCCGATGAGAGCCTTTTTCCATAGTGGGAACTGGAGCATGCTGCGGCAGCTCTTTCGCTTTAGTCGGCGGCCGCCGCCGGCCTGTTTCGACCGACCGGACCACCGCCGTTAAAGATTACTCGGACTTTTCGCCCTTGGAGTCGTCGGACTTTTCAGCCTTGTCGGACTTACCCGTCTTGGCCGGTTCCGTCTTGCTGATGACATCCATCAACGTGCTGGCTGCAACGCGGATGCGAACGCCTTCGGCGATTTCGACCTGCAGCTTACCGTCATCCATGACTTTTGTGACCTTGCCGAAAATCCCGCCACCGGTCATGACCTGATCACCGCGGCGCGCGGAATTGATCTTGGCCTGGTGTTCTTTCTGCCGCTTTTGCTGCGGCCGGATGAGCAGGAAATAGAAGATCGCGACGATGGCGATCAGCGGCACGAACTGAACCAGTCCGCCCATTCCGCCCATGGCGCCGCCGTCCTGGGCGAATGCCGTCGATATGAAGTACATAAAACCTCCCTACAAGGACGTCGATGCTATGCGTGGTCCTGGAAATCCCATGGGTGTTACTGGGGATACCCTGGTCCACGGCCGGTGCGACGCCCGATCAAATGGAAATCCGACGCGGCTGCACCGCCTCGATTGAGAACCGCCGGACTATACCGAGGGTGACCGCTTTTGCAACGCCCGTAGCCTGCGCCGGTTCACCCCCCGTTTCGGTGCAATATAGGGGCTTTTCAACAGTTATTTTAGGGGGTGGGGCATTTTGGTTCGCTTTGGTCTGTTCTATCGCTGCATTAGCACCCCCACAATCCTTCCCCCCTTTCCCGGGCGCCGGTCCGGTTTATCGACCCGAACCGGCCGCACCGATCTCAACGGCAAGCTTGAAAAACACACAATGCAAAACCGATTGCTGCGTTAAATCTCTGAGTGTTCGGCAGTACCACAAATTGGTCTGAGTAAAGGAGCCAGCGTTTCCCATAACGCATAGGAGCCATCCTCCAATCTGCATTGACGCTAGAACGACCAGGCAATACCGTCCCGCGCCATGACAAATATGATGCAAAACACCGATCTCCTCCCGCTCATAGAGCGCATTGCAACCGCCTTGGAACGGCTGAGCCCGCCTGCGCCGACGCAGGATGACTTGGCCGGTGCAGACGCCTATGTCTGGCACGCAGATGGCAGCCGCCTGTCGCCGGTGAAGAAGGTAAACCGCGTCGATATCTACCTGTTGAAGGGGATAGAACTGCAGCGCGGCCAATTGCTGGAGAACACATCTCGTTTCGCGCGCGGTCTGCCGGCGAACAATGCCCTGCTTTGGGGCGCGCGCGGGGGCGGAAAAAGCTCACTGGTAAAGGCGGTCCACGCGGCGGTGAACAATGAAAAGCCCGGCAGCCTGGGATTGGTCGAAATCCATCGCGAAGACATCCCTACGCTGCCCATCCTGCTCGATCTTCTGCGCGGAACCGACCGCCGCTGGATCCTGTTCTGCGACGACCTGTCCTTCGACGGAGAAGACGCCGCCTATAAATCCCTTAAAGCGGTTCTGGAAGGCGGGGTTGAAGGGCGGCCGGAAAACGTCGTCTTCTACGCGACGTCCAACCGCCGGCATCTGATGGCCCGCGACATGATCGAGAATGAACGCTCGACCGCGATCAACCCGTCGGAAGCCGTTGAAGAGAAAGTCTCCCTTAGCGATCGCTTCGGTCTATGGCTCGGCTTCCATAACTGTGACCAGCAGACCTATTTCGACATGATCGCAGGCTATGTGGAAGCCTACGACCTGGGTGTTGAGGAAGACTATTGGAAACCGCGCGCGGTGGAATGGACCGTGACGCGCGGCGCGCGTTCGGGCCGTGTCGCATGGCAGTTCATTCAGGAACTCGCCGGCAGTCTCGGTAAGCCCCTTACCTAAGCGAACCTGCGCCAAACCGGGTTAGGCTGAACTGTGTTGGGTTGAGGCGGGCAGTGTCCGGGCGCTAAGCCGCCCGGACACCATTAAGGAAATTCTCAACCTCGTGCCGCAACTCGTCCGCTTTGGTTTTCATTCGGCTGGCGACTTCCGTCATCTGACCCGCCGCAGAACCGGTTTCCCCAGCGCCGCGCGTCACCTCGCTGATATTCGTTGAGACTTCCTGCGCGCCTGCAGCCGCTTGATCGACACTGCGGGTAATTTCACCGGTTGCGGCGACCTGTTGCTCAACCGCCGCCGCGATCGCGGAGGTGGTGTGGTTTATGTCATCCACCGTTTTCGCAATCGCCTGGATCGCCAGAACGGCGGCTTCCGTCTCCCCTTGGATCGAAGTGATATGTCGCCCTATATCGCCGGTCGCTTTTGCCGTCTGCGTTGCAAGGCTTTTGACCTCGTTGGCGACCACGGCAAACCCTTTCCCGGCTTCACCCGCCCGGGCCGCCTCAATCGTCGCGTTCAGCGCCAGCAGGTTCGTCTGTTCGGCGATATCCTGGATCAATTGCACCACTTGGCCGATTTCCTTCGCGGCCTCCGACAGTCCCTGCACCGTTTGGTCGGTCTTCCGGGCCTGATCGACCGCGCGTCCCGCAATCTCAGCAGATTGCGAAACCTGCCTGCCGATTTCAGAAGATGAGTGGGACAACTGTTCCGTCGCGGCGGCCACGCTCTGCACATTGGTCGATGTCTGGCCCGCCGCCGCAGCAACGGTCGTCGCCCTGCGATTTGTATCGTCTGCAATGGAACTCATGGAGTTAGAGGTTTTTTCCGTTTCCGCCGCGGAACCGGAAAAGGCGTCCAACACCTCACCGACCTTCCGGTCGAAGCCCAGGGTCAGTTCTTCGATCCGCTTGGCCCGTTCTTCCCGCCCGCGGGCCTCTTGTTCCTGCTGAGCCTGCAATTCGTCATTGCGTATCAAGTTCTCCTTGAAGACCTGAACAGCATCGGCCATGTCCCCGATTTCGTCCTGATGGTCCTGACCGGGGATTTCCACCGTGCGGTCGCCGCCCGCCAGGCCCGTCATCGCCCTCGTGATGGCCCGGATCGGCTTGGAGATGCTGCCTCCGATCAACCAGGCAAGAACGCTTCCCAGAACGACGCTGACCCCGGAAACAACGATGGAAATTGTCATGCCGATTGAATTCGACAATTGGGCGGTCTCGCCCAGGTTATCCTGAATGTCGCCGTTGGTTTGCACCACGGCATCCATATCTGCCAGAGCCTTCGAACCGTGCTTGCTGAGTGTTTTTTCGACCAGGCGCGTACGCATTTCGACCGTTTTAAACAGACGTTCTGCCGCGCCCATATAGGCTTTATGAAGCGTGAGCACTTTGTCCGACAGGGCCACCCGGCCCTCGTCATAAATATTCTCCGCCAAGACGTCATGTTTCTCGTCCATCAAGGCGCTTTCCGCCTTCAGCGCCTGCAGCGCTTTGCTGTCAGGACGGAACTGGAACTGGTCGACGAAGTTCCGCATGCGCAGGAC
Source organism: Hwanghaeella grinnelliae (assembly GCF_004005845.1). Classification (GTDB taxonomy): domain Bacteria; phylum Pseudomonadota; class Alphaproteobacteria; order UBA8366; family Aestuariispiraceae; genus Hwanghaeella; species Hwanghaeella grinnelliae. Next base: position 1,795,960 of record NZ_SADE01000001.1, on the reverse strand, counting down.
ATGACGCATGACTTCTCCCCCCATGGCCGCGATGTCGGCGAGGTATTCATCGGTCGCGGTGCGAACCAATTTCCCCATATGCGTTTCCATTTTGCCGTCCTGAACGGAAAGCTCCTTCTCGACGATGCTGACCCGCTGTTTGTCCAGTTTCGTCACTTCGACGAAGGCATCGAAATAGGCCTTCAGATTTTCCGATACCGATTCCAGTTGCGCGCGACTTTCATCGGGTAAATCCATCGCGGCCAAAGCCTCCATTCGCTCTTCGACCCGTTTTCGGGCAGCAGCGACCTTAATGACGACGGACATGGAAGGATTGCTCAGGAAATGCTCGACCAACAATTGGGCTCTCATCAGGTCGGCCTGGACACGGCTGATTTCCGCCGTCTGGGTCGCCAGAGCCCGGTAACTTTCGCCCTTCGAACCAGACTGCCCCAAACTCCACCAAGAGGTTGCGCTGATGATCAATAGGAAGAGGAGTATGGCGCCGAAACCGCCATAAATCTTGGTCGAAATATTGACCTTCTTAAGAATGGACATCGGGGGCTCCTGGATGGACCCGGCAAGGCCGGAGAGGATTGGATTTACTCCAAAAGAAACGACACCCGATGTTAGGTTCAGCCAGTTAATGAAATCTCAACAGCACGCCTTTTCATAAAATTTTATCATTCTAAACAATTAGATAAATAGTATAGTAGAATGATCATATTTCTTAGTTACCCGATCACGCGCCAAGGCGACCCTGCGGATTAATGGCCTTGCGGCCTTTTCTGATTTCAAAATGAAGTTGCGGCCGGTCCACATTGCCGGTGCTGCCGACCCGCGCAATGGCCTGCCCCCGCCGCACGCGGTCCCCACGCTTTACCAGCACATCCGCCGTATGGGCGTAGGCGGTCACATACCCGTCCGCATGTTTCACCAATACCATGTTGCCGAACCCTTTCAGTTCGGAGCCTGCATAGACAACGACACCGTTCTCAGCCGCACGAACAGAAGTCCCCCGCGGGGCAGCGATATTGACCCCGTCGTTGTGTAGCCCACCCGCCTTGGGCCCGAATCTGGAAATGACCCTGCCCTGCACAGGCCACAGGAAGGTGTCCTTACTGCGCGCTTCCGGACGCGGCACGATTTTCGGCCCGGCGATGGTTACTTGCGACAGCCCCTCGGGTTTCATCCGCGGTCGTGGAAAACCATCCGCCGATACCGCGAAGCCACGTTGTGGCACCGGCTCGGCGGCGACCTGTGGCGCCGCGGGTCGGTCGCCGGCCTGTCTGGGCGCCCGAGGCCCTCCAGCAAGCGGCGCCAGGGCCGGTTGGGATTGAGGTTGGGGCGTTTGGGCCTGGCGCTTGGGTTGGACAGCCAAGGGCGCATCCAGTGGCTCCTCCGCCAACTTCCGGCGTTCCTCATCCGTCAATTTTGTTTCAAAACGCACGACCGGCTCCGGTTCCGGCGTCGATTGCCTTGGTATAGCGGCAACACTTTGGGCTTCTACGACCCGGCCCGGAATGATCAAGCGCTGCCCGACGCGGATGGTAAAGGGAGGACTGATATTGTTGCGTTGGACCAGTTGACTCATATCGACGCCATATTGCCGTGAAATGCCATAAACTGTCTCACCGGGCCGAACGCGGTGAACACGGCTCGCGGGAATGGTCAGGCGCTGGCCCTTGAGCAAAAGGTATGGCGGTTTCAAACCGTTTGCGGAAATCAGATCGCGGGTACTGACGCCATAGGCGCGCGCAATGGAATAGAGGGTTTCGGCGTCCCGGACCACGTGGGAAGACCCATCCTGGATCTCGGCGACAGGGCCTTGTGCAGCGGGGCCCGCATTTCTGGAAGGCGGCGTTTGACCGTCAAACACACGGATGCGCGGCGCGCCCCTGTCCGAACAGCCTGCCAGGACTGACAGACAAACCAGCAAAAGAAGCGCAGTCAAAACCGGCGCATTGGCATTCGAAGCATTCCTGCTGGTCTGGCCGGCCACGTTCCTTATTGCGTCCCTTCAAGCAGCGGCACGAAACGCACGCCGGCCAGTTCCGACGTCGTGATCGTGCCGTCTTCGTGTTTCAGCAATTTGACCAGCCGTTGAGAAACCGGGTCCACGCCAACCGGAATGACGAGCCTGCCGCCCGGTGCCAACTGATCTATCAGCGCCTGGGGAATTTCCGGTGCGGCGGCGGTCACCATGATGCATTCGAAGGGTGCTTGTTCCGGCCAACCCTTGTAGCCGTCGCCATGGCGGGTTGTGATATTGTGCCGATCGAGCGCCTTGAAGCGTTCCTCCGCCTGTTTCAGCAGGTCGCGAATCCGTTCCACCGTATAAACACGGCGGCACAGCAGACTAAGCACCATGGCTTGGTAACCGGACCCGGTGCCAACCTCCAAAACCTTGGCGCGGTCGTGAAGTTCCAGGGCTTCGGTCATCATGGCGACGATCAAGGGCTGGCTGATCGTCTGCCCCAGATCAATCGGAAGCGCCGTATCATCATAGGCATGGCGCCGAAATCCGTCCGGCACGAACATTTCACGCGGGACGCGCTCCATCGCATCCAGGACACGCGCGTCGCGCACGCCGGACCGGCGCAGGCCCAGCGCCAGCTTTGCCCGGTCCTGGACAAGCGGGTCCAGTGACAGATTGTCGTCTTCCGTCATCGTGGAAGGCATCACGTCAACGCATCCCTCATCTGCTCCAAAACGTCTCTGTCCGTTATTTCAACACGGACCGGCGTCACCGTAACATATCCGTCCCGAATCGCCGTGTAATCGCAATCCCCCTCGTCCTGACTCATGGGACGCAGTCCGACGCCCCCATTGTGGCGCAACCGATAAGTTCCCACCCGCCGGGGGTCGTCCCCTGGGGCGACGACGAAGCTCGACGCATCGTCCATCCGACCTTGGCCGACAGGCATTATCCCTTTGATATCAGAATAGGGTCGATTCGGAATATTGACGTTGTAGAAGACATCCCGAACCCACCCGAATGCTGCCAGTTTTTCCAGCACGCCGGGCAGGACCTTCTCTACGGTGTCCCAGTTGATCCCGACCTCGCCGCGATACGCGCTGACGGAAATAGCCGGGATGTTCTGCAAGCAAGCCTCAATCGCCACCCCCATGGTGCCAGACGAGAAGAAATCATCGCCCATGTTCAGGCCATGATTCACGCCGCTCAATACCAGATCGGGCAAATCCGCGCCGAAAACCTTCTGCAAACCCAGGATCGCCGCATCGGCGGGCGAGCCGTCGGTCACATAGCGTTCCGCTGCGCCGACGCGCTTCAGGCGGACATGGCCGGCAAAGGTGATCATATGTGACGCGCCGCTGCGCCCGCCTTCGGGCGCCACGACCCGCACTTCCTTCACCAGGGGACGCGCCACCTGCTCCAACACCGCCAGCCCCTTGGCGCGGATGCCGTCGTCGTTGGAAATCAGGACCCGCGCATCCGCCAGATCGACGGTCTTACGCGGCGCGGTCACGCCACGCTCTCCACCTCGATCCGATCAATACCGCCCATGTAGGGCCGCAGGGCTTCCGGAACCGTGACGCTGCCGTCTTCGTTCTGGTAGTTTTCCAGAACCGCTATCAAGGTCCGGCCGACTGCCAACCCGGATCCGTTCAGCGTGTGGACAAATTTGGTGCCCTTCTCGCCCGGGGTGCGGAAACGCCCTTTCATGCGTCGTGCCTGGAAATCCCAACAATTGGAGCAGCTGGAGATTTCCCGGTACCGTCCCTGCCCCGGCAGCCAGACCTCCAGGTCGTAGGTCTTGCGCGCACCGAAGCCCATATCGCCGGTGCAGAGCGCCAGGACACGGTACGGCAGGTCAAGCGCCTGAAGGATGCCTTCGGCGCAGCCCGTCATCCGTTCCAATTCTTCTTCCGATTTGTCCGGATGGGTGATGCTGACCATCTCAACCTTTGAAAACTGGTGCTGACGGATCATCCCGCGCGTGTCACGACCGGCGGCGCCGGCCTCGGACCGGAAACAAGGTGTCCAAGCGGTGAACCGCAGCGGCAGGTCCGCTTCCTCTGCGATCCTATCGCTGGCCAGATTGGTCAACGGCACTTCCGCGGTTGGGATTAACCAGAACCCCTCTTCCGTGCGGAACAAATCCTCAGCGAACTTCGGAAGCTGCCCGGTTCCGTACATGGCTTCATCACGGACCAGCACCGGGGGTACGATCTCGGTATAGCCATTCTGCAAGGTGTGCCGGTCCAGCATGAAGTTCGCCAAGGCGCGCTCCAACCGGGCCAATGGCCCTTTCAACACCACAAACCGAGCGCCGGAAAGCCGGGCGGCGGTTTCAAAATCCATCAAACCGTTTTCTTCGCCGATATCGAAATGCTGTTTTGGTTCGAAGGAAAACGCCTTTGGCTCGCCCCATTTGCGGATTTCGACATTCGCGTCCTCGTCCGGGCCGACCGGCACGTCGGCCGCCGGAATATTCGGCAGGGATTCCAGAATGCCGGTCAGGTCTTCCGCCGCTTGGCGTTCCTCGGCTTCCAGGGCGGCGATGGTCGATTTCAGCTCAGCGACTTCCGCGATCAGATCGTCAGCGTCCTCGCCGGCCTTTTTCTTCATGCCGACGGCCTTGGATGCTTCGTTCCGTCGCGCCAGCAATTCCTGAAGACGTGTTTGGGCGGACCGCCGCGCTTCATCCATGGCCAGAATGCCGGCGGACATGGGTCCCATGCCCCGCGTTTCCATGGCCTTGTCGAAATCCTTGGGGTTATCGCGGATGAATTTCAGGTCGTGCATAGCCGAACCGTTCCAATTTTTCGGTTTGTGTGAGAAGCCCTAAACGAGACGCCGCGTTTATAAGCGAGGATTCCGGCGCGGTCCACCGGGACCGTTGGCAAAGCCACAGCGATATCATCCAAAAAAAAGAAGACCCCGCACGACGCGGGGCCTTCGACTACCTGTTTGCCTGGCATTGTCCTCGCCCATCCTAACCAAGGAAGAGGTTCGGCAGGAACATCGCTATTTCCGGGATATAGGTGATCAGGATCAATGTTGGCAGCCAAGCGAACAGGATGAACATGAAGGTCGGCTTCATCATCGCCTGAACCGAAACGCCTGTGACCCTGGACCCAAGAAACAGCAGCGGCGCAGTCGGTGGGGTGATGTTGCCCATGCCCAAATTCACCCCCAGGACGGCAGCAAAATGGATCGGGTCCATCCCTGCACTTTCGGCGATGGGTGTCAGCAACGAGGCACTCAACACCAGACCGCTGAAATCGTCCATGAGCATCCCGATCACGATCATGACCACGTTGATCATCAACAGGATGACAATCGGGTTGTCCGAGACCGCGTAGATCGTGTCCTTCGCCAGTTGGGGGATGTCTTCGAAGATCAGATACTTGCTGACGATCAGCACCATGAAGACCATGACCATCACCACGCCGATGGTGACACTGGATTCTTTCAGGGTTTCCCAGAACACCTTCCAGGTCAGCCCTTTGTAGATCCAGAACCCGACAGGAATGGCATACATCGCGGCCACACCGGCGGCTTCTGTCGGCGTCATAATACCGCCATAAATGCCACCCAGAATGATAACCGGCATCAGAATCGCCGGAAGTGCGTTGAAACTGGTCTTGCCGAAAATCTCGATCGGGTTGCCCTCGATCTTCTTCAACCCGACGCCGTCAACCTTGCGAAGCATCACGAAGTTTACGATCAGCAGGAACACGGTGAGGACAAGGCCCGCGGCCAAGGCGGATAGGAAACACTTAAGCACCGATTGCTGCGTCAGCCAGGCATAAACGAGCTGTGTGCCGCTCGGCGGGATCAACAGCCCCAAGGGACTGGCACTGACCAACAGCGCCGCCGAAAACCCTTCCGGGTATTTCGTCTTGCGAAGATGCGGCATCATGATGGAGCCGATGCAGGTCAAGGTCGCCGCACCGCTACCGGAAATCGCCCCGAACATGGCACTCGCCAGGACACAGGCGCCGCTCATACCGCCCTTGATTCCGCCCAGGAGTAATTCGGCAATAGCGACGATCGGCGCAGCGATCCGTCCCTTTTGCATCAGGTCCCCGGCCACGATGAAAAGCGGGATCACCAGAATGATCACCGTGTTCATTTTCCAATGACCGGTGGCCATGAAGGCTGCGATATTGTGATCGCCCATTAGCGCGATAAGCAGCAACACGCCACCGAACGCCATGGGCACGGCGACGCCCGCAAGCAGAAGGACGACGATGACCGCGACAGCAAGAGCCAACAACATCAGACTGCCTCCATATCCCGGGCTTTCGCCAACAGGTCTTCCTCGATCACCTTCGGCCCGAACCGCAGCAGGACATAAAGGTGAAGCAATCCATAGAACGCCATGAAGACAAGTCCGACGAAGATTCCGAGATGCGGAACGAAGAACGGTATCTTCATCGCGATTGTTTTTTGCCAGAACGGATAGGAGAGGACATCGTTCTCGATCATCAGATATCCCCAATAGACCATGACCAAGGATATGCTGCATTCCACAGAATAAAGGATGACCTTCCGCCACCATATGGCTCTCGGACTCTTGAAAAAGGATTCCAGGATATCGGCGCGGATCTGACTGTCTTCATAACTGCCTACGCCGCTGGCCAGAAAATAAAGCCAGAAAGAAACCGGCAGCAGCCATTCCTCGTATGCGAACAGATCAGAATGTAAAATGTATCGAAAGATAACGACCAAAAGAAACGTTGCGGGAAGAACCAGGGTCGCTGCTGCAGAAATATTCAGCTTTATCGCAACCATCGCCTTCACGATCGCACCCAATCTGGGTGGCAGTCGGTCTGCCAATTCAGTCACTGTCTTCTCCCCCATGCAAGTTCAAGGAAACCGCCTTGACCGGCCGAAGCATCGCCGGGACAAGACCAATGCCTCGCCCCGGCAACATAGACCTTTTATTTGGTTATTCGGTTGAGGATATCTTCACCCACCAACTCGCCGACTGTCGGCCAGACTTCCGCTACGATCTTATCCTTGATCATGGCGCGCTGTTCCGGCGTGAACTCAACAACGGTCCAGCCCTTTTCCTTGAGCTTCGCGATGTAGGTTTCGTTCAGGTTCCAGGAATTGTTGTTGATCCCGGTCGCTGCCTTCAGAGCCGCCTTCTGAACGACTTCCTGCTGCTCCGCGGTCATCCGGGCAAACTTCGCGCCGTTCATGTAGATGACGTTGCGTTCGATGAAGGCGTTGTAAGGAATGAAGGTATTCCCGACATCGCTTTCCGCGAACAAGGTGTAAGCCAATTCGGACGTGCAGCAGATCGCGCCGTCAATCGTGCCGGCCTGCACCGCGGGGAAGACCTCCGCCCAGTTCATGGTCGTCGTGTTGTAGCCCAGCAGTTCCATGGTGGACTTGACCATGTTGGAACTCCAAACGCGGATGTTCATTTCCTGGTTACCGATGCCATGCGGATTGGCTGGCTGCTTTGCCGCGACGACACCGATCAATCCTTCGCCCACCGTTGCGAGATATTTCAACCCGTGATCAAGGAATATTTCCGCCAAGATTTTGTTGTATTCGGAATTCGGATTGCCGATGACGGTCTGGATATCGTCCAGCGATGTGATCAGGAAGGGCAGATCCGTGAATTCCAAGCGCGGATCGGCCTGGGCGTAGATCGCAGCATGAACCATGTCTACGTTGCCGAATTTGGCATCCTCAAGCAGTTCTTCACCGGAACCGAGCTGACCGGCCGGGAAAAACTGAACCTTGATCCCCACGCCAGCCCCTTCGATCTCTTCGATCATCTGGGTGACATACGGATAGGCCGGCTGCTTTTCCAACAGCGTGGTAGCCAGCTTCAAAGTTACGTCTTCCGCATGCGCGGCAACCGCTGACGCGGCAAGCAGCGCCGCCCCAAACACGGTTTTCTTCATTACAGACTTAATGGACATCATGTGCCTCCTTGCTAATTAGCCGTTAACGCATTGCCTTTCTGGCAATTTACTCAAATTTTTTATTGCTCGATTTACGGATGCGGCGGCAGCTCTACCCCTTGTCGCTTGGCCGCCAAATTGTCCTTGATCGCGTACCAGTGCAGCATCAGCTGCGGCCCAATCGCCATATAAGGCGGTGCCTTGGAGAGTTTCTCCACAGGGAGGGCCAGCTCTGTCTCGGGTACGTCTTGGGCCCAATCCGCCAGAATCCCGCCCAACATGGTGCCGGTCGGCACCCCCCGACCGGAAAGCCCCGTGCAAGCGACCGCGCCAGGCCCCAACGCGTAGAGCCGTGGAATGGTCGTCTTCTGCATGTCCAACTCGCCCATCCAGTAATAATCCCAGACGGTGTGTTCCGGCACTTGCGGGTGCAGCCAGCGCAACCTGTCGAGCAACATCTGACGGGTAAATGGCATGTCGTGCCCCCGCTTCCCGCGCGGGAACATAGAGACCACCAGCCGGCCTTCTCGATTGTACTTGTAGACAAAGATGTCCCCACGGCCGTCATGCATGGTGCCGTCGAAGGGAACGACCTGTTTGCGGACATCTGCCGGCAGCGGATTGGTCGCCGCCAACAAGGGGCGCCAAATCTTATAGGTCTTTTCCACCTGCATGCCGCCGCCATCTGTATAGGCGCCGGTGGCCATGACGAACTTATCGCACAGGACCGAGCCCTCGGCGGTTTTCAGGCGCCATTTCGCCCCTTCCCGAACCGCGTCGATCATCCGAGATTCCGTGTAGAGCCGTACCCCCTCCTGAATGCAGGCCCGGGCCAGGCCCCGGGAATAGCTGAGTGGGTTCAAATGTCCGCCGGACTTCAACAGCCAGCCTCCATAGAAGCGGGTGGATCCGGTCAAACGCTCCGCCTCAGCCGCGTCGATCAAGCTCGACGGGCAACCGGCGGCCGCATAACTCTCGGCCTTTTGTTCAAGCGCCTCCATGGTGGACGGCATCAGCGCGCCCTGAAAGAAACCGTTCTGTTTCCATTCGCAGTCGATCTGGTAATCCCGGATGAATTCCGCGGCCATGTCCGCGCCCTTGGTCTGGCGCGCGATCAGCCTGTCGCCCCGCTCCCGTCCCAATGCCTGTCGCAACCCGTCAAGGGAGGCCAACACGAAGGTCGGCGTACAATGCCCGGCATTCCGTCCGGACCCGCCGAAACCCGCTTCCTGAGCCTCCAGCAACGTGACCTCAACCCCGCGACGGCGCAGTTCGATCGCCGTCGTCATGCCGGTATACCCACCGCCGACAATGCAGACATCGGTTGAGACTTCGCCCTCCAAGGGCGTCATTGCCGGGGCCGGAATGGCCGTGGCGTGCCACAAGGTTTCATTGAAAGGCGAAAAGGTGGTCATCTTGTCTCCCGTAAAAAAGCGGCGGGCTAAAACCCCGAATCGATCACGATTTTCGATCCATCGAAGAACCGCGTCAGCCTGAAGTCATGCGGATCCACGCAAGGCGTAGCGCCGGAAACGATATCGGCCATCAATCGGCCGGCCCCCGGCCCGATCCCAAAACCATGACCGGAAAAGCCCGTGGCGATGTGAAAACCAGGAACCTCGTCCACAGCCGAAATCACCGGCACGGCATCGGGCGTCACGTCGATCAGGCCGGCCCATGTCTGCGCAACTTTGGCCTTTGCGAAGATCGGCGCGACCTCCGCGGCGCTGGCCAGCGTCTTTTTAACCGTTCCTTGATGCGGCACCGGGTCAAGCACACGGGTCTGCTCAAAAGGCGTGACCTCATCTGGCCGCCATTGCCGCGCATATCCGGCCTCAACCCCGAAACGCGGGCCGACACGCAGCCTCAAGTCCCGCCACTGGTGCAAAAGCGCTGGGAAAAACTTCATCGCCAAGCGGAAACTATCCGGCACGATATCGACAATGTTTCGGGTGCCGTCGGCAATCGTGTAGCCGCCGTCCTGCCGTTTCCGGAAAGCAACCTTTTCGGTCCAGTAGGCAACCTCGGGTCCGCCCTCCAGCGGCTCTGTCCTAAGAACCGTGTTCATGACCTTCAACTGGGGCAGTTCAATCCCCAAATTGCCACTGAACAAGCGCGACCAGGCACCTCCGGCCAGCACCACTGCACTGCAGGCGATCGTCCCACGCTCTGTAACGACGCCGGACACCCGCCCGGCGGTGGTCTCTACCGCGCGAACGGCACATTCGGTCAGCACCGCCGCCCCTTTTGCCCGCGCCCCTTCAGCAATGGCAGGGGCTGCCTTCTGCGGTTCGGCCCGGCCGTCCATCGGGGTATAGAGTGCTCCCTTCACCGGATAATTCAGTCCGGGGATCAATTCGGCCACCTTACTGGGTGCGACGACTCCGCTTTGGATCTGGTACGGCTTCAGGTTCTCGGCCCAGTCGGCGTATTGTTCGACTTCCTCGTCGGACTTGCAGGCAAAGGCGATGCCTGCGCGTTTATACCCGGTATCCCGCTGGGTCCGGTCATTCAGCCCCGGCCAGATACGAAGCGCTTCGACCATCAAGGGAATTTCGCGCACATCCCGGCGCGAAATACGCACCCACCCCCAATTGCGGGAGCTCTGTTCTTGGCCAATCCCGCCTTTTTCACAAAGGGCGACTCTCAAACCGCGTTCTTGCAGTTCCAACGCGGTGGACGTGCCGATGATACCGCCGCCGATGACAACGACATCGACTCTGTCTGGAAGTTTAGGATCCCCCTGAACGGGTACGACTGTGGGACCGGGCATTCAAAAACACCTTTTGCTACGAATTGCGACGTGGGAATTCCGGAAACCGAAATACTTTCCCGAAGACATGTTGGCGGGGATGAAAAGCAGGCATCAATAACGCGCCCAGGGCGCAACCCAGTCGCTGGAGCTGCCGGCCCGGCGAGCGGCATAGGCCGCAGCCGACTTGCGCAGCACCTTGACCGCAAGGTCATGCTCCTCGTCCGACAGCATCCAAAAAACTTCCGACCGCTCCTTGGCAATGGTGTCCTTGATCAAGACGACCATTTCATCCCCCTTGGGTGTCGTGAAGAGAAGTTGTCTGCGCTTGGATGCGGGATCCGGCCTGCGTTCGATCAATCCATCCGCAATCAAACGGTCGACCAATCGGGCCATTGCGGGGGCGTCCTTGCCTGTGAAGATCGCCAATTCCGAGGCTGTTATCCCAGGCTGCCCTTGAGTCATCATCAAGGCTGTCACCTTGCCGGTTCCCCCGGCCAATGGGGTGCCTTGGAAATGCTTCTCCAAAAACCGGCTGATCCACATATTCATGATCCGGATATGAAAACTCATCAGATCGGCCAGTGATTCCAGGCCGTCTTCTTCGAAAATGTCCGGATCGTCCGCGCTTTTCTCCTCGCCCTCTCCTTTGACACCATCTGCATTCATTCGAACATCTCCCTGGGATAAACACTTATCATTAACAGTTGTCACCGACAAGTAATATTCCGGTAACACGCCCACAACGTGGGAAAAACGCAACTAAATTATCCGAAAAAAAATACCGATACGCGTGGAAACCGATCCGAAAAGACATTCGGTGCGCTGAGAAAATCTGTCGAAGAAAGAATGTCAGGCAGTCCAATGATACGGCAAGAGCAATATGCCGACCCTAATCATCGTCTCCGTCGACGCCCGCTTCCTTATTCAGGATCGCTTCACGCTCAGCCTTTTGCTTTTCGATAAAGACGGAACACCAGATCGAAATCTCGTAAAGCAGGATGATCGGAATCGCGAGGCCAAGTTGGCTCAGCGGATCGGGCGGCGTCAAAACCGCGGCGGCAACAAAGGCTATGACAATCGAATACCGGCGCTTTTCCCGCAATGTTTTCGCCGTGACGATGCCCGCACGCGACAACAATGACAGGATGACCGGCAATTCGAAGCTGATGCCAAAGGCAAAAATCAGGCGCATCACAAGCGACAGATATTCGTTGACCTTGGGCTCCAGGGTAATCGCCACCGTCCCCTCACCGGCCTGTTGTTCGAAGCCGATAAAGAACTGCCAGGCAACCGGAAGGACTAGGTAATAGACGAAGGCGGCGCCGATGAAGAACAGGATCGGTGTCGCGAACAGGAACGGCAGAAAAGCTTTCTTCTCGTGCTTATAAAGCCCGGGCGCGACGAACATGTAGATCTGCCCGGCGATCACCGGGAAGGCCAGACAGAACGCGGCAAAGAACCCGATCTTGATGTCGGTGAAGAATTTCTCGTGCAGGGCGGTATAGATGAACCGACGGCCGGTTTCTTCCTTCCAGATTTCCGCCAGGGGCGCGACCAGGAAGTTGAAGATATTATCGGCAAAAGCGAAACAGACGAAAAAGCCGATCAATAAACCGCCGACCGAATACATCAGGCGCTGCCGCAGCTCGATCAAATGATCCATCAGCGGCGCTTTGGACTGGTCCAGATCGTCCTTTTCGTTTTCAGCCGCGCTACTCATGCGTCGCCCCCGGTGGAATTCGACTTCGCAGCGGTACCGGACTTTTTAGCCGATGCCGTTTTCGCGGACTTGGAGGAAGCGGACTTCGCAGGCGCCTTCGAAACCGTCTCGGCAACTGTTTCAGCGGTTTTCTCTGCGGGTTTATCCACAGTTTTTTCGGCTGACTTGGGGGCGGGTTCGTCGGACTTTTTATGGGATGACAGAGCGTCCTTTGCGGAGAACTGCGCCTGCTTTCCCGCGTCATCCAATCCCTGCTTTTCCTTATCCAGGTCGGATTTCGTATCTTTCAGGATGGACCCCACTTCGCCGGTCGGGTCGACCGTATCAGTGATTTCCTTTTCCCAATCGCTCTTGGACGTGTCTTCGAGTTTCTTCTTGAGGTCGTGGAGATCGGCATCCCGCGCCATCTCGTCGATGCTGGACTGAAACTCGCCGGCAATACTGCGCAGCTTCTTCATCCCCTGCATAACGGTGCGCAGGACGCGCGGGAGTTCCCGCGGACCAACGACGATCACGGTTATCACCGCGATCATCAGCAGTTCACTCCAGCCAAGGTCGAACATCGAGGGATCCCCGCCCGCGGGCGATTAAGCGAATGCCGGCCGCGACCGCCGCGGCGGCGCCGAAACGGCCGATCAGCCGTTAGCGGCCTTGTCCTTAACTTTTTCGTCCGAGGACTCCGCGTTGGCATCGGACTTCAACTGCTTGGACTCACCTTCTGCCGTGTCGTCGTCGGCCTGGTCCTTCACGTTCTTTTTGAACGCGTTGAGCCCCTTACCGAAATCCCCCATCAGCTGCGAAATCTTGCCTCGGCCGCCGAACAACAGCAGCACAACCGCCAGAACGATCAGCCAATGCCAAATACTAAATGCACCCATTCCCTTGTCCTCAAAATCCACGCACCATGTCAGATGCGCCCCGTGTCGGAGGTGTCCCGCCGCTAACAAATCGGCGCGTTCTTGATTTAAGCCCTATTTAGCGGCTCCGCCCGGAAAAACAAAGGCCTGACTTTGATCAAGTTCGATGGCTTGGATGGTTTCCTCCACCGGCAGGTAGGATCCAGGTACGCGGGCATGCAAATGCAGCTCTTCGCCCGTGGTCTTGCAGGTGCACAGATGAACCAGGCTGGTCCGCCCCAGAAGCCGGGCGCTCAGCACTTTTGCATAACCGGGGCCGATTGAATCTACGGTCGCGGGCGTCAGGCGCAACGCCTCTGGACGAACCAATACTTCCACCGGCGCGCCATTGCTCAGGCCCGGCGCGGGCAACACCCCGACCGCCGTTTCGACCGAACCGCCCTGCACCACGCCCAGAATTCTGTTCACTTCGCCGAAGAAGGAAGCGACGAAGGGCGTGTTTGGTTGCTGATACAGCTCTCGCGGCGCGCCGACCTGAACCAAACGTCCCTCTTTCATCACCGCAATCCGGTCGGCCATATACATGGCTTCCTCTGCATCATGCGTCACCATCAGTGCAGCCGCGCCGCTTTGCCGCAGCGCGTGGAAGGTCTTGTCGCGAACGGAATCGCGAAGCCGTGCGTCCAAGCCGGAAAAAGGCTCATCCAACAAAACAACGGCCGGCTTCGGCGCCAGGGCCCGCGCCAGGGCGACGCGCTGCTGCTGGCCGCCTGACAGCGTGTGAGGATAGGTTTCCGCATAATCAGCCATGCCGACCAGGGAAAGCGCGTCCAAGGCGCGCTCACGCCGTTCGCGTTCCGCCATGCGCTCCAAGCCGAACATCACGTTCTGGAAAACGTCCATATGCGGAAACAGGGCATAGTCCTGAAAAACCAAGCCGATATGGCGGTTTTCCGGCGGCACGTCACGGGCGCCGCCATTCAATTGGCGGTCCCCCATCCAGACTTCGCCGGTCGAAGGAGTTTCCAATCCGGCCGCGACCCGCAAGGCGGTTGTCTTACCGCAGCCGGATGGGCCGAGCAGGCACACCGTCTCAGACGGCGCAATGGAAAGGGACAGATCTTTTACGGCCACAACGGAACCGTAGGCATGCACGATATTCCGGAATTCCAGCGCCGGTTTTTCGGCGCTTTCTTCCGGATCGTTTCCGGTTTCCATCACGTTCGACATATCCGTCATTCACGATCCCCGGCCCGGTAAGGTGTTGAGCCGCTACCAATCTTGTCTATTGCGGCTGAAAATCAATCACAAGATCAAAGAAAGCCGGCGTACGGTTCTTGCTATTCTTAGGCCCTTATTTGTCTGGCCCTATTCGTCGGCCCCTATTCGTCGGCCCCTATTCGTCGATAGCGATGGCGTCTTCCGTCTCCACCGCCTCGTAATCCGTCTCCTCGTCGAAGAGGTCCATTTCCTCCTCCTCGAGGGTTTCGGAATCCGTCAGGTCGGCATCGCTCTCACGCATGGAAATCGCCCCGACGCCGGGTCGGCTGTCCAGCAATCCGGCGGCCTTCAATTCCTGCACGCCCGGCAAGGATTTAAGGTCTTCCAGCCCGAACTGATCCAGGAAAGACGGCGTCGTTCCCCAGGTTACCGGGCGTCCCGGCACCTGCTTGCGCCCACGGGGCTTGATCCATCCCGCTTCGAGAAGCAGGTCGATCGTCCCCCGGCTGACGGCGACACCACGAATTTCTTCAATCTCGGCCCGGGTGACCGGTTGGTTATAGGCAATGATCGCCATGGTTTCGATCGCCGCACGCGAGAGCTTTTTGGGGGTTTCGCGTTCTACCGTCATGAATTCGGCCATATCCGCGGCGGTGCGGAAAGCATAGGCGTCGCCAACCTTGTTCAAGGTGACGCCGCGGTTCGCATACATGCCCTGCAACTCCTCCAGCAGGCCGTTCAGGTCGGCATCTTCCGGCATCCGTCCCGTCAGATGTTTGACGGTTACGGGCTCAGTGCTGGCGAACAGTATGGCTTCCAGCAGGCGGAGTTGTTGAAAACGGTCCATCCGGGTCCTCAGTCCTCATCCTTGAGCAATGGCTCATCGTCCAATTTGTCTGGATCGTCCAGTTCATCTGGGCCGTCCAAGTCATCCAAATCATCCAGATCATCGTCGATATCGATGATTGCCCCGTCCCCAGCGGCATCATTGGCCGCAGCTGGGGCATAACCGCCTTCCGGCAAGCGCTGCAACGGTGCTTTGCGGATCATGATTGGGGCGAAAACGGCACTTTGCTGAACATCCAGCAGCCCTTCCCGCACCAATTCCAGCGTCGCCGCGAACGTCGCCGCCATGGCTGACCGGCGCACCAACGGGTCGCCCAGATCCGGGGGAAGATATTGTTCCAATGTCGACCATTCAGGGATGTTGCCTAAAATAGAGCGCAGGCGCTGAACCGCCTGATCCATCGAATACAGCGCTGTCGGCGTGATACGAAGGGTCGAGATATCCGCCCGCTGCTTCACATTACCATAAGCCTTGAGAAGGTCGAAAAGCGTGGCGTTCCAAGTTGTTATCGTATTTATCTTAACCTTTTCCGGCATCCCGCGCGGAAAGAAATCCTGTCCCAGACGCGGTCGGTCCAGAAGAACCTGGGCGGAATTCTGCATCGCCTCTAGCCGCTGCAACTGAAAGGCAAGGCGGGCAGCCAGTTCGGCCGGGTCTTCACCGTCTTCGTCATCGCCCTGAACAGGCAGCAGCAGCCGCGACTTTAAATAGGCGAGCCAAGCGGCCATTACGAGGTAGTCGGCCGCGATCTCCAGCTTCAGTTCCCGCGCCCGGTTGATGAAGGTCAGATATTGCTCGGCCAGGGCCAAAATGGAGATTTTGGTGATGTCGATCTTGTGCTCGCGGCTCAAGGTCAACAAAAGGTCAATCGGGCCCTCGAACCCGTCCAAGGCCAAAACCAGCGCATCGTCCGTCATCACGTAGTCCGGCGACGCGTTCTCGAACCCGTCATCGGATTTCGGCGCCGTTTCGGGCACAGGCTCCAACGCCGCTTCAGGCGTCTCTCCCTCAGGCGTTTCGGGGCCGGTTTCTGGGCTGGTCAGTTCGTCGCTCATGGTCAGCCCGACTTACCTTCCCGGCGCGGCCCTAGCAAGCCTGCCCAGGTCCCAGCCGGTTGGATTTCCTGCGATCGGGCGAAACAGAACAAGGGCCTAGTCCGCGGAAACTCTCCGATCAGCCCTCACTCTCGATTCCCGCCTTAGGCATCGGGCCTAACGGGGATACACGGAATCTTTTGCGCCTTGAGTTTCCCGCACAGCCTTTCCGCCGCGGATCGATCAGCCATCGGACCGCCGCGAATTCGGAAGAAAGTCCCTTTGCCCGTCACTTCCACCTTTTGAACCTGCAAGGTAAGAGAGCCAAGCAAGTCTTTGTTTGTACGGGAAAGGCGGGACCATTCCTGCACCGCAGCTTCTTGCGTTCGCACAGCACCAACCTGGACCCGCCATTTCTTGGAAATGGCCGCATCCGTCCCGGCGGCAGCCGTATCGGTCTTGGCTGCGGTTTCAACTTTGGTCGGTTCGGCAACTGGTTTTGCGGCTGCCTCGGCCTTTGGCTCAGCAGGCGGCGGTGTGATCGCTGCAACAGTTTCCTGTGCCGCCGGCGCTGCCTCACTCACCTCTTCTTGAGCCTCTTCGATTTTCTCTTCGCTCTGCTCGCTCAGCGTCACGGGGGCTTCAGGCGCGGCTAACTCTTCCGCCGGCAAAGGCGGTGGGGAAATCTTCGGCACCGCCGGCTTTTCAGCTTCGTTCAACTTGTTGGTGGCGGTCACCAAAGGTTCGCCCGCGGGCGCGCCGTTGCCAGCCGCAGGCTGCGACACGGGCGGCACCATGGGTTCTTCCGGCGGGGGCAGCAGGGTTTCGACCTTTTCATGCGAGGATTCCGATGCCCCGCCCTGAACAACGTCATAGACCGTCTTGTCGCGATGGGGAACGGCCAGGCCGCCCGGATCCTCCGGCTTCACCTTGGCCGGACCTTCCGGAGACAAAAGCGGGGCCGCAACCTCGGTCCCTTCCCGGATGCCTTGGTCATAGGCGTAGTAGATCAACCCGCCTAAGGCGGACACGGCCAATACCGCCACGACCAGCGGCGCCGTTCCGAGCTTCCGCTTCGGCGTTCCACCGTCTTTGCCGCCGTCTTCCAGGTCGGCAAGTTCTTTTTCCAATGCATCCAGTTCCGAAGTCACCGGCTCACTCCACCACTATCCAGGGTAACCCCATATATGGGGCTGCTCGTGGCGGTCAGGCTACGTGCTGAAAATCCGTGAAAAGATCCGTCCCGTGCGTGCGTCTGCCTTTGTTAGTGCAGTTCCGCCCTCGGCTCCACGCCGAACACATCCAGGCCGGACGCGATCACCGTCCGCACGGCGCCCACCAACGCCATCCTCGCCATGGTACGTGATTCGTCCCCCGGCACAACGAAGCGCAGCAGTGTATCTTCGCGACCTTTTGTCCACAGTGCATGGAAGGAAGCGGCCA
Organism: Hwanghaeella grinnelliae; assembly: GCF_004005845.1. Taxonomy (GTDB): domain Bacteria; phylum Pseudomonadota; class Alphaproteobacteria; order UBA8366; family Aestuariispiraceae; genus Hwanghaeella; species Hwanghaeella grinnelliae. The sequence goes on along the minus strand of NZ_SADE01000001.1, from coordinate 1,778,208 downwards.
GATCGTAGAGGTAATAAGCCAGCCGATGCGGTTCATGCGACAGCGCGGCCGCCTCCACCGTGCGCGGCCATTCGGCCAGCAGGCGCATCAGGGCAAGCTCGCCCTCTTCCGACAGAACGGACAGGTCCGCACCTGCAACCGCCTGGTCGGAAAAATCGACGCCTGGGAAGGCCTCAACAGCCATTTTCATCACCGAATGGCAGCGGGCATGGGCGTAGTGGACATAGAAGACCGGATTGTCGCGGGATTGTTCTGTTACCGCCGTCAGGTCGAAGTCCATCTGCGCGTCGTTCTTGCGGGTCAACAGGAAGAAGCGAACCACATCCTTACCGACCGCATCGACCAGATCGCGCAGGGTGACGAACGATCCGGACCGCTTGGACATCTTAACCGGCTCACCCTTGTCCATCAAACGCACGATCTGGCACAGCTTTACGTCCAAATCGGCCTTTTCCGCCGTGACCGCCTTCACTGCCGCCTTCATCCGCTTCACATAGCCGCCGTGGTCCGCGCCCCAGATATCAATCTGCTGGGTAAACCCGCGCTGATACTTATCCAGATGATTGGCGATGTCGGACGCGAAATAAGTCCAGCTACCGTCCGATTTCTTCAAGGGACGATCCACGTCGTCACCATATTGGGTCGCCTTGAACAGCCGCTGCGGCCGCGGTTCCCAGTCTTCCGGCTTCTTGCCCTTGGGCGGCTCCAGCACACCGGTATAGATCAGCTCCCGACCTTCCAGGACCGTCAGGACCTCGTCCACTTTACCCGCTTCGACAAGCGCGCGTTCTGAGGTGAAGACATCATGATGCACGCCGAGCGCGGCGAGGTCCGCCTTGATCAGGTCCATCATGCCGTCGATCGCGGCCTTGCGCGTTATCGGCAGCCATTCCTCTTCTGACAGCGCCAGCAATTTGTCGCCGTGTTCCTGTTTCAGCGCCTCGCCGACCGCTTTCAGGTATTCGCCCGGATACAGGCCTTCCGGAATCTCGCCGATATCTTCGCCCAGCGCTTCGCGGTAGCGCAGATAGCTGGACCGGCCGAGCGTATCGACCTGGGTGCCGGCATCGTTGATGTAATATTCCCGCGCGACGTCGAAGCCGGCTTTGGCAAGCAGAGAGGCGAGCGCGTCGCCAATGACCGTGCCGCGGGCATGTCCAATATGAAGCGGCCCGGTCGGGTTGGCCGAGACGTATTCGACATTCACCTTCTGCCCCTTGCCGATATCGGTCCCGCCATAGGCGGTGCCAGCTTTCAGGATGGTCCGCATCTCGTCCTGCCAGACGCTGTCCTTCAGGCGCAGATTGATGAAGCCGGGGCCGGCGATGTCGACGGAGGCGATCCGCGGCGAGGCGAGCAGTTTGTCGGCGATCTTCTCGGCCAGGTCACGTGGTTTCATGCCAGCAGGCTTGGACAGCACCATGGCCGCGTTGGTCGCGGCGTCGCCATGGGACGGATCGCGCGGCGGTTCGATCCCGGCCCGCGTCAGATCCGCCTCAGCCGGCAGGACGCCATCGGCAACCAATCCACTCAACGCGCCCGAAAGGTCGTCGAGCAGTTCCTTGAATACGCTCATAAATTCCTCGTTCCAAAACCTGCTAAAGGACGCCGCCGATCCGCTTCCATTCCCGCCGCGCATAGCGGTCGGTCATTCCGGCGATGTAATCGGCGATGACCCGCGCCCGTTGCGGCGCATCCATATCCTCGACCCCAACGCCCCATTCCTTCGGCATCTGTTCCGGGTCGTTCATGAAAATCGCGAACAACCCGCGCACGGTGGCCTTGCCCGCGGCGCGCGCCGCGTTGACCCGCTCGTTGCGATACATACGCTCGAAAAGGAAGGACTTCAGGGTGGCCTCCTTCTTCCCCATCGCCTCGGAAAAGGCAACCATGGTGTATCCGGCATCGCGCACATCCTGGACCGTCTTGGGGGCCAGATCGTTCAGACGGGACCGCGTTTCCCGGCCGATATCGCCGATCATTTCCCCGATCAGGCGGCGAACCGCTTCGGAAATGGCAACACGGCGGTCCAGATCTCCATAATCGCGCCTGACCTGAACAAAGGCTTCGCCGACATGCGGGACGGCCTCCGACACTTCCTCAATGCTGAACAGGCCGGACCGCAGCCCATCGTCCATGTCGTGATGGTTATAGGCCACATCGTCGGCAATGGCGGCCATTTGCGCCTCCAGACCCGCATGGGCGGACAGCGCCAGGTCGTGGCGTTTGTTATAGGCGCGGATCGTCGGCGGCAGATCCTGTTCCGACGCCACGGCGCGCGGCCCGCCGCCCAGCAACGGACCGTTATGTTTGACGAGGCCTTCCAGGGTTTCCCAAGTCAGGTTCAACCCGTCGAAATCCGGGTAGCGCTTTTCCAGCAGGGTGACGACGCGCAGCGATTGGTCGTTATGGTCATAGCCGCCATAGGGCGCCATGACATCGTCCAGCGCATCCTCTCCCGAATGTCCGAAGGGCGGATGGCCCAGATCGTGGGACAGCGCCAGAACCTCGGCAAGGTCCTCATCCAAATGGAAAGTGCGCGCCAAGGACCGTGCGATCTGTGAGACTTCCAGGGAATGGGTCAGCCGGGTACGCACATGGTCGATTTCCGGCGCGACGAAAACCTGCGTCTTGTGCATCAGACGCCGAAAAGCCGCGCAATGGATGATCCGGTCCCGGTCGCGCTGAAACGGCGTCCGCGTCGCGGATGGGTCTTCGGGATAAAGACGCCCCCTGCTCTCCTCCCACAAAGTGGCGTAAGGCGCCCTTGGATGAGCATTCAGTTCAGGGGCATTCAGTTCGGGGGCATTCAGGTCATGTGCGTTCTTCTGTGTCATGGTCGGCTAGGTACCGCTTTGCGCGTTCAGGCGCAACCGAGAGGCATTCAACGAAAGCCCGGAACGCCCTCATTATTATGGCGGCAATTGACAGGAAATCCCGGCACCCTACATATTAACCTGGATAGAGGACCGCTAAGGTCCTAGTTTGAAGGACGCAATGACCCAACAGGATTCAACGCAAAATACCATGAGTACCGATCCCTTTGCCCTCGACATGACCGCCGCCGACCGCGTGCTGCATATCTCCGATGCCGCGGCAAAACGACTGAACGCGATGATCGAAGCCGAAGGCGGCAAGGACCTGATGCTGCGTGTCACGGTATCCGGCGGCGGCTGCTCCGGTTTCCAATACGGGTTTTCATTCGACGACAAGACGACACCGGATGACCTGACCTTCGAGAAGGACGGCGTGCGTGTGGTGACCGACGAAATGTCGATGAACCTGCTGGCCGGGTCGGAAGTCGATTTCAAGGACGAGTTGGTCGGCGCCTATTTCGCCATCAACAACCCCAACGCTTCTTCCTCCTGCGGCTGCGGCACGTCTTTCGCGGTTTAGATTTCCGCGTCCTATCTTTATGCTTGGGCCTGCCTTCCGGCAGGCCTTTGTATTTTCGGAGCACGCCCCATGAAAATTGCGACTTTCAACGTCAACTCGGTCAAGGCGCGGCTGGACCGCGTGCTGGAATGGTTGGAGGACGCCAAGCCAGACGTCGCCCTGCTGCAGGAGTTGAAATGCGAGGAAGCGAACTTCCCTGCCATGGAGTTCAAGAGCCTTGGGTATGAGGCGGCGGTCGAGGGACAGAAGACTTACAACGGGGTCGCGATCCTCTCGAAACATCCGATCGAGGACGTGAAGCGCGGTCTTCCCGGCGACGATGACGACGATCACGCCCGCTATATCGAAGGCACGGTGCAGGGCATCCGCGTCGCGTCAATCTACTTGCCCAACGGCAACCCGGTCGACGGCCCGAAATACCCTTACAAACTAGCCTGGATGGACCGGTTGGCCGCGCATGTTCGCGATACGCTGCTGCCGACGGAACAGCCCATCGTGCTGGGCGGCGATTACAACATCGTGCCGACCGACGATGACGTCTACGACCCCGATAAATGGGTCGATGACGCTTTGTGCAAACCGGAAAGCCGGGCCAAATTCCGCACCCTTTTGAATCTGGGCCTGACAGAAGCCTGGAAGGCGCTGCACCCGAACGCCGCGCATCAATATTCCTATTGGGACTATGTCCAGGGCCGCTGGCAGAAGGATGAAGGCCTTCGGATCGATCATTTCCTGCTGTCGCCCCAGGCGGCCGACCGGCTGGAGGAATGCGAGATCGACAAGACCCCGCGCGGTAAGGAAAAGCCCAGCGACCACACCCCGGTCTGGTGCCGGCTCTCTTGACCGTCCGGAGCGGCAATCGATGAGCGGAGAAACAAACAACCATCGCACCGGCCATTGCCTCTGCGGCGCCGTGCGCTATCGCGTCCCCACGCCCTCAGAGGGCGAGATCGCCCATTGCCATTGCAGCATGTGCCGCCGTGCGGCCGGCGCCGTCGCCGTCACCTGGTTCACCGTGCCGACGGAAGGCTTGGAGATGCTGGGCACGCCGCTGGAGATCTACAAATCGTCAGCCGAGGTGGAGCGCGGCTTCTGCCCCACCTGTCACACGCCGATCAGCTTCTGGTCCTCAAAGTATCCCGACACGATAGACGTCACATTGGCGACATTGGACCATCCCGAGGAATTTGCCGCCCAGATGCATATCTGGACCGAAAGCCGTCTACCCTGGCTTAAACTCGACACCCATCTGCCGGACCGCTTAGGCGATCCGGATGAAGACGACCTGCATTGATCGCCGAAACCACGCCCTTGCGACAGGGCGATACGGTTCGTTTCGTTTCCCCTGCCAGCACGCCGGACAGGAACGCCGTGACGGTTCAAGGGCAAACATTTCAGAGCTGGGGCCTGTCTGTCGAAATTGCGCCGCACGCCTTCGACCGGCAAGGTTTCTTGGCTGGAACCGACGGCGACAGACTGTCAGATCTGAACGACGCCTTTCGCGACCCCAAGGTGCGCGCCGTCATTACCACACGCGGCGGAAAGGGCTCCTACAGGATAGCCCACCTGCTCGATTTCGATGCCATCCGTCGTGATCCGAAGCCATTGATCGGTTTCAGCGACATCACGGCACTTCATCTCAGTATTTGGAAGAATGCCGGTGTTCCCTGTGTCCATGGTGCTCTTACCGAGGACGAGACGGGGCGCCTTAGCCCCTCTGCCGCGGAGTCTCTCCGGCGAATTCTAATGTCCCGCGATCCGGTTATCCTGCATAGCGCCGCCGACGACCCGACAGCTGCGCTGACGACTTCCGGCAAGGCATGCGGGCCATTGATCGGTGGAAACCTGGATATGATCGCGACAACCGCCGGCTGGGCACTGCCCCCTCTGAACGGTGCAATCTTATTGATCGAGGCCGTCGGCCTGCATCCCGGTCAGATGGACCGTCCTCTGACAATGCTGCGCCAGGCAGGACATCTGAAGGGCGTTGCCGGATTGGCCATCGGCCGTTTCACCGATTGCCCCCCGGGACGGGAGGGCAGCCAAATCGAAATGCTGCGCCAGCACTTCATGGCGCTAGGCGTGCCGATCTTGGGCGGACTTCCCTGTGGCCACGGGCCGCACGCCTTGAGTGTCCCGCTTGGAGAAATGGCAATCCTCGACGCCGATGCCGGCACAGTGTCGGTACGCGGCGAGGACCCCGCCGGATTCGATTTTCAATGAAGCAAGGCGCATGGGCGGCACGGCGATTCGGAATAACGAAGTCCAAGTCGAGCCTTTGAGTGCCGCCCATGCTCCCGTACCCCCCGGTACGGTTGGCTCAAACTAGTGCGAACGGCTCGCAAAAGTCCATGCACGAAATATGCATTAATTTGCATATTCATCATTAATGTTAACCGTTCGTGTCAGATTCAGCGTTTTTCCATCCCTCATTACCGCGACGCTGCAATTTGATTTTTCACCTTTTCCATTTTTCACCAATCGAGCGTGGCAAGGGCGATTTCGCCGCCCGAAATGCGGAGATGAGGGAAAGGGATTCGTCCCTGTTTGAGGGCCCGCGAGGGACCGCAGCCGCACCTGCACCCCGTTAAATGCGCGGCCGTGTCGCGACACCGGCCCGAAGGTTGTTGAACTCCAGACCGCCGGGGTCCGCATAGACAGGGCCCGGCGCAGCGGCGACCCAGACATCCCGGGCAATGGGTTGAAAGTCCGCCCTGAAATGGACGGAGCTTTTGACGATCACCAAGTCGTAGTCCGAAGGCTCAGCACCCAGATGCCGGAACATCGACTGGTCACCAGCCTGCATGGAATTGGACATGATCGCGACATGGACGCCTTTGCAGTCGAGCAACGCCATTCTGCCCATCTGGAATTTCGCACCGCCCCACATCGGACCGGTGCCCTTGAAGACACCATCACCCAGGGCAAGAACCGTTGCCTCCACCTCCACCGGCTCGTCGCCGGGGAACAATTTTCCACCGATCTTCGCGGTGAAGGTCCCGCCAATTCCGGTATCATGGGCTTTGTCGGCTGTTTCCGGATCGGTGAAAACGCCGATCAACGCATCCTGCCGACCCGCCTCCAAAAGCGCCCGCAGCATGCCGGTCGTATCACCGGGACCGCCGCCGCCCGGATTGTCCTGGCTGTCAGCCACGACCAAAGGTTTCCCGTTCCCCACATTATGGCCGAGGCGTACCGCTTCATCCGGCAGATAGATCTTGCCCGCGAAGTCCGGTTCCGCTGCCTGAACGGCGGCCATCATGACATCCGCCGCTTCGTCCGCGTCCTTCTGGTTGTTCGCATAGGCCACGACGGATGGGCCGCAATGATGGATATCGGCCAAGGGAAAACCACAGGCGAAGGACAGGGACATAACGCCACTCTCCAGACCGTCCTGAAGGTTCTTTTCATAGAGCGTTTGGGCGGGGTCGTGAAACGTGCATCCCCATTGCAGCGGAATCAGGAAGTCCGCTTGCCGGAAAGCCTTGGCGGGTTTCGTCCCCATCGCCAGAATCGTCAGCAAGTGCCGCGCGGCGCGCGCGCCGGTTTCCGCCATGTCCGTGTGAGGGTAATTCCGGTAGATCTCGATCAGGTCGGCATGCTCGACCATTTCAGGCGTCACATTGGCGTGCAGGTCCATGCTTATGGTAATTGGCTTGTCCGGGCCGACAACCTCACGCACCCGGCGCAGTAATTCCCCCTCCCCGTCTTCGTGATGCTCGCAGACCATAGCGCCATGCAGGTCCAGATAGACCGCGTCGACCGGCATCGCACTCCGCAGGCGTTCCAGCATCAAACCGGCAATTCGCTCATAAGCATCTTCGGTCACATGCGCGCTTGGGGTTGCAGACGCCCAAGCCAGCGGCACGAGATCCACGCCAGCCGCTTTCAGAACGTCGCAAGCACCGGCAATCGGTATATGAACACCCTCGATCTCATCCCATATCTCCTCACCGACGATCAGGCGCGGCCAGGCGTCAGCGCGTTCGAATGCCTGAAAGTCCGCCTTCACCGGCGCGAATGTATTGGTCTCGTGCTGAAATCCACCGACGGCGATACGCATGGAAAAATCCCTTGTGCAACGTTTCGAAACGCAGCGAGGTTAGGCCATCGCCGCCAAGACGCAATCCGAAACAGTTGCATTGATCGTCAAATAAATAGCCGTCCCGGTGATCAGCCCCCTCCGGAATGGACGCCACCGATATCACGGTCAGGCCGCTTCAGCCCTACCGGTAAGTTTGCTGACAAGATCGGAAATCTCGATTTCAGCGGCTTCAAGTGACGCCTTGAGACGGTCGTCCGCGAATTCGTCGTATTCAACGGCAATCGAGTGCATTTCCGTGATTCCGATATACGCCATTGGAGTTCGAATGCCGGGTTCCACGTGGTTCATGTGTTCCAGCGGCTGACCTTGGCCATAACCGTAATCCCCGCGTGACGACAGGGTGATCAGGGTCTTCCCGCCCGGAACCATTGGCCAATACGGTACGCCGGGGCGCCCCCTGTCGAAACCGAATGTGCGCCCGACACGCACGATGTTGTCGATATAGGCCTTGAACTGGGCCGGAACACCGAAGTTGTACATCGGCACAGCCGCCACGATCACGTCCGCGGCAAGCAACTCGTCGACAAGCGTATCGCTCTCGGCCAGTTCTTCCCGCATCCAAGGTTCACGGTCCCCTTCAGGTGTAAAGGCCGCGTGGATCCATCTTCCCGTTACCGGGGCCGGCGGGTTTTGACCAACATCGCGGTAGACGACCGTGTCCGACGGGCGTGCGGCGCGCCAGGCATCCGCGAAGACGGCGCTTAACCGGCGGCTGTGGGAACCATGCGGTGTCTCATCCGACCGCCCGGGTCGGGCGCTTGCGTCAATGTGCAGTAGTGTGGGCATGAAAGGGTCTCCGATCCGGGATTGCTAGTTGCGTTATGGCGGGTCGAACTAGGGGCGAAACGGGTCGGAATACAAAATCATCCTCATCATCTATAGATGAGTCATTGTTATTTATTGATAACATAAAGTGCCCATGATCGGGGATATTTGGCTTTCCAGGCCAATCTCTATGAATGTATAAATCGACATGATCCACGCCATGCCATCCTTGATATCGCTGCGCGCCTTCGAGGCCGCCGCGCGCCTTGGAAGCTTCAAACAAGCGGCCGAAGAACTTTCGGTCACACCGACTGCCGTTTCGCATCATATCCGCAGCTTGGAAGAAGCGCTGGATCTGCAACTCTTCGTGCGGGAAACCCGCGCCGTGCGATTGACGGACACAGGCAAGCAATTGGCCGGACGCTTGACGATCGCCTTCACGGAGATTTCCGATGCATTGGCGGATGTCCGGGTTTCGGAAAACGTCCTGACGATGACGACCACACCGGCCTTCGGCGCATTGTGGCTGGCCCCCAGACTGGAAGACTTTCAAAAGGCCCATCCGGAAATAACAGTTCGCCTTGAAACCGGCACCGCGCCGGTCGACTTGATGCGGGATAGGCGCATTGACCTTGCCATCCGATATGGCGGCGGGGATGGACCGCTTTTGGCACAAACGCTGCCGCATGAGCGCATCGGCCTGTTTGGGTCAGAAAAACTGGTTTCAGAGATGGACGGACGAATTGACGACGCCACCATCCTTTGCACCGAATGGGAACAGCCGGATTTGGCGCCCGTGCGTCTCGACGAATGGTTGCAAGCGGCACAGTTCAAAGGGCGAACCACAATCCGAAAATTTGCACAGGAGCATCACGTGGTCCAATGCGCGGTGGCCGGACAGGGCCTTGCGCTTCTCAGCAACGTTCTCGCCGACGATCTCGTCGCGCGCGACCTGTTGGCCCCGTTCCGGCCTGATGTGACCGTGCCCGGTCGCTCCTACAAAATCCTGTGCCTGCCGGAACGCCGCCGCGTCCGAAAGATTGCGCGTTTTATAGAATGGCTTGAGCACGGCCTGACCCAGCCCGCGCAGGCAAACACCACAGACCGGTTACAGGTGATCCAACCGTGACGGCGCCTTCCGAATTCATGATCTCTTTTCGTCAAAAAGGATGGTGCAAGTTCCCGTACGACAAGCACCTTGCGGACTGGATCGACTTCGCCCTCCCCCATGCGCGGGCGACTGTGACCGACCCCGCCTTTGCAGAGTGGTACCGCTATGGCGGGACCTGGTTCGCAGGCGTCAACGCCTTGCCGAACGATGCGACTGGCGCGGTGCCCGGCGGACCGCCGATCTCGGGACAAGCCGTCGATTTCATCCGTGACGCATTGGGGATGGCCAATCTAGGGGCAGACATGCCTTGGGACCGGGCGCAGATATCTGTCTGCTATCCCGGTTACCCAAAACCGATGGACGGTGAGTCGAAAGCGGTCTTCGATTTCCGCCGGAACCGGGACGCCGCCCATGTCGATGGATTACTGCGCGAGGGCACGGAAAGGCGACGGCGGCTGAAGGAATTTCACGCCTTCATCCTCGGTATTCCCGTTGTGAAGTATTCCGAGAATGCCGCCCCCTTCTCGCTCTGGGAAGGGTCTCACATCATCTTCGGGAACTGGTTCCGCGACACTTTTTTGGACGTGCCACCGGAGCGATGGGGCGAGGTCGACATCACCGAAGGCTACCAACGCATTCGTAAACAGGTTTTTGAAACCTGCGAACGGATCACAATCCACGCCAAGCCTGGCGAGGCCTATCTGGCGCACCGCCACATCCTGCATGGCATGACCCCTTGGGGCGAGAATGCGGAAGCCGGGCCGGACGGACGGATGATTGCCTATTTCCGACCGGCCCTGAACAGTCCAACCGAATGGCTCCTCGCTTCGTAGTCTTTCAGGCATATTGAAAGCACCACCGTCCCATCCCAATGGGACCTCTCTATGCGATCCCCCGTGAAATCACCGCGCAAGTCGAAAGTGTTTTGGAAGAGGGCCGCTATCGTCGTCGTTTTGAGCCGCCGCAGCGTATTGCGCGCCGCCTAGGCCGAAGGACCAGTTGACCCGGTCGGTCTCGACAAGGTTGATAAAGACGTCCTCCGCCCGCAGACCCGGGCCCTCCACCAGGAGGTCACAGATGCGCTGGAATAGGGCTTTCTTGGTTTCCAGGGGCCGTGTGTTACTGGCGGTGATCTGGATCAACACAAGGTCGTCGCTGCGTTGGATATCCATATAGCTTTTACCGTAGGAAAACGCATCCGCGCCATGCTCGTCGATCACGATGAAACGGTCGTCCTCCGGCACATCGAAGGTCTCGCGCAAGGCGTGATAGATCGCATCCATGATCGCATGTTTGTAGGCGGCATCCTTACCGGCGCGCATTGAGATTCTGACGAACGGCATTTCTGAACTCCTTCTCAAGATGATCGACGGACAGCCAACTGGCGTTCCTTTATCGAGAAGGTATGGGTGGACGCATGATAATAGAAATTGATAGTTAATATATCTAACATTATATTTAGCAATCATGAATGATGAATTGCGCATCCTGGATCTAAGGACCTTCTCGTCGGTTGCCGACACGCTGAGTTTCACGCGGACCGGCGACACATTGGGCGCGACCCAGTCTGCGGTCAGCCTTCGTATTCAACGCCTGGAAAAGCAGGTCGACCGAAGGCTGCTCGCCCGCACGCCCCGCGGTGTCGCCTTGACACCGGACGGCGCGGACTTCCTTTCAGAGGCGCGACGTCTGCTGGATCAGCACGATGCCCTCCTCCGACGCACCGGCTCCTCCAACGCGCCGACGGAACTGAAACTGGGCATCAGCGATCACTTCGCCGGAAACAGCCTGCCCAGCATACTTGCGCATCTAAACCGGGCCGTGCCGGATCTGCGTCTTGACGTCGAAATCGCGGAAACCGCGTCTCTGTTTTCGGCTTTTGAGGACGGCGCATACGACGCCGTCATCCTGCGCGAACTCGTTGGAGAAAGCCCGCCAAAAGGAAAAGCTGCGGGGATCGTGCACAGGTTGGAGGCTGAGCGCCTGCGGTGGTTCGCCCAAAAGGATTTCGTTTGGCCAAATGCCACCGCCCTCCCCGTCGCCACGCATTCCCCCCGCTGCCTGATCCGCGCCGCCAGCCTGAACGCCTTGGACAAAGCGGGAATAACTTGGCGCGATGCGTTCACCGGCGGCGGGATCGGCACCCTGCGCGCGGCGGTGACTGCGGGCCTCGGCGTGACCTGCCTGGGCGAACAGAACCGACCGGATGACAGCCGCGACGTGACCGAGGAGTTCGCCTTGCCCTTGCCGGGGTCTGCGGCTTTCACCTTGATGATCCGGTCAGGCATGCCGTTATCCAAGGCACAAACCAGCGCCGTCATTGCAGCGTTCAAACGCAGCTCACGATGACCCCGATCACGGTTCAGGGCTTTCGGCCTCGCCAAGGGCATGTCCACGATGCAAGCCTGCCGTGACGGTTTCCATCACTTACCCAGTTGCCCCATTGCGGGATATGTCCTAAACGAGCGCCCCATAAGGGGATCGCGACCGGCCACCCGGCGTTCTATTGTGACGCGCCGCACTGACAGGCCCCCTCCCCGCTGATTAATCGAGATGATTGACCATCCCCGCCGCCGACCAACGCGGCAGGACCGGAGTATTAAAATGCCGAACCGTTCGTCCTTCGTGACAGACTTTCCGTGCGTAAAGCTCATGCACGGTCCGACCCCCTTCGAATACCTGCCGAACCTGACCCGCCACCTTGATGGGCCGAAGGTTTATGTGAAGCGGGACGACTGCACGGGATTGGCGATGGGCGGCAACAAGGCGCGGCAGTTGGAGTACTATTTCGGAGAAGCGCGCCAGAAGGATTGCGACACGGTTCTGATCACCGGCGCGGTCCAGTCAAACTTCCTGCGCATGACCGCCGCTGCCGCCGCGAAGCTGGGCATGGCTTGCGAAATACAGCACGAAGACCGCGTCAAAGGCATGGACGAGCATTACCAGAAATCTGGTAATGTTCTGTTGGACAAGATCCTTGGCGCGAAGATTCACACCTATCCGAAGGGCGAGGACGAAGCCGGCGCCGATGCGGCGCTGGAGAAACGCGCCGCCAAGCTGCGCAAGGAAGGAAAGACCCCGTATGTCATTCATCTGGGGCCGGATCACCCGCCGCTCGGCGCGCTGGGCTATATCGATTGCGCGCAGGAAATACTCGACAACGCACGCGATGCGAAGGTTCAACTCGACGCCATCGTCGTGCCGTCCGGCAGCGCCGCAACCCATGCGGGCCTACTGGCGGGACTACGCCTGATCGGCAGTTCGATGCCGGTGTTGGGCGTCTGTGTCCGCCGGGACGCAAAGCAACAGGCCGAACGAGTCGCGACGCGTACCCAGGAAGTCTTCGACATGTTGTATTGCCGTCAAAGGGTCGCGAAATCGGATGTCAACGTGACCGACGCGGTCCTGGCGCCCGGTTACGGCAAATTCGGGAAAGACGTTAAGGAAGCGATCCATATGGCCGCGCGTCTGGAAGGCCTGCTGGTCGATCCGGTCTATAGCGGCAAGACCCTGGCGGGCCTCATCCACGCGATCCGCAAGGGTGTGTACAAGAAAGGCCAGTCGGTCTGTTTCATCCATACCGGCGGCACGCCCGCCCTATGGGGTTACGAAAGCCAATTGTCGAACTGAACGTCGCGCAGGCAACGCGACAGCGTTCATCCTGTCAGCCAATCGTCATCGTCTTTCTTCGCCAGCAAAACCTCGCCTTTGCGGAAGGTTTCCTCGAACCGGTCCAAACCGTGGCTGCCGCCGTTGACCAGTTTTCGCGCCTGGGCAAGGTCGCGCCCAAGGATCGCGTATTTGATCATGCGGCGCTTATTGTCCAGAAAAGCTGCCAGGATCTTGGCCGCCAGTTCCGGTTCGTTGGCGCGGTCGGGGTCTTCTTCCAGGGTGTTTCCGATCCCAAGCGCTTCTCCGATGCGCCGATAGTTCGAACGTCCGGTCAATTGGATGAAGCCGCGCCCTTTGAATTTCTCCCCGTCGCCGGGGTAGAGATTGCCCAGATTCTTTCCAATATTTGTCCCCGGATCGTACAGACCGAACGGCGGACCGTCGGGTGAGGTGTTGTACTTGGACTTCCCTTCATCGATCGGTTCGAAGCCTTCGGATTCGGCTCGGATCGTGCCCAATGCCATCAGCACCAGGTCGCGGTCGTCCATATCGGCACCTTTCAGCGCCGCAAGAACATGCGGAAGATGGGTGTGGATATTCCAGGCCGAGGTCGCGTTCGGGAATATGTTCCGCACAACAACTTCATCGACATTGGCGATGACCGGATCGGGCGTGAGGGTCTTGTCTTCCCCATCCATGCCGATAGTGGCTTGGGTGATTTCATCCGCGATACCCGTGGGCGTCAGGCCGTTCGCCGCCTGGCAGGCAACCACGGCCGCCTTTGTTCCGCGTCCAAAATCGCCGTCAACCGGTTTGGCATCAAGCCCGGCAAGGCAGAGCAAGGCCTGCAACCGAGCAACTGCGTCCCCCTTGCTGCCAAGTTTCAGGTCCGCCATGGCGACTAACATCCATATCCATAATACATGCCAATACCCTAACACCGTTTACGCGAACACTTAAACACTTGTGCGACGCGTATCGCGTGTCTTTCTTACGCCATCAACCGGTATCCGGATCGGCGGCGGCCAAATGAAGCTTACCGGGTGGTTTCCACAGCCTTGGTCCCTGTGGCACACTGCCTGGACAGATCTACACACCGTGACATCCCAAAAAAATCGTCGGCCAGGAGGAAGACCATGGAAACAATCGCCACACAGGGCATCGACATCCCACGCCTGGGCCTCGGCACTTTTGGGATGACGGGCGCCGAAGCGCAGGCTGCGGTGGAGAACGCGGCGTCTCTCGGCTACCGCCATTTCGACACCGCGACCATGTATGAGAATGAGGACGCTGTCGGCGCGGGCATCGCCGCGACGGGCTTGCCGCGTGAGGACGTCTTCATCACCACGAAGGTCTGGCATACCCATCTTGCCCCGAACCTGATGCAAGGCGTCTTCGAACAGAGCTTGGAAAAACTGGGCACCGACTATGTCGATTTGTACATGGTCCATTGGCCGACGCCGGATATGGACCTCGCCGCAACTCTGGAAGCGATAATCAGGTTGAAAGAGCGCGGGTTGATCCGCGCCATGGGTGTCTGCAACTTTCCCCTCGCCCTGATGCGCAAGGCGATGGACGAGATCGGCGCCCCGCTGGCTGCGCTTCAGGTGGAATACCACCCCTTCCTGTCCCAGGCGACGTTGTTGGATTACGTGCAGAAAAAGGGCATGGCGATGACCGCCTATTGCCCGGTGGCCAAGGGGACGTCATCGGAAGATGCCACGCTTGTCGCTATCGGCCAGAAACATGGTGTCGGCGGTGCGCAGATCGCCTTGGCCTGGCTGCTGGACCAGAAAGGTGTGGTCGCCATTCCGAAGGCGGCGAGCCCCAAGAACCAGCAAGCCAATTTCAGCGCGCTCAATGTCCGGCTGGACGACGAAGACCGCGCCGCCATTGGCGCCCTTCCGAAAAACAAGCGTCTCGTAAATCCCGCCTTCGCCCCGGTTTGGGATACGGAATAAGCCGGCGGAACGCATTCCAGCCGAGACAGGTCTTCTGCAACATACCGAGATGCTGCGGCGCACAAGTTTTGGCGCAATTTTGTTGCACCGCACCATTTTCATGTTCTAAAACACCGAATAGCGGAAACAATTCCCGCAATTACGGGTCTAAAAAGCTATTTGGAGCATGAAATGAACTTATTTTTGAGAACCACAGTCGCCGCGGCATTGCTCGCCGCGATTCCCTTTTCGTCGGCATTGGCAGACGAAGTCCAACTCGACAAGCCGGAAGCCGGCGCAACATTGCATGGCAACGAAGTCGATATGTCCGTCTATTTCACGGAAAGCGAAAACGGCAAGTACATTGTTGTTGGAACCTATTTGGGCAAGACGAGCCAAGACGTTCCCAGCCGCTTCGTCATGGAACTGGCCGACGGCGAAAAGGCTCAATTCGGCCTCCCCGCCAAACGAGGCAGCCTCTATGTCATCGCGCGTGAAGGAAACCGGGTCACGGTCACCGATCTTCCCGTCAACCGCCCTCACGCCAGCTGAAGTCGGCCGAAACACGTGAACCGGGGCGCCATGTTTCGCCCCGGTTCGGTTTCGAACATCCTGCGTCTTACCGCTTGCTCCGCTGTCCCCCCGTCCGACGCACGCCCGGAATTAATACCGACGGCCACGCGCGTTCAGGCCAGAAAATGGCGGCTGCGCAGCATAAGCCTTCATCCATCGGACCGATCGGGCCGCCTTCCGGCACTTCCGGCGTGTGATGACTGAGCGATCGCTGGGAACCCCAGTTCTAAAAGCGGCAACGCAGAACAAGTCGCATAGTGCAACGGTATTTGACGGAAACGGTGCCGTTTTGTGAATTTGACACCATCCTATATAAGAACATTGTGGTTTTATTAACGGTTTAGGTCGTAGAAAATTGGCACTGCCTTTGCTGCGTTCAGCCAAACCGTTCAGGATATAGTCGTCGTTATGACAGATACGCTGATTTTCGC
The DNA here is from genome assembly GCF_004005845.1 of Hwanghaeella grinnelliae. Lineage (GTDB taxonomy): Bacteria > Pseudomonadota > Alphaproteobacteria > UBA8366 > Aestuariispiraceae > Hwanghaeella > Hwanghaeella grinnelliae. The sequence goes on along the minus strand of NZ_SADE01000001.1, from coordinate 1,762,275 downwards.
CTCCCCCATAATGCGGACCGGCCCCGAGAAACCGGCATCGGACCCGTGGAAAATCCTGGTCGTCGACGATGAACCGGATATCCACGCCATCACGAAGATCGCCCTCTCGGATTTCGAATTGGACGACCGAAGGATCTCCCAACTCCACGCATATTCCGCCAAGGAAGCGCGGAGTATTCTGGAGGAAAACCCCGATATCGCCATGCTGCTGCTGGATGTCGTGATGGAATCGGATGGGGCCGGACTGGACCTCGTGCACTATATCCGAAACGTTATCGGCAACACGACAATGCGGATCGTCTTGCGCACCGGTAATCCCGGCCACGCACCGGAACGTCGTGTCATCGCGGAATACGACATCAACGATTACCGGGAAAAGTCGGAACTGACGACGCAAAAACTGAACACGGTGATGTACACCGCGCTAAGGTCTTATCGGGATATCCTGGCGACCGAGAAAGACAAGGAAAAGCTCGAAAAGCTCGTCGATACGACGGCCAATCTGTTTACAAAACGGACCCCTGGAGAGCTTGCAGCCTATGCGATTGCGCAGGCCTGTACCCTGCTCGACCCCGCGTCGCGGCAAGGTGAACAGCAAGAAAAAAGCACCGAAAACGCCTTTATGGCGATCGTCGGGGAAGATCAACGGATCAGCATCCTCGCCGCATCCGGCAGTTTCGGTTCGCTTGAATCCGACACAACGATTGACGATCTACCGGACGACTTGTCTGAAGACATCCAGGTAAGTTTGGCGCAAGACAGGCTCTATCACAGCGAAGGCAGGCTTGTGGTTCGTATGCAGGCTTCGGAAAATCGCAACTACCTGATATGTATCGAAGGGGTGGGCGAATTGCGTGATATGGATAAGCGCCTGCTCGATATGCTCATGCGCAATAGTGTCATGGCGTTCGATACAATGGAAAAGGCGAACCTGCCACCATCGGCCGATATCGTTCGAATTCACTGACACTGGGCCGTGTTGGCGCCAGCCTTGGACGCGCCAACCTAGCTGTGGCTGTATCCGGTTTGAGCGAGTGCGAGCTCTGCACCATCCGCATCCAGAACGGACACGCCCGACCCTTTCTTGAATTCCCCGATCCGCGTTGCGGCGACACTGTGTTTCCGCGCGGCGGACAGGAATGCATCCTCCGCCGCGACCGGGACGGCAGCTAGAATTTGGTAATCGTCCCCGCCGCTCAACACCGACGGCAGACGGTCTGGGCAGTCGGACAGAATTTCAGCGGCGGCGTCTGAGACAGGAACCGATATCGCGTGGATCATGGCCCGAAGGTCGGACGCATCCGCCATATGCGCCAAATCCGCGACCAAACCGTCGGAAATATCCATCGCCGCATGGGCGATCCCGATCAGCGCCGCGCCAAGGGCAACCGGCGGGTCCGGCAATTCGTACCGCTGGACCAGATAGTACCGCGCATTCCAGTTCAGTTCGGGAAAAGCACCGCGTGCGCATTCCAGGCCAAGCGCACCGTCGCCGATCGTCCCAGTCACATAGATCAGATCGCCCGGCCTCGCCCCGCCGCGCCGAAGTATTTTCCCAGCGGGCGCCAAACCGTAACCGGTCAGGGTCAGGACGACTGGTCCCTCGGTCTTCACCGTATCCCCGCCAGCGAGCGTAACGCCATAGCGCTCCTGATCCCGGGCCAATCCATCGCAGAAACCTTCGAGCCATGCGTCGTCGATCTTTGCAGGCAAAGCCAAATTCATTGTGTACCAGACCGGCACTGCCCCTTTCGACGCCAAGTCGGACAAGGTCACGCGCAACAGTTTGGATGCAATGGAAGCCGGTTTTTCCGGGCCGAGATAATGGATCTTCTCGACGATTGTATCGGTGCTGACGATCAAATCCTGATCATTGGGCACCGGCAAGGCGGCGGCGTCGTCATTGAGGCCGTCCGCGCCGTCGAAGCCCTTAGCCAGCGGCGCGAAAAACCGGGCTATGCGTTCGAACTCACCGCTCACCGTCATCGTCATCTACATCGTCGACCACGTCGGCTTCGGTATCCGCCATCAGTGCATCGGCGCCTGTTTCCCGCAGCAAGGCGACGCGCGCTTCTTCAGCCGCTTCCGCAAGTTCGCCTTCCCGATAGGTCTTGGAAAGCTTATCCAAGCAGCCGTTGACGATGCCCGGTTCCCCGCCGCCGAAGAAGGCGTGTCCGATATGCACGTATTCGGAAATCAGGATCGGCGGGTCGAGATCCCCGCGGGAGATCAATTCCAGCGCGCCGGCCCGGACGATTGCGCGCAGGACCGCTTCCATGCGCGCCACATTTCGCCCGGTGCCCAGGCATTCGTCCACCATGCGGTCCAGTTTGTCGGTATTCAGGCTGACACCTTCGACGACGCCCTCGAAATACTTCACGTCGACCGGGATGTCCTCTTCGTCCTGAAGGTCCGTCACACCGCGTTCCTTCATCGCCGCGATGACGACTTCCGCCGAACGGCCCGACAATTCCATCTCGTAAAGCGCCTGCACGGCGGCCAGGCGCGCAGCGCTGCGTTTACGACGCCCCGCCGGCACGCGGCCCGTTGTTTCCCGGCTTTCCGATTGCTCGGTTTCGTCAGTCATCAGGAACGCCCCGCCCCGCCGTCGATCTCTTCCCGGGGATACAGGTTGAACGCGCGCTTGTGTTCAATCATGCCCAGGCACGCCCGCGCGGCTTCACCGCCCTTGTCCTTCCGGCTCTTCATCGCGCGGTCCATGGCTTGTTCCTGGTTCTCGACAGTCAAAATGCCATTGCCCAGCGCCAGACCGTATTCCAGGGAAAGATCCATCAAACCGCGCGCGCTTTCTTCCGAAATGATGTCGTAATGCGTCGTCTCACCACGGATCACGCAGCCCAAGGCGATATAGCCGTCGAAACGGTGCGTATCGTACAGGTCCTGCTGAATCAGGGCATGGGAAATCGCCGCCGGTATTTCGAAGGCGCCCGCCACCTGGAAGCGCTCATAGGTCGCGCCGACCGCGTCCAAGGCGCTGGTCACGCCGTCCATCGCCGCATCCGCGATCTCATCATAGAAACGGGCCTCCACGATCATAATATGCGGGGGCTTAACATCGTCTGACTTGTTCATACTTAATTTTCCTCGGATATGGGGACCCGTTCGACGATGCTCAGGCCGTATCCGTCCAGCCCAATAACGGTTCGTTCAGTATTCGACAGCAATCGCATTTCGCGGATGCCAAGGTCGAGCAATATCTGTGCGCCGACCCCGTAGTCGCGCAATTCGTTTGTGGCGCCGCTTTCGCCCGTATGGCTTTCATCGCCCGAAAGGCGTTTGACCAGGTCGGAAACAGCCGTCGCCGCGGGTTCTCGGATCAAAACGACGACACCGCTGCCCGCTTCGCCGATCTGCGCCATGGCGCGCTGCAATTGGCCGTTCCGCCCTTGTTCGGTATCGCCCAGCATATCTTCGAAAACATTCACCGCATGCATGCGAACCAAGACCGGCTCTTTGCCGGTTATGGTTCCCTTTACCAGGGCGACATGCTCACCGCCCGTGATGATGTTGCGATAGACGTGGGATGTGAATTCGCCGCCGAAAGCCGACGGGAAGCTGTGCGACCCGACGCGTTCGACCAGCGTGTCGTTGCGGCGGCGATAGGCGATCAGGTCGTTGATCGCGCCGATCTTCAAACCGTGCAACTGGGCAAAAGCGATCAGTTCCGGCAGCCGCGCCATGGTGCCGTCATCGTTCATGATCTCACAGATCACGCCCGACGGGTTCAGCCCCGCCAGACGGGAAATGTCGACAGCCGCTTCGGTATGCCCGGTGCGGACCAGCACGCCCCCTTCCCGCGCACTGAGCGGGAAGATATGGCCCGGCGTCACGATATCCGCCGCGTCTTTCATGGGATCGATCGCGACAGCGACCGTTCGGGCCCGGTCGGGCGCTGAAATGCCGGTGGTTATACCTTCCTTCGCCTCAATGGATACAGTAAAGGCGGTTTCGAACCGGCTGGCATTGGACCGCGACATCAGTTCCAGGCCCAGTTGTTCGACGCGCTGCGGCGTCAGCGCCAGACAGATCAGGCCACGGCCGAACTTGGCCATGAAGTTGATCGCCTCCGGTGTCGCCATTTGCGCCGGGATGATCAGGTCGCCTTCATTTTCCCGGTCCTCGTCATCGACCAGGATGAACATCCGGCCGTTGCGGGCGTCATCGATGATCTCGTCAATCGACGACATAAAATGCAGGTCTTCCGCCGCACGGCGGACATCCTGCTTAGACACCGTTGCGAGAGGGCGCGTATCGGCCAAAGCCTTAACCTTTCATCTCAAGAAGGCGCGCAACATATCGGGCGAGCGGGTCCACCTCAAGGTTAACCTTGTCGCCGACCGCGAGCGTGCCGAATGTCGTGTGTTCCGCCGTATGCGGGATGATATTGACCCCGAAGCGATTGCCTTCAACCTCATTCACCGTCAGCGACACGCCATTGATGGCCACCGAGCCTTTCGGCGCGACGAACGGCGCGATTTCATCGGGCACGTCGAACACCCACCGCACGCTGTCGCCTTCCGGCGTGCTGTCCACGACCGTGCCGACGCCGTCAACATGGCCGCTGACGATATGGCCGCCCAATTCGTCGCCGACCTTCAACGCGCGTTCCAGGTTGATCGGCGTTTCCGCCCGCCAATCGCCCAGCGTCGTCTTGGACAGCGTCTCGGCGCTGACATCCACGGCAAACCAATCCGCAGTTCCGTCCTTACCCTTTTCGATCACCGTCAGGCAGGCGCCGGAACAACAGATCGACGCGCCGATATCGACCCCATCCATATCGTATCGTGTTCGGATCACGAAGCGCGTATCGCCCCGTTGCTCGATGGACTTGACGCTGCCGATATCGGTGATGATGCCTGTAAACATGGTTTATCCGTCCCAATCCAAACGTCGTTTAAGCGGCAATGCCGGCCCGTGCCTCGACAATCGACAACGCGGCCTGCGCGGCTTCCCAACCCTTTTGGACGAAATGGTCCTTGAAGATGCCGGTATGGTGATCCGTTTCCTGATAGTGATGCGGCGTCAGCGACACGGAAAGGATGGGCACGCCGGTATCCAGCCCGGCCTGCATCAACCCATGGACCACGGCCTGCGCCACGAAGTCATGACGATAGATACCGCCATCGACGACGAAAGCGGCCGCGGCCACCGCCGCGTATTTTCCGGTACGCGCAAGGTCGCGGGAAAACAGGGGAAGTTCGAACGCCCCCGGCACGGTGAAAACATCCACCTGATCAGCGGGAATGATCTGTTGAAAACCGGCAAGCGCCTGGTCGACGATATCCGCATGCCAGGCGGCTTTAACGAAGGCGTATCGGGTTTGCCCCACGGTGATCCCCTTTCCTAGTGACACGTCACCCAAGGCGATCACACACGGCACGTCCCGCGGATGCGGGCCGGTCGCATGTTCTCTTCCATCCGGACTATGACCGTCGGCCCAGGAATCTCACCTGGTCTGCTGACCCTTCCCCCTGACAATGAAGAAGGCGCTCGCGGGCTTACGGGCCAATCATGGCAACTGGGCCGCTTACCGCCGGTGGGGAATTTCGCCCCGCCCTGAGAACGAAAAGAGAAGTGGCAGCTAAAATCCCGAAAATCAATGACGCCCGGGCAGTGGAAACGCACTTTTTCGCCATTCATGCGCAACAGCCCCAAAAGCATCACGGCCTAGGACGAAAGAATTTGGATCGAAGAATGGGCTCCGCATGGTGTAGCTTGCGCGCCAAATAGATTTTTTGTGTGGGGGCTTACTGGAATGGACACGGATCTTACAGGCAAACGGGCGGTTATCACGGCGGGCGCGTCGGGCATCGGACTGGCGACGGCAAAGGCGTTACAGGGCGAAGGGGCTAAGGTCTTCGTCTGCGACGTTGACGAAGCGGCGCTGGCCGCCCTGCCGGAAGGCCTGACCGGCGCGAAGGTCGATGTGTCGAAATCAGCCGAGGTGGATGCCTGGCTCTCCCCCATCTTGGGCGACGGTGTCGATTTCCTGATCAATAATGCCGGAACCGCCGGGCCCACCGCCGCAGTGGAAGAGATCGATGACGAGGGCTGGCGTTCCTGCCTCGCCGTCGGTCTGGATTCCCAATTCTATTGCGTGCGCCGCGTGGTGCCCGTGATGAAGAAGCAGCATTCCGGCGCCATCGTGAACCTGACCTCCACCGCCGGCATCATGGGTTTTCCAAACCGCAGCCCCTATACCGCGGTGAAATACGCGGTCGTCGGTCTGACCAAGACCTGGGCCATGGAACTGGGTCGCGACAATATTCGCGTCAACGCCATCGCGCCCGGATCGGTCAACGGCGACCGGATGGACCGCGTCGTCGCCGCCCATGCCAAGGCCGAAGGCGTGACGGAAGATCATGTCCGCGCCATGTACACGCTTGGCACATCGATGGCGTGTTTCGTGGATGCTGAGGAAGTCGCCGATATGATCGTCTATCTCTGCTCAGACCGCGGCAAGCGCATCTCCGGCCAGATCATCGCCATCGACGGCAATACGGAAACGCAGCATCCTCGCGACCTAAACCAGTAGAGGGAGGAAGATTCGATCATCCCAAGCCAGCGGTGTAAATACCCTCATATGTTGACTTACGTTTGAGGTGACAAGTAATGGTAAATTCGGAAGATTTTAGAAATGAGATCCGCGCTCAGATTGCGCGAGCAAAGCGTCAGAAGCGACCCCATGTCGAGATTAATGCTGGAGAACTGCATCGAATTATTGGGGGTTATCCTGGTAGGACTCACCAAATGCCGAACTGTTGCCGCGTTATGCGCCAAGAGGCAGAACATTCGACATGTCGCATTATCTACGAACCTCAGAAGGGTGACGGAGCTGCGTTCACAATAAGGTTTGAATTGGGCTAAGCCGCCTTCTGCTTCGCGAGCGTCGCCACTTCCATTTCCTTGCGCAGCTCATAGGCGGCCGATGTCGTGTCAGCCTCTACGTCCGCCCAGGTGACGACTGCGCCTTCCTTGATGGGGGTCAGCAGCTTCACGTTATGAGCAAGGCCGAGCGGCAAATGCCCTTGCGGGACGGAAATGGAGGACGGGCGCAAGCCGCCGCTGACGGTATAGCCCCCTTCCCCGTCGAGCATTTCGCCGGCGGCCAGGTCACGCTTGGCGACGGCCACCGCATCCGCATTGTGGCAGGTGGCGAAACCGGTCGCTTCCTTGCGCAAGCCCACGGCGGCGATGGAAACGCCCAGCTCCAGACCGATCATGTGCCATTTCTTGAACAGCGACATGTAACGTCCACTGGGATCGGTGGTGACCTTGTATTCCTCAAAACAGTTTTTGATGTAATCCGTATCGCCCCGGAAACAGACCCAGACGCCCTTGCGGATATCGTTCTGAATCTGCTCGCCGTCCCGCGTCAGGCAGGAGACGACTTCCACAATGCCTTCATGCGCCAGGACGCCCCCTTCGGATTCCGGGCGCATCAGGGTCGGGATGTCGTCGACGGAGCCCGGCGGAAACAGCAAGCCTTCGGCGGGCACCGCAAGGCCGGTCGCATTGGCGATGGCCGCGGATTCGATGGCCGGCTTCGACCCGTCCAGAAAGGCGTTGAACATCTTCGGGTTCAGCCGTCCGCGTTCCGCCTGTTCCTTGGTCAGACCCCAATGGTCCCAGACCGTTTCCGGCGTGGAGGCACGGTATTTCGGCAACCATTTATGCCCGCGCCCCGCCGCCGTGACGATGAAGCCGCAGGTCCGCGCCCAATCGACCAGATCGCAGGTCAGCGCCGGTTGGTCGCCATAGGCCATGCTATAGATCACGCCCGCTTTTTCCGCCGCCTGGGCCAAACCGAAACCGCAAAAGGCATCCGCTTCCACCGTCACATTGATGACATGCTTGCCATGCCCGAAAGCGTAGAGGCAATGCTCGACAGCGGCGGGTGGATGGCCGGTCGCTTCGATCACGATCTCAATTCCCGGATGGGCGATCAGCGCGGCGGCATCCTCGCCCACATGCGTCGTGCCCTTGGCGAAGGCATCGTCCAGATTGGCCGCCGCATAGCGCTCGGTGGGCCAACCCACGAAATCAAGGTTGGATTTCGCGTTGTCCGGCGACAGATCGGCGACCCCGACCACATGAATGCCCGGCAGGCGCGACGCCTGGGCCAGGAACATGGAGCCGAACTTGCCCGCCCCGATCAGCCCGACCCGGATCGGATTGCCTTCCTCTGCACGCTTCTGGAGTTTGGGGAAAAGGTTCATGCGAGTCTCCTGGCTATCAGAGGCTATTTGTTCAGCTCTTTAGATACCGAAAGACGATCTCTCGCCTCCGATATTGCCCATTCGAGGACCTCGAGCGGTAGATCCGGCTTGTAGAGTGTAACGGTCATCTCGTGAGTGATATCCGAGTAGAAAATCTCGGCGATTGTATTGGCACCGTCAGATCCGGAACCGAGCTCGAGGTACATGCCATCGCGGCTAACATCGCTACCGACAAGGTAGGTGTAAACCTGTCCTTTGAACTCAGCTGTCATTAGCTCATATCCGGGCTATCTCAGCGCACCCGCGCCAGCGTTGCCCGCGCGCGATCTACGATGGGGGCGTCGATCATCTTGCCGTCGACCATATAGGCGCCCGCCGTCGTGGCGTCGGCGGCGGCGACGATCTTCTTGGCTTCCTCGATTTCCGCCTCGCTGGGGGAGAACACCTCGTTCGCCATGGCGGCCTGCGCCGGATGCACGACGGCCGCGCCCCGGAACCCCAATTCGTTGGCGCGTTCCACTTGGGCGCGAAACAGGTCCATGTCGCGGATGATGGTGATCGACCCCGGGAAGCCGATGGGCGTCACGCCCGCCGCGCGCGCGGCGTTCAGTACGGCGATATTGGCCCAGTCGTTCGCGGCAATAGTCGGGCTGTGGCCCATGTCCTTCGCGAAATCCTCCGGCCCCAGCATGGTGCCGCAAACACGGTCGGAGGCGCGCAGGATGGTGGACAGGTTCTCCACCCCCAACGCGGTTTCAATTTGCAGGAACATCAGCGTGCGGTTCCCGCCCCCGCGCTGTTCCTCAAGTTCTTCGAGATATTGGGCAATCACGGAAACCCTGTCCGCGCCCTCCACCTTCGGCACGGTGAGGCAATCGACTCCCGCTTCCACCGCGGCGGCAATGTCCTCTATGGCAAGCAGCCAGGGCGCGTTGACCCGCACCAGGATCTTTTTCAGGCCAAGCCCGCGCAGGGTCGCGACCGCGCCTTTCAGGGCGGCGCGTGCGGCCGGTTTCTGGTCCGGCGCAATGGCGTCTTCCAGGTCCAGGATCACGGCATCAGCCCCCGTCTCAGGCGCCTTGTTCAGATGCTTCTCCGACAAGGGCGACAGGAACATGATCGACCGCGCATCGGCCAGGAACGTCTTTGCGCCATAACTATTTCCGTCTTGGCTCATTCAGCCTCCCCTTGCGCCGGCGCTTCGAACCCCAGCTCTTTTAAAATTTCTTGTGTATGTTCGCCGATCCTGGGTGCGGAGCGCATGTCACGGGTGGGCGCGTTGCCGAAACGGATCGGCGCGCCCGGCGCGGGAATGGTCCCCAATTCCGTGTCCGGCTGATCGACCAGCGCGCCGCGCACCCGCATGAAATCGTCTTCCAGCAAATCGCCGGCATCCATCACCGGGCCGACCGTGACGCCCGCCTTGTCGAACAGGTCGAGGCTGGCCGCCCGGTCGCGGGTCTTCAGGAAAGCCTCGATTTCATCATCCAATTCGTGGCGATGGGTGATGCGCGCGGCATGGTTCGCGAAACGCGGATCCTCGCCCAGTTCAGGCTTGCCCATGGCTTCGAACAGACGCCGCACCATCGCCTCGGTCGCGGCGGAAAGCGCGACGAATTTTCCGTCCCCGCATTCATAGACATTGCGCGGCGCATGGGTTGGCGAACTGGATCCCTGGCGCGGTGTTGATCTGCCCGTCAGCTTGGCTTCCAGCGTCAAGGGACCGAGTACGGAAAACAAAGGCTCCAGCAGCGACATGTCGACGACATCGCCCTGCCCCGTCGCCTGGGCCTGGCGATGCGCGGCCAGGATCGCCACCGCGCCGAAAACGCCCGCATAGGCATCCGCCATGGCAAACGGCGGCAGGACCGGTTCGCGATCCGCGAAACCGTTCATGGCGGCAAAGCCGGAATAGGCCTCGATCAACGATCCGAACCCGCCCTTATGGGAAAACGGGCCGCTCTGTCCCCAGCCGGAAATCCGCAGAATGACGACGCGCGGGTTGATCTTCCAAATCTCTTCCGGCGCCAGGCCCATCTTTTCCAAGGTGCCGGGCCGGAAATTCTCGACCAGCACATCGGCGCTCGCCAGCAAACCTCTCAGAATGTCATTCGCTTCCGGCGCGCGCAGGTCCAGGCCGAGGGACCGCTTGCCCCGCCCATAGACTTTCCACCAGGTCTCAAGCCCCTGACAGGTCCAGTTGCGCAGGTTGTCGCCGGTCGTCGGGTTTTCGACCTTGATGACATCCGCGCCCAGATCGCTGAAGACCTGCGTCGTGATGTTGCCAGCCACAACCCGCGACAAATCGATGATCCGCATGTCGGCGAGGATGGCGCTGGCTTTGGGTATATGCTGTTCCGTCATGCCATTGCTCTACCATGACACCCCGGAAGGCGGTAGATGGCCCAACCGCCGCGTCCCATAAAAGGTGAAATGACGAAATCGGCGGATCGCGCGCCCGCTCAATTGCGGATATAGCGCACCATCGTGTCGCTGCCGACCGGTTCGACGGATACCCGGTGGAACCGGTGCAGACCGGCAAGTTCGGTTGCCGCTGTCGGCCCGACGACCGGAATGCCGTTACCCCCGATCACCATCGGGGCGGAGACGCAAATGATCTCGTCCACCAGATCGGCGGCAATGAAGGCCGCGGCGACATTTCCCCCGCCTTCGATCAACAGGCGGGTAATGCCCCGATCACCCATCGCCGCCAGCATGGATGCCGGGTCCGGACGCTCACCCGCGCCGTTCCCCAAATCACGGTCCGTCCATGTCGGCGCATCGTTGCTCAATATCGCAGCGCCGGGCGGAATACGGTCCTTGCCGTCCAGAACGACGCGGACAGGCTGCCGCCCCGCATAGCCCGGCAGGCGACAAGTCAGTTGCGGGTCATCGGCCATGACGGTGCCGATCCCGACCAGGATCGCATCGTTCTCGGCCCTCAACTTATGGGCAATCTGGCGTGCTTCGGGACAGGTGATCCACTGACTTTCCCCACTGGCGAGCGCGATGCGCCCATCCATGGAAATCGCCATTTTCAAGGTCACCCAGGGTCGCCCCTTGGCAAGGCGGCTGAAGAAACCTGCATTGGCGTGGCGCGCCGCATCGGCCATCAGGCCCAGGTCGACCTGCACGCCCGCTTGCCGCAAACGGTCATACCCGCTGCCCGACACGCGCGGGTCCGGGTCCTGCAACGTGCCGACGACCCGGGCGACGCCGGCCGCGATGATCGCCTCCGTACACGGGGGTGTTTTTCCGTAATGATTGCATGGCTCCAGCGTGACATAGAGCGTGCCGCCCATGGCCGCCGCGCCGGCGCGTTCCAGGGCGATTGCTTCGGAATGGGGCCGTCCGCCCGGCTGGGTCCAGCCGCGCCCGACGACCATGCCGTCAGCACTCACCACCACGCTGCCGACGGCAGGATTGGGCCAGACATTGCCCAGCCCCCGTCGGGACAAGCCCAACGCGGTCCGCATATGCCGTTTATCAATTTCGGAAAAACGCGACCCGCCGTCTTTGGCGGGTGCAGCCTGTTCAGTCGTCGCCATCCGGCCGCACTTCATTATCGATGAAGGCACCGAAGTCACTTACTTCGCGGAAGTTCCGGTAGACAGACGCGAACCGGACATAGGCGACTTGATCCAATTGATGCAGCGCCTCCATGACCATCTCACCGATGGTCTCGGCGCGAATTTCGCTCTCCCCGCTGCTTTCGAGGCGGCGGACGATGGAATTCACCACCCGTTCGATCCGTTCGGGATCTACATTCCGCTTGCGCAGGGATGTCCGCATGGAGCCGAGCAGCTTTTCCCGATCGAAGGCTTCGCGCTGCCCGTTCTTCTTCATCACCGTCAGTTCACGGAGTTGGACCCGTTCGAAGGTGGTGAAACGCGCGCCGCAATTCGTGCACAAGCGCCGACGGCGGATCGCCGCATGGTCCTCGGTCGGACGAGAATCCTTCACCTGCGAGTCGTCATTGCCGCAAAACGGACAGCGCATGCTTTCACTCCCCGGTACCCCAAAACGATACCTTATCCAAATGTTCGACCGATTTTCAGGGTCGCGGGACGGCTTGAAGTCCCCGTAACTGTCCCGAACCGGCGTTTTCCGATGACCGGCCTATATTGCGACAGGCACCCCTGTTCTTACAACATCTAGCCCATGAAAAGTGCCTTACTCGGCAGAAAAAAAATGGGGCCGGCGCAAAATTCTCCGCCGGCCCCGCAAATGAGCTGGATATGGACTTAGTACAGTTCTTTGTAGATCGGGAACTTGTCGCAGATCGCTTCAACGCGCTGACGCACGCTGTTCTCGACCGCCGTGTTGTCTTCCGGATTGGCGGCAAGGCCGTCCAGAACTTCGACGATCATTTTGCCCAGCTCCACGAATTCAGTCGTTCCCAGGCCGCGCGTCGTCGCCGCCGGGCTTCCCAAGCGCACGCCGGACGTGATAGCCGGCTTTTCCGGATCGAAGGGAATGCCGTTCTTGTTACAGGTGATCCCTGCCCGCTCCAGGCTCTTTTCCGCGATGTTGCCCGTCACGCCCTTGGGACGCAGATCGACCAGCATGACATGGGTATCCGTGCCGCCGGAGACGATATCCAGGCCGCCATCGACCAGCGTCTGGGCAAGCGCCTTGGCATTGTCGACGACTTGTTGGCTATAGGCCTTGAATTCCGGTGTCAGCGCCTCACCGAAGGCGACGGCCTTGGCGGCAATCACATGCATCAGCGGGCCGCCCTGCAAGCCGGGGAAGACAGCTGAGTTGATTTTCTTGCCCAGCGCTTCGTCGCGGCTGAGCACCATGCCGCCGCGCGGGCCGCGCAGGGTCTTGTGCGTCGTCGTCGTCGCGACATGGGCATAGTCCAGCGGGTTCGGGTGGACGCCGGCGGCGACCAGCCCCGCGAAATGGGCCATATCGACCATGAAATAAGCACCGACAGAATCCGCGATTTCGCGGAAGCGCTTGAAATCGATGATCCTCGGATAGGCCGAGCCGCCCGCGACGATCAGCTTGGGCTTGTGTTCCTGCGCCAGGCGCTCAACCTGATCGAAGTCGATCAGCGCGTCTTCCTTACGCACATCGTATTGAACCGCATTGAACCATTTACCCGATTGGTTCGGCCCCGCGCCGTGGGTCAAATGCCCGCCGCTGGCCAGGGAAAGCCCCATGAAGGTATCGCCCGGCTGCAGTAGGGCCATGAAGACCGCCTGGTTGGCCTGGGCGCCGGAATGCGGCTGAACGTTGGCGAAGGAGCAATCGAAGAGTTGGCAGGCACGTTCGATGGCGAGCTGTTCCGCGTCATCGACATAGACGCAGCCACCGTAATAGCGCCGCCCGGGATAGCCTTCGGCGTATTTGTTGGTCATGACCGAGCCCATGGCCTGCATCACCGCCCGGCTGACGATGTTTTCGGAAGCGATAAGCTCCAGCCCTTCCTGCTGCCGGCCCAATTCGTTCTTGATGGACTTGAAGACAGCCGGGTCGGCTTCGCTCAAGTCACGGCCGAAAAACTGGTCGAGATCCATGGTGGGTCCTGCACTGCTCATCTTCTATCCCCTCTTGGCGCCCGCATGGCGGGTCCTGGTCGTCCTATGCCCGTTGAAAAGCATCGATTAAGCGAAGCCATGCTGATACGCCCCGCCTGGGGCGGGAAATATCGGCGCAGCGGCGATTTACGACATCTTGGAGACGCGCGGCTGATGCCGGCCGCCTTCAAATTCGGTCGCTAAGAAAGTCTTCAGGCAGTCCGCCGCCACTTCCGCGCCCAATGTCCGGGCGCCGAGAACGAGGACATTCGCGTCGTTGTGCTGCCGCGACAGCCGCGCATCGGTCGCGTTGTGGCACAGGGCGGCACGAAGATGGCGATGCCGGTTCGCCGCGATCGAAATCCCGATCCCGGTGCCGCAGACAAGAACGCCGCGCCGCGCCGGTCCGGTCTTCAAAGCATCGGCCAACTTGTCCGCGAAGTCAGGATAGTCGACCGAGTCCCCGGTATTGGTGCCAAGGTCGAGGACCGAAAAGCCCATCCCTCGCAGCTGTTCAGCAAGCGCGTTCTTCAATTCCAGGCCCGCATGGTCGCCGGCAATCGCGATAGTCTCGTCCGTCATCGATATCCCGACCCCTTGCAGGCCGGCCCCCTTCTTTAACCCAAAAGGCGCCGCGCAAGGGCACCGGATGACAGGATACAAACAGCCGCCGTTTTCCGAGGGGAAACCGGCCAACCACGCGTCACCGCCATTTGTCGGGTTTACCTGCGGCGGTCGATATCACAGGAAGCGTAGCGAAGCCAGCCCTTCGGTCCGGACAACAAAAGACTAGTTCGAATTGACTATTTGGAAGTAAAAAGACGAATTCTATTAGTATCCAAGCAATTTCAATATTGAATTCCACTTCCCCCGGTGCTTTAGTATTGACGATCTTAAGAATCATCTCATTGGGGCAGGTATTCGCACCGAGCTGATCGCAGTGTTAAGTCTTCGTTAGGCTTCAGGACATAAAAAACCGATTGGGTTCGCCTGACTGGTTTAGGGGAAGGATGTATTTGCTCTCAGCCGATTCGCAGCGCGGCATACAGGATCGTCTCCATCGGTTCCTGACTGTCTAGCCGGCGGTTTTCTGAAGCAAGTTTTTGCGATTGAAAGGACTTCTTGCATGAGTGATCAGAAGCGGTCTGCGGCCGACGGCCGAGGGGACATACTGCGGATGACGTCGAATATTGCGGCGGCCTATCTTGGAAACCATAGCGTTTCCGCGAAGGAGGTCCCCTCCGTGATCAATACGATTCACAAGGCTTTGTGCGAGTTGGGCCCGGCGGAAGCGCGCCAGCCCAAGCAGCAGGCGACGAAGGCCGCGGTGCCGGTGAAACGGTCGGTAACGCCGGATTATCTGGTCTGCCTGGAAGACGGCAAGAAGTTGAAGATGTTGAAGCGGCATTTGCGTACCAACTACGACATGACGCCCGAAGAATACCGCGCGAAATGGGGGCTGCCGCCCGACTATCCGATGGTGGCGCCGAATTACGCAGCTCAGCGTTCGGCCTTCGCGAAGAAGATTGGTCTGGGCAAAGGCCCATCTCCCCGCAAGGGTGACGGCCGCGCAATGATGTAGCGCATTAACGAATAAGGCCGGGTCCAGAAGAGATCACGGCCAGGCGCGAGAGGAGCACGTGCCGGGAAAGGGGCTGTCCAGAAGGACGGCCCCTTCCATTTGAGGGATGCCCTTTAGGTCAGAAAATGCCTTTCCCTTCTCGAGATAACGGACGGAACGGTTCGGGACGTCAGAGGTCCCAGCCACTTGGCGTTTCGGACCGTTTGCTGCGGTTAGCAGGGCCGGAAGCGCCAGACTGCCCGGCTGCTTTCTGTTCCAGTTTCCGACGCAAAACGTATTCCAGTTTTTTGACCGCTTCCTGCGACAGGCGTTTCGACCCCGACCGGGCATCGCCGACGATGGAAACCTCCTCCCGCGTGACCGGATCCACGGCGCAGACCTTCACATAGGCCCCGCGAGGGATATATTCGATCAAGGCGCCTTGCGGCAGCAGTTTCGATTGGAATTTTTCGGTCATCGGCGCAGCGCCCTTGGCCTGAAGTCAGCCATATCGTGGAAGCACTCTTTCTTAATACAGGCTCGACTTATTGGGCCCTGAGTCATAAGACATCCGCAATCATACAGACACGAAACCGTTTCGGCACGCGCCAGGGACGACAGGCCTTAAAACGCAGCTGAAACGGTAAGACATCCAGTACCCGTCAGGAGATTTAAAACATGACCGAGATGCGCGCGCGCTTTCAGTGGGAAGACCCCTTCCAGATTGATGAGCAACTGAGCGAAGAGGATCGCATGATCCGCGACAGTGCCGCCCAGTACTGTCAGGAAAAACTGATGCCGCGTGTGCTGGAAGCGAACCGGAATGAGACATTCGACCGGTCGATCTTCAAGGAAATGGGCGATATGGGCTTCCTGGGCATGACCTTGCCCGAAGAATATGGCTGCTCCGGCGTATCCTATACCGCCTACGGCTTGGCCGCGCGGGAAGTCGAACGTGTCGATAGCGGCTATCGTTCGGCCTTTTCCGTTCAATCCTCGTTGGTCATGCATCCGATCTATGCCTATGGCAGTGAAGAACAACGCAAGAAATACTTGCCCAAACTGGCGTCCGGCGAATGGGTAGGCTGTTTTGGCCTGACCGAGC
Organism: Hwanghaeella grinnelliae; assembly: GCF_004005845.1. Taxonomy (GTDB): domain Bacteria; phylum Pseudomonadota; class Alphaproteobacteria; order UBA8366; family Aestuariispiraceae; genus Hwanghaeella; species Hwanghaeella grinnelliae. Next base: position 1,745,841 of record NZ_SADE01000001.1, on the reverse strand, counting down.
CCGACCATGGGTCGGATCCCGGTTCCATGGTGACCCGCGCCAAGAAGGTGGACGGCGGCTACCGCATCAGCGGCGCCAAGAACTGGATCACCAATTCCCCGATCGCCGACGTGGCCGTCGTTTGGGCCAAGACCGAAGACGGCGTGATCCGTGGCTTCGTTCTGGAACGCGGCATGGACGGGTTCGAAACCCCAAAGATCGAGGGCAAATTCTCGCTGCGGGCATCGGTCACCGGCATGATCATGATGGACGATGTCTTCGTTCCCGAAGAAAATCTACTGCCCAACGTGGAAGGCCTGAAGGGCCCCTTCGGCTGCCTGAACAATGCGCGCTTCGGCATTGCCTTCGGCGCCCTTGGCGCTGCTGAATTCTGCTGGTTCGCCGCGCGCGACTATACGATGGACCGCAAACAGTTCGGCCGTCCGCTGGCAGCCACGCAGTTGATTCAGAAGAAACTGGCCGACATGCAGACGGAAATCTCACTGGGTCTGCAGGGATGCTTGCGTGCCGCGCAGATGAAGGACGAGGGCCGATGCCCGCCGGAACTGATTTCGCTGCTGAAGCGCAATTCCTGCGGCAAGTCCCTCGATATCGCCCGCACCGCGCGCGACATGCATGGCGGCAACGGCGTTTCCGATGAATATCACGTCATCCGCCATGTCATGAACTTGGAAGCGGTCAACACCTACGAGGGCACGCACGATGTACACGCGCTGATCCTCGGCCGGGCGCAGACCGGTCTTCAAGCCTTCATGTAAGGATATGAGTTAAAGACCCGCTGCGGGCGCAACGCCCGCAAGAACAGGCCAACCAGTCATGAAACCCCAAGACGGCGTGTCCGCCGGGCCCCCGCCGCCCGGCAGGCCCGTCTCAGGCGCCCAGACAATGCAGGCTTCGCAGGACCAAGGCATTCCGGCCTCGGCTTGGCTGTTGCTGCTTGTCTTGGCGCTGGCCTGGGGATCGACATGGCCGATGATGAAACTGGCGGTCGCGGAAATCCCGGTCCTGAGTTTCCGGTTCATTTCGGTGGTCGCCGGCTCGATGACGCTGTTCATGGTCGGCTGGATCAAGAACCGAAATATCCTGCCCAAGCGCTGGGAATGGTCTGCGATCATCCGGATCGGCTTGCTGAACGTCGCCTTGTGGTATTCCCTTTCGGCCCTGGCGGTGACGACCCTGCCCGCCGGGCGCGCGGCATTGCTGGCCTTCACCACCCCGCTTTGGGCGATGATCATCGAAATGCTGCTCTACAAGGCGCCGGTCACGGTCCGGCGTGCCTTCGGGATCGTCCTGGCATTGGCTGCGATCGGTTTCCTGACCTTTGAGGATCTTTTTGCCGTCGAGCCTTCTTTCATCGGGATCGCCGCGATCCTGGCCGCCTCCTTCTGTCAGACGTTCGGATCGATCCTGCAGCAGCGCGCCGGGTTCGAATCCCCCGTCTACACGCTGATCCCATGGCAGATGGTGTTGGGCGGCATTCCAATTCTGATCGCCGCGCCCATCATCGATGGTACGGAATGGATGGGGACCGTTAGCCTGGAAGCCGTTCTGGCCTCTTTCTCCGTTGCCGTTTTCAGCATCTGCGTTGGAGTGGTCTCCTGGTATACGATCCTCTCCAAGACGACGATGACCTTTGCGGCACTCGGTTCGCTTGTCGTGCCATTCGCGGCGATCAGCCTCAGCGCCGTATTGCTCGGCGAGACGCTGACCGCGACGGACATCATCGGGTTGGTTCTGATCACCGCCGCAATCGGGACGACGATCCGTCGTCGGCGCGCCGCCTGACAGCAACCCGCCAGCCCCCTGGTCCGTGTTTGACGATCACGATTTCAGGATTGTAACTGGCGGAACCGGAGGCCTCCCTATAGAAGTCCCCGTACAGGACGACGATATAGATGATCGGAACACAACCGATCGCGCTTATTCCCCCAAGCAACAAAACCCTGGACTGGCTTTATAAATGAACGTTTCACTGAACATTCCCGCACTTCTCCACCCTCTCCGCGACGGCATGGCGCTCTGCTTTTTTACCGCCATTCTGGCATTTGCAGCGCCCGGCATCGTAGAAGCCGCGGAAAAAACGGACCAAAAGGAAGCCGCCGCCTTCCTGCAGGAATTGGGTGAGGAAGCAATTGCGGTCCTCGCCGACAAGGAAAAGCCCCTGCATGAACGGGAAGAAACAGTCGAGGGATTGCTCCGGGAACATCTGGAGCTAGAGACAATGGGCCGCTTCGTGTTGGGCCCGGAATGGCGGAAAGCCTCGGATGATCAGCGGAAAGCCTATGTGGACCTTTTCTCGGAATTCGTGGTCCGCACCTATTCCCGCCGGTTGGGCGGTTATGGCGGACAACAATTCGAAGTCACGGGCACTTCACAGGCCGGCAAGACAGACGCCCTGGTGATCACCGCCATCACCTCCAACGACGGTTCGCCGCCCATTAAAGCCGGCTGGCGCGTCAAGACTGCGGCCAACGAGAAACTGAAGATCGTGGATGTCATCGTCGAGGGGGTCAGCATGCTGCAAACCCAGCGTTCGGAATTCGATTCCGTCGTCCGGCGGTCGGGCCTGGAAGGCCTGATGTCATTGCTACAGGAAAAGCTGGATAACCTTCCCAAAACGTCAGGCTAAGGGGCCGTCCACGCAAGTCGAAACATGTGGTTGTGCGTTGGTCCGATCCGACGCCACCGCCTCAGCGTGGCGACGCGTAGCCGAATGTGTGCAGCAGGAACCGCTCAAGCCGCGTAAGCACTTGTCCCGTGCCATCCAAGTGGCTGTCGGTGATCCCCGTTTCGCCGAGGCGCTCGGCCTGCGAGTCGATGATGTTGTTCACCGCCTTATGAACCTCCAACCCCTTATCCGACAAACGGACACGAACGGAGCGACGGTCGTGCGAGGACCGTTCCTGCACCAGATAACCGTTCTCGACCATCTTCCGGACGTTGTAGGAAACGTTGGAGCCCAAATAGTAGCCCCGGTGGGTCAGTTCACCCACGGTCAACTCATCGGTCCCAATATTGTAAAGGATCAGGGCTTGGATGTTGTTGATGTCCCGGATGCCCGCCCTGTCGAGCTCGCCTTTGATCACTTCAAGAAATTGCCGATGCAATCGCTCAATCAATCGGATGACATCTAGATAACGCTCCTTCACGGGAAGCCCTCTTACATTCTTATGTTGACCAAAGTGCAGGACGCTTACGAGCGAACCGCTCTCCCCCTACCACAACAGGATTACAGGTGCTTATCTGTAACCCAAATCCAAATTTGCCGTTACTTACACAATTACACAAGCGCCGTGCGGAAATCTCTTACGATACCGCGTCAAACATACACATTTAGTGCCAAGAATCAGTAGTTTCGTGGGCTTGAACCGCTAGCCAATCCGAATCGGAGACCTCAAAACTGGATGAGGGCCTGCCTTTGGCGCACGTGAAGCACACATCAAGGCCGCCTCGCCGGGCTTTACCCTTTCAGCATTTTGATAATGCCTGAGAAGTCGACATCCGCTGACCCCTCCGCGCAAAACTGATCGTACAAGGCAGCGGCCCGCGCGCCCAAAGGTGTCTCCGCGCCGAAAGCAGTCGCTGCATCCTGCGACAGGTTCATATCCTTCAGCATCATCGCCGCCGTGAAACCAGGGGCATAATCCCGGTTGGCCGGCGATGTCGGAACCGGACCGGGCACGGGGCAATAAGTGGTCATGGACCAGCACTGCCCGCTGGCGGTCGATGACACGTCGAACAGTTTCTGCGCATCCAGGCCGAGCTTCTCGGCAAGGTTAAAGGCCTCACACACCGAAACCATCTGGATGCCGAGCATCATGTTGTTGCAGATCTTGGCCGCCTGGCCGTTCCCGGCCCCACCTGCATGAACGATGGTCTTGCCCATGACTTCAAGAAACGGTTTGGCCCGCGCGAAGGCCGCGTCGGTTCCCCCGCACATGAAGGTCAGCGTTCCTGCAGCCGCCCCCATGATCCCGCCGGAAACCGGGGCATCCACCATGTCGAAGCCTTTTTCCGCGGCCGCCTTGTTCACATCGCGCGTCGTTTCCACGTCGATCGTGGAACAGTCAATGAACAGCGCCCCTTCCTTGGCATGGCCAATCACCTCGCCCTCGTAAACGGCGCGGACATGCTTGCCGGCCGGCAGCATCGTGATGACCACATCCGCGTCGAGAACCGCTTCCGCCGCGCTGCCGACAGCGGTCGCCCCATCCTCGACGGCTTTGTCGACTGCCTCTTGCGACAGATCGAAGGCCTTAACCGTCATACCGGCCTTTATCAAATTGGCGGCCATCGGCCCGCCCATGTTTCCGACACCGATAAATCCGACCACAGACATCATTTTCCTCCCAGGAAGGCCGGTTCGACCGGCCTCATTTCCATTCGTTTCACTAAATTAGAGCGTCAAATCCTGCGCACCCAAGGGGGCAAAGTGACGCTCTATCATTTCCTCCGTCACGTCCTGCAAATCGGCAGGCGACCATTTCGGGTTCTTATCCTTGTCGATCAACAATGCCCGGACGCCTTCGAAGAATTCCGTCCCCGCCATACAGGCCTGGGTCATCCGGTATTCCAGGATCATGCAATCCTCGAAGCTGAGCGGCGCGCCCTTGCGAAGCTGCCGCAAGGTGACCGACGACATCAAAGGCGACTTTTCCCTAATCGCCAGCGCCGCTTGGGCCGCGAAATCCGATCCGTCCGCGTCCAAGGCGGCGAGGATCTCCGGCAGACTGTCATAGCCGAAGCACCGGTCGATGACTGCCTGATGGGCAGCCAGGGTCGGTTCGCCCGCATGTTTGTGGAACCCGTCGATCACCTGACCTGCCGTCGCATGGCCGTCATCTGACTGCCAATCCGCGGCCGCCAGCGCGTCCAGCAACGCCGGCAGGTCCGCGCTGGGCACGAAGGAATCGTATACGCCCGCATAGACCACATCCGGGGCCTTCAACCGTGCATTGGTCAGCGCCAGATAGGCCCCGACTTCCCCCCGCAACTTGGGTAGGAACCAGGTGCCGCCGACATCCGGGAACAGGCCGATGGTCGTTTCCGGCATGGCGAACAGCACTTTCTCACTCACCACACGGTGGGATCCGTGTACCGACATGCCGACGCCGCCGCCCATGGATATGCCATCGACCAGCGGGATATACGGCTTCGGATAGGTATGGATGAGCGTGTTGAGGATATATTCCTCCCGGAAGAAATCCTTCCGCAGCTGTTCGACCCCGTCCCATTCCTTGGCCAGGCTGACGACATCGCCACCGGCGCAAAAAGCCTTCTCACCCGCGCCCAGAAGGACGATCGCCTTGACCGCGTCGTCATCGGCCCAAGCACGCAATTGCGTGTCGATCAGCCTGATCATGTTCAGGGTCAGCGAATTCAACGCCTTGGGACGGTTGAGGGTGACGAGGCCCAATGGCCCGCGTGTTTCAAAAAGGGCTTCCGCCTCTTCTGTCATCGGATTTCCTTACTCACTCGATTGATAAGACAAGCGGCGGGAACGAACCGCCGCACAGGTTTGGATTTGGCGGCAGATTAACCCGCCAACTGGCGTCGGGCGATGATCAAACGCATCACTTCGTTTGTGCCTTCCAGGATTTGATGGACACGCAGGTCGCGCAGATACCGTTCGATCGGGTAGTCACGCAGATAACCGTATCCCCCGTGCAGCTGAAGCGCCTGGTTGCAGATCTCAAACCCGGCATCGGTCGCGAAGCGTTTCGCCATCGCCGCATGCATCGTCGCGTCCGGGTCCTTCTTGTCGACCAGCGCCGCCGCCCGGTGCAGCATCAGGCGGGCCGCTTCCAATTCGGTCGCCATGTCGGCGATGCGGAATTGCAATGCCTGGAACTGGGCGAGCGCTTTGCCGAACTGCTTGCGTTCCGACATATAGGTCCTGGTCGCTTCCAGCGCCGCCCGCGCACCGCCCAGCGAACAGGCGCCGATATTGATCCGCCCGCCGTCCAGCCCCTGCATGGCGATCTTGAACCCCTCGCCCTCCTCCCCGATCCGACAGGAAACCGGAACGCGCGCATCCTCGAACATCACCATAGAGGTCGGCTGCGAATGCCAGCCGAGCTTCTTTTCCTGCGCGCCGAAACTGATGCCCGGCGTATCTGAGGGAATCGCGATGCAGGTGATGCCGCCCGGGCCGTCCTCGCCGGTCCGGACCATCGTGACATAAAGGTCGCTGCGCCCGCCGCCTGAAATGAATGCCTTACTGCCGTTAATGACATAGTCATCGCCGTCGCGCACAGCACGGGTGCGCAGGCTGGCCGCATCGGACCCCGCCCCCGGTTCCGTCAGGCAGTAGGAGGCGAAATGCGCCATGGTCATCAACTTGGGCAGAAAGCGGGCACGCTGTTCGTCCCCGCCGAAACGGTCGATCATCCAGGCCGCCATGTTGTGGATGGATATATAGGCTGCCGTCGAGGGACAGGCCGCGGCCAATTCCTCAAAAATGATCGCCGCGTCCAGCCGGGTCAGCGCCGATCCGCCATGCTCTTCCGCGCAATAGATCCCCCCGAAACCGAGCGCGGCCGCCTGCCGCAAGGTTTCTTCCGGAAAGATCGACTTCTCGTCCCATTCAGCGGCATGGGGCAGCATTTCGTTCTGTGCGAAATTGCGCGCCATGTCCCGGAACGCCGTTTGTTCCTCAGACCAGGAAAAATCCATTTCCACCCCTTCACTCTGCTCTTCGGCTTTCCCGCGGCAAACGCGCGGCCCGTTATCGCTGTTTTGTGAATAGTAGTCCCCGCCGGCTTGATCAATCTGTTGCCTGCGCTTCAATCGGATATGAAAAATCTCATGTCTGATTATAGGCCCTTGACCCACCGGCCGTTTCGACTAATTTTCGCCTCAGCGCTGATTTGAGTCCTAGCTTGCGGGCGCTTTATAAAAACGGCTAAAGAGGGTTTCGGGGATCACTCCCCCTCTCACCGGCCGTTTTTTGGGCCGGTTTTTTATTGCCCTCCCCGCATCGCAACAGACGAAAACCAGCGCAACGATCCATCCTCGAAAATCGAGGCCGGGTCCGCGGTGATTTGAGGGACAGCTTGCTCCGCGTGAACAACAGCTAAAGCGACACGGAAACGTGCCCTCGTAGTGAAAAAGCGTATCAAAAACGGTTACAAACGGAGGGTGTCGCAATGACCACCAACAGCCAAAACCCCGAAACCATCGCCCTGCATGCGGGCTATCGCGCCGACCCAACCACAAACGCAGTCGCGGTTCCGATTTATCAGACCACATCGTATCAATTCGAAAGCGCGGAACACGCCCGCAAGCTGTTTTCGCTGGAAGAGCTCGGGAACATCTATTCCCGGATCATGAACCCGACCGTCGACGTGCTGGAACAGCGCATCGCGGCACTTGAAGGCGGCGTCGCCTCACTCGCCGTGGCGTCCGGGCAATCAGCAAGCGCTTTTTCCATCCAGAATATTGCCCGTGCCGGGGACAATATCGTCAGTTCCACCGACCTGTATGGCGGCACCTGGAACCTGTTCGCCAATACGCTGAAGGACCAGGGCATCGAAGTCCGCTTCGTCGACCCGTCCGACCCGGAAGCCTTCCGCCGCGCCACGGACAGCAAAACCCGTGCATATTATGCGGAAACCCTTCCAAACCCGAAGCTGCGGGTCTTCCCGATCGCGGAAGTCGCCGCCATCGGCCGTGAATTAGGCATCCCGCTGATCGTCGACAACACCGCCGCGCCGGTCAGCTGCCGACCCTTCGACCATGGCGCGGCCATCATCGTCTATTCATCGACCAAATATATCGGCGGGCACGGCACCTCGATCGGCGGGTTGATCGTCGACAGCGGCGCCTTCCCCTGGGAAGATTTCAAGGAGCGTCAGCCTTATCTGAACGAACCAGATCCCAGCTATCACGGCGCGGTCTGGACCGAAGCGGTCAAGCCGATCGGCCCGGTCGCCTATATCATCAAGGCCCGCGTAACCTTGCTGCGCGACCTGGGCAGCGCGATGAGTCCCTTCAACGCCTTCCAGTTCATCCAGGGGCTCGAAACGCTGCCGCTGCGGATGCGGGAACACAACGCCAACGCATTGGGCGTGGTCGATTTTTTGAAATCCCATGCCGCCGTCGATGGCGTCATTCATCCCAGCGTCCAGACGGGCGAGGACAAGCGCCGAGCGGAAACCTATCTGAAAAAGGGCCTGGGCGCTTTGGTCGGGTTCAACATCAAGGGCGGCAAGGAAGCCGGCGCGAAGTTTATCGATGCGCTGAAGCTATTCTATCACGTCGCCAATATCGGGGATGCAAGGTCGCTTGCCATTCATCCGGCCACAACCACCCATTCGCAATTGAGCGCGGAAGAGCAGCAGTCGACCGGGGTGACGGATTCCTATGTCCGCCTATCCATCGGTATCGAGCATATCGACGACATCATCGCCGACCTCAAACAGGCTTTGGAAGCGTCACAGAAATAGCGGCTCCACTTCACTGAAGCAGATGCCGGGCGCCGAAAGGCCCCGGCGTTTTCTTTTCCGTCAGCTCCCCGGCCGGTCGATAGCGGCCACAGCCGAGGTGATGGACCCGACAAGCGCCTGGATTGCGGGGGACGACAAAGCTTCACCCTCATCCTCCAGCAAGGCGACGAGGTCGGCCACATCGTCCTGAACCGCCCCCCCTTGCAGCAACAGCCAATCGTTCGGCACCTCACTCAGCGGCACGGCATCGCCATTCCCCACCGCGACCGACCCGGTACTGTCCGGCGCGCGCAAGGCGGAAGCCGGCGGGGCGACCTTGCCGCCACGGGCCTGGGCTTCGTTGAACAACAGGTCCTGGACGGCTGCCGACAAGGTTGTCGCAATCGCGCGCAACTCGGCCCGCTTCGACGGATCAGTCCTGGGGACCGCGCCAAGCGCGCCGGACAGGCCTTGGACACGTTTCAGGTATGCCTCTCGGCCGCCGAAACTGCCCTTGGTCAGGATTTCCGCGCGCAGGTGCGACGGCAGCGCCAGGCACGCCGCCCCGGACAGCAAAAGGAACCGCCGGCGCGTCGTATTTGACCAGTCTCTTGATTTAATTTTGTTCTTCAGCCTCATCCATTAACCCATTTAAAAAACTCAATAATCTTCCTATCATGCCAAGGAATTTTAGATCTTTGACCGTGGAAGCCGACATGCCCTCCGCCCTCGGCGGACAAACGGTGAAGATGCGGCAGAGCGTGCCAATCGACCGCGTCGTAGCTGGCGCTTGGTACCCAAGGATCGTCCTTCGCCTCGACCAGCAAACTAGGCGTTTCGATCCGATCCAGAAAGCGTCGAGCGCTGCAATTGTCGTAGTAATCCGCCGCGTCCTCGAACCCGAACCGTGGCGCGGTGAAAACCTCGTCAAACTCATAAACTGTTCTGGCCGCGAGCACCGCGTCGTGCATCCCGGCGGTCAGCGGCAGCCGCACCGTGTCGCGCCGCATCCAATCGAGCAAACGCCGTTGATAGATCCGGTTCCGGCGTCGGTCGAACCAGCGCGAAGCCGCCGCCAAATCAATCGGGGCGCAAACCGTTGCCGCGGCGGTGATGGGAAACGCATCGCGATACTCAGCCAGGAATTTCAGCAGCATGTTCCCGCCGAGGGAAAAGCCGATGAAGTACAGACCGCGCCGGAAAATCCCCTCCCCCCTTGCGTCCAGCGCCCGAAGGCCGTTTGCCAAGTCTTCGGTCCGACCGCTGTGATAGCAATCGCCGCAAAGCCCCGCCGACGGCCCCGCCCCCCGCAGGTTCAGGCGTAGCGTGGAATAACCCGCCGCGTCGAAAGCCGCGGCGGAGGATTTCATATAAGCGGAAGCGGCGCAGCCGCTGAGCCCATGGACCAGAACCACCAATCCTCGGCCGCCCGTGCTTTCGGAAAGGTCTGCCAATAGTGTGTCCCCGGTGCCGTCGTTCAACGGCAGTTCCATCCGGCGGGAAGGAGGTGGCGTCAAACCCCGCCCCAAGCCTTCGACAACCAGGAAATTCCGGATGGTCTGGAGGTCACCGTTCAGCCAAGGGGCGCGGGGCTGGAAAGGGTCGTCATGCAAACCCGGCCACCGGCCCCTTCCGTTAGGCGGCGTCGCAACGCCGGCACTGTCAGCCCCTGCGTTCACGTTTTGCCTCATCCTCGTTTTGTAACCTTCCGGTGGTGGTCTTCCGTCCCGCCGCGCGCTAGGTATTCGCCCTGACTTACCGCAAGAACGCAGCACGGTCCCATCGCAAAGGTAGAGATTGGATCGCGCCAAACAAGACTGGCAACAGACAAGATTCCGAAAGGGGAGCGGGTAAGAAAATGCGTTGGGTAATTGGCATACTGGCCTTCATCATGGTGACCGTCGTCGCGGCGGTGGGTTTCTTTGCCATCCGCTTCCCGATGTCTCTGCCCGACCTCGCCGGCGAGCTATCCCTGCCCGGACTTCACGCCCAAGCCGCGATAGATCGCGATGCACACGGCTTGGTGACCATCCACGCCGCGAACGACCACGATGCTTATTACGCGTTGGGTTACGCCCATGCACAGGATCGCCTGTGGCAGATGGAGATGACACGCCGGATCGGCGCCGGCCGGATGTCGGAACTGCTGGGATCCAGCATGATCGGCCTGGACCGTTATATCCGCACACTCGGCTTTTACCGGCTGGCGGAAGCGCAGTTGCAGCATCTGTCGCCCAACGTTCTGGCCAGCCTTGACGCCTATGCGGAAGGCGTGAACGCCTGGATCGAAACACGCGACCGCCCTCTGCCGCCTGAATTCCAACTTCTGTTCCATGAACCGGAACCTTGGGTGCCTGCCGATTCAATTGTCTGGGCCCGGATGATGGCCTTCCAACTCGCCACGAATATGCGGTCCGAACAGGCGCGGGAAAGACTGTTGCGGGAACTTGGGGAGGAGAAGGTTCGTGCCTTGCTGCCGGGCGCGGAACCGAACGGACCGGTCACCCTTCCGCCCGCGGCCAAGGCCTTGCTGGACCGATATGTCCCCGCCCCGGCGGAACTACAATCTGACACGGCCTCGAACGCCTGGGTAATATCCGGCCAACACACGGTGACCGGTGCGCCGATCCTGGCCAACGACCCACATCTTGGTTTTACCGCCCCGAACCTTTGGTATTTCGCCCGCATCGATGCGCCCAATCTGCAAGTGACCGGCGTGACGGTTCCGGGCGTTCCCTTCCATCTGCTGGGCCACAATGCCCAGGTCGCCTGGGGCTTAACCACGACCTATGCGGATACGCAGGATCTGTTCATCGAAACTCTCTCGCCCGATGGCAGGCAGTACAAGACCCCGGCGGGTTGGCATGATTTTGAGTATCGGGAAGAAGAAATCACGGTCCGCTTCGGCGACCCGATCAGCCTTTCCGTCCGGTCCAGCCGCCATGGCCCCATCGTCAGCGACCTTTGGGAGAAAGACGGAAACGACCCCACCGTCACCGCGGCCCTTGCCTTTCCCGGTTTGGATGTGGCGGACCGCACGCCAGAAGCACTCTACCGGTTAAACCGGGCCGGTAACGCCCAGGCGGTTCTGGAGGCGACACGGTTCTACGGCGCGCCGGTCCAAAACATTCATTTCGCGGACAGTCAGGGCAGTATCGGCTTGATCGCGCCCGGCAGAATACCGATGCGCGCAAACGGCAACGGTCTGCTGCCGGTCGATGGGGGCTCCGGTTCCTACGATTGGATCGGCATGATCCCCTTCGCGGAATTGCCGAAAGTGGTCGACCCGCCGTCCGGCATCATCCGCAACGCCAATAACCGCCTGGTGGACCAAACCTTTCCGCACTTGATCTCCGCGGAATGGCCGCCCGCTTTCCGCGCCAAACGGCTGGATATGCTGCTGGAACGCATGAGCAAGACTGACGTGGCGCAAAACATCGATTGGCAGTTGGACATCGTATCCGGCGCAGCCACGGAAATATTGCCGCTGTTGTTGGTGGCCGAACCGGATGGTGAGGAATCAACAGAGGCTTTGGCGCTGCTGTCCGAATGGGACGGATCGATGGACCGCGACAAGGCCGCGCCGCTGATCTATGCGACCTGGCTGAACGTCCTGACGCTGGCCATTGCCAAGGACGAGGTGAAAGGCGCCTACCCGCCTTATTGGCAGGAACAGGAACTGTTCCTGATCAACGTCCTGAAGGGCGAAGAAGCTGCATGGTGCGACGACGTGCAGACCGCGGAGACCGAAGATTGCGCCCAGGTACTGTCGGCATCGCTGGATGAAACCGTAACCCAGTTGCAGGAGCGTTTCGGCGACGACATCGCCGATTGGCGTTGGGGCGCGGCCCATGTGGCAATCTTCGAGAACAGGTTCCTCGGCCGCCTGCCCGGCTTGAACGGGTTTGCCAATCTGCGCATCGAAACATCTGGCGGCGATCATACGCTGAACCGCGGACAGAGCACGCCATCCAGCGACCCCTTGTTCCGCCATGGGCACGGTGCGGGTTACCGGGCCGTCTATGACCTGGCTGACTTGGCGAACAGCCGCTTTTCGCTGGCCGGCGGGCAATCTGGCAATCCGGTTTCCCCGCATTACGACGACTTGCTGGACGATTGGCGCGACGGTCGCTATTTCCGCAGCGGCGGACGCGTTGGGGATATCGATCCGGCGGCGGAGCGAATACTCGTCCTCAATCCCCGTTAGGGGGTCATGATAGGCTGCCTCCAACCAAGTCGGGGCGGGTTTTAAAGAGCGGGAGATACAGGTTATGGACGCAAATCATGTCGTTACGATCGACGACATTCGGGAAGCGGCGAAGGTCATCGAAGGACAGGTCGTCCGCACACCTGTCCATATGTCCGGCCCGCTATCCGAACTGACCGGCGCGGAAATCTTCCTGAAACTGGAGACCTTGCAGCATACCGGTTCCTTCAAGGACCGTGGCGCCTTGGTGAAGCTCACCTCCCTCAGCGACGAGCAGAAGGCAAACGGCGTCATCGCCATGTCCGCCGGGAACCATGCGCAAGGCGTCGCGTATCATGCCAAGCGCTTGGGCATCCCGGCCACCATCGTCATGCCGGAGGGAACCCCGTTCACCAAAGTCGCCCGGACCCAGGCCCATGGCGCCCGCGTCATGCTGCACGGCGATAACATCAACGCCGCCGAACCCTTCGCGAAGGACCTTGCCGCGAAGGAAAACCTGACATTCGTTCATCCCTATGCCGACCCCTATATCGTCGCCGGGCAAGGCACGATCGGCCTGGAATTGCTGGCCGACCTTCCCGACCTGGACATGATCGTCGTGCCGATCGGCGGCGGCGGGGTGATCGGCGGTATCGCGACGGCCGCCAAGGCCATCAAACCCTCGATCAAGATCATCGGTGTCGAGGCTGCGCTGTATCCGTCGATGTACCAGATCGTCCACGGGATGGAACCGAAGATGGGCGGCGACACGATCGCCGAGGGGATCGCGGTAAAGACGCCAGGCGAAATCAATATCGAAATCGCCAAGCGCCTGGTCGACGACTTCCTGCTGGTTGACGAACCGTCCCTGGAAGCCGCCGTTCAAACCATGCTGGAAACCGGCAAGATCCTGACCGAAGGCGCCGGCGCAGCGCCCCTGGCGGCGGTTCTGAACCAAAGCCGGCGCTTCGCCGGAAAGAAAGTCGGCCTAGTCGTCTGCGGCAGCAATGTCGACTCCCGCATCCTGGCCGGGGTTTTGATGCGTGGGATGGTACGCGCCCAACGCCTCGTGCGCATCCGGGTCCTGATCAAGGATGCGCCCGGCGTCCTGGCCCAGGTTACGGATCATATCGGGCGCACCGGTGGGAATATCGTCGAGGTTCTGCATCAGCGCATGTTCTTCGACGTACCGGTCAAGAACGCGGAATTGGACATCATGGTGGAAACCCGGGATTCCGATCATGTTCAGGAAATCCTGACACGTCTGAATGCCGCCGGGTTCAAGACCAAACTGTTGTCGGACTACGCCGAATAGGCCCTTCCGAACAATTGCTTCAAGCAGAGCCGCAGACGTCGTATTTGGATACCGCATTGTTTTTCAGCTATTCTTGCATAAGCGAAAGCAAGGAGAGCAAACATGCGGGCGGCCCTGTTCATCATCTCTTTCCTGTTTCTGACAGCGGCTTCGGCGCATGGCGCGCCCCCGGCCGAATGCAACAGCCACGATGTCCGGCAAACCAGCGCCGAGCTGATTTTCAAATATTCCAGATGCCTTGCCGAAAACGCCGACGGTGAAGCGTCCAAAAAACACCTGCTGGTCACGGATATCTACGTCAAAGCGTGGAGCTACTCCCTGATCAACAAGATCTTCTTCTGGTTCTCCATAACCGCGGCCGGCCTGGTCGTGCTATGGCCGTCGGCGAGTGTTGTCTTGAAAAAAAGGATCGAGGAGGAAGGGTCCCTGCAATGGATCCGCTCACCCGTTCTGCAAACGACGATCACCGGGCTCGCCGCGCTCTCCTTCGCTCTATACGCCCAGTACAAGGATCAGCAAACCTCGGCCGAAACCTTAATGCGGGACGTGTTTTTCAGCACGAAAGATGTTGAAATATTGGCGCAATCTGCCGCCAAGGAACTAGCCCGAATAGACCGGGGATTCAATTTCGGCAGCACGCTGGACAGATCGGACAAATGAACGCGACGTCGATGGTCGCCCAAGGCCGAAGCCGCGCCCTAGGGCCGATCGTTTAGTTGTTGCGCTTCGCCAGCGCGTCATACCGGCCCTTGTAGTAAATCAACGGACGTTCTTCCGGGTGGTCGACCGACAGGTCCGTAACCCGGCCGACGATGATCTCATGATCCCCGCCGGGATAGCGATGTTCCACCACGCATTCCAACTGACACAGCGCGCCGTCAAGCAAGGGAACCCCCGCCTTGCCGGCGGAATAGGCGACGCCGTCGAACCGGTCGACCAAGGATTGGGCGAAGGTGGTGGAAAGTCCCTGTTGGCTGCCGGAGAGCATGTTGATCGCGAAGCGCTTCACATTCGTGAAGACCTTCCGGCTATAGGCGCCGTTATCCAAACAAAACAGGATCAACGGCGGGTCGAGCGAGACCGATGTGAACGAATTCACGGTCACGCCCGCCGGCGCGCCCTGCTCGTCCAGACAGGTCGCGACGACCACGCCGGTCGCGAAATGGCCGCATGCATCGCGGAATGTTCGCGGATCGAATGTCATCCCAACTCCGAACGATTAAACAAAACCGACGCCCCAATCGAAACCACGTTAGCCCCCGATGGGATCCCACAAGCCGAACGGCGCGGTATCAAGGGCCTTGCGGCACCGCGCCGAACCTTAAACACTGATTCCGGACAGTCGAACCAGCCGACCGCTGATTACCCAAACCCGATCCTGGCGAATAACCAAGCCCGGTGCTGATATATGTGCGGCGTAAAGCGCTGTCCATTGCCGAGACGGAAAACCGATGGAAACCTCTCCCTCCGATCAGCAAACCGATCAAGCGGATCGTCCCCGCCCATTTCTGCATGGGCGGACCGTCAGGGTGTTGCTGGCCGCCTTGGTCGGGATTGCTGCCGGCATCCTACTGTTGAAGACCGGCCAGGTCCCCGGCGACCAGGCCGTTCCACCCGGCTGGCTGGCCACCGCCGCCGCGGCCGTTATTGCCGCCCTCTGCGCCATTCTGATGGGTCTGCGCGGGTTGTGGCCTGTAGGGGCGGCCCTGGCCCCGCCGGCCGCTGCCCTTGCCCTGCTGGCAGCGGTGCCCGCTTGGGTATTCCCCCTGCTTATCCTTGTCTTGGCCGGATTGTTTTGGAATGTCCGCTCGGAACGCGTTCCGCTCTACCTCACCAATGGCACGGCGCAAAAAGCCTTGGCGGACGTCATAGATGACCAGCCCGGCGCGCGGGATGGCCATATCATCGACCTTGGTTGCGGGTTCGGACAGACCACCTTCACATTGGCGCGACGCTTTTCCGATGCGGAAGTCGTCGGTGTGGAGACGGCGCCGCTGGTCTTCGCCATCGCCTGGCTGCGCGGAAAACTGATCGGTTTGGACAATGTCAGGATCGTTTACCGAAATTTATGGGCGGAGGATTTGCATCGGTATGACGCCGTCTATTGCTTCCTGTCGAGCGAACCGATGCCCCGGCTAATCGCCAAGGCGAATGCGGAAATGCGCCCCGGCTCGATCCTTATTAGTAATACCTTTACCGATTCCGGCGATACTTCGGATGAAGTAGTTCTGGTTGGCGACTCACGAGAAACTCAACTGCGTATTTGGCGTTTTTAATGTAGAAGGCAATAAAGCCGTGTAAAAAGATAGACGAATCAAACCGCTTCATTTAATTCTTGCAAGTTATTGGGCAGGTCCGACTAGGGAGAACCCATGTTCGCGATTATCGGCATGGTGGCCGTTGTAGGGTGCGTTATCGGCAGTTATGTCGCGATGGGCGGCAAACTTGCCGTCCTGAACCAACCGTTCGAAGTGGTTATTATCTTCGGTTCGGGGATTTCCGCCTTCATCATTTCAAATCCGATCCGAGTCGTTAAAGCGGCGTTCGGCAAGCTGGCGGCTGTCTTCAAGGGCCCCAAATACAAGAAGGACGATTACCTTGAACTGCTGACAATGCAGTACCAGGTCTTCAAATTGATGAAACAGAAAGGCGCGCTGGCGTTGGAAGCGCATGTGGAAAACCCGCATGACAGCACGCTTTTCGCGGAATTTCCGAAGTTTCATCACGATCACCACGCGACCGAGTTCTTTTGCGATTATGTCCGCCTGCTAACGCTGGGGTCGGACAACCCGCATGAAATCTCGGATCTGATGGATCAGGAACTGGACCTGCATCACCAGGATGACCATGCCATCTCCCACGCCCTGACGAATATGGCGGAAAGTTTCCCGGCGCTGGGGATCGTGGCCGCGGTGCTGGGGGTGATCAAGACGATGGGCTCGATCAGTGAGCCGCCGGAAGTGCTGGGCGGGCTGATCGCGGGCGCACTTGTGGGTACCTTCTTGGGGATTCTTTTGTGTTATGGTTGGTTCGCGCCTTTGGCGAGCGCCGCCAAGCAGTTGATGGAAGACGAAGCGTCCTATTTCACCTGCATGAAGGCCGGTCTCATCGCCCATCTTCAAGGCTATGCGCCGCAGGTTTCGGTGGAATTCGCACGGAAGGCCGTCGCGCATCACAATCGACCGACCTTCGCGGAGCTGGAAGAAGCGTGCGGTAACCTGCCGGCGCCGCAATAGGCGGACCAGCGGCAAACGTCCCTCGCTCCGGCTTAACGGAACGGTTCGGCGGAATGGCTTAGCGGAACAGTAAAACTAAGGTCTCATGGCAGACACGCTCGAAGACAAACCGCTAATACTGAAGAAGAAAAAGAAAATCCCCGCCGAGGGACACGGCGGGGCGTGGAAAATTGCCTATGCGGATTTTGTCACCGCGATGATGGCCTTCTTCCTGTTGCTCTGGTTGCTTAACGCGACGACGGAAGAGCAGATGGAGGGCATTTCCGACTTCTTCGCCCCGGTCAACGTGTCGGAGGAAAAGACCGGGATCGGCGAAGCCCTGAAAGGGCTGGAAGTATTGGCGGAAGGCGCCCTGCGATCCGCCTCCGCGCGCCCGAAGATCACCACACAGATCCCGACATTCGGCGACGAAGCCGCGGGAGAGGAATCCGGCGAGGAACGCAAAAGCCCGATCGAATCCAAT
Organism: Hwanghaeella grinnelliae; assembly: GCF_004005845.1. Taxonomy (GTDB): domain Bacteria; phylum Pseudomonadota; class Alphaproteobacteria; order UBA8366; family Aestuariispiraceae; genus Hwanghaeella; species Hwanghaeella grinnelliae. The sequence continues at coordinate 1,728,215 of NZ_SADE01000001.1, read as the reverse complement.
CCGGAATCCGGCCAGACGAAAACACCGGAAAAGGCCGACGAAGCGATTGAGATCGCCATGGCGCAGATCCAGCAGTCCCTGCAGGAAGCGCCTGAACTGGCAGCACTTCAAGAAAGCCTACTGATGACGCCGACGCCGGACGGACTGGACATTCAGATCCTGGATCAACGCGAAAGGTCCATGTTCGAGGGCAAGAGCACCCGGCTGACCGGCTACGCCAAGCGCCTTTTGGCCCTGGTCGGGTCGATCATTGCGGAATTGCCCAACGAAATCGCCATTACCGGCCACACGGATGGATCGAACTATCGGTCCATTTCTCCGGCCTACACCAAATGGGAATTGACCGCGGATCAGGCAGCGGCGGCGCAGCGCTGGCTTGTCGAGGCTGGCCTGCCGTTGGACCGGTTCCGCAGGATCGTCGGCCGTGCCGACACCGAACTGTTGGACATACAGGAACCGGACGCACCGCGGAACCGCCGGATATCGATCTTGCTGATGCGGCAAAAACCGAAGGGTGATAGCGGTTGACCATGGACCGATTGAGAAATGGCTGAGAATAACGACAACATCATCTTCAAGAAGGTGAAAATCCAGGAAGCGGGCGCGCATGGCGGGGCCTGGAAAATCGCCTATGCGGATTTCGTGACTGCGATGATGGCGTTCTTCCTGCTGCTCTGGCTGCTCAATGCGACCTCCGAGGAAGTCCGGGACGGCTTGGCCAACTATTTCCAGCCGACCCTGCGCACAACGCCGAGCACAAGCGGTTCCGGCGGTATTTTCGGCGGCGCCACCGCGAACGACCCGGGCCCGATGGAAGTGACCTCGACCCAGGCGTTTCTCGATTCCGATTCAGCCTCCCAGACCAACCTGGACACCGGCAATGAGGCATCGGGCCGTAAACAGGAAATCAGTTCAGGCGATGTCGGCCGCGTCGACGCCCAAGCGGAAGAACAGACATTCTCCAAGATTAAGGAGATCCTGGAAAAATCCATCGATGAGTTGCCGAATGAGCTTCAGGACCTGAAGCGATCCCTGAAAGTGGCGATCACCGAAGAGGGATTGAGCATCCAGGTCATCGATCACGATTCCGAATCCAGCTTCGAGGAAGGCACCGACCAACTGACGGAGCATGCCCGGAACGCTTTGAAACTGATGTCGCAATTCATCACCCGCCTGCCGAACATGATCACGGTCCAGGGCCATACGGGCGAGGAGAGCGAGCCGCTGGAAAACTGGGAGCTATCGCTGCATCGCGCCAATGCGGCCCGCCGGGCCTTGGTCGCCTATGGCGTCCCGGGTCAGAAGTTCGACACCGTGGTCGGAAAGGGCACCAGCGACCTGGCCAATCCCGAAGCCCCAGACGCGCCTGAAAACCGCAGGCTTTCCGTCATTCTTCTACGCATGGCAAACGATTCCGCGCTCGGCGCGAGCGCCACCTCACCGCCGTCCCTGTTCGAGACCGGCGTCGGCCCACCCGCCCTGGAATAGGCCGGGTCAGCGGGTCGCCTGCCTGTCTGAAACAAGGGGTGCATTTGGGGGCTAGAAATCCTTGCGGGTTGCGGGATTGCCCGGCCAACCCCATTTCTATCCCTGTTAAAGCGCGTATCGAACAACCCGAGACATGCGGAGGAAACCCTGAGCGAGCGCAGCCTTCCCAATTCGAACGGTGACGGGCCCGAACGGCTCGGCGGATCGAGAAACACACGGTTCAACCTAGGAAAAACGGTCAATGAGGCCGATTACCAGCAGGAAATTGCCGAGTCGGAAGGCATCATCGGACGGCGCGTCATCGCCTATGCGATCGACTTTACGCTTCTGCTGATGATCTGGCCCCTCGCCCTAGTGTTCAGCGCCATGTCGCTGTTCACCTTGGCCCCGGCCCTTTTCGCCGTAATTCCGGTTCTGCCGCTGCTGTATCACACCGGCATGATCGCTTCCTCCGCGCAGGGCACCCTGGGTATGCGGGCCCTGGGTCTTAAGGTCGTCAGGGAAACCGACGGAACGAGACCGGATCCGCTGCAGGCCTTCATTTTGACCGCCTTGTTCTATCTGACCTTGGCGACATCGGGATTGCTGCTGCTGTGGTGCCTGTTCGACGATCGCAGCCGCTGCCTGCACGATATACTGAGCGGCACCAAGATCATTCGCGGCTGATCCATTCGGCATGAAACCTGCACGGCCGATGATACGATCGAATGCGCGACCAAACATGCGAAAACCGTCATGGTCTTTGATCGCCGGACCTGCTACCGTTCGGTAGAGGGAACGTCGTTTGCGCATTTAGTTCGCATGATAATAAGGGTTTAGGCAAAGAAACTCGTGTCGATCCAAAGAAACCTCGACCCGATCCTGTTTCATCGGTCCGCGCCGATGACTTGCCCCTATTTGCCCGGCCGCATGGAACAGCAATTGTTCACGGAACTGTCCGGCCCAAGCGCGCAGAACGTATTTGAACGACTGGGCGAGGCTGGTTTCCGCCGTTCGCATCACATCATGTATCGGCCCGTCTGCACCGGCTGTAACAGTTGTATTCCCGTGCGCATTGTTGCCAGCGAGTTCGACTTCACCCGGTCCTGGCGTCGGGTCTTGAAGACCAATGACGACCTGACGGCGCAGGATATCGGGGCGCGGGTCAGCGAAGAGCAATTCGACCTTTTCCGGCGCTATGTCGAAAGCCGCCATGGCGACGGCGACATGGCGAACATGACCGCCCGCGATTACGTCAACTTGGTCACCGCCAGTCCCGTCGATACCGGTTTGGTGGAATTCAGGACACCGGACGGTAAACTGGTCGCTGCCTGTCTGACCGACAAACTGCGCGACGGATTTTCCGCCGTGTACAGCTTCTTCGAACCGGACATGAACAGCCGAAGCCTCGGCAGCCATATGATCCTTTGGCTGGTGCAAGAGGCCCGCCGACAGGGCCTGCGCCACGTCTATCTGGGCTTCTGGATCGATGACAGTCAGAAAATGGCGTACAAACGGCGCTTCAGTCCATTGGAAGTCTTCGGTCCCGCCGGATGGCATGCCGCGGAAACGCCCGAAGAACCGCCCCGCTCCTGACATTTCCGTGATCTTTCGCCGCTGCGAAACGCGACAGATTGAAATTGTTCATATCCTGCTTGAAACGCAAGAAAACCACCAGAATATGCGGTGTTTATAAGACGCCTCTTCTGTTGCCCAATCACGCAAAATCCGTATAACCCTTCAGTCAGGGGAGTGTTGAGAAACACCCACAGCAGGATAGGGGATGTTACGTGCCCGAACGCTGTTGAGGGGGAACGGATTAACCGGCTCAACAACCTGAAACGATAACTGGGAGAATCATGTCCATGAAACGTCGCCAATTTTTGAAGGGCGCGACCGCCGTCGCCGGTGCAGCCGCTGCGGTTTCCACCCTCGCCTCACCGGCCATCGCGCAAGGCAAGCGCGAATTGAAGCTGGTCACCACCTGGCCGAAGAATTTCCCGGGCCTCGGCACCGGCGCGCAGCGCTTCGCTGACAGCGTCACCGCCGCGACAGACGGGCGCTTGACGGTCAAATTGTTCGCCGCCGGCGAGCTGGTTCCGCCGTTCGAAAGCTTCGATGCCGTTTCCACCGGCGCCGCCGATATGTATCACGGGGCCGATTATTACTGGCAGGGCAAGCACAAGGCCTACAACTTCTTCACCGCCGTGCCTTATGGCTTCACGGCCAACGAAATCGACTCCTGGATCTACTATGGCGGTGGTCAGGAATTGTGGGACGAGCTCGGCGCCCAGTTCAACATCAAGGGCCTGCCCTGCGGCAATACCGGCGTTCAGATGGGCGGCTGGTTCAACAAGGAAATCAAGAGCCTGGAAGACTTCAAGGGCTTGAAGATCCGCATGCCGGGTCTGGGCGGCGAAGTGCTGCGCCGCATCGGCGCCTCGGCAATCGCGCTGCCGGGCGGGGAAATCTTCCCCTCGCTGCAGTCAGGCGCCATCGACGCCACCGAGTGGGTCGGCCCGTGGAACGATCTGGCCTTCGGCTTCTACAAGGTCACGAAATACTACTACTGGCCGGGCTTCCATGAGCCGGGTTCGTCGCTGGCCGTTGGTATCAACACCGGCGTTTGGGACAGCTTCTCCGCCGCCGACAAGGCGCTGATCCAGGCTTGCGCCGCGGGCGAGAACAACCGCTCCTTCGCGGAATTCAACGCGCGCAACAACGACGCCCTGAACACGCTGATCAACAAGCACGGCGTGCAGCTGCGCCAGATGCCGGAAGACGTCCTGAACGCCATTGGCGAAGCCTCCGGCAAGGTTGTGGCGGAAGTCGCGGAAGTCGACGACATCAGCAAGCGGATCTACGAAAGCTTCATTTCGTTCCGCAAGCAGTCGATTTCCTGGGCCAAGATTGCGGATCAGGCCTACATGAACGCGCGTCTGCTGCCGTTCAAATACGAACAAGGCTAAGTACGGCCTTCGTGCGCTATGGATCGGGGTCCGTGCTGGAATGGCGCGGACCCCTTTTCTTCAAGGGCCGGAATGACACGCCCCTCCGTCGCGCCAGGTCCGCATTGACGACGTTTGATCGCCGGCGGCTTGCAAGTACGGGATTTCGCGCCCTAGAAAGACGACAAATTTGACGTGAACAGCCGGGCGGACGCGCCCAGGGGGATTGCGGTGAACGCACTGACGCGCATTGCGCGGTTAATCGACAACTTCAACCAGGCACTCGGTATGTCGGTTGCCTGGATGGCCATGCTTATGGTCCTGGTCCAATTTGCGGTCGTCGTACTGCGCTACATATTCGGTTATGGCTCCATCTTCATGCAGGAATCGATCCTGTATCTGCACGGCTTCGTGTTCATGCTGGGCGCTTCGTACGCCTTGCTGCATGACGGCCATGTGCGGGTCGACATCTTCTATCGCGAAGCCAGTCCTGAGACGAAAGCCAAGATCGACATCTTCGGCGTTCTGTTCTTCTTGATCCCGGTTTGCACCGCGTTGTTCATCTACGTCCTTCCCTATGTCCAAAACTCCTGGGCGCAATTGGAAGGGTCGAACGAGACAAGCGGCATCCCCGCCCGCTTTATCCTGAAAACGGCGATCCCCGTTTTCTGTGTCCTGATGTCTCTGCAAGGTGTGTCCATCATTATTCATTCTCTGAACGTCCTGGCGGGCCGTGAAACGCCCAAATCCGACGAAGAGCACGAGGGTATCTGATATGTTGGCGGAAATTCTCGATCTTCTGATGTTCGCCGTCGCCTGCGTCTTCTTGATGCTGGGCTTTCCGGTGGCTTTCACCTTGGCCGGCACGGGACTTCTCTTTGCCTTGATCGGCTGGTCCTTGGGCGTGTTCGACATGTCTTATGTCAGCGCCCTGCCGAACCGCGTTTTCGGCAGCGCCATCTGGAACGAAGTGCTGCTCGCCGTGCCGCTCTTCGTCTTCATGGGCGTCATGCTCGAGCGTTCAAAGGTGGCCGAAGAGCTGCTGGACACCATGGGCAAGCTGTTCGGGTCGCTGCGCGGCGGCGTCGGTTATTCCGTGACCGTCGTCGGCATGCTGCTGGCGGCTTCCACCGGTATCGTGGGCGCCACTGTCGTTACCATGGGGCTTCTGTCCCTGCCGACCATGCTGCGCCGGAACTACTCCCCTTCCCTTGCCTGCGGTTCGATTTGCGCGGCTGGGACATTGGGTCAGATCATTCCGCCCTCCATCGTGCTCGTCATTCTGGGCGACCAGATTTCCAACGCCTATGTGGACGCCCAGCGTGAGGCAGGGAATTGGTCGCCGGAACCGGTTTCGGTCGGCGATCTGTTCGCCGGCGCACTGCTTCCAGGCCTGATGCTGGTCGGTTTCTATCTGTGTTATCAAATCCTGATGGCTTGGCTGAAGCCTGAATCCTCGCCCGCCATTCCGGCGGAAGAACTGGCCGAAGAGAATATGGGGTCCAAGATCCTGCACGCGCTGGTGCCGCCGGTCGTCCTGATCGTCGCGGTTCTGGGTTCGATTCTGGCCGGTGTCGCGACGCCGACCGAAGCAGCGGCCGTCGGCGCCGTGGGCGCGACCCTGTTAGCCGGGTTGCGGGTCAAGGAACTCAACATGGATTACGTCATGTTGACGGCCAAACCGGCGCGGTTCGGCACATTCAGCCGTACCGCAGGCGCGATGCTGATCGGCTTCCTGTTGGGCGCTATCCTGGGCAACGAATTGCTTGAAGGGGAAACCCCGCGTTGGATCGCCGGTGTCGTCACGGCAATCGGCTTCGCGTTCCTAACCCGCGTGGGTGGCATGCGCGGCATTCTCTCGGCATTGGACGCGAAAGGCAATTCACCGATCTACATCGCGGCCCTGTCGCTGGTGATGATGCTGTTCCTGGCCAATTCCGTCGATCTACGTATCCGTCGCGATGATATCCCGACAACCGACATGCTTGCCATTCTGGCCTGTGCCGCAGGCGCCGTCATACTGGCATGGGGCATTCTGGTTTCAATGTGGCGGGTCTGGGCGGCAGGCATTCTGCGCATGGTGAACCGCGGCACGATGGAAATCAGCGCCATGGTTTTCACCATCCTGATAGGCGCCGCTTTGTTCAGCCTTGTCTTCCGCGGCCTGGGCGGCGACGACATGGTGCATGAATTCCTGACCGGCATACCGGGCGGAGAATGGGGCGCCATCCTCGTCGTGATGATCGTGATGTTCGTTCTGGGCTTTTTCCTGGACTTCATCGAAATCACCTTCGTCGTCGTGCCGATCGTCGCGCCGGTTCTGCTGGCCAACGATTTCATCAGTCCGGTCTGGCTGGGTGTGATGATGGCGATGAACCTGCAGACGTCGTTCCTGACGCCGCCCTTCGGCTTCGCGCTGTTCTATCTGCGGGGCGTCGCACCGCCTTCAGTGACGACGATGGATATCTATCGCGGGGTTCTCCCCTTCGTGCTGATCCAGATCCTCGCGCTGTGCATCCTGGCCTATTTCCCAGGTCTGGCGAACTGGCTGCCGCAGGTGATCTTCGGCTCCACCTTCGTCTGATCGATCGCAATAGCATCTATTAGGAAAGGCCCCCGGTTTCGGGGGCCTTTTTTATTCGACGACCACAGGGACGTTCAGGCCGGCCTTCTTCCTGCTCATCACGACCGACGTGCGGAAGCGGCGTACATTCGCATCATGGAAGAAAAGGCGGTGTGTCAGCCTCTCGAAATCCTCGATATCGCGCGCGGTGCAAACCAGGCAGAAATCCGCCTCTCCGGTGATGTAGTAGCATTGCTGCACATTCGGGTCGGCCGTGACACGCCGGGTGAATTGGTCGATCTGGTCCAGTCGTTCTCGCTCAAGCTCGACCATCACGACCATGGTCATCCCTTGACCGACCTTCGCGGGATCGACCAGGACAACCTCTTGCACGATGGTGCCGTCCTCCCGCATCCTCTTCAAATGCCGTTGGACCGTGGCCGTGGAAAGTCCGGTCATCTCGGCAAGCGTCTCGAGACCTATCCGGGCATCCTCTTGAAGCGCGTTGAGAATCTTCGCATCCGTCGAAGTGACCTCCATCTGACAAGCGCCCCCTCTTTTTGAGAAATTTTCTCACATAGCTACGGACTCTTGCCTGACGAAGTCAACGTACCTTTCTAATGTTATCGAGTGACGATTACGTCATACGCGCTGATAGCAGCGAATTCCTCCGGCTCAGGCAGAGTTGGACGGATCGCAGGTCCGGATCAGCAGAGAGTTGGTGCGGATGCGGCATCGTCGGCGCAATCATCATCGGGTGACAAGGCGGCTAACCGCCGCCCTTCGCCACCAGCTGCCCGTTGTCGGAAACAAGCCCGTAACCGGACTTTTTTTTGATATTTCTTGCCGTCATCGGATTACCTCTAAAATCCGATGCGTAACTCCCTGCGCGAAGCATGGAATTCTCTCTAAATAGCTGTTTTTAATAATACTCCTAATTATCAACATACATCGACAAGTGGCAGGATTCTGCTGGGTGAATGGCAGATACATCGTTGCCGAATTGTGGATAATTGCGAACAGAAGAAGGAACCCATCGACGGGCTTCCGCTCGTAACCTTTTTAAGGAATAGATCCATGTCTCTCCGCAAATGCCTGTTGGCCGCAAGCGTGTCTTTGACCACCGTCTGCGCCATGGCGCAGACCTCCTGGGCGGGGACGGTCACCTTCGACACGACAACCGGCACCTTCGACATCGGGGACGGCAATTCCAGCTTCTTCGGCAATCCGACCGTAACAACGGAGAACGGCGTCCGCGTCTTCACCTTCGATGAGGTCGTCATGAACTCCGACACGATCGATGTCGTCGGAAATGCGCCGCTCATAATTCGGTCCCGCACCAACATGTTGGTCATCAACACTGATGTGAACGTCCAGGCCGGCCAAGCGGGCGGGGGGTCGGGCGGTTCCGGCGGTTTGGGCGGCGCGGGCGGCGCAGGCGGTGACGGGGGTGCAGGCGGTGAAGGCGGTGGCCGCGTGCCAGGCTTGGAAATTGACAATGGGAAACGCGGCGAAGACGGCAATGAAGGCTCCAATGGCCGACTTGCCACGTCAACCGGGGTCTCCACCGGGGGAGACGGATTTGGCGGCACGCAAGGCGGGATCGGCGGCTTTTCCGGCGGAAACGGCGGTTCAGGGGGCGACGAAGGCTCCTTCGGCGCCGGCGGCAGCAGGTCCGCGGGCACTGATGGCACCGATGGCGAGGACGGCGCGGACGGCCGGGATGGTGGAAATGCAAGAGGTGGCAGCAACAACCTGGCAGGCAACGTCTTGAGGGCAGGCAGCGGTGGCGGTGGCGGCGCGGCCGGTTCCGGCGGCGGCGGCGGCGGTGGCGGCGGCGGCGGCGGCGGCGGTTCGGAAAGTCCGGGGTCGATACTTAGTCCCGCGCAGCCCGACGGCGTCGACGGCGGGCCGGGCGGCGATGGCGGGAATGGCGGCAGGGGCGGCGATGGCGGCGATGGCGGCGCAGGCGGCGGAGCCGTTGCGTTCGAAGCCCTCGGCCTGATGCGCGTCTTCGATTCCGTTATCTCGGCGAATGGCGGCGACGCCCAAGCGGGCGGGACGGCATCGAACACTGTGGATCGTGGAGATCCGGGTCTAAGGCTCCAGGTTACCGACGACGATGGGGAAGCGGGCGGCGCAGGCGGCAACGGCGGTGATGGCGGCCTAGGTGGCGATGGCGGACACGGCGCCGGCGGCGGCGGGGGCACGGTGAAGCTTTCCGCCTCGGTGTTGGAGATCAATCCAGGCACCTTCACCCCGACGCAAGTTTCCACAGTCGGCGGCAGCGCCGGAGGTCTTGGTGGCTTCAGCGGCGGCCAAGGACGCTTTCTTGTTGCATCGAACACCGTCGTCGACCTGAACAATATCCTGCAAACCGGCACCAGGACCGAAACCTTCACCGGTCCGCGCGGGATCAATCCGTTCGTACTTGGAAGCACCGAAACACCATTCATGCTGTTGGGGCCGGTTCAAGGAACGTTGCCGGATGTCGGCCTTGCCGGTTTCCTGGATGGAGTGAGCGCGAACGGCCTGCGGTCGCAAGGCTTGGTGCCGGACTTCCCGACCGGTGCATTGGGCGCGATCACGCGGTTGGATAACGGCTTCGGCGGCGGCGATTTCGTCGGCTTCGACGTACTTTTGTTCAGCAACCTGACGGAAGAGATCGTGTCCGGCGCAGGACTGGGCGTCGATCCGCTGTCCGGCGGTACCGGCTTCCTGACGGCCTTGCCGTTGGATATGGCCGGGCTATCCGTCTTCGCGACGCTGATCCCGGAAGACGGAACCACCTTCAGCGCGGCCTTCGGCGATCTCGGTATTTTCGACGTGGAGCTTGGTCTGGGCGAAACGCAATTCATACTGGCCAACGTCACCGCCGTGCCCCTGCCCGCCGCCCTGCCCTTGCTCGGCATGGGGATCGCCGGCTTGTTGGTGCTGAGACGGCGACGGCGCCGATAGTTCCGCGTATGATTGAAAAATGGCCCGGGAAAGCACCCGGGTCTTTTTCTAGGGGCGGCCGGCCAACGCGGCCATTGCATGCGCCGTATCTTCATCCGCAGGGAAAAAGGCTTCGATCGTTACTTCCGACAGAGTGACATCCACCGCCGTTCCAAAAACGGTCGTCGTGCTGAGGAAGGAAAGCGGACTGCTCTCCCCTTTCAGACGCAGCGGCACGGCGATCCGCCCTTCCTGCGCCGGGTCGGTGCGCATCGGCCCGGCCTGTCCCGGCACAGGGTAGGATTTCAACTCGTCATACAGCGCGACCAGCACCGGATCGGCGCATTTCTCGATGTCATGGGACAGACGGTGCAGGATATGGCCTCGCCATTCGTGGATGTTCAAAATGCGGGGAGCCAGACCATCCGGGTGGAGGCTCACCCGCAGCGCGTTCACCTCGCCCTCCAACAGATGCGGCGCGACACCGGCCAGCATTGCCGTCACGGCGTCGTTTCCGGCCAGCAATGTCCAATGCCGGTCCACCGCCAGCGCCGGATGCGGCATATGGCCGTGCAGAATGCGCTCGACCGTTTCACGCGCCATTGAGAGTTCGGGCGCGTCCAAGGGATGCTGTGGATAATGCGGCGCGTACCCGGCCGCGGTGAGGATGGCGTTACGGTCCCGCAAGGGCACGTCCAAATGCCCGGTCAGGCGCAAGACCATGTCGCGGCTCGGCTTCGAGCGCCCGGATTCCATGAAACTCAGATGCCGTTGCGAGATGTCGGCGTCCGCCGCCAAAGCCAACTGGCTCAGCCGCCGCCTCTGCCGCCAGTCGCGCAGCAATTCGCCCGCAGTTATCGATCCTGTCTTCATAGCCTCGTCTTAATCCGTATTCCGCCGCTAGCCTATTACCTGTGAGGTAATCGACACCAGAACACATTCTTCTCATCTTCCGGTCCTCGGGTCGCCCTGACGGCGCCTGCAATTCGATTAGAGGAGATAACCATGACAAACCCCGCCGCACGCCTGCCTCTTCGGACGCTCTTGGCGATTGACGCCGTAACCTGCGCCGCCATGGGTGTGTTGTTGATCGCAGCATCGGTCCCGTTGGGGCGCCTGACGGACATTACGGCGCCGCTGCTTTTCTGGGCCGGGGCAGTCTTGCTACCCGTCGCGGGTTTCATGGCCGTCTGCGCACGGCTCATGCCCGTTCCAGCCTGGGCGGCGTCCTTGGTTGTCCTGGGCAACGTTGCCTGGGTCCTGGCAAGTCTGGTCCTGCCGGTCCTGGGGATTATCACCCCCAACCCGTTGGGCTGGTTGTTCCTGACCGCCCAGGCCGTTGTCGTCGCGATACTGGCCTGGCTGGAGAGCGCCGCATCGCGACATATCTGGACCCCAGCCTGACACAAGATCAATTGGAGGAAGATCATGACCTGTTACGCCATTGGTCATTTACGCGATGTCGAGATGGGCGAAGAGATCATCGCCTATCTCGACCGGATCGATGCAACACTCACGCCCTACCAGGGAGAATTCATCATCCATGGCGGGGAGAAACATCACCTTGAAGGCTTGTTCCAAGGAGACATGATCGTCATCGCCTTCCCAGATCGGGATCAGGCACAAGCTTGGTACGAGTCACCGGAATACAGACAAATCCTTCCCCTCCGCCGGCGGCATTCCAGTGGCGACGTCTTTCTGATCGACGGTGTCGGCTCCGATCACAAGGCAACCGATATCCTAACGGCTTGAGCGCCGGCCGCGCCGACGGTAGGCACGGCAAAACAAAAAAGGCCCGGCATTGTGCTCCGGGCCTTTTCTTGTGATTTCGTTGCCGCTTACGCCGGATCGGTGCCGAATTCTGCGGGAGAGGTGATCTCCAGCATTTCAATATCGTCCGAGAACTCGATCAGGTCATGAACGATTCCGGGGCGCTGGTTCATGCAGGCGCCGGCCTTCAGGACGACTTCGCCCTCCCCCTCGAAATAGAATTTCGCCCATCCTTTCAGGACGTAGACCATCTGGAAGTTGAGATCGTGGGAATGCTTCCCCGTGCTGGTGCATTCCTTGCCGGTAGCGCGGATGATATGGGCGTGGAAATCGCCGTTCGTGGCATCCTTGATGCCCAGGTCGCGATATTCGAAATAGGGACGCAGCCCGTCGCCCTTGAACTCGGCGTCCTCTTGTTGCTGCACGTTGAATTTCCAAGCTGCCTTGTTCATGCCGCCGTCCATGGCGCATCCTCCTGCCTGTTTTCGGGCCGGTAGACACCCGGCCGCCTTTATCGATTTAACAGGCTAGGGCCGGATTACGTCAGGACGCAACAGCCAGTTCAGCAAGAGTGTTCGGATCTTGGGAGAAATGGACATGCCGAAAGCGCCAGGCGCCGCGTTCCTTAGACAAGACGAAGGTCGCGCGAAGATAGCCGTTGGATAAATGCTGTTTCCGTAACGCGGCAACCAACAATGCCGCGGAGTGATCCGCATAGGCCCGGAAATCCAGGATCTCGATCGGCGCATAATCGCTGCCAGCCGTCGCGCGTTGCTCGAAACCGCGCTTTGCGTTCTTCAAGAAATCCGCAAGCCCCAATGAGTCACGGTCATATTCATGATCGAAATGGATGAAATCGCCATCCGTCACATGCAAGGCACGAAGCCCGACAAGGTCGTGCCGCATGAAACAGCCGAAATACGCCTCAATAAGACGGCGGAAGACATTTTCCTCGTCTCCGGATATCAAATTCATACGAACCCCTCATTCGTAGGTAACTGACGGCGTCCCGCTCGGCGGAACATTCTGTTCCTACGCCGACAGCACTATTTTGACGTCATTGGATGTAACTTGCATGACAGTATAGCGCCCGAACCGAAGTCCGGTAAAACCCGACGGCCACCATAAGACAGTTCCTACGGATCCGCGTCCCAAGACCTACAAGTACGTCCAACGAAAACGCACCAGTCGTTTTAAAATCGGATTCGACTGACGCGCCAATAGAAACCCGAAATCATACTTCGGGATTCGATAGATCGCCTTTCCGCCCCCTTGTTATCAAGCCGGCCGGAGCGTCCTAAGAATTAGCAGGTCAGGTCAGTTTGGAGGGGCAGTTCTTCACGCGTTTCAACGCTTGGATCACATCAAACCGCGCCTGCAAAGCATCCAGTTCGGCTTTCTCGGCGTCATTGTGAACCGTGGCCAGAAGCGCCGGGGGAAACAATACCCCCGCCACATATCCCGCCGCCTGGTTCTGGCCCCGGTTTTTCGCAATTTCCTGACCATATGCGGCTGCATCAGTGCGGATACGGTCTTGTTCCACGTCAATTTGCTCGCAACTCATGGCGATGTCGGCGTCGGAAAAATCTTCGGTCGAGAGGGAGCCCTCAGCGTTGATCGAGGAAGAATCCTTCGGCAACGCAGGCGCGTTTCGGGCGCAAGCCACAAGCATCGTTGCTGCGACGGCAAAAGCCACAGCCCGTGTCACGTTCACTCCACGAAGCGGACGGCTCGGCCCTTCCCTTCAAGCGAGCCCCAACTGAACAGGCTGACCCCGGCATTGCCATAGCGCACCAGAACAACCGCGTCCGCCCCGAGCTCTGCCGCCTTTTCACGCAATTCCACCTCAACCATTTCAGGCGTCGGGTCAGCGTTGAATATTGTCGTCTTGTTCACCGTCGCAGTGATGTCGCCCAGCGATTCATAAGCGCGATCCGTGATGTCCTCATCGGTGACGATGATATCTTCGGGCGCTTTCGTCGCGGTCGTCTCGGCCCCGGCTGTCGTGGATGCCTGCTGGGTCGTGGACACCTGCTGCTTCGCAGGTGCATCCGGCTTGTCGACACTGGTCGATGACCAAGTCGCACACCCCGTCAACAATAGTGCCGTAGATACAAGAACGATGAATGACCGCATGCTTACCCCCACAATGAAAAATCGCTACGAGAGTCGTTTATACGATCAAAACAGGCCTGGAAAACAAAAAATATCCATCAAATTTCCTTTCGACGTACCGGTCGTCAGGAGAATTTATTCGACCGCGGGAAGCCGGCGGGCGGCATCCGCCCCGCCTGGGCGCGTTTCCCTTCCCAACCGACCAAGTCGGTCTGGGTCCGCGTCCGGTCACCGGATTTCCAAGTCAGGCCTTCTTCGCGCTTGAAGACTTTTACGTCGCTCATGCCGCCGTCGCGGTATTTTTGCAGAATAACACCGCGTCCCCGGGTCATCACCGGCATATCCTCTATGCCGAAGACCAGCAGTTTCCTGTTGTCGCCGATCACCGCCACCATATTGCCTTCGGCCGGCGTGCAGACCGCTGCCTCCGCATCCCCGGCGACGTTTAGAACCTGCTTGCCGCTCCGGGTTTGGGCAACGACCTCGTTCTCCTCGACCAGGAAGCCGCGGCCATCGGAACTGGCGACAAGAAGGCGCCGGTCCGGTGCATAGATCATGATGTTGACGATGTCCTGATCATTCTTCAGGTCGAGCTGAAGACGCAGCGGTTCACCATGGCCGCGCCCGCCCGGCAGTTTGTCCACGCCGATGGTGTAGAACCGGCCGTTGGTCGCAAAAATCAGCAGTTTGTCCGTGGTTTGCGCATGCATCTGGAAGCGCGGGCCATCGCCTTCCTTGAACTTGATGTCGGCATCCTCGCCCAGATGCCCCTTCATACCCCGGACCCAGCCCTTGGCCGACAGGACCACGGTCACCGGTTCGCGTTCGATCATCGCTTCCAAGGGCACGACGACGGCGGTCGGCGCCTCACCGATATCCGTGCGGCGGCGGCCAAGCGGGGTGTCCTTCGCGAAGGTCTTCTTCAGCTTGCCGAGTTCCGTGGAGATGGACTTCCACTGCAGCTCCTCGTCTCCGACAAGGGTCCGCAATTCCGTCTGTTCCGCCGTCAGCTTGTCATGCTCGCTGCGAATTTCCAGTTCTTCCAGCTTGCGCAGCGACCGCAACCGCATGTTCAGGATCGATTCCGCCTGCAGGTCGGTCAGGTTGAAGGTCTTGATCAAGCTCTGCTTCGGCTCGTCCTCCTCCCGGATGATGCGGATGACCTCATCCAGATTGAGATAGCAGACCAGATAGCCTTCCAGGATTTCCAGCCGCCGGGCGATCTGGTCCAGGCGGTAGTTGCTCCGCCGCAGCAGTACGTCACGCCGATGGTTCAGGTATTCCCAAAGCGTCGCCCGCAGGTCGAGCACCTGAGGCACCTTCCCCTTTTCGGTCAGAACATTGAGGTTCAGGGAGAAGCGCGCTTCCAGATCACTCGCCCGGAACAGCGCTTCCATCAGCACATCCGGTTCCACATTGCGCGATTTCGGTTCCAGGACGATTCGGACGTCTTCCGCCGACTCGTCGCGGATATCCCCCAACGCCGGAATTTTCCGCAATTGGATCAGATCGGCAATGCGTTCAATCAGTTTCGCCTTTTGAACTTGATAGGGGACTTCCGTGACCACAACCTGCCACAGCCCGCCCTTCAGCTTTTCGACCTCCCACCGGGCGCGCATGCGGAAGCTGCCCTTACCGGTGCGATAGGCCTCCAAGACCGTCGCGCGGTCTTCGCACAAAATACCACCGGTCGGGAAATCAGGGCCCGGGACCAGTTCAACAAGTTTTTCGAAGGTCGCGTTCGGCGATTTGATCAGGTGCTGCAGCGCGTCACACAACTCAGCCACGTTATGCGGCGGGATGCTGGTCGCCATGCCGACCGCGATGCCCGACGAGCCATTCGCCAGCAGATTCGGGAAGGCGGAGGGAAGAACCACCGGTTCCTCACCCTCACCGTCATAGGTCGAACGGAAGTCGACCGCGTTCTCGTCGATCCCTTCCAGCAGCAGCCGCGCGACCTCGGTCATGCGCGCTTCGGTGTAGCGCATGGCCGCCGCGTTATCGCCGTCGATATTGCCGAAATTACCCTGCCCGTCGACCAGCGGATACCGGACCGCGAATTCCTGGGCTAGACGCACCATCGCGTCATAGATCGCCTGGTCGCCATGGGGGTGATATTTACCCATGACGTCCCCAACGATGCGGGCGCATTTCTTGTACCCGGTATCCGGATTGAGCTTCAATTCCCGCATCGCATGCAGCAGGCGCCGATGCACGGGCTTCAGCCCGTCGCGCACATCGGGCAGCGACCGGGACGTGATGGTGGACAGCGCGTAAGCCAGATACCGCTCGGACAAGGCATCCGCGAGCGGGGTGATCTTAACTTCAGCTGCAGGTTCAGATGATGTGCTCATGATACAAACTCCCTACCAGATATTGTATTTAGCGCGGCGGGGCTGAGCAACTCCGAACCGACGTCTCGAATCCAATCTCCATACTATTTCATCGATCCTTGCATTTGGCGGCCACCAGACCTTCAGGAAGTGGGATATCCAAGAACGGTATCCTGGTAATCTAAACAGCTAAATGTTATTATTTGTTTCGAAATGTAATTTGAGGTTGCTTCAAAACGCCTTGTCAGTTGAGAAGATTTTTCAACGCCAGGGGTCACGGTTGAGAACGTGATTTTGGAAATCGATGCCGTGCCGTTGGGTATGCAGCCATGAACTTGAACCAACCGTGAAAAGGAGAAAACGATGTCACGAAAAGGTCAGTTGCCGGACAAAGCAATCTTGTTGATGGACTCTCAAGAAGCCGGGAAGGCCCGCGCACCGCATATTCATCTCTATGGTCGATCCAAGAACCATGTCTGTGCAACAGACAAACTCGGCCAGGCAAGCCCCGAGGGACGTTCGCCACTGGAGATCGTAGTTGACGCGTCTGAAGGATTCGTTCCCCTGTGGGCTCGAAATACGACACTGCGTTGGCGTTTTCAGGACCGTTCAATGAGCGCCTTCATTGATCCTGATGGGGCAAAAAACTACATCCGGACATTGATGGCCGAAGCGCTGACCCTATGGGGTGATGCCGTTCCGGTGCGCTTTTCGGAACGGTCCGATCGATCCGATTTTGAAGTCGTTATGCGGACTGCCGACGATTGCGACATCAATGGATGCGTGCTTGCCAGCGCATTCTTTCCAGACGGTGGACGTCATGAGCTGGTTCTTTACCCGCAAATGTTCCAGCAAAGCCGACAAGAGCAGGTGGAGACGATGATCCATGAACTTGGCCATGTGTTCGGACTTCGCCATTTTTTTGCAAATGTCAGTGAGACTGCATGGCCTAGTGAAATTTTCGGAACTCACAAGCGGTTCTCAATTATGAACTACGGTTCCGACAGCGTCCTGACTGCAGAGGACAAGGCCGATCTGAGAACCTTGTATGAAGGTGTTTGGAAAGGTGAGATCACAAACATCAATGGAACCCCTATTAGATTGATGAGGCCCTTCAGTTCCACACCGCCAATCATCGCGCCATTTGAACTGGCTTGATCATCGGGCGTTAAGACATCAGGTCGGAAAACATCGTTCGTTATTTGTTTTAGAAAATCCGTCCGCGTTCATCCGGCAAATGCTTGCCGGCGGGGCCCATCACCATCTGGTCCAGGAAAAAGCCTGTCAGGCGCAGTCCATCGCGGATCTCGTCGGCGTCGGGCACCCTTCCGTCATCCGCGTCCTCCAGTAGGAAGGGAGGCAGCGGCAACAGGCGTTCCTTGTACGGGCCCGCCGCCTCTTCGGAAACGGCGCGTGCCGTTTTAGGCGATACATAGGTTAGGTTATCCGTCACCCCGGTCGCGGCACAGGCGGTCAGGTCCAGGCCGAAGCCCAGCGCGGTCAGCATCGCCGCTTCCCAGCGCACATAGGTCGCGGCCCAGTCGTCATCGCCCAGATGTCGGGTCAGCAGATCCATCAGGTCGAACATCTCCGGCGCGGCTTGGCGCTCCGGCAAGGCGGCTTCCAGGATGGCGCAGGCCGAGGTAAGCGCTGCCAGTCGGCCGGGATGAATCAACAAGGGCGCCACCCGGCTTTCCAGAGGTTCCACGGTCATATTGCCCAAATGCTCGACCAATCGCGCCCGCCAATCAGCGCGGATCAGATTGCCGGGCTGCAGAATACCGCGAAGACGCGACGACCGCCCGCCCCGAACCAAGCCGGCATAACGGCCATGCGCACGGGTGAGCAGCGAGACAATCGCCCCGCTCTCGCCATGTTTCCTGACATTCAGGATGATGCCGTCGTCCCGCCATTCCATGGTTAGGGCTTAGCAGAGTCACCCGGGCTGAGGGAGATGGAAAAGCGGCCCTATCCTATTCCGCGGCCGCCACTTCTTCGTGTCGCCGTTCCCGAACGGCTTGCACCAGGATATGGAAGGCGGACCAAAGAAACAGACCAGCCATCAAACCGGCAACGGCGATGTCGGGCCAGGCAGTCCCGGTCAGCGCGACACCGCCGGCCGCGGCCATCACCGCGACATTGCCAATGGCGTCATTCCGGCTGCACAGCCAGACGGAACGCACATTCGCATCTCCATCGCGATATTTCATCAGGATCAGCACGCTGGTGAGGTTCGCTGCCAGGGCGAGGAAGCCAATCGCCCCCATCACGGGCGCGTTCGGCACCCCCAGGATCAGGGTGTGGTATAGGGTCGACCCGAAGACCCACAGCCCCATCAAGGCCAGGCTGACGCCCTTGAACAGCGCGGCCGTCGCGCGGACACGCAAGGACATCCCGATAACGGCGAGGCTGATACCGTAGGTCAGGCTGTCACCCAGGAAATCTAAGGCATCGGCCTGCAAGGCCTGGGACCCGGCCAGGGCGCCCGCGGCCATTTCAACGAAGAACATGCCCCCATTGATCGCAATCACGGCCCACAAGGCCCGACGGTATCCCTTTGAAAGACCGTCGAATTTTGCGTCGCCGCCGCAACAGGCACCCATGATCGAATTCTCCTCAGCGTCTTGAAATTACCGACACCCTAAACCTAATGTCTACAGTAACTGTAGCTTCAAGGGGTAAAACGCATGTCAGGCGAAAAAGTTCTCGAAGAACCTGCCGCGAAGGAACGACCGATACGGGACCTGACGATTGGCCGCGTTGCGGACGCCGCAGACTGCAAGGTGCAGACGATCCGCTACTACGAACAGATCGGGCTTTTACCCACGCCGCCGCGCACCGCCGGCAATCAACGCCGATACAGTCAAAGCGATGTGGATCGCCTGCTGTTCATACGGCATGCGCGCGGATTGGGGTTTCCAATCGACGCGGTACGCGATTTATTGAGCCTGTCAAACATGCCGGATCATTCCTGCATTGCGGCGGACACCATCGCCCGGGCACAGCTTGAAAATGTGGAGCACCGGATAAGCCGCCTCACCTCGTTGAAGAGCGAATTGGAACGGATGATCGAACAATGCTCAGGCGGTCAAATCTCGGATTGCCGCGTCATCGAAGCGTTGAGCGAACACAGCAACTGTACCGAACTGGATCACGTTGACCCAACAGCGGTTTGACGATGCGCCCGCAAGACCGCGAACATCCATCCTTTCCTAGGGTAAAACCCCTTACGTCAAATACGAGGCGTGGACGCGAATGCCGCCTTCAAGGCATTCAGCACAGTACGCACCGCCGGCGCATCTTTCAGGTCGTTGTGCACAACCAGCCAAATTTCCCGTATAACCGGCGGCTCCTCGGGGAAGACCCGTGCGAGCTCCGCGTCCCCGGCAGCGACGAAATCAGGCAGGAAAGCCACGCCGAAACCCTCTTTGGCGGCGCTGAGTTGTATCTCGATCGTGCTCGCCGTCAGCCCAATAGGGCGTTGCCCGGCCAAAAGCCGAAGACGTTTCTGCGGCGGCGACTGGTCCAACGGACTCTCATACCCGATGAAGCTCCAGTCTTCCGGCCGTGTTGCCTGTAAATAGGGGAGGCTTGCATAGAGGTTGAACGGCATTTCGCCCAGCTTGCTGATCGTCTGTGCGCCGGATTCGGGGCGGCTCAGCCGTATGGCGATATCGGCTTCCCTCTTTTCCAGACGCGCACTTCGGTTCTCACCGACCAACCTTATCGTCAATTTGGGATGCGCTTTGCGTATGTCGGCCAATGGGCGCACCAAACGTGCCGCGGCCAACAATGGCGGGGCACTGATGGAAACCGTTCCGGCGATCTGCGCTTGTGCGCCGGCGGCGAGCCGTTCAATCGAGGCCGCCTCGTCTTCGATCCGGCCTGCCGCGGCGGCGATCCTTTCCCCTTCCGGTGTCAAAAGGATCCGCCTTCCGCGCCGGTCGACGAGTTTCACATGCAAGTCGGCTTCCAGCCCTGCGATACGCCGCGCGACGGTGGCATGCTCAACACCGAGCGTGCGCGCCGCGCCCGACAAGCTGCCGCGCTTCGCAAGCACAGAAAAATATCTCAAGTCGTCCCAATCCATTGGGTATTTATTCACATATAATGCTTAAAAATCGATAATTTTCTCACATCGATCCGTCACCCATAGTCCCGCCATCACCCCCCATCAAAACCAAGGAGATGGCCATGGACATCCAAATTCAATTTACGAAGCCGGGCGGCCCCGATTGTTTGACGGTTGCCCCACATGAACCCCAACCCCCGGGCCCTGGGGAAATCCGTCTGCGGCATGCGGCAATCGGGGTCAATTTCGTCGATATCTATCACCGCACGGGATTGTATCCCCTGCCCTTGCCCGCTGTCCCTGGCGTCGAGGGATCGGGCATTGTCGAAGCAATCGGCGATGGGGTGGACACCTTGTCTGTCGGTGACACGGTGTCCTATGCGGGTTTGCCGGGCGCCTATGCGGCAACACGTCTACTTCCGGCATGGCGCGCCATTCCCCTGCCTGCCGATATCGACCTGAAACCGGCTGCGGTCACCATGCTTCGCGGCCTCACCGCTCATATGCTTATGACGACCACGTATCCGGTGGACGCAAACACCATCCTATTGGTGCATTCGGCCGCGGGCGGCTTGGGAATGACCCTCACACGATGGGCAAAGCGGCTGGGCGCCGTCGTCATCGGCACCGTCAGTTCGCCGGAAAAGGCCCGGATCGCATCACAAAACGGCGCAGATCACCTCATTGTCGGTCGGGACGCGGACCTTCCGGGCGAGGTGTCAAACCTGACGGATGGCCTGGGGGTGCATTATGCGATCGACGGCATCGGTGGTGACATGCTGCAAAAAACCATGCGATGTGTCCGACCTTACGGAATGGTCGCGAGCATCGGTCAGGTGGCCGGCCCAATCCCTGCCTTGGACATCGACGAAATCGGGCCCGCCAGGAACCTTTCCCTGTCTCGGCACAGCGTGGTCGCCTATGCGGCCGATCCGCGCCGTTATTCTGCCGCGGCGTCGGCGGTTCTGGCCACTCTGAGCGCCGACGGAATTCCCGCCATAGGCGGTGAATTCCGACTTGCGGAAGCCTCGAAAGCACATCTAAAGCTGGAGGATGGGGAAACCTCGGGTAGCCTCATCCTGCTGCCATAGAAGAGATCCGGAATAGAATTCGGCTGGTGCGTCAGCCCGCCGCAGCGGCAAGAGTGACTTTGTCACATCGCTTTTCCCTGCTGAAAGAGAGAATTAGGTCTATTCTAATCTGTAGAACGACTTTTTCACGGCCGCCCCTGGCGGCGTGCCACCAAATACCCGTCATTCGACTATCGGCGGGAGAAAGACTTGTTCGGTATGACCGACCCGTTCACCGCAGTAGAGCTTGCGCGGATGCAATTCGCGTTCACCGTCTCAGCCCATATCATCTTTCCGGCCTTCACAATCGGCTTGGCAAGCTATCTGGCCGTTTTGGAGGGCCTATGGCTTTGGACCGGCCAGGAACGATTCATCCGGGTCTTTCACTATTGGAAGACGATCTTCGCGGTCGTCTTCGGGATGGGCGTCGTTTCCGGCATCGTGATGAGTTATCAATTCGGCACCAACTGGTCCGTATTCTCGGATATGACCGGGCCGATCCTGGGCCCGCTGATGGGATACGAGGTTCTATCCGCCTTTTTCCTTGAGGCCGGGTTCCTAGGGGTCATGCTGTTCGGCATGAAGCGCGTCGGTCCGCGTTTGCATTTCCTGGCGACGTTAATGGTCGCGGTGGGGACGCTGTTTTCCGCCTTCTGGATTCTATCCGTGAATTCGTGGATGCAAACGCCAGCGGGTTATTCGATCAACGAGGCCGCCCAGTTCGTTCCCGCCGATTGGTTTAAGGCGATTTTCAACCCGTCCTTCCCGTACCGGCTGGTGCATATGGTATTGGCCGCCTATCTGACCACGGCCTTCGTGGTCGGCGCGGTCGGCGCCTGGCATTTGTTAAAGGACAGAACCGATGCGGCGGCGCGGACGATGTTTTCCATGGCCATGTGGATGGCGCTTATCGTTGCGCCGCTGCAGATCGTGGCGGGGGATTTTCACGGCCTTAACACGTTGGAACATCAACCGGCCAAAGTCGCCGCAATGGAGGGTCACTACGATTCCCACAAAGGCGCACCGTTGATCCTGTTCGGGGTACCGGACGACGAATCGGAGGAAACCCGCTACGCGATAGAGGTTCCCAATCTGGGCTCCCTTATCCTGACCCATGAATGGGACGGCGAAGTGAAGGGCCTGAAGGCCTTTCCAAAAGAGGACCGCCCCCCGGCGGAGATCATATTCTGGAGTTTCCGAATCATGGTGGCGCTCGGCTTCGCCATGGTCGGTCTTGGCCTGTGGAGCGCTCTGGCGCGACTTCGCGGCAAGCTCTATGACGCGCCTCTGCTGCACCGCCTTGCGGTCCTCATGGGGCCGTCGGGCTTCGCCGCCGTGCTGGCGGGTTGGATCACGACGGAAGTCGGCCGCCAACCCTGGACGGTCTATGGCCTGCTGCGCACGGTCGACAGCGCGTCGCCGATCGAAGCGGCGGCGGTCGGGGCATCCCTTATTGCTTTCATCCTGGTTTATTTCGCGGTCTTCGGGGCGGGCACCTTCTATGTCCTGCGCCTGATGGCGAAACGGCCGGGCGGTGACGACGGGAACGGGGATGACGAACCGAAAGCCGTAATCCGGGCGGCAGGTGTCGGTTCCGGTGCTTCGATCCTGGAGCAACGACCGCACCGGCCATCATCGCACGCACACCCAAACAAACCGCATTCGGCCTGACGGAGGAACACGATATGGAACTCGACCTTCCTTTCATCTGGGCCGGACTGATCGCCTTCGCGGTCCTCGCCTATATCGTCCTGGACGGTTTCGACCTGGGCGTCGGTATTCTTTTTCCCTTCCTGAAGAACACACATGACCGGGACATCGCCATGAATTCGGTCGCGCCCGTCTGGGATGGGAACGAGACATGGCTGGTCCTGGGTGGCGGCGGTTTGTTCGCGGTCTTTCCCCTGGCCTATGCGACAATCCTGCCGGCCCTATACGCGCCGCTGACAGTGATGCTGCTTGGCTTGGTTTTTCGAGGGGTCTCATTTGAATTCCGCCATCGGGCCGAACGCAGCCGTATTCTTTGGGATATCGGCTTCAGCGGCGGGTCCCTGCTCGCTGCCTTCTCACAGGGCATTGCACTCGGCGCCCTGGTTCAAGGCATCGCGGTCGACGACCGCGCCTATGCCGGCGGCTGGTGGGATTGGCTGACGCCGTTCAGCCTGATCACGGGTGTCGCGCTTTGCGTCGGCTACGGATTGCTTGGCTCGACCTGGCTGGTGATGAAGACGGAAGGTGGCATCGCTCATACCGCGCGGCGCGCCAGTTGGCCGTTGGCTTTCGGAACCTTGTCGTTGATTGGCGCCGTCAGCCTCTGGACGCCGTTCCAGGACCCAGTCTATCTGGCCCGGTGGTTCGATTGGCCGGGCGTTCTGTTCAGCTTCACGGTGCCGGCCCTTGTTGCCGCCTGTGCCTGGTTTCTGTACCGAGGCCTGAACGAACACCGGGACCATTGGCCTTTTCTGTCGACCTTGGGAATCTTTGTCCTGTGTTTCTGCGGCATCGGGATCAGTTTCTATCCGACCATCGTGCCGCCGGGCATCACGATCTGGGAAGCTGCGGGCCCGGATGAAAGCTTGGCATTCATGCTGGTCGGCGCGGCAATTTTGCTGCCGATTATCCTGGCCTATACCGGTTATGCCTATTGGGTATTCCGCGGCAAGGTCGACCCTTCGGAAGGATATCATTGATGCCGGACGACCGCCCGGCCGGAGAGCAAAGCGCAGGGCGCCGCATCTTGTGGTTCATTGGGCTGTGGTGCGCCGGTGTCGCGGCGGTCGGCGCGCTGGCTTATGCCATACGCTTCGCCATAGGCACCTAACCCGAAAGCTTGGAGGATACCGAAGGGCAGATTTTCCTTAAAAAGGGGATTCACCCTTGTAGGCTATGGCGCTCTTGACGATTTCGTTGATGCCTTCAACCGGTTTTTCCGGCTTCTTCTTCTTTTTCAGTTCATCATGTCCCTTGGCCGTATCCATCCCCCGGGAATCCATGACCCGTTTGTAGAGCGCTTCGTCCAGGCTGTCGTCCATCCAGGAATGCATTTCCTTCACCAGCCTGCCGCGCAGAGACATCAGGCTGCCCCCGCCCTGCACGAGGTGACTGACTTCCTCCTCGACCTCGACGGTGGGGCTCGGCATTTCCCGCAGGACGAAGCCGATCAGCTTCTCGCGTTCTTCAAGATCGTCGGGGCCGAGCGCCATCCAACGGGTCGCATGGCTGGCCCAGCCGTCCAGCGCATATGAGATCTTGATCCGCTCCCGCGCAATAATATCCAACAGGTCCTTGTACCGCTTGTCGGAGACATAGAAATCCACCGACAGCAGCGCGTTTTGAATATGCATGGCGCGCGCCTTCGCATATTCCGAGAAGGTCCGAATATTGATGTCGATTACATTTATCGCATCACGGGCTTCATGGACCGCGGTTTCCGCATAATCCAATAGTTCAATATGAAAGATCTCGAGCAAGCCCAGTTGCCGGCTCAGGTAACCGACATCCCTGCTTTCGTCATGGGTGACGATAGAACAGATCGGCGCGGCAAAAGTGCTTAGTACATCCAAGCGTTCCTGTAGCAACTCCCGCGTCATTCCTACTTCGCGGGAAACGGTCCGGGCCAGCACACGAACCAAACGGGTCAGGGAATCGCGCGACTCCTCCGCCAAGGTCTTCAGGACGCGATGGTCGACGCGGCGGAATTCGTCGATTCCGATCTGTTCCGAGTAATTCCGGCCGAACATGGCGAGGATTTCCAGAAAAGCATTCTGGACATCGACACGGGAAATCTCCAACTCGTTCTCGGCAAGCTTGCGCCCGACCTCGTCGCCGAACTCCCTGTCGATCCCCAACCGCACGTCGCGCATCATGATCGGGTCCAGATGCCCGCCCATATGCGTGCGGCGCTGCTCGACAGACGTATGCAGCATTTCGTCCCGCCGGTTTAATGTGCACCAGCGCGGGACATCCATGAACTGCATGACCAGATCATTGCTGGATGAATGGTCGTGCCCGCTCCAATTCGGAATCAAGGCCTCGTAATCGTCGAGTTCCACCCGGGGCATTCGGCAGCGGCACAGTTCGACCGCGCGCGTCTGAAACCCGACATACACGCCGCGATCTTCGAACGACTTGTACCGAACGCTCATCCTCAGCCCTTATTTAGCCGGCAGGTGCCTTGCGGGATGAGTATGTGCACGTTCGCCCGGCCTTGTCCAAGTCCACGGCCCGGATCGCCGCCAAGTTTCCCGCCATGCTCCCTATCCCGTTTTCCGGCGGGTTCGCGAAAGCCCGTCACTGGCTTTCGTCCAGGGCAATTCGGTAAAGATAAACCGGGCTGTTGAACAGATCCTTTGCCGTCGCTTTGGCAACCGGCTTCCGCCCCGGCCAGGCGAAAGTCGCGGAAATCAAGGCGCAGCCAGGCGGCAGACGCTGCTCCAAACCAGGGGCCAGATCGCGCAAGGTATCACCGGAAAGATAACAGATCGCCACGGCGGCATCCGTCAGATCTTGCTGGGAAAAATCGGCCCGCCGGAAAAGCAGGTTCCCAGGGCCGAACAGACGATTGGACACGGCCGCCAAGGCCCAAGGGATGAAACTTCGTTCGATGCCGATAACGGATCGTTCCGGATTGGCCCGCGCCACAGCCTTTGCCAGACCACCCCAGCCGCTTCCCAAGTCATAAATAACCCCTTCACTGGGATCAGCGAATGCGATCATGGCGACAATCTCACGCCGCAAGGAAGGGCCGGACGGTGTCGGCGGCGACCCCGTGGCCAAGGTGGTCACGAGAATCGAAATGCTGGTTACGAACAGAATCGCCACGCTGAGGATGAAGAAAACGACTTCGGTCGACATTCGAATTCCACCCTCCAGAACACAGAATTATTTGCGGAACTGCTATATTTTCCGTGGTTTTCAAGCAATCTGAAATACAGTCAAAAAGACGGCAAGTAAAACAGAGGATAAATTTACTTGCGGTCGAAATATAGGCTGCACATAGTTTTTCCCGAGAGAGGGAGACTAGCATGACAACCGATACGAACCGGCTAAAGCTGGTTATGGAACAAAAGATTGAGGCTGAACTGGCACGGCTGAGCGAACTGGCCGATGTCTGTGTATTCGCCCTCTATGACCCGGTGACACCGGATGGCGACCCGATAGATTTCTATTGTGTCGACCGGCGGGACGAAAGCGCCGCACGGCCACCACTGACCCTTTCCTTTAATGGGGTCGGCGTTTGGTATTTCGCTTTCCGGCGCGGTGAAACCTTCACCGTTCGAAAGGTGCTTTTGCGTATCTCAGACCATCGTTTCATCGACGCGCAAGTCGGCGATTTCGAAGGCTATTGGGAGGACTTCCCCCAATACGTTGCGGAAGACCGCTGGGTTCAATCGATCATTCGACGAAACGGACCGGCGAATGCCAACGATTCAGGTTCGAACGGTCCGGTCGTGTTCCGGCCCGGCGCTGCCCTTCGCGGTTAGACGGAAGGAAACGGTCTGTCTCCCCTCAGTGAATCAGGCGGCGTCCTGCTCATCCCAGCATTCTTTTAGGAAGACGATTTCTTCACGAATGCCGATGAACAATTCAACCAACCCCGGATCCAAATGGGTGCCGGCGACGTCTCGCAATTCCTCGAAAGCCCGATCCACCGACCAAGCCTGTTTGTATGGCCGGGCCATCGTCCAGGCGTCGAATACATCGGCGATCGCAACAATGCGGGCAGCTTCCGGAATGTCCTTGCCGGCGAGACCATCGGGGTAGCCGCTGCCGTCCCACCGTTCATGATGATGTCGGGCGACATCCGCGGCCACGACGAATACCGGGGAACTGCCTTTGCTGAGGATGTCATATCCGATCTCGGCGTGGCGTTTCATGATCACCCATTCGTCGGGGTCAAGCTTACCAGGCTTGCGCAAGATGGAATCCGGGATGCCGACCTTGCCCATGTCATGCATCGTGGCAGCCAGTTCCAATGTCACTGCATCCTCAACATTCCATAGCGCAGCCCGAGCTAAAGCACCCGAATAGGCCGCCATGCGCCAAATATGGGTGCCGGTATCGGAATCGTTGTAGTGCCCTGCGGAACCCAGCATGTGGATCGCTTCGTAATAGCTCTTCTGCAACTTGCTGGTCGCCTCATGGACTTCCTGGCGATAGCTGTTTTTTTGGTCCGCCAGGGCAAGATGAGTTCTCACGCGCGCCGTCAGAATACGTGGCCTGATCGGCTTGGTGACATAGTCGACGGCGCCGGCGACAAGCCCCTCTTCCTCGCCTTCCTGGTCCCCGCGCGCGGTTACGAAAATTACCGGGATTTGCGCCGTCTCCGGATTGGCGCGCAATCGGCAGATCACCTCGAAACCGTCCATTTTCGGCATCATGACGTCCAACAGGATCAGATCCGGCATATGCTTTTGGACGACCGCGATCCCATCTTCGCCGGAACGGGCGAAAACAAGCTGGTAATCACTCTTCAAGACATCGTGCAGCAATTGCAGGTTCGCCGGCTCATCGTCGATAGCGGCAATTTTTGGGATTCTGGGAAGGGGAATATCAGTCATCATCTCACCGTAAATGCAAATCCGCCATCATCAGATCCGCCTTCTCTCTGGCGAGGCCGAAATCGAATTGCGAAACCGATTTTCGCATCTGGGTTACAAAACGCCGGTCCAGAACGTCGGACATTTCATCGAGAACGTGTTCGACCGGTTCCGGATTGTCCTCATCAAGCGCCTTGTAAAGATCCTCGAACATTTTCCGCAGCGTCTCGCGATCAGCACCCAACGCTTTTTCAGGCCGCGGCTCGATGGGCCCACCCCCAAACAGGTCGTCCATACCGGGGTCAGGCTCCCGCAGCCCATCCACCTCGGACAACTCGGCATTCAGTGCGGGGGTCGAAGCAACGTCTAGTTCACTGCTCTCCGGCAGAAGCGCTGTGAAGAAGAAGGTGCTGCCCTTGCCCTCCTCCGACTCGGCCCAAAGGTCACCGCCCTGCAAATGGGCCAGTTGCAGTGAAATCGTCGTTCCCAAACCGGTTCCGCCGTATAGCCGGTGCGTTGCCGAATCCGCCTGCTCGAACGGTTGCAGCACGCGTTCCAGGGTCTCAGGCGACATACCGATCCCGGTATCCGCAACCGTGAACAGAATTTGATCCGACTCTGCAGAAAACCGCGATACATCGACGGAGACACCGCCTTCATGGGTGAACTTGATCGCGTTGCTGATCAGGTTGATCAGGATTTGCCGAATACGCATGGGGTCGCCCTTGACCAGAACAGGCGCATCCTCAGCGACCCGTACCGTCACGGTCAAAGACCGGTCATCCGCCAATGTCGACAGGCCATGCACGGTCTCGGACACCAGGTTTCTAAGATCGAAGGATACGCTCTCCAAACGGATCCGACCGCTCTCCAACCTGCTGAAGTCCAGGATGTCGTCGATGATCACCAGCAGATTGTTCGCCGACTTCTCCGCTGTGTTGAGGTAGGAGCGAACTTCCGGACTCAAACTCTTCTCATTCAGGGCAAGCCCTAGAAATCCAAGAACGCCATTCATCGGGGTCCGTATTTCATGGCTCATATTCGCCAGAAACTCTGACTTCGCCTTCACAGCCTGTTGGGCACGGTCCCGGGCTTCCTCAAGGATGGCGAGTTCCTTTTTTCGCTGTGTCAGGTCCCGCACCACACCTGTGTAGAACGGCCTGCCGTTGACTTCCCCATATCCGATTGAAAGGTCCAAGGGAAAAGTTGAACCATCCTTGCGCAACCCGACAGCTTCGCGGCCAACGCCCACGACCTGACGGCGCTCTCTTAGGTGAAGTCCGTTCGAACTGTCATCGTCCTCGTCTAGGAACGGCTCGGCCATTAGCATGTTGACGTTTTGTCCGGTCACTTCTTCGTCGGTGTAGCCGAACAGGGCCTGGGCCGCCGGGCTCCAATGCTGGATCGTTCCCGACGCGTTAATCGTGATGATGCCATCGACAACGTTGTCGATGATCGCCTGCAACCGGCCCCGCTGCTCTTCAACCGCCGCTTCCACCCTTGACCGCAAGGCCACCTGGGCCTTCAACTCGTCAGCGAGCATCCTCTGCTTGGACGCAAACACGATGGCGATGACCGCGGTGGACAACAACACAACCGCCAGCACGATCCACAAGGCTAGAATGCCCGGTTCCCAAGAGTGGTGGGCGGCCACTCCCCCTGGCCAGGGCACGAAATACGCGGCCCACATTGCGGTGTAGTGCATACCGGTTACCGCCAACCCCAGACCGACCGCCGACATGCCGGCCACAGCCCGTACAGGCACAATGCCGCGCCTATTCAAAACAGCAAGGACCTTGGTTCCGGTCCTGCCTAGGAAAAAACTCGGTAGGCTGAGCGACAAGCAAGCCAAGCTGACCGCGAGTAAGACGGACAGGGTGACGCGGGCGCCGTCGTAGTACAGCATGGCATCCATACGCATGGCCGCCATGCCGGTGTAATGCATGGCCGCAATCCCGCTGGCCATCAATACGCCCCCAAAAAGACGCAGGGGAAGGGTTGTCACGCGGCGAAGGCGGATGATCGAAAGCGCGATCATACTGGCAATAATGCTCGGCAGCATCGACACGAATGTGAGTACGGAATCGTATTCAACCGCGCAGGGAAGTTCGAACGACAGCATGCCGACAAAATGCATCGACCAGACACCGATCCCCATGGTTATCGAGGCAACGCCCATCCATCCTGCGTGAACGAGCAAGCTGCTGGCTTTCCGGGATCGGCCCACCGCCGATAGGGCAATATAGGCGCAGGAAATTGCAATAAGGGCGGAGAGGATGACTAGGAATGCATTGTACTCGCCCTTGTACAATTCGGAGGCCAGCAACACATCGCTGCCAACAGGCACAAAGAAGCGATCCAAAAATACTGTGAAATCCATTGACCTATTCCGGACTATTCGGGTCGCTAGCCAAGGTCTTCGCCTCTGCTCGGTACGTCACTTTCAATATGAAAGCCGCGTCGGACGACAACGGCCCCCTGTCTTACCGTCTTGATGCCACGCAATTCGTTAACGACGAGTTTAGCACCCTCTAATTTATGGTTTTTTGCGAGATGGTCCTGGCATTTATTCCCATACGGGCAATATCAGGATTTTGTACTGGACCAATTGCCTGTATTAGGACTTGCGTCTAGGTCGTGAACCCAAACGATGAATTGAAGTTACCCATTTCGCGCCGGTCACCGGCAATTTTCGATCAGCATCATTTCCCGGCGAGAAGTCCAAAAATGGATCGCAGACGTTCAGCAAACCCCACCAAATTACACTGCACCATCAAGCTCCTCGCGGTGACGGGTCTGCTCATCCTTTTTTTCAACATAGAGTTTAATATCTACGGTCAAAACTGGCTTGTAAGACCCAAATTGCCCATTGAAGTAGCGATCGTACTTCTGTGCCTTGCAGCGAATGCCACATGGCCATCGTTCAAACGTGTTGGATTGCCGTTTGCCGCGATTTTCTTGTCGGTCGGTGCGTTGCTTCACCTGATCGATGTCGCCAGCAGCGCAATTTACGGACGGACCATCGACCTGATCTTCGATGCTGCGCAGATCCCGCACGTTCTGGAACTGATGGCCGTCTCCATGGGGTGGTTCATCGTCGCGCCCCTCACCCTTGCGGTCCTCGCCATTTTGGCGGGCACGGTCGGCCTGTTCGCCCTCGCCGCGCGTTACCTTGGCGCGCAAATGGAATCTCTTGCACCGCCTGCCGGCATGAAAAAGGCGGTCGCCGGATTGACCCTGCTGGTCGCCGCGCAGGCGGTAGACCTCACCGGCATCGTCACCAGCACGGCGATGGCCAGTTCCGCGCCGGCGATCCAGGCCGCCTCATACCATGCCAAGATCATCAGCCTCTGGTTCGATGACGGACGCGCTGTCGTGGATGAATACCGCCAACAACGTGGTGAAGTGCGGGATGGTGAAACCACGCTGCCCCGGCTCGCCGGAACGAATGTCTATCTGATATTCGTCGAATCCTATGGCGCCAGCCTTTTGGAACGCGACGAACACCGTGCCGTCATCGAAGGCCTTTATGATCGCTACGACGACACGCTGAACGGCAACGGACGGGAAGCGGTAAGCACATTGCTGGAATCCCCGACTTACGGGGGATTGAGTTGGCTGGCCCATCTGACATCGACCGCCGGCGCATGGATCGACACGAACCTTGAATATCGCGCCTATCTGCGGTCGGACCTGGACACGATGACCCAAATCCTGCGGCGCAGCGGTTATGAAACATCTCTGGTCATGCCGGGCATTCAGCGCTATTGGCCTGAAAGCCGATTGTTGCGGTTCGACCATGTGTATACGGCGGGCGACCTGGATTATGGCGGCGTGCGGTTTGGCTATTTCGGCATTCCAGACCAGTTCACTTTGGAACGGATCCCCGAGCTGATCTCCAAGGACCGCCCCAACTTTGTCCAATTGGCTTTGATTTCCAGCCACTATCCCTTCCGGCCGATACCCCCGTTCATCGAAGATCGTACCAAGATTCTGGATGGCAGCGTCTGGGCCCCAGCGGCGGAGGCCGCAGGCAGTTTCACACGAGCGGACTGGGCGGACCCGGCGGATGGATACATTGCCGGGGCTGCATACAGCCTGCGCGCCGCGCTCGATTTCGCGGAACGTCACACAAAGCCGGATGATTTGGTGATTATCCTGGGCGATCATCAGCCCTGGAGCGTGGTCAGCGGCAATCTGGGCGGACGGGCAGCGCCAATCCATGTGATCAGCGGCCGCAAGGACCTGATCGCCTGCTTCCTGGCCGACGGATACCGACCGGGCCTTGCCCCGAAACGAGGCGAGGTTCTGTACGGAATGGATTGGATCCTTCAGCGCATGGTCGCCCATTTCGGGGACCGCGGCCCTGCCGAGGGATGTGCGCGCCCCTTCGGCGCGGCGTCCTGACGGTCCCTCACCCGAGCAATTCAGGTGTTCCCGGTCCTGGGTCCCACTGCCAGGAAAGCAGCCCCCGGCAACGCGCCGGCCAAGTTTACCAGACCGTAGAGAATTGACGCCGCCGCCGCGTCACCTGCCTGCATCCCGGCGGCAATCCACATGCCGACGGCGGCGGCCTCGCGCAGCCCCCAACCGGCCGGCGTGATCGGGATCGCCATCGCCAATAAGGCGGGCGGCAGAACGGTGAGCGCCGTTCCCGCGGAAAAGGAAATGCCGAGCGCGCGCACGCAGCACCAGAAAACCAGTACATAGCTTCCCGCAATCAATCCCGAGAGCATCGCTTGCCTGACGATCACGTCTTGTTTGAGGACGGCTTTCCGGAAATCCCCTATCTGCCGCCCGATCCAGCCCTTGACCGGCGCCAAGATAGCCAAAGCCAGCAGGACGGCCAGTATCCCCCCCGCGATCCAGGCGGCTTCCGCCCGCCATAGGGCCAGTCCGGGAATAGACAGGGCCACCATAGCAATCTGGCCCACCGTGCGTTCATAGACGACCGCCTTGGCCGCGACGCCGTATCCCCGCCCACCGGTCCCCTCATGTGCCAAGGCGCTTTTTCGAAGGGCGGAACCATGCCGTGTCACACGGGTGATATCGCCTGCGACACCGCCCGGCAGAACCTGGTTCAGGAAGATGGCGATATAGTATTCCGAGATGGCGGCTTTTGTGCCGATCGTCACGCCCAATCGAGCGGCCACCAATCGCCAGCGGACTGCGGACAGGACGGTCTGCGGCAGGATCAAACCGAAGCCCGCCGCCAACCAGACCGGGTCCGCGCCGCCCAGCGCGATCAGTATTTCCGGCCCGCCGGCCACCTGCCAGACAAAGCCGAGCAACAGCAGGCAAACAAGAAGCTTCAGAACGAATGACAGGCGGGGGTGGAGCCCTGTCATGCGGGCAGCGCCAGCAAATCGGTGTGCCCGATCCGGACACCGCCGCGACCGGCAGCGATTTCGTAAAGACGGCGATGCGCCCAGGCCTCATGAATTCTGCCCCGGGCCGGATCCGCGCCCATGGCCGCCAGGGCGTGCCCGCGCAGCAATTCCTGCTGCAACGCCGCCGCGCCGGGCCCAAGGCGCCAGTCGCTTTTCGCCTTTCCAACCTTGAACCCCGCATCCCGGAACCGCAGGGCGGCGTACGAAACAGCCGCTGGACCCAATGATGGTCCAAACCCCTTGTCCCGGGCCTGATCACGCGCAAAGGCCCTGCCCGCGGCCCAATCCCCGCGCAACGCCGGAAACCAGGCATCCGCCCCGTCAACGGAAAGCGTCAGCCAGGCCGCGGTCCCGGTCTCCGCGCATGCGGCCACGAGCCGGTCGATCCAAGCGGCGGAAACAAGATCCAGCAGCGCCGAGGCCGAAAGCACATCCGCCCCGCCGATCAAACCCACCATATCGGCGTCCCGCAGGTCCGCCAGCGTCGTTTCGATGCCGGCAACGGGAAGCGGTACAGTATCCTTGGCGCGTTCCAGCAACCCCGCATCCCCATCGACCAGGCGCCAAGACTGCGGCACCGGCAGACGCGGCGCGAGCCAGCGCATGGCCGACCCGGTTCCGGCCCCAAAATCGACAACGGAGGCGATACGGCGTCCGGACAGCGTATCCAGCAGCCATGCGGACAAAATTCCAGCCAGGACGGGAGACCTCGCCGCGGCATCCGCTGGTTCCCGCAATGTCAGCCAATCCGCGTCGAAACTTTCCAACGGTCCGGTCATGTTTGGTCGTCCTTCGCCAAGCCACGCATTAATAAAAAGCAGCGCATTCCGGAATCATCCCATGTGGGCAGCTCTTTCCGTGCCGCCAGGGAAGCCTCCCGCAAGCCCTGGCGGGCCTTCGGATCGCCAATCAGCCCCTTCAACGCAGCGGAAAGGCCGGAAATGTCGCCGGGTTTAATCAAGCGGGCCGCGCGCCCGGCGGTGGTAAAGGGCACGGCGCCGCCGGACGCGGCCAGGATCGGCAAGCCGCAGGCCGCCGCTTCGGCGATTGCCATGCCATACCCTTCGTAATGCGACGGCGATACGAACAGATCCGCACTGTCATACAAGGGGGGCAAGGCATCAGGCGGCAGCGCCCCATGAAACCGAACCCGGTCGCCGAAATCCGCCGCCTTCGCCAGAACGCCCCGGGCATGCGCCGGGCTCATCTCAAGACCGCCGACACAGTCCAAGCGCCAGTCCAGATCTCCCAGCGGCTTCAAGGCTTGCAACAGGTCGGGATATCCTTTGCGCGGCGTCACGCTGGCGACAGCCAGCAGGGAAACAGGTCCATCGGGATACGTCCCCCGCGCCAAGGGAGCAGCTTCCGTGCCCGGTTCAATCACCGTGACACGGTCATCCTCAACCCCAAAATCGCGCAGCCGCAAAGCGGTATAGCCGCTGGTCACAATCACATGACGAGCATATGTCAGACTTTGTTTTTCACTTTCAAACAAGCGCCTTGATTCACTTTCCTCAAGTCCCGACTCATCTGCGAGCGGGTGATGAACCAGTGCGGTGAGACGCGTGCGGGCACTCAGGGCCGCTGTTTCTTCCGGCAACACCCCGCAGGCCAGTCCGTCGAAGATCACAGCGGCGCCATCGGGTATTTCGGCGAGCATGCCCGCGGCCCGCCGTCGGATATCATCCGTCGGTACCGGAAAGCCATCCGGCAAGGCCACGACCTGGACCTTGGCCCCCGCCCGCCGCATCGCAGCGACGATCTCGCGCCCATAGGCGTATCCGCCCGTTCGGGTATCCGGGTCACCGGGAAAGATGAAATGGATGGTTTGGTTCTGCGCCACGAGCGGGCCTTTCTAACGGTCAGCCAACAGTCAGAAGGGCATCAGGCCCCGTTTCCCAGCGCGCCTTCATAGCTAGCCCAAGCAATGTGGGATTCGTGCAGGCTGACCTTCATGCCCGACAGGCGCGGGCCGCCCGGCCCCAAATCGCCGGCGGCGATCCGCGCGGCCATGTCGTCGAAGACCACCTTCGCCATTTGTTCGGTGGTCGTGTTCATGCCCGACAAGCTCGGCACCTCGTCCAGGTTCTTGTAGTTATAGGTTTCCATCACCTTCGACAGGGCCTGGGACGCCAGACCGATATCCACGACGAGGCCGTCCGCGTCCAGCTCAGCGCACTGAAACTCGACATCGACAATATATGTGGCGCCGTGGAGTTTTTGTGCCGGACCAAAGACTTCTCCGGTAAAGCTATGAGCGATCATCAAGTGATCGCGGACGGTCAGGGCAAACATGGGGAGAGTCCTTCCAAGGCTGAAGTGGTTCAAGTGTCGTCTGGATAGCGGATTCGGACGCAGGCCACCCCGCTTCCGTTCACCGCGAATTCCGGCAACCGCTCCGGCAGGTCGTCGAACGCGATCTCATGCGTGAAAAGCGTGTCCAGGACAGGATCGGTCAAATAGCCGAGCGCCAGGGCCATCCTGTCCGCATAGCTGTAGGTAGAGCGCTTGGCGGGAGATACCATGCCGACCTGCGATCCGATCAATTGAAGGCGTCGTGAATGGAAGTCCTGTCCAAGGGGCAGCGTGACCTCCCGGTCGCCATACCAACTGGCCTCGACAATCCGTCCTTCGTCGCGTGCCAGGGTCAGGCACAGGCGCAACCCTGCCTCCGTCGCGCTGGTATGGATGACGATATCCCGCCCACCTTGCGCTTTATCAGGATGGCAGAAATCAACTCCAATAGATTGATATATCGTCTCTTTAAGCGCATCCGGATCGACAACCGACACCGCGACATCCGGGACCCGCTTCGCCAGATAAGCAATCAGGCAGCCGAGGACACCGCCGCCAACAACTGTCACCGTGTCCCCCGCTACCGGCGCGGCATCCCAGATGACATTCACCGCGGTTTCCATATTGGCGGCCAGTACCGCCCGTTCCGCCGGCACACCGTCGGGCAAGGGCGTGACCGCGCTGGCCGGAACCGTATAGAGTGTTTGATGCGGATACAGGCAGAAAACGTCCCGCTCCGTCAGATCCGCCGGTCCGTCCAGCACACGCCCAACGGAGATATAGCCGTACTTCACCGGCCCCGGAAAATCGCCCTCCTGAAAGGGGCAGCGCATACGGGTCCATTCCGTTTCGGGCACCCTACCCTGAAACACGCAGGATTCCGTTCCACGGCTCAGCGCGCCGAACCGGGCCTGGATCAGAACCTCTTCTGCAACCTTCACGTTCGAACAATCCAGTTCGGACGAGCGAATGGCCCCGATTCCGGGTTCCTCTATCCAAAAAGATCTAGATAAAAGCGTTGGTTTATTGGGCGAAGCATCCATATTTCTTTGCAACTCAAGTAAAGAATGGTTCTGGCTACCGAGTTTCCGATGATCCGTAAAGACGATAGACAATCCGGCAACACGCTCGACATGGCCCATCTGCCGGCCCTGGGCGGAAAAGCGTGGCCTGCGCTGCATTTCTTATGGGCAGCCATGCTGTTGACCGGCGGGCTGCTGCTGATGCCGCGCCTGTTCGCCTTCACGGATCTGTACATCACCTATTCCCTATCCGCCTTCATCGTCCTCGTGGCGGCGATCGGCTTTGGCCTTTACCGGTTCCGGGACCGTTCCGCGCTGAAATCCGGCGGATTCGGCGCGGCCAATGCGATTACAATGGGCCGCGGGGTCTTGATCTGCCTGGTCGCCGGGGCGATCGGGCAGGCCTGGAGTGCCTCCGCCGCCTGGACCTTCGTTGCAGTGAGTTCCTTCGCACTGATCATGGACGGGTTCGACGGCTGGTATGCCCGCCGAAATGGGGACGACAGCCCATTCGGCGCCTTATTCGACCAGGAGACGGACGCGGCCTTCATCCTGATCCTGGCCATTCTGGTGGTAGACCAAGGCAAGGCAGGCCCCTGGATCGTCCTGTCCGGCCTGTTACGGTACCTGTTCGTCTTTACGGGACTGTTTGTGGACCGCCTGCGCGCGCCGCTTGGCCCCAGCATCCGCCGCAAGACGGTTTGCGTCATTCAGGTCGTGTCGCTTGTCGTCTGCCTGGCCCCCATCATTCCACCCGGCTTGAGCCTATGGATCGCGGCCTTGTCGCTGGCGCTTTTGTTCTACTCCTTCGCTGTCGATGTGATTTCTCTAATGAAACGTCAACACGCCTAGTGGAATCGCGGCATAGTGGTCGGACAACCGTCGAAGGGACCGGACCATGTTGGAAATGCTGACGAATTTGGTAGCCATACCGGCCATCGCTGCGGGCGTGCTTGCCCTGGTTGCCGGCAAGAGTTCCTCGGTGCGGATGTGCCGTCTGCTTCTTATCCTGGGCGTTATCGCTGGGTTCGCCGGATGTTATGCGGCAATCAGCGATGTCCCGGCCTTCCCGCCGACCTCATCGGTACAGAAACTGTTTTATGCGCCAATCCTCGCCGGGGCGGTGCTGATCCTGGTCTATTACGGGCGGGGTGAACATCTCGGCACGGAGGGATGGCTGCTGCCCATCATCGGCGCTTTCGGCGGCACGGCATGGGTTCTGGAGCGCCTGATTCCCCGCTTCGACGGCCTCGAATGGGCGCTCGCCGCGCTGTTTTCGGTCGGATTGCTGTTCGCCGCCCTGACAACCCTGGCACAGTCCACGACAACCGCGCTTTCCCGCGTCGCGCACGGTGCGGCGGCAATGGGCCTCGGCCTTGTCCTGATATTCGGTGGAACGGCGACAAGCGGATTTTTCGCCATCGCTCTCGCGGTCGCCATCGGCGCGACGATCCTGGCCGAACCGATCGCCATGCGCATCAGGCTCGGCCCGGCGCTTGCCGCGGCGGCCATCGTCGTCCTGGGGCCGCTTGCCGCCCAGGCACTGTTCCTGACGGATGTTTCGCCTTGGGCCCTGCTGCCCCTGCCGCTGTGCTACGTATCGGTTCACCTGGCCAATCACTTGGGATGGCATGCCGACGATACCTTGGCGGGCAGCGTCGTCTATAGCGTCAAAGTCGCCATCCTCGCCTTCCCGCCCGCCATCGCGGCTGCGGCGATCAGTTTCGCGATGGGCGGCGGGTCACCGTATTGAACGGCAGCGAAGACAAAGGCGGATCGGTGATCCTGGAGTTGGACACAGAGCGGCTGTTGTTGCGCCCTTTAACCCACGACGATCGCGACCTTTGTGTGGAAATCGGCACCGATCCCGACGTGATGCAGTTTGTCGGGCCGGTTGAAAAGCCCGAGCGGATTCCCGCGCTGATGCATGATCTGACGCGCCGGTGTGCCGAGGGCTGCATTGGCATCTGGGCCCTGGTCGGCCGTGAGACGGGAGAGAAATTCGGTACTGTTTTCTTGTTGCCAATGGCCGTCGAAGAACCAGATACCGAGTGGCATCTGATAGACGGGTCCGGTCTACCCGATAGGGAAATCGAGATCGGTTACCACCTCAAGAAGTCCGCCTGGGGCCAAGGCTACGCAACTGAAGCGGCAAGCCGGTTGATCCGTTTTGCGTTCGAACAATCGCCCCTGGACGAAATCGTTGCTGTCGTCGACCCGGAGAACACCGCTTCGGCCCGTGTGCTTCAGAAATGCGGCTTGGGCTCTGCCGGCCCGACAAGAGCCTTCCAGACCACCCTTCCCGGTTTCCGAATTACGCGCCGGGAATGGGCGGACCGCCAGTTGCCCGGCACCGGCCCAACATAGACCAGTATAGACCCAACCGGCTCGTATTCGGCCCCGCTGTCATTCCTCGTAGTCTTCGCTCAAGGGACCGGACGACGTCCGCGCCTTGCCCCTTGAACGAAAGACTTCAATCAGCCAAGAAGCCATCCGCCGTCGACATCCACCGTAGTGCCGGTCACGAAATCATTTGTGATCGCGAACATGATTCCCTCGGCCACCTCATCGGCGGTCCCGGCGCGGGGGATCAGATTGTTTTTGGTAAGGTTCTTATAGAGCTCTTCGCGTTCGGCGCCCTGCGCGGCAACCATCGGCGTATCGATCGTGCCCGGAGAAACGACGTTGATGCGGATCCGCGGCGCCAATTCGCGGGCCATTGCGCGCACCATGGCTTCGACCGCGCCACCGACGGACGAAAGAGCGATCTGTCCCGGTCGGCAATTACGCGCAGGCGCACCGGAAACAAGGGTGATGGACCCGCCATCCGTGACATGCTTGGCACCATATCTGACAACGTTGGCATATCCCCATAACTTGTCGAAGGATGCCTTGTAGCCGTCCATGCTCATCTCAAGAAACGGCCCTATGGCGCGGCTGCCACCGGTCGCCGCACTGACAAGAATATCGAACGGGGCAAGATCGTTCAGCAGCGCTTCGACAGCCGCTTGATCCATAACATCGCAGGATAGGGTCGTGACATTGTCGGGCATGGGTCCCGCTTTGTCGGGGTTGCGGCTGATTGCCACGACCGTTGCGCCGCCTTCGGCGAGCATCTTCGTCGTTGCCAGGCCAATGCCCGATGTGCCGCCGAAGACGACGGCTTTCTTCCCGGATACGTTCATTTAGAACTCCTTACGTTGTTGGATGCTGGAGGTTAGTCGATTGGACTGCCCCGCTAGGGACCCCTCCGGTTGTCTCTATCAAACCACTGGTCAGACCGGGTTAACGAATGAACTGGTTCACATAGTCGGCGCCTAGGCCGACTTTCTCGAAATGCGCGCGACACATGTCGATCTTGGTGAAGACGTCCTCGTAGCCCAGATGTTTACCGTGGGGATCCACATAGTACATCACGCCGTTGACCTGAAAATAGGTGATCATCTCATCCACATCGTCGGGCACCACAAGCGTATGCGTCTCGCCGGGCGGCTCATAGACATAGCCCCCTTCTTCAGCGACCCAATCGTGTTCCAGATAGTGCCAATGTCCCTTCAACACGAAACCATGCACCGCGTTCGGGTGCCGGTGCCGCGACAGCACGCCGGATTTGGTGACCTTCAGCAGATTCATCCAATATCCCTGCGAGACGTTCAAGCAGAGCGGGCGAAAGAACACATGCTCCGCCTGCCGTACCCACATGCGATCATCGTTGGCGGACACGGCATCCGGCACCACGATTTCAGGCAATGCATCGGGTGGCATTGGCAGTTGATAGGGAATACGGGGATTTTCGTCGACTTCGACAACTGGCATCAGACTATCCTTTTCCTTCACATTGCGGCGTAACCGCCATCGACATTCAGAATGCTTCCGGTAACGAATCCGGCTTCAGGACTGGCAAGGAAACGCGCCGGGCCGACCAAATCCTCTGGCGTTCCCCAACGGGCCATGGGCGTGCGTCCGAGGATGGCGTTCGAGCGTGCGGGATCGTTGCGCAAACCTTCGGTCAAGGGCGTCGCAATCCACCCCGGCGCCAAGGCATTGACCCGAATTCCATCCGGCGCATAGGCAATGGCCAGTGATTTCGTCAACTGGGCGATGCCGCCCTTCGACGCCGCGTATCCGGGCACGAGCCCGCCGCCGAAATAGCTGAGCATCGAAGCGATATTGATGATCGACCCTTTGTTTGCGGCCAGGGCCGGGCGGGCGGCGGCGCAAACCCGCATCGTACCGTTCAAATTGATGTCGATGACCTGCTGGAAAACCGCCGGATCGTGTTCGGCTTCGCGCCGGATGATTCCTGCTCCGTTGATGACGACCGTAAGCGCGCCAAGCGGCGCCACCAGCGCGTTCACCGCGTCGCTGTCCTGCACGTCCAGCATCCCATAGGTCAGGTTTTCCTCGGCTTCCGGTATCGTGCCGACGCCAACGGCGAAAACCCTGTGTCCGGCCGCTGCAAAACCGCGGGCTATTGCCTGGCCAATACCGCTTGTCGCCCCTGTGACCAAAACGGTTGGAGAAGATGTGGAAACCATCAGGGCACTTTCTCTTCTTGAATTTGTCCATAATATGGACTAATGTCCATTTTATGAACGCTATACAGCCATGCACAACCTGTCAATTGCCGCCACTGAGGGAGTAACGGGTCGATGTCGACATCGGTTCAGGGAGCCCAGAGCTTTGCGCGCAGCATTGGCGTGCTGCAAACAATCGCGGACGCGGCAGAGGCCGTGAGCCGGGCCACCCTGGTGAAACAATGCGGCCTGACCCGCCCTACCCTGTACAGAATCATCGCGTCCCTGGAAGCGGAGGGACTGATCGAAGCCACTGCTGAAAACCGCTATCGCATTGGGGGACGCGTCATCAGCTTGGCACGTACGGCCCTGGCGCAGAACGACGTTCGCAGGGAAGCCGAACCCTATTTGACGCGCTTAAGGAATGAGACCGGCGAAACCGTACATCTGGCGATCCGCAGTGGCGACGAACTGGTTTATATCGACAAAATGGAAAGCCGGGAGGCGGTGCGGATGACATCGACGATCGGGACACGGATCAACTTCCACTCCACCTCTGTCGGCAAAGCGTTTCTAAGCGCAATGCCGGCGCAGCAAGCGGACGCATTGATCGATCGAATAGAGATGCCCGCGCTGACCGAGTTCACCACGACGGACCGCGAGGACCTTCGCGCGATCGTACGGCACGCCGCGGATCAGGGTTTTGTGCGGGACGACCAGGAAAACGAAATCGGGATTGTCTGTTTCGGGGCCGCGATCTGCGACAGTACCGACAATCCGGTGGCCAGCGTCAGCGTTTCAGTCCCGTTGTTTCGTCTGGAAGACGCCCGACGTTACACGCCCCCGCTAAAGGAGGCGGTGACGGGGATATCCAAGCGCCTTGGATACATCGGTCGAGGCTAGACGATGACGGCCACAGGCCCTACCGTTGGCCTGTCGTCCTAGAAGCGTTCAACCTCTTTACTGGCGGACCGCCTCGAACTCGATGATCAGTTCGACGTCATCCCCAACCCAGCCGTTATCGACGCCATACATCATGCCGTATTCACTGCGCTTGAAACTGCCGCGCGCAGAGATGCCGATGGCGTAGCTATCGTTGAACGGATATTCGGCGGCTTTGTTGAGCGTGACGTCCAAAACAATCGGCTTTTTCAGGCCGATCAGTTCCAACTCGCCATAGACCTTGCCCGCCGTGTCGGAAATCTTCTCCGCCTTGGTCACGGTGAAGGTCATTTCCGGAAATTCGCGCGCATTCAGGAAATCGGGGCTACGCAGGTGT
Organism: Hwanghaeella grinnelliae; assembly: GCF_004005845.1. Classification (GTDB taxonomy): domain Bacteria; phylum Pseudomonadota; class Alphaproteobacteria; order UBA8366; family Aestuariispiraceae; genus Hwanghaeella; species Hwanghaeella grinnelliae. The sequence continues at coordinate 1,685,898 of NZ_SADE01000001.1, read as the reverse complement.
TGGTCGCGCTTTTCATGATTGGTGAAGACGCTCTCGGACTCGATGGTGATCTTCACGTCGGAAAGCGTCTGCGTCTCCTCATCGTAGGTGAAGGAGCCGCTGGATTCCAGGAACATGCCCAGCACCTTGTCATAGCCCACATGGCCGACCAGGAATCCAATTGAGGTATGGGCCGGGTCCAGCTCGTATTCATGGGGTTCCGCATGGGCGGCGCTTGATACACCCATGGCCGGGATCGCGAGAACCGCCATCGTCGCAAGAAACTTACGCATCACACTCTCCTGGGTTGTTGTGGAGGGGACGTCGGGGTCGTGACCGTTCGCTAGAAACCGACCTTGCCCACGGGAAAAGGCGCGATCTTAGCGTCATCATTCGTCTCGCCCTGCTCATCCAAACCGCGTGAATAGGCGGCTTCGCCGAAGTGACCGCCCTTCTCCACTTTCGTGCGGAGATACTGGGCGTTGAATCGCGTCAAACCACCGGTCAGCGGGACGCGGTCGACGACGTCGATCCCTTCGGCGCGCAGGGAATCGACCTTGCGCGGATTGTTGGTCAACAAGCGGACGGATTTAACCCCCAAATCGGCCAGCATCGCGCCAGCGATATCGAACCGGCGTTCATCGGGTTCAAACCCCAAATGGGCGTTGGCGTCGTAAGTATCGACACCGGAATCCTGCAGTCCATAAGCGCGCAGCTTGTTGGTGAGGCCGATGCCCCGGCCTTCCTGCGCCAGATACAGAACGATCCCGCCGCCCATGGCCGTGAGTTTCCGGATGGTGGCTTCCAACTGTTCGCCGCAGTCACAGCGCAGGCTGCCGAAGACATCGCCTGTCAGACAGGAGGAATGAACCCGCATGGGGACTGGTTTGGACATATCCGGATTGCCAATGACGACCGCGACCTGTTCGTCGGACGGCATCGGGCCACGGAAGGCGATGAATTGTGTTTCTGTCCCCTCGACCAGGGGCACGCGCGCCGCACTGACGCGTTTGATGCGCGGGGCCTGTCCGTCGGCACGCAGTACATCGCCCGCGTCGACGGTCAACACGTCGCCTGTCGACAGGCTGGCTTCAAGATCGGCAGTCGTCGTGCCGCTGACTTCCGCGATCATCAAGGCGGGCGCCAATTGCGCAAGACGCGCCAGAACCATGGCGGCATCCGTCAGTCCGTCGCCGTCGATGATTTCCAATGCCGGAAGGGTCAATTCCTTGGCTCTGGCGCCATAAGCCAGTTCCTGGGCGTTCGCCAGACTGTCATCGGGTGCCTGGAGTGTCAGCGATACCAGCGCGCCGTCCTTTGCGGTCGCCCCCAGGACTTCCGCCCGACGCCAGTTCAGCAGCAGCACGAAACGGCCACAGGCCTGTGCTTTGATAGCACTGCAGACCGTCTCTTCCAGGGCTTCCAACCCACCGATGAGCAAAGCCCGGTCGCCATCGCGAAGTAAGACGGCGCGTCCATGGCGCAGTTCGCTGCGCGCCCGGTCTACTGCGGCGGCGGTTCGGTCCCCGTTGATGAGTTTCGGAGGCTGTGTCATTGGGTCTGGGCGCACCATTCGTTTTCGAAAACAATATCCTAGCGGCAGCCCCCATACCGCGAAGGACCGCTGCTTATCGCATTTACCTAGGGCTGGCAAACCCCGTTGACGACAGTTTTACCCTCTTCAACGGCGTGTTAAGGGCTTGATTGGTCAAGATACCCGCGAAAGTCAGTCTTCGCTATACTTGCATAGTATTACGCAGCGGGTGCCATACAGGATCACGGTATGGTGAGATACACCCCACCCGATGGAATTACATGTAGGAAGCGCTTCCCGGATTGGCAATTACTTAGGTCCAAGTAGTTAGGCCCAGGACGGTGCGACTCTGTGCTTTTATCTATCTTTGGAAGCATCAAATAATAACAACACAACTATGAGATAGGCGATGTCGAAACCGAATGAGACCCTGGACTGCCCTATTCATGGTGAGGCCTATACAGCCTTTATCTGCCCCCATCTTGCGGACGACCCGAACCAGGAATGGTTCTGCGACTATCCCTCTGCGGAAAATCCATGGCCGGACGCCAAGTGCGCAAGTTGCCACACCGGCTTTACCGAACAAGGTGCGTCGAACGAAAAAGCAGGGGGAAACTTGAACGCCAAGAAGATATGCCATCTCTGCTACGAGGACGGTCACGGGAAAAGCGCTGCCTATCTGATGGAATTGAGGCAAGCGGCATGGGAACCCTTTCTGTCAGACGCGTTTTCCGAGCTTGAAGACAAGCAGCAACGCCTGGAGACAGAATACAAGATCGGTCATAGCGATCGCTGGGATTACGACCAGAGACACGGCACGATACTGTTTTCCAATGCGGGGACGGTCGTGGTGCGGGCGGCGGCCCAATTCATAGGATCCATTTCAACCACATCTGACACATGGCTTTGGTCATGGGCGAATACCAGCTTGATCCCCGGAACGTTCGAGGACCTGTTCGCGGTAAGGGATTTTGGAGAGGCGCACCGTTTCGCCAAACTGACGGTTCCCATGTGGCCGGCCGACGAGGTGGATGGCTGGGAGATGTCAGCCGTCGCCGTGAAGCTGATAAAGGCTAAAGGCGCCTATCGGGCCCCTGGAAAGACCGGTTTTACCTTCATGTCCCTGAAAGACGTGCACACGGTTAGTTAACGTGTTTACCGGGACCGAAAAACCAAACCGCCGCGTCCCGATTGAGGAACGCGGCGGCGTAAATGCATCAGCCTGATTGGAGGATCAGTGGATGCTGACGTATTCGTAATCGACCGCTTGGCTGTTGATGCCGCGGTCCGGCGGCGCGATCCAACCGGCCATCTTGCCCGGTTCGGTCACCTGCACCATCAGCGACTTCACATAGGCACGGTCGCCTTCGGTCGGCAGCCAGGACGCCACCTTCGCGTTGAATTCCTCTTCCGAGATGATCTTGCCTTCCGGCGTTGTCTTCACGGTGGACCAGGGACCGATATTCCGGCGGAAATGCGTCGACGGCAGGGTCAGTTCCACATCGTAGCCGGCCTTCTTGATCAGGCGGTTCCAGCGGATCAAACCGATTTTGCAATCCTCGACATAGGCGGACCGAACGATCTCGTTCATGGCGTTGCGTGTCGGAATCTCGTCGATCCGTGTGCCCATGCCGTCCGGCACTTCCAAATCGTAGGCCGTGTCGATGCAGACATGGTCCTCGTATTTCATTTCGTCAGCGCGTCCCTTCAGGCCGTTCGCAAAATAGGTCGCGGCATTGGACGAGCTTTCCGAGCCGAACAGGTCGAGGCAGCTTGAGAACCAGAAATTGATGTAGCGCTGCAGCAGCGGCAGATCGATTCCGCCCGCCTTGCGGATGGTTTCCGGATCGTCGGTGCCGGTCTGCTTCATCAGGTCCAGCGTCCGCTTCACGATACGGCCGATGCCGGTTTCTCCGACGAACATGTGATGCGCTTCTTCGGTCAGCATGAACTGACACGTCCGCGCCAGCGGATCGAAGGCACTTTCCGCCAAGCTCTTAAGCTGGAACTTGCCGTCACGGTCGGTGAAATAGGTGAACATAAAGAAGCTCAGCCAATCGTCGATAGGCTCGTTGAAGGTGCCCAGGATACGAGGATTGTCCGGATCGCCGGAATGACGGTGCAGCAGTTCTTCCGCTTCCTCGCGGCCGTCGCGGCCGAAATAAGCGTGAAGCAGATAGACCATGGCCCAAAGGTGACGACCCTCTTCCACATTGACCTGGAACAGGTTGCGCAGATCGTAGAGCGACGGGCAGGTCTGGCCCAGCATGCGCTGCTGTTCGACCGAGGCCGGTTCCGTATCGCCCTGGGTGACGATCAGGTTCCGCAGCGGCGCGCGGAATTCGCCCGGGACTTCCTGCCAAGCGGCTTCGCCCATTTTATCGCCGAAACCGATCTTCCGGTTCGGATCACGGTCGGCCAGGAAAATGCCCCAACGATAGTCGGGCATCTTCACCTTGCCGAACTGGGCCCAGCCCTTCGCGTCCACGCTGACCGCGGTGCGCAGATAGACGTCGGAATTCATGAACCCTTCGGGCCCAAGATCCTTCCACCAATCGATGAAGTGCGGCTGCCAATGTTCCAAGGCACGCTGGAGCCGGCGGTCATGCGCCAGGTCCACGTTGTTCGGGATCTTTTCCTGATAATTGATGTTCATGGCGTAGACTTCCTCGATTGCTTTGTTGTTGTGAGTCGTACCGGCCGGGTCCGTATCAGACCCGCCGCCGGTCGAAATCGGCCTTGGTGCCCGTGCCGAACAGCTTGAGCGCGCCCTTCTCGCCCACTGCGTTCGGCCGGATGAAGATCCAGTTCTGCCAGGCGGAAAGCCGGCCGAAGATCCGTGTCAGCATGGTTTCCTTACCGCCGAAGCGCAGATTGGCTTCCATGCCCGTCAACGCATCGGGGGACAGGCTGGCCCGTTCCTCGACCGCGATGCGGATTTCGTCTTCCCAATCGATATCGTCGGGGATGAAGGTCACCAGGCCGCGTTCCTCGGCTTCCTGGGCGGCAAGCGCTTCGCCGACAATCGTCTTCAGGTCCTCAAGCACCGCTTCGTCATCATAAAACCGGCCGGAGAGCCGGCTGTTGCCGACGATGGTGTAGTAGGCCCCGAAATTCATCGGCGACAACGCGATGGTGGGCGCCGCGTCCGGATCGTCGGGCAGGTCCAGCATGTAGATCCGGTCCGCCGCGAGGGCCAATTCCATGAAGGTCCCCACGAAGCAGGACCCTTCGTCGACCACTGCGAACATCGAACGGGAGGAAACGTCCAGCCGCGACAGCGTCCGCCGCAGCATTGCGGTGGTTTCCTTGACGAACCAGTTGTCTTCGCATTCCGCCAGGACCGCGTCCATCGCCAGGACATTGGCCGCCTCGCCGCTGGTCTTCAGCAACCAGACACCCGCTTCCTCGTTATTCGTCCGCAGCATCAGGATGGCGTCGTCCAATTCCCGCGCCATGGCCAGGGGGTACCAAGCCGCGCCTTCCGCCATGATCGCTTCCGGGCTGGACGCGATTTCCCCCTCCGGCGCCTTCACGGTGATGGTCGCGACGCGGGTCTGTTCGTCGATTTCGACCTCGACATGGGTGTAGCGGTAACCCGTGTCGCTCATTTCACGGGCGACCGGCGGCAGGGAAACGCCCTGAGCGTCGTCCGGGCGGGTGCTTTGAGCCCGCAAGCCCGCGACACGTTCGGCGACTTTCTCGTCCCAGTTCCGGCTGGTGGCAATATCGTCGACCAAGCCCCAATCCTTGGCTTTTTTGCCGCGCACGCCTTCTTCGGATGTGCAGAACACATCCGCCAGATCGCGGCGCACCTTGCGCTTATCGGTGATCCGGGTCAGTCCACCCGTTCCCGGCAGAACACCCAGCAACGGCACTTCCGGCAAGCTAACGGCACTGGAGCGGTCATCGACCAGCAGGATTTCGTCACAGGCCAGCGCCACTTCGTAGCCACCGCCGGCGGTCACGCCGTTACAAGCAGCTAGGAATTTCAGCCCTTCGCTCTGGCTGGAATCCTCCAACCCATTCCGGGTCTCGTTGGTGAATTTGCAGAAGTTCACCTTCCAGCCGTGGCTGGATGTGCCCAGCATGTAAATATTGGCACCGGCGCAGAACATCCGGTCCAGGCCGCTGGTCAATACCACGACCTTCACCGTCGGATGCTCGAACCGGATCCGCTGCACCGCGTCGTGCAGTTCCATATCGACACCGAGGTCGTAGGAATTGAGTTTCAGCTTGTAACCCGGACGCAGCCCACCGTCCTCGTCGACCTTGAGGGTAAGGGTCGCCACATCGCCGTCGATGTCCATCGACCAATGACGGTAAGTATCGGGGTCCCGATCGTAGGTGACGATATTGTCGTACGTCGTGGCCTGGGTCGCCGGGTTTTGGGTTGCCGGGGTCTGGGTAGCCTGGCCAGCAGCCGCGGCCGTGCGTTCCGCTACGTTCATGTCGCCTCTTCCAATTTTGTTGGGGCTTCGCCGCCCTTTTTATCCCGGCTTCTGCAATGAGGCGGAAACCTGGATGTGCATCATAATGCATTTTTTAGTGGACCACGCCTCTCGGTCTTCCTGCATTATAATGCATGTTTGGATTCGTTCAAGGCAAAAACAAGTTGGAATGGGCGTTGCCTTAGCCCCCTGAATCACAGACCCAGAAGGGCATGGACGGCAGCGCATTTTCCCCCGAAGCCCAAACACCCAGCATCGACGCGGCATCCGGCGTGGATGCTGTTCTGCATGGCGTCTTCGGCTTTTCCGGCCTGCGTCCGGGACAGGAACGGGCGATCGAAGCCTTGTTGGCCGGCGACAATGTCCTGGCGGTCATGCCGACCGGCGCGGGCAAGTCACTGTGTTTCCAGATTCCCGCCCTGGTTATGGATGGGCTTACCATCGTCGTCTCCCCTCTCGTCGCGTTGATGCGGAACCAGGTGGACGCGCTGAAGCTAAACGGTGTCGCCGCTGACGCGATCCATTCAGACCGCACGCGTGACGATAATGTCGCCATATGGCGCAAAGCACAGCGCGGCGAGTTGAAGCTGCTGTATATGTCCCCGGAACGGTTGATGACGGACCGCATGCTGGCCGCCCTCGCCCGGTTGCCGATCTCCCTCATCGCCATCGACGAAGCCCATTGCATTTCCCAATGGGGCCCCGCCTTTCGGCCGGAATACAATATGCTCTGCGATCTGCCGCGCCACTTCCCCGGCGTGCCGATCGCAGCCCTTACCGCGACCGCCGATCCCTCCACCAGTCAGGACATCTGCGACAAGCTTTTCTCCAACGACGTGACCCAGGTGATGACGGGGTTCGACCGCCCGAATCTGTCGCTGTCGGTTTCACTCAAGTCCACCTGGAAGAAGCAGGTTGTCGACTATGTGGACGCGCGCCGGGGCAAATGCGGCATCGTCTATTGCCTGTCCCGCCGCAAGACGGAGGAAGTTGCCGCCCTGTTACGCGGCGAAGGTCACAACGCCTATGCCTTTCATGCCGGGATGGAAGCGAGCGAAAAGGAAGACCTTCAAAACCGCTTCATGACCGAGGAAGGCGTCGTCATGGCCGCGACCGTCGCCTTCGGCATGGGAATCGACAAACCGGATATCCGCTATGTCCTGCATACGGATCTGCCCGCCAGTTTCGAGGCCTACTATCAGGAAATCGGCCGCGCAGGCCGTGACGGCGCCCCGGCTGAGGCGATGATGCTGTACGGGCTTGAGGATATCCGCCTGCGCCGAACCTTCATCGAACAGGAAGACGCCGGCCCCGAGCGCAAGCGGCGCGAACACAAACGCATGGATTCCCTTCTGGTTTATTGCGAAGCGCCCGATTGCCGTCGCCAGGTTCTGTTGCGGTATTTCGGCGAGCCATCGGAACCCTGCGGCAATTGCGATACCTGCCTGAACCCGGTCGACACCATGGATGGCATCGAACCAGCACAGCAGGTCCTGGGCGCGGTGCAAGGCACCGGCAATCGCTACGGAGCCGTTCATATCGTTGCGATCCTACGCGGCACGACGTCGGAAAAGATCGAAAGCATGGGGCATGACCGCTTGCCGCAATTCGGCGCCGGCGCGGCCCGGTCGACCGCTGAATGGCAAGGCTTGATCCGCCAGATGGTGGCGAACGGATTGCTGGAGATCGATATCCAGGGCTATGGCGGATTACGCGCCGGGCCGAAGGCAAACGCCTTGATGCAGGGAGAGGTCGGTTTCCGCTACCGCCCCGACCGTGTCGCCCACACGACCAAAACCGCAAAGGCACGCGCTAAACGCGCGGAGACCCTGGACGGCATTCTGGATACCGATGGGCGCGCCCTACTCGCCCGGTTGAAGGACCTGCGCCTGACACTGGCCAAGGAACGCAACGCGCCGGCCTATGTCATTTTCTCGGATAAAAGCCTGATCGATATGGCCCATACCCGCCCGCGCACCAAAGCCGAGTTTTCTAAGGTCTTCGGTGTCGGCCAAGCCAAGCTGGACGAATTCGCCGACACCTTCCTGGAAGAGATCGCACGGTCGGTATGACCCCGCGCCGCTAGTCCGCAGGGAGCCGAGTGACTCAGTCGAGCGCACCCAGTTTGACCAAATTGATTGACCTCAACCCGACATTATTTTTTCTCACTAAACTACAATGCTAGTGACTGTCGCGAACGGCCAAGCGCTGATCGAAACGGACCGAGAAGAATACGTTAGGAAGACAGGCGTGCGATTATCCATCCTAGAGCTGCGGAAGATGCCCGACTTTTCGGAGCGCTGTCTGATTTTGGAGGATGGTGCGGCCGAAAACGATCCCCGCTTCACGAAGATCCGGCCTGTCTTGGACTGGTGGCGGAATTCCGCTGAGAAACCACCGTCGCGCCAACAACTCGACCCTTTCGCGTTCGGGGGTGCCCTGGTCGGCTATCTCGTCATGCTGGATGCACTCGATGACGGACAAGATTTCAGATGGCGTCTTTTTGGTGGCCGGCACGTCCAGGAATTCGGCGCGGATCTTACCAATGTCTCACTTTCCGAACTCATCGCGGATCATCCGGCCGCTGAAGGATTGATGGACGCGATGCAGAGCGTTCTGGAACGTCGCCAGCCCGTATCTTTCGAAATCCGGTACATGAGCAAGAAGAAGATTCTCCGCGAAGCGGTCGGCGTTTTGATGCCCCTGGCGGACAAGAACGGGAATCCCACCATCATTTTCGGGGCTGCGGATTGGGTCCTGGCCAAATGAACATCCCCTCACCCTCATATCCGGTCTCCGGGCCTTTCCCGCACGGCACCCTTTTCCCCCTGCATTTCGATTGCTAGAAATTGAAATGGGGTAACGCTTGACCACACGTCCGTTTCAAGCGTTCGGGATAGGGGCAATCGGTATGCAATACAGTCTCCAACGACAATTGATTTGGTTTAGCGTCGTATCGGTTCTTTTGCTCGTCATACCTGTCAGCGTGCAGGCCGGCTCCCGGGTCGCTCTGGTCGTTGGTGACGGACAAACCAGAACAGCACTCAACGATGCTTCAGTCGAAGGGACCGCGCTGGTCAAGGACGCCCTGGCGGCGGCCGGCTACAAGACGATCGAAGCCAGCATTATCAATAAAGACGGGATACAATGGGCGTTGGACCTGTTGGTTCGCCAACTGAAGAAAGGCGGCACGGAAAGCGTCGGTTTCGTCTACTTCGCCGGATACAGCATTGTGGCTTTTGGCGAGAACTACCTCATCCCCGCCAACGTTCGGATAGATAGCGTGGAAGACGTGGTCGCACAGGGGTACCCCCTGTCACGCATTCTCAAAACGTTGTCCAGCGCTACAAACGGTGCAAACGCCGTCGCGCTGGATGCCTGCAGCGGAAACCCATTCTACGGTGACGGCGCTGTAAACAGTTTCGCGGACATGTCCCCGCCCGCCGGCACCCTTGTGTCATTCTGCGCGCCGCCTGGAACCACCGCAGCCCCAGCAGCGGATGCGGCGGCCTATTCCAGAGGCCTTGCCGACGCGATGGCCATGTCCGGCGTGACACTCGCGGAACTGTTCGCCGTGACGCGTTGGTCGGTCATGAAAAACGCGCCGGATGGCGATCTGCCGTGGACAAAGTCAGCCCTTGGAAAGGACAAACCCTTCGCTCTGCCGGGAACAGCGGCCCGAGACCCGATGCTGGCCGGGATTTTGGCCGAGGCGGAAGTCGCGCCCAGCCCCCCTTCTGCCAACAATACCGCCAATGCCGGTTCTGAGACCCTTGACGACATACTTTGGCGCGGAATTATGAATAGCGAGAACCCCGGCGTCTTCAGGGAATACATGGCCCAATTCCCCGACGGGAAACATGTCGAAGAAGCGCGGTTACGTGCGGGAAAGTTTGAACACCGTCAATCGAGCGCGAGTCCTCTCGCGGGGAAGAGTAGAGATGACCGGCAAACAGCCAGCAAGCTCACTGCAATTTTGACCGGCACGGATGCACCGGGCTTTGCCGGTTACTACCTTCCGATATGTGGTGCCGACATCACCTACCGAATGAACCTGAAAGGCCAGGAGGGCCAGTGGGTGGCACAGCTGTTTCATTCCGATGGAAAAATCGTATTCGATTTCAAGCAACGCGAAGAATCGAACGCGGATGGCACGGTGATGCTGCACGGTTTTCTGACCTACGATTCATTCGCAGCGAGAAAAATGTTTTTGCGCGTCAATCCCGTCAAAAAGGGAAAAATCACCCTATCCATTCCGATCTCCGGTATCGGAAACTGTGCCTTCGGCTATGCGAGTTGAACCCGGGAACAATCCTCTTTCTCCAGCGCAGAACACGGCTGCTAGGACCGCATCAAGTCTGCTAACGCCCAACAGATAGCGTCACGACGGCCTTTCCCGAACGCACACGGATTGCTAGATATTTGCCCTGGGCAACGCTTGGCCGTTATCCGATTCAAGCGTCTGGAAGGGGTCGAGCCGGCATGTATTACATTCTGCAAAGACGATTTGCATGGTTCACCCTTGTGTCAGCGCTCCTGCTTATGACGCCGGCCATCGCACAGGCAAACGGCAAGATCGCCCTGATCCTTGGTGACGGAAAGTACAGCAGGGTGCCCGACGCCGCCTTCGTCGAGGGGACAGCGCTAATCAAGAACGCCTTGGAGGCGGCCGGATACAAGACGATCGAGGAACGGAACGGCTCCTGGTCAGCCGAACTCCTAAACCTGAACACCAACGATACGGTAACGTTCAAACAACCGGAAACCGGGATGGGAGCCGGCCAGGCCGTCATGTATGGCAGATACGGACTTGAAGGCGGCACACGAAACAAATTCGTTCTGCAAGTGTCGCCAAAGAGGAACGGTCGTGTCTCACTAAACATCCCGAACATTGGGGTCTGCGCTTTAGGCCAGTTGGAATAGTCGGCAAAATACTTTCTTGGTCGCCACATGGGGAAAAGGGTCAGGGCCTCAAATGATCTATCGATTTTTGCGTCTGTTTTTTCAATTGGCTTTCGCGGCAGCACTTCTGTGCACTGTCCAATCGGCTCATGCGCAGGGACGGCTGGCCCTGGTGCTGGAAAGCGAACCAGATGAAGACAGCGCCCCCCTCCGGACAGCGCTCCGAGGGGCGGGTTATTCGGTCATCGATCCCGGTGTCGCCAATCGCGATGGCATAGCCTGGTCTGTGGACGTGTTCGCCCGCAAATTAGGCAGATCCGGACCGGACACCGTCGGCATCGTTTACGCCAGACTTCCCGGCGCTTCTTCCGATGGAGAGAGTTATCTTCTCCCCTCCAAAGCAGTCTTGGAGGAAGACGGTAATATCGCTGCCGATGGATACGCAATCCGTGATTTGCTAAGCGCGCTCTCCGGTTTGAATAGCAGCAATATCGGGCTCGTTCTGGATCTATGCAAAAACGAGGGGGAAGACGGCGTTGAAACCAAGTTCACGGCTCCAATTCCGGAGTCGCCGAATGTATTGATCGCCGATTGCCGGTCGCGAGATGCGGCACAAGAGGCCACAATGTCTTCCGAATTCGTCCAAGCCATCACATCGCCGGGCCTCACCTTGCGCCAAGTCTTCGAGCGGACGGACCGTGGCGGTCCGGGACCCGCCATTGCCCAAGGAACGTTTTCTCCCAGCCAGCCTCAAGCAAACCAAAACGACGCCACCGCGGCGGACACCAGCCTGGAAGGCATTGTATGGAACGCGATCAGGGCATCCACGGACGAAACCGTCATTGCGGAATACCTGGACCGCTTTCCAGACAGCGACTACGCCGATGATGCGCAGGCACGGCTTAACGAACTGAAGGCCGCGCCGGGGCGCGCCGCAGCGACCCCGTCCGCCCAAGAACCCGCCAAACCATCGACGACGCCGACTCTGGGCCAGCAACTGGCGGCAATACAGGCGAAGAAACCAAGACCGCGGGATGCCTCGACCAGCGGCACATCGGCGGCGAACAGCAACCGTTACACCGCGGTCCTGGCGGGGACCGATGCCACTGGCTGGGGAAACCTGTATCGGCATGATTGCGGGGCCACCGTCGGCTACCGAATGACCCTGCAGTTGGTCAGCGAAACCTGGCATGCGCAACTAGTCCGTATGTCAGACGGCATGACCATGCAGTTTGTACAACACGACCGGCTGCGGGATGACGGCATCGCCGTGCTCCATGCCCATTCCGAAGGCGCAAAAGTCACCTTGAAGGTCAAGCCCGGCAGCTCCCACAAGGCAACCTATGCAATACCGACAGCGGGCATCGGCAGTTGCGCCGTCGGCTATCTCTATTGACCGGCTAAGAGACGGGCACAAGCACAAAAACGACCGGCCGCGACAGGTGCAGCGGTTCAACCTGGATTTAGAAGAGAGGGAGAATGGTGCCCAGAGGAGGATTCGAACCACCGACACTGCGATTTTCAGTCGCATGCTCTACCAACTGAGCTATCTGGGCCCATTGCGCCGCTGGGAACCAGCGGCCCGAAGGAGATGGTTGAATAATGAAATCGGGGGGGAGTGTCCAGAGCCCTAATGCATAAATGTGAAAGATTTTTTTCCTGCGGCGGCGCATCTCATCCGGAACCCGGGTCAGCCGTGGCGAACCGCCCGCGCGGCCTCACGCATCAGGCGGCGGTTCTTCTCCATCCGGCGGTTCCTCGGTCGGAATGCGGTATTGTTCACTGAGCCACCGGTTAAGGTCCACATCCGCGCAACGCTTGGAACAGAAAGGCCGGTATTCCGGTTTCGCGGGGCGATTGCAGACCGCGCACGGCCGTTCATCAACCAAATCCGCTTCATTCATCGGCCGGTTCTTGCCTTTCCCGGTGTCCTTTCCCGCCATCAGCGCTTCTCCATCACTATTTCCGCCGCGCGCCCTTCCCGTTCGACCAGATCGAGCGGTTGTCCCAGGCGCGTTTCCGTTTCGGCCAGCGCCTCCTTGAACCGGGTTCTAATCGCGTCCAGCAAGGGTTTCGGCCCATAAACCGTAGGCCGCCCGCCGCCGGTCTGACGGATCGCCCGGCGCAGCAAGGCACAGGCCTGACTATCGATGCTCAACGGTCTGTCGCCCGGAACGGGGCCGAGCAATTGCTCGGTCAGACTAGGGCCGGACCGCTGGCGCGTCACTTCGACCAGCCCAGCTGCCGTCATGCCCAGAACGTCGGCCATCCCGCCGCCGGGACCGCCGGATCCCTTCAAGCCCCGCCGCAGGGCCTCTATCACGCGCTTGCCGTCGCTGCGCTGTTTCATCTTCACGAAATCGATGACGATCAGGCCGGCCAGGTTCCGCAGAACGATCTGGCGTCCGGCCGCTTCCGCCGCGCGCACATTCAGGCGTACCGCCGCATCCCCGCCTTGAAGAGCCAACGCCCCATCGGCCAGATTGACGTCGATGACGACCATTGCTTCCGTCTCGTCGATCACCAGTTCCCCGCCGCCGGTCAAGGGTACCCTCCGGGTCGTCGCTTCCTCTATCTGGTCTTCCACTGCGGTGGCGTCGAACAGGGTTTCCCGGTCATTGTGGAAAACCAACCCGTCCAACAGATCGGGATAACGTTCTTCCGCCAGCGCTTTGATCTTGGCATGCAGAAGGCGGTCGTCGGTTGCGATCCGCCCGGTCGGCGGGGCGTCGCGGACCAACGCCTCCCAATAAGACGGCGCTTCTTCAAGCAGTTTCGGCGCGGTCCCGTCATTCGCCGATTGGGCTGCCTGCCAGCGCGCCAGCAGCGCATCCCGGCAACGCGTCAGGACCGACATGTCCCTATCCTGCGTCAACGCGGCGGCGGCGGGACGGAAAAGCCAGCCCCCGCTTTCGCCCGGATCGAAGGCTTCGGCCATGCGTTTGACCCGCGCAAGATCACGGCCCTTGCCCAACCCCCGGTCGAAATCGACCCGCATATCGTTGGGAAGGCCGAAGGGCATGAAGGAGAGATAGCGGTCCTGCAGAACGGGCCGAGCGGTAACGGCGGGGCCCTTCCCGCCTTGCGCGTCGCGGGATACCTGCACCACCATCCATTGACCTTCGGTCAGCGGACGCCCGCGACCGTCATGCGCTCGAGGCAATAGCGCCTCGCCCAACGCGCCCAGGTCCAGGAAGGCCGCCTTCATGCTTTTCTCGACACGCGACACCCTGCCCCGCAGGATAGCCCCCTGCAGCGGCGGCCGCCCGGCACGGTGGACGTCCAGGCGATGCAGAACACCCTCCTCGTCGACAAGGGCGACCCGCGTTTCGGCGGGCGAGACTTCTATCAAGGTGTCGAGTTTCATTCGGTTTCCGGTCGGTTCGAGGTTCGGGGACGGAGACATACAACCCCAGCCCCGCAGGTCAATCAATTAGCCCGCGGGTCATTCGATTAGACCGAGAGGACGCAGAATCTGCCGGACTTCGAACAAGGGCAGACCCACGATATTGCTGTAGGATCCGCTGACGAACCGGACCAGCCCCTCGGCCCGACCCTGGATGGCATAACCGCCCGCCTTGCCGCGCCATTCGTCCGACTCGATATAGCTGTCGACCTCCTGCGCCTCCAACCTTTTGAAACTGACCGTGGTCTGCACCAAACGGTCGTGTTCTGCGGGTTCGCCCGTGCCCATCGCGCCCATTGCGCCCACGGGCCGGATGATCATCACCCCGCCAAAGACGCGGTGACGGCGACCCGACAGCAGTTTCAGACAGGCCCGCGCGGTGACCGGGTCTTCCGCCTTGGGCAGAATGCGCCGCCCGACGGCCACGACCGTATCCGCCGCCAGCACAACGGCATCGGGATGACGGGCCGCCACCGTACGCGCCTTTTCCGCCGCCATGCGCGCCGCATAGGCCGCGGGCAGTTCATCCTTTTCCGGGGTCTCGTCGATTTCCGCCGGGTCGACCGCATCGGGCGTCAGGCCCAATCGCGCCAGCAAGTCCAATCGGCGCGGACTGGCCGAGCCGAGAACAAAACGCGGTTTAATTTCAGTCACTTTTTCGCCTTGCACCGCGTTACTCCACCCCGAAGCGCTTCTTGATGCGCATCATTAATTGATCGCGTACCTGCCTGTACGCATCCAGCCGGACTTCCCGATTGCCTTCCACGATCGTCGGATCGAAGGTATTCCAGAATTCGACGTCGCACGCCATCGTACGCGTCAGTTCCACCGCATGGTGCTGCGCTTCCGGCGACAAGGCGATGATCAAATCGAAATAATTGTCTTCCAGCATGTCGAAGCTTTTCGGCCGATGCTTGGAAACGTCGATGCCGATTTCCGCCATTACTTCGGTGATGAACCCGTCGGGTTCGCCTTCACGCGCGCCGACGGAGTCGACATAGATTTTCGTCCCCATCAAGGATTTCAGAATACCTTCGGCCATGGGTGAGCGGACGGCGTTCTGCGTACAGCAGAACAATACCGCATCCGGAATCTCATCCCCCACCATCATCCGCGTCGGCCCTTCCGTGGACTCAGCCGCGAATGTGCAGGACGCAGACCAGCGTGAACAACCGCCGCGCCGTCGCCTTGTCCATTACCATTTTGGGCTCCAACCTCTCCCGAAGGACATCTGATCCCTCGTTATGCAGCCCACGGCGCGCCATATCGATCGTTTCGATCTGACTGGGCGACAGCTTCTTGATCGCGTCGTAATAGCTTTCGCAGATTTGGAAATAGTCGCGAATAATACGCCGAAAGGGAGTCAGGTGCAGGTTGCCCTGCTCCAGCAATTCCTCATCCTTTTCGTCATTGATGGTGAAGACGAGGCGTTTTCCGTCTTCATCCAGACCTAAATGGACGACATAGGGGCCAGTTCGACCCTCCACCAGCTTGAAGCGGTTTCGATCCAAAAGATCGTACATCGCGACAGAACGCTCATGCTCGATATCCCGGCTTCGGCGAATGACGTTCTTTTCGTCCAGCTTCAGATCAAGAATACGGTCGGTTTCCGCGAACTCCGTCATGGCGTTCCCCTGTTCAGTCGCAAGCCCTGTTCAGTCGCAAGCCCGGCACGCATGCGCCCGTCCGGCGCCGCCTGAAACTCGCAAGTCCAACGTCCGGCCCGCCCCGCCGCGGCCCGGCTTCTGTCCCATCTAACCTATACAGGATTATCAGGAAGCGCGATTCAAACGAATGTCGATAGACCGCGCATGCGCCTGCAGCCCCTCGGCTTCCGCCAAAGCGACCGCCGAACCGCCGATTTCCGCGAGGCTGGCGGCGTCGCAGGCGACCAGAGAGGTCCGTTTCATGAAATCCAACACGCCCAGGCCGCTGGAGAATCGAGCGCTCCGCGATGTCGGCAGGACGTGGTTGGGGCCGGCGATGTAATCGCCGATCGCTTCCGGCGTATACCGGCCCAAGAAGATCGCCCCGGCATTGGAAATCTTGCCCGCCAGGGTATCCGGGTCCGCGACCGCCAGTTCCAAATGTTCCGGCGCCACCCTGTCGACCAGGGGCACCGCGTGGTCCAGACTTGGCACCAGGATGACAGCGCCGTGCTGCGCCCAACTGGCCGCGGCGATATCCTTGCGCGGCAATGTCTCGAGCCGACGGATAACCGCGGCTTCCACCGCGTCGGCGAAACCCGCGTCATCGGTGATCAGGATCGACTGCGCGCTGGTATCGTGTTCGGCCTGGGACAACAGGTCCACCGCGATCCAGTCCGGGTCGTTTTCAGCATCCGCCACGACCAGAATTTCCGAGGGGCCGGCGATCATATCGATCCCGACCGTGCCGAAAACCCGGCGTTTCGCGGCCGCGACAAAGGCGTTGCCGGGGCCGACGATCTTGTCCACCTGCGTGATGCTTTGCGTGCCATAGGCCAATGCGCCCACGGCCTGCGCCCCACCGATCCGGTAAACTTCGTCTACCCCGACCAATTGCGCCGCCGCCATGACCAGCGGATTGATCACCCCATCCGGCGTCGGCACGACCATGACCAACCGCTTCACGCCAGCAACCTTGGCCGGCAGCGCGTTCATCAAAACGGAACTAGGATAGGCCGCCGTACCGCCGGGCACGTAGAGGCCCGCCGCACCGACCGCCGACCAGCGCGACCCGAGGCGAACCCCAATCTCATCGGTATATTCGAAAGACTCCGGCAGCATCCGTTCGTGATAGGACGCGATCCGCTTTGCGGCCACTTGCAGCGCCGCCACGGTCGCCGGGTCGCATTTCGCGGCTTCCTCGGCGATCCGCGCCTTCGGCAGCAGAATATCGTCGGTCGTGAAGGATACGCGGTCGAACCGGTTGGTATATTCGACGACAGCCTCGTCGCCTCGTTCCCGCACATCTTTCAAGATGGCGGCGACCGCCTGATCGACGTCTTCTTCCATCTCGCGCTTGGAATTAAGGAAAGTGTCGAAGTCCTTTTCGAACCCCGGCGCGCCGGCGTCCAATTTACGCGGCATTGGCGACCTCCCGGAAGCGGTCGATCCAGGGCGTCATTTCCGTCGGGCGGGTCTTCAACGCGGCGCGATTCACGATTAGGCGGCTGGTCACATCGGCGATCTTCTCAATTTCCACCAGACCGTTGTCCTTCAACGTCTTGCCGGTCGATACCAAATCGACGATGCGGCGGCACAATCCCATGCCCGGCGCCAATTCCATAGCCCCATTCAGCTTGATGCATTCCGCCTGCACGCCACGGGCCGAAAAATGCTTTCGCGTCACGCCCGGGTATTTGGTCGCGATACGGATATGACTCCACCGGCTGGGATCGTCACTGCCGATCATCTCTTCCGGCTCCGCGACAGAAAGACGGCAATGGCCGATATTCAGGTCCACCGGGGCATACAGTTCGGAATAGTCGAATTCCATCAATACGTCGTTACCGGCAACGCCCAGATGGGCGGCGCCGAAAGCGACGAAGGTCGCTACGTCGAAACTGCGCACGCGGATGATGCTGAAATGCGGGATGTTCGTCCCGAAGGTGAGCTGACGCGCGGACGGGTCGTCGAAGGCCGGTTCCGGCTCGATCCCGGCCTTGCTCAGCAAGGGACGCAACTCCTTCAAAATCCGCCCTTTCGGCACGGCCAGGACAATCGGTTCATTTGATTGTCCCGCGGCGCCCGGCGCGGATTGTGAGGACGGTTCTGTTGACGATGTGGCCACGCGGCTGTTCCGGTCTTGTTGGGTATAATCTATCGGCGGTAAACGCTGCGGGGTTTTGGCACACTGCGCCGCAGGATTCCAGCCCTGCCGCCTTTATTCACCAGGCCAAACCGTCAGGCCAATCCGTCAGGCCAATTGCTGACCGCGTGTTTCCCGGAGGCAGAGCGCCGCCACGAGGCCGACCGCGTTGGTCGCGACAAGGGCCAGGATCGCAGCTTGGTACCCATCCGCCGTATAGATCCGCGCGCCGGCCACTTCCACGCCTTGCCAATGGCTGTCGAGGATCCAGCCCAGCATCGGTTGAAACAAAGCGCCACTTCCCGTGACGGCACCGTTGACCACGCCCAGCGCCGCGCCGCGCGCCCAAAGGGGGGTCGTCTCCCGACACAGCGCGAAGGCCAGGATCATCGTGCAGCCCCCCACACCGGTCAGGAAAAAGATCACGTAAAGCAAGGGGACGGGCAGTCCGGGAACCAGGCCGACAAGTGCCAATCCGGACATGGACATCAAAACCCCTGCGATGACCAGCGGCTTTCGCCGCCCAATCTTGTCCGATAAGCCGCCGACGAACGGCGACGCGACTCCCCAACCGATGAACAGCATGGAGGCTAGGGCACCGGCCTCCCGCGTGGGGATTTGGTAGATCGTGGTCAGATACGGCACCGCCCACAAACCGGCGAAAGCGAGCATCGGCGCCGTCAAGGACAACCCCACCACCGCGTTCAGCCAAGTCTCCCGATTTCGAAGTGCAAAGCGGATTCCGTCCAGCAGCCGCGCCCCGCCGCCGGTATGGCGTTCACCGTCCCGAACCGTGATCCAGATCGCAAGAGCGAGAACCGCCGCCGCGCCACCGGTCCAAAGCAGAGCCTCACGCCAACCGGTGACGTCGAGCAACACGCGATAGGGTGCCTGTCCCAAAACCGCGCCGACCATGCCGATGCCCTGCAATATCCCGACGCAAAGGGCGAAGCGTTTCGGGGAGAACTGTTGCGCGGCAATGGTCATCGTGCCGACAAATCCGAAGGCGACGCTGCCCCCGATAATCGCACGGGCGATCGAGGCGGAGGCGAGTGTGTCACTGAAAGCAAAGAGCGTGCTGCCGACGACGCAAAGAAGCAGGGTGAAAGTCAGCAACCTACGCGGCCCGAAGCGGTCCATCATGATCCCGACGGGAATTTGAATGCCCGCATAGGCATAGAAGTAAAAAGCCGACAGGTTGCCCAGCAGCGCGCCACCGACGGCGAAGTCCCGCATCAACTCGTCCACCATGACACTGGGGGCGACGCGTTGGACGAAAGCATAGGCGAAGAAAGTACATCCCAGCGAAAAGGCCAGGACGGCACGCAGGCTACCCGTGCTGCCGCCCGCCGAACTATCGGTTGAAGCACCGTTCTTCACTGACATCGTCGTTTCCCCAGCCCGTCGGTTTCCAACCATGGCGGTTTTCGCGTCATGCAACCGACTATTGTTCTACCGTCGCGCTATACCCCGCGCAAAACCGCGCGCCAAGCGGCACGGTGGTCAAGGAAGTTGTGACGGTAAAGGATTGTACTGAGCGTAATTTACGGAACGCGAATGACGGTTGCTTGTCACACCGCCGCTGCCTAAATTCCCCGTGTCATTGGGGAGTAGCCGCCTTCCGTTTTGAGAAGGGGATGCGTCAACAGACTCGGGTATTGGACCATGGTCCCGAACCCGTGGCGTATTCAGCCCGTCGGTTTACCGATAGAGCGCTTGGCGAGACCTTTGGCTGCGGCTGCTGTCTCAAAGGGGCTGGGCGGGCGGTCCGGCCATTGGTTTGTCCGCCTGCCTCGAGTGTCTGTTTCCCAGGGTTTTTCATGGAATCTTTCCTTATATCGACCGGTGTCGTCGCAGTGGCCGAAATCGGCGACAAGACGCAATTGCTAGCACTGGTGCTCGCGGCGCGGTACCGCGCGCCGTTGCCCATCATTCTGGGCATCCTGATCGCGACCATCGCGAACCATGCGCTAGCCGCCTCGCTGGGAGTGCTGGTGGCAGACGTTCTGGGGCCCGACATTTTACGCAGGGCGCTCGGACTGTCCTTCCTGGCCATGGCGGTCTGGGTGATGATCCCTGACAAGGTCGATGACGACGAGACGAAAACACCGCGCCGTTATGGGCCGTTCCTGGCGACCCTGGTCGTGTTCTTTCTGGCAGAGATGGGCGACAAGACGCAAATCGCTACAATTGCGCTCGCGGCCCGGTTCGATGCCCTCATCGCCGTCACCGCAGGCACAACCATGGGCATGATGCTGGCGAACGTCCCCGTCGTCCTAATCGGAAAAGCCGCAGCCACCAAGATTCCCATGAAAGCCGCCCATGCGATCGCGGCGGTCATATTCGCCGTGATGGGTATACTGGCACTGACGGATGTCGGCGCCTTGTTCGGCCCCGAATGATGGCCCCAGGCTGAAACAAAGGTGGATCAAGGGGTCGGTCAATAGGTCCGACGGCCCCCCGCGCGCGCCAATTCGCCAATTTTCTCATCCAGGGCAGCCATCAACCCATCGACACCCTTCGCGCGCACGACGGAGGAGAATTCCGACCGCCGCAAAGTCAATTCGCTGACGCCACCATCAATGATGACATCCACAATCCGCCAGCCCTTGCCGGTCGGCAGCAGGATATAAGCGACGGTGGTAATCTCCCGCCCCTGTTCGCGAAAGGATACATCGACGACGACGGTGCCGTTGGGTCCGTATCGCCGGCCGAGCGGGACGAAGTCCTTGCCCTCCAACGATCCAAGCCTACGGGACTGGGTCGCGACCACATAGCGCGTGAAAAGGGTCTGATAGCGCCGCTGTTCGGAAACGGATAATTCGTGGAACCGCTCACCACCGATGACCTTGCGCGCCACGCGCTCGACATCGAAAGTCTCCGCTATCAGCGCTTCAAGGGCCTGGATGCGGGTGTCATAGTCCATTTCGCGCTGATGAAGCAGCGTATACAGCAAACCGTTCTGGAAATGCTCGACCACTTCCGTGGCGCCAGCGCGATCATTCGCACGTGCAACCGAACCAGCCGTGACCAGCATGACCGCCAAAATGGCAACGGCCAAGAACCGTACCTGTCCCGATATAAGCACTGAACCCTCCCAGGCTTGCGGTAACCCGCGAAATGACGCGAACCAAACGCTAATGGAAGGACTACACGGTTTCGCAAGGATAGCGCCAGTATTTCATATCAATTCGCCGCCAATTGCCGGTCGAACAGTCGGCGGCGCAAGAAGAATTGGACGCACCCTTACCCCCTTGCGGAAAATCACCTATACAGGCCATAAGCATTACTTGATCAGAACCTGAAGAACTGTGGGGACCCCCCGAATGAGCGTCCGAACGGCTACCTCCACCGCCGTATCCTATTTGCTGTGGCCAGTCATCCTGTCGGCCTGCATCGCCGCGAACTATTGGGCGATGCAGCAGGAAAGCCCGTTCATCTGGTTCAACCTGCTCTACCTGACATTGGCCGTTTCCCTGTTTTTCCTGGAACGCGCCCGCCCGTTCGAAAAAACCTGGCTGCCGAATGACGGACAGATTCCGGCCGATTTGCTGCACACCTTCTTCAATAAGGGGATCGTTCAGGTATTGGTAATCGTCGGCACCGTTTTCGGCGCTGCGGAAGCTTTCGTGTCGGAATCGAGCCCGATCTGGCCGTCCGACTGGCCAATGGCCGCGCAAGTGGTTCTGGGACTCGTGATCGCCGAAGCGGGCCTGTATTGCGCGCACAGGCTGGGTCACGAATGGGGATGGCTTTGGAAATTCCACGCCATTCACCACAGCGCGCCGCGCCTGACCATTATCAATACCGGCCGCTTCCACTTCTTCGACACAGGCGCCAGCATCATCCTGAGTCAGCCGCTGCTGTTCCTTGTCGGCGCGCCGGTCGATATCTTCAAATGGGTCAGCGCGATCACCGCCTTCATCGGCATCCTGACCCATTGCAATGTGGAAATGCGGTTCGGTTTCCTGAGCCTGATTTTCAACACACCCGAACTGCATCGCTGGCACCACTCCAAGAACCTGGACGAAGGCAACAAGAACTACGGTGAGAACCTGATGATCTTCGACCAGTTGTTCGGCACCTATTTCCGCGGCAAATACCGGCCGCCAGCGGATATCGGCATCAAGGAATACATGCCGCCGAGCTTCATTCAGCAGGTCATCCATCCGTTCAAGAAACAAAAAGCATCGGCACCCGACTCCATTCCGGCCGAATGATGGGCCGATTTTGGGTCGGATAGACGGCGATGGATGTGCTTCTTCCCCCTCGGACCAAGTGACTTTCCGGCATTCGTCACCGCGCGTGGTTCACCGGTAATCGGCTTTGCTGTACCATTCGTGAAAAGAACGGCCCAAAAAGGGGCTGGTCGTCATAGCGGATGGAAACGGAAAAATGTCCCAATCGTCGCCTCAACGGATCGATACGGTCACGACTTTTGCCCACACCTCACCCGAGGAGCATGAACGGGTCGCGCGCATTCAACTCGCCGCCGCCTACCGCTTGGTGGACTATTTCGGTTGGACGGAACTGATCTACGGGCACCTGACCTACAAGCTGCCGGGGGACGAAAGCCATTTCCTGATCAATCCCTATGGCCTGAATTATGACGAGGTGACCGCATCCAATCTTGTGAAGATTGACCTGGACGGCAACATCATCGGGCACAGCGATCATCCGGTGAACTATGCCGGCTTCGTCATCCATTCCGCGATCCATATGGCCAAGTCGGTGAATAAATGCGTGATGCACACCCATACCAGGGCGGGTATGGCCGTCGCGGGCACACAGGAAGGCCTGCAACAGATCAGCATGATGTCGACCGCCTTCCACGACCGGATCGCCTATCACGACTATGAGGGCGTCAGCCTGTATCTGGACGAACGGGAACGCCTGCTGGCCAATCTGGGGGACAAGCGCGCGATGATCCTGCGCAACCACGGCATCCTGACCGTGGGACAATCGATCCCGGAGACCTTCCTGCGCCTCTATCGTCTGGAACGCGCCTGCCAAATCCAGGTCGATGCAGGGTCCGCGGGAACGATGGCCGTCATCCCGCCCGAAGTTTCCGCGCGCAGCGGCCGGGACATGGACGCCTTCTCCGAACGTGAAACCAATGAAGGCGTCGGCGCGGTCGAATTCGCGGCATTGATGCGCAAGCTCGACAAGATCGATACCAGTTATCGGGATTGATCCGGAACAGTTTACCTGGCGGGCGTTCGACGGGTTGGAAAAACAAGCTTGATCCACGTGGCGGTTGAGATCAGGTTCGAAGCATTGTCCCACCGCGGTGTCACGCCGCAAAATTCAAACCGCATCCGGGCGCAAAACAGCGCGTTCGCCCAGAACGCTCAACTAGACGAACGGGGGGTACCACGGTGACCGCGTCGGCACGACTGCCCGACAAGCAAGGAATCGGCATTCTCTGCATTCTTGTAGGAATGTTTGCGATTTCAATTCAGGATGCCTTGATCAAGGGGTTCAGCGGTTCGTATCCGCTGCATGAACTCGTCCTCATCCGGTCCCTGGTCGCCCTGCCCTTTATGTTCGTCATCCTGCAGTTTGAAGGGGGATGGAGGCGCCTGTTGAGCAAGCGCATGCCCCTGCTGCTTGTCCGCGCGCTGTTCATCGTCGTTTCCAATTCCGCCTATTTCGCGGCCCTTGCCGGGATGCCGCTTGCGGAAGCCAACGCAATCTTTTTCGTCGCCCCGCTTTTCATCACCGTGCTGTCCATCCCGATGCTGGGCGAACAGGTCGGCCCGTGGCGCTGGGGCGCGGTCTTCGTCGGCTTCACTGGCATTGTCGTCATGCTTCGACCTGGCGACGGCATCATCAAGATCACCGCCCTGCTGCCCGTCTTGGCGGCCTTCACCTATGCCATGATGCAGATGTTGACCCGCCGGTTGGGCGTGACCGAAAGCGCTTCAGTCCTGGCGATTTCGATCTATGTTACCTTCATCATTGTCTGCACCTTGATGTTTTTGATCTGCGGTGACGGGCGTTTCGTGGACAAGGTTCATCCGGCGCTCAACTTCCTGTTCCTGCCCTGGAAGATCCCGCCGGTCTCGGACTGGCCGGCACTTGGCGGGATCGGCGTTCTCTCGGGCATGATCGGCTATATGCTGGCGCAGGCCTATCGCATGGGCGAAGCCGGCCTGATCGCCCCCTTTGAATACATCGCCGTTCCGCTGGCGGTGTTCTGGGGTTTCATGATCTTCGACGAGGTGCCCGATGCAACCACCTGGACCGGCATGGCGTTGATCGTCGGCGCCGGATTGTTCATCGTCTATCGTGAAGTGCGCCGCAGCCGTCCGATCAGCCGACCGCGCGCCGCGGATACCAGACCGAAGCTGGATTGACGGAGTCGCCCCATGAGAAAAGCAACCGAGGAAAAAGCGCTTCACGTTCAGGACGTGCTCGGCCCTGGCTACACAGTTCTGGAATTCGAGGAAACCACCGCCACCTCGGAACAAGCCGCCGCCGCCATCGGCTGTACCGTGGCGCAGATCGCCAAGTCGGTCCTGTTCAAAACCAAGGAGGGCGACCCGGTGCTGGTCGTCGCCTCAGGCCCAAACCGGGTGGATGACAAGAAGGTCCGCGACCTGTTGGGCCAGAAGGTGAAAAGCGCCCAGCCGGACTATGTCCTGGAAAAAAGCGGCTATGTGATTGGCGGCGTCTCGCCCGTCGGCCATGTCGTAAAACCCGTGGCTTTCATTGACGAGGAGCTGATGCAGTTCGACACGGTCTGGGCCAGCGCCGGCACCCCGAACGCCGTCTTCGAACTGAAACCCCAGGACCTGCCCATGCTGACCGACGGCACGGTGGGCGACGTGGCGAAGCGATAGGCCTCACGACCCCGTGTCTGAAAGGTGTCTGGAACCTGCTTGTCCGCCGCCTATGTTAGTCTGGCCAACGGAACCAAGAAGAGACCAGACGGGAGGTCGATATGATAAAGGGACTGCACCACAACGCCTATCGCTGCCGAGACTCCGAGGAGACCCGGAAGTTCTATGAGGATTTCCTGGGCCTGCCGCTGGCGAATGCATTCGAAATCAAGACGACCCTAACCGGGCGCGATACAAAAGTGCTGCACAGTTTCTACCGTCTGGACGACGGCAGTTTCCTCGCCTTTTTCGAAGCCCCCGACCGGCCTTTCGACTTCAAGGAGCAACACGACTTCGACCTGCATATCGCGTTGGAGGTCGACCGCGGCGTGTTCGAACCGATGATGAAGAAGGCCGAGGCTCTGGGCATCGAGACCCGCGGCATCTCCGACCACAAGCATTTTGAGTCGATCTATTTTCGCGACCCGAACGGCTATGTCATCGAACTGGCTGCCAAGGCCACGAGCCACGACGCCGGCATGAACCCCGCCCTGAACGGCGCGCGGGATATCCTTGCCGATTGGCAGGCGTCGAAAGCTTAGCTTATCCCCTCGCGCGCATCGCCTTCGCATCCTCCGTGGTAAGCGGCTTCCCGCCATAGCCCCAGGACCCGCTCTTCACCTCGTGCACGCGGATCGATGTCGCATCCCGCAATGTGGCCCCGACGACCTCGCCGAACGCGTCGCTGACCTTGGCGATCATCGCGCCCTTTTCCTCATCGGTGAACACCCCTTCCATGACCTGAATATCGATCAGCGGCATCGTCGTCTCCCACTTGAGTTGAACCCGATGCAGTGAACCATAGTCGGACCGGGCCTGACTAGGAAACCGCCGGCAAGCCCACAGCCTTGCGGCCCTCATCGGTCTTGATCGAAAAGTCACGCCCGGCATAGGCAGCCCCGCCATCACCCACCAGATAGGCCGCGGCCTTGGCGACCCATTCTGTCGGGATATGGACGGAGGGGTCCAACTGGCTGACCGGATTGATGCCCGACGCCTTGATCGAGACCTGCATTTCCGTCGCCACCGTGCCCGGGCTAAGCCCCACCACGCGAATGCCCTGCGACCCGTATTCCTTGTCGGCGCATGCGGTAAGCGAGAGGACGGCCGCCTTGGTGCAGCAATAATGGCTCCACCCTTCAAGCGCATTGGTCGCCGCGCCCGAACTGATGTTGATGACGGTGCCGCCGCCGCTTTCCAGCATTGCGGGGATGGCCGCGCGCAGCCCGTGATAGACGCCCTTCACGTTGATATCGACGACCTTGTCCCATTCCGTCGGGTCGCTGTCCGCCAACCGGGCAATCGGGTCAATGACACCCGCATTGTTCACCAGCACGTCCAACCCGCCATATTCCTTCACGGCTCCATCCACCGCCGCGGCGACATCGCCATAGGCGCTGACATCGCCGGTGCAGACCGTGACCGCGCCACCACCCGCACGGATTTCCACCTCTATTTCCTCAAGACGGGCGGCACTGCGCGCCATCATCACCACATTCGCACCCTCGGCTGCAAAATGGCGCGCCGTCGCCTCGCCGATGCCGCGGCTGGCGCCCGTGACCAGGATTGTCTTGTTCGAAAGCTCGGTCGTCATGGGGTTCTCCTGGGTTCGATTGTTCTGCCAGGCACCCTATTGAGCATTCAGGCGGTATTAAACCTCCCATTGCGCACCGATATGATGCATATATCACATTAATGAATACAAAACTCTTAAGTATTTATGCAGAAGCTGCACGAGCTGGCGGTTTCGCCGCGGCGGCGCGGGTGCTGAACCTAGACCCGTCGGCCGTTTCGCGCGCGGTCGCGACATTGGAGGAAGACCTGGGCGCACGGCTTTTCCAACGCACCACGCGCCGGGTCGCCCTAACCGATGCAGGTGCGCGCTTTCTGGCCAAGGTCGAACCGATCCTGGCCGAATTGGAAGAAGCACGGGAAGACCTGCGCGATGCCGAAGCCTTCCCCAGCGGTGCCCTGACCGTCAGCGCCTCCGTCGCTTTCGGGCAGGCGTGTGTGATGCCGCATATTCCCGACTTCCTGGCCCAGTATCCCGATATCGACCTGACGCTGCGTTTCACCGACCGCAACGTCGATCTGGTGGCCGAGCGGATCGACCTCGCTCTTCGCCTGGGGCCCCAAGTCACCGGCGATGTCATCACCACCAAACTGATGGATACGCATTATCGGATATGCGCGACACCAGACTATCTTAAGACAGCCCCGCCCCTCGCCGCGCCCGAAGACCTGTCGGCCCAGCCATGTTTGTGTTTCGACCTGCCCGGCTTCGATAGAACCTGGTTGTTCCGCAAGGATGGGGTTCAGGAGGTTCCCGTCCGGCCGCGCATGAAAGTTTCCAGCGCGCTCGCGCTGCGCGACGCGGCGCTCGCGGGTCTGGGCCCGGCTCTGCTGGCCGATTGGCTCGTCGACAAGGACATCAAATCCGGCCGGTTGGTCGATCTGTTCCCGGACCACGCCGTCACGGCGACCACATTCGATACCGCCGCCTGGCTGATCTATCCAAGCCGATCCTTCCTGCCCCGCAAAACACGCGTGATGATCGATTTTCTGAAGGATCGGATTGCGGGCGGTTGACCAATAATCAGCTCAATCGACCCTCGAAATCCTCGTAGCCGAATTGTTTGATGACGCGGACGTCGTCGGTGCGTGGGTCCCAGAGCGCGATGGAGGGCAGCGGCGTGCCGTTGAAGGTCGTCGTCTTCACCATCGTGTAATAGGCCTGGTCCAGGAACAGTCGCCGGTCGCCGGTCTTGGGCGCTTTGTCGAAGCGATAGGTGCCGATGACGTCACCCGCCAGGCAGGTCGGCCCGCCGACGCGGACGACGTGCTCGTCCCTGGGATCCATGTCCTCGGCCCGGTCCAGCGTCTCCGTCCCCAGCAGCGCCGGGGTATAGGGCGCCTCGATCACGTCGGGCATGTGACAGGTGGCGGAACAGTCCATCACTGCGACATGGCCGTCGTTCCAGAACGTGTCGAGCACCTCCGTCACCAAGGCACCGGCATTCAGGGCGACAGCGGTGCCCGGTTCCAGATAGAGATCCAGCTCGGTACGCCGGCGCAGGTCGCGCAGCCGCCCGATCAGCGCGGCGCGGTCGAACCCCTGCGCCGTGATCATTTGTCCGCCGCCCAGGTTCAGCCAATTGATCCGTTCCAAAAGACCCGACGCCTTTTCCTCCGTTGCGCCCAGCAGGCGGTCGAAGGGCTCGAAGCCCTGGTCGCACAGCGCGTGGATATGGAACCCGGTCAGTCCTTCCAGGTCTTCCCCTTCCAATTGCGGGATCGGGGAGCCGAGCCGCGACCAGGCGGCGCAGGGATCGTATAGCGGATTTTCGGCCTCACTATGGCGCGGGTTGATCCGCAGCCCGAAGGCGCAATCGTCATTCATCCGCAGCGAGGGCTTGAACCGTTTCCACTGCCCGATCGTATTGAAAATAAGGTGGTCAGACAGGGTCTGAAGCTCGGCCAGGTGATCCTGCTTCAAGCCCGGCGCGAAAGTATGCACCGCGCCCTGGAACCGTGTCCGTCCCAGGCGGGCTTCCCATAAACCGCTGGCCGCCGTTCCGTGCAAGAAACCGCCGATCATCTCCGCCAATGCGAAACAGGAAAACGCCTTCAACGCCAACAGAACCCTAGCGTCCGCTTTGGCCGATACATCCGACAGGATGCGCAGGTTATCCTCAAGTTTGGCAATATCGATGACGTAGCACGGCGACGGCACCCGGAAAGGATCGAAATTGGCGAAGTTGCCGGCAACTTCGTCCCGCGCCATGGAAACGGTCACGCCCTGCCCTGCCCTGCGGATGCATCGGACCCGGCACTGTTATGACCGGAGGTTTCCGGCCAACTGCCGTCCACCGGCAGATCCATCACCTTCCAGTCGATGCCGACTTTCGGCATCACGTCCAGAAAGGGGTCCGGGTTGAGTTCTTCCACATTCACCATGGTTTTAGGGTCCCATTCCCCGCGCGCCAGCATCAGCGCCGCGGCAATCGCCGGCACGCCCGTCGTGTAGGAAATCGCCTGAGAGCCGACCTCCCGGAAGCATTCCGTGTGATCGCAAGTGGAATAGATGAACACCCGGCGCGGCTTTCCGTTCTTGGTGCCGCGGATATCACAACCGATGCAAACCTCGCCCGTATAGCCTTCGGCCAATGTGGCCGGATCGGGCAGGACGGCTTTCACCATTTTCAGCGGCGCCATTTCCACACCCTCCACTTCAACCGGGATAGAGGAGATCAGACCAAGGTTTTCGAGCACGTCGAAGACCCGCAAATACCGTTCCCCGAAGCCCATCCAGAATTCAATACGCTTCGCTTCGGGAAATGCCCTGGGCAGCGAGTGCAGTTCGTCATGCCCCATGGAATAGACGTCGTGTTCGCCCACTACCGGCAGGTCGACCGTCATCTTGCGGGAATGATGCGGGATGGTCTTGAATTCGCCGTCTTCCCAATAAATCACGTCCTCACGGATTTCCCGCAGGTTCGTATCCGGGTCGAAGTTGGTGGCGAAATAGCGGCCGTGATCGCCGCCATTCACATCGATGATGTCGATGCTGTCGATCGCATCCAACAAATGGCGCTTCGCATAGGCGCAGAAGACGTTGACGACCCCGGGATCGAAACCGATGCCCAGCACCGCATTGGTGTCGGCCTTGTCGAAGTCGGGCTTTCGCGGCCATTCGAAATTGGCGTACCAAGGGGCGGGCACATTTTCGACATGCTCTTCTTCCGCCACGGCCGTGTCGAGGTAATCCGCACCCGTTTCAATGCAGGCATCCATGATCGCCGTGTTGCAATAAGGCGTGGCGAGGTTGAGGACGATGCCCGCGTCCACCTTGCGGATCAGGCTGGCAACCTCTTCCTTGTTCCGGGCGTCCACTGTTTCGGTAACGATATCCTCGCCCAAGGTGATATCCGGGTTTCGGTCCACGACATCCTGGGCGACCTGTTGAAGTTTCGCTTCCGTCCGGCTGGCCAGTGCGATCGACCCGAAGTCTTCCGCGAACTGTGCCGCCTTATGGGCCGCGACCGCGCCCACACCGCCGGCGCCGACAATCAACAGGTTCGGTTTCGCCATCAATGAACCCCTTTTCGCTCGTCTGGTTGAAGTGACAATTCAGGTCTAGGAAATCCGGCACGGCGATGACAAGCCCAAGGGGCGAAAATTTCACAAATCTCCAAACGGAGCCGGCCGCCAAGAATCCGGTTTTTCCCCAATAGTCAGTAGTGCGGCGGCGGTTTGTCGTCCGACGCGCCGGGACGCCAGTCCTGCTGCATGTCCAACACGCGCGATGACAAGGCGCTGACTTGTTGTTTCAGGCGGTCGATGTCCTTGGCCTGCCGGGCGACGATGTCCGAGAGGTCCTCGCTCAGGCGCTCGAAATGGGCAAGGCGGGCTTCCATGTCGGCCAAGCGCATGGCCAGATCCTCATCCATGGGAAAACTCCATCCGTGTGATTGATTGACGCGCCGAATGCCCGCCCACCTCAATACGTGGCGGACGCTTCGCGGGCAATCTCCAGCAGCGGCTCGATATCGACTTCGTCGATCTGGGACGGGTCGAGATATTCCTCCGCGTAGCGCAGGTAGATCTGCTTTTCCAAAAACAGTTGGAAAACGTCCGGATCGATATGGTGATCCCGGCACATGAAGCCAAGGATCTTCAGGGACTCGCTCAACGGTTTCGGCTTCTTGTAAGGCCGGTCCGATGCGGTCAGTGCCTCGAAAATATCCGCGATCGCCATGATCCGCGACGGAACGGACATTTCCTCCCGCGTCAGGCGACGGGGATAGCCCTTACCGTCCATCGTCTCATGATGGCCGCCGGCATATTCGGGCACGCGCTGCATGTTTTTCGGGAAGGGCATCGTCTCAAGCATGATGATCGTCTGGATGATATGCTCGTTGATCTTGAACCGTTCTTCCTCGGTCAACGTGCCGCGTTGGATGGTAAGATTATAAATCTCGCCCAAATTGGTGAGGTTCTTGGGAATATCCATCTTGAAGCCGCTTGTCTTGAAGCGCTCGATATCCCCCGGGTCGCGGGTGACCACATGGGTCGGCTTGTCAGCCAGCAGGTTCTCGACGGCGGGCGGCGGGCGCCCTTGAATGCCTTTCAGGCGCAAATGCTCGTCCTGTGACAAGCCCTTGCGGTTATCGAAATTGCGGGTCCAGGTGCGCTTGGCTATTTCCCTGATGCGATCAATCTTTTCCTGATCCAGGAATTCGCCCCCGACGTTACAGTCGGCCACAACGTCGAAATCCGCCTGAAGCCGATCGTATTCAGCCATCAGCTCCGCATCCGGCGCCGGGTCGCCGCCCAATTCCTTCACCTTCCGCGACAGATAGTCGACGGTCAGCTCACGATGGATGACTTCGAACCGCGTGCGGATTTCATGGATCCGATTATAGATCGTTTCCAGCTTGGTTGCCTTATCGACGACGTATTCCGGCGTCGTGACCTTGCCGCAATCGTGCAGCCAGGCAGCGATGCGGAATTCGCGCCATTCCTCATCATCCGCGAACCCGAAATCGGCGAATGGACCGCGCTTCGCGTCATGCGCGGCCTGGCCCAGCATCATGGCTATTTCCGGCACGCGGTTGCAGTGCCCGCCGGTATAGGGGCTTTTCGCATCAATGGCGGATGCCGTCAGTTCGATGATCGCGTCGATCAACTCGCGTTGGGAATGCAGTAGTTTCTGGTTTTCGATCGTCACCGCGCCTTGCGCGGCCAAGGCCTCGACGAAACCCTGCAACTCACCGTCAAAGGGGATCACTTCGCCCGTTTCGGAATTGGTCGCATTGATCAGCTGCAGCGCCCCGATAACCGATCCGCCACGCGGGATCAGCGGCACGGTCAGGAAGGAGACGGACCGGTATCCATTCGCCTCGTCGAATTTCTTCGTACCCGCAAAATCGAAATCCCCGGCGTTATAAGCATCAGGAATATTGAAGGTTTGCCGCAGCAGCACGGCCTTTGAAACGACGTTCTTCTCGTTCGGGACGCCGGTTTGCAGGTCAAAAAGGTGCACGTTTGGGAAGGGCAGCGACTCGTCCGGTGTGCTCGCCATGGAGATATTGAGCGACCGGTTGCGGATGATCTGGAATTCCAGCGCGTCTTCTTCCTCGGTCATCAGGTAGAAAGTCGCGCCATCCGCATTGGTCAGTTCCATCGCGCCTTCAAGTATCAAACTCAACAGGCGCGTTTCATCCCGTTCCGACGCCATCGCGATACCAAGGCGAACCAACCGCTCCAGCTTGGCGCGTTCAAAAACCAGTTCCTTGTGCTGGGCATCGGCGGATTGGTTCAGGCGCCGCGTCTGGGCCGCCAATTCCCGCTTCAACTCCTGGATTTCCAGTTGCTGCTGCGCGATCATTTCCTTCGCGGCCTGCAACGGGTCGACCGGCTGACCATGCGCCGGTCCGGTGATTCCGGCGCGCGCAAGGGTCCGCTCATGCGCCTCGGTCAAATCGGTCAAGACGGAAAGCAGCAAAGCCGGATCTTCCCTGGCCTCAGCCAATACCGCCCGTGCGCGCCGAACGACTTCGGTATCGCGGGCAGGAGATCCGATCTTCATTCACCTATGCCTTTCAGTACCCCACGGCATTGATGCAAGTATAGAGCGAAGTTGCATCGCAGCAATAGTCGCTAATTCACCAAAACCACGCAAAGTTTTGTGATTACAGGGGTCAGGAAGGCGTATCTATTGGCAAATCAAGCGCAGCGCGGCGTCGCAGCCATGAGGTAGGCCGATACCGATCCTCGCCCGTCATTGCCTGCAGCGCCTCCAGAATCTCAACATGATTCTTCAAACCAAGGTCCGAACTCAATTCCAGCGGCCCCATCGGATAGTTCAGGCCAAGTTTCATCGCCAGGTCAATATCGTCCGGGCTGGCCAAGCCGATTTCCGCCATGAAAGTACCCAAATTGGCGACCATCGCGCTGATCCGTTGGGAGACGAAGCCGGGGGAATCCTTGATCGCCGTGACTTTTCGGCCTGACGCGACAATCGTTGCCGCGACGGCGTCGCGTGCGGACAAATCGGCCCCAGGCGCCGTCATCACCGTCACACGGGTCGCGGTGTCACAAAGCAGGTCGACCGCCACGAGCCGTCGAAAATCCGCACCGGTGCGCACGGCGACCGTCGTTGCGTCCTCCCCGACCGGGGCGGCCAAAATCGGGCAGGTGCCATCATCGGTTCCGACCGCCAGGCCAATGTCGGCGCAAAAGGCCGCAAGGACCGGATCGTCCTCCGCCAAGGCCACCTGTTTCGCCGGCGCAGCATTCGTTTCATGATCCGGCGACTCGCCCGGGACCGGCTTGCCGCCTTCCCCGTATTGGAACCAGCCGCCGCCCGTCTTTCGGCCCAACCGGCCGGCGTCGTGCAGCGCCTTGTGGATCGGCGAGGTCTTCAAACGCGGGTCCTGCATATAGCCTTCATAGACGATCAGGCTGACCGGATAATTCACGTCGATCCCCGTCAGATCCATCAATTCGAACGGTCCCATGCGGAAATGCCGGCAGTCGCGCATGATCGCGTCGACCTGTGCCGGGGTCGCCACGGCATCGTGAACGACCCGCAAGCCTTCGGTTGTGAAGGCTCGTCCGCCCAGGTTCACCAGAAAACCGGGGGCGTCCTTCACGGTTACCGGAATCCGTGTCATCCGTTTGCCAAGCTCGGACAAGTTCGCGGCCACTGCGTCTTCCGTTTCCGGCCCGCGAATCACTTCAACCAATTTCATGATCGGTACCGGATTGAAGAAATGTAAGCCGGCGACCCGACCCTTCACCCGGCAGGCCCGCGCGATCGACGCGATTGGGATGGATGAGGTGTTCGATGCAATGATGCAATCGTCGGAAACCACGTCCTCGATCTGCTTGAACAGGGATTGCTTAACGTCCAGGTCTTCGAACACCGCTTCGACAACCGTGTCACAATCGGCCAAGCCGGAAACTTCTTCCACGAACTCTATGCAGTCCTTCGCGGCGGCGGCGGCGGTATCGGACATGCGGCCCTTTTCGACCATCCGGTCCAAGCGTCCGGCGATCGTCGCCTTGGCGGATTCGGCTGCGCCCGGCTTCGCGTCGAGAATGATCGTGCGCATGCCGCCCTGCGCGGAAACCTGCGCGATTCCTTGTCCCATGGCCCCGGCCCCAACGACCCCGACCGTATAGTCCGTGGCATCGATCTTTTTCATACCCACCGCTTTCACTCCCTTGGAAACACACTTGGCGCAGCTGACGCGGCCCGTGCCATTTTATTTCAACGGCACGGCGCGGGCTAAATTCCTAGCGTCCACGCCGGTCCAGTACCAGCTGGAAATCGAATTCCTGTAAGAATACTAGAACATCAGCTTTTGCTTGCTTGTAGGTCCGGTCCAATTTGCCCTACCCTCCCCTCGATCGACAAACGACAAGGCTCATCCCATGCAGGTGAGTCACCAAACAGGATCAGACCGGCAGATACGCCGGCTTGGGAGGAAACATATGAATTGGACTTTGAAAACGCTCGCAGTGGCGGGAATCGCCGCTGCGTCGATGGCTGGACAGGCCTTCGCCGCGGACGTGAACCTGCCCGGGCAAATCGCCTGGACCGCTTATGGCACGGGGTCAGCCGGGTATAACCAATCGGTTGCCGTAGGCGCCGCCTTAAAGAATGCCGCCGGCATCGACCTGCGGGTCCTTCCCGGCAAGAACGACATCGCGCGGACGGAACCGCTCCGCCAGGGTAAGGTACAATTTTCGGCGACCGGGGTCGGTGGATCCTTCATGGCCCAGGAAGGCGCCTTCGCCTTCGGCAAAAAGAACTGGGGACCGCAACCGGTCCGCGTGCTGTTGGCCAATAACGGCGGCGCCATCAATCTGGCGGTCGGCGTGGCAGGCGATATCGGCGTAAAGGAATATGCCGATTTGAAAGGCAAGCGCGTCGCTTGGGTTAAAGGCGCACCGGCGCTGAACGTCAACGTCACGGCATATCTGGCTTATGCCGGCTTGACCTGGGACGATGTCACGAAAGTCGAATTCGGTGGCTTCGGTGATTCCTGGAAAGGCTTGATCAATGATCAGGTGGATGCCGTCTTCGCGTCGACCAATTCCGGCAAGGCCTATGAAGCCGCCGCTTCGCCCCGCGGTCTGATCTGGCCGAAAATCCATCATGACGACAAGGAAGGCATCGCCCGCATGCAGGCGGTCGCTCCGTTCTTCCAGCCCAACATGGCAAAGGTCGGCGCGAACATCGACGGTGGTCCCGCCTATGAAGGCGCCGGCTATTCCTATCCGGTCCTGGTCGCCATGGCGGATCAGGACGCTGACCTCGTCTACAACATGACCAAGGCGATGGTTGAACTGTTCCCCGAATATGACGGCAAAGCGCCGGGCATCGGCGGATGGGCCCTGGACAAGCAGAACTTCCAATGGGTTGCGCCCTATCACGACGGGGCCATCAAATACTACAAGGAAATCGGCAAGTGGACCGACGCCGATCAGGCCCACAACGACAAGCTGATCGCGCGTCAAACGGCCCTGCAGGACGCTTGGGCGAAGCTGGAAGCGTCGGGCGTTGCGGATGATGCCTGGGATGAAACCTGGGCGGAAACGCGCCGCAAGGCCTTGGCCGACGGCGGCTTCGACGTCGTCTTCTAAGTTCCTAACCCTTCCACCGGGCCGGCCGGCATTTGTTGCCGGCCCGGTGGAATTTCAGGGTCCGTGCCTTTTTTGCCCGGGCCTGTTTTGCGCTTCGGATACCCACCATCATGACTGAGGCCGCCAACAGCAATGGCGCAACGACGTCGCCTGACGTCGACGAAACCGGACTACGCCGGGAACTGGGACCAATTTCCCGTTACGTCGTCGTCATCGGCACGCTGCTCGCCGTTATGCTTTCCATCCACCAGCTGTTCAACTTACAGCTCTTCGGCATCGTCGTGCTCGAAGGTCGGTACCTCTATGTGCTGGCGGGAATATTCCTGGCCATGGCCTTCCTGGTATTCTCCGCCGTTCCACAACGGGAACCGGGGGTAAAATGGTGGGATGCTCTTTTGGCCTTGGCTGCCATCGGCGGCGCAGCCTATTTCGCATGGACTGCGGAAGTCAGCCTGGATCTGGGTTGGGAATACGCCCCGCCGGATACGGCCCGGTGGTTCTCAATCTTAATGTGGGCACTGACCTTGGAAGCGACCCGCCGCGCCGGCGGATGGGTGCTGTTCTGTTTCGTCTTCGCCTTTTCGCTTTATCCAACCTTCGCGGATTCGATGCCTGGGCCTATTTCGGGCTTCGCCCAGCCTTTCATGGACGTCATTCCCTATCATATTATTTCCGCCGAAAGCTCGTTCGGCATTCCGATGAAAGCCTTCGGCAACCTGGTGATCGGGTTCATCCTATTCGGTGCCGTGCTGCAGCACACCGGCGGCGGCAAATTCTTCAACGACCTTGCCCTCGCCCTGGTCGGGCGTTACCGCGGCGGCGCCGCCAAGGTCGCTATCTTCGCCAGCGGCTTCATGGGCTCAATGTCGGGATCAGTCATCTCGAACGTGCTGACGACCGGTGCGGTTTCCATTCCTGCGATGAAAAAAACCGGCTTCACCGCGCGCTACGCCGCCGCGACGGAAGCCTGCGCCTCGACCGGCGGGGTGCTGATGCCGCCGATCATGGGGGCGACCGCCTTCGTCATGGCATCCTTCCTGTCCCGACCCTATGTGGAAATCGCCGTCGCTGCGGCCATTCCCTCAATCCTTTACTATTTCGGCCTGTTCGCACAGATCGACGCCTATGCGGCGAAGCGCGGCCTGAAGGGCCTGAAGGCGTCGGAAGTCCCTTCCCTCGCCACGGCGGCGCGCGAGGGGTGGATGTACCTTTTCGTCTTCGCGCTGTTGATCTTTATGATGGTCGCTCTGCGCCAGGATACGCTGGCCCCCTTCTATGCGACCGCTTTGCTGCTGGTCATAAACCAATTCGTGCGCAGTCACCGCTTCACCCTGCGGACCGGCATCAACCTGATTGTCGGGATCGGCCGGGCATTGTCCGAACTGGTCGCCATCCTGCTTGGGGTGGGCCTGATCGTCGGCGCCTTTTCCGCCACTGGACTTGCCGGAACTTTGGTGAACGACCTGATCTTCCTGGCCGGCGGATCGACGATCATGCTGCTGATCATGGGCGCGGTCACCGCCTTCATCTTCGGCATGGGGATGACGGTTACTGCTTGTTACATCTTCCTGGCCGTCGTACTTGCCCCAGCTTTGGAACAGGCGGGGCTCAACGTCCTCGCCGTACATCTTTTCATTCTGTATTGGGGCATGGTCAGCTACATCACCCCACCGGTCGCGCTGGGTGCCTTCGCGGCCTCGACACTTGCAGGTTCCAACCCGTTCAAGACCGGTCTTGAAGCGATGCGTTTGGGCGGTGTGATCTATATCGCGCCCTTCTTCTTCGTGCTCAATCCGGCCTTGGTCGGCGAAGCCCCGACCTTGGAAGTCATAGGCGTGCTGGCCACCGCCCTTATCGGCGTTTGGTTCCTAAGCTGCGCCTTGCAAGGCCATCTCAGTTTCCTGGGCGGTTTGGGTGACGGGGTTTCGGGTTTCCTTTACCGGATCCTTTTGTTCACGGGCGGCATTCTGTTCGCCTTCCCGGGCGTCGACAGTTGGGGCTTGTCCCATTGGGCGTTCAGCCTGATCGGCGCGGCAGTCAGCGCGCCTGCACTGCTGGTCGCCTGGCGCAACGGACGGCTGGTTCCAGCGACATAAAGGGCGAGTTTTTTTTGCTTTGCTTTCATACGTCAGGTGTTAACAAGAGTTTTCTGATAAAGAACTCTTTAGGCATTTTTCATTTTGGAAGCATCGACAGACACACATGGGGCCTTCCTTTGGGTTAAGCCCGTAGGGTTTGAGGATATTCCCGCCCATTCACCGCTCAATCGACTGAATGACTGTTGGATGAAATACGCGTCCGACGGTCGTATCCCCTCACGCGCTCATATCGATCCCGTGGAGCTCGGCGCACGGGTGCTTCCCTGGATCGTGATTCTGGATGTTCTGCGGTCGGGCAACGACGTGGATTACAGATACCGGCTTATCGGAACCGCGAACGTCACTCTGCTGGGCATTGACCGGACCGGCGCGCGCTTGAGCGATAACCTGGACGCCGCGGACGTAGCGATCATAAGAAAGTCGTTCGATGACGTGGTTCTGACGGGAAAGCCGGTGTTTACAAAGGCTGGGTTACCTCACAAGCAGGAATTCCTGGTCTCGGTATACCGCGCATTCTATCCACTGGCCGGCGACGGTGTTACGGTGGACAAGGTCATTGGCGCCGCCATACCGGAGGACGTGAAGCAATAAGCCAAACTGCAAAGAGACGAAAAGGCACGACCGCCAAGGCGTCGTTGGCGGCCGGTTTCGCTTTGGGTTTCTTCGCCTGCCAAGCACAGGCCTGCGGACCGGATACCAGGGTTCAGTTCACCGAAGGGTCGGACGACACTTTCCTAATCGAAAACAACAGCGTCATCGGCCTGAGCCTCCAGCAAATGGCGATCGACCTTTCCTCCAGTGCGGGCGGCGTGATTTTCGATACCGATTACGGCGGCGCGGGATGGAGCGCCTATCAGCCCTTCCAGCCCCTCGCCTCTACCGCCGTCCTCCGCGCCGCATCTTCCGGCCTGGACGGATATCAGCAATTGAGCCTCGTCTTCGACCGTTTCGCGCGCGGCGACAGCTTCGCCTTCGAAATAGACTTGGACGACCAGCTTCAGGATTCCGATCACGGCCAAACCATTGTCAGCGGCACCGAAATTGCCGGCGGGGCTGTTATGGGCGTCTTCACCGACAAGCATGGCCAGACCTACCGTGCGACCGGTTATTTCGACACCGACGGTCAGGCGATACTGACCCAAGGCGCCTGCAGCTGAGTTGCGGACGAGTAGGCACAAATAGTGTTGCCGCACCGGCCATTGCCTAGCCAAACAATAGTGTTAACTATTTGGCAGCGGATGCTCTATGTTTCGACAAAATTAAGAGCCATACCGAAAATCTAGCGTCGCGCGAAATCAAAACGACTTTTTACTATTGGAGCGAAAACACTGAGTTCGAAAAGGTCAATTGGCGGCTTTGCGCGGATTATCGCAATCCTGATCCTGGTCGGGATCGTCGCCTGGGGAACGCAGGACCGCTGGCAGCCCTATCTCGACACGATGGGACTTGCCATCGGGCCCGAAGACGAAATCGTCTCCGGCAAAACCGGGAACAGCAAACCCGCCGCCGCAACGGCACAGCCAAGAAATATCCAGACCGTCCCTGTTTTGGTGGAAGCCGCCGGTGAGGCTCCCGATCAAGTCACCATCGAAGCGATCGGCACGGCACGCGCCGTCCGGTCGGTCACGCTGTATCCGGAAGTCGAGGGCGAGGTCGTCGCCTTGCCGATCCAATCCGGTCAGCGCGTCAAGGCGAACCAGGTGATGATGAAATTGGGGGACCGCTCGGCAACGCTATCCGTCCGTGTTGCCGAAACGCGGGTCCGGGAAGCGAAAAGCGCCCTTGCCCGCGCGGACAAGCTGCGGAAGACGAATGTCCGCTCACCCGCCAATGTTGAGGATGCGGAAGTTATACTGGAACGCGCAACACTGGAGTTGGAACAGGCACGGGAAGCCCTCGACGACCGAACACTGCGCGCGCCCTTCGACGGCATTGTCGGCATTCCAAAGATCGAAATCGGCGACCGGGTGAACTCAACCATGGAAATCGTGACCCTCGACGACCGGTCGACTTTGCTGGTCGAATTCGAAGTCGCGGAACGCTATCTGTCACGCTTGACGCTGGGCATGTCGTTGGACGCGCGCACCCCAACTTTCCCGGACCGTCGAATCGACGGTACGGTCGACGAAATCGACAGCCGCGTCGATCCTGTATCCCGCACCGTGTTGATCCGCGCAGCCTTTCCGAATGCCGAAGATATCCTGCGCCCGGGCATGTCGTTTTTCGTGACCCTTATCCTTCCCGGTCCGGTCATGCCGACCGTTCCCGAACTGGCCCTTCAATGGCGGGATGGCACAAGCTTCGTTTGGAAGATTGACGAGGGCACGACCAAACGGGTGGATGTGATTGCCCGCCGCCGGTTGAACGACACGGTCCTTGTCGAAGGGGACATCGCCCCGGGCGATCTTGTCGTGGTCGAAGGCGTTCAGCGCCTACGCGACGGCCGTCATGTCGAAATCTCGGTCAACGAAGGCAGCTGATATGACCGAGGTTCGAACCGACGAGGAAGACCTAGCCAACGGCAAATCGGTGAACGACCTGCCGGCAATCAGCGTCCGGCGGCCTTATCTGGCCGTCGTGCTCAATTTGCTGATCATGATTGCGGGGTTCGGTGCCCTGCTGGGCGTGGAGGTTCGCGAACTGCCGGATGTCGACAGGCCGGTTGTCTCCGTCCGCGGCAACTATCCAGGCGCCTCCCCCGAAACCCTTGATGCGGAAGTGACCAGCATTGTCGAAGCCGCCGTCGCGCGGGTGAACGGAATTGTCGAGGTCCGGTCGTCCAGCGAGGAGAACAATTTCCGCATCCACGCAACCTTCGGCCCTACGATCGATTTGGCCGATGCCGCAACCGATGTCCGTGAAGCGGTCAGCCGGATCGAACGCCAATTGCCCGACCGGGTCGAGAACCTGGCTGTCATCAAGGCCGATGCCGATGCCGGTTCCATCGTGTCGCTGGCTGTCTGGAGCGAGACGCTGGAGATCGACGCACTGACGAAGGTCGTCGAAGATCAAATCCTGCCCGAGTTGACCGCCGTGGAAGGCGTCGCCGACGTCAATATCTTCGGTGAGCGGGAGACGGTTCTGCGCGTGAAGTTGGACCCGTTGAAACTGGCCAGCTACGGCCTTTCGGTCGCAGATGTGGCCGATGTCATGCGGAATACACGGTTCGACATTCCAGCCGGCAGTTTCAAATCCGAAGAACAGGAAGTCCTTGTCCGCGCCAATGCTTCGGTGATCGATCCGGAGAAGATCATGGATCTGTTCATCCGCGAACCGGTGCGGATCGGCGATGTCGCGAATGTCTTTTTCGGCCCCGCGGAAGCGGAAAGCTGGGTCCGGTTAAATGGCCGACAGGTCATCGGAATGGGCGTCATTCGGCAATCCAGCTCGAACACCATCGCCATCGCGGAAGGCGTGCAAAGGGCGATTGGGGAACTGAGCGACCGCCTGCCCCATGTGCATATCGAGACGATTTCGGACGACAGTCTCTTCATCAAAAGCTCGATACGGGAACTGCTCGTCACACTTGGTTATACCATTTTGATCGTCGTGCTGGTGATCGCGCTTTTCACCGGCCAATGGCGCGCATCGATCATCCCGACCATCGCCATTCCAGTGGCATTGATCGGGTCGCTCGCCGCAATCTGGCTGCTTGGCTTTTCCATCAACCTTGTGACCCTTTTGGCCATGGTGTTGGCGACCGGCATCGTCGTCGATGACGCCATCGTCGTGTTGGAGAACATTCAACGGCTGCGCGGCGAAGGGTTGAAAACCAAGGCAGCGGCCGTGCTGGGTACACGACAAGTATTCTTCGCCGTATTGGCGACGACCGCGACCCTTATTTCCGTCTTCGTCCCGATCAGTTTTCTGCCCTCCCAGGCAGGGCGGCTGTTTCAGGAATTCGGCTTCGTTCTGGCGGTGACGGTCGCGATCTCTTCCTTCGTCGCCTTGTCGCTGGTGCCGATGATGGTGTCCAAACTGCCGAACCGCAAACACACGGCGCCGAGCGGTTTGTACGGACTTTGCTGCAAATTCGGCGGCTGGTTGGTGCGCGGTTATACCGTGCCTCTCGACCTCGCCCTGCGGCATCCGGTCCTGGTCTTTGCAACCTGTGTCGTGATTATCGGGTCTGCCTGGCAAGTCTATGGCGGGTTGCGGGAAGAACTCGTACCCGAAGAGGATCGCGGCACGATCAGGGTTCGCCTGACCGGGCCCGACGGCGTCGGACTTACCTATACGGACCGTCAGGTGGAAGCGGTCGAGAATATCCTTCAGCCTTATCTCGACCAGGGGGTGGCAAAGAGCCTCTACACCGTCACAGGACGATACGACCTGAACCGCGGACAGGTCGACGCCCAGCTTGTCGACTGGTCGGAAAGATCGATCACCGAAAGCGAAATCGCCAATGCCGTGAATCGGCAATTGAGCGGTATCCCCGGGGCTCAAGCGCGCGTCAGCCGCGGCAACAGCCTGAACCTTCGCAATGCCGACGGGGGATTGGATTTTGCCCTGATCGGCACGAACTATCGGGAAATTTTCACCCAAACGAACAGATTTGTATTGGCGATGGAAGAGCGGCTGCCTTGGCTCACCAACACGCGCGTCGAATTCCGCGCCACGCAGCCTGAACTATCCATCAATATCGACCGGCAGCGCGCCACCGATTTGGGCGTCGATATCGCCGACCTCGGCACTATCATCCAAGTGCTTATAGATGAATTTGAAGTGGCGGAACTGACGGTCGACGACATCACCCTGCCGATCATGCTTCAGGCCACGGAAGGCGCCATCAAACAGCCCGAGGACATCGCGAACCTGTATGTTCCCGCGGCAAACGGGCGATTGGTTCCACTCGGCCAATTGGTGGTCTTTTCCGAAAGTTCCGTCGCCGCTGAATTGGACCGTCACGCCCAGCGCCGCGCCATTGAGGTCAGCGCCGATATCGCGCCAGAGAGAACATTGCGGGAAGCGGCGGATTCGATCCGCGCCTTGGCCACCGAAATGCTGCCGCCGGATACCGGGCTTATATTCCTTGGCGAAGCCAAGGCGTTGAATGAAACCTCCGCCGATCTGATGATCACCTATGTCATCGCTTTCGTGGTCGTCTTCCTGGTACTGGTTGCCCAGTTCGAGAGCTTGACCAGCGCGCTTGTCGTCATCATCACGGTTCCGTTCGGTATTTGCGCGGCGATCTTTGCGCTGTACCTTTCCGGCACGTCGATCAATATTTATTCCCAGATTGGTGTGTTGCTGCTGATAGGCATCATGGCAAAGAACGCGATTTTGATGGTCGAATTCGCCGATCAATGCCGGGAAGACGGTATGTCCCCGGTCCAGGCCGCACGCCATGCCTCCCTCGTCCGGTTGCGGCCGATCATGATGACGATGGTATCTACGGTCTTCGCGGGCCTGCCGTTAATTTTCGGGTCCGGCGCCGGCGCCGAATCCCGCACTACCATTGGCTGGGTGATCTTCGGCGGCCTTGGCATCGCGGGTTTCGTGACGCTATTTTTGGCACCGGTCGTCTATTCCCGGATTGCCGGCTACTCGAAACCGCGCAGCCAGGAAGGACAGGAATTGCAGAACCAATTGCGTCACGCAGCCGGCCACAACCTGCGTGAAGCGACCGGCACGAAGGAAGCCCCTGCGGAATGAACGCCGACGCTGGCATAAACAGCGAACGAGCCCAAATCGAAATCCGATTGAGCGGCGTGATCGGCGAGCCCGAATTGTCCTGGGGCGTTCGGCAAATTGAAAGTGCCTGTCGACAGCACGGTGTTGAGAATGTCGTTTGGGATCTGAGAACGGCGGATCTGAGCCAACTCAATCTCAAGATCATCCAGGGAACCCTCGACAATTGGCCAGCCGTTACATTGCCGGAAGAAGCCCGTATCGCGGTCGTCGCAGCCGGGCGACAGGAGCAAATTCTACTGCAATTGTGGCAGGAAGCCGGGTTGCACAAGGACAAACGGAAACGGAGAATCCTTATGAACATTGAGCAGGCCCGGACCTGGGCCGCCGGGGAATAAAAGCCGGCATCAACCTGCATGTCCGCCCGGCCGGCTCAACCCGGCTCCAACCAAACTAGGGCTTTCAGTCGGTACCCGCGTATTTAGCCTCAACCCCGACAGCAAGTTTCCGGAGCAATCCCGCCAAGGCCTTACGCTCGTCCATGGTCAGGCATCCGACGATCTCGTTTTCCAACGCCATGTCTTTTGCGAAAACCGTATCGATCACCTGAACGCCGTGGCGGCTCAATTGTACCAATCGACTGCGCCCGTCTTCCCGGTTCACCGGCCTATCGATCAACCCGGCCTTCTCCAGCCGGTTGAGCCGATCCGTCAATGAACTGGAATTGATCATTAATTGTGTGAACAGTTCCGTCGGCCGCACTGTATAGGGCTTTCCACTGCGGCGCAGGGTGGCAAGGACGTCGAACTCTCCCGCGTTCAGTCCATGCTCCTCGAACAGGCTTTCAATCGGGCCGCGGGTCAACAGGGTTATTCGCCTGGCACGCGCGATGATTGGCAGACCATCGAGTGGCACATCCGGCCTTTCCCTGCCCCATTGCGCCTCAATCCGCGCGACATGATCCGCCATTTCGAAACCTCATAGATGACATTTAGAAAACCGGTCTTCATATTTTCATATTTTTATCTCGACGTCGAGATATTATGATGATATCTCGATGCCGAGATAATTAGGAGGCCGATCTCGTGACCACAACCTTGAACCATACTTCCACCCCCATTCCCGCCGACGACCGATACTGGATACCCCTTGGAGAGGGCGTTTGGGCGATGCCACTTCGTTTCGATGGCACGGAAAGAACGCTGCGACTGAAAGTTCTTCCAGGCACTGTCGTAGGAAGGCACAAGCATGAAGGCTTCGTGCATGCCCTGAACATTTCGGGCAAACGACAATTGGGAAGCGGCGAAAT
This sequence comes from Hwanghaeella grinnelliae, assembly GCF_004005845.1. Lineage (GTDB taxonomy): Bacteria > Pseudomonadota > Alphaproteobacteria > UBA8366 > Aestuariispiraceae > Hwanghaeella > Hwanghaeella grinnelliae. Next base: position 1,641,255 of record NZ_SADE01000001.1, on the reverse strand, counting down.
CGCCGGACCGGGGGACTACATATTTGAACCGGTCGGGAACGAGGACAGTTGGGCATGCGTCGGCGACGAGCCCTGCATCATCCACATCGTCATGTCTGGACGCCTGACCTATGTGGATCAACAAGGGAACGAAATCGACTACACCGATACGCCGAAACTTCGCGATCAATATCTGGCATTTTGCAAGGAAAGGAACCTTACACCGATCGCACTGGGGTCGGCAGCCGCTGCTGCCTAGGCCAAAGCCTTTTCCGAACCGAGTATCTCGCGGACCAGTGAGGAGAGATCCTTTCGGCTCTCCTCCACCGCCTTCCCGCTGGTGTCCAACACGGCATCGGCGCGGCGATAATCCGCCTCACGCGCCGCGAGGATCGCCTTTAAGTCGTCCATCGCCTCCCGGTTCTGGGCCATCGGCCGCAGATCCCCCTGGGCGACGACACGCGACATATGTTCTTCCGGCGTCGCCTGCACCCAAACCGCATGCGAATGGTCCAGCAGATAGGCAAAGGTCGACGGTTCCGACACGATCCCACCGGCGGTGGAAAGAACGACCCCTTCGTGATCACGGATCACCGCTTCAAGGCAGCGCCGTTCATAGCGGCGGAAAGCCGGTTGCCCGTTCAGCGCCAGGATCTCGCCGATGCTGCCGCCGTATTCCTGTTCGATCACGCGGTTCAGTTCCACGAAGGGAACGCCCATTTCCTCAGCCAGCATCCGGCCCAAAGTGGATTTGCCGCCGCCCCGCAAACCGATCAGCGAGATTCGCCGGGCCTTCATGTCTTCCCCGGCCGGGCGCATGATTTTCAGTGCCGCGCGGCGGATCGCGTCCAACTCCTCCGCACTGGCCCGTTCCAGCAATGGGATGAGGGAGGCGACCGGCTCGGTCGCTTCCGCCTCCCCCGCCACCAGGGCGGCCAAGGGAACATCCATCGCCATGGATACCTGCCGCAGCAAAGCAATCGACGGATTTCCAGTCCCGCCTTCCAATTGCGCCAGATAGCGTTCGGACACGCCCGAATCCCGGGCGAGAATCCGGCGTGTCATTCCCCGCTTGGCGCGTTCGGCCCGAACGCGTTCACCAAGACGGGTGAGATATTCGACAAGCGCCGTATCTTCTTCGTTCTTCACCGTCACCAACCTAAAAAGTTATCGTTTCTTCCCGTTCCGGCCCGTCTTTATGCCAACTGCCGCTTCATCTACAGCAAGCTACGGACAATTCCCAACAGACATACTATGATAAATGTTGCGGATAAGATGCAGTATAATGCTTTTCAGCCGGAAGTGTCGGCATTATATTGCCGGTCACCGGGAGCATCCATTCTAAAGTTGCCCCTGAAACAAGGCCCGTAAACAGGGTCCGTGATAACGAGGCGCTTGGCATCAGGGTAAACGCATGGGCGAAAACATACATATTCTGGTCGGCACGATGACCGGCACGGCGGAGCTTGTCGCCGACGAAATCCTCGACACATTGGTGGACAAGGGCGCGGATGCGGAAATCTCCTTGATGGACGATCTGCGCGCGGATGCGGTTTCCTCAGCGGACACCATCATCATCTGCACCTCCACCTATGGCCAGGGCGACGTGCCCGACAATGCCCAGGCATTGCTGGAATCGCTGAAGGAAGCAAAACCGGATTTATCCGCACTGCGCTACGGGGTCTTCGCCCTGGGCGACATGACCTATGCGCAAACCTTCTGTTTCGGCGGCAAGCAATTCGACGACACGCTTCAGGAATTGGGCGCGAAACGGGTGGGCGATGTCCGCCTTCACGACGCATCCGCCGGCTCCCTGCCGGAGGATGAGGCCGCGGACTGGGCGGCTGATTGGTTCGATGAACTGGTCGCCTAGCAGATAGCAGACCAAAGACCCGGCGGGGCAAACACCCCGTATGGAACAACCATATGGGATACCGGGGGCGGACCCCATCTGGAACGCCTATTTGGGACGCACAAAGAATAAGAGAAGCCGGACGGCGCCACAGTCAGCCGAACCGGACCCGCGACAAAGATGTATAGGGAGGACGTTATGGCGGAAACCGGCACCCGGTTTGACGACGAATACAACGCGGCGGTGGACCTGATCGCCCGCAATCTGGCCGCCGGCCGGGCCGACAAGCCCGCCTTCATCGATATCAACGGCACGCACACTTATGGTGACGTGGAGCGGCTGTCCAACAAGGTCGCCAACGCGATGACCGGTTTGGGCGTGCGACGCGAACAACGCGTCCTGATGTGCATGCTGGATACGGTGGATTTCGTCGCCGTCTTCCTGGGCTGCATCAAGGCCGGCATCGTTCCCGTGCCTGTGAATACGCGCCTGACGGCCAAGGATTACAGCTTCATGCTGGACGACAGCCGCGCGGCGGCGCTCGTCGTCTCCGAACCGCTTTATCCACTTTTCGAGAAGGATATCGACGCCCATCCGGATCTGGAGAAGGTCATCGTCTCAGGCGCGGACAGTCTGGGCCACAAGAGCCTGTCGGACCTGATCGCCGGGGCGTCGGACAGTTTTGAACCGGAACGGACCCGGCTCGACGACATGTGCTTCTGGCTCTACACCTCCGGCACCACGGGCATGCCCAAGGGCGCGGTACATCTGCACAGCCACCTTATCGAAACGGCGAACCTCTACGCCAAACCAATCCTGGGGATCAAAGAGGACGATGTCGTTTATTCCGCCGCGAAACTGTTCTTCGCGTATGGTCTTGGCAACGGCCTGACATTTCCGATGGCGGCCGGCGCCACGGCGATTCTTCACGCCGGCCCACCCGACGCGGCGGCGGTGGTTTCAATCCTGCGCGACAAGAATCCCACGATCTTTTACGGCGTCCCGACGCTGTACGGGATGCTGCTGGCAAGCGGACAATTGCCAAAACAGGGCGAACACGCCCTGCGGCTTTGCACTTCCGCCGGCGAAGCGCTGCCGGCCGAATTGATGCGCCGTTGGAAGGAAGCGACCGGTACGGACATCCTGGACGGCATCGGCACGACGGAGATGCTGCACATCTTCCTCTCGAACAGCGCCGACGACATCAAACCGGGCACCACGGGGAAACCGATTCCGGGCTATGACCTGCGCCTTGTGGATGAGGACGGCAATCCCGTCCCTGCCGGGGAAATGGGCACGCTTGAAGTGTCGGGCCCGACAAGCGCGATCATGTATTGGAACCAGCGGGAAAAGAGCCGCGATACCTTCCGCGGGCCCTGGACCCGGACCGGCGACAAATACACCGTCGACGCCGACGGCTATTACACCTATGCCGGCCGGACCGACGATATGATGAAGGTCGGCGGCATCTATGTATCGCCTTTCGAAGTCGAAACGGCGGTTCTGACGCACGAATGCGTACTGGAAGTCGCCGTCGTCGGGCAACCTGACCAGGACGACCTGGTCAAGCCAAAGGCCTATGTGGTTCTGAACCAGGGCCATTCGGCGAGCGACGATCTGGCCCAGGCGCTGATCGACCACGCCAAGGCCGAACTGGCCGCGTTCAAGCGCCCGCGTTGGATCGAGTTCGTGGAAGAACTGCCAAAAACCGCGACCGGCAAAATCCAGCGCTACAAACTGCGCCTTTAGGACTGAACGATGTCGTCGAACAATCCCCGCAACCAAGCGAGAAGCATCGCGGCAATCATGGCGAACGCGCGCAACTTCATGCAGCCCGCCGCCGGGCGCATGCTGGAATGCGCGATGCTCAACGACGAGGCGGCATCGAACGCACCGCCGCTCGTCTTCCTGCATGAAGGTTTGGGCTCAGTGGCAATGTGGCGTGACTTTCCGGCCGCCGTATCTGCCGCCACCGATCGTCGGGCTCTGGTCTATTCCCGCTATGGATACGGCCAATCCGATATTCTGCAGGAACCGTTCGACACCGCCTATATGCATGACGAGGGCACCGTTGCCCTGCCCGGCTTGCTCGACGCGCTGAGCATGGAAAATCCCATCCTGATCGGGCATAGCGACGGCGCTTCCATCGCCCTGCTCCATGCCGGTCTTTCCGGCCGGAAAATTGCCGGTCTGGTTCTGATGGCGCCACATGTCTTCGTGGAACAGATTTCGGTGAATTCCATCGCAAAGATCGCGGCGTTGTTCGACGAATCCGACATGGCTGAAAAATTGGGCCGCTATCATCGCGACTCCCGCCGTACTTTCCGCGGCTGGAACGACATATGGCTGCACCCCGCCTTTCGGGACTGGAATATTGAAAACTGCCTGCCGGTGATAGACTGCCCTGTCCTGGTCATTCAGGGTGAAGACGACGAATACGGCAGCGCCGAGCAGATCGTAGCCGTCGAACAAGGCGTGTCAGGTCCATGCACGACATTGATGCTTCCGAATTGCGGGCATTCGCCGCACCGTGACCAGCGAGACCAGGTACTAGACGCCATCGGCGAATTCGTCGGACGGCTGTGAGGGGAAAACAATGACGCATATGCGACAGGACGGGATGGACTATCTGGACATTCCGCCACCCGAACACGGAGAGATCGTGGAGGTCGCGCCCGGCGTTCATTGGATCCGCATGCCGCTGCCGATGGCGCTCGATCATATCAACCTTTGGCTTCTTGAGGATTTCGATCCGGAAGACGGCACGCCGACCTGGACGATCATCGATACAGGCATGGCGAGCAACCTGACCAAGGATCTTTGGAACAAGATTTTCGAAGGCCCCGCCGCCGGTCGCCGGCCGGCGCAATTGATCTGCACCCATTATCACCCGGATCACTTCGGCCTTGCCGGCTGGTTGGTGGATACCTTTGGCCTGACATTCCGGATGACGGACCGCGAATGGACGACCGCGACGCTGTTATGGCGCGTCACCGGGGAGGAATTCGCCACTAGTCAGGACAGATTCCTTGCCCGGCACAGCGTGCCCCGGGAAATCCGGGATTTTCACCTCAAGCGCGGGAACGCTTACAACATGGGCGTCGGCCGCCCACCGGAAATGTTCCTGCCGATCGATGACGGCGATATCCTGCCGATTGGCGGGCGTGACTGGCGTGTCATCACGGTCGGCGGTCACACGCCGGCACAGGCCATCCTGTATTGCGCGCAAACCAATGTCCTCATCTCCGGCGACCAAATTCTGCCGCAGATCAGCCCGATCGTTTCCGTCTGGTGGTACCGCAGCGGCGTGTCGCCGTTGCCCGATTTCCTGGCCAGCATCAGCAAATGCCGCTCCCTGCCCGCTGACGCCCTTGTTCTGCCGTCGCACAGGCAGCCCTTCAGAAGCCTGCACCGGCGCATCGACGAATTACTGGACCATCACCGCGACCGATTGCAGGAGTTGCGGGACGGCCTGCGCGAAACCGGGGCTTTGACCACCTTGCAGGCGAAAAAGATCCTGTTTCCCAGGATTGAAGAAGCGGGGAACTTCGTCTTCGCCATCGGCGAGACCGTCGCCCATTTGGAGCATCTTGTTCGAAGCGGTGAAATGACAATCGAAACGCAGTCCGACGGCACCGTGCTTTACGGGCAGAAGCGTCACGCCAGAACCATCGGAATCGAAGATGAGGCGGTGCAGGAATTGCACTTCTAGGGAACAGGAACAGGCCTGGAACCGAGGAACAAGACGATGCGGATGGAAGCAGATCAACTGTTACCGAGCTTGCGGAGCAAGCCGATCAGTTGCGTCTTCTCCCGCTTCGTCAGCGATTTGGCGATTTCCTGCTCATGCTGATCGACCAAGTCCTCCATTCGGCCGACCGTACTGGCGCCATCGAAGGTCAGATGAACCGAATGGGCGCGCCCATCGTTTCGGGACTGCCGCCGTTCGATCAAACCGAGTTTGCTGAGCCTGTTGAGGATCGGCACCAATGTCGACCGATCGATACCGACCGCGGCTGCCAACCGACTTTGGTTCAGGCCGGGATTGTCACGCACAAGAACCAGGATGCGGAAAAGCCCCGGCGTAATCGTCGCAAGCACGGGGTCGCCGCTGACCTTCAGCGTTTCCCGGAAATGATCGAAAACCCGCAACTGCGCAAGGCGCAGATTATATCCGATCAGGTCCGGCATATTGCCCAGACTGATGCGGACGATGCCGTCGCTATCCACCATGCCGCCGCCGACTGCGATACCGGCCAAAAGTCGGTCAGACTTCCCTGCCGCCGGACCTTGGTGGTCGCGACCCGACTCGCTCGCTTCCGCCCCCTCCGCGCCCGCGCTTGGCGTGTCGTCATGCAATCCATTGCCGCGCGATCCGTCTCCGCGCGATCTGTTTCCGGGCGATCCATTTCCCTTTTGCGCACTGGCCATCAAACTTTCCCCCGAACCCACCGCTTAATTCCCGGACGCCGGATCGAGGACCGAGAGGTTCCTGGCCGTCTCTACCAGCATCGGCAATATCTCGCCTTCCGGGTCCGTGACCGCCGTCGTACGCCCGACCAGGGTCACCGCCACTTCCACATCCCCTTGCCAGTTCAGAACCGGCGCGGAAGCAGCATAAAGGCCCGGAATGTATTCGCCATCCGCACAGGCATAACCAATTCGTCTGATCTCCCCGCGCATTGCGTCAAGCCGGCCGTATTCACCGTCACCGGTCACTGCGCCGCTGGCTGCACCGATCCCGGAAGACAGGAAGGCCTTTACCGACCCTTCGGGAAGATAAGACGCGAAGATCCGGCCTGTCGCGGATCTGAACAGGTCCATCACCGAGCCCAGACCAAGTGCGGTCGTCAATGCGTCGGTGCCGCGTTCCCACCGGACCAGCGTTGGCCCGTAATTGCCCCAAACCGCAATCGTGCCGGTTACCCCTGTGCGCGCGACGAGTTCTTCCGTCGCCGACACCGCCCGGTTGACGAAATCGTTTCGGTTGAGCGCGGCCAGCCCTACCGCAAGGGCCCGCGGTCCAAGATCATAAGCGCCAGACCGACGCGGTTGGTCCAGAAACCCCGCCGAGACCAGGCTGGAAACATATCGGTGAAGCTTGCTGGCCGGCATGCCCAGGTTATCACCCAATTGCGTCAGGGTCAGGGGGCCCTGCGCCGCGACGAAGGCCTCCAACACCGACAGGCCGATGTCAAAAGACTGAATGCCACGCCGCGTGCCGTTCCGTTCCGGCCCGCCTTTTTCCATTTCCATTCCGTTCGCCCCGCAATGTGTTCCCTGCCTTCTTGCGCATATCGTTATGTGCGTATCCCTGATGGCTCAAGCATCCAGACGGTTTCTCGTACGAATTGCCTTGGTTGTTTTGGTGAATTGCATATCCGTGAATTTATTGTATATAACGGAAAAATAAAAACCTGGGTAAACCGGGTACGGAATGCCAACCGGATTTGGAGAGGGAGCGACCCATGCGGATCACCGTCCTAGGCGGCGGGCCGGCCGGCCTGTATTCAGCCACCCTGCTGAAACGTGACAACCCTGCGGCAACAGTCACCGTTTACGAACAAAATCCACGGGACGTAACCTGGGGTTTCGGCGTGGTATTTTCCGACCGCGCCCTGTCCTTCCTGGAAGCGGATGATCCCGATACCTACCGCGCCTTCGCCGGACAATTGGAAACCTGGCAAGACATCACCATCGACTTGATGGGCGACAAGACAGCCATAGACGGTGTCGGCTTTGCCGCGGTTGCCCGCCTGAAACTAATCCAAATTCTCACCCAACGCGCCGAAGACGTTGGCGTAGAATTGAAATTCGGCAGCGCACCGGATGCCTATACGGTCGATGCGGAAAGCGCAGACCTGGTCATCGCCGCGGATGGAGTCAATTCCGTCATCCGCAACGGCGACCCGGAAGGTTTCGGCGCCAGCGTCGACAACCTGACCAACCGGTTTGCCTGGTACGGCACGACCAAAACCTTCCCGACCCTGACTCAGACCTTCAGACGATCGGAATGGGGCCCGTTCAACGCGCACCACTACCGCTATGCGCCGAATATGAGCACCTTCATCGTGGAGACGACAGAAGAAGTTTGGAGGAATGCCGGCTTGGACCAAGCCGGCGATGACGAAAGCCGCGAGATATGCGAAGCCGTCTTCGCCGACGTCCTGGACGGCCACCCGCTGATTTCCAATAAATCGATCTGGCGCGTCTTCCCCAAGGTCTGGAACGAGACATGGTATAGTGGAAACAAGGTGCTGATCGGCGATGCCCTGCATACTGCGCATTTTTCCATCGGTTCGGGCACACGCCTGGCGATGGAAGATGCAATTTCCCTCGCCAAATCGATCCGCGAGAACCCAAGCGATATGCAGGCGGCGTTGCAGGCCTATCAGGACGACCGCAAACCGATTGTCGCGAAACTGGTCCGCGCCGCTGAGGAGAGTGCCAATTGGTACGAGCAGTTCGTCGCCCATATGGAGATGCCGCCACTGGACTTCGCTCATGGCTACATCAAACGTGCCGGACGGATGGATGACGACAAACTGCGTGCCAATGCACCGAAATTCATGGCGCAATACGACGCGGCCAAGAAAAGGGTTGCGGGATGAACGAGATGACGTTGCAAGAATCCGTTCAGATCAAGGACCTCGTCCCGCGCGATGGCGAAGCGGCACGGGAAATCGGCTTCACAGTTCCTGAGGTCTATAATGCGTCCGCCATTCTGTTCGACAATATGGACAAGGGACTGGCGGACAAGGTTGCCGTCTATTCCGACGCGGGGAACATAACCTATGGCGCGCTGTGCCGGGATGCCTGCCGCTACGGCAACGCGATGCTCTCTCTCGGTCTTATGCGAGGGGATCGCGTCCTTATCGTTCTGAACGACGGTCCTGCCTATCCCGCTGCCGCCTTCGGCGCAATCCGCGCGGGGCTGGCACCGGTCTTTCTGAACACGCAGTCCCCGCCCGACCTGTTGCACTATTACGCGGAAAATTCCGGTGCGCGCGCCTGTGTCACCCAACCCGAGTTCCTAGACGCTTTCGGGTCGGAAGACTGGTCGACGACGAGTCTGGAGGCCGTGATCCTGACCGAAGGCACGGGTACAGAGACCGTTCCGGGCTTGGCTTCGGCGAACATCTCGATCCTGGGGCCGGATGCAGTGACCGGCGCATCCGACCAACTGGACGCCGCCGATACCGGCCGCGACGACATGGCGTTCTGGATGTATTCCTCCGGCTCCACAGGGCGCCCGAAGGCTGTCGTTCACCTGCATCACGACATGCTCTATACGGCGATTTCCTACGCCGACCGGGTCCTCGGCATCGAGCCGGACGACATCTGCTTTTCGGTTCCGAAGATCTATTTCGCCTATGGCTTCGGCAACAGCATCACCTTCCCCTTCCATGCCGGCGCCAGCACCATGCTGTTCGCGGGCCGGCCGACGCCGGACAAGATCTTTGAACAGATCGCGCGCCACCGCCCCACACTCTTCTTCGCCCTGCCGACGGTTTATACCGCCATGATCAAGGCGCCCGAGTCGGAAGGCGCGGATCTGGCCTCGGTCCGCCGCTGCATTTCCGCCGCGGAAATCCTGTCGCAGGACGTTTTCGGTGCCTGGGAGAACCGGTTCGGTCACCGCATCATCGAGGGGCTGGGCTCCACCGAAGTGCTGCACATCTATCTGTCCAACACCATTGAGCAGCAAAAACCGGGATCGGCGGGCCAGCGCGTACCGGGTTATGAAACGAAGTTGACCGATCGGGACGGCAATCCGGTCGCGACCGGCGAGGAAGGTATCCTTTGGGTCCGCGGCGATTCAAACGCGCCCTGCTATTGGAACCGCCCGGACAAGACCGCCGAGACCATGCGCGACGGGTGGATCTGGACCGGCGACCGGTTCGTCATGGACGAGGACGGCTTCTTCTTCTTCAAAGGCCGCGCGGATGATCTGATCAAGGTCAGCGGCCAATGGGTCTATCCGCTGGAAGTGGAACTTTGCCTCAACGAACATCCAAAGGTGATGGAATGCGCGGTGATGGGCTTGCCGTTGGCGGATGGTCGCATGACACTGGCCGCCGCTATCGCCCCGATGCCGGGCATTGAGGGCGGCGACGCCCTGGGCAAGGAACTGAAAGCCTACACCCAGGACAAGCTGCTGCCCTACAAATACGCCCGCCAGGTGATCTATATGAACACCCTGCCGAAGACAGGCACCGACAAGATCGACCGGCAAGCTTGCAAGCGGGCACTTGAGGAGACCCTTCAGCAGTGACCTACACACGGCCGTCCCGTTTTCTGACAAATGCCCTGGCGGGCTTGGCCATATGCGCCGCCATGACCGCCCCCTTGTCGGTAAAGGCGGCCGATCTGACGATCCTGCATATCAACGACCACCATTCCCATCTGGCGGCGGACGGTTCGATAGACTTGATCCTGGCCGGTGAGCGGACCCGGGTTTCGGGCGGCGGGTTTCCCATGCTGGCAAACCAATTCAAGACACTTTCCGAAAGCAGGGAAAATGTCCTGAAGCTGCATGCCGGGGACGCGATGATGGGCGACCTGTTCTTCACCTTGTTCAAGGGTGAGGCCGATGCGGCCTTGATGAATTCCATATGTTTCGACGCCTTCGCGCTGGGTAATCATGAATTCGACCTGGGCGATGCGGGGTTAAAGAACTTCATCGACTTCCTCCGCAAAGGCGACTGCGGAACACCGGTCCTGGGTGCGAATGTCGTGCCGGAAGTTGGGGGATCCCCCTTGGCGCCGAATAACCCCGACGACTATATCCTGCCCTACGTGATCAAACAGGTCGGGGGTGCGAAGGTCGGCATCATTGGTATCGACATCGCGTCCAAGACCAAGAATTCCTCCAGCCCCGATCCGACGACGCAATTCCTGGACGAGGCCGAAACCGCCCAAAAATACATCGACGAACTGACTGCCGCGGGCGTGGAGCGCATCGTGCTGCTGACCCATTTCGGCTATGGCAACGATATCGCGCTGGCGCAGAAGCTGAGGGGCGTCGACGTGATCGTCGGCGGCGACAGCCACACGCTGCTTGGCGAGGACTTCGACGATATTGGCTTGAACGCCAGGGGCCCCTACCCGACCGTTATTTCCGGTGACGGCGGCAACATGGTCTGCGTGGCCCATGCCTGGGAGTATGCCCGCATCCTCGGCGAGCTTGCAGTCGACTTCAACGCGGACGGCACGGTCGCCGCCTGTTCGGGCAAGCCTCATTTGCAGCTGGCCGACAGTTTCAAACGGAAAAATGCGGACGGCGAGCGGGTTGAATTGAACGGATCGGACCGCGATGCCGTCCTCGCCGCCGTCGCGGACCATCCTTATTTGACGCTGGGCAAGGAAGACGCGGCAACCAAGGCTGTCTTCGAGAGATTTGCGAAAACGGTCGACGCGCGGAAGGGTGAAATCATAGGCGAGACCAGCGATGATTTGTGCCTGGAACGCATCCCCGGTCAGGGCCGGTCGAAGGTCTGTTCGAAATCGGATACCGCCGGGCATGGGTCAGACATAACCATGCTGGTGGCTTATGCCTTCCGCGAAATGTCCAAGACCGGCGATATCGCCATTCAGAACGGCGGCGGTGTGCGTATAGACATTCCCGCCGGACCGATCAGCATCGGCACCGCCTATGAACTGCTGCCCTTCTCAAACACCCTTGTCGAATTGACCATGACCGGTGCGGAAATCCATGCGGTTCTGGAAGACGCCTTGGACTACGCGCTGCTGCCGGACGGCTCTACCGGGGCCTATCCGTATGCCGCGGGGTTGCGCTGGAATGTCGACTTGTCCGCCGGGAAAGGCAGCCGCTTCACGGATGTGGAATTCAAGGGTCCATCGGACCGGACCTGGGCGCCCCTCGACCCGTCACGATCCTACAAGGTGATCACCAACGACTATATCGGCGCCGGCCGCGACGGCTACGCCACCTTCAAGACCGTGACGGAAGACGGGCGGTCTTTGAACACCTATCTGGACTACGCGCAAAGTTTCGTCGATTTCGTGAAGCAGCGCGGCACCGTCGGGAAACTGCCGGTCGAAGACTATTCAACCCAATCCATCGAGAAATAGGGAAGCAGGGATGAGCACCGAAAAAGCGATACCCGACGACCGCAAGGCCTTCTATGACGAGATCCGCCCGCACAACATGGCGCCGCTATGGGAAGTCTTGCACGCCCTTGTCGCCAAGGAACCGGTCAGCCCGGTCCAGACCGTCCGGTGGCGGTATGACGACGTGCGCTCATACGTCATGGCATCGGCTGACCTGATCACCGCGAAGGAAGCGGAACGCCGGGTCTTGATACTGGAAAACCCGGGCCTGCCGGGGCAATCGGCGGTCACGCAATCGCTCTATGCCGGCCTGCAATTGATCATGCCGGGGGAGATCGCGCCCTGCCACCGTCATACGCAATGCGCCCTGCGCTTCGTGATGGAAGGCGATGGCGCCTATACCGCCGTGGACGGCGAACGCGCGATCATGAAGGAATGGGACCTGATCCTGACGCCAAGTTGGCAGTGGCACGACCACGGCAACGAAAGCGACGGCCCGATGGTCTGGCTGGACGGATTGGACATTCCGACGATCCGCTTCTTCGACGCCAGTTTCGCCCAACAAGGCAATGACGAATACCAATTGGACCGCCGCCCGCCGGGCGACAGCCGGAAGCGCTTCGGTTCCAACATGCTGCCGGTCGGGTTCGAGGCGCCGTCGAAATCCTCCCCCGTCTTCCATTACCCCTATGCGGAATACCGCGAGGCCTTGGAACAGATGCGGGGCGGCACTGAATGGGACCCGAATCTGGGCTTGAAGCTTCAGTTCATCAATCCGGCCGACGGCGGCCCGGTCATGCCGACCATCGCCGCCTTCGTGCAAATGCTGCCGAAGGGCTTCAAGACCGCGGGCTACAAGGCGACGGACTCGATGGTCGTCACCGTCGTGGAAGGAACCGGCAAGGTCGCCATCGGCGATGTCACCTATGACTTGAAACCGCGTGACATCTTCGTCATTCCAAGCTGGCATCGCCATGCATTCGAAGCCCAGGACGACCTTGTCTTGTTTGTCTATTCGGACAAAGGCATGCAGGAAAAACTTGGCATCTGGAACGAACAACGGGACAGCGCCTGAGACTGATCTTACCTTTGGCCGGCCTGGTATATGTCAGCCAATCAACAACACGCCAAAACCGAGGAAATCGATAATGCAATTCTGCTTCGACCCGCCCGCCACCACCGCCGTTCCGATCCGCGGCACCGATGAATTCTTCCCCGTCGGGGAAATCTATTGCGTGGGGCGCAATTACTGGGAACACCGCAAGGAAATGGGTTTTGGCGAAGACCGCGACCCGCCGTTCTTCTTCAAGAAGGGACGCTATTCCATCGTCAATTGCCCGGATGGCGAAACCGTTCCCCTGCCCTACCCGCCGCAGACCAGCAATTTCCATCACGAAATCGAACTGGTCGTGGCCATCGGCAAGGAAGGCTTCGAAATCCCACAGGAAGAAACCGCCAGCTATATCTACGGTTATGCAGTCGGCTTGGACATGACCCGGCGCGACTTGCAGATCAAGATGCGTGAAAAGGGCCGCCCCTGGGACAACGGCAAGAACTTCCAATACGGCGCGCCGATCGGCGCCATCACCAAGGCCGACGGCGGTGCTGCGATGAACAAGGGCCGCATCTGGGTCTCGGTCAATGACGAGATGAAACAGGATGCCGACTTGGCCGAAATGATCTGGAATGTCGAAGAAACGATCGCCGATCTTTCCAAGTTTCACCGCCTCTATCCGGGCGACCTGATCTACACGGGAACGCCGGCCGGTGTCGGCCCTGTGGTATCCGGCGACACCCTGAAAGGCGGCGTCGATGGATTGGGGGAAATCTCGGTCCGCTACACAGATTAGGAAGACGCAAGGCATAAGGAAAACTGCCGTTTCCTAATGTAATGCTCGGCAAAGCGAATGCTTCACATGGGAATATTTTATATATAAAGTTTCCATGAATCGCGGGCTGGAAGTACCGGCGTTAATGCGCCATTCTGGCCCGTGAAGAAGCGTTCCTAAGAACCGAGAATAAGATGGCCGCAAAGGCTGCGGGAACAGGGTCATTAACTAAACAGATTGCGCTCTGGCATCTGGGAGAAAGCATATGAAGAAGAGTTTTATTAGCGCGGCCTTGGCCGCCACGATGATGGCAACGCCGGTCCTTGCGGACAGCGTAAAGGTCGGATTCGTGACCACGTTGACGACGCCGGCTGCGGTCATCGGCAACGACATGAAAAATGCCGCGGAGCTCGCTGTTGAGCATATGGGCGGCAAGATGGGTAACCTCGACCTTGAAGTCATCTTCGAAGACGATGGTTTCAAACCGGAAATCGGCAAGCAGAAAACCGAAAAACTGGTGAAGCAGGACGAAGTCGACTTCGTGACCGGCTTCATCTGGAGCCACGTGCTGCTGGCCTCGTCCCGCGCGGCGCTCGGCGCCGACACGTTCCTGATCTCCGCCAATGCGGGCCCGTCCCAATTGGCCGGCAACCGCTGCGACAAGAACTTCTTCTCCGTCTCGTGGCAAAACGACCAGACGCCGATGGCGCTGGGTGAAGTGCTGAACCAGAACGGTGTGAAATCAGTCTATATCATGGCCCCGAACTATGCCGCGGGTAAGGACATGGCCGCGGGCGTGGAACGCACCTTCAAGGGCGAAATCAAGGGCAAGGACCTGACCAAATGGGGTAAGGACGCGCAGCTCGACTTCTCCGCCGAATTGGCAAAGGCAAAGGCATCCGGCGCGGAAGCGATCTGGGTCTTCTATCCGGGAAAAGCCGGCGGCGCTTTCATCAAACAGTTCGAACAAGCCGGACTGGCCGACAGCATGAAGCTCTACACCGTCTTCACCGTCGACGCGCTGTCACTGCCGCGACTGCAGGAAGGTGGACTGACCGGGGTTTTGGGCTCCTTCGCCACGCAGACCTGGTCGCCGGACCTGGACACGCCGGAGAACAAGAAGTTCGTCAGCGACTTCAAAGCGAAATACGGCACCTACCCGTCCTTCTACGGCGCGCAGGCCTATGACGCGATGTTCTTCATCAAACAAGCGGTCGAAAAAGTCGGCGGGAATCTCACCGATAAGGACGCGCTGCGCAAGGCGATGAAAGAAACCACCTATCTGCCCACACGTGGCAACATCAAGATCGGCAACAACCACTTCCCGATTTCGAACCTGTATCTGCGCGAAACCGTCGCTGATGCGGACGGCAATTGGACGACTAAGATCGTCTCCACCGTCTATGACATGCACCAGGACGTCTATGCGTCCGAATGCAAAATGTAGTCGCTTCGCGATCGTGATAGAAGGCGGCGGCGGCCTTACAGCCCCGCCGCTTTCCTTGACGGTCGCCGCGGATGAGTATTCCGCCGACCCCGCCCCTTCCCAAAGAACGAGCCGGTATTTGAGCCCGAAATGGATGCATCCCTAGTCATAACCCAATTGCTGAACGGCATGCAGCTCGGCGTGCTGCTGTTCTTGGTCTGCGCGGGCCTTACGCTCGTGTTCGGTATCATGGATTTCATCAACCTTGCCCATGGCTCGTTCTATATGATCGGCGCCTATATGTGCGGCACGGTCACGATGATCACCGACAGCTTCCTGATCGGCGTCCTTCTTGGCATACCCTTGACGCTTGCGGTCGGGTATCTGACGGAATTGACGGTGGTGCGGCGATTGTATCAACGCGACCATCTCGACCATGTGTTGGCGACATTCGGCCTGATCCTGATTTTCGATACCGGCGTCCACCTGATCTGGGGTGCCGGCGGCATGGCAATCCCGCTGCCGCAATGGCTGGACAGCCAGATCCGCCCGGCCGAAGACATCGTCATTCCAACCTACCGGGTTGCGATCATTGTGGTCGGCCTGGCCGTGGCCGGCGGCCTCTACTATGTCGTTACGAAAACGCGTGTCGGCATGCTGATCCGTGCGGGCGCCTCAAACCGCACGATGGTCGAAGCGCTCGGCGTGGACATCAAAAAGCTGTTCACCTTGGTCTTCGCGGCCGGCGCCGCCATCGCGGGCGTCGCGGGGATGATGATTTCCCCGATCACCGAGGCCAGCATCGGCATGGGGAACGAAATCATCATCGTCGCCTTCGTCGTTATCATCATCGGCGGCATCGGCTCAATCAAAGGCGCCTTCGTCGGTGCGCTGATCGTCGGCCTGATCGACACGCTGGGACGGTCTTATCTGGACCAGTTCCTGAAGTTGTTCATGGGTGCTGAAAATGCGGAGACGGCGGCGCCAGCCATCTCCGCCATGCTTGTCTATATCCTGATGGCGATCGTCCTGGCCGTGCGTCCGCAAGGCCTTTTCCCGCCCAAAGTTCGATAAACGGTCCGTCCATCATGTCATCTCGTCCTAATTCCATTTTCTCCGCACCGCGCTGGCTCATCATCGGCGTTGTCGTCATGGTGCTGTTGGCCTTCGCCCCACCAATTATCGAAGCGCTGGACCAAGCATTCTGGCTGGACGTTTTCACCCGCATGTTGATCCTGTCGATCGCGGCGGCCAGCCTTAACCTGATCCTGGGTTTCGGCGGCATGGTCAGTTTCGGGCATGCGGCTTTCCTGGGGATCGGCGCCTATGCGGTCGGCATTCCCGCCTATTACGACGAATACAGCGGCTTCCTGCATATTCTGTTGGCCGTCGCCTGTGCGGCCCTTTACGCCCTGATCACCGGCGCGATCAGTCTGCGGACCAAGGGCGTGCACTTCATCATGATCACCATGGCCTTCGGCCAAATGATGTTCTACGGCTTCGTTTCCTTGGAAGAATACGGCGGCGATGACGGCCTGATCATTTATGAGCGCAGTAATTTCGGCGACCTGATCGATATGTATGACGACACGACATTCTATTATGTCTGCCTCGTCTCGCTGGCCGTCGTGCTATTCATCGTGCATCGGTTGGTCAATTCGCGCTTCGGCATGGTGGTCAAAGGGTCGAAGTCCAACGAACGCAGAATGGGCGCGCTGGGCTTCCCGACCTATCGCTACCGGTTGACCGCCTATGTCATTTCCGGCGCAATCTGCGGCTATGCCGGCGCGTTGCTGGGCAACTTCACCGAATTCATCAGCCCGGAAATGATGGACTGGACCCGGTCAGGCGAGTTGATCTTCATGGTCGTCCTCGGTGGTACGGCCACCATCTTCGGCCCGGTCTACGGCGTCCTCGCCTTCCTGGTGATCGAGGAAATTTTGTCCGCCATCACGACCTATTGGCACCTGATATTCGGCTTGCTGTTGGTATTGGTGGTCCTGTTCGTCCAAGGCGGTATCGCGGGCCTTCTGCGCAGGTGGTTCTCCAAGAAGAAGGAGGCGGTGTAATGGCCTTGATGGAAGTCCGCGACCTGAACAAGAGCTTTGGTGGGGTTCACGCCACCTCCCATGTCAGTCTGGATGTCGCCGAAGGCGAGTTGCACGCCATCATCGGTCCGAACGGTGCCGGCAAGACGACGCTGATCTCACAGCTTTCGGGAGAGATGCTTCCCGATTCCGGTGAAATTCTGTTCGCCGGACGGAACATCACGAACCACCCCATGCATGCACGGTCGCATATGGGCCTGGCCCGGTCGTTTCAGATCACCAGCGTGTTCCAGGACATGACGATGCTGGAAAACGTAGCCTTGGCGATCCAGGCGCACCAGGGCCATTCCTTCCGCTTCTGGAAACCGACGGCGAAGGACAGCTCCCTGTTCGAACCGGCGATGGAATATCTGGCGCAGGTCGGTCTGAAAGATAAGGCGAACAGTCTCGCCAACGCCGTCAGCCATGGGGAACACCGGCAATTGGAAATCGCCATGGCGCTCGCCACCGATCCCAAGCTGTTGCTTCTGGACGAACCGATGGCAGGCATGGGCCAGGAAGAATCCAGCCGCATGGTGGAGATCCTGAACAAGTTCAAAGGGTCCAAGACGATGCTGCTGATCGAACATGACATGGACGCTGTCTTCGCCTTGGCGGATCGCATTTCCGTTCTGGTTTACGGCGCGATCATCGCGACCGACACACCCGACGCGATCCGTTCCAACGAAGAAGTCAAACGCGCCTATCTTGGTGAGGAGGCCGCCTGACATGCTGCGTGTCGAAGCACTGGAAACCTATTATGGCGCCAGCCAGGCCTTGTTCGGCATGGCGCTTGAAGTCAATGCGGGCGAGGTCGTCACCCTGATCGGCCGTAATGGAATGGGCAAGACGACGACCGTCCACTCGGTCATGGGCATCACCCAACCGGCCAGCGGAACCATCGAGTTCGATGGCAAAGACATGACCGGTCAGCCGTCTTACGCCATGGCGCAGGCCGGACTGGGCCTGGTGCCAGAAGGTCGGCAAGTCTTCCCCAACCTGACCGTGACGGAAAACCTGGTTGCGACCTCGGCCAATCGGACCGGACGCAAAGATCCCTGGACGCTGGACAGCATATTCACCTTCTTTCCCTCGCTGAAGGAACGCCGCAGCAGCATGGCGAACCTGCTTTCGGGCGGGGAACAACAGATGCTGGCGATCGGCCGGGCACTGATGACCAACCCCAAGCTTCTGATCCTGGACGAAGCGACCGAGGGCCTCGCGCCTCTCATTCGGCAGGATATCTGGAACGTGCTGGAACGGTTGAAACATGCGGGGCAATCGATCCTGGTGATCGACAAGAACATCGTCGACCTCGCCCGCATCGCCGACCGCCACTACATCGTGGAAAAAGGCGCCGTGGTCTGGAGCGGCGACTCCAAAACCCTGATGGCCGACGAAGCGCTGACGGAACGCTATCTGGGAGTTTAAGCGTCCTGTTGGGGTTCGGGCTACGGCGCGGGGATTGAGCCGACCACTTCCGGTTCCCGCGTGCCGTTCAACTTCAGCACCCAACCTTCCCCGGATGAGACGCCCCGCCCCGTGATTGCCGTGATCGTCACCTGATGCGTCACCATGACGATGACGTTGCCGTCCGTCGGCATGGCCGAGAACGCGTCGCGCAGCGCCTCCAGATTCTTCTCTCGGTCTTCCCGCAGCGTGAAGAAGGAGTTCAGCGGCCAGAAGGGTTCCACATCGCCCATTGCCATCAACCGGGCGGTTTCCAGGCAGCGGCACCATTGACTGGAAAGAAGACGGCTGGGCTCTATCCCCGCTTCCCGAAAGCGGTCACCCCAATCCCTGGACTGATCCCTGCCCCGGTCGTTCAGATTGCGCTGGGTTTCGCATCGGTCGACATCGAAATTCGCCGGGTCGCCGGTACCCGGCGCATAGGCATGGCGTAGCATCAGTACATGCCCCGGTGCCTTCATAAGCTCGAGGTCGGCCCAAGCCACCCCCGGCGTCACCACCGAGGCGATTATGAACACCTTCGCCGCAATCAAGGCTTTGAACGCAAGACGGATCATAACAGCCTCCTCTCGAACGGTATTCGTTCGAAAGTGGCCGCCGGATCACTTTGACCCGACTGTGCCTGACTCCGTCAGATCAGTATGTCGCTTGCGGACCGGATTTCGAGCATGGTCGGCTCGGCCTGCCCAACCGCCTCGATATCGCGCAGCGGTGTCGCCAGTTCCGGGTTCGCTTTCGTGTCCGCGCCATACAACTCGGCAAAGCCCAAGCCCGTCATTCCCGCCAGTTCATTGAGCGAAAGCTGGTATAAATGGAATTCACTAAGGTCCAAGGCTTCCAACCGGTTCAGCAAATCGGTTTGCGACAGGACGAAGGCCGAACACCGAAGCACCCCGTCCGTTCCGACATAGGCAATGACCTTCCAGAACGCATCCGGGATTTGCACGCCGCGATACTCGATGTCGTCCTCACGCAGAACGGGACCGCCAATGACGGATATTCTGAGGTCCTGAACATCCGCTTGTTCGAAGACAAGGTTCTCAAGTTTCCCCCATAACCCGCCATAGGAGGAGCGGTTGAAACGCTCGTGCTGCGGCGCGATGTTCGTGAAATAGAACGAATCCGCATTGGCCTGCCTCGCTTCGGGGACCGGCCCCCAACACAATTCTGCCCGGCGCGCCACATGACCGCGATCTACCGGATTGCGGGAATAAAGGTCTTCGCCGATCTGGTAACGGTCGTCGATGCGCGGATCGAGTTTGAAGGACTTGCTGCCGACGATGACGCGTCGGGAACCGTCTATGTTCCAAGCGGCATACCGGGCCATTCTTCTGCTCTTGCTCAAGCAAACCGAAAAATGGGTGTAGGGAATGGTTCGTCTTCCGTCGAATTCCAGGGCATCTCGGCGCTGGGCGCGGGAGAGCTCCGGTTCCGGCACAGGCACGCCCAGGAACTGCGGGTCGTATCCGGTGCGCGCCACCACCGATTCCATGTCAGGGTGAACCGTCGCCGTGGAAACAGGCGGTTCGAGTACAAAATCGAGCTTTTTCTGAACCGATAGCGGGTAGCATGCCAGGGCATGTTCGTCCGCATCACCGACCTCGCCCGCGAAATGCAAACCCGCGAAAATATCGGTCGGGCCATTGTCCCCATGGATCAGCCAGGCAGAGCCTGAATCGCCGCCCATGCTGATTTCCCCATTGCCGGGAATGTGATCCGGATCGGGGCCGATCTCGAAACAACCGATGGGCTGCGCGCCAGTCGGCGGACCATAGTCGATACGAACCATCACGTCGATCCGACGGACCCTACCCCGCGTCACCGCGGTTGTCCGGCCCGACTTGATGACCTTGTCCCCCAGCGATACGCGCGCCATCCGCTTCGGCGTGGTTCCCACATCCAGCACGGCGCGCTCGAAATCACGATGTAGAATGCGGGCCAAGGCGCAATCGCCTGCCGCCCCCAGATGGCTGCGCAGCAATATCCCCGCGGCGTTTTGATTGATGCTGTTGTCGTCATAAGGGCCGGGTTGAACGACGACATCCCCGATCCGGCCACCATTGCCGTTCAAGACGTGCCAATTTGAGAGGATACAAGGCGCACCGGTGCTGCGGTCGAAAACCACGAGCCCCAACGTGCCGGCGCTGCCCGAACGATGCGCGACGCTGACGCCCGGTACCAGCGGGTCGACACGCTGGCGCCTTTGGTTCAACTGCTCGGCATCGACCAACTTGTAGGACGGTTTGTAGGAGCGCTCCAACACGTCAGTCGAAAATGTCTTTCCATCGACTTCTATCGTCTCGGGAATGCGATTGCTGCCCAGTGATTCAATCGCGGACTCACCTTTTTGTCCGACCGTGAATTGTAGGCAGATTTCCCCATCCCCGTTCTTCAAACCGATCCCGACGGAGGTGATATTGGGGTCGTTCAGGAAATCCTCCGCTCTTGCCCTGACGAAGGCCCGCAGGGCCTGTTCGTCCGCCGCTTTGGGTTTCACGGCGCCGACCTTTTTGGCCTTCGCCTTTTTCGCCCCGGCCTTCTTGCCGCTTCTCTTTTCAGCCATGTTCAAACCCTCCTCGGAATTCCATCGACCGACCTTTTTCACGATGCGTCCATCGCCGGCCTGCCGCTCAACATATCATATTACCGCCCTCTTATGACAGTCGTACGATTATCGCTAATCCCAATACAATCAGCAGATCTTACCAACCCCGATATCCCGCCAAATCACCGCGTAGAAGCGTGGGGAGGCAGTGCCTATTTTTCCTGCCGTCACGCCTCGCTGCTCCCGAGGCCGTGTTCGATTCCCCCTGTAAATGTTGGTGAGATCTGGCATTGTCAGACAACTGATTGGGAGGAAAAAACATGCAAACATCCGAGTATAAAAGCAGCGACTATTGGCGGGACGGTTTTGCCTTTCCGATCGACGTTCTGACCGCGGAAGAGGCGCAAAGCATCAGGGCTGAGCTTGAAGCAATAGAGGCATCGCCGCCTGCGGACCTTACCCGCCCTCTGGCGAAATACTTGCGCACCAATGTGCATATCGTCCTGCCCACCGTTGCAAAACTTGCGCGGCACCCGAAGATCGTCGACATCGTAAAACAGACCCTGGGCCCGGATCTGCTGTGCTGGGGGGCGGAGTTTTTCACCAAGGAAGCCCATACGAACAAGGTCGTAACCTGGCACCAGGACCTGACCTACTGGGGGATCGGTCACGGCGACCAGGAAGTCACGGCGTGGATCGCGCTTTCCCCCGCCACGGAAGCGTCCGGCTGCATGAAATTCGTTCCGGGGTCCCATACGAACGAGATCCTGCCGCATGTGGACACGTTCGATGAAAACAATCTGCTGTCACGGGGACAGGAAATGGCCGTCAAGGTGGACGAAGCGGACGCAGTCCCCGTCGTGCTGATGCCGGGCCAGATGTCCCTGCACCACGGGCGGATGTTCCATGCATCCGGCCCGAATGTCTCGGACGACCGCCGCATGGGCCTCGTCATCCGCTATATCACGCCGGAGATGAAGCAACAGAATGCCGGCCGCGATTATGCAATGCCGATTTGCGGCGACGATCCATACCGGCATTTCGAGTATATTCCGGATCCGGAAAGCGCCTTTTCACCGGCGTCACTGGCCCTATACGACGAGGTAATGGCCGAACACGCGAAAATCATGACGCAGGGTGCGGAAAAAACGGTTGCCATTTATAGCTGAAATCGACTGGCATTCCCCACTCCGGCGTCATATTCATAACACAGTTGGACACAGGCACATACATTGTGCCTTCAATAACTTTCGTGCATTAGAGTGGCCTTAGCGGAGCCACGCGCC
Organism: Hwanghaeella grinnelliae; assembly: GCF_004005845.1. Classification (GTDB taxonomy): domain Bacteria; phylum Pseudomonadota; class Alphaproteobacteria; order UBA8366; family Aestuariispiraceae; genus Hwanghaeella; species Hwanghaeella grinnelliae. The sequence continues at coordinate 1,618,707 of NZ_SADE01000001.1, read as the reverse complement.
CTATGACGGCAAATCGCCTGGCCAATATGCGGAGATCACTGTAATAAAACCTATACACGTTTACCGATTACTCCCGTTCTAGGATTTGTTCATGACGACCGACAACAAGGCTCCAAAGACAATCGGCTTCATCGGGTTAGGAGTCATGGGGGAGCCGATGTGCCGTAATCTGGCCGTCCGCCGTAACGATATCGGTGCCCCGCGCATGATCGCCTACGACTTGGACAACGACCGGTTGAAACGGGTGACCGCGCAAGGGGTCGAGGCCGCGTTATCGCTGGCCGAATTGGCCAACCAGTCGGATTTGATCCTGATGTCGCTTCCCGGCGGGAAACAGGTCGAAGAGACCTGCAATGCAGCCAACGGGGTATTTGCGCATGTAAAGTCCGGGGCCACCATCATCGACCTCGGCACCACGCCGGTAGACCTGACGCGGTCACTTGCGGAAAAGTTCGCCTCGAAAAACGTGGGATACATGGACGCGCCGGTCGCCCGCACTAGGCAAGCGGCTGAACAGGGCACCTTGGCCATCAGTGTCGGCGGCGCTGAGGATGTGTTCGCGAAGGTTGAGCCGATCCTGAACTGCTTCGCGACGGATATCACCTATTGCGGCGGTTCGGGTTCCGGCCAGATGGTGAAAATCCTGAACAATATGATCCTGTTCGAAACGGTTGCCGCCCTGGCCGAGGCACTGAGCGTCGCCCGCAAATCGGGGATGGACGGCGAAATCCTGTTCAAGGCGCTGGCGAACGGGTCCGCGGACAGTTTCGCACTCCGCAATCACGGCATGAAAGCCCTGCTGCCCGGCGAGTTTCCGGAAAAGGCCTTCTCAACCCTGTATGCGACCAAGGATCTGGAATACGCCCTGGACTTGGCGAAAAGCGCCGGCGTGACGATGCCGGGGGCGGAAAACGTCCGCCAGCTCTTCGAAAAAGCCGCGGAACAAGGCTATGGCGAAAACTATTGGCCGGTCGTCGCGAAGGTTTTGGATAAACCGGAAGACCCTCCTCAGGAATAAGGCGTCGGCCAAGAAACAGCGATAGCCGCAGGGTCTTCCTTCCCAGCGCTTGCCTTTCAATTTTGTTCCCATTATGTTCCCATTCCTGGCACAATAAGGATGGGACACATGACGGGACGAACCGGCGTCTTCCGATCCGCCGAAGACAATCTGCCGCTTGCGGTAGGCACCATTGTCTTCACGGTCTTCGCCCTTTCCCTCGGCGACGCGGCGATCAAGCTGACAAGCGGCCATTTCGCGCTTTGGCAGGTTTTCGTCTTGCGATCAATCATCGCGGTGCCGGTTCTGCTGGCAATCCTGCGCACGACCAATCATTCGCATGGACTGCTGCCCGGCAATCCTGGTTGGGTGGCATTGCGCAGCCTGATGCTGGTCGCAATGTGGGTGTGCTACTACGCTTCCCTGCCCCATCTTCAGCTTTCCGTCGCCGCGGCTGCCTACTATACGCTGCCCTTGTTCATCACCTTGTTCGCGGCGCTGTTCACCGGCGATAGGATAACCACCTTGGGATGGGTCGCGGTAAGCGCCGGGTTTGTCGGCGTCCTGTTGATTTTACGTCCCGATGCTGACGGGTTCGGCATCCACGCCCTGTTGCCCCTGGTCGCGGCCATGCTCTATGGGGGCGCCATGCTGTTGACCCGAACGAAATGCCGCGCGGAAAACCCACTCGTCTTGTCCCTCCACCTGAACCTCGCTTTCATTATCGTCGGACTGGCGGCAACCGCACTGACCGTAACGTGGGGAGCGTCCCCGGAAGGGGATCCGGAACCGAGCGGCCTGCTGGCCCCCTGGGCCGCGATGAACGGGCTGGATTGGCTGACCATGGGACTGCTGGCCGGGTCTATTCTGATCGGGAGTATCGGCGCCGCCGTCGCCTATCAGAACGCGCCGCCTTCCGTCATCGGCACTTTCGACTTTGCCTATGTGGCCTTTTCCACCATCTGGGGCCTGCTTTGGTTCGGCGAGGTGCCAGGAACGCTCTCCCTGGCAGGCATCGCGTTGATCGTCCTCGCGGGGATCGTCTCCGTCAGGCAAACGCCGAAATCGAAATCCGCAGCGTCACACTCCAGGTAACGCGGAACGGGTACCGCCTTAAAAGGGGATTTTCTGCCCGTCCCAGGCGAACAGGCTGCCGCTTTGCCGCGCGTCGATGCCGTCGAGCACACCAAGCATGGCGCGCGCCGAATAGTCGGGCGTGAAAAGCTTTTCTGACGGGACCCCACGCTGAAACGGTTTCGACAGCCCGGTATCCACGGTGCCCGGATGCAGCCCGACGCAGAGCGCAGATGGATTTTTACGAGCCAGTTCGATCGCGCAGGTCTTGATCACTTGATTCAGAGCCGCCTTGGAGGCGCGATAGCTGTACCAACCGCCTAGCTGGTTATCCGATATGCTGCCAACCCTGGCGGAAATCGCGGAAAAGGCGGCCCGCCTTTTCTTGTCCAAGCGCGGCAGAAAGTGTTTCGCGACCAGCGCCGGGCCGATGGTGTTTATCGCGTAAGAGGCCGCCATCGCGGATGGATTCAGCGCCCTCCAGGATTTCTCAGGAGAAAGGTCGCGCGCGTCGTCATGCAGCAAACCGGTCGCCATGAAGACGAGATGCAGCGGCTGTTCAGCAGTCCCCGCCGCAGCTTGTTCTATGCTTGTTTCGGACTGGATATCGATGTGGCCTGTTCGGATTTTGGCACCGTCCAACCCCCCGCTGGACCGGGAATAGGCATACACCACCTCAACGTCAGGGTCGGCCGCAAGCAGTTCCACCACAGCGGCGCCGATGCCGCCGTTTGCCCCGATGACGGCGGCCCTGATTCCAACGCCGAAACTCGGCAACAGGCCGCTCATATCGGCCACCTCCGTCCCGTTCCGCGCCGGCGGGTTACTCCTCCCAGGCGGGGGCGATGGTCCGGCGCTTTCCATCCGGTGTACGCGGCGTATCCGGTTCTAGATCTATCCGATCCCAAAGCTTACAGGTGACCATCTTGTGTTTCTGGTCCAGGCCTTCGCAGTAATTCGTGTATTCGCAGACCCGGACTTCGTTGCCCCGCCCCAGACGGACCTTCCGAAACCAGACCGGATCGGCCAGCGCCTGGCGCGCGGACCCGATCACATCTGCCTTGCCGGCTTGCAGAATGTCTTCCGCCTGCCGGAAACCATGAATACCGCCGGTCACGATGACCGGCGTTTCGAAACCCGCCGCCCGGACCGCGTCGCGAACCGCGGCGGTCGGCTCGATATTCCGACCGAACGGTCCGAATGCGTCTGAGATATATTGCGGCATGCACTCATAGCCGCTGCGCCCGGTATACGGATAGGCCGCCTGCCCCACGCCGGGCTGCTTCGCATCGTCGAACTTACCGCCGCGCGAGGTCGACAAGAAATCCATCCCGGCCCGCGCAAACTCGGTCCCGAAGTAAGCCGCATCTTCGACAGTGCCACCACCATCGATGCATTCGTCCGCCAGAAACCGGCAACCGACGGGATAGTCTTCCCCGACGGCGTCCCGCACGGCACGGAACACCTCCAACGGCAGGCGCACTCGGTTTTCCCGCGATCCCCCGTAACCGTCTTCCCGCGTGTTCTTCGCGGACAGGAACGAAGCCATCGTATAGGCATGGGCATAGTGCAGTTCGACACCGTCGATATCGGCCGCCTTGGCGCGTTGCGCGGCCAGCGCGAACAGGTCCGGCAAAACAGTAGGCAGATCCGCGATATGCGGCAGGTCCATGTCGGTCACCCGCTCGCGATAGCCCATGCGCAGGGATTCCCGCGTCCGTTCGTCCAAAACCGCATCCAGGTCTTCGTCCGGCATTTCCAGCAGGTGATCCCGAACCTTGTCATCAGGCCATTCCGAACCGCCGATGCGCGACCGCAGGTCGTCGGTCACGGCCAGGAAGCGCCGGATGAATTTCTCCTTATCGGGCCTCCGCTTGATGGCCAGGAAATCGATCAACTGGATGAACAACTTCGTTTCCCCGTTGCTCGCCTCGCGGACCCGGCTCGACAACTCCTTCAGTCCGGGGATGAACCGATCATGACCGATGCGCAGCAGCGGACCGGACGGAACGTCACGGATGCCCGTCGCTTCGAGGACAAGACCGCCGGGCCTGCCCTTCGCCATCGCCTCGTACCAGTCCAAAACGTCGCGCGTGACCTCACCTTCATTGGTTGCGCGCCATGGCACCATGGCCGGGATCCAGGTTCGTGTTTCCAAGGCAAAACAGCCATGCCTGATCGGCGAAAACAGCAGGGAGCCAGCCGCTTCGGCTTCGGTCGGCGACGGGCCGGGATCGGCCTGGAATTGGATTTTCTGAGGAGGTTTCCACATAGCGCACCATTTACTTTATATATAAAATATTTATAGATGAAATTGTTTTCGGGCGCAATGGTCCCGGATTTAAATGGCGGTACGCTAGTCCCTGGCGTTAAACTGACGGGAACGAGAAACCGACACCAAATCAGCCGGTGAGGAAAGAAAATGAGTGAGAAGGAAAACGGCGGAAGCTGGGTAGAGACCTTCAAGGGTGCGGTGCTGGCCGCTGAATACGACCCGGAATCGAGCATGAATTCACGCCTGTATATCGAGCGTTTCGATCAGGCGACGTGGTTTCTGATGCATGCCATCGGGATCACGCCCCGCACAATCAAGTCCGACGGCCGCCGCATCGCCGTGGTCCGTCAGGTTTTCCAATACGTGCGGGAGCTTCGCGGCGGTGAACTTGTCCGCATCGAAAGCGGCTTCATCGCCGTCGGCAAGAAGCATTTCCGCTTTCTGCACCGGATGTTCGATGTCGAAACCGGCGATCTGGTCGCGACCAGCGATGTCACGGCCGTGCAGGCCAGCCTGAAAAACGGCAAGACAGTCCCCCTGCCCGATGAGCAAACCCAGAAAGCCGCTAAACATACCATTACGGTGGACACGATCGACTGACCGTTGAACCCGAAGGCGGCGCTGCCCGGCATTCGGCCCGGCGCCGCGTAAACGCGCTTTCATCGGTCACGAGAAGCAATACATATGGAAACCGGCACAGCTCCCCAGCCTGATAGCACAGAGCCTGATCGCACCAAGCCTGACGTCCCCTTGGGCGATTACCTGACCGTGCGTGTCTCTCGCGGAAAGGGACCAGAAAACAGATACGAGGAATTCCAAGTCCCAAGACGGGAAAACCAAACGGTTCTGGACATCGTCACCTGGATCCAACGCAACGCGGACCCGGCCCTGTCCTATCGCTTCGCCTGCCGCGTCGGTGTCTGCGGGTCCTGCGCCATGACCGTCAACGGCAAGCCGCGTTGGACCTGCCGCACCCATGTTTCCAAAGTGATCGGGAAAGAACGGTCACTGACGATCGAACCGCTGCGCAACCTGCCGCGGATCAAGGATCTTGCGGCCGACATGTCCGCATTCTTCGAAAAGTGGCAGCAAGCGGGCGGCCGGTTTGCCGGTAAAACGGACCGCACTGGGCCTTTGGCCCGTATCGATCCGGAAAGCCCCGGACGGAAAGCCGTGGATGCCGGGATTGAATGCATCAATTGCGCGGTTTGTTATTCCGCCTGCGATGTCGTGACTTGGGACGAGGATTATCTTGGCCCGGCGGCCTTGAACCGGGCCTGGACCCTGGTCAACGACGAGCGTCACGCGGAAAAGCGGGAAACGATGAAAAAGGTTTCCGCCGCCGGCGGCTGCCATTCCTGTCACAGTCACGGAAGCTGCGTGGAACACTGTCCGATCGGATTGAACCCCACTGCCGGCATTGCGGGGCTGAAGCGGCGCTCCGTCCTGCAGACATTTCGGTTGAGCGGCGAAAAATAACATCCCGTCCGCACAGACTTGTCAGGTTCCGGTAAGAATTCCGGCTTAGTTACCAAGAACAAGTCTACAGGATCGCTTTGGCATGGCCATCAGCGGTGCCCGTATCCCCTTTACGGTTCGAATAGAAAGTACCCCTTTGTCTCGTTTCCCAAAGGCGGGCCACGTCACGCTGGTCTGCATCATCGCCTTGTTCTTGACAGCAACCGGGAACATCCGGTTTTTCCAAGAGACGGAGGCCGTCTATCCCCTTGCTGAACAAGCCGCTTTTCTGACCTCGGCAGCCGTGGTGCTCACTTGCGTCATGGCCCTGGTCATCTCAATCTTTTCATTCTTCCTGCCGATACGCGTGGTTGGAACGGTTTTAATCCTGTTGGCCGCAGCCGCGGGCCATTTCTCCGACACGATGGGAATCGCCATCGACACGGAAATGATCCGCAATGCGCTGGGTACCGATATGGATGAGGCGGGTGACCTCATCACCGCCACTTTTGGGATACGGTTTTTATTGCTCGGAATTTTGCCGTCGGCGCTCCTTTGGCTCATCCCCCTGCGCCCGGTCAGTCTTCCGCGCAGGCAAATCAAACTTTTGGCGTCGGCGGCAGGGTCACTGGTGTTTGCCATCGCGGTGATGGCGCCCTTTTCCGACACCTATGCCAGCTACTTTCGGGAACACAAACCGCTGCGCTATTACAGCAACCCGACATATCCGATCTATTCGGCAGGCAAATTCGCCTTAACACAGGGCCGAGAAAACACCGCGAACCATCTTGTGGAAACGCGCCTGACCGATGCGGCCATTCCGACCGAGGATGAGGCGCATGACCTGGTCATTCTGGTCGTCGGCGAAACTGCGCGGGCCGACCATTTCGGCCTGAACGGCTATGCTCGCCAGACGACGCCGAAACTGGCAGCACGGAACGATATCGTTTCCTTCAGCGATATGCGCTCCTGCGGCACATCCACTGCCATCTCTGTTCCCTGCCTGTTTTCCCTCGACCCGCGCGAGTCCTTCGATATCGACAGCGCGCGTTGGACAGAGAATACGGTCGACGTGCTGGCGCGCGCCGGCGTCACCATTTTGTGGCGCGACAATAATTCGGGTCCGCAGGGGGTTGCCGACCGGGTCGGCTATCAAATGTTCACGGGGCCTGAGGTCAATCCCGATTGCGATGTCGAATGCAGGGACGAAGGCATGCTGTCCGGGCTGGACGATTACCTGGACAAACAGAACAGCGATATCCTGGTTGTCCTGCACCAGAAGGGCAGCCACGGCCCCGCCTACTACAAACGCTACCCGGACGCTTATCGCCAATTCACTCCCGATTGCCGCGACAGCGACCTGGGCAAATGCAGCCCGGAAGAAATCGTAAACGCTTATGACAATACGATCCTCTACACCGATGCTTTTTTGGACAAGGTGATCGGCCTGCTGGCCCGCCATCAGACCCGATATGAGCCGACGATGCTCTATGTAAGCGACCACGGCGAGTCACTGGGCGAAATGGGCATTTTCCTGCATGGTATGCCCTATTTCATGGCACCCGACGTGCAGACGCATGTTCCTTTCCTCGTCTGGGCGGGCATGAACTCGGACATCGATCGCGACAAGCTTTTCAAAATCAAGGACAAGCCTGCCACTCACGATGATCTAAGCCGTATTCTATTGCAGCTTTTCGAAATTGAGATCGGCGATGTCCGGCCCGAACCGGTAACAGGCGTGATGCCGATGACCGAAACTAATGCCCGCGAATAGCCGCACGATCATCGTCCTTGCCACCGCCGCCCTTTTGCTGACGCTCGGCATCTTCGGGTTCACGGAAGTGGATTTGGCGGTACAAGACCGTCTGTTTGACGCGGCGACAGGAAGCTGGATTTGGGACAAGCATGAACCCGTCGCCCGGATGCTGTTCTATACCGGGCCGAAACTGGCCCTGGTCGCTCTTGCCGCGGCCTGCTTGCTCACCCTATTGGCGTCGGGGCATTGGGATTTTGCGCGGAAACGACGACAGGGCTTGGCGGTGCTGCTGATATCGTTGATCATCGTGCCGGCCGCCGCGGGTGCCTTGAAGACGGCAACGAATGTCGCATGCCCGGCCAGGTCGGACCGATATGGAGGAAACGTGCCAACCATAAGCCTGTTCGAGCGTTATCCCGACGATGCGCGCCCAGCGGACCGTCAGCGCTGCTTCCCTGCCGGCCATGCCAGCGGTGGCTTTGCCCTGTTCGCCCTAGTCTTTATGTTCAAGGGCCGCGCCGCGCGCCGGGTCGCCGTCGTCATCGCTCTAACGGTGGGTGGCGCAATGGCCGCCTATAAGATGGCGATCGGCGATCATTTCCTGAGCCATACGCTGGTGACGATGGAATTGGCAGCGATACTCGTCGCCTTGATCGCTTCTGCGGCGGTCCAGGTCGAACGACATTTCGGGAGGCTGCCATGACCGAAGCCGCGCTTTACGCCGCGCAACGGGTCACGGCGATGATCCTGGCCCCTTTGGTGCTGATCCATCTGGGACTGATCCTGTATGCCGTCTCTGACGGTTTGACGGCCGATGAAATCCTGTCCCGCACACGGGGCAATATGGCTTGGGCCGCCTTCTATGGTCTTTTCGTCCTGTCCGCCGCGGTGCATGCCCCTCTTGGCCTGCGCAACATCCTGCGCGAATGGCTAGGGTTGCGGGGTCGCATGGTCGATTGCGTCCTTGTTCTGTTCGCCGCGCTGTTGGCCGGCCTGGGCCTGCGGGCCGTTCTGGCTGTGATTTAGGGGGACAGAGATGGCCATGAACAGACGGACGAGCAACACGCATCCGGGTGCCTGGGCCGCCCTGGGACACCGGCTTTCGGGGCTGGCGCTGATTCTGTTTCTGCCCTTCCATTTCCTCGTTCTGGGTCTTGCCCTGGAGGATGCTGAAGCGCTGGACGGTTTCCTGCGCCTCACCGACATGCCCTTGGTGAAAATCGCGGAATGGGGGTTGGTCATGCTGCTGGCCCTGCATCTGTCCTTCGGCTTGCGCGTGCTTGTCCTTGAATTCCTGCCCTGGCGCGACAGCCGGAAGGGTTTGATCCTTGCCGGGTCCCTCGGCGCGGTTGCGGTCGGCGCCGTCTTCGCCGCACAGATTCTGGTTTTATAGGCGCGCCATGCAAATTGAACGCAGCAAAACGGATATCCTCATCATCGGTTCGGGCGGGGCCGGTCTGTTCGCCGCGCTGCACGCCCTGAAGGCCGATCCGGACCTGGATGTCACCATCGCGGTCAAGGGACTACTCGGAAAGTCCGGCTGCACGCGCATGGTTCAGGGCGGCTACAACGCGGCGATGGCGGCTGCGGATTCTCTCGAACGTCATTTCATGGACACCATCGTCGGCGGCAAATGGCTGCCGCGACAGGACTTGGCCTGGCGGCTGGTCGAAGGCGCGGTGGAGCGCATTCACGAGTTGGAAAACGAAATCGGCTGTTTCTTCGACCGCAACCCGGACGGCAGCCTGCACCAGAAAGCCTTTGCGGGCCAAAGCTTCGACCGCACGGTGCATAAGGGCGATCTGACGGGTATCGAAATCATCAATCGCCTAATGGAGCAGGTCTGGTCGCGCGGCATCAACCGGCTTGAGGAACACCGCGCCATCGCCTTGATCCCGGCAAAGGATGGGGCGCGGCTGTCGGGCGCGCTGTTCATCGACATGCGGACCGGCGGCTATCGGTTCGTTCAAGCCAAGGCGGTTCTGCTGGCCGCCGGCGGCGGGCCGACCATGTATCTCTATCACACGCCATCCGGCGACAAGAGCTGCGACGGCATGGCCATGGGCCTCGATCTGGGCCTGCCGCTGCGCGATATGGAAATGGTGCAATTCCACCCGACCGGTCTGCTTGCAGGCCATGAAACGCGGATGACGGGCACGGTGCTGGAAGAAGGCCTGCGGGGCGCCGGCGGATACTTGCTGAACGGCGAAGGTGAGCGCTTCATGAACCGCTATGACCCAAGCGGCGAACGGGCGACCCGCGATATCGTCAGCCGTTCGATTTACGAGGAAATGCGTTCCGGGCGCACCACCCCTTATGGGGGCGTCTATATAGAGATGAAACATCTGGGCCCGGAGAACGTCGCCAAACGTTTCCCCGGCATGGTGACGCGCTGCGCCGATTGCGGCTTCGATCTTGCCGGCGGACGGGTCGAAGTGGTTCCGACGGCGCACTACATGATGGGCGGGATAGAGTTCGAGATCGATGGATCGACCGCCCTACCCGCCCTTTTCGCCGCGGGCGAGGATTGCGGCGGGGTCCATGGCGCGAACCGTTTGGGCGGCAACGGCGTTGCCAACTCAACTGTTTATGGCGGCATCGCAGGTGACAGCATGGCCGCCTTCGCCGCCAAGGAAGGCTATTTGTGTACACCTGACGGGGAAGCGATCGAACGCGCATTGGCCCGGGCCGAACGTCCCTTCGGGAAGTCGGTCGGCGACTTGAATGGGCTGCGCGAGAAACTGTGGAAGACGATGTGGGACGAGGTCGGCATCATCCGCACCCAAGCCGGCCTGGAGCGCGGGCGGGATACGGTTGCCACCCTTGCCGCGGAACTTGAGCATATCGGCCTGCCCGACACGGACCGGGCCTTTAACCTGACCTGGCATGACTGGTTGAACATGGACTCGCTTTTGACGATATCCCGTACCATCGCTGAAGCAGCTTTGGCCCGGAATGATTCCCGCGGCGCGCATTTTCGTGAAGATTTTCCCGAAACAGGGGATTTGGAAACGACGGCCTTCACGCGTATCCTCGCCAAGGAAGGGGATTTGTCGGTCGACATGGTCCCCGTCGATTTCACAATCGTGCGCCCGGGCGAGTCATTGATCGACGGCGAGGCCGGCGCGCCCCCAACCGCAGCGGAATAGGACGATGGCGATTTTCCTGCGAGCCGCAACCGTGGAAGATACTGATGAAGTCGCGGCGGTTTGGCACGATGCATGGCATGACGGGCACGGCAACTTGGTCCCGGCCGCTTGGCGGAAACTGCGTAATAGGGAAAACTTCAGGATGCGCGCACCCGCGCTGATCCCCCATATGATCGTCGCGGTGGACGAGGCGGCGGGCGCTGAGGGGAACGACATCATCTGTGGTTTTGTCACGACCGAAGACAATTCGCTGGAGGATCTGTTCGTCGCGGCAACACATCGGGGCACGGGCGTCGCGGCCCGCCTGTTGCGCGCTGGCGAAGAGCAACTGGCGGCCGCCGGCGTGACGACCGCCGAACTGCAATGCACGCAGGGCAACGACCGCGCCCAGCGCTTCTACGAAAAGATGGGCTGGCAGGCCGTCCGCCCCGGCGTGCAGGAAATCGACACCCCCGATGGGCGCCAGTCACTCGACAACTGGATCATGGAAAAGTCACTGGCATAGGTCGCTGACGCCTAGCGACGGGCAATGATCCAGATCGCGTGGATCAGGCCGGGGATGTAGCCCAGCAGGGTCAACAGAATATTCAAAAAGAAGTGCCCGGTCAGACCGACCTGCAGCAGAACGCCGATGGGCGGGATGAGGACAGACAGGATGATACGGATGAGGTCCATTTTAATGATCTCCTAGTTTGCGAATTTCTAAACGTGAATTTCTAGTTCCGACCTATTAATGCCCCAACCGCCCCATTGGTTGCCTGGCTGGAACTGGCGTCTAGCCGGTCGGCCTTGGTCACGTGATTTTTTTTGAAGCCGATGCAACCCCGCCCATCCCGGACGCGTTGTTGTCATGAAAGCCGCGCAGAGGGCTCGGCCGAATTGATAATTTGAGGAGAAGCAAAAATGAGTATTCTTCGGACTCTTGCCATCCCGTTCGTCCTGTTGAGCGTTATCGGCCTGGCCGCCTGCGAAACTGTCGAAGGCGCCGGCGAAGATATCGAAAATGCCGGTGAAGGCATCCAGGACGCCGCTGACTAAAAGCGAATGAAACCGGTCGGTTGAACTGACCGGTTCACAAAGAAACCGCCCCTTTTTCGACGACGGGGCGGTTTTCTTTTTGGAATGGCTAACTTAGCCCATGCGTTCCGACGCATAGGACCCCGGGCTTGGCGGGAAAACAACCGTGCGGTTGCCGTTGATGAAGGTGCGGTGATGAATATGCCCATGGATCGCACGCGCCAAAACCTGGCTTTCGACATCCCGACCCAGCGAAACATAGTCATTCGGTGATTGGGCATGGGTGACGCGCACCGTGTCCTGTTCGATGATCGGGCCTTCGTCCAGATCCGCCGTCACATAATGAGCGGTTGCGCCGATCAACTTCACACCGCGCTCATAAGCTTGCTTATAGGGATTCGCCCCCTTGAAGCTGGGCAGGAAAGAATGGTGGATGTTGATGATCCGGCCCGACATCTTGCGGCACAACTCGTCTGACAAGACCTGCATGTAGCGCGCCAGGACGATCAGCTCCGTCTCGGTCTGCTCAACGATTTCCATCAGTTGCGCTTCCGCCTTGGGCTTGTTGTCCTTCGTCACCTTGATGCAATGGAACGGAATGTCGTGATTGACCACGACCTTCTGATATTCGAAATGGTTAGAGACCACGCCGACGATATCGATCGGCAAAGCCCCGATTTTCCAGCGATAGAGCAGATCGTTCAGGCAATGCCCAAAGCGCGACACCATCAGTAGAACCTTCATCCGGTCCGCCGCGTCGCGAATGATCGCATCCATCGCGAATTCCTCAGCGACCGGCTTGAACCCCTCAGTGATCGATTCCAGGTCCTTGCCCTTCTCCGAGATGAAGCTGACCCGCATAAAGAACTTGCCGGTGTCCAGGTCGTCGAACTGTGCACTATCGATGATGTTGCAGCCGATACCCGCCAGATACCCGGATATCGCCGCAACGATGCCGCGGGACGTGGTGCAGGTAACGTTCAAAACAAAATGCGTCATGCCGAGGTCTTTCCCTAGAAGAAGTTGGGGGGCGTTAAATCGATCCGAAATCTATATGCACTGCAACATAGAAATTGGGCTCGGCGCGGTATGGACTATTTGCAAAGCGACGTCGAGGGGCGTTTTGCCGACCGCATGCCACTGCCGGCCGCATACTGATTGTCAGCCAGAGTGCTGGCAAACGGCTTTGATCGAATGACGAGCCCAATACTTCATCCCGGTCCGAAACCGGCAAACGATCAGGGTTGAATAGATTTTATCGCTCACCATGCACCACAGAAAATGGGCGGGCCCGAACCGGCCCGCCCGTTCTCATAAACTCCTTGGCACAGCTATGCCGCGCGAACGTTAGACAAAAAGCGTTCGACTTGGGAACTCAGGGAACCCGCCTTGTGACTCAAATCCTTTGAGACACTTGTAACTTGACGAGCGGCGGCCCCGGTTTCGACGGAAGAGTCAGCCACATCGCTGATATTCGTGGTCACTTCCTGCGTACCGGAGGAGGCCTGCTCAACGTTGCGGGCGATTTCACTTGTCGCGGCTCCCTGCTCTTCCACCGCCGACGCGATAGCCGTTGAGATCGAGCTGATCTCGTTGATCGTTGAACTGATCGACTGGATAGCCCGAACCGCGTTATTCGTTTCCTGTTGAATCTCTGTGATCTGCTGACCGATTTCCTCGGTAGCCTTCCCCGTCTGTGTTGCTAGCGACTTGACCTCGTTCGCAACGACGGCAAAGCCTTTGCCAGCGTCTCCCGCACGGGCAGCTTCAATTGTGGCATTCAGCGCCAGCAAATTCGTCTGGGCGGCAATATCGGTAATCAAGCTGACAACCTCACCGATCCGGTTCGCCGAATTGGCGAGCCCTTGTACTTGTGTGTTCGTCCGGTCGGCTTCCGCCACCGCACGAGAGGCCACTTCAGAAGATTGCGACACCTGACGGCTGATTTCCTGGATTGAGGTGGATAGTTCTTCGGACGCGGTTGCAACCGTCTGCACGTTGGCCGACGCCTCTTCCGCCGCGGCCGAAACACTCGTCGCCCGTTCGCTGGTATTGGTTGCTATCCCCGTCATGGACTGCGCGGTCGCCTCAAGCTCGGTCGCCGCATTGGCCATCGCGGTTAGCAATTCCGAAACGTCGCTGTCGAATTCGGTCGTCAGTTTATCCAGAAGAATCGCACGTTCTTCACGCTGTTTGAGCTGTTCAGCTTCACGAATGGATAGCTGCTCCGCTTTTATCATATTCTCTTTGAATACCTGAACGGCCGCAGCCATGTCGCCGATTTCATCGCCGTTATTCTGCCCAGGGATTTCCACGCTCTTGTCCCCTTTCGCCAAGGACGTCATTGCGGTTGTGATCAGGCGAATAGGTTTTCCAATTCCGTTGCCGATAAGCCAAGCAAACCCAAGGCCCAGGAAAATAGACACGATGCAAACAACCACGGTAACCGCAACGGCGGCCTCGGCTGCTTCCGTCGCAACCGTCCCAAGAGTGTCCTGTTCCGTCTTCAAGTGCAGCTTGAGCTCTTCAGCTTTTTTGGCAATTCGGGGTCCGACGACATCGAGTGTATTCCGGACCAAATCATTGCGTGCATTTGTGACGCCGAAAACTTGCTCGAAGGTGGCAACGTACAGGTCCAACTTCTTATCCGCACGGTCCGCCACCTCGCTCCACTTCCGCTGCGCCGACGCCGACCGCATCTTTCGCAAACTTTCCATGAATTCATTTTTTTCACTAACGGCCCGGTCGTATGCGGCTTTTTGACTGTACATGAGAAATTTAGAGGCATAGAGACGCATCAAGAGAAGATTGCGCATGGCCTTCCCAGCCGTGTAACCGACCAGTGCATTCTTTTCTGCGCTCGCGGCTGCCATGATAGACGTAACGTCGCGTACAAGTTCCGGTCCCACGACCTCAAGCGTGTTCAGCACAAGCTCGTTCCGTTGCGCCTGTAGATCCGTCACCTTTTGAAACGTATCTCTGTACAGGGCGATGTCCGAAAGAATTTCCTCTACCGCCTTCTTGGACCTATCCGTCTTTGCCAGCGTTTCAAGGGTCCTTGCGTGCTCCGCAGTTCTTCCAAGACGTCGCTGCACAGCCGTAATGGCATTTTCCTTTGAAGAAATAACAAAGTTTTTAACCGCTAGCCGCGCTTCCAGAAGGTTAGCTTGAACACGACCGGCCTCGTTTGTTTGCAGCGCTAACCCCCGGTAACGCAGGAAATTTCCTTTTACACTGTCAAGGTTCAGGCCACCGACCAAACCTACAGAGATTAATAACACCAGTATTAGAGTAAAGCCGCTGAGAACTTTGTAGAAAACTCTAACATTACGAAAAATATGCACTTCTGACTCCTTGTTCGGAACACGCCGCCTGTTTTTCCAAAATGGGCCAACAACGTCCTGGCAAACGAACCGAAAAAGGCACTTCAGAATTATAGAATAAGCTGAACAGCACCAGACGATTACATTTTTGCGTTGTTAGCCACAACGCGGTCAGTAAATGCCGATAAAGAGTTAAAATTTAGCTAATTCATATTTATTTTCAGTTATTTAGAATGCAAACTTAAACTGTTTTCTTAATAAGAAATTCAGCCATAGCTATACCATTATTGGTTTTAACGATTTTTGTGAACCAATGAAAAAAGGGGGCAGCGAAGCCCCCGTTTACAGAACCAATCTGTCGTTTCGATCAGCCAACGGCCTCAAGTCTCGGAGGCGGCCAACACGAGAAGCTGCGGCGGTTGGATTGATGACGCTGGGATTTCGGCTTTGGGCAACGACAAAAAGAATTTGGTGCCCTTTCCGGGGCCGGGGCTTTCCGCCCAAATCCTGCCTGCATGAAGGCCTGCGATTTTTTTGCAGATGGCAAGCCCAAGCCCCGCGCTATACCCATCCGACCGCGCCCCAACGCTTTTGTAAAAACACTCGAAGATGCGTTCCAAGTCCTTTTCAAGGATGCCCACGCCCTCGTCGTGAATGCCGAGGAACAAGTCATGCCCAACTTCCTCAATGGAAATCGTGATCGAAGACCCATCCATCGAATACCGGGCCGCATTCCCCAGCAGATTGCGCAGGACGAGTTCAATCATCGATGCGTCACCCGCCACGGCTGGTTCCTGATCCACATAGCGCCGAACCAGCGTGAACCCGGACAACACATCCGTCATCGAAGCCACGGTGCTGTTGATCACGGCGACAAGGTCGACGCTGTCTTTCTCAATAACCGGATCGGTGTTTTCCAGGCGGGACAAATGAATGACATTGGCCGCCGCCGTTTCCAAATGCGATATCAACCCTTGAACCTTGGACGCCAATTCAACGGCCCCCTGTGATCCCGTATTCGCCAATATCAGGCGAAGGCGCGCGATGTCTGCGCCGGCATCGGTCAGTTTGTTTTTGATATCCCCGGCCAGGAACAGCAATGCAGATTCCGGAACCTGGCCAGATGGATGTTCCGCATCGCGCCTTGCTGCCACGTCCGCCGACTCTGCCGCCTCAACCGAAACAATACGTTCCAGGGCAATTCCGCACAGGTCAGCCACGGTTTCCAACAGCACCTGCAATTTAGGGTCATCGAGCCGGTCTTCATTTGTGTCCGAAAGCACAATGACCGCCCGCACCTTGCCGGCGGCGGAGACCGGATGAAAGTGGAAGATAGTTTCGTTCGCAACGCTGGTTCCAAGCCCGGTCGGCTGGTTCACGTTCATCGCAATTCGCAATGCCAAGACATCTTCGGGGATCACATCACGGCCGATCGTCGCCGCGAGCAGCACGTCCAGATCCTCCGCATCGGGTTCACAAGGCAAAAGGTGGACCGTAGCGCCCAACGGTCCGCCGAGTTCATCGGCCAAGTGGCGCGACAGCCCCTCAAGGCTTACTGTGCCATTGATATGCCGAGCGATCCGGATAATCGTTTCACCCAAGGCTTGGCGTTCCCGTGCAAGCCTGTTCCGGCGGAGTGAACGGCTGGCGATCAGTACTGCCGGGGCGCCGGCAAATACATAGAAAAAGGCAAGGATCGGTGATGACGTTAAATCGGCAACCGGCGGTAAGAAAGGAACGTAGAGAACCGCAGCGAGACCGAGTGCACCGACGCCCAGGGCTGTGAACCCCGCTGAACGGCCCAGCACCAACGCGGCAATGACAGCGCCATATAGGAGCACGACCGCGGTCAGTTCCGCCGGCATGCCGGCCAGCAACCAGCCGGCAAGGGCCGAGGTCACGGCCATGAATGCCGCTGCGCACCCAGCCTTGCCCGCTTCGGAACCGATCCGACCAACGACTTTGACCGGCGGCCGATAGGTTTCCGCCGACGCAGCCATGACGCCGACCGCCTGAATTCTTGATTTACCTATATGCTTTCGCAGACGCCGCTCGAACCACCAACGCCGACATTCCCCGATAGGGCCGTTCTTGTGAACGACCAGAAAGCTCTCCGGCGGCGTACGAAGGTTCGTGATAAAAGCCGCCAGCGCGTCAAGCGACCCGACCATGGCCTTGGCACCGACGCGTTGTGCAAGCATGGCTGTGTCATGCAGCCGGGCGCTCTGCTGGTCGGGCTCACCGGCAGCGCCCTCCGCGACGAAACAGACCAGCCAGTTTTCGGCAAGACTTCTTAGGTGCTGCGACGCTGCGCGCCTGACGCTGGTCCAGTCGGTATCGGTGAAGACAAGGACGACATGGCGTATGTCGGCGCCCTCCGAGAGCGTTTCCGCCCCGGCCTCGTCCGTTTCTTTGTCTGACATTCGTGGTGGCATCCGTTGGGTTCATAAAACCGCAACGTCGCACAGGGAAAGTACCCGCCTCTATTACCTATGTATGGATCGGGCGGCTCGGACGGAAAATTTTGTCATCACCAAGCAGAGGCCGACACAGCATGAAGTGGCTATAATACGCATGTAAGGTAAAGTTTTAGCCTGTAATTGATTATTTTCGGCCGCACTGCACCTATTTTCTACATTAAATGCCAGTCGGCATACGCAACAAGGGACTGCCCATTCCCAAAAATCATTGATCTTTCGGCTCTTGATCCTCCGCCCGGCCTATTGCTGCCCCGAAGCATATTGGGGGATCTGCGAAAGCTTCTTGAGGAACCGGTCGGTCCTTGAGGGAATTTCTGTGTAATGCAGATAGGGTTCCGTGAATTTTGCAATTCTGTGAAGCTCCATCATGTCGTTGATGGCCACGCCATCTGTCCCCCAGGCTATGATCTGGTCTTTCTCCAGGCGCCGCATCGACCTGAATAAATGGACCGTTGTGATACCCATCGCATCGGCCAATTGTTCCCTTGTGACGGGCAACAGGAAACGGTTTCCCTCGGCCAGATCGACCAGTTCCATGCGCCTGCGGATCTCCACGAAGAAATGTGCAAGCCGTTCCACGGCAGAACGCCGGCCGACGCTGACGAGCCGTTCAGACAACACCGACTCGTCCTGGGCACAGCACCAAGACAACGCCGCCCCTAAGCCCGGTTGTTCCGTATAGATCTCTGCCAGTTGTTCCAATTCGAGGACGGTCATCTCGCAGTCGGTCAGGGCAACGATATTGTTGGCGGAATATTTTAGGATCGGCGCAAAGAAACAACAGATATCGCCGGGCAAATCGATGCGGGTGATCTGCCGGCGCCCGTCGTCCAGCGTCCGCGAGTGGTAGGTCCACCCTTTCTTGATCACATAGATCTTTGAGTATGCGTCGCCCTCGGAAACGATCTGGTCATTCTTGCCGAAACTTTCGGTCCGCGCATCAAGGCGGTCGATAAAGCGCTCTTCGCTATCGCTCATTGACAGAAATACGGACAGTTTTCGCTTAAGGGCATGTGTCATTTCTAATATTTCGTCTTGAATCTCGCCGTCCTGCATCTGAAGCACAAGCACGGTGCAATCCCACCGCCTCCCCATTCGTTTTTACAAGAAACAAAAACCCCAAGTGACAAACCGTACCGAACACGTATGGCAGCGGCTATCCAATTTTTTGCGCCGCTTTCGTCGAATTGGAATTCGCTGCCACGAATTCGACAATCTTCGCCGCCGATTTGTGCAAGCCGATGGACTCCGCATCCTGAGCGGTATGTCGTAGCGCTTCCGAACAGTCTTCCAGCAAAGCCAAGCGCTCATCGTCGGAGAACACGCCCTTCTCGACCAGCGACATCATCAGCGCTTCGCAGATGGTCAGCGCCGCCAAGCCGACTGCATGGGATTCGACATTTTCAAGCGGCTTTCGGTCATTTTCAACACCTTGGGCATCGGACATGTCAGTACCTCGACGGCATAATGGTTTAAAATCAATATATATAACAAAAACGCCCCAAGGCTGGGCCCGGTTGCGTCGGTGGGGATTGCCGCATGCACCGATCCAACCGAAACTGTTGCGGATATAGTAAGGGATGGCCCGTCGTCGGAACATGTGCCCGGAATACATCCCTTGACGGGAAAGGCCTCACCCTGCGTAGCTGACGGATGAAAAAACCGGCGATGGATCAACCATCCCATGAGGCGTTCGGGAAGGATTAAAAAAAGACATGATCGAAAACGACCTGCTGGAGGAAACCGCCCATACCTTGATGACAAAGGCGGGGATCGAAATTCCCGACGACTATTTGAACGGCATTAAAGCGATGGCGCAGGCGGAGGAAGGCGACCTATCCTCCTTCGTTTTGAAGGCTATGCTGGAGAACTGGGAAGCCGCGAAGGAAGACCGCCGTCCGATGTGCGCGGATACTGGCCTGCCGCGCTATTACGTGAAGATCGGGAACGAGGCCAAGATCGACGGCGGCTTCATCGCCCTGGAACGAGCGCTGCGGCAAGCGACGGCGCGGGCCACGACCAGCGTGCCTTTGCGCCCCAACCGGGTTCACCCACTGTGGCGGACGGACAATAACAACAATGTCGGCATCAACGCGCCTGAAATCGATTGGAGCTTCGAGCCCGACGCCGACTGGGTCGACATCACAACCGTGCACAAGGGCGGGTTGTTCGGCACTGACTATCGCATGCTATTCCCGGGCGACGGGATCGACGGCATCAAGCGTTTCGTCCTGGATACGCTGATCTCTTTCGGCAAGCGCGGCCTTGCCTGTCAGCCGGCGATTGTCGGTATCGGCGTCGGCGGATCTAAAGATACCTGCATGGTGCTGGGCAAGCAGGCCGCCTGTCTGCGCACCGTCGGCGACCGCAACCCGGACCCGGAAATCGCAAAGCTGGAATTGGAACTGCAGGAATTGGGCAACTCCATCGGCATGGGCGCGATGGGCTTCGTCGGCAAAAGCATGGTGGTCGATTGCCATGTGGAGGTCGGTTACACCCATACCGGCGGCATGCCGGTCAGTGTGCATTGTTTCTGCCTGTCCTCCCGCCGGGCAACCGCGCGGATCCATGCGGACGGACAGGTCGAATACCGGACCGACCCGCAGTGGTTCACGCCCTATATCCGGCGTGACACGGTTGATTGGGGCACAACCGCGCAAGCCGCCGCTGAATAAGGAAAACAAACCATGAGCACCTTACGCGAAGTCAGGCTGAAATCCCCCGTCCGGCAGGAAGACTTGGACAAACTGCAACTGGGCGACGTCGTCTATATCGACGGGCTGATCTATACCGGGCGCGAAGGCGTCTATCGCCGGGTGATCGACGAAGGACACGCCCTGCCGATCGATCCCGCCCAGGTCGGCAATGTGAACTTTCACTGCTCACCCGCCGCATCGGTGAAGCCGGATGGCGGCTATTCTATCGGCGCGGTAACCGCAACGGCCAGCTTCCGCTTCGCGAAATGGATGGAACGTTGGTTCGCGCTGTCCGGCGCCAAAGTCATTATCGGCAAGGGCGGCATGTCGGAAGCGGATTATAAGCGCCTGTTCGTCCCCGCCGGGGCGGTCTATCTGACGACCGTGGGATACGGCACCGGCGCCCTGTTGGGCCGCGGCATCAAACGCGTCCACGATGTCCATTGGCTCGACGAATTGGGCATAGCCCAAGCCATGTGGGTGATCGAGGTCGAGAAATTCGGGCCCCTTCTGGTCGACGGCGACGCGCAGGGCAACAGCCTGTTCGAACGCAACAACAAGGAAATCAATGCGGGGCTCGACAAATTGTATGAAGGGCTGAAGAAACCCGCCCTCTCCCGCTTTGGGGAAACCGACGACCGCGATCACGAACTTATCTGAAACGCGCCCGGCGCCCCGCAAAATGCGAGTTGAAAAAATTGACGGGGCATTCGGTCTCCCGAACGCCCCGCCCTAACATCGGTACAAATAACTGCTACCAATACCACTCGAAACTGCGCAATGCGGTGCTCACCACATTTTAAAACCTTCGCGCCAAAATTCGACGCACAGCTAAAAATCACTCCAAAAGAAAAACGTCTGTATCAAATTCGGCAAATCGCCGTCGTTTCGATGACACTACCGCGATGTTCTGAATCATTTATTAACAACGCGATTTTTTTCACTGAATGGTGACAATTTTAGCTAATTTATACTGGCAAGTCATCAATACGCCGCGCCCCTCCGAAAAATCGGAGAAAGATAATCACCGAACGGTGACATACATCACGAGAAAACGACCCGCACGGCCAGGGCGTTGATCAAACCGTTGATCAGACGGGGCGTTGTTCAAACGAGGCGTTCTTTCAAACGCTCCACGATGCGGGGCGAAACGAATTCGCTGACATCGCCGCCAAGCGAGGCGATTTCCTTCACCAAACGGCTCGAGATGAACTGGTTCCGTTCGGAGGACATCAGGAACACGGTTTCGATGTTCTTGTTCAGGCGTGCATTCATGCCGACCATCTGAAACTCGTACTCGAAATCGGATATGGCGCGCAGACCGCGCACGATCATCGTGGCGCCGACTTCCTGCGCATAATGGATCAGCAAGCTATCGAAGTTCCGCACTTCGATTTTGGTGGCGACCCCGCCATTGGCCAGCGAGTCGATCTCCGCCTGCACCATCTGGGTGCGCTCTTCGAGGGAGAACAACGGCCCCTTCCCCGCATTGACCGCGACGGAAACGATCAGTCGGTCGCACATATGCCGAGCGGCGCGCGTGATGATGTCCATATGACCATTGGTGATGGGGTCGAATGTCCCCGGATAGATGGCGACCCGTTCGGTGCTCATATAGTCCTCCCCTCAAACCATTCTGAGGTTCTTGGCCAAGGCCGGTAGCGGCCATTCTTGCGGGGCCGACCGACCAACGGAAACACGGCCCCGGCCTAAGACCGAACACCCGGTTACCGGCCCATTCCGCCGACAACCGCGCCTATCTACACCCTACGGCCCGAAATTGGTAGACCGCGCTTTTGAATGACCGGTCACGACTGCTGATCGTTTGAGGCCCCAAAAATCAAACGATTGACTTGTCACAGAAGCCCATTTCGGGCGGATTTGTCTCGTTTATCGGCAAGGGCCCCGCCAGCCCCTTTGCGGAAGCGCCGTGGGCCTAAGGAATATCCAAGACGGCGATATCTCTCAGGGGGCGAAGTCTTAACCCGCGATGGCTCGTTATCCGGCGACCTCAGGCCATAGGCCTGTGCGTCTTGGCCCGTTCGGAAACCGGCCCCCCCAAGTTTCAGACCGTACTGAGGGGCGCCAGGTCGACGTTAGCGTGAGTTCTAATAAATTGCGCGGCATTCGCACAAGCTATCGGCATTCAGGCGCGGTACCTTTGCTAGCGTCGAAACTGAGCGTTGGTACCGTCATGCTGTCCAATTTTTCGTTAACAGATCAACTGGCAACAATTTGGGCGGTCACGCTTCGTGTTTTTGTCGACCCGGGCCACTTCTTGAGTATTTTCCCGCTATTCATCGCGTTTTGCATCGCGTTTTTCGTTGTTTGTCACCGGCGCCGGCAGAAAACCGGTTCATCAGAAGTCGACTTGCGTAGAACCATGCAGCTTCTTTTCCCGCGGCGGATCTTTATGCATGACTCCGCAAAACTGGACTACGCTGTTTTTGCCATCAACCAGATAGTGCTTTTCGCGATTGCCGTCTCAACGTTTCTAAGTCCGGCGATCATTTCGAATACTATTCTGGAATTCGCCGCCGTGCTTGGCCTGCAGACAGCCGGTACCGACTCCTCCCTGGCTTTGCGCATCCTCTATACGGTTTATATCGTTTTACTTTGGGATTTCAGCGCGACCTATGCCCATTACCTGAAGCACAAGGTTCCGGTCCTTTGGGAAGTGCACAAGGTGCATCACTCAGCCGAAGTGCTGACACCGATTACAGCGCTTCGACGCCATCCGTTGGATGCGCTGTTCGGGACCGTGTGCACGTCCATCATCATGGGGGCCGGCATTGGCGTTTGGGTGCTGTTTTTGGGGCAAGACGTGATGCCGATCTATGTCTTCGGCTCGCTAATCGGTATCTGGGTTTGGCGTATCGCCGGCTACAACTTACGCCATAGCCATTTGTGGCTTTCCTACGGCGACTTCTGGAATCGTGTGTTCATTTCTCCGGCACAGCATCAAGTTCATCACAGCAAGTCTCAGCAGCACTACGATAAAAACTTCGGTCACATCTTTTCCGTTTGGGACAGTCTTTTTGGGACATTGTATTGCCCGAAGGACACCGAACGCGTGCAGTTCGGTATTGGAGACGATGAACTGCCGGAATACCGTTCGCTATTCGGTCTATACGTCACGCCGGTTGTGAAGATTTGGCGCCACTTTGCCGGCTTCCCTGCAGACGAGAAGCTGCAAAGGGACACGGGCCAACCGTAGTGCTTTTTTCCTCACTTTCGTTCCTTGTCGGGTTTTTGCCCATTGTCGTATTCGGGGCGGCTCTGATCGCCCGGATCTTTGGGCCTCGATCCGTTGTTGCATATCTCGTGATCGCGTCATTCGTTTTCTACGGATGGACCTATCCGCCATACGTCGTTTTGCTGGGCGCCACGATCGGCGTCACATTTGCCTTTGGGCGTATGATTTCGCAGACGCGCAGCAAAATCGTCACTGCGTTTGCAATCGCCCTCAATTTGGCTTTGCTGGGCTGGTTCAAATACGCCGGATTTCTGGCCGATATGATTTTCGCGGTTTCGGGCGTCCATGCCGGCCTTCCCGCAATTCTACTGCCGCTGGGTATTTCTTTCTTCACATTCCAGCAGATCGCCTATCTGGTTGACATATACCAAGGGAAAACGAGAAGCGGATCCCTGCTGAACTACGTCTTCCTGATAAGCTTCTTTCCCCAATTGATCGCCGGGCCGATTGTTCACCACAGCGAACTCATACCGCAGCTGGGCGGAAACAGGTTCGCTCGGTTCCGGCCGGAAGATATCGCTGCCGGTGTCATCTTGTTTTCGATCGGGTTGGCGAAAAAGGTTCTGCTGGCAGACAATTTGGCGGTCTACGCCGACAGACTTTTTCTGGCGCAGTCCATGGCTGTCGAGACAAGCATGATCGAAGCGTGGCTCGGCATGCTCTGTTACACCTTCCAAATTTACTTTGATTTTTCAGGCTATTCCGACATGGCGCTGGGCCTAGGGCTCGTCTTCGGCCTTACTCTGCCGGTCAACTTCTGGTCCCCGTACAAGGCTACGAACATCATCGATTTCTGGAAGCGCTGGAACATGACGCTCTCCACTTTCCTGAGGGATTATTTGTACTTTCCGCTCGGGGGAAATCGTTCCGGACCGGTAAGGCGCTATGCGAACCTTTGGATAGTGATGTTGCTGGGCGGATTGTGGCACGGCGCCGGGTGGCAGTTCGTGTTCTGGGGAGCATTGCACGGCTTTTACCTGACCGTCGCCCACCTCTGGTTCCGTCACAGCCGCCTGCGCGTCCCCGTCCTGATCAGCACCATCCTGACCTTTATAGGCGTCGTCTTCGCCTGGGTGTTTTTCCGAGCGGAAAACTTCGCCCAAGCCGGGGCGATCGTACGCGCGATGACAGCACAGACGGCTCCCGGAATTTGGGAGTTGGCAATTTATGAAACAGCCGATTTGGGGATCGCACTCCTGGCCGTTTCGGTGGCCTTGGTATGGTTCATGCCTAATGCACTCCAAATCACTGAACGACTGAAGACAGCAACGGTCAGCACGCGCTCATCCATGGCATTCGCCGGGGTTTTGGGATCGCTTTCCGCCGTGTGTCTTTTCAAAGTCTATGTGAGTGGCAGCAATGCATTCATCTATTTCCAATTTTAACCCCCGGCACGGGCCGAGAATGAACGCCGCTGTATTGGCATTTTTCGCCAGTTGCATAGTTGTCTTTTTCGGGTTTGTGGGGGCGACCGAATGGCTCATCCGCGACCAAGTCCTGCCACAAGACACGCTGGGCGCACATTCGAGGTTATTGAATACGTCGCAGGTATCGGACGCAGCGTTCGGCGATAGTCACGCCGCGCGGGGATTCAATGCGTCGGATGGTTTTATCAATCTCGCCTATCCTTCCGAAAATATTCACGACATGGCTGTGAAGGCGATGTCTTACTTCTCTGACCACGCCCCGGGCCGGATCATTCTCCAAGCCGATCCGCATTTGTTCGCTCCATACCGCGTCAATAGTCGACACAAGATCGACAACGACGTTCCCAATCTTCACATCCGCTCAGTCCGTCACCGCTCCCGTGCATTTGCATATTGGGAGACATTTTTGCGAAACGGCGGTCACTTGGAATCGAAAGTCACCGTCACGGATTTCGGGTCGCTATTGTCGTCAGGCGATCTTTCAGCCGTGCCGCCCCGGAAGCGCTTGCTCGATGCGCAAATCAGGCGGACATGGCATACAATCAGAGAGACGGAACACGTGGAAACGGCACGAAGGGAATACGCGGCCCTGATCGACTGGCTCGTCGAAAAAGGCGCCCGTCTATGTCTCGTAAGCTATCCCGTTTCCGAAGACTATGCCGCCGCCATGGCATCCGCTACTTCGTCCGCGGGACATGAAGAGGAAATCGCCTTTTTCAAAAACCAAGCAGCACGGGTCGGCGCACATTATTGGGATGCCAGAGCCGCCGTTCGTAACCGTGGATTCTTTCGCGACGTGGATCACCTCAACAGTGAGGGTGCGACCCGGTTTTCACCAGATTTGCTGAAAGCATGTTTTGGCGATTGAGTGACCGACGGCCACGGCCTGCCGAAACGAAAGAAGCCGCTCCCAAGAGCGGCTTCTTTCATTTCAACCCTTCATGAGCGGGCGATTTAGTCTTCGTTGGCCTCGCCGCTTTCTTCCGCGCCTTCATCGCCGGCATCCGGTGTCTCGGGTGAAGCCGGCGCATCGGCATCGTTCACAACGACCCCGTTCTCGCCGTCTTCGCCTTCCTCACCTTCTTCCTCGTCACTCCCCTCGGCATCACGCAGTCGGGCGACGGAGACGACCTTTTGCTCGGCGCCGACATCGAAAATGCGTACGCCCATACTGCCGCGGCGTTTCGGGGTGATTTCGTTGGCATGGGCACGGATGATCTGACCGGCGGAGCTGACCAGGACCAACTCGTCCAATTCCGGCACAAGGCGGAAGGAGGCGACAATTCGGCTGTCGTCCCCGCGGCCCAGATTCATATTGCCGATACCTTTCCCGCCACGCCCGGTGATGCGGTAGTCAAAGCAGGAGGAAAGCTGGCCATAGCCCGCGTCGGACACGGTGATGATCAATTCCTCAGCCTCATGCATCTCGGCATAGGGTTCCTGTTCCAACAGGCTGGCCGTTTCCTCGTCTTTCGCGCGGCGTTCCTGGTCATCCGCGTAATCCGCGGTTTCCAAGCGGCGCTTGGCGGCGGCGGCGCGAAGATAGTCTTCGCGCTCGTCCGAAGTCGCCTTGCTGTGGTTCATCAGCGATAGCGAGACCACGTCATCGCCCTCTGCCAAGCGGATGCCGCGCACGCCCGTGGACGTCCGGCCCGAGAAGACGCGGACGTCCGGCACCGGGAAACGAATGCAAACGCCCTGCGCGGTGGAGAGGAAGACATCCTCGTCTTCCGAACAGGTGCGCACGCCGATCAAGCGGTCGCCCTCGTCCAGCTTCATGGCAATCTTGCCGTTCGCCTTGATATTGGTGAAATCGCTGAGCCGGTTACGGCGGACATTGCCGGTCGCTGTCGCGAAGACGGCGAACAATTCGCCCCAGCTTTCCTCATCCTCCGGCAGCGGCATGATCGTGCTGATATACTCCCCTTCGGAAAGCGGCAGCAGATTGACCAGCGCCTTGCCCCGCGCCGTGGGACTTCCCAGCGGCAGACGATAGACCTTCATCTGGTACACCATGCCGAAGGAGGAGAAGAAGAGCACCGGCGTATGCGTCGAGGTGACGAAGACGTTCACGACCGCATCGTCATCCTTCATCGACATACCCGACCGGCCCTTGCCGCCCCGGCGCTGTGCCCGATAGGTCGAGAGCGGCACGCGTTTGATATACCCACCCTGCGTGACAGTGACGACCATGTCCTCGCGCTGGATCAGGTCTTCGATATCGTGCTCGAACTCGTTCTCTTCCAGCGAGGTGCGGCGCGGCGTGCCGAACTGATCGCGCACTTCGATCAACTCGTCGCGCATGACCTGAAGGCGGCGCGGCCGGGATTGCAGGATTTCCAGGAAATCACGGATCTTATCGGCCAGTTCCGCCGTCTCGTTCGCCAGCTTGTCCCGTTCCATGCCGGTCAGGCGCTGCAGGCGCAATTCCAGGATGGCGCGCGCCTGGGCTTCGGAAAGGCGGTATTTGCCGTCGATCACCTCATGCCCAGGATCGTCGATCAAGGCGATGAAGGGGGCGACGTCGCCGGCTTCCCAGTCGCGGGACATCAATTCCTGCCGCGCGGTCGCGGGGTCCGGCGCGGCCCGGATCAATTCGATCACCGGGTCCAAATTGCTGATCGCCACCAGCAAGCCGGCCAAGACATGGGCGCGTTCCCGCGCCTTGCGCAATTCGAAGGCCGTTCGGCGCGTCACCACTTCCTCTCGGAAGTCGACGAAGGCCGCGACGATGTCCTTCAGGTTCAACATCTCCGGCCGGCCGCCGTTCAGGGCCAGCATGTTGACGCCGAAACTGGTCTGCATCGGGGTGTATCTGTAAAGCTGCGCCAGGACGACGTCATAGACCGCGTCGCGCTTCAGCTCGATCACCACGCGCACGCCGTCGCGGTCGGATTCGTCGCGCAGATCGGCGATCCCTTCGACCTGCTTTTCGCGCACCACTTCGGCGATGCGTTCCAGCATGCGCGACTTGTTGACCTGATAGGGAATTTCGGTCGCGACGATAGCCTCGCGCCCGCGGATTTCCTCCATATGGGTCCGCGCCCGCATGATCACCGAGCCGCGGCCCGTCTGATGGGCGGAGCGGATGCCGGACCGGCCCAGGATGATGCCGCCTGTCGGGAAATCGGGCCCCGGCACGATTTCCATCAATTGTTCAATACTGACGCCCGGATCATCGATGAAGGCAATGCAGGCATTGACGACTTCATTCAGGTTGTGGGGCGGAATGTTGGTCGCCATGCCCACGGCGATACCGCCGCCGCCATTGACCAGCAGATTCGGATAGCGCGCCGGCAGAACCACTGGCTCGCTGGAGGAATCGTCATAGTTGTTCTGGAAATCGACGGTTTCCTTGTCGATATCGTCCAGCAGCGTTTCGGCCGCTTTGGACAGCCGCGCTTCGGTATACCGCATCGCGGCCGCCGGGTCGCCGTCCATGGACCCGAAATTGCCCTGACCGTCGATCAGGGGCAGGCGCATGGAGAAGTCCTGCGCCATGCGGACCATCGCGTCGTAGATCGCGGAATCGCCATGCGGGTGATACTTACCCATGACGTCCCCGACGATACGCGCCGATTTACGGTACGGCTTGGACGAATCGTAGCCGTTTTCCTTCATCGCGTAGAGAATACGGCGATGCACCGGTTTCAGGCCGTCGCGCACATCGGGAAGCGCACGGCTGACGATCACGCTCATCGCATAAGCGAGATAGGAGGTCTTCATCTCCTCTTCGATGGAGATGGGATTGACCTCGAAACCCGGGCTACCGGGCGGCGGCGGAGAAACTGGATCGGACAAAGCGGAACCTGCAGTCTAGACCATGAAAGAATCCTGCCGGGTCGGCGCCTGGGAGGGCCTCGTCCGGAAGGGTCGTAACCGGGGGGCAGGACGGAACCGGAAGAAATCCGGCACGGTCATAATTCTGACACCCGAGAACCCTATATCTAGCATGATGCTCCCCGGTGTAACAACGAAATACGGTGTTTTTCCTTCCATCGGGGCGGTACTAGACTAGGTTTTCGCCCCCCTTTCGAGAATACCCGCATGACCAAGCTGATTCACCTGACCGATCCCCATCTGATGCCGCCCGGAAAGACGCTATACGGACTGGATCCGGAAGCCCGGCTGACGGCCGCGATTTCCCATATCGCCGCCCATCACAGCGACGCGGATTGCCTTGTTCTGACCGGCGACCTGACCCATTGGGGCGATGCCGCGGCCTACACGATCCTGAAACGCGAACTGGCCCGGCTGCCTTTTCCCGCGTATCCGCTGATCGGCAACCATGATGAGCGTCCCGCCTTCCTGGCGGCCTTCCCCGGCGCCAGCACGGATTCGAACGGTTTCGTGCAATATCGGGTTGAGACCGAGGCAGGCCGGTTCCTGATGCTGGATACGGTTCAGGAAGGAACCCATGCGGGTTGGTACGACGCGGACCGGCAGTCGTGGCTGAAGGCGGAACTGGACGCGGCGGCGGCTGAGGACCAGCCGGTCTATCTGTTCGCCCATCACCCGCCCTTCGAGATCCATATCCGCATGATGGATATGATTCGCCTGGTGCAGTGGCGGGAGGTCGCCGCCCTGCTGGCGGAAACCCGCGCCGATATCCGCCACTATTTTTTCGGCCATGTGCACCGGCCGATTTCCGGCTGCTGGCGGGGCATTCCCTTTTCGACCCTCTACGGCACCAACCACCAGGTGGCGCTCGACCTGGGCCCCGCGGACGATGCGCCGATGACCCATGAAGCGCCCAGCTATAATATCGCGTTATTGTCCGACGACCTGACGGTCATCCACACCTGCCCCTTCACCTATGACGGCCCATTAATCGACCACCGCAAGGATCAAAACACGGACCACGCCAAACGGGAGGCCGGTCGGGCGCAGGTGGCTGCTGCCCGGGATTAGCAAAGCGCCGTACCTTCAACCGTGATCCGGTGCATCAGGCGACGATAGCCGTGATAGTCGTTTATCGCCTTGTGCCAGGTGGCGCGGTTGTCCCACATGCCCAGCGTGCCGGGACGCCAACGGATCCGGCAGGTGTATTCCGGTTTCACGCAATGCGTATAGATCTGTTGCAGCAGAGGTTCCGATTCCTCAGCCGTCCAACCGTCGATATGGGTCGTGAAGACACTGTTCACATACAGGCACGGCTTGCCTGACCAGGGATGCGTGATCACGAAGGGATGACAAGCGTCCTGTGTCGCCGCTTCCGCGTTCCCGACCCGGTCCGTGTCGGCCCGGTACGAACGGTCCGCGTTCTTGCCAAAGACATGGCGGGAAGAATGCCAGGCCTTCAATTGGCCGAGCATCCGGCGAAACTCTTCCGACAAACCCAGATAGGCCGCATTCATGGATGCGAAGGCCGTGTCCCCGCCGACAGCGGGCGTTTCGATGGCGTAGAGCATGGAACAGGCAGCCGGTTCCACATCATAGGAATGATCCGTATGCCACCCCTCGCCGATCGCGGCTTTCTGATCCGGCTCTTTCAACACCGTCGCGATTTCCGGATAACCGTCCACCGGTTTGAAAAAACGGTTCACATTGATGGCGCCCCACCGCCGCGCAAAGGCGATTTGATCATCAGGTGTTAGGTTCAGGTCGCGGATGGCGATCACGGAATGGTCGATGAAAGCCTGCCGTATGGCCTCGATATGATCATCGCGCGACAGGTCAGCGTTGAAGATCTCCGCGCCGATGGCGGTCGTTATGGGGCGTATTTCCAACATGATGGGATAAGGCTAGTTCAATTCCCACCTTTGCACCAATGAAGAAATCCCCGCGTTCCAAAAAGACCGGCCCATATGCTTTTCATAAAAATTGTTGGCTGTTCAACAAAGTTTTGTTATTCGTTCAACATTACGGAGCTTGGCTTTTGGACAATACGGGGACGGGAAACCCCAGGGAGACGAAACGATGAAGGATACAAAATTCAACGCGGGGCCATCGCTGGACCGGGGACTCGGTCGGCGCGGCTTTCTGAAACAGGCGACCGCGATAAGCGCCGCGGGGATCGCAGGCATGGCCGCCACATCCCTGCCCCGTGCGACAAAAGCCGCCGTTCCGAAAGGCGGCCATATGCGTTTCGGCATCGGCCACGGCAGCACGTCCGACACGTTGGACCCGGGCAAGGTCCTGACCGGTTTTCTATCCGCCACCCATTACGCGATCACCAACACGCTGACGGAAATGGACGGCAACGGGAAACTGATCCCGAAACTGGCCGAAGGCTGGGAAGCCTCCGCCGACGCAAAAAAATGGATTTTCAAGATCCGCAAGGGCGTCGAATTTCACAACGGTAAATCCTTGACCACCGACGACGTCATCGCCTCGATCAATCATCATCGCGGCGAAAAATCCGAGTCTTCGGCAAAAACCATGGTTGATCCGATCACAGAGATCCGGGCCGACGGCATGGATGTAATCGTTACCCTGTCGGGAGGGGATGCGGACTTCCCCTATAAACTCAGCAGCTTCAACTTCCCGATCTATCAGGCCAACAGTGACGGCAGCCTGGATTGGCAAAGCGGCATCGGCGCCGGAGCTTACATCCTGAAAAACTTCGAACCAGGGGTCCGGGCGAGTTACGAAAAACACCCAAACCATTGGCAGGACGATCGCGGCCATTTCGCCAGCGCCGAATTGATAACCATCCCGGATTCCGCAGCCCGCCAAAACGCGCTGATCAGCGGCGAAGTCGACGGTGTCGACCGGTTGGACTTCAAAACGGCCGGACGCATGGCCGGCATGAAGGGTATTGTGGTGGAGGAAGTAGCGGGCAAGACCCAGTATACCTTCCCGATGCGCACCGATACCGCGCCGTTCGACGACAACAATGTGCGCATGGCAATCAAACACGCGGTGGACCGCGACCATTTGCTACGCACCATCCTGCACGGCCATGGCTCCATCGGGAACGACCAGCCGATCAGCGCCGCCTATCCATTCTTCAACGCGGAGTTGGAGCAACGGGAATATGACCCGGACATGGCGAAGCATTATCTGAAAAAAGCCGGCCTTTCCTCCCTCGACATCACCCTCAGCGCGTCCGACGCGGCCTTCGCGGGCGCCGTCGACACCGCGGTCTTGATTAGCGAGCAGGCGAAAAAAGCCGGCATCACGGTCACGGTGAAACAGGAGCCGAAAGACGGCTATTGGTCGAATGTCTGGATGCAGAAGCCGTTCACCGCCTGCTATTGGCCGGGCTATCCCACACCGGACAGCATCCTGACGCAGGCCTATGCCAAGGGTGCGTCCTGGAACGACACCTATTGGGACCATGAGCGCTTCAACAAGCTGCTGGTGGAAGCCCGGTCGGAATTGGACAATGCAAAACGGACCGAACTGTATGCGGAAATGCAGCGGATCGTCCGCGACGACGGCGGCGTGCTGCTTCCCTTCTTCGCCAATGACGTTTTCGGCATTTCCGACAAAATCGGCCATGGCACTCTGTCCGCGAACTACGATGTCGACGGGCGCATGTTCTTCGAACGTTGGTGGTTCAAGGACGCGTAAGAAGGGCCGGCAACTGCCGGTTCTATTGACGGGATATGTAGAATCCGCCCATCCGCCTTTAGAAACAACCGAAAGGCGGATGGGCCCTTTCCTTAGGGGCCACCGCGCAGCCGATGGCAGAAAAATCGCAACGCACCGTTGTCCAGCGGCCGAAGACCCACGCGGAGATCAATGAATTCCGCCGTATCGGCTTGATGGAAGGAACCATTACGTCGATGGCGGAGTTCGGCGTCGCGGGCACGACGCTTAAAACGATCTGCGATGCCGCCGGCGCGTCACGCGGCCTGACCGGCCATTACTTCGCCAGCAAGGAAGCGCTTGTCGCGGAAGCCTTCAAGCACCTTTTCGACAGCCTGACCGACCAGGTCGCCAAGGAAACCGCTAAGATCGACCCGCGGTCGAAAAGCGCGCAGTTGCGGGCGATACCGGCGGTTCTATTTTCCGACAAAGTCTTCACCAAGCGGAACCGGGGCGCCTTCCTCAGCTTCTGGCACGAGGTCCGCTTTAATCCGCTTGTGAAGAAAGCCAACCGGGAGCTTTACACCGACTATGCCAAACGGGTGGAAAGCTATTTCGCGGCCGCGGCCGAGGAAGCCGGCGCCACCATAGACGCCCGCAACGCTGCCCTGGGTTTGATCGCCTTGATGGACGGTTTATGGCTGGGCCTGTCGATTCACGACAAGGTCCTGTCGCAGAAACAGGCGACCGAACTTTGCCAGCGTTTCATCGACGATTTCCTGCCGCGATAAGCTGTTTCGATAGAAAGTCCGGACATCGACGGTCTGATTACTCCGCCGCCGCGGTCGCCCGGCCATAGACCGTTTCGTTGACTTCCGGATCACCGATCACACCGGGTTCCTTTTCATAGACGAAGACACCCATGATACGCATCCGGTCGCCCGCCACGGGCGATACGCGGTGCAGGGAATTGCAGCCCCGGAAAATGCACAGAGCCCCCTCTTCCCGCGCCACTTCCACACAGTCGGCACTGTCACCCTGTACCGCCTGGCGCACCCGGTCGATGCATTCATCGTCATCGCGGCGCGTATTGGGAATGATTTCAAAACGCCCGCCGGATTCCGGCGCCTGGAGCATCAGGGTCATGGTGAAGGCATTGACCGAGTCGAAATGCCAGGCCGATTGATCCCCATCCTTGTAGCAGACCGCATTGACCGGCTGCATCGGATCATCATTGGCATAGAGCTGCTCCGTCCCCACGATGCGCCCGACGAAGTCGATCATATTGTCCCAGTAATACATAGTCTTCAGCGGGTTGTCGGCGGGCAGCCGGTCGGCAGCCAGCATCCAGGTGCTGGCCGGAAACAGGATGTTTCGGGGATGGTCGTCCGGCAGGGTCGGGTCTTTCCGACGCTGAAGGTAACAGTTCCGGGTCGACGCGTTGTGATTGGCCGCCGGCAGCACCGTTCCGATCTGTGCCACCGCCTGCCGCCGCGCTTCGGGACGGATGAAGTTCGGCAGAACGACATATTGCTTCGTGTCCAGTTCCGCCTTTGCCTGCGCGGCGATACGCGCGAAGGATTCGCTTTCCGGCTGATGCAAGGGATAGGCGTCCAGATTGATCACCTGGTCCGGCGTCAAGGCTTCCGGGGTTTGGGTATTGGTGGTCATGTCAGCGTCGCCTCCGAATTTCCGAATAGGTCTATCGTTCTGCTTTTCTCACCTCTACCATAATCTTTGTTGATCGTTCAACAAATTTAAAGGCGTCACCACTTGGGAAAAACGAAACCCAAGGGCCGACAACTCAATATATTGGATTATAGGAAAAACAGTAACGCGCCGGCGATTTTCCCTAAAGCCGATTTGAAGGGTGGCGCTGCACCGACGCCCTATACGATGGCCTCGACACGCTGAAGGAATTCGTCGACAACCCGACGCAGTTTTTCCGATTGTTCCGATAATTCGGATGCCGCCGCATGAACTTCCGTAGCTGACTCACCTGTCTGTTTGGCCGCATCGCTTACCGTGGCGATACTCGAGGACATTTCCGCTGTGCCTTGGGAAACTTGGTCAATATTCCGTGCAATCTCCCGGGTTGCGGCGGCCTGCTCCTCAACCGCGGCGGATACACCGGCATTGCCTTCGGTCACACGCTCGACCTGGCTGCCGATATCCCGAATACGGGTCACGGTCTCCCCTGTGGCATTCTGAATACCGGCGATGTATTCCGAAATCTGGTTTGTCGCCGACGCGGTTTGCGTCGCCAAGGCTTTCACCTCGTTGGCAACCACCGCGAAGCCTTTTCCGGCCTCCCCCGCCCGCGCCGCTTCAATCGTTGCATTCAACGCCAAAAGATTGGTTTGATTGGCAATATCCGTGATCAATTCCAAGGCCGAGGCGATATCCTGTGTCGCGCGCTCCAAGGTTTCCACGGTTGAAGCCGCCTCGACCGCTAGGCTGGCAGCCTGGCCGGCCGCTTGGGTGGCTGTAGAAACCTGATCGCTGATTTCCCGAATGGAAGAGGACAATTCCTCGGACGCAGCGGCAACGGTTTCAACATTGGTCGAAGATTTCTCCGCGGTTGTGGAGACCATCTCAGCCTTTTCGTTTGTTGTGGCCGAAATCTGCTGCATCGACTCGGAGGAAGCAGATAATTCAGTCGAAGCGGAAGCCACTGTATCGACCACCGACGCAATGCTTCCGCGAAAATCACGAATAACACCTGAAAACTGTTCGACCCGGCCTTCCATAGACGACAATGCAGTATTGACCTTCTTGGACGCCGTCAAAAAATCGCCCTGCATGCTGGTTTCTATGATCTTGCGCCAGTACTTGCTGTCATTGACATGTTCCATGCACGCGGAAGATTCCCGAACATAGGCGTCGCAACGGTCGATCAGGTCGTTGACCAGGTGCAGCAATTCAGCGGTTTCCCCCGTCCCCGTAATGTCCATAAGACGCAGGTCGAAGTTCCCACCGGCGATTTCACGCATAATCGGCAATGCTTTGGATATGTCTTGATTGGAGGCGATGTTGAACCCGATCATTGCTCAGACTCCCAAGAAAAACATGAACTGGTTGAAACTCATCGACCGTTCGCGAAGGATGGAATCAACAATCGCCGCGCCATCCGCCAAGGCGGCCTTGGGCGACGAAGCCGCCTGCTCGGCCTTCAGCAAGCGCTGATACAGCGGAATTATATGCTCGTTGAGTGCGTCGCGGTTCGGGGCACGCCGGTTGCTGTGATAACCAATGATACTGCCTGCGCTGTCACGGCTGGGCGTGACATGGGCGAGAACCCAATAATTATCGCCATTCTTGGACCTATTGTTCACATAGGCGAAGATCTCGTTGCCTGCGGCGATGGTCTTCCACAGCAAGTCGAACACGGTCCGAGGCATATCGGGATGCCGGATTAAGTTGTGTTGTTTGCCGATGCACTCATCACCGGAATAGTCGGAAAATTCGAAAAACGTCCGATTGCCGTATCGTATCTTGCCCGACAAATCGGTCTTGGTGACGATGATCTGGTCCGGCCGCATCTTCCGCTCATGGCCAGTCAAGGAATTGGATTTCTCTATGGACATGATTCCCCACTCAAAATTTCCGAAGTCATTTTATCGATTGGATGTTCTGACCCTTCTCAATCGTGGGTACGGTGCAATGACGGGCATCCTGAATCGTGAACGTACCGCGTGACCACCAACGTCAAGGGTGAGGAAAGCACGCCTTTCGTAAATAAGTAAACCTCATTTTATTGTATTCTAATGTTTAGTTTTTTGGTCATGCCGACAACATCACAGCCCGGTACAATACGAACGAAGGTACCCCGACTGCCCCGCTTGGTTTCATTGCGTTAGGGTAAGGTGCAAAAAAAACGAGGAGCATCAGCCCCTCGTTTAAAACGTGATCGTTTCAGTAACCCCTAGAACGGAATTTCGTCATCCAGGTCCTGGGAATAATCGGGACCGGAACCGCCGCCCTGGCCGCCACCTTGACCGCCGCCGGAACCGCCGCCATAACCGCCGTCGTCGTACCCGCCGCCTTGGCTGCCGCCATATCCGCCGCCACCGCCGCCACCGTCATTGCGGCCGCCGAGCATGGTGAGTTCACCGCGGAAGCGCTGCAGCACAACTTCAGTCGAATATTTTTCCTGGCCCGATTGGTCCGTCCATTTGCGGGTCTGCAGGCTACCTTCGATATAGATCGTCGAACCCTTCTTCAGGTAACGCTCAGCCACTT
The DNA here is from genome assembly GCF_004005845.1 of Hwanghaeella grinnelliae. Taxonomy (GTDB): domain Bacteria; phylum Pseudomonadota; class Alphaproteobacteria; order UBA8366; family Aestuariispiraceae; genus Hwanghaeella; species Hwanghaeella grinnelliae. Next base: position 1,582,081 of record NZ_SADE01000001.1, on the reverse strand, counting down.
CACCCAGCCGTTCGTTGAAGATAACGACACGGTGCCATTCGGTTCTTTCCTGACGATTGCCGTCCCGGTCCTTCCAGGTTTCCGAGGTGGCGAGCGACAGATTCACGACCTTGCCGCCGTTCTGCATGGTGCGCACTTCCGGGTCGCGCCCGAGATTTCCGACCAAGATGACTTTATTGACGCTGCCGGCCATGACCCTCTCCAACCTAATTCCCGGCACTGCACGAAAAGGCAGCACCGTTGCTTCGTTTCAACTGGTTCGACGCGCTTGGCGCCGCCTCGCGACTATAAGGGACCCGGCGGGCGCGAACAAAGGCGGAGTCGCCCCCAGAATTCGAAAAGCTGTGGATAAGATAAAGAAAAACGCAGGGCCGAAGCCCTGCGTTTCCCAAACCAACCGGAAATTCCGGAAAAGCTTACTTGATCAGGGTCGCGGACCACTTACCGCCAACGACCGTGTTCTTGGAGAAGGACCCCTGGACATCGCCGTTAGCGTCGAAATCCTGCGGACCCGCGCCACCGACATAGTTCACATCCTTGCCTTCACCGATGAGCTTCTTCGCCTTTGCCCATTCGCCCGGCAGGATGACCTCACCCGGCGCGTTGGCGACTTCGCGCAATGCCGCGGCAATCTTGCTGCGGTCCGCGGAGCCGGCCTTTTCGATCGCCATGGCCATCATGAAGGTCGCATCATACGAGTTCGGCACGAACGGATCGGCTGCCGGCACACCGGCTGCTTCGGCCAGGGCCTGCCAAGCCTTGTATGCATCCGTCGTATCGTCGGAAGCGGAGGTGGTGAAGGTTGCATTACCCAGGTTTTCCGCACCGATCTGGTCGATGACTTCCTGGGCCAGCATGCCATCGGCACCGATGAAGGTGTCGAAAGCACCGGTTTCAAGCGCGTTCCGCATGATGGTGATGCCGCTGGAACCATAATAGGCGAACAGCGCCAATGCGTTGGTTCCTTTGGACAAGGTCTGTACTTCGGACCGGTAGGAGGCCTTGTTCGGCTCATGCGCTTCCATGGCGACGACCTTGCCGCCCTTTTCCTCATAGACCTTGGCGAAGACCTGAGCGATCGCGGCGTTGTAATCGTCGTTCGCATAGGAAACGGCAATTTCCTTGATGCCGCTGGCCAGCGTCAAATCGGCGAGCGCGACACCCTGATAGGCATCGGAAGCCGCCGCCCGGAAGACCAGATCCGTGCCGGATTCCATCGAGGTGATGGCCGGTGAGGAAGCCGAGACCGACAAGGTGACGACACCGGCCGGGATCGAGACCGATTCGGCTTGGGCGATCGTGGCACCGGAGCAGACCGGGCCAAGGATGCCCAGAACCTGATCGACGTTGATCAGCTTGGTCACGGCGTCAACGGCCGCAGACGGGTCGCAGGCGCTATCCGCGCGGACAACTTCATAGCTCTCGCCCAGGACACCGCCCTGTTCGTTGATATGCTTCGCGGCGAGATCGACGGCCGCAACCATCGGCGCCACCAGATCGGGGATCGGACCGGTAACGGCCATTGCGTTACCGACCTTCACCTGCGCCTGGGCGCTACCGGCCACCAACATGGCGGCGGCAAGGCTTCCAAACAGTATACGTTTCATGACTCTCATTCCCTATTCCCCGCTCGCTTTGCGTTCCTGCCCGAAACGGCGGGTCGTTTTTCCGGCAGGATCCCACCTGGGTACTTCTGCAATACTAGTTGCAAGAGCAGCCCAATTAAAAGCATCCGAAGGAAACCGGCCCTGGTTTGCAGAATAGCCGGATCCCAATCAGAGAAAATACTCGCGATGACGTCGATGCTGCCCTTGATCATCAGTTCCGATCCGGACCACAGCACCCAAACCAGGAAACCACCCAGGATCGCCCCCCGGTTGTTGCCAGAACCGCCGGCGATCAACATGACCCAGACCAGAAAAGTCATCTTGGCCGGGTCGAAGGTGTTCGTCGGCTCGATCAACCGCAGATGCTGCGCCAGCAAGGCGCCGCCCATGCCCATGATGACCGCGCCCAGAATGAACGCCTCGATCCGGCGGCCGGTCACGTCCTTGCCCGCCGCGCGTGCGGAAACCTCATTATCGCGAATGGCGGCCATCATCCGGCCCCAGGGCGACAGGCGCGCGCGTTCCAACAGGAAGTAGAAGATGAACATGATCACCAGGACCGTGGCCGCGAAGAACGGCTGCCACCACCAGGCCGGTAAACTGTCGAAGAAGCTGACCCAGCCCTCGGGCGTATTGAACATCGACATCGGCCAGGAGGAATAAAACCGCTCCTCCGTCAAGTGTTCCCACGTACGCGGGATCTTGTTTATGCCGCGCGGCCCATTGGTGATATCGGTCTCATTCTTGATCACCAGCTTGATGATTTCGGCGATGCCGATGGTCGCGATAGCCAGATAGTCCGCGCGTAGTCGGATACAGATCGCCCCGATCACCGCGGCGACCATGCCCGAGACCACCATGGCAACCATTTCGCCGATCACCAGCGGCAGGCCCAGACCGCCATAGTGAAACGGGCTGTCAGCCGTGGTCAGCAACGCATAGGTATAGGCGCCCAGGGCCGCGAAACCCGCGATACCCGCGTTGAACAGGCCCGCGAACCCCCATTGCGCGTTCAGCCCCAACGCCAGGATGGCATAGATGCCGCCCATGGTGAGCAACGACATCGCGTAGAGGAAATATCCGAGCATTTGATCCATATCTCGACCCTCCCCCTAAAACACTTTGCCGCGGAACAGACCGCTGGGCCGGACGATGAGCATCACGACCATGATCATGAAAGCGATGCCGCTCTTGTAGCCGGGGCTGATCAGCGGCGCGTCCCCGATCCAGGGATAGGCCACCAGCTCTTCCGCCAGTCCGATGATCAATCCGCCCGCGACCGCGCCAAAAGGTCGACCGATGCCGCCCAGGATCGCCGCCGCGAAAATCGGCAGCAAAATCCGGAAGCCCATGGTGGATTCGATGAACTGCGTATCCATGGCCAGGAAGACGCCTGCGGCGACCGCGCAGAAACCGCCGATCACCCAAATATTGCGGATTACCGATTCCACATTGATGCCGGACGTGCGCGCCAGGTCCGGATTGTCCGAAACTGCCCGCATCGCCTTGCCCATCCGCGTGCTGGTCAGGATGTAATTGAAGGCCAGCATGATGACGATCGTGCCGACCATGATCAGCAGGTGCTTGTCCGGCACCAGGATCATCATGCCCATATCCGAGGTCGCCTCGCGGATCGCCCCGTTCGGTTTCGCGATACCCTTCACAAAGGTGATCTGGTTCGGGCCCCAGATGACCTGCACCAGACTGCGCAGTACCAGCATCATCCCAAAACTTGCGATCACGACGATGATCGGCGAGCTTTTCCGGAACGGTCGATAGAAATAACGATCAACGAAGACCGAAACCCCGATCGCGATCACGACAGCCGGAATGGCCGCGACCAGCGGGTGCAGCGCAAGACCGGCACCGGTCATGAAATCCATGAAAGTCCAGGTCAGGAAGGCACCCACCATCATCACCTCGCCATGAGCGAAGTTCGCAAAGCGCAGGATGCCGAAGGTCAAGGTGACGCCGATCGCGCCCAGGGCATAGATACAGCCCAGGACCAGACCGGGGATGAAATAGAAATTGACGAATTCCAGCATTATTCCGCGGCCCCCGATCCGTCACCCGCGGCCGGCTTGCCGCCGCCCAGGAACATTTCCGCCACTTCCGGATCGTCGAGCAATTCCTGGCCCGTCCCGTCATGCCGGTTGGTGCCGTCGACCAGCACATAGGCCCGGTGCGCGATGCCAAGCGCCTGTTTCGCATTCTGTTCGACCATAAGAATGGCAACGCCCAGGGCGTTGATTTCCCGGACGATGGAAAAGATCTGATCCATATAGAGAGGGCTGAGCCCCGCGGTCGGTTCATCGAGCAACAGCAGTTTAGGGTCCAGCATCAGCGCGCGGCCCATGGCCACCATCTGACGCTGCCCGCCCGAAAGCGTGCCCGCCGCCTGTCGGCGCTTTTCACGAAGCGGCGGGAACAGGCCATAGACCCGTTCCAGCGCATCGGAAATATCGTCGTTGCGCAGATAAGCGCCCATTTCCAGGTTTTCGTGAACGGAAAGACTGGGAAAGACGTTTTCCGTCTGCGGCACATAGGAAACGCCGCGCTGCACCACTTCGTCGGGACGCAGGCCGGTCAGATCCTGGCCATCGAAAATGATCTTTCCGCCGCGCACGTTCAGCAGACCGAAGACGGATTTCATCGCCGTCGACTTGCCCGCCCCATTCGGGCCGACGATCACAACCACTTCGCCGGGCGCGACCTCCATCGACACATCGTGCAGAATATCCGCTTCCCCATAGCCGCCGGTAACGCCTTGGAGATGCAGCAAAACCTCGCTCATGCAACACCCTTCATCACAAACCCCTTTTCGGCCACCTTCCGGCATCGGCATGCCGAATGCCGTTTCGCCGGAACCGAAATCACGCCTGCCTACTCCGCCGCTTCATGCGCGGAACTTCCCAAATAGGCCTCCAGCACACGTTCGTCGGAGCGAACATCCTCGAATTTTCCTTGGGTCAGGACGCTGCCCTGCGCCATGCAGACCACCGGGTGGCAAAGCGAGGAAATCAGGTCCATGTCGTGTTCGATGACCGCGAAGGTGTAACCCTTCTCCACATTCAACTGACGGATCGAATCCGCCAGCTTCTTCAACAGGGTGCGGTTCACACCGGCGCCGGGTTCGTCCAGCAGCACGACCTTGGCATCCGTCATCATGGTCCGGCCCAGTTCCAGTAGTTTTTTCTGGCCACCGCTGAGATTGCCGGCCAACTCGTCCCGGATATGGGTCAGTTGCAGGAATTCCAGAACTTCTTCCGCCTTGCGCAGGACCTCGGCCTCTTCCGCCCGGACCGCACCGGGGCGAAACCAGGTGTTGAAGATGCTCTCCCCCATCTGTCCCGGCGGAACGACCATCAGGTTTTCCAGCGAGGTCATCTTGTCGAATTCATGCGGAATCTGGAACGTCCGCACGATACCCTTATGGAACAGCTTGTCCGACGACAGCCCGGTGATGTCCTCGCCCTGGAACAGGATCTTTCCGGATGTCGGCGCCAAGGCCCCGGCGATCATGTTGAACAGAGTCGTCTTGCCGGCCCCGTTCGGGCCGATCAAACCGGTGATCGAACCTTCTTCAATGGTGAAACTGCATCCGGAAACGGCCTGCACGCCACCGAACGACTTCGATACGTTCTCAATAGTAATCAAGAAACGAGTTACTCCCGGCTCCTAGACTTGCCGAACGCTCCCTTCCGGTTTTCCGGATAATCGACCGTTCAAGCCCCCTGTTGTTGCGGCCGGTTTGGATGCACCCGCCACTCTATCTTTGAATCGCTTATAGCCCCATGCGCCGGGCCGCGAAAGCCCCTTTCATGGCCCCGGCGCCCGTCGCCAAACCGCTCACGCGGGCTTGTTTGGCGGGCTGCACCGGACTGGAGTACCGTTCCCGGAAATCCGCCCCGTTTTCATGGAAGACTAGGCTAGAACATGAACCTCTATGACCGGTTCCGCCACCCCGTCGAACGGTCCCCCGGTTTCGACCCGATACCCGTCAAACCGCGCCTTGTCGCGGTGAAACAACAGGCGGTGGCTGAGGGGAAACGCTTGACCGGGCAGGCCGACCCGGCCCGGCGCAAACGCCTGCCGCCGGGACAGGAACGCGTAACCTCCTTCCCGGTGCTCGACCTGGGCAGCCGCCCGCTGATCGATCGTAATAGCTGGTCGATCACCTGGGGTGGGCTATGCGCCGCCCCCGGGAAACTGGACTGGCAGGAATTCAACAACATCGGTCCTGTGGACAAACTTTGTGACATCCATTGCGTCACAGGCTGGTCCCGGTTCGACAATCGCTGGCGCGGCATCCTGATGACCGCGCTTCTGGACCGCGCCCGACCGGCACCGCAAGCGACCCACGCAATCTTCAAGGGGCATGACGGGTTCGGAACGGCGCTGACCCTCACCGACCTGAAACAGCCCGACGTGCTTCTCGCCACCGATTGGGAAGGCCGGCCCCTCACCCGGGAGCATGGCGGTCCGGTACGCCTTGTCGTGCCGCATCTGTATTTCTGGAAAAGCGCCAAATGGGTGAAGCAGATCTGGTTCACCGAGGGTGATCCCGGTGGCTATTGGGAAAACCGCGGCTACCACCATCGCGGCGACCCATGGAAGGAAGAACGGTACGGGTGACTATCGCGCCCGACGCGCTATGCCTCTTCAGGCTGCTCCAGCTTTTTCGGGATGATCAGCGTCGCGGTCGTTCCCTTGCCCAGATCGGAGTCGATCTTCAGGTCGATTTTCAGCAAATCCGCCAAGCGGCTGCAGATGCTGAGGCCGAGGCCCGTTCCCTTTGTTTTCTGCGAGGTTGTCGCGCTGCCGCGCTGGTAAGGCTCGAAGATATTTTCCAAGTCATCCGCGCCGATACCTTCACCCGTATCCGCGACGGTAACGATGCGGGCATCCGAATCCGGGTCATCCGATATCGTGATCGATACCGTACCCTTGCCCGATGTGTACTTGAAGGCATTGGAGATCAGGTTGGTCGTGATGAGGGAGATACCGTGCCGGTCGGATACGACAGTCGGGTCCGATACATCCTTGTGATCCATGGAAATCGATATCGCCGGAAAACTCGGACGAAACATATGCAGCGTCTCATCCAGCATGGTGACCAGGTTCAAAGGCTCTGGATTGACCGGGAACTGCCCGGCCTCGATCCGTGACAGATCGAGTAGGTCGTCCACCAGTTCCAGCAAACGTTGAGCCGAGGTGTTGATATCCCCGCCATAGGACCGGAACTTCAGCGCCGCCAGTTCCTGCGTCTCATTCGAGGATAGCACTTGTGAGAAACCGAGGATGGCGTTCAGCGGCGTCCGCAAATCGTGGCTCATCCGCGCCAGGAAGTCGGACTTCGCCCGGTTGGCGTCCTCTGCCTTGCGCTGCGCCTGTTGCAATTCCCGCGTCCGCTCGGCAACCCTGTCTTCAAGCGTGCGGTTGAGTTTCTCCAGATCCAGCATCGCTTTTTTCAAGGAAGAGACGTCCTCTTCCACAACGATGATACAAGCATCCCCGTTTATCGGGTCACGGCCCAAATGCAGATCGATCCGGTGCCAAATTCCGTCGGGCGTCAGTCGGACTTCGTATTCGCCTGATGGTTCGCCGCCCATTTTCGCCCGGTCGAACAGGGCGCGGCCAAGATCACGGTCCTTGAACCGGGTCAGAAAATGATTTTTCTCCTCGACCTTACCACCCGCGATTTGGCTTTGCTGATTACCATAAGCATATATGGCCGCCGGATTCATCGAGAGAAGCTCTCCGTCCAAACCGAAATAGCTGATCATCACCGTGGTATAGCGAGTTGCCTCGACAAGTCGGCGGTCCGACACTTCCAAGACCTGATTATCGATCTTGTGAACCTCGAACATGATCCCCTTGCGATTGTCGGTATCGATACGGACCGGCGTCATCCGTCCGCGGACCGGGGTCGGCACCCCTTTGGGATAGAGGGTCCAGGTATCTTCCACGCTATCGCCGGCTTGCGCCGTATCGACGACTGCACGCAAACGCTTTCGGACGGTTGCGCTGTCGGCGGAATAGTCGCGCGCCAGCAAGGCGTCCAGCGACTCCGCGTTCCAAAATTTCAAGGCTGCATCATTCGCCCACCACATCGCATGACGATCGACGTCGAATATCCAGATCGGCAAAACCGACCTTTCAAACAGCGTCAAGGCATCCGAGGTTGGGAACACCCAATGGTCTTCTCGCGGTGCGCGGTTCGCCTTAGCCATTATTGGAATGGGCCCTTGAATAAAAGTAACAGCTCATCATCTCATACAGGGCGGATCGGTCCAGGGACGGAATATCCGCACCCCATCGTTATCGTTGAATATTAGGGCTTTGCAAGCATCACACGCCCCTTAAGCGCGCCACATTAGCCCTTTGAAAGGGGCCCTGACCAAAAAATCTTAAATCCACCCTCGTATGCACGGGCGTAGGACTATATAGTACGCACCCCCGGCGTACCCACACGCCATATGTAATTTCCCTCTAAACCCCTTGGGTGGAGCCGAATGACGCCGACAATCCGTGTGCGCGGCGCGCGCGAACATAACCTGAAGAACGTAGACGTTGACCTTCCCCGCGACCAACTGGTGGTAATCACCGGTCTCAGCGGGTCGGGTAAATCGTCCCTTGCCTTCGACACGATTTATGCGGACGGCCAGCGCCGCTATGTGGAGTCGCTCTCCGCCTATGCGCGCCAGTTCCTTGAAATGATGCAGAAACCGGATGTCGACCTGATCGAAGGTCTGTCGCCCGCGATCTCCATCGAACAGAAGACCACGTCCAAGAACCCGCGTTCCACCGTCGGCACGGTGACGGAAATCTATGATTATATGCGTCTGCTTTGGGCGCGGATCGGCGTGCCCTATTCGCCCGCGACGGGGCTTCCGATCGAAAGTCAGACCGTCAGCCAGATGGTCGACCGGATCGTTGCCATGCCGGAAGGCACGCGCCTGTTCCTGCTGGCCCCCATGGTGCGCGGGCGCAAGGGCGAATACCGCAAGGAATTTGCCGACCTTCAGAAACGCGGTTTCCAGCGCGTGAAGGTCGACGGGAAAATGTACGAGATCGAGGAAGTCCCAGCCCTCGACAAGAAGCTGAAGCACAATATCGAAGTGGTGGTCGACCGCGTCGTCGTTCGCGAGGGCCTGGAATCACGGCTGGCGGATTCCATTGAAACCGCCCTGGAACTGGCCGATGGCCTGCTTTTCGCGGAAAACGCGGAAAATGGCGAACAGACGATCTTTTCCGCCAAGTTCGCTTGTCCGGTTTCCGGATTCACGATTGAGGAAATCGAACCACGCCTGTTTTCCTTCAACAATCCCTTCGGGGCCTGCCCGGCCTGCGACGGGATCGGCACGGAAATGACCTTCGACGCGGAGATGACGGTGCCCGACCGGTCCCTGTCGCTCGCCAAGGGGGCGATCGCACCCTGGTCGAATTCCTCCTCGCCCTATTACACCCAGACGCTGACCTCGATCTGCGAGCATTTTGGCGTCAGCATGACCGATGCCTTCGAAAAACTGCCGGAGGACGTGCAGGATGCGATCCTTCACGGCACGGAAGAGAAGATCAAATTCCGCTATGACGACGGCATGCGGTCCTATTCGACGACCAAGGGTTTCGAAGGGGTCATCCCCAACATGGAACGCCGGTTGAAGGAAACCGACAGTTCCTGGGTCCGTGAGGAACTGTCCAAATACCAATCCTTCTCGGACTGCGCCGAATGCGGCGGCTATCGCCTGAAGAAGGAAGCCCTGGCCGTGAAGGTCGGGGACAAGCATATCGGGGAAGCATCCAGGCTTTCCATTCTGCATGCGGCCGAATGGTTCACCGGGTTGGAAGAACATCTGACGCCGGTGCAAAAGGAAATCGCCTATCGCATCCTGAAAGAAATCAACGAGCGGCTGGGCTTCCTGAACAATGTCGGCTTGCAATACCTGTCGCTCAGCCGTAATTCCGGCACCTTGTCGGGCGGGGAAAGCCAGCGTATCCGCCTCGCCTCGCAAATCGGGTCCGGCTTGACCGGGGTTCTCTATGTTCTGGACGAACCCTCCATCGGCCTGCATCAGCGCGACAACGACCGCCTGCTGGCGACGCTGAAGCGCCTGCGCGACCTGGGCAACACGGTGATCGTCGTCGAACATGACGAGGAAGCTATCCGCGCCGCCGACTATCTGGTCGATATGGGGCCGCGCGCCGGCATCCATGGCGGCCATCTGGTCGCCGCCGGCCTGCCCGAGGAAGTGATGCAGTGCGAGGAGAGCATCACAGCCGCCTATCTCACCGGACGGCGGGAGATTTCGGTACCCAAGACGCGCCGGCCCGGCCATCCGCGGCAGATCCTGGAAGTGACGGGCGCGACCGGCAACAACCTGAAAAACATTTCCGCGGAAGTCCCGCTGGGCACGCTGACCTGCGTGACCGGTGTTTCAGGGTCCGGCAAATCCACCTTCGTGATCGAAACCCTCTATGCGGCCCTGGCGCGCGACCTGATGAAGGCCCGCACCTCGCCGCAGCCGTATCGGCGGATCGACGGAACCCGCTATATCGACAAGGTCATCGATATCGACCAATCGCCGATCGGCCGCACGCCACGGTCCAACCCGGCGACCTATACCGGCGCCTTTACACCGATCCGGGAGTGGTTCGCGGGTCTGCCCGAAGCGAAGGCGCGCGGCTATCAGCCGGGCCGGTTCAGCTTCAACGTCAAGGGCGGAAGGTGCGAGGCCTGCCAGGGCGACGGCGTCATCAAGATCGAGATGCACTTCCTGCCCGACGTCTACGTCACCTGCGACCAATGCAAGGGCAAGCGCTATAACCGCGAAACCCTGGAAATCCAGTTCCGGGACAAGTCGATTTCCGATGTTCTGGACATGACGGTCGATGAGGGGGCGGAGTTCTTCAAGGCGGTGCCGATCATCCGAGACAAGATGGTGACACTGCAACGGGTCGGCCTTGGTTATATCAAGGTGGGTCAGCAGGCGACGACGCTTTCGGGCGGTGAGGCCCAGCGCGTGAAACTGGCCAAGGAACTCAGCCGCAAGGCGACGGGCAAGACACTGTATATCCTGGACGAGCCGACCACGGGTCTGCATTTCGAGGATGTGCGCAACTTGCTGGAAGTGCTTCAGGCACTGGTCGATACCGGCAACACGGTGCTGGTCATCGAACACAATCTTGAAGTCATCAAATGCGCCGACTGGGTGATCGATATCGGCCCGGAAGGCGGCGACAAGGGTGGCGAAGTCGTGGCCCAGGGCACGCCCGAAGACGTGGCCGCCGTCGACCGCAGCCATACCGGCCAATACCTGCGGCCGTATGTGAAGGCGAAACCGGCAAAAGCGAAGAAAAAAGCGGGCTGATAACAAGCGGCCATTCCGGGGTTTCAAATCGGAATGGCCGCTATTCACGCCCGATGCTTGTGGGACCGGTCGGCGGTACGGCAAACTCAACCCCGACCCGACCCTCAGTTTTTTTTTCGAGAGATCCCCACCATGACATCACAATTCGACGTCGCCGTTATCGGCGCGGGTATGATGGGCAGTGCCGCTGCCCGGCATTTGGCATTATCCGGCGCTTCGGTCGCGCTGATCGGCCCGCCGGAGCCGAAGGATACCGCCAGCCATACCGGTGTTTTCGCCAGCCATTACGATCAGGCGCGGATCACCCGCCGGGCCGACGGCCAGCGGGACTGGTCGCGCCTTTCCATGGAATCCGTCGCCCGCTATGCGGAAATCGAGGAACAGGGCAAGACGCGCTTCTTCCATGAAGTTGGGTCCTTGATCGCGGGTCCCGCCGACCCGAACAATCCGGTCAGCACCTTCATGCTGGACTCCAGCGCGGTCTGCGACGCCCACGGCATCGCGTACGATTACCTGGATGAAGCAGCCCTACAGCAGCGCTTTCCCATTTTCGCCTTTCCCGAAGGTGTCCATGCTGTCTTTGAGGCAAAGAACGCCGGCTACGTGAACCCGCGCGCCCATGTCCGCGCGCAGATCGCGGCAGCGGAAAGCCTGGGCGCGACGCTTTTCCCCGTTGAAGCCGCCCGGGTCGAGGAATTAGGCGATACCGCGCGCGTCCATTGCGCGGATGGGTCTAAGGTGGAAGCAGCGAATGTCATCGTCGCCTGCGGTGGTTTTTCCAAGGCGGAAGGATTGCTTGCCCAGCCGATCCCGCTGAAGGTTTACGCACGGACCATCGCCTTGCTGGAAGTCGACGCGGCGGAGTCGGAACGGTTGAAAAACATGCCGACCCTGATCTACGACGCGCCCGACAGATCGTTGGACTCCTATATCCTGCCGCCGGTCGCCTATCCCGACGGCAAAACCTATCTGAAAATCGGTGGAGAGCCGGAAGATGTGGTGCTGGACAGCATCGACGACATCAAAGAGTGGTTCCGGTCCGGTGGAAACCCCGATGTCGCCGCCGGCCTGGCCGATGGCTTGCGCGGCATCATGCCCGGCCTGAGGGATGCGGGCGTGACCTGCGGAAGCTGCGTCACGACCTATACGGAAACCGACCGGCCGATCATCACCCGGCAGACAGACCGCATCACGACGCTGATCGGCGGCAACGGTTCCAGCGCGAAATGTTCCGATGAACTGGGCCGCATCGGCGCGGCCGTCGCCCTGGGTCAGGATTTAGGGGGCAATAACGGCGCCGCCGCCCTCTACGAAACGGATTTCAAACCTTAGGACTCGGGGGTGGCCCGAGGGTGGTTCCGGGGCGGTTTGGAGGCGGCTTTGGGGGCTGTTCGGCTAACGGCCCCTGCGCCGGCCACGGTATGCCGCGGCTATTGGATTTTCAAAACCTGGACGGCAGGATCAAGCTTGATTTTTGAGGCGCAACTCAACAAGAACTGCTTCAAATCCTGCCATGTTCCTTTGGTAATAGCTTTGGAAGAATTGAATTTGAGGCGCTTGCCATATTCGTTTCGAAAGTCTTCTTTCAAACAAGGAACAATATCAAAGAGCACCAGTTCATTTCCCCCGGCATAGTGACCGAGCAGTACATCACTGACCTTCACGTTTGTAGAGAATAGATCGATGAACTGTATTCTTTGTTCCAATTCCTTGAGCGCGTGAAACACAATGAAATCTTGATCGAGTTTCGCGGCCGAAAAAAGCAATCTATCTCTGCTGGAGATCGTTCCGCCGTTGATCCATTCCACGATTTTGTCGACTTCCTGGGCGCTCAGCTCCAACTCTTCGCTCGGTCCACTCTTCTGAGCTTTCTTGACCCCCTCCTCAAACGACTTATAGCCTTCAACGCCTAGCGTCTCGCGAAGCTCTGCCAAGTCGTTTGCATCCAGTTTTTGTGTCGGGCCGATAAACTCGAAAACATTGAATCCTTGGTGCTTCAGAACATACTCGCCCTGTGTATCGAGTCTCAGATACGTTCCGGCCAAATCCGGTGCGTTTTGCGGAAGTGAGAACTTCTTTTCCGAGTGTATTCTCACGTCCTGGCCTTGTTTGCAGCCGAACAATGCGACCGCAACAATCATAAAACAGACAGTGGCTGTCAGTTTCCTGATCGGAAGACCAAAGGGCCTTTCGCTATCGTGTCGCATGTAACTCATCACAAACTCACCAAGTGTTTCCAAAAGAAGCGCCTGCACTAAAACCATGCGTTCGACTTGCAGGCAACGAAAAGCGCGCTTTTAACTCTTCACAGCCTGCATTCGCTATCTTCATGGCTCTTCAGTCAGCGCGAGGGCGATGTAGGTCTTGCCGTCGGACTTGAAGAGGCCCCTGTCGCGCAACACCTCGTTTTAGGCGGCGAGTTTCTTTGCATCCGCCGCCACCACGTCGCGATAGTTCGTGATGTCCCGGTCGGTGAAGATCACCTCGAACATCTCTGGCGCGACGGCGGCGACGGAGGTGCCCGACAGCGTGCCCACCTGCATCAGCCATTTGCCGGCGGTCGCCTTCGCCCGATGGGCGAACGAATTGTCAACCGGTCAGTCCCGGCAGAGCGGCGCGCATCTCCTCTGTCAGCACAGCGTCACCAAACCGTCTCCGCAACAGGATGAGCGGCGCACGCATCATGTTTTCGCGGTGTTCGACCTTCTCGAACAACCGGCCGCTTATATAGAAAAGGTACTGCAGAAGTCCTCGCGCGCGTTTGGTGGACAACATCATGATTACAGCCTGCGCCCGAATTGACGGTTTCGCCGGATCGGTCAGAATCGGTTCGAAGAAAACGATCGTCGCTGGGCGTGAACGGTAGAGCTCTCGTTGGGTTTTCTTCAGGGCGTTCCTGTTGTTGGCCGCCAACAACATCTGACATTGCAGTACCAGAACATAGATGTGGAAGTCGGACCCCTTTTTCGCCAGATTCCGCGCCTGCTCCAGACACTCCTGCGCTTCATCGAACCGGCCGTTGAAACTGCGCAATTGCCCCACCACCGCGAGTGACGCGGCAACCTTCGTGCTGCCGTCATGCGCAGATTCGGCCAGTTCCGTTGCCATGCTTCCATAGCCGGAATTTAGGAAATACAGCAGTTTCGCCGCCATGATCGAATAATCGGGCCGCGTCTGCGCGAAAGGCAGCGTTTCCAGGACAAGACGTTCGATCTCTCGCTCATCCTCCTCGCAATTCTGCTCCCCCTTGGCAAAAAGCTCAGGCCCCAGCACGACGTATTTGCTGTGCAGATGGTTCGCGTACATCAGCTTGGTTTCGTCATCTTGCGGATTGTCTTTCAAAAGCTCCCGCAACCGATTGTCCGCATCGCGCCAAGTCTTGTCCTTTTCGTCTTCGGTGTTGAAAACATCGTTCATCGCAACCGGCAGCGGGACGTCTTCGCCTCGCGTCGCCTCGGACTTCCATACCTTCGCCAGAAGGATCGGTGCGAGACGGTCGATTTCTTTGAAATGCCGCTCTTCCAGTCGAGCGCCATGCGTCAGGTCGATCCTTTCGGCCGCAATCAAGGTACCGGCAGCAGTGGACTTCACGGTCAGGACGCATCCCATATTGCTTCTGTTCGACACGGTCGTGATTTCGAACAGGTAACGAGGCCGCGCGGCCCCGGCATAGCCCGCATCGTAGTAGTCGGGATCCAAAACGACGTGTTGATCCCCACGGCAGTGATCCTGCAGCGCCGCCGTCAAATGGTCCGCAAGTTCAAGGATGGTTGTTCTGACCTCTTCGGTCGGGAAAAATCCCCGTATGGGCCCGACCACGTAGAATGTCGGCGTCTCGTCCGTGGCCAGGTGCCGCAAATCCGAAAGCCAGACATATCCTTCGCCGTAGCGGCTGCCGATATACTGCGGGTTCCTGGCATCGTCCCCCAACTTCCGCCGGATGCGGTTGATCAGGAAATCGACGGTACGGTCGTTCTTCTCCGATCCCGGTTCCGAGAGGGCATCCAGGATCTGGCTGCGGGTAACGACGGCCCCGGGCTGAGCGGAGATGCAGGTCAGGGCCTTGGCTTCCGACCGCGTGAAGGCGATCTCCTCGCCGTCGGTCGAGCGTGCCCAGCGGAAATCCGGGGAAAACCGAACATGCCTGATCGTCTTCATCGTGTCCCTACTCCCCCCTCACGGCGCGGACTTGCCGTAGGCGGCTCTTCCGAGACCGACGCGGCCACCAGGCCCCGCAAGGGACCAATGCAAAAAAGCTAAATAAGTAGAAAGACCCTGTCTAGGCATGCGTGGAGATACCGTCTTCCTCCGGCCGTGTCTCCACCGGGACATGTCAACAGCGGTTGAATTAACACGCGGTATTTCAAACATTTCTACAACATTTGTTGTTCATGAATGCCTTCTTCACGCGCACGAAAAACCGTGCCGGCAAAGGGGGTTGTGTGACTGGCGACAACAATGGACAGGTCGGACCGACGGGACGGCCAAACGGATCTCGAAAATTACATGGACTTGGTATAGCCGCGCTGGCCGGCGCGGCCGCCATATTCGGCAATTCGGCGGCTGAGGCGGCCAACGTGGACGTCACGCGTTTCGATACCGTGGTCTTCGACATTGCCCCGAGCGGCGTGAACACCTTCACATACAACGCCATCCCGCCGACGATCAGCGGCCAAGACTTTTCGCTCGAGAGAGTCTCCGTCGAGGTCATTCAGTATGTCGGCCTTCGGGTCGATGCCCCGAAGAACATCACCTTAGTGCCGCCGGTCTCTATCCCGACAGCCTACAACTTTTCTTACCTGATCTCGCAGGACTTCTCGCCCGCACTGTTCGGCAGCACCTTTCCCGACGGGTTCGAGACCGATCTCGGCCCCTCGGTTCTCGCCTCGGGCGTGGCCACCGGTCAGGGCGGCACGGCCACTATCCACCCGATCTCCTTCAACTATTCCTTTTCCTTCGATGCGACGAGCGACCTCATCGGCCACGTCCCCACTTCCAACGGCGGCGTGGTTACCGGCCCGCTGGAGGAATTTCTGAGCACCGATTTCCATGATGAGATCAGCAGCATGGTCTCCCTTTCCGCCACGCAGGTATCGGGGGTACAGCCGACGGAGCTACTCGCATTTTTCGGCGTGACCTCCTTGATCATCCGCTATGACGGCGTGCTCGAGCTCGAAGACGGCCAGGACGTGCCGGACGGCCTGATCGAGGAAAGACCTGAAACGCCGGACGTCACGGTGAGCACCGTTCCCCTGCCCGCCGGCCTGCCGCTCCTCCTGGCCGGGCTCGCGGCGCTGGGATTGCTCTCGCGGCGGAGAGCGGGCGCCGCAACCCGGACCTGACCGCCGGCGTCCCAAGCCGAACGAACCACCCAATCAATCCTGTCCAATTCGGAGAAAAGAAAATGTTGAAACCGATATTTGGGGCCTTGGTGATCCTTGTTGCCCTTTCCGTGAATGCCAAAGCTGCCACTTACAATATTGCCGGTAGTTTCGACGGCGGCCTTCTCGGGCTCGTGGAGTTCGATTTCGATGTCAGCGGGGATTTCTCCACAGACATTCCAGCGACCGCAATCGCCAGTGAAAACATCAACCTGCTGACAAGTGAAGGCGCAGACTTCACACCTTCCGGCGGGCTTGGTTTCGAATTTTTAGATGATCCAAATGGCGGCATTTTTGCTTTTGGCGGTTTAGGGTTAAGCGTTCGCGGCTCAGGACCAGGCACGAACGATTTTGTCGCGGCCATCTTCAGTTTCTTTAATACTCCGTTCCTCGAGCTAATTGTAGATACGTCGGAATCTGTAGGCGGCGGCCTAGGGTCTCCCAATGCTCTGACCCTGACTGTTACTGAAATCAGCGCTGTTCCCCTTCCGGCGGCCCTGCCCCTGCTGGCGACGGCGCTTGGTGTCTTCGGCTTCATGACCAGGATCAGGCAGCGCAAAGCGATAAAGACAAGTTGACCCCTTTGGGTAGGCCTCTCGCCTCAAGCCTTCGGACTTCCCGTCGCTAAAGACTTGAAGAGGCCCAGTGTGCAATCACCTTGCCGTCGGTCGAACACGGCATTCTCGAAACTTGCGGCGGATGAAAAACGATATCCGAAAAAGGTCTGGCGCGCGTGGAACTTCATTTCTATGACGACACCCTTTACGCCGCCATCGGGCTTCTCGGTGTCGTGCTCTACGTATCCGCCTATGCCGCGCTTCAACTCGGCCTCGTTGCCGGACAGACCTATCGGTATTCAGCTCTCAATCTTGCGGCCGCCTCGTGCGTGCTGTTCAGCCTGATGGCGGATTTCAACTTGTCCTCGGCCCTGATCCAGACCTTTTGGATCGCCCTGAGCGTGGTCGGCATTTCCCGCCTGCGTTGGATTGCCGCCAAAGTGAAGCTGACCACGGAGGAGGCCGATTTCCTTCAAAACAAATTTCCGGCCTTGAGTAAATCGGCCGCGCGCAAGTTCCTCGACAGCGGATGCTGGGTCGACGCCCCCGCCGGCGACAAGCTCATTATCGAAGACCAACCCGTCACGGAATTGGTCTATCTGGCGAAAGGCGAAGCGGAAGCCAGTTTCAAAGGAAAGCGCGTTGGCGTCTGTCCAAAAGGCGCCTTGATCGGCGAGGTGACCTGTCTGACCGGGGCGCCCGCGACGGCGTCCATTACGACAACAACACCCAGCAGATATTTCTGCATAGGAACCGGCCGGGTGCGACAGCTTTACCGCCAAAATCTTGAAATTCGATCCGCGCTGGATTCCGCCTTTGCGACGGATACGGGACTGAAGCTGAGAGAAGCAAATCGATCCATTGATACCTGTGCTTTCGAGCATGCAGCGGAGTAGTCGAAGACCAAGAGATCGGCCCCGGGCAGCCTCCATGCGAAGAGGAACACCAGGGGTTTGTGAGCGTAAATACCCTGGCGGGCCGCCGTCTCATGCGCCTGGCTCAGGCGCATAGGCCGCGCTCCCAAAACTTGCACAAATTGAACAAAGGAGAGTTTGTAATGAAGATCTTTAGTGCGCTGATTTCCGGTGCCGTCCTTGCACTTGGGCTAACAGCTGGGACCGCCAATAGCGCTTCCATCCTGACAATCGACTTCATTTTTGAAATCGACGAAAACGCCGGCAACAATCCCCGTGGTGAGGCCTTCGGCTTGGACTTCTCAGACGATCCGATTGGGCTTGGTTCGATTAAAATCAATCTGGACGTCCCCGCCGCTTCCTCTTCCAGCACAAAAAGCAATTACACGGATGCGATCGCGGGATTCACCTTGGGGGACAAGGACTTCGGCAACTTTGCCGCCGGTACGAACGCAGTGTCAATCAATGATGGCCAGACGGTACCGTCACCGGGCTCCTTCTTCGACGTCGACTTCAAGGACGGCTTTTCCGCTAACCTCAGCCTCATAAACGACACCGATGGAGTCGATGAAGCGCTCCTCATCTTGGAAATGGAACGCAGCTATGTTAGCGGCAGTTCGAATCCACCGATAACCACAAGCACGAATTTAGCTGAAATCCTCAAAATCGCGAATGACGGCGCGATAACCCCAACGAGTTCGAACCTTCTACTGTTGTATTTGACCGGCACCTACAACCCAGTTGACGGTGGTTTTTCCGCCACGGGAGAGAACGGGTCGTTCGATGGCATCGCGGCAAGATTCTCCTTCTTCCCGCAGCCCTTCTTGCAGGACTTCCCGGATGGCCAGGAACCCAGCTTCGCGACATTGCCGCCGCCCACCGGTGACGAAGGTAATGAAACGGTAAGCACAGTGCCCATACCCCCCGCCCTTCCATTGCTGGCAGTTGGGCTTGCTTCGCTTGGTCTGCTCTCGCGACGGCGCCGCACTGCCGCCTAGTGGATTAAAAAATGGTATGCTGCGTATATGCCTGGAAAGGCGGAGGAGCGGCATATCATGAAAAAGCGTGCATTCCTGAAGGCGGGCCTGGGCGCCCTGTTCCTGCTGTCGGCGGCGCTCCCAGCCCCGGCTCTGGCGGCAGACGGAGATGAACCGGAATTCGTCAACGCCGATGCAATACATCGCAGCCCCGAGGGAACCTGGCGCTTCCGAGGGGAAAGGTGCTGAGGCCTGGGGCCTCTGGACCGTGGACCCTGGCCCGCGCGGCGTGCGTTTCTCCGAATACGAAACGCTGATGGACCATGGTGGGGTCGGCCCCGGCGGCTGGACCTTCGACCCCACGAATTGGTGGCTTGAGGAGAACGGCCTGATTATGGAGGCGCCGTCCTTCCCCTTGGCGCCGGGCAGGTACCTCGTCACCGGCGGACGCTTCAAACCGAAGGTGCTCACCATCCACCCCAAGGATGAAAACGGCGCGTCACGCTGGGACCTCAACCGCGGCGGCACGCTGCACGACGTCACCCATCTCGGCTGCCGGTCCGCCCGTTACACGCCCCTGCCGGGTTCCACCCCGGAAAGCTGCACACCGGCCAAAGCCCCGCCCAACGCCTTCCGCGTCGACCCCGGCGCGGCCATGCCCCCCGTCCCCGGCTGCGCCAAACAGGACTTCCACGTCCTCTTCGTCATCGGCGTGGTAGCGAAGAAACGCGCGTCCGCCGACTGAGAAGGTAAGTCGAGGGTCGCTAGTAGATGCGAGTTTAGGAAACTGTCACCGGAATATGTGTGGAGGAGTACTGCCGCCCTTAGCATTCCACGATATCATTGTAACAATTCCTATTAGAACGATGCCGCACCCCACCGTTATATTAGTATTTATTTTTTCTATTTTTTATAGTATTACATAAATGAAAAATTCGTTTCCGATAACTACACTGAGGACGCTCAAATGCGCACCTACTGCCTCATTGGCTCCGTTGGTTCAATTTTGCTTTTGTTTGTCTTTTTTCAGACTGTCTTCCTCAATCTGACACCACAGGCGAACGCAGCAACGGCAGATGGAGAGCAGTGTACGGAAGGCTCAGATTGCAACAGCAATTATTGTTACCCTTATCCGGACGGTCGAAGATTCTGCCTCAATAGAGACTTGAACTGTGCGATGCCTGGGTTGCGTGGCGTAAGATGGGGTACAAATACACACGTCAATGGATTGAAATGGGAGTGCAGAACCGGGCAGGGCTGGGTCAAAACTGGGCTGGCGGATGGAGCAAAATGTCAAAACTCATCCGAATGCTCCAGTGACTACTGTTACCCAAATCCTGATGGTTCAAACTACTGCTTGAACAGAAATTTGAACTGCGCACTTCCTGGATCGTCGGGCGCTAAGTGGGGCGACAGAGCTACTGTTGAAGGGACTACTTGGACTTGTGCCTACGGCCAAGGCTGGAGGCTAGCAAACGGTTCGATGTGCTCTGTAGGCGCGGATTGTGAGGAGGGCTATTGCTACCCATATATTGACAATAAGAGGTACTGCCTAGCAAAAAAAAGGAACTGTGCCACTCCAAAAGGAGAAGGCAAATCTTGGAACACATTCGACAAACGCGGCAGGGAAATTTTTACATGCTATAAAGGGAAAGGTTGGATTCAGGGTTTCCATGTAAAGTTCTCAGAATTCGGTGCTGGTGTAGGAAAGCACAGAGATTGCCATCAGCCAAGTTGCGGTGGAATTGATCCAAGTTGCCCTATCAAGAGACTCGCAAAGAAAGCAAGTTGCGAGGCGCTACGAGAGACTGAGAAACTCCAAGCAAAACCTCTTCAAGTGGCGATCGAAGAAAGCCTAAAATCCGCGCAAAGGTCAGGTACTTATGATATCCCGAAGTACATTAAAGATAAGCTGGCTCCATTTTTTCCCCGTGGAATCATGCGAATAGCTAAATACGCGATTGGCGCATCTGGAATGCTTGACGTTCAAAAACTTGCTTTCAAATCAAAACGTCAAGCAATTGTCCTTGGCAATGTGATCGTCTTCAAGAACAGACAAGATGCCGAACGAAACGTAGGCCTTTGGGCCCATGAGCTGGAGCACGTACTGCAATATGACATGCTTGGCATTGATGGCTTCGCCCAACGATACGTGCAACCTGGATTACGCGGATCTTATAACTCGGATCGAAGAACTATCGAAGGCGCAGCAAGCGCCCGTAGGGAAGTAGTTTGCCAACTCACGGATTGCCAGTGAGAAGCAATACTGGCCGCGATAGAGTGTTGGCG
The DNA here is from genome assembly GCF_004005845.1 of Hwanghaeella grinnelliae. Taxonomy (GTDB): domain Bacteria; phylum Pseudomonadota; class Alphaproteobacteria; order UBA8366; family Aestuariispiraceae; genus Hwanghaeella; species Hwanghaeella grinnelliae. Next base: position 1,560,985 of record NZ_SADE01000001.1, on the reverse strand, counting down.
CCGCGGTGCGGAAACCTACATAAGATTGCACCCCGCATTAGATCGGGGACCAATTGCTCAGAATAGTCAATCTGAAATGCAAAATAATCCCCTCACGCCGCCTAGTTCGCGACGGCTTCCGCCGCAGCTTCATAGGCCGCCTTGGCGATGTCCATATCCTCTTCAGTCAGCGCGAGGGAGATGTAAGTCTTCCCGTCTGACTTGAAGAGGCCCTTATCACGCAGCACGGTGTTATAGGCGGCGAGCTTCTTGGCGTCCGCCGCGACCACGTCGCGATAGTTCGTGATGTCCCGGTCGGTGAAGATCACCTCGAACATCTCCGGCGCGCCGGCGACCACATGCGGCACCCCGCGCGCATCAAGCGCTTTGGACGCCATCGCCATCAGGCGTTTGCCGTTGTCGGAGATCTTTTCGTAGGCCCCTTCGCGACGCAGGATTTCCATCGTCTTCAGGCCTGCAACGGCCGCGACCGGATTACCCGACAGCGTGCCGACCTGCATCAGCCATTTATCGCTGCCCTTTTCAAAACAGGCCATGATATCGGCCTTGCCCGCGATGGCCGCCAGCGCGAAACCGCCGCCGATGACTTTGCCGAGCGTGGCCAGGTCCGGTGTCACGCCGTAGCGTTCCTGCGCCCCGCCATAGCCGAAGCGGAAGCCGGTCACGACTTCGTCGAAGATCAGGACGATGCCATGCTTGTCGCAGATGTCCCGCACCGCCTGCAGGAAGCCCGGCTGGGCCGGCACGATGCGCTGCAGCGGTTCGATGATGATGGCGGCGATGTCCTTGCCATGTTCGGCGCAGAGGCTTTCCAGATAATCCGGGTCGTTATAGGGCGCGATCAGCATGTCTGCCCGCACGCCTTCGGGGATACCGGCACTGTCGGGCACGGCCTGCGGGAAGTTGACGAGCCGCGTGGGCGCAAGACTCATCTGCGCTTCCGGTCCCATGCCGTGATAACCGCCTTCGAATTTCAAAATCTTGTCGCGGCCGGTAAAGGCGCGGGCGAGCCGCATGGCGTACATATCCGCCTCGCTGCCGGTGGAGACGTAGCGGACCTTTTCCGCACAGGCGACGGCGCGGCAGATTTCCTCCGCCAGCTCCACGCCGGAATGGTTGTTGGCGAAAAAGGTCATGCCCTTGGGCACTTGTTCCAACACCGCCTCGACCACTTCCGGATGGCCGTGCCCCAACATCATCGGGCCGGACCCGATCAACAGATCGACATATTCCTTGCCGTCCTCGTCCCAGACGCGGCTGCCCTTGCCTTCCCGGACGAAATAGCTGGCGTCGAAATTGCCAAACCCGCCTGCAGGCAACACCGCCTTCGCGCGTTCGATCCACTCGGCCTGAGTCAGCACCTTGTTCATCTTCATTCTCCTCGACGCCAAATTTGCCGCTAGTTCAGCGTAAGAGCGGGCTCGCCAAGGCGGGCCCGGTCCACGGTTATTCCTAATCCGACGCCGTCCGGCACCGCGATCACACCATCTTGCCTGACCGGTCCGTCTTCAGCCAGCCTCGGCGTGACGGAACCAGACAGGTCGCAGACATTCAGCACGAAGCGGGTGTCCGTTTCCGCGCCGAGATGCAGGGCAGCCGCCCTCATTCCGCCGCGGCCTCGACCGCGTCAGTCCGTGGCCGCAAGCTTTCCGGATCGTAGGCCGGCCCGTCCAACACCACGGCCGGGCGCGCTTCTCCATGGACAACGACCTCCAGCTTCGTGCCCGGCGCGGCCGCGTCCGGCTTCAGATAGGCGAAGGACAGGACCTTGCCGACAGAATGCCCATAAGCGACGGAGGATGTGGAACCAACAACCTTGCCGTCGTGCAAAACCGCCTCCCCGCCATGGCCGTCAACCTCGCCATCAGAGTCGAAAGAAAGATAGGCGCAGATCCATGGCAGATCCCCGGCAGATGAGGCCTGCGTTTCCGCCTTGCCCAGGAATTCCTTGTCCAGTTTCACGAAGCGCATAACGTCGGCTTCCGGAAGCGTGACCTCGTTGGTCAGTTCTCCCGCCCCCTTGAACGCTTTTTCCATCCGCATCGCGTTCATCGCGAAGCTGCCGTAATCGGCCAGTCCACAAGCTTCGCCCGCCGCCCAAAGCGCGTCGTAAACCGCAAGGGCCGAGCCGCGCGGCATATGCAGTTCCCAGCCCAATTCACCCGCATAGGAAAGGCGCATGGCCCAGACCTGCTGGCCGGCGATTTCGATTTGCTGCGCGGACATCCAGCGGAAATGCGCGTTGTCCAAGCGGGAGGGGGTACAGGCGGCCAAAATATCGCGGGACCGTGGCCCGTTGATCGTAAGCGCAGACCAATCCTCCGACAGACATTTGATCGTGACGGCGCTGTCCCCGGCATGGGTTTGGAGATGGTCCATCAATCGTTGTTCGAAGAAAGCCGCGCAAACCAGATAGAACCTATCTTCGCCCAAGCGCACAACGGTCGCTTCCAGCTCGATCCGTCCACGCCGGTTCAGCATATGGGTCAGCGCAATGCCGCCTAATTTGCGCGGCAGGCGGTTGGCGACCAGCGGTTCCAGGAAGGCCTCAGCATCGGGGCCCGTAACCTCGACCTTCGTAAAGGCGGAGATATCCATGATGCCGGCGCGTTCCCGCACCGCGCGCACCTCTGCCCCGACCACATCATGTACAACGGTTCGTCGGAAGGAATAATAGTCGCGCTGTTCCACATCGCCCTTGGCAAACCAGCGCGGTCGCTCGTGACCAAAGACTTCCTCATAAACGGCCCCTTTTCCCTTCAAACGTTCGAACAAGGGCGACGGCTTGATCGGCCGACCGGCCAAACGGTTGAAATGCGGAAAGGGAATCTCATGGCGTAAACAGTAATCTTCCTTGGCCTTTTCGACCTGCCAATCCTTGCTGGCATAAGGCCCGAACCGGCGTGGATCGAATTCCCGCATCGAGATATCGGCCGCGCCGTGCACCATCCATCGGGCCAATTCCCGGGTCAGTCCCGGGCCCCAGCCGATGCCGATCTGGGTGCCGCAGCAACACCAATAGTTTCGCACCCCCGGTGCCGGACCGATCATCGGATTGCCATCGGGCGGATGGCTGATCGCGCCATGCACGACGCGTTTGATGCCCAGCTCCGCCAGAACCGGCATTCGGTCGAACGCGTTTTCAAGCCAGGGCATGACGCGATCGTAGTCGGCGTCAAACAGTTCGTTCTCCGCCTCCCACGGGCAATGGTCTTCCCAAACCGTGTTGGGGTTTTCCTTTTCGTAGATCCCGATCAAACCGGATTTCTGCTCCATCCGGATATAGCCTGACACCAGCCGATCGTCGCGCACCACGGGCAGTTCGGTTTCCAGCGCCTGAAACTCCGGCACCGTGTCGGTCACGAAGTAATGGTGGGTCATCGAGGTCATGGGCAGGATCAACCCGTTCCATTCGCCGATCTGCCTTGCATAGGTTCCGCCTGCATTCACCACATGCTCGCAGCGGATGACGCCGAGTTCGGTTTCGACCACCCATTCGCCATTCGGTTCCTGGCGTATGTCCGTCGCCCGGCAGCGCCTGACGATCTTGGCGCCCAACTGCCGCGCCCCGGTCGCCAGCGCCTGCGCGATCCCGGTCGGGTCCGCATGGCCGTCATCGGGTGTATGCAGAGCCCCGAGCACGCCTTCCAGATTGTAAAAGGGATGCAGTTCCGCGATCCGGTCGGGCCCGACCAGTTCCGCATTGAAGCCCAGCGTGCGCGTCACACTCAAAGTGTGGCGCAGCCAGTCCATCTCGTCCTCGGTGTAAGCAAGTCGGAAAGACCCGCAGCCGTGCCAAGTGACGGACTGGCCCGTCTCCTTTTCCAGCGCACCGGAATAGAGATCGATATTGTAGCCGACGCATTTGCCTATCCCGAAGGAACTGGTCGATTGGGTGATCTGTCCCGCCGCGTGCCAGGTCGACCCGCTTGTCAATTCCGCTTTCTCAAGCAGCACCGTGTCGGTCCAGCCTTCGTGGGCCAAATGGTAAGCCAGGCCGCAGCCCATGATGCCGCCGCCGACGATAACCACGCGTGCCTGACCGGGTAGAGCTGCAGCCATGATGAAACCCTTTTTCAGAATTTCCGGATGATGTCGAAATCTGTCGACACGGTAATCAAACATTTGTACCATCGTCAATCATGAATGATACGAACGTTTCACACCTCTCTTCGAATGGCGTCTTGGAAGCCCTGGCCGCGGAGCTTGGGCAATTGACGCCCGAGACCCGCAAGGCGGCGACCTACGTCTTGGAAAACCCAAACGATGTGGGTGTCTGTTCGATCCGGGAAATGGCGAGCGCCGCCGCGGTCAAACCGAACACGCTGGTTCGGATGGCCCGCACTATCGGTTTTGACGGCTATGACGACTTCCGCGAACCGTTCCGTGAGGAAATCCGGCGCGGCAACCTAAACTTTCCCGACCGCGCCCGATGGCTTCAATCCTTGGGCCAAAGCGGACAGTTGGGCGGGCTCTATGCCGATATGGTGGAAAGTGCGATCCGCAACATCGAAGCGACATTCGCCGGGACCAACGCCGAAAAGATGAAGGCTGCTGCCGACGACATCGTGGCGTCGCGCAACACCTTCGTTCTGGGGGTCGGCGTGAACAATAGCAACGCCCGGAACTTCGCCTATCTTGCGGATATGGCGTCCTATAACATCTGGGCGATCCCGCGGTCGGGCGGAGTCGCCTCGGACGATCTAAGCCGGGCAAACGAACAGGACGTTCTGATCGCGATTACCTGCAAGCCTTATCGAACGGAAGTGGTCGAGGCCGCCGTTTTGGCCAAAGAACAAGGCGCAACACTGATCGGGATATCGGACAGCCCTGCCTCACCCGTGATTACAAGCGCCGACCATGGTTTCGTCATCGGCTCCGACACACCACAATTCTTTCCGTCTTCCGTCGCGCTTATCGCGCTCTTGGAAACGCTGATGGCCTTCGTGATCGCCGATGCGCCGGCGGAGGTCATTGACAATATCGACCGCTTTCACGAGCGTCGGCACCGACTTGGCATCTATCAGCCTTAGCCAGGGAAGCCCCGGGAATGAACGCAACGCCGCACGCCCTGCCCGCTTCGTTTTACACGGACCCGTCGATTTTCGAACAGGAGCGTACCACCCTTTTGTCGCGCACCTGGCAGTTCGCCGGTCATGCGGCGGAGGTCAAGCGGCCAGGCGACTATTTCACTTTCGAGATCGCCGGCGAGAGCCTGTTCGCGATTCACGGCCGCGACGGCGTCATCCGGGCCTTCTACAATGTCTGCCAGCATCGGGCGCATCAAATGGTGTCCGGGTCCGGTCGGAAACGTCTCCTCGTCTGCCCTTATCACGCCTGGTCCTATGACCTGACCGGCAAATTGAAATCGGCCCCCAACATGGAGGCGGTCGACGGCCTGGATCCCTCGGCAATCTGCCTCACCGAGGTGCGGACGGAGAACTTCAACGGTTTCATTTTCGTCAATCTGGACGACGACGCCTTGCCGATGGATGACTGGTATCCAGGCGTGCGGGCGGCTCTACGCGACTACGTGCCTAACATCGACATGCTGGAACCATTGGAATGGGTGGCGGTGCCGGAAGCCTGCAATTGGAAAGTGTCGGTCGAAAACTACTCCGAATGTTACCATTGCAGCCTGAACCATCCGACCTTTTCCACCGGCGTAATCAAGCCGGAGACCTATGACATCGCCAAACAGGACGGCTACGTTTTGTGCCATACAACCGAATCCTCCGGTTTGGACACCATGACCTATCCGGTCGACCCGGACAGCAACCCGCATGCGACGGATTACCGGTCCTGGTTCCTGTGGCCGCTTTTCTCATTCCAGGTTTATCCCGGCAATATCCTGAACACCTACCATTGGCGGACCAATGGCTGCGGATCGGTGACAGTCTGGCGCGGCTGGTACACCGAAGGCGGCGTGGACTCGGAGACAATCCGCCGGTTGGCGCTTCAGGACCGTTCCACGACGGTCGAAGAGGACATTCATCTGGTTGAATCCGTACAGCGTGGGCTTGCCAGCCGCGGTTACCGCCCGGGACCGCTCATCATCGACCCGAAAGGTGGTGTCAGGTCTGAACATTCCATCGGCGCGCTTCACCATTGGCTGCTCGAGGCTCTACAAAGCTGAGCCTTACTCTTCGTTCCGGAGAATCCAGGCGATCCGAACGCTGATTGCTTAGCACCTTCCCGCATTAGGCGAACACCGCTACACTTCCGCGCAGGATGGGGGGGACGTCCTAGCGAATGTATTGATGAGGGAAGGCGAGGCCCCGCTGCAGAAGAGCACGCCAACACGAAAACCAAATTCGCCCGGTCGGCGCGCCCCCTTGCGCCTACTGCTTGTCGGGGTGTTGACCTTTGCGGCCGTGGTGCCGCTGGTCCTGTTCTGGGTTTGGTCTGAACAAACCGCGTACCAACGGCAACTCGACGACGTCAAGGACAGGCATCTTCTTCTGGCCAACAATGTCAGCGCCGCCCTTCAGCGCTATCACCAGGACCTTTCCAGCGATTTTGTCCTGCTGGTCCATTCCAGCCTTAAAGGCGACCCTATCCCCGGCGCCGACGCCATCATGGACAATCTGGCCATTTCGTTTATCTGCGTCATCGATCTGAGCGGTGGGAAGGCGCCGCTGAACCTGTATGCCGCGACGCATCCCTGCCCCAACATCGCAACCGATTTGGACTTGGACGCAATTGCCCCAATTGCCGAGCGGACGGAAACCGTGTTCAGCGGCGTTACGACGGGCATCGATAACGCCCCGGTCATCTACCTGACCTGCCGCATCGGCGACAAATTGGCGATCAGCGAGGTCCGGACCGACTATATCCGCTCCCTCGGCGCGGCCATCAATTTCGGGGTAAAGGGCCACGCCGCGATCGTCGACCACACGGGATCCGTTCTGTTCCATCCCCGCCCGGCCTGGATCGCGGAACGGAAGAACCTGTCCAAGGTCGACCCGGTCCGGCGAATGATGGGCGGGGAAACCGGCATATCGCTGTTCTACTCACCCGCCGTGAAGGCCGATATGGTCGCGGGCTTTACCGCGGTCGCCGGTACCGGTTGGGGTGTGATGATCCCACAGCCGATATCCGAACTGCATGAGGCGGCGGAAGAGGCAAGCCAATCGGCCGTCCTGGTCCTGGCGGCCGGTCTGTTTCTGGCGGTCGCAACGGGTTGGTGGCTGTCATTGTCGATGATTGCGCCGGTTCGGGAGACAGCCCTGGCGGCGCGCAAGATGGCGGCTGGCGAAAAAGGCGTCCGTGTTCGGAACAATCCGTCGCTTCTGACCCCTGCCGAGTTCCGAGATCTGGGAACCCAGTTCAACGATATGGCCGACACAAAGGAACGGGCCGAGGCCGAATTGCACAACGCCTTGGTTGAGGCCGACCTTGCGAACCAAACGAAATCCCTGTTCCTGGCAAACGCCAGCCACGAATTGCGCACGCCGATGAACGCCATCATCGGCTATAGCGACGCCATGGCGCAGGGCATTTACGGCCCGGTCCAACCGGCCCGATACGGCGCCTATGCAGATGCGATCCGCGGCAGCGCCCAGCACTTGATGCGTCTGATCGACGATATGATGGACATCTCCCGGATCGAACACGGAAGCCTGTCATTGCACGACGAAACGGTCGACCCTGCCCGGCTGCTCGACCGTGTGCTTCTGATCATCGAAAGCGGCGCACGCGACAGGCGCGTGACGGTTACCCGCGAAATGCAGACCGCAAAGGCGATCCGCGGCGACGATCACCGCCTGACCCAGATCCTGGTCAATCTGGCCAACAACGCCATTCGGTTCAGTCCCGCCGGGTCACGCGTCGGCATCTTGATCAAGGACACCGGGGATGGCGAACTCAGCCTTTCCGTCACTGATAGCGGACCCGGCATTCCGGAAGAAGATCTGCCCCGCCTTATGGAACCGTTCCAGCGCGGCGATCAGGCCGGCGAACGAAATTTCGAGGGTTCGGGCCTCGGCCTTGCCATTGTGACGACCCTGGCCAACGCGCATGACGCACGGTTCGAAATCACCAACAACGCGCATGGCGGCCTGACCGCGACCGTGATCCTCCCCGCGGACAGGGTCGTCCCGCGCGAGGCGCGAGCGGATTGAGCTTCGCCGTAAACTTTTGCTTTTTGGGGAATTATGGTCGGGGCAGCAGGATTTGAACCTACGACCTCCCGTCCCCCAGACGGACGCGCTACCAGACTGCGCTATGCCCCGACACGGCGGTTGAACCGCGAATAGAGCGCGGTTCTACTCACTCATCCCGGGCTTGGCAAGAACGGTTTGCCGCGTTTTTGGCTATCCCTGCTTTGCAAGCCGCCGCTATGCTGGACGCCCCTATTGGTCCAGCATCATCCGCCTGTCGAAATGGTATTTTTTCAGGTCGCGATTAAAACACTTGGAAAATCGGCGGTATTTGTTTCCGTCCCCCACCCAACGATTCATAAACTTCTGGATTTCCTCACGATTCTCCGGTCCCGCAACAAGGAAGGGAGTTTTCAGTTCGGTTCCAATGTCGTCGGCGAAATCAAACCCGTTGAAATGATCCAACACCAGCGTCAACAGGATTCCGCCCTCGATGAAATGTCCGCCTGCGACGGCTGAATACCGACCGTTTTCCAACCCTTCCAGGGCGCTTTTGCTAAAGGCGCCATCAAACAAGCCGACAACCGGGCGCGGCCCGGTGCGGGCTGACGCATCTATTTCATCCGCGGCAGCCCTCCCCAAATTCGGACTGACGGTCCAAATGGCGTGTGTGCGCGCGTAACGGCGAAGCATGCCTTTGTTGACTTCCCGGCCCCGTTTGTATGTCCAATCCGTGAAGACGAATTGATTCAACGCGACATGGTCGCCGGTGGACAGGATAAAACGTTCCAGACCGTCGCGCCGCAAAAGGCTGGACCCTGCAACGTGATTCCCACCAACCGCGTTCATTTTGACGACGCCGCTGTCGCCCAGGCCGAAACGCTGACGCGCCGCCCGCTCAAGCGCCGCGGCCAATTCATAGCCCGCCTGTTCGTCATCCGCGAAACTCTGCAAAATCCAGTTCTTGTACCGCCCTCTGGGCTGGCCGACGGTTTCCCGGTCATGGCTTCCCACTGCCGAATTCAAGGTCACCACGCGAACGCCTAGACGCTCTGACAACTCCATCACCTCAGGAACGACACCAAAATATGGGAAGACGAGCAGATAGTCCGGCGGTTCATTCCCCGGTAGAGTTTTACCGGTAAGGTCATCCCTCAAACGCGCCATGAAATCCGACCGATTATTGCCGGTGGAAGCGGATATTTTAAGGTGGATGTTCAGGTCGCGCGCGGCCCTTTCCGCGATTTCCGCATAGGGGCCCCAAAAAGGTGATTTTAAGGTCGTGGGAAAGGACATGACGACCGATGGGGATTCACACGCCGGCACGGCGGCAGCGGGTGCCGGACCCACGGCGCACAAGGCCGTCACAAGAACGGCAGCGATAGGGCGGATATCGAAAAAGATCCATTCCTCCAAACGTGGCCAACCGGCCGCAAAGATCAAATGCCGACTGCCGGGAAATCATGCACTTTATATTAGCGAGGGGTATATAATTAAACTGCCCGGGATTGTCATGGGCAAACCATGGTCCACCTTGCCGTAAAGATCTGAAAGGCCATGCCCTGGTGCGGAGAAATGATGTCCGGACCGAAGTCGTGATGATCCACCGCCGCGTTGTGGCATTCCGACAAATGCCGGAAAGGCATCCTGCCGATCCCTAGACAGGCGCGCGATCTGACTGCGCTATGCCCCGACACGGTGGTCAAACCGGGAATAGAGCGCGGCTCTACTGTCTCTGAGCGCCTCTCGTCAGGACGGCTTGCGTGCGGACAGCGCAATACGTCTGGCTTTCGGGTGTCTTTCCGCGACGCCTTCTCAACGCAGCAAGTTTCGCAGGCTGAAATCGTAGCGCTCCAGCAACGGGCGGTGACATTTCGATAGCCGCTTGAAGTCGATCCGGTCCCAATCCCGGACCCGGAAGGTCTCCCGAATCCGCTCAAAATTGCCCGGCCCCGCCAGTTCCAGCGGGAAATACAGCTCGGTGCCGACCTCGTCGATGAAATCCAGGCCGCTGTCATAATCCTGGATCAGCGCCATCAGCCAGGCCCCTTCGGAGAAATGCCCGCCCAAAACCACATCCAGTTCTTTCCGCTCCATCATTTCGAAGGCCCTGGCGTCCCAGCCGCCACTGATCGTGCCGACGATGGGCAGGGGTTTTCCGGGCCGGACCGCCCGCCAGGCATCGATCGCCGCGCGTCCCAAATCGAAGGATGCCGTCCAGACCGCGTGGGTTTCCGGATAACGCTGGAACAGCCCCTTGGCGGTATAGAAGCCTCTTTCATAATCCCAATTGGCGAAAACGAATTGGTTCACCGTCTCCGGAAGGTCGCCGGCACTGAAGAAAGCCGCTAACCCGTCGCGCCGCTCAAGGCTTGCGCCGGTCGTCAGATTGCCGCCCAAGGCCGTAACCCGGACGGTTTCGGTCTTGCTCAACCCGAACATCTTCCGGGCCCGGCCGACGATCGCGCTGGCCTGCAGACGGCCGGCCTCCAGATCCGCCGCCTGGCTGTGCAGTATCCAGTTCGAAAAGCGAGTCCGAGGGGTTCCGACGATCACCCGGTCGGTGTCCGATATGCCGGAATTGAAGGTGACGACCTTGTTCCCTGTCCGTTGCGCCAGTTCCAATACCTGTGGCAGGCCGGCGAAATAGGCGAAGACGGCGACATAGTCGGCCGGCGGATATGCGGCCTGAACCTCGATAAAGCGTTCAAGATAATCGAAACGGTCATTCGGCTCAGCGAAAACCAGCCGAAGATCGATACCGAGGTCGGCGGCGGCGGCCCGGGTAAATCGCGTATAGGGGCCCCAGAAGGTATTCTCCTCATGGTCCGGCACGATCATCACAACCGTCGGCGAGGTACAGCCACCCGCGAACGCCCCGGCGTCGATTGCACCGAACGCGGCGAGCACACCAAACGCAATGAAGATCCGTGATAGAAGGGCGACCTGCATACTGAAGCCACGCAGACAGCCCCCGAAACACAGGAAACGGGCCGGGCTCATATCTATGCCAACGAACAAACCATCCCCCCAAAGCGGTACTCTAGCACCCAATGCCGAGAAACCCGAACACCAAATCGGCAGGGTGACAAATTGTTCCAAGGGGTCGTTTTTACGGGGAAACACGCTGTCCCGGCTGAAGTCGTAGTAATCGAGCGCGCCGTTGTAGCATTTCGGTAAATACCGGAAGGGCATGCCCACCGACGACGGAAGCAAATCTGCCATCCTCGGCGCCATCCAAGTCGCTGTCGTCAAAGGCCCCACCAACCCCATCCCGGTCGCGGGCGGCATGCGGAACCGCCCTATTGGCCCAGGGTCTTCCCTATGTCTAAACGATCCTTTTCCCGGTCGCGCGTAAGACACTTGGAAAACCCGCTGTACTTGCTGTCAGAACCCGACCATTGATTCATGAACCTTTGGATTTCCTCAAGATCCTCCGGCCCCGCCACGAGGAAGGGAATCTTGAGTTCGGTTCCTATTTCGTCGGCAAAGTCGAACCCGTTGAAATGATCCAGCAGCAGCGCCAACAAAATTCCGCCTTCGATAAAATGCCCGGCCGCGACGGCGGAAAACCGCCCCTTTTCCAAGCCTTCCTGGGCATCCCTGTCAAAGGCGCCACTAAATAAGCCGACAACCGGCCGCGATCCAGCCCCAGAGGATGTATTGGCGGATGTATTGGCGGATGTATTAGCGGACGTACTGGCGGACGTATCGGCGGATGCCTCAGCGGACGTATCGGCCCACGCATCCCATCCATCCGCCGCCGCCCGCCCCAAAGGTAGGTTGGCCGTCCAAACCGCGTGGGTCCGCGCATGGCGGAGAATCATGCCTTCGTTGACTTCCCGACCGCGATTGTACCCCCAATCCGTAAATACGAACTGGTTCAACGCAACACGGCCGGCCGCGGCCCGGATGAACCGTTCCAGACCCTCGCGCCGCCTCAGGCTTGACCCTGCAATTTGATCCCCGCCGATCGCGTTCATTCTGACGACGACGCCGTCGTCCAAGGCGAACCGTGCGCGCGCCGCCCGGTCAAGCGCCGCGGCTAAGTCATAGCTCGCCTTTTCGTCATCAGCCGAACTCTGCAAAATCCAATGCTTGTATCGCCCCCTGGGCCGGCCGACGATTTCCTGGTCATCCCTTCCCAGCGCCGAATTCAAGGTCACTACGCGCACGCCCAAACGCTCGGTCAGATCCATCACCTCGGGAACGGCACCCAAATAGGGAAAGACGAGTAGATAGTCCGGCGGTTCTTCCGCTGTGGGAGCGTTTCCGGTCAAGACTTCCCGCACTTGCGACATGTAACCCGACCGGTCACTGACGGTGGACCTGGTTATTCGAAGGCGGATGTCCATCTCGCGCGCGGCGCGTTCGGCTATTTCCGCATACGGCCCCCAGAAAGGTGACTTCAGGGTCGAGGGAAGAGACATCACGACCGATGGAGATTTACAGGCTTGCGCAGCGGACGCGCCCACCCCCACGGCACACAGCGCCGTTACAAGAACGGCCGCGGAAGGGCGGATCGCTATACGGCGGATGTCAAAAACGATTTACTTCTCCAAGCTTGGCGGACCGGCCATACGACATGCATTCCAACCGTCCGGAATCCATGCGCACTTTTTAATTAACTAATTCATACATAAGCTTGCGGTGATTGTCATCGGCAAACCCGCTGCGAAGGGCTTCCAGGCCGCGTCCTAGTGACGGAAAATGGTGTCCAGGTTGAAGTCGTAATAATCGAGCCCGCCGTTGTAGCATTTCGATAAATGCCGGAAGGGCATGCCAAGCCAGTTCCGGTCGCCCATCACGGCCCGCAGTTCGGCTACATTCTTTCGGTCCGCGGTCTTGAACGGCACACGCAGCGCAGTGCCCATATCGTCGACGAAATCCAAACCGTTGAAATGGTCCAGCAAAAGGGCCAGGACAATCCCGCCTTCCAGGAAATGCCCGCCGACGACAGCGGCGAACTTCCCCTCGTCGATACCGTCCAAGGCCCTGTCGTCAAACGGCCCGCTGACCATTCCGATGGCGGGTAACCGATGATTGGGTGCCAGCGCATTTAAGGCATCGGCAACCGCGAGCCCCAGGGGCAGGTTTGCGGCCCATACGCCTTGCGTATTGGGGTAGCGACGGATCAGTCCCACCGCCACTTCTTTGCCGCGTTCATAGCTCCAATCCGTGAAGACGAACTGGTTTATCGCCGCCGCTCCGCCGGACATGCGCACAAAACGTTCAAGCCCGTCGCGCCGGTACAAGCTGGCGCCGGCCAACTGATTTCCGCCCAGGGCAGTGATCGACACCGTATCTCTTTCCGCCAGTTTGAAACGCTCACGCCCGGCCCTTGCCACCACCTGTGCCAATTTAAACCCGGCGTTTTCGTCATCGGCCAGGCTTTGCAATATCCAGTTCTTGTATCGCTCCCGGGGATAGCCGACCGCTTTCCGGTCCCCGGCCCCAAGATCCGAATTCAAGGTGATGATGGAAACACCATGCGCTGCGGATTCCTCCATCAAGGTCTCGACAGCCCCGAAATAGGGGAAGACCGCGACATAGTCGGGCTTGGACCGACCGGAGAGAGCAGCCTGCAAACGATCCCTATAATTGGATCGGTCGTTGGCGATCGAATAGTCGACGGTAAGCTCCACATTCAAGCTTTCCGCCACCGCTTCCGCGAACCGAGCATAGGGGCCCCAAAACGGGTCATCGGCTCTGTCCGGCAAGGACATCAATACCTTCGGCGTCCGGCACTCAGCGCCAAAGGCCGCCGTCATCGTCGCAAAGGCAATCAATGAGTACAGAAAGAACGCGCAAAGGAACCGCATGCGGGAAACCCCACCGTATTTTTTGTCCGGTCCAGCATCCCCATGCCCCCATGCCGCCGATCCATGCAACATCGCCGACGAGTATTACTTTCTCCTTAACAGCGGCGCAATTGCTTGGGCCGGCGCCGTTTTTCTTCCGGCCCGCCTCTACTCGCCCCCTCTCCCCCTGCAGGCCCGGCACCGTTTTTCCCGCCGAACCGTGTCACACGAAGCGCCGCCGAAACGTCACTCATGGGAAACCGCGTGTATCCGGGCGCTGTGCGCACCGGTCCGCGCGCGGGTCCACCCCCTGAAACACAAAGGACGACATCCATGGATACCGCCATTATCAACCCGCCGGCCCTCTATGATCCCGCGCCAAACGGCTATAGCCATGCCGTGAAAGTCGACAGCCAGGCCACGCTGGTCTTTATCTCAGGCCAAGGCGGGGAATTGTTGGACGGAAGCCTGCCCGAAGGCTTCGAGGCCCAGGTGAAACAAGCCTATCGAAACCTGCTCGCGGTGATCGAGGCCGCGGGCGGCGCGCCGGGCGACGTCATCAAGCTGACCACCTACCCGGTCGGGTACGACGAAAGTAAACTGGCCACGATGACGCGGACTCTGATGGCCGCATTCGGCGATCACCTGCCGGCCCAAACCCTGGTGCCGGTTCACCGCCTGGCATTGGAAGACATGTTGTTCGAAGTCGAAGCGGTCCTCGCCCTTCCGGCGTGACGGGAAGACACGGGCAACCCTGGCGATCCGGGCAAGCAAGGCGATCCGGGCAACCTTGGCGATCCGGGCAACCTTGGTGATCCGGGCAACCTTGGTGATCCGGACGGCGGCAACGACAGCCCCGTCCGCGTCACCGGGCCATGAGTTTCCCGGCCATGCGCCCCAGCACGCTCAAGCCATTCTCAGCGTCCGTGGTCGGTTTCTTATCCTCGCTGCGTTTATAGACGTAGAGGCCCAATACCGAGAGCGCGACCGACCACATGATCGACAGGTCGGCCAAGGCGATGATAACGGTCGAGGCCGCCGCCGGATCGGTGACGATCACATAAACCACCGCCGCCATGGTCATGGTCCAACTGAAAATCAGTGCATAGCCCATGGTGGGCCGCATGCGGCGGACATAGGGGTCCGCGCTGGCCGCTTCGGCGCGGATGGTTTCGTTCACCGCCAGCAGGCGCTTGGTTTCTTCCTGATACAGCGATATCGCCCGCTGCGCCGTCTGGCGCTGGTATTCCAACAACAGTTCCGGGTCTGCCTGCAGCGCGGCCAGGGCGTTGCCGTCATCGTCCGTTCCGGTCACGCCCCGCGCAATGCCGGACGCCAGTTTGGCGACCTTCGAAACCGTGCTGTCATCCCCATTGTCAAAAAGGCCGATCAAGGCCGGGGCCGCGGAAATCAATCCGGCGATAACCGGTAAAATCATTGCTCAACCTTCCCGTATCAAGCCGGCGAGGCGTCGGGCACGATTGCCCACCTGCCGCGCCCATTTGTTGTTCAGGGCTTCATCGGCCGCAGGGCCGTATTCGTTCAATTCAAGATGCGCCCCCATCCGCCTGAATCCCGACAGGCGCGGCCACCCCATGTTGAAACACAAAGTCACCAAGGCCCGCTGAACCGGTTCCGGGCGGTCGAATACCGACGGCACATTGCGGCGCAGGTCTTCCATGGCGCGGTCGATATCCGCGTCCAGCATGACCAGGGCTTCGGTTTCCGAAATCCCCACATCATCGAGGTTCCGGCCAACGCCGATCGTCACCTTGCCGACCGTATCGGTATAGGGCGAAAGCTTCATGCCCTCGTCGCGCGCCAAGTCGATCTTGAGCAATCCACGATCCACCGTCTTTTCCCTATCGTGGTGCCAAGCCGGCAATCCCCCAACATCCGCCTCCCCTCGCTCCTGAGGCGGCTACGATCAGCAGACGAACCGTGACGGACAGATTTTGTAATATCCGTCTCAACCGCCCGCTTGGGCCAGCGTCCACAATTCGTAAAGGATGGCGCCGGCCAGGGCGATCGCGGTCGCCATCGCCCCGGTTAACGCGGCCCTTACCAAGGCATCGATCCGCGCGTGCACTCGGCCTACCGCACCGCTTACATTTTCGGAAAGGCTGTCGATCTTTTTGCCGACTTGCTCGATTTCGCGTTCCAGACGGATGGTGCGTTCTTCATCGGCTTTGTCATGTTTTTCCGCCATGGCCCGCAACGTGTCGATCTGTCCCGCCGTTTCCACAATCTTCAAATGCGCCGCCGCCGCACTGGCGCGGGCGTCAAGATCGATCAAGACGTGTTGGGATGGTTGCGGCATGGGTTACAGTCTCCATACCAGCGCCGCGACCACTACGGAGTATCGGCGATCATAAAGGCCACTGCGCCGGCATTGAGCGCACGTTAAGCAGTTTCTATGGCGCGGGTTACGCCATATTCCGCCCTCGCCATTTGGCCAGTTCAGCTGTCCAACAAAAGAAGTGGTGATAAAACGACAAACACTGCCAACAAGCCGCCAAGCAACTTTAGCAATACGTGTATCGTAAGTTTGTTTGTGTCGTTTTCCATATGTATGAAAAGTATTATTCATTATCATCAATACACGCAACTCTTATGTGTTGATCGTGACAGTAACTCGCTGCGGAACGCAATCTTTCACGTAGGTAACTGTCAGTGTGTAGGTCCCGCCGGACCCGCCGGAAAGGTTCGCCGCATCACCCGCAGCCGAAGGAGACAGCTTGTACCCGTCAACGATTTGCCAGTGATCTGCATCTGTTCCGCCGTCAATCGTCGCGAAGTCAGCATCAGCGGAGAATGTGCCTGTGTCTTGGTCGCCATTACCTTGGGGGGTAGCGCCCGCTGCGGTAGCGGCTGCGACTGAGAATGTAAGATCAGTGACGGAGTAAGTCGGAACCGCAGTTGCAGCAGTGAGACCAAACATCGTGATCAGCGCATCGCCCATGCCAGCACCTTCTACGGCTTGCACGGCCCTTTTGGCGTGTAAGCCGTCATGCATGTATCCGTTGGTGTCTAGCACCGTGTAAGTCGCAGGCTCAGTAGTTCCAGAAAGCCCCGCCTCAAAAAGCAGTTGCGGAACATTAACAATCGCGGCAGCAGGGATGCCTGTGTACGTGGGGATTTCGTTAGCCAACAAGTCTTCGAAGAATGTTACAGCGGTTGCCGAGTCCCATCCGGCTCCGTAGCCCGAGATGTCATGTGGGATGACTAACAAAACACGAGCGCCGATGGTCCCACACTTTTCGAAAATAGTTTTGTAGTGGGTTTTCATATCCTCATAGCTTGTCCCAGCACCACCGCTTCGGGTGTTGTTTATGAAGTGCTTCAGGATGACGACGTGCGGGGTCAATACGTCTAGCGCCGCTAAGGTTGACGACGGGTATGTCGTTCCTAGCCAGTACTGAATAGTCGTGTTTCTGACTCCAGCATTAAAAATCTGGAAGGCTGGAACCGTACTGTTGTAAGCATGGATAAACCCAGGACCGTGAGCGCTCCCCGATATTTGTGTAAACTCAAAGTCGTGAGCGCCGAGAGAAAGGCCGTCGATAACCTCAATCTCGTAACCGTTAGAACCCGCATTCTGGTCATACTCAATGGCCACACCGCCATCGACCTTCACGCCCAACTTTCCGAAAGCCGATGCCCGGATATTGCCAAACCTCAAAGTATCGACGTTTGTCCCTGGCGTAAAAGTGATGCTCTGCGAACTGGATGTCATGCGCGGGACAAAACCGCCGATGGTCGGGTTGCGGCTGGATGAAGCGAATCCACCGGTCGATACGATATCGCTGCGGTATTCGTTCCACGTAGTCACAGCGCCGTTACCATTCTCTTGGCACACCGTTTCAGCTTGGGCCGCAATGCCACGCGCCAGCAGGCGATTTCCCATCTGAACGGGAGGGCTGAATGGGCGAGCGCCTGTCATTTCCGGGTTGATACCCGTCCCATCCCCCGCACCGACACCGGCGAAGGTGCTGTCCGCTGCCGCCAACACTGTGATGTTTTCAGTAAGGTTGCCCCCGCCACCACCGGCGCCCACAAAGGGACGCCGACGCATCAAGCTCATACTCGGACCATATATCGTCATCTCACTACCACCGCGCGATGATTTTGGTTGCGTCGGTCGTGGCGGCGACGATCTTGGTGAAGAAGCCGGCCAACTCGTACGGCGCCGCGGCGACCGTATAGGTTTCCGCATCGCCGTTCATGTCTTCCACCGTCACATCGCCGGTCCCGCCGATGAACAGAACGCGCGGCGGGTCGGCCGCATCAAAGCTTACATCGCCGCCGCCTAGCGTGACGGCTTGGTGCCGCACCGGCGGGGCGGAAAGCATATGGGCGTTATCCCGCTCGGCCAGCCAGCCGTTGAATTTCAAGTCTTCAGGCATCGTCCAATCCTTCTTTAATCGGTGAGGAACTCACGGTTTCGGGAAAGCGGTCTTGACCGCCAGGAACCGGGTTATCAGATCGGTCATTTCGGGGGTCGCTGTTATGTCGCCGGCCGCGATCGCGGCGGCCAGTTGACCGACGACGGCATCCAACACGAAGCCGATATTGGCGGTTTCATCCATGGCAACGCCCTTGACCGCCTGAACTGCGCCCTTATAGGCACGGCGGCGTTTCTCATAGACCTTTTCCAAGTCGGTTTTCGGGCGGTTTTCCCTTATCCGTGTCGCGCTCATCTTCTCAGCCCCATTTCAGAACCACGCCGTGGATCTCGATATCCTTGGCGTGGTCGGTTTCGATGCGGTAGCGCATATCCGTGCCGGACGGCTGGCCGGAAATGTCGATGCCGGTTGCCTCGTAAATCGTCGTCCCGTCCCCCAGCACACCCGCCGCGGCCAAGACCGCCGTGGTCCAGGTCGCGCCATTGTCGCGGCTGACCTTGCCGATCAGGTCGGTGTTGAGGGTGAAGGCGTCGTTCCCGACCGCCTGGATGTGAAGCAACGCGGTGTCGGGTTGGGCATCGGCGGTAAAGGCAACCGACACCAGGGTCATGTCGCCCGATATGGCGCTGAGCATTTCCACGTCATGCACCGCCCAGTTGGCCCCGCCCGTCACCGCCGCGTTGGACAGAAGCCGCCAGTAGCGGTGCGGCTCGGTCGCGGGCACGTCAATATCGTCGAAGGAGTTGGCGCCTAGTCCCGTCGCGGTCAGCGCATCGGTCCAATCGGCCCCATTGTCGGAGTACTGAACTTTAACGGCTTCAAGGTAGTTGGCGGTCTTCTGAAACAGCCGCACACGGCGGATTTCGATATCGTTGCCGTCACCGAAGTCATACCCAACGAAGTCCGTGCCTTGCGCATAGGTCAGCGATGTCCATAGGGTCCCGGTGTCGTCGTCAAACAGGTTTGCCTTTGCCGTCTCCTCACTGGCCAAGATCGTGCCTGATCCAGTCTCGTCCGCCGAATAGGTCAGCGACCCTGCAAAGAAGGCGCCGGCCACGTCGTGGGCCTCGTTGGTGGAGGCCGCGTTGTCCAGGTCGGTTTCGTCGGCGAAGGGATCGGCGATGCCGTCCACCATGTTTTCCCGGTCGCCTTTCAGCGCGGCAACGTCGAGGGCCAGGCGGCGGATTTCAGATCGTTTCACCGTGCGGGCCGCGGTCCAGTGCGTGCCGTCGAAAGTCAGCGCGTCGCCTTCCGCCGGGGTCAGCGCGGCGATATCGTCCAACACATCGCTTTGCGCCTGGGCATTCAGCAGCGAACGCCCGGCATCCGCATTGGCGGCGAGCACGACGCCTTCCATGAAGGTGGAAATCAACGACACATTCGCCACCGGCGACGCCGCGACCAGATCGCCCGATGCATCGAAAGCCGCCAGTTTCGAGGCCCGCAGATTGGCGGGCGGCAGTTGAACCGCGCCCGCCGCGTCGGTTTCAGCGAGGCGGACCGAACGGCCGATCAAGGTCGACAATTGCTGCGCCACGGCGGTCAGTCGGTCCAGCTCGTTGTTGATGACCGAGGCCCGGAAATCGCCGGATTCCGAGAAGTCAGTGGTGCGCTTGATCGCGACATTGCGTAACAGCGTCACCGTGACGCCGGTGCCGGGCGGGGTGTCGAAGGTCACCAGTCCGCCAGCGCTGTCCCCTGCCCCTTCTGTCGAATACCCGGTCATTTCCGGCGTCTCGGATACCCCCAGATAAACTTCCAGATCATCATTTTCGAAAATCGGGAATGAAAACCCGAACTGGGTCTGAACGCCGTCGCCGGCATATTGCACCCTGGGCGTGACATCGCCGATTTTGATATGCTCGCTGGCCATGAGATTTCCCGTTCGTTTTGTAAAGGGAGTGTGTATTAGGAAGACGCGCCGTTCAGTATTCCGCCGATGTCCCGGACATCGTCGAGCAGGCCGAAGGCCCGATCCGTCGCGCCGCTACGGGACCGTCGGCGCAAAGCCGCGATGCGGCTGCGGGCGCGGCTGTCCAACGCCACCTGACGCCCGGCGAGCGAAGCGAAGACCGCCTGATTGTCCCGGTCCGCGGCGCCGGCCAGCCCGGCCTTGGCGCTTGCCCCCGACCGGCCGCTATTGGCGATCGCGGCCAAGTCCCGGGCGCGGCGCTTTTCCGCCTCAATCCGTTGTTCGGCCAAGCCTAATTCGCCCAGCAATTTGTCGGTGCGGGTCGATTGAATCTCGGCCGCCGTCGCAGCCTCCTCGGACCGGGCCCGGCTGCGGTCCCTCAGCAGGCCGATCCCCGCATTTGCGAGCCCCGCCGCCGTCCCCACACCGCTTATACCGCCCAGCCCCGCCAAACTTGCGCCGCCGGTCATCGGCGCGGCGGCCAGCGACATCAAGGGCAAAATCACCTTTCCAGCACCCGATCCCATCACACTCTCCTTTTTCCCAAACTTATTGGCCGACTTCCGCGACCGCCGACAGGAAGGTCGCAGGCAAGGTTCCCGACGCGGTGAAACTCGCCCCTTGCCCGCGGTTCCACCCCAGGAAACGCCGACGCTTACGCCCGCTGAACGGCTTCGGCGCCTCGTCCAGCCGGAATTCCCCGAAGCGGCGGAAATTGACCGGTCGCCCGTTCACCTCGAAGGGATAGGCGTCTTTCAGTTCCAGGGTGACCGCGATCAGGCGGTGTTTCTGACCGACCAGGGTGCCCTCCGCGATCTGGGCTTCCACCGGCAATGGTTCGACGACCCAATCGAAAGGCATGCCGGCCTCGACCTCCATGGCCGGGAAGGCCGCGCCGCCATCGGTCACCGCGACCGTGCCATCGGTGACGACGGCCGGGTCGCGCAAAGCGCCATCGGCGAAGACCTGCACCTGCAACCCTTCCAGATGGTCCAATCCGTCCAGCGTATCGCTCGGTTCCTGGAAACGTGCCTTCACCGAACTGTCGAACATGCGGTCCAGCGCGTGTTTTTCGATGAAGTAACGCGTCGCCCCGTCGATCGTCCGGCGGACCAGGAAATACGGCGTATTCCCGACGACGGCGACTTTCAGCACCGCGTCATCCGCCGATAGACCGGCGCTTTCCCATAGGGTCCAGCCGCTGACCTCCTGCCGACGCAGGGAATGATGCACCGCGACCGTGCCATCCGTGTTCACCACGAAGCGGTGATGCGCGCCCCGCACACCGTCAGACGCACGGGCCGCCATATCCACCGGTTCCCGCATCACGCTGGCCGACAGGATATTCAGGTCGCTCGCGATATAGCCATCGCTGCCGACGTCGAAGACGACTTCCGCGCAACCCACGGCGCGGCCCGCCCCGTCGGCGGTGACGCAGACCACAGCGCCATCGCTGGCCACCGGTTTGACGGGCGCGATGGGGGTCGGGAAATGCTTGCGCGGGTGAAAGTTTTCGACCGTCACCGGACTGTCATCTGTCACCCGGTTCACGAAGACCCCGCCGGAGGTGAAAAAGAACTGATCGCCCAGCGCATGGATATGGGACACCGCGTTCACCTGACTGCCTACCAGATCGTCCTCGACGAATTCATCGTCCAGGCGGTCCTTGGTTTCGAAAAAGTCGAACAGGTCCACCCCGCCGGAGGCCGACCCCCAGACCCTTTGCAGCAAGTCCTTGGACCCGCCCCAGAAGGACCGGTTGCCGTCCAGATGGACAGACCGGGGATAACCCTTTGCGTCGGACCAGGCCTGTTGCTCGACACTCCAGGCCCCGGCCTCCGCGACCTTCGTATCGTCCAAATCCTCCTGCGTTGTCCCAGCAACCTCGGTATCGCCTGTAATGCTTGTGATCGTGATGCGCCCGCCATTGAGGCGCACCACATCGCCCACCGCCGCGACGGTGAAATCCTCGGCCGTGCTCGTCACCGTCACCGCGCCGGTCGTACCGCTCGGCGTGGCCTGGCCCGCGGTCGGGCCGCTAAACGGATGCGTCGGCAGGTTCCGGAAGGCGATGGGGTTGAGCGCCCAGTCGCTGTGGGATCCCTGGCGCTGCAACTGCTTGGGCTCGACCTCCTCATGTGTCAGCAGCATGGTGTCGAGCGACTGGTCGAAATCCAGTGCCGCCAGCTGCGCCCCGCCATAGGGCATGGCCAGTTCCGCCTGCAGCGCGTCGTCCTTATAGATCCGCGCTGTTTCGTCCAGGAAGGCCAGCAGATAGATTTGCTCCAGCCGGAAGTGAAAGGCCGCCAGCCGCGCGCCGTCCCCCGCCGACGAGGGTAGCTCAGCGACAAAGGCCAGCCCGCCCCGGCGCGATATCGGTCCACCGATGACGCCGATCATATTCTTCGCCTGCCGCAGACCGCCCGGATAGGCCTTGATGTCGCGGCGGCCCAGCAGGTCCTCGTCGATGATGCCCTTGTCGAAGCTGAACTGTGTGACATGTGTGCGCGCCACCATGATCAACCCCGCGCGTCGATCAGGGCGAAGTCCTCGATCCGCCCCGGCGATTGTCCCTGGGCGTCGGCGGTCTTGGCTTGTTGGAAGCTTTGCCCGGCCAGTTTCTGCAGCAGGTCGGCGCGGGCGGTGTTCTCGGTGATCGGCAGGCAGAATTCAGCCGACAGCTTGTCGGTCAGCGCCTTGTCGAAATAAGGCGGGAACCCGCTTTCGGCCGGGCGGAAAACATAGGTCAGCACCGGCATTTCCACATTCGTGTGAATGCGCCGCTCATGGATCCGGTATTCCGCGCCGCGCCCGGCGGGCACGGTTTGTCCCCGCGCCCCGTGGCCCAGGGAAAGCGCGCGCAGGAAATCCGGCGGCAATGGATAGGCGAAGGCGAAGTCGGCGACCGGCACGCCGGACAACTGGGCCAAAGCGCGTTGCGCGGTGGCGAAGCTCCACGGATAGGCGCTGAGCAACCCGTCCCGTACGATGGGATAGAGCGCGCCGGCGATATCCGCTTCGGCGGTGCCTTCCTCGAAAGCGGTGATCGGTTCCGCGCCCAAACGGATAAGGGCGGCGCCGCAAAGCGCAATATCGGATACGGCCATCAGGCCCTCCCAGGGTGATGAGATTTACGGATGGAAAGCGGTGCTCGGGTGCCGGAGGGGGCGGAGGATCGCTTCCCCCTCCGGCGGCCCCGGAAGCGTCCAAACCGTCAACGGTTGGTCTGAACGCCCCAGACGATACCCGCCGTAATCGCGCCGCCCGGCGAGGCGCCCGGCGTGCCGACCGTATAGTTCAGCCGCAAATACCGCCGGCAATGGTTCGGCAGATGGCCGACGGGGAACTGATAGCCCTGCACCAGGTCGGCGACGGGCACAGTCATGCTGGCCAGGGTCTTCACACCAGCACTGAAGGTCGGGTCGCCACTGGTCTGGATATCGACCGTCAGGTCGTCCATGTCGCTGAAATCGGAAGCGACCTGGATCAGCAGCGGCACCGGCGTGCCGGGCCCCACATCGCGGTTAGAGCCGAAGTCGATGAAGTCGTCCGATGCGGCCGTCGCGGTGATTTCCTGGCCGTCGGACAGCAGCAATTCGCTATCGAGGATCATGCATTCACTCCTTGGAAAAAGGGATCGAGGGTATTGGAAGGCGACACCTAGACGTCGGCCGGCACCAGGGCCTCTGTGTTCCGGATGGCACGGACGCGGCGGATCGGCGCGCCCAGGAAACTGACCACCTTGCGGCCCTCAAAGGTCTCCAGGGTCAGGTTCACGTTCTGCTGCGACTTGGCGCGTTTATGCAGCGCCACCTGAACCTCGCGGTTGCAATAGATCGCCATGGTGCCGCTGGTGTCGTCGGTGCGGTAAAAGGCTTCCAGCATGAAGTCCTCGATCGCGGTATTGCCAGCGCGCATCGCCGCGACATCGACATTCGCGACCCGGGCAATGGCGCGCCAGTCCTTCACCACCAGGCCGATATCGTGCTTGTAATGGTCGCGATAGGCGCGGTACGGGTTCCCCTCCCCATCCTCGACCGTATCCAGGCCCAAATCGTCATGGCGCAAGCCCGCCTTCGATCCTTTCGGATAGATGAAATGGGCCGTGCTATCGCCCCATTTGACGAACCAGATAGACGTATTGGCATCCGCGACCTCGCCGCCCGCGTCGATCACGTTAAAACTGGACTTGCCATCGTCGCTGTCCTGATAGGCGTTGTAACGCGGGGCCAGGCCCATGAACTTTTCCGGCGCGACGGCCGTATCGCCATAGATGAAGGTCGCGGCCATTTCCTGACCCATCGCTTCCAGATGCGCCCGGCTTTCGATGATGCGGAAGCGCTGCGGCAGGACCTGTTTGTCGACAAGGTCGCGGTCGTGGCTAGAGAAACTTTCCAGCATGCCGCAGGTATCGCGCACTTGCTGGGTCGTGGATTTGGAGACCGGCACGCCCTTGTACAACTTGCGCCATGTGGTGGAAGGCAGGCCCGTCCGGACCGTGGAAATATGGCTGGCCCCGTCATTGGCGGGCATGGCGTGCGCGTCCAGCATGATCTCGTTGGTCTGGGACAGAAGCTCGGCGACGATCGCCTCGCGGGAATCCCCGGATGCCGACCGCTTGAAGCCGTCGGCCAGGTTCAGATAGGTGTCACCGATTTGCGGCATCTTTTACTCCTTGGTTGAAATCAGTATCCGAAAGAGCGCCCATCAGAGGACCCTTTGCGTCACAGACGCCATGTACGTCATAGGCCTCGGGCGGGCGTGGTGGCGCCGTAGAGCACTTCCTCGGCGGAACGCGGTTTGGGCATGCCCGACGGCGTCGGCTGCGGGCCCGGCGTCTTTTCCCCGATCGCGGATTTTACGGCCCGCATCAGCGCAACCCCATCGGCGAAGGAGAAGACTTCCTCAAGCATCTGACCCAGGTCCGGGTTCTGACGAATGGCCGGGGCAAGAAGACCCGCCGCCCAGTCAACAACCGGCCGTGCGTTGCGGCGCGCGGCCTCCAAGGCGGCATCATCGTCCCGCCCCTGCATGGCCACCGGCGCGAAAGCATCGATGAAAGACTTGCGTTCCGCCTGCTCGGATTCCTGATCGCGCTTCGCATCTTCTGCCAAGTTTCGATAGAATCCGGCCGCCAATTCGTCGAAGTCGTGCTGGGACAATTGACGCTCCCGCGCCCAAGCAGCGGCGGACTTGTAGAGCGGGTGTTCCGTATCCGGTTCTATGCCGATATCGGCCAGGTCTTCCGGCACCGTCAGGGTATAGTCCGCCATTTCAGCACCCAGCCCGGGTTCGGATTCCGGGTTGCGCTCCACCAACGGCACGCTGGGTTCGGCGAGGCTCATTCCCGCATTCGGGTCAAGGGGCGGGGTCGGCACGTGCTTATCTCTATTCATCCTCGTTACCTCGTTGGACTAGGGTTTCGATCAATTTCACCAACCGGCGCTGCCCTTCGGCGTCACGCAGTTCTTCCGCCTTTGCCGTCGCCGGCAGGCATCGCTCGACGGTCAAGCGGCGCAGGAAAGCCAAGGCCCTTTCCCCATCCCGGCCGCGAAAACAGCGGGCAAAAACGCGGGAAATCGCATCCGGGTCGCCGGGCGGCGCCGCGGGGGTCGGATCATTCATAGGGGGCCGTCCCATCGCCAATGACCGCGCCCGCCGCATCGGTGAGGGCCGCGACCCCCGCCTGCTGTTCGAGGTCCAGCGCAGCGACTTCATCCGGTGTTCTAATAAGGTCGGGCGGAAAGCCCGACTGCGTCAGCCACCAGCGGGCGAAATCGTCCATCTTGACCGAACGGGCGACCTGTTCCGGCCCGGCGAATTGCGCGACGGCCGTCACCCCATTGAAGCTGTTCCGCGCCGCTATTTCGTCCTGGACGCGCACCATAGGCGATGTCGGTACAAGCCGAATGCGGCGGTCGTCGACCTGGACGGGTTCGATGTAATACCGGCTGCCGGCCATCGAATGATGCGACAGAATATGCAGGCAGCGCCGCACCAGCCGGTCGTAGCATTCGTTCAGCAGGCGCAGGGTTTGCGGTATCTCCACCGCCGTCTGGTCCGCGCGCCGTTCACCCAACTCGAAGGCAGTGCGTACGCCGTCCGATGCCGGCGGCAGGTCCGGTCCTTTGATCGCGGTGCGGATCCGCTGCTGCAAATCACCCAGGATCAGTTCCGAGACATCAAACCGGCCCGGCGCTTCCAACGGTGTCAGCCCCGCCGACCCCACGGCCTTGGGAATGATCGTCCCCGGCGCCAGGCGGATATTGGCGGGGTTGAGCACGCCGTCGTCTTCCGCCTGCCAGATCCCGCTGACGGCGATGGAGGCGTTCTTCAGCACAAGTTCGACGATCTTGTTCGCCGTCTTGATTTCCGGCAATGCCTTCAAGACAGGTCCGCGCCCCATCACTTCGCCCGGGGCCTTGTCGACGCGGAAGGCGATGGTGCGTTCACTCTCCAATCGGTCACGCAGGATGGCCTCCCCGTCCTGCAGCAGCCAGACCGACCAGTCGACATGGGCGCCCTGCCCGGTTGCGGCATCGCCCGGCACCCAGAGACTGGCTTCCAACACATCCACGTTTTGATCCGGGTCGCGCTGCTTCTCCCGCTCCAACCGTTCCGGCAGGCGGGCGGTTGGATAGCGCAGGGCAATGTCGCGCAAACGGACTTGTTGCTTGATGAAGACTGTGCGGGGAATGCCGTCAGGCGCTTCTTCCGGGACGACACGGGAAACCGGCACAGCCTCAAAACTCAACGGGTTTTCGGGCGATCCGAAATTGATGTTGATGCAACCGAGCGAGACATAGGCCTCCCGCAAGGCCGGGGCGATTTCCGTGTGGAAGTTGGAAATATCCAACGCATCGTGAAACCGCTCCACGGCCGCCGCACGGGCTTGTTCCACCATCGCTTCCATTTGCGCGCCTTCCGGCCCGCCACCAAGGCTATCGTCCCCTTTGGGGTCCTGGATCGACATCCAATGCTGAAACGGTGGAAACAACTGGCCATGGGTGCGGGCCGCCTTTTCATCCAAAGCGTCTGCGCCTGTGCTGTCGAACAAGGCCGTGCGTCGGTCTGAACCGCGCGATGCCTCATCCGCCCCATCCCCGGCTTCGAATTCTGGCAATGTATAGCGGTAGGCATCCTGTAAGATCGCGTCCCAACGCCGGCGGCGCTGGTCGGCAAGCCGGTATCGCGCCAGCACGGTATCCTCGGCGGATTGCGCACCGGTCCCCTGCACGGAATGGGTCATGTTCATGAAAAGCCTCGTTCAAAGTATCGGGGGTCTGCAGCGTCAGCCGAGCGTGTCGGACTTCCGGTCGCCGTCTTCGACACCGGCATAACCGGAAAACAGCAAGGGGCGGCGTTGTCCCCGGCGGCGCAGGTTCCGCAACCTCGCATCGCTCGCCTCCTTGGCCCGCGCGCGTTCCTGCTTTTGCAGATCCAGTTGCGCCTTGAGGGCATCGTCCTCCGGCGCGGGCGGCGCCGGTTTCGGTGCACTGAACAATCCACCCATAGTCTTTCCTTTCATCCGGTGTTCCGACGGTGCCGGGTGCGTTCCGGCATGCCGGTCCCGTGGCGCCGCGCGGCGCATTCCAATCAATCTGCTTTCGATATGGTCCGGCTTAGACGTCCGGCCCGTTTGCCCGGATCCATCGATAGAGCTGCCGCGGCGTCACGACCCAGAAGGGCGGCTTCACGCCGGTGGTGTGCTTCACCACTTCCACGCAACTGAACCAGGGGCGCAGGGTGACGGCTGCGGGATATCGCTGCGGCAGGTCCAGAACATGCACCGCGCCCGACCGGGCCAGCCGGTCTATGTAAGTTCCATAGCCCCTATCCCCGCCATCACCATCCGAGACTTCGAAGATATCGAGCCTGGCGGCATTCGGGTTGACGATCAGCCAGCCGGCCGTGTCCCCTCTGCCAGTCCTCAAGGCCCGCATCAGAAAACAATGCCGGAAACCGGGTGCCAGGATTTTCAGAACCGCGTTGAACGCTCTCTCACGCCAGCTGGCACAAGCCGGGTCCAAAGGTTCGGGGTCGCAAAACACCACGCGCCAGGAATGGCCAGCCACAGTATCGGTGCAATCAGCTTCCAAGACGTCAGTCATTCCAAACCTCGAATTCCGTGTTGGCGGCAAGAATGCCGTCCCGCTCGTTGGACGCCCGGCTTCGAACCGGTTGGGCGAAGGTCAGGGCAAGGGCATCACCGGTATCGGGGGAAGCCAGACCGCGTGCTTTCATATCCGCCTTGCGTTCCAGCTGGATCACGTTCTCCCGCACGAAGGAGTATTCCGGCCCGGTCAGATCGTCCGCCAACTCGCGGTCGTCCGGCAGGCTTCCGGTTTGCAGCCATTTCCGCATTTCGCCCCACATTTCCGCGCGGCGGTTGGCGTATTCCGTATCGCGTAACGCCTTCGACCCGAACAACACCTCGATCGCGGGACAATGCATCCGCCGCAAGCTGTCGACCACGCCGCCGCCGACACCGCCGCCGTCGACAAAGACCGCATCGGGTCGCCATTGCGCCATCTTTTCCGCGGTATGTTGGGCGACCTCCCACGTATCCTTGTTGCGGAACCGGGAGATTTCCAAAACCGCCCGTCCCTTGCGCACCAGGATCACCGACTGATCGTCCCCATAGCGCGCGACATCCACACCGATCACCGTGGGGGCCAGCCTGTCGGCCGATCCGTCGGGGAGAGGTTGGCGCTGCACGGCGGCCTCGACCAGCGCCGTCGCGATGAACTGGTTCGGCCCTTTCTGGGGAAAGACACCGCGCACGCGCACCCGCACGAAATCGGAATCCTCGCCATAATCCGCGATCCAGCCGGCGATCTGATCCTTGTTGGTCAGCCGGGCCGCGCGGCTGTCCACCTGCTTGCAGATCCAGCGATGGCGCAGGCGATGGAAGCATTCCTTGAACCGGCCCTTGTTCCGGGTCGGGTTGCCGCACACGAACCACAGGATTTCCGTATCCTCATCCGTCAGCGCGCCTTCGGCCGTTTCCCAGATACGGTCGTCGATCGCGCTCGCCTCGTCGAAGAACAGCGCGATGCGCTTGCCGTGGTTGTGCAGGCCGGCGAAGGCTTCGGTGGCGCGTTCGTTCCAAGGCACCATATCCACACGCCAGGTGTTTTGTAGGTCCTTGTCGGCGGCAGTCAGGGCCGTCGCCCCCAGTTTCATCACGGCTCGTCCGGTCATCAGACGGTGCCATTTGCCGACCTCCACCCAGGTCTTGGTGCGCAATTGCCGTTCCGTATTCGCGGTCACCACGCCCTTGGCATCGGCGCTCGTCGAAACGGCCCACAGAATCAACCAGGACACCAGGGCCGACTTGCCGACGCCGTGGCCGCTGGCAATGGCATAGCGGATGGGATCGCGGCCATTCGGCTTTCTGACCCGCATCGCATCGGTGATATCGCCCAACACGTCGCGCTGCCAATCGTCCGGGCCGGTATGCGACCGCAGTTCCCCTTCGCCCCAAGGAAAGGCCGTCTCGACAAAACCCAGCGGGTCCTGCGCGAAGGCGGCAAGCGCTGCGGGCGCCGCCTGCGTTTTTGGCGTTTGGGGCGTATGGGGCCGTTCGCCACCAGCTATGCTGGCCTGACCCACCGTCATTCCAGGTCACCCATCCAGTCCTTGAGGGAGACGGTTGAAAAGCTGGCATCCAATTCACCGAGCCAGGCGTTCCGCCTTTTCCAGGCAGCCGCGCTTTCGAAGCAGCGCGGGGCGTGTTCCGCGCAATAGGGCGCCCGCCCAGGCAGATCGGCAAGGACCGGTTTGCCGCATTTGCAATCGTCGTCGCCGCTGACCGGCCCGTCGATCCACTGGCACCCCAGCGAATTACCCACCGGCGATTTTCCAACCGGCGATTTTCCAACCGGCGATTGGGCACCCCGAGCATGACGGGCGGGATCCACCGGCAAAGCGACGGCGGCGCATGACAACCCGTCACCGATCGGTACCCGCTGCGATTTCCTTGGAAGAAATGTCATTTAAATCCACCGTTCTTTAGCGTGAGTGGAATTTATATACTTTTCCTCCAATCGTCAAGAATTTTTTTCCATACCCAAATTCCAATATCTTGTGCAAATTCCCTGGAGTTCCCGCATACGCACTTGGCAATGCGTTTTTAAGGCGATGTGTCTGTTCTGGGAGGCTCAAACCATCGCTCTTCTGCGAACCGGCTGGACGGCCGACAGAGGCCGTCGCACCGACGGCAGGGCACAACAAGGTGCGCGGGCGGGCGTATCATTTTGTACCGGGGGGCAGTGAACATTATGGAAGACTGGGCTGACCGACTGAATATGGTCGCGGGAATGCGGGGCATTTCCATCGCCGAATTGGCGCGCCGGACGGGCGCATCCTATGAACGGGTCATCAAATGCGCTCAGGGCAAAGTCGCCCAACCGCGCGGCACCCTGATGGCGGATATGGCGCGGGAATTAGGCGTGCGGCTGGCTTGGCTGCGCTATGGCGAAGACCCGATGGAACCGGAAGGCGCACCGGAAGACAGCACGCTGCGCTATCTCAAGTCATCCTCCGGCGCGGCGATGCGCAAGCCCGACACCCCGGCCCCGTCGATCGACAGCTGGCCCAAGGACCTTCCGGTTTCCGGCACAAACCCCGCGGGCGAAAACGGCGCGATGTCGGTGACCGAGGCCCCGGTGGAATTCGTGCGCCGGCCGCCTGGCCTGCAGAGCGTGCCGGATGCCTATGGTTTCTATGTCCTTGACGATACAATGGCGCCGCGTTTTCCGAGCGGCGAGCTGTGCCTGGTGCATCCGCACCGCCCGCCCCGCCCGGGCGACGATGTCGTCATCCGCCTCGCCGGGACCGAGGACAAACCGCAGAAGTCCTACCTGAGGCGCTTCCTGCGCCAGACCGCCGACGAAATCATCTGCACCCAATTCGATCCGCCCCGGGAAATGAGCTTTCCCCGGGATCAGGTCTCCAGCGTGCATAAAGTCATGCCACTGCACGAATTGCTAGGATTCTAAAAACCTCCAGAGGGAACGAACCGGACAAAGCGCAGCGACCGGCATCGGCTTTGCGTCGCCGACTGCCTTTGGTGACGGCCAATCCCCGGATCCCGCCCCCTGCCCAGTCGATACTTCTTGGGCGCCGGCCTCGCCACACCGCGGATCGGTGAATGCCGCCGGCCGCTCTCTGCGCTATGCCCGCCTCCCCCGCCTACCGCCAGAAATGACCGGGACCTGGCCCCGCCGATTCCCCGCCCTCTCCTCTAAAACGGATCAATTCTCCAATTTTCCAGCCGGGCATCGTGAAGCACGGGGTTTCTTTCCATTGTGAATGGCCTTGTTATTTCCATTTTCTGGAATTATAATGCTGAAAAATGACAAACCACTATCGTTCGTCGGATGGAGGCCGGAATGCGGCTTGGGGTGAGAAATTCCGGAAATTCCATACGGCCCTGGACTGCGCGCCTATTGGCAGACGCAGCCGACGCGAAACTGGCCACCGCCTTGCGTCAGGCACGGGATCGGCGCGGCATGCTGCTTCCCACGCCCGACAGCCAAACGAAACGCACGCTGATAGCCAGGGAGGATTGGTTGATCCGCTGTTTAGAAGCGGAACTGGAAAACCGCGGGGCAGTGTTGGATGAGGAAGCGGCTTATGAAGTCACGGTCGGAAAGGCCCACCGTCAGTGAAGCACGCTTTGCGGCGGCCGGCCCTGCCCGGTCCTTTTTTCGGGCAAGGACAGCCACCCCGTCTTGTTGCGCACCAATTCGTCAATCATGTCCCAAATCGTCAGGAAGGCGTCGCGGGCAATGGGAAATGATATCTGCCGTTGATCGGTCAGTCCGAAGACCAGGGAGACCCGGTCCTCCCCCTGCGGCTTGACGCTGACACGGTTGATCAATTGCGGCGCCGCACCCAGGTCCGGATGCGGGGTCCCCGCGTCATAGGGTGTCGATCGGTCAGCCGCTTGCACTGCCGCATCCTTCTGGAACGCCGCGATTTCCTTCTTCGCCACCGGGTCGGCGGACGCGGTCCCACTGGTCGCTGCGGAGATCCTTCCGGCCAGATCCAGGAACCCCAAGGTCAGCCGCCGCGTAAACCACAAATTCATTTCCTGACCATCGGCGAACGTCCCGCTGAACAGGATGCGGTCTTCGACATCGGAATAGGAAAGCTTGAATTGAACGCGTGGCGCCATGAAAGCCGGTCCCCGGTTTTTCCTGCAGATTACCCCCGATGGGGTAACGCCGTAACCCCGCCATGTTCAAGGGCTTTAAGCACGTCTATTGCCCGGCGTTGTTTTCTTCCGCACCGGTCTGGGCCGTATAGGCGTGATGCAGGCTCGTTTCCGAGCGCGTCGCACCTTCGTCGAAAACGCGGACCCAAAGCCATTCAAGCGCGCCGTCCTCGACGATCCGTTTGAGTTTCACCGGGACGGCTTGCCGCACGGCGCCACCCTTGGATTCCGCCAATTTGAAGGTGAAGACATAATTTGGCGTCGCGCCCATGCGCAGGTCGCGAACCAAGATATCTCCATCCCCTTCGCGATTGCCAACTTTACCGAAGCCATACGCATAAAACCCCTTGCTGAACCGCGCGACCGCTTCCGCCGGCGCGGGATCGGGCAAGCTATCGCCAAGCGACAATTGCCGCGCATGGGGGTGAATATCGCGCGCCTCCGGCCCGTCGAGAAGCGAGCTGTAGACATTGACATAGCGGTCACCGTCGATGGCGATCCCCTTCCACAGCACGGTGTTGAAGGGCATCGGCGTCACCAGCAGTTTCTCCGCCGCGATGGCCTGTTTTTCCAGTATGCCGGCGATCTTCTCCTTCATCAGCTGCTGCGCCAGCACAGTCCATCCCAGATACATGCTGCTGAGGACCAGACCGACGGAAGCCGCCCGTCCGATCCGCTTGCCCCATTCCCCTTGGAAAAGGGCCCAGAGCGTCACCACCGCCAGCGGAATGGTGTAAAGCGGATCGATGATGAAGACGGATCCCAGACCGAAGGGATAGTCCGTCAGCGGCCAAAGCAACTTGGTGCCATAGACCGTGAAAGCGTCGAGCAACGCATGGGTCGTCAGCATCAGCCAGACCGCCCCAATGGTTTGCCAGCGCGGCGCGGTCCTCAACCCCTCGAACAGTTTGCCGATGCCCAAGCCGAGCACCGGGGCGACGATCGTATGCACGATCAGGGAATGGCTGAAGCCCCGGTGGCTGACGAAATCGGTGATCGCATCCTGCGACGGCAGGAAGACATCCATATCCGGCAGTGTCGCCACGAGTCCACCGGTTATCGCGGCCTTGCGCGGACCGATCCGACGGCCGAGCGTCGCCACGCCGATGACCGATCCCAGGGCAAATTGCGTTACTGAATCCATGCTGCCTTCCGTTTGACCGCCGCCATTCGGCCCTACACCAGGGGGCCAGCAGCATGCACCGAGTCTAAATAGGATTCCGGGTCTTCTTGCCCAGTCCCGCGATCGGCCTGATGGCATTTTTTTGCCGAACCAAGACTGGAAAGACCGGCCCGGGTGCGGTAGCTGTTCGGTGGGGCAAGCACGCATAGAACGGTGCGGCGTTTGGGTAGGATGGGTACGCGACACAGCCGAAGAACGGCTGGCCGCGCAGAATTCACGGATTTTCTTTATATGGACGCGGCGTATTGGGCGGCCCAAGGTGGGACCCTGATCGAACAGGGCACTGTTACAAGCTATGAGTACAAAATCATCGAATTATCCGGGTTCCGGTACAACGACACGAAAGTCATCGGACCCATCAATCTAGAAACGCGCCTTCAACTCTATAGCAGGACGCTGCCGCATATGGTTTCGGGCCAATATTTCGGCATCCTGGACAATACGGCCGGGTTTGAGAACGACTTTTCTTTCGACGCGATCAAACAGGTAGATCACCTTTTGCTCGATCAAGGCGTCACGCATTATTGCGGCGCCACGATCACGAATGACGTCGGCTATTCCAAGCTGATCAAATTGGCGCAGACCTATATGGAAACCATCGGCCTCAATGGCGCGCTTATCAGGGTGCCGAACTATGAGGATGCCAAAGCGTTCGTTCTTGAAAAAATTGCCGCGGCTGCGACCGCACGGGACGCGCAACCCTTGCACAACCCTCACTAGACTGCCAACCCCGCCCGACACCGGGCCTTGTTGGCATCATCAGGACATCTTTGAACGCGCTACACTGGATTCTTTGATAAGAAGATGATCAACTATCCGATGTGACAGCCATGTGATTTTCGGTTCAACGAAGCGCTGTATTAGGATGTTAGAGCCATCGTGACCCACAGAATCCAACACCAGTTGCGTCAGGACCCTGGCACGGGTTTCAGGCGTTTGCCCCCATGATCGGAAGCGGGGCAAACGTCGTCTTCAATGGCGCCGTGGAAAGCTACACGTTCACGACCTTCCGCGTGAAAGGCTTTCACCTGCACGAAATCAAGGTCGTCGGACCGATCGACCTGAGGGTCCGCATTCCGCTTTATCACGAAACACTGCGCCATTCCCTGCCACCACACTATTTCTGCATCATCGACAACTCGGCAGGCCACGAGAACACGGTGACTTTCGAGGACATCAGATTACTCGACAATATCCTGCTCGAAGGCGGTATCGAGTTTTACTACGGCGCCATCATCAGCAAAGACCAGGGTTACCCCAATATCATCAAGCTGGCGGAAGAAAACCTGTACACTGTTGGTATAAAGAATGAGCTCCTGCAGGTCGAAGATCGCCCCTCAGCAGAAGCCTTCATCAATCAGAAAATCGCCGAAGTTGCAGCGCTGCGCGACAGGAAAGCCTGACGCGCCGTCATCCGCTCGCCAAGATCGTCTCCACCATGCGCTGAACCTCCAGGGCTTCCTGAACGGTGGCCAGCGGGAACGCCCCTTCCGGCAGCGGCGTACCCGCGGTCAGCGCCGCCAGTTTATCCAATTGCCCTTTCAGCAGGATCGGCCGGGTTTCGGCCAGCGGCAGGCAGTCGGGATGTTCTTCCCATTCCCCATCCGCGCCAAGCTTCAGACCGCGCGTCCAATCGGCCAATCGGACCGACCCGTCGCGGCCCTTCAGGGTCCATTCGCAATGGTCGGGCTTGTCGGTCGTGGCTACCGACCCTTTCAGCGTGACGGGAATGCCGCCGGCTTCGATCTCGGCCGAAATCGCCGTTTCGCTGCTGTCACCGTCCGGACCATCGGGATAGGTGGCAGAGGCCGATTTCAGCACTATCGGGCCGACAAGCCGGCGGGTCAGGAATAGGAAGTGGCTCGCGATTTCCCGTGTGAAACCGCCCTGCTCGCGCTTGTCCAACCAGCCCAGCGCGTCCATCTGCCAGGGCCGCGGCCAGGCTGCATAGGCGAGGTCAATGGTCAGGCTTTCCACCTGGCCAACCGCTCCTTCTGCGATCCAGCGCCGTAGATGCTCGACACCGGGGGACGAGGCGAAAATGAAATTCACCGCCGCCCGCGCCTTGCGCTC
This sequence comes from Hwanghaeella grinnelliae, assembly GCF_004005845.1. Classification (GTDB taxonomy): domain Bacteria; phylum Pseudomonadota; class Alphaproteobacteria; order UBA8366; family Aestuariispiraceae; genus Hwanghaeella; species Hwanghaeella grinnelliae. Next base: position 1,525,285 of record NZ_SADE01000001.1, on the reverse strand, counting down.
CTCCACCTCATCGACGAAGGCAACAGCATCGCCAAGATCGACGGCAAGCGGCTTTTCGGTCAGCACGGACAAGCCCTTTTCCATCGCCCTGCGCGCATAGTCCAGATGGGTGACCGGCGGCGAGGCGATATACAGACAGTCCGAGGATGCGATGACAGCGTCCGGACCATCCTTGACCGGAACCGTGGGATGTTCCGCCGCGATCCGCGCCATGGTGTCGCCGGACGGATCCCAGATGCCGCCCAATTCGACGACCGACGGGTCGTGCCGCAGCACGGCATTCATCACCCGTTCCCCCATGATCCCGACGCCGATGATCCCAAGTTTCATTGCAGCCATGACTTCCACCCCCAGAAAAAACAGGACATTCGACCATAGGGTCGACTCGTTCGCCGGATACGGCAAGATTGCCTTTCCCCTCCCGGCGCTAATAGTTTTGGAATGCGGGTTTAGGTTCTAGCCGCGGCGCCGCAATGCGGCTTGGTTCATCGTTATTGGGGAAGCATCAATGTCCGGACCGTTGCAGGGAATTCGCATTGTCGATCTGACGCAGGTCGTTTCCGGCCCCTTGTCTACCATGCTGTTGGCGGACCAGGGGGCGGATGTCATCAAGGTGGAGAATACCGGCGCGGGCGATGTAACGCGGGAGGTTTCCACACGGCGTGGCGGGATGACCGCGTCCTTCCTGAACAACAACCGCAACAAGCGCTCGATTTCACTGAACCTGAAGGACGCCAAGGCGCTGGCGGTGGTTCAAAGGCTTTTGAAGACAGCGGATGTCTTCATCCACAATTTCCGCCCGGGCGTGGTCGCGCGGCTGGGCCTGGGTGAAGAAGACGTGCGAAAGATCCGCCCGGATATCGTCTATGCCTCGATCAGCGGTTTCGGGGAAAACGGCCCCTTCGCCAACAAGCCGGTCTATGACCCGCTGGTCCAGGCGCTGTCGGGCCTGACGACGATCCAGGGCGGGTCGGACGAGGCGCGGCCGCGGCTGGTCCGCACCATCGTGCCGGACAAGCTGACCGGCTTCACCATGGCCCAGGCCGTCACCGCCGCCCTGCTCCACCGCGAACGCACCGGCGAAGGCCAGCATGTGAAGGTTTCCATGCTCGACAGCGTCGTCTCGTTCCTGTGGCATTCCGACATGGGTGGGCACACTTTTGTCGGCGACGAGATCGAGAGCGAAAAGGCGCACAGTTTCATCGACCTGATCTATGAGACGACGACAGATTTCATCACGGTCGCGGTGAACACGGACAAGCAATGGTTCGCCCTGACCGAAGCGGTCGGCCACCCGGAATGGCGGGACGATCCGCGTTTCAACACGCCCGAGAAACGGCATGAGAATATCGACGCCCGGCTTGAACTGACGCAGGAAGCGCTGCGCACCAACAGCGCGGACTATTGGCTGAAGCACCTGGACGACCATGACATTCCCTGCGCCCAGGTTTTGAAGCGTAAGGAAATGATCGATCATCCCCAAATCGTCGAAAACGGCATGCTGGTGGAACTGGACCATCCGGTCGCCGGGCGGCTGCGCCAGGCGCGTCCCGCCGCGCAATTCTCCAAGACGGTGCCGGACCTGGACCACGGCGCGCCATTGCTTGGGGAACACACCGAGGAAATCCTGCGCGAAGCCGGCTACGATCAAGCCGAAATCGAGGCGCTGCTCACCAGCGGCGCGGCAAAAGCGGACGGTAAGGGGTAAGAGCATGACGACGCAGACAGTGATCGATTTCTATTACTGGCCGACCCCCAATGGCTGGAAGGTCTCCATCCTGTTGGAGGAATTGGTCGATGCGCTGGGCATCGACTACACGATGATCCCGGTGAATATCGGCAAGGGCGATCAGTTCAAACCGGACTTCCTGAAGATCAGCCCGAACAACCGCATGCCCGCCATCGTCGATCACGCCCCGCCCGCCGAATACGGAACCGAACCGGTGTCTGTTTTCGAATCCGGCGCCATCATGATTTACCTTGCCGACAAATTCGGCTCGTTCATCCCGAAGGATCCGCGCGGCCGGAAGGAATGCCTGGAATGGCTGTTCTGGCAGACCGGCAACCAGGGGCCGATGGGCGGTCAGTTGAGCCATTTCGTGAATTACGCCCCGGGCCGGGATCAGGGCGACAACGCCTATTCGGCGGAACGCTACGCCAATGAATACGACCGCTGCCTGGGCGTGCTGGACCGCCGCCTTGAGGGACGCCGCTTTATCCTGGGCGACGACTATACCATCGCGGATATGATCAATTGGCCCTGGGTGCTGATCGCCAAGCCGATGCTGTCCAAATCGCCGTTGGCCGATACCCCCTCGATGGATCTATCGGCCTATCCGAACCTCAGCCGCTGGCGGTCTGAGATCAAGGAACGCCCCCCCGTGCAACGTGGCGTCGACCTTGGCAAGGAGTCCCGCCGAAGCGCCCCGCCAAGCGATGAGGAACGAAAGGTCCTGTTCGGACAAAAAGGTAAATAGGTCGTGCATTAGGACGGAAAAAAGGGCGCCGAAGCGCCCTTTTCCGAAACCTCATGGCACCTGTAATCAAGCGCTTACGCGGCGCTTACGCCACCCGGCGAACCCAAGGCCCGCGATGGCGGCTGCCAAAAGCGGCAAGGCGGCCGGTACCGGAACAGCCGCGACGGATTTCGCCGTAAGATTGTCCCAATAGACCGTGCGATCCACGCCCGCGTCGGTATTGATGTTCTGCAGGATGATGTTGTCGATCGACTGGGTGCCAAACGCACCGGTCGTCAGAACTTGTTGTCCGGCGATGGAGAAGTTGAACACGTCGTTAACCGTGTCCAAGTCGATGGCCAAGTTGACGAAGGTGTCGAAAGAAAAGACCGGCGCCGTTGACGGGTCAACGAATTGCGTCCCGTCCCAGACTTGGAAGTCACTATCCGCGAATTCGATGATCGGAAAATGTGAAATTGTCGAACCATCGCCCTCGAAACCGGTTCCCCAAATTCCCGCGATCCGGCCCGTGTCGTTCTGGAAAGCCGAGTCGACATAGAAGTCGACGGAAATGGATGTCGCACCGACCGTGTCGAACTTGCGACCCTGCGTATTATAGAAGGAACTGGCGAAACCGCTCGGGCGGCCTGTCGCGCCGTCGGCGGACGAAATCGTATGGGCAAGACGGTTGTCGCCGTCAAAGAATTCAGACTCGAAGCCCGCGGGCGCGAAACGGTCAGTATACCAAACACCCGGTGCCTGGCTTGCCCCTAAAACGGGATCCGTGTCGAAGGTCTGCTCTGTCAGCGTTACGGCCCCTGCCTGGCCGGCCAAAACGATCGACGCCCCCATCACGGCCGCGGCAATTACTCCCCTACAATTCTTCATCCCTGCTCTCTCCCTATATTAGTAATATGGATATTCCCCTCTTCGTCTAACACACAATTATGGTTCCGATGTTTCTGCGGTCAGTAACAAGGCAAACCAACATGCACGTTTTCAATCACCAGTCACATTTCTTCGCCGCGGCATCCAAATACCATCAAAAAGCAAACTCCCCCGCCCAAACCAAGGGACGGGGGAGCATGTGCTTTGATTAGAGCGGGCGGCTAACGCCCACTTTCCTCCACTCTACGGCAACGGTTACTGGGTGGAAGCCGTCTTTTGTTCGAAACCGGTGACGGAGATCTCAACCCGACGATTCCGCGCTTCCCGAACACCATCCGCGGTGGCAACAGCCGGATCGGTCTCGCCTTCCGAGTCGGTCAGCATCCGCTTCAGCTTAGAGGTCGGCAAGCCATTGGCGATCAGGGCGTTACGAACGTTCTCCGCCCGTTTCTCTGAAAGCGCCTTGTTGTAGTCCGACGGACCAGCACGGTCGGCATGACCTTCCACATGGACGTTGATGTCATCCAGATCGGCGATGCTCTCGGTCAGCAAGCGGATCTTGCGTTCAGCGCTCTGCGTCAGCGTCGCGTCATCAAAGTCGAAGTAAATTACCTCACGGCTCAACTCCACGCGCGGCGGCAAGGCCAGCGGCTCGGTCTTGGCGACCGGGGCGGCCGGTTCCGCTTCGGCCTTCTTCGGCATCATCGCTTCGTGCAGGTCCAGCATCGCGGCGCGGAATCCTTCGCGGCACTGCGCGATATGATCGGTCTGCCAACCTTCTTCCTGCTGCTCGACCCAGCAATCGAACTTGGCCTGCGCATTGGCCGCACGGCCCGGCGCGATATTGCCGGCGCCCTTTTGCAGCGCGCCGATCAGTTCGACACGGGCGGCCTGCAATTCCTTCATGGCAGAAGGATCGTCGATGCTCCACTCTTCCGGCTTGAACGGCGACGGTGAGATATCCTTCTCAGCCATCATACCGCGTTCCGCATAGGTTTCGGCATCGATGTAGTCGTACATTTCTTCGTATTCATAGGCACTTAGAGTCTGATACTGACGCGCCAGTTCCGCATTGAAATCGGAGCCCGTCACAGTATGGCTTTTGAACTCTTCATAGTCCGGGAAGAGAATATTGGCGGCACTGGCCGGGGCCGCCGCAAAAGCGATACAGGCGGCCATGGTCGCAGTCGTCATCTTGATCTTGAAGCTCATTTAGATCTCCTTGATGTGGTTTGACGCCTTTACGGCGCTGGTGGATTGTGGTCGCGTCCGATTGGCGCGATTTGAAACTATGGTTTTGAAACGCGCGCCGTCGGTATGTATCGACCGGCTGCCTTCCTTGACCTATTAACGGCCCAGCCTTGCGGGCGTTGCATTCAGCATCTCGTTTTTTTTGAGGAAACAGCGGTGGTTAGAGAAGGAAACGGGCCGGAAGGCGACTTCCAGCCCGGAAAGAAGCCGGCCTGTAAATAGGCCGGCTAGAAAACAGAACGGTCGATCAGTGCGGCGACCATTCAGATAGCGCCGGAATCGGCCAGGGCATTAAAAGAGTAGATCTAGCGCCCTACCGCCCCGCAGGACGACCCGATCGGCGTAATTGCATCCAAATGGCTGCTGCACAGGACATTGGACACCGATTGCCAGACCCGCGCCTTCAGCGCATCGCCTGAGGCATGGATGTCGTTGGCCGTCAGCGCAACGCCGATCAGCATCAACGTCGCAAAGCCGGCGGCAACCATGGTTCCGGTCAGTCGGCTTTCCATCCTGCGCGCGACAATCGCGGCACGGGAAGACGCGGGAAAACCGGCACGGTCATTTACCTGGGTCAGGAACATCGTTGCCTCCATCAACTTGTCTGGCGTCAACCAGCCTGGTGAGAACCCCAATAGTGCTGGTTCAATAACGCCGGGGATGAAAAGAAGGTTGCATTCAATTGTGGCGAAAATCAGGACGGCATGTCGTTTTTTTTTCGATCACCATTACCCCGCAACCGTTCCCTACGATCAAAGGCGATATTACGGGACGGTAAAGCATCCAGGACTCCCTAAATGGGGGTTTCTATGTCAGAAGGAATAGGTAAGACGTACGGCAGAGCTTGGTTTCAGGCCAACGTTCACGACATCAGCAATACCAACGTGCCGGCGCCCTACAATGCATTGGGGGGTATAGTGTAACATTTCCGCCAGGTCGGCGGGACCGATGGGAATGCATTAAATTGAACACGACAGCCAGTGACGACCAGTCTATTCAACATTCTGAAAGCGCCCCTCATGACGGCATCCGCCACGTCGTCATCTTGAAAACCGCCACAGATTGGCGTTCCGTGCGCAGGATAGCCTCGCAGCAATTCAGAACATCCCCGGAAAACTGGCTGGTCTTCGTCATCACCCGGACGCCCGACGCCTTGGGCGATTTGTCCGACGCATGGACCGGGGATATAGGCTTCCTGGCCGAACGGTCCGGTGCGAAGACGGTGCTGGGCACCCGCGATGAACTGTTCGATCTTATGGGCAAGATCGGCGCCGGCCTGGACAACGTTCTGATCTTCCAGCCGAAAGGGATTATCGGCAAATACCTCGGCTATCGCCTCTACCGCAATTTGCGGTCGATACTGAAATCGGCGGAGCTGCACCGCATGGAATGCGATGCCCTGACCTCCGGTTATTCAATCGTCCATTCCGCCGAAAACCCAAAATCAGGCCGAAAGACCCTGTGGAACCTTGCCGGTGTTTTAGGGCTGGTGGGGCTCAGCGCCTATGTCTGCTGGGAGTTTCGCGCCTCTACCCCCATCGTCTTTCCCTACATGGTCATGATTACTTCAGTCGTCCTGTCGGCGGTTCTGTTCGGACGGTGGGGCGGCCTTGTTGCCGCCGCCGCGGGCATGTTGATGCTGAACTTCCTGTTCGTCATCCCGATCAGGTCGATCAAGATCGACAGCGTCGAAGACATCATGACTTTGGTCATTTTCCTTGTCGTCGGCTCCCTCACCAGTGTTCTCGTTGGCCGCGCGGCCGATTTGCTCAGTTCGGCGCGGGAGAAACAGGCCTTCAACGAAATCGTCCTGAAAATTTCTCGGAAGCTGACGGAAACCGTCACGCTTGAGAAAGCTTATGAACTTGTGGCCGGCGAACTCGAAAAGCCGCTGAACGCCCGTGTCTTCATTGTCGACTATCGCTATGGAGAGAAAGTCTTCGCCGCCGAACTGGCCAAGCAGACGGGATACGATATCCTGCCCGCCGATCTCTTAGCCGCCCAGATCGCCCTGGAAACGGGCGAACCTACCGGTTACGGGACCAGCGTCGCGAACGACACGATTCTACACTTCCAGCCGATTTCGGGCGGCAACAATCCGTCTGGGTTGATCGTGATCGACAAGATCGAAGAGCAGAAACTGGCCGACCCGCGGATCCGCGTGTTGATCGAGGTGGTCGCCGACTTGTCCGGCATAGCCGTCGAACGGATCATCGCGGAAGAAGAAGTCGAACAGGTCAGGGCAAAGGAAACGACCGAGAACCTGCACAACACGGTTTTGTCAGCGGTGTCGCACGATTTCAGAACGCCGCTGTCCACCATTATCGGCAGCGCGACCAGCCTGCAGGCCTTCAGAGACAAATACGACGAAGAAACAATCAATAGCCTGCTGGACGATATCTACAACGAAGCCTCACGGCTGGATCGGTTCGTCGCGGAAGTGCTGGACCTAACGAAACTGGAACATGACGACCTGGAGTCGCGCCTGGAACCGGTCGACCTTGTCGACATCGTCGATACGGTCGCGGAGTCGATTTCGTCCCACTTGGCCAATTTCAATTTCGAGCGCGACTTCGATCACCCCATCCCCTTCGTTAGCGGCGAAGCGTTGCTGCTTGAAAAGATCGTCCAGAATTTCCTGGAAAACGCCACCAAATATTCCGGCGCCGGCAGCAACATTACCGCAATCCTGAAAAGCAACGGCTCAACAGTTGTCTTCACTGTCGCGGATTCGGGCGTTGGCATAGCGCCTGAGAATCTAGAAAGGATTTTTGAGCGCTTATTCAAGGTTCGTCACGCCTCGCACACGGAAAGCAGCCCAGGGCTCGGATTGAGTATTTGCAAGGAAATCGCTCGGCTTCACGGTGGGCGCGTTTGGGCGGAAAGCGACGGACAGGGCAAAGGGTCCCGTTTCAACCTGGAACTGCCCGTCGATAATGTCATCGTATTGGAAAATTCGGAGATGACCGGTTAGGGTATCCCCATGAAGGTATTAGTTGTCGACGACGAAGCACCAATCCGCCGTTTCCTCACCGCCAGCTTGACCGCGCATGGGAACGAAGTCCGCCAGGCTGAAGATGGGAATTCCGCGATCCGGGAATTCACCACTTGGAATCCGGATGCCATGATCCTCGACCTGGGACTGCCGGACCAGGACGGTTTGGACGTGCTGCGCACCATACGCGAATTTTCCGAGACACCGGTTATTGTTCTTTCCGCCCGCCACCACGAGTCCCAGAAGATTTCCGCGCTGGATGTCGGGGCGAACGATTATGTAACCAAGCCTTTTGGCATGGGGGAATTGCTGGCCAGGTTGCGCCGGCTGTTCCGGGACTTCTCGGAGGCTGAAAGTGCCGGCGAGGATGGGTCGCTGAAGGTGGGAACCTTGAGCATCAACATGGCCCAACGGTCGGTAGAATTGGCCGGCCAGCCTATTCGCCTGACCAAGAAGGAATTCGACATTCTGGCCTTCATGGTGCGCCACCCGGGCAAGGTGCTGCAGCATTCACAAATTTTGGAAGAGTGCTGGGGCGCGGCCTATCGGGATCAAACCCACTACTTGCGCGTCTATATCAAGAATTTGCGCGCCAAGCTGAAAGACGATTCCGACGATCCGCGCATAATCGTAACGGAACCCGGCGTCGGTTACAGGATCGTACCCGACGCCGGGCTTATTTAACCGGCAAGGGGGGAGGACCTTACTGGCAGGTTCGGGCCGGTCCTCACCGGTTAAAACTTCAAAACGAATTAGGCTGCCATACTGAAGTCGCTGTCATTAACGGCGAAACCGATTTGATCCCGGAGCTTGATGCGGGCGCGGCTGAGGCGGGATTTCAACGTCCCTACCCGTTCGTTGCGGGCCTCGGCAATCTGCTGATACGGCATATCGTAAACCGCCACATCGCGAATAAGCGCCTGGTCTTTCTTGGGTAGCGTCTTGATCGCGCGATCGGTCTGCTTCAGCAACAGAGAGACGGCCTGATCGGCGGGGCGCGAATTCATTTCCTGCTTAGACACAAGCTCTACATGGGCGCTCCGGACCTTGTCGTGGCGCTTCCCCGACAGGAACAGGTTGCGCATCATCGTAAACAACCAAGCCCGAAGGTTAGTGCCCGGTTCGAATTGCTCGGCCTTCACAAGGGCACGTTCGACACAATCCTGAACCAGATCATCCGCATCGGCGCGGCGCGAGTGACCGACCAGGGACATGGCAAATCGTTCCAGATGCGGAATTTGATCGGAAATCTGTTCGCGAACGATACACATCTTGAAAGCTCCTTATTTGCGTCTGCGTTTGTGCGACGCCTTGAATATGGAGCGGATCCCCGTGAAGGTTCGATGTGTGATTCACGGCCTGGGCATAAAGATTTCATAAAGAAAAAACAGGCCCGCCACGGCAAAAATACGATAAGTTTTTGTTTTATATATATTATTCTGTTTTCAACGTTATATCGACGTATATAAACGCGCCTGTAAAAATACGCCCCTGGCCGGGTAAGGAAGGCTTATTCGGTCCCTTTCCCGTGCAGGGATTTCATCGCTTCATCGGCCAGGGACTTGATCTCAGCCTCGTCCACGATCGTGGCGCTGCAGCACTCCATGTCCTGCATGATCGCCTTGACCTGATCGCGAAGGACAGACCGCACAGCGTCCCGACGCGCGAAAGAAGATAAGACCTTTATCTTGGCCAGCATATGCGCCGTCACGTCGGGCTTGCCTGCTGCGGCGAGGCGGATCCGATCGAAGGCATTGAACACGATATCCTCCGGCCCTGTGGTTACGGCCCAAAGGCGCGCAACGCCATCTTCGTCGCAATACCGTCCGTTGGGGACTGTTTTGCTGAACATGGCCGCCAGAGAGGCGGAGAACTGGTCGACAACCTGGATGGCGGTATAGTTGTCGTTGATACCCGGCGACAGGGCCCTGACCGCAATTTCCACCAGATGGCGCACCGAATACTCCAGATCCTGCGTCGGGGTCCGCGTTGTGTCGATGGTGATCGCACCGCCGATCGCATCCAAAAGCGTCCGTGCCTCATCCGTACCGTCTTTGACGCCATGGATCCATCCGACGCGTTCGCCCGCGATGCCGTAATAGCCCGCGGAAACATCTATCCGAACCAACGCGTCGGCTGCGGCGGCCCTTTCGACGACGGTCTTGTACCCAATATGCTGGATGTAACCCGATTGCCGCAATTCCAACGGCACGCCGGATTTCTCAAAATCAGACGGCAGGTCGGCCAATTCTTCAGATTCATCCTCCGTGCCTTCGTCTTCCGCCAAGCGGTCGATGGTATGATTCAACTCACGCGAGACACGGTAAATCACACTGTCGGCCATGCAGGACTGTGCGATGTGATGAACGAAACCCAGCAATACGAACAGGTTTACGAAAACCACTAGAAATACGAAAGCGATCGTCGTCTGGGGAACCGGCTGGTCTGGTTGCCGGGAATGCAGGATCACCGTCAGGACGAAACAAGCGACAATGGCGCCGAAGAACATCCCAATGAAGTCTTTCGTCCGCCGGTCCGACATGACGGATTTGATCAATCGCGGTCCTAGCTGAGAGGCCGCAAGCGACAGGACGACAATGGTGATGGAAATCGACAGGGTGGCCATGGTGATCATGGCCGATAAAAGCGTGGCGACGACGGTCTTTGCGTCTGCAGCTTCGCCCTGGAACAACGTTATCGGTTTATGGAATATCTCAGGATACGCTATTTCCGCGGTATACAAACCCGCCGTTACTATAAAGAAACCAATGCAGTACAGCGCCGGCACCAGCCACAAATTCGCTTGCAGGGCCATCAGGGAATTGAACAGGCGCGCCAGGGTCTGACGACCCAGATTTATTGGAAAACTAAGTGGCGAATTCGACGGCGAAGTCATGCCCATCCCCTATTTGCTAGTAACACTTCGCCGTAAAAACACCGCCGGTCCGAAGCGCGCCCGGGAAGGGCGGCTCCGGCTGCGGTGTTCAATCGTGCGTCACTGCGGAGGTCTGCGCCCCTGCACCACCCCGACAACAGCTGCCAGAATGAATAGCACGATGAAGACGAAGAATAGAATCTGGGCTACGTCGACAAAGGCCGCCGCGATGCCGCCGAAGCCGAATACAGCCGCGACAAGCGCCAGAATCAAACACAGAATTGCCCACCTAATCATCATTAACTCCTTAATTTTCCTCTAAATTTCTGACCCATGCAACAACAGAGGCTTCGCGATCAACGCGCCTCAAGCCAAGCGTTGACTTCCTTGCGCGCCTCTTCCTCGACCAAGCCGTAGCGTTGCTGCAGTTTGCCGATCAATTGGTCGACATTGCCGTCGACCTGATCGATTTCATCGTTGGTCAAACGGCCCCATTTTTCCTTGGCCTGGCCTTTTAGTTCCGTCCAGCGGCCTTTCAAAATTTGCTCGTTCATCACGATCTCCTTTCCACCGTTACTCTCAAAATGTCGGCTTGGGATTTCGACGGTGTAACTGGCGTCGCCCGCCGACTTGTATTGAGACAACGCTCGATACACCGGCTTGGTTGCGAAATTCGCGGGAAATTCGCGGAATCCCGAGCCGAACCGGATTGGGGCGGAAAAATTCAAACCACGTTGCAACCGCCCGTACGGCCGGCGCGTTGTTGGGTCAGATGCCACAGTGAAAGGAGGCAATAATGTTGAAACTTTTGAAAACCACCGCCCTCGCTTCTACGGTCGCCCTGACCACCGGAGTCGCTGCCGCTGGAATCGCCACCGCCGGAATCGCGAACGCAGCCGATAGCCACGACACCGCCTCGGTTCAGATCGCGGCGGCATCGAACGATCAGGAAACGACCTTCGAAGAGCAAAAGAAGGCCATCGAAGAAACGTTCGACAGTTGGACGGACCAGATCGCCAAACATTTGGAAGCGGCGGATGATAACGCCGAGAATGTCGCCGAAGATGCCGGCGAAGCGCTGGATGAAGCATGGGCCGATGTCCAAAGTTCTTGGGACGAGGTCCAGGAAGCCAGTGAGGAAAACTGGGAAGAGGCCAAAGCGAAGTTCGATGAATCGATCAAACGCCTTGAGGCCGCCTGGAACGAACTTCAGGGCGGTTAACCCTCCCCTTGAAGTCAATCCAACCGGATAACACGGTGCCGCGTCGGCAGCCTCGGACAACGACGCTGCCGATGCGGTTCCCGCGTGCCGGTTGGGAACTATATAATCGAATGCGTACAGATCCATTACCTCTAGAGAAACAGCTATGAGGCAGATCGCACTTTTAGGACTTATACTTTGCGTGGCGTCCCTGTTGATGTCGGCACGCATGGCCGACGGATCCGTCGGAGCCCTGGTTGAAAAAAGCGTCGAGATCTTAAAGGCCGTAGAAGACGACGCGGCGCAAGCGCCCGGACCGTCTTCCGCGCATTTCAACCTGGATTAGGCGGAACGGAGCCTGCGAGACAGGTTCGGCGGCGCCGGACAGTTTCGGCAGCGCCGGACTGGCCGAAACCCTTTGCTGCGCTCCCTTCCCGCCTGCATCACAAAATCGCCTCATTTTCCAGGCAACCTCGGTACATTGCCGAGCGTTACTTCCCCATACGGTCCCGGTGGACAAATCAGAATTTGACCGAAACCGGACGTAACAAACGTGTTTAAGACCGTTTTGAACGTGACCAAGGAGATTTAAGATGACCCATAGCAAATCCCTCATCGCCGCCTCCATCTTGACCTTGGGGCTGGCAACCGGCTGCACGAACTTGAACGACACGCAACAGAGCACGCTGAGCGGCGGAGCCATCGGTGCGGGTGTCGGCGCGGCCGGCACGCTGATGACGGGCGGCTGCGTCAGCTGCGGTGCGGCCATCGGCGCGGGCGTAGGCGCCGCGGCCGGTTATGTGAAAGAAAAAATGGAAGAGGCCGAGTAAACGTCTCCATCAATTGATCCTCCCCTTATGCCGAACCCGTCAGGCCGGTCTCCCTCACCGGCTGGGCGGGTTCGTTCTTTTTTGCCGGCCTTGATTTTGACCGATCAAACGACCGGACCCATCAGGCTGCGGATTCCGTATCCTGCATATCGTTGTGCGGGATAACGCGTTCTTCGGGGAACACGATCCGCACCGTTGTACCGGCCCCGACCTCGCTTTCCATGTCGAAAGTCGCCCCGTGCATTTTTGCCAGAGCGCAACTTAGCGGCAAACCGAGGCCGAACCCGTCCTTGGCCGTGTCGGCCTGGTCCTGCGACCGCTTGAACGGCTTCAGGATGGTTTCCAATTCTTCCGCCGCGATCCCCTTGCCTGTATCGGCAACCGTCACATAGAGGCCGCCCGCCCCCTTGCGTCCTGCCCCGACCGAAACGGTGACGGTTCCACCGTCCGGGGTGAACTTATTCGCGTTTGTCAGCAGGTTGAGCAGAATCTGGCGAATCTTGAGCCGGTCGGCCAGGATACAGCACGCGTTCTCTTCCTGGTTCAGAACAACCCGCTGCTTCTTGCTTTCGAAATCCTTCTGCGTCATGGCGTAGCACTCGGCCACGACATCCTTGAAACAGACGATCTCCTCATCGAGCGAATCCTCGCCGGCTTCGATTTTGGAGATATCCAGGATATTGCCGATCAACTTCCTAAGATGCGTGCTCGCGAAGATGATGTTCTCGACATATTCCTTGTACTTTTCGTGCCCGATCGGTCCGAAGATCTGCATCTGCATCATCTGCGAAAAACCAAGAATGGCGTTAAGCGGCGTCCTCAATTCATGGTTCATATTCGCCAGGAAGGCGGATTTTACGCGGCTGGCCTCCTCCTGATGGCGGAGTTCCAATTCCAATTCCTGCTGCCGGTTGTGGGCGCGTGTCGACCGCCTTGCGATCAGTCCCGACCAGACACTGATCCATAACACGACAAGAATGGCGATGACCGACGGAACGAAATACAGTCGCGCCCGGGTCAGCCAGGTGTCGTCCGGACGCTGAAAAGCCAAAAACAGTTCGCCTCCATGCCCTGGCATCGAAGCGTCGATCCAGACGAAGATCGACCCATCCGCATCAAAGAACATCTGCTGCGGCTCAAGATTTCTGTTGTTTTGGATATGGGCGACCAACGCCGCCCTTCCGGGCGTCGCGCGATCGGGCCCCAAAATCGTCGCCTTCCCCTCACCGTCCAAGCCGAACGCGAAGAAAGTGCCGGATTCCATGAACGCCCGGTCGCTCAAGGACGCCAATATATCCTCCGGCGTCATTTCCGCAGACCCTGGCACCGCCAAAAGGGCGCGGAGGATGCGTTGCTGATTGATGATGCTGAGCGATGTCGCGGATTCGAGAGAAACGGCGCCGAGAAAAACGAAAACGAAAAAACTGACAACGGCGACGGCGACAACCGTCAGCTTATCCTTGCGCACGTCAGCCTTCGCTCCGCCTCGAACTCAACCCGGCCAAGTGATACACGGGGCAAAACCCGATGACGGCCGAGACCACGTTCAAGACGCCGAACAGGCCGACAGCGACGCTGACCCAGGTATTCGCGATGAAGCTGCTGTCGAAGAACCCGGCCCATACTAAAATACCGCCCAACACGAGCCTGAGCGCACTATCCAATATATGCATATTCTTATTGAACACGGGTTCCTCCCACGCGGTTATCCTTACCCAGCCACGTTCTTCCGCAATGACGCGAGGGCCGGTTGGATCCACTATAGTAGAAAACCGTAAATCAGTGATTAACAATATTATTCTGAGCGCCTCGGACATCCCGCTCAATGCGGTGCCACATAGGACCCATGCGCATCCTTGAAACGAGCCCAAGCCGCTTCGCCGGCGCGCGCAGCTTCATCGATCAGGGCTGTCTCGTCCACGCCCGTCACGCGACCGTCCTCGACGACGATCCGGCCATCGACCATGACCGTTTCGATATCCTTGCCGTGACCGTGATAAACCAATGTCCGGACCGGATCGTTCAGCGGCGCAAGGCCATAGCGCCGGGCATCCACGATCTGCAAATCCGCCTTCTTGCCGATTTCCAGCGACCCGATCTGGTCGGCCATGCCCATAACCTCTGCCGACCGTATCGTGGCATCCGCCAGGGCATCCATAGACTGAACCACCGAGGGATCGTTGGCGCGAATGCGGGCAACCGCGATGCGTGAGCGGATCACCTCGAAATGGTCGGAGAAATAGTTATCGATGCCCAGGCCCACGCGGACCCCATGCTCCCGCAGGGTCTCAGCCGGCGCGATGGCGCCCCGGAACTGGTTCATCAGCGGGCAATGGGCAAGCGCCGCGCCTGATAGCGCCAGCCTTTCAACATCTCCGTCTTCCAATTGATAGCAATGAACCGCAATGGCGCGTTCATCCAGGAAGCCGTTATCGCGGCAAAAATCGAATACGCCCGCACCGGAATGCACCGCCTTCACGTCCGGCGCTTCACCGATCCCAATATGCATGGAAACCGGCACGCCCAAGCGATCCGCGACGTCGCGCAAGGCCCGCAGCAATTCGGGCGACGACGTGGACGCAGTGTTGGCGGCCATCACCGCGGTCAGTCGACCATTGGCCCGTCCGTGCACCTCTTCAGCCAACCGCGTAGATTGCGCGATTTGCGCGGCGCGGATCGCCTCATCGAACACGATACGGCCTTGCTTCAGCGCCGCGACGTCGATATCGCTCGCCATGATGCCAAGCGCCGCGCGCATACCGATTTCCTCTACGAAAGCGGCGGAAACATCCGCATCCTCTTCCATCTGCAGGACGGTAGTGACCCCGCCCCGCAGCAGCTCGGCGGTCGACAGCGCCGCCAGCAGGGCGCGTTCCTCGCGCGCCAGGATCGTGCTCATGGGCACGTAGAGGCCCATCACCGCGTCATGCCCGATATCTTCGGCCCGCCCGCGAAACACGGAATAGCCGAGGTGATTGTGCACACTGACGAAGCCCGGCAGCACGACGCGCCCGCGCCCGTCGATGCGCTTGGCCACATCGGGGTTCCGCGCCTCGACCTCAGCCGACGGCCCGATATCCGCGATCCGATCCCCACGCACCACGACTGCGCCCGGCTGGTAAATGGTGCCACTGCCATCGACGGTAATGACCGTCGCGTTGGTGATGATCGTATCCATGTTGGAAACCTTTAACGCAAACTTCCCGGCAGCTTCAGATCCTCGTTCCAGGCGCATTCAATGTCGATACCTTAGATATCTTGGCAGCCTGTACATCTAGTTTGCACTCGACAATTCCGCCGCGACCGGGAGATTTTTAGCAAACCGCGCGATGAACGTGCTGTATAGACACGGGTCCCGAAGCGGATTGTCGTATTTGGATGCTTTCAGATTAAGGTTTACAACATTGCCTCTATTCGGAGCCTTATTCTCGCTGGCTTCAAACTCGATCAGGAATCTGTATACGGCGGATTCTTGTTTTATGTATGGGTTCCCAACGGAGAAAAGCCCGTTCGCGTCCTGTTCCCCCATCGCAACAGTTTCGCCCTCGACCGAATAGAACATGCGGATGACAAAACCGAAATCATGCATCGTTCGCGCTATGGCGCTGTTCACTTGCTGTAGAGTCACGTTGGTTGCCCGGTAGTTCTCCCCGACATCAGCAACAAGAGTTATGCTGAGATCGTCAGGCTTGGTGAACGAACAGACGTTACTCAACCAGTAGTCTAACGGTTCGGCACGGACAGCTTGCAAGGGGCAAGCGATCAGAATTGCGAGTATTACAGCCCCAATATGGCTATTCGGCATCGGTCTCTCTCACCTTCGCGCCGGCAGCCGTTACAAGTTCAACCAGGAACTCTTTCTTCAAGGCGGCATTGCTACCGCGCACGCCAACACCGCCGGATGTCGTCGCGAACTTCGTCAATCGGCCGTCCATCTCCATATACGCGCCGCGTTCGTCTTCACCACGCGTCGCAACGATCGACATGTAGGATTGCACTCTTTCCTCGCTCGAGAATGCACTGCCGGTGAACAATCCAGCGATTAGGCTTTTTGCCAGCTTCTCTCCAAAGGAGAAATCCTTCCGGAAATACGCCGAAACGATAAGCGGATCGGTATTGTTCTTGAACGGACTGAATCCCTTCTCGCGAAGAATAGGCGCCATGGCCTCAAAGAGGGTTTCACCGTCAATCGGGTCGAACCGGACTACCGGTGCACCCTCCACTTGTTCGCGCAGTTCCACCAGACTGACGCCCCGCGCAATCGAATTATCCTTTGGAGTCTTTGCTGTGGCACATCCTGCCAGCGCGGCACACACCAGGAGAACAAGCAAATTATGTTTGCGCTTCACACTACCTCCACGCACTCGGCTGTATGACAATGGAGCAAACACGCCACAAGGCCCCACTCCTTTCAATCGGATTCATACTATTTTTATCAACTACGGGTAACTGCCCAGGCATCGGGAAACATGTTCCAAATACAATTGCCTGTAATGCCTACCCCAGTATCCCCGGCAGGTTCAGTCCCTTTTCCTTGGCGCAATCGATGGCGATGTCGTAGCCGGCATCCGCATGGCGCATGACGCCGGTGGCGGGGTCGTTCCACAGCACGCGGCCGACGCGCTTGGCCGCGTCTTCCGTCCCGTCACAGACGACGACCATGCCGGCATGCTGGCTGAAGCCCATGCCGACGCCGCCGCCATGATGCAGCGACACCCAGGTCGCGCCACTGGCAGTGTTGAGCAACGCGTTGAGCAGCGGCCAGTCGGAAACGGCGTCGGAGCCGTCTTTCATGCCTTCCGTCTCGCGGTTCGGGCTGGCCACCGATCCTGAATCCAGATGGTCGCGGCCGATGACGATGGGGGCCTTCAATTCGCCGGACGCCACCATCTCATTGAACGCCAGGCCCAACCGATGCCGATCACCCAGCCCGACCCAGCAAATCCGCGCCGGCAGGCCCTGGAAAGAGATCCGCTCCCGCGCCATGTCGAGCCAATTGTGCAGGTGTTCGTTGTCGGGCAGCAGTTCCTTCACCTTGGCGTCGGTCTTGTAGATGTCTTCCGGGTCGCCGCTGAGCGCGCACCACCGGAACGGCCCGACGCCCCGGCAGAACAGCGGGCGGATATAGGCGGGCACGAAACCCGGAAAATCGAAGGCGTTTTCCAGCCCTTCCTCGAACGCCACCTGGCGGATGTTGTTGCCGTAGTCGAGCGTCGGCACGCCCGCTTTCCAGAAATCCAGCATCGCCTGCACATGCACCTTCATGGAGGCACGGGCGGCCTTTTCCACAGATTTGGGGTCGCTCTCCCGCTTTTCCCGCCACTGCGCCAGGGACCAGCCCTGCGGCAGATAGCCGTTGATCGGGTCATGGGCCGAGGTCTGATCGGTGACGATATCCGGATGCACCCCGCGCTTCACCAATTCCGGGAAAACATCCGCCGTATTGCCCAGCAACCCGACCGAAACCGCACGCCTTTCGGACGTCGCCTTGTTTATGATGGCCAGCGCATCGTCCAGCGTCGTCGCCTTTTCGTCCACATACCGCGTACGCAGGCGGAAATCGATGCGGGTCTCGTCGCATTCGACGGCCAGACAACTGGCGCCGGCCATGGTGGCGGCAAGCGGCTGCGCGCCGCCCATACCGCCAAGACCGCCGGTCAGAATCCACTTGCCGGTCAGGTCGCCCTGGTAATGCTGGCGGCCGGCTTCCACGAAGGTCTCGTAGGTGCCCTGCACGATGCCCTGCGACCCGATATAGATCCAAGATCCCGCCGTCATCTGGCCGTACATCATCAGGCCGACCTTATCCAACTTGTGGAAATGGTCCCAAGTCGCCCAATGGGGCACCAGATTGGAATTGGCGATCAACACCCGCGGCGCGTTCTCATGCGTCTTGAACACACCGACCGGCTTGCCGGACTGGACCAGAAGGGTCTCGTCTTCCTCCAGCCCTTCCAGGCTGGCGGCGATGCGGTCGAAATCGGTCCAGGTCCGCGCCGCCCGGCCGATGCCGCCATAGACCACCAGTTCATGCGGGTTTTCCGCAACGTCCGGGTCCAGATTGTTCATCAGCATCCGGTACGGCGCTTCGGTCAGCCAGGATTTGCAATTCAGCTCCGTTCCCGTCGGCGCGCGCACGGTGCGGGTATTCTTGCGGTCTGCGGTCGCGTCGGTGCTCATCACATCACTCCTCCGAATTTGGGAAAGCCTTCCACCCCTGAAATGCCGGGCAGGTCGCCGCTGGCGACGATGGCCCGCGCCGCTTCCAGATCTGGCGCCATATACCGGTCTTCCTGCAACATCGGGATGCGGGCGCGCAGATGGGCCAATACCTTCTGCAAAGCGGGACTGGTCTTCAACGGCCCCCGCAGATCCACCCCCTGCCCCGCGATCAACAGTTCGATCCCGATAATGCCGGCCAAATTGTCCAGCATCGGCAGCAGACGGCAGGCCCCGTGCGCGGCCATGGAGACATGATCTTCCTGGTTCGCGCTGGTCGGCGTTGAATCGATAGAGGCCGGCGCGGCCTTCTGCTTGTTCTCCGACTGCAGCGCCGCCGATGTCACCTCTGCGATCATGAAGCCCGAATTGACGCCGGGCTTGGGCGTCAGGAAAGGCGGCAGGCCATAGCTCAAAGCAGGGTCCACCAGCATGGCGACACGCCGCTGGGCGATAGATCCGATCTCCGCGATGGCGAGCGCCATCTGGTCGGCGGCGAAGGCCACCGGTTCCGCATGGAAGTTCCCGCCCGACAGGATCTCCCCGGTGTCGGGGAAGACGAGCGGGTTGTCGGTGACCGCATTGGCTTCCCGCTCCAGCGTCCCGGATATATGGGTCAACAAGTCCAGGCAGGCCCCCATGACCTGCGGCTGGCAACGGATGCAATACGGGTCCTGAACCCTCTCATCGTCTTCACGATGCGACTCGCGGATTTCGCTATCCTCCAGCAGGGCGCGCAACGTCATGGCGGCGGCGATCTGTCCCGGCTGACTGCGCAGGGCGTGGATTTCCGGCCGGAAGGGCGCCGCCGATCCCATCGCTGCGTCCGTCGCCAGGGCGCCGGTGATCAAACCCGCATTAAACAGATCGGCCGCGCGATAGAAGGCGGCGAGCGCCACGGCGGTCGAAAACTGAGTGCCGTTGATAAGCCCCAGTCCTTCCTTCGCGGCCAACACCACCGGCGTGAGTCCGGCCTTTTTCAGCGCCGCGCCGCCCGGCATGCGTTGCCCGTCGTAGAAGGCTTCCCCCTCCCCGATCAGCACCGCGGCCAAATGGGCCAGCGGCGCCAGATCGCCGGAAGCGCCGACCGATCCCTGCATCGGGATCAACGGGGTGACGCCGCGCGCCAAAAGATCCTGCATCAAGGCCAGGACCGGCCATCGCACACCGGATGCCCCGCGCCCGAGGGAATTGATCTTCAACGCGATCAGCAGTCGGGTTTCCGCTTCCGGCAGGATCGGTCCGATGCCGGCGGAATGGGACAGGATCAAATTGCGCTGCAGGGTTTCCGTGTCTTCCGGAGAAATCCGGGTCTGGGCCAGTTTCCCGAAACCGGTATTCACCCCGTAATAGGGGGCCTTTCCCGCGGCGGCGCGGGCCACGAGGTCCGAGGCGCGATCGACATTTTCTTGCGCGCCATCGGCCAGGACGACCGGCGCCCCTTCGTTCAAAACCTTATGGAAAACTTCCAGACTGCCGGCACCCGGGTCCAGCACAATCGGATCAGACATCAAACACCCCTACCCATTTATGCCGAGCACGATGATCGCTGAAAGATCAGTGTGCAAGGCCCGAATGAGGAGTGAAATTGCTAATCCGCGACGCGGCAATCCGGCCCGCCATCCGCCAGGTCAAAGCGGCAACCGAGCGATTTATACTCTTTCAACGCGGCGTTGATGCGTCGGCCCGTATCCGCAAGTTCCTTGCGCAGGAAAATATGCAGCGCCGACTCGGAGATTTTAATTTTGCGGTAGGTTTCCAAACTGGGAAATCGGCGAAGCGTATAATTGTCGATGGGAATCACGCCCACCCGGCCCTTTAAGAACAATCCGACCAAATGTGCATATTCATTGGCAACAACCGTTTTCGCGAAACGCGGCGCTAGCTTCGAATGCCAATTGAACCCACGCACAATGCCGATCGTGACAGCGTCCGCGTCGCTCAGCGTGTTGAAGGCCGGGTCATTCACGACGATGAACCCTTCCCCCCTCACTGTCGGCTCCTCCAGCATGAAGGCGAATTCCGACACCGTTTCCAGATAGGACGTTACACGGTCGATTTCTCCGTCCAGCGTTCCCTGTTTAAGGAGCTCCGTCGTCCTATTCGCGGGTAATAAGACGAAGTGATGGCAAATACCAACCCGGTTCAGGGCACGTCCCAGATTCTCGTGAAGTCTTCCCGCCAGCGTCAGTCCCACCGCATCGGTCGAGCCCAACCGCAGGCAGTCATCGGCGTAGGCGAAAAAGCTCACCTGTATCGCCAAGGCGGCAATCAAGGCGGCAAGAAAAAGCCGCGACACCACAGTCTGAAAATCAACCAACCTGTCGCGGAATGTCATGAGGCGGGACGGCCGGAATATGGTTCTCTTTTCAATTCCGTGGCCGGGAAGGCCTCGCTTCCGCATTCAATCTGTGAACACAGCAAGGCCAAGGAGTCCGGGGGGGCGCGCCCCTCTGTTTCGCCCACGTCGGAGCAGGTCGGCCCACCTTTTTCCTTCTGAAACGAACACCCGCGGCTTTTGAAGGCCCGAATAGCGCCACCGATCTTTTCCGCCAGATCCGCATGGGAGCGGTGAAGGACGAAATGCAGCGTGGTCTTGTGTACCACCTTGGACGAAAGCGCGGCGAGTTCGGGGTAATCGTCCCGCAGGAACCCGCCGACCAGAATGGCGTCGACACGGCCGTTCCGCAGCATTTCCATAAGCTGTTCCATGTCGTTGGCGACGAACGTCTGGCCGGCATTTTCCAAAGCCGCCCGGTGCCATCTGACGCCGCGCAGCATGCCGATTGTCAGGTCGCCCTCGGCCGTTTCGGGAAGATCGATACCGGCGCGCGCCACCAGGTACCCGTTCGCCTCGGCCAAAGGCTCCTCCACCAGGACGGCCGCATCCGCCACCGCGCGTCCATATTCCCTGACACGGATCAACTCGCCGTCGATCTCTCCCCGCAGAAGCGCTTCGGTCAGCCGCTTCGGCGGTCCGGTTACGGTCTCGACGCAAAGATTCAAGGAAGTGAGGACGGTCCGTATGTTCGCTTCCACCCTATCATCAGCGGAATGCTTTTCGCCGAAAGACGAGCCGATGCGCAGGCAGGGCGCCTGCTGTGCGAAGGCGGCTTCCGCCGTGATCGCCGCCAGCAGCAGCATCACCGACACAGCCCGAAATGCACGCATCATGCGTGAAACCTCTACTGAGTTCATGAATATCTGCCCCGCCGCATAACCATAGCCGAAAACTGGAATTTGAAAATGTATTTTGGCTGGGTTCGATATCAGGGCATGTCCGTCTTCAACGGTTCCCGGCAGCCGGCGGATTCCGCAACCCGCAAGCGGGCCCGCCACGGAATTTTTCAAAAACGCATCCGGCGGACTTGTAGAACCTTACGGCTTCCGCAATCGCCCCCCGCAGGGCCGCCTTTCGTTTGTGCAGAACGACATAGGCTGTGAGTTCAGCGACTGTTGACCGGTGCGCGTGCTCCAACTTTGGGAACCTCTCCAAATTGTACTCGTCAATAAGGATCGCTTTCACTCTCCGGTTCAGCAACATCTCTGCCAATTGCGAAGAATTATTCGCGACGGCGACCCGGGAATGGGCGCTGGCAAGCTCCTCTTGCCAAACATACCCCCGCAAGATGCCCAACATGCCTGTTCCCAGGTCGCGCACCGATCCAATCGAAGGATCGAGGGATACAAACAGCCCGACGGCCTCAACAACCGGCTCATCGACTGTTACCGCCACATCGCCGACACGTTTCAAATAGGATGGAACCCGAACGAATTCCCCGTCGATTTCACCATGGAGGAGCGCTTGTTCAATGCGTTTTCCGGGCAACGGACTGGCCGTAACGCAAATCCCAACGGCGTTGAGAGCGAGCATAATGTTGCCGGAAAGAATCCGGCCGGACACATCCTGTTCGTCGAAGGCACGGCCAAAGACCAGGCAATCACTCGCCGACGCAAATGCAAGACCCGGCAATGCGATGGCAACGCCCACCACAAACATCAGGGCAACACTGGGCCGGTACATCCGCCCCTCCGTCTCGACGCCATCTCCCGCTCGGTCGCCTGCAATGACGCAGACCAGACCGGAAAAACATCCTACAGTAGAATGATAGGTTGACTAGCCCCAATGGAGGAGGTGACCGGCGGAACCGTCGTCCTAAAGGGCGGCGGAAATCCGTTCCAAAGCATTGGCCAGCTTGTCCCGAGCGGCCTTTTCCTCGGCCAGACGGTCACGGTTTTCCTGTACGACTTCGTCCGGCGCCTTAGCGAGGAAACCCTGGTTCGACAGCTTCTTGTCGATCTTGGTGATTTCCCCATCCGCCTTGGCAATTGCCTTTTCCAAGCGCGCCTTTTCCGCATCCAGGTCGATCACACCGGCCAGGGGCAGCGCCACAACCGCTTCGTCGACGACCACCTGCAAAGCGCCTTTCGGGGCTTCGCCGATCGAGATGCCGTCGATCCGCGCCATTCTGCCCAGAAGGTCCATATAGGCCTTGGCCCGGCTCAGCACGGCGTCGCCGCCTTCGACAAGGATTGCGTCCATCTTGGCCGCCGGCGGAACATTCGCCTCGGACCGGGCCGAACGGATTTCGGAGATCAGCTTGATCACCCAGTTCATGTCGGCATCCGCCGCCGCATCGATCAGCCCATCGTCGTAAACCGGCCAGTCGCTGACGATCAGCGGCTTACTACGGTTTTCGCCCTTCAAGTGATCGTAGAGTTCTTCGGTGATGAACGGTGTCATCGGATGCATCAGCTTCAGAATCTGCTCCAGCACCCAGGCCGCCGTGGCGCGGGTTTCCACCTGTGCGGCGGCGTCGTCACCGGTCAGCAATGGCTTGGCGAATTCCAGGTACCAGTCGCAGAACACGTTCCAGACGAACTGATAGGCGGAACTGGCGGCATCGTTGAAGCGATAGCTTTCGATGCCCGCGCGCACCGCGCGTTCGGCCTTCACCGTCTCGCCCACGATCCACTTGTTCACGGTCTGCCCGACGGCCGCCGGGTCGAACCCGTCGACCGGCAGGCATTCGTTCATTTCGCAGAACCGCGCGGCGTTCCACAATTTGGTCATGAAGTTGCGGTAACCCTCAACACGGCTGGTCGCCAGCTTCACGTCACGGCCCTGCGCCGCTTGGGCGGTCAAGGTGAAACGCAGGCTGTCCGCGCCGTATTGGTCGATCAGGTCCAGCGGGTCGATCACGTTGCCCTTGGACTTGGACATTTTCGCGCCCTTCTCATCCCGGACAAGCGCGTGGACATAGACCGTGTGGAACGGTTCTTCCTTCATGAAATGCAGGCCCATCATCATCATCCGGGCGACCCAGAAGAAAATGATGTCGAAGCCGGTCACCAGGACGGAAGTCGGATAATACCTGGCCACTTCCGGCGTCTCATCCGGCCAACCGAGCGTGGAAAACGGCCAAAGCGCGGAGGAGAACCAAGTATCGAGCACATCGGGGTCGCGTTCCAAGCCGCGGCCTTCCTCCAGCATCTCGACGGACTGGACGTCGCCCTTATCCTTGTAATGGGCGAGTGCCTCGGCATAGGCGAGTTCTTCCGTTTCCTCGACGAAGACTTCCCCGTCCGGCCCGTACCAGGCCGGTATCTGATGGCCCCACCACAGCTGGCGCGAAATGCACCAGGGCTGAATATTCCGCATCCATTCGTAATAGGTCTTGGTCCAGTTTTCCGGCACGAATTTGGTGCGGCCCTGTTCCACGGATTCGATGGCGGGCTTCGCCAGCGTCTTGGCATCGGCGAACCACTGGTCGGTCAGATAGGGTTCGATCGGCACCCCGCCCCGGTCGCCATAGGGCACCATATGCGTATGGTCGTCGATCTTCTCCAACAGGCCCAATGCCTCGATATCCTCGACGATTGCCTTGCGCGCTTCGAAGCGGTCCATGCCACGATATTTTTCGGGCGCGTTTTCGTTGATATGGGCGGTCGTCGTGAAGATGTTGATCATCTCCAGGTTATGCCGCACGCCGACCTCGAAATCGTTGAAGTCGTGGGCCGGGGTCATCTTCACCGCGCCCGACCCTTGTTCCGGGTCCGCATAAGCATCGGCCACGATGGGAATGCGGCGCCCGACCAGGGGCAGGATGCAATGTTTGCCGATAAGATGCTTGTAGCGTTCGTCATCGGGATGAACCGCGACACCGCTGTCGCCCAGCATGGTTTCCGGCCGGGTCGTGGCGACGGTCAGATACGTGCCGTCCTCACCTTCCACCGGATAGCGGAAATACCACAAATTACTCTGGATCTCCTGCTGTTGCACTTCCAGATCGGAGATCGCGGTTTCAAGGGCCGGGTCCCAGTTCACCAAACGCTTGTCGCGATAGATGAGGTTTTCTTTGTAAAGCTGTACAAACACTTTCAAAACGGCGCGCGAAAGACCTTCGTCCATGGTGAAGCGCTCGCGGCTCCAATCGCAGGATGCGCCAAGCCGGCGCAGCTGCCCCGTGATCGTCCCGCCGGATTCTTCCTTCCATTTCCAGACCCGTTCCAGGAACGCCTCGCGGCCCATATCGCGCCGGTTGGGCTCACCGTTCTGAGCAAGTTGCCGTTCGACCACCATTTGAGTCGCGATGCCCGCATGGTCCGTGCCCGGCTGCCACAGCACGTCCAGGCCACGCATGCGCTGATAGCGGATCATGATGTCCTGCAGCGTGTTGTTCAGCGCGTGGCCCATATGCAGGCTGCCGGTAACGTTCGGCGGCGGAATGACGATGGTGAAGGTCTCGTCACTGGAATTCCGTTCAGCGTTCTGGCCGCATTTGAAAAAGCCGCCCTCTTCCCATTCGCGATAGCGGCGGTCTTCCACCGTTTCCGGCGTATAGGTTTTTTCCAGCATCAGTTCCTCCACAGCCGCCGGCCAGTTCTGCGAGCCGGCAGCGGCAATCCTTTCAACGGTATACGAACCTCCGCGCCGCTACGGCGGGGGGCCGTGGCGCGATGGCGACAACTTCATGAGTGTTCCGCCTGAAAAAGGCAAGTACGGGGCTGGTGAACCGGGAAAGGAAGCGAAACCGGCCCGGTAGAAGGGGCCGGTAAATTAAGCCGTCGAAAAAGGCCTAGTCGAACATGTCTCCGTCGTCGCCGCGCCGCCGCGCGCCGCCCGCCATCTTTTCGATCTCGGCGCGGACGAGGCGTTCCACCATATCCGGCAGGTTTTCGTCAAGCCAGGAGCGCAACATGGGCCGCAAAAGCCCCTTCACGACGTCTTCCAAGGTCTCGCCGGCCTGTCCCATCCGAATGGACTGTTCCAGGGCCAGGAAGGCCGCGGACCCGGCCGCTGCCGTCGGGTCGGATACGATACGGTCGCTCGCGGCCATCTGTTGGGGCGGCGGCTCAGGCGCCGGTACAGGTGGCGGCGGTGGCGGTGGCATGGGGGCCGGCTCGGGTTCAGGCTCCGGCTCGGGCTCAAACTCGGGTTCCGGCTCCGCAAATTCGATTTCCGGAATGTCCTCGACTTCTTCGTCAAGCTCGAGGGGCTCTTCCTCGAGCTCGTCCTCAAGTTCGAGCGGCTCGTCTTCAACCTCTTCGGAGAGATCCAGAAGTTCTTCTTCGGCCTCGGCTTCTAATTCCGGTTCGGGCTCCGGTTCGGGCTCGGGCTCGGGCTCGGGTTCCGGCTCGGGCAGGTCCTCTTCATCAAGCTCAAACGCGTCCTCGTCCGCGTCTTCACCGGCGGCGTCCTGACCCTCTTCCTCACCGTCTTCCGAAATAATCTTCCGGATCGACGCAAGGATTTCCTCCATTGAGGGTTCTTGTTGCGCGTCGCTCATGCCTCGACCTTAGCCCCTTTAATGTCCCGCCCGGCGGGACTTGGACAGCGCCCGACCGAGAATGAAGTCATCCTGCAAGTCGTTTGCCGCCAATGCAATCCTAGGTCCGGCTTTTCCACCGGACGGCCGCGCGCAGCCTGTTCCGGTAATCGACCGTAACCCCCGTTTTGGGTTCACCATTGGTTTCCCCAGCGCAACGAATACCTCTAATCCCGACTACCGTTGCTTTACGCCGATCCGCGCAAAGGTCACCTAAACCGCGATAAGATATCGCGATTCGGCGACGGACAAGGGAAATCGGGTACGTTCGGCGGCGCCCCACAATCGGGTGCCGCTAACGGGCGGAACCGCCCCGAAGAGGCCTTGAAACCGGTTAGTCGCCTTCGCGCTCGACGATACCCGGAAAGATCTCGTTCCAGGTTCCCAGATCGTAAACGCTGTTGCGGACGGCGTTGTAGTAGAACTCCACATCATAGCCGCGCACCGGCAATTGCAGTTCAACGGCATTCATCCCGCCGACTGCGGCGATCAGATCATAGCGCGCGACAATTTCATCCCGCTGCGCCTGCACAAGGCTGACCCGCGCATCGAGCAGTTCCTGTTCCGCATCCAAAACGTCCAGCACGGTGCGGGACCCGACAGCGGCTTCCTGCTCAACCCCTTCAAGCGCGATCGAGGTCGCCCTGACTTCGTCCTCGCGGGCGCGGATCTGCGCCAGGGCTGACTTATACGTTTCCCACGCCGCGGTGGCGTCTTCGGTCGCCAGACGCTGGGCTTCGTCGATCAGGCGCTGGGCACGGGCTTCATCCTGACGGGCTTCGCGGATTTCACTGGTGGCGATCCCTTGCTGATAGATCGGCACAGTAACCGTGGCCGTAACCCGGAACCCATCCGTATCGGTACCTTTGCGGGCGACGTCACGATTCGCCTGGGCCGACCCGACAAGATCGACCGTCGGCAACAGGTCCGCGGCTTCGACCCGGACGAAATGTTTTGCCGATTCCAAGTCGAAGATAGCGGCGATGACACGCGGGTTGCGTTCCTGCGCCAGCGAAATCGCTTCATCCCGTCCACTCGGGATCGCCGGGAAATTGCTTGGTGAGGTCAGATTGCCCGGCAATTCGCCGACGACCTGCTGATAGGCGGCGCGGCTGACTTCCAGGTTCCCCTTCGCGGCGATCCGGTCCGCCTGGGCACCGGAGACACGCGATTCGGCCTGGGCGACATCCGTGCGGGTGACTTCGCCAACCTCGAAACGGTCACCGGTCGCTTCCAACTGACGCTTCAAGCGTTCTTCGTTCTGCTGATTCAGGTCCAGCACGGCACGGTCGCGCACGACATCCATGAAGGCAGAGACGGTTTGCAGCAAAATGGTCTGTTCGGTATCGAGCAACCGGGCGCGCGCCGCTTTCACAAGCGCTTCGGACTGGGCCACGCGGGCGGTCGTGCCGCCGCCTTCGTACAGGTTCTGCGTTACCTGCGCGGTGCCGCTGTAAAAGCTGCGGCTATCGCGGATGTTCCCGGGATCCGTTGTCGTGCTGTCATAACCAAGCGAACCGACCAATTCCACGGTCGGGCGCCACCGGCCCAGGCTTTGCGGCACGCCTTCATCCGTCGACCGCACCTGTGCCCGCTCGGCTTGCAGCGTTGGATTGTTTTCATACGCCGCGGTCAGGGCCTGATCCAACGTTTGGGCATGAGCACCGCCCGCCAGCAGGAGCGATCCGCCCAATAGGTAGGCCCCCAACAGAAACCGGCGTGGCCGAATAACGGCCTTTTTCAGATTGCTGAACGGAAGACTTCCGAAAGCACCATACGCTGAACTCATTCTCTGCTCCGTACCCAAGAAGCCCGATCCGGGCCCTTCAAAAAAACGCGGTGAGGCTTCCGCCCAATCGAACCGCCCAAAAATATGTTCGTGGTGACCCTAATCCCGACAAGGAGTCGGGTCTACCCTAACGATAGGAAAGTAAGTTCTATTGCAACGCACACAAGGCCACGGAAGGCGATAAATCCGCCCTTTCCGCATCAGCGCGCCTAAAACGTGAAAGCAGGCTTCGGCTCGAACCCTTTCAGAAACGGCACGCTGGCATTTGCCAAGATTCGTTCCGAAATGACCCCGCCGACATTCTCGGCTACCTGAATCGTGCCAACCTTGTCCTCGGCGGGACGCACGACCGTTGCCAGACGTCCGCCGTTTTTCAACTGCGCGGTAAGCGCCGTGGGGATTTCCGCGACCGCACCATTGACCAGAATCGCGTCAAAAGGTCCTTGGTCGGCCTTGCCCTCGGTCAACGGCCCTTCAACCACGACCACATTGTCGAAGGCGAATTGGGTCAGTTGTTCGGAGGCCCGCGCAGCCAGATCGTGCTCGCTTTCAAGCGCGAAGACCGACCTGGCGATCTGCCCGGTCACAGCGGCGGAATACCCGGCTGCCGCACCGACCACCAGGACGTCGTCATCCGGGCCGAGTTTCAGAGCCTGTATAAGGGTGGCGAGGACCATGGGCTCCGTCTCGTAACGGCCGGCCCCCAAGGGAATGTCTTCGTCCAGATAGGCGAATTTCTGTTTATTGAGGGGAAGGAACTGTTCCCGCGGCACTTTCCGTACCGCATCCAGCAATTCATCCTGCGTGATCTTGTTCGTCCGCAGCTGGCTCTCGATCATGTTTTGGCGTGCAAGCGCGTAGTCCATGCCTTCTCACCTTTTTCCGGTATCTCGGACGGCCCGTTCGGCTGCCGTAAAGCTGCCGTTAGGATACGGGCCGATAACGCCGACTGTTATAGAAACCGCCCCCACGAAAGGCAATCCAAACGCATTCGATCGGCAATCGGCCCAATGTCGACGCGGCAACTGTCTCACCCCTATCTGAACATAATATGAATCGGGTGATTTGGGTGATTGAAATGCCCTGCGAAGATCGTTATCAGTAGCGCCCTTCGCGGCAGGTCCTTGGCCTGCCTCGCATGGCGCGATGGCGGAGTGGTTACGCAGAGGACTGCAAATCCTTGCACGCCGGTTCGATTCCGGCTCGCGCCTCCAAATCTCCCAACACTATTTCAGGCGCTATTCCCGGCACGACCCCGGTGACCGATGCCTTTTGGCGCTATCGGTGTCCGAACAGGCAGCCCCCCGCTTCGGATCGATCAATCGGGAACCCGGGCGGAAAGCACATAATGGGCGTACCAAAGCGCCACTTCCTTCTCCGCCCCACTCGTTTCGAAGCCCGCTTGGCGCAGCATCGACAGCGTCTTTTCGACAGGCAGCGGGTTTACCCATTGTCTCGCGAGAATCAGGTCGTGGATCTGATTCATGAAACGCCGAAACGGCCGGCCGGCGTCGATATCCGCGACCAAAAGAGTAGCGCCCGGGTCCATGCCTTTGAAAAGGCCCTCCAGGAATGCCTGTTGCGCCCCCGCGTCCACATGATGAAGCACATCGATCAGGGTCACGACTTCGGCCCCCGCAAGATCCGGCACCATGTTCTTCCCGGTCAGGATGAATTGCGGTGGGTTCCGCCATTCCTTGAGTGACGCCAATACGGCGCTGCGGTCCGCGCAGTCGGATCCCCTGAGTTCCGCGGGAGAGCGTGTTTCAGAGGCGAGATACAGCAAGGCGCCATTGCCGGTACCAATGTCGAAAATTCGGGCATTCCGAGGCAGACGCGCCAAGATGGTCGGCAGAGGGCTCACGAAGGGCCGGCACCAGGTCTTGAACGCATCGACCGCCGTCATCCCATCGATCGGCCCTTCCAAGAGGCGGGCCAGATGCGCGCGCGATGGCCGGTTGGCCAAGCCCAGCCAGCCGGCAAGACGCTCCATCGCGCGGCTGCCCGACAGACGATCCAGCCAACGCCGTTCGAAGGCCGGCCAAAATACGCCCAAGACGGTCAAGGTTGTCAGGAACCAGGCCAGGAATTCGTACCGCCCGTTCGGGTGATAGAACATAAGCACGCATTGTTGCGCCAGGGCGGCGGCACCAAGGGCACGTAACTGCCAGGGAACACCGCGTCGGATAAACACCGCATAGATACAGGCGAGCAATACCGCGAATCTGAATGGGCTGAGCCATTTCGAAACATGCGCCGTGATTTGCGCGACAGCGGCGTTGTTGAATTCCCCCTGGAAGACCGCTGCCAAGGCGTCGATATAGCGTTGCGGCGGCGC
Source organism: Hwanghaeella grinnelliae (assembly GCF_004005845.1). Taxonomy (GTDB): domain Bacteria; phylum Pseudomonadota; class Alphaproteobacteria; order UBA8366; family Aestuariispiraceae; genus Hwanghaeella; species Hwanghaeella grinnelliae. The sequence continues at coordinate 1,494,614 of NZ_SADE01000001.1, read as the reverse complement.
CAGCATGTTCGCATCGATATCCGCCGCGGCGGTCAAAAGCACGAAAGCATCACCGTAGAACCAGTTGTGGAACGGAAGCCACAAGACCGCGCCGATGCCAACAGCCCAGGCCAGAACGAGGCGAAGATGCCCGCCCTTCAGCATCGCCAGCCCCAATACAAGGCAAAAGACGGCGACGCCCGGCGCCAGATTGGGCCGCATGAAAACCGCAAACGCGAAGGCAAGGCCTGAAAGCAACCAGGGCCAGTACGGTTGCCGGTGAACAGCCTTCAGTCGATCATAACGCGCCACAGCCAGCACGATGGCCGCGAAAAACGCCGTGTACCCGAGCGGTTCGGCATGCCCCAGCGCCGCTTCCTCTATATACTTAGAGAACGAGAACCCCAAATACTTCCCGACGGTCGTCGCCGTAAACGCAATCGTCGCCGCAACGGCGGCATAAAGGGGAAGGAAAAGCCTGCAAATCCAGAAGACGACAAAGGGCAAGGCCAGAAGGGCCAGCAGCATTCCGAAATCCGTCTCACCAAAGAACAGGTTTTCCATGGCCCTGAAGTACCGCAAGCCCGGCATGAAGTAATAAACCGCTTCAACGCCCTTCAACGCCTCGATCAAAGCCCCTTCCTGCGCCAACCGCAGAATTGTCTGCCCGTAGGATTCATGGGTGAGTCCGTCGCCGCCCCCAAAATGCAGAATTGTCGCCGTCAGAAAGTCCGGCGCCACAACACAGACAACGAGCGTGGAAAGACCGAGAAGCCCAAGTGCGGGGAAAACACGCCGCAAATCGGGGCGGACGAGAATAACCAGGATGATCAAGGCACAGAGAAACGCCAAAACCGCCTTAACAACCTGCTTAACCGTGCCAAGGACATTCGGTACCAGCGTGATTTCCAATCCAATCGACCTGCCGGTATCGAGCGCCGCAATCCGCCGCCCAACATCGTCCGCTGTAATCGTTCGGCAGGTCCCGGCTTCACTGGAAACATCAGTGAATGAATCGATTTCCGTTTCCCAGTAAAGCCGACCGCGCCAACACAATTCCCAGCCCTCGACATCTTCCGGCCATTGAAAGACGACGAAGTACGGCATCGCTTCGCGGCGGATATACCGATGGTCCTTGTACCAGTTGAACAGCGTCGTATCGGTAAAGCCGGCCCGCAATGCCAGGACGGAGTCGAAATCAATCGCCGACACGATGCGCGAGTAAGGCGCTTCCGGCGCATCCCAAACACTTGCGTTGGACCAGGCATATGGCTCTGTGGGGGAGGTCCGCGCATCCCGACAAACCGGTTCTGACGTGTCGCAATCGGCGATGGCCGGATAGTCGGCGCGCATGATGGCATCGAACCGATCCACAAGGGCCTGCGGCAAAACCTTTTCCACCGCCGCGGGCCGTTGCCAAACCGAAAGAACATTATGCCCCTCTAGTATTTGCGGCCCGGGCAAAAAAAGCCGTCCGAAAATGGCAAGGGCGACAAGTCCCATGGCGACCAACCATCGCTTGCCGTCGGCTTGTACGCGGCCGCCGAAAATCAAAACGGCGGCGACCGCGATTGCGCCGACCTGCCACAACGACTCCCATGGCGGCTGTAACGCGGCTGCAACGAGCGTGAGCGCCGCTAGACGCTGGAGCACAGTCCCCGTGTCCCACCCCGTGTCCGACCCCGTATCCAACCCCGCGTCCATCCCTTTATTTAACCCCTTGTCCAACCCCCGGGCTTCCGCCCCCGTCATCTTATCAAGGTTTGCGGATCCGGGATCGGTCATGCGGTCAGCGCTTTGTAGAAAATACCCGCCGTGATGATGGAACTTGCAACGACGAACCAATCCCCGGTGAGCAGTTTGGTGGTGCTGACATCCGTCTGGGCTCTATCGGCGAGCGTGATGAATCGCACCATTGCCAGGAAAATGGGGATCACGGCGAAGGCCAATATTTCGGTCCGATATCGATGGCCGGCGGTATCGCTTGATAGAAAAATCAGGAACACGGCCACTGTGCACATCAAGAAAAACAGTTGGAACCACCGTAACAGGGCGGACGAATAAAAGCTCATGACCGCCCGCGTCGCGTGGCTTTCCTCACCCAACCTCAATCGTTCCATGCGCCGTTTCGTCACCACGACCAACAACGCCGCGGACGAAACGCAGGCCAGGGCCCAGGCGGACGGCAGCACGGTCAACGCAACGGCCCCAGCGCCGAGGCGCAGCGGAAACCCAGCGGAAACGGCCGCCAATTCAAGCACGGGAACCGTTTTCAGCAGCAATGAGTAACTGAGTGACGTTGCCGTGTATGCGAGAACGAAAAAAATCACCGCCCGATCCGTGGTCAGGCTGGACACCCCGACGCCAAGGACAATCAGAACGACCGCGACAATAGAGGCGTTCGTCGCCGGTATCGCCCGTGATGCCAGCGGACGGTAGCGTTTGACCGGATGAAATCGATCCGCTTCAGCATCCACCAGGTCATTCACGATATACCCGGCAGAAGACACCAGGCAGAACGCGAGAAACGCAGCGAAAATTGACGCGGAGGCGGCAGCCCAGTTTGAAATAGGCGTCATGAACACCGGCGCGATGACCACCAGATTCTTGGACCAGTCGAGCGGTCGCAGCAGAACCAGCCACTCCTTGGCGCTCCCCGTCGCGCGTGAAAAGTAATCAAACATGGATGGTTTAAGCGTTTTCTTCAGTGTCCGGTCGTCGTCTCAAGCGTCCCTTGCCAGTACTTTCATGACCATGCACCGTCAAACATAAACGTTATTGTGGAAATCGTTGGCATTGTCCTCAACGCAGGTGCGATTGCTGCGCGCGCCTTCCATATCTGCCTACCTTCCGTACCAGACTGATTGCGGGGTGGCCGCCCCGTCACTCCGGCATGCCGGTAAGGTTTTCCAGGCGCTGCATTTCCGCGGCGAGTGTTTCGTGGAAGGCGAGCGACAGTTGCGAGGGCGGCCGGTGGGCCGGCATCAGGATAGAGATCCCGGTTGTCGTGCGCGGCATGAACTGACGAAACACGACGCCGTTCCCGGAATAAGACGCGACCGTCATGGGATCGATCACCGCCGCGCAGAGCCCGCCCGACACCAGTTCGAGTGTCGGCTGGAAGGTTCTGAGGGTGAAGCGCGGATTGATGATCGCGCCTGCCTCACGAAAAACCTCACGCAGGGCAATCGTAGAGGTATGCTCTTCGAACAATATGGCCAGCGGCTTGCCACTCAGATCCTTGGGCGTAACGACGGAAAGGGCCGCCAACGGGTCGTCCGCGGCCAGCGCGACGACGCCGCTCATCCGATATGTTTCGATTTGGATCGACGGCCGGGGTTTGGGGGTTTCAGCCAAACCGATATCGTATTCCTGAGACGCCACCAAATCTTCCACCATCAGCGAGGACCGCATCATCAGATCCGCCTTCACTTCGGGTCGATCGCGCAGGAAGGATACCAGCAACTTCGGCAGGAAAACCCCGGATCCCGCCGGATAGCACGCGATGCGTAATCCGCCGCGTTGATGACTGGACAATTCCATCATGGCCTGTTGCGCCCGTTCGAGACGCCCCAGGACCTCTTCCGCCTCTTCCAGGAAATACTGCGCCTCGGGGCGGGGAATCAGCCGGCCCCGGTCGCGGACGAAAAGCGGAAAACCCAATTCCGTCTCAATCACCGAAATCATGCTGGAGATCGCCGGCTGCGTCCGTCCCAGCGCCCGGCCCGCTTCTGAAATGGAGCCTGTGCGCATCACCTCGCGAAAGGTTTGCAACTGTCGGATCGTGAGGTTCGGCAGCATAGTCATAAGTTCAATCTATGGATTCAGCGAAATTTCCAATTTGAACTTGTGCATGGCTTCAGACTTATTTCAACAGCTCGTTTGGGGGAAGCATCCATGAACCGCTTTGTATCGATTTTGCTGACGGGACTGATCTGCGTCGTTGCCGCCGGGCAATTCGTCCAGGTCATCACCCGCTATGTTCTGGAACTGCCGGTGATGGGCTTGGAAGAGACGATGATCTATCCGACCGTCTGGCTCTATATACTCGGTTCGGCGAACGCGTCCCGCGAGAATTCGCATATCCGTGCGAACGTCCTTGAGATCTTCATCAAGACGGAAAAAGGCCATACCCTCCTTGCTATTGTGGGTGAGGTGATCAGCCTCGCTGTCGGGATCTGGCTGCTGACATGGGCGTGGGATTTCACGCGCTATGCGTGGCGTGTCTGGCGTGAAAGCCCGACGCTCTACTTCCCGACTTTCTATTTCGACGTGGCCCTGGTGATCGGCCTGGCATTGATGATGGTCTTCACCGCAGGCCACCTCGTCGCTCACATTCGTACCCTGCGCACCGGAGTCGCCCGATGATCGAAGTTGCAATGCTCGCCATTGGCGTCCTGGTCGTGGCGCTGACCCTGGGCGTGCCCCTGCCCTATTGTTTCGGCGCTGCGCTGGCCGTGATGTATTTCATCGGCGACGTGACCATGAAGGGCATGATGCTTTGGGGCGTCCAGCAATTGTCCAATCCAATTCTGCTGGCGATTCCGCTCTTCGTGTTGGCCGGAACGATCATGTCGGAAAGCGGCATAGCCGCGTCATTGCTACGCTTCGTGAATGCCTTCATCGGCCATGTGCGCGGCGGCCTCGGTGTCGTTGCGGCGGTTAGCTGCGCGATCATCGGCGCAATCTCCGGCTCCGGCCTGACCGGCATCGCGGCAATCGGCCCGCTGCTGATCCCCGAAATGGTGGAGCGCGGCTATCCCCGCGAATACGCCACCGCCCTGATCGCGAACTCATCCATCCTTGGGCTGCTTATACCGCCCTCGGTCACCATGATTCTCTACGGTTGGGTCACCGATACTTCAATCGCCGCCTGTTTCCTGGCGACGCTCGGTCCGGGTCTGTTGATCATGCTTTCCTTCTCCGTGGTCAATCTATGGATGAGCCGCAAGTTCCCGCTGATCCTTGACGAGAAACCCAGTCCCCGGGAACTGGCCGGCGAAGTGAGCCGGCGTGGTCTGGTCGCGATCCCCGCCCTGCTGCTGCCGGTCATCATTCTGGGCGGCATCTACGGCGGCATCGTGACGCCGACCGAAGCGGCGGCCATCGCCGTGATCTATTCCATCCCGGTAGGCTTCCTGGTCTACAAGGGTCTGAAACTGCCGAATTTCCTGGCCGCTGGTAAAGAAGCGGCAACTGCGGTCGGCACGATCATGGTAATGATCCTGTTTTCGATGATCCTGAGCCAGATGTTCGTTTATGAGAGCATCCCGCAGAAAATGGTCTCGGCCATATTCTCGGTCACGGAAAACAAGATTCTGCTGCTGATCTTCATCAACATCCTGCTGTTCCTGGTGGGCATGGTGGTCAACGACGCTACCGCGATTATTTTGATCGCCCCGCTGCTGCTGCCGTTGATGACCGCGATCGACATCAGCCCGGTGCAATTCGCCGCCATCATGGGCGTCAACACGGCGATGGGGGGTGTCACACCGCCCTATGCCTCCATCCTTTACCTGGGCGCGCGGGTCGGCAACGTGAAGGTCACGAAAGTGATCCCGCCCGCGATGTTCCTGATCCTGACAGGCTATGTGCCGGTCGTCTTTCTGACGTCCTTCTGGCCTGACCTGTCCTTATTCCTGCCCAGGCTTTTCGGGTACTGATTTTCCAACCTTTTCGTAACGAGAACACAACCAATCAACAGGAGAAGTCTATGAAAACTAAACTGCTCGCAACGGCGCTTGCCGCCCTGGTTCTGGCTGGACCCGCGTCCGCCGCCGAAACCTTCAAGATGAGTCACGTCCGTCCGCAGGGCGCGACCATCGACGTAGAACTCCGTGCCTATGCCGCCGCCGTCGACGCCGCCACCAACGGCAATGTGAAGATCGAAATCTTCCCCGCCTCGGCACTCGGTGATTACACGACCGTGCAGGAACGCGTCAGCGTCGGCGCCGTCGATATGGCGACCCAACCGGCCGCCGCCGCCGTCGACCGCCGCATGCAGATCGCATCCTTCCCCTATCTGGCCGGTAATTGGGAAGAAGCGAAATCGATCTACGGACCAGGCGGCGCGGTTCGCGAAACCATGGTCGAGTTGTTCGCCAAACAGGACATCACCGTCCTGGCCGCATACCCGGTCTATTTCGGCGGCATTTCGCTGAACGTCGACAACCCACAGGCCGGCAGCACCGAACCGAATGGCATCAAGGTCCGCGTTCCCGGCATCAAGAGCTTTCAGCTGACCGGCGAGGCCCTGGGCTACATCCCCGCGCCGATCCCCTTCGCGGAAGCCTTCACCGCCGTTCAGACCGGTGTGGTCGACGGTGTCATCGGGTCGGGCGCGGAAGGCTATTACGCCTCGTTCCGTGACGTCACCAAGACCTATATCCCGGCCAACACCCATTTCGAGGTTTGGTTCATGATCGCGTCCAACGAAAGCTTGTCGAACCTTTCCGACGACGACCGGGCGGCCATGATGGAAAAGGCCGTCGAGTTCGAAACCACCCGGTGGGGCGTCGCGGAAGCCGACCAGGCACGCAACGAACAAAAGCTGGTCGATGAATTGGGCACCAAGGTCATCGCGCTGACCGACGCGGAAATCGCCGGCATGGCGAAGAAGGCCCGTGCCGAGGTTTGGCCGGTCGTCCTGGAAGACATCGGCAAGGAATGGGGCCAGGCGATCCTCGACAAGGTTGGCGCGGGCAACTGATCCAACCCCGTTAACTCGATGCGGAAACCGGGCGGCCCAAATCGCCGCCCGGTTCCCCGACCGGAAATCAGTCGGAGAATTTTCATGGAATCGGACTACGCCATCATCGGCGGCGGGGTGGTTGGCCTGTCCATCGCCTGGGGCCTGCTGAAACGCGGCCGGAGCGTCACGGTGCTTGACGGCGATGATGGATCCTTTCGGGCAAGCCGCGGCAATTTCGGTCTCGTCTGGGTCCAGTCCAAGGGCATGAATCAGCCGCGCTACGCCCGTTGGTCGCAAGAATCCGCCGCGGCCTGGGCCGACCACGCCGCCGAACTGGGCGATGCGACCGGACATGACATGGGCCTTCGCCAGGACGGCGGATTGACCCTGTTCTTTTCCGAAGACGAAATGGAAAAAACCGTTTCGGATTACGAAACGCTGAAGGCCAAGCTGGACGGCAACTATCCTTACGAAATTTTGGGCGGCAACGCGCTCCGCCGAGAGGAGCCGCATATCGGCCCCTCCGTTATCGGCGCGATCCTGCACCACCAGGACGGCCACACCAATCCGCTGCGCCTGCTGCAATCCTTGGCGCAGGATGTGCGCCGGTTGGGCGGCACGGTTTTAACCGGCAAACAGATCACGGGGGTCGAAAAGACCGACCTATTCCGCCTGACCTGCGCCGACGGCACCGAAATTCGCGCGGCCAAGACGGTTCTTTCCGCCGGTTTGGGCGCCATCGACCTGGGTCCGAAAATGGGCTTCAAGGCGCCGATCAGGCCGCAGCGCGGCCAGGTCCTGATTACCGAGAAAATGCCGAAGATTATCAACCGCCCCTCCCTGATCGCGCGTCAGGTCGACGAGGGCGGCATTCAGATCGGCGCGACGAACGAGGAAGTCGATTTCAACGACGACGTCACCCAAGACGGGATCGCCCATTTGGCGGCCGACGCGGTGAATGCCTATCCCATTTTGGGCAAGGTGAACCTGATCCGGTCCTGGGGCGCCTTGCGCATCCTGTCCCCGGATGGCTTGCCGATCTATCAGGAAAGCGCCGCCATGCCGGGCGCTTTCCTGGTTACCTGCCACAGCGGCGTGACGCTGTCCGCCGCCCATGCCCGCTTCCTGCCCGACTGGTTGGAAGGCAATGCGAACGCCCCGGATTTGGAGGTCTTCAGTGAAGCCCGCTTTTCGTAACCTAACGGCCCCCGCGTCGTCCCCTGGGCAGATGGTCGCCGTCACCTTCGACGGCCAGGAACTGACACTGGTGGAAGGGGAAAACCTGGCCGCCGCATTGCTGGCCGCCGGGGTCGATACGTTTCGCGAAACGCCGGTTTCCGGCGCACCGCGCGCACCGTTCTGCATGATGGGCGCCTGCTTCGACTGTCTGGTGGAAATCGACGGGACCGTCCGGCAAGCCTGCCTCGCCACCGTCACCGACGGCATGAACATCCGTAAACCGAACGGAACTTCCGATGTATGATCTGATCGTCATTGGCGCCGGCCCTGCCGGCATGGCCGCGGCCCGGCGGGCGGCGGATCTCGGTCTGACAGTGCTGATTCTGGATGAACAGTCCCGGTCAGGCGGCCAGATTTATCGCGATGTGGAACGCGCCGCCCTGCTGCGCGGCGAGATTCTGGGCAAAGACTATACTGACGGGATCGACCTGGCGCGCGGCCTGGACCATCCGGGTATAACGCATGCCGCCTCCGCCTCGGTCTGGCAGATCGAGGACGGATACCGGGTTTACTACACCCAGAATGGCGCGGGCAAAACGGCCGCCGCGAAACGCCTGCTGATCGCGACCGGCGCGCTGGAACGCCCGATGCCGATACCGGGATGGACCCTGCCCGGCGTCATGACGGCGGGTGCGGCGCAGATTCTGTTGAAACAGTCCGGCATGGTCGCCGAACGGGCGGTTCTGGCCGGGGCCGGCCCGCTGCTTTATCTCGTCGCGGCACAGATGGTTAAGGCCGGTGCCCCGCCCCTCGCCCTGGTCGAAACGCAAACGGGCGGCGACTTCCGGCGCGCCTTGAAATATCTGCCGGGTGCTTTGCGCGGCTGGCCCTATCTGATGAAGGGCAAGGACATGCTGGCGGCGCTGCGGCGCGCGGGCGTGCCGCGCCATACCGGCGCCACGGGACTGCGGGTAGAGGGCGGCGACCGGGCCGAAGCCCTGGTCTTCAATGCGGGCGGACGGCAGCACAAGATCGAAGCCCGCACCGTTCTTCTGCATCACGGGGTGGTTCCCCATATTCAGGCTGCCCGTTCGATCGGCATTCCACACCGTTGGAATGCGCAGCAGCAATGCTTCGCGCCGGAGCATGACGAAACCGGACGCACCGCGATCGATACCGTCTTCATCGCCGGGGACGGCGCCGGGATCGGCGGTGCGAAGGCCGCCGCCATCGCGGGGCGCATCTCAGCCCTTTCCATCGCGCAGGACCTGGAGCGAATCACGGCAGCGGATTGCCGCCGTGAGAGCCGCCCGCTTCAAGCCAGCTTGAACCGCGAACTGGCGGTCCGCCCCTTCCTGGACACGGCCTATCCGCCTTACAAGGAAGCCCTTTCACCGGACGACGCGACCATCGTCTGCCGGTGCGAGGAAGTGACGGCAGGCGATATCCGGCGCTATGCCGGCATGGGATGCCTCGGCCCCAATCAGGCCAAGGCCTTCGGAAGGTCCGGCATGGGACCGTGCCAGGGGCGGTATTGCGGCTTGACCGTGACCGCGCTACTCGCTGCCGCGAACGGAAAGACGCCCGACGAAACGGGGTACTATCGAATTCGGCCGCCGATCAAACCCGTCACCTTGGGTGAACTCGCGGCCACGGCTCAACGAAAAGGAAAATAGCCATGATCGAACGCATCGACACCGCAACCCGGATGTCCAAAATCGTCAAGCATAACGGTACCGTTTATCTGTGCGGCCAAGTCGGCGCTGGGGATACGGTCGCGGATCAGACCCGCGATTGCTTGGGCCGGATCGAAGCATTGTTGGCCAAGGCCGGTTCGTCCCCCAAGCACATCCTTCAAGCTATCGTCTGGGTCGCCGACATGGCCGATTTCGACGAGATGAATGCGGTTTGGGACGCCTGGGTTCCGGAAGGCGAAGCCCCGGCGCGCGCCTGCGGCGAGGCAAAGCTTGCCCGGCCCGACTTGAAAGTGGAGATCATCATCACCGCGGCTGTGGCCGAGTGATGACCGGAAACGGGAGCTGAATGGTGCGAAAATTTTTCCGCTTTTGGGGCGGTCTGGATGCTTGGCAAGGGCGATCCGGATTGCTATAAGCCCGCACCTGCGCGGGGGAAACCCCGCATGGCTCTGATCCGGAGTAGCTCAGCGGTAGAGCAATCGGCTGTTAACCGATCGGTCCGGGGTTCGAATCCCTGCTCCGGAGCCATTTTGAAACGGGCCGGTCCTTAATTGGACCGGCCCGTTTTCAGTTCCCGTCGCGGGTTAAGACTCAGGCCTCCTCCATCAGGTTTCCTCCATCAGGACCTGCGCCACCGCCATCAACGACCGCACCGCGCCGCTTTCGTCCACGAACGGCAGCAAGCAGCGTTCGTAGGCATTCCAAGGCATCCGCGGGTTGATGTATTGGCGGCGCCAATAATGCGGCTCACGCGATTCGGCGACGTTTAGAAATACGTCCACCACGCTGCCTTCATCGTTCCGAACCGTCGGGATTTCGTCGAACCTGCGCCCGGACATGTTTTGGCCCGCTATCGAGATATGCAATTCGCCGTTCAATCGCACCCGGCAATACAGTCGCTCATCCTCGGATTCGAGGTCGACAAGCATGATGTTCGGCAGCCAAGGAAAAAACGCCACTGGGTCTATGCAGGTTTGATTGGGCAAGCCGCCGCCACTATGGTTGCGGCGCCAAAAATCGTACATCTGCGTCAGGCAGGGAGACACAAGGCAGTCCTCGAGTTCTTCTCCCGCAGCTTCAAAAAGAACAGGACCGAACGACGGCTTGAGCGACAACGCGTCATTTGCCATCGAGATTTCCTACTCTAATCCCTTCATTTGTCCGGGGCATAATTACGCCTCTTCAACGAATGTGCACTGAATGATCACCATCTATACATTAACATTTGCTTAAGTATTTTACACCCGCGTCCCGCGCACGTTCCCTAGAGGCTTTCGACCATGCCGGCCGGATGGTAGGAAGCGTGCTGAAACGAAAAAACACGATGCCTCAGGGAGTTTCTTAATGAAGACCTATAAACTTGCCGCCATTCCGGGCGATGGAATCGGGACCGAGGTTGTCGCCGCGGGCGTCGCGGTGCTCGACGCCTTGGCCGCGCGTGACGGCGGGTTCCAATTCGCGACCGATCATTACGATTGGGGCGGCGACTATTACCTGAAACACGGCCGAATGATGCCGGAAGACGGCCGCGACCAAATCAAGAATCACGATGCCATTCTGTTCGGCTCGGCGGGCCATCCCGACATTCCAGATCACATCACCCTTTGGGGTCTGCGCTTGGCGATCTGTCAGCCCTTCGACCAATACGCCAATGTCCGCCCCACACGCGTCCTGCCCGGCATCACCTCGCCCCTGCGGAGTGTCGAAGACAAGGAGTTGGACTGGGTCATCGTGCGCGAGAATTCCGAAGGGGAATATGCCGGCGTCGGCGGGCGCGTTCACCAAGGGTCGCCGCTGGAAGCCGCCACCGACGTCACCATGTTCACCCGCGCCGGCGTCGAACGCATAATGCGGTATGCCTTCAAACTGGCACAGTCCCGCCCCCGCAAGCTGTTGACGGTGGTCACGAAATCGAACGCCCAGCGCCACGGCATGGTGATGTGGGACGAAGTCGCGGTCGAAATCGCGAAGGAATTTCCGCACGTCACCTGGGACAAGATGCTGGTGGACGCAATGACCATGCGCATGGTGATCAAACCGGAATCGATCGACACCGTCGTCGCGACCAACCTGCACGCAGATATCCTGTCGGACCTGGCTGCGGCATTGGCGGGCTCACTGGGGATCGCGCCGACCGCGAACCTGAATCCCGAGCGGGAATTCCCCTCTATGTTCGAACCGATCCACGGTTCCGCCTTCGACATCATGGGCAAGGGCATCGCCAATCCGGTCGGCACTTTCTGGTCCGCCGTCATGCTGCTGGAACATCTGGGCGAGGCCAATGCCGCCGGGCGATTGATGACGGCCATCGAACGCGTTACCGCCGACCCACGCTATCACACACCGGACCTTGGCGGCGAAGCCCGAACGGATGAGGTAACCGAAGCGGTGATCGACGCCATCCGCGGGTCGAACGACTGATCCCGAAAACCGGACAAAAAAAAAGGCCGCTGGACCAAGTCCGGCGGCCTTTAAGTTTTGGGTAGGGAAAAGGTACGGAACAGAAAACTCAAAGCTTGCAGGTGTTCATCCCAACAAGGCGGTAAAGCGGGCAGAACCGGAAAATCGAGGTGGCGATAAAGACCACACCGACGGCAACCGCGCCGTATTTGAAGCCGGCAGTTTGCCAAATGGCCAGTTCGGTAACGAATGGCACGACGATAAGAACCAATCCCAGCACCAAGCGCAGGATACGGTCGATCTTGCCGACATTCTGAATCATTGGAGGAACTCCCACCGTTTGTTCGATGGGGTGTTTATGCGCCGCTCCGATGACCACGTCCGTGACTATGTCACGTAGGTCTCGATTATTTTCGGAAACCGCCCTTATTTCGTTCCGTAGGCCCGCAGAAATACCCGCACGGCACTGGCCACGGTGCGACTGATATCCGCCGCATCCGGCGCTTCCATAACGCCGAAAAGAATCTTTTTCGCCAGATTGCCCTGACAGAGATTCAAGAAATGAGTGGCCGCCAATTCGGGTTCCTGGTTCAAGTCCAGGCGTCCGTCCGCTTCCTGACGCTGCAAATAGCCTGCTAGGCGTGCCATGCCGTTCGCGGGTCCGGCCTCAAAAAAGGCACGCCCGACCTTGGGAAACTTCTCCGCCGCGCCGATCACCATGCGCAGCAACTGAATATGCTGGGGGTCCACCATCATGTGGACGAAGCGTTCGCCGATTCCCTGCAAGGAGTCGGAAAGATCGGCCCCATCGGCCAAATCGTTGCAGATACGTTCCGCCGCCTCGGCCTTATCTGCGATCACCAGGTCGTGGAACAAAGCCTCCTTATTCTGGAAATAGACATACAGCGTTCCTTTGGATACGCCCGCAACCTGCGCGATCCGGCCCATGCTGGCCCCGTCGAACCCTTCGGACCGGAAAACAGCCCGCGCGCCTTCCAATATGGCGCGCCGTTTGGTCGATTCCTCTCCCGTGCCGGCCTGCGCCGTCTTAACGCCGTCGTCTAAAATCTGTGTCGTCATAACATTTTCCCGCCCGTTCGGGCTTTGTCCAAATCACGAACCGGCTGGTTCTTCAATGTCGCGCCCAGCCAAGCCATTCAAACCGGTCGACAAGTATCTGTTGCCCAATGGCGGGCGACCTAAACCACATCCTGCCGAAACCGCACGCGCCTTCCAATTAAACAACATGCCGGATTCGACCCCGGATGCCCGACCGCAAAAAATTTGTTCGCTACTCTATTGACCGAACCGTTCGGTCAACACTATCTATATGGTATGACCGAACCGTTCGGTCAATCTATTTCAGGAAAGTCATTATGAATTCAACACCCCCAAAGACGGTCGCGAAAACCGAAGACCAGTTAAGCCGCCCCCATCCGACATTAACGGCCGAAGAACGGCACCCGGTTCAACCGGAAGCGGAACACTCCGCAGTCTGGTCCCGCCGCGCAGAAGGCCTTAAGGAAACGGTCCCTCCCGCACCTATGGAACGGCCCCCAGCGGATACCACTCCCACTGGCGAGGCCACCTCCCCGGCCCAAAATCAGGCTGGTTCCAGCGCAAAGCCGCCTGACGAAGCAGAGACAGCCAAGAAAAAAGCCAGCCCCCTGCGGAAAGGCATCCGATTGCTGGTTTTGGCCGCCCTGCTCTGCGTCGGCGGATATGAAGGCCATTCCTGGTGGACGGTCGGCCGTTTCATCGAGTCGACCGACGATGCCTATGTGGGCGCGGATATGTCCGTTCTGTCCTCCAAGGTTACCGGATATGTCGATGCCGTCCCGGTGCGTGAGAACCAATCCGTCCAAGCCGGAGATGTCATCGCCCGGATCGAAGACGGCGACTACCGGCTAGCGGTCCAGGCAGTCGAGGACAAGATTGCGGTTCAACAGGCCACCGTCGCACGGATCGACGTTCAGACGATTGCCGCCCAAAGCGTCGTGCGCGAAGCAATGGCCGGTATCGAAAGCGCCAAGGCTGAGCTGGATCGCGCGAACGCCGCCTATCAACGTCAGGCGAAACTGGCAAAAACCAATTTCGCCAGCAGGCAAGCCGAAGACGATGCCCTTGCCGCCCGTGACAAGGCGCGCGCCGCCCTCAACGCCGCCCGCGCGCAACATGCCACGGCCCAAGCCGATATTTCGGTCTTCGACGCACAACGTGTGGAAGCGGAGCGCAGCCTGAACGGCTTGCAGACCGAATTGGCCCAGACCCGGCGCGACCTGCAATACACGGTCATCCACGCCCCAGTCGATGGCGTCGTCGGCAACAAATCCGTCGAGGTTGGCCAACTGGTCCAGCCCGGAACACGGCTGGCCGCCATTGTGCCGCTGCGCGACATCCATATCGATGCCAATTTCAAGGAAACGCAGCTTGCGGGCCTGCGTCCCGGCACGCCGGTCGACATCACCGTCGATGCCTATCCTGATCGCGTCTTCAAGGGTGCGGTGGAAAGCATCTCCCCCGCTTCGGGATCGCTTTTCAGCCTACTGCCACCGGAAAACGCGACCGGAAACTTCACAAAGATCGTTCAGCGTCTGCCGGTCCGGATCCGGCTTATCCCGGATGGAAACGACGGTAGCGAAGGCAAAGGGTCCGAAGCGGTGCTGCGGCCCGGCATGTCCGTAGAAGTCAGTTTCGACAGCCGGGGCGGGGAATAGGGCGTAGTGAAATGACCGATACTTCCCCTGCCTCCCCCTCCAGCGCCCCAGCCGGTGTCCCTGCTGGCGCCGCACCCGTTGCCGACCCACCGATTTCTCCCAGAAAACTCATCGCCTTCCTGGCCATGGTCTTGGGGATGTTCATGGCGATCCTGGATATCCAGATCGTTTCCGCCTCCCTGACCGACATCCAAGCGGGTCTCTCGGCAAGCGCGGACGAGATTTCCTGGGTGCAGACCGCCTATCTGATCGCCGAGGTCGTGATGATCCCCCTTTCGGGTTTCCTCTCGCGCGCTTTTTCGACCCGTTGGCTTTTTGCCGTTTCGGCCGCGGGTTTCACGGCCACCAGTTTCCTGTGCGCGACCGCGACCTCGATCGACGAGATGATCGTCTATCGGGCGCTGCAGGGTTTCATTGGCGGCGGAATGATCCCCGCTGTCTTCGCGGCCGCCTATACGGTGTTCCCGCGCAGCAAACAGCCCATCGTTTCCCCCATGATCGGGCTTGTCGCGACCCTGGCGCCGACCATCGGTCCGACCATCGGTGGTTATCTAACGGAACTGTTTTCCTGGCACTGGCTGTTCCTGGTCAACATTGTGCCTGGCATTCTGGTGACCGTCGCGACCATCACATTGGTGGACTTCGACGAACCGGACCTGAAGCTTCTGGACCGGTTCGACTGGATTGGCCTGCTGTCCATGGCGGGATTTCTGGGCAGTCTTGAATTCGTGCTTGAGGAAGGCCCCGGCGACGATTGGTTCGACGACGGGATGATCGTTGCCTTTTCCGCGTTCTGCGCCGCCTGCGCCTTGGTTTTCTTCGCCCGGGTGTTTACGGCCAAGGATCCGATTGTCGACCTGCGCGCCTTCGCGAACCGCAATTTTGCGACCGGGGCGTCCTTCGGTTTCGTCATGGGTATCGGCCTCTACGGTCTGACCTATTTGTATCCGCTCTACCTCGCCCAAGTGCGCGGCTATTCCGCCCTGATGATCGGCGAAACGATGTTCGTCACCGGCATCTGCATGTTCCTGACCGCCCCCTTCGCCGGCCGCCTCGCGGCAAAGATCGACCCCCGCATCATGGTCGCCGTCGGCTTTCTGGGTTTCGGATTGGGGACCTGGGAAGCATCCAAAATCACCGCCGAATGGGATTTCTGGGAATTGTTCGTGCCCCAGGTGCTGCGCGGTTGTTCCTTGATGCTGTGCATGGTGACGATCACGAACCTGTCGCTCGGAACCTTGCCGATGTCAGCGGTGAAGAACGCATCCGGCCTGTTCAACGTGATGCGCAATCTGGGTGGCGCTGTCGGACTGGCGGTGATCAATACGATCCTGAACAACCGGTTGGACCTGCATCTGTTCCGTCTGAAGGAACACCTGACCTGGGGGAACGAAACGGCGGAAGGCACGCTAGCGACCATCACACAGGGGTTCGCCGGCCTGGGCTCCCTCGCCGACACGGCAGCCTTGAAACAGATGTCCCTGATGGTGCGTCAACAAGCCAATGTGATGGCCTTCGCCGACGTTTTCCTGGCGATCACCGTCATTTTCGTCGTGCTGGTCGCCGCGACACCCTTGATGCGGCAGGCCAAGTCAGGCGGCGGTGGGGCAGGACACTGACGCGGCAGCCCGCGCCGCGGTTCACATCTGACTTGCCGTTTGACGGGCTGCCATCCGGCGCTGCTTGCGGGTATTTTCACTTTGAATGCACGGGAAACACCCGCCCGGACCGGAGACCCAAATGCCGCATCGTGACGACACGCCGCAACCGGCGAACAACCTGCCCGAACTGCTGGAGGCGGAGGCCCCCGCATCGGTCCGGGCTGTTTATGACGGCCTGCGCCAGGGTGCCGCGACGCCGATCGCCGCCCTCATCTGGCGGCACATCGCAACGCATCCCGGCCTACTTGAAGCCTGTTGGACCGCCCTTGGGCCCCTCTTCGCCGACGGCCGTCTGCCCGATGCCGCCTGGCGCGTCGCCAAAGCAGAGTCGCCCCGAAAACTGCTTCCGAAGGTGGCCCCACGGGCCCGGTCCCTGCTTGGTATCGCGCCGGAAGACGCGGAAACGATCCAAGCGCTGGCGGAGGCCTATAACCGCGCCAACCCCGTCAACATGCTGGGGGTGAAGGTGCTGCTTGCCCGCCTCGACAGCGACCAACCGCGCGAAGCAGCGCCCGCCGCCGCGGCCGACTGGTCGCCGCCGCCCGCCATCGCGCGCGCCATCCCGCCCATGACGGCCCCCGCGGATATGGAGCCATCGGTTCGGTACCTTTTGAATGATCTGCGCTTCGGGGATACGGACCAACTCGATCCCGTCGTGCCGAGCCTGTATCGGCATCTGACGAACTGGCCCGCCTATCTGGCGGTTCTCCATGTCGGCCTTGAACCGCTTTTCCGGGACGGCACCATGACCGCCGCCGTCACGCGTGTCGAACAGGCAATGGATGAAGAAGCGGCCCGCCTTGCGCGCCTGATCGACCCCGTCCCCGACCTTGCCGGCCAAACCGCGTTGCTGGAAACCATGCGCCGTTTCGCCGGCGGCGTCATTCCGATGATGATCATCACCGGCCGCGCCATCGCGGACCAGTTGGAGTGACTTCGACCACAAAAAAGGGCCGGGCGAATGATGCCCGGCCCCTATTGTGACGCTTTAAAGGTTTACTTGAACTTCTTGATTTCACCCGATTGCAGGCGAGACAAATAACTGTCTAATTCCCGCTTCACGATCGGCATCAGGAAGTACAGCCCGATGATGTTGACCACCGCCATCGCGAAAATCGCGGCGTCGGAGAAGTCAATCACAGGGCCCAGATTGGCTGCCGCCCCGATGACGACGAAGACGCAGAAGATCACCTTGAAGGCGATTTCCTTGCCCTTCCCTTCCCCGAACAGATAGGTCCAGGCCTTCAGCCCATAGTATGACCAGGAAATCATGGTCGAGAAGGCGAAGAGTACGACTGCGAGCGCCAGGACATACGGGAACCAACTGATCGCCGATCCGAATGCCGCCGATGTCAGACCGACGCCGGACACGCCGCCGACCGTTGCGATCATGCCGTCTTCGACGATGTAGTTGCCCGTCGCGGGATCGGTCATCATCTGACCGGTGATGATGATCACCAGGGCGGTCATCGTGCAGATGACCACCGTATCGATGAGCGGTTCCAGCAGGGAGACGAGACCTTCGGTGATCGGCTCTTTCGTCCGCACCGCGGAGTGCGCGATGGCGGCCGAGCCGACACCGGCTTCGTTCGAGAACGCCGCCCGCTTGAAGCCTTGGATCAACGCCCCGACGAAACCGCCGGCAACACCCAGGCCGGTAAAGGCGCCTTCGAAGATCTGACCGATGGCCCAACCGATCTTGTCGTAGTTCACCAACAGAATGATCAACGCCGCCGCGACATACATGATGCCCATGAACGGCACGACCTTTTCGGTGACGCTGGCAATCGATTTCAACCCGCCGACGATGACCGCGAAGACCACGCCCGCGAATACGATCCCGGTAATCCAACCCGGATATTCGCCCACAATGCCGGAGATCTGTTGATGTGCTTGGTTGGCCTGGAACATGTTCCCGCCGCCGAGCGCACCAAGGATACAGAAAATAGCGAACAACACGGCCAGAATCTTACCGCCCGGTATGCCGCGTTCGGCGAACCCCTTGGTCAGATAGTACATCGGACCGCCGGACACCGTCCCGTTGGCGTATTCATTCCGGTATTTGACGCCCAGCGTGCACTCCGTGAATTTCGAGGCCATGCCCATCAGGCCGGCCAAGATCATCCAGAAGGTCGCGCCCGGACCACCGATCCCCACGGCAACCGCCACACCGGCGATATTGCCCAGACCGACTGTGCCGGATAGCGCCGTTGCAAGCGCCTGGAAGTGACTGACTTCCCCGGCGTCATTCGGGTCTGAATAGTCACCCTTCACCAGCGCGATCGCGTGGCTGAAGCCGCGAAACTGAATGAACATGAAATACAGCGTGAACACAGTCGCCGCCACGACCAGCCAACCGACGATCCAAGGGAACGACGTTCCCGGGAAGGACGAGAAGATCAGGCTGACGAACCAACCGGTCGACGACGCGAAAATTTCATTCACGGTTTCGTCGACCGTCGCCGCCTGGGCGACGGAAGACGACAGCAGAAGCGCCATCGCGGCGCCGAGCACGCTCGGCCAACTCATTAGGTTTTTGAAGGTCATATCTTAGCTCCCCATCAAGGCACGATCGTGCATGGCACGGGCGACGATTGTGCCAAAGCCCCTGCAACTGAACCGAACAGCCGGGATGCGATACCCGGACCGCCCGTGCGGCCGATGATGATCTGGGAAGCCCCCGCTTCCTCGGCCACCGCCCCCAAAGTCTCGGCGACATGGCCGTAGCGAATGGACGTTTCGACGCTGATGCCCCCCGCACTCAGCTTCTTCACCAACGGATCGATGATGGATTCCTTCGCACGTGAGAGCTCCTCTTTGCGCCTGGCATGCCGTTCTTCTATTTCTTCCGGCGTCAGGAAGCTGTAAGGCGACCATTCCAACACGTGCACGATGATGACCGCCGAACCCGACAGTTTCGCAAGATCCATTGCGAAATCGACGGCGCGCTCACCCGCAGAGCTCGGATCGAACCCCACTACTAGTACGTTTGCCATTCCTTTTCCCCTACCCGTAAATCCAAAACATTTACGAAAGACGCTATCTTAATACCGCGCAAGGAAAATTACGAAACAAAGACAGCGCCTTCTTTTTGAGAAGAATTCTCAAAAGACGTGTAAGTCATGGTTGCAACGGGATTTAGGTGTTCAATCCGTGTCGGAATGGAATGGTGCTTCCGTGATGCGAAATTCCACCATCAGCTTCGCATATTCGGTGGTCGCCTCGAATCGTTCCAATCCCGCGTTGAAAGCCGCGATAATTTCGGGCCCGTGCGGATGATCCTTCGAAACGATCAACCGCCCTTCGATTTCGGCGGTCAGATTGGATCTCAGGAACTCGTCCCGCGGCACGCCGATTTCGGCGATGCTTTCAGCCGCCTGGTCCCGCCCCGCCAATGTCACGTCGACCCTGCCCACATGCAGCATGGAGAAACATCCGACCAGATCCGCGGCACGCTGTAGCGTAATTCGATTTTCCAGCAGCAGTTTACGGATCGAATCCGGGGCCGCGAAATCGAACGGCAGACAGAAGGTCAAACCTTCCACAGCCTTTGGATCGTTCAAGTCGACGATCCTGCGGCCGGAGCCCGACCACTGCCAACCACTGTCGATTTTCCTGAATATCGGCTTGGAAAACAGGTACTGTTCCGCACGTTCGGGCGTGACGATATAGGGAAAGGCCGCGTCGACCTGGCTTTCCTGCGTCAGCACGCCGACCCGGTTCCAGGGCCGCCATATCACCGAATCCACCTGGACCCCAGCCGATTGGAAGGCCCGCATCACGACCCGCGTTGCAAATCCGCCATAGGGGAGTCTCTCGTCCGTGAAAGGCGGATAGTCGTCCCCTGTCGCCAGCGAGACATGCAGGTCATGGTCCCAATTCTGCGTCTGATCCTGGCCCCAGACGGGTCCGGCCATACAGAGCAGCAAAAAGACGATCATACCCCGAAACAATTTCACAGGCCGTCCTCCCTCGCCACTGCGTGCCGGTCTTAAATGAGGCGTTTTCTTTGCGCGGAAATGCGCCCAACCTTATGAATTCTTCCCAACGTACACAACGGCTTACGCGATAAGCAGCAGGCTTGCTGGAACGCTGGACCGACCCAAACGCTATCATAGTCCTTTGCCAGCCTTGATTGACATACATCATACCGGCACGGTCGTTGCTGGAATAAAGTGCCTACCGCGTCGTTCAAACCCGCCCCTTAATTTTCCGACGCGATGGCGGCATGAACTTTCAGCGATTGGTGATGCTGTTGCAAAGCGATGCGGGAACGGAAATCGAACGGGCCACGGGCCCTGGAGGCGATAGGCGCGCCGTCGCCCTATCCGCCCGAGGCCTGACCAAGACCTATGTGATGGGCGAGGTTGAGGTCCGCGCCCTGGTCGACGTCGATCTGGATCTGTTCGAGGGTGAATTCGTCGTTCTGCTCGGACCGTCAGGCAGCGGAAAGTCCACCTTGCTGAACATCTTGGGCGGATTGGATGTGCCGACCACGGGCGAGGTCCTGTTCCGGGGACAGGATATCGATGGCCAATCCAGCGCCGCCCTCACCCGCTATCGCCGCAATCATGTCGGCTTTGTTTTTCAATTCTACAACCTGATCCCCAGCCTTACCGCCCGCGAAAACGTCGCGCTTGTGACCGAAATCGCCCGCGATCCCTACGCGCCCGAAGAAGCCCTGTCCCTTGTCGGCCTGGGTGAGCGCCTGAACCACTTCCCCGCCCAATTGTCGGGTGGCGAGCAGCAGCGTGTCGCCATCGCCCGTGCCATAGCAAAACGGCCGGACATTTTGCTTTGCGACGAACCGACGGGGGCCCTGGACAGCGAAACCGGCATGCTGGTCCTGGAAGCCCTGGAACGCGTGAACCGCGAATTGGGCACCACGACCGCCGTCATCACCCACAACGCGGTCATCGCCGAAATGGCCGATAGAACCTGCAGGCTCGCCGATGGGCGGATTGTTTCGATCGACCGGAACGAGACGCGAAAGTCGTCGCGGGAGATGACATGGTAGGCCTGCTCTCCGCGATGAACAGGAAACTTCTCCGCGACCTGTGGCGCCTGCGCGCCCAGGCCCTGGCCATCGCCTTGGTCATCGCGTCGGGCGCGGCGCTGCTCATCACCTCACTGACAACGGAAGAAGCCCTCCGCGATACGACGGATGCCTATTATGAACGCAACCGCTTGGCGAACGTCTTTGCCAGCCTGACCCGGGCGCCGCAAAGGTTGATCCATCGTATCGAAACGATCCCCGGTGTCCGGCAAGCGGAAACCCGGATTGTGGACCTTGCCACCGTCGATTTCGCCGACTTTCCGGAACCGGTGAGTGCGCGGATCGTCTCCCTACCCACCCATGGCAATCCCGTCCTGAACCGGATCGTCCTTCGGGCCGGGCGCTTGCCCGAACAAGGCCGGGAGGACGAGGCTGTTCTGGGCGAGCGTTTCGCCGCATCGCACGGCATTGCGCTGGGCGGCAGCGTGTCGGTCTTGATGGAGGGCCGCAAGCGCACGGTGACCGTTGTCGGCATCGCCCTGTCGCCCGAATTCATCTATCTGATCGGGCCCGGCGCCATTATGCCGGATGACGAGCGCTATGGCGTTTTATGGATGAACCGGGAAGTCATGGAAGGCGCCTATGACATGAAGAACGCCTTCAACGAGGTCTCCCTCACCCTGACGCGCGGCACCGACCCCGAACCGGTGATCGACGCCCTGGACACGCTGCTGGCGCGCTATGGCGGCGCCGGCGCCTATGGCCGGGATCTGCAATTGTCCAACCGCTTCGTTCAAAACGAGATCGAGCAGCAACACACGATGGCGATTACCCTGCCGGCGATCTTCATGGCCGTCGCCGCCTTTCTGACCAATATGATCATGGGCCGCGTGATTGCGATGGAACGTGAGGAGATCGGCCTGTTCAAGGCATTCGGCTACAGCACGGCGGCCGTTGGATGGCACTATTTGAAGATGGTCCTGGCGATCACCGGATTGGGCATCCTTGTGGGCGCGGCTGTCGGAAGCTGGCTAGGCCGCTTCAACATGACGCTCTATGCAGAGGTCTTTCAGTTCCCGTTCCTGGTCTACCGGCCCGGCCCGCAGGCCTATGCGATCGCGGCGCTGGTTTGCGTCGCCGCCACGGTCGGCGGTAGCGCCGTCGCCCTGCGCCGCGCCGTCCAACTGCCGCCCGCGGAAGCGATGCGTCCCCCGGCCCCGCCGATCTATAAACGGACTCGTTTCAGCACCAGCGCCTTTGCCCGCTGGATGGACGAACCGACCCGCATGATCCTGCGGCGTCTGGCCCGCTGGCCGCTGCAAACGGGCTTTTCCCTGTTGGGCATTGCGCTGTCGCTCGCCGTTCTGGTCCTGGCGATGCAATGGGGCGATTCCGTCGACAAGATGATCGAGGATCAGTTCTTCCGCGCCAGTCATCAAGACGCGACCGTTTCGCTGTTCGAAGCCGCGCCGCTGAACGTGTTGAACGATGCAGCCGCCCTGCCGGGCGTCATGGTGGTCGAAGGCCAGCGCGGCGTTACCGCGCGCATTCGATACCGCAACATCGCCCGCCGGCAAGGCATTATCGGCCGTATGGACGGCGCGACGCTGTCCCCGCTGCACGACGCCAAGAAGGGACCCTTGCCGGTTCCGCGGGGCGGCGTGGCGATTTCCACCACCATGGCCGACATCCTGGGCATCCGGCGCGGCGATACCGTGACCTTGGAAATCCTGGAAGGGCGGCGGCCGGTCGTGCAAGTGCCCGTTGTCGAGGTTTTCGAGACCTATATCGACACACCGATCGTCATGCATCTGGACACATTGAGCGACTTGATGCTGGAAAGCCCGCAGATCAATACCTTGCTGGTTCGCGTCGATCCGGCGTTCAAGGCCGAGTTCCTGGCCGCCTTGAAAGAAATGCCCAAAATCGGTTCCGTCGGCTTCCGGCAGGCCGTCATCGATATGTTCTATGCCACCGTGGACAAGAACCTGAACGTCTTCATCGGCATCTTCACGGTGTTTTCCTGCACCCTGGCCTTCGGCGTCATCTATAACACGCTTCGCATCGCTCTAGCGGAACGGTCACGCGAATTGGCGACCTTGCGGGTGCTGGGTTTCGGCCGCGGTGAGATTTCCTATATCCTGTTGGGTGAGACCGGCATCCTGGCCGTCGCTGCCGTACCGGTGGGAATACTCTGCGGCGCGATCCTGTCCTGGTATATCGCCGAACAATTCGCGACGGAATTGTTCCGCATCCCTCTCATCATCCGGCACCAAACCGCCGGTCTGGCCACGGTCATCATCCTGGCAACCGTCATCGTCTGCGCCCTTATCGTGCGCCGGCGGCTTGATCATCTCGACCTGATCGCGGTCTTGAAGACGCGGGAGTAGATTTATGAAAGCGGCATTGTTCCGAGTTTTATTCTGGGGCGTCATCGCTGCGATCCTGATCGCGGGATTGGTTTATGCATTTATTCCCAGACCCTTACCGGTCGATCTTTCCACGATAGAGAAGGATCGCATCACCGTTGCCGTCACCGATGAAGGCAAGGCGGAAGTCCGTGAAATCTACCGGATTACGGCCCCCGTCGCGGGCCGCCTGATGCGGGTCGGGCTTGAAGTCGGCGACAAGGTGAAAGCCGGTGCGACCGAGTTGGCGCGGATCGAACCCTCAGCGCCGGTTTTTCTGGATGTCCGCACGGAAGCGGAAGCCCGCGCGGCGGTTGAAGTCGCGAAAGCCGCCAAGACCTTGGCCGATGCGGAATGGAAACGCGCCCAGGCGGAAGAGGAATTTACATCAACTGAATTGGAGCGCAGCCGCAGCCTGTTCACGCGCGGCACGGTGCCGAAACAGCGCCTGGATGAGGCGGAGCGCGCCTATCGTGTGGCGGCCGCCGATTTGCTGACCGCCCAAGCGCGGCGGGATCAAAGTCAGCATGAATTGGAAGTGGCCGAAGCAAAGCTCGTCTCCCCCACGGCGCCGTCGGATGATGGCGGCAGTTGCGAGTGTCTGGTGCTGCGTGCGCCGGTCGACGGCGAAGTCCTTCAGGTGATCGAAGAAAGCGAAACCAGTTTGGCGCCCGGCAACGGCATTATTGAGATCGGCGACCCGAAGGACCTGCAAATCCGGGTCGACCTGCTGTCCGAGGACGCCGTCTTGGTGAAACCGGGCCTGGCCGCCCGCGTCGACGGTTGGGGCGGCGGGCCGCTGCGCGCCGTGGTTCGGCGTGTTGAACCCTTCGGCTATACCAAGGTTTCGGCACTGGGCATTGAAGAACAGCGCGTTGACGTGCTGCTCGATATCGCCGACCCAGCCGAAGAATGGAAGCGCCTGGGCCATGGCTACCGTGTCGATGTTTCGATCTTTCTGCACGATGTGGAGGACCTGGCCGTTCCGACCGCGGCCCTTTTCAGGTCCGGTACGTCTTGGGCGGTATTCCAAGCGGTCGACGGAAAGGCCGTGCTCCGGACGGTCGAACTCGGCCACCGGAACGCGGAAAAGGCGCAGGTCCTTGGCGGGCTTGCCGAAGGAGACGCGGTCATTATGAACCCGCCGGACACTGTTGCCGAAGGCAGCCTGATCGAAATGCGCTAGCGGCGAGGCATCCGACTGGGCGGACCAATTGTAACCCGTTTATTTATCGGTTACTAATATTACGAGAAAAAGCGGAACATACGAACCGCTGGAGTTCCCTCGTGAAAGTCCGTTTCCTCGTACTCTGCACTCTAGGAGTTGCCGTTACAGGATTGGCAGCCCCCGCCGTAGCGGCGGATTGTGTGAGCGCGCGCATATCGGGGCCACAGATCAGCACAGCCTTAGCGCCCCGCACGATCGGCATTAATACCGTTATCGAGCAAGGCCGCGCGCTGGCATTGCAGGCACTGAAGTCCATCGGCATTGAGCCTGTGATCGTCGCGCCGGAACCGTGGAAACGGGTTCTGAAGCAGCTGCGAAACGGAAAACTCGACCTTGTTCACACGATCCTCAAGAGCGACAAGCGCAGTAAAGTCTATGCCTACACCGTTCCCTGGACTCGGGACATACATGGCATACTTGTTCGCGCGGGACGCAGCTTCCCTTATACCTCGGTCGCCGATTTGGAGGGAAAGGTCGGTGGCACCCTGCTCGGTGCCAGAATCCCTCCCCCACTGAACGAAATTCGGCGACAAGGTGGTCAACTGTTTGAGACTTCCTCGCCCGCATCGCTTTTCGAAATGCTGAATGCCGGCCGCGTGGATTTCGTTGTCGGACCACTGGGGGTCTTTCGACAGTTACTCCATAAATCCCACGACTATCGATCCAAGGATTTTGAAAATCTGCCAGGGGCAAACGTGAGCCTGCCGGTCCACATGGCATTTTCGCGGAACTCCCCATGCGCGGCGAAACTGCCCCAGCTCAACGCGGCGCTTCAAAAGCTGTCACCCATACGGTCGGACCAGGAAATTCTAACCCAATGACGGAAAAATGTGGGGCCGCGACGGCTGGGCCGTGTACGCGCAGGGATGCTCAATTGCGGAGCCGGTTCGTTTCCAGCAAGTATTTATGAAAGTTCATATCGGCTGAGAAAATATCGTCCAGCAGCGTCCGGTACAGATCGCGCAGATCGCCCAACGTCACGGTTTCCTGCAGTTCGGCGTTTCCGACGATACGATAAATGTGTCCCAAAGTTTGATCGTGGTGAATGCAGTGCGCTTCCGTGTGGGGATAGTCCACATGCCGCATCAGGTCTTCTTCATGCCTGAAATGGGATAGAAGGGTTTGTGTGATTTCCCGCGTTTTCTTGACATGGGAATACTCACTGTTTTCGAGATGAATCCTCACCTCTTCAAGGGCGTCGACAACGCTTTGATGGTCGTCGTCAATTTCCTGCACGCCGACCATTCCACTTCTCGGAATGAAAAACGATCCTCGAATACGCCCAGAGTTTGACCGGTCCATGACTACCCCGCAAATGTTCCACAGAATAATACATTAGTTTTTCCTGAATTAACTTCAATCATGGAAATGCAATTAGTTTTCAATCGAACAACAGAACGGGGATGGTTTAGGCCCTGATGCCGGCCTATTTCAGGCGGCCAATTCCAACCAAATATTCTTGAAAATGAAGGTCCGCCGGAAAGATGTCGTCGATCAACACCTTGTAGAGGCTGCGAAGATCCACGATATCGACGTCGCCACTACTATCAACACGGGACACGACATCCTGAATTTCGACAATAGTCTTTGCGTGATGATAGGCATGCCGGTCGGCTTGGGGATACTCAGCCTGACGCATCAGGTCTTCCTCCCGCCGGAAATGGGCCGTTAGAAGCGCGACCAATTCCTGCAACTTCGCCACCGGGTCGTATGCCGCATCGTCCAAATGCTGACGAAGCGCTTCCAATGCCTCCACGATATCCTGGTGATCGGCATCGATTTGCGCGATGCCGATCTTGCCTGCGCGGGGCACAAAGAAACTACCTTGGGGAGGACGGTTAGAAGGCACCGGTCGGAAAACACCCTGTTTGACGCATAACTCTGTCTACAACGGTCGCCAAGCGTTTGCCTAGTTTTCTTGACGGGATTTGAAGCAATTTCTGATCAATGCATGTGCCCTGCCAACAACCTCGCGGCGTCGATGCCGATGGTCACCATGCCGATCGGTGCCGCCCCTTCATCGCCGTCATGGATCGCCAATGAAACCTTGACCTGAAATCGCTTCGTCGATGTGTCGTATTCGAAGTTGGAAAAGTGTCGCTGGGCGCCGCTCGCCAGAACCGCCTCCGCCGCGTTTTCGTCCCCTTGCCAATAATCGCTGGTCAGGCGGTTCAAGCCGATAATGAAACCATCTTCGTTCGTCACGAAAATTTCCGTGATAGTGGGGTGCTCGGCGGCAACGTCACGCAGGACTTCGGACAATGGATTCGATAGCACGATTTCCATCAATGTGCTGGTTCGGTCTTCGTTCAGCGCTGCTTGCCAATCTTCATCGTCTCCGGCCAGCGTCTCGACCCGCGATTCCAAAGGATCCAACGCATCCAAGGTTCTGAAGCGCTTAATACGGTCAACGAGTTCATCGTGGGCCCCGTCGATAATTTTCCTGGCCTCGGCCAACAAAATCTCCCTTTCCCAAGAAGCCACTGCGCGCGCCCCGTGTACGCAATCCTTGATCGTTCCGTTGAATAAGGAAATGAAGGTTGGGTTGGCCGCGACGAAGGATTTGGAAAAATAGAGCTGCAAGGGAACGTACCGTACGATCGAGGACCTGAACCGGTCGCGGGAATAGCCCATCGCGGTGGCTTCTGACTCGAAGCTCCACTCATCCACCATGACGAAGGGTAACCGTTCGGCCACCAGTAATTTCACAAGCGATTCCATGTTGGGGATCGCGTCGAAAAATTTGCCCCCTTCCTGGGCCAGAAGCCGGCTCTCATTGGATCCCAACACGACCCCGACCGTCTCGTCGCGCGGGCGGGCCGAGTTAGCGGACGATTTAAGTTGGATATAGCTCCACCGTTCCAGCACGAAGGGGGCGGTGGGGACAGCCAGCGTGTCGAGAAGCGGATCAGGCAGATTGGGAAAAATCCCGTCTATGCGGCCCGACTTCAACAATTCCCTATTTCGAATTCTCGGGGCACGACGAATATCCACGCGACGCCCCAACCTGCGAAAAATACATCGCATGGCCCCGACCGCCGGGCTCTCCTCCAGGATGTCGGAGCCTATTTCCTCATCATGGGTATGAAGCACGACAATGGGCTCTTCCGCATGGGCCGCACCGTCCATCGCCGTCGCGATTGTGAGAAAAACACTCCAAATTGCCGCAGCCCTGCCCCACCGAAGCCCCCAGCTCGTTGCGGGTTTCTCCGGCGCGCGCATGCGAACCGTTGGGGTTTTAACGATCAAACGGCCATTCCCAGGTTCAGCTCCGCTGACAGTGCGATGCCTGTTCTGTCATAGAAACGGAATGATCATATCATCGTCGCGCAATATGGGAACCAAAAGTACCAATTCGACGCGATCCGCCCACTCAACGCATCCAGCGTGATGCATTCGGGGTGATGCATTCGGGGTGACGTATTCCGTAAATGCGGGCCCAGGCTATAAATGCTGGCACAGGCGGCGGCTGTCGAATATCGCGGCATGTATGTCCCGTGCATTGACCGCGTCGCCGACCCGGAACAGGAAATAATCGCCGTTCGGGTTCGTAACGCTTTCCTGCGGACGGTTTTCCTTAATCGCGTCGATATCCGTCTGGCCGTTGTTCTTGGACCGGTTCTTGACCTCGAAATAGACGTCGTCCGCCGCGACGGTCGCATATTCGGTGACCACCTGATCCGCCGATTGTTCCGATATCTGATGCGTGAAAATATTGTACAGACTGGCAATCAGCTTGTTGCCGTCCCGTTTCACACCGAGCAGCCGGTGATCGGTCGAAACCTTGATCCCATGATCGTAGAAACCCTTCAGGATCGACGGATTGTTGGTGACGCCGATATCCGGGCCGACCATCCGGTCCGGCGTGACGAAATGAACGGTCGATCCCGCCTCTGCCATGAATTCTGCCGCGGAGGGTCCCTGTTGCCGTCCGTTCTCGTCATACATCAGCACAGTGTCCGCCGGGGCCACCTGACCGGACAAAACATCCCAACTTGTCACGACCAGGTCTTCGCCTTCTTCCAGAAACGCCGTGTTCGGAAGTCCGCCCGTCGCGATGATGACCAGGTCCGGGTTTTCCGCCGCGATCTCCGCCTGCTCCGCATAGGTATTGTAGCGGATTTCGACGCCGGCGCGCTCAGCCTCCGCCGTCAGCCAATCGACGATGCCGATCAGGTCGCGGCGCCGCGGCGCCTTGGCGGCAATCACCACCTGTCCGCCGGCACGCTCCGCCGCTTCGAACAGCACGACGGTGTGCCCGCGCAGCGCCAGCACACGCGCCGCTTCAAGGCCCGCCGGGCCGGCGCCCACGACAACCGCCTTCTTCGCCGGCCCCTGCGACGGCGGGACCAATTGCGGTACCGTCTTCTCACGCCCCGTGGCCGGGTTGTGGATGCAATAAGCCGCGCCGGAAATATAGATATTGTCGATGCAATAGCCCGCGCCGACGCAGGGTCGGATGCGCTCCTCCTCCCCCCGCATCAGCTTTGCGACGATATGCGGATCGGTCATATGCGCGCGGGTCATCCCCACCAGATCCATCGCGCCGCTTTCGATCGCATGCCGCGCGGTCGCGACATCGGCGATCTTGGCCGCATGCATGACCGGCAGATCGAATGCCTGCTTCACCTCGCCCACCACGGCAAGGTTCGGCGCGGCGGGCGTTCCCATCACCGGGATCACATGGCTCAATGTCTCGTCGCTGTCGACCGACCCCACAATGACACTCAGAAAATCGACCATGCCGGTCTCCACAAAGCGGCGTACAATTTCGAACCCTTCGGTCTTGTCGATGCCGCCGCGCAGGCGTTCGTCGATGGAAATGCGCAGGCCGACGATATAGTCGTCGCCCACCGCCTTGCGGATTTCCTCAAGCACTTGCATGCCGAAACGCAAGCGGTTCTCCAAACTGCCGCCATATTCATCCTGCCGCTTGTTGGTCAGCGGGGACGCGAAGGCGTCGAACAGATGGCCGTAGGATTCCACTTCCAAGCCGTCCAACCCGCCGAGCTTGGACCGCAGTGCGGCCTGACCGAAGTCTTTCGCGATACGGTCTATGTCCTCTTTTTCCGCGACTTTGGGAAACATACGATGCGCCATTTCCCGCACCGTGGAGGGACTGACAATGGGCAGCCAATGTTCCGTCGACCAACTGGTGCGGCGGCCCAGATGGGTGATCTGGTTCATGATCGCCGCGCCGTGCTTGTGCATTGTATCGGAAAGATCGGCGTAGAATTTCACGACCTCGTCCGTCGAGGCATCGATATTCCCGAAGGCCGCGGGTGAATCCGCGGAAACCGTGCAGGACCCGCCGAACATGGTCAGCCCAATCCCGCCTTTTGCCTTTTCGGCCTGATAGCGCAGGTAACGGTCGCCCGGCATGCGCCCATCGGTATAGGCCGGTTCATGCGCGGTGGAGACGACGCGGTTCTTCAGCGTCAGATGTTTTAGAGTAAAAGGCTGTAGAAGCGGATCGCTGGCGGTCATGACGGGCCCCGGATAAATTGTCCTGCCCCTATTTCACCCCGTTCGGCAGGGCTTCGTCCAGTTCCGCTTTGGTTTCCGCCTGGCAGGTCTTTCCGGAGGTATCGAAAACAGCCTTCTGCATCCGCATAAAGGTACCGTGCATGGCCGATGCCAACGCCGTCTGCCTGGCATTGAAATCGCGTTCCTGCAGAAACTCGCCCAGCGCGACGGTGCCGCGCCCCTCGTCCAGCCCGCACCACCAGGCAAGCGCCCCCTTGATCGCATAGACCAGGATTTGGCGCGTATCTGCGGTCGACACCGGCGGATTGAACAATTCGAACTCATCCGTACGGCGGCAAGGCACACCGTCGCAGTTCAGATAGTGGATGCCCTTCAGCGACTTCTGCATGAATTCGGCGGCGTATTGTTCTGAGATCAAGGGCCGGAGCTTGTCGTCCAGCGCATCGGCCCGCGACACTCCCGGCAGGCCGCAGACAATCGCCAGGACGGCGGCATATAGGACGGGACGGCGCATCATGTTTCCCCACGGGTTCACGGGTTTCCAAACCGCGCAGTATAAGCAGTGCAGCGTTCTTGGGAAGGCGCGGCGGCGGTCATTCTTGCGCCGTGCGCGCGGCCGTCACATCGACCTCGATCAGGTATTCCGGACGGCCCAAGGCCGCCACGACCACCAGCGTCCAAGGCGGTAGGATATCGCCGAGCAGTTCCTTGTGAACCTCGACATAGGCGGCGATATTCTCCTCGCCGACGATATAGCTCGTGACCTTGACGATATCGGCAAAGCCCATGCCCGCCTCGTCCAGGATGGCCCGTACATTTTGCCAGGCCTGCTCCGCCTGGGCGCGCGCGCCTTCCGCGCATTTCCCGTCCGGGTCCTCGCCCAATTGGCCGGACAGGGTCAGCAGGTCGGTCACGCCCTGCGACAACAGGGCGTGACGATAGGCGCTGGCCGGTGGGGCGATCCCTTTCGGGTCGACCGATTTCTTCATGCTCACTCTCCCCCGCGCGCGGCAGTCACCATCGACCGATTGGCGCGCGTCCCAGCGTTCGGGAGCTTTCTATCGGATTCGGCAGGCACGGTATGCGGCAAATCCGTTGCCACGCCATCGGCGATCCGTCTAGCGGCAATGGCAGCCGCGTCGAAATACCCGGTGAAACCCGACCTAAAGCCCGTGAACCACAGGCCCGGATTTTCAGGGTCCGCCTCGCCGCGCGGGTGACGCGGCTCACCTTGCCCGTCCAGCACGCCGAAACGTCCCAACAAGGGGCCCAGGCCCGTCCTGTATCCGGTGGCGCAGATCACCACATCCGGCGCGAAATACTTACCGTCTTTCACATAGACACGGTCGCGGGCGAAACCGGCGACATCCCCCACCATACGGAAGCGATAGGACCGGATCGCGGCCGCGAAGCCGTCATCGATGGCGAATGCGATGCCGTCGCGCAGCAGCCGCGTACCGCCGCCATCCGGATGGCTCGACAGCCCGAATTTCGCCAGATTGCCCAGGAACAATCGTTGGGTCAGTCGGAACGCCGGGTCCACCACAGCGAGCGGCAGGGCCGTAAAAACCCGCGCCAGACGGTGCAGCGGAAAGCCGAAGATCCGCGCGGGAACCACCGCCGGCCCATGCCGCACCGCGATCCAGACACGCGCCGGCCTGTGCCGCGATAGATGGTTCAGTACATCGGCCCCGGAATTCCCGGCGCCGACGACCAGCACGCGCTTGTCGTCGAACCGCGACACATCACCCAGATCGGCGGCGTGCAGCACCTCGCCCTGATAGTCATCCAGACCCGGCCAATCCGGAATATGCGGAACGCGGTCCCGGCCCGTGGCGACGATGACATGGGAACAGTCATAATTCGTGCCGTTCGTCGTCACGCGCCAGCCGCCATCGGTCTTCTCGAACCCGGTCACCTCGACACCATACCGGATCGGCGTGTCCAGCGCCGCGGCATAGCTTTCCAGATAGTCGACGACCGTATCGCGTTTCACGAAGTGCCCGTCCCGATCGGTCATCGCCATGCCGGGCAGGCTTGCGAAGTGCCGGTGGATGTTCAGCCGCAGCGCCGGGTGCCGCCCGCGCCAGGGTTCCGCCACGCGGTCGCGTGCCTCGACCACCGTGACCTGCAACCCGCGCCGGGTGAGTTCCCGTGCGGCGGCGAGCCCCGATAGGCCCGCGCCGATCACCAACGCTTGTGTTGTTTCAATCGCACTCATTTCTTGATTCCTCGTTTGTGCTCGCCGGCTCATGGCCGGGCGACGTAATAGGCGTTGATCGGATCATGCGGCAGGCGATGCGTCTCGACCGTGTCGAAGCCGGCCTGCGCCAGGTATTCCTGGGCGGTTTCCACGCCCCACATGGCGCCCAGGCCGGGACCGCCCTGACCGATCGAGATCGGCGTGCAATGCATCAGGGATATGGTGTAGAGAAGCGGCGCGAAGGGGTTGTCGAGATTGCGCTCCAGGTCCCGCGACCCGCCGATATCCTGCATCAGGAACACCCCGCCCGGGCGCAGCGAGTGGCGCACCATCGCAAGAAAACCCTGCGGGTCTTTCTGGTCGTGCACCGCGTCGAACGCGGTCACGAGGTCGAATTGGCCGAGCGAAGACAGACCGGAAAGGTCGCGCGCCTCGAACCGCAGATTGGATAGGCCGCGCCGCACCGCCTCCGCTTCCGTTTCGGCAAAGGCATCGGCGCACAGGTCGAGGCCCAGGAAAGTGCTTTCGGGAAAAGCTTCAGCCATCCGAAGCATGGCACGGCCGGCGCCGCAGCCGATATCCACGACCTCGATCCCATCCGTCAGGCGTAGGGTAAGACCGGGAACGATGGGCAAAATATGTTCCAGCAATGCCGCGACGGCGAGCTGTGCGCTATCCTCGGCCATCACCTCGTGGAAGCGGTCGAAATGGCCGTAATGCAGCCCCTGGCCGGATTGGAACCGGGCAAGCATCGCGTCCTCGACCGAGGCAGCGACACCGATGAACTGTGCGGTCACGGCCATGTTATTGGGGCTGGCCTGCCGGGTCAGAAAGGCCGCATGTTCGGCGGGCAAGGTGTAGGCCGTTGTCTGCGGGTCATAGTCGATGACGGCTGACGTCACCATGACCGCCAGCCATTCGCGGACATAGCGTTCCGCCAATCCGGCTTCCGCGGCCAGGTCTTCCGCCGTCACGCCGGGGCGCAGGGCCAGGGCGTCGAACAAGCCGGTACGATGGCCCAGCGCGGTCATCAGGACCAGCGCGGCATCGCTCAGCGCGCCGACAAAACGGCCGGCGAAAGCCTCGGCCTTGTTGTCGTCGAAAGTTTCCAATGGGGCGTGATGGTTCACTTCAATCTCCAGTTCTTAGTTTTCGCTTCCTGGGGGGAACCCCCGCTGCGGGAGACGGAAATGGCCTGGATGGCCGAAACATGTTAGAAGCAAAACCGTAAGAACCGGTGATAATCGGACAGACAACAGCGGTATCTTGGGAAATCATGCTGGAAAGCAAAAAGCAGGACGGAACATCGACAGACGGCCCACTCTCCGTGGCTATTTTCGGCAGCCCCGCCGTGGGCTCGTCGATCGCTTATTCAATCCTGGATGTGCTCGGCTCAGTCGGGCGCGATTGGGAGATGCTGCATGGCGAGCCCGCCTGCCCGCAGGTCTTCAAGGCGACGCTGCTATCGGTCGACGGCGCGCCGTACGAGGACATGAACGGCAGGACGATCGTGCCGGAAGGCGTTTTGGCGGATTATCCGGCGCCTGACATCATCATCGTCCCGGACCTGCATGTCGATCCCGGCGGACCCGTCCCGCAATGGATCGACGAACCCGCCCGCTGGGTCGCCGAAGCCTATGACAACGGAGCGATTGTCGCCTCTGCCTGTTCCGGCGCGCTGCTGCTTGCTGCCGCCGGGGTCTTGGACGGGCGGGAGGCGACGACCCATTGGGGATATGCCGATGCCCTGATCCACCATTTCCCGGCCATCCACCTTCAGCGCGAACGCATTCTGGTTCAATCCGGGGACGGTCACCGCGTAATCACCGCCGGCGGCGCCTCGGCCTGGACGGACCTGATGCTGCACCTGATCGGTAGGATGGCCGGTGCCGAGCAAGCCCGCCGTATCGCAAAACTCTATCTGTTGGAACCGCATGAGGATGGCCAGCGCTGCTATGCCTCGCTGGCCAGCGGCAAGCGGCATGAAGACCGGCTGATCGCGGACGCGCAGCTTTGGATCGCGGACCATTATCACGAGCCCAACCCGGTCGGCGCCATGGCCGCGCGCAGCGGCTTGTCGGAACGCGGCTTTCTGCGCCGGTTCCGCCGCGCAACAGGGCAGTCACCTGCCGAATACGTCCAAACCCTGCGCGTCGAGGAAGCCAAACAGATGCTGGAGACGACAGCGACATCCATCGAGGATATCGCCGCCGAGTGTGGATACTCAGAGCCTTCGAGCTTCCGCTCCGCCTTTCGCAAACATGTCGGAATCCCGGCCTCGGCCTATCGTCGCAAATGGCGCGGCGTCGCCATCCGTTGGGCAGCGCCGTGATTCCAGCAACAGCACACTGGCCTTAGCATATGCCTTATCAGTTCAACCGTCTTACGGTTCGGGTTTCACTCGGTGACGCGTGGATACGGAATCTTCGGAGATCCGCACGCGTAGCCGGCTGTCTTCTGGCACTTCAATTCATCCAAGGATTTGCTTGGGCAACCGACGGCCTGCACCCTGACAGGGCTGAAGCGGTCCTGGTTCTGGACGACATCATGGATGCGTATCAGCATAGCGGGAACGTCCCCATATTGAGTTCCGCTGACGGCTGGCACGATTATCTTTCAGGCTTTGCCTTGCTCGCGCTGGGCGATCCATTGAACATCTCAGGCTTCTCGAAAGTTGAAAAACGGTACAGCGCCACCATTAGGGCGGCCATCCTCGAGAAGCGGTCCCTGGCAGCAGGTACGGCATTCTTCGAGATGCTTGCCGGCGAAATGTACGATGACACCCTCGCACCGAAAGCGCGCGCACTTTTGCGCAAGGCCCTTCCTGACTTATCGACCATTGCGGCGGAAGCAAACTCACCGCGGAAAGTCGTTTTCGACGCTTTCCTAAAATTCGTGAGCAGGGGTTCGGACACTGGCCCACCTGATCACCGGGACCTCCGTGATCTTATTGACGCCACGGAAGAGTATCCAGATCCATATCTGGATTCGGTATTGGCGAGTCTTCTTGCCAATCTGCCGGATGACGCGTTCCGATACATAAATTTAGGCGACGGCATGGAAGCACTGCGCGCAGGTCTATATGCAGGCGATCCCCATAATCTGATCCTGTTCTACAAAAAAGGGTTCAATAGCGATCTCGCAAAGGCCGTCGGCCTGCGGTTCGACTACATGTATTGGAAGACATTAGGGGAGATCGTCAACGACCCGTCCTCGCTGCTGCTCCAAGCGGATCGAAAAGGGTATGCACACCGCGAGGAACACGTAGGCGGTCAGTCCCGCGGTATGTACGACTGGTGCTTCCAAAACCATGTCGAGGATAGCGTTACTTGCACGGCAACAGCGTTCTACCAGCACTTTCCCTGCTTACCGCTGGGGCGCGACGGCCTGCGCGTCAACGTGACCGGCACGCGCTTTTACAACGCGTGCCGGACCAATATCCACGATGGGATGCAACGAAGGTTACAACGCCTCAGGCAAGGTGTTCATTGAAAAACGCCACCGTGCGGTCCCAGGCGATCTTGGCCTGTTCTTCGTTGAAGCGCGGGGTGGAGTTGTTGTGGAAGCCGTGCTTCGTGCCGGGATAGACATGGCTCTCGAAGCTTTTGCCGTTGGCTTTCAGCGCCGCCTCATAGCCGTCGCGCATGGCGTTGATGCGGGCATCGTCTTCGGCATATTGGATCAGCAGCGGCGCCTCGATTTTCGGCACGTCTTCCGCCTTTGCCGCCGCGCCATAGAACGGGACGCCCGCGTTTAGATCCTCGCCCATTTCCACGGCAAACGCGTTCACCACGCCGCCGCCGTAGCAGAACCCCGTCGCCCCCAGCTTGCCGGTCGAAAGCGGGTGCGATTTCACGAATTTCGCCCCATTCAGCAAGTCGGTAAACAGCTTGCCCTTGTCGAGTGAGGATTGCATGACCTTGCCGTCCTCATCGTTCCCAGGATAACCGCCGATGGGATAAAGCCCATCCGGCGCGAAGGCCAGGAACCCTTCCACCGCGGCGCGGCGGGCGACATCCTCGATATGCGGGTTGAGGCCCCGGTTCTCATGGATCACGACGACGGCGGGGAAAGGTCCTTCGCCCGTTGGTCTTACGAGGTAGCCGCGCATCTTGCCGGATGTGCCGCCGGGGCTGTCATATTCAATATAGGTCGCTTTGATGCGCGGATCCGTGAACTTGATCATCGCGGCTTCCGCATAGCGCGGCAGCAGGGAGGTCGCCATCGCGACCCCGCCGACAATCCCCAGCGCTGCCGCGCGGGAGAGGAAGGTACGGCGGTCCATGTCCGTATGGCAAAACTCATCATACAAATCGTAGATACGGGGATCGATTTCGTCCGGCGATACAGTGGACGCGCCATCATTGGGAATTTCTGCGGTTAAAGTCATCGCGAATGCCTCCTGTCGGATCGGAACCGGAATTTTTCTTCCGTCCTATCGATATGGAAGGATTAGCACAGGGGACCATGCCCGCGGTTGTCACGAATGGGTTATCCCGCCGCCTCGACAAACGGTCCGCCGGGGGCTAAGCCATCCGAACCGAAACACCCCTGCTATGAAAAAGATGAAAGACCGTCATGAGCGACTTGCCCGCCTGCCCGCAATGCCAGTCCACCTATACCTATGAGGACGGCGCGTTGCTGATTTGCCCCGAATGCGGCCATGAATGGTCTGCGGCGGCCGCGGGCGCGGAAGGTCCGGTCTTCAAGGATGCCAACGGCAATCAACTGCAGGACGGCGACACCGTGACGGTGATCAAGGATTTGAAGGTCAAGGGCTCGTCCCTGGTCGTTAAGGTCGGCACCAAGGTAAAGAACATCCGCCTCTCGGAAGGCGACCACGACATCGACTGCAAGATCGACGGCATCGGCCCGATGCAGTTGAAATCGGAATTCGTGAAGAAGATTTAGCGCCGGCCTAACGGATCTCCGCAATCAGGGCGTCCGTGTCCGTGACCTGCGCGTATTCCCCATCCAGGATGGCCAGCGTCAGGTCATGTACCGTCCGGGCATCCCAACTCTGGCCATCCCTCGCCACGACCGGCACCGCCGTGGTCGCGTCGGACGGCAGCAGGATGGTATAGCCCAAGGCCTTGCCCGCCCGCGCGGTGGCATCCATGCTGTTATGAATGACGACGCCGGTCATTACGAAACACGCCGCCCCCAGCCGCTTCAAAACAGCATCCAGATCGGTATCGATGAAGGCGCAGTTCTGATGCTTCACCACGACCGGTTCGCCGGGGACCGGCGCGACCTCCGCCTTTATGCCGTTCCAGGGGCCGTGGGTGTGATAGGTGGAGGACGGCGTCGCCTCGTCATGCTTGACGTGGATGACCGGCCAGCCCCGTTCCCGCCAATGAGCCACCAGGCGCAGGATCGAAGCCAAGTAATCCGGATTGCTCTTATCTGCCCAAACCGGTTGGTCGATGGCGTCCTGAACGTCCAGAACGATAAGCGGCACGGGGCCGATCGGCTCGGTCATTGCAACGATCCTCGAATTGCGCGGACCATCTATACCAATTCGCTGCGTCCTAGGTAACGTAGATTATTTGGCTGACCCGCCGATCAAAACCGTCTTGTTCAACACACAGCACCTTACGGCCCTTATGTTTCAACGTCCCCAAATTCACCTTAACTTCCATGCTGCCCCTTGGGGCTAAGGACAAGGCGAGCTTCGGCGGTTTTTTCTCCACAATTCCCGAATCGATATCGAACAGATAGACGGTAACGTCAGGCTGCTGCCAAACATCGCTTTTATTCACGATTTTGATCGGGATCCTCGTATTCGACCTGCCACGCTTGAACACGGGCGCGTCGTCTGGAACTTCAACCCGGCCATCGTCACTCATCGGCGGCACATTGATCGTTCCGAATACCAGTTCTTCCAATCCCATCGTTATGAAATCGGCCGTCCATTCTTGGACGCGGCGCGACGCCCCAGCAAGCGCCTGGCTTCGCGGTGCGGATCGAAAAACCTTGTTCCCCGATTGCCGGACAATATGGGACCCGGTTCCACGTCCCAAAACGCTACCGCTCAATCTCCGTACCCCGGCGCCGACCAAGGGGCGCGTAACCGCCGAAAACAGAAACCGCAGCAAAAAAATGAATGGGTTTGCCTCAGCCGGCCTAACCGGCATGACTCTGTATATGGCGGTTGCCCCAACCAGCCCAATAAAGGCGCGTCGCGTTTTCATTGCACGCACTCCTCATTGTAGATCGGCTGAATCGACACGCTGTAATTGGAGCCTCGAGTTACGTCGAAGCAAGGATTGTTCTCAAGCGTGGCAAGCAGCGAGCGAAAGGCCCTTTGCTGTTCAGCCAAATCCGCATTGCCGTAGCGCAGGACTTGCACTTCCCGTCCAAGCCGCAATGCTTCGTTTTCCAGCGCGACATTCCTGTTGCTTAGCGCCTCGTTCTGCTTTTGGGCTTTTTGGTTCGCAAGCGTAAGGTCCGCTTTTTGCGTGTTCAGCGAGTAGATTTTTTTGCGATAACTGCTTCCGTTGAACAGTCCATCGACGCCCCCGCAGCCGCTAAGGCCCAAGGCCAATGAAATCAACAGAGTATTTCTAACTAGGTTGAGCCTTTTTCCATCATGATTCATTTCCCAGCACCCCGTTTCGTTGTGGCGCGGATGCCGGGCATCATGATGGTCTGACCTAAATCACTATGTGAAAATTCTACCTACAATAAATAACCCTGTTCGTCTTTGACCATCCGACCACCATGCCGGCATGCGCACCAAGTTCATTATCTAAAGTTTGTGTTTGACGCTGGTTTTTCAATGAAAAAGTAATGTTCCGCCTAACGCAAAATCCCAGGAACACGAGTTTTTATTTGTTTTCATAGTGTTCAATCAGCCGCGCCAACCGCAACACGCTGTTTCACATGGCACCACTAACGTGCAATCAACAAACATCCGCTGTGACCGACTATCGTGCCGTCGCTGAAAAAGGGGCGTATCCAGGGGAAAAGCTATCAGACCGAAGGCCTTCGAGGACGATGTGAGGTTGCCGCAACGACATGCCAAACATCTATTCCGCCGCGGCGAACCGTGTCGGGGAGTCGATGAAGGTCACATAGGCCGGGTCTTCGTGCATCGCCTGATAGGCATCCATGACACGGCGGGTCACCGGGCCGGGCGCGCCGGCCTCGATCTTTCGGTTTCCAATCCGGGCGATCGGCATGATGCCGCCGGCGGTGGTGCACAGGAAGACCTCATCCGCGCTTTCAAGATCCGTTCGCGGCAGGTCCCCGGTGCGGCAGGCGATGCCTTGCTTGGCGCAGATGTCGATCACCGACCGCCGGGTGATGCCGTGCAGGCAGCCGTGTTCCGGCGTCACCAAACCGCCGCCGATCACCGCGAAGATGTTGAAACCCGGCCCCTCGGTCACCATGCCGCGTGCGTCGCACAGCACGGCGGTGTCGAATCCCTCGTCCACCGCGTCGAACAGGCCCGATGTCAGGTCAGACCACTGATAGTTCTTCACCGTCGGGTCGACCGCGTCGTCCGCCACGCGCGGGTGGTCCGACACCATCAGGGTCGCACCGCGTTCCTGGACCTCGGCCGGGATCACGTCGATCCAGGGAATGGCATAAGCGACAAGATGGTTGGCGCAATCCGCCGGCTTGCGGGAACCCTTGACCTGCGGCCGTCCGCGGCTGGCGACCATCGCCACATAACTGTCGGTCAGCCCGGCCAGTTGCACGCAGCGCACCAGAATTTCCTTCACGTCTTCCCGGCTTTCCGGGATCGCGATCCGCCGCCGCGCCATGGAGCGTTCGAACCGGGCCAGATGATCGTCCAGCCGGAAGAACCGACCGTCCTTCACATGCACCACGTCATAGACCGCGTCGGACCGGGTGAAGCCCCAATCGAGGACGGAGATCTTTGCCTCCGCCACGGGCATAAAGACGCCTCCTGAATAGGCGGCGCCGTCTTGGAATTCGGCGGTCTGAGTCATGCTGCGGTCCCCACGTCACGGTCGAATTTCGGTTTGCTTGCCGCGCTTTCCGTACCCGCGCCCGATGGCGGTGACGACGCTTGGCGCGGCGATGAAGACGGCAAGCATGAAAAAGGCCAGCGCCGTCTTCTCGCCCTGTGTCAGCCTATCGACACTATATGCGAAGAGCGAGACCAGAATAAGATGCAGGGTGAACATGCGGATGGAGTATTTGCCGATGGCGCGCAGGAAGCCCAACCGGAAATATCCCGCCGCGACGGCGCGCGGCCAGGCCAACAGGCGATGCCCACCGACCAGCACTATCGTAACAGCCAAGGCCAGAACGAGGGTCTTCAAAAGATGATACGGATGCAACTGCGGGCGCGGCCAATGGCGCGGCATCTCGGGCGGGACTTCGGCAAAGGGTGGGGTGATCCAAAACTTCGCCAATACGAGGCTGGCGCAGAATAATCCGACGACCGCGGCAAGGGCCACAGGTTCCGGCAATCGATCGATCGCCCGCCCCACCGCCTTGCGGTGGAAGCCGAGCGCGAAGGACGCGATGAAAGGAAACTGCCAGGCCGCTACGTCGAAGGCCATGATATCCCCGCCGATCCCCCAGAGCCCGCGCATGTAGGAAAATTGGCTCAACAGATACAAACCGGCGGATAGCGCCAACAACCCCAAAGGCCGCACCCCCAGCACCAACACGGCCGCCAACAACAGCAGGAAGCAGAGGATATACAGGCCGAGGATGCCGCCGAACCGCGGCCCGTTCTGAAAGATCAGCACATCCGCCGCGGTCGACAACGCGCCGTGCCAGGAATACGCCCCCTCCCCCAGCAGCATCAAAAGGGCGAAGCCCGCCAAGGTGAAATAGGCATAGACCGTCATTGTCCGCCTGCCGAGATATTGGGCCAGTTCCCAACGCGTCGCGGGTTTCGCCCCAATCTTTTCACTGGCCAAAAAACCGACCAGGAACCCGGCGATGACCACGAAAAATTCCGCGTCGAAGACCTTGAACAGGGCATGGTGATGGAAATGCAGCAGCCACCCCATGCCGGGATGGAAACTGAGATGGGCGACCAACATGCCGATCAGCAAATGCCCGCGTATCCCGTCGACCAGATCGAAACGCAAAAATCGAACCCCAATGGAAAATCAGCTCAAATACCGTGACGCAGTGCAGCGCCGGACAGATGGGAACACAAGTGTAATTGCAGAGAAGACGATATAGTGATCAGGGTGCAAGGGGACGGCGTCTTGGGGCCCCTGGCTGACGGATGCTATGATTTATCCCCTTCCCCAGTCCAGACGTGAGGTTTCCATGCATCCTACAGCCCGTTCCATTCTTACCGCCGCTTTCGCCGCGTTCGCCCTTACAGCCGCGCCGGCCCTGGCGCAGGACGCGTCCGATGCCTGCTGGGACAAGGCCGTGACACAGCGCGACCTGACCGATTGCGCGGCGCGGGACATGGACGCGGCGGAAATACAGATGAACACGCTCTATGCGATCGTGCTGGACAAGTTCCGGGGCGATCCCGAAACCTTGGGAAAAATCCGTGCCGCGCAGCAAGCTTGGCTGGCTTTCCGGGAAGCCCATGTCGCGGCCGTCTATCCCAAAGCGGACACGCCGGACGCGCAGTACGAATACGGCAGCAGCCTGTCCATGTGCATGGCCTCGGTCGCCGCGAACCTGACCGGCCCCCGCATCGCGCAACTGCGCGAC
Source organism: Hwanghaeella grinnelliae (assembly GCF_004005845.1). GTDB lineage: Bacteria > Pseudomonadota > Alphaproteobacteria > UBA8366 > Aestuariispiraceae > Hwanghaeella > Hwanghaeella grinnelliae. Next base: position 1,452,299 of record NZ_SADE01000001.1, on the reverse strand, counting down.
TGGGCCGACGGCATCCCGGAGGGCGATGTCTGTGCCGGGTCGCGCGGGTCTACGGCGAACTGACCGGCACCGGCACGCGATCCATCGCCCGCCATGCAACCCACCTTCCCGGTAAACCGTTGTTCCCGTGAGATATCGAACGGAAATGCGGAGACCGGCGCCATGACTTTCGAAACCGAAATCCCGATCGCGGATATGGCGATCCGGCTGGCCTGCGCGTGCGGCTTCGCCTTTTTTCTCGGTCTGGACCGGGAGGTCCGCGGGAAAGCTGCCGGCTTGCGCACCCATATGCTGGTCTCCCTCGGCTCGGCGGCTTTCATAATCATGGGGATGAGCCTGCTGTTCGCCACCGCCGAAGGGGACCCGTCGGCCAGCATCGACCCCACCCGGATCATCGATGGGGTGATCGGCGGGATCGGCTTTCTCGGCGCGGGCGCAATCATCCAGAGCGGCGGAGACATTAAAGGGCTCACAACCGGCGCATCGGTCTGGGCGGCCGGCGCCATCGGCCTGGCCTGCGGTCTGGGTTATTTGCCGCTCGCCGCCCTATTCAGCGGTTTCGCGGTCACCATCGTGCTGGTTCTGGGTCATTTCGAACATAAGGTGATTGAGGAAAAGGACTGACCCACCCCTTCACGCCGCCTGTTCGGCAACCGTCGGATCTTCGCACGCGACCGTTGTGCGGTGCATGTCGCGGGGTTTGGTGTGGTCATAGCGCCGGGCTCTGTGCATGGTCACCCGGTTGTCCCACATCACCAAATCCCATTGCCGCCATTCATGGGCATAGACGAATTGCCGCTGGGTGGCGTGTTCGGTCAGGTCCATCAGGAACATCCGCGCCTCTGGCACCGGCCAGCCGACGATCCCCCCGGCATGGGAAGCCAGATAGAGCGACAGCTTGCCGGTCCGCGGATGCCTGCGCACCAGCCGCTGCAGAACCGGCGCCCATTTCGCGCGTTCCTCCTCGGTAAACTCGACGAAGCCCAGCTTGCCCCGGGAATGGATCTGGCTGTGTTCGCAGATCAGGTCCATGCATTCCGCTTGCAAGGCAGGGTCCAGCGTCTCCCAGGCCGCGCGCATATCGGCGAATTCGGTGTTGCCGCCTTCCCCCGGGATCGTCCGGGCCGAGAGCAGCGAGAACTTCGACGGTATGCGTTTGAAGGAGCTGTCGGAATGCCACAGCATGTTGCCCAGTCCGAACAGCCGCCGCCGGTCGTCCCGCGCCACCACATTGCCATCCTTGTCCAGGTTGGAGATGTCGTTGACGGTCATGGGTAACCGGCGATCCTGCGGCCGCGCGATGTCGCCCGTGGCCGTCTCCATCTCCCCGAAATGCTGGGAAAAGGCATATTGTTGGTCGTCATCGACCACCTGATCGCGGAAGACCAGCACGCCATAGATATCGATCGCGTCTTCAATTTCCGCCGCGACCTGGGGCGAAACCCCGGCGGCGATGTCCACGCCTTCGACCAAGGCGCCGAAGGTCGGGCGCGTCGCATCCATCGCCGTAACGGAAATGGCCATGAGAATTTCCTCCATGGCGGGACCGTTCTCACGCCGCTTCTCGACCGTGTCAGCCCCCCTCTTTCGGAGAATAGTGGCCGGGTCTCGATTTTCACGCAATGGAAGAAACCGCACCGTCGTGGAGAAGGTGCTGTTCCGTCAGGTCGGGCTTGCTTGCCCCGTTATCCGCCCGGGCAGGTCCGCGCCAGCAGGGCGTTCAGGTCGAAATCCCGCGTCCGCCAGTTCCGTGTATCGCAATAGAAATTGCCGCTTTCGTTATAAGGCGAGCCGTGATCGTCGCAGCTGGTCAGGCGCTTGTCGCACTGAATGATCTCAGGGCAGCCCCAGGTCTCGCAGTTCTGGTAATCGGTCACCTTCGCACAGGTTATGACATGGTCGAGTGTTTCCCTGCGGCAGGCTTCGACCGCCGGGTCGGGTTGGCGACCGCTTTCCTGTTTCGCGGCAACCGGCGGGTCGGTGCGGATCGGCCCCTTGTGCAATTGCTTTGCATCGACGGCGATGTCGAAATCCCGCGGCGTACAGTATTGCCGCATGATCGCGGCTGTCGCCGGCGAGGTCGTCAATGTGGTGCCTGGCGACACGCGCTGACAATTCTTCAGAATGGCCGCTTTGAAATAGTCACCCGCGGCCTTCGCCTTCTTGATCTCCGCGTCGTAGTCCATTGAAGGCTTCTTCGGCGCCACCGTCTGCGGTTTTTTCTTTCCGAACTGAAAGATCTGCTTGAACTCGGCGGCTCCCTCATCGGCGCCCTCCACCGTCACGCCACCATCGCCTTTGGGTGTCACGGCCGCGTTCTGGGCCTCGGCCAGGGGCACACTCCCGACCATGGAAAAAACCAACCACACCGCGAAACCAAGAATCCGACAGTCCACCACGTTCCCTTTCAACGTCCCGGCACCCCGGATCAAACAGTGTTTCAAGCGTGCGTCAACTCTGACCGGGAACGCTAACAGCGTCGGTTTGTTCCGTCATCCGATGCTTTTCCAAGAATGCGCGAATTGCGCACCCGCTCTTTGCTCCAAAAGCCAAATAAACACACTCGCGTGATGAAGGCGTGAACACTCATTGACTTCATGAGGGGCCCGTTAACGCAGTTTCCGTCTCAAGCGGTTACGTCAAAGAATGAAACGCATTAGAACACGTGCAAAGGTTCTGCGCTTGCCGTTCCAAACTAACTTCAAGGTGAAGGAGAGACTGAAAATGTGGAAAAGCTTGATCGGCGCGGCCGCGCTGCTGGCGATGTTGGGGGGCGAAGCGAGCGCCACCGTATTCGACTTCTTCTGGTCCGGCGCCGCCGATGCGCCCGGTGTCGTATCGACCGAAGATACCACCCTGCGCGCGACCGGCACGATAGAGATCAATGCCGCGGCCGGCGGATCGTTCTCCCTGTCGGATATCGTTTCGACGGACATCACGGTTACCGGCGACAGCATCACCGACTTCACATTTACCGGATGGGATTCGGCTGGAGGCACCATCGCGGCAGACGGGCTATCCGCTACGTTTGTGGCGAGCGGCAATCCATTTAAGGGCGGCGCCGGCGGTTTCTTCGGCTGTCATTTCATCGGTTGCGACGACGATCCGGATATCTTGGTGATATCCGACGCAAACGTTACTGTCCTTTACGACTCCGCCGATGCAGCCCTGGCATCGATGCAGATGACGGTTTCTCGCGTGCCCGTCCCGGCGGCCTTGCCGCTTCTGCTATCGGCCATCGGCGGTCTTGGCTTCATGTCATGGCGTCGGCGTGGGAAGGCGTCGGCATAACCGCCGCTAAGCAATAGACGCACAAAGCGCCCGGCCCTTTGGTCGGGCGTTTTCTTGTTCAGGATCGCCCCCGTTCCCGCCACAGGATGAAAATACCGCTGGCGACGATGATGGCTGCGCCCAAGACAGCCCAGGCGTCGGGGACCTCATGCCAGAACCACCAACCCAACACGGTCGCCCAGAGTAAGCCGGTATAATCGAAAGGCGCCACGATCGAGGCCGGTGCAAAGCGGAAGGCCTGAGTCATCAGGGTCATGCCCGCGGTGCCGAACAGCGCGACGCCGGCAAAGAACCAGAAATCCTCGACCCGGATGGCTGTCCAGACGAAGGGCACGACAAAGGCGCTTAACAAGGCGCTGGCGCCCGTCATATAGAGCAGCATCGTCCAGGCGCTTTCCCGGGGATCGACCCAGCGCGCGCCCAGCATCAGCAAGGCGTAGAGGAAGGCCACCACAACCGGCAGCAGGGAGACCAGTTGAAACGCCGTCGATCCCGGACGGATGACGACCAGCACGCCGACGAAACCGGCAATCACCGCGAACCAGCGGCGCCAGCCGACCTGCTCCTTCAAGAAGGCCGCCGAAAGCGCGGTAATGAACAACGGCGCGACGAAGATCAGCGCCGTCGCCTCGGCCAAGTCCAGATAGGCGAAGCTGGTAAAGAACAGGATCGTCGCCACGACCCAAAGGAAGCCACGCATTAGATGCGGAAAGGGTCGGCTTGAGCGCAGCGCTTGAACGCCGCCGACCCGCGCCGTGATCACCAAGGCGAAGGGCAAGGCGATCACATTGCGCAGAAACAGGATCTGCAGCGGCGAATAGACCTCGATCAAGTGCTTGGCGATGGCGTCGTTGACGCTGAGGCAGGCGACTCCTACGCACATCATCACGATGCCCGCCCCAACCTTGTGCCGCTCCTCCTTGCGCCGCTCCTCCTTGTGCCGCTCCACCGTGTCACGCTCCTGCCGCGCTTCGCCCTGCACGCTGTTCCTCACCGCGGCTGGCATGCCCTTCATTGGATTGAAGCTTGTTTGCCTTGTCCGCAATCCTAGATTTTGCCGGATTGTTTGTGAAATATATAACTAAGACCTTACTCATACTTAAAATATATCAATGTGAGATCGGCATGAACCTTCGCCAAATCAGGCATTTCATCGCGGTCGCGGAGGAACTGCATTTCGGACGTGCGGCCGACCGGCTGAATATCACCCAGCCGCCGCTCAGCATGTCCATCCGCGGGTTGGAGGAGACCCTGGGCGTGCCGCTGTTCCGCCGCACGAAACGCAGCGTGGCACTGACACCGGCCGGCGCCATCTGGCTGGACCATGCCCGCCGGGTGCTCGCCGACGCCGAAGCCCTGCCCGCCATCGCGCAGCGCGCCGCCCGTGGAGAGCTGGGCCGGTTGCGCCTCGCCTTCGTCAGCACCGCCAGCTACAGCGTGTTGCCCGACCTCGTCCGCCGTTTCCGCGATGCCTTTCCGGATGTCCGGGTCGACCTTCGGGAGGCGACAAGCGACATACAGTTGGATTCCCTCGCGAAAGGCGAAATCGATGCCGGGATCATCATTCCGTCCGGCGAGGGTTTTCGGTCCGCCGGCCTATCCCACCGACCGCTCCAACGGGAACCTTTGGTCGCGGTGGTGCCGGCGGATTTCACCTTTCCCGGCGCGGAAACGGGCCAGCCCGTTCCTTTCGACCGGATCGCGGCGGAACCGCTGATCCTTTTCCCGCGTCAGGTCGCGCCCGCCTATTACGATATCGTGGCGGAGTATTACGCCCGGAACGGAAAGCCGCTGCACATCCATCAGGAAGCGATCCAGATGCAGACCATCATCGGCCTGGTCGCCGCCGGTCTAGGCGTGTCCCTGGTGCCGACATCCATGACCGCGATGAACCGCACCGGCGCCCGCTACGTGCCGATCGAAGAAAAGCCGCCTCACATCGAGACCTGCATGGTCTGGCGGGCGGAGAAAGATCAGCCCGCCCTTCGGTCCTTCCTCACCCTGCTGGACCGCGCGCCATCGTAAAACCAGGGACGGCGAGAAACCGCCGACGGTTTGCCGCCGGAATCCAGCCCGGTCGGTCCCTACTTTTCAAGAACCTTCGCACCGGCCGGAAGTCCCTGCGGTTCCGCATGCTCGTCGTCCAGATAGTCGCAAATGCTGGCATCGTTCAAAGACGATTTGAGGGTGATTTTCTGAACGTAGCTGAAGGCCGGCCGCCCTTCACTTGCCACACACCGGTACTGATACTTCGATTGCGAAAAGCAGATCGTTTCGTATTTCGGGACCGAGAAATTGTAAGAGGTGCAATTGGCCGCATAGGCATTGGCGGACAGCATAAACATAGGAACCAGGAACAGTCCGATACGCATCCTTCTTCTCCTTATTCAGAACCGGTTCAGCGGCAAAAAACGTTCTCCCAACGCATTCGGTACAGCCGGGTTTCCGCTTCGCGCGGGTCAGCCTACGTCGAACAGCCAGGCCTTGGCGTCGCTCACATTGCCGAAGCCGCGAATTTTGCCGTCGGTAATTTTTCTTAGGGCGGCGGACGCGGATCCAAAAACATCGTAGTCCGCAGGGTCGCCCCTGTCCTCGGGTAGAACAACGGCCTCACGGACGAGACCGCCAGCAAGCACCCGTGGAAACGCATATTCGGCGAGCCACGTTTCCGAATGATGGAAGCCGCTGTTCAAGTGGCGCAGGTCGGCCAGCCAATACGCGTATCGACCTGTATCGAACTGGTCACAGATATAGGTCAGGACCGCGCGAAATTCGGCCACGGTGTAAAAACCGCCGATCCATGTATCGATGATCAGCTTCTTTTCCGGAAAATGCGAAACGATGGCATAGGTCTTACCGTCACCGGTGCGAAACGTCCGCAGATCCTGCGGGGCAAAAGCCGCCTTGACGTCGTACCGTACCGTATCGTCCATTTCTGCCCTGAATGCTTTGCCTTGTGCCGGAAACCGGCCATCCGCCAGCGCGGGAAGAATTTCCCTATATTCCGGCCAAAGACATTAGGATATTTTCATATCCCTCTCAACATCAGGTAGACCGGGCAGATAAAAGGGCAACGGCTGCGCTCGGTTTGGGCAGCCCCCCGTCACACCGGCTGCGGCGAGGGCATCGGCTCATCCGGGATCTGGCCCAACTGCCGCAACAGGCTCAGTTGGTCCTCGCTATACCAGAAATCGGTGATCCGCCCGTCCCGGATGCGCACGAGGTCGATCCCGGTAATGCGCACCTTTCGTCCTGTCGGCGCAATACCGAAGAACGGCCCCTGATGCGTCCCGGTCAGGATAAATCGTCCGGTGACCATCTCGCCGTCAACCAGGATCATGTCCACGGTTTCATGCATGTCCGGAAAGCCCGTACGCCATTCGCGAACTAGCTGTTTCAACCCTTCCGGCCCCGGCTGAAGTCCCGGCGGCAATTGATGATCCGTGAAGTCCGGCGCGACCAGTTCGTCCACCGCATCCGGATTCCCCTTGCACCAGAATTCTTCGTAGAACCGGCGCATCAGCGCCTTCTTCGCTTCGACCGACATTCGCCCGTCCCCCTCAATGTATTGCGCGTTCGGGATCGGCCAAAAGGCGCCCCGGCGTCGCTCGTAAAAACCGCTCGAACAATCAGGCGGATGCCGCCACCAGACGAAGGTCGGTAGGGTCCTCACAGCCGTTCGCCGCAAGATATTTTGCATCGGGAATCTGAGTGGTATCCATCGTCAGAATCTTACTGTCGGGTAAACCGGTCGCGCGCAAATCCTCAAGCACCAGTTCCGCGGCATGATGCGGAAGGATCACATGCAGAAGATGGGCGTTTCGCATAACATTCTCGGTCGAGCGGGTCTCACATTTATAATCCAGGAAGCTCGTGAACTGGGTCAGGTTCTCTTTTTGCAAAAATCTATTAATGTTCAACTTGTCAAAGTCGACACCATAGGCCTTCAGCGAGTCTATAATTTCATACGGGACCGTGTTCGCTATGACGATCGATTTACCGGACGCCGCGATCGACTGCAGTTCCATAAGGTACTTTGTGAAGGATTCCTCCATACCACCGATTGAGAGCAATGAAATGAGGATGCGTTTATAGCAACTTCCGCAATAAAACTTATGGGGCGGAAAGAATCGGGCCCGCTCGGACCATTTGCCGATGTCACGCTTGGGCATGGGGAAAACAAAGTCCTGTTCCTCGCTGCAATGCGGGCAGGTGCATTGAACTGCATAGGGAACCCTGGTGGCGAAAAACGCCGACTTGAACTTGGGACTGGTGTCGATGCCTATCCGGACGTTTTCGGCGAATTTCGCGCCGGCCAGTTTGTCCTCAATGATCGGATCGATAGCCTTGTAAAACTCCTGATCGCTCATTTCCGTCATGTTGTATCTGGGACGGTAATGCAAGGTCTCGCAATAGGCGATGTTCGACTCGATCAACCCCTTGGCCTTCGCGACATCGAAGATCGGACTGCCGGGATAAGGCATGATGTAATCGGTGTGGATGATATGATCGATACCGTATTTCTTGTAGAAATAGATCGTCTTCTCGACGGATTCCCGGGTCTCCTTCGGGTCGCCGAAGATGAAGTTGGCTTGAACGCCAATACCGGCCTGTTCCGACAACTCGATTGCGTTTTGAATTTGGCTAGCGGTAATGCGCTTGTTCATGCTTTTGAGCACGCCGTCATCCGCGCTCTCGAATCCGTAGCCGATATGGATACAGCCCGCGTCCTTCATTGCCTTCAACAGATCAAGCGTCACATCCCCAACGCGCATTGACGCGTTCCAATCGATCTTGATGTTCGACTTATTGAGCAGGTCGCAGAACTCGTAAATCCGGTCGGACTTCACCGAAAACAAGTCGTCATAGATCTTGAGAATGTTGATCTCGTACTTGTTATGAAAATACGCGATCTCGTCGACCACGCTCTGCATGGACCTGCCCCGGTACTTCCGCCGCGATCCATCGAGCGTCGAATATTGGCAGAACGTGCATTTGAAGGGGCAGGAACGCCCGGAGCTCAAAGGAAGAACCCGCGGGTATTTTTGCGTGATGACGTGAAAATAGTTGTCGAACTGATTGCTGATCTGAAAGTACTTTTCGATCTCCATCACGTCGTAATCGGGCAACGGCAATTCGTCCAAACCGTAATTCGCATTGCGCAGCTTGTTGTAGACGGGTCTGCCGTCCCGCCAATACGAGATATTCTCAATTGCTTCCACCGAGCCGCCGGTTTCCAAAGCGTGCAGCAGTTCTTTGATCGGCAACTCACCCTCATCCATGATACCGAAATCCGGACGCAGGGTTTCGAACAAGGATCGGTCATTGGTCAGGATGCTGCCGCCCAACAGAATCGGCGTATCGGGCGCGAATTTACGGACAAACCCTATCGCGTCCCGCACGAAAAGGTACTCCGCGACCATGCCACCGACGGCGATCACTTGCGGTTCGAACTCATGGATATTTTCTTTGATCGAGCGCGCCAGGGCGTCCGGCGCCGTTTCATCGCTGAGTATCCAACTTGTATTGACCCCCCGCACGGCATGCCCCTGCGCGATCATCATGCCGGAAATATAGGCCGGGCCTTGGGGAATCATATCCAAGCTTGGGCCCTTATTCGGATAATTCCCTTGGGGGTTTATCAGAAGAACCCGCATGCGTTCCGTCCTTTCGCCATGTTTTCTATTGGATCTCGGCTTCTACGCAGAACCAGCAAGAATAATGCCTAACGCAGATTGTCCTGCTCGGCTATTTCTTTTGCGGCGAACAAGCCCAGGCGTCCAACAGACCTGCGGGCGGGCCACGTTTCCGAATGATGGAAGCCGCTGTTCAAGTGGCGCAGGTCAGCCAGCCAATACGCGTATCGGCCGGCATCGAATTGGTCGCAGATATAGGTCAGGACCGCGCGAAATTCGGCCACGGTGTAAAAACCGCCGATCCATGTATCGATGGTCAGCTTCTTTTCCGGAAAATGCGAAACGATGGCATAGGTCTTACCGTCACCGGTGCGAAACGTCCGCAGATCCTGCGGGGCAAAAGCCGCCTTGACGTCGTACCGTACCGTATCGTCCATTTCTGCCCTGAATGCTTTGCCTTGTGCCGGAAACCGGCCATCCGCCAGCGCGGGAAGAATTTCCCTATATTCCGGCCAAAGACATTAGGATATTTTCATATCCCTATCAACATCAGGTAGACCGGGCAGATGAAAGGGCAACGGCGGCGCTCGGTTTGGGCAGCCCCCCGTCACACCGGCTGCGGCGAGGGCATCGGCTCATCCGGGATCTGGCCCAACTGCCGCAATAGGCTCAGCTGGTCCTCGCTATACCAGAAATCGGTGATCCGCCCGTCCCGGATGCGCACGAGGTCGATCCCGGTGATGCGCACCTTTCGTCCTGTCGGCGCAATACCGAAGAACGGCCCCTGATGCGTCCCGGTCAGGATAAATCGTCCGGTGACCATCTCGCCGTCAACCAGGATCATGTCCACGGTTTCATGCATGTCCGGAAAGCCCGTACGCCATTCGCGGACTAGCTGTTTCAACCCCTCCGGCCCCGGCTGAAGTCCCGGCGGCAATTGATGATCCGTGAAGTCCGGCGCGACCAGTTCGTCCACCGCATCCGGATTCCCCTTGCACCAGAATTCCTCATAAAACCGGCGCATCAGCGCCTTATTCGCTTCGACCGACATTCGCCCGCTTCCCTCGATTGTCCCAAACCACCGTAGCCCGGCCACTGTATCCAGGGCACCCTCCCCGAATTGCAATCGTCAGGCGTCTGCCACCACTCTCTGTCAGAGTCGCCAATTCGGGTCACCATCATCAGTCGGCCGAAATCCATATTCCTTGGCAAAGATTGGGGATTTTCCGCTGTTTCGCGGCAGCCGAACCGGCCCTCAGACCGCTTCTGCATACAATCCTATGTCCAGCTGTACACAATGTCGCCGGCTGGGTTGACATCTTCGAGGTGCCTATTGGGCTACCCTGCGCCCGACACATGAGGTTGAGGGGCACATGTGAATTTGAACGGTGCTGATCGAAACGGTCAGCGCCGTAAACGGTTCGTTCGGAAAAAACCGTGCGGCATGATTTTTGGTAAAAAAGGAAAGCATCCTATGTTGAAGACATCTCTGACCGCCCTGGCCTTCCTCGGCACCATGGCGATTTGCACAACCGGCAGCGCCGCCGTCACCACCTTTGACGATCTGACCGCTTTCCAGGGCGCCCTGCCCGGCGGCACGACCACCGTGACCGAAACCTTCGACAGCGCCATCGCGAATGCCGCCGTTCTCAATTTCGCCTCCGGTGTGATTTCCACGGCGACCCCGTTTTCCGGTTTCGGTCACAATGTGAGTTCGGGTGTGTTCAATGCGGACATAGACTTCGAAGACGAATTCTCTCGGCCGACCAGCATTGTTTGGACATTTCCAACGGGTTTTTTCGCGATCGGGTTCGATGCTTTCAGCGTGAACGCTGCAGCAAACGCCGGCGTTAACGTTACGATCATTGACGATGATGGTGCGGAAACGTTCCTGTTGCACGACGTCATTGGAGGCACGTTTGTATCAGACGATGGCTTTGCCGGTTTCATCAGCACCGGAACGATTTCATCCATCGAGTTCACCGGAACGGCATTTCCATCCGGCTTGGATACTTTTGAACTCGACAATGCCACTTTCGTCTCACAGAGCGCGGTGGTCCCGCTCCCCGCAGCACTTCCCTTGATGGGCGCGGCCTTAGCCGGGTTCGGCCTGCTCGGCTGGCGCAAACGTCGCCTCACGGTTTGATACCGCCGCTCATGACGCCGATGCCTGTCACGCAGGCATCGGGTCTGGGCATGGGACAAAGCCTGTTGCCCCCACATCGCGGCTTGGTCGCACGGCCCGGTTCGTGGTCAGATAGTGCCTGAAAGGTTGCCGGACCAAACGGCGATCAGCGAACGGCGATGATGGGAGGAAACGGCGCGATGGGACATATCGGGGCGGACGTAACGCTGGACAATCCGGCATTGGTACATGACAGCGCCTATCTTTACGGCAAGGTCTATATCGGCCCCGGGGCCTCGATCTGGCCGAATGTGGTGACGCGGGCGGAGATGGAGGAAATCCGGATCGGCGCGCGCACCAATATCCAGGACTTCGTGATGATCCATGTGGGCGCGCGAACGCCGACCATCGTGGGCGAGGATTGCTCGATCACCCACCATGTCACCCTGCATGGCTGCGAGATCGGCGACCGCTGCCTGATCGGCATCAACGCCACGGTGATGGACGGGGCCAAGATCGGCGCGAATTCCATCGTCGCCGGCCATACCATCGTTCGGGAAAACGCGGTCTTCCCCGAAAACTCGATCATCGCCGGCGTCCCCGGCAAACGCGTGGCGGAACGCGACAACAGCAAAGCGAATTTGGGCAATGCGCGTTTCTACCATATGAACGCGCTAAACTATGCGGAAGGCCGCGACCGGTTGACGGAGGATCAATTGGCGGAATTGAAGGAATTGTTCGGGGGGTGACGTTTGGATGATCAGAACCGCTTTACGGCGACGAACAGCCGGACCATCGCGGGCCGTGCTTTCAGGAAGGCGCGGTAGGTGACTTCCAGGATAGGCTCAACGCCCGGCAGGGCCGCCAACCGCGCCAACCAGCGCCAGCCGGGTAACGCCCGCCAGACTTCGATAAACGCCGCCGCGCCGGACAGCACTTGTCCGTCCGAGGCGATGACATGGAAACGCGCCATCGCCGCCTGCCGGTCGAGACCTTGAGGGAGCGCGGCGTTCTGTGCGGAGACATCGACAAGACACAACCGGCCGTCCACGTCGCGGTCCCGATACAGGCCGATCTCGGCTTTGCAGAGCGGGCAGGACCCGTCGTAAAGAACGGTCGTCCCTGCCCCGCCCGCGCCATTTTCATGCATATCCCAATGCTTTCCCGCGCCGGAAGCGCGCCACTCTGTACGACTGCTTGGTGCAAGGGATACGCCCGGGCCGAACCGGCGGATCAATGAACGCGGTGCAATTACCGCGCGACTCTGTCAGACACCCTAATTCACACTAACCCGTCTATTGTTTGACGAAATGTTCGGGGCGTAAGACGGCTGGGTTTCGACCCCGGTCCGGCTGGGTCTAGTCAGGGGCGTTGAAAGCCTTGCCCGGCGCGCTGTCGGGCCAAGCGCCGGTGGGGAAAAAACTCTCCAAGCCCGGCGCGGTGTGATCGGCCCCGGCCAGCAGTTTAGTGCAGGTCAGCCGTGGGTAGTTGTCCAGGTCGACGTGCCACAAACACGTAGATTTCCATGCGCCGCTCGCTTCTACGAACCGGAGGACCATGCCTTCCCCCGGCGGGCTGGGGATGTCGAACCGCCCGGCCGCGGATGTTGTTTCGCCGTCGATCCGCAACTGCATCGAAAGGCCGTCGCCATCGGCCGCGATGCGGGCATTGCCGCTATAGGCTGCCCTGCCATCGGGCAGCTGGCCGACCACGACATAGTCCCCGGCAAAGAAGTCGGGCGGGATACCCGCGCCGCCCGCAGGACCGGATGGGGACGCCTCCCCGGCAAGAACCGATGCACCCGTTATGCCGATGATAGAAAGGCAAAACACGACAAGTCGAATGTGCACTAGTTGCATGTTTCGATCCCATTGGTGACCCGAGATTCTATGTCTCTATGGTACTGTCAAAATACCATTCCGAGGCCCTCGCCCGATGTGACACTACCTTACTGAAGACACTAGTCATCGGTCACGTGAAGAGCCAATTGCGCTATTTCCACAGCTTTGTCCCATGGCAGCCCATTCTGCTGATCGAAAAATAACGGGTGGTCGTATTCCCGAACGTAGATCTTCGGTCGGGCTGCTCCCCATTCGACATTACATTCCACATTCGCCAGTTCTTCACCGGGCTCACTTTGATTGTAATAGGGCATGGTCACGGTCAGCCAACCGAAACTGCCTAGTCCGGTTTGGTCGGAATCGTAGGTCTTGAGATACCGTTCGAAATTTGCCTCTGATTGTGAGACCCACACGCCCCAAATAAACGGGTCATCAACACCGTGGATTGGAATCTCAAGCGTGCCCCGAATAAAAAAATCTAAGTCTTCTTCCGTACCAGACGTATGGCTAATTATGCAAAAGTCATCACTATCTTTGATGCGTTGTGTTCTCTCGTCTTCTGGGATCCAATAATACTGAATCGGACGAGGATAACTGATAGAGGGCGAGCCTCGATGCATTTTCCCGCAGCCCGAACATCGAAATTCAAACCTCTTTTTCCCTAAGTTTATTCCGAACAATTGCATACTGAATCGCCTATCGATAGTCGATGCATTAGGTATTCCACATCGGATGATCATCGGAACCATGATCTTAAGATAGAATTGTTCGTTAAACTATCGCCTCAAACAAAACACCGTAATTCTATCCATCCCGTTTGTAGTCAGATGAAATGTTTGGAAACCCATGCAACGCCACTTGATTGAATTGCTCCAGAACCATGTTTCCGCCGACGAGACGGAAGAGGAACACCGGAAGAATACGCTCGGCTTCGTAAGCCGCACACCGAACTGCGCAAGCAGGGAAACTTTGGAAGGTCATGTCACGGCATCGGCCTGGATACTCTCCCCCGACCTGAAGTCAGTCCTGCTCACCCACCACAAGAAACTTGGCCGCTGGTTCCAGCTCGGCGGTCACGTGGAGGACGACAGTTCCATACAAGCCGCCGCGCTTCGGGAAGCACGGGAAGAAAGCGGCATTGCCAAAATGGACCTGCTCGACGAGGCCCTGTTCGATATCGACGTCCACCTCATCCCGGAAAGGAAAGGCACCCCGACCCACTACCATTATGATTGCAGGTTCTTGATACTGGCCGGCGACCGAGACTTCATCGTCAGCCCGGAATCGAACGATCTGGCTTGGCTCGCCCTAACGGAAATCCCGCAAAGCCTTGCGGACGACTCCATCGTGAGAATGCAGTCGAGGACCAAGACCGTCTTGAAACGACTGGGTAAACTACCGTGAGGTGAGGGTTTAATCGCGGCATCAACTGACTTTACTATTTAGTTAACTGTCACCGTAACTCTGAATTCGATACCTTATTTTGATTGCAGAACAATTTCGTTCCAATCAACTGGTCCAGTTTCTATTCGCTTCAAAATCGCTTTTCGAACTAAGCTGGCAGCATGATCTAGTTTTTCTTCGGAGGTCTTCGTACTTTGAATCCTACCAGAGTGAATTGCTCTCGAACCAATATCGTATCCGTCTCTAACCGCCTTAATGACAGACTTTCTTTCGTCCAATTCATCTGCCAAATAAAAAGCTGCCCTTAGACCAAGGCGATATCGAAGTTCTCCTGTTTCGTTGTCGTCAAGAAACAAAGCCTCAGAGCAAACTCGCAAGAACATGGCGCGGTCTTCCGGACCAGTAACAGAAAGATAATCGTTATAGAAGCGCAGAGGTACACTCAGTCGCTCTCTCTCGGTTCTATCTAAGCGACGAAACTGTTCTAACAACATTTTCGTACATGTCGCATCTCTCTCTAATATTCCCCCGTTTAGTTCGACTGGCCCTAAGAAATTTCTATGTAACACAAAACTCCCACCCCAGTGTGGAACTGAGTCAGCCGGAATAGTGGTAAACCCCTCTAACTGAATACCTTTTTGAGATTGAGTTGCATAAATCAAACGCGCATCATTTATCTCTTCCCGAATTGCCTCCACATTATCAACTGTTTGAAGGCTACTAAACGCGCCTTCCCCTTCGCGTCGAGGTCTTGATATCTTCTTGAACAGTAACGCTGTCGCCAG
This sequence comes from Hwanghaeella grinnelliae, assembly GCF_004005845.1. Classification (GTDB taxonomy): domain Bacteria; phylum Pseudomonadota; class Alphaproteobacteria; order UBA8366; family Aestuariispiraceae; genus Hwanghaeella; species Hwanghaeella grinnelliae. The sequence goes on along the minus strand of NZ_SADE01000001.1, from coordinate 1,437,217 downwards.
CGAGCTTCGCCAATTCGCGCCTTCTTTTGCATAGCCTCTAAAAAATCGCACAGGTGGCGTTTCTATTGGCGAGACAAACACACCGTCACCCAATTCGAGTGCCTCGAAATCATCTTCAAATAAAATACCGTGCACCAAAGCTATCACATAAAAATCTATCTCGGACGCCGAAAGGTACAGCTTGACATCTTCTACCGCTCTAGCTGCCGACACCTCTAAGCCTCTAACCAAAAGCCAATTAGCGAACATTTGTCTATGGGTTGCGTTTTGGAACTTTCCCCGACAATCGATTGATTTAGCTAAAAAATTAAAAATACCTACGTCTTCGATAGCTTTGGAAAAATCGCTGCATATCGGCAAATTCAAGAGAAGCCCCTTATCAAGGCTCGATATAGAATGCGTCAGAAGATACTCTGACAATTGCGCCAACACCTGTTCAAGCATTGGGCACAAGTCACGTTCTAGGTCAAAATAAGCAGCAGTGTTTCTTTGCATGTTGCGTAACCGAGTTTGGCTCAGAGCGCCGCGCCGCACCCGTCGTCGGATACAGCATAGAATTCTTGTATGTATCTACCAAACACCGCGCCGCCTGATAGCAATCGGACAGATATGAAATCCGCTTTATCCATGTCGAATTTCTCCGTCACATAAGGAAGGACATACGGCACATAGTGATTGCAAAGCAGCACCATGATCCTGCCGATCTCCGGGCTGTCGAACAGGCCATCGACCATCGGTTCAGGCTGGATACGCATTTCCACTCCTTTACCGTGGGCCGTATCAACCAAGACACCCGAATCTAACAGCTTCCAATCTACGTTCTGCGCCGCAGCCGGCGCCGCCAAGGTTAGAACCGCTGCCATGGCGACCAAGCTTGTTCTGAAAAACATCCCACGCCCCATCCGTATGGTCGTCGTTTACTGTTTTCGTTAAGACGGCAGCCTACCAAACAAATGCCTGCCTTGCGATGGCTACTGAATGGTAAGTTCAGACGCAAAGCGTGGTGCACTTGCGGTGACGGTTACGAGGTGGATTCACCTCTGACAGATCCCTAGCGACGCGCGCCGTTCAATAAAGTCCTCTCTCGGCCATGATCTTGCCCTGACGGTCCGATTCCGCCTGGGTCAGCCCTTCGCAATGGTCGACCAGCATCGTCGCATAGCTGGGCAGCTCGTTCCGCTGAATCTGGACATCCGGGTTCCAAAGCTCAGATCGCTGCAAGGCTTTCGCGCAGTGCACGAAGGCCTCGTTCACCGTGATAAGCAGGCCGGTAATCGGCGCGCGGCCCTTCACCGCGCAAGGATCGAGAAGACGGCGGTCGTCGGTAATCCGGGCGAGACCGTTTACGCGCAATGTCTCGTTCATGCCGGGTACCAGAAACAACATACCGATTTTCGGGTTTTTCAGCAGGTTCGCCGCGTTGTCGAGCCGGTTGTTGCCGACCCGATCGGGCAGGAGCAAATGGGACTTATCGATGACCCGAACGAAACCCGGCGGGTCGCCCCGCGGGGAAATATCGGCCCCGTCGTCGCTTTGGGACGAGATCAGACAAAACGGCGATTTTGCAATGATCGCCCGGCAATGCCGGTCGAGCGCCGGCAGCACCTTGTCGGTCGACCGTGTCATCGGTTCCTTGTGCATCGCGCGCAATGCGGCTTCGTCCGTCACGACGCTGACATCCCCGGGAAGCCCGTCCGGATAAAACCCGTCTTGAAAATTTTCGCTCACGCTCGTCTCCTTGATCGCCTGCGGGCGGCCCAAAGCCATAGTCTAAGCAATCATCCGGCACACGGGAAGGCGGCCGCCCCCCTACCCCGCCAGTCCCCCTGGTCGACATCGATATCCACCTCATTCCAAAAAACCGCACCCCGGCACAAGACGGCTTTGTTTTCAGGGGCTTGGGGCTGGACGGCGCGAACCTGTCATCGCCGGCAAGGGCACGAACAAGTTGCCCTCGCTCGGCACAATTTTTCTGTTTACAGTATTTTATTACTGTTTTACGTTAATTTTTCTATGCTTTTCAATTTCAGGAACCCCCTTATGACACGGTATGAAAGAATCACCAGCACGAGCAAGAAGCTCTCTTTTCTCTGCCTCGCGCTGCTCTGCCTCCTCCCCTTTTATCTGGCCCATCACTGGCTGTTGCCGACCGACCTGTGGTTTGACCAGATGCCTTTCGGCGAGTCGACGAAGTACTTCGATTCCTGGCCGCCGCCGCCGGAACAGCGGGCATTGGGGATCCTGATTTGCTTTCTGCCGGGGTTTTTCATGGCGAAAGGGTTGTGGCACCTCAAGCAACTGTTCGCGCTCTATTCAAAAGGCGTGTTCTTTTCCGAGGCGACCGTTCGGATCTACAGCCGGATTGCGACGGCAGCGGTGCTTTTCGTCATCATCTGGATGGTCTCGGAATCCCTCTTGAGCATCGCCATGTCCTACCACACGGCCTCTCCCGAATTGGAGATAAGCTTTGACCATACGCACGCACTTGCGCTGTTTGCGGCTTTGGTGATGCGTGTGACGGCGTGGATCATGTCCGTTGGGCACAATCTGAATGTCGAAAACCAGTCATTCGTCTAGAGCCATCACATCGCCGAACCGGGATTCAATCATGACCATTATTGTCCGCCTGGATGTGCAATTGGCACTCAGGAAAATGAAATCGAAGGAACTGGCGAAGGCCATCGGCATCACCGAGCAAAACCTGTCATTGCTCAGGTCAGGTAAGGTCAAAGGTGTGCGTTTCGAGACGCTGGATAAGATATGCGCCACGTTGGACTGCCAACCCGGAGACATCCTCGAATTTTCATCCCCCAAAAGCGAGAATGAACGAGAGGAGGATCGTTAGAACCTGAAGCCTCTCGAAGCGGTTTCACCGGCACGGGCAGCTACCGCAGCCTCAATGAGGTTAACGACGGAAGATGGACGGAAAGTGACAGTTTGCCGAGCTATCCGTCCAATCCGCCGCTCTTCACAATGAACTCAACAATCTCCTCAACGCCCTTCCCGGCCTTCAGGTTCGTGAAGTAGTACGGCCGTTCGCCGCGCATGCGTTTGGTGTCCTGGTCCATGACGTCCAGGCTGGCGCCGACGAGGGGGGCGAGGTCTGTTTTGTTGATGATCAGCAGGTCGGAACGGGTGATGCCGGGGCCGCCCTTGCGGGGAATCTTCTCCCCCGCCGAGACGTCGATGACATAGATGGTCAGGTCCGCCAGTTCGGGCGAATAGGTGGCGGCCAGGTTGTCGCCGCCGCTTTCGATCAGGATCAAATCCAGGCCCGGAAACTTTTCCATCATCGTGTCGACGGCGGCGAGGTTGATGCTGGCGTCTTCCCGGATGGCGGTATGCGGGCAGCCGCCCGTTTCCACGCCCATGATCCGGTCTTCGGGCAGCACGCCGGTTTCGGTCAGGATGCGCGCGTCTTCCTTGGTATAGATGTCGTTGGTGATGGCGCAGAGATTGAAGCGGCCATACATCGCGCGGCTCAACTGTTCCATCAACGCGGTCTTGCCCGACCCGACCGGCCCGCCGATGCCGACGCGCAGCGGCCCGTTCATGTTCGATGTATTTTCCAAGGGACCGGATGTTTCCGCAACTGCACTCATGACCTGAACAACCTTGTATATTGGGTTTCGTGTTTCATCGATGCGATGTCGATCAGCGGCGCGAAGCCGCCCAATTCCTCAAAACCGGCCTTGGCGGCCCAGTCGGCGCGGGAAAGCAGCTCGCCTTCCAGCGCGGCGAGCACGCGGATGCCGTCGCTTTGGCCCAGCGGCACAAGCCGCACCCCCGCCGAAACGAGGTTCGCCACCACCCCGTGCAGGAATGCCGCCAGCGCGTCTTCCAGGGCAATGCCGCTCAACCCCGCCACCGCGCCGACCGCGATGGGATAGGGCGCGCGGGCGATGTCCCGGACCAGATCCTCGCCGCACCCGTCCAGTACCGGCCAGCCGGCCTTGGCCGCCTTCACGAAGGCCTTGCCCTGGGATTCGGATTCCAGCAGGCGTTCCTCGCTGGGGTTCAGCGCCAAGGCGAGGTCGACCAGATCGGCCAGATCCACGCCTTCACCTATCTCACCCGCTTGGCCGGTCACCCGCCGCCACGCTTCCGCCAGCAGTATCGCGTCGCTACGGCCGGAGCCGTGCTGCAACACATCCAACAGCCACAGGCGCAGGGTCTCCGCGTCTTTCACGTCCCCCTGCTCGACTGCCCATTCCAAGCCATGGGAATAGGTGAAGGCGCCAACCGGAAAGGACGGCGACATCCAGGTCATCAAGCGCAGCAGCGCCCGGCTTTCCGAAAGAGAGGACGGCGCTGCCATGGTTCAGCCCCTAACGATTTTGGCCCTAGTGGGTTTGCCCGAAATGGGAATGGTCGTGGTCGCCGCTGGCGTCATAGGCATGGACATGGTCATGCGGGCCGTGGCTGTGGCCCATCACGGTGCCCTGGCCATAGGCCCCGCCTTCCGGCTGGAACGGGCGGGAAACGACGGTCGTCCACGCGCCCAGGCCCTTCAGCATTTCCTCGATCACATGATCGTAGCGGATGAACACCGCCGCTTCATGGATCTCCGTGGGCAGATGCCGGTTGCCCAGATGCCAGGCCACCCGCATCAGGTCGTGGCGGTTCTCGCAGGTCACTTCCAGCAGCTTTTCTTCCGCCGCCTGAACCGCGACGAGGCGGCCGTCTTCCAGCCGGAGCGCGTCGCCCGACGAGATCGCCACCGGCCGGGGCAGGTCCAGCAGGAAGGAAAGCCCGTGCACCCCGTTCATGGCAATGCGCCGGCGGTGGCGCGCGTCATAATCCAACACAACCGTATCGACGGCCTCGCCGTTCCACGTGCCGCGTTCAAGTACCGTAACCGCTCTAATCATAAAATCTCCCTAGCATGAATTCCGTGCGATGCTTCAGCCGCACTTGCGTCAAAATAGAAAATACCGCTGTGCCATCGGAAGTACATCGGCAGGTTCGCATGTCAGCAATTCGCCATCTGCATGGACCTCATAAGTCTCTGAATCCACTTCCACTTTTGGCGTCGCATCGTTCAAAACCATCGAGGCTTTGGATATCCCGCCGCGCGTATTCTCGACCGCGAGCAGGGTTTTGCCCGTGCCGAGCGTCTGGGCCAGCCCCGCATCCAGCGCGGCTTGCGAGACGAAAGTGGCGCCGACAGCCTCCCTGGCGCGGCCAAAGGCGCCGAACATCGGCCGGTAATGCACCGGCTGCGGCGTCGGGATCGAGGCGTTCGGGTCCCCCATCGGCGCGGCGGCGATCATGCCGCCGACCATCACCAGGTCCGGCTTCACGCCGAAGAAGGCGGGCGACCACAGGACCAGGTCGGCGCGTTTGCCCACCTCGACCGAGCCGATATGCTTCGACATGCCCTGCGCGACGGCCGGGTTGATCGTGTATTTCGCGATATAGCGTTTAACCCGGAAATTGTCGTTATCGCCGGTTTCTTCCTTCAGCGGCCCGCGCTGCTTCTTCATCTTGTCGGCGGTCTGCCAGGTGCGGATCAGCACCTCGCCCACCCGGCCCATGGCCTGGCTGTCTGACGCGATGATGGAAAACGCCCCCATGTCGTGCAGGATGTCTTCCGCCGCGATGGTTTCCTTGCGGATGCGGCTTTCGGCGAAGGCGACGTCTTCGGGAATGCTGGGGTCTAGATGATGGCAGACCATCAGCATGTCCAGATGTTCTTCCAGCGTGTTCACCGTATAGGGCCGTGTCGGGTTGGTCGACGACGGCAGAACGTTGGACTCCCCGCAGACCTTGATGATGTCCGGCGCGTGGCCGCCGCCCGCCCCTTCCGTGTGGAAGGCATGGATGGTGCGGCCCTTGAAGGACGCGACCGTGTTTTCCACGAAACCGCTTTCGTTCAGCGTATCGGTATGGATCATCACCTGAATGTCGTACTCGTCGGCGACCGACAGGCAACAATCGATGGCGCCCGGCGTGGTGCCCCAATCCTCATGCAGTTTCAGCGCGCAGGCCCCGCCCAGGATCTGCTCCACCAGCCCGGCGGGCTGGCTGGCATTGCCCTTGCCGGAAAAGGCCAGGTTCACCGGGAATGAGTCGGCGGATTGGATCATCTTGCCGATATGCCAGGACCCGGGCGTGCAGGTGGTGGCATTCGTGCCCGTCGCGGGGCCGGTGCCGCCACCCAGCATGGTGGTGACGCCGGACATCAGCGCGTCGTCGATCTGCTGCGGGCAGATCATATGAATATGGCAGTCGAAGCCGCCCGCGGTCAGGATCTTACCCTCCCCCGCGATGGCTTCCGTGCCGGGGCCGACGACGATGTTCACGTCGGGCTGAACGTCCGGGTTTCCGGCCTTGCCGATGGCGGCGATGCGGCCGTCCTTCAGGCCCACATCCGCCTTCACGATGCCCCAATGATCGATGATCAGCGCATTGGTGATGACCGTATCGACCGAGCCTTCGGCGCGGGTGGTCTGCGCCTGGCCCATGCCGTCGCGGATCACCTTGCCGCCGCCGAATTTCACTTCCTCGCCATAGGTGGTGAAGTCTTTCTCCACCTCGACGATCAGGTCCGTATCCGCCAGGCGCAACTTGTCCCCGACGGTGGGGCCGTACATATCCGCATAAGCGGCGCGACTGATTTTTGCCGGCATGTTCCTAGCCCCCCTTACAAGCTACCCATGATCTTCTGATTGAAACCGAACACGCGGCGCGCGCCCCCATAGGGGACCAGCGTCACCTCGCGGGTCTGGCCCGGTTCGAACCGCACGGCGGTGCCCGCCGCGATGTCGAGGCGCATGCCGCGCGCCTTTTCCCGGTCGAAGTCCAGCCCGGTATTCGTCTCATAGAAATGATAATGCGAGCCGACCTGCACGGGCCGGTCGCCGGTATTGGAGACGCTGAGCGTCACCGCTTCCGCGCCCGCGTTCAATTCGATTTCCCCGTCCGCGGGAAAGAGTTCGCCCGGTATCATGGTTCAATCCCCCTCAGCGTATCGGTTCGTGAACGGTCACCAACTTGGTGCCATCGGGAAAGGTCGCCTCGACCTGAACGTCATGGATCATCTCCGCGACGCCTTCCATCACCTGATCGCGGGTGATGACATGGGCGCCCGCCTCCATCAGGTCGGCGACGGACCGGCCGTCCCGGGCGCCTTCGACCACGTGATCGGTGATCAGCGCGATGGCTTCCGGATGGTTCAGTTTCACGCCGCGTTCAAGCCTGCGGCGCGCCACCATGGCCGCCATCGATATCAGCAGCTTGTCCTTCTCCCTCGGGGTCAGGTTCATGTTTTCTCTCCCGCTTCCCGTCTTTCCCTAAGCAAAACTAGCACCCCCAAACACGGGGCAGATCCTCACCCCAGGCAGCTTGATAGGCTGCGCCGATCCACCGGCGTAACCCTTGGCTGTCCGTTGCGACACACCGAATTGAAACCGCCCCCCGTACAATACTGACGCCGGCGGTGACGCCATCGGGCTCGGCCACGGCGCGGATCGCATCCCGCACCCGCCCCTGCCCGGGCCCGACATACACGCCGGCGGCAAAGGCCCTTGCCGCGCGCATTATGCCGGGCCTGCTCAGGACGCTGGCGAATTCGTCGTTGAGGTAGGTACGATCCGCATAGACAAGCACGTCTCCGCGTTTGACTGTCCAAGCGTCCTTGAGGGAACCGCGCTCGACCGACTCGCCCATGGCGGTACGGCCGAAGACCATCGGCTCCATGGCAAACAACGCCCCGTCCGGGTCTACCGTTGCATTTAATTTCCGATAAAGGGACGCACGGTCGTAGAAGATGGTTTCCTGTGGCATCCAGGCGAGGCGCGCGCCGGGGCCGACGGCAAGACTGTTCGTGACCACCGCGTCGCCGTCCAGGCTGCGATACATCTTCTCGCAAGCCTGGGTAGTGACACAGGCGGCCGCCTCTTCCGCGACGGTGACAGAGACATCGAAGACATCCCCGCCGGTCAATCCGCCGGCGGTGTTGATCAATGTCACGTCGGCGCGGTCCGGTGCGTAGGACTTCGGCAGGCGTATCTTCGCGGCGCCGGCCTGATACAGCCGGCACAGCCGAACGGCGCCGTCCTTCCGGTGCAGTGTCACGGAAGCCGTGGCGCTGACGCGCTGTAACCGCTTTACCTGATCAGACGGTAAGATGCCGTCGTACATCGCTATTCGCCAACTCTTCCCGTCCGCCGGAGGCGACGACTTCGCCCCTGTCCAAGACAGCGAAACTGTCTGCCAACTCCTTGGCGAAGTCAAAATACTGTTCGACCAGCACGATGGCCATGTCGCCCCGATCGCGCAGGAACGCGATCGCGCGGCCGATATCCTTGATGATCGACGGTTGGATCCCTTCCGTCGGTTCGTCCAGGATCAACAGTTTCGGCCGCATGACAAGGGCGCGGCCGATGGCAAGCTGCTGCTGCTGACCGCCCGAAAGGTCCCCGCCGCGCCGGCGCAGCATATCCTTCAACACCGGGAACAGTTCGAACACCTCATCCGGCACGAAGCTGGTCTTCCGGTCCAAGCAGGCATAGCCGGTTTCCAAATTTTCCCGCACCGTCAGCAAAGGAAAGATTTCCCGCCCCTGCGGCACATAGGCAATGCCCTTCCGCGCCCGGTCATAGGGCCGCATGGACAGGATGTTTTCACCGGCAAGCGTGATGGTCCCGGCGCTGACCGCCTGCTGCCCGGCGATTGCCTTCAACAGGCTGGTCTTGCCCACCCCGTTGCGCCCCAGCACGCAGGTCACCTTGCCCTGCTCCGCCGTGACGGAAACGGATTTCAGCGCCTGGGCCGCGCCGTAGAACAGATCGACATTCTCAACAGCCAGCATGTGCCCGTTCCTATCGTCCCAAATAGACTTCAATGACGCGGTCGTTGGAACTGACCTGATCCAATGTCCCCTCGGCCAGCACGCTGCCTTCGTGCAGCACGGTGACGCGCACGTCCAAATCACGCACGAAATCCATGTCATGCTCTACGACGACAACGGAATGCGACTTCGCGATTTCCTTCAGCAGCACCGCCGTTTCGGCCGTTTCCGCATCGGTCATACCGGCGGCCGGTTCGTCGACCAGCAGAAGACGCGGGTCCTGCGCCAGCAACATCCCGATTTCCAGCCATTGTTTCTGCCCATGGGACAGGTTCGCGGCCAACAGGTCGCGCTGCGCGGTCAGGCGCGTCAATTCCAGCAATTCATTGATCCGGTCCTCGTCCGCCTTGCCCGTCATCGCGAACAAGGTGGCGCGCGCCGTGCGGTTCTGCTTCAGGGCCAGGATCAGATTGTCATAGACCGAATGACTTTCGAAGACGGTCGGCTTCTGAAATTTCCGGCCGATCCCCATGGAGGCGATCGCCGCTTCGTCATGCTTCGTCAGATCGACACCGCCGTCGAACAGCACGTCGCCCAAATCGGGCCGCGTCTTGCCGGTGATGACATCCATCATCGTCGTCTTGCCTGCGCCGTTGGGGCCGATGATGGCCCGCATCTCGCCGGGCTTGATGATCATCGACAGCGAATTCAATGCCTTGAACCCGTCGAAGCTGACCGTCACGCCGTCCAGATACAGCATCGACCCATCGGCCACCTTCGCCGCTTCGTGCGGCGTGACACCCTTTCTATTAGTCATCGGCGCCCCCCATCGCTTCGGCGCGCCGGCGCGCGGATCCCTTCATCGATCCATAGGCGGACCCGATCGTTTCGCCGACCAGGCCGACGATGCCGCGCGGCATGAATAGCGTCACCAGCACGAACAGCCCCCCTAGGAAAAACAGCCAGATTTCCGGAAAGGCGACGGTGAAATAGCTTTTCGCGATATTGACCACCAGCGCGCCGACAATGGCGCCATAGAGGTAACCGCGCCCGCCGAGCGCCACCCAGATGACGATCTCGATGGAAATCAGTGGCGCGAATTCACCGGGATTGATGATCCCCACCTGAGGCACGTAAAGCGCGCCCGCAACCCCGGCCAACATGGCCGACAGGGTGAAGACGAACAGTTTATAGTACTCGACCCGGTAGCCCAGGAACCGGGCCCGGCTTTCCGCGTCGCGGATCGCGATCAGGACCTTGCCCATGCGGGACGTCGTCACCAACCGGCACAGGATATAGCCGATGGCCAGCGTCGCGGCGGACGACAGGAACAGCCAATTCCGCACCCCGTCGGACCGCAGATCGAAGCCCATCAGGTCCTTGAAGTCGGTCAGGCCGTTATTGCCGCCGAAGCCCATATCGTTCTGGAAGAAGGCCAGCATCAGCGCATAAGTCATCGCTTGGGTGATGATCGACAGATACACCCCGGTCACACGTGACCGGAAGGCGAACCAGCCGAAAACGAAGGCCAGCGCGCCCGGCGCCACCACCACCATCAGCATGGCGAAGGGGAAGAAGTCGAACCCGTACCAGTACCAGGGCAGTTCCTCCCAATTCAGGAAGACCATGAAGTCCGGCAATATCGGGTGGCCATAGACGCCCCGGTCGCCAATCTGGCGCATCAGGTACATGCCCATCGCGTAACCGCCGAGCGCGAAGAACGCCCCGTGCCCCAGGCTCAAAATTCCGCAATAGCCCCAAACCAGATCGACCGACAGTGCCAGCACCGCGTAACACAGATACTTGCCGAACAGGCTGATCATATAGGTGGGCACATGGAAGGCGCTGGATTCCGGCAATTGGTTCAGCAGCACACAGGCTATGGCGAGGGCCCCGATCGCCCCCAGCACCGATACCGAGGTCCGGTCCGTCAGCGCGGACAGAACCCAGGACGAGTAGCGCGGTGTAGTGTTCGCTTCCGTCATCGTCTCTGCCTTTGCCATGCTCAGCCCTCCACACTGCGGCCCTTGAGCGCGAACAAGCCGCGCGGCCGCCGTTGAATGAACAGGATGATCAGGACCAGGACGATGATTTTTGCGACGACGGCGCCGGTGAAGGGCTCCAGGAACTTATTCGCCACGCCCAGCGACATCGCTCCCACGAAGGTGCCCCACAGATTTCCGACGCCGCCGAAGACGACGACCATGAAACTGTCGATAATATAAGCCTGCCCGAGGTTAGGCCCGACATTGGTCAACTGGCTCAACGCAACGCCGCCGATCCCGGCAACCCCCGATCCCAGGCCGAAGGTCATGGCATCGACCCAGCCGGTTCGGATGCCCATGGAGGAGGCCATCGCGCGGTTCTGCGTCACCGCCCGCATCTGCAGGCCGAGCGGGGTTTTCCGCAACAGCAGCAGCAGGGCTGCAAAGACGATAAGGCAGAACAAAATGATATAGAGGCGGTTATAGGTCAGCGACAAAGCGCCATTGACCTCGTAGAAGCCGCTCATCCATTCCGGCGTCGTTACCGGCTGGTTCAGCGGCGAGAAGACGGAGCGCACGGTCTGCTGCAAGAACAGGCTGATTCCGAAGGTGGCGAGCAGCGTTTCCAGCGGCCGGCCGTACAACACGCGGATCACCGAGCGTTCCAGGCCGATCCCGATCAGACCGGTGACCACGAAGGCCGCCGGGATCGCCACGAATAGCGAATATTCGATATGGTTCGGCATCAACTGCTGGACCACGAAGGTCACATAGGCGCCGATCATCAGCATTTCGCCATGGGCCATGTTGATGACGCCCATCACCCCGAAGGTGATCGCCAGGCCGACCGCGGCCAGCAGCAGCACCGCCCCCAGGCTCAAACCGAAATAGACAGTCTCGACAAGGGCGAAGACCTGTTTCTGCCCCTCTATCTCGTTCAAGGCCTGCTGAGCGGCCTTTCCAACCGTGGTTTCGTCCTCACTGCCGGAACCGTCGCTCTTGGCGGCCAACCGGCCGAGAATGGCCCAGACATCCGGGTTCATCGACCCGGCCATGATTTCCACCGCGGCGAGGCGATCCTCGACAGAACCGATGGACGCTTCCAAAGCCGCTTTCGCCAAATCCAGCATATCCCGGACGGCCGGATCGGTTTCCTTTTCCAACGCCGTCAGCAGGATCGGCATCGCGTCCGCCGTCGGGTTCGACAGCATTGCGCGTGCCGCCGCGACGCGTTGATCCGGGTTCGGCGACATCAATTCCAGGGATCCGATCGCCCCTTTCAGGATCGAACGCAGCTGATTATTGATGCTGATCTTTTTGACCTTGCGCTTGCCCACATTGCCGAGGTCTTCGCCGGTCAGTGCATCTTTAATGTCATAGCCGCTTTCCGCATCCGCGGCGTAGACGATCAAATCGTCGCTTTTCCGGTAATAGAGATCGCCTTCCTGAATGGCGAGCAGCAGGTCGAGCGCCCGCGGGTCGCCCGATGTTGAGATATCCTTGATGGCCTGGCCCTTAACGTCGAAGGACCGTTCGGTCAGCTTCGGCAAGGCAGCCTTCAACGCATCTTCGGACGCCGCATCCTGCGCGCCAGCGGTCCCGGTCACGCAGATGGCCAGCACCAAGGCGGCCAGCGCGGTTACCAAACCCGTGCGCAAGGAAGAAATCAAAGCCGCAACAGACATGAATTTATCCAGAATAACGGAACACCCGGGCCATTCGCCCAAAGCTTGGAACTGTCGATAACTACCCCCGGCAAGCAACCCGCGCCCCCTAAACCTCCACGCAGGTGCTGCCGCCCGTACCCCATCGCGAAGACGCTAAACGCGACCCGATGGGACAGTGACCGGTTCGGGCGGAACGGCTATTGTCGCCCCGCCCGTCGGCCGTCACAGATCGAGCCTTAGTAATTCTGGCCCGAGCATTTACCGGACGTGATGTTGAAGTTTCCGCACATGATCGGCGCGGTCCAATCAGCCACCAGGTTCTTGGATTCCGGCAGGAAGTCGGTCCAGGCATCGCCGATCACACCCTTGGGCGTGGACCAGACGATTTCGAACTGACCGTCATCCTGAATTTCACCGATCAGGACCGGCTTGGTCAGGTGGTGGTTGGTGTTCATAACCGCGATACCGCCCGTCAGGTTCGGGTAGGTGATGCCGTACATCGCCTGACGAACCGTGTCGACGTCGGTCGTGCCGACGGCTTCAACTGCCTTAACCCACATGTTGAAGCCGATGTAATGGGCTTCCATCGGGTCATTGGTTACACGGTCTTCGCTGCCGATGAACTTGTGCCACTTGGTGATGAACTCGTCATTCGCTTCCGACTCGGCGCTCATGAAATAGTTCCAGGCGGCGAGATGGCCGACCAGCGGGCCGGTATCGATGCCGCTGAGTTCTTCTTCCCCGACGGAAAACGCGATGACCGGAATGTCTTCCGCGGTGATGCCCTGGTTACCCAGTTCCTTATAGAAGGGAACGTTGGCGTCGCCATTGACGGTGGAGACCACTGCCGTCTTCTTGCCGGCGGAACCGAAGGTCTTGATGTCGCTCACGATCGTCTGCCAATCAGAATGACCGAACGGCGTGTAGTTGATCATGATGTCTTCTTTGGGAATACCTTTGTCGATCAGGTATTGCTCCAGGATTTTGTTGGTCGTGCGCGGATAGACATAGTCGGTACCGGCCAGCACGAACCGCTTCACGGAACCGCCCGCTTCGCTCATCAGGTAATCGACCGCGGGGATCGCCTGCTGGTTCGGCGCGGCGCCTGTGTAGAAAACGTTCTTCGAGCTTTCTTCCCCTTCATACTGAACCGGGTAGAAAAGCATGCCGTTCAGTTCCTCGATCACCGGCAGGACAGACTTGCGGCTGACCGAGGTCCAGTTCCCGAAGATCACGTCGACATTGTGAACTTCCAGCAGTTCGCGCGCTTTTTCGGCGAATAGCGGCCAGTTCGACGCCGGGTCGACCACAACGGCTTCCAGCTGCTTGCCCAGAAGTCCGCCCTTGGCATTCTGTTCTTCGACCAGCATCAGGATCGTGTCCTTCAGCGTGGTTTCGGAAATCGCCATCGTGCCGGACAATGAGTGCAAAACGCCGACCTTGATCGTGTCAGCCGCTTGCGCCGCCCCTGCGGCAAGTCCCATCACCAGTACGGAGGCCGCCCCCAACATTTTATTTACTTTGATTTTCATCCTGATCTCTCCCGATACGGATAGTAGACCAAGCCCAATCGCAATAAGGATGCCATCTGAAAAACAACCAGAAGATACATTATAGTCATTTGTTTTTGTTGTATTTTTTATGATTCTCGGCACACAGGCCCACACTCAAAAAGTGAATAGACGTTCCAAAATTTGCTTAAATATTAGTCTCTGTTTAATTTTTAGGCACGTGGTACGCCGATTTGCCTATTGCCCGCGCGGCAGCTTCGCACCGGATAAACCGCCCGGCAGGGCCGGGCCTGACATCCCGGCCGAAGGGCCGGTAAAGCGCCTATTCGGCGCTTTCCTCCAACATCGTCACCTGGGTTGGCCTGCATTGCCAATCATAGGTCAACCAGTCCTTGCGGCTCTGGCTACGTTGCGAATATTGGCCGCGCTCTATCGCGGCCGCCATACGGCATCGATTTTCGGAGGTGAAAGCATGGTCGCGTTCGAAGTTCTGGCAGTGGGTTTCACCGCTAAAACTCATGCACGCGACGAGTATGAGAACATACATCGCGTTTTCCTTCCCGCTGTATCGCAACCGTCTTTTTCTATGCGGCGGTCGTCGATGAACGAAGAGTACACGATTCAGCGATACTCCCCAGGGTAACTGGGTATTGGAACCGGGTATCGCGGGGGTGGAGGCCCGCTTACGAAATCGGCATCCCCCGCCCATCCCTGCCCATTGCCGCGAAATGTCTGCAATTGCAGCTAGTTTCCCTATGCAACCTTGGCAGGATTGGGCACCCTGATACCGTAACCAAAAAACAAACGATACTGTGGGAGGAATAAATGATCAGAAAAATTGGGTTTGCCGGTGTTCTGACCGGCTTGATGGCCTTTGGCGCGGGTACCGCCATGGCAGCGACAGAATGCGTGCCGTCGCAATGGGGGCCGGACGACGAATTGGGCTCCGCCAATCTGGTGACGCCCGAGCGCACCATGGAGGCGCTGAAACTTGTGAAGCAGGGCAAGACCATGCCTCTCGGCATCGTCATCGACAGCAAGACCCCGGCCTTCGCGCCACGCAGCCTGAGCCTTCAAATCGTCCAGCCGAACCAGCAAGGCGGCCAACGCCTGCCCTTCGGCTATCCGGCAAACTATAACGACGATGTCCTGCAAACCTGGATCGGCATCGGCTCGCAGATCGATGGCCTGGGCCATCTCGGCGAAAACGGCCTGTACTACAACTGCAATAACGAAAAGGACTTCGCCGGCATCACCGGGCTGAAAAAGATGGGGGTCCACAACATCCCGCCATTGGTTGGTCGGGCCGTTATCATCGACATGGCCAAACACGCGGGTAAGGACTTCCTAGATGCGGGAGAACATTTCGGATCGGCGGAAATTCAGGCGGCCGCCAAGGCGCAGGGCGTCGAAATCCGCGAAGGCGACATCGTCCTCTTCCACACCGGCTGGACCGAGAACAAGCTGGACAGCGACCCGGATGCCTGGGTCTCCGGCGAACCGGGCGTCAACAACGAGGGCATGAAATGGCTCGCCTCGCAGAACCTGATGGCGATCGGCGCGGATACCTGGGGTGTCGAACCGGTTCCCGCTCCGAAGGGCGACGGGGTCTTCTACGGCCATGTTCTGGCCCTTCAGGAAAAGGGTATCTACCTGCTGGAGACCATGAATACCGGCCCGGTCCTGCGCGCTGGGGCTAACGAATTCATGTTCGTTCTGGGCCAGGCCCGCATCCGCGGCACGGTGCAGATGATCATCAACCCAGTGGCGATGTTCTAATCGGCTAACACTTCTTTTGACGAAGACGGCCCGGCGGCTCACCCTGCCGGGCCATTTCGTGAACCGGTTACGAAATGGCCCATCGCAGCGTCATTGGGTTTGCCGTGGCAGTGAAATCCGCACGGAGGTGCCGTCCCCGACAACACTGTCGATCCGCAATTCCCCATCATGAAGCTCAACAAGGGTCTTGGCGATTGCCAAGCCAAGCCCCCACCCCTTTTCGGCTAGATACGGGTCGTCGCTTCCGCGCTCGAAGGGGCTGACAACCTTTTCGATTCTGTCTTTGGGAATCCCGCAGCCAGTATCCGAAACGACGATTTCCGCTTCCGATATACCCAGTTGGGCCGATACAGCGACTTGCCCGCCGGCCGGTGTGTACTTTACGGCATTCGTCAGCAGATTCAGCAGAACCTGTTGCAAGGCGCGGCGGTCGGCCAGAACCGACTGGTCCTCGGTCACGGCTATCTGTTTTCGTATGCTCACGCCCGCTTCTTTCGCACGATGTTCGACGATGGCCAGGCATTCATCCACCAAATCGTCCAAGTCGATATCCCGAAGAGAGAGACTCTTCCTACCGGCTTCGATGGTCGCGATATCGAGAATGTCGTTCACTAGCTCCAAAAGCAGGACCCCGCTGGAATGAATGTGCCGCGCGTATTCACCGTATTTGCTGTGTCCCAAAGGCCCGAGCATCTGGTCCCGTATCACTTCCGAAAAACCGAGTATGGCGTTCAACGGTGTCCGCAACTCGTGACTCATTCCCGCTAGGAAATCCGATTTCGCCTTGCTCGCATTCTCCGCGTTCCGCCGTGCTTCGTCCCGGGCTGCTTCCGCCTTCTTGTGTTCGGTCACGTCAAGAACGGTAACGGGAAGGCTCGCAAATTTCTCCAACGGCCCATCAATAGGTCCTGGAATTGGCATCGAGATGGAGACATTGATGGCCTTTCCATCGAATGTTCGATGCTTCGACTCAAAGGTAATGCTTGGCTCGCCATACCAAAGTCCATGTGCGATGGCGGGGTGAATGCCACCACTCTCCGGCCCAAAGCCGCCGTCGAAACGCCCCAGCATGTCCCCTATGGAATCGGCCCCGTACAGTGCTCGTGCGGCAGGGTTCGCATGGCGCACGATAACGCGCCGATCAAGACTTGGGACTTCGGGCCCGCCAGCCGCGACAAAGGCGTCGATATCGGTAATTCCCTTTTCGCGAAGCTTCCTGAACGCCGTGACGATTTCGGTAAGATCCACATCCAGGATGGCGATGACGGTCCCGTCGTAAAGCGTCTTGAATTGGGCTTCCGTCGCCCGCTTTTCCTGATCCGATTTCAGCCTTTGGTCTTCCCGCGACAGAAGCAGCCCGCCCAGGAAGATCCCCACAAAGATCGCCATGCCCCAGGGCGGCAACATGCGTTGCATCAAGGCCAAGCCTTGATCGAAATCACCGACCAGCAGGAATCCGGGCGCTGTAAAGACGACCGCGAAAGCCGCAGCCAAAAACATGAAAACAACGATATTGGTCCGCCTGGGCACCAAGTACAGAATTGCCCCGAACGCGGCTGACAGGGTGATACCAAAGACACCGCCAACGACCCCGGCGCCCCCCAGATACATGCGAAAGGCACCAGCCATCGCACCGCATATCAGGGCCGAGATTGGGCCGCCGAATGCACCGCTCAAGACGATCAATGCATTGCGCTGATCGACGATCACACCTTCGACGACAGGAATTTTGACATGCATGCTGACAAGGGTAATCAGGCCAAAATAAAGCCCCATGACAGCCTGCCGGGTTAGTGCGGTTCGCGACTGCAACCGTTCAATCAGGAATGAATATCCGACGATCAGAACAACAAAGACCGAGATGTTGTTTAACAATAAAAAGAAAACGGAAACATCGTCTTGCAATTGTCGGCACTCCTCACCGCTCTATTGTTTAGCATTTACGCATATAGTTTCTGTTTTTGCCATATAATCGCCGAACATTCACAAATCGTTAAATGCTTCATGCGTGCAATGAGGGGGGAGGATGGCTGCAACGGCCATCACAAGGACATAAGGAAAAATGATGAAATCGATGACCTTCACGCGGCGCGATGTTGGCTTGATGCTGCTGGCCTCGACCGGCGTATTGGCGATGACCCCCATTGGGCGGGCACGGGCGCAAGCGTTAGAGGGCACCAAGGTCGTCGTTATCGGTGCTGGAATTGCCGGGTTGGGCGCAGCGCACACGCTGCGAAACCAGGGCGCGGAGGTCGTCGTACTGGAAGGAAAGCCGCATATCGGCGGTCGACTGCTGACCGATTGGTCGATGGGCGCGCCGTTTGAAGTAGGCGCCGGCTGGATCCACGGACCAGAAGAGGAAAACCCGTCCCGACAATTAGCCGACGCGGTCGGCGCGGAATACGTCGTGACCGAGGATGAAAACGCGACCTATTTCCTGAGCAACGGGAACGAATTCGCGGAAGAAGATTATGAGGAAATGAGCGACGGATGGGAAAGCGTCCTGGAACACATCGACCGAAACTTTGAGAACAACGACCCGCGTTCCCTGCTCAAGGCGATCCGCGATTATGACAGCGACCTGTTGGATGATCCCCGCGTGATGTGGGCTTTTTCCGCCTGGACGGAATTTTCCAAGGGCGGGCCGATCGAGGACCTGTCCGCGGTTCTGTTTAACGCCGACAAGGCTTTCGACACGCCGGATGTCGTCGTCACCACCGGCTATGACAAAATCCTGACCCCTTTGACCGAAGGGTTGGATATTCGTCTGTCCCACACGGTGAGCGGGGTCGCCTACGAAAAGGGCGATGGGGTCGCGGTCGAAACCGACCAGGGGGTTTTTGAAGGAGACTACTGCATCTGCACGGTCCCGCTCGGCATTCTGAAGGCGGAAAAGATCGCCTTCGATCCGCCACTGCCGCAGCGCTACCGGAACTCAATCGACAAACTCGGCTTCGGCAGTGTGACGAAACTGGCCTTGAAATTCGCCGAGCCGTTCTGGGATATCGAAACCCAGTATTTCGGTATCGTCACCGAACCTAAGGGCCGCTGGAACTATTGGCTGAACTACCGGACATTTTCGGAGGAAAACATCCTACTGGGCCTCAGCGTCGGCGCCTACGCACCCATCGCCGACAGGATGACGGATGCGGAGATGACGGAAGACGGTCTGGACGTGCTGCGCCAGGTTTGGGGTGAGGATGTCGGCACCCCCACGCAGGTTCTGGCGACCCATTGGGCCACTGATCCCTATACGCTCGGCGCCTATGCCTATCCCCGACCCGGCAACAAGAAATCCGATTATGACGGCTTAGCCAGAGCGATTGAGGAATGCCTGTTCCTCGCCGGCGAACACACTTTGTTCGACTATGCGGGCACAACACATGGCGCCTATATGTCGGGTCTACGCGCTGCCGAAGCGGTGATAGAATTGGAAAGCTGAAGATCGGCGAAGGTGCCCCCGTCGGCGGCGCCTTTATACCGAATACCCAAAACGGTCGCACCAGGGCTTCAGCACCCCTACCACCGCGGAAAGCTGTTTTTCGTATCGCTTCCACTTCCCGACAGCTTTGCTGTTTATCTGTTCGCCCACTTGGGCGTAGCTGGCCGATGTCACGACCGCGCCTGCCACCGTATGTTCGGCGAACCGCATGATTGCGTCTTCCCAGTCGAGCCCCAACCGGGGCAGGACCTGCCGGATTGTCTTTTCCGGCTCGGCGGCGAGTTCTTCGTATTTCAGGTCGATCAAATCGAGCGGCAAACGCCGGCCAATCGCTTCCACAAGCCGATGCCACTGGTCAAAGGCCGCAGCGGCGTCCGGCAAGGTCGAAAACACACAGAGGTTCGGCGCATGGAAAAAATCCTGCTGCCAACAACTCAAAACCGAATCCAAAGGATTCCGCCGCAGTACCAGGATCGGCGCTTCCGGGAACAGCAACCGGATAAGGCCAAGGCGCCAATAGTTGATCGGGTGCTTGTCCAGCAACACACCGCCCGGGGCCCCTCCGTGCAGTTCCACGGTTTTGGCAAAAAAGTCCCGTAAGGCGTTCATGTCGTCCCGGTTCGCCGCCAGCGCCGGCAGGCAGGCGGGATAGGGCCCGTGTTTATCTTCCACCTGTTTCAAAACAGCCTCGATCAAGGGCTTCTCTTCCAAGATGCTGACCGTCGAATGCGCGCCCAAGATCCGGTCGACAAGCGTGGTACCCGAACGCGGAAAACCGGTTACAAAAACCACACGAAACGGCAGAGGCGCCAGACCTTCGGGCAAAGCGATCTCCGGCAGTGACTCTACATCCCGAAGCCTGGCTTCCATGTCCCGGTTTTCCTTCTCCGCCCAGGCAACCGAATTCGGATAGGCCCTCCAAAGTTCATTGGCTTTCCCATAGGCATTTCCCGCAGCCTCAACGTCCCCCAATCCGTCGAGCACTTTTGCCCATTCAAACCAAACGTCACGGTGTTGCACAGGCGCTTCGTGTATCAACGGCGCCAATACGTCATGAGCATCTTCCAAACGGCCATCGCGCCGCGCCAAGGTTGAGCGAAGCGTTGAAAGAATGGCGTCCCCGGGCAATGCTTTCGCAGCTTCGGCGGCAATCGGCTCGGCCTCCGCCAAAAGGTTCAGCCGCTCCAGTCCTTTGGCGCAATCCCTCAAGATCAGCGCATTACCCCCTGCATACTGCACCGCCGCCCGAAGCGCCCGCGCAGCGTCATCGGCGCGCTCGCCAAAAATATAGGCCCAGGCCAGATCAAGGTGCAGTTGCGCAGCCGACGGGGCTTGTTCCACCGCCAGTTCGAGATGCGTTATCGCTTCTTTCGGCTGCATCCGCAGCGTCGCGATCTTACCCGCCACTTGGCGAATTTCGATGTCGTTCGGCGCGCCTTCTACCGCTTGCCGGACGATCTCGGCCGCACGGTCGGCATCGCCCAATCCGGCAGTGGCATGCGCGGCCATGCTTTGCAGCCGCGGGGTGGCAAAACCGGACTGTGACGCAGTTTCGTATATCTGAACCATTGTCTTGAAATCGCCGGCTTGTCGCGCCGCAATCGCCCAATTTTCCGCCGCCATCGCCGAGGGTTCCGCCTGAAACGCTTCCCCGAACCGGGCCATGGCCTCCTTCACCCGACCGGTGCCGAGATAAGCGGAGCCAAGCGCGCCCAAGGTTTTCGCATGGCCCGGCCGCAGCATCCGCGCTGTCTCCAGATGTTTCATCGCCGCGTCGGATTGCCTTTTCTGCAAGGCCAGAAACCCGATCCCATAATGTAGATCGGCCACACGGGGGTGCTCCGGCAGCAAGGCGCGGTAACGCCGCTCGGCTTCATCCAGCCGTCCGGCCATGTGCAGTTTCATCGTCTCGACCACTTCCCGGGGTGGCTTGCTCGCCGCAGGCTTTGTCATGTTTTGGCAGACCTTTAACTCATCATACATCCCGAATTGGTAGCTAAATTCGGGTTGCATTGACAAGTATAATTCTACCAGATGTTGCTGATCTGTCCAAGACTACGAAGTTGGAAAGGCGCATGCATGTCGGCTGCAAAGCCGCCAGGAATACATTCAGGACTGGGGCGGCGGATCGTGTTCGATCACCTGGACGGTATCGGTTAAGGCGATCTCCGGGTAATGCTCGCGCATACCGGCCAGCATCACATCGTCGGGCCATTCGGCAGTTTTTCCGAGATAGGCGGCAGCGTCGGCAAGCGGCATATCCGTGCATCGGGTGACCTGCACGATGACCCATTGCCCAGGGTCGTCGTCATGCACATAACGCATCGGGCCCGGACGGATGCGTCCCTCCCGCCACCGTATCGTCGAGGTCTTTACCCCGCTGAGAATAAGCGGAAAAAGCCGCGCGACCACGCCAAGGCTTTGGATCCTGTTTTCCATGTCCCCTGGGTATTTGAGAGGCCGTCCCATGACAACCCGAATCCGGATCGAACGAGCCTTTCCGGCTTAAGTCGGTCCGGGCACGAAGCTGTCGCGAATGGTTCGGTCCGGAATGACGTTCAGGACCAACGCCTCGACATCCGGTCGTTCGGCCAGCAAGTCGTCAAATTGCTGTTCCGGGATAGTCTCGTCGACCGGCTCGGTCCAGACCTTCAGATAGGACAGATCGTAAAAGCCGAAGGCCGTGATCATCGCCACATCGGCGGCATCCCGTCCGCGCACCATCGGAATACGGCCGATGCGCGGCGTGTTGTGGCGCGCGTCGAAGGCAAACCATCGGCCACCCAGATAGACTTCCGCCCAGGCGCAGAAATCGCCCGCGCCGTCCGGATTCGCCCCGATATCGCTTAAATACCCACTGACATAACGTGCCGGGATATTCATTGCCCGGCAGAGCGTGATGAACAAATGTGCGAAGTCCCGGCAGACGCCGGTACCTTCCCGGAAGACATCGACCGCGGTCTTACTGGGCCTGCCGAACGGATAGCCAAACAGCACATTGTTATGGACCCAGTTCGAAATCTCCTGGGCCCGCGCCCATCCTGGCGGCGTATTGCCGAACAGCCCCCAGGCCGTCGCCATCAGGCTGTCGCTTTCGCAATACCGGCTGGGCATCAGGAATTGCAGCGTTTCCTTCGGCAGATCCACGATTTCGTGCTGCGTGGCCTGCCAATCGTAAACGTCGCTCGCACCGCTGTCCTCGACGATACAATCGGACCAAAGCATGGTCTGGCCCACCGGCATCGTGACCCGGCCGAAACGATTTCCGAAAGTGTCGTAATATTCTTCAAGCGGCACCTCGGGGACCAACCTGACCGCGTCCGACCCGACGACCTTCCGGTCCCCGGCGGGGTCCAGCCGCAACGCCAGCAACATCGGCGTCGGATTCGGACAATCCACCTTTGCTTCAAATCCAACCCGAATGAACATCCCCACCTCCTGTCCTCATAAATAAAAACGGAAGGGTCAATCTTCCCCTTCCTTGCCCGCCTCCTGGGCCTCTTTCCGTGCTGTGTCGATCAACACCGAAAGGTCGTTCAACGTTCGCTCGATCATCCGGCTCTGCGCCGGTATCCGGCCTTCGCGCGTCCGGGCGTATTGGCGCAACAGGTGACGGGCCTTATCGGCCGCCGACACCCAGGACCCCGTCGCTTCAGCCAGATCATCGGCCTCATCGACGGCCGCGTGCCCTGCTTCGTTCGCAGCCTTTTCCGCCCCGCGGTCATGCAACGACTTCCGCCGGTTCTCGGTTTCGATCAATCCGGCGCGGCCACGCCTTGCATCCAGATCGACAGGCTCGTCATGCACGCGCTTATTCCTATATTTGCGACCCTGCTCCTTGCGGCCCAACCGGGGCAACGGGGCCACCGGTCATCGGGTTCAAGGCGCTACTGGGTGTAACTCCCCTCGACGATGTTCCTGCCCTTGGTATCGCACCAAGGCTTGTCCGGCGCCGCAGCGAGCTTGTTGCGGACGGCGCCGCCCATGTTTTCCATTGCGAAATGGCCGCCAATCCGTCCGTCGGCCGGGGCGTCGGGTCCTGTCCGGCGGGCTTGAGCCAAGGCGTCTTCCAGCCGCGTGTAGCGATAATCCTTGTAGTGGAAAACAGTGACGGGATGGCTTGTAATGCCGAAATACGCCATCTCCTCGGCCTCCCGCTGGGCGGCATTGCTACCCTTTTCACTTTGTGACTCCGGCGTCATAGACACCTCCTGAAATGTTTTAAATGAATTGAACGCTAAGCATGTCGGCGCGCGGATCTAAGCCGAGTGAACCAGTGTCGCGACAGGCGGGTTCCCCGCTTGCCCCGGCAAGACACTGGTCCCGGGAAAAACACTGGCCCTGGAAAAAACACTGGCCCTGGGAAAAACGGTGCCCCTGGGATAGTCCGCGTACGAATTTTAAATGTTGGAGGCGGGCTCGATTATGGAAAAGCGACCCGGCGCATTCTCCAATATCACCGCTCACTTTTTTATATTTTTCAAAAATATCCGCCCATTCACTATCTTTATTGACTAATGATAATCAGTGCAACCGGCATCTTGGGCTGAAGGCAGTGCCGAAACCACGGTTCCCAGGCCGATCCACGACCGCCCCGCAACCCGACTTGTTCTTATCCAGCCGAAACTGTTTTGACCCACAGGAAGCCTCTTACCGGTTCCAAAAACCATCCCCCTCCCCTAACGTCTTGGCCATAAGGACAATGGGATGTTCAGTCCCGGGATAAAAAATGGGACAATCAGGCACTGCGAAAAAGCGGTGCAGGGATGAGGGAAACGCGTGGATAGGTTCGATTACGTCATCGTGGGCGCCGGTTCGGCCGGCTGCGTCCTGGCCAATCGGTTGAGCGCGGACGGCAAACACACCGTCTGCCTGCTGGAAGCCGGCCCGCCTGACTGGAGTCCTTACATCCACGTCCCTACCGGCTTCATGAAGCTGATGGACCACAAGACCCTGAATTGGCGGTATGAGACCGAACCGTCCGAATGGACAGGCGGCCGGGCGATCCCCGTGCCCCGCGGCAAGACGCTGGGCGGGTCCAGTTCGATCAACGGCAATGTTTATACCCGCGGCAATCGGGAGGATTACAACACCTGGGCCCAGTTCGGGAACAAGGGCTGGGGCTATGCCGACGTGCTGCCCTATTTCAAACGCGCCGAAACCAAGTTGAACGGCGAAGGCACGGAGTTTCGAGGCGAAGAAACCTTTCGCGGCAAAGAAGGCCCGCTGGTCGTCACCGACACGGACTGGAAACACAAACTGTGCGACGCCTTCATCGCCGGCTGCGAGTCACAGGGCATTCCCAAGACCGACGACTATAACGGTCGCCACCAGGAAGGCGTCAGCTATACCCAGCGCACGATCCACAAGCGCCGACGCATGTCGACCGCCCGCGCCTTTTTGAAACCGGCCAAATCCCGCCCGAACCTGACCGTCATTACCGAAGCGCATGCGACCGGCCTGATCCTGGAGGGCAAGAAGGTCACCGGCGTAAACTACGCCAAGGGCGGACGGGGCGGCAGCGCCAGGCAGGTGGCGGCGAACAAGGAAGTCATCCTGTCCGGCGGGGTCATCAATTCCCCGCAATTGATGCTGCTCAGCGGCATCGGCGATCCCGATCACCTGCAGGAAATGGGTATTCCGCTAGCGCATGCCCTGCCCTCCGTCGGCATGAACCTGCGCGACCATTATGCGCCGCGGTTTAGCGCCAAGGTTAAGAACACCCGTACCTTCAACGAGGACGCCCAAGGCATCGGCCTTATTCCCCAAATCGCGCGATGGGTGTTGGGGAAGCCCGGCGTTCTGTCGGTTCCGGCGACCCAGGTCTATGCCTTTTGGCGGTCCGACCCGAAGATCGCGAACAGCGATTTGCAACTGACCTTCGCGCCGGCCAGTTATCAGATGGGCCGGCAAGCGACGCTGGATAATTTCCCCGGCATGTCCATCGCCACCTGGCAACAGCGTCCGAACAGTTCCGGCTATGTGAAACTGAAAACCGCCGACCCGTTCGACAAGCCGATCATCCAGCCGAACTACCTGGAAGAGGAATCCGACCGCCGCGTCCTGCTTGCCGGCATGAAATTGGCGCGGCGTGTGATGCATTCGGAACCGATGGCCCCCTATTTCAAGGAGGAGATGTTCCCCGGTAAGGACATCGTCACCGATGACGAATTGCTCGACTCGGTGAAAGGCCGCGGCACCACTACCTTCCATCCGGCCGGCACCTGCCGCATGGGTCCGGCGGAAAACAAGACGACGGTGGTCGACGACCAGCTTCGCGTCCATGGCCTAGACGGCCTTCGCGTTGTCGACGCCTCTATCATGCCCATGATGGTCAGCGCCAACCTGAACGCCGGCGTCATCATGACAGCCGAAAAGGCCAGCGACCTGATCCTGGGCAAACCCGCGCCGGAGGCAATTGTTCTGGCGGAGTGATGTTCGAACGAAAGGTCCAGGCATGCCCGAAAAAAGCACAGGTTCGAAAATCATCGGTGCGGCGGAAGAACTGTTTTATGAACATGGGCTGCGCAGTGTCAGTGTGGACATGATCGCGGAACGCGCCGGCGTCACCAAACGAACCCTGTACTATCATTTCGACAGCAAAGACGATTTGATCGAAGCCTATCTTCAAGCGCGGGACAACCCCACGATCGAACGCTACCGCACCTGGCTCGGCGCCGCAGACCGGCCGATGCCGGACCGGATACGGCATCTGTTTTCCTGTCTGGCCGAGTATGCGGGCCAACCCAACTGGCGTGGATGCGGCTTTACCCGGGCCGCGATAGAACTCATCGACATGCCGGGCCATCCCGCCGTCATCATGGCGGCGGACCATAAGAAGCGTTTCGAGGCGTGGCTGGCCCGCGCGTTCGAGGAAGCGGGCACCGCAGGCCCGGCCCTGTTGGGTCAGCAGGTTGTCACCCTTATCGAAGGGGCGATCGCCCAGATCCTGGTCCATCGGGATGTTTCCTATGCGCGGGTGGCCGGGCAAGCCGCCGCACTTCTGGTGGCGGCCGCCTCGACCGGAGATATAGCGACCGGAGAGGCAACGACAAGGCATGGCACGGCCCGGCAAAAAGAGGCCGTCTGACACCGGCACAGGCAAGGTCTCCTCCATGTATACCGACTAGTGAGTTTGCGCGACGTCCCGTGCAGGTACCCTATGGCCGCCAGTCCATAGGAGGAAGCCCATGCACACCGACCACACCCGCCAATGGTCGCCCGCCCTGCTCACCGCGCTCGCCGCCGCCATTGTCATTCTGTCCGTGTCCATGGGGCTGCGGCAAAGCCTGGGCCTGTTCATGGAACCCATGGTGCGCGGCGCGGGCGTGACGGTCGCAAGTTTCGGCCTTGCCATGGCGGTTCAAAACCTGGCTTGGGGAATCGGCCAGCCTTTCATGGGCGCTCTATGCGACCGCTTCGGCGGCAAATTGGTGGTCGCCATCGCGGCGGCGCTGTTCTGCGCCGGCCTGTTCCTGATGGCGACCGGCAATCACGCCGCCCTCTTCCTAGGCGGCGGCGTGCTGATCGGCCTGGCCGTGGCGGGCACATCGCATGGCGTCCTCGTCGGCATCATATCGCGGCTGGCAACACCGGCCGTGCGGGCCACCGCGGTTTCCGTGCTCGCAGCTGCGGGGTCACTTGGCACCTTTTTCATCGCGCCCGCGGCGCAGACCATGTTGGAAGGCTGGTCCTGGCAACTGTCGCTAGTCGGGCTGGCCGCCCTCGCCGGCTTGATGGCCCTGGCCGCCTTTGTCTTCAAGAACAACAAGCCGGCCGATATCGGGTACAAAAGTACGACGGTGGCCCAGCCTCAAAAAGTGGATGCGCGCCAGGCCATCAAGGAAGCCTTGGCGAACCGCAGCTTCGTTATTTCGGCACTTGCCTTCTTCGCTTGCGGCTTTCAGTTGATCTTTGTCGCGACCCATCTGCCGAACTTTATCGGCATTTGCGGCCTGCCGCCGACCGTCGGCGCACAGGCGATTGCGTTGATCGGTATCTGCAACGCGATCGGCACATTGACCGCCGGCTATTGCTGCCAGCGTTGGGGCAACCGCAATGTCCTTGCCGCAATCTATCTGTTGCGCACGATTTCCATCGCCGTTTTCTTCACCCTGCCCGTCAGCGTGGAATCGACATTGCTGTTCGCCGCCGCGATGGGGTTTCTCTGGCTCAGCGTCGTGCCGCCGGTAAGCGGCATGATCAACAGCATGTTCGGCTCCACCAATTTCGGCGCGCTGTTCGGTATGATGTTCCTGAGCCATCAGATCGGCGCCTTTCTCGGCGCCTGGCTCGGTGGCCTGAGCTTCGAATGGAGCGGCAGCTATACGACAGGGTGGATCTCGCTCATCGTCGTCGGCACCCTCGCCGCCTTGCTGCAGCTCTCGGCACAGGACGACGCCCCACCTGCTGTAAAGGCAGTATAACAGACTTCACTGATCTGCACTTTCGGGCACCCAGTTCGACTCGTTAATATTAGATTTACCATACGGGGGGTATAACTCTACCGTCGCGTAGTTCTGTTCCATCGCCTTGGATACGCGAAGTTTTCGCGGTTTTACCATTCACACCGCCCTCTGATCGTCCTGGCGCAAGGCCCTCACGGCCCGGTGCCAAGGGTAAAGCTGAAACTGTGTAGAGGCCCCCCGTCACAGCATGTCGAGTGAAAATTCAAGCCGGGCATACAGTCTTCGCACAGAAATGCGGCGATCCGCACCGGAGTCGGACTACGAGCAGAACATATTGGAACGGGCGCGTTGGCGGCTTTTTGTCGACGGCTTGCGCTGGGCCATGGCAGGCACGCTCGGCGGAGGTCTGACCATCGCGATTGCGATAGCGTCGGTCACTGAATTCGTTCTGCCGGCGTCCTGGTTCGCGGCCATCGCGCTCGTTACGGCTTTGCGCGCCATTTCCGTAAAACAATCGGCTAAGCCGGCTATTCTGTCCCGCAACCCGGCACGCGCCAGAGCCATTCTCTATGCCGGCACAGTCGCTTCGGGATTGGCCTGGGGCGCGGGATCGCTCTGGTTGATTGTCGTGGACCAACAATTGATCGTCAGCGTGCTTCTTTCATTTTGCGCCGCGGGCATGACCGCAGCCGCGGCGGCCTCGTTCAGCGCCGTCACCTGGGGCTTCACCTGTTTCGTACTGCCATATCTGACACTCCTTGTCCTCGGCCTGGTCTTGGCCGATCACGACGCCCATATCGGCATGGCGCTTGCCGTACTCGTCTTCACGATCGGCATGTTGGGCATATCCCGCGCGCTTGCGAAACGCATCAAAAGCGCCTTGGCGCTTTGGTTGGTCAACAAACGGCTCTACCGTAAAACCGTGGCGGCCCTGGCAGCGGCGCATCGGGCGACGACCCTTGCAACAGAGCGCGAACGGACCGAGATGGAGGCCAAGGCCGCGTCGGAGGCAAAAACACAGTTCCTGGCAACCATGAGCCACGAATTGCGCACCCCCCTCAACGCAATTGTCGGCTTCTCCAATGCCATGCAGCATGAAATCTTCGGTCCGCTTGCACCCGAATACCGGGACTATGCAACGCATATCAATGAAAGCGGCACGGTTCTGAACGATTTGGTCGGGGATCTTCTGGAGCTGTCCCGGATTGAACTTGGTCATCAATCGCTCGAACGCCACGCGATTCCGGTCGCGGACCTGTTCTCGGATGTCGGAAAGATGTTCCAGGAAACGCCGGATCGGCCATTACCCCAGCTGCGTTTTGACATCATCCCGCCGGACCTGACTGTTGAGGGCGACCGGCGGATGTTGTGGCAGGTCCTGATCAATCTTGTCGGCAACGCCGTGAAATTCTCCCCCAAGGACAGCACGATTTTCGTCGATGCGGCTATTGCACCTGCGGATCACGCGGTGGGGGACGTTGGCACCGACACCAAAGTGCGGATCCGCGTACGGGATTCCGGCATCGGCATCGCGCAAGAGGATCTGGGCCGGATCACACAAGCTTTCGTCCGCGGCACCGGCTCCGCCGTGCTGACCCAGGACGGCGTCGGCCTGGGCCTGTCGCTGGTCAAAGCCTTCGTCGACCTTCATGACGGCGAACTGCTGATCGAAAGCCGCCCGAACCAAGGCACCACGGTGACAGTTCTATTGCCGGTCACGCTTTGATACGGCACCCGATCGAGATTGATCGGCGTGTTCCCGTGACAAATTGTCCGGCAAAGCCGTGGGTCCGGTACCGCATCGCGACCGTATACTCACCATAGCTGGTCTAGGATCAAAGGAAACAGCCACACCCAGCCCCCGGCGGCGCATGGGCATTAAGGCAGGAGTGTCTCCACCCCGGCGTTTCCGTATAAGATGCACCGATTTGGCATCCGTTATCGCAATTGGGAAAGAGTCATGAAACGCGTATTCGGCAGGCTTCCACGTTCCATTCTTCCACCTATCTGCCTGGCAGCCACCTTGGCGGTTCCCTTGGCTATTGCCGGGTGCACCACATCGACGGTTCCCGATGCGCAGGCGGCGTCCAACGCCTGCGCCAAGGTCGGTCAATGGGTCGATCCCGCGACCAAGCGCACCCTGGATGCGCGTGCCTTGCTCGCCGACCTGGCCGGGAAGGATGTCGTGCTGCTTGGCGAGCAGCACACAACAAAGGATCATCATGTCTGGCAGACCCAAACGATCGCCGCCCTGCAGGCCCTGAACCCTGATATCGTGCTGGGGTTCGAGATGTTCCCACGATCGGTGCAACCCGCTTTGGACGCATGGATTTCGGGCGCGACCACCCGCCAGGAATTCCTGAAGCAAAGCCGTTGGTCGGAAGTTTGGGGCTATCCGCCGGAACTCTATATGCCGATGTTCGAACAGGCCCGCTTGAACAGAAACCCGATGGTCGCCTTGAACGTCGCGCGAACCCTGATCGCAAAAGTGGGCCGCGAAGGGTGGGCGTCCGTGGCCGCGGACGACCGCGAGGGGGTGACGGACCCCGCCCCGGCAAGCTTCGCCTACCGTGAGTCACTCGCCGAGGTTTTTCTCGCCAAACTGCAGCACGGCCACAGCCGAGGAGACAGCGCGTCGGACAGCCCGGCACCCAGTCTGGAATCGATCATGAAGTCCGAGCCATTCGCGAATTTCGTCCAGGCGCAAGTCACCTGGGACCGCGCCATGGCGGAAGCGCTGGCGACAGCCAAGAACGATAATCCGAACGCGCTGATCATCGGCGTCATGGGGCGCGGGCATATCGATTACCGCCACGGCGTGCCGCATCAGCTGTCCGATCTAGGGATCGACAATGTTGCCGTTCTCATCCCCTTGGAGGCCGGAGAAGACTGTGCCGCTGCACAACCTGGTTTGGCCGACGCTGTCTTTACCGTCGACCCGCCCGCGCAGGCCGAAGCGGAAAAGCCGAAACCACGCCTCGGCGTCGTGATCGAACCGGTTGACCAAGGCGACGCGGGCGACCAGGGCATCCGCATCGTGCAAGTGACGCCGAACAGCATCGCCGAGGCGGCAGGCTTGTTCACGGACGACATCATCGTCACGGCCGCCGGAACGCAGGTACGCCAGGTCCGGGACCTGGTGGAGATCATCCAACGGCAGGCACCGGGCACATGGCTGCCCCTTGAAATCCGGCGCGGTGGCGAAACACTTTCGGTCGTCGCCAAATTCCCGCCGCTTGCCGGGGCGGATCAATGACATTCAATCGACCCGTCGTCCTTTTCTGCACGCTGTTGTTCGTCTTGATCGGCCTGCCCGCACATGCGGAATCCGGTTTCCCTCACCATGATGTCCAGGTCGTTTTCGATCAGAAAACCGGCCAACTCGGCGTCACCGACCGCCTTACGATCTCACCCACTGCCAACCTCACCGTCGTCCTGGCCGATTGGCTGGAAATAGACCGCGCCGACGCGAACGGCGTACCATTATCCGTCGACCGTGTCGGCCGCCATTGGCGGATTTCCAGTGCGAACGGCCCGATCGACGCCCTCACGATCAGCGCCCAAGGCACCGTCCCCGCGATGCCGCCCGCCGACCAGCGGCGCGGTGTATCGGGCGCCGCCGCGGACGCGTGGGACGGCAGTTATCTGCCGAGCTACGCCGCATGGATACCCGATACTGGGGCGGCCCACGTCACATACCGCCTGAAAGTGCGCATCGACGGGTCGCTCCGCCCGGTCGCGACAGGCCGGATTCTGTCTGAAACGGATTTGGACGGCGCTTTCGAAGCGGTCTTCGCGGCTGATTACCCGACCGAGGCGCCATCGCTTTTCATCGGGCCTTATACCGTCACTGAGCGGATCGTCGACGGCACGCGGATCAGAACCTATTTCCATGAAGAAATCGCTGGGTCCGCCGATCACTATATTACGCAATCCGCCGACTACATCCGCATCTTCGCCGAGATGATCGGCGCCTATCCCTTCGATGATTTCCACGTGGTTTCAGCCCCGCTTCCCGTCGGCCTCGGCTTCCCGAACATGACCTATATCGGGCGGACGATCGTGCCGCTGCCTTTCATGCGCGGCCGCTCGCTGGCGCATGAAGTTCTGCATAACTGGTGGGGCAATGGCGTGGGCATCGACTATGCGACCGGCAACTGGTCGGAAGGCCTGACGACCTTCTTCGCCGATTACGGTCTGGCCGAACGGCAAGGCCCCGACGCGGCGCGGGAAATGCGCCTTGGCTGGCTGCGCGACTATGCCGCCCTGCCCACGTCGGACGACACGCCCGTATCCGCCTTCACTTCGAAGACGCACCAGGCCTCCCAAGTCATCGGCTACAACAAGACCGCCCATATCTTTCACATGCTGCGGCTTGAGATCGGCCCGGCCGCGTTCGAACAAGGGATACGCGCCTTCTGGAACGATCATCGCTTCAAGACCGCCGCATGGAAGGACATTCAGCACGCGCTTGAAACCGCGTCCGGCCGCGATCTCGATTGGTTCTTCTCCCAATGGGTTGGGCAAGCGGGCGCACCGGAACTCACCCTTGCGGAAACACGGGTTGAGCAAACCGGCGGGAAACACACACTGCATGTCACACTGCGCCAGAAGGGTCCTCTCTATCGTCTGACGGTGCCGATCATCGTCGAGACCGAGGGCGAAGCCATCCACGAACAGGTCCGCCTATCGTCGGCGGAAGAAACCTTCTCCATCGAATTGGAAAGCGCGCCCCTTCGTGTTCGGGTCGATCCGGACTTCGACGTGTTTCGCCGGTTGCTGCCGGGCGAAAGCCCGCCGATCCTGCGGGACATCACGCTGGCGCGGAATGTCGATGCAACTGTGCTGGGCAGCGATGAGGGTTTCGCGTCCGCCGCACGCGCCCTCACCGGCCGGTTGTCGAAGAATCCGACCTGGGTGCCGAAGCGTGCCCCAACCGGCCCGGCCATCGTCATCGGGAACAGCGCGGATATCGTGTCCTATGTCAGGGATCATCTGGAATCCGACATACCGGAACCCGTTTCGGAAAGCGCCGCCGCCGCATGGACGTTCCGAAGCCCGGAAGGCCACCCGGTGTTGTTGATCCGGGCAATAGATACGGCGGGTATCGAACGCATGATGCGCCCCTTGCCGCATTACGGCAGCCGAAGCTACGTCACTTTCGAGGACGGCCGCGCGACCGACAAAGGCGTATGGAAAACGACTGACAGTCCGCTTTCAAGGGACCTCTCCGCTCAGAAGCAGTAGCGGAGAACCGGTTTTGACAAACCCCGTATGCGTCTTCTTCTGTCCCCCAAAACCAAGACAACCGTCTCCGCAATTGGGCATTGCGATGACAAGGCCGGCCGGCGGCGTTACGGTGGCGGCAGTCCCTTAAATGAAAACTACGAGGCAGTTGTTGGCCGAAGAATCCAATTTTCACCGCACCGTCCGCCTACTTTACACGGGCAGCAGCGAACGCGCGCGGCAGTTCAGATATGGGTTGATCGCCTTCGACGCGGTCAGCATCGTCTATTTCGTGATCATCTCCGCCCTGCCGGAAGACCCGGTCTATACGGTGATCAATTTAGTGCTGGGCCTTGCGATCCTGGTGGACCTCGCCGCCCGGCTTTGGGTTTCGGACAAGCTGCGCAAGGAATTGACGCGCATCCACACCATCGCCGATGTGGTCGTGGTCGCCTCCATCTTTCTGGCACCCTTCTTTGCCGAGAACCTGGGCTTCGTTCGCATCCTGCGCGGGTTGCGGCTGATCCGCGCCTATCATCTGCTGCGCGACCTGCGCCAGGAAAGCCGGTTCTTCCGCCTGCACGAGGACGCGATCCTCGCCGCGGTGAACCTTCTGGTCTTCATATTCTTCACCACTTCCTGCGTCTTCGTCCTGGCCTTCGAGGGGCATGCAGGCGTGAGCGGCTATGTCGACGCGCTCTATTTCACGGTCGCGACCCTGACGACAACGGGGTTCGGCGACATCACGATGGAAACGACCGGCGGCAAGCTGCTGTCGGTATTGATCATGGTGGTCGGCGTGTCGCTGTTCCTGCAATTGCTGCGCGCGATCTTCCAGCCGTCGAAGGTCAAGTATTCTTGCCCCGAATGCGGTTTGAACCGGCATGAGCCCGACGCCGTCCACTGCAAGCATTGCGGCGAAACGATCAAGATCGAGACCGACGGCGGCAACAGCTGATAACCGCATCCCGGCTGTGACAATAGCAGCAATCCAGATAACGGCTGGCCATAGCGCTGCTGGTCAAATTACCTCATCAGAACGGTTTCATTGACCTGCTTCGCGGAAGATCAATCCTCCTTAGGGGGGCGCAGCGGAATCAAGCGCGAAGGGGAAATACCCCGTTTTTCAGCGCTCGCGCGCACCGCGTCCCGCATCGAAGGGCTGCGTCCCAGCAGTCGGCGGAACCCGGATTCGTCCAACACAAGCAGGGTCGTCGGCGCAATGGCGCTGGCTTCGAACCGCCGGGGGCGCTCCATCAACAATGCCATCTGCCCGAACATTTCCCCGCGTCCCAGGCGCGTGCGACCGGCCACGCTTTCCAACTCAACCGCACCGGAGGCGATGAAATAAACACTCTTCACCGTGGTATCTCGGCTGATCACGACCTCTCCCGCATTCACATAACGCGTCGAAAGCGCCCTGGTGAGCCGCTTGATGGATTTTTCGTCCAGGTCGGAAAAAAGCGGGAATTGCCGTACCAGCTCGCTGCCACTAAGGGCCAGATCCAAACGGGGTCTTCTGCGCGCCTTCGCGCTTCGGACAGCGATTTCCTGGCTTAACGCCGCATGCAGTTCCGTCTCGATCAAGCCGTCGGCGCGCATCGCTTCGTATTCGCGTTCCTCGATGCGCAGCGCCATTCGGCGAATGAAGCGCCGTTCTAGTTCCCCGGCATAACCCGGGTATTGCAGCCGCAGCCCTTGCAACGCCGTATCGATGGCATTCAAGCGAAGCGCCAGCAAACTGCGAAGCAGTTCCGCGACGCGCCTGCCGTGAATGCGCCGTATTCTTCTGTCGATGAAGCCGGTCAGGTCGCGCAGGATCAGCCGCTTGGAAAGCAGGACTTCAAGCCGGTCGGCCGTCATCACCGCCAGCGGCGCGGAAAGTCCGAAACGGTTGTGCAGAAAAACGGCGACCCGAAAAACTCCGCCGTAATGAACACTGGCCCGCGCCGCCCGGCGGTAGCCCAACCGCCCGCCGCCCCGCGTGCTTTCAATCAATCGGTCCGCGTCGGCCAGCAGTTTCTGTGTCAGCCGCGACGACACGGTTTGTTCCCGGGCCCTGGCGATGATCAGGTCCCGTTCGGCCCCGGCAAGCGCCAACAGGCCCAACGTCACACGGTCGCGATCCAGGATCTCGCCACTTTTTTCCGCTTCCTTCACCGCCGCATCCAGGCGTTCACCGAACCGTTTCGCCTCCGACCGGACGATGTCATGCGCCAGTTCGTAGTTCTCCGTCGTTTTGGCCATGTCCTCGCGGACGGTCTGCAAGGCAACGGCGACCACCTGTTTCGACAGCGCCACATCGATCGGGGAAAGTTGTTCCAGGCCAAGCCACCTCACGACCGACCGCAAGGTCGTCCCCTGCACGATCAGGGTAAACACGGCATATCCTGTAGCCAGGATGCCGACCAAGCGCTTGACCTCTATCGGCACCCGGAAGCTTTCCGTCACCGCCAGGGCCAGGGCGAGTGTGACCGCGCCGCGCAGGCCGCCCCATAGGATAGCCGCCCGATATGGCCGTTGAACCGGGGGCGACGCGCGCATCACCGTCAACAGCGGGAACACGCCGTACAGGATGACCGCCCGTGCGAAAAAAGCCGCCACCACGACCACACCGATCAGCAACACTTCCTGAAGCCGTACCTGTTCCAACAAGCGCGGAATCAACAGCGCGGCCAAGATGAAGATCAGCGCGCCGGCCCAATGCGCCAGGGTATCCCAAATTTCCCGCAGGCCGGTCCAAGACTGCGGCGTCAACCGCCCCGGTCCCGCCAGGTTCAATGTAAGTCCCGCCACGACAACGGAAATCACGCCCGACGCCCCGACACTCTGCTCGGCGATGATATAGGCCAGATAGGGCAGCGCGACGGAAATCGAAAACTGCGCCTTTTCGTACCGGGCGAACATCGCCATCAGCCACACCGCGCCCCGCGCCGTCAGCCAACCGGTCAGCACGCCGCCGATGATCAGGATGGGAAAGCTGGTCAGCGCATCCATGAAGGTCGGGTCCGGCCGGCCGGTCATGACGAACCCCATGAAGAACCCGAACAAGGCGATGGCCGCCGCGTCGTTCAACAGACTTTCGCCCTCGATGATCCTGGCCAAGCGCCGGGGCGTGGACAGGGAGCGGAAAATCGAGATGACCGCCGATGGGTCCGTGGTGGACACGATGGCGCCTACAAGCAGACAGGCGACCAACGGCATCACACTTGTCGCCGCCAAGGCGAAGCCGACCGACAGGGTCGCCGCCACGACGGCAACGACCGCCAGCACCAGGATTGGCACCCAATCGTCCAGCATTCGCCGCAGATCCATGCCCAAGGTGGCCTGGAACAGCAATGTCGGTAGAAAGATATACAGGAAGACGTTGGACCGGATCGGCAGGTCCAAGATCGCTTCCGCGACCGGGTTCAGCGCATCCGTCAGTTCCGTGCGCAGAAAAAACGTCGCCCCCAGGCCGATCAAAATGCCTATGACGGCAAGGATCACGCTATAGGGCAGTTTCAGACGGGCGGCCAAAGGCTCCGCGGTCCCGATCACCAGGAAAAGCGACGCAATAATCGTGGTGATCAGAACAATATCCATACGCGGTCCGAAAACGTGTTCAAGGGTTTCCTGAAATATATAGCACAGGCCACCGGCGAATGCCCCGCCGAGCGAAACATCCGGTTAGAATAACAAAATGATTGTATCTAATTGGTGCGCCGTCCGGCACAAACAACCGGGCCATAATCGCGATACGGCCCAGCCGGACTCTTTGGCGTCATTCCGCTCCCAAATCCCATTCCGGCGGGTAGGCGACAAACTCGCCGACAGGATTTTCCAGACCGCCCAGTTCGACGCGCCGATCCATCTTCTTTTCCCGCGGCAAGGCCTGGAATTCGGAATTGGTGCTGCCGCCCGCGTGGTACATCGCGTATCCGCGCAAAGCCATGCACTTTATCATGTTCTGCTTCTTACGTTCGGCTTCGTTCCAACCCTCGGCGAAGCCGGAGGCAAAACCAGTTGCGAACCCGGCCGCGGCATTGTTTGTCGGCGGTGTCGCCGTCGCGGCGGAAGTGCTTGAATCCGACACAGCGGCTTGATTGGGCTTCAGAGGCATGTGGACGTTCGACTTTTGGACAAAGGCGATGCGCCCGCATTCCAAATAATCCGACCGAACGGTCTCCGGCGGCTTGGTGCGATCATGGAAATAGCCGAAGCTGCTGCTGCACCCGGCCAAAACCAGAACCATGGCCGGAACGGCCGCGAATTTGATGGTCTTCATATTCCCCCCAAACAACATACACCGAACCCGCGCCTCCCGAGCGCACAGCCTAGAATAGGTATTGGGCGAAAACCTTACAACCGCCTAATCAGCCAACAAAGATACTCCGGCCCTCTATTTCACGGTATCGTCCGCGACTTCCCAGCGGTCAGGATCCGGTTCGTCGTAGATCGTCGCCTCGAAGGCGCGCAGGCGTTTATAGACCGACATCAATTCGACGATGATCGTCCAGCTATGGACCAGGAACTGGAACGAGCTTTCAACTCGTCCGAAGGCGCGCACGATCTGCTGCATCACCCCCAACGTGATCGCGCCGGACACGATCGTCGGCGCCAAGGCCATATAGGGTACCAAAACGCCGAACTGCAGATAGGACCATTTGGCGACGTCGAAATACATGTAGTGAAAGAACAGTCGGAAATAGTTCCGGCGCACATTGAGGAACAGTTCCTTTACCGTCGGCGGGGTGGCGCGGTCCTCGTGGTCCTCGCCATAGACCAGTTCCTTGCGATAGGCCGCTTCGACCTTCTGGTTGTTGAATTCCAGTCCCGGCAGTTTGATGCCAACCACCGCCAGAACGGCGGTGCCGAAAAGCGCGAAGATGATCGCGACATAGACCAGTGCATGTTGAACTTCGCCGAAGATCGGAATCTCCGTCACCTGCTTCGACAATCCCCACAGGATCGGCAGGAAGGCGACCAGCGTCATGAGGGAGTCTAGCAAACGGCTTCCCAGCGACTCCATGATATTAGCGAAACGGCGGGTGTCTTCCTGAACGCGTTGGCTGGCCCCTTCGATATGGCGCAGGCTGTCCCAGTGCGATGTATAGAAGTCGTTCATCGCGTGCCGCCAGCGGAAGGTCCAGTGTTTGGTAAAGAAACCCAGAAACACCGCGACGACGATATAAATCCCTGCGATCTTTCCGAAAGTCAGCAGAAAGCCATAGAACTCCGGCATGGTTACGCTGCCTGGTTCCCCAAGCGCCTTTTGCACAACGTCATAGAACCCGCCGAACCATTCGTTGATTCTGACGTCCAACTGAACCTGATACCAGGTGCCGCCGAAAATGATGGCCATGCCACCCCAGGCCCATACGGCCCATTCCTTGGACAGGAAAAAGGATCTGAACATGTCGCCTCGCTGTTGTCGTTCGATCTGTTGCCGGTCCGCATGGCCCAAAAGAGACCGTCGTCGTACAAGGCCCAAAATTTGGGCAGCTTTGTGCGTAGAGCAAGCCCGGCCATAGGTCCAGCATATGCGTGCAGCCGGATCCTCCCTTTCTCGCCGTTCCGACACTCGATCGCAGCCGACGGGAAACCCTTTCCCATTTTCGATTAATTCCTGACTCCGACGCATTTTGATACCACGCGGTATCAAGACACCTAAACATCTGAAAATGCGTATAAAATTTTCATTCGCGGTATAGAAATAGCCAGCCTATGCTGTTATGACCCGCGTAAATTCCTTTTAATTAATACTGATTGATATGAACCATAACAGATTGGGTGCTATCGGCCGCCCCGCGGGCGAACTACTCCCCCCAGGAACCGACTCTCGGTTGCTGACATTCTTCGATTCTTGGCGGTCCTGCCGCAAGGGTGCGCTGCTGCCGATGAAGCGGGATTTCGACCCGTCTCAGATTTCGTCCCTGTTGCGTTATGCATGGCTCTACCGCTACGAGCCGCAGATTGGTGACTTCCTCTGTCTGCTGGCGGGTGAGGATGTGAACCAGGCGTGGGGTAGATCCATCAGAGGCAAAACCTTGGCCGAAATTGTTGGCGAAGACGAACACCCTGCCATCCTTCAGCGCTGGCGGGAGGTGCTCGACGTTCCATTGGTCCAATATGGACAAAGAGACGAACAGCTATCCAACCTGTCGCTTTGGAAGGCTGAGCGTTTGCTTATGCCGCTGAGTACGGACGGCGAACAAGCAGACCATATCATCGGCGTCAGCCTGTACAGCTTGGCCACCGGAAACGTCCCTGTCAGAACATCGATCAACGAGGGAAAGTTTCGCCTGCGTTGTGACGAGGTCTGAGTCAAACGGACGTATCGCCGCCAAACCTTAGAATACGGTGCGCTCTGGTATTCCTCCCTAATGCAATGAAAACATTTTTTTTAGTTCATCCATTCGGCGATACTAAGCCGATCACGCCCCCCGCCGCCCCTTTCGAAATCTTAGGCTTCCGGTTGATATGGAACACACAGGACATGATGGATTTGCCCGACCGGCCGACGAAATACTGCCACCCGGCACAGACGCGCGGCTTCTAGTATTTTTCGATGCCTGGCGGTCTGCCCGGTCCGGGGCAGCGGTGCCGACCAAACGGGATTTCGACCCCTTCCAGATGCCCGCGCTGCTTCGCTTCACTTGGTTGTACCGTGATGACCCCGTGGCCGGTGATTTCGTCTGCCTGTTGGCGGGCGAAGAGGTGAACCGTGCCTGGGGGCATCCAATCAAGGACAAAACATTACGCCAAGTCGTCGGGGATGAGGATTACCCCGTCGTCCAAGCAAGATGGCGCAAGATCATCGACACCCCCCTTGTCCAATACGGCGCAAAGCAAGAAAAACTCTCCAGCCAGGACCTTTGGCGGGCGGAACGTCTTTTAATGCCTCTCGCCTCCGCCGACGGCCGGATCGACCATGTCATCGGCGTCAGCCTGTATCGCTTGGCGGGAAGCGAGCAGAAACGCATGGCGCTTTTCGAAGAAGACATCGTTCAGATTCCCTGCGCGGAGATCTGACAGGTCCGGGTTACATGCGGTTGGCGTAGCCCCGTGCCGCTTCCACCAGCGATCCGAACAAGCGCCGATGCGGAAAACGGTAGAACAGGAATTCCGGATGCCATTGGACCCCGACCCTGAAAACCGCCCCTTGATGCTCGGTTGCTTGAACGATGCCGAATTCGTCCCGTGCGGCGACCCGGAACCCCTTCCCCAGCCGGTCGACCGACTGGTGATGCAGCGCGTTCACCTTCACGGTGCCGGCCCCGATGATCTTCTCAAGCCGGGTCCCGGGCTCAAGGGTCACCCGCTTGCGCGGCAGGGGCGTATGAATGCGCGGGACTTCCGCGAAGGCGGAATAGATATCCTGGTGCAGATTGCCGCCGGCATAGATGTTCAGCATCTGCGACCCGCGGCATATGCCCAGGATCGGGATTTCCGTGTCCCATAGGGATTCAAGCGCCGATAGTTCCAGCGCGTCGCGGGCGGGGTCCAGTCGTACATCGGGCGTCGGCTCAGCGCCATAGATCGTCGCGCCGATATCATCCCCACCGCCAATCACCAGCCCATCCAGGCCGGCAACCACGGCCGGGTCGAAGTGCGAATGCGGGTCTTTCTGGGCGGTGATGCGAACGGCGCGCGCCCCATGCAGCCACAGGGAAAACGCCGCGCAGAGCCAGGAAATGCGCCCGCGCCCGCGTCCGCCTGTCACGCCGATGACGGGCCGCGTCACAACTGCCCCCGCAACTCGCGCGATGTCGGCGTCCAGTCATGGGGGATCAACCGGGCGTGGTTTTCCCGCCACAGCGCGGCGTATTTTTCGATCAGCTCGGGCCGCTCCGCCAATTGTTCGACCGCAAGCCAGCGTTCCCATTCAAGCGCCAGGGACCAATCCGGGGAATCGATCAGGGCGTTAGGCAGACGGTAGTGGTAGGTCGGCCGCTTATGGACCTTCTGTCCCGCCACGGCCGACCGGATCCGCTTTTCGTCCAAGAAAGCCAGGAAGGGAAGCATGTCCAATTCCCGGTTCCGGGTCGGGTTGTGATCCAGATAGCCGCGGGTCAATCCCGCCATGTCCGGGGCATAGCGAGGGTCGAGGATCATGTCGCACCAATCGCCAGGAAAGGCGGAGGCGAAGAAGGACAGCCGTCGGCTCGTGTCCACCTGAATCTCATCCCGCAGCCAGTCGCGCAGCAAAACGAAGGATCGCAATACCGACAGCAGATAGGCGCTTTCATGGGACGGCAGTTCCGGGTTCAATTGCGCGCCCAGCGCATAGAACGGACTCGTCAGGGTTCCCTGCGCGCCGGCTTGGCGAAGTTCCTCCCGCAACGCATCGATGACATGCGCCTCGTCGAAACGGATCGGCGGGCAGGTGATCTCCATCGGGATCAGGGCCGCGCCTAGTTCGCCGGCCAATTGGCGCAGCGGGTTCGTCGGATCGCCCTCGTGAAGCAACTGCAGATCGAGCTCGACCAGGAAATCGCCAAATCGGCAGCCGCGGACATGGACCTTGTGCTGGCTTACCCTGTCCAAGTCGCCACCGAACAGGGATTTCACGATCTCGGCGCTGGTCATGGCGTCGAGGTCGATGAACTCCAACTCAATGCCGATACGACGAACCTCGCCCGACGGCGTGTTCGGTCTCGGTGGCGATGTCCAGGCGTCGTTGATGACGATCCCCTTTTCTTGCAGCAGTTTGAAGTGTTTCAGCGCGGTGTGGTTCCCCCCGTTTACGTAAGGGTGGGCGGGGTCATGTCAAGGAAACCAAGGCTGGTAAAGGCGCTTTCTATGCTTTTTTAACTTTATACAGGGGCCGGGTCGACTGCACCGGAACGCGCGGGCGGTCCGGGTCGAATTCGGTCAGCGGTTCGACTGCTTTCATGGTTCTCAGGCAGCGCCCGACAAGGTTCTGATAGTCCCGCGTGCCCCCGCCCTTCCACTCGATTTCCGCATCCGTCACCGCACGGATCCGCCGGGCCGGCATGCCGACGATCAGCGAACGCGGCTCGAAAACCTGGCCCGCGCGAACGAAGGCCATGGCGCCGACGATCGATTCCTCGCCGATCACCGCGCCGTCCATCACCACGCTGTTCATGCCGACCAGCGCGTTGCGCTTCACGACGCAGCCATGCAGCACCGCGCCATGGCCGATATGGCCGTCTTCCTCAACCACCGTTTCCCCCTCCGGGAAGCCGTGCATGACGCAATTGTCCTGCAGGTTCGATCCCTTTTCCAGGATCAGCCGGCCGAAATCGCCACGCATGCTGGCGCCCGGTCCCACATAGACCTCGGGGCCGACAATGGCGTCCCCGATCAGCACCGCGGTCGGATGCACATAGGCCGACGGGTCCACGACCGGGCGGACGCCGTCGATTTCGTATACAAGGGCCATCTTCATCCTTTCCGGTGAGGCGTCTCACACAACCGCATCAGACTTCGCGGGAAAAACGTGATACCAAAATTGAAAAATCCGCGCCAATATCGTATCACGTTTTTCAAGATCGAAAACAACCGGGCCGAACCGGTCCGAAGCTTGGGGGAAACGAAACGCATGTCCGCGACGAGTGATTACGAGACCATTCTTTTCGACATTGCCGAGGGTGTTGCAACCGTGACGCTGAACCGTCCGGACAAGCTGAACAGCTTCACCGGCCAGATGCGGTCCGAATTGCGCGACGCGCTGAAGCGGATCGAAAGCGACAAGGCCGTCCGCGCCATGGTTTTGACCGGCGCCGGGCGCGGTTTCTGCGCCGGGCAGGATTTGAACGACCGGGCGGTGAAACCCGGTGACGCCCCGCCCGATACCGGCGCCACGCTGGACCAGGAATACAACCCGCTGATCCGCAGATTGCGCGCGCTGGAACTGCCGGTGATCGCGGCGGTGAACGGCGTCGCCGCCGGGGCCGGCGCCAATCTGGCGCTGAACTGCGACATCGTCATCGCCGGCAAATCGGCCAAGTTCATTCAGGCTTTCTGCAAGATCGGCCTGATCCCCGATTGCGGCGGCACCTGGATGCTGCCGCGCCTGATCGGCCGCCAGCGCGCGCTGGGCCTGGCGCTGCTGGGCGACACGCTGCCGGCGGAAAAGGCGCTGGAATGGGGCATGATCTGGGATTGCGTCGCCGATGACGTCCTGGCCCAGACCGCCAATGACATGGCCCGTCATCTGGCGACCCAGCCGACCCGCGGCCTCAGCCTCATCAAGCAGGCCTTCAACCAGTCCCCCACTCATACGCTGGACCAGCAATTGGACCTTGAACGCGACCTGCAGCGCATGGCCGGCAAGACCGAGGATTACCGCGAAGGCGTCACCGCCTTTCTCGAGAAGCGCAAACCCGCCTTCAAGGGGGAATGATCATGACCGCTTCGGAACAGGAGGACGCCGGGACATCCGCGCAACGGATCGCCGAGGGAACGGCCCGCCGGATGCTGGCCGACGACGCGGCGAGCACATCGCTGGGCATGACGGTCGAAGAGGTCCGCCCCGGCTATGCCAGAGTGAAAATGGCCATCCGCCCCGACATGTTGAACGGGTTCAAGATAATGCATGGCGGTTTCACCTTCACCCTCGCCGATACCGCCTTCGCCGTTGCCTGCAACAGCTATAACAAGATGACCGTGGCGCAGAGCTGCGATGTCGACTTCACCAATTCGGCGAAGGAAGGCGATGTGCTGACCGCGGAATGCACCGAGGCGCTGCGGCGCGGCCGGTCCGGCATCTACGACGTCACCGTCACCAACCAGGACGGCACGATCATCGCGCTGTTCCGCGGCAAGTCCCGCACCTTGGGCCAGCCCATCGATCCCTCCCTTCCCCAATCGGAGGTCTAGAGCGCCATGACCGTCAGCAAACACGACCCCCAAGACCTCGACCCGATCGAAATCGCCAGCCGCGACGAAATCACCGCCGTCCAGGTCGGCCGCATGAAACGCGCCCTGACCCGCGCCTATGAAAACGTGCCGCATTACAAGGCCAAGTTCGACGCCCACGGCGTCCATCCCGACGACTTCCACAGCCTGGAGGATTTGAAGAAATTCCCCTTCAGCACCAAGGAAGACCTGCGCGTCACCTATCCCTATGGTCTGTTCGCCAGCCCGATGAGCGATATCGTCCGCCTGCACGCCTCCAGCGGCACGACGGGCAAGCCCACCGTGGTCGCCTATACCAAGGGCGATATCGACGTCTGGGCCCAGGTCATGGCGCGGTCGATCCGCGCCGCCGGCGGCACGCGGAACGACATGGTCCATGTCTCCTACGGCTATGGGCTGTTCACCGGGGGCCTGGGCGCGCATTACGGCGCGGAACGCCTGGGCGCCACCGTCATTCCGATGTCCGGCGGCCAGACCGAAAAGCAGGTTCAGCTGATCCGCGATTTCCGCCCCACCATCATCATGGTCACGCCGAGCTATATGCTGGCGCTCGCCGATGAGATGGAACGCACCGGCCTGACGAAAGAGGAATGCTCGCTGGAGGTGGGCATCTTCGGCGCCGAACCCTGGACCGAGGAAATGCGCAGCACCATCGAGGAACGCGTGGGCATCCAGGCGGTCGACATCTATGGCCTGTCGGAAATCGTCGGCCCCGGCGTGTCGGTCGAATGCATCGAAACCAAGGACGGGCTGCATATCTGGGAGGATCACTTCTACCCGGAGATCATCAACCCGGACACGGGCGAGCCGGTCGCCGACGGCGAGTTGGGCGAGCTGGTCTTCACCACCCTGTCCAAGGAAGCGCAGCCGATCATCCGCTATCGCACCCGCGACCTGACCCGCCTGTTGCCGGGCACGGCGCGAACCATGCGGCGGATGGAAAAGGTCACGGGCCGGACGGACGACATGCTGATCATCCGCGGCGTCAACGTCTTCCCCTCGCAGATCGAGGAACTGATCTTGAAGGACGACCGCTTCGCCCCGCATTACCAGTTGGAGGTCCACAAGGAAGGCCCCTTGGACAAGCTGACGGTCAATGTGGAAAGCCGCGCGCCCGCCGACGAAAGCGCCGCCGCCGCGATGGCCAAGGACCTGACCCATCATATCAAGAGCCTGATCGGCATCAGCGCCAAGGTGCAGATCCGGCCCGAAGGTGCGGTCGAACGCTCCATGGGCAAGGC
Organism: Hwanghaeella grinnelliae; assembly: GCF_004005845.1. Lineage (GTDB taxonomy): Bacteria > Pseudomonadota > Alphaproteobacteria > UBA8366 > Aestuariispiraceae > Hwanghaeella > Hwanghaeella grinnelliae. The sequence continues at coordinate 1,392,298 of NZ_SADE01000001.1, read as the reverse complement.
CAAGCGCGTGGTCGACCACCGCTAGAGCCGGAACCGAACAGGCATCGGCATCGGCATCGGCATCGGCATTAGAAAGGCAATCATGGCAGACAGCGCCGACATCGCGACATCCCGGGCCCACGCCCCTTATGATAGCAGCGCCGATCCGCTGGTCGCCCGCCTGTTGTCGGAAATGGAGATCCGCGGCAAGTCGATGATCGTGACCGTCTTCGGGGACGCCATCGTCCCCCATGGCGGGGCGATCTGGCTGTCGGACCTGATCCGCCTGATGGAACCCTTCGGGGTCGGCGAGCGCGTGGTGCGCACCGCCGTCTATCGGTTGAGCCAGGACGCCTATTTCGACACCACCAAGGAAGGGCGGCGCAGTTTCTATTCGCTCACCAAGCCCGCGCGGCTGACCTTCGACGCCGCCGAACGGCGCATCTATGCCGGCGACGCGGTTCCCTGGGACGAACAGTGGACGGTGCTGATCCTGACCGGCGGGTTGAGCCGCCGGGAACGGGCCGCCGCGGTGAAGCAATTGGGCTGGCAGGGCTTCGCCCAGATCGGCCCCAATTTGTTGGTCAACGCGGTGCCCGCGCCTGAGGCCGTGGCGCAGACCCTGGACAGTCTGGGCATCGCCGACAAGGTGGTGGAATGGCGCGCCGGCGCCCTGCCCGGCGTGAAGCCCGACGCCCTGCATCAAATGATCCGCGATGCCTGGCCGCTCGACACCCTTCAGGCGAAATACCGAAACTTCCTGACCCTGTTTGGCACGGCGGCCGCGGGCCTGGACGCCAGCGAGCCGCAGCAACCGCACCGCGACGCGGAACGCGCCTTCGTGCTGCGCAGCCTGCTGGTTCATGCCTGGCGGCGGATCGTCCTCAACAGCCCGGCCCTGCCCCTTGAAATCCATCCCGACCCCGGCCTGGCGGCGGAGGCGACGGAACTGTATCAGGACCTGTATCTGAACCTGGCCGGCGCGGCGGACGCCCATGTCGCCGCCGTGATGGCCAAGGGCGACTACGCCCCCCCGCCCAAGGACTATCTACCGGCCCCGGCGCTGGACCAGCGCTTCGGCGGATTGCTGGAAGCCAGACGCGAAACCCGCAAGAGCCAGCGCGTCCGCAAAGGCAGCCTCGATGGTTTTGAGTATTGGCGGCCGGGGTGAGACCGCCACGGCGTCTTACAAATTGCACGAATGCCGATGATACAGTCGACAATTCTCATCCTGTCGCAATCAGTGACTGTTAAGCCAATCAGCTACTTCGGTGTCTCTTACAATTTCAGTCGAGCTCCACCTACCTTAGAATAAACCGTTATCAGGACGTCAGCTTCGTTGCTCAATCAGCAATCGACGAGACACGGCTAAATCAAAGAAAGACTCCCAAGCCGCACACAATTCCCCCATACAGCCATGACTCCTTAAAATTGCATTTCAGTTTCATTTTTTGTATCATTAGGTCGTTCAATTTTTGAATATATGATCTCAGATGGCGTTTGGAGCCTAGTACCCTGCGAAGCTATTTCTTGGGAGGGTTTACTTGTGGGAAGACAGACAACTGCGTTTCAGATGGTTGCGACCATCCTGCTTTTTTTGACAGGGTGTAACGGAACAGCAAATCTCTCTGGATTCGAAGCATCTCTAAATCAAGCAGGGTATTCTATTTACTACCCATTGCGAGAAAACTGGGGTCCAAACTACGTCATCTTGGGCGATCTAAAGGACAAAAAGCTTGTTAATGTTGAGGAAATTTGTCCCGAAGGTTTGTTCGAGTACGAGCGTAGTCTTATTCGGAACAGCAACGTAATTCTTGCGAACTATAGTGGCCACTCCGACAGAGACTTCTCAATTGGCGCAAGTCTTCTTGAAAAAGTTTTTGGCCCATCCTCCTCGGCAAAACTAGGCGTAGAGACCAAACAGTCATCAAACGTGAAAATTGCACTGACCAACACCTCTGAAGATAGCATCGCAACAAGCGAGCTCATCTTCGACCAAACTGGTATGACGAGACCAATCAAGAAGCAGTGTCTCGCGAGGGTAAAACAATTGCTAGATCAAGGTAACGCCAACCGGCTCTTTGTTGTGGTGCGGGCGATCAAAGGCCAACTCAGGTATGAGTTCTCAGAAACGAACTTGTTCAAAGCTGAGGCCGGTCTAACACTTGCAAAGCAGGTCGGGGCTAGTGCTGGTGCCAATTGGAAAGCTGTTGGCGACACGGGGCTAGAAGTTGGCGGTGAGAACCCATTTTTTTTAGGCGTCGCGTCGCAAGGAGGATTAGCAAAGATAGCCGACATCCTGCCGACTGGGTTAGCCAGTGCGAACATTCGCAGAGTCATTCTAGAGCCGGTAGATGTCCTTGAAGTACAATAGTCAAACACCAGAGATCCACATGTGCATTCAACAGCACGTTGCCGCTATATTTCTACTATTGTCACTATTCCTTCCGGTTCTCCCGGCACATGCCACTTGCACATGCTCCGGCAACAATCAGCCGAATCTAGATGATCTGATTGATCGAACGCATTACCAGGTTGTGGAATTACGCGCTCCTAAAGATGGTGGCGACAGGACCATTGGAACCGCAACAGCGATTGATTCACGTGGCTATTTCGTCACCGCAATGCATGTGGTCCAATATGCGGATCCGGAAAACCTCCGGTTGGTTCTTGGACCTTCAAGGGACCCCAAACGTTATATCAAATTTGAAAGCCTTGGAACGGGTTCACACACGGACATTGACTTCGTCATTCTCAAAGCCCTGAAAGGCCAACGACTGGACTACGGCGCCGTTCCCCTATTGCTTGGTCGGGATCATCCGTGGAGAGGAAGGGCTGCGGGATTCGTTGTAGATGGACATCATTTCGAGGTTTCTATTGATATCGAGGCAACGCGAAAATACGACAACATTCCTGATGACGTCACAGTATTCCACACGAACAAGATCGTACATGAAGGTCAGTCTGGATCTCTGGTCATCAGCGAATGTGGGATGGGCTTTGCCTCGTTGCACAAGAAATTCGATCACGAAACTGATGAGAACCTTCGACAAAAGGGATTCGTCGCGGCGTTGGAATCAGCACGAATGACTGAAGGAAACTTCTTGGTTCGTCCTAAAATACTGAGATTACTTCGTGATCAAATTCCGCCCAGCGATATCCTAGTAAAACTAGAGCACGATCTCACCGACGACCATCTCGGAGATGCTGAACTGGAATGGTTGTACCAGTCCGATCGCAACTTTGGAGCACTTGATCTCTTACATATATTCTCGTGGATAAGAAAGGGTTGGATATCGAGTGAACTCGGGGAGAGACACTTGAGAGTGTTGAACAAGCTCTACCGATATAGCGAACAAAAGTGTCTATCGAAAGAACTAATCCTCGCTCTTCAGACAATTCGACAGGCGGAATACTCAGGCCCCGGCCAAACCGACGCGCGATTGCTCTTGACTGTGACAGATTTTGGATCGGACCAAATATCTGTAAGCGAGCAACAGCCAACACGCATACCCGTAAGTATCACAGATTTGCCGCGTACCACCTTCGGAACTCTGAAGTTCCAAGAATCTATTGAGAATTCGCAGTTTCTATTGGCACGATACAGAGACAAGAACAGTGCCTATTCGGAAGCACCTGCATATGTTCGGAATCTTTTGCTTCAATCAGTCGTATCCGAGTTGAGGCACTCCCTTCCTCCTGTGACTGCCATAGAGTTGATCGAAGTGCCGATAGGCCAGCGACGCCGTTTGGCATATGCATATTCTGACCTAGCATTGGCAGAGGATCTGCTGGCCCAAGATTTTGGAGTTAAGATTTCATCGGAAACACTGAGCGCTGTGCAACTCGCAGAAAAATTCGGAGGCACTCCAACAAGCAGCAGTCTTGCCGCGACGCTTTCCCGCCGGGCCGGTTATCTTCCCGGCCAATTAAATTTTTCCTATATCACCGCGAAGCGGCTTGACCCAACCAACGTGCCGTCTGCCGCAGAAATTGTAAATGGCATTTCCGACAATAAGCCTGATCTGGTCGCATGGCGAAATGCATTAGTATCTGCGCAAAAGTCTAACGGATATGTCTCACTGTTTTTCAGAAATTCGATCAACGACGCGGTACTCGCCGCCAATTCTTTGCTTCAAAAGAACGAACAACCTCCAGTAAAGGTCGAAAATGGATATCCGATTTGGGGTGACAAGCTAGTCTCGACGCCAGATGCGCTCGAAATAGATCCGTATTCGCACCGGATAGCAGCGCAGCTAGACGCTATTGCTAGAGACGACATTTTCTGAACTGCTCGATACAAAATGTGTTACGGTGACAGCTTACTTTACTGGAACCCGCTTCCCCCCTATCCTCCCCCTATGGCCCGTATCGCACGCATCGTTCTTCCCGGTATTCCGCATCACGTCACGCAGCGGGGCAACCGGCGTGAGCCCGTCTTTTTCGAGGACGGGGATTACATCCTCTACAAGCGCCTTTTGGCCGAGGCGGCCGAGCGGGCCGGCACGGCGGTGTGGGCCTATTGCCTGATGCCGAACCATGTTCATCTGATCCTGGTGCCCAAAACCGAGGACGGTTTGCGCGCGACGCTGGCCGATGCGCATCGGCGCTATACCCGCCATATCAACGCGCGCCATGAGTGGACGGGCCATCTGTGGCAAGGGCGGTTCAGCTCCGTCGCCATGGACGAGGAGCATTTGATGCATGCGGTGCGCTATGTGTCGCTCAACCCTCTCCGGGCGCGGCTCGTCCGGCGGGCGCGGGACTGGAAATGGGCGAGTACGCGCGCGCATCTGGCCGGAAAGAGCGACGGATTACGGTGACAGTTTACTTAATTCATAGACTTTTCAGCTTAGCGCTCGGTTAAGCGGACAGAAAGGCAGTTAAGTAAACTGTCACCGTAATTCCGTCACCGTAATTCCACCGCAATTCGCAAACCAACCGGGTGCATGAGGAAACCCTACGACGCAATATCGAGCACGCAGGCCTTGAACATTACGAAAAGAGATTACGCATGGACTATGATTTCAAATTGACGGCCCAGCCGCTGACGAATGTGAGGATCACGGCCTACACGGATAAGGCCAAACAATTCTTCTCAGAATTCGGCCCCATCGATGAGAAAAATGCGTCCGTTTTCATTCACTCGGCAAAACGGTCAGGATTCAAAGTCTGGCACACGCAGGGTGATATTCGCGAAGGAGACAGTCTGATCGACTGGCACGATTCCTGGGACCGCACATCAAAACTAAGCGAACAGGAGTAGCGATGGCCAAAGACGAGCTTGAAACACCTCATAGATCGATCAATCGACGCAATAGCCGAGCTTGGCGAAGCGGAACGCGTGGTGCACTTCTAACCTGAATCCGCCTATTGATTTCCGTCCCGTGCCCGTGGGACGAGCCGAGCCCAAAAGTTTGCGCGAGACAGAGCGCATATTGACCTGACGCAGCCCCTAGATGAGCCAGTCGATCCTATTGCGAGTAGTGTTGGCGGACCACGTCCCGATACCACTGTGTTTTTGAAATGCGGGCGGATTCATCCCAAAAACACTCGACCAAGTTTCTATTTGCTTCATAAAACGCTTTACCAAACATGACGTAACCGGTCCTGACTTCAAGAGCCGGCTCCAGTCTAACGACCTGGGCAGATAGTGTTTCATCCGCCTTGACTACGGGGTCAAAGTTATCGGCAATTCCAACGACGAAAGGGAAGCGCCCATTAACCAGCATTTTTAGAAGTATGTCGTATTGGGAGTTCTCGTATGGCTTTGCCCCAAGTTCTTTAAGCATCGGGATTATCGACGCGTCACGTTCGACGCCGACCAGCGCGTCACCGATCGTCTTTCTCCAGCCTTCTTTTGCTTCCGGTCTGTTCTTTTTGGCGTAAAAATGGTAAGCGTAGACACGCTGGGCACGGCTTGGATCAAGGGTGCCATTTATTCTTGGATAAACGCCGTATACGGCCCGCTCTTCTTTGAAGCTACTTGCGAATGCTGCCGATACCCGACCGGCTTTGACGGATTCCAAAGCCCTCTTCCATGGCATGAACTTGAACTCGACTTTAGCGCCGCAGATGTCAGCCGCTTTCGCTGCCAAAAGAGGATAATAGCCGGGATTGTCCGATATGAGCTGGCCATTCTCGCTCCTGATCCGCACGCCGTCTGAGCCCTCTATCGTAGCAAGAATCAGCGTAGGCTGCTCCTCGCCAGACACTGTCGCAGAGGTGGTAGCAAACATCACCATCCCGAAAAAAAACGTAATAGCGAGCCGTAAATTGGCTGAAAGTCGCAACTGACATTCTTTCTTTTCAACATGACGTCAAAAAATCGCGCCGATTTTTTATAACACACAACAGCTGCTTCTGGCACATTTCAGATGCTTTCACCCTCAGTAACGCGGGCCTGCTATCGGATGATAGACCAGCCGAACTTGTTTGGTGTGCCTAGAAAACCATAGTCATAGCGGGTGGAATTACCATGGCGGACTACGGTGAACTTGCCCATCAAATGATGCATTTGGGTATGGAATCCGCCTGCTCTGAAGCGTGGCTCCGGTGACATTTTGCAGTGACCATTTTACGGTGACAGCTTACTTGGAATTACGGTGGGAATTACGGTGACGGTTTGGAATTACGGTGACGGTTTACTTTACTAGACCCCACCTCCACGCTATCCTCCCCCCATGGCCCGTATCGCACGCATCGTTCTTCCCGGTATCCCGCATCTCGTCACGCAGCGGGGTAACCGGCGTGAGCCCGTCTTTTTTGAGGATGGGGATTACATCCTCTACAAACGCCTTCTGACCGAGGCCGCGGAACGGGCCGGCACGGCCGTGTGGGCCTATTGCCTGATGCCGAACCATGTCCACCTCATCCTGGTGCCGAAAACCGAGGACGGGTTGCGCGCGACATTGGCCGACGCGCATCGGCGCTATACCCGGCACATCAACGCGCGCCACGACTGGACAGGCCATCTGTGGCAGGGGCGGTTCGCCTCCGTCGCCATGGATGAAGAGCATTTGATGCATGCGGTGCGCTATGTGTCGCTCAACCCCGTGCGGGCGCGGCTCATCCGGCGGGCGCGGGATTGGAAATGGGCGAGTACGCGCGCCCATCTTGCCGGAAAGAGCGACGGGCTTGTCGACGTCGCACCGGTTCTGGAACGCTACCCCGATTTTCGCGCGCTGTTGAAGGGCGGAGAAGATGCGGAAATGTCGGCCCTGATCCATAACGCCGAAACGATCGGCCGTCCGCTGGGATCGGAGGACTGGCTGAAAAAAGTGGAACGCAAATTGGGCCGCCGCGTCCGCCCCTTGAAAAGAGGGCCGAAGCCTAAGGCGGAATAAAGTATACTGTCATCGAATTCGTGAATTATGCGCTATAGACAGGCGCGTCGGGCGGCATTGGCCGGCCGGCGGTTTTTGGGCTGCCTGAACTGCCGCGATCTGAGAGTATGCCGGCCTCCCCGTCTTTCTTTGAAAGCGCCCTTAAACCAGACGCTGTCGATATGACCCGCAAGCCATAATGGAGGGCTCTGCCCCATGACATTGTTCGACCCCAGAAATCACGACCTAAGCACCAATCATCGCAGAATTCACGCAACCACCGAACTTGTTTACAATTTGGTGGATTTTTCCGCTGCTCTTTTGTTTGTCGTCGGCAGCGTGTTGTTCTTCAGCGAGAGTACGACCTACTTCGGCACCTGGTTGTTTCTGATCGGTTCTATCCTTTTCGGCATGCGCCCGACCATCAAGTTAGGGCGGGAAATCCTGTACATGCGGGAGGGTATCGATCCCGATCAAAAATCGCCAAACGATGCAAGAGAGACACCGATGCTATGAATGGTGTCCATCCAGAATGGCTTTCTGGACGGTGCCGTCGGACATATTCGACCGCGTCTCGGTTTACCGGAACGGCACCCGTCCGGTCGGCCCGCCCTGCCGAAGACAAAGCGGTTCGGCCCTGATTGTACCGTAGCGGCCACCCGCGATTACGAAGACGCCATTGCGGTGAGCGGACCGACATCATGCTCGGTGAACCCGAAACGCATTGCCAGATCGAGCCACCTCGCCCTCACCAGCCCTCATCAGCCCCCATCAGGCGCTGCGGTCCGTACCCCTTAAAAAAACCAAGTCACCGGCGGCAGCACGACGCACAGGAATTGACGCGCACCGGACTGTCCGGAACGGGCAGTTCAGGCTGTTAACCTAAAATTATTATATTGCTCTAATAAATAATGGCTCACACTTGGTTGTGAAACGAGAGCCATGAACCATGAGCCATTCTACCGACATGAAAGACTGTAGAACGGACAGTGGCGGCGCCCGGGATCTTCTGCCGGCGGCCGGTATTGGCATTCTGACCCTGTGTGCTGTGTTCTATCTTACTTTTTTCAGAGGGGCGCCGGAGTCTCTCCAGGCTGTGTTTTTCCCACCTTCCATGGCGGCGCAGGAAATATTCTCCCGGATTGTCGCGGCCAATGGGCTGCCTGTCGGAGACGGGCTTGGTGCGTCCATCGTTATCGTAAAGCCACAGCGGCAAGATTTTGCGCACAAGATCCGCGACAGCGGCGCTCTATTCACGCTCAGTATAGCCGACTTCCGAACCTGTGCGGGGCCTCAAGGCTACACAAACATCTCGAGGAAATAAGATGAGTGACGATCAAAAATCAGGCGGTATTTCTCCGGAGCTGCAAAGAATACGGTCTTTGGCCAGCAAATGTTTTATTGCCTATCTTTGGGTCCTCGTTCTTGTAACTGCCGGGGTGGCTTACATCGCTGACGGCGCGGTTCTGGAATCGACAGGCCTGGCCTTTGTTTTCGCATTGTTTACGACGGGACTGTACATCAGAAGCCGGGACGCGAGCGCGACACGCTATGCCATCGCCGCCTCATTGACCGCGATGTGGGCCCTTATCGTTCTCGACGCCAGCGGCCTTCCGGACGGGTTCGTCCTGGATGCGCATATGCTGTTTTTCGTCTTGAATGCGCAGCTTGTCGCCTATTTCTGCTGGCGGACCATACTGATCGTCAATGTCATCGCGACCGTCCACCACGTTCTGTTCTCCCTGCTTTTCCCGCTGCTTATCTGGCCCAGCGCGGATTACGCTTTGTACCATTTTCTGATTCACGCCACTTACGTCGTCTTGGTCGGCGGGCCTATGCTTTGGCTGGCTTGGCGGCTCTTCAATCTCTTCAACGCGTCTCACAACGCCCTGGTCGATCTGAAGGCCGCGGAGCGGGAAGCCGCGCAACTTGCGAGTCGGGAAGAAGAACGCAAAAAGTCATTGGAGGAAGAGAAAAGACGGTCGTTGATGAGCATGGCGGACAACCTCGAATCCACGATGCAGTCTTCGGTCAAGAATATGAGCGATGTGATGGGTCAATTGGAGGCGTCCGCGGGGGTTATGTCCTCGAAGGCGGATGCAACGAATGAGAAGACAAACAGCGTCGCGTCGATTTCAAAACAAACCTCACAAAACGTTGAAACGGTCGCCGCAGCCACGGAAGAGCTCAATGCGTCCAGCAATGAAATCGGACGGCAGGTGGAGAATACAAACAGCATAAGCCAAAAAGCCGCGGAAGAAGCGGGACGCGCCAACAGCGTCATTCAGATCCTCGACGGGGCCGCCGGGAAAATCGGCGAGGTCGTGAGCATCATTCAAGACATCGCCGAGCAGACAAATCTTCTTGCGCTGAACGCAACGATCGAGGCGGCCCGCGCCGGGGAGGCCGGCAAAGGGTTCTCGGTGGTGGCATCCGAAGTGAAGAACCTTGCCAACGAAACGGCTAAAGCGACGGATGAGGTCTCCAATCAGATAAAGGCGATCCAAACCGAAACGAAAAACGCCGTTCATGCCATTGAAGGCATTACAAACACGATCAACGAAGTGCATGTTGCATCCTCGGCAATCGCGGCGGCGATTGAAGAACAAAATGCCGCGATTGAGGAGATTAGCAGAAATGTGCGGGAAACATCCCGCGGCACCCAGGATATCACGGGGCATATTACCGAAGTCTCGGAAAATGCCGATCAAACGATGATGTCCGCCCGGGATGTTGCGTCGTCGACGACGAAGCTCAACGACGCCATCCAGTCGATGGAGGAAACTCTGTCATCGTATCTGGCCGATTTACGCACAAGGACCGCGTAACCATTCCCGGCATTCCACCGTAGCAGCCGGCGTCACTCTGTCTGATCCCGGCCCCCATTTGTTCCAAGGGGGGACCGCATTCGGCATTGGCAACGGCGTCCGCCATTGGCATTTTGGTGACGCTTTGCAGTGACATTTAACAGGCTGAAGAGGCGGCTGGAGCTTCGAAGTGGGCGAAACAATCGATGATACCTCGGAAGCCTATCTTCGCGAGATGGTCGCGGCCGAGCATTTTTCCGGCACCGTTCTGGTGACGTCGGGCGACCGTGTCCTTCACAAGCGCGCTTATGGACCCGCCTCGGAGAGCCAGCCGAACCAAGCAGACCAGCGGCTGCATGTCGGTTCCGTGACGAAACAGTTCACGGCCGCGGCGATCCTGCAATTGGTCGAGGCTGGGAAGATCACGCTCGACGACCCGATCAACAGCCTTTTGCCGGACAGGTACACCGCGCCGATCTGGACAGACATCACGGTCCGTCACCTCCTCAGCCATACCAGCGGCATCCCGGACTATGCGGTCACACGCGACTATTACGATGTGACCGACGGCTGGGCCTTCGATACGACGATTGACGGCATGATCGGTGAGGCGATGACGCGCGCCTTGAACTTCACACCGGGCAGCCGGTTCGAGTATTCGAATATCGGCTTTACGCTTCTGGGCAAAATCATCGAAGCGCAGACGGGGCGCCGTTACGCCGCCCATATCCGGGAAGAACTACTCACCCCCCTGGAAATGACGGACTCAGAAATTCACGACGAAGGATTTCTACCGCGGCCGACCGATGCCCTGGGGCTGAGATGGGAGGACGCATCGAGCCGACATGTCAGGGACGATGTGGTGTCCCTGCCCGTAACCCCCGCCGATGGCGGCTTGGTGACCACCGCTGACGATTTCCTGCGCTGGATGGGCGTATATAAACGCATGACCCACCCCCGGCTTTCCAGACCCTTCCTGGAGCAAATGCTGCAGCCGGTCGCGCCGATCGACGCGAAACGCTGGCCCGGTCGCGATCTGCGCGGCGAGGCCCGCTACGGCCTCGGCGTGATGAGAAGCGGCGACCTGGTCATGCACGAAGGCAGTATCGTCGGGTTCCGGAGCTATTTCATATACAGCCTCGACGACGATCTGCTGATCGCGGTTTTCTCCAACAACACGACAAACAATGTCTTTCGCATCGCTGCCGGCCTGTTCGATATCTGTCAGCCCAAGAGAGGATCCTAGGCATGAGGTGCGGGACGGAACCGGGGATGTCGTCCCGGCGTTGACGGCTTGGTTTTTCCGGTATCGCCCGCGCTTACCACTCCCGTTCGACGGTCGTGGCGCTGCCGGTGAGTTGGAAGTTTTCCCGCAGCATCTTGCGAACCGTCGGATTGATCGCGGTGGAGTCGGCGTTGAACATGCCGCATTGGGCGAGCGCTTCCTTGGCGTCGACGCTGGCACCAAGATAGCGCCAGACGATGGGGGTCGAGAACGGCGCACGGTCGCCGAAAGAGGTGGTGCCGAAGGTCAATCCATAAAGATAAGAAAGACTGCGGCGATAGGTCGGGTAGAGGATCGTTTCCACGATCGTATCCTTGGACAAGGTCTCGAATTCCACCACGAAAATCTTGTCGCCCAGGAAACTGGCGATTCCTTCGTATTTCGAGAAGGTTTTCGGACGGCCCGGACTATCCAACCGCTCGATGGATTTGGTGAAGAAATTCCCGCCCTCCTCATACAGCGAAATAAAGGCGCGCTCGATGCTGTTCGGGTCATGCGGCGCTTGGAAATAGCTGTGATAAAAGCCCACATGCCGCTGCATCGAGGGGTTCTTGGTTCCCATCGCCTGTTTCAGCAGACCGATCATTCGGTTCGGCCCACCGGTCCCCACAAGCGCCGTCGCGGGCTGCCGGTTTCGGGCGAATTCCGCCGAGGGGCGTTCCAGCTCCGTCGCCGTCACGTCGAAATAGCGGCAGATCTTCAGAAGGTTGTGATTGGACGGCCGCGACCGGCCGCTGAGATAGCTGTTGAATTGCTGCCGGTTCACGCCGATTTCCCGGCAGATCTGCGAGACCGAACTTCGCTCGCTGCACAGCAGGCGTAGATTGGCGGGGAAACCGTCCAATGCCATAAGTCTCTCTACTCCCTCTCCCAAAATTTTTTCGGCGGCCCGGTCAAAATATGACGCGTTTTTACGCCCTATAACGTAAAATAACTTAAACCCCCGTCAACTCAAGAAATTGTCGCCCGCCCCGGCGCATCCCTATCGTCGCATCCGCCGGCGTTGAAAACCGGCCCTCGCGGACCGCACCGGTCGCGCCCTTCCGGCAGCGACGGCAAGCGGACCGAGCCTTTCACGAGGCCCCTCCAACAATCGGGAGATACCGTCCATGTCGAATTCCACAAAGAGCCCCGCATTCGGAACCACGCCCGGCGCAGAAACCGGCTTCGGCCGCCAGTTTACCCGGCGTGACCTTCTGGGCTCCTCCGCCGTGCTGGGTGCCACCGCCGCCCTTGCCGGCCTGTTGCCTTCGGCCAAGGCCCGCGCCGCAACGCCCAAGAAGGGCGGGCATATGAAGCTGGCCTCCGCCCATGGCGCAACAACCGACACGCTGAACCCCGGCCTTTTGCCCAACGGCTATCAGTGGATGGTCCAATTCGCGATCGCCAATACGCTGACGGAAACGCTGGCCGACGGGTCGCTCGGCCCGAGCCTGGCAACCGAATGGAGCGCCAATGCTGATGCCAGCGTATGGACCTTCGAGCTGCGCAAGGGCGTCGAGTTCCACAACGGCAAGACCATGGAAGCGCAGGATGTGATCGACTCCTTCAACCATCACCGCGCGGAAGATCTGGCTTCCTTCGTGAAGCCGCTGGTCGACCAGATCACCGATATCAAGACCGACGGAAAGCACCGGGTGATTTTCCACCTGTCCGGCGGCAATGCCGACTTCCCGGTCACGACGACCTCGGCCGGTTTCACGATCTTCCCCAGCGATGGGAACGGACATATCAACTGGCAGGACGGCAACGGTACCGGCGGCTATAAGCTGAAGCGATACGACCCCGGCGTCGTCGCGGAACTGGAGCGCAACCCGAATTATTGGAATCCGGACCGCGCCCATGCGGACCAGATCACCATGCTGGTGATCGCCGATCCGTCGGCGCGCGTGAACGCCTTGATGACGGGCGTCGTCCACGCGATCGACTCCGTCGAATTGAAAGTCCTCGACCGCTTGGCCAAAACGCCGGGCATCAATGTGGAAGAAACCAGCGGGTCGCTGCACTACACCTTCCCCATGCTCACCAAGACCGCCCCCTTCGACGATGTGCATGTTCGGCAGGCGCTGAAACACGCCATCAACCGTGAGGAAATGCTGAGCAAGATTCTCCAGGGTCACGGCTCCATCGGCAACGACAACCCGATCGGTCCGTCCTACCGTTACTTCGCCGACGATATCGACCGCCTGCCCTACGACCCTGACAAAGCGCGCTGGCACCTCAAACAGGCGGGCCATGACTCGATCGCGGTCAAGCTCAGCGCTGCCGACGCTGCCTTCTCCGGTGCCGTCGACGCCGCCGTGCTCTACAAGGAACACGCCCGGCCTGCCGGTATCGACATTCAGGTCGTTCGCGAGCCCAATGACGGCTATTGGTCGAATGTTTGGCTCAAGAAGCCCTGGTGCGCCTGCTATTGGGGTGGATACACGACGGAAAGCGAGATGTTCCTGACCGGCTATGCGCCGGGCGCCGCCTGGAACGACACCCAGTGGGACGACGAGGAATTCAACAAGCTGATGGCCGCGGGCCGCACGGAAACCAACCCCGAAATCCGCCGGGAAATCTATCGCGACATGCAGATCATTCTGCGCGATCGCGGCGGTGCGGTGGTTCCCTGCTTCGCGAATGACGTCCTGGCGCGGAGCGATGCGGTCCAGCACGATGAACTGGCCGCCGACGGCGCCATGGACGGCAGGCGCATCGCGGAACGGTGGTGGGTGGCGTAACGGTCCCGTTCCCAGTGTTCCTTCACCGATAGACGGCCGGTCCGGTCCCTTGTGGGGCCGGACCGCCGTTGCCGGCGGCATGCGAATCCACGCCACGTCCATTTCAGGCATTCAGGGAGTACGGCATGAGCTATGCCATCTATATCGGAAGCGACCACAGCCGCGACGGCCATGCCTGGCTGGCGGGCTATGGCGACGAACCGTCGAGCCACTGGCTGGATATCGTTCCCCGCTCGACCCATGAAGAGGGAGCGGAAATCACGGTCGGGGTCACGGCCGACGCGGATATCCCGGGTCGCCTGTCAACCATTCCCCAGGCAAGGGAAACCTGCCGTCATATCTGTGTGAATTACAGCTATTACAAAGGCGCGCCGGCCCCGCTGGTCAATGGCGGGTTGAACGAATATGGCGTCGCCGTGCGCGACGTCTGGTCCCCGTCCCGTCCGGAACTGACCGCCATGACCCCGCCGGAGCAGACCGGCCCGAATTACAGCGAACAGGCGCGCATCGCGCTGGCCCGAGCGCGCACCGCCCGCGAGGGCATCGATATCATTGCCGATTTGATCCGCACCCATGGGGAGGCGACCTATGGCGGAAACTCGCACCTGATCGCCGATGCGGACGAGGCTTGGGTGATGATCCAATTCTCCGGCGGCAAGGGTCTTTGGGCGGCGGAACGGCTGGGGCCGTCGAGCATCCGCGCGTCACGGCCGGGCTATATCACCATCGTTCCGGTCGACCGGCCCGGCCATCCCGATTTCCTCTATTCAGACAACTTCGTCGATTTCGCCGTGCAGCAGGGCTGGTACGAAGCGGGCACGCCCTTCGATGCGAACCGTATCTATGGCGATGGCAAAGGTCCCTGGGACGGCGTGCAATGGATAGAAGCGGAAATGGCCGACAGGGCCGCCCGCCCCGAAAAGATCGGGTTCGAAGATATGGTCTTCGCCGTGCGGTCCCCCCGATTGACCGGCGACACGGCCGGTTACGGCCAGGTCGTGCCCTTGAATACGCCCGGCAACGCCATGCTGCGCATGTTGTGGCACGCCCCGATCGGGCCGGTGGCCGCGCCCTTCGCACCGGTCTTCATAGGGCAGAGCAAAGTCCCCGACGAATTCCGCAAGCATCGTTACCTGACGACCGGCGAAGACCGGACCTTCATGGACAATCGCAAGACGGACGATGACGGCCCCAGCCAACTCTCCACCGTTTCACAAACCGTTGAATGTTCCCGTTCGGCCGTGGCGGCCTGCAAGCGGCTGCTCTATCTGATGGTTCAGGCACCCGACCGCTTCGCCGGGGAAGTTCTGCCCGTGTTCGAGGCCAGGGAAGCGAAATTGGCCGATGCGGTCGCACAGGCGCTCGCCATGGCAGAAATCCTGATCGGCCAGGGGAAGGAAGACCTGGCCGAGACACTGCTTACCTATTTCAGCTGCACGGAGTTGATGGAAGGATTGGCCCTGGTCGAAGCCCTCTCAGCCGGGATCGAAGCGCGCCTGCGATACACCGAACGGCCCGCGCGGACATCGACCGCGTTCCGAGCGTTCGAGCAGATTTGGTGACCCGGCTCCGGCCCGCCAACCCAATGGCAGGATTCGTAAAGTAATTGGTATTTTCCATCAGCGCAGATAGCATGTAAACTCGGCATTTATCCAAGGATATCAAAGGTTTTCTAAACCCGAATGCGCTGTCGCAAGAATGTCGAAAGCCTTCTTGTACTCGGTGTATGTTTCGGTACATTCATAATTGTGCCAATCCTTGAATAATCGACAAATATACGGGTGGAACATGCCTCGCGATGCTCTCAACGGCCAGAGCAAGACAGCCGAAGGATCCGAACAGACAGACGCCGCGCTGTCGTTGTTGACCGCGCTGACGGAGCGCGACCTGACGCAGGTCTACGGTGGCGACACGGAGATCGGCCGCAAGGCGGCGGAGTTGGCGGAATTGCTGCGCGCGGATCTGTCATCGAACCTGGACCACAGCGTTAAGATCGCGATGGTCGCTAACGAAGCCTCGGTCGCCACGGCGCATATCCTGAAGGCGGCGCGGACCGTCGATTCAAAGGCGCAGTCGATTGCCGCGGCGACGGAAGAGATGGTCGCATCAGTCAATCAGATAAGTGAGACCAGCCGGCACGCGGCGGCCGCCGCTGAAGAAATGCAAGCCTCTGTCGAGCATAGCAACACAGAGGCCGGAAACGCGGTCCGCGCAATGGGCGAGTTGGCGGAAACCGTCGCTGAAACATCAGCCCAGGCGCAATCCCTTAGCCAAGCGTCAGAAGCGATCGGTTCCATCGTCGCCACGATCGGAGCGATTGCGAAACAGACCAATTTGCTCGCCCTGAATGCCACAATCGAGGCGGCGCGGGCCGGCGCGGCCGGCAAGGGGTTTGCGGTGGTTGCGGGCGAAGTGAAGAGCCTGTCGCAGCAGACCGCCAGTGCGACCGAAGAGATCCGGACCCATATCGAAGGCCTGCAAAGCCAGATCAATGGCATCGTGTCGTCAATGACCGCCGGCACCGATACGGTCGAACGCAGCAAGACGATAATCGATACGCTCGGCGACGACATGAACACCGTCGGCGTGAAGGTTTCAACTGTTACCTCCCGGATGGAGGAGATTGCGGAAATTCTGGAACAGCAGACGCAAGCTTCTGCGGAAGTGGCGCAGGGCGTCACCGGTATCGCCGAGCAGACGGGGGACAACGTGACCCAGGTCGCCGCCCTTGCCGACGCACTGGATGAAGCACAGCGCAGCGTCGCTCAACAATTGGGCAATTTCGCCAAGTTCGATGCCGTCAACAAGGTCGTCAAACTGGCCAAGGCCGATCACGTGCTTTGGAAAAAACGCCTTGTCGACATGTCCGTCGGCCGCGCCGCTCTCTCGGAATCGGAACTGGCGGACCACAAGTCCTGCCGGCTGGGCAAGTGGTATTACGGGCCCGGCTCGCTTCCCTATCGTGAACACGCGGCCTTCGCACGGCTGGAAGAACCCCACGCCGCCGTTCATCAAAACGGCATCGAAGCAGCACGGCTTTTCAATGCCGGCAATCTTGATGGCGCAATGACGGCCATCGGCAAGGTGGAGAAAGCTTCGGAAGACGTTCTGAGCCTGTTGGACGAATTGGACGCCGCCGGACCGAAGGCGCCGGAAAGCAAGTCCGTAACCTTTTGACCGGCATACGATCCAACCGGCGGTTTTCAGGCGCGCGTCAGCCTGCCTCGGCGGTTTCGCGCAACTGTTCTTTGAGGCCGACCGCCGCCATGGCGAAGCCGCCGTCCGATCCGTCGATGAAATGGACATGTTCGCTGTCTTCCAGACTGAACAGCAGGCAGGTCATCAGGGCGGCGTCGGTTCGATAGGTACCGAAGGCAATTTCACCGTCCGCCCGCACCCGCTGCAAAACGGCCTCGATCTTGTCCGCATCCCCGGCCGGACAATCCAGCACCAGGCGCAAGGTGTCATCGAAGCGGCGGTAATCCGAATTCTGGCGCAGTTCCGCCCGATAGGCCGGCGCGTCATACCCGCCGGCTTCCTTGTCGAACTTCTCCAGCAGATATTGGATGAAACTCTGCACCAGGATCTTGGCCAGCCGCCGTTTGAACCCACGGCCCTGTCCGTGGGTCGCCCGCGCCTCCGACACCAACCCGCGCGGCGGCCATTTGAAGGTCATGTTCTCGGCCGAAACGGGCCTGTTTTGCTCAATGGCGTGTCCTAACGCCAGATTGATCTGGCGAAGCACCTTGCCGATAACCGCGGCCGCCGCCTCGCGATCTTTGGCCAGCGGCTGAACCAGGATGGACAGCATGACCCCATGTCGGGACTTCAACGGTTCCCACCGGCAGGAAAGACCTTCCAAGTCCGGCTCGTCCCCCTCGCCGCTTTCGGTGAACAGGTAGCCCTGATCGCCAGTGTCGGCCTTGATCAACCGGTCGGCCAACGAAACCCCGCCGCCATTGAACATGGCCAGATAATTTCCGGGGCTGAGGCGGAATTTGGCGACCAACACATTCGCGCCCTGCGCCCGGATTGCCGGCAAGGACACCGCGCCGACACGCAGGTCCAGATCGAAACTGACTTGCGCCAGGTTCCTGGTTTTCAGCAAGGCGGCACGCACCGCCGGCAGACTGGTCTGCGGCACCAGCATCGTCGCGCCGTCACCGCCGAAAACATAAGGGATTTCGACATCGCCAAGAACATTGAGCACGGCGGTGATACAGGCCGCGCCGATCATGTTCACATCCTTGTATCGGCCTTCCGCGATTGCCTTGGTCGACCCCCGTATGTCGGCCAATATGACGGCCCAGTCGTCCGGCGCGGGCCGATAAAGGCCCAGGTCGTGAACCCCGGCGAAATCATCGAAGCTGTCGAGCGTCGCATAGAATGTCGCTGAATTGTCCGTCACAGGATCCTTCATCCATCCGACGTCCCTCGTCAGGAACCGCCTTCAAAAAACCGTCCGTCGTTCGTCGCCGAATGCGGTTGCGCGATGGGAAACATGCCTGGGTTCGGTATCGGTCCGCATGCATCAGTTTGGTACGCGCGTGAATCAGCGATGGATCATGCACCAGGCCGGCGGCAAGTCGAGTCCTCTTTAAACTGGTCGGCCTCCCTATCGGGCGGTTTAAGAAACCGGTTGAACTCCATCATAACGGTGTTATTTTCCAGTATCGTTCGGCCACCTTGCGTCCGGTCCGAACACGCGCGCAAGATATCAAACATCCGGCCTTCCCCTGCCGGGTGCAGAAAGGAAATTCGATGTCCACGGTTTCGTATGAAAAGGACGGGCGCATAGCCCGCATAACCTTGAACCGACCGGATGTATTGAATGCCATCAACAGCGATATGCCGCAGGACCTGGCCGATTGCGTCGAGCGGGCAAACGCGGACCAGGGCGTTCACGTCATCGTGCTTGCCGGTGCCGGGCGCGCCTTTTCCGCCGGCTACGACCTGACCGCCTATGCCCAGGAACCGGGCGGCAACGACGTCACACAGGACATGCCATGGGACCCGATGAAGGACTATGCCTTTATGATGCGGAACACGGAATTGTTCATGTCGCTTTGGCGTAGCTACCGGCCCGTGGTCTGCAAGATCCACGGTCATGCGCTTGCCGGGGGATCGGACATCGCGCTTTGCTCCGACCTGATCGTCATGGCAGACGATGCGGAAATCGGTTATATGCCGGTCCGCGTCTGGGGCTGCCCGACGACGGCGATGTGGGTTTATCGGATCGGCCCGGAAATGGCCAAACGGATGCTGTTCACCGGCGATAAGATCGACGGCAAGGAAGCCGCCCGGATCGGCCTGGTACATAAATCGGTGCCGGTCGATGCATTGGACAAGGAAGTCGAAGACCTCGCCGAGCGGATGTGTTCGGTTCCCGTGAACCAGTTGATGATGCAAAAGATGGTGATCAACCAGGCAATCGAAGCAATGGGACTGGCCAACACCCAGCGCCTTGCTACTATCTTGGACGGAATTACGCGGCATTCGCCGGAGGGCCTGAATTTCAAAAACCGGGCCGAAGAGATGACGTGGAAACACGCGGTAAGGGAACGCGACCAGGGAACCTTTGATTGGACCGCCAACCGGCCGATCAACGCCCCAAAATAGCGGCATGATCAATTCCGGCCTTTTCGGCAGGCAGCCAAGCGAAAACGGTCAATTGTAATCTGCCAGGACAGTAGAGGCGCCAGATGGCCAAACAAAGAGCCCCCAAGGTACAGGACCTGACACAGGAACGGGCCGGGGCTTTGCGAGAGGAAAGACGCGCGGCCATCATCGAAGCCGCCAAGAGCGTCTTCATGCGGAACGGCTTGGAAAAAGCCTCCATGCGGACCATCGCCACCGAAGCAAACTGCACGACCGGCGCGATCTATCCGTATTTCCAGGGCAAGGAAGAAATCTACGGCGCGGTGCTGACCGAATCTCTGGACCTGCTGCAGGACTATATTCGGACCTGCATCGCTGCGGCAGAAACACCGCCGGCGCGGGCGCGGGCCGGTTTGACCGCTTTCTATGACTATTACCAGGACCGGCCCGACGAACTGGCGCTGGGCCTGTATCTGTTTCAAGGCCTGGGGCCGAACGGTTTGACCAAGGAATTGGATCGCGCGCTGAACGCCCAATTGGCGGACCTTTTCACCTTGTTGACGGACGCCTGCGCCAAAGCCGGCCTGCCGGACCCCGCGAAGACGGCGGGCGGTGGCATTGCCCAAGCTGTCGGGACCCTTGTCTTGGAACGAACGGGACGCATCAGGCTGGTCGGGCAGTCAAGCCAGGACCTGATGTATGCCTTTCTGGACCAAGCCTTCGCAGGTCTCCAAGCCACGCCATAATAAAAGAAACCAGTAATTTATAAAATATTGCGAACCGGCGGTTCAGTGCTTACCAATTCCGGGGATGAGCGCGACCGATCAAGATAACGTCCGCAAGATTTTCGCCAATATTGTGGATCTTTGGGAGGCCCGACGACCCGGGCCGGGCCTGCTGCCGGCGCGCGCTGATTTCGACATGACCGATTTCATGGACTGGATCGGCTGGGTCAGTATCTACGAAATCGAATACGGCGATCCCATCCGCTTCAAGATCCGCCTCGCCGGCACACAGGTCACGAAGATCGAACAGGCCGACAATACGGGGCGTTATCTGGACGAGGTTTTTCCACCGGACAAGCACCCACTCGTTTATCCGCCCTATTTCGAAGCCTTGGAAATAGGCGGGCCGGTCTATCTTCAGCGCGATGTTCCGACCAAGTCCGGGGTGGCGAAAACCATGTCAAAGCTGGTCCTGCCGGTCGCGGAGGACGGGATCCGGCCCAACAAATTCATTAATATCCTGCACTATGCCCCGGTCAGCCATCGCGACGAGATCGACGGCCTCGTGGTCATCTGACCGGCCTTCTTCCTACCCGTCTTTTCAACGCCACGCAGCTGGATATCGTACCACCGCAAACCAACGTCACACCGCTGGCTGCTGCTGCGTGATGCAGTGAATGCCGCCGCCACCCTGCGAAACGGTCGAGACATCGACCTGCACCACCGTCCTGTCCGGAAAGGCGGCGGCGACCGCGTCCCGCGCCGCGTCGTCCTCGGGAATGCCGAATTTCGGCATCACCACGCCGCCATTGGCGATGTAGAAATTGATGTAGGAGCGGCAATAGCCCCAATCCCCCTGTCCTTCGCGGGCCAAGGGTGGCGCCTCGCGGATAAAGATCAACTCAATCGGCCGGCCCTCCGCATCGGTTTGGCCTTCCAGTGCGCGGCGGTTGCCTTCCGCCGTGTCGAAGCCGGGGCCGGACGCGATCGCGGGGTCCTCGAACAGAACCACGCCGGGCCGGACAAAACAGGCGATGCCGTCGATATGACCGTCGGTCCCGAACTCCGCTGTATTGCCGGGCAGCCAGATCACTTTGCGAATGCCCAGTGTGCGGGCGAATTCCGCTTCCGCATGCTGGCGGGTCAGACCGGGATTGCGGTTCTGGTTGAAAACGACCGTTTCGGTGGTCAGCAGCGTCCCAGCCCCGTCCACCGCCAGCGCCCCGCCTTCCATCGCCAAGGCGGAGGTCACCGCCGGCAGGCCGACCCGGTCGAGCGTGGCCCGGCCAAGCGCGGCGTCCTTCTCGAATTCCGCATTCGCCCCGCCCCAGCCGTTGAACCGCCAGCAGACACCCTCAATTCCGCCATCGTCCCGGCGCACGAAGGACGGCCCCGCATCGCGGAACCAGGCATCGTCCAGCGGCAATTCCAACACATCGATATCTGCGCCCAACAGGTTCCGCGCCCGGGACGCGGAGTGCGGATTGGCAATCACGCGAACGGGTTCGAATTGTCTTATGGCCTGCGCAACGGCGGCGTATTCAGCCTCCACCTGCGGCAGGATGCCCTCCCACATCGGGTGGTCTGGCCAAGCCATCCAACAGCAGTCGTGGCGTTCCCATTCCGCCGGCATCAATCGCATCAGGCCAATCCTCAGTAGGTTGCGCGCCCGCCGGAGAGGTCGAAGGCCGCGCCGGTTGAAAACGTGCAGGCATCGGACAGCATCCAGAGCACCATTTCAGCCACCTCGTCCACCGTGCCGAGGCGTTTCATCGGGCTTTTGTCGATCATGATCTGGACATGATCCGGCGACATCTGCGCCAGAATCGGCGAGTCCACCGCGGCCGGCGCCAAACTGTTCACCCGGATGTCGGTTTGGGCGAGCTCCTTGCCGAGCGACTTGGTCAGCCCGATGACGCCGGCCTTCGCCGCGCTATAAGCGGACGCGTTGGGCGTGCCTTCCTTACCCGCAAGGGAAGCGATATTGACGATCCGTCCCGTCCCCTTGCCGTTCCCTTGCCGCTGCATGATGGGCACCAGATTGCGGCATACTTCATAAACACCGATCAAGTTCACATCCACGACCCTGCGCCACATCGCGGGGTCGAGATCCACCAGCGGTTCCGAAGGTCCGGTGAACCCGGCGCTGTTGACCAACAGGTCCACACCGTCGAGCCCCTTTGCCGCCGCCGTCACCATGTCAGGCTTGCTAACATCGACCGCCGCGAAGGTGACACCGTCGAAGGTCGGTTCCGACAGGTCCCAAACCTGGACCGCCGCCCCCGCATCCCTGAGCCGTTCGGCAATCGCCTTTCCGATCCCGCTCGACCCGCCGGTCACGACCGCTTTCTTGCCGGCATAATCGTAGACAGGCATCGTCATAGGGTTTCGACCGCATAGGCGTTGCTGGTGGCGATCGCCAAGCGGATCGCCAGCGCCGGGGCATAAGTGTCGGAATGATAGAATTCCTTCAGCCTGTCCATGCTCTCGAACTCGACGATGACATGGCGGCTGGGCAGGTAATCGCCTTCCAGCTGTTCGCAGGGATTGCCGCGCACCAGGAAGCGCCCGCCAAAAGCGGCGATCGCGTCCGGCGTCATGGTCTTATAGATCTCGTATTTCTCGGGATCGCGGATTTCTTTGACATCGACAATCAATAGAGCCGCCATAACGCCCCCCTTATCCGTTTGTTTTCCATTCATTGCGGGCCATTCCGGGCCGGTGCAGGAAAGATTAAGGGCAAACCGCCCCTTTCAAAACCGGCCAATTCCGGAAACCGCGCGAAAGACTGAACTTCCCCCGCGGACAGGACCGCGCGATTGACCGGCGGGCCGAAGCGGCTACGATCCCTGCCACTTTCGAAGGGACGCCGAAGATGAAAAAGAATGCGCCGCTAGCCCCGGAAACCCTGGCCGCCCAGGGCCTGGGTTGGGAAGACGACGAGACCGGCGCGGTCATTCGGCCCGTCCATGTCTCCACCACATTCGCACGAGACGAAAATTACGAACTGCCGGACGGGCGGACTTATATCCGCGACGCGTCCCCCGCGCTCGACCAGGCGGAATCGATGATCGCCGCCCTGGAAGGCGCTGAAGACGCCATGGTCTTCTCTTCCGGTCTGGCCGCCTGCATGGCGCCGTTTCATGCGCTTCAACCCGGCGACCGGGTCGTGGTCCAAAGCGGCATTTACTTCGGGGTGCCGACTTGGCTGGCCGAATTCGGTAACGCCCATGGCCTGAAACCGGTTTTCGTCCCTTCCGGCGACGAAGCGGCCTTGCTGGCCGCCATCGCTGAGGCGCCAACCGCCTTGGTCTGGATCGAAAACCCGTCGAACCCAGACCTGCACGTGACGGATATCGCCGCCGTGGCCGACGCCACCCACAAAGCGGGCGGCGTATTGTGCATCGACTCGACGACGGCAACACCGGTGCATTGCAAACCCATCGAGTTCGGCGCGGATATCGTTGTGCATTCCGCGACGAAATACCTGAACGGTCATTCCGACGTATTGGCCGGTGCCTTGGCTGTGCGCGACAAAACCGATTTCTGGGAGCGTATCCGCAAACACCGCTATCTGACCGGCCCGCAACCGGGCGGCTTCGACCTGTTCCTGCTGGTCCGGGGCATGCGCACGCTGTTCGTTCGTGTCGAGCGGCAATCGGCCAACGCGATGAAGATCGCCGAATTCCTGGAAGCCCATCCCAAGGTGACGCGGGTCAATTATCCCGGCCTGACGAGCCATCCCCGCCATGACCTGGCGGCGCGTCAGATGCGGGACGGTTTCGGCGGCCTGTTGAGCTTTCACGTCGCCGGTGGCGCGCCCGGCGCGCTTGCCGTTGCAAAACGGGTGCAGGTTATCAAGCGAGCCACGTCGCTGGGCGGGGTGGAGACGCTGATCGAGCACCGCCGATCGGTCGAACCGCCGGACAGCCCGGTTGCCGACGACCTTTTGCGCCTGAGTGTCGGAATCGAAAATGCCGACGATCTGATCCTGGATTTGAAACAGGCGCTGGACGCAGCCGGTTCCTGAACTATCTGGAATACCCAAGACAGACACATGAAAACGCTTAACGAGGGGGAATAGTGCATGTCTATCGATCTTTATACCTGGACCACGCCGAACGGCCGCAAGGTCTCCATCGCGCTTGAGGAGATGGGCCTGGAATATACCAGCCATTCCATCAATATCGGTCAGGACGAACAGTTCGCGCCGGACTTCCTTAAGATCAGCCCGAACAACAAGATCCCGGCCATCGTCGACAACGACAACGGCATGACACTGATGGAATCGGGCGCCATCCTGATGTATTTGGCCAAGAAGACCGGCAAGTTCATTCCCCAGGATGAGGAAGGATACTTCCGCTGCGTCGAATGGTTGATGTGGCAGATGGGCGGTTTGGGGCCGATGCTGGGCCAAGCGCATCACTTCCTGCATTTCAACCCGGGCAAAGCGGCCTATGCGGAAGAACGGTTCGGCAAGGAAGCCAAGCGGATTTACGGCGTGCTGGACAAGCGCCTTTCCGAGACCGGCGCCTTCATGGCCGGCAAGGAATATTCCATCGCCGACATGGCGACCTGGCCCTGGGTTTCGCGGTTCGAATGGCAGCAGATTGACTTGAACGAATTCCCCAACGTCAAACGTTGGTATGTTGAAATCGCGAACCGTCCCGCGACCAAACGCGGTTACGATCAACCGAAATATGTCAGCGATATTCCAATGCCCGCGTAATATTGCGGCAGGCAATCGCCACAAAGGCGTTAAGATTAGGGCGGCCATAAGGCCGCCCTTCGCTTTTGCGTGGCAACCACTGGCATGGAAACCCGAGTCCCTGTAAGCCCTTGTGCAAGTCGGCAGCAGGCGATTGGGGGACTATGGCCAGCTACAATCCAATCAGGGCGGCACGCCTGATGGCCCTCTATCTGGATGAGATCGAGGCAGCCGGGATCGAGGTTGAGTTCTGTCAGGAAATCGGCGCCCTGCAGACGGTGCAGCCGGCGCTTGAGGACAAGCCCTTGTCCCCGTACTTCCATCCCGATTCCTACGAGTTGGTCCCCGACAACAGTTTTTGGATTCACGGTACCGCAAAGGGCCGAACCGTCCTGGTCCAGGCAGCCCGGATCGACGATACGGGCCACACCCCGCTCGGCGTGTTGATAGACGCCCGTTTCCGCCGCTTCTTCCGGACCGACGAAGAGCAGGTCACCGATTGCAAAGCAATGGCGCGGATGCAGGGGCGATGCGTCTATCACGGCGAAGGCTGGGTCGCGCCGGACTTCCGCAAGACAAACCTGGCGCGGACCTTCATCCATCTCGGCACCATCGCCATTCTGATGCGCTGGTCGCCGGACTATGTCTATGCCTTCTTCGACGAACAGGTGGTCGATAGCGGCTTTCCGTCAAAGGCCTGGTTCAAGATGTATGAGGCAATCGGCCGGCATTATCACGGTTGGCTGCTGCCGACCGATTTGATCGGCTGGATGGACAGCCGCCACTTGGTCAATTTAGTGGAGTTGGAGTATCGGCGAAGCGTGCAAGGGCAGCCACCGCGCTGACCCCGTTCAGGTTCAGTGGAAAGATGAAGCGATAGAAATCGCAGAAATGCGGCACGCCCTCCACCTGAACCGGCATGGCGACCCGCTCCAACGCGGGACGCTGGTTCCGCACCACGTCGAAATAGGTTCGTGTCAGGTAACGGTCGACCTTTTCATCGGGTATGCCGGACTTGCCGGCGGCCGTGCGGCAAAAATCCTTTCCGTATAGCGCACCCGCGGGTGTCAGGGTGCCGCAATAGAGATACCGCGTTTCGTCACCCGACACCGTTTGCACTTGAAGATAGGGAAGGATCCTGGTCAAAGCGGCCGTGTCGGCGGACGCATCGCCCCGCGTCGCCCGAAACCAAGCGGCGGCCCGGCAATAGACAAGGTCATCTGTTTTGATTGGTGCGTCGATGGCAGTGCGCTCGTAATGCATCACCCTGCAGCCCCTTTCGCCAAAGCCCGAAAAGCGGCTATCAGATTCAGCACATCCCGGATCTGCCGATTGTTTAGATCCTCGATGTGCCGGGCGCCGAAGTGCTCGTCGATATAGGCCCGCACCAAAGGATCCAGCCCCGCCTCGTCGATCAAACTCTGCAGCTTCTCGGAGTTGCAATCGAGTAGAATACTGGCGATTTGCGTGTCGACGGTTTCGGACCGTAATGACATGGCTGCCCCCACAGCTTGAAATACCTCCACACCATGACGGTTTCCATGAAACCGGGCAATTGCCAATGTGACGCAGCGGTTACGCAACCGCCCCCGCTTTTTTCAATTCCGCGAAGATCCCGTCGATCCAGCCGACGACCGCGTCGATGCGGGCGCTGCGCCGTACATGGGGGTGCACGACCAACCAGACATCGCGGCTTGTGACGGGGTCGGACAGGCGGGTCAGTCCGGGTTCCGCTTCACCAACGAAAACCGGCAGCAGCGAACGGCCCAATCCGGCAAGGACGGCCTGCAGAATAGGTTCGCCGTCATTGACCCGCAAAGGACTGAGCGGCTCCTTACCCTCCTTGGCGATCCACTTTGCTTGCGGGATGGCGGCGAAGCTCTCCTCATACGTGATCCAGGCCAGGTCAGCGTCTCCCGCGCCTCTCCGCCCCTCAGCCCCATCGACCCGATCCGCCAAATCGGACCGTGCATAAGGCGCGTAGCGTATGGCGCCCAGGCGGCGAGCAATCATTCCGTCCTCCGTCGGGCGCGTCAGGCGCAGGGCGATATCGGCCTCCCGCCGGGTCACGCTCAAGGTCGCCGGTTCGGCGATGAGGTCCAGGTCAATATCGGGATAGGTTTCGAACAGAAGGCCGACCCTTGGCGCCAGCAGTCGGTTGGAGAGCGTCGGCACACTGGTCATGCGCACCAGCCCGCCGGGCTTGGTGTCCCGGCCCGCGACGTCACGCTCCAACGCGGCCAGTTCGACCTCCGCCCGCTCGGCCCGGGTGATGACCTCCTCCCCCGCCGGCGTCGGAATCAGGCGTCCGTCACGGCGGTCGAAAAGCCGGGCGTTCAGCCCTTCCTCCAACGCCGCCAAACGCCGGGTGACGGTGGTCTGATCGACCCCCAGTGACCGGCCCGCAGCACTCAGTGTCCCTTCCCGCACGATCGCGAGCACGAACCGCATATCGTTCCAATTGATCATCCTGCATTTTTGCGGCAGGCCGGCGAAATAATCCAGCTGGATCTAGCAAAAATGCAGAAGTACAAAGCGGAATAGCTCACACCATGAAAGAGGAAACATCCCATGTCCGACCAGCCCAAGACGCTGATGCAGATGGCAGGCGCAGACTTGACCCCCGCCGCGATGAGCGCCGCCGCGCTGATCGTCATTGACGCCCAGCGGGTCTATTCCGATGGCCCCCTGGTGCTGACCGGGGTCGGCCCTGCGGCGGAGGAAATCGCGACCCTTTTGAATCGTGCCCGGGCCGCCGCCACGCCCATCGTCCATGTCCGCCATGTCGGACCGGATGGCAGCCCCTTCGGCAAGGATGGAAACGGTTTCAAATATATGACGCAGGCGGAACCGAAACCCGGCGAGGCGGAAGTGGAGAAATCCCTGCCGAATTCCTTTGCGGGAACGAATCTGGATGAGATTTTGAAGGGGATCGGCCGGAAGAAAGTGATCATTGTCGGCTTTATGAGCCATATGTGCGTCAGCGCCACGGCGCGATCCGCCCTGGACCATGGCTATGGCGCGACAGTCGTCGCTTCCGCCGTGGCCACACGCCCCCTGCCGAGCGCCACGGGCGACGGCACGGTCGCCGCCGAACTTGTCCATGAAGTTGCGATGACGGAGTTATCCGACCGCTTCGCGATCATCGCCAAAGCCTCAGCGGATATTCCGGACTGACCGGACTAACCTGCTCCGTCAAAGCCCTAGGCTGACGGAAAACATATAGCGGGGGTCGTCGTCACTCTGTCCCGACGGCCGGCGCGTCAGCGGCTTGGCGATCTGCAAATCGGTATAGAGGCCGTATGCGCCAAGCCGCACGCCCCCGCCGGCGGAGGCAAGCGATTCCCAATCGCTTTGGAAATTGTCCCGGAAAACCGTTCCGACATCATAGAAGCCATAGAACTGGATCTGGCTCATGAAATCGACGAATTGTCCCAGATCCACGCGCGCTTCGGCCAGGCCGGCGATACCGCCCTCACCTTCAAGTTCGCCATAATCATAGGCCCGGCCGAACGCCGCGCCGCCAAGGGAATACTCCTCCGTCGTCAGCAACGGAGCATCCGACCATTGCGCCTTGCCGCTGACCTCGACACTGAAGATATTTCCCATCCGTTGTACACGGCGGCCAAAGAATTCGACTTTCGTGAAATCAGGTTCCGCATCGGCACGCGACAGGTTCGCGTCGCCGGTTTCCGACGAACCGAATATCTCCAATCCCTTGCTCACCTCCAATTGCAGGAAGTGATCCCCGCTCCATCGGTTCGCACCGTAATAGCGCAGCCCGGCCCGTAACACGCGCGTTTGATCATCGAAATTGTCGATACCGCGTTGCTGCTCGCGCAGTTCCATGAAATCGAAACTTCCCGTCGCCCAGATACTGTGCCCCGCCCCGCGCAACAGGGGATGAATAACGTCCAGCGTAGCGTTGCGGCTTTTCGATTCCAGATCCAAATTGCGGTCGCTGCCGCCGGAATCGGTTTCGGTCGCGGATAGGGTCGTCGTCACCGTCGTCCCAGCGTTGCCGACCGGTTGGGTCCAGGCGAATTCACCGTACAGAACCTCCGCCGGCTCAAGCGGATTGGTGAAGAAACCCAATTGCAGGCGTTCGTTCAGGCCAAGCGTGTCATTCGCCCCGACCGCGGTCCAGCTCTCCAGCCGCCCGCTTTCCGGCGTGCCACGGTTGTCCAGATAGGTATAAAAGTCGAAGGCATCATACCCAATCGTCACATTCAGGATATAGGCGCCCGGTGCAGCGCCTTCCGTCACGGTCGACTTCGCGACCCAATAACCTGGCAGATCCCCAGTCAGATAAAGCGCGCGTTCCATTGTCGACAGGCGGGTGGGCCGTTCCTCCAATAAATCGGTGAAATAGGACTGAAACCTGTTCGCGTCGATACCATCGCCCTGGATCGCGACCTCGGCGATATAGCCTTCGATCACATCAATGGTCAGCACGCCGCTGGCAACTTCCTGCGGCCGCACTTCCGCCCGGGTCAGAACAAAGCCTTCCTGCTTGTAAAAATCGGTGATGGCTTTCGCGACGCGGTCGATATCGGCGGAGGTCACCTGACGCGCGATCAAGTCGGTATAAAACTCGGTGAACCGCGACGGTTCGAAGACTGAACTGCCTTCAACCACCACGCCCCCCAGAATGAAAGACACACCGTCTTCAGGCGCGACGGCTTCGGGTTCGACCACTGTTTCGGTTTCGATTTCCTGCTGGCGTTCTTCCCGGGCCGGCTTGGCTTCTTCGATCTGCCGTTTGATTTGGATGACGTCGTTGGAATCAGCGCGTTGCGCCTGTACCGGCCCGGCAAGGGCGGCACAAAGAATATATGCACCAGCCCCGATGTAGACCATCGAAGGTATGAATTGTCGCAAACCGGTCCCCTCCAAACGCACTAAATTTTTTTTGCAAACCACGATCGCCACCCGATTTACCCGCGATCGCGGCCTGGATTCTCATCATCATGAACCAACAGAGATTTACGATATATTAATTACCTTATGGAAATATCCGATCAAGCTTTCGATGGATGCGGCGCCGCGTGGGGCAGGACACCGCATCCCGGAAACCCGAAAGTGATTTGAGGAAAATGTCTCTTTAATTTTAGGCAATTTCCATCGAAGAGGTCTTTTTGCGAGAATGTTGATATACTAATAAGCATTCTTAGGGGCAGGTTTCCACCAGGGATGCAGGGTACAGTTCGGTTAAGTTCTTCGGGGAATCTCTATCATGCGTACATGTTTTGTGACTTCACCGCGCCACGCAACCACGGTGACCTCCAATATTTTCCACTTCCTTTCAGTCCTTTTCGTCACGCTTTTCGTGGCCGGCGCCGCACAGGCCGGGTCCGAATGGACGGTCAGCGCCATCGAAGGGGATGCCAAAATCGTCAAGGAGGGTATCCAGCCCGTGGCCCTGAGCCCCGGCGATGCCCTTTCCGAGGGCGACCGTGTCGTGACCGGCGAGACCGGTCGGGCGGTCCTGACCCGCGGCGGATCGACCATCGTCGTCGCGCCGGGCACCGAAATGTCCA
Organism: Hwanghaeella grinnelliae; assembly: GCF_004005845.1. Taxonomy (GTDB): domain Bacteria; phylum Pseudomonadota; class Alphaproteobacteria; order UBA8366; family Aestuariispiraceae; genus Hwanghaeella; species Hwanghaeella grinnelliae. The sequence continues at coordinate 1,361,605 of NZ_SADE01000001.1, read as the reverse complement.
TTCCCTTGGAAAAGACCAATGGTCTGGCGACCCGCATCCTGCAAAAGGTCGGTACGCTTTTCCTGAATGTTGAAAAGAAGAAGACCGAACATTTTGAAGTCGTGACCCCCTATCTTGCCGCCGTCGTCAAAGGCACCAGCTTCACGGTCAACGTGGACCGGTCCGGCGCGGCTGTGCATGTTATGGAAGGTCTGGTCCAAGTCGCCGACGCGGTTACCGGCCAAGCCGTCTTCGTCCGCCCCGGACAAACAGCGACGCGCAATGCCGCCGCCGCGGGATTGGACGTGAAAGGCCAGAAAGCGGCCGCCCCCGGTCAGCAGAAGAAAGCCGAAACCGACACAGCCGCGCTGGATGCCAGCCAGGGTGACAGCAATGCGGGCGGCAACGGCAAGGCCCAAGGCGGCGTGAAAAGCGCCGATGGGTTCGCAACGGCGACCGAAGCCAGCGACGGCAAGGCCGGCGGCAATGGCAAGGCAATCGGGCGCACGCTCGGCGTGGTCTCCGTAGATGTCGCTGTGGTCACCAGTTCGTTGCCCGGCAGTTACAACGGCCAGATCAATCGATCCGAGAAGAGCAATGCCGGTGGCAACGGTAATGGCAATAGCGGCGGAACAGACAACAGCAGCAGCGCAGGCGGCAACGGCAACGGCAACGGCAACGGCAACGGCAACGGCAACGGCAACGGAGCTGGTAGCACCAACGTTGCCAGCGGCAACCCAAATGCCGGTGGTGGCAATCCAAATGCCGGTGGTGGCAATCCAAATGCCGGTGGTGGCAACCCCAATGCCGGTGGTGGCAACCCCAATGCCGGTGGCGGCAACGCAAATGCCGGCGGCAACGGCAATAGCAATGCCGGTGGCAATGGCAATGGCAACGGCAACGGCAATGGCAATGGCAATGGCTAGCCACCCCGTTCAGACATAACGGCTGTAGGCGATGGGGGAGATCGAACAGCCAATGAATTCAGCGTCCCGGACTGCGATTACCTCGCGTCTGGGACGTTTGCTTGTCGACTACCCGCATATTCTGCTGGCCCTTGTCGTCACCGTGTTATTCCTTTCCAATGCGGTTCGCCCCTTCGACCGAATGCTCTATGACCTGCGTTTGGAAACGATTACCCGCCCCGCCACGGGGACATTGGCGGTCGTCGAAATCGACCCGACTTCCATAAATGAAGTAGGCGTTTGGCCCTGGCCCCGGGATGTGTATGCCGGCGTGCTACAAAAGCTGGCCCGTGCCGGCGCCACCGAAATCGCCGTCGATGTCGATTTCTCCTCCCGCGGGAAACGATCGGCCGATGATGTGCTGGCGGGAACTCTGCGGGAACTCGGCGAACTGGTGATCCTGCCGGTTTTTCGGCAACAGGCCCGGCCGGGCGCCGCCACGTCGGGTGTGCACGACACCTCCCCTCACCGCGATTTCATTCAGTTCGTCCAATTGGGCAGTGTGACCATATTCCCTGAAAGCGACGGACTGGTCAGGAACTTGATGACCACCCACGTTTGGGAAGAAAAAACGCTGCCGTCCTTCGTGACTTTGCTTGCCGGACCGAAGGCATTGGGAATTCCGGAATTCTCCATCGACTATGGCATCGATCCCGAAACGATTCCCCGCTACTCGCTGGTCGATGTCTTGAACGACCGCATTCCTGGGGCCGCCTTCAAGGGTAAGAAGGTCTTGATCGGCGCAACCGCGACGGAACTGGGCGATCAGCACGCTGTGCCTGTCTTCAGGTCGCTGCCCGGTCCGGTGATCCAGGCCGTCGCTTATGAATCCCTTGTCCAGGATCGCGCCTTGCAGGAATTACGGCCGGAAGCGATCATCGGGTTCGTCCTGATCGTCGCCATGGTCTTGGGAAAAAGGCTGACCCGGTGGTCCTGGCAATGGGCGGGACTGGCGATGGTTGCCGCTATTGTCTCTACCGAGGCCCTGGCTTTCGGTCTGCAAAGTTTCTATCCCTTTCTGCTGCCCACCGTGGCGATCGACCTTGTGCTTTTCCTTTGTTTCCTGTGGGGGTTGTTGATCGCCCTGGAACAAAAGGCCGCCGACCTGTTCCGGCATGCGATGATGCTGCTGCACCGCGGCGGCGTGATCGACCGGGTTCTTGAAGACAGTTTCGACGGCATTGTCGTGACCGATTCCATCGGCCGCATCGAACGCGCCAATAAGGAGGCCGCGCGCCTTTTGGGCACCAGCCCCAGCGCAATGATCGGCAACAGCATGGCGGGCTTCCTGCCGGAAGTCAGCGCTATGGAGAACGAACTCACAGCGCTGGAGAAGGAAGGCCATGAGGCCCGCTTCGTCGGCCCGCGGGAAATTAACGTCAGCCCCGCAACCGGCCTGCCCCTAATTCTGGAAGTCGTGGTCGGCCGCTTCGTCATACGCCCAAGCGAAACCAAATGGGAACGCCGGACCAATACGCGCAACCTGTTCAGTTATACCTTCCGCGACGTCACCGCGCGCAGCGAACTGGCGGAAAAGGAACGCGAAGCCTTGGAAGCCGCCGTCGCCGCCAGCCGCGCGAAGACCGAATTCCTGGCCAATATGAGCCACGAATTGCGCACGCCCCTGAACGCGATCATTGGGTTTTCGGAAGTGGTGCACGGCGAGCTGCTGGGCCCGATCGAGCCGAAATACAAAGAATACCTGTTGAACATCCACGACAGCGGCAAGCATCTGCTGTCGGTCATCAACAACATCCTTGATGTGTCGAAGATTGAATCCGGCAGTTTCGAACTGCATGAGGATTTGGTCGACCTACGGCAGGTGATGGAAGCCTGTTTTACCTTGAGTAAAGGGTGGCCGGAATCGGCGGACCGCAACATCACCATGGAGCTTCCGGAAGTCTGCCCGAACCTGTTCGCGGACGAACGGCTTCTGAAGCAGATGATCGTCAATCTGCTGTCCAATGCCGTGAAATATTCGGAAAGCGGCGACAGCATAGGGATGACTGTTGCCGAGGCAAAAGACGGCGGCGTCGGCATCGTCGTCCGGGATACGGGTATCGGTATGAAGCCGGACGTCATCGCCAAGCTGACCGAGCCCTTCTATCAGGTCGACTCCACCCTGTCGCGCAGCCGGGAAGGCACCGGGCTGGGCCTGTCGCTCGTCGCGGCCTATGCCGAGGCCCATGGCGCGGAACTGGTCATCGACAGCGAATTCGGCCAATGGACGGAGGTCCGCTTGGTCTTCGGCCGCAGCCGTGTCATCGGGCCGAACTTCAAGGCCGGATCACAAGACGAAGAAGACGACCCGACACGGCAGGAACCCGAGGCGGAGGCGGCAAGCGTCGTCGACATCCGGCCGCGCCAAACGGTCCGCTACTCATAGCGGCACGGCTGGCTATTCCCGGCGTTCGTATTGCCGGTCGCCGAACAGGATCGTTTTCGCATCATCTGAAATCGTGTGCTTGCGGCGTTTGTCCTTCAGCACATCCATGCCCCGCCGCACCGCCGGGCGTTCCTTGATCTCGTCATACCAGCGCAGAAAATTCGGAAAGCCGTCCCGCTCGACACCCTGATAGTGCGAGAACTTCATCCAGGGCCAAACCGCCATATCCGCGATGCTATATTCCTCCCCCGCGATATAGGGGCTTTCCGCCAATCGGCGGTCGACCACCCCATAGAGCCGCGCCGCTTCCTTGGAATAGCGGTTCCTCGCGTAGTCATTGGCTTCCGGCGCATATTGAAAGAAGTGCTGGGCCTGTCCCAGCATCGGCCCGATGCTGGCCATCTGGAACATCACCCATTGCAAAACCGAGTACCGGCCGCGCGCATCGCCCGGTATGAAGCGCCCGAACTTTTCCGCCAGATAAATCATGATGGCGCCGGATTCGAACATCGTGATTGGCTGCCCATCCGGTCCGTCGCTATCGACCAGGGCCGGCATCTTGTTGTTCGGGCTGATCTTCAGGAAGTCCGGCGCGAACTGTTCGCCGGTAACGATATCGACCGGGACGACCGCATAGGGAACCGCCAGTTCCTCCAGCAGGATATGCACCTTGTGCCCGTTCGGCGTCGGCCAAGTGTAAAGTTCGATACTCACGGATACGTCTCACCTCAATACAAACCAACTGACAACATAATGCGGTCGCAGACATGGAAGAACCGACCGCTCCCGTCGTTGCGGGCCTTTCCGGAAGGGTGTAGTGCGGCAGTTGGAATGGCAACCGGTTCCTGTGGGAGACCGATGCGCCGAACCGCTTCCGGGGGAAGTGCCGACCATGACGATGATATCCGACGACGACGTCGATCAGCAAAAGGCCACATGGTGGGTCATCGGCGGCATGAGTTTGATCGCCCCCGGCGCCGGACTCATGGCCACCTTCACGCCGACACGTCTGAAGCTGCTCGGCTTCGGTGAGGGCGAAGTCGGCATTGTCGTCACTGCATTCAGCATCGGCCTGTTGCTGGGCTGTTTCTTCGCGGGCCGTCTGGTCCGGCGCATCGGCCATATCCGCGCCCTCGCCTTCTTCTGCAGTCTGGCGGGCTTGAGCATCCTGGCGATGAGCGCGGCCCCCTCCGTCCCGCTATGGGCCCTTGCCCGGTTGGCGACCGGCTTTGCCTCCACCGCCATTTTCATCGCCTCGCAAAGCTGGTTGAACGAAATCTCACCGTCGGACCAACGCGGCCGGGTACTCTCAGTCTTCTACGTGATCTATGTCATCGGGATCGGCCTGGGATCGCTGATCATGAGCCGGCTGGACCTGGACACCGCAAGCGCCTTTGTCCTTGGCGCGACGTTTTACGTGACCGCCATCATCCCCTTCGTCTTCACGCCCGCCCCAACCCCGCCCCCGCCGGAACAGGCCGGCATGGACCTGCGCGGCGCCTTTCGGATTTCGCCGCTTGGTTTCGTGGGCTCGGCCGCGGCGGGCGCACTGACCATGACCTTCTACGGTGTCGGTCCGGTCTATGCCCTGCTGGAAGGTTTCGACAAGCAACAGGTCGGAATCCTGATGGCGATTGCGCCGTTGGGAAACCTGGCCCTGCAATTGCCGATGGGCTTGTGGTCGGACAAATACGACCGCCGCCGCATCCTGGTTCTTGCCGCGGTGCTGACCACCGCATCGGCCCTGATCGTCGGACTGCTGGACCTGTCGATGTTGGGCGGGCTGTTCCTTGTCGCAGCCGTCTTCATGATCATGGCCGGATCGATGGAGACACTCTATTCGGTCGGCGCAGCACATGCGAACGATCACGCGCGGCCGGGGCAGCATGTGTCCCTCGCGTCCTCCCTTATCCTGGCCTGGAGCATCGGCGCTATTGCGGGCCCGGCGGTCGGCAGCCTGCTGTTGGAGAATTTCGACCCTGGCGCACTGTTCCTAATGTTTGCCGCAACATCGGGCCTCTTCGTGCTCTACACGTTCTGGCGCATGACGCGTCGAGCATTGCCGCCCCAGGAAACGCAGGAAGACTTCGTCGCCGTCTCAGCCACCGCGCCGATCCAAGCGCAGCCTGAAGCCTATGTTGAGGAGATGGCGGATATGATGGAAGAGGTCGAAATCGCCGCCACATCCGATGGGCTGCAAAAGAAAGATGATCCGCCGCACTGATTTAGCGTATCATCCGCGAACGGGCCGGGAAACAAACCCGTATCGGCCCTGAAAGGCCTGGAACTGCCCGAAACTGCCCGAAATTGAAGGAGGATCCGCAGATGGTATTCACCTTGGCAACAATACCCGATGAAAAACTGGCGGCCTTGCAATCGCTTGAGGCGGAAATCGGCGCGCCCTTGCTTGCGATGGCGCAAGTCGACGTCGCGCCCGCCCGGTTGGACAGAGAGCGCTTGGCCCGTATCGAAAAATTGGAAAAGGAACTCGGTGTCGTGCTGGTCGCGGTTAGCGCCGGGACGGAGGGCGAAAACGAACCACGCCGCCGCCGATCCCGTAAAGGGTGACCGGGTAAACTTCGCGCCCGGTTCGGTGCCCAGCTTGGCGCCCAGGTTAGAAACCGGGGTCGCCTAGTCCTCTCATTCCGCCGCGAGAAGCTCGGTATAGGGCGACAGATCCGGACCGGGTGCCGTTTCGTCCTCGTTGGTCGAAATCTGCGCTTCCAGCACCACCATGATCGCATCTACCTTGTTGCCGATGGCGTTGAAGAAGCCGTCGTCGTTCAATCCCTCGGCGGTCAGTAGTTCCGCCAACAGGGCATAAACTTCGTGGAGTTCCGATTCCGTCAGCGTCAAAAGACAGAAATCGCCGTCCGGCACGTTTTTCGCCCGATGGAACTGCGCACGCAGCATCGGATCGATGGTGCATCCGAGGAGCAATTCCACTTCATCAACCGTCAAAAAGAAATTCTTTTGCACAATAACCTCAACCATCTCAAAAGCCTCCATCCCATCCGAATGCCGACCTGCTCACCTCGTTTTGGAAGATTTAGGAATTCGCTCACCAAGGCGACTCATATCGCTTCGGATAAACCCGACATTCTTATCGCTGTTTCTTAAAATCCCAGCCATTCGCGGTTGCCTGTTACGGGACTCTCGAACTACCAAAATCTACCCTTTTGAAGCCCCTTTAATTCCAGACACTTGCGCCTCTCCTCCTTTCAATCTACGCCTTTGTCGGGAGGATCCGACATGGTGGACGAACCGGTACGGCGGGAACGAAAGTCAAGGCGGCGGGCCGAGGGCGCCACGCCAAAAGCCCAACGGTCGGTAGATTACCGCCAGCTCCGCAACCCATTCGCCCCGCAAAAAGCCTTCAGTGACGACCGCATCGCCGAGATGCATGAGACCGCTTTGCGCATTCTTGAAGAACTCGGCATCAAGGTTCTGCTGCCCGAGGCGCGGAAGATCTACGCCCGAGCAGGCGCCATCGTCGATGACGGAACCGAGATGGTCCGCATCGGCCGGGAGGTCGTCGACGCGGCGATCCGCACCGCCCCGAAAAGCTTTCGCCTGCGTGGCGGCCAAGCACAGCGCGACGTGACGATGGAACCAGGCGCGCTGGTCTTTCAGGCCGGCGCAGGCTGCCCGCATTTGACAGACCGGGCGCGTGGGCGCCGGCCGGGTACGCTGAGCGACTACTTGGAAACCGTGAAACTGACGCAGAGTTTCGATGTTCTGCACACGATCGGCCCGCATGTGGAGGCCCAAGACGTGCCGATCAACCTGCGCCATTATGCGATGACGCGCGGCGGCCTGGTTTTGAGCGACAAGCCCTGCTTCGTCTATGCGCGCGGCACGCCGCAGGTCGAAGACACCCTGGAAATGATCCGCATCGCCCGTGGTTTGGATGCCGATGCCTTCCGGGACGACGCCTGGTGCTACACGGTCATCAATACCAATTCGCCCCGTACGCTGGACATTCCCATGGCCCAGGGCCTGATCGACATGGCCAAGGCCGGTCAGCCCTCCGTCGTCACGCCCTTCTGCCTAGCCGGCGCCATGGCGCCGATCACGATGGCGGGCGCGATCACCTTGCAGCATGCCGAAGCCCTGGCCGCGATCGTTCTGACTCAACTGGTTCGGCCCGGCGCGCCGGTGCTCTATGGAAGCTTCAGCTCCAATGTGGATATGAAGTTGGGCTCCCCCGCTTTCGGCACCCCGGAACATGTGACCGCGACCCTTGGATCGGGTCAATTGGCCCGGCTGATCGGCCTGCCGTGGCGTTCCGCGGCGGCCAGCGCCGCGAATGTCGCCGATGCCCAGGCAAGTACGGAAACGATGATGAGCCTATGGGGCTGCCTGATGGCGGGCGTCACCTATGTGGTGCATTCGGCGGGATGGTTGGAAGGCGGCCTCACCTTCTCGCTGGAGAAGATGATGATTGATCTGGAAGCGCTGCAGACCCTGGCCGAATTGTGTACGCCCGCCCCGGCGGAGGCGGACGATATCGGCTTCGACGCCATTGCCTCAGTCGAACCCGGCGGCCATTTCTTTGCCGCTGAACACACCATGCAGCGATACCAGACCGCCTTTTACGATCCCTTGATCGCAGACTGGTCCAACTTCGGCTCCTGGACGGAAAACGGCGCCATGACCGCTGATGAACGCGCCACCGCGCTGTGGCAAAAGAAGCTGGCCGACTTCACGCCCCCACCGATGGACGAAGCCCGGATCGAGGAACTCGACGCCTTCATCGCCAAGCGCACCGAACAAGGCGGCGCGCCGCCGGTCAGTTGACGACACAGCGGCCAGCTAGAAGTCGTTTCGTTGAAATCATACGTTTCGTTCATTTTATTAAACATCAAACGCTTTAATGTTCATTATAATAGACAACCCTTGACCCACCTCCTGCATGGAACTAGGTTGTTCAATATAACAAACACGAAATCGGTTTATGTTTAACTAAATGAACATTCTGTAGGCTTGCCCTATGAAACGCACCAGAACCTATTCGCGCATGACCCTGCAGGCGCTGTCGATCCTGGGCAATCTGATCAAGATCGGCCGGATTGAGCGCGGCATGACCGCCCAGGACCTGGCCGAGCGCGCCGGGATCAGCCGAACGACGCTTTACAGCATCGAGAAAGGCGCGCCGGGCCCTGAGATCGGGACGGTCTTCGAACTGGCGGCCATCGTCGGGGTGCAACTGTTTGAGCCCGACAGCCGCAATTTGGCCGTTCAGGACAAACGGCTTTCCGAAAAACTGGCCCTTTTGCCGCAAAGCGTCCGGCGGCCGAAACGCGAGGTCGACGATGACTTCTGAAGACGAAACGCAACCGGGAGATCCGACCCCCGGCGCCCCGAAAGACGTGTTCGTCTGGGTCTGGCTTCCCGGCGCGACCGAGCCCGTCGTCGCGGGCCGGCTGGTGCAGGATGGCGACCGCATGATCTTCAACTACGGCGCCAGTTATCGCGCCCGTCCGGATGCCATCCCGATCTATGAGCCGGAACTGCCACTGCGCGCCGGGTCGATCGAACCCTTGGCCGGGTTGACGATGCCAAGCTGCATCCGCGACGGATCCCCCGATGCCTGGGGGCGGCGTGTCATCATCAACCGGATGACGGGTATGAAACCGGACGGGCCCGACGTTCCGGATCTGGGCGAGCTGACTTTCCTGCTGCAATCGGGGTCGGACCGGATCGGGGCGCTGGATTTCCAATCTTCCGCCAAGGAATACGTGCCGCGCCAGACCGCCGCGGCGACGCTGGAGGAATTGCTGGATGCCGCCGACCATATCGAGAACGGCTTGCCGATCACCCCGGCCCTGGACCAGGCGCTGAACCACGGCACCTCCATCGGGGGGGCGCGGCCCAAGGCGCTGATCGACGCGGACGAGAAGAAATTCATCGCCAAGTTCTCGTCCGGCGTCGACATCTACAGCGTCGTGAAAGCGGAGTTCATCGCCATGCGGCTGGCGGCCCGTTGCGGACTGAACGTAGCACCCGTATCGGTCACCCATGCGGGCGGCAAGGACGTGCTGCTGATCGAACGCTTCGACCGCGTCAAGGAAGGCGATGCCTGGGCCCGCCGCGCGATGGTGTCCGCGCTGACCATGTTCGGCATGGACGAGATGATGGCGCGCTATGCCTCCTATGAGGACTTGGCCGAGATCATCCGCCACCGCTTCACCAACCCGCGCGCCACGCTGAAGGAATTGTTCGGGCGGATCTGTTTCAACATCCTGTGCGGCAATACCGACGACCACGCCCGCAACCATGCGGCCTTCTGGGACGGAAGGGCGCTCTCCCTCACCCCCGCCTATGACATCTGCCCGCAAAGCCGCACCGGCAACGTCGCGACCCAGGCCATGCTGATCAAGGGGGAGGACCGGTCGAGCACGCTGGAAGCCTGCCTCAACGCGGCGGCGGATTATCAACTCAGCGAGGCCGAGGCGCTCACCCTGATCGAAGGCCAGATCACCACGATCGCGGAAAGCTGGGCCGAGACCTGCGACGCGTCGGAAGTCACCCCAACCGACCAGGCCCTGTTCGCCGGAAGGCAATTCCTGAACAGCTATTGCATGGGGGGATTGGAAGACCGGCACACCGGGTTGCGGGAGGTATTCCATCAGGCGGTTGCGCAAATTCAGGCTTAGCCGCTCTTCGCGTCGCCGCTGTAGACGGCGCACGGCGTTACGGAACGGCGCCGTTGCGGATGCTCTCCTCAAAGCCGGACCGGTCGCGCCGGACCTTTTGCAGCGTATCCGTCATCGCATTGTCGCCGTGATTGTATTTGCCGCTCCACAGAATGATTTCGGCCAGCACCGGGGCCAGGTCCCGCCCCTTGTCGGTTAGGGCGTAAAGAAAACTGCGCCAGTTTTCCGGATCACGGGTTTTGGAAACCAGACCGTTCTCCTCCAACTGCTTCAACCGCTGGGCCAGAATGTTGGTGGAGATCCCCTCCCCGCCGTCCAGCAATTCCGAATAGGTACGCGCGCCCTTCACCGCCATGTCGCGGATGACGAGCAGCGTCCATTGATCGCCGAACATCCGCAAAGCAAACGCAACGGGGCAACCGGTGTCATAGGTTTGGTTGGTATTTTTCTTCATGTCGAAAATATATCGATATCAACTTGCCTTTTGCAAGTTGATATGTATTTCATAGTGAACTTGCAAAACGCAAGTTGACTAGGAGAACCCATGACTGAAGACGATGAAAACGCGGCATTCCGCGAACGAACCCTTATGCCCAGACGCCGGTTCCTCGCCACATCGGCGGCCCTGGCCGGCACAATCCTCACCCCCGCCCTTCTCAAAGCAAAGGAAAACAGCATGTCCCCGAAAGCATTCGTTTACACCGAAGTCGCCATCTCCGTTCCCTTCGACCAAGCCCCCTGGAAGAAGATCAACGAGGATATCAAGAAACAGCCCGGCTTCCTGAACAAGACATGGCTGCAGGGACACGCGACCCAATCCCTTGGCGGCATTTACGCCTTCGACTCGCTTGAGAACGCGACAAAATTCGTGACCGGCTATTTCCCGAGTGAACCGCGTTCCTTCGGGGTCGCCCATAACACGCGGGTTTTCGATGCAGAGGTTGTCCGCGCGGCAAGCGAAGACATGGGATCGGTGCATTACGGCGCAGCACCCGCCCAGAAACCGGCCGCCTTCGTCTATACGGAGTTGCAGATTTCCAAACCGTTCGAAGGCTTTTCCTGGCAGGCTCGCAATGCGGAATTGAAGGCCGTGCCGGGCCTGCAGAACAAACTTTGGCTGAGCGGCCACGGCACCCATAGCCTTGGCGGGTTCGACGCCTTTGCAAGCCTGGACGAGGCAATCGATTACGCGATCAATGCCTTTCCGGAGACGGCCGCCAAACTGGGCACCGCCTTCTATACGCGCATCTTCGACGCCAGCATCACCGAAGAAGCGAGCCGGGCCATGAACTCACCCTTCTATGGGTGATCGGATACACCGCTTGATCGGTAGAGCATAGGGATGAAGCGGAAGATCAAGCGCCGTTTGCGGACAGCCACCGCCACAGGCCGCTTATCTCCGCTTCACTCCTGCCACAGACGCCCCAGACGCTATAAACCGTCTGGGCGTCTGTGCTTCCGGATTGACCGTCGCAGGCATCAGATAGGGATAGAGCAGCAGGTCCTGCTGGAAATCCGTATAGCCGGCTTCCGCCAGCAGGTTCGGGTAATGATGGTCGACCATCACGCCCAGCGGCACCACCGGTTCCTGTTCGGGGTCGGAGAAGTCGGGCCAGGAAACAGTCTGGTAGGAAAACCCGGTTGTCTCGATCCCCAGAATATAGTCGACCCCCGCCTTTGCCGCGGCCGCATAGACCCGCCGCACACCTTCGGGAAACAGCGTCGTGCAGGTGCGGATATGCACCATGACCGACCGGCCCTCTTCCGGCATTTCGCCCAGCGCGTCGGCGAGGTCGCCCGCCAGGAATTTGAGGTTCGATGCAACGAACCGCTTGCCGCTTTCGGCGATGGCCTGTTTGTCCCGATCGAAACCGATCACCGTCAGGTCGGGATGAAGCTGTGCCAGGTCATAGTCGGGCTTGCCGCAGAAGGCGCCGAAATTGAACACGCTGGAAATCGCCGGGTCGCGTTTCAGCATCTCCCCAATGGTCTCGATATAGGTTTTGTTCAGGAAGGTCGTATTGTCCTGCCGGTAGCTGAGATGTTCGAAATCGAACAGATATTTTTCCCAGTAGTTCAGCGCCCATTCCACATCCGCATAGGGGTCGATTTCCGGCCAGCGTTCCGGAATGTCCTCCGCAATCGCTTTCCGCAGATACTGGGATTGCGCCTTGGCGATGGCGATCATTTCGTTGGACGGGCCGCTTGAGCGTTCAATCGCCTTTGCCGCCGCGGCGTTCGCCGCCTCCAAGTCCCCTGCCCTGAACCGGTTCGATCCCAGATAGAACCAGGGCCGCGAATGATTGGGATCGCGTTCCAGCAATTGCTCGATCAACTGGCGCTCTTCCTCCAACCGACCCGCCTCACCCGCCAGCAGCGCCAGGCCATAGAGCGCGATGCGCCCCGTGTCGCTGGGCGCGATTTCCTTAAGGCGCGCTTCCGCGTCGGGCTCGACACATTGAAAGGCTAAACCGGCGCGCAACAGGCTAACCGTTCGGCTTGGGGAAAGACGCCCGCCGTCGATCATCGCGACGATGGCGGCCTTGTCCCACCGCACCGCTTCCAGCATGCCGGCCAGATAGGTGTCCCGGTCCGGGTCCGGCAATCCATCGAGGACGGCGAGGATCGCGTCGAAGACACTCTCCAATATCTCGCTCACCGCATCGTCGGTCACATCCTGCCGGCCGTAGCGGACAAGCGTCCCTGTCACGTTCGAAACAATGCTGCCGGAAAGCCGTCGATAGGGCGCGAATTTTGGGTCGGCGCCCTTCGCCACCATTTCCGCCAAGCCGTCGTTGCGGGCGGCGAAGGCCTCTGCCGTCGCGGCAACCTGCGCCTCCATCCCCATAACGACGGAAACCGCCAACAGATTGGCCAGGACCGTCAGGTCGTCCGGCGCATCGCGATGCAACGCCGTCAACGTCGATGCCGCCGCAGCGTAATCCCCGCGTTCCGCCAACAGAACCGCCAGATCGTTGAAGCACCAGACAAGGTTTCCGCCGCGCGCCTGGACGATCTCCCGCATCTGCTCGGCGGTCTGCGTGTCGCCCGCCTGCTGCGCCAGCTTGAACAAAAGCGCCGGATAGACGGGACCGTTGATGAAGACCGCGACCTGATCCGGGCTGGCGGTCTTCTCAAGCCCGTCCAGCAGGTCCATCGCCTCGATGAACTGCCCCTTGAAGCCGATGCTCACCGCCTTTTGGACAGCCTTCCGCACCTCCTCATCGAAAAGTTCGGGGAGGAAGTAGTTGCTGAAAGAAGCCCTATCCGCAAATTCGGCCATCGTTGAACCCGCCCACACCCGCGCCAATGATCGGCAACGGGATGCGCAGGGTAGTTCGATTCTGGAAGATTTAAATCATCCTGAACCGGGGCCGGACCTCAAACACTATGCCGCATCCTTCACCGCTTCTTCCGGATCGGCCGGGTCGTAGGCCAGGCTGGGGGAGAGCCATGTTTCGGCTTCTTCCACCGTCATGCCCTTGCGGCCCGCATAGTCGGCGACCTGGTCGCGGTTGATGCGGCCGACACCGAAATAACGGGCTTCCGGATGGCTGAAATAGAAGCCTGAGACGGCGGCGCCGGGCCACATTGCGTAGGATTCGGTCAAGCTGATCCCCGCTTTTTCCTCCGCGTCCAGAAGCTGGAACAGCAGGCCCTTCTCCGTATGTTCCGGGCAGGCCGGATAGCCGGGCGCGGGGCGGATTCCGCGATAGGTCTCCGCGATCAGCGCGTCGTTGTCCAAAGCCTCGTCGGGCGCATAGCCCCAGAGTTCCCGCCGCACACGCTTGTGCAGGTATTCCGCCAGGGCTTCCGCGAAGCGGTCGCCCAGCGCCTTCACCATGATCGCGTCGAAGTCGCGGTTGTCCTGCGCGAACCGGTCGGCGATGCGGTCCGGTTCCGGGCCGGAGGTCACGGCGAAACCGCCGATCCAATCCTTCAACCCGCTCTGCTTCGGGGCCACATAGTCCGACAGGCACAGGTTCGGCCGGCCGGCGGACTTGTCGCCCTGCTGACGCAGGAACCGGAAATGGCCGAGCGGATCCGCACGGTCTTCGCCGGTATAGAGCGCAACATCGTCGCCATCCGCGTTGGCCGGCCAGAAGCCGACCACGGCGCGGGGCTGGAACCATTCCTCTTTCACGATGCGATCCAGCATCGCCTGGCCCTTGTCGAACAGGTCGCGCGCGACGGCGCCCTTCTTCGGGTCGTCCAGTACGCGGGGATAGGCCCCCTTTACGCCCCAGGTATGGAAGAAGGGCGTCCAGTCGATATGCTCGGCGATGTCGGCAAGCGACAGGTCTTCAATTTCCCGTACACCGGTAAAGCCCGGCTGCGGCGGGGTATAGGAAGACCAATCCGCCTGGAACCGGTTCCCGCGCGCCACTTTCAGCGACACGCCGCCCTTGGCGCGGGCGTCCGGCGATCGGTTTTCGCGAATGCCCTCGTACAGCGCGGCGGCCTCGTCCAGCACCTGCTGGCGCGTATTGTCGGACAGCAGACGGGAAACGACGGACACGGCGCGCGAGGCATCGTCCACATGAATGACGCCGCCGCTGTATTGCGGCTCGATCTTCAAGGCGGTGTGCTTGCGGCTGGTCGTCGCCCCGCCGATCAGCAGCGGAATGTCGAAGCCCTGGCGTTCCATTTCCGACGCCACATCGACCATCCGGTCCAAACTGGGCGTGATCAGACCGCTGAGCCCGATGACATCCACATTCTCGGCCTTGGCGACTTCCAGGATCTTTTCCGTCGGCACCATGACGCCAAGATCGATGACATCGTAGTTGTTACATTGCAGCACCACGCCGACGATGTTCTTGCCGATGTCGTGCACATCGCCTTTCACCGTCGCCATCAGGATCTTGCCCTTTTCCTGGCGGTCCTCGGCGCGTTTGTCCGCCTCCATATACGGGATCAGATGATTGACGGCGAGTTTCATGACCCGCGCGCTTTTCACCACCTGCGGCAGAAACATCTTGCCCGACCCGAACAGATCGCCGACCACACCCATGCCCGCCATCAGCGGGCCTTCGATGACTTCCAGCGGACGGTCGGCCTCTAGCCGCGCCTCTTCCGTATCCTCGACAACATGTTTGTCGATGCCGTTTACCAGCGCATGGCGCAGGCGTTCCACGACGGGCTTTTCCCGCCATTCCGCATTGGCGGCTTCCTTCTTCGGACCGCCCGTATCGCGCACTTCTTCCGCCAGCGCCAACAGGCGTTCGGTCGCGTCGTCACGGCGGTTCAGGATGACATCTTCCACCGTGTCGCGGATATGTCTCGGGATCTCGTCGTAAATGTCGATCTGGCCCGCATTCACAATCGCCATGGTCAAGCCGTTGCGGATCGCGTGATACAGGAAGACCGAATGCATCGCACGGCGGATCGGTTCATTCCCCCGGAAGGAGAATGACAGATTGGATACCCCGCCGGAGACGTGGCACCCTTCCAGCTTTTCGCGGATCTGGCGCGTCGCCTCGATGAAGGCATTGCCATAGTCATTGTGTTCGTCGATCCCGGTCGCCACGGCGAAAATGTTCGGATCGAAGATGATGTCATGGGATTGGAAACCGGCCTTGCGCGTCAACAAGGCGTGGCTGCGTTCGGCGATCTCCACCTTGCGCTGGACCGTATCGGCCTGGCCGTCCTCGTCGAAGCCCATGACCACGACGGCGGCGCCCAGCTTCTGGACCTCGCGCGCCTGGGCCAGGAAATCCGCTTCGCCTTCCTTCAGGCTGATGGAATTCACCACGCATTTGCCCTGGGCGCATTTCAGGCCCGCTTCGATGACCGACCATTTCGAGGAATCGATCATGATCGGCACGCGGCTGATATCCGGTTCCGACGCGATCAGGTTCAGGAAGGTGGTCATCGCCGCCTCCCCGTCGATCAGGCCGTCATCCATGTTGACGTCGATGATCTGCGCGCCGTTCTCGATCTGCTGGCGCGCCACGTCGAGCGCACCGTTATAATCGTCGGCCTGGATCAGCTTCCGAAACTTGGCGGAGCCGGTAACATTCGTCCGCTCGCCGATATTGATGAATGTACCGATCATTGGGCGCGGAACTCGAACACTTCCAGGCCCGAAAGACGCAAGCTGGTCTTCGATGCCGGAATGTCACGGGGCGCGACGCCGTCGACGGCGGCCGCGATGGCGCGGATATGGTCCGGCGTCGTGCCGCAGCATCCGCCGACAATGTTCACCAATCCTGCCTCGGCCCATTCGCCGAGCGCGCCGCCGGTCTGCTCCGGGGTTTCGTCATAGCCGCCCAACTCGTTCGGCAGGCCCGCATTGGGATAGGCGCTGACCCGGGTATCGGCGATGCGCGACAACTCAGCGATATGCGGCCGCATTTCATCCGCGCCCAGCGCGCAATTGAGCCCGATGCTGAAGGGGCGAACATGTTCGACAGAGGCCCAGAAGGCTTCCGGGGTCTGGCCGGTCAACGTCCGGCCCGACCGGTCGGTGATGGTGCCGGAAATCATGATCGGCAGCGTCGTTGCGCGTTCATCGAAGACCGACTGTATGGCATAGAGCGCCGCCTTCGCGTTCAGCGTATCGAAAATGGTTTCCACCAGCAGCAGGTCGACGCCGCCATCCATCAACCCGCGCACCGCGTCACTATAGGCGGCGACCAGGGTGTCGAAATCGACCGCGCGGAAACCCGGATCGGTCACATCGGGGGAGATCGAGGCCGTCTTGTTCGTCGGCCCGACCGCACCGGCGGCGAAACGCGGCTTCAAGGGCGTCAACGCGGTCCACTCATCCGCCATGGAATCCGCCAGCAGCGCCGACTGATAGTTCAACTCATAGGACAGATCCTCCAGCCCGTAATCGGCCTGGGAAATCGCATTGGCGTTGAAAGTATTGGTGCCGACGATGTCCGCGCCCGCTTCCAGATAGGCATCGTGGATGCGGCGGATCATGTCCGGCCGGGTCAGGGACAGAAGCTCGTTATTCCCGACAAGGTCCGCCTTCACATCCGCGAAACGCTCACCGCGATAATCCTCTTCTGTCGGCTTTTCCGCCTGGATCATGGTACCCATGGCGCCGTCCGTGACCAGGATACGCTCCTTGGCGACTTCGAGCAGAAGGTCGGTATTGGATGATTGCGTTGCCATTGTCGGCCTCTCTTTCTTATCCCCGGCCGGGCCATCGCCCCGCCGGCCGTTTCATCATTTGGTCAGGCGGCGATACGGTCGCGCGTCTCGACACCGGCGGCGCGGAAAATGTCCTGCACCAGCGCGGCCTTGTTCAGGGTGAAAACGTGGAACCTGTCGACGCCGGCCGCCCGCAGGCGTTCGATCTGGCGCGCGCCCACCTCAACGGCGATGCGGCGTGTCGCTTCCACGTCGTCTTCGTAGCCGGCGAAACGGTCCCACAGCCATTGCGGCAGGGTGCCGCCGCATTTCTCGCTGAAATCCACCAAGCGGCGGAAATTCATGATCGGCAGAAAGCCGGGGGCGATTTCGATTCCGATCCCCGCCGCGGCAGCGCGGTCGCGATAGCGCAGGAAGGCCTCATCGTCGAAACAGAATTGGCATAGCGCCCGGTCCGCGCCGGCATCCGCCTTGCGCTTCAGGTTTTCGATATCGACCAATTGGCCGTCCAATCCGGGGCCGCTGGTTTCGGGATGTCCTTCCGGGAAAGCGGCCACATTGACCTCGAACCCATGGCGCTTTTTCAGCCCGGCCACGAAGTCCGACGCATGGTCGTAGGCGCGCACTGCGTCCGCGTCATCCGCCGCGTCCCCGCGCAAGGCGACGACGGACCGCACGCCCATGTCCCAGAACCGGTCGGCCGTCGCGTGAATTTCCTCTCGCGAGGCACCGGAACAGGTCAGATGCGCGGCGACCGGGGCCGCGGTTGCATCCTGGACATCGGCGATTGTGTTGATGCTGGCATCCCGGTTCGAACCCAGCGCGCCGTATGTAACCGACGTGAAACGCGGCCCCATCGCATCCAGAGCCGAAGCGGTGCGGCGCAGGGTCGCCGCCGCCTTCTCGGTCCGGGCCGGGAAATATTCGAAGGACAGCTTGATCTTGGTCGCGTGGTCGGGCGCCGGTTTGCTCATCTGGACCTCTCTGCCGGGGGCGCCCGGTTTCTCCGGTCGCGCATGGCGGTTTGCTCACCGGCCCATTATGCACGCCTATATCAATATATCAAGTTTTCTTGATTTCTTGATTTATCTCGGACTCTATGGCGATAGAATGCGGAAGGAAACGCTTGGCCCTTTCCCGCAAAACCCCTGGACCTACCAATAGAACCGGGGAAAACCGGGGCCGGCATCAAAGTTGGGTGGTCGTAGTGGATTTGTTGCTTCAGGCCTTGCGCGCGGCAGGGGAACAGACGCGGTTGAGGATACTGGCGCTTTGCGCGCAGCACGAACTCTCGGTCACGGACCTGATCCAGGTCCTGGGCCAGACGCAATCGCGTGTCTCCCGCCACCTGAAGATATTGGTCGAGGCAGGCTTGCTCGAGCGCTATCAGGAAGGCCAATGGGCGCGCTATCGCCTGGCGGGGCAAGGATCGGCCATCCCGGGTCAGGACTCGAACAAGGCCGGCATCTCGTTGGCCCGCTATATCCTGCAAAATATCGATATGATGTCCCCGGTCTTCCGACGAGATCATGAGATTTTGACCCGCCGGATGGATGCGCGGCAGCAGCGGATCCAGCAATTCTTCCGTGAGAATGCCCCGAAATGGGAGGAAATGCGGGCCGAACTGGTCAATCAATCGGCGATCGACGCGCATATCCGCGACGTCCTATTGGCGAAGCCGGTGAAGCATTTGCTGGATGTGGGCACCGGCACGGGCAAGGCCCTGCTGGAGCTGGGCCCGTCCATCGGCGCCGGAATCGGGATCGACAATTCCTTCGCAATGCTCGACATCGCCCGGAACAATATCGAGGAGTCGAACCTCAACAATTGCCAGGTCCGCCACGCGGATATGACGCAAATGCCGTATGAGGCGGAAACCTTCGACACCGCACTGGTTCATATGGTGCTGCACTATTCGGAAACACCGGCGCTGGTCATCACCGAAATCGCTCGCGTGCTCACCAAAGGGGGTCGGGTGTTGATCATCGACCTGGTGCGCCATGACAACACGGAAATCCGCACCGCCCTGCAACACCTCTGGCCCGGCTTCGACAAGGAAGAAATGCAGGACTGGCTGACCCAGGCCGGCCTGACCGTCGAAGACACGACCGAGTTGAACGGTGGTAA
The DNA here is from genome assembly GCF_004005845.1 of Hwanghaeella grinnelliae. Classification (GTDB taxonomy): domain Bacteria; phylum Pseudomonadota; class Alphaproteobacteria; order UBA8366; family Aestuariispiraceae; genus Hwanghaeella; species Hwanghaeella grinnelliae. The sequence goes on along the minus strand of NZ_SADE01000001.1, from coordinate 1,342,385 downwards.
GCTGAAGGTGTTCGCAACGCTCGCTGTGAAGGGATAACGTCTATCACACCGCACGACTGGATAGACCTCAAAGTATGGCTGGATCTTCTAGCTAGACATTCCAGCTTTGTTCGACTGGCAGCGCATACTGCGTTTGTTCTGACTGTCCTGCTGCTCGTAACCGCCCACATTCGCGGGATAAGGCCGTCGGTCATGCACCTGCTGGGAGGCTTCGGCATCACCTCGCTTTTTATCTCGGCAAATATTCCTGTTGCCGTTTTACTTGGGAGTGACGGTCAGAACGGGATTTTCCTAGACACCTCCTATGTGGTGGCATCGTTTCATACGTTGATCGCGCAACTGCTCGTGATCTTTATCTTGGCTGCCATAACCTGGGTCCAGGATCGATTTCACGCCATGCGATTTCCACGCATATCACGGTGGCTCTTCTGGCCGTTTTTCACGTCTATAGCGGCTTTGAACTCGAACGATCTGATCTTGCAGTTAACGATGTCGCAGCCACATCGCTATATCGACTATGCGGATGGGTTTGAATTGTATAATCAAATCTCTCTGGTCTCTGCCTATACTGCGTTGATGGCCATGGTAGCCATACTCGCGCTGGCCATATGGTCCGCCTATGCACGCTGGCGCTTCGGCAAAATTGAATCTAGTCGCTAACCGCCCTCCCCCTTCACCAACACCGCCCGCGCCGCGGCCTTGATGTATTTACCGTATTCCTTTTCCGACCAGCCGCAGTCCCGCGTGAGCTGTTCCCAATTGCGCACAGACAACAGGGTCCAGAATAAATCCGTGGCGGCTTTGATGGTCAGGCCCTTCGCCAGGTCGCCATCGGCCTTCAGGGCCTTCACGACCGCTTCGCAGCCTTCGCGCACATCCTCCATGCGTTGGTTCCAGGCGCTGGCCGCTTCCGCGTCAGTTTCCACCATCGCCAAAAAAGCGCGGGCGACACCGGCGATTTCCGGCAGGTATCCGGCCCAGCAATCCACATAGGCATCCAGCCTGTTCCGTCCCGACCCGGCCGAGCGGCTGGCCACCAACCGTTCTTCCACGCCCTTGCGATCGTCCAGCAAATAGGTCGCGGCTATCAGCAATTCCGCGCGCGACGGGAAATGCAGATAGACCGCTTGACGCGACACCCCCGCCGCCTTCGCGATATCGGACATGCGCACACGATGGGGGTCGCCGGCCTCCAGCAGGTCGAGCGTGCTGTTCAAAATTTTTTCGCGTGTTTCGGCTGCATCCCTTGACATCGTGTCAAGTTACACCTATTTGCCGTTTCGTCAAACTTTACACCGTGTAAACTTTCAACGCTGGAGGATCTTTTCATGACCGACATTCAGAACCGTAAACCCGTTGTCATTCTGGGCGGCGCCGGCAAAACCGGCGGCCGTGTCGCCACCCGTCTGCAAACGCAGGGCATTCCCGTCAGGGCCGTTTCCCGCTCCACCGGCACGCCGTTCGACTGGGAAGATAAATCCACCTGGGAAAACGCCGTCAAAGGCGCCGCCGCGCTCTACATCGTTTACCAACCGGACCTTGCCGTGCCGAGCGCTGTGGATGACATCCGCGACTTCACGGCGATTGCCTTGGGTCAGGGTGTCAAGCGCATGGTGCTGCTGTCGGGCCGGGGTGAGGACGAAGCGCAGGCCGCCGAACAGGTGTTGATGGAAAGCGGCGCGGACGCGACCGTCGTTCGTGCCAGCTGGTTCGCGCAGAACTTCAGCGAAAGCTTCATTCTGGACGCCTTGATGACCGGTGAACTGGCCCTGCCCATCGCCGATGTGAAGGAACCCTTCATCGATGTCGACGACATCGCCGATGTCGTGACCGCGGCCCTGACCGACGAGCGGCATATCGGTAAAATCTACGAAGTGACCGGCCCGCGCCTTTTGACCTTCGCGGACGCGGTGGCCGAAATCGCCGAGGCCAGCGGCCGCGATTTCCGCTTCCGCCAGATCACGGCGGAAGAATACACCGCCTATCTGGAAGCGGCCGAAGTCCCCGGCGACTTCATCTGGCTGTTGAACTATCTGTTCACCACCGTGTTGGACGGCCGCAATGCCCAGGTGACCGACGGCGTGCAAAAAGCATTGGGCCGCGCCCCGCGCGACTTCGCCGATTTTGCCACTGAGACAGCCGCTAAGGGCGTATGGGCGCCAATCAGGGAGGAACAGTCATAAATACAAAGACATCCCTCACCTTAACTCAACGCAGCCGCGGCCTTTTTGGGCCGCGGTTGTCGTCGGCATTTTCAACACCTTTCCCAACTTTGTGAAACGCGACCTAGACCGTGCGGGGACCGAACGCCGGAAATAATGTAATGCAACGGATCTACCGCATGGTGTTCAACCTGCCGGTCGTTTCGCTCATCTTCCGGATTGGCGATCTCGCCCCATGGGCGGACGTGCTATCTTTGCCAAGAAGTTAAAAGACCAAGCGGCCCCCCCCGCTGTCTACAATTGATTGATACCGTGAACATACGTTAAAAATTACGACGCTACTTTTTATGGCAATCAGCACCGGAGAGAGCTAGCTTCAAATTCTTGCCATTGGGGGCTAATCGCGGATCACGCGAAGTAGGGGGTAGATCTATGAAGTTAAGAGCATTTCTTGCGGCAATCGGAACCGTAGTCATTCTGTGTGGACAGGCCAACGCGGCGCCGTTTTTCTATGATGAGGCAATCAGTGGCGACATTGACGACAGTGTTGCAACACCCTTTAATTTCGACTTCGGCAACAACATTGTCCGCGGTACGTTCTTCGATAATTTCGATGCGTTCAACATCGTCCTGCCGGAAAACTCCGTCCTGAAGTCGGTACAGGTGGATTGGGCCCCAGTCGGCCCCAATGGTCTCAACGGAAACAGTTTCGATCTCCTAACGTTCAACCCATTTGAAGTCGTCCTTGAGACGTTCATTGCGACATTTGATGATTTTGATACCTATTCTGAACCAGGATCGGTTACGGAAATCATCAACCGATCCTTTGCTGTAGGCACGTTGCCGGGGGATGTTCAGGGGAATTTACGGTTTGGGTTCAACGGGCTGGTAACGATATCACCCGGACCGCAGTCGACAAACATGGACTTTACGGTGACCTTTAATGTGGTGCATGCGGTTCCGGTACCGGCAGCTCTTCCACTCTTGGCTTCCGCGATTGTCGGCTTTTCGGTAATGGCCCGCTTCCGCAAGCGGCGGGCTCGCGCCGCGACACGCAATTCAGCCTGATCTGAATTGGAAAACCGCGAGAATAGGTCTGATTAGATCAGGCGCGGGGCGGAGAGGCACAATGCGCCCGTCGCATCGGCGGCCCTCTCCTTCCCAAACCAACGTTGCAAAGCGACTTCAAAAAAAACAGGGCCTGTTTGGCCGGGCTTGGATTGGCAAGGAAGGCTGAATACGACGCCTTCCTTGCACGGTTTCACCTCACACTGCGCCGCTGATTTGGAAGGCCGACCAGAAATACGGATGGGGATACTGCGCCGCCGTTTCCAATTGCGCGCGGCGCAGGGCCTCCGTCTTCGGCATGGTCTGAAGGTTGCGGTAGAAGGCCTTCATCAGGACCTCGGTGGCATCGTCCGACACGGTCCACAAGCTGGACACGATCGACCCCGCCCCGGCATAGAGAAAGCCTCGCGTCAGACCAATGACGTCGTCGCCGTTGGCGACCTCACCCAGACCGGTTTCACAAGCGCTTAGCGTCACTAGGTCGGCGGAGAGCGTCAGGTCATAGATCTCCCGCACCGTCAGCACGCCGTCATTGCGATCATCCGCGCTGAGCAGAAGCCGCGAGGCCAGCGGCTTATCCCCGTCGAACACACCATGGCTGGCCAGGTGCAGAACGCCGTAGCCCTGCGCCCCGGTCTTCACGACCGTTTCCGTTGCCTGATTGCGCAGATACAGATCCGCCCTTGCCGGCGCGCCGCCGGACGATGCCAAGCCGTTCCACTCGGCAGCGATTGCTTGTGCTTCTCGCTCCGCCCCCGGCAGATCCAGCGAGGGATCGTTCAGCGCCGGATTGCCCAAGGCCAGCATGGCCCCGGCGCCACCGGCACCCCGGTCGATATAGTCGAGAACACTGGCGCTGGGCAGGATGCGCAAAGCGTGCTTTTCAGCCAGATGCGCATCCCCGTCATACAGCGCGGCAAAGGGCAGGTAATGGAGTTTTCCATGCGGCACGATGGCCAACGACTTGCCTGCCACCTGCGCCGCAAAAGGCGCGATCAGGCGTTCATACAGCCGAATGGCATGTGTCCGGTATCCGCCCCCCGTCTTCCTGGCCAATTGCTCACGGAACACTTCGACCAGGACATCCAAGTTATTGCTGTCCAGGCGTTTCGCGGAAACGCCCGCCTGATCATACAGGAAACCGACGAGCCCATTCTCGTCCCCGTAGTAGAAAAGCAGAACTTCATCGGGACGAAGATGGCTGCGAAGCGCCGCAAGGTCCGGCTTGTCGACCCGAACCAAAGGCAGGGCCCTGCGGTCCGACTGGCGCAGGCGGTCCAACACCTCGGCCCGGCGCGCTGCCAGCGACGCGCCGCGGTCCCGGTTCGGCAGACCGATGCGGGCTTCCTGCTCAATCGACGACAACTCTTCCAACAGACGGTCCCGGGCGGCGACCTGCGCCGGTAGCGCAGCCGCATTGTCGCCTGCGACCAGAACGCCGGCCTCCCCACCCTCGCGGGCAGCCAACAAGTCGATCAGCGCCCGCGATTTCGACCGTTCCGCATATTCAAGCGCGCCGACCACATCGCCCGTTTCCAGAAGCAGGTCGACCTGCATGCGGTAAAGATCCTGCTTGTCCGAGATGAAGCCCAGCTTGTGACCCTCCGTCAGGATGGATGCACGCTGGCCTTCTATCAGGTCGATCGCATTGCTCAGATACCCGATCGCTTTCGCCGGATCCCCCGCATCCCGTGCGATCCGCGCCAAACCGTAATAGGTACCGAAGCGGTATTCGCCAAAGGGCCGGCTGAGCGGTTCGTTCAAAATGGTTTCGAAACAGTTGCGAGCTTCATCATTGCGGCCCACTTCCAGCGCGGTGACGCATAGCCGGAAGGCAAAGGGCAGATTGTTGATGAAGTTCAGATCCTCGGTCGAGGCCCCTGCGATGGCTTGCGCCATGGCCTCGCTGACCGGCGTGGCGAGCACACCAATGGTCATATAGGCTTCCCCCACCCCATCGAGAAGCTGCAGCAAGGCGCTGCGGTCGTCCCGCACCAGCCAGTCATAGCTTTGCTTGTAATCGCCGGTCAGGAAATAACTGTGCGACAGGCTGTGCTTCAAATGCCGGGTCAGCGGATTTTGCTCGCTGAGGTTTTCTTCCGAATAGATTTGTTTCAACGCGTTGCGGACGCCTTCCAGCGCCTGCATGTCGCCCAAGCCGTATTGCGCGGTCGCCATCGCGGAGTAAGCATCAGCCAACACGATCCGACGCAAATTTTGCTGATAGGGAGAGTCCGGATCGTTGGGTGCGGCCATGCCCAGCGTCAACAATCCGGAAAGCATGCTGTAGCCGCTGTTGACCTGCACCAGCGCGTCATTGCCCTGGCCGATTTCGACAGCACGGCGCGCACTGCGCGCCGCTTCGTCATAGTCGCCCAACTCGTTCGCCCGCTTGGATTTGATCAACGCCAGGCTGGACTCGTAATAGGCCGGCGTCACCGCAACCAGGCCAGTGGTGAAGCCTTCCTGCGCGGCCGCCTTGCGCCGTTCCAAAACCGCGATGCAATCGTCCAGCGCCTTATAATGCCGCGCGTTCAACAGGATCGTGCAGATCATCAAATGCTCGCCATGTTCCAGCGCCGCATAGTCGATCCCGCCCGATGCAGCGTCTGCGACCACGCCCTGCGTCTGACCTGTAACCCGGGCCTTCTGGGTCGCGGTGACACACCCTGCCAGAGGCAATACCAGGACCAGGGCAAGAAACGGACTCGTGCGGAAGAGCCGCGCCGAAGCGGCCCCGAGCATTGATCGAACTGTCATGGAAGAAACGCTCAACGGTAATTTATGGGGAAGGGATAACGATGAAATCCATTTTGCCGGGTGTCAATTGAGCAGCCAGATACCGTTAACGACATTCGCCAGGGATTGACCCGTATCGGCGCATCTCAGATGTGACCGTTGGCCGGTGCTACATTGCGGGTAGAAATGATAAGACAGACCGTAAGGAATACTGTTCAAACAGGGAAAAAAACATGGATCTCAATCTGACCGGAAAGCGGGCTTTGGTGACCGGCGCAAGTTCAGGCATCGGCTATGAAGTTGCGCGTATTCTGGCGCGCGAAGGGGTTGCGCTGGCCGTCGCCGCGACCAACGAAGGTCGCCTTGCGCCTTTGGTCAACGCGATCGTGGCGGAAGGATTTCCAGCCCCGGCGATCTGCACCGCCAACCTGACCGATCCGGACGGCCCGGATTCGGTCGCCGAACAAGCGCTCGCCGCTTTGGGTGAGGTTGATATCCTAATCAACAATGCGGGCGGGTCTCGCCCGATGCAGGGTGTTACACCGGAAGAGGCAGAACGTGTCTGGGAAGAATCCATGACCCTGAATTTCACGTCCTGCCGCAAACTGACCCAGGCGATCCTGCCCGGCATGCGCGAACGCGGCTGGGGACGGGTCGTCAATATTTCAGGCGCGCTGGTTTATTGGAACGTGAACGCGGCAACGCCCGCCAAGGCGGCCCTGACCAGTTGGTCCAAGGGGCTGGCGGCGGAAGTCGCGAAAGACGGGGTCACCGTGAACTGTGTCGCGCCCGGCCGGATCAAGACGCGCCAGATCATGCAGAAATTGCATCCGACGGAAGAGTCGCGGGACGCCTTCATCGACTCCATGATCCCGATTGGGCGCTTCGGCGAACCGGAAGAGATCGCCAGCGTTATCGTCTTCCTCGCCTCCCCCATCGCGGGCTATGTCACCGGCGTGACCGTCCCGGTCGACGGCGGCATGCATCGTTACGCCTTCTGACCGGCGTCGCGGCAGAGGCGGAACCGCCTGAACCGCTCACCGTCGACATGCACGCTGCCGTCCTCGACGAATCCAAGGCGTTTGATTGCATTCGCGTTCGTACGTGCCGGGGGCAGCAGCGCAGTGATGGAGGTAAGCCCCATTTCACCGAAAGCGCGCACCTTGATGAGGGTGAAGATGCGGCGGCCCCAGCCCCAGAACCGGGGATGCAGGACCATCGCAAAATCCGCGTCCCCCTGCTCCGGCTGAAGCCCGCCCCAGCCGGCAAAGTCCCCATCGATCAGGAAGGCCCAGGGACCATAGCCATGCGCGTCCCAAAGGGCCTGTTTCGCCACCAGGAAGGCACGGCAATCCGCCGCCGTGAAGCCGTCTCCCAACAACGGCAGAAAATGTCCGACCGCCGGTTCGTTCATCAAGGCGATCAGGTCTTCTTCTGCAATGTCCTGAAGAGGTGCAAAACCAATCCGCGCCACCGCCATCGTCCCTTGCCAGTGCATTTCCGACGCTGTCGGGCATACAGGGGCTCCAAACGGATTGGAATAAACACCTCCGTGAACGCGTCGTGTTCACGGAGGTGCTGCGGTGCGCCGCGATCCCGCTCAGGGGCGCAGGATCGTCGCACCGACTGTCTTCCCTGCGGCAAGATCGGCCTGGGCCTTGGCGGCATCCTTCAGGGCGTATCGCTGCCCTATCGATGCCTTGACCTTGCCTGCTTCCATCATCGCGAACAGGTCCGCGGCGGTGGCTTCCAACTCAGCCCGCGTCCCGATATAGGCGCCAAGCACGGGGCGCGTCACATAAAGCGACCCCTTCGCCGCCAAGACCCCGATATTGACGCCGTCAACCGGGCCGGTCGTGTTCCCGTAACTGACCAGCATGCCGCGCGGTAGCAGGCAATCAAGCGAGGTCTCAAAGGTGTCCTTGCCGACTGAATCGTAGACCACCGGCACGCCCGCGCCGTCGGTCAGGTCCCTGACCCGCTCAACGATGTTCTCTTCACGGTAGTTGATGGTCTCGTCGCAGCCATTGGCCTTTGCAAGGGCCGCTTTCTCCGGCGAGCTGACCGTACCGATGACGCGCGCACCCAAAGCACTGAGCCATTGGCAAGCAAGCAGGCCCACACCGCCGGCGGCGGCATGAAAAAGAACCGTGTCGCCCGCGCCGACCGCATAGGTTCGGCGGATCAGGAATTGCACCGTCATGCCTTTCAGCAGGGTGGCGGCTGCGTCTTCTTCCGACACGCCATCCGGCAGGGCCAAAACGGAGGCGGCGGGAACATTGCGAACCTCCGCATAGGCACCGACCGCCCCGGCATATGCGACGCGGTCACCAGGCTTGAAACCGGTCACGCCGGCGCCGACGGCTTCAATGACGCCCGCCCCTTCCACGCCCAAACCACCGGGGATCGGGATCGGGTAGAGTCCGTCGCGTTGATAGATATCGATATAGTTCAGACCGACGGCCGACTGGCGGATCATCACTTCCCCCGCCGCCGGTGCGGGCAGGTCGACTTCTTCCCATTTCAGAACCTCGGGCCCGCCCGTTTGATGTATCCGGATGGCATAGGACATGACTATTGTTACTCCTGGTTTTTGGGGATGTTGTTGGGTGGAGGATCGTCCGGGCTGCGGCGTCAGACTTCGCCCGCCGCCGAGATTTCCTTTAAATGCTGGCGGAAACCGTAGGACGGCCGCTGCGCCCGGACCGTCAGGTAGTCGGCGAAGGCGACCTGCTGACGATATGACGTGCCGGTCCGCATGGCTTTCAATTGACGCGCTTCGATATCGCGATAGGCCATCGCGGCCGGCACGATTTCCTCAAGCTTGTCTTCGGCCAGGAAAAGCGCGCCGTTCTCATCGGCCACGACAAAGTCCTGCGATGTCACGGTGACGTTGCCGACCGTGGCGCGGGTCAGCACATCGTCCGGGCGGATCGCGGATCTTTGCGGGCCGGTTGGCACCGCCCCCAGGCTGAACACCGGAAAGCCCGCGGCCGTCAGTTCCCGATTGTCGCGATGGAGCCCCCAGACGACGAATCCCGCCGCGCCCGCGGCCTGTGCCTCCAACACGATGATGTCTCCGATGCACGCCTCATCCAGTTTGCCGCCGTTGTCGACGACCAGAACCTCTCCCGGCGGCATTGCTTCGATCGCCTCCAGGAAAATATCGATGCTGCCCAGATGCTGGATCGGCCTGGCCCGGCCGAAGCAGGTCATGCCGGCAACGACCGCCTTGGTTCCCGCCGGCGCAATCCGGATCGGATTACCGGAAACCAGGCATCCATCGGCGATATGCGGGGTGGTCAGATAGGCAAGTTCCTTGATCAGCGATACGTCGGCCATGTCATCCTTCCTTCATTTCCATCAGGATTTTCGAACAGCTTTTCAGGTGGCCGCCATACGACAGCGCTTCCGAATTGGCTTGACGCTAACGCCCAAAAATACTTTTGAATAACGAATATATATGAAAACCCGTATTCGGATTTCGAAACTATGAACCAAACCTTCGACATGGACGCACTGCGCACCATGATTACCGGCGTCGAACTCGGCAGTTTCTCCCGCGCCGCCAATCACCTCGGTCGGTCACAATCGGCGATCAGCATGCAATTGAAGAAGCTGGAGGAGCAGACCGGCGAAAAGCTGTTCGTCCGGAAAGGCCGGGGTTTGGAACCCACCGAACCGGGCGAGGCACTGCTGAGCTATGCACGCCGGATCATCGCGCTGAACGACGAGGCTGCCGCCGCGCTGGGCACGGCGGTGAACCGAACGACGGTTCGGCTGGGTTTGCCTCAGGATTATTTCGAGGATCTTCTGCCCGCCGTCATGGACCGCTACTCACGTCTGCGGCCGGACGTGCATTTGGAAGTCCGCGCCGGACGCAATCATATGTTCGAGGAGGAAGTCCTGACCGGCCGGCTGGACGCGGCCATCGCCTTCTTCGACCACGGCGTCCAACGCCAGGGTACGCATATCGCGGATCTACCGCTGCACTGGTACGGGGCGACGGGCATGAAAAGGCCGGCGGAGGATATCCTGCCGCTGGTCATGTACGACCATCCCTGCCTGTTCCGAAAGGCCGCCCTACAGGCACTGGACCAAGCCGGCCGCAAATGGCGGCTCGCCCTGACCACGCCCAGCCTGCCCGGTGTTTGGGGCGCCGTTCGGGGCGGGCACGGCATTTCGGTGCGGACCGGGAAAAGCGTCCCCGAAGGTATTGCCGATATCACGCGTCGCTACGCACTGCCCGACCTGCCGCCGGTCGAACTGCGGATGCTATCCGCCCACGGCCCCTCGGCGGCGGCAAGCGACCTGTGCGATACCGTCCGCGCCGTCGCAAAAGAGATGGCGTCCTGAGGAGAATGGGACTTGCGCGTTTGCGGCCTATCCCATCGCTTCCGCCAGCGCGCCGTCGAGGATGTCGAGGGCTTCGTCGACTTCGCCCTCCGTCACCGACAGGGGCGGCGCGATGCGGAAAACGGCGGACAGACCCGGCAGGCTTGCGATGTTCATGTTCAGCCCGTCGCGCGCGCAGATTTCCATCACCTTCACGCCATAGGCCTCGTCGGGCCGTTTGCTCGCGCGGTCGGTCACGACCTCCAGCCCCAGCAGCAGGCCCCGCCCACGGACATCGCCGATCTTCTCGTATTTGTTGGCCAAGGCCCGCAGCCCATCTTCAAGCCGCCCACCGAGGCGCGCCGCCCGTCCCGGCAAATCGTCACGCAGGGCGATTTCGATCACCTTCGCGCCCACCGCCGCCGGCAAGGGATCGGCCACATGGGTGGTATAGAAAAGAAAGCCACGTTCATGCGCCGTCGCCTCGATTGCCGCGCTGGTCATCACGGCCGATAGGGGCAGGCCCGCGCCCAGCGTCTTGGACAGGGTCAGTATATCCGGGACAACACCGTCGCGTTCGAAGGCGAACATCAAACCAGTCCGGCCGATACCCGTCTGCGCCTCATCCAGAATCAACAACATTCCGCGTTCCGTGCATTTCTGCTTCAGGGCGGCAAGATAGCCTTCCGGCAGGTCGATGATACCGCCGGTCGACAGGATCGGTTCGGCGATGAATGCCGCCGGAGCGCCGGTCGATTGGGCGTCAATCAATTTGAAGGCGTCGTCCAACTCGTCACGCCAATCGATCGTCACACCCGGAAAACGGGGTCGAAAGGCGTTCGGCACGGGAATGGAGAAATTGCCCGGCGCGGTCGGGCCGTAGCCCTTTCGCCCGGCCGCGTAGGTCGCCGCCGCGGCCCCGCCCGTCATGCCATGCCAGGACTGGGCGAAACTGACGACCTCAAACCCGCCCGTCACCAGTTTGGCAAGGCGCACGGCGGCGTCATTCGCCTCCCCCCCGGTGGATAACAGCAAAACGCGGTCCAGCCCGTCCGGCGTGATCTTCACAAGCGCCTCGGCCAGGTCCAGCACCGGGGGAGACAACATGCAGGAATGCAGATGCACCAGGCGGTCCGTCCATTCATGAACCACCGCGGTCAATTCCGGATGGCGATGCCCCAGAATGGCGCTCATCTGACCGGAGGTGAAATCCAGGATCTTTTGGCCGTCTTCGGCGATAACATAGCTGCCGTCGGCGGAAACGATCTGCTTGTCGAAATAATGCGCTCCAAAGCGCAGCAGGACGGAGTCGGCACGAGCGAGAAAATCGGATTTGGGCGACGGGGATTGGGACAAGGTGAGGCCTCCCGCTGGGGTTGGATTTCCTCAATCCTATCCGGCGCAGCAGCCGCTGATTCTCTATTATTGCCCTTCAGTAAGAATTTCTCTCGAAAATACTGGAATAGACGCGATAATTAGTCGAATTGGAAAACTGGATTGAAAACCATGCTCGATGCCCGCGACCGGCGCATTCTATCCCTGCTTCAGAAAGACGCGCGCACGACCGCCGCCGAGATGGCCGACGCGGTTGGCCTGTCCCTGTCGGCCTGCGCCAAGCGCATGGCCCGGCTATGGTCCGACGGTTATATCGACCGCATGGTAGCGGTCCTGGACCGCAAACGCTTCCGACGCCCTGTCTCCGCCGCTGTGATGGTCACGCTGACCCAACCCAAGGCAAGCTATACCCAGGAATTCACCCGCAGGATCCAATCCCTGGAAGAAGTCCAGCAGTGCCATATCGTGACCGGGGATTTCGACTTTCTACTGATCGTCCAGGCAAAGACCATCGAGGCCTATCACGACATGGCACAGAACGTCTTCGGGGAGTCGCCCTATGTGCGCAGTTACAAGACGGTCTTTCTTCTTGGCAGCTTGAAGAATGAAAACACGCTGCCGGATTTCTGCCTGATTCCGCCGGAAGAGTAACCGACGGATTGCCGCGAATTGGCCCCGACAGGCGCGATCAATCCGATGCCATTTTCAAATAGTCTTCCCGTATCGGTGATACCGCATTGGCATGCGACGAAAAGCCTTCATATGTCGCAAGCCGATGAGCGTATTTGGCGAATTCCGGATAGGCCGACGCCGTCACATAGCCGATGGAGGATCGTTTGACGAAATCGGTCACCGAGAGCGGCCCATAGGTCCGCGCCCAACGGCTGGTGGGAAGCACCGCGTTGGGGCCCAGGCAGAAATTGGCGATGCTCACCGGTGTATGCGGTCCCATCAAGACTTCCGCCGCCTCGGTGATGTGGGACAAGTGGGCAAAGGGATCCTGGGACAGAATCTCAAGATGCTCCGGCGCATAGGCATTGATGAAATCGTAGCTTTCCTGAACAGACGACGTCAGAACAATGCCACCGGAACGGCCGGTCAGGACCGTTTTGGAAAACGCCACGCGCTGTTCGGTCATGCGTGACCAATGATCCGGAAGCGCGGCAAGCGCTTCTTCCACCACCCGCCTGCTATGGGTGACGAGATAGGCTGAAGAGTCGGGACCATGCTCCGCCTCGATCAACAGGTCGAGCGCGGCAAGCCCCCCATTCACCGTATCGTCCGCAAAGACGATGCATTCCGACGGACCGGCCGGCAGACCGGTATCGATGACACCGGAAAGCAAACGTTTTGCCGCCACGACCCATGGACTGCCCGGGCCAACGATCTTAAGCGCGGGCTTGATCGTCTCCGTGCCATAGGCGACGGCGGCCACGGCCTGCGCGCCGCCAACCTTATAGACGGTATCGACACCGGCCAGCCGCGCCGCCACAAGGGTTGCGGCGTCCACTGAGCCATCCGGGGCCGGCGGCGTCACGATGGCCAGTTCCGGCACGCCGGCGACAACCGCAGGCACGGCAGTCATCATGGTCACGGATGGGAAAGACCCCTTGCCCCGCGGCACGTAGAGCGCAACGGACTTGATCGGCGTGAACCGGTCGCCGGCGAAGGCACCCGGCCGAATTTCCTTCAGCCACATCGCCTCAGGCGCCTGTTCCTCATGAAACTTGCGGATATTCGCGATGCCGAACTCAATCGCCTCAATCGTTTCCGCATCGACCATCGAGAACGCCGCATCGAATTCCGCCGCCGTCGCCTTGATCGTATCCTTCGTAACGGCTGCCTTGTCGAAATCCCGCCCGAAACGGGCGACCGCCTCGTCCCCCTCGGTGCGGACCGCTTCCAGGATCGGTTTGGACTTCTCCAGGAAGTCGGAAAGGTCCGCTTCGGAGCGCCGCAGAATCGCGCTTCGTTCTTCCGCGTTCAATGCCGCGTAGTCGTGGAATGTAACCTTGTCCATGTCGCGAGCTTCGCCTTCACTGTTAAATCGAGGCCAGATATCCGCCATCAACTGGCAGGCAATGGCCGGTAATGTAAGATGCAGCATCACTGCATAGGAAAACCGCCGCGCCGGCGATATCGCTATCGCTGCCGAAGCGGCGCTGCGGGATTTTGTTGAGCATCTGCTGCTGCCAATCACCATCCTGATAGAAGGGTTCGGTCATGGCGGTCCGGAAATAGCCGGGTGCAAGCGCATTGACCCGAATGCCGTATGGGGCCCATTCGGTCGCAAGAGCCCGTGTCATTCCCAAGACACCGGATTTCGAGGCGCCGTAAGGAACCGCTGTCGGGACGCCGACAAACGACGTCAAGGAGCATTGATTGACAATGGCGCCACCGCTGCCTTTTTCCGCCATCAATTTGCCGACGGCACGGGACCAGAAGAACGCCCCTTTCAGGTTCGTCGAGACGATCGAGTCCCACAGCGCCTCGTCCACATCGATGGATGGGCGCACGGATTCCATCCCGGCATTGTTAACCAGAATATCGACGGCGCCGTAACGGGTTACGAAACCATCGAGTGTCGGGCCGATGCTCTCCAAATTCCGGACATCCTGTTCGGCGATGATGCAGTCGCCGCCATTCTCCAGGATCATCGACTGCGTGCCGTGAAGGCCGTCCGCGTCCCGTGCCGTGAGGCAAAGCTTTGCACCCGCCTGCGCCAATGCCACCGCAATGGCCCGTCCCAACCCTCTGCTTGCCCCTGTCACCACGGCGACACGGCCTTGCAAATCAAATGCGGGATTGCTCAAGAAGGTGCTCCGTCAAAGAGATATTTGGGAAACCGTCCGGTGAAACGCCCGGCATACCGCCCGGTAAAACTTCCGGGCCGGAAAAGCGCGAAAGTCGAACCGTGACCGGGAATTGTTGCGACGCAACACGATCCTAAGAACAAGAATAGGGGCCTGTCATCCCAAATCGTCATCCGCCAAAATAAAAAATTTTATTGTTTTACAAATTAAAAATCGCGCCTACGCTTCCTTCAAGGGAGGATTCTGGACATCAAAAGATTCAGGATCGCGTGCCGTAACGCTGCGCCGCAACAAAACCAATAATACATTAAGCGCCTCGTTTCGTGTGCGCCCGAATGGGGAATACACGTGATGAAATTCGTAACTGTTCTTAAGGCAACCGTAGCCGGCTTGGCCCTGCTTACGGCTGCTTCCGCCGCGCATGCCGGCACAATGAAACTCGGCATGACCACATGGGTCGGCTATGGCCCTCTATTCCTTGCCCGCGACCTTGGCTATTTCGAGGAAGGCGGTTTGGAGGTCGACCTTCAAATCGTTGAGGACCACGCCTACGCCATGGCCGCCGAAGCGGCCGGGGAGCTTGACGGCGACGCCGGAACGCTTGACGAAATTCTGCAATACAGAACGAAAGACTTCTGCACGAAGACAGTCTATGCCCTTGACGATTCGCATGGCGGAGACGGCATCCTCGCCCCCACGGACGTCAAATCCATCGCCGACCTGAAAGGCATGGAAGTCGCGATGAACGAAGGCTCGGTGTCGCAATTCTGGTTCGACATTCTGCTGAAGCGCGAAGGCATGACCGAAGCCGATGTTGTCGTGACGAATATGAGCGCGGACGACGCGGCAGCCGCCTTCATGGCGGACCGGATCCCCGTTGCGATCACCTGGGAACCGCATTTGACCCTGGCCAAGAAAGCCAACAAGGGCCACGTCCTTATCGACTCCTCGCAAACGCCGGGCGTGATTGTCGACGTTCTCTCCCTTCGGTGCGACTACATCGAAAATCATCCCGAAGACGTCAAGGCGCTGGTCGCTGGTCTGTACAAGGCCCACGAATATCTGAAAGCGAACCAGGACGAAGCCTACAAGATCATGGCAAAGGGCGTTGGCGGCTGGCTTGAAGACCCGAAAGACTTCGCCGATGCCGCTTCCGGCGTGAACTTCTACGGCAAGGAGCGGAATCTCGAGTTCTTCAAAGGCAACGCCGATGGCGAGGCCGGCAAGCTTATCATGCTCGGACGCGAGATCTGGGGTGAGGCCGGCAAGGTCAAGATGAAGGACATCACCTTCGACGATGCCATCGATGCCAGCTTTTTGGGCCTTTAGCTTCTCGGGCCTTTAACGGGCGTTACAGCGCAAAGCCGGCTTCCGGAATCGGGCATATCGCCCGGGGTTCCGGGGGCCGGCCCCTGCCCTTCCGACCGTCACAGGGGCGTGACGGCAAACCGGAGTTCCCTCAAGTGAAGTCACCGTCTTTTTCCTTCAGGGCCATTACGACGCCGTTCGAACAGATACCGAAATGGATGATCGTATTCCTGGGTGTCGCCATCTGGGTGGTGGTCATCGCCTCGTGGTCGGCCATCACCTATTCCGGCATGATCACCGAGACCTTCCTGCCAACGCCTGACATGGTGGTGTCACGCACCCTGAAATACATTCAGAACGGCGTGCTTTGGGAACATACCTCGGCAAGTGTCCAAGTGGTGTTTATAGGCTTCGTACTGTCCAGCGTGGTATCCGTGCCGTTGGGTCTGTTCATGGGCACCTACCGGATCGTCCAAGCCTTCCTGGATCCTCTCGTCAATTTCATGCGCTATCTGCCGGTCACGTCCTTTGTGCCGCTTTTCATTTTGTGGATCGGCATCGGCATCGAACAGCGGGTTACCGTGATCATCTTCGGTATCTTCTTCCAACAGCTGGTCATGCTGGCCGACACGGCGCGATCAGTCCCGCGCGACCTGGTCAACGCGGCCTATACACTCGGCACCAGCAGGGCCCATACGGTTTTTCACATCGTGCTGCCGGCATCGCTGCCGAACATTTTCGATATCCTGCGTGTAACCATGGGCTGGGCCTGGACGTATCTCGTTGTCGCTGAACTGGTCGCAGCGCGGTCGGGCCTGGGATACATATCCCTTAAAGCGATGCGCGGATTTCAAGTCGACGTCATTTTCATGGCGATCGCAATGATTGGAATCCTCGGTCTTATCACCGATCAGGGCTTCCGCCTGCTCCGTAAATACGCCGCCCCTTGGGCGCTTTGAGCGATTGGGCAATCCAATGGATGGAAATTCGACTCTTATGGCAAAATCGCGATACGCGAATTTAAGAAGCGCCGACATCGTGATCGACGATGTCCACCTTCGTTACGGCACGGGCCCCTCATCGGTCCTGGCACTGGACGGCATATCCTTCGACGTAAAACCCAATGAGTTCTGCGTCATTGTCGGTCCGTCGGGATGCGGCAAATCCAGCCTATTATACCTCGTGGCCGGGCTCGAAACCAAAACAGCGGGCACCATTACGGTGAATGGCAAACCGGTTTCCGACCCAGGGCCGGAACGCGGCATGGTCTTCCAGGCCTATACTCTTTTCCCGTGGCTGACCGTCGCGAAGAACGTCGAATACGGTCCGAAACGGAAAGGATACCCGGCCGCGGAACGTAAGGATATCGTCGACCACTTCCTGGCCGAGGTCGGCCTGTCGAAGTTTGCGGACCACTATCCCTCCCAACTATCGGGCGGCATGAAGCAGCGCGTCGCAATCGCGCGGGCCCTGGCCAACGATCCTATGGTCCTGTTGATGGATGAACCGTTCGGCGCCCTCGACTCGCAAACGCGGCACACCATGCAGGGTTTGTTGCTTCGAGTATGGGAGCATTCCAAAAAAACGGTACTTTTCGTAACCCACGATATCGAAGAAGCGATCCTGCTTGCGGACCGGGTCCTGGTCATGTCCGGCCGCCCCGGTCAGATCAAGAAGGAAATCACGATCAACTTCGATCGTCCCCGCAACATGGATCTTGTCCTGGAACCCGACTTCATTTCCACGAAGCGGGAAATCCTTGAACTTCTCAAGGACACTGACGATGACGAACACTAAGGTCGGGGCAAAACGACCATGAGCGACACGTTTGGAACGTCCTACGATTTTATCGTCATCGGCGCGGGTTCCGCGGGCTGCGTTCTCGCCAACCGATTGAGCGCCGATCCCAGACACAAGGTCCTGTTGCTCGAGGCCGGCGGCCCGGCCGAAAACATGCAGGTCCGGGTGCCGGCCGGTATCCTCTCGCTCTACAACAGCCCGCGTTTCGACTACGGCTATTCCGGCGTTCCCCAGCCGGAAATGAACAACAGATGCATGCCCGTCAATCGGGGCAAGGGCCTGGGCGGCAGCTCTATCATCAATTCGATGGTGTATATTCGCGGGGCCGCTGCCGACTATGACGAATGGGCCGCGCTGGGCTGCGCCGGCTGGGGCTATTCGGATGTATTGCCGGTCTTTAAGGGATTGGAGAAAAACCGGATCGGTCAAAACCCCGTCTTCCATGGATTCGAAGGCGAGTTGCTGGTCGATCGGCCGAAGGACCACAACGCGGTTTCAGATATGTTCGTCGAAGCCGGCGAATATATCCAATTGCCCAAGAATACGGACTTCAATGCGGAGAGCCAATTTGGCCTCGGCGTCTACAACGTGACGCAAGACAACGGCGAACGGTTTTCCAGCTTCACGGCCTTTCTGAAGCCCGTCATGAACCGGTCAAACCTGACCATCGTCACCGGGGCGGACGTAAACACCCTGATTTGCAAGGACGGAAGCGCGACCGGTGTGGATGTTCTATTGGACGGTGAAAAGAAGTCGTTTTCCTGCAAGGGCGAAATCGTCTTGAGCGCCGGCGCAATCGGCAGCCCGCGCATTTTGCTCTCATCCGGCATCGGTCCGGGTGAGGCGCTCAACGCACTTGGGATCAAATGCCAAAGCAACGTCCCCGGGGTCGGCAAGAACCTGCGGGACCATGTCGACGGCATGATCACCGTTCGGTCCAAAAGCACGAAGACGCTGGGCCTGTCCCTGCTCAACCTGCCGTCCATGTTGGCGGCGCCTTTCCAATACTTCGCTGCACGGAAAGGCATGTTGACGACGAACTATGTAGAGGCCGGCGGTTTCGCGAAAACGAAATTCGCGACGGCCCTGCCTGACATCCAGTTCCATTTCGTCCCCGGATATCGCAGCCATCGTGGCCGGCTTATCGAATACGGCCATGGCTATGCAGTTCACACCTGCGTTTTGCGGCCGAAAAGCATCGGCGAGATCACACTCGACAAGGACCGGATGTCCCCCTTGATCGACCATCGCTTCTTTTCCGAGGAACAAGACGCCTTGACCCTTGTGGAAGGCATTAAAATCGCCCGCACAATCCTCGCCTCTCCCGTCTTCGATGAAATCCGCGGCGCGGAAATGCTACCGGGTCCCGATGTCGAAAGTGACAACGAAATCCTGGCCTATCTGCGGGCCGAAGCGCTGCACGTCTTCCACCCCGTCGGCACCTGTAAAATGGGAACCGACAATCAGGCCGTGGTCGACCCATTGACGCTGAAGGTAAAGGGGATGGCAAACCTGCGGGTGGCGGACGCCTCTATCATGCCGACGCTGATCGGCGGCAACACAAACGCCCCGTCCATGATGATCGGTGAAAAAGCCGCGCGGTTCATTCTAGCCGGCGCGTGACGCGACCTGCTAGGCGGCGGTTGCCGCATTGTCGCGGTCCATGGCGTCATCCAGCACATCCGGATGGATGGTCAAGGTCCGTGCAAGGCCCGGCTTCCCGGATTTGTCCGGCACATGGAACAGGGTCTTCACCCGTCGATAAACCTGAAACGAAAGACCTTCGATCAAATCCTCGTCGGTTTCCACATCATAGGTCCCCGACGGCAAAACTTCATCGAGTTCGCCGAGGGTAAAAGGATGGGCGAAGGTGACGGTCGATTTGGTCGTGCGGGTCGTCATTGAATATCACTCATGGAATGTCACCTGGTTACGCGGGGTGCGAAAACCGAGATTCGCCGGAAGGCGTAGTGAGCCGAAAAAAGCAGGCGGCCAATGGCGGGGGTGCAGCCCCCGCCGTTCACCGTACTAAGACTTTGTCGCCGGCGCTGCATCACCTTGTTTCGCGGCGGGTTTATCCACCTGCGCTTCGGTTGCGGGCGTGGCTTTGGTGTCGGTCTTGTCCTTGCCGATATTGGCGGTCGACGCGGCGAAACTCTTGAATGACATGGATAACCCCTTTCGGGTCGGTGCGGACAATGATTTGCCGCATCCATACATATGGGGCCAACACCGGAAAAATCCATAAAAAGTTGATTTTCGATTTCGTTATCCAAAAGACGGCAATCCCTATACAGTGATCCGCATGCCGCAGGCTGAAGAATGTCTCCCACGCCGCGGCCCGCTCCGGTGGTAAGAAAACTCCGGCATATCGACCATCTCTACCATTCTGAAAATTTTAACCCTGCGTTGCTGCCAATTCGGCCCCATCGCCAAAAATACCACTTAAAGAGGAATTAAAATGTCTAAAGGCGACAAGAGACGCGGAAACCGCGAAGACAAGAAGCCCAAGAAAACCGTCACAAAAGTCCTGGCGACTGCCGATTCCGGCAAAAGCACGGCATCGGATCGGGTTAGCATCATGAAGAAGAAATAGACCGCCACCTATCTGGCCGACACCGGATCGAAAAGGTCGGGCATGGGGACACGCTGGTTCGGCGCCTTGCCCCCACCCTTTTTGGTTCAGCCCTATTGCCGCCCCCAAATTTGCACCCGCCTATTGCCATCAGCCGGGCGGTGTCCCAATCATGGCTGCATCTGTTTATGCATCCTGGGATACGTGGAAGATGCCAATTGCCGAGTCGAATTCAACGCTGAAAGGCCAATGCGCCTGCGGCGCCCTGCGCTATGAATTGACGCAACCGCCGATGTTCACCCATTGCTGTCACTGTACCCAGTGCCAGAAACTGACCGGCAGCGCGTTCGCCCTCAACACCATCATCGAGAATGATTGCATCGAGATCCTTTCGGGCACGGTTGCCGTGACTCCGGGGCCCTCCGAGTCCGGCCGGCCCCATGACATATATCGCTGCCCATCCTGCCAGACGGCGGTTTGGAGCGACTACGGCGGCCGGCCGAACTACCGTTTCGTCCGCGTCGGCACGCTGGACGACCCCAGCGCAATTGAGCCCGACGTTCATATCTTCACCCGCTCGAAGCTGGATTGGGTCGTGATCCCCGACGCCCAGAAAGCCTTCGAGATTTTCTATGAGGTGGAGGAAGAATGGCCGCCATCCATGCTGAAACGGCGTGAGGCGGCGCTGAACCCCGCGGGCATGTGACCGGCATGGACCATTCCCACAGGCAGATCACCGCCCTCCCGTTGAGCCTGCAGACTGTCATGCCGTGGAAAAACGGCGGTGGCAGCACCCGCGAAATCTGGAAGGTGGAGGACGCGGACGGCATTCTCTGGCGCGCCAGCATCGCCACGATCCACCAAAGCGGCCCCTTCTCCCTTTTCTCGGGCTGCGACCGCATCATCACCCTCATCGACGGCCCGCCGGTCACGCTCGACTTCGAGGACGGCGAAACACTGACCCTGGAGACATTCGCTCCGCGAAGCTTCTCCTGCGACCGACCCGTCTCCGCCGCCATCGCGGGCACCTCCCACGATCTGAACCTGATCTGGCGGCGCGATGCGGTTTCGGTGGCGCACCAGGTTCAGGCGGTCAAAGGCGAGACCCCACTGACCCTGCCGCCGGCCCATTGGCATCTTGTGGTCGTCTGCGACGGTGCGGTGGGCGTCGCGGCGGGGGGAATGACCGAAACGCTGGCAACCGGAGAGGCGCTGTTGTTCGGCCCGACGCCGAAAGCCCAATCCCTCGACCTGACATTCTCGACGGCAAACGGCGTCGTCCTTACCTTCGGCATGACTGAAAGAAGTGAACTGACACCGTAATCACGGCTGTTTCCAGTGTCTGATGAATGACACCGTCCGTTAACATTATAAATAGCAATAACCCTTTTTCTTTAAACCTCAAAAATATATTCTCGATTGGTAAATGAAGGTTTCGCTCCCCATAGTGGGGTTTGGATTTTGGGGAGTTCAATGTTGAGATTTCTAATCACCGTACTCGGCCTGCTCGTGACAATGGCAGGACCGGCATTCGCCACCACATACAAAATCGAACTCACCGGCTCTCTGAGGGCGGCACAAAACCCCCTCCCTCAGTTCTTCACTGTCGGCGACCCGTTCAGACTATCCGCACGGTTCGATACAAACAGCGAGAACCGTGTTTTCCTTCCCGAATTCGGGCAGGACAGAGCGTCCTACACACTAACCGAACTTCAGTTCGTCACCACCGCGTACTCAGCCACTGCGACCGGCGGCAGTTTTTCGATTTCGAACAATCCTTTATTCAAGGACGAAGCAATTGGAGAGAAGGTCCCAAGGGATTTCTTCCAGGTCTTTGTCTCATCAGATGATTTTACAGGCCCCGCACTGGATAACTTTCTCCTTCATCAAATCAGTGCCAACATTTTCACCGATCCGTCGACATTCGACGATCCCAGCATTTCTCAAAACTTCGATCTTTCCGGCACTGACCTTTTGACTCATGAGGGGCTGTTTGATCAGACGACCCGGTCGACTTCGAATCTTGCCTTCCGTGACAGCACCTCATCCAACAGCCCGGTTGCCGCCTTTACGATTGACCGAGTAACCGTAACCGCAGTGCCCCTGCCGGCATCACTGCTTTTGTTGGGGTCGGCGATCATGGGTGTGGGATTGGTGCGCTGGAAATCGGGTCATCCAAGGTCCTGATAGCAGCCCCCCCCTTTTCGAATATTTCCATGACCGGGAATACAAAGGCAGTTCACTAAACTTTCCTGCCTAAGGACGCGGGTCGGAAAAGCCGTAACGTCCACTCAGCGCCGTGAGGTTGCCGTCCTTGCTACCGATGAAGGCGCAGTGCCGATGGGTGCTGGTTTGGTGCGGGGAGTTCTCGCCTGTCGCCAGGATCATCAACGGGACCTGTTGGTCTTCTGTCCCCGCCGTCAGCGCATCCGGCCGCAACATGTCTCGGCAAAAAGGGTCGATCCCAATGTGAGCATGGCAAGGGACGAGCGTTTGGGGACCGCCGAAACGATCGCCTCCCGCACCAGGAACATGCCGACATCGACGCCGACTTGATGATCTTCCAGGACCGCCGCGGACAGCCTTGCGCGCAACCCGCCGTCGTTTTCACCGGTGATAGCATCGATGGGCTGGAAGGTTTCCAGAATGGGACTGAACCCGTCCTCCAGAACGCCGTGAAGCCGCCTGTGCCCGTCATCCGGCGCGCCGCGCTTGAACATGAACACCGAATACCCGATTAGGTCCATCAGGGTCAGGGCAGCCTTTGCGTTCGTCACCTCACCCGCGAAAAAGTTATTGCTCGGCTCCGCGCGATCGAAAGTCAGCGGGATCCCCGCATTTTTCAAAAGCGTCTGGTACTCGTCCAGCCGCGCGAAGCGGAACCCCTCGAATTCCTGGTCGATCCCGAACAACTGGCTCACATCCGCCTTCGACCGCCGATAGGTCTGTTCGACGTTCAGCCATTCCAGGCCGGTTTCCGTGTCCCGGGTCAGCAGTTTGTCACCGGCGATCCGCCAGTCCGCATTGACCAACTCAGCGTGCACGGGCACAGCCGCCATCGAACAGACGAAAAGAAAACAGCCGAAAGAGACGCGAAAACAGCCCATCGAAACACTCACGATCCCAACGTACAGCGGGCATTCAAGAGTATTGAGGCCTATCTCGATGCGTCAATCCGTAAACCGAAGGACAGATACAGAGATGTGTCCTAGTTTACGGCGCGCATCCGAACCGACGTCCGCTGCTTCTTGGCCGATCCCAACGCGGCAAGTCCTATCGCTAGGAGACCAAGCGCTGGCGGAACTGGAACAGTTGAAACGTTTTCGTCTCCACTAAACACCAAATCGGAAAACCCAACCGACGGACCAGAGAACCGCCCCTGTTCATCACCGACATTGATTACGAAGGACCTCTGCGTCGCTGCGGGTCCTACGATCGCCTGCAAGAGGTTCACAACAGGTGTCCCGGATGCGTCTTCAATCGCGGATGAATTCGCGAACAAAGTCATGTTAAAAACGGACAGGAAAAGTCCATTTGCTGCGAATGCACCGTCCTGAACCGAGATTTCAGCCGTGTCCGTAGGTACAGGTGAAGTAGGCCCTTGGATGTCATTGTTGATACGCAATTTGTTGGCCGAAGAAAATGGCGGTGCGGGAAAGGGATCTGGAGATTGAAAAAAGACCGATCCAATACTCATTGTGAGCTCGGTCAGATTGTACACGGATTTCGATAAACTGTCTTCCAAGGGGTTTATGTCGTCAAACGACAAACTGCCCGAAACACTATCTCCATCTGAAGCTCCAAGAGCAGCGAGGTTTCCTGAAAAGCCAGATATCTTTGCCGTAAAATTGACCGTAGCCGCGTGCGTACTGCCTATTCCGCTCAGAACCACGAGCACCGAAAAAGCGATTACCTTGCGAAACATCACACCCCCCAAAACAAACATTGATAGAATAATCAGCCTATCTTTTTCCAAATACGGGTGTCAATTACAGGGGAATTAGATTGCGTTTCACAGTGTGAACGGTGATCTACCTAACACCGTGCCACAGGCCGCCATCCCCCCTACCCGTCCAGCTTGTCTTTCAACAGCTTGTTGACGACCCCGGGATTGGCCTTGCCCTGGGTCTGTTTCATCACCTGGCCGACGAACCAGCCGAGCAGGCCCGTCTTGCCGCCGCGATAGGCGCTGACCTGGCCTTCATTGTTGGCGATGATGTCGTCAACGATGGACTCGATCGCACCCGTATCGGTGATCTGCTTCAGGCCCTTTTCCTCGACGATGACGCCGGGGTCCTTGGAGGTCTCGAACATTTCGTCGAAGACGTCCTTGGCGATCTTTCCGGAAATCGTGTCATCCTTGATCAGGCCGATCAGCTCACCGATCTGCTTGGCCGAAATCGGGCTGTCGCCCAGGTCCGTGCCCGCCTTGTTCAAGCGCCCGAACAGTTCCACCGTGATCCAGTTGGCGGCCAGTTTGGCGTCGCCCGCGGCCTTGGCGGCTTCCTCGAAATAGGCGGCGGTTTCCTGATCCGCCACCAGCACGCCGGCGTCATAGGCGCCCAAGCCGTAATCGGCCATGAAGCGGGCCTTCTTCTCGTCCGGCAGTTCCGGCAGGCTTTTCAGGCACTCGTCGATAAAGGCGTCTTCCAATTCCAGCGGCAGCAGGTCCGGGTCCGGGAAATAGCGGTAATCATGCGCGTCTTCCTTGGACCGCATGGACCGCGTCTCGCCCTTGGTCGGGTCGAACAGACGGGTTTCCTGGGTGATTTCCCCACCGCCTTCGATGACCTTGACCTGGCGCTTGGCCTCGATCTCGATCGCCTGACGGATGAAACGGACGGAGTTCAGGTTCTTCAACTCCGTGCGCGTGCCCATGGGCTCCCCCGCCTTTCGGACGGAGATGTTGACGTCGGCGCGCATCGAGCCTTCGGCCATATTGCCGTCGCAAGACCCGATATAGCGAACGATGGAGCGCAGCTTGTTCACATAGGCCGTCGCTTCGTCGGCCGAGCGCATGTCCGGCTTGGAGACGATTTCCATCAAAGCGACGCCAGACCGGTTCAGGTCGATATAGGACTTGCTGGGATGCTGGTCGTGCAGCGACTTGCCCGCATCCTGTTCCAGGTGCAGCCGTTCGATGCCGATGGATTTGCTGGTGCCGTCGGCCAGATCGATCTGCACCTCGCCCTCACCCACCACGGGTTCTTCGTACTGTGAGATCTGATAGCCCTGCGGCAGGTCGGCGTAGAAGTAGTTTTTGCGGGCAAAGACCGAGCGCTTGTTGATCTGCGCCTTCAGCGCCAGGCCGGTGCGCACGCCCTGGCGAACGCATTCGGCGTTCAGGACCGGCAGCATGCCCGGCATGGCCGCGTCGACCAGGCTGACCTGTTCGTTCGGGTCACCGCCGAAATTGGTCGCGGCGCCGGAGAACAGCTTGGACTTCGAGGTGATCTGGGCATGCACTTCCAAGCCCATCACGATTTCCCAGTCGCCGGTTTCGCCCTTGATGATGTCGCCCATCGCTTACGTCCTTCAGATCTTCAAACTCGGTACCGTCCAGCCCAACGCCCTCAATCGAGAACTTGGCCGAACTTGAACAGGACCCCGTCACGGTCCCAGATGTAAAACTCACGCATGCCCCACTCTCGGTCCAACGGTTCCTCGCTGACCCGCGCCGGGGCTTTCACCTTCGGCGCAAGGCGGTCGAACCAGGCATCTACATCCGACACCCGGATGTAGCAGCTTGTATTCTGCGCCACATGGCTGTCCGCCATGTCCAGGAAGTGGAACTCCACCTCCCCGTCCCGCACGATGCCGTAGCCTCCACCCTCGTTTTCCGCGCCGAAGACATGGCCGATCTCAAAACCCAGCCCCTGCCAGAACGCGACCGCCGCCGCCGTATCCGATGACGGCAGGATCGGGATCGCGACATTGACCGGTTCGGAAGACATGCCGTTCCCCGTCGCCGATCAGGCCGCCATCAAAGCCGGCTTGGCGGAGAACCCGGCCGCCGTTTCCAGCACGCCGGCCGCGCGCAGAACCGCTTCCTCGCCCATTGCCGGACCGATCAACTGCAGGCCCAGCGGCAGCCCGTCCTTGTCGACGCCCGCCGGCACCGAAATGCCCGGCAGCCCGGCCAGCGAGGCCGGCACGGTGAAGACGTCGTTCAGATACATCGCCACCGGGTCGTCGATCTTCTCGTCCATCGCGAAGGCGGCGCTGGGCGTCGTCGGCGTCAGCAGCAGGTCGCATTGGCCCCAGGCATTCTTGAAGTCCTGGGCGATCTTGGTGCGGACCTTCTGCGCCTTCAGGTAATAGGCGTCGTAGTATCCGGCCGAGAGAACATAGGTGCCGATCAGCACGCGGCGGCGCACTTCCGCCCCGAAACCGGCGGCGCGCGTGTTCTCGTACATTTCGTTCAGGTCCTTGCCCTCGACCCGCAAGCCGAAGCGCACGCCGTCATACCGCGCGAGGTTGGAGGAAGCCTCCGCCGGCGCGACGATATAATAAGTCGGCAACGCGTATTTCGTATGCGGCAGGGTGACGTCGACCACTTCCGCGCCGGCATCCTTCATCCATTCGATGCCCTGTTTCCAAAGCGCTTCGATATCGGCCGGCATGTTTTCGACGCGGTATTCCTTGGGAATGCCGATCTTCATGCCGCGGATATCGCCGGTCAGCGCCGCTTCGAAATCCGGCACGGCCACGTCCAGGCTGGTGGAATCCTTGGCGTCGAACCCTGCCATGGCGCCCAGCATGATCGCGCTGTCGCGCACGGTGCGGGTCATCGGTCCGGCCTGATCCAGCGAGGAGGCGAAGGCAACGATGCCCCAACGCGAACACCGGCCATAGGTCGGCTTGAACCCGACAAGGCCCGCGAAGGCGGCCGGCTGGCGGATCGATCCGCCGGTATCGGTCCCGGTCGCGGCGATGGCCGCATGAGCGGCAACGGCCGCGGCCGACCCGCCGGAAGACCCGCCCGGCACCAGCGACTGGTTGGACCCCGCCTTGGTATAGGGGTTTTT
Organism: Hwanghaeella grinnelliae; assembly: GCF_004005845.1. Taxonomy (GTDB): domain Bacteria; phylum Pseudomonadota; class Alphaproteobacteria; order UBA8366; family Aestuariispiraceae; genus Hwanghaeella; species Hwanghaeella grinnelliae. Next base: position 1,315,222 of record NZ_SADE01000001.1, on the reverse strand, counting down.
CACCCCGCCGTAATAGCTGGTCAGGTTCGACGAGCCCATGGCGAATTCGTCCAGGTTCGTCTTGCCCAGCATCACCGCGCCCGCGTCCCACAGGTTTTGCGAGACGGTGCTTTCATAGGTCGGCGTGAAGCCTTCCAGAATATGGCTGCCGGCGGTGGACTGAACGCCATTCGTGCAGAACAGATCCTTCATCCCGATCGGCAGGCCTTCCATCGCGCCCGCCTTGCCGGCGGCGATGCGCTCGTCCGAGGCCTTGGCCATGGCGCGTGCCTTTTCCGGCGTTTCGGTGATGTAGCAGTTCAGATCCCGCGTCTGCTCCATGGCGTTGAGATACGCGTCGGTCAGTTCGACGGCGGTGATTTCCTTGGCGCGGAGCTTGTCGCGCGCTTCGGCGAGGGTGAGTGTCAGCATATCGGACATGGATTCCATTCCCTATTCGACAACTTTGGGAACGACGTAGAAATGCATCTCGGTCGACGGGCCGTTCTTCAGCACCCGGTCCGGATAATCGCCGTCGGTTATTGCGTCTTCGCGCAGGCGCAGCTTCAGGTCGACGGCGGATGTCATCGGCTCCACGCCGTCGGTATCCACTTCGCCCAGTTGCTCCACCCAGCCGATGATGGAGTTCATTTCGCCGGCCAGCGTTTCCAACTCGTCTTCCTCGACGCGAATGCGCGCCAAATGCGCGACCTTGGCCACGGTTTGCTTGTCGAGCGCCATGTCCGCCCTTTCCATCACTGCTTTGAAAACCCGAGAAAGCCCCGGCCCGCAGCCATTTCCGCCGCGCGACCGAAGCGAAGACAAGCTCTAACACCCACGCCCCCCAGGAACAAGGCAGGAGGGGAACAAGGCGGGATAGGGGGGGAGCCGCCACGGCCCCGCGATACCGCTTGAATGTGTAACTCCGCGACATATGCGGACGCGACCGGCCCCGGCAGCCCAATAAAAGAGCCTCGGCCAGCCGCCCCCTTACAACTTTTCTGACTTCAAATTCTATGTTATGGATACCCTTGGTTGTTCAAAATCTCTATTTCAACGATTAAGGTAGAGGTGTCGCCATGAGTATTTGGACAGTCATTGCCTGGTCGCTCGTCGCCGCAATCCTCGGGGAAGCCGTCGCTCGGTACGGACCTGGGGGCATGTTCGGCGCCTTCATGAAAGCAACCGGCAGAAAATCTAGGCAAGTCGGCCTCGTCGTCCTTTCCGTCGGCCTCCTCTATAAAGCCATGGAAACCGCCCTGAATCTGGGCATTCAGAATGGATCTCTGACCCTCAAGAGCATTCAGGATATTGACGCATTTCTTCTCGATACATCCACCCTTGTCGATGAGTTCCTGCCCTCTCCTGCAGTTCTGTTCTCGGTTTCTCTAGCGGTGATAATTCTGGGAATTCTGACCGAAACCACCTTGTTGATGGTCCGCTTGTCGCGGGAAAATAATTCCGAGTATTCAGGAGCAGAGGCTGGCACAAAGGGTGACGACCTTCCACTGTCCGGCATCAAGAGGATTCTCGACCTCGCCTTTCCACACTTCACCCGGTACAGGTCCGCTGTCGATGTTCTGGTCGTCGTCACCGCTCTTTCCACTTCAGCGTCCCTGCTCGGCGGTCAGGTTGCCGCGCCGGAAGGAAGGGTTCGTGCGTCCATCAATGGGGCCTACGGCCAGTATCTGACACTCAATGACGGCGTTGAGAAACACGCCGCCACGGAAGCGGCCGCCCGGATTTTCGCATCGATACTCGAAAGCCTGCTCGATACACAGGATCTTGATGAGGACGACCACGCCTACGTCGCCAATGTAATCCCGCATCTGCCCGGGCGTTTCGCCGCATTGGACCTTGGGGATTGGAACCCGCCACCGCCCCGCAGTGCCGACGGGCCAAGTGGGCCAAGTAACGGGAGAGGGACCGGCGGGACGCCGACGGAGGAGAAACCGCGGGGCGAAGCCGATGGTCGGAATGGGCATACGGTAGTCGACCCAACCCAGGAACGAGGAAGCACCGGCGCCGAAATTTCCCGAAAAGTTGCGCCGTTCTCGGAGATGAGCGTATCGGAAGCCCGTCAAGCGGAAGGATGGTTCGCCAAGGACTACACCAGCGCTATTCAGGCCATGGCGGAGGAGGTTGGCGCCCCCCAGCCAATCGGTAAAATTTCTGCGCTTCCGGACAGGTTGGCAACCTATCGAACAGAGCTATTGGACCTCATCAGCGCATCCATCCTGGATCCACGGCACATTCCAGCCATTCGGGCGGCATCCGGCGGCGACCCCTTCCTCGATATTGCCCTCGACGTCGTCGCGGGCGGTATTCAAGGCCCTGTCGGCGAATACTTCTCGGAGGCGCTGGAACAAAGGCTCCAACTAATAAAGTCGATATTCACTCCTGCTAACTCCCCGCCAAGGGACGCCAGCGTCACCGCGAAGCGCACTCTGCCGCCGATCGCGGGTCAGAAGTTACAGGAACTAAAGGCCCGTTTCGCGGCAGGTGCACAGAGCTTCGTCACAAGCGCGCTGGAACGAATCCAGCAAATGTCGGGAGCCGTACACGACATTTTCCTCAGAACAGAAATCGAGCAAGTCAGAGTTGGCACAGCAGAGCTCGCTGCAGAATTCGAAAGCGAAGACCCGAAAAGATACAGGGATCTAGTAAACAAACTTCGCGACGTGACGGGCGCCAACAACACCGAACGTCCCGGCGCGTTCGTGACCGCAATGAGCAACTTCGAGGAACGGTTTCATGAGACGCAGCAAATCAAACGCACACGAATTGCGGCTGCCGAAGCGATAATAGACGGTGACGCTGACACGAGATGGGGGGATGTGAGGGCTAAGCTGGAATACGCTTTGGAGCAGGGTGAACTAAACTTGAAGCCGGAGAATATCGCGCGTTGGCGTGAGATCTGGGCCAGATGGCAAAAAATCCGCTCAAAAGAAGCCTACCTACTGGCTGCAGAAGGAAATTCTGGAGCCTCCTGGCAAGAGGGTCCTTTGGAGGAGGCTTTTCGTCGGCTTGTCGTAGCGGACAAGGAATTCGCAGCCATCTGGGGCTTCGTTGCGAAATCCTTCATAGAGCCTGAGGCAAAGGAGAAATTCTTTGTCAGCCAGTTCGACGACTACAGATCGCTCGCGAAAACCAAGAAGAAGTTCAAGTCCGCACTGAATAATGGGAGCGTGGACTTCATGGTGTACTGGGCGCTTCTGAAGCCTGCCATAGACAATGGGTCGGCGAGGAATCTTAATGATGCCATAGACAAGTTCGAGAAAGGATTTCTCGATCGCCAGTATCGATTCCAGAGGTTCGAAACGGCTATACGGGAGCGGGGAATGATCCCCTATTTCGGCCTGAGCCACTACTTGGACACATCCTCCAAGACTGAGGGGAGCCCTCCCCTTTCGCAGCTCATGAACAGCTACCGTGATAGCGACGTCTTCAACGACACGGTCGATAAATACTGTCACTGAACTCGATCGGCATTCTGGTTGATACATCCAGACAATCGGCACGGCCCGAAAGACAGAGCCCGCGCACCATCAACAAATGCCCTGCGCATCCTCCAGCCTCTGCTTGGCCTCACCGCTCCAGAGGCATAGTCTTCGGAAACGGCCCGTACGGGCGCTAATTGCATTTTCAGTCAGGAGGCATGGGGATGGCGACGCTATTCACTGGGGGTAAGGTTTTCGACGGCAAGGGCACGCTGCTGGACGGGCATGCGGTGCTGGTCGAAGGCGGGAAGATCGCGAAACTCGCGCCGGTCGGCGAATTCGACGGATTCGCGGGCGACGTGGTGGATACCTCCGGCGGCACCCTGCTGCCCGGCATGGCCGATTGCCATGTGCATCTGTGCTATGACGCCGCCGCCGACCCCAACGCCTCGATGATGAAGAAATCCACCGGGCAGATCGCGTTGACCGTGTTGTCCAACGCGCAGACCAGCCTGAAATCCGGCATCACCATGATCCGCGATTGCGGCGGCAAGGACTATATCGAATTCTCGGTTCGCGACGCGATCCGCAAGGGCGAGTTCGTCGGCCCCTCGATCAGTGCGGCGGGGCGGATGATCTGCATGACCGGCGGGCACGGCAACCGCACCGGCCGCGTCGCCGACGGCTGCGACGATGTGAAGAAGGCCGTGCGCGAACAGGTCCATGCTGGCTGCGACCTGGTGAAGATCATGGCGACCGGCGGGGTGATGACCCCCGGCGTGAACCCGGAAGACGCCCACTACAGCCCGGAGGAAATGACCGCCGGGGTGCATGAGGCGAAACGCTTCCACAAACCCACCGCCAGCCATGCCCAGGGCACCGAAGGCATTTTGAACGCGGTGCGCGCGGGCATCTCCTCCATCGAACACGGCATTTTCATGTCGGAAAAATGCTATGAGGAAATGCTGGAAAGCGGCACCTATCTGGTTCCGACCCTGGCGGCTTTGCGCAACATTCTGGAAAACGCCGGCAACGGCATTCCCGATTACGTCATCGAAAAGTCACTCCGCATCGCCGATATCCACAAGGCCAGCTTCAAGCGCTTCTATGAGCTGGGCGGCAAGATCGCGCTGGGCACCGATGCGGGCACGCCCTTTAACAAGCATGGGGAAAACCTGCAGGAACTGCGCTACATGGTGGAAGGCGGCATGACGCCGACCGACGCGCTGATCACCGCCACCAGCAACGCGGCGGACCTGATCGGCCTGCCGGAACAGGGCGCCATCGCCGAAGGCATGCTGGCGGACCTGGTCATCGTCGATGGTAACCCGGTCGCCGATATCGAAATGGCAGCGGACAAGACCAACCACCGGGCTGTCTATAAGAACGGCACGCTCGTCGGCGGCGGCTTCACGGCGGCGGGCGGCCTGGCGCTCGCGGCCGAGTGACGGAAGGCAGACGGCGCAAGTGATCGTCGAGCTTAAGGACTTGCCGGATGCCCTCGCCAGGGGGCACCGGCTGCTCGCCCTCGACCTGGGGGAGAAGACCATCGGCCTTGCGCTGGCCGATCCGGGTCTGACGGTGGCGACACCGCTTGAAACCATCCGCCGGACCAAATTCACCAAGGATGCCGAAGCCTTGGACAAGGTGATCGCCGAATGGCGCATCGGCGGCTTGGTCCTGGGCCTACCGGTCAATATGGACGGCAGCGAAGGCCCGCGCTGCCAGTCCACCCGCCAATTCGCGCGTAATCTGGAACACCGGGGCTTGGCCCTCCCCATCGCCTTCTGGGACGAACGCCTGTCCACCAGCGCGGTCGAGCGCTTCCTGATCGACGGCGCCGACATGACCCGCAAACGCCGCGGCGAAGTCGTCGACAAAATGGCGGCTGCTTACATCCTGCAAGGCGCGTTGGAGGCGTTGCGTTAGGCCTGCGATAAAACGGCAAGCATTGGAAAAAAGGACAAAACACTATTGCCTTCACAATCTTAAATCGATATCCAGAGCAAACTGCTGGGCGTCGCGGCTTGGGTTGAGAGACAAAGCAATGTAAGGACTCGGAGATGCAAGTCTCATCACTTTTGAACCCAATTTCGCGTATTCAGCATTGGGGTCTTGGCAATCTAGTTTATTCCTTCACGCGTCAGGCGGGAATTCCGAAGGATCTTCGTTTCACCGCCGTGCATTGCGTTAGATCTTTGATCTCTCCAATTTCCACGATAACCCGAAAGAGGTTGGCACGGCGATACGATAAAGACGCCCAGATGGAATCGTCCGGATATCGCTTTTTCTCGCCTAAGGAATTGCCGGGATCTCTTGAAATTGCAAACACATGCTTGGCTTTTTATCAATCCAAGCAGGACATTGTCGACAATATGAGGGACGATACTTGGTCGGTCGATTTGCTGTCGCCGGGTGGTCCGTCCAACAACGATGGAAGCATTCTCGCGATTGATGCGGAAGCTATCCCCGGTTTGTTGGACTTTGCCCTCAGCGATACGATTGTGTCCTCTGCGGCAGCATATTTGGGAACGATACCGGTCATCTCAGGAATCACCCTCTACGCATCACTTCCAAATGAATCCTTAGAGGGGTCACAACTCTACCATTGCGACATTGGTGACACGAGGATCTTTAAATGCATCGTTGCCGTCACTGACATGACGACAGACCATGGCCCGTTCACCTTCGTCAGTGCTGACCAAACCGAACAGATCGCGAAAAAATTCGGGCCGGTTACGGGCCGGATGAGCGATGAAGACGTCTTGTCAACATCCCCAGATGAAATATCGCTTTTGGGCGAACGCGGTGGGGCTATTTTCATCGACACGTCTAGGTGTTTGCACTATGGGAGCCGCGGTAATACGAAAACTCGCGTTGTTCTTGAACTCCAATACCGTTCTGCAACGGGGATTGAAGGACGTTGGCAGCGAAGCCGCCAAACCTTCGACACCAGTGTGTGTGGCAATAATCAAATCAAAAAGTTGGTGGCTGGCCTGTTATGAAACTCATCAAGACTGTCTTTTCCGCTATCCTGAGCGGCTTAATCGCATTGTATTCGTGCTTCTTTCACATTTTACGGCCACTGAGAGCACTGATCCCCGAAAGCGTTAGAGTGAAACTTCGCGGCCAGCACACATCGATGGACGCGAACCTTTACCGCATTCCCGCCATGGCATTAGAGCAATTTGCCTATCGCCTGCGAGGCAAAACCTATGTCGAATGGTATGCGAATTTCAAAGAACGCGAAGCGGATGCCGACCGTCGTTCCGATGCGCCTGTCTTAAATCAAGGTGCGCTTGAACGCATTTACGCGACAGGCCACGAAGACTTGGAGATCCTGAAAGCGCTTGGTCTACTACCTGATCACTATCTCCATGAAGTGGGCTGTGGCCGGGGGCGTACGACCCAGCACTTGGTCGCCTATCTAGAGCCGGGCCACTACTCTACCAACGATTTGGCCATCGACAGCTTGAACGAAGCAAAGACCCGCCTGGAACAGCTGGGATTGATGACGCGGAACCCTGAACTGCTCCACACACTGGACAACAGTTTCTCGTGGCTGAAACGCAAAATGGACTTCATATGGTGCTATGGGGTGTTTACGCATATGCCTCTTGAAGACGTCGCGGAAATTCTTGCGAATGCCCGCCCCCACCTGAAGCCGGGCGGCGCTTTTTTGGCAAGTTTCACGGCTCATGTTTCAGGACAATCCTTTCGACTATCGCACAAAGACTGGTACTTCAGTGTTGAGGAGATGGTTAGGATTTCCGAAGAAGCCGGTTACGAGGTCGAAGATATTTCTCATCTTGAACCAGAGATCAAAAAGCCTCGTTTCGAAGGCGATGCTGTCGCCAAGTTGCTGAAACTTACGAACCCGTCCTAGAAAAGCATTTCCTGATTCGCGGGAGACTAATCGGGATTGGGGCGGTGCCGGCAACCCAAATCATCCCGGAAGTCGTGAATCGTGAAAGTCCGCGAACTTCCTTTATCCCCGATGCGGGCTTCGGTGGTCGTCGCAAGGATTGCCGCCGCCTACATCCTGCAAGGCGCGTTGGAGGCGTTGCGGTAACTACCTCACGCCAAGCGTTTCAACATCAGCTCCAGTGTCTTGCGGACGTGAAACATGCGTTCCCCGGACAACATCCAGCCGAAGGCGATATGCCGTTTTCCATCCAGACTGAGCTGCCGTCGCGCCTGCCTGTTCACGCGGATGGAACTCTCCCCTTCATTGATCCGCCAAACATCCCGCCACGAAAATCGCTTCGTCCAACCGAACGGCCCGACGCCTGTGAAAACGGAACCATCGTAACCGTCGGCGCGAATTTCGACCCGCCCCATCACACGCATCGCACACGCGGAACCAAGAACCACCGAACCGATAAGAAAGGGAATGCCTCACAAGCCCAACATACCAAGGCTTTTACCCGCCAGGAGCGGCACGACATAGATATTACCGAGTGAAAAACCGCTCCACACCAGAGTGAACGGTATCAGGAAGAGTGCGCTGGCGGACCGGGTCGACGCGGTCAACACAAAGCCTTGGTAGTTTTCGACGAAAGACACACCGCCGGGACAATCATGCGGGTCGAAAGGATCCCCGGCTTCGTTGCCGTGCAGAGCTTCCGAGGCCGCGAAGACTTCTCCGCAGGAACCGCATTTCGCTAGGTCCTTTTCGATGTTGATATCATTCGAGTCGATTTCCTTGCCACAGGAAACACAGGACAGCGCCACTTCAACCCCCATTTGACCTTAGACCACCCAACCTCCGGATGCATTCAATAGCCCGCTTCGCGTCGACGTACCAGCCACAGGGCGGTGATAAAAATCGCCTTGTGACGGTTCAACCCCCGCTTGGTCCGTCGGAAACGTTGCGGCAGGTTTGAGCGGCTTTTATCCTCGCTGCCGAAAGAAAACTCACTACGGATCAGCCGATGTCCCCGCCTTCGGAACTCGTATCGAAAGAACCCCGCCCCTCGCACCTCTGCCGGTCCTGGCTGTTTGTCGAGGGGGCAAATCAAGACGCGTTGTCTACCGCGCCCGGTTCCGGGGCGGATGTGCTGATCCAGGAATTGGAGGATTTCACCCCGCCGTCAGAACGGCCCAAGGCGCGCGCGCTGGCTGTCGAGACCTATGCCGCCTGGCGCGCGGCGGGGGCGGTCGTCGCGGTGCGGGTCAATCCGCTGAGCCGCGACGGGATGGACGATCTGGCCGCCGTGATGAAGGGCGCGCCGGATATCGTGGCCCTGCCCAAGGTGCACGGGCATCAATATGTCATGGAACTGGATGAGGCGGTCACGCGGTTCGAGCGGGAATACGGCTTGCCCGAAGGCAGTACCCGATTGCTGCCGAATGTGGAATCCGCGAAGGGCTTGATGACCCTGCCGGCGATTGCCGGGGCCAGCCCGCGCGTGGTCGGTTGCCTGATCGCATCCGAAGACCTTGCCGCCGATCTGGGCGCGGAACGGGGCATGGACGGCGCGGAACTGGACTATGCCAGGGCGCGCTTTCTGGTTGAATGCCGCGCGGCGGAGGTGGTCGCCGTCGACTGCCCCTTCACCTTCCGCGACGATGACGGCGCGGCGGCCGAAACCCTGTGGGCACGGCGGCGCGGCTATACCGCCAAAAGCGCGGTCCACCACGCCCATGCCCGCATCATCAACGATATCCTGACCCCGTCCGATGAGGCCGTCGCCCAGGCCCGGATCGTCAAAGAACGGTTCGAGGAAGCCCGCGCCCGGGGCGAGGCCCGCGTCGAGGTCGACGGCGCCTTGGTCGAACTGCCCAACTACCTGAACGCCTGCCGCCTGATCACCCGGCACCGCGACCTGACGAGCGTGACGTGACCAAACGATAGAAGTCGCGTCCGCCTTGCGGCTACATACTGCGCACTTCGACCAGGAAGGCACTAACGCGTGTCTGCAAATCTTCCGCCTGTTCAGCGAGTTCACCGGCGACTTTCAGAACAACGGCTGAAGAATCGCCTGTCTCTCCCGCTGAGGTTTGCACACCTGTTATGTTGGAGGAAACTTCCCGTGTCGCGGCAGACTGCTCTTCCACCGCGCCGGAGATGGCAGTGCTGATCTCGCTGACCTGACCGATCACACTGACGATTGCCTTGATCGCTTCCGCCGTTGTCTGGCTGACGGATTGGATGCTTGATATCTGGCCTTCGATCTCTTCCGTCGCTTTCGCCGTCTCGGAGGCGAGGCTTTTGACTTCGGACGCAACGACGGCAAACCCCTTCCCTGCGTCGCCCGCGCGCGCGGCTTCGATCGTGGCGTTCAAGGCAAGCAGATTGGTTTGATCGGCGATTTCAGAAATCAACGCGGTCACCTCACCGATCTTGCCGCCCGCGGTCACCAACCCATTGACTAGTTCTTCAGTCTGCTTCGCCTGATTGACCGCGTCGTTTACTATTTGAACCGAGTTGGAGACCTGACCGGAAATCTCGTTCACCGATGCCGACAACTCCTCCGTCGCGGATGCCACGGTGCCGGATTGGCCGCTCGTTCGTTCCGCCGCTTCGGACAAACCGCGCGCTGTCGATTCCATCTGGGCCGCAGCGGATGCGACCGTCGAAACGAGCGATTGCACATTTTTCTCGAAATTGTCCGCAAGCCGAAGCATTTCCTCTTTCCGAGGGGTCAGGTCCGTTGCGAACTTTGTCACTTTGTACGCTTGTCCCAGCGGATCGAAGATCGGGTTGTAGGAAGCCTCGATAAAAACCTCCTTTCCGCCCTTGCCGATACGTTTGAATTGGCTTGCCTGAAATTCACCGCGATTCAGCGCCGCCCAAAATTCTTTGTATTCCTGACTGGCGGCATAGTCCGGTTCAACAAACATGCTGTGATGTTTGCCTTTTATCTCATCGAGGCTATAGCCTAGAACGTTGAGGAAATTTTCATTCGCATCAATGATCGTGCCGTCCATCTCGAATTGAATTACACCTTGGGACCGATTGATGGCGTCCACAAGAGCCGCGTTTTCCGCTGTCTCCTCTGCATCGGACCAAACAACCATGGTCCCGATCCGCTTGCCCGAGGTATCCCGAAGAGGGGTCGCGTTCAGACCGAACATCACCCCGGCCACCCGGATATGCGCGATATATTCTTCCGCCAGGGAATCCAACATACGGCGCTGATGCGAGGGGTCCTTATGAAACACATCGATGTTTCGGCCCACCAGCGTGTCCACGGCGAAGCTCGGCAGCGATTCTTTCAAGCGACTTTCGTAGCTTTTCAGGAAAGATCGCACTGCAGGGTTCAAATAGACGATGTTGTAGTCTGCATCAGCGATCATGCAGTTGACGGGCAGCATCTCGAGCGCTGCCATTGATTGAGCGACACCGAGTTGACCATTTGCCGATCCTCCCGAAGCCGAACGTGCAAACAACCTCATACTTCCATCCTCCCGAACCGATGCGGCGGGATTTCATACACCTGAAAGCACGTATGGACCGAACCGATACGAACTCACAGTTCTTTGAAACCGGCCAATCAATTCTTGTTTGCAAAGCCTTTAAATCAATTTTTCCTAATATATCGTTAATCAATCTTTCGAGCCAATCAAGCCATAAAAATTATATATTCTAATATTAATTTTCCATGTTTGCTTGGCGACAGAGACGATGATCATGGATGCTGGGATACAGACCCTAGCTAGAGGTTCTAGGGAAACGGACCATTCCTGATCCATTTTTCGCCTGTCCATCGGATCAGGCATCGACGCATTCATCGTAAGCACGCGCTTATGCGGCGGATTGTAAGCGCCTCGCCAATTCCGGCCCGGGCCGGCCACCGCTACTTCTGCACCACCGACGCCAAAGGGGCTTCGGGCATCCCCACCGCAGGAGTTTCCAAATGACGTATAAAACAATCCTCGCCACCGCGTTCTTCGCCGCCTTCACCGCCAGTTCCGCGATGGCCATGGACCTCACCACCGGCACAGAACTGGGCACCAGCATGGAACAGGTCCAGGCCAAGCTGAAAGAAATGGGCTACGAGGTTCGCAAGGCTGAAATGGAAGACGGAGAAATCGAAGCCTATGTCGTGAAGGACGGCAAGATGTCGGAAATCTACGTCAACCAGCAGACCGGCCAAGTCAGCAAGATCAAGTCGAAGTGATCCGGTCATGACCTCCCTCGACACACAGACAAGCGGGCGCCATCCGGGCGCCCGCCCAGAAACCGGCGCCCCAGAAACCGGCGGCCCGGAACCCGCGCGTACCGTTCCCGTTTGGGACCCGCTGGTGCGCCTGATCCATTGGTCCCTGGCGCTTAGCATTCTGATCAACAGCGCCTTTACGGACGAGGAAAGCCGTCTGCATGAATGGGTCGGTTACGTGGCCCTGGGCCTTGTGGCTGTGCGCCTGCTGTGGGGCCTGATCGGAACGAAACCGGCCCGATTCACCGCCTTCCCGCCCAGCCCGGCCCGCGCCCTGCACCACGTGTTCGCGATGCTGAAGGGCGACAGGTCGGTTCATTTGTCCCACAACCCGCTCGGCGCGCTGATGGTCTATAACATCTGGGCGACCGTCGCGGCCCTGGGGGCGACCGGCTATATGATGACCACAGTCACCTTCTTCGGCATGGAATGGGTCGAGGAATTGCACGAAGCGGCCTTCGGCTGGCTGATGTTTTCCGTCGCGCTGCATGTCGCGGGCGTCTTTTTCGACACCTGGCGGTCTGGCGTTCCTCTGGTCCGCGCCATGATTGACGGCCGCAAGCGAGTCCCCGAAGGCAGGCCGGTCGAATAAGCCTACCGCCGGTTTGATCCCAAGCGGTTTGACCCCAAGCGATTTGACTGGGGTCAAGGTCCGGTGTCGTAAGGACCGTGTAAGGTCGTGCTGGGAATGAAACGCGGACGCCCTCAAAGTGCCCGCTGTTCATGAAAGGAACGCACACCGCATGTTTTCAAGGCTGATGCCGGTACTGACGCAGGAACGGCGGGCGGCGACGCTCGCCGTCATCATTCTGTTCCAGGCGCTCTGCGCGCTTTTCTTCATCGGCGACGTGATCGTCGATCTACAGGGCGGCGACGGGCTGGTCGAACTGCATCTGGCGATCGAAGCCTGCGTCGCCCTTGGCCTGGTTGCCGGGGTCGTCTTCCTGATGGTCGAATTGCGGATCTTGATACAACGGGTCGCCTCCATGGAAACCGGCCTGCGCGCCGCGCGCGGGGAGATGGCCCAACTGGTCGATCATTTCTTCGACCAATGGGGCCTGACACCGTCGGAGCGCGACGTCGCCCTGATGATCCTGAAAGGGATCGAGAACGACGCCATCGCCGAGATGCGCGGCACCGCGCCGGGCACCGTCCGCGCCCAATGCGCCAAGATCTACGCCAAGGCCCAAGTCGACGGCCGCTCCCAATTGCTCAGCGTGTTCCTGGAAGAGCTTTTTGCGCAGGGGATGGAACAGTTCGAAAAGGCAGCCGCCTGAACAGGAAAAACCGGTCAGGCAAACCGTCTCAAAGGCCGCATCAGATCGTCGATGACCGGGTCCTGCTTTTCAAAGAACACGGCGAGGTCGTTTTCGCGTGGATTGAAATGCGGCGAGTCCTTGTCCCAGACCCAAAGCAACATCCGCACCCATCGTCCGCTGTTGCCGTCCGCTTCAATCACCGCCCGGATCGCTTCGGCTGCACGGTCGCGGGCGGCTTCGTACTCGGCGTCGGAAGCCCGATGATAGGTCGCTTCCTGACCCGCTGCACAGGCCAGGTAATATTGCCGCCGCGCCTCAAGCGACGCATCGCTCAACACACCGATCTCCTCAAGCTGATCGCGCGCCTGAAGATACCCCTGGGGCGGTGCGTCATAGAGGGATTGAAGGGCGATATCCATCTTCCCTTTCACCGCAAGGCGGGGGTCCTTGCGCTTGACGGCAGCATCCACCGCTTCCTGTGCGACTTGGCGCGACCGCTTGCTGTCGCCCACGGTTCGCAAGGCGGCTGCGTATTCCCGCAAGACTTCAGGGTCCGACACCCCAAGCTTCACGGCATATTGGAACCCGGCCACGGAGGCTTCGTCATTGCCAAGCATGCGCTGCGAGCGCGCCCAGTCAGCGGCGGCGGCCGCGTCCTTGATCTCCCGCAGAGGGACCTCGACGATGGCGCGTGCAGCGGTCAGGACCGACTCGTCAATCGTCTTGCCGCCGCGGAACTCCTCCATACTCGCGGCCGACGCCTGCCGGACGACCATCTGGTCCGCCGACGCAACATCCGAGACCTGCTTGTCCGCACGGATGAAAGCGAGGGATAGCCGCATCCGGGTCAGGATATAACCGGCGACAAAACTGAAGACCGCGAAATATACCGCGACGCAAAGAACCCCGATGGCCGCCCAGGTCAGCATCGGGAAGGCGTTGGTCTCTATATAGCTGGCCGCTTCCCAGACTTGGTTGGAAATCTCCTGCACCTGAACCAGACCGACACCGACGATAATCTTGGTCAGCCAGTCGGATATCTGCTCCAGATTGGTATTGACCCGATCGCCCGCGCCGCCATTCCCACCACTGTCCCCTTGCAAGGTGCGCGGGATGCCGAAAAGAAAGCCCAGCAACCCGCCGATGACGGCGGCGGCGCCGGATATCCCGAGCAGCACCGCGAAGAGAGCGAATGCGATCGCGCGGTCCTCGGCGAGCGACGCCGCGACGGCCAGCATCAAAACCCCGCCGAGCCCCAGAATACTGCCCGTTACGGCAAAGCGAACCGCCGAGGCCAGATCCTTTTCGGACTCCGTCGCGTCCGTTGCATGCTTATTGAGCCAATCGAAAACCCACATGGCCATTTCCTTCGCAAATGCGCGGCATCGGTGAGTATTCGCATACCATACACTTCGAAGATAGCCCAGTCGGTGGGGCCCTGTTCGTTGAACCGTCCCGGCCACGACACCGCCGCATGCCCGCTGGTAAGGGGACGCGGGCGTGCGCCCTTTAGAATCAGCCCCGCGCCACTACCACTTCATACCCCCGCTTCTCCGGTTCGTCGTCGAGGATTTCGGCGGGGAAGCCGGGGGCGAGGACCTTGATGCCGGCGGGTTCCTAGATGCGGCGGATGATGTTGGGGGACCATTCGCCGCCGCCGTATTTCGCGATGCCGTCCTTGAAAATCTCGATCAGCAGCGGCGAGACGTCGAGCTTCGCGCCGACCCGGTCGGCGATGCCCTGGAACAGGCCGATATCTTTCAGCACCAGTTCCATGGTAAAATTGATGTCGCGCGACCCGTTCAGGATGACCTGGCTTTCCGTTTCATGAACGAAGGAATTGCCCGACGAGATTTTGATCCCCTCGAAGGCGACATTCATATCCATCCCCGCCAATTGGCAGGTGGTCAGCGCCTCGGCCACACTGACCAGGTTCGCGGTCGCCAGGAAGTTCGTCACGACCTTGAGCGCAGAAGCCGTGCCCAGCACGCCGGTATGCAGCACGCGGCGGCCCAGGATGGTCAGCACCGGCAGTATCTTCTCGAAAGTTTCCCGGTCGCAGCCGGCCAGGATGGCGATATTGCCGGTCGCCGCGCGATCCCCCTTCGACCATAACCGTTCTAATTCCCTTCGGACGATGCCGCTCTACGAATCCCAGAGAAGGTTGTTCCGTTCGGTCCTAGAATGCACAGTCTGAGGATGGCCGGTTGACGAGGTAAATGATCGAGACGTCGTCTTTTTCAAATGTCGGGGCTTCATTCTCAGGCCCGAAATAGGCTGCCGCGCAATCTCCAGTTTCGAGCAGAGAAAACGATAGCACGACCGCCGTTTCGCCGTTCTTATCAGCCATCGTGTAGCGATAGGGCGTCCGGATATCGATATCCTCCTCCACACCATCGCTCGCGATCGCCGCACCGAATATCCCGCCCGACAAGAAGCCGATAACCGCCCTTTCCCCGGATTGTTCGTCGGCCCCGACTTCCGCGATATCACGCTGCGTGACTTTCATCGCATCTGTAACGCCTGCGCCGACACGCACATCGGCCAGGAATTTCTGGATCGAGGCTTCCCAACCCTCCAGCTCTTCGAGTTCCGTGTTCGGCCATTCCTCGAGATCGTGACGCTGGCGAACGAAGAACTCCGCGCTCGTCGTTGCCGGGGATGTCGGTGTCAGAACCGCCCGGCCTACCTCGCCCCAACTGGTCAAGGTGACGCCATGAACCATCAATACACGGTTCGTGACCGGGCCAGGCCGGTCCGCGCGCTTTATTTCATACCCACTTTCTTCGATACCGAATATGACGGCATCCGTCGCAACCGGCAGCGGCGCATCGATAACGACCACCGTCCCCGAGCCAGCCGGGGCCGACGCGATTGTGTTCAAGTTGTTTTTCTGAGGTGTGCCGCAAGCGGCGAGAACAAGAAGAAGACCGAGAACGCTGGTAAAACGGAACACATTTACCCCCTAAGTGTATGCCATCCAAGATTGCAGCCATGGATATCATGAGTCACGGCACGTACAACCCGCCGCTTACGGGGATAGAGCAAACATGCTGTAGCAGGCTTCGTCGACGCGGCCGTCCTCCCGGTTCACACCGTAGTCTATACTTAGGCTCCAACCCGCAAAATTTGTAACCAATCCAAACGATGAATAGTCGCTTCGCGACCAAGGAATGACCAAAGCCCCGGTTTCGCACCGACGATTCCGCCCATAGTCGTTTTCAGCAGAACGGCATTCCAATCCCAGATCGGTGAGGTAGGCACTCAACACCGCTTCCGTTGGCCTTTTTTGACCGATCAGGTCTTCAATGGATATCCGATATGGTACCGGCCACGCCCCCTCATTCGGATCATAATTGCAGGGCTCACCCTGTGCCCTTTCCCCGTGTCGCAAGCGGCGGAAATAGTCCTGAACGATCCCACTCAGGACCACATTGTTACCTATCCCGGCAGTACCAAAAATACAAAACCCATCCTCCAGCCTGTCCGGTTCCTTGAGCAACCAAGCAAGGCAGGAGACTTGGGGCATAAAAATACTTCTAAGATCAGCAACCACTCTTCTGTCGATACGGTCTTCCGCTAGGCAATCCTTGTAATCGAAGGTCCATATGGAGCGACGGCGGCGTTCCGACTTTGGTGCGGCTCGCCAGCACACCTCAGTCAGGTAATGGTAGAGATACGGGTAGCCCGGCTCCCCATGTCCCTGCACGTAGTCGAGGCATGTTTCGACCGGAATCCTGCGCTCATACGCCATGCCTTCACCGCGATCGGCAATAATCCAAACGCCGCCGCAAAGGGTCTCCAGTCTGACGCGTTCTTCTTCCGTCGGCTCGGGAAGCCGATCGACAAACGGTGTACAGCCGGCAAAAACGCAGAGCAGGAAGAGGACAAAGAGGCGTGTCATGGTCCCAGGCCCTCCCGCGCGGTTCGATGGTCAAAGCTGTTCGGGTTTGTCTTGCGCTAAGGCCGTCAATTGACCTGTGTATCGCTGGCGCAGGGGTCGTCCTTGGCGCCCGTGCCGCCGATGCCGCCGTCCGGGTCGGCGACATCGCCCTCTATGCCGGTGCCGCCGATGCCGCCGTCGCTGCCCGTGCCGGGCACGCGTTGGGGACAATCCTTACCGGGTTGGTGATCGATGGTTTCCTCAGGCTCGGTCGCGCAACCAAACAACAATCCCGTCGCGCCAAGCAGCACGGCGAAAAGGATGGTCCTGAAAATCGACCGCCGGTTCATCCTGTGAGCCGCCTTCATGACGCATCGTCCTTTCCCGGTTTTTCCGCCGTCCAATAGACAAAGCCGCCACAGCGGAAACGCTCCGTCGCGTCCGGCTTGTCCCTGTCCCGCTCCTGAAATTGCAGGGCCTTATCGCTCAACGCCTGCAACGCATCCATCTGCAGGTCTCGGGCAAGCGCATCGAGTTCCGCGCGCGATTCCGGCGTCAGCCCGTTATAGTGCACCGCCCGCTCGAAGAAGGGCGCCTTGCCCGGCCCGGCCATGACATTCGCCACCGCGGCTTCCGCGTGGTCCCCCAGATTGGCCCCGAAATAATGCAGTAGGTCGGCCTGGTTCCAATGTGGCGTATAGGCCTCGGCCAGCAGGCGGATAGTATCCGCCGCCTCGTCCCACGCCACCATGCCGGACCGGCGCATTTCGTCCAGCACGGTGCGGGCATGCATGTCCTGGCTGACCTCGGCCACCAATTCCTCGAAACTGGGCTTTTCGTCCCTGGCGACGCGTGAGAGCACAAGGGGCTGCCCCGCCCCGTCCCGGAACCGGTCATCGCCGCGCCAGCGCGCAATCACCCTGGGAAAATAGCCGCCGCCCCGTTCCGGTTCCGCCGGCCCGCCGTCGGCAAGCCTTTCCCGAACCGCTTTCACGTCCCGGCGCTGCAACCCGGTCAACAGGCTGACCCGGCTGTCGGTCGGAGGCTTACCCTCAAGCCGGTAGTCCTCCGTCGCCACCGCCACGAAGGTTTCCTTCAAGCGGTCCACAAGCGCGGGCACCCCGATGCGCTGTTCGATCAAGGCGCGCGCCAAGGGCCGAAGAATGCGGTTCAAGGCGTCCAGGAACGGTTTGTCCGTGCTTTCGGGTTCAAGGGTCGTCTTCATGAAATGGACAATATGCACATTTTCTCTTGACCACAAATCATTCTTTCACCAATTAATGTGCACCTTGCACATTTTTAGAGGATGGAGAGATGAAACATTTTCTTGGCGTATTGGCACTAGGGGTTTTGGGGGCCTTCCTGTCCGGCTGCACCACGCATGCGGTCCAGACCAGTTCGGGCGCGGACTACCTGAGCCAATATGAAACGACCGCGATCACCGACGGTACAAGCGGCGCTTCGACCTTTGACGGAATGCTTCGGGAGGCGGCTGCCGTCGAACCGACCCTTCAATTCCCGGCGCATATCGGATTGGCGAGGCTCCGTGATGGAAAACTGACGGAAATACCGGAAGCTGAATTCAAGGTTTGGGCTGAATTGGCAGACAAATACCGGCTGCTGGGCCGATTTTCCGCTTTAGACCCGCTGATTGCGGATTTCACAGCCCATACGCTGGGGCTGGACAGTGGCTATGGCGTTGCCAACACCGTCAAGAAGGTGCGCCTTGGCGCGGCGCGACAACATATGGACGCGATTCTTGTCTATGAAGTGGATGTTGAGGCGAAAAAGGAAAACACCGCGCTGGCCTTCCTGGACCTGACCATCATCGGCGGCGCGGTTCTGCCGACACGCTCAATGCAGGTGACAGGTTCCGCTAAGGCACTGCTGATCGGCGTGCGAAACGGGTATCCCTATGGCACTGCCAACGCGCAGACAAAGTTCGAGAAACTGAGCACGTCCTGGGGGTCGGATGCTTATCGGTACCGGATTTCCGACGAGGCCACCCAGAAAATCGTCATCGACCTGATCCCGCATGTGGAAGACATGTTCATGGAACTTCAGCCCGCCCTGGCCAAGGTAAATACCGCTCAGGCCACAGAACAGACGGAATAGTCCCCTTACCCCTGTTGATCCTCCCAAAAACTGAAGGGACCGGGCATAAACCCGGTCCCTTTTTTTGTCCCGCAGAGTTTTAGCGCCTAACCGCGGGCCGGGGTGACTTCATACCCCCGCTCCTCCGGTTCGTCGTCGAGGATTTCGGCGGGGAAGCCGGGGGCGAGGACCTTGATGCCGGCGGGTTCCTCGATGCGGCGGATGATGTTGGGCGACCATTCGCCGCCGCCGTATTTCGCGATGCCGTCCTTGAAAATCTCGATCAGCAGCGGCGAGACGTCGAGCTTCGCGCCGACCCGGTCGGCGATGCCCTGGAACAGACCGATATCCTTCAACACCAATTCCATGGTGAAGTTGATGTCGCGCGACCCGTTCAGGATGACCTGGCTTTCCGTCTCATGAACGAAGGAATTGCCGGACGATATTTTAATCCCCTCGAAGGCGACATTCATATCCATCCCCGCCAATTGGCAGGTGGTCAGCGCTTCCGTTACAGCGACCAGGTTCGCGGTCGCCAGGAAGTTCGTCACGACCTTGAGCGCAGAAGCCGTGCCCAGCGCGCCGGTATGCAGCACGCGGCGGCCCAGGATGGTCAGCACCGGCAACATCTTCTCGAAAGTTTCCCGGTCGCAGCCGGCCAGGATGGCAATATTGCCGGTCGCCGCGCGATGGCAACCGCCGGAAACCGGGCAATCGACCGGATGCGCACCGACCGCTTCGACCATCGCGCCCAGGCGTTTTACCTCGCCCTCGTCCGTCGTCGACATTTCCGCCCAGATCTTGCCGGGGCTGAGGCCTTCCAGCACACCGTCCGGTCCTTCCACGACGGCGGAACAGATCGCCGGACTGGGCAGGCAGGTGATGGTGATGTCGCAGGCTTCCGCCACGGCCTTGGCGCTGTCGGCCCATTTCGCGCCTTGGGCCAGGAAGGGTTCGGCCGCTTTGCGGTCCAGGTCCCGCACCGTCAGATCGACCCCGTTGCGCAGCAGACTGCCCGCCAATTTGCCGCCGACATTGCCCAAACCGATGAAGCCAACTTTCATGGGCGAACCCCTTCCCTATATATTGTTCCGTATGTCTGTACGGTGTTCGAAACCGGCCCGGATGATGACCGGTTCGCCGGGAACGTGCAGCCCTAGAATCTGCGACCCCTGGATGAAGCGAATTCACACGTTTCGCGATTCCGAAAATTCAGGTGACATTCCGTTTGCGTTAATCCGACTCCGGCGTATAGTCGCCGCCCGATGAATAGCACCCCTTCCACATCGGATTTACCCTCCATTTTCCCGCACGAGCATATTCTCGGCATGGAAGGCCTATCGGCCTCGGAAATCTCGCTTTTGCTGGATACGGCGGACGGTTATGTCGAGCAGAATCGCCAGGCCGATAAGAAGCGCGACCTGCTTCACGGTCGAACGCTGATCAATCTTTTCTTTGAAAATTCAACGCGCACGCGGACGTCTTTCGAGCTTGCCGGAAAGCGTCTTGGCCTGGATGTGATCAACATGTCGGTCGCCACCAGCGCCATCAAGAAGGGCGAGACGCTGATCGATACGGCGATGACCTTGAACGCCATGCACCCCGATGTGCTGGTTGTGCGCCATGCCGACTCGGGCGCGGTGGAACTGTTGTCGCAGAAGGTGAATTGTTCCGTCATCAATGCCGGCGACGGCAGCCACGAACATCCGACCCAGGCACTGTTGGACGCCCTGACCATCCGCCGCCGCATCGGGCGACTGAACAACCTGACCGTCGCGATTTGCGGCGACATCGCCCATAGCCGCGTGGCGCGGTCGAACATCCACCTGCTTCACACGATGGGCGCGCGCGTCCGCGTGGTCGCCCCGCCCACCCTGCTGCCGCCGGCCATGGACCGGTTTGGGGTGGAGGTCTTCACCGACATGCGCAAGGGGCTGGCCGATTGCGATGTGGTGATGATGCTGCGCCTACAATTGGAACGCATGCAGGGCAGCTTCGTACCCTCGGTCAGGGAATATTACCGGTATTTCGGTTTGGATGCCGACAAGTTGGCCTATGCCAAGCCGGACGCCTTCGTCATGCATCCCGGCCCGATGAACCGGGGCGTTGAAATCGCCTCCGAACTGGCCGACGACATCGACCGTTCGGTCATCCGCCAGCAGGTTGAAATGGGGGTCGCGGTTCGCATGGCTTGTATCGACATTCTAACCCGCAACCAGGCCCGCCCCGGCCCAACAGGCGACACCTACGTCGATCCGACCGAAACGGCGGGAGGGAATTGAGCCGCATGCCCGCCGGACGCATCGCCTATCTGAACGCCCGTCTGCTCGACCCGGCCACCGGCCTGGACGAGACCGGCGCGGTGCTGGTCGAAGACGGCAAGATCGCCGATTTCGGCGCCCATCTGTTCAAGGGCGGCGCGCCGTCGGTTCGCCAAGTGGTGGATTGTGCGGGGCTGTGCCTTGCGCCCGGGCTGGTCGACATGCGCGTTCAGTTGCGCGAACCCGGTCAGGAACATCTGGAAGACATCAACAGCGCGGGTGACGCCGCCTTGGCGGGCGGGATCACGCAACTGGCCTGCCTGCCGAACACCCAGCCGGTTATCGACGACGTGCCGGTGGTGGAGTTCATCGCCCGGCGCGCGCGGGAGGCGAAAAAGGTCAAGATCAACTGCTATGCAGCGCTGACCAAGGGCATGCAGGGCAAGGAGTTGACCGAAATCGGATTGTTGAGCGAAGCGGGCGTCGTCGCCTTCACCGATGGCGAGAAGGCGACGGTGAACGCCAAGACATTGTCCCGCGCCTTGAAATACGCCGAAGCCTTCGACGCGATGATCGTCCAGCATCCGGAAGAACCCTCGCTGGCCGAAAATGGGTTGATGAACAAGGGTGAGTTGGCCAGCCGCCTGGGCCTGTCCGGTATTCCCCGCGAAGCCGAAATCATCATGGTGGAACGCGATCTGCGCCTGGCCGCCATGTCCGGCACAAGGTTCCATTTCGCCCATGTCACCACCGCCGAGGCGCTGGACGCGATCCGCAAAGCGAAGAAACAGGGCCTGCCGGTCACCTGCGATACGGCGCCGCATTACTTCGCCTTGAACGAGACCGCCATCGGCAATTACCGGACTTTCGCCAAGGTCTCCCCGCCGCTGCGGGACGAGGGCGACCGCCAGGCGGTTGTCGCGGCCATCGCCGACGGCACGATCGATGCGATCGCCAGCGATCACGCGCCGCATGACCAGGATTCCAAGCGTCTGCCTTTCCCGCAGGCCTCCTTCGGGATCATCGGTTTGGAAACGCTGCTGCCGCTGACGCTGGAACTGTATCACAACAAGCATATGACTTTGCTGGAAGCACTGGCCGCGGTGACGTGCAAGCCCGCCGACCTGCTGCGCCTGAAGGCCGGACGGTTGGTCCGGGGCGCGCCGGCGGACCTTGTGATCTTCGATCCCGACCGCCCCTGGCAGATCGATGAAGCCAAAATGAAGAGCCGGTCGAAGAACACGCCCTTCGACAAGCGCCCGGTCCAGGGCAAAGCGCTGATGACCATTGTCGACGGCCGCACGCTGTTCCGCGCGCCCGACGCACCGCTTTAGGCCGTTACAGTGGACGGTAGTTTTCCCCCGATCGAGATTGCAGCCCTGGCGATTGCCGGGGGCTATCTGTTCGGCTCCATTCCCTTCGGCCTTGTGCTGACGCGATTGGCCGGGCTGGGCGATATCCGCGACATCGGCTCCGGCAGTATCGGCGCGACGAATGTGCTGCGGACCGGCAATAAACCCCTGGCTGCCGCTACCCTGGTACTGGACAGCGGCAAGGGCGCTATCGCGGTCGTTATCGCCATGATGTTGGCCGGGCCGACCGTGGGCATCCTGGCGGGCGTGGCCGCGGTTTTCGGCCACAACTTCCCCATCTGGCTTCGCTTCAAAGGCGGCAAGGGTGTCGCCACCACCTTCGGCGTGCTGATCGCGATCGCGCCGCTGGTCGCCTTGGGGGCCGGCCTGGTCTGGCTGCTGGTAGCCGTCGTGACCCGCTATTCCTCCGCAGCCGCGCTCACCGCCGGTTTGGCCGCGCCCTTAATCGCCTGGGCCTTGGGACTGACCGACATCACGGTCGCCAGTGCGGTGCTCGCCGCCCTAGGCTGGATACGGCATCACCAGAATATCGGCCGCCTCATCGCCGGCGAGGAATCGAAAATCAGCTTTAAACGCAAAGGTTGATTCTTTTCCCGAAAGCGCCTTTACGTTGACTCGATTCCCCGCCCGGTTGAGGATTGGGGATGAGCGACGCGGCGACAAAAACCCCTTCCCCTTTGACCGAGCAGGAACGCCATGCCCGGTTTCGCCTGGCCAGGACGGAGAATGTCGGCCCGGTCACCTTCCGGCAATTGCTGCGCCGCTTCGGGTCGGGTCAGGAAGCGCTGCTCGCCTTGCCGGACCTGGCCCGGCGCGGCGGTCGGGCCAAGGCCTTGCGGATCGCTGCTGCTGACGTGGTCGACCAGGAACGTGAAGCCGCGGAAAAGCTCGGCGCGCGGGACCTGCATTTCGGCGCGGCGGGCTATCCGTTGCCACTCGCCGCGATCGACGATGCCCCCCCATTTTTCTATCTGCTCGGCAATCCGGATCTGGTCGGACGGGACTGTATCGGCATGGTCGGGGGCCGGAACGCTTCGGTCGCCGGCAAGGGCTTCGCCCGCAAGCTGGCCGCTGATATCGGCCGGGCCGGCTATGCCATTGCATCGGGCATGGCCCGCGGCATCGATACAGCGTCCCATGAAGGATCGTTGGAAACCGGCACCATCGCCGTCCTGGCGGGAGGCGTCGATATTGTCTTTCCGCCGGAAAACGACGGCCTTTATCGCTCCTTGATCGAGAAAGGCGCGGTGATCTCGGAAATGCCGCCCGGCATGCAGCCGCTGGCCCGTCACTTCCCGCGCCGCAACCGGATCATTTCCGGATTGTCGCTGGCTGTCGTGGTGATCGAGGCGAAGCGCAAATCAGGCTCGTTGATTACCGCGCGTCGGGCGGCGGAACAGGGCCGATCGGTCTTTGCCGCCCCATCCGCGCCGATGGATGTGCGCGGTGCCGGCTGCAACGACTTGATCCGCGACGGCGCGACCCTGATTCAAATTGTTGACGATGTGCTGCAGGACCTTCCCCCTTCAAACGCCGTCGGCCTACCCTTCGGTCCGGCGACGGGTTTTTCCGATCCGCCGGCGGCGATACCAAGCGAACCCGATGACGGGACGATCGCGGTGATTCATGAGCGCGTCGAACACGGATTGAGCAGCACACCGGTCGCCGTCGATGCCCTGATCAGGGAATTGCGCCTTCCCGCACCGTTGGTTAACGCCGTTTTGCTGGAAATGGAGCTGGCCGGCAGGCTCTCCCGCCATCCCGGTGGATTCATATCCCGCTAATAATCACGTAAATACAGACTCCTGTAGCACATTTTAGCTAGTTCTTCCTGCGCAGGTATGTTAACCGTCGTTCAAACAAGCTGTGTCTGTTAACAGTTAGTTTACAATTCACGCAGACAATTGCGGATCAGGTTTGGGGGAGACGGAGCACGGGTGAAGGTTGTGGTGACCTGAACCATGGTGTTGTCAGGGAGCATCTTTGTCGGGCATGACCCGGCGCGCATTTTTCCTGCCGTCAGTGCGTCAGCGCACCCAATCCTGAATGGTTTAACCAGCTGTTACCCAGCTGTGTTGGGGTGTCTGAAATGTCGAGTTTGATATCAGGCGACACGGGTAACAAAAAAGCTAAGACAGAGTCCGGGCTGGGGAAGCCGGATGGAGCGGTTAGTACAAATCAAATGGTGGGTTCCGCGTCTTACGAAAGGTTGTTGAAACTTGCACATCAACGCGCAGTTGATGGCAAAGGCGGGCTAGCCGCATCCATCGCAAAGATGTGCCTGGATTCACGCGCCGACCTGAACGAAGAAGAACTCTCCCTCACCTTCGACATTCTGCGAAAACTGATCGATCAAGTCGAAGTCCAGATACGGCGCTATATCGCGGACTATCTGGCGGAACGGGTCGATGTTCCCCAAGACCTTCTCGACTTCCTGGCGAACGACGTCATCAATGTCGCCTATCCGATCCTGGTGCATTCGGCCCAGTTGGAAGACGACCACCTCATCGCGATCATCGACAACAACGGCGCGGCCCATCAAATGGCGGTCGCCAAACGGCCGGGCCTGACCGGTGCGGTCAGCGACAAGCTGGTCTCCACCGCCAATACCGAAGTTTTGATCAACCTTTTGCGCAACCTGTCGGCCGAGATGACGCCCTGGGGCATCGGCGAGACGGTTCGCCTTTCAGTTCACGACGCAGACCTTCAGGCGCCTCTGCTTCAGCGCCGCGATCTGCCGCCGGCCGTCGCCAAACGGATGTATGCCTGGGTCGGCGACGCGCTGCGCGACTATATCGGACGCAACTACGATCTAGACACGGTCATCGTTGCCGACGCCGTATCCGACGCCGTCGATGCCGCGCTGGAAGCGGAAGACGCCGGGATCGACTGGTACGACGAGAAGGGCCGCGACCATGCCCAGCGCCTGATCGGCGCCCTTGAAGGGCAAGGTGAGGAAGGATTCGTCGAAGCGGTGGGCGCTGTGATCGGCAAGACGGAAGTTGAAACGCGCAAAATGCTGACGCGGACCGGCGCCGAATCCCTTGGTATCATTTGCCGCGCCTTTGGGATGGACTCGAATCAATACATGACCGTCATGCCCGAAGTGCTGGGCCACAGGTCAATGAAGGAAATGCGTGCGAATAATCAGATCAACGGCGCGATCGAGGCCTTCGAAGCATTGACGAAAGACCAAGCCCGGACCACTGTGAACGCTTGGTGCATCTCCGCTGGCGCGACGAAACACTGACGTCGATACCGCCCTCTTGCGACATTAGAGACTTCTTTGAGCAGTTGACGGCAACCGAGCTACCGTGCCAGTACCTCGCGTCCTGTACAGAGCAATCGGGAGCCTGGTCACTTACATGGCGGATAAAAGCGTAGTCGTCGTCGAATCACCGGCGAAGGCCAAAACCATCAATAAATACCTCGGCGACGGTTTCGAGGTTCTCGCCAGTTTTGGTCACGTTCGCGACCTTCCGGCGAAGGATGGGTCCGTCGATCCAGATCAAGACTTTGCCATGCGGTGGGAAGTCGACGTCCGCGGCAAGAAGCAGCTGGACGCGATCGCCAAAGCGGTCAAAGGCGCGAAACATCTCTATCTCGCAACTGACCCGGATCGCGAGGGAGAAGCCATTTCCTGGCATGTGAAGGACGAGTTGGCCCGCCGCAATGTGATCGACGGCATGGATGTCAGCCGCGTCGTCTTCCACGAAATCACCAAGAAGGCGGTGACCGAGGCGGTCAGCCATCCGCGTGATCTGGACCAGGCCTTGATCGACGCCTATTTAGCGCGGCGTGCGCTGGACTATCTGGTCGGCTTTACCCTGTCGCCCGTTTTGTGGCGCAAACTGCCCGGCGCCCGGTCCGCCGGCCGTGTGCAATCCGTCGCGCTACGGCTGATCTGCGAGCGTGAAGCGGAAATCGAAGCCTTCCGGCCGCAGGAATACTGGTCCGTCGACGCCTTGATGGCGACCGCGGCCGGCGATGCCTTCAAGGCCCGCCTGACGCATCTGGACGGCAAAAAGCTGGACCGTTTCGACCTGGGCGACGAAGCCGCCGCCAAGCGCGCTGTTTCAATGGCCGAGGGCCAGCCCTATTCGGTCACCAAGGTCGAGCGCAAGACGCAGAAGCGGAACCCGGCCCCGCCCTTCACCACCTCTACGCTGCAGCAGGAAGCCAGCCGCAAGCTCGGCATGGGCGCCAGCCGAACGATGAGCGTGGCTCAGCGGCTGTATGAAGGGATCGAACTGGGCGGCGAAACCGTCGGCCTGATCACCTATATGCGGACCGACAGCACAAGTTTGAGCGGCGAGGCAATCGCCGGCAGCCGGCGCGCCATTGAGAAAATCTTTGGCGACAATTATCTGCCCGACTCCCCGCGCGTCTATCGCACCAAAGCCAAGAACGCCCAGGAAGCGCACGAAGCGATTCGCCCGACGGATTTGTTCCGTAAGCCGGAAGACGTCGCCCGATATCTGGATAAGGATCAGGCCCGTCTTTACGAATTGGTCTGGAAACGGACCATGGCCTCACAGATGGAAAGTGCTGTGATCGACCGCGTCGCCGTGGATATCGACAGCGCCAACGGGGCGGCGACCTTCCGGGCCAACGGGTCGGTGATCAAATTCGACGGCTTCCTGAAACTGTATTTCGAGGATGTCGACGACCGCCAGCAGGGCGACGGGTCGGACGACGATGATCGGCGCCTTCCCAACATGACCGAGGGCGAAACCCCGTCCCTCAAGGACGTCATTCCGGAACAGCACTTCACCCAGCCCCCGCCCCGCTATTCCGAGGCGAGCCTGGTGAAGAAGATGGAGGAATTGGGAATTGGGCGACCGTCCACCTATGCTTCCATTCTAAAAGTCCTTCAGGACCGTAACTATGTGCTGCTTGAAAGCCGGCGTTTTGTGCCGGAAGACCGGGGACGCCTCGTCACTGCCTTCCTGTCCAGCTTCTTCGACCGGTATTTCGAATACGGCTTCACCGCCGATCTGGAAGAACAATTGGACGATGTGTCGGATGGGCGGCGCAACTGGCAGCAGGTCCTGCGGGACTTCTGGGACAATTTCTACAAGATCGCCGAACACACCAAGGAACTGACCGGTGTCGAGGTCAGAGACACGATCGACCGCGAGCTTGGCCCCCACTTCTTCCCGGCGGACGAAAACGGCAGCACCGAAGCCGCCCGCGTTTGCCCGGCCTGCGACGGCGGCCGGTTGAGCCTGAACTTCGGTCGCCACGGCGCTTTCATCGCCTGCTCGAACTATCCCAATTGCCGGTATACGCGCCAATTGGGCGAGGACGGGTCGGAAGACGGAGAAGACGCGAATTATCCGAAAGTTCTGGGTCCCTACCCTGAGACCGGCGAAGACGTCAGCCTGCGGAAAGGTCCCTATGGCCTTTATGTTCAGGTCGGCGAACAATTGCCGAAGGAAAAGGGCAAGAAGGCACCACCGAAACCGAAGCGCGCGTCCCTATTGAAAGGGATGTCCGCGGCGGATGTGGACCTTGCCCTTGCCCTTCGCCTGCTGGCCCTGCCGCGCGAAATCGGGACGCATCCGGAAAGCGGCGCAATGATCACCGCAGGCGTCGGCCGGTTCGGTCCGTTCCTGAAACATGGCAGCAGCTATGTCTCGATACCGGCGGATGACGATGTTCTGTCGATCGGCATGAACCGCGCCGTCGAGGTCATCGCCCAAGCAGGCGAAAAGGGTAAGGCCCGCGCCACACGCTCGTTGGGCGAACACCCGGACGACGGCAAGGCGATCACCCAGGGGGCCGGGCGTTTCGGTCCCTATGTGAAACACGGCAAGCTCTACGCCTCCATTCCGCGCGATGTGGAACCGGAAAGCGTCAGCCTGGAAGAAGCCGTTCGCCTGCTGGCCGAGAAGGCCGCGAAACAGGCCGCCAAGGGTGGGCCAGTGAAAAAGGCGTCTGCGAAGAAGGCTGGCGCTAAGAAATCTGGCGCTAAGAAATCTGGCGCTAAGAAATCCGGGGCTAAGAAGGCGAAAGCCAAAAAAGCAGGCGCGAAAAAAGCGGGTGCCAAAAAAGCCGCGGCAAAGAAACCCGCCGCCGGGACGGATTGATCCAAGGTGACCGACGACCCCAACAGGCTTCCCACAAAACAGGAAATCCTGGACTACATCCAAGACAGCCCGACCCCCGTCGGAAAACGCGAAATCGCCCGCGCCTTCCAGATCAAAGGTGCCCAACGCATTGAGCTGAAAGCCCTGCTGCGGGAATTGGAAAGCGACGGTGCGATCGACAAGGGTCGGAAACGGAAGATGGCCCCGAAGGGTTCCTTGCCCGAAGTCGGCGTGGTCATGGTTTCAGACGCCAGTGTCGATGGCGAGCTTTTCGCCAAACCCGTCGGCCCGCTCGCGGATATCGAGGCGGAGATCATTGTCGTGCCCGGCGGCCGGGCCACAGGCCTGCCGAAACCGGGCGACCGGCTTCTGGCCCGCTTCAAGCGGATCGGCGATAGCCGCTACGAGGCGCAACCGATCCGCATCCTACGCGCCGGGCCTGAGAACATTCTGGGGGCTGTGTCCCGAACCCCGAAAGGCTGGCGGGTAAAGCCGACGGACCGGCGCATCGACCGGGAATACACCCTGAATACCGTGCCTGAGGAAGTCCGCGACGGCGACCTTGTGCTGATCCGCCCCCTGCCCGCGCCCAGTTCCAAACGGTTCGAGAACCTGCCGCGCGAAGCCGAAGTGGTGGAGCGGGTCGGCAATCTCAGCGATCCAAAGGCCTTCAGCCTGATCGCAATCCACCAGAACGGTATTCCCGTTGCCTTCCCCGAAAATGCCTTGGCCGAGACGGACAAGCTGAAACCCGTGGAACTAGGCAAGCGCGAGGATTTGCGGGACGTTCCGCTGATCACTATCGACGGGGCGGATGCGCGCGACTTCGACGACGCCGTCTGGGCCCAGCCCGATGAGGACAAGGAAAACCCGGGCGGCTTCAAGCTGATCGTCGCCATCGCCGATGTCGCCCATTACGTGAAATCGGGTAGCGCGCTCGACAAAGCTGCGCGGCTACGCGGCAACTCGGTCTATTTCCCGGACCGGGTCGTGCCGATGCTGCCGGAACGTCTGTCCAACGATCTGTGCTCGCTGCGCCCGAACGAAGACCGCGCTTGCATGGCCTGCCACATGGTCATCGATGCCGACGGACAGTTACTGCGCCATCGGTTCAGCCGTGCCCTGATGAGGTCCGCTGCCCGCCTGACCTATACTCAGGTCCAGGCCGCCATGGACGGCACGCCGGATGACGCGACCGATACCCTGGTGGATCCGGTTCTGAAACCGCTGTACCAAGCCTACCATGCGCTGTCCCGGGCCCGTGAGGCGCGCGGCACGCTGGAACTGGACCTGCCTGAACGCCAGGTCAAAATCGGAGAAGACGGCAAGATCTCCGAAATCGTCGTGCGCCAGCGTTTCGACAGCCACAAGCTGATCGAAGAATTCATGATCTGCGCCAATGTCGCCGCCGCGGAAGCCTTGGAAAAGAAACAGCCGCAGACGCGGATCCCGATCATGTACCGCGTCCATGAACCGCCGCCCTTGGACAAGCTGGAAGCGCTCAGGGACAGCTTGGCCGTCCTCGGGTTCAAGCTGGCGAAGGGCGCGGTCGTGAAGCCGCGCATGTTCACCGGTATCCTGGATCAGGCCGAAAAGGCCGGCAAAGGGCCCTTGGTGTCCGACATCGTGCTGCGGTCCCAATCCCAGGCGGTCTATTCGTCCAACAATATGGGTCATTTCGGCCTGGCCCTGCGGCGGTACTGCCACTTCACCTCGCCCATCCGCCGCTATTCGGATGTCCTTGTCCACCGGGCGCTCGTCACGGATTACAACCTGGGTGACGACGGCATAGGTACGGAGGAAATCGAGACATTCGATGAAATCGCCGATGCGATATCGGGCACTGAGCGCCGTGCCTCCACAGCCGAGCGCGAGGCGACGGAACGGTATGTAACCGCCTATCTCAGCGATCGTGTCGGCGCGGAGTTCCCGGCGCGGATTTCAGGTGTCGCACGTTTCGGCCTGTTCGTCGCGCTGGACGAGACGGGCGCTGACGGCCTAGTGCCGATCAGCACCTTGTCGCCCTGGGACCGTTACCATCACGATGAGGTTCATCACTGCCTCGTCGGCCGGGAAAACGGCATTGCCTTCACCTTGAGCGACCGTGTGACGGTTCGCC
Organism: Hwanghaeella grinnelliae; assembly: GCF_004005845.1. Lineage (GTDB taxonomy): Bacteria > Pseudomonadota > Alphaproteobacteria > UBA8366 > Aestuariispiraceae > Hwanghaeella > Hwanghaeella grinnelliae. Next base: position 1,284,557 of record NZ_SADE01000001.1, on the reverse strand, counting down.
TTAAAGAAGCGAACGCCCTGACCGGCGGCCTTGTCTTCGAAGTGATCGACGGCGGGAAAGAGGCATCCAAACAGATCCTGAAAAACATCCCGCGCGCCGGCCGTGGCGGTGCCTTCGGCAACCGCCGGGGCGGCCCCGGTGGTAAAGCCGGTGGCAAGGCTGGCCGAAAGGGCGGCGGCAAATCCAAGGGCCGTCCCGGCAGGAAAGCGAAACGCTGACATCATCGCGATGCGGTCGCTTAGCCGCTTGCGTCCCCGGCAAAGGGGCGTCACCCTTTGCACACGGTCGTCGATCATGGGGTATCGGGCCGGGGGCGTGGTCGGTCGATCAAGAGGGACGGATGTTTATTAGGGGGACGAAAAGGCTGCTGGGGGCAGCCCTGATGCTCGCATTGGCGGCTTGCGCCGGCGGGCAGGATTTGCGGAATGACGGCCCCCCGTCCCTGACCGCCGAAATGTTCGGTGCGATACTGTCTGCCATCGAAATCAACTACATCGAACCCCAAGACGCCGAAAGCCTGACGCTGTCGGCACTCGAATCGATCCGTGAGATCGATCCCGGCTTTTCCGTCGATTCCGATGAAGGGGCCATCCTGCTGATCTACCGCGACTCAGAAGTCTACCGGACTGACATCCCGGCGGAAGAGCGACTCGATCTTTGGGCCATACAAGCCGACAACATCCTGACGGTTGCCCGTTCGGTTTCCGCTCCCTTGCGCGACACGCCCGATGAAAAGCTTTACGGCATCATGTTCGGGTCGATGGTCGGGCATCTCGATCGCTACACGCGCTATGCCGGCGCGGACGAAGCACAGTCCAACCGGGAATCGCGGCAAGGCTTCGGCGGCATCGGCGTATCGGTGGGGCCCCACCCGCTTGGCGCGCGCGTCCTAACCGTGACACCGGGCCATCCCGCCCAGGCCGCCGGCATACATGGCGGCGATATCCTGATCACCATCGATGGGCGCGCGCTTGGCGGCATGCCGCTTCGGCAGATCATTCGCAAGCTGCGCGGCCCGGTGGAAAAGCCCGTCGTCCTGAGCATCAGCCGCGCCGGTTTGCAGAACCCGCTGACCGTGACGGTCGGGCGGACCCATATCGTGCCGAACACAGTGTTCTTCATGCCGAAAGGAAATGCGGCGATTATCCGCATCACAGCTTTCAACGACCGTACGCCCAAGCGTGTGGCCGAAGCCGTGAGCGAGGCACAGGCGGCCCTGGGCACAGACCTTACCGGCTATATCCTGGATCTGCGCGGCAATCCGGGGGGGCTGCTGGACAAGGCCATCGACGTCGCCGACCTGTTCCTGCACAGCGGCACGATTTCCAGAACGGATGGGCGCAACCCCCGCAGCTTCCAGGATTTCGAGGCGGAACCCGGGGATATTTCCGCGGGCAAGCCAGTAGCCGTTCTGATCGACGGCGCGACCGCATCCGCCGCGGAGGTCCTGGCCGCCGCCTTGCAGGACCAGGGACGAGCCGTCCCGATCGGGTCGTCATCTTTCGGGAAGGGCACCGTGCAAACCGTCCTGGACCTGCCCAATGGCGGCGAATTGATTTTGACATGGGCGCGTCTTCTGGCGCCAAGCGGCTATGTTCTGCATGAAGCGGGCGTCATGCCGACCATCTGTTCGCAACAATCGGTCCCGCCCGATTCGCTTCTTAGGCATGTTCTGCTCGTGGAACCTGCGACAACAATCCATAATCTGTCGCTGCGCCGGCGCGTCGGACCGAACGATGCCGCCGCCCGCGAACATGTGGCGACACTGTGCCCTTGGCGGCCGGATGAAGGCCCCGACCTGACTACGACCACCGGGATCCGCCTGCTGAGCAGCCCCGACCTGTATCAAACGGCAATTACCCTGGAATTGCCTCCCGCCACGTGACAGGCTGTTTCCCTTGCTGCCGCCCCGGCAGCCGATTATCCCTTCGCGAAAGACTGCGCGGTCCCCGCGCACTTTTGGCATTTGGAGCCGAACCATGCCCGTAATACCGCGCGACGCGGCCAGCCTTGTTCTGCTGCGAGGTACCCCTGACAAACCCGAAGTGCTGATGGGCCGACGGAACGAAAACCTGCGCTTCATGCCGGGCTATTACGTCTTTCCCGGCGGCACCGTCGACGACACCGATGACGCCGTCTCACAGGGGCTGTCGCTGCACCCCGAAACCATGAAGTCCCTGGCCCGGCATGCCGCGCCCGAGCGCCAGGGCGCCCTTGTCTGGGCCGCCCTGCGGGAAGCCTGGGAGGAGGCTGAGGTCTTTTTCGGGGCGCCGGACAGCCAATGGACTATCGAGACGGGAAAATGCGTTGCGGCGGATGCCTATCGGGCTGAAAGGGTGACGCCCGGCGCCGAACGAATGGCCTTCATCGCCCGGGCCGTGACGCCGCGGGAATCACCGATGCGTTTCGACAGCCGTTTCTTCCTGGCCGATGCCGGGCCGGAGGGCCGCTACGTCTCCGGCAAGCCCCGCGCCACGGGAGAGTTGGAGGACGTCGCCTGGCACCGGGCCGAAATGGTCATCGCGACCTATCCCATGGCCAACATCACCCGCTTCGTATTGTGCAGGGCGCTGGCCATCTGGTGCGCGGGGTCGCCCAATGGCGGGCCTTTTGAGCCGTCCGACAGGCCGATCCCCTGCTTCACGCAACGGAACAGAGCCTTCGCCATGACCGAGGACAAACCGGGCGACCAGCCGCAAATCGACCCGGAAACACTGAAATGGCCGGAAGAAGACTGAGTGCCGGCCGGCAAGCGCCTGGGCCTCAAGGATTCCTTCGCTTGACTTCGCCCCACAAATACCTAAGTTGCGCGCCGGACTCATGAAATGCCGACGTGCCGCTGGGCCTTCTGAACCCTTTCCGAAGGAATCGGCCCTTTTAGGTTTGTCGACAAGCATGTGTGGATGATTTTGAATTAACCTGGATGGGCGCGGCCCAAGCCGGGATGCGGAATGAAAGGGTAATCCCATGGCCAAACCGGCGACTTTACAGGTGAAGATGGTCAGCACCGCCGATACGGGCTTCTTCTATGTCACGAAGAAGAACCCGCGGAACCTGACCGAGAAGCTCGAAATGCGGAAATACGACCCGGTCGTTCGCAAGCATGTCGTCTTCAAGGAATCGAAGATGAAGTAAGACACACCGTTTCCATACGGTTGTTTCCAAAGGGCCCCTTTCCGGGGCCCTTTGTTGTTTCCGCCCCAACCATCTTGCGTTGTGCGTCATTCGGCAACAAATGCAGAAACCTCTGGTCGATTTAGTAAAAACCGCAAAAAACCTCATTCTTTAGTTTGAATAATTCGGCATATTTTGGCAGATTTTGCCTGCCTTGAATCTATGGCGTCCTATTGGGCGAATTGTGTAAAATTTCCTACAAATTAAGGATGCATTCACCATTTCTAGTTAGCGTCACCGAACTGTCCTTCCCTTCTTGCAAAAAACGCTTCGAAGCGAAGCGACACCTAAGACGGGCTGGTGCCGCGCCGTCGACGTTTATTGCGGAAAGTAATCCGAACCCATGGCTGGACCGAACGCAGTTCACAGCGCGTTACAGCGCCTATCCCGCTTCTTTGGCGGTTTGCGGAACCATCGCGCCGCAGCAGATCGGGCCAATGCCACAGCCGGGTCTCAGCCCAGTCTCGATGAACTGACCGGGCTGTTCGATAAGCTTAATCAAAGCGTCGCGATTGCCGACTACCGCAGCCCGACCATTCCTTTGATCTATGTGAACGCGGCATTCACCGAACTGACGGGCTATGCCGTCGAGGACGCGCTTGGGTGCCCCTGCGGTTTCATGTTGGGCGAAAATCTGGACCAGCCTGAATGGCACGACTTCAAGGAGAAGATCGGTCAAGGGCTGCCGACCTCCGCCGCGTTTCAGTGCTACCGCAAGGACGGCACAAGCTTCCTGAACAATGTCCAAGCCTCCGCCGTCACGGACGAGGATGGAACCCCCCTATACCTGATCGCCTTTCTGCAGGATGCCACCCGGCTGGGTGCGCGGGCGACACGGACGGATTGGTCGGAAGACCGCATTTCCAAGATCGTCGCCGGGGCGAATGTCATCCTGTATGAAGCAACGGCGCCGGACCTGACATTCAGCTTCGTCTCCCCTTACGCGGAATCCGTTTTGGGATTCCCGCTTTCCGAATGGACGAAACCGAGTTTTTGGGCAGATCACATCCACCCCGAGGACCGGGAACGCGCGGTAGAGGAACACAAGAAGGCCGCGCTGGCCGGCCGGGAGCATGAATTCGAGTATCGGATGATTTCCCGCCGCGGGACCATCGTATGGATGCGCCACCTGACCACGGTCGATGACCGGCGCAGACGGGAAGAAAATTCCGATCAGGTGCGGGGCGTGATCGTCGATGTAACCGAACAGAAGATACTGGAGGACCGTTTCCGTCAGCGCGAACATTGGAAGTCGATGGTCCTCGAAAACGCCCCGGACGCCATCCTGACTGTCGGATCCGAACTGCGGATTCAGTCCTTCAACGCCGCGGCTGAAAAGGTCTTCGGTTGGCCGCGGGACGAAATTGTCGGACAAACGATCAACCTGCTGGTTCCGGAAGAACAACGGAACACCCACACGGCCATGGCCATGGCCTATATGGAAAAAGACGAAAGGATCGCCCGGACCATGGGCGATTGGCGGCTGCTGCAGGGCCGTCGCCGAGACGGCAGCCTGTTTCCCATCATGGTCCGGCTGGGTCACTCGGAAATCGGCTCGCAATCGCTGGTGACAGCCATCGCTCGCGACATGACCGATGTGGACCGCCGGAATCGGGAATTGAGCGACCTGTCGCAACAACTGGCCTTACAGTTGGAATTGGCCGAAAACGCCAACAAGGCGAAGACCCAGTTCCTCGGCACGATGAGCCACGAATTGCGGACGCCATTGAACGCCATTATCGGCTTTGCCGAATTACTGGAAAGCGAGACCTTCGGCCCGCTCGGCGCGGAACGATACCGGCACTATGCGGGTGACATCAGGACCAGCGGTCAACATCTTCTGTCCATCATCAACGAGATATTGGATCTGTCCCGGATCGAAGCCGGGCGCGTTGATCTGACGATTGAAGATGTCGCGATCGACACGGCCGTGAACAACGCCGTCGATGCCATTCGCCCAATGATCCAGAAAGCCGGCCTGACGGTCGCGACGGACCTGCCGGCCGATCTGCCGGCATTGACGGCCGACCAGCGCTCGGTTCATCAGATACTGCTTAACCTGTTGTCCAACGCGGCCAAGTTCACGCCCATTGGCGGCTTTATTTCGGTTTCGGCCCGCATCGCCGATGTCGGGTCCGCCGTGGATCTATTCGTGGAAGATAATGGGCGGGGCATTCCCGCGCATATCCTGCCCAGCCTGGGAACGCCGTTTCAGAAGGCGAGTTCCGCTCACGATTCCTCGAATCCCGGCACGGGCCTCGGGCTGGCCATTTCGCGTGGCTTGGCGGAGCAAATGGACGGCTCACTCAAAATCGAAAGCTCGGAAGGCGAATGGACCCGTATCACGGTCACCCTGCCCTGCGCCCTGCAAAGCGACCGCGCAGGCCCCGCCTAGCCGAACCCGGCGCTTGGGAAACGGCGGTGGTGACAGGGGCCTACTCCGCCGCCACCTTCTCCGCCATCATGCAGAGCAATTCCCACATCATCGTTACCCCGACCAGCGCGGTCGCGCCGGATGGATCGAACGGCGGCGACACTTCGACGACATCCGCGCCGACGATGTCCAGGCCGCGCAAGGCGCGCAGCATCTTCTGAGCGTCATGGGTGGAATACCCGCCGATTTCCGGTGTGCCGGTCCCCGGCGTGTAGACCGGGTCCAAACCGTCGACGTCAAAGCTGACATAGACCGGTCCGTCGCCGACCACTTCGCGCGCCAATTGGCCGACCTTCTCGGGCCCCAGGTCGAAATATTCTTCGATCTCCACCACCCGGATGCCCTGTTCCAGTCCCCAATCCTTGTCTTCCGGCGTGTAGAGTCCGCCACGGATGCCGATCTGGATCGTCCGTTTCGGGTCGAGCAGACCTTCCTCGATGGCGCGGCGGAAGGGGGTGCCATGGGTGTATTCGTAATCGCCGAAATACCGGTCCCAGGTATCGGTATGGGCATCGAAGTGAACCATGCCCAGCGGACGCGACTTGTCCGCGATGGCGCGCATGACCGGCAGGGTGATCAGGTGATCGCCCCCGGCGGTCAACGGCATGATGCCCTTGGCGTGAACGCCTTGATAGAATTCTTCCACCCGTTTCAGCGTATCCAACAAATCCACCGGATTGACCGACGTATCGCCGAGATCCGCGCAATTGGCGAGTTCATAAGGGCGAATACCGGTGACGTGGTGGACATTCCGCATCATCGTCGACTGATCGCGCATCTGGCGTGGACCGTGACGGGCACCGGCGCGGTTGGTCGTGCCCCCGTCCCACGGCACCCCGATGATACCGATATCGACAGCGTCGGCCTCTTCAACGGCGACATGCGGCAGCCGCATAAAGGTCGGAATGCCTGCGAAACGCGGCAGAACCGTCCCCGAAACCGGTCTGAATTTCTTATCCTTGCTCATGTACCAAACCCCCAAATAAACCGCCTAAATCGTCGAACCCGCCAGGGTCGTCAAAGGTTGCGGACCTTTTGCAATTCCCAGGATCCCCGACATTTCTTGCCGGAAAACGTTCCCTTGGCCGTCCGTTCCTCGAATTTGCCTTCCGCTTCACCGAAGTCGAAACCTTTTCTGGACATGCTGCTGCCGAACAGCGTTCCGTCCTCGCGAACCGACCCGTCCATATCGCCCGTACCGTCCGACCAGCGCAGTTCCGCATCCAGATTGCCGCCGCGGATTTCCGCCTTTATGGCGCCGCGGCGCGGGCAACTCGCCACGCCGTAGGTGAACAAGACTCTGCCCGCCCAGATTCCATCGTAGGGGGATGGCTCGCCCGGAAGAAGACCCGCGGTGTTGCAGCCCGCAAGCCCGGTGAGGAGGACCGCCGTCAGGGCCACCTGTTTCATTGATGATAGAAAACTCGGCATTCCGCCCCTCTTGCTCAAACTAAGTCGTTCAAACACGGCCGCGATCAATGACCGCGGCGGCGTCCGCCACCTTTGCCACCACCCTTGCCGCCGCGCTTGGCAGCGTCGGTCGCAAAAGGATTTTTGCCTCGCCGCACATACAGGCGCAAGGGGATGCCGGGCAAATTGAACGTTTCCCGCAGGCTGTTGATCAGATAGCGGTGGTAACTGTCCGGCAGGGATTCCGGGACGGAGGCAAAGAGCACGAAGGTCGGCGGGCGGGTTTTCGCCTGCGTCACATAACGCAACTTGATGCGCCGGCCGTTGGCCAGGGGCGGTGGATGCGCCTCTACATTATCGGCCAGCCAATTGTTCAGCGCGCTGGTCGGAACACGCGTATTCCACAAATCGTAAACGTCGAAGGCCATATCAAGCAGCGCATCGACGCGCTGTCCGCGCAGGGCGGAAACGGTCGTGACCGGGACACCCTTGGCCTGCGGCAGGGATCGCAGAATGCGGTCGCGCAGTTTCTGTAGCGCTTCCTGGCGGTCGTCGACGGCATCCCATTTATTCGCCGCGATGATCAGGGCCCTGCCTTCTTCCAGCACCTGGCGGGCGATGGTCAGATCCTGCTTTTCCAACATGTCCGCCGCATCCAGAAGCAGGATGACCACGTGTGAGAAGCGGACCGCGCGTTGGGTATCGGCGGCTGAAAGCCGTTCCACCTTTTCGCTGACCCGCGCGCGTTTGCGGAGCCCCGCCGTGTCGACCAATTCCATCGGCCGGCCCTTCCAGGTCCAATCGAGCGCGATGGAATCACGCGTGATCCCGGCTTCCGGGCCGGTCAGCAGCCGGTCGGAATCGATCAACCGGTTGATCAAGGTCGACTTGCCGACATTCGGCCGGCCGACGATGGTCAGCTTCATCTTGCGCGGCGCGGCTTCAGCCGCGAAAGCCGCTTCGAGGGCTTCGGCGTCGAGCTCGCCGTCCTCGTTCTCGGCCAAGAACTTTTCCAACCGATCCTCGAAATCCTCTTCGGATTCCACCCCGGACTCGTCGCCGCCGGTCCACAATTCCTTGGCTTCGCGGATGACGTCGTAAAGGTCGCTCATCCCCTCGCCATGTTCGGCCGATACCGGCACAGGCTCACCCAGGCCCAGCCTGAAAGCTTCGTGCAATCCGGGTTGCCCGGCCCGCCCCTCGCACTTGTTGGCGAGCAGGGTCACGGGCGTTTTCGCCTTGCGCAGAACACCCGCGAAATGCTCGTCCAGCGGCGTCACCCCGGCGCGCGCATCGATCAGGAAGAAGGCCAGGTCCGCCTCTTCCAGGGCCATCTCCGTCTGCCGGCGCATGCGCGCCTCAAGGCTATGATCGGTGGCGTCCTCCAGACCGGCAGTGTCGATGACGCGGAAACGCAGATCGCTGATCTTGCCGCTTCCTTCCCGCCGGTCGCGGGTCACGCCCGGCGTGTCGTCGACAATAGCCAGCCGTTTGCCAACCAGACGATTGAACAGCGTCGACTTGCCCACATTGGGGCGTCCGATGATAACAACGGTGAATTCTGTCATTTTTCCTATGCCAGGCCGGGGCTCAGCGATATGCCTGCAGGTTACCGTCTTCGGTTTGCACGATGACAGTGCCGTTCACCACAATCGGCGGCACGCGTATGGGCGACCCGGCGTCGATCTTACCCAAGGCTTTTCCGTTATAGGGGGAAATCGCCCAGACTTCGCCCAAATTATTGGCCAGCAGCAAGCGATCACCTGCCAGAACCGGGCCGACCCAGGATATCGGGTCCTGCCGGTCTTCGGGATCTTCCCAAATCGGCAGGCTGGACACCCATTTCACCCGGCCGCCACGGCGCGTCAGGCACAATAGATTGCCTTCCGTGGTGATCAGATACAGGAACTCACCCGCGATCCACGGACTTTGCAGGCCGCCCACTTGCTGGTCCCAAACACGGCCGCCGGTGCGCGCATCCAGCGCGATGGACCGGCCCGCATGACTGACGGCGTAGACGACCCCACGGTCGATGATCGGCAGGCCACGGATATCGGCCAGCGTCGAGAGGGTATCGACGCGGCGCACCGTGGTCAGCGTATCGGACCAGATCGAACGTCCGGTCCCCAAACGCAAGGCGAACAACTCGCCGGACGAATAGGGCACGACGACCATATTGCCTTCGATCGCCGGACTGGCGCCGCCCAGCAAACCGGCCGTTTCGGAGAAGCCGGAATGGGACCAGGCTTGTTCGCCTGTCGTCGCGTTGAAGCCGGTCGCCTGGTTGTCGATTGTGATCGCCACCACCGTATTGCTGCCCGCCGTCGGCGCGGCCCGCATCGGCCCCGGCAAGTTGGCCCGCCAAAGTTCCGTGCCTTGTGCCGCATCGATCGCGATCAACTGCGCAAAGCCAGTACTGGCGAAAAGCTTGCCTTCGTCATAGGCAAGGCCGCCGCCGAAGGCTTCCTCGTCTTCCTCGGGCACTTCCGGGTCGAAGGTCCACACCGGCGCACCGTTATCCAGACGAAAGGCGCGGACGACGAAATCGCGGTCCATGGTAAAGACCAACCCATTGGCCGAAACCGGACCGGTCAGAATACGCTGGTCACCTTCAGATCCTTCACCGAAATCCCTACTCCACGCCCGCGACAGACCGTCGGCGATCTTCAGGTGGTGCATCGCATGGTTGGAATTGCCACCGGCCTGCGGCCAAGCCTGGTTAAGGTATGGCGGCGGCAGCAGCACATCCAGATCCGCAAGACGTGCATCGGGTTCGACGGCACCGGAATCAATGATGACGGAAATCCGCTGGCCCGGCAGCGGCGGCGCTTCGGGATCTCCGAACCATTCGTCGGTAAGCCCGCACCCGGCCAACAGGGCAAGCGCCAGCAAGGCACCCGCCACCCGGCCGGCCCCGGATAGATTCCGTTGAGACAAATTCCTATGCGACATGATCCGCGTGCCCGCCCCTTATTCCGGCAGGGTCTGCAGCAATTCGGCGGCGCGGGCGCGGGCCGTCGCCGGCGCGTCCAAATCGTCCGCCACCGCCGCCAGTTCCTTACGGGCGGCGCCGGTATCGTTCAGGCGCAGATACAGGCTGGCCATCAATTCGCGCGCGGTGTTGCGCCACGGCTTGCCGTCCGCGGCAAGCGGCGAAATGCGGTCGATCAGCGCCTGCGGGTCCGCGTCGTCCGCCTGTTGCATGGCCATCAGGATCAGCGCCAGTTCCTGATAATATTCCGGTATAGAGGTATCCGCCGCGAGCTTTTCGTAAATCACCGCCGCGTTCTGATGGTCACCGGCCTGCACCAGAAGTGCCGCCTGCTGCAGCGTCCCGACGATACGGTAACCAGTACCGCCCACATCCGCCAACTGCCCCAGCCGGGCTGCGGCTTCCGAGAGGTTCTTCTGGCCCGCAAGGTCGATCGCTTCCGCATACATCGCGGCCGCTTTTTCCCGCTGCTGCAGCTCATAGTACTGCCAGCCCTTGTATCCACCGACGCCGCCGACAACGAGGACCGCCACCACGACAACGTAGCGGCCATACTTCGCCCATTGCTCTTTCAGCTTGTCCTGGCGCAGTTCCTCATCAATTTCACGAAAGATTTCCGACACGCTATGACCCCGTATTCACGGCAAAATTTTCTGTTTTCAAACCCGACTTGCCCGCGGAAACCGCACCGCCCAAGGCGTGATAAACACCGGGCGCGCCCCGCCGGGCAAATCCAAGCGCATTCTTTACGGTGTCGCACCCGATGCGGCAACCGTTCCCGCACGACGAACCGGCAAGAAAAGCCCGATTTCCCGCACGGATCGGCGATGCGCCCCCCGACGGCCGGGCATTCGCTGGGCATTCGCCGGGTATTCGCCCTGTGATCACCACGCCGTACCATCGCCGCGCGATCCATGGCATGATTTGTGCTTGCAGTATTGGCGTTCGCTTTATGCCGGAGATTTCCATGCAGGTAGAAAACCTATTCGGATCCAGACTTGCCGCAGAACCGCGGCAAGCGCGGTTTGGTCGTTCTTGTTTCCGCCGATCTTGTTTCCGCCGATCAGGGGCCGGCCGCATCGGGGCCGTTCTCGCCATTCTAGCCCTTGCCGGTTGCGGCGGCGCGGAACCGGGTTTCCTCGCTCTCACCGCCGCCACCTCGACGGTCATCAATTCCGACAAGCTGCCCACAGACTTCATCGCCGATGCCGTGACCGGTTTGGACTGTAATTCCATCCGGCAATCCATGGATAAGGGCCCGTTGTGCCGCGCCCCCGAACAGCGCGTGATCGAACGCCCGGTCTATTGTTATCGGACCCTGGGAACGATCAACTGCTACGACCAGCCCGATCCGTATCGCGACGGCGCGGAACAAGTCAGCGGCACCCTGCCGTAACCCGCCCTAGCCCCTGCCACGCGCCGGGGCAGGATCCCCGACAGCCCTGCCCTGCAGGTAAGATTTCCGTAACAAATGTCTTCCATGCGGTTGCCGTCGCGTTATACTGATTTACGCGCCGTTCTGATGCGCTTTGCGGGCCCGGCAGCAACCGGGACAAGTCCAACGGAAGGGGATGTCTGTTGACGGCAAGCGAAGGAAAGACCGAGGAAAGTCGACAGTGCCGCGGCAGTAAGATGGAGGCTGCCGCATGAGCAACCTGATCGATCTTTCGGAATACCGTCGCCGCAACAAAAAACAACGCATCCGGTTCGACCGGACTGAGTTACGGACCCTTCTGAACGTCTATTCCATGCGGGTGGCCCAGGGCGAATGGAAAGACTATGCCGTCGACCAGCACGGGCCGATCGCCATCTTCTCTATTTTCCGGCACAGCTACGAAACGCCTGTCTTCTCCGTCGCCAAGCGCACATCGGGCAAAGGGTTCGAATACCTTGTTCTGAACGGCCGGCGGATATTGGCCAAATCAAAGTCGCTAACCGAAGCGCTGGCGATTTTTGACAAACCGCTTCGCCTCGTCCCTCAACGCGGCTGACCTGCCTTTCCCATTTTTATCAATGGAATAAGCACCGCTTCGGACTCACTTTCTAAGGCTTTCCGTCGCGCGCCCCCTCTCATCGCATCGCGGATATCGCATCAATTGTCGCTTTACAGAACAAAAACAGAACGCTATTAAAGAGAACAAATCGTGATCAAATGGAGCTCGCGATGGGACGTATGAAACATCAAGCCATGGCCAAACGGGACGAGACGCTGACCGCGACACGGATCGGGGATCTGCTGCCAAAGGGCATCGCCATTTTTTGCTGGTGCAACCGTTGCGGCCACAATGCGGTGGTGGACAGTCATCAATTGGCCGCGTCCTTGGGCCCTGCCCTGCCGGTACCCGATATCGGCGTGCATATGCGGTGCAGCGGCTGCGGGTCGAAGGACGTCGCCACACGCCCCGATTGGCCGTCCCTCGGCCAAGTCGCCCGGCACAGCTGACTACCGCGCCGGGTTCCCGAAATCCGGCGCCGCAATCCGCAAAAAAATTCGAAAAGTTTTTGCCCTGGCTGGAATCGGCTTAAAGCCGTTGATATCTAGCAAGAAGCTCCGAATCATCCACAGACTTTTCCCCAGATATTGGGGGTGTGTGGATAAAAAACGCCATATAATGATATTGTTTGCGTGCCGCTGGCTGTATATTGTCAACGGGGAGACAAAAACCACCATATATCGGGACAACCCTAATATATAGTGGGTATGGGAAAACCAGACCGTTTCCTTAGAGATCAAAACCATAGGGGTAGGCGTCATGGAATGGACCGAAGAACGGGTCGAGACCCTAAAGGGACTGTGGAAAAACGGATATACGGCGCGGCAGATTGCCGAGCGGTTGGGCGGTGTTACGCGTAACGCAGTCATCGGCAAGGCGCACCGGTTGGGCCTTTCGTCCCGTCCGCAGCCGGTAAAGCGCGAAGAAGCACCAATCGATTTCAGCAAAATGGCACGGACTTGCCAATGGCCGATCGGCCATCCGGGCCAGGACGATTTCCGTTTTTGCGGTGAGACCGCCGCTCCGGGCAAACCCTATTGCAATTCCCATTGCGCGGTCGCGTATCGCCGCAGCAGCAGCGGTAGCGAAGACTCCAACAAGGCTGCGAGCAAGGAAGTAACCAAGGAAGCCAGCAAGAACGTCGCATAAAGGCGCGGCGTCCCCTGTATCTTTGGGAACGGAATTTGCGGCGGCGTCTGGCCCCTTCTCAAAGAAAGCCGGCGCCGCCCTTTTTTTTGTGCGTAACCTGCCGCATACTACGCATGCGTGTAACGTATTGGCCCCCGACAACCCGGTCACGTGCACACGGCATCCAATCACCAGGCCCCTTATATTCCGAGAAGGATTTTGGAGTGGCGGCGCACAGACCCTCCGTCTTTCTGTTTGAGGTGTTGAAAGCGATACCGTCGTTCGCCAAGACCCATTTCCTGGCTTGGTTCAACCCGCGAGCGTTATCGTCGGCGAACCGCGAAAGCAGTAACCGAGGTTCCGCTAAACAAATCGAACCGATGCCCGGTTTGAGGTTTCTGATCGCGAACCTTGTCGTTCTTTCGGCCCTAGAAATGATCGTTCTCGGTCACACGCCGGCATTCGAACTGCCGCCGACATTCCTTCCCCTTTCCAAATTTTTGGATCCCCTGCCCCTTTCAACCTTCGCGACGTTCGCTCTTGCGACAGCGCTTTGGATGCTGGTGCCCTATTGTTTTTTGAAACTCGCCGGCCGTTCGGTAACTGTTTCGACGTTATTTAGAGTGCTTTGCTATGGATCGGCCTTGGTCACCGGCGCAACGGTCGTCATCTTCTATCTGCCGCTTTTACTGCTTCCACGGGAAGAATTTGCCAACCTCCAGCCCCATCTGGTCTGGCCTTTGATCGCGATAGGCCTGTTTTCCTATTACTGGACCGCACGCCAGCTGAAATTCGAGGGCAGCAATGGCGGCTTTGCAATCTATCTGGGTGTTTTCGCCGCTACGGGGCTTTTGTCCGCCCTGCAAGCAACGCCGGTATGGCCCATTGAAACCTATAACAATGCTGCTGGTTCAATGCTGCCGACCTTACGGGCCGGAGAGAATGTGGTGGCCAACAAATGGGCATATCTTTGGCGACCTCCGAAACGTGGGGAAATCGGCGCCTTTCGTGGACCAACGGACCCACACAACATTTATCTGAAGCGTGTTATCGGCATCCCGGGTGATACGGTCCAATTCATTCGGGGAATTCTGCATATCAACGGCGTCCCTACCGAGCGAATTCGGCTGCCTGATTTCGTGATGCATCCTAACACACAAGCTGAAAGGCGCGTTCGCCAATATAGGGAAAGCCTGCCATCGACTGAGCAGGGAGGAACAAACACCTTGATCCGACCAATGCATCGGATTCTTAAGATTTACGAAGGCAATGGACCCCTGGATAACACACCGGTTTATTCTGTACCCGACGGTCATTACTTCGTGCTGGGCGACAACCGAGACAATTCATTGGATAGTAGAGTGATGAATAGCATTGGCTTCGTCTCCGAAAGTCACTTCTTGGCGCCAATCTACAGACGCCTATTGCCGCCGACCAACTTGGACATACCAATTTCAATCGAATGACAGAAACCACCGCCCCCTTCTTTCTCTCCGGCGCCGACGATCATCTGCTCGGCAATCTGTTCATGTTGCTGGACGCGGTCGCGGTGCTGAATCCGGGGGTGGAGATCAAGGTCTGCGATTTCGGGTTCAGCCCGCCGGTCCGGCGCTTCCTGGAAGAAATCGGCGTGCTGCTGTCCAAGCCCGCCTTCCTTCAAGGCCATGACCATCCCTGGTATGCGAAGGCGGCCATGGGCGATTTCCTGCCCCCCGCCGAAATGGCCGCGCGTGGGTTCGTCTGGATCGACGCCGATATCATCCCGCTGCGCCCCTTCGCCGCCGATCTCGCTGACCTGGCGGCCGAGATGCGCGTGGACGGCCAAAGCGCCGCGCTCTGCCCGGACGATGTCGGATGCAGCTTGTCGAGCTTCATCGATCAATGGCGAAATCGGGACCGTGACATCGAACCTTTCGCAAAACAAATCAAAGACTTCGGTGTCGACCCTGACTCAAATTATTTGAACACGGGTTTCCTGATTTGCACCGATGCCAACCTGGCCCATGCTTGGCGCGATCTGGTTCTGAAACAGCATGTCTGGCTGTTGTTCGAACAGAACAGCTTCAACACGCTGGCCCATTCGGCGCCGAATAAAATCCGGCAATTGGATACGTCGGAATGGAATGCGCACGGCGCGTTGCTGGACGACGCGGTTGCCGACGGCACCGGCAAAACGCGCTTCGTCCATGCGACCTCCGCCGGGGACCGGCATGTCGATGGCGAATTGGACCTGGGCGTCAACGGCAAATCGCGCAAAATGAACCTGAAGCTTTTCCTGCGCGAAGACCTGCGCCGGCGGCAGTTGGCCCATCTCGACCGGTTCATGACCGGTCATGCCGGCCTGCTCACGGAATGCGGCGTGCTGACGTGAACACCAGCGGATATCGACCATGAAAGTATTGGTATTGGGGGCGACCGGATCGATCGGAACGGCTGTCGCGCGGGAATTGGCCGGACAGGGTCACACAGTCCTCGCCCTATGCCGGTCCGACGCGTCCGAACGTGATTTGAAAGCCCTTGGATACGAAACCCTGCGCGGCGATCTCCGTCGGCCGGAAGATTGGGCCGGCATCGTCAACGAGGTCGACGGCGTCATTCAGGCGGCCGTCACCTTCACCGAGGATATGGGTGACGTGGACCGCGGTGTGATCGACGCCCTGATCGCCGCCGCCCCGCCTTCGACACCGCCGGTCCGCTTTGTCTATACCGGGGGCTGCTGGCTCTATGGCGCGACCGGCGACGATGTCGCCACGGAAGACAGCCCGTTTAACCCGATCTCTTCCTTCGTCTGGATGGTCGAGAATGCCGAGCGGCTGACCGCGTCCGGAAAATTCTCGACCGCCGTCATTCACCCCGCGATGGTCTATCACCGCGCGGGCGGCGTCTTCACGCGCTTCCTGGAAAAAGCCAAAGCCGGTGAACCCATCGAAGTTTGGGGCGGAGCGGACACGCGCTGGCCGCTGATCCACCGCGACGATCTGGCCGTCGCCTATCGGCTGTTGCTGGAAAACCGGGACGTGAGCGGGCATTTCAATGCAAGCGCCCAACCCGGCGTGCCGGTCGGCAAAATAGTGGAGGCCATCGCCGCGAAATACGATGCCCCGCCAGAAACCGTCATTCTGTCGAAGGAGGGGCTCGTCGCCGAACACGGCGCCTGGGCCGAAGGCCCGACGCTGGACCAGCAAATGGCGTCGGAAAGACTGCGCGGCACATGTAAATGGCGTCCCAGGATCGACGCCTTCGAAACCTCGGATCTGTTCGACTAACCGTGGCCTATAGTTCCCCGTTTCCGCGCAGGTAATCCTCGAAATAGGCGATGGTGCTGGCAAGCCCTTCCTTCAAGGGCGTCGCCGGCTTCCAATCGATCAGCCCCTGCGCCTTACCGATATCCGGGCAGCGCCGGACCGGGTCGTTCTGCGGCAAGGGATGATGGACGATGTCCGACTTGGATCCGGTCATGTCGATCACGATGCGGGCCAATTCGCCGATGGTGACTTCCTGCGGATTGCCCAGGTTGACCGGGCCTTCCACGCGTTCGGCCTCCATCAGTGCGACGATCCCGCGCACAAGGTCGGTGACATAGCAGAAGGAGCGTGTCTGCGACCCGTCCCCATAGATCGTGATCGGCTGATTTTTCAGCGCCTGGATGATGAAGTTGGACACCACCCGCCCGTCATCGGGATGCATGTTGGGGCCATAGGTGTTGAAAATCCGCGCCACGCGCACGTCCAGCCCGTGCTGGCGCTGATAGTCGAAACACAGGGTTTCGGCGCAGCGCTTGCCTTCATCATAGCAGGCCCGCGGGCCGATGGAGGTGACGTTGCCGGTATAGTCCTCCGGCTGGGGATGCACTTCCGGGTCGCCATAGACCTCGCTGGTCGAGGCCTGGAAGAACCGCGCGCCCACCCGCCGCGACAGGCCCAGCATGTTGATCGCCCCGATCACGCTGGTCTTCGTCGTCTGCACCGGATCGCGCTGATAATGGATGGGGGATGCCGGACAGGCGAGGTTATAGACCTCGTCGCTTTCCAAATAGAGCGGAAAAGTGATGTCGTGGCGCAGCACCTCGAACCGGGGATCATCCAGCAGGTCGGCGATCAGCGCCCGGCGGCCGGTATAGTAATTGTCGACGCAGACGACCTCATCCCCCCGCGCAAGGAGATGCTTGCAAAGGTGGGAGCCGAGAAACCCCGCCCCGCCCGTCACCACTACCCGCCGCGCGGTGGGCGACAGGCGCGGTGCGTCCGCATTCTGCGCAAGGGACATGCCGTAGCCTTCCATGAAACCGATGACCAAGCCGATACCAATTGGAAACTGTAATCAGATTCCGGGTATCCCGCCACGGGTCAATGAAACCTGGGGAAACCTGGGGAAACCCGGGGGAACTCGACCCCCATCACAATCTTATCAGACCGACACCGAGCACGATCGCGGCGGCCGAAATCCAGCGGAGCCGATGCACGGGTTCGTGCAGGGCGAAGGCGGCGATCACAACGGCGAAGAAAATGCTCGATTCACGCAAGGCCGCGACCAGGGCGATCGGCGCATGCAGGAAGGCCCAGACCGTGATCCAATAGGCGGCGAGCGACATAGCCCCGGCGATCACGCTTTTGCGCCATTCCCGCCGGATCGCCGACAGGATCGATGGTTCCGGGCCGCGTGACGGGCGCAAGGCCCGGCGCAGCACGGTCCACATGACCATGCCGGCCCCCTCGAACAGGGTCAGCCACAGGATATAGCCGGAAGACGCGCCGGCGGCCCGCACGCCCATTCCGTCCACCAGCGTGTAGGAGGCGATGAAGACCGAGGTCCCCAAAGCATAGAACAGCGCCATGCCGCCGGCCCGTCCGTTCTTGTCGCCGCGCAGCGCCATCACCAGAATGCCGGTCGAAATCGCCAAAATCGCGACCAGTTGCGTGTCGCTGAACACCGCACCGAGGAAGGCGACCGAGACACCCGCCACCAATAACGGCGCGGTGCCGCGCGCCAGCGGATAGGCCAAGCTTAGATCCGCATGCGCATAGGCCTGCGACAGGAAAATCATATAGCCGCAATGCAACACGGCAGACGCCGCGATCCAGCCCCAGGCGGCCGCATCCGGCTGGACTGCGAAGGGCAGCATCGGCAGGGCGATACCGGCCTGAACCAACGTCAGCAGCAACACAGCGGTGCCGCGATCCATGCCGAGTTTGAGGACGGAGTTCCACCCGGCATGCAGCATGGCGGCGGCAACGACCGCTAGAAAGACGACGAATTCCATATCTTTTATCCCAACCGGAACGGTTTGTTTTTTTCGTTGGTCCCAGAATGCAAATCCCAGAACTCTAATCCCAGAACGGCTAGTCCCAGAACGGACGCGCGACTTCGCGGTCACGTTCCGCCCGCGTCAGGCCGATATCGGCCAGCCTTTCATCGGGAAGCTGGGCCAGCGCAATGCGGGAAGACGATTTCTGCCACCAGTGCCGAATGCATTTGAGTGGGCGAAACCGCATGAACAAGGGTCGAAGGAGTGTGTTTTCTTGTGACATTCCGTCTTTTCGTATTGTTCATCTTTCAAGTAAAACGATGTTTACGGACATCATTTGTGAGTTTTCCACACATAGGAACCTTACCATGAAACGCGGCGCATTGCCCCTGAACGCCCTACGCGCCTTCGAAGCCACGGCGCGAAATGGGAAAATGACATTGGCGGCCGATGAGCTAGGCGTGACCTATGGCGCGGTCAGCCGTCAGGTCCGGTCGCTGGAGGAAGTGCTGGGCGTCACGCTGTTCGAAGGGCCGCGCAATCGGTTGCGCCCGACCGACGCGGCGGAAGATCTTTTGCCCAGCCTGACTGAGGCCTTCGACGGGATCGAAGCGGCCGTGAACCGCGTCACCGGGCAGGAAAAGCGCCTGCTCGACATCTCCTGCTTCGGCACCTTCGTGCTGCGCTGGTTGATCCCGCGCCTTTACGATTTCCAGAACCGGCATCCGGCCATCGAAATCAGAATGACGTCGGAGGACATCCCGGTCGACTTCCGGCGGCACAAGATGGACATCGCCATCCGGTCCGACCAAGGCGGCCAGGACCAGTGGGCCGATGCGGTCGTTACACCGCTTCTGCAAGACCTTGTCGGTCCAGTTGTCAGCCCGTCTCTGGTTCCCGAAGGGGGATTTCACGACCCCGCCGCACTGGCAGCGCTGCCGATCCTGCACACGAAAACACGGGTGGGGGCCTGGCCGAAATGGTGCGCATCTGTCGGCGCGTCCCTACCGCTCGACGGACAATATTTCGAACATTTCTACTTCCTGCTCGAGGCCGCGACAGCCGGGTTGGGCGTTGCCATCGCACCGCATATTCTGGTTCAGGACGATCTGCGGGCTGGCCGCCTCGTCGCGCCTTTCGGCTTCATCCCCAGCGGCATCGCTTATGTCGCGCTGTCCCCACCCAATGCCGGAAAGGACAGCCAGGCCTTTCTGACCTGGCTGCAAGCCATGGCCGCGGCCTGAGCCCGCGCGGTTCCACATGGCGAAACCGACACCGATCAAGGCGACGGGACAGGTTGCAAACTGGACAGTCCGCTTAACCCGCTGGCTACGTTCACATTACATTAGTATTTAATGTTTTATCTTTATCCGGATTGTGAGGCGACCCGCATCACGCAAAAAACCGGGATAAAGATAATGACCCCCAGACAGATCGAACTCGTTCAATCCAGTTTTCAGAAGGTCCTACCCATCGCCGATGCGGCCGCCGATATCTTCTATGCTCGGCTGTTCGAAATCGCGCCCGAGGTCCGGCCGCTGTTTCCAGACGACATGAGCGAGCAAAAGAAGAAGCTTCTGAAACTGCTGGCCATGGCGGTCAACGGCCTGAACCGGGTCGAGGAAGTCGTCCCGGCCCTGCAGGCCTGCGGCGCGCGGCACAATGGCTACAATGTGAAACTGGAACAATATGACGCCGTCGGCGCGGCCCTGCTCTTTACGCTGGGCAAAGGCCTTGGTGATGATTTCACACCCGAGGTCGAGGAAGCCTGGACCGAGTGTTACGGCCTGGTCGCCGGCGTGATGAAGGAAGCCCAAGTGAAGGCCGCGGCCTGACCCTGACCGTCATCGGCGCGCAAACCGTTTTGAAACGCCGGGCCTTGTCGTGCCCGGCGTTTCACTTTGGACCTGGGCCGCCCTTTTCTGCCCCCGGCACTCGTGTATTCTTTGTTGTCAGACAAGCAAGAACACGAAAACGAACAGGGGCAGGACACGGCGCATGGCCATTCTTCTCGGCGCGATTGCGGACGATTTCACGGGCGCGAGCGACCTTGCGAACACGCTGGTCAAATCCGGCATGCGGACGGTGCAGACCATCGGCATTCCGCCGGACAGTCTCGACCTGGGCGATACGGATGCCGTTGTCATCGCCCTGAAAAGCCGCAGCATTCCGGCGCCAGACGCCATCGACCAATCGCTCGACGCCTATCGCTGGCTGGCGGACCGCGCCACGAAGCAGATCTTCTTCAAATACTGCTCGACTTTCGATTCCACCGATGAGGGGAATATCGGACCGGTGGGGGACGCCTTGCTCGACGCGGCCGGGGGTGATTTCACCATCTATTGCCCCGCTTTCCCGGAAAACGGCCGGCAGATTTTCAACGGCTATCTTTTCGTCGGCGACGTGCTGCTGTCGGAATCCAGCATGCGCAACCATCCACTAACGCCGATGACCGATCCCAACCTTGTCCGTGTCCTGGCCCGGCAAACGCCGAACGGGGTCGGACTGGTGAACCAGTTGACCGTGGACAAGGGCGCAACGGCCATCGAGCAGGCCTTCGGTACGATGCGAAAGGACGGCTTGCGCCACGCCATCGTCGATGCGGCCCGCGACCGGGACCTGATCGAGATCGGCCATGCCTGCAAGGATTTGAAACTGGTGACCGGCGGGTCCGGCGTCGCCATGGGCTTGCCGGACAATTTCCGGGCCGCCGGGCTGCTGGCCGAGGACCAGGTTTCGGATGCCCTGCCGAAAGTGACGGGCACGGCCGCCATCCTGAGCGGTTCATGCTCCGAAGCCACGCGCGGTCAGGTGGACTACATGGAAAACCGCGTGCCGCTATGGCGGATCGACGCCGACATGGCGGTCGAAAAGGGTCAGACGCTGGCCGACGACATTCTGGACTGGGCCGCGCCGCAATTGGGCGATACGCCGGTGATGGTGTCCGCGACTGCGGCACCGGAAAACGTCAAAGCCCTTCAGGACCGCATCGGCAGAAACGAGGCCGGCGCATTGATGGAAGGCATCCTGGCCCGTGTCGCGGAGGGCCTGCACGCCAAAGGCGCACGGCGCATCGTTTCCGCCGGCGGAGAAACGTCGGGTGCGGTGGTCAAGGCACTGAACGTTACGGCGCTGCGCATCGGACCCCAGATTGATCCGGGCGTGCCCTGGACTGCGTCCGTGGAGGACGATCCGACGGCCCTGGCCATGAAATCCGGCAATTTCGGTGCGCCCGACTTTTTCGAAAAAGCCTTCAAGGTCCTGTCATGAGCCGAGCCGAATCGACATTGCGGGAGGAGATTTGCAGCCTGGGCCGGTCGATGTTCGACCGCAGGCTGACACCCGGGTCGTCCGGCAATATCAGCGCCCGGCTGGATGACGGATGGCTGATGACGCCGACCGGGTCGATGCTGGGGGAATTGGAACCGGACAGGCTGGCCAAGATCGCGCCGGACGGCACGCATCTTTCGGGCGACAAGCCGACCAAGGAAACCTTCCTGCACATGGCGGTCTATGAGGTGCGCCCACAGACCGAAGCGGTGGTTCATCTGCATTCCTCCTATTCCGTCGCGCTGTCGGTCATGGAGGAAACGGACCCGGAGGACGCCCTGCCCCCGATCACGGCCTATTACGTCATGCGCATCGGCAAGCTGCCGATGGTGCCCTATTTCCCGCCCGGCGATAAAGGACTGGCCGACGCAATGCGGCCCGTCTTCAAGGATCACAAAGCCTGCCTGCTTGCCAATCATGGGCCGGTTGTCGCGGATAAAAGCCTGCGCGACGCCGTCGGCGCGATGGAGGAGTTGGAGGAAACCGCCAAGCTGCATCTGATGCTGCGCGGCATCCCCGTCCGGACGCTGACCCCGCAACAGGTCGCCGACTTGCGCGAACGGTTCCCTATTTGAACAGTCCGCCCACCGGTTACGCCGTATTTGCCGAAATTCGAAAGGAAAACGCATGGTAAAGCTCGCCGCCAATCTCAGCATGATGTTCAACGAAGTGCCGTTCCTGGATCGCTTCGCGGAAGCGGCTGCCTGCGGCTTCAAGGCGGTGGAATACCTGTTTCCCTACGACTTCGCGCCCGACGAATTGGCGGAAAAGCTGAACGCGGCCGGCCTGCAGCAGGCGCTGTTCAATCTGCCGCCCGGCGACTGGGAAAACGGCGAACGCGGCCTTTCCTCCCTGCCGGGCCGGGAAGACGAATTCATGGAAAGCCTAGAAAAAGCGCTGACCTATGCCAAGGCCCTGAAATGCCCGCGCCTGCATGTCATGGCGGGCATGCGGCAGCACGGCGCCAATACCGAAACCTATGTGGCGAACCTTAAGAAAGCCGCCAAACGCGCGGCCTTGGATGGCGTCAATCTGTGTATCGAACCGATCAACCAAAGGGACATTCCGGGGTTTTTCCTTGCAACGACCGGTCAGGCGGTGGATGTAATAGAGGCGGTCGATGAACCGAATATCGGGCTCCAATTAGATCTGTACCACCTGCAGATCAGCGAGGGTGACCTCGCCATGCGCACACGCGCATTGCTCGACCGCGTGGAGCATATTCAGATTGCGGGAAATCCGGATCGTCATGAACCCGACATAGGGGAAGTGTATTATCCCTTCCTGTTCGACTTGCTGGACGGGCTTGGATATCAGGGCTGGATCGGTTGCGAATACCGGCCCAAGGGCGAGACGAAAGCAGGACTGAGCTGGGCGGCCGACTATGGTGTGTCGGTGTGACCTGATTTCCCGAGAAAGCATAGGTAGTAGTGGAGTATTCTATGAAGAAGGAACTGGCCAAGGCAGGAGACCTGGCCCAGGAACAACTGGGCGAACGTATCAAGTTTGCGCGGAAGTCTTCCAACCTGACGGCGGAAGAATTCGCAAGACGCCTGGGCGTAACCTCCAAGACCGTCCGCGGCTGGGAAAAATCCCGGCGTGTGCCGCGCGCGAACCAGATCGTGATGATGGCCGGCTTGCTGAACGTGACCGCCCCCTGGCTGCTGCAAGGGCGTGAGAATGAATTCATGGAAATGGATAGTGATGAAGAGGTGGTCCGCAGTAAATTGGCGATCGCCAAGCAGAAGGTCGTGGAACTGACTGAAATTCTGACCGACCTCGAAAAGCGGCTTGAAGTCGGCTAGCCGTCTGCCGATGGTTTTGCCCGCAAACCGTTCCCCCATATGTCATGCCTTGAATAAAGGGATTTGAATGACGGGCTGGCCGCGGCTCCCCTCGCCGGATTTCGACATAGATCCTGACAGCGGGCCGCGCTCGATCCTGTTCAATGACGGCTACGCGTCGCCGGCCGGCGCGGCGGCGGAGACCGAGACCGTCTTCCTGGACGGCATCGGCGCGCCTTCGGCATGGCGGGACCGGCCAACCTTCGCGATCGGCGAGACAGGGTTCGGCCTGGGTCTGAACTTCCTGATGACCTGGGCACTTTGGCGCCGCACCGCAATGCCCGATGCCTGCCTGCATTATGTCAGTGTCGAGGGTTATCCGCTCGACCAACACTCCCTCACCCGCGCCTTGCAGCTCTACCGGGACATCCCCGGCCTAGCGTCGTTGATCGACGAGATCTGCGACCGCTTTCCCCTTCGTCATGCGGGTTTCCATCGCTTATCCCTCGACGGCGGCCGGGTGCAGCTGACTCTGCTTTTCGGCCCAGTGGAGCATAGCCTTTCCCAACTCTCGGGAAAAATGGATGCCTGGTATCTGGATGGTTTCGCGCCCGCCCGAAATCCGGATATGTGGACCGCTCCTGTCTTTCGCGCCATCGCATGTCGAACCAAACCCGGCGGCCGGTTTGCGACCTATACCGCCGCCGGCCATGTCCGGCGTGGCTTGGAGGATGTTGGCTTTTCCGTCGAAAAACATCCCGGCTTTGCGCATAAGCGGGAACGCCTGACCGGCACACTCGCTACCCCGCCCGATGATGAAAAGGCGCAAACGCCCTGGTTCTCCCTCCCACCCACCCCGGCTGACCCAGGTGAGGTCGCCATCATCGGCGGCGGCATCGCCGCGCAATGCTGCTGGCATGCGCTGAAAGCGCGCGGGATAGAAGCGACGCTTTTCGACCGTGCGGGCCCGGCAGGCGGAATGGGGGCCAACCCCGTCGCGATGATCGCGCCGAAGCTGCCGGTCAACGCCAGTCTGCCCGGCCGGCTCAACGCCCTCACCTTCCTGAAGGCGCTTGCCTTCTATGATGGCTTGGGTCCCACGGTCTGGTATGACCCGCGCGGTGCGATGCAAGCCGCCGCGGAAGGGGTGGACTCGGATGACCGGCAGGCCCGTCTGATCGATGCGCTCGATTGGCCCAAAGACCTCATCACCGTGACGGAAGTCGCGGGCAGATCCGCCCTGTCCTACCCGGCCTCCGGCTGCCTGGATCCGCAAGCGGTGCGCAATGTCATCGGCGCGCCGGTCGAAAGCGCGGATATAAACGCCCTGATCCCCATCGACGGCGGTTGGCGGCTGATGGATGGCGACTGCGGCGAAGTTTGGAGCGGACGCAGGGTCATCGTCGCGGCGGGCGGCTGGACAGGCCGTCTGCTGCAGGCACCCTGGCTCGAAATCCGCCCCAGCCGGGGACAAGTGAGTTGGATCAAGGGTGACGCCCTTCCGGCCGGCATTCCCGAGCAAGGAATCGGCTTCGGCGGTTATCTGTCACCGAACATAACCCTGCGGGACGGCAGGCGCGGCCGGGTCCTAGGCTCCAGCTTCGATGCCTGGCCCGACCCGGACGGCGACACCGGCTGGCAAGTCTGGTCCCATGACGATCACCAACGCTATGCGGCGGAATTCGCCCAAGTCTTTTCCCAAGCCTTCGACCTGTCACCGCCGCCGGCCGAGGCCGGTTGGACAGGGCTGCGCGCCATGACCGGCGACCGCCTGCCCATCGCTGGACCGATGCCGGACGCGGAAGCCTATGGATCCGACTATGGGGATTTGCATCACGGCCGTCATTGGGTCGACTACCCACCGGCCCGCTACAGGGATGGCCTATACGTCCTGTCAGGCCTTGGCGCCCGCGGGTACCAGTTTTCGCCGCTGATGGCCGAACTGTTGGCGGACATGCTCGCGGGCATGCCCCTGCCGTTGGAGAAAGACCTGATCGAAGCGGTGCATCCGGCGCGTTTCCTGATCCGGGAAATGAAACGCGCCGGAACACCCTGACCTTACTTCCGAATAGCGAGCGCCTTGTCGCGCGTGCCGCTCAGCGTGGCCGCCGGCGTGAGCGCTTCGGGATCGGTGCGAACCTCGATCAAGGCAGGCTTGCCGCTGGCGAGCGCCCGGTCAAGCGCCGCTTCGAAGTCTTCCGTCTTCTCAACGACTTCACCATGCGCGCCGCACGCCTCGGCCCATTTCGCAAAGTCGGGATTGGCGAGCGCCGTACCGGATTCCCGGGTCGGGTATTCGCGTTCCTGATGCATGCGGATCGTGCCGTACATGGCATTGTTGGCAACGATGTAAAGGATCGGCAGATTGTATTGAACCGCCGTCACCATCTCCTGCCCCGTCATTTGGAAACAGCCGTCCCCGGCCACCACCACGACCGGACTGTTCGGATGCACCAGCTTAGCGGCGATCCCCGCCGGTGGGCCATAGCCCATCGACCCGCTGGTCGGCGCAAGACAGGTCCGGTATTTCCGGTATCGCCGGAAACGGTGGATCCAGACCGTATAGTTGCCCGCCCCGTTGCAATAAATCGCATCGGGTCCCAGCTTTTCGTCCAGGGTCTTAATCACGGTTCCGAAGTTCACCGCGCCCGGCACTTCCGTCGGTTCGGAGAAGGCGAGATAGCCGTCATGCAGATCCTTGACCTCCGCGCTCCAGACCGGCGTGCCGCGCAATTGATACAGCCGCGACGCCGCCCGCGCGAAAGCCTTCATGCCCGATGCGATTCCCAGATCCGCATCATAGACACGGTTGATTTCCGCCGCGTCGGGATAGACATGAACCAACTTCTGCTTCGGGCGGGGAATGTCGATCAGCGAATAGCCGCCGGTCGTCATCTCACCCAAGCGCGCGCCGACCACGATCAGCAGGTCCGCTTCCTTGATGCGTTTGGCTAGGCCCGGATCGATACCGATGCCGACATGTCCGGCGTAATTGGGATGCAAATTGTCGAAATAGTCCTGGCAGCGGAAAGACGCACCAACCGGCAGATGCATATGTTCCGCGAAGGCCATGATGTCCGCGCAGGCATCCACCGACCAATCGCCGCCGCCCACGATCATGAAAGGCTTTTCCGCCGACATCATCATCATCCGCAGATCCGCCATCTGCTGGTCGCCGGGATGCGCTTCGACCTGGGTATAGGCGCCGATATTCACCGCCTCAGCCGTTTCGGTCAGCATGTCTTCCGGCAGGCTCAGCACCACCGGGCCGGGGCGGCCGGAAACCGCCACGTTGAAGGCACGGTTGATGAATTCCGGGATACGGGCCGGGTCGTCGATCTCCGCCACCCATTTCGCCATCTGACCGAACATCCGGCGATAATCGATTTCCTGAAAGGCTTCGCGCTCGACCATGTCGCGGCCGACCTGCCCAATCAGCAGGATCATCGGGGTCGAATCCTGAAAGGCGACATGCACGCCGGAAGACGCATTGGTAGCACCGGGTCCACGGGTTACGACGGCGATGCCGGGCTTGCCCGTCAGCTTGCCATAGGCATCCGCCATCATCGTGGCGCCGCCCTCATGGCGGGCATTGATGTATCGGATTTCCGGCGTGTCGTGCAGGGCGTCCAAAACGGCCAGGTAACTTTCCCCCGGCACCCCGAACATGAACTCTACCTCGTGCCCCTTCAGGGCATCGACCAGGATGCGTCCGCCATTGCGTTGATTCTGCCCGTCGGCCATTCGCTGTTCTCCCTATCGCGCGCCGGACACGCGGAAAACCCGCGCCGCGCCGTCCCATTCTTGCCGTTTCTTACGTCAGGTTTTCGAAATTGAAAAAGGCCTTGCGCCAAGTGGTGACGGTAACCGTTTCAAACAGACCAGCCTTGTTAAAGGGGTCGTTCTCGGCGAAATCCCGCGCAACCGCTTCGTCATCCGTATCGATGATCAGGACGGAGCCGAAGGGTTTCCCTTCCGCGTCCATCACCGCCCCACCGGCTAGGATGATGTCCTTCTTGCTGTCCAGGTAATCGAGATGCGTGGCGCGTGTGTCGAGGCGCGTCTGCAGCATCCCGGGTTTGTCCGTGCATTGTATAAGCATCGCCATGGCAAGATATCCTTCTGCTGGATTGGGCCAACCTTGCTACCGTCAATCACGGGGCCAGGCAACGCCCGGCCAGGACAAACATCTTGTACCGCCGCGACGCTAAGACAGGCCTCGGAGGATCAGGCGTCTTCAACGATCGGTCCTGGTGGATGATCGTGATCCGCCCACAGGCTGATTAACAGAGCGACGCAGCCGAGCACCGCGAAACCGCCAACCATCGGCACGACCGTATTATCGAAGAAATGCCCGACAACGGCCGCGGGCGGAATCGCCACCATGGTCGATACCGAGCCGACAAAGGCAGCCGCGATTCCGGCCAGCGCGCCCATCGGCTCCATCGCGCAGGCGTTCAGATTGCCGAACAGCATTCCCATGCAGAAAAAGGTCAGGATCAGATAGACCTCCAGAGCGGCCAAATGCGGCACGCCGCCGATCCAGGCTGAGTAAGCGCCGAAAGCGACTGCAAGACCGATGGTCGTGATCAGCGCCGTACGCACAAGCCGCCGCATCCCGTATTTCAAGACAATCTTGCCGTTGATGACACCGGCCAAACCGATGGCCAGCGCGGGTATCCCAAAATAGACCGGGAACATGTCGCCCACCCCGTAGACGCCCTGGAAAACGGGCTGGGACGAGACGAGATAACCTTGGAACGAGCCGAAGACCGCACCGGCGCACAGCGTATAGCCGAAGGTGGTTCGGTTGGTCGCCGCCACGCGGAACCCGGCCATGATCGGGGCCAGGGAAAAGGCCCTGCGGCGTTCCGGCGGCAAGGTTTCATGCTGGCGCAGGAAGAACCAGGATGTGGAGAACAGTGACACGGCCAGGAACATCACGAAGATCATGTGCCATTCCGCCACCCATAGAATGCCCTGCCCGATGAAGGGAGCAATGACGGGAACCAGAATGAAGATCGACATCACGAAAGACGCCACGCGCGCCATCATGCGGCCTTCATATCGGTCCCGGACGATGGCCATGACCACGATCCGGTTTCCGGCCGCGCCCAAACCTTGCAGCACCCGACCGACCAGCATGACCGCGAAACTGTCGGTAAAAATCGACAGAAGACAACCGGTGCAGAAGATGGTCGCGGCAAGATAGATCGCGCGTTTCCGCCCGAAACTGTCCGAGAACGGCCCGTAGAAGAGCTGCCCCACGGCAAGCCCCGCAAACATGAAGGACAGGATGTATTGGACGTCGGTCGCGTCCTCCAGCGCAAGATCCTGGGCAATATCGTTGAATGCCGGCAGCATGGCGTCGATCGACAGCGCCAGCATGGACATCATGACCGCCATCAGGATAACGAACTCGCCCATACCGATTGGGGATCGATCCATCGCAGCGGCGCCGTCTTGGGCGGTTTTGGACATTCGAAGTGCTTTCAAAAAACAGGTTTAACCCGCCGGGGATGACGGGCGGAAAAAAGAAAGGGCACGGCACAACTGCAACCGCCCGATTCGATCTGGGTTCCAATGATGCCTCCCTATATCCCCGCTTCATGGAAAAAGCGAGGTGGTGTTGGACCTTTTTTTAGCCCCCCAGGGCATAGTCCGAACCAACAAATCCTTAATTCATCGACACACACCCCAAATATGGGCGCGGCACCCGCAATTAAGGTGATATTAATCCAGCGTTCGCTACATTAAGGCCGACGGATCAGGCAGGGGGGCAGTTCGCGACGCCTGAGCGAGCCGACTGTAACCAGCCGATGCCGCCGGATATCCAAAAATCCCGGCGGCCAGGACATTTGAATGAGTGAAAAGACAGCGCGGAAGACTCGCCCCCAATTGCTCTCCGACCGCGGTACGGTCGACGCGACATTGCGTTTCATTGCCCAGCGCGGCTGGAAAGAAACGGACGGCGACTTCTTCTCGGCCCTGGTGACGCATCTGGCAGAATCTCTCGGCGTGGCTTATGCACTCGTCGACCGGGTCGTTGAGGGCAATGACGGAGAGGTCGAAACCGTGGCCTTGTATGCCCACGGCGCCATCGCCCCGAATTTCGGGTACTGCCTGCCCGGCTCTCCCTGCAAAACCGTCTTGGAACAAGAGCTCTGCTGCTACCCGGCCGGCGTCCAACAGACTTTCCCCACCTTTGGCCTGCTGGGGGATATGCATGCGGAAAGCTATGCCGGCATCGCCTTGTGGGGCGACCATGACAATCCCATCGGCCTCATCGTCATCGTCGACGAAAAACCGCTGGAAAACGTCGAACTGGTCGAGACCTTGCTTCAAATCGTCGCCATGCGCGCATCCGCGGAACTTGAGCGGCGCATCATGCTGGAGGACCTGGAATTCGCACGCCAGCGTTTCCAGGATTTCGCCTCAGCCACCTCGGACTGGTTCTGGGAAATGGATGAGAACCTGCGGTTCTGCTATTTTTCTGACCGATTCACCGAAATCACGGGCGTCAATTCCGAATGGCTGGTCGGCAAGAACCGGCAGGAATCCGGTGTCGAGAAATTCTGCGATCCGGAAGACTATCGGAAACAACTCGCTGATCTCGCGGCGCACCGCCCCTTCCGGAACTTCATCCATGGGCGCCGGAAGCCGGACGGCTCGCTGGTCCACCTCGCCATCAGCGGCCAGCCCTATTTCGACGAAAAGGGCAATTTCAAAGGATACCGAGGCAACGGCCGGGACATCACCGATCAAGTCGAAACGGAAATGGAGCGCGACAGGGCCCTGACGGAGGCCCAGCGCGCCAATACGGCAAAATCGCGATTCCTGGCGAATATGAGCCACGATCTGCGCACGCCCTTGAACGCCATTTTGGGGTTTTCCGACATTTTGCGCGAACAGATGCTGGGTCCGCTACACAACCGCAAATACCTGGAATACGCGGACGACATCCATAACAGCGCCAGCTATCTGCTAGAATTGGTCAACGACCTGCTCGACATTTCCTTTATCGAGGCCGGAAAGACGAAACTGAGCCTTGAGCCCGTCAACGTTTCGGACCTCATCGTTGATTGCTTCCAGAACTTCGCCGGCCGGGCTGCTGAGAAGAACCTGATAATCGACACCGACGTACCCGAAGACCTGCCCCCCATGATGGCCGACAAACGCGCGATAAAGCAGGTTCTGCTGAACCTGGTCACGAACGCGATCAAATTCACCGAGCCCGAGGGCAAAATCTCAATTCAGGCAACGGCGACGGATAGGGACTGTACGATCACGGTTGCCGATACCGGCCAAGGGATCGAGCCGGAGCGCCTGCCGAACATCACCAACCCCTTCACCCGCGGGGAACGGAACCCGTTGGATTCCGAACAAGGCTGGGGATTGGGCCTGGCGATCGCCAACGCCCTAGTCGGCCTTCACAAAGGCCGTTTGAGCATCGAAAGCGCATTGGGCAAGGGAACGTCCGTTACGATCAGCATCCCCCGGCAGGAAGACGAACCCGGCCTGCCCTTCGATCAGGAACAGATCGCGAAAGCCGGCTGACCGTCAGGGGCACAGCGCCCCCCTCAGGCCCCCAATAGTCATACAAACCTAACCGGCATCGCCGACAGCTAAGCGCCATCCGTCCCAGAAGCCGTGCGATTGTAGAACGTGATTTTCTGCGGCAGGCGGCCGTCATCCCCCGGGATGACCATGTCTTTCGCCTGGTCGTTATACCAGGCGAAATGATCGCTCGCCCGATGCACATCCAAGGCGGCTTCATTCACATAGCTTTCATACAGTACGAAACGGGTCGGGTCGGATTGATCCTGACAGCAGTCGAAACCGAGGCATCCCTCCTCTTTCGTGACGGAATTGCGGGAATGTTTCACCATCAGTTCCTTGAAGGCCTCGACCTTGTCGTCCTTTACGCGAAATTCCGGAATGATCACGAAAGCCATGGGTATCCTCCCCCTGTTCGGTTTTTTTCTTCGGGGTGGACGTTAGCCCTCAACTACAGAGGACGACAAGCGGCCCGGCGGCAGAACAGTGTTGACGGATCACGCGCCACAAGCCCCGGGGCGTTTGCGCAGTAACAGGTCGAAACTCATCGGCATCGGCGGGCCCTGTTTCTCCACATTGTACCAAGTGTTGGAAATGTGCTGCGGACGTTCGTCAAAACGTAGAACCTCGAACCCCGCCGCAATCGACGCGTTGATGATGTCGCCCATCGTGTGTTGATAGGAAAAATGGGTCGCGGCCTCGTATTCGGTCTCGCCATAGTAATCCAGCCCTTCCTCGGCGAAGGGGTGATCCTGAAAATAGGAATAGCGCCATTCGACCGGGGCGTCCGGGCCGCCGGGTTCCACCATGTTCATGATCGGGTGCTGCTCCTCGATCAGGAAATGCCCGCCGGGCTTGGCAAGACGGGCGGCCACATCGAAAAAGGCGCGCAAATTCGGCATCCAGGACAGCACGCCGATTGTCACATAGAGGATATCGAAGGCCCCGTCATAGGCGGCGGGAACGGCATGGATATCCCCGGCGACGAATTCACAGTCCTGTCCCGCCGCTTCATTCAACTCGCGGGCCTGTTGCACGAAGGCCGGCGCCCCGTCGAAACCGACGCAACGCCCCGCCCCAAGGGCTTTGACGGAAATCAGTTCGCGGCCATTGTTACAGCAAAGCTGCGCCACCGATTTGCCGGCAACGCCCAATTCGGCAAAGACCGCTTTGGTATCGTCTTCCAGAACCGAAAAGCCGGGTTGGGCGAACGCCTTGAGCAGATCGGCCTGGTTGTGGTGCGCATGAATGGGCGCGACCTCGTCCCAGGCGGTCAGGTTGGCGCGAACGGCATCATCGCCGGCAACGGTAATCGGTTTCGACATAATGGGCGCCTTTCGGCCGGTAAGGATTGGCAAGCGCCCCCTTCTTACGCCGTTTCCGTCTCACTGTCATAGGGGGGCATGTTTTCCGGCAGATCGGCCGGATTGCTGGAGACGGAGGCGAGTTCGATCTTCTCCTCCAGCTTCATGCGTTCCGCCATCTCGTTATATTCCTCGACCAGTTCCTGCGCCTTGTATTTCAGCTGCTTCATATAGATCAGCGGACTGCGCAGTTCCCAATTGTCGGGTCCCCAGATGTATCGGCCCTTGTCATGGCAGACACGCAGATATTTCGGCGAGCACCAGATCTCACCGGCTTCCTTCGAATGATGATAGAACCAGAACCCTTCCGCTTCCGCCTTCTCGAACAGCGGCTCAAGCGACAGCAGAATCGCCTGTTCCATGACTTGCTGACTCATTGCACCCTCCCGTGGAGATTCTCACAATTCGCGGAGCGGACGGCCCAAATTCCACCTGTTTCGGTTTCGGTGATATATTGATCGGCGCCGCCGATCCGCCCGTATTATCGACAGACGGTTATTTCACTAGCTTAGGAGCCATATTGCCTATGACCAAGCTACACACCTTGTTCTTCGCCCTGGCCGTGGCCGCGCTTGCGGCGCTTAGCCTGACGAACACCGCATCAGTGGCATCCGCGGCAGACCCAAACGCGCATAAATACGACTTCGTATCCATCGAGGGCGACGCGATGCCCATGAACGACTACGCGGGCAAGGCCGTGCTGGTCGTCAACACCGCCTCGTTCTGCGGTTACACAGGTCAATATAAGGCACTTCAAGCGGTCTATGAGAAATATCGGGACCGAGGACTGGTCGTTCTGGGCGTCCCCAGCAACGATTTCGGGTCCCAGGAACCGGGCACGGCGACTGAAATCAAGGAATTCTGCGAAACCACCTACGACATCACCTTTCCGATGACGGAAAAGCAGGTCGTGCGCGGCGACGCCGCTCATCCGTTCTACAAATGGGCGCGGGAAGCGCTGGGCGCCGAGGGCACGCCCCGATGGAATTTCCACAAGATACTGATCGGACCGGACGGCAGCGCACTCGCCGGGTGGCCATCCGTGACAAAACCGGATTCCGAGGCCATTATTTCCGCAATAGAGTCCGCCTTGAACGCGCCGTCCGGCTAAGACGGCACCAGGGACGGACCGAAACGGGGAGCTTCATATGCCGCCTGCCGAGACCAGCGCCTTTCCGGATAAGATCCGCGTGGACTTGCGGCACCTGGCCCTTCTCATCGGCCGCGCCGTCAATTATATCGGCAGCGACGGCAAGGATCACGGGTTCCGAACCGCCTATATCGCCACGCGCTGTGCAAAACAGCTGGGCTGGTCCGTCGCGCGGCGGGAGTTCATTTATATTGCCGGCGTACTCCACAATTGCGGCCTGCCCACAGATGCGGACAATATTCCGTCGGGCGACGGCAGAAACGTAGAGCCCGATTGCGGCGCCTGCATCCGTGGCGCCGAATACGCCAAACACATTTCCCTGCTGCGCCCTTTCGCGAACATCATCCGGCACTATCGCACGCCGTGGTCCACCTTGAAGGCCCTGCCGATCCCCCAGCCGGACAGGGACGCGGCCGCGCTGATCAATCTATCCGGTTTCGCCGACAGGCTGATAGAAGGTGCTGGCGGCGTACCGGACACGCCGGAAACGGTTGCTTCCGCCTTGCGGGAGGAAGCCGGAGAGCGGTTCAACAGGGCCCAGGTCGACGCCTTGATCACGGTGATGGACGACCCGGTCTTCTGGCGGTCCCTGCGCGGGCCGGAATTGCAGAACCTTTGCGCCAACCTTGGAAAAGCCCCTGACTTCATATCCGATATCGGCCGGGAAGAGCTTCGCAAGCTGGCCGTTTTCCTGGCCCGTTTGGTCGATGGCAAAAGCGCCTTCACCCTTGAGCATTCCGAACGCGTCGCGCTGATCTGCGAGGACCTGGGGGCGGAAATGGGCTTCGACCGAAGGGGACAGCAGGAGTTGCACACGGCCGGCCTGCTGCACGACCTTGGCTATGTGGATGCGCCCACGGCCGCCGTCTTGAAGGATGGTGCACTGAACGCGGAAGAATATTCCGTCATCAAGCAGCACGTCACCAAGACACGGCAGATGCTGGAACGGTGTTTCCCCGGCGCGCGTTTTCCGGAATGGGCCGCGAACCATCACGAACGTTTGGATGGCGGCGGCTATCCCTATCACCTGTCGGGTCCCGACCTGGACAAGGGATCGCGGATTGTCGCCATCGCCGATATCTTCCAGGCGCTAGGCCAACCCCGCCCCTATCGCGACCGCAAGAGTGCGGCGGACGTGATCCGCATCATGCGCGCCATGGTGAATGACGGGCAATTGGATGGCGACATCTTCGACCGCCTCGCCGCGCGGCGCGACTTTTACTACGACCTCGCCGCGGTCTGATAATTTGCTCCCAACGGCTGGTTTCCCACGATACGCTCCTGCATAGTGCCGACCCGCTTCGACGGGCTGATTCCAACACGGGGGCATTTAGTAATGAGGTTCATCGCAAACCGGCTGCGCGGCACGGGTCTTCCGACTGGGATAGAAATTGCCGATGGAGAGGTCTGCACCGACGCCACCGCGGCAATGACGCTGTACAAGCTATGCCCCGCGGCACAAAAGACGCCGCTGACCGCCCTTCCCGCCCTTGCCGCCGAGCTAGGCCTGGCGTCGGTGTTCATCAAGGATGAACGGGAACGCATGGGCTTGGGCAGTTTCAAGGCGCTGGGCGCGGCCCACGCCATCGCCAAACTGGCCGCGAAGAAAGTCACCGACGGCGCCGCCGCCGACTACACCGATGCCTTGAAAGGTGAAACCTTCGTCTGCGCCAGCGCCGGCAATCACGGCTTGTCGGTCGCCGCCGGCGCACGGGTCTTCGGGGCCAATGCCGCGGTCTATCTTGCCGATCCCGTCCCCGAAGACTTCGCCGACCGATTGCGGGCCAAGGGCGCGGATGTCGTCCGCGCCGGCGCGACCTATGAAGAAAGCATGGAAGCCGCCGCCCGGGATGCCGCTGCCAAGGGCTGGCGCCTGCTCTCCGACAGTTCATGGATCGGCTATACCGATCCGGCGCGCGACGTGATGGAAGGCTATCTGATCATGGCGGCCGAAGCGGCCGACGACATTCCTGCACCACCCACCCATATCTTCCTGCAGGCCGGGGTCGGCGGGCTTGCCGCCGCCTGCACCGCCATGGCGCGGCAGAGATGGGGCGACGCGGTCCATATCTGCGTCGTCGAACCCGAAGCGGCCCCCGCCCTGATCGAAAGCATCGAAGCGGGCAAGCCCGTGACCACCCAAGGATCGGTTTCCAGCATGGGACGGTTGGACTGCAAGGAGCCGAGCCATCTGGCCTTGAAATACCTGGCGCGGGAGGCCGACGGTTTTATGACGGTGACTGAGGCGGAGGCCGGAGACGCGGTGGCGCTTTATGGGAAACACGGCATTGCCACCTCGCCTTCAGCCGCCGCGGCACTTGCCGGGCTGGTCACCGCAAAGACCGCGGGCGCCATCAACGGTTTGGGCGATGCATCCCGTATTCTGCTTTATGTATCGGAAGGTGAGATCGATGACTGACGCCGCCAAGCCGGACTTCCCCGTATCGGAATACCAAACGCGATTGGAACGCACCCAGCGGGCCATGCACGACCAAGGTCTGGATGCGCTGCTGTTCACCACGGAAGCGGAGATGCGTTATTTCACCGGCTTCCGGACTCTCTTCTGGTTGAGCCCCACGCGCCCCTGGTTCCTGGTCGTCCCGAAGACCGGCAAACCCATCGCCGTCATTCCGGAAATAGGCGCCGCCTTGATGCGGACGACCTGGATCGACGATGTACGCAGCTGGTCCTCCCCCCATGAAGACGACGACGGCGTTTCCATGCTGGCGGACACTTTGCGCGACTGCACCAAGGTCGGCATTCCCATGGGCCGGGAAAGTTCTCTGCGGATGCCTCTGAACGACTTGGCCCGGCTTCACGAATTGCTGCCCGGCATGGAACCGGTGGATGCCACGCCCCTAATCCAATCCTTGCGCGAAGTGAAATCCGTGGCGGAGGTCGAGACCATCGCGGAGATCTGCGCCATCGCCTCACGGTCCTTCGCCAACGCGCCGCGGCTTTTCCACGAGGGCCAGACACTGAAGGAAGCCTTCCGCGCCTTCAAGATCGACCTGCTGCGCGAAGGGGCGGAAGACGTTCCCTATCTTGTCGGCGGCGCGGACCAGGGTGGCTATGCGGATGTCATCTCACCGCCCGGCGATAAACCGCTGCGGGCCGGTGATGTATTGATGCTGGATACCGGCGCGACCTTGCGCGGCTATTACTGCGACTTCGACCGAAACTGGGCCTTCGGCCATGCCAGCGACGCGGCCAGGCGCGCCTATCGTACACTTTACGAGGCGACGGACGCGGCCTTGAACATCGCCCGGCCCGGCGCTACCTGCCGCGATCTCTATAACGCCATGGCTGGCGTGATCGATCCCCAGGGCAAGACCAGTGGCGGCAATGTCGGGCGCTACGGCCATGGCCTGGGAATGCAGTTGACGGAAAGCCCGTCGAACATCCATTTCGACATGACGGTGATGAAACCCGGTATGGTGATGACGCTGGAACCCGGCATGGAAGTCGAAGACGGCAAGATCATGGTGCACGAGGAAAACCTGCTCATCACCGACGGCGCGCCGGTACTGCTTTCCGAACGCGCCGCCCCGGAATTGCCGATTCTTTAGTCACGTTCCGCGTGGACGGATGATCGCGCCCGCTCAGTCCTCGGACCGGTCCGTGCCGGTGCGGTCCCGTTCAAAGTGTTTCGACAGCGGAAATGGCGGCAGCCAGGATTCGCGCCGGGCGGTCCAACTTTCATAGGTCGGCGTCAGTTGGTCGGGTTCGTCCAGGGCGCCAAGATGCAGTTCAATCTCGTCACCGCTGCGCGCGAAGACCGATGACCCGCAGCGCGGGCAGAAATGCCGGCCGGCATAGTCGCGGGTCTCACCCTCCACCGTTACCGCGTCCTCAGGAAACACGGCCGCGCCGTAGAACAAGGCGCCATGGTGCTTCCGGCAGTCCAGACAATGGCACAGACCAACCCGATAGGGACGCCCCGTCGCCACGAAGCGGACATCGCCGCAAAGACAACCCCCGGTGAAACGGTCCATGCTGCGTCTCCTCCAAAATAGAACGTTCGGCTTGGGTACACTGAACGACGCGCTCAAGGCAATTGCGTGCCCTGGGTCGCGCCTGATAAAATCGCTTCGCAAACATCAATAGTATGGCGACCGCCATGGCTCACCTTAAGATGCGCAACCTGCGGAAACGTCGCTCTTCACCTTGTTCTTTTCGGTTTCCAAGAGTCATATTAGTAGATACTGAAGGCTTGCCGATGGTACTGGCCGGCGGCAGGTTGGCATTGTGTGAAACCCACTCCGAAGCACCGGGGGAACAAGGAATTGGGCATGCAGTGGGTTTCCAAGAAACCTGAATTTGTGGGCAACCTGGAACAGGTGGCGGGCCGGTGCAAAACCGCGGCGGGGCGCAGGCTGATCTTCGGGTATTCGAAGTATCTTCGAGCGAACAGCAACCACTTGCCCAAATTCACCGATCTGGACATTGCGGACTTTGCCGCGATCACACCGCATTTCGCTCTTTGTTCGGTCATCAAGGACCTGCGGTGCGAATTTCGTATCATTGGCGAAAATTTGCGCGAACGAATGGGATTTCCGGTCACCCTCGTAAACTATTACGACTATGTGCCGGACGACCGGGTCGCGTCGGTGAAACGGATCATGGAAACGGTGGTCGAAACGCCCTGCGGTTTCCGGGCTGACTTGGAGCAAGTCTATACATCCGGACAATCGACCGCTGCCGAGGCCGTCGGCCTGCCATTGGCGCCGGCCAGAAATGGCGAAGCGGGACAAATCCTGTTTTCCGACCAAACGACCGAAGACCTTGGTTTCGGCTCGGAAGAAAAAAACACCCTACTCGGCGCAAATTTACTCCAACGGGATTTCATCGATATCGGCCACGGCATTGATCCCAACTACGAGGACCTGGTCCGAGCCTGAGCCGAGGGTGTTGATCGGTCCCGCTTAAGATCGCCTTTCATCAGTTGTTCGGTAGCGGTGAGCCATGGTACCGCTTCAATATCGCCATACTCCTTGAATACCTTTGGAATCAGAAGTCCGGCACCAATGAAATTTTCCCGCCGCCTGCTCCTCTCCGCGTCGCTGGCCACTCTGCTCGCCACCGCCGCGCCGGCCGTTTGCGCGGCCGCTGAGACGGATTTCCCGGTCCCGGACGCATTGCGCCATACGGTGACTGAACCGTTTTGGGCGCAGGTAAACCGGTTCTACGATGCACGCGGCAATGTCCCGATCTGGATCGAGAACGGCGCGTTGACCGATCGCGCAAAGCAGGCGCTTGCCCATCTGGCCAACCCGGATCAGGAAGGTTTGGATCCGGCGCATTACAGTGCGGCCGATCCGCTCCAAGCGTTGAGCAACGAACCGCCGGGCGACCCTGCCGTCACCCTGGCCACCACCTTGGCCGCGGACATGACAATCACGGGGCAATTGCTGCATTTCCTTTACGAAGTACGGCACGGCCGCCTGCAGGATCCGGAATCGGTCGGTGGCGACAAGGCATTCGATGTCGAAAAGGCGCTGACCCTTTTGACCACAGCGGAAGACATCGAGGTGGCCCTGCAGAACGCGGTCCCGGGAAATGCGCCATACCGGGCCCTTCGACGCGCGCTATCGACCTATCAGGCCATGGCCCGGAACAACGGCACCACGCCGGTCGACCCCATTCCTGGCGGGCCGTCCATCAAGCCCGGCAATCGGGATGGCCGTGTCCCCCTGATTCGCGACCGCCTGAATCAGTTGGGTGACCTCATCGCAAAACCATCCGGAAACGAGGGCGATCTCTTCGATCCAGCTCTGGTACAATCGGTGATCCAGTTTCAGAAACGCCATGGTTTGGAACCCGACGGCGTGGTCGGCAAGCAGACGCTGGCGGAACTTAACATTTCCATCGCGGCGCGCATCGACCAGATCACCGTGAACATGGAACGCTGGCGCTGGCTGCCCGGTGATCTGGGCGACGACTATATTCTGGTCAATATCGCAGGCTTTCGGTTGCAGGTTTTCGAACTGGGCGTGCCCAGCATAGAAATGCCCGTCGTGGTCGGACGCCCGTTCCGGCGCACGCCGGTCTTCTCCGCCGCCGTTTCCTACCTTGAATTCAGCCCGACCTGGACGGTGCCGCCGACCATCCTGAAGGAAGACATTATCCCCGGCATGCGTAAGGACCCGGAATTGCTGGCCAAGAAGGGCATCCGTATTTTCAGCAGTTGGAACCGGGACGCGCAGATCATCGATCCGGCAAAAATCGATTGGCACGCCCCCATGTCGCAGTTGGTGTCCTATCGCTACGTTCAGCCGCCGGGGCCTAAAAACGCGCTCGGCAGGGTCAAGTTCATGTTCCCGAACCAGTACAGCGTCTATCTGCACGACACGCCCGACAAGACCCTTTTCGACCGGGCCAGCCGCGCCTTTAGTTCTGGCTGTATCCGGGTAGAACGCCCTTCGGATCTGGCCGCCCTACTGCTATCGGATCAGCCGCAATGGACCGAAACGGAAATCGCCAAGGCGATGGCCTTGGACGAGCCTGTGAAGGTGCCGCTTTCCAAGCCGATCCCGATCTACATCACCTATGCGACGGCCTGGGCAGGCGAAGGCGGCACGATTGAGTTCCGGCCCGACATCTACGGGCGCGACGCAAGCCTGCAGGAGTCCCTGGCCGGCAGCCCGAAATAAGGCATTTTGGGGGCAGGTGCAGAATACTGGTAGAAAATGTGCGGAGATTCTGGCATCCATTAGCCATTCGTTAGTGATTACAGGCAAAAATACCAGAATGATGCGCATAGGAGCCGAAGATTGATCGCCAACCCCGTTAGCCGCCGCGGATTCATTACCCAGGCCATAGCCTTTTCGGCCCTGATCGGCAGCACGCCCGCCCTTGCGATGAAAACCGCCGAACACCGCGACCTGATGGTCGAAAGCCTGCATACGGGCGAAAAGTGCAAGGTCACATTCTGGGAACACGGCCACTATAATCCCGATGCACTCGCCGAGTTGAACACCGTGATGCGCGACCACCGCACCGGGGACATTTTCGAAATCGACGCAAACCTCTATGACGCGCTTTATGCGCTCTCCGCCGTGGTCGAAACGCAGCCCCGCTTTCAGCTCATTTCCGGATACCGCTCGCCTAAGACGAATGCGAATCTGGCCGCCAACAGCAACGGCGTCGCCAAGAAAAGCTATCACATGCGGGGCATGGCGTCTGACATCAGAACCGACCGTGTCGATCTCGACCGCCTGCACAAGGCCGCCCGGGCCCTTAAGGTCGGCGGTGTCGGCAAATACGCGAAATCCAATTTCATTCATATGGATGTCGGCCCCGTCCGGTACTGGTAGGGCAAAGGCGTTTTAAGACGATTGGGCGGCGCGAGACTGGGTCTTCCGGTGGCGGGCCTGTCGGTCGCAACGATCCGTTGTCTAGTGTTTGCTAGCGGTTGGCAAACACTCGGGAAGGGCCAGGAAGTCCTCCAGCGGCATCGGCCTCGCGAAGAAGAAACCCTGCCCGAGCGGACAGCCGACCTTTTCGATCAAGGCCCTGACTTCGGTTTCCGTTTCCATCCCTTCGGCAATGACCTGAAGGCCACAGGCCTTCCCCATTTCCGAAATGCTTCGGGCGATCGCCGCGTGTTTTCCGGTCGGGTCGTCCGACAAGAGGCTGACGAAAGACCGGTCCAGCTTCAGATAGTCGAGAGGAATATGCGTCAACACATGCAGGCTGGAAAACCCCGTCCCGAAATCGTCCAAGGCAGTAGCGACGCCGGCCTCCCGCAATTCCTCCAACCGGTCCATCACGAAACGGCGTTGATCGATCAACTGGCTTTCGGTGATTTCAATCTCAAGTGAACCACGGGGCGCGCCGAACTCGTCCAAGCATTCCTTGATGATCGGGACGATGTTCGGGGACCGTATGCAAATGCCGCTCAAGTTCGCGCCGACGGTAAAGTCCTGGCCAAATGCCGCGCAAAACCGGCCGACGTCCCGCGCGACCGACCGCACCGCATGGGGCGTGAGCGTATGGATGAAGCCATTCTTCTCGGCTATGGGAATAAACACACCTGGCGAGATCATGCCATCCTTGCTGCTGTCCCAACGCATCAGGGCTTCGGCCCCGACGATCTTGCCTGTGGTCAGTTCCACCCGCGGCTGATAGTGCATCACGAACCGCCCCGCGGCGAAGTCGTTCCGCATCAATCGATCCAATTCATGGACCCGGGACAGCGATTCGAAACGTTCCTTGGTGATCGAAAAAACCCGTGTTCCGGTGTCCTTGTAGAGTTCGTAATTTTCGTCTTCATACAATGTAAAGAGCCGGTGAAACTCCGCTATACTGATATCGGTGCCGGTGGTATGGCCCGGAAACTCACCCGTCGAAAAAATAAAATTCACGCCGTAGTCGAAGCCGTCGATGCGAAAACTGCCGCACAAAATGGATTCCAAGCGAATAGCGAGTTGAAATGCCTCCTCGCGGTTGACGTCCTGCATCAACAGAACCAAGCCGCCCTGTGCCGCGACGACGAAACAATGGGATGGCAGTTCCTGCCGAAGCACCTCAACGACGCGAAGGTGGATTTGCGTCACAATGCGCGGACCGAAGACACGCAGCATCGCATAAATTTCGCGATAGGAAATCGTCAGGACCGCAAAATGCTTGCCGTTTTTCAGGCAATAGTCCGCCAACGGATATGCCGCTTCCGCGATCCGTTGTGACATCAGCGCCTCGGCTGAGGGACTGAACACCGGTTCGTCGCAAAACATATCCGAGAGCTTTACAGCCCCTGTTGAAGAATTGTTCAAAAAATCCCGCACCGTGACGGCTCCAGAACACTAAAAATTCAAGTCACCCATAAAGGCTAATATCAGTATATATGAAACCACTGAAAAAAGCGTAAACGTCGATGGTGTTCGGCTGTGAATCGCGCGGAGTCTTGCGTCCCAGCGCCCGCCACGGCACCTTCCCTGCCAGTTTCGCCAAGCCCCCGACAACACATCCCGCAAAAGGATGGGAATCAAACCGCTTTCTGCCACCCTTGACTTAAAGTCGGCTTGAACTCGTAGGATACTTTCAGAAGCCCGGAATCTTGGGCGGCCGGACAGGCCATCTTGTATATTCGGTATTATACCTGAAACGAGGAGACCGGACGATGAGCATCGCACAGGAACGCCGTAAAGCCGTGACGGCAACCGCCGAGCGGATCGTATCGATCATCGGCGACGCCCCCACCGTGGACCGGTTGGAACAGGCCAAGCCGCATCTGATGGCGCTTGCCGAACGGGCGGACCTCTTCCCGGCAGCGGACTTTCCCTTGCCCACGGGTGACGTCACCGACCGGACCTATCTGATCTATGACAACGCGGAGGGGGCGGCGCTTTACGCCATCACCGCCGTGCCCGGCATGACATACCGCCCGCACGACCATGGCGGATCCTGGGCGATGATCGCCGCCGTTCAGGGACAGGAAAAGCACGATCTATATTTGGCCGACCCGGCCGCGCCCGGCACGCCGATCCTGAAGGAGACGCTGACCTGCGAACCCGGCACGGCCGTCTCGCTGACGCCGGAAGGCATCCACGCCATCGAGGGTGTCGGGACCGAACCGTTGCTGCACCTCCACTTCTACGGCACGCGGTTCGAGGACCAGGCCGAGCGCACGGAATACGACTTGGCGGCAGGCAAGACGGATATATTCAGAATGGAAGCCTTCGGCTTTATCGTGGATAAACGATAACCGGGGCGTTCTCCCACCACACCGCGCCATTTTTATCACCGCCGCCCCTGCGCAACGCGGTCGGTTCATGCACGGGGATTTGCTTGATTTTCTGCCCGACGACCCAATTTCATGGGGAGACGCAAGAGGTAAGCCGTCCCCCATGACCCGATCAATTCGCCACCCCCGACTCCGCTTCGGCGAAGTTCGCTTCTTCTTCCTCGCCGGACTTTTGGCGTTGGCGGCCTGCGCCCATCCCACGCCCTATCAAGCGGAACAGGACGGCCAAGGGTTCAGCGACCGCGCGATCGAGGACGACCGCTTCCGCGTGACTTTCGCCGGAAATTTCCTGACGACGCGCGAGACGGTGGAGGATTATCTGTTGTACCGCGCGGCGGAAGTCACACTGCAACGGGGCTACGACTATTTCCTGATCGTGGAGAAGGATACCGAACGCAAGACGACCGCCTTTACCCATTTTTTCGACGACGACTATCCCTTTAGCACTTACGGCTATTCCCGCGGGGACCCACTTTATGACCGGTATTTCGACCGGTTCGGTCCCTCCTACGTTCTTGGCACCACGCAGGAACGCCACCGCTATACGGCCTTTGCGGAAATCCAGTTGCGTCGCGGCGAAAAACCTGACGGCGATCCGAATGCCTATGACGCGCGGGAGGTCCAAGACCGCCTCGCCCCCAAACTCGTTCCCCCCGCCCCGGAATGATGTTGGCGCCAGCCTTAGCGTTGGCGCCGACAGAACCCAGCCGGCTATTGCGGCCAAAGCGCGGTCTTGGGATGGAACTGGGACCAGGCGAACCAGAAGGCCTGATGGCTGCCCAGATCGGAACCGTCTGCCCCCACGGCCTTGATGCCGCCGGCCTCAAGCACCAGACGTATATCCGCGAAAACGATATCCTTCCCTTTCTTCAAGGTCAGGAAGGCCGTGCTGCGTTGAAACGCCACCGGCTGGCCGGAGGGTGAGACAACGCCGATCACATCCTCATGGACAGCCAAGCGCGGGTCGACATCGCCGATGGGAAAGATCGGCCCGTCTGCATCGCGGGTATTGCGGAAA
Source organism: Hwanghaeella grinnelliae (assembly GCF_004005845.1). Taxonomy (GTDB): domain Bacteria; phylum Pseudomonadota; class Alphaproteobacteria; order UBA8366; family Aestuariispiraceae; genus Hwanghaeella; species Hwanghaeella grinnelliae. The sequence continues at coordinate 1,240,232 of NZ_SADE01000001.1, read as the reverse complement.
TCGAAGTCGCGGCCCAGCGCCAGCGCCTCGACCAGCACGGTGGTTTCGGGATGTGCCTGTTTCCAGGTGCCCCATTCCGTCGTGACCACGCTGGCCTGGTCCAACTGCACGCCCTTTTCCGCCAGCGGCCCCGTCACCGCCTTGCCCTGGAAAGTGTCAAAGACCGACTGGGTGGTGATATCGTACATCACCTTGTTCGACCGGATCAGCAGGCCCGTGGTGCGCAGAATGGGCCGCGCGACACCGTCGGGCAAAGTATCGGTGAAATAGGCCTGGGCCGAACCGCAGAGCGTGCAATAGGGAATGCCCAGATCCCGCCCGCCCAAAGTGTCGTTGACCATTTCGCGCACTTCCATGATGCGCCGCGGATAGGCCCGGTATTCCCCGTTCACACCGATGCCGAAGACGATATCCTCGTCCCTTAGCCAATTGGCCTCCGCCGCGCTGCTCACTTCGGGGTTGTCCGCCGCGGGGATGCAGTTGCACGGCGTGTCGGTCGTGTCATAGGCGCGGTCGTCGATCGGCACGCCCCCCCAGGAAACATGCCGCCAATCGATATCGCCCGGCACGAAGATCTCCTCCCAACCGGGCAGGACGCTCGTGAAAATGGCTCGCTTGACCCGCAGATAGTCGGGCGGCGCGGGGATGTCCCAGGCGATCAGATGGTCCGTCACGAAGGCCCAATACCGGTCGCGCGGCAGGTCCAGCCCCAGCAATTCTGCGGCGGCTTGGGCAAGCGTAGTATGCAGGTCGCGCTGGGTGATGAAGCGCATCATGTCGGCGACGATCCAGGCCAGCCGCGGGTCTTTCGACTGTGCGATCTCACTGAGCGCCGCGCCTTGTTCCAAACCCCAGATCGCTTGCTCGGCACTGTCGACGAAAGCCACCTGCACGGCGGCCCGCACTGTCTCGGACAAGGGACCATCGGGGATGGAAGGCGGTTGACCGAATGCCGCGATGACATAATCCGGCAGCGGCGCCCTTCCCTCGAGCCGTATGTCGGTGGCCCATACTCCGGTCGACCAGAAAAGAAACAGCGCAATCAGGGGCGCGAGCAAGACCATGCGGGTCGGAAATCTGCCTGCCGATACCATGAGACGTCCCTCGCCTGTCTTGCGTCTTCTCACGCGGCCGACAATCGGCACACGCTCTGTGCGACCAGCATTGGCCGAAACCGCCGGCACGGCCAATCACGACTGGGTCAGCAGTTGGTGAAGCGCATCGGGGCCCCTGGCGAAACATCGCCGGATGACAAATCGGAAAGACGCACTAAGTCTCAAGGGTAGCATCGCCATTCAAGGAATAGATCGCAGATGTCAAAATCCATTCGCCAGGAATCCGACTCCTTCGGAACGCTCGACGTGCCGGGCGAGATGTATTTCGGGGCGCAAACCGCGCGGTCCCTGATGAACTTTCCGATCGGCGGGGAAACCATGCCGCTCCCCCTGGTGCACGCGCTGGGCGTGATCAAGCAGGCCGCCGCGCGGATCAACAAGGCGCAAGGTCAGTTGGACGCACGGATCGCCGATGCCATCGACAAGGCCGCCGGTGAGGTGATCGACGGAAAGCTCGACGATCATTTCCCCCTGGTCGTCTGGCAGACCGGGTCCGGCACCCAGTCCAACATGAACGCCAATGAAGTGATCGCGAACCGCGCCATCGAACTGCTGGGCGGCGAGATTGGCTCGAAAGATCCGGTGCATCCGAACGATCACTGCAATATGGGGCAGTCTTCCAACGACACCTTCCCGACCGCGATGCACATCGCCGCCGCGCGGGAAATCACGCACAGCCTGTTGCCCGCCCTGAACCATCTGAAACAGGCCCTGGACGCCAAATCCGCGGAATGGGCCGATATCGTGAAGATCGGCCGCACCCATACGCAGGATGCGACGCCGCTGACGCTGGGCCAGGAATTCAGCGGCTATGCGGCGCAGCTCGGCCTCGGCATCCACCGCGTCGAACAGGCACTGGACGGTCTCTACGCGCTGGCCCAGGGCGGCACCGCTGTCGGGACGGGCCTGAATACGAAGAAGGGGTTCGACGAAGCCTTCGCCGCCGAGGTCGCGAAAATCACCGGCCTGCCGTTCAGGACCGCCGCGAACAAGTTCGAGGCGCTGGCCGCCAACGACGCCTATGTCCATGCCCATGGCGCGTTGAACACGGTCGCGGTCTCGCTCTTCAAGATCGCCAACGACATCCGCTTTCTGGGCTCCGGTCCGCGGTCGGGCTTGGGCGAACTCTCGCTGCCGGAAAACGAGCCCGGCTCCTCGATCATGCCGGGCAAGGTCAACCCGACCCAGTGTGAGGCGATGACCATGGTCTGCGCTCAGGTCCACGGCAATCAGGCGACGCTGTCCTTCGCCGGCAGCCAAGGGCATTTCGAGTTGAACGTGTTCAAGCCGGTGATGGCGAACGCCATGCTGCAATCGATCAAGCTGCTGGCCGATGCCTGCAACAGCTTCGCGGATCGCTGCGTCGCCGGCATCACCGCGAACGAGGACAATATCACGGCGCTGATGGAACGCTCCCTGATGCTTGTCACCGCACTGGCCCCCGCCATCGGCTACGACAAGGCGACGGAAATCGCCAAGAGCGCGCACAAGAACGGCACCTCGCTTCGCGAAGAAGCCCTCAAGCTGGGCTATGTCACCGAAGCGGAATTCGACACGCTGGTGCGTCCGGAAAAGATGATCGGGCCCAGCGACTAACCTGCCTCGCCCCTGCCCTTTGCATGTCTTCATGCGCTGTATCGCCAAGAGGCTTGCGCGGCGAATCGGTGCAGCCGGTATTTGGATATCGACGGACCTGAACGAGCCGGCCAAGGGGCGGCAGGGCCGACGCATCTCGGAAATCTGCGAGATTGTTACATTGTCGTGACGTTTTCTTGACAACCATGAAGGGCGATGGTCACGCTGGTACCGTCGTCACCCCTCCCGCTCCTGTTGGTGGGCGGGCTTGATGACCGATTTGGGCATCCCCTTTTACAAATCCACCGGTTATACAGGCATGCTTTTCGTTAAACTCTTCGACCCCTTGCGCGGGCAATACCAAGGCACGGTCTTCGCCGAAAGCGATACCCCGGTGCCACCCGTTGTATGGTTCGGTCTTCCCGTCACGCTCCTGCTGGCCAGCGTGGTTTTTTTGCTGATCGATCGGGATCTGTTCGTCTGGTGGGCGGGCAGCGAAACAGGACCGGGCGAAAACATCACCGCGAGCGTCTTCGTCCTCGCCGCCGTGCTGGCCTTCGTCTTGGCACGGCAGAAACGCCTCATCCCCGTCGCCTGGCTGCGCGGTTCTTTTTACTCTCTTTTCGCCGTCGCGATGTTCGTCGCCGGCGAGGAGTGGAGCTGGGGACAGCATTTCTTCGGCTGGCATACGCCGGAATGGCTGTCCGACATCAACAAACAGGGCGAAACCAACCTGCACAATGTGGCGGAGAATACCCTGGATCAGAAACCCAGGGCCGTTGCCACCTTCATCATTCTGATCTTCGGGTTCTTTTTACCGTTGTTCCGCTCTGGCTTGAAGTTTCTGGACAAGTATCCGTTCGTCGATTGGCTGATGCCGACGCGGGCGCTGGTCCCCACCAGCCTGATCGTGTTCCTGCCGCGCCTCGCCGAGCGAATTCAGCTCTGGTTCGACATCAGCGTCACCGGCCCTTATGTCATGACCACGCGCGACTATCAGGAACTGCAGGAACTCTATATCTCCCTCTTCGTCTTTATCTATCTGCTGAACCTTCTCCTCAGGATAAGACGCTACAGGTAGCACGGTCGGCCACCGCATGACGGGGCCTGCCGGTTATGCGCCGATCTTCGGCTTGGACGCTTCGGGTGGGGAAAGCGCAGGCAAGTCGTGCGCCTTTCAGCGCGATGGCTTACGTCCTTGACCTCTCCACAAGACCGGGCCGGGCCTTGCATCGGCGGGCGTGGACACCAACATTGATCCTATCGATCCGCGGCGTGCGGTGGAGTGCCCTCCCAATCGGCGGGGCCGTTCCACACAGGGCGCCCAAGGACGTTTAGGGGCACGAGATCGGATTGGAACCTGTCGCCGCGTGAAGCCCTGCCGGACTTGATGCCGTGCCATGAGACGCGGCACCGCGCTGCCCACCCCGTATTGCGGGGGCACATCGCAACCGGCCTGGTTGGGCCGCGTTAATAAGGCATATCAATCCACACGACGGAGGATGAAATCCGTCGCCCAAAACCATGGAGAAAGCCCAATGAGCAACAATGTATATTCCATTAGCGAGATTGTCGGCTCCTCGGACAAAACCATCGAGGATGCGATCGAGAACGCCATCGCCACGGCGTCGAAAAAACTTAGAAACGTCGAATGGTTCGAAGTGATCGAAACACGCGGCCACATCGTGGACGGAAAAGTCGGCCATTACCAAGTGACCCTGAAACTCGGCTTCCGGTACGAAAGTTAAGCGGCCTACTGCCCCTTATGGGCGCCCCCTCGCCCGACCAGGCAGGGGGCGTGGGGAGCAGTACAGAATGCCGCTGAAGATGTAATCTGTGTCTATGATCGATGGCCGTTGGGCCAAAGAGAAGAGCAAACTGTCATCAAATTCAGTCACGGTAGTCCCAAGGATAGAAACCGATGGCGCGCATCAAGACACATCTGGGCGAAATCCTGAAAGAGGAATTCATGCTCCCCCTCGCCCTCTCTGCCTCTCGGCCAACAGGCACGTCGCGCATCGACCGCTATACGTCTACCGCGCCCTTGTCCAAAAGGGGGGCCACCGTAACGCGGCATGCCTCAGGGCGCGGCCGATCGCTCCGGTAAGACGGCATACATCACCTTGCCGTCATCTTTCAGATCGATCTCGGGACTATACCTTTTCGTTATATGGTTGTCTGTCAGCTGCGGTGTTTCAGGGAACAGATACAGCCAGAAAATAACGTAGTCTGCCCGGCCCGGCTGGTCTCGTTGAACGGGCATCTTGAAGATCTGCCGGTCACCGGGCCCAACAGACACTTGCCTGTCCATTTCCGCCCAAAACTTGATGAGCGAATCCTCATCCGGTCCCCGCGCCGACATGCTGCCGGAAAAGCGGCCGCCTCTTTTGAATGACACTTCCATGTAGACGGCCTGCGGATCCGCCTCCTCAGGCGCATACCACCATTTTTCAAGTACAACGGTATCGTACAGCTTTTCGCGGGCGCTCATCTTTTCTTGATGGGCCTCCCTGGTTTTCATGCTGCTGTAGCTCTCAACCGCGTAGATGCCAAGTCCCAGCGCAAGGATAGAAACCAATACAGCCAAGACATGCAAAGCCACCATGCTGCCTGGCCGAAAAAGAAAGAAGCCCAGAGAACTGACAACGACGTGAACGGCCGCAAAGCCCACATACAGCCAGAAGAACAAGCCGCTCAAGTCAAGGAAACTTCCACCACCCCGCGGCATCAGCAACCAACGATCAATCAGATAAACCGGAATCGCGAGCAGGATAAAAACGGCCAAAATCGATAAATGGGTTTTCAACAATTCACAGGTCTCCAGCATCAAGAAAAAAGTTATGCGGCGGCTAATGACGCAATCATAAACGTGACGCAATCATAAACGGAGGGTCATAATTACCACTCCTGAATGATAACTATGTGCGTACCGTCACTTTCCGATGGGATTTTATCTGCCAGAAAACGCCATCAACAAAGCTTTTTTGATGATCTGGGCTTAAAACCGCACATAGCATGACACTGCATGGCTTGCCAGAAACCTGCCTGCATTGCCTGCTTTTGTGATTTGAATGGGATGAGAAATGAACGGCGTCTTTCTTGGTTTCGGCATAATATTCACGGCTCTGACCGCCCTTTTTGTGTTTCTGTATTACCACAATTTTGTGAATTCAGACAATTTGAACGCCAGAGGTGTAACGACCGAGGCCGAAATTCTTAGAAAATATGAGGAAACATCAACCGGCAGCAGCAGCATGGCTACCACGGACAATCCGAGCGACCGATCGGGGCCAACGTCATATATGGTCGAATATGAATACATGACGGAAACCGGACAATTGATCACTGAATCGGAGAATGTGGGTAAGGAATACCAGGATTACCTGGAGGTCGGGGCGCATTACACTGTGGTGTACGACCCGCAAGCACCTGAAATATCGACCCTTGTCGGTGTGGATGGCTATCATCGGGGAGTTAAGAGATTGACGATTATACTTGCCGTATTTGCCGTATTGAGCGTTACTTCTTGGACCGCCTATTTCCGCTAAGGTCTGTTAGCGCCCGCGACCGCCGTACCCTAACCGGTCGGTCCAAGCGGCAATCGCGCAAGAACGCCGCAGGGCAGGCAGAGTTCCTGATAGGCCCTCTCAGCGCGCTCTTCATATGAAAGAACGCTTTCAAGTTTTAGCTGCGGCTCCAGATCTGACAGGATATTCATGCCGGCCCGGGTCGCGGAAAAATAGAACCGACCCTCGAAAAACGCGGCGCTTATCGTATCGGCGGCGGCCAACAGGTCAGTCTGAATCGCCGCGAAGGCCCGCGCGAACTCGGGCGTAATCCAGTCTTTCGCGGCATCGGGGTTATCTGTACGCACCTGAAAGCGATCATCAAATTCAGCCACGCCGGCCGTAAAGTCTTGCAACTCGAAACCGTCGGGCTGTTTGGACAGAAGATCTTTCAAGAAGTCCCGCTCTCGAATGACGATAGCCGGCGTTGCTGCGGGCAAATCGACTTCAAGAACGACGCCGTTGAACGAGACCGAATGATACGGGGTACCGCTCATTTTCTCGCTTGAGCTGTAGCTGCCCCGGCTCGACGAATGAAGGTGAAGCAAACGGAAGGCCCGGCCGTTCCAGATTCCCGACAATCCGTAGGTCAGACGCGGTTTGGCCAGTTTCTTCAAGCCGCCCAAATCCGCCAAAACGCCATAACGCACATGATCATCATCGGGGTTTGCAATGAAGTCGCCGCCGAACCCCTTTTCCGTCAAAAGCGCGGCGATCTTCCCGGCAAATTCCTTGGCGAAACCGGCGCTCCCGTCACGCCCGATCGCGCCGAAAAGGACCAGCCCGCCAAAGACCGCGAAGACACAAAGCGCGATAATCACCAACATTGGCTGCCCCTCGTGCAGGGCATAAATCCCCGCCCCCGCGGCAACCAACCACGCCCCGGCGACGGCAGCGGCCAATGGTCTGCGCTTCCCGCGCAATCCGCGCGTCTTCGCCTCCGCCTCCTCAACCAATGGCGCAATCCTATTCTTGTAGAATTGCTTGAACTCAACAGTCATTTGTTCCGACTCCCGATCACGCGGTATTAAACGCCGCAGTTGCCCCACCCCTTTCGGACAATATGCAGGTTCAAGTCAAAAATGCACTACTGGAAGGATTATTGCGTCCGTTTTTCCGCCGCTTTTCTGGCAGTAACCGGGTGACGCTAGGTTCCGCGTAACCTACCTACACCGCATCATTATAGTCCACCACAACACGCGTCGTGCGCAGGTGGGACTGGCAGGTGAGGATGTAGCCCTGGGCGTTCTTCGCCACTGAGGGCGACGTTGACCGTCCCTTTCCACCCGGCCTTCCTTCAGCCGCGCATGGCATGCGCCCAACAACATGCGCGCAATAACGTCCCCCCAATAACATGCGCCCACCGCCAAATCGGGGGCTCGGTTAAAATCCGATTGTGCGCCGCGAAAGACTGCGTTAAATCACGCGCCCCATGTATGTTATGTTATTACATACAAATTCACTAAACCCAGAAATCCAAGATCGACACAAGGAGTGGTCAAAAGAAATGCAAGCAACGTTCAGGAAAACTGTCGGCGCGCTGGCCATGGCCATCACGATGCTGTTCGCGACGAATGGCGCCGCGCAAATGCAGGGCATACAAATCGCCGCCGGCTCCTCAACGCATAACCATGCGCACAATCACGACAACGACGTCTACAAAGGCTATTTCAAGGACAGCCAAATCGCGGAACGGTCCCTGTCGGATTGGGAAGGCGATTGGCAATCCGTCTATCCCTATTTGCAGGACGGCACCCTGGACCCGGTCATGGAACACAAGGCGGAACATGGCAAAAAAACCGCCGAGGAATACCGCGCCTATTACGAAATCGGCTATCGAACGGATGTCGACCGCATCGTCATCGGTCCCGGCAGCGTCGCCTTCTACAAAGATGGCAAATCCGTCCAAGGCCAGTATGCGGCGGACGGCTATGAGGTCCTGACCTACAAGAAGGGAAATCGCGGCGTGCGGTTCATCTTCAAGAAAACGGCCGGCGACAGCGAGGCCCCTCAGTTCATTCAGTTCAGCGATCACCGCATCGCGCCGGAAAAGGCCGACCACTATCACCTTTACTGGGGCGACGACCGCGCGGCGCTTCTGGAAGAAGTGACCAATTGGCCGACCTATTACCCGTCATCCATGAATGGCGACGATATCGTCCACGCGATGATGGCACACTGACCGTACTGTAATCGTATCGCCTCACCGCCCCTACGGGATGCGACACAGGCACACTGCCCCTGCATCGGTTTCAACCGGTGCGGGGGTGGGACTGGCAGGTGAGGATATAGCCTTGGACGCGTTCTTCGTCGCCGGGCACGACGTTGACGACCATCTCCACGCGGCCTTCCTTCAGCCGCGCGCGACAGGAAGCACAGCCCCCCCGTGCAGGAGAACGGCGCATCGACGCCCTGGTCGCGGGCAGCCTGCCAGTTGAGAACGAAGGTGCCGTCAGAGTAGACCTTGGAAGAACAAGTCGGCATCATAGAGATGCATCGGCTGCAGGAAGACAGGGTAATCTGAATGGCAAACTTGGCCTCTGACACAATTGGCCCTGCTTGGTGGTGTGGCAAAACGTTCCTGGTCAGCCAACTTGCGTTGGCTGTCCTTTTAGTTTCTTCGAGCGTTTCACAGGCGACCCGAATCCCCGGAATGGGTGATATTCCGAACGGATTCTTTTTCACGACCGAGATGGACTTAATAAAAATTACGATGCCGATGCCGAGGGGCGAGACTGAAGCGGCGCCTCTAGCCGTGTTCAATCTACCGAGGGCTTACATTTACCTCACCAGCCACCATTCAGAAAAGCAGGTTGTTGAGCTTCCGTCAGAGATCGAAGCAGATACAATCTTCATCGTCCTGACTTATCCCGCCGGCGAGCCTTACAGTGTTGCACTTGCTCGGCTGAACGAGAGCTTTGTCGCTGCGCGACGGAATGGAAACACCGATTTGAAGAGTCCGTCGACCCAACTTCGCTCCGTTCTCACAGAAGGTGCAATTTCAACGTCTAAACCAGTCGCTTACGATTCAGCAATTTTTCATCCGCGAGACTATGAGCCGTATATCGGCGACTATGGCACATTAAAGCGGCACGATACTCTGGGGACCAGCGAAGTCTATTTCGGAAAACCCGGCGACCTGATTAGGAAGATTAGGTGCTATCGCACTCCGGAGAATGCCAAGCCGAATTTCTTTTGCGACTACTACACCGTGCTTTCTTCGCATGTGATGGCGAAAGTTTCGTTCGTCGACTTCCGCGTCAATGGCGGCATCCGCTTTGCCGAAGAGCGTGTACGCGCCTTCAAGCAAACCGTCTGTCGGCACATGCAATGTGATTGAGACGGATGCTGTCGACTTATTGTTGGCGCGGCATAACCGCCGACACGGCTCTGCGCCTCGCCAAATGCTTCGGCACCACGCCCGAATTCTGGATGAACCTGCAATTCGCCCACGACCTGTCCCGCGCATCGGCGGAAAGCGGCCGTGATATCAACAGACAGGTCGAGCCTTTATCGGATGCAACGGCCTGACGAGGTGCAATCCTATTTTGGTTACTGCTACCGTAACTCCATAGTGTTTGGGTTACCGTCACCGTAACCCGACACACAATCTCCTTACCTGCTACCTATAGTTAAAATAATCAAGATATTGACCGTAGTCCTTGAAATTTCGCTCGCGCGGAACAATATTTAGTTGGTTAGGCTTTGGCGTTTGGCCTCTGGCTGACTGGGCTTCCCAGTGATCTTGAGGTTAAGTGCAGCGCCGCCATAAGGGCGAACGTCCTTGTCGCGGAGCTTCCGAAAGGGCCAGTTGGCACCTCGGCAGAGTTTAGCGCCCACCCGTCCGGTACGACCATAGCCGTTGCTTTCTCCGTCGAGGGGACCTGTTGGGGCGGCTGGTCGGCATTTTTCAAGAGGCGCGGGTGGAGGGCGATAGATCGCCACCGGCTTGCCTCTGCACCCAAAAAGGGTACAGTTTTGAAAGGAGAAGCTGATGGATGATCGATGCAAAAACGTGCCAGTTTGCTGGCGCGGGCCGGGCTACTGGACTGGTTTCGGTATTCGCTCGGAGTGACTTTGGCGTTTGGCCTCTGGCTGACTGGGCTTCCCAGTGATCTTGAGGTTAAGTGCAGCGCCGCCATAAGGGCGAACGTCCTTGTCGCGGAGCTTCCGAAAGGGCCAGTTGGCACCTCGGCAGAGTTTAGCGCACGGTCGGACGGGTAAGCGACCAACAGGGCCCCCAGGACCGAATGAAAAGCAAGGCATTCAAATCCGTGACGACGCAGGCCGCGCTTATGGCTGCGTGGCGACAGGTTTACGCAAATGGCAAGTCATCGCGCTCTAGCCGTACGAGCGACGAGGTCGACGAATATGCGTTGAAAATCGACAAAGAAATTCGCCGCCTGCAAAGGCAACTACGTTCCGACAAATACGTATTTCAGCCTGCCGTAGGCAAAAAAATCCCCAAGCGAAATCCGGGGGACTTTCGTCCGCTTGTTATAGCTCCGATTGAGACCCGCATCATACAGAGATCGGTACTGGATTATTTGTTGGCTAACGCGAATTTGAAGCCATATGCCTCAACACCTTACAGCTTTGGTGGTGTAAAGAAGCGTGATGACGAGAGTCTAGCGGCGGTGCCTGCTGCAATCCGTGCGGCACTCGATGCAAAAGCGGAAGGGATGGAATTTGTCAGATGTGCAGACATCCAATCCTTCTTCACAAGGATCAGGAAATCTACCGTCAAAAAAATTGTATCAGATGCCGTTCCGGACCCCGACTTTTTAGCTCTTTTCGACGAATGCATAAAAGTCGAGTTGTCGAACTTGTCCGAGCTCGGAGTTGGCGCCAATCGATTCCCGCGAGAAGATCTTGGTGTAGCGCAAGGCAGCTCGCTCTCACCGTTGATGGGAAATATTCTACTGTATGATTTTGATCGAACAATGAACGAAGGAGCCTGTCGCTGTATTCGGTACATCGATGACATTTTGATACTGGGGCCAAGTGAAAAGGAGGTTTCTAGAACGTTCAGGTATGCGAAGAAATATCTTGATGGTTTAGGTATGGACTTTTCCAAAGAAAAATCGAGTTTTGGTGTTCAAAATTTCAAGGACGGCTTCGTTTTTCTTGGAATTGAGATGATTAACGGGTTGATCCGCCCGGATGGGCAATCTGTAGGAAAATTCAAAGAGAAAATTCACAGTATTGTAAGTGACTCATCGAAACAGATGCTGGGATCAGAAGAGAAATTCAAACCAGAATTCGCACTAGTGCCAACAATGCTGCGAATATCTGGGACGGTACACGGTTGGGGAAAACACTATCGTTTTTGTAATGATTCCAATATTTTTGTTAACCTTGACACGCATGTTGATAACGAAGTTCGAAAATTGATTGGCGCGTACACTGATGCGCGCTCAAGAGCCGTCATTTCCGGTCGAAGACTTCTTGGCGTGAGCTCACTAAGAGACTTACCGACAGAACCTTTTCAATGGCCGAAAGTTAGTCATTAGGATTAAGTCTACACAGCGACTTGATTGCATGAGATCAAAGTAAATGCCTTTCAATTCATCTACCAATACACGAAACTGAATTCTGAAATTCCAGCCCAAGAAGTTTCGAAAACGGTCGTCACAATTTCGTCGTCGTAATTTCAGAAAGCACATACCGAATGCGTATTTGTTATCTTTTGAAACTCGACAAGCCAATCCGTCTAGAAGACTACTGGCCGATTCCAATATTGGACGGCCAACTGAACCCGGTCTCCCAAGATGGAAAAATTATCGCCTTCAAAATCACTTTCATTGGTCAACCTTTGAGCCTTTCCCCCAAGCTTGAGGTGCATGAACACGGGAAGGCTAAAGCCTCAATCACAGATCGCGATTCCTTGCTGCCGTTTGTTAGCATGCAGGTCGAGAAGGCTTTCTCCTACCTACGATGTTATTTTGATACTGAAATACTAATTGATGAAATTGAAACAGCCTTCGAAGGTGAAACGGACGAAGAGATAAGGGAAATCCAAATAGAGAAACTAAGCACGGGTAAGGCTGAACATACTTTAGAAATACCTTACTCGATGCTCACTATGGCATTGATGGCCGCCGAAAGCGGACCGGCACCAGAGTTCGAAGCCACTTTGGTAGCTGCATCGCGAAAAGCGATGACTGAAAAAAGATTCATCGATTCATTTCGTTATTCTTTCCTGTTAATCGAGTCTCTGTATGGCGATGGAAAGTTCAAATCCGTCCAGTTAAAGGCTGCGTTGAAGGCAAATCCGGACTTGCACGCAATAATCACGGAAGCTCTCAGCGTTCGCACGCCGCCAACGAGACCACGAAACTCCGATACTGAGAAATTGCTATCTCAGTCGCCTACAGTGAATCGGGTGATCGATCACCTTGTTGATATGCGTGGGTTTTATTTTCACGGGAACAGAAAACGTGGGAATGCTTGGCAACCTCATGAACAAGACAAAGCTGAGGTGCTTTGCCTTCTCGCGCTCGAGATTAGCATGTTGATTTCACATGAAGCGGCCGCACCGATGTTTGCTGAAGAACATTCAAAGCGGCATTTTGAACAAGCGAAGAATGTTGGAGCAACCATGGCGATGAAGGTAAGTTTCATGTTTCGCGATCCTGACGAAAAAATGGACCGAAACGGAACGATGAGGATAAGTGTTCCGGGAACACGGCCAACTCAAAAGTTAGCCGCTTATGTGGCCAAGAGTTTTCTGCAGCGATTTGAGGATGAAGCACCAACTGCGGACTTGAAATCAGCAATATGTACCGTCGATGGGACGGAAGAAAAGATATTTGAAATCACGCTTCATGCGCACCTGACACAGGACAAAAGCAAAAGCGAAACTTCTTAGCTACTTAGTTTAGGTAGCAGAATTTTATGTCACAGTATACGAATAGCGCGCTTCTCAAACCGCATCATCATAGTCCACCACGACCCGCGTGGTGCGGGGGTGGGACTGGCAGGTGAGGATATAGCCCTGGGCGAGTTCTTCGTCGCTGAGGGCGAAGTTGACGTCCATTTCCACGCGGCCTTCCTTCAGCCGCGCGCGGCAGGAGGCGCACACGCCCCCGGTGCAGGAAAACGGCGCGTCGGCGCCCTGGTCCCGGGCGGCCTGCATGATGTTGTCGCCATCGCCCGCCAGCGCGAATTTGGTGCGCGCGCCGTCGATGACGACGGTGACTTCCGCTTCCGCACCCGGCGCGGCAAGTTCCGCGACGTCACTGTCCCCCGCCCCGTCAGCGGCGCCGACCGAGGCGGGCTTGGCGAGCGGTGAAGACCCGTCGGCCGGGGTAAACATCTCAAACCCGATCTTGTCCTTCGGCACATCGCGCTGTTCCAGCGCGGCGGTGACGTCGGCGATCATGCTGCCCGGGCCGCAGATCAGGAACTTGTCCACATCGCCCAGCTCGACCAGCGCATCGAGCAATTGCCCGGCGCGGTCCGTATCCAGACGGCCGTTGAACAGCGGCGCTTCCTGGAATTCCCGGCTGAACACATGGACCAGGGTGAAGCGGTCGTGATAGCGGTCCTTCAAATCCTCCAGCGCGTCGCGGAAGATGATGCTGCCGGTGGACCGGTTGCCGTAAAACAGCGTGAAGCTGCTGTCCGGCTCCGCCGCCAAGACGGTCTTTATCATCGACATGACCGGCGTGATGCCGCTGCCCGAGGCGAAGGCGACATAAGTTTTCGACGCGGCCGGGTCCGGCGAAACAGTGAACCGCCCGTCCGGCACCATGACCTCGATCTCGTCGCCGGCTGAGATGTTTTCATTGGCGTAGGAGGAGAACAGCCCGCCATCGACGCGTTTGACCGCGACGCGCAATTCCCCCGCGCCGCCCTGGAACTCATTCGCCGCGCTGCAAATCGAATAGGTCCGGCGCACGTCTTCCCCGCCCAGATCCGCCTTCAGCGTCAGATACTGGCCCGGCATGAAGCTGTAATCGGCGCGCAAATCGTCCGGCACCTGGAAGGCGATGGAGACGGTGTCCTCGGTCTCCCGGCGGACGTCGCTGACTTTCAAGCGGTGGAACTTGGACATGAGATTCGTTTCCTCAGAACTTTATATGCACTTGAAATAGTCGAAGGGCTCTAAACACGCATTGCAGCGATAAAGCGCCTTGCAGGCCGTGGAGCCGAATTCGCTGATCGGCTTGGTGTCTTCCGATCCGCATTGCGGACAGGCGACCACGGGGTCATGCCCCATCAGCACGGCCTTGCCGCCGCCTTCGCCTTTCGCCGGCGGGGCGATGCCATAGGCGCGCAGTTTCTCGCGCCCTGTCTCGGTCAGCCAATCGGTGGTCCAGGCCGGCGACAGCACGGTCTCCACATCGACCGTGGTGAAACCCGCGCGCATCAATCGGTCGCGGATATCGATTTCCATCGTCTGCATGGCGGGGCAACCCGAATAGGTCGGCGTGATGGTCACATGAACGCTGTGATGTTCAAGGTCCACATCCACCGCGCGGATGACGCCCAGGTCTTCCAGCGTGAGGACCGGAATCTCCGGGTCCGTCACATCGCGCAGCACGGCCCAGGCCGCTCGGTCGCCAAGCGCCGGATCGGTGATCGGATGGGTGTTCATCGCCTGCCGCCTTTCCTATCCCATGCCCCCGCGCCTACCAGTTGCTGTTCGGATAGGCGCGCTGCATGAATTGCAGCTCGGCCAGAAGGAAACCCAGATGCTCGCTGTGGTGCCCCTTGGTGCGGCCGCCCTTGACCGACCAGGTGACGCTGGGCTTTTCCAGGCCCGCTTCGGCCAGCACCGCGCCGACATGGGACTCCCAGGCCGGGCGCAAGGCTTCCAGATCGACACCGATGCCGGCCGCCAGCGCGGCCTTGTCCACATCGTCCATCTGGAACAGCTCGTCCGTGAAACCCCAGACCCGGTCGAGCGCGGCGATCATCTTCGCGCGGCTCTCCTCCGTCCCGTCGCCCAGGCGGATGACCCAGTCGCCGGAATGGCGGCGGTGGTAGGAGATTTCCTTGAGCGCCTTGGCGGCGATGGCGGCGAGTTGTTCGTCAGACGATTTGGTCAGCGCGGAGAAGACTTCGAAATTCCAGACATCGAACAGGAACTGGCGCGCCATGGTATCGGCGAAGTCGCCGTTCGGCTGTTCCACCAGCAGGCAGTTCCGCCAATCGAGCACGTCGCGCAGATAGGCGATGGCGTCCTCGTCCCGGCCCTTGCCCTCGATCTCGCCCGCATGGCTGTACAGCATCCGCGCCTGGCCGATCAGGTCCAGCGCCACATTGGTCATGGCGATGTCTTCTTCCAGCACCGGCGCATGGCCGCACCATTCCGACAGGCGGTGGCCGAGGACGAGCGAATTGTCGCCCAGCCGCAGCAGGAATTCGACATGTTGATCCTTATTCATAGCGATCCCTGAAATCCGTTCTTATTCAATGCGATGCAGATCCTATCGGACTCTACATATGTCCTACTTCATCGGGGATGTCGTAGAAGGTCGGGTGGCGGTAGATCTTGTCGTCCGACGGGTCGAACAGCATGCCCTTGTCGTCCGGGTCGGATGCGGTGATGTCGACCGATTTCACGACCCAGATGCTGACCCCTTCGCCGCGTCGGGTATAGACGTCGCGTGCGTTCTGCAGCGCCATTTCCGCGTCCGGCGCGCGCAGACTGCCGGCATGGCGATGATGCATCCCCGCTTTGCTGCGGGTGAAGACTTCCCAAAGGGGCCACTCTTTCGACATTGGATACACTCCTGCCTGTCTGCCAGTCTGTTTTTCGATATGCGGGCGCACTCGGCGACCCGTGACTGTACTCGTTTGAAAATCGGGCGCCGTTACTCGGCGGCGGCGGCCAGTTTGCGGGCGGCTTTCTTGTCCGCATGCGCCATCGCGGCTTCGCGAACCCAGGCGCCTTTGTCCCAGGCATCGCGCCGGTTTTGCAGCCTCTCGCGGTTACAGATGCCGTTGCCGTTCACGACCTGCCAGAACTCGTCCCAATCGATTTCGCCGAAATCGTAATGGCCGGTTTCCGCGTTCAGCTTCAGCTCCGGGTCCGGCACCGTCAGGCCCAGATAGTCGGCCTGGGGAATGGTCATGTCGACGAAGCGTTGACGCAGATCGTCGTTGGAATCGCGCTTGATCCGCCAGGCCATGCTCTGTTCGGAATTCGGGCTGTCCTTGTCGCTCGGCCCGAACATCATCAGGCTCGGCCACCACCAGCGGTTCAGCGCTTCCTGCGCCATCTTCTTCTGTTCCGGCGTGCCCTGGGCCAGCGCCATCATCGCTTCATAACCCTGGCGCTGATGGAAGCTTTCCTCCTTGCAGATCCGCACCATCGCGCGGCTGTAAGGGCCGTATGAACAGCGCTGAAGGGAGACCTGGTTGACGATCGCGGCGCCATCGACCAGCCAGCCGATCGCCGCCACATCCGCCCAGGTCAGGGTCGGATAGTTGAAAATGCTGCTGTATTTGGCGCGGCCGTCATGCAGCGCTTCCAGCATCGCGTCGCGGGAAACGCCTAAGGTCTCCGCCGCGCTGTAGAGGTACAGGGAATGCCCCGCCTCGTCCTGGATTTTCGACAGCAGAATGGCCTTGCGCCGCAAGCTGGGCGCGCGCGTCACCCAGTTTCCTTCCGGCAGCATGCCGACATATTCCGAATGCGCGTGCTGGGAAATCTGCCGAACCAGCGTTTTGCGGTATTTCTCCGGCATCCAGTCGCGCGGCTCGATCTTGCCTTCCGCGGCGACCTTTTCGTCGAATGCCGTCCGCTTCGCCGGATCTTCATCCTTTGCGGTTTCGGCGGCGAAGGCGCGCGCCTCTTCCGGCTTTTCTGCAATCGTATAGGCCATGTCGCGTTTCCGTCCCGTCCGGTTTTCGCCGCGGATGATTTCGCCATCCTTTTGCGTCGCTTTGCGTCCGACGCGGCAGAGGCATCGCAGCCAGTTTGTTCACCTCACCTACCCAGATAATATGATATGGTTTTTTTAATTTCAACGGAAAAAGTGTATCATATTAATTGTCGGGAAAATCGCCGCCGGACAATTTCCCGGATCCAATTTCTTCTCAACCTGGGGTAAATCATCCCTGTTTGGGGGTATGGTTTCCCCCTTCCCTCCGATACATCTGCCGCGGGGTGAAAACGCAGGAGGACCAGGAGAATGAAACGCGCCGTTCTTTACGCCGCACTTATCGTAGCGCCGCTTTTCGCGAATACCGGATTTGGGGCCAATGGGGCGCTAGCGGCGGAGAAGACGGTTCTGTTCGGCGTGGTTCCGCAGCAATCCGCCAGCCGCTTGGCCCGGGTTTGGCTGCCGTTGACGCAATACCTGTCCGAGAAACTCGGTCGATCGATCGAATTCGCGACCGCGAAAGACATCCCCACCTTTGAATCCTGCCTGGCGAAGGGCGCCTACGACATCGCCTATATGAACCCGTATCACTACGTGGTGTTCCACGACGAGACAGGGTATGAGGCAATCGCACGGCAAAAAGACAAAAAACTCAAAGGCTTGCTGGTGACCCGCAAGGATCGCCCGAAGACGGAACTGAAGCAGTTGCAAGGCGCGAAACTCGCCTTTCCCAGTCCGGCCGCCTTCGGCGCCAGCGTCATCCCGCGCGCCGAGTTGCGGAAAGAAGGTGTCGACTTCACCGCCGATTACGTGAAATCCCACGATTCCGTCTATCGCGCCGTAGCGCTTGGCCTGTACGAGGCGGGCGGCGGCGTGCGGCGGACCTGGAACACCCTGGCGCCGGAGATCCGGGATCAACTGGATATCTTCTACGAAACCGCCCCCTACACGCCGCATGCGATCGCCGTGGCGCAGGACATGGATCCGGGCCTGCGGGACGGCATCCAGGCAGCCCTGTTGGCGCTTTCCGCAGCGGACGGCGACATTTTGAAAAATCTGGGTATATTAGGCTTTGAAGATGGAAAAAACGCGGATTGGGACGATGTCCGTTCGTTGCATTTGGACAAGGCCCAAACCCAAATCGTGGATGAAACGGGCAATCGATGTCATTCCGGCTGAAAACCGTTCTGGGAATTGCGGCAATCGAATTCCTCATGCTGGCCGTGCTCATCGTCAGCAGTCTCAACTATATCCGAACCTCTAACGAAGACAGGATCGTCGAGCAGGCGCAGACCGCCAGCCGGCTTCTGGCCACGATGACTGCCGACGCGACCGTCTCTCTGGATATCGCGACGTTGGAGGAATTGGTCTACCAGGCGGTTTCCAACCCAGGGATCGACTATGCCAGGGTCCGGCTTGAGGACGGCACTGTCATCTCGGAAGAAGGCCCGGATGACGTCCTGGCCCTGCCCTTCAAGCAGGATATGTCGGTTGCCGATGCGCATGAGGACCATCGCCTGGACGTCTGGTCCCCGATCGTCGTCGCCGGGAAGCCATTCGGCCGCGTGGAACTGGGCATGTCCACCAGCGGATTGAAGGAAACCGTTGCCGATGCGCGCGAGTGGATGTTGAGCGTCGCGGGCGCGGAAATACTTGTCGTCGCGGTTTTCGGCCTGTTGCTTGGCCAGATGCTGACCAGACAGCTCGTCCGGCTGCAAAAAGCGGCGAACCGGGTCGCCAATGGTGAATTCGGCGTCCAAACGGAAGTCCGCGGCGAAGACGAACTGGCCCAAACGGCGATCAGCTTCAACATCATGTCGGAGTTTCTGCAGAATTATTCCCACCGGTTGGAAGAAGCCCGCGCCCTCGCCGAAGAACGCCGCGCCGCGGCAGAGGACCGCTTGTACGATGCTATCGAAAGCATGCCCCAAGGCGTTGCGGTGTTGGAGCACGACCTGACGGTCGTCCATGTGAACAGCGCCCTATGCACAATGTTTGATTTTGACCAGAAACTGGTCCGGGAAGGTGCGAACTACCGGCACCTACCCGCGTTGCGTGAGATGCTGGAAGGCCATCTGTTGACGCCGCCGCCCCAACGGGAAGGTGAGAATGAGCTGAGTTCCGGGCGCATGGAACGACATGCAAGACCGGACCGTTTCCGCCGTTGGGAAACGAAACTGTCCGACGGCCGGATTATCCAGACTACCCAGGAAACCATGCGCGATGGCGGAATCGTGCTTGTTGAAACCGATGTCACGGACCTGTTCGCGGCAGCCGAAAAGAATGCCAAGCTGGAACGCAACCTGATGCAAAAGCAGAAGCTGGAAAGCCTGGGGACCCTTGCGGGCGGCGTTGCGCACGAAATCAATACCCCGGCCCAATTCGTCGGCGACAATTTAAGCTTCCTGTCGGATTCCATCGGCGACCTGTTCGAATGCATCGACGGGATGAGCGAAGACCTCAAGTCCTGCGGCAAGGAGGACGCGAGCAAGCAAAGGCTTCAAAAAGCCGACTACGACTACCTGCGCGAGGAGATGCCCGCGGCGGCAAGCCAATCGATCGAGGGTGTAGGCCGCATCCGGGATATCATCGGCGCGGTGAAATTCTATGCCCATCCCGGCGCGATCGAAAAACAGAAGATCAGTCTGAACGAAGCGGTCCGCAACACAGCGATCGTCACCCGGAACCAATGGAAATACGTCGCCGACCTGGAAGAAAAACTGGACCAGAACCTGCCCGACATCGTGGCGAATGACGGGCAGATTACGCAGTTGCTGGTGAATTTGATCGTCAACGCGGCCGACGCGATCGAAAGCGGCAATGAGGGCGACGACGACAAAACGAAACAGCATGGCCGGATCGAAATCGAAACGGAAACCCGGGGCGACCGGGTAGCGTTGATCGTCCGAGACAACGGCCCCGGCATTCCGAAGGAAATCCGCAACCGTGTTTTTGATCCCTTCTTTACGACCAAGCCGCCCGGAAAGGGCACCGGCCAAGGTTTGACGATCTGCCGGAATATCGTGTGCGACAAACACGATGGCACGATCGAGGTCACAACGCCGGAGGGTGGCGGAACCGAATTCGTCATAACCCTGCCCTGCAATACTGAGGCACAGAAGCCATCGGACCGGAATGACACCCCCAAAGAGACGGCTGTTGCTTAGCTGAGGTTTCCACTATATTCGAGCTATTAGGAAATTTTCAGCCGGTTGGAGTCGATGTCGCAAGGCCTTCCCAGGATCATCTTCGTCGATGACGAAGGCCACGTGCTTGACGGTCTTCGCAGAAATTTGCGCAAGAAACGCGATATCTGGGATATGGTCTTCCTGGAAGGCGGGCAGGCCGCGCTGGACTACATGGCCACCCACAAGATCGACGCGGTGATTTCCGACATGCGAATGCCGGTCGTCGACGGCGCTTCGGTAATGGCCGAGGCCGCGCACCGCCATCCTGAATCGGTCCGCATCATACTGTCAGGCCATGCAGAGCAGGATATGCTTCTTCGGGCTGTCGGCAGCGCCCATCAGTTCCTGCCCAAACCCTGCGAACCCGATCTGCTGATCGACATATTGCACCGGCTGCTGAATCTTAGATGCAACGTGCATTCCGAGAGCCTCCGCCATCTGACGGACAGTTTAAGATCACTGCCATCCCCATCGAAAACCTTTATCGCGCTGATGGCCGAAATAGACTCGCCGACATCCAGCGCGGCATCCGTCGGCAAGATCGTCGAGTCCGACCTGGGGCTGACGGCACAAATCCTTCGGCTTGCGAACTCACCCTGTTTTTCCATGCCGAGCAGAATTTCCAACTGCAAGCAGGCCGTTCAACTACTGGGATTGGAGACGGTGAAAGCCTTGGCCACCCTGGCCGAGTTCCACAAGATCGCCGACCGTAAACCTGAATTACAGAATGTGGTCGCGCGGTTGGCGGAAAGATCGCTGTCCATCGGCACGGCGGCCGCACGGATAGCCAGGGTGGAGAAGCTTCCGGTGGAGGACAGGGAAGCGGCATCGACCGCCGGCATTCTCTGCCATGTCGGCACTTTGGTTCTACAGGTCAACGACAACAAGGCATTCAATACCGCCATGACGGATGTGGAAAAAGGCAGGAGCGCACTGCCGGAAGCGGAGACCGACCATTTCGGTGCCTCGCATGCACAATTGGGCGCTCGCCTCGTCGGCCTTTGGGACTTTCCGCCAAACATCATCGAAGCCGTCTGCTTTCACCATAACCCGTCCGACACGCTGGTGCCCGACATCCCGCGCTCCGTCGACGTCTTGGCCTGCGTCCACGCCGCCCAACTTCTGGTCAGGGCGCTGGACCGCCCGGATATGGGACCGGAGGAAATGGTCAAACGGGGTTTGGATGAAGAATACCTGACGGCGACCGGGTGCTTTGATCGCATCGAAATCTGGCGCGATGCGGTGATCGAGGCGTTGCAGGAACTACAAGAGAACACCAAGCGATAGCGCAGCGCGACGCGCCGCGTCACCTACCGGGATGCGACCGAAAGCAGGATCTTGCGGACGAGTTCGGCCTGCCGCGTCGCCCCCGTCTTTGAAAAGATATTCTTCAAATAGGTCCGCGCCGTGCTTTTGGTCACGCCGCATTCCACTGCCGCTTCCTCTAAACTGAGTCCCTGCGCCATTGCCGCGGCAAGCCGGGATTCCGAAACGGTCAGACCGAATAGCGCCGCGATCAAATCCGGCGTCGGATTGGGTGCGGTGCCATCCCGCGATACATACAGATATAGACGCGTGTCTTCCGACGAGCCCATGGCGTTGGCGAGGATCGTGGCCCGAATGGGCTCACCGTCTTCATCTTCCAACCTCAATCCCGCGGTGCGATTGGTGTCCCGGGCCGAGCGCATGGCGCCATGCAGGCGCTCAGTATCCTCGGACCGGGTAGCCCGCAGAATGCCGGCGTTATCGACCGTCAGTCCCGTATGGTTTGCAATCAACTCACCGCCCGACTGGTTGGTGAACAGAAGCTTTCCATCGCTATTGGTCACAAGCACCGCGAAGGGAAGATTGTTCAATGCAGAGGCACCGACGTCGCCGGCGATGGCAGTCTCGTCCTCGGATTGCGCCAGCCTCTTGGACAGTGCGGCCTCTATCCCCTCAGACAATTGCTCCGCGGGGCAAGGTTTAACGTAGAAGCGAAAGATATTTCCATCGTTGATCATCGACACCGCGACATCGAACTCCGTCGACCCCGACAAGACGATGGTTTGCACCGATGGTATTGCGCTGCGTATCTGTTTGGCGAGTTCGACACCATCCATCACCGGCATGCGTATATCCACGACCGCGACATGCGGTGGATTTTCGCGCATAGCGTCGAAGGCCACGACAGGGTCCTGGTAGAATTTCATGTCCCAGGAATCCCGCCTGCCCCTTAACGCCCGGCGTAAACCGGAAAGAACGGCGGCGTCATCATCGACAAATGTGACCTTAGGGCTGTCTATCATATTCGTATGTTAGAACATCTTTATTAACACCCTATCAATTCGCCCCCAAATGCGGATAGGTCAAGTCCGGATCCAGGCATATACCCTCAGACAATGTTCTTGGGGATGCCGGAAATGCTTAAGGTACTTGTTGTCTCATACGACCTGTCGGTCCTGGCATCCGCCAAGAGGATGCTTCAGGACAACTTCCATGTCCTAACCGCCGATGACGGCGAGACGGCTGTGAGCCTGTTGGCTGATTTCTCGAAGGTCGGCGCGGTGGTCTGCGATACCAAGGCAAGCAACATGTCCGGCCCTGAATTTTTGGAAGCAGCCGCCAAGGTCGTGCCGGACGCGACTTTCGTGCTGATGGTCGACCCCACGACGGATGTCAGGCCCCAGCGCATGGATGGGCGTTCGCCTTTCTGGCACTGTGTCGAAAAGCCAGTCGACGCCCGGACAATTCTTGCCCTGTTGGACGGACAAATTTCAGGTGCCGACAAGCCGCCCGGCCACGGTTTCAGCAGCAATTCCGACGATGAGAACGTTCGCGATGCCTTGTCGAAAACCGATCCCGACGTGCAATTCAACATGCTCTACCAACCGCGGATCTGCACGGCGTCGGGCCGCGTCTGCGCCGTCGAGGCATTGGTACGCTGGGAAAACCCCGCATTGGGCGCCATCCCGCCGGCGACCTTCATTCCCGTCGCGGAACAGAGCGGCGATATCGCATGGATTACAGATTGGACTCTGCAGACCGCGTGTAACGCCGTACGGGACTGGACCGACCAAGGGTGTCCGGCGATCCCGGTTTCCGTCAATATCTCGCCGATGGGCTATACCGATCCCCGCTTCATTGGATTGGTCGCGAATGCAATCCGGGTTGCCGGCATACCTGCAAACCGTTTGGAACTGGAGGTGACCGCAGGGCTCAGTCTTTGCGGCAACAAGAAAGCCAGCGCCACCGCCGCCGCACTCAGGGACTTGGGCGTCCGTGTCAACATCGACAGTGTTGTCGATCAGGGACTTCCCGATTCTACATTGACCGTCGAAAACCAAGCCTGCCTGCAAAGGGGCGACAAATTCATACGGCGGGTGACCGGAAAAGACCCTGTGTCCACCCTTCAAGCCATGCTGAAGCTGGGAGCCAAAATGGGCATCAAGACCGTCGCTGCCGGTGTCGAAACCCTTCAGCACGCCGAGTTCATCCGGAAACTCGGATTCGACCAGATGCAGGGCTTCCATATCTCCAGGCCGTTGGCGCAAGGCGACCTTGCCCATTGGATTCAAAGCCGCGCTTCTGCCTGATCCGCGCATCCCCCCTCTTTATTACCTTTATTTGGCTTTAAAACGCGGACCAACCGGAATCCGCCCCACCACCATGCGAGCCACAGCAGTATCCCGCCAAAATCTTTTCATCTGAATCGCCCCCAAATGCGGATGTGCCGGGCCTGCGCCGGCCTCTATATCGATTGTATCGAGACCCAAAGAGGCACTGACGATGTATAAAATTCTCGCAGCGGACAATGATCGCATGACACTGAACGCGATCAATCGAATCGCGGGACGCCAATTCGATGTTCTGACCACACACTGTGGCGAGACGGGCCTCACCCTGCTCCAAAACCATGGCGATATCTGCGCGGTCATCTGCGATATGAGCATGCAGGACATGCCAGGGCTCGAGTTTCTGGAAAAGGCCAAGAAGATAGCACCGGATGTTCCCCGGATTTTGCTGACCGGTTATATTGATGCAGACATTATGACGGACGCGATCAATCGGGCTTCCGTATACCGGTTCCTTGCAAAGCCAATCAACGCAAAGCGCTTGCTTGAAGTCCTCGATGAATGTGTTGAGTTAAAGGATCGCGATAACAGTACCACGCCCCGCGCCAAGCATGGCCGCGACTTGGCAGAGTTTCTCAACAGCGCGGACGCGGACAAGGAATTCAACCTTGTCTACCAACCCCGTGTTTGTTCCGCCACAGGCGACACCAAAAGCATCGAAGCCTTGATCCGTTGGAACAGTCCGACCCTTGGGCAGGTTTCGCCCGCCGCTTTCATCCCGGCCGCGGAGAAGACAGGGGACATCATCTGGATCACCGAATGGGCATTGAACGCCGCCTGCGCCACATGGACGAACTGGCGCGATACACAGGGTCGGCAGATGCCGTTATCGGTGAACATTTCGCCTGTGCTGTTCGGAGACCCGCGTTTGGTCGATACGGTTTCGCGGGTGTTGAAAAAAACGGGGTTCAGTCCTCGGTCGCTCCAACTGGAAATCACCGAAGGCCTGGAACTGCATCAACACAAAACCGCAGCGGGCACGGTCGCCGAGATTAAGAAGATGGGCGTTCGTCTATCGCTCGACGATTTTGGCACGGGCTATGTGTCCTTCGCTTTTTTGCGATCCTTAGGTTTGGACTGCCTGAAAGTCGCCCGGAAATTCGTATCCAAAGCAACGACAAACCCATCCGAAGGTGCGGTCCTTCTTGCCGTGCGGGAGCTCGGCCATCGCCTTGGCATCAAGACCATCGCCGAAGGAATCGAGGACGACGTACATGCCAATTTCGTCCGCGCCTTGGGCTATGACGAGATGCAGGGATACCACTTCTCGAAACCCGTCCCGGCCAATGAATTGGCGAATTGGTTGCGCAAGCATCCCGCCGTGGTCTGACCCGGCGTGATGAGCGAGCGCGCCCTAGAACATGCCTGTTAAAGGAGGAAACAATGGAAAAGATACTTTTTGTCGATGACGACCCGATGCTACTGGCTGGTATTCGCCGCCAATTGCGGAACGAATTCGACGTGGATTGCGCCGAGGACGGTCCCTCCGGTTTGGATATGATCAACAGCGGCACGAACTATGCGGCAATCGTCGCGGACATGCGCATGCCAGGTATGGACGGCGTAGAGTTTCTTTCTTCCGTCGCGGTCCGGCATCCGGATCCGACCCGCATCATGCTAACGGGCAACAACGATCAGGAGACCGCGGTCAAAGCGGTGAATGAAGGCCATGTGTACCGCTTCTTGAACAAGCCTTGCACCATGGACGAGTTGCGGGAAACGCTGAAAGGCGCCATCGAACGTCATCGCCTGCGCTGTCTGGAACGCGACCTGATGGAACGGACGCTGGCCGGCAGCGTCAAGGTGTTGCTCGACGTCATGGAAGTAACCAACCCGATTGCCTTCGGACGGGTTTGCGGCCTGCGCGGTTTGGCCGAAAAGACGCACGAAGCCCTGGGTGCCATCAACAACTGGGAAATCAAGATCGCGACATTGTTGTCGTCGATCGGGTGGATCAGCGTCCCGGATGACATCATCCAGAAAGTCGTGTTGAAACAGAAACTGACCACCGAGGAGCAGGAGCTCATCGAGCGTCATGTGGATGTCGCCTATGACCTGATCAAATGGGTGCCGCGCATGGGTGGCGTGGCCAGTATCATTCGCTATCAGGAAAAAAACTTCGATGGTTCCGGCTATCCCGACGATGCTATCGCGGGTGAAAAAATTCCCTTGGGCAGCCGCATTCTGAAAGTGTTGAACGCGGTGACCCCGATGGGGGCCAATATGCGACCCGACCCGGAATTGTGCCGGAACCTATCGATGGATGGGGAGGAGTACGACCCCGCGGTGGTCCTGATCGTTCAGGATATTCTGGACCATGACGCATCTTTCCGCGGTACGGATCAGGTTGAGGTCTTGGAACTTCCGCCGTCGCGGCTGATGTCGGGGGATATCTTGGAAACCGACCTTTGCGCATCCGACGGCACGCTGCTTCTGTCCGCAGGGCACCAACTGACGCATCTGCATATCACGAAACTGCGTCGTCATCCGAAATACAAGATGATCATAGAGCCGGCGACGGTCAGCCGGTTGATCATCTGATCCCATCCTTTTTTTGGGGAAGACGTCCCGAACCTCGACGACAACGACACCGGGCCCCCAAGACCGGCGCCTAGTCCCTCCCGGCGCCGGTTCCATCAGGTGCTCTGTCGCGATCAGACCTCCTTGCGGCAGAGCACCTCGATCGGAACTAGATTTCCACTGATGATCCCTTTGGCGGTATTCGCCGTCGCGACCTTCGCCAAGGCCGGACCGTGAATTAGATGAACGCCCCGATGGGGCGGCTTTTCACCGCGATCCAGCATTGCCTTGCTGCGTTTACCGAATTCCAAATTCGCTTCGGTCGCGTCCCTGACATTCTCGACGTGAAACCCGGCCGCCTGCAGCCCGGAAACCGTATCTTCCACACTCACCAGGAAACTCGCCGCTTCGGTATCCGCCCAGGGGGTCGGATACTCTATCGCGGCCGGATTCCCGCTCGCCAATTCGGACAGGACCAAGGGGGCACCGGGCCGCAAGACACGAAGCGTTTCCCGGTAGAACCCGTCCTTGTCTTCGATATTCATCGAGACATTCATGCAAAAGGCCCCGTCGAAACTGTCATCGTCGAACGGCATCGCCAACGCATTTCCCAATTCGAAGGATACACGGTCGGCCATCCCGACCAGATCGGTCAGCCGCCGCGCCACGTCGATGAACTCTTCCGTCAGGTCTATGCCGGTAACGCGGCAGCCGTAGCGATCCGCCAGATAGCGGGCCGGGCCGCCGATGCCGCAGCCGATATCCAGAAGATGTCCCCCCGGACCGGGATCGAAAAGATCGGCAAGTTCCCGTGTCGCCTCGAAGGCGCGGCCATGGAACTGGTCGTACGGGGCCAGGTCGGCAAGTGTCGGGTGGTTCGGGTCCGCGCCGTCCGTCGCAAGAAGGGCACACAGCCGCTCAAATAAAGCGCCATCCGTGTAGTGGCCCGCGATATCCGCTTCACGTTCCTTCGTCATTCGCATCCTTCCAGACTGCCTGTTGCCGTTCAAACAACGGTCCTATCAGGTGCGTTTCACGACCGGGGAGACCGGACAGACGGAAACCGCCATCGATACGATCGGGGTCAGACCGCGGACACCATTTTCATTGGCCGGTCCGGCGGTCTGCCGCATCCCGCCCCTTGGCATCGCCGGTGACGCCGCATCGCCCAGCCTTAGCCCGGTGGTTCGGCTGAAGCCGATGAGACCAAAGGCCATTTCGAAGAAGTCGAACAAACTAACTGATGTGTTACGCATTGTTGGCTGGGGCGGTTGTCGCCGCCCGACCTCCTATGACATTGCAAAACCGGTTTCGCCCCCTCGCCCTTGCAACCACCTAGGCTTACCATTCTGTGGGTGGCAGACAGGGGGAGCGGGCTGGGTGCGCGCCAAGAAAATTGGCGCTAGGCCGTTTCGTTAAACAACTCACGGCCGATCAGCATCCGGCGGATTTCGCTGGTGCCCGCGCCGATCTCGTAAAGCTTGGCATCGCGCAGCAAACGGCCGGTCGCATATTCGTTGATATAACCGTTTCCACCCAGCGTCTGAATCGCTTCAAGGGCCATCCAAGTGGCTTTTTCCGCCGCATAAAGAATGACCCCGGCTGCATCCTTTCGGGTCGTCTCACCCCGGTCGCAGGCCTGCGCCACCATGTAGACATAGGACTTGCAGGCATTCATCGTCGTGTACATATCCGCCAGCTTGCCCTGCATCAGCTGGAATTCGCCGATGGCTTTACCGAACTGCTTTCGTTCGTGCAAGTAAGGCACGACGATATCCATGCAGGCCTGCATGATGCCGGTCGGGCCGGCCGCCAGCACCGCGCGTTCATAGTCGAGGCCGGACATCAGTACGTTGACGCCGCGGCCAACCTCGCCGAGCACGTTTTCTTCAGGCACTTCGCAATCCTCGAAAACCAACTCACCGGTGTGGCTTCCGCGCATGCCGAGCTTGTCGAGCTTCTGGGCAACGGAGAAACCCTTGAAGGTTTTCTCGACCAGGAAGGCGGTCATCCCGCGCGGCCCGGCATCCGGATCGGTCTTGGCATAGATCACCATCGTATCGGCATCCGGCCCGTTCGTGATCCACATCTTGTTGCCGTTCAGGACGTAGCGATCGCCCTTCTTGTCAGCCCGCAGTTTCATGGAAACGACGTCCGACCCCGCGCCCGGTTCCGACATGGCCAGTGCGCCGATATGATCGCCGGAGATCAGCTTCGGCAGATAGCGCTTTTTCTGATCCTCCGTCCCGTTGCGGCGGATCTGGTTAACGCAGAGGTTGGAATGCGCGCCATAGCTGAGGCCTACCGAAGCGCTCGCCCGGCTGATTTCCTCCATCGCGACGACATGTTCCAGATAGCCCATGGCCGCGCCGCCGTATTCCTCCTCGACCGTCACGCCAAGCACGCCGAGGTCCCCCATCTTCTTCCAAAGGTCCATCGGGAACTGGTCGGTGCGGTCGATTTCTTCCGCCCGCGGCGCGATCTCATCCGCCGAGAAGGAGCGGACGGCATCGCGCAGCATGTCCGCGGTTTCACCGAGGTTGAAGTTCAGGCTGGGATAATCGTTGGCGATCATGATTTGCTCCGTTTCCTCCGGCGGGGCGTTCAGCCGCCCCGCGCCTCATCATTCAGTTTTCGGCACGCCGCCTGGTTATTCCGGCGGCGCGTCCGGCGTGTCCTTCAGCACCATCAACGTCACCAGGGCCGTTGCGCAATGCTTCTCCGTCGCCGCGTCCCCCGCCCCATTGAGCACGTAAAGGTCCGACTGACAGATCATCAGACTGCCGCCCGCGCGGATCACCCGCGAACGGCCCAGCATCGTCCTGCCATGCGCCGGGGCCAGCATGTTGATCTTATACTCCACCGTGATGACCGAGTCTTCGGCCCGCATCAGGGAAAAGGCCGCATAACCCGCCGTGCAATCGGCCACGGTGCCGACCATCCCGCCATGCAGGAAACCGTGCTGCTGGGTCAAGGCATGGTCGTGATCGACCCGCATTTCCACATAACCCGGTTCGACGACCGGCATGGTGATGTTGCAGTGATGCATGAAGGGTTGGCGGTTGAAACTGTCCCGCACCCGGGTTTCGAAATCGGGGTTCTTCGGCGCGAAAGTCGGTTTTGCAGGGGTCATTTGGCGGTCAGCTCCTTCAACCGCGCGACGCTCTGCTCTTCCAGCGCGTCGAGTTCCGCCAAGGTCTCGTCGATGTCGCGGCGCTTATCCTCAAGCTCCGCGCGGCGTTCCCGCAGCTTTTCGATGAACAGGGTCAATTGACCGGACTCGCCCGGCGGCGCGTCGTACATACCGACGATTTCCTTGATCTCCGCCAGCGTGAATCCAAGACGCTTGCCGCGCAAAATCAGTTTCAAACGCACCCTGTCGCGGGATCGGAATATCCGGTTCTGGCCGTCCCGCAGCGGGCTCAATAACCCCTCGTCCTCATAGAACCGGATCGTCCGCGTCGTCACGTCGAAGGCGTCGGCCAGTTCACGGATGGTATAGGTTTGGGACATGACCTGCTGTTCGCGGTTATCTTGCGCTGATTTACGTTTACGTTAACGTAAGTCCATTTGCGAGGCAATAGCGGGTGGCGGGCAAAAAAAACGCGCCCGGTCTGGATGACCGAGCGCGATTTTGGAAACCTGCGGCGCGGCGGATGACGCCGCGCTGAGCAGTTCTTAAGCTGTCATGCCGCCACGGCGCATGCGCTTCAGCGCGCCGATGCCGAACAAGCCGGTCAACAGCAGGACCGCGGCCGGCGGAACCGGGATTGCGGTCACGCTGGCAACACCGATCCCGATGACCAGATCATCGAGATCCTTGTCGAAACCGCCGCCGCCATCGCCGAAGAAAGCAATCGTCGACCCATCGGCGAAGCCGAGCGCGTTTTCGTCAATGACGTTCAGGAAAGCCATTTCCAACTGCCCGTCGATATCGCCGGTGTTGCTGGCTTCCTGCGCGCCTTGCGAGGTGCGGAAGACGAATGGCAGCAAAGCGGGCGCGGCCCCAAGATCAGCCACCGAAAAAGTGCGTTGGGTCGTGGCGCCGATCGCGGCGGTCTCATCGAAAATCAGATCGAACCCACCGTTGCTGTCCTGAAATGCCAGATTGAAGTACCCGGCTTCGGATCCGAAATACGTGAACTGGATGGTGACCGAGGACAACCCCGCCAGACCATCGATGGCCAAGCCGCGGTTTTGGCCGTTGCTGCTGGAATTGAAGATGTTCAGGGTTTCGTTGTTCAGCGTCCGGTCCGTGCTGCCGGTATCGATGAAACTATCGATCTGCGACAGGACAGAGCCCGTGCCGGGCCCCGGATTGAAGTGTGCGATCCCGGGCTTGTTGTTGTTCACATCAAGTTCCCGCTGCAAGTCCGGCGGGCCGAGGATCACCAGCGATGCCGCGTTGGCAGCGGTGTATCCGAACACCGACGCGCTGAGGACAGCGGCTGCGGCGAAGGTTTTGAAAGCGATACGCATGGATGCCTCCCCTAAGGCTTAAACAATCGAAGAATTGACGACACATTTTTAGAAACGACCGGACCAGTATAGGTTATGCACGTTTCCTCCAATAGGGGGCGCTCATACACGGGCGTTGCATATTCGACCGTCCTTTTGAACGACTGTTAACAAAATCAATCGATACAGCGTCCTGTTCACATCCCGGTTTCACATGCCGGTTTCACATGCCGGATTTAAATCCCGTTCCGGGCCGGGCCGCTGTCATAGACAATTGCGCCACCGGCGATCGTCGCGCGCACCTGCGGACCGGCCGATGTTTCCGGATCGACGAGAACCAGATCCGCCCGTGCCCCCTGCGCGATTTCACCGCGATCGGAAAGCCCGGCGGCCAGGGCCGGATTCCGGCTGACACGCGCCCAGGCTTCCGGGAAGGAACAGCGCCCGTCCCGCACCAGCCGGAAAGCCGCGGCCAACATGCTGGGATAGTAATAATCGCTGGCCAGAATATCGCACCGTCCCGCCGCGACATTTACCGCAGCGTCGAGCGACCCATTATGGCTGCCCCCGCGCATCACGTTCGGCGCGCCGAGAACGATGGGGTTGCCCAGCCGCAAGGCTTCGTCGGCAGCTTCGTCGGTCATCGGGAATTCCGCCACCGTGCAACCCAGCCCGTTGTACCAGCCGCGCGTCTCCGCCGTCGTGTCGTCGTGGGAAAGCTGAGCCACACCGGCCTTCACCGCCGCGGCGGCCAGGCGTTCGATCGCGCCCGGCACATCGTCCTTGCGCGCCGCGACACGCTTGGCGAGGTCGACGAAGTCCTGCTCGGTCAAACCGGTCCGGCCGGTATATTCGCCAAGCTTCTTCTTCTCGGGGCTGAGGACGCGCTTAAGGATGGTGGGCGCGTGATCGTTGAAGGCCAGCAGGTCGATCCGCCCCGCCGCGATCCATTCCGCCACTTCTTCCACCGCGTCGAGGTTATAGGTCTCCCACCGAAGATGGGTTCGCGCATCGCAGCCGAAGGACGGCCGCAATTCCTCAATCGCATCCAGGACGCTGCGGCATTGCTCCGCGCCACGCAGTCCCGGTTCCCAGGAATAAGTGATGCCATGGAAAGCCGTCGTGATGCCGTTGGACACCAACTGCCGGTCGGTATCCATGAAGGCAATGGCATGGTCCACATGGACGCCCGGGCGCGGCATCATCTGGCGCTCGAAGGCATCGCCGTGAATGTCGATCATGCCCGGCAAGACCCAAAGGCCGGTCGCATCGATTTCCCGGCCATCGGAAGCACCGCCCAAGCCGGCTATATGGTCACCGTCCAAACGAACGCTGGTTTCGGCGAAATCGCCGCTGGGCAACAGGACCTGGCCGTTCACTATCGTCGTCATACTCATCCTCCAAACCGCAATCGCGCCGCGCAACCGGGACCGCATCTCTATCCCGGCCGGCCGACGGGCAACAAGCCCCGACGGGCCTATTCGGGCCGTTGAAACAAAACCTTCTTCGGTTGTTCGCCGTTCCGAAACATTTCCGAAACGCCGTTGCCGCACACCAGCCCCATCCTCACACGCCATGAAAAGGCGGACCGGGTTGGGCGTGACGCGCCCTGCCCGCCACCTGGTTCAAAGCCAACCATGCCGCTGGAGAATCGAAACGGCGGCATCGAATCCGATTCACCTTTAAGGGACCTGCACGATGAATAGACGCCGTTTTGTTTCCGCCGCCGCCGGCGCGCTTGCCGCCACGGCGATTGCCCTGACCGCCACGGCCGCCAGCGCGGCCGAGACGATCCGCTTCGCCGTTACCGATGTCGAGGGACTGGAAGCGCTG
Organism: Hwanghaeella grinnelliae; assembly: GCF_004005845.1. GTDB lineage: Bacteria > Pseudomonadota > Alphaproteobacteria > UBA8366 > Aestuariispiraceae > Hwanghaeella > Hwanghaeella grinnelliae. Next base: position 1,207,525 of record NZ_SADE01000001.1, on the reverse strand, counting down.
CAGACCGAGTTCGGCCCGTTCCGCGACAAGCTCAGCGCGCTCACCGGGTACGACGTTGAATTCTTCCCGGTCAACAGCCGCACCGCCGCGGTCGAAGCTTTGAGTTCCGAACATATCGACTTTGTCCTGACCGGCCCGGCGGAATATGTCGTCTTCAAGTCCCGCACAGACGCCAAGGTGGTGGTCGGCTGGCAGCGGCCTGACTATTTCGCGCAGATCGTCGTCATGGCCGACGGACCGATCAAGACCGTCGAAGACCTGCGCGGCAAGAAGGTTTCCTTCGGCTCAGTCGGCTCGACCAGCCAGCATCTTGGTCCGGCCCAGGCCCTGGCCGATATGGGCCTTGTCTATAACAAGGACTACGCACCGCAGATCATTTCGCGAAACGTCGCCGTCGAAGCGATGATCCGCGGCGACCTTCAGGCGGTCGGTATGAACTTCGGTCATCTCAATATAATCCGGAAGGCTTTTCCGGACCATGCCTTCACCGTCGTCGCGCGCGGCCGAGACCTGCCCAACGACATTCTGATCGCGGGCAAGCATGTGTCGGCAGAGATGTTCGACAAAATCCGCACCACCTTCATTGAGCATGGCAAGGATCTGATGGCGCAGGTCGTCAAAGGCGACGACAACAAGAAATATCTGGGCGGGCATTTCTTGGCTACGATCGAGGACAAGGACTACAACTATGTCCGGTCGATGTACTCGACCATCGGTGTGGACAAGTTCAACTCCTTCGTCGGCAACTAGGCCGCCGTGTCCGAGTCAACCGCAACCCGGTCCAGGCCGGTCGAACCGGGCATACCGGAAGCATCGGGGGTGGAGTGCAACTTCATCCCCGGCCCCGTTGTGACGGAAGTGCCCGCCGACCGGCCCGCTACCGTCTGTGCCGTCGACAGGTTGGTCTTGCGCTTCGGCGGGCGTGGATCGCCGGCAATCCTGAAAGGTGTTTCGCTCGTCATCGCCGATGGCGAAGCGGTTGCCGTTCTGGGGTCGAACGGCGCCGGCAAATCGACGCTGCTGCGATGCCTGCCAAGATTGCTGGAGCCAAGTGAGGGGTCCGTCTCGCTGTTAGGCGAAGACGTCATGTCGCTTCGGCGTGCGGGTCTCAGGCGATTGAGAAGCCGGATCGGTTTCGTTTTCCAGCGCCATAATCTGTCGACCCGCCTATCCGTTCTGTCCAACGTCATCCACGGCGCCCACGGCCGCGCCGGCGCCCTGCGCGCCTGTCACCAGGCATTGGCGCCCCAGGAACTGCGGGAAGAAGCCATGGACTGCCTGGCGCAAGTCAGCCTGACGGATCTGGCCGGCAGACGCGCCGACCAGCTGTCCGGCGGCCAATCCCAACGGGTGGCGATTGCCCGCGCCTTGATGCAGCGCCCGGAAATCATGATTGCGGACGAACCGGTCGCCAGCCTGGATCCGAGTTCGGCGGAAGAGGTGATGGACCTTTTCGCGCGTTTGATGCGCGAACGCGGCATCACCCTGATCTTCACGTCCCACCACTTGAAACACGCACTGGCCTATGGCGACCGGGTCGTCGCCTTGAAGGCCGGCCTTGTCGTCGAGGACAAACCCACCGCCCGGCTGCGGGAACAGGACCTGGATTGGATTTATGACAGCAACGACCGGACCTGATCACGGCGTGCCCCATCGCATGGGGAAAATCACCCCGCTGGCCTTCGCACTGACCGTCGGCGCCGCCGCCTTCGTCCTGGTGTCCTTCAACCATGTGGGATTGTCCTGGGAAAAGATCCTCGGCGGCGGCCCCGGTCTGGCCCGTTTGGTCAGCCAGATGTTTCCGCCGGACCTGAGCCGCCTGACACCGGTGCTGGTGTCGCTGCTGGAAACCTTTCAGATGGCCGTCGTCGGGACGGTTCTGGGCATCGCCTTCAGTCTGCCCTTGGCGGTGATGGCCAGCGCCAAACACGCGCCCCATCCTTTGTTGCGAATTGGGTTCCGCGGGCTCATCGCCTTTTTCCGAACCGTCCCCGACCTGATTTGGGCGCTTGTCTTCGTCATCGCAGTCGGCCTGGGTCCCGCGGCAGGCACATTGGCCATCATGATCGATACAATCGGGTTCTGTGCCCGCTTCTTCGCCGAAGCGATGGAAGAGGCCGATGACGGCCCGCAGGAAGCACTGACCGCCATGGGCGCCGGGCGCACCGGCATTCTGTTCAGCGCGGTCTACCCGCAGGTGATCCCAAGCTTTATCGCCACCGGCCTGTTCGCCCTGGAAAAGGCGACCCGGTCGTCGGTGGTGCTGGGCCTGGTCGGTGCCGGCGGCATCGGCATCGAATTGAAGGTGGCGATGGATTTCTTCAGCTACGACCTGGCCTGCATGATCATCATTTCCATTTTCATCCTGGTCCTGATGGTGGAACAGGCAAGCGGGTGGCTGCGCGCGCGCGTTCTATAATATGGCCTATAAAATAATGTACGGCGCCGAATGCGGGTCGTCGGCCGGCGCGGTCAGGGGATCAATACCGCCGCGCCTGACAGGCGGCCTGCACGCAGATCATCCAAGGCTTGTTGAGCTTCGGCCAGGGGATAAGGGCGGACATGCGTTTCGATCGGCACCTCGGCGGCAAGCGCCATGAATTCATCCCCGTCCGCGCGTGTCAGATTGGCGACCGACCGGACCACGCGTTCCTCCCAAAGGATGCTGTAGGGAAAGCTGGGAATGTCACTCATATGAATGCCGGCGCAGACGACCGTGCCGCCTTTTCGCACGGCTTGCAGGGCGGCGGGGACCAACCCGCCGACCGGCGCGAAGATGATGGCCGCATCCAACGGCTTCACAGGCGCCTCGTCTGACCCACCGGCCCAGACGGCGCCCAGCCCACGCGCGAAGTCCTGCGCCTGAATGTCGCCCGGCGAGGTGAAGGCATGTATCTCGACACCCTTTGCCATGGCGACCTGGGCAATGATATGGGCAGCCGCCCCGAACCCATACAGACCGAGCACCTTCGCGTCCCGGACCATGGCCCAAGACCGATAACCGATCAGCCCGGCGCAGAGCAGCGGCGCGGCGTGCGGATCGTCATATTCGTCCGGCAAGGGGAAGACGTACTGGGCATCGGCAACGCAAAATTCCGCGTAGCCGCCATTCAGCGTATAGCCGGTAAAACCGGGCGTATCGCAAAGGTTTTCCTGATGGCCGCGACAATAGTCACAATGCCCGCAGGTATGCCCCAACCAGGGCACGCCGACGCGGTCACCGATTGCCAAGGCGTGACCTTTCGACCCGGCCGTTCCATCCGACTCCTCAGGCCCGATCGCCTCGACCGTGCCGACCACTTCGTGACCCGGAATGACATTGGACAGCGGTTTGGAAAGATCGCCATCGACCACATGCAGATCCGTGCGACATACCCCGCAGGCATTTACCTTGATACGAACTTGACCCGGGCCCGGTTCGGGGATGGTAACATCCCGCAGCTCAACCCCGCCTCCGCCGTCGCGCAGAACCATTGCCCTCATCAATTCAGCCATGTTCAAGCTCCACCGCTGCCTTTAGCGATCCGCAGCATAGCGAAGCTTTTGCGGCAGGAAATGAGATGGATCAAACCCGGTCCGGGCAAACCGGCCGGATAGGTTCATCCGGCCAGGGTCTCGATCCCGATGGTTTGGAAAGGCCCAAGCTGATTGTCCTGGATGCCCAGGAAAATCGGGTCCTTCGCCTGACGGTAAATGTTCACCTTGGCGTTGAAGACCGACCGCGACCTGCCGTGCTTGTCCTGGATCCGGTAGCGGTTGATACCGAAGCCGCCTTCCTTCACCGGCGGCCCCGTCAGATAGACCTTGATGTCGGAAATCTCATCATCGCTGAGGACCAGGCCGTTCAAGTCAGCCAGATTCAATTGCGCCGTTTCGATAAATTCCCGCGTGCCCAGATGCCAATCTTCCCCCGTAAGCGGATGCGGGGTGGTGATGTCGAAATCGCCCATGATGATCTGGCCCGGAATAGCCCGTTCGATCATCCGCGCCAGTTCGATGGTCACGTCGCCGACGATGTAGCTGAAGGTGGTCGGGCTCAACCCTTCCGATTGATAGAATTCATAATGATCGCCGATATGAAAGGCGGCCCGCAATTTCGGCACTGAATTACTGGTCGCCTTGCGCTGGGCAATCGCGTTGTCGGCCAGGATCAGATGCATGAAGTGATACAGATCCCGGTTCGCCTGCAGGCTGGATGTTCGGTTCCAGATATAAAACCCGTCCCCCGTCGTGGATCTGGCGAATTTAATGGTGATCGACTTGTCCCGCAGCTTGGCATGCGCGGAGTTCACCGAATAGGCGAGACTGTTCAGCTGTGTCACCTGTTCCAACGGGCTGAGCAGCGAAAAGCCGACCGCGTCGAATAGCGCGACCGCCCGGTCCGTCCCGTGCGACAGGGAATAGCGGCGGATCAAGGCTTCCACCGTCTCATCGTCCAGCCAGCGCCCGGTCGCGAAACCCAGATCGACGCTCACGATCTCGGTCCCCAGCGCTGCGGCGATACGTTTCAGCCAGCGCGGCGTCACCTGTTTGCGGCCGGATATGATTTGAAAGATGAAGCTGACTTCCTCGATCCGGTTTGGACTTGTGATGTAGTCGATGATCGAATGATGCGGGACGATCAGAATATCCAGCCCTTCATGGGATGGCGTCCAGGCCAGGATGATGTTCTTTCCCAGCTTCCAGTTCCGATGCAGGATATCGTCCAGCTTGATGATGCAGGACCGAACCTCCGACATCGACGCCCCTTCCGGCTTATGCCGGGACATGTCGAGAAACGCATCGATCCAAGATTGCCGCGACTGATCGTCTTTCGCGTGCATGGCTCCCCCCCCAAATTACTTTGCTCGCCGATCGTGTTCTACTGTGACGGCGAGTTCCCCAGGCCAGCACCCCAATGCTGCCGGTCACTAGGCTAGCGGGATTCAGTCAAATTGAACACTACACCGTGTATTCGTCCATCATGCTGGTATCGGAACACCCCCCTCGCAAACTTTTTTTCAATGCAGATGCATGCCGCTATCGCATCCCGTCGAATCGTTTCACGCTTCAAATCGAACCGGTATCGCGGATAGGAGGATTTCATGTCCAACCTGCATTCTGGGCTTCAATCGGGCCGATTGGTTCATTTGCGAACACCGCGCCTGAAGGCGCGGTTCGGCTCCACCGCGGTGATCCTGCGGTGCGACGGGGAAAGCGCCACGCTGTTCACCGATGCCGGCAAGGCCACGGTCAAACGCCAGGACTTTTCCATTCCCGCCAAACCCGCCGCCGACTGTCTGCCGATGCGGCTAAGGCTTCCCTTCGGGGATTGGGAGGAGGAAGACGGATCGCGCGTTCTGTTTTCCCGCGACTTCTGCCCGCTTTGGCGGATCGGTCCCGGCGAGGCGATCGCACCGGACATGCCTTGGCGGCCGGTCGGGCGGGAACGGGAAAACCGGTATTGGGATTTCCGCACCGCGCCCTGGTGCGACCGGACGACGGAACTGCGGATGGAAACGCTGCTGCAGAAGATCGGCATCACCAGCGATCCGATCCTGGGCGACGCCTTATTCCTGATGATCCGCAATCCGGATCTGTCGATCCGCGAGGCGGTGATGGAAATGGGGCGCAAGGTGACCGAACCGATGTAGCGTCGCCGGCACCGCGACCGGACCGCACGCGGGTCGGCGGCCTGTATTTTCCCGCCTGAAACCATGACAAAATCGGCGAAACATTAACCGTCATGGTTTAACCGGCCGCATGCCGTCAACCGTCGTTCATAAATCAACATTAGTGCTTGCCTTGTTACTAAACTGACCTAGCCTCACGGTATCAGATTAATGGGGAAGAGGTCAGATGAGGAAAATCTTAGCAGCATTCTTTGCGGCGTTGCTGTTTGTCCCGGCATCCGCTTACGCGGTCGGGATAAACTACGGCGGCACGATCACATCGATCGAACTGGACGGACCGACCGTCCTCGACGGGGAGTTCGCCGTCGATCAGGAGATATCGGGACAGCTCATATTCGACGATACCACCGGCGCCATGTCGCTGTTGAGTTTCTCGGACGGCACGAGAACCTGGGCCTATGTCGATGGCGGAAGATTCGCAGAAACAACGTTCTTCTCAATCCCGTTAGCGCCATCCTTGGATTCCAACGATTTCAGTGCATCCTACTCTTTCGTCAATCCGCCGCCGACGGGCCCTACCATCAACGGGCACACTTTCACGACCCTTCTGCTGACGTATGGCGAATTCCTCGACCCGGTTCAAAACTCCGGCGCGGATCCGATCCTCACTCCGCCGGCCTTGCCGAGCCTCGCCGACCTTATCGCGATGGCGAGCGCCCAAACCTCGAAGGGTGGATTCAAGGGCGCCTTAGAATTCCGCGACATCGATCACCCGGATGGTATCAACGGCTCGGTCGCACGAATGCGCTTTGACATAAACAGCGTGACCGCAATTTCGACCGTTCCCCTGCCGGCGCCGTTCCTGCTGTTGTCCGCGGGCTTGATCGCCCTATTCGGCGTACCCCGCCTCAAGCGGCGGCGCGCAATAGCGTAACCTGGACCGTAACCTGGGTCGCGTAGGCCAAAACCGTTTTCACGTAACGAAATAGCCTCTCCGTCTTTCGCAGCCGGAGAGGCTATTTACTATTGTTAGAATGGTTTTCCGCGCTGACAGGTATACCGCCTACTTTTCCCAGGGCGGGACCGGCGTGAACTTTTCGACCAGATAGTCGATGAAGGCGCGAGTCTTTGGCGACAGATGACGCGGGTCGGGATAGACCGCGTGGATCGGCGAGGGTTCGTCTTCCAGGAAGTCGCCCAGCACTTCGACCAAACGTCCTTCCCGAATATCCTTCCGGCACAGGAACTCCGCGCAGCGCGCGATACCCAATCCGGCAATCAGCAGGTCGTAGATCGACTCGCCGTTATTGGCGACGAAATTGCCGGACGCCCGGATCGCTTGCCGGCGCCCGTCGGGATAGCGGAAGGGCCATTCGTTCAGGAACTGATGCCCGGCGAAACCCAGACAGTTATGATGGTTCAAATCATCCGGCGTTTCGGGAATGCCATACTTCTCTATATACGCGGGCGCGGCGCAGATGCGACGTTTGTTGTCACCCAGCTTGCGCGCAACCATGGCCGAATTGCTGAGCTTGCCCATGCGCACCGCGACATCGACGCCTTCCTCGACCAGATCGACAATGCCGTCGGACAGCATCAATTCCAGCGTCACTTCCGGGTAACGGTCCAGGAATTCGGAAATGATCGGCGCGACCTGATGCTCACCAAAGGCGACCGAACAAGTCACTCTAAGGTGACCACGCGGCGCGGTCTTGGAAAGGGAAACAGCCTGCTCCGCCTCATCGATATCCGACAGAATGCGCTTAACGCGGTGATAAAAGGCATCGCCCTCTTCCGTCAGGTTCAAACGCCGCGTCGTGCGCGTCAAAAGCCGCACACCCAAACGGTCTTCCAGCCGCGTAATCTGCTTGCTGACCGCAGAAGGGCTCAAACTCAAACTGCGCGCAGCGGCCGAAAACCCGCCGGTATCCACGACGCGCGCGAAGACCTGCATTTCATTGATGTTATCCATGACCCGGAAATCCCACCCATCGACGAATTATTTTTTCCGCTTGGGCACAACGACCCATAGCTTTGATGAACAATTAGCATAGACGAGCCGGCCAACCAACATTTTATGCCTGTGAGACGAGGTAAAAAGAACTAATAGACAGGCACCGACCGGGTAAAACTTCATCAATCCGCGGTCCGCCCGCATCGGAAATTCGGCAACAATGGATCGAACACGGCTAGGGCATGGGGATAAATGGCCGATGTCGTTAAAACTTCATGAAATCCGGCTTGATCCCAAAACCCGCAGAAAACCGCCATTTCATTATTAAATATTGTTGCATCGCACCATTATGTCACCGCTTATCTGTTCCTAGTATTCAAAGGTCATTTACATTTTTGACCCATTACATTTTCTGTGCCCGTGAGTATCTTTCAATCATGCAAACGGCGAAGAGCGGAACCCAGGTTTTCTTACGCAGTTGCAGCAAAATTCACCTGGCGGAGACAAGGCCGAAATATACTGTCCCGCCGCATATGGAAGGATTGATGTTATGACCACGATCACGAAACCCAGCATGGACTACAGCCCGGAACAGATCGACGCCGCGATTTCTCGCGCCCGAGTGGCCCGTAGCGAGACTTTCCATGAAATCTTCAAGGGCATCGGCCGCAGCTTCACCGGCTTGTTCGGTCAGACCGTTGCCACCGGGCGCCCGGTTACGTCCTAAGGATCTTGCCGTAACGGCTGCCGCATATTCCGGCACCGGGCAATTTCCCTAGTCTTTCGGGACCCTTCTGCTTCGGCCCGTTCGCTTCCTCCCAGGGACGGCCGGGGCAAAGGCCCGGAAACGGGGCATACTCCGCCCCGAACAGCTTAGGTCCATTTTTCGGACGGTTAGTACGAGTACCCTTTGTAGAGTTTACGTTTCCTCCCAATACTGGCCCCTCGGCATTTCGCCGTGGGGCCATTTTTTTTGCCCGCGCAAAAAGATATTGGGGGATGTCGCGGTGGAATGGCGCGGCACGCTCACTTCAACTGAAAGGGTGATCCGGCCTGTCGGGCCTATCTGTCGACAAGCGCGGCATATTCCGCCGCCTGTTGCGCATCTTCCGGACGATTCATATTGAAGAACGGATCGAAAGGCTCTGTCCCGAAGGGAACCTCCGCCAACCGGTGACGGGCCGTCCAACGGTCGACCTTGCGGATATCCTCATCCACCATCGCGCGGCGCAAGTCACCGGCAAGTGATATTGGCCAGATACCCACGACCGGATGGGTGCGTCCATCCGACATCGCACAGGTCATATCCGCTTCTCCAGCCTGTATTGGGGCCGCAAGCCGCTCTACAAGGTCCGTGGGCAGAAATGGCGCATCGGTCGGCACGGTCAGAATATGCGTGTAGCCGCTGTCGACGGTAACCTCACCGCCCTTATCGGGGCCGTTTGTGGGATGCCCGTGTTGGGACGCCCATTCCATCCCTGTCAGCACGCCCGCCAAGGGACCGGCGAAATCGCCGATCGCATCCGGAATCACACGCAACCCATACTCAGCGAACCTAGCCGTATCGCCGTTGGCGTTCAGCACAAGGGTGTCGACCTGTGGCCCAATCCGCCCGATGATCCGGGCCAGCACGGTCTTGCCGGCAAGGGCGCGAAGGCATTTGTCACCGCCCCCCATACGCCGGGATTGTCCGCCGGCCAGCAGGATGCCGCAAAGACGCATCCCCTCCCCGTTCATTCTTCTTCCTCCGCCTGATCTTCAAGCGTCTCTGTCTCCAGCGCTTCGCTCCAGGTGACGACGCGGTTGCGCCCCCCCTGTTTCGCCGCATAAAGCGCCTTATCGGCCCGCTCGATCGACTGTTTCAGCGGAATATCGTATTTCACGCGCACGATCCCGAACGAGGCCGTGACCGGCAATCGGGTGCCGTCGGAAAGCGCGATCGGCGCGGTTTCCAACGCGCCGCGCAGACGCTCCAACACCGAAATCGCGGTCCCCGTATTGGCGTTCGGCAAGGTGATCAGGAATTCCTCCCCGCCATAACGGTAGATGGAATCATAGGGCCGCAAATTCGATTGGAAGCGCCCGGCGACACTGGCCAGCACCACGTCCCCGGCGGCATGGCCATAGGTGTCGTTGACCCGCTTGAAGTGGTCGATATCGGTCAGCGCCAAGCAAAGCGGGCCGCCGGTGCGCTGCCCGCGTTCGAATTCCACATCCAGGTCATGCGCCATGATCTGGCGGTTATGCAGACCGGTCAGCGGATCGATTTCCGATACCAGCTTGGCGAAAGCGTCCCGCAGCCGGCGGGATTGATCGTAGAACCGGCTTACATGATTGATAAGCCCATCGTATTCGGCCGTGCGGATCGGCTGTCCCTCCAGCACGACATTGGCCAAACGGCGCGCTTGTTCATGGATCTGCCGGTGGGAGCGGGTCAGTTCCTCAAAGGCGGGCTGCTGCAATAAACCGTCGCCGGACCGTTCCGACATCCATTTTCCGAACTGGGTCTGCATATGGGAGTCGAGCGCCATCACCCGCCTATCCGGCGGCTTGCCGCACACGATGGAACGGTGCCAGGCCTGCATGAAACGGCGCAGTTCATCGACGCCTTCGTCGAGCGCGCCGAGTACGTCCTGCGGCTTGCAGGCCGGCGGGCGATCAGGACCGCGCCGTTCCGCGCCCGTTTCCGACCCCTTCGCCGCAGCGCGATTCTTAGCGCCCCTGCCCGTTTCGTCAGACGGCGTCATCGGGCAGGCTCGCTTTCCGCTTATGACGCGCGTCTTCGTCATCGGCTTCCGCCGGGACAGCGTCGAAGACAATGCGCTCTTCCCCGGCAAGGGCAATGAAGCGGCGCCCCTTGGCCCGGCCGATCAGGGTCAAGCCGGCCTGCCGCGCCAAGTCGACCCCCCAAGCCGTAAAGCCCGAGCGCGACACCAGGATGGGAATGCCCATCTGAACCGTCTTGATGACCATTTCCGATGTCAGGCGGCCGGTCGTGTAGAAGATCTTATCGTCCGGCGAAATGCCGTTCAGATGCATGTAGCCCGCGATCTTGTCGACCGCATTGTGGCGGCCCACATCTTCCATATAGATCAAAGGCTTGTCGCCCTGGCACAAGACGCAGCCATGGATCGCGCCTGCGGCCAGATACAGGCTGGGCATGGTATTGATCGCCTTGGTCAGGTGATGCAGCCATGAGGTATGGATCCGCGCCGCTTTCGGCAGGGCCACATCCTCGAACTTTTCCATCAAATCGCCGAAGACCGTCCCCTGGGCACAACCCGACGTGCGCACCTTCTTCTTCAGCTTTTCCTCGAAATTGGTGCTGCGTTCGGTCCGCACGACGATCGTCTCGATATCGTCGTCATAGTCGACGGCGATAATTCTATCGTCGGCCCGCAGCATGTTCTGATTCAACAGATAGCCGACCGCCAGATATTCCGGATGGTCGCCGATCGTCATATTGGTGACGATCTCCTGCCCATTGAGATACAGCGTCAACGGCCGTTCGACGACGACGCGCGTTTCGACCTGACGTCCTTGATGATCGATGCCGGTCACCGCTTCGGTCAGGCGCGGGTCGTCCGGGTCGGGCACGACGATGGGCCCGTCCTGCGGCACATCGCCCCCGGCGCCGATCTTCGGCAGCGCGAACTTGTCGTTTCCAGCCTTTTGCGCGGTCATCCCCGGTAGCCTGCGGGTTGTTGAAATTGTTCCCATGAATATGGAACTCAATCCCCAAACCGGCAACCGCCAGTGAACCGCCCGGGAACTGAACGACAGTCTTCCGGCTGTCGTCAATCTGCCGTCGGCACCAACAGCTTCAACTCGCCTGGATGAATCTCGACGCTGACTTTCGGCGCCAAACGGATCAATTCGCCATCGACAACCACCCGTGCGGATCGTTTCGGCCGCGGAAATTCAAGCTCGACCTTGCGGCCCGACCCGGTTTTGAAATCGGAATTGCCGGCCCAGCTTCCCATGATCAAATCGGTGGTCAGACGCGCCGAGGCGCCCCGGTCCAGCGCAGCGGCGTGGTAAACCCCCAACACGCCCTGGTCCAATCGGTCCGCATAGGGCAGATGCCCTTCCCCGAACGGATTATTCGAAATCGAGACGACGCTGAACCTGCCATCCGCGACCCTTTCCCCGTCAACGGTCACCACGGCCGGAAATCTCGGCGGGCGGGAAAGCATCGAAAAGGTCGCCGACACGCTGGCGAGGATCTTACCGAAACGCGATTTGTGGCTGCTGCGTTTCCGTTCGTCGATCATGCGCGACTGCATCCCGACGGAGATTTGATGCACGAAAGGTCTGCCATTCGCCGTCCCGATGTCGCACTGCCGAACCGGCGCCCGGGCCAGCGCGGAGGCCGCCACCATGATATCCAGCGGAACACCGATGGAGCGTGCAAACAGATTCATGGTACCGGCCGGCAGAACGCCCAAGGGCATGCCGTTCTTCCAGGCATGGGCCGCCGCGCAACTGACGGTGCCGTCCCCGCCCCCGGCAATGATCGCATCCAGATCCCCGGCCGAGGTTTCTTGTTCCAGGGCGTCTTCCATTTCCTTGCCATTCACCAGGCAAACGTCGAAGTCGTGCCCCTCGCGGCCGAAAACCTCCCGCAGATGATCGGAGAACATCTCAAGATCCATGGTCTTGAGGGTTCCCCCCTCGCGATTGAGAACGGCGCGTATCCGCACGGTGTCAGGACTCCAATGATTAGATTCGGTTCGATGGATTAGAACGATGGATTGGATTCGTCACGGTGGATAACGCCCTTCCGGACGCTCAGGTTCCCCCGTTCACGGTCTTTTTCCGATATTGTGCATCGGTCGGGCTTGATTTCCAGGCCCCGGCACTAAAGATGTGTGCCATGATTGATCCGTTCGGCCGACATATCTCCTACCTACGCGTATCGGTTACCGACCGCTGCGACTTCCGCTGTGTCTATTGCATGTCGGAAGACATGACCTTTTTGCCTAAATCGGATGTGCTGTCACTTGAGGAACTGGACCGGTTGTGCAGCGCTTTCGTCGAGCTTGGCGTGAACAAGCTGCGCCTGACCGGTGGTGAGCCGTTGGTTCGCCGCAACATCATGTGGCTGATCGACCGGCTGGGACGTCACCTGAAGACCGGCAAGCTTAATGAGCTGACCCTGACCACCAATGCGAGCCAGCTGACCAAATACGCCGACGACCTGTACAAGGCCGGCGTGCGCCGCATCAACGTATCCCTCGACACGCTCGACCCGGCCAAGTTTCTGTCGATCACCCGGTGGGGTAAACTCGACAAGGTCATGGCGGGTCTGGAAGCCGCGAAAAGCGCCGGGCTGGACGTAAAGATCAACGCCGTCGCGCTGAAAGGCGTGAATGACGGTGAAATCCACGACCTCGTTGCCTGGTGCGGGCGCGAGGGCTTCGACCTGACCTTCATCGAAGTCATGCCGATGGGCGAAATCGGCGACGCGGAGCGCGTCGATCAGTATTGGCCGCTTTCCATGGTTCGCGCCGAACTGGCGAAACGGTGGACATTGGACGAAATCGACTACACGACCGGCGGGCCTGCCCGCTATTCGCGCGTTCGGGAAACCGGCGGGCGGCTGGGCTTTATCACACCGCTTACCCATAATTTCTGCGAAAGCTGCAACCGCGTTCGGTTGACCTGCACGGGGACGCTGTTCATGTGCCTGGGCCAGGAAGACGCGGCCGACCTGCGCACCGCACTGCGCGCCAGCGATGACGACGCGCTTCTGGTCGATGCCATCCACGAAGCCATCAGCCGCAAACCCAAGGGCCACGACTTCGTCATCGACCGCCGCCGCGGCGCCAAGAGCAATGTCCGCCATATGAGCGTCACGGGCGGCTGAATTTACAGCCGATCGGGTTCCAAGGCTGGCCGATCAGAAAATCGTATCAATGGGAACGGTCAAAACCTCCGCCGGCTTTCTTTCCGGCAAAGCGCCCTCCGGAACCCAAGAAAAAATCGTCACCCCGGCCAATCCGGTGACAGGACCATCAGGCTCATCCGCCAAAGGGAGTACGATCCGCTCGCCGATGGGAAGCCTGCCCTTCACCTCATAGACCATCCCCTTCATGCAAATCGCCGCACGGGAATTGACTAACGGCAGCCAGCGTTCCGTCACTTGGGGAAATACCTCGTCCGACAATACGTCCTTCAAGGTGCTGCCCTTCAAACGCCGCCCGAAGACGTCCACCAATTCCTGGCCCGCCAACCGAAAGCGGAAGGTTTCCGGAACCTCATAATCCATCAGGAATATCCAAGGCAGCGCCCAGGGGATCTCGATCGGGTCGATATCTCTGCGGGACGGCAAGCCCCGCCCCGTTCGCTTGGAACGCCAATAATCGAAGAATCGCAGAACATTCCGGGATTCCAGGAAGGTCGCGATTTTCTCAGCTCCGGAAACGGGCTGTGTTTCGCCAGACTCTGCAGGGGGCATTTTGAAAACTCAATTCGACATGTAGCAAGCCCCCCAGCCCTCCGGGAACCTAGCCGAGCGAACATGCCGAAAGCCAGCGCAAATCGTGATCAGCGCAAATCGTGATCAGCGCAAATCGTGATCAGGGCAAAAAGTTGCCGGAACCCATCGTTAATTGATCACCCTGCTCCGCGTCAGACCCGCTTTCGGCCTGCCGCGTGTGGCGCCGGCCTGATGATGAACCATGCGGGGGCGGCCGTCTTCCAAAATGAAAACGTTCGTTGCCGACAGAAAGGTCTCTTCGATCTTCTCGAAACAGAATACCGTCGCCATCGCCGGTGTGGCGATCACATAGGGGGCCTGACATTCGATCGGCGGTGCGTTCTGCAAAATCTCCCGCCAACTTTCTAGAACCGCTTCACGCCCGAAGAAGGGTTCCCACATCGGATGAATACAGCACTGGTTCGCCGCACTCGCCCAAAGAGCCGCCATGGCAGGAAAATCGCCTTCCCGAAACGCGGCATAGAAGGCTTCGTTGGCGAACAGGGCCGTTTCTTCGGTCATCATACCGATCGGCGCCTATTTGATATTGATCCGGTGAGCGACCGCCACGCCGTTGGACACCACGATCTCCTGAACCCCCATCAGCTTGCACAAATCCAGAAATGTCAGGTTCTCCGGCATCGCGGAGTCCTGGAACAAGGGTGTGTTACGGGTCAGCGCCGTCATCGCTGCCAGCAGGGCGCGCAGTTGATACAGCGTCGAGTATTTGTCCCGGTCGACCGAAACCAGAATGAACTTCTGCGCCCCGTCCCCTTTCGCGAACAGATGATAGGTAGGCGGATAGGCGCTCTGCGATTGCTGCGCGGTCAGCCCGGTGACGAAGGCAATCCGGGTCCGCCGGTTGGCTTCCGGCATCGTATCGACACGGGCGACATATGTTTCCTCGGAACTGGGCGGCGGATAATAATATCCTTCATGCTTGCTTTCCGCCTGGGCGGCATCGCCGGCCCCGGTGAGACTGGCAAGAACGGCGCACACGAGAAACAGAACCGCAAATGGCCGACAGGTGAACCGGCGTTCCGCACGGTGATCATAAGTCAATGTCATCTCTCTCACTTTCGTGATCCGGGGGCAGACGCTATACAACAACAGACTAAAGGCGCGTCCCACTATAGGGAATAGTGGATCAACGGGTCTCGGTCGGCAAACCGGCTGGACGATACAGTGCCGGAAAAGGGATGTCGGGCGAACCGGAAAATTCCCAAAGCATAATGACATATATGGGCGGAAGGGCGCGCATGACCGAGTTGAAAATGGCCTTCGTGGCCGCGGATACGCCGATGGCCCAAGCCGCCCGGTCCGAATTGATGAGCCTGTACGACCACGTACCAGTCACCGAGGCGGATATCATCGTCGCCTTGGGCGGGGACGGTTACATGCTGCAGGCGATGCACGACTCCCTCGCCCTGGCAAAACCGGTTTTCGGTATGAACCGCGGCACGGTCGGCTTCCTGATGAATGCATACGACCCGAACGAACTGCCTGCGCGCCTGCTGGCGGCAGAGTCCGTTCGCCTTTATCCGCTGGTCATGAAGGTGGTTACGGAATCCGGCGAGAACGCCGAAGCCATCGCAATCAACGAAGTTTCCCTTTTCCGAGAGACCCGCCAGGCGGCGAAGATCCGTATCCTGATCGACGGCGTGGAACGGTTGCCCAGCCTCACCTGCGACGGCGTGATCGTTTCCACCCCCGCCGGTAGCACGGCCTATAACCTGTCCGCGCATGGGCCGATCGTCCCCATGGGGTCCGGGATCCTCGCCCTCACCCCAATCAGCCCGTTCCGGCCGCGGCGCTGGCGCGGCGCATTGTTGCCGCATAATGCAAAGATCGACTTTGAAGTACTGGAATCGAAAAAGCGGCCCGTCAGTGCGGTGGCCGACGCCTCGGAAATCCGCGACGTTAAACGCGTGACCGTCATGGAAGACCTGGACCGTTTCGCCACCGCCCTTTTCGATGCCGAGCACGACCTTGAAGAACGCATTTTGAAAGAGCAGTTTACCGCCTGATTTGCGATAGTACGAACGGCAGCCGACTAGGACCCGACCTTGACCCTTTATCCCGTCATCCTTTCCGGCGGTTCCGGCACCAGGCTTTGGCCACTCAGCCGGGCAACCTTCCCGAAACAATTCCTGGCCTTGACCGCCGGGGATACGAACGGCGCGGTCGAAGACCTGACCCTGCTGCAGCAAACCGCGATGCGCTTCGCCGTCAAATCCCGCTATGGCGCGCCGGTGACGATTTCCAATGACGAGCACCGCTTCCTGGTTGCCGAGCAATTGCGCGCAGCCGATATCGACCGCGCTGAAATCATCCTGGAGCCCTGCGCACGCAATACCGCACCCGCCGCCATCGTCGCGGCGCTTCACATCGCGGCCAAGGACCCGGAAGGCGTGATGATCCTGCTGCCGTCGGATCACATCATCCGCGACACGGAAGGCCTGCATCGCGGCCTGGCTGCCGCCGCGGAAGCGGCCCGGCAGGGATACCTGGTGACCTTCGGCATGACGGCGACCAAGCCTGAGACGGGATACGGCTATATCAAACAGGGCGCGGCGCTTCCCGCCATCCCGGGCGCCTTCACCGTCGATCGCTTCGTCGAGAAACCGCAGCGTGAACGCGCGGAAGCGATGTTGGCGGAAGGCGGCTTCGCCTGGAATAGCGGCATGTTCGTCTTACGCGTCGATACCTTCCTGGCGGAAGCGGAACGCTTGGTGCCTGCCATGGTCGCCGCCTGCCGGGACGCATTGGCAGGCGCGCGGACGGATCTCGATTTCCTGCGCTTGTCCGCCGAGGCCTTTGCCGCCTGCCCGTCGGAATCCATCGACGTCGCCATCATGGAGCAAACCGCGAAGGCCGCCGTCGTACCGACTGAAATCGGCTGGAGCGATGTCGGCGCCTGGCAGGCCCTGTGGGAACTGTCGCCCCGCGACGACGCCGGCAATGTCATCGCGGGCGATGTGAACCTGCGCGACACAAAGGAAAGCTATCTGCGCGCGGAGGACGGCAAGTCCCTGGCGGTGATCGGCATGGAGGGCGTCACGGTCGTCGCCACCGGCGATGCGGTCCTGGTCGCCCAGTCGGATCGCACGGCTGAGGTCAAGGACCTGGTCGCCGAGATGACGGCAGCGGGGAAGAAACAGGCCCGCGAACACCCCCTCGTCTACCGACCCTGGGGATCGTATCAGGATATCGATGCGGGTCCGGGCTTCCGCGTCAAACGATTGATCGTCAAACCGGGCGCGACGCTCTCCCTGCAGCGGCATCAATACCGGTCGGAACATTGGGTGGTGGTCACCGGGGTCGCCAAAGTCACACGCGGCGACAAGGTGATCGTGCTGCGGGAAAACGAATCCACCTTCATTCCCGTGATGGAGCAACACCGCCTGGAAAACCCCGGCGAGGAAGCCCTGCACCTGATTGAAGTACAGGTCGGCTCCTATGTCGGCGAAGACGATATCGAACGCCTGGAAGACACTTACGGGCGGACGTAATTCTATTTCCGTAGAAATGTGACCGGAGACACAGACCCGAATACCGCGGAACTCTAGTATCCTGGGCGTGGTGGCGTTAGGATGCCCCAAATGGGGATTTCGCCATCCCGACGGATGGTTTTGAGGAGGTCACAATGCGTTTCAAAGTCTTGAGGATGCCGATTGCACTGGGTTTTGCGAGCATTCTTGCGGCCGGTGCCGCCCAGGCCGAGCCTTCGGCACTGGTAGAGGACATTACGTCCGACCGCGACGATGTACAGCTGTTGGATTATCTGGAACCCGGCCAAACCATAAAACTCGCCGCCGACGAAACAATCGTTATCGGATACCTGCGTTCTTGCGTTCAGGAAACGATTACCGGCGGCACGGTTACGGTCGGTGAAAATGAAAGCGCGGTTTCCGGCGGTAAGAAGGACTCCGGTTATGTGGATTGCGACAGCGGTCCCGTCGTCGCCCAAGTCGGCGCCGAACAGGAAGCCGGCGCGGCGGCATTCAGGGATGCCGGCACGGATGAACTCAACGCGAGCCGGATACTCTTCGGTGTAAGCCCCTTGGTCAAATTGAGCCAACCCGCGGAAGCGGTGGAAATATCCCGGTTGGATACGGAGGAAGTCATTCACCGTGTCTCCGCCACCGGTGCCGTGGTAGACTTTGCCAAGGCAAAGATCGCCTTGACGCCAGGCGGAACCTACAAAGCGAAAGCGGGTGAACGGGAAGTGATTTTCAAGATCTCTCGCCTCGCCGAAGGCAGTGGCGCCTCTGCCCTGGCGCGCCTTCTGCCTTTTTGATCGCAGGGACGAGTGACGGCCTTGACCGGACCTTTCTCAGTATTGAGGATTGAACGAACGTGACGGGGCCGGAGAGTGTCAGAAAACCCACCGTACCCGGCAAGTCCGCCGTTCAGCGCCTTCATATGGGAATTGCCGGCCTGCTGATCGCGCTGGTCACCGCGATGATCGCTCTGACGATCTCACACACCTGGTACCTCAAAGGCTTCGACATAGACGCCCTGCACTGGCTGCGCGAACAGATTGCGCCGCAACATGCCGCCCCTGCCTCGTCGTCGGCCGTGGTCGTGGCGATCGATGAAGCCAGCTATATCGCACCCGAACTTGCCGGCAGGCCCAGCATCCTGTGGACCCCTCAAATGGCGGAAGTCCAGAACGCGGTGCTGGAGAACGGTGCCGCGTACTATGGGTGGGATATTATCCTGCCTACCTCGCCGGCCGCCTTCGTTGCCGACAAACGGTTCGATAAACCCCTTTTGCTCAGCCTGCGCAAATACGGCTTGAAACAAGGCCGCCTGCTGCTTGGGAAGGTTTCCTTCGGCGTCTTCGACAGTTCCGGCGATGTGGAAGACCTTCAACCTTTTCCAGGATACCGGCGGCAAGTGGGCGGCGAACCCAACATCCGTTCCTTGCTGGCGCATCCGGACAGGGATGGCGGCGTCCGAGGCGTTCCCTATTTCGTGCAGGCGAAGGACCAGCACGGCGAGGTCGCGTTTCAAACCGGCATGGCGTTCGAACTCGCTTCGAGGCTGACAGGAAATTCCGCCACGATCGATCCGGATGGCACGATCAAACTGGGTGAAGCGGTTCTGCCCTCCTATGGAAACAATGCCGTCCTGCTCAACTTCGATACGGGCGTCGGCGCCATACCGACTTTTTCCTTCGCCGACCTGCTGGCCTGCGCACGGGCGGGGAACAGCGACTATTTCAAGCGTCATTTCGAGGGCAAAGCCGTTCTTTTCGGTCTGGTCAGCAACCTTGATGACCGGAAGGTTTCGTCGAACAGGTTCGTCACCCATGCCGATTTCGAAGGCGCGCCCGCCCCGTGTTCGGAAGGGTATGAGTTCGCGCCGGCCGAAGCGCGAACCCCGACCCCCGGTGTCTATCTGCACGCGACGGCGATCAACAACATTGTCCGCAACAACGCGTTGCAGGAGTCACCGAGCTGGCTCGGCATTCTGTGCGTGTTGTCGGTCGCCGGCGTGATTGTGGTGCTCGCGCTGGGCCTCCGGCCGCAAAAATCCGCCCCCTTGGCCGTGATCATCGGCCTTGTATGGACCGCGATCGCCACGGCCGCGTTCCGGGAATCCTATGTCCTGCCGCTCAGCGCGCCGCTATTCGCGGGCATTCTGTGCCTGGGTGCCAGCATCGGATATCGCTTCATTTCGACGGATAAGGAACGCGCGTTGATCCACGAGGCGTTCAAATTCTACCTGGACCCGTCAGTGATCGACGAGATGATCGACAGCGGCTCGCCCCCGGTTCTCGGCGGGGAAACGCGCGAGGTGTCGGTGCTGTTTTCCGATATCGCCGGTTTTTCCTCTTTCTCGGAAAACCTGCCACCGGAAGACCTGATTTCGTTCCTGAACGAATATTTCAATATCTTCGACGAGGCCCTGCGCGACCATAACGGCATTCTGGACAAGTATATCGGGGACGCGGTGATGGCGATTTTCGGCGCGCCGAAGGACGACCCGAACCATGCCCGCGACGCGGTTTCCTGCTGCCTTGGCATCCAGAAACGATTGGCGGAAAGCCAGGACGTCTTCAAGGAATACCTGGTGAACCTGCCGGAGGGGACGGAGGTCGTAACCCGCCTTGGCGTCAATTCGGGTGAGATGACGGTGGGCAATGTCGGCGGCGCGCAACGGGCCAACTACACGGTTTTCGGCGACAATGTGAACCTGGCCGCGCGGTTGGAATCCGTGAACAAGCAATTCGGCACAACCCTGCTGGTCGGCGATACGACCTGGGAACAGTGCAAGGACGACTTCGAATGGCGGGTCATTGATCGTGTTCGCGTGGTCGGGCGCGACACGCCGGTCACCTTGCGTGAGCCTTTGGGGGAAAAAGGCGCGGTATCGCAAGAGGTTCTTGTGCAGCGGGACCAATTTGAGGCAGGGTTGCAGCTTCGGTGGTCAAGGAAATTTGATGACGCGATAGGAGTATTCGACGCACTCGCCGGCAAGGGGGATAAGGCCGCCGCTTACGCGCGCGACCGAACGCGGGAGATGTTGGCGTCGCCGCCGTCCGAGGGTTGGGACGGCGTCTTGGATCTGGACAAGAAATAGGCCGCCGACCTTCCTGGGGAGAATCTTAAGGAAATATTCGGTTTTCGGCCTGTAACAACGTTACGCAAAGCAGGTGCGTCCCTCATTTTCGAGAGCGCCTGGTTTGGGTATTTGGGGGCGGCACGATGGACCGTAGTATGTTCAAGTTCATATGGCGGTACAGCAGCACACAACAGCTGACTGCATTGGCGCTGACGCTTGTTTCCTTCCCATTCCTCTATTTCTCCCTGGACCTTCCTAAGACGATCATCAACAAGGCCATCGACACCCAAGAAGGCCGCTTCCCGGCGCATCTTTTCGCCTTCGACATCGACCTTTTCGGGGTCCAGTTCGGATGGGACGGGATCCTGATGGATCAATTGCCCTATCTGTTCACGCTCTGCGGGATATTCCTGGCCCTGGTTTTCATCAACGGCGGGTTCAAACTGCGCATCAATACCTATAAAGGCGTGATGGCCGAACGGCTGCTGCGCCGCATGCGCTATATCCTTTTAAACAGAACACTGCGTTTCCCATTGCCGGAATTCCGCCGCACCTCGCAGGGCGAAGTCGTCAGCATGGTCGCGCAGGAGGTCGAACCGCTTGGCGGATTCTTCGGCGACGCCTATGTGCTCGTCGCGTTCCAGGGCGGGCAATTCGCCACCATCATGGCGTTCATGTTCGCCCAGGACTGGCGCATCGGTCTTGCCGCTTTCGCGATGATCCCGGTCCAAGGCTATGTCATCCCGAAGCTGCAGCGCAAAGTGAACCTGTTGGGCAAGGAACGCGTGAAGCATGTCCGCGCGCTTTCCGGCCGGATCGGCGAAGTCATCGGCGGGGTGCAGGACATCCATTCACAGGATACGTCCCGCTATATCCTGGCCGATATGGGCCACCGTCTGGGTAAGATTTTCTGGATCCGCTTCGAAATCTATCAGCGCAAGTTCTTCATGAAGTTCGTCAACAACTTCATGAACCAGCTGACCCCCTTCTTCTTCTTTTCCGTCGGGGGATATCTCGTCATCAACGGGTCTTTGTCCGTCGGCGCGCTTGTCGCGGCGCTTGCCGCCTATAAGGACCTCGCCGCGCCGTGGAAGGAACTGCTCGGCTATTACAATCAGATGGCGGATGCCACCATCAAGTATGAAGCGGTTACCAGCCAATTCGCGCCGGACAGGATGCTGCCGGAAGAGCTGCAGGAAAATCCCCCGGAAGAGATTCCGCGCCTGAACCTGGATATCGAGGCAAAGAGCCTGAGTTACATCGACGAAGACGGCGTCAAACTGCTCGACGGCGCTACCTTCAAACTGCCGGTCGGGTCGCGCACGGCAATCCTGTCCAACAACGGCACGGCAAAGGAAGCCGCGACCGCGGTGCTGGGCCGCCTCATGATGCCGACAAGCGGCAAGATCCAAGTCGGTGACATGGACCTCGCCCATCTCCATGAAGCGGTCACCGGCCGGCGGATGGCCGTCCTCACGGGAAACAGTATATTTTTCAACGCCTCGATCGAAACCAATCTGTTTCTGGGGCTCCAGCACCTCCCGCCAGAATTGCCCTCGGAAAACCCGGAGGAATGGGAACGCGATCTGGATGAAGCGCTGGCGACCGGGAACTCGCCGTTCCCCTTCAATGGCGACTGGACCGACTATCAGGCCGTGGGATACGAGAACCGCGCCGATCTGATGACGCACACAGCTAAACTGCTTGAACGTTTCGAATTGGACGAGGAACTCTACTCACTGGGTCTGCGCCAGCAAATCGACCCGAAGAAACACCCGGATATGGTCGAGAAACTGTTGAAGGCGCGGCACCGCATGCGCGAGGTTCTTGACGAACGCGGCATCGAGGATCTGGTTCAGAGCTACGATTACGAACTGTTCAACACCTATAGCACGATCGCCGAAAACGTCCTGTTCGGGAAACCCGCCGCGGACGAGTTCAGAAAGGAGAACATGGGGGCCAACCCCATTATTCTGAGCATTCTCGACGAGTTTGACATGCGCCCCCGCTTTCTGGATATCGGGATGCGCTGCGCAGAATTGATGCTGGAATTGTTTCAGGGGCTACCGCCGGGCCATCCCTTCTTCGAGCAGTATTCCTTCGTCGATGAAGAATTGCTGCCGGAATTCAAAACCGTCATTCGCCACGCGAAACAGGACGGTATCGATAGCCTGAACGACGATGAACGGGACCTTGTGATGTCCCTGCCCTTCAAATTGATCCCGCAGCGTCACCGCTTGGGCCTGATTGACGATGAACTGCGTGAGACCGTGGTCAAGTTGCGCCATCGACTGCACGAAAAGCACCCGGAACTGTTCGGCACGAAAATTCGGAAGTTCGACCCCGACGGATACAACAACGGCGTCTCGATCCTGGACAACGTCCTGTTCGGCCGCATCGTCCATGGCCGCGCCGATGCGACGGACAAGATCCTGGAAGCCATGGTCGGCATCGTCGCTGAACTGGGTTTGTGGGAAGACATCCTGACGGCGGCCTTCGAATTCCCCGTCGGGATCGGCGGAACGCGGCTTTCCGCCATGCAGCGCCAAAAAATAGCCGTCGTACGCACGATCCTGACCAAGCCCGATATCTGCATCGTCAACGAAGCCTTCGGCGCACTCGATACCGAAGCGCAGCAACGGATCGTATCGCGCCTGTTCGCCGAACTGCCGGACACCACCTTCATCTGGGTCGACAGCGCGCCCGCGAAAGATATCGAATTCGATCATGTATTCGAACTGACAAACGGCCGGCTGACGCCACTGCATGGCGAAGCGGCCGAGGTCGCCGCCGGGCCGCCGGAAACCGTCGAGGAAGAGGAAAGCATCGACACCTCGGCGGCGCTCGGCGCGGAAACAAAGTTCCTTCGGGAATTGCCGCTTTTCGCAAACCTGGATTCCAGCAAGCTTCGTCTTCTTGCCTTTACCAGTGACCGCAAAACCTATGAACCCGGCGAGGAAATGGTCAAACAGGGCGACCAGGGCGATGCCGCCTTCGTCGTGCTGGACGGCGAGGCCGAAGTGGTTTTGGAAGGTGCGAATGGGGACGAGACGATCCTCTATGTCATGAAGCGCGGCCAGGTCCTGGGTGAATTGGCCATGCTATGCGATACGCCCCGGTCGGCAACGGTCCGCGCCCGCACGGCGCTGACGGCATTGCGCCTCAACCGCGACGTCTTTGTGGAACTGGCGCGGCAGGATCCGTATTTCTCGTTCGAAATGACACGGGACCTGGGCCAACGCCTGCTGAAGACCACGGCGGAACTGAACTCCCGGAAATAAAATGCCGTGCGGCGGGCCCTGGCCCGCCGCAGCACGTCGATCGAATGTCGGTGTAAGCAGCGCCTACAAGCCGGTTCGGTCTTCGGGCACCGTCAGCATGCGCATCGCCTGTGTGCGGCGCTTCACGCCCAAAGCCTTCAGCATGCTGCTGACATGAGACTTCACCGTATTCAGCGTCACCCCGATTTCTTCGGCGATTTCTTCGTTCGACAAGCCCCGATTGATCAGCCGCAGGACTTCCCGCTGGCGCCGCGTCAGGACCTTGAAGCGCGGATCGTCGGCTGAGATCACGGCATGTGCACCCGCTGGACGCCCCCCTCTGCCCTGGCTGTTCGCGGGGACCTGGTTCAAAACCGCCAGCGGCAGATACGTCCCGCCAGCCATAATGAAGTTCAGCAGGGCCGCGACAACCGACGGCGGGTCCGTCAGGGGAACAACCGCCTTAGCGCCAAGCGCAACAATGCGTCGGGTTTGCTCGACATCCGGCCGGTGACAGAAAACGATCGTCGCGGGACGGTTCTTGAACGCCGTGCCGTTCTTGTCGCTTCCGCCCTTTTCTTCGCCATTGCCGTTGCTTTTCTTTACATCAAAGGAACAATCGAAGCCGCTGCCCAGGAAGTGCTCGATCAATTCCTCCGCGGCGGCTTCGTTCCGCCAATCGAGAATCAGAAGATCGACATTCTCGTCCCACCCTTTGACGCCCTCCAACGCGGCGCGGTCTTCAACATCCAAGACCTCGCCGTCAGGCCAAACCTTATTCACCAAGCCGACGATCCCGGCCCGTTCCATCGCGTAGGATGACTGTATTAGGACTTTCATGTCGACGGGTTCCTTTCTCGGCTTTCGCCGCACGATACTGCGCTCCAGATCACCTTTGACACCCGCTAACCGAGCACCAAGATATCGCATTACAGTTTTCCATAATGTTTTTATATTAGCATTTTACGTTATCCTCAAGACGATTTAATCCGAACTGGCGTGCAATCCAGTGCAACCCCACCACAAAGAGGAAGAAATTCGTCATCCGCGCCATCGCATAGCCGTCGATGACGCTTGCGAGAAGGATTTCGGCGCAAGTCAGCAATCCGACAGCCCCATCGCACAGGCATAAGACTCGTAAAGGGGGTTCGTCCAGTCCGCGCCGGAACCATGACGCAACCCCGCTTCGTTTCAACGCGTAGCCCCGTCCGGAAACCGGAACGGCCCGCACAATCCCCGCGAAAGGGTCCGAAAATGACACGAACCGTCATCAGTTCCGCCAAAAAGGAAGTCATCATCGGGTTCGACCGTCCGTTCTGCGTCATCGGGGAGAGGATCAACCCGACGGGCCGCAAGAAACTGGCGGCGGAAATGAAGGCCGGTGATTTCTCCACCGTCGAATCGGACGCCCTCGCGCAGGTGGCCGCGGGCGCGCATATGCTGGATGTGAATGCGGGCATTCCCTTGGCCGACGAACCCAAGATTCTAGCCGATACGATCAAGCTGGTGCAAAGCCTGGTCGACGTGCCCCTGGCCATCGATTCCTCCATCGTCGAAGCGCTGGAGGCCGGGCTGGAGGTTTATCAGGGCAAGCCGCTGCTGAACTCCGTCACCGGTGAGGAAGAGCGCCTGGAAGTGATCCTGCCGATGGTGAAGAAATACGGTTGCGCCGTTGTCGGCATTTCCAACGATGAAACCGGTATCTCGGAAGACCCGGACGTCCGCTACGAAGTCGCCAAGAAGATTGTCGAGCGCGCCGCCGACTACGGTATTCCTAAGGAGGATATCGTGATCGACCCGCTGGTCATGCCGATTGGTGCCTTGGGCACGGCCGGCCGCGGCGCCCTTTCGCTGATCCGCCGCCTGCGCGAGGAGCTTAAGGTGAACACCACCTGCGGCGCGTCCAATGTCAGCTTCGGCCTTCCGAACCGTCATCAGTTGAACCAGGCCTTTCTTGCCATGGCCGCGGGCGCCGGCATGACATCGGCCATTCTGAACCCGCTGCACGAACCGGAAATGGTCGGCCTGCTTGGCGCGGACGTGATCAATGGCGTGGACAAGGACTGCACGACCTGGATTCGGAAATTCCGTGAGCCGGCCGCCGAAACCGAAGACGGCCGGGGTGCGCGGGGCGGTCGCGGCGAACGCCGCCGCCGTCGCGTCGCCTGACGAAACCGGGCGCTTCGTGCGGCCTCGCCCAGGAGGGCAATGGAATGGCGGACCAAGACACCGCGCCGGCGAATGACGACGGCCTCGACACGGCAACCGAACCGGTGGCCGCCGAAGCGAAGGTTGTCTTCACGCCATCCGGCAAACGGGGGGCTTTCGCGGCCGGGACAACCGTGCTGGAAGCCGCCCGCGCGCTTGGCGTCGATCTGGACTCCGTCTGCGGCGGCCGTGGTATTTGCGGTCGGTGCCAATGCAAGTTGAGCGAAGGCGACTTTTCCAAATTCGGGGTCAAGAGCAAGACGGATCACCTGTCGGGCGTGAATGCGGTCGAGGAACGCTATAAATCCAAACGCGGCATGAAGGACGGCCGGCGGCTCGGCTGTCAATCGAAGCTGTTGGGCGATGTCGTCATCGACGTCCCGGAAGAAAGCCAGGTCCACAAACAAGTCGTCCGCAAGCGCGCGGAAGTCCGCAACATCGAGATCGATCCGGCCGTACGCTTATATTATGTCGAAGTCGCTGAACCCGACATGCACCATCCATCGGGCGACCTGGAACGCGTGATGACCGCATTGAACGAGCAATGGGACATCACGGGTCTGGAACGCGCGGACCTTCCCGTACTGCAAAGCCTGCAGAAGGCGCTGCGCGAAGGCGAATGGAAGATCACCGTCGCCGTCCGTTGGGACAAGAAGATCGTCCATATCTGGCCCGGCTTTCATGACAAGGCCTTCGGCGCGGCAGTCGATATTGGATCGACCACAATGTCGGTGCATCTAACCGACTTGCAGAATGGTGAAGTTGTCGCCTCTGTCGGGGCGATGAACCCGCAGATCCGCTTCGGCGAGGACCTGATGAGCCGGGTGTCCTACGTCATGATGAATCCGGGCGGCGACCAGGAAATGACCCAGGTCGTGCGCGAGACCTTGGGATATCTGTTAAGCCAAGCCGGACTGGAAGCGTCCGTCGACGTTACCGATATTCTGGAAATCGTTTTGGTCGGCAATCCGATCATGCATCACCTGATGCTGGGCATAGACCCGACGGAACTTGGCTGGGCGCCTTTCGCGCTGGCGACCAATCAGCCGGTCCGTATCCGGGCCAGTGAACTTGGACTGGAGGGGAAGACCAATCCCGGCGCGCGGGCCTATTTCCTGCCCTGTGTCGCGGGCCATGTCGGCGCGGACGCCGCCGCTGTCGTGCTGTCCGAAGGGCCGCAATACCGGGATGAGATGACCTTGGTGGTCGATGTCGGCACCAACGCGGAAATCGTCTATGGCAACAAGGAAAGGCTTCTGGCCTGTTCCAGCCCGACCGGCCCGGCATTGGAAGGGGCACAAATCTCGTCCGGCCAGCGCGCCGCACCGGGCGCGATCGAACGCGTGCGCATCGACAAGGAAACGCTTGAGCCGCGATTCCGTGTCATCGGCGGCGACCTTTGGTCGGATAACGAGGCATTTCCCGAAACGGTCAAACGCACCGGCGTCACTGGCATTTGCGGTTCCGGTATCATCGAGGTCATGGCGGAACTGTACCTTGCCGGTGTGATCACGCGGGACGGCATCATCGACGGGTCCCTGGCGGCCAAGACGGACCGCATTGTGCCGGAAGGGCGAACCTTCTCCTACGTCCTGCATCGGGGCGAACCGGAAATCCGCGTCACCCAAGCAGATGTGCGCGCGATTCAGTTGGCCAAGGCGGCCCTCTATGCCGGCGCGCAACTGCTGATCGACAAAATCGGCAAGCCCCCGGAGCGGGTGGTCCTGGCTGGCGCCTTCGGCAGCCATATCGACACGAAATACGCCATGATTCTGGGCCTGATTCCCGATTGCCCGCTGGACATGGTCGCCTCGGTCGGCAACGCGGCCGGAACCGGCGCGCGCATTGCCCTGCTGAATGTGAAGTCGCGCGACGAGATCCGCGAAGTCATTACCCGCATCGAGAAAATCGAAACCGCGGTCGAACCGCGCTTTCAGGAACATTTCGTCGACGCGATGGCGATACCGAACAAGACGGCGCCTTTTCCGAATCTGCGGAAAGAAGTCGAATTGCCGGAACCGAAACAGGCAACCGACGGCGATGGCGGCGACGATTCCCGCCGCCGACGCCGCCGGCGCGCCCAATAGACGAACCGAACGAACAGCCCGGCCAGGGTGCCGTTTTTCGAAGGGATGAAGACAGTGACCAACGCCGCAATTCGACTTGAAGAGGCTCAGCCCATGACCAACAC
The DNA here is from genome assembly GCF_004005845.1 of Hwanghaeella grinnelliae. GTDB lineage: Bacteria > Pseudomonadota > Alphaproteobacteria > UBA8366 > Aestuariispiraceae > Hwanghaeella > Hwanghaeella grinnelliae. The sequence continues at coordinate 1,179,246 of NZ_SADE01000001.1, read as the reverse complement.
CGGGACCGAATCCGATCAGATCAGGGATTTCTTGAGCAACGCCACCTTCGAGGTCACGCCGACCCAGGCCTCCAAGGTCGACGATTTTCGGGAAGTGCTCGCTGCGGGAACGACCGTCTTCGTGACCTTCCTGCCCGGTTCGGATTTCGCCGAAACCGTAAAGACAGTGAAAAAGCTTAGCGCCGAAGGAATGAACCCGGTGCCGCATCTGGCCGCGCGCTCGATCCCGTCCAAGGCCTTCCTGGAAGAGAACCTGAAAGTTCTTCAAGGCGAAGCCGCCGTTTCCGAAGCACTGTTGATCGGCGGCGGTGTCGACACGCCGGTCGGTGAGTTCGACGCCACGATCCAGGTCATCCGCACCGGCCTGCTGGAAAAATACGGCATCACCCGCCTGGGTGTCGCCGGGCACCCGGAAGGGTCGCCGGACATCAAGGATGCCGACATCATCGCCGCCCTGCTGGAAAAGAACGTTTATGCGAAAGAAACCGGGACGGATATGTACATCACGACCCAGTTCTGTTTCGAAGCCAAGCCGATCATCGAATGGGACAAGGCCATCCGCGACGCGGGGAACGAATTGCCGATCCATATCGGGGTTCCCGGCCTGGCCACGGTCAAGACATTGATGAAGCACGCGGTCGCCTGCGGCATCGGCAATTCCATGAACTTCTTGAAGAAACAGGCGCTGAACGTCACCAAGCTGATGACGGTGAACGCACCCGACCGCCTAGTTCGCGACCTGGCCGCCTATCACGCCACCGACCCGAATTGCGGGATCGACATGGCGCATATGTATCCCTTGGGCGGCTTGAAGAAGACCGCCGCCTGGACCCGCGCCGTGCAAGACGGCAAGTTCGAACTGAAAACCAAGGGCGGCTTCAACGTCACCGTCCCGATCGAGTGAAGCCTGAAATCCAGGTTCCGAACAAGGAAGCGGCGCAAGGCTATCGAAACTTGCGCCGCTTTGCTTTGCCTGGATGGCTCAAGCTTTGCGGTGTTTCTACCAGCTCATCACCTTGTAGATCGGGTCAAAGAAGTAACCCTGCACCAAGTCAGGCTCTCCGCGGACCGCGCCGTCGATGAGATGCGCTTCGGTCATGCCGTGCATCTTCATGCACATCTGGCAGACGATGACCTTGGCCCCGTCCGTGATGAGGGCGGTCAGGTGATCGGTCAACGTCATGCCTTGATAGGATGTTTGGGGAACGCCCTCCGCCGCGATGAGGACGGCCTTGTGGTTCAGGAACAGAACCACGGGATGTCCGCGTTTCAGGGCCTTGCCGGCGAAAACAAGCGCATGTCCCGCCATGCCCGTGTCCCCGCTGGTCAGATTGACGAACAGGCCGGCATTGGGGTCTTCCGCGGCGCTCGATTGAGAAGCTGCGCCAAATATAACAGCCATGGCGACGGCAATAGCGATAATGAATTGGTTTTTCATCTTCATCCTTAGACCTTCTTTTGCGAAAACCAGATACGACACTCGGACAGCGCACACCGCCCCATTGCATCGCTCCTGGAGTTGAGAACGCGAACCGCATCCGCCCTTCATGGCAGGGCAATTCGTTACCTGCTGGTCTAGGAGAAAACGTGGTTCTGGTCGTTGATGCAGGTCAACAGAGCCCCCCAGCAACACCGGAGAGACCATCCCGACCTTCGGGTCGAACAATGTCTATTCGTTCAAGAACGGGTTCACCGGTTTCACGATGATCTTTCCGGGCACGGTGATCGGTTTCGGCGCCGTTTCGTCCGGCGGTTTTCCGCGCGGCGTCTTCCATCGCGGATAAAGAAACCGGTAGGGATAGGTGTGGATGCGATTCCGGCCGAGGAGTCGCGTTGGCGTCGCCGTTCGCTGCGCGGCACCAGATCGTTCCAACGCTTTCTCGATCCCGAAGCGCCGAAAATTCTGCGCCTGTTCCAAGCCCGCATACCACAGGGTGTGGTTTCGCGCCGCATCCTCGGTTCGGAACAGGATCACGTCGCCCAGGACCAGAACCAAACCGTTGCCATATCCGCGCCGGGCGGCTTGCCGCCAGAACCTGTCCGTCCCCCCGACCCGAAAACGCGCCCAATCGAACAGTCCCGCCGGAAAGGCAATTCGGAAGCGTTTGTGTATGTCCTTGGGAATCGCCGCCGCCCCGACACCAAGATGGCCCTGCGCTTCGCGGATCCAGGCGGCCATTTCACGGCCGTGATTAGCGTCGCCATAATGGCCCGGCTTGCCGCGCCAGACGGTCACACCGGCATCCTGCGCCAGAACGGGTCCGGCGAGGATCGGTAACAATAAGGCTAGGATTGTGGCAAGAAACCGCATCGCCGTCCCCTGATCGTCAGAAACAGGATATGGGGACGGCGACAGGCTTTTGCTGCAACTACCGCTTTATCGGCGGGCTGAAAGCGGTCGGCACCATCAGCTTGTTCGACTGTTCGACGAGCGCGCCCAGTTCGCGGCTTTTCATGGTGTATTCCAGCCATTCCGGGTCTTTCCACATGGCGGTACGTTTCTTTTCGCGGTCGCCGGCATTCTCGTAGACCCAAATATGGACGTATTCGTTCGGATCGCCGGTTTCGGTGGTCATATAGACCAGCGGCTCACCCAAACAACGGAACTGAGCGGGCTTTCCGTATTTTTCATACAGCGCCATATGTTCCTTCATGTAACCGGGCTTTACTTTGTACGTACGCACATCCAACAGCATGACACTCTCCCTCGCCTGTTCGGATTCGGTTTATGGTGAAGGAAATCTAGAGCGAACCGGGAAAGGGAGAAAGAGAATGCACCTCAAAGGATCTTGTCACTGCGGGAAAGTACGGTTCGAGGTGGAAAGCCCCCATCCGGTTCCTTTCAACCGCTGCTATTGCGAAATCTGCCGCAAAACGGCCGGTAGCGGCGGCTTCGCCATCAATATCGGCGGCATCGCCGAGACGATGCAGGTGACGGGGCAGGAATTCGTTTCCGTCTATCAGGCGGCGATCCGTGACGACGCCGGCGAGGAAATTGGACAAAGCCCGCTGCGCCGGCATTTCTGCAGTCACTGCGGCTCGGCCCTATGGGCTTGGGACGACCGTTGGCCGGACCTGATCCACCCGCATGCGGGGGCGATCGACACGCCCCTGCCGAAACCGCCGGAATTGGTTCATCTGATGCTCGCCTCGAAACCGGCCTGGGTTTCCGTGGAACACGGGCCGGACGACCAATCCTATGACGGTTATCCGGAAGAATCCCTGGAAGCTTGGCACACGCGGTTGGGTCTGGAGACCTAACCGCGCTACCTGCTCGTCTGCGCCTAAAGCCGCGCGGCCAGCATCCTGATCCCCGCATAGGTGAAGAACAGCCCCAGAGCGCCCTGAATCCAGCGCCGCGCCTTGCTATAGAGCCGGACCATCACGCCGGTTGAAAAGGCCAGCGCATACAGACTGTGGGCGGCGAGCGACATTGAGGCGGCACCGATCACGATCACGGCCACGACCCAGATCGGCGCATTTGGCGCAAGACCGAGGGACATGATGGCAATCCAGGTCAACGCCGCCTTCGGGTTGCTCATCTGGACCGTCAAACCGCGCAGGAAAAGCCGGGACAGTCCGTGCCCGCTGGTCTGAACGCGCCCCTCAAGATCGCCGGGGCTTGCTGCCGAACGGAAGGATTTGAACGCGAGCCAGAGCAAATAGACACCGCCGATGATCTTGATGATGGTCAGCGCGCCGGCATAGGCCGCCAGCAGCGAGGAAAGGCCGGCCGCCGTGGCCGAGGCCCACAGGGCGGAACCGGTGGAAACACCGGCCGCAAGCGCCATTCCCTGCGACCGCCCGGAAGACATGGCGGTTCCGATCACCGCCATGACGTTTGGCCCCGGGCTCATCAGGCCCAGCCCACAAGCCCCCAACGCCAAGAGAATACCGGGTAGGTAAAGTGTCCACGCGTCCATGTCGGGTCGTATCCTTCCTGGGTTTTCGATCAATTCAAACCTGGGAATAATTACCCGGTACATGCTGACAGCATACTGTCAGGAAGGAAGGCGCGCGCCCGTCACCAAATCTCTGTCGTCCCCGTCGCCATGATGCTAGGTAGCGATTGAGCAGACAGTCACGACGGGTGGCACGAAGACGGCACGAGGGGCCGCAAGAAGGGGATTTGCGATGAAAGGCTACTGGATTGTTCTCGGCACGGAAGTCACTGATCAGGCAGCCCATGCGGAATACAACCGTCTATGGGCGCCCATCGCCGAAAAATACGGGGTGAAGATCAACCCCACCGAAACGCCGCCGATCTTGAAGGAGGCCCGAGACACCGCACGGGTCATCATCGTCGAGTTCCCCACCTATGAAGACGCGGTCGCCTGTTATGAAGACCCGGATTATCAGGCGGCCAAGACCTTCGCCAACAAGGCCGCAAAGCGAGACTTGCTGATCGTTCGGGGGGAGATCGCGTAACAGCGCCCCTTGTCTGAATCGATCGGCTATTGCCCCAAGGCCCGTTCCTTGTTTCGGCGTTTGCGGGCGTCCTGCTGGCTTTCCCCCGGCTTTGCCTTCTTCCGGACCGGCGCCGGGCGGGCAGTGTCCTGACGTTCCTGTTGCTGGCTGGTCCCCGATGACCGCGGTTGAAACGCGGGACGGGACGGACTGCCTTGCGGCTCGGCCTGCTTCTTTTCGCGCGGGGTTTCGGCGGATGCGGGGATCTGGCCGGCATACACGCACACCGCAAAGAACAGAACGACCGCGATCAGCCCGGCGCGCCGCGCCTTGGCTTCATTCAGTTGCGTTCTGTCTCGCTTTTCCAACATCATCCGATACAGATTGGGTCAGGCGGGTGGCGATGCAACGACCGTTCTATCGCGGCCTTGTTCCTTGGCGTCGTAGAGCGCGGCATCGGCGCGTTTAATCACGTCGTCGATGGTCTCGTCCGACCCGGCGGCTCCGGCTATGCCGATACTGACGGTGAAACGGACGGTCCCGTCCTTATCAGCGGCAACGTCGCACGCCCGGGCTTTATCCTGCAGACGGGCCGCCACCTCAGCGGCCTGCGTCACCCCGGTTTCGGGCAGCAACGCGATGAATTCCTCCCCGCCGAAACGGGCGAGCTTGTCGGTGACCCGCAAACTTTCCCGGCAAATTTCCGCCAAACGGACAAGAACGTCGTCGCCGGTGTGATGGCCGAAATTGTCATTGATGAGTTTGAAGTGATCCGCATCGATCATCATCAAGCTCAACGGCCGCCCATACCGGCGCATCAGCTTGAAGCCATCCTCCGCGGCTTCAAGAAAAGCCCTTCTGTTCAGCACATGGGTCAGGCCATCGGTGGTCGCAAGTTCGACGAGCTTGTTTTCATGCGCCTCTCGTAAGGTAATGTCGCGGACCAAGACGACATAGAAGCGTCGGTTTCCGATCTCAGCCAAGCCAATGGCAACTTCTGTCGGAACGGAACTGCCGTCGCGCCGCTGCCCCTTTAATCGATGTACGCCCGGCACCACTTGTAAACTCTTGCTCTCGCCTTCGCCGGCTTGAAAGCTGTCCCGCACCTTGTCCAAATCTGGCAGCAATCGGTCCGCCCGCGTGCCGGCGATCTCCTCCGACGTATAGCCGAACAAATTTTCGGCAGCGGCATTGAACTCCTCGATCACGCCGTTTTGGTCGACGACAATCACCCCTTCACGCGTCGTTTCCTGGAAGGCGCGCAGGCGTTTCTCGCTTTCAAAGGTCTGAGTCCGGATCCGTTGATAGCTGAAAACACCGATCGCGATCATAAGGGCGGATAAAATCCCGACCGCTTCGGCCAGGACAAGGTAATCCTGCCCATATTGCCATCCCCCCTCCGGAATGGCCGCGGCCACCCACTCTCCGCCCGGAACGCTTAAACGAACCTGAACGGAATCCATTCCGAAAAGCGCAGAATCGCCATGGAAAACGTCGCCCTCGGCGCCCAGCGCGTCCTTGCCGCGCACGGCATAGCGGATGCCGTCGACCTCCGCTGACAAGCCGACCGCGGTGAACAGACTTTCCTTATCCAGAACCAGGCTGAGAATGCCCCAATACGTTCCGTCCTCCCAAAAAACGGGGGTCCGGCTGATAAAGGCCTCGCCGCCCTGCAGCAAAGTCACAGGGCCGGCCAGGACGGTTTCTCTCTTCGCAATCGCATCCAGAACGGCGGGCCATTGTCGCGGTAGATCGGGATAGTAAAGGCCCAACGCTGCCTCGTTGCCTTCCAACGGATAGATGTAGCTGAGCCGGTTGCCGGGCGCGGCGCCTATATTCTTGATATGTCTGCCAAAATCGTGGACCGCTTTCAGGGCGGCTTGCATCCGGCTCCCATAATTGTCCCCAAGGGCCGAAATATAGGCAACAAGCCCATTGGCCAGAAAGACATTGGCATTCAGCTCCGCTTCGATGCGCGAAACCAAGGTCGAAAGGCGCTGCTGAACCTTCGAGCGTTCAATTTGCTCAAGGCGGTCACTTTCCGCCGTCACTATGTAATGCGTGGCGCCGGACAAGGCGACGAACACCATGGATGCGACGATGAATGCCCCGAGGCGCGAGGATATCGTTGGGGCGGTTCCGGTCATAAGGCCTTTGCGTTGAATTGCGGCGAAAAAGACGGTCGGTGAGAGCGCTCTAAAGATAGCATCCCATCACACATCAACATCATAAAATCATATGATATTTATATTAGACTGTATGATTATCAGCCCCAGCGGCAACCCTCCCGGTCCCTCTGTCCGGTCTTCTCCCCAAATACCAGATCAACGCGGCAATGATCAGAACGCCGCCCGCCAAACACCGCAGCGACGGTGTTTCGGCCAGAAGCAACCAGGCCAGAAGCGGCGCCAAGGGTGTTTCCATGATGCTAAGCAAAGCGGTTTCCGAAGACGGCAGCAGTTTGGCGCCGGACAGCAATGCCACAGAGGCCAGCGCGAAACACAGGCCGAATGCCGTCAGCATCGGGACCTCACCCAACGGAACCTCGAATGGGTCGGAAAACAAGACCGCGACCGGCAGCAGCATCAGACTGCTCAGCACCATCGGCCCGACCGCCGGCGTTGCCGGGTACCGCCGGTAAATCACCATCGCCACCGACATGCAGAGCGTCATCCACAAGGCGAACAAATCGCCGGTCACGGAGACGCCGGGCGCCGGCGCCCCAAAAATCACCGCCACACCGACCAGGGCCGCCCCGGCAGCAGCCATACACCGTCGGGACGGCTTTTCCCGCATCCAAATCCACGCGACGAAGGCCGCCAGGAAAGGTGCGGACGTGTAGATCAATGTGACATTCGCCACCGTCGTTTCCTTGAAAGCCGGGATGAAGGCCACGCTGCCCAGGCTGGAGACGCAGGCCGCGGCGAAGCCGCTCCACCCCATGCGTAGGATTTGATCGCGCAAACTGCCGCGCATCGCCATCAGTGCCCCCAGGAACACGGCTGCGATAAGGCCGCGCCAGAACAGGATGGTCCAGGCATCCGACGGGATTAGTTTTGTGAACACCCCCGCGGATGCGAACAACACCGCCGAGGCGACGACCAAAAAGGCGCCTTTGAACCTGGCTTCGACAGCGCCCGCGCCGGCGCTCATATCCTTTCATCCGAACGGAGGTTGGTGGAAATCCCGGTGGGACGTCCATCCAGGCTGACCGCGTTTTTCCGCCCCCAATAGGCCCGCACACCGTCGGCCCCCAACGCATCGTAAAACGGCAGAAGTTCATCGGGACCGCGCTGACGCTCGAACCGCATGACGGGAACCCCGGTACCACAGGAGGTCTGAACGAGATCGACGGTGAGATCGAAGATCTGCCGTGTTCCCGCCATGTCCGGAAATAGGCCGGACAAGTTCGGCCAATCCCGACCACCCGGATAGACAGCCCGCGCGGTGCCGTAGGCGCGAAGGATGCCTGCCTTGCCTTCAAAGGCGCAGAACATCAGCGTCATCCGGCTGTCTTCCAGCAAATGCGCCGCGGTTTCGTTGCCGCTTCCCGAAAGGCTTAGCCAGACGATCCGGTTCGGCGTCAACACGCGCAGCGTATCCATCCCCTTCGGCGACAGGTTGACCCTGCCGGTCGGCGCGGCGGTCGCGACGAAAAACAACGGTTGCGAACGAATATGGGCAATTTGTCCGTCGGAAAGGCGGTCGGCGCTGCTGGGCATCATGTCCTCCATGCTGGTGTGGAGGGGGATATAATCGCCCGATACTGACACCCTATTGTCAGTAGCGATGTGTTATGCGTTTTCTGTCAGCAACGGCCTGGCACGAACAGAGGGAGGTCCGGGTGCGGCGCGCCGATCGCTTATTCGAAATCATCCAATTGCTTCGGCAGGCCCGCGCCCCGATGACCGCCGCCGCGCTTGCCGAGCAGTTGGAAGTCAATATCCGCACCGTCTACCGCGATATCGCCACCCTGCAGGGCATGCGCGTCCCGATCGAGGGCGCGGCCGGTATCGGTTACCTGATGCGCCGGGGCTATGATCTCGCGCCGCTGATGTTCGACGTCGAGGAAATGGAGGCGATCGTCGTCGGCCTGAGTTTGTTGGCGCGCACCGGCGATGTCGGCCTGCAAACCGCCGCCCGGCGGGCCAATGCAAAGATCGCCGAAGTCCTGCCCGAAAGCCGCCGCGGGGAAGCCGAGGGCAGCCATCTGAATGTTTCCGACTGGGGCGCCGATCCCCCCGACCTGATCGATATGGCCGCCCTGCGCACGGCGCTGCGCGAAAACCGGGCGCTGCGCATCGCCTATCTGGACGAGGCCGGGGATGCCACCGAACGGACAATCCTGCCGGTCGCCCTGGTGTATTACGTGCAAGTCGCGGTCTTGGCCGCCTGGTGCCGTTTGCGGAAGGATTTCCGTCACTTCCGGATCGACCGGATACAAAGCATGGACGTGCTTGAAGAGGGGTTCGGACCGGACGCCCGTCAATTGCGCCTGAACTGGGAAGCGGCCCGCCAATCCGAAAAAGCGCCAACGTGACTAGGCACCAAGTCACGCAGTATCGTTCAAGACGCTCCCCGCCGGGGATTGCCATACTGGCCGCCCTATCCACGGAGACCGGTTCATGGCCGAAAACATCCTTGTCCTGCTGCTTGCCGCCCTGCCCCTGATGGGCAGTCCCGGCCCCGCCACCCTAAGCGCCGCCGCCACCGGGTCGGTCTATGGCATCGCCCGCGGCATCCCCTATCTCACCGGTATTTGCCTGGGAACCGCCACGGTCCTGGCGATCATCGCGACCGGGGTCACCGGTGTCTTGTTCACTGTCCCCGGCCTGATGCCCGTGCTGACCATCGCGGCGGCGGCCTATATCCTGTATCTCGCCTACCGGATCGCCACCGCGCCGGTCCTGTCGGAAGACAAGGGTGACCGTCCCGCCCCGGCCTTCGCAGGCGGGTATCTGCTGGCCATAGCCAATCCCAAAGCCTATGCGGCGATCGGGGCGGTCTATACCAGTGTCATCGTCATTGCCGACGCGCCGATCCGGGACGCGGCGGTGAAACTGATCGTCCTGTCGATCGTGATCGTGGCGGTGAACACGACCTGGCTCGTCCTCGGCGCCGGGCTTGCGCGCCTGTTGCGGCATCCGACCGCAGGGCGGATTGCGAATATAACCTTCGCGATTCTTCTTGTTGGATCGGTCGTCCTCGCCCTTCTGGGATAAGGTCGCGGGGATGTCTCCTCCATAAAGAGAACCCCCGCCGTAAAGAGAGCCCCCCGTAAAGAGAGCATTGCCGCCAAGGCCACTCGCCAGCCCCGCGTAGCGTGTTACCATCGCGATCAACAAGAACACATGCGCCCCTGGGAGAATCATCGATGGCCAAGATCAACATTCAGTTCACACTCTTTTCCGCTTTCTATTCGCCGCTGATTTCCACCATGTCCGGCGGTTTTCTGGAGGCGGAGGGCCTGGAACCGGAATGGTCGGTTTCGCCCCCCGGCGTCACGGCGATCGAATCCCTCAAGAACGGCAGCGCGCATGTGGTTCAATCGGCCCTAAGCCAGGCCTTCGGTCCCTTGAACAAGGGTGAGACCCCGCCCGCGGTCCATTTCGCCCAGGTCAATGAAATGGATGGGTTCTTCCTGACCGGCCGGCAGCCCGACCCGGACTTCACCTGGAAGAAGCTGGAAGGGTCGGAAGTCGTTCTGTTCGGCGGCGGTCAACCGCTGGCCATGTTCAAATACGCCTGCCACAAGGCCGGTATCGACTTCGACAAGATCAAGGCGATCCATCCCGGCAACGCGGCGGATATCGACGCCGCCTTCCGGGCCGGCGAAGGCACCTATGTTCAGCAACAGGGCCCCTTCCCGCAGCAGTTGGAGGCCGACGGCATCGGTCATGTGGTCGCGCAGGTCGGCAAGCAGATCGGCCCGTGCGGGTTCTCCAGCCTGGCGACCACGCGTGACTGGCTGGAAACCGATATGGCAAAGGCCTTCACCCGCGCCTACATCAAAACGCGCCGCTATATGAACGACACCCCGGCGGCGGAAATCGCCAAAGCGGAGAAACCCTATTTCCCGAAGATCGACGAAGATGTGCTGGCCAAATGCATCGCGGCCTATCAACAACTCGGCACCTGGACCCCGCATGTGGAGATCACCAAGGAAGCCTATGAAGCCACTTTGGACATCTTCGCGTATAATGGTGTGATCACCGAGCGCTTCGCCTATGATCAGGTCTGCGCCCTGCCGCCCGCGGTTTGAAGGCATGGGGCATAGCGACTCCGCCATCGCAATACACCCGGCAACGCCGGACCGGTGGCCGGATTTCGAACGCCTGATGGGCCCCAAGGGTGCTGTCGGCGGATGTTGGTGCATGGCTTGGCGCTACACCGCCAAACAGATGAAAGCCAACAAGGGCGACACGGCCAAGACGGATATTCGAAAAGCTTTTGAAACAGGCCCACCACCCGGCTTGATCGCCTATGACGGTGCCGACCCCGTCGCCTGGTGTTCAATCGCGCCGCGCGATGTCTTCATCCGCCTCGGCGCCTCAAAGGTTCTTTCGCCCGTCGATGAACGACCGGTCTGGTCCGTCTCCTGCTTTTTCATCAAGAAGTGTTATCGCGGCGACGGACTGGCCCAACGCCTGTTGGAAGCGGCCGACGATTTCGTGCGGTCGCAAGGCGGCAATATGGTCGAGGGCTATCCCATAGACCCGGTGAAAAAGCCTTACCCGACGGCCTATGCCTGGACCGGTTTCGCCGGCAGCTTCCGGAATGCCGGTTTCCAGGAAGTCGCGCGCCGGTCGGAAACCCGCCCGATCATGCGCCGGCAATTGGACTGAAGATTGTTTCGCGGTACGCAGATCGGCGATTGGGATCGGGCATATTGAACAACGAAAACAACGCGATGCGCAGATTCCGGATGGATCATAATTTATGAAATAAAAAAATATAAATAAATCAATAATTTAGTTTGTTTTCTTCCAGCTAAATCTCCATAATTGAGCGGGAAGAGATTCTTCTTCCCCTATGGGAGAGATTTATGAATTTGCCTGAATGGCTGAAACCTGGACTGATGGGCGCCGCCGCTGGCGCCGCCGTACTTGCCTATGTTGGATTTTCCTGGGGCGGCTGGGTCACCGGTAGCACCGCCGAGAAACTCGCATCCGAACAAGCGCAGCTCGAAGTCGTTGCCGCCTTGGTGCCGATCTGCCTCGACCAATACCAGCACGATCCGAATTCCGGGACGACAATCGCCGAACTGAAGGGTGCAAGCACCTATCAGCGCCGGGATATCCTGATCGAAGCCGGTTGGGCGACGATGCCGGGTGCGACCGAAGCCAGCAATAGCGTCGCCAATGCCTGCGTCCGAGAAATTTCAGCGACGTTCTGATCCCGCTTTGGCAGGTTGAGACCAAACGGAACGCCCCCGCCGTCAAAGACGGTATGGGCGTTACCGTCTTGGTCCGGCCGAACGAATATCCCTCAACAAGCCGGCCCAGCAGCGGCATTCCATCAATTCTCGAAAAATGAGACGACCGGCATATCCCCACAGTCGCGATCACCCGACATGCGGGCCATAAATCGCCGTCATCATCGCTCACGAATTCATTAAATTTAATATATTAATCAGCGCCTTATATAGTCATCCAAACCTGAAAAATTAATTCCCTCCATTGAGAGCGAGGTTTCAATTCGTTCACCGGCAGGGTCCATTTTTTTCGATGGCATTTGATGGTGCGCCGCAACATCCTCCCTTGAGTGGCCGGGCGACCCGGTCGAATTCGCTCAACCAGCCGGCTGCTTGGGAGGCCTGTGCGTGTCCATATCCGCCTTGAATCATGATGCTCTTTTCCTGACCGTCGACTGGGCCGACGCGCCCCCGTCCCGGCATGCCCTGATATGGCTGCGCGATCACGACCCAATGGGATTTCACCCGGAAACCGGCGAGCGGGTCTTCGACCTTCTGTCCGTTCCCGAAGAGCCGCATTTGGTTGACAGCAGCGTTGTCGAGGACGGCCAGGCGGTGACGCTGACCTGGGAAGACGGTCATGTCACACGCTTCGACAGCGACTTCCTGCGCAAACAGTTTCTGGAGAAAGGCCGCCGCGCCGCCGCCCCGATCGTGCCGGAAAGCTGGGACGGCAGGTTCGGCGAACGCCTGCCGCGCCATGATCACGACGCGATCATGCAGGACGACCGCGCCCTGTTGGCTTGGTTGGAGGATATAACCTGTCTGGGACTGACCGTGGTTGAGAACACCCCGCCGGTTGTCGGCAGCCTGGAAACACTGTGCCGGCGTATCGCCCATCTGCGGGAAACCAACTTCGGGACCGTGTTCGAAGTTTTCTCAAAACCCAATCCGACGAACCAAGCTTATACGGCCGACGCGCTGCCGCTTCATACCGATCAATCGAACCAGGAAACGCCCCCGGGCTTCCAGTTCCTGCACACTTTGCGGAACGAGGCGGAAGGCGGCGTTTCGATCTTCGCAGACGGCATCCGCATGGCCGAGGACCTGCGCGACCGAAACCCGGATGCCTATCGCCTGCTGCGAGACGTGAAAATCCCCAGCCGCTATTTCGATGACGATTGGGACATCCGTTTCAGCCGCCCGGTCCTGGCGGAAGACGCCCGCGGCGAACCTGTGGAGGTCAATTGGAACCGGCATCTGACGGATGTGTTCGACATGGATCCGGAAGAGTCCATTGCCTATTACCGGGCCTACCGCGCCTTCCTGGCCCTCACCTATGACCCGCATTACCGGTTCGAGTTGAAAAGCCGCCCGGGCGATGTCTTCGCCTTCAACAATCGGCGGACGCTTCACGGCCGAACCAAGTTCGATCCCAACACCGGCGCTCGGCACCTGCGCGGCTGCTATGTGGATTGGACAGATATGATGGGGCGCATCCGCGTGTTGCAAAATCGGCATGGCAAGGCCTGAACCGAAAATTTAGGTATGTTATTTTTAAATTAAAAATCAATATCTTAATCGTTAACCCTTAATCTACCATCCAAACTCAGCCGCCGAGCACCCGAGACGGGGGTCGTTCGTCGATATCGACTCGGCAATACAGTCTATGATTTAGTTTTGGATAGATGACCAAACACGCGAACAACCGCGCCAATGATTGCAAAGGGGGAGCGTCATGGCAGGGTGGAATCCGGGTCCGGACCCGTTTCCTGCGGATGATTTCAAAGAGATCACCGACTTTACCTATCTGGATGAACTGAAGTTCATCAGGCATGCCAACATACATGTCGACAAGACGCCGGCTTCCCTCTGGCAACTCTCCGCCGACTTTCGGGCCAGCATGACGGTCCATCCGGTGAACGGGTCGCCCTATCCGCTTACGATCAAGGCGCCCCGCGGAATGTTCACCGACTTGTCGTCGGTTCCGAAACTGCTGTGGTCCCTGATCGGCCCCATCGGACCGCATTTGGAAGCGAGCATCCTTCACGACTATCTCTACATGGGGTGGACGGATTTTCGGACAAAGGCGCGCCGGCAGGATTGGGTCTTCGCGGACACCATGTTCCTGGCGGGAATGACGACGTCAAAGGTCAAGGAACGGAAGTTGATCTTCGGTGCCGTCCATTCCAGCGTCGGCTGGTCTGTCTTCAAGAAGAAGAACTATACGCTGAAGGAACGCATGGATGAGTGGCTTCCGCTGCTCAAAAAGGATCACGGCCGCGACGATCCGCCCTCCACCGTCGCCGGAAGCGCAAAAGCTGTTTCGGACCTGACCGCGAATGCGGCAGCGAATAGCGGACAGCGCTAGGTCGGGCCCGAATGAAGCCGAACGGGAAGCCAAACGGGGTTTCAGGTTAAACTGCGGAGGTATTCCAACACTTCCCCGTCGCGATAATCGCTGTGGAAGTCAGTGTCCTGCACGATCGCCTCGGACAACAGGGTCCTGTATTCGGCGCGCGGCAATTCGATGGCGCCGAAATTTTCCAGATGCCGGGTCACGAACTGACTGTCCAACAAGGTGTAGCCGGCGCGGGTCAGGCGCGCGACCAGATGGACGAGCCCCACCTTGCTGGCGTCGCGGGCACGGCTGAACATACTTTCGCCGAAGAATGCGCCACCGAGCGACACCCCATACAGCCCGCCGACCAATTCGCCCTTCTCCCAAACCTCAACCGAATGAGCTTGGTCCATGCGATGGAGCGATGTGTAGAGGGTCAAGATCTTGTCGTTGATCCAAGTCCGCGGCCGGCGTGACGTCATCTCCGCACAGCCTTCCATGACTTCCTCGAAGGCGTGGTCGAAGGTGACGTGGTACCGCCCCTGCCGCACGGTCTTGGCCAACCGCCGCGGCACGTGGAACCGCTCGAATGGCATAACGCCGCGCATCCGCGGATCGATCCAGAACAGATCCGGATCGTCTCGGTCCTCGGCCATTGGGAATACCCCAATGGCATAGGCACGCAGTAACATATCCGGTGTTAGATCCAGCGGTTCCATGGCGTCCCTTTGTTCATCGGCGCCACAGTTATCGGTCATTCCTTCCCCCGGCCCGATGCCGAAGAACGGAACGCCCCCTATTTGAGACCCATCCAGCGTTCCAGCCAGTGGATGTCGTAGTCGCCGTTAATGAAAGCTTGCTCTATAATGATACGTTCATGCAAGGGGATCGTCGTCTTAATTCCCCCAATAACGTATTCTTCTAGCGCGCGCCGCAGCCGCATCAGGCATTCGTTACGCGTATTCCCATGCACGATCAGTTTTGAAACCAAGCTGTCATAATACGGTGGGATGGAATAGCCCGAATAGAGGTGGGAATCGACGCGAACGCCGAGCCCACCCGGAGCATGGTAGTCCGTGATCCGCCCCGGTGACGGTGCGAAGGTATCCGGATCCTCGGCAGTGATGCGGCATTCGATGGCATGGCCATTGAATTTGATGTCTTCCTGCGTGATCGGCAGGGCTGCCCCGGTCGCGACGCGGATCTGCTCGCGCACCAGATCGATGCCGCAAATCATCTCGCTGATCGGGTGTTCCACCTGCAGGCGGGTATTCATCTCGATGAAGAAGAACTCGCCATCCTCGTACAGGAACTCGACGGTTCCGGCGCTTCGGTAGTTCATTTTCGCCAAGGCGTCGGTGACGGTCTTGCCGATCCTGTTCCGTTCTTCCTCGTTTAGCGCGGGGCTCGGCGCTTCCTCCACGACCTTCTGGTGCCGGCGCTGCAGGGAACAATCGCGTTCGCCCAAATGAATGCAGTTCCCCTGCCCGTCGGCCAGGATCTGAACCTCGATATGGCGCGGATGCCCCAAATACCGTTCCAGATAGACGGCGTCGTCCCCGAAGGCCGCCTTTGCCTCGGACCGGCACAGCGACAGCGCTTCCGGCAGGCGGTCCATGCTTTCGGCCACCTTCATGCCGCGCCCACCGCCACCGGCGGCCGCCTTCACGATCAGGGGGAAGCCGACTTCCTTGGCGACGGCAATCGCTTCCGCGTCCGTTTCGATCCCGCCGTCGGAACCGGGCACGACCGGAATGCCGATCTCCCGCGCTTTTTCCTTGGCGGCAATCTTATCGCCCATGATGCGGATATGTTCGGGCGTAGGCCCGATGAACACATGGCCATGTTCTTCGACCATTTCCGCGAAATCCGCGTTTTCGGCCAGGAACCCGACGCCCGGATGAACCGCATCCGCGCCGGTGATATTCGCCGCCGAGAGGATCGCGGCCATGTTGAGATAACTGTCCTTGGGCGCCGGCGGGCCGATGCAAACGGCTTCATCCGCCAGTCGCACATGCATCGCATCGCTATCGGCGGTCGAATGGATCGCCACCGTCTGGATGCCCATTTCCTTGCAAGCCCGGTGGATCCGCAGCGCGATTTCCCCCCGGTTGGCGATCAGAACCTTATCGAACACACTCGTCTCCGCTTATCGTCCCGTGCACTGTTTCGTAAACCGCCCCAACCTATTCCAGAACGACCAGCGGCTGGTCGAATTCGACCGGTTCCGCATCGTCCACCAGAATGGCGGTCACCTTGCCCGCGCGCGGGGCGGGGATCGGGTTCATGACCTTCATCGCTTCGACGATCAGCAGCGTCTGCCCTTCGGTCACCGTATCGCCGACGGATATGAAGGCCGGATTGCCCGGCTGGGGGCTGAGATAGATCGTCCCCACCATCGGCGACTTGATCGCGCCCGGATGCTCCGCGGGTGCGGCCGGGGCCGCCGCCGGTGCGGGCGCCGCCGCGACCGGTGCCGCCATATGGGTAACCGCGGGCGCGGTGCCACCCTTGGAGAGCCTGAGCGTCTGATCACCCACGGTGACCTCGACCTCGGTCAGGCCCTTTTTCTCCATCAGATCCGCCAGCACATCGACCAGATCCGTATCAACCGTCAGTTTCGCCATTTTGTCGGAACCCGTTTTCATTCCAGTGTTTTCAATCCAATGTTTCGAAGCTTGTCTAGCGGCTTCGTACCGCCACTTCCATCCTAAGTTTTGTGCCGCGGCACCGCCAGGACCTGAACTGGGCCGGCATCGACCGGGTACAACCGGGCATAGCCCGATCCAGTTCCTATTCGTCCGCCATCCGGGCCAAAGCCTGTATGCCCAGGACATATCCATGCGCGCCGAACCCGCAGATCATTCCGACCGCAACCGGGGTCAGGTAGGAATGATGCCGAAAACTCTCACGCTTATGAATATTGGACAAATGCACCTCTATGGTCGGTGTTTCCGCCGCCGAAATCGCATCGCGTAGCGCCACGGATGTATGTGTGTAGGCGCCCGCATTGATAACAATTCCGTCGAAATCGGTGCGTGCTTCGTGAATCCAGCCGACCAACTCGCCTTCCATATTCGATTGGCGGCAATCCGCCGTCCATCCGGCATCCTTGGCCGCGTCGACACAGATTTGATCCAGGTCCTTCAGCGACATGGTGCCGTAGATTTCCGGCTGCCGCAGACCGAGCATATTCAAATTGGGCCCGTTCAAGACCAGGACCGACTTCCGCGCCATCGCGCCCCTCCACCAATATTTTCGTCCAGGTATTTCCGCGCCCTCAAACGGGCTGGAAAACCCAGTTATGCACTGCTTCTAGTTCTAGGGGAGAGTCCCGCCCTAAACAATGGCGCGGGGACGGAAGTCTCACTCAGCCGCGAAACGGCCGCCGACCAGCACGAACTGCTCCATCACCTTGCAATTCCCCGGGTCGAGAACCCGCGTATTACCGGTCGCCGGATTGGTGACTGTAAAACTCTCCAAGGTCTGCCGGTTCATCAAGCCGAGATCGATACGCGCCTGTATCATGCGCAGCATCGCGCCATAGGAAACCCAATGTGCGAAAGTCTCGGGTGAATCGATCGGGCCATCGGCCCCGAAGAGCGAAGATGTGGATGTGCCCGCCAGCGACAGACGCAACCGGCCCCCGATATCCTCTACCGTCTGACCGCTGGTTTCCAATTCCCGCCGCAAGGCCACCCGGAACTCGTCCGTCGTCAGATCGAAATCAAGGGTGCGGAATCCGCCATCGGTGCCATCTGCCGTGACGGCAAGACAAGTTACCTCGACAGGAACCAACGGCGCGCGCCAGATCTGTGCGGCCACAAGCCAAAGCGCCCCCGCCAGACAGGCAGTAACGACAGCCGCGATGCGCGCACGCCGGACTCTTCCCGATGCTGGTTCGGCTTTGCCGAAAAACTTCATACGCATAGTATCCGTATTTGACCGGTTGCGTCCCACGCACAGACTGTACCATCGTCGATGGAAAACCCGGCACACGATTGCCCGGCAGTCGAAACGCCTCGTGAAAAATTATTGAAATCAGCAGGATAGAGCCCGACGGGGCATAAGAACTTAAAGAATTACCAGCCTATACGATCAATCTGCCGGGGCCGCGGGCGCGGTATCCAACGGTTCCGAAACGACACACTCTTTTACCCAGACATCGTATACGGGATGCTCCAGGGCCGATAACGCCGGACTAGACGCAAACATCCAACCAGTAAAGAGCGTTTCGGGACGCTCGTCGGGACGAATCTCGATGATCTCCAGGAAAGCGGCGGATTCGGGCGGCTCTTCAGGCGGCGTGCGGTCGCAGGCGCGCAACCGGATTCGCAACGTACCGAAGGAGACTTCCTCCTCCAAACCGATTTCGAAAGTTGAAATCCGCGCCGTCACCTTGTCGAGCCCCTGCATGATGACCTTGTCGCCGGGGAAAGCGAAGGCGGCGGTCGTTGCGGTCATTGCCCCACAGAATGCGACAGCGAGCGCGCTACTGGTCAGAAATCTCAAAAATCGCATGATTGGTTCGTTCAAGCCGGTTTGTGCGCAAGGAAACGAAGGCGGACATAGTCGGCGATCCAAACGCCGTTTTCGTCGCGCAGGATGGGGTCCAAGGCCGTTCGAACCTCGTCGACGATTGCGGCCCGTTCACCTTCCGGCGCGGCCATCAGGAAACTCTCGCAGAAGGTCCACAGCCAGCCTTCAATATCGCCCGGCAAGGGCGTCGGGCGGTCGATCAGCTTTATGCTTTCGACGGTAAAGCCACGGGCTTCCAGACGGGCGCGCTGTTCGTCCACCCCCGGGAAGGTCCAGGGGTCGAGGGCTTCCGCATTGATACCGCGCGCGGACAGCGCGGTCCGCACCGCACGCCGGATCTTGCCAACATTATCGCCGCCGCCCATTTCCGAGGCGAACCGCCCGCCCGGCTTCAAGGCGCGCCAGACACCGTCGATGACCGCTGCCTGATCCGGCATCCAATGCATGGCGGCATTGGACAGGACCAAGTCGAATTCAGTATCGAAAGTCAGTTTCTGGCCGTCCATGACATGGGCATCCAGCCCGCGGTCCCGTGCGGCGGCAATCTGGTCGGCGCTGAAATCGACGCCGGTGACGGTGCATCCCAGCGCCACGACCTCTTCGGTCAAAACACCGTCGCCGCAGCCAAGGTCCAGAACGCGCTCACCGGCGACGGGCGCCGCCATATCCAGCACAGGGCGCCCAAGCTTCGGCACGAATCCCGCATTGGTTTGATATCGTGACGGGTCCCATTTCTGGGTCGCCCGCTGACCCACATCACTCGCCATCACAGTGTCCCGCCGATTTGGGCCACGAAATCCGCGGCCTCGGATTATTGATCGATGTCCTGATCCGTCACCAAAAAGATGACCTTGCCCAACAATTCTTCAAGGGCAACCACATCCTTGGTCCGCTTGATCTCGCCGCCGCCGGTCAGCAGGGTTGAGGAATTGCCCGGGTCGATCTTCAGATATTTGCCGCCCAGCAAACCACTGCTGGAAACCGAAGCTGTCGAATCTTCCGGCACCTTGATTGAGTCCTGTACCGAGATTTTTACGACCGCCTGGTAAAGGTCCGGGTCGATATATTGATCGATGACCGCGCCGACCTTCACACCGCCGATCCGCACATCCGACCCAACGGTCAGACCGTCCACCGCGTAGAACTTTCCGATCAACTCGTAACCGCTCTTCGGTTTCAGGTCGGTCGTGTTGTAGGCAAGGACCATGAAGACGGCCGCCACCAGAAGCACGACGGCCCCCAAAACGGTTTCTATGGCGCTGCGTTTCATCGAAATTCCTTTCAAGTCCGGCGCTTGGTCCGACGCGTTAATCCGCGGCCTTCTCTTCGTTGGCAGCCCGTCTCTTCGTTTCCGCCGCTAGAATCACTTTCTCAAGCAATTCTTCGAAGATCACGGAATCCTGGACATATTCGAACTGATCGCCCGGTTCCAGCATATCCAAATCGCCCCCCGGAGCGATCTTGACGAACTTGCTGCCGAAAACGCCTTCGCTGACGATCATGGCGACCGAGTCGAGCGGCAATTCGATATCGTCGTGGACGGCCAGCGTCAGGATTGCGTTATTTGTCTCGGGATCGAAATCCGTCTTCGTGACTTCGCCCACGGGCAGGCCGGCCAGAAGCACCTTGCTGCCCTCGACGATACCGTCGATCGATCGGAATTTCGCGGTGAGGAGATAGCCGTCCTCCTCCGTTCCCGGGCGGTCGGACATATAGCCGTAAATCATATAGGCCAGGATGACCCCGATGACCGAGGCCCCGACCAAAATATTATACTTGTCTGACTTGATCTGCATCGATGCGCTATTCGCCAACCGGGCAAAGTGCAGGGGCCGGGATCGGTCCCGCCCCTGCCAGCGCCAAGATGATCACGGGGCACTTCATCGGGCGATGCGCTACGCTTCTTTTGAGCCTGTTCATCGGCCTATTCTGGCGTCCAGGCTTCGTAGTCGCCGGTGGCATGATCGCGCTTGCCGCCCTGCAATGTGTGGCCCGGCGGACGGTATGCCGCGGCAGTCCCGGTCAGATTCGGCGCATGGTCGCGCAGCCACGGATATTTCTTCGCGTGATCCTTCGCCGGCAAATCGTTGCTGGTGTAGTGCAGCCAAGCGTGGAATTCGGGCGGCACCCTGCTCGCCTCGTCCCCACCGCTGGAATAGATGACCCACCGCCGACGGCGACCGGTGGCCGGCGTCTTGCGGGTTTGGTAATAGACGTTGCCGAATTGGTCTTCGCCCACACGCTCGCCGTTCAGCCAGGTGATGACGCGGGTAATTGCGTTCGCCATGAATGTATCCGAAGCCGTTGTCGCGAATGAGCGGCGAATATGGCCCAAGCACCCTATTCTGTCCAGACACCGGCGGGAAATTCGATAGCGAGGACAAGGACATGATAGGTCCTATGTCCACCGCTGGAATTACGCTTGTTTCAGGCCAATGGAGATCCAATCTGAGGAACGCTAATCGCCCCTCTTAACGACACCTATAAGAGATACTGCCATGCGCGCCATACCGGCCCTGTCCCTTGCCGCAGCTCTACTAATGACCGCCGCGCTGACCAACGCCCCAGGCAGCGCCCTAGCGGATACGCTGGACCAGAAACTGCGGGCCGGGTTTAAGAATGGCGAACTGCCCGGCTTGCACGGCGCGGTCATTGATCTTGGAAAGCGCCGCTTGGCGGAAATCTATTTCCCGGGGAAAGATGAACGGTGGGGCTCCCCCATTGGCGAACGACAGCACGGCCCGGACACGCTGCATGACTTACGCTCGGTCACCAAATCCGTGGTCGGCCTTCTGTATGGAATCGCCCTGGCCGAGGGGAAGGTTCCCGCGCCGAGCGAACCTCTATACGCACAATTTCCGGACTATCCCGATTTGATGGCGGAACCCGGCCGCGATCGCATATTGGTCGCTCACGCCCTGTCCATGCAGATGGGGTTGGAATGGAATGAAGACCTTCCCTATAGCGACCCTCGAAACAGCGAAATCGGCATGGAACGCGCTTCGGACCGGTATCGCTACGTTCTGGAGCAGCCTATCCGGGAAGCACCGGGCCAATCGTGGATCTACAGCGGCGGCGCGGTGGCGCTGTTGGGCAGATTGATTGAGATCGGCACCGGCATGTCACTCGACGCCTACGCCCGGCACACGCTCTTTGAACCACTGGGCATTTCCCATTTCGAGTGGGTGCGCGGGGCCGACGGTACGCCTTCCGCCGCGTCCGGCCTGCGGCTGACACTGCCAGACCTGGCTAAAATCGGACATTTGGTCGCGCAGGATGGCCGATATGACGGCAAGCAGGTTGTTCCGAAAGCCTGGATCGAAGAATCGGTGACGCCGCGCGCCGACGTTACCGAAGGAACCCGGTACGGTTATCTGTGGTACATCGCCGGCCGACCGAAGGCCCCGCTTGCGATCGCGGTCGGGAATGGCGGACAACGGCTTACCGTTCAGCCGGAACATGACTTTGTCGTTGCCGCCTTTGTCGGCCGCTACAACGACCCGCTCAGTTGGCAAACCTCGTTGAAGGTGACGCTGGACTATGCGGCGCCGGCGGCGAAGGCGCTGCTGTCACGTCAACAGCCCTGACTTCCGCAACCGAGTCGCGGCCCCAACCGCGTAAATAGCCCGCTCGGTTTGCCCGCTTCAAGTGGCTCACACCCGCCCGGAAAATCGGAGATCATGTCCCGATTCCAGGCCCTGCAATAGGTTAATTTAAGACTCCGTAACGCCTTTAATTCGGCTACTCTTTCCCATTACTTGGTCATTACTTGCCGAAGACATAGGGATTCCTTGGCGGTGAAGACTACCGCAAGAAAAAAGTACCTCGGATGGGAAGATTTATTGTTGCGCGCCTATCCAGATGATGTATCCTTCCCGGCAAGCCAACACAAGATATAGCGACCGCGTTTGAAACAAAAGCGTAAAAGTTCGCCAAAATCTCTGGTTCGGCACAAGTGATTGATAGGTTTAACAGATTTCCGCTCGGCCCGTTTTCAGGGCGGTTCGGGCAGGGTTCAAGACGGTTTCGCGGGTCACCGACGACAGTCTGAACCGGGCACCCTTTGCGGGCGGAATCAGGGGAAAGTTGGGAGAATTTTAGCATGCGGATTGATCGGCGTTTCACCAAGGTCGGCGAGTCACCATATGAAGGTATCGAGTTCCGACTGACGACGAGTGAGATTCGCAATCCCGACGGGACGGTCGTCTTCAAGCTTGAGAATGTGGAAGTGCCGGCGTCCTGGAGTCAGGTCGCCGCCGATGTGCTGGCCCAGAAGTATTTCCGCAAAGCCGGCGTCCCGGCCAAATCCCGCCCGGTCAAGGAGAAGGAAGTCCCCAACTGGCTGTGGCGGCGCGTGCCGGATACGGACGCCATGGCAGAATTGGACGAGGAGGAGCATTTCGGGTCCGAAATCTCAGCCACCCAGGTGTTCGACCGCCTGGCCGGGGCTTGGACGTATTGGGGCTGGAAAGGCGGCTATTTCGATGCCGAGGAAGACGCCCGCACCTATTACGACGAAATGCGCTACATGCTGGCCAAGCAGATGTCCGCGCCCAACAGCCCGCAATGGTTCAATACCGGCCTGCATTGGGCCTATGGCATCGATGGTCCCGGCCAAGGCCACTACTATGTGGACTACCGCACCGGCAAACTGACCAAGTCCAAATCCGCCTACGAACATCCCCAGCCGCATGCCTGCTTCATTCAGTCTGTGAAGGACGATCTGGTGAACGAGAACGGCATCATGGACCTTTGGGTTCGTGAGGCGCGCCTGTTCAAATACGGGTCGGGCACGGGCACGAACTTCTCCGCCATCCGCGGGGAAGGCGAGCGTCTTTCCGGCGGCGGCAAGTCGTCGGGTTTGATGTCCTTCCTGAAAATCGGCGACCGGGCCGCCGGCGCGATCAAATCCGGCGGCACGACTCGCCGGGCTGCCAAGATGGTCGTGGTCGATATCGACCACCCGGATGTCGAGGGCTTCATCGACTGGAAAGTCCGTGAAGAACAGAAGGTGGCCTCCATCGTTACCGGATCGAAACTCCACGCCAAGCATCTGAACGCGATCATGGCCGCCTGCCATGCGGAAGGCGCCACCGGCGACGCCGCGTTCGATCCGAAGGAAAACCTGGTCCTGAAACAGGAAATCCGCGCCGCCCGGAAAGTGCTGATCCCGGAGAACTACGTCCAGCGGGTGATCGAGTTCGCGCGTCAGGGTTATACCGAAATCGACTTCCCCTCCTACGACACGGATTGGGATTCTGAAGCCTATCTGACGGTCAGCGGCCAGAACGCGAACAACACCGTTCGCCTGACCAACGACTTCCTGGACGCGGTCGAAAAAGACAGCGACTGGAACCTGACCTCACGCCGCGACGGCAAGGTGACCAAGACGCTGAAGGCGGCCGAGCTATGGGAAAAGATCGCCCACGCCGCCTGGGCCAGCGCCGATCCGGGCACGCAATACGACACAACGATCAACGAATGGCACACCTGCCCGAATTCGGGCCGTATCAACGCGTCCAACCCATGCTCCGAATACATGTTCCTGGACGATACGGCCTGTAACCTGGCCTCGCTCAACCTGATGACCTTCCGCAAGAAGGACGGTTCCTTCGACGTGCCGAAATTCGAGCATGCGGTGCGCTTGTGGACGATCGCGCTGGAAATCTCGGTCATGATGGCGCAGTTCCCGTCGAAGGAAATAGCCGACCTGTCCTACAAGTTCCGTACCCTGGGCCTGGGCTATGCCAATATCGGCGGCCTGTTGATGGCCTCGGGCCTCAGCTACGATTCGGTCGAAGGCCGCGCGCTTTGCGGCGCGATCACTGCACTAATGACCGGCGTCGCTTATCAGACCAGCGCGGAGATGGCCGGCGAGCTTGGCCCCTTCCCCGGTCACGCGGAAAACGCGGACGCCATGCTGCGGGTCATGCGCAATCACAAGAACGCGGCCCTGGGCAACAAGGACGGCTATGAAGGCCTTTCCATCCCGCCGGTCCCGATGGATACGAAAAACTGCCCGCAGGCCGATCTTGTCGAAGCGGCGGGCCGGGCCTGGGTCAACGCCGTCCGCCTCGGCGAAGAGCACGGCTACCGCAACGCCCAGTCCACCGTGATCGCCCCGACGGGCACGATCGGTCTGGTGATGGATTGCGATACGACCGGAATCGAGCCGGACTTCGCCCTGGTGAAGTTCAAGAAGCTGGCCGGTGGCGGTTATTTCAAGATCATCAACCGCACCGTTCCCGAGGCATTGGCCAACCTGGGCTACTCGGAAAAGGAAACCAGCGACATCATCCGCTACGCGGTCGGAAACGGCACGCTGAAGAACGCCCCGAAGATCAATCATAACACCCTTCGTGAGCGCGGCTTTGACGAGGAAGACCTGGCGAAGCTGGAAGCGGGACTGGCCAGCGCCTTCGATATCAAGTTTGCCTTCAACAAGTGGACCTTGGGCGAAGAGCTTTGCATCGACCGCCTGGGCTTCACGAAAGCGCAGTTGGACGATTTCAGCTTCGACATGCTGGCGGCGATGGGCTTCAAGAAGAAGGATATCGACGAAGCCAACATCTTCTGCTGCGGGGCCATGACGCTGGAAGGCGCGCCGCATTTGAAGGACGAGCATCTGCCGGTCTTCGATTGCGCCAATCCTTGCGGCCGGAACGGTAAACGCTTCCTGGCGACCGACAGCCACATCCTGATGATGGCGGCGGCGCAGCCGTTCATTTCCGGTGCGATTTCCAAGACCATCAACATGCCGAACGCAGCCACGGTCGAGGAATGCAAGGACGCCTATCTATTGAGCTGGCGCCTGGGCCTGAAAGCGAACGCGCTGTATCGCGACGGTTCGAAACTCAGCCAGCCGCTGTCCTCCGCCTTGTTCGACGATGACGAAGACGCACTGGATGCGATGCTGGACGCACCGGCCGCAGCCGCCGCACCGGTCATCGCGGAAAAGATCGTGGAGCGGATCGTCGAGCGCATTTCCGAACGCCGTAAGATGCCGCATCGCCGCAAGGGGTATACCCAGAAGGCCATCGTCGGCGGGCACAAGGTCTATCTGCGCACCGGTGAATACGAAGACGGGTCGATAGGCGAGATCTTCATCGACATGCATAAGGAAGGCGCCGCCTTCCGGTCGTTGATGAACAATTTCGCCATCGCGGTTTCCATCGGCCTGCAATACGGCGTGCCGCTGGAAGAGTTTGTCGACGCCTACACCTTCACCCGGTTCGAGCCCTCGGGCATGGTCGAAGGGAACGAGGCGATCAAGATGGCGACCTCCGTCCTCGACTATATCTTCCGCGAACTGGCGATCAGCTATCTGGCGCGCGAAGATCTCGCGCATGTACCCCCGGGCGACATGCTTCCCGACTCCATGGGCCGGGGCGAAAAAGAAGGCGAGGCCCCCGCGGAATTCGGTGCCGCGATGGAAGCCATCCAGCGGATCACGTCCCACGGCTTCGTGCGTAAATCGTCGCTGTCGGGCTTTTCGAGTGCAAAGTCGTCCTCCAAACCGGCCACCGCACAAGGCAGTTCCAATCCCGTATCGGTGAGTGGCAATAACGGCGGCGGAAATGGCGGAGCGACGGTCGAAGTGGTCAAGACGGAAACCACCGTGTCCGTAGAGGTAGACGAGGAAACCCGAATCGCGGTTGATGATCGATTAGATCAAGTTCGTATGGCGAGAGCCAAGGGTTACGAGGGCGATTCCTGCGGAGAATGCGGAAACTTCACCCTCGTCAGGAACGGCACCTGCATGAAATGCGTCACCTGTGGCGCGACGAGTGGGTGTTCGTAGGGCCGGGGTTCCTCATCCCGGCACGGTGCTCCCTGTGACTAGGCCCCGGCTTTTGCCGGGGCCCTTTTCTCATCCCGGGCGGGGTATGTCCCCAAACCATGCCGGAACCGCAATACAGCTGCCCGCCCAAGAAGGTATCGGTCACCCGCGACGCGGCTTATACTCTCCGCAATTCACTCTGCTGAGATTTGAGCAAACGTCCGGGAACTAGACGCCATGTTCAGCCATGCAACCATCGGCACGAACGACATACACCGCGCTGTGGCGTTTTATGACGCCGTTTTCGCATGTCTGGGGATCGAGCGTTTCTATCTGCAAGACGACCATGCCGGTTATGGCGATGCCCGTAGTGATCAGGTTTGGGTCATGAAACCTTTCGACGGAAAACCCGCGACAGTCGGCAACGGCACGCATATCGCCTTCTTGGCGGAAAGTCGTGATCAGGTCGATGCCTTCCACGCTGCCGCCCTGGCGCATGGCGGGTCGGATGACGGCGCGCCGGGCCTTCGCCCGCACTATCATCCGAACTATTACGGCGCCTATATCCGCGACCCTGACGGCAACAAGATCCAAGCCGTCTGTCACACCCCGCCTGCGGAGACATCGGGTTGATCTGTCCCTATCCAAGCCCCAGTGGATTG
This sequence comes from Hwanghaeella grinnelliae, assembly GCF_004005845.1. Taxonomy (GTDB): domain Bacteria; phylum Pseudomonadota; class Alphaproteobacteria; order UBA8366; family Aestuariispiraceae; genus Hwanghaeella; species Hwanghaeella grinnelliae. The sequence goes on along the minus strand of NZ_SADE01000001.1, from coordinate 1,152,103 downwards.
AGATCCCTTCCAAACAGCCGCACTTCTATCCCAACACCCCTGCAATAAAAACGCATCCAGGCCAATGTCCTCAAAACAATCCGGTTCAAGCGAAGTCCAAGTCGACCTGACAGCGCCCGATCTGTCGCCCTACCGGCAGGGCAATACCGGTGTCGATTATTATCATCGTTTCGACAGCGGTCAGGCCGGGCCAACGGTCATGGTGAACGCCCTGACCCACGGCAACGAGATCTGCGGCGCAATCGCACTGGACCGGCTTTTCAAATCCGGTTTTCGGCCCGCCCGCGGCAGCCTGCTTCTTGGATTCGCGAATATCGCTGCATACGAAAACTTCGATCCGATGAACCCGGGCCAATCCCGATATGTCGACGAAGACTTCAACCGGCTGTGGTCGGCCGACGTGCTGGACGGCCCGCGGCAGAGCCTTGAATTGACGCGCGCCCGGAAGATCCGCCCCTTGATCGACGAGACGGACCTGTTGCTGGACATCCATTCCATGTCCGGTAATTCACCGGCCATGATGCTCGCCGGTCCGCTCAACAAAGGCGTCGATTTCGCGAAAGCCGTCGGTTATCCGGGAACGACCATCATCGATTCCGGCCATGCCGCCGGGGTTCGACTGCGCGACTATCGCGATTTCGGCGATCCGAGTTCTAAAAGGAACGCGCTTTTGGTCGAGTGTGGACAGCATTGGCACCGGCAAACCGGCGACATGGCCTGGACGGTCTTGCTGGCCTTCCTGCATGCCACCAAGCTCGCCGACAGCGCATTCCTCGATGCCCAGGGGTTCAGCGCGCCACCATCCGATCAAAAGGTTGTCCGCGTCACCGATGTCGTTACCGTTTCATCCGACAGCTTCACCTTTTCCAAACCGTTCCAGGGCATGGAGCGGATAGAGAAGGCCGGAACCGTGATCGGCCGGGATGGGTCGGCTGATGTCACGACCCCCTATGACGATTGCGCCTTGGTCATGCCGAGCCACGCCGCCCGCAAGGGACAGACGGCGGTTCGGCTCGGCCGGGTGATGCCGTAATGGCTATTTCTTTCAACGCGCCCAGCAAGTCCGACCTGATGCAGGTTGCATTCGCCTTGTCGATCGCCGCCGCCGGCGGCTTCCTGGCCAATCTGGCGACGTTGCCCCTGCCCTGGATGCTGGGGCCGATGACCTTCTGCCTGATCGCGGCGCTGTTCAACCTGCCGGTCAAGGGGCCGATCCGCTTGCGCCCGCCTATGATCATGATCCTCGGCGTCATGTTGGGTAGCGGATTCCGGCCGGAGATGATGGACCATGTCGCCGAATGGTCTGTCAGTATCGCGATGCTGGCGCTTTATGTCGGCGTCATCGGCCTCGTCGCCTATCCCTATTTCCGCAAAGTCGCGGGATACGACCCCGTGACTGCCTATTTCTCCGGCATGCCCGGCGGGTTGAACGAAATGATGATCGTCGGCGCCGTGATGGGCGGGGATGAAAAGAAAATCGTCCTGACCCATGCCAGCCGCATTTTGATTGCCGTGTTCATCATCCCGATCTGGTTCCGGCTGGTCGAGGGCCTGGACATGTCGGACCGATCGCAGTTCGGCGTGTCCATCGTCGATGTGCCGCTGAAAGACCTCGCCATCCTGGGGTCCTGCATGGTGGTCGGCTACCCGATCGCCAAGATCCTGAACCTGCCCGCGAAAATGCTGGTCGGGCCCATGGTCGCCAGCGCGGCGATCCACTTGGCGGGCATCACCTCAGCCCAGCCGCCCCTGGAAATCGTCAACACCGCGCAATGGATCATTGGGACGGTCATCGGCTGTCGTTTCGTCGGTGTGCCGCCGAAGGAAATCCTGCGTGTTATCAGGATCGGGGTCGGGTCGACCGTTTTGATGCTGATGGTAACGGCCATGTTCGCCGTCGGCATCGGCTGGATAACCGACCTGGACCCATTGATGGTGGTCCTGGCCTATGCGCCGGGGGGACTTGCCGAAATGTCCCTGGTGGCCCTCGCCCTTGGCGCCGATGTCGCCTTCGTCGCGACCCATCACGTGGTGCGAATTGCCTATGTGGTCATTGTCGCGCCGCAATTCTTCAAACTGACCGGGATTAAAAAGCAGGAATGATAGCAACCAATTTGCAACCTTAGGGTGCTTGGAAAAGAGCTTAATCCACCCTATCTATTTGACTACAGGCGGTTTTTTCCGTCGTGTCCCTTTTGGGTCGAACAGGCTGGAGAAAGCCGATGCAACAATTGCCCTTCCCTATCGAAGGTTTCGCCATTTTCGTCATTCTGGCGGTCATTCTGGCGATCGTGCTTGTCTTCATGGGAATCAAATCGGTTCCCCAGGGCATGGAATACACCGTCGAACGGTTCGGAAAATATACCAAGACCCTGACGCCGGGCCTTAACCTGATTGTGCCGATCGTCGACCGCGTCGGATCCAAGATCAATATGCGCGAAACCGTGATGGACGTCGAAAGTCAGGAAGTCATCACCCGCGACAACGCCCAGGTCACGGCGGACGGCGTCGTCTTCTTTCAGGTCATCAGCGCTGCCAAGGCGGCCTATGAGGTCAATAACCTGGAACGCGCCATCATGAACCTGACCAAAACCAATCTTCGGACCGTGATGGGCGGCATGGACTTGGACGCAGTGCTGTCGGAACGCGACGCGATCAACACCAAATTGCTGACCGTGGTGGATCAAGCGACCAATCCCTGGGGCGTGAAGGTCACGCGTATTGAAATCAAGGACATATCCCCCCCGCGCGACCTGGTGGACGCCATGGCGCGCCAGATGAAAGCGGAACGCGAGAAGCGCGCCACCATCCTGGAAGCGGAAGGCGACAAGCAATCCGCCATCCTTCAGGCGGACGGCCAGAAACAGGCCGCGATCCTGGAAGCCGAAGGCCGCAAGGAAGCAGCGTTCCGCGACGCCGAGGCCCGCGAACGCGAAGCCCAGGCGGAAGCGCGGGCAACGGCCATCGTTTCCAAGGCGATTGCCGGCGGCAATGTGCAGGCCATCAACTATTTCGTCGCCTTGAAATATACCGACGCGCTGAAACATCTGGCCTCATCCCCGAACCAGAAGGTTCTGATGATGCCGGTGGAAGCTGCCTCGATCATCGGTTCGGTCGCCGGGATCGCCGACCTCGCCAAGGAAGCGCTGAACTTCAAGGGCGGGGACGGCGCGTTGGACCTGGGCGATGATGATGACGACTCCCCGACGACGCCGAGGAGCGGCCCATGGAGTGGCTAGACCAGATCGAATTCTGGTGGTGGTGGGCCCTTGGCTTGGGGCTGCTGGCGCTTGAAATCGTTGTCCCCGGGACCTTCTTCATGTGGATGTCGGTCGCGTCCGCCGCCGTCGGCGCGCTATTGCTGATCCATCCCGGCATCGACTGGGAATATCAGATGCTGATCTTCGCGGTGATCAGCGTCGTCTCCATCGCGGGGTTCCGATATTGGCAGCAACGCCATCCAACCGAATCCTCCGATGAAATGCTCAACCGCCGCGGCGCCCATTACATCGGCCGCACCGTCATCGTCCTCGATGCCTTCGTGAACGGCCAGGGCCGGGTAAAGCTTGAAGACTCATCCTGGTCCGCCCGCAGCACCGATGGGTCGGATTTCATCGCGGGCGCCAAGGCCCGCGTGACCGAAGTAGAAGGCTCCACCCTCATTGTGGAAGTCGCCTCCTAACCTACGCTCGACTCCGGACAAATGCCGTTCATTTTTGGTTGCCCCTTATTGACAAAGCCATCAAGGTTGAAAGCTGCACCGAGTCGTCTCGGGGATTGAGCTTTACAGGGGGAAAGCAATGTCGGATCAGAATGGCGGAATTCCAAGCGGTACATCAGATTCCGGGGCAGCCGGCGTGTCCGCGCCGGCCATGGCGCCGGGGACGCTTTCAATCGGTACGGTCTTCTCGGTGACCCTTTCCATCCTGTTCACGAATTTCCACCGCTTCTTCCTGCTCGCCGCGGTTACCTGGCTCCCCACCCTCGCGGTCATCTTGATTGCACCATCCTTCCAGGCCGATATGATGACAGGCGCAGCAAGCCCCGTATTCATCGCGGCTTATGTGATTGTCTCATGGCTCCTGGTGTCGTGGCTCTACGGTGCGATCACGCACATGGCCTGTGTCCTCCTGGCGAACGGTGACGTCTCAATCGTTGCCTCCATGGTTGAGGGGTTGAAGCGCGGCATTCCTGTTTTCTTTGTAATGGTGCTCCAAGGTTTGGCCATGATGGTCGGCTTCGTCTTCCTCGTCATCCCGGGCGTGATTGTGATGACCATGCTGTTCATTGCCGTTCCGGCCGCCGTGGCGGAGCGTAAAGGTCCTTTCGCTGCTCTCTCCCGAAGCGCCGCCCTCACCAAAGGGTATCGATGGCGCATCTTCGGCGCAGGGATTCTTGCATTTCTGTTGATGCTGGCCGTCGGGGTCGCTTTCGGCATCGCCGCGGGAACGTTCCCCTTCACCTTGTCAGGCGAATTGATCCAGACGGCGCCCGGAACCGCAGCAATCGTTATTGGCTCGCTCTTCGAAGCGGTTCAATACCTCTTCATTCTGGTCTTCGCATCGGTTCTGTATCACCAGATCCGGGTCGCCAAGGAAGGGTCCAGCGCGGAAGAAATCGCATCCGTCTTCGACTGAGGTCAAAAAGCACATATCCACATTGCATGACGACGGACCAATGTGGTTCCGGGATCAATAATGTTTGTGAGGCGGATTTTGACCGACAGTCCGGCAGAAATTCAGATTCAAACCGGCAAGGCACCGCCAATTTCAGTGTTTTCAGTGTTTTCAGTGTTTGGACGAAGCTGTTCGTTATTCTTCCGGTACTTACCGCAGAATATCGTTTTCGGACTTATCGGCGTCCTACCCTTTGTAGCCATACTAGCAGTTACTCCGGACACGCTGTTGTCGGAATACCGGCTTACTGATATCGCGAGCATTCTTGGCGTAATCTTTTTCCTTGGACAATTGGCAATTTACAGTGTGGCAAGCAGAGCAATTACTACATTCTCTTTGCAGCGCTTGGCTGGCGCCAAACCAGAGTTATTCACATCGCTCGGCAACGGTCTGATCGGAATGCTCCCCGTGTATATCGGAACAATCCTTACCCATATTGGGTTTGGGCTCGGGTTGATTCTGCTTGTGATACCCGGCCTCTACTTCATCGCGACCTACGCGCTAGTCACTCCCGCAATTGTGCGTGAAGGTCTCGGCGTCAAGGATGCGTTTTTCAGAAGCAAGACATTGGTCATTGGGTATCGTTGGAAGATTCTCGTCGCTTTGCTGGTGCTAGCGATCTTTTACAGCATCATACAATTTGTCGGGCTTTCTGCGTTTCAACTAATGTATCTGATACACGACGCAGAAATAGTTAATTTCGCGGAAGCAAATTCGAAAATCCCAATGACAAATGCGATCGGCACGCCGATGTACGTGTTTGCCGTGATCTTCATTGCTGCGTTATACGACGAAATACGAAACGCCAAAGAGGGCTGCCGGCAGGACGAAGTCGCGGCAGTTTTCGACTGACCCTTCGATTGGATCAGTCGTATTTGCTTTCCTTGCGGTCGCCCAGCAGCATTCGCGCTTCCAGCCGTTGGCGCAGCGCCTTGTAGAATTGGTCCAGGAAGGGGGCGACCTGACCGGGGGTCAGGCTTCCATCAGGCGCAGCGCCGCTGGCATGGCCGATCTTTTGGCGGATCCGGTTGGCGACCGCGGCGCGGACCGCATACGCTTCCGGGCCGGATCGGCGCAGCACGTCCTCCAGCGTCTGAAGTTCGAAGATTCCATAGGTATCCAACTGCTTGTCCGTGAAGGTGAAGCGCAGTTTCGAGGGCTCCTCCGGCGGTGCCTGGGCAGCCGTCTGGGCAGCCGTCTGGACAACCGTCTGGGGAGCAGCCTGCGGACCTGTCTGGGACTCCGCATCCGGCACGGTCTGCAAACGCCCGCGCTGTTTTGCTTCGGGCGAGGTTTGCGGTGAATAACGGTCCTCCTCCGACAAGTCGGACAGCAGCGCCGCCTTGGGGGAAACGACAACCCAGGTTCCCGCGATCAAATCGCCGACCCGCATCCGGTCCCTGTTGAAAAACGGGAAAAACAGAAAGACGCCAATCCACAACCATTGAAACAGCGTCCCCCAGGCACCCAAGCCGCTACCGGCCCCTGAGAGTAACAGCAGCATCGGAATGAATAGTTCCACTTCCCGGATCAGGTTGCGGGCGAATACCGCATCGGCGGAAAGCGTTCCGCCGCGCCGGTCGATGACCCGCAGGTTCATGATTTTCTTGCCGGGTGTTCTGCCCTGCCAGCGAAGTTCGAAGAACAGGAAATAGAAGTTCTGGATCAGAAAGAACATCAGATACCCTAAGGCGATCACCCAGTCCATGGTCATAAGGCCGCTCAGCCGCAGGCCGCCCAGCGCCAGGATGACACCGGTCAGCGCCAACCCGATGAAGATCAGGTCCAGAATAACGGCCCCCGCGCGTTCGCCGCGGTCGGCCAGGGCAACGCTGACCTGGACTCCTTCAGGTGTGGAAATCAGGCGCGTCTGCCGTGCTTTCTCTTGCACCGCGCCCAATAGTTTCCTTTCGGCCGGTTTCTTGCCGTCGGCTGTGGTGGCGGCCGGACTAGCCATGCGGGCGCCCCCGTCCGGCAAGAATGAAATATGCGGCCCATAGAACCGCCGCGGTGGTGCCGATCAGATACCGCGTCGTCATGTCGGTCACCAATTGCCGGGCGAAACCTTCCAGCAAGGCCGCAACCAGGAACATCAACACCGCCCCGACAACGACCTTTGCCGCCAGCCGCCCTTGACGCCGAAGATTCTCTAGCCGTGAATAAGAGCCCGGCAGAGCAACGGCGGAACCGAGCATCAGACCAGCTGCCGCGCATAGCACCACCGCCAGCAATTCGGTCGTGCCGTGGACGAACAGCCACCCGACGAAATCCGGCAGCAATCCTTTCGTTGCGTGCAGACCGGTCATCGCCCCGATCATCAGCCCGTTATAGAAGATCAGCAGAAAAACCGGGATGCCCAGGGCAAAGCCCAACCCGAAACACAGAATGCCGATACCCGCATTATGCGTGAACAGATAGGACGCGAAGACATGCAGCATGGCCTCGCCATCCTCCGGTGGCGCGTAAAGGACGGCACGCAGGTCTTCCGCGCTTGCCTCGGGCGTCCTGCCGCCGGCCATGCCTTCCGGGACGATGCTGTGATACCAATCCACATTGGCGACCACCAACCAATGCCCGGCAAGCAATCCCCCCAGCAGCAGCACGATGGCGACCAATAGGTGCCATTTGGCCGCTCGAACCGCTTCGGGGAACTCAACGAACAGAAACGCACGCAGATATTTCAGGACCGATCCGCGCGCGCCGTGAACGCAGAAATAGGCGCGCGTGGACAGCGTTTCCAAATAGTCGAGGACGTTACGGTCCAGCGATATGCTGCGCGCGACGGAAAGCGATGACAGCGTCGCGCGATATAACAGCGGCAGACGATGGCATTGTTCCGGCGTCAGGGACCGAACGCCCTTTTTCTCGATCTGGGTAACGATCGCGTCCAATTCCTGCCAGGTCTTTTCCCGTTCCTGGCGAAAGACGGCGCTTTTCAGGATCATCTCACTCATGGATCAGATCAGCCCCTGCCGTTTGATGTCCGTATACCGATTGATCAAGGACGCACTCATTTCGCCCGGCACCGTTTCCAAGCACAGAACCCCCATCTGTTCCAAACTGCGCGTCACGATCCTGCGTTCCTGCATCAGGTCCGCGGCGATGACCGATTGGGCCAGGTTCTTCGGACCGGCCGGCATGCGTTCGGCGACGTCTTCCAATTCGACGTTCCGGAAGGTCACGAAAAGAACCACGTGCCGCCCGGCCAAGCGGCGCAGCCCGTCGATCATCAGGTCCGCGGTCACCGTATCGACAAAATCGCTGAAGACGATGACCAGGCTGCGCCGGTCCAAACGGCCGAGCAGACCGCCGAGCCCCAGCGTGAAATTCGTTTCGTCGAAGGAATAGGCCAGTTCCGCGCCGAAGCCCTGCAGGCGCGAGAATCCGGAACGCCCACTGACCGGCGCCGCATAGGCGCCCATCCGCGCATTGAACCCATAGGCACCGACCCGATCGCCGCCTTGCAGACAGGTCCATCCCAGAACCAGCGAGGCATTGATCGCGTGGTCCAGCTTCGTCAGTCCGTGAACCGCTTCGCCCATCAAATGGCCGGTATCGAAGGCGAACACGACCGGATGATTGCGTTCGACATCGTATTCCTTGCAGATCAAGGCGCGGTGGCGGGCCGACTGTTTCCAATCGATCGAGCGGGTATCCATTCCCGCCCGCCATTCCTTAAGCGCATTGAATTCCTGCCCCTCGCCCTTTTGGCGCTGAACCTTCACGCCATGCATGGCGTCGCGCGCGTTGAACCGTATTTCCATTTCCCGAACCAGATTGACGTCGGGGACGACCGGGATCCGGCCACCTTCCACCGCATGGCTGCGCTGAAAAAGACCGAGCGGGCCGCGCCATCGCAGCCAAAGCGCCTCAACCTCCGCCATGCCTCGTCGGTCGGCGTGCAGGGGAATGTCGAATTGCACCTCACCCTCGCCCGGAACGGTCACGCGGCGCAGCGCAGGCCGCCGCAGCACCTCGTTGACGTCCAGCAGGCAGTCGACCGGAACGGCCATCCCTGTTCTGTGGAACGCCAATGTCATCGCAAGCGCGCCGTTCCGCCCAACATATAGCTGTCCCGGCGGCGCCATCGCGACCGTCAAGGATCGAGCTGAAGGACACAGCACCGCGTCCGCACCGCCGATCAGAATCACGAACAGCATATAGAAGACGGAAGCCGGCCAATAGGCGGCGTCCATCACGATCAACGCCCCCACCGGCGGAATGCCGGCAGCACAGAGCAGAACGGCGCGGATCGTCGGTTTCATCAGCGCGGCACGGGAATTTGCTGCAGGATCTGATCGATCACCTGGTCCTCACCCGTGCCTTCGATTTCGGCCGAGGCCGAGAGGACGACGCGATGCCGAAGCAATGGGTTGGCCAATGCCTTCACATCGTCGGGAATGACATAGTCGCGGCCCTGCAGAACGGCATAGGCCCGCGCCGCCGCCGACAAATTGGTCGCGGCACGCGGCGAGGCGCCGAACGCAAGCGCCGGATGTTCCCGCGTCGCGCGGATAACATCGACGATATAATCCGTCATGTCATCGGACAGGGTGATGCCGGCCACGACGCCGCGTGCGGCCCGCAATGCATCAAGATCGCCGACCGGGCGAACGCCATGTTCCTTGACCGACGGCATCGCCGTCCGCGCCCCATGCCGCCGGACGACATCCCGTTCCTGATCGCGGCTTGGATAGGTCAGAACATGTTTGAACAGAAACCTGTCCAATTGCGCTTCCGGCAGGGGATAGGTGCCCTGTTGCTCAATCGGGTTCTGGGTCGCCACCACCATGAAGGCGTCGCCCAGGGAATGCGTCTTGCCGTCGATCGTCACTTCCCTTTCCTGCATCGCTTGCAGCAGGGAAGCCTGGGTCTTCGGCGGTGTTCGGTTGATTTCATCGGCCAGCAGGAACTGGGTGAAGATCGGCCCCTTCACAAGGGAAAAGGAATTCGACCCGAAATCGAACAAATTGGTCCCGATGACATCGCCCGGCATCAGATCCGGCGTAAACTGAATGCGTCCGAAATCCAAAGACAGGGCGGATGAAAACGTCTGCGCCAGCAAGGTCTTGGCCGTGCCCGGCACCCCTTCCATCAGCACATGGCCTTCGGACAGCAGGGCGACCAGCAGGATTTCCACCGCATCTTCCTGGCCGACGACGACCTTTCCGACTTCAGCCTTCAGATTATCCGCCATTTTGCGGACGGCTTCGATCGCCATGCGTGACCTCCTCTTCCCAGCGGCGCAAGGCACGAGCCAGCCGCAATACGTTTGAATTCGACGTTCCGCTTCCGTCTAGTTGAAGCAAAACTTGGCGCATCAATTCGCGATACCCCAATTGTGATCCGCGGTTGCGGCCGACCTTGTCCAGCCAGTCCACCAATTCGTCCCGTGAAAGGGATTTCGGCGCATGCAGTCGCTGGGCTACCCGCGCCTGAAGTTGCTCGACATAGCGTTTGAAAGATTCACTGAGGTTCCCGGCTTCCACAACCAGGTCCGACGTGCTTTCGACCAAGGTGGCGCCGCCGGTATTCACGGTGTCGCGCACAGCCAAGGGCGCCCCGAACCGGCCGAACGAAGCCCAGACAAGGACCCCGATCGCCATACCCACCAAAACGGTTATCCAGACAAAGGGCATATCGAAAATCGCTGAGGTCACGCTGGGATGGATCTGGAACCCGTGGATTGTCTCATCGAAAACGATTGCCCCGGCCCCGCCGAAGGACTCGATCAGTTTCACCATCAAGGCGGCGTTTTCACCCTTGCCCAGACCATGGGTCGCCAGCATATCCGGATCGGCGACGATGATAGTCGTTTGAGCGCCATCGGCGACGGCCCCAACCAAGATGCCTTGATCCGTCGATATCAACGGGAAAAGCCGGTCCGACCGAACCAGTTGAACCACCCCATCGATCGTCGGCATGTCGCTACTGGACGCCATTTTCCATTCCGTAGGGGCCTTTTCGATCCGCTGCAGTTCCGCGTCTTCAAGGACCCAATCCAGGATAGCGGCAACGTGATTGTCACTCAGCAATGTCGCACTGGCGGCCCAATGCGGGTTGTTGAAAGCAGGCCGTACCCACCATTTCGGTAAGACAACCAGGGTCGGGTAGTCTTGCACCATGCGCTGAACATGGGCGCGTTTGCCGGTCAAAGGTTCAGCCAGCACCAAGGCTGACAGGTCACCCGCCGGCGGGACTTCCTTTCTTGTATGGGTCCGAACGTCATGGCCCAATTCCGTTAGCAATTCCCGGAACGCCCGATGACCGACCGCCGAAGTTGAAAATCCGTTCGCCCCGACAGGTTTGCTGACCTCCGGATCGCCGGCCAACGATCCGACGATCAACGACCCGACGAATCCGGCAATGCCTAGGCAGACCAGTACGGCCACAACACGGGTATCAAATACGGCACCCGATTTCATGCCGTGCCCTCACCGGATTGACCGGAAAACACCATGAAATCCTGCCGGCAGCTTCGATAGGCTTCCGCGTTCAACAGGGTCTCGCCGAAATGAGAAATTTCTTCCGCCGCGACGATCCGCCGAAGGGCGTCCCGTTCATCCGCGTCCAAGCCCGACACCAGCAGAATTTCCCGGCTGGTCAGGAAGGGAAAAAGCGCATCCCCGATCCCAGACCGAAGAAACTCAAGGCTTCGAAACATCAGCACGCGCACGGCTTCTGAATACCGGCCCGCTTCGGCCAGCGCATCGGCGTCGTTCAACGTGCCCACACCGTCAAACCGTCGTGTTCGGACCGTAACGCCGGCGTCGTCATCGATCTCTTCGTCAGTGTCGATCTTTGGACGGAAACGGCCGTACAATCCTCGGAAAACCGCGAAGAGGATTAGGCAAATCCCGGCAATGAGCAGGACGTAAAGAACGGCCCGCATGGCGGGCGCCATCGACTCGCTGAAGGAAAACAAGTCGCTCAGCCAAGACCAATCCCAATTCAGATCTTGCTTCTCGCGGGGTTTCGCCAGGTCCAACTCGGTCTGGTAGGGTCCGTTCGACAGGATCTCACGGGCGACGGCACCAGGGTCGGACGCCCCTTGAGCCAAGCCGTTGGAAGCGAGGAACGGAAAACACAGTGAGAAAAGCAGCGTGGCTGCAAAAGGGGAAAAACGGTCGGATTTCATAACAAGCCGAGGGCGCAGCCTAACTCCGGGACAGTGTCGGTCAAAAACTATACCAAAGATTGCCCCGCTCCAACGCCTGTCTTTGATTGACGCGCAATACCTATCCCTGCCGTGCCTTGTCCGTTTCCCGCAGCTCGGTTTTCAGGATCTTGCCGTAATTGCTCTTCGGCAGCGCATCGACGAAGACGTATTCCTTGGGGCGTTTGAACCGGGCGATATTATCCAGGCACAGCTTGTCCAAATCGGCGGGACCGACACCCTCCCCGACGACATAGGCCACGACCACTTCGCCCCAATCGGCGTCGGGGCGCCCGATGACGGAGACTTCCTGAACCCGGTCGTCGGTGAGCAGCACTTCCTCTATCTCACGCGGATAGATGTTCGACCCGCCGGAGATGATCATGTCCTTTGAACGATCCTTCAGCGTGATGAAACCGTCCGCGTCGATTTCCCCCACATCGCCGGTATAGAGCCAGCCATGCTTCAGCGCCTTGGCCGTCGCTTCCGGATTGTTCCAATAGCCCTTGAAAACGGCGTCACCGCGAATCACCACTTCGCCGATTTCATTCGGGCCCAGCAGAGTGCCGTCGTCATCGGCGATCGTGCATTCAACCGTGGAATTGGCAATACCGATGGAGCCGAGGCGGTGCCGCCAATCCGGATGGTTCCGGTCTGCGATCTGCGCTTTCGACAGAATAGTGCCGGTCATCGGGCTTTCCCCCTGACCGAAAAGTTGCGCGAAACGGTTGCCGAACCGGTCGATGGCACGAATCGCATCGTCTACATACATCGGCGCGCCGCCATAGGTGATGGTCCGAATGCCACTCGGGTCGATATCGCCCGGATGACCGGTCAACCGTGTCACCATGGTCGGCGCCGCGAACATGGAAACCGCGCCCCAATGGTTCGCCAATTCGCCGATTTCCGCCGGGTCGAAGCCACCGGATTCGGGGATGACATTGACACCGGCCTTGCACAGATGCGGCACCATATACATGCCCGACCCATGACTGAGCGGGGCGGCATGCAGGCATTGCTCACCGGGATGGATCGGCTCGATATCGGACAGATAGCCGAAGGTCATCGCCGCAATGTTCCGGTGGCTGATCTGCGCGCCCTTGGGACGCCCCGTGGTGCCGCTTGTGTAGAACAGCCACGCCATATCATCGGGATGGGCATCCTGCAGGTCCAGCGTCACATCGCCGAACAGCGCTTCGTGTTCCGCCGTACGCACCTCGAAAACACGTTCGACGCAGGCCGGCTTGAATTGCTCGATCGTTTCGGTCAGGTCGGGCGTGGTGAAGACCACGCGGCAGCCGGAGTTCTCCAGGATGTATTTGAACTCGTTCCCATGCAGCTTGGCATTGACCGGTACGGCGGAAATGTTCGCCCACCACAAGCCCCAGAGGATTTCCATATAGTCGGGCGTGTTCTTCATCGCCAGTGCCACCCGGTCCCCCGGTTTCAGACCAAGGTCCTGGCGCAAAGTCGCGGCGAGGCGCGCGGCCCGGTTCGCCAGCGTGCGGTAGTCCTGATAGGGGGTGGTGCCAAACCCGACCGCGCAAATTTCGGGAAAACTACGCGCCGCGCGCGCCAACCAAGTCGCGAGATTCATCTTATCCGTTTCCTACAGCCATCCGTCCCAGCAACGCTCTACTGCCCACTTGTGTAACCAAGCGTGATACCGCCATCGACAACCATTTCCAGCCCGGTGACGTATTTCGATTCATCCGAGGCCAGAAACAGCGCGGCATAGGCGACATCCCAGGCATCCCCCATATGGCCCATGGGGCATTGCGCGTCGCGCGCCGCCCAGGTCGCTTCCACATCGCCTTCACCGTATTGAGACACCAGTCCCGTGGCCGCGGCGACCATCGGCGTCTTCATCAGGCCGGGCAAGACAGCGTTCACACGCACATGGTCTTTCGCGTATTGCCGGGCAGTCGTCCGCGTCAGATGGTTCATCGCTGCCTTGGTCGAGTAATATGTGCAATAGGGCACGCCGGTATAGGCGATCCCGGCGATGGAAGAGATATTGATGATCGACCCGCCGCCCTGATCGGCCATGATGGGAATCACATGTTTCATCGATAGAAACGCGGATTTCAAATTTACCGCATGGACGAAGTCCCACTGCTCTTCGGTCGTCTCGACGACGCCGCCGGTCTCAGCAATCCCAACATTATTGTCCAGAATATCGATCCGACCCCAGGCCTTCATGGTAGCATCCACCATGGCCTTGATGTCGTCATGGGAAGTGACATCGGCCGGAAACGTCCTGGCCTCGCCGCCTTCGGCTTCGATGACAGCGGCCGTTTCCGCCGCCGCGTCGCCATTTCGGTCCACGCACATCACCTTGGCCCCTTCGCGGGCGAAGAGCACCGCCGTCGCCTTGCCGTTCCCCCAACCCGGGCCCGAAGATCCCGCCCCGACAATAAGGGCGACCTTTCCCGCCAAGCGATCCGCCATGCCTAAATCCTCCTCGAAATTTATTACTTGTTGGCGAAAGATTGGCATGCGGTTCAGTCAGCGACAACGCCGCGAACGGCAACACTGCTTGTTTCGATGTGCGGCCAAATGGGGCAACTTGGCATCCGCCGGCCCCCGGGCCTAGAGTCGGAATGCTCCGCCGTACTGCATTTCGAGGTTTTCCGTGAACAGGCCCGCCCCAAAGAACAATGAGGATGCCGTCGCCGTGCGGCGCGCCGAACCGCGGGACACCCAAGCGCTGGCCGATATGGCGAATGCCTTGAACCTGGCGCACGGCAAACCGGCCACCCTCTATACCGCGGAGTTGATCCATGACGAGGCCTTTTCCGAAGACCGTATATGCCATTTCCTGATTGCCGAGCATACCGGCCGTCCGGCCGGCTATGCGCTGTATCATTGGATGTTCAATTCCGATCTTGCCCGGCGCGGCATCTGGTTGACCGACCTGTTCGTCATGCCGGACAAGCGCCGCTTCGGTGTCGGGCGCAAACTTTTCAGCGCCGTTGCCGCCGAAACAGTCAACTCCGGCCTGCCATCTTTGTGGTGGGGCGTGATGAGCGACAATTTGCCCGCACGGGCCTTTTTTACCGCGCTTGGCGCCAGGGACGAGGAGGCCCGCATCCTGGAACTTGACGGGCTGGCCTTGCAGGCGCTTGCCTCAGAAGCCACATGGTAGGCTCTGGAAAAGAAAGATACAGATGACCGAGCCTTCGTCCCCCAACACGCCGCCGCCGCAAGGGGGTAATCCGCGCGCTGAACCGCCGATTTTCAATCTTCCCCCAATCGTGACTTGGGTCGTCGCGGCCAATGTATTGGTCCATGTCGGCCGCATGTTCCTGTCCTATCCCGCCCAGGAATGGTTGTTTAGAACCTTCGCCTACATGCCGGCGCGGTACACGGGCGAAGGCGCTTTGGCGGCGGACCCGGTCGCGGCGATCATATCGCCCATCGGCTACACGCTTCTGCACGCTGACTTCATGCATCTGTTCATGAACATGTCCTTCTTCATGGCATTTGGAAGCGTCGTGGCGCGCCGCATGGGGGAATTGAAGTTCCTGCTGCTCTATGCGCTGACGGCGATTGCGGGCGTTTTGACCTTGCAGGTCCTCAATTCGGAATCGACCGCAATCGTGATCGGCGCGTCCGGCGCCGTTTCCGGCATGGTCGGCGCGGTCGCGGCAGTCGCCTTGAAGCCGCGTCCGGACAGGTTGCCGCCGCCCCGCCCCTTCAACGACCCGCGCAACGCCGCAGTCTTCATCATGGTATGGATTGGCCTAACCGTGGTGGTTGGCGTGCTACCGGGCGCCTTGTTCGGCGTCGAAGGCCGCATTGCCTGGGAATCGCATCTCGGCGGCTTCATCCTGGGCTTTATCCTGATGCCCATGCTGGAGAAACGGCTTCCAACCCGTTAACCTTCCTGCCTGCGACGGGCCGGGGAACTGGCACGGCCGGGGGTTTGCCCTTATATCCTTGTCAGCCGGTCGGCGTTTCGGGCCGGTTCATTCTTTAAGCCATTCGAACGGTGATGATCCATGCAAGCAATTGAAGCCATCCTTTCCCGCCAATCTGCACGCGCCGTGACGCTGAAGGAACCTGTGCCCGAGGGCCAGGACCTGGCGGAAATACTGCAAGCCGGGATGACCGCGCCGGACCATGGCGCATTGCGGCCCTGGCGCTTCAAAATCATCGAAGGGGATGCGCGGCAACGCCTTGGCGACGTCTTCGCCGAGGCCCTGATCCTGCGTGAACCGAATTCCGACAAGGCCGCCCTGGAGTCTATCCGTTCCAAACCGCTTCGCTCGCCGCTGATCGTCGCGGTCTGTGCCGAAATCACCGAGGACCATCCCAAGGTGCCGCCGGTCGAGCAGGTGGTCGCCGCCGCCTGCGCCGCGCAGAACGTCATTACCGCCGCCCATGCCAAGGGCTACGGGGCCATCATGCTCAGCGGTTGGCCGGCGTATGACGAACATGTGAAAAGTTCGCTCGGCCTTAGCCGCAAGGACGCCATCGTGACCTTCATCTATATGGGCACACCGGACGGGACAGGCCCGGTCAAGGACCGCCCCAGCCATGAGGCCTTCACATCCGTATGGACCGGCTGAAAGGTCAGTCAGCCTAACTAGGACGCCGCTTTCTTTCGCAGCGCTTCCAGGCAAATCCAGTCATGGGCGATGGTCGCCGCGGCGATAGACGTGATTTCCGCGTGATCGTAAGGCGGCGCAACCTCGACGATGTCCATCCCCGTCCAATCAATTGAACCCAGGCCGCGGACGATCTCCAGCGCCTGCGCGCTGCTGAGGCCGCCGGCCACCGGCGTGCCTGTGCCGGGCGCGGAGGCCGGATCGAGACAGTCGATGTCAAAGGTCAGGTAAGCCTTCCCGGACCCGACGATTTCCAGCGTCCGTTCGATCACCGCTTCCGGCCCGTTGTTGTGTACGAAAGGCGCATCCAGGATGGTGATGCCCCGGTCGTCATCGGTGATCGTGCGAATGCCGATTTGAACCGACCGCGCCGGGTCGACCAAACCTTTCGCTACCGCACGGGTGAACATCGTGCCATGGTTCAATTCGCTGCCGTCGTCGTCCCACGTATCGGGATGCGCGTCGAAATGGACCAGGCCGATCGGACCGTGTTTCTCAACAATCGCTTCCAGAATGGGCAGGGTGATGAAGTGATCGCCGCCGATGGAAAGCGGCTTCGCGCCGCCGTCCATGATCTCACGGATGTGGGCGGTGATGATCGCCGGCATTTTTTCCGGATATCCGACTTCAAGAAAGCAGTCGCCATAGTCGACCACGGCAAGATGGTCGAAGGGGTCGAAATTGAACGGAAAAGCCAACAGTTCAGACAATTGGACGCTGCCGGCGCGCACCCCGCGCGGGCCAAGGCGTGTGCCCGGCCGATAGGTTGTCGCTAGGTCGAACGGAATACCCGTTACCGCGACATCAATCCCCTCAAGCTCGCGTGTATAGGGACGGCGCAAGAAGGACAGCGTGCCGGAATAGGTGGATTCCCGCCAACGGCCATAGGGGTCCGTCTTTCGAAAACCCTGGTCGCCCTTTTGCTCACTTGATCCCGTCATATCCCATCCCTCGTAAAAATGCGTCGCCGCGAAATCGAAAGGCCGCCAAACCTAGTCGGCCGCCGGCGACAGCTTTCAACCATGTATCCCGACGGTCAACTGCCAATTGGAAAACAGCGTGGAACTGTTATCCTCGGAGAAAATCAAAAGCAAAAGCGGGAGTGAACGATTATGCGAGTGGGTGTTCCGAAAGAGATAAAAATTCACGAATACAGGGTCGGCCTTGTGCCTTCCAGCGTCCGTGAACTGGTTCATCACGGGCACGAAGTATTTGTCGAAACAGAGGCCGGCGCCGGCATCGGCGTATGGGACCAAGACTATGAAAGGGCCGGCGCGACAATCCTGCCGGACGCGCCCCAGGTCTTCGAAAAGGCGGATATGATCGTCAAGGTCAAGGAGCCGCAGCCTTCCGAAATCAAGATGCTGCGCGACGGGCAGATACTTTTCACCTATCTGCACCTGGCGGCGGACGAAACGCAGACCAGGGGTTTGATGGACAGCGGCTGCATCGCCATCGCGTATGAAACCGTCACCGACGCTCGCGGTCGATTGCCCTTGCTGGCGCCGATGAGCGAAGTGGCAGGCCGGATGAGCGTGCAGGTCGGCGCCCACCATCTGGAAAAGGAACAGGGCGGACGCGGCGTGCTGCTGGGCGGTGTCGCGGGCGTGCCTGCGGCCGATGTCGTCGTCATCGGCGGCGGTGTTTCCGGCACCAACGCGGCGCGCATGGCCATGGGAATGGAGGCGCGCGTGACCGTCATCGACCGGTCGCTGGACCGGTTGATGGAATTGGATACGATCTTCGGGCCGACGCTGAACACTATTTATTCGACCGTCGATGCGATCGAACATCACGTGACCAACGCGGACCTCGTGATCGGCGCCGTTCTGGTGCCGGGCGCGGCCGCGCCGAAACTTGTGACGCAGGACATGGTGAAAGCGATGCGGCCGGGATCCGTCATGGTGGATATCGCCATCGACCAGGGCGGCTGTTTCGAAACCTCACGCCCGACCAGCCATTCGGACCCGACCTATGTCGTCGATGACGTGGTGCATTACTGTGTCACCAATATGCCGGGCGCGGTGGCGCGGACATCGACCTTCGCGCTCAACAACGCCACCCTACCCTTCGCCTTAAAATTGGCGAATGACGGATACCGGGCGGCGCTTGGCAAGGATGTGCATCTGCGTGCCGGACTGAACATCCACCAGGGACAGTGCACCTACCGGGCGGTCGCCGATGAATTCGGCATGGACTATCACGCCCCTGAAGAAGTGCTTGGCTTGTAGAGCAGCAGCATTAGGCGGCCATCAACGGCCAACAGGCCCGCGCCGATCATCCCGATGCCGATAAGGGCGTTCGGGGTGATCGCCTCGCCCAGGAAGGCCGATCCAAGGAAGAGTGCGCTCACCGGAATCAGCAAGGTCACCAATAACAGATTGGTGGCACCGGCCCGCGCCAGAATTCGGAAATAGAGCAGATAGGCGAAGGCAGTGCAGACGAGCGCGATTGCCGTGACTGCCGCCAAGGGAACAAGCCCCGGAAAAGGCCCGGCCTGGGGCTGTTCGACGATCATGGAGATCGGCACCATCAGGATCGTGCTGCCGGTCAACATGCCCGTGGCCGCGACCAAGGGCGACAATCCGCGCAACCGGCGGCCGAAGACGCCCGCCAGCGCATAGGAAAGCGCGCCGGCGAGGCCCGCACATTGGCCCAGCAAAGCCCCTTCGCGCCAATCGCCAAGCCCCGTGATGGCATTCGGCCCGATCAGAACGGCCACGCCGGCAACACCACAACACACACCGACCATACGCGGCACGGTCAATTTTTCGTCTTGCGTGAAGACATGCGCAACAAGAACGGCGAAAAGCGGGGTCGTGGCGTTCAGAATGGAAGCGACACCGCTATCGATCCGTGTCTGTCCCCAACTGATCAGACTGAAGGGGATTACGTTGTTCAGCGCCCCCATCGCCAGCAGGCCGAGCCAGATCCACCCGAAGCGGGGCAAGCTTTCACCCCGAATAGCAATGACGACCCAAAGGCCCACCGCCGCAATTCCGACGCGCCCGGTCACCAGGGTTAGTGGCCCCATGCCGGTGAGGATGATTTCGGTAAGGAAAAAAGAGCCACCCCAGACCAGGGATAAAAGGACAATCAACCCCCATACACCGGCTGACATTGGACGCGCACCCATGGAACCGTTCCTTGCTTGTTGTAAGAACAAGCAACTTTCATGGGCCGGTCCTGCCGCTCACGACACCCGGTACTTGCTATCCGGCGAAGAAGCGGTTTTCGGTCTTGAGATTTCGGTCACACCGTCAGCGCAACGGCCCATCAGCCTATTGACGCCAACGACGGTGGGATCAGGGCAGTAAATCCTTCATACGGTAGTAGATCATTGCCATCACCAGGGCCGGGGTGCGGAAACGGCCGCCGGGGAAGATCGGGTGCTTGAACTTGGCAACAGCGTCGAAATGTTCGGCTTGTCCACGGATCGCATCCGCCATCAAGCGCCCCGACATGCCGCTGAGCGCAAGCCCGTGCCCGGAAAAGCCCTGTGCGAAATAGGTCGACTGGCCCATCCGGCCCAAATGCGGCATCCGATCCACCGTGATGCCGATGTAACCGCCCCAGCAATAATCGAGTTTTGACTCTGATAGCTGCGGAAAAATCGCCGTCATGCGCGGCTTCATGAAGGAAAACAAATCGCCGGGCTGCACCGTGGAATAGCTCGCCCGCCCACCGAACAGCATTCGTTTGTCGCCGCTGAGGCGGAAATAATTCACGATGAAATTGCAATCCGCGATCGCGTCATCTTCCGGCAACACGTCCCGCGCCAGGTTGTCGCTCAAAGGTTCCGTCGCCAGGATATAGCTTTGTACCGGCATCAAGCGACGGAACAAATACGGCACCGTGCCCCCCAGATAAGCGTTCCCCGCCAATACCATGAATTTTGCGGAAACCGTGCCGTTCGCCGTATGCGCCTTCGGGCTGCCTTCGGTTTCGACAGATAAAACGGGCGAATTCTCGAATATCCGCGCCCCGGCCTCAACAGCCGCTTTGGCCAATCCCAGGCAATAATTCAGCGGATGCAGATGACCGGCCCGCTCTTCCCACAAACCACCGACATAGGCATCCGAACCGATCTTTTCCCGAATCCCGTCCTTGTCCAACAGGCGCACATCGTCATGCCCGAAACGGGTATATTCTTCCGCCATATGCTCCAGTTCATCGACCTGACGCTGCTTGATCGCAGCATGCATGTAGCCCCATTTGATATCGCAGTCGATCTTGTGGTCCGCCACCCGTTGCGCAACCAGTTTCACCGCGTCATCGGCCACGTTCCAGGCCTTCACGGCATCGTCGTTGCCGACCCGTTCTGCCATGCGTTCGAAGCTGCTGTTAAAGCCCGAACATATCTGCCCACCGTTCCGCCCGGACGCGCCATAGCCGACCACCTTGGCTTCCAGCACGGCAACCGAATAACCTGCCGTGGCCAGATCCAGCGCGGCAGACAGGCCGGTATATCCGGCGCCGACGACACAGACATCCACCGTCATGTCCCCCTGCAACGCAGGATGATCGGAATGGTCGTTGGCGCTGGCCCTGTAATAGGACAGAGGTTCATTCGTCGGATGCATGGGAATTCGTCCATCGATAAGTAATAGAACACATCCGTTCTAGCGCCCGCGGTGGGGGGGCCACAAGCCCTGTACGCGGGTAGGAATGTTGCGGAAATGCTAATCAAACCCGGCACGTCGGGCGCGGTGCATCCATCACGAATGAAGGCTCAGCGCATTCCACTGCGGCTGAAATGATCCGGCGGGGGCAGCATCAATGGGCTCGGCGCGGGCCTGACATCGCGAACAGGCGTCTCGGCCCGACGGCGCGCACCGTATCGTTGCTCGAACCGATACAGGTCCATCACCAGCCAAGCGAATTGAGGCAAGGCGAAGCTGAGCACGGCGAGCATGACCTTAGGCGCCCCGGCGGCCGCGTCACCCGCGGCAAAACCGACAGCGCCTATCAAGGCGCAGAACAGATAGGCGCCCACATGGCACCCTGCGATAAGGGATGGACCGCTGTCGGACCGCCAGAAGAAGACAAGCAGAACCCGGCTCAACACATAGGTCGGCACCAACGCGGCGAAGAAAAAGGCTACTCCCACAAGGGCAAACATGGCGTCCCCCTACTCTCTATCCTCCCGATCTTGATGCCGGGCTGATTATGTGTGGTACCGGGCTAGTTTAGTAAAAAATGATCCCGTGGCTATCTAAAACTTCAGCTTTCTCTAATTTTAATCCAATATCTTGTTCATACTATGGCAAAAAAGCCACAGATGGGGGCCGCGACGACTGCACAAAAAGCGTTTTGTTCAGGATTTTCAGCTATCGCGGGGTGCGCGGGACCTTCAGCCCTGCCCGGGCACGAAGTTCGGTCGATACAGGACAATCCCTTTTTGCTGGCCCTTGAAATACTCGATCTGCTCGTCGCTGAAACCGTCGCCATTGTAGTAGGGATCGTTGATGCTGACGGCAAATATCATGGCCCGGATCGTATCGTCACTAAGCGACGAAGCACTCCCCGCCGACGCACAAAGAAAGCCGACGATCGTATTCTGAAAACTGTTGGACAGCCCGGCGACCCGGCTTGCGATCATCACGCCGGCGCAATCGCGGCCCTTCGACGTAAACCGTGCATAGAAGGAACGGGGAAACCCTGTCTGCACAACCGATATGCCCGCTAGGTCAACGTCGCCCAACGCCCAGTCATAGAAAATTCCAAGGTCGCCTTGCAGACCAATGGCGGATTCGGGGACGGTCCAATACCAACCGGTAGGCAACATTCTGAGATGCAGGCTCATCAGATAAGAAGGCCCACGGAAGGTTAGGCGCTCAAAATATTTTTGGTTTCCCTTGGCGGTCAACCAAGCGACTTCCGCCTCGCTTCCCAGGGCATCGATCCGCTTGGCGTAGAAGTCATCAGCGACTTGCAGCCGCAGAAGGTCCTTCGGAACTTTGACCCATTCATCCCGCGGCGGACCGCCCGCCGTCGTTTGGCAGGCCGTAACCAGGGCAAGCATGAGCAATGCGCATCCCCATCGCCTGAAAGAAGCGCAAACGATAGCCTGACAAGAATGACCGGGAACGCAGCCGAGAAGAGAAAAATAGTACCCCATAAACGGTATCTTAGGGTGTGTTTATCAACCCGGTCAATCGCCGCCGGCACCCTTCTTCAGGTGCAACACCGCATTGCAGACCAAGTCCGACGCGCCGCTGAGGTTTTTCGCCTTGAAAGAAATCCGCGCCTGGCCACTGCCGGTCAAGACCCCCTTGGCCGGTCCGAGCAGTTCAAGCCCCTGCCCGTCCGTGAGGCGTACTTCGCCGATGAAGTTGCGGCCAATGAAAGCCCCTGCCAGATCGAACCGGTAGCCGTATTCATCCTCCAGCGTGGTTTTCACGCGACCAAACTGGAAATACAGATCCCTGAAGGGCGACCGGCGGGCACCGCAGAAGGAGGATTGCGCGGCGCCGCTCGTATCCTTGTCGGACCCGAAGAAACGCGCGATCCACAGCCCTTCTATCGGCGAATTCAGAACAGATTGCGCATAGGCAGGCCGCTGCACACCGACCATACAGGCCAAGGCCAGCAAAAGGACAATCATCGAAAATGATCTAACCATGCGTCACACCCGCCAAATTACCGTTTACGAACGCCCTAAAGCTACTCATCAGATGGAAATTCAGGCCTCACCAATCAAACCCGGGCACTTTATCACACACTGCGCATATAAAGTTCATAATCCCGCGGCGGAATAACGTCATGATATTGGTCGGCCTCCCACCGGCGAATGCCCAAATAGGTTTCGTGATACGTCTCACCCAAATAGCGCCGCATCACGTCGCTACCCTGGAACTTTAAGAGCGCCGGTTCCCACCGTGTCGGCAAGCCCCCTTGCGGTCGGTCATAGGCGTTGCCCTTTTCCATCGGCCCCGGATCAAGTCTCTCCGAAATGCCGTGATGGATCCCCGCCAGAATTGCGGCGGTGACCAGATAGGGATTGGCATCCGCGCCCGCGGCGCGGTGTTCCACACGGACGGCGGCAGCGTCGCTATGCGGGATGCGCAAAGCGACAGACCGATTGTTCACGCCCCAGGCCCGGTTGACCGGCGCGTAACTATCGGTGCGGAACCGCCGGTATGAATTGGCGTTCGGCGCATAGATCGCCATCCCATCCGCCATCGTCTGCCGCAAACCGGCAATCGCGTGTTTCAGGCTGGCATCCATGTTCAAGCCGGTTTCCGGATCGACCGCCTCGCTGGAAAAGATGTTCCGCCCCTCCTTGTCGACAAGACTGACATGCACATGCATGCCGTTTCCGGCCTGTTCGGGGAATGGTTTCGCCATAAAACTGGCAATCATCCGGTGCTTCCGCGCAACGCTTTTAACGACCCGCTTGAAAAGGACCGCCTGATCGCAGGCCGCCGCCGCATCGGCAACATGGTTCAGGTTGATTTCGAACTGCCCCGGCGCGAATTCCGACGTGGTCACATCCGCCATCACGCCCTGTATCTCGCAGCTTCGTTCGATTTCGGTCAGCACCGCATCGAAATCGCCCAAGTCATCCATGCTATAGACTTGAACCGTCTTGGGCCTTTGGCGCAGATCCGGGGCAATCGCCGTGCGCGGCATACCGTCACGTCCCATCTTCGGATCCAGCAAATAGAACTCAAGCTCGATCGCGATGACCGGGGTCAGCCCCATATCCGTCAGCGGTTTCATTGCATACAACAGCACTTGGCGCGGGTCGCCGAAGAACGGCGCGCCGTCATCGTTTAACATCGTTCCCATGATTTGCGCTGAGGGGCGTTCGGCCCACGGGATCAGGGAAAGGGTTTCGTCCACCCCAAAAACGGCCAAATCGGGGTCCCCGTCCGTCGATCCATACGGCGTCGTAAGGCAGTTTTGCCCTTCGATATCCAACAGATATGTCGATCCCGGCATCCGCATACCTTCCTTGGTAAGCTTGCTGAGGGCCGACATCTGCAACCGCTTGCCGCGAAAGATTCCGTTCGTATCCGGCAGAAGGACGTCGACCGTCTCAACATCGGGATGTTCGGAAAGAAAGGCATCGACGGATTCTTGTGTTAAAAGCTGGGTCATGAGCAATCCACGTTAAGAGCGTTCCGCACAAATCCGGCAAAGCGCAACCATTTGCAGAATGGTGCCCGTGGGATTTGCCGCGTCAAGCCCTGAGGGATATTCTCGACGCCATCGACAATAACCATGAATGGAATCACACGTGACCCAACCCTCCTTAAGCGAAATGTCCGACTGGTTGAGGGAAAACCGTATCGACGAGGTCGAATGCCTCGTTGCCGATATTTCAGGCATTGCGCGCGGCAAGATCGTCCCGACACAGCGCTTCATCGGCGGATTGTCGGATCGAGGGTTGCGTATCCCGGAAGCGATCTTCCTGCAAACGGTGACCGGCGATTTCGTCGCCAGTGTTTCCGGGGTGGTTTGGGAATCCAACCGCGACATTTTCATGCAGCCCGATCCCTCCAGCATTCGCATGGTGCCTTGGTATCCGGAACCGGTGGCGCAGGTCATCTGCGACGTCAGTTTCCTGGACGGTAAGCCGGTCCCCTTCGCGCCGCGCGCGGTTTTGCGGAACGTGTTGGAACAATATGCGAAGCGGAACCTGAAACCGGTCGTCGCACCGGAATTGGAATTCTATCTGATCAAGAAGAACCTGGATCCGGACTATCCCCTGGAACCGGCCGCCGGTTTGTCCGGCCGGCAGGAAACCGGCCGCCAAGCCTATGGCATCGAAGCCGCGAACGAATTCGACCCGGTGATCGAAGACATCTACGATTATTGCGAAGGCAGCGGCATCGATGTCGAGACAATGGCCCATGAGGCCGGCGCCGCGCAGATGGAAATCAATTTCAATCATGGCGACCCGATGGACCTTGCCGATCAGGTCTTCCTGTTCAAACGCACGGTCCGGCAGGCGGCCTTGAAGCACGACATGTACGCCACGTTCATGGCCCGCCCCCATCAGTATCAACCGGGGTCGTCGATGCATATCCATCAATCAGTATTGGACACGCGCACCGGCAAGAACATCTTCGCCACGGACAAGGGCAAACATTCCAAGAAGCTGCATCATTATATCGGCGGATTGCAGAAATATGTGAATGCCGCCATGCCGCTTTTTGCGCCGAACGTGAATTCCTATCGCCGCATCACCCCGTATTCCGACGCGCCCATCAACACCCATTGGGGCATCGACAACAGAACCGTCGGCTTGCGGGTTCCCGATTCGGCGCCGAATGCTTTCCGGGTGGAAAACCGCGTCGCCGGCGCGGACGCCAACCCCTACCTCGCCTTTGCCGGGTCCCTGGCCTGCGGCTTGCTGGGTTTGAAGGACAAGCTCGAACCGACCAAACCGATCGATGGCGACGCCTATCGGTTGGCCTTCAACCTGCCAAGGCACCTGGAAGACTCGCTGAGCAAACTAAATTACGCCCGGCCGCTGAAGCTGATGCTGGGCGAACAGTTCGTGAAGCTGCTGGCGGAAGTGAAGACCTACGAGTCCGACCTCTACCAGCGCGTCATCTCAAGCTGGGAACGCGAAAACCTATTGCTGAACGTGTGACCGAAAACCCGGCGTGTTATGCGCCGGGTTTTTTTGCTGTTCATTCCGTGTTCCAAAGCGACGCATCGACAACGAGACGGCCGCGCAAGCCGGGCATGGGCTTCCGGGCAGCACCTTCCTTGAAACCCAGCGGCAATTCGAAGGTGGCTCCCTTGCCGTGAACCTGGCTCGGCTGCATCGGGCGGTTGGCGGCCATCATGCCGGTTTCGGACGCCAGCCCGTAGCGGATCGTCTCCCCCTGCGCCGTGCGCCGGACATGGAAGATGACGGTTTCCTTGAACAGAAGACCGCCCTCGAAATGCTCATCGAACCAAAAACTGTTGTCGATTTCATAGACCGGAACCTGAACGCCGATTTCTACCGCAAAGGCCATCGCTGTGTCCTTGGCGCCCGACATCTTCGCCTTTCGCTGAAGGTAGCCGCTGAACAGATAGGCTGGCTTACCCGCGTGAACCAGTTCCTCATAGGTTAGACGGATCGCCGATCCGTGGCGGACCATGCGTTCGCTCAAGGCGACGTTCAACCCCCGGATCTTGGCCGAGGTTTCGATATTATAAGCCGCCTTCACCCGTGACAGGTTCCCGTCGACCTCTTCCATGATTTCCTTGGGCAGGGTGATTTCGTCGACCAGCAGCTTCACGTCGACCCGCAGGTCGCCGAACAGGAAGCGTTTCAGATTTTGGTAGCCTTCTTCGGAATTCACGATGCCGTAGTGGCCGCTATGGCTGCGATGGGCGAATGCGCGTGGCGCCGTGTCGACGCTGGCATTCTTGATCATCACCAACCCGTCGCTCATCGCGCCGGTGCCTTTTTTCGACAGGCCGAAAAAGGCGTCGTAATCCTTGTAGTTGGTGCCGACAAAACAGAAGAAGCGTTCCGACGGGAAGGCCCCATCAAGCTTGTTCACCGCGCCCTCGCCCTCAGGCAAGCTCAAATATTCGCGCATATAGGACCGATTGAAATTGCGCACATGGACCGGGTCGAGTGTCCCGACATCCGGCACGTTTATGCCTTTCAACTCGATCCCGTTATGCGGCGTCGCATAGGTGAAAACCTTGTCCACCATCGGGTCTGCCGGCAATTGGTCCAGTTCCAACGTCTCTCCCGGTGTTTTTGTGATATCGGAAAGTGATATCCCTTCCGGGACCCCGTTCCGGCAGATGTTTTGAAGATAGGTCCGGCAGATCAGCCCCCCCATGGAATGGGCGACCAGATAGACTTTGAACTTGTCCCGTGCATCCTGGTCGTCGCCGCAGACATGGTCGCGAATGCGCAGAATGAACTTCCGAAGCTCCAGCGCAAAACGCGGGATGGTTTGCCGCTGGCCCGATCCCAGGTCTTCAGACACGGGCTCATAGTACCGAAAAATCCAAACGCTTTTCGCCGGAACGCGTTGCCCGCGCGGCACGAATTTTCCATCCCGATAGGAGTCGATATATCCCTCGTCCTTCATCAGACGGATCAAGGGGGATTCGAAGACGAAGGGTACAATATCGCCATCGTAGTCCTGGCGGATTTTCGTCGAGCCCAGGTTGAATCCCATATAGGGCGTGGCGACCGTGTTCTCGATCTCTCCCATCGTGGCCGCATAACCCCGAACGTAGATGATCGGGTAATAGGGCGATGTAATCGTCATTCTCGGTCTCCTGAAAGGGGTTCGGCGGATTATTTCTTGGGGAATGACGAACGGTTGGCCATGGCATCGTCAGTGATGACTGCCTGCCCGTCGTTCGACCATATCTCGCCCATATCTCGCCCGTTCCAAGGCGATCAATGCCGGACCAAGGTACCGCACTTATTGTAACGATCACAATGCCAATTAGAGCATCCCTCCGCAGTCCTCCCCGCATTCTCAGAATGCCCGGTCTATCCCCAGAAAGAATGACATCGTCGCATCCCAAGATAGTATTAAGCGTGGCAACGGTCCTGCGGTAACCCGCTTTATACAACCGGTGCAGGGATAGAAAGCCGCTTTTGGTGCTAATAATCCTTTAATTATTTAGACCTATGTTAAGTTATCAGCTTGGCGGAGGGAACCTGCGTCAAGGCAGTTCCCCTTATGCGAGGGCTTAGGACTGAGGCGCTGAAATGCTTCGCTTGTTCAGGAAATCGAAAAAAGACCGGCGTAAAGACACGCGGCATCTCTGTCATGGGTGCTTCGTTGCCCATAACGGCGTACAGCACCCGGTTCGGGATATCTCACTCGGCGGTCTGTTCATTCAGAGCGGCAAGGACAGGCTGGCCAAGAATGCGGTGCTTTCCGTCGACCTCATCCTGCCAACCGCGACGGGGCAGCGGGTCTTGGCGACGCATTTGAAGGTCGTTCGGTCGACCGCAGCCGGCGCCGGTTGCGCCTTCACCCGCCTGGAATACACGACACTGATGAGCATCCGGCAATTCGTCCTGCGCAAGCACGACGGCCAAGATCAAACGCCGCTATCGGCCTAGACTGAAGGTACTGACATGAAACTTCTACTGATCGTTTTGGCCGCAGTTGCGGGCTTACCATCAAACGCCTTCGCCCAGTCGATCGATGCCGCGCAGGTGCAGACGAACCTGGACCATGTCTGGACGATGATCGCGGCGGCACTGGTCTTTTTCATGCAGGGCGGATTTCTTCTGCTGGAAGCGGGGATGGTCCGGTCGAAGAACTCGATCAGCGTGGCGCAGAAGAATATCGCCGACATGGTCATCGCTGTCGTGGCCTATGGCGCCGTCGGTTTCATGCTGATGTTCGGTAAAAGCTGGAACGGTATCGTTGGAATGGAAGCGGAGCTGTTCATCTTCGACAAGGTCGCAGACTGGACCTTCACATTCTTCGTTTTCCAAGTGGTGTTTTGCGGCACCGCGGCGACCATCATGTCTGGCGCCGTTGCCGAGCGGATGAAATTTTCCGGCTACCTGATCATCACCGTCATCATTTCCGTGATCATCTATCCGTTCTTCGGCAATTGGGCCTGGGGCAACCTGCTGCATGCGGACAATCCGGCATTCCTGGCCGATTGGGGATTCATCGACTTTGCCGGATCTACGGTCGTGCATTCCGTCGGCGGCTGGGTGGCCCTGGCAGGCTGCATCGTACTCGGCCCGCGCCTGGGCGCCTTTGACGGCGACGGCAACCCCCTGCCGATACACGGGCATAGTCCTGTGCTGGCGACCGTGGGGGCGATCATTCTTTGGATCGGCTGGATCGGGTTCAACGGCGGGTCGACGACGGCCGGCACCCCGGCCTTCGCCCATATCATCACCAATACGGTCGTCGCCGGCGCGACGGGCGGTCTTGCCTGCATGCTGGCTGCGCGGGTGCTGGATGGATATTTCAAACCGGACCGATCGATCAACGGCGTCTTGGGTGGGCTTGTCGCGATCACTGCCGGCTGTGATGTGCTTTCGACGCAAACCGCGGTTCTTGTCGGCATATCCGGCGGCATTGTGCAGTTGCTGGCGGGCCATATCCTGCTTCGCCGGTTCAAAATCGACGACGCCGTCGGGGCCGTCGCGGTACATGGGGTAGCCGGTGCCTGGGGCACGATCATTCTGGCCGTCCTGATGCCCGCCGACCTTTTGCCGGCGGAGGGCCGCCTGTCGCAGATCGGCGTGCAATGCGCCGGTGTCGCCATCGGCTTCGTCTGGGCCTTCGGTGTCGCCTATCTGACCTTTTTCCTGATGGACAAATCCATGTCGGGCGGCCTTCGGGTATCGCGCGAGCATGAGTTGATCGGCCTGAATGAGGCAGAGCACGGAACCAGCCTGGGAACGGGAATCGTCCTTGCCCGCATGCTCGAATTGTCCCGCGGCGATGCGGATCTTACGAGCCGGCTTGAAGAAAGCAGCGCGGATGAATCGGGAGAACTCGGTTTTGCCTTCAACAGAATCATCGAAAATGTCGATAGCCTGGTGACGGGCATCGCGGCCAATGCGCAGGAACTGCAAAGCTCCGCAAGCGATCTGTCAGGGATTGCCCATACCTTGCGCAGCCAGAGCGAGGAGACTTTCAGCAGCACAGAGACAATGGAAACGGAAAGCCGGGAAACCGCGCGAACCGTTGACGACATTTCCAACTCTCTTGAAAGCCTGCTCGCCGAAACCTCGACGATTTCAAACAGTTCCATTTCCCTGCGTGACGCCGTCGATGCCGCGGAACAGGGAACGGTCACGGTGCGCGATGCGATCGCGTCGATCGAAGCGACAACCGGCCAGACGCGCTCTGTCGTCAGCGAAGCCAAGGAACGGTCGGAGGAGGCATCGGCAAGCGTTGCCCGTTTGTCCGAAGCGGTCGGCGAGATCGGCAATATCTTGAATTTCATCAAAGATATCGCAGACCAGACGAATCTGTTGGCCCTGAATGCGACAATCGAAGCAGCCCGGGCGGGAGAAGCCGGGAAAGGGTTTGCCGTCGTCGCCAATGAGGTCAAAGGCCTCGCCAACCAAACAACGGCCGCAGTCGACGAAATCAACACGACCATCGGCAAAGTGCAGTTGGAATCCGACGACACCGCCCGGATCATCGCGGGAATTGCCGACACGACGACCTCTATGGGCGATGCCGTTCTAACGATCACCGACGCCATCGCGACGCAATCGGCCGCAGCCTCGGAAATCGCTGAGAAGATGAAGTCTGCCAAGGTGGAGACGAACAGCGTCGTCGACATGATCGCCGGGGTCACCGATGCCGCGCGCGGTGTAACGGAAAAAGGCGCGGTTGCCAGCGCATCGTCCAACGCGACCGCTGAGGGAATGAACAGGGTGAAGCTGGCCGCAGTGGAAAGCCGGAAATACGCCGAACGAACGCTCGACATGTCCACGACGGTGGAACGCGTCGTCGCGCGTCTTTCGCAACTGGTCGCGACGTTGGGCGGGGCCCGGACCGCACCGATAACTGAGCCGACGCCTAAATCCGTCTAGGGTCCGATCCCGAATTATTTTTTGCCGGGAAAGGGAGTTTTCAGAAGGGCAATTTGTCCCGGCCCCCTACCCCTTCGGGAAAGACCTGTTATACTGCCGGCATGTTCGCTCGTAACGAAAAGATGGAGTTGATGATCCTCTGTGCGCGGATCGGGTACAATCCCTGATCCGGCGGGTTCCTTTCGCCTATATGACACTCAATCGAAAAGGACCTGCGTTATGACCGAGACGCTCGATACACAACCCGTTCGCAACTACGACATCGAAGAGCTGAAGCGCCTGGATATGGCGCATCACCTGCATCCCTTCACCGATACCAAGGCATTGGGCAAGGAAGGCGGCGCGCGCGTCGTTACCCGCGCCGAAGGCTGTTACCTCTATGACGGGGACGGCAACAAGATGCTGGACGGGATGGCCGGCCTGTGGTGCGTGAATGTCGGCTACGGCCGGGCGGAACTGGCGGAGGCCGCCTATCGGCAGATGCTGGAACTGCCCTACTACAACACCTTCTTCAAATCGGCGACGCCGCCGGTGATTGAATTGTCGGCGAAGGTCTCCTCGCTGATGGGCGACGAGTTCAACCATCTTTTCTATTCCAATTCCGGGTCGGAAGCGAATGACACGGTCATCCGTCTGGTTCGCCAATATTGGAATCTGATGGGCAAGCCGTACAAAAAGACGATCATCAGCCGCTGGAACGCCTATCACGGATCCACCGTCGCGAGCGCCAGCCTGGGTGGCATGAAAGGCATGCATAAACAGGCCGACCTGCCGATCCCCGGAATCACCCACGTGATGCAGCCGCATTGGTTCGACAATGCGGAAGAAGGCGAATCCAAGGAAGATTTCGGCAAACGCGCGGCACACGCCATCGAACAGCGCATCCTGGAACTGGGCCCCGACAATATCGCCGCCTTCATCGGCGAGCCGATCCAAGGCGCCGGCGGCGTGGTCATTCCGCCCAGCACGTATTGGCCGGAAGTTCAGCGCATCTGTGAAAAGTACGACCTGCTGCTGATTGCCGACGAAGTGATCTGCGGTTTCGGCCGGACGGGGTCCTGGTTCGGTCATCAGACACTGGGAATCAAGCCCGATCTGGTGCCGATGGCCAAGGGCATGTCGTCGGGCTATCTGCCCATTTCGGCTGTCGCCGTTTCCGACAAGATCACCAAGGTCCTGATCGACAAGGGCGGCGAGTTCACCCACGGCTATACCTATTCCGGTCACCCGGCCGCCTGCGCCGTGGCGCTGAAGAATATCGAGATCATGGAGCGCGAGCATCTGGTCGAGAAAGTTCGGGATGAAACCGGCCCCTATCTGGCCGAAAAACTCGCCACGCTGGCAGATCACCCCCTGGTGGGCGAGGTTCGCACACTAGGCCTGTTGGGTGCGGTCGAAATCTGCAAGGACAAGAAGACCCGTCAACGCTTTGCCGATGTGGGCAAGGTCGGCACCATGTGCCGCGACCATATCATGAAACTGAACACGGTTTCCCGGGCATGCGGCGACACCATGGTCGTCTCCCCGCCGCTGATCATCGAGAAGGAGCAGATCGACGATTTGGTCGCCGCCCTGCGCCAGGCTCTCGACGCAACCGCTGCGGATGTCGAAAAACTCGGTCTATGACGCCATCGGACGACCTGACAAAACCAGCCGCAGACCGGGCGCGGTTCTGTTACTTCCGGGACCAAATCCCGCTGAGTGACCAACAACTGGCCCGCGCACGAAATGCACTGGATATCGTCAGGTCGTTCATGGAGACTCAGAAGACGCTGGACGGGGATGGTTTCACGGAAACCTCCCCGCTCTGGACCGGCGTTACCGACTATGCCGCTGACCTTGTAGCCGGTGAGCAGGCGGCTTTGGAGCGCCTCCGTTTTCTCTCCTGGCCGTTTTCCGGTATTTCGCTGCTTCACATGGCCACCAGTCCGGAAGTGATTGGCGGACCGACCGACTATTCGGATCCCGATGCTTCGCTCGCCTCGATCGAGGCGCGCGGCCTGGATCTGGAAATGTCCCATGCGTTGGACGCGGCGGAGCAGTTCTCGGCACTCCTCCCAATCACCCTGCCCCAACAGATGGGCGAAGTGGGATGGCTAGGTCCGCATGGCGTGGTGAATTTGGATACCATCGCTTTTTCGGAACGCATTGCGATGATGGCGAATTTCGGCGCGATCCAACACATCATGGAACAAACGCGCCGGCATGTGGTGGTGGAAATCGGCGGCGGGTTCGGCGGTATCGCCTATATTCTCAAACGCGCCTTGCCAAACCTTCATTATGTTATCGTCGACCTTCCCTCAAGTTTGGCATTTTCAGCCGCCTATTTGTCCGCGACACGGCCGGACGCCCGCATTGCGTTCTTCGACGGTCGGTCTGAGGCAAATCTGGACAAGAACGACGACTTTCTTTTCGTTCCCCACTATGCCTGGTCCGACATCGTCGAATGCCTGCAACATGCGGATCTTGGCCTCAACACGCTTTCCTTCGCTGAAATGACCGAAGCGCAGGTCGACGGATATGGCCAGGGCCTGGCAAGGCTCCTACCGCCAGACGGTTTGTTGTTCGAACAAAACTTCGACGATCGCCGCAGGGGCGGCTTGAACGTTCCGGATATCTTGTCGCGTTATTTCGACGATGTATCGCCGTCGGAAACAGGACCGATCCTGCGTGGCGTCCCAAAATTGTGGGCGCCAAAAGCGGCCTGACTTAGATCGTCACCCTGTCGGACGCTTTCAGGACGTCGATGATCTCGATCACCGCTTCCCGTTCCACCTGGCTGAAATCTGCATCGGCATTGCTGATGGCGATGCACATGCGAGCGACCAGATAAGCGGCTTCGGGATCGTCGGCCATTTCCGCCACAGCTTTCATCACCGCTTTCTTGCCCTTCTTCGGGTCGTCGCGCAGACCATCCGCGAACTCATTCATCAAATCAACCCCTTCGTGAGGGTCAAAAATTCGCAACTGGTCCAGATGTTCCATGATGTCGTCCACCCGGCCGCGCTCACCGATACTGATACTGCCATCGGCCATGGCAACATACGCACAGGCCGCCATCGCCGCTTCCAGAAAGGGGCGGTGCCGGTGCCGTTCGACGGCTTCCTGTATTGCGTCCCGAAGTTTTTCGAACATGAAACAAGCTCCTCGACGCGTACTAGAATGCAATCCTCATGCTACATCAAGTCCCGGTGAAACCCTGAAGGGAAACTTATGTGCTTCCCCGGTGTCACAGGACTGGAAAAGTCCCCCAAACCGCGCCTAGAGTGGGCAAGGGCGGCCCCGCCGCAGCCAATATTCACGCGTTCTTATGGTGATCCGTTTTCATGACCAGCAAGGCATTCGATGTCGTCGTCATCGGCGGCGGGGTGATCGGCAGCGCCATCGCCTATTTCCTGTCCAACCGGCCCGATTTCACCGGCAGTATCGCGGTGATCGAGCGCGACCAGACCTATGAATACGCCTCCGCGCCCCGCTCGCTGGGCGGTGTCAGGCAACAGTTCACCACGCCGGAAAACATCAAGATCTCCCAATATACCGCGGAGTTCCTGGCCGAGATCGGCGATCTGTTGGAAGTCGACGGCGACCGCCCGGATGTGGGCTTCAAGAAACAGGGATATCTGTTCCTGGGCACGCCGGGGATGGAAGACGGTATGCGCCGAATCCACGATATCCAGAACCGTGAGAACGCGCCTGTCACGCTGCTCGATGCCGATGCAATGGCCGTGAAATTTCCCTGGCTGAACCTGGAAGGCATTTCGCTCGGTTCCTTTGGCACCGCGAATGAAGGCTGGATCGATCCCTTCGCCCTTTTACAGGCTTTTCGGCGCAAGGCGCGCGCCTTGGGCGCGACCTATTTCGACGACGAGGCAGTGGGCATCGACCGCGACGGCAACAAAGTGACGGCGGTCCATCTAAAGGGCGGCGAAACCCTGTCGGCGGGAATCGTCGTCAACGCGGCGGGGTATCGCGGCGGCAAGGTCGCGGCGATGGCCGGGGCCGACCTGCCGGTGCGTCCGCGCAAGCGCAGCGTCTTTGTCGTCGACATCAAGGAACAGATCCCGGGCCATCCCC
Organism: Hwanghaeella grinnelliae; assembly: GCF_004005845.1. Taxonomy (GTDB): domain Bacteria; phylum Pseudomonadota; class Alphaproteobacteria; order UBA8366; family Aestuariispiraceae; genus Hwanghaeella; species Hwanghaeella grinnelliae. Next base: position 1,117,072 of record NZ_SADE01000001.1, on the reverse strand, counting down.
TGCTGATCGACCATACCGGCGTCTATTGGCGGCCGGAGGGACAATACTTCGTTTGCGGAAAATCACCGGACGAAGACAACGACCCGGAGGTCGAAGACGACGATTTCGAGGTCGACCATGCCTGGTTCGAAAACGAGATTTGGCCCGTTATGGCGGAACGCTGTTCCAAATTCGAAGCGCTGAAAGTCGTGAACTTCTGGGCCGGCATGTATGACATGAACCTGTTCGACCACAACGCGGTCATCGGCCCGCACCCCGAAATCACCAACCTCTTCTTCGCGAACGGCTTCAGCGGCCACGGCATTCAGCAAAGCCCGGCGGTGGGCCGCGCCCTTTCCGAACTCATCGTAACCGGAAAATTCGAAACCCTGGACCTATCCGCCTTCCGCTTCGATCGCATCGCGGCGGGCGAGAAGTTTTTGGAAGAAGCGGTGGTTTAACACACACCAACGGTTCCTCCGCCAGCGCGGATGCAGCTAGCTAGCATCAATTAGGTAAGTATCACGCATGATCAGTTGCTTAGGAATACCGGTGTGACGAGCAAGCAGTTCAAGGTAGATGTCCCAAGCTTCATCCCGTCCCAATCGTGCGCCTCGCTCAACTAGGCTACCAATCGATGTTGTTGTTAGCATTTTCGCCAGGTCTCCTAGAGTCCTCACGTCCTCCGGCAGTCGAATTGGCGCCATGTAGCACAGGAAGCAAAACAAAATCATGCTCAAACAAGCTATGTACCAAGGCCAATGAGCAAACAGAGCAAGAAGCCCGAACGCAATAGCGGAGAACAAAGCGGCCCATGAAATTCTGGATAGGTGAAACATAGGAGGCTGCAGGCCATCTTCGGACGAAATCAATTGCCGAAGCTTTCGGCCCGAAATTCCTCGCAATTCTTCGATAGGAGTGTCGGGCCTTAGTTGCACCGCTGCATAGGGCTGGAGTGCTTTTCGCAGTCTGTAGAAGCACATCGCGGTAGCACAACGCCCCCCGGCATCAATATTCTTGGGCCGACGATCTTCCAGGTGTTCAAACAACTCTCCAACAGTTCGGACCGCTTCTAAAGCTTCCAGCGCGAAGCGAACACGGAACGCCTCCTCAATATCGTCAACCAAGTCCAATTCATCGCCGTCACCAGCAAGCCCCAAATGTTTGACCATCACGCGCCCCGATAGGCTTACAAAAAAGTTGTGTGTACTTTTGCACTGAACAACAGTGTAGGACTACTTGCAGCTTTTTGTAATGCGAATTTCAGCGTTGGCCTTCATCCACTCGAACGGCACAAGCCATCGCGGCCGGCGAGTGAGAAGTTTTTGGAAGAGGCTGTGGTTTAGAGTGGAGCCTGTCCATCGTGAAGGTCGAATGTAATGGTACGAATGATATCGCAAGTTCGCGCCGCTTGTGACGGTGACCAACAAGAGCCAGAAATTTCAATTTCCGGTTCCGCTGCCGACCTCAGAGCATTTGGCTCCCTTCTAAATAGCGTGACCTCGACCCAAGAATTCGAACTCCCTGCATCAGGCAATGAGTTCTATCCACACAGTCTCACGTCAATCGTGATCGTGCTCCGATCTGAGGGTACAGATCGTGTCAAAGTGTCAGCAAATGCTGAATCGCTGTTCTTTGAAGGTACAAATCACGCGCTAAGGATAATTGGAGATAGCCTATTAAACTACTTCGATCACAACTCATCCAGCCAAGACCACTTTCACTTAGACTACTACGAAGGCGACCAAGTGTTAGAGCCCACAAACTGCCATCTGATTTTCGAGTGCGTTGGCTAGTTGACTTGCGTGCCTAACCTGAGTGATCTCTCGGCGAGCACCTTGTGTTGCGCCCCGCCGCTCAACCGCTTGCCAGGAGTTCCAGATAACAGCTGTCGAATTCTGAGAACGGCCACGCTCGACAGAACTCAAAATCAATGCGGTTCTAGAAACTCTTTCCTCAGACTTCGAATGAGATCCGGTAGGAATGTCTGATCAACGTCCAATTCAAACGTCAATTTCGAGAGGGGATCGTGACAGCCATATAGCTCTACAAGCCCATGGATCGCGCCACGGCCGTTGCCCTCGGCCATGAGCTCAAACTTCTCATAACTGCGTAACGTTGCGCGTCCGGTGAGGCGGTCATAGAGCGATTGAAGGTCGGAGCAGAACTCAGCGACACCGAAAAGCACGTCATCGGCAACTAGGCCGGTGAACGGGCCAGCCTTAACCTCAATCTCCGCCAACGAGCTCCCATTGTCGGCGCTAGGTTCGTTCCGACGGCTCAGACGCACGAAGAATGATCCGGCGCCAATTTGAACACCGCTGTCAGTCTTCCCATCCATTCCAATGTCCAAACTCACCTGCGACGAGATATCACTTGGTAAAAAATGCAGTTGAAGTTCTTGCCCTAGTCGCTCAACCGCTTCGCCAAGGCCCGCAAATACTGGCTGTCGGCTTCGGTGAACTCGCCTTCGGCGATGTCCTGCTTGTAGTCTTCCAATTCTTCGCGGGTGTCTTCGGACAGGTCGCCGCGGGCAAGCAGGTTGTCGATCAGTTCGGCATCGCTGGATGCATCGCTGACCGGCACGAAGGCCGTATCACCGTCATCAACATCGTCCTCGGCATCCGCCTCCACGATCAGGGCTTCCCAGGTCAGGCCGCTTGCGTCCATGCGGGCGGTGATTTCACGGGCCGCGGCAACCACCGCCGCGTCGTCATCCTGACGCAGTTGTTCCAGAAGCGCGATAAAGCCGGTGCGGTCGGATGCAGGCATGGTCGAACGATCCCTTTGTTTTTGTATAGTTAAGCCCTATCAAGGACCGTCATACTTCACAACCTGCTGATCGATCGCCCCGAAGATGGAAGCACCGGCATCATCTTTCATCTCGATCTTGATTCGGTCGCCGAAACGCATGAAGGGGGTCTTGGCCTCGCCGGAATTGATCGTCTCGATCATCCGCACTTCCGCGATGCAGGAATAGCCCACCCCGCCATCGGCGATGGCGGAGCCGTGATCGGTATCCTGCTTGTTGGAGACGGTACCGGAGCCGACGATGCAGCCCGCGCCGAGCGGTCGTGTTTTCGCCGCATGGGCGATCAGCTTCGGGAAAGTGAAGGTCATGTCCTCCCCCGCATTCGGCTTGCCGAACAGGTCGCCGTTCAAATGCGATAACAGTGGCAGGGAAACCTTCCCGCCGTCCCAGGCACCGCCCAACTCGTCCGGCGTGACCGCCACCGGGGAAAAGGCGCTGGAGGGTTTCGCATGGAAGAAGCCGAAGCCCTTGCCAAGTTCCGCCGGAATCAAGCCGCGCAGGGAAACGTCGTTCACCAGCATCAGCAATTTGATGTGCTTGCCCGCGTCTTCGGCGGCAACACCCATCGGCACATCGTCGGTAATGATCGCGACCTCGCCCTCGAAATCGATGCCCCAGGCTTCATCGCCGGCCTGGATATCTTCGTACGGGCCCAGGAAAGAATCAGACCCGCCCTGGTACATCAGCGGATCGGTCCAGAAACTTTCTGGCAGGACGGCCCCGCGGGCGCGCCGGACCAATTCCACATGGTTCACATAGGCCGAGCCGTCCGCCCATTGATAGGCGCGCGGCAAGGGCGCTTCCGCCCGGGCGGGATCGAAGTCGAAAATCTCCTCGGCCGTGCCGTCATTGACGCGGTCGGACAGGACCTGCAAGGCCGGTGCCATGGTTTCCCAATCATCCAGCGCGGCCTGCAGCGTCGGCGCGATGCCCTCGGCCTTCACCGCCTTGGTCAAATCGCGGCTGACCACCACCAGTTCGCCATCGCGCGTGCCCGTCTTCAAAGTCGCAAGCTTCATCCCATTCACTCTTTTCTTTAGATTTTGTCGTCAAACGCTTTTCGGTTTTGGGGCAGGCCTATTCGTAGGAACCGCCACCCGCCCAGCTTTTCACATAGTCCGTATTCTCGACCCCGGCCGGAAGGTCGCCGACCTCCAGCGCGGAACGGGTATCGATCATCACGGCATATTCGTTCGTGGCATCCTTCTTGGGCTTGAACGCCGCCTTCAATGCCTTCGGATGCGGGCCATGCGTGAAGCCACAGGGATGGAAGGTCATCATCCCGGCATCGATATTGTCGCGACTGAAGAAGTCACCCGCGTGATAGAAGATCACTTCATCATAGTCGTCGTTGTTGTGATAGAACGGCACCTTCAGTGCGTCTTCCGACATTTCAAACGGCCGGGGCACGAAGGTGCACACGACGAAACCTGCGGCCACGAAGGTCGAATGCGCCGAGGGCGGCAGGTGATACCGGTGGCTCATCAGCGGGCGAATATCCTTCACATTGATCCGCACGACCGACAGGTCGCCCTTCCAACCCACCGCGTCCAGCGGATTGAACGGATAGGTCATGGTCGCCAAGCGGTTGCCGCGCTTGATGCGCACCTTGGTTTCCTGTCCCGCACCGTTGGACTTCTGGGCAATAAACGCTTCGTCCAATTCCGGAATATCCAACATTGCCGGATCGAAGATCGCATGCCGGCCCACCATGCCCTTGTCCGGCAGCATATAGGTCGAATTCGTCGCCTCGATCAGCAAGGCGGTCACCGGTTCGGAACAGTCGATGCGCCACATGGTGCTGCGCGGCAGGACGATATAATCGCCCGCCGTGAAGGACATATGCCCATAGTCGCAATACAGATCACCCGCCCCTTCATGGACGAAGAACAGCTCATCCCCATCCGCGTTGCGGGCCAGATGATCCATTTTCTTCGGCGCGCGCCAGAAACGGATTTTTGTCTGCGCGTTGTGCAGGACCGTCTGCGCGTCGAAGGGTGATGGCTGATCCTCGTTCATCCGCGTCAGGTCGAAGGCGCGCGGCTGCAGATCGCCGTCGAAGGCGGTCCAGCCCGTTGGCGGATGTTCGTGATACATATGCGTCGCCGGGCCGAAAAAGCCTTCCTTGCCCAACTCACGCTCGAACGTTCCTTCCGGCAGACCGGCATGCGCCTGGCGGCTGGCAGTGCCCTGTATACGGGGAAACGAGATATAGTTTTTCATGATTATTGTCCCTCACCCGATCTAGCGCCCTGCATCGAGCGCCCAATACCTAGCGCCCGGTCACGACTAGTGCAGGCCGGACGAGAATTCCGACCAGGACGCAGAATTAGTTTCAAATGAAACTATATCAAGCCTCCTGGTATCGGGCAACGGTGGCGGGAAGCTGTTGCCGTCAAAACTCCATTGAGTTTTCAGGGTAGGATCCTAGTCCGGTTCGTGGTCCGGCTTCCATTGGGTCGGCCAAGGTTCCCCGAGGTCGTCCAAGGCGCATTGCAGGGTATCGACCATGATCCGAACAGCTGCACCGCCGGCGAAATGGATGACGATTGTCTCGTACTCCCCATCCGGATCACGATTATAGGCAATTGTCAGGAAGGACATGATCTTGTCCGGGTCGTGCCAGTCGATGCCCCGGAACTGCACCCGCTGGACACCATCGAAGCGAAGCCCGGAATGGATGCGCGAATAAGGACCGGTATCCCCGGCTTTTTCCCAGCGAAAGCGGTTCATGACGATGACGAATTGCCGGGACTCCTTGATCAGGCGCATGTCCCCCGCCGGGGCCAGCGCGTCCTGGACCATCGTCCCGATAACGGTAAGGTCTTCCAGATCCTGCGCGCGTAAGCGCAGATGATCGTCCCCGTCTTTCAAAACCGCCCCTATTCTGCTCACACCGGCCGGCTGACCGGCCCACATCTATTGTCTTAGCCCGAAATTCTCTCAATGTCAGCGCCGCAGGCTGCCAACTTGTCTTCAACGCGCTCGTAACCCCGGTCCAAATGGTAGACTCGGTTCACCACGGTCTCCCCTTTTGCCGCCAGCGCGGCGATCACAAGACTGACGCTGGCCCGCAGATCTGTCGCCATCACTTCCGCACCCTTCAAGTCGCGCGATCCCCGCACCATGGCCGACCGGCCATGCAGGTTGATGTTCGCGCCCATTCGCGTCAATTCCGGCACATGCATGAATCGGTTCTCGAAAATCGTCTCGGTGATCATCGAGGCCCCGTCCGCCGTCGCCAGCATCGCCATCATCTGGGCCTGAAGATCGGTCGGGAAACCCGGGAAAGGCTCGGTCATGACGTCCACGCCCCGGATCTCATCCGCCTTCACCCGCATGCCCGCATCTGTCTTTTCCACCGTCACACCGGCCAGGGTCAGGTGTTCGACGACGCTCTTGATCATTTCCGGCCGTGCGCCAATCAATTCCACATCGCCCCGCGTGGCGGCCGCCGCCATGGCATAGGTACCGGTTTCGATGCGGTCGGCGATGACCGGATGAACCGCCCCATGCAGACGGTCGACGCCCTGGATTTTGATGACGTCGGTTCCGGCCCCTTCGATCTTCGCGCCCATCGCCATCAGGCAATGCGCTAGGTCCACCACCTCAGGCTCCCGCGCCGCATTGACCAGGCGGGTTTCGCCCTTGGCCAGCGCCGCCGCCATCAACAGGTTTTCTGTCGCCCCAACGGAGACAAAGGGGAAGACGACCTCGTCGCCGATCAACCCCTTGGGGGCGCGGGCGACGACATAACCGCCGTCCAGCTCGATCTCAGCGCCCAGGGCCTGCATCCCTTTCAGGTGCAAATCGACCGGACGCGTCCCAATGGCGCAGCCGCCCGGCAAGGAGACCTTGGCCTCGCCGCAACGGGCCAGGATCGGACCCAGGACCAGCACGCTGGCGCGCATTTTCCGGACAAGGTCATAAGGCGCGACGGTGGAGGTGATCTCCGGCGTCGACATCACGAAACTGCGGCTGCGGTGCCCCTCGCCGACGCCGACGCTTTTCATGGTCAGCGTCACGCCATGCTGCACCAACAGGTTCGCGAGCGTGTCGATATCCGCCAGCAAGGGCAGGTTCTGAAGTTCCAGCGTCTCGTCGGTCAGCAACGCGGCGGCCATCAAAGGCAGGGCGGCGTTCTTCGCCCCGGCGATCGGCAGACTGCCGCTCAGGCGATTGCCGCCGGTAATTCTTATGCGATCCATTCCGCCCTCCCGCGCACGTGCGCCCGATGGTTCTTCTGATTGATGCCGTTCGATACGCGATACAAGATTGTCGTCCGGGGCCATAGCACTCTCTAAAGGTTACGCAACACCGTCGCGGTCCAGCAGGACGGCCCAGGCATCAAATGATTGGGGCATCACACGGCTGCATAAAAGCATTTCACTCATTTCCCGGCACAGCACTTAACAAGCAATTTGGGCAAAATTGAGACCATCGGGACCGTCCGGATCGTGGCAACCGAGGACTGCCCGGAAACTAAAGGCGCGGCAGGGTCACGCCCGTCTGGCCCATATATTTCCCCGCCCTGTCGGCATATGAGACCTCACACGGGCCCGCCCCCTGTAGGAACAGGAACTGGCAGGCCCCTTCGTTTGCATAGATTTTCGCAGGCAAGGGCGTGGTGTTCGAAAATTCCAGCGTCACATGCCCTTCCCATTCCGGTTCCAGCGGTGTGACGTTCACGATGATGCCGCAGCGGGCATAGGTGGATTTGCCCAAACAGATGACCAGCACATCGCGCGGAATACGGAAATACTCAACCGTCCGCGCCAGTGCGAAGCTGTTAGGCGGGATGATGCAAACATCCGTCTTCCGTTCGACAAAGCTGCTGTCGGAGAAGTGCTTGGGATCGACGATCGCATTGTCCACATTGGTGAAAATGCGAAACTCGTCCGACACCCTGGCATCGTATCCATAGGACGAGACGCCGAAGGAAATCGTGCCTTCGCGCTTCTGGCTGTCGACGAAGGGCTCGATCATCTTGTCCTTCAACGCGCGTTCCCGAATCCATGTGTCGGGCAAAATCGCCATGACGTGCTCCTAATCCCTAATCACTGTTACCCGGCGGATCGGACTTCTCATCCGGCTCCGACGACGCCCGCGACCGCGCCTGCTGCTTCCGCTTGCGCAGGTTCTCGCGCAGACGCGCCGCCAGCCGCTCATCGCGATCCGGTTTGCCACCCTTATCGGACTTGCCGTTCGACATCGTTCCATTGCCCCAGTCCAACGGTCATTGTGAGTATCCGGCAGGCAACCTCAAGACGGCCCACAATCAAGACTCAAGACAGACCGCAAGCCCTTAAAATTGATGGATAAATCACGCTACCAAGGCTTGTGCTGAATATCTCCGGCCGTTTCCAGGCACCGGCAATCCCCGAATCATGCCGAGTGGAAGGTGCCCTCACGGTCCAGGACCACGGACCAATGACGCGCGACCTCGGTCAATCGGGCCGGGTCGGCCTTCGCCACATCGACGGTGTAACGCGCCTTTTCGTTCACCCGCTGCGCGAAGACGGCCCGGCAAGACTCTGAAGAGATTCCGGGATTGTCCAGGAACGCCACCAGATTTTCCAGAACATGCCCATCCAGGGCGACGGCGGGTTCCATGTCGAGGTCGCCCCTCTCCGCCGCCTGTTCCCAGTCGCTCGTCATGGCCTAACCAAAACCACCCTCGCCCTCCAAGGCGGTATAGGCCTTTTCCAATTCCGCAGCCAGGCGGGCAAGGTCCCCCCGGACCGGATCGAAGGTATAAAAACTCTTCTCGTTGATCCGTTGCGAAAACACGTCCCGGCAGGTTTCCGGTGTGATCGCCGGGTCATCCAGGAAATCCGACAAGTGCCTTATTGCGCCCGCCGCCAATCCGAAGACCTGTTCCATGTCCAAATCCAGGAAGCGTCCGGGCCGGGCCAGTTCGGTTCGGTAGATATCGGCCAATAGATCGGTCACATACATGTACCAGGCGCATTCCTGTTCGATCGTGAGCGACCGGTCGCGCCGGAAGACGAACTCCCCCGTGTCCTTGTCAAAACGGCTCTTCAGATGGCGCAACTGCCGATACCCGAACTGGTTCTTGTAGGCTAGCGAAAGAAGGGTCTTTTCCGGCGCCCGGTGCATGCGGATCAGCCGTGCGTCGGGAAACGCCCCCATCAGGATGGGCGCCAGGACCGTGTCCAGATGGTTTACGATGACCGGTATCTTGCCTGCTGCCCGGCAATAGGCGAATTCGCTGAACCGATAGCGCAGGATGGATTCGATATCCCGTTCGAAACTCCCCGGATCCTCGGAGATCAGCTTGTAAAGGATGGCATTCTGGTCGCCTGTTTCCACATGCAGATTAAACGCATGGAAGGGCAACAACCCGTCCGACCGTTTCAGCAGGGCCTCCATGGCCATCGTCCCGACGCGGCCGGTCGACAGGACGATCACCGGCGCGCCGCTTCCAAGGACGCCATCGCCAAAGCCTTCATACCGGTCGAACGGATAGTCCCGGGCCGTCGATACAAAGTCGCGCGCCGCCCGTTGCAGCGCCCGCACATTGGCGGCAATTCGCTCCCGGTTCAGGACCGGTGGGGTCAGGGAGGCGGGGCGATCCTCCGCCACTTGCATATGGGCGGCCCCGTTCGCGATGCGCCAGACGATGGTTTGGGGCAAGAATACCGCCTCCATCGGGCGGGTCAGGATATCGGGACCGCACAAATTGTCTACGGCCGTCGAAGAAAAGCGCGCGAGTTCCGGCACCAGCGGGTAAGGAACCCCGCCGAAGGCGCCATCTATCCGATTCACCATCAACTGCCGGTCAGCATCCGACACCGGTACCAGGACACAGCGCAGCAGATTCCAATCCGCCCCCGCGATCAGTTTCGGAAAGACGGTGTGCAGGAACAACCGCGCCTCGGCATGATCCGGGCGCCGCCGCAGGCATTGCGCCGCGATCCGGACGCCGAATTCCGAGATGCCCGGATGCGTTCCCTCATTCGCTTCCATGACCGGGAAAAGGCCGTATTTCTCCACCAGCTCGGTTGCGCCGGTCATGGCGATCATGTTCAGCAGGGAAACGAAACTGCTTGTCGATTGCGCGGCGGTGGGCGTTTCCGCCAGAATTTCCAGCGCTTCCTCGAAACGCCCCGTGCCGCACTGGGCCTTAAAGGCGAAATCAGCTGTCTCCGCATCCCGGTCACCGCCGGCATAGGCGGCGAACGAGAGTTCGGCGGCCCCAAGTGGGTCCCCCTCCTCCAGCGCTTTTTGCCAAGCAGTCATTGGATTTCCAGCCCGTTCGGTAGGTTCATCGCTCCCCCTTGTACCGGATTCTCCCACCAACGGCAGAGGCGCATTGCGACCCTGCCCCCAACCTGCCTATAGGACCAATTCTGGGCCCGCCTCCAACCCTTTGCCAGTCGGCTCGGGGAAAACGTTCTCGGGGGGGGCCGTCAACGCTTGCAGGCCCGGAAAGCCTGTGGCATACACCGCGCCGTTCCGGGAGGCACGGGCCAACGGCCCACCCCGCGCCGGAAACTATCGGTCGGCCCGATCGGCGCTGCAGTAGCTCAGGGGTAGAGCACTCCCTTGGTAAGGGAGAGGTCCGGGGTTCAATTCCCCGCTGCAGCACCACTATCCAACTGAATTATTTATGTTTTTTGATTGCGCATTTTTCGCGACAACTGTCATGCTTTATTCATGCACAGAATAGCAGTCCCCTGGGCGATCCAAAGAATGGGCCCGTTGCAATCTACTCAATCTGCCCCACGAGTGCTGACGGGAAAATAGCAGGCGACCCGACGCCCATTCTCGGTCGTTCGAAGGTCGGGCGCGGTCTCTCGGCATCGGTCGGCGGCCAAGGGGCAGCGCGGCGCGAAATAACACCCGGGCGGCGGCGACAGCGGCGACGGGATCTCACCCGCGATCGGGTCGAACTCCACCAGCGTTTCCCGATTCAAAACCAGTTTCGGGATGGATGCGATCAAAGCCCGCGTATAGGGATGCGCCGGTGCCTCGAACAGGGCTTCCGTCGGCGCTTCTTCAACGATCCGCCCCAGATACATGACCGCAACCCGGTCGCTGACATGGCGAACCACCGACAGGTCATGGCTGATGAACAGGCAGGTCAGGTCCAGGTCGCGCCGCAGGTCCAGGAACAGATTGATGACCTGGGCCTGAATTGAGACATCCAGCGAGGCCACAGGCTCGTCGCAGATCAACAAGTCCGGTTGCATTGCCAGGGCCCGGGCAATGGCGATGCGTTGCCGCTGACCGCCCGAGAACTGGTGCGGGTAACGGTTGGCATAACTGGGATCCAGGCCAACACGGGCGAACCAGTCCAACACATAGGCGCGCGCATCGGCCCGCGTGACGAGGCCGTGCTCAATCGGGCCCTCCGCCACCGCGTCGCCCACCTTCATCCGCGGGTCGAGCGAGGCGAAGGGGTCCTGAAACACGGTCTGTACGCGAGTTGTCTGCTTCCGCCCGTCCGTCATGACCGGCTTGCCGTCCAATAAAACGGTACCGGCGGTCGGCGCCAGGATACCGGCGGCAACTTTACCCAGCGTGGATTTCCCGCAACCCGACTCGCCGACCAGCCCCAATGTCTTGCCCTTCTCCAGGGTGAGGGAGACATCGTTGACCGCCTTGACCGACCGCATTTCCACCTTGGCGCCAAGCCTGGCGGCGATCTTGTCGCCAAGCGTTACCGGCGGGCGAAACTCGCGCACCACATTTTCTACTTCGAAAAAGGCATCCATCAGGCAGCCCCTTCCATGGCCAGCGGATGATGACAGCGCCAGGCGCGCTTGGTGACGGCGGACAGGGCCGGCGCCGTATCACAAATATCCGTGGCGTAAGTGCAGCGCGGCTTGAAGGGGCAGCCCTGACCCAGCGATAGCAGCGAGGGCGTGGTGCCCGGAATCTGGCTCAGCGGCTTGCCCGGCTCAGCAGTCGCCGGCAGGGAGTCGATCAATCCCCGCGTATAGGGATGCCGCGGGTTGTTCAAGACTTCGGCCGTCGGCCCTTCTTCAACCACCCTGCCCGCATACATGACCAGCAGTCGCGTGGCGAGGCTGGAGACGGTTGCCAGATCGTGACTGATCCAGATCAGTGCGGTCCCCGTCTCCTGCGCCAGACTGCGCATTTCGTGCAGTATCTGCGCCTGGATGGAAACGTCCAGCGCCGTCGTCGGTTCGTCCGCAACGATGACCGAGGGATTGTGCAACAGCGCGATGGCAATGGCGACGCGCTGACGCATACCGCCGGAGAATTCATGCGGGTAGTTGTCCAACCGCGAACGCGGATCCGGGATACCGACCTTTTCCAGAACCTCCACGCAACGTTTTTCCGCTGCTGCACGGCCCATCGAGGCATGCGCATCCAGCGCCATCGTCATCTGGGTGCGGATGGACAACAGCGGGTTCAGGGTCGCAATCGGGTCTTGGAAAATCATGGCGATGTCGCGACCCCGGCGCTTGCGCAATTCGCGTTCCGGCAATCCCACAAGATCCTGCCCATTGAGGACGATCCGCCCGCGATCGATCCGGCCCGGCGCATCGACCAACCCAAGCAGGGAGAAACCGGTGACCGTCTTGCCGGACCCGGATTCGCCGACCAGCCCCAATACTTCGCCCTTGCGCAAGGTGAAGCTGACGCCGTTTACCGCCTTCACGACACCGGCCCGGGTGTGAAAACTGGTGCAGAGGTCCTGAACGTCGAGAACAAGAGTCATTTGCGGAGCCTCGGATTGAACTGGTCGCGGATCTGGTCGCCGACGACATTGATGGCGACGATCAGGATTATCAACGCGATGCCCGGGAAGACCGAAATCCAGTACCGGCCGCTCATCATATAGGGGAAGCCGTTGGAGATCAGCATGCCCAGGCTCGGTTCCGTCACCGGCAGGCCTAGGCCCAGGAAGCTCAGGGTCGCCTCCAGGGAAATCGCATTGGCGATCTGCACCGTCGCGACAACGATCAGCGGTGGCATGCAGTTCGGCAGCAGATGCCGGACGGCGACCTTGTAACCGGCAAGCGGCGTCGCGAGGGCAGCCTCCACATAGTCCTTGCGCCGTTCGGCCTTGGCCGCGCCATAAGCAGTGCGTGCGAAATAGGCGTATTGTGCGGCGACCAGCGCGGCGATCAGCTGCCCCTTCCCCTGCCCCAGCAGCGCCACCAGCACCAGCGCCAGCAGGATCGCCGGGAAGGACAGTTGAAGGTCGATCACCCGCATCAGCACGGTTTCGATCCAGCCCCCTGCGTAGGCGGCGAAGATACCGACGATCGTGCCCAGGACCAGGGCGATCGCGCCCGCCGCAAGGCCGATGATGATCGAGATGCGCAAACCGTAGAAAATGGCGGACAGCAGGTCCCGTCCCTGCGGGTCGGTGCCCAGCACATGGACATAACCGCCGGAACCCACGAAGCCCGGCGGGCGGCGCGCGTCCAACAGCGATAGCAGTTCCAGATTGTACGGGTCCTGCGGCACCAGCAGCGGCGCCAGGAAAGCGACCACGGCCAGCAGCACGACGACGACAAGGGACCCGACGGCGAATTTGTTCTCCGAGAATTCCCGCCAGAACAGGCGCAGCGGCGATTGGGTATCCGAAGCTGACATCATGCCCCCTTGGCGCGGATGCGCGGATCGATGAACGCGAAGACCAGATCGACCGTCAGATTGATCAGCACGAAGAGCAGTGCCGTCAGGATCAGATAGGCGACCATGACAGGCCGGTCGAGGACCGCGATGCTGTCGATGATCAGCTTGCCGACGCCCGGCCAGGAGAAGATCGTCTCGGTCACCACGGCGAAGGCGAGTGTCGACCCCAGTTCAAGGCCGAAGACCGTGATGATCGGAATGGAAATAAGCTTGAGCAGATGACGGCGCAGGATGCGCCCTTCGGAAATGCCCGCCGCCCGCGCGAATTTAATCGTATCGGTCAGCATGGTTTCCCGCGTTCCCGCGCGCGCCAGGCGGATCATCATCGCCAGTTTGAAAAAGGCGAGGTTCAGCGCCGGCAGCACGATATGGGACAGACCGTCGAAGGTCAGGAAACTCCATTGCACGCCGAACAGCGAGACGGTTTCGCCCCGTCCGCCAGCCGGAAGCCAGCCGAGATTGACGGCGAATGTCAGAATAAGGATTAGCCCAACCCAGAAGCTTGGGACGGAAAAGCCCAGCACAGAGACCGCCATGATCGTCTTGGCGATGATGCTGTCAGGTCTGTACCCGGCATAAATGCCAAGAACCACACCGCCGACCGTGGCGGAGATGACGGAAATCAAGACCAGTTCGAGCGTCGCCGGCAATCGACCCAGAATCAGCTCAAGAACCGGGAGGTTATAAATGAAGGAGCGCCCGAAATCGCCCTCCGTCAAATTACCGACGAAGATGAAATACTGTTTCCAAAGCGGCAGATCGAGGCCAAGGCTACGAATCGTCGCTTCGCGGATTTCCTGCGTCGCTTCGGGCGGAATGATGATTTCGATGGGGTTGCCGATGGCATAGACCCCAACGAAGACGATAACGGACATCGCCGCCATGACCAGGCTGGCCTGAATCAGGCGTTGAATGACGAACCCCAGCATGACGGATCGAGCCCTGACTTAATCTGAAAATTATGGCCGGGGAGGAAAACGCCCTCCCCAGCCATTGTGACTCAACCCTTCGGCTTTATGAAGAAAGCCAGCGTGTCTTCGTCGAAGCGCGGCGGGAAACTAAGTTTTCCGGCCTTGGTCGCCCAAACGGTCTGCAATTGGACAACCGGAATGTAGACCCGGTCGGCCATGGTCAGTTCCATCGCCTCTTCATACAACGCACGGCGGGCATCGGCATCGAGCGTCATCGCGCCCTTTTCCATCAGCTCGTCGACCTTCTCGTTCTTATAGGCGACGCGGTTGAAGGCGCCCATCTTGACGTCGGGGTCGTTGGAATGCGCCAGCGCACCCAGCGTATAGGACGCTTCACCGGTCAGCGTGCCCCAGCCGTTCATGAAGACGGAATATTCCAGGCGCGACTGAGCCGGGAAATAAACGGTCTTTGAGATGGCGTTGACGTTGGTCTTGATGCCGATCTGGCTGAACATCTGGCCCAGGCCCTGGCAGATCGCGCCATCGCCCGGAAGACGGTCGGAGGTGCAATACAGGTCCATCTGGAAACCGTCCGGATAGCCGGCTTCGGCCAACAGCGCCTTCGCCTTGGCACTGTCATGCACGCGGGCGGGGATCTTTTCGCTCGATCCGAAGAAGCCGGCCGGCATCATCTGATTGGCCGGCTTGCCGAGCCCTTCAAGAACGATGTCGACCATCGTCTCACGGTCGATGGCAAGATCGATCGCTTCACGAACCTTCGGGTTCTGCAACGGATTTTCCGCCAGCTTGGACCCGTCCATGGCATAGACCTTCGGCGTATCAGGACGCTGGTCCAGCTGCAGGTTCATGATGTAGACGCTGTCGCCGACGACCGCATCGACCGAGGAATCCCGCTGCAAGGCGAGATAGTCGACGGAGGACACATAGTTGATGATGTCCACCTGGCCGGCCTTCAGAGCGGCAAGACGCGCGCTGTCATTCGGGATTTCCTTGCGGATGACCTTTTCCCAGGCTCCCTTGCCGCGCCAGTAATCGTCGAACCGTTCCAGAACAAGGTCACCCTTCGGCTCCCAGCTGACCAGCTTGTATGGGCCGGTGCCGACCGCGGCCGGACCGCCGTTGAAGCCCGCGGAGGCGGTTTCCTTCGTGGAGTAGTCCTTCGCGGCTTCGGCGCTGACGATGAACAGCCTTACGAAGTCGTAGGGCAGCGTGGCGGCCGGACCGTTGGTGTGGATGTGGATCGTATAAGGGTCGATGATTTCGACCGATTCGACACGGCGAACATAGATCGTCGTCGTTGTCGGGCCGCTGACCGCCGGAATGCGTTCGATGGAGAACTTCACATCTTCCGCGTCAAAGGTGGAGCCGTCGTGGAACTTGACCCCTTCGCGCAGCTTGAATTCCCAGGTCGTCTCGTTCAACGGCTTCCAGGACGTCGCCAGACCCGGCTCGATCTGCAGGTCGTCACCGGACCAGACCAAGGTGTCGAAGATATGCTTGGCGGCTTCGGCATGACTGCCCAACGCCGAATAATGCGGATCCAAAGATTCCGGACCACCACGGACTCCCATCGTGAGCGTCTGCGCAGACACGCCTGCTGCGGACACTGCAACACCCAAGGCAACTGCCAAGGATGCCAACAATTGTTTCGCTTTCATTGCTCCCCCGTCCAAGTTTGTGTGTGTCAAAATAGTTCCACATGGAACTTACAAGCTTGACGGTGGTACGGAATAGTGTTGATGTCAAGTTCTATATGGAACTAAATAAGTTTCAAAAGAGGGTGGGAAACATGCAATTTGCAAATGACTTTGTCGTGAACCGACGAAGCGGCGGGGTATCGGGAATGGATGAAATGACCGAGGCCAAACTTTGGACCAATCCCTGCCCGTTTGCCTTTCGACTCAACTATCTGGCGCTTCGCTATAACACCCCCTGCTATGGCTGGGTGCAGAAGACAGAAGGGCTCAGCCGCATAGAATACGTCGTGATCTATTCCATCGCGCTGTGCGAGGGCGGCCAGGCAAGGGACATCGCCCACTCCTCAGGCTTTCCGAAGAACAGCCTGTCGCGCGCCATGGCCAAGCTTGAAAAGGAAGGCCTGATCTATCGCGAGCAGGACGAATCGGACCGCCGCAATCAGTCGCTGTATCTGACTGAAAACGGGCGCGCCCTGTTCGACCGTACCGTCGCCGTCTTCGAAATGCGTGAACGGGAAATGCTGGACGGCCTGAAGGAAGACGAATTGAAAACCCTGTCCAATCTGCTGGCGAAGGTCGTGCTGAACTGCGCACCCCTTTCCGACGAGATACCGGACTCATTCAATCCACAAGAAGCGGGGAAGACCGAAACATGATGATCGCTGAAATGAACTGGATGGATGTCGAAAAGCAGGTCGCCAAGGACCCACGCTGCGTCCTGCCCATCGGATCGACGGAACAACATGCGCAACTGTCGCTATGCGTCGACGTCATCCTGGCCGAACGGGTGGCCCGGGAAGCCGCCGAACCGCTGGGTGTTCCCGTCTATCCGGTCATCCCTTTCGGTCTGACCCCCTATTTCAGCGCCTATCCAGGGACGATCACGCTACGGGTCGAAACCCTTATGGGCTTGATGCGCGATGTCATAGGGTCGCTGCGCCGCAGCGGTTTCCGCAATATCTTGATGGTCAATGGCCATGGCGGCAACAACCCGATCGGCGCACTGGCGCAGGAATTGATGGCCGATTACGGCGACATCTCAGTCCGCCTGCACAACTGGTGGGCCGCGCCAAAGACCATGCAGGCGGTGAAGGACGTCCACCCTGTCGGCAGCCATGCCAATTGGATGGAAAACTTCCCCTGGACCCGTTTGCCCCACGCGCCTGCCCCGGAAGGCGAAAAGCCCGTCGTGAACCTGGACGCGGTGAAGGCGGCGGCCCCGCATGACGCGAAAAAGCTGTTGGGCGACGGCAATTTCGGCGGCCCTTGGCAAATGCCGGACGATCAGGTCATGAAAGTCTGGAATGCCGGTGTCGAGGAAACCCGCGAGGCCATCGAAGGCCCCTGGCCGAACTGGGACAACCGGTGATGACGGAGGCCGGGCAAGAAGACACGATCCTGATCTGGGGCGCCGGCGCCATCGGCGGAATTCTGGGCGCCTATTGGGCGCGCGCCGGCCATCCGGTGCTTTTGGTCGATATCGACGCGGCCCATGTCGCGGCCTGCAATGAAACAGGCCTGCATATCGAAGGACCAGTCGAGGAATTCATCCAAGCCGTGCCCGCAGCCACGCCGGACCAGGTGAAAGGCACCTTCCGGCGCGTGGTGCTTGCGGTGAAGGCGCAGGCAACGGAAGCCGCGATGAAGATGCTACTGCCGCATCTGGCAGACGACGGGTACATCCTGTCCGCCCAGAACGGTCTGAACGAGCATCTGATCGCTGAACTTGCCGGCCCACAGCGGACGATGGGCGCCTTCGTCAATTACGGCAGCGACTGGCAAGGGCCGGGCCGGATCCTGTTCGGGAATCGCGGCGCGGTCGTGGTCGGCGAAATCGACGGCAGCATCCGTGACAGAACCCGTGAGATGTTCGACCTGTTGAAGGTCTTCGAGCCCGATGCGGTTCTGACCGAAAACATATGGTCCTATCTCTGGGGTAAACTTGGCTACGGCGCGCAGCTTTTCGCAACCGCGCTGACGCCGGACAGCATGTCGGCCAATTTCGCCGATCCCGACCGGGTACCGGTGCTGATCGAACTGGGGCGGGAAGTCATGAAGGTCGCCAAGGCCGAAAATATCCCACCGCGCGGCTTCAACGGCTTCGACCCGGCCGCCTATAGCGATACGGCGGGCGATGCCGAAGCTCGGGCCTCGATTGCCGCGTTGGCGGCGTTCACCTCTAAGACCGCGAAGACCCATTCGGGAATCTGGCGCGACTTGGCGGTGCGCAAACGCCGGACGGAGGTCGACCCGCAGATCGGCATCATCGTGACGATCGCCGCAAAACACGGGTTGGACGTCCCCGTCCTGGCCCGGCTTGTGGAACTGATCCACGAGATCGAAGACGGCAAAAGGCCGCAAAGCAAGGACACCTTCATGGAACTGGACAAGGTCCTGCGGGGGACTGCGGCAGCATGACCCTCGCGCTTGTTACCGGCGTGGTGGGCGGCATCGGTGCCGCCATCGCGCGCAGATTGCGGCAGGATGGCATGGATGTGGTCGTGACCGACATGCCGGGCCCTGCTTTCGAGGCGGCACAGGCCGAACTGGGCCTGCCCGGCCATGCGGCCGATCTGGGCAACCGGGAAGATGTGGCGCGCCTTGCCGACACGATCAAAAAGCACCAGGGCGCGCCGACGGTGCTGGTCAGCGCCGCGGGCGGTGTCCGCGGTCAGGTCCACCATCCGGTGGAGGATGTCGCGGAAGACGACTGGCGCGCCATTTTCGCCGCCAATACGGACAGCGCTTTCTTCCTGGCGCAGATGTTCGCGCCCGCCATGAAAAAACGCGGCGCGGGTCGCATCGTGACCATCAGCTCCGGCGCGGGGTTGAAGCCGAGTCTGACCAAGATCCAGGCCTATACCGCCGCCAAGCACGCGCTGGTCGGCCTGACCAAGCAGTTGGCGCTGGAACTAGGGCCTTTCGGCATCACGGTCAATTCCGTCGCCCCCGGTTTCGTACTGTCGAACGACGCCACCCAGCGGCAATGGGAAAGCTACGGCGCGGACGGCCAGAAGGCGCTGGTCGAGAACATTCATCTGCGCCGTCTGGGCCAACCGGAAGACATCGCAAACGCGGTCGCCTTCCTGGTCGGCGACCAGGCTTCCTGGATCACCGGACAGATTCTGTCCGTCGACGGGGGCCATAGATGAACACCGATCCACTGGCGGAGGTTCTGGCGGAAAGCCGGGCCGGCCGTGAGGTTTTTCACACCCGCCTGAAAACCTATCTCAGTTGCCAATCGGTCAGTACGGACCCGGCCTATGCGGAAGGCATGGCGGCGGCAAGGTCTTTCCTGACCGACCTGCTGACCGGCATGGGATTTTCCGGCATCCGGGAACTGGATGGCGGCGTCGACGGACACCCTGCCTTATATGCCGAATGGCTGAAAGCCGACGGCGCGCCGACCATGCTGATCTATGGGCATTACGACGTGCAGCCGCCGGACCCACTGGACCGCTGGACCACCCCGCCTTTCGACATGCAGGAACGCGACGGGCGTCTTTACGCGCGCGGCATTTCCGACGACAAGGGTCCGACGTTGATCGCACTTGAAGCGATGCGCGCCTATATCGCCGTTCAGGACAGGTTGCCCCTGAACGTGAAGATCCTGCTGGAGGGAGAGGAAGAAACCGGGTCCCCTTCCCTGCCCAATATCCTGAAGCGGAACGCCGACCTGCTGTCGGCCGATGCCATCCTGTCCGCCGATGGCGCGCGCTGGCGGTCGGACCTGACGGCCGTCAATGTCGGTTCTCGCGGCAATGGCGGACTCGAATTTTCCCTGCGAACCGCCGATCTGGACCTGCATTCCGGCCGATATGGCGGCGCGGTACCCAACGCCCTGCATGAAATGGCGCGGGTCATCGCCGCCCTGCATGACGCGGACAACCGGGTGACCGTGCCCGGCTTTTATGACGATATCGTCATGCCAGACGCCGCGACCGAAGCCGACCTCCACGCCATTCCTTTCGACGGCGCCGCCTGGGCGGGCGCGGTCGGGGCCGCCGAACAAGGTGAATCCGGATACACGACCCTGCAGCGTTTGTGGGATCGCCCGACGCTGGAAGTGAACGGCATGTGGGGGGGCTATCAGGGTGCCGGCAGCAAGACCGTCATTCCGAACGAGGCCCATGCCAAGATCACCATGCGTCTGGTGCAAGGCCAAAAGCCGGAAGCAATCCGCGACGCGGTAAAGGCCCATATCGCCGCGCTGGTGCCGCCTGGCATCGAACTGACCTTCACGGCGGACCGCGGGTGGACAAAGGCCTATGCGGTCCCCGGGGCGCACCCGCTGCTGCTGGCAGCGGAAGAGGCCCTGTTCGAAACCTTCGGTCAGAAGCCGGTCCGTGTCCGCATCGGCGCGACACTGCCCTTGTCGGACCTTGTCGCACGCGAATTGGGTATCGACACGATCATGTTTTCCTTTTCCACCGCCGACGAACAGTTCCACGCGCCGAACGAATTCCTTCGCGTCTCCGCCATCGACGATGGCATTCGCGCCTGGATCACCATTCTGGACAGGATCGGAAAGCAGTCGCCCGACCAATACTTGCCCTATCGCCAAAAATGAGCGCCCCCTTATCGGTCAACAATACACGCGGCGCGCTGCTGCTGGCGATTGCCGCCGCCGTCTTCACCGGCGAAGTCACCGTCGTCCGCCTCTTGAGTGGGGAGGTCGCCAACGGTCAGATCGTCTTTGCGCGGGCGGCAGTGCAGTTGATCATTGTACTGGGCTGGATCCTGGCGACACGGCCAAGCCTTGTGAAAACCGCCCGGCCTGGCCTGCATCTAATCCGCGGCCTAACCAGCCTGCTATGCTGGTTCTTCTACTATCGCAGCTTCCAGAGCCTGGATATCGCGGTCGCCACAACGCTGACCTTCACCACATCGCTTTTCGTCGTCGTCCTGGCAGGACCGTTGCTGAAGGAACATGTCTCCGCCGGGCGATGGGCATTGACGCTGCTGGGCTTTGCGGGCGTGATGCTGGCGATGGGGCCGGAAAACCTGTTCGCCGCAGATTTCAATTTCGGCTTCGTCTACGGGCTGGTGGCGGCCATGGCCGCCGCGGCGCTCGTCTTCCAGAACAGAGTACTGACCCGCAGCGAGACGACACCGACCATCATGCTGTATATCGGCCTGATCACGACGTTGGGCGCCCTGCCCGGCGTCATCCAGGAATGGCGTCCGCTGGCGCCGGAATTGATCGGGATGCTATTTCTATCGGGCGGTCTGGGAACGATCGGCATGATCCTGACGGTCGAGGCCTATCGGGTCGGGGAAGTATCCGCGCTCGCGCCCTATCCCTATCTTCGCATCGCCTTCGCCATCCTCGTCGGCTTCCTGATGTTCCAAGAACTGCCGACTGTCGAGGCATTGATCGGCACTGCCGTCATTGTCTTCAGCGCGCTCGCCGTGCGACGGGGAGAACCGAAACGACGCGGCCTATCGGCCCCGATGCGATAACGGAACCCTGTTGCTTGCATGAGGAAATAGGCCGGCGGACCATTCAGCCCGTCAGCCAAGAATTCAGTAAAAATTCCTTCGGAGCGGTATAGAACGGTGCCGCCGTTAGAATCTTGTTCTTCCGACTAGTGAGGTTTCCGGCTTCCGCGCTGAGTTTCAGATAATTCTGCCAGCCCGGCGCGGTCGCCGCTAGATTGATAGGATCACACATTCCCGCCTTGATGACGCAACCGCCGCTGAGGCTCTTAGCGGTCGCGACCCGGCGGGAAGAAAGCGCAAAGGCGTCAGCCAAGGATTTCGGTGCGGAGAAATGGTTCTCAGCCCCCTACCAGATGCTTGCAGATCCCGAAATCGACATCATCACCGTCGCGGTGAAGGTTCCCGCGCACCGCGATCCAATGCCCCTCACCCGATACGGATCGTTTAGACCCCGGATCAGATATCGAGCGTGTTGTCTTTTTCCCATTGGCTGAAATGGGTTACGAAAGACGTCCATTCCTGCATTTTCATCTTGATGTACGAGGCCGAAAACGCGTCGCCCATCGCCTCTTTCAGCTCCGTGTCGCTGTCATATTCGCGGATGGCGTCTAGCATGTTTAGCGGCAGCTTGGGGGCGCCGCGCACCGTGTGGCCCTCGGCATACATGTCGATGTCGTAGCGCTTGCCCGGGTCTGCCTTGCTGCGGATACCCGACAGACCGGCGGCGATGATGACGGCCTGCAGCAAATACGGGTTGGCGGCGCCATCGGGCAGCCGCAACTCAAACCGGCCAGGACCGGGCACGCGGACCATGTGGGTGCGGTTGTTGCCGGTCCATGTGACGGTATTTGGCGCCCAGGTTGCGCCCGACATCGTACGGGGGGCGTTGATGCGCTTATAGCTGTTCACGGTCGGGTTGGTGATCGCGGCCAACGCACTGGCATGTTTCATGATCCCGCCAAGGAAAAATTTCCCCTGCTCGGAGAGGCCCAGTTCACCGGTCTGGCCTTCCCCTTCCCCTGCAAACACGTTCGTGGTGGCCGCCTCGCCCGGCGCATCCCAAACCGACACATGCGCATGACAGCCGTTGCCGGTCAGGCCTTCAATGGGTTTGGGCATGAACGTCGCGCGAAAGCCGTGCTTTTCCGCAACAGATTTGGTCATGAACTTGAAGAAGGAATGCTTGTCTGCGGTTTTGAGCGAGTCGTCGAATTCCCAATTCATTTCGAACTGGCCATTGGCGTCCTCGTGGTCGTTCTGGTACGGCCCCCAGCCCAATTCGAGCATATAGTCGCAAATCTCTCGCACCACGTCATAGCGGCGCATGACCGCCTGTTGATCATAGCATGGCTTTTCAGCGTTATCGAAGGGATCGCTGACTTGGTCACCTTCCGGGGTGAGCAGGAAAAACTCGGCCTCAACACCTGTTTTAACGTGCAGCCCCATATCGGCCGCCTCATCCACCAAGCGCCGCAGGACATTACGTGGGGCTTGGGCCACGTCCTCGCCTTCCATCACACAGTTCGCTGCGACCCATGCCACTTCAGGCTTCCATGGGAGTTGGATTACGGAGGACGGATCCGGCACGGCCAGCATATCGGGGTGCGCCGGGGTCATGTCGAGCCATGTGGCGAACCCGGCAAAGCCCGCGCCGTCTTCCTGCATATCCGCGATGGCCTGCGCAGGCACCAGCTTGGCGCGCTGCCCGCCAAAAAGATCCGTGAAGGAAATCATGAAATATTTGACGCCGTTGTCTTTGGCGAATTTCGCGAGATCAGTGGTCATGCAATCCGTTCCCCATTGTCTGTCCATGAATTGGAAAAGGCGCGGCATCCGCGCCGCGCCTTTCGTGCTCCCCTTAAAATGCCGTGCCTGGCTTACCCGGCCACCAATCCGTGCCCGCTAGCGGGACCTTGGCCATTGCTGCGGCCTCCATGGTTAGCGCGCAAAGATCCTCGGGTTCCAGGTTATGCAATTTGTTCTTGCCGCAGGCGCGCGCAATTGTCTGCGCTTCAAGCGTCATCACCTTGAGATAGTTGCGCAAGCGCCGCCCGCCTTCAACCGGATCGAGACGCGCAGAAAGCTCGGGGTTTTGCGTGCTGATGCCCGCAGGATCATTGCCTTCGTGCCAGTCGTCATAGGCCCCCGCCGTGGTGCCCAGCTTTTGATATTCGGCTTCCCATTTGGGATCGTTATCGCCCAGCGCAATCAATGCGGCGGTGCCGATTGAAACGGCATCGGCCCCCAAGGCCATGCATATGGCCACATCGGCGCCGGTTCGCACGCCACCCGACACAATCAATTGCACCTCCCGGTGCATGCCAAGGTCTTCCAGCGCCCGCACCGCTTCGCGGATACAGGCAAGGATGGGCATCCCGACATTTTCGATGAACACATCCTGCGTGGCCGCCGTGCCGCCCTGCATCCCGTCGAGAACGACGACATCCGCACCGGCTTTCACGGCCAGCGTGGTGTCGAAATACGGCCGCGACCCGCCGACCTTGATATAAATCGGAACCTTCCAGCCGGTGATCTCACGCAACTCCAGTATCTTGATTTCAAGATCATCAGGCCCTGTCCAATCCGGATGGCGGCAGGCGGAGCGTTGGTCGATCCCCTTGGGCAGGTTCCGCATGCCCGCAACGCGGTCAGTGATCTTTTGCCCCAGCAGCATACCCCCGCCGCCTGGCTTTGCGCCCTGGCCCACGACGATTTCAATGGCATCCGCGCGGCGCAGGTCATCAGGGTTCATCCCATAGCGCGACGGCAGGTATTGATATACCAGTTTTTCGGAATGGCCGCGTTCTTCGGGGGTCATACCGCCATCCCCTGTGGTGGTAGAGGTCCCTGCCAATGTGGCGCCACGGCCCAACGCCTCTTTCGCGGCACCGGACAAGGCCCCAAAAGACATACCGGCGATGGTGATGGGTATGTCCAGCTGGATCGGGTTCTTGGCAAAGCGCGTGCCCAGCGTCACAGAGGTGTCGCAAGCCTCCCGATACCCTTCGAGCGGATAACGCGAGATTGACGCGCCCAAAAACAGCAGGTCGTCAAAATGCGGCACCTTGCGTTTGGCCCCGCCGCCGCGGATATCATAGATACCCGTGGCCGCGGCACGCCGGATTTCGGCGTTGGTGTCTTGGCTGAAGGTTGCGGATTGGATGGGCATGGTGCGCGGGGCGCTGATGTTTTCGTCGTTCATGTCGCCTGCCCTCAATACGCATTGTCGATTTTAAAGTGGTAAAGTTCGCGCGCCGAACCGTAGCGCTTGAACTCTTCGGGTTTGGCATCACAGCCGCCACGTTCCAGAAGATCCGTAAGAAGCGTTAAGTGTTCGGGTCGCATTTCCTTCTCGATGCAATCCGCACCCAGCGACTTCACCGATCCGCGCACAAACAGACGCGCCTCGTAGATGGAATCGCCCAAGGCATCGCCGGCATCACCGCAGACCACCAAATTTCCGGATTGCGCCATGAACGCCGACATATGTCCGACATTACCGTGCACGATGATGTCGATGCCCTTCATAGATATTCCGCAGCGCGACGAGGCATTGCCCTTGATGACAAGCGTGCCGCCATTGCCGGTCGCACCGGCATATTGCGACGCATCGCCCGTGATCACGACCTTGCCACTCATCATATTTTCGGCAACCCCCGGACCGGCCGAGCCGTCCACAGTGATCGTGGCCTGTTTGTTCATGCCAGCACAGTAGTAGCCGGTTGACCCTTTAACCGTTACGTCAATCGGCGCGTCCAGCCCCACGGCAATTGCGTGACTGCCCTTGGGGTTCGTAATTTCCCATGTGGTCTGGTTCGTGGTTTCCGCCTGGGCCTGAAGTGTTGCGTTCAAATCGCGCAGAGCGGTGGTTTCCATGTCAATCGTCTGCATGTTAGGCGGCCTTCTTCGTGGGCGTGGAGGGGCTTTGGTGGCTCCAGAAATAGACGGTCGCGGGTTCCGGTTCCCAAACGCGGGCCTGTTCGATGCCCGGCAAGTTGACCAGCGCGCGGTATTCCGACCCGAAAGCCACATATTGATCGGTTTCGGCCATCACCGCGGGTTTGCAGGCAATCGGGTCTCGCACGACGCCAAACCCGTCCTTGGTGCCGACTAGAAAGGTAAAGAACCCGTCGAGGTCATTCAGCGCGCCCTCCAGCGCTTCACCCAAGGTCGCGCCGTTCTGGATGCGCCACGTGATATAGGCAGCACCAACTTCGGTATCGTTCTCGGTCTCAATATGCACACCTTCGCGCTGGAGTTTCCGGCGCAGGCGGTTGTGATTGGACAGCGACCCGTTGTGTACGAGGCACTGGTCGGGGCCGGTGTTGAACGGGTGCGCCCCCATGGTGGTGACCAGCGATTCCGTCGCCATGCGGGTATGGCCGATGCCATGGGTGCCGGACATTGACGCCAAATCGAAACGGGCTGCCACATCCTTTGGCAGGCCGACCTCTTTATAAATCTCAACCGTATCGCCCGTCGCCATAACACGGATGTCCGGGGCGATCTTGGTGAGCAGTGCGCGCGCGGCGGACAACTGCCCGCGCTCGACTTCCAACACCGCATGAGTGTCCTTTGCGCGCAGATGTACCGCGCCGCCCAAGGCAGCCGCCAAATCTTTCTCCAGCGTCGCAAACGCCTGTTCCGGTTCGTCGGACTGGACCGTCAATTTTGAGATGGCCGGGTTGTCTTCCCCATATATCGCGATGCCCGCGCTATCGGGACCCCGGTCCGTCATCGTGACCAGCATAGCGGTCAGCAAGGAACCCAGCTGAGGTTCCAGTGCTTTGTCTTTCAGAAAAAGGCCTACAATTCCGCACATTTCTTGGCCGCTCCTCGCTCACCATTCTGTCCCTTCCGGGCCGTTGCAGGCAGGTTAGCAGCGACGTTTTAAAATCGCAATACGGTGAATATATTTTTACTTTTAAGAAACTTTTGCTGACCTCGCGGCACGGCGTCCCGAAGCATCCAACGGGATTTTTAATCTCGTAACTTCAAATAGTTACAGGCCGTTCGCCGCCATATCTCCGCGGGTTTCACAACTTATTTCGCTTGCGACGTCGTTTTTGGCCCCAAAGCCCCTGTAGGTTCCCGAACCAACCTGGCTAGAGGGCGCAAAGTGATCGAATTCAATACGTTATTCAGATTTCAAATTCAGCACCAAAGCGTTCGTTGGCCACAGGGGATGGGGACCTGCATGCCGGGAGGCGCGGGTCCAAAATCCGGTCAGCCATGCAATGCGGCTCTAACGGCGAGTTAGCCGGGCCATTGGAGGGCCTGGGCAAAGTAGAACTCCGATACGCGTTGTCGTGCCTGCCAAACCCAAAACAACCGTCCCCTCGATCTTGTTTAATGAAGGGAAAAATAGTTTAAATCAGTGAATAAAGGCTAACAAAGACAGCCGGTTCTGATCTTATCGTGACCAAGCGCAATCGAGGAAACACATGGCGACGGACACTGGCCCACGCCCATCTACAACGAAACTTGACCAAGATCCGCATCGCGTTCGCGACGACAGCGAGAAAAACCTAGAGGTCGCTATTGGCCGCGAAATTCGCGCCTTCCGGAAGCAGCAGGGCATGACCGTTGCGGAGATGGCCAAACTGACCAACCTTTCCATCGGGATGCTGTCGAAGATCGAGAACGGCAACACCTCCCCTTCTCTGACCACCCTGCAAACGCTCGCCAACACGCTTTCCGTTCCGCTGACCGCATTCTTCCGCGGCTTTGAAGAAAGACGTGAAGCCGTTTTAACCAAAGCCGGCCAGGGGATGGAAACGGAACGTGCGGGCACAAGAGCGGGGCATCAATACAATTTGTTGGGCCATATCGGATCGAATTCAAGCGGCGTCATTGTTGAACCATATCTAATATCGCTGAATACAAAATCCGACACGTTCAAAACCTTCCAGCATGACGGGATCGAGATGATACATATGCTGGAAGGCAAAGTGGATTACCTGCACGGGAGCGAGATCTATCACCTTGAACCCGGCGACACACTGTTCTTCGATGCCGACGCGCCGCATGGACCGGAACGGTTGGTCGAATTCCCTATCCGATACCTATCCGTCATTTCTTATCCACAACACAAAGCCTGAGTTTCTTCGCAAAGGTTCCCGGCCAAGTGTCTCAACGCGGCTAGGCGCCGACGCTGGATATCACTGTATCGAGATCTCGCACCACGTTTTCCATGTACCGTTCGTCATATCCGGACTCATTGTCCAGGACACTTAGAAAGGCCGCTGCTACGCCGCGGTTAGGATCAGCCATGACAAATTGGCCGCCGTACCCCGCATGACCAACCCAAACACCGTTGGTCATCAGATGGTTCGAATATCGGACGTGCTGTCGCGGCGGTTTGAAACGCGGGGCGGATCGTTCGATGCTTTTCCTCAGGAAGGCTCCATTGAACATCGTAGATCCATCCGGTCCAGCGCCCCATCGGGCGAACAACAATCCAAGCCGAACCGCATCCCGGGCGGTGAGACAACCGCCCCCAGAAAAGGCTGGATACCCATCCGGGCTGATACTGATATGAAAAGCTCCCTCATAACCAGCGGCGGATACGACAGCCTCTATCAATTGTTCCAAGGGGACCGGCGACACTTGTGAGCAAATCAGCGTTAAGACATCGGTGTTCACCGATTTGTAATGGACAACACCGTCACCGGCTCTCACGCCCGCCCCACCGATCCCATGGGCGAAATCCGACAGGCCGGACTCGCTCTCCCCCTGCGGCGGCAGACGCCATCCAAGGGCGACTTCTTCCCGATAACAATCGGCATTGGGGTCGCTGTAATCCTCGGAAAAATCATTCACCACCTGCATGTCCAGCAAGTCCTGGACCGTGACATGGCGATAACCATCGCCAATGTCAGGCAGAACACGCGACACCGGCAAGGTGGGATCGATGCGACCTTCCGCTATCAACCATCCGACCATCAGATGTATGTGCAATTTCGTGACAGATTGTATGGAGTGTGTTTGCGATACGGGGAAGTCGGGTGCGCGCACCTCGAGTAAGATTTCGTTGCCGCGTGCGACGACCAATGCGGAAAGATATGGCTGCTCTGAAAGCCGACGCGTCGCATCCAAACCCATAAGCTTAGGGCAATAGGATTCTTCAAGGGCGAGGACGCGGGCGGCACGAAAACTGCGCGCACGCCTGAAAAGGCGATCCGCATTGTGAAACCCATTGCGCCTGAAGGCCGCGCGCATCCATTGCTGTTTGTGGTCGTCGCCGACTACCAGATCCGGATTGGGAAATGTTTCCAGCCCCGTCATCGCCCACCGTCGATGCTTTGCATGAGCACGTCGACGATAACCACCCTGTCTTCGTATACAAAGAGTGGATTTACCTCGATTTCCGTAATCGTGTCCGCATGGTCAAGTGCAAAGCTACACAGTGTTTCCAATGTCGTCACGATGGCGTCGACCGACCCTTTTCTCCCGCCTCGATATCCCTGGATGATACGATGGACTTTCAGTTTCTCGAGGGAGCGTTCCAGATCCGTGCGTAAACAAGGAAGCAACAGGGTCACCACATCGCCAATCAATTCGGTAAGGACACCGCCGGAACCCAAAGTTAGAGCCAATCCGAACTGTGCGTCACGGCGAATGCCGACAATCACCTCCGCGACCGGTTTGGGTCCCATCGCTTCGACAAGAAAACGGTCCGTTACCGCTTCGGGATTACAAGCGGCAACCTCTTTGCGCATTTGGATCAGCGCGTTCGACAGGTCCTGCCCATTCTCCAAATGTAAGGCAACGGCACCGACATCGCTCTTGTGCTGAAGCATTGGCCCCATCATCTTGAGCACCACCGGGTAGCCAATTCTTTCTGCTGCAGAATGAACCTCATACCCCTCTACACAAAAGCCACTGGGCACCGGCAGTCCGGCGTCCCGAAGGCGCCGTTTTCCTTCCGCTTCGTCCAAGACAGTCACAACCGCCCCGGCAGGTAACGGAAGCGGTTCTTGCCGAGGTTTGTCGGGTACGGAAGGCAGCCCCAACGCCCATGCGGTAGCACCATCGATCGCTTCTAAAGCCTCATGGATACCTTGGATCGGCGCTATCCCTTCCGCGATGAGAAAATCCCTGGTCTCACGATCGATGTTTTCAGGAAAAGTCGAACAGATCGCAGACGGTATCGCGGAAGTCCGTGTTGCCGCGATAAAGGCTTGGGCGTCGTTCAAATAGGATTGCTTAGATTCATCCAACCCCTCTGCGGGATAGTCTTGCACCAACAGCGCGGCGTCCACCCTGTCCGTGCCAATAGCAGCCTCGAAAACGGGCCGTGTATATTCCGGCTGCCCCCAAATCGGGGTCGTGTAGTCGAGTGGGTTTGAAACAGTTGCAACCGGCGGCAACAATTCCTTCAGGCGCACCGCCAGATCCCCATCGAATGCCGGAAAGTCTACCCCGATCGATTCCGCGCGGTCCGCTAGCATCGTGGCGCCGCCGCCGGAACAGGTGAAGCCGGCCAACCTGCGCCCTTTCGGTGCCCCAGCGACAGTAAGGAACTTCAGAGTTTCCAGAAATTGAACCGGCGACTGCACGGCAATGATATTAAGCCGCTCAAACAGGGCATAGAAAAGCTCGTTCTCGCCGGACAATGACCCTGTATGGCTTACAGTCAAACTGCCGCCGATCGCCGAGGTCCCGGTACGAAGAGCGACGATGGGTTTTTCCAACCGGGCTGCCTTGATCGCGACTTCCTCGAAACGAGGGATACTCGATATACCTTCAATATGCAGGCCGATTGCCCGAACCCGTGGATCCTCACTAAGAACTTCAACGAAATCCTCCAACCCAAGGGCGGCCTGGTTGCCCGCGGAAACCATATAGGTCAGTGGAAGCGAACGCTGACACATCGTTATGTCGGAGGAGAGCATTCCGCTTTGCGTGATTATCGCCGCCCCATACCCCGGTGAACCACCGCCATGGGCAAAAGGCCACAGAGCCACCCGGTCCGGATAGTTGATGACGCCATAGCAATTCGGCCCTATCAACGCCATGTCGCCAGCCGCCTCGACCAGGGCCTTCTCCAAGTCGACGCCCGCGCCGCCGGTTTCTTTGAAACCCGCGCTATAGCATACGACTCCACCGCCCCCCATTCGGTTCAATTCCGCGACCGCTTCAACCGCCGCATGAGACGGGATCGCGACATAAGCCGCGTCCGGTGCCTCGGGCAAATCCGCCAGCTTTGCGTAGCACGGAATGCCCAAAAGATTATCTCTTCTTGGATTGACCGGCCAGAACTGACCCGAGAATCCGATACGGCGTGCCTCATTGAGGGCGACGGATGCATCCGCTCCACCGATGAAAGCAATATGGCGAGGATTCAAAAGGCGTTTAAAATTCCGGGTCTGCGCAGGTGTCATGCGCCCAGAGGCCTCAAGATGCTCCGCGTAATAATGTGGCGCTGGATTTCCGATGTGCCATCCCAGATTCGTTCCAAACGGGAATCGCGCCATAGCCGCTGAACGGGCAGTTCTTCCATCAAGCCCATCCCGCCGAAAATCTGCACTGTATCGTCCGCTACGCGATTGAGCATTTCCGAGCAGAACACCTTTACCATCGCTGCGTCTTCGTCACGCAACGCACCGGCATCGGCACGTTGAACGGCATCGGTGACCATCAGGTCCGCCGCCCGCAATCCCATTGTCATGTCGGCCAACCGAAAACCCGTCGCCTGGAACTGCCCAATCGGCTTGCCGAACTGTTTGCGGCTAGCGGCCCAATCCGTTGCCATTTCCAACAAACGTTCCGCCTTACCGCAACAGGTCGCACCGACCCAGATTCTTCCCATGCCGAGCCATTTGCCGGCGAGTTCCAGACCACGTCCCTCTACCCCCAGCATTTTGTCGGGCCCAATGCGGACGTCATCGAATGCGAGTTGATAGGTCTTGTATCCGCGGTAACTGACGCATTTGTTGCCTTCTTGGATATCAAACCCGGGCAACCCCACATCGACAAGAAATGCGGTCACACGCTTGCGCGGTCCCCGCGGGGTTTCATCGACACCTGTTGCCGCGAAAACGATGGCGAAGTCGGGCATACAGGGGCCGGAAATGAAGTGTTTAGACCCGTTCAGAATCCAATCGTCGCCATCCTTTCGCGCCGTCGACTTCATTCCCATAACATCGGAACCCGCCTCAGGCTCCGTCAGGGCGAACAACTCGCGCTTCTCGCCGGAAACACACGGCGCCAGGTATTCTTCCCTCTGCGCATCGTCACAGGCGAGCAGAATCTCTGTCGGTCTGGCGATCCAGGAATGCAACGCGTGAGACGTCTTGCCGTATTCGCGTTCCACGAGGGCCATGGCTGAATAATTCAGACCGCCACCGCCGACGTCTTCCGGTAGATTGGCAGCAAACAGACCCACTTCCTTTGCACGGGCTTCGATTTGCCGACCCAAGTCTTCGGGGACCTCGCCAAGCCGGTCCACCTCTTCCTCATGCGGCAGCAGCTCTTCTTCCATGAAGGCGCGCACCGTGTTCAGGACAAGCTCATTTTCATGGGAAATTTGATATTCCACATCTCTCTCCGAGTTTGTATCAAGCAGATCTCTGGCGTTTGCGGATGATCAGTTCATACGAGACAAAGGCCAGTGCGGTCAGAACAATCAGGACAACCGCCGCGGATGCGACCGTTGGATCCGTGTTTTCGCGAATGCCGTTCCACATCCGTCTCGGCAGCGTGTAGACCGAGAAGCGTGAAATGAAGAGCGTGACGACGATCTCATCCCAAGACAGGATGAAGGCAAACAGGGCCCCTGCCCAAACGCCGGGTTTGATCGACGGTAGAATGACCATCCATAGGGTGGTCATGGTGGATGCACCCAGGTTGCGGGAGGCTTGCTCCAACTTTGGGTCAAAATTTGCCAGGGACGCGCTGACGGTTATCAAGACCATCGGGGTCGCCAGGATGGTGTGGGCAAGGATCAATCCCGGATAACTGTCCAATATTCCTAGAGGAATCCAGAGATGGTAAAATGCCATCGCCGAAATGATCTGCGGGATGATCAGCGGCAGCAGAAGAAAGGCCCGCACCGTCTCCCCCATCTTTGAAGAAACCCGCCACAATCCGACCGCACACAACGTGCCGAAAATGGTGGAAAGCAGCGCGGTTGCTCCAGCGATCGTGGCACTCTGGAAGAAACTGGATATCCATTGGCTGCTATTGATCAGCGTCTCGAAATGCCTCAACGACAACTCACTCGAGGGGAATGAGAGAAACCGTTTAGGCGTTAAAGAGACCGGAATAGCGACAAGGGCCGGGAGCACGAGAAACATAAGGAGCGACCATACGGCACAGGTGCGGATACGGTCGGCAAAGGACTTTCGACGCATTACCGTCCTCCCCCAAACACTGCGGAAAGCTTCATGAAACGCGACATCACGTACAACATGCCCAAGACACCAAACAGCATGAGCGTCGCCAGCATGGCAGCCGTACCCCATTTCAGCGTGATCAGAATCTGAACCGAAATGTACTCGGCGATCATCAGCACTTTGCCGCCGCCGAGAATTGCCGGCGTGACGTAGAACCCGAGGCTTAGGATGAAAACAAGAATCGTGGACGCGACGATACCTGGAATCGTCATCGGCAAATAGACACGCAGGAAGGTTTGCGTTCCCGTTGCGCCAAGGTTCTGAGAGGCGCGCATGACCCGCATGTCCAGATTCCGCATATTCACCAAAAGCGGCAGAACAGCGTATGGAATCATGTAGTGGATCATGCCGATCAGGACCCCCAACTCGTTCCTGACGAAGGCGATCGGTTCATTGATCACACCAATGGCCTGCAAACCATTATTGAGCAGCCCGTTATGCCCAAGCAACATTAGCCAAGAAAATGTACGGACTAGGATGGAAATCCAAAACGAGACCAAAACGAGGGCAAGCATCAGGTTCTGCTTACGCTGATCCATATGAACCATGGCATAGGCGATCGTGTATCCGAACAGAACACTGAAGAACGTGGTAACAACACAAATACGAATGGTTGTAAGAATAATTCGGCGTAACGATTCCGTATCGAACAAGGCCGCGTAATTGCCCAGACCCGGCTCCGGTTCAACCACGCTGAGCCACAGCACATTAGCGATGGGATAGATATAGAATCCTGCGATGACCGCCAAAAATGGCAATATCATCAACCATCCGCTGTGTATTGGAAGCCGCCAAGTCATAGAACACTCACAATTTGGACTGAATGGGCAATTCGGGGGTGAAACAGAAACCGTTTCACCCCCGAGCATTGCAGTGACGTCAGCTAATGGCTTCCAAGAAAGCGTTCACTGCTTTCTCGGAATTGGCACCCCACCAAACCGGATCGTTGTAGACGACCTTGTCGATATTCATTGCGGAGGTAATTGCGTAGGCTTTCTGTCCCTCCGGAATCATCCCGAACGCGGTGGGATTGGTCGGCGTCATACCGAGGCAATCCAGCAACCCAAGTTGAGCTTTCGGGTCTTGAGCCGTTTGAATGAACTTCATGACCGCATCACGGCCGGCCGGGTTGCCGCGCGGCACAATATAGGCACCTGGCATTGCAAGCGCCTCGTTCATGACAAGTTTGTACCTGCCGTCCGTGTCGTCCTCGATCGCTTTTCCGCGATTTTGCCAAACCATCCCCATGCTGACTTCGCCATTGACGATCATGGAATGCGCTTCCGAGCCGGATCCCCAATAAAGGCTGTCTTCCTTGATCGTCTTGACCTTCGCAATGGCACGATCGAGGTCCAGTGGATACAGCGCGTCTTTGCTGACACCATCGGCTAAGAGCGCGCCTTCCAATGAGCCGTTTGCCCACTTGTACAGCGAGCGTTTCCCAGGGAATTCCGCGGTATTAAAAAAGTCAGCCCATGAGTTCGGCGGATTGTCGCCATATGCCTCAGTGTCGTACATGAAGGCATAGCCGTAGAATATGATCGAGACGCCATATTCCCAGGCGAACCCGTCCAGCACCTTCGCCTTATCAACAACACTGTAATCGATGGGCTCGAGATGACCTGAATCTCCGAGCGCGATCGCGTCAAATGCATCGGCATCGCATACGTCTGCCGTGACACTGCCGGAGTCGACCATCGCCTTAATCTTGCCCTGAAGCGGACCCGACGTATCGAAGCCGACGCCGATCCCGGTAGATTCCGTGAATGGTTCGGCGATGTACTGGCCGTGGCACACTTCGGATGATCCACCCCAGTTCCACAGGATTATCTGGTTTGCGGCGGCATGTGCGTCGCCGCGAGCGACTGCGGATACTGCGACGCCGGCCATGGCACAAAGCGTCAGGAACGCGCGCCTATCCATTTTTCCGGCCTTGAACGCCACCGCACCTTGTTGAACGGATTCCTTTAAAAACTGCTTATCCACTGAAAAACCCTCCATGTTCAAAAAACAGAAACCGGTAAAAGTCGGCCCCTTTTGATTTTGACCCCCTTAACCAAGGGAGCATTCCCAGTTGCTAGAAACTCTAACCTTCTAGTTTTGTGACGGCGTCATCGGTCCATCCCAAGTCAACAACTTGGCCCACCGAAAACGCGTTGCGGTTCCGCCAAATATCGACGTCGACCTCCAAGCATTTCCCGTCATCGAGCATCACCATCAGCTTCTGGACAGCGCCGAAATAGGAGATGGTTTGAATTTTTCCCGTTACCGACACGGCGCACTGCAAGTCGCCCGACGGCGCCACGTCGATCTTCTCCGGACGCAAGGCATAGGTCGCTTCCGACCGCTCCAGGAAGTTGCTTTTTCCAAGGAAGTCCGCCGCAAAGACGGTGCGCGGCTTTTCGTACAACTCGTTTGGCGTACCGACCTGCTCGATCTTGCCGTCACGCATGATCACGATCCGGTCGGACATCGAAAGCGCTTCTTCCTGGTCGTGCGTGACGTAGAGGAAGGTCGTACCGACGCGATCATGGATCGCCTTAAGCTGAGCCTGAACCTCAATCCGCAATTTTTTGTCCAGGGCGCCAAGCGGCTCATCCAACAATAAAACGGGCGGCGCGAAGCATAGCGCACGCGCAAGGGCAACGCGCTGCTGTTGCCCGCCAGAGAGTTGCTTCGGCAGACGATCCCCAAACCCTTCCAGTTGGACCAGCGCCAGCATCTCTTCGACACGACTTTCAATTTCAGATTTCGGGCGCTTTCTAACGTCAAGGGGATAGGAAATATTGCGGCGGACGGTCATATGCGGGAACAGGGCATAGCCCTGAAAGACCATGCCGAAATTCCGCTTTTCCGCCGGAACATTTAGGATCGACGCGCCGTCCAACGCGATATCACCGGATGACGCGTCCTCAAATCCCGCGATCATCATCAGCAAAGTCGTTTTTCCGGAACCGGATGGTCCGAGGAGCGTCAAAAACTCTCCTCGTTGCACTTCCAGGTTTACGTGATCGACCGCAGTCGTCGACCCGAAGGTCTTGGTTACATTCTTGATCGATAAGTCGCCGGTATCGGGAAGGGTCATGGGGGATCTACTTATCGCAGCCAAGTAAGTTGAGCTTGTTCCGTGCTTCTTGGGGGGAGACGACGCGCCCTCCCATCAGGTTCACCAATTGAACCGCCCGCTCGACGAGCTGCGCATTCGTTGCCAACACCCCACGTGAAAGATAGAGGTTGTCCTCCAGCCCTACCCTTATATTGCCACCCATCGCGACAGATGCCGCTGCCATGGCCATCTGCATGCGGGATATCCCGAACCCACCCCATATGGCGTTCGAAGGAAGCTGATCCTTCATAACTTTTAGCGTATCAACAGTGTGATCCGCGCCCCATGGAATGCCCAAGCAGATTTGGAATAGCGGTTGATCGGCGATCAATCCCTCTGAGACCATCTGAGTTGCAAACCGAATATGGCCCAGATCAAATACTTCCATTTCGGGCTTCACACCCCACTCTTTCACCATCGCCGCCATCGCGCGCAAGGTAGGGGGCGTTGAGATATAAATCTCATCTCCATTCCCGAAGTTGAGGGTACCGCAGTCCAGGGAACAGATTTCGGGCTTGCACAATTCCACATGACGCAAACGATCTTCCGGCCCGATCATGTCGGTGCCCGGGCCGGGCATCGCCGGATTGTCGGCGTCAGGAACCCAATCGCCCCCCATACCCGCAGTGAGGTTGATTACAACATCCGTGTCGCTTTCGCGAATTCGTTCAACTGTCTCCCTGAACAGCTCGGGGTCGCGCGATCCCTTTCCGGTTTCAGGGTCACGCACATGCACGTGGACAATCGACGCTCCGGCTTTCGCGGCTTCGATACTGGCATCTGCAATTTGTTGCGGAGTGACCGGTACATGGGGACTACGACCCGTGGTGTCGCCCGCGCCTGTAACCGCACATGTAAGGATAACGTCGGAATTCATCTACTGCCCCTTTAAAAGCCGAATGTCGGCAACCTGTCGTAATTTTTCGATAGTTTGTGTACAGCCACATGCCTCCTTGTATCGATAATTTGACAGCAGTAATCTTGTGTTTGACGATTTTTCGCATTACCCGAATTTTGCGCCACCTACATTAGGACCGGTGTTTTTTCTAATAATGCGCATCTTTTTGATAGGCGGTGGATCGATGGCTCGGAACGTAGTTTTTTTGCTCCTGCCCCGGTTTAACATGATGACTTTGAACGCATTGCTGGAGCCGATGCGTATTGCGAATTATCTTTCCCCAGATCGTGTTTACGACCATGTTTTCTATTCTTTTGACAACGTCGAAATGACGGCGAGCAACGGACTGACCGTGCGCGCCGAAGGCCCGCCCCCCGAAATCAAGGACCGGGAAACACGCATATTCGTGATGGGTAGCTGGGGGGCATGGAACTACGACAACGCTGCGATGATAGCTTGGTTGCGGCGACACCACCGCTACGGAATTTCAATCTGCGCTGTAGAAACCGCTAGCTATATCTGTGCGCGAGCAGGTGTGTTCAATCGCAAAGAAACGACCGTTCACTGGTCATGTATGGTTGGTTTTCTTGAACAATATCCGGAAACCGAGGTGAAAGAACAACTGTTCACGATCGACGGGAAAGTAATGTCATGCGCCGGCGGTACCGCCGGGTTCGATCTGATGCTAACTCTCATTCAGATGGACCATGGGGAAAGACTTGCCGGCGAAATATCCGATCAAATCATGCATCATCCGGTCAGACCGGCCGCGGCGCCCCAACGAATGACCCATGGACGGGGGTTGGAAACGGTCTCCTACATCGTCCGGGACGCCATCGGCTTGATGGAAATGAACATTAGCGAACCAATGACCGTTCCCGAGGTCGCGGATCATATTGGCGTTTCTCAACGGAAGCTGGAACGTCTGTTCAAACACACGATGGGCTGCAGCGTCGTGCAGTACAGTCTTTTGATGCGGTTACAACATGCCCGCGTGTTGTTGATCGCCACCGATATGGGGGTACGGCAAATCGCCGTTGCTTCCGGGTTCAACTCACTGTCCCATTTCGCCTATGCCTTCAAAAAATGCTTTGAACGACGCCCCAGCGAGTACCGTCAAGCATGGCCGGAAAATGATGCGTCCCCAAGTTGGCCGGGAACGCTCTCCAAGTTTTTGGATTCGTTGGAGCGTCGAACGAAGCTGAAGCACGGCGTGGAGAATGCCATGGATCCGGACCCGGTCTAAAGCGTCAGCTTCACTCGGTTTCTACCCGCCTCCCCCTTGTACGGCTTTCAACACCGCAACAATCATTCTATCGCGCTCTTCCGCCATTTTCTCGAACCCGGCCGGATCGGCCATCTCGTTGCACCCATCGACCATCTTGTCTCTCAGCGATTGGGTTAGGTCGGGCGCGGCCAGCCTTGTCCACGGAAGTTTCAGCGTCGGGCCGAATTGGTCCAGATTTGTCGCCATTCCACCGGCGCCGCACGCTACGTGAAATGCCATGCACTGGCCTTGAACGACCATCCTTGGTGCCGGCCCGTTTTTCAAGGCAATGTCGATTTGCTCAGGGGTCGCCTCGTCATTGTCGACCATATGCAAGGCTTCCCGCCAAAGCGCTTCCTGAAGTCGTGTCGCGACAAAACCCGGAATTTCCTTCTTCATAATAAGGGGGGCCTTGCCCGCGACCTGATAAAATGAACCGGCCCAAGCAACGGCGTCGGCGGCGGTCTTCTTCCCCCCCACAATCTCCACCAACGGCAAGAGATAGGGCGGGTTGAAGGGATGACCGATGACGCAACGCTCCGGCGTTGCACAATCCAACTGTATCTCCGTCATGGTCAGCCCCGAGGTCGAGGACCCAATCACGACATCGGTCGGCACAATCTCACCCAGGTTGCGATAGAGTTCCCTTTTAACAGGCAGGATCTCGGGTCCGCTTTCCTGAATGAATTGCGCACCATCGACAGATTTGGCGAGGTCGCTTGTAACCGTCAAACGATCAAGGGATGCCCCCTCCGCCAAACCAAGTTCAGTCAGGCTGATCCATGCGGTTTCAAGTATCCCTCGAAAAGTCGGCTCTTCGGCTGGGTCGTGAAGATACGCGGACACTTCATAGCCACGCGCCAGAAAATGGGCCGCCCAGCCACCGCCGATCGGCCCGCCACCGAGGCTTGCGACACGGGTGACGGATTCCGGCTTAGGATAATTCGCCATTGGTCTATTGCCCTTTGAAATTCGGTTGGCGCTTTTCGACAAACGCCGCCACGCCTTCCAATGCATCTTCGGATTTCAACATTTTCCGATAGGTCGGCAGATCGTCAGTCCGCATTTTTTTGAACGCTTCTTCCAATGGAATGGACTCGATGGCGCGCTGCACTTCCTTCACACTCTGCATCGCGAGTGGCGCGGACCATGCAATTTGTTCCGCCCATTCTCTTGCCGCGTCCAAATGCGTGCCTTTCGGTACGACCTTGTTAACCAGGCCATAATGGGCGGCCTCTACAGCGGTCATGCGGCGTCCCAGCAGGAACATTTCCATCGCAATATTATGCGGTATTCTTCGCGGCAATCGCTGAAGCGCGCCGGCATCTGGTACGATACCCAATGGCATTTCAGGCAGCCCGAATTCAACGTGCTCGTCCGCGATGATAAGATCACAACTCATCGCGACCTCGAAACCGCCGCCTATTGCAAGGCCATTCAAGGCTGCGATCACCGGTTTGTTGAGCTCCCAGTTCTCCGTCAGTCCTGCGAAGCCGCCAATCCCGTAATCGGCGGTCTCCCACCAGTTGTCGAGTTCCATCTCCCCGGCATTCAACGCTTTGAGATCCCAACCGGCAGAGAAAATCTTTTCTCCTTCCGCTGTTAAGATCCCCACCCATAATTCCGGGTCGTCACGCAATTCCGCGAACGCTTTCCCTAATTCCTGGCTCATCGGAATATCGATTGCGTTGACCTTTGGTCGATTCATTTTCACTTCAAGCACCCGACCATTGCGGGTAACTTCCACGCCAGAGCTCATGGAATTCTCCTAAACAGATTTATTGCCGACGGCCGTTGGTTAGACGTCAGGTAAAAGACGGTATGACTTCGTTACAGAACAGCTCCAACGACCGCTTCTGTTCCGCAAGTCCGAGCCCCAAGCTGGCGTAGTAGATGAACTCGTCGACCCCTAGCGCTTCATAGCGTTTCAGCTTCTCGATGACGTCATCCGGCGTGCCGAACATCAGGTTCTCGCTCAACATTTCCGGATTGTATTCGTCCCGGTTCTGCAGTTCCTCGATGGGAATCTGCTTCGGGAAACCGTTTTCCACGTCGCCTAGGTTCTTGAACAGATTCTCGAACTGCCCCAGTTGGCGCTGAGCGGCACGAACCGGCACTTCCCATTCCGCCTTTGTGTCGTAGACGGCCGTATGCCGCATCATGGCGAAAGTCGGCCGCGGTTGTCCCGGATTGGCCTCCAATGCGTCATCCAGCCTCTGCTTGTACATCTCGGCTTCTGAAAACGGACGGGTCAACGGCCATGCCATGATGTTGCATCCGTTCTTGACGGCAAAGTCATAGGTAATGGGTGCTCTCGCCGCGACCCATATCGGCGGATGCGGGGTCTGCAGTGGTTTTGGCACCGACGTCGCCTTGGGGAACGACCAGAATTCCCCGTTGTGCTCGTAGTCCCCGGCCCACAGCGCCTTCACCGCCGGAAGCATCTCATTCATGTATTTCCATGCGTCGGATTGTTTAAGTCCCGAATGCATGCGATCGAATTCACGTTGATACGCGCCCGAACCGATCCCAAATTCAAGCCGGCCGCCGCTGATCAAATCCGTGAAGGCAGCTTCCCCGGCAAGCTTGATCGGATGCCAATACGCCGCGACGGCGACCGCCGTTCCCAACCGGATATCGTTCGTGTGATTGGCCCACCAGGTCAGGATTTGAAATGGGTTTGGGGCGATGGTCATTTCCAGCGCGTGATGTTCCGCAGCCCATACGATATTAAAGCCGCCGCGGTCAGCCATCTGGACCATCTCAAGCGTGTGCTGCGCGACATCCTTCATGTCGAGCGTTTCGTCCAACCTCTCCAGGTTGATTGCCAGTTGGAATTTCATACCAAATCCTCTTCTTGAATTGCTCAGCGCATCACAAATGGGTTTGCGATTGGCGTATCGGAGGTGTTGAACCAAACCGTTTTCGGGCGGGTATAGTCGTACATCGCCTGGAACCCGCTTTCGCGCCCATAACCGGATCCCTTCACGCCACCGAACTCGGCGATCGGCGAAACGACCCGGTAGGTGTTTACCCAGACAATGCCGGCCCTTACGGCTTTCGACATCCGCATTGACCGGGCTGCATCACGCGTGAAAATCCCGGCGGCCAACCCATGTTTCGTATCATTCGCCAGTTCGATCACTTCCTCCTCTGTCTTGAATCGCAACGCACATAGAACCGGCCCGAACAACTCGGTATCCACGATGGTCATCGACTGGGAAGGGCAATCGATAATTGTCGGTTCGAAGAAAAGACCATTCATCCCCTCGGGCTTCTTGCCCCCACACAAGACTTTCCCGCCTTCCGATTGAGCTATCGCGATTTGATTGGTGATATGATCGACCTGGCCTTGTGTGCATAACGGCCCCATCTGAGTGTCCTCGGCCAATGGGTCGCCAATGATTATTTTTTTCGCCTGCGCGGTCATACGCTCCAGAAATTCATCGGCGATATTCTCGTGCAAATAGAGGCGCGAACCGGCGACGCAGCTCTGCCCCGACGCGCCGAAAATACCGGCAATGGACGCATTGACGGCGCTATCCAATGACGCATCGTCGAAAACAATGAACGGCGATTTCCCACCCAACTCCAAAGACACCTCCGCGAAGTTTTCGGCGGAGTTGTGGAGGATTTGCCGTGCTGCATTGGGCCCACCGGTAAACGAAATTCGAGAGACCAATGGGTGGGAAGACAGCGCCTTGCCACAGGGGTCGCCATGACCCGTGACGATATTGACGACACCGGGCGGAAACCCCGCCTCCTCAATCAATTCGCCGAATTCCAGCATCGCAGCGGAAGCATGTTCCGAGGCTTTGAGCACCACTGTGTTGCCGGCGGCGAGTGCCGGCCCGATCTTCACCGCCACCAAAAACAACTGCGAATTCCAGGGGACGACAGACGCGACGACACCCAAAGGCTCACGGTTTGTAAAAACAAACAGATCGGGCTTGTCTATTGGCAGTGTCTCGCCACGGACTTTATCCGCACAGCCGGCGAAAAAATGGAAAAACTCCGAAATATACTTGGCCTGCCAACGTGTCTCTTTGAACAACTTTCCCGAATCGATGGTCTCGGTTCGTCCGAGATCCTCGGATTTTTCGGCAAGTAGATCCCCGAGCTTTCGCAGAATTTTCCCACGTTCCGTCGGTGTCATCGTTGCCCATGGACCACTGACAAAAGCGGCATGTGCAGCGCGCACGGCCCGGTCCACATCTTTTTCCGTCGCTTCCGGGATCCGCGCCCAGACCTGTTGCGTCGCAGGATTAAAGCTGTCGAACGCCGCGTTGCCGGACGCATCGGACCATTTTCCGTCGATCAGCATTTGATAGTTTTTGATGTCTGTCATGTTGCTCGCCGTTTGCTTGTTTCGCGAAGAGTGTGGCCTCTTCCTCGATACGACATGCAATTTTCCGACAAGGTGTTGCGAAAATTCGCAATGCGATTTCTTTCGGATGACGAATATTCCCGTGAAGCAGTGTTCGAAAGGCACGCTGGCGCTGATGCGCTCCTGATCCTTATTGGTCGCACGAGGGAAAATTATGACGCCGAAAAAAGAAATTGTTGGCGGCCCGGTCGTCATCGACGGACGAACACTTAGTCTCTCGCGAGCCGTCCGCGCGGGCGACTGCGTTTATCTGACGGGCCAGATCCCGATGAAGGATGGCGCGCCAATGACGACCGGTACGATCGAAGAACAGACCGAAGCGGTTCTCGATGACATTCAGGCCACCTTGGCATTAGCGGGGTGTCAGCTCACGGACGTTGTAAAAGCTATGGTTTGGGTCCAGGACAGGGCCGACTTCCCGGGTTTCAACGAGGTCTATGGGCGTTACTTTCCAAGCGAACCGCCGGCACGGTCATGCGTTGTCAGTGACCTGCTGGTCGACTGCCGCGTCGAGGTGGAAGTCATCGCCTATCATCCCCTCCCTGACCGCAACGCATGAACGGTGGTAACGATGTTCGGAACTTGTTCTGACGGTACAAACTATGAATTGGCCGGTCCGGAAGACGGACAGCCAATCGTGTTCATTCATGGTCTGGGTCTCAATAAGGAGGTTTGGCAGTTCCAGACTGCTGCGTTCTCCGGCTCTTATCGGACGGTGACCTACGACCTTTTCGGACACGGCGACAGTCCCGCAGCCCCGCAAAAACCCTCTCTTACTGTTTTTTCCCAACAGTTGGCGAAGGTGCTGGAGGCTTGTCGGTTGGATAGTGCGGTCATCGTCGGATTCTCGCTCGGCGGCATGATCGCAAGGCGCTTTGCCCAAGACTACCCGGAGAAAACGAAAGCCCTCGTAATCCTTAATTCACCACACAAGCGGAGCAAGGAAGCGCAAGCGGACATCCTTGCACGCGTGGAGCTCGCCCGAAAAGAAGGGCCCGGCGCCACCGTGGAGGCTGCATTGGTCCGTTGGTTCACCGATTCCTACAGAAGTTCCCATCCCGACGTGATGAACCTGGTGCGCCGTTGGGTCCTGGCCAATGACCCTGAAATATATCCCAGCAATTACGAAGTTCTCGCCAGCGGGATCGACGAAATCGTTTCTCCATCACCACCGATTTCGTGCCCTGCATTGATTGTTACCGGCGATGAAGATTACGGCAACGGGCCGGAAATGACGCGCGCGATTGCATCAGAAATTCCCGGCTCGACCGCTGTGGTTCTACCAGGCCTCAGGCATATGGGTCTGATGGAGGACCCGGAAGCGGTAAACGCGCCAATTCGATCTTTTCTAGAAACTCTGGAATAGCGGGGATACGCAGGACCATGGCGACTCGAATCGCGAATCCAATCAAAGACGAGAAAAGGCATGCCCTGCGGTCCGCGTTTGGCGCCTTTCCCACAGGGGTCACAGTCGTCACCGCACGCCAGTCGGACGGAGCCCCCAGGGGGTTTACAGCGAATTCCTTTACATCGGTGTCGCTCGATCCGCCGATGCTCCTGGTCTGTATCGCAAAATCCGCACATAGCTGCGATGTGTTTACGAACACCGCTTATTTCGGGGTGAGTATCCTTAAAGAGGATCAGAAAGACGCTTCAGGTCTTTTCGCTTCTCAGCGACCGGACAAATTCGATATTGCTGATTGGTTCGCGGGGCGCCACGACGTTCCATTGATCTCCGGTTCACTCGCAACATTCACATGCGTACGCGACAAGGCCGTGGATGCCGGCGACCACGTCATCCTGGTCGGAGAAGTGG
This sequence comes from Hwanghaeella grinnelliae, assembly GCF_004005845.1. Taxonomy (GTDB): domain Bacteria; phylum Pseudomonadota; class Alphaproteobacteria; order UBA8366; family Aestuariispiraceae; genus Hwanghaeella; species Hwanghaeella grinnelliae. The sequence continues at coordinate 1,072,696 of NZ_SADE01000001.1, read as the reverse complement.
AAGAGTACGACATCGACGACGGTCGGCCGCTGGGCTTTTTTCGAGGCAACTACTTTTCACTTGGGTTGGAGGAAACACTCGTTTCAGCCGCCGCACGGGCCCAGGATTTGACGATCGGCGCAGTGCTGCAACGCGGGGACGACGTGCTCGTGAAGATCGATGCGCACGGCCGCTTCAGCCTCCCTAAAGTTACCGGCCCGGAGGCGAGCGAAAGCCACTTTAACAAAACGCTGGTCGAAAAGGGCGTAGAACCCTCTTTGGACTTTCTTTACGCGATCTACAGAGACAACGAGTCCGGTGCGCATTCGATCTTCTACCACGGTACGGTGTCGGGCTCTCCCGGTGCCGGCCTGACCTTCGTAGGACTTGCCGATTTTCCTTTGGAGAAAATCGAGAACGCGGCGGAGCGCAGCATGCTCAACCGTTACCGAAGCGAAGTTCAGCACGGTCAGTTCAGTATTTATGAAGGCACCGATGAAGTCGGTCGCGTCCGTCAGGTCGCAAATGCGGCGCTCCATACAAGGTAATCGGACATGTACGACTTAATTGCCGGCCTTCGGATCGTCGAGGTATCCGCCTTCGTGGCAGCACCATTCGCCCCCCTTACCCTTTCCCAACTCGGTGCTGATGTAATCCGTATCGACCCGGAAGGCGGCGGCATCGACTATCGGCGCCGGCCCCTTAGCGATGACCAAACAAGCTTGTATTGGGCCGGCCTCAACAAAGGAAAACGGTCCGTTGCGCTCGATCTTCGGTCGGCCGATGGGCAGGAAAAGGTCGATCAACCAGGGATCGGCAAGCATCTTTCCGCCGGATCACCGATCAATTTTGTTGGCGAGAAGCGCCAACCCGTCCGGCCCGCGGTACAGGTCGGCCAAGATACGCACGCCGTGTTGCGCAATGTCAGCTCCGGCAGGTTCGGCAGTTCAATGTTACCGGAGTAAGCAGGAATATGTCTTTCATCGCCGTGCCAACACAAACAGAAGCCGTCAAAGATCTTCGCGATGCCGTCATGACGGCACGGATCTATCTGGATCGTTTGCGCGATCAACTCACGAAACACAGCAGTTCAGGCGACCGTCACCTACAGTTCCGCCGCCATGGTTATGCCTGGATGGCCGCCTATTGCGAAGCCATGGCCGCCGTTCAGTTTTGGTCGGAGAACCTCGCCGAGGCAGGACGGTTCTTCGAACTTGAACAATTGATTGCGCGGGCAAGCGTCGCGGAATATCTGAACCAACTACGCTTTGGCGTAGCGATGAGCCAAGATGAGGTGGTCCGTCCCGGAGATTTTGACGAACCCGGCGACACGACCTGCGCCCGGTTGGCAGACGCCTTCGGTCAGGACCCGGCAATAGCGCGATTTGCTCAATCGACAGTCGTCGAACTTGGACGACGGATTATCGACGCCTCGCTAAAACGCCAGAGCTATGGGGATTTCGGTTTGGACGAAACCCATACGCTGATCGCCAACGAATTCGAGGCATTCTCCGAGAAGGAGATACTGCCGAACGCGCATGGTTGGCATGAAGACGACGCGCTGATCCCCGACCAGGTTGTGGCGAAGCTGGCCGATATGGGAGTGTTCGGTTTGACCGTGCGCGAGGAGTTTGGCGGCACCGGACTCGGAAAACTCGCCATGTGCATCGTCACTGAGGAATTATCGCGCGGTTTCCTTGGTGTGGGCAGCCTGGGCACACGTTCCGAGATCGCCGGCGAACTCATTCAGGTCAATGGAACAGCCGCGCAAAAGTCTTACTATTTGCCGAAGATCTGCAGCGGCGAGATCTTGCCTGCTGCGGTATTCACGGAACCGGATACCGGCTCGGACCTCTCCCGCCTGTCGACACGCGCCGACCGCCAGAGCAATCACTACATTGTTTCAGGAAACAAGACCTGGATCACCCATGCCGCCCGGTCGGATCTGATGACCTTGTTGGTCAGAACGGATCCGAATGAAAAGGGACATCGCGGGTTGACCATGTTGTTGGCGGATAAGACGCGCGGAACCGACAGCGACCCTTTTCCCGATGATGCGATTAGTGGCGGAGAAATTCCCGTCATCGGCTATCGCGGCCTTAAGGAATACGACCTTGCCTTCGACGGTTTCAAGGTTCCCGTCGACGCAGCCCTCGGCGGGCTGGAGGGACAAGGTTTCAAGCAATTGATGAACACGTTTGAAAGCGCCCGAATACAAACAGCCGCCCGGGCGCTCGGCGTGGCGAGGAATGCCCTGGATTTCGGTTTCGACTATGCCGGAACACGCATGCAGTTTGGCAACCCGATCCTGAGCTATGAGCGGGTGTATGGGAAACTCGCGCGCATTCTGGTCGAAAGCATGGCCGTCCGACAATTGACCTACATGGCGGCGCGCAAAAAGGACCAGGGCGGCAGAAGCGACGTCGAAGCCGGAATGGCGAAATTGCTTGCGGCCCGCCTTGCCTGGTCGGCCGCGGACAACGTTCTGCAGATACATGGTGGAATCGGATTTGCCGCGGAAACGCCAATCTCACGTCTGCTCTGCGACGCAAGAATCCTCAGCATCTTCGAAGGCGCTGCAGAAATACAGGCGGAAATCATTGCCCGCGGCCTACTCGGACGATGAAACGTAACCAGTTAAACGAACAGCAACGAAAGAGCCCTTATGGAAAATATCATTCGAAAAGTCGTAACCTATGATGAGGATGTTCTGATCGAAGGCGGCAAGGAAGCCGATCCGGTCCTGCGCTTGATCGGTGTTGCCGCGGTCGTCTCAAATCCCTGGCACGGCCGCGGTTTCGTCGAGGACCTGATGCCTGAAATCAAGGTCTACGCCCCGCAACTCGGCAAGATGTTGTCTGACCGCCTTATTGGGTTAGCCGGAAGCGGTGATGCGATCGAAGCCTATGGCAAAGCCTGCGTTTCCGGTGTGAATTGCGAGATCGAACTTGCCTCCGCCCTGATCCATACGCTCAAGTTCGGCAACTTCTATCGCCAAGCTGTCGGCGCAAAAAGCTATCTGGGATTCACGAATACCCGCGGTCCGGCCAATTGCCAAATTCAGATCCCATTGATGGACAAGCATGACACCGGCCGACGGTCCCATTACCACACCGTGCAGTTCTCAATTCCCGATGCTCCCGCGCCGGACGAATTGGTAGTCGCTCTGGGCGCCGCGCTCGGCGGTCGCCCGCATCACAGGATCGGGAATCGTTACTCGGACCTGGAAGACCTTGGCGCCGATGTCGAGAATCCGGCAGGGGTTTGAGCCGAAAAATGGTCCGGAGACACTCAGTTCGGCCATAGGACTATTCGGATCAAGGGCCGGGTTTTCCCCACGGTGGTCGGACTGCTATCCGGCCACCGCCCCCTGAAACCCCCGGTTTTCCTTGCTTCGCGAAGACACCCCGCGGTGTTTCTGCACACGAAGGCACTTGTTCTGTATCCTGGTGGGTGACGGCAGCGTGAACTCAACAGGAGAAGCAGGCATGGACGACATCCCGCACTTCGCCGCGAACACGGTCGGCACGGACTATATCGTTGGCGATGTGCACGGCTGCCACGACATGCTGATGGACGCGCTGTCGGGGTTGTCCTTCGAACCCGGATATGACCGCCTGTTCAGCGTCGGCGATTTGATAGATCGCGGCCCGGCCAGCCTGTCCTGTCTGCGTTTGATCCGGGAACCTTGGTTTTTCGCCGTCCTTGGAAATCACGAACAGATGATGCTTGAAACCCCTGACGGCGGCGATGACAGCATGTGGTTCCGGAACGGTGGTGATTGGTACGCACGTTTGACCGCCGATGAGCGTCGTGAGGCGGACAGCCTGAAGACCGATTTGGCGGCGCTTCCGCGACGCATCATCGTGGAGGACAAGGCGGGAAACAGGATCGGCGTGTCCCACGCCCAGCCGCATGGCCCCGAATTCAGTGCGCGCATGGACAATCGATCCGCCTATGAACTGGTCTGGGGGCGATCCGTGATCCACAGCCGACGCCCCTACGACATGAACGACGTCGACCTGACTGTTCATGGCCATACCCCGGTTGATCGGGTCACCCCCGTCGGCAGGCATTTGTTTATCGATACCGGCGCTGTCTATGGCGGGAAACTCTCTGTGCTGACTGTCGACAGCCTGTCCAATCTGATCGAAACCGTATGACGCCGGAAGTCGGAAGACGGCAGAACGGGCTTTTCGCGACACCTCAGCTCCGCAGCGGCTGGGTGTCGGTGAGGACCCAGTCCCGGAAGGCACGGACCGGTTTTCGGCGCATGCTTTCCGGCAGATAGAGCATGGAATAGTCCCCGAAAGTCAGCCCGACCTTGGAAAAGCGGATCAGGCGGCCCGCTTCGATATCGCTGGCGATCAACTCATAGGAAATCAAGGCCAGACCCTGGCCGGACAGCGCGCCTTCGATCGCCAGAAGACTTGCAAGCGGACCGGAGACCGGCGGCAGCGTCGCATCCGGCACCCCGGCGGTACGAAACCATTGCGCCCATCCCTCGCCCCGGTCTTCGTGCAACAAACGGAAATTCAGCAGGTCTTTCGGTTCCGTCGGCACCCCACCCTCCGGGACCATGGACGGCGCCCCGACCGGAAAGACCGTGGACCGGACGATGTGGTCCGACTTCAGCTCCGGCCAAGTTCGATAGCTGTACCGGATCGCCAGGTCTGCCTCGTAATGCTCGATATCCGCCAGCCGGCTCGACGCATCGATGCGGAGCTCGATTTCTGGATAAGCGGCATAAAACCCACCGAGGCGCGGCATCAACCATTTCTGTGCGAAAGTCCCTTCGACGCTGACCGTGACCAGCCCTTCAACCTTGTTCGTCAAAGCTTCCGTCGCTTCCGCGATGCGGTCGAAGGCCGGCCTCACCTCGTCCAGGTAACGCGTCCCCGCCTCCGTCAATTCGACGCCGCGCGGAACAATCCGGAACAATTGGACACCCAACCGTTTCTCCAGCCCGCGCACATGCCGGCTGATCGCGGCATGGGTCACATTCATCTCTTCCGCGGCCCGGGAAAAACTGCCCAAACGGCCGGCCGCGTCGAAAGCGCGCAAAGCGTTCAAAGGGGGAAGTTGGCGAGGCATAAGTCAGTGTGACTTTTTGTTATACCAGCTGTCAAGAAATGGCATTTGAGTAATAACCGCAACGGGCGCACATCTTAACCAACGAAACCCCTGGACCAACCTGCAAACAAGGGAGGTAAAAATGTCCGAACAAAACATTTGCCTTGATTCCTTCACAGCCGCGCGCCCTCAAAAGGCCCGCTGGGCGACTTTGACCAGCTTCGATTTCGGCCATCTGTTGGCTGAATTCCGGGCGTGGCGGGAAAATCAGGAAACCCTTCGACACCTGCGTAGCCTGAATGATCACCAGCTTCGGGACATCGGCCTTCGCAAGCATGATCTGCCGCCGGCGCTACAGGATCAAATGGTCGCCGACCGGCACGGAATGGAGGCCCTGTTTCCGCACGCGCTGGTGACTTTGAAGGCGCGCAACAAGCCGAAGGTGTGTGACTAATGCGAACGGCCGTGCGGTGAGGCACAAGTCCTCGTCCGCGCGGCCCGCTTGCCCGAACACGACATGAACGCCTACCCTGCGGGACAAGTCCTCAACCCCGCCGGTTTTATGAATCCTCTCAATTCGCCTGTGCTGCGTGGCATCGTATTGATACTGATCGCCATCGCTTTGTTCGACGTCATGGCGGCGATCATTAAATATATGGGGGCGTCCTATCCGCCGCAGCAGCTTTCCATGTTCCGCTGCTTCTTCGGCGTCTTTCCCGCCATCGGGTTGTTATTCCTGTCACGCGATTGGCGGCGCAGCGGGCGGCCGATAAAGATGCGGCAATGGCCGCTTGGACTGATGCGCGGTTTCTTCGTCGCGATAGCGCAGTTCTGCTACTACACCTCTCTCGCCAATCTTGAATTCGCCCTTGCGGCGACCTTGACCTTCGCCGGACCGCTCTTCGTCACAGGGTTATCCATCCCGGTGTTGAAAACCAAAGTCGGTCTATGGCGGTGGATCGCCGTGATGATCGGCTTCGCCGGGCTGATCATGATCATGCAGCCGGGCACGGACGTCTTCACCCCCTATGCCCTTCTGCCGCTTTGCGCCGCCTTTGGATATGCTTCGTCCAGCGTCAGCGTGAAGCTGATCGACGACGGCGTACCGACACCGACAATCAATCTTTATTCCAGCGCCGGCGCGTTGTTGGGGGCGACCATTTTTGTCGTCGCAACCGATGCCTACCGCATTGTTGAAACGGGTGAGGACTGGCTTTGGCTTTTCGCCATGGGACTGGCCGGCGGGCTGGCCGTCTTCACCCTTGTTTCCGCCTATCGTCAAACTTCGCCAAGCAACCTGGCCCCCTTCGAATATTTCGGGATACCGCTATCCTTCGTGATCGGCTGGCTGGTCTTCGGCGAAGCCCCGTTCGACCGGTTGATGCCCGGCGTGTTTCTGATCGTCGCCGGCGGCATCATCATCTACTGGCGGGAACGCTATCACGCGGCGAAATCCTGAGACGTCAGGCGCCTACAGTATAACTTTCAGGCTCTTGCGAGCCTGTCTTCCGGCAAACTCAGCGTGACTTCCATTCCCTTGCCCGGCGTGCTTCTGAGAGCCAGACCGCCATCGTGCAATTCCATGATGCGTGAAGACAAGGATAAGCCCAGGCCGGTTCCCTGATGCGCCAAATCCGGATTGCGGTTGGACTGGGAAAACGGCTGCAGGACCAATTCCATATCCCCTTCCGGTATGCCCGGCCCCTCATCCTTGATGACGATATCGGCCCCGGCCCCTTTCCGGATACGGATCGCAATATCGATTTTCCCTTCTTCGGGAGAATAGTGGATGGCGTTGGACAAAATATTAAAAATGGCCTGTCGCAGCAGTCTTTTGTCGCCCCGGACGATGACCGGATCGGCCGGTGCCGTCACCGCCAGCGTCACAGCCTTTTTCAGAGCAGCCCCTTCGGACATGGCCGTGCAGGTAGCGACAAGCTCGTTCAGATCCAACGCTTCCTCATGAACCTCCATCGCACCCGCCTCAATCTTCGACAGATCGAGGATATCCGTCAGAACGGCGTGAAGATGTTGTCCGGAATGCAGGATATGCGCGGCATATTCCTTGTATTGCGGCTTCCCGATCGGCCCCATCAGTTCTTCTTTTAGAATGTCGGAAAAGCCCAGGATGGAATTCAGGGGGGTCCGCAACTCATGGCTCATATGCGCCAGGAAGTCGGACTTGGCCTTGTTGGCTGCAATCAACGATTCTTCCAGAACCTTCGCATCCGTGATGTCACGCGTCGTCCCATAGGTGAAACGCGCCGTGCCGTTTTCATCGGTTTCGACCTCGGCCAATTCGTGGATGTACCGAATTTCACCGCTCCGGCGGCGGATGGCCGTAACAAGCTCATAGCCTGTACCGGCCACGGTCGCCTCATGAACCGTTTTGAAATAAGCCTCGCGTTCCGTGTCCGGGTACCAGTCCAACTCCGTCTCGAAGCTGGACGCATTCCGCATATATTCTTCCACCGAAACATCAAAAATCTCAGCGATTTCGGGGGAGGCATAGATGCTTTTGTCGAGTTTGTGGTCCCAAATCCAATGACCGACCTTCGCAAGACGCACCGCCCGGCGCAATTGCGCCTCACTCTTACGCCGCTCCCGATCCAGGTCCACGATGACCCGCGCCACCATCACCGCCCCGACCGCCATAAGGGATATGGCCAAAGCATTGGCGGGCCATCGCAAATCGTAGCGGATCAATCGATTTAACAGCGCGTCCGGCGCCGCGTCGAACAGGACGGGGCCGATATAGGCCAGATAAAGTGCGGCCAAACTCCAGCAGGTCAACAAACCGAGCCCCAGGAACCCGATCACCATCCCCGGTTCCGTCCGCAGCCGCCGAAACCGGCGGGCCTGGCGATGCAGGAGATAGCCGGTCACAAGGACAACCAGGACAATCGTGAGATCCACCATGGTCATGATGGTGTCGACTGACGGCAAGTTCCCTCCTGGGGCGGTATTATCTTTTTCTGCGCCAAGTATACGCAAAATAGTCACAATAAAAATAGTGCAAATATTAATGAATAGATATGTCGCTTAGTTCTGCAAATTCCCTTAGAGTGTATTTACGAAGTATTCACTAGTCTTGTCGTTTTCTTTAAACTGTATAGATAAGCCAAGTAGTCTGAATAAGGTCATCGACATGGGAAAGACCGGCAATCGCAGCCAAGCACACCGTCTGGGCAGCGTCGTCATCAGTGGCGTGCTGACAGCAATGATCGTCGGCGACGCTTCTGCCACACCAATCTTGGAAACGGCCGGAACGGCGGAATTGAAGGGTGCCATCGCCGCAATCGAAAAGGGTGACGGCGGTTCCGCGATTGACGATTTGCACAATATGACAGCGTCCGGCAATGCAGAGGCCGGATATCTATTGGGCTCCATCTGGCACAAGGGCCTTGGCGTTTCCCGCGACTTTGCGAAGGCGCGCGATGCCTATTCGGCGGCGGCTTTCTTGGGTAATCCAAAAGCGATGAACGAATTGGGGCTACTTTACCGGGATGGCCTTGGCGTTGTCGCCGACCCGATCGAGGCCGTCGCCTGGTTCCGCGTCGCCGCGGAGTACAATTTGACCAACGCGATTGAAAATCGGGACACGCTGGAATCCGATATGGTTGACCGGGATCGCGCGGCCGGACGGGCCCTGGCCCTGCGTCGCGAGCTTGAGATCGACCTTCTGTCACGCGACAAACTCGGCAAACCGCCAAAGGTTCCGACCCGGGTCGCCCAGAGCGCCAATACCCGTGACATCGCGCTCGCCATGCTGCGTCAGGAATCGGAAGCCCGCGACGCCGCCCCCCAGAAAAACGAGACAGCGGACATCGCCGTTCCGACCGAAGAGCCGGCGCCGCAAGCCGATCAACAACTATCCGCCCCCTTTCTGGTACAGATAGGCGTTTTCGCAAAGGCGGAGAGCGTGCGCCGCATCCGCGACGAGGCGGAAGGCCTGGGGTTGCCGGTACAGGAAGACATCCGTGACGTTAATGGCAAAAAGGCCACCCGTTTGACCGCCGGGCCGTTCGAGACGGAGAACGCGGCTAAGGAAGCCGCCGCAAAGCTGGATTCAGCCTTGAAGGTGAAGACGCGGGTGATGCCCGCCACCTCCTGAGCTCCCTCTGCTCCCCTTGAAACACACGCCGCTAAAGGGAAAGGCCCAGCCTCGTCCCCTCCTCAATCGCGCGTTTCGCGTCCAACTCGGCCGCCAGCTTGGCGCCCCCAATGACGTGAAGCTTTATTCCCGCATCCAGTAAAGGCTGAACCAGGTCCGTCCGGCTGTCCTGCCCGGCACAGAGAACGATGGTATCGGCCGGAATGACCCGGCTTTCACCGCCGAGGGTAATGTGCAGGCCGTCATCATCGATCCGGTCATAGGACACGCCGGCAAGCGTCTCGACGCCATTGCGCTGCAGTCCGATGCGATGGACCCAGCCCGTTGTACGCCCCAAGCTCCGCCCAAACGGCCCCTCGCTGCGCTTCAAGAGAGTCACCTTGTGCGGGGGCGTCTCTCTCTTGGGCTTTTCGCCGGTCAGGCCACCCTCGCCTGCAATCGAAGAGTCGATGCCCCAATGCGCGTTGAATTCGGCGATGTCCACGTGGTGCCGGCTTCCCGCCTCGACCAGGAACAGACTGACATCATACCCGATGCCACCTGCCCCGATCACCGCAACGCGTTCCCCCACGGGCTTGGCGCCGGTCAGCGCTTCCGGATAGGTGATGACCGACGGGTGGTCGACGCCCGGGATGTCCGGAACCCTGGGCGCCACGCCGGTCGCTAGGATGATATCGTCGAAACCTCCCGCCTTGAGCATCTCCGCATCCGCGGGACTGTTCATTTTTATGACAGCGCCCGCCCGATCCAGATTGCTGCGGAAATAGGCGATGGTGTCCGCGAAGACCGCTTTGCCCGGTACATGCTTCGCCAAATTGAACTGACCGCCAAGCTCGGCCCCAGCTTCGAACAAGGTGACCGCATGACCGCGCCGCGCCGCGGTCAAGGCGGCGGAAAGACCGGCCATGCCGCCGCCGACGACGGCAATCTTCTTCGGGATCGTTGCCGGAACTGGCGTAAACTCCCCCTCCCGCGCGGCCGCAGGGTTCACAAGGCATGTAACCGCAGCGCCGACGAAATAATGGTCCAGGCAGGCCTGGTTGCAGGCGATACACAGATTGATGCCGTCGCGGTCGCCGCTGGCGGCCTTGCGAACGATATCTGGATCCGCAAGGAAGGGCCGCGCCATAGAGACCATATCGGCCATCCCCCCGGCGATGACTTTCTCAGCGTCCTCGGGCGTGTGGATCCGGTTGGAGGCCACGACCGGGATGCCCACCGCGTCCTTCACCGGTTTGGCGGCCCAGGCAAAGGCGGCGCCGGGCACGGGCTGCGCGATGGTGGGAATGCGCGCTTCGTGCCAACCGATGCCGCTGTTCAGAATATTGGCGCCGGCTGCCTCAATGGCTTTCGACACCGTGACGATGTCGTCACCCGACAAGCCGCCTTCGACGAGGTCGAGGACGGAGAGACGGAAGACAATCAGGCAATCATCGCCGGCCTTCGCACGACTGCGCCGAACGATCTCGGTCGCAAAACGCATCCGGTTTTCCAACGGGCCGCCCCACTCATCTTCCCGATGATTGGTGCGCGACGCCAGGAACTGTGTGATCAAGTACCCTTCCGACCCCATTAGTTCGACGCCGTCATAGCCGCCGTCGCGCGCCAAGGCGGTCGCGGTCGCGAAATCATCGATCGTCGCCTCGACCTCCGCGTCCGTCAGCTCCCGCGGCGCCGTCTTGTTGATCGGCGCCCTGATCGGAGAGGCTGAGACTGGATGATCGTGGTAGCTGTAACGCCCGGCATGCAGAACCTGAAGGGCGATGCGCCCCCCGGCGTCGTGAACCGCGGAGGTTATCACGCGATGTCGCGCGGCATCCTCGGCCGTCGCCATCTCTTCCCGCGGGATACCGAGATTCCCATCCCGGTTCGGCGAGTGGCCGCCGGTGATGATCAACCCGACCCCGCCTTCCGCCCGCGCCCTGTAAAATTCCGCCAGCCGGCTCAACCCGTCGGCATCGCCTTCCAACCCGGTATGCATCGACCCCATGATGACCCGGTTGGGTAACGTAAAGGGGCCGACGTCGATCGGCGACAAAAGGCAGGGGTAGGCGTTGGGGCTGCTCATGACGGACCTGTCTGAAGGGCGTGTTTACTGCTTGCCCTTACAGTGCCGTGACGCCGGTGAGAGGAAAAGACTGAATCGTCCTTGCCGCCGTGAACGTTCCGTTAGGATCAACCTGCGGGAACGGGCTCCGATGCTTCCGCGAGTTCTTCGGCGTAATGGCAGGAAACGAAATGCTCGTCCGCCATCTGACGCCATTTCGGCACGTCGATCTTGCATTTCTCACGCGCATGAGGACAGCGTGTATGGAAACGACACCCATCCGGCGGATTTGCCGGGCTCGGAATTTCTCCGCTGAGGCGTTGCGCCCTTCCCGCGTCGTCCGGGTCGAGCGACGGAATCGCTGAAAGCAACGCCTTGGTGTAGGGATGCCTTGGCGCGTTGAACAGGCTGCGCGTCGGCGCTGTCTCAACCAACCGTCCCAGATACATCACGGCCACATGGTCACAGGTATGGGCAACGACACTCAGATCATGGCTGATGAACAGGAAGGTGATGTCCATATCCTGCTGCAATTGCTTCAACAGGTTCAGAATATCGGCCTGAATGGAAACGTCCAGCGCCGCGACGCTTTCATCCGCAACGATGAATTTCGGTTCGCAAACCAACGCACGGGCGATGGAAATACGCTGCCGTTGACCGCCGGAGAATGCGTGCGGAAAGCGGCGCAGATGTTCCAGATTCAACCGGCATTTGGCCGCAATTTCGCGAACCCGGTTGTCGGTCTCCTCACGCGTCTTGGTGATGCCCATAACCTCAAGGGGTTCGGCGATGATATCGCGAACCGTCATCCGGGGGCTGAGCGCCGCATAGGGGTCCTGAAAAATCAGCTGGGCGCGGCTGCGATAATCCTTCAGCTCGTCCTTGCCGATGGTGGCAATGTCGTACTGCACATCGCCATCGTCATATTTGATATGACCCGTGGTGATGGGAACGGCTTTCAACATGGCCCGGCCAAGCGTGGTCTTGCCCGATCCACTTTCCCCCACCAGGCCGAAAAAGCAGCCTTTCGGAATATCCAGCGAAACCCCATCCACGGCGCGCAGGACCGGCGGCTTGCCAATCAGGCGGCGGCCCAGCGTGAAGTGCACACCAATGTCTTTAACGGAAATATGGGTCGACGACGTCACGCTACCGCCTCCGCTTCATTGTTGTGTATTTCCTTGGCGACGAAACAGGCCGACGTATGGCCCGGCGACATTGTGTTCGGCGACGGGATCTCCCTGTCGCACTTGCCTGGAATGGCATAAGCGCAGCGGGTATGGAAAACGCAGCCCGTAGGACGTTCCAATGGACTGGGAATGTCACCCGGCACCGGCGTCAACGGTCTATCCAGATCGTGAAGATGCGGTATCGCGTTCAACAGACCCTTCGTGTAGGGATGCGAAGGATGCCGGATCACGTCGCGGACTTCCCCCGTCTCAATCACATTACCAAGATACATCACCGCCACCCGGTCCGCCGTTTGCGCGATCACACCCAGGTCGTGGGTAATGAACAAAATACCCATGCCGTACTCATCGACCAGTTCTTTCATCAGGTCGATAACCTGGGCCTGAATGGTGACGTCCAACGCCGTTGTCGGTTCATCGGCAATCAACAATTTCGGACTGGTGGAAAGCGCCATGGCGATCATCGCGCGCTGACGCATACCGCCCGAAAACTCGAACGCATATTGATCGATACGTTTGGAAGGCTCTGAAATCCCGACTCGGGCCAACATGTCGATGGAATGCTCGCGCGCTTCCTTCTTGGACATATTGGTGTGGACCAGCAGCTGTTCGACCATCTGATCGCCAATGGAAATCGCCGGCGCAAAACTGGCCATCGGTTCCTGGAAGATCATCGATACGGCCCCGCCCCGGACGACCTGCATGTCCTTTTCACGCCGAAGGGCAAGAACATCTACCGGACCGTCGTCGAGGTTGAGGACGATGGAACTTTTCGGTCCATAAATCGCGTTCCCGGCGTTCAGCCGCATCAACGCCTTGGCCGAGACGGATTTGCCCGATCCGCTCTCCCCGACAAGGCCGAGCACTTCACCCGGCGCAATGTCGAAGGAAATCTCGTTCACCGTGGTGATGATGCCTTCATCCGTCCTGAACTGGATCGTCAGGTCTTTTACACTCATCAGCGGTTTCGTCATGACTTACGATCCGAATAGGGGTCTGCGGCATCCCGTAGTCCGTCCCCAACGAAGACGAAGGCCAAAACCAGCGCAATGAAGAAAAAGACGGGTATGAAATACCATTGATAATTCAGCAGGACGTCGGACTTGGTCACGTTCTGCAGCATCACACCCAGCGAATTGACCGGGTCTTTCAGGCCGAGGCCAATGAAGCTCAAAGCGGTTTCGGAGAGCACCATGTACGGGAAAGAAATCACCAGATCGACGATGATGTAACTGGTGAAACTGGGTAACAGGTGCCGCGCGATGATATGGGCCGGCGAGGCCCCGCATAGCCGGGCGGCCAGCACATATTCCTGGTTTCTTTCGGTCAACAGATGGGTGCGGACACGCCGCGCCAAGGTCGGCCAGTTGATGAAACCCAGGATAATGGAGATGAAGAAGAACCTTGTTTCCGAACTCCACTCATCGGGAATAAACGCCGCCAGCGCCATGAAAAGCGGAATTGGCGGCACCGTTCGGATCGCGTCGGTGATCATCTGGAAAAAGCCGTCGATCCTGCCGCCAAAAAATCCGGATACACCGCCGATAATCAGCGCCAGAACGAAACTGATGAAGACGCCGATGGTGCCCACGGCGAGCGAGGTGGAAATCGCGTGCAGCGTGCGGCCAAAGATGTCCTTGCCGCCGTCGTCGGTTCCAAAAATGTGGATGCCGCCTGAATCGACCCCGAACAGATGGGTATCGAAGGTGAAGCCAGGGATACGGAAATCCAATGCCTCGCCTGGCAAATCGATATCGTAGGCGAAATACGAATACTCCCACCCTTCGACAAAGAAATGGACGTAGCGCCGTTCATCCGGGTTGATTTCGGTCACCCAACGGAAATTGGTCTTTGCGGACCTGGTCCGTGTCAAACCATGCAGGAAGGGCCGCAAGGAACAACCGTTCTGATCGCAGAACATGGGGATCTGCGGCGCCCCGTTCTGATAGTCCTTGTCACGCCCCGCGATTGTCGGGTCATAGGGTGACAGGAAGGGAGCAATCAACCCCATCCCAACCAGCGCGAACAGCACGCAGGCGGCGAACATGGCGGTCTTGTTCCGCTTGAACCGCGCCCAGACGAGCTGCATCTGGCTGGCTGTGAAATAGGCTTCCTTGCGCTTTTGTTCCGCAAGCGCCTCGGCGGACAGTTCCGGTGATACTGACTGATCAGCCATTGCTTAGCCCCCCATCACGCTGTGCCGGACCCGCGGGTCGAGCAAGGCCAGCAAAAGGTCGGTAACGAAATTCAGGAAGACGATGGATGCCGTCAGCATGAAAATGATCGCCCCTGCCAATTGCTGATCGTTCGACCGGGCTAGCGATTCAAGCAGCAAGGCGCCCATTTCGGTCAATGTCAGGATTACGGCAACGATCGGCAATTCGTTGAACACACGGTTCAAATCGAAACCGAGCGAGTTGATGATCGGTCCCAGCGCATGCTTGGCCGGGTAACGCCATAGCAACCGTCCGCCGAATATGCCCCGCGCTTTCGCGGCGGTGACATAGAGCTTGCCGATTTCGTCGGCCATCAACGCGCGCACCGTCTGCAGCGCAAAAGCCGTTGCCGACCAGCCCAGAATGAAGATCGGAAGCCATGCCCGCGACAGGAAGTCGAGGACCCGGTCGACCGACCAGGCGGCATCGCGGAATTCCTTGGAGAATAATCCGGTCAAACTATCCCCGAACACCACGGTAGAAAACAGCATGATCATGAGCGCGAGCAGGAAGTTCGGCAGCGCCAGCCCCAGATAAGAAACCAGCCGCAACGCGTTATTGGCGGCTGGGCTGTCGACGGCAGCGGATAGGATGCCAACCGGCACGGCGATCAGGTAAGCCATGAATAGCGAGGCGAAACAAATGCCCAGCGAGATCCAGACCTTCTCACCCAACAGCTGATTGATGTTCAAACGCAGGATGCAGCTATCGCCGAATTCACCCTTGAAGAAGACATTGCCAACCCAGCTGCCCCATCGAATGACGAACGGACGATCGAGGCCGAGGCGCTTTTCCTCCGCCTGGATATCTTCAATGGAGATTTTGGCGCCTTGGGTGTTCTTGAAAGCCAGATACCGTTCGGCGCAGTTGCCGGGCACCAGCTCCATAAGCGAAAAAACGATAAAAGAAACCAACAGCAGCGTCACGATGGCCATGGCGGCCCGCGTCAACGCGAACTGTGCAAACTGCAGCATCTACGTGCCCTCTCTCGACCGCCCCGCGAACCGCCCCTAATTCAAACACGGATTACCGTTTTCCGGCTTATCCCGCCTCCATCCGGAGGCGCCCCGCGCCTGACGCAAATCGCTTGTGGAAGTGTGGGGCCGGACAGGTCCGCCCGACCCCACAGTTTCCTTATACGCTACTCGATATTTACAGCGAGATTACTCGTCGAAATACCACTGTGCCGGACGATACGGATAGGTCCGGTAGTACTCGTAGGACCACGTCTTGAACTCCGGGAAGTTCTTCAACGCGTTCCGGTGGTAGACCGGCGCAGGGGCCTGCACGGTGCCGATCATGACCAGATGCGTGGCCATGTTTTCAGCCAATGCGAGGCCAAGCTTGTCGGATTCCGGCGTACCGGGAATGGCCGACTGGAACGCATTGATATCGTCCACCATCTTCATGGCCCATTCCGGCGGCTTCACACCCTTTTCGCCGTTGGACTCCAGGTACTCGCCCCACAGCATACCGGTACGGTGGAAGAAGTATCCCCCGAACGGCGGCACGAAGGGTTCGTTGAGGCCCAGGATGATCGGAAGCGGGAAACCCTGCTGCCAAGCGCCGACATCGAGTTGGTTGGAAGACTGCGCGGAACGATATTCGTCCGGCGTTACTTCCTTGACCGTCGTGTCGATACCGACATTGGACCAATGCTGAGCGGCCAGTTCGACGAGCTGACCGGGCATGCCCTGGGTCGCGAACTGAATGTTCAGAACGAAACGGTCGCCGTTCGGCAATTCACGTTTGCCGTCGCCATCCGTGTCCACCATGCCGATTTCGTCCAGCAGCTTGTTCGCCAATGCGGGATCGTGCTGGGCGTAATGCTTGGCAATGTCTTCGCCGATGAATTCCGGGTTCGGAGAGAAACCGGTATACTGTTTCGGCTCACCAAGGCCGAAGAAGGCGACCTCATTGATCTCATCCCGGTTCAGGGCGACGGACATCGCCTGACGGAACTTCAGATTCCCGAAAACCTTACGCTTTTCGAGATCTTCCGACGTAACGTTGAACGAGAACAGCGGCATCGCGATGGTCGGCTTCAGGTCGACCGTGTAGTCGCCCTTTTCGGCACCGTCCATAAGCATCGGCGCGGCAGGAAGCTGAACCGACTGGGACTTGTAGTCGACTTCCGCATTCACCAGCTTCAGCAGGCGGACTTCGTTCTCGTTGATGAACAACTCGTCCTGTTCGCTGATATAGGGAAGCTGATTGCCGGCCGTATCGACGATGTGGAAATACGGGTTGGCAACGAAGTGGCGGCCTTCCGTGCTTTCCTTGATGACAACATGGCTTTCCAGGCTGGGCATCGCATCCTTGGGCAGCTTCGGCAGCATGTCCGGCTTCGCCAGCATCGGCGTCGGCGTATCGGTCCAGTCGGAGTTGCCGTAATAGGCGGCAACGGCGTCGTAACCGTCCTTGAACCCAAGGGCCTGAGCTTTCGCGTCACCATCGGCCGTGATGGCGGGATGCCATTGACCAAGGAAATGCTTCGGCTGGAAGGCCTGGGCATAGGATGTCGCGAAGTGAGCCAAAAGGCCCGGCTTCGGCGCCGGCAGATTGAAGCGGACGGTGTGCGGGTCGACCACATCGACGGTCATCCGCTCACCCGCGACAAGCGCGTAATCCTTCGGCTTTTCCCGAACTTTGCTGTCCAGGGCCAGATTGTCATACCAGAATTTGACGTCTTCCGCGGTGAACGGCGCGCCATCGGACCATTTATGGCCCTTGCGCAGGAAGAAGGTCAGTTGGGTGTAGTCGTCATTCCATTCCCACCCCTTGGCGACCATCGGAACGATCGTCTGAAGGTCGTCGGAATAACGAACAAGATTCACGTGGCGTACAGACAGGAAGTCTGAGGTGCCGGCTTCGGTCGCGTTCGACAAGACATCGAAGGTGCCGCCGTACTTACCGACCGCGCCATATGGCACATAAACCAATGGCTCTTCCGGCAGACGGTCCGCAAGCGGCGGAAGGTCCGGGTTGCCGCGGATCATACCGTTCAGTTTGGCGATCTCGGGATTTTCCTGGAAGGTCAGCGTGCATCCAGCCGCGGCTTCGAACTCAGCCAGTTCGAACTGTTGCGGAAACTCACTGGAAAGGCCCCCCATGTCTTCAACCGTTATTGCCGGGCAATCTGCTGCCCGAACGGAATCGCTTCGTGTTGCCGCGAACGCCATGACACCAAGTCCGACGCACGCCAGCAATCCGAGCTTTCTAATGCTCATTGCGGCTTACTCCTCAAGATTTGTCTTTTTTACCCCATCCCTACCGGGCGGCACACACGGATTGCCCGCATGCCCGAGTGTTCTCTCCCTGTTCAGTGGAACACTTCACCCCCACGATAGGGCATTTACGTTACGTTTTTGTTGCACCCCCTTACCGTACCTTAGCCCAGAAAATGTCGATGATGATAGGATATTGTCATCAAACCGTAACACAATGAAGAACTTTTGTGCGTATGCAGCATTTTTTGCTGCACCTGCGAAATCTAGTACGTGGCCGCGTCGCCCCACGGCGACATGATTTCCGTCGCCCCTTGGTTTTCGTCGCCATCCCGGGCGACGGCGCTGGGACAGCCGAAATTGTAGGGATAGACCGTCCTGGGGGCCGCCACGCAGCGGAACCGCTGGTCCAAGGCCTGCAGGATTGACCCCGGCAAGGCATTGTCGGCCACGACTGTATCACCGCCGCTGACATCGATCCTGGGTGTATGGAAAGCGGCTTCCAGGTCCATGCCGTAATCCATGATGAACGAAGATATCTGAAGCACGGCAGGCATGATTTTCCGCCCGCCCGACGCGCCGAGCGCGAATTGGAAACCATCGGACCGTTCGCCGATAATCGGACACATATTGGACAGGCATCGTTTGCCCGGCGCCAGCGAGTTCGGTTTGCCTTGCTCCGGGTCGAACCACATGATGCCGTTGTTCATCAAGACGCCGCTTTCGGGCAGCATGAGCTTCGATCCGAAAATCGACAACAATGTCTGGGTTACCGACACCATCATCCCGTCGCTATCGACGACGTTGAAATGCGTTGTACAGCCGCGATGGCCTTCCACGTCGCCCATTTGCGCCAATCTTTCCGCGTAGGCGGTGAACAGGGCATTGGCATATTCGACATAAGTGTCGGCGCCGAGGAAGTTGACGCCTTCGAACGCCTTCTGCAGCAGTTCGTATGTCCGGATATAGGTTGGCCCTGCCGTCAATTCCGGTGTCAGGAAGACCGTTCCTTCCCGATGGTCCAGCTTATGGGCCGGTACGATCGACGCCTTATACGCCGCCAGATCGGCTTCCGTTATCGAACTGCCCGCAGCCTGCAGGTCCTTAACGATGGACCGCGCCAAATCACCTTCATAAAACTCACGCGGGCCGCCGGCCGCGATTTTGGCCAAAGTGGCCTGCATGGCAGACATATCGCAACGCTGATCCGCCAACGCCGTCCAAGCCGACGCACGTGGATTGCCATCGGCGTCGAGAAAAGTTTCCTGGGATTTGGGGAATTTTCGAAGGTCCCCAACGACGCCGGCGATCAAGAGCTGCGCGTACCAGTCAACCAACAGCCCCTCGCCGGCCAGACCGACGGCCGGCTCCAACAAGTCGGCCCACGGCTTCGTGCCGTAGGTTTCATGCGCCAATCCCATCCCGGCGACCTGCCCCGGCAGGGCGACCGAATGGGCGCCGGTTACGTTCCTATCATCCAGAACGCTGGGCCACGGGAACAGATCGGAAGCGACGCCACCCGACAATGGATAGTTCGAGAGGTCGAGCCCGGCAGGACTGCGCATCCCGAAGTCGATAACATTCGCATTGTCGTCCCCAGGTCGCCGAATCACCATGTATCCGCCGCCGCCAGGGCCGGACATCCACGGTTCGACCACCCCGATCGCAAAGCTGACGGCAATGGCGGCATCCACCGCATTGCCGCCCTGCTCCAACACACGGGCCCCAACCGCTGCCGCCCCGCCATGCTGGGCCGCGACCACGCCGTTTTCAGACCGGACCGCCCCCTTTCGGACAGTTTGTGTTTGCGAAAAATTGGACGGTGACCAGGTGACCATGGAACTCACTCCTTCGGGGAACCGGCAAAAGCGCGCGGTATTTTGCGTCTCCCTCGCCCAGCGAGCAACCGGCGATCGGCTAAAAGCTATACGCCCGGCTCGGTCGTTTGCGCCTGTCCGGTCCGCGCGCGGCCGGGTATTATGATCGGTGGCGGCCTTTTGTCCGGGTGCCAGTACTTCAATTTCTCAGCCAACCCCTCGAACCGGACCGGTTTGGTGATGTGATCCTGCATACCGGCCGCCAAGCATTTGTCCCGCTCGGTCGATTGCGCATGCGCGGTCATGGCGATGATCGGAATCGAGTCGAACCGTTCATCCGCGCGAATAGCGGCCGTCGCCTCATACCCGTCCATGACCGGCATCTGAATATCCATCAGCACGATGTCATAGCCATCCTTGTCGGCTTCGCTCATCAGGCGATTGACGGCCTGTTGCCCATCTTCGGCAATATCCACCTGAGCGCCCAATTTCTGCAAAAGGCCGCGTGCGACCGCCTGATTTACCGAATTGTCCTCGGCAACTAGCACCCGCAAATTCTTCAAGCTGCCTTCCAGCCTTGCGCCGCGATCCGCCGCCTTGAGCCGAAAATCGCCGGAAGCGCGCAGAATGGGAATGGTAAGCGTAAACGCCGTGCCCATTCCGATTTCGCTTTCAACCTTGATCGAGCCGCCCATCTGCATCGTCAACCCTTGGGAAATGGCCAAGCCTAGACCGCTGCCACCGAAGCGGCGCGTCGTCGAAGCATCCATCTGGGTGAACGGCTGGAACAGCTTGCTGGTTTCGTCCATCGACATACCGATGCCCGTATCGCTGACAATCATCGTGAGTTGATTGCGACCGTCCTTCCCCATGCCGAAATCGACGCTGAGGTTCACCGTCCCCCGTTCCGTAAACTTGATCGCATTGCCAACCAGGTTGATCAGGATCTGCTTTATCCGCAGCGGATCGCCGCGCAATCCCTCAGGCACATCAGGTGCCACGTTGATCCGCAGATCGATACCCTTCTGACGCGCCTGCAGGTCGAACATATCCTTGATCGTTCCCAACTGGCTCGCCAAGCTGAAGTCGATCGTCTCGAATTCGAGCTCGCCCGCCTCGATCTTGGAGAAATCGAGGATATCGTTGATCACACCGAGCAGAACTTCGGACGAGTTGAGTATCTTCCGAATATGTTCCTGTTGTTCCGTATTCAGCGGCGACATCGCCAACAGCCTCGAGATTCCCATGATCCCGTTGAGCGGTGTTCTGATTTCGTGGCTCATATTCGCTAAAAACGAGCTCTTCGCCCGATCCGCTGCCTGGGCGACGCTTGCCGCGTCACGCAAATTGTCCGCCAGTCGTTGCCGTATCGACATGTCCGAAACGACAACGGTGTAAAGCAAGCTCTCACGGACGCTCATCGCGGAAACGGAAAGTCGCACGGGAATGCGGGTTCCATCCGGCAGGGACGCGAAAGCATCCCTGTCTTGGGACAGCAGGGTTGCGGCCGCAGGGGCCGGCGTCCCGCCCAGCTGCTCCAACGGATCGCCCGGCAGGAAGTCGCCGATATGCCGGCCGATCAGGTCATCGGCGGGCAGGTGAAAAAGCGTTATCGCCCCCTCGTTCGTATTCCGGATCAAACCGTCCCGTCGAACGACGAAAACCCCTTCGCTGATTGATCCCAACGTGCCTTTCAGCAATTCCTGGCTGGCCGCCCTGTCCGCCGCGGCCTCCCGCAAGGTTTCCAAGGCACGCGCCGTTTCCCCGACCTCATCGTCATTTTCCGTATGCGGCACGGGTCGATCGAACCTGCCATGTGCAATGCCGATCAATGCACGCTGCAGATTTTGTATCCGCCGCGTCAACGGCAGTGCGGCGCCCAAGGCCGCCAGGGTTGCGACGGCCAGAATCGCCACTGAAATCGCCAACCGGATCCGTAAATCCCGCTCCGCCATTTCCAATTCGATCTGGACCCGCGTCGTCGCGTCAGCCAGCAATCTCCAGGAGATGGCGTTCAGGTTGTCCAACCGTTTGAGCGACACGTCCAGCCACCCGATCGGCGACAACCCGTCCAGGTTCCTGGTTCCCGGCAAGGTCGCCAACCGGGTCAAAGCATCGGCAAACTCAGCCATCGCCGGCCCCGTCATCAAGCTGTCGAAAACCGCGCGCTGTTCGTGCGTTGTCATCCCCAGAAAGGCCTCGAGCGTTGCCTTATCGGCCGCATTGGCCTCGAAAAAACCGACGAAGGGCCGGCCCGACGGATCACCAAGGGTCATCAAGCCGATGACCGCGGCACCAAGTGCCGACGCCTTGCTCGCCTCTTCACTCCCTCGCTGGAGGAGGGAAAATGCGGTCAATGTCTGGACCACCTCCTTGTACTCGACGCCTTGCGCGATCAGCACGGTCAATCGCTGGATGCTGTTGTTGAGGTGGGTGTAGTAGTCGTAGACGGATTTCCAATCGGGTGCCTGGTTGTCGAAAGCGGCGCGCCGACGCGGGATTTCCAGAAGTGCGTTATTCACCGCGGTAAGCGTCCGCCGAAGGTTGGGCGACGCGGCGGCCAAGGGTTCCTCACCATAGGACACGGCCCTGAAATGCGCTAAGGCGCGATCCGTCGTTCGCCGGCGGGCCGTCAATCCATGCAAGACATTATTGCGAAGCTGCGTTTGATCGGGCCCGTCGCCACGCTTGCTAACCTGGGCCAGAACCGACCAGGCCCGTTCATTCCGGAACCCGGCCAAAACCTCCGTCGCCGATTGAGCCATTTCCTTCAACGGCCCCACCGCGCGTAGCGATTGCGCGGATCGCCAATCCAGATAGGACTCGATGACGACGAAACTCAGCAGCAGGACCAATGGAATCAGCGCACTGAGAAGGATGCGACTCTTAAGAGAACGGAACGACCGCAAGCCCACTGACCTCCCCGGCAAAAGCCAGGTTTGCTACACCGGAAAGATCCGGCTCCTGCAACGAACAGGAATTAAGCGAGGCGGAACCCTCTAAACTCCCCCTCACACGACGGAAGGAGTATGATAGGTCCAAATCAGTTTGGATACAAAGATGCTAAATTTAGTATTTAGTTACCTTCGATCTCTTCACGAAGGATCTCGAGTTCCAGCCATTCTTCCTCAAGCTGTTCCAGTTCGGCTTGCTTTTGCCCCAAGGCCGTCGCCGTCGTCTCATACCGTTTCGGATCGTTTGCATATAGTCCCGGATCGGCCAGAACGTCTTGCAGCCGGGCCACCTCCGTCTGTGTCTTGGCGACCCGGTCCGGCAAGGTCTTCAAGGCATGTTGCTGATTGAAGCTCAGCTTCCGCTTGGCGCCGGTTTGCACCGGTTTGCCTTGCGCATTCTTGTCTTTCTTCGCGTCGGACTTCCCCGGCTGACCGCCCCCCTCCGTTTCGGTCTGGGCCGCAACGCGCCGCGCGGCGAGGCGCTGGGCGGCCATGTCGGAATAACCGCCGGCATATTCGGTCCAAACCCCATCGCCCGTGCTGAAAAGCACATTGCTGACGGTACGGTCCAAAAAATCTCGGTCATGGCTGACCAGAATGACCGTTCCGGCATAATCGCCGATCATTTCCTGCAACAGGTCGAGTGTTTCCAGATCCAGATCATTGGTCGGTTCGTCGAGGATCATCAGGTTCGAGGGTTGGGCCAGTGCGCGCGCAAGCATCAGCCTGCCGCGTTCGCCGCCGGATAGTCTGCTTATCGGCGTTCGGACCTGTTCCGGGGAAAACAGGAAATCCTGCAGATAGCCCATCACATGCTTCGTTTCACCGCCGACCGAAACGGTTTCCCCGCCGCCATGGGTGATCGCTTCCGCCAGCGTCCATGTGGGCTTCAGACTTTCCCTGCTTTGATCGAGCGTGATGATCTGCAAGTTGGCGCCCAAACGCACCACGCCGCTATCGGGTTGCAGGTCGCCCAGCAGGGTCTTCAGCAAGGTTGTCTTGCCCGCACCGTTTGGGCCGACAATGCCAACCCGATCCCCACGTTGAACCCGAAGGTCCAGGTCGCGGATCACTGCCCTGCCGTCGAACGACTTCGTCACGCCTTTCATCTCGGCGACCAGCTTGCCCGAGGTTTGCCCCTCGGCCGCCTTCATTTGGGCCGCCCCCGGCACTTTCTTGCGGTTCCGCTTCTCTTCACGAATACCGTTCAACGCGCGCAAGCGTCCCTGGTTCCGTTTGCGTCGGGCCGTAACCCCGCGGCGCAGCCATTCCATCTCCCGCAGGAATTTCCGGTCCAGCTTGTGTTTTTCCTGCTCCATTTGCTCAACCAATGTATCGCGCCAGTCTTCGAAGTGCTTGAACCCCTTGTCGAGTTTGCGGCTGACACCTTGATAGAGCCAGACGGTTTCGCGCGAGAGCGTATCGAGAACACGGCGATCGTGGCTGATCAGGACGATGGCGGAACGCAGACCGCGCAGCTCTTGCTCAAGCCATTCGATAGCGGACAGATCCAAATGGTTGGTCGGCTCGTCCAGCAGCAGGATATCCGGTTCGGGCCCAAGCACGCGGGCCAGCGCGCAGCGCCGCGCCTCCCCACCGGAAAAGGTTGCCGGGTCTTCGTCCCCGGTCAGGCCGAGCGCTTCCAGGATCACACGGCCCGGATGGGGGTCATGCCCTTCCACGAACCCGGCGGCTACATAATCATATGCTGTGGCATAGCCCGTGAAGTCGGGCTCCTGCGGCAGGAAAGCGACGGTCGTGCCCGGTTGCCGGAACACCTCGCCGCCATCCGGGTCCAGCAAACCGGCAGCCACCTTCAAAAGGGTCGATTTGCCGGAACCGTTGCGACCGACCAGGCAGACGCGCGCGCCTTCCTCAACCGCGAGTTCAGCCCCCGTGAGCAGCGGCGTCCCACCAAAGGTGATGTGAATGTCGCGAAGATGAAGAATGGGGGGGGACATAGTCGAACGGCGCTCCTGCGGAAAAGAGCGCCTGTCTACTAGACGCGGCCTGCGCGAACAATGGCATTGCGGGCAAGGGCTTACCCAAAACACTTGAATCAAACCCTGAGTCACGGTCCATTGATGGGAACGAAACAAGAACTAAAGTTGCATTCAATCATGATCGAACCGACCCTTTTGGAGATTTCCGCCAAACAGGCCAGATCCCTTGTGCTGGCCTTGCAGGGCCTGTCCGATGCGCCGGGGCGGCGGATCGGCGTCGACGGGTTGTACGACCTGATCGAACGCATGGGTTATGTGCAACTGGACAGCGTCAATACAGTCGCGCGCGCCCATCACATGATCCTGTTTTCGCGCAACCAAACCTACCGGCCCAAACATCTTGCACATCTGCATGAAAAAGACGCCCGCCTGTTTGAAAACTGGACTCACGATGCCAGCCTGATACCGACGAAATTCTTCCCCTATTGGCGGCACAAATTCGAGCGCGAAGCGGAAAGCCTGGCGGTCAGGTTCACCCGGTGGCACGAAAAGGATTTTCGCGCGGTCGTCGACGGTGTCGTCGGACGGATCCGGGATGAAGGTCCCTTGATGTCCCGGCATTTCGAGGCTGACGAACCCAAGAAGTCCGCCGGTTGGTGGAACTGGCACGACAGCAAGATCGCGCTGGAGTTTCTCTGGCGCACAGGACATCTCTCCGTCGCCCGCCGGGAAGGATTTCAGAAGGTCTACGACCTGTCCGAACACGTCATCCCCGACCCGCATTTTTCGGAACGTCATGACCACGACGCCTTCGTGGATTGGGCTTGCCGCGCGGCGCTTCAGCGCCTTGGCACCGGCACGCCCGGGGAGATATCCCGTTTCTTCGATCTTATCACCGTGGCTGAGGCAAAGGCTTGGTGCGACCAAGCCGGCCCTGAAGATGCGGTGCCGGTCTTGGTCCACGCACAGGACGGATCGAAACCACGAAAGGCCGTTGCGCGCCCGGATATCGAAACCCTGCTGGCGAATACACCCGACGCGCCCAGCCGTGTCCGCGTGCTGAGCCCTTTCGATCCCGTGATCCGCGACAGGGTGCGGTTGAAGCGACTGTTCGACTATGACTATCGGATCGAGATCTTCGTACCCGCCCCGAAGCGCCAATACGGCTATTACGTATTTCCCTTGTTGGAAGGCGATCGGCTGATCGGGCGGATCGACATGAAGGCCGATAAATCGGCGGATGCCCTGACCGTCACCGGCTTGTGGCTGGAACCCGGGGTCAAGACGGGCAAGGGCCGGCAAACCGCGTTGGAAGCGGAACTGGATCGTATAAGGCGCTTTACGGATGTCGGCCAAATCGTCTGGGAAAAAGGATATCGCCGCGATCCGCCCTGAAATCGATTGAAAGCCCCGCACGCGGTAGCCAGTGTGTCCCGGCAAGGTTAGCATGGCCGAGATAAGAAGGTTCAAAGGGCGGGGACACATGACATACGAGTTTCGGGAAGGGACGACGCCGCTGCTCGTCAGCATTCCCCATGCCGGTCTCGGCATACCCGAGCCCATCGCGGCACGCATGACGGACAAAGCGCGGGAGTTGGGGGATACGGATTGGCATGTCCCTGAACTGTATGATTTTTTGCACGCGATGGGCGCATCCGTTCTGGCCGCCACACAGTCGCGCTATGTCGTCGATCTGAACCGCCCGCCAGACGGTGCATCGCTGTATCCGGGACAAGCAACGACGGGGCTTGCACCCACCACGACCTTCGACGGCGAACCGCTTTACCAAAAGGGCGAAGAACCCGACGCCCGCGAGATCGATATCCGCGTCGATCTGTATTGGCACCCCTATCACACGAAGCTTCTGGATGAATTGGAGCATTTGAAACGGCAATACGGCTACGCGCTTTTATGGGACGCCCATTCCATCAGATCGCGTGTCCCACGGCTGTTCGACGGCGGTCTTCCGGATATGAATTTCGGGACCAATGAAGGGCGCAGCTGCGACACGAAGCTGACGAAACGGATATTGGCCGTCGCGGAAGATGTCACCGAATTCACCCACGTTTTGAACGGCCGCTTCAAGGGTGGTTTCATTACGCGGAACTATGGAAACCCGGACCTGGATATCCACGCCGTTCAGTTGGAGTTGTCACAGGCGACCTATATGGACGAGACCCCGCCATACAATTTCAGACCCGAAAAAGCGGACAGAATTAGACCCACCCTGCAGCTTCTTTTGGAAACCATGTTGGCGTGGAAACCGTCCGGGTAACGGATTTGTGCAGCGTGTAACATTGACACGTAATGGGAGAGGCGTTATTTCTCCTCTCACAGCGCCGAGTTAAAGCCAACTTGCGGGCGCTTTATAAATGCAGCTAAAGCGGAGGACCCTGTCCAGCTTGTAGCTGTGACAGGTTTTTTTATGCCGGATTGGTCCACCACAGTTACGGACCCGCGGGATTTGATGGGCAGCTTGCATCCGCGTTACCACTGCTAAAGCGCCACGGAGTTACCTCCGTGGGCCCGTGTTTTGGCTCGACGGAGGTGCGCATGACTCAATCCTATTTTCCGATTTTCTGGGACACCGACTCCGGCACGGCGCTGGTCGTAGGCGGCGGCGAAAATGCTGCCCGCAAGGTCCGCCTGCTTGTCGCCGCGCGCGCCCGCGTTCATGTCGTCGCCCCCACGGCGGGCGAAGAAATCCAGGCATTTGCCGAGGAAGACCGGATAATTTTGTCGCGCCGGCCCGTCGGTGAAGACGACATCGCTGGGGCGGCCATCGTGATCGCAGCGACAGGCGACAATGACGTCGATTCATATTGCGCCGCTATCGCCCAGGCCCATGGCGTAAAAGTGAACGTCGTCGACCGGCCGGACCTGTCGAGTTTCATCGTTCCGTCGATCGTCGATCGTTCGCCCATCCTTGTCGCCATTTCAAGCGCCGGCACCTCCCCTGTCCTGGCGCGACGGATCCGTGAACGGATAGAAGCATCTCTTTCCCCAAATCTAGGCAAACTCGCTGAATTCGCGGCCTCGCTGCGCAGCACGGTGGCCGAACGGCTGAACGACGGACGGAAAAGGCGAGCGTTCTGGGAACTCTTCCTGGATGGATACGGCGCGGAAGGCGTGCTTGAAAACCGGCCCGATGCCGGACGGCAGGCGGCGGATGAACTTCTCGGCGCCCTGGCCCGGGACGAAAAGCCGAAGGGTCGCGTCACCTTGGTCGGCGCCGGCCCCGGTGCGGCCGATCTGCTCACGCTCCGCGCGCTGCGGGCGCTTCAGCAAGCCGATATCATTGTCTATGATGCCCTGGTCGGGCCCGAGATCCTGGACCTCGCGCGTCGCGATGCTTTCCGGCTCTTTGTCGGGAAGGCGAAGGGTCGCCATAGCTACAGCCAGGACCGCATAAACGGAATCCTCATCGACGAAGCCCGTCGCGGTTCATCTGTCGTACGGCTTAAAGGTGGCGACCCATTCGTCTTCGGACGCGGTGGGGAAGAAGTCGCCGCCCTGCGCAACGCCGAAATCGATGTCGATGTCATCCCGGGCATCACTGCGGCGACCGGCGCGGCGGCTGCGCTGCGCCTGCCGTTGACCCAACGCGACCTGGCGAATGTGGTCAGCTTCGCAACAGCCCATCCCGCGGCCGGCAAGGACGAGCCCGACTTCGCCGCCCTGGCCGACCCGAACCAAACCGCCGTGATCTACATGGGCAAGACGAAGGCGGCGGAAATCACCACCGCTTTGATCAAGCTTGGCCGACGCCCGGATACACCGGTGGCCGTCATTGAGAACGCGACTTTATCCAATCAACGAATTTTGACCGGACCGTTATGCGACTTGCCGGGCATTGCAGCTATTTCGGATCTAACCGGTCCCGCCTTGATCGTGATCGGCGACGTGGTGGCCGAAGCAGACCTGACCGGCGCGGAGACCTTCGCGCAAACAGCGACAAAGGACCGGGCCGTCGCGTGACGACGCCGCCCCGCATTGTGGAGAAGACAGTCATGGCCAAAAAGCAGATTTACGCCGAAGCGATTACGGGCAACCGGCTGACCGATGGTGCCGTCGTCTACCTCAACCCTGTCGGGGGGTGGACCGAAAAGGTCGAGGAAGCCGCCGTCGCAAACAGCCCCGACGAACGGCAGCCATTGGAAGCAAAGGCCAATGCGGGCTTGGCGGGACAACTGATCACCCATTGGGAAATCGCCGAGGTTGAACACCGGGACGGAAAATTGACCGCGGTCAAGAACAAGGAAGCGATCCGCTCACGCGGGCCGACGGTCCGCCGCGACCTTGGCAAACAAGCCGAAATCTACGCGTAAGCCAATAAGACAGACGCATTCTTTCGAGGATTTGACCGATGTATCGTTACGATGAATTCGACCATGACTTTGTTCGCCAGCGCGTCGCGCAATTCAAGGACCAAGTGGAACGGCGCCTGTCCGGCGACTTGACCGAAGATGAATTCAAACCTCTGCGCCTGCAGAACGGCCTGTACCTGCAACTGCATGCCTACATGCTGCGCGTGGCCGTCCCCTACGGCACCTTGTCGTCCAAGCAAATGCGCAAACTGGCGCATATCGCGCGCAAATACGACAAGGGCTATGGCCATTTCACCACCCGCCAGAACATCCAGTACAACTGGCCGACCCTGGTCGACACGCCCGCCATTCTGGAAGAACTGGCCGAAGTCGAAATGCATGCGATCCAAACCAGTGGGAATTGCATTCGAAACACCACCGCGGATCATTTCGCAGGCGCCGCGGCAGACGAAATCGAGGACCCGCGGGTTTGGTGCGAAATCATCCGGCAATGGTCGACCCTGCACCCGGAATTCGCCTTCCTGCCGCGCAAGTTCAAAATCGCCGTCATCGGCACGAAAGAGGACCGCGCGGCCATCCAGGTCCATGACATCGGCTTGGCGCTGGTTCGCAATTATGCGGGCGAAACCGGCTTTGCCGTCTATGTCGGCGGTGGCCAGGGCCGCACGCCGATGATCGCGAAGAAGGTCCGCGATTTCCTGCCCAAGGAACACCTGCTGAGCTATCTGGAAGCGATCCTGCGCGTCTACAACCAATTCGGCCGGCGCGACAACAAGTACAAGGCACGGATCAAGATCCTCGTGCACGAAACCGGCACCCAGGAATTGACCGACGCAATCGAAGCGGAGTGGGAAGAGATCAAGGATACGGTCTTCACCCTGCCGCAGGAGGAAGTGGATCGGATCGCGGCCTATTTCGAACCGCCGCGTTTCGAAACCCGTCCGATTACATCCGCCAAATTGCAGGCGGACAAGGACGCCAACCCCGACTTTGCCGATTGGGTCGATCGCAACGTCGCCCCGCACAAGCAGGCCGGCTACGGCATCGTCACGATCTCACTGAAAGGGATCGGCGAGGCGCCCGGCGATGCAAGCGCGGAACAGATGGACGCGGTCGCGGATCTGACCGAACGTTACAGCTATGATGAGGTTCGTGTTTCCCACGAACAGAACCTTGTTCTTCCGCATGTCGCGCTCGACGATCTGTTCGCGGTTTGGAACGGATTGCGCGACGTGGACCTGGCGACATCGAATGTCGGTTTCGTGACCGACATCATCGCCTGCCCCGGTCTGGACTATTGCGCCCTTGCGAATGCGCGGTCGATCCCGGTGGCTCAGAACATCAGCAAGCGCTTCGCCGATCCAGACCGTCAAAAGGAAATCGGTCCGTTGAAGCTGAAGATTTCCGGCTGCATCAATGCATGCGGGCACCATCATGTCGGCCATATCGGGATTCTGGGCGTCGATCGGAAGAACGAGGAGTTCTACCAAATCACGCTCGGCGGCAGTGCCGATGAAAACACCTCAATCGGCAAGATCATCGGCCAGGGTTTCTCCAGCGACGAGATAACCGACGCCGTGGAGAATGTGGTCGACACCTATATCGATATCCGCACATCGCCGGATGAAAGCTTCATCGATGCATACCGCCGCGTCGGCGAAACGCCGTTCAAGGAACGGCTATACGGGAGGGCATGATCATGAGTTTCTGGAAACCGCTTATCGATTGGAACGCGTCCCACAAGTACCACGCCGCGAACCGGACCGAAGCCAAATGGGGCGTCGGTATCGGACTTCGGAAACCGGTGGACACCGTCACCCTGCCGGACGGCAAGCACCCGGATGCAAACCACGCGTTTGCGATCGGCGTGACACCCGCCCTGCCCGCCGTCGCGCCGGGCGACATTCACGGCGCGTTTTAGCGCACCCTATTGTTGGAGGATCAATCGATGCCTTTGTTCAAATATGGAAAAGAGATCGCCGACGAATGGGTCCCGGCCGAAGACGGCGCCGCCCTGCCCGATGCATCCCATGTCATCGTGCCGCTATCCCGATGGCGTGAGGTTCGTCATGAGTTGATCAGTCGTCCGGCCCAGGCCGGGGTCGCGCTGGCCGCCGGTGAACTCGCGGACGAAATTGTCGAAGACTTGCCGCATCTGGCGCTTGTGCAGGTCCACTTCCCAAACTTCGCAGACGGCCGGGCTTTCTCGACCGCGCGCGCCCTGCGCGAACGGCATGGCTTCAAGGGCGAAATCCGCGCCACCGGCGACGTGCTGCTGGATCAAATTCACTTCATGCAGCGCTGCGGCATCGACGCCTTTCACGTAACCAATGAGCCCACGATCCGCCGCTTGCGGGAAGGCAGGCTGGCCGGGATCGACCTGTTCTACCAGCCGGCGCGCGATGGACGGACGACCATCATCAACCTGCGCCGCCGCGGTGCGGCCGGCTCCGAACGTTTGGCGTCGTAATGACCATGAAGGACATCGATACGACATCGCAAACAGGCGACCCGGCGCTGCCGGAAACGAAAGCCGCGCAATGGCATCCCGATACGGTCGGCGTGCATGGCGGCATCCGGCGCAGCGGGTTTGAGGAAACCGCGGAAGCGGTCTACCTGACCTCCGGCTATGTCTATGGGAAGGCGGAAGAGGCGGAAGCCGCCTTCAAGGGCGATCTCGATCGCTATATCTATAGCCGCTATGGCAATCCCACCGTCGACATGTTCCAGGAACGCCTGGCGCAGATTGAAGGCGCGGAACAATGTTTCGCGACAGCAAGCGGGATGTCCGCCGTTTTCACGGCCTTGATTTCCTTGCTGAAGGCGGGCGACCGACTGGTGGCGAGCCGCGCGCTGTTCGGATCCTGTTTCTTCATCTGCAACGATATCCTGCCGCGCTACGGTGTTGAGACGGAATTCGTCGACGGAACCGACCCGGATCAATGGCGCGAGGCGCTTTCAAAATCCACCGATGTCGTATTCCTTGAAACCCCGACCAATCCGGGCCTGGAATTGATCGACCTTGAATTCGTAGCGGCCTTGGCAAAATCCGCCGGCGCAAAACTGGTTATCGACAACGTGTTCGCGACACCGCTGCTACAGAAACCGATCGACCTTGGCGCGGATGTCGTCGTCTATTCAGCGACCAAGCATATCGACGGTCAGGGGCGCTGCCTGGGCGGTGCGATCCTGGGCACGAAAAAATACTGCACCGAAGACCTGATGCCTTTCATCCGCCATACCGGCCCCAGCATGAGCCCCTTCAATGCCTGGGTGCTGCTGAAAGGCTTGGAAACGCTGAACCTGCGGGTCGACCGGCAATGCCAGTCGGCGTTGGCGCTGGCCGGGTGGCTGGAAGCCGATACCCGCGTGCGGACCGTCTCCTACCCGTTCCTGAAGTCGCACCCGCAACACAACCTGGCCGTCACGCAGATGCGCCAGGGCGGCACGGTCGTCACCTTCGAGATCGACGGCGGACGGGCAGCTGCCTTCCGGGTCCTGAACAAGCTTCGGCTGATCCGTATTTCCAACAACCTCGGCGACGCCAAAAGTCTGGTGACCCATCCGGCCTCGACCACCCATTCGCGCCTGACGCCAGAGGAACGCGCCCGCGTCGGCATTTCCGAAGGCATGATCCGCCTGTCGGTTGGGCTTGAGCATTATGACGATTTGGCCAAGGATCTGAACGACGCCCTGAATTGACGTGATCGCGCGTTAAGGGTGACGGGTAATGATTGATTGGGAGACGGCCAAGTGAGTGATTCCAGCGGTGTTCGTGGTTTGACCGCGGATGAGTGCGCCAAACTTATCGAATCGGGTGAGGCGGAACTGATCGACGTGCGCGAAGAAAACGAATGGCAGGTCGAGCGCATTCCTGGCGCGGATCTTTACCCCCTGTCCAATTTCGGCCAGCGCCGTCCGCAAGGCTCCCCCGATAAGATCGGCATATTCCATTGCCGCAGCGGCCGCCGCACCTATGACTATTTCCGGTTTTTCGAATTGAACGACTATAAGGAAGTCTTCCACATGGAAGGCGGTATCCTGGACTGGAAGGCGCAGGGACATCCCACCGAGAGCTGACTTCAAGACGTCGATCCCAATTCTCTAATAAACATACCCTTGTCCGTTTAAGCGAAAAATTTTTCGGATAACATAGTTTTGTCAACAGCCGTTGACATAGTCTGCAGCATTTTCGCCTCGCTTTGACGCATGTTTGACACCGCACTTGATACACACCGCTTCCCAACACAGCGGGCTTGCTTTCCACGTTCAGGAAAGCCCAACCCGACCGAACTAATTTAAGAAGTGGTAGTGAGATTTCAGATGAAATGGACCAAAGCGATCCAGCAGGAACTGGCTGTCTTGAAGGCGTGCCCTTCCAAAAAGGAAGAGACTTCAGCCGTTTCGCGCATTCAAAAAGCAATTTGGGAAAAAGTGCGTTCGCAAGCCGGCCGGCACAACATTCGCCGCGACCTGCTCTCGTTGATTGAATTCCTCGGCACATCCTCCACGGCGCGCGGTACGACACGGCGGCAACTCGCCCATGACATAGTCCAAGTATTGGAACCGTTGGCGGCCTTGGAAGAGAAAGGCGACGACTATGATTTCGCGCAGCAGGAAGCCTATCTGATCGACCGGCTGACGCAACGCATGGTCGACAAGCTGCAGCTGCTTCGGGAATTCTATCCGACCGACACCGTAACGGAAACTGGCGTTCGGAAGACCTTCACCCCCTTGCCTGTGCGCCCGAACTATCTGCTGACCGACGCCGCCGATATGATGATACAACATGCGGTGCGGACCATCATTCAGCGCACCATGCGTGACAAGTATATGGCGGCCGTAATCTACGGCAGCATCCCCTTTCCGAACGCAGAGGCGGAAGGATCAAGCAAAGCCTTCGACAGCATCGCGGAAAAGTTCATCCCACGCTTCCGAAAGAACGCTGCTGAGGTCGATGCAGCCTGGCGCAAGGTCTGCCAGCGCTATTGTGAAGTCGACGTTTTCCGGGTGGAAGGAGAGAACAACGCCGAAAAAGCCGCGATCGACATCGTCCGCGCCATGCGGACGGAAGCGAAGATTTTTGGCGTACACCTGCCCCGACAGATCGACTTGGGCTTGATCGAACTGTTTACCCGCCTTTCGCGCCCGGGCCTTGTGGAATCGTTGAAGGACGTTGCCAGCGCCACAAACCATGAAGACGGTGACCCCTATCTGCGCCGGATGCTGGAACGGGTTTGCAATCGCAGCATGCCGCTGGAAGGCGACTTGGTGATGTTGGCCGCATTGCATATGCCGGACTGCACCAAACGCTTGCCGGTCCATGCGGCGAACGGATCCTGCATCGGGTCTTGCCGGTCCCGTAGCGAGATGCTGTCCGTCCGCAGCGTCCTGGCGAGCGAACTTCAACGACTGCCGGGCGAATGCATCGATCTTTTGAGCCGCCACTGCGCCGGTGACCGGTTGACCATCGAGAACTTGGAAATGATCATCCGGCTAGCGCTTGACCTTGTCATCAACTTGAGCCGCGCCCGGTTCGCGCCTGAAATGGAACCGCTCGAACGCCTCCTCGCCCACATTGACGGGTCCGGGAAGATTGCCAATTGGCTTAAAGACACACGCTTTCAGTCGGACATCGACCCGATGACGGATGTCCTGACCGAAGCGTTGACCCAGATGGACGGACGCCATTTGGCCGCCGCTTAAGGGTAGTCGGTCGCGACCCGGAATCCCACATCATAGGAAACGCGGTCCATCAGCCCGCCGTACCGATAGGTTGCCGTGGAGACGTAACGGTCGAAATACCATGACCCGCCGCGGCGGGTGCGGCGGGTGCAATCGGCTTCCCGGTCGGACTGATAATCCTCCACCCAGCAGCTGGAGGTCCATTCCATGACATTCCCCAGCATGTCGTAAAGGCCGTAACCGTTCGGCTTCAGGCTGGCGACGGGGAAGGTCTGGTGATGCCAGTCGGGGGTGCATTTGTTGCAATTGGCGCGGCCCATGCCGTCCACCCTTTTTCGCGCGGGGCCGTTGGCCCCGCCATGGGCGGCGAATTCCCATTCCTCTTCGGTCGGCAGGCGATAAGCCCGCCCCGTCTGCGCGCTCAACCAGTCGATGAAGGCTTGGACCTGATGATAGTCCACATAGATGACAGGCCGGTCGGGTTGATCCCAGCCCCTGGTATGGCGTGGCGGCGTGCAGCCCCCATCGGCAACGCACATGTTCCATTGCGCATAGGTCGTTTCGGTTCGCGCGATGGCGAAGGGCCGCGCCAGGGTCACCATTCGCGCCGGGCGTTCGGCGGCCTTGCCATGGTCGTATCCCATCAGAAAGGGTTCCGGGTGGATCGGCACCATTTCGGGGCACAACCCGCAATCCTTGAACGGTTCATCCGCCCACGCCGTGAATCCGAACCCGGCGGCAAAGAGTAAAATCGCGATCAGAAGGCCGCTAATCCGACCAAACAGTCTTGCCATGCCGCACCACTTCCTTGCACGGGTTGTCGCCGATCCGATAGCTAAGATCCGCCGGGCTTTCCACATCCCAAAAGACGAAGTCACCGGTTTTGCCGACCTCCAATGTCCCGTATTTCTTGGACAGGCCAAGCGCCGCCGCGCCGTTACGGGTGATGCCGGCCAAGGCTTCCTCCGGCGTCATCCGGAACAGGGTGCAGGCCATGTTCAGCATCAGCAACAGGGAAACGGCCGGGCTAGACCCGGGATTGTTATCCGTCGCCAAGGCGATCGGCACGCCATGGCGGCGAAACCCGTCCACCGGCGGCAGGGTTTTCTCCCGCAGGAAATAGAACGCGCCGGGCAACAGGACCGCGACCGTGCCGGCGGATGCCATCGCGGCAATCCCGGCATCGCTGGTATATTCCAAATGGTCGGCGGAGAGGGCATCGAAGGACGCCGCCAGCGCCGCGCCATCCAGGTCCGAGAGTTGATCGGCATGAAGCTTCACCGGCAGGCCCAGGCCGCGCGCCGTTTCAAAAACCCGCGCCGTCTGCTCCGGCGTGAACCCGATCCCCTCACAGAAGGCATCGACCGCATCCGCCAATCCCTCCTCTGCGACAGCAGGCAGAACCTCACCGCAGACAAGATCGATATAATCATCCGCCCGATCCGTGTATTCCGGCGGCAGGGCATGCGCCCCCAGGAAGGTGGTGCGCACCGTCACCGGCAATTCCAGCGCCAGCCGCCGGGCGACCCGCAGCATCTTCACTTCGGTGTCGAGGTCCAGGCCGTAACCGGATTTGACCTCCATGACCGTCACGCCTTCCGCCAGCAAGCGGCGCACCCGCTGTTTGGCGGTATCGAAAAGCTCCTGTTCCGTCGCCGCCCGGGTTGCCTTCACCGTGGAGAGGATGCCGCCGCCGGCGCGCGCGATTTCCTCATAGCTCGCCCCTTCCAGCCGCAACTCGAACTCGGCCCCGCGGCTGCCGCCATGGACGATATGGGTGTGGCAATCGACAAGCCCGGGGGTGACCCATCTACCGTCGCCATCCGCCACGCTCCAGGCAAGTTTGCCGGGCTCGCCGGGTAGCTCCGCCGCGGTGCCGACCCAGGCGATGTCGCCGTGCTCAACCGCAATCGCCCCATCCTTGATCGCACCGTAACGCTCGCCGCCCGGCACCATCGTAGCCAGGTTCACGTTGATCCAAATTTCATCCCACACGCAGTAGACCTCCCAGATAGGCACGCAACAGGGAAACAGGTGCTTGCCGCCGCGCGTTTCCCGTCAGACATTGCCTTTGACAAAATGCTGGCCGATCCTAACGAAGCACAGCCGAGAAGACGAGGCATATGGAACTCTTCACACCGAGCCTGATGACCCCCACCGGTTGGCGGTCCAATAGCGTCATTCGCATCGAAGACGGCTGGATCACGGCCATTGAAAATGCAGACCATCCGCCGAACGGTGCGGAAAAAGCACTGGGCCCGGTGCTGCCCGGCATGCCGAACCTGCATTCCCATGCTTTCCAGCGCGCGATGGCCGGCTTGACCGAACGCTGGGGCTCGCCCACCGACTCGTTCTGGTCCTGGCGCGATCTGATGTATCGCTTCGTCGGGCGGCTGACGCCGGACGACATCCGCACCATCGCCCTGCAGCTCTATATCGAATGCCTGAAACAAGGCTATACGGCTGTGGCGGAGTTTCACTATTTGCATAATCAGGCCGGCGGTGAATCTTATGACAATCCGGCTGAAACCAGCCTTCAAATTCTCGCCGCCGCGCAGGATGCCGGTATCGGCCTGACCCATCTGCCGGTTCTTTACGCCCATGGCGGATTCGGCAACCAACCCTTGGGCGAGGCGCAGGCGCGTTTCCGCACCGACCCTGAGCGTATTCTGGAAATCGCGGCGGCCATCCGGTCGGCTGCGGATGGCAGTCCGGACATCGCCGTGGGGGCCGCACCGCATTCCCTGCGCGCCGCCGACCCGGACATGATCGCCGATCTTGCCCAAGGCCTGCGCCGGATTGATCCGGCCGCGCCGCTGCACATTCATATCGCCGAACAGGTGAAGGAGGTCGAGGATTGCCTGGCGTGGTGCGGCAAGCGTCCGGTCGACCTATTGGCCGACACGCAGGACCTGGACGACACCTGGTGCCTTGTCCACGCAACCCATCTGACGGACGCGGAAACGACACGCATCGCCGAAAGCGGCGCGATCGCGGGCCTATGCCCGACGACCGAGGCCAGTCTGGGCGACGGGTTGTTCCCCCTGGTTCCCTACCGGGACGCAAAGGGCGCATTCGGCATCGGTTCGGACAGCCATGTCTGCCGCGACCCGGCGGAAGAACTGCGCCTGCTTGAATACGGACAACGTTTGACGTTGCGCGCCCGCAATATCGCGGCGAGCGAATTGGACCCTTCCACGGGCGGGAGCCTGTGGCGAGCGGCGGTCGCCGGCGGGGCCAAGGCCTGTGGCCGCTCAATCGCGGGCATCGAAGTGGGCCAGCGAGCTGACCTTGTCGTCCTGAACGGCACCCATACGGACCTGACTGGCCGCACGGGCGACGCGGTCACCGACACCGTCGTATTTTCCGGCGGGCACGGTTTTGTCCGCGACGTGATGGTCGGCGGCAAATGGACCGTCAAGGACGGCCGCCACGCCTTGGAAGAAAAGGCGGCGGACGATTTCCGCCTTACCCTAACGCGTCTGCTTGCCTAAACGGAGATTGGGGATCGGATCAGTCCGGCTCCCCATCCTTCAGCCATTGCTCGTATTCCGCCCGCGCGTCGTCATTCGGCGGGTATAGGCCCTGGGTTGGCCTGCCCTTGGAAACCTCCCGCTGCACGAAACGCTCGAGGCGTTCCTGTTCGGTCCCGTCGCGGGCGACCTCATCGGCAAGTTCCAGGGGGATGACGACCGCCCCGTCGCCATCGGCAACCACGACATCGCCCGGATCCACCAGCGCACCGCCGCAGCCGACACGGCATTGCACGTCGGCCGGGGTCAGCGCTCCAATATTGGCCGGCGCCACAGCGCCCGGGCAGAAGATCGGGAAATTGACCGGCAGAATGCCCGCTTTGTCCCGCATCGAGGCATCGCTGACGACGCCGGCGACACCGCGCGCCTTCAAGCGCGCGACCAGAATATCCCCAAGCACCCCGGCGCGCAGTTCCCCGCCGCCGGAGATGACAAGAACTTGGCCTTCCGGGCATTCCTCAATCGCTTTGCGCTGGGCGTTCAGATCCGATCCAAGATATGCGGGCGTGGCGATATCCTCTCTCATCGGCACCAAACGTAGCGTGTAGGCTTGGCCGACCAAACGTTCATCCGGCCCGGAAAACGGCTTCGGCCCAAACATCGCACAGGCGCGGATGCCACGCTTCAGCAATTGCATGGTGATGGTCGCCGTCGAAACATGCTTCAACAAGGCGAGGCTTTCGGCCGATACGGATGCGGTCATCGTTAATCCCCCTGATTTACCCGGCCTGATTTAGCCGGTGTATTTTCCAGTGCTTTTTCCAGTCCATTTTCAGGCCCCCGACGTTTCATACATAAGGCGGGCCGACTGTGTTGTTCTATCTGAACAGTACCGGTCCCCTGCCCGAACGTCACCGGCGGAAAACCGGCATTGCGGCACCATATCTTTGATTGGGAGCAACAAATGTCCTTTCCATAAGGAAAGGCAAATGGTTGCTGTGAAAATGTCACAGTAAAAAATTAATATTACCAAGTAACTCTAGTTTTGACTTGGTGTTTTACTTAACATCCCCTTAGACTAGACCCCGTCGAATCTCGAATCGCACATCATGAATTCGCGTAACACAAATTCACTAGGGGAATTTCCGTGGCTTGGCTGGCAGCCGTCGATTACCGGCAGGGAACGCGTCACAAGGCGCACCAGATGCCTTGCCATGACTTCGGCACGGTCGCCAAACCAACTTGGGATAGCGTCGTCGGGTCGATCGCCGAAGGTACTGCGCGGGGGCGTCTGTCCCATATCGGCGCGCAAGTGGCCGCGAAAACCGCCGCCGAAAGTTTGGACGAGATTACCCGTACCGGAACCCTTCCGGATGAAACGGACCTGCGCCGTATCCTGAAACGGGTCCGGCTTGTATTGACCCATGAAGCCGCTGAACGGAACTGCGATTTGTCCGACCTGGCGACGACACTGATCGCCTTCGCGTTGACGCCGGATAAGATAGCGGCATTGCAACTGGGTGAAGGTTTTCTGATCGCGGCCTCGCCCGCGCGCCCGTATCACAGCGTTGGCGGAAACGACACCGGCGCCCCCCGTTTCGTGACGGATGAGGACGCGGAAGACGCCGTCGCGATCGCCGTCGACGAAGGCCCCGTTTCCTTCATCGCCGCCGGGACGAACGGCTTGCAGACACTTTCCATCAGCGCCGAGGACGGCCGCCCGCATTCCCCCTTCCTGCGCCCGCTGAACCGTTATCTCAGCACGGCCGAAAGCGATGATGAAATCCATATGGGCATTCGGGAATTCCTGCGCTCGGACCGGCTGGCCGAACGCGTCGATGACGATATGACATTGATGCTCTGCGGTTGGCGCAGCGAACCCGGTTGGGAGAACCGCGCCGGATGACCCAACCCATTGGCAAGTCGAAACGGGGTGGCCCCGGCGCCCCGAACAAGGACCGTGCGACCCCGCGATCCATCCGCCGTGTCGGCCCGCTTCTCGCCCCCCCGCCCCCGATTGTCTTCCGGACGCCGCAGCGCCCGGCACCATCCGACGATGCGCCAAACCTGTTTTATCGCGTCGTTCCGTCCGAACGCGGAGAAAGCCAAGCGGCACTCGACTTGTCCGCCGATCATGGCACGCGTGTGCCGGCCCTATCCGTGGTCTGTTGCGTCACCGGCGTTTCCCTG
Source organism: Hwanghaeella grinnelliae (assembly GCF_004005845.1). GTDB lineage: Bacteria > Pseudomonadota > Alphaproteobacteria > UBA8366 > Aestuariispiraceae > Hwanghaeella > Hwanghaeella grinnelliae. Next base: position 1,032,460 of record NZ_SADE01000001.1, on the reverse strand, counting down.
GCGGATATCGCGCCCATGGTTCTGCACGAACCGATGCGGATCCGCTTCGCGATTCCGGATGTGCCCGGCAATATCCGGCTCGAGGCGGCCGATCCCGACGATACCTCCATCAGCATTCAACACCCGCCGGCACGGACACGCAGCTTCGGTGTAGAACGGACCCAAGGCCTGCGGCGTGTTGTCATACCCAAATTGCCCGCTTTCGCGGGATTCCGCCGCCGCGGCTAATCCGCCCCGACACAATCGCCAAGCAGTATTGCAAAGTCCGGGCGTCCGCTATGGCGGTGATACGCTTTGCCCCCCACATGTAATGTCTCACCTGCCGAACCGGTTTCCGTTCCGTCGGCACATTGACAAAAGTCATCGCCGGAACAGGACGGCAGCCATCGGATCGACGGCGTGAGTTTGTATCGTCAAAATCAGACCGAGAGGCACCTCACATGGCCATTAATCTCGAAATCACCTATCGCGATTTCCCTGAACCCATCCTGGCGGAAGAACGCATCGGCGAACGCATCGAGAAGCTGGAGCGCCTGTTTCCAAGGCTTCAGTCCCTGCGCGTCGTTTCCGAACAGATCCAACACAGCAAACATAAAGGAAAGCTCTACCAGGTCCGACTGGACGCGGTGATGCCGGGCGGCGAAATCACCATCGACAAAAGCCATGCCGACAAGGATTCCCATGCAGATTTCTTCGTCGCCTTGCGGGACTCCTTCAATGCCCTGGAAAGCCGGCTTCACACCTTTGTCGATAAAAAGAACCTGGATGTGAAACACCACGAGACCCCGCCGCATGGCGTCGTGAAATCGGTTTTCCCCGATCACGGTTTCATTCGGGATTCAGAGGGGCTGGAAATCTATTTCCACGCCAACAGCGTGGTGGACGGCAAATTCGACGATGTGGCCGTCGGGACCGAGGTGCGCTATACGGCCATCGACAATGAAAGCGCGAAAGGCCCGCAGGCGACTTCCGTACACCTTATCGGCAAGCATCATCTGCATTAAAGCGATGCCCGAATAGCGGCCTTAGGCCGAAAGATAAGGAATTAGTGGGTGGTGGCGCCCTTGTCGGTGCCATCGCCCGCCGGCGTTTTAGCGGTTGAAATGGCGCCGTCACCGGCGCCGTTGGACTTGCGGGACGGGGCGGCAGGCGGCGCTTCCCGCTGCATGGCGCCCGATTTCAGGCCGATCGGAATATGCGCTTTCACGCCGTCCCCGGCTGTCTTTTCTACACCAGCGCGGCTGTAACGGCCTTCAACCTCGGCGCCCGCCTCGACTTCGAGGATCTCGTGGTCGACATCGCCATAGACCTTCGCCGTATCGCCCAGGCGCACTTTCCGTGCCCTGATCTCGCCGTGAACTTCGCCAAATACCACGAGATTCTCGACAACCGCTTCGCCATGCAATTGCCCGGTGGCCCCGATGGTCAATTGCGCGCAATCGACATTGCCATGCAGAATGCCGTCAAGCTGGACATCCGCCCCGCCCGACAGATCGCCGGTAATAACCGTACCCGCCGCAATAACCGTCGGCATGGCCGTTGATCGGGGCGCCGTTTTCGGCGCGTTATCGCTAAAAAGACCCATCAGGAACCCCCTCGTTGGGATGACATTATCGCACTGGATACGCCTTTGCGACAGGAATCACCCAACATTTACTGAAACTGTAAGATTAAACCGGCGTACAGAATGCCGGAACCGGGGTACATCTTACTCTAGCCTCAGCCCCCTACTCCGCCGCGCGTTGTGTGACGGACAATTCCCCCAAATACTTCTCGGCGTCCAGCGCGGCCATGCACCCCATACCGGCCGCCGTCACAGCCTGACGATAATGCTTGTCCACAACATCGCCCGCAGCGAAAACACCTGGAACGTTTGTATGCGTCGTCCCCGTCTTGGTCAGGATATAGCCTTCACCATCCATCTCGACCTTGCCCTTGAACACCTTGGTCGCGGGATCGTGCCCGATGGCGACAAAAACGCCGTGCACCTGACGTTCCGTGATCTCGCCCGTCTGGGTGTCGCGCAGTTTCACGCCGGTGACACCAAGCGGTTCATCGTCGCCGACAATCTCGTCAATTGCAGCGTTCCAGACCACTTCGATCTTCTCGTTTTCCATCAGACGGTCCTGCAGGATCTTTTCGGACCGCAGCGCGTCGCGGCGATGAACCAGGGTCACTTTGCTGGCATGGTTGATCAGGTAAAGCGCTTCCTCGACCGCGGTATTGCCGCCGCCGACCACGATGACCTCTTTGCCGCGGAAGAAGAAGCCGTCGCAGGTGGCACAGGCCGAAACGCCGTATCCCTGGAATTTCTGTTCCGAGTCCAACCCCAGCCAGCGCGCCTGGGCGCCCGTGGTGATGATCACCGCGTCAGCGGTATAGACAGAGCCGCCATCGGTCACCGCGCGAAGGGGCGTGGCGCTGAAATCCACATCGGTCACAATGTCATAAATGATTTCCGTACCGACATTTTCCGCCTGCTTGCGCATTTCTTCCATCAGCCAAGGGCCCTGGATCGGATCGGCGAAACCGGGATAGTTCTCGACATCCGTCGTGATCGTCAGCTGACCGCCGGGCTGCAGACCGGCAATGACCACCGGCTCCAGATTGGCCCGCGCGGCATAGACCGCGGCGGTATATCCCGCCGGCCCGGATCCGATAATCAAGGTTTTACAATGCCGCTCTGCCATACTGCCCTCTCTCAAAACGCATCCGGCCCGCAAAGTTTTGCCAGGACCGGGGCCTCATCATCTTAGTTAAGTGCCAAACTTAGTCACCGGACCGGTGAGTGCAATCCAAACGGCACTGAAAATCCCCGTGATGCGCCGCTATGGCTGATTTTTAGTGCCGCTCCAGGATGACATGATCGAATTCGGTTCCGTCCGCCGCCGTCGCGGGCGTTCGCGACAGTTCGCGCCAGTCCGCCGGGTCCAACGCCGGAAAGACCGTATCCCCGTCAGGGTTCAGGCGCACTTCGGTAAGGTCGATCCGGTCGACCTTGTCGAAAGCCTGCCGGTACAGACTGCCGCCGCCGATCAGGCAAACCTCGTCCACGCCAAGCTCACCGGCAAGCCGGTCGGCTTCCGCCAGGGCCGCGTCCAGGTCATCGAAAACCAGCGCCCCATCGGCTTGGAAGCCGGGCTGGTGCGTGACGACCAGATTGGGGCGGCCGGGCAATGGCTTTCGCGGCAGGGATTCCCAAGTCTTGCGGCCCATCACCAGGGGTTTGCCCATGGTGACCGCCTTGAACCGTTTCAGGTCTTCGGGCAGGTGCCAGGGCAAGTCGCCATCCCGCCCGATGACGCGGTTTTCGGCCATAGCCACGACGATCACCAGTTTCGACACAGGCATCTTCCTTCAGACAAAGACGTGTTGGGTCAGACCGCCACGGGCGCGGAGATATGCGGCAACGGGTCATAGTCCCGCAATTGAAAATCGTCGAAGGTGAAGGAGAACAAATCGTCCACGTCCGGGTTCAGCACCATGATCGGCAGGGCGCGCGGCTCCCGCGACATCTGCTGGTCGGCCTGCTCCAGATGGTTCGAATAGAGATGGGCGTCGCCCAGCGTATGGATGAACTCGCCCGGCTGCAGGCCGGTTACCTGCGCCACCATCATGGTCAGCAAGGCGTAAGAGGCGATGTTGAACGGCACGCCCAGGAAAATATCCGCGCTGCGCTGATAGAGCTGGCAGGAAAGCCGGCCGTCGGCGACATAGAATTGGAACAGGCAGTGGCAGGGTGGCAGGGCCATGGCATCCACATCGGCCGGGTTCCAGGCCGTCACGATCAACCGGCGCGAATTCGGGTTCTTCTTGATCTGCTCGACCAGGTTGGAAATCTGGTCGATCGTGCCCCCGTCCTTCGCCGGCCAGGACCGCCATTGATGGCCATAGACCGGCCCCAGATCGCCGTTCTCGTCGGCCCAGTCGTCCCAAATCGAAACGCCGTTTTCCTTCAAGTACTTGATATTCGTGTCGCCCTGCAGGAACCACAAAAGTTCGTGGATGATCGACCGCAGGTGCAGCTTCTTGGTCGTCAGCATCGGGAAACCGTCGGCCAGATCGAACCGCATCTGATGCCCGAACACACTGACGGTTCCGGTTCCGGTCCGGTCGCCCTTTTGCGCGCCGGTTTCGCGCACCCGGCGCAGAAGATCTAGATATTGCCGCACTTATGCGCCCGCCTGAGGTTGCTGAAATCCGATGTTTGAGAAGGCCAATAAGCGCTACCGAAAACGACGGCGCAACCCGGCCCGGATACCAAATCGGAAATTATACGATTCGACGGAACCGCACCTCAGCCCAAGCACGGTATTCGACTGCTGCGCGTCACTGTCGGACAGGAAAAACAGTATCAGAAGCGATATCTGGAGCGACAGCCCTCAGCATTTGTTCTTTTTATGTTCTTTTTGCTTGATCGCTGTCGCTTAAATCGGTTTCCTGGAAATCACTTCAGAAAGACACTCTGGTTGGGGCATTGCGCCATGGGAGATAGGGGCATGACCATAGCAGAACCTTGGAAGCCCCATTTGGTGGTTACCGCTGGTGAGCCTGCCGGCGCGTTCTTTGCTGAAATCGGGCAGGCCGTCATTCACGGCGACATGAAGGATGTCTGGTGTTGCCCGGTTTCCATTCCGTCCCTTCTCAAAGGCGAAAAGAAAATTGCAGGTGTGGATCGCGAATAGGCCCTGGAGCTATCGGTCGACTTCGTGAAGTCGATCTACGGGCATCATGGAGCAAACATGGATACCGTTGAGGTCCGGATTGTCGATCACGATGAAAGCGACTCATAAAAATGAGCCGGGACGTTGCGCCGAAAAAGCCGTGGCTCGGTAAATCCCTTTATCGCGGTGCGGTCGACCGCCACATGCAAGTCACGAAAACCACATCCCAATAGGCAACGCATGACCCTAGTCTTTGAAATGCGCACGCAATATGTCATAAAACTGTTCGCAAGTGGCGAGGAAGGTGTCCCTCTGGGATTGCGGAAACCGGTCATCAAAGACGCGGGGGTCCCGGCAGGTTGAAATGCAGTGCTCTAATTGTCGCCGATCGCCGCGCGCCAAACCGCCACCGTTTTTCTTCGCCTCGCAATAGGCTGCCTTTCCCTCCCGCGCCGCCGCGCGTTGGGCAAAACTCATTGTATCTTCCGGCTTTGGCGGCGTGCCCGGCGCCGGCTGTGCGGCCCGGCAGCTTTCCACCAGTGCGCTATCCCCAGGCCTCTTCGACGCCTTGCGACAAGCGTTCATGCAAGCGCCCCGGTTCTCGCCGCCGCACTGCATTATAAGTTGCTGGACCTCATTCCGAACGGCTCGCTCATCCGCCTCTGCCTTTAGTTTGGCCTCGCCGCGGGTTTTCGCCGGTCCGTAGGAAGCCCGGCAATCCGCAATGGCCGCCGGGTCGCCCGCAACCTTATCGGAGAACGACCGATAGGCGGTATTGCACACATTCATGCAGTCGATTTCGGCCCAGTTGGCGCAGGCCGCCGTGTTCCGCGCCATTTCGTTGACAACACTGTTGTCGGACTGCGCTTTGGCGCCCGTCACCGAAGCAAGAACGGCCAAAGCGACAAAAGCCGCAGACATCAATCTGGTCATGGAAGCATTCTCCGAAACATACCGAGGCGACATACTAAAACACCGCAAGATTGCGTGGATTCAGATGATCGATACAACCTGGGGCATAAGAAAAAAACTGTTCCCCCGCCGTCACCTTCATCACCGACATTCACGCCCGATTTCCGGACTTGTCCGGCTTGAATTATTTCCGCGGCGTGACGCGGTAAGCGCAGCGCCTCGCGCCGGCCAGCAGATGATCGGCGCGCTCAACCGCCACATGTGGGCCGAGGACAGCGCGGAAAACGGTTAGTTCCCCGTCGCACAGCCGGGAACAAGCCTGCGCCGCGACGCAAATCGGGCAGTGGTTTTCGACCAGCAGGAAAGCGCCGTCCTCCGTCTCCTCGACCGAGGCCATATAGCCTTCCGCGTCCCGTATGCCGGCGAGTACTTTCAGTTTCCCCTTCACGCTGTCTTCACGGTCGACAAGGTCCGCATAGGAACGGATTTGCTGCGACGTGCGTTCGGCGATCAGTTTCTGCAGGCCTTCCTCGCCAAAGGTCGCGCGCATCGCGCCCAGCAACCCGGCGGTCAATTCCGCATGGGCGTCGGGGAAAAACCGGTCCGCGGACTCGGTCAGGGCCCAGATCTTCGCCGGCCGCCCCACCGGGCGCGGGCTTTCCGTGTACCGGACGAAACCTTCCTCCTGCAGCGCATAAAGATGCTGGCGCACGGCCATTGTCGAGATGCCTTGCTTGGCCGAAAGGTCCGCCGCCTCGCTCGGCCCGTCCAGTTTCAGCATGTCCAGGATCGCCTGCCTGGTAGCCGGTTTTGCCGGTTGTTTCGCCATAGCCTGCCTTGCTGTCTTTGCCATCCTCAACCGTTCCCTCAACCGTTCCCTCAGCCGTCTTCCGCCGTGCGCGCCACCGCGTCCTCACCGATGGGGCCCGCTATGCGCAAGGCGGCAACCGCACCGAGGATCACGACCGGCAGAAAAGCCGCGAACAACCAAAACCCGACGGCTTCCAATTCAGCGCGGGTCGCGGTTTCCGAGAAACCCAAACCGTTTGCGATAAATCCCACTGTCGACGCGCCCAGCGCATAGCCGATCATCTGCGTCGTCGGAATGGCAGACGAGGCCCGCGCCCGGTCGTCTCCCTCCGCCCCGGCGACGATCCGTTGGGTGACATAACCGAAACACATGCCGAAGGCCCCGCCGACGCAGACGAGGAAGGGTGTCAGTGCCCAAACCGGACCTTGCGGCATGACGACCGCCAATCCCACGACGCCGAGGACCATAAGGGCCGCCGCAAGGCGGATCAGTCTGGGATGCCAGATCGCCGAAGCACCCGAAAACGTCATTGCCGCAACCGTCCAGCCGACGGATTCTACGGCGACCAGAACCCCGCCGGTGATCGGCCGCGCCCCGTGTAGAAGCTGGGTCAACAAGGGGCCGTAAATCATGAAAGTGACCGTGCCCAGGAAGCACAAACCGATCATCGAAAGCCCCCAGAAGGTAGCACTGCGAGGATCATAGGCGGACCTTGGGTAAAGGCGGCTGCCCCCGGCCTGAGCGTCGCGCCGGAAGAATGCCGCCAACAGGCCCAGCCCAATGACGGTCAAGGCGCCCGACTGCCAGGTGAATCCAATCACCCCGGCTGACGCGATCGCCATGATCGCGGCGGAAAGCAGAACAAGCCGAACCTTTGGAAATCCCTCGCCATGGGAGGCCATGGCCTCGGCCTTGCCCTTCAGCATCCAACCGACGGCCAGGGTATAGACCAGGGCTTGGGCGGCATAGGCCCAGAAACCGGCGCGCCAAAGACCGAATTCGGCAAAGCCGCCGCCCACCGCCGGGCCGCAAAAAGCGGACGCGCCCCAGATCGCCGAGACGAGCGCGATGAGCCGGGGCATGATTTTGGCCGGAAACAACTCGACGATCGCGACATGGGTCAGCGCGACGAGGGCCCCGCCTCCGGCCCCCTTGATCAGGCGGCCCGCCAGCAACACCGTCATGTCCGGCGCCAGCGCGCAAATCGCGCAGCCGATACCGAAGGCGCCGGCGGAGAACATCATCGCGCTGCGCAAGCCGTAACGGACGGCGATCAGGCCGGCGGCCGCCCCCGCAACAATCGAACCGACCTGATAGAGGACGGAGGCCCAACTGAGAAATTCCAGACCGCCGATATCCAGCACCGCGGCGGGAACGAGTGTCGAGATCAAACTGGCGTTCGAGGCGTGCAGCCAGACGCCGAAACCGAGCACGATGAAGCGCTGCAACACACCGGCATGCCACAGGTCGGTCCAGTTGGACTCGCCCGTCAATTGTGCCGTCGCGCTGTCGGTCACCGTTGTTCACTCACCAGCATGTTATCCTCGCATCGGGTTTTCGCCGACATTTCTATAGACATTCTTTTAGAAAGGCCATATCAATTTTCGAAAGAAAACCCTTTAGAAAGGAAACGCCATGTCTTCCGCCCGCCCCGCCCCTGACCAAGCCGCAAATCCAACGGACGAATCCAGGCGCAATTGGGTCCGCGTTACTGATCTGGATTCGCTGATTGCGAAAGGCCGGAAAGTCGTGAAGGCGAACGGCAAGCAGATCGCTCTGTTCCATGTGGCGGATCGCGGCACCGAGGATGGCGCCATACAAGCATGCAACAATCGATGTCCCCATGAAGGATATCCACTGATCGAAGGCGCGTTGAGCGGCGGTGCTGACGGTGCGGCCTGCAAACTGACCTGCAATTGGCATAACTGGAAATTCGATCTGGACAGCGGCGAGACGGAAATCGGCGGCGACAAGCTGCGGCGTTATCCGGTCCGGGTCGAGGACGGCGCTGTGCTGGTGGATATCACCGATCCCGCGCCGGAAGAACTGATCAAGACCGCGCTGGACAATATCGCGGATGCGATGCCGCGCCACGAATACGATCGCATCGCCCGGGAAGTCGCGCGCCTGAAAAAGGCCGGCGGCAACCCTGAACAGGGCATACTGAAAGCGGCGCAACACAGTTTCGACCGGTTCGAATTCGGCTATACCCACGCCTTCGCGGCCGCCGCCGATTGGCTGCGCACCGGGGACGAACTGGCCGTGAACGAGGCCGAACGCTTGGCGAGCGTCGTGGAAGTCATCGGCCATATGTCCTGGGATACGATGCGCGAACGCCGATATCCCTTCACATCGGAAAGCCGCCCCTATGACGAAGACGGCTTCGTTCAAGCCATCGAGGATGAGGACGAGGACACGGCGATCGCCTATATCAACGGCGCCTTGGCGGAAAATCTCGGCATGCCGGCTTTGCGCAGGGGGCTGCTGCGGGCCGCGCTCGCCCACTATCAGATGTTCGGCCACGCGCCGATCTATGTCTACAAAACCGAACAACTCGCCGACCGGCTGGGACCGGACGCGCTGGAACCGCTATTGCTGTGTCTGGTCCGTGGACTGATCTATGCCAGCCGCGAGGATCTGATCCCCGAATTCAAGGCCTATCGTCCCGCCATTCAGTCATGGTCGGACGGGGGCAACGCCCCGCCGCGTCCCGCGACGGACTATACCAGACTTTCCGTTTCCAAGACCCTAGACCTGATACGGGAAAGCGCGCAGCGCGGCCCGGAACTGTATCACGTTCTGCTGGAAGCGGCGGCGCTGCAATTGCTGGCCTTCCGGGTCGACATGGATGCCCGGACCGACAATTCGGTGTCGGAAAACGTCAATTGGCTCGATTTCACCCATGCCATCACCTTTGCCAATGCGGGGCGCTGGGCGGCGGAACACTATCCGGAACTTTGGCCGGCGGTTCTGCTGCAAATCGGGTGTTTCCTGGGTCGCAATGCCGGTTTCCTGGACGACGGCGTATGCCTTGAGGAATGGCGGGTTTCCGACACCCCCGACATCTATCTGAACACCATATTGCACGGCATGCTGGATCATGATTTCCCGGAATACATCGTCGCCTGCCATTACGTGAAACTGGCGACCGCGATGCGGGACGAAATTGATAACGCGCCGGATGCCGGATTCGTGCCCGTCCTGACGGCCGGACTGAACCGGCTGATCGCCCATCCGATCAAGCGCAAACACGTGCTGCGCACGGCGAACCAATCCCTCGACTTCGTTGGTCGAGAAGGCTGAAACTTTAAGGAATAACAAGACCATGCGCTCGCGTATCACGGAACTGCTCGACATTGATTACCCCATCATCCAAGCGCCGATGGCGGGCGTATCGACACCGGAACTGGCCGTCGCCGTCGCCAATGCGGGCGGCCTCGGCTCGCTCGCGATTGGCACGATGACGGCGGACCAGGCCGACGCCGCGCTCACCAAGCTGAAAACCATGACCAACCGGCCGATCAACGTGAACCTGTTCACCCATGAAACGCCGAAACGCGACGCGGCACGGGAAGCCGCCTGGATCGAGGCCCTGCGCCCCTATTTCGAGGAATTCGGCGCGGAACCGCCGACGGAATTGGCGGAGATCTACACCTCGTTCAACGACGATCCGGACATGCTGGATATGCTGGTGCGTCAGCGCCCCGCGGCGGTCAGCTTCCATTTCGGCCTGCCGACGCCACAGGCGATGGACGCGCTAAAAGCCGCAGGAATCCTGACACTTTGCTCCGCCACCACGGTCGAGGAAGCGCGACAGGTGGAAAAGGCCGGAATCGATATCGTCGTCGCCCAGGGCTATGAAGCGGGCGGCCATCGCGGCACCTTCTCAGCCGATCATGACGCCGCCATCGGCACCTTCGCCCTTCTTCCGCAAGTCTGCGCCGCCGTCCGCATACCGGTGGTCGCCGCCGGCGGAATCGGGACCGGCGCCGGGATCGCGGCGGCTTTCGCCCTCGGCGCGGACGGGGTGCAGATCGGCACCGCCTTCATCAGCAGCCCTGAATCCGCCGCAGGGCAAGCCCATCACGACCTGCTTGTCGGCGCCCCCGGCGAGGCAACGGAAATCACCGGCATCCTGTCCGGTCGTCCGGCACGCGGCATCGTCAACCGATTGATGGCCGACATGCGCGGGCGCGAAGCGGAAGTGCCCGCCTATCCGGTCGCCTACGATGTGGGAAAGGCACTTGCCGGCGCCGCGAAAGCCAAGGGCGATGGCAATTTTGCGGCCCTCTGGGGCGGCCAGGCCGCGCCGCTCAACCGGCAAATCCCTGCGGCGGAACTGATTGCAAAACTGGTAGCTGAAGCGGGCGAAGCTTTGAGCGTCGCGGAAGAAAGGCTACGCCCCTAGCGGCAGCGCGATCTACATCGGTGGGACGCATTTCCCGGTCACCGGCGAGATCTGGGGCAGGTCGTAAGCGGTAAACAGCCGTCCGTTTTTCATACGGAACCGAAGTCCGAACAGTAATGCCGATACCGTCGCCCAACAGCCGAGCCCGATAGGCGCAAGGGTGAAAAGGGCGAATGCCCATGAACTGTTGCGCATACTGTCGTCCACAGCGCCGGCGATCGCGAACACGATGAAACACAGCCCCATCAACAGAAACCCAACAGCCTTCAAGCCAAGAGCCCAAAGCGCGTCCTGCGTGACTAACCTCAAGATAAAATAGCGCCATGGGCGGCCATGGCGGCAACGAATGGCGTCGGGTACGACGTCAAGAAAACGCTTATTCTTGCGATGGTTCGACAGCCAAACCACTCCGGCAAAGACACCCAAAATCGCTATAAATGACGGGCTCTTCGTCCCCATGTAGAACTCGACAACCCTGGGAAGAATAATCATGAGCAGAATAAACACCGCTCCCAGAAGCAGGTTCGACAGAATTCGGCCGGACTTCCCTTCCTTTGCCAGGAAAATACTCACCAGGGCATTGCATTGACTTTCCGTCAGAGCAAATCCCCGAGTCCCGACATAGTTTGGCAGATAACAGTACCCTCCACCCATGTAGGGTACGATGGCATAGTGGGCCAAGAATTCCGCATTATGGGTCTGGCCGGACCAGTGCGTTTGGTTCTGCGGTGGCATGGATACCGGTCCGACTCCCTCGTCTCTATCTTTTAAGCAGCCGACAGTAACCGCAAAACCTCTTCTACGATATAATCGGCACGCATCTGCAATTCTACGAAGCCCTTTCTTCTTCCCCCTTTCAGAACCGCTTTCCAATCCCTATATTACGCGTGCCGGCTTCGGCCGGTTATGACGCTAAAGGGTGGCATGGAATAAGCGCAGCGGACCCGGGGGCGGTACCCGGCGCCTCCACCATGAGAACCGATTTATCCTGATAACTCAGTGTTTTAGGGTCGGTTCTGATGATGGGGGCGAAATAGGATCGACGCGTGTAGTAAAGATGCTTTCTGCGTTCGGTATGGTATCCGCCGTTATCGGGCCACGGCTATAAATGCCAATGATAACGAAGAGATGGTTGCCGTCGCCGCGTAACGCGGTCAAAGCGACACTTCGGAATTCCTAGGCGGTTCATCGCCGTCTAGGTGGGGTATGGGGGACCTAGCAACAGAACCCCCCACTTTATCCACACAAAACGCAGTTCAAACGCGCATTTCGCATACCGCGGATGCGGTAAAATTGTGGTGCATCGCCGTTAATCGAAAAATGCCGTCATTTGGGTCTTTTCACCCGGCACTGAGACTGCAATTCTATAGCAACAACGTGATGTGCGACCACAGGCGCAACGCTTTCGCACATCGCGCCTTTATGATTCTGGTGCATCATTTTCGTTTAGGTGGGGAGCCGAATGTCCGAAGACCGGATTGGGTATAATGCGATGGTTGAGGAAGCGATGCGTAGCGTCGTCCGCAAAGCCGTCGAGTTGGCCGCATCCGAAGGCCTGCCGGCCGAACATCATTTTTACATCACCTTCCGCACCGACCACCCGGATACGAACCTGCCGGACCACCTGCATAAACGCTATCCGCGTGAAATGACGATCGTGCTGCAGCATCAGTTCTGGAATCTGTCGATCGACGACGAAGCGCTGGAAGTCGACCTTAGCTTCAACCAGAAGCTTGAACGGTTGCGTGTTCCGCTCGACGCCCTGATCACCTTCGCGGATCCGTCGGTCAATTTCGGCCTGCAATTCCACCCCTCCACCCCGGAGGACGAGGAAGACGACATTCTTGAGATCAGTGACGATGAAACCGTCGACACTTCAGGCGATCTGGCCGAGGCCGCGGATGACGCATCCGATCCCGACGGCAAAGGCCCCGACGGGGATAATGTCGTCACCTTGGACGCTTTCCGAAAGAAATAGCCGGCATTCCGTAAGACCATCGCGCCCTCCCTGGAACCGGCGCGGACCATAGTCATGCGGACCTTTCGCTTGGGCTGCCGACATATACGATGGTAAGACAATTGAGGACGGGTCCGTGTTGCTTTCGCCAACGCGGATTTCCACGAGAATCCGGATAACCAGCCGCGACAGGCGAAAGGGGATGAACGATGGCAGAGCCGAATTTCCATGAGATGTTTCCGCTGGGCGAGGACAAGACGCCGTACCGCAAATTGAGCGGGGATTTTGTCAGCACCGCGGAATTCGAAGGTCAGGAAATCTTGAAAGTGGACACGGAAGCGCTGCGCCTGCTTTCCGAAGAAGCCTTCCATGACATCAATCATCTGCTCCGCCCCGGCCACCTGCAGCAATTGCGCAATATTCTGGAAGACCCGGAAGCGTCGTCGAACGACCGTTTCGTGGCCTATGACCTGCTGAAAAACGCAAATATCGCGGCCGGCGGCGTTCTTCCCATGTGCCAGGACACGGGTACGGCCATCATCATGGGCAAGAAAGGCCGGCGGATCTGGACCGATGGGTCGGACGCCAATGCGCTGGGCAAGGGCGTGATGGACGCCTATGACCACAATAACCTGCGTTACAGTCAGGTTTCCCCGGTTTCCATGTTCGAAGAGGTCAATACCAAGACCAACCTGCCGGCCCAGGTCGACATCTATTCGGAAGGGGAAGACGCCTATAAATTCCTCTTCGTCGCCAAAGGCGGCGGGTCCGCCAACAAGACCTTCCTATTCCAGGCGACCCCGAGCTTGCTGGAACGCGAACGGATGATCGAATTCCTGAAGGAAAAGATCATCACCCTGGGAACAGCCGCCTGCCCGCCCTATCACCTGGCCGTGGTGATCGGCGGCACAAGCGCCGAGTTGAATTTGAAAACGGTCAAGCTCGCCTCCTGCCGGTATCTGGACGGCTTGCCGACCGAAGGCGGCGATGCGGGGCATGCGTTCCGCGACCTGGAAATGGAAAAGACCGTCCACGAATTGACCCGTCATATGGGCATCGGCGCCCAGTTCGGGGGCAAGTATTTCTGCCACGACGTCCGTGTCATCCGCCTGCCGCGCCACGGCGCGTCACTACCGATCGGGATCGGGGTTTCCTGCTCCGCCGACCGTCAGGCAATGGGCAAGATCACCAAGGACGGCGTTTTCCTGGAACAGCTTGAAACCGACCCGGCCACCTACCTGCCGGAGGTAAAGGACGGTGAATTTTCCGGTGACGTGGTCGATATCGACCTGACCAAGCCGATGTCGGAAATTCTAGGCACCCTGACCAAATATTCGGTCAAAACGCGCCTGTCCCTGACCGGGCCGATCATCGTCGCGCGCGACTCCGCGCACCGGAAATTGCGGGAACGCCTGGATGCGGGCGAAGATCTGCCGCAATATTTCAAGGATCACCCAATCTACTACGCCGGGCCCGCGAAGACCCCGGAAGGCTATGCGTCGGGCTCGTTCGGCCCGACCACGGCCGGACGGATGGATGGCTTCGTGGACGAATTCCAGGCCAAGGGCGGTTCCATGGTGATGCTGGCCAAGGGCAACCGGTCGCCCGTCGTGCGCAAAGCCTGCCAAGCCCATGGCGGGTTCTATCTGGGCAGCATCGGCGGCCCCGCCGCCCGCCTCGCCCAGGATTGCATCAAAAAAGTCGAATGCATCGAATACCCGGAGCTCGGCATGGAAGCGATCTGGCGCATCGAAGTCGAGAACTTCCCCGCCTTCATCGTCGTCGACGACAAGGGCAACGACTTCTTCAAAGACGTGATGGGGTGATCCCAACGCGGGTTTAAAAGCCTGCAGGACGTTTTTCTGAGGACGGCGGCGGCCATTGGTCGCCGCCGTTTCTTTTTGACGCCACCTTTTTAACTACCGAGACCTATGCCACCCACCATCAAGACCGGCGGGCCCATCCGGCGGCCCTTTCGATTTTTATTGCACCGCAACAAACCCAGTGCTTTATTCGTCTTATCAGATAGTTATCTTTTTTGCGGCACGGTATTATAAGCCGAATGAGGTAGGATTATGCCTAGAGACAACATTGCACAGGATTTGACGAATTTCTCGGTAACGGACGAAAAGGAAGCAAACGTTTTGGATAAGGAAATTGCTTTTCGCACGTCGCTCGCCGCCATCCGGTCCGCGGCGGAATTGTTGCGCGACTTCCCCACGATCAGCGAAGAAGATCGCGAGCGCTTCGTGAACATCGTTCTTACCGAAGAACAGCGCCTGGAAAAAATGATCCCCGCGCTTTCCGCGTAAGCCCAACGGCGAGGTTTTCCTGAAAGAAGAAGCCCCCAAGCCACAGGCTCGGGGGCTCTTTTGCATATCCGACATTTGGCGCGGGCTTTCGTTACACGCGTTCAGGCACCAGGGTCGTCGACCACAGTTCCGCATCGGCACGGTCCATCAGGCGGACCGTCATGGCTTCCGATTGGCTGTCGATATCGACAAGACCGAAGAACTGCAGCCCGTCGGACGGCGGCAGGTTCGCCCCTTGCTCCTTGGTCGGCGCTTTCACGTATTTCACTTCCGGCCCAAAGGTCATGTCCAGGTCGTTCGGCCCAAAGGTCCCCGCATGCAGCGGGCCGCTGACGAATTCCCAGAACGGATCGAAGTCCTGCTCCTGCGCCTTGTTCGGGTTGTAGTAATGGGCGGCGGTGTAATGCACGTCAGCCGTCAGCCAGACGGTATTCTTGATGCCAGCCGCCTTGATGAAGCGCAGCAGGTTCGCGATTTCCAACTCGCGGCCCTTGGCCGGGCCGTGGTCCCCGTTGGCAACGGCTTCCACGCGCTTTTCGTCGCCGGCCCTGTCCCAGACCATCAGGCCGATCGGCATATCCGATGCGATCACTTTCCAGGTTGCCTTGGAATTGGCCAGTTCGCGCTTCAGCCAGGCAAGTTGGGCCGCGCCCAGGATACGGCTTTCCTCGGTCATTTCTGTCTGCATCGACGCACCGTTCGGCCCGCGATAAGACCGTAGATCGATGAAGAAGACATCCAGCATCGGCCCATAGGAGATTTTGCGATAGACCCGCCCCGGTTCCGCGGGTGTGTAGCGGATCGGCGTCATCTCATGGAAGGCACGGCCGGCGCGCGCTGAAAGCAGCTGGATGTCCTTGACCGTATAACGGTCATCGGCCGACAGGTCCTTGGACGCCGACCAGTTGTTGACGACCTCATGATCGTCCCATTGGAAGAAGGTCGGAACCTGGGCGTTGAAGGCCCGGACATGGTCGTCGAGCATATTGTACTTCCAGCGGCCTCGGAATTCGTCGAGCGTCTCAGCCACCTTGTGCACGCCTTCGGCGACCACGCTTTTCCAGATCTCGCCGTTCGGCATTTCCTTGGTTTCGGCAATCGGGCCATCGGCATAGATGGTGTCCCCGCTGTGAAGGAAGAAATCCGGATTGTGTTTTGCCATCACCCCATAGGTCGCCATGCCTCCGCGGTCGCGGTCGATTCCCCAGCCTTGCCCGCCGGTATCCCCGGACCAGACGAAACGAACATCACGGCGCGACGACGGCGCAGTCCGGAAATGCCCGACGACCGGTTCGGATTTCGCATGTCCGCCGGTCAAATCGCTGAAGGAAACCCGGTAGAAGATTTCCTGGTCTGACGGCAGGTCCGTCAGCAGCCGCTTCATCGCGAAATCGCTTTCGGGCAAGACGTTCAGGGGCGCCAGGTGGGTGCTGTTCTTGAAGCTGTCGGTCGTGGCCACTTCCAGGAAAGCCTTTGCGGGGCGATCGGTGCGAGCCCAAACGACACCCGAAGAGGCATCGACATCGCCCGTTTGAATGCCGTGTGTGATGATAGGGCGGCTGGATGCGTAGCTGATCGCAGGGGCGGCCAGCACGATACCCGCGGCAGCGGTCCCTCGGAGGATTTGACGACGGTTAATGGTCATGGATTGAACTCCCGGTTCGTAAAGAGGACCGCACCCTATGAGCGCGTCCGTGACGGCCGGATGTAGGCCCCGTTACAACCCCGAGTCCGAACCGGGAAGAATCCATGACAGCCCGATGAAGCGCAAAAAACTGTGACAAGAACCAGGGGACGCAAAGAGATGGCAAAAGAAAAGGGCGGGGAAAACCCCGCCCAGAAATCTCACCGGCAACCGGCCGACCCGTGATTTACGGAATCAGTCGTCCCGGCGGGTCCGCTCCGCTCTTTCGTGACGCTCTTGCGCTTCCAACGACAACGTTGCGATCGGCCGCGCTTCCAGTCGACGCAGAGAGATCGGATCGCCGGTTTCTTCGCAGTATCCGTAGATACCGTCCACGATGCGCTGAAGCGCTTCATCGATTTTGGCGATCAGCTTGCGCTCACGATCCCGTGTCCGCAATTCGATGCTTCGGTCGGTTTCCATACTCGCCCGGTCGGTTAAATCCGGTTGGGCGAGATTTTCTTCCTGCATGCTTTCCAAGGTGTCCGAGGATTCACGCAACAGCTCAACCCGCCAGCGCAGCAACTTCTGACGGAAGTATTCCTGCTGAAGAGGGTTCATGAACTCTTCTTCATCGGACGGCTGGTAATCAGGGGGAAGCAATGTAGCGGAAAGATGGGAACTCTTGCTTTGTGCGGAACCTGTAGACTGGCCAGACGACATAACCTACTCCTAACCCACGCTACGGAAAGTGATCTTAATTCCCTCGCGCGGCGGGTATAGGGCGTCGGTCCCTCAAACACAATGAAAAATTTTCACGGTAAACAAAGTTTTTCCTCATGGAGAATTCCCCAATACGGAACGTATTACCGCTGTAATTTGGCCAGTTCGACCAGGGCTCGCACCTCGATTTCCTCAAGGACCGCCGCCAATCGCGGATCGTTCGACTGTGTCTTCCCGCGGGACGCAGCATTGGCGATTTCGTTCAAGCGTTGGACCGGAATCCGTCCCAACAGCAGGCCGACCCGAATTTCATCCAACCCGTCGAGCATTTCCTGGCCCCATTTCCGGGCCCGCTGCTCCCGGTCGCCGTCATAACCCGCCTCACCTTCGGTGCCATCGGGTGCGTCGACTTCTTGAAGCGCGATCAAGGCGTCGACGGCGCCAACAAGGCCACCGGCAGCCGGCGCCGTCTTCTCTATCCCGTCAGAGCCGCCGGACGGATCGAGCGAAGACGCGAAGGATGCACCGCCGGCGCGCTTTGCCGCCCCGGCCTTCTTAGCGCCTGTCGTGGCGTTACTCTTTCTTGGTCCTTCGACCTTCATATCCCGTAATTCCTGAATAAACTGCCGTACCGTCCTGAAACCTAACCGGATTCCCGCTATCGGGAAAGGACCGCCATCAATATCCGGCGCCAAGGCGGAAGAATTTGCCCGCATCCCCACCGATAACGCCCCCTATCGGAGAACGGCAATTCGACCCCCGCAGCGCCGGGCAAATTATCTATAAATATCAAAACCCTAAGATTCGACAGACGATGGCACGCTATTCGCATTGAAAGGCGTGAGAGAGATTATTTTGAGAGATGCGAGGCAGGAATGTTCACCTACCCTCACCACCGCAGCCATTCCGGACGCGCCTTTTTCGGGGCGTCCGTCCGCCGGAGCGCCATGGTATTAGCTGTCTTTGCCATCGCCCTGCTATGGGCCAGCCCCGGCTTCAGCCAATCGCGCATCAAGGACATCGTCGATTTCGAAGGCGTCCGGGACAACATGCTCGTCGGTTATGGCTTGGTCGTCGGCCTGAACGGGACCGGCGACGGACTGAATTCCGCGATCTTCACGCGGGAAAGCCTGATCGGAATGCTTCAACGCCTGGGCGTTAACGCCGATGACGATGCGCTGGATACAAATAACGTCGCGGCCGTCATGGTCACGGCCACCCTGCCGCCGTTTTCGCGGCAAGGGGCGCGGATCGACGTGAATGCATCCGCCTTGGGTGATGCAAGCAGTTTGCTGGGCGGCACCTTGCTGGTGACGCCACTTGTCGGCGCAGATGGCGAAATTTATGCCGTTGCGCAGGGAACACTCGCCGTCGGCGGCTTTTCCGCCCAAGGGGCGGCGGAAACGGTTATCAAAGGGGTGCCGACAAGCGCCCGCATTGCAAACGGGGCCATCGTCGAGCGTGAAATCAATTTCAGGCTGGAAGACCTGCAGCGGGTAAAAATGACCCTCCGCAACCCGGACTTCACCACCGCGCGGCGGGTCAGTCGGGCCATAAACGCCTTTGTCGGCTTGGAAACGACGCGTGTCCTGGACCCGGGAACAATCGAAATGGACATCCCGGATGCCTATAATGGCCGGGTCGTCGAGATGATTACCGATATCGAACAATTGCGTGTCGAACCCGACCAGATTGCCCGGGTCGTTATCGACGAGCAATCAGGCGTGATCGTGATGGGCGAAAATGTGCGCATCAACCAAGTCGCCATTGCCCAGGGCAGTCTGACGATCCGCATCACCGAGACACCGCAGGTGTCACAGCCCCTGCCCTTCTCCAACACCGGTACGACCGAAACCGTAGACCGCACCAACATCGAAATCGACGAAGGCGGGGATCAACGGCTGACTGTCTTAAGTACGGGCGTCAGCCTGCAAGAGGTCGTCAACGGGTTGAACGCGCTCGGCATCGGCCCACGCGACATGATCACCATCCTGCAGGCGATAAAATTCGCCGGCGCCCTGCAAGCCGATATCGAGGTGATGTGATGAGCGACATCCTGCCAAACCAAGCCTTCGAAATGGCGACCAGCGGTATTTACCGCCCGGCAAGCGCCACACTCGACTCCGCCAAATCGCGGAAAGACCCGGAAGGTGCCGCCAAGGAATTCGAATCCTTCTTCATCGCCAATATGCTGGACCAGATGTATGCGGGCATAGAGGTGGACGGCATGTTCGGCGGCGGCGAAGCGGAAAAAACATATCGTGGCCTGCTGCACCAGGAATACGGCAAATCAATCGCCGAACAAGGCGGTATCGGTGTCGCAAAAATGGTGAGTACGGAAATCATCCGCATGCAGGAGCTGGCAAACCAATGACCGACATGTCGAAAGAAACGTCCAACCCGTATCTCGCCAATCAAGCGACGCAGGATGCGACGACGGGAGCAGGCACCTCAGCTGGCGGAGACGCCACGGACGCCCAGGCCGCGGCCAATGTTCGCGCGATCGCGATGATCAATCTTGTGGACAAGCTAATCAGCGTCTTGGACCGTGAAAACGCCTTGCTCGACAAACCGCGCTCACGGGACCTGGGGCCGGTCGTTGCCGAGAAGCAGGGCCTTTTTGCCGAGTACGAAGCGATGTTGCGGCAGACCGGCAATTTAAGCGCCTTGATGGCGGAAATATCGCCGGACCGGAAAGCTGAAATTCTGGACCGGGCGAAGGTTTTCGACGCCGCGCTGAGGGAGAACGAAATAAAACTCGACGCCATGGTGCGCTCAAGCGAGCAAGTCATGCGCGTTATGTCCGATGTCGCCCGCAAAATGGCGCAGCCGGTCCAGGGTTACGGCAACAAAGGCGCGGTTTCCTATACATCCAAGGCCAGTGCTCCGGTCGCCGTGAACGAAACACTCTAGTTTCATAGCGACGGATCCCAAACTGGTCCGGCCTTTGCAATGGAGAGTCCGACCGTAGTTTCGGACAACCATTACCGGGCTCTGCACCATGACACTTACAGCCGCGCTGCAATCCGCCATATCGAGCCTCAACTCGATCAACACGGCGGTTAACGTCACTTCGCAGAACGTCGCCAACGCGACCAACAAGGACTACAACACCCAGGAAGCGATCTTCTCAGACGTCACCAATGGCGGCGTTCGTATTGCCGAGATCATTCGGCGGGTGAATGTCGGTCTGCGGAACGAATTGCTGGGCGAAATTAACACCGCCGCGGCCAGTTCGGCCCGCAACGAAGCCTACGAGCTTATCGAACAGCTGACCGGAACTCTGACCGGACAGACGCCCCTTACGGATGCTATCGAGGAATTCCGAAGCGCTTGGAAAGCCTTTGAAGCAGCCCCGGAAAACGACGCGGCACGTACCGATGTGGTTTTGCTCGGCCAATCCGTCGCCATCGAAATTCAACGGCTTTCCGACGGCCTGGACGTTATTGAACGTCAAATCCGCACCAACCTGCGGGACACGATCGGCGACGTGAATGACGCCTTGGCCGAAATCGAACGGTTGAACGATTCCATCATCAACGAGAAAGCCTCGTTCCGTCCGACCGCCGAACTGGAAAACCTGCGCGACGCGGAAATCCTGAAGGTTGCGGAGGTCTTCGATATCCAGGTGCTGAATAAGTCGGACGGGTCGGTTGCCGTCTACACGACAACGGGCCTAGACCTTGTCGACTCGACGGCATCGGAGTTCACCTTCAACGAAGCGGACTTCACCCTGACCAAGACGGGATCAGGATCGAACGATCTGTCCAGCCAATTGACCGACGGCCGCCTCGCCGCGGAAATCAATCTTTTGCGCACCGACGGGACATCGCTTCAGAGCACTCAGAACGGTGTCGCGCCGATCCAGAAATTGCGCGACCAGCTCGACGAGCTCACCTTTTCCTTCGTCGATGTTTCCGTCGCCCAGGCGCGCGGTACGCAATTCGTGGAAAGCGACACGGACATCACCACGTTCACCGGCGTGGATGCCGGTGACGTCATTACGATCAATGTCGGCGGCAGCAACCAGACAGTGACCGTCGGCGCCAACCAGACCGCGGCCTCCCTGGTCGCCGCACTGGATGCCCTGACCAACGTGGATGCCCGTATCGATTCCCATGGCCAGGTCGTGATCATGTCGAATGCGGGCGCCCTTACCATCACCGACCCGGACGGCGCCGCCGCGGGGTTGGGTATCGTCAGCAGCAGCCCGCAGACCTTTGCGCAGAATGTCGCCGTCAGTTTCGCCCGCGCGTATCAGAACGAAATCGGGGTCGGCTCGACGGCACTGACGACGACGACGGACTTGATCGCCACGACAGGCTTGACTGATCCGTCGACCTTCACAGTCACCGCCGCCGGCGCCGGCGCGACGACGATCACGATCGGAACAGGCGCCGGTGAGGCGCAGACCGCGGGCGATCTGATCGCCGCCTTGAACGATGTCGAAGGCGTCCGCGCGGAATTGAATGCCAACGGCTTTCTGGAAATTTCCAGCGCCGAAGGGTCGCTGGTCATCACCGATGGTGCGAATACGCCACTCGCGTCCCTGGGCTTCATCACGTCAGGCGGCGTTGCCGTTCTGGAAGGCAGCCCGAATACGGGCGAAGCCGCACGGTTCTTCGAGGCGGAAACCGGGTCAACACCAGGCAATGTTTCCCGCGTCAATTTCCGGGTGAATGACACGCTGACATCGAATGCGGAAGAAGTGAAACTGCTGGTCGGCAGCCGTGTTCTGACCGCTTTGAACAGCGAGGCCCGCGCCGTGGTTGGTTCCGGGATCAACATCCAGAACGAGGATTATACCGGCCTTGCTTCCGGCATCCTTGTTGAAGTGACGCGCCAGGGTGAAATCTCAACCCGCCAATCGCTCCGTTCGGAAACGCTGCGCGACAATCTGTCCCAAGCGTTGCGCGACGAGGTCGGTGTGAATGTGGATGAAGAACTTGCACGGCTGACCGTGCTGCAGAACTCCTTCGCCGCCACCGCGCGGGTGTTGAGCGTCGTCGACGAGTTGTTCGGCACCCTTGAGACGATCGTTCAGTAGCGCCTTTGGCGACCGGTAAGGATTAGGGTATTCTGCCGGCGCGCGTTAGCCGGTGCGGCCACCAGAAGGAACCTTCCCGTTGTTCCCCATCAAACCCATCAAGGTTGGTATTATCGGCCTTGGCGTCGGTGAGCGCCACGTCGTCGGCTATCGGCAGATCGACGGTGTCGAGGTCACGGCCGTTTGCGATACCGATCCCGCCAAGTTGAAAGATGTCGCAGACCGTCAGAACGTCGCCGATCGCTATACAGACTACCGCGCCATGCTCGAGGGTGCGGAGCTGGATGCGCTCTCGATCTGTTCCTACGACGATGCCCATGCGGATCAGGCCGTCGCCGCCTTCGACGCCGGGCTGCATGTGATGTGCGAAAAGCCGATTGTCCTCAACCGCACGGACCTGGACCGCGTGATGCGCGCGCAGGCGGATGCGGGCACCCGCCTCGCCTCAAACCTGATCCTTCGGCAGAGCCCCCGCTTCCAGCGCGTCCGGGACATGGTTCGGGCCGGAGACTTCGGCGACCTTCACTACATGGAAGGCGATTACATCCATCAGATCCTGTGGAAGATCACCGAAGGCTGGCGCGGCAAGATGGACTTCTATTGCGTCACCTATGGCGGCGGCATCCATCTGATCGACCTGATGCGTTGGATCGCGGGCGAGGAAGTCACCGAGGTCACCGCCATGGCGGCGAAGAAAGTCACCCGAGACAGCGCCTTCAAATACCCCGACACGATGGTCAGCCTGCTGCGCTTTGACAGCGACCTGCTTGCCAAGTCGACGACGACCTTCGCCCCGCAACGGCGGCAGATCCATACCTTGAATGTCTATGGCACGAAGTTGAGTTTCGAAAACGCCAACGGCCCCGCCCGCCTTTACAGCGGCGACCAGCCGGAAGACGAGACAGCGTTCGACGTGCCCTATCCGGGAATAGAGAAAGGCGATCTGCTGCCAGACTTCATCGCCGCCATCCGTGAACACCGGGAACCGGCGGTCAGCGCACAGGACGTCTTCCAGGTCATGAACATCTGCCTCACCGCCTGGGAAAGCGCAGAGTCCGGCCGGTCGATCACGGTTCCTAATTTATTCTGATCCCGGCCGCGCTACTTCTTCGAAAAACTCATCTTCTGATTCCGCAAATCCTCCGGATTGCCGGTCCATGCATAGACCAGCAGGCAGGGCTCGCGATCGGCGGTCGTGATGCGGTGCATTTGTCCCGGCGGGTTGAAAATAAGCGAACCGGGGGCATAAACGCCGGCATCGTTTTCCGAGGTATTCCCGGCGATGCAGACATAGCTTTCCGTGATCCCCTTATGGCTATGGGCGGGGTAGGTCGTCTTCGGGGCGAACAGAACGCATCCGACGATGATCCTGTCGCTGACCACGGGGCCGTTCGGCCCCAGGATTTCGGTGTATCCGTATTTTCGGGTCAGCCCGCGCGGCACCTTTTCATACCCGTATTTCCAGTTCAGCAGGCCGCGAACGGACTCCAGGGACCGCGCCACCTTGGCGGTGCGCAGCCCGGTCGAACTGCTGATCGCCCGGTCCAAATGTTCGCAGACCGGCAACATCTTCGCCGGACCATAGTCGATTTCTGGATCGTCCTCGAAAACCTTGCCCAAGGCGCGGCGCACTTCCGCCATATGGGTGCGGATCTTCGCGCTGCCGCCGGCGGATCCCATGTAATAAAGCTCCAAGACATCGCGGAGCAGGTATTGCCAACTCGGTACGTTTGAAAGTCGCATGACGGTCGGTCTCCACCGGTTTGAACCTGCCTGCTGTCTTGAGCGTCCCGCCCCCGCCCCGGATTTGCCGGACTTGCCTGAAACAAGCGAATCCGCGCCTTGTCCGTTATGCTTTCATTAACTGTAACTGCGCCTTAATGCATGGCGCAATATTTGCTAAGCATTTGGTAAGCTGAAAAAAACTGTGTGTAGAGGCCGAAAAATATGACGGCTGCGAACATCCCCTTCGGCAAGCCCATCTTGGCCGAAGACGCTTTCTCGGCGGTCCGAAGCGTTCTTGAAAGCGGCATACTGGTGCACGGCAAGGTCACCGAAGCATTTGAAGACGCTTTCGCGGCACGGATCGGCGTTGAACACGCTGTTGCCGTATCAAGCTGCACTGCCGGATTGCATCTGGTTCATTTCGCCCGCGGCATAGGCCCCGGCGACACGGTTGCCGTCCCGGCGATGACCCATGTTGCCACCGCGCATGCGGTCGAGTTGGCGGGCGCCCGCCCGCTGTTCATCGATGTAGAGGCAGGCACCGGCAACATGGATGCGTCCTTGTTGGCAAAGGCGGTCGAGGACGGCGCGAAACCCGCCGCGATCATGCCCGTTCATTATCTAGGTCTTCCTTGCGACATGGATGCCGTCAACGTCGTCGCCAGCGATGTCGGGGCCTATGTTTTGGAAGACTGCGCCCTTGCCGTCGACGCGACCTATAACGGGCGCAAGGCAGGCGGCTTGGGATTGGCCGGCGCTTTTTCCTTTTACCCTGTAAAACATATGACCGCCATCGAGGGTGGCATGGTGACGACCGATGACGGCGACCTCGCCGCCGCGATCCGCAAGCGCCGCGCCTTCAGCTATAACCGCGCTTTGGGCGAACGCACGCGCCCCGGCATCTATGATGTCGACGCGCTGGGCTATAATTACCGGATGAGCGAGGTTGAAGCGGCCGTCGGCTTGAGCCAGCTTTCCCATCTTGATGATTTTCAGGAAGCACGCGCCCGGAACGACGCAATCCTGCGGGAAGGACTAAGCGACATTCCCGAATTGACGATCTTTCCGGATAGCAACGCTCAGGCCCGCTCCAGCCATTATTGTTTCAACATCGTCCTGCCGCGGGACGGGTCCATTCCACGGGATGCGGTCGTCGACTTTCTGAAAGCCAGGGGCGTCGGCACATCGGTTCACTATCCCTCCGCGGTGCCGATGTTCGAATATTACCGGTCGAAATACGGATACACACCGGGCCAATTCCCGGTCGCCGAATGGCTGGGGGAACAAACCATCTCCCTGCCCGTCGCGCCGCATGTAAGCGAAAGTGACGCCCGCTACATCGCGGATTGCGTGGACGATGCTATAAAAACCGTGAAACGGGGATAATAGGAAACGATTCCATGAGCCACATCCCGTATGACTCACTAGGGCCGAAGCTGGCCGACCAACGGATCATGCTGATCGGCGGCGCCGGATTCATCGGCCACAACCTGGCCCTTGAACTGGCCCGGATGGGCGCGACGGTGATGATCGTCGACAATTTGATGGTCAATAGCCTGATCGAGAATTCCTTCGTTGAGGAACAGGATCCCGTCCAACGGACGGCCTATCGAAACTTCCTGAACGAACGTTTCTCGTTGCTTCGGTCCGGCCATGTCCAGCTGCGCAATGCGGATGCGCGGCTGCTCGCCGATCTGGGCCGCTGTTTTGAGGAATTCGATCCGACCAAGGTCGTCCATATGGCCGCGATTGCCAGCGCCGTCGATGCGAAGAAGGAACCAGGCCTAGCCTTTGATCTTCAGTTGATCACCTTGCGCAACACGCTTGAACTGGTCCGACCGAAAACCGACCGGATCAACCAGGTCATGTTCATGTCCTCAAGCACCGTTTACGGCGATTTCGAGGGCGATAGCGTCGACGAACGCGCATTCCCCCGCCCGGAAGGTATCTATGCCAATGCCAAGTTCATGGGTGAACGGTTGATCAGAACCTACCGCACCCAATACGGCCTGGGTACCACGGTGATCCGCCCCTCCGCCCTGTATGGGGAGCGTTGTATTTCCCGCCGGGTCAGTCAGATGTTCATCGAAAACGCCCTGACCGGCAAACCGTTGCTGCTGGAAGGCGGCGGCGACGGACGCCTCGACTTTACCTATATCCGCGACTTGGTGCAGGGACAGGTTCGCGCGCTTGCCCTGCATGATGGCCCCGACGCGTCGAACACTTTCAACCTGACCTTCGGAAACGCGCGGACGATCGCCGACCTGGCCGCGGTCGTGAAGTCGATCGTGCCGGAAGCCATATTGGAAGAACGTCCGCGCGCCGTGGACAAACCCGTTCGCGGCACGCTGTCGATCGAACGCGCCCAATCGGTTCTTGGCTTCGAACCCGAATACGGGTTGGAAGACGGATATCGCCAATACTGCGAATGGTATGTCGATGCTTGGCGTCGAGCCCAACGGGAAGCAAACCTGGCGTGACGGATGTTTCTACGACGTGAAGTGAACTAAGGAATTCGAATGTCAAAAGATGCGGCGCATATCGTCCTGGCGCGAATGGGCTCAACACGGTTGCCCGGAAAAGCGCTGCTGCCGCTGGGCAACACCGTCCTGCTCGGCCTGACCATTGCCCGACTTCGGCAGACCAAGCATGTCGACCGCATCATACTGGCGACCACCGATTCCGACCGTGACGATCCCCTGGCCGATTTTGCCGAACAGCAAGGCATTGAGTGTTTCCGGGGCAATTGGCGGGACGTCGCCGGGCGCTGCCTGGCCTGTGCAACGCAGTTCAGATTGAACTGGTTCGTGCGGATCTGTGGCGACAGCCCCTTCATTGACCCGGCCGTGGTCGACTTGGTTTGCGAGAAATATCTGGATGACCGGCCCGATGTTGCAACAAACGTACATCCACGAACCTACCCCATCGGTTGCAGCGCAGAGGTGGTTGAAACCGCGGCCCTGCGCCGGCTTTGCGCAACCACGAAAGACATCCGCTATCGCGAACATGTAACGGCCTTCTTCTACGAGAACGAAGAAATATTCAGTATCGAGAATGTTGCCGTCCCCGATAACCGGTATGAAGGGGTTTCGATTGCGGTCGACACGCCAGCCGACTACGAACGCGCACGATGGGTTTACAACCATCTGAGCGATCCGCTGACCGCGCCGGTCGAAGAAATTGTCGAAACGTCGGAGCGCTGGGGCGGCAAGGACGACAAGAAACTCGTCTAGACGCAACCCGGTGCGGGCGGATAGCCCTTTGGAGCGCTTATGAAGATCGACCGCCTGGATCCCCCCCGCCAGTTCAGTGTAAAAGGCGTCGCCATAAACCATGTCGCCGATATGCACCTGGACAAGGGCGAGATGGTCACATTCAAGACGCCCAGCGAGGCGGAATACGACGTAACCGCAAAGGACTGGGGCTTTTACGCCACACCGTCCACCAATGGCCGTTTGAAGAACCATGGTTTCCGAACGGCCCTGGCGCGCAGCGAACAAACCGGCATGCGATATGTGCTGTTGGTCGAAGCCTCAAAAATGGAGGCGTTCGAAGCTTATTGCCGCGAGCAGGACATGGTGGTCGATCTTTGGCTCGACGAAGACGTCTAATCCGCGATCAAGGCGTCCAATGCCAAGTATCGGCGCGCTTCACCTCTTGAAACCCCATTGATTTGTAAAATGAAACAGACGCCGGGTTGCCGGCCTGGGTACCCACCAGCATCGCCGTCATTTGTTCACGGTAGTGGTCGACCGCGGCCGCAACGAGGGCACGGCCAATACCCTTTCCCTGCTTGTCCGGGGCCACCGCGATAAGATCGATCACGGCAAGATCGGCACGCAGCAGCATGGCGCAGAACCCTGCAACAGCGCCGTCCACTTCTGCCACGAAAACCCGGTCGGCACGGCCCCTAAGGTCGTTCTCGATCCATTCGGCCTTCAACGCATCGGCCGCTTGGTCGTCGATCCGGGGATCCGCATGAAATCGATCCCACCGCAAGGCCTCTACGGCAACGCGTCGGCAGGCCGGGACATCCGCCACGCCGCCGGCGCGAACCAACCCCCGACCTAGTCGACCGTCAAGGGGCTTTAAGGATCTGCGTTCCAGCGTCACAAGCGTTTCAACTTTGCGGAAGCCGGCGGCCGCAAGAGCATCCCCCTCGCCTTCCGTACGGCAGCTGATCAAGACGGCGCCGGCTTCTCGTCCCTGTGAAACGGCCTGCACGGCATTGCCGGTATCAGCGCAGTCGAAGACCGGCCCGCCGAGATGCGCGGCCTCGAAAGCTCTTTCGGTCAAAATGTCGGGGCTTTTCCCCATCAACCGGCAATGCCGGGCCGCACCAGGAAGGCGCGCAGAGTATACTTCGTGCTCGGCTCCCGCACCCGTTCGATCAAGTCGACTTGTAACCCGGCTTGCACCGCCAGCAAACTCAAGGAAGCAACGGAATAGGCGTCATAATGCTCAACGAAGAACTCTTCCCGCCCGGCACTTTCCACGATGGCCCCCTCGCCATCCGGAAGTTCCACATAAACGACGCCATTGGTTTTGAGAAAACCGGCGGCACGGGTCAACATTGCGACAGGGTCCAGAACGTGTTCCAGCACTTTGTTGAAGGTGATCAGGTCGAAATGCTTGTCCAGGTCGACGCGCATGAAATCACCGGCGACGGCTTGAACGCCTGCCCTGTCGCGGGCGTGCTGCGCGCCCCGGGCATCCGGATCCAATGCAACACAGGACCACCCCTTTTCCCGCATTGCCGCCGGAAACACCGCCAAACCCGACCCTACATCCAACAGGTCGCCCGGCGCCGGCAATGACGCCATGGCTCGGGCCACGCCATCGACCCGTTCGACCCGTGCACGATTGTCGGATTTTTCCGGTGGGAGCGACATGATCCGCTCGAAGGTTTCCGCCATCTTGGTGCCGCCATAGGTGCGGTCCCAATAATCGGCGTCATAGATCCCTTCCAAGTCCATTGCATGGACATTCACGATATGGCGGCACCGGCCGCATTGCCACAGAGCTCGATGGTAGGGCGTAAACCCGAAATCCGTCTCACCCGGTGGGGGGGCCTCGAAACCGGCCAGAAACGACCAATCGTCCGCCCCACAGAAACGGCAAGACGAAGAAGGGGGGGAATGTTCGGTCAAGGTGGGCCTGTCAGAGCTCGCTCGTATATCGCTCGAAGCGCTGCTTGCATAATTCCTTCAGCACCGACGGCATAAAACCGTAGAAACGCCCGCTTCGGTTCTGCGGACGGCTGATGAACTGACCGAATGTTTCCAGCATATGCAGCCCCTGCATCACCAACTGCACGCAGACTTCCGTGTTCGCGGCACGAAACTCATGCATTTCCATATCGGGTTCGATCGGAATCGCTGCACTGAGAACTACGCCGCCACGATCATTGTTGGACTCGACACGATGCAACGTGGACACCAGCCCATCGAAATCCTTGTGATATATCGCCCAAAGATGCGTATCGATTCCGAAATAGTCTTCCGGGTTCGCACCATGCAGGTTCACGATCCGGTCCGGCCTTACGTCGATCAACTCTTCCGACAACCTACCGGTGCCATACACGATAATCGCATCCGGATCGAATTCCCTGACTTTTTGGATACAATCGGGGTCATTGATGTCGTGATAGGTATGCGTCGGCGCATAATCACCCAAGGCTGGCGTCTTGCCGTCGAACCAGAGCTTCAATTCATACGCATCGCTCTCGGCTTCAAATTCGTGCTGTGTGTCGAATTCCGCCGAAATCGGACGCCGTTCCTCAAAAACCATCACATGCGCCACTTGTTTCGCGATCTCCCGCACGAAGTGGCAATGGTGAATGGTTTCCGTCGTCAGGACGGCGACGCGCATGTCGGTTGGCTGTTCAGCCATGCCCAATCCTCAATTAAAAAGCCCCGTATCTTCCAAATGTCGGATTCACGATGCCAGATTGCCGGATTCCGAAAGCTCTCGCAAACTTGCCAGAACCATTCTTCGGGCAGCCCTTGAAAGGCGCAGAACGCCTTGATGTCATCATGAGGAGCTTCCCACCCTTTTTGGCGAATGATTTCAATCGCTTCTTCTCTGGTTGTCATGCCCATTCTAATCTGAACCGACAGGTTATCAAAGCTTCGCGTGATCCCGAACTTATACCACTTCAGAAAGTGATGCAGGGAGATGAAGCGGCAATCGATGTCGGCGAACTCCCAAGTGCCTGTTTTAAGGTGACCGGCATTGGACTCGAAACCGTGCTCTGAGGCGATCCGTGCGTTTTCAAAACTGTTCCATTTAAAGAACGATCCCAGGAACACGGATTCCAGCTTGAATTCGGCAGCCGCCTCGCCCGTATCCCCCAAGGAATAAGCCGCAAGATCCGCTTCGGTGAGGTCTTCCTCCCCGACCCAATCCGCCGCATTGGTCGACTGCAGACAGCCGTGCTTCGCCAACCATTCCCTGTCGAGATCCGTTGCCAGCCGTTCATCCTTCCCACCGCCGTATTCGAGCTGCGCATTCTCCCCCCAGATGATCAGAGGGATGCGCAACTTCAAAGCGAACCGAATGGGGATGACGAACAACGCCATATGCATGGGAAGGCCTGTCGCGCCCACCTTTTCAAATGCGGTCTTCATAAAGCGGCGCTCGACATCCGGGTTGATGGTGTAGTCGATATGATCGACGCCCAGGCGGCTGATCATATTGTCCAGGTTCTGCTGTCCGATCTCGGTCCGTGCAGGGGTGCGCCAAGTTACCGCCAGGACGTTGAGACCGTATTCCTGCGCCTTGATGATCTGGTACCAGCTGTCTTTGCCACCGCTGACCGGGACGATGCAGTCATAGCCGCTGCTGCGGTCTTTCGCATCCGCGACGAGTGCCTCGAAGGCGCGTTTCCGCGCCGGCCAGTCAATATGAAATTCCTTATCCTCATGCCCGCGGCATGCGGAACAGACGCCCTCATCATCGATGGTCAGCCCCGGCCTGGTATCCGGCAATATACATCTTATGCAATAGCGCATGTTCTACCCGTTACAAATCGGCCGCAGCCGCCCCGTCCATAAACAGTTTGGCCGATATCAATGAGAACAGGAACTTGCTTTCACTGTTCAATGTCGTCCCCTGTCCCAGGAACGTTTCCACCTTCGCCCGGTCTACGATGTCGTAGAAAGGCGAGTTATCCAGAATAGCAGCCCTGACCGTGGGGTCTGTGACATCGATCATATTTGTGACCGGCGCATTGATTCCCTGCTTGCGCGGATTTTCCATGATGTCCGGCGCGGCAATGCCCTGCCCTGCCTGCCGAAGCAGGTATTTCGGCAATCCCCCGTGGACAAGATGCCGTGTCGGCACCGTGGATAGGAATTCAGCCAAACGGCTGTCCAGAAAGGCCGCCCGGTTTTCGACCGAAAACGCCATGGCGGCGAGGTCGTCTTCATGCAACATCACGGGCACCGTTTCGACGAACAATTCGTTCAGCATTCGCCCTCTAAGCGGGTCTTCCGAATAGTGTCCCTCGCTATGCGGTTCGGCGAAGGGTTCCTTTAGGAAACCCGCGAAGCGTTCCGCGCCCAGGAAGATGTGGTCGCGCGCCGCCGGACGCTCGATGAAAGCGCGTGGGTTCTGCAGGAAGGGGTTCCGGACGAACCGCCCATAGGTTCCACGCCATTCCTCGACCAAGTTTTCGAAATCGGGCCTGTCTTTCTGCGACGCCAGCCAGAAGAGGTAATGGTCGTAGTAGCCCGAGAACAATTCATCGGCCCCGGTCCCCCCAAGGGAAACCTTGAAGCCTGCCTCATGGATCGCTTCGGAAACAAGGGCGTGAAGGTAATAGGAAATCGTCATCAACGGCCCGTCGAAATAGTCGATAAGGCGTTCCATGCGATCGAGAAACCCGGTCTTGGGAATGCGGATGGCGTGATGGTCGCAGCCGAAATAGTCGACCGCCCGCACGATACTGGCCGTTTCGTCATACCGCGGGTCGTCGTCGAGAACCGAGAACGCGGTCACCTTCCGCCCGAGGACGTTTTGTGCCACGCCGGCAATGATGTTCGAGTCGATCCCCCCGCTGAGGCGCACAGCGACCGGCACATCCGCCCTAAGACGATATTCGATGGCATTCACCACATGGTCGCGGGTCTGCGCGGCCGCGTCCTCCAGCGTCATCTCAACCGGGGCGTAGCCGACAGACCAATAGGAATGCGGGACGACCCCGCCATCATCCCGGATCACAGCGACGGAACCCGCCGGAAATTCAACGACGCCTTGGTAGAACGTCTCGCCTGCGGCATAGAGAGACTTATAGCCGTTAACCAGATAGCGGCGGATTTGGCCGGTATTCACCCCCGGTTTTTCGCCCACCATGACCGCCAACGCCTTCACCTCCGATGCGAAGTAAAAGCCGTCAGGGCGGGACCATACATAAAGCGGTTTTTCGCCGAACCGGTCCCGGCTCAACAGCAGGATGTCCCGCGCCGGGTCGTGCAGCGCAAAGGCCCACATCCCCTCGAAACGCTTGACCGCGTCAGTCCCCCATTGCCGGTAGGCCTCCAGAATGACTTCCGTATCGCCGGTGGTTTCGAAAACAGCACCCAGGCTTTTCAGTTCATCGCGCAGCTCCGGGTAATTGTAGACCTCCCCATTATAGATCAGGGTCATTCCGTGCTTTCGGAACGGCTGATCCGACCGGGCATCCAAATCAACGATCGACAAGCGCGTATGCATCAGTGACAGCGCGCGCTGCCCCAGCGGCAGCACGGCGTGGCCGCAGCCATCCGGTCCGCGCGACCGCATCCGATCGAGAACGCGGAGGAGCCGTGCCCCATCGAGAGGTTTTGTGGTTATCGCGCCGGCAATCCCGCACATGGCTTTAGCCCGGCAATCGCGTCATGCGGCAGCCGCCGCCTTGGCATGCAGGTCGGCCGCCAGCGCAGCGCTGCTTTGCCGCATTTCCCCCAGAAGTTCCAACATCGTACTGCGGAAGAACTCAAAAAACGGGGCGCGCTCGGCCTCATCCATGCGGCGGTAGGCGCGATACAGAAAGGTGAAGCAGACCATCATCGTCCCCACATGCATGCGCTGAATGCAAACATCCACATCGGGCGCGGCACTGTCCTCGAGCAGCGCCTTGAACGAATCATACAACTGCCGCAGGTCCAAGGATTCGGCCGGGGCGGCCTCCAAAACCGACTCGAATGACTGATAAAACTGATCCAGCGATTCCGCCAAAATCGCCAATTTCTCCGGCGGCGCCATCTCCCGCCGCTCTGCGGCATCGAATTCGCCACGCAGCCGTTCCAATTCACGGCTCTTGCGTGAAATATCCCCTTCAAGAACAGCGCTTTGCGGAAGGCAAGGTATGGCACCTGGAATGCGGATACCGTCACTAAGGTTCCGAACCTCCGCATTCTTGTAGCGGGCGATCAAGCCGGAGAAGCTGACGCTTGCATACAGGAAACTATGGTTGGTTTGGACCGTGCCACCGAAATTTCCGGGTGCGGAAATCGTATATT
This sequence comes from Hwanghaeella grinnelliae, assembly GCF_004005845.1. Classification (GTDB taxonomy): domain Bacteria; phylum Pseudomonadota; class Alphaproteobacteria; order UBA8366; family Aestuariispiraceae; genus Hwanghaeella; species Hwanghaeella grinnelliae. Next base: position 998,774 of record NZ_SADE01000001.1, on the reverse strand, counting down.
TCGTTGCGTTCAGATGTTCGGGATGGGTCGCAAGAAACGCTTCATCGGCGACATAGACGGAATGCCGGCCATGATGCATTTCCGCATCGCGCGATCCCAAATCGACACCGACGAGATACAAATCACGGAACCCCATGCCGAGCGCAATTCGTGCCGCCGTGTTCGCGACCGTGGGTGCGGCGTAGTAGATTTCCCCGAACCGTTGACCGAACAGCTTCGAGGAACAAACGGAATCCCGGAAAAACAACATGCGCTTACCGAAACAAGCTGCCAGTTCCGGCCTTACCGTGTTGCTGGCGATAAGACTGATCCGCGACAGGTCGTAGGTTTCGGCCAAGGATTTGATGATCTCAACCGGGCCGGGCGTGTTTTCAATTTCAACATGGTAGTCGGGATAAATACCATGGCCCAGCAGTGCGCCGAGGCCGGTTCCACAACTGATCACCACGGCATCGTCCTTGTGTTTCCGGACGAATTCCGCTCCGTCGTCGATCGACGGTCCCGATCCGCAGACGATCACCGGCGTTCGCTTTGCCACACGGGGCTTGTCCGCATAGACCAGCGCGTCCTGGCTGGTGACATTGCCGACATAGTTTCGGATCATCACCTGCTCGTCTTCGAAAAACCCGGGATTGGACGACAGCAGGGGAAGACGATCCAGAAAGCGTTTCTTGGCTTCGGCCAAAACGAATGACGGATAGTGGTCGTAGATATAGGACCCGTCGATCAAGCCGAAGGAATCCTGCCGCATCATATAGAACAAAAAATTCGCGATGACTTCCGGCGTATCGTGAATGACGAAGTTCAACAAACCGTTGCGCCGGTGGATCTTCTCGAACAGCGGCGCCAATTCGACCTGGTGCATTGCATGAAAGACGAACTCGTCGAACTGTTCCACCACGATGACGGAGCGGACATCCAGACGATCTATCAAGGGTTCAAGGTGGAGGCCGAGCCCCAACCCGAACACGATCAGATAACCGCCGTCCGGGTCCACCTCATGATCACGTCCCATGACATCCCGGCCCTGTAGATAGCCCACACCGGCCCGCACCAAACGTTCGGCCACCCGATCGTGATCTTCCGGCTCACCGGGCCATCCCTGCAATATCCGCTGATACTGGACAGACTTATACGCTTCGACTTGTTTTGTCGTGGACGTAACCGCATCGCCGTCATAGAGAACCGAATGGCCTAAGTCGATGTTGAGGGTTCCCTCTTCCGCATTTCCGACAACTCTGGAATAAGGCTGAACGACACCGTCGAAACGCGGCGCCAGATGCGGTTGATAGTTCCGCATCGCCTCCAAATTCCGTTCAAAGAGTCCTTCGGCCATATCCTCATGCCTTAATTATTCTATTTATTTCAAAATGCTAACACCTGTTACACACGTGTCGCGGCAGCTTTCCTCAATGCATCGACGAAGCCCATCGACGCCTCATTGGATTTGGACAGCAAAAAGGCGTCACCGATTTTTCGGTTCATTTCCTCTTTCACTGTATTCATTTTTTCGGCACTGGAAATCCAGTCCGAGGCACGGGCAAGCATCGCCTCGAAATCGGCCACTGCCATCTCAGCAAGGCCCGTTTGGCGAAGCAGCGCCGAGGCCGCATGATTGCTCGGATGGCCATCCGCGCGAATGAGTATCGGACAGGATGCGGTCAGTGTCTCCCAGGCAAGTTGCAGGTCGCCGTCGGGCCCCGGGTCGAGCACGAAGTCCACATTGGCCGTAAAATTATCGATGGTTTTGGCGGAGTTTTCCGTCGGCTCGCTATAGTCCAGCCGGTCGAGGATGCCAGCCTTGTCCAATTTTGGTTCAATTGCATCCAAGCCGGGTCCGCCGCCGACGGCGACGGGGTTCAGCACGATCCGCAAGGTCGGATTCGCGGCGCAGAGCCGGACCAGCACGGCAATGAATTCGTCGGTGAGCTTCCGCGGCGGGCAGGAAATTCCAGCGCGGATCGGCATCCAGGGCAACCCTGCAGATACCGGCGGCAAGACCACGTCCGACGGGAAACAGAAGGGACTGCAGGCCACCCGCGCGCCTGTCTTCAGAAGAATGCCCTCGCCATTGATCGTCCCGTCGTGAATGACCGCATCGGGGTCGACAAGCCCAAACCAGGAAAGAACAAGCGGCGCCGGCCGCGCGCCCGCAATCCCCATGCGCCCGGTCGCGCCATGACCATCCAAATCGATCAGGACATCTATCCGGTCGTTCCGAATGATTCGGGCAGCGGTTGCATCGTCGACACGATTGATATCGGTCCAACCGGCGACTTCGCCGCGAATTTTACGCGTCAGAGCATCGTCGGTGATGTTGTTGCTATAGACATGGGCTTTGACATCGGCCCTGCCATGCGCCGCGAAGGCAGGCCAAATTGCCTCCATCCCCTGCAAGCCGCGCATACGGCCACTGAGTATCCCAACCCGCAGGACACCGTCTTCAAGTGGCTTTTCCCTTGGCAACAGATGTTCGGAGTCCGGTTTGAAACTGATTTCCCATAGCCGCTCTGACTTCCGGATATCTTCCGGGTCGATATCGGGCAGAACATGAAGATCCCGTATCAGAGCGGACCGCACCGCGGCGGAATGCGGCAATTCCTGAACCGCCTTGATATGGCAGGACTGGGCCTCGTCGAACCGGCCGATATGGGTCAGAATTTCCGCGACGGCCGACATGTCCTCGAAACTGGATTTCCGGATCGACGCCAGGGCCTGGCCGGCCAGCAACGCCTCATAGGGCTGATCCATCATGACAAGGCAATCACGAAGGGCGCGCCACCCTCTATCGTCGGTGGTCTTCGTCTCGACCCCGACGCGCAGGTCTTCCACCGCTTCGATATAGCGGCCCTCACGCATCAGGCTCAACCCGGCATCGACCCTGTCGCTTCGGTCCATCGACCGCATGGCATCTTCATAAGTCCCGAGCCAGGCCGGCAGCAGCCCTGGAAAATCGGCGCTATGCGGCAAGGAAGGCGACAATTTTCCATAGAACAGCGCATCATTGAGCCGGCCCAATTTAGCGCTGACGATCGCCAGGGCCTCACAATGTTCGCGAATATCGGGCGCTGTATCATGGGCGATGCGGAACAGTTCCTCCGCCCGCAGCGCCGAGTCCATTTGCAGCGCGGTCAATCCCAGAACATGGATCGCCGCGGCGTATCCGGGCGCGAGCTTGATCGCCTCCCCGGTGGCATCCACCGCATCTTCCGCTTTGCTCGCTTCCAGGGAAGCAAGCGCGGTCGCCAAAAGGTCTTTGGCCTTTTCGCGATTTCCCGACATGCACAAACGCCCTTCCGTAAGCGGTTCAACGGGCAAAATTAGCACAACACCCACCCGGTGTTGCTATACTTATCTTGATTCCAGGGGGAACAAACGATGCCTGGCTGATCGATAGCCGCGCCAAGACGTGACGCGACCGAACGGACCGCAGCCGGGATGCGCGATACCCTCGCGCACCACCGGCAAACGGTTTCAACCTTACTGCAGCAGCGCCAGGATGGCCTGCTGTTGCTGACCGGAAATCGACAGTGACTGGATACCCAACTGTTGCCGGGTCTGCAGCGCGACGAGGTTTGCGCCTTCTTCGTTCAGATCCGCCAAGGTCAACTTGTCCGCACCGACGGACAACTCGTTCACGTATTCCTTGGTGAAGTCCAAACGGGTTTGCAGGATAGCGACGTTCGACCCAAGAGACTGAGCGAGACCGCGCAACCGGCCGATACCGGCATCAAGCGTCTGCACTGCGTTGGTGGCGGTCGTAACGCTGGAGTTATCCAGGCCGAAGGACGTGAACGACCCGGCGGAAACCCCGAAATTCGACAAGGTGAATGTCGAGTTGTTCGACGTGAATGCCGAGATTGAGAAAATCCCGAACTGGGTATCAGCTGCCGTTGTATTCAGGTTGAGGCCCTGAACCTGCAGGCGGGAAGACGTCCGGATACCGAAAGCCACATCAAGTGTGGAGTTCGTCGAGGTCAACAGGTTCAGACCTTGATAGGCCGTATCCTCGACCAGTTCGAAAATCTGCTTTCCGACTTCAACGAACTGCGATGTTGCGGCCTGACGTTCCTGCGTCGACTGCGAACGCGAGGCTTCGACGATACCTTTGAGCTGGTTCAGCAAGGAGTCGATGGCCTCAATCGCGTCGAGCGCGGTGTTGAGGGCACTGATCCCTTGGTCGATATCGTCCTTGCGCAGTTGAAAATCGCTGGCGCGGTCCGACAATGTCCGGGCTCGGAAGAAGTTCACGGCATCGTCAACAACTTCGTTGATCTTCCGCCCTGTCGACAGGCGTGTCTGCGTTCGGTCGCTCAATACCTGCGTTCGCTGAAGAGACAGCAGCGACGACCGTTGGGCGGCTGTAAGCGCGATATCGTTAGTCATGATCTCTCTACCTTTCTGGCTGACGGATTCTCCGCCGCTCCTTCTCTCTCAATCGTTCTCTCGATCCGTCGTCGGGCTGAAAGGCGACCTGCGCCACGGCGCGACAAATCTGCGACTACACATCAATTTCCGTGCCAAAATTTGGCAACGAATTGAAATCGTTGAATTATCGTCATTTTGAGAGACTGCGGAGGGGAACAGAAACGGCAGGATTCCGGGCCTGCGGCAGATTCATCCCATCATGTGAGAATGCCAGGTCGGCAAGAATCGGCACCCTTGGAAAACAGCGCATTTCCAAGGGCTCCCTCCTCCGCCACGGCAATGGCCAAGCCGCGAGGAAGAACGGTCCAACGTTCGGAAAGAACGCAGCGGCTGAAAAGACCTCAGCGGCCGAAAAGAAAAAGGGCCCCGCGAACGGGGCCCTTCAGGAGATCGATACGATCGAGAGAGAGAAAGGAGAGATCGATCGATTGATACGCTAGTCCTTAGTTCAGAAGCGCAAGGATGGACTGCTGCTGCTGACCGGAGATCGCCAGGGACTGAATCCCCAACTGCTGCCGGGTCTGCAACGCCACCAGGTTCGCGCCTTCTTCGTTCAGATCCGCCAAGGTCAACTTGTCGGAACCGACCTGCAACTCGTTCACGTAGGCGTCGGTGAAGTCCAGACGGGTCTGCAGGATAGCGACGTTGGCACCCAACGACGCGCCACGGGCACGAAGGTTGGAAATACCGGTCGCGATGCGCTGCACCGCCGTCGTGGCGAAGGAAACGTTCGAGTTATCCGCCCCGAAGGAGGTGAACGACCCGGACGAAACGCCAAAGTTGGAGATCGTGAAGGTAGAGTTGTTACTCGTGAACGCGTTAACCGTGAAGATACTGCCGTTCGTCGCGCTCGCGGCAGTGGCGTTCAGGTTGAACCCATTAACCTGCAACCGGGACGACGTACGAATACCGAACGAAACGTCCAAGGTGGAGTTTGTGGAGTTCAGCAGGTTCAAGCCGGCAAAGGACGCATCCTCGATCAACTCGGAAATCTGCTTACCAACTTCAATGAACTGCGTGGTTGCCGACTGACGTTCCGCAGTGGACTGGGAACGCGCCGCTTCCACGATACCTTGAAGCTGGCTGAGGAGGTTATCGGTCGCCTCAACCGCCTGCAACGCAGTACTGAGGGAGCTAATCCCCTGGTCGATTTCATCCCGGCGCAGAGCAAAGTCACTGCCACGATCGGACAGCGCCTGGGCCCGGAAGAAGTTGACCGCGTCATCGACAACACTGTTGACCGCCTTACCGGTGGTAAGACGGGTCTGCGTGCGATCGCTGAGAGTCTGAGTTTGTTGCAGGGAAAGCAGCGACGAGCGTTGCGCCGCTGTAAGAGCGATATCAGCCATAGTACAAATCCTTTCTGGATCGATATGTATCCGGACTTCTGTCCGGGAGCTTCCTTCTGAAGCGTTGATTAGCTAGCCGGAATGTACTTTTCGAGTCAAGAGAAAATTGCCGATCTTCCTGAAATCCATCTTTTTACATTTATTTCATATAGTTAGATACTTTCAAGTCTTCGCCGTACGGCACGACTGGGAATCATTTTCCCAGACGGAAAGTGCATGCAGGCAACCTCTGCACCGCCAGATACCGCGCACCCGGCCGCTGCCCGCATGATTTGAAAATCGGGATGGCATGGCGATTGCTTTAACCATCCATGGAATTGTGCGTCGCATAGAATTTGGCGGCGACTTCGACAGAAAGGTCAAATTTCAACCATGGTTACACGGGTCAGCACATTCGGCTCCTTGCAGGCGGATCTTTTTCTGATCCGGCGACAGAACCTGAATTTCGACCGTTTGAACTTTCAGGTCTCAACCGGCGAAAAGTTCCAGGAGTTGAAGAACTACGGTACGAAGGCCCCCCGAATTCTGGACCTTCAGTCGGAAATCGATCGGCGCGAAGGGTATGTGAATTCCCTTGGGCTGTCCGAATTGAATCTGCAGTCCTATGACGCCACGCTGGAACGCTTGGGCGAAATCATTGATGACATCATCAAGGCATCGGAACCCCTGTCGACCCAGGACCCCAACTTCACAAGCACGACCGAAACACTGGCAACCAACCTGCTGATCGAAGTCGACGCGAACCTGAACCTTGAGATCGGCGATCGCTTCCTGTTTGCCGGAACCCGCTTCGACACCGCCCCGGTAGCCAACTTGCGCGCCTTACCGGTTTATACGACCAATGATTTGGGCGTCGCCAATGCGGTAGAAACGGCAAACGACATCCCAACTTTCATCGTCGACAGCGGCGGCGCCAACACCGCGGTGTCCTATCATACCCAGGGCCCGAACACGCAGGATGCCAGATCTTACGAGAAGGTCAGCCTGACCGTGGCGGACGACGCCCTGCTGACCTATGGGATTACGGCAACCGAACCGGCCTTTCAGAACCTGATCGAGTCCATCGTGCGCCTCCGTTCATCAGCTCAGGCCGGATTGACCGAGGCTCAGCGGGAACAATTCCTGGCAGAGGCATCCACCGCAGCTCAGAACGCGCGCGATCAAATCCGTCAGTTGCAGGCTACGAACGGCCTGAACCTGGCCCGGATCCAAGACCAGAAGGAAAACCACGAAAACTTCATCAACATCAGCAAGATCGCACTCGATGACATCAAGCTGGTGGATGATGCGACGGCCGCGGCTGAAATATCCGCGCTTTCCGCACAGGTCCAAGCGTCCTTCACGGTGATTTCAACCCGACGCCAATTGTCTTTGGTAAATTTCCTCTAGTTTTGGATCTGATCTTAAAATGAGCGGAAATCAGGAACAGAGACTTGCCGGAAACCATGAACAGGTTAACGTGATATTTACAAAGTTTCCTGTAGACTTAGACTGTTACTGTAGAATATTCAGGGGTTTCAGTCCCTTACGCAACAACGCCTCGAAGGGGCCTGCGGTATTCGGCTCCTTCGTGTATCATCGAACGGCTAAGGCCCACGGACGAACAGACGATTTGCTTAGTCGTACGATATCAACCACCGCAACAGCGGCTTCGGCCGCGGGACGAGGTCTCTGATGAGTAATCCCTATGCTTCGCAGCAACGGTCGCAGCTGGAAAATGCCGCACCGCAAGCCGCTGAGGGCTGGGCACTTGTCGAAACGGCGCGCCGCCTTGAATCGGCGAAGCGCAATCCCGACGATTCAAACGCCATTCTGGCGGCCGTCCGAGTCAACTGGCGAATATGGACCATCATCCAGTCATCTCTCGTCGATCCGGAATGCCCCCTCCCGCAGGAAGTTCGCGAAAACCTGCTCAATCTCAGCCGCTTTATCGACCGGCGTTCGGCGGAGCTCATCGCAACGCCGGCAGACGTCCATAAATTGGATGTGCTGATCAATATCGACCGCCAAATCGGGGCCGGCCTGCTCGGCAACCCGGCGGACGGCGAAGAAGGGCAGCAACAACCGGCACCTGCCGATAGTGGGACCGGCAATGCGCAGGACCAGGCTTCCGAAAACGCATCGGAAACGGCGCGGAGCAGCTCCCCAAGCCTACTATCGGTTCAGGAAGCGGCGTCCCCGCAGCCGACGAGCACCACACGCGGAAGCGTGACCTCCACCGAAACCTGATATCCGGCATTTTCCGGTGTCGGACGCTCCAGCGAACCCCTCCCCGACTCTGCTTCTGTTGATGAAACAGATGGAGGCGGATTTTTTCAAAGATTTCGCCGCCAAGCTGGCGCCTTCGATTTCGACCGTCCATGTCGACAGCCTCGACGCCTTGAGAGAGGCCGTTCCAGGCCCGCGCCCGCAAACCAGACTGTTCGCTTTCAGCACCAGCATCATCGTGCCGCCGTCGATCCTTGCGCACTTGGACTACAATGCCGTCAACTTCCACCCGGGACCGCCGGAATATCCCGGATACCGTCCGACAGGTTTCGCCCTGTATGATGGCGCCAGAAGTTATGGCGTAACGGCACACTACATGACCGACAGGGTCGACGAGGGACCGATCATCGGCGTCGACAGGTTTCCGGTCATGGAAAATGCGGTGCTGATAGATGTGGTTAAGGAGTCTTACCAGCGCCTGGCAAAACTGGCCTTGGCGAAATTGCCCGCCTTGTTGCGGGTGGATGAAGACATTCCGCCCTCTGGAGAGATCTGGACAGCGCGCAAGACCACAAAAGCGCAATACGATGCCATGAGGAGGATCCCGCGCGACATGCCCGCGGGAGAAATCATAAAGCGCTTCAGATGCTTCGACGGCATCTATACGCCCTTGGATCCTGATTTCGTGCCGGAGAGTTGAGGGCCGGAGAGGTGAGGGCCGGAAAGTAAAGGCCTGGAAAATTAAGGGCCGACCCTAAGTCCTACCATCAGCTCGTCGTTGCACCGACCGATTCAAGGCGTTCGCCTTCATGGTCGATCAGTTCCTGGGTTTTGCGAAGCGCGTCGTAATAGCGCTCGGCCGCGACCAAGGTGCGGATTTCAGACAGAATCTCACCGGCGCTTGGCGCGGCCTGCATGTAGTCCTGCTCAAATTCACGATACAGATCCAAATACTGCGCCCGGTCGGTGTCGAACAGATAGGCGCATTGCAGTGCGTAATACACACGACGCGCCGGCGACGTCGCTTCGTTCTCGCTCATCACTTCCTTGCGGCGCAGAATGTCGACGCGGTTGTGCAGGATGATGGTCGTTGCCTCGCCACCGTTCTCGATGACCGCACCGTTGATGATGATTTTTTCCTTCGAGGGAAGCTTGATGCGAAGTGGCATGGCTGGATTGTCCTTCTACGATCCGTGGCATCGCCCCATGTGGAGCGGTTTTTCATCGAACGCCTGCCCCTAGACTATGGGGGCGATCCGGCCTTGTGCAAGATCCAGGGCGATATTCGGTTCAGGAATGCAGATTCTTTGCCAGATTCCCTTTCAATTTGGACTTCGGTGAGAAATTTCGAGTGAATTTTGTCTATAAACGGGAAGCGGCGCGGGTTTTTTCGCCCGCGCCGCCGCACCAACACTCGGTCATAACGGAATCGGATCAGCGGGTTATGATCTCCGGCCCCATCATCGCGGTCGGCAGGAATGTCGAAATCCACGGCACATAGGTCACCAGGATCAGGAAGACGAACATGATGCCGACAAAGGGCAAAGCCGCCCTGACGACCTGCATTACCGACATCTGCGCAACCCCTGCCGTTACGAACAGGTTCAGCCCCACTGGCGGTGTGATCATGCCGATTTCCATGTTCACCACCATCATGATGCCGAGATGGATGGGATCGATGCCGAGTTCGATCGCGATCGGGAAGACGAGCGGGGCAACGATCACCAACAGGCCCGACGGTTCCATGAACTGGCCGCCGATCAGCAGGATGACGTTCACAACGACCAGGAACAGGATCGGCCCAAAACCGGCGCTCAACATGGCTTCCGTGATCATTTGGGGTATCCGCTCCTCGGTCAGCACATGCTTCAGGATCAGCGCATTGGCGATGATGAACATCAGCATGATCGTAAGCTTGCCCGCTTCGAACAGGGCCTTTTTGGTGTCGGGATGCCAGAAGATGGACAAAACCCGCACCACCATCGCCCCGTCCCGGCGGCCGCCCGCGCTGAACGGCCCCATGTCCCGATAGACGAAATTAGCGATGATGAAGGCATAGACAGCCGAAACAGCCGCCGCCTCAGTCGGCGTAAAGACACCTCCATAAATGCCACCCAGGATGATGACGATCAGCATCAAGCCCCATATGGCGTCGCGGGCCGAGCCTACGACCTCTCCCCAACCGGCCCAATCCTGCGCCGGCAACCCTTTCCATCTCGCGGTAATGTAGATACCCGCCATCAGCATCAGACCGGCGATGAGACCGGGGATGACGCCGCCAAGGAACATACGGCCGACAGACACGTCGGTCGCCGCTGCATAGACCACCATGACGATGGACGGCGGAATGAGGATGCCGAGCGTACCGGCGTTGCAGATGACGCCCGCGGCGAATTCCTTCGTATACCCGACCTGACGCATCCCGGCGATGACGATGCTGCCGACCGCGACGACCGTCGCAGGCGACGACCCCGACAGGGCGGCGAACATCATGCAGGCAACGACCGAGGCGATCGCCAACCCGCCCTGCATATGCCCGACAAGCGCAATCGCGAAGCGGATGATCCGCCGCGCCACACCGCCGGTCGACATGAAGGTCGAAGCCAAGATGAAGAACGGAATGGCGAGCAATGTGTAATGCCCGTGAAACGCCGAAAACAGGGTCTGCGCGACCGATGCCAACGAGCCGTCGGAAAAGGCCAGCAGGAAAATGACGCTGGCCATACCGAGGCCGATCGCAATCGGCACACCCAGGAAGAGCAGCGTGATGACAAGCGCGAAGAGAAGGATGACTTCCATGACTCAGCCCTCCTTGTTGGCAGAGGCGGCGGCGTCGATATCCGCGTCCTCCACTTCATGGCTGGCGATGATCAGGCTCGTGTCGCCCATCAGGATCCGCCATGTCGCCTGTACGAAACGCCAGGTCAGCAGGGCCATACCCAACGGGAGCGCGAAATAAGGAATGAAACGCGGCATCTTTTCATACCGCTCGCCCTCGTTCAGGACATCGGCCAGAAATTGCAGGAATTCCGGCATGGGTACGTCTTCCGTTTCCAGGAAGGCGCGGGTTGTCGCGAAGGGATACCAATAGTCCCAGCTGCCCTTCAGAAGCAGCAGACTGAACACCAGGCAGATCAGGGCGGCGGCGAGCGTCACGAAACGCCGCGTCGGCTGCGGAACCATGCCGACCAGAACGTCGACGCCCAGGTGAAGGTTCTTCTTCACGCAATAAGAAACGCCGATCAGCACGAGCCAGGCGAAAAGGAAGACGGTCACTTCCAGCGCCCATAGGATGTTGCTGTTGAACAGATACCGGGCAATGACGTTACAAAAGGTCAGCAGCGTCATCAGGCCGAGAAGAACCGCTATGATGGTCTCCTCGATTGCGTCAATGCGCTGACCGAATGTCGATTGTTGTCGATCGCTCATGGTTTCCTCCCCCACAGAACCCGGGTCGTTTCGCTGCCGCGGATTCATGCGATGTTATTGGCGCACCGCCCCCGGCGACGGTCTGCTGCCGACGCCGGGAGGTCTGCGCGGTGTCCGGCCCGGTCCGACCGGCCGGATATTCCGGCCGGCGGCACGAGCCCAAGACGGATCAGTTGCTGGCGTTGGAAGCTTCGGCCGCGCTGATGACGTCTTCACCGATGTCGTCCGTGAACTTGTCCCAGACGGGCTTCAGGGCGGAGACCCACTGCTTGCGCTGATCGGCCGTCAAGGTCCGAACGACGCCGCCGGCTTCGATGATCTTGGCCTTATTTTCCTGGTTCACCTTGAAGGACTCGGCGTTTCGCGCTTCGGTCACTTCCTTCAGGATCGTCGCCAGTTGCGTCCGCACATCGTCGGGCAGGCCATCCCACCATTCAGTGGAGGTCACGACCAAATAGTCGATAACACCGTGGTTCGTTTCCGTCGTGCCGTCCTGCACTTCGAAGAACTTCTTGCCGTAGATGTTGGACCAGGTGTTTTCCTGACCATCGATAACCTTGGTTTGCAGCCCGCCATAGACTTCCTTGAAGGACATCTTTTGCGGATTGGCGCCAAGCTGTTCGAACTGCGCGACCAACACATCGGATGCCTGAACGCGGAATTTCAAGCCTTCCGCGTCGGCCGGAACCAACAGCGGCTTGTTGGCCGACAACTGCTTCATACCGTTATGCCAGAAGGCGAGACCTTTCAGTCCCTTGCGGCGCATCGCGTTCTTCAGCGCTTCGCCGGTTTCGGAATTCTGGAACCGGTCGACGGACTCGATGTTCTCGAAAATGAACGGCAGGTCGAAGACCCGGAACTTCTTCGTGAATTTTTCAAACTTGGACAGCGACGGCGCGGCCATTTGGACATCGCCGTTCAGCATCGCTTCGAGGACCTTGTTGTCGTCATAAAGGGTCGAGTTCGGGAAGACCTCCATACAGGCCTTGCCGTTCATTTCCTCGTTCACGCGCTTCTCCAACAGGGTCGCTGCGATCCCTTTCGGGTGCTTGTCCGTGTTGGTGACGTGGCTGAATTTGATTTTGATTTCGCCGTCTTCGCAGGCGGCCAGCGCCTGGGTTGAGACGGTAGTGGCAAGAAGGGCCGTACCCACGGCCGCTGCCGCGATGAGTTTACGCATCAGTTTCTCTCCCGAGATTGGATTTTCCACCAGCCCGGCTCTCTGCGGACCGGTTTGTGCCCCCCTTACAGCGCAATGCATGTACCACTTGCATGCCGCGACCTGATATATCTCTGAAGAATCCGATAACTTATTGTTTTTAATTTATAAAAAATCCAAAACCAAGAAGACTGAGATCGTCTTGTGCTAACCAAGATGGGTGGAATTCGACCCAAAATCCGCAATTCATGTGTAGCATGCTACCCATTCCACACGCGCCGGCGAAATTATATTAGTCGCTGCTGGTACTCCGATCGACTTTGATGCCGTATTTCCGCATCTTGTCGTAGAGCGTCTTTCGAGACACGCCCAGGGCCTCGTAAGTTTCCTTCATGCTGTTTCCATGCGCATGAAGGGCGTTCTGGATCAGATGCTTTTCCATCGTCTCCATCTGTTCGGTCAGGCTGGGGCTTGGTCCTGCCGGTCCGCCGCCTTCGCTATCCGTGTCGACTGTATCCGTGTTGAGCGCACCAAGCCCCGCGCCAAGCGCGAACCGCATGGCCGCATTCTGCAACTCGCGGACATTCCCCGGCCAATCATGTCGCTGCAGAGCGGCCAAAACCGGCGGAGGCACATCGACCGGCACTTTTTTGTACTTGTCGCACGCCAGATTGACGAAATGCTGGAACAAGAGGGGGACATCGTTCTTGCGGTCGCGCAGCGGCGGGATCGCCACCGTGAGAACATCGAGGCGATAGAACAAATCTTCTCGAAACTGTCCTTGGTCGGACAGCACGCGCAAATCCGCCTTGGTCGCCGCCAGAACACGGACGTCGACCGGCACCTCGTCATTCCCGCCCAGCGGCACGATGGCGCGGTCCTGCAGCACGCGCAACAGCTTGATCTGCAGATCCATCGGCATGCTTTCGATCTCATCCAGGAACAGCGTTCCGCCATTGGCATGCTCGATCCGCCCAACCCGCTTCTTGGCCGCACCGGTGAAGGCGCCGGGCTGATGCCCGAACAACTCACTCTCGATCAGGCTTTCAGGAAGCGCGCCGCAATTGATGGCAACGAAGCGATTGCTTCTACGCGCGCTCGCCTCATGCAGGCTGCGCGCGACCATTTCCTTGCCGGCGCCGGTTTCGCCTATAATCAGCACATCCGCATCCGTCGCCGCATAGTCGGCAATGCGCTCCCGCAGGCGCACCATGTCGGACGTCCTGCCCAGCAATCGCTGCTCAAGCGCTGATGCTTCCCCCATCGCCGTCCGCAGCCGCCTGTTCTCCAAAACCAGGGACCGCTTCTCCAGCGCCCGACGCACCGCGTCGACCAACATGTCGGACGGAAAGGGTTTTTCCAGGAAATCATAGGCACCATCGCGCATGGCTTGAACCGCCATCGGGACATCGCCGTGGCCCGTGATCAACACCACCGGTAGATCCGGATCCGCGGCAAGCACGTGTGACATCAAGTCCAATCCGCTGGTTCCCGGCATCTTGATATCTGTCACAAGGACCCCGGGCCAGGCGTTGCCGATTTTCAAATCGACGCCGTCGGCGGAAGCGAACGCTTCAACCTCAATGCCGGCGAGTTCCAAGGCCTGCGCGCAAGCGGTGCGCAAATGGTCTTCATCATCCACAAGAATAACCGGGCCGGTCATGCCACCGCTCCGACCGATTGTGCCGCGCGTCGCAACCGGATCGTGAAGACGGCGCCACCTTCCGGGGCATTGGCGGCCTCGATAGATCCTCCGAACTGGTTGACCAGACCAAAGCTGATGGAAAGGCCAAGCCCCATCCCCTGCCCGACTTGCTTCGTTGAGAAGAACGGGTCGAACACGTTGGACACCATATCGTCGGGTATCCCCGGCCCGGTATCACGGATGCGAACAGTAACATCCCGGGCGCCGCCCTCGATTTCGATAACAATCGTTTTTTCGGCCTTGCCCTGCATCGCGTCCAACGCATTGGACAGAAGGTTGAGGAAAACCTGTTGCAGCCTGACCACCCCGGCCACGACCAGGACATCGCCCTCGGCCATTCGCACATCGACCGCCGCCGCTTCCCCATCGACCCGGGCCTGCAGCAAGGTGAGGCTTTCATCGATGGCTTGCCGCAACGAGGTCGGCCTCAATTCCAGCGGTTCGTCCCGCGCATAGGTGCGAAGGTTTCGGATGATACGGGCCATCCGTTCCGTCAATTCCGCGATCCCGCGCAGGTTTTTTCTGGCGGTCTCCGGCTGATCCCGGTCCAGAAATTCCCCGGCATTGTCGGCATAGGATCGAATTGCGGCCAGCGGCTGATTCAGCTCATGGCTCAATCCCGCGGACAATTGCCCCAAAGCGGCCAGCTTCGTTGCCTGCACCAGCCCGGCCTGCGCTTTCTGGGCTTCCTCTTCCGCACGTTTTCTGTCGCCGATCTCGCGCTGCAGCTCGAGGTTCGCTTCGGTCAGTTTGTTGGTCCGGTCGCGCACCCGCAGTTCCAGTTCCGCATTGGCTTCTTCCTGCATGGCGATCCGTTCGGAAACCCTGCGCCGGCGTTGATGGAGCGCGGTGGCCGCCAAAGCCAGGCTCGCCAGACAGATGGCGGCCACGGCAAGTCCGAACCGGACCTGGGTCGCCACAAGATCGGTCTTCGCCAGCAGCAGCACGTTCCATCCGGCTTCCGTCATCGCCACTTGTTGCATCAGGAAGTCCTGTTTGTCCTTCCTCCCCCGTCCCGCCGGCAGGGTGACCGACACCGGCGTTCCGCTGCCACCGGCCGCGCCTTCTTTTTTGAAGCCGAGCGGCGACAGGTCCTGGCCGACATATCGGCGCACACCCTCCACAGATTGGCGGGCTTCATCCGACAAGGGATGGAGCGCCTTGAATCGCCAATCGGGATTGCTGCTGAGGAAAATCACGCCTTGGTCGTCAACGACCAAAATCTCGTTTTCGCCGCTTCGCCAACTGCGTTCATGCCGCCCGATATCGAGCTTTACGACAACAGCGCCGACGACCCGTTCACCGTCGCGGACGGGATAGGCGAAATAATAGCCGCGTTCGCCCGACGTGGTGCCGAGTGCGAAGTAACGACCCAAACTGCCATGCATGGCGGACCGGAAATAGGGACGATACGAAAAGTTCTTCCCAATGAACGGTTTTTCCGCAGCCCAATTACTCGCCGCAATGGTCAGTCCGGAATCGTCCATCAGATACGTGTCCAAGGCGCCGGAAATCGCGTTGATCCGCTCAAGTTCAAGGTTAGCGGCCTCAATGGCCCCTGGCCCCCGGTCACCGGTCAGAACAGAAGGGAACAGCGGATTGACGGCAAGAACCTGCGGCAGATAGCGATACTTCCCCAAATCGCCCCGCAGGTTTTCAACGATCAGGTTCAAGGTTGTGCGGCTTTGTTCCCCGATCTCGTCCAAGGTTACCTGGCGGACCCAATAAGCCGTCTGCCACATAACCGCCCCGGTGACGCAGACCAGAACCAGCACAAGCGCCGCCGTCGCCTTGACGGGCCGCGCAGCGCCATTGAAAAGGCCCGCGGCGGAAATTCGGCCAAGTCCACTTGCCATGCGTTCGTCCCTAGACGCCCGGTATTGAAGGAATTCAGCCGGGTCTTTAAGGCCGATGATACCGCGATATGCGGGGCAGGCAATCGGGCCTAATCGTTTTCAGGATCAGTTGGAATGCAAGTCCGTGCCGCAGGCACCTTCGGTTATCCAGCGGAAGGATCGATGCCCTCGCCAAATTCGCCGTTGCGGATTTTGTCCGGCAGGCGTTCCACCAGCAGCGCCGCACCTTCGCGGCCGAGCAAACCGACGAACACACTTACCGACAGGGCCAACAGGGATTCATGCACGACCCGGCTGGGCACGCCTTGCTTTTCGCTTGCCTGGATCGCTTCCATCAATCGAACGATGGTATCTCGACGGCCTTGCGCCACGTCGTTTTCCGGCGCCTGTGACGGCCCGTCGCCGGTGGGTGTCGGACCACTACCGGCATCCGAACTTTGGTCGTTGCTCATCTGAGGCGCTCCATCTTCCATCCGTTCCCTGGCGTGGAGCGAATTTTCGTTAGCCGGCGTATACGCCATATCAGTCCTTAAACGTTCCACTCCGTTAAGATGCGGTCGAAAACTCGTCCCGCCAGCAAACGCTAACGCACCAAATCCGGATTGGCCAGGATATCCCGGATAGCGTGGTTACCGAAAGAATCCTGCTGTCATCATGAATCCTTGAATTTCCGGCCCTTATGAGCTATTTTATAAGCAGATGTGGTACGTTTTCCCGGTAGAATACCTTCCGTTCGCCCTTTCGGCGAACCGGTGATAACGGAAAACACCATGGATTGAGGGCTTTGGCGGTTTTTACCGGACATGCCCTTTATCACGGAGTATGGCAGAAGCTTTCCGGAGGCAAAAATGGAAGTTTCCCTTAATACAAACCCTGTTCCGTTGCCGCAGCAGCAGCAATCGAACACCCCGCCGAACCCGGCCGCCGAAGCCGGTGCCGTGCCGACATTGCAGGCAACGCCGAACAATGTGGTCACAGCAGCCGTATCGCCGTCGGAAACCAATGTCCGCGACGATGACGCCCTGCGCCGGCAAGGCGGCAATGGTCGGGAAGGCGCCGTGGCGTCCTTGCAGGACCTCGAACTCAACGGGTTGCGAACCCGTGTCGGTTTCGATGCTGAGAACGAAACCGTGTTCCTGGAAATCCTCCAACCCCGCACGGAAGAAGTTATCCAACGAATTCCGTCCGAAGGATTGGTGCAGTTCCTGAACGATCAGTTCGACCAGTTGATCTCGAACTCGGACGCGACAGCGGTCGATACCTCGGCTTAGCGGATTTCCCGTTTTTCAGTTCCGCAACCGGCTGAGCATGTTTCGCCGGCTGTATGTGTGCGTCCGCACCGTGCTCCCCACCACAGCCTCCTGACCAGCGACCTCTAATCCCGTGATGGCTATCCTATCGACCCGTGGCGTGCCGATCTGGAAGGCCGGGGCAGTTTTTTCCTCACCCGGCACAAATCGGTAGGAATCTTCGCGCCATCCCTGCCCCATCCCCCGGCACTGACCCTACATCATCCAGCGCACCATCTCTAACACACTGAAATCAAATTCATTTTTCCTGACCTGAAAACTGGCCCGCCATTTGCTGATATGGGGTCGGAATAAACCGTCAGGAGTTTGCGATGAGCACCGGGGCCGTAGATCGGGTCAATGACGCCGCCGCCACTGCGCAGCAACAGAAGACCAAGAACCAGGGCAAATCGTCCAGCAAGTCCGATCTTTTCGCGACGCTGGTACAGGGCCAGGTTCCCAGCAACATCGTCTTCACGCGTGTGGACAAGCATCTGGACGTCCCCCAGACCGCAAAAACGAACGACGACTCCGTTCCGGTCACGCCTGCCCGCGACGAACGCCCGGAAACAGAAGCCGACCCGGTCGAGACCTATGAAACCAGCGCCGCCCATGAACCGGCCGAAGCGAAGCGTCCAGACGCAGCGCCAAAGCCTACCGGTGACGGCAACGACACAGGCCAGGCCGAAGCGAAACCCGACACGGCCGCTTCAGTCGATGACACCGCTGCGCCGGCATCCGACGACAAGGGCGCGCCCTCGGATTCAGCTGCCGCCGCCGCGCAGAACACAACGGTGGCAACTGACGCCACCGATACCGTGTCGAAGGCCGTTGGCAACGAAGCCGCCGCAGTTAAACAGCAAGCCGCCAACACCAATGCATCCAATAAACCCCAGGATGTGAACACCGACACCAAGGCCCAAAGTAATCTGGCCGGCCAGGACGCGGACCTTGCACAAAAGGCCGCGAACGCAGCCAAGGGCAAGGTCAGCAAGACCGAGCAAGCCGTCGCCAAACCGAACAATGCTTTGGCATCGGAAACGACGGTCAACGCGCAGTCCGCAGCCGCCGCACAGACCGCCAAGCCTGCGCAGAGTGGCGAAGGCCGCCCGACCGCGACGCAGCTTGCCAATGCTGCAAGCGATAGCGAGACCCCTGCCCCGGCATCCAACGGATCCGCCAAGGCAAATGCCAATGGCGCCGCGACCAAGGGCGCGGAAAAATCCGGCGCGGCCAACCAAGCCGGAACGAACGCCAATGCCAATTCCGCCGCCACGCAAAACCCGGCGGCAACCGCATTCGATCAACTCGTCGCAGCAGCCGCCCAAAATTCGACCGGCGCGCAGGCAACCAACGCGACAGTCCAGAATGTCGGTTCATCCGCCGCTGATCCCGTCACGGGCGCCGGCACCGTGCAGAATGCCCAGGCCAATTCAGCCGCCCGCGCAGCCGCCCAAGCCGCCGCTGCCGCGAAGCCGAAGGTTCCGCCGCAAGTCGTCACCGACCAGGTCGCCGTGAACATCAATCGCGCCGCCGCACAGGGCTTGGACCGCATTTCAATCCAGATGCGCCCGTCGGAACTAGGCAAGGTCGATGTGAAGATGGAAGTCGCCCATGACGGGCGCGTAACCGCGGTCATCACGGTCGAGCGGCAGGAAACCTTCGACATGCTGCGCGGCGATTCCCGGGCGCTGACCCAAGCGCTGCAGGATGCCGGGCTTCAGGCCGACCAAAACAGTTTGAGTTTCAATCTGCAGGGCCAAGGCAGCCAAACCGCCCAAGATGGGTCCGGCTCATCGACCGGCGGCGGTAACGGCGATGCACTCGCCGATGGTGGGGATGCCGGTGAAGGCGACAGCATGCTCGGCCTCGGCGAAATGGCCCAAGCCGACGCGGATGGACATTACGATGTACGCGTTTGACGGGATCGTTACCCCTTTGAGAACGCAGAAGACGGAAAGTATTTACCATGTCTGATCTTGAAGCAGTCGCATCACTGAGCACGGAGGCCACGACAGCTTCCCAGTCGCGCTCCAGCATCAGCGCCGACTTCAATAATTTCCTGCTTATCCTGACCACGCAGTTGCAGAACCAGGATCCGCTGTCACCGACCGACACCCATGAATTCACCAATCAGTTGGTGTTGTTTGCCGGCGTCGAACAGGAAATCCAGCAGAACGGTAATCTGGAAGAATTGATTGCGCTGCAATCCGGCAACCAGGCGATCGGCGCGCTAAGCTATATCGGCCAGGAAGTCGAAGCCGAAGGACAAATCTTCAACATCGAAGAAGGCGAGAGCACGACGCTCGGTTTTGAACTGGAAGACACGCCCGACACCACGGCCATTACCGTGACCGACATTGCCGGCAACATCGTCTTCATCGCGTCGTTGGAGGATGTCGACTTCGGCTACAACACGTTCGAATGGGACGGCAAGGACATCACCGGACAGGAAGTGCCATCCGGCATCTACTCCTTCCAGATCAATGCCGTGAATGAGGACGACCAGCCGATCGACGTCCAGCATTCTACGACGGCCATCGTCGACGGGGTTGAATCCGACGACGAAGGCACTTTCGTCACCAGCGGCGCCTTGAGCATCGCTTTGGACAAGATTTTCTCGGTTAGACCGCCGCCTGAACCGACGGTCGAGGATGGGGCTTAACCCGATTGCCGATACGGCCGTGGAGAACCGCGCCGTCACCTCAGCAGAAGCAGTTTCAATTACCTGAATGTTCTTTTCAAAGGCTCGCCACCAAGGACAACGAGCACCGGTGAAAGCCTTTGAACGCCGCTTCGACGGAGGATAGATAAATGAGTATTTTCGGCGCATTGCGATCCGGTGTTTCCGGTCTTTTCGCACAGAGTCAGTCTCTTGCAACGACCGCCGACAACATCGCGAACGTCAACACGACCGGCTACAAGGTCAATCGCATCCAGTTCAACACGCTGGTTACGAATTCCGCGTCGACGACGTTGTTCTCTTCCGGTGGTGTCCAAAGCCGTGTCGCCCGCGATAACGACATTCAGGGACTGCTGGCCGCTTCGGCGAACGCCACCGACCTTGCGGTTGTCGGGCAGGGCTTTTTCACCGTCACCGACGAAGTAACCTTCAACGAGACCAGCGGCCGTTTCGAACCCACCGGGAACATCTTCTTTACCCGCGCAGGTGAGTTCCGCACCGACCAGGACGGCAACCTGGTAAACGCGGCCGGCTTCTTCCTGACCGGTTGGCCCAGAAACGCCGCCGATACAGGCTTCGAAGTGACGACGGTCCCGAACGCCTTTTCCGCGGTCAACACCTCTTCGTCTTCCGCGGTGGCGACACCGACGACGGAAGTCGAGATCAGTTCGAACCTGCCGGCGGCCTCCGCGACCGGCGATTCGTTCGACGTCGCGCTTCAGGTCTTCAACCGCCAGGGCGGACAACGGACACTGACCGTCACCTTCACGCGCAATTCCGCGGTCGATACCTGGGACGTTTCCGCCGAACTCGTCGGCGGCGGCCAGTTCGTCGATATCGATGTGAACAACGACGGCACCGATCAGTCTGGCTCTTTCGACACCAACGGCGACGGCTTGCTGGATGATGATGAACGCGCGGCGATCCCGGATGTCGGCGCCGCAGGGTCGAATGCTTCCTACGCGGCCGCTGACCTTGATTTGGAAGCCCTTGTTGGAACGCGGTCGATCGCGTCCCTGGGACAAATCACCTTCAACGCCGACGGTTCCATCGCTACCACGACATTCAATTCGGCGGGCGGCGACATCGCTTTCGGCAACGCCACGACGTCCGATATGAACTTCTTGATCGATTTCGACGCCAATTCGGCGACGGATGACGACTTGGTGCCGATCACCTTGAACCTGGGGACGCTGAACGGCACGGACGGTATGTCCCAGTTCGACGGCGCCAACGTCATCAACAACCTGGATCAAAACGGACGGCAGTTCGGCTCCCTGACCGGGGTGACCGTTTCCGACGACGGTATTGTTACCGCGTTGTTCGACAACGGCGTGACGCGTGAGATTTTCCAGGTGCCGATCACGACCTTCAACAACCCGAACGCCCTGACACCGCTATCCGGCAACGTCTTCATTCAGACCGATGCCAGTGGCCAGCCGGTACCGCGTGTGGCCGGGACGGGCGGTTCGGGTGCGATCTCGCCCTCGTCGCTCGAACAATCGACCGTGGACATCGCCGACGAATTCACCAAGCTGATCATCACGCAGCGCGCCTTCTCGGCCAATACACGGACGATCACGACGGCGGATGAATTGCTGGATGAATTGATCCGAACGATCCGATAACGGATCACATATCGCCGGCGCACAACAGACGAGCGCCGAACGGGAATACGGGCCGGCCCTTCATGGGGCCGGCCTTCTTCTTTTTACCGTCCATGACAGTCCGGTCACGGCACCCACCGTACTGCGCGCCATTCATTCTTCATCTTTTCTTTTCATTTTGGGTGTAAGGTTAACCAACTGCCCGTCAGGATCCGTCTTCGATCCAATGGAAGGGATAAAGCTACAATGATACCGCGCTATTAAGATGTTGATTTTAAAGTGATAAATATCTCAGTTTTTCATTCAGATAGAATTTAGATAAAATTTTAGATAATTTATACTTTGTTAACCATTCCCCCATACGATCATTGTTGTCAGGCACGAGTAAGCCAGCGACGATGAGAGACTGAGAGATAAAATCACGGGACCAGGAGGGCTGATATGACCAGCCATTTCAAAATGGACCGCGATGAAGAAGAAGCCCAATTAAAGGCAGACACATCCGTCGTTCAATTTCCCGGCGCGGGGAGCGCCGAACAGAACCGCACCCAAGGCCATGCAAGGACCACCGGTCCGGGCCTGCCTCCTCCTAACTTGAGACGCTGGACGTCCCAGTACAAGCAAGCCGTTGTGCTTGCGGTGCATGGCGGCTTCCTGACGCAGGCAGAAGCCTGCAAGCGTTATCGGCTGACGGCCGAGGAATTTCAGGATTGGGAATACGCGTTGACCCGGCACGGTGCGGCCGGACTCAAAGTCACCCGCCTCAGCGGGCTGCGACGCGTGGACAAGCAAAAGGCCGGCTAAAGGGTCTCTAGCCCCCACCTAATTTCCATCAATCATGCGTGCTTATTTGTCCGCGAGCCGGGCCGCGCACCTTGATTCACCGTCACGCGACATCGATTAAGAGGCGCGGCATCATGACAGCTACATGGTTTTACTTAGTGGGTTTTCCACGCCCGGCGTCAACCCAAGAAATTCACAAGTATTCAAAAGTAAAGCTAGGTGATTTTTGCCTATTTTCTACTTTGATCTCTTTAGCAAATCACATATCGTTATTTTGGGAGATCGTACAGGAGAGGCGAATTGGCATTGTGAGAGGTGCCTTCGCGAAAAGCATCATCGGCATTCCGGCTGACCGGGTGCTCGGTGTATTCGCGCAGGCAATCAGTGCCGATTCAGCGAACGCGGCAAGCGTTCAGGGAGAGGTATCGTGAACGGGTTAGTGCAGGTTTTTCAGAATTTAGGGCCGACGCGGGTTGCCGCCATTGGCGGTGTCGCGGTCTTGTTGATGGCGTTCTTCATTTTCATGATGACGCGCCTCACCTCTCCCGACATGCGTTTGCTGTATGGTGATCTGGATCAGACAGACGCCAACCAAATCATCACCCAGCTGACCGCGCAAAGCGTTCCCTTCGAATTGCGGAACCAGGGCACGGAAATCATGGTTCCCGCCGATCAGGTCGCCCAATTGCGCTTGAGCATGGCGGAGATGGGCTTCGGCGGTCGCGTGCTGGGCAACGAGCTGTTCGACCGCGAACAAAGCTTCGGCACATCCAGCTATATGCAGCAGATCACCAGCCAGCGCGCTTTGGAAGGCGAATTGGCCAGGACGATTTCCTCGTTCACAACGGTAAAATCGGCCCGCGTGCATTTGGTCCTGCCGCAACGGGAGTTGTTTACCCGTGAGGTCCGCGAACCGAGCGCTTCCGTTATCCTGCGCATGCGCGGCGGCCAGCGTCTGGACAAGCAGCAAGTTCTCGCCATCCAGCATTTGATCGCAACAGGCGTCGACCGCCTGAAGCCCAACAACATTACCATCGCCGATGACCGCGGCACATTGCTGGCCCGCGGCGGCGACGAGGAAGGCCTCGCTTCCGCCCAAACCGACGAATTGCGCACCGCCTATGAAAACCGGTTGGCGCGCCGCATCGAGGAATTGGTCGAACGCACGGTGGGCATCGGCAAGGTTCGCGTTCAGGTCCAGGCGGAAATGGACATGAGCCAGGTGGTTCAGAACGTCGAGACCTATGACCCGGAAGGTCAGGTCCTGCGGTCTTCGGAAAGCATCGAAGAAGCGAACAACGTGAACGAAGCCGGCGAAGACGCGGTTACGGTCGGCAACAACCTGCCCGACGGCGGCGGGGAATTCGGCGCCGGCGGCGGTGTTTCCGAAAATTCCAGCCGGGTCGAGGAACGGTCCAACTTCGAAATTTCAAAATCCATCACCAATACGGTCCGCGCGCCCGGCGAGGTCGAGCGCGTCTCTGTCGCCGTCCTGGTCGACGGCTCCTACGATGTCACCCCGGTTGAGGGAGACGGTGAGCCGACCCGCGCCTATGTCGCGCGTACGGAAGCCGAAATGCAGCAAATCGAAGTCCTGGTGAAAACCGCCATCGGCTTCGAGGACGGCGTCGACTCAGTAGAAGTCGTCAACATGCCCTTCGCGGATCCGATTGACCTGGACGACGGGGGCGTCGAGACCTTCTTCGGTCTTACCGGGCCGGACATCCAGCGGATCATCGAAGTGATCGTTCTGGGCGGCGTTGGTCTGTTGATTGCCCTGCTGGTGATCCGCCCGCTGGTGTCGAAAATCTTTGAAACCTCGGCCGTATCCATCACGATGGAAGACGACGAAGCCGCGCCGGCACTTATCACAGACCAGTCCGGCGCGCTGGTCCCTGCCCCTGCCGGTGGCGCCGGCGGCGCGATGATGATGGCCGGCGGCGATGCCGAGGACGACCCGGAGACAATGATCGACATCGCCCATATCGAAGGCCGTGTGAAGGCTTCTTCGATGAAGAAGATCGGGGAAATTATAGACAAACACCCGGAAGAGGCCGTGGCGATCCTTCGCAACTGGATGTATCAGGAAGGCACCTGATCGCTTTTCGCAGACGGCTTCGGAAGCCCAAGGGCAGCCCGAACGGCACACGGATGAGATGCGGACCGAGGAAAATGAAACGTAACATTCCCTTTCCAAGCGATAGAGAGTCGGGGACTGTGAGTATTGCGTCATCGTTCCGGTCCGCCCACCACCGGGCCCAGGGGCGGGAAATGAGCCGCGCATCGGGTTGCGCATCAGGCCGTGTGTTGTGGCCATTGAACCAGACGGAGCCGCCTTCGGGTAACTGACATGAGGGTAAGAGAAGACTTTCGGGGGCTGTCGGGGCCGGAGAAGGCCGCCATCATGATGTTGGCGATCGGGGAAGACTATGCGGCCCGGCTGTTCGGCATTATGGATGACGAGGAAATCCGGGAAATTTCCTCATCGATGGCCAATCTCGGTACGGTCAGCTCGAACGTCGTGGAACGCTTGTTCGTCGAATTTGCGGAACAGATCTCGTCCACCGGCAGCCTGGTCGGTTCGTATGAAAGCACGGAACGCCTGCTGGGCAAGGTGCTGGACGCCGACCGCGTCAACCAGATCATGGAAGAAATCCGTGGTCCCGCCGGGCGGACAATGTGGGACAAGCTGGCGAATGTGAACGAGGTCGTCCTCGCCAACTATCTGAAGAACGAATACCCGCAGACCGTCGCGGTCGTGCTGTCGAAGATCAAAGCGGACCACGGCTCACGCGTGTTGGCCGCCCTGCCCGAGAGTTTCGCGATGGAAGTCATCATGCGCATGTTGCGGATGGAAGCGGTGCAGAAGGAAGTGCTGGACGATGTCGAGCGCACGTTGCGCAACGAATTCATGACCAACCTGGCCCGAACCGCGCGCCGCGACAGCCATGAAGTCATGGCGGAAATGTTCAACAACCTGGACCGCAATACCGAAAACCGGTTCATGACCCTGTTGGAGGAGCGCAACCGCGACAGCGCGGAACGCATCAAGGCGCTGATGTTCACTTTCGAGGATCTGCAGAAGCTGGATCCGTCGGGTGTACAGACGCTGCTGCGGAATGTGGACAAGGACAAGCTGGGCATCGCGCTCAAAGGCTCTTCCGATCAGATCAAGGAACTGTTCTTCGGCAATATGTCGGAACGCGCAGCGAAGATCCTGCGCGAGGATATGGCGGCACTCGGCCCAGTCCGCCTACGCGACGTGGACGACGCACAGATGGAAATGGTCAATCTGGCCAAGGACCTTGCGGCGCGTGGGGAAATCGTCATCTCCGAAGGCAGCGCCGAGGACGAGTTGATTTACTAGTCGATCAATCGATCGGCCAGTTGTGGAAACAAGTTTCGGCGCGACAAAGCCGGATTGGTTTGAGGCATAATGAGACCCGCAACGGCGAAACCATTTCTGTTCGAGCAGTCCTTCGACGAGGAAGCGATGCAGCGTGCCCGCGAACGCAAGCGGCATGAAAGGGAAGAAGCTGCGCGCGCCGCCGAGTTGGCCGAACAGAACCAAACCCCGCCGCCGCCGACCTTTACGGAAGAGGAACTGCAGGCGGCGAAGGCTGCGGCTTGGCAGGAAGGTCATCAGGCCGGCGTTGCGGACACCCAGAAACAACAGGAAGCGCAAACCCTCGACCTGCTGGAAAACCTCAGCGCCCAAATCAGCGGCATGCATGTGCATCAAGATTTGGCAAATGAGCGGATCGCCGCCGAAATGACGGAATTTTCCCTGGAAGTCTGCCGGCGCATTCTGCCCGATTTTGTTGACAGCCATGGCGGTGAAGAGCTTCGCGTCCTGCTCGCCGAATGTTTGGAAAAGATCACACCCGCAAGCAGGATCCTGATCACGGTGTCACCGGATTCACTGGGCTTGTTGGAACCGCAGGTGGATGTGCTTGCGGCGCGGAGCGGTTTCGAAGGCCGCATCAAGCTTGTCGCCGACCCCACCCTTGGACCGACCGACCTGGTGGCGGTCTGGGACGGCGGCGGCATGCATCGAATTGAAAAGGATATCTGGCAAGCCATTGAGGCCGTCGTCGAGCGCACCCAAGCCGCGGCCCCGCCAATGCCGGACCTGCCGCCGGAGGAGCCCGAGACGTCAGCGCCGGATATGGCAGAGAACGCGCAAACGCCTGAGCCAGAAACGCGGGAGCCAGAAACACCGGAGCCCAAAACACATGAGCCAACCGCGGCAACAGAAACACAGGAAATGTCGCAGCCGGAGAACGACCGTGCGGCTGTCGATGAAACCTCCGCCCCTATCAACGAACAAGGGGCGGACGGCATAGCGGAAACAGCCGTTTCCGAGGAGGACCAAAATGTCTGACGAGTCAAAAGAGTTTAACCTCAACGAGTTGGAGGAAGGCGAACAGAGCGGAGAGCCGCTCGACCCGCGCGCTGCCGAACTTGTCGCGCCGACAGGCGCTCGCGACCTGGAAGCCGTGTATGAAATACCGGTCCAGGTGTCGGCCGTTCTGGGCAAGGCCCATATGCAAGTCAGCCAATTGTTGAAACTGGGCCGGGGCGCGGTCGTGGAACTGGACCGCAAGGTTGGGGAAGCCATCGACATTTACGTCAACAACCGCTTGGTCGCCCGTGGCGAAGTCGTGGTGGTCGACGACAAATTGGGCGTCACCATGACGGAAATCATCAAGTCGGATAAGACGGGCGGATAATGGCAACAGATCTCGAGCGCAGTGCTGAACGCGGATTAAGCCAGCCGACGGCGGGCCGAAGCGCGGTCGATTTGGCGACCGTCCTCGGCATTCTTGCCGCCGTCATCCTGGTCGCGGCGGCCATTGTGCTCGGCGGATCGCCCGGCTCCTTTCTGGACGGCCCCTCCGTTCTAATCGTCTTCGGCGGAACCTTCGGCGTTACCACCGCCTGTTTTTCCGTTTCCGATATGATCAGTTCGATGAAGGATGTCGGCCGGACGGTGTTCCGGACCCATCACGACGTCCGCGCGGTCGCCATTCAAATGCTGCAAGTGGCCCAGGTCGCCAGGTATCGCGGCATTCTCGCGATTCAATCCTACCTTCCCGTATTAGAAGGCCAACCGATGCTGGTTCAAGGCCTGAGCATGGTGATCGACGGCACGTCCGGTGATGAAGTCGAACGCATCATGCTGCGGGAAGTTCAGGCCCGGGCGCAACGAAACGCGCGGTCGGTCAGCATTCTGCGCAAGGCGGCGGAACTGTCGCCCGCCATGGGGCTGATCGGTACGCTTGTCGGACTGGTCCAGATGCTGAGCAACCTGGAAGACCCGGCGACGATCGGTCCCAGCATGGCGGTCGCCTTGCTGACCACCTTCTACGGCGCGTGCCTAGCCAATATGGTGTTCAACCCGCTTGCGTCGAAACTGGAGCGCAACGCGGCCGAGGATATGCTGACCAACCATCTCTGCGTCACCGCGGCTGCATCCATCGGGCGCCAGGAAAATCCGCGCCGGTTGGAAATGCTTTTCAACACGATGCTGCCGCCGTCGCGGCGCGTGGACTATTTCGGATAACGGTCATGAAAGAAGCCTTTGACATGATGGTTCCGCATGCACGGATCATCGAATACCTGGACGGGATAGCGTCATGAAGTTGCTGATTATCGGAAGCCTGGGTGGGCATTTAAGTACCGCCAGCCAGATCGCGATGAAACGCGGGGCGAAGGTCACATCCGTCAACAATATCGAAGAAGCGCTCAGCACGCTTCGGTCCGGTTATGGCGCGGAAGTGATCATGGTCGATGCACGCATGAACATCGCCGAGCTTTCCAAAGCCCTGGACTCGGAACGCATAGCAGTCGCCATCATCGCCTGCGGCATCGAGGGAACGTCCCCCGAAATCGCCGTCGCATCGATCAAGGCGGGGGCGAAGGAATTTCTACCTCTGCCGCCGGACCCGGAATTGATCGCTGCCGTGTTCGAAGCGGTCGCGGAAGAAAACCATGCGATCATTCACCGCGACCCGGCCATGCGTCAGGTTCTGAAACTGGCGGACCAGATCGCGCCCAGCGAGGCGTCGGTGCTGATCACCGGGGAATCCGGCACCGGTAAGGAAGTGATGGCGCGGTACGTTCACGCGAAGAGCAAACGGGCATCGGGTGAATTCGTTGCGTTGAATTGCGCGGCGATCCCCGAAAACCTTCTGGAATCCGAACTCTTCGGACATGAGAAGGGCGCCTTCTCCGGCGCCGTCGCCCGGCGGATCGGTAAGTTCGAACAAGCGAATGGCGGCACCCTGCTGCTGGATGAAATCAGCGAAATGGATCCACGCCTTCAAGCGAAGCTGCTGCGCGCCATTCAGGAACGGGAGATCGACCGTGTCGGGGGCGCGAAACCCGTATCGGTCGACGTGCGACTGCTGGCAACCTCGAACCGGAACCTTGAGGACGAAGTGTCCAACGGCAATTTCCGGGAAGATCTTTATTTCCGATTGAACGTGGTCAATCTGCAGCTTCCCTCCTTGCGTGAGAAACCACAGGACATTCCGGCCCTGGCCGAGCACTTCGCAGCCAAATACGCGGAGTCCAACGGCATGCCGTCGCGCCCGCTATCGGCCGCCGCCATGCAGCGGCTAAAGGAACATCATTGGCCGGGCAACGTTCGTGAACTGGAAAACGCGATGCACCGGGCCGTGCTGTTGGCCCAAGGGGACGAGATCGGCGAGGAAGCCATTCTGTTGGGCGCCGGCCCGACCCATAAGCAACCGAAGCCGGCCGCCGTCCCTGCTGAAACGGCACCGGCCGTTGCCGCCTCCAACCCGGCAGCCGATGGCATGGCATCCTCGGCCCCCTCTGCCATGGAGGGATCACAATCGGCACAGGACGCGGCCGAAGGCTCCGCGGCACCGGCGGCGCGCATGGTCGGCAAGACGGTCGCTGAGGTCGAGCGGGATTTGATCATCGACACCTTGCAGCATTGCCTTGGCAACCGGACACATGCGGCGAACATCCTGGGCATTTCGATCCGAACCCTTCGCAACAAGCTGAAGCAATATTCTGAGGAAGGCCTGGCCGTCCCCGCACCGGGAGACGGTTCGGCCTAGCATGCCCTTGGAACGCCATCCCATACAGTCACGCGCCGGGTCGCCCCTTGTAACGGGCGGCCCTTGCCGCTTCCGTAACCGATAATTCGGGTAGGGGAGAAAAATGGCCGATACCGAAGGGACACCGCAACAAACGCCTGCACCACAGGATGCTGCCGCCACTGGTGCGGGGGCTGCTGCCGGTATGGGCATGGGCGACCGTCTGCGCGGCATGAATTTCCACAAGGAAATTTTCCTTCCGATCGGAATCCTTGCGATTTTGATTCTGCTGCTGGTGCCGCTGCCAACCCCGCTCCTCGATTTCGCGCTCTCGCTGTCGATCACGTTTTCCGTCGTTATTCTGCTGACGGTCGTCTTCATCAAATCGCCGCTGGAATTAACCTCCTTCCCGACGATCCTGTTGATCGCGACGATGCTTCGTCTAGGCCTCAACGTCGCCTCGACACGATTGATCCTGTCCGAAGGTCATACCGGCACCGCGGCTGCGGGCCGGGTCATCGAGGCTTTCGGGTCGTTCGTGGCGGGCGGAAACTATGTCATCGGGATCATCGTTTTCGCGATCCTGGTCATCATCAACTTCATCGTCATCACCAAGGGCGCCGGGCGTATCGCGGAAGTCGCCGCCCGTTTCACCTTGGACGCCATGCCCGGCAAACAGATGGCGATTGATGCCGACCTGTCGTCCGGCCTGATCAACGAAGACAACGCCCGCAAACGCCGTAAGGAACTGGAAACCGAAAGCTCGTTCTACGGCGCCATGGACGGTGCATCCAAGTTTGTTCGCGGTGACGCGGTCGCGGGTATTCTGATCACCTTCATCAACGTCATCGGCGGCATCATCATCGGCGTGGTGCAACAGGGCATGACAATGGCTACGGCGGCGGAAAACTACACGCTGTTGACCATCGGTGACGGGCTGGTCAGCCAGATCCCCGCCCTTGTCGTTTCCACCGGCGCCGGCATGTTGGTCACCAAGGCCGGGGTCTCGGGCGCCACCGACGTTGCCGTCTTCGGTCAGCTCACAAGCTACCGGATGACCTTGTGGATCGCGGCGGGGCTGTTGCTGCTGCTGTGTTTGATCCCGGGCTTGCCGGCCTGGCCCTTCGCCCTTCTGGCGATCATGTGCGGCACTGCCGGGTTCCTGCTGCAACGTCAGGACCGGGATGAAGCCGTCGCCGCGCAAATTGCCGAGATGGAAGAAGACGTCCCCGTCGCCCCGCCGGAAGAGCCGATTTCCAGCGCCCTGCAAATCGACCTGATCCGACTGGAACTGGGTTATGGATTGCTGCCGCTGATCAATGCGAATGAAGAGCACCGACTGACCGACCAGATCAAGGCGCTGCGCCGGCAAATCGCCGGCGAGATGGGTTTCGTCATGCCGGCGGTGCGCATCCAGGACAACCTGCAACTGCCCGCGAATTCCTATGTCATCCGGATCAAGGAAATCGAAACCGGCCGCGGCGACCTGCGCCCCAACATGCACCTGATCATCGATCCACGCGGCGAGAAAATATCCTTGCCCGGCGAAGCAACCGTGGAGCCGACATTCGGCCTGCCGGCCATGTGGGTCGCCGACAACCAGCGCGAGGAAGCGATGTTCCGCGGGTATACGGTTGTCGATCCCTCAACCGTTGTGGTCACCCATATAACGGAAATCGTAAAAGACAACATGGCCGAGTTGTTGTCTTATGCGGAAACCCAGAAATTGATCGACGAGTTACCCGACAGCCAGCGCAAACTGGTGGAAGACCTTATTCCGACGCAGATCAATTTGGGTGGTGTTCAACGCGTGCTTCAAAATCTGCTGAACGAACGCGTCTCGATCCGCGACCTGCCGACCATTTTGGAAGGCGTATCCGAGGCCGTCGGTTATACCCGCAACGTCACCCAGATCACCGAACATGTCCGCGCCCGCCTTTCCCGTCAGCTTTCCGACGCCAACACCAATGAGGACGGCGTCGTACCGTTGATTACATTGACGCCGGAATGGGAAGAGACCTTCATGCAAAGCGTGGTTGGCCAAGGCGATGAACAACACTTGGCCATGGCGCCAAGCAAGCTGCAGGAATTCATCAGCGGTGTGCGCAGCGCCTTCGAACGCGCCGCCATGAACGGACAGACGCCCGCCTTGCTGGTCAGCCCGCAGATCCGCCCCTTCGTGCGGTCGGTCATCGAACGCTTCCGGCCGGTTACCGTGGTCTTGTCCCAGAACGAGATCCACCCGAAGGCAAAAATCAAGACGGTGGCCCAGATATGACGGGGTCTGGCAACAGCGAAGCGGGTTTGACCAGCTGCCCCGACCGTCGCAGAGTTCCCGGATACGCTCCACGGGGTGCCACTCAATTGGAGCGCGCTCAATTGGGGCAACTAGAACAAATGGCGGACCGCGATGCGCCTTAAGACCTTTCACGCAAAGTCGCTGCACGACGCGATGACTTTGGTACGCGAGCAGCTAGGGGACGACGCCATCATCGTCGCCACCCAGGAAACGGGCGGGCCACAAGGTGCGCGGGTTACTGCCGCGGTCGAACAGGTGGACGACCCGTTCGAGGCACTCGGCGGTGATATCGATGTCATCGAAGCAATCACCGAAGCCTTGGAACGCCACGGCACACCGCCCGAACTGACCGACAGGTTGGTCGATGAAGCCTCAATGCTGGAAGAGAACGACCCGGTCAAAGCGCTGACACACGCGCTGGCCGAAGTTTTCCGCTTCGACCCATTGCCGGAAGATTCCGACGGGCGGCCCTTGATTCTGATCGGTCCACCGGGTGTCGGAAAGACCGTCGGCTGCGTCAAACTGGCTGCCCGCGCCGCCTTGAAGGACCCGAGCACGGAAGCCTTGATACAGGACGAGACGGACGGTCGCGTGGCAACCAACCGCTTGCCGGTCCATCTGGTCGGGGCGGACAAGCTGAAGATTGGCGCGATGGAGCAATTGGCGCTATACGCGGACAAGCTTGGCGCCAACATGATCGTCGTCAGCGACGGCAAGGTCTTGTCGAAGGCGCTTGGCAAATTGCCGCCGGACGAATTGATCGTGATCGACACACCCGGCACGAACCCGTTCAACTTGGAAGAATTGGCCCATATCGTTGAACTGGCCGAAGCCGGCGATATGGATCCCGTATTGGTCTTAACCGCCGGGCGCGATGCAGAGGAAGCCACTGACCTTGCCAAGGCGTTCAGGCCCGCCGGCGCAACCAGGCTTTTGATAACCGGCTACGATATCGCCCGCCGCTTGGGGTCCATGCTGGCGGCTGCCGTGGCGAGCGACCTTGCCTTGTCGGATATCGGACGGTCGCCGCGGATCGCAGACGGGTTTCAACCGCTGGACGCCGCGACCTTGGCCCGAATGTTGCTGCCGAAACCGAAGAAGTCATCCGAGAAGCAGACCGCGTCATGAGCATAGTCGATTGCAATAAAAACCGCTTGAAGCGGAAAGGGTTTCATCATGAGTGACGGCAGCCAAAAGTCCCAGCTTGCCGCAGTCGACGGCAGCCGGATGATTGCCGTGGGCAGCGGCAAGGGAGGCGTCGGGAAGACCTGGTTCTCGATCACGCTTAGCCATTGCCTTGCCCATCGGAAGAAAAAGACCCTGCTTTTCGATGGCGATTTGGGCTTGGCGAACGTGGATATCCAATTGGGTCTAATGCCGAAGCGGGACATCGGCGAAGTGGCGACCGGCAAGGCATCCCTGAAAGCCGTCACCACGCATTACGACGCCGGCGGATTCGACATTCTGGCCGGGCGGTCCGGTGGCGGTGCGCTTGCCACGCTGCCGCCGCCGCGCTTGCTGCGCATCCGGCAGGAACTGTCCGATTATTCAAAGAATTTCGACGCCGTGGTCCTGGATCTGGGGGCCGGTGTGGACCGGACTGTTCAGATTCTGGCGGCCCCGGCGCATCTCTGCCTGCTAGTGGTCAATGACGAGCCGACCAGCCTGACCGATGCCTATGCGTTCATCAAACTGGCACAACAGGCCGGTACGCATGCTAACATCCAGATCGTCGTGAACATGGCCGAGAACGCCGCGACCGGTAAGAAAACCTACGAGACATTGGCAAAGGCCTGCACGAATTTCCTGAAGTTCACGCCGCCCCTGGCGGGGGTTATCCGCCAGGACAACAAGGTTAGGGAAAGTATCCGCGCGCAAATGCCGTTGATGACGCGGTCGCCCAACAGCGCCGCGGCGTCGGATGTGGAAGCAATCGCCGCCAGGATAGAATTATAGGACAGCGGCGGCCCCATCATCGGTAAGCGCGGTTGAGGTGACCCGAGCATGAGTTCGTCCATCAACCTGCCGCCCAGCGGACAAAACCAATCCGCCCAGCCTAAACCGGCCGGGCAACCCCCTACCCCTGCCGCCGTTCTGCGCGCCGAAACGGGTGTCACGCAGGCCCTTGCCAAGGGCACACCGATCCAGGGCACGGTCACCGGAACGCCCACAACGGGCCAAATCACCATTCAGACCCCAAGCGGCGCCGTAACCCTGCAAACCACTGCCGAAGTCCCGGTCAACAGTCAGATCACACTGCAAGCCGGCACCGGCGACGGCCAAGTAAAGCTGGCCCTCACGCCAGGACAAACCCAATCTCAAGCCCAACCAAAACCAGGGGGAGCGACGGGAGCGACCGGCGGCCAAGCGCCAAGCCAAACCGCGTCCACGGCGCGACCGCCCGCCGTGGTCACAACATTGACCCAGGGCGCGACCGTAACCGCAACGGCGGTTAATCCACCAGCGACCACACAACCGCAAACGCCGCAATCCGCCGCACCTCAATCCCCGCAATCGGCCACGCCACCACCCATAACACCGCAAAGCGCTGCCCCGCAGTCATCGGCGCAACAACCGGCGACGCCGCAATCCACAGCATCTCAAAGCCCGGCACCTCAAAGCCCGGCGCCATTGCCATCGACGCAACCTTCCGCGCCGTCCTCATCCTCGACGCCGCCCGCTCAACAAACTCCCGTTCAACAAACTCCCGCTCAACAAACTCCCGCTCAACCTTCCAGCGCACCGCGCGCGGCGCCGCCCTCCAACGCCCAACAGCAACCGGCGACAACACAGCAGCCCGCACAGGCACAACCGACTCCCCCACAAGCGCCGACCCAGCCGGTTTCTCCGCCGGCGCAGCAAACGGCGCCGCCGTCCAACCAAGCATCGGCACCGCCCCAACAAACACCAGCAACACCAGCGCCACAGCAGCCTGCGCAAACAGCACCGCTGCCCCAACCAACTCTGCCTTCAACTTCAACGCCGCCAGCGCCCTCAGCGGCACAGCCATCGTCATCCCCCACGGCCGCCCCAACAGCGCCGGCGCCTCAACCGGCGTCAGGCCAATCAACGCCCGCCCAACAAACACCTGGGCAATCACCATCGGTACCGCCAGCGACATCAGGCACCACAGCGACGCCCTCAACGCCTGGCTCAGCCCCAACGCCACAACAAACGTCAACGCCGCCGCCAACGCCGTCTTCAGCGTCAACCCCAGCACCAACGCCGTCTTCAACCTCAACGCCGCCAGCGCCCTCAGCGGCACAGCCATCGTCCTCGCCCGCGGCATCTCCCACAGCGCCGGCGCCTCAACCGTCGTCGGGTCAATCAGCGCCTGCCCAACCCACGACCGCACAACAAACGACCGCCCAACAAACGACCGCCCAACAAACACCTGGGCAATCACCATCGGCACCGCCAGCGACATCAGGCACGGCAGCGACGTCCTCAACGCCTAGTTCAGTCCCAACGCCACAACAAACGTCAACGCCGCCGCCAACGCCGTCTTCAACGTCAACACCACCACCGGCGCCAACGGCCACACCCACAACACCTGCAACACCGGCGGCACCTGCAACACCGGCGGCACCATCGACACCGCCAGCGCCTCCGCCCAGCACACAACCGCCCAGCACCCCACCACCACTTCCAACCGGCACGGGCACGGCAGCACCAGCACCCACCGGCGGGTTGACACCAACGGTCCAACCACCCGTTGTTCAACCTTCAGGGGGCCAATCCGTTCCCCAACCGACGGGCAACGCATTGCCGCAGCAACCTGTTTCCGCGACGGTGATCAGCACCTCCCCCTCGCTGAGCCGGATATTGTTCGCGGGCCAAACAATCCCTGGCATCGTCGCCACATCGACGCCGTCGGTCCCTGCAGCGGCCCAAGCCACTGGGGCCCAACAGTCCGGAACAGTGACGGTCAAAACGACCGTCGGCGCGGCTACCCTAAGGCTCCCCTTCCCTGTCCCCCAGGGCGCCGCCCTGACGCTGTCGGCTGGGCTGCAAGGGCCGCTGCAAACCGTGCAGATCAGCTTCGGCGCGCAACAATCCGGAACAACTGGTTTCATTCCCCCGGGGCAAACAGGCGCAACGCCATCAACGGTGTCGGGCGCGACCAACGGGACCATAGGAAACCCCGGCGCGGGCGCACATATCCCGACCGGAAACACCGCCGCGACCATCACCGGGACCGCTCAATCGGGCATCACAAAGCCGGGAACCATCGCGGCGGGATCAACGGTTCCAATCCGCCTCGCCACCATCCTGCCGCCGGGCACACCCGCGCCGCCACTGGCGGGTTTGAGCAATTCCGCCGCACCCGGTTTGCCGGTATTGATCGGGTCGGTGATCGGCGAGACCGCGTCGGGCGCGGCGCTGGTTCGCACGCCGTCGGGCCATTTCAGCGTTCCGGTCGGGGCACGACCCGTCCCAACCGGCACCACATTGGTCCTGGAATTCCTAGCGGAGCCGAACGCGCCCGCGACCGGCGGTACAAATACGGGTCCCGCCGCTGCCCGCCAGGCCGCCGGACGGCCATTCCAGGCATTGCAGGAAGCCGTCGCCCTGCTGCAGCAATCCGACCCGGCAACCGCCCAACAGGTCGTGCAATCCCTGATCCCCAGCGCCGGGCCGCAATTGGGTACGGCCCTGCTGTTCCTGTTGCAGGCGGTCCGTTTCGGCGGCGCGCCCCGCTGGCTGGGCGGCGATGCAGTCAGAACCTTGGAACGCACCCGGCGCGGTTCGACAGACAAATTGAACCGGGACTTCGGGGTGATGCGGGGCAAAGCCGTCGACAGTACCGGCGGCGAGTGGCGCAGCTATCAACTGCCCGTCTCCGTCGGGGGCGAAATCGAGGCCTTGAAACTCTATCTGCGCGATCGCGATCAGCAGGGGCAGGACGATGACAAGGACAAAGCCAAACCGGGCCAACGTTTCATCATCGAGGTGAATTTCACCCGCCTCGGCCCATTCCAGTTCGACAACCTCGTCGACAAGAAACATATCGACCTGATGATCCGAACCCATAGTGCCCTGCCGCAGGACATGCGGCGAGAAATCCAAGCCCTGTTCGCGGATACGATCACTGCTTTGGGAATGACCGGTCAGGTCGGTTATCATGTGGTGAAGAGTTTCGACCTGAACGCGATCGGCAACGAATTTGGGGGCACACGCGGGCCCGACGATACCCACGAGGATTTGAGTATATGACAGGCACAAAGACAGACAAGGCCACGCCCCTGACCCTGGAAACGGATGCGGATCTGGAAACCGATGACGAACGCGTGCTGCGCCAATCCAGCATCGCGACGACGCCGAACCCGATTCCACAGACCGACTATCTGTGCCACCTGTCGGGCAAGCTCACCTCCTCAAGCGGGCAGACGATCACCGTTGAGCTTCGCTACGTTCCCGATAAATGGATTTTGCTTCCCGATGCGCTGGCGGACTATCTGCACGCGCTGGCCCCACCCGACCGCGAAGCCCTTGAACTGACCGCATCGCTCGTCATCGACGATTTGAACAATCAACTGGTCGCCCGCTGGCTGCAGATCACGATGAGCGGCCCGCCTGAAGCCGCGACCGACATAACCGCGCATCGTATCCTTCTGGAAGACCGCCAGCCGCAATGGGACAACCCTGCCCTTTTGCAGCGGATCGCCGGCTTCTGACGCAGCCTTCAACAAACTTCAAATTGATCTATAAATCGAACGTGCGAATTAGCTGCGCTTTATTGCACTGCACACGGAAAGCAAGCAAAGGGTCGTGGATTTTCAAGTATTGAAACAGAAACGTAACAGTAATTACCAAAAAGTGACGTAAAGTCGTTGATACTATTTCCTACCATGTAGCGTAGCAGATTTTTCACCCTGGCAATGGTATCGAGGCACCAATCCATGTACGCGAACGCACCGGAATATGCGGGCGACCCCCTGCGGTTCTCCGACCGGCTGCTCGCCTGGCTGACCGAAGCCGGGGAGCCGGTCGCGGCTGAACATGGCCTGTCGCTGCTCGATCACAGTCTTCAGACAGCGGAACTGGCCCGACGGGAAAACGCCCCGAACCATGAGGTCGTGACCGCCCTGCTGCACGATACCGGCAAGATCCTGCTTGAACATCAGGGCCCGGACGCCGCATCCGCCGCGCCCCGGTGCAGTGAGAAGATCGGTGCGGCTTGGCTCGCGCGATACTTCCCGCCGGCGATTTCCGAGCCGGTCCGTCTGCATCAGATCGCTAAACGCTGGCTGTTCGCCCTGGACAAGGGATATAGGGACAGGCTGAGCGATGAGGCTTTCCGAGCGCTGGCCGAATTGGGCGGCCCCATGGGCGAAAAGGAACGCCAACAGTTCGAGCGCCACGAAAGCTGGAGCGCTGCCGTCGCGCTCGCCCGCCGCGACGACATGAGCCGCATGCCCTTGGCCAACCGCCGTTCCGGCATCCAGGACTACCGGCAGGCCGTCGCCAATTGCCTCTCCCCGCAAAGTTCGATGCAGATCAGCAGCCGGGTGGCCTGACGTTACAGCCCTTCGCGCAACCTGGCGATAAATCGCTATTCTTGGGCAGGCACCAATTGCCGATACAAATGTTCAGGCGGTGTTACTAGTCGCCCCCTACATCCGGCCGGGCGGTCTTACTCTTCCCAAGCCGCTAGGCACGTTGGCAGGCGGAAAGCCGGTCGCAGTAGCCATAGGTGGAAAGCCGCTCAACCCCATCATTCGTGATGAGGACCTGTTCTTCCAGTTTCACGCCTTCGCCGCCGTCTTCGTGTCCGATGAAGCTCTCCACGCACACGGTCATGCCGGGCAGGAACACTTCGTCATCGTCGTGGCCTACGGCCTCCCAGTCCCCGGCATGTGAGACAATCGGGTATTCCCCTGTCATGCCGCAGCCATGCAAAACAGCCAGATAGCGATGCTTTTGATAGGGGTGCGGGATCGGCCACGCCTTTTCAGAATACTCACGGAACGCGACGCCGGCGCGCAAGAGCTCGATATTTGTTTCGATCTGTTCCTGAGCCAAGGCGTAGAGCGTGCGCTGCGCCGGAGAGGCCGGACCGTCGCCTGCGAGAAATGTCCGCGAAAAGTCACTGTAGTACCCATAGCAGCCCACCGCATCGGTATCGAAAGCAACCAAGTCGCCGGCATTGATGATCTTTTCCGACGTCTCTTGGAACCATGGGTTCGTATGCGAACCTGACGTCAGGAGCCGTGTTTCAATGTAGTCCCCTCCGCCGGAAATAAGCTTCTGGTGCAGCCGCGACCACAGCTCGTTCTCCGAGACCCCCGGCACCAGCGCCTCTTCCATCTCACGGACAGCCGCTTCCGTCAGGCGCAGCGACGACCGGATCATGTCGATCTCGCCCGGCACCTTCAGGGCTCTCGCCCGTTCAACCGGAATTTGGGCGTCCATAACCTCGAAACCCGCATTGGCCAAGGCAAGAACAGCGCCTGTCGTCGTCGCCTCGATACCGATCCGTCGACCATTAACGCCATGCTGCGCCACGAGTTCTTCGATCGCCGCAACGAAGTCCTGTTGATGACGCACGTGCTTATACCCGGAATGCAGAGGCATGATCGGTTGAGCGGGCCGGATCTCATCGATCGTATCCAGGTGAGCCGACAGATGCTCGCAGGCACGATATTCGAACAGGACGACCGGGCCCTGAACCGGGATGAACACGAAACGCGCGGGATTGCGCGCTGAATAGACCTGCATGTTACGGGCGCCGGTTGCATAACGAATATTGACGGGGTCGAACAGAATGACCGCCGACAACCGATAGTGAGCGGCTTGCTCTCGCACTCGCCGAAGCCGTCGCAGGCCGATTGCCTGCTCTTCTTCCATGGAAAGCGTTGCATAGTTTTCCGCAGCCTGATGCACGAGACTCGCCATCTGCATCTTCCCTTTCGAATAAAGCAATGGTCGCCCCCATCATGAAAGACAGAGGATCGTGAAAGACAGGCACGACCGCGCGTTTGTGGATCAACCGGCCAGGCCGTCATCGTGACGGCGTTTTTCGGCGTCGATATGCATTTGGGTCACGCGGCCGTATCCAAGCCGGGTACTTTCAAGCGCGCCGATATATCCAGGCTGCTCCGAGAATCCGAACAAGACCGTGTGCCGGTCGCCCTGCGTGTGCCCCACCCGGTGCAGCGAGTAGCGTCCGGTGAAGAGCTGAAGATCGCCGATAGACAGAAAGAGCTGCTTCACCTCGCCGCTTTTACCGTCCAGCACATTTTGTACCCGGTCGTAATTCTCGGAACCCTTACTGCGAATGTTGGGGCAATACTCGAATGCACCGCCCCCTTGAGGCGCGCGGGTCATCAGGCTCACGATGAATTCGTTGGCGTCAAAGTGCCAAGCAAGCGTCGTGTCATCCTTCATCACATTGACCACGCAATTCCGCATCGGATCCGCAAAATGGTGGATTTCGTCTTTGCCCAGGCACCGACTTATAAATTCCTTGAATGAATTATTGCGATAGAGACGCTTGAGCATCGTCTCCTCGCCGATCATGTCGCCCGCCACAAAGCCATTGCTCGAGGTCTGCAAGCGACGCTGAGGATGATCGTCAGGAAAGCCGTCCTTGGCGCCCGTTCCGTACGGCGTAAATTCATTGGTAATGAAATAGGCCTTATCCGCGAGGCGGTTGGTTTCATCTGTCAGCGCGCTATGAGCCGCTGATTCAATAAAGGCAGGAATGCGCGCGCAACCGTCTTTTTCCAGGTCTTCTCGCACCTTGTTGATCACCGAACGCAAGACACCGCTTTCCGGATCATGAAGCGGATAACGGGCAAGATCGACGATATCCGAAAGTGCGGAATCCGGGTTTTCTTCAACCCGAGGGTCTATCGTCGCTGCAACTTTCATCATCTGCCTCCATGCCAAGAACAGCCTGATGTATGTGACCAAAAGGCCGAGAATTCCAATTCAATGTTCGCTGCAATCACATTAAAAAATTGAATGTGTTTGCAGCATTGGGTAGAAGTCAGGCGATCGATATCGGCACCCTGCACACTTAGAAAACAGGCCAATGGCATACTTGGACCGGCGCCACTTCCGACTTCTCACAGCGCTTAGCGAACACAAGAAACTCGGACTTGCGGCAAGCGCTTTGGGCCTTAGCCAACCGGCGGCAAGTCATCAGATACGGGAGGCCGAACGCCGCCTCGGAATTTCTCTAATTACCAAAACCGGTAATTCCGTCTCTCTGACATCGGCGGGTGAACATCTTGCAACCATCGGGAAATCTACCGAGAAGTCCCTTTCAGACGCCGAGGCTGACGCGATCTGGCTTTCGCGCGACACCAGCGAAGCCCTTCGCTTTGCCATAGGGGTGAGCGAGCGGATGTCCTGGCTGCCTGACGCTGTTGCCAAGCTGGCGGTGCAAGAGCCCAATCTGCGCATCGAACTGGTGCAGTTGCGGCCTAGCGAGTTGCAAAGCGCGGTTATGAACCAAGAGGCTGACTGCTTCCTGACGGCTGGTGTCCCTGGGCCCGGTCTTGCCGCGCGCCACATTTTCCACGACCGCCTTGTCGGTGTCTTGCCGCCTGACGCGCCGGAAGCGGGGCAAAGTGTGACGGCAGATTGGTTCGTTTCGCGAACCTACCTTTCGTATTCCTTCCGGCCGCAACCCGGCTTCGAATTCGAGAAACTGTTCCGCCCCGCCTCGGTCGTCCCTGCCAAGATTTTGCGTCTCGAGTCCCTGCCCTCGATCATTACGATGATCGAGGCCGGTCAAGGCACGACGGTGCTTCCACGATGGGCGGTCGACGAAGCCGCGCAACAGGGTCGCGTATCACTGGCTGAACTCAATACCGAGCAACCGGGTATCGACTGGTCCCTATGTCACCATCCTCGATTATCCGAGCGTCGTTTGGCGGGGCTAGCCCTTATCGCCGAAGCCATTGAGCAAGAAGGTCGTGAGAAAGAGGGTCGCCATTCAGCAGCGTAAGAAGGAAGTGGAAACCTTCCTTGCAGATGCCGCCCCACCCTTTTTTTTCAACCCATGATGGTCAATCTTTACCGCTCGTGCGTCCAGGCGCTCTGCGACTCCCGACAGGGCGAGGACGAGCAAACGCGCACGGAGAGCCGCCGTCACCGGCTGCCTATCCCCCAGAGTTCGATGCAGATCAACAGCCGCGGGGCGTGACGCCGACAATCATCACTATTTCGAACGCCAAACCAACGGAAAACTCTCGCCCCGATACCGCTCCCCATCTGCGAAACCGGGATCGGTGGTCGGGATCGAGACCTCCCCTTTTCGTTTCAGGTAGCGCGCGTCGTCGCCGAGCCAGCGTGTCGCCAATGCCCGGCGGCGGCCCTTGTGCGGGTTGCCGGGTGCGCCGTGGACAATCATGGCCTGGAAGACGAGGCAATCGCCGGGTTCCAGCGCGAAAGTGAGGATACGGTAGTCTTCCCGGTGCCCTTCGATATCGGGCATCGGCGGCAGGTCGGTTCCCTCATACGGGCTGCCATCATCGAAGTGATAGGGGTTGTGCGCTTCCCAGAGATGGCTGCCGGCAACATATTCGACCGAGACATCTTCCGGGACGGAATCGAACGGCACCCAGAGGGAAGCGACCTGCCGCCCGGAAACCGCCCAATAGGGTTGGTCCTGATGCCAGGGCGTGCGTTCCGCCGTGCCGCCTTCTTTCACCAGTAGATGATCGTAGAAGAAGGTCGACGTCTTTGACCGCATGACGCGTCCCGCGACCTCCGCCGCGGGGCTTTCCATCACGAATTTGCGAAAGGCGGGTTGGCGTTGCCAGACGTCCAAATCGCCGAAGAACCGTCCGCCCGTCGCGGCATTCGCATATTCCTCGGCATGGGGTCCCGGATCGGCCATCGCGTCTTCCACCGCGCCGCGCATCAAGTCGATCCAATCAGAGCTGAAGACATCCCGCAGGCAGACGACACCATCGCGCTCATAGGCAGCGAATTCCGCATCCGTTATTTCCACCGAAGCAACCACGCTAACCTCCTCCCGTTCCCTTTCCGAAAGTCTCTCACGGCAGGCCCCAAGGTGAAAAGCCGGCACGTGCATATCTTGCCCGCCGCCCCCCTACTCCCTAGTCTGTTCCGCAAATAAATAGTCTTTTGGGAGGAACGTCAGATGGCATCTGCCGCATCGGGGAGCCGCCGTTCGGTCGGGACATTCGATTACATCGTCGTGGGCGCGGGATCGGCCGGTTGCGTGCTGGCGAACAGGCTCACGGCGGACGGCACCAAACGCGTCCTGCTGCTGGAAGCGGGCGGCAAGGACGACTGGTACTGGATTCACATTCCCGTCGGCTATCTAAAGACCATGCACAACCCGCGCACCGACTGGTGCATGATGACCGAGCCCGACGAAGGCCTTGGCGGCCGCGCGCTGAACTATCCGCGCGGCAAGGTGCTGGGCGGCTGTTCCTCCATCAACGGCATGATCTATATGCGCGGCCAGGCCCGCGACTACGACCAATGGCGCCAGATGGGCAATACCGGCTGGGGTTGGGACGAGGTGTTGCCCTATTTCAAACAGGCGGAGGACTTCCAGCACGGCGGTGACGAAATGCATGGCGAAGGCGGCGAAATCCCCGTTCAGGACGGCCGCAGCCATGTGGAGGTGCTGGACGCCTTCATGGAAGCCGCGATGGAACACGGCATTCCGAAGACCGAAGACTTCAACCGGGGCACGAATGAAGGCGTGGGGTATTTCCACGTCACCCAACGCAAGGGCCTGCGCTGGAGCGCGGCGAAAGCCTTCCTGCACCCGATAAAACACCGCTCGAACCTGACGCTGCAGATCAAGGCGCAGGCGGAACGTGTGTTGTTCAAGGACAAACGGGCCGTGGGCCTGGATTTCTCCATCGACGGCGAGCCGGTCACGGCGGAAGCATCCGGTGAGGTCATCCTGGCAACCGGCTCGGTCGGTTCCCCGCAATTGCTTCAGCTTTCCGGCATTGGGCCGGGCGGCGTGCTGCAGGACCATGGCATCCAGGTTGTGGAAGACTCACAGGGCGTTGGCCAAAACCTGCAGGATCATTTGCAGATCCGCACAGTCTATAAAGTGAAAAACACCAAGACGCTGAACGAGCGGGTCAACTCGACCTTCCAGAAGGCCCTGATGGGGATCGAATTCGCGCTGTTCCGGACCGGGCCGCTGACCAGCGCGCCGAGCCATTTGGGCTGCTTCGCGAAGTCCGACCCCTCGCTGGAAACGCCGAACCTGGAATATCACATCCAGCCGATCAGCACGGACAAGCTGGGCGACCCGCTGCACCCCTTCCCTGCTTTCACGGCCAGCGTCTGCAACCTGCGCCCGGAAAGCCGCGGCAGCATCAATATCAAGTCACCGAACTTCCGCGACCAGCCGGCGATCAAGCTGAACTACCTGTCCACGCCGGGCGACCGAAAGGTCGCCGCGGATGCGTTGAAATTGACGCGCAGGATCGTTCTGGAAACCGACCGGATGAAACGGCATGAACCGGAAGAACTGATGCCCGGGCCGGAATTGCAGACCGAAGAGGAATTGGCGGCGGCCGCCGGCCGGATCGGCACCACCATCTTCCATCCCGTCGGCACCTGCCGCATGGGGAACGACACCGGCGCGGTCGTCGACGACAGTTTGCGCGTGCGCGGGGTCGAGGGGCTGCGCGTGGTCGATGCCTCGGTCATGCCGA
The DNA here is from genome assembly GCF_004005845.1 of Hwanghaeella grinnelliae. Classification (GTDB taxonomy): domain Bacteria; phylum Pseudomonadota; class Alphaproteobacteria; order UBA8366; family Aestuariispiraceae; genus Hwanghaeella; species Hwanghaeella grinnelliae. The sequence continues at coordinate 954,235 of NZ_SADE01000001.1, read as the reverse complement.
CCATCACATCCGGCAATACCGCCGCGCCGACGATGATGATCGCGGAAAAGGCGTCAGCCATGATCCTGGAAGCGGCGAAAGGCTGAACCCCGCTTCACGCAGTTGTGTCACCGGGGGTTTTGACGGAGCTCCCACCGCTTCTAGCGTTCGTGAAACGACGATCCCAAAGGGAAAGGAAACGCCATGAAGGCCGATGAACTGCGCGCCCTTCAAGCGCCGATCAAGGAAAAGTACCGCGATAACCCGGACGCCGCCCGCGTGGTCTTGAAGGCCGAGGGCCGGTTGGGCGAGGGCATCGCCTGCCGTATCGAAACCGGCAAAGCCATCGCGGAAGCGGGCCTGCACCCGTCGACCGGCGGCGACGGATCGCAGCTTTGTTCCGGCGATATGCTGCTGGAAGCGCTGGTCGCCTGCGCCGGCGTCACGTGCAAGGCAGTCGCGACGGCATTGGACATTCCCGTTCGGGACGGCACCGTCACCGCCAGCGGTGTCTTCGATGCGCGCGGGACGCTGGGGGTGGACAAGGAAGCGCCGGTCGGCCTCGATGCCATAGAGCTCACCTTTTCGCTGGACGCCGACGCGACGGAAGAACAACTGGCCAGCCTGCACAAGCTGACGGAACGCTACTGCGTGGTGCTGCAGACCATTCGCGGCAACGTACCGGTGGCGTCTTCCATATCGCTACAGTGACCGCCTGTTGGGGCAGCGTCAGGTTTTAATCTGGCCCCACAGGTCGTAGTCGCTCGCCTCGTCGATTTCGACCTTCACCATATCGCCGGGCTTAATCGCGCCCGGTTCGTCGATGAAGACATTGCCGTCGATTTCTGGTGCATCCGCGTAGGAGCGGCCGACCGCCCCTTCCCCATCGACGCTGTCGATCAGGACATCCAAGGTCTGGCCGACCCGCGCGGCAAGGCGCTTTTCACTAATCGCCTGCTGGTGCGCCATGAAGCGGTCCCAGCGTTCCTGCTTCACCTCGTCCGGCACATGGCCGTCCAATTCGTTGGACGTGGCACCTGCCACATCCTCGTATTTGAAGCAGCCGACGCGGTCCAATTGCGCTTCGGTCATCCAGTCCAGCAGATATTGGAAGTCTTCCTCCGTCTCGCCCGGGAAACCGGTGATGAAGGTCGACCGCAAGACGAGGTCGGGACAGTCACGCCGCCAAGCGTGGATGTTATCCAACGTGCGTTCCACGTTACCCGGCCGGCGCATGCGCTTCAGAACCTTGGGGCTGGCATGCTGATAGGGAATGTCCAGATAGGGCAGGATCTTGCCTTCCGCCATCAACGGGATCACCTGATCCACATGCGGATAGGGGTAGACGTAATGCATCCGCACCCAGACGCCGAGGTCGCCCAAGGCGTCGGCCAAATCGTAGAACTTCGCCTTGACCGGACGACCGTTCCAGTTGCTCGCCTCGTATTTCACATCGACGCCATAAGCGCTGGTATCCTGGGAAATAACGAGCAATTCCTTCACGCCGGCTTTCACCAGCCGCTCCGCCTCATACAACACCTTGGCGGCCGGCCGGCTGGCCAGCTTGCCGCGCATGGAGGGGATGATGCAGAAGCTGCAGCTGTTGTTGCAGCCTTCGGAAATCTTGAGGTACGCGTAGTGCCGCGGCGTCAGGCGCAGGCCTTCCGGCGGCACCAGATCGGCAAAGGGATTATGCGCGGGCGGCACCGCGTCATGCACCGCGCCGACGACTTGTTCGTATTGCTGCGGGCCGGTAACCGCCAGGACGTTCGGAAACTGCGACCGGATCAGGTCCTCGTCGACGCCCATGCAGCCGGTGACGATAACGCGCCCGTTCTCGTCCATCGCCTCCCCGATCGCCTCCAGGCTTTCCGCCTTGGCGCTGTCCAGGAAGCCGCAGGTATTCACGATGACCACATCCGCGCCGTCATAGTCGGGCGAGAGCTGATAGCCTTCCGACCGCAGCTTGGTGATGATGCGTTCGGAATCGACCAAGGCCTTGGGGCAACCCAGACTGACAAGGCCGACTTTCGCCGGGGCGCTCGAATTGGGGGCCGCCGACGCGGCAGTATCATGTGTTGTGCTCATGGCGCGGGAAATAGGCCCAAATGCGCCGTTTGCCAACGCTTTTTAGGAAAACCTTTACTGCCCCGCCCGCACCGCCAGCAGTTCCTCCTCGAAAGCCGCCGGGTCGTCCGCGGCAATCAGGGTCATTCGGCTTTCGAAATCGACCGCGACGCCGTCGCCGATAATCTTCATGGTCATGTCGGGTTGCAGGGTGAAAAAGATCGGCCCGGCAATCGTCTCATCATAGCCGGTATAGGAACCCGCCTTGTTCCGTTTCAGGCTATGGCCGGTGATCTTGCCGGGCGATACCGATGTCGCCGGCAGCAGGTGATAACCGTCCACGGTGTAAATCCGGCCGCGATCGACCCTGAACCGCGTGCCGCCGGTAATGTCCAGCCGCCACACCCCGTCGATCGGCGCAGGCTTTGCCGGCGGCATCTTATCAACCGTTTGGAGAGCGTCGGGAAACAAAAAACCCGACGGCCCGGGCAGAGGATCGGCCATGGCACGGTCGATATCCCCGCTAATGATCGAGGCGCGCGGCGCGGCTGCGGGCTGGACCGGTTGCGGTTGAACCGGCAGGATAACCGGCGTCTCACCAGCGACCGGTTCGCCGCTGAAATAGAAATCGCCGATCAGCGATGAGGATTCCCAGGGCACCTGGCGTTTGTCCGTCCGTTCCAAGACTTCGATCCGGACGCGCTTGAAAACGTCTTCCACCTTCAACCCCGGAATTTGCATCGACCGGGCCAGCGCACGCGTATAAGGGCTGTTGCTGCCTGCGCCGTCTTCCGCGACACGGCCGGGCGCGGTCGAGAACGCGACCAGCGTGCCGGTCGGCGCGTCCATCCGCGCCAGACCGCCGCCGCCCGACCGAGTGCCACCTTCGAACGGATTGTTCCGGCAAGCGTCCAGAACCACGATATTGAGGCCTTCATACCGGTGCAGCGTTTCCAGAACCGTCGATGCCTGGACCCCTTCGATCTTCACGTCCAACGGGTCGGATATCTCCGCATCCACCGGGATCAGATAGTTCTCCCCATCAATGCGGATGCCGTGGCCGGCGTAATAGATCAGCGCCACGGAATTGGGCGGCGCTTCTTCCAATCCTTGCCCGAAATCGACAATGGCGCGGCGCATGTCCCGACGCGTGAGGTCCGTATGCAATTTCACCCGGAAGCCCAATCCGGAAAGCGTCTCCGCCATCAGTGCTGCATCATTCACCGGATTGGGCAATGGCGCCGTCGAATAGGCGGAATTCCCAATGACCAGCGCATAGCGTTCCGCGGCGAAACCCGAAAAAGGAAGGGCAGCGCAGAAAATAAATACAGCGATGACTGTGCGGCGAAGGCTTCGATCCATGCCGCACGCTAGCGCAATTTCGTTTCAGGGAAAACTGATCAACACAGCCTTTCACCCAGCAAAAGCAGCCATCGGGTGGACAAATCCGGCCAAACCCGTTTTGCAGAGAGAGGCAAAAGACCATAAAGTCTGCTGCGGTATTATCAGGAGGGCGAAGGCAATGTCGAAGCGAACCGAGGACCTTTTTCAAAGGGTTTACGAGGCGAAAACCTCCCAGGAACAGGCTGCGGCCTATGCGGAATGGGCGGATTCCTATGACCAGGCGATGGCCGAAAGCGGCTATGTCTCTCCCCCGCAACTGGCGGCATTGCTCGCGGAGCATTGCACGCCCGGTTCCTCAGCAGTCCTTGATGTCGGCTGCGGCACAGGCCTGAGCGGCATCGCTTTGAAAGACGCTGGTTTCGCAGAAATCGACGGCGCGGATATTTCCGATGCCATGCTGGCCGAGGCCGCGAAGAAAAACCTGTATCGCAAACTGACCGTCGTCGATCTGATGAAGGGCATTCCGGAACCGGACGACACCTATGAAGGCGCGTTTTCGACCGGCACGTTCACCCTGGGCCATGTCGGACCGGAAGCGATCCCGGAAGTCATCCGGGTTCTAAAACCTGGCGGCGTCTTCTGCCTGACCGTCAGCGACCAATCCTGGATAGACCAGGGGTATGAAGAAAAACTGCCGGCCTTGGGTGACGGATTGTTCGAGGTCGCCGTCAACGAAATGCACGACCACGTGGTCAGCCATAACATGCAGGCCCATTTCCTGGCCCTTAAAAAGCTAGGCTAACCACACAGTCCGCGTGTCACGGGGTGCAGGTTAGGTTTTGCAGATTGAGTTGCCGCCATCGGCAAGCATGGCGGTTCCGGTCACGAAGGAAGCGCCGTCCGACAACAGGAAGAGTGCCGCCTTGGCGATCTCCAGCGGATCGGCCATGCGTTTCAGGGCATGCATGCCGTTTACGAATTCAAGGAATTCAGGGTCGTCGCCCGCCATTGGCGTCTTCGTTCCGCCTGGCAGCAACGCGTTCGCACGGATCCCGTCCGCCCCGTGTTCCGCCGCCAGCACCTGGGTCAATCCGATCAAGCCCGCCTTCGCCGCGGCATACGCACCCATGCCCGGCATGCCGATGGTATGGCCGACGAAGGACCCGGTGAAAACGATCGACCCACCGCCGGTCCGCTTCATCGCGGGCACTTGATGCTTGGCGGCAAAGAAGGCGCTGTCCAGGTTTACGCCAATTACCGCTGCCCAATTTTCCGCCGGCATATCCGGGATCGGCCCCAATTCGCCGAGTGTGCCGGCATTGTTGAACGCACCGTCCAGTCCGCCGAATTCCGATACCGCCAAGTCGACAAGCGCCTTGGCATAGTCTTCATCCACGACATCGCCGGCGAGACAAACCGCCCGGCCGCCGGCGTCTCGAATTTTCGACGCATTGGCGTTCAGCAGGGTTTCCCTGCGTGCGCCAAGCACGACATTCGCGCCTTCCGCGGCGAATAACCCGGCCGCGCTTTCACCGATACCGCTGCTGGCGCCGGTGATGATGATGGTCTTGTTCGATAGATTCATTTTCGGTTTCCATCCGTTTCCGTGTGTCTTTGACCACAGAGCTAACGGACGGACGATCGCCGGACGACCCGGTACTTGCGCTGACGATGAAGTGCAGCGCGTTCAATCTGTCGTTTCGGGAAGTGTATAGAAATCGCCGGCGAATTCGGTGTGGACGTTTTGCTTGATCCTCACCCCGGTCGGCTGATCCAAAGTACCCGCCGTGATCCAGATCTCGTCATGCATGACGTTACGCCAAAACAGGACGCTGCCACAGGTACAGCAAAAACCCCGTTCCGCCTTTTCCGAAGACCGGTACCGGCGCAGCGTCGCTTCACTGTCCCAACGGAAATCGTCAAAGGCGACACCGATCGAGGCAAAGTGCAGGCCGGTCTGTTTTTGGCATTGCCGGCAATGGCAGGCGGTCACGCCGCCCAGCGGGCCGGTGATCGTGTAGCGCACGCCGCCGCAAAGGCAGGAACCTTTGTGCTCCCCGCCTCGATCGTCACTCATCACCGTCATTCATCGCGTCACTTTCGGAATTTCATAATAGTCACCGGCGAATTCCGTGTAGATGTTGTCGCGCAGTTTCAAACCGGTCGGTTGGTCCAGCGTGCCCGCCGTGATCGAAACCGAGTCCTTGCCGGTCGGCTTCCAGAACACATTGCCGCCACAGCGCGTGCAGAAACCGCGTTCCGCCTCATTCGACGAACGGTACCAATTGAGTGTCTCATACTTGTCGAGCCTGAGATTCTTCAATGGCAAACGGGTCATCGCCACATGGAAGCCGGATGTTTTCTGGCATTGCCGGCAATGGCAGGCAACCACATCGTCGAGCGGCCCGACGGCGGTGTATTGAACACCGCCGCACAGGCACGAACCCTTATATTCCTTGTTTTCTTCGGTCATCACTTTTCCTGGCTCTTCAATCGTTGAAGAAGGCGAAGGTCCGAACTTCCATGCTGACCCGCGGCGGTGCGCCGTCCGCCGTGTGCGGATCCTCGAAGGCGGTATGCGGGGACAACCGTGCCCGCCCGTCGCGCGCACTGTCAAAGCCCTTGATCAGCACGATCTCGTCCGTTGTCATTTTCGGATAGTAGAACCAGCGCTGTCCCAAATTGTGGATCAGTTCATAGATTTCGCCCTGCCGGTCACCGTAATCCAGGACGGTCTTAACCAAATCTTTTTCCCGAACGCTGCGGGCGTCGGCCAACGCCAACGGCAATGCCTGCACGGTGTTCTGGAACGGGCGCCAGGCGTTGACCTGAATATACCGCCCCTGAAGCCGCTTTCGGCCTTCCTCCTCACCCAACAAATCAATCACCCGCTGCGGCGCGGATGCTTCCGTATAGTCGTTATGGACATGATGGACCGGCTTGCGCCCATCCGTATCGTCGCGGCCGACGCGGATCGTGTGATCGAAGATCACGACTTCGTCCGCACCGGTCTTGTCCCGAACCAGGGCCTCGATCTCAGGATAATAGACGGATTTGATCGCCTCCTCATCCTCCAGATCGGTCAGCGCGGTGGGAACGGTATAAAGCGCGAAGCCTTCCCAATCCAAGGCCGGACCGCGCGGGACCTGACGGCCGTTGACGATCGGCACCTGCCGGGGATCGTAGTCGTAATTGCGGCCGTTATCCCAGCCGATTTCGGCAATGTCGATCCTGGGGTTAGGCGTTGCCGGGTCGATGAAGTTCAACACTGCGCTGACATGCGTCGGGTTCGACGGCAAGCGGGTTGATGCGGGCGAGATGCTATTCATGACGGAATCCTCGAACAGGGGTTATTTAAGTATTTCTTTCACAATTCTTGTGGTGGCGCGTTTCATTACCCGCCGTGTTCTCTTAAATTTCGCTATAAACCCGCCATTCCGCAAACGATCATTTCTTGGCAAATTCGATAGATTTACTTAATAATAAATTATGCCTGATTTACCCCCTCTCAACAGTCTTCGCGCCTTCGAGGCCGCCGCGCGCCATTTGAGTTTCACCAAGGCGGCGCAGGAACTGCACGTCACGCCCGCGGCCGTCAGCCAGCAAATCCGGCAGTTGGAGGCGTTCTACGGCATCCCGCTGTTCCGGCGCACGACGCGCACGCTGATCCTGACCGAAGCCGCACAAATGGCTTTGCCGGATGTGAAAGAAGGCTTTGACCGCTTGATGGAAGCGAACCGTCGTTTGCGGTCCGACCGACACGGCAACCTGCTGACCGTCAGTTCGAGCCCCTCAATGGGGGAACGCTGGCTGCTGCCCAGGCTGGAACGGTTCCGGGCGCAATACCCCGATATCGACATTCGCATCGACACGACGGACAGGTTGGCGGATTTCGTCAATGACAGGGTCGATATCGCCATCCGCTACGGGCGCGGCAATTACGACGGGCTGGAGTCCGATATTCTGATGCAGGACGTGGCCTATCCGGTCTGCAGTCCCACCTTGCTGGACGGTGACAAGCCGCTGAAGGAACCGAATGACTTGCGCCACCACACCCTGCTGCATCCCGAATGGCGGCAGGAGCGCGATGCCCAGCCGAGCTGGCAGATGTGGCTGCGGGCCGCCGGCGTCACCGGCATCGACGTCACGCGCGGTCTGCGCTTCAGCAGCGACACCATGCTGGCCCATGCCGCCGCAGACGGATTGGGCGTGGCGCTTGCCTTGAGTTCGATGGTGCAGCGCGAATTGGCGGACGGAAAGCTGGTGCGTCCCTTCGGCGACGGCGGCTCGCAAATCGAGACGGTCTTCCGCCCCTATCTCGTCTACCCGAAACGCAACCTCGCCCTTACCCGCGTCGCCGCCTTCCGCGACTGGGCGATGAAGGAAGCGGCGACGCCGCGGTTGTAGGAATTTCAACATTTACTCTTTTTGAGTTTATATAAATCACTATCATAGCGGAGTAATTTCCTCTTGGAGAGTATCAGCGAGGCAGGATGCGCATTTCGGTTCTCAGACTTTCCGGACTGTTCTTGGCAACCCTCTTGGCCGTGTCTTGCCAAACAACCGAGGATCTAAGCGGGTCCGGCCCCATAGAATTCTCGCCTGGGGTGCAACGGTGTTTCGACACCTATCTGAGCAAGGAACGCTCCTACGCATTCGCCGTCGCGATCGATGGCTCGTCCAGTTGCGGGTATGTGTTCTGCAAAGAAACGCAATGTGGGATTACAAATGACCGGCGGTGGCGTGCAATCGAGGTTTGCGAAAGAAGTTCCGGCGGCGTTCCGTGCAAGATTTATGCGATCAGAAAAAGTATTGTTTGGAAATCGGGCCTTGCAACAGGATCGCCATCGGCAAAATCCCTTTCAGGCAATGCCGCTGGTGTTGGCTACGTACCCAAAACTCGCGATTGGCTTACCGGATTCCAACTCGACGAGTTCGACAAATATCTAAGAGTTCTTGAAAACAGCAAATACCCTGTTGGTGTTTTCATCGTCGCGGATGATGGCAATCTTTCATGGAAGACTTGGGACAATCAGCCCGACGCTCTGGAACGGGCTACAAACTGGTCATTCGAGCGATGCCAAGACCGGTCGTCGCTTCCTGAGACCTGCAAGATATTTGCAGAGAACGCTCGGTTGGCGTCCACGAACATCTGGGTGACATCAGAGAACTATAGAAATGTAATTCGTCTCAGTTCCGGTCTTGTTGAGGACGTTGAGGCCGCGCCGCGAAAAATGCGGGTCTCTTGGGCAAACCTCGGTCCCGCCTTCGAGTTCGTAACAACGCCGGAGTACGAGCAAGGCAAATGGTTGATCGAATTCTATGTCCCGACGAACGGCGCGTCCTGCGAAGCGTCGGGCTTCATGCAATCTAACGGCGACGGAACTTGGCAAGCCAAATGCGACAATGGCCTTAGCGCATCGGGCGAAACCCGTTACGACACTAAGGCAAGATCGGCTATCAATAGGGGCAAGGACTCAAAAGACGGGGACGTCTATGTCTACAGCGTCCCCGTCCCTAAAAAATTCTAGCCAAACTTTGCCCCTCACTCCATGTCCAGCGGCAGGTCGAGCTTGATGTGGACGTCTTTCAACTGGTGCTCGTCGACCGGGGCCGGCGCGCCCATCATCAGATCCTGGGCCATCTGGTTCATCGGGAACATGGTGACCTCGCGGATATTTTCCGTGCCCGCCAATAGCATGACGATACGGTCGATGCCCGGCGCGGAACCGCCATGCGGCGGGGCGCCCAGCTTCAGCGCGTTGATCATGCCGCCGAACCGGCTATCGACCACTTCCGGGCCGTACCCAGCGATACCGAAGGCCTTGTACATGACTTCCGGCAGATGGTTCCGGATCGCGCCCGAGGACAATTCCACCCCGTTGCAGACGATGTCGTATTGGAAGGCCAGGATATCCAACGGATCCATGGTTTCCAACGCTTCCATGCCGCCTTGGGGCATCGAGAACGGGTTGTGGGAGAAATCGACCTTCTTCGCCTTCTCGTCATATTCGAACATCGGGAAATCGACGATCCAGCAGAACTCGAACCGGTTCTCGTCGATCAGGCCCAATTGCGACCCGATCTCCGTCCGCGCGGCGCCGGCGAATTCAGCCGCCGCGGCTTCCTTGCCGCAAACGAAGAAGACCGCGTCCCCGTCCTGACAGCCCGTGGTTTCCTTGATGGCCGCGATGCGCGCTTCATCCAGGTTCTTGGCGATCGGGCCGGCCGGGCCGTCTTCCTTGAAGTTGATATAGCCGAGGCCAGCCTGCCCCTGGGACTGGGCCCAGGAATTCAGCTTGTCGAACCAGCTGCGCGGCTGGGCGGACGCGCCGGGCGCCGGAATGGCGCGGACGACGGAGCCTTCCTCGACCAAACGCGCGAAGATCTTGAAGTCCGACCCGCGGAAGGACTCGGAGACATCCGCGATGATGATCGGGTTGCGCAGATCCGGCTTGTCGTTGCCGTATTTCAGCATCGATTCCTTGTAGGGGATGCGCGCGAAGGGCAGCGCGGAGACCGAACGGCCGTCGGCGAATTCCTCGAACACCCCATGCAGAACCGGTTCGATCGCCGCGAAGACGTCTTCCTGGGTCACGAAGGACATTTCGAAATCGAGCTGATAGAACTCGCCCGGCGAACGGTCGGCGCGGGCGTCCTCGTCCCGGAAGCAGGGGGCGATCTGGAAATAACGGTCAAAGCCCGCGACCATAATCAGCTGCTTGAACTGCTGCGGTGCCTGCGGCAGCGCGTAGAACTGGCCCGGATGCAAACGGCTGGGCACCAGGAAGTCACGCGCGCCTTCGGGGCTGGACGCCGTCAGGATCGGGGTCTGAAATTCCGTGAAGCCTTGCCCGATCATGCGCTGACGGATCGATGAAATGACCTGGCTGCGCAGCATGATATTGCGGTGCATTTCTTCCCGGCGCAGGTCCAGGAAACGGTATTTCAGGCGAATGTCTTCCGGATAGTTGGCATCCTGGTTCACCGGCATCGGCAATTGATCGGCGCGGGACAGAATGTCGATCGCGCGGATCACCACTTCGACCTCACCGGTCGGAAGGGACGCGTTCACCGTTTCATCGGTCCGCTTGACGACTTCGCCGGTCACCGAGATGACGGATTCGTTCGACAGGCGTTCCACCGTCTCGAACAGGTCCTCGGAACTGTCGATCACGCATTGCGTCACACCGGTATGATCGCGCAGATCGACGAACAGCAGATTGCCATGGTCGCGCTTACGGTGGACCCAGCCCGCCAGACGAACGGTCTCGCCAGCGTCGTTCAGTCGAATCTGGCCGCAGGTGTGGGTGCGGTAGGCGTGCATGATACGTGCTCCGGAAAATGATGGGTCGGGCCGAACTGAACCGCCCGAAGACAAGGCCGCGATTGGCCATTTTCACAGGGTTATGTCAAGGGTTCGGGGCGATTTTGACGGATTAGGCGCCCTTATACGGTATGAGAGGCTCGACCCATCGGGATGCGGCATTATAGTGACATCTCAACCAGAGCGCGGCGTCCCGGACGGCAATGGCGCGCTCTATCCGATCCTGTCACGCAAGACATTCATTGTTCCGTCCCAAGAACCGCAAGTGAGCCTTTGACCGCATGACCGTTGTTCCCATCACCACTACCGACGCTTTGGCGGCATTTTGCGACAGTCAGGCCGACAGTTCCTACATCACCGTCGATACCGAATTCGTCCGAGAATCCACCTATTACCCTCAACTATGCCTGGTCCAGGTTGCGGGGGAGAGTGATGCCGCCGCGATCGATACCCTGGCCGAGGGGCTGGACCTGGAACCGCTGTTCGCCTTGCTGCGAAAGCCGGACCTGTTGAAGGTCTTCCACGCCGCGCGCCAGGATTTGGAAATTTTCTATACCTTGATGGGCGCCGTCCCTGCCCCGGTCTTCGATACGCAGGTGGCGGCCATGGTCCTGGGCTTCGGCGATCAGGTCGGCTACGAGGTCCTGGTCAACAAGATCCTGGGGCATTCGCTCGACAAAAGCTCCCGCTTCACCGATTGGTCGCGCCGCCCGCTGACCGACCGCCAAATCGATTACGCCATGGCCGATGTCGATCATCTGCGGCCGATCTACGAGGAATTGCAGGGACGGTTGGACGAGAATGGGCGTGCCCACTGGTTGACAGAAGAGATGAAGATCCTGACGGCGGAGGACACCTATCGGAACGATCCGGATACGGCCTGGAAACGCCTTAAGGCCCGTGGTCTGAAACCCCGCGCATTGGCCGTTCTGCACAAAGTCGCGGCCTGGCGGGAACGCGAAGCCCAGCGCCGCAATACGCCTCGAAACCGGGTCGTCCGCGACGATACGGTCTTGGATATCGCAGGCTCCATGCCGACGACGGCCGACGACCTACGACGCATTCGTGGCCTTGGAAAGAACATACCGGACGGACGCATCGGTCAGGAAATCCTGGCGGCGGTAAAGGAAGCGGTCGACATTCCGCGCGAAGACCTGCCCAAGGTGAAGCGGCGCGAACAGCCGCCCCCGGGCGTTGCCCCCACGATGGAACTGCTGAAGGTTTTGTTGAAGGCCAAATGCGATCAGGAAGGCATTGCCAGCCGGCTGATCGCCACAGCGGACGACTTGGAGAAGCTGGCTATGGACGACGAAGCGGACGTCCAGGCGTTGAAGGGATGGCGGCGTGAACTGTTCGGGGAGGACGCCCTGAATCTGAAGCACGGACGCCTCGCCCTCACGGTTGGAAAAAGCTCCGTCAAGATTATGCCCGTAAGCGACGTTTAGGTCCGCACAGGGGGAGGATACTGGGCTGTGAGAACGCTGTTCGCCATTGTGGGCCTCATCGTATTGGGGGCGCTCGGGGCCCTCGGTTTTCTCTATGCGCAGGAAAACCCCAATAGCGGCGTGGCTTCCTTGATCGCAAAAATCAGCGGTACCTTCGGGCAATCCGACGGTCCGTCACCGGACGCAACCGCCACGGTCAAAACCGATAAAAAAAATGTCCAAGCGGATGATGAAACCGGGCCGTTGAAATTCCGCATGCCCGCGCGGTGCAAGATCGGCCGCACATGCCTTGTCCAGCACTTCGTCGATACCGAATCCGGTGCCGACGCCAAGGATTTCAAATGCGGCACCCTAACGACATCCGGCAACCAAGGTACGCATTTCCGCTTGCCCGGGCCGCAGGAAATGCAGAAAGGCGTTCCGGTTGTTGCGGCGGCGTCAGGCGAGGTGATCCGCGTGCGGGACGGCCTGCCCGATGTCGACGTCACCCTCGTCGGGCGAGACGCTTTGGGCAGTTCGGGATTCGGTAACGTCGTCTTGTTGAAACACCGCGACGGCTATCTTTCCGCCTATGGTCATTTGAAACGCGGCAGCGTTGTCGTGGCCAAGGGCCAGGCTGTGCGCGCCGGTCAGAAGCTGGGAGAGATCGGCCTTTCGGGTGCGACGGATTTCCCACACCTCCATTTCGAAATCCGGAAGGATGGCAAAGTCATCGATCCATTCACCGGGTTGGAGGCCGAATCAGGATGCGGCAAGACCGGCGACCCGCTTTGGAACCAAGCCGCGTTGGAACAATTGACCTACTTCCCGTCCGCCGTCCTCAGGATCGGCTTCGCCAGTGTCGAATTGAACCAAGCCGCGCTTGAATACGGCCTGTTGGCCGGCGACGGCGCTTTGAGTGGTAAGAGCGGCCGGTTGGTGTTTCACGTCTATGCCGCCGGCTTACGCGCGGGCGACAAGGCTCGTTTCGAAATCCAGGGGCCTTCCGGCGATGTGCTGACGGAGACGGAAGAAACAGTGTTGGAAGACAGTCCGACCGCCATATTCCGGACCGGCCCACCGGACTTGGGAAGCGCCCTGAAACCCGGGTCCTACCGGGGAATATTCACCCTGATGCGGGACGAAAACGGCCTATTGAAGCCGGCTTTGACGGCCGAGGCGAGCGTATCCGTGAATTGACGCCTCCCCGTGCGGGCGTCCTCTCCTCTGTCAGGATGGAACGTGGCGGATCGATGCCGGGCAGTTCATCGACTTGGCCAGCGTATTGAGGCGCCGTTCAACCACTTCGCCGAACAGGGATTTTCCTTCGTGATCCTTCACCTCCAGGACGAGCCCTTCGTCGATCCGGCGTAGCACGAAGCGATCGAGAACATCGGTAACGCCACCGGACAAGGTATAGGCCAAGCGAATGCCTAAACCGATGGCCCGCGCACGCGTCATCTGCTCATCATTCAGCAGAAGTTTGATGGTCGCCATCGCCGTAACGTCGTCGGAAGGCTGGGAATGGCGGGCCGCGACAGCCAACGCCATGAAGGCGCGTTCACTATGTTCAGTTCCTACGAAGGGCAAGCGCATCACCCGCATCAGGGCATGCTCCCCGCGGTAGTCCGGATGTTCCCCGCGCCCGATATCCGCCATCAGGCAGGCCGCGTGCCGCATCCGTGCCTCGGCTTTCGACGCCTCGGGAAATGCCGGGCCAAGCCATTCGTTCAACCTGTCACCGGTCACCGCGTTTTCGTACCGGGGCAAGGCAGTGCGCCGGCAAGCCGCCAGCAGCGGGTCTTCCTGCTGCTGTTCCGGGGTCAGGCGTGCATAGAGGCTGCCTTCCCGCAAACCGTAAGCCGACAGCATGAGCCGGTCCGGTTTGATGCGCAGCAATATCCTGTGCAACAGCATGCCCGCATAGGCCAGTGTATCCACGCGACGCTTGCTGATTCCCTTGACCTTGCTGAGCGTATCGACCGAGAGATGCGATACGAAGTCCATGAAATCCACCGCTTTCCCGTAGGGAATGCTGTAGTGATGGATGATGTGCATGGGATAGTTCGTACGGATCATGTGAAGTCGGGCCACGGATCGCCACGCCCCGCCGACGGCATAGAATGTCCGCCCCTTTCCTTCCGACAGCCAGGGAACCGTTTTCAGGGCGTCATCCACTTTTCCCACCGCTTTGGACGGATTGCTCAGTTCCTTCTTGCTGAACCGGATTGGGCCGATCGGCAAGGTCGTCTGTTCACCCAAGGCCCCTTGCCGGACATTCACCAACTCGACACTGCCCCCACCCAGATCGCCCAGAATGCCGTCCGCGTCGGGCGTGCCGGACAAAAGCCCAAGCGCTGAATACTCCGCTTCCTGCTCCCCGGTCAGAACCCGCATCCGCCGGCCGCAGGCCGCTTCGACCGCATCGACGAATTCCGGACCGTTCTTCGCTTCGCGCACCGCGGCCGTTGCCAGCATGTCGATCCAGGCCGAGCCCATATATTCGGCAAGGCTGACGAACCGGCGCAGGGTGGAGATGGAATTGACCACCGCCTCGTCGGGCAACATGCCCGTGCGGTCCAGGTCGCGGCCAAGGCCGCAGAGTACCTTCTCGTTGAAGATGGGAAGCGCCGCCCGGTCTGCGCTATCATATACGACCAGCCGAATAGAATTCGAACCGATGTCGATGACGGCGACGGGCGGAACGGCCGTGCGGAGGAGTTCGGCCACGAAAGACCCCTTACTTGCGTCTTGTGGACCGGGTCTTAGACGGTTTCTTGGTCTTCTTCAATGCCGTCCCGCGCCCGGACAAGCTGGGATTCGTCATGAAGAAATGATGGCAATTGAAACCTGCGCCCTCCGGCTTGTGTCGGATGAAGCTGCCATCGGGCTGCATCTCCCAACTCTGGGCCTCGTCATTCAGGTTCCCCTTCATGACTTGGTCAAGGATTTGCCGTTTCACGGTGTGATTCTGGATCGGCACCAGTGATTCCACACGCCGGTTCAAGTTGCGCGGCATCAGGTCCGCGGAGGAAATGAAGACATCTGCGTCCAGCGACGGCAGTCCATGCCCCGCACCGAAACAATAGATCCGGCTATGCTCCAGAAACCGGCCGACAATGCTCTTCACCCGGATATTGTCGCTTAGGCCCGGCACCCCCGGCCGCAGGCAACAAATCCCGCGCGCGATAATATCGACCTGCACGCCCGCGTCGGATGCGCGATATAGCGCGTCGATAATGTCAGGGTCGACCAGGCTGTTCGCTTTCAGCCAGATCTGCGCCTTATCACCGGCTTTCGCATGTTCAATTTCCGCCTCGATCTTCGCCATCAAGGTGGCGCGCAGGTTGATCGGCGCGATGGCCAGTTTCTCCATCCCCGACGGGGTGGCGTACCCGGTCATGTAATTGAAGGTCAGCGCGGCATCCTGCGCCAATTCCCCGTCGACGGTGAAATAGCTGAGGTCGGTGTAAATCTTCGCGGTGATGGGGTGATAGTTGCCGGTGCCGAAATGGACATAGCTGCGCAAACGCCGCCCTTCCCGGCGGACGACCAACGAAACTTTCGCATGGGTCTTAAGATCCACAAAACCGTAGACAACCTGCACGCCCGACCGTTCAAGGTCACGGGCCCAGCGAATATTCGCCTCTTCGTCGAAGCGCGCTTTCAATTCGACCAGGGCAGTAACCGATTTCCCATTCTCGGCCGCTTCCTGAAGCGCCTTCACGATCGGCGATTCATTAGAGGTCCGATACAGGGTCTGTTTGATCGCGACGACGGCAGGGTCGTGGGCCGCCTGCCGCAGGAACTGCACGACGACGTCGAAGCTTTCATAAGGGTGATGAACGATGATGTCCTTCGCCCGGATCGCCGCGAAACAGTCCCCGCCATAGTCTCGGATGCGTTCCGGAAAACGGGCGTTATAGGGTTCGAACAACAGATCGCGGCGTTCGTCGACGATCATCTGTTTCACGTCGACCAGGCCCAGAAGCCCGTCCAGAACGAACACATCATCGGGATCGATGCCGTTCTGTTCGATAACGAAATCGCGCAGATCTTCGGACATATCGGCGCTGATCGTCAGCCGGATGACGCTGCCGCGCCGACGCCGGCGCAACATGCTTTCGAAGGTCCGGACCAGATCTTCCGCCTCTTCATCGATTTCCACATCGCTGTCCCGGATGACGCGGAACATGCCCTTGCCCAGCATTTCGAAACCGGGAAACAAACGGTTCAGATACAGCGACAGCACATCTTCCAGCAGAATGAACCGGATCGTCCGTCCCGGCAGCCGGATAAACCGGTCCAGGTTTGTGGGAACGACCAGCAAGCCGTTCATATGCCGTTCGTCGCTATGGCGGTAGAGTTCAAGCGCCAATACAAGGCCCAGGTTCGGGATGAACGGAAACGGATGCGCCGGGTCTACCGCCAGCGGGGTCAGCGTTGGAAAAATCTGTTCCAGGAACCAACCGTCGAGCCACGTCTTCTCGCGCTGGGTCAATTCAGCGGGCTGGATCAGGGAGAGGTGGGCGTGCTTCAACTGATCGACCATTGTCGACCACGTGTCCTGCTGCCGCAGCATCAATCCCCGCGCTTCATCGGAAATCGCGTCCAACTGTTGCCGGGGCGTCATGCCCTCTTGGGACAAGGTGGAGACATTAGCCGCCACCTGCCCCTTCAGGCCCGCAACGCGGACCATGTAGAATTCGTCCAGGTTGCTGGCGGAAATCGAAACAAAGCGCAGGCGTTCCAACAAAGGATGGTTCGGGTTCGAAGCTTCTTCCAAAACCCGCTGGTTGAACGACAGCCACGACAGTTCACGGTTTATGAAACGGTCTTTCGACTTGATCGAGACCGCTTCCTGATTCGCCGCTTCGCTGACAATTGCCGCGGACTTCGCCGTTACCATGGACCTACTCCGGTAGATTGGGCTGAATCGAAATGGGCGTGACGAGATTTCACGTCACGAGACAGGTTCAACATCCCTAAACTGTTACAATTTAATGATTTCACGTAGCATATGCGCTCGGGGCTTGTGAAGTTATCCAATTGTGACATATCCAGCCGACACCACCAAATGAAGCCGCGAAACACCCAGCGGAGATCCCCATGCTGACCCTGTTTCTTCTTCGCCACGCAAAGTCTAGCTGGTCCGATCCGATCCTCGACGATTACGAACGTCCTCTGAACGCGCGCGGCAAACGATCCGCACCCGTCATCGGCGCCTATATGGAAGAGCATCGATACGCCCCAAGGCTGATCCTGTGCTCCGGGTCCCGGCGCACGCGTGAGACGCTGGGTCTCGTTCTGCCATACCTGCACGATGACGCGGACATCCGGCTGGAAGAAGCCATGTACGCCGCCCATGACGGTGAGGCGCTGCTGCAGCGCCTTCAAGCGCTGGGCAACGGGCCGGATAAGGTCATGCTGATCGGCCACAATCCGGCGGTGCAGGACCTGACGACGCGGTTGTGCGAGGAAGGCGACGAAACGGACCTGTCGCGGCTGCGCCAGAAATACCCGACGGGCGCCTTGTCGGTGATTCAACTGGATGCGGTGAACTGGCGCGATGCGGGATCGACGCCCGGTCGGCTGATCGACCTGGCCCTGCCCCGCGAAATCCTGGCGGAATAGTCTCTCCCGCAACGTCACCGCCAAAAGGGTTTGAACGCCTTGAAGGCTGCCCATTCCTTGTCCAGGCCACTCAATCCCTGTTGCGTGCGCGCGGCATGCCATCCGGTCATCAGCGCCTTGGCGCGGGCGGCATCCGCCGCTTTGCCCAGGGGCAGAGCCTCCATCAATTCACCTTGGACCAAGGCGTCATTCAACCCGCCGAGGCAGTCCTGCAACGCGGCGAGCTGCTTGATGTAGGCGAATTTCTTCTTGCCGCCATACAGGCTTTGGAAGAAGGACGCCGCGTAGCGCAACTTCTTGAACTCGATCCTAAGCGGATGAAGGTCCGCTTCCGGCAGGCGCGCCGGATGTTTTCCGCAGGATTTGAGGACGGCTTTCAAACGCTTGTCCAGGCTGCGCTTCGCGAACTGAGCGAGCGGTACATCCGCGGCGGCGTGCTCGGGCGACAGCAGCCATGCCTCCAGACGCAAAAGGACGGCGGAGTAACGAGAAGACGACAAAGCGTCTACCGCCATGTCGTATCCATTCTTCCGGGCCGTCTCCGAGACTTCTTTTAGCCGGGTCAGGCAGGCCTCGTCCGGCATGGCCTTGATCAGCGGTTCGACCGCCTCTTCCAAGAAGACGTCGAAATCACGGGCAGGCCCCAGGGCCTGCTGCAGCCATTTCAAATCCTCTCGCGCCACAGCAACCTTATCCGCGTCCAAGGCGTTCTTGAACAACGATAAGGCCGCTCGGATCCGTCGAACACCGATGCGGGCCTGATGCACACCTTCCGGATCGTCCCGCAGCATCACCACCGGCGCATTGCTCATGACTTGGAGAACTCCGCTTTGCACTGACGCCGAAAAGGCATTCCAAACCGTCATGTCGGTGGTTAGGTCCGGGTCCTTCGCCTTGACGGGGCTTACTTCCGTATCGGCAAAAAGCGCATAGCCGCGTGCGGCTTTGCTGTCCCGGTCCAGCACCAAGGGATACTTCTCGATCAGCAATTGCGCGAAGGCGACGAGGTCGGTGGCATCGCCCTCTACCAGTTCCAATTCAACTTCAGATATCGGACGTGACCGGTCGCCGGCGAGAATTTGCCCTTCGTCCAGGGCAACTTCTAGGCGGGTGCCGTTATAGAGGATCTGCCACGTCGTGCGTTTGATGTCCGTGGTGAAGACAGCCGTCAGACCGTTTTCCTTCGTCCGTTTGCGCAGCCATTTCCGAAGCTTGGGATCGCCGATCGACGATAGGTCGGGTTTTTCTTCATTTTCGACGACCGCATTCCATTCCGTGCGGGATTGAAGGCCGCCTTGCAGGCCCTTCGGCGCTTTCAGCGTCTGTTCCAGCGCATCGCCCATCCGACGAATGCGCAACGCAACCTTTCGGGTCCGCAAGGCCAGATCCGGCGTATCGAAATAGGTGCTGACCAGATGGGCCCACCCCGCCTTGGCCGTCTTGTATTCCTGCAAAAGGCGCGCGCGCCTGAACCGTCCCGCATCACGGGGCGCTAGCCGCAGTTTGATTTCGATTTCCTCAAAAGCCATGGCCGGATTTCGTGCATCCTCTGGCCTGTCGGTCCAGTCAATTTTAACCGTTCCGTGAAATCTTCATAGCACTGAAATAAAACTGTAACATAATGTTATGAAACACATCTAATGTGTTGCGATTACTGGAACAAAACCTGCCTCACCAATGCCACGGTAACCCGCCTTTTGGCCGCTAAACCGGCGCGGTCCAGGGCCGTCACCGCCTGATGGATCGCAGCGAAGCTGCGTTCGATCCGCGGCAAAATATAGGCCACGACATCGGGATCCACCGTCAAATGACGGTCCATGAAAAGTTTGATCAGCAGGCCCGCCAGCAAGTCGTCGTCGGGCGGTTCGATCACAACAGCGGTCGCCGCCGCAAGCCGTGAGGTCAAATCCGGCAAAGTGAAATTTAGCCTTGAGGGTGCGGCACGCGCTGTCATCAACAAACTGCCCTGCCTTTCCCGCACGGAATTCAACAGGTGAAAAAGCAGGGGTTCATCGGCGATCTCTTCCAACCCATCGAGCGCCCAGGCGGGAGGCCCCACAGTGCCGGGCGCCACGTCCAGTGCGTCCCCAAGGCCGTCCACGGTCAGACGCGCGGGATCCAGCAAGGAAGCGCCGCTCTTTTCCCGCCACGCGGTCACCAAATGTGTTTTCCCACAGGCGTGGGGGCCATAGACCAAGGCATGTGGGCCAGGCCAATCGGGCCAGGCGTCGACCAAGGCGGCAGCAGCTTGATTGCAAGGGGCGATCAGGAAATCCGCTCGGCCAAGCGCCGGCAGAAATTCGAGCGCCAGGGGAAATTGACGGCCGATCATGATGATTGAGGCGGGTCGCCCTCCCGCCCTTCAGCGTCACCCGGCCCATCCGAAGCCGGGATCGTTCCCGCGCCCCTTTCGGTTTCAGCGATTTGGGCGCCCAAGGGCGCGCCGTGTTCATAGAGCGGGCTTTCCAGATAATGGCCGATCATGAACCGCGCCAGCACGCCAATGACGGCGGCGACCGGCACGGCGATCAGAATACCGACGAACCCGAACAGGGTGCCGCCGGCCATCAGTGCGAAGATGATCCATACTTCGTGAAGCTTTACACGACCGCCAACCAGTCTCGGCGTCAGGAAGTTTCCTTCAAGGACTTGCCCCACAGCGAAAACCGCGGCGACCAGCAACAGCGGCGTATATGAATCGAACTGCGCCAGCGCAATCCCGAACCCCAGCACGAACCCGATCAGCATCCCGAAATAGGGAATGAAGGATACCAGCCCCGTGAACAAGCCAACCACGAACCCGAAATCTAATCCGACAAGCGTCAGCCCGACGCCGTAAAGGACGCCCAGGATCAGACAAACGGTTGCCTGCCCGCGCGCGAAACCTGCAAGGATCTCGTCCACTTCCTGCGCCAGCCCGCGCAGGATATCGGCCTGCGCCCGCGGCAACCAGCTATCGACCTTCTCGACGATCCGGTCCCAGTCGCGCAGCAAATAGAAAGAGATGATCGGCGTGATGACGATCAGCGAGACGATATTCGCAACGGCCCCCAAGCCGCCCAACACCTCACCAATGGCGGAAGCCGCCCATTTCAACGCCGTGCCGGCAAATTGCGTTGCCGACTTGCCCAGGTCCTTGACCTCGTCATTGCCCAACCGGTCCGCCGCAATATCCATGATCGGCCTGAGCTTTTCCCCCAACGCCGTGGAATATTCCGGGACACGGGCCACAAAATCGGCGACCTGCTGATAAATCAGCGGCGAGACCGCTGCCAGAACGATGGTGACAATGACAAAGAACACCGCCGTCACGCTGGCCGTCGCCATCGACCGGGACAGTCCTTTTTCCTCAAGCCAATCGCAGACCGGGTCCAGGAAATAGGCGACCCCCATGGCAGCCACGAACGGCAACAGGATCGGCCGCAGGAAATAGAGCGCGGCGAGAAGCACCGCCAGTCCGATAAGCCAGAACCAGGTTTTTTGCTGCGTCGTCATCAGCCCGCCGCCTTTTCTACGGCGTCGTCGTCAGCCGCCAGCGTCCGTCGAGCGGATCTTGGGCGAGCGAGAGCTTCTGTTGCGAAAGAGCAAGCTGCAGGCGGGACAGGTCCCCGATATACCGGATATCGACCTCCGCCTCAGTCATGGACAAGCGGCCAATCACCGTGTCGCGGACAGTCGCGACCTGGGCCAATCGATCACGGACGGAAAGCCAATCGCGCAGGCCGGAAACCGGGACGAATACCTGAAGGGACTGGGTCCCTTCCCCGAACCGGATCAGGTTCGCTTCCTTCCATTGCACCAGCAGCGAACGGGAAATGCTTTCCGCCGCCGCCTTATAGAAGGGCAACTGTTCGGTCGCGCCGCTGGACGTATAGGATTGCGAGAAACTGGTTCCATCCCAGCCCGGGCCATAGGCGGAAACCCTGACATCGAGGCTTTCGCCGCCGCCCTGGACCTGCCCTGGCCGCGCGACCGCCACCAATACGCCACCGGCGCCGTATTTCGCCGCAATCCGGCCAAGGGCCTCCGGCTCGCCGCCCAAGGCTTGGCGCACACCGATCGCCGCAACATCCGCAAGGTCCCCCAGCGGCACGACAATCGGTAACAGGCCGGCAGGCAATTCAGCCTCCACCCAGCCGCTCAGCCAGGTATTTCCCTCATCCCACAGCAGCGCGCCGTCCGAAATCTGCATCACCGGTACGACCACCATCGGCCTGCTTTCCGTCTCGGAATAGGGAATCGATGCATCCGTCAGCAATTTGCGAACAGCTTCCGGAACGAAACGGTAGGTCACATCGGCCAGATAGCGGCCACCCCCGATTTTTTCATTGGCGAAGGAAATACCGCGGATGTAATTGTCGATTCGGTCCTGGCCTACCGTCGGCAAGCGCGGCCAATCCTGTTCCAGGGTCAGGCGCTGTAGCAGCATCTGCAAGGCCTGTAGACTGCCTTGCGAAACGGCTTGTTCCTTGGCTTTGACCTCGTTCGCCGCTGTTTCATCGACCGGAAACGCGGCAACGGCAAAGATATCCGACTGCTGCGCGACGGCCGGCGTCTGCGACAACACGATGGAAAAGGCGAGCAGCACAGCCGAAAGCACCGCGAACGGCGCAAGCCGGCCGTTGCGGATCAGGCTGTGACTACGATGGCGTTTGATTGCAAAGCGCATGTCTATGAGTATGGTGCCGCACGATTTTTGAAACGCCTTTATAGATGTAAGGACGGGAGGCTGCCATAGCAACCGACGACTCGACCAGCACCGACGACAAACGTGGCCGCAACGGGCTGACATACAAGGATGCCGGCGTCGATATCGATGCGGGCAACGCCTTGGTCGACGCGATCAAACCGCTGACGAAGAGCACCGCGCGCCCAGGCGCGGACGGTGAACTCGGCGGATTCGGTGGGCTTTTCGATCTGCGGGCCGCCGGTTTCAACGATCCCGTCCTGGTCGCGGCGACCGACGGTGTCGGCACGAAGCTTAAAGTCGCCATCGATTCAGGAAATCACGACGGCGTCGGCATCGATTTGGTCGCCATGTGCGTCAACGACCTGATCGTTCAGGGGGCGGAGCCGCTGTTCTTCCTGGACTATTTCGCCACCGGGAAGCTCTCCGTCGAGGTTGGAAAAGCCGTCGTCACGGGAATCGCCGAAGGGTGTCGTCAGGCGGGCTGCGCCCTGATCGGCGGTGAGACGGCTGAAATGCCCGGCATGTACGGCGCGGGAGACTATGATCTGGCCGGATTCTCGGTCGGCGCGGCGGAACGCGGCGCGATGCTGGACGGTACGGAAATCCGTGAAGGCGACATGATCCTGGGACTTGCGTCCAGCGGCGTACATTCCAACGGCTATTCCATGGTCCGCAAGGTGGTGGAAATCAGCGGCCTGGATTGGGCGGCCCCCGCCCCCTTCGCACCCGGCAAGACTTTGGGCGAGGCCCTTCTGGCGCCGACCAAGATTTACGTGAAACCGGTTCTGGCCGTCCATAAGGCGGGCGGCCTGCATGGCTTGGTCCACATCACTGGCGGCGGATTCTACGAAAACCTGCCCCGCGTGATGCCGGACGGCCTGGCCTGCCTGTTGAATCGCGACGCCTGGCCGGGCCTGCCCGTCTTCAATTGGATCGCCAAGACCGGCGGCGTCTCGGCGACCGAAATGCACCGCACCTTCAACTGCGGCATCGGCATGGTCTTGGTCGTCGACCCGGAACGCGCCGAAGCAATCACAGCGGATCTGACGGACGCAGGCGAGGATGTCTTCGCGATCGGCAGCGTCGTCACCCATGACAGCCTCGGCAAGGACGTTTCGATCCGGGGCGTCGACGCGTGACGGCCACTGGGACAACCAGCGAGGCCTCCGGCGGGAACACAGGGCAGAAACGCGTTGCCGTGCTGGTATCGGGCGGCGGATCGAACCTGCAGGCGCTGATCGACGAGTGCGCGAAACCGGACTCACCGGCCCGGATCGTCCTTGTTTTGTCCAATAACGCGGATGCCTACGGCCTCCAGCGTGCTGCCAAGGCCGGCATCGCGACAGCGGTGGTGAACCATCGTGACTTTCAGGACCGGCCCAGTTTTGAACAGGCGATCATGGCGGAACTCGATGCGCGCAACGTGGACATCGTCTGCCTTGCGGGCTTCATGCGTGTGCTTACCCCCGGTTTCGTCGGGAACTGGCACGACAGGATGCTGAACATCCATCCCTCCCTATTGCCGGCCTACAAGGGCCTGCATACCCATGAACGCGCCTTGGAGGACGGCATGACGGAACATGGTTGTTCCGTGCACCTGGTCCGCCCTGCCCTGGATGACGGGCCCTTGCTGATCCAGGCCAAAGTGCCCGTCTTGCCGGATGACGATGCGGATAGCCTGGCCGCACGGGTTCTGGTGCAGGAGCACCGCATTTATCCCGCGGCCCTGCGCCTGCTGGCGGCCGGTGCGATCACGGTCGACGGCGAATTGGCCTTGGTGGACGGTCGGCCCGGCCCGATGATCTGGACGGAAACCGACTGATCATCACATTTTCGCGCGCGGAACCACTTGAGAACGCGCGAAAAATCCATAAAATCGGACGCATGGACAGCCGGTTGACGGCGGCAGACAGATTCGGGAGATACCGATGGACGAAATGGAATTCAAAAAAGCTCCGCAAGCCAACCTGCAAACTTGGAGCGGCGTGGGCAAGATGATCACAATCTCGTCCATCGCAATCGTGATCTTGCTGGCAATCATGGCGGCAACGCTGGTCTAGAACCTGATTGCGGAGGGCCCATCGGGCATCCGCTTGCGTGCCTAGCCGAACAAAAAAGGCGGAACCCATGGGGCTCCGCCTTTGTTTTTGCCGTCAGGCTGTAGGTTTAGCCGACGATTTCGGTGCCCGCGAAGAAATAGGCAATTTCCTGTGCCGCGGTTTCCGGCGCGTCGGAACCATGAACCGAATTGGCTTCGACGGATTCGCCGTAGAGCTTGCGCACGGTACCGTCATCGGCATTGGCCGGGTTGGTCGCGCCCATGACTTCACGGTTCTTCGCAATCGCGCCTTCGCCTTCCAGAACCTGAACGACAACAGGGCCGGAAGTCATGAAAGCGCAGAGCTCGCCGTAAAAGGCGCGTTCCTTGTGAACCTCATAGAAGGTCTCGGCCTGTTCTTTGGTAAGCCGCGTCCGCTTCTGCGCAACGATGCGCAGGCCGGCTTCTTCGAACATTGCGTTGATCTTGCCGGTCAGGTTACGACGCGTGGCGTCCGGCTTGATGATGGAAAGTGTCCGTTCAACTGACATTTTATGCCTCTTCGTCTCTCTCGTATCTCAACAATTCTATATGTCCCTCTTTCTCAGCCCCGTTGCAGCACCGTAAAGCCAAGGCACCGATCGCTAGCCATTTAGGCAGCAGCGCCTTCAGGTCGGTCTCTTGTCGGCGGGGTCGGGAGGAACTCTTCGTCGCGCTATCTTCGCTATCGCCGTCCTCATGGCAGCGATGGCGGGCTTATAGCGCCGTGTGCCCCCGTCCGCAAGCCCGCGGCGATGCAGCAATGCTGCGTCACTTGCCGCATTTCAGGGCCCGGCACGATGTTCATGAGTTTTGCGCACCGCCTTCGGAAATGCTATGCGCCGCTGTGCGGCCACCCGGCCGGAATGTTCCACCGATGTAGATCCAGTCATGCTGACGATTACCGACATAACCTATCGCCTTGGGGGAAGAACCCTGTTCGAAAGGGCCAGCGCCCAGATCGGCGACCGGCAGAAGGTGGGTCTCGTCGGCAGAAACGGGACCGGTAAATCCACTCTGCTGCGCATGCTGCGCGGGGAATTGGCACCCGACGAAGGGGATATCAGCGTGGCGGCCCGCCGGCGTGTGGGCTCGGTCGCGCAGGAAGTTCCCAGCGGCGACCGCTCGCTGCTCGACATCGTGCTTGAGGCGGATGTCGAACGCACAGCCCTGCTGGAGGAAGAGAAAACGGCGGCCGATCCCAACCGGATCGCCGAGATCCATACCCGCCTGGCCGATATCGGCGCGCATTCCGCCCCGTCGCGCGCCGCCATCATCCTGTCCGGCCTGGGTTTTGACGAGAACGCCCAGCAACAACCCATCGACAACTTCTCCGGCGGTTGGAAGATGCGCGTGGCGCTCGCCGCCGCGTTGTTTTCCGAACCCGACTTCCTGCTGCTCGACGAACCGACAAACCATCTGGACCTGGAAGCCTCGCTGTGGCTGGAGGATTACCTGTCCAGCTATCCAAGAGGTCTTGTCCTGGTCAGCCATGACCGCGGCTTGTTGAACCGCATCCCGGAAATGATTCTGCATCTGGATCAGGGCCGACTGACCCGATATTCGGGCGGCTATGACCGGTTCGAACGGACACGGGCGGAACAGCAAGCGCGGCAAGCGGCCCTGTATTCCAAGCAGCAGGAACAAAGACGGCATATCCAGTCCTTCGTCGACAGGTTCCGCTATAAGGCGAGCAAGGCGCGGCAAGCCCAAAGCCGGCTGAAAATGCTTGAGAAGATGGAACCGATCGCCGCCGTCGTCGATAAGGGCTCGACCGTTTTCAATCTGCCCAAACCCGACCCGTTGTCCCCACCGCTGATCGTGCTGGAAGACGCTTCGATCGGCTATCAACCGGACAAACCGATTCTGCGCGACTTGAACCTGCGGATCGACATGGACGACCGCATCGCCCTGCTGGGCGCGAACGGAAACGGGAAGACCACGTTGCTGCGTCTTCTGGCGCGCCGCCTTAAGGTCTTGGACGGCCGCAACCGGGCATCGTCGAAGCTGGAAGTCGGCTATTTCGCACAAAACCAATTGGACGAACTGGCGGCCGGGAAAACGGCGGTAGAATACCTGCAGGATCTGGAGCCAATGGCGACGGAGCAAAGCCTGCGGGCCCATTTGGGTGCCTTTGCCTTTGCCCAGGACAAGGCTGATGTGCAGATCGGAAAATTGTCCGGCGGTGAAAAGGCGCGGCTGGCCCTTGCCGTCATCTGCCGCAAGAAACCGCATGTCCTGCTGCTCGACGAACCGACGAACCATTTGGACATCGACGCCCGTCAAGCGCTGGTCCATGCGTTGGCGGAATATGAAGGCGCCGTCATTCTGGTCAGCCACGACCCGCACTTGGTGAACACCTGTGCCGACCGGCTGTGGCTGGTCGCTGACGGCACCTGCGCGCCGTTTGACGGTGACCTGGACGATTACCGGCAGCTTCTGTTCGACCAACGCCGGCAAGAGCGGCGTGCGAAGCGCCAGGAAGCCGGCCTTGGACCGGCTGACGGCGCCGCCAGCAAGAAGGATGAGCGCCGCACACGGGCGGAGGCCCGCGCCGTCCTCGCCCCCTTGCGGAAGAAACTGGTTGAGCTGGAAAAGACCATGGAAAAGCGGTCCCGCGACCGGGACAAGTTGCATGACAAACTTGCCGCGCCGGAGACCTACGACCTGCCCGCAGACGATCTGGCCAAGCTGCAGAAACAGTTGAGCACCGTCGAAGAAGAAATCTCGGACGCGGAACTTGCCTGGTTGGAACTGTCGGAAGAGTTGGAAAGCGCCGCGGGCTGACCCACCTGTATTTCCGCTACACTATTCCGGCGTGTAAGGCAGGCAGGAATAGAAACGCAGCAGCGCGGCGCCGCCACCGGGCGGTGTCGACATCGACACCGCAAAACCGCCGCTATACTGCATGACGGTACTGCCCGCCTCACCATATAGAATCGTCGTGATCTCACCCCGCCGGTCGACCGTCCGTGCTGCCAGGGGAATATAGCTTTTACCCAACGTATCCTCGATGATCACCATGTTCTCATCGAAATCGAAAATCAGGTTTTCCAACTTGCGGGGTTCCTGCGTCCGACATTGCCGTTCGAAACGGCCGCCGCAAGCCGCCTCAAACTCATCCTGAATGCATTGCCATTGCTTCGCGTCCCGCCACATCGGTTGCGCGTGAACCGCTGTCGCGATGACGGACGAAATACAGAACAGGCATGCGCCTGCCAGCATCGCAAAGTTCCAGATGGTGACCGCCCCGGTTTGGAAACGCACGTTTCAAACTCCATCGATTTTCTGGCGCCTAGGTAGACGCATTGGAAGACTGAAAACTCAACAACGCCCTTAATAATGGGGCGCTTACAATGCCGTAGCCGTCAGGCACCGCCGTCGCCGGCGGTCTCCTGTTTCTTTTCCCATCCGCCGCGCTCGTTCTGCTGCCAATAGGTCATCGGATGTCCCGCATCCTTGAACGCCGTCCATTGGCCCCGGGCCCGCGCGACCGCTTCGTCGTCACGCCCGTCGAAAAGAACGCACACGGTCTCGAACAAGCCGCTGTTCGCGGTATCCGCCCCATCGGCAAGGAACAGGACTTGGGCCCCGTTGGGGTTCTCATCCTCCGTGGTCAGCCAGATCGGCTGAAGGCCGGGCCGGCCGTCCTTGTCGCTGCCATGCGGCAGGAATGCCCTGTCGTCGAAAGTCCAAAGATGCTGGTTCAACGACTCCGTCCGTTCATCGGAACGGGCCTTCACGACGGCCCGCCATCCCCGGTCGAGGCTTCGCCCGAGCAAATCGGGCAAGGCCTCCTCCAGGGACTTCTTGGTCAGATGATAGAAGCGAATTTCCGGCACGGTGTGAGACAGTCGCCAGTTGTTGGCGCCCCTATTTTTCGTAATTGTCCGCGACGAACTTGTCGAGCAGTCGGACACCGAAGGCCGTCGCCCCTTTTGGCACCGTCGGTGCGTCCTTGCTGGACCAAGTCACCCCGGCGATATCCAAATGCGCCCACGGAACCTTGTTCACGAAGCGCTGCAGGAACTGCGCCGCCGTGATCGAGCCGGCCGCACGACCACCGATATTCTTCATATCCGCGCCATCGGTCTTCAATTGGTTGTCATAGGCCTCGGCCAAGGGAAGGCGCCACACCTTCTCCCCCGTTGCTTCGCCCGCCGCGCTCAGCATGGCGGAGATATCGTCATCATTGGAGAAGAAGCCCGCATATTCATGGCCCAGCGCGATAATGATCGCCCCGGTCAAGGTCGCGAGATCGATCATCAGGCGCGGCTTGTACTTGTCCTGCGTATACCAAAGCGCATCGGCCAGCACCAAGCGGCCTTCGGCATCCGTGTTGTGGATTTCGATGGTCTGCCCGGACATCGAGGTCACGATGTCGCCCGGCCGCTGTGCCGCGCCATCGGGCATGTTTTCGACAAGGCCCAATACGCCGATGACATTCACCTTCGCCTTGCGCAACGCCAGGGCCTTCATCAGACCGGTGACCACGCCGGCCCCGCCCATGTCCCATTTCATGTCTTCCATGCCGGGGCCCGGCTTCAGCGAGATGCCGCCGGTATCGAAGGTGACCCCCTTGCCGACGAAAGCGACCGGACGGCTGTTACTCGCCGCACCGTTCCAGTGCATCACCACCAAACGGCTTTCCCGGGCCGATCCCAGACCGACGCCCAGCAGCGAATGCATGCCGAGCTTTTCCATCTTCTTTTCGTTCAGGATCTCAACGGTGATGCCGATCTCAGCCAGCTTCGCTGCTTCTTCGGCGAAACTCTCCGGGTGGAGAACATTGGGCGGTTCGGAAACCAGATCGCGGGTCAGGTTCACGCCTTCGGCCACCGCTTCCAGCGGCTTGAACGCCTTCCGGGCGGCTGCCGCGCCGCTCACCACGATCGTCGCCTTTTTCAAGGTCGGTTTTTGATCCGCCGTTTCCTTCGTGCGGTATCGGTCGAACCGGTAGCTGCGCATCAACAGGCCCGCGCCGATATTAGCGGCCGCCTCGGCCAGAACGTCGGCCCCGCCATCGACATAGACGACAGCTTCCTTGTCCCCGGCAGCGTTCAAGGCCGGCACGAGGTTGCCGCCCATGCTTTGGAAATCCAAATCCGTGAGGCCCTTGCCGAGGCCCACCAGAACGATCCGATCCGCGGCAACATTCGCGGGCGCCGCAATCTGCAGGGACTGTCCCTTCTTTCCGGTAAACGAACTGGCCTTCATGGCGCGTGAGAGAGCGCCGCCGGATGCCTTTTCCAGTTCCTGGGCGGAGGGGGTCAGTTTTTTGCCTTCTTCCACGCCGACGACGACGGCGCCGGATTTCGGTGAGGCTTTTTCCGCGAAACTGATTTTCATAACCATTTCCCTGTCTGTTTGTTCCAATCCCGGCATCGTCCACGCGGACGGCCGGTCAAATTGTTCTGCAGGTACCCATATGCGGCACACATGACGGAGATACTAGCGCACGAAGGCGATTTGGAAAGCGGGTCCCACAAGCAGGGCAGATGGCCATCTTCGCCGATCAAGGCGTGACATATCTGAAGGCTGGGTTCGTCGATCGCCCTGCCATAACTCCCTCGCCGACCAAGCGAACGATCCGGGAGGCGGTATCCGTTCTGAAATGCAGCGGGTCCCAGTAATTCCGATCCGTCACTGTGATATCGGAACGGAGCTTGAAGTCGAGCACATAGGCATTGCCGTATTCAGCGCCGATTTGTGCGATCCGGGACATACATTCCTGCCAGATTGCTTCCGCGCGGCTGCCCGGCGATCCAATCGTAATGGCATGAACGGGTGCGCCCAGGAAAATCTTCCGGGTCGCTTGCGGTAAAGCCGCGACCATTCCCCGCAAAATCTCCAGGTCTGGGAAGACGAGGCTTTCGCGAAACGCCGCGTTATTATCAGCGGGCGGCGTTCCGGGCGGCAAGACTGCCGGTTTGCCGTCCTGATAAAGATTCTTCCGTACTTTCTGCAGATCGTATTCCGAACGCGGTGGCAGGAAATTGGCGTATCCGTTGCGCTGGTATTTTTCCTCCCTCACCCCCATCAATTGGCCGAGTTGCCTTCCCGCTTGTTCGAGGGCCTCCAGATTCAATAAATGAAGCGCATCATTCCAACGGTTGCCGTCGTACAACCAGGGTGGAAACGGCCGTGACGTGAGCTTCGGGGAGGCTTTCTGCCCGCACCAGACGGTATCGATTCCGAAGATAACCGTCTTCACATCCTTCCTGTTCCTCAAGAACAATTGCAGTATCTGCGATTGCTCGTAAGGCATGGCGCTGTTCATCGCCAAATTGGCGAAACGTCCGCCCAACGTCGCTTCCAGTTCCGACGGTTTCAACAGACGCACAACCGACGTTCCGACCACAAGACTGTCGAATGTCGGGTCCATGGCCACGGCCGGATAGGAGAAGCGCTGGTTCGTCGATGCCGGCGCACGATCCAAAGGTAGCGAGAACGGCACCGTGTCGTAAGGATCGATCAGAATCACAAAACCGGCGAGCAGCAGGAAGCCCGTCAGGAATACGCAGAGCGCCCGGCGCGCCATGTCGCCCCAGGTCACTTCTTTCCCTACGCCCAACAATCCTTTCATCCAAGCCGATCCCGTTCCCGTGTCAGAATTGGAAATAGATGAATTCCTGGTTCGTTCCGCCACCCAGGCGGAAGACCAGGAAAACCGCAATCATCGCCGCGACTGTTGCCAGCCCCCGGATCGGCCGCAAATGCGTGAGGGCGACCGTTTGACTGGTCGGACCAATCGTGGCGATCAGTGCGCCCACGAGCAACCAGCCAGCCGCCGCAAGGTCCGCGAAACTGCTCGGCACGGACGCAGCATCGCCGGGCAGCCCCAGCATTGCCGTCCAAAACGTGAAGGCGCCGGTCATCGTCTCCGCCCTGAACATGATCCAGGTCCAAAACACGAAGAGGATCGTAATCCCCCAACCTAACGGACGCGCGATGGTGAGCCCTGTTTTCCCCCAGAAATGGCTAACGACGAGACCGATCCCATGTAACCCGCCCCAGACGACGAAGGTCCAGGCAGCCCCATGCCATAGCCCGCCAAGCAGCATTGTCGCGGTCAACGCCAACGCCTGCTTCACGCGCCCCTCGCGGTTCCCCCCCATCGCCACATAAAGATAGTCGCGCAGGAACCGCGACAGGGTCATGTGCCAGCGACGCCAAAAATCGACGAGCGAAACCGCCCTGTACGGCGCGTTGAAATTCTCTGGCAAACGGATCCCGGCCATCATGGCCAGACCGATCGCCATGTCGGAATAGGCGGAAAAGTCGAAATAAATCTGCAGGCCAAAGGCCCCTGCCCCCATCCAGGCATCGGCGAAGCCAATCGCGCCGGCGGCTTCGGCATGCGCGAATATAGGATCGGCCTGTGCCGCAAAGACATCCGCCAACAATACCTTCTTCGCAATGCCGATCAGCAACAATGCCGCGCCCCGCACCAAGCGTTCGGAAAGGCCGTCGCGTTTCGGGTAGGCGTCGAATTGATGGATCAGTTCATCATGTCGCACGATCGGCCCGGCGATCAGCTGCGGGAAGTACGAGACGTAGAGAGCGTAATCGGCAAGGCTGTAGACCGGCGCCGTGCCTTTCCGCAAATCCGCCAGATAGGAGATTTGCTGAAACGTGAAGAAACTGATCCCCAGCGGCAGAACGATACCCCAGGGGTCATGGGACTGCCCCAGCAAATAGGCGACGCTATCGCCCACGAAGTCTGCGTATTTGAAGATGCCCAGGATGAACAGATTGAAAGCGATACCCAGGGGCGCGGCATATTTCCTAAGTCTCTCGCCGCCCGGTTTGCCGTAGATCAGCGCGGCGACGCCCCAGTTCGCCAAGATCGACAAAATAAGCAAAGGCAGAAGCCGTACATCCCAGTAGGCGTAAAACACCAAGGAAATGGCGATCATCCAAGCGACACGCAGCTCTTTCCGACCGCCCGCCGCATACCAACCGACCAGCGCCACGGGCAGGAACAGAAGCAAAAATTCCTGGGAGTGAAAAAGCATGGTTGAACGACCGTTTTAGCCGACTAACTGATCGGTGCTGGGCGTTGCGGGCAGTTTGGCCCGGCCCATTACTGGTTTCCGTCGCGATCACATAGCCTGATCCGCCCCCCCACCCAAGCCCCCTCAAAGCCGCACAAGTAATGAAATGGCCATGACGGGAAGGAAGTTGGCCCGGATCATATGCCGAATTTGACGTGCATCACCAAAGATCGTTTGGTAGACCCCTACAAATAAAGAAAACTTCGTGGATTCCCTAAGGGAAGGCCGATTGCTTTTAGTCGAGGCCTCAGGCGGCGGATGAATTCGATAACGCGGCACATGACCAGCCAGATTCTGACGGTTGCCATCGTGGCAAGCGTCATTCTGTGTACCGCTGTCGTGCTGCAGCAATCCATTCGTTTCATCGATCTGATCGTCAATCGTGGCCTGCCCGCCAGTGACTTGGCCTATCTGTCGCTCCTGATCACACCACGGATACTTTCCGTCGTCCTTCCGGTCGCGGTGTTTGGGGCCACGATCTTCACCTATCACCGCATGCAAACAGGCAGTGAATTGGTAATCCTGCGATCCGCTGGAATGAACTCGTTCCGTCTTGCGAAACCGGGGTTGATCGCCGCTGTCATTTGTACGTTCTTCAGTTATTTCTTCGCCCTTTATCTCATGCCGGTCTCGTCTCAGGAGTTGCGGACCTATCTGTCGACAGCACGGTCCGAAATCGGCGCGATTCTCATCAAGGAAGGTCAGTTCAATGCAATCCGGGACGATCTGACCATCTATGCCCGCCGCCGCGAGGAAAACGGCGACTTGATCGGCCTGATCATCCACAGCGAACAATCGAACGGCGATCAGGTGACGGTCATCGCTCAACGCGGCGCCGTGGTCAATTCACCGACGGGTGCGCGCATCCTTCTCGCCAATGGACGGCAGCAAACGCTTTCGCAGGGAGAATTGCACGATATCGAGTTCGAAGAGTACGTCTTCGACCTTGTGGAAGAGCAACAGACCGGGCCCGAGCTTTGGCAGCAACCGCGCGAGAGATTTCTGCCTGATCTGCTTTCACCGTCCAACTCGCCGGGTGACGTCGCCTATCGTGGAGAACTCATAGCGGAAGGGCACGGCCGGCTCGCGCAACCATTGTTGGCAATCGCCTATGTAGCAGCAGGGCTGGTGATCCTTCTGAAGACGGAGTTTTCCCGGCAATCGAACGCTAAACCGATCCTGGCGGCTGTTGCAATCATGGTCGGCCTGCTGGTTGTGAATCTGGGACTGATAAGCTCTGCAGGCAAATACGCGGTTTTGATACCGGTGATGTACGGAATGGTCGTCGCCCCAACGGTAGTTGCGCTATATCTGCTGGCGCGCCCGCAACAGTTCAAGCGCCGGGCCAAGCCCTCCGAATTACAGGAGATCTGACCCAGTGCTGTTTCAAACCGTCATCTCCCGCTATTTTGCCCGTCAGTATCTGACCTGGTTTTTTAGTGTTTTCGCCGTGTTCGTCTTTTTGATCGGCATTTTCGATGTCGTCGAGTTGCTGAGGCGGTCTTCAGGCAAAGATAACGTGACGATCGGAATCGTCCTGCAGATGTCGGCGTTGAAAATGCCCCTGCTGATCCAGGATCTTGCGCCTTTCATTGTTCTCATCAGCGCGATGCTGGCATTCTGGTGGATGGCCAAGGCGAACGAACTGGTCATTGCCCGGTCGGCGGGGCTTTCACCTTGGCAGATAATTGGGCCGGTGATCAGCATCGCGCTGATTGCAGGGGTTGTTCAAATACTTCTTCTCAATCCGTTGGCCGCTCGTTTGAATGCGCAATTCGAACGAATCGAAACAGAGTATCTCAGGCGCCAAGACAGCCAGTTGGCGTTGGCGGCAAGCGGGTTTTGGCTGCGCCAAGCGGGAGAGGACAACGTGGTCGTACTGCACGGCGGTAAGGTTTCCGGTGACGAGTTGGAGGTTTCCGACGTGATGGTGCTGATTATGGACCGCACCGGGGCGTTTCTATCTCGGATCGACGCCGAGACCGCTTATTTGCAGCCAGGGGCCTGGCAACTAAGGGACGCCTGGGTGAAAGATGCCGATGGGCGCCGCACCTTCACTAAAGTCTACGACCTACCGACGGATATGACGGTCGAGAAGATTCGCGAGAGTTTCGCCTCCGCCGACACGATTTCGTTCTGGGACTTGCCCGGCTTCATCGACACTCTGACCAATTCGGGGTTTAGCGCCGTCGAGCACCGGCTGCGGCTGCATAGCCTGCTTTCGACACCGCTTCTGTTTTGCGCCATGGTTCTGGCGGCGGCTATTTTCTCTCTGCGCGCCAATCGGCGGTCCGGCGCGGCTTATATGATCGTCGGAGGGATTTCCATCGGTTTCATATTCTTTTTCGTCACCCGTATCGTCCACGCAATCGGCCTGTCGACCGAGATCCCCGTGGTCATGGCCGCCTGGAGCCCGGCGATTGCCATGTCCCTGTTCGGCCTCGCTACCCTGCTGCACCTAGAAGACGGGTAGAGCGAACCGATGTGGGGAAAGTTTCGTTTTTCGGTTTCAGCTTTTGTCGGTCGTGCGACCGCAATACTCATCATGTGCGGCGCGATCGCCTATACGGTTGGTGCGGATATCGCGTGGGCGCAAGAAACCGCCAACGGCCCGGTCCTTTTCACCGCCGACGAGTTGACGCATGACCGCGAGCTGGGCCTGGTTACCGCGCGCGGCAATGTCGAGATCCTGCAAGGTGAACGCGTGCTGCTGGCGGACCTGGTTAGCTTCAACCAGAAAACACAAACGGTCATCGCCAACGGAAACATCAAACTTCTGGAACCCACAGGCGAAGTCATTTTTGCCGACTATGTCGAATTGACCAACGAAATGAAGGATGGCGTGATCCAGCATATCAGCCTCCTTCTTTCCGAAAATGCGCGGTTGGTCGCGAATGGTGCCCGGCGGACCAACGGCAATACCACCGAATTGGCAAAAGCTGTCTACTCTCCGTGTTCCGTTTGCGAGGACGATCCGGAAAAATCCCCTTTGTGGCAGATCAAGGCGCAACGGGTGATACACGACCAAAAGGCTCGCAAGATCGAATACCGCAATGCGACGCTTGAAATGTGGGGCATTCCGGTCGCCTACACGCCGTATTTCGAACATCCTGACCCCACCGTGAAACGCGAAACCGGCTTTCTGTTTCCCGAATTCGGCAGCAATTCGAACGTTGGACAGTTCTTCCGCGCCCCGTTCTTTTGGTCCATCGCGGATGACAAGGACGCCACCATAGATCCGGTTTTCACGAGCGATGAAGGCATCGTCTATTCCGGTGAGTACAGACAACGATTCAACAATGGTGAGTTCAATATTTCCGGCAGCGGCGCAATCGCAGACCGGGAGATCGGCGACCCGGTTGTGATAGAAACCCGCAAGGATCAGTTCCGCGGCCATGTCTTTAGCGATGCCCGTTTCGACATCGACGACCAGTGGCGGACCGGTTTCGACATCGAACGGTCGACGGACCAAACCTATCTTCGCCGCTTCAACTTCTTCGGTCCAAGCGACTCGACGCTGGAAAGCAATGTCTTCCTCGAAGGCTTCAATCACCGGAACTACATGGCGGCGAACGGTTACCTGTTCCAGGATACGCGCCTGGGCCAACGCCCGGACTCACCCGTCGTCTTTCCGCTGCTGGAGTACAATGGCCTCGGCGATATCGACAGTTATGGCGGACGGTGGTCGCTGGACAGCAATTTCCGGTACCTCTACCAGGAGGACAAGTCAGAGAACCAACGCCTCTCCGTCGATGTTGGTTATGAAATCCCCTTCACCTCACCGCTTGGTTTCGTCACGACGATCGAGACCAATCTGCGCATGGACGGCTACAACACGAACCACTTTGTCGCCAGGGACGAAGCCGGCCGGCGCACCGAAGACGGCTTTACCGGCAGGATACGACCTGAGTTGAAAGTGGATTGGCGTTACCCCTTTGTCCGGCCCGACAGCAGTGGCCAAACCGTGATCGAACCGATCGTCGCCCTTCTCGTCTCCCCGGACGGCGGCAATTCACCTGGCATCTCCAACGACGACAGCGTGGTGGTCGAGATCGATGAAACGAACCTGCTGGACCAGAACAGGACCCCAGGACTCGACCGGGTGGAAGGCGGCACGCGGCTGGCATACGGGATGCGCGTGGCCCGTTACTTTGAGTCCGGCGGGTCGATGTCTGCCTTTGTCGGCCAGAGTCACAAATTCACGACGGACAATGTCCTTGAGGCGGAGACCGGACTTGAGAACGGAACGTCGGACATAGTCGGGCGCATCGATGTCAGGCCCAGCCGGTATTTGGATGTGTTTTACCGTTTCCGCATCGATGAAGATGACGGCGAGGTCAACCGAAGTGAAGTCGGCTCGTCAATCGGCAGTTCCGCCCTGAATTTCGGCGTCAACTACACCTTCCTTCGGGAAGGCACGGTCGACGACGTTGCCCAGTTGGACGAGTTGTTGCTCAACATGCGCGCCCAATGGGATGACAATTGGAGTGTGTCACTGTTCACTCGACAGGACCTGATTGGTGACATCGACCCCCTGGAACATAGCGCCGTACTCACCTATGAAGATGAGTGTTTTCGCTTTGACGCCCGTCTGCGCAGAACTTTCACCAGTTCCGCCGATGTTGACCAGATCGATGAATTTGTAGTGCGCCTGACCTTCAAGACGGTGGGTGGCGTGGAAACGGAATTGTTCTAATGCCGAATATCCGACGAGTGCTGACAGCGATTGGGCTCGCCATGGCGATTTCCGCCATACAGGTCAATGCCGGCGCATGGGCGCAGCAGAACACGATGCGGATCGCGGCCATCGTGAACGACGACCTGATTTCCGTCTTCGACTTGGAAAGCCGGGTGCGCTGGGTGGTTCTGACCACCGGCATCAAACCGGATAACCAAAATCAGCGCCGTATCATACAGCAAGTGCTGCGCGCTATGGTCGACGATCGCCTGCGCCTGCAGGAGGCCGAGCGCCTGGGCATCCGTGTCACGGACCGGGAAATCGACCAGGAAATTACCGCCCTGGCGAACCGCAACAATATGACGGCGGACCAATTCATCAGCCGCCTGGAGCAGCGGAACGTTGATTTGGCAACGGTCAGAACCCTCATCAAGGCATCCCTGGCGTGGACGAAAGTCAGCCGCCGACAGCTTCGTCGCCAAGTCGACGTGACCGACGAAGAAGTTGATGAGACGCTGGACCGCCTTCGGGAGAGCCTGAACGAACCGCAAAAGAGATTGTACGAAATCTTTCTGACTCTGAATGCGCCGGATGATGAGGGCGACACACGACAGACCGCCGAGCGGATTGTACAACAGGCGCGTGAGGGAGCGGATTTCAAGAGTTTGGCGCAGGCGTTCTCGCAAAGCAATTCAGCCGAAAATCAGGGCGACGTCGGCTGGGTCGCCGTTTCCCAATTGCCGCCCGACTTGCAGGAAGAGGTTCGAAACCTTTCGCCGGGCCAGGTCAGCGAACCGATCAGAACGTTTTCCGGCTTCTACATCCTGAAGGTAACGGAAGAGCGCCAACGGAGCATTTCGGTCGAAGACTCCAAACTGGATATTTATCAGATCGCCCTGCCACTTCCCGGCAACAGTTCGCAAGACCAGCAATCGGTTATGCTGGATCTGCTGGAGCAGATCCGGCCATCGATTTCGTCCTGTGAGGACGCCGAAGCCGTCGCCCCACAAATTGAAGGGGCCAACGGTGTTGCCGCCAAGGATGTCAGGCTGGGTGATATGTCCCAGAACCTTCAGCAAGCGCTGGCGAACCTGAAGCCCGGCGAAACCTCGCCCCCTGTTGCGACACAGCGGGCCGCCCTGCTTTTGACAGTGTGTTCCCGCGACGATACCGGCGGTGCCCTGCCCACCCGCGAACAGGTCATCAACAAGATCGGTTCTGAACGGATGGAATTGCTCGAACGTCGATATATGCGTGATTTGCGCCGGGAAGCTTTCATCGATATCCGGCTATAGGGCCGTTGTGAACGACCCGGTTCAATTTCTACCCCCCTTGCGGGACGTGATCGCCGAACATGGTTTGGCGGCACGCAAGGGACTGGGCCAGCACTTCCTGCTGGACCTCAACCTCACCCTGAAGATTGCGCGCGCCGCCGGCGACTTGACCGTCGGAACCACAGTTGAGGTCGGGCCCGGGCCAGGCGGCTTAACGCGGGCAA
This sequence comes from Hwanghaeella grinnelliae, assembly GCF_004005845.1. Classification (GTDB taxonomy): domain Bacteria; phylum Pseudomonadota; class Alphaproteobacteria; order UBA8366; family Aestuariispiraceae; genus Hwanghaeella; species Hwanghaeella grinnelliae. The sequence continues at coordinate 915,460 of NZ_SADE01000001.1, read as the reverse complement.
TTCTTACCGCGGGCGCAGACAGGCTGATTGCCATCGAAAAGGACGAGCGTTGCATCGCCGCCTTGGCCCCCTTGGTCGATGCCGCCGGCGGTCGGATGACGCTGTTGAACGAAGACGCCTTGAAGGTGGACTATCGCGTGATCGGCGCCCCGCCGATCAAGATCATTTCGAACCTGCCGTACAATGTCGGCACGCCGCTATTGGTCGGTTGGTTGGAAAAGGCCGAGGCGATCTCGTCGATGACCTTGATGTTCCAGAAGGAAGTGGCGGAGCGGATCACCGCGCGTCCTGGCACGGATCACTACGGCAGGCTTTCCGTACTCTGCAACTGGCGTTGCCGGACCGACTATTTGTTTACCTTGCCCGCCCGCGCCTTCACCCCGCCGCCGAAGGTCGATTCCGCAGTCGTGCAACTTACACCCTATGACGAGGTTCCCTATCCCGGCCGGATGGATCTGTTGCAACGGGTGACGGCCGCCGCTTTCGGGCAACGGCGAAAGACCCTGCGTCGATCCCTTAAGCAATTGGGCGTGCCGATTGACGCGCTGCTGGAACGGTCCGGTATAGACGGATCCCTTCGAGCGGAAACCATCGATATTGAAGGGTTCGGACGGCTGACAGAAGCGCTCGAAGCGCTACAAGGCACCTAACGCGCCAAACCTCAGCGGCCGGCGCGCAGCCCTTTCACGAATTCACCAAGCCCGACCTGCCGACGACGGCGCAGTCGTTCCGACTGCAGGATGGCACGCACCTGCGCGACGCTGGTGTCGATATCGTAATTGACGATAACCCAGTCATATTCGAAATAGTGGCTCATCTCATCCGCCGCCTTGTCCATCCGGCGCGCGACCACGTCCGGCGGATCTTGCGCCCGTGTGTGCAGGCGACGTTCCAACTCCGCCGTGGAAGGCGGCAGGATGAAGATGCGGACCATGTCCTCTTCCGCTTCTTCCGCCAATTGTTGCGTCCCCTGCCAGTCGATATCGAACATGACATCGCTGCCGTCGGAGAGCGCCTCCATCACCGGCCCTTTCGGGGTTCCGTAGTAGTGATCGAAGACCTTCGCGAATTCCAGCAACTCCCCGCGATTCGCCATCAAATCGAATTCTGTCTTGTCGACGAAATGGTAGTCGCGCCCAGCCACCTCGCCCGGACGTTTCGGACGGGTCGTTACCGAGACCGACATGGATATGTCAGCATCGCTTTCCAGGATCGCGCGCGAAATGGTCGACTTTCCCGCGCCCGAGGGCGAGGACAGCACAAGCATCAAGCCACGGCGCTCTATCTGGTACGGCTTGACGCCATCGGACATTGCTATTTTCTCCCGCCTCGTGAAGCGTCGACTTCAATCCCGCCGATATAGGCGATTCAGCCTTTGTTCGGCAATCCGGCACACCCCTTCGGGGCATTATTCCAAATTGGCCGCCTGTTCACGCATCTGATCGATCGCGGCTTTCATGGCCAGACCGATATTGGTCAAATCCTTGTCCGACGACTTGCTGCAGAGCGTATTGGCTTCCCTATTGAACTCCTGAGTCAGGAAGTCGAGCTTCCGGCCGACGGGACCGCCGGCGGACAGCAGGGAGTGGGCCTGCGCCACATGCGCCGAAAGCCGGTCCAGTTCCTCGCGGATATCGGCTTTCGTCGCCAGCAGGGCAACCTCCTGCTCCAAGCGATCGCGGTTAAGGTCGCGACCGTCGCCGATCAGTTCGTCGATCTGCGCCAGCAAGCGATCACGGATCGCCGGAAGGCGGGTCGCATCCAAGCCATTCGCCTGGGTGACCAGTTCAGCGATCTCCTCAACCCTTGCGCTTAGATGGCGTTCCGTTTCCACCCCTTCGACCCGGCGGGCTTCAGCCATGGCGGCGATAGCCTGTTCCAACGTCGCCAAGACGGCCTTGCAACGCGCTTCGTCCTCAGCGGCGGCATTGCGGTCCTCGCCACTATCCACGACACCACGAACCGCCAGCAGACGGTCCAGCACGGGGTCCTGGCCCCTATCGCGGCACAAATTCTCCAATTCGCCGAGAAGGGTATGATTGACCGTCGCGGAAGACACCTCACCCAACGCGCGGACATCAAGCGACGCGGTCAGGGATCCGCGCTTGAACGCCGTGCTCAGCCGCTTTCTGATCTCGGGATCCAGCCGTTCGAAGCCCATGCCAACGCGAAGCCGCATATCCAGGCCGCGCCCGTTCACACTGCGCAATTCCCAAGCCCAACGGTAATTGTCGTCCGCACCTTCCGCACGGCCGAACCCCGTCATGCTTGCAACCTGACTACCGCGCTTCGCCATTTTCCAGTCCACTTCGCTCTTTTTCGGGGTACGTTGCCGCCGTACAGTTAGCCGACGCGAAGGATGTACAAAAGGCAAACTTCGACGACCACACCCAATTGAGGCTTCGAATGCCGCGCGAATTCAACAGTATTCTGATCACCGGTGCCTCAAGCGGCTTGGGAGAAGCGCTGGCCCTTGCGGCGGCGGCGCGGGGCCGGACTCTCTGGTTGACCGGTCGGAATGAGATACGCCTGAACACGGTCGCCCAGGAATGCCGTTCCAAAGGGGCAAACGTTACCGCGACGGTTTTGGATGTGATGGACAGAGGCGCCATGGCAAGTTTCGTCGAACAAGCCGACGATGTTCAGCCGCTGGACTTGGTTATTGCGAATGCGGGTATATCCGGCGGAACCGGCGGCGGCGGTGAAAGCGACGACCAAGCGCGCGAAATTTTCGACATCAACGTGACCGGTGTCTTGAACACCATACATCCGGCCCTGGAACGGATGCGGCCACGCAAAAATGGACAGATTGCAGTCATGAGTTCCCTCGCCGCCCTGCGCGGATTCCCCGGCGCGCCCGCTTATAGCGCCTCGAAGGCGTCCGTTAAGGTTTATGCCGAAGCCCTACGCGGCGCATTGGCGGGCGACGGAATCGGTGTCAGTGCGATTTGTCCGGGCTTCGTCAAATCGCGCATGACCGCCGCCAACAATTTTCCCATGCCGTTCCTGATGGAGGCCGACAAGGCGGCGCAAATCATCCTTGACGGTCTTCGCAAGAACCGTACGGTCATCGCCTTTCCTTGGCCGATGTATTTAGCAGTCAGCTTTCTTTCCATCCTGCCGCCGGCACTGACTGTGCGCCTTCTTAGCCGGCTACCGGCAAAGGACTAACGGCCGCGTTAGGTGTCCGAATACAGATACCGGCGCGTAATCGGGACAGCATCGATCTTGTTGGAAACCTGAAGCTGGAAAACACATGCTGCCTGACACACGAATGCCATTTCACAGGAAACGAGGTACAGTTCCCACATCCGGCAGAACTTTTCATCGTAAAGGTCTTTAACCTTGTCACGATTTTGCTGAAACCGTTCATTCCACATCGCCAGCGTCTTCGCATAGTGCAGACGCAAATTCTCGAAATCCGCCAACCAAAGTCTGCTGCGCTCAACAGCACGGCCTATTTGCGAAAGACTTGGCAAATAGGCACCGGGAAAGATGTATTTCCGAATCCAGGGGCTGATCGGTTCCGGCGGCCCCATATGGCCAATCGTATGTATTAGGCCGACGCCGTCATCCGCCAGCAGAGAACGCACCTTCTGAAAATACTCGTCGAAATGGAACTGTCCGACATGCTCGAACATGCCGACTGAAACGATCCTGTCGAATTTTCCGTCGACCGCGCGATAGTCCTGCAAGTGAAACTTTGCTTTGTCGGCAAGCCCTTCCTTATCCGCCCAATCATTGGCCCAGGCGTGCTGTTCCTCCGATAAGGTTACGCCGTAAACCTCGGCGCCATAATTTTTGGCCAGAAACAATCCCAAACCACCCCAACCGCTACCGATATCCAGAATCCGCATGCCAGGTTTGATCAACAATTTCCGGGCGATGTGATGCATCTTCTTTTCCTGCGCCTGTTCCAAGGTTTCGTTCCCTTCGAAATAGGCACAGGAATACTGTCGGTGTTCGTCCAGGAACTGGTCATACAATTCGCCGGACAGATCATAGTGATGCGCGACATTCGCCTTGGAGCGGTGCGCAGGATTGTAGTGCTGCCAACTGGCGATCAGCGAGTGAATAGAACGATTGAGATCAGGCAACCACCCTTCATCATTGAGCATCGCGCTCTTTCCCACGATGAAGAGGAAATCGCGCAACGTGCCTTCCTCGATAACCATGTCGCCGTTCACATAGGAATCGCAGATGGAGATATGCGCACTCGTCAATAGGGACTTCATGCTCGGCACGCGCTTGAACCGGACAACGACCGGATCGACCCCTTCCATGGGGCCGCGGTCGAAGGTGCGCTTTTCGCCATTGGGCAGGATTACGGTCAAGTTACCGATCTTTAGGTAGCTATTGAATAGGCGTATCAGCACTGTTCGTCCTCATTTCCTGGCAATGACGGCATACACTTCATGAAAAATATTTGAACTATCGCACCGCGGACGATAGACGCCTTGCGCCCACCGACGACACGACGGTTCGCGGCGTTGGATTGCATCGGTATTAGGCCAACCGGACTCGGGTTTCACACTGATTGGTCCCTGGCGGGATCGCGTGCTTATTGTCGGAACCTGACCCGCCCCTTCGACATGCAGTCGTCCCCAAGTCAGGAGCATCATTAACCCCCAAACACTACCCTCGTACTTTCGTATATATTTGGATTAGCTCTGAAAATCCATACTTCGTTCGCAACGATTAGTCATTCTAATCCAATCGCAGCAGCGAATTCGCCCCCGACGCGTCTTGCCGAACGCTCAAGGAAATTTTGGGTTTTGGGGCTTACGGTTTGTTTTGACGCTCAATTCGGCGCCATTTCGCGACGTTGCGGTTATGCTCCGCCAAAGTGTTCGCGAAAGCATGTCCGCCTGTACCGTCGGCGACAAAGTACAGCGCTTTGGTCGCGGTCGGGTTCAGCACAGCGGCGATGGCTTCCTTGCCCGGGTTGCAGATCGGTCCCGGCGGCAGGCCATCGATAACATAGGTGTTGTAGGGTGTGGATTGACGCAAATCCGCCTTGCTCAGCGGGCGTCCCAGCGGCGCTTTTCCGAGGGTCAGGCCATAGGAAACTGTCGGGTCCGATTGCAAGCGCATGCCGCGCCGCAAGCGATTGACGAACACACCGGCAACCTTGCCCCGCTCCGACGCAACACCTGTTTCCTTTTCCACGATCGACGCCAGGATCAATGCGTCTTCCCAGGTAGCGACAGGCAGGTCCGGGTCCCGGTTCGGCCACAGAGTAGACCGCAACGCGTCCAAGCCGGAGGCCATCCGATCCAAAATCATCGCGCGGGTAGCACCGTGGATATATTGATAGGTTTCCGGCAGCAGCGTCCCTTCACCGGGGACATCCGGCATGGGCCCTTCCAATCCGTCATCCGCAGCCAACAGATCGACGATCTCTTTGCTCGTCAGACCTTCAGGAACCGTGACGGTGTGCTGAACCACATCGTGCCGTTCAAGTTTGTCGATGATCTCCCAAGCGGAGACCTGGGCCGGGAAAGTATATTCGCCTGCTGTAAGCCGTTTATGGCGGGGGTCCAACCGCGCACCGATTGCAAAAACCTGTGCGTCCCTGACTAGCCCCTGGTCAGCCAATTGGCGCGCAATGGTCCTGAGGCTGCTGCCAGGCTCGATGACCATCGTCACCGGTTCCAGGTTTTCTGAAGGTGCATGGAATGTCCTGTATCCCCAGGCGAAAACGCCGCCGGCTGTCAGCACGGCGGCGATCGTCAGAATGAAGAGGACTTTCAGGAGGTTCCGCATCGCTCCCTCGCGGTCCTGGTCGCCGCAACCCAGCTACGGCGCCGGCCCGAAGATCAGAGACGCATTGGTTCCACCAAACCCAAAGGAATTCGACAGGGCGTAATTGACCTTCCGTTCCTGAGAAACTTTGGGAACAAGGTTCATGTCGCACCCGTCCGACGGATTTTCTAGGTTCAAGGTCGGCGGTATCACACCGGTCTCAATTGCTTTGACCGAGAAAATAGCTTCGACCGCACCGGCGGCCCCCAGAAGATGCCCGATCGCCGATTTGGTGGAGGACATGGCCACATTCTTGGCGTGATCGCCCATCAGTCGTTTGACTGCACCGTGTTCGATCTCATCCCCCAGCGGCGTCGAGGTACCGTGTGCATTGACGTAATCGATCTTGTCCGGATCGACCTTCGCGGTCCGGAAGGCGCCCTTCATGGCACGGAAACCCCCGTTCCCGTCAGGAGCCGGCGCAGTCAGATGATAGGCGTCGCCGCTGAGTCCGTAGCCCAGAACTTCGGCATAGATCTTTGCGCCGCGCTTCTTGGCATGTTCCAGTTCTTCGAGAACAACGATCCCGGCGCCTTCGCCCATGACGAAACCGTCCCTATCCTTGTCCCACGGCCGCGAAGCCGTGGTCGGTTCGTCATTGAATCCTGTCGACAATGCCCGTGCCGCCGCAAACCCGGCAACACCCATGCGACAAACCGCGGCTTCGGTACCACCCGCGACCATGACGTCGGCATCGCCCCACATGATCAGCCGAGCGGCATCGCCGACGGCGTGCGACCCCGTCGCGCAAGCCGTAACCACAGAGTGATTCGGCCCACGGAAGCCATGAATGATGGAGACGAAACCCGATGCCAGATTGATCAGGTTTGCCGGGATGAAAAACGGCGACAACCGCCGCGGTCCCCGATCCTTTTCAATCAGCGTGCCTTCGGAAATTCCCTGCAAGCCGCCGATACCCGAACCGATGATCACACCGGTCGCGTCGAGGTCTTCTTCCTCTGTCGGCTCCCAGCCGGAATCTTTGACAGCCTGGGCCGTCGCAGCGATGGCGTAGGTGATGAAGGTATCCATCTTCTTCTGTTCTTTACGTTCGACATAGTCGTCGACGTTGAACTTCCCCTCGGAGGTCTCTCCAACAGGGATCACCCCGGCGATTTTTGCCGGAAGATCGGATACATCAAAAGATTGGATCGCCTGAATTCCGGACTCGCCGGCTGTCAGCTTGTTCCAAACATGATCGACACCGCAACCCAGCGGGGTCACAGCACCAAGGCCGGTAACGACTACTCGTCTCATACTCAACCGCTCCGCCTGCGCAGCGACAACGGGCGCGGCAAGCACGCCCGTGTCCGCGACTTTAGCTGGCGTTTTCGTCGATGAAGTTGATCGCGTCCTTCACGGTCAGGATCTTTTCCGCCGCATCGTCCGGGATTTCCACGCCGAACTCTTCCTCGAACGCCATGACCAATTCCACGGTGTCCAAGCTATCGGCACCAAGATCGTCGATGAAGCTCGCATTGTCTTCGACTTTGGACTCGTCGACGCCAAGATGTTCGACGACAATTTTCTTCACGCGCTCAGCAACGTCGCTCATTTCGTATTATCCTTCGTGCTGCGCCCCAATTGCTGGGGCGATCTTAATAATTCATCCCTTGAGGCAACCCGCCGACGTCTGCCGCCTAAGCGAAACCCCATTCCAACGCCCTCTCGAGCCACTTGCGAACAGCGAGCCAACCGACCCGGAAACGCAATATATGGGGACCCTGCCCCGAAACGGCGCGTTAGGTAACACAGTTGTCAGGGCCGCGCCAGCCCCGCCTACCAGACCTTCCTACACCACGATTCGCAAGGTATTCCCATTGAATGTGACGCCGTCTGCGGCCCCATTTAGGGTGCGTCGCGGACAGGTGCAATGTCTAGATCGCAGCAATCGGGTCAAAGTGATCAGATCATCGCCATCCCACCGTTGACGTGCAGCGTCTGCCCGGTGACGTAGGATGCCTCCTCGGAAGCAAGGTAAACGACACCCGACGCGATATCCGCCGGCGTCCCCATGCGTCCCGCCGGAATGGCGCCGAGCAATTTTTCTTGCTGCTGGTCGCCCAGGGCGTCGGTCATCGCCGTTTCGATGAAGCCCGGGGCCAAACAATTCACCGTGATTCCCCGGCTCGCCACTTCCTGGGCGAGTGATTTCGCCATGCCGATCATACCTGCTTTGGACGCTGCGTAATTCGCCTGCCCCGGATTGCCGGTAACACCGACAATCGACGTGATGCCGATGATGCGGCCCCAACGGCGCTTCATCATGCCCCGCAAAACAGCGCGAGACAGCCGGAAGGCCGCGGTCAGGTTAACATTCAGCACGGTTTCCCAATCGTCATCCTTCAACCGCATGGCAAGGTTGTCACGGGTGAGACCTGCATTATTCACCAGGATGTCCAACTGCCCGGTGGCCGCTTCCGCCTGCTTCGCCAAGGCGTCCAAGCTATCCGCGTCACCGAGATTCGCCGGCACGACGAAAGTCCGCTCACCCAGCCCGGCGGCGACCGCCTCCAAGGCTTCGACGCGCGTCCCGCTGAGGACGACCGACGCGCCCTGCCCGTGCAAGGCAGCCGCGATCGCGCTTCCCAATCCGCCCGAGGCTCCGGTTACAAGCGCCGTCTTGCCGCTGAGATCGAACATACTCACCTTCCCGCTGTCTTTGTTTCCAATGCGTTTTTCCAAGCTGCCTGAACGGCGCCTAGCTTAAAACCGACGATTTTCGTAACGCGATTCTGCCGGATATCCGATGAAATGCCGTTCCGACTACAGGGACGACAGGAACGCCTCGATATCCGCCGGCGTGTTGACCGCGGTCCCCGTCATTTCCTTGTCGATGCGCCGGACAAGCCCGGTCAGAACCTTGCCGGAACCAACCTCGACCAATGCATCGACACCTTGTTCCTTCATGAACAGGACGCTTTCGCGCCACCGCACCCGGCCGCAGACCTGCTGGACCAACAGTTCCCTTATCCGATCGGGCGATGTCACGAATTCCGCCGTCACATTTGCGACCAGCGGCAGGGACGGCGCCTGGATATCGACATTGCCAAGCGCCTCGGCCATGGCTTCGGCGGCCGGCTGCATCATATCGCAATGGAAGGGGGCGGAGACAGGCAAGGGCATGGCGCGCTTGGCGCCTTTCGCTTTGGCGATATCGACCGCACGGGCAATGGCGGCCGTCGCGCCGCTCAGCACGATCTGACCCGGCGCATTGTCGTTCGCCGCATTGCAGACCTCACCTTGGGCGGCTTCTTCCGCGACCGCGACGGCGTCGTCCAATTCCAGTCCGAGGATTGCCGCCATTGCGCCTTCCCCCACCGGAACCGCCGCCTGCATCGACTGCCCACGCAATTTCAGCAGGCGCGCCGCGTCGCCCAAACTGAACGACCGCGCCGCCGCCAGGGCCGAGTATTCGCCAAGGCTGTGTCCGGCAACAAGATCGCCCATGTCAGCCAGCGCTTTTCCGCTTTCGCTTTCCAGCACGCGAACCGCCGCAAGACTGACCGCCATCAGGGCCGGCTGTGCATTCTCGGTCAGGGTCAGGTCCGATTCCGGGCCCTCTTTCATCAGCTTGAACAGATGCTGCTGCAGCGCTTCGTCCACTTCCTCGAAGGTTTCGCGCGCGACCGGAAAGGCTTCCGCCAATTCGATCCCCATGCCGATTGCCTGCGATCCCTGTCCGGGAAATACGAATGCCCGCGCCATCTGAGCGCTCCCCGCTTTGTCTTTGAATGAATTGGGCCCCTATCCCATGTGTCAGGGCCTGCCTTGCGCTCTTTTTACCGGCTCAGTCCCGGTTGGCAAGGTGGCCGGGGCCGGGTTTCGGATCGGGCGGTCCGAATTCCACGCGGTCAGCTTGAGCGCACGCGGTTCAGGAAGCTCTCCAACTCTTTGGCCATATCGTCGGCTTTCTTGCCCAAATCGCCAATGGCACTGGTGATTTGCGAGGCCGCAGAGCCGGTATCGTTTGCCGCGCGCTGCACGACTTCCACGTTCTGACTGACACCGGCAGCGCTGCCGGAAGCCGCTTGTGCACTTCTGGCGATTTCACGCGTCGCATCGTCCTGCTGTTCCACTGCCGAGGCGATTTCATTCGCAATGGTGTGAACTTCGCGAATCGTCTCGCTGATCGAACGGATCGCGTCCACCGCACTTTGCGTCACGCGTTGCATCGCCTCCACATGGGTCGCGATCTCTTCGGTCGCCTTTCCGGTCTGGTTGGCCAGGTTCTTCACCTCACCGGCCACGACGGCGAAGCCTTTCCCGGCATCGCCCGCCCGGGCCGCTTCGATGGTTGCGTTCAGCGCCAGCAGATTGGTTTGTTCGGCAATATCGCTGATCACGTTCAGGACATCGCTGATCCGGTCGCTCGCATCGGCCAGTTCGCTGACGGTCGCCGAGGTGTTATCGGCAGCCTGAACTGCATTCGAGGCGATCTGCGCCGATTGGCCGACCCGGCGGTTCACGTCCGCGATCGATGCGGCAAGTTCCTCAGCCGCGGCGGCCATGGCCTGAACCGACCCGTTCGCCGCTTCCGTCGCGCTGGCAGCGGAGGTGCTTTGTGCCCTTGTATCGTCGGCAAGATTCGTCATTTGGTTTGCGGACTGGCCGATTTCTCGGGCGGAGTTGCGCACAGAATCCACGGCCGAGCCCAGCGCTTTTTGGAAATCGTCCGCCAAGCGCGCCATATTAGCCTTTTTCTCCCGCTCGGCCTCTTCTGCACGCGCTGCTTCTTGTTCGCGATGCTGCCGGACTTCGATGGCCTGTGCCTTGAAGACTTCGACCGCACCCGCCATTTCGCCAACTTCGTCGGCACGGCCGGCCCCGGGGATTTCGACCTCCAGATCGTCCTTGCTCAAACGCTCCATCGCCTCACTGATCTGATGCAACGGCTTGGAAATGCTCCGCCCCATAAACAGAGCGATCGCGACGCCAAGAACAATGGCCGCCAGGCAGGCCGCTATAATCAGGGTGCTGCTGTTGGATTTGGTGTCTTCCAGGTTGCGGGTCATATCACGATCCACCTCATCAAACGCGGAAAGCGCCTGATCGAGATGGGCCGCCATGGACGTTTCGGCCTGCTCGATCTTCTGCAGGACCTCTCCGGTCTGGGCGGCGAGTGTCCTGAAGGTGTTTATCGCCGTTGAAATGGCTGCCAATGCTTCTGTCGCGCCTGTTCCTTCCGCCGCCTGCAACCCGATCTCAGTCAGTTCCCCTGCCTGCGCAAGCGCGGCATTGATCCGCGCCGTAGCGGTTTCTTCGCCGGCCATCAGATCTCGTTGAGCCATACCGGCCAAACGAATCGCCGAAACCAATTGCGAGGCCGCAAGCCGCAATTCGGACATGCGTTGCATGGTTGCACGGCTATCGTCGGCCTGCGCAGCCGCCTCGGCGATTGCTTTTGCGTGCCGTTTGCTGAGCGCATCCGTGAAGGCGCTGATTTTCGCGCTCGACTTCGCCAGCGAGTCCTGCGCCTCAGTCGGATCGGAAGCGGAAGTAAAGGCCTCCACCAAGGTCTGGAAGGATTTTCGGTAAAGGTTGACCGCTTCGGCAATTTTGCCGGCAATGGCCTCTTCGTCCGACCCTGACAGCGCCTTTTTCATGCGCAGGGCCGTCAAGAACATGCCTTTCGTATGCTCGCTTGTTGCGTTCAGGTCTTCTTCCGACCAGGTAAGCCGATACGCGGTTTCGGCCTGCCTGGCCTTAAGGGAAAAATTAACCAGATCGCGCGCGTAAACATTAGCAGCGAGCCGCTCTTCGCTAAGCGCGTTGGATTTTTTCAATTCTTCGGCCGCGGCCTGGGCCAGCGCCGCCGCCTCGGAACTTATCTCCTCGGCCAGCACGCCCATTTCGCGCATTGCCTGGTCCGCTTCCGACGATAGCTGGTTCCCGGACGCAACCAAGTCCTTCATGGCAAGTACGGCGTTTTCGAAACCGGCGATAGCGTCAACCGCCCGCGCTGTGTCCTGTTTCAGGGCATCGTCGGACGTCGCTGATTGCAATTCCTTCGCTTCGCTCAAGGCTTCGAGAAGGATTTCATCGGCGCGCGCGCCGTCCTCCGGGGACCGCGAAAGCTGGAATTCAGCGACCGTTTGCGCGGCCTTGCCAAGATTTCCAGACAATTGGCTGACCTTGTCCAGCGCCGAAACACCGTCGGAATAGGTCCCGAGTGCCGTATATCCCACCGCACCGATGACCCCGGTCAGAACAAGTATGGCCGCAAATCCAAGTCCCAGTTTCGGACCGATGCGCATCGTGTTTCCTCCAAGCGACTTATCCACATTTTTGGATACTTTGCCCGATCAATCTTAATTAAGCGTTTACGAAAACATGCGTAAACAGTCATCAGAGAACACGAATGTTACAAATCCAATTCAAAGAGACACCGGAGGAAATATTATGAAAAACAAAGCACTCGCCTTCATTCTCACTGGAATGATGACCTGCGCCGCCACAACGAGCGCGTTGGCCAACGAATTTGAATCGCAAATATTGGATATTTTGAACAGCCAAGTAAAAGGTTGGCTCTCGGACCCTGCTATTGTGGATGCAATCAAGGCCCAGAACGCCGACCATGCCAGCCTCGGTGACGCGGATATCGACGCATTGGACCAGAAATGGCGGGCGGAAGCCAAAGCCGGCGGCGGTGAAATGATCAACGGTGTATTGGGCAAGGACATTTCCAAATTCCTGACCGGAAAGAAGGAAGGGTCCAATGGCGTCTTCAGCGAGATCTTCGTCATGGACAACAAGGGCATGAATGTCGGTCAAAGCGACGTGACCTCCGACTACATGCAGGGTGACGAAGGAAAGTGGCAGAAAACCTATCAGGCCGGCCCGGATGCGGTCTTCGTCGACGAGGTTGAGTTCGACGACAGTTCCCAAACCTTCCAATCCCAGGTCAGCACGACGATCGTCGATCCGGCGGACGGCAAGCCGATTGGCGCCATCACACTGGGCATCAACGTCGAAAACCTATAGTTCGACAAACCGAACCGGACCGGTTCGCAAATTGGATTTGGGGGGCGCCGGGTGCGCTCCCCTTTTTCTTGCCCGCCCCTTCTCTCATCCCGCCGGAAAACGGGGGTAAGATAAGGCCGAAAACGACGGAAACACGGCGCTTCGCGCTGCGTAAAAGGGGGTTTTAGGACTTGCGCGCCGGCATCACACCCCGTATAAGCCGCCGGTCGCGCCGAACAGCGTTCCGCGCCGACACACTCCTTGCCGGCGGATAGAGACCCGATAGGAAAATCCTGGGGTTCGACAAGCCGTCGGCTGGATCCAGGCGGCAGAGCCGGAATTGGCCGGAAACTGCGCTGGATCAAAACGAGCCAAAAGGAGACACACTCGTGGCTTTTTATGAAACCGTGTTTATCGCACGGCAGGACATTTCCGCCGCCCAGGTGGAAACCCTCGCCGATCAGTATGCGGAGCACATCACCTCGAATGAAGGCAAGATTTCCCGTCGGGAAAACTGGGGCCTGAAGAATCTGTCCTACCGGATCAAGAAGAACCGGAAGGGCCATTACGTCATGTTCAACTACGACGCGAAGCCGGACGTGGTCACGGAAATGGAACGCCTTATGCGCCTTTCCGAAGACGTGCTCCGTTACATGACGGTCCGCACCGAAGACCTGCCGGAAGAGCCCAGCGCCGTCCTGCAGCGCCGTGAAGAACGCGGCCGTGGTGATCGTGGCGACCGCGGTGACCGTGGTGATCGCGGTGATCGTGGTGACCGCGGCGGTGACCGTGGCTATCGCCCGCGTCGTGATGAACGTTCCAGCCAAACGGAAGGAGCAGAAGGATGAGTTCGCGCCCATTCGGTCGGCGGCCGTTTTTCCGTCGCAAGAAGTCTTGCCCGTTCTCCGGTCCGAACGCTCCGGCGATCGACTACAAGGATGTGAAGCTGCTTCAGCGCTTCATTTCCGAACGCGGCAAGATCGTGCCTTCCCGCATCACCGCGGTTAGCATCAAGAAGCAGCGCCAGCTCGCCAAGGCGATCAAACGCGCCCGCTATCTTGGTCTGCTGCCCTACGTCCTGAATAACTAGGAGGGACGACATCATGCAGATCATCCTTTTGGAACGGGTCGAAAAGCTTGGCCAGATGGGTGACCAGGTTAACGTCAAACCTGGTTTCGCCCGGAACTACTTGTTGCCGCACGGCAAGGCCCTTCGCGCCACGCCGGACAACATCAAGCGGTTCGAAACCGAGCGCGCCCAGCTGGAAGCCCAGAACCTGGAACGCCGCAAGGAAGCCGAAGCGGTTGGCAAAAAGATGGCCGACCTGTCGGTCATCATTGTCCGCGCCGCGTCGGAAGCCGGCCACCTCTATGGTTCGGTTAACGCCCGCGACATCGCCGATGCGGTGACCGCAGGCGGTTTCAGCGTAACGCGCGGCCAGATCATTCTGGACAAGCCGATCAAGACGCTTGGCATCTTCGACCTGCGTATTCGCCTGCACCCGGAAGTCACCGAGGTTGTGAAGGTGAACGTCGCGCAGTCCGAAGAAGAAGCGCAGGCCCAGGCCGATCGTGTCGCACGCGGTGAACCCGCGGTTCTGACGGCAGCCCTGCAGGATCAGCAGGAAGCCGCCCAGATCGCTGCGGAACATGCCGAAGCCATGGCCGAAGCCGCTGCCGCAAACGAAGCGGCGGAAGAAGGCGAAGCTTTGGAAGAAGACGCGCCGGAAGGGAACGAAGACGAAACCGTCTAATCCCGAATCGGACTACCGTTCAAAGGGCGTTCCGGGAGAGATCCTGGAGCGCCCTTTCGGTTTTTGAAAGCGGAATTCGGGAATCGTGTTTCACCCGTGTTCCCCGTTATCCACAGGTACGTTTCGCTTTTCGTTCTCCCTGACGAAGGGCCTGCATGGGCATAGTGTGACAGCATGACGACACCAGCGATACAGAACGTCCACAGCTTGGTAGAAGGTGAAGGGGATGAGCGCACGCTGCGCGAGGCCCCGCACAACCTGGAAGTGGAAGCGGCCCTTTTGGGCGCGATCCTGCGGAACAACCGAACCTTCGAGCATGTCGGCGACCTGCTCTCCTCGGAACAGTTCTACGCACCCGAACATCAGCGCATCTTCAAGGCGATCAAGCAGGTCACGGAAAAGGGACAGATCGCCAATGCGACGACCCTTGCCCATATCCTGGACTCCGATCCCCTGGTGAAGGAAGTCGGCGGTTCGACCTATCTCTATGAACTGGTCGCCAACGTCATCTCGGTGATCAACGCGAAGGACTACGCGGAGACGATCCGCGACCTCTACCTGAAGCGGGAATTGATCGGCCTGGGTGAGATGGTCGTGAACGAGGCGTATGACCTTGAGGATATCGACGACAGCGCCGAGAAGCAGATCGAGCGTGCGGAACACCGACTTTATACCCTGGCAACCACGGGCGAAGTGGACCGTGGAGTCGCCACCCTGAAATCCGCGGTCGAGATCGCCTTGGAAGCGGCCGAACAGGCCTATCAGCGTGACAGTCATCTGGTCGGCGTGACCACTGGCTTTCGCGATGTCGACCAGATGCTGGGCGGACTCCACCGGTCGGATTTGCTGATCCTGGCCGGTCGCCCGTCGATGGGGAAAACCGCCCTGGCCACCAACATGGCCTTCAACGCCGCCAAGGCTTACAAACGCACGGAAGACGAAGCCGGCAACGTCCGCGAAGAAGGCGGCAAGGTGCTGTTCTTCTCACTGGAAATGTCCGCCGAACAGCTGGCCGGCCGTATTCTTTCCGAGCGGTCGGAAGTCTCGTCCGACAAAATCCGGCGCGGTGAGATCGAGAATGACGAGTTCGAGCGCCTGGCCCTGGCGGCACATGAAATGTCGCAGGTCCCCTTGTTCATCGACGACACCCCTGCCCTGACCATTACCGGCCTGCGGCAGCGCGCCCGTCGAGTGAAGCGGCAGCACGGCCTTCACTTCATCGTGGTCGACTATCTGCAGCTGCTTCAAGGACCGCCGGAGAAACGATCAGACAACCGCGTGCAGGAAGTCTCGGACATCACGCGTGGTCTCAAGACGCTGGCGAAGGAATTGGACGTGCCGGTTCTGGCGCTCAGTCAGTTGAGCCGTCAGGTCGAACAACGCGAAGACAAGCGTCCTCAGCTTTCCGATCTGCGTGAATCGGGCTCGATCGAACAGGATGCTGACGTTGTGACCTTCATTTACCGGCCGGAATACTACCTGCAGCGTGAACACCCGACAGAACGGCAGAACGAGGCACCGGACAAATTCCAGGAACGGGTGGAGCGTCACAATCAGCGTCTGGCCGAAAGCCGCAACATCGCGGAGGTGATCATCGCCAAGCAACGCCACGGCCCAATTGGGATTATCGAGCTATTCTTCGATGGCAATTATACGCGCTTCGGGGATCTGGACAGACACCACGATGATGGTGGATTTTAAGCCGCATGAAATCATTCCCTTCCGGCCCGGCTTATGCACCGGCCCTGTTGACCATTGATCTGAATGCCCTGGCCTGGAACTGGCGGTTCCTGTCGGATACTGCCGCGCCCGCCAAGGCGGCTGCGGTCGTTAAAGCCAATGGATATGGCCTGGGCACCGAACCCGTTGTCAGCACGCTCGCGTCTGCAGGCTGCCGTCTGTTCTTTGCCGCCCAACTCAGCGAAGCGATCGCGGTGCGCAACGCCCTGCCGAACCCGGAGATAGAGGTCGGTGTCCTCAACGGACTGATGGCGGGCGAAGAAGACGCCTATCCCGAATACAATCTTTTCCCGGTGCTGAACGACTTGTCCCAGGTCGACCGTTGGGCCGCCTATTGCGCATCGAATGGTGCACGCGCGGCGGCGGTACAGTTGGACAGCGGCATGACCCGTGTGGGCTTGCCGCATTACGAAGCAGAGGCCCTGGCGTCCGACCCCGACCGTCTTTCCGGTTTCGAATGCCGGTACCTGATGAGCCACATGGCCTGTGCCGACGACCCCGACCATCCCTTGAACGCCCAACAGCGTGACCGATTTGCGGCGATGGTGCCGCGCATCCCCCATAGCCATGCGATGTTGGCGGCCAGCAGCGCAACTTTCCTAGGCCCGGCCTGGCATTTCGACTATATTCGGCCAGGCGTCGCCCTATATGGGGGACGGCCTAATACGTTGAGCGCCAATCCCTTGCGGCAAGTGATCAAGCTTGAAGGAAAAATCCTGCAAATCCAGGACGTTGACGCCCCTCAGACCGTTGGATATGGTGCCGGCCACAAGGTTGAGAAGCCGGGCCGCATCGCCACGATAGGCGTGGGATATGCGGATGGTTATCTTCGATCGCTCAGCAACAAGGCCACAGCCGTCCTGCATGGCGTGACCGTTCCACTGGTTGGCCGCGTATCCATGGACCTTATTACCTTCGACATCACCGACGTTCCGGACGCCAAGGTCGGCGACAAAATGGAACTGATCGGACCGTCGCACACGATCGACGATTTGGCAGACCAGGCCGGGACGATCGGGTATGAAATTCTGACCAGCCTGGGCAATCGCTACGCCCGCCGGTATGTCGGGGCCTCTGAATGAGCGCCGACGGCGACACGGGCGGCCGTGCCGGCCCGCTTGAGCTGCTGCGTCGGGTCGGCGCCGCCATCCTCAGCTTTCTGGAGGCAACCGGCAAACTGACCGTCTTCGCCATGACAGGCATTTCGCATTGCGTCAGACCGCCGATCTATTTCCGCCTGATCGGGCAGCAAATGATCGATATCGGCTATTACTCCCTGCCGGTCGTCGGCCTGACCACGCTTTTCGCCGGTATGGTGCTGGCGCTGCAGAGCTATACGGGCTTCGCGCGTTTTTCAGCCGAAGGCGCAATCCCCAACGTGGTCGTGCTCTCCATGACCCGCGAGCTTGGCCCGGTGCTGGCGGGCCTGATGATCGCCGGCCGTATCGGGGCCGCCATGGCCGCAGAATTGGGCACGATGCGCGTCACCGAGCAAATCGACGCGTTGGAAACGCTCAGCACCAATCCGTTCAAATACTTGGTCGCCCCCCGCTTGATTGCAGGCGTCACCATGATGCCGCTGCTGGTCCTGGTCGGCGATATCATCGGGGTCTTCGGCGGCTATATCGTCTCTATTTACAAACTGGGTTTCAACGCCTCCGCCTATCTTCAGAACACATGGGAATTCCTGCAGGTTCAGGACGTGACATCAGGTTTGGTGAAAGCGGCCGTCTTCGGGTTCCTTGTTGCGCTGATGGGGTGCTACCACGGCTATAACAGCCGCGGCGGCGCGCAGGGCGTGGGCGCGGCAACGACCAATTCAGTGGTCAGCGCCTCAATCCTGATCCTGGTTTTCAACTACATCATCACCGAGCTGTTTTTCGCGCAATGACCGAAACCGTCACACCCAAGATCAAAATGACCGGCGTTCGCAAGGCGTTCGGGCAAAAGGTCGTTCTGGACAGTTTCGACCTGGAGGTCCTGCCCCGGGAATCCGTCGTGATCATCGGCGGGTCCGGTTCGGGCAAGTCTGTATCGCTGAAATGCGTTCTCGGTCTGCTCCAACCTGATGAAGGGGTGATCGAGATCGACGGCGTCGATGTCGGGAAACTCTCGCATTCGGACCGCGAAGAGGTGAATTCCCGCATCGGGATGCTGTTTCAGAACGCCGCGCTGTTCGATTCCCTTCCGGTTTGGGAAAACGTCGCCTTCGGCCTGATACAGGGCAAACAGATGGCGCGGAACACCGCCAAGGATATCGCGATCGACAAACTGGCACAGGTAGGTCTGGGCGCCGATGTCGCGGTTTTGAGCCCGGCGGAACTGTCCGGCGGCATGCGCAAACGTGTGGGCCTGGCGCGCGCCATCGCCGGCGACCCGGACATCATCTTCTTCGATGAACCCACCACCGGCCTGGACCCCATCATGGGCCATATGATCGACAACCTGATCGTCGAATGCGTCCGGAATGTCGGGGCGACCGCCTTGACGATCACCCACGACATGCCCAGCGCCCGGCGGATCTCCGACCGGATGGCGATGCTCTATAAGGGCAAGAATATCTGGCAGGGGCCGACCGCCAATATCGACAACAGCGGCAATGACTATGTCGATCAATTTATCACCGGCAGCGCCGAAGGCCCGATCACGATGGAAGTCTTCCGACCCTAACCCGCAGGCGAAGCATCTTCCGAACGTTCCGATCGGCCTGTATCGATCCGACATCCAGGCATACGAAAAGCCGCATCCAAAGATGCGGCTTCCCCACCGTTACGATCCATCCGCCGCAGCCCGCCTATGACAGGGCGCGGGCGGAGGATGCATTAGCCCTGGCGGGCTTTGAACCGCGGGTTCGTCTTGTTGATGACGTAAACACGCCCTTTGCGGCGGATAACGCGGCAATCTTTGTGGCGGTTCTTCAACGTCTTCAGCGAGCTAGCGACACGCATAACAAATCTCCGTCAGCGCCATGATTTCCACCGTGGTATTCGGCAGGCATTTGGGCGCAACATGTTCCCGAAAGAGCGCGGAACATAGGCAGGCTGGCTGGGGCTGTCAAGCCGTGGAACGGCAAGGTTTCAGCCTTTTCGGCGCTTGCCGGACCGGCAGATCATGCTGGCGCCTTCTTAATTCCATGGACCCGGCACAGACGGACTTTCCCTGCCTGAAGCGCACGCATCAAATTAACCCAGAAATCCGCTTCGATCATCATCAGACTGACCAGTTCCCGGTTTAGATCCTCCTTCGACAGGCCCTCGACGAAAGTCGCCCAACCTTGCAACACATAGGCATGATAGGCATCGGATTCGTCTTCTTCCACGCGGACATCGAAGCCCAGTTCTTCCAGAACCGGGGTATAGGCACCGACCAAATCCGGCGATGCATCCGCCACATCGCGTTTTAACCAAGCAGCCACCTTGCGGTCCTTCTTGGCTTCCTCGTTCACCAGCATCAGGTCGGTAAGTACCAAATGCCCAAACGGCCGGATCGAGGCGGCAACTTTTCGAAGGAACGCTTCCCGGTCGGGTATCGTATATAAGGTTTCGCGGATCAGGACGCCGTCGAACGACGTCGGCTTCAGGCTGATCTTGTCCGGCTCGTAAGCCGTGATCGGCACCTTGCGGTCCAGCCCCTTCATTTTGCTTAGTGCGGCTGCTTCCCGGGCCAGTTCCGGGTTCCGCTCCATCCCCGTGACCCAGACACCCAATTCCTTGTGAATTTGGCGGGTTCCACCGCTGAGCCCGGCACTAAGGTCCAGAAGTGAGTTTTCACTGGTCAGCGCCATCGGCCGCACCAAGCGTACCGAAAACTCCGTGCCGCCGGGGCTGACGACTTCGAATTCCTCCCCCCAAAGACGGCGGCAGAAATTCAGGCGCGACCCCGACCAACTTTTCAGCGGCCCGTCTTCTTCCTCAATATCGACTTCGATTGCGGCGGCGCCGGCAGAGGGTGCCTGCGCCGTATCGGCCTGATCGTTCCCCCTTGCCTGCATTATGGCTTCCGGTTCGATGCCTTCCCACCAGGCCTTGAACCGGACAATGAACGGAATATAGCCGTCATCCGTGCCGCTCGCGTTATTTTCCACCCGACCAACCTTTGTATCTGCGGCCGCCGATATCGGCACCGCATAGGGCCCCCACCACCCTGCATTCATTCATTAGTAGACAGGGCAAATAGTACCCGCTGCACAAGATAGATAAAATGCCACTCGATTTTTAAATACTTCCGAATCACTTCGCCTTGAAAGTGAACGTATCTTGCCGCATTTCGGCCGTATTGGATCGTTAGAAATCCACATTACAGCGTTGAGCACAGTTTTCGGCATGTGTGAGTGAAAAAAAATGAGCGAATACGAACGGCAGCAGGCAGTGTACAGGGAACTGCGCGACGGGAATTTCGGAAGGCAGAAATCACTCTTCCGTATGAACGATGATCAGATCACGCGTTTCATGCGGGTTTACGGGATCGCGGCCATCGCCGTTTTCGGTGCCTTGGGCGGATTGGCGGTCTTGAGCATCACCAGCATGGCCTGATCGCCATAAGCGAACTGAGCCAGCCGCTGGTCGGGCACAGAGCCTAACGCGGATCTCGGCTATCCATCCAAATCGTGATCGGACCGTCATTCACGAGCGAGACTTTCATCACAGCCGCGAAACGCCCTGTTTCAACCGGCAAACCCTCGGCACGAACGGCATCGCAAAACGCGTCGTATAGGCGTTCGCCCAAATCGGGCTCCGCGGCATCTGAAAAGCCCGGGCGGTTACCTTTTTTCCAACGGGCCACCAGGGTGAACTGACTGACGGCCAAGACGGCGCCGCCGACATCCAAGACCGACCGGTTCATTTTCCCGTCTTCGTCACTGAAAATCCGCATCAGGGCGACCTTGCGGGCAAGGTAGGCGGCATCATCAACCGTATCGCCCGGTTCGGCACAGACCAGGACAAGCAAACCCTGCCCGATACGCCCCACGCAGGCGCCGTCGACTTCGACGGCCGCCTCCGCAGCGCGCTGCAACAGCAGTTTCAATCCTGGATATCCGCTTACTTAACGTATTCAGGCTCTTTCGAAGCAGCCCCGCCGCCGCGCTTCCGCGGCTTCGCTGACTTCTTCGGCGCTCGCTTCGACTTCTCGTCTTCATACCGGAAGAAGAGTTTGTCCTGCTTCGGATCCTTGTCGACGATGACAAGTCCGCCATTCACCAAGTCGCCGAACAACAATTCCTCAGCCAGCGGCTGTTTTATGTGGTCCTGAATGACCCGGGCCAGCGGACGGGCGCCATATAGGCGGTCATAGCCCTTCCGGCCCAACCAGGACCGCGCGGCATCGGTCAGTTCGATGGCGACGTCCCGATCGTCCAACTGGGCTTCCAGTTCGATGACGAACTTGTCGACCACACGGTCGATGACGTCTTCCGACAGATAGTCGAAGGGGATGATGGCATCCAAGCGGTTCCGGAATTCCGGTGTGAACATACGCTCGACCGCTTCCTTGTCCGCCCCGGCCCGATCTTCCCGGCCGAACCCGATGGCGGGTTTCGCCATTTCGGACGCCCCGGCATTCGTCGTCATGATCAGAACCACGTTGCGGAAATCGACGGTCTTGCCGTTGTTATCGGTCAGCTTCCCATAGTCCATCACCTGCAACAGGATGTTGAACAGGTCCGGATGGGCCTTTTCGATTTCATCCAGCAGCAACACGCAATGCGGGGTCTGATCGATGGCGTCGGTCAACAGACCGCCCTGGTCGAACCCGACATAGCCGGGAGGCGCGCCGATCAGTCGGGAAACGGTATGCCGTTCCATATATTCCGACATGTCGAAGCGCTTCAATTCGACGCCCAGAGTCTTCGCCAACTGGCGCGCGACTTCGGTCTTACCAACGCCCGTCGGGCCTGAGAACAGATAGCTGCCGATCGGCTTTTCGCCATCGCGCAGCCCTGCACGGCTGAGCTTGATGGCCGATGAGAGGGCGGTAATCGCCTGATCCTGGCCGTAAACGACCATTTTCAGGTCCGATTCCAGGGTCTTCAGTGTTTCGCGATCGTCGCGGGTCACCTGTTTCGGGGGAATCCGAGCGATTTTCGCGACCACGGATTCCACATCCTTTACGCCGATCGTTTTCTTCCGGCGGGACTCCGGCACCAACATCTGGGCCGCGCCGACTTCGTCGATCACGTCGATTGCTTTGTCCGGCAGCTTACGGTCATTGATATAGCGCGCCGAAAGATCGACCGCCGTCTTGATGGCGTCGTTCGTGTAGCGGACTTTGTGGTGTTCTTCGTAATAGGGTTTCAGGCCCTTCAGGATCTTGATCGTATCCTGGATCGACGGTTCCGTGACGTCGATCTTCTGGAACCGGCGAGCAAGCGCACGGTCCTTTTCGAAATAGCCGCGGAATTCCTTATAGGTCGTCGAACCGATGCACCGCAACGCACCGCTGGCCAAGGCCGGCTTCAGCAGGTTGGACGCATCCATTGCGCCGCCCGTCGTCGCCCCCGCACCGATCACCGTGTGGATTTCGTCGATGAACAGGATGGCGCCTTCGGTCTCTTCCATTTCCTTCATCACGGCTTTCAAGCGTTCCTCGAAATCACCGCGATACCGGGTACCGGCCAGCAACGTCCCCATGTCGAGCTGGAAGATCGTGCAATCCTTCAGAACCTCGGGCACGTCGCCTTCCAGAATCCGCTTGGCCAAGCCTTCCGCAATGGCGGTTTTGCCCACACCGGGATCGCCGACCAGCAGCGGGTTGTTCTTGGTGCGGCGGCACAGGATCTGGATGGTCCGTTCAACTTCCGAAGCGCGGCCGATCAGGGGATCGATCTTGCCTTCCTGCGCCTTCTTGTTCAGGTCGACGCAATAGGCGTCCAGGGCCTCGGACCCTTCCTTGTTCACTTCTTCCGTCTTGGCGTCTTCATCCGCGCCACTTACCGGGCGGGCCGTTGCGCCGCCGGGCTGGCCGGGCACCTTGGCGATGCCGTGGCTGATATAGTTGACCGCATCGAAACGGGTCATGTCCTGCAACTGCAGGAAGTAGACGGCATGGCTCTCCCGTTCCGAGAAAATGGCGACAAGAACATTGGCCCCCGTCACTTCCTCACGGCCCGAAGATTGGACATGGATCGCGGCGCGTTGCAGCACGCGCTGGAACCCGGCCGTCGGCTTCGGATCGTCTTCGGACGCAGCGATCAGGGAGGAGAGATCGTTGTCCAGATAATCCACGACATCGCCGCGCAGCTTCTCAAGTTCGACACCGCAGGCCCGCAGAACCGCAACCGCATCCTGATCCTCGGCCAAGGCCAGAAGCAGATGCTCCAGGGTCGCATATTCGTGGCGACGCGTCCGCGCATGCGCCAAGGCCCTATGCAATGTCTCCTCAAGGTTCTTCGACAGCATTTCTGATCAAATCCTTTCTTGCCGCAGGCATTTGGCAGCTTTCGCCGCGACAACCGTATTCACGAAGACCGGGGGGAAGGGCATCGACACCACCCTCCTCCGGGACCCTCTATAATGATTGTGGGGTGAGGCACGCCGGTTTGCCAGCCCCGATTTTGCGACAAATGTGTGACCCGGGTTTTTCTGCGCGGAAATGCCGCGATCCGTTGCAGCGGGATCACCCTTTCTTTCCAGGACGATATCGTGAAAAGGACCCGCAAAATCCGTTCCAGTCATGCTTCTGTCCCAGTCATGGCGGTGTTTAGGGTCACTCTTTCTCCAGCGTGCATTGCAGGGGATGCTGTTCCTTTCGGGCCAGTTCCATCACCTGGTTCACCTTTGTTTCGGCAATATCGTAGGTATAGACGCCGCAAATACCGACACCGCGTCGGTGCACATGCAGCATAATCTGTGTCGCTTCTTCCCGGCTTTTGCTGAAATACTGTTCAAGCACAAACACGACGAATTCCATCGGCGTGTAGTCGTCGTTCAGCATCAAGACCTTATACATGGCCGGTTTTTTTGTTTTCGGCTTGGTACGGGTCAGCAGCCCGGCACCGGATTTTCCGTCGGAATCGTCGCCGTCACCATCTTCATCGCTGGCGCGCGGCGGCGCGAAAGAACCGCCACTTCCCGAAAACACGCCGATCGTCACGTCCGTCATCGCAATCCTTGATCCATACCCATCCGTTCGCGTCGTACCGCGTTCGAACACCCACCGGTTAATAATATTGGATTCACGCCATCGATTGAAAGGGGTGAGATGCCTAATCGAAGGATCCTTTCCGAAACTGGAAGAATTCCAAACGGTCAGCCGGCACTGTTGTCCGCCCCTGCCCGTCGCGTGCCTCGCCCCCGCAGGAAAGAAAAAGGGCGGCCAAAGCCGCCCATTGATCCCTATCCACTGTAAGAAAGCACAGGGCCATGCAGGATTCTATTCCAGACCTTCCCAGCCCGGCGCTGCCGCGGGTTCTTCCTCGAAGGTTTCCTGGATCGGCTGTTCCAGCGGCTTCCGGCCTGCCTTGATGGCTTTCTGGATTTCGATCGACATTTCCTCCTGCCGGCAAAGGCCGAGTTCGACCGGGGAACGCGGGCGAAGGTTGGACGAGTTCCAGTGCGACCGATCCCGGATTGCCTGGATGGTCGGTTTTGTCGTGCCGATCAAACGGCCGACCTGGGCATCGCTCAATTCCGGGTGATGGCGCAGCAACCAGGCGATGGCATCCGGCTTGTCCGCGCGTTTGGAAACGGGCGTGTACCGGGGGCCTTTCTGGCGGATGACCGGTTCCGGCAGATCCGACACCAGCATTTGCAGCCGTGCGGTCACATCCGTTTCGCACCGGTCGATTTCTTCCTGGGTCAACTGACCGTTGGCGAGCGGGTCCATGCCCTGCATCCCGGTGGCGACTTCGCCATCGGCAATCGCCTGGACCTCCAGGGAATGAAGGCCCGTGAAATCTGAAATCTGATCGAAGGTGAGCGTCGTGTTATCGATCAACCAGACCGCCGTCGCCTTCGGCATCAACAGTTTCGCCATTATTACTCTCCTCAATTCTCGCTGGTTCGTTCTGGCCGCCAGCGCTGTGCACGTCAGGCTTTGGTCTAATACGGCTTAGCGCAACAGTGCGATCGTCCCCTACGCAACAGGCCCCTTACGCAAAAAGAAAAGGGGCAACAGACCGCGTGCCTTGAGAAAGGTCCGCTCCCATCGGGCGCCCCTGCGTCCCCAAGACCCACCATAACATGCATCAATTGGTTGGGATGGATGGCGATATAGCATCGTGCTTGCGCATTTGAAAAGGAATTTGACGCAGGCGTGACCAGTGTTTTCTCAATCTCCACCGGCAAGAATTAGAGCTGAATGGTATTCATGGCCTCAAAAACAAGAACGGCCCGGAAAATCCGGGCCGTTCCAGGCAGTCCGTCCAGATGGACGGACGATCCTTATCGGATGCGAAAACCGTGCGCCGTTAGGCCGCCAGCGGCTTCACCATCCGTTCAACCGTGGCGTTCATGTGCGCCTGAACCGGTTCGAACGCTTCGGTCGCAACCTTGACGCCGATTTCGTTCAACTTGCCGCTTTCGCTGACCATCGAGTCGAACGTGGTGCGGGCGAAGCCGGACTGGATTTCAACGAACTCGTTCAGGGTCTTCGCGCTGAGCAGAGCCTTGGCGGTCTCGGCGCCCGCATCGGCGGAGGATTTGACGAAGGTGTAGTAGGCCTTGCCGAATTCTTCGGAACCCTTAACGACAGCATCATTGAACTTCGAGAAAACATCGAAGGAATCTTTGCCATAGGTGGCGAACTCGTCATAGCTCTTCAACGCGGCGTTGGAGGCCTTTTCGACGTGTTCTTTCGTCGCGGCCATCGCCTGCTCGACGGACTGCTTGCCATTGGCAACGGCTTCTTCGAATTGTTTGGCGTCGACTTTGGCGGCGCCTGCCTTCTTGCTGGTCATAACAATAATCTCCTGAGTGTTTAGACGCCGATCATCGGCGTGGTCTCGGCACAATTGGTTGCCGGACCTGCCGGCGGCGTATCGAAATTGGGATACTCCAGAATGCTGCACCGCAACATTCATAACGGTTATATAATATGGCCGGCGCTTAAGTCAAGGGATTATTGTGCACTGCACCATTTTTATGGTTTTATTTTAAATCAATAGGTTAGACTGCTATTTGCTCTTATCCAGCCCATAGTTTTGCCCAAGAATCACGCGATCTTCACGCAAATGCAAAATATAATGGTCGTATCCCTGCTGCCGCTCCGGGTTGTAGTCCCTGATCGTCAAACGCTCACCCGGCGGCAAGTTCAGCGGAATATTGCTTATGTCCCGGCGCAGAAGGTTTTCCGGGAAGGTCAAAGCCAGGAAGTCGCGGCCGGGGTTCACCCAGGCGTCGTAAGTGAATTTTCCATCCAAGCACGCACCGACCAGCCAGAAATGCCATTCGGTCAGCAATTCGGACGGCAGTTCGGATCGCGGCGCGGCAAGATCCTTACGATAGGCGCTCAGGATCAATGCCGTATCCCGTTCCGACAGGCGGACCGTCATGTCGGACGGGTTGAAAAAACGGGTGATGCTGTTGTCCAGGCGGATCTCATCGATCCGTTGCTTGGGGGTCAGCACCCTTATCCTCAGGGTCTCATTTGCCGCGTTCAGATCGTAGATCCGCACCTGTTCCGCGCGGTTTGCGTTCAACACGAACCGGATGCGTTCCGCCGCCCCCGGCCTGCAGTTTTGGCGAATATCGCCGGCGCTGATGAAGTCGATCCATGTCGCCCGACGCAGAACGGGGTTGTCGATTTCCCCAGTCGACGAAGCCGTACACCCGGTCAGAAGGGCCACACCGGACACAACCACCAAAATGGCGACCAAAGGGAACCGTATTGCCTTCATTAAACCGAATGCTCCTCGTCTTTTCGGGGCCCGGTCAGGCTCCAATTCGCTAAATCACGTTATCGCACGACGTCCCGTCACCAATATGGGTCGGTTCGTCGCGGCCGCAATTGCGCTCGATATCAAAGAAAAACTTCGATAAACCTTATACGAATTCACTAACCGTTAATGTCCATAGTGGAATACTCATCCTTCGTGTGGACTGATTCGAGTGATTCGTTTATAAACGAAACGGACACAGAATTCGTAAGACTTGCTGCAGACTAGGGAAGTAAAAAGGGTCGACTATGCGCCGCAACGCCAAGTCAAAATTGGGGATGTCTCTATCGGTCTTGCTATTGATCTTGGCCGTGATTGGACTGGTTTCCGTACCGAAATCCGCCGATGCCAAGTATTCCGCGCTGATCATGGAAGATGCGACCGGAAAGATTTTGCATTCCCGGAACATCGATACGCTGCGCCACCCGGCATCGCTGACCAAGATCATGACGCTCTACATGACGTTCGAGGCGCTGCGCGACGGCCGTCTGACGATGGGTCAGCAGTTGACGGTTTCCCGCCATGCCAGCCGCATGCCGTCGAGCAAGCTGGGCCTTGGCCGTGGTGAGAAGATTTCCGTCCGTGACGCGATCATGTCCCTGATCACCAAGTCGGCGAACGATGTCGCCGTTGTCGTCGCCGAGGGCATTGCCGGTACGGAAGCCAAGTTTGCGGAGAAGATGACGGCCAAAGCACGGTCCTTGGGCATGACCCGAACGACCTTCAGAAACGCCTCGGGCCTTTACAGTAAAACCCAGAAAAGCACTGCGCGCGACATGGCCACCCTGGCCCACCGCATCATGCATGACTTCCCTGAATATTATGGGCTGTTCGACACAAAGTCCTTCACCTATCGGGGACGCAAGCACAAGAACCACAACAACTTGTTGGGCCGCTACACTGGCACGGACGGCATCAAGACGGGCTATATCGGCGCCGCAGGCTTCAACCTCGTCGCCTCGGTCACGCGTCATAATGTCCGGCTGATCGGCGTTGTATTCGGGGGACGGACGTCAAAGTCCCGGGACCGGAAAATGATGGCCCTTCTGGATAGCGCCTTCCTCGGCTACGAGGCCGTCGCGATCCGTGCACCGCGCAAACCGGACATGCCGGCATTGGGCGAAACGCAGGTCGCGGCCAGCGGAGCGAAGAACCCCTTCCTGAAGCGGGTGAATTCAGCCCTCAGCATCGCAGCCCAGGCTGCCGAGCCGCCGCGCGCGCCTGTTCCGACAGCAAGTGCCCAACCGGCTGCCGAGCCGATGGGCGAATGGTCGATCCAGGTTGGCGCGTTCCGCAGTCGGTCGCGCGCCCATGGCGCCGCCGAAACGGCGCAATCACGGCTCGGTTCCGTTGTGGAAGCGTCGATGATTGCGGTCGTTCCCACGCGGGGAACAAGGACGCTCTACCGGGCGCGCATCGCCGGGCTGCAGAAACAGGACGCCTTCGCTGCCTGCAACAACATGAAGCAGCGTCGCCAGGACTGCTTGGTGCTTGGCCCCAAGAACGCGCCGCAGTTGGCGGAACGCCAATAGGCGCCTTGTCTTTCAGCTAACTCCGCCACGTGGCGCGGCCCTGTCCGGGCCCGCCCCTTACCCAATGGAATGAGACCTGTTCCCGCGACCGGCGTAAGTACGGTCGGTTCCTTCTTCCCAATGGCTTTGCCGATCCGCAAAATTGCCGGACACCGATCCACCGGGCGACGCGCCTGGCAAAACAATTTTGGACGAACGGGAGGAAGAATTGTCGCTACTGCAAATCGACGAAAAGAACGCGCTCTACTACGAGTATGATCCGCCATCGGGCGCGGGCGGAAAGACCTTCGTCTTCATCAACCCCATCACCGGCGATTGCTCCCTTTGGCAGGGATTGATCGGACCTGCATTGCGCAAGGCGGGGCACGGCACGCTCGTCTACAATTTCCGCGGACAGGCCAAGAGCAGCTTCGACCCCGCGATCGCGCTGGACGACAAGCTGATCACAGCCGATTTGATGCGCGTCATCGCCGAGTTGAAAATCGACGCCCCGATCGTCGTCGGGCTGTCGATCGGTGGCCTGTATGCGATCCGGGCCCATGCGCAAGGCCTGAAGCCTTCCGGCATCGTCCTCGTCAACACCTTGCGGAAGATGTCGCCACGCATCGATTGGATGAACCGGATGTGCGTTCGCCTGATGCAACAGGGCGGTCCCACCTTGTTGCGCGACGTTGCCTCCCACGTCATCACGTCGGAAGCGATGCACGCGGCCATGATCGACGACATTTTCGACAACCCATCCGCCTATGAAGGGCTCGCCGAAGATGCCGGTTTCATGAACCTGGTCACCCATATGGCCGATACCAGCTGGGAAATGGACCTGACCGGCCTGGATCTGCCGGTTCTGGTCACCACCGGCTATCAGGACAGGGTCTTCTATAATCCGGCCGACGTCGATGCCTTGTTTGCGGAACTGCCGCAAGGCCTGCGCCTGGACATACCGCAAGCCGGTCACATGATCCCGGCCGAACGGCCCAAGGAATTCATCCTGGCCCTGATGGGGTTCGCCGACATTCTTTGACCCTCTTCATCCCCCCGGGCGGCACGGCCAGCGACATTGGCACGCGCCGCCCGCGGGCCGCTAATCCCTTCTGGGCGGTCGCGACAAGACGGTCCGGTGACCGTTCGATGAAGTTTCGGTTTCAACCGGCTGCAAGCGCTTTACGCGGGTCCCGAACGGCCCCATCCATAGACGTCTTATCGATTTATGGACTCTTGGCGATGCGCGAGCCGATCACCATCACCTATGCCGATCCCAGCATGCCGCCATTTCACCGCGCGCTGATACGCACGGTCGAAAAAGTCACCGGCCGTGGCGCCCTAAGCGAACGCTACAAACGCTACCTACAGGACGGGGCGAGCTTGTCAGGACCCGCGGCCTGGGACCTTGCCGTCAAACAATTGGGCATCCGTTTCGATGCAGCGGCGACGCCGGCATTGAAACGGCCGGATCGCGGTCTTCTTCTGGTGGCCAACCATCCCTTCGGCGTCATCGACGGCTTCGTTCTGTCCTGGATTGCATCACGCATCGATCCCGAGTTCCAAGTCATCGCCAACGGCGTGCTGCTGCAGGAACCCAGTTTGGTGCGGAATCTGTTGCCCATCGACTTCACCGGCACACGGGACGCAAACCGCATCAACGTCGCCAGCCGGCGCGCCGCCATCGACCGGCTTCGCAACAGCGGCACCATCGGGATTTTCCCCGCCGGCGGCGTCTCCTGGTCGCAGCGACGGCGGGCGCCTGTCCGAGATGACGAGTGGAAGCCGATGACGGGAAAACTCATCCAGGCGTCACGCTGTGACATCCTGCCGGTTCAGTTCCACGGCCGAAACTCCTGGTCGTTTCAATTTGCCAGCCGACACAGCCAGGTTCTACGCCTGGGCCTGCTGTTGAACGAGGTGCGCAACAAGCTGGATACCCGGATCGACGTCGATATCGGCCAACGGATCGATTTCGAAAGCCTACCAGACCTGGAACCGCTGGAACTGACCCAGCATTTGCGGCAACGCATGGGCGTTTAGGCCCCTGTTCCCCCCGCCCCGACTGTGCCAGCATGCGGCAAAGACAGGGACGGAGGAAAAATCATGCCCGCCAGAAATGCCACGGACGTTGCCGCGCAAAACGGCGCGAAACAGGTGAAGGCCTTGCTGTTCGATGTGTTCGGTACCGTCGTGGATTGGCGCGGGGGCATTTCCCGCGAAGCCGCCGCCTTCGGCGCACGCAATGGGATCGACCGGGATTGGCTGGCCTTCGCGGATGATTGGCGCGGCCTTTACCAACCCGCCATGGAGCAGGTCCGCGCCGGGAACCGCGGCTTCGTTCGGCTGGACGTCCTACACCGCGAAAACCTGGACCAGCTATTCGGGAAATACGGCATCACCGGGATATCCGAGGAAGAGACGGACCATTTGAACCGCGCTTGGCATCGGCTCCGGCCCTGGGAAGACGTATTGCCCGGTTTGCACCGCCTGCACCGGCAATACGTCCTCGGCACGCTCTCGAACGGCAATATCGCGCTGATGGTGAACATGGCCAGGAACAGCGGCCTGCCCTGGGACGCCGTCCTCGGCGCGGAGGTGACACGATCCTACAAGCCGATGCCGGAAACCTATCTTGGAAGTTGCGAAGCCCTGGGACTTCGACCCGACCAATGCATGCTGGTCGCGGCCCATAACGGTGATCTTCAAGCCGCCCGCGACTGCGGTATGAAGACGGCCTATATCAACCGCCCCTATGAATATGGCCCGCATCAAAAGGTGGATTTCGAAGCCACGAGCGATTGGGAATTCATCGCAAACGACATGGTCGAACTGGCGGACCAAATAGGGTGTCCCTAACTGCGGTGCCTATCTAAATAAGCGCTATAGCCAGATCGGAACGATCGACAGAAGCAGGACCATCCCCAAACCGATATTGACCGCACGCCAGTGCCAGTCCGCGTGGAGGAACCGCGCAAGGATGACCCCGCCCAGACACCATGCCGTCAGCGAGAAAGCCGCCGACAGCAAAGTGGGTGAGGATCAGTGAGTTGGCCACCTATCTGGGACGGGAGGCGATGCGGCACACCGGCATTCAATAAGGTTTCAACCCTTTCTTAATACCCGCAGCTGTAGGATTACATTGATGACATGACGATGTACGTCGGGGGGCGGCAATCGTTACGGCGGAGTCAGTCCAAACAATGTTCTTCCAAACCAACCCCGTGTATCTGCGCGCAGCATTTCTTGCGCTTTTTCTTGCCACGTCACTTGGCGTCTCACCGTCACAGGCCGAAATCAAAATTGGCGGCACTGGCGGTGATCTCGGCACCTGGAAAAAAATCGCCCAAGCCTACAAGGCCACGCACCCGGAAACCGATATCACTGTATTGAACAGCCTTGGCAGCGGTGGCGGCATCAAGGCCCTTGCGGCCGGGGCCATCGATCTCGCCATTTCGTCCAGACCTTTGAAAGCCGAGGAAGCCGCCGCCGGCTTCAAAGCCAATGCTTATGGCGTCACCGCATTGGCCCTGTCATCGGCGAACGACGTATATTTGGAGAAACTGACCATCGCCGATGTGGTGGAGATCTACCAGCGCGGTACCAGACGTTGGCCGAACGGCAATCCGATTCTGGTTGTCATGCGCCCCCTGCACGACACGGACATTACACTGGTTGTAGAGGCGTTCCCGGAAATGGGGCCAGCTTTCGACGCCGCCGTCAGCCGCGGCGCGCGGATCGGTGCGTCAGATCAAGATGCCGCCGATGCCCTGGAAGAGACACCGACGGCCGTCGGTTTCCTGTCGCTATCCTTGATTCTGGCTGAAGACCGGAACATCAACACCTTCGCCCTGAACGGCGTGGCGCCGACAACAGAAAACCTAGCCAACGGTAGCTATCCAATATCGAAACGGTATTATCTGGTGACGCCGAAGGTTGTTCCCGACGAGACAACGGCTTTGGTCGATTTTCTCTATTCAGCGCAAGGTCAGGAAATACTGCGCGACAACGGCCATTTGCCTATCGGCCGTGAATAGGCCGCGGCAAAGCCAATAAAGGCAAGACCCTATGCCGGATACACAAAAACTTGTCGCGGAAGCGGAACGCCACGCCGCCGTCAGCAGCATTTCCTCGGACCGGCGTTTGCGCAGGACGATCGGCTGGCTTTCCCTGGTGCTTGCCGTCGGCATCGCCGTGCTGACGCCCGCCGTCTATCTGGCCACTGGGTTGAACTACGAGCAGGACCGCATTCAGATCGAAAATCGGCGGATTGCCAGCGAGGTCGAGGAGTTGATCGCAAGCAACCCTGACCTCTGGGTGTTTCTCGATGAACGGATCGCATCCGTCTTCACGCGGGCCTTGCGCGGGGACGAGGACCATCCTGAGCGCACAGTCCTCCACATCGCGCTGATCCTGCCGGACGGTTCGACTGTGCAGGAACTTGGCGGCGAAATCCCGCTTCTCAACATCCGCGCCGTAACCCCTGTCCGGTTCGGCCCGGACATCGTCGCCTACCTTCACCAGCAGCAGTCATCGTCACATGTATGGCTGTGGGCCTTATATGTCGCGCTGATATCGGTCGCCCTCGCCGGACTGCTTTTCATCGTCATCCGCGTGCTACCGATGCGCGCCTTGGCACGCTCCATAGCAGAACGGGAAGACGCCCAGCGTGAAATCCTGGCGCTGAATCGGACGCTGGAGGAACGGGTTCTGCGAAAGACGGCCGATCTGACCGTCGCCGTTCGTCAGGCCGAGGAAGCAAACCGCGCCAAGTCCGAATTCCTGGCGACGATGAGCCACGAAATACGCACACCGATGAACGGCGTCATCGGCATGACCGAGGTGCTACTGGACACGGACTTGAACGACGAACAGCGCCGGTATGTCGAAACGATCGCAAATTCCGGCAATGACCTGATGAGCATCATCAACGACATTTTGGATTTCTCAAAATTGGAATCCAGAAAACTCGATTTGTCGGAAGAGGATTTCAACCTGGTCGGTTTGGTGGAAGGGGCGATAGAAATCCTGGCCCCGCGCGCCAAGGAAAAAGGGTTGGAGATCGGCTATACCGCGTC
Organism: Hwanghaeella grinnelliae; assembly: GCF_004005845.1. Taxonomy (GTDB): domain Bacteria; phylum Pseudomonadota; class Alphaproteobacteria; order UBA8366; family Aestuariispiraceae; genus Hwanghaeella; species Hwanghaeella grinnelliae. The sequence goes on along the minus strand of NZ_SADE01000001.1, from coordinate 881,739 downwards.
ACCGGATGTATCGCTGATGTTCCGCGGGGATGCTGGACGCATGCGGCAAGTCTTGTTGAACCTGCTAGGCAACGCGGTGAAATTCACCGAATCCGGAGACGTGACAATCCGCGCGTTCCGGAACGGCGGCACCTTTGAAATGCCCCGCATCCGCATCGAAGTCCGGGACAGCGGTATAGGCATTGCCAAACAGGACCAGGCGAAACTGTTCCAGAGCTTCTCACAAGTAGACTCATCTTCAACCCGCAAATACGGCGGGTCCGGCCTAGGGCTGGCAATCAGCAAACGCCTCGTCGAAGCGATGGGCGGGGAAATCGGATTCGATAGCGAACCGGGTATAGGCAGCACGTTCTGGTTCGAAATGGTCCTACCCTGCGCCGGCCGGGCCGTGTCCGAACTTCGGGAAGAACATACCCGCAAACTGCGCAGCCGCCGCATACTGATCGTTCACGACACGCCGGACCATCCAGACCTGCTGCAACAGACGCTGGGCAATTGGGGTGTCCGCGCAACGGCTGTGGACAGTGTCGAAGCAGCTTTGCAAAGCCGGCAGGAAGCGGACCCGACCGGCAATCCCTTCAACCTCATATTGGTAGACCTGCGCCATCCGGAAGAGAACGGCGCGCGGATCATGGCCGCTTTACGGGCGGAACCACATTTTGGAATACTGCCGATACTGGCCTTGTCACCGATACCGTCGGAAAAATGGGCCGACGCCCAGTCTAGAAAATTGTTCGACGTCCATTTGCTGAAACCAACACGCCAGTCACACCTTTACAACGCTTTGCTCCACGCATTGGACTTGAAAACACCAATGCCGGCCCCGCGAACGGGGTTAAGCCCCCTCGACGCCGGCGTGGCACCTCCGAGAGGTCGCGCCCTGATCGCTGAGGACAATCACATCAACCAAATGGTCACACGGCTTTCGCTGGAAAAACTCGGCTACAGCGTTGACGTCGTGGAAAATGGAAGAGATGCAGTGAATGCCGTGCGCAACCTGTCCTACGACTTGGTCTTGATGGACATGCAAATGCCGGACATGAACGGTTTGGAGGCGACAAGGCATATCCGCCGTCTGGAAATAGCCGAGCGCGCCAATGTCCCGATCCTTGCGATAACCGCCAACGCGTTCGAGGTGGACAAGGACCAATGCCTCGAAGCGGGCATGGACTACTTCCTTGCCAAGCCGGTCGATAGCAAGAGCTTGCAAGCGGCGATCGAAGAACTCTCTGACAAGACTCTGCAACGCTGACGACGGCCTTTTTCCATCCTTGGAATACGGTTATTTATCGGCACCGCGCTTTTTCTGGGAGGGAATTGAGTGAGCTTACTTTACTGGTTCTGCTCGTTTGCCTTTGCGATCCTGACGGTGACGTTTCATGTGAAGGTCTTGCATGCCGTCACACCGCTGCTGGACCGCATGCATGGTGATCGCTTTGCCTTTGTGCATGTCGTGGCGGCGACATCGTCGATCGTCCTGATGCATTTCGCCGAGATGCTTCTGTTTGGCGTCGTCTATATGCTTGTGTCGGAATACGCCCAAGTCGGCCATATCCATGGTGCTGTGCATATCAGGGACTATTTCTATTTTTCTGCGTCCAGCTATACCTCACTCGGCTATGGGGATCTGTACCCTACCGGCCCGCTGCGTCTATTGGCTGGCGTCGAAGCGTTGATCGGGTTGACGCTGATCGGTTGGACCGTCGCCTTCACCTTTCCTTATGTGACGAAACGGAAGCTGTAGCACGCCGGCGGCCGGTTCAGACCTAACCAGTCTTGCCATCAGGGAACAACAAGGCGAACAGCGCGGGGACGACCCCGAGCGTCAGCAGCGTACCGATTCCTAACCCGAATGCGATGACGCAGGCCATGCCGTAAAAAAGCGGATCGACGGTGACAATCAGGGGCATCAAGCCCAGGATCGTCGTTATCGTGGTCATCGCAATAGGCCGGACACGAAGCAAACAGGCATCGATGATCGCATCCGTGTTTGTTTTCCCGGCCGCCCGTTCAATGTCTATACGATCAATCAGGACAATGGCATTGTTTATGATGATCCCCGCCAGCGAATAGATACCAAGCGTAACCATGAAACCGAACGGTGCCTGCATGACTAGCAATCCAGCAATCGCGCCAATAGCGGACAGTGGAATCGTCAACGCGATGATGAGCGGCCGGCGGTAGGAACCGAACTGCGCTACAAGCAAAAGGACGATCACACCGAGTACCACCGGTACATTGGCTGAGAGGGCCGCCTGCGCATCCGCCGATTCCTTGACGACACCGTCATATTCGATGCTGTGGTTCGGCGGCAGGGACTGCCGCATTGCCACGATCTTGGCGTCTATGACGTCCGCGAGGTCCTCAGCCGTCATCACCGTACTGCGCGCCTGGACCGACACGGTCCGGAAAAGGTCCTCGCGCACAATCCGTGCGTATTGATTGTCCGGTACGAAATCCGCGACCTGTATCAGCGGCACGGTTACGCGCCGGCTTTGCGAATAAACGTTCAGCGTCCGCATCCGATCCAGGTTCAAACGCTCGGCACTTTCCCCGCGAAAGACGATCGGAATAATGTCATCCCCTTCCCGCAATTCGGTCACTTCCGTCCCGTCGAAATAGCCTTGCAGCGATATGGCGATATCTTCGCTGGTCACACCGGCTCGCCGCGCGCGTTGCTGGTCGACGCGGACCAGCACTTTCATGATCCGGTTCTCCCAGTTGTTTCGGATATCGATCGTCCCCGGAATAGTCGACAAATAGTCTTCGATCTGCCGTGCGGTTCTGAAAATAAAGCCGGCATCGGGACCGATCACCTGCACCTCGATCTCCGACGAATCCGACGGCCCCAGGAACATTCGTTTTACACGGGCTTGAAGGTCGAAATGATCCTCAATGAAGCCCCGTTGCAGCGCCGCGATCGTCTTGTCCATGCTTTCGGCCTCATCGATGTTGAGCACGATGAAACCTTTATTATCCGCAGGATCGATAGGGGCGAGGGATAGGACGAAGCGCGGGCCGCCATAGCCGACATAACCCACATGACTTTCGATATGAGGGAACCTTTCCCGGTCATCGAGCCAGGCGAAGATATCCTGCATTCGTGTGTTGGTGTAACGAACCGGCGTGCCCGCTGGCAGGTCGATATAGACCAGCACCTGGGAACGGTCGGAATTTGGAAAGAATTGCTTCGGCACTTGCCCGAACAAAAGCACGGTGCCGGCAAGCGCCGCGACCATTAGGACAAGAAAAGGAATTTTAAACCTGAGAACCGCCTTAAGGAACACCGCATAGGCGGTAAACAACCGTCCGTTAGGGTGCATGTCATGGGCGGCGTTGTCCGGCACCGGCCGGACCTTGATGAAGGCGTAACACAGCAACGGTGTGGCGCAGAGGGCAAGCACCCAACTAGCCATGAGCGAGATCAGTATAACCAGACTGATTGAGCGCGTGTATTCACTCGCCATGTGCTCGGCCAGCATCAACGGCATGAAGACGAGGATTGTGGTCAGCGTCGAGGTCAACAAAGGAATGGCCAATTCCCGGCCGCCGCTGACCATCGCTTCATATCGGTCCATTCCCGATTCAAGACGTCGCTTGAAATCCTCGGCAACGACAATGCCGTTATCGACCAACAGCCCCAGCGCGATGATCAGGGTCGCCAAACTCATGCGCTGCAATTCCATGCCCGCCAAGCTCATGATCCCCAGTGTTCCCAGCATGACACATGGCACGATGGCACCAACGATAGCGCCTGTCCGAACACCCAGAAACACCATCACCACCACCAGGACGATCGCCAAGGTTTCCACGACATTCAGGGAAACGCCGTCAATGGTGGCGCGGACCTGGTCTGCCTGGTAGGTCGCTATCTTCAATTCGTACCCGATAGGCAGCGTATCCTCTATCCGCTGAATTTCGGCCTTCATCCGCGGCGCGTATTCCAGGACGTTTTGCCCCGAAAGCATTGAAATCGCGAACATGATCGCCGGTTCGCCATTGAAATAGGACGGCCGCTCCGGCGGGTCCGCATAGTCACGACGAATAGAAACGATATCCTTCAGCGGGATGACATCGGAATTGTTCGGCAAGGTGATCAATGTCTCGCCAATATCGTCCACACTTTGATAATTGCCCGTCGGCTCCAGGATGATTTCCTCCGGCCCGACATTCACGTTCCCGCCAGGCCGAATAATGTTCTGCTGCCGCAAGGCTGAAATCAGTTCGAACGGAGACAGCCCCAATTGAGCAAGGCGCGCATTGGAAACCTCCAGAAAGACGCGCTCATATTGAACGCTCAGCAGATCGATCCGTTTTGTTCCATTGACCAGATACAACGTATCGCGGACATGCTTCGCGACATCATACATCTGTCCCATTTCGAAGCCGTCCGACAGCAACGCCAGGGTGATGATCGATACATCGCCGCGGTCATCGTCGATCTGCGGCGCGCCGGCGCCATCGGGCAATTTCCCCCGGGCATCCGACACCTTTGCCCGCAGATCCGACCAGATATCCTCCAGCGCGAAAAACCGGTCCATGATCTCCACATGAATGATCGACAACCCTGTGGTCGAGGTCGAACGGATTTCCTCCACCTGCGGGATCGTGCGGATTGCTTCTTCCAGTTTCTTGGTAATCAGCAGTTCGACACGGTCGGGCGCCATTCCCGGGAAACGCGTCGTCACCGTCGCTCCACGGATGGTGATCTCGGGATCTTCCCGCGCCGGCAAGGTGAAGTAACTGAAGGCCCCGTATATCAGCAGGATCGCGATAACCAGACAGACCAGCTTCTTATGGTCGAAGGCCGCGGCAGTCAGGTTGACGCCGGGCGTCATTGATTGAACTGCCGCACGCCGGTATCGAACAGTCGAACCTTCTGTCCTTCGCGCAGAAAGGCGACACCGGCTGTCGCGATGATTTCCCCAGCTTCCAGACCGGAAGAAATCAACACCTCATTATCGATAATGTTCTCGGTCTGCACCGACCGGCGGCTTACCGTCCCCGAATCCGGGTCAAACACGAAAACCAGTGCATCCTGGTCGTTGCCGGGTAACAGAGCAGTAATCGGAACCTTCATCGCCTTGCCGGTATATCCTGTTCGTCCCCGACCCTCGAAGGTAAAATTGACTTCCGCGCTCATGCCGGAGCGCAAAGACGGATAGTCTCCGGCCAGGGCCAATGTAATCGGAAAGGCGTTGCTGGCCTGTGCACGAGGCCCGATCTCAGTCACACGGGCCTGGGCCGTCAGTGCATCGCGACCGGCGAAAGTGACCTCGAAGGTTTGGCCGTCATGCACGTTCTGAATGATCGTTTCCGGCACCATGACGGAAACCTCCAAACCGCCCTGCCCTTCGATTTCAAACACCGGCTGCCCGGCTGCAACCTGTTGGGACGGTTCGATCGAACGGGTGGTGATACGACCATCATAGGGCGCTAGAAGTCTCGTATCGGTCAGGTCACGTTCCGCAAGCTCGAATTGCGCCTGGGCGATGTTCACGTTGCTGCGGGCTGAGTCCAGCGTAGCGATTGCGTTGTCCAACGCCGCTTGCGCTATCCAGCCTTTGTCGAAAAGCTGCTTCTGCCGGCGATAACTATTTTCCGCCTCATGCAGAGCGGCTCGCGCCTCCTGCAGCGCCCCCCGCGCCGCATTGAGGTTCAGTTGATAGGGAGCGTCGTCGATCTCTGCCAGCAACGCGCCTTTTCCGACAACGTCACCCAGATTGGCGGCCACCGTTGCCGTTTTCCCGCCGACCTCAAAACTTAGCGAAGCCGTCCTTGCCGCTTTTAGGGTTCCCGAAAGACGGCGCACCTGCGCTAAATCGACAGACTCCACGGCGGTCCAGGCTATTGGTCGGATTACCTGCGGGACTGTTTCAGCCGCATCGTCGCATCCTACCAGCAGAATCAGAAAGGCAAGAACAAGGGAATATCTCATCATTGTTTTCCGCACTGGGCCGGTGCACGCACCGTGGGGTTATCGTTCGCCTTCGAACTTAGCTTTCCAATTCGGGTCCCAACGCGAAAGCGGTGGGCGGTTTTCCGTGATATCCCGCGCCGCCCAAAGAATCCGCGCATTGTCCATTTCCGCCGTCGTCTCGTCATCGGGACAGAGAATATAGAAATCGCCCGACGCCAAGCCGGCGAGCATGAAGTCGATAACCTGCTGCGGCATCCACGCGCCCGGCTTGTGTTCCCGCTTCCCTGTCGTCGTCCATCCCGGAATCAGAAGATGTGCGCTCACCTTGCATCCCGACCGGTTGCGCAGGTCGTGCTGCAACCCTTCGGTATAGGTCTTTACCGCAGATTTCGTGACATTATAGGCAAGGTTCCCCGGTGGATTCGTAATGCCCTGCTTCGAACCCACATTGACGATCGCCGCCGGTGCGTTCTGCTCAAGCATTGTGGGAAGGAAAGCCCGGACCCCGCCTTCGACCCCCCAGAAGTTAACCGCCATGGCGCGATGCCAATCTTCGGCGGTTCCATCAATGCCACCGCCCACCCGCGTGACCGCATTGTTCATCAACAGGTCGACGGCGCCGAACCGCGTCAACGCCCAGTCCCGTATCGCTTCGATTTGCTTGTAGTCGGCGACATCGGCAACGACCGGATGCACGGTCCCTGCGGCTTCCGCGGCCACCGTCTCGGAAGCATCGGCAAGGTCCTCGGCGGTGAGGTCCGCCATAACCACATTCATGCCAAGGCCAGCGAAAGTGCGGCAGGCGGCGAGCCCAATGCCACTCGCCGCGCCTGTCACCACAGCGGTCTTGCCGGCCGCAACAGCAGGATGGCTGGATGCTTCGGTCTTGGTCATCGCACCCCCTATTCGGTCAATTGAACGATCCGTACGGTACTTAGAATACCAAGTGCGGCGCGGAACGCTACCCGCAGGGTGAGAGTGAGATTTGACTGCCCCTTATCCCCCCAAGAACAGGCGTCCGACTTCGGGGTTTTCCAGAAGGTCGTCACCCTTACCGGCGATCGCCAGTTCACCGGAGACCAGGACATAGCCGATATCGGCGAATTCCAGGCCCTTTTTGGCGTTCTGTTCGACCATGATGATGGTCTTTCCCTCGGTATTCTGCAGATCGTCAAGAATATCGAACACCATGTCGATGAAACGCGGTTCCAACCCGATTGACGGTTCGTCGACCAGCAGCACGTCCGGATTCATCACCAAAGCGCGGGAAATTTCGAGCAACCGGCGCTCGCCACCCGACAACACCTTCGCCTGATGCTTACGACGTTTCGCAAGCCGGTCATACTTCTGGAAAACCTTTTCTGCAGCTTCCTTGGCGTCGTTCTGATTGTCCATCAGGTATCCGCCCATCCACAGATTCTCTTCCACCGTCATGCCGGGGAAGACGGATTTGTCCTGCAGGATATAGGCGATCCCCGCTTCCTTCAGCTTCTGGTTCGGCGACAGGGCCGTGACATCCTTCTTATTCGGCCCATCACCGATCATGATCTTGCCGCCGAAAATATTCGTGAACCCGAAAATCGAATGCAGAATGGTCGATTTGCCGGCGCCGTTCGGGCCGATCAGGCAAAGGGACTGTCCCTTGGCGACCTGAAGGTTCACGTCGTGCAGGATCTGCATCTTGCCGTATCCGGCTTTCAAATCCTCAACCTTCACGAAGGGATCGTTGTTGGCGAGCCCCGCGATCTTCGAAAGTTCGACCGGTTCGGCCATCTGCTTGGCCTGGGCGTTGACGTCGTCGACGGAGATGACCGTCTTGACGTCCCCCATGTGATATCCGGTGGACCGGCTTTTTTCGTCAGTCATTTTACTGCCTCCCGGATCAATGCGCGCCAAGATAGGCGTCGATCACACGTTGGTCGTTCTGCACAACGTCCGGACTGCCGGATGACAGCATTTCCCCGTGCGCCAGACAGTAGACCTTGTCTGCCATATTCATGATGACCCGCATGTTGTGTTCGATCACCAGAAGCGTGATGCCGAAATCGGTATTGGCGCGTTTCAATCGGTCGATAAGACCATTGATCAGCGTTGGATTGATCCCGGCCGTCGGCTCGTCGAGCAACAGCACCTTCGGTTCGTTCATCAGCGCCATGGCGAATTCCAGAAGCTTCTGCTGCCCGAAGGACAGATCCCCACTGGGCAGGTACCGCTTGCTGTACAGGCCGACGAATTCCAGAAGGTGTTCCGCCTTATCGCGGTCCGCCTTACCATTGGTGCCGAACATGTCGAAAAAGCCATGTTTCCGATGCGGAATGGAGATCAACATGTTGTCGACGCAGTTCATCTTTCCGTAGATGCGAGTCTGCTGGAATGTTCTGAGCAAGCCCCGCCGCGCGATTTGCTGAACACGCAGTTTCGAGATTTCCTCGCCTTCGAACTTGATCGACCCTTCATCAATCGGGTGATACCCGACGATGGAGTTGAACAGCGTCGTCTTGCCGGACCCGTTTGGGCCGATCAGACCTGTAATCTTTCCGTCTTCCACGTCCAGCGAGATATTGCTGTTGGCAACCACGCCGCCATAGGATTTGGAGACGCCATTGACCTCAATAAGCTTCTTGCCGCTCATCAGTTCGACCCTCCGCCGGTTTCGGAGCCTTGGGCGGGAGCGCCCTCTACCGTGACGCCAAAGGCTTCCGGCCATCTTTCCTTCATCCAGCCCAGAATACCTTGCTGGAAGAACACGACATTCACGATGATGATCATGCCGAGCGCGATCCACTGCCAGCCCAGCAGGTGTGTCCAGGTGACCTCCTTGATGACATGGAACAGGATGGCGCCGATAACCGGTCCCCAAAGGGTTCCTTTCCCACCCAGCAATGCCATCGCCACCATGAAGATGCCGAATGTCACCGTCGGGAAGGCAACTTCCAGCGGCTCGATGAAGTGAATGATGTTACCGTGAATGCCACCGGCAATCGCCATGAAGAAGGCGGAACTGGCCCAGGCAACTGTCTTATAGCGCAGGGTGTGGATTCCCATGCCCTCTGCCTTTTCCTCATCATCACGGATGGCGTTCACCGCAAGCCCGAAGCGGGTGCTGTATAGCCATTGATAGAAGAGAAAAGTCGCAACCGCCGCGATCAGCGCGAGCGTGTAAAAGAACATCGACTCGTCATCACCCGAACCGGGGAAAAAGTCCGCTTCTGCCGGGTAGAGCGGGAGCGAGATGCCGCTACCGCCGCCGACCCAGTCCCAGGCGCCGATCAATTCGCCGGCCGCCAGTGCGATCCCCAGTGTCCCGATCGCGAAGTACGGCCCGCGCAATCCGAAGAAGATCCGCCCCAAAATGATGGCCAGGAAAACGCAGCCGACCGCCGCGACCGCCAACCCTAGGAAAAGACCGGCGAAATACTGACCGTCGGAAATATCCACATGGATGGCGCCGAAGGCGGATGTGTATTCGCCCACATCGTATCCCGCGACCATGATTTGGGTGACGGCGCAGATATACATTCCCGCACCGAAGAAGAAGATATTCCCCAGGCTGTTATACCCCATCTGCCCGCCCATGGCGTCCCAAGTCAGGGCAAACAACACCATGATCCACAACAGAGTGATCTGTTGAATATAATGCGGGAACAAGAAGGGCCCGATGAGTCCGAAGGCCAGCAACAGGCCTTGGGAAATCAAATTCCGACGTTCAGCGTTCATTACGCTCCCCATATGTCGGGGACCCGGCTTGCCGGAAATGCCTTCGCGCCGTGCGCGCCAAGACATTTGCGACCCTGTGCCTAGATCCCCACAATTCACCCAGTTCATCGTGTCGGTATGTTGCGCCGGTCTTGTCGCCGGCTACCCTGAACACGCATCAACAGTTACTTCACGGCAGAAGCTTGGTCCGGAAACCGTTGCCCTGCCGACGCCTTCGTTACTGAACCACCTGACGCAGTTTGCTCATCTGCATCTGGCGCCAGATCAGGACCAGCAGCAGGATCACGACGACCGACGCCTGTTGGAATTCGGCCCCCATGACGAAGCCGACATATTGTTCAGCAACGCCCATGCCCAGCGCCGCCATGATCACGCCCGGCAGATTACCGATCCCCGCCGCCGTGACGATGACGAAGGAGCGGATCGAATGCGTGATGCCGTAGAACGGCTGAATGACCCAGATCATCGAAATCAGCACGCCTGCCGCACCGCAAATCGCCGCGTTCAGCGAATAGGTGAAGGCATAGACATTCTCTGTATCGATCCCCATGACACGAGCCGCCCGAGCATCCTGCGCGGTTGCCCGGATCGCCTGGCCCATACGACTGTGCTTCATGAACATAACAACAGCGCCCGCCAGCAGGCCGCACAGCACGAAGGACACAAATTTAATATTCGCGACAGTGACGAAACCGTCGAACAGCGACAGCGTGTGGAAATCGGATTGGACGGCCTGAACCTCGGGCCCGAAAGCAAGATTCAACGCTTGTTGAATGACGATGGCGAGGCCGAATGTCGTCAACAGAGAGGTAAACATATCCTTCGTCAGGACACGTTTGATAATCGTCAGGTAAACAACCCAGCCGAACCCGAACATGATCACGATCGCGAATGGTAAGGCCAAGATCGGGTGCAGGCCGGCCTTGCCCATCAACCAGGCGAAATAGCCGCCCATGATCACAAATTCGCCTTGGCACAAATTCTTGACGTTCATCACGCCCCAGACCAGGGCCAGGCCATAGGCGGCCAGCGCGAACACCGCGCCGATCAGAATGCCGTCCAGCAACAACTGAATGTTAAAAACCGGCGCATGAGTTGTCAGGATACTAAGATTGTCCCACATCGCAGTCTCCGCGGAAGGGTAAGCCCCAGCCGCCGCACCCGGTGGCGCGTTCGGCATTGGGAAAAATGCGCGGCCCCATCCGGGAAATCCCCGGATGAGGTCGCAAACAGGCTTTAATCCTTAGTTCGACGGAACCGCGCGCGGCCACACCAGCGGATGCGACGCCCATTTGGACGGAGCAACCACGTTGTAAGCGCCGTTCTGGATCTGGCGCAGAACCATCGGCTTGGCGATGTTGTTCCCTGCTTCGGAGAACTTGATCGGGCCATAGAAGGTCTGCATATCCGTTGCGGACAACGCATCACGCACTTTCTGCGGATCGGTGGAACCGGCCCGCTCGAATGCGTCGGCCCAAACCTGGACCGCTGCCGCTGCCTGAGCGGACTGATACGGAACGGTCGTATAGCCTTCGTAGGTATCCTTGAAGAGCTTGTCGAATTCCCCGGCCGTACCGAACAACCCGTCCTTATAGCTCAGCGTTTCGGCCCATTGCGTGGAGCACAGGAACCCTTCGGATGCCGCCGGGAACTTGTCGTGCACCTTAGCCGCTTCGCAATGCGTCATGGCGATCATCGGGATTTCGATGTTCATTTCGCCGATCTGACGCGCCGCCGTAGCAGCCCCTTTCGAGTGACCGGACACGATCAGCAGATCGGGCTTCAACGCTTTAGCCTTGGTCAGGGTCGCCGACATATCGCTCAAATCGCGCGGCAGCTTGTCGTCGATGACGATCTTCATGCCGTACTTCTCGGCATCGGCAACGACACCGGCCCGGACGTCGAGCGAGAACGGATCGTTTTCAAAGGCCATGGCAATTTTGACGTCAGACGGCTTCTTGCCGTTCTTCTCGGCGACTTCCGCCGCCAGATCGATGGCACTTGCCAGATAGAGCTCCGACGTCGACAGAACCGCAAAGAGATACTTGTACCCTTGCGAGAAGAGCGAGCGCGATGCGCCCTCGGCCTCGACCATCGGCACCTGATACTTTTCGGTCACCGGCGCGGCAGCCTTAGTGGTCGCCGAGCTGTATGGGCCGAGGATGTATTGAATACCGTCCTGCTGGATCAAACGTTCAAGCAGCTGTGCGGTACGCGCCGGGGTCGACTCATCGTCGTAATACCGAACTTCCAGCTTGTAGTTCTTATCCCCGATATTAACGCCGCCGGCTTCGTTGATCTTCTTGACCGCCAAGTCATAACCGTTCTTGGCGTGGATACCGTTCGTGGAATATTTCCCTGTGAAGGAGATGGCGGATCCCAACACAATCGTGTCGCCTTCCACCTTGGCCTGGGCTTTGTCAGCACTCATGACGCCGACACCCAACATCAACGCCAGGGCGGTTCCCGCCCCTACAATCGTTTTCAGCATGTGTTTCTCTTCCCTGATCACTTGGCCGCCACCCGGCCAGTTTCACATTCGTTTTTTTATGGACGCCCGGTTACTCCAGGTCACCTCGGTTTACGGCACGGGCGGTTGGACCCGCACCTTCCGTTTCGAATGAGGGTACGAAACGACACTTCGGTTGCAAACCTTTTTCTAATCCTTGCGCGACGGGAACCTTCGGCGAAGTGGGCCTTAACGCCACAAATAAAATGTGACAATCCAGTCGAGATGAATGACACATGCGCGGCCCGCGAACGCATCCTTTCGCTGTGCAAAACAACTTCTTGAAACAGCCGCCCCCGCCCCAGAACACCTGCTTTATCCATACTCACAAACTAATTGATCGATTAATTAATGTTGTCACGATTTAATAGTTCCGATACGGTTTTGTGCAGTGCCGCAAAAAATCGTGCAGTGCGGTATGGACAGTGAGGCTATCCGAGGGGGACCCGCATGTCTGAACAAAACAATCTGTTCGACCCGAAACTATACGAACGGGTCCGCCAGCCGCTTCTGGAAGCGGAAACCCTGCCACCTTGGTGCTACACTTCCGAAGAATTTCTTCAGGGTGAAGTTTCGACAATCTTCCAACGCATGTGGAATTTCGCCGGTCGAGCCGATGAGGTTCCGGATCCTGGCAGCTACCTCAGCATCAATATCTGCGGCGAACCGATCTTCGTTGTTCGAGACAAGGAGGGCGGACTGCGGGCCTTCGCAAACAGTTGCCGCCACAGAGGCGCGCGGCTGGTCTGCGGCACAGGCAAGAAACGCGCGATAACCTGCCCCTATCACGGTTGGACATATGATCTGGATGGCACCCTGCGCGGCGCGCCGGGAATGGAAGACACGATCGGCTTCGACCTCGCCGACTATCCTTTGGTTCCTCTCTCCGTCGATACCTGGGCCGGTTTCCTCTTCGTACACTTTTCGACCGACCCGCCGCCATTGAAGGATCAGTTGGGCAACCTGCCGACGGTCTTTTCATCCTATTCCTACGAGGACCTCGTCTGCGTCCAACGCACCACCTACGACCTAGCCTGTAACTGGAAGATCTACATCGAAAATGCGATGGAGGATTACCACACGGCGACAGTCCACCGAAAATCCATAGGCACCCAGAAAACGTTCCGCGAAGACGCGATAGGCGATTGGGACGCCATCTTCATGCCCTGTGCGGATACGATCGCCATCCTACCCGGCGATACAACGCCCTTCCCTTTCATTTCCACGCTGGAAGGGCGCCCGGCGGAAGGAACGTATTTCACGGTACTTTATCCGAACACCTTCTTCGCTTGCACCCAGGATTGCATGTGGTGGCTTCAGGCATTGCCCGAAACCGCAGGCCGTAGCGAGATTGTCCATGGGGTATGTTTTCCCAAGGAAACCGCCGCCCGCAACGACTTCAACGAGATACTGCCGCGCTACAACAAGCGTTGGGTAAAATCGTTGAAAGAAGACAACGATATTTCCGAAGAGCAACAGGCAGGCCTTCGCTCCAGCCTCAATGGTCCAGGCCGGTTCTGCATACAAGAACCAATTGTTCACGCACTCGACAACTGGGTCCTTGACCGGGTTCTCGACACCAAATCAAAGGCGGCCTGATGTATAACTGGAATTTTGGAATTGTCTGGGATTACCGTGCCGTATACATAAACGGCGCCGAAACAGCCTTGTCGCTAAGCGCAATTGGCGCTGTTTTCGCCATCCTCATCGGCCTCATCGTCGCATTAACCCGGCAAAGCGCTCCAAAACCTTTCGCGATCCTTGCGTCGATCTATGTGGAATTCCTGCGCAACACACCGTTGCTGGTACAAATCTTCTGGATCTTCTACTGCCTTCCCGTTCTGACGGGGGCGAGTTTCACGGCCTTCTGGGCCGCAGCGATCAGCCTCGCCGTGCACTTCTCGGCCTATTTCGCGGAAATCATCCGGTCCGGCATCGCGTCGATCGACAAGGGCCAGACCGACGCCGCCCGCATTCTGGGCTTCACATACGCCCAGACAATGCTGCGCATCATCCTGCCGCAAGCCTTCCGCCGGGTCCTGCCACCCTTGGTCAACATGATCGCCGATCTCGTGAAACTCTCGTCCCTGGCCTCGGTGATCGGCGTCTATGAACTCATGCATTCGGTGAACAACACAATCATGAACACATTCCGCCCACTGGAGCTCTATACGGCACTGGCAATCGTCTACTTCATCATCATCTATCCGGTTGCGTTTATCGCGCGCCGCGTCGAACTGAAGTTGGCAAAACGATGACCCCGGCGCTTTCGATTCAGCATCTGGAGCTGAGCTTTGGGGATCTCGACGTTCTGAAGGGCGTCAGCTTCAACGTCACCCCCGGCGAAGTCCTATGCGTAATAGGACCATCGGGATCCGGCAAAAGCACTCTGTTGCGCTGCATCGCATTTCTCGAAACCGGCTTTCGCGGCACCATTCAAGTCGAAGGTGAGGCGCTCGGCCAATTCGAGAAAAACGGCAAGCAAGTACCGGTCCGCGGCGCCGCCCTGCGTAAGGTCCAGGGCAAGATCGGCATGGTTTTCCAGAACTTCAATCTATGGCCACACATGTCGGCGCTGGAAAATGTCATGGCCCCCCTGACGATCGTTAAGGGGATGAGCAAGAGCGAAGCCAAAAAACTCGCCATGGAAAATTTGCACAAGGTCGGTGTCGCGGAAAAAGCCGATACGTATCCACCGCGTCTGTCCGGGGGCCAACAGCAACGTGTCGGCATCGCCAGAGCACTCGCAATGCAGCCACGCGTGATGCTTTTCGACGAAGCGACATCCTCGCTCGACCCTGAACTCGTCAACGAGGTACTCGGCGTTATGCGCAAGCTGGCCGAGGAAGGGATGACCATGATTGTCGTCACGCATGAAATGGACTTCGCCAAGAAGGTCGCCGACCGCGTCATCTTCATGGACGGGGGCGTCATCGCTGAACAAGGGCCGCCGAAACAAGTCCTGGAGACGCCGCGCGAAGCGCGCACCCGCGCCTTCCTTTCCCTAATCGATCACGAAATCGGCGGAGACGAACCGATAAACCCCTGAGGATTCTTGTGCAGTTCAAACCCACGTTTAGGAGACCGTCTATGTTTAGTCACATGCGTATGATCGCCGCAGCCGCGGCAGCAACAATGGCAATTGCCGTAGCGGTACCCGCTTCGGCCCGTGACATCGAGGAAGTGGTAGAAAGCAAAACCTTCCGTATCGGCGTCGTCCCTTATGATCACGACGTCATCAAGGATCCCAGCAGTGGCGAGTACAAGGGCGTCTTCATCGATGCGATCCAACATATTTGCAACGACATCGAGGTTGAGTGCGAATTCCAGGAATACACCTGGCAAAGCTTCATCGGTGCGCTGCAGGCCGGACAAGTGGACCTGTCGATCGCCAGTACCTTCGCAACCATCAAACGCGCGACCGCCGTCATCTTCAGCGTGCCGATTTACAACGAAGGTTATAAGGCTGTCGTCAAGGAAGGCGAAACCAAGTTCAAGACCGTTGAAGACCTGAACAGCCCAGACGCCATGATCGCCGTCGCCCAGGGCACCGGCCAGATGGATTGGGTGAAGAAGGTCGCACCGGAAGCCCAGCTTCGTGTGGTCCCAACCGAAGAAGGCGCCCTGCTTGAAGTCGTCACCGGACGCGCGATGATTTCCATCAGCGGCGCGGGCGCTGCAAACCACGCGCTGGAAACCCAGCCGACCCTGACAACGGCATTGGGCGGCGAAGTCTACGACGTCAACCAGATCGCATGGGCGATGAACCGCAACGACATTCAGATGAAGCTGTTCGTCGACACCGCGCTTGGCAAACTGAAGGCGTCGGGCGTTCTGAAAGAAATCGCCTACAAATATGATGCGCCGTGGAAAGACCTGATCGCTGACTAACGGATAGAAACTAGAACGGTTGGCGGGCCGGCATGAACGGCCCGCCACCCATTTTTTGGAGAAGACAATGCCGCGCACTGTAATCCGCCCCCCGTCCCTCAGTTTTCAACCCCGTCCGACCTTCCCCTATTCGCCCGGCGCAACCGATGGCCGCCTTGTGTATACCGCCGGGCAGGTCTCCTGGGGACCCGACGGAAACCTTGTTGGGGTAGGCGATATCGTGGCCCAAACACGCCAGACCCTGTCAAACGTCATGGCGGTGCTGGAAACCGCCGGTGCAACGCTTGACGATGTTCTGAAGTGCAATGTGTACTTGAAGGATATGGGCGATTTCCAAGCGATGAATGCTGAATTCGCACGCGTGTTCCCAAACGACCCGCCCGCTCGCACCACGGTGCAAACCCCACTCTCGGACCCGGAAATGCTGGTCGAAATAGAAGCGGTCGCAAGCCTGTACCGGGCAGACACCCCATAGACTGACTGACGTATCGAGGTCCCATCATGCCAACACAGACCGACGCTGCAAAACCCATGGCGCCGAATGAAAAAGTCAAGGTGCACGTCCACAACCCGGATGCCCTTGGCCCGGTGTTCGAAGTGAGCGAGCAGAGATGGCAGGAAGCCCTGGACCGGCATCCTGATATCGCGGCACGGGTGGACGCGACTTTCAGCGGCAGCCCGGCGGATCTGGAAGCAGGACTTCAGCGTGCCGACGCCCTTTTCTGTTGGGACGTCCCAAGGGAGGCATTGGCCCAACGCGCGCCGAATTTGCGGTTCGTTCATGTTCACGGTGCCGGTGTCAGCCATCTGCGGCCCTTCGACTGGCTGCCACCCGACGTCAACCTGATCAACAGCCGCGGCGTCCACGGCAGTCGCGCGGCTGAATATGCGATGATGGCCATTTTGATGATCAACAATCGAATCCCGGAAATGATGACCAATCAGCGTCAGGCTCGATGGGAACAGTTGTTCAATACCGCAATCGAAGGAAAGACCCTTTTGATCATCGGCGTCGGTAATGTCGGCGGTTCTGTTTCGGGCTTTGCCAAAAACTTCGGGATGCATGTCATCGGCATACGCCGAACCGGCGAACCGCGTGAGAATGTGGACGAAATGCACAAGCCGGATGCCCTTGCCGACTTGATCCCGCGCGCCGATGTCGTGCTGATGACGGCCCCACACACCGAAACCTCCCATCATATGTTGGGTAAGGCTGAACTAGACTTGTTCAAACCAGGTGCCGGATTGGTAAATTACAGCCGCGCCGCGCTGGTCGACTACGACGCATTGGAAGCGAAGTTGCGGCGTGGCGAGATCACGGCGGTTCTAGACGTGTTCGACCCCGAACCTCTGCCGGAATCCTCCAGTCTGTGGAACGCGCCCAATCTTATTATGACGCCCCACTGTTCCTCGGACGACGCGGAAGCCTATACGCCGCGCACGTTGGATCTGCTGATGCGCAATCTGGGCAACATCGCGGACGGAAACCCGCTGGAGAACGTCGTGGATCAGACGCTTCAATACTGAGCCGCACCGGCCGGCAATCGGCAACAGTCGTTGCCCTGCCGGCGCGGCACATAAAGGGCCTGGCATCAGAATTTGGTCAGGTAGGTATCGACTTCCCAAGCCGAAACATGGTTGTGGAAGTCCCACCATTCCTGCGTCTTGATGTCGACATAGGACTTGAACAGGTCTTCCCCCATCACTTCACGACCCAGCGGGTCACGCTCAAAAGCCTCAATCGACTCCAGCAATGTCCGCGGCAAGAGTTTGACGCCCATGCGGTCCAATTCCGCGTTATCCAACTCATACATATTGACTGCTATGGGATCGCCCGGATCCATCTCCTGCTCGATACCTTCCAGCCCTGCGGCCAGCATCATCGCCGCCGCCAGATATGGGTTCATCGACGTGTCGACCGCCCGGCATTCCCATCGCGCGCCCGCGGTGGATTTTTGCGTATCGGAAAGCTTCGGAACACGGAGCATGTGCGTTCTGTTGTTTCCACCGTAGGAGATGAAGATCGGTGCCCAGGTGTAACCGGTCATCGAGCCCGTCTTGATCAAACGCTTGTACGAGTTCACCGTGGGGCAGGTGGTCGCCACAATGGCCGGCGCATGTTTTTTCACCCCGGCGATAAACTGATAGGCGCGCTTCGAAAGACCGCATCCGCGCGGGTCCGCGTCATCACCCGATACATTGCGCCCGGTTTCCAGGTCCGCGATAGACATATTGAAATGAGCACCGCTACCCGTCCGATCCGCAAAGGGCTTGGGCATCATTGTCGCTTCCCAGCCATGCTTGCGGGCGATCTCTTTCATCATCAGGCGCCAGATGACAAATCTGTCCGCAGTCGTGATTGCATTGTCATAGGCAAAATCGAATTCGAACTGGCCGTTGGCGTCTTCATGGTCGAACGAGTAGACGTCCCAGCCCATCGCATTCATGTGACTGACGACTTCGTCCAGAAACTCAAAATTCAGCAAAGTCGAAGATAGATCATAGGCGGCACGGGCCATGTCATCTTCAACCTTGTTGGGGGCGATACCGTTTTCCGCCGCATCGTCGCGCCGAACGACGTAGACCTCGCACTCGATACCCAAGTTGAAAGTAAGACCCAGTTTTTCTGCGCGCTCCATCTGTTGCTTCAAGATGGTTCGCGAACACATCGGCCAAGGATCGTTCCGATATTTCAAGTTTCCTGGAATCAGGGCAACTTCCGGCCGCCATGGCAAAGGCACGATATGCGACGAATCCGGATGCAGGGCCAGCTCATCGTCTTGCGGCCCTTGACCGAGCCCTTCCAGCGCGGCGCCGGTAAACAATTCCGATCCCGTCATCATACGGTCGAAATGGTTGATCGGGACGGTCTTCGTCTTGGGTACGCCGTTTACATCGACATAGAAAGGCAAACAGTATTTCACGCCCTTATCGATCAATGCGGCCTTGGCCTCGGCGGCAAAGGCGGCATCGCCTGAACCCATGCTTGCAGCATTCGTTTCAGCACTCATCAACAGCTCCACCTAGTTTCGAGAATGCCGGAACGAACACGCTATACAGCGCTATTTCCGGGCATTTTTTGAACGATGGAGCATATTAATTAATCAGTCAATTAATTCCTCGAATTGCATTTTCCGTGCCGATGAACAGACCGCGTTTTTACCTATTCCGCGGCGGAAAACGCCGCTTCGGGCGTATATCCGAGGATTTCCCAAACGATCTTGGAGAAGCCGTAAATACCGGCTTTCAGGTCATAGCCGGACACAATAACCGCCCGCACCATGATGCCGTCCAAATGGGTCGAGATTTGATCGGCCAACTCAACCGGATCAACCTTACGAAACAGACCAATCTCGATACCGTCACGGATCGCGTCGGCCAGTAGCCGCCGTTCCTTCTCGTAGAAGGACACGATAGCGGCATCGATCACGGGGTCGGAATCCGCGGCCCCCTTATAGTCCAAGCAAACCTTTACGAACTTTTGCACGGTGGAGAACTGTGCATGGTGAATCCTAAGCCATTCATCAATGACAAGCGGAGGATCATTCACGTTGGTTTCCAGCGTTTCAAAGGCCGCAAAAATTTCGCCAATCGCGTTTTCCAGCGTAGCGCGGAAAAGACCTTCCTTATTGTCGTAATAATAATAGATCAGTGCCGTGTTCACGCCCGCCGCATTGGCGATATCCTTGATCGTAACCGAAGCGAAATTACGTTCGGCGAACAGATCGAAGGCAACAGTAATCAGAGCCTCGGCGCGGGTTTCGCTGTTGGCTGCTTGAGAACGTCCTGCCCGGCCCGTTCTCGACCCTTTGTTCGGACTGCTTTTCTTGTTCACCGATTTACTCGCATTCTTTCCGATATGGCGACGCCGCACGAGTTCCTTATTCCTTAGTCCCCGCATTTCCGGCAACCGCAGCCGCATACATGCCTTCGGATAGCATTGTCGCCTTTCCCACCGCAACGATCACAGACCGTCTACTTATTTTTGTAATCCCTACTGTATTTCGAGTCCGTCGATTTCGAAAGAAAAACCGCCAATTTTCGATGTTTTCGGGCGGAATATGGCCCGGCTCCACACGAGTGGATCCAAGGACGATAGGCGGGCTTGCAAACACCATTTATAGGGTGTCCTAATCACAAGAGAGGGGCTTTCACCCCCCATTCCAGACTAAGAACCACAAATACAGGCAGGAATCGTGCTCATGGCCAGCGAGAAGTTCGAAGTATTTTTAATTGATTCTATTGCGCCCGAGGCAAAGGCAGCCTTGGCGGAAACCTGCACGGTGATCGACAAGGGCGACCCGGCGATGGACGAATGGCCGGAACGCGCGCATGCGGTTATCACCCGCACGAGTTACATCAAAGGCGATATGATCGCCCGGTCGAAGCGGCTGAAGGTCGTCGCCAAACATGGAATAGGCGTCGACCATATCGATATTCCGGCTGCGACGGCGAAGGGCATCCCGGTCATCAACACACCCGGCACCAACGCCCAGTCGGTCGCGGAATTGACCGCCATGATGACAATCGCGGCCGCCCGTAACACCCGGGCCGCCGAAGCGGCGATGCGGGAAGGCGATTCCGGCGACACCTTCAATTGGCGGGGATTCGACATTACCGGCCGGCGCGTCGGAATCGTCGGGCTGGGCAATGTGGGCAAGCGCACGGCGCCGATCTTCCTGCACGGTTTCAACTGCCCGGTCACCGCCTATGACCCCTATATCACCGACGAACCGTTCCAGACGCTGGGCGTCAAACGCGCGCAGAGCTTGGACGCCCTGCTGTCTGAAACCGATATACTGTGTCTGCATGTGCCGTTGAATGACGAAACACGCCACATGATCGGCGCGAAGGAACTGGCACTGATGCCCGAGGGCGCGCTGGTGATCAACGCCGCCCGCGGCGGCATCGTGGCGGAGGATGCCTGGTACGACGCGCTGAAGTCCCGCCATATCTATGCGGGCGCGACGGATGTTTTCGAAGTGGAACCACCCGACGCGACGCATCCGCTGCTCAGCCTGCCGAACTTCCTGGCCACCCCGCATATTGGGGCCGCGACGTCAGACTCGGCCCGCCGCAGCGGCGAAACTGTGGTCAAACTGGTGCTGGAAATCCTGAACGGCGGACCGGCCCGAACGCGGGTAAATTAAGGCCCGCATATACCCAATAAGGAGAAACCATGAGCGAAGCGGACGCCCCTTCCGACTTCCACAAAACCATCACCGATCTTGGCGGCGCGGCGCTGGCCGACCGCCTGCGCTTCGTCACCGAGATCGACAAGTTGAAAGGCATTTTGCGGCAGACCCCCCTGCTCGACCGATCGCGGAAGGAAAACGATGCGGAACACAGCTGGCATCTGGCCATGATGGCCTGCGTGCTGGCGGACTATGCGGCTTCCGAGGTCGACATGCTGCGCGTCATTCGCATGCTTTTGATCCACGACATTGTGGAAATCGATGCCGGTGACACTTTCCTGTATGACACGTCCGCCGCCGCGGAAGCGCAGGAAGAAAAGGAACAGGCCGCCGCCGACCGGATCTTCGGCCTGTTGCCGGAAGCGCAGGCGAAGGAGTTCCGCACCCTATGGGACGAGTTCGAAGCCCATGAAAGCGCCGATGCGCAATTCGCCCGCGCCATGGACCGCACCCAGCCGTTTCTGCACAATTTCCTGACCGAAGGCATGATGTGGCAGCAGCATGGCGTGCAGGCCGACCAGGTCCGCAAGCGCATGACGGTCATCGCAGACGGTTCGCCGGCCTTGCACGATCTTGTCCAAAGCTTGATCGACGAAGCGGAAACGCGCGGCTATTTCGGCACGGCCTGAGCCTTACAGCCCGGCGGCCGTTTCCTGAATGATCTGCCACGCCGCTTCGACGTGGCGGCGTTCGGTCCAGGTCTGGCCGATATTGAATCGGATGGCGTATTTGCCGCGTACCCGCGTCTGCGTCAGGTAGAGCTTGCCGCTGTCGTTCAGCTTGGTGATCAAATCCTCGTTGAACCGGTCGAGTTCCGCCTCGTCATCGACACCCTTGGGGTGATAGCGGAAGGTCGTCAGGGCTAGCACGCGGGGTGCGACCAATTCAAAATCCTCGGCCGCCTCGATCCAGCCTTCCAGTTCTTCCGCATAGCCGATATGGGCGCGGATCATTTCCTGAAGCCCTTCGACGCCGTAGGAGCGGATCACGAACCACAGCTTCAAGGCCCGGAACCGGCGGCCCAGCGGCACGCTCCAATCCCGGTAGTCGATCACCTGCCCCTGTTCCCTGGATTTCAGGAATTCCGGCAGGATGGTCAGCGTATGGACCAACGCATCCGGGTCGCGGACATAGTGGGCCGAACAGTCGAAATTCGTGAACATCCATTTATGCGGATTGAAAACGACGCTGTCGGCATATTCCATCCCGTCCATCATCCAGCGCGTTTCAGGCAGAATCCAAGCGCTGCCGGCCCAAGCGGCGTCCACATGCAGGAAAACGCCGTGCTTCGCGCAGATCTCGCCGATCGCGCGCAAGGGGTCGATGGCGCCGACACCGGTTGCACCGATGGACGCCACGACAATGGCGGGCACCATGCCGGCCTTCTTGTCCTCGACAATCATCCGTTCCAGTTCTTCCGGGATGACGGCGAAATTCTCATCCACCGGCAACTTGCGCAGATTATCCGAGCCCATACCGGCAATCTTGATCCCCTTTTCCGTCGCCGAATGGGTTTCGCCCGACGTATAGGCGGTCAGCTTCGGCACATTTTTAAGGCCCGCCTTATTGCCCTGCCAGCCGGTCGCCTGTTCGCGCGCGGTCAGGATGGCGCAGAGGATGGCGCTCGACGCGCTGTCCTGAATGACGCCGTGGAACCCTTCGCCCAGTCCGGTCATCTGCCGCAGCCAGTCGAGGACCTTGGTCTCCATTTCCGTCGCCGCCGGGGAGGTCTGCCACAACATGCATTGCGCGCCCAAGGTCGCGGTCAGCATTTCAGCCAGAACCGAGGGCGGCGAGGAATTCGCGGTGAAATAGGCGAAGAAGCTGGGATGCTGCCAATGGGTGACGCCGGGCACGATATCGCGCTGGAAATCCTCGAAAATCAGGTCCATCGATTCCGATTCCGCCGGGGGGCCATCCGGCAGCTTGGCCGCGATCTCCCCCGGTTTTACCTGCGCGCGCACGGGATAGGATTCGATACCGGCCATGTAATCGGCCATCCAGTCCACCATGCGGTGCGCCTGTTTCCGGAATTCATCGATATCCATGATCCACCCTCACTTTAGGAAAAGAACGGGTAAAAACTCCTCTGCCCCGCCACCCTCGTCAAGCTGCGTGACGCCGCCTTCGCCACGAAACCATGCCGCGCCTGGGCAAGCATCGGGGGATTGAGCCATCCATGCTGCCGTTCTAGAGCATGTGGACCGGAATGCGCGCTATTCCGGATATGCGCATTTATTGGGATTATTGAGGATCGGGCAGGGTCATGGCGGAATTCGACTATATCATCGTGGGCGCGGGCAGCGCCGGTTGCGTGTTGGCGAACCGATTGACGGCGGACGGCACCAAGACCGTCCTGCTGCTGGAAGCGGGCGGGTCGGACAAATCGATCTTCATTCAGATGCCGACCGCGCTGTCGATCCCGATGAACATGCCGAAATTCAACTGGTTCTATGAATCGGAACCGGAGCCCTATTTGAACAACCGCCGTATGCACTGCCCGCGCGGTAAGGTGCTTGGCGGGTCTTCCTCGATCAACGGCATGGTCTATGTGCGCGGCCATGCCTGCGATTTCGACGAATGGGAAGACCATGGCGCGGAAGGCTGGGGCTACCGCCATTGCCTGCCCTATTTCAAACGTGCTGAAAACTGGCGCGAGGGGGGTGAGGACGAATACCGCGGCGGTGACGGCCCCTTATCGACCAGCAACGGCAATCGCATGGAAAACCCGCTCTACAAGGCCTTTATCGAGGCGGGCAAGGAAGCCGGCTATTTGGAAACCGAAGACTATAACGGTTTCAACCAGGAAGGCTTCGGCCCGATGCACATGACGGTGAAGGACGGCGTGCGCTGGTCGACCGCGAATGCCTATTTGAAGCCGGCGCGCTCGCGCGCCAACCTGTCGGTCGAAACCGGCGTCTTGACCCGCCGCGTGCTGCTGGATGGCAAGAAAGCGACCGGTGTCGAGTACAGCCAAGGCGGCGCGGTGAAACAGGCGACGGCGCGGGCAGAAGTGATCCTGTCGGCCGGTTCCATCGGCTCGCCCATGCTGCTGCAATTGTCCGGTATCGGCCCGGCGGCGCATTTGAAGGACAAGGGGATAGAGGTCGTGCAGGACCTACCAGGCGTGGGGCAGAACCTGCAGGACCATCTGGAGGTCTATTTCCAGTACCGCTGCAAGGACCCCATTACCCTGAACGGGCAATTGGACTGGTTCCATAAATTCATGATCGGCGCGCGTTGGATTTTGACCAAGAAGGGCTTGGGCGCGACCAACCACTTCGAAAGCTGCGCCTTCATCCGCTCAAAGCCGGGCATCAAATGGCCGGATATCCAATACCACTTCCTGCCCGCCGCCATGCGCTATGACGGCAATGCCGCCTTCGACGGCCACGGCTTCCAGGTTCATGTGGGACCGAACAAACCGAAGAGCCGCGGCCATGTTCTGATCAACGGCAGCGATGCGGCCGGCAAGCCCTCCATCCTGTTCAACTATATGAAGGAAGAAGCAGACGTGGAGGCCTTCCGCGCCTGTATCCGCCTCAGCCGGGAAATCATCGCCCAACCCGCCTTCGACAAGTTTCGGGAAGAGGAAATCCAACCCGGTTACGACGTGACGTCAGACGAAGATATCGACGCCTGGATCCGCGAGAATACGGAAAGCGCCTATCACCCCTCCTGTACCGCCAAGATCGGCGGCAACGGCGACCCGATGGCCGTACTGGACAAGGACTGCAAGGTGCGCGGAATCGAAAGCCTGCGCGTGGTGGATAGTTCCGTCTTCCCCACGATCCCCAACGGCAACCTGAACGGCCCGACCATCATGGTCGCCGAAAAGGCCGCCGACATCATCCTCGGCAAAGACCCGCTCCCCGCCTCCAACGCCCCCACCTGGATCGACCCGGAATGGGAAACACGGCAGCGGTCGGGAACGCCGATGCGTTCCGTCGAATAGATTTTTTTGAGCGGCCTGCGACAATTTTGATCGGCTCGTCGGATTGATTGCACCTTGTTACGCTGCGGTAGGCTTCATACTTATCTGCCAATGCGTGAGAACAGGATGAAGAATGGCACGGCACCGCATTGCACTGTCTGACGACCAATAGGAACAAACCGCGTCAGTTCGACTGTGACGTGCTAATGGGAGACGTGATTTGAGTGAATTGGCCCTGGCTTATGTTCCCGTTGTCGGTTTCCTGGCGTGGCGCGCGCGTCGCGGCGGGGCGATGGATTGGGTGTATTTCGCCGTCAATAGTCTACTGCTCTGGTTCAGCGCCTTGTGGTTCGTCGGCTACCCGCTGCTGATCGTCACCGCACTTAGCGCCGCTGTCTTCACGCTGACCGCGCTGGTCTTCTCGACATCGACGGACATGTTCAATTGGCGGTTCTTTCGGCGCAGGTGACAACGGTATTGTCGAGGCTGGCGCCAACACAAACCGTACTGACAACGAGGGATGGTTTGCGTGTTTATAGCGCGCGGCAGGGAAGACAATTGGAAGCCAGCAACATATATCTACCGAGATTTTAACTGCGGCTCTGATCGTGCGCCCAACCTTTCTCGATTCTTGAAGGCTTCAATTTCATCACCGCCAAGAAGCTGTCCAATCGAACCCATCGACCGCGTCCGTTTCTCGATGGTTTCGAGAAGTTGCACACATCTTAGTATCGCTGCAAAGCCCCCAACAAACACCGTAAAGAAAATAATACTCGCAACTGAAATCCCGATGATTTCCGGCGTAGCAACAAATTCCGCGGGCAGATGTTGAGACAAGAACGGCGACAGCAGAACGAAAATCGCAAAAGCCAACACAAGGAAAAACGCTACCGATACCGTAAACGTATTAATTTGGCAGATAAGTTTTATCATCCGGCCCCCCTGTATCACCTAGAAGCTCACGAACAGACAACATACCCTAGTCCGAAGCTAGACGGTATCCTTCCGGCACGTATTCCCGTTGGCGGTTGATGCGGTAGATGCCGGGGTCGACTTTTAGCGCTTCATGGGTATCCCAGGTGCGACGGTGTTCGATGACCGCGGCCTTTTCGACGACAAGGAAAGCTTCATAGATCGCTTCCGGCAGGCGGTAGAGCGTCGCGGCTTTGGCGTCGATGACGTGGTGATGGCCTGTTTCGCTATGGGCGAGAATGGCAACGCCGTCTTTCTCATACACGGGTTCAGCACGTTTCGGCAAAGCGGCTACCCGCGTTATCAGGAAATCGCCTTGGGCGGCTTGGCTCTTGAACGTCTGCATTTTCAGGTCCTCACTTCAGGTTTGTATGCGTCGGCATCCAGGCCATAGGTCCAAGCATTCGCTTCCAGGGCCGTGGTCACATGCGGCGGGACGGGCAAGGCAAAGCGTCGGCCGGTGCCGCAGGTGACGCGCAGGAAACGCTCTTGCCCAATCTCAGGGATCTCCACCTCAACCAATTCCCCGATGCTCGGATCCTCGTCGGCCTGGATCACTCGGGCGTCCAATCGGCCCAGCACAGGCTCCCAGCCTAGGATCTCACAAGCCGCGCGACGCTGTTCCACATTGGGGTGTGTCAGCGCCGTCTTGGCTGTGAGGGTCGCCGGGCCTTCGATCCAGGCTTGGGGTACAAGCGTGCCGCGCCAGGCGTGGAGCAACCAACCGTCGCGGAAGTTAATTGCCGGGCCGCTCGCGTTATGGAGAACACCGTCTTCATCCTGAGCGACAAACCGAGGGCGCTCGGAAATCCAACAGAGGTGTTCATGCGGCAGCCACCAGCCGGCAGAGGAGGCGATTTGAGCTTGGTTCCTCAATACCAGGGTTTCCACATCGAGCCCCATGGCCCGCGCGAAGAAATCATAGAAGCAAAGCCAGCCTGCGTCGTGCTGGCCGGGAACGCTTCGCCGGATGGCATCGCGCACAGAAGACCTGAAGCCGCCCCAGGCATTGTCGGCCACACTACCCTGCACGCTGCCCCAAATACCGCGCCCCAGATTGGCCCAGACGCCCACGGCGACACGCCGCCTTACCGGCGCAGCCAATTTGGTGCCCGCGCTTTCCCACAGATTTGCATCGGCGGATTTTCGCACGGCGGCGCGCGCATGGTCCCGCCCCCATACCGCTACCGGATCTTTCAGAGCGCTGCCGGGATCGATCCCGTCGCAAGCAGCGATGCACGACACGACACTTTGCCGGAAGGCAGACCAATCCTCGGCGTCGAGCGTGGCGTGCAAACCCGCCCACAGCCTGTCCGCCTGTCGTTCCGTCCACCCCTTGCTTGGGCGGGACAACACAAAAGCACGGACCAGCGCCATGGTCATAGGGGAACCGCACCACACGATCCTGGGCGGTTTGAAGCCGGCCGCGCGATAAGCCCTCGCAATACCGCGCTCAGCAGCTTCACGATCCGCCGGGACCGTGGAAAGGCCGATTCCGATCCACTTATTTCGATAGTCCTGGAGGGCTCCCTCCGGCCAAGCATCGACATCCCGCATCTGTTTCACCCCCCATGCCCCACAACCATAAAGAGAGAATAGAAACAGAAAATCCCCCAGTCAATCAAAAATGGGGGATTTGTACCTCATTCTTCGAAATCAAAATCCAATGAGCTCCGAAACCGAGAGGATCTTGTGAATGGACACCACGCTGGACCGGGGAAAGGATATTTCGCGCGCTGGGTTATGCTGCCGGCAGACGACGTCCGCATCGGTGCGGCGGACCAGCACTTTGACATAAGCATAGATGTCACCTGTTTCGTCGCGCACTTGGATCACCACATTGTCGCCGGGCTTGACCGGGCGATGCGGGTGGACGCAGGCGGCTTCCCCATGCGGGAAGGCGGGCTCCATACTGTCATTTACGATATAGACGACATAGGCATCGCTGACGCCCTGCAACACCGACGGCCGGCGGAGAAACTCCACAGGCCCGCCGCCCATGACGACCGCCCCTTCGGTTTCAGACCGCGCACCGGCTGCGGCGCCCAATACCGGCAAATCGCGCGGCATTTCCGAACGCGCCGGCACCCGGTGATCGGCCAGTACGATATCGTCGGCCGGGTTCTCCGCGCCTGGGCGCGTGTCCAGCGCCTCCCCCTCACCGCCTAAGAGCCATTCCAGGGAACAGTCGAGGACCTTGGCGAGGCGCACCGCGTTCTCCCCCCTGGGTCCGCGCGACCGCCCGTTGAGAATGTTGCGGATATAGGTGCGCTCAAGCCCCGCCGCTTCGCTCGCCGCGTTCGCCGAAAGGCCGAGCGCGCCAAGCCGCGCCTTGATCCGCTCGATCAGCGGTGCGTTTCCAGTAGCCTCTGCCATGCCTCAGTTCCTCAACACACTTCGCGCTCCATTCCGGGGGATAACGGGAGGCGAATGGTGTTATTATCCCTCATCCTAATTTACACTTCAAGATTGATTTCCTGTCTGACCATGGTGCCTATCGGCATTGGCGGGCATCCTTGGCCATATTCAAGTCACTGGACTGGAGCTGTTCGCACGGGATAGGTAACCTCTCGCCGCCAACAAGAACGAGAAGGCCTCATGAAGATCGTACTCCTCAGCGACATCCATATCGGTTCAAAGAAGAACGTTCCCGGACGCACGCCGGTGGATTGCTTGCGCGCCGCGGTCCGCCACGTCTTGGACAAAAACGCGGATGCCGACCACTGCATCCTGCTGGGCGATCTGACCGATACGGGAGCCGATGCTGAATACGCCGTGTTAAGGGACGCATTGGCGCCACTGCCCATGCCCTGCCACATGATCATCGGGAACCACGATGAACGTGAAGCGTTCAAGAGGGCCTTCCCCGACGCCCCGGTCGACGCGGACGGCTATGTACAGCAGGTATTCGACGCTGGCGCGTTCCAGTTTTTGCTGCTCGATACCTACTGGCCTGGACATGGCGGCGGCATTCTGGACGGCGGGCGCCTGGACTGGTTGAACGACCAGCTGACGGCGTCGGACAAACCTTGCCTCGTCTTCCTGCATCACCCGCCTTTCGATTCCGGCGTGCCGGGTTTCGAGGCGTTGCGCCTGCAGGACCGCCCCGCCCTGCGATCAGTGATCGCCGAACACGGCGCCAAGGTCGCGGCGCTTTTCTCCGGCCATTGCCACATGACCGTCTCAGCCACCGTCGCCGGCCGCCCCGCCTTCGGCATGCGGTCGCTGTTCTACCAGATCAACCAGGATTTCGAGGACCCAGCCCTGAAAGGCTCAGACACCGCCCCGCCTGCCTACGGCGTTGTGCTGATCGACGGCACGGACCTGACAGTGCATTCGGTTGATTTTGATCTTACCTGATCAACAGCTAAGAATGCCCGCTACCAATCTTCCGCCGCTTCGCGCGCCAACCAGGTGCGAAAGGATTTTACCGCCGGATCATCGGTTAGGCGGCTGGGCAGGATGACGTCATAGCCGTTGGCCGGCACCACCGCTTCCGGTACTGCACGGACAAGATCGCCACGTCGCAACATGGATTCGATCAACCGTCGCCAGCCCAGCACCACGCCCTGCCCTTCGACTGCCGCCTGGGTCGCCAAAATGTAGCTGTCGAAATGCGCGCCCCGCTCCAGCGCCGACCGCACGCCACCCGGGGTCAGCGTCCGCGTATCGATCCCCAATGCGGTGAACCAGCCGGGCCAATCGGTTTCCGGCTCTTCACTGTCGAAATGCAAAAGGTGGACGCCAAGCAGATCGACGGCGGTCTGCATCTCGGGATGGGCCGCTTTGTATGGCCCGCTGCAAACGGCGACCACCTCTTCCCCGAACAGGCGGGTCGCCTGGAAGCCCGGCCGTGATTGGTTGGTATAGACGATGCCGATATCGAAACCCGACATGGAATCGCGAATATCCAGATCCTTGCTCAACAGGTTCACTTCCAATTCCGGATACTCCCCGAAAAACCGGGTCAACCGGGGCATCAGCCAATAGGAAGAGAACGCCGTGGTGGAGGCCACCGATATCCGGTTCGGCTCCGGCCGGTGGCGGACGGAATTGACTGCCGCTTCAATACCGTCGATCCCCGCCCGAACCGCGTTCGCAATCACCAAGGCTTCCTCGGTCGGCCGAATTCTCGGCCTTTCCCGGACGATCAATTCCGCGCGCAGATAGTCTTCCAGCGCCCGCACCTGCTGACTCACCGCAGCCTGTGTTACCTTAAGCTCCCGTGATGCAAGCGTGAAGCTCATCCGCCGAACGACGGCCTCCAATGCTATGAAAGCACTAAGCGGAGGCAGATTTCCTATTCGAATACTCATAAGCCCAGCTTATTCAAAGATAAGAATTTAGGCAATTGATGCAGGAAAGAAGCTCTCCCAGAATGAGCGACTGTTTGGACGCGGATATCGGGAAGGAGGCTGCCGTCATGTCATCTGAATTCAACGCCATGATCGAGGGTCTTCAACCTGCCCTGGAAGCCGTCGGCCAGCCGATCGAGTTCGCCAAGGGATTGCCGAACGAACTGTTCACCTCCGACCGCTATTTCGCGATGGAGCGCGACCAACTGTTCGGCCGCAGCTGGGCCGTCATCGGGGCCGGCATCGACGTGCCGAACCCGGGCGACTTGAAACCCGTCACCTTTATGGGACTGCCGCTGCTGATGGTGCGCAACAAGGCAGGCGAAATCGGCGTCTTCCATAATGTCTGCAGCCATCGCGGATTGGAACTGGTGAACGAGAAGAAGAACGTCTCACGCCTGATCCGTTGCCCCTACCATGCTTGGTCGTTCACACTGGACGGCGACTTGAATCAGACGCCCGGCATCGGTGGCCCCGGTGTGAACACCTGTCCGGGTTTCGAAAAAGCGAAGCATGGGTTGAAGCCGATCCGAAGCGCGGTCTGGATGGACATGGTCTTCGTCAATCTGTCGGGTGACGCACAGCCCTTCGAAGACTTCATCGCGCCGCTGAATGAACGCTGGCACGATTATGATTTCGGCTTGCTGGCCCATGGCGGAACGCACTCGTCCTGGACCATGGAACTGGGGGCGAACTGGAAGTTCGGCGTTGAAAACCATTGCGACGGCTATCACCTGCCGATGGTGCACCCGGAATTGAACGCGGTTTCACGCCTGGAAGACCACTACCCCATTGTCGGGCCGGAAGGGTATTACGCGGGCCAGGGCAGCCTGGCCTACAACGCCATGCGCCCCAACAACGCGCCGGCCTTGCCGCACTTCCCCCGCATCTCCGCCGACCGGCAAACGGTTTCCGAATACATATCCCTATTCCCCAACGCGACGATCGGCGTGCATATCGACCATGTTTGGGTCCTATGGTTCGACCCGGTCTCGCCAAGCCGGACGGTGGAGCGGATGGAAATCTATTATCCGGGCAAACAGGTCGCCGGAACCGACTACACCCCGGTGCGCGAGGAAGTGCACCGCTTCTGGTACAAAGTCTTCCAAGAAGATCTGTGGGCCGTGGAAGGGTTGCAACGAGGCCGCAGTTCCCCCGGTTTCGCGGGCGGCGCCTTTTCGCCGGCGATGGATGGCCCGTCGCACAGTTTCCACAAATGGGCGGCGGCGAGCTTGCTTGAAAATGCGGGTCTTGCGACCGCGCATTGAGTTTCCCCATATGGCCAAACAGGATCTGAATCCGCTATAGCGTTTGGGACGGTTCCGCGACGTATTGTAAAAGGAACACCCATGTTTATCGCTATGAACAGATTCAAGATCCGTCCCGGCAAGGAAGAAGACTTCGAGCGTATCTGGCGGGAGCGCGACACCCATCTGGACGACGTTCCGGGCTTCAAGTCCTTCACCCTGCTGCGTGGACCAGAGGGGGAGGATCATACCCTTTATTCCTCCCACACGGTCTGGAATTCACGGGCGGATTTCGAGGCATGGACCAAGTCGGAAGCCTTCCGCCTGGCCCATAAGAACGCAGGCGACCACAGCGACGTCTATCTGGGTCACCCAAATTTCGAAGGGTTCGAAAGCGTCCTTTAGTCCGCCTTTTTAATCCGCACCTCCAGGCATGCCGCTGGCAGGGTGTTTCGTCAGTCTTCGAAATGCCCCGCCGCGGCAAAGCCGCCACCCTGATGCACAACCGCCAGATCATCCGGCTTCAGGTCATAAGGCTTGGCATAGACCTTTTCCCGGAACCGGTCGGAACTGTCCCGCGGTTTCCAGCCCAGGAACCGGGCATGGTCGTTGTTCCACCAGGTCTCCAAATTATCGGAAACGCCATAGATCATCGCCGCACCCGTCCGTGGGGCGGAGAAGATCGCCTGAATCATGCTGTCGAAATCAGTCGGGCTGAGCCAGGTCGCCAGCATGCGACGGTCAACCGGCTCCGGAAAACATGACCCGATGCGGACACTGACGCTCTCCACCCCAAACTTGTCGTAATAATACCGCGCCAACAGCTCACCATAGCATTTGCTTAGGCCGTAGAGGCTGTCCGGACGGAACGGGGAGTCACCGTTCAACTCGGTATCGCGTGTGTGAAAGCCGATCGCATGATTGGAACTGGCGAACATAACCCGCGGCTTCCCGGCCTTCCGCGCGGCTTCGAAAATATGGTAGGTGCCACGCAGGTTCGAATCCAAGATCGTCTCGAACGTGTCCTCGATGCTCATACCGCCCAAGTGAACGATTCCGTCGACCCCATCCACCAGCGCTTGGACCGCGTCCTTGTCGCCCAGCGGGCAAGCGACGAATTCCTCGTTCGGGGCACAGTCCGTGATTTCGGTTACGTCGCTCAACCGGACACTATCCGCCCAGGACGCAACGCTTTTACGCAGCGAAGTGCCGAGGCCCCCGCCCGCGCCGGTAATCAAAATCTTGCTCATCGGGATATCCCCCTTTCACTCTTTAATAAGCCCCGCCCGGAAACAACAGCGGGGGAAAATCAGCCAGCTCTATTGCCAAAGATTCGGCAGGGTCAGCGAGACCGCGGGCACAAAAGTCGTCAACAAAAGGGCGGCCAGGATCGCGGCATAAAAAGGCCAGATCGTCTTCACCGTCTTTTCCATCCGAACCTTACCGATCGCGCAGCCGACGAAAAGGCAGGCCCCGACCGGCGGGGTGCATAAGCCAAGCCCCAGATTCATCATCAGGACCATGCCGAATTGAATTGGGTCCATGCCGATCGCCATGACCACCGGCAGGAAGATCGGTGTGCAGATCAGAATCAGCGCCGCCATGTCCATGATCATGCCCAGCACGATCAGCATCAGGTTGATCATCAGAAGGATGGCGATCGGGTTTTCCGATATCCCCATCATGAAATCGATCATCTGCGACGGCACTCTATAGAAGGTCAGCATATACGCGTAGAGCGAGGCGCAAGCGACCAGGATCATCACCATGGCCGTTGTGCGCACGGAACGGATCACCGCGGTCTTGAACTTCTCATAGGTCAGCGTCCGGTACCCGATCAACGTGACAACGGCCGCATAGATTGCCCCGAAAGCCCCGGATTCGGTCACTGTGAAGATGCCCGACAATACACCGCCGACGATGATCACGGCGGTGAACAACCCGGGCAGCGCGACGACCGCATGAATGAACAGGTTCCGCATGCCGGGGAACGGTTCGCTCTTATAACCCCGACGGACAGCGACCACATAGGCCGCCAGCGCCAGGCAAACGCACATGATCACCCCCGGCACGACACCGGCCAGGAAGAGCTTGGAGATGGATATCCCCCCGCCCGCGGCGACCGCGAAGAGGATCATATTATGGCTGGGCGGAATCATGATGCCGGCGATCGATGACGTGACCGTCACATTGACCGCGTAGTCATCGCTATATCCTTTTTCCTTCATGACGGGAATTAGGATAGACCCCAATGCCGAGACATCCGCGACAGCGGAGCCGGAGATACCCCCGAACAGCATGGATGAGAAGACGTTGACGACACCCAGCCCACCACGCACCCGACCGACCAGGGAGGATGCGAAACGCACAAGATGCCCGGCAATCCCACCATGGAACATCAATTCACCGGCAAAGATGAAAAATGGAATCGCCAGAAGAGAGAACATCGAAATGCCCGACACCAGGCGCTGAACCGCGATGACGAGCGGCAGGCCTTCATAGGCGACGGTAATCACCGCCGCGACGCCAAGGCAAAAGGCGACAGGCAACCCGATCAAAACGCCAAGCGCAAACAGGCCAAGAAGCAGAGCCAATCCCATCGGTCAGTCCCCCAACTCATCAGGCTCGATGCCCGTGATTTTGTCCCAGCCCGACCGCGACATGGCCAGCAAATGGCCAAGCGAAAACAGGGTGATCAATACGCCGCCGAAGAACAGCGGCAAAACGCGAATGCCTTCCGACCAGCCGATTAACGGGATCAAGGACCCCCATTTGAACTGAACCAGCTTGAATCCGTAGACGGCGAGAAAGATGCCAAAGCCGGCAAGGGTCAGATAAACGACCGCATGAAGGAAGGCCTTTATCCTGCGCGGCATGCGCATTGTCATGACATCGACATTCAGGTGCGTTTTTTCCTGGATCCCGGCGGACGCGCCCAGAAACGCGATGAACACCACAAGCAGCAGGGAAATCTGCTCAACCCAGGTTGGGGTTGAGTTCAGCACATAACGGCCGAAGACCAACCAGCCGAAAATGACGGTGAGGATGACGAGCCCGATCCCCGCCAGATTCATGCAGACCGTCGCAAGAAAATCATTTACCAGCGTCACGGCGCGGGACAGGCGAGCGACCGTTCCCTGTTCGCCACCATCATCCCCGGCTGCCCCAGCAGCACCGCCACCATCGTCCTTATCAGCCATGCCACTCTTCCCTTGAAACGGTTGCCGCGATCACGTCGCCGCCACCATCATATACAGAAACTCTCATTGGGTAATTTGCCGGGCGCTTTGCCTGAATCCGCGCCTGGCGCATGGCCCGGAAAACGCACTTGCCGGCCCGGCGCGAACCGGACCGGCAAGTTCGAAAACAGTAGGCTTATTCGACCGCTTGCATCTTCGCGATGAGGTCGGCTTGAGCGGGATTGGCTTCAATATATTTCGCATAGACCGGCTTCATTGCGTCCTGGAACGCAGCCTTGTCGGCGATTTCATTATAGTTAACGCCGGAGTCGATAACCTTCTGCTTGCTTTGCTCGGAACGCTTGGCCCAAAGCTCCTGCTGCAGCGTCGCGGATTCGACGGCGGCTTCCTCGACTGCCTTTTTCTCGGCATCCGACAGCGTGTCCCATGCGGTCTTACTGATGCAGACGCATTCCGGAATGATCAGATGCTGCGTCAGCGAGTAATAACCGGCTACTTCGAAATGGCCCGTGGACTCGAAGGACGGCCAGTTGTTTTCCGCCCCATCGACGACACCGGTCTTGAGCGCCTGATAGACTTCGGAGAACGCCATCGGCGACCCATCGCCGCCGAGCGCGCCGACCATGCCGGTGAACAATTCATTGTTCATGACGCGGATCTTCATACCGGAAACATCGGACGGCTGCGTGATCGGCTTTTTGGAATTATAGAAGGAACGCGCGCCAGAATCGTACCAGGCAAGCGGCACCAGTCCCTTTTCCATCATCCCTTGCTTGATCACCTCGCCGGCTTCACTGCCGAGGACCCGATGCATATGCGGAAGATCCTTGAAGATGAACGGCAGGGAAACGACATTGGTTTCCGGAATGACCGTCCCCATCGGACCGAGGTTGAAGTTGCCGACTTCCAGCGCCCCGATGCGGACCTGTTCGATCGCATCCGGCTGGTTGCCCAGAACTCCACCATGATAATTCGTGATTTCCAGCGAGCCGCCGGTCTTGTCCTTGACCAGTTCGGCGAACTTATCCATCGCCACTGTATTCGGATAGCCTTCAACATGGATATTCCACGCGCGCCATTCCTTCGCATCGGCGGCGCCGGCCACCCCTATCGCCACACCGGCGACGACCAGGGCTTTAATCAGTTGCCCAGCACTCTTGTCGAACATAGTCGTTTCCTCTCCATGGATTTTATTGACCCTGATACCGCGCCCTTTTTTAGGGCTTCTTAGCTTATTGTTCTTATACATTACTATTTGTATGATGAATTTAATTGTCAACCGGCTAATTTGACCGAAAGCCATCTGATTGCCGATTGAAATCACGGAACACACCGGGCCAGATGACCGGGACCCGGCGGAGCATCCGTCGTCAGCGTGGAGCAACCTGTGACCCCTATGCGCGACCTTAAGCCCAGGCAGAGTCTAGCCCAAAAACTTGCTGAGAGCCTGCGGGCCAAAATCGACTCAGGGGAGCTCACCGAAGGGGACAAACTGCCGACGGAACAGCAACTGAGCCAGGAACATGGCGTTAGCCGTACGGTTGTGCGCGAAGCCATCGCGACGCTGCGCGCGGACCGCCTGATCGAGGCGAAACAGGGTTCCGGCGCCTATGTATTGGGGTACAAGCCGCCGACCGCCCAGCAGATCTGGTCCGGCCAGGCGCAAACAATCTCTTCTGTTATCGAAACACTGGAACTCCGCGCCGCCATGGAAATCGAAGCGGCCGGCCTTGCCGCGGCGCGATGTTCCCCGGCCCAGGAAGCCCGCATCTTGGAACGGTTCCGCGAACTTGGCACCTCTTTGGACGAGCATCAAACGGCGCAAGACGCCGACTATCAGTTTCATATGGCCATCGCGGAGGCGACCAATAACAAGCAATTCGTCGAATTTCTGCAGTATCTGGGCCGCAGGACCATTCCACGGGCCCAACTGCATCTGCTGAACACCGAACCCGAAGCGGCCCTGACGATGGAACGGAACCTTCTGGCCGAGCACGAAGCAATTCTTCGCGCCATCAGCGCCCGTGACGTGGAAGGGGCCCGTGAGGCCATGCGTGTGCACCTGAAGGGAAGCCTGGACCGATACCGGCAATTGAGCCTGCTAAATAGTCAGACAAATAATTAGACTTGTCTGACAACTTTTTTATGCGCTAAACCCGTTCTTGAAACGCCCCGCCGCTTGCGAGGGCACCACAGGCAGGAAGGGGAGATTCCGCATGACGCTCGATGAAATCAAAAACAAACTGGGTTCGGGCCTTCTGTCGTTTCCCGTCACGCATTTCGATGACGATCACCGCTTCATGCCGGACGCCTATGCCGCCCATGTTGAATGGCTGTGCCAATACGACGCCGCCGGTTTGTTCGTTGCCGGCGGTACGGGGGAGTTCTTTTCCCTGACGCCCGGCGAAGTGATCGACGTTTTGAAGACGGCCAAGCAAGTCGCCGGTGACATGCCGCTCGTCTGCGGGTGCGGCTACGGTACACAAATGGCCATCGATCTGGCCGTCGCGGCGGAGAAAAACGGCGCGGACGCAATCCTGCTGCTGCCCCATTATCTGATCCAGGCAACGCAGGAAGGTCTGTACCGGCATGTGAAGGCCGTCTGCGACGCCATCGGCATCGGTGTCATCATCTATAACCGGGACAATTCCATCATCGGGGCCGACACGGTTCGGCGCCTGGCCGACGATTGTCCGAACCTGATCGGCTTCAAGGACGGGTCCGGCAAGATTCAGGTCGTGCGCGAAATCTGCGCCAAGCTGGATGACCGCCTAGTCTACATCGGCGGCATGCCGACGGCGGAACTCTATGCCGAAGCCTATGGCGCGGCCGGCATGACAACTTATTCCTCAGCCATTTTCAATTTCCTGCCGACGCTGGCACTGACCTTCTTCAATGCGGTCCGCGACGGCGACCGCGCCACGGTGGAGCGGATCCTGAAGGACTTCTTCTATCCCTATTCCGATATCCGTGACCGCAAGGCCGGATACGCGGTCTCGATCGTGAAAGCGGGACTGACCGTGATCGGCCGGCATGCGGGTCCGGTCCGCCCGCCCCTGACCGATCTTACGAAAGAGGAGCTTGGCATGCTGGAAGCAATCGTCGCCCCGCATGTATGATTGCTGAGAAATACAAGACCGGGCGGAAACGAGGGGAACCAAGATATGGCCAGACGCTACGACACATTGCCGCTGGACGGGCCGAAACCCGCCCTGAAAGCGCCCAAAGGCACGGTCGACACGCATATCCATTTCTTTGACGGGCAATATCCCGGTGCCCCGGGCGGTCCGCCGCCAATGGCCGATTGCACGCCAGACGACTATCGCCGGGTTCAGGCGCGTCTGGGTTTGGACCAACTCGTCATCGTCCAGCCCAATGCCTATCAGTTCGACAACCGCTGCTCGCTGGATGCCTTGCGGGAATTCGGCAAGGATGCGCGCGCCATCCTCTGCCTGCAGGGAACCGAAACCGACTCGGAACTCCAGGCCTTGCACGACCAAGGCGTGCGCGGGGCCCGCATCATGGACCTGCCCGGCGGCGCCTCGAAGCTGGATCGCACCCTCGATCTGGCTGCCAGGATCGCCCCGTTCGGCTGGCATGTCATAACCCAGTTCGACGGACGAGGCCTGCATGAACACGCCAAGATTTTGGATCGGATCGCCGGCGATTACGTCATCGATCACACGGCGAAGTATCTGGAACCGGTGTCGACAGACGACCCGGCCTTCCATGAACTTCTGCGCCTGGTCGACAAGGGCAACTGCTATGTGAAGGTTTCCGCCTTCTATGAAACGTCCATATCCGGCCCGCCCTTCTATGACGATGTCGGTGTGCTTGCCCGCGCTCTTATCGAACACGCGCCCGACCGGATCATCTGGGCCACCAATTGGCCGCATAACGGCCGCACGGCCGAAAACTATCCCGACGATGCCAACCAGTTGGATTGCCTGGGCCAATGGACCGACAGCACGGAAGTCATCCACAAGATCTTGGTCGAAAACCCCCGCAAGCTTTACGACTTCGCCGAATAGAAGCCGGTCACCAATTTGCCTATCGGGCATTTGGCGCGATATAGGTTCGCCCCTTCCTCGATTCCCGGAGCGTCCCATGCTGCCACAACGAAAATTCTTCTATCTCCGCCATGGGGAGACGGACTGGAACCTGCGCGGCATGGCGCAAGGAAGGAAGGATATTCCGCTGAATGAGACCGGCCGGCGGCAGGCCCGCGACGCGGCGGTATCGGCCGTGGGGCTCGGTATCGAGCGGATCGTGACCAGCCCATTGAGCCGCGCAGCGGAAACAGCAATGACTGTCGGTGCCGCTATCGGCGTTGAGCCGGTAGAAGATCCAGAACTCATGGAAAGTAGTTTTGGGGAGCGCGAGGGTGACGTTACGGGTGAATGGTATCGCGATTGGCTGGCCGGCCGCATCGAAATCCCAGGCGCGGACAACTGTGCCGAATTTCTTCAGCGGCGCGCAGAACGGATCGCGTCCATTCTCGCAACGGATGAGCGCCCTACCCTGATCGTCGCCCATGGCGTCGTTTATCGCGGACTGCAGCAACTATTCGGCTGGGAACACACGACGGTCCAAAACGGGGTAATCCTAGAACATGTGCCGGATGCGCAAGCCGAAAACGGCGCCGGATGGCGCGTCTTCATGCGCTGACGTTGGAACCGATGCGCCTATTCCGCAGGGGCGGGCGCGACCTTGTGAAGGTTCTTGTGCCGAACACGGTTCGTGACCATGCGGTCGTGCAGGTTGGTGATGATCTTGCTGCCGGTCTTTTCGAAAAGGAAGGGCAGAAAGGCGTGCCCGAGACAGGCGAAAGCGGCCAGGAAAAGCGGCACCGCGAAACTCATTGCCTGACCCATATGCTCAAAATAGCCTTCACCGACACTGTTCGGGTGATCCGTGAGCAGATTTTTCATGCGAAGTCTCCTTAAATCCTGGCGGTGAGTCTCAACCTCACTTGCTAAGAATGACTCTGCGCGCATTCGCCTGGAATGTGTTTGCTTTCTTCGCGCCATTTCCCCGAAAATATGATATAACTACCTACAATGCTGACTATTAATAGAATAACTTTTTTCTTCTTTCGGATGGAGTTTGGAATTGGATCAGACGGATCGGAAGATTTTGGCGGAACTTCAGCGCGACGGATCTCTGTCCAACGCGGAACTGGCCGACCGTGTCGGCTTGTCGACGACGCCCTGCTGGCGGCGGGTCAGGCTGCTGGAAGAACAAGGCTATATCCGCAACCGCGTGGCGCTGCTGGACCGGGACAAGCTGAATGTCGGCGTAACCGTCTTCGTCGGTATCCGCACATCCCGCCATGATGCGGACTGGTTGGACGAATTCGCGCGTGTGGTGCGCACCTTACCGGAAGTACAGGAGTTTCACCGCATGAGCGGCGAGGTCGATTATCTGATGAAGGTGGTCGTGCCGGATATCGCCGCCTATGACCGGTTCTATAAGCGCCTGATCGCGGAAATCGATTTGAGCGACGTCTCCTCCAGCTTCGCGATGGAAGAAATCAAGAACACCACGGAACTCCCCCTCTCATACCTGTGACGGATTTTCGCACAGGCGGCGGTTTCTTTCGGCCCTACCCCTGCCCTAGACTGCGGCGACGACGCTATACACACCACGTCACTCTCAACGGGAGGTTCAAATGGGTGAAATGATCACGTTCCAGAAGCACGAAGAAGACGGCACGACGGAAGGATACCTGGCGACCGCGCCCGGATCCAAGACGGGCATCGTCGTAATCCAGGAATGGTGGGGCCTGAACGACCAGATCAAGGGCGTCGCGGACCGTTTCGCGGCGGCCGGCTACACCGCGCTTGCCCCTGACCTTTATGAAGGCCGTGTCACCCAGGACGCGGACGAGGCCAATCACATGATGACCGGCCTGGATTGGGACGGTGCCTATAAGGATGTGCGCGGCGCGGTTCAACGCCTTAAGCAGGATTGCGACAAGGTCGCCGTGCTCGGCTTCTGCATGGGGGGCGCTATCACCATCATCGCCGGCGTAAAGATTCCGGAATGCGATGCCGCTGTCTGCTATTACGGCATCCCGGGCAAGGAAGCAGCCGATCCCGCCAAGATGTCGGCCCCCTTCCTGGGACATTTCGCGACGGAAGATGATTGGTGCACCCCGGCCGCGGTGGATGCCCTGAAAGCGGATCTCGCCGGCGTTTCCACACCGGTCGAGATCCACAGTTATGAAGGTAAACAGCACGCCTTCTTCAACGAGGTTTCCCCCGCCTATGACAAGGAAGCGGCCGAATTATCATGGGACCGCACCCTGGCTTTCCTGAAAGCGCAGCTTTAGGCCGGGGCCGCTTGGTAAACCGGCGCGGCCGGGAGGGCTATAGCTTTTCCGGCCAATCCGGCTCGGTCGCGTCGACCACAAGGCCGTTGACCAGGATTTCCACCTTGTCCGCATAGAAGGCGGCGAAACCTTCCAGCCATTCCACGTCTTCATAAGGCGATTGATAGGCCCAGACCGCGTTTTCGGCGGGGGCGGCATGGTCGCCGGGGCCGGCCCCGCCGGCAATGGACCAATAGCTGGCATTGCCCTTGAACGGGCAATAGGTCGTGTGCTCCGAGGGCGCCATCTCATCCATGTTGAGATTGATCAGCGGCAGATACAGCACCGGCGTATGGCCGGTTTCG
Source organism: Hwanghaeella grinnelliae (assembly GCF_004005845.1). Taxonomy (GTDB): domain Bacteria; phylum Pseudomonadota; class Alphaproteobacteria; order UBA8366; family Aestuariispiraceae; genus Hwanghaeella; species Hwanghaeella grinnelliae. The sequence goes on along the minus strand of NZ_SADE01000001.1, from coordinate 840,121 downwards.
CGCACCAGGACCGCGGCCTCTGTACGGGCCAAAGGCACCTGGTTGCGCCGCACCTCGACGATCCCCTTGAACGGTTCGCGCGTTACCTTGTGATCGGGATGGTCCCTAAAACCCGGTGCAGGATTGCCGCTGCTAATCGGTTGAGCTTGGGCTGTCATGTCGATACCCCTCCTTTTAAATTTCTCCTTCGTCAAAACCGGCGGCCGGCTCATCCGGCCGCCGTTCAGAAACGGTAAGCCTTGGTCGTTCCAGGGCCTTGGTTGTCACAGGGCCTTGGTTGTCACAGGGCCTTGGTTGTCACAGGGCCTTGGTCGTCACAGGACCTTTGGTCGCCTTATTCGGCGGCCTGCGCGGGGGCTTCGGGAACGGCTTCCCGCATCGTGACGAATTCCTCGGCGGATGTCGGGTGTATCCCGATTGTCGCGTCGAAGTCCGCCTTGGTGGCACCCGCCTTGAAGGCGACGCCGATGCCCTGCGTAATTTCACCGGCCTCCGGCCCGACCATATGGAACCCGACCACACGGTCGCTGGCCCGGTCCACGATCATCTTGATCAAGGTCCGTTCTTCCCCGCCGGAAAGCGTGTGCTTCATCGGCCGGAAGCTGGACCGGTAGATGTCGATCTCACCGTATTTGTCACGGGCCTCCGTCTCGCTGAGCCCGACCGTCCCGATCGACGGCTGCGAGAAGACAGCTGTCGGGATATCCCGATAGTCCATCTTGCGGTTCTCGCCCTTATAAGTGTTGTGCGAGAACACCATGCCTTCGGCGATGGCGACCGGTGTCAACGCCACCCGATGGATGACGTCGCCCAAAGCATAGATCGACGGCACATTCGTCTGAAAGTCTTCGTCGACCACGACGGCCCCGTTCTTAGCCAGTTTAACACCTGCATCCTCCAAACCCAAATTTGCGGTGTTCGGGTGCCGTCCGGTCGCATAAAGAATCAGGTCCGTCTCAACGGTCGTGCCGTCTTCCAGCCGCGCCAATAGGCCGCTATCGGTCTTTTCCACCTCGGCGATATTGGCGTTGAAACGAACATCAACGCCTTTCTTCTGCATTTCCTCATGCAGGAAGGAGCGGACATCCGCGTCGAAGCCGCGCAGGAACAAGGGCCCGCGATACATCTGGATCGTCTCGACGCCCAGGCCGTTGAAGATGCCCGCGAACTCCACCGCGATATAGCCGCCGCCGACCACGATGGCGCGCTTCGGCAACGTATCCAGGCTGAACACCTCGTTCGAGCTGATGACATGTTCGTTGCCCGGGAAATCGGGCACGGTCGGCCAGCCACCCGTCGCGACCAAAATCCGCTCCGCGGTAACCTTCTTGTTCCCCACCTGGATCGTGTTCGGGTCCAGGACGGTGGCACGGGCATTGAACAATTCAACCCCGGCATTGTGCAGCAGACGTTCGTAAACTCCGTTGAGGCGGCTGATTTCCGTGTCCTTGTTGGCGACCAAGGTCTTCCAATCGAAGGCGGTGTCCCCAACCGTCCAGCCATAGCCGGCGGCATCGTGGAAATCTTCCCGGAAGTGGGAGGCGTAGACGAAAAGCTTCTTCGGCACGCAGCCGACATTCACGCAGGTCCCGCCCAGATAACGGTCTTCGGCGATGGCGACGCGCGCGCCCATGCCCGCGGACATGCGCGCGGCGCGAACCCCGCCTGAACCCGCACCGATAACGAAAAGATCATAGTCAAACTTGCTCATAAAACCTCCATCAGCGCCCGATCCCCCTCGGGAAAAACTTGTTGGGCAGAATTACCTCAAGCCGACCGGTGGCGCCAACGGCTCGTCCGGTCGGGTTTGGAAACACATCGTTAACGCCCCATATCGTAACGTATCGGCAGTGGCGCAAGGATGACCCATGGCGCAAACGGTGCCAGAATACTCACTTTCAGTCACGCATTTGCGAGTTTGACCAGGCATGGAACACGGAACGAATACAAGTACCGGGAAAGAGGAAGGCGCGGAAACCGACACGGACACGCCGGGACTGAACGCGCGTAGCTTCCGCGCCCTGCGTCTCTGTACGAATTTCCGTGCCGGCTTCACCTTGCCGTCCTGCGGTGCACGCGGCGCCGAGGAAGTCCATCAGGAAATCGCCCGGCAATGGCCGGAAAGAAACATGCCATTCGTATTCGAAACCGTTCACTGCATGGGCAAATGCCATATTGGGCCGACCCTGCGGCTTGTCCCGGCCGGCCCCTTCCTGATGGGCGCCAAGACCAAGGAGGACGTCACTCGTATCCTGGATTTGCTGGAGGCCGGCGACATTGAGCAAGCCGCCCAAGAATTTCCGGCCCCGGCGCTCTAGCAAGGAAGCTTGGCATGCCGCTTGCGCACCGATTGAAGACAGGCCTGACAAAAGAATGTGACCGATGAGATCTTTCATTCCGACCATTGCCGCTGCCGTTATGGCGGCGTTCGTTGTCCTTCCCGTCTCGAAGGCTGCGGCTGACAGCAGCCGGTTCATTCCATTGGGCCGAATTCCGCAACTTCTGCAGCCCGGCGGCAGCACGCCGCCGCGTTTTAAACGGGGCTCTCGCCCGGTGAAATTCTTCGTCGACCAGGCAACCCTGCCGCAAAGCTTGTCCACCAACCTTTCCAATGCCTGCGCGCATGGCATCTTCAACACCAAAAAGCCCGGCCGGTACTATGTGGAAGTCGAATTGCAGGGGGGTAAGAAAAAGCGCCTGGCCTATGCCAATACGCTCGGCTTCAACCTGCGCGACCCGGGCAATCGTCGGGGCCGAGACTTGGCCTTTTTGTTCGAGCTGGACGGCACATCCCAGTGCAAGGTCTACGCCATCCCCACCCTGTTTTAGGGCCTGCCCCATCTCGCCTCCGATCAAAAAGAAGGGGCAGAAGCTTGCCCTCCCTTTCGAAAGCCGGTTGCGGTACAATCTGTCGGAAACCAAGGACAGGGGTGGAAATGCTGACGGAAGATCAGGTCGCGTCCTATCGCACCGAAGGGTATCTGGTCGTCCCCGATATCTTCACGCCCGGCGAGATCGCCGAGTTGAATACGGTCACAGATACCTTTGTCGAGGCCAGCCGCGCGCTCACGCAAAGCGATGCCGTTTTCGATATCGGACCCGGCCATGCCCATGCCGACCCGAAACTGCGGCGGATCAAGGACCCCACGCACCATCACGCCGCCTATGACAAGGCGATGCGTCACCCGAAACTGATCGCCATCCTGCAGCAATTGCTAGGCGACGCGGTGCGGTTCGACCATGCCAAGCTGAACATCAAACCGGTCGGCGGCGGGGCGGAGATCGATTGGCACCAGGACTGGGCCTTCTACCCGCACACCAATGACGACATGCTCGCGGTCGGTGTGCTGCTGGACGATGTCGGACCCAGGAGCGGTCCGTTGCAGGTCGTCCCGGGAAGCCATAAGGGCCCGACACTGAACCATCATTCCAACGCAATCTTCTGCGGCGCCATCGACGACGCGGAAGCCGAGCCCATCGCGGGAACTGCGGTGCCGCTTATGGGCAAAGCCGGATCAATCACCATCCACCATGTTCGCATGGTCCATGGGTCGGAACCCAATACCAGCGAAACGGCACGGCGCCTGTTGTTGTTCTCCTACGCCGCGGTGGATGCCTGGCCGCTGCTGCCCAAGGAAGGTATCGATGCATTCAACGAACGGATTCTGACCGGCGCGCCAACCCTTTCCCCGCGCCAGGTCGCGGTTCCGGTTCGTATTCCGCTGCCGAAGGTCGAGACCGATGGCTCCATTTTCGACAACCAGGCGCATAAACAGCGATCAACTGCGGCAATGCCCGCCTGATATCCCCTCGACCACGTGAAATCTCGCCCGTCCGGTAATCCCTAATTGATTTTCCGGTTGCAGCGACTCTCGCCATTATATTGTTTCCCCTCGTAAGTTTGATTTGGGGTCACGAAAGGGTCGTGATCGGGGAGTTACCGGAGGACGGGCATGCGGAACGCCATTCGGCTTTACAGCGGGCTGATCTTGGCTTCGTTCGTGCTGACGCATCTATTGAACCATTCGCTGGGATTGATTTCCCTGGAAGCGATGGATCGCGGCCGCATGATCCTGAACGCGCCATGGAGCAATATCGTTGGCGGGCCCTTGCTGCTTGCCGCGTTCGTTGTCCATATCTTGAACGCGCTCTATGCGATTTACCGGCGGACATCACTTCGCATGAGCAATTGGGAAGCGACGCAGCTTTCCATGGGCTTGGCCATTCCAATCCTGCTTGGCCCGCATCTGGCTGGCACCTTTGTCGGCCAGTTTCTGGCCGGCCATAAGCCGACCTATGAATGGGTCGTCACCTATTACTGGGTCGTTGCCCCGGCGGAGGGCGGGATGCAGGCCGCCGGGTTGATCGCGGCCTGGATTCACGGATCCGTCGGCATTCATTATTGGCTTCGCATGAAGGCCGGTTACGCGCGCTACGCCCCCTTGCTGCTGGCCCTTGCCGTCGCCATTCCGGTCGCCGCCCTCAGCGGCTTTATCGCCGCCGGTATCGGCGCCCAGCGCTTGGCCGATGCGGACCCGCAGTTCGTTCATCAGGCCTATGCCGCCATGGGCCTTACGGGCGGCAACGGCACCCTGGTCGGGAAGCTGACGTCCTATTCCATTTGGACGGCGCTTGCCGTGATCGCCGTGCCCTTCGCCCTGCGCAGCATCCGGTCAGTCCTGACGCGGGTCCGGCAAGGGCCGGTTCTGACCCTGCCGGACGGCCGGCGGTTGAACGTCCAAAAAGGCGCGACGGTACTGGAAACTCTGCGTGCATCGGGCATACAACATGCCTCGGTCTGTGGTGGGCGCGGGCGCTGCACCACATGCCGGGTCAGAATCCTGCAAGGCGGCGACGCCTTGGCCGAACCCGGCGGAATCGAAGCCCGCGCGCTTGCCCGGATCGAAGCGCCGCCCGAATTGCGGCTGGCTTGTCAGATCCGCCCGACCGCCAGTCTATCGGTCGTTCCCCTGCTGCCGCCCCGCGCCACCGCCGACCAAGGCCGGCAGCCCGGCGGGCTGGAAGGATTGGAACGGCAGATCACCATCGTCTTCATCGACCTGCGCGGGTCGACCAAACTGGGCGAAACGAAACTGCCCTATGACGTTCTGTTTATTCTGAATCAATTCTTCGCTGAAATGACAAAGGCCCTGCATGCCACGCGCGGGCATTATTCCCAATTCACAGGCGATGGATTGATGGCGATCTATGGGCTTAAAAGCGCCAAGCCGGAAGACGGCGCACGGGACGCCCTGGCCGGCGCAGCCGCCATGCTGAGCCGGATAGAAGCCTTGAACGCCTCGCTTGAGAGCGAATTACCGTTCCCGCTGCAGATTGGGATCGGCATCAACGATGGGGAAGCCATCGTCGGTGCGATGGGGCCGCCATCGGCGCAAACGCTGACCGCCATCGGCGACAGTGTGAATTCCGCTGCCCGGCTTGAGTCCCTCTGCAAGGAACACGGCAAGCCGCTTGTAATCGCCAAAACGACCGCGGATCTTGCCGGGATCTCCTTGCCCGAGGAAAATCTGCATGCCATCGAACTGCGCGGCCGATCGGGCGTGACGGAATATTACGCTCTGGACGAGGCCCCAACGCCTTAGACGAACCGTCCCTTCGACGTATCAAAATGAGGAATTTATCGTGAGCACCCCTACCCTTGTCATCGGCAACAAGAATTATTCCTCCTGGTCGCTGCGGCCCTGGCTTGCCCTGCGCAAGGCCGGCATTGCCTTCGACGAGGTGAAAGTCTTCCTCGACAAGCCGGACACCAAGAAACGGATTCTGGAACACACACCGGCAGGCAAGGTGCCGGCATTGGTTACCGGCGGGCAAACGGTTTGGGATTCACTCGCCATTTGCGAATGGGCGGCGGAACAGGTCCCGGCGCTATGGCCAAGGGATGCGGCCGACCGCGCCCATGCGCGCTCGATCAGCGCGGAAATGCATTCCGGCTTCATGGCGCTGCGTGCCGCCCTGCCGATGAATATCCGCGCGACCGGCCGCAAGGTTCCCTCCAACCCGGCGCTTGAGGCGGATATCGCCCGCATCCTCGAGATCTGGGCCGGGTGCCGTGCGACACATGCCGACGCAGGGCCCTGGCTGTTCGGGGAATTCAGCATCGCCGATGCGATGTTCGCGCCAGTCGCAACCCGGTTGCGAACCTATGCCATTGCCCTGGACGAAACCGCGAAAGCCTATATCGACACACTGTTCGCCGATCCCGACTTCAAGGACTGGCTGACCGAGGCCGAAGCGGAAGAAGACATGCTTCGGATCGAGGAAGTGGGCTGACCACGCCCCCAGCGAGGATTTCCATGATTATTGCTCAATTGTCCGACATGCACATCACCGCGCCGGGCACCCTGTATCAGGGCTTGATCCCGTCCGCGGATATGGGCCGTGCCGCCGTCGATGCAATCAACGCCGTCTCCCCGGCGGTCGATGTCGTGGTCTGCACCGGCGACCTGACCGAGCATGGAAGGCCCGAGGAATATGCCCAGGCCCGCGAAATCCTGGGCGCCCTCAACGCACCCTGTTTCGTCCTACCCGGAAACCATGACGAACGGGAGGCGTTCCGCGCCGCGTTTCTTCGGGACGGCTACCTTCCGGAATCCGGCCCGCTGCATTATGCGCGCGTCATCGATGGCCTGCATGTCGTCCATGTCGATTGTACCGTGCCGGGAGAACATCACGGCGCCTTGCCGGATGAAGGCTTGGACTGGCTGGACAAGACCCTGACGGCTGAGCCGGACCGACCCACCATGGTCCTGATGCATTTCCACCCCGTCCACACGGGGATCGCGGATGTGGATTCCTACCGCAATTTTTCCGGTGTGGAGATCGGGGAAATCATCGCGCGGCATCCTCAGGTGCTTCGGGTGCTGTTCGGACATATACACCGCCACATGACCGTGGCCTTCGGCGGCACCATCGCGATGAGCAGCCCCAGCACAGTGTCGCAAATCCTGTTGCGACTGAACCCGACGGACAAATCGGCGTCCCGCATGGAACCGCCAGCCTTCCTGCTCCATCACCTGCATGCCGACGGCACTATGGTCAGCCACACCCAACCCATCGGCGATTTCGGCCCGGTGCTGGATTTCTACTGACCGGCCAATTCTTCGCGGTCGCCGGCCCCGCCGCGATAGGAATAGTTCCGGTTAAACCGTTCCATCACATAGTCGCCGTAGCAAACAGGCCCCGGTTTGTCTTTCGGGCCGGCGATAGGTTTCACACCCGGCGCATAGGCGTGTAGTGGCTCGACCACCGTTTCCATCGACATGTCGAAAAAGAAGGGGATGGAATACCGATCCTTGCCGCTGCGATTGTTCAACACGCGATGAGGCGTCGAGGGCCAGCGCCCGCCCGACCAATGGGACAACAGGTCCGCGACATTGACCACGAAACTGTCGGGCACATAGGGCACGTCGATCCATCCACCACCCTGGCTTTCTGTGGCCCTCACCTGCAGCCCGCCGATATCGTCCTGCGCCAACAGGGTCATGAAACCATAATCCGTATGCGGGGCGGACCCGTAGAGATCCGCTTCGGCCCCTTGCGGGATGGGCGGATAGTGCAACAGGCGCAGATAGACGGTCGGATGTTCGAAGAACCGGTCGAAGGAATCGTCGGGCTGGCCCAAAGCCCGGGCGAGCAGTTGCGTCAAATGCCGCGCCGCCGTGTCCAACGCCTTGTAATAATTTTCCACCGCGGACCGGAAATCCTGCAGCGTCATCGGCCATTGGTTCGGCCCCTGCAACGGGGTCCCGAACCGTGGATCGCCGGCATCGACCGGATGCATCATCATGAAGCTTTCGGACAGGTTCGGCTTCGTGACCTTGTCCACGGAAGAGGTCACGATCTTGCTGGTCTTCGGGGCGATATAACCGCGGTGAAATTCATTGACCGCGATGGCGCGTTTCTCATCATCCGGCAGCGCATGAAAGGCCCGCGAGGCGGCGAATGCCTGCTTCCGCACATCTACCGGCACGGCATGCCCGGTGACCACGCAAAACCCGTATTCCCGGAAAGCCCTGTCCAACGCCCCGGCGATCCCGTCCCGCTTGGCCGCGTCTAACGGAAACCCTTCCAGATCGATAATCGGCAATGCAGGCACAATAACCTCCCTGGTCAACATGCAGATTCTGCTTGCGCCCTCGGCCCCATTTTGGTCCGTAGGCGACCATTCAAAACGAGCTGGGCAATTTGCCCCGGCACCCGCCCGCCAACCCACGAAAACTATTACACATGAGAGAAGCAATTTTATGGGCGACTGGCTAGCAGTAGATTTCGGCACGTCCAACTCGGCCGCGGCCTATGCCGAGGATGGCGCGATAAAGCGCATCCAACTCGAGGAGAACAGCGACACGGTACCCACCGCGGTGTTCTTTTCCCTCAATGATGCATCAATGGCGATCGGTTCGGTCGCCAACGCAGCGCTGATCGACAGGCTGGAAGGCCGTTACATGCGGTCGCTGAAACGTGTACTGGGCACGTCCCTGATGGCTGAGCGCCGCACGATCCTGGACCGGAAACTGGACTTCTATGACATCGTCTCCGCCTTCCTGAAAATCATCAAGGATCGGTCGGAGAAACAATCGGGGCGCCATTTCGACAAGGTCGTCGCCGGACGCCCTGTTCTATTCGACAGCAAAGATGCCGAGATCAATGAACGCGCGGCGACCGATCTCGAACGATGCTACAACATGGCGGGTTTCGACGAGGTCGTCTTCCTGCCCGAGCCGGAGGCCGCGGCCCTGTCCGTCATCGACCAAATCAAGCCGGGCGATCTTGGCATTGTTGTCGATATCGGGGGCGGCACGTCGGACTTCACCGTCTTCAAAAAAACCGGGCACGGGATAGAAGTGGCCGCATCCCACGGCGTGCGGTTGGGCGGCACGGATTTCGACCGGGCCATGAACCTGCAATTCATCATGCCCTGCATCGGCCACGGGCACCTGATACGGCATGGGATGAACGGGGAAACGATCGCGGCGCCCAACGCAATTTTTCAGGACCTCGCAACCTGGGAAAAGATCCATCTTCTCTATACGCAAAAAAATCTATCCCTGGCGAAAGGCCTTGTTCAGGACGCGGTGGAACCCGCCATATTTCAGCGGTTGCATCGCGCCATCGACTGGCAGCTGGGGCACGAAATCGCCTTCCTCGCCGAGCAATCGAAGATCGCTTCGAACGGCACGAATCCCAGCACCCATATCGAGTTGGGGCTTCTGGAATCCGGCCTGTCGACGCCGATGGCCCCGACCGAAATCGACGCTGTCTTTCTTCCGTTTACGGAAACGCTTGCCGAGACGCTAGACGACACCCTCGCCAACGCCCAGGTCGAAAGGGACGCCGTTTCCCATGTCGTTCCGGTTGGCGGGGCCAGCCTGATGCGGTTGGTCCAATCCGCCATATCCAAGACCGTCCCGGAAGCATCCGTGGTCGACACACCGATCTTTACCGCCGTCGTTGACGGACTGGCCCTTCATAGCGGCGCCGTGTCCGCGGGGACGTAGGACCCGTACGGCCCTATTCCACCGTCACGCTCTTCGCCAAATTCCTCGGCTGGTCCACGTCGGTGCCTTTAATGACCGCCGTGTGATAGGCGAGAAGCTGGACCGGTATGGAATAGAGAATGGGGGCCACGACCGGGTCGACGGCAGGAAGTTCGATACAGGCGAAGGGTACCGCCTGCTTCTTCATCCGGGCGATGCCCTTGGCGTCGGACAGGAAAATCACCTTGCCGCCGCGCGAGATCATTTCCTGCACATTGCTGGCGGTCTTTTCGAACAGGGCGTCGCTGGGCGCGATCATGATGATCGGCACCTCGTCCTCGATCAGTGCGATCGGGCCGTGCTTCATCTCTCCCGCCGCATAGCCTTCCGCGTGGATATAGGAAATCTCCTTCAGCTTCAGGGCGCCTTCCATGGCGATCGGGAAGCTGGACCCACGGCCCATATAGAAGACGTCCCGCGCCTTGGCGATTGTTTGGGCGATTTCCGCGATATGTTCGTCGTGCTTCAATACCTCCGCCGCTCGGCCAGGCACTTCGGACAAGGCGCTGGCCAATTCCGCTTCGCGCTTGTGGTCGATGGTTCCGCGCGCCCTGGCCGCCGCGATGGCGATGGAGGCGAAAACCGTCAGTTGCGTTGTGAAGGCCTTGGTCGAGGCAACACCGATTTCCGGCCCCGCCTTGGTCAGGATCACCGCATCGGATTCACGCGCGATGGTGCTTTCCGGCACATTGACGATGGAGAGGATATGCTGGCCTTCCCGCTTGCAGAAGCGCAGCGCTTCCAGCGTATCCGCCGTCTCCCCCGATTGGCTGACGAATATCGCCAACCCGCCTTCCGGCAGGGGCGCGCCGCGATAGCGGAATTCTGAGGCGATATCGACCTCAACCGGAATGCGCGCCAATCCTTCAAGCCAGTATTTGGCGACATAGCCGGCATAGGATGCCGTACCGCAGGCGGAAATGGTAATGCGCGGCACGGTCGCGAAATCAATCGGCAGCGGCGGTAGCGTGACCGTCTGACTAGCCGGGTTCAGAACCGTCGCCAGCGTGTCGCCGATCACGGTCGGCTGCTCATAAATTTCCTTGAGCATGAAATGGGGGAAATTGCCCTTACCGATGATGGCGCCGGACACCGCCGTTTCGACGATCGGCCGATCGACGGCCTCACCGGCTTCGTTGAAGACCTCCGCGCCGTCGGGACCGACGGCAGCCCAATCGCCGTCTTCCAGATAGCAGATCCGCCGTGTCAGCGGCGCCAGGGCCAGGGCGTCGGAGCCGAAATACATTTCCCCCTCGCCATAACCGATGGCCAGCGGGCTGCCGCGCCGTGCGCCGACCATCAGGTCGTGATGGCCGCGGAATATCATCACGAAGGAAAAAGCCCCTTCCAGCCGGGGCAGGGTCTTTGCGACCGCTTCCTTCGGGCTCAACCCCTCGTCCAGATACATGTTGATGACGTGGGCGACGACTTCGGTATCGGTTTCGCTGGTGATCGCGGAAGCGCGCTCGCCAAGCTCATCCTTCAATTCCAGGAAGTTCTCGATGATGCCGTTATGGACCAGCGCGACATTGTCCGAGATATGCGGATGGGCGTTGTTTTCCGACGGCACGCCATGGGTTGCCCAGCGCGTATGGCCGATGCCGACCGTCCCCGCCAATGGGCTGCCTTCCAGGACCGCCGCCAGATTGGCCAGTTTTCCTTCCGCGCGCCGGCGGTCGATGGACCCGTTCACTAGGGTCGCGATTCCGGCCGAGTCATATCCGCGGTATTCCAACCGCTTCAGACCGTCCAGCAATAAGGGGGCTGCATCTCGTTTTCCGAGAATACCGACAATGCCGCACATGGTTGGGACGGTCTCCTTCGTTCCGTTAACTGTCGTAATAAACCGGGCCCATCTCCGGCCCACCGTTCAGCCTATTTTTCGGCCTTTTGTTTCGCTTTTTGGGCCGCCCGCCCCTCCCGGAATTTCACCGCCGCGCCATCCTTGGCCACTTGCTGACCGCGGGCGACGGCAATCGCGTCTTGGTCCACGTCATGCGTCACCGTGCTGCCGGCGCCGACAATCGCGCCGTCACCGATGCTGACGGGCGCGACCAATGACGAATTGGAACCGATGAAGGCGCCCGCGCCGATCTCGGTGCGGGATTTCAGATAGCCATCGTAGTTACAGGTGATCGTCCCGGCGCCGATATTGGCCTTCGCCCCCACGCTGGCATCGCCGATATAGGACAGGTGGTTGGCTTTCGCGCCTTCGCCGAACACGGCGTTCTTCACCTCGACGAAATTACCGATGCGCGCGCCGCCGCCGATCTCGGTTCCGGGGCGCAGGCGCGCAAAGGGACCGACCTCCGCCCCCTGGCGCACGATGGCCCCTTCAAGATGACAAAAATCCTTGATGACGGCGCCTTCCTCGACGGTCACGCCCGGCGCGAAAACCACATTCCGGCCAATCTCGGCGCCCGGCGCGATCCGTGTATCGAAAGAAAACCAAACCGTCGACGGGTCGCGTAGCGTGACACCGGCATCCAGTGCCGCCCGCCGGCAGCTTTGCTGATACTGGTCTTCCGCCGCGGCAAGGTCACTCTTGCTGTCGACGCCCTGCAATTCCGCTTCCGGCGCTTCGATCGCAGCGCACCGCCCACCATCCTCACGGCAAATCGCAACCAGATCGGTCAGATAGTATTCGCCCTTGGCATTATCGTTGCCGACCCGGTCGATCCAGGTGAACAGCCGTGCGGCCTCGATCGCCATGACGCCGGAATTGCAAAAGGTGATCGCTTTTTCATCCGGCGTCGCTTCGCGTTCCTCGACAATCGCCGTCAGATCGCCCCCGGCATCCTGGATCAAGCGTCCATAGCCCGTCGGGTCCTGCGCCCGGAAACCCAGCACGACCACCGCCGCGCCCTCGTCGCGCGCATCCAGCATGCGCTGCAGCGTCTCGGCTTTCAGGAAAGGACTATCGCCATAGACCACAAAGACGGTCGCGTTGTGGCCGGCATAGCCGTCCAGCGCGGCGCGGGCCGCCTTGACCGCATCCGCCGTTCCCTGCCGGTCGTGCTGTATCGCCGTTTGCGCGGGTGCGACGGCGCGCTCCAGGTCCGGCATGTCTGGGCCGACCACAACCACCGTCCGTTCCGGCGACAGCGGCGCCACCGCCCGCAGGACATGGTTCACCATCGGCAAGCCGCCGACTTCATGCATTGCTTTCGGTTTCGCGGACCGCATGCGGGTGCCAAGCCCGGCGGAAAGAACGACGGTGGCGCAGGACGGGGAATTCATACCTGGAAAACTGCCTGGTTCGCTTTGGAAGAAATTGTTGTTCACTAATGCCACACGCGCAAAACAGCGCCAAGTCACTCTTTGTTACGCGTATTTGCGGATTGTTTCGAAAGGTTTCGGCGGATCGGTCCTATTTTCGCAATGACTTGGCTTGGCTGAGGAAGTCGTCGAGCAACCGAAGTATCTCCGAACGCTGGGCTTCATCCATCATTTCCAGGCCGTCATTGATGGCAAGCTGCATGTCCAGATTGGGTACGCCGCCGGATTGCCCGGCCTTCAGCAGGCTATCGGCCAGGTCATCGCCGCAAATTGCTGCCAAATCCGACCGAAATCGCGCGAGCAGCGCCGCCAGTTCATTTTCATCCGCCACGAATCCCCCCTTTTCGGCCCTCTCAAGCCAAGACGGTGGGTTTCCCCAGCCAGCAGGCTGTTGTACCAATGCGCCTTGGTTCGAGCCCTCCCGTCCGGGCCCGGCACCACCGCGAGAGTCGCCCCCCGCAACAGAGTGAAATCCGTCACCATCGCCGCAATATCCAAGTTTCCAATTATCAGGCAAACACCGGAATCGCGCAAGGTGTAGGGACAGGAGAAATACCCGCAGTGCGAGCAAATATCAGATCCGTTCGGCGTACGCCCAACCAATCACGTCGGTCCGCAATCCGCACCGCCTTCGTCTTCGACCTGGATGGAACCTTGATAGACAGCGCGCCGGATATTGCCGATGCCGCGAACCGCCTTCTTGTAGAATATGGCGGTACCCCGCAGCCAATCGGCAAAGTGATGAAAATGGTCGGCGGCGGCGCGCCTAAACTGCTGGAACGCGCCTTTGCGGCGGCGGGACTTGCTATGCCACCGGCTGAAGAAGTCCTTGCCCGTTTTCTGGAATATTACCACACCGGTCCGGCGATGATGACCAAACCCTATCCCGGCGTCCCCCATCTTTTGGGCGCGCTGCACCGGGCGGGCAACCCCATCGCCTTGTGCACCAACAAGCCAGGCCGCGCGACCGACGCAATCCTGACGCGGCTGGGCTGGGACGGTTTGTTCGATGCGGTCGTATCCGGCGATGATCTGTCGGTAAAGAAGCCCGATCCACTCCCTGTCCTGGCAGCCTTGTTTCTGGCCGGCGGAACACCGAACCGGGCGGTCTATGTCGGGGACAGTCATGTAGACGTGCAAGCCGCCCGGAACGCGGGCCTGCCGGTTATGGTGCTCACCCATGGCTATGCCCATGGGCCGGTTTCCGCGTTGCGGGCCGATGCCCTGGCAACCACGATCAGGCCGCTGTTGCGTCTGGCAGGATCCTGAACCTACGGGAAATCAGTCGTTTTTCAGCGCCAGTTGCTTGCCGCCCGCGGCGATGCTGGTGAGATGCGCCATCACGGTGCCGTAATCGGTTTCGATCTTGGCACGGACGGGAATGGCGGGGGCCTCGTCCAAGGGGCGTCCGACATAGACCACGCGGTCATGGGCGGTCTTTACGTATTTGCTTTTTTCCTTCCGGTCGCCACCCAGCAGTTCGTACTCGATACCGCAGGCCCGTGCCTCTCCCTGGAAAACGGAATAGTCGTTGGCCTCGAAGTTTTGCGTGCCCTTGTCCGTGACGGTCAGGTCATAGCGCCGTCTGCCATCGAAGACTTGGAAAACACCGCTGCAGGCCGCCCCCTGAGTCAGGGATTCCGACAGGCCCGCGATCACGCTCAGCGGATCCATGGTGCCGATTTCCGCATCGTCCGGCAGGGCGTTGACCTCTTCCAAATCGGGCGGCGGCTCGACAAGAACGGCAGCGACATCGCCCGACCCGTCATAGGCCAGGGCCACCTTGCGCACGCGATCCTCTCGATACCCATGATTTCGGTGGCGCGCCGGCACAGGGCCACCAGCCTCGAATTTGCCGATCGACTCTGTATTTCCACGCCAGGAGAAGAAGAAATCCAGGATGCCCTGCGTCTCGCCCTGCGCAACCAGGCGATAGCGCCGGTCCGTCCGGTCCAATTCCGCCTCGGCGGACAGCACATGCAATCCGCCGAAATAGACCTCATAGGTCATCACGACAGGGTCGGTGTCTTCCGCGCTGGCCGGCGTCGCAACAAATGACGCGGCGGCAATCGCACAGGCACAAAGCCAAGCCGCGGCGGCAAGCAGCCGCGAGCGCATCGCTCCTACGCTCCAAATTTCGCGTATCGGTTCTACTATCGGCATTTTTCCGGGGGCACTCCCGTCACCCGCTCATCTGCATTGTGATCTATTTCAAATTGCCGGGGCCGCAAGACCGGGACCGGTCCAGGACTGAGAAAATAGCATGAATCCGGCCAATCGGGCAGCATCGTAACGCATTCTTGACAGCGCCGGACCCCGCGCGTAAATCCTCCAGCCTCAACGCCGTCAGGCGGCGGGCGCGTAGCTCAGCGGGAGAGCACTGCCTTCACACGGCAGGGGTCACTGGTTCAATCCCAGTCGCGCCCACCATTTCATCCGATTGAAATCATTAATTATTATTTTTGAGACGCTGTTTGTTAGGCAGTGCTCCCGTGGTTCAATTGAACCACAAACACGGATTTGCAGCGCGAAAACAGCCCAATGGGAGCACTGCCTATCCGCTCGGGCTTAGCGATAAACTCAACACTGTTCATCGGCGATTTAGACTTTGCCTGACAATCAAATCCACCTCTGGATTTCGTAGCTCAGTGAATGAGCGCCAACACACGGGCCGCCCCCTGTCGTGACCAATCAACCCAAGCATCGCGTTTCGGGACGGCACACCTCAATTGAGCACAGGATTCCTAATCCTGGGGCCGTGGGTTCGAATCCCGCCGGGCGCACCACACCCTCAAGGGGTCCGTTCCGGACACATGGGCAACAGTTTATTCCGGATACATAGATGACATTTTTGGTCGGAATGATCGGCACAGAATCCTTTGTTACGCCATCTCCTCAATCTGTTTGGCAAGCGCCGATAGGGAGCAGAGAAATGGCACGAGCAGCGAGGAGCAGCCAAACGTTTGCACGGTCTAGCGACAGGACTTCTTGATCTCAGCTTTCGGGATGAGCGTGTAGACTCGACCTGAGGCAGGAAAGACTAAAGTTCCTGCCCTGGATGATGGCAGGCGACGCGGTGGCCGGCCGCACTGATTTCGGCAAGGTCCGGCGAGATGGTCTTGCACTTGGCGCTGGCGCGAGCACAGCGCGTATGGAATCTGCATCCTGACGGTGGGTTGATGGGAGACGGCAGATCCCCGGTCAATTTGATCCGGCTCCGCGACCGCTCGACACGCGGGTCAGGCCGTGGAATAGCGGAAATCAAGGCTTGCGTATAAGGGTGCTGAGGGCGCGAATACAGATCTTCGACCGGTGACAATTCAACAATCTTACCCAGATACATCACGGCCACACGGTCGGAAATATTCCGGACGACACTAAGGTCGTGAGAAATGAAGAGATAGGCGCAGCCGAGCTGACGCTGCAGCATCCGCAGCAGGTTTAAGATCCCCGCCTGTACCGAAACGTCGAGCGCGGAAACCGGTTCATCGAGGACGATGAGTTTCGGATTGAGCGAGAGCGCCCGGGCAATACCGACCCTTTGCCGTTGTCCGCCCGACAGTTCGTGCGGATATCGATCGATCATATCCGCCGGCAGTTGGACAAGGCCGATCATTTCGGCGATACGCGCGCGAAGATCCTGCGGTGGCAAGTCGGCCAGCAGCAAACCCTCGGCAAGAATCTGGCCGACAGTCATGCGGGGGTGCAAGGAAGCCATCGGGTCCTGGAAAACCAATTGCATGTCACGCCGCAGCGCCCGCAACTCGGCCGCGTCGGCCTCGGTCACGTTTCGGTCGTCCAGAGTGACCTGCCCAGCACTCGGCTCTATCAGGCGCAGAACGCTCCGTCCCAGGGTAGACTTGCCACAGCCGGACTCACCGACCAAAGAGAGCGTCTCCCCCGCGGCGACATCGAAACTGACATCGGAAACCGCCTGAACGACGCCGACCTGCCGACCGAAGGTCCCGCCCCGCAAGGGGAAATCCTTGTGCAGACCGCGCACTGACAAAACAGTCTTTGCATCACGCCCGCGGTCTTCGGCGCCTGTCCCATTTGGAACCGTATGCATTATTGGATCTCCGCCCGAAATGCGCCGTTCATGGGGAAATGACACGCGCTCGCCGTAGCGCCTTGAAACTCCAGCGCTGGATCATTGGACCGACATTTGTCCTGCGCGCGTTTACAACGCGGCGCAAAAGAACACCCCGGCGGACGCGCGAAAATGGAAGGTGGTGTGCCTTCGATCGGGTCCAGCGGCTTTGCCTCGTCAATCGTCGGAACGGCGCCGATCAGCGCGGACGTGTAGGGATGAGCTGTTTCATAGAAAATCGGCTCCGTCGCGCCCCGTTCAACCACACGGCCGCTATACATGACCGCAATCTCATCAGCGATCCCCGAAACGACACCGAGATCATGAGTGATCAATACCAGTCCGATGTCCAATTCCTTACGCAGATCGACCAATAAATCGAGGATCTGTGCCTGAACCGTCACATCGAGGGCCGTCGTCGGTTCATCTGCAATGATCAGTCGAGGCCGGTTCGCCAGAGCCATGGCGATCATCGCACGTTGACGCATTCCGCCGGAGAACTCATGCGGGTACTGTCGAACGCGGCGCGCAGGCTGCGGGATAGAGACCATCTCCAGCAGCCGCTCCGCTTCCTTTATAGCGTCGCGCTGTGAGACGGAGCGATCATGCAACCGGATTGCTTCGGCAATTTGCTTGCCGATCGGAATGACGGGATTGAAAGCCGTCAACGGATCCTGGAAGACGCATCCGATATCCTTGCCGCGGATCCGGCGAATTCGGGATGCCGGCATTCCGATCAGTTCCTCGCCCATGAACCTTGCATGTCCATCGACACGGGCGCCGGACGGCAACAGCTGCAGAAAGGCCATCATGGCTACCGATTTTCCGGACCCGCTTTCACCAACGATTCCAAGCACCTTTCCAGGGTCCAGGGAAAGATCGATTCCGCAGACGGCCTCCGCCCAATTGCCTTCCGCGTCTTTAAAGCCGACGCGCAGATCTTTCAGCTCAAGCAAGGGCGTCGTCATGTGCTTCTCCGGTCGAACACATCGCGCAAACCATCCCCAAGGAAGGACGAAGCCAGAACGACGGAGAGGATTGCCATGCCCGGGCCGAAAGCAATCCACCAATTGTAAAAGCGGGCTGCGCCTTCAGATATCATGCTTCCCCATTCCGGAGACGGCGGGGTCGCGCCAAGGCCGATGAAACTTAGTGATGCCGCCAACAGCACGACTTGCCCGAAATCCATCGTGGCGTTGATCAATGTGGGGGTCCAACACAGCGGCAGAACGTGAATGGTGAGAACACGGAACGGCCCGGCGCCGCCGGCGACCGCGGCCTCTACATGGTCGCGCTCTCGCATTTCAAGAACCTGGGCACGCATCAACCGCGCATAGATCGGCCACCAGACTATCACCATGGCGATCGAGGCGTTGGCCAAGCCAGGCCCGAGCATCGCCGCCACCGCCATTGCCAGCAGGATCGGCGGGAACGATACGGTGACGTCCACCAGACGCATGATGATCGAGTCCCACCAGCCGCCGAAGAAACCAGCAACTGCGCCCATTGCCGATCCGATGACGACCGCGCAAAACACAACAACGAATGCGATGGGAATGGACCACACCGACCCATGCAGAGTGCGGGACAACACATCCCGACCGAGGGCGTCCGTCCCCAACCAGTAGTCCCCTGACGGCGGTTGCAAGCGGCGCCCGACCATGGCGAGAGGATCGTCGATGGGCCAAAAGCTGACGGTCAGCACGGCGATTATCCAGAACAGGAGGATGGCCGCACCGATTTTCGACGTCAGCGGCAATCTGCGCATCAGCCATTTCAAACCGTTGAACCTGGCGCGCTTCACAGCATCCGATGAAGAGACAAGCTCGGTCACTTAGTGCACCCTGATCCGTGGGTTGGCCCATGCATAGCCGATATCCGTCAACAGGTTCGCCAGTAAGAATGCAACGGACCCGACGATCGTCACGCCGCCGATCGCCGGATAATCCAGCGAAGACGCAGCCCGGACGGCATAGGATCCGATCCCGGGCCAGGAGAAGATGGCTTCTGTCAGAACCGCACCGGTGATCAGATAGGCGAACGTAAAACCAAGGATGGTCAACAAGGGTATCATTGCATTCGGCAAGGCATGATTGATCAGCACCACATGCTCGGGCGCTCCTTTGGCCCGGGCTGTCCTGGCATAGTCCTGCGCCATCCCTTCAATCAGGGAAGAACGGACCAGCCTGGTGATAATGCCGGTAACCGCCCATCCCAGGACAAACGCCGGAAGGGCCAGATGCGCAATCGACTGAAGAAAAAGCGAAAGATCCCCGGCAATCAAAGAGTCGATGGTGTAAAAACCGGTAACATCCGGGGGCGGATCAACCCTCGCCGGCAAGCGCCCGGTACCGGGTACGATAGAGAGTCGAACAGAAAAAAGATAAAGCAAGATAAGGCCGGACCAGAAGATCGGCAGCGACGAGCCGACCAGTGCCACCATGCGGGCCAAACTATCCACGACCGACCCTCGATACTTGGCGGACAGCAGTCCAAGCGACAAGCCCAATGTCGTGCCCACGATCATCGCGCAGACAACCAGTTCCAGGGTAGCCGGCAGGCGTTGGGCGATGTCGGCCGCCACCGGCCGCCGCGTCGCGAACGACGTGCCGAGGTCACCCTGCACGAGATTCCCCAGATAGGCGGCGTAGCGGACCGGCAGTGGTTTATCGAGTCCCCATTCGGCTTTCACCGCCGCGACGACTTCAGTGTTCGACATCATGCGTTCGGGAACAAGGGCCGCCAATGGGTCGCCCTTGGTCATTTGCGACAACATGAAAGACACGCTCGCCACGCCAAGAAGCAGAAAAGGAATCGCGATCAACCGCTTGATGACGTAGGCGAGCATGCAACTTTACTTTCGAGAGATTTCGGCCAGAGGCAGGTTGCAGCAAGCCGAGTAGCGAACACCGCTGATGTCACTGCGATGTGCCAGCACGAGGTTTGGAGAAACAAGCGGAATGATGATCGCATCATTCATCATTTCCTCACCCAACTTGGTATAGGCCGCCTCGGAATCCGCACCAGAAGAGGCGAGCGCCGTTGCATAGAGAGAGGCTTCCTCCGGATTTACCACCAGGTCGTCTTTGCCGACACCGGCGCGCTTTACCCAAGGATATCCTTCAATCATTCCGAAGTAAGCGATGTACTGGCCGGAACCGTAGTAGTCCGGCGCGTAGTAAACGGCAGTCACAGGCCATTCGCCCGCACCCAGTTCATCGCGCCAGACGGCCCAGGTCAACGGCTTCAGTTCCATTTCCACGCCGATGGCCGCGAAGTCCTGCTGGACCTTTTGCATCATGATGTTGAAGTCGACACCGTAGATGTTGTCATTGGGATAGCCAGCAACCAGCTTCAGGTCGGACTGTCCCGCCGCCGCCAGCATTTCCTTGGCTTTCTCGATATTCTGTTCCCGTTGCTTCAGCCCGGCGGTACCGGGGAAGCCGTTCGGAAGCGGGGCCGCCTGCTTCGCGCCATTGCCGCCAACCGTGAAATCCAGCATACCGTCATAGTCGATGGCCAGCGCAAGTGCCTGACGAACGTCTTTCGTCAACACATCGGCCATGCCCTTCGCGCCCGGAATGAAGCCGATATAGGTGAAGTTATAACTCGGAACGACTTCCGTAACGACGTCCGGTGAGCGGATCGACTGCGCCGTGTCCGCGTCGATCTGCATTGCGATATCGACTTGCCCGGTCTCCAACGCCTGGGCCTGGCCGACGGCATCCTGAATCTGGGTAACAACAACTTCCGCAAAGGCGGGGGCGCTTCCCCAATAGGCATCGTTCCGAGCCAGTCGAAGTTCGGCTTCGGGCGAATACGTCTTCAGCATGAACGGTCCGGACCCGGCCGAGTTCTCCAGGAACCAGGATTCCGCCTTATCCGCCTCGGATGCGTCATCCGCGGCGGATGCACCGGCACCCTTGGCAACGTCGGCGTTGATGATCCCGGTATAAGGCGCGGATACCTTATTCAGGAACTCCGAGTTCGGCGCATCGACGATGAATTTAACGGTCTTCGCGTCAACGGCCTCGGCGCTGACAAGCCCGTCCATCAGGAAGGACGGGGAGCCTTTGACGTTCTTCAAACGATTGAAGGTCCAAATGACGTCGGAAGCCTCAACCGGCGACCCATCCGAGAAACTGGCGTCTTTCAAGTGAAAGGTGAACTCTGTGAAATCGCCGTTCACGTCCCAGTTTTCCGCCAAGTTTGGCACAAGCGTCTTGTTGTCCGGTGCCAACGTGACCAGCGTTTCGTATACGGCCGTCAGGTAGAACTGGCAGGTGTCACAGAACGCGCGGGACGGGTCGAGCGAATTGACGTCCATTGACCGCGCGATCACCAAAGTGTCGCTTTCATCGGCTAAGACCGGCTGGGCGAAAACCGCACCCCCGGCCAGTAAAAGGGCCGCAACCCCTTTGTTAATTCTGAAATGCTTCATGACTTGCTTCCCTGTCGGCGCAACGGTTGATGATTCAAGACCCGGTCATTGCCATCACCTTGGTGGATGGCTGTAAGGATGCCCGGTTGCTCTTTATTTCCTCGAAAGCTGCGCCGGTCGCCTCGAGGGTTTGCGCAATGTCCGTTTCGGTCATCGCGGCATTGGTGAACATGTTGTGATACGGGGACAGATAGACGCCGCGTTTCATTGCGGCCCTGCAAAAGCCGTAACAGACCCGAAAATCGGGATCGTCTTCGAATTGAAGCATCGGTAGGGTTTCCGGCCCCGTGCAACGAACCCCGATACCGATATCCTTGGCTTGAGCGTTCAGACCGTCACGAAACGCTTTGCCGATCCGATGCATGTCTTCCAGATACTTGGTTTCCCGAATGATGCGCAGCGTTTCCAATGCCGCCGCCATCGGAACCGCGGCAAACCAATAAGACCCTGTGGCGTATATCTGCGATGCGGCGTCACGCGCGCGATTGTTCCCCATCAAAGCGGAAATGGGCTGGCCGTTGCCGAGCACCTTCCCCCAGGCCGACAGGTCGGGCCGAACGCCGATTGATTCCCAAGTACAATCGCGGGTGACGCGGAAGCCTGCCCGCACGTCATCCACAATCAACAACGCGTCGTGCTCATCCGCCAAATCTCTGGCGACTTGGGCATATTCCCGGTCCGGCATGGATTGATCGGCAAAAACATCATGCCGGTACGGGGTGGCGAATATTCCGGCAAGATCGCCGTCGGCCGAAACCACGGCATCCTTCAGGCTCTGCGGATCCCCATAGTCGAAATAGATGACATGAGCTCGATCCTCGTCCACCACGCCGGCGGGCCGCGGAGTGCTCCATGGCATCGATCCATGATAGGCCTTGCGTGCGACCAGAACCTTGCGCTTGCCGCGATAGGCCCTGGCAATCATGAGCGCCATCATGGTCGCATCCGACCCGTTCTTGCAGAACATCGCCCAATCGGCATGCGAGATCATGGACACCATTGCCTCCGCCAAATCGACGATCAGCGGAGAAGGGCCGGTGGATGCGTCTATTCGGGACTGCTGGTCGGAAACTGCCCGCATGACGTCGGGATGGTTGTATCCAAGAAGATTGGGCCCATAGGCGCACATGAAATCGATATAGACGTTACCGTCCACATCGGTGATGCGTGTGCCTTCGGCCTTGATGAAGAACTGCGGCGTATCTTCCGGCATCAGCGCGACGGATTGATGGCCGTACATCCCGCCCGGGATGACCTCCGTCGCCCGTTCGCGCAACATGCGATCTTTGGCGTTGTTCCACATAGAGGCCTCCGGAGACGTTAAATCGGTGATGAACTGAAGAAATGTTATTGACGGAAAATTCGGCTTACAATGAGAATTCATACGCAGTTGGTAACAAAAAAACTGCCCGTCTCAATTCATTGCAATAAGCCAGG
This sequence comes from Hwanghaeella grinnelliae, assembly GCF_004005845.1. GTDB lineage: Bacteria > Pseudomonadota > Alphaproteobacteria > UBA8366 > Aestuariispiraceae > Hwanghaeella > Hwanghaeella grinnelliae. The sequence continues at coordinate 817,314 of NZ_SADE01000001.1, read as the reverse complement.
ACATGATTATTTTATGTATAATTTCAACATTCTATAGATTATAAGAATACTTATCGCTAAGTTTCTTACGGTGAAGAAACTGAAATCGACTATATTTTTAATGATAAATAATTTTGTTATGTCAGTCGTCAGAAGCCGACTTTAGGGGCAGGTCTTCCGGCAGGTAGGTGCGGAGATAAGCCACAGACGCCCGCCAGGCTTCCATAAGGTATCGGTCGGTGATCCGGCCATGCTCCGCATAGGAAATGGCCCAAATACCGTCCATCAGCCCGAAAGTTACGCCCAACCAGTACTCAAGATCGGTCAATCCTGCACATTCAAACCGCGCGTGGAATTCCTGCGCCCTGGTTTTCGACGCTGCCGTGTTTCCACGCAGATCGAGGTTACGAACCTCCACACTGACGCCCGCCCCCATGAAAAGCCGCAAAGCGGCGGGATTCTCATTCAGGTAATCGCGACCCCGCGTCTGCCGGACTAAAATAAGGTCCTGCCACCGGCGCGGCGCGGGAGAGATCTCCTGTCGAGCCAGTTCCGCAAGTTCTTCGTGATAGCGCCTGGCCAGTTCGACGAAAATGGCATTCCGGTTCGGGAAGAAGTGATAAACCGATGGCAAGGGCACGCCTGCCCGATCGGCCACCATCGCAAGCGTTACATCGCTGTCCATGTGATCAGCCAGAATGTCCGCTGTCGCATCGAGCAGCCGAGAAAAACGCTCCCGGCCCCTCACTCGCTGCGGCCTTCTCGCTTTCGACAAGGGTGAGTTTTGACTGGCCACCGATCACCACCTCTTCAGTTTTACTCAGCCGTCTTTAGTGAATCCCAGACAGGAAATTGCGCGCGACATCGCATAGACCCGGCGCATCCAGCTTATAGGCGGCATATAGCGCCGCCGGCGGCCCCACCTCCACGAACCGGTCCGGGACACCGTGCCGGAGAAACGGCAAGCGAGGCAGATCAACCAAAACATCGGCAACGGCCGACCCAAGGCCGCCGGTCAGGTTGTGCTCTTCCACCGTCAGGATGGCACGAGTCTCCCGTGCCGCCGCCACGATTTCGTCTCGATCGAGCGGACTGATCGTATGCATGTCGACCACGCGCACCGAAACGCCGTCCTCCTCCGCGAGGGTCGAGGCAACATCCAGGGATGCCCGCACCTGACTGCCGGTCGTTATGATCGTCAGGTCGCTTCCTTCCCGAAGGCGAATAGCCTTGCCGATTTCAAGGTCCGGCACGGTCTCGTAAACAACCGGGTCACGCCCGCGACCAAGGCGAATATACATCGCCCCAGGATGATCGACGGACTTGCGCAGCACCGCGCGCAGATGATTTGCATCCGTCGCGCAGATCACGGTCAGGTCGGCCACCACCCGTAACATGCCCAAATCCTCCAGCGCATGATGCGAAGACCCATAGAACCCCATGGACATTCCGGAATGCGTTCCGATCACACGCACCGGCATCCGCGGATAAGCGCAATCGGTGCGGATCTGTTCCGCACCCAGGATGGAGGCAAAACTGGCGAAGGTGGCGACATAGGGAACAAAGCCGCAAGAGGCCATCCCCGCCGCGGCGGTTATCATATTCTTTTCCGCGATTCCGAAATCAAAGAACCGGTCCGGATGGACATCGCGAAAGTCATTGGTTCTATTGGCCGAAGCCAGGTCTGCGGTCGCCACAACAATCCGCGGATCCGTCTTCGCCAGTTCCGCCAATTCCTCGCCCAGAATGAAAGCGGGCATACCCGCCCTCGGCGTACCACGAACGGACCGATGATCCCGAAGGCTTGTCTTCCCTTCCGTCGTCCCGCGAAAAATTTCCGCTTCGTTCTGCATCTCCGTCGTCATGCTACCGGCTCCGCTTCATAGGGTTGCAGGCCCGCTTCAAGCTCGGCCATTACGTCGTCATAGTCCTCGCCAACCAAGTTGCCGACATGCCAATCGAGGGACATTTCCATGCGCTTCACGCCACGCCCTTTGACCGTGTCGCAAACGATGGCCTGCGGCTTGCCGGTTGTCCCTTCCGGCAGATTCTGAAACGCGCCCAGAATGGATGGAAAATCGTGCCCGTCGATCCGCTGTACATCCCATCCGAAGGCGGCAAAACGTTCGTGCACAGGTTCGATTCCCATGATGTCCTCGGTATGGCCGTCGATGCACAGACCGTTCCGATCCAACAGGAGAACCAGATGGCCCAGTTGGAAATGGCCGGCGGCAATGACGGCTTCCCATATCTGTCCTTCGGAAATCTCCCCATCGCCAAGCATTACATAAGTGCGGTAGTCACGGCCCGACACACGACCGGCCAGCGCCATGCCGAGCCCGATCGAAAGCCCATGCCCAAGGGATCCGGAGGAGAAGTCCAAGCCACGCACTTTCTTCATGTCCGGATGATCGCCGTATTTAGAGCCGAGCCGGGTATAGGTATCCAATTCGGCCGGATCGAAATACCCGAGATCTGCCAATACCGGATAGAGCCCAATCGCGGCATGTCCTTTGGACATCACAAATCGATCCCGGTCCTCCCAGTTCGGATTGGAGGGCTCTATCCGCATCTGCGCGTAATACAGCGCGGCAAGCATCTCCGCACAGGAAAAGGTCGACGAGTAATGGCCGGCGCCGGCAATGCGCGTCAGGCGGACGGTTTCCGTCCGGATGAACTTCGCATACCCCTCGAGCACGGCAAGACTGACATTTGATCGGTCTGGCAAGGCACCCTCCTTGATGCTGAACATTATGGTTCGTTATTGATTGAATTTTTCATTATTTTGTAAGTCTCATTTGACTCAGACCGCTTTCTGGTGTGTTTGGCAATAGAATTTTTTGCTAAATGCGTGTTTCCCGAACACAGACAGCGTATTTCAGTACCGTTAATTATAACGGGGGAGGCAAAGATGACCGCCAAGTTTGGCATCGTATCCGACGATTTCACCGGCGGGCTCTTGGTTGCCAGCTACCTGGAAGAGGCCGGTGTGGAATGTCCGGTCTATTTCGATCCGGACGCCGCCGTCGCGGATGATTGCGCCGCCCCGGCCATCGTGGTTGCCGGACGAACACGCCTAACCCCGCCAGCAGAGGCCGTTGCAGAAGCATCCAAGGCATTCGATGCACTCAATCGACTCGGTTACGGCCGGGTTGCCTACAAAGCCTGCGCCAGTTTCGACTCGACGGAAGATGGCAATATCGGTCCGGTCGCCGATTTACTTGCCGACCGCTATGGCGATCTTCCGATCCTGATGAGCGCCGGGTTTCCCGAATTCCGATGCACCGTCCATTTCGGTCACCTCTTCTATCGGGGCATGTTGGTGAACGAGTCGGCAAAGAAGTTGGATCCGGTCACCCCGATGCAGGATCCGAACCTGGTTCGTTTCCTATCCCGGCAGAGCAAATCACCGGTCGGTTTGCTGACGCATTTGGACATGGCTGGCGGCATCGCAGCGGCAAAGTCGGCGCTTGGAACGCTGATTGCCGACGGTTACCGTCAGGTCCTTCTCGATTGCAGCGACATGCGGGATGTCGCCGTCAGCACTGAACTGGCCCTTGCGCGCAAGGCGGTCGTCGCAAGTGACCCTTTGATCGTTTCCCTTGCCTTGGCGCATACCGACGGCTTGGCCGGCACCGCGCCACCGCCGAAGCATGCATCAGGCCCCGCGGCAATCCTGGCCGGCAGCGTCGGCCCTGTCGCAAAGTCGCAAATCGCGACCTTCCGCCAGGAACATCCCGTTTTGACAATCTCTCTTGGCGGTGAGGCGTCCGAAGACGCGCAAATCGGTGCCGCGCTTGATTGGGCCGGCGCCCATTCCGGAAGGCCGATAGCCATCACGACTTTTGCCGATGATGATGAAGTGAAAGCCGTCCAGGCAAAACTGGGCACGATGGAAGCCGCGCGAAAGGCGGAACGTATTCTGGCAGGCGTCGCGAAAGGTCTGCACGCACAAGGAGTCCGACGCTTTATCGTTTCGGGGGGAGAAACCTCGGGCTCCGTCGTCTCCGCGTTGGGTATAGAACGCGTCCGTCCCTTCGCGCGCGGTCCGAACGGGGGCGGCTACTGCGTGGCAGACAGCTCCGATCCGGTTTCACTTTTCCTCAAGAGCGGCAAACTCGGCGCCCCGGATGCTTTTCTGACAGCGCTAGATGACATGAAATCTTAAAAGGTTCCCAGTGATGAGTAACGAAACCGAGATCCGCGAGGCCCTTGTCGACTATAGCCGGAAAGCGGTCCAAATCGGGCTTTCCGGCGGCACCGCCGGAAACATGAGCATGCGATTTGGCGACCGGATGCTGATCACCCCTTCCGGCATCGCGCCGGACATCATGCAGCCCGACCAAATCGCGGAAGTCGAGTTCGACGGGCAGTACAAGGGGGACTGGAAGCCGTCGAGCGAATGGGCTCTGCATGCGGAACTCTACGCTCTCCGGCCCGAAGCAAAAGCCATCGTACACGCCCATCCGCATTTTTGCGTCGCATTGTCCTGCCTCCGGCAGGCGCTGCCCTCCTTCCACTACATGGTCGCTGCTTATGGCGGCAATGAAGTCCCGTGCTCACCCTACCGACTGTTCGGCAGCACGGACCTTGCAGCAGCCGTAGCGAAGACAATGGGAGAGCGATACACCGCCTGTCTGATTGCCAATCACGGAATGATCGCCATTGGCGACACGCTCAGGAAGGCCTTCACCCGAACCGAGGGCCTCGAAACCCTTGCCCGGCAGTATTACCTCTCGCGCACCTTGGGGGAGGTTTCGCTTCTGACCGACGTTGAGATGGATGAGGTTCACCAAGCATACAAGTCCTACCGCTACGGCGAGCCTTCCAACCCATCCAAATAACACTCATATACAATCCAACCGCATCACCCCATACACGTTCACCGGCCATCCTTTCAGCCCTATACCACCCAAGAAGTTTTACAATCGGTTGTCTGCCTTGTTGTGTTTCAATGGATTAGAAACAGGTAAACAAAGGCGGAACTTTGTAAAACGCCTTTGAAATCAGTCAAAAATCCCGCAATTCCTAATCCTGGGGCCGTGGGTTCGAATCCCGCCGGGCGTAACAATGATTTCAAAGGGTTATAGAATTCAGGGTTGGCGGTATTACAATCCAGCTCAGCGCTATCCTGTGCTCTGCGGCAGGGGATTTCACCGCGGGCATAGATGAAGGTTAACTGAAGCCGAGCAACCGCGCCGCATTGTTCTTTATGATATCGGGCCGTATTTCGTCCTTGATCTTGATCTGCTCGAAATCCGACAACCAGCGTTCCGGGGTAATCATCGGCCAATCGGACCCGAACAATACCTTCTTCTTCAAGATGGAATTGCAGTACCGGACGAGGATTTCCGGGAAGTATTTCGGCGACCAACCACTGAGATCAATATAGACGTTCGGTTTATGCTGGGCGACTGCCAGCGCTTCCTCCTGCCAGGGGAAAGACGGATGCGCCAGGATGATCTTCATTTCCGGAAAGTCCACCGCGACATCGTCCATGAACATCGGGTTGGAATACTTGAGGCGCATTCCGTTTCCCCCAGGCATGCCGCTGCCCACGCCGGTTTGACCGGTATGAAAGAGCGCGATCGCCTCATGCTCCGCAATCACCTCGTACAGGTCATAGGCAAGGCGGTCATTGGGGTAGAAACCCTGCATCGTCGGATGAAACTTGAACCCCTTTATGCCGAAATCGGCGATCAGCCGGCGGGCCTCCCTCGCACCGAATTTCCCTTTATGCGGATCTATGGACGCGAAGGGAATCAGGACGTCGTCGTTCTCCGCCGCAAGCGCGGCCACTTCCTCGTTCTTGTATCGGCGATATCCGGTCTCTCGCTCTGAATCGACCGGGAAGATCACCGCGGCGATGTTCTGTTCGCGATAATGCGCGGCTGTTTCCGGTATCGTCGGCGGGTGTTCCCAAGGCGCACGGAAATATTTCGCCATCGTCGACTGCAGGTCGTCATACCCGTCATCGTCATGGCAACCGCACGGCTCTTCGGCATGGGTATGAATGTCAATCGCCCGAACCTTGTTGATATCAACCATGGGCATTCCTCTCGATGCTGTCCCCGAAACCGGAACGGTCCACGGGCTGGCGGTTCTTTCTCATCAATTCATGCTCTCAGGAAGAGCGAGGACGATTGCCGGGAAGGCGATAAGCAGTATCAGCCGAAGCACGTCGACCGTCACGAAGGGCAAAACGCCCCGGAAGATCGTCGGAAGGCTGACTCGGCTCGCGATCGAATTGATGACGAACACGTTCATTCCCACCGGCGGCGTGATCAACCCCAGTTCGACCGTCATAACGATAATGATGCCGAACCAGACCGGATCGAACCCCAGTTCGATGATGACCGGAAAAACGATAGGCACCATGAGGATGATCATCGCCATCGCGTCGAGGAAACATCCCATCACCAGGAAGAGCAGCAGTATCAGGAACAGGGTCCCGTACCGCCCGCCCCCCAGGTTTGTCAGGAAGCTCGTAATCTCCTGCGGCACTTGCGTTACGGCGAGAAAGTATCCGAAGAGAGTTGCCCCGATCAGCACGACATAAATCGCCACCGATGTCCGCAGCGCCTCGACCAGGCTTTGCAGCAGCCCGCGAACAGTCAAACGGCGCCGAACGACCCCGATGACGGCCGTCAGCAAAGCGCCCACCGCCGCTGCTTCGGTAGCGGTAACGACACCGAAATAGATCGACAGAATAACCGCGACGAAAAGCAGCCCCACGGCCCAAACGCCGCCAAGAGCGGCCAGCCCTTCCGACAGCTTGAACGGTTCGGCCGCCGGCAATTGGCGCCCGTACCAGAACCGTACGGTCAGCATATACATGGCGATCGCCAGGATGCCGGGAACCACGCCGGCGATGAACAGGGTGCCGATATCCGTCTCGGTGATGAACCCGTAGATCGCCAGCACGACCGAGGGCGGTATGAGAATTCCGAGCGTCCCGCCCGCGGCAATGATACCTGTCGAGGCGGCATCGGAGTATCCGGACCTCTTCATTTCCGGATAGGCGATTTTGGTCATGGTCGCCGCGGTCGCGACCGACGACCCGCAAATTGCCGCGAAACCGCCGCAGGCGCCGACGGAGGCGAGACCCAGCCCCCCTTTAAAGCCCCCGAACCACGCCCGACCGGCCCGAAACAGTTCGGCGGACATGCCGGAATTTGTGGCGAGTACCCCCATCAGGACAAAGAACGGAATCAAGGTCAGATTGAAATCCGTAATCGTCGCGATGGGCGATTGAGACAGAAGGCTCAATGCGGGTCCGAACCCGACCACGGCGCCGAATCCGCCGATCCCGACAATTCCCATGGCGATGCCGATCGGTACCCGAAACGCCATCAACACGAAGAGGACCAAAAAACCGCCCGCAGCGATCAATCCGCTGCTCATTACTGTCGCTCCTCCGAAAGGTGCTCATCAACGCCGTCGAATTCCTCCAGATCGCTACCCACCGTGAAAATACGCCAGACTTTCATTGCATTGGTAAAGAGGGCCGCCAGAAGCCCGAGCCAAATGGCCAGGAAGAACGGCCAAAGCGGCAGACGCATATCCATGGTCGCATCTCCGCCGGCCATCGTTGCATCCACCCTCTCCCATATCTTCCAGGTCATCAGGGCGGTAAAGACCAACAGCACCAACCAAGCGAAGAGGTTGACCCACCGTCGTGCCGCAGGCGCGAAGGCATGGGCAAAGAAGTCCACCTTGATATGCGTGCCGTGCCACGCGACCGAGGCAAGTCCCCAGGCGATGGCGACGCCCAAAATCAAACGAGACAAGTCGAAAGCATCAGGTACGGGAACCGCCAAGACGTACCGTCCTATCGCCGAGGCCACGATCAATATCGTCGCCATGCCGAGAACAATGCCCGCGACGCATTCGATCAACTGGACCGCGCGTTGGACAGTCCTTCGTCCCGTGCTGCTGTTACCCATAGACTGATCCACACGAAAATGCGCGGGGGCCGTCACCCCCGCGCCGGGTTCGCTCGCTTAGTACGCCGCGCCATGTTCCTGCAGCGCCGCTTTGTAGGCGTCCAGGATCGCATCGGCATCGCCGCCCTTTGCAACGACTCGAGCTTTCCATTCCTCGATCAACGGCTCGGCGGCTTCACGCCATGCGGTCACTTCTTCCGCGGTCGGCGTGTTGAGACGCTGCTTCGCGTCGGCTTTCAGTTTCTCCCTTGCCGCCAAGTCGTCCTCGACCCAACCGGAAGAAACCTTACCGGACCATTCCGGCGAGCAATGCTCGTCGATCACCGCTTTGTTCGCTGCTGAGAGCCCTTCATAACTGGCCTTGTTCATAACCATGACCTGGGCAGATAGATAGAACGGCATGTCGAGATGCACCGGGACCTCTTCGGTCAGCTTGAAGTCATACATCGCTCCCCACGGGAAGGTCACCGCTTCGGCTGTTCCTTTCGAGAGCGCCTCCCGCACTTCCGGGGCCGGCACCTGGACCGGGCCGCCACCGAGCAATGAAACGAAACGTGCCATTGTTGCATGGGCCGGACGTATGTTTTTTCCCTTGATACCGGCGGGGCCGGTAATATCGACCTTGGAGTGCAAAGCACCCGGCGCATGCGGGTGGATGAAACAAACCTTTACATCGCCCATTTCCTGTGCGGCACCGTTTTCCATGTACCATTCATGAATGGCCTGCGCCCCTTTTATGCTGTCATCAGCCATGAAAGGCACTTCGGTCAGGGCATAGATCGGGAAGCGGCCGGCGGTGTAACCCGGGTTCACCCAGGCAAGGTCGACAATGCCTTTGGCGGCCATGTCGTAGTGATCCGGCGCCTTGCCGAGTTGTTGGGCCGGGAAAATCTGGACTGCAATACTTCCGCCGGACGCCGCCTCAACCGACCTTGCCCAAGGCTCGATCCCCTTGGACGCCGGTGCAATCGACGGCGGGACCCAATGTGACAAACGCAAGGTGACGTCTTGGGCGTGGGCACCGACCGTGCCCGCAACGGTCAAAAAAGCACACAGAGCAACTGACGCGTATCTCATGATTTCCTCCCTTTGGGACCGGTCGATGTACCGGCCTCCTTGATTGTTGGGTATCAAACTACCAAGAACGATGGATATCAAACAATGTGAAAAATGCAAGTCGATTTGTAAGTATCGAAACGCCCGGCGGATGGAGTTTCTGCGCCCTGCGCTAAGCGACCCGGCCCAATGAGCTGGAGGACGTGTCACCCGATCGCTGATGATCGGATATCTTTTGAAGCAATTCCGAAAGCATCCCTCTCTCAGCCTCCGACAACGGTTCGGCAAGGTCACTCTCATGTTCGTCAACCAAGGCCCGAAGTTCTTCGAGAAGGGCGCGCCCCTTCTCTGTGATGAACACGCGGCGGATTCTCTTGTCGGCTTTCGACCCGCTCCGTTCGATGACCCCTTCCCTCGTAAGCGCCTCCAGAATCGGGACGAGCGATGATCGATCGAGGAAAACGGCTTTTGCCAATCGGCTTTGGTTCAGTCCGGGATTGCTCTCAACAATACGCAACAGGCCGTAATAGCGCGGCGCGCTGCCGAACCCGCGTGCCTTGCTCTCAAAGCTCTTATATGCAGCGATCTGTATCAGCCGTATCTGATAGGAAATCATGCTGGCGAGGTCATCCGGTTCCAGCTTTTCGATTTCGTCCATTTTGCTTCCTTCACATAGTGGATTCTTGTCTATCGGCCCGGCGTATCGCCACCAAACGACTGAATGAAAATTTGCCCTAACACCCCTTAAAAACAGGAACGCGCTTGGCGATAAAGGCCGCCGGACCTTCTCGTGCATCTGCGGAAACCATTATCTTTTTCATGCCTTGTGTCTCGATCTCGAACGCGTCGTCGAAGGGCCGGCCGCTAGCCTTATTGACGACGCGTATGATCTCGCTGACGGCGAGCGGCCCATTGGAAGCAATACGCTCCGCCAGGGCAATGGCCGCCGGTAGAACCTGATCCTTGGCGACCACCCGATTCAGCAACCCGAATTCGAGTGCGTCGGCGGCTGAGAAGAAATCGCCAGTCAACAGGATTTCCATAGCGCGCACTTGCGGCACCTGTCTTGGCAGACGCACCAAGGCGCCGCCAAACGGTATCAAACCGTGTTTCGGTTCCGGCAAAGCGAATCTTGACCCTTCCGCTGCGATGCGTAGATGGCAGCCGAGCGCCAGTTCCATGCCGCCGGCCAGGCAGTTGCCGTTTATAGCGGCAATGACCGGCTTATCCATATCGACACCCTTCAGCGTCGCACGGCCCGCCAAGTCAGGATCTTCGGCCAGCCGGCGGTCCCATTCATCTTCCGGCTCGCGCGCGCCGGTCAGGATCGGCAGCGCTGTCCCCAGGTCCCCTCCCGAGCAGAAAGTTCGATCGCCCGCACCCGTTATAACGGCAACCCGTATGTCTGCCGCCGCGTTGATTTCTTCCCACGCATCGGCAAGTCGGCAGATGGTTTCCGGGTTCATCGCGTTGTGCACATCCGGTCGGTTGAATGTGACTATAGCGATCGAACCCTGGCGCTCGATCAAAAGAGGCGCTTGCTTGGAAGCCACGCTCACCTGCCCTTCTTCTTGAAATTCATCACAATCGGCATCCCCATAGTGGCTGTTTTAAGTATGTCGAAATGCTCGGCAGACCCCTCGATTTCGACCTCAAGCGTTTCGTCAATCCGGATCATGAAGGCATCGGACGGAAGCTCGGATTTCGCTACCGCGGCTTCGATGGCCCATTGAATGGCTTTCCGGCGAAGCGCCGGTTTGAAAATCTTTCCAACCGGTGTCAATGGCATTTCGTCAATGATCTCAAGACGTTTTGGCATCGCGGCCGGTTCCTCGACCGCCGTTTCCAGGAAATCCATAAGCTCTTGCACATTGACCGTTGCACCTTTTCGCAAGGTCGCGAATAGGATCGGCAACTCGCCCGAATAGCTGTCCGGCATACCGACCGCCGCCGCCGACTCGATATCAGGATGCGCCAACAACGCCCCCTCGATTGATTGAGGGTCGATGTTGTGACTGCCCCGAATGATGACGTCCTTCGCGCGACCGGTAAGGTACAGCTTTCCCTCTTCGTCGAGATATCCGAGATCACCCGTAAGAAGCCATCCATCTTCGAGAAAGGTGCCCGCATTCCGCTCGCTGTCCGTGTAACCTGGAGAGATGTTGGGGCCACGCACAGCAACGATGCCAGCCTCGCCGGCGGACTTTCGGTGAGCGAGGCTGGCCCCGGAAGGCAGGTTTTCGAGCACCATGACTTCACTGAAGGGCAAGGGAAAACCACAGCAAAGCGGCGTACGCGGCGCATTGACCGATTCAAGCGCGATGGAACCGGCGCTTTCGGTCATTCCAAAGATGTTTCGGACTGGGACACCGACACTTGCCTCGAAGGCCGTCGCAAGTTCCGTCGGCAATGGCGACCCGCCGGTAAGCGCGGCGCGGATTTTCGAGATATCCGCGTCCACAGGAATATTCATCAATCCGGACAGGATCGTCGGCACCGCCGCGATCAAGGTGATGCCGTGCCGTTCCGCCTGATTCCAGAAAGACCGGATGAACTTGGAATTGCGCATACCCAGACGGCCTGGGATGAGGATGGTACTGCCCTGCGACAAGGCCGAGAGTCCATAAACGAAAGCACCGGCAACGTGAAAGAGCGGGAACCCGTTCACGACGATATCGTCGGTCGTATAGCCATGCAAAAGCGCGCAGGAACGAGCAACATGCGCTTCGTTACGGCGCGTATGCTGAACGAGTTTCGGCGCGCCGGTTGTTCCACCGGTGTGATACAGCGCGGCAACGGTATCGTCGTTTCCTTCGATCTCGAAACCGAGCGGCCTTCCGCGCTCGGTCTGAACAAGGGATTCGAAGCTGCCGGACGACCCAGCCGAAGGACCGTCCGAGTCACAGTCGAAGATGGGCAAATCGACACCCATTTCCCGCAACGCGGGGACAAGACCGGTCCAGTAGTCTTGCTCGTCATTTACCCCCATCATTACGACAATGCCGGCCTCTGCGGACGACAGCAGTGACGCGATATGTGCCGGACGCAATAACGGGTTGATCGGTACGGCCCGTCCCGCGATCTGCGCACCCCAAAGGGCGATTTGCGCGGCAGGCGTGTGGTTGGCCAGGATGGCGACAGACTTGCCCGGGACAATGCCGTGTTCTCGAAAGGCGCGCGCAGCGGCAACCACATCGTTCCACAAATCCGAATAGGTCCAGCGCCGGTCTTTCGATACATCATTGGCGTCGGCCAAATAGTGAAGGGCGATTCTGTCGGGCCAGCGCGAAGCTGATGCCTCGACTATCTTCTGCGGCGACGCATGGGGACAAAAGACATCGTAGCCGGCAGCTTCCACAGCCCTGATGTCAGCAATGGATTTGATCGCTTTCATATCGCTCTTCATCAGCACCGTGGCTATGAACAATCTTCACAATTATGATTGTTGGCAATCAAACAAACTTGTCAAGCGCAACTGATTTCCGTTAATCAGAGCGAAATCGAATTGCTGGAAAGTCGGACGTTCCGGTCGGGACCAGATCGCTTGAACAGACCAAACCCGGCAGCGGATACAGATCGGCATGGGAGTCAAGGGAATGAAGAAGCTCGACGGCAAAGTCGCTTACGTGACTGGTGCAGGGAACGGGATCGGTCGCGCGGTCGCCCTGAAACTGGCGAGCGAAGGCGCAAAGCTGGTTATTAACGACCTTGAGGAAAATCCGGCAATCGCCGTGGCGGAAGAGATTTCGAATGACGGCGGCGAAGCTGTGACGGTCGTTGGAAGTGTCACAGCCACCGACTTCGGTGACCGGTTCATTCAAGCGGGCCTGGACCAATTCGGGGCGGTCGACATCATTGTCAACAACGCCGGTTACACCTGGGATTCCATGATCCACAGCATGACGGACGAACAGTACGACGCCATGTTGGACGTACACCTCAAGGCGCCCTTCCGGATCGCGCGCGCGGCAGCCGCTTTCATTCGTCCGGCGGCCAGGCGGGAAGCGGAGGACGGCCGCGAAGTGTTCCGCAAGATCGTCAATATCTCGTCCGTCGCGGGCACCGGCGGCAATATCGGTCAGGCCAACTATTCGGCCGCGAAATCGGGCGTGATCGGCCTAACCAAAACCATGGCCAAAGAATGGGCGCGACTGAAGGTCAATGTGAACTGCGTCGCTTTCGGCCTGATCGATACGCGGCTTACCGAAGCGACAGACGAAAAGAAGACGATCAACGTCAATGGAAACGAAATCGCCGTCGGCATTCCCACGAAGATCGCCGATGGCATAAAGGCCACTATCCCGATGGGCCGTGCCGGGACGCCCGCCGAAGCAGCCGGCGGCGTCTACCTGTTCTGTACGCCGGAGTCCAACTACATCACCGGCCAGACACTCATTGTAGGCGGTGGAGCAGTTCTGTAACCGAACGGCATTAACACATTAAGTCAGTGGCGAGAGCGATCAACGGCAGGTACGATCGGTGCATGACCCCACTTTCCTTCAAGCGCCATCGTTTCCCGGCTGAGATTATCAAGCATGCGGCCTGGCTCTATGCCCGGTTCACATTGTCCTTCCGTGATGTCGAGGATCTGCTTGCCGAGCGCGGCATTGACGTTTCGAACGAAACGGTGCGCCGCTGGTTCCTCAAGTTTGGGCGGTTGATTGCAGGCAATCTTCGCCGCAGCCGTCCTCGCGCCAGTGCTCATTGGCATCTCGATGAGATGGTTATCAAGATCCGTGGCCAAAAACACTGGTTGTGGCGCGCGGTCGACGATGAGGGTCAGGGACTTCTTGGTCCAGCCGCGACGTTGCGCCAGGTCGGCTAGGCGATTGCTCCGAAAGCTGCTCAAGAAGCAAGGCTTTGCGCCGACGCGCATAACCACGGACAAGCTCAAATCCTACGCTGTCGCGATCCGCGAAGAGCGGTTGTCTGCGGTCCATGATCAGGGAATACGCGCGAACAATCGAGCTGAGAACTCACACCGACCCGTTCGACGGAGGGAACGAAAACAGCAGCGGTTTAAATCACCGGGCTCCGCCCAGCGATTCCTTTCGATCCACGCCGCCGTCCATAACGTCTTCTACGTCCAACGCCATCTTCTATCTCGTCGCGTCTTTAAGGCGTTCCGGGCCGACGCCCTAACTGTTTGGAACCAAGGTTGGCTTGCCGCATAACGCGCATCACAAATCGAATTCTGACGGTCGCAGCAGCTAACGTGTCAATGCCTTCAGCGCAATTCCTGGCCGCGATACTGGGCCGAATTCGGCGCGGAAAACAAGCGACCCGGTCTATACCTTGCCGTGTCTTCCGTCCTGCCCCCCTGCCACGTGCCCTTTCATGCCCACCGGCTTTGGCACACACCGACCGAAATGGCATGCGTCGGAAAAACCGGAAAAGCCGCATTCACATTCCTGGAAAAGGGCAACGGAACTGCTTAGTGTGCCCTTTTGTGAGTTCCAGTAGAGGCATGAATGACCGTTTGGCGGCGACATCAGGGATGGACATACAAATATTTCGAACCGGATGTCGATCCGGCTGAAATTCCCACTTTTTCCGACCTGGTCGCCCTCTGGCAGTCGAAGCGGCAGGGTCGGCACGTACCGACGCGCGCGGACTTCAATTTCTATGACTTCAAAGGCTGGCATGGATGGGTCTGCATCCACGAAGTCCGATACGATCCTTTCGACTACACGGTTCGCCTATCAGGCAGCAGCATCGACAGTCTGTATGGTCTGACGACCCAGGGATTTGGGCGGGAAGAGATGAACGAAGTCTATTCCGAGCAAGTCGTGCGCGACGAATTTGACGAATTCGCCTGCCGAAATCTGTTTATTTCCTATATTGAGGGGCCGCTAAACATAAAAGATCGGACATTTACTAATGTAAAGTATCTCGAACTCCCATTATCGGAGGACGGCGAAATGGCCGATCACACAATCGAAATCCTCTATCCCTATAAACGGTAGACGGTCAGGACTGGCTCGAAATCCGCCATCTTTCCTCTCACTGGCAGTCCACTTTTTAACCGTCATTGCTAACTTTTACATCAAAGGTGCGTTTCCCGCACAAAGCCGAAGAACGCCCAAACAAGACCAAAAGCAACAATCAACCGCCAAAATATTTACCAAACAAACCGCCAATAATTTTCAATTAGGATCACTTTATAGAATTGTTAGTAATTACGGCGCTACCTTCCTCGAAACAGACGACTGATCCGCAGACACCGGGCTAATTTGCCCGCGTAGCGGCATGTCGTCGATCGTCACTGTTATAGCGTTGAGGAAGACAATGCCCAAAACACTCCCAGGACTTATCGCAGGCGCAATTCTCTTAGGAGGTTTGGCTTGGTCGCCCACGGCGCAGTCCGCCGAACCTCTCAAGTTGGGTGTCGACGAAATGATCACACCGGCCTTCATCGAAAAGGTTCGCGAATGGGCCACGGCGCCTGTCGTCGTTTCCGCCCTTGCGGGGCGCAAGTCGCTGTATGGCAAACTGCCGCAGGACAAAATCGACGCGTTGGACAAACAATGGCGCGCGGAACGGGAAATCGACGATCAGCCGCTGATCACGTCGGTCTTGGCCAATCCCCTTTCATCCTACCTGATCCGGGTTCAGGCGAATTCCGTGGGTTTGTTCACGGAAATCTTCGTCATGGACACCAACGGTCTGAATGCCGGGCAAAGCTCGGTGACCAGCGACTATTGGCAGGGTGATGAGGGCAAGTTTCAGAAAACCTACGATGTCGGCCCCAGCGCCGTCTTTGTCGATGAACCGGAATTCAACGACGGTACGCAAACGTGGCGCGCGCAGTTGAACATGACCGTTACCGATCCCCAAGGCGGCCCTCTCGGCGCCATCACGGTGGAGGTCAATCTAACCGAGTTCGAACGACGGGCTCTCAATGGCGTTGCGTCGTAACGGCGGGCAGAAGGGGTAATTCACTATGAAAACATTTAATAACCTCCGCATCGGTAAAAAGCTGATCATCGTTTTTGGCCTTCTGATAGCGCTTCTGGTCGCCAGTGCGATCGCCACGACCCTGTCTGTACAAAGGGCCCAAAATGCCGCCGCGGGCACGGAACGTGTCCAACAGATCCTCGGCACTCTCGATGAAATCCACTCGGAAGCGAACAAACAATTGTTGGTCATCCGGGGTCTGTTGCTGACCGGCGACAGAGAAAACATCGCCGCGTTCGATGCCAGCGCAGCAACCATGCTATCCAAACTGGCCAGCGTGAAAAGCCGGCTGACAACGAGCGAAGCCGCCGCCTTGGTTGAGCAATACGAGAAGCGGACGGCCGAATGGCGCGCCATCGCCAAGAAACAAATAGAATTGATGCGCAAACCTCTGACCGTGGATGAGGCCCGCATTATCGAAGCGAACGGAACCGGCCAAACCTATCTGAACGATATCGATACAATCTATGACGGGTTGCGCGCGGCCGCCGACCAAGTCTTCGCGCAATACCGGGCAGATTCCGAACTGTCCTTCGTGATCCTGCTGACGGCGGCCATTGTCGGGTCGGTGCTCGGCATCGTGATTGCCGTGATTGCGTATTTCCTTCTCAACAACAGTATTTCCAAACCAATCGTCTCCATTACAGATACGATGGGAACCCTCTCCAGTGGCACCTACGAGGTCACTGTGCCCGGCACGGGCCGTGGTGACGAGGTCGGGTCCATGGCCGAGGCCCTGGAATCCTTCCGAAAGGGGTTGATCCAGGCGAAAGAGTTGCAGGAAGAAGCCAATGCGCGCCAGCAGGCCGATGTTGAGCGTGCTGACCGGATACGCCAGATCACCCAGGCCTTCGAAACCGATGCCGCGGAAATGACATCCATCGTTTCCGCAGCGTCCACGGAGTTGGAACAGACCGCGCAATCCTTGAACACCTTGGCCGACAGCTCGACCCGACGGGCGACCGTTGTCGCCACTTCCTCCGAAGAAACGTCGAACAGCACGGAAACCGTCGCAACGGCGGCCACCGAACTGTCCGCTTCCATCGCGGAGATCACCCAGCAAATGGGCCATGCCAATACGCTGGCGCGCGAAACCCAGCAACAGGCGCAGGAAACCGAAAAGGAAGTCCGGGCACTGGCCGACGCAACCGACAAGATCGGCGAAGTCGTCAATCTGATCCGGGATATTTCGGAACAGACCAACCTGCTTGCCCTAAACGCAACGATCGAGTCCGCGCGTGCGGGCGAGGCTGGCAAAGGCTTCGCCGTGGTGGCGAACGAAGTGAAAGCCCTGGCTGGTCAAACCGGCAACGCGACCGAGGAGATCGCGAAACAGATCGCCGACGTGCAGGGCAGGACGACCTCCGCGGTTGAGGCCATCTCGATGATCGCCCGGAAGGTCAGCGATGTACTGGACGTGGCCGCCGCCGTGGCCGCCGCGACGGAGGAGCAGTATTCCGCGACCAACGAGATTTCCCGCAATGTGGAGGAAGTCTCCGGTGCGGCCCGAGACGTCAGCGAAAATATCGGCGAGGTCAGCTCCGCGGCTGAGCAAACAGGTGAAGCGTCGCAGGAACTCCTCTCAACCTCGCAGGAACTGTCAAAACAGGCAGCCAGCCTAAAGAACCGGGTGGAATCATTCCTACAGGATATCCGTTCCGCCTAGCCTTTGTTTTTAAATCTTTAAATAACGTCCGCCGCCTGCGCGGCAGTCACGAGCAACGGGCCGAACATGTTTCGGCCCGTTGACGTTTTTGATACATCTGTCAACGCTCATCAATGTTCATTAGAGATCGGTTAACAACCTTCCCTTCGGACGGTGATACCGTGCTGGCGTCGTAGTCCAAAAATAGTGTCGTCATTTATAAGGACAGATGAAATGACTCGAAATTCAGTCGAAAAGTATATGCCGAGGATCCGCGGCACGCTGATAGTCGGCGCGCTCTTGGCTCTCCCAGCAATGCCGGCTCACGCATTGAGCATCTCCACGGTGGATGGTAACGCAGATGCGGGGCTCAGCCTTGTGAATGCGTTGCTGGCGCCGTCTAGTGGCATCACCGTGCAGGGGGGCTCGACTTCCTTTATCGGTACAAGCACGCAATCCGGCACTTTTACCGATTTTTCCCTGCCATCGTCGGATCCTGGGGAACCGACCCTGAATCTGCCGGACGGCATTTTGCTGACGACAGGTGTCGCGGATATCCCGCTCAGCAATACCGATACGGGTTTCAGCAACGAAACGGGCACCGGCAGTAACACCCAGTTGGATGCTGAGTTCAACGGAACGCCGAACTATTCGGATAGCAACGATCAGAACGTCCTGTCTTTTTCCTTCACTGTCGATCCGGGCATCACGTCGGTTTCCGCGGAATTGGTCTTCGGGTCCGAGGAATTTTCGGAATTTCCGAGTTTCACCGATGCCTTCGCCTTTTTCGTCGACGGCACGAACTTCGCCGTCTTTCCCGGTGGTGAGCGCATCCTGCAGTCCAGCGGTACACAGGACGAGTTCAACGACAATGAAGACAATTCCTACGGCATCGAATACGACGGTCTGACCGACGTTCTCGGTGTCACGGGCCTTCTTGATCTGAACGTTTCCGTTCACACGCTGACACTGATCATCGCGGATGAAGGGGATACCTCTCTGGACTCAGGGGTCTTTCTGGGTGGTTTGACGGCAGGCACGGAGGACGATGGCGGCCTTGGCACGCCTTCCGAAGTTCCGGTGCCCGCTGCCTTCCCGCTGCTCTTCACCGGCCTGCTCGGTTTCGGCATCCTCAAGTCGCGGCGTAAGCAAATGCCGGCTTGATCAAGTGGTTTTCGCCATAAAGCAAAAGGGCCTCCCCATCGGAGGCCTTTTTTTTTCGGACGCCTGTGCCGGTCGGTCAACGCGCCCTGGAATCGCCACCCGAGACGCCGACATTGACCGCCGCGGCGCCGGTCGTATCAACATCGCTGACCATAAAGGATTTGTCTTCGATCGCGCCGGTCAGAACGAGCGCCAACAGGCCGACCGCGATCACGGCCGATACCTTGTTGCGGAAATCCCGCCGAATGGCATCTTGATAGGCATAGTCGGTTCGCATGTTGAACTCCATTCCGGATACGTCAGGAGCCCCTCTTGCGAAGACTATATCATTTTACCGTCCCCACTTGAATGAACGACGCCGACCAACGAGATGACAGGCGTTTACATATTGGGAAAACCAATCAACGACTGTTAACAAAACCCCTTCTCGTCATTTCCGCAAACCTCGTTTTCCGGCGCCCCCGATAAATTGGCACTTAACTGTATATTAGCACTTTAGATGTTCAGTAGGAGCAATAGTTGTTCCAGGAAAGCAATCCCGCCAATTTTTGCAAATATGAGGGACTATTGAGATGCTGAGCCGGCGTTTTCCAACGTCACTCCATTTGAAGAGCGCGGCGCAACGGAGAATACCAGGAAAACATCCTTACCCAAATACGTGTGCTCATCAGATTGAGGCCAAATCTGCGGCGCGGGCCAATGCGCGTATGGAACAATTGTTCGTTCCCCGGCTTCTCTCTTCCCGAACCGTCATACTCAATATTACACGGCGATACCGCGGCCCTATCAGCCTGTTGCGGAAGCCTGTGCAGGGCGTCGAAATCAGAAGCATTGCCTGGATACGGGATCATCAATGAAATCGGCTAACTGGTTTCACACTTTTTCTAAGGGCCTGGCTCGGTTTTTCCCGAAAAATCCGAGTCAGCAAGATCATCCGAGCGACCGAAAGCAGACGGACGAAGAACATCTACGCCTCCTTTTCGACAGTTCTCCTGCCGGTGTCGCTGTCGTTCATGCGCGAACCAGAAAACGGTTATACGCCAATCCGCGTTTCCTGGAACTGTTTGCTGTAGAAAGTCTGGATGAACTCGACGCCGTCGACATGTCCGAGACCTACGTGAACAAAACCGATTGGGAGAAGGTGCGGAACCATATTCTATCGGGCTCGTCATTCAGGCGTGACATTTTTCAGCGAAAGAGAGTGAACGGCGAACACTGGTGGGCTCTGCTTGATGCTGTGCCTTTGGAGTTCATGGGCGAACCGGCGGTCGTCGTATGGCACACCGACGTTACCGACCAAAAAAAAGCAGAGAATAAGCTGGAAACGACACTCGTCGAATTGAAGGAGTCGAGAAATGCATTGCAGGAGAGCGAGAAGCGCCTGCGTCAGCTTTTCGACAGTTCCCCGGCAGGTATCGTCGCCCTGCGCATAGGAACCGGTCAACGATTGTACGGCAATTCCCGCCTGCTGGAGATGTTCAACGTTCAATCATTGGACGCCCTGAACAAATTTGGGCTGAGCGATACTTATGTGAACCAACGGGATTGGGAGACCGCCCGCGACTATATCCAAAACGGAACCGCGTTCCGGCGCTTCATTGTCGAGCGGAAACGGGTCACCGGCGAACGTTGGTGGGCACTCCTGGATGCTGTGCCCATGGATTTCATGGGCGAGCGATGCATCGTCGTTTGGCACACGGATATTACCGAGCAAAAACAGGCCGAGAAGGAATTGGAGGCGACGCTCGCCGAATTGAAAGAATCACGAAGCGCACTGGAAGAGAGCGAAAAACACCTGCGCCAAATTCTGGAGACCTCACCGATCGGCGTGTCGATCGTCGGCGACGAAATCAAGGAACGCGCCTACACCAACAGCACCTATCTCAAGCTCTTCGGCGCAGAAAGTCTCGAAGAATTGGACGCATACGGCTTTGTGAACAGCTTCGTATCCAAAAACGATTACGAACTGGCGAACCAGCATTTCAATACCGGCGTCGGCCCCGATAGCACGATCATGCCACGGCGAAAGGTCAATGGCGAGGAGTGGTGGGCAAAGATCTATGCTGTTCCGATCATACACCAAGGAAAAAATACATTCATTATTTGGTGCACCGACATCACCGATCAAAAAAAGGCTGAGGCCGAATTGGTCCAATCCGAAAAACTCGCTTCTCTCGGCGGGATGGTCGCTGGTGTCGCCCATGAAATTAACACCCCCATCGGTGTGGGTGTCACTGCAGCCAGCCACCTGCAGGAAAGGACCGAAGTCCTTAAGGGGTTGTTCGAGCAGGACTTGATGAAGAAGAGTTCCTTCGAGGAGTTCCTGGAAACCGCAACGCAGTCGAGCGCGATAATCTCTGCCAATCTCATGCGCGCTGCCGACCTGATCCGAAGCTTCAAACAAGTTGCGGTCGACCAGTCGGTTGAGGAAATGCGGTCCTTCAAACTTCTCGAATACGTCCGGGAAGTGATGCAGAGCCTCAACCCCCAACTTAAGAAAAACCCTAACGTCGTTGTACTGATCGACGGCGACGAAGATCTTGAGATGGAAAGCTATCCCGGCTCGATCGCGCAAATTCTCACAAACCTTGTGCTGAATTCTATGATTCACGGTTTTCCCGAAAACGAACCGGGTCAAATTTCCATTACAGCCCAACCTGATGGAACAGCGGCCCAACTTGTCTACAAGGATACGGGGCGAGGCATAGACGCGGAAAACCTGCCAAAGGTGTTCGATCCGTTTTTCACAACCAACCGCAGCGCCGGTGGCAGCGGCCTAGGCCTGCATATCGTCTACAACCTGGTTACTCAGAAACTTGGTGGCACCGTCACCTGTGACAGTGCCCCGGGCGAAGGGGTAACCATCACTTTCCACATTCCGCTTCAGTTAGGACACTCAGAATGAGTAAAAACGAGGTGGACCCTGACGTTCTCATATTTGCGGATGATGGCCAGAAAGCATTGGCGCGGGACCGGGCATGGAAAGTCATGCTCGTCGACGACGAGCCGGATATTCATGCTGTGACACGAATGGCTTTGTCCGAATTCACATTCAACGGCAGGGGACTGGAATTCATATCTGTTTATTCGGGTGCTGATGCCAGGAAGGCGATACTCAAGCATCCGGATACCGCAATCATTTTGCTCGATGTCGTCATGGAAACGGAGAATGCCGGATTGGACGTAGCCCGCTTTGTTCGGGAAGTCGCGGACAATCACTATGTCAGAATCGTTCTACGAACCGGCCAACCGGGCCAGGCCCCGGAAAGCAGGGTCATAACCGAATACGATATCAACGACTACAAAGAGAAGACCGAGCTTACGTCCAAAAAGCTGTTTACCTTGATGCACGCTGCCTTGCGTTCCTATCGTGACATCATCGCCCTTGCGAACAACAAACGGGGGCTGGAAGAAGTCATCGAGGCCTCCGCGAACATCTTCGAATTGAAATCCATGGAACAGTTCGCCCATGGTGTGCTGGAGCAACTGACATCCTTGCTGCATATCGAAGATGACGCGGTGTATTGCAAGAGCGATGGGCTGGCCGTGAGCCAGACGGGCGAAGGATTCCGGGTTCTGGCCGCGACCGGAAATTATCAACCGCTAGTCGGCAAAAACGTCTCAAAGGATCTTGCTCCGGATATTCACGCGGATCTTAAACAAACGGATCTCGCCCTCAAAACCGACATTGTCGGCGATCGATACATTGGCAGGATCGAAGGGGCCAATGGGCAACAAAACCTGTTGTATCTACGTGGCGTTACACGCGATCTCAGTGACCTGGACAGGACCCTATTGAAAGTGTTTCAGCGCAACGTCGCCATCGCTTTCGAGAATGTTGAATTGCATCAGGAGATCGAGCAGACGCAGCGCGAAATCGTCTACATGCTGGGCGAGGCGGTCGAGACACGATCGAAGGAGACCGGCAATCACGTCAAACGCGTTGCCGAGATCAGTAGACTGCTGGCCTTGCAGTACGGTTTGCCGGCGGATGAGGCAGAGATACTGCGCCTCGCTTCCCCATTGCACGATGTTGGTAAGATCGGCATTCCGGACGAGGTCCTCAACAAACCCGGCACGCTCTCGCCCGACGAATGGGAAGTCATGAAGACCCATGCAATACTGGGTTACGAGATGCTGAAAAGCTCAAACAAGCGCGTGCTGCAAGCGGGCGCGCTGATTGCCCGGGATCACCATGAGAAATGGGATGGAAGCGGCTATCCCGCGGGCAAGAAAGGCGATGATATTCACATCTTCGGCCGGATCACGGCCGTGGCGGACGTGTTCGACGCGCTGGGAAGTGATCGTTGCTACAAGGCTGCCTGGCCGCTTGAAAAAGTCATCGATTTCATGAACGAGCAAAGCGGCAGGCAGTTCGAACCCCGCATAGTCGACCTACTGCTTGAGAACCTGGACAATATCGAATCGGTTTTGAAAGCCTATCCCGACGCGGAAAACGCGCCGCATTGATCGTGCAGCGCCACGCCGGCACGAAAATGCTTGGAATACCGGTTCAGCCCGCGGCCGCGGGTTCCGGCGGTTCGGCACCAGGTTTGGTTTGCGGCAGGATCTGCGTGCTGCCGTCCTTTAAGATCACGACCAGGTTCCGGCCCGCGCCTTTTGCCGCATACAGCGCTTCGTCCGCCCGGTTCATCAGGCTGTCGAGACTATCATCGCCCTGAAGCATGGCGACACCGATCGAAATCGTGACCGTTTCCGCAGTGTTCGCGGCTTTCATTTCGAACAACTCTGCGGCCATCGTATAGCGCAGCCGTTCGGCCACGACGAGCGCGACCTCCTCTTCCGTATCAGGCAGAACGGCGACGAATTCCTCGCCACCCAACCGCGCCACGGTATCGACGCTGCGCACATGATCAATCACCCGGCGGGACATTTCGATCAGCACTTCATCCCCGGCGGCATGCCCGAACGTGTCGTTTACCTTCTTGAAGAAGTCGATATCGAACATCAACAAGGCAAGCGGCTTGTCCGTTTGCTTGTGGCGTTCGATCATGCCGCCCAAATGCGCGGTGACGTAGCGGCGGTTGTACAATCCCGTCAGCGAATCCGTCAGCGCCATCACCAGGCTGCGTTCGTAATTGTCCCGCAGGCGTTCCTGATAGCGCTGCCGCTTGATCTGGGTGCGCACGCGGGCGAGCAACTCGTTACGATCGATCGGTTTAATCAGATAATCGTTCACGCCAAGGTCCAGGCCTTTGGCGACCTTTTCCATGTCGTGTTCCTCCGCCACCAGCAGGATCGGCGTATAGCGCGTCCGTTCCATCGCGCGAAGATGGCTGGTCAGGCGCAGGGCGTCTTGGGAGCGAAGGTTCAGATTGACGATGACGAGGTCGAAACTCGGCCCTGACATGGCCGCCGTCTGGGCCTCTTCACTGTTGCGGGCATGTTCCAGGTCTGCATTTTCGGTCTTCAGCGTCTCGCTGATTTTCATCCAGTCGATTTCGCCTTCCTCGATGATCAGCACCCGCGCGCCCGACGTATCCACGTCGGTCATCGCCTTTTCTTCCTGCAGAACACCGAGTTGACCCGACGTCTGTTCGCGCAGCCGCCATTCGTCGGTCAGCATTTTCAGCCGCACCAGCGAGCGCACGCGCGCAAACAAAGCCGTATCGTTCAAAGGCTTAGTTAGAAAGTCGTCGGCGCCGGCTTCCAGGCCGCGCACGCGGTCCGCGTTGTCGGACAGCGCCGTCACCATCACCACGGGGATATGCGTGGTTTTCGGGTCATCCTTGATGCGGCGGCAAACCTCGAACCCATCCATGCCGGGCATCATCACGTCCAACAGCACGATATCGGGCGCATTTTCGGCAATCGACGCCAGCGCGCTCGGCCCGTCACCGGCGGTGACGACGTCGAAATACTCACTGGTAAGCTTGGCTTCCAGCAGCTTCACGTTCGGAAGTAAATCGTCGACGACTAGGACGCGTGCGGTCATGAGGTTTCTTCGTCAGCCGATCAGGAAAGATGGCAGCAGAAAGTTTGCCGGAACAGGACGCCCGCGACAGGAAGGTGATGCACCAAAATAACTCCGTTCACCATGCTTCTCGGTCCTGTTCAAAGTCAGGGATACTAATTCAGAAAACGGGCGACCGTTTCCAAGAAGTTGGTCACCGAAATCGGTTTCGCGATATAAGCTTCGCAACCGCCTTCGCGAATTTTTTCCTCATCACCCTTCATGGCGAAGGCCGTTACGGCGATGATTGGGATGGCCTTCAGATCATCGTCTTCCTTGATCCATTTCGTCACTTCCAGTCCCGATACTTCGGGCAGCTGGATATCCATCAAAATCAAGTCCGGCCGCTCGGAACGCGCCATTTTCAGCGCTTCCATACCGTCTCGGGTTTCGATGATGTCGTACCCACGGGATTCCAATAGATCGTGGAAGAGCTTCATATTCAGCTCATTGTCCTCGACGATCATTACCTTATGCGTCATAGAACCCTCACTTGCAGAATGCCAAGAACCCGAGTTGTCCAGCAGATTACCGTCATTGCCCAGGTTTCCCTAACGGCAGCTTCATGTCGTCAGCCCCGTTTTCCTTGCGGAACCCAAGACCACCGATATATCAGCAAACTTACCAGTAGGTTAACATCGGTCTAACAGACTATCCCCTTAAACAAAACTAGCCAATTTCCCTAATAAAGTTTTTTAGAAGTCAGTGGATCAATCAATGCGGATTGGAAAATGAGGATCGGGATAGACCTGGGTGGAACGAAAATCGAGGGGATCGCGCTCGACAGCGGCGGTGAGATCATCGCCAGGCGACGCATAGAAGCGCCGCAAGGGCGGTATCAGGACACCCTCGACGCGATAAAGAGCGTGGTCCGGACCCTTGAGATTGAAGCCGGGGGACAGGCCCCTGTCGGGGTCGGCATGCCGGGCACGGTTTCCCGCGATACCGGCTTGGTCAAGAACGCGAACTCGGTCTGGTTGATCGGAAATCCCATCGATCGCGACCTGGAAAAGGTATTGGACAGGCCGGTGCGCGTAACCAACGACGCCAATTGTTTCGCGCTTTCCGAATCGGTCGACGGCGCGGCGGCCGGATCAGCCATCGTTTTCGGGGTGATACTGGGGACGGGCGTCGGCGGTGGTCTCGTCGTCAATGGCGGATTGGTCGATGGGCCGAACGGCATCACCGGGGAATGGGGGCATAATCCCCTGCCCTGGCCGCGGGATGCGGAGCGCCCCGGCCCGACCTGCTATTGCGGCAAACAGGGCTGCATCGAAACCTTCCTGTCGGGTCCCGGCCTGTCGCGCGACCATTTTCACCATACCGGCACGCAGGTATCGGCCGATATCCTGGCCGGCGATTCGTCCGACGCGGCAGAGGAAACCTTTCGCAGATACGAAGATCGGCTGGCCCGGGCCTTGTCGCATATGATCAATATCGTCGATCCCGATGCCGTGGTACTGGGCGGCGGATTGTCGAATATAAAGCGGCTCTATACCAACATCCCCGTTTTGTTGAAGGATTGGGTGTTCTCGGACCAGGTAAACACACGCCTGCTGCCGCCGCGGCACGGCGATTCCAGCGGGGTGCGCGGCGCCGCCTGGCTCTGGCCGGAGGAATGACCCGGAGGAATTACCGATGCCGGACGGCGCGGAAAATCAGGCGGATATCCCACGACCCGACCCCGATTGTCTGTGCCGGGACTGTCTGCATGTCTGGACCGCTCCCGCCGCGCCACAAAACGAGGGTGAGGCTAGCGAGAGCGACAGGCGCGGCACGGTTCTGCTCTGCCCCGCCTGCCGCTCGCGCCGGACCATGCGTCACCCGGAATTGCATAGGCTGAGCATCGCCCATATCGATTGCGACGCCTTCTATGCCTCGGTGGAAAAGCGGGACAATCCGGAAATCCGCGACAAGCCGGTCATCGTCGGCGGCGGCCGGCGCGGCGTTGTCTCCGCGGCCTGTTATGTCGCGCGGATGTACGGCGTCCGTTCCGCGATGCCGATGTTCAAAGCGTTGCAGGCCTGTCCCGATGCCGTCGTGATCCGACCCAATATGGAGAAATATGCCGGCGTCGGCCGGGAAATCCGCCAGATGATGCGCGATGCAACCCCTTTGGTGCAGCCGCTTTCCATCGATGAAGCCTTCCTGGATCTGACCGGAACGGAGAGTCTGCACGGCGGCAGCCCGGCGCGGACCTTGGCCGGACTGGTACTTCGGATCGAGCGCGACGCTGGCGTCACCGCCTCCATCGGGCTCAGCTACAACAAATTCCTCGCCAAGGTCTCCAGCGACCTGGACAAACCGCGCGGATTCGCGGTGATCGGCGAGGCCGAGGCGGTTGATTTCCTGACTGAAAAACCGGTGAAGATGATCTGGGGAGTCGGCAAGGCGTTGGAGCGGAAACTGCACCAGGACGGCTTGTCGACCATCGGTCAGTTGCGGGAAATGCCGCTGAAAAACATGATACAGCGATATGGCTCCATGGGCGAAAGACTGTATCACTTTTCGCGCGGGATCGACGATCGGAAGGTAGACCCCACATCGGAGACCAAGAGCATCTCGAACGAGACCACTTTCGCCGAGGACCTTTCTGATTTTCACGAACTGGCGCACATCCTGTGGCCGCTTTGCGAGAGCGTCGCTCGGCGGCTGAAGAAGCACGAATATTCCGCCGGCAGCGTGCAGCTGAAATTGCGCACCGCCGATTTCAAGATTCTGACCCGCAGCCGAAAACTGTCCACGCCGACCCAACTTGCCGAAATTCTGTTCCGCCAGGGGCTGGAGCTTTTGGAGAAAGAGGCGGATGGTCGGCGATACCGATTGCTGGGGATCGGCGGGGCGGATCTGGGCCCGCCGGAAGACGCCGATGTCCCCGACCTGGCCGATCCCGACCGGGACAAGGCCGCCAAGCTGGAGCGAGTGATGGATGAGATCCGGGAGAAACTGGGCAGCGACGCCGTGATCAAGGGCCGCTCGCTTTGACCAAACCAGCGCAGGGCCTTGCCCCGACCCCATCGCAGGAAAATTTCCGCGGCGCGGCCTTCATGGCCATTTCGATGGCGGGATTCGTCTGCAACGACGCGGCGATCAAATGGATTTCAGGCGACCTGACCCTGTTCCAAATCCTGTTCCTGCGCGGGCTTTTCACCATTGTCCTGGTCGGCGGATTGGCACAGTTGCGGGGCGAACTGGCCTATCGGCCGAGCACCCGAGAGGTCAAGATCCTGGCCCTGCGGGTGATCGGCGAGGTCGGCGCGGCCTTCTGCTTCCTGACCGCCCTGTTCAGCATGCCGCTGGCCAATGCCTGGGCGATCATGCAGGCAATGCCCCTGACCGTCACCTTCGGCGCCGCCCTGTTTATGGGAGAACACGTGGGATGGCGGCGCTATAGCGCCATCCTTGTCGGCTTCCTGGGGGTGATGATCATCGTCCGCCCGGGCATGGAAGGGTTCAACAGTTTCGCACTTTGGGCGGTCGCGGCGGTCGGCATGGCAACGATCCGCGATCTGGCCACCCGAGGCCTGCCGCGCAAGGTCCCGTCGCTCTACATCACCCTGGCAACCGGTATTGCCATCACCCTCGTTTCCGGCCTGTGCCTGCCCTTCACCGAATGGCACCCGGTCGAGGCCGGACATCTGGGGTTCCTGGCCGGCGCCGCCTGCCTGCTGACCGTGGGGTATCTGTTCGGCGTCATGTCCATGCGCCAGGGAGAAATCGGCTTCGTCCAACCCTTCCGCTATACCATCGTGATCTGGTCGACCGGTGTCGGTTATCTTGTCTTTGGCGACCTGCCGGACTTCTGGACCATGGTCGGCACGGCCATCGTCGTCGGCATGGGGTTCTATACCTTCCACCGGGAGCGACTGCTTGCACGCCGCGAAAGACTTCTTGCGCCCGGGTCCACCCTGGCGCACCGTTCGGGTGAGGAAACGCCGCCCCGGTGATCATCCCCCTCCCCTGATTGCGGGGATGAACAGATAAGGGGCGCGGCAAAACGAGAAAAAACATGGCCGCAGAGCCCCAAAACCCAGCCGCGGAGCCGACACCCGCGGAGGAAAACTTCCGTGGCGCCCTTTTCATGTCCTTGAGCATGTTCGGCTTCGTCACCAATGACGCCACGACGAAATGGATTTCCGACGACCTGACCCTGTTCCAGATCGTCTTTCTGCGGGGTCTATTCACCATTCTGCTGATCGGCGGCTTCGCCTATTGGCGCGGCGCGCTGTCCTACCGGCCCGACCGCCGCGACGCGCGTATCCTTGCCCTTCGGCTGTTCGGCGAGGTCGGCGGCACCTTCTGCTTCCTCTCCGCCCTGTTCAACATGCCGCTGGCCAACGCATCGGCCATCCTGCAATCCATGCCCTTGGCGGTGACGCTGGGCGCGGCCCTGTTCCTGGGCGAGAGAGTCGGCTGGCGGCGCTATTCCGCGATTTTCATCGGTTTTCTGGGGGTGATGATCATCGTCCGTCCCGGCATGGAGGGCTTCAACGTCTATGCCCTATGGGCCGTGGCGGCCGTCGTTTTCGTGACCATCCGCGACCTGTCGACGCGCTGCCTGTCGCGCGGGGTGCCTTCACTGTTCGTCACGTTGACCACCGCCATCGGGGTCACCGTGCTGTCGGGCATCTGCCTGCCCTTCGGCGAATGGAAACCGGTCGAGAGTGACCATTTCCTGTTCCTGGGCGGCGCGGCCTGCCTGGTCTTCGTCGGCTATCTGTTCGGCATCATGGCGATGCGGCATGGCGAAATAGCCTTCGTCGCCCCCTTCCGCTACACCATTCTGGTTTGGGCGATCGGGCTGGGCTTCCTGGTTTTCGGCGACATTCCCGATCTTTGGACAATCGTCGGCAGTTCGATCGTCATCGGCATGGGCATCTACACCTTCTACCGCGAGCGGGTGCGTGCCTCCCGCCTATCCGCATTGGCCGCCCGCCGACCGTAGCATCTTGAATTTTTTCGAGCATCCGATCATCTTCCGACCGACTTCCCGTGCGCCGGGTTAAGCCTGTCTTAACAATATTTCCCTAATATTGCGTGATTAGCCCGCGTCCCCAGATATGACCCATCCCGGAGTATGCCTTGACCTGGCGCGCCCAACTTGCCCTCGTCGGCACCCTTTGCCTGACCGCCTTTGCCGGATTCGCCGGCCTTGGCTGGCTGCATATCATCGACAGCGAACGAGCGGCGAACCGCATCGAAACCGTCTTGCTGCCGGAAATAAGCGTGCTTGAGGAAATGCGGTCGGCGGCGCTTGCCGTCTTTGCCTCCACGAATGAAATCATCCTGATCCACATCACCAACAATTATATCGACCATCTCGAGCGCCATTCGGAAATGCCCGAGAACACATCGGCAGAAACCATGGCAACCGGCGCCAATGCCGAAGACGAAGACGGGAAAACCCTGGAGATTGAGCAAGTTGCAGATGGACGGAAGCAGTTCCTGAAAGCCTATCGCGACTTCGTCGACATCGTCGGCCCGGACCCCGTGGTCAAAGCGATCCAACGGGAATGGATCTATACCTGGATGGTCAGCCAGGACATCATCCAAAACATCGAAGACACGGTCGAAATGGCCGAGATCGAGATACTTCGAGAGACCCTCGAAGGCCGCGAAATCGCCATGATGGCCCTGCTGGGCGATGTCATTCGGCAGACAACGGCGGCCAATTACAAAAGTTTGGACGAAGCCACCGGCACGGTTCGGGAATCCGCCCATTACTTCAGCCTGGTTACCTTTGTCGGTCTTCTGACCTTGATCGGCTTCGCCCTGTTCACGGTCCGCTCGCTGCGCCGCCAGGAAGCCCTGCTGGACGATCTGCGCGCGGAATCGGAAAAAACCGCCAAGGCCCTGGAAGACGCCGAAACCGCCCGAAACGAGGCAATTCGCCTGAGCCAGACGAAAAGCGAATTCCTGGCCATGATGAGCCATGAAATCCGCACGCCGATGAACGGCGTGATCGGCATGCTGGAACTGTTGAAAGACACCAACCCGACCGCCGAGCAGGAAAACTACTTCGAAATCATCGACGCCTCCGCAACGGCCTTGCTGACCGTGATCAACGACATTCTGGACCTCACCCGAATCCAGGCCGGCCGGATCGAAATCAAACCGGAACCGGTTGATATCGGTAGCCTGGTCCATTCCGTCACCGACCTTGTCCGTGCGGCGGTGTTGAACAAAGGCATTACCCTGACTGTGGAGATCGACCCGGCAGTACCGCACCGCCCCCAGTTGGACCCGGTCCGCATGCGTCAGGTCCTCACCAATATCGTCGGAAATGCAGCCAAATTCACCTGCCAGGGCTCAATCGACGTGTCTGTCTGGTCGGCAAACTGCAAGACCATTGACGGCCCGGTACTATTCTTCGCGATCAAAGATACCGGCCCGGGGATCGAGCCGGACATGCTTCGGGAAATTTTTGACCCATTCACCCAGTCGGACAGTTCGTTGAGCCGGAAGCACGAGGGCACCGGCCTGGGGCTGAGCATCGCCAAGGGTTTGATCGACAGCATGCACGGACAGATTTCGGTAACGTCGACACCGGGTGTGGGGTCGACCTTCACACTCTTCGTGCCGCTGGTTTCCGACGCAACCCAAGCGCCCCCCGTCCCGCCCCTTGATACGCCGAATGGCGCGCCCGCACCGAAATCCAACACGCCGGGCATCGCCCCTGACCATGCAGCGACACCAGGAACGACCGAGCCGCCGAAACCGAAGGCCCATGTCAATGTGCTGGCCGTCGACGACAACCCGACCAACCTGCTGGTGGCGGAAAAGCTGGTCGCTTCAATGGGCTATAGTGTCGAGACCGCCGAAAGCGGCCAGGAAGCCCTGGACCTCGTCAAACAGACCAATTTCGACCTGATCCTGATGGATTTGCAGATGCCGGACATGGACGGGTTCCAGGCCATGGCCGCGATACGGCGCGAACTTGCGGATAGCACGCCATTCCGACCGATGCCGCCGGTCGTCGCCATGACAGCCCATGCCAGCCGGATCTTCGCCGAGGAATCCCGTGAACGTGGCATGGCCGACCACCTTTCCAAACCCTTGACCAAGTCGGTTTTAGCCTCTTGTCTTGACCGGTATCTGGGCACACCCAACCGATAGTCCAATCGTAAGGTTGATCTTCAGGGTGGGGCCGGTCCGGTTCTCCGCGCCGCGTCTTCCGGCTGAATGACGCGGTTTCAACACGACAAGAGACGGGCGGCATTCGTTTTGAAACGGCCGCCCCGACACGACTCAAGGAAGGAACCCAGCGTGAGCGGTAAGCCCAAACTTCTGGTAACACGCCTGACGCCCCCCAATGTGGAAGCGCGAATCGCCCGCGACTATGACGCCGTCACCAATCCGGATGACGTCATCTGGTCGACCGCCGAATTACTGAAAAAAGCGGAAGGCTGCGACGCCATTCTGTGTTCCCCCACCGAACCGATGCCGGCCGATGTGATCGACCGCCTGCCGGACAGCGTGAAGGCGCTGGCTACCTTTTCCGTCGGCTACGACCAAATCGACATTCCCGCCGCGACCAAGCGCGGCATCAAGGTCGGCAACACACCGGAAGTGTTGGACAACGCAACGGCGGATATCGCCATGCTCTGCCTGTTGGGCGCGGCGCGCATGGCGCATAACGCCACCACGGTGCTGCGAACCGGCCAGTGGAAACGCTGGGAACCGACCGGCCTGTTGGGTGTGCATGTGACCGGCAAACGCTTGGGCATCATGGGCATGGGGCGGATCGGCCGGGCGCTGGCGAAACGCGCGCGCGGGTTCGACATGGAAATCCATTATCACAACCGCAACCGGCTTGACCCCGACCTGGAACAAGGCGCCGTCTATCACGCCGACCCGGAAGAGATGCTGCCGCAATGCGATTTCATCAGCTTCAACTGCCCGCTGACCGACCAAACCCGGCATTTCCTGAACGCGGCGCGGATAGAGATGCTGCCGCAGGGCGCGGTAATGGTGAATACGGCGCGCGGGCCGGTCGTCGATGACAATGCGGTGATCGCGGCCCTGAAATCGGGCCGGATCGCGGCGGCGGGGCTGGACGTTTTCGAAGACGAACCCAATTTCAATCGGGCGTATCTGGACCTGCCCAACGCCTTCCTGCTGCCGCATATCGGTTCAGCCACGGTGGAGACGCGGGACGCCATGGGCAATCTGTGCCTGGACAATCTGGATGCGTTCTTCGCGGGCAAGCCGATGCCGGCGCCCGTGAATTAGGTGGTGAATTAGCAGACCGAAACGCTTTACCGGAGGGGGTAAGCCACATGGCCGAAAAAGCATTGATCGTGGGAACGGGTGCGGGATTATCCGCCAGCCTGGCGCGTCTTTTCAAATCTGAGGGAATGGAGGTGGCCATCGCCTCCCGCTCCCCCAAGAAGAACGCCGACCTGGCAGATGAACTGGGGGCCGCTAACTATCGCTGCGACGCGGCGGATATCGACAGCGTGGCCGACCTGTTCACCGCGGTCGAGGCCGATATGGGCGCGCCCGACATCGTGGTCTACAACCCCTCGGCCCGCGTGCGCGGCCCGGTCACGGAACTTGACCCCGTCGCGGTCAGGGACGCGGTGCTGGTCACCGCCTATGGCGCCTTCCTGGTGGCGCAGCAGGCAGCCAAGCGGATGGAAGCCAAGGGCAGCGGCACGCTGATGTTCACCGGCGCCAGCGCCGGCGTGAAGGGCTATCCCAATTCATCCTGTTTCGCGATCGGCAAGTTCGGCCTGCGCGGCCTTGCCCAATCCCTGGCGCGGGAGCTTCAACCGAAGAACATCCATGTCGCCCATTTTGTCATCGACGGCGGCATCGAAAGCGCCAACCGCCCCACCCCGGCGGACAACCCCGACAGCCTACTGAACCCCGACGCCATCGCGGAATCCTATCTGCATGTTCACCGGCAACACCGCAGCGCCTGGACCTGGGAAATTGAGTTGCGGCCTTGGGTGGAGAAGTTTTAGGAACACCGTTTCAAACGGCATTCACCAGATCAGGAGCACTGCGATGCGCCGGCTTGCCATGCTTGACGGAGCCACGCGGCAAGACCGCCATGCGGCAATCGAGGCCCTGAAAAACGCGGTCTCGGCCCAAGGCGGTTGGATCGAGCACCATACCTTCCTCTCCAACAAGGCCATGACGCTGAATTTCGTGATGGATGCGGAAAAGATCGACCCGCTCATCGCCGATTTGACCGAGACGGGCCTCACCGTGAGCCTGACCAACGCCCCATCGTCAAAACCCGGAGCGGAAACCCATTGCGTCCTCTCCCTCACCTTCCAACACAACGACCCCGACTTGCGGATTACTGTTCCCGCGGTGGGCTAGAGAGGTCGGAGACCCGTAAAACAAAAAGTAAGCTGTCACCGTAACTCGGAATCTCTGTACAGTCATCATGGGCGCCACCAAAATGTTGATTCTGAGTGAGTCCTTGGAAACCAACGTCTTTTACGACAATACGTGAGGTTAGAACTGCCCTTACAAACAACGAATAAGTGTGTATATTGCGAAGAACTCGACAAACGGTGAGCAAAGCGAATAAGAAACGGCCGTGTTATACCGAAGCACCAGCAACTGGAAGAACCCTGAAAATAATGCAGGCCTATTGTTCTTCGCTCAACGACTCGAAGAACTAACGTTTGAGTACACACTCGACAGCTATAAGGCCCCGACGACAAACGCACCGTTCTTGGTGAGTGAATGCATCGAGCAAATCGATAACTGCGAACAAAGTGGCATATCAAGCTCGTCCATTTCTCATATACTTGAGGAACTTAAGAGCAAACTCTTTCAGAACCCTGTAGTAAGTTCAATAGTCAGCCTTTCTGTGGAGAGCTATACAAAACTAGACAACGATGACCTACCTGAGTTGAGGCGAAGACTAGCCGTTCTTCAACGCGAGATTGCTCCCCAAATTTACGCACTTCGAACAATGGAAATGATTGCGGAGGACGTGGGGAACAACGAAAAATTTCACTTGAATTTCCTATCACGGGAACTGGCTACAACTCTAATAGGCCTCGGTGTCAGTCCCTTTCACATCAATCGAACGGTTCGGAAGGTCTTCTTTACAGCAGAGGCAAGTGTGGATGAAGAGACCATAATTGACACTTTCTTTAGAGAAGTTTTCCCACATCATCACAACTTCACAGTAGCTTTTAAGACAAACATGCCTGAGAGGGTACTACACGAAGATGTTTTGAAACGCTTAAGATTAAAGATTAAAAGTTCGACGGATGGCATCTTTACAACAGAAGCTATTCCTGAAGAGTTCTTAGGCCTTGAAGAGGCACAATCCTATGTTGTTGCCGAAAATGTTCGAGCTACTGACTCTTACAGCGCAGTTGAGCTTGCATTATCGAAAGTCGGGTCTCTTCACGATCTTTTTAGGCTATTCAATCACAAAGCTGGATTTGAAATAGATGAGCGAGGTTTGGCAGAACAAAAATGCTGTGCTGGAGAACTCCGTTTCGCGCCATCTCGTATTAATAGGATGCAGTTTATAAATGACAATCGACCAAAACAAGCAGGGCAAAAACTGAACAAATTTATGCAGGGACTTCTGCTACCACTCGGTTCAGACAAAAACAAATTCCTACGTGTAATCGATTTTCACGGAATGTGTCTCAACTCCGAAATTGTTGAGAACCAAATACTAAATCTTTGGACTTGCTTCGAAACAATAGTTCCTATGAACAGGCAAAGAACTACGATAGCCAACGTAGCCGGAAAAATCGCGCCCTTCGTCGGCTTGCTGTACGTAAGGCGGCTCTTTGAGTGCCTTACTTATGATCTGTTGCGATGGAATCGAAGAAAGCTAAGCAATATATTAAAAAATATAGAATTTCCTGATGATTACGAGTTAGTGGACAAAGTATTTTATCTAACGACGCAATCTACATGCGAACCACAATTGGAAAAATTGTTTAAGGAACTTGGACCATTCGAGCTGCTCCGCTTTCGTATGTTCCAACTCCGGCAATCTTTTGCCTCACCCAAGAAATCGATTGAAACGATCAAACAGCACCAACAAAGGGTAGAATGGCAGATACATCGTATCTATCGAACGAGAAATGCAATAATTCACTCTGGGAAAACACCGAAATTCACTAGCCTACTGGTCGCAAACGCTCACGACTACTTCGATCAAGTCTTCGAACTTTGCTGTGAACTATCGAGCGGCGATGGTGGGTTTCGAAATTTCACAGAATGTTTCGACTTTGTTGGAATAAGATTCCAACAATACCTCAAATGTGTAAATAGTTTGAACGACTGGTCAGACTCAAATGTTCAACTCGTACTGTGGCGTCCTAGAGAGGTTCCAACCAGAAAGTGGCTTTTCCCCAACGCACGCGACGACTGAATAGAAAATAGCAGATTTTTTTGTGTTTTCTTCAGACTCGCGGTCGGCTATTGAAGTTAGGGTGTAGGTTCACTTGATGGATCTATTTAAAGGTTGCGTCAGCGTATCATAGAGACAATTTATTCAATCCATCTGTGACAAGGTTGCATCACCGAAAATTCCCCTCATCCCTGAGCGAGCACAGGTTGCCGTCGGTGAAATTGGCGATGGTTCCCTGGGATAGCTGTAGAGATACGAAAACTGTCACCGAATTCACCGAATTGTCTGAAAGTTCGCTCTGATCAGTCCTGTGTTTGGTTTCGATTGGTGCGGAGCAGCCGTCGTAATTGCACGGCTTGGGAGCGTGTACTTTCAGAGGCGAGGCGGGGCACGTGATGGCGGGCGGTTGGGCTCCTGTCCCAGTTTGGGAGATTGCGTGTTATGGAACCCCAATCGGGCGCATTGTTTTCAGAGCACAAAGCATCCCATGTTGCGGTGCCCGGTTCGATTATTGCCGCAAGTTCGCCGCATGCTTTACGCACCAAGTCGCTCCAAACGGCCAGCTCTTGGTATAGACAACGCTCCCGCGCGAGATTTGGGTTTGCAGCGACACCAAGCTGTTCGCCCATGCATGTATAGTAGGGCACATCAAAGCACTGGTGCTCGGTTTCAGGAAAATCGAACAAGCAAGCTTGTAGCGCGCGTTTTTCGCGTTCTCCCGCGCCATCGGCCCAAGCAGGGGCTGGTAATGACGTGCTCAGCAAGAGCAAACAGGCTGATCCGATTCTTCGCCCATGACGCATCTGTTCAAAGCCCTTGTTTGTAAGACCGCGGAGACAGTTCACCCGGTTCGTCTCTCATTCTTTCTGAAGGACGGCAAAGACACGGATACTGCCCAATAATACAATGTCGTTGTGGGATTGAGTGACGATCGAAAGTGGGGGCCAACCCTGTTCGGGGCAATCGAGTTCCCGGCGAATGACGTCGTAGTTCCGGTCGTCCGGCGACGTCAGCCCCAACTGGGCCCAAGTTCCTCCGCCGGACCCGAAGGTCATCATATTGTCTTTCCAGACCTCCGCTACTGGATCGCCCAAGGCACAGGTCAGTCCGGATGGAAGCCGGACCGTCACATCTTCTATTTGAACGTTTTTCCCGAGCAGCGGCTCGACTTTTATCCAATGGTTTTCGCTCGTAATCCCCCCTGTGTTTACGATGGCCTTTGCGTGCCACGTGCCTGTTATCTGCTTGGTCTGGGCAAAAGAGGCGCTTGCGCCCCCAAAGACAAGAAGTGCGGTCGCCAGCACATTTATGGCGGCCCTGAGCACCGCGGTTCTTCCGACTGCCCGGGAAGGCAGTCCCGAAAACGCCGACAGAAGCGACTGTTCTTCAGCCATCGTATCCCCCCTAAAACTTGGACGGACGCCGTCAGCGAAAACTCCCCTCATCCCTGAGCGAGCAGAGGTTGCCGTCCGGATCGGTGAAGTCGGCGATGGTGCCCCAGGGATAGGTTTCGACCTGGATCGCCACGCCCTTTTGCCGGAGTTCCGCCGCCGTCGCTTCCACGTCCTCCACATTGAAGCGAAGTTTGGTCGGGTTCTGTTCGATTGTCTTGCTTTTGTTTTCAGGCTGTGGCGGTTCCGGTCCGCCGACCTCGATCATCAGATACGCGCCGCCGAAGTCACAGCAGGTGAGTGTCGAGCCGGGTTCGTCCTTTTCATACATCACCGGCAGGCCCAGCGTCTTCGTATAGAAATCGACGCAGGCTTCGTAGTTTTTCGTGAGCAGGATGAGCCCCAAACGCGTGAACTGCATTGTCAGTCTCCTCAAATTCGGGCGCTAAATCTGGGCGTTAAGACGGGTCGCCAACACCGGGCCTCACACCCACCTAAACGCTCGTTGCACATAGTCCCGCCCGTTGTCGCGTTGCCATTCCCCATGCGCCATGATGACGGCTTTCGGGTTCAGGTCCAGCATGCGGGCCTTGGCGCGTTTGAGGGGGGTTCGGTTCAGGAAGGAAAGACGCCATTCCAGCGGCGCATAGCCCTTGCCTTCGACAATGCCCCACAGGCCGGCAACCCACGCCTTCCATCGGCCCCATTCGGCTCTTAGGAAAGCCTTGCTGAAATTCTCCGACAGGTCGGCGAGGATCAGGGTGCGGGAGGGGCGGTGGAAGAACACGACCTCATCCATCGCGGTGGAGCCGGTGACGTGGATCTGCTCGATCTCACCCGCCCAATCCGGCGGGGCCGTGTCCGTCAGCGGCGGCTGGAAACTGATGTCTGAGCGTTTCGCGGCGGTCGAGGCCGGGCCCCAAATCTTGGCTTGGGGGTAGTCCCGCGCCCAGTCCTGAAGGTAGAGGTGGTGGATCTTGTTCGGGCTGACCAGATGGCGGACGGAGCCGAGCGCGTCCACCGCTTGCTTGAGGTCGGGTGAGAGCGCGATGGGCGACCAAACCCACAGGTCGCCATTCCCGAGGCGGACAACCACCGAGCGTGTCGGATAGGGAAAGCCATAGAAGGAAACGCAATCCCCTTCCGCGATCCAGATATCGGGTCCGAGTTCCTGCAATGCCTTTGCCGTTTCCATTGCCGCCTTCCTTGCCTTTTGCCGTTTTGCATTTTGCCGTTTTGACTTTTCGGGCCGCCTTCTCGCGTCCTTTAGAAGCGCCCGCCGGTCCACCCGGTGGCCCCGCAGAGATAAAAGCCGGGCGACCCGCGAATGCAATGCACCGCGATAACAGGACGCAGGGTCACACCTGTATATTAGCAAGTCGTTAGGGTTTTCGACCTATCCTGCGGGCTTGCCGCGTTCGGCGGGCCGCTGGGCGTTCCAAGTTGTCCCAAGACCGTTCGGCGATAGCCGCAACCAAGGACATCAGAGACAGCCGCATGGGCACCATTCAGGATCTGCAAAGACAGGCGACCGATGCCATCGCGCCCCAGTCGGGCGCATTGGATCAGCGGCTTCTTTGCTATGTCCTGTCGGCCGGCACCGTCCTTTGTGCCTTGATCGTCTGCCTGGCGCTGGTCAGCGGCTTTTTCCTTATCCCGACGCTGATCGCCCTTGCCGCCATGACGCATCTCGGTGGGTTGTTCATCTATTACCGCAGCCATCTCGGCAGTCGATGGCCGCTTTGGTCCTTCCTTATCGTCAATTCCGGCCTTCTGTTGCTGGATTTCCATTTGTCGGGGTGGCGGAACAGCATCGCCCTGCCCGCGATGATCGTCATGACCGGTTTTCTGCCGTTGATATCCTCACCCAAACAATTGCCGTTCACCCTGGCCAGCGCATTCGCCATGTTCGCAGCCATGTCCGTCATGGTCGGGCTGACGGAATTCGAGGCGCAAAGACAAGCCCAGATCAGGATATTCGAACATCTGCTTCTGGCCCTGGGCCTGACGGCCATAACCGCCGTCACCAAGGCGACCTATGACAAGGCGAGACGACAGGCGGAAACATTGGCGACCACGGATCCCTTGACCGGCATTCTGAACCGGCGCGCCTTCCTGGAAGCCGCTGAGGCGGTCCACCGCAACGCGTTCCGGGCCGGCACGGAATATTGCATCATCAGCCTCGATATCGATCACTTTAAACAGATCAACGATACCTTCGGCCATGCCGCCGGCGACACTGTCCTCATCGCGCTGTGCGATCTGGTTCAGAATTTAAAACGGGCCGTCGATGTCTGGGGCCGTGTCGGCGGCGAGGAATTCGCCCTTGCCGTCCCGGCGACGGGAAAAGAGGGCGGTCTGCATTTCGCGGAGAAAATCAGAACCGAAATTTGCCGAACCATCAAAATGCATGAAGGGTCCGACACCGCGGTCACGGTCAGCATCGGCGTCGCGACCGGCGGTCATGTGGAAGAGCCTATCGACGCGGTCATCGAACGGGCGGACCAAGCGCTATACAGCGCGAAGAACGGCGGCCGAAACAAGGTCGTGTTTCAGCCGCTCCGCACCGACCCGGCACACGGGGAGGTTCGCGTCGCCGCGGCGCAATAGCCCTACGGTGGGGAAGAGGGCACGGACCGCCCGGGATTTGGCCGGGCCGCCCCTGATGTCAAACCCGCAGCTTCGGGATCCGCACAACGCCCAGCGCCACCAGCATGCCCAGCGTGACCACCGCAAGGCCGGCGAATTGCAGCGGCGTCGGGAATTCCCCGGTCAGCGGGATGCCGACAACGATGGCAGTGACCGGGACCAGCGCCGGGAAGATCGCCGCGCGGCCGGCGCCCAGCAATTGCACGGCGCGGGTATAGCAGAGCATCGCCGCAACACCGGCCAGCGCACCTTGGACCAAGACCTGGGCCAGCAGATATTCCCACGGCAGGGCCGCGAATTTGGATAGACCGACAATCACCAGATAGGCCGGCACGATCACCGCGCAGGACAGGACCGAAACGGCGGCGGTCGCGGCGACCGGGCTGACGCCCCAGCGCTTGCCGAGCACGGTGAAAAACGCCCAGAGCAGACCGGCGGCGGCGAACATGGCATCCCCGATCGGCGTTTCCAGCGAGGCCTGGAACAATCCCTGCCCCGAAACAACCGCCAGCCCGACCACGACGACGGCAAGGCCCAGCGTGCGGGCGGGGCCGACGCGTTCCCCGAACATCAACACCGCAAGCGCCGCCGTCGCGACCATCGAGGTCGAAGGCTGGATCACCGCGCCATGGGCCAGCGGCGCAAAGAAATAACCGGCGACGGTGAGCAGCACGAAGACCGGCCCGGCCGACATCGCCAAGGCAATGCCCCGTCCCCACCCCACACCGCCAAGGGATAGGGGTTTGTTGAACAGCAGCCAGGGCAGCATCAGCGCGCCGCAAACCGCGAAACGGATGAAGGCGACGTCGTAGCCGTCGAGCCCCAGGGAAACGCCCGCGCGCGACATCGCCAGATAGCCGCCCCAGAACAGGGCCGCGCTGCAACCCAGCACAATGCCGAGCGGGCTGAGGCGGTCTTCGTGCGGCGATAACCCGCCGACCGGCTTCGTGGTTGCGTCAGACCGCATGGGGATGGGCTTCCTTGAATGGCGCGCGCCGGACGGGACCGCCGCAGTGTATCGGGATTGCGATGCCGCCACCGGCCCCGGCCGGATGCTGCATTGCACACTGTCGGTATATATCCCGGCGGGCATGGGCGGCAACTGGCCGCGCGGCGGATCACGATAAACTGTCTTGCCGGTCATCAATACGAACAAACCGGCCAAACCAAATGATCCGGACCAACTACTCCGCCTCTGGGGGGGGCGGCCCCAGATGCGCCTAGGCGGCCAGTTCGAAATCGTTCTTGCCGGCTTTCTTGACGCTGTACATCGATTTGTCCGCGGCCTGCAGCAAGCTCTCCATATCCTCGCCATGGCGGGGATAAAGCGCGATGCCGATGCTGGCGCTGACCGAAGCCTCGGCGCCGTTCTGCAGCGCAATAGGCCGCGACAGGGCGTCGATCAGCTTGCGCGCCAGGGTTTCGATATCCGCTTCCGAGGTCACGCCGGTTTGCAGCAGGACGAACTCGTCGCCGCCGATCCGCGCCACGACGTCGGATCCCCGCAGCACGCCTTCCAGGCGCCGGGCGGTTTCCCGCAGCACCTGGTCGCCGGCGTCATGCCCGTGGGTGTCGTTCACCCCCTTGAACCCGTCCAGGTCGATGAACATGACGGCCAATTCCTCGTCGGAACGGGCCGCCAGGTTCATAAGGCTGGCGCTGATATCCTGGAACAAGTGCAGGCTGGGAAGACCGGTCAGCGTGTCGTAGAAGGCGATCGCCCGCATTTCCTCCTTCAACTGCTCCTCTGACTTCAAGGCCGCCAGCAGATCGGTAACGTCGTATTCGGCGACCAGAAGCAGGAAATCGCCGGTCAACGGATGCCGGGTCTCACGAATGTCCAGGGTGTGGTCGCGCAGGCCCGCCCCGGTCCGCATCCGGTGGGTCCAGCGCCCGCCCTTCTGCGCCTTGGCAAGGTCAAGGCACGCCTCCCCTTCCACCATATCGTCGAACCGCGCGGCGAAAGGGGTGATCCCGTTCAGGTCCAGACCGGTCGGCACCTGTCTATAGGCTTCCGTCGCGGCGGGGTTTTCGATAACGACCTCGCCATCCATCGTGAAGCAGGTCACCAGCACGCGCGTATAGCGCGCCGCTTCCACCAACAGCAGGTTTTCCGGCGTTTCGCCCAAATTCACCTCTTCGTTGATATAGGCGATGATCGCGCGATGCCGGTCCGGCCCGACAGTGACGGCCCGGTGCATCATCATCAACGTCTTCGGCTTTCCCTGCGGATAGGTTGTCCAGGGGTCGATGGTCAGCCCCTGTCGAACCGCCAGGTCGAAGGTCTGTTTCATCCGGTGGCGCGCGCCCTGGGTGTCGCCTGACAGATCCTTGTTGATCAGCTGCTCCAGCTTTTCCAGGCTCCAGAAATCGAGCGCCGGCTTGTTGCCCCACCACCAGCCGTGCTTGTCCAGATCGAAGATCCAAACCACGTTGGGAATCAATTCATAGAGCCGCAATTCATCGTGGCTCTCGATATGAATCAATTGGCTGTAATCGGTGTCCATAAGTCTGGATCCGTCACTCTTGAAGTCGGATTGCGATCATACGCGCGGCGACAAAATCCTGCCGCAGCGTACCGGGATAAATGGAACCGCTCTAATACCACGGCTCGGCCCCTCTATGCCTGAAAGTAGGTTAACAAACCGTCAAATCCCGGCCCAAAAAATGCAGCGCCGCCCTAAGAGAACGGGAAGAAAGTCGCGCAACAGCGGAAACAAAAAGGGCGCTGCCCTTTCCCTGGTACAGGGGGTTGGGCGCGCCCTTCGGAATAGCTGAGAAATCCGCGGTTAGTGTCTAAGCCGCTCTATTTCATCCTTAACATGGAGCTTCTCTCGTTTAAGGGTATGGACGAGAGCGTCATCGGGCATCGGTCGGTTATTTTCCTGCTCCAGCTTCGTTTCGAGGACTGAGTGCTTCTCTTTCAATGCTTCGATGTGCGCTTCCAGGCTCATGGGTATGCTCCTTCGCTTCCCGTTGGTTGGCGAAACGGGTCGGACCCACATGTCCGAGGGCGAAAAACCGGCCCTATAGGCGGCGCGGTCGGGTTGGAGTCTCGTTTCCGTGCCGCGCCGGGTGCCCCCTTCGCCTTCCGGCGGATGCCGTCGGGCTGCTCTGGGCACAGCCAGGGGATCGCCCCCGTGCAGAAGTCACTGCAGACCGTGTGTCCGGTCCGTTCTCAAGCGGGGCAATCCTGCTGCGTTGCGCAGTGTCCGGTTACAAAGCATCGTGTCGCACAATGCCGTGTCACACAGCGGCCAGTCAGACGACCGTAAGTCGGCTGCCGGTACATCCAGCACCCCGCCGGTCCACCTGTTCGCGGATTTCGTATCCACTTCCGGACCGTCCGGGATTTGTGCCAGAAATTTCACCACCGGCACCGTTACGGCGGATTTCCCCGCCCGTATGTATATGGTATCGCATTGAGCATAGAAGTCGAGGGATCATGTCGGAAAATAGAAAAAGAATTATCGTCGGCCTTAGCGGCGCATCAGGTGCGGTATATGGCATCAAGATATTGGAATCCTTGCGTGAATTGGGTGTCGAATCGCATCTGATCATCTCCAAGGCCGCAGAGATGACCCTGGCCTACGAAACCGAGTTTACCGCCAAGGATCTGCGCGCGATGGCCGACAAATCCTACCCGATCGGGGATGTCGGCGCCGCCTGTTCCAGCGGCAGTTTCAAAACCGACGGCATGATCGTCGCCCCCTGTTCGATGAAGTCCCTGGCGGAGATCGCCACCGGCGTCACATCGAGCCTGCTGACGCGGGCCGCCGACGTGGTTTTGAAGGAGCGCCGACGCCTGGTATTGATGGTTCGAGAGACGCCGCTGACCAATGTTCACCTGCGCAATATGCTGACCGTAAGCGAGATGGGCGGTATCATCGCCCCCCCGGTGCCGGGCTTCTACACCAAGCCGGAAAGCATCGACGACCTTGTCGAGCATTCGGTCGGCCGGGTTTTAGACCTGTTCGGGCTGGAGACGGGCCGGGTCACCCGCTGGCGGGATACGGGCGTCTGAGGGGGCCGCGGTCATTTCCCGGAAGATCAAATGATCTGACAGGTTCCATTCCGCCCCCAAAGCACGGTACATCTGTATTCCAAAGATATTCAAAACGCGCGGCGCACATCCCCCGGGAAAACCAACCGGCGGAAACCGAAGCGGACAGCGCGGGCAAAGTCACCATGAGAGGCAGACATGAAGCGCAATCACCGTACTAAGATCGTCGCTACGCTGGGACCGGCGAGCAGCACGGAAGAACAGATCGAATCCCTG
This sequence comes from Hwanghaeella grinnelliae, assembly GCF_004005845.1. Classification (GTDB taxonomy): domain Bacteria; phylum Pseudomonadota; class Alphaproteobacteria; order UBA8366; family Aestuariispiraceae; genus Hwanghaeella; species Hwanghaeella grinnelliae. Next base: position 772,927 of record NZ_SADE01000001.1, on the reverse strand, counting down.
TTCATGGCCGGTGTCGATGTCTTCCGCATGAACTTCTCGCATGGGGAGCCGGAGGAACACCGGGCCCGCCACGATGCGATCCGCAATGTGGAAAAGCGCACCGGCCGCCCCATCGGCATCATGATGGATCTGCAAGGGCCGAAACTGCGGGTGGGCAAGTTCGCCAACGGCCCGATCGACTTGAAGGAAGGCGCCGCCTTCCGCCTGGACCTGGACAAGACATTGGGCGATGAAAGCCGCGCGCCCCTGCCCCATCCCGAGATTTTCGCCGCGTTGGAACCCGGCACCGATCTGCTGCTGGATGACGGACGGGTCTGCCTGCGCGTCAAATCATGCGGGCCGGACCATGCGGATACCGAAGTCGTCGTCGGCGGCCCCCTGTCGGAACGCAAGGGCGTCAACGTGCCCGGCGTCGTCCTGCCGCTGTCGGCCCTGACGGAAAAAGATCGCAAGGATATGGAATTCGGTCTCAGCCTTGGGGTCGACTGGTGCGCGCTTTCCTTTGTGCAGCGCCCTGAAGACATCGTCGAGGCGCGCGATCTGGTAAAGGGCCGCGCGGGCATCCTCGCCAAGCTCGAAAAACCCTCGGCCGTTCAACGGCTGGAGGAAATCGTCGAATTGACCGACGCGGTGATGGTCGCCCGCGGCGATTTGGGCGTGGAAATGCCTGCCGAAGACGTTCCGGTGCAGCAGCGCCGCATCATCACTGCCTGCCGCGCGGCGGGAAAACCGGTCGTGGTCGCCACCCAGATGTTGGATTCCATGATGGAACGTCCGGTGCCGACCCGCGCCGAAGCCTCCGATGTCGCCACCGCCGTCTATGAAGGCGCGGATGCGGTGATGCTGTCTGGCGAAACGGCTGCCGGCGACTATCCGCTTGAATCCGTGAAAATGATGAACCGGATCATCGAGCGCGTGCAGAAGGAGGATCTGTTCTGGACCGGCCTGACGAACCAGCGTCATCCGCCGGAAGACACCACGCCGGACGCGATCAGCGCGGCGGTGCGGATCGCCGCCGACACAATCGATCCGGCTGCCATCGTCACCTATACGACGTCAGGCTCGACCAGTTTTCGGATGGCGCGTGAACGCCCGCGGCAACCGATCATCTGCCTGACCCCACGGGAGAGCACGGCACGGCGGCAATGTATCGTCTGGGGCGTGCATGCCTGCCGGACACCGGACGCGCATAGTCTGGACGACATGGTCGATATCGCGACCCATCAGGCACGGATCGACGGGTTCGCCGATCCCGGCGACCGGGTTATCATCACCGCAGGCGTCCCCTTCGGCACGCCGGGCAAGACGAACCTGCTGCGCATCGCGCGCGTCGGTGTTCAGGATTAGATGGGCCAGAATTAGATGGGCCAGAATTAGATCGGGTAGGATTGGGCCGGGCCGTGAAGTTCATTAGATACGCCGGCCTTCCAATGACTTGCGCAATTGTTCCACCCGGGCTCTTGCGTCCGCCAGATAGGGGTTTAGGTCCAGCGCGGCCTCATAGGCTTGCAGGGCCGCTTCCTCATCCTCCAGCGCATCGTTGATCATCCCTAGCCCGGTCAGCGCCCCGAAATGGCGCGGTTCCAGCGCCAGAGTGCGTTTCACATCCTCGATCGACGCATCCAGATCGCCGATCAGGTACAGCACCGTGGCACGCTTGTTCCAGGCTTCCGCGAATTCCGGCTCAAGATCGGTCATGGTCGAGAAATGGTCATAGGCGGTGGCGAAATCGCCCGTTTGCATGGCCCGAACGCCCTGGCGCATCAGGATATTGATGCTGTCCTTGTCGTTGGTCTGCCAGATTGTCCAAATCCGGTTGGACACGACCTGCGCGATTTCAAAGCTCTGGGCCTTTTGCAACTGTTCGAACAGCAGATCGAGCAGGGGATCTTTCTGGTCAGCGCGCGCCGAAGTGCCGGGCAGGCCCGCAATGAATGTCATTGCCAGAAAGGCAAGAACCGCCAAAATTCTCCGAGTCGGTCCTTTTCCCCATACGCTTCCGCGAAGGGAAAGCCGAACCCCCGGATCTTGGAGTCGTCGAACTTTCATGCTTGAAGTATGCGCCCGTTTCGATCCGACCGCAATTGGAGCCCGCGTTGAGCGACCAATCCTCATGTTTTTGTGATGATCCGACAGAAGCCCGTGACAGGTTTCTGGCCGAATGCCTGAAGGCCGGTCTTTCGCCGTTGTCCCTGCCCGCACGGACCGAAATGGCCGGAGGACTGTTTTGCGACGCGGTCAAGCTCGGCGCGCCCAGCGCCCACAGCACCATCGTGCTGTGCAGCGGCGCCGCCGGGTTTTCAGGCATGGTGAATGCAGGCATTTGCGCCGGTTTGTTGAACAATCGCATACAGCGTCACTTGGAACGGCAGGTCGCCATAGTGCTGGTCCACGCGGTCAATCCCCTTGGCCCGATTTGGCCAAAGCCGCCCGCCGCCGCCACCCCGGTCCTGGTCGACGGGGACGCGATATCGAAAGCGGAGGCGAGTTGGACCCGTGAATTGCTATCCGCCGTGGACCGCCGTTTCGGGACGGAGATGGGTGCAACCTTGAATGACGAGGACGGCACGGGTGACGCAAAACCGGCCGGAGCGAAAACACCATCGGCCTGGACCCGCCAAGACTTGAAGAGGATCGCCGGGGAGTTCCTCACCGACACCCAATTCGTCCTGGCCATGGATTTCAGAACGGGCCTCGGCCCCTGGGCCGTGCCGACACTCCGTAACCCCGACCCGCCCGCCAGCGCCGCGCGGGGACGGGCACGCCGTTGGTTCGGCCCGTTGGACGGAGAGGAAACGAAAGCGTCGGATCAACTCGGCGCGGCCGATCAAGCCGGCAGCGGTGGGCTCGCGGGTTATGCGGCGGACGCGGAGACGGTGTCCATGATCGTGGACTTCGGCACCTTTCCCGGCACCGGCCTGGTCAGCACCGTAACCGGGCGCCAACAGACCAACCAAGTCTATCCGGCCCAACGCGATTGGCGGGAAAAAGTTTTTGCCCAGGCGGATGCGATCATCATGCGCGCGATCGAAGCAGCGGAAGAAATGGCGAATGCCGGCCAGCGTCTGAAATCGGCTGAGCAGGACGAATTCTAACCGCCGTCCGATACGCCGGCCATCACGCCGTGCAGGGCGTCAATCCAAGTGAAATTTGAACACCATGACGATGCGCGAAATATCGCCCGCATCGTCGCAGAACGGCAGACACAGCACCGAGTAGTTGATGTGTTCCTGGCCCAATGACCATTCCAGGGGATCGCCGGAATAATACGGTCTTTGTTCTTCCACGCAGCGTATCATGCGCGCCAAACCGCGTTCCGAACCGGGGATCTCACTCACCAGCATGCCGGTGAACTCCCGTTCCGTCAGGCCGGTGATACCGGTCCCGGCGAGCCGGACTTTGAAGTCCTTTTCGGACTCCATCACCTCGAAAACGGCAATCCACCGCAACGCCTCTGTCGGAAGGCTTGTGGGATCGATGGCCGACACATGCGGAACCTTGTTCCCACCGCGCACGGATTCCCAATAGTTCATCGTCTCGATCAAATAATCCGGCACGCCCTCAAAAGAGTCGAACTGAACCAAACTGTGGGGGGCGGCATTCGGCATCGATAAGGTCCCATTTGCGCTACTCACCACCAAGTAGCATGCCTATGGCAGAACCATCAAACGGTGTATTAGGAAATTAGGCAAAAAGTATCAGGATTTTGGCTTACCGCCGCCATTCCGCTTAGCCCAACTCTTTCGGTTTGGGACCGCCGGTCGCCCAATCGAGCAGTTCCACCGTGTGGATAACGGGCACGTCCGCCGCCGAAGCGATTTGTGTTATGCAGCCGATATTGCCCGCGGCGATGATATCGGGCGCGATCTTGCGGATATTGGCAACCTTCCGATCCCGCAGTGTCGTCGCCAAGGCCGGCTGCATGATGTTGTAGGTGCCGGCCGATCCGCAGCAAAGATGGGATTCCGGAATATCGACGACATCGAAACCTGCCTGTTTCAGCAAGGCCTTCGGTTGCTGGGTGATCTTTTGCCCGTGCTGCATGGAGCAGGCCGAATGATACGCCACCCGTCTGCGGGCCTCGTCCGGCAACGCCGCGCCGGTGAGGCCCAGCTCGGCCAGGAATTCCGTCACATCCTTGGTCAGCGCCGAAATCGCGGCGGCGTCTTCGGCCAGGTCCGGGTCATCCCGCAGCATGAAGCCGTAGTCCTTCACCGTCGTCCCGCAGCCGGACGCATTGATAATGACCGCGTCCAGCCCCTCGCGCTGGTGTTCCCCCATCCAGGCCCGGATATTCGCCGCGGCCTGGGCGTGGCTTGCTTCCGCTTTACCCATATGGTGGACCAGCGCGCCGCAGCACCCGGCCCCTTGGGCCACAACGACCTCTACCCCCAAACGGTTGAGCAGACGGACCGTCGCCTCGTTTATCTGCGGTTGCAGCACCGGTTGCGCGCAGCCGTTCAGCATGGCGACCCGCGCTTTTCTTGTTCCCTCGGCCGGGAAGGTCTGCGGCACGTCGACCGGCGACGGCCTGGGCAGGCTTTTCGGCGCCAGTTTCAGCATCGCGCCCAACCGTCCGCCAAACAATCCACCGACGACTGGCGCGAAAGGCCGCGCCAACCAGGCGCCCGCCAAAGCAACCCGGAACAGGCTTGGATTGGGAAGAAGGCCAGCCAGCAGGTTGCGCAGGAACCGGTCCGCAAAGGGGCGCAAATGCGTCTTCTCGATATAGGTGCGCGCATGGTCGACAAGATGCATGTAATGAACGCCCGACGGACAGGTCGTCATGCAGGAAAGGCAGCTTAGGCAGCGGTCGATATGTTTGACGATGCGCGCCGGGGCCGGCTTGTCGTTTTCCAGCATGTCCTTGATTTGGTAGATCCGGCCGCGTGGGGAATCCAATTCGTCCCCCAGCGTCACATAGGTCGGGCAGGTCGCCGTGCAGAAACCGCAATGAACGCAATTGCGCAGGATCTTTTCGGATTCCGCCGTATCGGAATCAGCCAGCTGGGCAAGTGTGAAATTCGTCTGCATGCTATGCTCAAACCCCGTCGTACATGCGGCCCGGATTGAGCACGCCATGCGGATCGAAACCGTTCTTGATTTTTCGCGTCAGTGCGGCCAGTCCAGGCGCCAGCGGCTGAAACACACCCACGTCGGCGCGCAACCGGCCGTCGCCCCGTACAAGCGTCGCATGACCGCCCGATTTGGCGACAATGTCGCGCACGGTTTCCGCCCCGCCTTTACTATCCATATCCCCATTCGACATATCGACAGCCAACCAGATCAGACCGCCACCCCAGTCCATGAAGGCCTCGGCCCCTTTAAGGAATAGCACTTGTCTATAAACCGCCGGACCTTCGGAAGGCGCGACGGAGATCTTCCAAACGACGCGGCTGTCGCCCGCGGCGGCAAAGGGCATCACGTCACGGATATGCGTCCACAATGTTTTGCCACGATGGCTGTGCAATTCCTCCGTCTTCCCCAACACTCCCACTGCTTCACGCAACCGCGCACAGCGGTATTCGACCGAGGGTCCCGGACCTTCCACGCGGATCGCGGCGACGCCACTCTCTTCCGCGGAAACGAGATCGATACCGGCCGACGCCGCCAGAGCCTTGGGCAGCCAGGCCGCGCCGGCGACTTCATAGGGAGAGTTCAATGCATCGGTCAGCGCCCGCACGGCAACTGCCGGGTCGTCGGTATAGAGCAGGATCGTCCGTTCCTTTTCCGCCTTGGGCAGAACCTTTACCGTTACCTGGGACATGACGGCCAAAGTCCCCCAGGACCCCGCCATCAGTTTACACAGGTCATAGCCGGTTACATTCTTCATCACCCGGCCGCCGGACTTGAACATCTCACCCCGGCCCGAAACGCCTTCAAAACCCAGGAAATGATCGCGCGCCGCACCGGACTTGATCCGGCGCGGGCCGCTTAGATTTGTCGCGATCACACCGCCGAGCGTTCCGGCGGCGCTTTCACCCTTGAGCAGGAATCCAAGATCAGGCGGTTCGAAAGCGAGTTGCTGGTTCTTCTCTTCCAGGGCGGCTGTGACCTCCGCCATCGGCGTTCCCGCACCCGCCCGCAGCACCAATTCTTCCGGTTCGTAAAGCGTGATGCCGCCAAGCTTGGAAAGGTCGATCTCATGCTCGGTTTCCATCGGACGGCCGAAGCCGGCCTTCGTACCCGCCCCCTTTACCGAAACGGAGTATTCCTCTGCCACAGCCCAGGCCACGGCATCTTTTAACTGTTCCGCCGTTTCCGGCACGAATTGGGTCATCTCACTCTCCCAACAATACCGGTCAGAAACGGGGAATGTCGGGGAATGGCAGTTTCCCCTTGTGGATATGCATACGGCCCAGCTCGGCGCAACGATGCAGAGTCGGGAAGACCTTGCCCGGGTTTAACAACCCATCCGGATCGAATGCACATTTCAGGCGCATCTGCTGGGCCAGGTCGATCTCGGTGAACATGGCCGGCATCAGGTCCCGCTTCTCCACCCCAACGCCATGTTCGCCGGTCAGCACGCCGCCGACTTCTACGCACAGCTTCAGAATATCGCCGCCGAAATCTTCCGCCTTGCGCAACTCGCCCGGAATGTTCGCATCGTACAGAATGAGGGGATGCAGATTGCCGTCGCCCGCGTGGAAGACGTTGGCGACACGCAAACCGTAATGGTTCGACAATTCGGTCATGCGGCTCAACACCTTCGGCAATTGATGCCGCGGGATGGTGCCGTCCATGCACAGATAGTCCGGCGATATTCGCCCCACCGCCGGGAAGGCCGCCTTGCGCCCGGCCCAGAAGCCCAGCCGTTCCTGCTCGCTTTCCGAAATCTTCAGGGACACGGCGCCGCAGGATTCCGCGATCTCCTTCACCGAGCCGATCAGATGGGTGACTTCCTGGGCAGGTCCGTCCAGCTCCACGATCAGCAGCGCTTCCACATCCAACGGATAGCCCGCATGGACGAAATCCTCCGCCGCGTGGATCGCCGGCTTGTCCATCATCTCCATGCCGCCCGGAATGATCCCGGCGCCGATCACCTTGGCGACGCAATCGCCTGCCTGTTCACTGGACGGGAAACCGATCAGCAAGGCTTGTACGGTTTCGGGCGCGCGCAGCAGCCGAACGGTGACTTCCGTCACCACGCCCAACAGCCCTTCCGACCCGGTCATGATGCCAAGCAGGTCATAGGCTTCCGAATCCAAATGCTTGCCGCCGATGCGGATCACTTCGCCATCGATCATGACGACTTCCAGTCCCAGCAGGTTATTGGTCGTCAGACCGTATTTCAGGCAATGCACGCCGCCGGAATTCTCGGCCACGTTCCCGCCGATGGAGCAGGCGATCTGGCTCGACGGGTCCGGCGCATAATAGAAACCATCCGCCTCAACCGCCTTGGTGATCGCCAGGTTGGTCACGCCCGGCTGGACCCGCGCACAGCGGTTGTCGTAATCGACTTCCAATATCCGGTTGAACTTGCCCAGCCCCAACAGCACACCGTCTTCCAGCGGCAGCGACCCGCCGGACAGGGACGTGCCCGCCCCGCGCGGGACGACCTTGATGCCGTTTTCATGGCAATAGCGGAGAACGGCGGAAACCTGTTCGACCGTTTCCGGCAAAACAACGACTAGGGGGGAGGTCTTATAGGCCGTCAGCCCGTCGCTTTCATATGGCCGACGCTCATCCTCATCGACGATAACGCCTTCGCCGGGCACGATCGCCCGCAGGTCATCGGCGATCCGAAGACGGTTCGAGAGTACCGCATCATCGGGCTTCGGCATTTCCATTTGCGTCGTCCTCCCCGTCCCAACAGTACCGACAGATCAATCGCTTGGGCAAGAAATGACCGATCACGGCCGGTCGCTCTGTGGCGTCGCGGGTAAAATTGGTATTACCAATTCTGTACCACTAAGCAGCCAAAAGGAAAAGACACTTGGCGCACCGCGACACGGACATGCAATTCGTATAATATTACCGCAAACTACCATGCCGAAGTGAACAGGGAGATTTTCACATGCCAACGGAGAGAATTCCCGCCATCCGAGTCTCCCCCAAGGCCCGCGCCGCCGCGCAACGAAAGATCGCCGCGGCCCGAAAGGCGCGCCTGGCCAAACGGCAGACCAAACACGCGGAAACGATCCGACGCCTGCAGCGTCTTCAAGACCTGATTGCCGTAACCTCGAAAGCCGCCGCCAAGGCGCAGAAGAATTTGGGCCCGGAGATCCGCGCCGCCATCAAGAAAACCGCTGCGACGAAGACCCTCGGCAGGGACGGCACTCCCCTGAAAAACAAGGCGCCTATCGCCGCGGTGGATGCCGCCGATCGGCCCTTGCGGTTGATCCTGAAAGCCCGGGACGGCGCGCCGCGCAAAAAACTCCACGCCCTGATCGCGTCGGTGCTGGGCCTGACCAGGGACAAGAAGGCCTTTACCCTCGCGCCCCTGTTTCCAACCGCGCGCAAGAAGAACAAACATCTGGCCTTGTACTGGGTCGCCGAATTCGCCGCCGACAGACGCAGCACGGCGGCGATCCGGTTCCGCATCGCGGATGCCCTGCGACGGACCGGCGCCTTCACCTCGGTACGGCCGGAAGCGCTGCGCATGGGCCTGTTCAGCGGTGGCGGCACAGGTCCCGGTTTTGAGATGGACACGCCGGACAACCGGGATTGGCATTTGACCTCCCCCGATCAAAACAGCCCCCATTGGCACGGCTATCGCGGCGCCATCGATGTCTATGGCGCCTGGGATGCCCTGAATCTGGGGCCGAACGGGGAGAGCGCCGGGGCGGGCTTCAAGATCGGCCATCCGGATACCGGCTTTCGGGAACATCGGGACTATCCGACGAACCGGATCGATCTGGCCAACGCCTATAACGCCTTCAGCGACCGGGTCACCCCCGGCAATGTAGACCCGGTGAGCCAGAACGTCGCGCGTCATGGCGTCTTGCCGCGCGGCTTTCCCTATTACGAAATGCACGGGACCTTCACGGCCTCGGTGATTGTCGCGCCGCGCAATTCCGACGGCACGCGGCCGGTTCGGGAAATCATCGGCGTTGCGCCCGGCGCCACCATGCTGCCTCTGCGTTGTGTGAACACGGTGATCCTGGCCGGCGATGTCGAGATCATCGCGGCGGTCGAACACGCCATCGACAATGATGTGGATGTCATCTCCATCTCCCTGGGCGGCGCACCGAACCCGGCCTTGCGCGACGCCCTCGCCGCGGCGGTCGAACAAGGGATCATCGTGGTCGCGGCGGCAGGTCAATCGCAAGGCGCGCCGATCCCGCAGGCCGTCGCGGCGCCCGCCTGCTACCCTGAGGTCATCGCTGTCGGCGGGTCGATTGGCCCCCTCCCATGGGAAGGCGGGTTCCACGGGCCCGAGGTCGATATCTGCGCGCCGGCCGTCAAGATCCGGCACGCGACATTCGAGGTCGACGGCGACGGGGATGCGGCGACAAGCCAGGGAACCTCATTCGCCACCGCGATCACGGCGGGACTGGCGACCTTATGGCTGCAAGCGCATGGCGGGCGGCAGGCGATAGAACAGGCCGTGCCGGGCGTGCCCGTCCAGCAGGTCTTCCGCCACATGCTGAAACAGACCGCCGTCGACACCACCATCTTTGCCGACGATCCACCGCCCGGTGGATGGAACACATCCCTGTTCGGCGCGGGGCTGGTGAACGCCAAAGCGCTGGTCTCCAATCCCCTTCCCGCCGCCTCGGACGTTCCGCCCATCGACCCCAACGCGCCCTTCAACGTCTATGGCGCGGCCAGCGGCATTGCGATCATCGATGTCGGCGAGCCCTGGTCGCTGGCGGCGGTGGACGGCATGCTGACAACCGTCGCCGCCGGCATGGACTTCGTGGCATCGGCCCCGGCAATGGCCGGCGATATGTGGAACGAATTCGCCGAGGGGTCGATTACCGCCATCAACGGCTTCGTTGCCTCGCTCGGCACCCTGGCCGACCTGTTCGACACCGCCCTTCTGGCCGACATGGCGCAGGACGCCTGGGAAGACGCCATGGCCGCGGCGGGCTCGGTTGCCGGGGAATTGGGTGACATGCTGGAGGATGCCGCCGAAGCCGCCGGCGAGGCCTGGGAGGACGCGGAGGACGCCGTCGACGAAGCCTTGGACGAGGCAGGCGACGCGGTCGACGAGTTCATCGACGAGACGGGATCCTTCATCGAGGACACCGCGGAAACCGCCAGCGAAACCGTCAGCAACGCCGCCGGCGCCGTGGCCGACGCCTTCGGCGGAATCTTCGGTTGAGGCTTCACCGCACCGGATGAACCGGAACCTGTCCCAGCGAGACGTCGACGATCGACCGAAGCGCTGTCCGGGCGATATCCTCGAAACATTCATCGGTCCAGCACAATGCGTGCGGCGTGATGATCGTATTCTCCATGCCAAGCAGCGGGTTGTCCGGCGCAATCGGCTCCTGCTCAGTCACGTCGAGCCCGGCCGCGGCAATCCGGCCGTTTTGCAATGCGTCGATCAATGCGGCCTCGTCATGGATCGGCCCGCGCGCGACATTGATGAAACAGGCCGTCGGCTTCATCCGCGCGAAGGCCTCGGCATTCATCAAATGATGGGTGCTGTCGTTCAGAGGACAGGCCACGACCACGAAGTCGGCTTCGGCCAGCAGAGTGTTCATCGGAGTATGTTCGGCGCCCAGTCCGGCAATGACGCCGGGTTCGACGAACGGATCGGCGACCATGACCTGGCGGAAGAACGGGCGTGCGAGCGGGATCAGTTCCTGTCCGATACCGCCGGCGCCGACCAGCCCAAGCGTTCGGCCCGTCAACCCGATGCCCATATGCTCGACCCGCTCGTTCCAACGTCCCTCGCGCACCAAACGGTCCTTGGTGAAGAGTTTGCCGGACAATGCGAAAACCAAGGTCAGTGCCGCGACCGCAACGGGCCTGCGAATTGCGTGCGGCGTGTTCGTGACCGTGATGCCCTTGGCGGTGCAGGCGGCGACATCCACCGAGTCATAGCCCACCCCGTTCCGGGCGATGATTTTGACGCGGCAATCCCCGCGCCCAACAGAAGCCACCGTTACCCGGGGCACATTGACGTGCAAGCCATCGTAGCGCGCGGCGATGTCCGGCGTGATTTCGGTTACATCTTCGGGAATCCATTCCCATTCGATATCCGGGTTGCGCGCCAATTCATCGAAAGCGGCCGCGTTGAACGCGGGGTCGCCACTGGCGGTGAGAAGATCCCTGGTCGATCCGACACGAAAAACCATCACGCGTCCTCCACGCTTTGCAGGACCGACCGCACGCCCTGGGCCAAAAGCCCCTGATCGGTGCCGACGGCCAGCATGTTGAACCCATATCCCTTGTATTCACGCGCCCAGGCCGCATCGGCCGGCATGAAACCGAGCCCCTTGCCGGCCTTACGGGCCGCCGCGACAACCGCCTGAACCGCATCCAGGAAGATGGGGTTCTGGAAGTCGGCCGGGATGCCGAGGAAGTTCGCTAGGTCGAAATGCCCGACCCAAAGCACGTCGATCCCTACGACCGCCGCGATTTCATCCACATTCGCCAAGCCGCGCTCGGTCTCGATCTGGGCGATCACCGTCACCTCGTCATTCGCGCGCGCCATCTTGTCCTTGGGGTCGCCGCCTGAATAGTCGTCATGGGCGAAGCCGAAGGCCGCGCCGCGCCGGCCGACGGGCGGGTAGCGCGTCGCGTCGGCGATGCGCGCGGCTTCTTCCGCCGACTCGACCATGGGGATCATGACGCCCTGCATGCCGATATCGAGCGCCCGGGCGAGAAAGTGATATTCGCCCCTGGGCACACGCACCATCGGGGTGATCGGCAATCCCCGGCAATACGAAACCTGCTCCTTCAGTGTTTCGAGACCGATGCCCGTATGTTCCATGTCGTAGAGCACGTATTCGCAGCCCGCATTGCTTAGTAGCTGCGGGATGCCCGGACTGAAAAACTCGAAGATCATCGCGCCGAGGACTTGTTCCCCGGCCATTGCGCGGTTCCTGATAGACACGCCTCGTCTCCCCCTGATGCTGCTTTTTCTCTGCTCTGCCGGCAGTTTTCACATTCTGTGGACAGGGTGACACAAGCCGGTCACGGAAGCCAAGCGGTCTGAACAAGGCGGGCCGGAAGCTGGCGATGCTGTCTATTCGCCCTGCCAGATCAATTCCAGACGGATGCCGCCGGGTTCGGCGAACATCATGTGCTTGCGCGGGCCGCCGCCCACCGGTTCGGGCATGAATTCGACGGTGACGCCGGGATGGTCTTTCACACGGTCGGCCAAACGATTCAGGTCCGCTTCCGTCGGCACGCCGAGCGCCAGGTGGTGCAGGCCGATATTGGCCCGGCGGTCGAACGCGGCGACCGGCGCGGCATGATCGACTTGCCAGAGGGTCAGGCGCAGATCGCCGTCGGTCACCGCATTGCGCGGATAGCTTTCGTCGCGCGCCAGTTCCGTCCAGCCCAGAACCTCGACGAAGAAGGCGGTCGTCCGGTCCAGGTCCTCGACCGCCAATCCCAGATGATTGAGCCCTATCGTTTCCGCCATTTGCGCCCCCGTAACACAAAAATAATTTGAACGGCGGGAGTATCATGCGCCTTTGCCTCAGACAATTCGGCTGCGTCTTCCATCGATCTACAGCTATGCGACAATGCGACAATCAACACAGCAAGGACACCACAGACGGAATAGCCACTCGCCGAGTCGTTCGACCTGGTATGAACGGGCGATCACTGGCTTGCCGTGTCCGCGGGCGACGTAGCTACAGATTTCGGCTGCGCCTTGGACGCCGCTTGGGACGCGGGCCACGTGCACCTCTCAACATCAATCGAAGCGCCGACGGGTATCGAGGTTTGAAATTCGATGATTTTCTCCATCGCGACGTCGAAGTCGTAGCCAAACCGGGCTTTCCATTTTTCTACGAACTCGGCGCTCCTGAAACGCTCAGCGAGAAAATGATTGAGGCGGAAAAGGTGTTCGCTGCATTTCGGCAAAACGAGGGCATACGGTTGGATGTGGAGGACATCCGTGCTGACGACGACTCCTTCCTTCAACAGCCTCAATCTCTGTTCCTTTTCCGCTATCGCCTTCTCGACCTCCTCCTTCGACATTGGCTGTTTTTGACCCTCGCGCTCGGCGTCGTCCCGAATGTCCGACCCGGATTTCGCGTCGACACCTGCGGTTTGCGGGTCGGTGGACGGTTGGTTTTTTGCCCCTTCATCCGCCTTTTCCTGCTTCGCCAGCTTGTTTTCCAAGTTCTCAAGGGCCCTCAACGTCCGGGCTATTTCTCTGTTGAGCGCGCTAACGAGGATAGGCCTGTCGGCGACATACAAATCGATATGTTTGTTTGGATCGCCGCTGATCAGGGCGGACACGGCGTCGTCATGAGACGCCTTCTTCTTGAAACGGAATTTACCTGTAGGCGTCTTCAACAACGTGGCAAACCGTTGACGAAGATCGTCCCGACCAACCTTGTCCGTTGGATCGGCCGTCGTCTTCTCACGAAAACCGATCGTGATCGAACCCGGTCCGCTCCCAATCTTCTTCTCGATGCCGGGGGCGACAAGATAGGATGTCGCCGTCAGGAACGTATATAATGAAACGTCGAAATACTTCATTACGTTCAACGTCGCGGTCGTGGCGCCGCACAAGATATCTATCCTGTTTTCCGAAGTTCCCGCCAACTTATCGAACCTGTTCGACGGGTCGACCGGTTCGAACTCGACGTCATAGCCTTCGGTCCGCGCGAAATCGAGGCAAAGTTCGACGGAATAACCATAGTATTGCGAACCGTTCTCTCCTATTCCGTCGCGCTCGCCCTCTGTAGGATTTGCGGCATTCGGATCTGCCGGATCAATCCCCGCAGCGGACCTTTTCCTGTCACTCTCGATATCTTCGTCCCGCTCCCATCTGGCCGAAAAAGGCGCAGCATCAGCGCGGACCCCGATGCGAAGCGTCTTGTTCTGAGCAAACGCCGGCGGCCCCAAAGTCTGCACGATTATGATGACACTGAGAACTACGGCCACAAGTGTAAAACTACGCACATTGAGAGAGTAACAATTCATCACACTTCCCCTGCATGACTTGCATATCGCGGTACTATAATACATATTTCAATCTACGTTCGGTCAAACTGACAAAAACAAATACAACTTTTTGACAGTGAAGTCCTTCGGGGGAGAGGCGATATGTCGTTCCTGGTCACGATATTCCTTTTAGCCGTCGCATTGGTTCTCGTATCGACCGATGGTCTGCAAGCGAACCGCTGGAACGTCCTCAACTTGCGATCCGGGTCGGACAGCGTCTCCCTTTCCTTCATGTCGCTTGTGGTATTCGGTGTTTACATGCACCGGTTCTCTCAGTGGGCCGACGATACACTGAAACCCACAGGCTATCCGCCACGTCCCGTTCAGAATTTCACGACATGGCTGCAGTTTCTTTTCTGGGGGTCGGTGTACGGTCTGATCGGATGTTCGATCATGCTCGTCATCTACAAGTATCCGGCCCTGCTCGACCCGCTGAGGGGGCAGGCATTTGTAGGCTCGTTCGTGGAGCTGCTCATTCCCGAGGGCAGCGAAAATCTCAACCCGCTTGCTCTCGGCGTGGCGGTCGCCCTTGGCTTCCTGACCATACCGAAGTTGGAGCCGGCATTCCGGCGCCGCCTGCAGCAGGCCGCTCTGATCCCCTCCAGAGCGACACATATCGTCAACTCGCTGATCCGGGACTTCAACAGCTTTAGCCCTGACGCGGAAAACCTGAAGAAGTTCGCGAAGGACACTGATACCGATCCGAACATCCCCAAGATCTTCAAAGACGAACTGTCGATCAAGGTCGACGATCACTATCTCGAGGTGTATCCAAGGCTTGAGTATCTCGTCTGGCGCATCAACGAGTTGAAGATGCGGCCGGGTTTCGAGTTAGCCATTTCACCCCACAACGCCGATCTGGATAAACTGGAGCCTGAACTGGAGCGGGTCCGCCGTGAAGTTGTGAGTGCCGCACGAACCACCGCGCTGATCGCCGAGCGATTGGAACTCGACATCGATTCCGTGCACAAGGCCGCATGTGTCGACAGGGAGGGGAAGCGCCCCCTGGCGATCACTGTTCTGGACAATCTTCTGCGAAGCGCCAAGGAAAAGTCGTCCACAGACCAAGTCGTGAGGGCCTTGGTCAGCACAACCGATACGAAACTGCGCATTCTCCGGGCGTCATGCGATGAAATGTTGAACAACATTATCAAGGCATGTGTTCTTGCAGCTTTTACAGCAAACGCGCAATCGCCCGAATCCTGGTTGAAAAGGGTCGGCTTCGACTATAGCGGCGGTGTCGCGGACGGTCCTGACGGCGACACATTGGTTAGAAGTATGTTGACCGCAATCTTAACCGTGATCGCCGTTGTAACCGGTCTCGCCTACGTGGAACAGGTATCAGGTGTCGTGGTTCCGGCAATTCTCGGCGTGTCAATGACAGCCGCGTCCCTGGTAGGTGGCTATTTCATCGGCTCCCTCGCTCTGAACGAACGCAACCGCTCCGCCTTGGAAAAGGAGGATGTCAGGTTTGGCACCTGGTACTTACTCATGATTTTCTGCGGATCTTGGGCCAGCGTCATACTCGCCATATTCGCCTGTTCTGTCGTCCTCGGGACGGGATATGCTCCCGGGTCGGCGCTTTTTCAAAACAGTGTCAAATACGCGCATGTCTCCGCCATCCTCGGTCCGGCAATCGCCTATTCCTGCTTTCGGGTGTCTAGGGGTGATACGCCCCTTCCTTCCTATTACATTCTCCTCCTACCCTTTATCTCTTTTCTATTCATGTTCGTTTCCGTTTGGCTGCATTTCGGTGAGGGGTTCGGTGCAGAGAAAAAAGCGCAGAGCTTTCTCGTCGGGTCGATGTTCACACCTCTAGTTGCCGCTGTGACCCTCAGATACTCCAACTGGCGCGATTTCCTTGGTGCGCTCAAGCAATTGGCTCTGTATCTCAACCCCTTCAACACAAAGTCCGAAGAACCCTCTGTCAGAACCTGAGCGCCGGCGAATACACCATTGGCAACACGGCCCCTTGCATCCCAAGTCCGTCCCGCGCCAAATACCACCTTCTGACCATCTTCCGGGTCCTATTCAGTGAACAATCGCCTTGCCGTCACCTGCCTTGCCTTCGGCCAGACCATCGTCTGGGCCGGCATGTATTATCTGTTCCCCGCCCTGCTGTTGCGTTGGGAGGAAGCGGAAGGCTGGTCCAAGACCACCTTGACCGCGGCCTTTGCTGGCGCGCTGGTGATGTCCGGCCTGTTCGCGCCGATGGCGGGGCGGATCATCGACAAGGGCCGCGGCGCGGAATTGATGGCGGGAACGACCTTGCTGGGCGCGGTGATGCTAAGCCTGCTGCCGATGGCGAACTCACTTTGGGTCTTCGCCGGCCTGTGGCTGGTGATCGGCATCGTCCTGGCCTGCACGCTGTACGAACCCTGTTTCGCCATCATCACCCGCACGCGCGGCGTCAGCGCCCGGCGTGACATCACATTGGTGACCCTGGTGGCGGGCTTCGCGGGCACCGTGTCCTTTCCCATCAACCATGCGGTGGCCGAGGCCTTCGGCTGGCAGGCCGCCGTCCTGACATTCGCCGGTCTGGTCGCCTTTGTCGGCGCGCCGCTGCTATGGCTGGGCGCCCATTTCATGGAACAGGAATACCGTCGACATGTGGGTGACGCGGAAGCGACCCATGCCGGGCATGCCGCGGCCGATAAGTTCCGAACCCTGGGCCAGGTCGTGCGACAGCCGGTCTTCCTGGCGCTTGCGGTCGCCTTCTCGCTGCTGTGGCTGAACCACAGCATGGTGCTGAACCATCTTCTGCCGATCCTGGAAGACAGGGAAATTCACAAGGATGTCGCCGTCTTCGCGGCCAGCATGATCGGCCCGATGCAGGTCGCCGGCCGCTTGGCGATGATGGCGGTGGAAAAGCACGTATCGGCCTTCACCATCACCAGCGCCGGTTTTGCCGGCGTGGTCGGGGCGTCGACCTGCCTCTATTTCTCGGACCATTCGCCGACCTTGCTGGTTCCCTTCGTGATCCTGCACGGCAGTTGCTATGGCATCATGAGCATCATGCGCCCGGTTTCGACGCGGGACATCCTGGGCAGCCGGAATTTCGGCGCGATCAGCGGGGCGCTCGCCCTGCCGGTTCAGATCACCGCCGCGCTGGCGCCCTTCCTGGGATCGGTCCTATGGCAGATCGGCGGATACGACCTGGCCCTGTTGACCGTGCTGAGCTGCGGTCTGGTCGGGCTGATCGGCTTTCGGACCTCCGTTTCGCTAAGCCGCCGCGACCGCGCCCGGCAGAAGAGCGAAGCGCTGCAGGATTGAGCGCAGCACGTCCCTGTTTTCCGGCATCATGGAACACAACGGCGGGCGGAAAACTTCTTCGATCTCCCCGGTCAGGGCCATCATCGTCTTGATCGCCATCGGATTGTTCTCAATAAAGCAGGCCTTCATCATCGGCAAAAGAAGCGCGTGCTTACGGGCCGCCAGCACCCGGTTGCCTTCCAGCGCGGCGGTCACCAATGCCTTGAAGTCCGCCGGGATGATGTTGGACACGGTGCAAATCACCCCATGCCCCCCGAAGGCGATCACCGGATAAGCCACATGGTCGCTGCCGGCCAGAACCGAGAACCCGTCCGGCGCCGTCCCCGCCACCGTCATGAACTGGTCCATGTCGTCGCTAGCTTCCTTCACGCCGACAATATTCTCATGCTCGGCCATGCGGAACAGGGTATCGGGTTCGATATTCACCCCGGTCCGTCCCTTGATGTTGTACACCAGCTGCGGCAGGTCCACCGCGTCGGCAATGGCGCGGTAGTGATTGACCAACGCATGCTGCGGCGGCTTGCTGTAATAGGGGCAGGTAACCAGCAACCCGTCGATCCCGGTTTCCGCCAATGCCTTCGCCTGGGTCACCGCGCGGCGTGTGTCGTTCCCGCCCGCACCCGCCAGAACCGGAACACGTCCGCCGACCATATCGACGACCCGCTCCGACGCTTCCAGATATTCCGACGGTGTAATGGTCGGCGCTTCCCCAGCGGTGCCGAAAATCACCAACCCATCCGCGCCAGCCTGGATCTGCCGGTCGATCAAACGGCGCCACGTGCCGAAATCGATGGTGCCATCCTTGGCGAAAGGGGTGATACAGGCGGTAATCATTCCGTTGAAGGGGCCCGGCATGAGATTTCTCCACGCGATTTGTGTCTTTGCACGAAGAAAACCGCGCCGCCCGGCGCGCGGCAAATTAAGCGCATGATCTGTCATAAATGGATACACTATGTTATAAATATAACATGATTACGATCACCGAAGCTTTGGGCCAGATCCTGCGCGGCAACGCCTTCCTGGAGTTCGGCTTCCGTCACGACCTGTTCAATCTGACCAAGCTGGCGCGGTTCCTGCGCCCGCAGGTCGAGGCGCGCACAGCCAAGGAAACGCAAGAAACCGCCCTGACCATGGCGCTCTCCAGGCTACGCCGCGCGGCACCCGCCGCGCCGTCCAGCGCCGAAGGCCACGACCTGACCCTGGAGAGCGTGACGGTGCATTCGGGCCTGGCGCTGCGCACCTTTTCCCGTAGCCCCGCCTTGCAGGCGCGTTTAGCCAAAATCTATGGCGAGGTCCATGAGAAGAACGGCTTCTGCGATCTATCGCTCGGCATGCGGGAGGTCACGATCATCCTGGACGCCAGACTGCGCGACTGGTTGGACGAAGCGGTGCCGCAAAGGCCGGTTTATCGTAACGACGAGGTCGCGGCCGTCACCGCGCGCTTTCCCGAACGGCATATCAACGCCCCCGGCATCCTCTATGCCCTAATGCAGAGGGTGACCTTGCAGAACATCAACCTGATCGAAATCAGTTCCACCTATACGGAGATCAGCTTTTTCGTGGCGCAGGCGGATGCGCGGCTGCTGTTCGACACTTTCTTCGAAAGTTTCTCGCTGCAAAGTGATCCCGCGAGCACCCGCCGCCCCCTGGCCAGAGGGCGCAAATAACCCTAAACCCGACCATGGGTCTCGGAGTGTAAAGACGATAAGGCGAAGCCTATGAAATCACCGTTGGAAAACAGCGCGCAGGATGCTTTGGCCCTGCTGATCTTAAGGGTGGGTTGCGCCTGGTTCATCTTCGTTTGGGCGGTGAACAAATTTCTGGCGCCGGCCCAGTACCAGCAACTGGCCAAGCATTTCGACCAGATCAGCCTGGATGAATCGACGGTCCTGATCATCGCCGGTGTGCAGGTGGTGATATGCGTCTGCGTGTTTCTCGGATGGGCGCGGCTATATACCTATGCACTTCTGGCGATGATTCACGGCTACACGGTTTATCGCCAATGGCCGAAATATCTCGACCCGTTTGAAATCAACGACCGGGGCTTCCCGATCAACAGGAATGTCAGCATCTCGCTCTGCGCTTTGCTGGCGATGATCGCTCTATGGCTGCTGCGCCATCGGGACCATTGGTCGGTCGATGCCAAACTCCGGGGCAAGAGCCGGTAATCCGCCATGCTGGACGCCGCCATGCGCAAACTGATCGACCCGCCCCTGGGGTCGGCGGCGACCGTCCTGAAGAAGCTGGGCGTCAGCGCGAATGCCATCACCGTTTCCGGCTTCCTGCCGGGTATCGGGGCCGCGATTGCACTGGGATACGGTCAATTCGCACTCGCCCTGACGCTGATTGTCGTGAACCGGATCATGGACGGGCTGGACGGCGCGGTCGCGCGGCAAACGACGACGACCGATCTTGGCGGCTACCTGGATATCGTCGGCGATTTCATTTTCTACGGCGCGGTCCCCTTTGGATTTGCCGTCGCCGCACCGCAGGTGAATGCCCTACCCGCCGCGTTTTTGCTGTTAAGCTTTATCGGCACGGGGTCGAGTTTCCTGGCCTATGCGGTCGTGGCGGAAAAACGCAAAATCACCACCGATATCAGGGGTCGAAAAAGCTTCTATTATTTGGGCGGCCTGACCGAGGGGACGGAGACCATCGTCTTCTTCATCGCCTGCTGCCTGCTGCCACAGCACTTCCCTTTGCTCGCCTGGGTCTTCGGCGGCTTGTGCTGGATCACCACGGTGACGCGGGTCGCTGCGGCTATGATCAGTTTCAAGGGTTAACCCACCAACCAGGCCCCCTCAGACCTGAATAACCCCAAGCAGAAACAGTGTACTGACGTTAAAAAATCGGCCGTTTTGTTTACAAAACAGGGGCTGTTCGTTGACACGCGCCCGGGCGCATCATGCTTTACTGGTACGTGATATATCACTGTAAATAAGTTTTCGTTTGGAGGAAAAGATGAAGGTCAAAATCGCAGCATTGCTGGGCGTGGCGGGCATCGTGCTGGCGTCACCGGGTAATGCGGAAACCGTGAACGCATTCGACGCGACCTTCACGACGGACGACGCGTGGTTCCTGTCCGACGTCCGCGACAACGGTACCGCGGATATCGTCGATCTGACGGGCGAAGGCGGCGCGCTGGAAAACGATCAACCGCTACCCACAGGCGCGGCAAAGCTGACAACCGGCGCAAGCAACACAGACAAAGCGGAAGTTGGCATCACACGGACCGGCGGGTACGGCACGGTCGGCGATTTCCTAACCACCGGCGGCAGTCTCAGCTACAGCTATTTCAAGGACAGCACCGGTGATCTCAATGCCTTTGCGGCGGCAGCGATCAAGATCACGGTCCTGGACACCAATATATCGGAGACCGCCAATCTAGCGGCAAGCGGCCCGAATGATGGGTTTACGACCTTCATTTACGAACCCACCTGGAATCTAGGCACACTCGGCAATTCGGATGCTGTCCCCACCGATCAGTGGATTACCGCCGATATCTCCGGCGATAGCGGCACCTTCTGGCATACAGGCATATACAATGCCGGCAACCTGTTCGGTGACGGCAGCGATGCGTTTACGCTTCAGGACTGGTCCGATTTGTTTGGCGGCGACCTGTTGGACGCTACAATCCTCGGCATTTCCATCGGGGTCGGCACGTCCAATCAGGGGCAGACAGCCTTCTTCGACGATGTCCAATTCACCAGCGGCAGCATCAACCTGGACTACGATTTCGAGAATACGGCCGTTGTTCCCGTGCCGGGCGCGGCGCTGTTCCTGCTGACCGGCCTTGCCGGTTTGGGCGCGGCACGCTTGCGCCGCCGGAACGCTTAGGCGTTACGCTTTCAGTTTACTGGGGAGAGTTGAACCCCGACGACGGAGAGGGCCGCTTTCGAGCGGCCCTTTCTTTTTTGCGACGCCGTCGACCCAGTCGGCCCTACAGCCCCTGACAGATCAGAATTGAACCCGCCATTCCGACTTGATGCCATAGGTCTCGTCCGCGCGTTCACGGTCCGCCACGAATCCATCGACCTGGAACAGATAGCGTTCGGCGAATTTGTGCTGGAAGCGGACACCCGCCCCGATGCCGTTTTGAACAGACGAGTCGTCGTCAGTGGTTTCCACGAAACCCAATTCGCCGACCAGTTGGGTTTTGTCGTCGTTGAACAGCATCTGGTAGCCGACGGCCCCGCCGATGGCGTCTTCAACGCCGTTGCCGAGTGCGGCCGGATAGGTTCCGATACCGGAACTGGCGAACAGCAGACCAACGCGGCCGATTGGGCCGCCATTGGTTTCCCCGCGCGAAGCTGACGAGAAATTGTCGATGCCCCAAAACGCATTCGCATAGACAAGATTGTGCGACCCTAGCGGCGTAAGGGAAACCTCGCCGAACAGCAAGGTACCGTCATCGACGGTGACCTGCCGACGGTCCAGCGCAATGGATTGGTTTACATAGAAGGCGGTATTGAACTCACCGATCCGCTGAATGGCAGAAGCGCCAAGGAAAACGCCATCGGAGTCATCGTCGCCTTCGGAGATGAGGTAGAATGCGTCCAGCGCGACCGTCGACCCCCGGAAATCGCTTTCCGTCACCAGCCCCAGCAAATCGGCATTGCTGTCCAGGCTGTTATCCGACCGGTTCACGTCGCCCCAAGCCCACAGAAACGCGAAGCGGGTATCAACGACATTCGGAAAAATGACCGTATCCCGAACGATGGAAACGGAATCAAGCCGACTTGAAGTTTTCTGCCAAACATCGAAGCACATCAATTACTATTTTTGCGCAAATTTCCATGGGGTAGCAGCACGCGCCCGACAGAGTCTAGCAATAGCCTTGTATTTAGCTAAAATGACCCGGCATTACCATTTTTTCGCTTTCCTAGGGCTGAATAAGGGTCTCCTCATCAGGAAACGACGGCCCGAAGGCCGCCGTCCCCGCCCTACCCCCCACGGGTAACGCGCACGTAAAAATGCAAAGCTTAGAAATATCGGGAAATACGCAACAGAACGTGGCCATCGTCCTGGACAGCGGAAGTCCCACGGTCGGCGTTGAAGAAAAAACGTGCCTCCACCTCGGCAAACCAGCGTTCGGTAATTCGGCGCTCCGCCTCCAACAGGGCCAGAACCTCTCCCTCCCGCTGGTCGACGATCACCCCGGCCAGGAATTCGGTCGCATCCGTGTCGTTCAAGGCCAAGCGCGTGCCAAGGAAGATATCGTTGTCGAAGATCGTCGCCGGCGCATCATCACCGCGGCCATCATAGTGGTATTCCGCGAGCAGGCCGAGGTCCGCCGCGCTATCGGACACCCCGAACAGCGTGTATTCAAAGCCACCGACCGCCGCAGCGAAAGGATCGCCGGCCCCCGACCTGTGTATCGCTTCCAGTTTCCAAAGCCAGGCATCCATGGTCGCCTGTACGTCCAGGCCGACCTGGTCGATGATCTCGTAACGCGGGCGCAGCACGGGCCTGCCATCGCTGCCGATGGACTGAACCAGCTCCGGCTCCCGGCTGGTACCATGGAAGTAACTGAGGCCGAGATCAAAGTCGCCGATCACCTGCTTGTACCGCAGGGCCGCATCCACGTGATGTTCCTCAGCGGCGGATTCATAGATCGGTCTGTCGGTATCCACAGGCAGTGGGCCGCGCAGGCGTGCCTCGTCCCCCGGAAAGGTGCGCTCCCGGAACCCCGGCAGGACGAAGACGCCGAGCGTCCCCCAGTCCCGCAGCAGATTCAGGTTCACCATCGGTTGGCCGAGTTTGTCCTCCTCATCGGAGTTCTCCACCAAATCCGCCTG
The DNA here is from genome assembly GCF_004005845.1 of Hwanghaeella grinnelliae. GTDB lineage: Bacteria > Pseudomonadota > Alphaproteobacteria > UBA8366 > Aestuariispiraceae > Hwanghaeella > Hwanghaeella grinnelliae. The sequence continues at coordinate 749,771 of NZ_SADE01000001.1, read as the reverse complement.
GTTGATGATGTCGACCAGGTGGCGGCTTTCCGCGACACCCCAGAACACCTTGCCGATGCCGGCGGTGACGTCCCAGTCGTCCCGTTCCACATAAAGCGAGAGTTCCCGTATGTCGCCATGGGTGCGCCCTTCGTGATCCGCCGGGTCATACCGGAAGAAAGGGATAAAGGTCAGCCGCTCCCTGTCCCAAAACAGTCGGAATTCCGGTTCGATCGCAACGGAAAGCTCCAGCTTCCGGTCGTCCTGGTCGGTGAATTGCGGGCTTTCGGGAAAAAACCGCAACTCGGCCGAGGTTGAACCGGCGAACTCCGCCTCCGCCCCGAAAATTTCCAACGGGTCCTGGGCCAAAGCCCTGTTGGTAGAAAAAGCCACCACGGCCAATACGACCGTGGCGACAACACCGTTAGCGCAACCGCGCGAGACGGCTTTGATTGAAATTGGCTTCATTGACGCCTTCGCGGAACTGATAGGGTTGGAAGGTAAGGGTGGTTTCCTTGCCGGTCTGATGGTTCACCATATGCATGCGGTGCGGACGCCAGTACTGGTCCAGGTATTGCTGCCATTCACTGCTCTCCAGGGTCTTCAACAGCGTGTCCTTGCGGTCATAGAAGTCGACCTTGACGATGCGGTATTCCGCGGCGTCGACCCAGGCGATCTGCTTCGAATAGCCCGACCGCTCATACTGCGGAATCCGCTCTATGACGAAACAGTCCATCTCGCCGCACGGTTCGTCCCGCAACCAGGTATATGAATACTTTGCCACTTCGAATGAGGTCAGATCTTCATAGGCGAACTCGCTGCCGACGAAGGGGCCGGATTTGTTGGCGGACGAAATGCGTTTCACCCGTTTCAGGGCCGGCAGGTAGAGCCATTGGTCATCCGGCTCCAGGATCTTGGTGAAACTGAGGAAAGCGGTTCCCTTAATGTCGCGCGGATGATCGAAGATCGTCAGGCTCTTGTCCCCTTCTTCCGAGTCCGGCACCTCCAAGGTTTCCAGCCGCAGCTTGCGGGTGCTGGATTCGCCCGTCCGGTTGGTCAGGATCATCTCCATCTCTGTCTTGCTGTCGCCGAAGCCGAGGTCCCTACGGTCGATCTCCTGCGCGATCTCCAGACCTTTCTGGTCTTCCGCCGGGCCGGCATGGGCCTTGTTGGAAAGGATGGCGAGGCCGACCGCCGCGCCGGTGATAAGCAGTGCCAGGATCAACCCTGACCAGTATCGTGACGTGTTCATGATGTCTGTCCTCATACTCTTCCTGTTCGTGATAGAAGTTGATCCGGTTACTCGGCGGCCTGGGCCAGGGCGGCGTCCGGTACATCCTTACGCTTCCGTCCATCCACGAGGATCAGGATGGCCGGCAGCAGCAGGAAGTCGGCGAACAACGCCATGACCAGGGTGATCGCCGTCAATTGACCGAGCGCGGAATTGATCTGGAAAGAACTCAACGAGAGGATGGCGAAGCCGGCCACCAGGATCGCGGTCGTGACCCACAAGGCCGTCCCCACGGTGGAAAAGGCATACCGCACCGCGCCTTCCGCATCCTCACCGTTCATCACCCGGGCGCGCCGGTACTTTGATAGGAAGTGCACGGTCGCATCGACAATGATGCCCAGACTGGTGGCGGTGACGACGGAGGACGCCAGGCCGATCTCACCCACCAACACCGACCACAGGCCAAACGCCATGATCGGCGGCACCAGATTCGGCACCAGGCTGATCAAACCCAGCCGGAAGCTGCGCAGCGCCACGACAAGCGATGCGGAGATGAGCAGAAAGGCCAGGCCCGTGCCGAGCAGCATGCCCTCGATATTCCGTTGGGCGATATAGGCGAACATCACAAACGGCCCGCTGGCGTCCAGCTTGGAACCACCCGCCAGACGCTGTTCCAGCCAGGACTTCGCTTCATCATCTAGTGCCCGCAGCTCGTCGGTTGTGATGTTCTCAAGCGTCGCGACGATCCGAACCGAGGATTTGTCGACGTTGATCTGGTTGTTCAGGTCTAGCCCGTAAGGCAGCGACATTTCGAACAGCAACAGGTACTGGGCGGCGAGGTTCTTTTCGTCCGGCAGGGCATAGTAAGCCGGGTCGTCGCCATGCATGTTCTTGTTCAGGCGCTTGAAGATATCCGACAGTGACTGAACATGGACAACCGCGTCCCGCTCCCGCAGCCAATCGGTGAAGTCCGAGACGGTCTGCAGGTAGTACGGATCGCTGACCCCACCGGATTCCCCAGCTGGCAAGGACCATTGCGCCTGGTAGATGCCGCTCAAATTCTCCATCGCATAATCCGTATCCCGGCGAAATTCGATGGAGCGGTCGAAATACTTGACGAACTGGTCGTTCAACTCGATCCGCGGCACCAACACGCCAAGCACCACCACGACACCGGTCATGCCGAACAAAAGGGCTTTGCGATTGCCGATGACGAAGCCTGCCAATTTGTCCATGGCGGTCGCCGTCTCCTCTTCCCGCGGTTTTACCCGCACGGGCAAGATCGCCATGGCGGCCGGCAGGAATAGGATCGAATAGACCCAGGCCGCCGTCACCCCGATTGCGGTGATGTTGCCAAGATCCCGGAACGGGGGCGCATCGCTGAAGTTCAGGCTGAGGAAACCGATGACCGTCGTCAGACTGGTCAGGAAGACCGGTTGAAAGTTGATCCGCAGACTTTCGACAATGGCTTCCCGTTTCCCCAAGCCCTGGCGCATGCCGCCAACCATGGAGACCAGGATGTGTATGCTATCCGCGATCGCCAATGTTAGGATGATGGTTGGCGCGATGGCCGAAGGCGGTGTTAGTTGAACACCCAGCCAACCACTGATCCCCATGGCCGTGACAGCGGAAAAAGCGATCACCAGCAACGTGGATATCGTTCCGCTGATGGACCGCAACAGCACGACCATGACCAGCAGCAGAATACCGTACATCAATGGAATAAGGTTGGTCATATCGGCTACACTTGCCTCGGTGAAGGCATGGTTCAGCGCGACCGAACCGGTTACCGCGACCGTGACGCCGGGGTAGGTTTCCCTGAATTCCGTCGCCAATGCCCGGGCATGCTCCATAGCCGCCGGCACTTCCAGCTCCGTCTCCAGCGGCAAGGTGACGGTCACGTTGACCGAAACCGTATCCGCATCCGGAGAAACCAGCCGGTCGACGATCAGAGGCTCGGACAAGGCGGTTTCCCTGATCCGGGTGATGTCCGCTTCATCCAATGGCGTGTCGAGAGGCACAAGGTCCTCGACGACAAGGTCGTCCTCGCCAGCCGCATAGCTGTTCTGGAAATTCGTCACGCTGTCGACCCGCGTCGTATACGGGATCTGCCAGGCCTTGTCCGTCAGGTCGCGGACCGCCGCGAGCAGTTCCGGCGTGAAGACGTCACCGTGATCCGGGTGCAGGACGATCGAAATATTATCCTCACGAATATAGGTATCCTGCATCGTTTCGAACGCTTGCAGTTGGGGATTGTCCTTACTGAAGAAGACGCGGTAGTTGGTGGAAAAGTCCAAGAATTGACCGCCGAAGCCGGCTGCCATTGCGCCGATGAAACTGAGCAACAAGATGATCCATCGAAAACGGATCACCCAATTCGCGAAGGCGACAACCGCTGTGTCGCCCGCATGCTTGGCCCTTTCGGCACCAATCAAATTTTCCTTTAAATCTTCCCTGGCCGACATGTGAAGCCCTTCCCTTGGCGATGCCGCCGCCCATTTAAAATTGGCGGACAAGTACACTACACGGTTTCGTTTCTATAAACTAACCCGTATAGTTTACTTTACAAGACCTACCATTGGAAAATTTTGTGACGATATTATCCGTGCCGGTCCTGGCCGCGTATGACCCTGTTGCGAAGGCGATCACCGAAACAGCGGCCGTTGGGCCGCCGTTTGCCGACCAATGTTATGACGGAAAGGAAATGCCGATTTGCCCAATCCCGGTGCTATGGCTACTGATGCGGTCAGCCGAGTTGGTGTAGGATACATTTATGTTTGCAACTGAATTCAACGATCTGCCGCCCCGCTCCCAAGAAAAGCACTTGGCCATTATCGACGCGGCGAAGCAGCTATTCCTGGAAACCGGTTTCGGTCCGACCAGCATGGACGCCGTCGCCGAACGCGCCGGTGTGTCCAAACGAACGGTCTATAGCCATTTCGAATGCAAGGAAGCGCTGTTCGACAGCATCATGTCCCAGATGTGCAGCGTACTTGGCGCGGCCATCCAGGAACAGATCGACGTGATGATGGCAAAGGCCGAAACGGCGACCGGCCCCGATCCGGAAATGGCCGAGATGTTGCAGGTGCTGGGTTGCCGTTTCCTGACCTTGATCTCCGATCAGACGGATGTGGCCCTGTTCCGCATCATCATCGGGGAAGCGAGCCGTTTCCCGCAATTGGGCCGGGAATTTTTTGAAAAGGGGCCCAAAAAATTAACGGAACAATTGTCGGTCTATCTTGCCCGTCAGCACGAATTGGGAACGCTTGACATTGACGACCCTAACCAGGCTGCCTGGCACTTCCTCGCCATGGTGAAAGACCCGATCCATTTGAAGCTTCTGATCGGGCTTCAGGACACGCCAAGCCAGAAGGAAATCAAAGAGATTGCGGAGAAAGGCGTCGACCGTTTCCTGAAAATTTATGCAGTCTGATTGACCACGCAGTTTGCCGGCAAGGTGACGATGAAGAGGGTCCCTTTGCCTTTCACGCTCTCACAGGCGATATCGCCGCCCAGAACCGACCGCACCACGTTGTAGACGATCGACAGCCCCAGTCCTGTCCCGCCCTTGTTCCGCCGCGTGGTAAAAAATGGCACGAAGGCCTGACCGGCGGTTTCCTGATCCATCCCGACGCCGAAATCCCGAAAGCGGATTTCGACACCGTCATCGGAAAGCACCGTCGTGATCTTTATCCGGCCACCCTCGCCTTCCGGATAGGCGTGATGGACGCAATTCATCAGGATATTTGTCATAACCTGAGCCAAAGGACCCGGTTGAAGACACAGGGTTAGATCGGCCCGGCAGTCGATTTCAATAGAAATACCTGATTTTCGTAATACAGGGGCGACACTCAATTCAACGTCGCGAATATAGTGCTCTAACTGCACATCGCGTGTTTCCAGATTGGTTTGATCGACGGCGACCTGTTTCAGGCTTCGTATCAGGCCATCCGCGCGCGCCATATTGCGCAACATCACGTCCGACGCTTCGTCAATGACCGACATGGATTCGGTCATGCCGTCCCGCGTCAGCGTCCCTGCCCCAAAGTCTTTCTGCAATTGATCGACCTTGTCCCGAACCAGGCTGGCAGCCGTAACCCCTACACCGATCGGCGTGTTTATTTCATGTGCCATGCCGGCGACCATGGACCCAAGCGAGGCCATCCGGTCCGATTCAATCAGCAGGTCGGTCGTTGCCTTCAATTCATCCAGCGTTCGCGTCAGCTCGGCATTCGCATTTTCCAATTCGGACGTGCGGTCGCTGACCAATCGCTCCAGTTCCACATTGGTGTCTTTTAGCAAACGCTCGGCTGCACGTTGATCCGTCACGTCGATATTAAACAAGCCCAGGCCAAACAATTCGCCATCATCGTCCAAAATCGGGAATCGAAGAATCCGCACGCTTCGAGTTGTCTCGCCAACATAGGGTACATCGCGTTCGATTTCCCCTGGCTCCCTCGTGCGGAGAACTTGCGCGTCGAGTTCTATGGAGTCTTTCGCAGCTTCATATTCCATGACCTCGTCGAGACGACGCCCGATGATATTGGTTCCGGAGAAGGGTGGCCATTTGTAGAGCTGCGAATTCACGCTCAAGAAGCGACCGTCCATATCTTTCATGGCCGCCGGAAAGGGGAGTGCTTCGAAGAAGTTCTTGAAAATGAACGCCTGTCGGTCTCTTTCACGCCGAAGCGCCTCGAATTCATCCCGGGTTGCCTCAAGTTCCGTCATATCGACGTTGATGACAGCGATACCGACGATTTCTCCTTCGGCGGACCGGATCGCAAAACGCCGCGACAACAGCTTGATCCAGTTTCCATACGGGCCTTCGATTTCAAAGAACCGTTCGGTGGATTCGCCCGTCTTCAGGACACGCTCGTCTTCCTCCTCGATTTTCGGAAATTCAGCGCTGTAATCCCTGTTCCATGAAATTTCGTCGAAGCGCTTGCCAAGAACATCCGCCGGGTCCCAGCCGAACCAATCCCCCATCGTCTTATTGACCAGGATATATCTGTGCTCCTTGTCCTTGACCAAGAAGTTGGCCGGCATCGAATCGATCAACGTGGAGAGCAAATCGTATGCGACCAAAGCCTCCTCAGGCGTAAGGCGGTCGCCTACGTCGTCATGTTTCGGCCAGAATTTTCTATTCCCCAATAACAACACGGCAGCCGCGGTGAGAATCAGGGAAACACCCAACGCGCACCAAACCGCTGCGGTCAGGTCTCTCGCCACGAACCAAATGACGGACGTCAGAACAGTGACGGAAAGGCAGTAAAAGGCGGCATACCGACAAACCCCACGCCCCAAGGGCCCATATGGGAACGCGGCCGTCGTTTTATCGTCGACCGCGGATTTTCCGGTTTGTACCGATTTGAATTCAGGGAGGTATTCCATGCCTGCGCCAAACCCTCTACTGGATCACGGCACCATCAGAGTATCAGATTCATCTGATGTAAATAGGCATCCCGCGTCAACGTAAAGCTGCAGAGCGCCGGCCGAGTAATATTTCGGACGAACTATTGCCAGCCAGCGTTTTTTCCCGGCACTGGCCGGCCCGGCCCACGATGAGATTAATGCGTGACGGTTTCGTTCCTGAGGCTGTCGATCAATTCCAGCACATCGTGCACGGCCGGTGCAGGGGCACGATCCTTGGACAGGACTTCATTGGCGTGCTTTGCGACCGCAATGAAGTGATCGTCATCCAATCCTTCTTCTCGGGCGAGGAGTTGAAGCACCACTTTCAAATCCTCGACACTGTCCGAGGATTTACCGCCTGTCGCTGCCAGGCTGTAGGATTTGAATGCCGAGGCAATCGCCCATGTATCCTGACCTTCAGCGAAATGATTCAGAATCGGGTCCGCCATCACCAGGTCGAACAGCGAACTTGCATAGGCCTCGACTTTGGCTTCGCCGCCCAACCGGTCGACCAAGGCGTCGCCCGCCTGCTTCGGCCCTGCACTAGCTGGTTTTGGGGCGTTCGCCGGTTTCGGGGCGCTGTCCGACTTGGATGCACTAGCCTGTTTCGTCTCCCGCTTCTTGGTATCCGTGTCGTTGGCAGGGGCCGAACTGCGGGCGGAGGTCACCCCACTTTTCGCATCGCCGCGCGGTGCGGATCCGTCCTGTTTGTCTTCAATCGCTTTGGCCTCGGCGGCTGCCGGGCCATCCTCGTCCGTGCTGGCGCTTTTCTTACCACCGGACGCAGCTTTCAACACACGGCGCCGGCGCGTGCGGCGGGGCGTCTTCATGATTGTCTCTTCATCGAGGATCCGGCTGACGTCCAGCACGACGAGAAGATTGTCTTCCAACCGGAATACCCCGGAACAAAGGCGCCGCATATTCTCGTCCAGCGTCGCCGGCGGCTTGTCGAAATCACGCTTAGGCAGCGAGCGGACATCGCCGATCGAATCGACAAGAAGGGTATAGAGGTCGCCCTTGTGCTCGATCGTCACACTCATCTGACGGCGGGCATCTTCTTCCTTCGCGCCGAGAAGTTCACGCAGGTCGATGACCGTGACGATACGTCCGCGCAAGTTCAATACCCCCGCGATCGCGCTGGGCGCACAGGGCACCGGCGTGATCTGAGACGGCTCAACGATGTCCTGGACCTTCAAGATCGGAATACCAAACAACTGATTATCGACCATCATGGTGACCAGCTGCTCTTCGTCGATCATGGTCAATTCGGTGCTTTCGGCGACAACCAAATTGGACATTCTAATTCCTCGCTTCGAACGCTTTCATGGAAACCGAGACGCCAATTTCGGTCACGGCAGCCATGGTTATTATCTGAGATACCCCATTGGCATCTCGATCATATTCACAGACAAAGGTTAACGGAGCATTTACGGAACGTACAATTTTACCGCAACCGGCGACGATCCACAAACAACGGCAAGAGACGGCAAGTGACAGAGTACACACCACCCATGGATTTTCTATCGACAGGCCCCGTACAGAGTTCCACCGTATTGATTCTGGCGCATGGCGCAGGCGCGCCGATGGATTCCCCTTTTATGAATGCCGTTGCCGATGGCGTCGCCACGGCTGCCATCCGCTGTGTCCGGTTCGAGTTTCCGTACATGGCCGGGCGTCGTCACGGTGGTAAGAAACGTCCGCCGGATCGACAGCCCGTCCTGTTGGATCATTTCCAAAAAGTGATCCAACAGATTTCGGAGACCGCGCCCAAGGGTGCTTCTATTTATATCGGTGGGAAATCGATGGGGGGGCGGATGGCCACCCTGCTGGCGGCGCAAGCCGTTGAAAAACCATTGTTCCAGGCCGTTCTGTGCTTGGGGTATCCGTTCCATCCGCCAGGCAAGCCTGAGAAGACACGTACCGATCACTTTCCCGAAATTTCATGCCCTGTGCTTGTCTGTCAGGGGGACCGCGACCCTTTCGGTACCAGGGCAGAGATTGAAAACTACGCCCTGCCTTCCCATGTGCAGTTTTGCTGGCTCCCGGACGGAAATCACGACCTAGCCCCCAGGGTAAAGTCGGGATACACCAAGGAGGAAAACTTGGCTGCAACGATAGCCGCCATGGTCGATTTCATGGAACCGGATCAGCCGCGTTAGCAATAACGATGTTTTGTCAACAGTGGTTAACATAGTCGGTTCTGAGTGCCACTTCTAGGCCTCGAAAATGCGACTTTACTCACCATTCGTTAACCAATCAGCGGTACAACGATGCCAACAAGTTAACGCGAGCCGACTGACGTCACTTGTTGTGGAGTCGCATTAAAAGTCGCCTCGTGGATTGGCCACTTTTAAACAAGAATTGGAAGAAAACTATGCACGGTATTGTTCATGAATTTGCGCCCGTTGAAGACACCGTCTCCACGGACACCTCTGTTGATCCTTCTGAAATTAAGAAGCGCTCGGTCGTGATTGCGGGCCATCGCACCAGCGTCTCCCTGGAGAACATCTTCTGGGAAAGACTTCGCGATCTGGCCGCCAACCGTAGCCTTTCGGTGAACCAACTCGTTTCCGAAATCGACAGCAAGCGCACGGGCAACCTGTCCAGCGCCATCCGCACCTACGTTCTGACCGCTTCGCTGGTCGCTTGATTGGTTCACCGGGCCGGGCATTGGCCCGCCCGGTGACTTCGGCCTGGTATCCCCGCCACGGCCACCAGACTTAATCAAAATTTGCCCTAGTTCTTGGAAGGAACGGCCCCTTCGAGCCTCAAATTAGGGGCTTTGGCCGGTCCCTCCGCTAATAGACGCGCAAATTGCGGCGCGTTCTCAGCTTTCCGAAGAACCAATTCAGCGGACAGGTTAAGGTCGGTCAGACCGAGACGTCCGGACAGCTCCAGGACACCGCCCGTATTCCCACGCAGGGCCAAATCCCGCGCAATCAGGGCCCCGTTTTCCAAGACCAACGCGCCCTCGATGGAGGCAGGCTCGGAAAACCGTTCGCGCAAGGCTTCCCGAACGTCGCTGACTTGACGGACGGTAACGATACTGGATCGGGACGGCCCGACATCGATCGCCAACGCACCTTCCATATCGAACCACCCGCTATTGAGGGCAGCCATCGCGCGCCAGTCGCTTCCGGTAGACTCCCCCTGGCCACGGATCGAGATCGAGCCCTTCAGGCCGATTGGACCGTCCAGGTCGGCAAGATGCCGGTCGACCTCAAGACCATCCAGCGCCCCGGTTATCAGCAACTGTTGCAGCCCGTCTGCGCGGCGGCGCAGGCTGCCGCTCAAATTAAGGGTGCCGCCGTTCAAAGTGCCAGAGAGTTTTTCCAACTGATAGGCCTCTGCCGGGAAGGTCAAACGCCCAGCCAGCCCCGAAAGCTCCAAGCCATAGGCTTTCATATCGCCCGACAAGATATCCAAGGCCGGTTCGCCGGCTTCACCGCGGGACAACGCCGCGCCAAAGGACAGCGCGCCATCGTCCCCGTTTGCCTGGAACACCAATGGCGCGTCGTCTGAAGCCGGCCGATAGGATATATTCAGCGCCGTCGGCCCGATGGACCGCAAAATTCCGGCCACGAAATCCGGCCCTTCCAACAACGCAACGACTTGGCCCATATCCGCCGACTGCCCCTCGAAGGCAAGGAAGGTCGAGTCCGCATCGCCGACAACCGACAATTGGCCGCCAAATTGACCCGATACGCCAGCGGCATCCCGGAATGTGATTTCATTGATGGTCACGACGCCGTCCTTCAAAACCAGATTGCCGACGACATCGTTGAACGGCACTTCCAGGGCGACGGCGCGCCCGATACGCAAATCGAGAGACGCATCGAACCGCGACCATAGGCTGGGGCCCTCCACTGTCCCCGCCCCGTCCACCGCCTCCGCCGCATCACCCGTCTGTCCCGGTGGATTGTCGGCGCCGGGTGCCGCCCCTTCCGAATCGGGCGGCGCATAGACCGAACGATAGGCATCCAGGTTGATATGATCGATCGACACCCGCAGGCCCAATCCCGGCCGCCGGCGCAACGCAACCGCCGCCGCGGCGCTGGCCGTCACCCCGTCCAGTTCGACGGCGGCATCGATGATATCCAGCCGGCGCGGCCGCAGACTGATGCCACTGACCATCGAGAACCGGCGCAGGCGGTCCGCCGACACATTGGGGATGGGCAGGCCGGCCCAGTTCAACAAGCGACGCAGATCGTCTGCCCGAAGGGTCGCATTCCCCTCCAGCAATGGTTCAGGCCCGGTCATATCCCCGAAGCCGGCGATCGACAGGTCGGTGCCCCCCGGAAGCTGCGCACTAAGTTCTTCCAAGGTTACTGTCCCGCGGTCCACCGTTCCGCGCACGGTGATCCGCCGTACGATCGTATCGCGGAACCGCGCACCCGCCACGGACAGGTCCAGCGAAACATCGGCGGGCAGCGTCCCGATCCACGCCATCAGGTCCGGCGCCCCCGGGGAGGCGGATGGGGAGGCGAATGGGGAGGCGGATGGGGTGGCGGACGGGTCGGGCGACGCATTCGCTGGCCCATCAGCGCCCGTCGGCGCGGCGCCTGTGCCCTCTGCATCTCCGCCCGGGCTGACGAACCCATCCAGGTCGAGCCGGCCGGCACGCAAGGCGAAGTCCAATTTCGGGCGTCCCGACCACTGGGCGGACGCCTCGCCTGTAATGCTTAACGCATCCGTATTTGCGGACAGATCGGTCACCTGCAGTGTAGAGGCGGCCCCGTCGAGGGCGAAGTTTCCGTCGACCCGAAAGTCGCCGCCGGAAGCGGCGATTTTTGGCGGCAGAGACATCCCGGTCAGAGCGGCAATTGAGGCCATGTCGCCGCCATTCACCGAAAACCCGCCCGCCAGTCCGACTTTCCCGTCTTTCATCGACCATTCGCCGACAACACGAAGCAATGACGCATTCGCCTTGTCGGTAAGCGTGAAGGCGATCGGCGCTGACGCCGCTTGCTGCGGTGGCGCCACACGCATCTCCAAATCCAGGTCCCGGCCCTGAACGCGGCCGGACAATGAAACCGTCATACGGCTCCCGACAGCGGCATTTTCAACTGTGCCTGAAACACGCTCGATCAGGAATGCAGCAGCGTCCGGGTCGGACCGCGCCATGGTGAAGGTGCCATTCCGGATTTCGATCTGTTGCGCCTCCCGCCGCTGCGGACCGCCCAGGGAGGCCCCCTCGGACCGGCCGTCATCGCCCTTCACCGGCGCGGCACGCAAATGGCCCAACAGATCACCCGACAGGGAAACGACCGGTTCGACCAAGGCCAAGCTGGTCAAGGTAACGGTGCCGCGCAGCAGATCGGAGAATTTGAACCGCGCCTCTGCCCAACGCACGGTGGCAAGGTCGTCCGCGCCGGCCCGATCAAGGACGCGTATACCCCCTGCGGTCAGCTGCGGTGTCGGAAACAATTCCGCCTGAATGTTGCCGTCGATCACAACGGGAAAGCCGATTGCCTCTTCCGCGATCGCGGCGATTTCCGGCCGATACGATTGCCAGTCGATCAATCGCGGCAACAGGACGGCAGCGCCGACAATGCCCGCCAGAACCACCCCTGCGACGATACCCAGCCACTTCATGCCGATCCAACCATTCCCGTCAAATCCGTATCTCTATGCCCAAACGCGGTTTCATCACCAAACGAAGATTCATCCATGATACAAACGGTTCTCATGGGCCGGAACATGCTCTAAACCATGTCCACTGGCCACGAAAGAACTGCAAGAGATACAGGCCCAACCATGGGAACAGTAGTGAACCTGCGCAATCACCGGAAGCGCAAGGTGCGGGAAAAACGGGAAAAACAGGCTGATGACAACCGCATCCTGTTCGGTCTTTCCAAACTTGAAAAAGAACAGAGTGCAGCGCGAAAGTCCCGCGAGGACGGCCTTTTGGACGGCAAGAAACGCGATGACAGGCCCGCGGACGGTCCGCCTGAAACCGCGTAGCGAAAATCAGCCTGAAACCGGTTAGAGACTGACCATCTTCCCCGGATTCATAATGTTTTCCGGGTCGAAAGCCTTCTTCACCTGCCGCATATAGCTGACCGCATCGCCATGCTCGGCAACCAGGAAATGCTTTTTGCCCATGCCGATGCCGTGCTCGCCGGTGCAGGTGCCCCCCATGGCGATGGCACGGTGGTTCATCCGTTCGATCAATGCCTTGCAGCGGCCCAATTCTTCCTTGTCGCCCTCATCATAAAGCAGGACGAGATGGAAATTGCCATCGCCGACATGACCGACGATCGGCGCGACGAGGCCGGATTCTTCAATATCTTTCTTCGTGTCCAGGATAGCCTCGGCAAGTCGGGAGATCGGTACGCAGGCATCCGTCGCGATCCCTTTCTTGCCCGGCGCCAGCGCCAAGGCGGCGTAATAGGCATCGTGCCGCGCCTGCCACAGATGTGTCCGGTCTTCGGCCTTGGCGGTCCATTGGAAAGCGCTTCCGCCCAGATCGTCGGAAATAGCCTTCACCTGTTCCGCCTGCTCCGCGGCGCCTGCCTCCGTGCCGTGGAATTCGAAGAACAAGGTAGGCTTCCCTTCGTAGCCTTCCAGCTTCGAATAATCGATGCAGGCTTGCATCTGCACATCGTCCAGAAATTCGATACGCGCGACCGGAATGCCCAACTGAATGGTCATGATCACGGTATTCACCGCGGATTCCATATCCGGATATTGGCAGACCGCGCTGGTGATCGCCTCGGGTATGCCATAGAGCCGCAATTGAACTTCGGTGATGATCCCCAGCGTGCCCTCGGCCCCGACGAATATCCGCGTCAGGTCGTACCCGGCGGAAGACTTCCGCGCACGCCCGCCGGTTTTGATGATGCGTCCATCGGCCGTAACCACGGTTAACCCCATCACGTTTTCACGCATCGTCCCGTAACGAACGGCATTGGTGCCCGAAGCCCGTGTTGAAGCCATACCGCCGATCGACGCATCGGCCCCCGGATCGATCGGAAAGAACAGTCCCGTGTCGCGAAGGTGTTCGTTCAACTGCTTGCGCGTGACCCCGGCTTGGACCCTACAGTCCAGATCTTCGTCGTTCACTTCGACCACCGAGTTCATCTGGGAGAGGTCGATGCAGACACCGCCTTCGACCGCTGCAACATGACCTTCCAGCGACGTGCCCGTGCCGAAGGGAACGATCGGCACGTTATGCAGCGCGCAGACCTTGACCGCATCGGACACTTCTTCGGTCGTGTGCGGAAAGATGACCATATCCGGGGCGCGGGTCGGGAAATACCCCTCACCATGGCCGTGATGATCCCGCACCGACGCCGCCGTGGTGGCGCGGTCGCCGAACAGCCGTGTAAGCTTGGCCACGACCGGCTCTAGGTTCATGTGCCGCGCCTCAGGCGCATCCTGCTGGGTTCCGGCGGCTTCAGCGGTCATGACCTGCTCTCCATCCCTTAAATGCGGGCGACCTAGCCGCCCTTACAAAATTTTGCGTGTCCCATACCATATAGGGCGAAAGGGCCCATGTGAAAATGCAAAGCGCGCAGGTCTACCGGACGTATCCGGAAAACCCGCGCGCAAATGCTCGGTAGAATCAGCCGATCAAGCCCGAACGGAAGACACGAAACGGTCGATTTCCTGGTTCAAAGCGCCTGAAAGCTCGGTCATCTCCGCTGCATTTTCGAGCAACTGACCGGCCTGTTGTCCCGCCGATTCCGAGGCTTCGGCGACACGGTTCACGCTTTCGGACATCTGGGTGGAGGACTGGAAGCTTTCAGAAACGCTGCGGGCAATTTCCTGTGTGACCGCGCCCTGCTCCTCGACCGCCCCAGCGATCGCACTGGAAATGCTGTCGATTTCGGCCACGATCTCACCGATGCCCGAGACGGCCTGTACCGCCCCTTTCGTCGATGCCTGCATGGTCGCGATCTGTTCCGCAATCTGGTCCGTCGCCTTGACTGTCTGACTGGCCAGGCTTTTCACTTCATTTGCGACCACAGCAAACCCCTTGCCCGCGTCACCGGCCCGCGCCGCTTCGATCGTGGCGTTCAAGGCAAGCAGGTTGGTCTGCTCGGCAATGTCGGAAATGATGCCCAGGATACTGCCGATCTCGTCCGCCGCCGTCGACAGTTCAGAGATTTGCCGGTCCGTACTATTGACCTCGGCCACCGCACGGCCGGCGATTTCCACCGATTTACTAACCTGTTGACTGATTTCGCCGATGGATGCGGCCATTTCCTCAGTCGCGGAAGACACGGTCTGCATCGTGTCGTTCATCTGGCTCGACAGGCTGGCCGCTTCTGTCGATTCCTGCTTCGAAGTCCCGGCCGAGGCGTTCATGCCCTCTGCCGCGCCGCGAACGATGGACGACATTTCGCCGACCCGTTGAACGATACCGCTGACGGTTTGGTCAAAATTATTCGCCAAATCGTTCATCGCCGTCTTGCGTTCCGCCGCTGCCCGGTCACGCTCGACCTGTCTTTGTTCAGATGCCCGCAAAACCTCGCGAGAGTTTTCCCGGAAGACTTCCAGGGTCTCCCCGATCGTCCCGATTTCGTCGGTGCCACCCGCTGGGATATCGGTGTCTAGGTCGCCATCCGCTATTTTGCGCATCGAAGCGACCATCGCGGTCAAGCGCCGGACCAGGTTCGCATGGACGAAGAACCAGGCTATGGCCGCCGCGACCACAACCGCAACGATGCCAAGCGCAATGCTGAGCATCTTGGTGTTTTCAACGGTTACGAGGGCCGTTTCGCCATCCTGCGCGGCGCTTTGCCGAGCCGCGGTCACGATCCCGTCCGCTTCGGTTAGAAGGCCTTTCAGCAACGCTTCCTGCTTGGTCAGTAGCGCGTCCGCTTCCTGCTTCAGTCTTATTTTTTCCACGACCACGGCAAACAGACCGTCCGTCGTGTCGCCAAGTGCGATAAGCCCGTCGAGCACTTCCTTCAAGGCCGGCGCCTGCGGGCTTTCGTCAAATTTAACCAGAACGGCCGTCAGTTTGCCCAGCACAGCCAGGTATTCGTTGGCGCTGGCGACGACCTCTTCCTCGGTTGTCTCGTTCACCGCGCGGTTCAGAATGCTGACGGACTGAGTGAGGCTCGACTGAAGGTCCAGAGAGGCCCGAAGCGGCTGCAACCGCTGCATGATAAGGCTTTGTCCCGCATCGATGATTTCTTCAACATCAGCGTTCGCGCCTTGCTCGTCGGCCATGTCGTACATGGTATCCGTCGCTGAAATCACATCGACATTGGCCTTGGTGACCAGCGGCGGAATGACCGACAATCCTTTCTCGGACAAGGCCTTTATGAGGGCCACCTTCTCGGCGATGCGCTCTTCGACCCCGAACCGCGCGCGCACCCCGGCATCCACCGTGGTAAGGAGGGCACGAAGTTCCGCGACACTCTGTTCAAGCGTCGTCGCGCCGATCTCAGCTACCCCCGCTTGAAGATTTTGAATGCCGGTATCGAGCGCCGAATAGGCCGCCTGACGGTGTTCGTCATTACCCGCAAAGGCCAAGTCCGGCATGCCCGCCGCCACCCGGTTCGCGCCGACAACAAGTTCGGCGGAATTTACGATCTTGGGGACGCTTTCGCCGACCGTCTGTTCGAACAGGCCGCCAATCCGGCCCACATTGAACCAGGCAAGGCCGGACACCACCACCGTCAGCAGTGTGCAGACGGCAAAGGCCCCCATGAGTTTCGCTGCAATACCGACGCCTTTACGCTTGCCGGAGGCACCGTCATTTTCGTTTTGATCTTCGGTCTCGTGGACCTGTTCGTCGTCAGACATCGTTCCCCCCTAGGAATTGTTCCGCCTCGGTCGTGCACCCGTCTGAGTGCCTCTTTTCCCGGAACCGACGTTCTTTGAAAACGGCGCGATCGCACCGTCAGGAGAGGTACGCTAAACAGCATTCGTTAACGAAAAGGAAACAACCAAACATGCAAAACAACCCGGCCAAGGCATCATTTCGGCAGCAAACCGGGGACCGGAAAACTCAAACAAAAATGATTTTCAGGCCTAGTTGGCTTCAGCCGCGATTTTCTTGATACGCTCCACCATCGCAACCAAACCGTTACGGCGGTTCGGGCTCAAATGCTGGTCCAGGCCGATACGGCCCATTACGTCGAGCGCGTCGGTTTCCAGAATGAACGCGGGCGTTTGCCCGTCATAAAGTTCCAGCAGGATGGCGATAAGGCCCTTCACGATGAAGGCATCGGAATTGGCGCGGAACCGCAGAACAGGGGGGGCGGCGGCCACGTCCTTTTCGCAGACCAGCCAAACCTGGCTCATGCAGCCGCGCACCTTGTTTTCCTCGACCATCTCGGACTCGGGCATCGGCGGCAGTTTTTTGCCGAGGTCGATGACATAGGCGTAGCGATCTTCCCAATCATCGAAGAACTCGAAACTCTCGACAAGTTCGTCCACGGTCATGGTCATGCTGAATTCCAGTCTCCGCCAATGCGTCGGGCCAGGGACATAGAAGCCCAGCCGATACTTAGCAAGCCCCGCAAGGGTGGCAAGGGCCGGAGAGGAAGGGGTTCAACGCTCCACTCGGCCCACGATCTTCCCCGGGATTTGCTTTGCCGGCCAAGCGGGCCCAGATATCCTGTGGACTATACCGAACGCAAAACCACGCCATTCGCGATTTGACAGTTTGAAAGGTCTTTCCCTTGCATTTCCGCTCAGTATTCAAGCTCCTGGCGGTGGTCTCCGTCTTGAGCGCCACCCAATTCGCCCCCCCGGCCATTCACTCTGCCGCCGCGCAGGATGAAAAGCCGGTCCGCGTCCAGATCAACGATCCGTCCATTATGACAAAGGGCCTGTATCTGGACCGCCTTAGGGCCATTCTGGGCGAGGATTTCGCCTATATGCAGGGCGAGTTGAAAAGCGTCAGCGATGAGATGCGCAACACGGTGCGGGAGCAGGCTTTGCCCGCAGACGACTACGCCCAGGAGTTCATGTCGGCATGGGACGCTTTGATCGCAATCGAACTTCAACGCGCGACCATCCTCGGCGCATTCCGGAACGCGCCCCCGGCGCAGCAGAACCAGCAGCTATCGCTGGCCCAGCATACGCAACACAATCCGGACGGCACGACAACGACACTGCCGCTCCACATCGCGCAGATCCTGAATGTCCATATCACGCAATTCGCCCACGAACAGTTGGGCACAATCGACGCGCCGATCCAACTGCCGGGCAAGGTCAGCGTGGCAGCCGCGGCCGATTGCGGTCTTCCGGTGGGAGATTTCGACTTAGCCCAGGACGGAACCGCGTTTGAAATGACCGACGACGCCCAAGTTCAGTATTTCGGCGTCGTCAGCAGCACGGAAGTCTGGATGTGGGCGAATGTGCAGCGGTTCGCGACTATAGCGACGGATAAGGGCCTTTCCATCCAGGCGCCGGATGCGCCCGGCCTGGTCCTTCGGTTGGTCCCTCAAGGCGCCGGATATGCCGGCACGGAATTATCCGACGCGGCCTGCACCGCTTCCGTCGCGCCGGCGACGTAATGCGATGTACGGTGATTGAAGGCAGGGGGCAAAGAACGGCCGGTGCGTCCTTTGGACCGTATTTTTTGCATCGCCGGGGACGGCATCCGGGCATGCCGGGATTCAGCCCCTGAAATCGGACCGGAATCGGATTGACATCACCCGCCGTCACCCTTAAGCACGCGGCTTACCGCTCGACACCCCGCCCAACCCGGCGGACGGTGTCATGGCTTGGAGAGATGGCAGAGTGGTAATGCAGCGGATTGCTAATCCGTGACCGTCTTAAAGCGGTCCCCGGGTTCGAGTCCCGGTCTCTCCGCCATTTTTCCTAATCTGCTTATCCCTTACCGCTTAAAGGCTTCACATAAGCATGACGGGATAGGGCTTGCGGACGCCTGCACAGATCCCACCTAACCGGCGCGGACCTGCTCGAGGAACTTGTTCATTTCCGCGCGCAAAACGTCGGACTGTTTGGACAACTCCTGCGACGAGGTTCGGATCTGCTCCGCCGCCTGCCCGGTTTCCGATGCAGCCGAGGTCACATTGTCGATACTGGCGGAAACCTGCCCGGTCCCCTGCGCCGCCTCGTCCACGTTGCGGGAAATTTCCTGCGTCGCGGCCCCTTGCTCCTCGATCGCCGAAGCAATCGTGGACCCGATCGAGTCGATCCGGCCGATCGTCTCGCTGATCTTTTGTATGGCCTGCACGGAATCCCGTGTCGCGGATTGGATGTTTTGAATCTGGCCGCTGATCTCTTCCGTTGCCTTCGCCGTTTGCGTCGCGAGGCTCTTCACTTCCGAGGCCACGACCGCGAAGCCCTTGCCGGCATCCCCCGCGCGGGCCGCTTCGATGGTAGCGTTCAGAGCGAGCAGGTTCGTCTGCTCGGCGATATCGGTGATCAACGCGACCACTTCGCCAATCTTGTCGGCGGCCCGCGCCAGATTTTGGATCCGGTTATCGGTGTCGCTGGCGTCCTGCACCGCCTGCGCGGCAATCTGCGAAGACTGTTGGACCTGTTGGCTGATCTCAAGGATCGACGCGGTCAGTTCTTCCGAGGCGGACCGCACCGTATTCACGTTATTCGACGCATCGCCGGCGGCCGAGGCAACGATGGCCGATTGCTGACTGGTATTTTCCGCCGCACCGGTCATTTTCTCGGACGCAACCTGAAGGTCCGACGATGCCGAAGCCAAGGCACGGACGACGCCGCCCACGCCTGCATCGAATTCATCGGCCATCTTGTGCATCTCGGTCCGGCGTTTCCGCTCGGCTTCCTCACGCTCCTTCGCGGCGCGTTCATCGGCCAGCCGCGCATTTGCCAATCCGTCCTTGAAGACCAACAGCGCCTCGCCCATTTCGGCGATTTCATCCTTACCGGTGAAATTGATCTCGGTGTCGAGATCGCCATCGGCGACGGCCCGCGTCGCCTTGGTAAGTTCATCCAACCTGCGGCCGACATTCCGCCCGACATACAGCCATGCGATGGCAAGCGCCACCAGAACGCTGACCGCGACGATGACCGTCAACAGGCTCTTGCTGTTATCGAAAGCGTCAGCAATCGCTTCATTGCCGGATCGAACCTCGGCCCTGGCGCCTTCGACAATATCGTTTACGGCCGCCGAGAAGGCCGCCGAAACCTCGCGAGCCTCTCCCAGCGCCGCCGCGGCCCGGTCTTTTGCAGCAAGGTAGGATTGGCGCATCTGAACGATGCCGCCCTCCCCTTCCGCAAGGCCGTTGAACGTCTCGGCGACGGCTTTGAGTTCCTCAGCGAATTCCTTGTTCTGCAATTCGCCGATCTCGAACAAGGTTTGTCGTATGGCCAGCAGCAAAGCTTCTTCCAACTCCGCGATCTGCCCTGCGTCATTCAGGTTGGCAGTGGTGCTGAGCAGCCCGGCCGCGCGGTTCGCATTGGCCTCGATCTTAAGCAGCGTCCCGACCTCCTTCACCAACGTATTGACCAGCGTCGAACCGCGTACCGAATTATCGATCATGAATTGCTGCATGGCGTCTGCAAGTTCCTTGGCCAATGCCGCGCGCTGCTCTTCAATCTGTGCCCGCATCGGCCCTTCCCGATCGAGCAGGGCGACAAGGTTGCCCGCGCCCATCGTCGCGACGAAGCCTTCGACCGAAGCGGCAAGGTCCGGATATTCATGCTTTTTCGTCAGTTTCGCGACGGATGCCGCCAACGCCTCGGAAATCGCCGTCCGATTATCGTCCGGCGCCCCCGTGGCGACCATTGTGATCGCTTGGCCAATACCGGACTGAAGTTCATACAGCGCAGTCAACCGCGGCAGGTCTTCGCCCGTCAATTTGTTGACCGCCTGCACACCGCCGAGACTGAGTCCCGCCGACCCTTTGCCAACCTCCGCCTGAGCAGCGGCGAGGATGGGGGCGATCTTCTCAAGCAAAGTATTGTGGACTTGCGCCACACCGATTGTGGCGTCGCGCAACTTCGACTCTGCGGCAAGCCCGGCATTCACCTCGTCGTGCAGGGTGCTGATCACAGTGCCGAAACGGTCGACCAACCCGGTCAGCTGATCTTGTCCGCCCCCGTTCCCCGACAGCGCAGCGAGCCGCCCGATCAATTCAGTAATGCGGGATAGCCTGCCCTTGAGTTCCGCTTGGATATTGTCGCTGTCCTCGATGCTGGTCGCCGTCGACAGGCTGGGCGCAGCAGCGGAAAGTTCCGCGCTTCCCCGCGCCAATTCCAGCGCCGTTTCCATCGTCGGTATAGAGCGTTCCGTGACCGACGAAAAACTGCTTTCAACTGTATCGAAACCCTTCAATGCGACGACGCCCGCCGCGATCGTCAAGACAGTCACGGTGCCGAATGCCAAGAATAGTCGGCCCTTGATCCGGTCCAGTCCCCCGATGCGCCCCACCATTGCATTTCCTCCTAGTCGGCTGCGGCGTGCTTCCCCAAACCGTGTCCGACTGTCGATTGTTGTTCTGCTTTTTTGTCCCAATCGTTACAGCGCGCCAAAGTGCAGCGATTATTCTAAAGTACGAATCTTCTAATTAATTGTAAACTTTTCAATGAAGTTATGATGAAACCTGCGGTATTTTTCTGTCAGCCCCTTTGTTTCCGCGCCAAACCCTGATTTTCGTAGAGATATCGCGCGCCACGCAGATACCTGACATCCCTTGCGGGCACGGATAGTCTGCCGACAACGCTCCCATTAAGGGTATGCGAAGCCAGAGCGAAATGCCGGGGAGAGGAACATGGTTGGTATAGGGTCGTCGGTCGCTATTGTGACCGGCGCGGGGCAAGGCAATGGGGCCGCTATCGCGCGGGGTTTGGCTGAATCCGGCGCGGCCGTCGCCCTGGCGGATATCAACGAAGCGGCGGTCGCCGCCGTGGCGCAGGACATTGTATCGGCCGGCGGGAAAGCCTTCGCGCAGCGCTTGGACGTTACGGATGCCGATGCCGCGCAGGGCTTCGCCAAAGCCGCGTGTGCCGCGTTGGGACCAGCCAAACTGTTGGTGAACAATGCAGGTGTCATCCACCGCACGCCGATCGATGAAGCGGCGCATCCCGACGATTGGGCAAAAGTCTTCGCCGTAAACGTGGACGGCACACGGCATATGGCGCGCGCCTTTCTGGAGCAGTTGATCGAAACGAAGGGCAGCATCGTCAATCTGGGATCGATCATGTCGGTCACATCGGGGCCGGGCCTGACGGCCTATGCCGCCAGCAAGGGCGCAGTCGGCCAATTCACCAAGGCATTGGCCGCCGAATTGGCCCCCAAGGGGGTGCGTGTGAACGCGCTGCTACCCGGTGTGATTGCCACGCCGATGACCCAGGCGACCCGCGACAATCCCGACGCCATCGCCCGGTTCCTGGCGCATACCCCGATGGGCCGCGTCGGCGAGCCCGAAGAATTGGTCGGCCCGATCCTCTTCCTCGCCTCCGACGCCGCCAGCTACGTCACCGGCGCCCTACTGCCGGTGGATGGGGGGTATCTTACGCTTTAGAAAATGACAGACCGCCCCCAATTGCACTTGCGGAAGCGACACATCTTTCCGCAGCCTCCGCATTGATCAAACGGTCGAGAATCCAACGCGAAAGGTCGACACCGGCCAGGCAACCGGCGGCGGTCGCGATATTGTCTGCGTCATGCAGCACGAAAGGCTCTTCCACCGGAACCGCCCCCAATTCGCGCAGATGGCCGACCGCCGTCGGATAGGTTGTTGCCGTGCGGCCCGCCAGCAAACCGCTCGCCGCCAGAATCAACGCGCCCGAACATTGCGAGCCGACCAATTGCCGTTCCGGATCCAGCGCCAGCGTTTCCAAGTAGCCCTCATCCTTCATCAAGTTTCGGGTCAACGGGCCGCTGGTATGGATGACCGCATCACAGTTGCGGGCCTCCGCCACACGGCCATGCGTTTTCGTCTCCAACCCAGCGGCGGAGAGGTGCATTGGTGCCGTGCCCAGGATTTTCACCGACCATTCCCGGGACACCATGTCCGGAAACATTGTGACGGGCCGGTTCAGCAAATCCCAATGCAGGAAAAGGTCTATGTCCGTAAACCCGTCGAAAATCACCAAACCGATCTTCGCCATGCCCCTACCCTCCGTTTTCCGCCAGTTATAGACTGAGGGCACGGGTTGCCGGCGGCAACCGTGTTGTGACCGGGACCGTCTCGACCGCCTTGCACGCCCTATTCCCCATGTGCTGCACTGCGGTCAACAAATCAGCATTCGTGCCCCACGCGGGCAGCGCACGAAGCAAGAAATCGGGATGGAAACAGCGATGGCGGCCACTTCTTACGACTGCGACGTTCTTGTGGTGGGCTCCGGCGCGGGCGGCCTGGCTTCCGCCGTCTGCGCTGCTCATCGCGGTTTGAAGGTTCTCGTCGTCGAGAAGGAACCGGTCTACGGCGGCACATCCGCGCGGTCCGGGGGATGGATGTGGATTCCCTGCAACGCGCCTGCTGTGCGCGCGGGCATCGACGACAGCCGAGAAAAAGCCACCGAGTATTTGAAACACGAGACGGGCGCGCATTATGACGAAGCCCGCGTGCAGGCCTTCCTGGAAGCTGGGCCGAAGGCGGTCGATTTCTTCGAACAAAAGACCAGTCTGCAATTCGACCTGGGCCCCACCTTCGCCGATTATCACCCGACCGCGCCTGGCGGCATGGACGCCGGCCGCTCAATTGTCGCGCGCCCCTTTGACGGGCGTGAATTGGGCCCGGAGATCAAACGCCTGCGGCCGCCACTGGCGGAAATAACCTTCGTCGGCATGATGATTGGCACGGGCAAGGAACTGCTGCATTTCTTCAATGTCACGCGGTCGCCCATCTCGGCCTTTTTCGTCGCCAAACTTCTCCTGAAATTCGGACGGGACCTACTTTTCCACGGCCGATCCATGCGGTTGATGAACGGTAACGCGCTGGTGGCACGGCTGGCGAAATCCCTCTTCGACAAAGGCGGCGAAATCTGGACCCGCGCGCCGGTGAAGCAATTGATCAAGGGCGATGACGGCCGGATTTCCGGCGCCGTGCTGCACACCGTGAAAGGCACGGTCGAAGTCCATGCCGCCAAGGGCGTCGTACTGGCCGCGGGCGGTTTCCCGCAGGACCCCGTCCGCCGGAAAGAATTGTTTCCGCACGCACAAAGTGGGCACGAACATGCCTCCCCCGCGCCCCCGGGCAATACCGGCGACGGCTTGCGGCTGGGTGAGGATGTCGGCGCGACGGTGGACGATACCCTTCCCAATTCCGCAGCCTGGGTTCCGATTTCCCGCCCCGTGCGCCCGGACGGCACATTGGGCACGTTTCCGCATTTCGTGGATCGGTCGAAACCGGGCGTCATCGCCGTCACGCGATCCGGTAAACGGTTCTGCAACGAGTCGAACAGTTATCACGATTTCGGCCAATCGATGACCAAACGCTGCAACGAGGAAGGTGGGGAAATCTGCGCCTTCTTCATTTGCGATCATCGAACCCTGCGCAAATACGGGCTTGGCTATGTGAAGCCCGCGCCGGTGCCTTACGAGCATCACATCAAGAAAGGCTATCTGTTCCGCGGCAAGACGCTGGCCGAACTGGGCGAACAGATCGGCGTCGACCCTGCCCAATTGGCCAAAACGGTCGAGGGCTTCAACGGCCCGGCCCGGCAGGGCGAAGACCCGGAATTCGGCCGCGGCACGACCGCTTACAATCGTTCCTTGGGGGACCCGGAACACAAACCAAACCCCTGCGTCGCCCCGATTGAAACCGGTCCTTACTACGCGGTGAAACTCGTGATGGGTGACCTGGGCACATATGCCGGGCTGCGCTGCAACGAGAACGCCCAGGTTCTGGACGATTCGGGGAAGCCGATCGCCGGTCTTTATGCCGCCGGGAACGACGCCGCCAGCATCATGGGCGGAAACTATCCAGGCGGCGGCATCACGCTCGGCCCGGCGGTAACGTTCGGCTATATCGCCGCGCGCCACATGTCCGGCGCGAACGAATAAGGATACCCGGACCGGCACCCGGTTTTGGCGCCTTGGACAACAGTGCTGTTCCCGGTGAATCGCCGTTCATTAATTTGACATCCCGGCCGTCCACTTCATACTCTCGATCAAAGGGCCGGCCGCTTCGGAACAAGGCTCCATAATAAGCGGATAGCCGAAAAAGATCCGAACAACTCAGACATCCCAAGGGAGGGAACCAAATGAAGAAGTTCATTCATGCTCTCATGCTGTCCGCACCGCTGGTGCTGGCCGGCAACGTCGCCGCCCAGGCGGACGAATTCATCCGCATTGCTTCCGGCCCGTCCGGCGGCAGCTGGTACCCGCTGGGCGCCAAGATGGCGGAAATCTTCAACGACATCGACGGACTGGCCGTTTCCAACGGTCCCGGCGGCGGCGTCGGCAACGTGCTGGACGTCAACAACAAGGAAGCCGAAATCGGCTGGACCTATGGCCACACCGCCTATGACGGTCTGAAGGGCAACGCCCCGGTCTTCAAGGCAGCGAACCCGAACATTCGCCACCTGGCGACGCTCTACCCCGCCGCCATCCAGACCGCGGTTCCGAAGGACTCGGATATCCAGGGCTACGGCGACCTGAAGGACAAGAACCTTAGCCCGGGCAAGCTCACCTGGTCCGGCTATGCCGCCGCCCAGCTGATCTTCAGCAAATACGGCTATTCGGTAGACGATGTGAAGAACGCCGGCGGTACGGTTCACCATGTCGGTTATTCCGACTCCGTCTCGCTGATGAAGGACGGCCATATCGACGCCTATACCGCACTGACCAGCTTCCCGCAGGCAACCTTCCTGGATCTGGAATTCAGCCCCGGCATCCGCTTCCTGCCGGTCGACAAAGAGGTTCTGGACGGTATCCGCAAGGAAAATCCCGGTTACATCCAGGTCGACCTTTCGGGTGAGCAGTACAAGTCGCTTGAAGGCAAAACGGTCCCGACGCTGGGCGCCGTCACCATCATGGTCGTGAACGCGGACGTGCCGGATGACGTTGTCTACGAAATCACCAAGGCCCTGTGGGAACATCACGACGATCTGGTTCAGGTGAAGGACGTCTGGAAGACCGTCAAACTCGAGAACGCCCTGCTCGGTGCCGCCCTGGACGTGCATCCGGGTGCCAAGCGCTTCTATGACGAAAAAGGTGTGAAGTAAGAAGCCTACCCGGCTTTTTCTTGAAGCGCGTGAAAGGTTCCGGGGCAGTGCGCCTCGGGACCTTTCGCCTTCAAAAGACACTGTTTTCCCCTGATATCCCCGGCCCCGGTTCACACCAGGCCTTTTTTCGATGCGAAGTTTTGATCCGACATGACCGATACCACCAGCACAGCCCCTGAAGCAGACGCGGAAGCACTCAACTACGACGAGGTCCGTGAATACTCGGTCTTGGAAACCGCGCTGATGCGGCGTGGATTCGATGTGATCAAATGGCTGGCTGTCGTCGTTTCGACCATCGCCATCTCGCTCGCGCTTTTCCATCTGTTCATCGCGCTGTTCGGCACGCCGGAATCACGCGCCTTCCGGTCCACGCATCTGACCGGCATGATGGTGCTCGCCGTCCTGCTCTATCCGCTTGGCCGGGAAAAATGGTCGGTCCGCCCGACAACGTCGCTGCAATGGGGATTGTTCGCTTTGGACCTGCTGATGGTCTTGGCGATCCTGGGCGTGCAGGTCTACACGCTTTACGACCTGGATGCCTTCAATCAGCGGGAAGGCGCGCTTATCACCTCCGACCTATGGGTCGGTGCCTTGCTTATCGCATTGGTCATGGAAACGACACGGCGCGCGGTCGGCATCCCGATGGTGCTGGTGACCCTGTTCTTCGTCGCCCATACGCTTTACGCCAATTACTTCTTCGGGTTCCTCTATGGGCCGCCGACCTCGTTCAAGAAATACATGGATATCGTCTTTATCCGGTCGGAAGGCATCTTCGGCATCCCGATTTCGGTTGCCGCGACCTATATCGTGCTGTTCATCATCTTCGGCGCTGTCCTGATCCGGACGGGCGCGGGGCGCATGTTCATCGACCTGGCCATCGCATTGACCGGGCACCGGACCGGCGGCCCCGCCAAGGCCTCCGTCGTGGCCAGCGCCTTCCTGGGCACGGTTTCCGGTTCCGCCGTAGCCAATGTGGTGACCACCGGGTCTTTCACCATCCCATTGATGAAAAAACTCGGATACCGGTCGAAATTCGCTGGCGCGGTCGAAGCCTGTGCCTCTTCCGGCGGGCAGATCACGCCGCCGATCATGGGGGCCGCCGCCTTCATCATCGCGGAATTCATGCGGGTCAGTTATTTCACCGTCATCATCGCCGCGATCATCCCGACGCTGCTGTATTTCGCGACCATCTATTTCATGGTCGATATCGAAGCGGAAAAGGACGGCATCAAACGCCTCGACCGCCGTACCCTGCCCAAGGTCTGGCACGTACTGAAGCACGGCTGGCATCAGTTGCTTACACTGGGTGTCCTGCTCGCGCTGCTGGGCATGGGTTATTCGCCGATGATGTCCGCCTTCTGGGCCATCGTCGCCCTGGTTGCGCTCAGCTTCCGTGACCCGCTGACCCGGTTGAGCCCGGTCGATCTGCTGGCCGCCCTGGAATCGGGCGTTCGCGCGGCGATGCCGGTTACGGTTGCCTGCGGCTGCGCCGGTATCATCATCGGGTCCATCTTCGTTTCCGGTTTGGGGCTGAAGTTTACTAACGAAGTCATCGGCATCGCCGACGGCAATCTGTTCATCCTTCTGACCTTGACCGGTATCGCCGCCATCATCCTGGGCATGGGAATGACGACGACGGCGGTCTATATCACCGTCGCGGCGTTGATCGTTCCCTCCCTGATCCAAATGGATGTGGCACCGATGGCGGCCCATATGTTCGCCTTCTATTTCGGCGTCGTGTCGACGATTACGCCGCCGGTTGCGTTGGCATCCTTCGCAGCCGCCGCCATCGCCGGATCGAGGCCGATGGAAACCGCCGTGGAATCCGCCCGGATCGGCATCGCCAAATATCTGGTTCCCTTCGCCTTCGTCTATAACCCTGCCCTGCTTTTCGAAGGTCCGGTTTGGCTGACAATCCTTTCCGGCATCCTGGCCTTCATAAGCCTGTGGGGCCTGTCCGTCGTGCTGGAAGGCTGGTTCAGGGGCCGCGTCCCCCCCATTACCAGGGCCATCCTCACCGTCTTGTCGCTGATGGCGCTGATGCCGCCGTTGGAAGACGTCATACCGGGGGTTCCGGGCTTCATTCTTCCCGTACTCGGCGCCGCCGGGATCGTTTTCTTCACATATACCCGTCAACGTTCGATGCCGGAGACCGCACGATGAAACTCTCAACCCTCTTCATCGGCCGTCCTGTTTATTGGATCCTGGCCCTCGCCATTATTGCCGCCCTCGCCGTGCTTGGCGCGAACCAGATGCATGTCAGGCATTTCGTGTCGTTCCAATTCATCATCCTGGGCATTGCGGTTTCAGCGGTCGCAATCGTGCTGGCCGTATACAAACCGGGTGAGCGGGCAACACGCGATCCCTTGGACCCGGAAGGCGACGCGTAAGCCGACTTTCCGTTTTCCACCCGGTCCTTTGATTCCAGTCAGGCCGGTCCCAATGCGCTCCCCCCGGCCTCCCCCGGCCTCCCCCCGGCTTCCCGCCCGCGGGAAGGTCATCCTTTAGTAGTTCCCGCGTGCAACGATTTGCCGGCGGTGCGTGAACTGCGCCCTATCCCCAGAAATCCGCCCCAAATCCACGATGTGCATTGACGTCCGCGCAATTGTTATTTTAATATATTAGTGTAACAACCCGGCATAACACCGTCGTCGCGCTTGTGCGCGGCCATAAGGGATCGGGTCCACCAATGGGAGGAACTAATGAAATTCGGTAAATCGCTGGCCTTGGGGACAGCACTTCTGCTCGCCACGCTGTCGACACAAACAATGGCGGCGGACTTCACCTTGAAATTGGGCTCCGTCCTATCACCGACCGACCCGCTGCAGATCGCGGCGGAAGGGTTCAAGAAATCGGTTGAGGAAAAATCCGGCGGCCGGATCGAAGTCCAACTGTTTCCCAGTTCTCAACTGGGCGATACGCAGGACATGATGGATCAGGCCGCAGCCGGCGCCAATGTCGGGACATTCGTCGAAGCATCGCGGGTTTCCGTCTTCGTGCCTGAATTCAACGTCCTCGTCGCACCCTATGCATTCTCTGACGTCAGCGAACTCGCTGAATTCGTCGAGTCCGACACCTTTGCTTCCTGGAACGAGAAACTGAAGGAAAAGAGCGGCCTGACCCTTTTGTCGTTCAATTGGTACCAGGGCGCGCGCCACATGCTGACCAAAAAGCCGATCACGAAACCGGCCGATCTGAACGGCGTTCGTGTCCGCACCATCGGACAGCCCTTGTGGGTCGAGACGATCAACGCCATGGGCGCGGTCGCGACACCGCTTCCCTGGGCAGAGGTCTATCCTTCCCTGCAGACCGGGGTGATCGACGGCGCGGAAGCCCAACCCTCGGCGATCTGGGGGGCGAAACTGTATGAAGTGATCAAGAACGTCACCCTGACCAAGCACATCTTCCTGATGAGCGGCATGCTGGTATCCGACGCCTGGTTGAAATCCTTGCCGGCCGATCTGCAGGCCATCGTCACCGAAGAATCCAAGCGTTGGGGCGCAAGCGCGCTGAAATCCAACGTCGACGGCGCCGAAAAGATCTTCAACGACATCCGCGCTACCGGCGTCGAAGTCACGGCCATCGACATCGCGCCGTTCCGCGACGCCGTCAAACCGGTTTGGGACAAGCTGGAACTGACCGACCTTGTCGCCGAAGTGCAGAAAACGCTCGGCAACTAAAAACAAACCTCCTGTTCAACGAGGCAGGCGCAAGAACGGCCGTTCCGGCCGGTCTCATGGTAGACTGGACCGGAGCGGCCGTTTCTCTAAGACCGTTCTTCGGCAATGTTTTCATGCCTTTTACAAGTCTTCTTCGGGGGGGACGAATTGTGAGAAAAGCCTTGGCGCTCTTGCGGCGCATCGAACTCTATACGGCCATCACCCTATTGGGCGTGATCGTCGCCATCGTCCTGGCAGGCACGATCGGACGGTATGGCGGGCATCCGGTCATCTGGTCTGATGAAGTGGCGCAGGCGCTGTTCGTCTGGCTCGCTATGCTGTCGGCGGACCTCACCCTTCAGCGTTCCGGTCACTTCCGGATAAACGCCTTAATCGGCCTTTTGCCGGAAACGCCCCGGTTTTTGCTCGACCTCGCCATCAAACTCATCATCGCCGCGCTGCTGGTCGTGCTGGTCTATTACGGCGTGATCCTGGCAAAGGTGTTTAACCCGCGTCCCTTGCCGATGACGGGCGTCCCCTCTTCCTATGCCGGCGCGGCCCTGCCCATCGCGTACGGGTTGATGCTGATTACAGCGGTGGAGCAAATCATCGACCATATCCGTCACAAAGGTACCGTCGAACCGGACGTATTGGATGTAATGTAATGATCGGAACCATCGCCGCCCTCTTCTTCATCGGTCTCGCCATCGGTATTCCCGTGGCCTTCGCGCTGGGCCTGTCGACGCTGCCGCTGTTTCTTTTCGCCGACTATATGCCGATGACCGTCGCCATGCAGCGCATGTATGGTGCGACGCAGTCCTTCCCGCTGCTTGCCGTGCCTTTCTTCATTCTTGCCGGCAACCTGATGAACAATGTCGGCATCACCGACCGCCTGCTGCGTTTCGCCCGTCTGCTGACCGGCTGGATGGTCGGGGGATTGGCCCAGGTTTCCATTGTTCTCAGCGCCTTGATGGGCGGTATTTCGGGGTCCGCCGTTGCCGATGCCGCCATGGAATCCCGCCTGCTGGGCGACGCGATGTACAAGCGCGGCTACGATAAGGGGTTCACGGCGTCCGTCATCGCGTTTTCCTCGGTCATCACCTCCACCATTCCGCCCAGCATCGGGTTGATCCTGTTCGGTTTCATCAGCGAGGTTTCCATCGGCCGACTACTCCTTGGCGGTGTCGTCCCAGGAATCCTGATGACCGTGGTTCTGATTTTCGTCACCTCGATCATCGCGCGCCATAAAGGATACGAACCGGACCTGCCGGAGAAACCGACGCTGCGGGAATTGGGGAAAAGCTTCATCGAATGCCTGTGGGCGCTGATGTTCCCGGTCTTCCTTTTGATCGGGTTCCGGTTCGGGTTCTTCACCGCGACGGAAGCCGGCGCCATCGTTGTGGTCTATGCCCTGGTAATCGGCCTATTCGTCTACCGGGAATTGACCTGGGACGGGCTGATCGGCGCCATGCGTGAATCCGTTTTCGACATCGGCATGGTCATGTTGATCATCGTAATGGCGGCCGTGCTAGGCCATGCCCTGACGGTGGAACAAGCGCCCAGTGCCATCACCGGTTTTCTGGCAAGTCTGCCGGGCGAAAAATACCTGACGCTGTTCGTCGTGCTGGCCCTGGTCTTCATCGCGGGCACGGTGATGGAAGCAACCGTCAACGTCCTGTTGGTGACGCCACTGGTCCTTCCGTCCCTCGTCCATGTCGGCTTCGATCCGGTGCATATGGGCGTGGTGATGATCATCCTGGTTTCGCTTGGCGGTAACACGCCCCCGGTCGGGGTCATCATGTATACCGTCTGCGGCATCTTGAAATGCAGTTTCGGCGAGTTCGTTAAATGGTCGTGGCCCTATATCGCCGCGATGGTAGGATTGATCGCGGCCCTGGCCCTTATACCGGACCTGGTCCTGTTCCTGCCCAACCAATTGATGTGACCCGACCGATTGACCCGATCCACTGATATGACCATGCCGCCCAACGCCCCGTCGTCCACCCTGCAATTCCGTCGGCTGTCCGACGCCCGCGCCATGCTGGGCGAAAGCCCGGTATGGGATGCATCCGCCAACGCCGTCTGGTGGGTCGATATAGACGGCAGCAAAGTGTTCAAGACCGATGCGGAAACCGGCGCGACACGGGTATGGCCGGCCCCCGAATTCGCCGGCTGCGTCGCGGTTTCGGCAACAGGTCAGATCGTTGTCGGCATGGAAACGGGCCTATTCCTGTTGAATTGCGATAGCGGTGCTTTCACCTGTGTCGTGGACCTTGGACGGAACGGTGTTCGGTTCAACGATTCCACCGTCGACCGGAACGGCACTCTTTGGGCCGCGATCATGGATGTCGACAACACCAAGCCGATTGGAACGCTGTTCCGGATTACGCCGGATTTCACGGTCACCGAGGTCATGTCCGGCTTCATCACACCCAACGGACTGGCCGTCGATGCGGAACGCGGACGACTCTATGTTTCGGACTCGCACCCCTCAATTCAAACCGTGTGGTGGCATCCGATCGATCTGGACGACGGGTCGGTCGGGGAACGTCACGATTTCTTTCCAATGCACGATCACAGCGGACGGCCGGACGGCGCCACTTTAGATGCGGACGGAAACTACTGGATCGCCGGTGTTGGCGGCGCCGCCGTGCATAAGTTGGATCCGGACGGTACCCATCTGGCTGAATACGCCACTCCCATGCCGGCACCGACCAAGCCCGTTTTCGGGGGGGCGGACCTCACCCGTATTTTCCTGACATCGAAGGCAGATGAAACC
Source organism: Hwanghaeella grinnelliae (assembly GCF_004005845.1). Taxonomy (GTDB): domain Bacteria; phylum Pseudomonadota; class Alphaproteobacteria; order UBA8366; family Aestuariispiraceae; genus Hwanghaeella; species Hwanghaeella grinnelliae. Next base: position 717,625 of record NZ_SADE01000001.1, on the reverse strand, counting down.
GGTGGCGAAGGTGGCCATTTGACCGTCGCCGACACATCGGAAAACGGCAGCGCCGTAACGCTGTTCGGGGCGCGCCCAGACGCCCGGGAAGACTATTCGGCGGTTATCGGGAAATGATCCGGAAACAATTCCGTCAAGGTTTCCAGCCGCGCCAAGGTGCCGGCAAGATGGGCCCGCATCGCCTCCTTAGCGTCTTCCACACGCGACTCCCGGATCATGTCGATGATCTTCGTATGATCGGCAATCACGCGCTCGGGCTTCCGTTCGCCCTGCGCATGAAGATGAAGCCGGCGAAGGCGGTCCAACGGGCCGCTGCGCGATTCCACAAGATCATGCAGACCCTGTTTGTCCGCCGCGATAAAAAGGCCGCGATGGAATTGCTTGTCGAGCCGATCGAACTCCTCCAGCTCCCTATCACGGGCCAGAACCCATTCCATCCGCGCCAGACTTTCCTGTGCAGCATCGATCTTGCTTTTGTCCGGGTCCGCGGCAAGCAGGGCGACGATCTCCGTCTCCAGCGCCGTTCGCAGGAATTGGCATTCACGCACCAGACTATCGTCGATCAGCGTCACCACCGTCTTCGATTGCGGAAAGATGTCCAAAAGACCTTCGGCTTCCAAGCGCTGGATCGCGTCGCGCAACGGCGTCTGGCTTACCCCGTAATAGGCCGACAATTCCTGCCGCGACAAACTACTGTTCGGCGGAAGTTCCAAAGAAACGATGCGTTTACGCAAGTCCGCATAGACTTGGTCCGCAAGGGGTGTTCTTTTGTCCCCCATCCATCGTTTTCCACTGGCATTCATTCTCATCTCACCAAAACTTTTTTGGATTCACGCTGGCCCATCCAGCAATCCATAAGGGACAACATACACATGGATTTGCGAAGTTAAAACTAATATATTAATATCATAACAACGATTCAACTCTGGCCATGTTATTGGAATCGGTAACGATTGGCGGGGTGAGCACCGAAGCTGGGAAAACCGGCAACGACCGACTTGGGAGGAAGAAGGAAGGCATGGCAAAGACCAAAGAAACGCTCCGCAGCGCGCGGTGGTTTGCGCCCGACGATCTAAGGTCATTCGGGCACCGGTCCCGCATGATGCAGATGGGATACGACCCGGAAGATTGGACTGGCCGTCCGGTTATCGCGATCATCAATACCTGGTCGGACGCACAGCCCTGTCATGCCCATTTTAAGCATCGTGTGGACGATGTTAAGCGCGGCGTGCTTCAAGCCGGTGGTTTCCCGCTGGAATTGCCCGCCCTTTCCCTATCTGAAAGTTTCGTGAAACCGACCACGATGCTCTATCGCAATATGCTGGCGATGGAGACAGAAGAACTGTTGCGGTCGCACCCTGTCGACGCGGCGGTCCTGATGGGCGGTTGTGACAAGACCACCCCGGGCCTTGTTCTGGGGGCGATCAGCGCCGGCCTGCCCAGCATCTACCTGCCGGCAGGGCCGATGTTGCGCGGAAACTACAAGGGCGAGTATCTGGGGTCCGGCTCCGACGCCTGGAAGTACTGGGACGAAAGACGTGCCGGGAATATCTCAGACAAGGAATGGGTCGGCATCGAAGGTGGGATCGCGCGTTCCTACGGCCATTGCATGACAATGGGAACCGCATCGACAATGACAGCCATTGCGGAGGCTTTGGGCCTTACCCTGCCGGGCGCCAGTTCTATTCCCGCGGCCGACGTCAACCATATCCGGATGTCGACGCAGACCGGACGCCGAGCCGTCGAAATGGTTTGGGAAGACCTGGTTCCGTCCGAAATCCTGACCCCCGCCGCCGTACGAAACGCCGCCGTCGTCGCGATGACCATGGGATGTTCCACCAACGCGGTTATCCATCTGGTCGCCATGGCGCGCCGAGCCGGTGTCGATTTCACTCTCGACCAACTCGACGCATTGGGACGCACGACGCCGGTCCTGGCGAACGTCCGCCCCAGCGGCGACAAATACCTTATGGAGGACTTCTATTATGCCGGCGGGATACGGGCGCTGATGGCCTCCCTCGGCGACAAGCTGGACCTGACGGCGAAGACGGTTGCGGGCGTCACGCTGGGCGAAGGGATCGATGGGGCCGAGGTCATCAACGACGATGTCATCCGACCGATCACCAACCCGGTTTATCATGAAGGCGCCTTGGCGGTGCTAAGGGGGAATCTTGCGCCCAACGGATGCGTCATCAAACCATCCGCCTGTGCCGAACATCTTTTGGTCCATGAAGGACGGGCCATCGTTTTCGACAGCTACCCGGAAATGAAAAAAGCCGTGGACGACCCGGATCTGGATGTGACCGAGAACGACATCCTCTGTCTGCGCAATGCCGGCCCGCAGGGTGGCCCGGGAATGCCGGAATGGGGGATGCTGCCCATCCCGACAAAGCTGGTTAAGAAAGGCATTCGCGACATGCTGCGCCTGTCCGATGCGCGGATGAGCGGTACGAGCTATGGCGCCTGTATCCTGCATGTGGCACCGGAATCCCATATCGGCGGTCCGCTGGCGTTTTTGAAGACAGGCGACATCATTCGGGTCGACGTCCCGAACCGGTCAATCGACATGCTGGTGGACGAGGACGAGTTGGCCCGCCGCCGAGCCGCCTGGGTCGTGCCGAAACCGTATTACGGACGTGGTTATGGCCATGCTTTCGCGAAACACGTAAAACAAGCGGATGAAGGCTGCGACTTCGATTTCCTGGAAACAGGGTTCGGAGAACCGGTTCCGGAACCTGACATTTTCTAGCTAAAACAACATCCCGAACCATCGGGAAAACGGGGAACAATCAATGAATCCAGAAACCCGAGAAAAACTCTCCGCGGTCTCCTGTGCGACACTGACCACGGCGTTGTTCAAACGCGGTCTGCGCAATGTCTTCATCCAGAACGTTCGGCCGATAGCCGCGAAAGAGCGGAACATGGTTGGGCCGGCCTTCACCCTGCGCTACATTCCCGCGCGTGAGGACTTGAACCCGATCACGGTTTTCCAAAACCCGGAACACCCGCAAAGGGCCGCTATCGAGCAATGCCCCGAAGGCCATGTCATGGTCATCGACAGCAGGCAGGATGCACGGGCAGCATCCGCCGGGGACATCTTGATCCGCCGCCTGATGAAACGCGGGGGCGCCGGCATCGTAACGGATGGTGGGTTCCGAGACAGCCCGACAATCGGCACGTTGGAAATTCCGGCCTATCAGCAGCGCCCGTCCTCACCGACGAACCTGACGCTGCATCAGGCCATCGATTTCAATCTTCCAATCGGCTGCGGCGGCGTTCCTGTCTTCCCGGGCGACATCGTCGTCGGTGACGGTGAAGGTGTTGTCGTGATTCCCGCCAATATTGCCGACGAGATTGCCAATGAGGCCCATGAAATGACGGCGTTCGAAGACTTCGTGACGGAACAGGTCATGGCAGGGCAATCCATCATCGGCCTCTACCCGCCGACCAATGAGCAAACCTTGGCCGACTTTGCCACGTGGCGAGAAAAGAACGGCCGCTAAGCGGCAATCCCCACGATTGTTCGTGCAGACGATGTTGCGGTGCGACAACCGGGCCCACTTGTGTGGGACCCGGTTTTTCCGTGTATATAAGCACTATCACAATTATTTGCTGAGCATCCTGAAATGACCCGCTTTGTTGAAGCAGCGACAACGCAGGGACCCGCGCCATCCGAACGGGCGCGTCCCTTTTCCGCGCGGGCCGATAACGCATGACGGACAATTCCATACGCTCAACCGGATCTGAAGCGAAGACCGGCACGGACCTCACGTTGCGGGGTTTGAAAACCTTCGTTGCGGTCGAGGAAACCCGTACCATCGGCGGCGCGGCGGAACGGATCGGAAGCAGCCCGTCGAGCGTCAGTCAGCAAATCACTGCGTTGGAACAGGCAGTCGGCGCGAAACTGTTCGACCGACGCGGGCGTCCGATCACCTTGACGCCGGCCGGGCAGGTGCTGCGCAGGCACGCGCATAAAATTCTGGAAACCGTCGCGGAAGCACAGACGGAATTGGCCGAACTGAACCTGACGGCCCTGCCGAAGCTCAACTTGTCAATCATTGACGATTTCGACGTTTCCCTGACGCCGGCGCTTGTATCCCGGCTGCAGGCTCAGTTCCGCAACTGTTTCGTCAGCGCGTCCTCAGGCCGGTCCGACGTAATGGTCCAGGAACTGGTCAGCCGTCGGTCCGACATTGCGATTGCCGCGATCCTGCCGGACGACACCAGCGCGTATTGGGTGACGCCGCTTCTGCGTGAAAATTACTTTATGATCTGCGCAAAGGGCGTCATCGATCCGGACCAAGAAATCCTGCCCCAGCTCTCCGCTTTGCCCTGTGTGCAGTTTTCTGAAGAAACCCATGCCGGCCACCAGATCACGCAGCATTTGCGGCGGGTTCGGTTTACCCCACCTCGGCGCTTCGCCTTCGACGCGTCACGGTCGGTCTATGCATCGGTCGTGCAATCGGGCGGCTGGGCTTTGACCTCACCGTTGAACATGTTGGATGCCGAACGGTTCGCCCCCTATATCGACGTGCACCAAATGCCCTTCCCTGCCTTGTCGCGGCGCATCTGGCTGATCGCCCGATCGGACGAGTTGGGCCGCCTACCGGAACGGCTGGCAACCGATTGCCGGCGCATCATCAACCGGCAAACAATCAGCCGGATCGTGGAAATCGCGCCGCAACTGGTAAATGCGATCGAAGTCCTTCACGAATAAGACGGAGCGCCGGGGTCAGGCGGAGCACGCATCCCCGAAGGCCGACACCACCTTGTCGACATCATCGGCACTGACGTCCAAATGCGCGACCAGCCGGATCCTGCTGCTGCGACCGGAAATCTGCACGCCGCGTTCCAGCAAGGCCGACGGCAAACGCGCCACCAAGGCATCGGACAAATCGACAAAGACCATGTTCGTGTTACACGCCACCACATCGAGCCCGTCGACATTCAAACCCGCAAGGCCGTCCGCCAATTGTGAGGCATGCAGATGGTCTTCAGCCAAACGGTCGATATTGTTTTCCAATGCATAAAGACCGCAGGCCGCAATGACGCCAGCCTGCCGCATCGCGCCGCCGAGCATTTTCCGGATCCTGCGCGCTTTGGCGATCAAATCCGCCGACCCGACCAGAACCGACCCGACCGGCGATCCCAAACCCTTGGACAGGCATACGGATACGGTGTCGAAATAGGCCCCAACTTCTGCGGGCTGGACGCCCAGGGCAACAGCGGCATTCATCACCCTGGCCCCATCCAGATGGGTGTTCAGGCCCGCTTCCCGTACAACGGCGGTCGCCTTGGCCATATAGTCCATGGAAAGCGGCATGCCGTTATGAGTGTTCTCCAGCGATAGTAGGCGCGTCACCGGGAAATGCGGATCCGGCAATTTCACCGCCCCCTTGATCGCGTCCAGCGGTATTTCCCCGACATCGTTCGTCGGGATCGAATAGGCAGCGACGCTGCCGAGGACGGCCGTCCCCATCGCTTCGTAGGTCACGATGTGATAGCCGGTTCCAATGATAAATTCCTCACCCCGCCCGCAATGCGCCATGACCGCGGCCAGGTTCGACTGCGTGCCGCTAGCAAACAGAACCGCCGCCTCCTTGCCCATCAAATCCGCCGCCTTTGCCTCCAGCGCGTTCACCGTTGGGTCGTCGCCGTAGACGTCATCGCCAACCGCCGCCGAGGCAATCGCGTCATACATGCCTTGCGACGGCCGCGTCACGGTATCGCTCCGCAGATCGATGACGCGGTTTGCACCGGAAAAGGCGGCCGGGCGGTCCGACGAAGCGGCGGGATAGGTCATTTTTCAGCTCCAGTGGCGGATCGAAGAGGGAATACGGAATTGCCGTATCCTATGTCTGCGCGCGCTGCAAACGCTTTGCAGGCAAAGCTTCATTGACCGTGGGTTCAGGCATCCACCGCGGAAAGCAGATCGGGTGCCGGAAGATAGTCCTCGATATCCACATCGTCGATCTGCTGCGGTTCCAGGAATTGGTCAGCATATTTCCGCCATACGCCTGACCGCAGGAAGAGGTCAAACAGATCCGCGTCGATATGCTGATCCTTGACCATGAAGCTCATGATCCGAAGGGACTCGCTGATCGTCTTCGCCTTTTTGTATGGCCGGTCGGCGGCGGTCAGCGCCTCGAAGATATCGGCGATGGCCATGACGCGTGCCGGCACCGACATTTCGGACTTCGTCAAACCGCGCGGATAGCCTGTTCCATCCATCTTCTCATGATGTCCGCCCGCATATTCCGGTATCCGGCGCATGTTCTTCGGGAAGGGCAGTTGTTCCAGCATTTTGATCGTGACGACGATATGGTCGTTAATCGTTTCCCGTTCCTCGCTGGTTAAAGTCCCGCGCCGGATGGAGAGATTGTACAACTCGCCGCGGTTATACTTGCCGACCTCATGCTCCGGCAGATCGCCCAGCAAAGGTTCCAGACCGGGCGTAGACGGCATCTTGTGCTTCAGGAAGGTTTCTTCCGCCGGACTCAATCCCAATGTTTTGTCGAAATGGCGCATCCAGGTCTGCTGCGCAATCTCATTCAATTTGGCCAGGGCGTCGTCATCCATGAACTCGCCGCCCACATTGGCCTGAGCAACAAACTTGAATTCTTCAGCCAGTCGCGTGCATGCCGCATCGAACTGGGCTTCCGCCTCGGCCTTGTCCTTGCCGGCCAGTTGCGCCTTGAGGCATTCGATTTCGGCATCCCGGCGCAACACCTCGAACCTGGTTCGAATTTCGTTGATACGGTTATAGATCGTTTCAAGCTTCGAGGCCTTGTCGACCACATATTCCGGCGTCGTCACCTTACCGCAATCATGTAGCCAGGCCGCGACATGCAGTTCGTACCATTCCTCCTCGGTCAGATCGAAATCGGAATAGATACCTTCCGTGCTTTTGCAGGCCGCATCGACCAACATCTTGGTGATCACCGGCACGCGCTGGCAATGGCCGCCGGTATAGGGCGATTTGTCATCGATCGAAGACGCCAGCATTTCGATCAACGAATCCCACAGCCGCCGCTGTTCATTGATCAGCATCGAGTTTTCAAGCGCCACGGCAGCCTGACTGGTCAGCGCCTCGATCAAGGGCTGAAGCTTACGGTCGAAAGAGACCGTCTTTCCCGTCGCATCCCGCGCGTTGATCAGCTGCAGGACGCCGATGACCTCCTCGCTCGTATTGATCATCGGCACGGTCAGAAAGGATTTTGACCGATAGCCTGTGCTTTCGTCGAATTTCTTGGTGCCGCTGAAATCGTAATCTTCCGCCTCATAGGCATCGACGATGTTCACGGCTTGGCGCTGATGCCAGACGTTGGACGCAACATTGTTCGTATTCTTGGACCCATCTTCTCGGACAAGCGGCACCGGTGGGAACGGAATTTCCTTGCCCGTCGTCCCACCGAGCGCGACCTGCAGCGTATCGTTGCGCATGATCTTGAATGCCAGGCCCGTCTCGTCTTCGGTGGTCAGATAGAGTGTGCCGCCATCCGAGTTATAGATCTGCTTGGCTTCCAGCAGGATCATCTCCAGCAAGCGATCGGTATTCCGTTCCGCCGACAGGGCTATGCCCAGTTCGATCAAACGCCGGATAACACGATCGCCTTCACGCCGCCCGCCGAACACCCCGGACGAACGCCTTTCGGCCTTCGCCTGCAGTCCATAAGGGTCCCTTTCCGGAGACAGCATAAAATCCGGCGTGGTCGTCACGTCCTGCACGTCATCAGTCAAATGGATTCAGCCCTCACCCCGTATTGGTTCAAAGCGCCGAGATTCCGCAGCGCCCCAGACCTTCAGCCGCCCGGCCAGGGCCGGAAAGCCATTCGGCACCCCCGCCGTCATACAACAGGATAATCGCTTCGGGCGCTTATGGTAAGGGCGTTGCAAACGATTTGCATGCGGTGAAAAGCAGAGAGAGTGCCTGCCGGCGGCTAAAGCAGGTTGATCCGCATGTTTTCACGCGCGACAACGGCGCCTGACCATGTGTCCCTTGCCTGCATCTCAAGCTCTTCCATGAACTTGTCTTCATGGGTCGGGTCATGATGGAAGATCGCCAGCATCTTGGCATTCGCCATTTTGCAAAGCCGCACGCCTTCTTCCCAGGTCGAATGCCCCCAACCAACCTTGCTTGGAAATTCTTCTTCCGTATAGGTGCTGTCGTAAATCACCAGATCGGCGCCCTCGATCAATTCAAGGACCGTTTCATCCGGTCGTCCTGGGATATGCTCAAGGTCGGTGACATAGCACATCGCCTTGCCCTTGAACTCCACCCGATAACCGGTCGCGCCGTTCGGATGGTTCAACGGTTTTGTCCGGATTACCACACCCGGCGTCAGGCTGAACGAGTCGCCAGCGGAAAAATCCTCGAAGGACAGGTTGGACTGCATCGCTTCCAGCGGCACCGGGAAAAACGGCTGCGCCATCTGCCCGCCGAGCACTTTGCGCACGCCGCCTTCTTCCTGGATATGGCCGGCCATGATGTTGAAGCTTTTGCCGGGAACAAAGGCCGGGGTGAAGAAAGGAAAGCCGTTGATGTGGTCCCAATGGGTGTGGGACAGCATGATATTGGCGCGGTGCACATCCTTGCGCAGCAACCAGGCACCCAGATTCCGGATACCCGTTCCGGCATCGAAGATGATACGCTCGCCGCCAGTCGAAACTTCGATACAGCTCGTATTGCCGCCAAAGCCGATATGGCGCGGCGACGGACAAGCGATCGACCCGCGAACGCCCCAGAATTTTACTTTGAAGGCCATGCCGACAAATCAACCGAATTCGTTTTCATTCTTCCCCCCCGGGTTGAGCATAGCCCAATGCTCAAAACACCTTTGGATACCGATAGTTGGTTTTCAAGGAAAAACCAGTGACCCACGTCACAGACAGAGTCAGAGGCAACCTGTTTTCTGCTAATATCGCCGTTATTGGCTGGATTTAGGACCACTTTCATCATGGATGAAGCCGAATAGCGATGCGCCGGTTCTGACGCCGGTTCTCAGGAATTGCCTCGCCCGCAACATTGGTCGCTTTAAGTTTAGGCCGTGTATCCGCATAGCCCGCCGCTTGCATTCGCTCGGGATCCATCCCTTCTTCAATCAAATATCGTACCACGCTTGCCGCCTGAAGCGCGGACAGTTCCCAATTCGACGGAAATTCCGGTGTGCTGATGGGCACATCATCCGTATGCCCTTCCACATCAACGAAATAGAGGTTGTAGGGCGGATCCTGCAATTCGTAGCGGATCTGCCGCAGGATCAATTTTGCCTGATCGGTCATTTCCACCGATTGCGGCTTGAAGAACGATGCCACAACGAAATCGATGACGATCCCTTCGTCGTCGAAGCCGACCTGCACGTCGCCCGGCGGCAGCTCAGACGTGGTGTCTACAATTGCCTGGACCTTGCTGTGCATCTTGTAGATCGGCAGAACTTCCTTGGCTTCTTCCTGCTCCTGCTTGCCGACTGTACCCTTGATGCCAGCCTGGACCTCTTCGAATCGCACGAGGTCGATTTTCGAGAACGAGATCAACATTACGAAAAAGGCCATCAACAGCGTGATCGCATCCGCATAGGTGACGAGCCAGTCATCCTCGTTCTCCTGGACGGCGTCCGATCTGCGGCGGCGATGCGGCATGTTGTTTCTCCTACCGTTCGCGCAGTTGCTTGTCGATGTCGAAACGGATTGCCGGGTCCAGGAAACTGTTCATACGGTCCTGGATAAAGCGCGGGTTCTTGCGGTCGGCCAAAAGGGCCAGTCCTTCCAACAACAATTCGTGCCGAAACCGGTTGATTTCATGCCGCTGGGTCATTTTGTTGGCCGCCGGCAGACAGATCATCCGCGCCATGATGACGCCGTAGAGCGTGGTATTGAGGGCGACAGCAAGTCCATTGCCCAGTTGCGTCGGATCCGTTCCCATATCATCCAGCATGATGATCAGCCCCACCAAGGTGCCGATCATGCCGAAGGCAGGCGCCGTGCTCGCCATGTTCTTGCAGATATTGGCCGGCACCATGTTCCGTTCGAAGGTGGAATTCGCGACAGATTGCAGGTTGGACCGGATGTCGTCTGCCTTGTATCCCGACAAGACAAGTTCAAGCCCGAAGCTCAGGAACGGGTCCGCCTTGACCTTCTGGGCTTCCTGCTCCAACGCCGTAACGCCCTTTTGCTGGGACAAATACCCCCAACGGATAATTCGGCCGACTTCCTGGTTCAGAATGCTTCGGCCGATGCGCTGGACCGAGAAAGTGGATAAGATTCCACGCAGAGCGAGCAGGACATAGCGCGCCTCCTGCCCCAGGAATGTGGCGGCCAAGGTTCCGCCGACAACCATCACAAAGCTGGAACCGCTGGCGAAAATCCAATAGTTGTCCGTGCTGATGACGATCGACCCGATAAACAGGCTGATGCATAGAAGGAAGGCAATGAACGTATTGATCGACATCGGTTCCAGGCCGTCCATTCCTAAGTAAAGGCGGCTAAATCTTAAGTATGGCCATGTAAAAAAACAGCCAAACCACCAGCGTAAATAAGAAATTCCCCACGAAAAGTTACATTAGTTCACTTAATATTTAAACGTTTCTTTGATGGATACGAAAATGGACCAATCAAACCCGGTTGAAGTGACACGGCTTGGCGCCCGCGGCGACGGCATCGCGGATGGGCCGGATGGACCGATCTATATCCCGTTTTCGGCCCCGGGCGACCTGATCCGGGTTCTCAAAACCGCCTCGCGGGGCGACGGCAAGGTCGCCGTGCAATCCGAACTTGTCAGTTCAGGGGCCGGTCGCACGGACCCGCCCTGCCCGCATTTCGGAACCTGCGGAGGGTGCAGCCTGCAACATGTCTCCGTGGATCTGATCGCGGCTTTCAAACGCGAAATGCTCGCCGATGCGCTTTCCAAGCGCGGATTCACGGACATCGATGTCGCGGAAACCGTCTCCGTCCCCGCCGGCACCCGCCGCCGGGCGCGGCTTTCCTGCATCAAGACGATCAAAGGCTGGGTCATCGGCTTCAATGAACGCGGCACCAATCGGATAACGGGGATAGAAGGCTGTTTGATCCTGAGCCCCGCGCTGACCGCCTTGCTGCCGGGGCTTAAGAAGTTATTGAACGACCTGCCCTCGATGGGACGGGGCGGCGACATCCAGTTGACCGAGGGGTCTTCGGGCGTCGAAGCCGTTCTGTTCCCTGAAAAGCCCAAGGACCTTACGCTGGATGAGCGATACCTGCTGACCGACTGGGCCGAGGAAAACGACCTTTCCCGCCTTGTTTGGCAGGACCGGTCTGGCGCGGATCCGGTGGTTGAACGGCGGCCATTCGTCCTGCGGATCAAGGGCGCGACATTGGCCCCGCCGGCCGCCGCCTTCCTGCAGGCCAGCGAAGATGGCGAAGAAGCGATCGTGGAACGGGCGCTGACCGCGGCCAAGGGCGCGCGGCGCGTCGCCGACCTGTTCTGTGGATGCGGCACCATTTCCCTGCCGCTCGCCGCCGCCGGACACAGTGTCCACGCCGTGGAGATCGACCGCGCCCTGCTCGCAGCGGTCCAACGCATGGGGGGCGGGAATGTCACCATCGAAGCTCGCGACTTGGCGCGAAGCCCTATCCCGACCGCAGACCTCGCCCCCTACGATGCTGTGGTTTTCGACCCACCACGCGCCGGTGCGGCCGATCAGGCGACCGAAATTGCCGCGTCCACCGTGCCCACGGTCGTGGCTGTTTCCTGCAACCCGGCGACGCTGGCGCGCGACCTTCGCATCCTGGCGGATGGCGGATACCACATAGAAAGCGTCACGCCGATCGACCAGTTCACTTGGTCATCGCATTTGGAAGCGGTCGCGGTTCTACGACGGGAAGATTAAGTCAGCGGTCGATGCTGCGCAGCAAAGCCGGATAGCGCAGACCAAGCGTCACCCCACGCAAAATCATAAGGACCACAAGCGACGCCCAAAGACCGTGATTGCCGAATGCCTGCTCCAACACGGCCAGCGCAGCCAGATATCCGATGAAGGTGATGAGCATGCTGTTGCGCAAATCCACCGACCGCGTCGCGCCGATGAATATGCCGTCCAAGGTAAAGCACCAAACCGAGACGATCGGCATGATCGCCGCCCAGAACAGATAGGTGTTCGCGGTGTTACGCACTTCCGGAATGCCGGTCAGACCATCGATGATATAGGGGCCTGCGACGAAGAATATCGCGGTAGCCCCGACGGCGATGCCCAAGCCCCAAAGCAAGGCAACCTTTGAGGCTTCGTGAAAGCCGGCGCGGTCCCGCCGTCCTTTCGCGCCCCCGACCAATGCTTCCGCCGCATGGGCGAAGGCATCAAGCCCGTGAGAGCTGAAGGTCAGGAATTGGTACAGCACGGCGTTTGCGGCCAGGGTCACGTCGCCCATCTGCGCGCCCCGTGCTGTGAAAATCCCGAAAGCGGTCAGCAAGCAGAAAGTGCGGATGAAGATGTCGCGGTTGATAGCCACCATCGTCTTGAATTCACGGAAACTGAAATGACTGCGGTCGATGGGGATCCGGCCGCTCATCCCGCCAAGACGACGCAGGACCAACACACCACCCAACGCAAAGCCGGCGAATTCCGCGATCAAGGTTGCGGCCGCCACGCCTTCGACGCCCCAGCCCAACCCGACGACGAACAAAAGGTCCAACGCGATATTGATACCGTTTGTGAACACTTGGATGGCAAGCGGCGTCCGCGCGTCTTCCTGCCCCAGAAACCAGCCCAGGATCACAAAAGTACCCAAGGCGGCGGGCGCGCCCCAAACACGAATAAAGAAATATGTTCGCGCGAAGTCCTCTACCTGCTCACTGGCGGGGATAAGACTGAAGGAAAGCAACGCGATCGGTAGCTGCAACAGGATGATCCCGGCGGCGAGGCCGAAAGCGATGGCGCCGGCACGGAACAAAACGGTTTGAATACCGGCCTCGTCAGCACTGCCGAAGGCCTGCGCTATCAGGCCCGTCGTGCTCATCCGAAGGAAACCGAAACTCCAATAGACATATGAAAAGATCAGCGCCCCAATAGCGACCGCGCCGAGATAGGCGGGGTCGGGCAAATGCCCCATGACCGCCGTATCCACCGCGCCGAGCAAGGGCACCGAAATATTGGAAATGATCATCGGCATGGCCAGCCGCCAAATTCGGCGATGCCAGTTGCCTGCCTGAACCCCGGTGTTCACGCCGCTTCCCGCCCTCAATTTGAAAAAAGCGCTATTTAAGCATCGTCGCGCATTGCGGTACCCAGTGACCACAATCACTGCGTCTCTATTGAAACTGCGTCACCTTTTCCGCGACTTCAACACTGTTCGGGTTTGCGCTTCTCCCCCAATACGCGCAAGGCCCAGAAGTGAAAGCTAGGAATTCAAAAATGCCATGGATCGACTATGGAGACTACGCACGGACCCAATCGGATTGGGCACATTCGCTGCTGAAAAAGGCAACAAAATCGGACCCCGCCACGGCGGAAGATCTGGGCCAAAAAGCCAAGCAAGCGATGCACCGGGTTACGGTGCACCTGAAAGCGACTGGTCGGGCAGACGAACTTGAACACGCCTAAAACGGCCGGTTTCGTCAGTATTCCAGAACATCCCCGCCGGGAAGAAGCCGCCGCGCACGGGCCGGTTCCTCAGGTTCAATCGACGCACTTTCGGCGAAATCCATGACCATGGCGTCATCCGCCAGGATGAAGTCGAGGACGCCCGCTAGAAACACCGGATCGTCCACTTGGTTGCGAATTTCCACCGGCCCCACACCGGTCACGGCCAGGAAACGACCGATCCGGTCGGCATCCTGAGAGAGATAGATCAACGCATCCCGCGCGAGTGAGACGGCGTTTTCCGTTCGCTTCATTATCTTCCCTTCACAAACTTCGGCATGGGATCCATTTGACGGCGCACCGCCGCAGCCGCATCAATAACATTGCAGGTCGGCGCCGCAAGCTTCACATTTCCGGCACCAAAACGCGCAACAGCGAGAGGTCGACCGATGGTTTGGGATCCACATCAGTATCTTGCCTTTGCCGGGCACCGCCTGCGACCCGCCTTGGATCTGCTTGCCCGAATTCCGGACAAGGGTCAGAAAAAAATTGTCGATCTTGGATGCGGTCCCGGTACGGTCACGACCTTCCTGACCGATCGATGGCCGGACGCGGATGTCCTGGGTTTGGATTCCAGCGAAGAGATGCTGGCCAAGGCCGGTGAAGCGGCACCCAACGCACGGTTCGAGGTTGCCGATATCGGCGAATGGGAACCGTCGGAACCCGTCGACCTGATTTATACAAACGCAGCCCTGCATTGGCTGCCGGATCATCAGGACCTGTTCCCGAAATTGTTCTCCCACCTAAAACCCGGCGGCATTCTGGCCGTTCAAATTCCGCGCAACTTCAGCCGCCCGTCCCATATCAGCGTCGCCGAGGCGGCGAAGGACGGCCCCTGGGAAGCGACGCTGGCACCGATGATCAAACCACCGCCGACACATGCGCCAAATGTCTATTACGACATTCTGGCCCCTTTGGCAGGCGAACTGGACATTTGGGAAACCAACTACATCCAAGCGCTGGAGGGTGACAACCCGGTCGCCGAATGGACCAAAGGCACCTGGCTGCGGCCATTCCTGGACGCCTTGGACGAACCGGACAAATCCGGCTTTGAGCAGGCCTACCGCAAACGGATCGCCGCCGCCTATCCGAAACAAGAGAACGGAAAGACACTGTTGCCTTTCCTGCGGTTATTCATCGTGGCGGGCAAACCCGAATGACGACGGCCCCCGGCGCATCGACTGCATCGAACCAGCAAGGGTTTCCAAAGATCCCTGTGCATGACATCGGCGATGCGCCGCTTGGCGTGCTTGCGGATTTGGAGCCCGAACGCCTCGCCAAAATTCTCGCATCGGGACGCCGACATCTGGGAACTCTTCCTTTGCGGTTCCTGGACAGAAGATCGGAAAAATGGGCCGGACGGACCGGGAACCCTTTCCTGCATGAAGTCCGAGCCGTTACGACGGGCCGCCCGCAGGGCCTGTGGTTCATGAATTTCTGCTACGAATGGGGCTGCACGACCGGCGCCGCGACGCCGGAAGGCAGATCGGCCCCCATGCTGCGCAGAACCCTGGACTGGCCTTTTGATGAAATCGGCCGAAACATGGTGCTGGTCCGCCAGGTTGGACCGAAAGGACCTAACCTGTATCCGACCTGGCCCGGTTATCTGGGGGCGATCAGCGGCATGGCACCGGGCCGCTTCGCCATCATGATCAATCAGGCGCCGATGACGAAAAAGACGGGAATCCTGCCATTCGACTGGGTTGCGGCTCGGATCGCCACGGGGCGTTCGATGGCCCTTCCCCCTTCTCATCTGCTGCGGATGGTCTTCGAGACCTGCGCGGATTTCGACGAGGCTGTCGACAAGCTGACACATACGCCGATCGCGCTACCCGTCATCTTCACGATTGCCGGGATGGAACCCGGGCAGACGCTGACCATCGAAAGGCAGAGAAACGCAGCCCGCATCGACCGGGAAAGCGCTGTCGCCGCCAATCACTGGCGGCTGTACGACGAACCTGCGAGGGCGCGCGGCAAGACCAGTCCGGAACGGGCAGCACATATGGTCCAAAGTTGGAACGACGACCGTTTGAACTTTGGTTGGCTATCGCCGCCCGTCCTCAACAAGGATACGCGACTGGCCCTGGAATGCGACATGGCCACCGGGACGATGCATGTTCTGGGCTGTGAAAGGGACGGTATCGTCACCGACATTACGGCAATCCAATAATTCTGCTGTTGAGAAGCCGCACAAGCCGCCTTAGTTATTTACTATCGTAGGGGGACTCGTCGGAGCCGCACACTCCGCGGGACAGTGGGCCGGTATGATTGCCGGCGTAGTACACTGGTTTGAGGTTCCCAGGGTGCAGACATTCGTTAGGTTTGCCGGCCGAGGCCGGCATACAGATAAGGGCAGAGCATGACACGGACTCGACGCCAGATCGCCGCCGGACTGATAGCCACCTTCGCAATGGGCTCCCTGGCCCTGACATCCATGCATGGAACCGCGAACGCGGCCGACGCCATCAAGATTGGCGAGATCAACAGTTATACATCCCTACCCGCCTTCACCGTCCCCTATAAACAAGGATGGGAACTGGCCGTTGAGGAAATCAACGCGGCCGGCGGCGTGCTCGGACGACCCTTGGAGGTCATCTCCCGCGACGATGCCGGTAAGCCGGGCGACGCGGTTCGGATCGTCGAGGAATTGCTGAGCCGCGACAAAGTCGACCTGATCGCAGGCACCTTCTTCTCCCATATCGGGCTTGCGGTTGCCGATGTCGCCAAACGGCAAAAGGTATTCTTCATGGCCGCCGAGCCGCTGAGCGACGCAATGGTCTGGAGCAAGGGCAACCGCTACACATTCCGCCTGCGGCCGAGCACGCATATGCAGGCTTCCATGTTGGCGGAGGAAGCGGCGAAACTTCCCGCAAAGACCTGGGCGACAATCGCGCCGAACTACAAATACGGCCAGGACGCCGTTGCCGCCTTTCAGCGCCTGCTGAAAGAACGCCGTCCCGATGTAAAGTTCGTTGCCGCGCAATGGCCGGCCCTGTTCAAGATTGACGCCGGCGCCGAAGCCGAAGCCCTGGCAGCCGCCAATCCGGACGCGATCTATAACGTCACATTCGGCGGCGACCTGTCCAAATTTGTGCGCGAAGGCAGCCTGCGCGGCTTGTTCAAAGACCGCACGGTGGTCAGTCTGCTGACCGGCGAACCGGAATACCTGGAACCGTTAAAGGACGAAACACCGGATGGCTGGATCGTCACCGGGTATCCCTGGTATGCGATCAACACGCCCGAACATAAGGCATTCGTGAATGCCTATGACGAAAAATTTGGGGAATCCCCTAAGGTCGGGTCACTTGTCGGTTACAACACCTTCATGTCCATCGCCGCTATTATCGAAAAGGCAGGCTCAACCGACACGGAAGCCATGGTCGATGCCGCGGAAGGCATCGAGGTGTCGACCCCGATCGGTCCGATCACGTTCCGGAAGTCGGATCATCAATCGACGATGGGTGCCTTCGTCGGCCGCACCGCGGTTCAGAACGGGAACGGTGTGATGGTCGACTGGCGCTACGCAAACGGCGCCGATCACCTGCCGGGACCGGATGAAGTGAAACACCTGCGGGCGGGTAACTGATCCGCATGTCGCGGCGGCCCGGTTCCAGCCGGACCGCCGCGGCTCGCAGCGCCATTCAAATGATCGCGCTGGACAAGGTATCCCCATGTTGACCGGACAAATTCTAACCGGGCTCGCCGGCGCGTCCGTCCTGTTCTTCATCGCGGCGGGCCTGTCGCTGATTTTCGGTGTCACGAAAATCGTCAACTTCGCCCATGGCTCCTTCTACATGCTGGGGGCCTATATCGCCTATACGCTGACCGAGGCGTTCGGCGCGTCCGGACTGGGGTTCTGGCCATCCATCCTGTTAAGCGCGCTTGCCGTGGGCATGATAGGAGCCCTGGCCGAAATCACCGTCCTTAAGCCGGTCTACAAAGCGCCGCCGCTGTTTCAATTGCTCGTCACCTTTGGGCTGGTTTTGATCATCGAAGATCTCACCTTGCTGGTATGGGGACCGGAAGACCGGTTGGGTCAGCGCGCCCCGGGATTAAGCGGCGCTGTGGAATTGCTGGGAACACAGATCCCCAGTTACGACTTCTTCCTGATCGCGGCCGGCCCCGTCGTCTTGGGTCTGGTCTGGTTGCTGCTGAATAAGACGCGCTGGGGCATCCTGGTCCGCGCCGCCACCGAAGACCGGGAAATGGCCGCTGCGTTGGGCATCGATCAACGCATCCTTTTCACCGGTGTCTTCTTCCTGGGGTCCGCCTTGGCCGGCCTCGGCGGGGCGCTGCAATTGCCGAAGGGCGGGGCGGACTTGATGATGGATCTCACCGTCATTGCGCCTGCCTTCGTCGTCGTCGTGGTCGGCGGAATGGGCAGCCTGACCGGCGCCTATGTCGCGGCCGTCGTCATCGGGCTTGCGAATACTTTCGGTGTCGTCCTGTTGCCGCAGGCCACTCTCGTCCTGATGTTCCTGGTGATGGCGGTTGTCCTGCTGCTGCGTCCCCATGGGTTGTTCGGGCAGCCGGAACGCGCGGAACGCGGCCATACGCCCGGCGCGGGCTATCCCGCGGCCGGGGCCATGGAAAAAGCAATCTGGTCCGTTGTCCTGATCGGCGCCCTGCTGCTGCCTCTCGCACAGGACGATTTCATTCTGGTGCTGGCGACCGATATCGCCGTCGCGGCCTTGTTCGCCACCTCTCTCCATTTCCTGCTCGGCCCGGCGGGGCTGGTCAGTTTTGGCCATGCCGCCTATTTCGCCATCGGCGCCTATGCAGCGGCATTGATCTCTCAACAGATCGACGGGCCCGGCATGGAAATCGCCTTGGCCTCGGCGCCGGTCCTTGCGGGTGCAGCCGCCCTGTTGTTCGGCTGGTTCTGCGTCCGTTTGAGCGGCATCTACTTTGCCATGCTGACATTGGCGGTAGCACAAATCGTCTGGTCGCTTTGCGTACAATGGACCGATCTCACCGGCGGCGATGACGGTCTGTTGGGTCTGTGGCCCAGCGACTGGGCGGACAGCCGCATGGTCTATTACTATCTGACACTCGCCCTATCCCTTGCCGCGATATTGCTGCTGCGCCGCGCGGTGCATGCGCCGTTCGGTTTCGCCTTGCGCGCGGGACGCGATGCGAAAGCCCGTGCCGAGGCCATCGGCATTGACGTCATGCACCAGCAATGGCTCGCCTTTGCCCTGGCCGGTGCTGCCGCCGGATTGGCCGGCGCGTTATTCGTCTTTTCCAAAGGCAGCATCTTTCCCGACGAGGCCGCCATTCCTCGATCGGTCGACGCGTTGGTAATGGTCCTGCTAGGCGGGGTCGGCCATCTCGCCGGACCGGTGCTGGGATCCGCCGCCTTCACCCTGTTGCACGACCAACTGTCCCGTTTCGATCAGTGGCGTCTGCTGCTGGGCATCGTGATCATCCTGGTCTCGACCCTCGCGCCCGCCGGCCTTTCCGGCCTGCCAGCCATGATACGGGCCTTTGCCATGCGGAGGCGCATATGACGCTGTTGGATGTGCAACGCCTGTCCAAACGCTTCGGCGCCGTCAGCGCCGTCGACAATGTTTCCTTCGACGTGGCGCGGACGGAGATGCTGGCCATCATCGGCCCGAACGGCGCAGGCAAGTCTACTTGCTTCAACATGATCGGGGGACAGATCGAACCCGATATGGGGACGGTCCTGTTCGACGGGACCGATATCACCCGCGATACCCCGCAAAAACTGTTTCGATCCGGTATCGGCAGAACCTTCCAGATCGCCGCGGTATTCCAGTCGATGAACGTCAGGGAAGTACTGCAGACGGCGCTGCTGTCGCGCGACGGCAGGACCGCATCCTTCCTGTTTCCCGCCCGCCGATACAAGGGCGAGGAAGCGGATGAACTCGCTGCCTCCGTCGGCCTCCAGGACTTCTTGAACACGGAATGCCGCGCGCTTTCCTATGGCGACTTGAAACGGGTGGAACTTGCCCTCGCACTCGCCAACCGGCCAAGGCTGTTGTTGATGGATGAACCGACGGCGGGAATGGCGCCCGACGGCCGCCAACAGATGATGCGCCTGGTGCGGTCGCTTGCCGACAAATCGGGCATCAGCGTTCTGTTCACCGAACATGACATGGACGTCGTCTTCAATCATGCCGACAGGATTTTGGTCCTGAATAAGGGGCAGGTCCTCGCCCTCGACACGCCGGATGAAATTCGCGCCGACCCTGCCGTACAGGCCGTGTATTTGGGGGAGGAAGCATGACTTCGCCCCAGGCCGCCAACGGCCTTACGATTGAAAATATTTCGGCCGGCTATGGGCAGGCCCTGGCGATCCGGGACATATCGCTGACGGTCGCACCGGGCCAGGTCGTCGCGCTTTTGGGCCGCAACGGGGCCGGCAAATCGACGACCTTGAAGGCCGTTATGGGCATGCTTCACTTGCGAAGCGGCAGCGTTTCGATGGACGGGGTCACGGTGTCGAACCGCCCGGTCCATGCCCGCGCTCGCACCGGCATCGGTTATGTGCCGGAAGACCGGCGCATCTTCACCGGCCTGACGGTCTCGGAAAACCTGGAGGCCGGACGCAGGCCTGCCGATGGCACCGATGCATGGACGCCGAAAAAGCTGTTCGACCTGTTCCCGAACCTGGCGCCCGCGCGGGACCGGCATGCGGCGCAGTTGAGCGGCGGCGAACAACAAATGCTGGCGTTGGCCAGAACGTTGATGGGCAACCCTCGAATGCTGTTGCTCGACGAACCGTCCGAGGGGCTGGCGCCTGTCATCGTCGATGCCCTGGCGCAGGTCGTGAAAACCCTTAAACAGGAAGGGTTGGGTATACTGCTATGCGAGCAGAACACGGTCTTCACCGCCAAGGTTGCAGACCGGGCTGCCATTATTGAAAGTGGCTCACTACAGTATGAAGGGTCCATGAGCGAGCTAGCCCTGGACGATGCCGTCCGAAAGCGCTACCTCGCTGTATAGGGGACGAACCTTAGCGTTGACAATTTAGGGCCCGGTCAACGGGCCCGCCCCAAGGGAGACAGATTAATGCAATTGAACGACCCCACGCTTTTACGCTCCAAGGCCTATATCAACGGTAAATGGACCGACGCCGCCAATGGCGCGACCTATCCCGTCATGAACCCGGCCACGCAGGAACGCTTGGCCGATGTCACCTGCTGCACGGCGGACGATACCCGCGCCGCGATCGCCGCAGCGGAAAAGGCTCAACCCGCCTGGGCAGCACGCACCGGTAAGGAACGTGCAGCCATCATGCGCAAATGGTTCGACCTGATGATGGAACATCAGGACGATCTTGGCATGATCATGACCCTGGAACAGGGTAAGCCGTTGGCCGAAGCGAAGGGTGAGGTTGCCTATGCCGCCTCGTTCATCGAATGGTTTGGCGAGGAAGCCAAACGGCTCTACGGCGACACCATCCCCCAGCATCGCGCGGACAACCGCATTCTGGTTATCAAGCAGCCGATCGGCGTCACCGCCGGCATCACGCCTTGGAACTTCCCGGCCGCGATGATCACCCGGAAAGCCGGTCCCGCCCTTGCCAGCGGCTGTGCGATGGTTGTGAAACCGGCTCAGCTGACGCCGCTCTCGGCGCTCGCAATGGCCGAACTGGCCGAGCGCGCCGGGGTGCCTGCCGGCATCCTTTCGGTCGTCACCGGCAACAATGCACGCGAAATCGGCACAGAATTGGCGACCAATCCGACGATCCGCAAACTCGGTTTCACCGGGTCCACACAGGTCGGTAAGACGCTGATGGAACAGGCAGCGGGCACCGTGAAGAAGGTCAGCCTGGAACTTGGCGGGAATGCGCCTTTCATCGTCTTCGACGATGCGGATTTGGACGCCGCCATCGAAGGCACGATGATTTCGAAGTTCCGCAATGCCGGACAGACATGCGTCTGCGCGAACCGTATCTTCGTCCAAGACGACATTTATGACCGTTACTTGGACAAGCTCGGTGCGGCGGTATCAGCCCTCAAGGTGGGCAACGGTCTTGAAGAAGGTGTGACCATCGGACCGCTGATCGACGAAAAGGCTATTACCAAGGTTGAAAGCCTGGTCTCCTCGGCGAAAGCTTCCGGCGCGACCACAACCCTGGGCGGGGACCCCTCGCCCCTCGGTGGCAGCTTCTACACGCCGACGATCCTGACCGGGGTCAATTCGGATATGGAAATCGCCAATGACGAGATCTTCGGACCCGTCGCCTCCATCATCCGGTTCAAGGATGAAAAAGACGCGGTGCGGATGGCGAACGACACCCCATATGGACTGGCCGCCTATTTCTACTCCCGCGACAACGCCCGCACTTGGCGCGTTTCGGAAGGGCTGGAATACGGCATGGTCGGGGTGAACAGCGGACTGATCTCCACCGAAGTCGCGCCTTTCGGCGGCGTCAAGGAATCCGGATTGGGACGGGAAGGATCCCATTACGGGATGGATGAGTGGGTCGAGCTGAAATACATTTGCATAGGCGGCATTTAAGACCGGCAAAGAAGAGGCGACACGCCGACCCGGCGTCGTATCCTCCACGAGTACAAGGAGCAGATCTTGGGCGGGACGCATACGCTGCGATTGTATCACGATCGGATCGGGCAAGGTGAAACGGCCACCTATCCCGGCGCCTGTCATCGCATCCTTTATTGCCGTTTCGGCGGTTTCTCGATCAGCGGGCAACAGACGGAACTGTTGTGCGACGGGGCAACCCATAGTCAGGACCCCGTCACGGTCACCGGATCGATGGACGGCGCCATCATCTGGCGGTTCGAATTGTTCAGGAACGGCGACGAGCCGGGCGGTCAACCGATCGGCGCCGTTTCCAGCGAATTGAAAATTCAAGAGGAAGTGACCCTTGAACAACCGCATGGCTACCTGATCAGGTGCGACGCGGTGAACTTTCCGCTGAATTGCCAGATTTACGACCACACCCATGCCGGCCCCGGCATACGCTGCTTGCATTGCGGAAAACTGACCCTGGACATCGATGGGGAGCGGCAGGTTTTCGGCCCGAACGACGCCTGGTTCGAACCGGGCACGATTTCCGTCACCGGCGTGGCGTCGAAGGAAAAGATGACCGGTTTCATCCGTGTCATGGTTTTGCCCCGGACATATCTGGGCAAAAGCTCGATAACCTATCTGAGTGAAGCGGATTGGGAAAAGCCGAAGCGGCAGACCTACAAGACATACGTCGACAGCTTCATCGAAGTGTAGCACCGCCATCGGACTTTCGCCGATGCCGGTCCGCACCCAGCCCGCAACTCTAGGCCCTTGCCCGATATGCGGCCGCCCGTTGATAGAAGGCCCCAGCATCGACCGGCATCATTGGATACCGCGTTCCAAAGGCGGCAGCGGCTGGTCCACGCTCCACCGCATCTGCCACAAGAAAATCCATTCCCTTTTTTCGGAAGACACTTTGGCGAAGGAATTTTCCAGCGCCGAGGCCTTGCTGGCCCATCCGGACATTCAAACATTCGTGAAATGGGTTAGGAAGCAACCGCCGGAACTGATCGGTCGTCACGCGAAACCAAACCGACGTCGCGGATGATCGTGCCGCCCGCCCACTAGCCCTTCAGGCCCTGCTTGACCGCATCGGTAAAGCCGACACTGACCGTACCGTCATGGTCGAAGACCGGCCGCTTAATCAGCGCCGGATGTTCCAGCATCAAATCACGCGCCTGGGATGCATCGACGCTTGCCTTTACCGCCTCGTCCAATCCGCGCCAAGTTGTGCCGCGGCGGTTGAGTAAGAGTTCCCAGGACACTTGCCCCAACCATTTGTCGATCATTTCAGCGGTCAAACCATCCGCGCGAACATCATGGAAGCTGTGCTCCAGCCCTTCCTGTTCAGCCCATTTCCGAGCTTTCTTGCAAGTGTCGCAGTTCTTCAATCCGTGAATGACAATCATGCGATCACTCCGCCGCCTGCGGCATGGTTCGGTCCAGGGCAAAGCCGGCTAT
This sequence comes from Hwanghaeella grinnelliae, assembly GCF_004005845.1. Taxonomy (GTDB): domain Bacteria; phylum Pseudomonadota; class Alphaproteobacteria; order UBA8366; family Aestuariispiraceae; genus Hwanghaeella; species Hwanghaeella grinnelliae. The sequence continues at coordinate 694,052 of NZ_SADE01000001.1, read as the reverse complement.
TTCCTCCGCAACCGCGGCAAGGTCACGCCGCAACACTTCGAAATTGTCAGACTTCTCCAGCGTGCCTTCATTCATATAGATCGACCGATTGATTTCCATTTGGATACTGCTGCGGCCGACTGCCGGGGCGGCATAGGCTTCGACAAGATAGGCGCCCTTGTACGGGTCGTTCAGCCGAACGGAATAGCCACGCTGTTCCAATCGGTCGCGAACGAAGGAGGTGAATTCCGGATCGGATGACCGGCCGTCGCGGTCGCCGATCACGATATCGGCGCGCTGCGATCCACCGCGCCGCGCGACGATGGGGCTGCTGCCAGCCGGCATCGAATGACAATTCACATGCCAGACCTGCCCGAATTGCCGCCAGAGGCGATCGATCTCATCACCCAGCGCCGCATGATACGGTTCCCAGTAGGTCGCGATGCGACCCCGCACTTCCTGCACGGTCAGGCGCCGGTCGTACATCGCGCGGTCCGTCGGACAGGCGCGCCAAATCAGTCCATGACCCAGGCGGGATTTGTCGGTCGGCCGTAGCGGGTCGGGCCAGGCTTCAGACAAGAGCCTGCTGTCCAGGTCATCCCGCGCCCTGTTTGGATCGATATAGCTGCGGGGAAAATGCGCACAGAGCAAGCTGGCGCCGACTTCCAACACATCAAAGAAAAGGTCGTCTACGAAGTTGTCCTGCACCCGGCGCAGGATCCGCTCAGGCACGATGGATCCGAAGTCCGCCGGAAAGACGGTTCCGCTATGCGGCGAGTCGAAAACCACCGGTGCGGTTGGACCGGCTGGTCTGTGCAAGCTGAATACACCCGGGACGGCTAGGTCGCTCACGTCAAACTCCCAAACGGCCATGCCCCGGCAAGATGATTGGGTATTCGGCCAGATTTGAACAATTGAGCGAACATTACCCGCTCGTTCCGCGAACGGCAAACCTCCGTCGAAGACCAACATGGCCTGAAACAAAGGTCATGACATCCTTTCCACAAACAAGACAACAAGGCCGCTGACGTCCAGGGAATGAAAGAAGCCGCACGGGTAGCGCACACGCCCCACTCCTGCGATTTACAATGCGGCAAGCTTTCCGCTGTTGGACCATCCATTTTGCGGTGGTAATACTTCGCCCGCGGACAGACGGGCACTACGGCAAAACCGGGTGCCACCGAATGTCCCAGTGAATAAGACCCCACGGAATAAACATACCCTCAAAACTCCCAGGAGGAATTTATGGCAGGCCAAATCGACGCTCGTCTCAAAGAACTCGGCATTGAAATCCCGACCGTGGCGAAACCCGCCGCCGCCTATGTTCCCGGCGTACGTACCGGCAACCTGATCTTCGTTTCCGGTCAGGTTCCCTTCGTTAACGGCGAGCTTGCCTACAAGGGCAAGGTCGGTGCTGAATTCACCGTTGAGCAGGGTCAGGAATGTGCCCGCGTCTGCGCGCTTAACGCCATCGCCGTCGCCAAGGATATGCTGGGCGGCGACCTGGACAAGGTGACGCGCGTCGTGAAATTGGGCGGTTTCGTCAATTGCCCGGCCGATTTCGAACAGCACCCGATGGTCATCAACGGCGCCAGCAATGTCGTCGGTGAAATTTTCGGCGACAAGGGCGCTCATTCCCGCTTCGCCGTTGGCGTCGGTTCCCTGCCCTTCAACGTCGCCGTCGAAGTCGAAGCGGTCTTCGAGGTCGAGTAACTATCCCCACGGATCGGTGCGGATCCTGCGCGTCACTTGATGTCGCGCAGGATCTCCAGCGCCGCATTCCGACCGGGCAGGCCCGTCACGCCGCCGCCCGGATGGGCACCGGACCCGCACAGGTACAAACCCGGCACCGGCATACGATGGTCTGAATGACCCGGTGCCGGCCGCATCGAGAATATCTGATCCAGATGCAGAGCGCCGTGGAAGATATCGCCGCCCACCATGTTCAGCTTGCGCTCGATATCCAAGGGTGAGTTGATCTGGCGCCCCACGACCGCGGCTTTGAAGTTCGGCGCATAGTGATCGACCGTATCGATGATCATGTCGGCAACGGCCTCACGATGGTCGTCCCAAGACGTGCCATCGGGCAGATGCCGCCGGAAATGCTGACAGAACAAGCTCATAACATGGCAGCCTTCCGGTGCCAGGGTATCGTCGAGCGTCGTCGGCAGGCACATGGAGATTACCGGCCGCTTGGCCCAGCCACCCGCCCGCGCATCGTCAAAGGCGTTCTGAATGTAGTCGAGCGACGGACAGATATCGATCGTTCCGTTCAGATAGGCGAAATCCGCATCCCCGCCCGGCAGGGAGGAGAAGCGCGGCGCTTCGCTGAGCGCCAAGTTCATCCGGAACGTCGCGGATTCGCTGCGCCAGGTATCCATGCGTCGCTTGAATTCTTTTGGCACGACGGCCGGGTCGACCATTTGCCCGAACAACAATGACGGATTGACGTTCGACGCAACCCCGCGCCCGCGAAACACGCGCCCGTCTTCCAGCGCAACGCCGACCGCCTTGCCCTTCTCGACGATCACTTCCTTGACCGGTGCTTCGGTCTCTATATCAACGCCCGCTGCCTTTGCCGACGCGGCCAGGGCCTGCGTAATCGCACCCATACCGCCCTTGGCGTGGCCCCAGGCACCGGTGCGGCCGTTCACCTGACCGAAGGCGTGATGCAGCAACACATAGGCTGATCCGGCCTGATACGGCCCCGCAAAATTCCCGATGACCCCTTCGAAACCGAAAATCCCCTTGATCGGGTCGCTCTCGAACCAACGTTCCAGGTAGTGGCCGACGGACATGCTCATAAGGTCCGCCAGATCCGCCTGCCCTTGGGGCCCGAGTTTCCGGACGCGGTTGCCGAGAGAAACCAGCCGCAACAGGTCCGGCCATCCGCCGCCGAAATCGGGTGGGGCATCTTCCGCCACGGCGCGCAGCGCCTCCGCCACATGGGCGATCCGGTCCTCAAACTCGGGAAGCACGTCCGCATCGGCCTTGGAGAACCGCGCGACCTCCGCGCGCGCCTTCGCACCGTCCCGCGGCAGCCATAGATGATCGCCTTCCAGCACGGAAAAACTGCCAGATGTGCGGTCCATGATTTCCAGCCCATAGCGCGACAGTTCAAGATCCGCGATCACCTTGGGCGACAGCAGGCTGACCAGATAGGAAAAGACGGAATTGCGGAACCCGGGATGGAACTCTTCCGTCAGGGCGGCGCCGCCGATAACGTCGCGCCGCTCGACGACCTTCACCTTCAGCCCGCCGCGCGCAAGATAGCCGGCACAGGTCAGACCGTTATGCCCGCCCCCGATAACGATGACATCGAACTCTTCAGCCTTCCCCATATCCGGCACCCTCCACCACAACAAACAGCCGTTTGCCGGGCAGAGTCATGAAATCCTCCGGCCGGTCAAGGCGGCGCCCGCCTGGAATCTTTCCCCGCGGCGCAACAAGGTCTTGATCCAATGCCATCGTCGACGCATGTCTTCTAGAAGCAAGGAGACACCATGCCAGACGGCAACGAAGCAGTCCGCATCGATATCGTAAGCGACCTGGGCACGGTCGCGCGGGATGAATGGGATGCCTGTGCCGGGCCGGAAAACCCGTTCGTCAGCCATGACTTCCTCTATTCGCTTGAAGAAAGCCGGTCGGCCTGCGCCGACGAGGGCTGGCTGCCGCAGCATTTGATCATCCAGAACGACGCCGGCCGTCTGATCGGCGCCGTGCCGCTTTACCTGAAGGGCAACAGTCAGGGTGAGTATGTCTTCGACTACGGCTGGGCCCATGCTTATGAACGCGCAGGCGGCCAATACTATCCGAAGCTTCTGTCCGCGGTTCCGTTCACACCGGTCACCGGCCCCCGCCTGATGGTACGGCCGGGGGGAGACGAAATTGGAACGCGCAGCGCGTTGATCGCGGGACTGATGGAGGTCACGCGGCAGCACGGCGTATCGTCGCTGCATGTGAATTTCGCCACGGAGACCGATGCCGACGCGCTGGAGGATGCGGGATTCCTAATCCGCCATGGGCAACAATACCATTGGCACAATCAGGGCTATGCCAGTTTCGACGACTTCCTGGACACATTGAGCAGCCGGAAGCGCAAGAACATCCGCAAAGAACGACAGAAAGCGACCGATAGCGGCTTGCGCATCGAACGTCTGACCGGCGACGACCTGACACACAGCCATTGGGACGCCTTCTATCTGTTCTACCAGCAGACCTATGACCGGAAATGGGGCCACCCATACCTGACGCGCCAGTTCTTCCGGCTGCTGCAGGAGAGAATGCGGGACCGGGTCATGCTTGTCCTGGTCTATGACCGGGACGTACCCGTCGCCGGCGCCCTGAACCTGATCGGGACGGAATGCCTGTTCGGGCGGAATTGGGGATCCGACGGGCGCTATCCCTTCCTGCATTTCGAGGCCTGTTACTACCAGGCGATCGATTTCGCCATCGAACGCCGCTTGGCCCGCGTCGAGGCAGGCACGCAGGGTGAACACAAGGTTCAGCGCGGATATCTGCCGGTTCGGACCTATTCCGCGCATCACATCGTCGATCCGGGCTTCCGCGACGCGGTTGAGCGGTTTTTGGTGGCGGAACGGGACGAGGTTTCCCATGTGATGGAGTATCTGGATGACCATTCCCCTTATAAACGGGGCTGATAGTCCCAATCGTAAGGATTAGTTGTTCAGGTTTACCGCGCGCTTTCGGAGGGGCTGCGAGCGGTACGTAGACACTGGTCCGGGCAGACGATAGGCTGGCTGGAACGATCTCACAGAACCAATAACCTCCGGCATGGTAATGACCAACCACACCCCAAGAAATCTCACCCTCGACCAGGCATTGGCCGAGGCCGAAGCGCGGTTTGTCGCGCGCAATCCGCGCAGCATGGAACGCCACAAAGCCGCCCGGCAATGGATGCCCGGCGGGAACACACGGTCCGTCCTGCATTTCGATCCGGCCCCGCTGACCATGACCTTGGCGGACGGCTGCATGCTGGAGGACCTGGACGGCCACCGCTATGTCGATTTTCTGGGTGAATATTCAGCGGGCCTCTACGGCCATACCAATCAGACCATCCGCGAAGCAGTCGTCACCGCGATGGAACGCGGCACGGTCTTGGGTGCGCCGAACCGCTACGAAGCGGGACTGGCCCAGGAACTGGTCCAGCGCTTTCCCGGCATCGATCTGATCCGTTTCTGCAATTCCGGTTCGGAAGCGAACCTGATGACCTTCGCGGTTGCCCGGGCTGTCACCGGCCGGGAGAAATTCCTCGCTTTCCGAGGCGGCTATCACGGCGGCTTCCTGCTGATGGATGGGGAACATGGCAAACTGAACGCCCCCTACGATGTCGAACTGCTGGACTATAACGACACCGAAGGCGCCGTGGCCGCTATCCGCCGGGTTGGCAAGGATCTGGCGGCCGTCACCCTGGAACCGATGATGGGCAGCGGCGGCTGCATCCCCGCCGACCAGGAGTTCCTGGAAGCAATCCGAAAAGAGACTGAAGCCGTCGGCGCGCTTCTGATCTTCGACGAAGTCATCACCTCCCGCCTTTCCGAAGGCGGCTTGCAGAAAGCGACCGGCGTCATCCCCGACCTCACCGCGCTGGGCAAATATCTCGGCGGCGGGTTGACCTTCGGCGCTTTCGGCGGCCGTCGGGACATCATGGCACATTTCGATCCCTCCCGCCCCGGCGGTTATCTGCACGCCGGCACGTTCAACAACAACGTCCTGACCATGGCGGCGGGCCTGACCGGGCTGACCCAGGTCTATACCTGCAAAGTGGCGAAAACCCTGAACGCCGCCGGCGACGACCTGCGCCGACGCATTAATGTCTGCTTCAAGCGCGTCGGCATGAAGGCGCAGGCGACGGGCTTGGGTTCCCTGATGTGCGTCCATTTCACCGATGCGCCGGTCAAACGGCCGCAAGACGTCAAGACATTGGACCCGCAAATCAAGCGCCTGTTCTATATGGAAATGCTGGAGCGCGGACAGTACATGGCGACCCGCTGTATGATGACCCTGTCCCTTCCCATGGGGCATCCGGAATATGACGGCCTTGTTCGGGCAATTGAGGATTTCTGCGTCGATAACGGCCCGCTGTTGCGGGAACTGGGGTACATCCAGAATTAAACCGCCCGGACGGTTCCTGACCGGAATTTCAGTGCCATATTGCGATTGGGCCGCGAAAGCCTATATTCCGCGCCATGAATGACCTTGGTTTCGATAAGCGCCCCGAAGATACCCGCATCGTCGTCGCGATGTCGGGCGGTGTGGATTCGTCCGTCACCGCCGCCTTGCTGAAAGAGCGGGGATACGACGTGGTTGGCGTCACGCTGCAGCTTTACGACCATGGCGCGGCGGTTGAACGCAAAGGGGCCTGCTGCGCCGGGCAGGATATTCACGACGCCCGCAATGTCGCCGCGGAGATCGGCATTCCCCACTACGTTCTGGATTATGAAAGCAAATTCCGGGAAAGCGTGATCGACGATTTCGTCGACGCCTATACCCGTGGCGAAACGCCGATCCCCTGCGTCCGCTGCAATCAGACCGTAAAGTTTCGCGACCTGCTGGGCACCGCCCGGGACCTAGGCGCCGAAGCACTGGCGACGGGCCACTATGTTCGGCGCGAAGCGGTCGACGGGCGCGCCCGGCTGATGGCCGCCGTCGATGCATCCAAGGATCAAAGCTATTTCCTGTTTGCCACCACGCAGGAACAGCTCGACTTCCTGCGCTTTCCTCTCGGCGGTAACGACAAAACGGAAACCCGGCGCTTGGCCGAACGCTTCGGCTTGCCGGTCGCCGACAAGCCGGACAGCCAGGATATCTGCTTCGTCCCGAACGGGTCCTATGCCAGCGTCGTCACCAAGTTCCGGCCGGATGCCGGCAAGCCCGGCGATATCGTCCATCTGGACGGAACCGTACTGGGCCGGCACGACGGGGTCGTGAACTATACGATCGGCCAGCGCCGGGGCCTGGGCATCGGCGGCCGCAACAAGGACGGCAGCGCAGCGGGCGACAACGATCCGCTCTATGTTGTTCGGATCGACCCGGCCACGAACCGGGTGTTGGTCGGCCCGCACGATGCGCTGGCGGTCGATGAAATTCGCCTGGCCACCTTGAACTGGCTGGGGCCGGAAAAGCTCTCCGATACGCCCCGCCCGGTGATGGTGAAAATCAGGAACACCATGGCCCCCGTCCCCGCCACCGTCCGTGCCGACGCGGTGGGAGACGTCATCGTTCGTTTCGCGGAACCGGAATACGGCGTCTCGGCCGGCCAGGCCTGCGTCTTCTATGAGGGCGAAACGGTGCTGGGCGGCGGCTGGATTCAGCGGCAGGACGCGGCGGTCGCTGCCGCATAGGCGGTCAATACTCCCGGCCAGGCCTCGACTTATAGGCCGGCAAGGAAAGCCCTTTCCATATTCCAAGCGCCCTGAGCCCGAAGCCCAGGGCGATTCCTGCCCCTGCCGCATAGACGGCCGGCACACCAATCGCGCTCAGCCCAACATGCGTGGCGGCCGCCAGGGCGGCACACGTGACATAGACCTCCTTGCGCAGGATCAGCGGCGTTTCGTTGCAGACCACGTCGCGGATCAAACCGCCGAAGGTCGCGGTCATCACGCCCATGACGACGGAAACAAGCATGCCCGCCCCTTCCAACCGCGCGAGTTCGGCCCCCATCACGCCATAGATCGCCACCCCGACCGCATCCGCCCATAACAGATAGGGATAGCGTCGGTCGACGATATGGGCGGTGAAGAAGACGAGCAGCGCGCTCACCAGGCAGATCACCATCGGCGTCGGATCGACGGTCCAGAAAACAGGGCGGTCCAGCAATACGTCCCGCAAAGTGCCGCCGCCGATGCCTGTCATGCAGGCGATCAGGCCAAAACCCACGATGTCCATTTCCTTACGACTGGCGACGAGAGCGCCGGAAATCGCGAAGACGGCGACCGCGACCCAGTCGATGACGGTAACAAAAGGATGCATGCGGAGAGTCCACCCGTCTCTTGTGACACCGGTTCCGTTACACGCCGGGCCGGTTGGGTATTGGCATAGGCCCGGAATGGGTCATTCGGCAAGGGCCTGCGCCGATCCCAACACCGCCCCCGAAACATTGCGACGATCCCTTGCGCGGACGAGCAAAACCCTGCTTTTCGCATATTGACAGCCGCGCTCCCCCCCATTAGGTAAACGCCTCGCCTCACGGCGATGCCCGCATGTCAGGGCTGTGGCGGATTAGCTCAGTGGTTAGAGCAGAGGAATCATAATCCTTGTGTCCGGGGTTCAAATCCCTGATCCGCCACCATTTTCCTCTCTATACTCTCCTGTTTCGCGCTATGCGGTGCTGCATTCGAAGACCGCTGACGTGATATCACCCTGCATGGACCGATCGCCATGAAGAAATTCGGTCGGCACTCCGACGCGATCGCACGCGATATGCCGGTCGATGAGACCTATCGTCCCCCGGAACGAAAGCGTTTCCTACGCCGCGAATGCGGCCCCAATTTCCGGTTTAGCCGCCCTCTCTTCCATTGCCCACGGTTTCGGGAACAGCGCTTCTATGAAGAGGGGGCGAAGGTTCTGCTTTCCGATTCTGCACTGAGGGCAGAGCCGTTAAAGAATGTCTCGGCTTTGAGGTGATCGACGCCGACGAGCGCACAATGGTGGGTTCAATGGTCAGCTTTACCGGCTAGGTAGAGGAGGCCAGTCCAGATGCTTAGGCGTTCATCTATTTCGCGGGTCCCGGACCTTGGGATCAATGATGCTAAGACTTTTTCATTTTTACGCATATGGATATGCTGAACACTTCGGATGTCATATTTCCAGAGTTTCTCAATGGATCACCGCAGCATATTCACTTTGCTGGTTTTAGCAGCTTTCCTGCCGACAAATGCCTTCGCCCAAGCCCCTTCCGTGGACTGCCGCAAATGGCGTGACATTGTTATGGCGGTCCATTTCACCCTGGATGAGTATTACTACCACCTGGATAACCGCGGCATAAAGAATTCCAAGAAGAAGGCAGACAGGATCGCCTCAGCGTTCGGCCTTCCGAACGGGGAAGCGCCCCAACATCTATTTCCCGATGCGCGGTCCTGCCGATACAGAGTGCCTGAAAAACCGCCGATCACAAACTTAGCAGAACCCCAGGAAAAACCCTTCCTCGGCTATCAATGCGACATCGTTATCGAGGAAAAGAAGCCTGTCGACACAGCTGGTTTGGAGGTTCGCGCAACGAAGATCCAAGACACCGTCCTCGCCTGTAGTCAGGAATTCAAGGACATGCCAGCACTTGTGGCATCCGATAGAGGAATCGAACGCAAAACCGCGGTCAAGAACGATCAAACCGTGGTGGCCCTGGACCTCTGGCCATCAGGAAGCGTGGAATACCCGAAATCCGCTTTGTCGGCCCTCAAAGTGGTCGCGGGTTATCGACCGATGCCAATGCCCGACAAGACTTTCCTTCACCTCGTGGTCTACCAGGTGATCTATGAACGCGTCCGGAGGTAAAGAGCCGGATCGGGAATTATCTCGAATTTTCTAAAACTTCCGCCCGATTTCACTCGTCCCAACGCCTGGACAAAGGGCATCTTTTCCATGAAATGCTGAACTAGAGAATATGGCACATGGAAATTTGGCCTGAATTTGCGTCCCGCCAAGGACCGAGCCCGTTTCGGAAGACCGGGTTCTGGGCGGTGCTTATCGGTGCCTCCGCACTCATGCTCGTATTCCTGCAGATCGTCGGCCCGGCACTGGAGCCGCAGCCCTCCGCCGCGTCGCAGATCGGCGAAATTGCCGGGGAGATCAAACGGTCCGCCTGGTGGACATTGCTCGGTTTATGGAAACCACAGCCGATCGTGGAACACACCCCCATCTGGACCTATCTGGCGGTAGCGGCCCCAATGATGGGAGCCATCGGTCTTGTCCTGTCTCTGCTGTCTGGCGTGAGGCGGGAGAACTGGCGCTACGCGGTCTACGGCGCAAGCCTTAGTGCGGCAGCAATTGTTTTCCAATTCGTGTGGTGGATGATGTTGCTGGTGCTGGGCGCGCTGTTCCTGATTGCTGTCATAGAAAATATCGGCGACATCTTCAGTTTCTAGAGCGTTTTCGCCGCTGAACATCAAAGCTGATTTCCGGGTTTAACATCGGACCCGACGCTTCAAAAATGGCGCATTCTGTTTCTCTCTGTTTGCGTGTGGTTCAAATCCCTGATCCGCCGCCTTTCTCTCCTCAATTTCGTTCGGTCGCCCTGGAGCCAACCGAGCCCTGTCGACTTTCCAATATTGCCGTCACAGATTGAAACAGGTCCACAACAGGCACCTTAAGAACCGCAAATTTGACATATAGTGCTATCGACAGTCTTAAATTGCTTAACGCGATATAGCCTTACCCCTAGCGCGAAGCAAAACTGACCTGAACTGATGACAATTGTTCGTTTGAACGAGGTACCATATGGTTTTGCCAAAGCGCTCGACAACAGAAGCGCGGAACATCAGAGAGGAAACAAAATGGATCGCCGTCAGGCTTTAAAAACCGTCGCTGTCGCCGCTGCTGCCGCCTCAGTCTTACCCACGCCCGCCATCAGTCAGGGCACACGCCACCTTCGGATGGCCACTTCCTGGCCAAAGAACCTTCCCGGCCAAGGAACCAGCGCCGAGCGCATGGCCCAGAACATCGCGAAATGGTCGGAAGGCAAGATCACCGTGCGTGTCTATGGCGCCGGCGAGCTTGTGCCGGCCTTCGAGTGCTATGACGCCGCCGGAGGCGGGGCATGTGAGATGTATCACGCCGCCGATTATTACTTTCAAGGCAAGTCGAAGGCATTGAACTTCTTCTCGACCGTGCCTTTCGGCCTTACCGGTACCGAAACCAACGCTTGGCTTCTGTCGGGTGGGCAAGAATTGTGGGACGAGGTTGGCGCTCAATTCAACGTCAAATCATTCGCGGCATCCAACACCGGTGTCCAGATGGCAGGTTGGTTCAACAAGGAAATCAACGGTCCTGACGACTTCAAGGGCCTCACCATGCGTATGCCCGGCCTTGGCGGCGAGGTCATCAGCCAATTGGGCGCGACCGCCGTCACGTTGCCGGCCGGTGAAATTTTCCAAGCGCTGCAATCGGGCACGATCGACGCTACCGAGTTCGTCGGTCCCTGGAACGACCTGACGCTCGGGTTTTATCAGGTCGCGAAATACTACTACTGGCCCGGTATCCACGAGCCGGCGACCGTCGCTTCCTGCGGCATCAATCTCGACGTCTGGAACGATATGTCCGATTGGGAAAAGTCGATTATCGAGGCGGCAACGCGCTACGAGAACGACTTGCTCACGACCGAGTTCGACGTCAACAACGTCCGCGCGCTTGATCAGCTCATCAACCAGCACAAGGTCCAACTGAAACGCATGCCGGATGAGGTTACAGCGCTGATGCGTGAGGCCGCTGCGGACGTCGTTGCGACCGCAGGCGCTGCGGATCCGCTGACGAAGAAGGTCTACGACCACTGGAGCGCCTTCCGAGAGCAGGCGGCGGCCTGGACCGGAATTTCCGTTCAGGGCTACCTCAACGCCCGCTCCCTTTAATCCAACTGCGAGGTCCGATTTCATCGGGCCTCGCAGCTTTTTATCCGGAACATTCGTACGTTGACTATTTTGCTCGCCCTCTCGCGGTTGATCGACCTTGTAAGCTATCGGATCGGTCGCGCCGTTTCCTGGCTCGCACTGACGATGGTGCTGCTGCAATTTCTCGTCGTGGTCATGCGCTATGTGTTCGGCACGGGCGAAATTTGGTTGCAGGAAGCCATCATCTACCAGCATGCGCTCGTCTTCATGCTGGGCGCCAGCTACACTCTTCTCAAGGACGGGCATGTGCGGGTCGATATCTTCTATTCGAACAGATCGCCGCGCACCAAGGCCACGGTAAATTTACTCGGCGCGCTGTTCCTTCTGTTCCCGGTGATGAGTCTCATCGTGTGGGCGTCTTTTCCTTATGTGGCTCGCTCATGGGCCGTTCTCGAGGGATCCCGGGAAACCAGCGGTATTCCTGGCGTGTTCCTGTTGAAATCAGTAATTCTCGTATTCGCAGTCATGATGTTGTTGCAGGGGCTGTCGACCGTCATCCGGTCTTTGGCGTTCCTGCGCGGCCTGGAACTTCCGCCCCTGCCATACCGGGACGATGAAGCCGCGGACCGAGTGGAGGTCTAAGCGGTGGTAACCTTGACGACGGAAATTCTCGCACTGTTGATGTTTGTGACGCTCGTAGGGGTGTTGCTTTGCGGCTATCCGGTTGCCTTCGCGATCGGCGGCACCGGCTTGGGTTTCGCTCTGCTGGCGACATTGCTGGGCGCGTTCGATATCTCTTATCTCACCGGGATCCCCCAGCGCATCTACGGCACGATGACCAACGAGATCCTGCTCGCTGTGCCGCTCTTCGTCTTTATGGGCGTGATGTTGGAGCGCTCGAAGGTGGCGGAGTCTCTGTTGGAGAGCATGGGCCGCTTGTTTGGCTCGCTTCGGGGCGGGCTCGGCATCTCGGTAACTGTGGTTGGTGCGCTACTGGCCGCGTCTACCGGTATCGTCGGCGCCACCGTGGTCACGATGGGACTTCTGTCTCTGCCGACAATGTTGCGTCGGGGCTACGACCCCAAGCTCGCAACCGGTGCGATCTGTGCGGCCGGCACGCTCGGTCAGATCATTCCGCCGTCGATTGTCCTCGTACTGCTCGGCGATGTCATGGCCTCGGCCTATGCCAAATCGCAGTTGGACCGAGGTATCTTCGCCCCCGATACGGTCTCGGTGGGCGAGCTTTTCGCGGGCGCCCTGCTGCCGGGTCTCATGCTGGTTGGGCTTTACATCACCTATCAAGTCGCGATCGCGATCCTATATCCTAAGGCGTCCCCGCCGGTGCCGATGGAGGAATTGAAGGCTGATGGGGCACCGCCCGTCTGGCAAACGCTTCTAAGTGCGTTGGTGCCGCCTGTTCTGCTGATCGTGGCCGTGCTTGGATCTATCCTGGCCGGGGTCGCGACCCCCACCGAAAGCGCAGCAGTGGGCGCCATCGGCGCCACCATGCTCGCCGGACTGCGGCTTTCCAAGCAGAGCCCATGGCCGATTTACGCAGCGACCGTAAGCCTCTTTTTTCTTCTCCTGCTGACGCAGAAATTCGACCTGCGGGTCGCGCGCGATGACATTGAGGCTCAGAATCTCATTGCCATCGGCCTTGCGTGCCTCCTGACGTTGGTCCTGATTTGGGGCATCGTGGTCGGGCTGCGGCGCGCCAATGCCGTTGGCGTGCTCGGTTCGGTCGTCCGCAGTACGATGGAGATCTCGTCTGTTGTCTTCGCCATCGTCATCGGCGCGCAGCTGTTCTCGCTGGTCTTCGTGGGCCTGCACGGCGACGATATGGTCCACGCGGTCTTGGCGGACCTGCCGGGCGGTGTTGTCGGCGCAGTGCTGATTGTCATGCTCGTCATGTTCGTGTTGGGATTTTTCCTCGAATTTGTCGAGATCACACTCATCGTCGTCCCGTTGGTCGCGCCGGTATTGCTGTCTATGGGACTCGACCCGGTCTGGCTTGGGGTCTTGATCGCGATGAACCTGCAAACGAGCTTCCTAACGCCGCCGTTTGGCTTTGCGCTGTTCTATCTGCGCGGCGTCGCCCCGGCATCCGTGAAGACCATGGAAATCTATCGCGGTATTGTTCCCTTCGTCGCAATTCAGTTGATTGCACTGGCGTTGCTGGGCGCGTTCCCTGCAATCGCGACCTGGCTTCCCGCTCAAATATTCCGCTAACGCCGAACGATCTTCGTCCCACACCGCCTGCCACCACAGGATAGAAATCGCCACGGTGATCGGGCCTTGATAGGCTTTCCCAGTACGCATCACTGGCTCAGGTCTCTGAATTGAAGGTCGATTAAGCCAAGGGCACGAGCTGCGCGATCACGCGCGCCATGCGTGTCAAACCCGTCCTGCCACAGGCAGTGCTGGAACCCTGTGCCGTTCAAATCAAAGCTCAGGGCTGTTGCCGCTGGCTTCACTGAATTGTTGCCCCTTGGGATACCTTTGTTCGAAAAGCCGTATTTCACGCATTGCAAACACGCGTTCACGCTCTGCTCAGATGGAATAGCCGAACCGCAAAAAGCCGTGATAGTCTAATATAATGAGACGTTAACACTCCGGCTCATACACTCCGGCCAATGTGGTGAGATTTTTTTGGGATTCAGGATGCCTAGCGCAAAGGAATGGCTCACGGAAAGTGAACTTACCCTCCTCCAACTCTGGGACAAGCGCCGCGCCGGTCGAACCATGCCGGAACGATCCGACATCACACCAGAGGATCTATTCCCTTGGTTGGGATATCTTCACCTGCTGGCGCCGATCGACGGCGGTCGCGATTTCCGATACGTGATCTTTACGACGCGGACACTGGTCGGCAGAGACAGAGATATGACCGGAAAATTCGTCAGCGATTGGGGCGACGAACGTGTCGTCCATGCAATGCGCCTCTACCGGGCCGTCGTCGATCATGCGCGCCCCGTCTACAACTCCACGCCTGAGCGGCACGAAGATGACTGGGTTGTCCATTCCAGACTTTGCCTGCCCCTGGGTACGGAGGACACAGTTACACATATCATATCGATGCTGACGCCCGTGAAAGGCGACTATAGAGATCCGATTCACCCCACAGTAGTCGACCCCTGAGACGCACGGGTTTCACCCACTAAGGCGCTCGAAAACGAGATCTATTTCGGTCAGGCGACAAGACGCGGCCGGAACCGATTAATGCAAAATCACAAAACCTGACGGCTGTCAGTGAGGGGCATCTTATGTTAAGGTTTTTCGAATATACCTTCAGACTCCGGCTGATAATATTTTAAGATTTGGTGGAACATGTGATGGCGGTCGTGAAGGAAAAACTCACGGAGAATGAGCGTGCTCTTCTTCAGTTCTGGAAAACACTCAAGGCCGATCGCACCATGCCGGAACGAAAAGATCTTGTCCCGGAAGAACTGTTCCCTTGGATTGGGTATCTACACCTTCTAGAGCCCATCGGCGGCGGCCGCGACTTCCGATATGTGGTTTTCACGACTCGGACTTTGCTGGGCAAGGATAGAGACTTACACAAGAGATGCGTCAGCAATTGGGATGATGAGCGCGCCGGATTCGCGATGCGGCTCTACGGTGCTGTGATGGAGCATGCCCGCCCCATCTACAGCGTGCTTCCGGAACGGCACAAAAATGATTGGGTCGTCTATTCCAGGATTTGCCTGCCTCTGGGGTCGAGAGACAAAATCACGCATATCCTGGCGATGCTGTCACCGCACGACGGCGGAGTGATCGATCCAATTCTGCCAACGGTGATCGAAGATTAGGGCAGCATAGAAACCATCGGTCCGATGTGTTGGACATCCACATCAAGGGAGACATCAATATGACGAACATCGATACCGCTGCCTTTGAAGACCGTGTTACATCGCAAGGATATGTGACCGTCGCCCGGAAACTCGGTCCTTCCGAAGGGCTCGACGATCACACGCATGACTTCGATGCCTGGGGCCTTGTCACATCCGGGGAATTCCACGTCACGGTCGACGGCGAGACGACAATTTATGGCGCAGGTGACGAATTCAAACTGGCGGCGGGGTGCGTTCACAGTGAATGCGCCGGCCCGTCAGGCGTTACCTTCCTGGCCGGTCGCCGGTCCAAGCCCTAGCCCCTTCCCTGCCCTCAATTGCGATTGACATAAGGTGGAATTGAAGCCGTAGTCCGTCGATGCGCTTGGGATTTCAAGTGCCCTTTCTGAGGTGAAAAAGTGTCCCTAGATAATCTAAACAGTTGGCTGCTGGAACGCCCTGAAATTGAAACGGTTTTCGCCTGTGTCTGCGATCTGAACGGCACGATGCGCGGCAAGCGCCTGCCGGTCGAGCAAGCGGCGAAAATTCTTGGTGGCGGCCTGCGCATGCCGCTGTCGATCTTGAGCGTCGATATCTGGGGTGAGGATGTCGAGGGCAGCGAGTTGGTTTTCGAAACCGGGGACTCTGACGGGATTTGCGATTTCACCGGCCGGCCGATCGTGCTGATCAACTGGACAAACCGGCCGTCCGCCCTGGCCATGCTTTGGATGCTGGAAGAGAATGGAACGCCTTTCGCCGGCGACCCGCGCCGGGCGCTTTCCAATGTCGTGGACAAGTACAAGGAACGCGGCCTCACCCCTGTGGTCGCCACCGAACTGGAATTCTATCTTTATGATCCCAGCGGCACGCAACCGCAGCCGCCCTGCTCGCCGATCACCGACAAACGGCTTGGGTCCGACGGCGCATTGTCGCTCGACGAATTACAGCATTTCGACGAATTTCTGGACGATGTCTACGATGCCTGCGCCGAACAGGACATCCCGGCCGATGCCGCCATTTCAGAGAACGGCGCCGGACAATTCGAAATAAACATGGTGCATGTCGCCGATGCGCTAAAA
Organism: Hwanghaeella grinnelliae; assembly: GCF_004005845.1. Classification (GTDB taxonomy): domain Bacteria; phylum Pseudomonadota; class Alphaproteobacteria; order UBA8366; family Aestuariispiraceae; genus Hwanghaeella; species Hwanghaeella grinnelliae. Next base: position 677,603 of record NZ_SADE01000001.1, on the reverse strand, counting down.
GCCGCCGACGACGCTGTCTTGTTCAAACGGCTGGTCAGAGGCATTGCCCGCAAGCACGGCCTTGCCGCGACCTTCATGGCCAAACCCTATGGCGAACGGTCCGGCAGCGGTTTCCACGTCCATTTCTCACTTGAGGATGAGCGCGGCCGCAACCTCTTCGACAATGGAGGCGAAGAAGGCTCACCCATCATGCTTAATGCGGTCGCCGGTCTGTTGGCAACGATGCAAGAAAACACGCTGACCTTTGCACCGCATGAAAACTCATACCGCCGGCTTTTGCCCGGCGCCCATGCGCCAACGAGCATTGCCTGGGGATATGAAAACCGCACCGCCGCCATTCGAATACCCGGCGGAAACCCGAAAGCGCGCCGCATCGAGCACCGCGTCGCCGGCGCGGATGCGAACCCCTATCTGGTCGTGGCCAGCATTCTCGGTGGGGCCCTGGTCGGCATCGAGGATGGAATGGAACCGACCCGACCGATCAGCGGCGACGCTTACAATATGAAGCTGGATCACCTGCCGCTCGACTGGGCGACCGCCATCGAAGCCTTCCGGCGCGGCGGCTACGTGCAACGGGTCTATTCGAAACGCCTTCAAACGATGCTTGTCGAAAGCAAAATGCAGGAACTGAAACGCTTCGCGCGCCAAGTGACCGATTTCGAATACGACACCTATCTAGAGGTCGTGTGATGAGCACCCAGGTGAACACCGCTGCCGGTGTTGCCGTCCATACCGACAGTTACTACGCCGCAAGCGCCAACCCTTCACCGGATCGCCCCCCATTGGAAGGCGATATCACGACGGATATCCTGATCGTCGGCGCAGGGTATAGCGGTCTTTCGACAGGCCTTCATCTGGTTGAGAAGGGATACAAAGTAACAATCATTGAAGCGGCCCGTGTCGGCTGGGGCGCGTCGGGCCGCAATGGCGGCCAGATCGTCAATGGCCTGAATGCCAGCCTGCAGACAATCAAGAAGCGCTATGGCGCGGATACCGCCAATTTCGTCGCTGGATTGGTGCAAGAAGGCGGCGAAATCATTCGTGAGCGTATCAAGACCTATGACATTCAATGCGACCTGAAGAATGGAAACATCTTCGCCGCCTATACAGCTGCGCATATGCGCGAGTTGGAAGACCGGCTGAACCTGTGGGCGGGCTATGGGATCACCAACCAGGAACTGCTCGATAAGGGGCAGCTGCGCGCGCATGTCAATTCGGATGCCTATATCGGCGGCGTCATAGACCATTCCGGCGGTCACATGCATCCGCTGAACCTTGCACTAGGAGAGGCCGCAGCGTTCGAGCGACTGGGCGGCGTGATCTACGAACAAACGGCCGCGGTCAATGTCGACGCGGCGGCAGCAAAACCTATCGTCACCACCGCCGGCGGGTCGATCACCTGCAACACGCTTGTGCTTTGCGGCAATGCTTATTTGGGTCATGTGGTGCCGACGCTAGCGTCCCGGGTCATGCCGGTTTCCACGCAAATAATCGCAACCGAACCGCTGGGTGCGGACTTGGCACATGCCCTGTTGCCCACGGATATCTGTATCGAGGATGTGCGCTACATTCTCGATTACTACCGCCTATCGGCCGACAAACGGATGCTGTTCGGCGGTGGGTTGGTCTATGGCGGCACCGACCCCAGCGATATCAAAGCCAAATTACTGCCCAATATGGGCAAGGTGTTTCCGCAACTGAAAAACACCAAGGTCGAGTACGCCTGGAGTGGAAACTTCGCGCTGTCCTTCAGTCGCGTCCCACAGATGGGCAGAATCAGCGCCAACACCTATTTCGCGCATGGCTATAGCGGCCACGGCGTCACCGGCTCCCACACATTCGGTCGGATATTATCGGAAGCGATCGACGGCGACCGGTCACGGTTCGACGTCTTCGAGAAGGTGCCGTGGTTCCCTTTCCCGGGCGGACGGATGTTCCGCGTCCCCTATTCCGTGATGGGTTCCTGGTGGTATGCCCTACGCGACAAGCTGGGCATCTAGCCGTCGAGTCATTCCGCCACGCAGTCGGCGAAATAGTGCATCTTCCCGTCTTCGCCGACTTCCTGCACAAGACCATGGATATCGGTTTCGAACCCTGGACATTCGCGGGCGAATTCGCGGTTAAATTTCAGGTATTCCACAATTTTTCGATTGAACACCTCTCCCGGAATCAACAGCGGAATTCCTGGCGGATAGGGTGTGACGAGGCTGGTTGTGATGCGCCCCTCGAGCGCATCGATCGGGACGCGCTGCGTCGTCCGCCGCGCGATCTGGGAAAAGGCCTCGCTGGGTGTCATGGCGGGGGTCAGGTCGCTCAAATACATATCGGTGGACAAAACCGCCACGCCATATTTGGAATAAAGCGCGTGGACATGTTGGCATAAGTCGCGCAACCCCATCCCTTCGTAACGCGGCTGCTTGGCGCAGAATTCGGGCATGCTGCGCCACATCGGCTGGTTCTTGGCGTAGTCGTCCTTGAACTGTTGCAGCGCAGTCAGCAAGGTATTCCATCGGCCCTTGGTGATGCCGATCGTGAACATGATGAAAAAACTATAAAGCCCTGTTTTCTCCACCACGACGCCATGCTCGGCCAAATACTTGGTGACGATGGAGGCGGGAATGCCCCAATCGTCGAACCGCCCATCGAGGTTCAGGCCAGGCGTGACGATCGTCGCCTTGATCGGGTCCAGCATGTTGAAGCCCGGCGCCATATCGCCGAAACCATGCCACGCATCTTCGCCGTCAGACGCCTGAACGCCATCGGCGTCTGTTTTCTTCAGCACCCAATCGGCGGTACGACCGATGCCTTCTTCGCCGAGGTCATCAGGCCCCCAGACCTGGAACCACCAGTCGTCCGCGCCGAACTCCTCATCGACCTTGCGCATCGCGCGGCGGAAATTGAGCGCCTCGGCAATGCTCTCTTCCACCAGCGCGGTGCCGCCCGGCGGCTCCATCATGGCGGCGGCGACATCGCAACTGGCGATGATGCTGTATTGCGGGCTGGTGCTGGTATGCATCAGATAGGCTTCGTTGAAGAGATGTCGATCCAACTTGGTCCCTTGCGAGTCCTGGACCAGCACGTGGCTCGCCTGACTGATCCCTGCCAACAGCTTGTGAACGGATTGCGTGGCATATGTGACCGAATGCTTGGTCCGTTCCCGCTTGCGACCCATCGAATGGTAGGTGCCGTAGAACGGATGGAAGGCGGCATGCGGCAGCCAGGCTTCGTCGAAATGCAGATTGTCGACATAGCCGTCGAGCATGCCTTTGATGGTTTCCGTATTGTAAAGAACACCGTCGTAGGTGGATTGCGTCAGCGTCATGATCCGCGGTTTGACCGCGTCCGCGTCCACACCGTCAAGCAGCGGATTGGCCCGGATCTTGGCCTTGATCGCGTCGACATCGAACTCGGACTGCGGGATCGGGCCGATGATGCCGTGGTGGTTCCGCGTCGGTTTCAGGAAGACCGGAATCGCGCCGGTCATGATGATCGAATGCAGGATCGATTTGTGGCAATTGCGGTCCACGACGACCACATCGCCGGGCGCCACCGTATGATGCCAGACCATCTTGTTCGAGGTCGACGTGCCATTGGTCACGAAATAGCAATGGTCGGCATTGAAGATGCGCGCGGCATTGCGTTCCGATGCGCCGATGGCCCCGTTATGGTCCAGCAGTTGACCCAGTTCCTCCACCGCGTTGCAGACATCGGCCCGCAGCATGTTCTCACCGTAGAACTGGTGATACATCTGGCCAATCGGACTTTTCAAAAACGCCACACCGCCCGAGTGTCCAGGGCAATGCCAGGAATAGGAACCGTCCTCGGCATAGTCCAGCAGCGCCTTGAAGAACGGCGGCTGGATGCCCTCAAGATAGCTTTTGGCCTCGCGGACAAGATGGCGCGCCACGAATTCGGGGGTGTCTTCGAACATATGAATGAAGCCGTGCAATTCGCGCAGGATGTCATTGGGAATATGACGGCTGGTCTTGGTCTCACCATAAATATAGATGGGCACATCGGCATTCTTCCATCGCACTTCCTCAATGAAATTGCGCAGGTTGAGCACCGCCGGGTCGAGGTCCGGGCCGGGGGTGAATTCTTCGTCATCAATGGACAGAACGAAGGCGCTCGCCCGGGACTGCTGTTGGGCGAATTGCGATAGATCGCCGTAACTTGTTACCCCGAGCACTTCGAAATCTTCATTCTCGATGGCCTGTGCGACGGCGCGAATGCCCAATCCCGAAGAATTTTCGGAGCGGAAGTCTTCATCGATAATGACGATGGGAAAGCGAAACTTCATGGATCTGTCCTAACGGAAGGAAGAGTGATGGGAGAGGCACCAACTGCGGCGGTTTGGCCGTTGCCGTCGTATCCGCGCCCATTCTGAAAAGCTTTTTGTTCCGGCCTGCGGTTCGGATCACTTGCACCTTGGCTGCGCACCATTTCAGCCGAACAATGCCTATTTGCCGCTGGTTATAATACGAGAAAAGAAGAAATCGATCATTTTCCGAACGACGCCTCCGACCAGGCACCATACAGCCGCGCTATATTCATTCATGTATTATCATTCGACGGTCCAAACGCAGATGAACGAGGTTTCATTGCCCTACAGCCAATGCGTTTGCTCGTCCCTGGCCAGTCGCACCACAGCCTCGATCGTATGGGTCGCCCTGGGACCGCCGTCCGAACATGGCAGTTCAAGCAATTCAACCCATTTGAATTCCTTGTCCTTGACGTTCAATGGCCCCCTCGTATGGGCAAGCATCAGCTCCGTGCACGAAATTTCGCAGAACTCGGCCACGCTATCGTAATCGATTGCTACCTCATTCCGTTCTTGTCGTGTCATGCCCGTCAGATGCCTTTCAAACAGTTCGTCGACCTTCGTTCCAGACAGACGCAGCACCCAGTCGAATGGATCATAGCTGACATCGTAGACCGAGATGTAACCATGCCACCCCTTGAAGTCGTAGAAGTCGAAGTCCCGCCATGCCGGAACCCGTCGGCCTTGGCGTTTTTCCTGCCACAACGAAATAAGCCCGGAGAAATTTTCCAGGCCTTTTGGATTCATGTCAGGGTCGCAATGCGTGTAGGTCCATTCTCCGACAGACTTCCAAACACGCATACCAGACTCGTTCGGTTGCGTATCCGTCATGGCTTACCGACTTCAGCTTCCTATCTTCAAACGTCTCCTTTAGATATTACTTATTAACAACATAAAGGTCGACCGCTGAGTTTCCATTCTACTGAACGGTGGGCCTACCCCTTCGTCACTCAATGAAACATGTCGGGTTGGGTTTCGGACAATTGATCGTAGATCGGTTGAAAATGAAGCCAGCCGATGTAGTCACTGCCGACATGCTCGCGGCTGTAGCGGGCCGATTCTTCCGGCACGAAGGTCGGCTTGATACCTGTCTGTTCGATCATCAGCTGCTGTTGGCAACAACGTTCCAACGCCATGAACCAGAAGGCCGCAGAGTCGATGCTGTGCCGGCTTGCGGTCAACAGACCATGGTTCTGATGGATGGCCGCCTTGACGCCCTTAAAGGCCTTGGCGACCTGCGGCCCGGCATCGGTTTCCACGGCGACCGCGCCCGCCTTTTCTTCGATCACCACATGGTCTTCATAAAAGGCGCAGGCGTCCTGGCTAATCGGATCCAGCGGTCGGCCAAGCGAGGCAAAGGCCGTGCCATACAAGGTATGCGCATGGCACATCGCCAGAATCTCCGGATGCTCTTCATGCACGGCGCCGTGCAGAACGAAGCCCGCCTGGTTCACCGCATAATCACCTTCGATGACCTTGCCCTTGTGATCTACCAGGATCAGGTTCGACAACTTGACCTGATCGAAATGCACGGCCATCGGGTTTGTCCAATACAGTTCCGGATGTTCCGGATCGCGGATGGTCAAATGACCGGCGAAGCCATAGTCGAATTTCTGCTGGGCGAAGGCCCGGCACGCGGCAACGAGGCGTTTCTTACGGTCAAGCCGGATTTCCTCGTTCGAGTTCAGTTTGGGTTCTTCCGGGAACTTCAGTCCTTCCTGTTCGGGCTGATAGACGGAAATCCGGTTTCCAAGGTCAAGCATGGCGGTCTCCCCTTCGGGTTTTCTTGGTTTCACTTATTCGGTTGCCGGCGATGGGATTCGACCCGGCATCGTCAACAAAGGTCGAAATCTCAGGCCGGCGAAAATGTCTCCACCAGCATCTCCGTCGCCAAACGCACATGTTCCAACGCGCGCTTCTCAGCCAAGCCGGGCTGTCCGGAAATCACGGCATCAAGAATCTCTTCATGCTGCTTCCATATGGATTCGGGCTGCGGTGTTTCACGCAACCTGTCGCCGATCGCCCTGCGCAGATAGCGCCAATGCGGCTCCGCGCTTTTCGTCATAAGCGGATTGCCGGAGATCTCATAAACAAAGAAATGAAAGGCCGCTTCTTCCTGAATCTGGTTTGGAACGCTGCCGCTATGGACGGCCTTGAATCCGCGGCGGATTATTTCTCGCCCCCGTACATCGATTTCCGCCGCCAAGTTCGGATCGGCCGCTGCGCGCTTTGCCGCCAGTTGCGCGGCCAAGGCATCCAACGTCCCGCGGAGCTGGTAATGTGCGCGCATCATGGCGAGGTCGAGGGCGGCAACTTGCATTCCGCGCTTTCCGATCTCTTCAATCAAACCGTCCGCTTTTAGCAAGGCGATGGCCTGCTGAACCGGCTGACGGGAAACACCGAACCGTTCCGCGAGCCGCTCCTGCACCAAATGGGAACCCGCAGGCAAAATGCCGTCGCAAATCTCATCGACAACCAATTGATAAACCTGATCCGTCAAATTCGGCACGGAACGAATGATGCTCATATGGCTTTCTCACGGGAATATTGCATTCTGAATTCTGAATTCAATATCAAAAAGAGAAGCAGCAGTCAAGGATTCCCAAGCATACCTGTCGGAGAGGTTTGCGCCCGAGCATAGGCGCGGAGCAAAAGCGCATGGCAAAAGCGCATGGCAAAAGCGCCGGGCATCACACTTGCCTTCGGCGCTGCTCAACAACAAACTGGGCCGAAGAACAATGAATAACGCGACGGGGCGGCTTCATGGCCTTTAGAGGGAAAAAACACCGGACGGATCCCAACCAAACTGTCGGCGATATCCGCCAAGAAAACGGCCCCAGGCCGCCGACCGTCATTTACGACTTTGCGTCATGAGCAGACCCGAAGCCGTTATTCCCCTTCCCCCCAAACGGATGTCCCGCGAGGAAAAGGCGAAGCAGACATATACGCTTCTTCTCGAAGCAGCGGCCGAGGTCGTGGGACGGGACGGGTATGCCGAAGCCTCGATCGCGAAAATCACCCAGCTGGCCGGTGTCGCGCAGGGAACGTTCTACAATTATTTCGACTCACGGCAGGACATCCTCGACAAACTGCTGCCTTATATGGGCCGCGGAATGCTGGACCATATCGCGGTATCCCTGCCGCGTGACCTCGTCGGTCCGGCGCGGGAGGAAGCGCGGCTGGAAGCGTTCTTCGCTTATCTCGACCAACATCCGGGCTTCTACCGAATTTTATACGAAGCGGAAGTCTTCGCCCCCAAAGCGCATGCGGAACATTTCCGTGTCCTGGTCGAAGGATACCGAAACGCTCTTAACCGCGCGGTTGTGCGCGGCGAGATAGAAGGCTTCGACGCGGATGAGCTGGAAACGGTGATCTATATGCTGTTGGCGGCCCGGTCCTACATCGCGATGCGCTACGCACGGGATGAAAACGGCCATGCCGGACCGGTCCCCGGCCATGTCATCAAAGCCTATATGAAGGTTCTCACGAAGGGGCTTTTTGCCTGACCGCCTTACCGGGGCCGCACGCCGCCATAGGGATGCCATGACCCAGCACAGAAAAACCCCGCATCCACCGGCAACGCAATTCCCGTGATGGCGGAGGCTTCGTCGGAAGCCAGGAAAGCAACCGCCTTGGCAATTTCTTCCGGCTCCACCATCCGGCCCAGGGTCGAATTTGCTTCCAACAGCGACGGGTCGCGGTTGCCCCTATCGATCTGATCCTGCAGGGCTGGCGTTCTTGTGTATCCGGGCTCTACCGTGTTCACCCGAATGCCGGCACGGCCCCACTCGGCGGCGAGGCCGGCGGTCAGATTCGTCACGGCCGCCTTGGTTGGCGCATAGGCATGCAGGGGAACCGAACGTTCGGCGGTGACAGAGCTGATCGTCACGATAGACCCGCGCCGACGGTTCACCATAAAAGCGCCAAAGGCCTTTGCGGTCAGATAGGTTCCGCGCAGGTTCACCGCGATAATGTTGTCATAGACATCCAGCGGCAGATCTTCCGGCGCCAAGGGCGCCTGCACAACACCGGCTGAAGTAACCAGAATATCGGTTGGGCCGACCTCCCGCTCGCTCTTCTCAGCCAGGGCGTCCACCGCCGCCGCATCGCGAACATCGATGGCATAACCGGTCCCGCCAAGTTCCGTGGCAATTGCCATGGCGCCCGGTTCGTTCATATCCGCCACAACGACATGCGCACCCCGCGCCGCCAAAAGACGCGCGCATGCCGCGCCGATTCCGCTGGCGCCCCCCGTGACGACAGCCACACGGCCGTCCAAACGTCCAATCCCTGTCATATCTTTTCGCTTTTTCTTGATTATTGCGCGGCGTGCAGGCCGCTTTGTGGCACACCGTCGTTTGAGAACGCGAAGCCGCGATAGCCATCCGCCGCGACCTCGTCACAAATCTTCCGGAACCGCGCCATACCGCCCGCATAGGGCATGAAGACACGCGGCTTACCCGGCACGTTCGCGCCGAGATACCAGGAATGGCCCGCTTGCGGCAGCAGGGTGGCGTTGGCCGCGTCGTTCACATGGTCGACCCAGCCCGCCACAGCCTCCTCGGTCGGTTCGATCCGGTCGATACCGTTCTTTTCCATATGCTCGATGCAGTCGGCGACCCATTCAACATGCTGCTCAATCGCAACCGGCATGTTGGACAGGACGGAAGGACTACCGGGCCCGGTGATGGTGAACATGTTCGGGAAGCCCGCGACCTGCAGCCCCAGATATGTCCGTGGCCCGGCTTCCCATGCCTTAGAGAGCGGCACACCACCCCGACCGACGATCCCGAGTTTCAGCAGCGATCCCGTCATCGCGTCGAAACCGGTCGCGAAGACGATGATGTCCAGTTCGTATTCCTGATCCGCCGTCCGGACGCCCTTTTCGGTGATCTCAACAATCGGCGTCTTCCGCAAATCGACGATACTCACATTGTCGCGGTTATAGGCCTCGAAATAGCCGGTATCGATGGGCGGCCGTTTGGTCGCGAAGGGATGATCGATGGTGGCCAAGATCTCTGCCTTTTGCGGATCCTTCACGATCTCACGGATTTTGCCCTTCAGAAATTCTGCTGCCGTATCGTTCGCCGCCTTGTCGATCAGCAGGTCCCGGAACACAGCACGGAAGCGAAGTCCGCCAACCTCCCAAGCCTTCTCATAGATCGCCTGCCGTTCAGCATCGGTCACATCGGCGGCATCGCGGTCCTCGAACAGGAACGGATGGCCGTTTGTGGAGGCGTGCATCTTGCGGCGGATCTCATCAGTGTTCTGCTTCGCCCATTTCTTGAATTCGTCGGAAAGGGGGCCGTTCTGGGCGGGGATGCTATAGTTCGCGGTGCGCTGGAAGACGGTCAGATGTTCCGCCGTTTCCGCGATCACCGGCACAGCCTGAATACCCGTCGATCCCGTGCCGATCTGACCGACCCGCTTGCCGGTAAAATCGACACCCTCATGCGGCCATTGACCGGTATGGTACCAGTCACCCTTGAAGCTATCGCGGCCCGGAATGTTCGGCACGTTCGCCGAGGAAAGACAGCCGACACCAGTAATGAAATATTTCGCGGTGAAGACTTCGCCCGCTTCCGTTTCCACATGCCAAAGGTTGGCCGCTTCGTCATAACGCGCCGCGGTCACGTTCGCGCCGAATTCAATATCCCGCTTCAGCTCCAGCTTGTCGGCGACGAAATTCAGATACCGGACGATTTCCGGCTGTTGCGGATAGCGCTCGGACCACTCCCATTCCTGCAGGATCTCATCATCGAAATAGTAACAATAGGAATGGCTTTCGGAATCACAGCGCGCGCCGGGATAACGGTTCCAGTACCACGTCCCCCCAACGCCGTCGCCGCGTTCCAGAACCTTGACCTTCAAGCCCAGTCTGCCGCGCAGCAAGTGAAGCTGATAGAGGCCGGTGAAACCGGCACCGATAACGATCGCGTCAAAATGCATGTTTGAAGTCGGGGCGGTGCCGGCGGCTCCCTTGGAAATCGATGCGCTGCTCATAATCGCCCCTTCTCAGCTAATAGACAGGCAGAATAATGAACGACGATTCATTTTGTGACAAACGGTCTAGGGCTAAACAAACCCGTTCCCTGGGATCAAGAAAAGCGAATTGGAGGCGGCGCGCGGATGGGATAGGGATGGGACTGTAACCGCAAAGGACCCGTCATGCCGAGCAGTATCGAGATTTTGGACAAGCTGATCGCCTTCGACACGGTGAGCCGGACGCCGAACAGGGCACTGATCGACTATATCCGGGGCTTGCTGGACGAGGCCGGCATTGAAAGCACGCTGGTCGAAGATCCGGCCGGCCATTGTGCGAACCTCTATGCCACCGTCGGCCCCGATGATAAGGGCGGCGTCATGTTATCCGGCCATACGGATGTGGTACCGGTCACCGGTCAGGCCTGGACCGTCGACCCTTTCGCGATGACGGAACGCGACAGCCGCCTTTATGGACGCGGCACGACCGATATGAAGGGCTTCGTGGCCTGCGCCATCCACGCCGCCATCGCCGCGTCAAAACGGCCGTTATCCAAACCGTTGCATCTCGCCTTTTCCTACGACGAGGAAATCGGATGTGTCGGCGTTCGACGCCTGCTCGACATGCTTGAAGCCGCGCCGATCAAGCCCGCGATGTGCATTGTTGGCGAGCCCACCGAACTGGTCGTCGCAAACGGACACAAGGGGAAGACGGCCGCGCGCGCGATCTGCACCGGAAAATCGGTCCATTCCGCCCTGGCCCCAACCGGCGTCAACGCAATCCAGGTGGCCGCGGCTTTTATCGGAATGTTGCAGGAAATGCAGGCTGAAATCGCAACGTCGGCCACGCGCGACGATGCCTATGACATCCCCTATACCACTATCCATCCCGGCATCATCGCGGGCGGCACGGCCCTGAACATCGTGCCCAACGAATGCACGGTCGATTTCGAAGTCCGCAATATCCAATCCGATGATCCAAACGCCATCTTCGAACGGATCGAAGCAACAGCCGTCGAAATCGCCAGGCCTTTTGGCGAGGATGCCGGCATCGGGATCGACATCGTCAACAGTTATCCCGGCTTGGACACCCCCTTGGAGGCAGAGGTCGTCCGTTTCGTCCAATCGCTGACCGGGGCGAACAGCACGACCAAACTTGCCTTCGGGACGGAAGGCGGTTTGTTCAGCACGCAGGTCGGTATCCCCACAGTGGTCTGCGGTCCCGGTTCCATGGCCCAGGGCCACAAGCCCGATGAATTCATCACCATCGAACAGATGATGAAATGCGACACCATGCTGGGCGCGCTGGTGGACCGGCTGTCCGCCTAGAACCTCAAAGCAGCGCCATGCCCGGGGCGGATTTTACCGAAATTTGGGCGCGGCAATGCTCCGCAAAGGCTTTAAGGACCCGCGACGTCCTATCGGACGCCATCGTTGCAAGGCCGAGCTTCACGGATCTGACATTCCCCCGTATCGGTACATAGCAAAGCGGTTTCCCGTCAGGTGCGTCGGCATTCATACTGGGCACGTTCAACAAGCCGTAGCCGAATCCGTTCGCCACCATCGAACGCAACATCGAAACATGGCCCGTGCGTTCCCGGATGTCCGGCCGCAGCCCTTCGGCCTGAAACAGCGACATGAAGTAGTCGCTGCTGAACGGCAGGTCGAGCAGGATGAAGGGCAAGGGTGCCAAGGCTTTCAGACTGACGGATTTCTTCCCGGCGACCGGATGGTCCGGATGGACCAGGGCGTGCGGCGCCAGGGTCAACAGCGGCTCGAACGCCACGTCCTGGGGGATTTCCAAATCGTAAGTCAGCGCAACGTCGATGTCGGCGCGACGCAACATATGGATCAAGTCGCCCTGGTGCGCCTCCTGCTGGCGGAATTCCACTTCCGGGTTTGCATCCGCGAACCCTTTCCGGATTTCCGGGAGGACGAAAGGCGCAACAGTGACGAGGCATCCCACATGGATCGGTCCGCGCACCTGCTCCGAGATTTCGCTGGCGATGTCGTGAAGCGCCGCCCCGCTTTCCAGAACGGCCTTCGCCGCCATGAAGAAACGCCGCCCACCCGGTGTGAGAGACAAGCCTTGAGCATGCTGGCGCACGAAGAGCTGAACACCGAAGGCGGCCTCAAGCTGGGAGATTGCCGTCGACAGGGATGGGGAGGATACGTTCACGCGCTCAGCCGCCGCGGCGATGCTGCCGACTTCTCCGACCGCCACGAAATACTCCAGTTGGCGAAGCGTGAACTTGAGCGCCATGGTTATCGGCGGCTCCCTACAAGCTATCAGTTATCCTACGCACCGCCGGACTTATGCCGCGCATAGTCATCGTAGACGGTATAGCTACCCTGTTTGAAGATGTGGTCCGCCAAGTATTTGGCGTCGTGCCAAACCCCGTAGATGAAGGACGATCCCCGTTTCTGCAGCCAGGGCAGGCCCAGGAAGTAGATACCCGGATCCACCGACACCCCGCGCTGATGCTTCGGCTTTCCCTTCTCGTCAAAGACATCCGCCTTCAGCCAACCGAAATCGAGCGCAAAACCGGTCGCCCACAGAATTGTCGTGATGCCGGCCTCCGCCAATTTCAATTCCAGGATGGGATTGGTGAAACAATCAGGGTCGGGGCCGATCACTCGCGCGTCCGGTTCCTCCGGCAGGTCGAGGCCGTAGCGCTCAACATAAGCATCCGCCTCGTCCAGGACCGAGAGGTAGTTGCGGTCGCCATAGGCGATATTCCCCGCGAGGTCGTTTGCGAAAGTCAGAACACCATCGTTGTATGCTTCCGTCATGCCGACCAGATTGATCCCCTGATCAACAAGGTTCCGGAAATCGACCGTGTGGCCGCCGCGCGCGCCGCTGACGGCGATGGTGACATGTTCACTGCCGGCTTTCGGCACTTCCAGGTCCCACAGCCCCAGCACACCAAGCCACCAGACATAGTCGCGGCCGCGATAACTGCGCGGCGGGCGGTCATGCGGTCCGGCCGATAGATAGACCGTCCTACCGGCGCGGTTGAGTTCATCGGCGATCTGCACGCCGGACGACCCGGCACCAACCACCAGCACCCCACCGTCCGGCAACTGGTCCGGATTGCGGTAGGCGCTTGAATGGATCTGCGACACACCCGCGGTTTCAGGGACGATCGGCGGAATAACGGGCTTCTGAAAGGGTCCCGTCGCGGCCACGACGTTGTTGGCTTCGATCACCCCGTCCGAGGTTTCGACGCGGAATTGGACGCTGCCTTGGATGCGTTCCACGCTTGTCACAGCAACGCCCGTCCGGATCGGGGCGTTGATCTTTTCCGCATAGGCGGCAAGGTAATCCGCGACCATTTCTTTCGGTGCGAAGGCGTCCGGGTCGATATCGGCGAACTCCATTCCGGGGAACCGATCGTGCCAGGCGGGACCGTTGGCGACCAGCGAATCCCATCGCTCCGACCGCCATCGTTCGGCGATGCGATGCCGCTCCAGGACGACATGGGAAATGCCGCAAGCGCTCAAATGCTCGCTCATGGCCAAGCCGGCCTGACCACCGCCCACAACCACGGTGTCCACTTTTTCGATCGGCATCTCGGAGCCCTCTCTCGCAATCAAAGATCAACAGCGGGAATGACGGATAACCTAGAGCATAGAGCAAAAGAAGAAAAATACGAACTCGATACTCATTGATTAGTTTTTTCCTAATCCATGATGAACAACTCCGTTCTTTAGCTCCAGCACCCAGATGTGGAATAGTATCCCCGCCACGTGAGCATGATTTCAAATCCGACCAGACGGAGACCAAGATGGTCCATACCCGCATTCGCACCTTCAACACCCAGGACACCTATCCGGAGCAGAACCTAGACAACGACCTGTGCCAGGCCGTCGTCACGTCCGGCGGCAAGACCGTTTGGATGCGCGGGCAATGCCCTCAAAACCTGGACGATGCGGTGAATATCGAAAGCCATGACCCGGTCGAGCAGACCCATAAGGTCATGCAGAATATTCGGCAGTTGATCGAGGAGGCGGGCGGCCGCATGGAACACTTGGTAAAGGTCGTGGTTTACATCACCGATGTCCGCCATCGTGAAGCCGTGTATCGGACCATGGGCGAATACATCAAAGGCGTTCATCCCGTTTCGACGGGATTGGTAGTCCAGGCGTTGGCCCGCCCCGAATGGCTGGTCGAAATCGACGCCACCGCCGTCATCCCGGACTAGGATCTAGAACACAATGACCTTCTCCCTCGTCGCCCGTTGCGTGGAAACCGGCATGTTCGGTGTCGCGATTTCTTCCTCCTCCCCTGCCGTCGCTGCACGGTGTTCCTACGCCCGAGCCGGTGTCGGCGCCGTCGCATCCCAAAACGTCACCGATCCGACCCTTGGGCCCATGGCCCTGGATTCGATGGAAGCGGGAAAATCCGCGCAACAGGCGATCTCTGAAATCCAGCAGCGCGGCAAGTTCATCGAATACCGCCAGGTTCTTGCCGTCGACATGATGGGCCGAACGGCGATCCATTCCGGTCCCAACTCGCTTGGAATCTGGACCCAGGCCAATGCGGAGAATGTCGCGTCAGGCGGCAATATGTTGGCCAATGACGACGTGCCGCAGGCCATCGTCGACACCTTCCTGGCATCGTCGGGCCATCTGGGCGACCGGTTGCTCACGGCGATGCGCGCCGGGCTGGCAGCCGGTGGCGAGGCAGGCCCCGTCCACTCCGCCGGGATGAAGCTTGTCGATAAGGTCAGTTGGCCGGTTGCCGATCTGCGCTGCGACTGGACTGAAGACTGCCCGATCGAGGCTGTCGCCATGGCCTGGGAGGTCTACAAGCCGCAGTTGGAGGCCTATGTCCAACGCGCCCTCGATCCGCGAGAGGCCCCTTCCTACGGTGTGCCCGGCGACGAGTGACATCGCATCCGCGCTGTCATTACGGCAATGGCCCGGCGGCTAGCGCACGCGCGGTCCCCTGGCGGACATGCCGACGCCAATTTACTTTGATTGCCAACGGCGCTACAGATTTTCGACGCGCTTCGTCTTCCAAGCAGCCCAATCGGTTTTCCGACAACCCACGATGCACCGGATGTCCGGCCATCATCGTCTGTAATGGTGGCAGTTAAATGGCGTTTCCAATTTCCCGCCCGGCATTGCCGGAGGACGACAACATACCACGTGGCATCTTCCTGATGCTGACGACGACGCTGTTTTTCGTCCTGATCGACACGTCGGCCAAACATCTCTCGCAATCCCTTCCGGTGATGGAGGTGGTTTGGGCGCGGTTCATTTTTCACTTGGTCGTGGTTCTAATTCTGCTTCGGGGGCGCGTATTCAACTATGCGCGCACCAATCGCCCGGGTCTTCAGTTGTTCCGCTCGACCATGCTGATGACAACCACCTATCTGTTCTTTACCGGCGTTCAGAAGATCGACCTCGCCATGGCGAGCTCCATTATGTTTCTGAGCCCTATCCTGATCACCGTCCTGTCCGTCCCGATTCTGGGAGAGCGCATTGGCCTGCGTCGCGTTCTAGGGGTTCTAGCCGGACTGGTCGGCGCTCTGATCATCGTCCGCCCCGGATTGGGCGAGGTTCCCATCGCGGCTTTCTATTTCATCGCGGCCGCCTGCACCAATGCACTGTACCAGTTGACGACACGGGTGCTGCGGCAATGGGACGACGCCTATACGACACTATTCTATACCGGGCTTGTCGGCGCCGTCGTCTCCAGCGTTGCCGCCCCAGCAGTCTGGGTCGCACCGTCTTTGACGGAATGGGGGTTCATGGCGGCGATGGGCACCTTTGGGGCACTGGGTCATTTCACATTGATCCGAGCGTTCCAATCAGCGCCGCCTTCCGCCCTGATGCCGTTTGCCTATTCCGGCTTGGTTTGGGCAACCCTGTTCGGATATTTCGTCTTTTCCAACCTGCCCGATGGCTACACCGTCATCGGCGCAGCCATTATCACGGCGAGCGGCGTTTACATTTTCCATCGCGAACAACGCGTGGCCAAGGCCGCAGCCGGCGGGCAAGGTCAAAACGGCTGACAGAAGGTTCGGTTTTCGCCATTGACAGCCAACGCCCGACAACTTTGCATATTTTGCCCCTATGAGGCTTTAGGCCAATCCCAGAATGGTTTTCGAATCCACTCCGAAAGAATCATCGGGCACGTCGACATCCGCGACTGACGCGTCATCGGACTCGGCGGTATCCGCCAGCGGCAGGGAAATCGAGACAACGGTCCCAACGCCTTTTGAGGAGGATACCTCTATATCACCGCCATTGCGTTCCTTAACAATGTGATGCGCGATGGTAAGACCTTGCCCGATCCCCCGGCCAACTTCGCGCGTCGTGAAAAAGGGATCGAATGCTTGATTCAATGTCTCCTGTTCCATACCCACGCCATCATCCGAAATCTCAATTTTCGCCGAGCCGGAATCCGCCCATGCCGAGATGGTAATTGAGCCGTTCTCCTTCTCGGCATCCCGGATAGCCCAAACGGCATTGTCGATAATGTATCTCAAAGCCCGACCCAATTCCGCTTTTTCCCCCATCAAGTGAATGGGGGCGGCCTCAACCTGGCATCCCAGTTCGATACCAGCCGCACAGTTCCGGCGAAGCGTCGCCACCTCTTCCGCAATGAATGTATTGAGGTCGAACAAGGTTGTTTCGCCTTCATTGCGCCGTGTGAAGTCACGCATCGCTTTAACGACCAACGAGATATGTGAAACGCCCTGTTTGGATTCCTCTATTGCCTTCGGCGCATCGTCCAGAAGGTAGTCTATATTCAGTTTCTTCGCGTTTTCTTGTACGGACCGCAATTCTTGCAACACCGCGCCACTATCTGTTTCGCCCTGCACGATTTGGCCGTATCGCTCGACAATATTGCCCATATCGGAAACGCAGGACTGGAGAAAATCCAGATTTGAGGAGAGTGTCTGAATTGGGCTGTTCATCTCGTGAGCGATTCCGAAAGCAAATGTTCCGACGGCCTCCAATTTCGAGACGCGCGCCAGTTTCACATTGGCTTCCTGCAGCATTTCTTGTTGTTCCTGAACGCGGGCCAATTGTTGCGTCAATTCATCGTTGACCGAACGCAAATCACGCAATGCGGTGTTCTGGATGGATATGTCGTGCATCTGCGCCATAAGGTGTTTGCGCTGTTTTCCATCAAGGGACGCAACGGTCATCTCAACATCGCACACGGTTCCGTCCGACCGCAGCATGCGTACCGGCAGCGGAGTCGTTTCATCGCAAAGACTTTCCAATTCCGACGCGATAAGATCCTGGTATTCACCATGGAAAAGCGTGCTGAAGCCTTTGCCCTCATAAACCTGCCAATCAACCACCCTGAGCAAAGCTTGACCGGCAGGGTTGATGTCCACGATCATTCCGTCCCGGATCTCGCAGGTCATTCCCGTATTGCCCGACAGAATTGTCCGATAACGCGCCTCGCCTTGCTGCAGGTCCTTGCTGTTCCTGATCTTGGCGGTGATGTCGTTACCGTATAGGACGTACATGCCCTCAGGAACTCGGTCGGCCATCACGCAAAAAAGCTCCAGATCGCTCACATCGCTCAACTCGGGCGCAAGCTTAACCTGCAATCCATTCGTCTCCTCACTCACCATGTCCAGGATTTCAGCGCCAAAGGCCTGATAATCGTTGGACAGGAATGAGACGAAGGGCTGCCCGACGATTTGGTCCTGGGGCAGGTTCCCAAATGCTTTTCGGGCATGCTTGTTCACGGCGACGACATCGCCCTTGAAACAAATACAAACGAATGCCGGCAAGGTGATCAGCAACTCGATTGGATCGAGAATACCTGCACCTGCCTTGATCGGGACGTTCATCTGATCCCCAATATTGCTAACGAAACCGTTCGGCCTGAATGCCGCGGCACGGTTTTCGCCCAATTAGGTCCGTGAACAAATCCCCATCTGGGGGCAATTCCGGCGCATGTACCAGAAAATGCCCCACAATTCAGTCTATTTGTCTATGGCATCTACGCAGCCGAGAGGAATTCAAGCAGAGCTTGGCTGGTCTCCACCGGACGCTCTTCCGGTAGCCAGTGATTGCATTTCGCGATACCGCCACCGGTCACATTAGTAGCGAATTCCTGCATCATAGCGACGATTTCCGGCCCCCACCGCAAATCCCCGCCAAGCGCCAGAACCGGCATCTGCAACGGGTTCTTCTTCCATTCCAGCGCATCCGCGTGATCCTTCGGGAAGGCACGGTACCATTCCAGCCCACCGCGTGTGCGGCCCGGTTGCGCGAAAGCATCGGCGAACACTTTCACATCCGCGGGGTCATGCGCCCCATGATCATAGGCCCTGTCGAAGATGAAGGTAGAGACGTAGTCGTACTCGCGGTTGTAGAGCAGGCGTTCCGGCAGATTGGCCTTCATATGGAAAGCGAAATGCCAAACCCGCGGGTCCGAGAAAATCGCTTCCCATCGGCTCCACCCCGGAACCGGGACATCGAGAATGGCGAAATGTGTGACCGCATTGCGGAACAGGGCCGCCTGGGCCAGGCCGACCATCCCGCCGATGTCATGGCCGCAAACGGCATATGTCGGATATCCCAATGCCTCCATGACCGCATGCGTGTCGGCGGCAAGCTGCGCCTTGTCGTATCCCCCTTGCGGGCAGTCGGATTGCCCCGCCCCACGCATATCGATCGCTACCACCCTGTGATGCTGCGCAAGGATCGGCATCATCTTGCGCCATTCCCACCAAGTTTGCGGGAAGCCGTGCAGCAGAACGAGAGGGGCGCCCTCCCCGCCGACAACCGCGTGAATGTTCACCTCTCCGGCTTTCACCATACAATGTTCGAACCCGTCCAACGTCATCATCGACCTCCCGCCATATTATCTTCCACTGCCTTGACCACGCCTCTATACAAGGCATCGATCTGTCCTTTCAGCATCTCCATGCCGCCAATGTTCTTGAGCCCCCGTTGCACCGCCGCGCCACGTAACCGCGTCCGTTCCGGCTCCGCGATCACATCACCTAGGAAGGCGGACTGGCGCGCCGTCGAGGGATCGAAGGGCAATGGGTCGTTCTCTTTCAACCCCAACGGTGTCGCATTGATCAGCAAGTCGTACCCATTGAGATTGCTCGGCGGTTCGGCCAGGCGCGTTATACCCAGCGCCTCAGCCAAACGCGTCGCCTTTTCTTGGTTCGGGTCGTGGAAATCGATCCCGGCCAGACCGGCAAGGATCAAAGCCACAGCGATGCCGCTTCCTGCGCCACCGGCACCGGCCATATAGGCACGGCGCCCAATCGGATCGAAGCCCGCCTTTTTCAACGCGGTTAGAAAGCCGTCGCCGTCCTTCATCGACCCAACCCAGGAACCATCCTTTGTGCGCATCATCAAATTGACCGCACCCGCCAGTTCCGCACTTCGGTCCAGAGACTGGCAAAATTTCAAAACCGGCACCTTGAAAGGAACCGTGATCACCGTGGCAACGACATCAGGAAAAGTGAGTAAACCGCCATAAACGCCGCCGAAATCTTCGACCGGCAATTCAACCGAGACCATTCGAACCGGAAGCCCTTCATCCTCGAACCGAGGGTTCAGCATGGCCGGAGCCTTCACTTGCGCAATGGGGTTCCCGACCATCAGCGCCAAGAAAGGCCTGTCGATACCGGTCGCCTTCATGCTTTGCCGAGCGCTTTCCAGCCTGTCGGCAATGGCTCTATGCGATGCTTGGGAAAGGTCGAGCCCATTCATCTTGTTTTCCCTCCCCATTTCGGATGTGACCCAAAGTATATTTTTTGACTACTCAGTCATTATTTATTTTTTGACTGACCTGTCAATTTTTCTTAAGGGTGCCAAATTCGTGGTAGGGTTCCTGTATGGAAAATAGCAGGCAACATTAATGAGACCCGTTGGTAGACCAAATATCGTATCGCGCGAGCAAGCCCTGACACGCGCCTTGGAGGTCTTCTGGTCACTCGGCTATCAGCGCACCTCCCTGCCGGTTCTAGAACAGGCCACCGGTCTGCGCCGGGGTAGTCTTTACCAACTGTTCCATGACAAGCAGGCGCTGTTCTGCGAAGTGCTCGATCTTTACGGGTCGGAGGCACTGGCCACCATGGACAGGATGATGCCACCCGGCTGCGCACGGGCGAATATCGTCTCTTGGATCAAACACCATGCCACGCGCGCCCACGGCAAGGCAGGCCAACGTGGCTGCCTTTTGGTCGAAACCACCATGGAAATGGGACCGCACGACCCGATGATCGCGGCAAAATCAAACCAGATATTTTCTGCAATGCTGGCGCGGTTGGAAAACGCCATCGCCCAGGCGCCCGATATCGCATCCGGTGTCACCGGCGGCGGCTCGGCAGAGATTGCCCGCGCCATGCTGGCATTTCTGGAAGGACTGCGGGTGTTGGGCAAGACCGGTCAGACCAGGGCGCAGGTTGCGCTTTCTGTTGAGTGCATGGCCGCAAGCCTACTTGCCCCCAAACGCCCGAACTAACTCCCCCCCCAACACATTTTCATATGCATTTGTTTGAATGCGTTGTTATGTTGGGCCACCCTTGCGGTGGAGGAAGCGTTCCATGCTCGAAGAATGGCTGGCAAGTGAAGTCATATCGGACTCGGCCAAGGCGTGCCTGGGTGGACTTGCAATCGGCCTTGCGTTCGGAGCATTCGCCCAATCAAGCCGTTTCTGCCTGCGCAGCGCCTGTCTCGAATTCTGGAAGATGAAGCCTGGCCGGTCGGTCGTCGTTTGGCTGATGGTCTTCGGCGCCACGTTGACGGGTGCCCAACTCCTTTTCCTTGGTGGGTTGATCGATGCTTCCGAGATACGGCAGCTCAGTACCGTTGGCACCCTTTCCGGAGCCATCATCGGCGGCCTGATGTTCGGCTTTGGCATGATCATGGCCCGCGGTTGCGCCAGCCGACTGCTTGTCCTTTCCGGCACAGGCAACATGCGTGCCCTGGTCACCGGGTTGATCGTCACCGTCATTGCCCAGGCCGCCTTGAGCGGGGTCTTGTCACCGATGCGGACTGCGTTATCCGGGCTATGGAGCATCGGTCCGGACGCTCGGAACCTGCTGCTGCACATGCCGGAACATTCAGGTCTCGTCCTCGGCATCTTAACCATGGTCCTGGCCGGTTGGTTTGCCATCCGGGAAAAGCTGGATGTCAGGACCGTGTTGCTCGCCGCGGCGCTCGGCGCGACCGTCGCCCTGGGCTGGGGCTTCACAGCAAGCCTTTCCCGCATTTCCTTCACACCCGTTCCGGTCAACAGCGTCAGTTTCACTGGCCCTTCCGCGGATACGCTGATGGCATTGATCACATCCCCCGCCATGACCCTCGAGTTCAGCCTGGGACTGGTCCCAGGGGTGTTCGCAGGGGCTTTTCTTTCCGCTTTGGCCCGACGCGAATTCGCACTGCAGGCCTTCGATGCCCAAACCGGCATGCTGCGCTATCTGGCCGGCGCGGTTCTTATGGGTTTCGGTGGCATGCTGGCCGGCGGGTGCGCCGTCGGCGCCGGGGTCACCGGCGGGTCGGTTAT
Organism: Hwanghaeella grinnelliae; assembly: GCF_004005845.1. Lineage (GTDB taxonomy): Bacteria > Pseudomonadota > Alphaproteobacteria > UBA8366 > Aestuariispiraceae > Hwanghaeella > Hwanghaeella grinnelliae. The sequence goes on along the minus strand of NZ_SADE01000001.1, from coordinate 655,791 downwards.
GTCGCTCACCGCCTGGGTCGCGCTTTTCTGCATGTGGATCGGGGCGGGCCTGGCCATCGCCCTGGAATCCCGGAAACAGCCCGCCAAGGCAATGGCATGAGACACAAGGCAAAAACCAGGAAGCCAACAAATCAAAAACAATCGAGAGGAGGAACATCACAATGAAAACGTCGAACATCAAGAAAACAACATGGGCCGCTTGCTTGGCCGGGACAGTCGCCCTCGGCAGCAGTGTCGCCGCCGAGGACATCATCAAGGTCCGTTTGATGGGGTCTGACCTCGCCGCCGATATCGCGCGCGGCGCCGTGCAAAGCTGTCGTGAGATGGGGTATCAGGTCGCCGCGGTCGTATTGGACCGGGCGGGCGATACGATGGCCTCGCAGAGGGACACCTTCGCCCGCCGCCACACACTGGAAATAGCCGCCCGCAAGGCGGGGCTTTCGATCATGTCCGGTGTGGCATCGGTGGAGATGCGCGATAGCCGTGAGGATATCCGCGCGGAGTTGAACCATATGGACGGCATCATCGTTATGGAAGGCGGCATCCCCATCCGCGCTGCTGGATCCCTGGTCGGGGCGGTCGGCGTGTCTGGCGCGCCTGGCGGGGATATCGACGCCAACTGCGCCAATGCCGGGATTGAGGCGGTTCAGGACAGAATCGACTTCGCGGACTGACCGGAGGGACCGGCCCGTCCCGAAACTGTTGCGGCATCAAAAATCTGTTTGCGCCGCAGAAAGACTCCCATAACGTTTCTCTAATAAAACAATGTCGTATTAGAGGGGAGCACCGTCGTGAACAGAGGCCTATCCGTCCACTTCCTTCGCGCATCCGTTTTGTATGCCTTGGCAGGCATGGCGCTTGGTATTCACATGGCTGCAAGCCATGACCACAGCCAATTGCCGACACATGCGCATCTGATGCTGTTCGGTTGGGTGGGCATGACGATCTATGCGGCGGTTTACAAACTGTGGCCGGATGCAACAGCCGGTCTTTTGCCAAAGCTGCACATGCTCGCCGCCCATGCCGCACTGGTCGTCTTGGTCGCTGGTTTGTATCTCATCTACGATGGCAATATCGAGATCGGCGATCCCATTGCCGCGATCGCTTCAGTGATTCTCATCGCCAACATGGCCCTCTTTGCCTGGATCGTCTGGCGCAAAGTACGCTAGACGATCCAAGCCCGTTCGCTGCCATGCCGTAAAGCCGATAGGCTTCAGGCCGTGAAGCGTCGGATAACGTTCTCCATGATGCGGCTGATGTTATTGTCGCCGCCGTTCCAGGGCAGAGAACCGCAGAAAGTGATCGACCCGACGGAAAAGACGGCACCACCGCCCGGCACGTCGAAATAGCTCATATCGGCACGGATCAGTTCTTCCATGGGTTGGTTCGCCCATGTCGTTATGTGGGTCAGCAGTTCTTCCGGCACCAGGACGAAAGAATCCGGGTGGTTTTCCGAAATGGCGAGGATTCGAACATTCTCCGGTGATCCCAAGCGAACGTCAACACGGTCCAACTCATAGCCGGCCGCACCACCACCGGAAAATCCGAAATCACCCAGGATATCGCCCTCAACTCCTTCGAAGACCCAGGCCATGTCCGCAGACCGGCTGTCTTCGGTTCGACGGTAGTAGGTCCCCTCGAATTGGCCTTGGCTTGTGAAGCCGACACCGGCCAAATGCTGGGGCGGACGACCGTTGCGGCGCCAAAGGCCGCCATAGCCGCCGTCGAACGCCATGAAATATTCGCCCGGCTCCGCAGCCCAAGCCCGGATGCCACCTTCCGCGCGGCGGATTTCAATGATGCCCTCTTCCTCCGGATGGACGGCGACGCGCCAATAAAATCCATTCCCGCCGAGATACATGAACTTGCCGCCGCCATTCCGGTAATCGAGCAAGGCGTCGAGCGTTTTCGGTGTGTGGTATTCGGGATGGCTGCCGGTCGTGACCGCTTTATAGCCTTTCACCGCATCGACGCCTTCGTCGTGCAATTCCCGGTCAGTGACGATGTCAAAGGGGATGCCCTTTTCATGCAGCCACCAGATCAGATGGCTGTCCGCCTGGAAATGACGCAGGCCGGAACTATCGCCATAGCCCATCGTGATATAGCCGGGCCGCGTATTGAGAAGCGGCCGCAAGTGAGAGCAATGGCAAACGCCCGACCCATCCTTGTGGAAGTTGTATGTGGAGCAGCCCAATTCCTCGTATTCCGCCGGATTCCAAGGATAACCGTTCCAACGGCTGAACTTTTCCTTCCATTCCGGCTTGAAGTCGGGCCGTGAATGGTTGCCGTAAATCGTATAGGTGAAAGTCGAAACCAGAACACAGAGGTCCGCGCTTCGTTTGCCTTTCGGCGGGCAGACGAAGAACGGAATGGCGTCTTCGTATTCGCCTTGGGTGATCCGCAAGACATAAATGCCTGACGGCAAATCGTCGGGCACGGTCCATTCGATATCCGTTTCCCAGCCGAAATCGTAAATGTCATCGCGATGGAAATGGATGGCGCCGTAATGTTCCGGCTTATGGCGCCAATTCATTTCCGACCCGTCCCAGTCATAACCGGTCATGGCACGCGCCGGATGATTGACCAGGCGCCCATGCAGTCCATGCGGCCCAACATCTTCGATCCGGAGGGATGAGGTCGCTTTTGCGAAATCCCAACGCGCTGCCAATTTGCGGGAATCCGCGCTGTCGGCGGCATAAACGGTGGGCGCTTCGATCTTCCCATCGAAATGCCGATCCGCATGCCCATCGCGCAAGGCAGCGGCGATCAGCATCGCTCCGCCCAACTGTGGTTCGAACCCCTTCGCATTGCCTTCACCCAGGGCGGGTTCGCCCCATAGGTCCTTCGGTGTTTCCTCGACACTCAGCTTTCCGGTCGAACAGTCGTAAGAAAGCCGCGCCAGATACCATTTCCTGGGCGACAGCTTGCGCCCGGTCGTCACCACGGTGTCGCCGGCCCGCCCCGCCAACGCCCCTTTTTCATCCAGGAACAGATCAACCCCGCTGAGGCTCATGATCACTTGTTCTCCGGCGCCGGGAAGCGTCGGCCAGATTTTCGCCGTAAACGTCACATCATCGGGAATCGCGGGACCCGTTTGGACAATCCCGTACGAACCCGGGTTAAAGCCCTGCCGGCGGGCCGGATAATCAGCGTTGATCGAGGCCTCGACCTCCTCCTCGACGATGCCGGGCCCAGCCGGGTTCGGATCCGCGCAAATCGACCGCATCAAACGGGCTGAAAAATCCCCTTCACCGGAAGCGGAAACCTTAAAAGAGACGGTCCCGCCGGCGCGGACGGACAGGGGATCGCAATAACCGATAACCGGTATACGGGGAAACTGATGGGTCATTTTCAAATACTCGCGGGAAATGCCGATATGGCGGGTGTGTTTCTGTGTCGATCCTAGGCGAACGCGGCCGGGATTGGAAACACCTGCTGTGGAAACAGCACTTTTCACCGAGCCTCCGAAAACGGCCCGACGTTATCAATTCCTTAACCGGCATCGGGTTGAATAAGGTACGGTACGAATCTGGCATACATGCCGGTGTTATATTCAGTATTGGAAACAAAAATGTCATTATTTTCAAATACAAGACCGCTTATATTCGCGGTTGCGCTTTCTGCTTTTTGGTTGACGGCACTGTCTGGTTTGCCGTGCGATGCGCATGCCGAAATGGAGGCTCCGACCGGCGAGGTGATCCTCGTGGTAGGCGGCAATATCAGCGAGACGAATGTCGGTGACGAAGCGCATTTCGACCGGCAGATGCTGACAGCCCTCGGCATGGAAACACTTACAACGACGACGCCCTTCGAAGAAACTCCGCAAGACTTTCAGGGGCCCCGATTGGCAGCCTTGCTGAAAGCCGTCGGCGCTCAAGGTCAAGTGATTGTCGCAACCGCCCTGGACGGTTACACAGTGGAAATACCGACGCGGGACATGCTGGACTACCCGGTACTTTTGGCGATGGTGTGGAATGGGAAAGAAATGGGCATCAGGAACAAAGGGCCCACTTGGATCATATATCCGCTGGATCAATATCCAGAATTGGTCGAAGAAAAATTCAGCACAAGAAGCGTCTGGCAACTAAGTAGCCTCAATATACAGTAAACGCATCCTTATACCCACGACTGCGCGAAGCGACGGCATTGTGATAAACAGACACCTGTCACTGATTTTCAGCATCCTGACCGCGCTCTTTCTGACTTTAAGCGCGGCATCGATCGTGTATTCGCTGACCACGTTAAAGCAGGTCTCAATAAAGAATTACGATTCCAGCGGCTTGGCGGCGATCCAACTGCGCATGCACTTCAATCTTCTGTTGGCAGAACTTCGCGCCCATGAAGAAGGAACAGTGCCCGGCGCCGCTCGGGACGCGATGCTGCAATACGATATCGTCTATCAGCGCCTCCAGAGCCTGCCAAAACGCCCGCCCTACACCGAGATTCTGACTGAGGAAGAACTCTCCCTGCTTGCGACGATTTCCCGCCAGGTACAATCCGAAGCGGATTTGTTCGACGTAGCGGCAATGAAAAACACCCCCTTGCCAATGGGTATCCACAGCCGTCTTCAAGGATTCGTCAAGGACATGAACTACCTTGTCGGGCGCATTGTCCAGTTGGCCCAGCAGTACCGGGAAAAACGGCGGCTGGAGGTGATACAATCAACAAGGCTTCTTATCGCATCAACCGGTGGCCTCGCCATAACCGGGGCGATCTTCGCCTATCTGCTTTGGCGAAGCCGCCTGCGCCTTCACGTGCAAAAGCTGGCAATTGAAGAAAGCAGAGACCGGTTGATACAAGCCAGTGATTCCAAATCACAATTCCTGGCGCATATGAGCCATGAGTTCCGCACCCCGTTAAACGCAATCCTGGGCTATTCAGAGATCATCAAATTGCGTGTTTTCGGCGGGAACGTCGATAACCGATATCTCGAATATGCAGGGTTGATTAAACAGGCTGGCGATCACTTGCTTGAAATTGTGAACGATGTTCTGGACATTTCCAAAGTCGAGGCCGGGAAATACGAACTGAACCCGACACTCTTTCCGCTTGCCGATGTGATTCAGGAATGTTCACGCATGGCGGGTCCCGAGCACGCAACAAACGACGAAATCATCTCGATCGAAATCCCCGGCAACTGCGCGCAACTGCATGCGGACCTTCAGGCATTTCGGCAGATCATGGTCAACCTGATCCACAACGCGGTCAAATATTCGAACAACGGCGGGAAAGTTGTGGTCACCGCGCGAAAGGACGAAGCCGGGGAAACCTTTATCGTGGTCCGCGACAGCGGCCCCGGCATAGCGCCCAACGAACTCGCAAAAGTCATGCAGCCTTTCGGTCAGGGTCAAAACAACCTGGAGACCGCCCAAAAAGGTACCGGTCTGGGTCTTTCTCTTTCGAAGAAGCTCATGGAGCTACATCACGGTGACCTAAAGATCGACAGCGTTCTTGGTAAGGGAACGACCGTCACGCTTTGTTTTCCGGAAGCCGCCTGATTTTCCCGCCTCTCGACGCCAAGCATATGGATCAGGAGAGGGCTTTACCGCCTTCGTGACCAAGCCGAACGGCTACATGGCGCGCCGAGCCGTTCTCGAACACCGAAACCGGGGCTGCGAAGGTTCTTGTCAGAACGTCTTCACGGACGACTTCCGCCGGCCGGCCATCCATCGCCAAATGACCGTCGCCCAGCAACAAGATCCGGTCCGCGACGGCCGAAGCGAGATTGAGGTCATGAAGAACGACGACAACACCAAGCCCCTGTTCCGCAAAGGACCGCGCTTGATTCAGGATCAAGGCCTGGTGGGCCATATCCAAGCTGGCGGTCGGTTCGTCCAGGAATAGATAGCGCGCACAGTCCAGATGATCCGAGGAGCGGATTTGCGCGACAGCCCGGGCAAAGGAAACGCGCTGCCGTTCGCCTCCCGACAATCTCGTCACCTGCCGATCCCGGAATGCCGTCATGCCCGTTTCCCGGAGTGCACGGTCGACCAAGGCCGGTTTGTCCCGCTCGGCGATACGGTCCAGTACCCCCATTTCGACGATGTCGCGGACAAGAAAAGCGAAGGACATGTCGAAGGATTGTCGCATGACGGTCCGCATCATAGCGCGTTCCTTCGGGGCGATCGTGCGTATTTCGCGGCCATGAAACGTGACCTGCCCCTTGTCCGGCGAAACATCGCCGGCCAGCACGCCAAGCAGGGTCGACTTTCCAGCTCCGTTTGGGCCGACAAGGGCCGTCACCTGCCCCGGATGGATCATAAGATCGATACCGTGCAGAACCTGTCGACCAGCAAGGCTGACGCATACCTGCTTAAGCGTGATCGTCATAGGACCCGCCATTTCCTGGCAACCAGAAGCCATAGAAAGAAGGGGCCGCCGACAGCCCCCAGGACCAGGCCGATTGGAACGTCTTCCGGAATCGCCACAGTTCTCGCAACCAAGTCCGCCATGACCATGACGATGGCGCCGCCCATTATAGACCCCGGCAAGACAATCCGATTGTCCGGCCCGGCCAACAATCTCACCAAATGCGGCACGACAAGACCGACGAAACCGATCGCACCGGCAAAGGAAACCGCCGTCCCCACCGAGAGGGCGACCGATAGAACGACGAGTCTTTTCAGCTTGCGGACGTCAACGCCCAAATGCGCCGCTTCGACATCCCCCAACAGCAACCGGTTGAGTGACACGCCGTTCACGGCGAGCAGACCTACAGGCACCAGAACCGCCACCGCGATGGCCGGCAACGCATCCCAGCCGGCGATGGCGAGACTTCCCAACGTCCAAAAGGTAAGCGTTCGCAATTGCTGATCATCCGCGAGGAACATCATGGCCCCGACACCCGATTGTGCGATTGCGTTTATCGCAATACCGGCAAGCAGCATCAGGGCGACGTCGACCCTGCCGTTCGTCTGCCCGATCGATACGATCAACAACGTGGCGCCTGCCGCACCGACGAATGCCATTGCCGGAACCGCGTAATAGCTGGCCCACACCATGAAACTGGGCGCCAGGGTTCCCCCGACCACAATCGCCGAAACCGCGCCAAAGGCGGCACCGGAGGAGATGCCGATCAATCCCGGGTCGGCCAATGGGTTGCGGAACATGACCTGCAAGGCAGCACCGCTTCCGCCAAGCGCCGCGCCGACCAGCAAGCCGAAGACGACGCGTGGCAAACGAACTTGCGCTATGACAAGCCCCGCCCGGTCCACATCATCCGTCAAAAGCGATTGCAGGGCCGCAACAACGTTGACCGGATAAGCGCCGAAGGAAAGCGCAACCAAGCCTGCCAGAATCGTCCCAGTAAACAATGCGCCAAGGACCAACGTCCGCTTGGTTAACCCAATCCGAACCGGCAATGTTTCAGCAATACTCATCCTGCCCGTAGGGGCTCGAGGATGTTCGGCACTGCGGCCGCACCATGGATGAGGCGCGCCAGGGTTTGGACGGCGTCCGGGGTCCGTGGCCCGAACCCCAAAAGCAAAAGCCCGTCCATGGCAATGACCCTGCCTTCCTGGGCGGCCCGAAGATGCGCCATCACCGGCAGTCGGGCGACAGCCTCTTCCCCACCCAGGCGATGGCCGACATGCTGCATTAGGAGGATAACGTCCGGATCGGCCTGCTGAACCGCCTCGGCAGTCACGGGTTTGAAACCCTCGAATTCATCGAAGACCAGTCGTCCCCCGGCAAGGTCGACAATGGACTCGACCGAAGTGTTTTTACCGGCGGTCATCAAGGCGCCGTCTTTCACGTCCAGAAGAAACAACACGGTTGGGCGGGTGTCGACCACCGCAACCGCCTCGCCGATGGCCTTGGCCCGGGCGGCAACGGTCCGCGCCAATTCATCCCCCTCACCTTCCGCGTCGACCAGACCGGCAATTCGCCGGATCTTGGTGACGACATCCGCAATGGACCGGGCCTCGTCGACTTTTTCAATGCGCACACCGATCGATGATAGACTGTCCAGCGCGACCGGCGGACCGGCGCCTTCCTCCAGCAGCACCATTGTCGGTTCCAGGGACAGCACCCCCTCCACCGACAAATTGCGCATATAGCCGACCTTCGGCAGGTTCTTTGCAGCCTCCGGATAACTCGATGTCGTGTCCGAGCCGACAAGAAGAAGGCCTCGGTCCAGGAAGTAGATCGTTTCCGTAACCGAACCGCCGACGGAAACGATCCTGTGTTGCTGAGAACCGGTCGCCACGCCGGGCATCATGAACGCTGTCGCGGCCATTCCGGCGAGGACCTGACGACGCTGAAAGCGAGTGGTCAACATTGTACGCTCCCTTCAAATGGTAACCGGTGGAAATCAGGCTGCCGACATCGTGCCGGCGACTTCAGCGGTAAGGGTCCGCCATGCCTCGAGCTCTTGATTGCCCGGCTTACGCAAGCCGAACACCGTCACGATCAATTCATTGTCCGCGTCATAGACCTCCAGGGAAGTGATCGTTCCGTCGTCCGACGGTTTCCGGACGATAAAGGCATCGACAATTCGGTCTTCCCGCAAATGAAGATTGAAGTCGGGGTCCAGCACATTCAGCCAATCGCCCATCTTTTTGATGTTTTCGACCAGGCCGGTATGGATCTGGATGCACCCCCGATTGGCGACGAAGACCATGATGGGAATTTTCCGGCTTGCGGCGAGAAGAAGAACGTCAGACATGGCCGATAGCGGGGCACGCTCCGTAAAACGTCCTTCCGCGAGCCGCATCGCTTGGTGCCGCCCGACCCCGTGGTTCGACAACACTTTCCGGAAGTCATGCGGATCCTTCAGTTCGCTCCATTCTTCCAGCATGGCGCCGCGGTCAATCTTTTCATCTGCCGTATCCGCCTTTTTTTCCGGGTATGGGGTAACATCCGGCACCCTAGGCAATTGATCCTCGCTCACGAACAAAGCAACCAGATCATCAAAGGCAGACCGGTTGCTTGCATCGACAAGGTAGATTTTGTGAACGGCAACACCGGCACGGTCGAAAAACTGCAGGCTTGTACGTGTGCCGCTTCGCGCCACCTCATTCACACAGAATCCGAAAGCCCAGTGATTGATGAAAATGCGAAGGTCGACCGTCTCGTTCAAGACAATCCCGACATGACTATTGAATCCGATTTTTCCAAATTCACCATGCCGTTCATGGACAACGTGCTCGTTGCGCGTCAATACCATCACGCGTCCCACCGCGGGCATTCCCTTGATCAAAGCTTTGAAGTCACCATCCAAACGCACCACGCCGTCGCCGCACCGAATTGACAGCAAGGCGCATTCACTGACCCCCAGTTCTGCCGCCACATCCCTGGCGCGCAGCCCCGGGTTTAGCGCTTTCAGGTCTTCAACGCGTTGCGCCAAATCGGCCGCACCTTTGTCGATCATCTCTACCTCGTTCGTCTCTACCGTCATTTTTCTTGCCTTCCCAGGATCAGCGGCCTTCGTACGGCCAACCCTTCTATTTCGTCAGGATCAACTTGCCCTGCCGCGTGTGACGCAGCCGATACAAATCACCGTTGTGTTCAATCATCACCTCCGGGCGGCCGCCCAGCAGGTCCGCACTTGAGATGACCGTGACCGACCTCTCGGACTCCTTCCGAGGGGTCGGCTCCACATCTCCACATTTGTTGGCAAACTCGCCCATAAAATCGTCTATCCTCAGAACTTGTAGCTAATTGATAGCTTTGCGTTGCGGCCTGCTTCCCGCAGCTCGGATAGGAACCGCTGATAGTCCTTGTCCATTATGTTATCGACCGCGAAATCGACCCGAAGACCTTCCAGGTCCTTGTCCTTAGGGATCCAAGAGACGAAAACATCGTGGATAAATTTCTCGCCACTCACCGCTTCCGTCGCCGCGGGAACACGTTCCTGGCCGGCGTAGTAGATGGTCCGCCACCCCGCCCTCACACCAAGTTGGGGCCATTTGTAGCCGATCGTTGCCGTGGCTTTGTCTTCAGGAATGTCACTGATTGGATCGCCTTGGGCGAGGTCGTCGCCCCGCAAACGGGCATAACTCCCCGCCCCGAAAAACGTGTCGGACTCGTATCCGGCCTCCAGCTCTATGCCCTCGATACGCGCTTCGGTAACGTTCACATTCGTACTGGTCCCGAATGCGCCGCCGACGACCTGAAGCTCGATCAGGTCATCCACATCGTTTCGGAAGATTGAACCCTTCATGCGCAACGCATCGCCTTCCGACAAAACGTCGTCAAATGACGTTGCAAGACCTATTTCCTTATTCCGCGCAAACTCTGGTCGAAGGTCGGGATTTGCGACGAAATTGTTGAAGGCGAAATGCGTTCCCCCAACGAACAGCTCAGTCAGCGACGGCGCACGAAAGGCCTCCGCGTAGGATCCGAATGCAGTCAGCCATGGCGTTACACGGTACGATACGGCGATCTGTTTCGAGAACTCGCCTTCTTCGTTTTCCGGTTGGCCGATTGTCGTGAGGTTATAGTAGTCGTAGCGGGCCGCCGGCGTGATGGTGAGGTCGTCGTAAAGCACAAATTCAGCCTGGAAAAAGTACCCCTGTGTATTGCGTTCCGCTGTCGGGAATTCCTGCCGCACGGTGCCGTCGGTTGTACCTACCTGGCGGTCCTGGAAAGCCTCCAAACCGGCCGTGAAATTGAGGTTCGCCCAATCGGACAAGGTGAAACGACTGGTATTGGCCGCGTCCACACCGACGGTGTCCAATTCGGTCGTCTGGTGACGTCCATCGGATAGCCTGATCTCGCGAATATCCGTCCGGGAGTAATAGGTGGTAGCACGCGCATCCAGCCAGTTTCCCGTTCCTTCATACGTATATGTCAGTGCCGCCGACTTCTCGTTTGTCACGCGATCTGCAAATGCCTCAGAATCCGTATTCGCCGCGGTCGGGATGATGTGATCGTCCTTGAAGCTGTTAAGGGTCGCCTCCAGACCGTGGCCACCGACAACGACACTGCCCTTTGCAAGGCCGGAAAGAATGCTATCACCCGACCCCGGAACATCATCGCCACTGCCGTCGGTGTAGTTACCTGCCGACGACCGGGTCACGCTAACCAACACATCGGTGTTTTCCGTAGGCGCGCCATAACCTGTCGTCGTGACAAACCGTTGTGAATTACTGGTGTGGAAACCAGTCCTCACCATGGCGCCGATGGTCTGACCAGGCTTGAGAAGGTCGGCCGCATCGACCGTTTCGATTGACACCACGCCGCCGATGGCACCACTGCCATACAAGGTGGAACTTGGTCCACGGAGAACATCCACCTGCTTCAACAGGCTGGGCTCCATGAAGACGCGGCCACGGTGACCCGCTTCGAAGTTCTTCCGAACGCCGTCGACACGCATGACAACCCGTTCACCCGAAAACCCCCGAATATTCGGCTGTTCGGCGGAGTCGCGAGGACCACCACCCATTTCCAGGCCGGGAACCGTCTCAAGGATATCATCCAGGCTTTTGGCTTGGCTTGCTTCGATGGATTCTCGGTCGACGACTGTGATCGCTGCCGGCACTTCGATCGCGGCCTTTTCGGTGCGCGTTCCTGTTACCGTTATAGAATCCAATGTCGTCGCCTGCACGATTTCGACACCTTGCGCCGTTGCACCGGCGACCGCCAAATTCGATGCCCCCAAAAACGTTGCTGCCGCCACGCCACGGCACGTCCAACTTTTACCCCCAAAGACTCTCATTTCTCGCTCCAGCCAATTCATGACGATGTTCCGGAATTCCGGACCCGCGCTTGGCTGGCTACCGCCCGAGGAGGGGAAGCTGGCTTAGCAATTTACGCAACTGCAAATCAGTCGCACTTGCATGAAGGTAATTGCCTTTTGGCACCCCCGCTGTCAAGCGATCTAGTCTGAGTAGGACTCGTAGAACCGTGCCGCCGCGAAACCGACCCGGGATCACGGAAATAAGTCTCTGTTCCAATTGGCAATAATTGGCCTTCTCGCTTACTTCCTTTGCAAAAAAGCGGTACCCTAGACAGGTTTGGGAGCATGACACGCGGGTTTGCGGGCTGGACGTCTTGGCCGTCCAAGGTGAATGTGCATTTCACCCCGACGGATAAAGAATTGAAGGAAGGTTCCCATGAAATACATTGTCGCAGTGCTGAAACCGCACAAACTCGACGCGGTTCGGGACGCTCTTTCGAATATCGGTGTGAACGGGATGACCGTATCAGAAGTGAAGGGATATGGGCGGCAACGTGGCCAGGCTGAGATCTATCGCGGTACTGAATATCAAGTCCATTTCGTGCCCAAGGCCAAGATCGAGGTTGCCGTATCCGACGCCCAACTGGACGCGACGGTGGAAGCAATTCAGACAACCGCGGAAACCGGTAAGATTGGCGATGGAAAGATTTTCGTCATGGAACTCGCAAACACCGTTCGGATCAGGACCGGCGAGCAGGGAGAGGACGCCCTTTAAGCGACCGCTCAAAATTCGTCGCGGTCCCGGCCTAGATTGTAGGGCCCAACAATACGGATCGCCTGACGTATAGATTTGTCCTGGCCGATATACGCGCCGACCAATAGAGCCGGTCAGTGACCCATCCTCCACGGGCCAATCCGCGCCCTCCCCTTTGTCCAAGATCAAATCGCTCGCTGACGATTGTGCTAGTTTGCTGTCACTTCGCAGTCCTTCTTCGAGGAGCAAATGGAAGTCGTCCTGAGCGCTGCCGGTGGATTGGCCCTTTTCCTTTTGGCAATGGGCATGATGACCGATGGCTTGAAGGTGTTCGGCGGGGAAAGCCTGAAACGCCTGCTGCATGGTTGGACATCCTCCATCATTCGCGGCGTTTTGAGCGGTGCCTTGTTAACGGCAATCGTTCAGTCTTCCAGTGCCGTCACCTTGGCCACCATCGGTTTCGTGAATGCCGGTGCATTGACCATGCGTCACGCATTGGGCGTGATCTATGGCGCGAATGTCGGCACCACGATGACAGGCTGGATCGTCAGCCTTGTCGGTATCGGCTTCAAGATTGAGCCGCTTGCCCTGCCGATCCTTGCGGTCGGTGTCGCCACCCGACTGCTCAGCCCAGGCAAACGCGGCAAGGGACTGGGCGACGCGCTTGCCGGATTCGCCCTTTTCTTTCTGGGCCTCGGCATTCTGAAAGATGCGCTTTCCGGCATGACAACGGATTTCGGCACCGGCATGTTCACGACGCCGGAAGGGTTTACAGGCCTTGCCATCGCAATGGTTGTTGGAACCGCCATCACCGTATTGACCCAGTCCTCAAGCGCGGCGATCGCTGTTATCATAACGGCAGCTTCGCAATCGATGGTCGGTTTGGACATCGCCGCCGCTGCGGTCATTGGCGCGAATATCGGCACCACCGCAACTGCGCTGATCGCCGTGATTGGCGCCGCGCCATCGGCGAAACGTGTCGCCGTCGGTCATGTGGTATTCAACCTCGTGACGGCGCTGGTCGCGATCGCGATATTGCCACTTCTTCTCATCGGGTTGGAGGCAGCCGGTGACTGGGCGGGGCTCGGCAATCAACCGGCCGTGCTGCTGGCCTTGTTTCATAGCTTTTTCAATATCCTGGGCGTCCTGTTGATGATCCCGCTGACCGGGCGCTTGGCCGACCTGTTGGACAAAAGGTTCAGGTCGTCCGAAGAGGATATGAGCCGGCCCCAGCATTTGGACGACTATGTCCTGTCGACGCCTGTCTTTGCTGTGGCGGCATTGCACCGCGAATTGACCAGGCTGCTGGAACTGACATCCACCCTGTGCCGCCACGCCCTTGGCAATAATCCGCAAGAACGTAAAGTCGAAGCGGAATCCACGGCCATATTGGCCCTTTGTGAAAAGATCGCGGCATTCGCGACATCCATACAGATGGAAGTACTCCCCAGGTCCGTTGCGGAGGGGCTTCCACATGCCCTTCGGGTTGCGCGCTACTTGGAGGAAGCCGCTAGCTTGGCCCCCCATGTCGCTAATCTTCGCATGCGGCTTTGGCGCATTCACGGCGTGGAAGCCCGGTCGGCGGTCGAGCATGCGATGTATAATGCACTCAGGTTTCTTGAGACGACAAAAGAACGTAGGAATATCGATACACCTTTGCCGGGAGAGGGTTTGGAACAGCAGCAACAACTGGACTTCCTGGCCGCATATGAAGACGCGAAGGCAACGTTGTTGGAAACAGCCGCCGCGCGCAAAGCCGACATCATGTCGATCGATCCGATCCTTGATGCCTTGAGCCATACGCGCCGGATCATCGACCAGATCGGCAAGGCGGAAAAGATGCTGCAGACCGGCACGGTCGAAGGCCTTGCGTTGGAAGAAGGCGCGAACAGGGAAGCGGAGCCGGAAGATGGTATTCCTTCCGCCGTACCCGCACCAATCTCCTCCGTCGTCGGCGCCCCCCCTTCACCGGGGGATGGTCGGTTGAAAAAAGACGACCCGATGTGATTTTATCCGGACGAAATTCGCCCGGATCTCAACTATTGAAACCTCAACCAGGAAGACAGAGTAACAATGGCCGAAACCTGCCGCTCCCTCCCCCAATTGACGGCACATCTGGGGACCTTAATCCGGCAACGCCTTTGGTTGCAGGTCCTGGTCGGAATGTTCCTGGGCGTCGCTGTCGGCATTCTGATCGGCCCGACAAGCGGTTATGTGAGTGCGGAAATCTCAGGGCTGGCGGGGAATTGGATTTCGCTGCCCGGCCGCCTTTTCCTGATCTCCATCCAATTCGTGGTCGTTCCCTTGGTCGTCGCGTCAGTGATCCGCGGCATCGCGGCTGGTGAAGGCGGTGAAGGCCTGGGCGTGCTCGGCTCCCGGACCGTGATCTTCTTCCTGACGACCACGGTCTTGGCCGTTGGAATCGGAATACTCGTCGCGACCGTGATCCAGCCTGGCAAGTATCTGGACGGTGTCGCCATGCAGAACGCTATGCAGACCGACGCCGCTGAGGCTGCGGCCCTCGCCGGGGCCGCCCCCGTCGATGCGCCGAAGGTAAACGAGATACCGGATATCATCGTCGGCCTGTTCCCAAAGGATCCTTTGAGCACTTTCGTCAGCGGCAACATGTTACAGATTGTCATCGCGGCCGCGATCATCGGCGTCGCCTTGACCATGACACCGGGCGACCAACGCAAACCCCTGCTTGACCTTTTGGCGTCTGTTCAGGCGGCCTGCATGGTGATCGTCGGCTGGGTCATGCGGTTCGCGCCGTTGGCGGTGTTCGGGTTGCTTGCCCATATCACCTCCCGTGTCGGCCTATCCGCATTGATCGGTACAAGCGTCTATGTCGCGACCGTGCTTATCGGCTTGTTACTGCTGCTGCTATCCTATCTGGCGATCGCTTGGTTCTTAGCAGGACGAACGCCACGCCGTTTTCTCGGCGCGACAAAGGATGTAATGCTGCTCGCCTTCTCGACATCCAGTTCCGCGTCGGTCATGCCGCTGTCCTTGTCGACCACTGAAGAAAAGTTAGGCGTGCGCCCCGCTGTTGCCCGGTTTGTCATACCGCTGGGGACAACGATCAATATGGGGGGCACCGCCTTGTATCAGGGGGTAGCCACCCTGTTCCTGGCCCAGGTCTTCGGGATCGAACTGGGTGTATCCGGCATCCTGCTCGTCACCGCCATGGCGACCGGCGCGGCGATCGGGTCACCCGGCACGCCGGGTGTCGGCATCGTGGTCCTGGCGACCATCCTGACCAGTGTCGGCATTCCGCCATCGGGCATCGCCATTATCCTCGGTGTCGACCGGCTGCTGGACATGTGCCGGACCGTGGTGAACGTCACCGGCGACATGACCGCCTGTGTCACCATCGACCATCTGTTGCTGAAATCGGCTGGCGTGGAAGAACCGCATCTGGGCAAGGTAGCGACACCGGCCATGCACGCGCCGGAATCATCCGGCACGACAGCGCCCCCCGACCCCTCCAATCCATCAAGACCCGGCTGAGCCCTTGGTAACCTGCCTTCACGAAAAGCTCCTCCGGCGGAACTTTTCGTTCACGGTCAGGGATGACCACGCGGGCAGGCAAGTCGTCGATTTCCATCGCGAGCGCGTCGTCGAAGCTGTCCTCCAGCGCCGCGTCGACCCAACTCTTTTCCGGGACGGTTCTTACCGGAAAATGTAGACCGGGCTCGACCACGTGAAATGTCCGTCTTCGTGCGTGACGCGTACATAGAGTGCGTTGTCCCGGTCGTCTTTCAGCTCGATACGGCGTTCGATCACGGCTGAACAATGCGGGTTTTCGTCAGGCATCCGGAAGATACGGATACGGCGGTCGATCCCGCCATTGGCGAAAATCATTTCGTCCCGCCCGATATCCGCGACAGCGATTTCCTGCTTCACGAGGTCCGTATCGATCTTGAGCATACCGGATGTGGGATCGGTCAATACCGCATCGAAACCGCCGAAGCCGCCGGTCGTGAGCGCCGTCCATTCCAACCGACCCGGGCCGGTTTGGTCGAAACGCTTGTCGAGATTGTAACGGTTGATCGGCGAGAGGGCATCGAAAGTATTCCCAGTCAGCTCCGCGAAGCCGTCCCAGATCGTCTCCCGCCCACGCCCCCGGTATTCGGACCCTTCCCAAAGGACCCGGATGCGCCGCCCCAGGTCAGCCTCGGCATAGGGCCGGAAAATCTCTACCGTTTCCAAACCGTTTCGAATGTCGATCCGCTCGATCGGTGACGCGCCATGCACATCGATGCGGAAAGTAACCTCCCGGTCCGATGATCGCAGTATGTCGCCCATCATGGCGCTGGTTACCGAATGCTGCGGCGTATCGCCCAAATCCGGATTGTCTTCATAAAGGGTCGCTTCGGATTCGAAATCGACCCGCGTATCCAGAATTACCCGGCTTCCGGTGGTGCCGTAGTGGTGCCGTCGTTTCAGGCCATCCATGATCCCGGCCCGCGTGAAGCTGGGCGCCAGAACACAGGTCAAACCGCCATAGGCGCCGAATTTCGTCGCCCCCGGATGGGACGCACCCGGTCGCCCCTTATGGCCGTCTGAGTTGGACATGATCCCAACGCGATAGCCTTGCTCCAGCGCATCGTCCATCAGCCATTCGAAAGTACCCCAGGCGGAATGGACCTCCACCGACCGTTCGAACCGCTCGTCATGGGCAATTTTGATATCCGCGTATCGTCCGCCGATATGGGCGAAGACGGTGCAATCTTCCCCCTTCAATGCATCGAACAGGTCGGCGGCGGAAGTAGCGTCCGTCTCCACATCCGACAGGTCATCAACAAGCGCATGGGACGACCGGTGAATCTGCCGGCCTTCCTGCATATGCAGGACGTTGCGGTCGCCGCCCAGCCCCGTATTCCCAGACCATTCCCAGCCTGGGAAAACGATGAACCGATCATCCTCGGTAAACTCCTTGGACAACTCGTTCAGCCATTGCCAAAAGGGTTCCGTGATCTGGAAATCATTGCCTTGATGGACGCAGATATCCAGGAAAGCCTTGTCGCGGGCGAATTCATAGAAGTCGCGCGCCGAATTCGTACCGATGGTCTCTTCCGACTGGCCGTGAAGGTCCCCCCAATAGGGCAACAAACCCGCGTCGCCGGTGAACCGGCAGGGATTGCTGGTGGCGTGGACAGCCCCCTCCGTATCCAGCAGCTCCACCGTCAAATCGCCGCTTTCCGAAACCCGCAGCCCTTCGAGGATGTGGCCGAACTTACCCAACTCGAACGTCACCTCCGCCGGCAAACCGTCGACCGGCATATTGGCGCACAGGCGGAAGTTCCCTTCGCACAGATCGGATGGATTGCCCCAACGGTCTTCGCCCTTCAGGCACAGCCGGAAGGGGTCGTTCGTACGCCGCAATGTCGGCAGGATCGCCTTATAGCGCGACGGCGGGCCCGGAACGATCTCAATGATCGGCTGTTCGGGCAATTCCACATAATTGTAGGTCGCGATGGCATCTACCAGCACCCGGAATTCGAAGGTTTCTTCGCAGAAGGTCTGAAGCCGGATACCGGGACTGCCCTGGCGGCGGTCGCCGAAGCGGATGATGATTTGGTCGCCTTCGCGCAGAAACCCCCGCACCACTTTGATATAGAGCGTCTTGTCCCAGGGCCGGATGTTCCGCTTCATGTCGTATTCGACATGCAGGATCGCCCCGTTCGTCGCTTCCACCGTCGTGTAATTGGGGGCGGCAGGGTCATCGAATTGCGGACGCCCCATATCGGATGCGAACCGGTGGACGACCTTGATCGACCCAGTATCGTCAATCCCGAAATAGCCTGCCGTATAGGTGACCGTGAATTCCTGGAACGATCCCGCTTCGAACCGCCCGGCGGGGGTTACGGTAGCGCTTCCCATCCGTTCGGGCATATATGTTGAATGCGGCATCCGATCCTCCCCGGCTTTATGTGCGACACTTATTTTTGAAGGCGGTCGGTGACGGACCGGCCAAGCGCATTTTCACACGAAAGGTTGGGAAGGACACCCAAAAATCAGGGGACTGCCGGGTAGGAAGCTAGCGGGATCGACCCGAACGCATCGCCGAGATTTCGGCCAAGGCGTCGTCGCGCGACGAATGGATCGTTGGATCGTCGGCCGCAGCCCGCGCCCAAGGATCGTTGTCGGACACGTCGACATAGCGGACGGTTCCCAGCGAGAATGAGACATTGATCTTCTTCGCGCGATGGGCGAAAGCGATCCAGGCTTCCGGCCAGATGCGACAGGCGTAGTTCACGACGAAGAACCAATCGGTCCCCGTATCCTCGATGATCTGGTCGACCGTATCGAAGAACTCGTTGACCATCTCAGGGCTGGAAAATTGAATGCCGCTCAGGTCCAGATCGATCAATCTGTCGTCGTAATTCAACTTCACGCGCTTGGCATGTTCGGACGGTGTCGGCTTGGCCCTGGTTGCCGCGTCCTTGTCAGCGTAAAGCACATCGCCCAGATGGCGAACGCTCGCCTCGAGCCGGGCGCATCCGCGCAAGGCTTTTTCAGCGAAACGGACCCTCTCTTCCTCTGCCAGTTCCGGATAATCCCGAAGGATCTCCAGCGCGCCGCGCATCGCGGTCAACGGCGCAACGAAGTCTTCTTCAAGCTTCGTGTTGAGCGCGATTGTTTCGCGGCGCGGCGGCTGTTTATCATTCATCCGCGGGCACTCCGTGCCTGGCTAGATCATGACCAGGTCAGATCGCCAAATATTGCTGCCGAAGGTCGGCGTTATCCAGGACCTCCTGCGCCTTACCGTCGAACACGACCTGCCCCATGTCCAGAATGATGGCTCGGTCTGCGAGATGCAGCGCCGCGATCGCATTCTGTTCCACAATGATTGTGGTCATGCCGAGATTCTTGATCTGCTCCAAAGTCCGTTCGATTTCCTGGACAATGACAGGGGCCAACCCTTCATAGGGTTCATCCAGCAGAAGCAGTTTGACGTCACGGGCCAAGGTGCGGCCGATGGCGAGCATCTGCTGCTCCCCACCAGACAGGGTCGTGCCCTCCTGCATGCGTCGTTCGCCCAAACGCGGGAACAGCTCGTAGATCCGTTCGATCGACCAACCGATCGGCGGTGCGATCTGCGCCAGCTTCAGGTTTTCCTCGACGGTAAGCCCCTGAATGATTCGGCGATCTTCCGGCACCAGGCCGATGCCGATCTGCGCCGCTTGATGCGCGCGCATTTCATGCAGTGGTTTATGGTCCAGCCAGATTTCACCATGCTTCAAGGCAGGGTCGTCGACCCGGGCAATGGCCCGAAGCGTAGAAGTCTTCCCCGCCCCGTTCCGGCCCAAAAGCGCCACAATTTCACCTTCGCGGATATCGAAGCTGACCCCTTGGACAATATAGCTCTCACCATAATAGGCGTGAATGTCCCAGCAGGAAAAATAGGCCGCCTGCCCACCTTGAGAATAAACCGGCTTCTTGCTGGGCGCGCGTCCCGTATACGCCTCTTCATTGATGAGGCTGCGGGGTTTCGATTCTGTTTCCATTTTCGTCTCCACCTATCTAAGCGCGCTTAAAGATGAGCGCCGCCCAGATATGCTTCCTGCACCCTGGGATCGCCTTTGATGTTTTCCGGCAAGTCTTCAACGATGACGGTGCCCTGCGCCAGGACGCTGATTTTGTCGGCCAGCGAGAACACGACATGCATGTCGTGCTCGATAACCACCATGGTAACGCCGCGTTCCGCAATCCGTTTCATCAGATCGATGGTATTGTTTGTATCGGCCCGCGCCATACCAGCCGTCGGTTCATCCAACAGGAGCAGCTTCGGTTGTTGGACCAGGCACATGGCAAGTTCCAGGCGCCGTTTGTCGCCACGCGACAACTGCCCTGCAATGTCCGCCGATTTGGCCTCCAGGCCCACATCGGCCAGCATATCCATTGCCATGTCCCGCAAGTCGGATTCACTCGACACCGACATCCAGGCATTCATCGTGAATGACCCATCCCGCTTGGCGAATGCCGGGATCATGACATTCTCAAGCAGGGAAAGATTGCCGAAAATTTCCGGCGTCTGGAAAACCCGGCTGACGCCAAGCTGATTGATCTGATGCGGTTGAATACCCAGCAGAGAACTGCCGTCGAACATCACGGATCCGGTGTCCGGTTCCAGTCGGCCGACGAAGCAGTTGAGCAAGGTCGACTTCCCGGCGCCGTTCGGTCCGATGATGGCGTGAACCGTTCCCGCGTCGATTTGAAGGTTGACGTTGTCCAACGCTTTGAGACCGCCAAAGCGCTTGTTTACGTTTTCGACCGATAGAATAGCCATAACGCCCTCCCCCTATTCCGCGGCCGCGGGCGTAGCCGCCCCGTCGCTTCCGCCACCTGTGCGGTTCGTCACCAAGGTCTTGATCCGGTTGAAGCCTTCCATCAGCCCGCCAGGCAGGAAGATGACGATGAGCATGAACAACGCCCCCAGCGTCAGATGCCACCCTTCACCGACAAACAGACCGGAAACACTCACCATGATGTGCTGCAACGTTTCCGGCAGGAAGTCATAGATGCCCATCAGGATGCCTTCGTTGAAGGCCGAGAAGATATTCTCGAAATACTTGATGGCACCTGCCCCGATAACCGGCCCCAACAGGGTCCCAGCCCCGCCCAAGATGGTCATCAGAACCACTTCACCGGATGCGGTCCACTGCATGCGCTCTGCCCCGGCAAGCGGGTCGGTGACGGCCATGAGGCCGCCGGCCAGACCGGCATACATGCCGGAGATAACGAAAGCCGCCAGCGTGTAGGGTCGCGTATTGAAGCCGGTATAGTTCATCCGGTTCTGGTTCGACTTGATCGCGCGCAGCATCATGCCGAACGGGGACCGGAATATCCGCATGGCAATGAAGAAGCAGATGATCAGGACAATGCCGCAGAAGTAGAACCCCGGATACCCCGTCATATCCAATCCGAAGAAGTCGGATGACGGCAGCACCGCGCCGTAATCGCGCCCGAACATGACGTCGAGGACGCGCGGGTCGGCTTGGTTCAATTGCAGCCCCGTTTCACCGTTCGTGATCGGCGTCAGCACCGAATAAGCCAGATTATAGCTCATCTGCGCGAAGGCCAGCGTCAGGATCGAGAAGTAGATCCCCGACCGCCGTAGCGAAATGAAACCGATCAACGCTGCGAACAGTCCGCCCATGACGGTCGCGAAGACAATCGCGGGGATCGGGTTCATGCTGAGCAGTTTAAACGTCCAGACCGCGGTATAGGATCCCATGCCCAGGAACGCCGCATGACCGAAGGACAGATAACCCGTCAAGCCGAACAGGATGTTGAATCCCAATGCGAAGATTCCGAATATCGCGAACTTTTGCAGCAAGTCGGGATATCCGGCGCCGAACGGCTCCAGAATAATCGGCCCCGTAAGCACGGCGACGGAGAAGCAGAGAAAAAGAAGGATGTCCTTCTTGTCCATTGAGAACATTTTCATGACTTAGTGCTCCATCACGCCTTTTCGACCCATCAAACCGCGCGGACGCACCAACAGGATGACGACGGCGATGAGATAGATAATGATCTGGTCGATGCCCGGAAGGATGTCCTTCACTTCGTTCATGGACGCGAAGCTTTGCAGAATCCCGAGCAGGAAGCCTGCGGAGACCGCGCCGGTCAGCGAGCCCATGCCGCCGACAACGACAACCACGAAACTGAGCACCAGGAAGTCCATGCCCATGTGATAGTCAGGGCTTAGGATCGGCGTATACATGGCGCCGGCAAGTCCGGCGACGATCGCGGCAATTCCGAAAACGATGGTAAATCGCCGGTCAATATCGATACCGAGCAACCCGACCGTCTCGCGGTCGGCCATGCCGGCCCTGACGACCATGCCGAAGGTCGTGAACTGTAGGAATGCGAAGACGGCGCCAATGACGACGGCGGAGAACACGAAATAGATCAGCCGCCACGCCGGATAGACAACGTTGCCTGCATCGATCCCCACCATGATACCGAAATCAATCATCCCGCTGGCGGCTTCCGGCGCCGGCTGCGGAATAGGGTTGGCCCCGAACTGTGCCTTGACGATTTCCTGCAATACGATCGCCAGCCCGAAGGTCACCAGGATCTGATCCGCGTGCGCCCGCTTATAGAAAAAGCGCACCAGGCCACGTTCCATCGCGATGCCGATCAAAAGCATTACCGGTATGGCGATCAGGATGGAGACCGGAACGGAATAGTCCAAAATCGTAGCCCCGAAATCGCCGAACCAGACTTCCACGAATGGGGTCCGAATTTCCATCGGCGTGCCCCAGGCGGTGAGTTGGTTCGGGTCTTCCACGACCCTTTCGAGACTCAGGACGGCTTTCACCGAAACGGCACAAAAAGCACCCAGCATGAACAAGGCGCCATGCGCGAAGTTCACCACGCCGAGCGTGCCGAAGATGATCGTAAGACCCAGGGCAATGAGGGCGTAGGCGCCGCCTTTGTCCAGGCCGTTCAAAATTTGCAGCAGGATCGCGTCCATGGGTTAAGACCTCCCCAGGAAAGGATGGCCGCCCCCAAGGCAGTGGGGACGACCATCGTCAACAAGGCGGAAAGTTTAGGCGCCGTTGTTATACGGGCCCAATTCACCACCCAGCATGTCGGCCGGATACTCGACCTGAGCACGCGGCGTAACTTCGACGACTTCGAGAACGTCGAACTTGGAGCTCGGGTTTTCTTTACCCTTCACGACCAAGACATCCTTGAAGCACTGGTGGTCGGCCGCACGATATTCGGTCGGACCGTTGCCCAGGCCGTCGAATTCGAAGCCTTCCAGGGCCGCACCCACGCCGGACGGCATAAAGGTGCCCGCACGCTGGCACGCATCGGCATACAGGATCGCCTGGCTATAGCAGGTGTGCGCAGCCTGGCTGGGCGGGAAGCCGTATTTCTGACCGAAGGACTTCACGAAGGCTTTGGAGCCCTCATCCTGCAGCGACCAGTGCCAGTTGGTGGACCCGAAGATGCCTTTGACGTTTTCGCCCGCACCCTGAGCCATCAGGCGGCTATAGAGCGGAACGACGATCGCGAAGTCTTTCCCATTGACCTGCTTGTCGCGCAGACCGAACTGAACGGCCTGAGTCAACGAGTTGACCATGTCACGGCCGTAATGGTTCAAGACCAGCACGTCGGCGCCGGAGTTAAGAACCGGCGTGATGTACTGCGAGAAGTCACCGGCGCCAAGCGGCGTGCGAACCGCGGCAGCGGTCTTCCAGCCAAGAGCTTCGGTATACTTCTTGATCGAACCTTCCTGCGACCAACCCCAGGTGTAATCGGCGGTCAGGTGATAGGCCACGCGATCAGAACCGTAGTTGTTCTTCAGCACCGGCGCGAGTGCAGCACCCGACATTTCGGTGTTGAAGAAGTGACGGAAACCGTTGGCGCGCTTGTCTTTACCGGTCGTGTCGTTGGAGTGGGTCAGACCGGCCATGAAGATGACGCCGGCGTCCTGGCACAGGCCCTGGACAGCGATCGCAACACCGGAGGACGAACCGCCGGTGATCATGATGGCGCCGTCCTTTTCAATCATCCGCTTCGCGCTGGCGCGGGCGGCGTCGGATTTGGTCTGCGTATCACCGGTAACGAACACGACCTTCTTGCCATTGACGCCGTTTCCTTGCAGCGCCTTCGACGAGAACGTGTTCAGCATGCCGCCATCGCCTTCACCGTTGATGTGTTCAACGGCCAATTCGTAAGCGCGTAATTCGTCCGCGCCTTCATCGGCATAGGCGCCGGTCTGCGGAACGTTGAAACCGAACGTGACGGTGCTGCCTTTCGGCTCATTCAAATATCCGGCTGACCAAGCACTGCTGGTGAACATGGTCGGCAGAGCCAACCCTGCGCCAGCGGCTGCCGTACTTTTCAGCAGCCCACGGCGGTTAATTTCAAATTTGCTCATCTAAAGGATCTCCCTTTGTGCGTTTCCCCGTACTTCTTGCCGAAGACGGGATCCGTTCTTAGCGGTCCGCATCCGGCTCGGGTGCTCAACCACCCGCCCGCACACTGCGCCCGCTATGTAAAATTTACAATAAATAGTTGACCTATAACGATTTTTTTGTAAATTATTTATTGTGCAACCGCACAAATCTGTAAATCATTGACTGTGCAATTCGGATAAACCCATATCAAATAAGGAAAACCTGAAGATGGTCGATACCATCGTCGGCACACGAATTCGGCAGCGTCGACGTGAAATCGGGATCACGCAGGCAGAATTGGCGCGCCGCATCGGCATTTCCGCCTCCTATCTGAACCTGATCGAGTGGAACAAACGCCCCATCGCAGGGACGCTGCTGCGCAATATCGCGGAACGCTTGAACCTCGCTATCGAGGATTTGGACGGCGCGTCCGAACACCGGTTGCACGAGACCTTGGTGGAAATCGCCCACCTGCCGTCACTGCAGGGCATGAATATCGAAAGCCACCGGACAAGCGAATTGATCGGGCGCTTCCCCGGCTGGGCCAGGTCGATGGCGGCCCTGGCCCGATCGGAACACGAAGCGTCGGCCCGCGCCCAAACGCTCTCTGAACGTCTGTCCAACGATCCATTCCTGAACGAAGCTGTCCACCGGATGCTGACCCGGATTGCGTCCATCCGGTCCGCCGCGGAAATCTTGACCGACTACCCGGACGCCCCCGAAGAACGGAAAGAACGGTTTCATCACATTATCTCCGAGGAAAGTCGGGTCCTGTCGGATATCGGGGAAGCCTTGGCTGTCTACCTGGACAAGGCGGAGGAGGAGAACCGAATCCTGACGCCGATCGACGAGGTGGAAGCCTTGTTCACGGCGCGCGAAAACCACTTCGCGGAGCTTGAGGAGTTTGCCGAAAAACTCGCGCCGCATTTGACCAGCCCCCACCCCGTGTCCCGGCACGCCAAGGCATTGGAATTGACCCGCGAGCATTTGAGCGGCCTGATCAAGGACTTGATCGGCAGCCACCGCGAAGTAGAAACCGCCGCCGCCCGGACCCGGGCAACACAGGCCCTTATGGATTACGCGGTCGGCGCCATCCTCATGCCGATGAAGGCATTCCAGGAATATTCCGACGAGTTGCGGTACGACATCGAAGCGCTGTCGGAGGTGTTTTCGACCGGAATCAACGCGGTATGCCACCGGTTGACCGCATTGCCGCGCACCGAAAATGTGCCGCGCTTCGGGTATTTCCGCGCCAACGCAGCCGGCACGATCATCGAAATGCTCGGTCTGCCAGGCCTTGCTATTCCGCGCTACGCCGCCGCCTGTCCGCTATGGGTGCTATATCGCGCACAGCAATCGCCGGAAACGGTCATCCGCCAGCGCGCCTTATTTCCGTCCGGCGCGCGGTTCGTATTTGTTGCCCGTGCCCGAAATACCGGCCCGACAGGATTCGGGAAACCGCGCCATTATGTGACCGACATGCTCGCCACCAGCGAGGCGGATGCCCAACGCACGGTCTATGCCGCGGAGACGAACGCCCCGGTAGAGGAAGTCGGCCCCAGTTGCCGCTTGTGCCCGCGCCGGAACTGCCTTCATCGCGTGGAAGACCCCTTGGCGGCTTAGACGTAAAAGACGTCCGTGGATCGACCCGTAAATATCGTGGATTGCAGCGCGGCCAAAAGTGCCGATAATTAGGGAAGGCCAAAAAAACAAAATAAGGCCGAAGTTCGGGAGGATATTCGGGAATGACAAAGCGGGTCCTGTTGGCGGAGGACGAACCCAACATCGTCGAATCGCTGACATTTCTTCTGGAAAGAGCCGGGTTCGAAGTGGGGGTCGAATCGGATGGACGGCAAGCGCTGGAATCCGTTCTGGCGAATGTGCCCGATGTCCTCATTCTCGATGTCATGCTCCCGGAACTGGACGGCTACGAGATACTTAGGCGTCTTCGCGCCGACCAACGTGCAGAATCCCTGCCTGTGCTGATGCTGACCGCGAAAGGTCAGCGGGAGGACCGTGAAACGGCCCTGGAATGCGGCGCGGACCTTTTCATCACCAAACCCTTTGCCAATGCCGAACTGGTTGCCGCCGTAGAACGGCTTGCCGCACAGGGATCCGCCTGACGGGAACGGAATGCTGTGAGAGATAGGGCCGACCTTCAGCTTTCACGGCGAGAAACACGGGACCGGTCTCTGGTCCTGCTGATTGTCGGCGCGGTGCTGTTAATGCCACCAGTAGCAAGCATCTTCCTACTGGATAGTACCGTCTTCGGGATACCCATCCTGATCTTTTATATTTTTTCGGTGTGGTTTGCGCTGATCATAGGCGCGGCCATTTTGGCGAAGCCGCTGGGTCGGATGGACTACCGCTCGCAATCCGACACGTCGTCGGACCAGGACGGCTGATGCTTTCCACCGACATCCTACTCTTCGCCTGCCTGGGTTATGTCGCCCTTCTTTTTGCCGTCGCCTTCATTGTCGACCGCCGAACCCGAACCAACCCGATGCGGTGGCTTCAGTCACCCGTGGTCTACACCTTGTCGATTTCGGTCTATTGCACGTCGTGGACGTTCTATGGCGCGGTCGGATCGGCGGCGCGAAACGGGTTGGAGTTCATCACGATCTATCTGGGTCCCACCCTGGTTTTCGTTGGATGGTGGTGGCTGCTGAGGAAGCTTGTGCGCATCGGACGCGCGCACCGTGTTACCTCCATCGCCGATTTGATTTCATCGCGTTATGGAAAAAGCCCCAGCCTGGCTGTCTTGGTGACCGTTATCGCCGTGATCGCGACCACCCCCTATATCGCGCTGCAACTTCAGTCCGTGACGCGAAGTTATCAGGTCATCGCGGGCGAGGTGGATGAGATTACCACCGCTTTCTGGGTCGCCGCCGGCATGGCGTTGTTCACCATTCTGTTCGGAACCCGCAACCTGGACGCCAACGAGCGGCATCACGGCGTCGTTTCGGCCATTGCATTGGAAGCGATCGTGAAATTGTTGGCGCTGATCGCTGTTGGCATCTTCGCGGTCTATGGCGTATCCGACGGTTTCGGCGACATCTTCGCCGATGTGCCGCCGGAAGCCATACTGGGACAGGACGGCGTGTTCGGAACGCGTTGGGTTGCGATTACATTTCTGTCTGCCACCGCCGTCATCTGCCTGCCGCGTCAGTTCCAAGTTACCGTGGTGGAAAATATCAAGGAAAGTCATCTGACGACGGCGTCATGGCTGTTTCCGCTATACCTGTTCGGGATGACCCTCTTCATCATGCCGATCGCGATCGTCGGTGCGAAGGTCATGCCCGTGGGAGCGAACCCGGACCTCTACGTCCTGACCATCCCGCTGGCGGAACATCGGCATGAACTAGCATTGTTCGCATTCCTCGGCGGGTTTTCCTCTGCGACCTCCATGGTCATCGTCGCGGCCATCGCGGTTTCCACCATGGTCTCCAACCATATCGTCATGCCGGTCGCCTTGCGGCTGCTGCCGGGAGATCACGCGGTCAGCGGCGATGTCCGGAATCTGTTGCTGGTGTCCCGCCGGTTCAGTATCGCCGCGATCCTTGGGCTTGGATTCCTCTATTTCCGGGGCAGCGGCGGTTCCGACGCGCTCGCTGCCATCGGCCTTATCGCCTTCGTCGGCGTGGCCCAGTTCATGCCCAGTTTGATCGGCGGCATCTTCTGGCGCGGCGCGACGCGGAAAGGAGCGCTTGTCGGCCTGATGATCGGTTTTGCCTTATGGGCCTACACCTTCTTCCTGCCGAGTTTTGGTGGCGATTTGCTGCTATCCGAAGCGACGATCAAAACCGGCCCGTTCGGAATTGAACTGCTCCGTCCCCAAGCCTTGTTCGGTCTGGCGGGCATGGATCCGCTGGTTCATGCGGTCTTTTGGAGTGTCGGGATGAACGCACTCAGTTTCGTGTTGGTTTCCAGCGTGACGCGCCCGAATGCATTGGAGCGGCTGCAAAGCGCCCTCTTCGTCGACGTCTACCGGTCTTCCGGTGGCGGCCCATCCCGCACCACAGTTGGAACCGCAGATTCCGAGGACCTTTTCGTCCTTGCTCAACGCATCCTGGGCACTGAACCCGCCCGCCGCCTGTTCGACGAGATGGCGGCCGGACAAGGGACGGATGCAGGACTGCCGCACGCCACCGACGAGGTGATCGCCCGGTTGGAACGGGAATTGGCCGGCTCTATCGGGGCCGCTTCCGCTCATGCCATGGTGACGCGAATTGCGGGGCAGGAATCTGTCGGCATCACCGAGTTGATCGACATCGCCGACGAAACCCAGGAATTGATCGAAACGTCCCGTCAGTTGGCCGAAAAATCGGCGGAACTGGAACATGCGGCCCAACAACTGCGAAACGCCAACGAAAGACTGAAGGCGCTGGATGCGCAGAAGGACGAATTCCTCAGTCAGGTCAGCCACGAATTGCGGACGCCGATGACGTCCATACGGTCTTTCTCGGACATCCTTGTCAGCAACGAAGACGTCTCGCAGGAAGACCGCGACAGATTCGTTACGATCATTCAGACCGAAAGCCTGCGCCTGACCAGGCTACTGGATGAGTTGTTGGATATGAGCCGTCTGGAAGCCGGGACGGTCAGCCTGGATTTGGAAAAGATCGAGGTGAACGCGGCAGTCGGCGGCGCGATCGATGCGGTCTCCGGCATGACCCGGAACAACGGTGTTGGGGTCAGGGTCGCACCGGTTCCGCAAGGGACACTGATCCGCGCCAATGACGACCGACTGCGTCAGGTGCTGATTAATCTTCTGTCCAACGCCGTCAAGTACAACAGCGCGACGACCCCGACGATCCGCATCGTCTCAACCGTCAAGAACGACAAGATCTGGATCGATATCATCGACAATGGCGGCGGCGTTACGCGCGCTGAATCCTCAATGATTTTCGAGAAGTTCGCCCGCGGGTCCAGGGCCGACCGGGACCAAGGCGCCGGCTTGGGCCTGCCGATCAGTCGAGCGATCATGCGCGCCATGAACGGGGATCTGACGATCGAATTCGCCCGCGACGGAACGAGTTTTTTCCGACTGACGCTAGCGCGCGTCAAATAAAGGTGCGGGCGCCCTAAATCGCGTTCGCGGCGCCCGCACAATACTTAGACGGGCCTAGTGGTGGCCAATATCGCCGTCAGTGAACAGAAACTCTTTCAGGAAACCCTCGAAATCCGAGTTGTTACGGCGGATCCATTCCAGAACCATCGCCGCATGTTCCATTTCTTCGCGCATGTTGTGCAGCAGAATTTCCTTTAGCGCCGGATCGTCACAATCGTCCGAGCGCTGGCGATACCAATCCACGGCCTCCAACTCTTCCATCAACGAGACGATCGCATGATGCAGATGAATGGTATCCTTGGACAGGCGTTCCCGGGGGGCGTGAAGTGAGTCGCTAGCCATTAAGCCGTTCCCTTTCGTAAAGGTGTAAATGCCGATTGGAGTGTGTTGTAAGGCGCACGATACCCGAAAGCCCAACCGCGGTTCAAACCGCAATCGCGCGTCCTTTGTCGCACGCATATTTCCGGCCGCGTTCGAACAGCGGTTAATAGTCCCATTTGAAGTTTACGCCGGCGTTCGAACTGGTCTGGCCGGATTCGGTCGTCACAGAGATATTCGGCGTCACCTCGACTTCAACGGTCACGCTGCTGGATCCTGGCGCAGCCCCTTGTTTGGCGCCGACAAAGACGCCATCGGCCACATAGGTTCCCGCCTTCACCGCGGCAGTATCGCCCGATGTATCCACTTCCAGAACGTCCACGCCCACAAAGTTGCGTATCGTTCCCAGCACATCGACGCCAGATCCCCCGCCCGCCAATTCCGAAGCCGAGGCGGCGAGTTGCGCGGCTTCAAGTGGGCCCAGGCTGGATGCCGTCTTGCCGAACAGTAACCGGCTCAGCACCTCGTCCTCCGGCAATGGAGGTTGCGATTGTAGTGTGATTTCCGGCTTGCTCGCAGGCCCTTCCAACAAGGCAATGACGGTGATCTCGTCACCTTCATGAACGCCGCGAATATCCAGCATGGGATCGATCGTCTCCCCGCCGAAGAATTGGATTTTGGAATCGTCGAGGGTAAAGCCTTTGCCGATGACGTCGATCCGGCCGCGACGTGCGGCGAGCCCGCCGGAGACGATCGGCTGCTTGGCCGTACCCGTAACCTTCACATTGCCTTCCCACTCGGACTCAAGACCACGGCCACGGACGAAGATCTGACCCGGCGCGTCGACGATGATATCCAAAGCAATTTTGGATGGCTCGGCTTCCTCTTTGGACTCGGCTGTAGCCTCGCTTCCGTCCTCTACATCCAATGTTGAAATGCTGGGCGGCAGCGCGACGCCCAAGTCCACTTCCGCCCGGCGGATTACCGCCTTGCCTTCGACAAGCATGCCATCCGCTTGTTGCCGCGTGTTGATGTCCGCATCGACGTCGGCCTTCACGGCGTCACTGTTTACCACGCGAAGCGTGTTTAATTTCGTTGCGATATCAAAGCTGGGTGTGCCGCCGGCGAGACTACCTTGGCCGCTGATGTTGAAGCTGCCGCCGTAGTCGTCCTGACCGCTCAGACTTTCGAGCGCGAAGTTTTCACCGGCGAAGCGCACACGCCCCTGGATGTTCCTGATAAACGTCCCGTACACCAGGTGCTCATAGTCCACATCCCGTAATGCCGCGTCGCCTTCGACCGCGGGATTGGTCAGTGTTCCGCCCAGCCGCGCATCCACAACAAGCAGTCCGGCGACCCGATGTTCCGGCAAAGGCAGATACGGCCATATCTCCCGCAATGGAACTTCAGCCTTTACGATCCCATCCAGCGGACCATCCGAATTCACAGCTGCACCAGGTTCCACGAGGGAAACAGTCACTGGTAATTCTCCGCGAATATCGATCTTGTCCAGGCCCGTCCCGGCCGTCTTCGCCTGCACAAGAACGCGTTCATCCCCAACATCACCGCTGAGCATCACCCCGACACTGACATCCTTATCCAAATCCTTGGTCCGGAGTCCTGTGGCGGAAATGGAGAAACCACCATTGGCGGGACCGTTTTCCTGCCGCAGATCAGCCTTGGCATTGAAAAAGCCCTCAACACCCATTTGGCCTTGAAGTTCCGCCAGCGGTCCAACCGGGATATTCGCGGCATTCAATGACATTGATGCAGCGCCCTCGGAACGCTCGTAACCGGCCGTCAGTGCACCGGACAATATTGCCAAATCCACAGCGGCGGAAAGCGCACCGTCGGGTCCGAAGGAAGCATCGGCCTTACCGGACGCCAATTGTTCCAAACCGTCGTAGCTGAGCCGGAACCCCGTCAGATGAATTTCACCCTGGCCGTCTTGCTGTATTCGCCCCGATACGTGCGTGGCGAGGTCCACCGGCGTCGGGTTGACGCCGGCAACGGTCACATCGCCATCGACCGCCTCACCCGTGCCCTGCAGCACTGCAACGATTTCCGTTAAATGGAAGCCATCACCGACAACATTCTCGATCGCGACGGAAGCGTCTATGTCGCGCAGGGCCAAGGCATCGCCGATATCCGCCGTTACATCCACGCTTCCCACTTTTATAGGCGATGTCGCGGCATCCGTCGTCACGGCGATTTGGTCGGCCGTAATCTTAGCCGTAACCGCCTGACCGCTTCCCTGCTCTGCTGCCGCGAATTCCACATCCAAGTTTGCCCTGCCCGCCAGGGCATTTAGCCCGGCGAGCGCCGTGAAAGGCGCGGCATCAGAAACAACGACCCGGGCCGATCCGTCCGCGGGCAATGCAAAGTTCGGCAGGTTTACCGCAGCCCAAGCACTCCAGCCCTCGCCCGTAACAGAGACACCCGGCACATTCAGGCCGTCCGGCCGGATAGCCGCGCCACCTTCGACTGAGGCATTGAGCCCCATGGCCGCCCCGGCGCCTTGGAAGGTCACGAACGGTGCGTCGTCCCGCCACCGCAACTGCGCCTCCAAGGCCTGCATCTGCATTTCCTTACCCGAGACAGCCGCCGCGAACGGCGTAACCACCGCGTCCAAATCGGGCTGGGTGGTCGGGCCGGCAAAGCGCGCCGCCAGTTCGATTACATCCCCTTGCACGCTCAACCCAATGTCGGCGGGAAGCGCCGATGCGATCGCCTTGGCGTTTACCGACCCGGACAATTCCCCGAAATCGGGAGTAAGGATGACAACACCGGTCACCGCGCCCGCGCGGGCGCGAACGTCGTGCAGCGTAAGGACCAGGCCGTCAGCATCGGACAATAACATGTCGCCCTTTGCACTCGGGGAAGCCCCGACAAGACCCGTGACCTGATCGTCGATGATCGACAAGCCTTTAGCACCAACCTCGAAGACCGTGGAAATCGTACCGTCTTCCGACACGGTCAACCCAGACAGCAGCACCGAGGCCGACCCGGCAATGGGCATGCCCAAAATCGGCTTCAGCCGCGCCAAGTCGACTAGATCCGCTTGAACGGTATCGGCGATCAAAGTTGCCCCATCGACCTTCAGGGCCGTCCGAAGCGTTGCACCGAGGGGATCGACCGTCACCTCAATCCCGTCGGCGGCCTGGAAGGAAGGATCAATCCCGG
The DNA here is from genome assembly GCF_004005845.1 of Hwanghaeella grinnelliae. Taxonomy (GTDB): domain Bacteria; phylum Pseudomonadota; class Alphaproteobacteria; order UBA8366; family Aestuariispiraceae; genus Hwanghaeella; species Hwanghaeella grinnelliae. The sequence goes on along the minus strand of NZ_SADE01000001.1, from coordinate 622,921 downwards.
CCCGTGCGGTGACCGAAACCGTTTCGCCGAGCAGCGATCGCAAGGCATCGTCACTCCACGCAACCTGGTCCGCCGTCACCCCGGCATTGAGGATGATTTCTTGATCGAGCGCGCCGCTGGCGGACAGCGTGCTGTCCAGCGCCCGCACAACATTGCCGAACGCATCGATTTGTTTCGCTGCGATTTGTACATCGGCTTGAATTTTAGGAAGCGCGGCGGAAGCCTGGAAGTCGATTTGTGCCGTTTCAAAGGCGATGGGCAGACCGGCCAACGCCGCAGCCGCCGGATCGAGGGAAATTCTCCCGTCGGCCGACAAATCGGTCGCATCCAACTTCATCCGCGCGGTGGCTGAGACGGAAGCCAGACCTTCCTTGGTGACTTGAACGTCGGAAACGGCCAGGACATCGTCCAGGATAGACAGGTCGGGCACCGCAATTGCGTAACGCCCCGCCAGACCGAGCGGCAGCCCAAATAGATCAGGCGCTTCGAAATCAACCGCGCCATCGAAGGAAACATGAACACCCGCATCAGTGAGGCCCAGCCCGATCTTGCCATTGAGAGCGATGAGCCCCTGCGCCGCCGTCTTCACCTCACCGGCCCAATCGGTCAGCAAGCCGTTGCCAGACACGGAAGCGGAGAGCGGGCGCCGCAAATCCACAGGTAGGTCTAGGACGGCGTAGAGAACGCCGTCTGTCGGTATCTCAGCCGACAGCACCAAGGACAGAACCGGCGCGTCACCCGGCGTCACCGCCGCCTGAAGTGTGACACGGTCTACCGGTTTTCCGTCACGGTTCGCCGCTACGTCCATTTTCGCTTGGATCTCGTCGCTCTCACTTGTGGCCACATTGCCTAAGATCGACGCCTGGTATTGGGCCCCATCCGGCATGGCGATCGCGACCGACGGAAAGTCCAATTGCCGCACGATGACCCGTATCGGAAGGCGCGGGATGGCAAAGGTGCCCGTATCCTCTTCATCCGGCTCAACCGGGGCCACTGTATCCGGCAGAGAAACCGACAGCTGCTCGGCCCCGACAGCCTCCACATCCAATCGGCCGCCAAACAAAGCACTCGGCCGCCAAGCGAAGCGTATGTTCCGGCTGTCCAGCGCAAATCCATCCGGCATCGACATCGAGAGCCGCCCGATCCGAACCTCGGACCACAACGATCCCGACAAATCCTCGATCGAAAATTCGCCGTCGATGATTTCGGAGACCGGTCCTTCGGCAATTTGCAGGACCAAACGCAAACCGGGTCCGGTTGCGGTCAGGAAAAAGACCGCCGCCGTTAGGACAAGCACCACGGCAAGCGGCGGCAAGACCCATCGCTTCCAGGCGCGGCGCCGTCTCGGTGACAACCCAGGCGTCGATTGCGGGGTATCGCTCATCTAGAACGCCTGCCCCAGGCTGACATAGAACTGATAGTCGTCGTCGATATTCTCACGCTTGTCGATCGGCACCGCGATATCCAAGCGGACAGGACCGATGGCCGTATAGTAGCGGAAGCCCAGCCCCGCGCCCCATTGCAGGTCCAACTCGCCGAATTCCGGAAGTTCTTCTTCATACACGTTGCCGCCTTCGAAGAAGGGCACGATGCCGAAGCTTTCCGTGATCCTTGCACGGAATTCCAGGCCGAGTTCGACCACGGACCGACCGCCGATTGGATCGAGGTCCCCATCCAATGGGCCCAGCCGTTGGAACCCAAATGCGCGGACCGAACCGCCGCCGCCGGCGAAGAACAGGTTGGCGGCGGGAACCCTTGCCCGCTCGGCGCCGACGATGGTGCCGACCCGCGTGCGCCCAGCTATCACGTAATCCCCGTCATCATCTACCGACAGGTAGTGGGAGGTATGCAAGCTGGAGCTTAGGAAGCTTTCGTTGAATCCGCCGAAATCGTGGAAAGGGGATACATCGACCTGAATCCGGCTTCCGCGTGTTGGATCGAGAAAGTTATCGGTATTGTCGAATTTGAAGCCTGTTCGAAACCCGACCAGAATCAAATCGTCTTCGCCCGTTTCGTCTGTGTTCTGTGAAATCAATTCCAGTGTCGGCCCGGCGGTAACACTCCAGGATTGCGTCAGTTGTCGTTCCACACCTACAAAGCTGGACGCACGGGTTTCGTCGAAAGCATCGGTCGTGACATCCTTGATCGAACCTTCGGCGACCAGCGACTGATCTGTCCGCCGGAACAACGGTTTCTCGAAACTACCAGTCAGCGCGCGCTCTATGTCAGAGGCTTCCGTCGAAATGCGAAGGTTCTCGCCGTTACCGAACAGGTTCCGGTGTTCCCAAAACGCATGTGCACCAGGCCCCTCTTCCGTCGAATAGGTAGCGCCGAAACCGATGGATCGGTGATCCCTTTCCAAAATGGTGATGGTGATGGGCACCGATAGGACTTCCGAGCCGCCTTGTATGGCGGTATCCGACCGGTCGGGAGCAACGGTGACCGAGTCGAACAAACCCGTCCTGGCGAGTTTGCGCTGATATTCCTCAATCAGTTGGACATTGTAGACCGCGCCGCGAGTCCACGGCACATAGGCCAGGACAAAGTCTTCACTTACATCGCGAAGACCCTCGACACGTATGTTGCCGAACCGGGCGGGCGCACCGGTCCGAACCGTGTAGTGGACAGTCATCGACTTTGTTTCCCGGTCGATCACCGTGCGCCTGTCCGTCACCGCCGCGAAGGGAAAGCTGTACAGCTTGTATTGCCGCGTCAGCAGGCCTTCCGCGTCGATTATGGAATCCGCGGTCGCGGGGGCGCCTGGAACAAGGTTCAGATAGTCGAGCAGGCTGGCGTCTGCCACGGCCCCTTGGGGCACGTCCGACCGAAGGATCGCGACCTCACCCAAACGATAAACCGTTCCCGGCGCTATCTTGAATGCCAAGGTAACCGGCCCGCCTGCCTCGGCGGGGAGGATTTCCGCTTCCACGGTGGCGTCATAATAGCCATGGGAATGCAGCGTATCTGTGAAACGTTCGACATCCTGGTCCGCCCGGCGGCGCAGGCCCGCCTGCGTCGGTGGTGGCGTTTCCTGCAATTGGTAGGACAGGCCCACCTCTCGGATCTGGTCGCCGATCGCAGAGTCGAGCGCATCCAATCCGTCAACGGTTACGGCATAGGACAGCCCCGGTTGCGACTGAGTCCCGCTTTCCTGCGCCTGGGAAGGCCCGTGCAGGCCCATCGCCAGAACAACGACAATGATGGTGGAAATCAGGAAAGACAGGCTATATCTCAAAGCTCTTGCGTCATTGTAGCGGGTCTGGGTGCGAAACGCGCCCCAACCGTTGGGTTACCTGCGGGTCCGCTTGCCGGATCCCCCAAACGTCCCGAAATCGCCCCAGTTATACATAAGGACATAGGGCCTTACACGCCGATTCAACATCGGTCATATCAAACGAATGTCCAGCCGAACGCGCGAAATACATGACAAAAAAGGCTGCGCCGAAAGCCGACGCAGCCTTTCACAAGATCAAACCGCGGAATCGTCAGGCCAGATAGTCGTAAAGGACACGGCCGTAAGGAAGCGTCAGGTCGGCCACAAAATGTCGGCCACCAACCACTTTGCGCACGGGTAGATCCGCCACCGGCGCATTGACATGCGGAATGAGGTGCAGGCGCGCATCACCCGTCCAGCTTCCCTTCACCGACACTTCTGTGAGATTGTAGGCGATGAGCTGGCAGATCGCGGGTTCGCCATCCGGACCGGGGATAAGCTTCAGATTGCACTGGGTCTTGCCAAGTGCCTGGATCGTCTTTTCAGGCGTGCGGGCCAGACTTTCATGCTTATAGGCCATAGTCCCCGTGGCAACGCGCTGCCCGGCATAATCCAGGGTTCCGGTCAGGGTGTCTTCGACGACTTCCATCTTCGGATGCGCCCATTTTTTTGGGAAACCCCAAATCTCGCGTCCGGCGGCAATTGGCGGGTCGTCGTCCAGATACATCTGAGCGGTGAAATTGATCGGTTCGCCCTGATATCTGCACGGGATGACGATGCCGGATTCGGTATAGTCGCCGAAGCCCGAACTGTCGGGCATTTTGATCCACTCGTAGAAGACCAGATTGCCTTCCTCCGGCTCCAGCGGTTCCGGCACCGCGTGCCGCACGGCTTCCGGGTCGCTTTCATAGACGATGATCATGTATTCGCGGTTTACGAAACGGTACGGTCCTTTGGGATAACTCGGACCGGCAATCGGCATAGACGGTTTTTTCAGAATTTCGTCACGGTTCACGGCAGTGCCCTCCGGTTTCTTGGCCGTTGATCCTGTATCTTGCGTTCGGTCCGGGACCTGTGGCCCATCCCGTTACATGAAAGTTCCCAAGTCGCAGGTGGACTCGTGGTTGACCTTGTCCCAGTTTTCATTGAGCCACTGTTCCGCCGTTTCGCGGCCGAGGCGTTTCAATGTCAGCAGGAACCCCAGCTCCGCATTCAATTTCGAGGAGGCGCCGAACTCCTGCAGTTCGCCGCTGGAGATCATGTGAATGTGCAGTTTCACATATTCCTCCTCACTGAGATTGCCCTGGTCGATCAGGTCGGAGACAAATTTGATCGCCCGCATTTCACGCATCAGGGAGGAATTGAAACTGATCTCGTTGACGCGATCGAGGATCTGCCGCGCCGACCGCGGCAATTCCTTGCGTTCGAGCGGGTTGATCTGAACCAGCATGATGTCGGGACTGGTGCAGTAATAGATCAACGGATACAGCGCCGGATTTCCGGCATATCCGCCATCCCAATAATGCTCGCCATCGATCTCGACCGCGTGGAACATGAACGGCAAACAGCCAGAGGCCAGGACGGCGTCGACCGACATGATGTCGTTCGTGAACTGCTTCAGCTTCCCCGTCCGCACATTGACCGCGTTGAGGAACACTTTGACTTTCGAATTTTCCCGCAGGTATTCGAAATCGACATGCTTGTTCAAGATTTCCCGCAACGGGTTGTCGCCGCCGGGATTGAGGTCATAGGGCGAGAACATCCGCCCGATCATGTCCATGATCTGATAACCCGGCGAATTGTCGAGCGACCAGTTGCCTTTCATCTTGTCGAGGAATGAGGGCTTGTAGGGGCTGTACCGGGCCGCTTCCGCCACACCGTGCCAGAAGTTATCCAAGGCTTCGCGCGCGCCTTCATTGCCGCCCTTGGCATGGCCATAGGCAAGAACCGTGGCATTCATGGCCCCGGCACTGGTCCCGGTGATCCCCTCGATCTCGAAGGCCGGTTCTTCCAAAAGCCGATCCACGACACCCCAGGTAAAAGCCCCATGCGCACCACCGCCCTGGAAGGCGAGGTTGATGACCTTTTTACCATGCGGGTCGAACAGGCGCTTTTCGTGGAACCGACCGTGCTTGTCGTGGGTCGCCGGCTGTTCCGGTTCGGTGACCACCGGGGCTTGGGCCGTGACGGCCTCCGCCGCAGGCGCAACAGGTGTTTCCATTGCAGCGCCTGCCTTCCCGGCCTTGGCCGATTTCAAGTTTGCCGCCTTCGCAGACTTGGATTTGGCTGCCTTGGCTTTCGGAGTTTTAGCTTTCGCCGTTTTGGCTTTTGCTGTTTTGGCTTTTGCCGTTTTCGCTTTCACGGCCGCTGATTTCTTGGACGTGGACACCGGTGGTGCGGTGTCAGCCGTCGGAGGTAAGTCGCTTGGGCCTAAGGCCTCATCACTGGTGTCCATGTCCATCATCATGTCTTAATGCGCCGTCCAGCCGCCATCGACGGGGATCGAAACCCCGGTGATGGACTTGGCGCCGTCGGAACACAGGAAAACCGCCAGCGCCCCCAACTCATCGGTTTCGACGAAACGCTTGTTCGGCTGCGACGCCAGCAGGACGTCTCGGATGACTTCGTCGCGGCTCATGCCATGGGCCTTGGCCTGATCGTCGATCTGGCCTTCGACCAGCGGCGTGCGCACATAACCCGGGCAAATCGCGTTGCAGGTGATGTTCGTTTCCGCAACTTCCATCGCCACCGTCTTGGTAAGCCCAACCGCGCCGTGCTTCGACATGACATAGGCACTCTTAAACGGCGACGCCACCAGCCCGTGGGCGGAGGCCACATTGATGATCCGGCCCCAATTGCGCTTTTTCATGCCCGGCAGCGCTGCCTTAATGGCATGCCAGTTGGACGACATGTTAATCGCGATGATCGCGTCGTACTTTCCTTCCGGGAACTCGTCGATCGGCGACACGAATTGGATACCCGCGTTGTTGACCAAGATGTCGACCTTGCCGAAAGCACTTTCCGCTTCCTTGACCATGCCGGCGACACTCTCGGGCTTGGACATATCCGCGCCGTTATACAGAACTTTTACACCCGTCTTGGCCTCAAGCTCGGAACGGGTCGTTTCAATTTCGGCCGCATCACCAAATCCGTTCAACATGACGTCGCAGCCCGCTTCGGCAAATGCTTCGGCAATGCCCAACCCAATCCCACTGGTGGAACCGGTGATAATGGCTGCCTTTCCCTTCAACATTCGATTGTCCTTTCTGAATCCCCGTCTGACCCTCGTACGGTTTTGCGTACGATGATATGAGTTAAGCGCAATATTTGTTGCAACGCAACAACATCATGCTGCACCGCATACTCGACTTTTCCAAAATCGCGCGAGATTGTTACATCCCTGCTATCAGATCTAATTATGTATAAGGATGTTTCCATTTCACGCGGCAGAAGAGTCTTTACTCAAAGCCGCTCTTATATTGCGACGCACCACAATTCAGCGAATTCCTGCTGAACCCGGGCCAAATTAGAGACCAGACCAAGAAGCGGAATGTGGATGGTGCGGGGTAGCGTGGCCGGCTTATCCGAAAACGAACCGGGTCACTTGGCTATAAGTGTCCCCCGGAACCAGGCTGACCTGATCGACCCAATCCTGGTTCGGTGCGTCCGGCCAAGCCTGTGGTTCCAATGCGATGCCGGCATGCGCGGCATAGGGTTTGCCGTTTAATCCCGGCAGATCTTGCGTCCGCGCCGGAATATTGACGCCGTCATAGAGTTGCAGGCCCGGTTCGGTGGTCTCAATGACCATTTCTACGCCTGTCTTCGCCCCCTTGAGCGTCGCCACCGGCCTGCAGGCACAGCGCTGCCGCGACAGGCAAAGGTTATGGTCATATTGCGCATCCCCCAACAGGATCGGGCGGGTGGAGCGAAAATCGAATTGTGTTCCATCGACCGGCACAATGCGGCCTGTCGGAACAAGATCCTCATCGATCTCCAGGAAATGATCGGCGTGGACCTGGAACTCCTGACTGCGCCCATCGCCAGCGCCATCAAGATTGAAGTAGCTATGGTGGGCAAAGTTGCACAATGTCGGCGCGTCGGATTCAGCGTCGATGGCGATCTCCAAGGCGGGTCCCGGAAGGATACGATAGGTAGCCGTCACATCCATCGCGCCGGGAAAGCCCATATGTCCATCGGGAAGTGTCAAAGTCAGCGTCGCAAAATCATCGCCGGCCGCAGCAATCCGCCACAACTGCTTGCCGGTCCCCTCCGACCCGCCATGGAGCGTATGCCGACCCAAGACGTTCCGGTCGAATTGATACGATTGCCCATCGATCCGTGCATGGCCGTTTCTGATTCTATTGGCCACCCGGCCGACGATCGACCCGAAACTAGGCGAATGCTTCGGATAATGCTTGAAATCGGGAAAGCCCAGAACCAAGGCATACGGCACGTTGGCCAGTCTAAGGTCCTGCACAACCGCCCCCCAGGTCAGGACATTGGCGACCAACCCGTGCGCTGCAAGGCACACGCGGTCGACCGTCCGGCCGTCATCCAAGGTCCCGAAAGCTTCGATCATCGATTTACTTCCCCCAACGTAGGGCCAATGGGTCGACCTCCCGGGCCAGTTCAAGCAGTTGGTCACGCGTATCGGGATGCATGGGCCGCGTCGGGTGTCGGACATGGTCCGACGCAATCACGCCGCCTTCCTTCATGACCGTCTTGCAGGACCGCCAGCCGCATTGCCGGTTCTCAAAATTGATCAACGGAAGCAGCCTGGCATAGATTTCCTTCGCTTCATCCCTGCGCCCGGCAAGGTGCGCAATAACTGCAGGACGGATGAGGTCCGGAAGGGTCGCAGACGTCATCGAACCGGTCGCCCCCGCATCCAAGTCCGGGATCAAATTAATCGCTTCCTCACCGTCGAAAGGCCCCTCAATGGCGTCGCCGCCGGCCGCGATCAATGCCCGCAACTTGGCGGCCGCCTGCGGCGTTTCGATTTTGAACAATTTGACCTGCTCGATCTCCCGCGCCAGTCGGACCAGAAACGGTATGGAGAGCGTGACACCGGACAGCGGCGCATCCTGAACCATGATCGGGATGCCGCCGGCTTCCGCCGCCATCTTGAAATGCTCGTAAATCCCTTCCTCATCAGCGCGCAGCAACGCGCCGTGATAGGGTGGCATCAGCATGATCATGGCCGCGCCCATCGCGGCCGCTTCCCGCGCGCGCGCTTCGACGATAGCGGTCGAAAAATGGGAGGCTGTGACGATCACCGGGACTCGGCCATCGGCCTGTTCCAGGCAAACCCTTGTCAGCGAGGCGCGTTCCTCGTCCGACAACAGAAACTGTTCTGAGAAATTGGCCAGAATGCAAATCCCGTCGACCCCCTGATCGACCATGCAATCAATGACACGACGCATGCCGTCATAATCAACCGCGCCGGATTCGCTGAATGGTGTCGGTGCTACCGGCCAGACGCCGGTATAGGGGTTGGCGCTCATCTTGATCCTCCCAAATATCAAATATTTTTTTCGTTGAGGGACTTTGCCCCGCCCGCCTGACGATCGTCAAACCGCTGTTGCGCGGACCGAAATGCCGTTCGGCATGGTTTTCATCATACGATCGTCCATGGGCATCGACAATTCGTCCCAAACCCTATTATATCATTGCTGGTAATCTAATGTTTCAAGTGAATACAAGCATGCGTCGTGCGGGTTAGGGAAAGAAGGGGTATGGTCACATGGATGACAGCGTCCGCGCCCTTTCTTCCGGCAAGGCGACGGATAACGTCGGCAACTCAAGCATGAGCGAAGTGACTCGTCTGAAGGCGGACCTGGAAGCGGCCCGCGCAGAGAACGCAGCTTTGCGCCGACAACTGGAAGATACCAGTCAAAGACAAGCCTATGCCGAGGCTTTCGACAACAGTTCCGAAGCGATCGTCATCTATGACAAGGACGGTCTGCTCGTCGCCTGCAACCGCAGTTTCAGAGAATTGTACGGCTATTCGGAACAAGAAGCGCGCCCTGGCGTTCATTTCGCGGAATTGGGCCGTATCGACGTGGAACGCGGCAATGTGGTCGTTGGAGACGAATTCGGGGACGATGACGACTATCTCCGCCGCAAGGCGGAATTTCGGCAGAGACTGGAGGGCTCGTTCATCGTTCGCTTGAAAGACGGACGATGGATCAAGACAAGCGACCGCCCGTTCGGAGCTGGTGGTTTCGTCAGCATCCAAATCGACGTGACCGAAATTAAGAAAAACGAAGAGGAACTCCGCGCAGCAAAGGAAGCGGCTGAGGAAGCCGTTCACTCGAAATCGGAATTCCTGGCCAATATCAGCCATGACCTGCGGACGCCTTTGAATGCGATCATGGGGTTCTCGGACATGATCCTGAGTGAAGTGGGCGGCCCACTGGAAAACGATAAATACCGTGGTTATCTGCAGAACATCCACAAAAGCGGGTCGTTGTTGCTGTCTATCGTCGACGACATCCTGGACACCGCCAGACTGGACAGTGGCAAGTTCACCCTGCGTCCGCAGGTCTTCGACCTAGTCGAATGTTCGAGGGAGATTATTGAAGGTTTCGCGCCGATCGCGCTGGAAAAGAATGTGGCCATCGATCTCGTCGTGTCCGACGAATGCCCACAAGATGTCTACATGGATCGCCGGTCGTTGATCCAAATCCTGAACAATCTGATTTCCAATTCCTGCAAACATACAGACCCGACAGGGTCCGTCACCGTCGAATGGCACGCGCCGAAAGACGGCCGAATAGCAGTATCCGTCATCGACAACGGTGCCGGGATGCCTCAGGAACTGGTCGACAAGATCGGTGAGCCATTCCTGTCCGATGGAACATCGACCGCGCCGAGCAACGAACGCGGCACCGGCCTGGGTATCTATATCTGCACGAAACTGACGGCGGCCTTGGGTGGAACGATGGAAGTTTCCAGTCAATTGGGCGAAGGCACGACTTTCACTGTCAGTTTGCCGTACCAAATGCGGGAACCGTCCGCGGGCTCACCACTGCACACATAGGACGGACACAAAAGGCGGCGATGATCACCCCGCCGACATCAGGTCCCGGAAGCGCGCGGCGAAAGCACGGGCCTTGGGCCCTACCTCCGCCCCGGTATCGCCCGGCCGGTAAAGGGCCGAGCCCAAACCGAAACCCGACGCCCCTACTTTCAAATAGGGGGCCATCGTGTCCGGCGTGATACCGCCAACAGGGATGGTGCAAACCGTCTTCGGCAGCACCGCCTTCATCGCCTTCAATCCGATGGGTGGGATCAGTTCCGCCGGAAACAGCTTTATCGCCGACGCGCCCAGCTCCAACGCCCGGAACGCCTCCGTCGGGGTCATAACGCCGGGACAATAGATCATATCGAACGCGATGGAACGTGCTGCAACAGTATCGTTCAGGTTCGGCGCCACGATCAGCTTTCCACCCGCCCCATGGACAGCGTCGACCTGATCCGCCGTCAACACCGTCCCACCGCCGATGGTCATCCGGTCGCCGAATTCGGCCGACAAGAGGGCAATACTCCGCAGCGGGTCCGGTGAATTGAGCGGCACCTCAACCACCCGAAACCCCGCGTCGTGCAACGCCGCGGCGACGCCAATCACGTCATCGGGCGCAACGCCTCGCAGGATCGCGATCAACGGCAGTTCGCCAAAATTGTCAGCCCATGAATTCATCTGACGAGGTCCCTTCCCATATCTCTAAACCGCCGCTCAACCATCGATCAGTCCGGCCTGTCGAGCGATTGAAAAATGTCCCCGTGCCGCCGCGTCTTCGGGTGCTGGCGCCGCGGTGATCCCCGCCAGCGCCAGCGCCACACGATATCTATCCGTCAGCGCACCGCTGCCGACAATGGTTACAGAGGAGTCCCCGTCATCTTTGCCGTCAAAGTCTCGCATAGCGGACCGCACCTCTTCGCCGATCAGAAGGCCAGACAGATAGTCAGCTATTTCGCCCGGTTCGAGGCGGTCAAAAAGCGCCAGGGTCCGGCTGCTGAAAATATGCCTGAGCAGTGACGCTTCGGAATCCAACCGCGCGGAAACGCCGCGCTCGAACCCGCCGGTCATGGGGCCGCCCCCCGTTTCCATCAACCGGCCCAGGATCGAATGTTCCTTCAAGACGGCAAAGACCTCGCCCGTCATATAGGTATCGAACCGGTCCAGGTTTCCCTCACAAACGCTGATCCATTTGCTGTGTGTACCCGGCATGACGAACAGACCTGCGGCGCCCTTCGCCAAGGAAGAGCAACCAGGGGAAAGGCAGCCAACAATCTGCGTTTCCTCCCCCCGCATGATATCAGGCGTGCCGCCGGGCGGGTCCTGATCCATGCCGCAAACGAAATGAATCGTGCAGGAAGGCGACACATCGAACGGCACCAGGGAGGACGCAAGTTCATCAATCCCTGCGGGGACAGAAACATACGGCGTCTCAACCCAACCGTTTCGACTGGTGATCATGCCGGAAGCCACGACAGGCACACTCGGCAAAACATCGAACCAACCGCCGGTGACACGCTGGAACGTCTCCGCGAAGCCGCCTTTTTGGTCGGCGAGGATCCCTTCCGCCGAACTGCGCCGGTCGAGCACCTGACCGTCAGAATCGAGCAGATGAGCGCGAAGCGACGTCGTGCCCCAATCCAAACCGATTAGGACGCCCGCATTGACGCTTGTCATGGTCCAACCTCAAACAAAAATTTGCGGTCCCATCTTGCGCCGGGCCGGGCCTGCCGGGAAAGCCCCAGATGATCAGAAGCAGCGGATCTCCGCCTCCGCCTGGGCGCGCCGCAGATCTGCGACAACCGTATTGGTGAATTGCGCGTGCCGGAAAATCGCCATTTTTTCCCCCGCTGACTGCCGCATCGACAGGACGGTTTCAGCGGAGACATAGTCATCATACGGCAGAATTGTAGCGATGACGTCGATCGAACAGGAACAACGGCTCAACATATCGCGCGTCTGTCCGTTCGTTACCATACAGGCGAAGACATAATCCGCCCGCGTTTCCGTCGGATAATCGTTGAACCCGGTCGGAAGTGGCGAGGCGTTCTGGGCCTGGGCTGTGGCGACGCTGAAAACGAAGGTAAATGCGAGGGCGACGGCCGGCGCCAGGGTCGCCAATTTTCTCAACATACTCACTCTCCCAACATAGCGGTGCGGTAGGTGATTTGTTCGCGGAAGGTAACGGCGCCATCCGACTTTGGCCTGGTTTCCGCGGAGAACAGAATAAACCCGCCTGGCGCCTGATCTGACAGGATGAAACGCAGTTCAAGATCCGCGAATTCCCCCATTCGCTGCCGGTTCTGATCATGCAGGAAGGGAATAAAGGTGATCTGTTCGGCATCGACCGTCTTGTCACCGATCATCGCCTTTACAGGCGTGACCGTTCCCGTATCGCGCAAAGCGGCCTTCATCCTGTTGCGAATATAAAAGGGGCTGCCGCCCGTGATATTCGCCATGGCCCGAAGGCTCGATTCCAAAAAGGTGAGCAGTATCGGATTGCCGATCGACACCGGCAAAGGGTTCATCCGGCGTTGGACCTTCCCGTCCGACAGCATCGATATAACCGCTTCTTTGGACCCGTCCTGGCTTTTCTGAAGAGTGACATGCACTTCTCCATCGTCGATCCAACGAACAAGCTCGTTTTCTTCGGCCCCTTCGCGGACATGGCCATAGACAAGCTCCGTTCCAGGCTCGACAGCCTGCAGAACCCCTTCGGCGAACAGCCGGTCGCTGGCCGGGCCTGCCACCGCAGCGACAGGCAGAAGAAGCACCGTGGCAACACCCAAAACGGTTTTCAGCCCCTTAATCATCCGAACTCTCCATCAACATGAACCCTCTACCTCTTACAGTTCTGATATCGATGCCGAAATTCGACAAAGGTGCCAGTTTACGCCTCAGGTATCCGATATAGACATCAACGACGTTTTCCGAAGAACCACCGCCGACAAGCCAAAGGGAATCGAATATATCGCCCCGGCTGACGATATGGCCCGCACGGCGCATCAGATAGGCCAACAGGTCGCCCTCGCGCTCGGTCAGCGTTATGGTGCGGCCATCCCCTTCCACAGCGCGTGTTTCTACGTCGTATTTCAAACCGGACACGGTCAGAACTTCAGTCGCTTCAGCAAGCCGCCGCCGTTCCTGTACCTTCAGCCGCGCGACAAGTTCCGAGAACTCGAACGGCTTGGCGACATAGTCGTCGGCGCCGGCATCCAACCCGTTTGTCCGCTCGTCGACCCCCGAAAGGGCACTCAAAATAATAATCGGCGCACTCATGCCGCCCGCGCGCAATTGCCGGACAAGGTCGGTGCCGCTGTGCTCCCCCAACATGACGTCGACAATTGCCGCATCGCAGCCGTCGTTGGCCAAGTCCGTTGCGGATGAAACATCCAACGCGATAACGGGGTCGTACCCTTCGCGCGCAAGGCCGCGTGACAAAGCAGACGCGATGTCCTCGTCATCTTCGACAATCAGGACACGTGGCGGGGACTCAGCCATTGCTCACCTTTCTTGTCTGTGCGCCCACCTGCGCACCCGATTGAACTGGCAGGCGGACAACGACTTGCGCGCCGCGTCCGCCAAGCGTGCCGCCTTTCGGCGGCCGGGGCGCCGGACTGTTGATCTCAATGCTTCCCGATTGCTGATCGACGACCCAGCGCGCCAATGCCAGCCCGACGCCGAAGCCGGACCCCATCACCTCACGCGCGCCCCGAGCGAACCTGCCGAACACGCGCTCCACGTCCCCTTCGACTAGACCTTCACCTTCGTCCAGAATGACGAGTTCCACCTGACCGTCAGTCACTTGCGTGGAAACCTCAATGACGGCGCCTTTCGGCGAATGCTTCACGGCGTTTTCGATAAGGCCGCAAATCACTTGCCGGCACCAATCCGCATCGCCGATTGTCGGCGCCGCCTCAAACGCTGTGTAGATCTTTAGGTCATGCCGTTTCGCCAAGGGGGCCATATCCGCGACCGCCTCCTCCGCCGCCGTCGCGACGTCGAACGGCCTGGAATCCAGCTCGACCTGCCCGGTCTCAGACCGGGCCACACGCAACAGATCGTCTATCCGGCGATTCAGCCGGACCGCGCGGGACCGTATTACGGACAAGGCATCGACCGCCTCGGCCGGGTTTACGCCTTCCTTCAACGCCAATTCGGATTCAGCGAGGATAACCGTCAGCGGCGTCCGCAGTTCATGCCCCACATCGGCGAAAAAACGGCGTCGTTCAGAGTCGATCAAGGACAGCCTGCCATTTGCTTCCGAGAGTTCGGCTGTCCGCGTGGCGATTGTCTCGTTCAACTGGGCGCGGTCGCTATCGACGGCTGACCGGCGCTGCCGCAAGCGCTCGGCCATGGAGTTGATGACACCGAACAGGGCGCCCAATTCGTCGCGCCGGGTCACAGGCAGGTCGATGTCCAGGTCACCGCTGCCGATATCGCTGGCCGCCACCGCCACCCGGTTCAGATGATAGATCAGCGGTCTGATCAGAAGCCGATAGAAAAGGATCACCAAGGCGATGGCGATCACACCGGCGCCGACCGCCAAATAGATCATCAAGTCGTGCAATTCCTCGACGCTTCGCGAGGCCGCGTCTCGGTCACGCCGCTCATCCGCGATCGCTTCGTTCAGCAATGGAGAGAACTGGGTCGCGAAACTGTCAAGATGCGCGCGCAGATGCTTGCCGGAATCCGCTTCCTCCAGCGACCGGCGCAAGGCCCGATACTGCGCCTTCATGCGTGCCAGAACCAAACTGCGCGTGGCGCGACGCATTTGTTCCGTTTCACCCATCGAGCGCGATTCTTCGACCGCGCCGGCCAGCGCCTTTTCCATCCGCTCGAAAGCTTCGTCCACCAACTCCGCCTGTGATTGCAGCCGCGCGTTGCGGACTTCGACGGGCACATTGGCCCCATCGGCCTCTACCCCCACAACCGCATAATCACTGATCCGCGCCGACAAGCTGGAAAGGATTTCCATCCTGTGTTGCGCCGCGACGGACTGGCTTATCCGGTTCACGGTTTCCGCCGCGCCATAAGCCGCCAACAAGCCCGTGAATACCGCAACGAGTGCGATAACCAGCGCCCCGGCCACCAACCGGAAACGAAGGCTGTTCAACCCGTATTTCACCTTCTCCGTCATACAGTCGCCATGCCGCGCCACGTGATCAGCGATCGCAATTTTCGGGGCTCCACGGGCTTGGAAAGTACGTCGACGCCCATTTCCCGGGCCGTAGCAGCCAATTCGGCGCTTCTGTCCGCGGTGACCAAAACGGCCGGGATATTCGCGCCCCAAGCCGACCGCAATTCCCTGATCGATCGCAGGCCGGTATCATCGCCGTTCAGGTGATAGTCCGCGATGATAATGTCAGGCGGCAGGCCCAATTCCGCGATCGCGGCGCAAGCCTCATCCGTGGATAGTGCCGGGGCGACACTGGCGCCCCAGCCTTCCAATGTCGTGGTCATCGCGTAGAGGACTTCCGGTTCGTTCTCCACCACCGCGGCGATCAGGTTCATGCCCGCCGACTGTTCCTGTGCAAGATCATCCGTCATGTCCGGCGCGGAAGCCGTTATTGTCGGGGCGATCGGCGCGTCGACATAAAACACAGACCCACGCCCCGGTTCCGATCGCAGGCCAAGCGGCAGATCGAGCAACCGGCACGACCGCTTCACGATCGACAAGCCAAGCCCCATGCCCCGGTTCTCGATCGTATCATCCAGGCGTTGGAATTCCTCGAAGATCCTTTCGTGATCCTCCTGCTTCATTCCCGGCCCGGTATCCCACACTTCAAAGCGAACCGTGTCCCCACGTTGACGGCAGCCCACCAAGATGGAGCCGGTACGGGTGTAGGTCACCGCGTTGGCGACGAGGTTCTGGGCAATCCGCCGGAAATACCGGGGATCCGAGCGTATATGCAGCTTGGAAGGCCGCACCCGCAACTTCAGCCCCTTCGCCGCGGCCAGGGGTTTGAACTCCTGCTCCAAGGGCTCAAGAAAACTGGAGACCGGGAAATTGCTTACCGTAAATTCGGCGCCGCCGGCATCCAACCGCGATATCTCCAGCAGAGCGTGCAGTAAGGTCTCGATAGAGGTGAACGCGCCCGACAAACGTTTCAGGACCTCGGCCTGGGGCGCTTCCAGCGCCATCTCCCCCAATGTCGAAATGAAGAGTTTTGCCGCGTTCATTGGCTGCAACAAATCGTGGCTCGCCGCGGCCAGGAAGCGCGTCTTCGACATATTGGCCGCTTCGGCCGCTTCCTTCGCTTCGCGCAGGGCTTCGCCGATCTGTTCACGCTCTGTATTCTCACGCGTCAGCGCTTCATTCGCCTCGGTCAGCGCGGCGGTTCGTTCCGCAACGCGCAGCTCCAAGTTTTCGTTCGCCTTATGAAGCGCTTCCACCGCTTTCCGTTCGGCGGTGACATCGGTGAAACTGGCGACAAATCCGCCGCCCGGCATATCCCGCATCCGGATATCGATGATCATTCCATCGATACGGCGGTATTCCGCATGAATAGGCGGGCGCGGTTGTCGGCGGGCAACCCAACGCCAAAGGCCGGCCGGCGTCAGGTCCGAATGCATCGTCCCACCGGAATAAAGCGCGTCGACAATCCGCCGCAAACTGGTGCCCGGCTTCACAATGTCATAGGACAAATTCAACAGCGCCCGGAACCGCGTGTTGTAATCCGCAAGGCGCATGTCGTCGTCGAAGGTACAGACCCCTTGGCTCATATGGTCCAAGGTCGCGCGGGCCAGGCGGGCATGCCGATCCAGGATTTTGTCACGCTCGCGCCGCTCGCGCCGGACCATGTCGGTCACATCGGTTTGCAGGATCGCCGTCGCCCCGTTCGCCGTGTGACGTTCCGACACCTGAATCCAACGGTCCCCTTTCAGGGCCACGGTAAAGGTCGCATGCGGCTTACCATGCATGCCGACACGAAATTTCAGCCAATCTTCCGACGTCTTACCTTGCGCCAAGTCCAGTTCCGAGCTTTCGGAAACAAGGCGGACATATTGGTTGAAGCTCAAGCCCGGCTTCATATGTTCGGATACGTCCGGGCACAGCATCCGGAAACGCTGGTTGCACAACACCATACTGTCGTCGGAATCGAACAGGCCGAAGCCTTCTTGAACCGCCTCAATCGCATCCGCCAGATTACGGCGGGCACGAACCGCCTCCGAATGTGCTTGTTCCAGGCGGGTGTTCGACTCGCTCAACTCGCTCAACGCGGTCTGCAAATCGTGTGTCCGCGTCCGAACCTCGTTCTCCAGTGAAATCGCCGTCTGGAACAACGCAAAGGCCGAACCGGAAATATCCGTCGACCGTTCGACCCGCGCCATCAAGGCGTCATTGATCTTACGGAGTTTGCGGATCTGCTCCATAGGAGGATCTGAAACCGAGACCATGACTGCCTGCCCTTACTTCTCGCGTTCTCCGCCGGTTTCTTCTTCATTCTCCGGATCGAAAAAAGCCACCCCCACGAAAGTCTGATTAACATGCATTCCGTGATACTGCTCCCCATAAGTTGAAAAACCTATCACACGATTCTGCCGCAATAGTTCCGATACGGCATTGTACTTCTTTAGCAATTCAGATTCCAACCGACGTAGCATGCAGTCGAAACCCAATACCAAAGTCGGCTGACCGTGTTTCGCTTTCAAGCCCGTGAATTCGCGGTCTAGATGCGCGACGATGTCCTGCGCCTGGCCGACCGTCATCACCAATCCCTCATCGATTGCGCATAGAAAGCTCAATCCATCGTCCGGTTCGACCTTTTGGATCGCCCTAACATGATACTTGCCGCCGACCCGCACCAGGGTCGGCCGCGTGGCAAAGACGAAGGGGGAAAGCTCATCCACCGAACAGCCGACCGCGCGCGCATACTCCACGGCGGCCGGTTCGGCATTGATTTCCCGCACCAAACGGCGTCCCGGATCGGCATCGGTCACCACCATGCGCTGTTCGGTCGGCAAGAAGTGATCGAACCGCAATTCGGTAAACCGGAAATTTGTGGCCAGTAGCGTAAGCAACGCGGCGTCCGAATGGAACTTGCCTTCATGAAGGACGAAAGTCTGTTTGAAATCCAAGCCATCGCCCGCGGACCCGCCCAGGATCGGGATCGGCGCCAATCCGGGTTCCATTGCCGATAGCAAGGCTTCTTCCTGCCGGCACATGCCGTCGGTCAGCAGTATCGCCAAACTGTTCCAACCCGGCGTCTCCCCGAAATCCGAAACGAATTCCCGGCAAAAGCGCAACCCATCATCGATTGAAAACCGCGACAGGTTGGTAATCAGTCGCGACGAGAACCGGAAATGAAGCCTGGGGAACGCAACCCCGGTCAAAGTCCCCGTCTCGTATCCAAGCGGTGTGATCTCACCAGCCGTGGTACAACCAATTACAGGTGTGGCGCCAAAATTCTGCGTTAACGCATCGGCGAGTTTGTCTTTATCGAAATGCGGTGATGCGAAGATCAGGACGACGGCCGCGTCAACATCCTTCAACTGCGCAGCAAGGTCCTCCACGGCTTCCACCGCGTTGGTCTTGCGCGAAACCCCGCTGACGAGTTCGTTGCGCCGTTCGGCCGCAATCGTCCATAGACGTGAAAGCACGTTCATATCGACTGCTTACTTTCCTCCCATTACACCCGGCCGTTGTCGATTTCGTTCGACTATTTTAACGCGCCGGGGTCACTCGATCGCCATTTTAGGACCGTCCTGCCCCTGCTCCCAGGGGAATCCGTGCCTCGTTGGCGATCAAAACTGCTTGTGTCCGTGTATGAACACCTAATTTACGCAAAATTGCCGTCACGTGTGCCTTCACCGTGGTTTCGGCGATAGATAGTTCGTAAGCGATTTGCTTGTTCAACTTTCCTTCGCACAACAATTCCAGGATGCGAAGCTGCTGGGCGGTCAAGCTGGAAAGCCGTTTGGCGGCCTCGTCGACCTCTTCGCCCGTGCCGTCTTCCCGCTGCGGCGGCGTATAGCCTTCCGGCGTATATATGTCCCCCGCCCATATTCGTTTGAAGGCATCGATGAGCATCTGCCGGGATGCATCCTTGCGGACGAAACCGGCCGCCCCGGACGCCATGACAGCGGCGATTACCTTATCTTCACCGAAGGCGGATACGACGATCACCGGCGTATGCGGCGCCGTCGCCTTCAAACGCAGCAATCCGCTGACGCCCTGCACATCCGGCAGGTTGAGGTCCAGAACGATCGCGTCCGGTTCGAAGTCTTTCGACAAACGCTCCAACGCGCCCATTAATGTACTGGCGGTTCGGATCGTCCGCAGGGGCAAAGCGGTTTGCAGCGTCGTCGCCAACGCGTCCCGGAACAAGGGATGGTCATCCACCACGAGAATGGACTTAATCTGATCGCCCGCGCATGTCACCGACGACTGTTCCAACGGTCGGTTCCTCCCACTATGTTCTTTAGTATAATTGTTATTTGAAAGTACGCCGAAACATGGGCGCACTTGCAAGCATAACATAAACGGGCAGAACCAGCCGAAGCGGCTTGGTCGGCATCACATATCCAATGGTTCTATTTCCCGCGAGCCCGCCGTTTCCTATACTCACAGCAATAAAATACGGGAGGAAACCATGCCGGCGCGCATTCGGCTGGTGATTGGCCTTTTGGTCGTCGTCATGTTGTACTTTAGTCCTATACGCGGCCCAATACAGGCCGCCGACCCGGACCCGATCCGAATTGCGGTCTTGAAATTCGGAACCGTCAATTGGGAATTGGACACCATCCTGCACAACGGATTGGACAAGGCCAACGGCTTCACGCTTGAGGTAAAACCCCTCGCCGGGTCCGCCGCCGCCAAGATCGCGTTCGAAGGTGGGGAGGCCGATATCCTGGTTTCCGATTGGATCTGGGTGGCCCGTCGGCGTGCGACGGGCGCGGATCTCGTATTCCTGCCCTATTCCAAATCGGTCGGGGGCGTGATGGTGGCGGGCAATTCACCGGCGCAGACCCTTGCCGATCTGAAACACTCGAAAATCGCCATTGCCGGTGGCCCCTTGGACAAGAGCTGGCTGATCCTGCAAGCCTACGCATTGAAGAACGGCATGGATCTGAAAACGTCCACCGAACAGGTCTTTGGCGCCCCACCGCTTTTGCATCAAAAAGCCCTGACGGGGGAATTCGGCGGGATCGTCAATTTCTGGCACTATCTGGCGCGGCTGGAAGCAAAAGGTTTCAGAACACTCGTTTCCGTCAACGACGCCGCCCGCGACCTTGGACTGGACCCGGACATTCCCTTGCTCGGCTATGTCATGAAAGGCGATTTCGTCCGCGAGCATGCCGATCGCGTGCGCGGCTTCGCCGCGGCATCCCGCGCCGCAAAAAAAATCCTGGAAGAAGACGATACGGCGTGGGAACGCCTACGCCCGATCATGAAAGCTGAGGACGACGCGGCATTTGAAAAGCTGAAAGCCGGGTTCCGTGCCGGCATTCCGGACGGTCAGGCTGTCGACCCGGATGCGGCCGCACGCTTCTTCAACCTGATGGCCCAACTCGGCGGCGAACAGCTGGTCGGCACAGCAACAACCTTGCCTGACGGCGTCTTCGTAGACGTTGGTGGATGGTAGACCTTGTCGAAACCGAATAACCAGGGCGGCGCTTCGGGTTTTTCGCGGATATCCCCCGCGGCCCTTTTGTTTCCCTTCCTGTTCATCGGCGTTTGGTACGTTGCGGCCGGCCTGGCCGGCAACGAAACCACCTTCCCCTCACCGGTCACCGTCGGGAAGATCATTTTGGCCGAGGCCCGGTCGGGCGCCCTTTTCATCCATGTCGGGGCCACTTTGGCCCGCGTCGCGGCCGCCTTCGTCATCGCCATGGCCGTCGGCTGCGCCATAGGTTTGTGGATGGGGCGGAACCGCGGGATCAACCGCTGGGGCGATCCCTGGCTGGTCTTCTTCCTGAATATGCCGGCCCTGGTAACCATCGTGCTTTGCTACATCTGGATCGGCCTGACGGAGGCAGCCGCCATTACCGCCGTCGCGATCAACAAAATCCCGATGGTCGCGGTCATGATGCGCGAAGGGGCGCGTACTCTGGATCCCGGCCTGAACGACATGGCGCGGGTTTTCCGGATGACACCGGCCGCCCGGCTTGCCCATGTCGTGATCCCGCAACTGGCACCGCATTTTGCCTCTGCCGGCCGCGCCGGCATCGCACTGATCTGGAAGATCGTCCTGGTCGTTGAACTGCTGGGCGCATCGACGGGCGTGGGTTTTCAGATTCACACCTATTTTCAGCTATTCGACGTCGGCGCCGTCCTGGCTTATGCGCTAAGCTTCATCATCGTCATGCTGGTTGTCGAATACCTGATCCTTCAACCTTGGGAGCGGCACGCAAGCCGGTGGCGCAATGCAGGTTGAAGTAAGACACAAAAAATTCGGTGGCGCGCAGATCCTGGATTGGATCGAGATGAGCGTCGGCGCGGGGGAGATCGTCGCCCTGACCGGTCCGTCCGGCATCGGAAAAACCACGTTGCTTCGGATCATCGCCGGGTTGGACAGGGACTTCGAAGGGGCGGTTACCGATCCAGGCCGGATCGCCATGGTTTTCCAATCCCCCACCCTGATGCCATGGCGCAGCGCCGCGGACAACCTCAGGCTTACGACCGGGGCGGAACGCGCCTCGATCGACCGGTTGCTCGACGAAGTCGGGCTGGAAGGCAAGGCGAAGTTCTTTCCTGGGCAGCTATCGCTTGGCCAGCAAAGACGCTTGGCGCTTGCCCGGGCACTGGCCGCGAACCCGGCAACGCTGCTGATGGACGAACCCTTCATTTCACTGGACGAGGAAACAGCGGCACGAATGCGGCGCCTGACCATGAAAGTTCTGGAAGGCCGGCGCATCGCCACCCTGATCGTCACCCATGATTTGGTCGAGGCAGCGACACTTGCAGACCGCGTCGTGATGCTCGGCGGCCGCCCCGCCGCTATCGAAACCATCGTGCCCATCACAACACCGCGCGCCCGGAGGGACGCGGTGACAGAGGCCGCCGCCCTAAGGGCCCTGACACCGGGTGGGGCGGGGAACGCTCACGGGAACCTTACTTGACCCCGTCAAGCGACCCGATAGCCTGGACTTGGGGAAAAAAGCCAAAACAGATTATAAATCAATGAAAACACTGATGAAAATCGCACTGGCCGCAATATTGATGGCCACGCCCGCTACAGCGCAGAGCGTCATGCAGGGCGTCGACATGACATCCCCCGCCATGACGGAATCGACAATGACTCGCGCCGAGGTCGAAACCGTCCTGGTCGACGCAAAGGCAAAAGGCGTTGCCGCGGACCTGACCGGCGCCCGTCTGAATGGATTGGACCTTTCCGGTTTGGATTTCACAGGCGCGATCCTGCGGGCGGCACGGTTGAACAAAACCTCGCTTGTCGGCGCGATTCTGGACCGCGCGATACTCGATCAAGCCTGGCTGCACAGCGCGACCCTTCGCGGCGCCTCGCTTAAAGGTGCCAACCTGTTCCAGACTCAGTTGATCCGGTCGGATTTGAGGCAGACCGACTTCACCGGCGCACGGGCGCCCGCCAATTTCACCCGGGCGGACTTGACCGGGGCGACATTCAAGAACGCAGACCTTTCCGCCGATATGAAGAACCAGTCCATGGGGCTGATGCGCGGCGACCTGACCAAAGCGACGCTGACCGGGGCCGATTTCCAAGGGGCCAACCTTGCCCGGGTCGTCTTCGATTTCGCGGTCCTGACCGAAACCAGCTTGGTCGACGCCAACCTGATGGGCGCCAGCCTGTCCGGTGCGCGTATGACCCAAACAGACGTGACGGGGGCGAATTTCAATGAAGCCGACGTCACCGGCACTCGGCTAAACGAGCTGGTCGGAGAGGCATCATCGACCCTGTCCAAGGCGAAGAACCTGGATCGCGTCATTCGGTAGGGGCCAACATGGACTACGTGCCCGCGATCAACCGCCGCGCCGCTTCGCAATCAGCCCCTTCGACGGGTCATAGGCGAAGATCGCCGCCCCCAGGAACACGATCGTCACCCCAACGACAACGGCCAGCGCCACAGTGTTCAACTGCCCGTACAAGGCGAAGCGGATCAGTTCGACCGCATAGGTGAAGGGGTTGAGGGCGCAAATGTCGTGTAGCAGCACACTGGATTCCGCCATCCGCCAAAGTGGGTAGAGCGCGGAGGAGGCGAAGAACATCGGGAAGATCACGAAATTCATGATCCCGGCGAAATTTTCCAACTGGCGGATCGTCGATGACAGAAACAGTCCGATCGCCCCCAGCATCATACCCGATAAGATGAGCGCCGGCAGAACCATTATGTATCCCATGCGCGGTGGTTCCACGTCCCAGAACCAGGCAACGGCCAGGAAGGCGTAGACCTGAACGACGGAGACGGCTACGCCGGCCATCAGCTTGGACGACAGCAGGAACCAGCGCGGAAACGGGCTGACCAGCAAGGTCCGCATGGCACCGGTTTCCCGGTCATAGACCATGCTGAGGGAAGATTGCATGCCGTTGAACAATTGGATCATCGCGCACAGTCCCGGGGTCACATAAACTTCATAGAGCACATAGGTCTCATAGGGTTCCGTGATCGAAAGCCCCAGCACCGACCGGAACCCGGCAGCAAAAATAAACAACCAGACCAGCGGCCGGACCAATGCCGAAACAAACCGTTCGCGCTGCTTGGCGAAGCGCAGCATTTCCCGCCAGACGACACCGCGGAAGGCGGATACGCGACCGCCCCAACCGAGGCGGCGATGGGCACGCAGGGATGTACTCGGTTCTTCGGCGCTCATGCCGCGGCCTCCCGTCCCGTGAGCGCGAGAAACGCATCGGACAAGGTTCCTTCACCTGAAATTTCGTCCGCCGGCGCATCCGCCAGCACCTGTCCTTTATGCAGCACCGTCACCTGGTCCGCCGGCCGAATTTCATCAAGCAGATGCGTCGCCCACAGCACGCCAACCCCTTCTTTGGAGACAAGATCCCGGACCAGTTCGACGACTTCCAGGCGCGACTTCACATCCAGCCCCACGGTCGGCTCGTCCAACAACAAAAGCCGGGGCCCATGCATCAAGGCGCGGGCGATTTCCGCCCGCCGCGCCTGTCCGCCCGAGAGCGCGGCGACACGGCTGTCCATTTTGTCGCCAAGACGGACGAGATCCACGACCGCTTCCGCCCGCGCCCGTGATTCCGATCGGCTCATCCCATGCAAGGCGGCGTGATAGGAAAGATTTTGCCAGACGCTCAAATCCCGATCGAGCGAGCGGCTTTGAAAAACCACCCCCAGTTCGGCCAGTGCAGGACCCGGCTTGCGGCGCACATCGTGCCCCCAAACTTTGATCGAACCGGTTACATTGTCATATAGGCGTGTGATCAAGGAAAACAGCGTCGTCTTCCCAGCGCCGTTTATGCCCAACAAGGCGGCGAACACCCCTTCGGGGACACGCAACGAGACCTCATCCAGCGCTTTCAACGAGCCATAGGAATGACTGACGCCTTCGACATCCAGCGCCAAGGGAGGAAGGTTGTTTGCGTCCGTCGCCATCACCGTGCCAGCGCGTTATTCGGCGCGTTTCTCGACCACGGCAAAGTCGGTATCGAGTTTGATGTCGAATTGACCTTCGGCACAGAGCACGTCATCCAAATCAAACCCATCGTCTTCCTTCTCGATATCATCGTCATCCATCTCACACTGCATCTCGCCCAGAACGGCGTTGATGCGTTCGATCTCTTCCTCGGTGAGGTCATCAGATGCCCAAACCGGACTGCCTGCAACCAACAACAGACTTCCGGTCAGACACAAAGCCCGCAACCCTTTCATGGCACTCCCCTATTCGATAACGCGTTCGCAAACATGAATTTCGCGGAACCTGACCAAAGGTCCTACTGGATGGAAATCTCGACACGTTGGGATTCCCCGGTGCTCCCAGGAATCTTTAACTCATACCGGCCGGGCTTAATCGCGATGAAGGACATATGGATCACCCCTTCGTCGTCGAATTCGAAACTATCCAGACCAAGTGGCCGGATTTCCAAATCATTGATCACGACCTCGTTGACCCAGACAGCCCGGAAAAATTCCGGTCCCGCGATGGCGAGCTCCGCCGATCCGTCGCTGACGATATCGATCTTGTAATAGGCGCCGGACTGAAGGTGCAGGGGCTTTTCCGCAAGCGGCTTGCCTGAGGCCAGCGTGATCGGCGGCAATGTCTCCCGATTACACTTGGCCAGCAGTCCCGCGAAACCAAACTTGTCACATAACGGCGCCGATTGTGCCGGCATCGCAAAAGACAGCACGAGCAGCCCGATCATGAAAAGAATACGCATTGTCTTCACCTCCCTACCCCCAGCACCGACAGCGCTTGGCGGAATGTTGTTTACGCCAGGACATCAGTTCGGGGACACGGCAACGCCCCAAGGCTGTTCCCCAACCTGTACCGACTTGATGACTTTGACGGACTCGACATCGATGATCGAAACGTCGTTCGAATTGCCGTTTGTCGTGATCAGGAATTTCTCATCCGGCGTGAAGGCCATCTGCCAAACGCGTTGGCCGACCAACAGGTATTCAACTACTTCATCCGTATCGCCATCGATTACCGCGACACGGTTCGCCGGCCCCAAGGCCACGAACACCTTTTTCCCGTCACCGGTCACCCGGACGCCGACCGGCTGCAATGCCTCGGGCGCCATTCCCGGCACCTGAAAACTGATCTTCTTCGTGATCGTCCCGGCTGCCGGATCGATCACCGAAACCGTGCCGCCGATTTCAGCACTTACATAAAGCTTGGCCCCATCGGCCGTGAACTGGGCGAAGCGGGGCCGTTGATCGACCAGGACGTTCTGGAAGATTTCATAGGTATCTGTGTTGATGAAGTGCGCCATGTTCGTCGTTTCCGACGTGTTCACAACGACCTTGCCGTCCGGCGAAATGCCCATGCCCTCCGGCTCGACCCCGACCGGCACTTCGGCAATCATAGTGTGCTTCTCGACATCGACGACGGTGACGATGTTGTCGTCTTCATTCGCGATATATAGCGGGTTTCCCGAAGGGTGCAGAATGAACAATTCCGGGTCCGGTCCGGACGGCAGAGTATGTGTCTGCTTCAAGGTCGCGGTGTCGAAAACCCTGACCGTATCGTCATCGGAAGCGCAAACGTAGAGTTCCTTGCCGTCGTGACTGACGGTAATGCCGCGGGGCCGTTGGCCGCCGGGAATGGTCTTGGTCACTTCCCAAGTTTCACTATCCAGGACGGAGATCGTATTTCCCTTTTCGTTCGTGACATAGACCGTATAGGCGCCGGCCGTATGGGCATAGGCCAAGGCGCCGAAGGCAATCATGGCCGCACAGGTCGATCGGATCATCACTTGCACTTCCTTCCCTTGGGCAACGTGCCCATATTTTTACCGCACACAGGTCGATTCCGGTTCATCGAACCCGAGCGTATCCAGCCGCGAGACTTTATGGAGGTATTCCTTCTGCGGTGAGACGGAGACCAGAACCTTGTCGCCGACCAGCAATACCGGTTGCCGCAACTGACCGTTCCACGGACGGAAGGTTACTTTCACGCCCTTGAAGGCAGCCAATTCGAAATTCGGGCCGAGCAGATAGTCCTTCATTGTGCCGGGGTCGTATGAATTCGTGCGCGTCACGACTTCACCCAACACCCGCAAGGCCAGCCAGACCTGATAGTCGAGCGGCCGGGCATACCGGTTGGACTCCTTTTCGAAGCGGCGCTGGAACTGGGTCGCGCCCCAGGCTTCATGCGCCGGGTGAAACGTCGTCGGACGCAGCCCAGCCGACCCCGCGACCGGCCGCGGGTCCCATGTCTGGTAAGGCAGATAGGCGGCGAAGACATCCGCCTCGTCCGCGGCAACGAGAACATCGTAGTCGTCCATGCGTTGCGTGAAGACGGGCATCTGCTTCTGCACCAAGACGTGACCGGAATCCGTCCTGCGCGCGCCACCGGTGTCTTCGAAGACCCGTTCCTCGACGATTTTCGCGCCAAACTTTTTCGCCGCCCTGCGATAGGCGTCCGCCAACAGAAGGTCTTCCGGATGCGAACCGTGGATTAATGCCCATTCCCGCCATTTCTTCCACATCAGGAATTGCGCAAGGGCATCTGTCAGCATCGCCCGGCTTGGGGCCACATGCAGAATATTGGAACGGCAACTGTCGTTGCGAAGGCGATCGTCCATGGCCTGGGCGTTGACGACAACAGCACTGTCGCCAACGGCGTCGGCAACCGCAAGAAGCGTCTCTGCCTCGGCCGCCATGACGATATAGTACACCCCTTCCCCAACAAGGCGCTGCACTTCGGCAACCGCTTGGTCGGGTCCGACCGCCAAATCGACGGTTTCGAATTCCTGTCCTGTGAAACGCCCGGTGGTCTGGTTATCCGCAGTGGCGAGCTTTCCGCCCACGAAACCCAAATCGTCGGGCGGCAAGTCCAGGCGCGAAATCGGCAGCGGTTTTTCAACATCGACACGAATAACGGCGGCCTTAACCGTCAACGTATCCGCCGACAATGCTGGTCGCACCGAAGCTGATACAAATGCAACAGCCCCTAGTGCGAAGGCGCAAATTATAGTCTTTGCTGTCCCACGCATTTTTTCGCTCCCTAGTTTTGATTTCATCTAAGGGTCATGCGCAGGTCAAGCAGCGTGCCAGGGGTTTTTCCACATAAGGACTTAATAAGACCAACATTCGATTTACCGATGCAATAGGACCTTAATCCAACTTGCCGCCAACATCGCCACGACCCACGATAGACCGATGATGATGATATTCGTCCAGCTTATCCGGGCTCGATTTCGTGTGCCCGGGTTGCCTCGATCGAACCGGAACCACCTGCCGTAAATACGGAGGAACCACAGCAAAAACAAAACCTAGGGAGGAACATATGAGGTTTTCACTTCTAACCATTCTTGCACTGTCACTGGCGCTGCTGGTTCAGCCCGCATCGGCGCATGGTCCGACCAGACAGAAAGTCACCGTCAAAACGACCGTCGCAGCCTCACCGGACGAAGTCTGGGCGGCGATCGGCAATTTCCAGGACATGAGCTGGCATCCCGCCGTGCATTCCTCGACCGGTGAAAACGGGAACAATATCGACGCGACCCGCGTCCTCACCCTCGGCCAGGAAGGCGGTCCGACGATCGCCGAGGTGCTCTACAAATATTCTGCCGAAAAGCGCAGCTATTCCTACCGGATTACGGATGTGAAGGTCGAAACGCTGCCTGTGACCAACTATTCGTCCCATTTGACCGTTCGGCCGTCCGGAAGCGGGTCGGAGATCGAATGGCGTGGCGCCTTCTATCGCGGCTACCCGAATAACGACCCGCCGCCGGAATTGAATGACGAGGCAGCCGTCGCAGCGGTGACCGGCGTCTACGAAGCCGGGATGCAGGCCCTGCGGGAACGGTTCGGGGCGGGTAATTGACGGCTGACGTCGTGCGCCGCAACGCCTGGGGGCGCGCCGCCGCCTTTGCAGCCGCGGCGGTTTCCCTTTTCTCAAGTTCCGTCCTTGCCGATACGGCGTTTATCACCAACCAATCCAGCGAGGACCTTTCCGTCGTCGACCTCGACACCGGGAAGGTCCTGCGCACCACGGCGATTGGTGGAAAACCCGCGGGTGTTGCCATCGGTCTGCATTGGGGAGGTCCCCCACAGACCGTCTACGTGGTCAGCCCCGACAGCAAGACTGTTTCCGTCCTGGACGGCGAAGGCCGGGAAGTCTCGACCCGGATTAAACTTCCTGGAGGCCCGCTGGGCATCGCCGTACATCCTTCTGGCAGCCCGATTTATGTCGCCGATTGGTACGGCGCGCGGCTATGGGCTGTTGACCCGCATGCCGGTGTCGTTGGGGAAATTTCCACAGGCGATTCACCGTCCGGGATCGCCGTGACGCCGGACGGCACCAAGGTGCTGAGCGCCGACCGCGACAGCAATCAGGTCACGATTGCCGATGCGGCTACGTTGGCTGTCCTGTCGCGGGTTCCGGTTGGAATCCGCCCCTTCGGCATCACCATCGACCCGGCCGGCCGTCACGCCTACACCGCGGATGTCGGGTCGAACACAGTTACGGTCATAGACATCGCCACGTCCACGGCCATCGGACAAGTCCCTACCGGGGAGCGGCCCTATGCGGTCGCTCTGGCCGACGGCAAAGGGTTCGTCACCGACCAATATGCGGACACCGTGACGGTTTTCGACCTGGCAACACTGGCACCAATCGGCCGGATCGACGTCGGTGAGTATCCGGAGGGCATCGACCTGTCCCGGGATGGACGTTCCGTCATCGTAGCCAATTGGTTTTCCAACTCGATATCTGTCATCGACGTCGAAACGCTCGCCGTGACCCGCGAAATCGAGGTTGGCGACGGTCCCCGGGCTTTCGGCCTTTTCATTGGAAATTAACGGCGACTATTTGCGTGCAAAGCCCGTCATGGGCGCGGTTCAAGCTGCTCCGTCGCCCATGCCTGCGCCGTCCATCCATCGGTTCCATTCGGGTACCAATAGACGGATGTATACCCATAGCCCAAGGCACGCTTTGCCGCGTTCCAAGACATCCAGCACTCCGCCAGGCAAAAGAAGACCACCGGATGGGCCTTGTCGTTCCCAGTCACGGCGGCAAGCCCATCCCGGAAGTATCTGTCGGTTTCTTCCGCGATCGCGCCATAGCCCACATTCACCAACCATGTCGCACCGGGAATGCTATGCCGCGGTTTATCCCGCCAGATGGTTCCTTCAGGAAGGTTTTTCGGTTTCGGCGGGCGGGGCAGCACATCGACGAATTTGGCCGATCCTTCCTGCCAAAGCGCCCGCGCGCCGGCATCGTCAAGAACGATAGCCCCTTCAAGGCTGACCGGGACGGGAGCGCGATAGCTGTCCATGCGGAAACCGTCCGGCTCAGCGGGTTGCTCAGCCTGGGCGGCGCCGCAAACGAACAGTGCGGCTAACAGAACACCAACGCGGAGGCGTATCATTCCTGCAAGGGTTTGAGGCCCTCTCCCATATCGTCGACCAAGGGCACGCCATACTCCGTCAGGATCGCGTCGATTTCGCCCTGGTGTTTACGTATCAGCGAATTCAGTTTTCGTTTCCACACCAATTCGCCTTGCCTCACACCCATGGTGATCCGGTAGAACAATCGCGGTGCCCCCTGCTCTTTCAGCAACGGGGTAACTGTCAGTCCGGCCTGTTTTCCGTAATAGCCACCGATCGGCCCCCATAGGATGGCGGCATCGATCTCTCCCGCCTGCAGGTCGGCGATCATCTGCTCGGTTGGGGATTCTACGCGCCGGTCGACCATCAAACGGTAGGGCTTGGCCTTGCCGATCAAGCCGTTCCTGGCCATATGCGTCGCTGGTGGGCTTCCCGCCACGATCCCCAAGGTCAGGCCTTTCAGCCTGTCGTCGGCCAGATGGTCGACACCCTCTATCGCGCTTCCGGGCTTCGTCACCATCACATAGGCGGATGTGTAGTAATGGTTGGTGTTCAAGACCAATTCATGGCCTTGAGCAAATCCGATGATCACATCGCAGCGGTTGTCCCGCAGCGTTTTGCGGACGAATCCGATCGCCATCGGGAACCACTCATACTGTATCGGCAACCCCAGATCGGCCGCAAAAACATCCGCGATCTTGTTTTCAAAACCAGAGAGGTCCTTGCTGGAAAACGGCGTGTTCGCTGGATCCGCGCAAACCCTGAAATGGCTTTTTGAAACGAGGTCCGTCGTCTGGGCGCCGGCCGGCATTGCCGTGCCGGCCAGCATTGCCACAGCCAGAATTGTCCCCTTCAGCGCCGGCGACACCTGCCTAAAAACCAAGGCAAGCATTCTCTTCTTCTCTGATCTGATCGCTTTTCGGCTCTTTTTTGCGCGGGCGTCCACGCGCAACTGCGTCCATACCGCGGGCCTTGAGGTAGACATAGATATCGTTGAGGTAACACATCACGTTCGGGTTATCGCCGAATGCCGGCATAACAGAATTGTGCGAGGCATCGACTTTCTTCCGGCCGTTAACGACAACATCGACGAACGCGTAATAGTCCATTTCGATGGCTGATTTCTTCAACGCCGGTGCATAGCTCGACCCTTCCCCTTCGGGACCATGGCATACATGGCATTCGGAGTGGTAACGGCGAAAACCGGAATAGGTCGGCCAGTCCACCGTGCCATCCTCATCAATCTGAAAGGTTGGGATATCGTCTTCGGTAAAGTATTTCCCACCATCCTCATATGCGACTGTGATGTTGTCCGCATGGGCTGCCCCCAATGTGGCAAGTAGGAATGCGGCGGCTACCCCGAACCGAAAAAAGCTGAATGACATTATGATCGTTCCCTCATCCTGAACATTATTGGCACTGTTTTTTCTTCTTATAACGAGTCCGGCGCGGAGTTTACACTCCGCGCCGGTCCCGTTGCTGTTAGCAATTAGTATGACGGTAGCGCGACCTTAGTCAGGAAGCTTGAACACCGTCAACTGACCACCGAGAGCGGTATAGTTGCTCAGCGCGGCATAGCCACCGACCGCACCAAGCCCGTCGTTCGGGTTGGTCAAACCAGCTGCCAGACCGATCCCGGCCCAACCGCCGACACCGGACAACACGGCGACATACTGTTTGCCATCATGGGCATATGTCATGACGTTGCCGATGATACCTGACGGGGTTTTGAACTTGTAAAGCTCTTCACCCGTCTTGGCGTCGACCGCTTTCAGGAAACCTTCCAGCGTGCCGTAGAAGACGACATCGCCATCGGTCGAGAGAGCACCGGACCAGACCGAGAACTGTTCCGGGATCGACCAGACGATTTCACCCTTCTTGCCGTCCCAGGCGATGAAGTTACCCATACCGCCATGCGAGTTCGGGGCCGGGTACATCGACAGAGTTGCACCGACATAGGGCTGACCAGCCGTATAGCTGACACGGAACGGTTCATAGTCCATGCAGACATGGTTCGTCGGCACATAGAACAGTTCGGTGCGCGGGCTGTAGGCCGCCGGCTGCTGATCCTTCGTCCCCAACGCGGCAGGGCAGACACCCGTCGTGTTGACGTCTTCGCCGTTCTGTTCGGTCGAATATTTTGAAACGACCTGCGGACGACCATACTGATCAGAGCTTTTGTCCATTTCGACATGGGTCGCCCAGTTCACGGCCGGGTCGTACTTTTCAGCGACCAGCAGTTCGCCGGTAATGCGGTCCAGCGTATAGCCGAAGCCGTTACGGTCAAAATGGGTCAGAAGTTTACGCATCTTGCCGTCAATTTCCTGATCCGTGAGGATCATTTCATTGATGCCGTCATAGTCCCATTCATCATGCGGGGTCATCTGATAGACCCACTTCGCCATCCCGTCATCGGGGTCACGCGCCATGATCGTCATGGACCACCGGTTGTCGCCCGGGCGTTGTGCCGGGTTCCAGGTCGACGGGTTACCCGTGCCATAATAGAACAGGTCGGCATCCGGATCGTAGGAATACCAGCCCCAAGTGGCACCGCCACCGATCTTCCACTGGTCGCCTTCCCAGGTGTTCAGACCTGAGTCCTTGCCGACCGGTTTGCCGAGATGCGTGGTCTTCTTCGGATCCATCAGGATCTGATCGTCCGGCCCCATGGAATAGGCACGCCAGACACGCTCGCCGGTTTCGATGTTGTAGGCCGTGACGTGGGATTGCACGCCAAACTCACCGCCGGAGATACCGACGATGACCTTATCCTTCACCGGAAGGACGGTCGCCGTATTGGTTTCACCCTTGGACGGATCGCCGTTAACGACAGACCACCGTACCTGACCGGATTTCGCGTCGAGCGCGACGACCGTGGTATCCGCCTGATGCAGGAAGACCATGCCGTTGGCGAAGGCGAGACCACGGTTGACCGTGTCACAGCACATCACCGGAATAACGTCCGGATCCTGCTTCGGCTCGTATTTCCACTTGATGGCGCCGTAATTGTTCAAGTCCAGCGCATAGACGATGTTCGGGAACGGCGTATGGACATACATCGTATCGCCGACAACGAGCGGCGAGCCTTCATGCCCGCGCAGAACGCCGGTCGAGAACGACCAGGCAACCTGTAGATCGCCGACATTGTCCCTATTGATCTGCGAAAGCGTCGAATGCCGGGTATTCGCATAGTCTCCCGTCTGAATAACCCAACCATTTGGGTTTTTCGTACCGGACATGACGCTGTCATTCGCCATGGACATCCCGGTACTGGCGAGCAAGGCCGCAGCCGCGCCCAAAAGGATTTTTCTCATTGGATTCCTCCCGTCGGTTACACCGATTACCGGACAAGCTTCGCGCCGTTTTGACCCTTCACCGGACCGGCAAACCCGTTGGCGCAACACGCACCCCCGAGTTTCTCTTGCTTGGGACGTACACCGTCCTCCGCTTTTATTTGGTTCTTAATAAAATCCGCTGGAACCATTTAGGGTCAAGCGGAATAGGCATTGATGAGCCGAAAGTAGTATACTGAATTCCGCTTCCTGCGGTTGCCGTCTGCGAAGCGACGGATTGGGCATGCCGGCGTATCAAAACACCGCACATCAGAGCCGCCCGGCCTTGCCCGACAAATCTTCTTTCAACCGGAAGGAGCACACGCGCCGGACATGTCGTCCGCCGGCACATGTGCCCGCAACTATCCGGCATAAGCAGCTCGTCGCCTACATCACGACGGCAGCGCGCCGCTCGCCTTGGCGACATGCGTTGCAATCGCGTCCATCAAGGGCGGAGAGAGGCAGTCATAGGGCTGCAGCCCTAGTTCCTTCAAACGTGCCCTGATTCCATCCATCTGCCCTGGATCCGTTCCCGCCTCGATGATTGAAGAGACGAAAGCCGCGAATTCGGGTGGTGCCCAACCGGCGTCGTCCGAAAGTTCCGTATGGATGAAGTCCAAGCCATAGAAAGGATGGCCCTCGTTTTCGATTCGCCCATACATATGGGCCCCGCATTCCTTGCAGGCATGCCGTTGGATTGCCGCCGACGGATCGACCACCTGCAACTTTTGGCCGTTCGCAACAACGGAAACCTGGTCCCGCGGGACCACAGCGATCTGCGAGAAGACAGCGCCGTCCGGTTTCCAGCATTTCGTGCATCCGCAAACATGGTTGTGAGCACATTGCGACCCCACGGAAACCTTCACCGGATCGGTTGAGCACTTGCAGCTCAGCGTGCCGCCGGAGAAACCCGGTGAGGCCGGCTTCAGCCCCCCGTCCACGCTAGGATGAATATGTACACCACTCATAATAACCTCCCTTTTTGTATGGTTTTTAGTATTCACTACACAAACCGGGCAGAAGGCCGCATGAATTTTTCTGATGCGCTCCCGCCCCTATTCGGGCGGTAAAAAGTGGTCTAGGCCGTCAAACGATCGGCATGCCAGTCCACATGATCCCGCCCAAAACTGGCGACAAAGAAATAGCTGTGATCGTAACCGGGCTGCATTCGGAACACCGATGCGGTCCGTGATTCTGCCAAGGCATTCGCCAATGCCTCCGGCTTCAAAAGGTCCAGGAACTGATCCGACGCGCCCTGGTCCACAAGAATGCCGCCTTCCCATCCATGCGACCCAACCAGCAAAGTGGAATCGTGAGTCTTCCATTTGCTTTCGTCAGTGCCGAGATAGGCCGTCAATTGTTTGCGGCCCCAGTCAGAGGCCGTTGGATTGGCAATCGGCGCGAAAGCGGAAAGCGATGCGAACAAGCCCGGATTCCCGAGCGCGAGTGTGATCGCGCCATGTCCGCCCATCGAATGACCGGTAACGCCGTGACGCCCTTCGAGCACCGGAAATTCCGACTGCACCAGATCTCTGAGTTCCGTCTTGATATAGTCGTACATCTTGAAATTCGGCGCCCAAGGGTCCTGGGTCGCATTGACGTAAAAGCCTGCCCCCTTGCCGAGATCATACGCCTCATCATCAGCAACGTCGTCCCCGCGGGGGGACGTATCGGGGAAGACGACCGCTATGCCGCGCCGCGCCGCATGTTCCTGCAAGCCTGCCTTGGTCATCGCATTCTCATGCGTGCAAGTCAGACCCGACAGATACCAAAGGCACGGAACGGGGCCCTTCTTGGCTTGCGGCGGCAGATAGACCGCAAAGGTCATATCGCAGGCGCAACTGGCCGACTTGTGTTTATAGACGCCCTGTACCCCGCCAAAACTGGCATTCTCAGAGATCGTCTCCATCGGCTGTACCCCCTAAACAATCAGAAAAACTTGTCAAAAACCAAAAGCGTAGAACGCTCTGCCGATACAGGAAGCGTCTCTAGATCAACTGCCGAACCGGCTGGTCAGCGTCCCTAATCCGGCTTCATAGATACCGGCGACCACACCGGACGCGGTATCCGCCAAAGGATCGAAAGTGGACGACCAGACGACCACCGCACCGTCGTTCGTCCCGACAACACTCAAGATCGACCGGTAATTCTTCACAGGAAGTGGCGACTCGACGATCTCGTAGCCGTAGGACATGCCGTCCGACCCAAGCGCCTTTTCCAGGATTTCACCACCACCGGCGAGGCTGAGCCGGCGGTGCTCAACACCATCAACCATTTCCTTGGCGGACCCTTCCGCCGCGGGATGCCAATCCGGCAGAGCTTGAAACCCCCCGATTACCGACCAAACGGATTCAGGCGTTGCTTTGACCGAAACGCTTCGGGTGACCTGTGCCATCCTATCCACTCCACATATTCAAGTTTGGGCGGCTGCCGGAAACCGGACAGCCGCCCGGCAGGATCAATACGTCACGACCGCGCGAATGGATTCGCCTGCATGCATCAGGTCGAAGCCTTTGTTGATGTCGTCAAGCGGCATGGTGTGGGTGATCATCGGATCGATTTCGATCTTCCCGTCCATGTACCAGTCGACAATCTTCGGAACGTCGGTCCGGCCACGCGCACCGCCGAAGGCCGTGCCGCGCCAGGATCGTCCGGTAACCAGTTGGAACGGTCGTGTTGAGATTTCCGCGCCGGCTGCCGCGACACCGATGATGATCGACTCGCCCCAGCCCTTATGTGCGCACTCCAACGCAGTCCGCATAACATTCGTATTTCCCGTCGCGTCGAAGGAATAATCCGCGCCGCCCTTGGTGATATCCACCAGATGAGCGACCAGGTCGCCTTCGACTTCGTTCGGGTTGACGAAATGCGTCATGCCGAATTTTTCGGCCATTTCCTTTTTCGCCGGATTGACGTCGACGCCGACGATGATGTCGGCTTGGGCAATCCGTGAAAGGCCTTGGATGACGTTCAGGCCAATGCCGCCCAGACCGAAAACGACACAATTCGAACCGGCTTCCACCTTGGCCGTGTTGATCACCGCGCCGATACCCGTCGTTACACCGCAACCGATGTAGCAAATCTTGTCGAAAGGCGCGTCCTCACGGACCTTGGCCAGCGCGATCTCCGGCAGCACCGTGTAGTTCGAGAATGTGGAACATCCCATGTAATGCAGGATCGAATCGCCATCGAGCGTCGAGAAACGCGAGGTTCCATCTGGCATCACGCCCTGTCCCTGCGTCGACCGGATGGCTTGGCAGAGATTGGTCTTGGGATTGAGGCAATAGTCGCATTCACGGCATTCCGGCGTATAAAGCGGAATGACGTGGTCGCCCTTCTTCAGCGTCTTAACGCCGGGCCCGACATCCACGACGACCCCCGCCCCTTCATGCCCCAGAATCGCCGGGAAGGCACCTTCCGGGTCGGCACCCGACAGCGTGAATTCATCCGTGTGGCAAATACCGGTCGCCTTGACCTCAACCAGCACTTCACCGGCCTTCGGTCCTTCCAAATTGACATCGATGACTTCTAATGGCTTTCCCGCCTGAAAAGCCACAGCTGCGCGCGTCCGCATGCATACCTCCCTGCAAGTTATCCGCAAAATGCGGTCCAGCCCTTATCATGGGCGGTTCGCGGAATATACTCAAACCGCATTGGGCGCAGGATAGGACTTTAGTCTAAAACTTCGCGGAGCCTTGGTTTTCGGTAAGGAAACTGCCGGATTTTCCCGACCAGTTCTTTTTGCAGGCCGACGATTATTCAGTGCGCGCGAGATACTGCCTCTCGCCCGACTCAGCGCATTTCCGGATGATCGTCGCGCGCTGGATTCCAGCCGGATAGCCCCCACCAGGAGAAAACAGGCCCGACTGGCTCATCTGTTTGGACATCAAGGTGGTGAAATCCGACAGGCCGGCCCTGGACAAGGCTTCCGCGGCCCAGCAATCGGCGCTCAATTCCTGGTCGGTGACCGACCGACGTGACGACCATCGACGGCGTAATCCGTCTTCCGACGTATGACCCAAAACGTGATGGGCGCATTCATGCGCAATCAGGAAAGCCTTGTGGAATTCGTTTCCGCGCTTGGTCAGCAACGGATCAATGAGAATGACCTTCGCGCCATCCGCGGCGGTTTCCGCAATCGAGACATGGCGCGTGTACTTCAGGAAGATCTCATAGCCACACCGATCCGCATATCCGGGGAACGGTTCTTCATGCTCTTGTACTTTTGGGTCATAGAAGCGCACGGGAAAAGCAGCATTCTGAACGACCCGGTCCGCCGCGAAGCCCGTAGAGGATGCAACCAAAACCACCGCCATAATTGCCGGTAGAAATCGGGTAACTACTATAATATACCCTTGAAATATAACGAATTGCTGCACCGCAGAATTCCTTATTGTCGCACTGCACAATTATGCACGAACCGACACTTCCGTAAAGGTCGGTACCAAACAAATACACGCCGGTTCTTAAAAACTTATTAGGAAATTGAATTTGACTTGGTGAGCACCCAGGTCGTACGCCTATTGAGCGTTCAGAATGTTTCTAAACTAATTAGAGCAAATGGAGGGAATTATGGCCTGGACTGCTCCGAAGATCGAAGAAGTGACCTGCGGCATGGAAATCAACATGTATTTCCCGGCCGACGATCAGGGCGACCTGTTCTAGTCATTACCCCGAGTGTCTGAGAAAGCGGGGCCGGTATGACTCAGCTCCGCATTCTAGTACTTGGCGCGGCAGCGGGCGGCGGCTTTCCCCAGTGGAATTGCGGTTGCCCGCTTTGCGTTCGCGCGCGCAGTGGCGAGTTGACGCCTCAATCCCAGTCATCCATCGCCGTTTCGGCGAACGGGTCCGATTGGGCGATCCTCAACGCCTCGCCCGATATTCGCACCCAGTTGGCGGCAGCGCCACCGCTACACCCGACCGGCCCGCGAATTTCGCCGATAAAAAGCGTCTTGGTCACGAATGGCGACATCGACCATGTCGCCGGTCTGTTGACCCTGCGCGAGAAGCAACCATTCCAGCTGTTCGCGACCGCAGAGATCCACAGCGTCATTGCCGACAACCCGATCTTCACGGCCGTGGACGCTACCTTGGTCCCGCGGTGCCCGGTCGTCCTGGATACGCCTTTCGAATTGGCCACCGGTCTGACGGCCACGCTGTTCGCTGTGCCCGGCAAGGTGCCCTTGTATCTTGAGGGCGAGACCGTCGTGACGGACCTGGAAGGCGAGCAGACGGTCGGGGTAGAACTATCGGCCGGCGGCAAGACCGCTTTCTACATCCCTGGATGCGCCAAACTGACCGAAAAGATCGCGGACCGCGTCCGCGGGTCGGAACTGCTGCTATTCGACGGCACGGTCTGGGAAAACGAGGAAATGATCCGGACCGGCGTCGGCCAAAAGACCGGGGCCCGCATGGGACATATGTCCATGAACGGCGAAAACGGTTCCATGGCCGCGTTGAAGGATTTGGATATCGCCCGCAAGGTCTTCATTCACATCAACAACACGAACCCGGCGCTCGACCCCGCTTCGGACGAGCGGGCGCAGATCGAAGCCGCCGGTTGGTCCGTCGCCCAAGACGGCATGGAGTATCAGTTATGAGAGAGCCCGCCTCGCGCGCCGATTTTGAAGCACGCCTGCGCCGTATCGGCGACGAACGCTATCACGACAAGCACCCGTTTCACGGATTGCTGCATTCCGGCGGTTGCACGATGGATCAAGTCCAGGCCTGGGTCATCAACAGGTACTACTATCAGTCTCGCATCCCGATGAAGGACGCGGCATTCATGTCGCGCGTCGAAGACCCGGCCCTGCGCCGCGCCTGGCGGTCGCGCATCGAGGATCATGACGGCACCGCCGAGAACGAAGGTGGGATTTCCCGCTGGTT
Source organism: Hwanghaeella grinnelliae (assembly GCF_004005845.1). GTDB lineage: Bacteria > Pseudomonadota > Alphaproteobacteria > UBA8366 > Aestuariispiraceae > Hwanghaeella > Hwanghaeella grinnelliae. Next base: position 583,524 of record NZ_SADE01000001.1, on the reverse strand, counting down.
GCGGCTGGCCGAAGCCGTAAACTTGGATCCCGAATATGTCGCCTCAACGCGGGGTGTGCTGGCCGGAACACGGTTTGCGGTCGACGCTTATGTCCGCTTCGTACGGGACAAGACGCTGCTGGAAGCTGTCGCTTCCTCCCTGACGGAATTGTTCGCGCCGAAAATCCATTCCGAACGGATCGCTGGTCTGCTCGCGCATTACGATTTCGCAGACGACAATTCCACTGCCTATTTCCAGAACAGGCTGAAGGAAGCCCCCAAGGATGTCGCCTTCGGGCTGGCTTGGGTTCTGGACCATGCCGACACCGCGGAAAAACAGGATGCTTGCGCGGCGGCACTTACCTTCAAGACGGACGTGTTGTGGTCGCAACTGGATGCCCTGCATTCCGCCTATGTAGCGCCCGCGCGCATCCCCCCGGGGGCCTGGCAGCCGGGCGAGGGCCAGTTGGAGAAAGCGGCGTGACCCTGACCGCGATAACCGAGGCCGATACACCATTCCTCCCCCGTGGGGTGAGGACCAAGTTCGATTCCGTTCGCGACATATGGGTCCTGTTGGCGCCGGAACGCGCGGTGAAGTTAGACCCGATCGGGGCCGCTATATTGGCGGAGGTCGACGGAACCAGAACATTGAATGAAATCGCCGGGGGCCTTGCGGCCAAATACAATGCCCCGGTCGATCAGATAAAGAAGGACGCCGGAGCATTTCTGATGTCGCTCATCGAACGGCGCATGGTTGAACTAAGATGACAATGGTAGCCGAAAACGAAACAACCGCTGCACCCGGGACGATTCCGGCCCCTTCCGTCAAGCCGCCAATGGCGATGCTTGCGGAATTGACCCACCGCTGTCCGCTGGCCTGCCCCTATTGTTCCAACCCGCTGGAAATGACCGCCATCAAATCGGAACTGAAAACGGAAGAATGGGCCGAGGCCTTTAAACAGGCCGCGGCGATCGGTGTGCTGCAGATCCATTTATCGGGCGGGGAACCAGCATCCCGGCGCGATTTGGAAGAACTGATCACCGCCGCGCGGGACGCAGACCTTTACACCAACCTGATCACCTCCGGCATCGGCTTGACGGAAAAGCGCTTGGCTGCACTCGACGAGCGGGGCCTGGACCATGTTCAACTGTCGCTGCAAGGCGTTACCGCGGAATCGGCCGACGAGATCGGCGGCTACAAAGGCGGTTTTGACCGCAAGATGGCCGTGGCCGGCTGGGTCGAGAAACAAGGCATTCCGCTGACCCTGAATGCCGTCGTCCACCGCCGTAACATGGATCGTTTGGAAGAAACCATCGCGCTTGCACAGCAGCTTGGCGCCCGGCGGATCGAAGTCGCCACCGTGCAATTTCACGGCTGGGCCGCCGCCAACCGCGCTGCGTTGATGCCGACACAAGACCAGGCACTGCGCGCGCGGGAAATCGTCAACGAAGCGCGTGAAAGACTGAAAGGCGAGTTGGTCATCGATTATGTGCCGGCGGACCACCATGCAAAATATCCGAAACCCTGCATGGGCGGCTGGGGGTCCACCGGGCTGAATATCACACCCGACGGCACGGTTTTGCCCTGCCATGCGGCGCAGACGATCAAGGGGCTCAATTTCGATCGGTTCCCCGAGAAGTCCCTGCGCGACATCTGGTACGACGGCGACGCGTTCAACGCCTTCCGCGGATTCGATTGGATGCAGGAACCCTGCCGTTCCTGCGACCGGCGCGGCAAGGATTTTGGCGGTTGCCGCTGCCAGGCGATGGCAATTGCCAACGATCCCTACGCTACCGACCCGGTCTGCTCCAAATCACCGTTTCATGCGGAACTCGTCGCCGCCGCCGAGGCGGACTCGCATGCTGACGCCAGTGAATTGACCTATCGGGTTTCGCCGCGTTAACGCTTCACGCCCTGAATTGACGATAAAACGGATTGGAAAAATGAGACGTCGAACCATGTGCTCCCCGTTTTCGGCACTCTTTGCGCCGGCACTCTTGGCGATGGGGCTGGCAACCGCGATGGCAGCAAGCACGGCGCAGGCGGCCGATTTTTCCGACCCGGACTGGCCCTGTATCCAGCGCAAGGTGCCGCATCTGTCGATTGGACAAATGTGGGCCGGGCCGGTCATCGACGACGCCTTGCAGAAGTCTTGGCGGGACAATGATGAAATCCACCGTCTCGCATCCGTTTTGTCGCTGCGACGGACGCCGTTGGAAAAGACCGACGAGATGATCGCTAATTTCGCCGAGCGCGACGACATCGGCAAAGACAAGGCCGACCGTCTGACAACATTGTTCGCCGGGATCTTCACCTTGATCGATAAGGAGCGGACGGAAATCATTGCCGGCATCGCCCGCTATGCCCATAAGCAGGACGAGCTTGCCGACCGGATCGATACGCGCCGCGATACTTTACAGGAACTGAGCGAAGCGACGGAGCCGGACTACGACCGGATAGAGGAATTGCAGGACCAGATCACCTGGGACTCCCGGATTTTCAAGGACCGAGCCCAATCCCTAACCTATGTCTGCGAAACCCCGGTCATATTGGAAAAGCGCGCGTTTACGCTGGCCCGTTCGATACAACAGCGCCTGCCATAGGCGTGATGACATGGGTCATTCCCATTCCAACTCCTGGTAAGCGGCCGTGGCGTTTCGCGGGTTATACTCGTCGAACAGTTCCCACTTGCCCCGCATCGATTCTCCCAAATGCTCGATTGCGGTTCGCATGCTCTCGCCTTCGGCTATGGCCTGCCGTGTCTCTTCGGCGAGGGTGGTAAGGTAGTTCCACGTATCCTCACCGCCATCGGGCCAGGGAAGAAAGTTGGGGCCATGCCCGGGCACGATGCGTTTCGCTTCGAAGTCGGACAGCTCCCGCAACACCGAAAGCCAGCCCAGAATCGACCCGTCCAAGGCCGGGGTATGGACCGAAAAGACCAGATCGCCCGTGAACAAGGTTCCGGTGCTGGTGTCGAATACGGTCAGGTCGTTATCCGTATGCGCGGTCGGGAAGGCCTTGAGCATCAATCGCCGTCGACCCAGGTCGATTTCATCCACCTCATCGCTGTCCGCGCCGGGTCCGACCATCTTTGTACCAAGGAAGGTTCTGTCACCCAATAAGGCAGCGTAGTTTTCCAGATAGACCAGCCGACGATTTGTGAGCGCATCCGACAATTTTGGATGTCCAAGGATTTTCGCGCCGGCCTCCTGGAACACACCGGCCCCCATGACATGATCGGGGTGCATATGGGTCAGGATCAACCATTCGATCGGAAGATCTGTCTGCTGACGCACGGCCGCGTAGAGGCGCTCCCCGACCGCGCGCGACCCGCCAGCGTCGATGACCGCGACCGCGTCCTCCCCGATGATGAAACCGACATTCGCGAGGTCCCCGGCATTGCCGGGTGTGGGCGTTTCATAGCGGCCCTGATGCACGAAGACACCCGCCGCGACTTCCGTGACCTTCAGTGCGTCCGCGACGGCACCGTCACCGCAATGCCAATCCGAGACTATGGCCGAAGGAAAGCCCTTCCGCCAATCGATCAGCCTTGCCGGCGCTTCCGCCTCGCAGATTTCCCGTGTCTCCGCCGCGACCGGAATCAAGCGCTCAGCACACAGATCCGGTTGGTCTTGCAGGCACATGGTCAGGAATATTTCAAACATTGTCGATCCTCGCTGCGTCGTTTTGCTCGGGACGGAGCGTCTTTTCGTGCGCGATGGCCCAACCTTCACAAGCCATCATACACGCGGGAACGTGATGCCAATGTAGTATTTCCGTATAATGGCGTGTACCTTAAGCTGCTTTACTAATGTAAAAAACGGCAACGCGACCTGGGACATTCCCGCCATAACCAGGCAGGGAACCAACTCCCGAGGGATGACCGAGGTTGCATAGGGTGGAGCGACCCATGATCCGAAAACTATATGCCGCGGCATTGGCCTTGGGGCTGGGTTTGGCGGTTGCGGCGGGCCCAATGGTCGGGATCGACCGGGTGAACGCTGCTGAACCAGACATAAAGAACCCACTTAATAACGGCGAAACCTGGGCGGAATTGAAATACGACGTCTTCGGCGACACACCGATCCTGGACGGATCGGCCCTGTTCGACATGGACGCCCCGTACCGGGCACATGACGCCGCCGTTGTACCGGTGAGGTTGATCCAGTCCGGCGCCTCGACCGCGCGGATTGCAAAACTCACCTTGATCGTCGACGAGAACCCCGCTCCCGTTGTCGCGGAATTTGAATTCGGCCCCTCCATGGGCACCATCGACCTGGAAACCCGTGTCCGGGTGAACCAGTATTCGAATATCCGCGCCATCGCAGAAACGGCGGACGGAAAGCTTTGGATGGTCGGCCGTTACGTGAAAGGGGCCGGTGGTTGTTCCGCGCCCGCGCTGAAGGACATGGCATCCGCCTTGGACTCCGCCGGCAAGATGCGGATGAAGGTTTTCGACGTCGTCGCAGAAACCGCTTCCGCTACTACGGTCGCACCGAAGATCGACGGCCGCCGCCAGGCGCAAATCATGATCCGCCACCCGAACTATTCAGGCCTGCAGCGCAATCAGGTCACGCAGCTTTTCATTCCGGCATTCTTCGTGAACGAGATGTCGGTCTTCCTGGGTGATGAACAGCTCATCCATATGAGCGGCGGGATCTCGATCAGCGAGGACCCGACATTCCGCTTCTCCTACGACGACAACGGCGCGACCTCCTTCGCCGTCGAGGCAACCGACACCGATGGCGGTGAGTTCGGGAAAACCTTCCCGATCAAACCCGGCTCAGCCAGCTAGGGGCAGTCCTTCCGCTCAGTCGGTAGGCATTTCGATCGTGAATTTGATGCTGCTGTACCAAGCGGCAAGATCGGCGATATCCGCGTCGCTAAGGTCCTTGGCGATCACCGACATAATCTCGTGCTTGCGCTTGCCGGTCCGAAACGCCTTCAGTTGAACCTGAAGGTAGACCTCGCTCTCTCCCGCGATATGCGGCGCGATGGGTATCTTCGCCACCCCATCGATCCCATGGCAATTCCGGCATTTTTTGGCTTTCACTTTGCCGGCGGCCGCGTCAGCTGCCAGTACATTCGACGGCGTGGCCGAAACGGCCACGAGAATCGCCAGGATCGGCACCATAAAACCCGTTTTGGAAATAAAACGTCCCATCATCAGCGTCATCCATGAAAAAACGGGCGGTGGAGAGACCCCACCGCCCCAATTGGCACCAGGAGTTTACTGCGCCGAATAACTGATGCGGTAGATCGCACCCGCAAGATCGTCGGAGACGAGAATGGAGCCGTCCCGAAGTTGGGTGACATCAACCGGCCGACCGAGATACTCGCCGTTCTCATCGATCCATCCGTCGGCGAAGGGTTCCATCGTCGCGTTCCCTTCTGCGTCAATAAACGTCACCATCACCCGCGCACCGATCGGATCCGTCCGGTTCCATGAACCATGTTGGGCGGAGAAGATCGCGTTCTTGTACTTCGCGGGAAACATCTTGCCCGTATAGAAGTGCATGCCCAAATCGGCCGCATGCGCCTCGGTCGCGACGGCGGGCATCACCACCTCCACCGGCACGTCCTCACCGGCATATTCGTTCGTACGGGTATCCCCGCCGCCGAACCAGGGATGGCCGAAATGCTGCCCCATCGCGGTCTGATGGTTCAATTCGCCGGGGGGAATATCGTCGCCCATGCCGTCGACCTGGTTGTCCGTAAACCACAGATCGCCGGTCTCCGGATCGAAGTCATGACCGACGGAATTCCGCACACCATAGGTATAGACCTCACGGTCGGACCCGTCCGTGTTCACACGGATAATCCCGCCGATGCCCCATTTCTTATACTTGTCGAGCTTTTCAGCCGGCGCGACATTGAAGGGCTGCCCCAACGAGATATAGAGCTTGCCGTCCGGACCGAGCTTACAGACGCGGGCGGTGTGGTTGTAGCTTTCCTCTTCCGGCGGAACCAATTCTCCCTGCGGGATCACGTTGAAGGCCGCCACGTCCGGACTTTCATAGAAAAACTCCGCCGCCGGGAAGACCAGAACGCGGTTCTGTTCGGCGATGTAGAGGAACCCGTCCTTCGAGAAGCAGGGCCCGTTCGGAATGGCCTTGGCAAGCGATGGGGCAAAGTTCTTCACTTCATCGGCAGCGCGGTCCTTGTCGCGATCCGTCACCGACCAAACCTCGGTCTTGCGCGTCCCAACGAAGGTTACGATCCCTTGCGGACCGACCGCCATGTGCCGCGCATCCGGCACGATGGCGTAGAGATCGATCGAGAAGCCGTCGGGCAGGTTGATCCCCGCCAGCGTCTTACGGATCGCTTCCGCCTTGGCGCCGCCTTGTTCCACGTAGGTGAACTCGGTGACGCCGGTTGTTTGAAACGAACTGAGCTTGTCCAGATTGCCCTGGGCAAGGGCGGTACCGGACGACAAAACGACCGCGAGCGTACCCGCGGCGATCCATTTGCAGATTGACATTGTTTCCTCCCATCCGCGCCCCGTTTTCTTTGAGTGACGGTATTCGGGCACGTAACCGATGATCGCCAGCGCGGCGAAAATTGGCAACTATACTAACGTACAGTTTAGGGGTAATTGCACCATTGAGTGGTGGTCAACAATCGTCAGTCTTCCGCGATGTCCTCAGCCCACAATTCGGGCTTTTCTTGGATGAAACGGGCCATCAGCGCCTTGCAATCGTCGTCATCGGCAATAATTACTTCGACGCCCCTTTCCCGCAGGAAATCAGGATTGCCGGGGAAGGTCTCCGCCTCCCCGATCACGACGCGCGGAATGCCGAACTGTATGATCGTACCGGTGCACATCATGCAGGGGCTGAGCGAGGTATAGAGCGTCATCTTGCGGTAGGACTTTTGCCGCCCCGCCTTGCGCAGGCAATCCATCTCCCCATGCGCGATCGGATCACCCTGTTGCACACGCTGGTTCCGGCCTTGCGCGATCAGGCGGTCGCCTTCGGCAAGCGACGATCCAATGGGGCAGCCGCCTTCATTGAAACCGGCCAGGGCCTCTTCATAGGCGATCCGCAGGAATTTCGCGTCAGTTTCGGATAGCGTGGTCATGTCTTTATCCTCCCTTACTCACCTAGCAAATGGGCGCTCGCCGCGGACCATCCCAGATGGAAGCGGCCCGTTGCCTTCAAATCGATATTCGCCAAGACCCGTTCCTGGGTCTGCACCTTGAATTCAGTCCCATCCTTGCTCTCCAGAAACAGCGTCATGACCGACCCGACAAATTCTTCCGAGATCAAACTGCATTCGACACTGTTTTCCTCAGCCATAGGATCCGGTGAAAAATGGACGAGATCGGCGGCAATCACGAAGGATGCCGTCGCGCCGACCGCCGGCAAGGCAGCGCCCTCCGCGCTGACGGTAAAAGTCCCGGCGGGGGTTGCAATCGCCACGGTCGATCCGGCCAGCTCCGTCACCGTCCCGGTCAGGATATTGTTGCGCCCGACGAATTCAGCAACGAAACGATTGGCTGGCGCCCGGTAGATGTCCCGCGGCTTGCCCACCTGCGCAATCTTGCCGTCGCCCATGATCACCACCCGGTCCGCCATTGCGAAGGCTTCCGATTGGGAATGCGTGACATAGACGAAGGTGATGCCCAGATCCCGCTGCAATTTGGTCAGAACCTGCTGCATGCGGATCACCAGATGCGCGTCGAGCGCTGACAAGGGCTCATCCAGCAGCAGCACTTTCGGTTCCGTCACCAGGGCGCGGGCCAGCGCCACGCGCTGCCGCTGCCCGCCGGACAATTGGTCCACACTGCGTTCCGCGAATTGCTCGATTTCCATCCGCTCCAGCCAGCGCATGGCGCGATCCTTTCGCTCATCCGGACCGACACCGCGCATCTTGAGGCCGAATTCGACATTCTCCCTCACGTTCAAGAAGGGAAAAAGGGCGAGCGATTGCCAGACCATCGGCGTATCCCGGTCATGCGGCTTCACGTCGTTCATCACCTGCCCGTCCAGGCGGATTTCTCCTTCGGTCGGGGCTTCCAGGCCGGCCAGCATACGCAGGGTCGTGGTCTTGCCGCAGCCGGACGATCCCATGATCGCGATGAACTCACCCGGCATGATTTCAAGGTCGATGCCCTTGACGGCTTCGAAGTCGCCGAACCGTTTTACCACATCCACGAATTCCACGATGGGTTGGCTCGCAGGGGAATTGGTCATGGCGTTACGGTCCTCCGTTTGCCCTTTGTCATGAACAGTATTTGAGCCAGGACAACCAGGGTCATGGAAACCAGGAAGACAAAGCTGCCGATGGCGTTCACTTGCGGATCGATATTACCGGTCACGATTTCAAGGATGACGACCGGGATCGTCTTGTTCAGTCCTGAGACGAACCAAGCCACCGCGAATTCGTCGAAGGACACGGCAGCGGTCAGGCACATGGATGAAATGATCGCCGGCTTTGCAAAGGGTATGATGACTTCCTTGACCGCGCGCCATTCGCTGGCGCCCAAGTTCCACGCCGCCGCTTCGAGGCTTTCGTCCATTTCGTTCAGACGCAGCCGGATGATCGCCATCGCAAAGGGGATGGTCAGCACCGTATGAGCCGCAATGATCGACCAGACTTGCCCCGATATCCCAATCTTCGCGAACCAAGCCAGCATCGCCAGCGCCATGATGATCAACGGTATCGTCGGCGGCAGAAGGGCAAGCGCCAGGAAGCCGTATTTGTACCGGAACTTGAACCGGTAATCGGTGTATGCGGTGCAGAACCCTATGAAGGTCGCCAGAACCGAGGTGCTGAGCGAGACCAGAATGCTGGTCCGCGCAGCTTCCCAGATATCCGGATCATTCAGGATCGCCGTGTACCATTCGGTCGTGAACGATCCCAACGGCACGGTCGGAAAACGCTGCGAGTTGAAAGAGAATATGACGCTGGCCACGATCGGCATGAAAATAAAGCCGAAAACCAGCACCACGTAAAAACGCAGGACCCAAGTCGTCAGGGCGTCGCGACCACTCATCGGCTACCCCTCTTCCGATACGCATACCAGATCGACGAGAACGCGACGGTGAACAGCGTCAGCATCATCATCACCGCGACCACCGCCGCACGCGGCCATTGCTGTCCGGATTTGGTGGTGTCGATGATCAAGATCGCCAGTGTCGGCGGTTTAGACCCACCCAAATAATACGGGCTGACGAAATCCCCGAAGCTGAGGATGAAACAGAACAAAGCCGCGATGACCAAACCCGTCTTCGCCATCGGCACGATCACGGCATGGATCGTCCGGAAAGCGCCGCAACCCAGGTTGTGAGCTGCCTCAATAAACCGGTTGTCGATATTGGCGAGCGACACCGTCTGCAGAATCACGACCAAGGGCAGGGTCAAGGTCGCATACCCGACCATCGTGCCGAACATGGTGTTCAACATGGTGAAGGGGCCAAGTCCGAAGAATCCCAGAACCGAATTCACCGGCCCCGATTCGGCGAGCACCACATACCAGGAAAAGATTCGCACCAGGTAACTGGTGAAGAACGGCACGACTAGCAGGAAGATCGCCCAACGCCGGACCGTAGCCGATGTCTTGAAGGCCAACGCATAGGCGGCGGGAAAAGCGATAAGGCTGACGATGACGGTCGAACACACCGCCAGAAGCAATGTATAGCCATAGGCGTCCCAGAACGTGTGCCGACCCAGCATCTTGGCCCAGCTCACGAATTCGAACGCTTCGCGCATGCGATAGTTCTTCACCACGAAGAACGACATCGCGACCATGAAAAGAAGCGGCCCCAGGAAGAAGACCGTCTGCCAGGCGATCAGCGGCACGCGCCAAACGACGGCGAAGGTTTCGAACCCGCGCTTCTTTTTTTCGGTTTCCTTTGTACCCAAGGAACTCCCCCACAAGTTGGCGGCGGACGGCCGGGACCGGGCCCATCAAGAACCCGCAACCCGGCCGACCATTGCCAATGCCTATCCGGTCAAACGCCGTGTGGCTTAGGCGTTCTTGTACTCGGACCAGAAATCGTTCCAGTCCTCCAGGCTCTGCTGGACCGGAATATCCCGATAGTGGATACGCCCTTCCTTGATCAAGGTGATCGGGTCGTTCGCCATACCGTCGACCTGACCGGTGCGCTTGGCTTCCTTGGGATCGACCTCGTTCAACAGCGCACGGCCACCCTTGGTGATGCAGAAGCCGGGATAAGCCGCCATCTGCGCGGACTTAACCTGGCCTTCCGGCGACAGCATGTACTGGATGAACTTCTTAACGATATCGGCCTTCTCGGTGCCCTTGCCGATGCAATAGGATTCCGTCCACTGAATGCCGCCTTCCTTGGGCACGACGGAAGCCACAGGCGCGCCGTCTTTCTCCAGAACGCCGGTGATCCAATCGCCGATACCGACCATGGCTTGCATTTCCCCATTCTTCAGGGAGTTGAAGGTGCCGCCGTAATCGAAGAATCCGCCGACCTGCGGGCGCAGGCTGAGTGTGGTTTCCTGAACTTTTTCCCATTTAGCGTCGTCCAGGTCCCAAAGGCCCGCACCGTTGCCGTTGTAAAGGCTCATCATGCCGAGCGACGGCAGGTGCCAATCGAAATGACCGACCTTGCCTTTGATTTCCGGCTTCCAGAAGCAGGAATAGCTCATCGCTTCTTCTTCGGAGATGGCGTTCTTGTTGTAGGAAACGCCCAGATGCCCGAAACGGAGCATCATGGAATACAGCGTGTCGCCATCCCAGTGGCCCGGGAACTTCGTAAAGTCCTCGTACAGCATGTCATCGAAGGGATAATCGCCGGCATCCAAGGGCTCGATATAACCCGCCGCATTCAGCTGCTGGACGAACTCGCCGTCCGACAGAATGATGTCATAGGTACCGGGAGGCGACTGCGCGATCAGACCCAGCATGTTGTCGCCGCCGGCATAGTATTTCGGCTTGAATTTGACGTTATTGGCTTCTTCGAAGGCGCCGACCATGTCGGGCTCGCCATGGCCGTACCAGGCCAGCATGTTGATTTCGACCGTATTGGCCCAGGCGCGGCTGATGAATGGGGTCGCCAGCGCCGCGGCGGCGGAATATTTCAGGACCTGACGCCGTGAAGGCTGCTGCGACCTACCCCTGTTTTCTTTCTTGGACATGTACCGACTCTCTCCTCGTTCGAGACTTTTTCATTGTTGAGCGCCCACCCGTGAGCCTGCGAACAGCAGGCTTATTTGCCCAGCGCTTTTTTGCCGGTACTTATTGCCCGACAGTGTAGGCGAGGAATCCCCGGGATGAAAAGTTGTCTCGCGTCGATTCGAAGGGCGAAAATTGCTTTTTCGTCCTGGGACGCAATCAAGCGGTACCCAGCCCCGTGCAGCGGTCCTTATCCGCTTTCCATCCGAAAGGACCACGGCTACGCTCGCTTCCCATGAACAGAAAACAGTTTCACACGCTCTTCGCTTGTCCTGGGCCGGTGGTCACGCCGGTGATCCATGTCGTGGATTTCGAACAGGTCGACCGGAACGTCCGGCTTGCCCGGTCGGAAGGCGTCCACGGCATATTTCTGATCAACCACGATTTCGGCATTCCGCCCTTTCTGCCGATCATCCGTGCTGTCCGAAAGGCTTTTCCCGATCTTTGGCTGGGGGTGAATTTCCTGGCGGTCACCGGCGCGGATGCGTTTCCGATTCTGGGCGAATTGGAATCCGATGGCTGCCGGGTCGACGCCTATTGGGCCGACGACGCCCGGATCGACGAACGGACCGCCTTGCAGAATGAGGCCCAGGAAATCGCCGGCACACGACGCAATAGCGGCTGGTCGGGCCTTTATTTCGGCGGCACGGCTTTCAAGAAGCAACGCCCCGTCGACCCGGCGGATTATGAGAAATCGGCCCAGATCGCGGCCGGGTTCATGGATGTCGTCACCACATCCGGAATAGCCACCGGGCATGAGGCGGACCTGAGCAAGATCGCGGATTTCCGGCGCGGAGCGGGCGATCATGCCTTGGCCCTCGCTTCCGGGATAACGCCCGAAAACGTCGACCGCTACAAAGACGTCGACTGTCTGCTGGTCGCGACCGGCATCAACCGGGAGGGAGATTTCTATAACATCGACGCCGCGCGCCTCGCCAAGCTGATGCGTCGCACCGAAGAAATGGAGTATGGGCTGGATGACTGATTTTCCAAAAGCCGAAGTCCCGGCGGATAAGGGCCCGCGGGACGACCGATGGTACTTGAAACTGATGGCACCCAACACAAAAGGCGAGAAGTTCGCCTGGCTCGATCCCACGTCGATCTACATTAACGGCGCTGCTTTCCACGACCTTTTGGACGACCTTGTCGCCGATCTGGACGGCGTCGACTGTGACGTCGTCGGGGGTTTGGATGCTATGGGTTTCGTGCTGGGGAGTGCGCTTGCGGCCCGGTTGGACGTTGGCTTTCTGCCGATCAGGAAGGCGGGCAAGCTGTGTGTCGAGACCGACGCTGTGAGCTTCACCAACTATTCCGGCCGCACCCAGAACATGGAAATGCGCAAACCGGCCTTTGCCCCCGGCACCCGCGTATTGCTAGCCGACCAATGGGTCGAAACCGGCGGCACAATGGAAGGCGCCATACAACTGGTCGAACGTCAGGGCGGCACCGTCACCGGCATGGCCGCGGTCGCCATTGAGGAAAACGAGGTCACCGACGGTTTTAGACAGCGTTATCGCTGCGCCGCCGGCGTGGTACCCGGCACGGAATGGCAACGCCAATGCAACGCCCAATACCTTGAAAGCTTCGCGGACTACACGCCCTGGATGGCTTTCCCCGCCCGGCGTAACGGGTAAAAACGTCGTTCCGAAACCCGCCCGGTGTTACTGCTCTTGAAAAATGAACATTGTTCAATTAAATGACATGGGACAGTTCGAACACGGCACGGCATCGGGAATGGGAATATGGCACGGCGGTCTGATCACAACCGGGAAGAACTCTACGCCTTGGCGATCGGCGCGGCGCGGCAGATCGTGGAGTCGGACGGCATCAAGGCGCTGACCGCGCGCAATGTCGCCGATGTCATCGGATATTCCCCCGGCACGCTGTACAACCTTTTCGACAATCTCGACGATCTGATCGTGCATTTGAACGGCAGCACCCTCGACGACTTGTTCGACAAGGTTTCGGCGCTTGAGCAGAGCGGCGACCCGGAATCCGACTGCAAGGCGCTGCTCGGCAGTTATCTCGACTATCTCAACGACCATCCGGGTTTGTGGTACGCGCTGTTCGACTATGCCATCCCGACCACCATGACTGTGCCTTCATGGTATGTCCGGAAGATCGAACGATTGATGGAGATACTCCGGGTCGCGATTGCCCCGCTCTACGCCGATACACAAATGGACGAGACGGCCCGGGCCGCAAGCGTGCTCTGGGCCGGTCTGCATGGGATCACCTCCCTATCGAATGACGGCAAGTTGCAACTCGTTTCAGAAGATGACGTCGAAGATCTCGCCTCGTTCCTGGTGACGACCTTTATCGCCGGTATTCAAAGCCGCGCGCGACAATGACATCCAAACGAACCGGACGGACAAAGATGAACCACACACAGTTCCATCTGCTCGCCACGCGTCGCTTCCTGCCAGTCTTCTGTGTTCAGGTACTGGGTGCGTTGAACGATAACCTGTTCAAGAACGCCTTGCTGATCCTGATGGTGTATCGTTTGGGCAACGATTTGGGGTTTGACGGCAAAGTCCTGGCCAGCGCCGCCGCGGCCCTGTTCATTCTGCCTTTCGTGGTGTTCTCCGCCTTGGGCGGGCAATTGGCCGATAAAATGGACAAGGCGACACTGATCTGCTGGACCAAAGGTGCCGAGGTCCTAGCCATGGTTGTCGGCGCCTATGGTCTGGTGACCGGGAATGTCGCCGTGATGCTGGGTGTCTTGTTCCTGATGGGAACACAATCCGCCTTCTTCGGCCCGGTCAAATACAGCATTCTGCCCGACCACCTGGCCGAGAATGAATTGATCGGGGCGAATTCGCTGATCGAGGCCGGCACCTTCCTTGCCATCCTGATCGGTACGATCGCCGGCGGCCTGATCATTTTGGCCGATAACGGCCCTTATTGGATTTCTGGAGCGACAGTCGGAGTTGCCGCGATTGGCTTTGCCGGTAGTTTCCTGGTCCCCACAGCCCCGTCCCGCACACCGGACCTGCGGATCGATCCGAACCTGCTTCGAGAAACCGCTAATATCATCGGTCATGTCAGGCAATCGCGGGCAATCAAACTATCAATCCTGGGGATTTCCTGGTTCTGGCTGCTGGGCGCGACCTTCATCTCCCAATTCCCGGCATTCGCCCAAAGCGTCATCGGCGGCGACCAATCTGTCGTCACCCTTTTCCTTATACTCTTCACAATCGGCATCGCGGTCGGATCCCTGGCTTGTAACAAGCTGCTGAAAGGCGAAGTCACGGCGAAATACGTTCCCTTCGGCGCCGTCGGCATGACACTTTTCATTCTGGATCTGTATTTCGCTTGTCATGATCGCGTCTTTGCCGGCGGCGATCTGATCAGCGCGGGCGCTTTTCTCTCCGCGCCTGAGAACTGGCGCATCCTGGGTGACTTGTTTGCCGTTTCGATCTTCGGCGGACTGTTTATTGTGCCGCTTTACGCCATCTTGCAGACTCGCAGCGAAGCCGCGCACCGGTCCCGCACCATCGCCGCAAATAACATCGTCAACGCGCTTTTCATCGTGACTGGCGCCTTAATCGCCACCGCCCTTCTCGCCGTGGGGACGAGCCTGCCGGGCATCATCCTGGTCCTGGCAATCAGCAATGCAATTGTAACCGTATATGTCTTTGGCCTATTGCCGGACGAAATGGTGAAGGTAGTGCTGAAAACGATCCTGAAGATCTGCTATCGGATCGAAGTGACCGGCCGGGAAAACTATCGCGAAGCCGGACCGCGCGCGGTCATCGTGGTTAACCACGTCTCTTTCTTGGACGCGGTTCTGCTGGCCGTGTACCTGCCGGTAAAACCGATGTTCGCCATCAACACCCATATCGCGCAGGCTTGGTGGGTCAAACCGTTCCTCGCCCTGATCGACGCCTACCCCATGGACTCGACCAATCCGATGGCCACCAAGGGATTGATCAAGGCGGTGCAGGAAGACCGCCACTGCGTCATTTTCCCAGAAGGGCGGATCACCGTCACCGGCGCCTTGATGAAAGTCTACGAGGGACCCGGCATGATCGCCGACAAGGCGGATGCGATGATCGTCCCCGTTCGCATCGACGGTGCGCAATACACGCCCTTCTCCCGCCTGCGCGGCAAGATCCGCCTGCGCTGGTTCCCGAAGATCACCATCACCTTCCTGAAACCGCGTCGCTTCGAAATCGCGGAAGACATCAAGGGTCGGGAGCGGCGCCGTATGGCCGGCGTGAAGCTCTACGACCTGATGAGCGAAATGATTTTCGAGACGACGGATCGCAGTCAGACCCTCTATGCCGCGATGCTGGAGGCGAAGGGCGTACACGGCGGCGGACAACCTGTTGCGGAAGATATAGAACGCAAACCGATGTCCTATGCCCGTCTAATCCTGGGATCGACGGTATTGGGTAGAAAACTGTGCCGCTTTACCAAAAAGGCGGAAAATGTCGGCGTCATGCTGCCGAATTCACTGGGGGCCGTGACGACCTTTTTCGCCCTGCAGGCGTATGGGCGCGTTCCCGCCAAGCTGAACTTTTCCACCGGATCCAAAAATATGGTCGCCGCGATCGAAACAGCAGGAATCCAAACCGTCCTGACATCCCGACGCTTCATCGAAGCCGCGAAACTGGAAGAAACGGTTGGCGCCTTGGCGGAAAAAGCTTCCATCGTCTATCTGGAAGACATCCGCGGCAAGGTCGGCATGGTCAGCAAGCTGGCGGCCCTGATGACGCGGCCTTTTGCCGGCCTGCTTCATGCCCGCCAGCGCATTCGCCCCGGCGACCCCGCCGTGATTCTGTTCACCTCGGGATCTGAGGGAACACCGAAAGGGGTGGTGTTAAGCCACGAAAACCTGCTCGCCAACCGCAACCAACTGGCTGCGCGGGTCGATTTCAACCCGACCGACATTGTCTTCAATGCCTTGCCGATGTTCCATTCCTTCGGCCTGACCGGCGGTACGCTTTTGCCAATTTTATCAGGGATCAAGACTTTCCTTTATCCCTCCCCCCTGCACTATAGGATCGTGCCGCCCCTGGCCTATGATACCAACGCGACCATCCTGTTCGGCACGGATACGTTCCTAAGCGGTTATGCCCGTGTCGGACATCCTTATGACTTCTATGCCGTCCGATACGTCTTCGCCGGTGCGGAACGGGTCAAGGAAGAAACGCGGCGAGTCTGGATGGATAAATTCGGCCTGCGGATCCTGGAAGGATACGGCGCCACGGAGACTGCCCCGGTGATCGCCGTGAACACCCCGATGCATTTCCAGGCCGGCAGCGTAGGCCGGCCAGTCCCGGGACTGGCCTGCACCTTGGAGAAGGTTCCCGGCATCGAAGAAGGCGGCAAACTTATCGTCTCAGGCCCAAACGTGATGCTGGGCTATCTGCGCCATGAAAACCCCGGCGTTTTGGAACCTGTCGAGGATCAACGTTATGATACCGGTGACATCGTGACGATCGACGCCCACGGTTTCATCACCATTCGCGGGCGGGCCAAACGCTTCGCGAAAATCGCCGGTGAGATGGTGAGCCTCAGCGCCGTCGAAAACCATGCCGCCACCATCTGGCCAGACTACAACCATGCTGTCGTCAGCATTCCCGATGCCCGGAAGGGCGAGCAATTGGTGCTCGTGACCGACAATCCGGATGCGGACCGTCAGTCGCTTTTGGACCATGCCAAGAAGGAAGGCATTTCCGAACTGATGGTGCCCAAGGATATCCGCACCGTCGCTTCCGTGCCGCTGCTGGGAACCGGCAAGATCGACTATACGGGTGTGAAGGAAATCGCCGAAGGGTCGAGTGGCTGAAGACGGATTACAGCCCCACCAACCACAAGGTGATGGAAGGGAACAAGACCAAGACGACGACGCGCGCCAAATCGCTGACCAGGAACGGCACCGCCCCCGCATATGTCTTGGACATCGGTACGCCGTCCGCCATTGAATTGATCACGAACAGGTTCATCCCGACCGGCGGGGTGATCAAGCCGACCTCGACGACGATCAGCACAAGGATGCCGAACCACAGGCCGAAGGCCTCCGGCGCCAAGCCGAAATCCAGTTCCACCACGATCGGGAAGAAGATCGGCACCGTCAGCAAGATCATCGACAGGGAATCCATGAAACAGCCGAGGATGAGATACAGCACCAAGATGGCGACCAGGACCGTGTAGGGCGCGAAGCCCTGGCTGGTCACCCATTGAACCGCTTCCTGCGGCAGTTGGGCGAATGCAAGGAAGGTATTGAAAACAGCCGCGCCGAGAACGATGAAGAAAATCATCGCACTGGCGCTCGCGGTCTGTACCAAGGACTGGATCAACTTTGCCTTGGTCAGGCCGCCATTCACCAGCGCGATTAAACCGGTCCCAGCCGCGCCGAAGGCAGCCCCTTCGGTAGGTGTAAAAAAACCGCCATAGATTCCGCCGACGACAAGCAGGAAGACCAGCAGAACCGGCCAAATCCGCCACAGGGCGGCAAAGCGTTCCGAATAGCGCGCCGGGTCGCGCGTCCCCGCGCTGTCGGGTTTCAGCCGGACATAGACGGATATCGCAAGCATATAGCCCAACGCCGCCAGAATGCCGGGAACCACGGCGGCAACGAAAAGCTTGGCGATGTTCTGTTCCGCCAACAGCGCGTAGATGACAAGCACGACCGATGGCGGAATTAGGATGCCCAGCGTACCGCCCGCCGCCAAGGCGCCGGTCGATAGCGCGCCGGAATAGCCGAAACGCCGTAGTTCCGGCAGGGCCACCTGCGCCATCGTCGCCGCGGTCGCCAGTGACGACCCGCAGACGGCGCCGAACCCGCCGCAGGCGCCGACCGCCGCCATGGCCACCCCGCCCTTGCGGTGGCCAAGCCAGGATTCCGCTGCCTCGAACAAGGCTTTCGACAGCCCGCCATGGGTCGCGAACTGGCCCATCAGCAGGAAGAGCGGAATGATGCCCAGCGAATAATTGGAAAACGTGTCGTAAGGAACAGATTTCAACTGGGACAAGACCTGGATCCAGGACCCGTTGACCAATGCAGACCCGGCAACACCGATTGTCAGCATGGCCAAACCGATCGGCATGCGAAGGCCGATCAACAGCAACAGGACGGGAAAGGACCAAATCGCGATTTCAAGCTTCGTCATAATACAAAATCCGTCCCGGTCATGCGCGGGCGGCCGGCTCTGCCCGGACGAAACCGGCACTTTCCACCGCCGTCCAGAAGCAGGCGATCACCGACAAGACGGCGAAGGGAAGGCACACCGCATAGCCCCACCACACCGGAAACTGCAGGATGAATGTGGTTTCCCCATAGGTCATCTTGTCGAGCATACCCGCCCACAGCCGCCAAGCGATCAGGCCTGTCAGCCCGGTCATGATAAGATTGTAGATCGTGTCCAGCCCGGCATCGAAGCGTTTGCCGAACCAGCCTTCCAGAATGTCGACGGAGACGTGGCCCTTCTGCAATTGGCACCAGGGAAGAAAACAGAATATCGCCAAAGCCCCGCCGGCCTCGACCAATTCGAAATCCCCCGGTATCGGCCCCAATCCGATCCACACCAGGCTGCGGCCGGAAACACTCGCCACCACGACAGCAATGACGGCAAGCAGTAACACGCCGCCCAACAAGGCAACGGCACGACAGAAAGATCGCAGCGCCCTGGAGACCGGATTGGCATAGGTCATCGCGGAAACACTCCTCGCCAACGCACCCTGAGAAAGATCATTCGAACCGCATGGTAATGCGGTTCGAATGAAATACATACCGAACGATACAGGGATCAAATCCCTGCTCGCGGTTCGTTACATGGAGTTCTTTTTCAGCAACGCCTGCGCATCGTCGACAAGCGCTTGCCCGTCGATGCCCTTGTCCTTCATTTCGGCGACCCAGTTGTCGACGACCGGGGCAGCGGCTTCCTTCCAGCGATTGGTTTCAGCTTCATCCAGGACGATGATGTTGTTGCCCTTCTCGGCAGCCTTCTTGCGGCCGACCACATCGCCCCCGTCCATCGCGCGTCCGGCCCAGGCAGCCGCTTCGATGCCGGAGTTGTCGTCGATGACCTTTTTCAGGTCATCCGGAAGGGCGTCATAGCTGGCCTGGTTCATCGCAAACAGGAAGGTCGCCGAATACAATCCCCTGTCACCGGAGAATTCCGTGTGGTTGCCGACCAGTTCCGCCATCTTCAAGGGCAGCGTGATCTCCCACGGAATGACGGCCCCGTCGATGACCCCCTTGGAAACCGCTTCCGGAACGGCCGGAACCGGCATCCCCACCGGCACGGCGCCAAAGCTGTCCAGCATCTGCGTGATCACACGGGTCGGTCCGCGCAGTTTCATACCCTTGATATCTTCCAGACTGTTCACCGGATCCTTGGTGTGCAGCAATCCCGGACCATGGGTATGGACGGCGATCACCTTCATCCCCGGAAAATCATTCTGCATGTGCTTGTCAAAGTATTCATAGAAAGCCCGGGAGGTCTGTTCGCCATTCGTGACCATGAAAGGAAGTTCGAACGCCTCGGCACGCGGGAACCGGCCCGGCGTATAGCCCATTACGGTCCAGATCATATCGACGACGCCATCAGTGACCTGCTGCACCAGTTCCGGAGGTTTGCCGCCAAGCTGCATCGACGGGTAATGCTCGATTTTGATGCGGCCGCCCGATTCCTTCTCGACCTTCGCGGCCCAGGGAATCAGGAATTTCGCCGGGATGGTTGCGCGTTCCGGCAGCAATTGGTGCAGTTTGAGCGTCACGTCTTGTGCCTGCACAGCACCCGCCGCACCGATCAGCGCCGCCGCCACGCAGCCCGCCTTCAGAATTCGCTTCAACATGGTGTTCCTCCTCGTCCTGTATTTTGTTTGTTTGTTCTACAAACTTACCTACGCATACGGATAAATCATTGGGTATCCAACACGCGCTTATCTGTTTTTTTACGTGTTTCCTTCTTGCTAGACCGCGACCAGGAAAAGCCCCGGCACACTGTCTTTCAGGATTTGATTTTTCATCACGTAATCCAGATTTCGTTTTGCAAGGCGCGCATGCTCCCGCGCCAAGGCCTCAGCCCGCGCCCCTTCGCGTTTGGCCACGGCATCGATGATGGCGCGGTGGTGTTCCTGCCCGACCTGAAGCGACGCCCTGAATTCGGGAAAATCCACCTGCGCTTTCAGAAAAGCGCTTGGATCCGCGAAGGGCATGTTGGTTACCCGTTCTATTTCCTGACGGATGATCGTGCTTCCCGACAAGTTCCGAAGTTGGTCGTGAAAAACCGCGTTGCATTCGTGGTAGCGTTCGAAATCCAACTCTGCGACCGGCGGCGCGACAATCTCGTCCAACTCCCGCAGCGTGTTCGAGATGGCATTCAGATAATCGTCGGAAATTCCGCGTTCAGCCGCCAAGCGCGCCGCCGTCCCTTCCAGGACGCCGCGCAATTCGATCGCATCGATGATGTCCGCCTCGCTGAAGGTCCGAACCGCATAGCCGCCCGATGGAATGACTTCGACCAGCCCTTCTTGTTCCAATCGCGCCAGGGCGGCGCGGATCGGCGTTCGGGAAAGCCCCAATCTGTCTGACAGTGCGATTTCGGAAAGGCGTTCGCCGGGACGAAAAGTGCCGGAATACAGAAGGTCGCGGACGCCAAGCGCCGCCCGCAATGTTTGCGAAAGTGATTTTTCAGACTGCCTGCTCATCCGCCCTGTACATGTCGTTCATTGTTTCTTTATTTGCCCAACACTGTATACACTTGGCGTGAAAGACGAAACACTAAAACGCCTCTCAACTACAATATAAGCTCTTATATTTCCGCAATACATTGTCATCACCTTTCTGATTTCACGACGATTTTTCGTCGACAACGCACCGCACCGCCGCGGAATCACCGCCGCCCTTTATGAAAAGGCCCACCAAGGGTGATTTTCGGCCTTGCCTTTCCTTCTCATTGTATACAATTTTTGACCCAAGGGTGCCGCGACAGGCACCCGCAAAAATAAACCCTAGGGAAACAGTCGGCGGGACATCTGTCCGGACCGAGGGAGGAATGAGAGATGGGCGCAAAGACACTTCAAGACGTATTGGATGCTTCCGACGATATCGTCACCCTACTACGCAACTCGCAGGTCGGAGCCTATGTGTATCCGGTCGTGCCACCGGAATTCACCAATTGGCGCGACGAGCAAAGGGCATGGCGTGAAACCGCCGTGCTGTTCGATCAGTCGCATCACATGGCGGAAATCATGGTTGAAGGTCCCGACGCCTTCGACTTCCTGCAAGGATTGGCGATCAACAGTTTCGCCAATTTCGATGTGAACAAGGCGAAACAGTTCGTTCCCTGCACCCATGACGGCTATGTCATCGGCGACGTGATCATATTCCGTTTGGCCGAGCAGCAATTCCTGCTTGTCGGTCGCGCGCCAACCATCAACTGGGTCGAATTCCATGCCCAGACCTCAGGCAAGTCGGTCACAACGGAACGCGACGATCGTTCACCCGCCCGCCCCGGCGGCAAGCCCGTGATGCGCAAGCGCTACCGCTATCAGGTCCAAGGACCCAACGCGCCGGAAATTCTGGAACGCGTGAACGGCGGCCCGGTGCCGAATATCAAATTCTTCAATATGGGCGAGATCACCATCGCGGGCCGAAAGGTCCGTGCCCTGCGCCACGGCATGTCCGGCGTGCCGGGCCTGGAAATCTGGGGACCATACGAGGAAGGCGACGAGATCCGCGACGCCCTGCTGGAAGCCGGAAAGGACCTGGGCCTGACGCAGGTGGGGTCCCGTGCCTATGCCACCAACACCCTGGAATCAGGCTGGATTCCCTCACCGCTTCCCGCCGTCTATACCGGCGAAGGCCAGAAAGCCTATCGCGAATGGTTGCCGGCAGCCGGCTATGAGGCGACCTGTTCCATCGGCGGCAGCTACATCGCCGATAGTATCGAAGACTATTACCTCACCCCGTGGGACTTGGGCTACGGCCCCTTCGTGAAGTTCGACCATGATTTCATCGGCCGCGAAGCGCTTGAGAAATTGGCCGATAAACCGCATCGCCGGAAGGTTACCTTCGAATGGAACGCGGAAGACGTGGGCAAGGTGATGCAGTCGATGTTCGCTGCCCCGGGTGAGAATTTCAAAACCATCGACCTGCCGCTGTCCAACTATGCGTCTTCCTCCTACGACGCGGTGCAGATGGGCGGCAAAACCGTCGGGCTTTCGATGTTCAGCGGCTATAGTTTCAACGAACGGTCCATGCTGTCCTTGGGCGTCGTCGATGAGGACATCAATACCGGCGATATCCTGACCCTGGTTTGGGGCGAGCCGGATGGCGGCACGGCCAAGACGACCGTGGAACGCCACAAGCAAACCGAAATCCGCGTAAAGGTATCCCCGGTTCCCTATTCCAAGGACGCGCGGGAGAACTATGTGGAAAGCTGGCGAACCCGAAGCGCCTGACGTTACATTGTCCGTGAAAGACAAAGCCCGCCTCACATATTGCTGGGGCGGGCTTTTCTTTACGCAGTGTACCAGTCGGATTAGAAGACCGAGAAGTATTCCCGTTCTTCCCATTCGCTGACCGCCATATGGTAGCGGTTCCACTCAGCCATCTTCAGTGTCTTGATGTAGTTCACAAAGCTTTCGCCGAGACATTGCCGGTAAAAACCGCCCACCTCGAAGGCATCCAACGCTTCCCGCATGCTGCGCGGCAATACGGCCGCATCGCTTTCATAGGGCGTTTCCACCGGCGCAGGCGGTTCCATCCCCTTTGCAATACCGTCCAACCCGCCGAGGATCTGCGACGCCAGATATAGGTACGGGTTTGCCGCTGGTTCCCCGACGCGGTTTTCCACCCGGCTCGCCGGATTGCCGGGATCGGCCAGCGCGCGCAGCATAGCGCCCCGGTTATCGTGTCCCCATTGGATGCGGTCCGGCGCCATCACGAAGGGCCGATAACGTTTGTACCCATTGACCGTCGGTGTGGTTAGGATGCAGCTCTCCTCCGCATGGGTAAGCAGGCCCGCGATCCAGTTCCCGCAGAGCGGAGCGAGAGATTGCCGACCCTTGGGAATGAAAAGGTTGGCGCCGGTCTTCTTATCCGTCAGCGATTGATGCAGATGCCAACCGCTTGCCATCGCACCGTCGAAACGCGGGCGGCACATGAAAGTCGCGTGCAGCCCCTTGCGCCGGCAAACCTGCTTCGTCATGGACCGAAACAGGATTGCATTATCCGCTTGGCCAATGCCGTCGGCAGGCTGCAGCGTGATCTCGCATTGGCTGGGACCGAACTCCACTTCCATCGACCGCATCGGCAGGCCAAGGGCCTGGGCGGTCCGCCGCAGGTCATCGAAGACCTCCTCCAACACATCGTAGGAATCTTCCGACAGATAGCGGAAGCCATGGGTCAGCAACTGCGTCTCCGGCGCCGAAGCAGGCATGCCGCCATCGGAATGGTCCAGCCGGGGATTGGTTACCCGAAGAACATGAAACTAGAGCTCAAGACCCGCGGTGAACCGGTAACCGGCAGA
This sequence comes from Hwanghaeella grinnelliae, assembly GCF_004005845.1. GTDB lineage: Bacteria > Pseudomonadota > Alphaproteobacteria > UBA8366 > Aestuariispiraceae > Hwanghaeella > Hwanghaeella grinnelliae. Next base: position 559,907 of record NZ_SADE01000001.1, on the reverse strand, counting down.
GTCGAGCCGTTGGACCGCATCCTTTAAAATGCCGCGCGTGGAAATCGCAACAGGTGCGCCGTCGGCATGGTAAAGATCCGCCAGCATCCAACCCGTATGCGCGGACCAGGGCAAAACCTTGAACGTCGTCGGATCGGGGACCATCACGATGTCTTCCGCCCCGGTCATCCGTCCGGCGCCGAAGCCGGCATCCCCGCTCCAGACCGGAAAGACGGTTGCGTTCGACGTATCCTTCAGCAGCAGCGAGGACGGCATGGTGATGCCGTTCTTGAAGGCGGAGCCCAGACCGTCGGCGGTAATCGTCTTACCGCGCAAAATGCCGTGCTGATCGACGAAGGAGATGCGCACGACCTCCAACCCATCAGCGTTTACCCGCGCAGCAACCTCTTCTGCCGACTTTTGGGCGTCCCCGCTCCGCAAGCCGTACCGTTCGACAAACCCGGCCATTTCCTCGGGATCGGAAGCCATACTATCCTCGCTCTCAGACAGGGACCGGCACTGTGCCGCCGTCAATGATCAAGATGCCGCTTTCCAGGGACTGGCTTCACGGCGGGCCGCATCACGGTCCAACCAGACACTTTCCCAATCCTGCTGAGGACCGATCGCGTCCAGCGCTACCGGGCCGGTGATCTGCGCGGCTTGTTCGGCCGTGACATCCATCGGCAAGCCGCCCTCGTTGTCAGCCAATTTCTTGATGGCGGAACGCAGCATTCGGCGATAGCGGACAATGGCCGCGTCGCTCGTTGCCAAATGTTCGTCCGTGCGGTCCTGGATCGGCCCCATGGATTCACAGGCCCATTGGTCATGCACGTTGATATCCATGCCCATGCCGGTATAGGTCGTGTTTGCCTGTTCGACCGGATCGAAACCGTATTCGTTGCTCTTGTTCCGTTTCGGTCGGTAGTCCGGCAAGGTGTGTTCCTTGACGCGCTGGTCCCACATCTTCTGTTTGTCGACCGGCTCCCCGAAACTTGTAAACATCGCGTACCAATAGCAGGTCTCATCGTCGATCGGCACATGCCACTGGGTGATCGTCATTTCGTTCGACATCGGAATATGGATCGCACAGGGAAACACCTGGTTGGTGACACGGACGTGCCGCCTGCCGTCCGGCAAGTCGCGCAAGGCGATGATGCGCAAACCGTATTCGGTTTCCTCGACCTTCAATTCCGGCGCAGGATTCTCCCGAAGCAACTGAGTCAGCGGCACATTCGTGTCGGCAGCCGCACTGCGGAACTGCTTGCCGTAGCTGTCCTTTGTGTCCTCATCCTCCAGGAAACGGTGCAGGAACGACGCGTGGACAGGGTCGATACCGACTTCCAGCGCCTGCAGCCAATTGCATTCCCATAGCCCCTTGAAGGCGAATACATGGCTGTCCGGCGCGACGAAACAGTCGAAGGCCGGGAATGGCGGTGCCTCGCCCGGTCCCATATAGGCCCAGACGATGCCGTTCTTCTCTACGACCGGATAGGACTTGATCTTTAGGCGCTCATGCATGGTGGAATCCGCCGGTTCGCCCGGCTGTTCCAGGCATTGACCGTCGGCACCATACAGCCAGCCGTGGAACACGCAGCGGATACCGCCATTCTCAACCCGCCCATAACACATATCGGCGCCGCGATGCGGACAGTTCCGCGCGACAAGGCCAAGCTTGCCGCTGTCCCCATCCCGAAACAGCGCCAGGTTTTCGCCCAGCAAGCGAACGGGAATGACCGGACGGTTCGCTTCCAATTCCTTCGTCAGCGCCGCAGGCATCCAATAGCGGCGCAGCACGTCGCCAGCCGCGCGACCCGGGCCGATCCGGGTGATTAGGTCGTTCTGCTCCTGGCTCATCATGGCTCGGTACTCCCAAAAAAAATCGGCGCAGCTGCGTCAAGCAGCACGCGGTCATCTGTACTCGGCGGGCAGTTTAAGGCGTGCAATCACGAATCGCCAAGCCGCTCTATACTCTTCAACAGTGCAATGCCGGTGGAGAGCGAAGCGGCCGCCGCGACGGTCATCTGCGGCAGGATCAACCATTCCAGGGACCAGGCGGCGCCGGATCGTTCCTGTTCATGGACCAAGGCCTGATGCATGCCGCCGACTTGGACGGCGTTAAAGCGCGCTAGGGTCACCAGGGCTTCGGCCTTTACCGGGTTCCGCTTGTGCGGCATCGCGGAAGATCCACCGCCCCCGCCGAGCACGGCTTCGTCCAGCCCTTGCTGGGCCATCAGGCAAATGTCCTGACCCATCTTGCCGAGGCTGCCGGTGACGAGGGACAGCCAGTTCGCATAGTCGGCTATCGCATCACGGGTCGTATGCCAGCAGTCCGGCGCATAGGCCAAGCCAAGTTCGGCGGCCATTTGCCGGGCGACATCGGCATGTTTGTCGCCCAAGGCTCCACCCGTTCCGACGGCGCCGCTGAATTGCAGAACCAGCAGGCCCGGGTTGATATCTTCCAATCGTTGAAGGTGCCGGATCAACGGCGCTCGCCACGTCGACACCCGATGGCCCACCGTAATCGGTTGTGCGGCTTGCATCCGCGTTCGTCCCATCAGGGTGGCGGTGCCGAAACGTGCTTCCAATTCCTCAAGCGCCGAAACGGCCTCGCGCAGACGTTCACTCAAAATCTTGTTCACGGCGCCGAGGGTCTCGACCAAGGCCGTATCGGACAGGTCCTGGCTGGTCGCCCCGACGTGAACGCCTGCCGCCAGGTCATCGCCGACGGCCTGTTTCAACTGTTTGACGAAAGCCGGCCCAGGGACGCCGTCCCGGGCCATCCCGGCTGCGATACCGTCCATATCCGGTGCGAACCCGGCCAACATGTTTAGAACACCATCGGCAACGGCCTTATCGACCACACCGTGATCGCCCAAGGCCTTGGTCAGCGCGCGTTCGAACCGCAAAAAGCTGTGAGCCGTGCGATCGGCGGAAAACAGCGCGGCAACCGTGTCGTCACCGAACAAGCCGGAAAACCAGGGATGGTCGAATGCCGAAACCGTCATACAGCTATCCCCTCGTCATACCGTCGCATATGGATCGGAACGCCCTCTGAAACCAATGCCTTGGCTGAGGCATCATACGTCGAAGAATACGGTTTCCTGGTCGCCCTGCATATGAATATCGAAGCGATAAACGACACCCGCGGAAGATTCCTCGCGCGTGGCGATCAGGGTATCCCGGCGGTCCGCCGGCACGGATTGCAGAACTGGGTCCGCAGCATTCGCCGTTTCCTCGTCCGAGAAGTAGACCCGCGTATAGGCATGGGACAGCAGCCCGCGCATGAAGATGATCAAGTTGATATGCGGCGCTTCCCCGTCACCTACCGCCCCCGGCTTCACCGTGGCGAAGGTGAACCGGTTCTTCGGATCCGTGCGGGTACCGCAGCGGCCGAAGCCTGTGAAAGGCGTGTTTTTCTGGCGCCCGTCGGTCGGGTGCGCGAAACGGCCCTGGGAATCCGCCTGCCAGACTTCCACCAACGCGTCCGAGACCGGGGCGCCCTGACCGTCATAGATGATACCGACAAGCTTGATGTGCTCACCCGGCTCATCCTCTTCCGCTATCTCGCGCCCGGCAATACTGGACAGTTCGGAAAACCCGTACTGTTCCGACGCCAACCCGTAGGAGAAGAAAGGACCGACTGTCTGGGACGGTGTCTGCGGCAATTTCTTTTCGTCGCTCGCCATGAATCAATCCTCCATCGGGGTCTGTTTCGGACCGCGCAGAACAATGTCGAAAACATAGCCCAATGCATATTCCGGTTCGGTCACATCCAGCGAGAAACCCGCAACAAGGCGGTCGACACTGGGGGTCGCCTGGGCGATCGGATCGAGCGGAATCAGTGGGTCGCCCGGGAAGTACATCTGGGTGACCAAGCGGCTGGCGATCCCTGCCCCGAACAGCGAGAAATGAATATGGGCCGGGCGCCACGCATTAGGGTGGTTGCCCCAGGGGTAGGCGCCGGGTCGGATTGTCTTGAACCGATAGTTCCCGTCGCTGTCTGTTACGGCGCGCCCGCCGCCATAGAAATTCGGGTCCAGCGGCGCATCGTGCTTGTCCATCAGGTCGACATATCGGCCGGCCGAATTCGCCTGCCAAATTTCGACCAGCGTATTCGGCACCGGGCGGCCGAATTCGTCCAAAACCTTGCCGGTGACGATCATCCGCTCACCCAACGGTTCACCGTTCTTTCGCCCGTTCATCGTAAGGTCACTGTCCAACGCACTGACCGAGTCTTGGCCGTAAACCGGTCCGGTCACCTCAGACAGGGTTTGCTGCAACGGAATCAATGGTTTCGTCGGACCGCGGAAGGTCGTCGATTTATAGCCTTCATCGATGTATTTCGGATGACTGGGCCAATCCCGTTCGCTGAATTCGGAGAAGTCGCTCATCTCTTTCCTCCCTGTGCCCCCAGCCGCCAGTTTGGCGCCGGTACGGCGTCATGAATATGGATGGCCCTATTTGTCCATCTCCGCCAAGGTGGCCTTGGCGATCTTGATTGCGGAATTCGCGGCCGGCACGCCCGCATAGACCGCGACATGCAGCAAAGCTTCACGGATGTCTTCAGGCGTTGCGCCGGTATTTGCCGTCGCCCGAATGTGCATGGCCAATTCCTCGTCATGCCCCAAGGCCGCCAGCAAGGCGATGGTCACGATGCTCCGCTCCCGGAACGTGAACTGATCCCGCGACCAGACCGACCCCCAAGCGCCCTGTGTGATGAAGTCCTGGAAAGGCGTATCGAACGGGGTGGCATTCCCCGACGCACGGTCCACATGGGCATCCCCAAGCACGCGACGGCGGGTCTTTTCCCCCATCGCGGCGCGCGTATCGTCGGTTTCCGCCATAATTCCCTCTCCCCAAAACCCGGCGACGCGTCGATTCCGTTATAGAGGTTCGACGCTGCCTTAAGCATTCTTATTGCCGCGCATGATATCCACCAAGCGGGGAGTTTCCAGCCTTAGAAATTGTTTTTAACACCAACAATATGGAAATTGTCAGTTTCCCGCCCCACCCTGCGGCGTCACGCCACAGAAAGGTTCAAACTTCCGAATATAACGATGGGGTAATTTGATACCTCACCCCTCTAAGGGAGTAGATCCATACCACTCCCCTACACCAAAAGGGGGCCCTTGTGGGTCATCAGTTGCCGGTCACGCTTCGCGCAATTTCGTCGAGCAGGGCTTCAACCTTTTTCATCGGCCCATCGGGCATCACAGGGTAGCCGACCTGAACCTTGCCGCTGCCGTCGCCACTTTCCGTCACCATCATTTTATAGGGGCAATGGACGATATTGGCCGGATCGGCCTCCATCATTTCCCGCGACAGAACCGCCGAGCAGAACAGAAAAATGTCCGCATTCTCGAAGATTGTCTTCGAACCGCCTACATCCTCCTTCGTTCTCTTCAGCATTTCGCCGACATGGCTGGTATAATCGACGACCAGGCCGCGATCGACGATCGCCGACTCCACCTCGAAGGCCGCATCCGCGAATGCGCCATCATAGGGATAGTACTTCGCGTCCTGCGCCGCGACGGGGAAGGCCACCAAGGCCAAGAAAACGAAGAAACAAAGAACCGATACCAGTTCAGGGAACCGGTACCGGTTTAGCAGTGGGGAACCGTGTCCGGCAGCTTTCAGGCATGTTTCAGACATGACGCAACTCCATTTTGTGCGCGTTTGCCGTCAACCAGCCGAACCAAAACAATTTAGGACAGGTCAGTTGGTCGGCGTCAGGCTCTTCAAATATTCTATCACCGCGGCGCGATCGCCATCCTTCTTCAGACCGACGAATGACATCCTGGTCCGCTTGACCAGGGATTTCGGCTTGGTCAGGAACTGATCCAAGGTTTCCGCATCCCACATCAGTTCGGCGGATTTCATATCCTTCGAATATTTGGTGAACCCATCGACCGACGCAGCCGTTTGTCCATAGACCGCATGCAGGCTGGGGCCGATCTTGTGCTTGCCTTCGTCCGCACTGTGGCAGGAACCGCATTTCTTCTTGAAGATCCCTTGGCCTTCCTCGACCAAACCGGCGTCCAGCGCCGGTGCAGCGGACGCAACCTGGTCGTCCCCTGTTGCGGATTCAGCGGCGCTTTCGGGATCGGCCGTTTCCGCGGCGGCCTGATCGTACCCTCCTTCGGCAGCGTCTTCCCCACCTTCGGGAATGCCGGCGTCTTCAGGCGTCACATCGATGACCTGAGCCCGGGCCGTGATTTCCACGCTTTCCTTGCAGTTCGTCATGCAGGGTTCGGCCTGCGCCATGGTCGGGGTATCGGGCCGATCATCGGCGACGAAATTCGCCTCATTCGGCAAATGAATTTCCGTGAAGTTTTCCTTGCTCAAGACAAACTCGTCATCGACCAGATCGTTCATATAAAGCAGATAGGCGACGATGCCATAAATCTCATCCGAACTCAGGCTGCGAGCGTTCCCGAAAGGCATCGCGCGTTCGATATAGTCGTAGGCGGTGGACAGATACGGCCAGTAAGACCCGATGGTCTTCACCGGATTCCGGGACTTCAGCGTACCATGGCCGCCGGCAAGCACCGGCCAGCGATCGACGCCTTCCGCGAAATCACCGTGGCAGACGGCGCATTGATCGGCGAAGACTTCCTCCCCTTGCAGGACGCTGCCGGACCCTTCCGGCAAGCCTTGACCGTCGGGACGGATATCGGTGTTCCAGGCGGCAACCTCTTCCGGCAGCGCCTCGCGGCCAAGGCCAAGGGGCTCCGCCTGCGCGGTTGTGCCGCAAAGTGTCCCGGCAATGGCGAAACCGAGCAGAAGATTACGATACTTCGACATTCTCAACCTCACCATTCTCACGCACATGCCAAGTCTGAATACCATTGTTGTGATAAATCGAATTCGTGCCCCGCGCGGCGCGCAGCTCGTTCTTGGTCGGCTGGACATAGCCGGTGTCGTCGATTGCCCGCGACTGGATCAGCAGCGGCTTCCCGTCCCACTCGAAATTGACGTAGAAGCGGGTCAGGGATTTCGGCAGGACGGGTCCCTGGATATCGGCGGTTACCCAGTTCTTGCCGCCGTCCAGCGTGACGTCGACGCGCTTGATTGCACCGCGGCCGGACCAGGCCAAGCCGGACAGGACGTTCGGCCCCTTGAACCGGAGGGGTGCCTGCGGGCTAGGGTTCGTCACGACCGATTTGGCATCCATCACCCAGGTGAAGCGGCGGGATTTGCCGTTTTCCAGCAGGTCTGTGTATTTCGAGGTTTCCTCGCGCGTGTGCCAGGGCTGGTCACCGACTTCGATCCGGCGCAGCCATTTGACCCACATATTGCCTTCCCAACCGGGAACGACCAGTCGCAGGGGATAGCCCTGTTCGGGACGCAGAGCCTCACCATTCATGGAGAAGGCAAGCATGCAATCGTCGAGCGCCTTTTCAAGCGGCACGGACCGGTTCATCCCGCTGGCATCCGCCCCTTCCGGCATCAGCCATTTGGCGTTGGTTTTCACGCCGCATTCTTCCAGCACGGTCTTCAGCAGCACACCGGTATATTGCACGCAATGGACCATGCCATGGGTGAACTGGCACCCGTTCAACTGGGCGCCGCGCCATTCCATGCCGGAATTGGCCGCGCATTCCAGGAAGAAGATCCGGTTGACCCGTGGGAACCGCTTCAGGTCGTCCATCGTGAAAACCAGCTCGCGGTCGACCAGCCCATTGATCATCAGGCGGTGTTTTTCCGGCGGAATTTCCGCGATGCCGCCGTGATGGCGTTCGAAACACAACCCGTTCGGCGTGATGATTCCATCCAGGTCATGCAGCGGTGTGAAATTGACCGAGGATTCCCGTGAGGCCGTCAACCATTCGACGTCCCGGCGCACCACATGCTTCTCGAACTGGGACGGCATGCCATAGGGCCGCGCGGCGACACCGTCACCCAGGAACTGGTTCCATTCCTGAACCTCCGTAATTTCGGGGGCCGGTGTCGCGGCACGGGCTGCGACAGAGGTCGCCGCGACACCGCCCAAAGCCGCCAGGCCGCCTTTCAGAAACCGCCGGCGTCCGTTATCGGATTGCCCGTCTGCGGGCCGGATATCCCTAGGCTCTTTCTTCATACTTCACTCCAAGTCCAGTCGGATCGTCGTGCGAGGGGATCAAATCCCGACGATCTTCACGCTATCGTTTTGTTTGACCGCGACCGTGCCGGCCTTCTCGATATAGTCGCTGACCACATCGTAGATCGGCGGCCCTTCGGTGCCTTCATTGACACTCGCCCAGCCGGCGACAACGTAGGACGCCGACGGGTCGATCGGCGCACCGCTGGACAGCAAGGTCATGTCGGAAATACGGGACCCAATCGCCTTGGTCGGATCGATCCGGTATCCCATACCACCGACGCGAACCATGTCGCCGCCTTGCTGGTAATAGGGATCCGGATTGAAGAGATTGTCGGCAACGTCTTCCAGAATGTCCTTCAACATCTGCCCGGTCATCTCGTTGCGATAGGCGTTCGGATAGGTGATCGCCGTCATGTTGTAGACGTCGTCCACCGTAATGTCCTGGCCCGGCAACAGGGTCGCCCCCCAACGGAATCCAGGGGACAGCGCGATTTGCGCATCCCGCTCGCTTAGCAGCGCATCACAGATCAGATCGTCGAACGTGCCGTTGAAATTGCCGCGCCGGTAGAGAAGACTTTCGGTCTTCCCGAGCACCCGGTTCACATCAGCCTCATAAGGCGCGCGGACATCCTTGATCACGGCTGCCATTTCCGGGTCCGGCGCAATGACATCGGACAAGACGGGGATCAATCGATAGCGGAAATCCTTCACTTCCCCATCCCGGATATCGAGGTCCAGGCGGGAGAGGAACTTGCCATGGCTGCCGGACGCGATCAGCAAGGTTTTGCCGACCTTGATCGCCTCGGGCACGGCATCATGCGTGTGACCGGTGAGCACGACGTCGAGGCCGGTCACGTTGGAGGCAAGCTTGCGGTCCACGTCGAAGCCGTTATGGGACAGCAGGACGACCAGCCCAGCCCCTTCCGCGCGCGCCTCATCGACGCGTTCCTGCAGTTCCTTCTCGCGGATGCCGAAGCTCCAGCTTGGTATCATGTAGCGCGGATTGGCGATCGGTGTGTAGGGGAAGGCTTGGCCGATCACCGCAACCTTCACACCGCCGCGCTCGAAATAGGAGGTCGATTCAAAGACGGGTTCTTCCCAATCGGTATCCCGGACATTCGCCGCCAGGAAGGGGAAGTCCATCTGGTCGATCAGTTCTTCGACACGCTCGGTCCCATAGGTGAACTCCCAATGCGCCGTCATCGCGTCGGTCTTCATTGCGTTCATAACGCGGACCATGTCCTCACCCTGCGTCTGCAGAGAGGTATAACTGCCCTGCCAGGTATCCCCCCCATCGAGGAACAGGGTCTGGGTCGGCCTTTCCGCACGGATCGCGTTCACCAGGGTCGCCATGCGGTCCATGCCGCCGATCCGTCCGTATTCCTTCGCCAGCGCGAGGAAATCCGTGCTGGCCATGGAATAGGCCTTGTAGGACCCGGGCGTGAGATCGAACGTGGAAAGGAATTCCTTGCCGGTGATATGCGGCGGCAGGCCGGCAACCTCGCCGACACCAAGGTTGACCGATGGCTCGCGGAAATAGACCGGCACCAATTGGGCGTGAATATCGGTCACATGCAATAGGGTCACATTGCCGACCGGATCAAAGGCCAACAGATCGTCCTGCGTGATCGATTGCTGTGCGGCGGCCGGACGAAGCAGGCTGGTTCCGCCCAGCAGCGCACCGGCAGCAGCGCTCACTTGCAGGAATTCACGACGTGAAAACATTCCTATCCCCTTCGTTGGCCGCGACCAGGCCAGCGTCTAAACATCACTTACTTCGGACAATGTAGCTTCCGCCCGACCCGCAGGACCGGGCGGAAGCGAGAACTCAAACCTTAGTTACGCAGGGCCGGTGCCTCGACCGGCAGGCCGACACCGCGATAGGCCAAGTAAACTTCCAAGGCGAGGAACTCGTCGGAACCGCGCTTGTAGGGTTTTGCCCGAACCTGATCCATGCAGCCCTTGAATCGGCGATGAAGCGTGCCGACGCCCTGCCATTTCAAGCGATAGGTCGGGAAGCCGTTGGACTGCCCCTGGCTCAATAAATCCGAGCGGATCTGGTTGCCGTAATTGTCCTCATGGCAATTGGAACAGGCCAGGTCCAACTGACCGAACCGCGTGTAGTACAGGTCCTTGCCCTTCGCCTTCCAGGCCTCCATGTCGCCTTCGCTGAAATCGACATTGACCGGTTCACCGCGGGATTGGGTGCGGACGAAGGATGTCATCCCGATCATTTCGGAAGATTCATACTTCCAAGCATCAGCGCCCATTTGTTCGGTACGGCACTGATTGATCTGAAGCTCGATATTGACCGGCCGGTTGTTCTTGGCATCCCATTTCGGGAAGGTCGCACCGACCATCTTCATGGATTCTGATGCGTTGCCATGGCAATCCGCACAGGCCTTGCCTGCTGTTCCGTCGGCCGTGTTCCAAAGTTCCTCACCTTGATCGACCCACAGGAAGGCAGGGTTTTCGAAATCATCATCCTGAAGCGCCTGCGTTTCCGGAGTCCGGAATTCATAGCCGGAGATAATTTCACTCAGCGGATGACCTTCCGGCGCGGGATAGGTTTTCATATCCCCCGCCAAGGCCGGTTGGGCTGCCAGACCGCCCAGAAGAACGGCCGCTGTGGCCCAACGGCCCAGTTTCCCAATGCTTACATCAAACATCATCGTTTCCTCCCAATCGCGCTTTTTATCGTTTTATGCGCGTTTTTCGGACTGCGCGGCATTTCTGCCTTACGCGACCTTGATCTTCTTCTTGGTGCTGAAGACAGAACCTTCGTCGTCTTTCCAGACGAATTCGAATTCACCCGATTCCGGCACGCGCGCGGTGAACTGCAAATACGGATTGGCGGAAATGGCCGGTTCCATATCGCAACCGAAAACGCGCTCGCCATTGAACGTGCATTCGAAGGAATTGATGATCATCCGCGGGATGGGATTGCCCTGCTTGTCCTTGCGCTGACCCGATTCCATTTTGTGGGTGATCAGCGTCTTGATCGTAATGATCTCACCGGCAGCGGCGGATTTCGGAATTTTTACACGAGGCTTAGACATTCTCTATCTCCTTGATCGGGCGCGCGATTAACCGCCGCAGCCGCCGATGGTGACCTTGACCAGATTATCGGTACGCATGAACGAACCGTCGTTCATTTTGGCGACCGCGATGACGTTCTGGGTTTTGGCCAAACGCATGCGGGTCGACGCTTCCTGAGTTCCGCTGAGCGGTGTGAAATGGAAGGTCGCCACACCCGGTTCAGGGTTGCCGTCAGCGAGGATCAGGACGCTTTCCGCGTAACGGTCAGCGGTTGCTTCGCCATCGACACGAACCGTCAACGGAACCGTGTTTCCGTTCTCCGCGATTTCCGGCATTTCCAGGCTCAAACCGCCCTCGGACGCCGTCGCGCCGCCAAGAAATTCAGCGACACGCATCTCGGCTTTTTCAGCACCCAACGCGATACTGGGAAGGCCCGCGATTGCGGCCGCCGCAGCGCCCGTCGCGACAATCAGGAATTCCCGTTTGTTCAGGACAGTCATTCTTTCCTCCAATTACTCTTCATTGAGCGTCATCAAGAAAGCGACAACGTCCTCAACATCCTGGGCAGACAGTATGGTCTTGCCCTCAAACTTTTCCGCCACGCGGTTGAGACCTTCCGTGGTGTGGAACCCCGGCATCATCGTGCCTTCGAAGACCTTCTTCGAGTTGACGACGATCAGACGGAGTTCAGCCTCGCTCCACCGCGTCGCCGCGCCATCCAGGGGCGGGCCGATTTCGCCGTGGTAAGGTTGGTCAGAAAGTTTCGTAACGGCATGACAGGCTAGGCAATTGCCAAGCTTCCGGTTGATGGCGACCTCGCGGCCGTTTTCCGCGTTACCCGGCTGAGCAGTCAATGCTTTGGGAATGCCGCCATCGACGATTTCATAGTCGGCCGGACCAGCGGCAACCGCCACGCCGGCGGTCAGAACCGCACCCAATAGTGCGCCGGACCAAATACCCGGTTTGAACATCATATTTTCCTCCACTGAGCCCCCGCCAGTAAGGCCGAAGCACTTTTCCCAGGGGTCTTTGACGCTTCACCGATGTTTGTCTCGGCCAGCTTGCGCGCCCCATTCAAGCAACACGGTAACGCAAGACTTTAGTCTTATCAATGGACATATATGAATTTTTCTATCTGTTTTGCCGTTTTCATGGTCGAGACGCGTATGACGATATCAGTGCGTCTTGATCAGCCAATTTCACCAAGGAAGGGAAACAGCTCCAGCAGCCAGAAGCCGACATCGTCGATGCCGCCGGTAACGAACAGCAGGCCGGTGGCGATCAGGAATACGCCCGATACGCGTTCGATCACTTTCATGTTTTTCCGCAGACCGGAGGAAACGATCAGGAACCGGGACGCGAATGAGGCCGCCAGAATGAATGGAATACCGATTCCCATCGCATAGGCGCCAAGAAGCATAATCCCCCGGGTAACCGACTCCTCACCGCCGGCCATGAAGAGAATCGCCGCCAGGATCGGGCCGACACACGGGGTCCATCCGAAAGCGAAAGCAAGGCCGAGCAAAAATGCGCCAAGCAGCCCGCCACGGTTTTCCATATTGAACCGCGCTTCCCGATACAGGAACGGTATCCGCAGCCAGCCCATGAAGTGAAGACCGAACAGAATGATCATGACGCCCGCGACCTTGGTCAGGATGCCGGCGCTTTCGGTGATCAATTGCCCGAACGAGGTCGCGATCGCCCCCAGCGAAACGAAGACGACCGCGAACCCCATGACAAAGGCTACCGACGAAAGAACGACCCGTCGTTGGACCGAAGGTTCGGCGGCACTCAATTCATCATGGGTGATCCCCGCGACATAGCAGAGATAGGGCGGCACCAGCGGCAATACGCAGGGTGAGACGAAGGATAGCAATCCACCTATAAAGGCGCCGAAAACCGTGACGTCCATTCCATTTCCACCCTTTGCTTACGGCGCAAGCGTCTTGCCGCGCTTGCTTTTTCGCGTCGGTAGCGCCCGACACACATTACGAATGTACTTATAGCATTGTTTGAATGTAATATAGCCCGATGATGAACCTTGCGACATTTTTTCTGAGTTCAACCCGGCTGGCGGCGCTATGCGCCGCCGTCTTTATCACCTGCTGGCCGGCCCTTTCCCGTGCGGCCGACATCGAACTGGTGATGTTTGAAAGACCGTTCTGCGAATGGTGCGAAGCCTGGAACGAGGAAGTCGGCGACGCCTATGCGATCACGCAGGAAGGAAAATTCGCCCCCTTGCGCCGCGTCCAATTGAACGACGCCCACCCGGCGGATCTAAAAGACATCCGTTGGCCGCGTTTCACGCCGACCTTCGTGATGATGGTCGACGGGGAAGAAGTCGGCCGCATTCGTGGCTATCCCGGTGAAGAATTCTTTTGGGGATTGTTGGGCGAGCTCATCGAAAAGGCGCGAGCGGAACAATAATCCTTCGAACATGTAAAACATGATCAGGTTGGGAAAATGATGAAACGAACATGCCACTTGCTTGCCTTCCTAGTCGCCGCCTTTCCCCTTGGCGCGAACGCCCAGGACGACGGCGCACTGGTATCGTATCAGATGATGAAACCGGAAACCGCGCTTGCCCTGGCGCAGGCGACGATGGACGATTGCCGCGAACGCGGCTTCCAGGTGAGTGTGACGGTCACCGACCGTTTCGGATTGCCGCAAGTCGTGCTGCGTGACCGATACGCCGGGCCGCACACTTTGGAAACGTCGCGCCGCAAAGCATGGACCGCCGCCAGTTTCCGCACGGACACATTAGCGTTCTCAGCACTGACCCAGGCGGGAGAAGGTCTTTCCGGCATCCGTTATATTTCGGACGTCGCGGCCATCGGTGGGGGCATTCCCGTCGAAGCCGCCGGCACGCTCGTCGGTGCCGTCGGCGTTTCAGGTGCGCCCGGGGGCGAAATGGATCATGCCTGCGCGGAAGCCGGAATCGAGGCAATCGCCGTGGACCTTGAGTTTTAGGCAAGCATACGGCAATTTTCGAGCCCGCGACTCCATTGTCAACGCATGCATTGTTTGGAGATCTGAAAGGATGAGTGATGGCGCTCCCATCTGAGGAAGAGGTCCTGGAGTTCAAGGACGACATGGTCGACAAGGCGCGGCACGCGGCGAATGTCCTGAAAGCCCTGGGCCACGAGCATCGGCTTTTGGTGATGTGCCTCTTGGCCGACGGCGAAAAGGCCGTCACCGAACTGGAACGCCTGCTTTCCTTAAAACAACCCGCCGTTTCCCAATTGTTGACCCGGCTGCGCGCGGATGACCTGGTTTCGACACGCCGGGAAGGCAAAGCGATCTATTATTCCATCGCCGATCCCGCTGTCCGGGAGATCATTCAGACATTGTATCGATTGTATTGCGAACCGGCCGGGCTGTGCCGAGAAACGTCATAGTAGACCCCGATGTTTGAAGACGTCCCCATCCAAAGCATCGTCGCTTCCATTGGGGCAATTATCGGTCTGATCTTCGGTTATATCGGCCGTATTACGCGTTTCTGCACATTGAGTGCGGTCGAAACGGCCGTCTACGGCGAGCATTGGGTCCAAATGCGAATGTGGGTGTTCGCAATCGCCGTTGCCATTCTGGGCACATTCCTTCTGGTCCAATACGACCTAGTCGACCTTTCGAATACCGTACACATGCTGCCCCGTGTCGCGATCCTTGGCCCCATCCTGGGCGGTTTAATCTTCGGTGTGGGCATGGCGGCGGTCGGCACGTGCGGGTTCGGGTCCGCCCTGCGCGCCGGCAGCGGCGATCTGCGCGGGCTGATGACCGTCGGCATTATCGCGATCGTCGGATACATGACGATCCGAGGCTTTCTTGCCATCCCCCGGCAAACTTTGATTGAGCCGCTTTCCTTTTCCCTGCCGGCGGGGGCGACGGCCACGGTGCATGGGCTATTGGCCTTGGCGTTCGACCTTGAACCCGATGCCCTGGCGATGCCCGTCTCCTTGCTCATGACAGCGGCGCTTGCCATTTGGTGTCTGAAGGATACGGAATTCCGTACCAACCGACGGGCCCTCTTCGGTTCCGTCATGGTCGGCCTTCTCGTCGTGGCCGGATGGTTTGCGACAGGCTATATCGGCGCCGACGAGTTCGAACCCCAGCCGACGGAGTCATTGAGTTTCGTCGCAGCCGCTTCCTCTACCCTTATTTATTTCATGACCTTTACCGGCGCGACGATCTCGTTCGGCGTCGGCATGTTGCTCGGCGTTTTCGGGGGAAGTTTCCTTGCCGCCCGACAGAAAAACGAAGTCAGACTGGAAGGTTTCGACGAACCAAGAGAGATGCGGCGTCATATCGCCGGCGCCATCCTGATGGGTTTTGGCGGTGTGCTTTCCATGGGGTGCTCCATCGGCCAGGGACTGACCGGCGTATCGACCCTGGCCGTTCCATCTTTTCTGGCGCTTTTCTCCATGTGGCTGGGTGCCGCGCTCGGCCTGCATATCCTGATCCATGGATGGACACTTTCCGCCCGCGCCTGACTCGGCCGATCCGCGGCGTGCGAAATGCAGTTTTTTATATAGAAATATCGCCATGTGTGATATTGAATAGAAACGACTAGAAAAACAAAGAAGTCGGATTCAGGGATGGAAACCCAAAATGTGCTGAATGTATCGGCACAGCGTACCCGTGTCGGATTGCCCCTATCGGCAGTCGTCCTGGCATTCATCGTTCCGGCTATATCGCCGTTGGACCGGCCCGCATGCGCGGCGGACCTGGAATACGGGGCCTATCTGGCATCAGAATGCACGACATGCCATCGCGCCGATGGAGAGTTTGAGGGCATTCCCGCCATTGTCGGCTGGGACGAGCAGCATTTCGTCGACGCATTGAAGGCCTATCTCGGCACGGATCGAGAAAATCCCACAATGAGGACCATCGTCAAACGGCTGACGGAAAAGGATATGGAGGCACTAGCCGCCTATTTCAGGTCGCTGGCCAAATAATACCGATTGGGAGGAAAGAATGAATAAACCGATCAACCGGCGAAAAATCTTGAAAAACGCGGGGGTCGGTGTGGCGGCCGCCGCCCTGCCCCTGAGCATAGCGCGCGCCGCTAAGCCGAAGGTCGTCGTGGTCGGCGGCGGCCCCGGCGGTGCGACTGCCGCGCACTACATCGCCAAGGACTCTAAAGGCGCCATCGACGTTACTTTGGTCGAGCCGAACAAGGCCTATACAACCTGCTTTTTCAGCAACTGGTATATCGGCGGATTCCGGAATTTCGAATCCATCACCCATTCCTATAGCGGCCTCGCGGATATCGGCATCAACATCGTCCATCAGATGGCGACCGGCATCGACCCCGACGAAAAGACCCTGACGCTGGCGGATGGCGCGAAGCTGCCCTACGACCGGTTGATCCTGGCGCCGGGCATCGATTTCAAATATGGCGAAATCGACGGCTATGGCCCCGACGCCACGCAGATAATGCCGCACGCTTATAAGGCGGGCCCGCAGACCGTTCTGCTACATGACCAGTTGCATGCGATGAAGGATGGCGGCCTTTTCATCATGGTCGCGCCACCGAACCCATATCGATGTCCGCCGGGGCCATACGAGCGGATCTCGATGGTCGCACATTACCTGAAGAACAATAAGCCAAAGTCGAAAATCCTGATCCTCGACCCTAAGGGCAAATTTTCCAAGATGGCTTTGTTCCAGGAAGCCTGGGGCCGCTACTACGATGGGATGATCGAATGGCTGCCGCGGGAAATGCTCTCCGGCGGTGTCAACGCGGTCCATACGGCCAGCATGTCAGTCAAGACACCCGACGAGGAATTCAAGGGCGACGTCGTAAACGTGATACCGCCGCAGACGGCCGGCAAGATCGCACGCGATACCGGCCTTGCGGATGTTACCGGCTGGTGCCCCATTGTCCCGGCAACCATGGAATCGAAGCTGGTGGCCGACATCCATCTGGTCGGCGACAGCACAATCGCCGGCGACATGCCGAAATCGGGCTTTTCCGCCAATAGCCAAGCCAAGGCCTGCGCCATGGCAATCCGTCACGCATTGATCGACTCGCGGGCCTTCCCGCCCCGTTTCGCAAATACGTGCTGGAGCCTCCTCGCCCCAAGCGATGCGGTGAAGGTCGGGGCAAGCTATCAGGCCACCGAAGAAAAAATCGCGAAGATAGATGGTTTCATCAGCAAGACCGGCGAGAGCGGTACCCTGCGCGCGGACAACGCCAAGGAAGCCGTCGGTTGGTATTCCGGGATAACTGCGGACATGTTCGGCTGACCCACCTTCCATCCCCTGTTCCAGCAGCGCCCGACTTTGTTATCGGCCCCGGTGTTTTTCTACAGACCTGGAGTTTTTCAATGCCTCCCTTCGACTATTTTGCTCCGTTTCGTCCCGTCAAAGCGGCCTTGTTCGCCGCTTTCACACTGGTCGCATCCAGCGCCGCTTGGGCAAGCCAGGATATCCCCGACATGTATCCGGGTTCCGTCCTGTATTCGAAACCGGTGGAGTTCATTCCCCATGTATTTTCCGCCATCGGGGCGACGGCCCCTCCCGGCAAGGCGAATGCGGGGCACAACAACAACCTCACGTTCATCGTCACCGGTGAAGGCGTGATCGTCATCAACGGTGGGGCCTGTGCCCTGCTGGCCGAAGCCCTGCACGATGAAATCAAAAAGGTGACAGACGAACCGGTCCGCCTTGTCATCAACGAGAACGGCCAAGGCCACGCCATGCTGGGCAATTCCTATTGGGCCAAGCAAGGCGTGCCGATCCTGGCGCATTCGGATGCGGCGGAGGAATTCACCGCCCATGGATACGAAATCCTGGAACGCATGAAGGGCTATAACGAAGAATTGGCCGAAGGCACGGAGGTCGTCCCCCCGACCGAAACCTTCGACGACAAATATGTCATCGACATGGGCCGGTTCCATATCGAGGTTTTGCATCTGGGGCCGGCCCACAGTTCCGGCGATATCTCGGTCTGGCTACCGGAACAGGGGCTGGTCATCGCCGGCGACATGGCCTTCCACGAGCGGATGCTGCCAATCTTCGACGACACCGAAACCGGCGCTTGGATAGACACCTGGGAGAACGAGTTCGAGAAATTAAACGCGACCTATGTCATCCCCGGTCACGGACATCCGACGAATATGGACCAGGTCCGCCGCTATACCCACGACTATCTGGTCTATCTGCGCGGCAAGATCCGCGAACACTTGGATAATGGGGGAACGCTGGACGATGCCTATTATGTCGATCAAAGTCCTTACGAGCATTTGGACACCTATGAAGAGCTGGCGACCAAGAACGCCGGATTCGTTTATGTCGAGATGGAGTTTGAATAATCGAATGACGGGCATGATCGACATTCCCCGGCGGATCGCTCGGTGACGCGGGCGCTTCTTGTCCTGACGGCTTTCCTGTCTTCCGCCGCAGTGCTGGTGTTGGAGATCCTCGCAGGACGCTTGCTCGCCCCTTATGTCGGGATGTCCGTCTATACCTGGACGGCGATCATCTCGACCGTGCTGGCCGGTTTGACCGTCGGGAACTGGACCGGCGGCTATCTGTCGCGCGGGCGTTTGAATTCGGACCTCCGCAGATTGGGCATGGTCCTGTTCGCAGCCGCCTTCGCCACAATCTCGATCCTGTTGCTGGTTAAACCACTGGCGGCGTCGATCCTGTCGAATACCGACAATGCCATGACCGGCGTGATCTTGATGTCGCTCGGCCTGTTCTTCCTGCCTGCCTTCCTGGGCGGGGTAGCCTCGCCGATCATCGCAACGGCGGTCGTGACCATGACACCGGGCCGCGAAGGACGTGCCCTGGGCGCGATATATGCGGCGGGCTCGGCGGGTGCAATTGCCGGTTCGGCCGGGTCCGGCTTCCTTTTGATCCCCTATCTTGGCAGTGCGCAATCAACCATCGCCGCGGCAGGCGTGCTTGGCGCTCTCGCCGCCCTGTGGCTAGTGCTTACCTGGCAGCGCTTTGGCGGCATCGCAGCCGCCGCTGTCATCATCGCCATGGGTTTCGGCGCTGACAGGCATTGGCAAAGCGTCTGTGACGAGGAATCACCCACCTTCTGTATCCGGGTTATCGGCTTTGATGGGCCGAATGTCGCCAGCAGCAGCATCCGCGGCATGGTTCTGGACCATCTTGTCCATGGTGTGAATATGGAAGGTAATCCGACAGCGATCTTGAGCCCCTATGCGGCCCAGATGGACGCCGCGGCCCGCATTCTGAAGCCCGAAGGCGGGGCGGCCTTCTTCGTCGGCGGCGGTGCCTATACGCTGCCGCGGGCCTGGCTGGGCCGTGGCCGGATCGTGGTGGCGGAAATCGACCCCACAGTGACGAAAGTCGCGCAGGACTTCTTTTGGGTCGACACGGCGGAAATGGAAGTCCTGCACCAGGATGCACGTCTGGCGCTGACCCAACAGGCAAATGCGGCCTTCGACCTCGTTGTCGGCGATGCCTTCAAAGATGTCGCCGCGCCGTTCCATCTGGTCACGCGCGAATTCGCCACGCTTGTTTCAAGCAAATTGCGGCCGCAGGGCATTTACCTTTTAAACCTGGTCGATCGAATGCCGGACCCCACGGCGTTACACGCGGTTCTGGCGACCCTGTCGGATGTATTCCCCTCGGTCGTCGTATGGCGCGACGACCAGCCCAGCGCCGGGCCGAACCGCCACACATTCGTCATCGCGGCGGCAAACCGGCCGGAAGTTCTGTTCGGCGCGGAAAGGGCCTCGATCGAAGGCTGGGCACCCCACCCGGTGCAAGCGCAAGACTTGGCCTCCCCCATGATCCTGACCGACGATCACGCACCGTTGGAGCACCTGCTGGGATTGGTGTCCGACACGGTTCAGTAGGAAAGGACCCGCCTGTTCCCTAGCGGCGATGCGTCATCAGCATCAGAAGCAGGTGCAGAACCATCCCCGCGATCATCGCAGCGACGAAGATCAGCACCGGCGTCCCGCCCAGGGTCAACGCGGACAGGGCCGGCCCTGGACAAAACCCGACCAATCCCCAACCCGCGCCGAACATGGCCGCCCCGGCCACAAGCCGAAGATCCGGACCGAAACGCGGAGGTTCCGGGAATGCACTGCCAGCGAAGGGATAGGCTTGCCGCCGGGACCAGATCCAGGCAAGCGCCATCGGTATCAGCGCGCCACCCATCACGAAGGCAAGGGTCGGGTCCCAACTGCCGCCGGCGACGTCCAGGAAGGCAAGCACCCGGTCCGGGTTGATCATATTCGATACGACGAGGCCCAGGCCGAACAGCAAGCCGCTGATCAAGGCAATGACAATCCGCATGGCCTTATCCCAACCGCGTCTTGAGGAAAGCGACGACCAAGGCCGCCACGACCATGAAAGTGCCGGTCGCAATGAAGGACCGGACCGAAAGGCGCGACAAGCCGCAGACACCGTGACCGCTGGTGCAGCCATTGCCCAGGCGCGTTCCGAAACCGACCAGCAACCCGCCGACGATCAGATACGGCAAGGACTCCGTGATCTGAATGACCGGCGCCGCCACGACCTGCGCATAGATCAGCGGGCACAGGACGATCCCGGCGACAAAGGCCAGGTTTTCCAGAAACCTACCGTTCTTATTGCCCATCAACAGATCGCCGGTGATTCCGCTGATCCCCGCGACGCGGCCCAGCCCCAATAGAAACAAGGCGCTCGCAGCCCCGATGAAAAGGCCGCCGATCAGTCCCATCGACCAATCCGTGAAATCGATATGCATTACATCTCCAATAAAATGAACAGCGGTCCGGCAGTCCCTACCATGCAGCGGGATCGAGGCCTTGCGCCTCCATCTCGGCCACGCGATCGGCAAGGTACCGCTGGAATGTGCTGTCAGCGAATTTCTCTTCCTGCACGTATTTGAACATCTGCATGAAGGTGAAGGGGCGGAAGTACCCGGGCAGACGCGCCGCCTCCGCGTCGCGGCCGGACTTGCCTGCAACCGCTTCCGCACTCATTGGGAAGAAGACGATCGTTGGCGTAAAATTCACCAGCCACTTTCGGGCGATATCCCGTTCCTCCAACTCTTCCCCGTCGAAATCCGTCACCAGTCTGCTGCCATGTAGGTTGAGCTGGAGCACGTCGAAATTCGCCGGGATATAGTCCCGCACCTTCGGATGCGCGAAATTGATCTCATGAGTTTTCCGGCAATAAGGGCAACCACGCTGTTCGATGATCACCGCGAAATGCCGGCCTTCCGCAGCGGCCGTTGCATGGTCTTCAGAAAGGTCCAGAAAACTGTCGATGAACCAATCCTGGATGTGCAGACCGTCGTCGGAGAGTTCCACAGCGGCCGCCTTTTTTACCGTACTCAAACCCGCCATCGGCGCCGCCAAAGCCGCCGCGCCGGCCAAATTGAAAAACTGTCGCCGAGAGTACATGGATCCACCCCTGCCATTTTCTATATACACATATGCATTTTACTATGTGTTTTGTCATATGGCTAGTCTTCCGCGTGGCGCAAGCCTCGCAGGGAGAATTCCGTATTTCGTTCTACTGGAGTACACTGTTCCGCAAATTCCGGCGCGCAACCGATAACCCGCCGATAAAACAAGAACGCGGCAGACGATACAGGACAGGGGACAGAGCGATGCGGCAATCCATTCTGGCGGCACTTCTGGTATCGATAATGGCCATGCCCGCCGGCATTGCGGCGGCGAACACCCTTGTCGTCCTGGATGTCGCGGGGGACAGCGACCTGCGCCGGGGCGATGTGCTGGAGGCGGAGGCCGGCCTGTTCCTGGGGGCTGAGACACGTGTCACATTGGTCAACGAGGCGGGCGAGAAGATCGAGGTCGTCGGTCCCTTCCAAGGCATCGTGGAGTCGCCAACCGATGAGGGTGAGGCGGCTCTGGTCCAAAAGATGGCAGCGCTGTTCAAGTCCAACCGGGTCGGAACCGCCATCCGGACCTACCGGACCTTCGGAACGGCGACACCGGCGCCATGGGACTATGTTCCCGCCGAAGGCGGCAATTATTGTTTCGACGACCCGGACAATCTGAGCCTTTGGCGTGACTCGACCGACCGGGACGACAGGGTCCTGTTCACCTCACCGGAAGGCGAAGCCGCCGTAAAGTGGAACCGTGGCGATACCGTGCTCAACTGGCCGGTGGATCTGCCGCGACGGAACGGTCAATCCTATAACCTGGCCATTAGCAGCGGTCCGGCCGTGGACCTGACCTTGCTGCGGGTTCCGGCCACCCTGCCGACACGCATGCATACGGCGGCCTGGATGTCAGAAAACGGATGCCCCAACCAAGCCATGCTGCTTGCACTGACAGCGGATGTCGATCGCTTGCTGGAAGGGTTGGGGAAGGCCGGTAAATTCTGACCCGTTCCGAAAAGCCGGCCAGGGGTGGCCGCAAGTTCCTTTTTCGGGGCTTCCTGACCTTGATCTTCGTGCTGGCCGTTTGTGCTGGCTATCTGGCATGGCAGGGTCCGGGTGTCGTCGTCGATTGGGCCCAAAAGGTATTGCGCGAAAACGGCCTACCCGAAGTCGACTTCGAACTCCGCGATCTGTCGCTGGAAACGGTCACCTTGGAAGGCATCCGAATCGGCCGTGAAGGCGCATTGAAGATACCCCGCATTTCAGCCGTGTTCACCTGGCGGGAATTGATCGACGGTGAAGTCGGCGAAATTGCCGTGGACGATCTTGAATTGACCGTCATTCAGCGCGATCAGGGCCTTTCCTTCGGGGAACTGGACCCATTCGTCTACGGTGCAACGGAAGAGACGGACGAGGAAATCGCGATCGGCTCCTTAAACTGGCCTTTCCGAAAACTCACCCTTGGCAATGCACGGGTCGTGTTGGTGAAGGACGCCGGCACCATAGCCGCCATCACGATCAATGGAACGGTTCAGCGCAACCCATCGGGCGGCCTTGATATCGGCCCAGGACGGATTTCCGTAGCAAGCCCGGAACTCAGCCTGACAGCGGACGTCGAAGCAACGGTTTCCGGGGACGGCAAACTGACCGCTGGGATGCAACTGGCAAACGGCCGTGCGGCGGTCCAAGGCTACGAAGTCACGGCGCAGGACGGCAACCTTTCCCTGGAAACACCGCTGGACGATTTATCCGCGCTGCAAGCAGTCGGCGACCTCCGGGTATCGAAAGTGTCCCTTCCTTTCGGTCTTGCGACCTCGGGAAACATGACCGTTTCGATCCGCCAGAACCGCATGACGGCCAGTCTTCTTGCCGCGGACGAGAAACATGGGCTGAAAGCCAGCCTGGATATTGCCGCCTCGCTCGCCGAACCGCTTGCCGCGCAACCGATCGCCATCGATGTTTCACTGTCGGCATCGGACGCGGCGCTGTTCCCGTCCGGGTTACTGCCTGTGCCCCTGACCCATGGTGCCGCCAGGCTTCACGTGTCTCTCGACGATCGCGTTGGAAACCTGCAATCGCTGGCCGGTGTGGATGGGCTGCTTGCCCTCGCCAAGGGCTTCCCGTCCCTAGCCATCGAATTGGAGGGAAGCGAAATAGAATCCCCTGCCCTGCCGGGCCGCGCGGATATGAAGGCAGCGATAAGCTTGGAACGAACAGGGGATGGCCGTATCGCGGTCCAGGTGCCGAAAGGCATACAGGCTTCCCTGTCCCCCATCGATGCGGAAGATTGGCTGACAATGCTGGGCCCGCTGGGCCAACCGGGACCGGTGACCCCCTTGCTCGTCTCAATATCGCAAACGGATGCGACGCCCTTGCTGATCCTAGACCCAGGCCAAATTCTGCAGAAAAGCCGGTTTGATGGCGCCGTCCGACTGGAAGGCGGTGCCTTGCCCGCCCTGGATACTGCGCTTTCGGCATCGGTGATCCTGGACCCACGGGCCGGCATTTTCGATCTGACGGCCGACGCCCTGAGCCTATCGATGGACAGCGCCGTGATCGATGACGTCACCCTGACCGACGTGACACTCGACGCGACCGCCAGCGCCACCGAGTCGGGTGGATCCGGATTGGCGGATCTGACGGCGGCGCTGTCTGGCGGTAACCGCGACACCCTTTACATTCCATCTGGAAAGGTCAGCATTCCACTGTCCTGGCAAATTGCGCCGGACAGGCTGACCCTGCGCATTCGGGATTGCGCTGAATTTCTGGTTCCGAAACTTCTCAGCGGCGATTTCCAAATCGACATGCGAACCATGCGCCTTTGCCTGCGGGAAGACGGTGGCGACTTCCTGACCATAACAACGGGCCCGGCCGGCGACTTGGCCACGGCATCGATGAATGCTCGGTTGTCGATGCTGGGCCGCGACATTGTTATGACAGGCAAAGACGGTTGGCGGGCACGCCTGAACGGCAAGAACAACGAAGCCGTCTTGCATGCCCACCTCTCACCGGATGGAACGGTCGGTGTCACCTCCGATATATCGTTGGGCGCTGTTACTCTGCCGTCCTCCCTGCTGCGCATCGACGAATTTCGGCTTGCCGCCGCCGGCGAAAACGCCGGCAAGGAACTTGGCGTCACGCTTGCGGCGACGGTGTCGGATTTGCGCAAGCCACGCCTCTTCGCTCCACTGGAACTGACAGTTAAATCGACCGCGTCCAAGCAGGATAGGTTGGTGGCGTCGGGCAAGGTCATCCCTCGTAACACGCCGTTGATATTGGAGTGGGATGCGGAACACAGACTGTCCACGCGAAAAGGCGATGCGA
The DNA here is from genome assembly GCF_004005845.1 of Hwanghaeella grinnelliae. Lineage (GTDB taxonomy): Bacteria > Pseudomonadota > Alphaproteobacteria > UBA8366 > Aestuariispiraceae > Hwanghaeella > Hwanghaeella grinnelliae. The sequence goes on along the minus strand of NZ_SADE01000001.1, from coordinate 535,161 downwards.
CGTTTCGGCTCCACCCCTTCGTATTCGGTCTGGGCGTGAACAAATTCTCCGATGTCACCAGCATTTTACAGGGCGTTGTCTCCCGACCCGCTGGTCAATTGCTGGGTGCGGCATCGGCCAGTTGGGAAGGCGGTGAAGGATGCGGCAACGCGGACCTGTTGATCCGGCGCGGTTCCGCCGTCTTACCGGGGTCGGGACCAATCCCCTTGCAGGGCGAGGTGTCGTTCGGCCAATTGGGGCTGACCGGAAAGGTCTGCGCGGGCAGCGACGGTATACAAAGTCAGATTGGGCAGCTGCTGCTTGACGGCATGGAATTCGCCGGGGAGCAAGTGTCCGCTCGGGCCGTCAACGCCAATATCGACGTCGCGTCCTTCTATCCTTTCGCCACCGCTCCGGATCAGGCTTTGTCCGTCGGGGTTCTGGATTTGGGGTTTCCCCTGACCGACGGGATCGCGCTTTTCGACATAAGCGATACATCCCGCTTCAACTTGGAAAAACTCAGCTTTAATTGGGCTGGCGGCACGGTTTCCATAGCCCCCTTCCAGATCGCGCCTGACACCCCGTTGGAGTCGCTCGACCTTTCGGTAAAAGGCGCAAGACTGGAAAAATTGACCGAATTGGTGCCTGACAAAGGCATCACCGGCGAGGGCATCCTGGACGGGACACTTCCGATCCACTTCACCGTCGAAGGCCCCGCCGTCCGGCAAGGCTATTTGGAGACGCGCGGTCCTGGCATTCTGCGGTACAAGAGATCTCTGGAAGAGGGAGAAGAGCCCACCGCAGTGGACGACGTGCTCTCTAACCTGCAATATTCGAATTTGCGGATCGACATCGACGGCGGTTTGAGCGGCGGTGTGGGTATCGGCCTGCATGTTGAAGGGGCCAATCCGGATTATCTGGACGGATATCCGGTGGTTCTGGATGTGAACGTAAACGGTCCACTAGGCGCGATCATGAATGACGGGCTGGCGACATACCAAGTGCCGAGCCAAATTCTGGAGCGCATGCGCCGGTTTGGACAAATAGAATGACCGCAAGGCCGAATGGGGGATGAATGAAACGATACCTATACATCGGGTTTGTCTCGACAGCCTTGGCGCTGGGTATCGGCGGCTGCACGCCCACCGTGAAGGTGGAAGCCCCCGACAAGCCGATCCACCTGAAGGTCGATATCAACATCACCCAGGAAGTGAACCTGAAAGTCGAACGGGATGTCGATGGGCTGGCGGCCGAACCGGCTATCCCACTTGCGAAACGGGCCGGTTGGATCGGCGAACGCTCTGACGGTTACCTCGCCCTGGTTCGGCCGGACGCACCATCCGACATCGCCGAGATCGTCCAACAGGCTAACGAAGACCGGCTGCTGGAATTCAACGCCATCGCCAGCCGTCACAACGCGCCATTGAAAACCGTAGAACTCGTCGCCGGAAAAAAATTCATCGACAAGAGCCTGCCGGGCGAATTCGTACAGAACGACGACGGCACCTGGGTGCGAAAAAACTAGACCGTTTTGCGCCTATCGGCTTCTGGTGAAGACGATCCATTTCACATCACCGGTCGGCTTATCGAAATACATCACGGCGTCGAAGTCATCGACGGCTGAAAAGATGATTTCATCCTTCGCCAGTCCGACAAAGAACAGCACAACGTCGATCAGGATTCCCAGCAACGACCGGTTCGGCCTGCCGCCGGGCGGTAAGGGCGCCGCTTTGACGGTTCCGCCATTGTCACGAATGCGGGACAGCCACTTGTCCAAATCGTCGGGTATCTCGTTCAGGTTCACATTCGCCGGAGTTCGCAGGAACAAAACATTGTCGGCCGCCCGCAGCGCGGCGGAAAGGCTGATATCGAAAGTCAGGCTATCCGGGTCGTAGATCAGTTCCTCGGGCCCGTTCCCCGGCTCTGTTGTCTCTTCCGGCGTCACATTGTCGAGCCTCACATTGTCGGACGTGGCCACATCCGCGGCCGCCGCCGTCTTAGGCGCCGGCCCTGATTGTGCGGACGGTTTTCCGGTCGTGTTGCAGGAAGCCAGCAGACAGAGAAGCACGACCGCAGTAAACGTCCTCACCCAGGCGCACAATGCGGGGGTGATCAATCCTCGGCCCCCAGATTGGTAATCTGCACCCGCCTGTTTTCGCCCGCATCCGGCTGATCGGGTTTGAGCAGCCGTGTTTCCCCATAGCCTTGCGCGACCAGTCTGTCCGACTTGATTCCATAGGTTCCAACCAGGAAATCGCGGACGCTGCGGGCCCGCAATTCAGACAGGATCATATTGTAGTCGTCGCCGCCGACCGCGTCGGTATGCCCTGCAACCAGGAAGTGGAATTCCTCCAGTTCATTCGACACGAGCGCCTCGCCCAAAGTGGACAGCGCCTGTTTCCCTTTCGGCGTCAGCGTATGGGAATTGAAGTCGAATTCGATGCTGAGATTCACGGTCGGCGCCGCTGGTTGGTCCGCGCTGTCACCGGAACCGCCGGGCAGTTCGACTTGGATGCCGCGCGTCGCGGCGCCCAGGCTGCGGAATACCGGCTTTGCCTGACCTTCCGCCGGCTTCAATTGTCGGATCAGGTCCTCCACGCTTGGGTCCTGCACGACGCCCTGCGCCTGCGCAGGGGACCAAAAGATCAACAACACAAATGCCGCCACCACGAAAGCTGGCCCAAGCCTTTGCTGAATGGGATTCCGCCGTGTTTCTAAGACTTTCATCCGATATTTCCTCCTGGCGTCGCAGACCGTTTCGGACGGTCTCGACTTGCCGCCGCTTCACACGGTCATTCCACGGGTTTCGTCGTCAGATACGCGGCCCCCGCGGCAAACCGGCCCTTTATGGTTCCTTTGCCGATATCCAGCATCCGTTGACGAAACCGCGTCAAATAAGCCCGATCTTCCTCGACAATATCATATCCTTGATCGAAAAGCGGCTCGCGGGATGCGACGACGATCACCATTTCCCGCCCGAACGGCGGGGAAACGCGGAATCGGGCTGCTTTTTCATCCAAACCGAAAAAGGCGTCCGTCCCGGCCGGATATTGTTTATCACCCTTCTGCCACCCGACCAGGTGAACCGCGTCGCCGCCGGACTGCAGATAGGTGACGTACAAATAGGCGGGAAAATCCGGGGTCGTGACACGGATACCCAGATAGTCGTCTTGTTTGAACGTCGACGTCTTTGTTTGATCGACGGCAACCGTTTCAATGGCCAATCCCTGGGGGCGCGCGAAGGTCCGCGCGAAGGTGTTCAGTGCCTCGCATTGCGGCCAGGGACGGACCCGAACCTTCAGCGCCGCTTGCTGTGTTTCCGCATGGCTCGCCAGAACCCGGCCCAGTTGCGCCAAGTCCTCCTCCACCGCGACATAGCCGTTCAGGGTTCGAAGCGCCCCATCCTTGATTTCCATGGAAAGATTGGCGCATTCGAAACCGCCGGCAACAACCGCCAAGTCGGCTTTCCATTGCCCGCTGGTCACGGCCGGTTTCTGCGCCAAGCCCTGTACCATGTTCGGTTCGCTGGTGTTCTGACCGACGGTCGGTTCGGTCGCTGCCGGCTCGACCGCGGGCGGGGATATGGTCTGCTGGGCCGGTTCATTGACTGCCGCGGCATTGGCGGCCGCGACGACCTCCCGCGCGGCGGCCAATTTTGCGTCGGAAAAATCCGCCACCTCGGCTACGAAGGCAGAGTCTAGATCGGAGAAAATCGACCGATAACTCAGCCAGCCCAGGCCTTGGTCGGCCCATTCCCGTCCCCAACTGTTGAATGCCCGAAAGGCGCGCTTTTCCTCATCATACCCGACCAGGACCATGGCATGAACGAAGTCCGGCGCGCCGGCGACTTGTTGGTCATAGACCTCACCTTGTTTGAGGTCGACCAACGACTCGTCGACCAGCATGCCGATCACCACAGGATTGCCGCTGGCCAGTTGGCCTTTGATATCGTCCAACCTGTCGTGCTCAAGCCGCCGCCAACCATCGATACGGTTCTGTTGCGCCAGTGATTGCAGCGCCGGATCAGGCAAATCGGAACAGGCATTCTCGCGATAAGGAAATTGATCGAACGGCACGGTTCCGCGTTTTTCCAGGAACTTCAGTGCATCGGAAATCCGGATCGGCTCCGCACAGTCGCTTCTGTCGGTCTTCAATTGATTGTAGACAAAGCCGGGGCTTAAACCGCGTGCCGGGCGGGACTGCGTTTCGACATTCCGGTAAAAACCGCGCAACCCATATGATACCGACCATGCGGTGCAGGATCCCTGCGTGCCTTGGTTGCCGGCTTCCGGAAACATGTCTGAAAGATCGACTCTGTCCGGCAGATAATCGCGATAGGCCGGTACCGATCGAAACCGTTCGTACTGCACCGGATCTTCCCGCAACAATCCGGTTCCGGGCTGATCGGCCGCCGATTGCGCAACGGCGGGCAGGATAACGCCGGCCGCGAGAATAAGCCCGGCTGCCGAAACTGCCGCGAACCAATTCAGGGAAGGAAGTCTTACCACCATCTTGGAGTACTCATTGCACCCGACCTATCGCCGATAGAACAGGACCCGATCGGCCTTGCCGGTATCTTTGTTGTATTCGACCAGGACGTTGTAGTCCTGTGCCGGACGCAACATTTCTTCTGCTTCGTGCGCCTTGAAGGCCGAAACGGCGATATCCAGCAAAACACCAACGATGCCGCGCGTTTGCCGCTCATCCTCACTCAATTTCTCGCGCGCCTGCACGTCCCCGCCGCTTTCCTTCACCTTGGAAAACCATCGATCCAGACGCTCCGGCACGTCGTTCAGGCTGAAGGCTGCGGGAACATCCACCGCGATCATCGATTTGTCGGCGGCCATCTCGCGGGACAGATCCTCGTCGAAACCGGCAAAATCCAGGAAAATGAGCTCTGATTCCGGATTCACCCGGGTCACCGGCTGGGTTGTGTTCGATTGCGCGACAGGGGGCTCTGTTTCTTCCACAGCAGCCTGTTGCACCGTTTTCGGCGTTTTTTCAGGGGCATCGGCGGAATCCGGCGTTGCCGGTGCCGGGTCAGTCGTCACCGCCTGGGTTTCCGTCGGCGGTTTCCGCGGCGATGTGGACTGGCAGGATACCAAGGGAACGGCCAGCAGCAGAGCTGAGACCAAGTATGCACGGGGCTTAACCGAAATTGTCATTGGTCGCTCCAAGTCTTCCGCCCCAACTTCCGACAAGACACCTACGATCCAATATTTGCGATCGCTTATTCACCATCTCGGCAGTCAAGCTAATCTGTTTTCTTTTTCAAGGCCATAGGTAAGTTCTACCTGGGGTCTATGCGCACCCTTCGGCAGCCTTGATGAGCTGCGTCGCGACAATCCGTTGTCGTCCGAAAAAGGGATGTGAACGGATTGGCCTTGCAGGCCGGGCGTGAGATACGACGGTCTGCGCTAAATTGAGGCAGTGCAATAAGCCGCCCGAGACCTTATAAGTGCGGCAGGAGCTTGACGGACATATTCATGAGTGACACTTCAAACGACACTGACATTCCTGAGCTGTGCCGAAGCTGTGAGGCGCGCCATAATGGTATTTGCGGCGCGTTGAGCGGCAAGGAATTAAAGTATCTCAGCCAGCATACCACGAAGAAAACGGTTCCGGCCGGGACCGAACTTGTGGGCGAGACGGAGGCTGCGGAATCCTTCGCCAACATCATGGGCGGCGTCGTGAAGCTGAGCAAAATGATGCCGGACGGTCGCCAACAGATTGTCGGGCTTCAATTCGCACCGGATTTCCTTGGCCGTCCGTTCCAGGAAACATCCTCGATCACCGCGGAAGCGGCAACCGCCGTCAAACTCTGCGCGTTTCCGCGCTCGAAGCTGGACGCGATGATGAAGGAAACGCCCGGCGTCGAACAACGGCTGTTGCGGCAAACGTTGAAAGAGTTGGACGAAGCGCGCCAATGGATGCTGACGCTGGGCCGAAAGACGGCCTCCGAAAAGGTCGCCAGTTTCCTTTATATGATCGCGGCGCAAATCGACCCTGAACGGGACCTGGAAGATAATCTTCCTATCACCTTCGATCTGCCGCTCACCCGCGCGGACATCGCAGATTTCCTGGGCATGACCATCGAAACGGTCAGCCGCCAGTTCACCAAGCTTCGAAAAGAAGGCATCATTGAACTGGAGCAGAGCCGCCACGTCACGGTTCCGGATATACAGCGTCTTCGAGACGAGACAGGCGAGTTTTGATCGGCTCGATCAGGACGATGCATTCGAAGTCCACGTGCCGCGTCAGACTAACGAAGAATCCACGTAACATATAGCCCATCGCTTCGGCGCTTTTGTGATCCGCGCAAATGCCCCATTGGGACAACTCTTCCGCGACTTCCTCCGCCAGCAATTCCGTTTCGTAGTACTCGGCGCAAAGCCGTTCCAGAATTGCGTCGATATTGCTGAGGTCGTTCAAAACCCGGCGCGCCAAATCACAGAGGTATTCCTTCTTGTAGTCATGCGCCGATCGCAGCGTAGGGACCAACGTTCGGGCAAGCCGCATGCAAAGCGACGGATCGACATCCATAGGCAAGGAATCGGCCACCGTTTCCAATTCCCGACAGATCGCCCGCTGCCGCGACTGATGGCTTTCAACGACCGCAAGTATCTCCTGCCCCTCCAACAAGGACGGGGTCTGCATCGGAAAGCCGTGCGCCGTGATTTTTCCGTTTTCGACAGACATTCCTATTCCGTTTCCGCCCCAGCGGCTGTGTGACATTTCGCCCATCGGTATATTCGTTTTCGATCAAATCATTTAAGGTAAGTCACTGTAGTCGCGTGTTCCCTGTCCTGTTTTGATCGAAATCAAAGCCGGCGCGGGTGGGAAGCATTAAGAAGCGGCCTTACATAGGCGGATTTTGCCGCCAACTACTGTTGGTCAAACAGTGAAACGGCGTTCCGACACACCGAGAGGTGACGGAATGCGCCCTTTTACGAGGTCTCGGGGATATAAAACATGAAACTAACATTGCAGGTCATCGCTTTGGCGATAGCGGCAGTGGTCGCCTTGATAGGGGCGGCACAAGGCGCTGACGCGCTTTTCCGCGCCCATTCCTGGGTTTTGCTGCTGGTTCTGGTACTCACGGCATTCTTTCTTCTGTCGCGCGGACAGTCGCGCACGGTCGATTCGACCGGGGAAGTAGGATATATGGACGGCCCGATACGCTACGGCGTCGTCGCCACAGTATTCTGGGGAATCGTCGGCTTCCTGGTGGGCGTTGTGATCGCGTCGCAATTGGCGTTTCCGGCGCTAAACTTCGAGCCCTATTTGAACTTCGGACGCGTCCGCCCGCTGCATACCTCGGCAGTGATTTTCGCGTTCGGCGGTAATGCCCTGCTATGCACCAGCTTCTATGTCGTGCAACGAACCTGTCGGGCCCGCCTGTTCGGCGGTGACGCGGCCTGGTTCGTGTTCTGGGGCTATCAGCTGTTCATCGTTTTGGCCGCCACCGGTTATCTGTTGGGCGTCACCCAGTCCAAGGAATATGCGGAACCGGAATGGTATGTCGATCTGTGGCTGACCATCGTCTGGGTCGTCTACCTGATCGTCTTCCTGGGCACGATTTTGAAGCGGAAAGAGCCGCATATCTATGTCGCCAACTGGTTCTACCTGGCCTTCATCGTGACCATCGCGATGTTGCATGTGGTGAATAACCTGTCCCTGCCCGTCTCGTTCCTGGGATCCGTCAGCTACTCCGCCTTCGCCGGCGTGCAGGACGCCCTGACGCAATGGTGGTACGGCCATAACGCGGTCGGCTTCTTCCTGACCGCCGGCTTCCTGGGCATGATGTATTATTTCATGCCGAAACAGGCCGAACGCCCGGTTTATTCCTATCGCCTTTCTATCATCCACTTCTGGGCCCTGATCTTCCTATACATCTGGGCCGGTCCCCATCACCTGCACTACACGGCGCTGCCGGATTGGGCGCAGACGCTGGGCATGGTCTTCTCGATCATGCTGTGGATGCCCTCCTGGGGTGGCATGATCAACGGGCTGATGACGCTTTCCGGCGCTTGGGACAAGCTGCGCACGGACCCGATCATCCGCATGATGGTCATCGCGGTCGCCTTCTACGGCATGTCGACCTTCGAAGGTCCGATGATGTCGATCAAGGCGGTCAACTCGCTCAGCCACTACACGGACTGGACCATCGGCCACGTGCATTCAGGTGCGTTGGGCTGGGTCGGCATGATCACCTTCGGGGCGATCTACTTCCTGGTGCCGCGTCTGTGGGGCCGCAAGCAGCTTTACTCACTGCGGCTGGTCAACTGGCATCTGTGGTTGGCGACCCTGGGCATCGTGGTCTACGCCGCCGTGATGTGGGTTTCCGGCATCACGCAAGGTCTGATGTGGCGCGAATACGACGCTGAAGGCTTCCTCGTCTATTCCTTCGCCGAGTCGGTCCAGGCAATGCACCCCTACTTCGTCATCCGGACGTTGGGCGGGCTGCTCTACCTGATCGGTGCGTTGGTGATGGCATACAATCTGGTTCAAACGATCCGTGGCCGCGTCCGGGATGAGGCACCCCTCGTCACCGCCCACGCAGCTCCCGCGGAATAGGAGGAAGCGTCATGTCGTTCCTTTCCAAGCATAAAGTCATCGAGACCAACGCGACGCTTCTTCTCGTCTTGTCGCTGCTGGTCGTCTCGATCGGCGGTCTCGTCGAAATCGTCCCGCTTTTCTATCTCGACAATACGATCGAGAAGGTGAAGGGCATGCGTCCCTACTCTCCCTTGGAGTTGCTGGGCCGGCGCATTTATATCCGCGAGGGGTGCTACGTCTGCCACAGTCAGATGATCCGCCCCTTCCGGGACGAAGTGGAACGGTACGGACCTTATTCGCTGGCGGCGGAGTCGATGTACGACCGTCCGTTCCAGTGGGGTTCAAAGCGTACCGGGCCGGATCTGGCGCGGGTGGGCGACCGCTATTCCAACGAATGGCACGTCCAACACCTGATCAACCCGCAGTCGGTGGTGCCGGAATCGGTCATGCCGTCCTACGGCTTCCTGAAGCATAACGAGCTGGATGGCAGTCTGGTCGCCAAACACTTGTCGACGAACGCCACGCTCGGCGTCCCGTATTCCGACGAGATGATCGAAAACGCGGCCGCCGACTTGGCCGCACAAGCCGACCCCGACGCGGATTGGGAAGGCGTGGAGGCCCGTTATCCGAAACTCAAGCTCGGCGATTTCGATGGCGATCCAAGCCGTTTGACCGAAATGGACGCGCTGGTGGCGTATCTGCAAATGCTCGGCACTCTGGTCGATTTCACGGCCTACGACGCCGAAGCCAACTTCCGATAAGGAGGGCGTAGTTATGGATTACGAAACCGTAAGACACGCAGCAGACAGTTGGGGTCTTGTGTACCTCTTCGTGCTCTTCGTGGGCGTGATCGCCTACACGTTTCGTCCCGGCGGCAAGAAAGCCGCGGACGATGCCGCGAACATCCCTTTGAAGGAAGACAAGTAAGATGACTGCACCTCATAAAGACGAATTGAGCGGCGTCGATACCACCGGTCACGAGTGGGACGGCATCCGGGAACTCGACAATCCGCTGCCGCGTTGGTGGCTCTGGGTGTTCTATGCCTGCATTGCCTATGCGATTGGGTACTGCATCTATTACCCGGCCATTCCGCTCATCAACTCCGCCACGCAGGGTATTAGCGGCTATTCCAGCCGCGCCGAACTGCACCAGGAAGTCGCCGCGGCCGAAGAAGGCCGGGCGGGCCTGATAGCACAGATCGACGCCACGAATGTGGAAGACATCGCGAAGAACGACAGCCTCCACCGTTTCGCGGTTTCGGGCGGCGCGTCGGCCTTCAAGGTCTATTGTTCGCAGTGCCATGGGTCGGGCGCACAAGGGTCGCCGGGCTATCCGAACCTGAACGACGACGTGTGGCTTTGGGGCGGTACGGTGGAGGAAATCCATCAGACCATCACCCACGGCATTCGCTATAACGGTGACGAAGATACGCGTTTCTCGGAAATGCCGGCCTTCGGACGGGATCAAATCCTTTCCGGCAGCGACGTCCGGGCAGCCGCCAATTTCGTCGGCAAACTCGCCAACCTGGAACACGATGCCGCATTGGCAGAGGCCGGGGCGACGGTTTATGCGGATAACTGTGTGAGTTGCCATGGCGAAGCCGGCAAGGGAATGCGCGACCTCGGTGCGCCGAACCTGACCGACGCCGTCTGGCTGTATGGTGACACGGTGGCCGAAATCGCGGCCCAGATCAGCGCCCCCCAACACGGTGTCATGCCGGCATGGGGTGAGCGTCTGGGCGATGTCACCGTCAAACAGCTCGCTGTCTTCGTCCACTCCCTGGGTGGCGGCGAATAACAAAGGCGAAGAACAAAACGCCTAAAACAATAAGTGACGCGTCGTTCGCAAAGAACGTATTCGACGATCACGTGCCCCCGCCGAAGGCCTTAGGGCGCAAGGCCGGGGGCACATAATTTGGGTACGGAATGGGGTGTTTTTTTTGATAAGAAAGGTTCCAAACCGTGAGTGAAAGTCCATCCGTTTCCGACGCCCAAAGTGCTGATCCCAAGAGCTTGGAGAGTTTCGACGTCGAAGCCGTCAACCGGCGCGATCGTCAGGAGCCGCTCTATGCGGCCCGCAAGAAAATCCACCCGAAACGCGCCGAAGGCCGTTTCCGCTCCCTTAAATGGGTCATCATGGTGGTCACCCTCGGCATCTATTACCTAACGCCGTGGATCCGCTGGGATCGGGGTGAGTTCGCCCCGGATCAGGCGGTTCTGATCGACCTCTACCACCGCCGTTTCTATTTCTTTTTCATCGAGATCTGGCCGCAGGAATTCTACTATGTGGCCGGCTTGCTGATCATGGCCGGGATCGGCTTGTTCCTGGTCACCTCTTCTGTCGGCCGCGCGTGGTGCGGCTATACATGTCCGCAAACCGTCTGGGTCGATTTGTTCCTGGTCGTCGAACGCGCGATCGAGGGCGACCGCAACAAGCGGATCCGCCTGGACAAGGCCCCGATGAGCGCTGAGAAAGCCGTCAAACGCGTCTCGAAACACACGATCTGGCTGTTGATCGCCGCGTCGACCGGCGGCGCCTGGATCTTCTATTTTGCCGACGCCCCCAAACTGGCGGTCGACCTGTTCACCGGCAACGCGGCCGGCGTTGCCTATGCGACCGTCGCCGTGCTGACCTTTACCACCTACACGCTGGGCGGTCTGATGCGGGAACAGGTCTGCACCTATATGTGTCCCTGGCCGCGCATTCAGGGCGCGATGCTGGACGAGCATTCCCTGACCGTCACCTATAACGATTGGCGCGGTGAGCCGCGCTCGCGTCACCAGAAGAAATTGGAAGCGGCGGGAAAAAGCACGGGGGATTGCATCGACTGCAATGCCTGCGTCGCCGTCTGCCCGATGGGGATCGACATTCGCGACGGCCAACAGTTGGAATGCATCACCTGCGCGCTGTGCATTGATGCCTGCGACGGCGTAATGAGCAAGCTGGGCCTGGAAAAGGGTCTGATTTCCTATGCCACATTGAACGACTACAACGCCAATATGGCCAAGGCCGTCAACGCCAATGGGGAGATTGAACCCGACCGTATCCGCAATTCCGCGGGCAAGCTTATCGATACACTCACCCACACGAATTGGCGCTCGATCATCCGCGTCCGGACCATGATCTATATCTGCGCATGGGCTGCCATCGGCTTTGCCATGCTGGGCGTGCTGCTGACGCGGGAGCGGTTGGACCTGAACGTCCTGCATGATCGGAACCCGCTTTTCGTGACCTTGTCCGACGGATCGATCCGCAACGGTTATACGGTCAAGATTCTGAATATGATGCCGGAACCGCGACTGATCCAATTGACCATCGAAGGTCTGCCCGGCGCACGGCTGATCATTCCCGACATCAAGGACAATCCGGAAGACGCAGTCCTGCTGCCGGCCGAACCCGACCAATTGGAAACGGTTAAAGTTTTCCTTTCCATGGACCCGAAAACCCTGACCGAGCAAAAGACGCCGTTCCGCTTCGTCGTCCAAGACATTAACGGATCGGAACGGGACAGTTATGATGCTGTCTTTGAAGCGGGAGAATCGAAATGATGCCGCGTGAGGTCACTGGCCGACACGTCCTGCTTTGGATGGTGCTGTTCTTTGGCGTGATCGTCGCCGTGAATCTGACTTTGGCCTTTTACGCCACCGACTCCTGGACAGGCCTTGTCGTGAAGAACAGCTACGTCGCCAGCCAGCACTTCAACGAGGACCTGGACCGGGCGGAGGCCCAGAAGGCGCTCGGCTGGCAGCACGAATTCTCGTTAAACGGCCAGCAGATCATCTTCACATTGAAGGACCGTGACGGCCGGCTTGTGCCTTTGGACTCCGTAACCATCCATGCCGGGCACCCCGCGGCCGAATTCCAGGACCGGGTCATCGAACTCGCCAAGGTCGTCGGCGGTCCCTATCAGGCATCGAACGATTTACCGCCCGGCGAATGGAACCTGGAAATCCGGGCCCTGGCGAAGGATGGAACGGAATGGAAAGTGCGCTATCGCAGCACGATCCAGGAAAAGGGAGCGACCTGATGAGCTGCTGTGCCGGTGGAACCACGGTCAATGCTGCCGCATCGACGGACGTTCCCTCGCGAGACGCGGTTCTGCATTCCTCGCAGAAACTCGACGACGGTCGGATACGCACCGTCCTGGCCGTGCCGGACATCCATTGCGGCGGTTGCATCCGCAAGGTGGAAGGCGCGTTAAGCGCCCTGCGGGAATTGGAAGAACCGCGCGTCAATCTGTCGACCAAGCGTGTCGTTTTCCACTGGAAAGAAGACGATATAGACGCCGTGCCTGTTTTCGCGGCGTTGCGCCGGGTGGGGTATGAGCCGAACCTGATCAGCCCGGACGCCATCGTCGTTGACGACACCCGCAAATCGCTGTTCCGCGCCCTAGCCGTCGCCGGTTTCGCGGCCGGGAATATCATGCTGCTTTCCGTTTCCGTTTGGTCCGGGGCGGACGCCGCAACACGTGATCTGTTCCATTGGATCTCCGCACTCATCGCGATCCCGACCGTCGGCTATGCCGGCCGCGTCTTCTTTCGCCCGGCCTTGCGGGCCCTGGCGGCACGCAGCCTGAACATGGATGTGCCTATTTCACTGGCCATTCTGCTGGCGACAGGCATGAGCATCTTCGAAACCTGGAACCACGGAGCCCATGCCTATTTCGATGCCTCGGTAACCCTGCTTTTCTTCCTGCTGATTGGCCGTACGCTGGACCATATGATGCGCGAACGCGCGCGGGACGCCGTCGCCGGGCTGGCGCGGATCACGCCCGACGGGGCAACCGTGATCGGCGAAGACGGTAGCCGGCATTGGCATCCCCTGGATGAGGTCGAGGCCGGCATGTGCCTTCATATCGCCGCCGGGGACCGTATTCCCGTGGACGCCACCGTTCGGGAAGGCAAAAGCGATATCGATGCCGCCATCGCGACGGGCGAAAGCGTTCCCATCACCGCGCAGGAAGGCACGACCCTGTCGGCGGGCATGCTGAACCTGACCGGGCCGCTGGTCGTCGAAGCCGCGAAAGCCGCCAAGGATTCCTTCCTGTCGGAAATGCTGCGCATGCTGGACGCCGCAGAAGGCGGGGCGCCAGCCTATCGCAAATTGGCGGACCGCGCAGCCGCCGTCTACGCACCGGTCGTCCATCTGGCCGCCCTGTTCACCTTCCTCGGTTGGATCTGGGTAACCGGCGATTGGCGGCAGTCGCTCTTCTCCGCCATCGCGGTGCTGATCATCACCTGCCCCTGCGCGCTGGGCCTCGCGGTGCCGATCGTTCAGGTCGTCGCGGCCTCGCGCCTGTTCCGCAAAGGAATCATGCTGCGCGACGGCACTGCCTTGGAGAAACTGGCCCAAGTCGACCATGTGGTTTTTGACAAGACCGGCACGCTGACCGTCGGCATGCCCCGCCTTCAGGACGCCGGGAAGCACGGGTCCCGTGTTCTTGGCATCGCCGCCGCGCTCGGCACCAACAGCCGCCATCCCTATTCCCAAGCCCTGGCCCAGGCAGCGGGCGAAAACAACATCCGCCCGGTTGTCGGCCTGACGGATGTTCGGGAAATCCCCGGCGAAGGCATTGAAGGTACGCTGGACGGGGAGCGTTATTTCCTGGGCCGTTCCGCGGCCGGCGGCAATGGCGTCGAACTGCGCCGCGGGGATGACGTGCTTGACCTGTTCCGGTTCGAAGACCGGATGCGCGCCAATGCCTCTGAAACAATCTCGGCGCTGGAACAGCAGGATATCGCCTGCGAAATCCTCTCGGGCGACAATGGCGAAACCGTGGCGCAGGCCGCCCAAGCACTCGGCATGACCGACTGGCGCGGCGATTTACGCCCGGCCGATAAGATCGCGCGAGTCCAAGCGCTGCAGTCGATGGGCCACAAGGTGCTGATGGTGGGTGACGGTTTGAACGATACGCCATCCCTCGCCGCCGCCGATGTCTCCATGGTGCCGTCCAAGGCCGCCGATATCGGCCGACAGGCGGCAGGTCTGGTCTTCCTGCATGAAGGGCTCGATGCGGTCACCAGCGCGGTCACCGTCGCGCACAGGGCTCAGGCGCTGATCCGCCAGAACTTCGCTTTGGCCGTGCTCTACAACATCATCGCCATTCCACTCGCCGTGCTTGGCTATGCGTCGCCGCTTGTCGCGGCGCTCGCCATGTCCGGCTCGTCGATCGTCGTCATCCTGAACGCGCTCCGCTTGAACGAGGCGGCATCGACCCCATTTTCTTCGATAGGCGCTTGGCTCACCCGCAGGGGGGCCCGGCGTGCCTCGGGCAACGCCCGCCACGGCAAACATGGGGTAGCGACACTATGAACGTTCTACTGTTCCTGATCCCGACCGCCTTGTTCCTCGGCGCCCTTGGTCTGGCAGCTTTTCTCTGGTCGCTGAAGTCCGGCCAATATTCCGACCTGGACGGCGCCGCCTGGCGCGCGCTGAACGACGACGAGGACGACAAGCCGCTCTGATCGCTTGCCACCAAGCGTGCAAGCTTCCTTGACGCGGGCAGCCCTTCCCCTGTTCCACCCTTCGATGCTGTAATCCCTCAAGCAAACAACAAAGGGTTAGGGAGAGACTCATCATGACGGGAATCGATTTTTCCGGCGACATAGCTTTCGTGACCGGGGCGACAACAGGGATTGGCCGCGCGGTCGGCAAGGCATTGGCGGCGGCCGGCGCGCGCACGGTGCTGAACGGTAGGGGCGAAGAAGAAGCCAATTCGATTCTCGCCGAAATCCGCGCCGCGGGCGGCACGGCCGAATTCGTGCACGGCAGCCTCGCTGATCTGGACGGTTGGAAAACCATGCTGGCTGAGGCGAAAGCGGTTTACGGGCCCTTCTCCATCTTCGTGCATTGCGCCTCGCCCCGCCGGTTGGAAAGCCAGAATGTCCTGACCGTCACCGAGGACGAATGGGACGCCATGGTGAACACCAATTTGCGCAGCGGCTTCTTCCTGGGCCGTGAAATCGCGAAAGACATGCGCGCGGCGAATATCAAGGGCCGGATGGTCTACATGACCTCGCTGCATTCCTATTCCCCGCGAAACCTTCCCCATTACAGCGCGTCCAAGGCGGGGCAGATGATGGTGGTGCGGGAACTCGCCCGCGCGCTGGGCCCGGACGGCATCCGCGTCAACGGCGTCGCGCCGGGCGCCATTCCGGGCGGCGGCTTCAAGGCCAACGTCCGTGCCTTTGAGGAAAAGATCCCCATGGGCCGCACCGGCACGCCGGAAGACTTGGCTGCCTCGACCCTGACCCTGCTGTCCGATACGCACAGCCCCTACGTCACCGGCGTCATCCTGCCGGTGGACGGCGGCCTCGCCCAATACAACTGGATCGATCGGCCCGACGAATTGGAGTGAACCCGGTCGAGGACCGGCATAAGGCGAGCAGGACTGGCCCCAAAGTTGCAATTCAGCATGGTGTCGTAATTCTAACGAATCATGGGGGGTACCATGTCCAATATTCAGTCCGGTATTTCATTGAGCGACCCGCGGGTGCGGGTCATCGATACCAGTAAGTTAAAAAGATACAGCGTGGCCGAGGGGTCGGAAGAGGCTTTCCGAGACTTTGTGAGCGGCCAGGAGGGTTTCCTGAAAGCGCGCCACGCGGACTATTCCGGCGTTTCGTCCCATCCAGGATATCGGCCCTACGCCAGGGTGGTGGTCGGCGGCAAGACCGTTGCGACAATCGACAATTTCGGCGGTGTGCAATCCTCCAACGCCATGGGCGGCAAAATTCGCCCGGCACTCGAGGCTGCGGACCGAAAGTCGGCGGGGCAGCAAGGCCCGGCTGCGGCCCTGGCCCGGGCGGAAGAAATCGCCAGGCAGTTGGGGGGCAAAGTCGCGATGGCCTCCACCGCCATGACGCAGTCGGAGTTCAACGCCACCCCGGCGCCGCAAGTCACCGTCAACCAGGCAGCCCTGCAGAACGACCCGATGTATGAACAACTGCAGAAACTTAAGCAGGCGCGGTCCGCGTTTCTGGCGCAGCAGCAGGCGCAGGAGGAGGTGTGACGATGCGCCAAAGTCTTGGTCTTCTTTGTACCCGCCGGCAACAATGACTGATGCGGCCGCATTCCGTTTCCGGCAGTTCGTACATTGTCATCGTAAATAGCACTCTCAGATAAGCGGCGGCGGTCATTGCAGTCGCATGGCGGGCCGGTCGTGGCCGTGCGGGAACACGCCCGCGCGCCCGGCCCCGGCGGCATCCAGCCCAGCGCCATTCCAGGCAAAGGCTTTAAGGCGGACATCCGCGCCTCGGAGGCCAGGCCCCCGATGGTCCGCACCGGCACGCCGGACGAGTCGCCCGCCTCGCCCCCCGCGCCTTGCTGTCCGATACCCACAGCCCCTATGTCACAGGCGTCATACTGCCGGTTGACGGCGGCCTGGCGCAGTATAACTGGATCGATCATCCGGACCTGCCGTACTAGTCTCTCGGAAACAGGTCCAAGGTCCGGGGCCGCAATTGCTGAGGGCCAAACCCGCACCGATGTCCCCACCGCGTCGGGCATCCAGCAAGCCCGGGGACTCGCGCCATCGGACCGGCTATCCCGGCCTGACGATTGATATGTAAACCATATTAGAGATGTGATATCCTACGCCATGACATGGTTCGATTTATCTGCCGGCCTCGGACCGGCGCTGGCACCTGGTGACGTTCAACTTCATCCTCGATATCTGCAAATTCGTACTAAGCTGGGGTACGACGATAACTCGAACACCATACCGCTGAAGGCGGCCATGGACCCTACCGACTTTCCCGCGCTCTTGCCCCTGGTCAACTTGGTTGCACACGTGATTGATGGTGGCGAAGACCGATTCCAGTACAAACTGATTGGAACACGAAACAGAGAAGCCGCCGGACAAAACATCAAGGGTCAGTTCCTGAGCGAAGCCGTAAAGCCGGAATTCTACCAAAGAATTCGTGGAAACTACCTTCAATGCATGAATAGCGGAAAACCTGTTTTCGATTTCTTTTCGGTGCCGCACGAACGTCGTGGCCACATCACGTCGGAACGGATGTATTATCCTCTTTCCAGCAATGGCAAAGACGTAACCACTTTCCTTGCTCTTCATGGATACGAGGATGTCGGTCTTTCTTCCTTCAAAGATGAACCGCTGGGAAACCTTGTGAACAGTCGACTGGCACAGGTCGGATCTGATCCACACAAGCGTCGCAGCGACCTAGCCTGGATTTTTCAGTGATGCTGACGTTTGCGGAGAATCTCCTTCCCAAGACAGGCCTTCTTCCCCAGACAGTACAAATACATACCAGGGATCGCATCGCCGAATTTGGAGGGTGGCCGCAGATTCGCCGGCAGGAATAGCAGGAATAGGCAAGCCGGGTTTGCATCTCTTGGCTCAGTTGTTAGCCTGGGCAGCAGACGAGCAAGCACGCGGTGCGCCACGGCAGCGCCGGCAAACCCACTCTCCCAGAAAGGACATGACCCATGACCCAAGCTAAACAGGGCGATACACTGCATCTTCATTACAAAGGCACGCTGGACGACGGTACCGTGTTCGACAGTTCCGAGGGGCGTGACCCGCTCTCGTTCGAACTGGGCGCCGGACAGATCATTCCGGGGTTGGAAGCGGGCCTGACCGACATGGAAGTCGGTGAAAAACGTACCGTCCGCGTTGAGGCGGCGGATGCCTATGGCGAGCACGACCCCGGCCAGGTTCAGGCTATGCCCCTGGCCAGCGTGCCGGACCATATCCCGACCGAAGTCGGAACACCGCTGGAAGTGCAGACCCAAAATGGTCAATCCGTGACCGTCGTGGTCGCCGACAAAACCGAAGACGAACTGTTCCTCGACGCAAACCATCCGCTGGCGGGCAAGGCCCTGACCTTCGACGTGGAACTGGTCGCGATCGCCTAAGGGCGGAAGCCCAGTCAGGGTAGAGAGTTCCGTACGGGGGCAGGTCGGACCATCGCGCTTGCCCCCGTCGGCATTCTGCATTCAGAGTATCTTTTTCGGTGACAGTTAACTTTATTCCGCCACCGCTCGGCGGGCTCCCGTTACCGCCGCAAGGCGGGTAGGCCGACCCCGGTGGCATCGAAGCCGCCATCGGCCGCGAGGATCTGGCCGGTGACATAGCTCGCCTTTTCGGAACACAGGAACAGAATAGCCTCGGCTATTTCCCGCTCGGATCCGTAGCGGTTCAAGGGAATGGCATCGTGATACGCGTCGATGATGTCCTGCGAATGAACCGCCATCGCCAGCTTCGTTTTCACCGGCCCGGGACAAACGCAATTCACGCGTATTCCAAACTCACCCAGCTCCGACGCTTGTTGTTTGGTCAAATGGATGACGGCGGCTTTCGACGTGCCATAAGCCACGCGTAAGGTCGACGCGCGAAGGCCCGAGATGGACGCGATGTTCACAATGGCCCCGCGCGTCTCCTTCAAAGCAGGAATCGCAGCCTGGGAAACCAGGAAGGTGCCATCCAGATTAGTCGCCATGATCTCCCGCCAGGAGTCGAAGCTGGTTGCCTCGAGCGGGGAAAAATCAGCGACACCGGCATTGTTCACGACGGCGTTTATCTTGCCGAAGGAAGCCAGCACCGCCGCCGTCATTTCCGCGACCTGTTCGGGTTCGGAAATATCGAATTGGAACGCCTTCGCCCCTGAGAGGTCCTTGGATGCGGCCCGCAATTCATCCCCGTCGCGATCGACCATCGCAACAGCCCAGCCGGCCTCGAGCATAAGCTTTGCGGTCGCGAGACCGATCCCGCGCGCAGCCCCTGTAATCAATGCTATTTTCTTGTCCATGCGCGAACGGTACAGCCTGCCTTATTGTCCGGCAACACCAGCCGCCGACGCTAGCCGATTTTGACGCAATCCAATGCGCCGAAAGTAGTTGCCCGCACCATCGGCAACACGAACTTCGTGGACCAAGCAAAAGAGGTAAAAGGGACGCCCTTACCACTCGCATGCACGGGTTACGATGAGAGGCTGCTGTGACAGTGCAAAGGTTCAACCAACGCTGTTGAAAGCGTGCCCACTTCCAGTTTGAGTTGGCTAAAAAACTGCATTGTAACTGGGATTGCCGTTTCTTGAATCGATAAACCTAGCGGTTGGATTCGGCAAAGATCAAAAGGCGCTTCCATTTGAGCTGATGACCTTTTTCAATCGTAACAACATTGTCGTAGGCACCGTCGGTCCAAATGGACAAATAGGTCGATGATGCAGGATAACTTTGCTCATGCCTGATGCGATTGGCATTGGGGGCAGTTCGGTTTGGATACCCCTTTTGGGCGAATTCAGTCTCTATCGCGATGGGATGATCGAATATGCCTGGATACCAGTGAATTGCTGTTTGAAGTTGAAATCTCTTGCTCTCTTCATGATAGAAAAATAGGTCGACAGGCGCGCGGCGCCATATCCCACCCTCATCAAGTAGAGAAACACAGAACGCGCATCCGGACCGGATAGCCTCAAGTAACATTTTTGAACTGTTGGCACTCTGGTCACTATCGAATATGCGGTGGTACTTCGGTTGGGCGATCCATTCCAAATGTCTATAACTAGCCAAAGACATCAATGTCGTTTGCGCTACCGTTTCGCCATTCACCATGGCTGGAAAGTAATGAATCCATGCGTCTTGAACATTGGTGTAGGCATAGTAGCTTCGATACAAATTGCAGACATGGGCGAGCGTATTGAAGTGATCGCCCGAAGTGAAAGCAAAAGCGACATTGTTTTCGGCGATTACAAAATCGAGCTGGTATGACTCGCAATACGGTTCCTTGGCGTTGGATAGCGGCCCATTGGTATCAGGCTCCAAGTAAATAGATAGAGCAGCCCCTTCTTCCAGAACAGACGATAGAATTTCTGACTGCAGTTCACGGCTGCGTATTTTTGGTTTCGACATTCAGGGCGCTCATTTCATTGGGCAGAATCAACAGGAAAGCCATCATGGATATTCGGAAATGCGGAATTTCGGTGGCAGTGCGCAAACGTACCAATATCATCCTAAAGTATGATCATATACGCAGCGTGCTACCAATTAAAGCGGGCTGAAAATGCGCACTGTCACCGCAAATGGTGACGGGTACCCGTGGAGGCCTCGACCATGGCGGCGGGATCGCCCATGCGGTGCCCATAGACGTCACGCTGGATAAGGTTGATCAAGACGCGGCGGAAGAGAGAAAGTCTAAGGACTAGGCGGCGAGGCTGGCGCGGACGTTGACATGATCGAACATTGTTTGACGCCCCTGGCGCGCTCGTCTAAAAGCCGCGCTGCATGCAGACGCACGCCGCCCGCTGACGGTCAATCGTCCCGGTGAAGTTCTGCCCTGAAACATCGACAACTGACATTCTTCCCGCGTTTCGCGCGGATGGCAGTGCGGGCCCCGTCCACTTTGCGAAACCGACGCAAGAGGAATGCAGAACGATGACCACGACATCCCAAACACCACCAGTCCCCGAACCGACCCCCAACCCACGGCCCGCCACCAGCACGGCCCTGCCGACACTGGCCGCCGCGAAGTCCCAGGCCAAACGCCTGCGGGAACGGCTTGCCGCCGAAGACATGCCGATCAGCCACGGCCACGCCCTGGAACTCGTCGCGCATCAGCATGGGTTCCGGGATTGGAACGCCTTTCACGCCGCCATCGGCAACCGCCCGCCCGACGCCTTCGTGCCGGGGGGCCGGGTCCAGGGCCGCTATCTGGGACAGGCATTCGACGCAACGATCCTGGCCGTGGACATGCTGCGCCCCGGTTGGTTCAGGCTGGAACTGGACCTGGACAATGCCGTAGACGTCGTCAGCTTCGACAGCTTTTCGAACTTCCGAAAACGCATCCGTGGAACCGTCGGCCCATCAGGTCTGTCGCGGGAGCGGTCGAGCGTCGGGCAACCGCATCTTGAAATCGATCTCTAGCTTCGGACGACGTGACCGTGAAATAACCAGAAGAAAAGAGCCGCGGAAAACCGCGGCTCTTTCCCTGTTCGGCACATGGCCGAGTTTAATAGCCCGTCGGCGTCTTAGACGTCGTTGAACCACCAACGTTCGTAGGCGCGCCCACCGTCGAGTTCCCAGTTCGCCGTCAGGTTCTCGCTATGGGAGACATTCTTGGCATGAGCGTAGACGCGGTTCCGGTAGATCGGAATGATCGATCCGCCATCGGTCGCCTGCAGCATCTGCATTTCGGCATACATGGCGGCGCGTTTCTTGTCGTCGAGCTCCGCCTTGGCCTGCAGCAGCAATTCGTTGAACTGCTTGTTCTGCCAATGGGATTCGTTCCACGGCGCGTCGTCCTTATAGGCCAGGGAGTATATGACGTCCGGCGTCGGCCGAGCGCCCCAGGAGACCATGACGAAAGGCTTCACCAGCCAGACATTGGACCAGTATCCGTCATTCGGCTCACGCACGACCTTGACGTTGATGCCGGCCTTCGCCGCATGGGCGGAGTACAGAGTCGCCATGTCGACGCAGCCCGCGAACGCGCCATCCGCCGCCGAAAGCTCGACATCGATACTGTCATAGCCGGCTTTTTTCAGCAGGGATTTGGCCTTGTCCGGGTCATAGGGCTTGGCCGGGATATCCGCATGATAGGGCAGCGCCGGGGCAATATGCGTGTCATTCCCGATCGTGCCGAAGCCTTTGAAGATCTTGTCCAGAATGTCTTGCCGGTCCATGGCGTACATCATGGCCTGACGGACATCGTTGTTCTTGAACGGTTCGACGTCGCAGAACATCGGCATGGTGATCGCCGCGCCCGACGGGACGTTCTGAATAACCAAGTTCGGATCGCGCTTCATCAGATGAACAGTCTTCAAATCAAGCGACGTAACCGCATCGACCTCACCGGTCTTCAGCGCCGTCTGACGCGCATTCGGGTCCGAAAGCTGGATCATCTGGACACTGTCGAAATTGGCGCAGCCGTCCTTGAAATAGTTCTCGTTCCGTTTCAGCACGGAGCGGACGCCCGCCTCATGGCTTTCGATGGAATAGGCGCCGGTGCCGATACCGCTCTCCCAATCCACATTGCCTTCGCCGTCAGACGGCATCATGACCAGATGATAGTCCGACAGGGTATAGGGCAGGTCCGCATTGCCGGCCTTCATGGTGATCACGACCGTGTCCTTGCCGTCCGCCTTGATATCCTCGACATCGGTCAGCAGCGATTTCGCGGCCGATTTCGTGCCTTCCGCGCGGTGGTAGTTCAGCGACGCAACCGCATCGGCGGCATCGAAGGTCTTACCGTTATGGAAGGTAACGCCCTTGCGCAGTTTGAAGGACCAGACCTTCGCATCGGGCGTCGCGTCCCAGCTTTCCGAGATGTCCGGCGCGACCTGGTTCGTGTTGTCGATTTCCGTCAGGTAGTTCCGGAAGATGTGGTTCATCTGAATCATGTAGACGGATTCAGTCGTACCCGGATCCAGCGAGTCGGTTGTGTTGCCGTCCTCGATCCCGACCCTGAAATTACCACCCTTTTTCGGCGTCGCCGCATAGGCGCGGCTTTGCCACATCGCGGAGGCGGCCGCCGCGGACAAACCCAGCGCGGAAGCACCGACCATGAAATCGCGTCTGGTCGCTCTGCTATCGCTCAGGATTTTGTCTAGCAATGGATGTTTCGTCATTTGGATAAGCCTCTCTGTTCAACTCAGTTAGCTGTTCTATGTTTTCTTAGGTTCGATTTTTTGTCATACGCCGTCGGCGATCCGCCTGATGTGGACACACTCCCGTTATTCTTGGCCCGTCGAAACCGCGAGCGAGGCCGTACGACATGGGCAGAAGCCCTTGGGAAAAGCATAGTCCACATACCCAGATCATGTAACCGTAAACATCTTAGGGCCGGTCAGAACCGCGCTAAGCGCCGGGGAACGCACATTGTTTGCCCGAAAACGACAACCAGCGTCCGCCTGGAACAATCGCTAGTTCCGCGCTGCACAATAGATTAAACTTGCGCACCCTGCGGTATTCCAGCCCGCAAGCCCGCCGGTAATCCAGGAGGTCCAGCTCATGCCGATCCAAAAAATCCTCGTCGCCAACCGGTCGGAAATCGCCATCCGCGTGTTCCGCGCCGCCAATGAATTGGGTCTGAAAACGGTCGCGATCTGGGCCGAGGAGGACAAGCTGGCGTTGCACCGCTTCAAAGCGGATGAAAGCTATCGGATCGGGCGGGGGCCGCATCTGGACCAGGATATGGGGCCGATCGAAAGCTATCTGTCGATCGATGAAATCATCCGGGTGGCCAAGGAAAGCGGCGCGGATGCGATCCATCCCGGTTATGGCCTGCTGTCGGAAAGCCCGGAATTCGCGGAAGCCTGCGCCGAAGCGGGCGTGCTGTTCATCGGGCCCAGCCCGGAAACCATGCGGCGGCTGGGCAACAAGGTCGCGGCCCGCAACCTGGCGATCGAGATCGGCGTGCCGGTCGTCCCGGCCACCGACCCCCTGCCCGACGACCCGGCGCAAGTCCTTAAAATGGCGGAAGAAATCGGTTTCCCCGTGATGCTGAAGGCCAGTTGGGGCGGCGGCGGGCGCGGCATGCGCACCATCCGCAAGGCCGAAGATCTGACCCGCGAGGTGATGGAAGCCAAGCGCGAGGCCATGGCCGCTTTCGGCAAGGACGAGGTCTATCTGGAAAAACTGGTCGAGCGCGCGCGGCATGTGGAAAGCCAGATCCTGGGTGACACGCACGGCAATGTCGTCCATCTGTATGAGCGCGATTGCTCGATCCAGCGGCGAAATCAAAAGGTTATCGAACGCGCCCCGGCACCGTATCTGAATGAGGATCAGCGCCAGGAACTGGCCGGTTACGCCAAGAAGATCGCCCATGCCACCGATTATGTCGGCGCCGGCACGGTCGAATTCCTGATGGATGCGGATACCGGCGCATTCTATTTCATCGAGGTCAATCCGCGCATCCAGGTCGAGCATACGGTGACCGAGGAAGTGACCGGGATCGACATCGTGAAAGCGCAGATCCGTATCCTGGAAGGGCACGAAATCGGCACGCCCGACAGCCGGGTTCCGGCCCAGGAAATGATACGGTTAAACGGCCATGCGCTCCAATGCCGTATCACGACGGAAGACCCGGAACAGAATTTCATTCCCGATTACGGCCGCATCATCGCCTATCGCGGGGCGACCGGATTCGGCATTCGCCTCGATGGCGGCACGGCCTATTCCGGCGCGGTGATCACGCGCTTCTACGACCCGCTTTTGGAAAAGGTGACCGCCTGGGCGCCGGACCCGGATGAAACGGTTCAACGCATGGACCGCGCGCTGCGCGAATTCCGCATCCGCGGCGTCGCGACGAACCTGACCTTCCTGGAAGCGATCATCACCCACGAAAAATTCCGCGACAACAGCTACACAACCCGCTTCATCGACGAGACGCCGGAACTGTTCTCCAACGTCCGACGCCGCGACCGGGCGACGCGGCTTTTGACCTATATCGCCGACGTCACCGTCAACGGCCACCCGGAGGCGCGAGGCCGCGCGGAACCGGACCCGGAAGCGGCCAAACCCGTCATCCCCTATGTAACCGGAGAGATCCCCGCCGGCAGCAAACAGAAATTCGAAGAATTGGGCCCGGACGGATTCTCAAAATGGATGCGGGACCAGAAACAGGTCCTGATGACCGACACCACCATGCGCGACGCCCATCAATCCCTGCTGGCGACGCGGATGCGCACCCATGACATCGCCAGCATCGCCGGTGTCTATGCCCGCACATTGCCGCAGCTCCTCTCGCTGGAATGCTGGGGCGGGGCGACCTTCGATGTCAGCATGCGCTTCCTGAACGAGGACCCGTGGGAACGCCTGAGCCTGATCCGCGAAGCCGCCCCCAACCTGCTGCTGCAGATGCTGCTGCGCGGGGCCAACGGCGTCGGCTATACCAATTACCCGGATAATGTGGTGAAGCAGTTCGTTCATGAGGCCAAGAACGGCGGCGTCGACCTGTTCCGCGTGTTCGACTGCCTGAACTGGGTCGAGAACATGCGCCTGGCCATGGACGCGGTGCGGACCGAAGGCGGACTGTGCGAGGCGGCGATCTGCTATACCGGCGACATCCTCTCCAACGCGCGCCCGAAATATGACCTGAAATACTATACCGACATGGCGGTCGAGCTGGACAAGGCGGGCGCCAACATCATCGCGGTGAAGGACATGGCGGGCCTGTTGAAACCCGCCGCCGCGACCCTGCTGTTCAAGGCTTTGCGGGACGTGACCGACCTGCCGCTGCATTATCACACCCATGATACATCGGGCATTTCGGCGGCCACCGTGCTGGCCGCGGTCGATGCCGGGGCGGATGCGGTGGACGCCGCGATGGACGCCTTTTCCGGCAATACCTCCCAGCCCTGCCTGGGTTCGATCGTCGAGGCGCTGAAAGGCAGCGACCGCGACCCCGGCCTGGACCCGGAATGGATCCGCC
The DNA here is from genome assembly GCF_004005845.1 of Hwanghaeella grinnelliae. Taxonomy (GTDB): domain Bacteria; phylum Pseudomonadota; class Alphaproteobacteria; order UBA8366; family Aestuariispiraceae; genus Hwanghaeella; species Hwanghaeella grinnelliae. The sequence continues at coordinate 509,233 of NZ_SADE01000001.1, read as the reverse complement.
GCCTCTCCTTCTATTGGGAAGCGGTGCGCAGCCAATACGCCGCCTTCGAAAGCGACCTGAAGGGCCCAGCCTCGGAAGTCTATCTGCACGAAATGCCGGGCGGACAGTTCACCAACCTGAAGGAACAGGCGCGCTCGCTGGGCCTCGAATCCCGCTGGCACGAAGTCGCCCAGGCCTATGCGGATGCGAACGAAATGTTCGGCGATATCGTCAAGGTCACCCCGTCCTCCAAGGTTGTGGGCGACATGGCCCTGTTGATGGTGAGCCAGGATTTGAAGGTCGCCGACGTGAAGGACCCGGCGCGGGACGTCTCCTTCCCGGAATCCGTCGTTTCGATGATGAAGGGCGATCTGGGCCAACCCCCGGGCGGCTGGCCGAAGGACATTCAGAAGAAGGTGTTGAAAGGCGAGAAAGCCTATACCGAACGCCCCGGCTCCCTCTTGCCGGACGCGGACCTCGTCGCGGAGCGCAAAAAGGTGGAGGAAGACCTGGACCGCAAGATTTCGGATGCGGAATTCGCCTCCTACATGATGTATCCCAAGGTCTTCACCGACTATGCGCGCGCGCATGACCATTACGGCCCGGTCAGCCGGTTGCCGACCCCGGTCTTCTTCTATGGCTTGCCGGTGGGCGAGGAATTGCAGGTCGACCTGGAACCCGGCGTCACGCTGGTGATCGACACTCTGGCCCAGAGTGAAACGGACGAGAAGGGCATGGTCACCGTCTTCTTCGAATTGAACGGCCAACCCCGCCGCATCAAGGTCCCCGACCGCGCCCACGGCGCCGCCGGCGCCGCCGCCCGCCGCAAGGCAGAGGCCGGGAACGAGGCCCATATCGGCGCGCCGATGCCGGGCGTCGTCTCCGCCGTCAGCGTCAAACCCGGCCAGAAGATCACCGCCGGCGACAACCTGCTGAGCATCGAGGCGATGAAGATGGAAACCGTCCTCCACGCCGACCGAGACGGCGTGGTCGAGGAAGTCCTCGTCAAACCCGCCGACCAGATCGACGCGAAGGATTTGTTGGTTACGGTGATCTTGGATTAAGAATTTAGCACGGCGTAGCCATACAGTCCGGCGGTGGGCGTTGGAAAGAAAAAATGCGCTTGATCAAGCAGGCAACAGCGTCCGATTAAGGCAAACACTCGCTTCACTTAATGTAAGATCAGTTTCCGTGAGCGATGACGATTCCAAAGCTGGCTTTGGTTCAGAGTGTAGGATTGAAATCAATGTTTCCCCGATCGCCCGGGCCACCATTGGTGGAACAGCATTGGCAACTTGTGTGAAACGAGGAACCTCCCTGGAACGTCGGTCTCCGCCGGAGGTGTATTTTCCATGGAACGAAAACCAATCAGGAAAAGACTGAAGTCGTGCGTTCTCTCGTACAGTGAGGGTTCTAGGTTCTGAGTAGTGGAGAAGATCATCAGGCATGCTGGTAATCGTAGGCGCAGGTGCAAAAGGATCCATTACCCTTAGCGCTTGTTTTTTTAGGCCATGGGCTGCACGCAACTCCGGGCCAATTGAAACATTTAGCCGTCCTTGAGCAATGCACGCAGCAATTAGTTCTCTAAAGCGTTCAGCTATGTCCGCACGATGGCGTGCGAGTCTCAAATCTGTGATTGAGCCAGACAATCCTTGCCGCATTAATCGTTGAAAATCGGTGTTCGCCTTACCTGGAAAAATTTCACGAAAGCCTGGTGTATCTCGGCTGGGTACAGAGCCATTGGTCGTTAATTCCAAGTCTGAAAGAGCGTCTTGAGCGGAAACCGGAACTGAAATGCCAAGGGTTTTGAGGTACTTTGGTAGCCGAGACTTAAGAAGATCGAACGGGTCCAGATCTCCATATTTTGGATCAAGTGCAAGAAGGAAGTATCGTGTCCGTGCCTGGGGCACACCAAAAATTGAGACATCAAGAAGCGCCTCGTGGACGACATATCTGCGCTCAAGTTCATCCCGTAGAACATTAGCGTAGTTCTGAGTGTTTCCAGTCGGGAAATCCACGCCAAAGCCGCGCACGTTCTCGACAAACACAACACGCGGGTTCAGAAGATCTACTGTTTTTAGATATTCCTCAAATAACTTGTTCCGAGGGTCATCGGATTGCCGTCTTCCCGCGAAAGAGAAACCTTGGCATGGTGGCCCACCAGCTAAAATATCTATCTGTCCTCTGAGTTCAGATAGTCTTTCTGCAAATTTTTCATTTAGACCTTCGACGGACATGGGTGCCCTTGGCAACCATTCGGGCCACTGAAAATGCTGGCGCCGTCTACGATCTACCAGATTCCGAAATAGGCTGCGAAAGGCGAAATCGTCCTTTTCAATTGCAAACAATCCGGACATCCCGGACTGCATTAGACCTAGAGATAATCCGCCGCAGCCCGCAAACAAATCCACGAATACAGGTGCCCCCTGCTCTCCGGTCATCATCATCCCCTATGCACGTACTTCACGAGACTATGCAACAACTTGATGCACAGCGCCAGGCCCAGAACAGAAAGCCGTGGATTTTGGTCTAAGAGCCGCTTTCGTCCAATAAGGACTCTGACGTAACGATATCTAGCATTCTCTTAATCGCTTCAAGATTTACGAGAAATGTTTCTCGTATCTGCGGGAACCGCGCGACAGTTATGTCTTCACCCTTAGGGTTGGCAATTTCCCAGCCGTTGTCAGTGCGACTTTCCAGCGCGTGCCCAAGAGTATTTCGCACCTCAAGCACATCCTTTGTATAGTCTTTACATTCACGGCGGGCAGCCGCTAAGGCGTCGGAAGCGCCACATAACTGACGGAATTCTTCATAACCAGTTATTTTTCGAGCTACTTTGTGGAGTGTCATACTAGTCACGGCTCTTGAGCCAATTCGTCCAGCCAATCCCCCCTTACAGTCACTACTATAACCCTTTACACTTCTTTCTTGAGCATTCTGGACTTCTTCATCAAGTAGCGCAGCAATTTTGGCTTCTAGGTCACTATGCTTCCCAAGAGTAGTTAAAATCGCTCTATAATGATCATCGCATTCAGCCACCACCCTCGCAGCAAGGCCACGCATTCCAGGAAGTCGGTTAAACGATGCGGCAAGATGACCGATCAACTCTCCAGTTCTCTTTGTGAAGTCGTTTCGGTGAGAGATGAAAACACCCTCAACTTGACGTTCTTGAATCAATTGGACCAGTCCGTCTCTATTCTTCTTCCCTGAATAGAACAGGATTGGTGTAGCTGGGAATAAATCGCGAGCACGTCTCGCTTCATCTGCACCGTTCCCATCAGCCGCAAGATCAAGGTCGATTAAGATAAGGTCAAAGGGGTAATGACGCTCTTGTTCAACGGAGAGTTCCTTAAGGTCGTCTCCATTTGGACGATTAACAATTTCAATCTGGAAGCCATGTGCTCTGGCGGCATTCTTGATATTGTCCAATTCCGCCGGGGAATACTGGTCTTCGAGCCAAAGCAGACCAAACTTCAAGTTCATATCAGCGCTCCACGAACTTCAAGACGAAGTCCGCTCTCCCTTCTTCGCGATTACTCGCAAGTTCAATGCTGCCATTCATCCCGTTCATCACCTTTCGGATGTGATAGAGCCCCAGACCGCTTCCTCCGGCTGAACTTGTGTAACCTAACTCAAAGATTTTGGCAGGGTCTGCGTCGCGAAGTCCGATTCCGTCGTCTGTAACAAGTAACGCTATGCCTTTTTTAGTGCGACTTTCAACTGAAAATTTCATTTCTTGTGCGTTCGCCTTGCGAGAATTATCGACAAGGTTATCTACAATGACCGCAATATCAAAAGGCGAGAATGTAGTAATGAAAGGCTTTCCATCGTCCTTGAAAACAACGTTCGAAATTAAGTCAGCCCCCCCCACGATAACCTCAATATATTCTCGCAGGAACGTCAGGAGGTCATCCTGCATCTCGGCACGGTCAACCTCAACATCGAGGTTTGGCGCAAACCGCGTGAGTGCTTTCAAGCGGTCTGCCTCAAGAGTGATATACGCCACTTCGTCTTTAAGTTCGCCCATATTGTGCCTAAGCGCCGCCGCCAAGTCCTCGAGGTCCTCAGGGTCAATATCATCGCCTGATGGTATCATCTCTAGTGCCTTAACTAGATCACGTGCGGCCCGAAGTGATGAGCTATGGATATGGTTCGAATAAATTGAAACTTGATGTAACAGCAGCTGTAAGCGCTCACTTGTTGGCTTACTAGATGCGGATAAGAATCTCGCTTGGCGTTCCAAGCTATCAATCTTTACTGCATCAGCAGCCCGCATTTCCGCCAAATTAGCCGCCTCACGGCTCGCAGCTCGCTCAGCTTCTTCAAGTTCGGCAATACGTTGGCGTGTTTCAGCGACACGTTTTCGCATCTCGGAGTCGCCGGCTTTTTCCGCAAGACGGTCAAGGTCGGATAAAGTTCGCTGAGCAGTTGCCCGGCGCCCTTCCGCAACACGCTCCAGATCGGGTGCGATAGACAGCACCTTGACTTGATCTGGGGATGCCATCCGTCCCAAAACGCTGATCGCCAATTCCCGGCCTTGATCGCTCTCAAGTGCGGAACGATCTTCTCGGTATTGATCAGCCTTAATCTTCCAGTTTACTCCAGTGACGTATCGCTCTAGACGGATCACCATATAGCTACGAATAGCGTCATAAAGCGCTCTCTGGTTCGCATCTGAAATCAGCCCCTGATCGCGGCTAGATGCTTCTCGAAAGATTCCGGGGGCGGCCCGAATGTCTACTCGGCCCATGACATCGCGAGTACCTAAGAACCGAGACACACCTTGTTGTTTTCGGCGATTGAGACCAAAAGTATCATCAGTTTCTTCGCCAATTGGGAAAACTCGAAAGCCGTTCAAAAAAAGAAAAATGCTTCCAAATTCTACAGACATAACTCCCATACGCCGTGCGAATGTCGCTTTCGCACTTCTGTTCAGAAAGAAAATTTCACCTCTGATTGTAACTTTGGCCAACGCTTCATTCTGTAGAGGCTCGCGGATATGCAGCATCGTCGTTCCGCGATCGACGAGCCGTGTTTCGACTTCTCCATTTTCTATCAAGACCTCAATTCGAGTGGTCTTGTCTCGGAGAACATCGGCAACACTGTTACCAACAGGTCCATTGATTACTTCATTCGGCTCTGCTCCTTTTTCATCTTCATAACCAATTAGGCATGTGATGACATCGACATCGTCAGTAGTGCCGAAAGGATCAATCAACTTCGCCAAATACTGGCGCAACCGGAGCGTAGCATCAGCATTCCACGAATGCCGCGCCCCTTCGATCCACAAGACAGTGCCGTGTTTTGAAGGCGAACCTGATCCACAATTGATTTCCGGAAATGAATCGATGGGTGTCAGAGAAACCTCGATTTCTCCAAATTCCTCTTTTGAATCTTGCTCAAAATCTTCCCAATTAATGGACAATTTCTGGATTTGGTCTTGTCCAATAGCGCGTGAGTACAATTCTAGCGTTTTACCAAGTGTGTCGCATGAGAGCCGCCCAATCCCTTTGTTTCCTGCAAATTGTTCTCGTTGACCGATAAGATCGCGGTAGTCCTTGGGAATGTTGCTATCTTCCGAGCCATCAGCTTTTGCCGAGTATGCAAGGAAAAGCCAACGTTCTATAATATCTTGGCGGGACATTCCTTTCCCATCGTCTGCAATCGCAATTCGTCCTTCAAATGGATCAATCTCAATCACCACACTTGTTGCGCCAGCATCGAACCCGTTCTTCACAAGTTCAAAAACCGCAACAAATTCGTTGGTAACAAGACCACGGCCCAAGACATCCTTCAGGCGTGAACTGATTTTAAAGGTCTGTGTTCTTTCGTTCATTTGAGCACCAAGTTTAACTGGATCTCGAAGCCGATTATAAAATTGTCAGCTCGAATCTTAGGAACGATGGTTCCAAAACCACACTTCAGGTTAAACTTCTTTTATTCAATTCAATACGTTGTTGATCTCTCACGAATTGAACAACATTCGTTCAGAGGCATGATATTTTTGCAAGCTTGTTCTCAACTCAGGCTAGAATCACAACACATGATGCACGCCTGCCTTCAACTACTCGAATCGTTGTTAAGCTGGAAACTATCTGCTGTTTTGGACGATTGTTTAAAGGACGTACAGTAGTCTTCCCAACCTCCCAAACATTCGCCGTTCCAAGCAATAGCGGTCCATCATACCACCGCATAAATCCGGGGTTACGGTGACAGTTTGCTTTTCTAGTACAATCGCTTCCCCTCCTTCCCCACCACATGCGCCGCAACGCCCGCGCCGGCTTCGCTGTAGAGGGCGAAGGCCGTGTCGGCGATGCGGCAATCCGATTCACACACCCAATATTGCGAATAATTCTCAAAATCACTCTTGATTAACTGTCATGTTAATAATACTCATTCTCATCTGTGAAGGCGGTATTTCGAAACCGCCTTCGCTTAAATGTGGGGGGTGCGACTGCGTTCTGTTGGGCTTGCCGACGGGGCGGCGGAAAGGGCGAAGCGGCCGAGGTGGCTTCGCGATCCGTTGTTCCGGGGGCTGGACCAGGCATAGCGCGTTCAGTTCGAAACAATCAGCCAGACAATTCGGTTTAATTCCAACCGGTATCCAGCGACTTCCACCCATTCGGCCCACGCCCCCTGCCCATGTCGGTCCCTGAATCCAGGGGCCGTTCATTCGTCATACATGTCGAGGGGAAGTCACATGCGTCGTGCAATAAGCACTTTAGGCTGGAAGCTTACATTGGCCACATCGGTCGCTACCGCATCCATCACCGGAACACCGGCTTGGTCGGAGGAATTCACCCTGTCCCCGGTCGTGATCGAGGGCAGGACCGTTCATCCGTCACAGGCGATCCGGCAAGGGGTCGACAGGGCCTATAACAGCAGCCGGTCTTCATCCGGCGTCGGCGGATCGGTTCTGCAGAACCTGAACCCCGTCAACACGACGGATGCGCTGCGCTACAACGCAAGCGGATTGATCAACTCACCGGAGGCAGGCGACCGCTTCGGCAGCAGCAAGAAGGTTCGTACCTTCGGCGATTTCGGGGCATCGGAATCGATCGACGGCCTGCCGGCGCTGAAGTTCCAGGGTCAGGAAGGCGGCGGATACAACAACACGCTGGTGCCAAGCATCGCGGTTGAGCAGATCGACGTCCTAAAGGGCGGGCGCGCCGTTCAGTACGGCGACGGCAGCGACGGCGGGGTCATCCAAACCAACATCAAATCCGGCCGCGGCTACGAGGACCACCAGGCGATCAGTATCGACGCCAGCACCGCGCGAGAAGGCATCGTGCAAGGCGAAGTCGCGGACAGCACGGAGGACTGGGATTATTATGCCGCGGCCAGCGGCTTCCTGGGCAGCTATGACGGCGACCCGAGCAGCCTGGACAAACAGTACATTGTGGGCACCGTCGGAAAACTCGGCTTCAATTTCAGCGAAGACACGCGCGCCGAGCTTTTGGCGATCTACGACCGTAGCCGTCCCGATATCTTCCGGAACGGGGACCTGAATAAAATCACCACGGAATCGTGGATGGGCGCGGCGACGGTCGACCACACGCTGAGCGATATCAACAGCGTGCAAGCCGGCGCCGCCATCACGAATACACGGTCGCGCTGGCCGGCCCGGAACCGGAACCGCGCCATCGACAACCGGATCCTGTTCGCGGACCACAATCTGTCGCTGCCCCTTTCCGACACGATCGACTACGACGGCACGGTCGGGGTGGAGTACAAACACACATTCAATGAACGCGACAAGACGTTCGACAATTCGTTCGACGACTATGCCGTGAAGTCCATGAACGCCTTCACGTTCAACGACAACCTCACCCTCACGGCGGGTCTGCGTTACACCTGGCTGAACAACGAAATCATCCTGAACGGCGTGGAACAGGCCGACAACCTGCAGGATGACGCCATCCTGTCCTATCAGGCCGGCGCATCCTACAGCGTGTTGGATGAGACGCGCCTGCGCGTTTCCTACGCGACCGGTTTCAATCGCTTCTTCGAGAAGTACGGAAACTTCGGCACGGACGCCCTGAACCCGAACGGCGCGCAAGACGAAGTCGTTGAATCGAAAACCATGGAAATCGGCATCAATCAGGGCATCCACAACGGGTATATCGATGTCGCCCTGTACAACATCGTCCAGGACAACGTCCCGCGCCGAAACGGCGGCGCCATCCAGAATGTGGAGGTGGACCAAACAGGGATCGAGGTTGAGGCATTCGACCAGCTCACCGACAGTGTTTCGGTGTCCGCCTCCTACATGCACATCCTGGACGTTGAAGCGACGCGGGCGGACGGCACGAACGCCAACGGCAATGTCTTTTTCGGGAGCAATGGCGTGCCGGTGCCGGAACATCAGGCCAGTTTGCGCCTGGACTACCGGGCGACCGAGAAATGGGGGATTTGGGGCGCCGCGTATGTCACGACCGGGTTCGAATCCTACAATATCGACGGCTCGGTAACCGAACGGTCCGGCTTCACGCGTTTGGATATCGGCACCAGCTATGCGGTCAACGACAAGCTGACCCTGCGCGCGCGGGCCGAAAACCTGCTGGACGAACGTGATTTCGGACAAACCATCGACGGCCAAACCTTCGACGACGACGCCAAACTGGGCACGGTCGTCTGGCTCGGCATGGATTACACGTTCTAGGGCCGCCGCAAGCGGATAAGGGTTCGATCAGGTCATGCGGTATTCATCGATAAAAGCCATACATTTCTACACCACGCTTGTATTGATGGTGCCGCTGATCCTGGCGAGCGTCACCGGTGCGATTCTGGTCTACGGTCCGGAATTGCAGCGCGCCTTTGCCCCCGGCGGGTGGAGTGTCACCCCATCCGGGACGCCGTTGCCGCCGCCCGAGATATTGGACCGCGTCCAAGAGCAGCGCCCGGACCTTCCGGTTTGGGCACTGACCCTTGCCGAAGCGGAAAATCTTCCTCACACCGCATGGCTTTCAGGCGGCAAGGGTGTCGTCAATATCGATCCCTATACCGGGGATATACTGGTTCATTTCAGGCCGAACGAGACCTTTCAGGGGTGGGTGACAGCGCTGCACCGGCGATATTTGGCGGAAGGAAAACCCGCGCGTTGGACGCGGCATGTCGTTTCCGTCGTCGCGCTTCTCATGGCGTTCGAGATTTGCATCGGACTGTGGCTCTGGCTCAAACTGCCGAACCGGTTGAAGCGGCTGGTCGTGCCGAAAGGGCGCAGCACGGTGGTGACGGTGCTTCGCCTGCATCAGCTTACCGGCGTGTTGACCGCGCTTCTGTTGCTCACCGTCGCCTATACCGGGATGGCCTTGTATTGGCACAATCCAATGCAATGGGTTCTGGAAACCCTCACCTTCAGCGAGGTCGCGCAGGAAAATCCGCCCAAATTCGAGGGGCTCGCCCCGCTTGAGGATCTGCGCGCGGCCCTCTCACTCGCCGCCGCCGTCCCCGCCACGGCCAATGCGGATCTGCGCACGATCCGCCCGCCGGACAGGAAGGGAGGCCCCGCCATCATGACCTACTTCGCCGAAGGGCAGACCATGCCGACGAAGGTCTGGATCGGCGACCAACCAGCGCGCGTCCTGCATGTCCAGGACGGACGAGACGTCACCCTGGCCACATGGCTGTGGCATATGAAATATCAGATCCATGTGGGCACCTTCGCCGGCCCGGTCGTCCGGGTGTTCTGGATCGTCCTGGCGCTGACACCGGCGGGGTTCGTGATCAGCGGGTTATGGCTGCATCTCAAACGCCGTAAAAAGCCGGCACGGGACCGACAGTCCGCGGGATGACAGTCCCTCCCCCCGTCCGGCGGTTCCGCCGGGCCGCCGCCGCAACCCCCACCCGGTTCATGCGTTTCTCATATGAGCATGAATTTTCTAGGAGACGGCGGTGCAGCCAACTGGGGAGAGCGCCGGCACGGATGGTGCCGGGCCGGACATACAACCGCAGCAGCCACCTTCGGCGGCGCCTGGGCAAAAGGAAGTCAATGCCCAGGACATAAATGATTGGCAGCGCAAGGCGGTCTATGGACTGTTTGGGCTCGCGGCGGCCTATACGCTGTATTTCGCGGCGGAATTGGTTCTGCCGATCCTGTTTGCCGTCTATCTCTCGCTGGTGTTGAGCCCGGTGATCATCGGGCTGCGCCGCGTCGGGTTGCCGGATTGGTTGGGCGCGGCCGTGGTGCTGTTCGGCCTGCTATCCTCGCTGTTCGTTGCCTTCCACTTACTGGCCGAACCGGCATCGGACTGGATTTCGCGCATCCCCAGCGCGGTGCGGGAAATCGAGTATCGCGTCTGGCCGTTCCGGGAAACCATCGAGGAAGCCAAGGAAGCGTCCGAAAAGATCAATGAGCTGGCACGGGTCTCGCCCAAGGACGAACGATCCGTCGTCGTCGGCGATACCAGCCTGTCGGACCTGTTGCTCTCCTATACTTGGCAAACCATCGCACAGACCGGCATCACCCTGGCGCTGCTGTTTTTCCTGTTATCCGGCGGCCGCCGGGCGGTGACCGACATTTTGAGGCGCGTGGCGCGGCAGGACCGGCGCCGTCAACTGTCGCAACTGTTCATATCGGTGCAGACCAAGGCAGCCCATTACCTGGCCACGGTCGCGCTGATCCAATTCACCGTCGGCTGCCTGACCGCCGCCGCCATGGCGGCCTGGGGCATGCCGAACGCGCTCTTATGGGGGGCGATGGCATTCGTGCTGGGCTTCATCCCCTATCTGGGCCCGGTGGTAACAACCGGCGCCATCGGCATCGCCGCCTTGCTGACGTTCCATGATTGGCTCTCTATCCTGGCGCCGCCTTTGACCTATGCTGCGATTACCGCAGGTGAGGGATATTTCATTTCCCCCACCATATTGGGGCGTCGGTTCACCTTGCACCCCATATCCGTCTTTCTGTCCATGCTGGCCTGGACTTGGCTATGGGGCGTGGCCGGCGCGTTGCTGGCTGTGCCGATCCTGATCACGGCGAATGCCGTCATCAAGGAATGGCATGCCATGCGCACGGAAGACCTGGAAGCGGAAGGGAACGAGAATGAAGCACCCCAAGCCGCATCCCCTACATGACCGCGCCCGGTTTTCATATCCAGATCATTGCAAAGCGTCTATTGCGCCGCAGCAAAATCCATTGCTAAGCTGGTTGCTCCACGGATTTTAGGAGCGAGCCGATGCAGGGTGTACCGTTGAACGGGGAATTTGGATGTCTGATCGAGGATGTCCGACTCAGCGATTTGAGTGACCCTGATTTCCGGCAACAGGCCTTTTCCCTGTGGCAGAAGCATGGCGGACTGCTCGCCCTGCGCGGGGATGAACTGACCGGGCTGACCGCCGATGGCATGCTGAACTGGGCCGAGGTCTTCGGCGCGATTGAAGTGCGTCCGATCGCGGGCCGGGACTTGATGATGGTCGACGGCACGCAAATCCTGCGCATTGGAAATATTCGTGACGAACAGGGCCGTGCGATAGCCCAGCAATCGGATGTGCCGGCGCTGAAGAACGATGCGGATATGCGCTATGACACAACGACGCACCGCCCGGTCTGGCATACGGATATCGGCAGTGCGACGCCAACGATCGGGTCGGTGCTGCATTGCCGGCAGACCCCGCCCAGTGGGGGTGAAACCCTGTTCGCCGATGCCGGCACCGCCTTCGAGCGGTTGGATGCGGCAACCCGCGAAAAACTGCTGGGCATGGAAGCGGTCATGTCCCAGGCACATCACGACAAGAAGATCAGCCTCTACACGCCGGGCTATCCGGTACTGACGCCCGAAGAGCGTGCGGCCAACCCACCCTATCGCCAGCCCGTCGTCCTGATCCATCCGGAAACAGGAAAGCCGGCACTTTACGGTTTGAACAGTTCCACCGCCGCCCTGGTGCCGAAGGGCGCGACCATTTCCCAGGAACAGCTGGACCTTTGGGATCTGGAAGGTGTGGAGGACGAAAGCGTCGCCCTCTACCGCAACCTGCTACCCTTCGTGACCGGGCCGGAATTCACCGTGAAATGGTCTTGGTCCCCCGGTGATATTGTCGTTTGGGACAACCGCTGCACCTTGCATGCGGCGACCGGTTTCGACAGTGACGCCCATCAACGCGAGATGTGGCGCGTCACCCTACACGCAATGGAAAACGTGAAAGAGGAAGCGGCGTAAACCGCGGCAGACCTCTATCATTGGAAACAACACTATTCGGCGGGACGGCATTGTCGCCCGCCGACTTCGGCTTTCTACTGGGTGGATAAGAAAAGGGGGTCGGTTCTTACGATAACCCCCGCAAGGAAACGCATCCCAATCCACACCATAAAGGCCCCGCCATGACACTCCAAAAAACCGGTTTCTTTTCCTGCCCGACGCAGGTCCGCTTCGGCGTCAACGCAATCGATGGACTGCGGGATATTCTCGGCGACGGCGGCTGGCGCAATGTGCTCTGCGTGGTCGATCCGGCCCTGGTCGACAGCAAGATCATGACACGCATCGCCGCAGTCGCCGAAGCGGCGGGCGTCACTCTGACCCAGTTCAGCGAAATCGACCCGGAACCGAAGGACAAGTCGGTCGTCGCCGGCGCTGCCCTATGCCAAACCCAAAAGTCAGAAGCGATCATCGCGCTCGGCGGTGGCAGCGCCATCGACGTGGCCAAGACCATTGGCATCCTGGCCACCAATGGCGGCGTGGTCGCCGACCTTGAAGGGGTGGACAGGTTCTCGATTGCGCCACTCCCCTTGATCGCCATTCCCAGCACCGCAGGAACGGGGTCGGAGGTTTCCGGCGCGGCGGTCATCACCGATACCGCGCGTAATGTGAAAATGGCGATCCGCCATGCCCGTTTTGGCCCGGCGATGCATGCCATCCTCGACCCGCTGGCGATCAGCACCGTGCCGGCCCATGTAGCGGTCCATGCCGGGGTGGATGCCTTCGTGCATGCCTTCGAAAGCTACCTGTCCAAACTGGCGAACCCCTGGTCCGATGCGGTGAATCTTCATGCCATGCGGTTGATCAGCGAAAACATTCGCCCCTATGTGGCCAACCGGGAGAACACACAGGCTGCGCTCGGCATGCAAAACGGCTCGGCGCTGGCGGCACTGTCCTTCGGTACGACGGGGCTGGGCAACGTGCATTGCATGGCCATGGTGCTGGGCAGTCGCTATCCGGTGCCGCATGGATTGGCCAATGCGGTCTGCCTGCCGCATGCGGCGCGGTTCAATCTGATTGCCAATCCGGCCCGCTTTGGGGATGTGGCGCGTGTCATGGGAATGAATGTACGAGGTGTACCGGAACGCGAGGCCGCCCAGATGGGATTGGACGCCATCGGCACACTCTGCGACGACCTGTCCGTACCGAAACGGCTGCGGGATCTGGACGTGACGGAAGACAGTCTGGATACCATGGCCAAACATGCCTTTCAGCTGAACTACAATCGTTGGAACCCGCGCCACACGACGGAAGCGGATTTCATCAGCATGTTCCGGTCGGCCTATTGAGAACGAAGCCAACCTGCCGTGAGCGGTCGACCATAACATGGAAGGCGGCTACTGCCCGGCATCCCGCTCCGCATTCCTGCCTACCACATGTGCGGCGAAGCCCGCGCCGGCCTCCCGGTAAATATTGAAGACCGTATCGGCGCCGGCTTCCTCCAACGCCTCGACCTGATCCTGAAACCGCGCAGTAGCGGCAATGCGACCGGTGAATCCGGCGGCCTTCAACTGTTCCAGAACGGCCATGTTGGTGGCGTGGCGCGGCAGGGCGAGCATCACCAGTTCCAGCGAATGACCGGCCTGCATACGGTCCCAAAAATCCGAGTCGGACGGGTCGCCATGCAGGACGTGGCGGCCCTCCTCGCGCTGGTTGGCGGCGGTTTGCGGGTCGATATCGACACCGACGACAACGTCGCCGTCCCGTTCCCGCATCATGTCGAAAGCACCGGTTCCCACACCGCCCATGCCGATCACCGCGATCTTCGCGCCCCGCATGTCGAGCAGGCGGTCATCCGAGATCAGGTCGTCCCGCTCCATCCGTTTCCAACGATTCCGGTACTTGGTGTATAGCGGTTGGGAGACGGTGCTGAGCCCCGCCGCCACAGCGAAGGAAAGTGAGAGCGCAACGGCAATCGCAACCATCCAATCATTCCCGATCCAGCCGCTGGATATGCCGATTGCCGCCACAATCAAGCCGAACTCACTGTAGTTGGTGAGGTTGATCGAGGAGAGCAGTGCCGTGCGCGCGCGCAAGCGGAACCGGGTTAACAAAGCAAAGAACAACGCGCCTTTGAGGAAGACGAAAGGCGTCAGCAACACGCCAATCGCAACCGTCTCCCAGGTCAACGCGCCCGACAGGCCTATGGAAAGGAAAAAGCCGAGGAGGAACAGATCCTTGAAGCCAAGCATGGTCTTGGCCATCTCGTCCGCTTTCGGATGGTTGGCAATCAACACGCCGAGAACGAGCGCGCCGAGATCGCCTTTCAGTTCCAGCATCTCAAACAGTTCTGCCCCGCCCATGGCGAGCAGAAAACCATATAGCACCAGCAGCTCGTCATGACCGACGCGTTCGAGCAGCTTGTGCAGTACCGGCCGCAGCGGGATGAGCAGCAGTACCAAAGCGGCCCAGGGGGATGGTATCTTACCGGCCGAAACCGCCAGAAAGATGACGGCGGCAATGTCCTGCATGATCAGGATGCCGATGGCGATGCCACCGTGGAGGGATTTCATCTCCCCCTTCTGTTCAAGGACCTTCACGACAAAAACCGTGCTGGAAAAACTGAGCGCGAAGGCGACGAGAAGCGCCTGCGGCCAATCAAGATCCGCGGCAAGCGGTAGGCCGGCCAACGCCATCACCGTCAGCACCATGAACAGCACTGCGACGGTGACGCCGGTTTGGACGCCCGTCACCGCCCAGACCTGCGGCTTGGCCAAGGTGCGCAGATTCAGCTTCAGCCCGACGGTGAAAAGCAGCAGCGTGATGCCAAGGTCCGAAAGCCGTTCCAGCGTGACCCCGCTGGTGATGCCATAAGCGTTGAGGACGAATCCGGCGGCGAGGAAGCCGACCAGGGGCGGTAAGCCGACCGCGCGGGAAAGCAAGCCAAGCACAAAGGCGATCGAGATCCAGGTAACGTCACCAAGCGCGATTGCGATCCACTGGAAATCCATACCTGCTTCAATCCCTTTTCACTGTCGGTTCTGCCCCCTTACCTATGGCTCGACGGAACGAGCCCCCCAATGCTCGGGGTTAGTTCACAGCTACATCCCTGTCCAGCGTCTTGACTAATGCGCCACCGATTTCGAGAAGACATTGATCACAACCACCCCGGCAAGGATCAGGGCGAGGCCGATCAGCGCGGGCATATCCAGTTTCTGGTTGAAGCCCAGCCAAGCGACCAGCGTGATCAGGATGATCCCCGCCCCGCTCCACACCGCATAGACGATCCCGGTCGGCATGACCCGCAAGGGATAAGATAGAAACCAGAAGGCCGCCGCATAGCCGACCACAGTGATCACGCTGGGCCAGAGCCTGGTAAACCCCTCCACCCGCGCCAGTGCCGTCGTACCGATCACCTCCGCCACGATCGCCGCGGCGAAGAAGAGATAGGTGGTCATTGTCGTCATTGAGAAGGAAGTCATCGGGTTTTCCCGTCCTAACGTCACCGCTGGGTTGTGCTCTAAATCGTCGCTTCCGGAAGACCCTACTCCGAACCGAACTCAGGGAGAAACTTTGCGATATCCTCATGGGACACAAAGCAGTCGAACTTCCCAGATTCCCGTACATTCTTTTTTCGAAACGTGGACGGCGAAACGAGAACCGTCTGAAAATCCTGATAGCGACCATACTTTACGTCATGCAACCAATGTTTGGCCCGGGCAGCATATAGTTCCGGCTGGAAAGCAGTAAATTTTCCATCGGCCAGTTTGTTTTCGATATGGAGTGCAAAAATCATCCCATCGCTTGCCTCGAAAACAACAAGCACATCCGTTTCGCCTTCTCTTAGAACTTCTTCGTTTCGACCCGTTTCAGGGTCTGTAAACTCGACAGGAAAACGCCCCCAAGGATGATCGGATCGGGAGAAGACGCATCTTCCTCCCCGATCAGAAAATCGCGTTCTGGAAAGGAACCAATCACAAAAACCCGGCAATTCCTTGAACCCTCTCTCTAGGACTCTATCCAGTTCCTTTTCGGTCATACCATTCGCCCCTGTTCGTGAAACACGGCTGACGCTTATCTCGCATAATTTCCTTCTACTGCGCGTAGAGGGCCGTCCTACATACACCATACCGCTTCACTGGCCGCCCCCCGCCAGCCCTGGTCAGATTTTGTTAACTCATTTTTACTAATATTTAAGTAGTTTTGGATGGATTTAGATACACAAGGAGTGCGTTACGTGGCGGCAACCAACCCGGTGACCGGATTGTTGAACCAGATTGAGGAGGATGAGAACGCACCTCTGTTCAATCTTCGTCGTCTGCCCATGGATAAGGTCTTTGAGGCGGCGCCGGAATTCAGCAGCCTTATCGGTGTCTGGGACGGAAAACGGCGGGGTGGCGAAGCCCTGCCGGATTGGAGCCGGTTCGACTTTGTCGATTTCCGCGGCTGGCATTCCGACATCGTCATCTCGTGCTTTCCAGATGCCGAGCCGGACCCGTTGTTCCGCATCTCAGGGGAAAACTTCAACGGCTTGGTCAACAGCAATATCGCCGGCGCACGCTTCAGCACATATTGGCCACGGCTCTTCGGCATCCAATTCCGCGATCACTTTCAGACCATCCGCGACACCGGGAACATTGGCCTTGTTGAAGGTAGATTGGCTGCCCAATCAAGGGGCTTCCTGACCGTCCAAGTCATTGAACTGCCCTGCCGCGACGGTGGCGATGGTGTTGGCCGGCTTATCCACGGCATTCGGGTCTCATGATTTTGTACGGATAATTCCGTCGTCCATCAGTGTCTCTTCCAAGAAAGTGCAGGTGGTTTTCCAGGACCGACGATGCGCGTGTGGGTGGTGCTGGATACCGCGCTCCGGAAACGCCGCGCCGGTAAAGGTAAAGGCGTGCATCGCATGCCCATAAATCTGCATTTCCCAGTTCGCCCCTGCCGCAGTGAACTCTTCGAACGCGCCCTTCACCTCCGCCGGTGGGACGATGGGATCGGCCCATCCATGCAACATGAGCACCCGCGCACGCATAGGCGCTGGCGCCGATGCTGTTGGAGATTGAGACGGCGGAGGGTTGAGCGCGCCATGCACGGTAACCACGCCCCGAAGACCATCCGGGTTGCGACGCGCAAGGTCCAAGGCGCATAGGCCGCCAAAACAATAGCCAAGCGCGGCTATATTCTCCGCATTCACGCCGGCCAGATCCGCCGCCGCGGCTAAACCTGCCAACAATCGCTCCTGCAACAGGTCCCGGTCTTGCAGACACGGGGTCATCAAATGGGAATTGTCCCCGACCGGGTCCCCGCGCAACCCCGCCCCATAGGCATCGACCGCCAAGGCGGCATAGCCCAGCGCCACCAGCTTCTCGCATGTCTCCAAGGTATATTCGTTGATACCGCTCCAATCGTGACAGACGAGCACACAGGGACGAAGGCTACCGTCGTTTTCCGGCAAAACGGCCACACTCTCCATCCGTTGTCCGCGCACGCTATATGCTATTGTCCTAAGGTCCGACATCTCCTGACACTCCCGCTATCGCGTTGAAAACAGCGTCGAGTGTGGTCCGTGGTGCAGAGCCGGTATTGAACGATCGCGACAGGAATGGGATCACATGTAAAAGGCGGCGCCGTCCGGGTCGGCGCATTCCAGCGCGCGCGCCGCGGCGGATACTTCGAACCGCCGGTAGCGCCCCGGCGTCGTCCCCAGATAGCGCCGCCAATGGCGGATCTGATGTGACTGATCCGCATAGCGCTCATCCAACAGACCAGTACCAGGCCGACGCGCCGTTTTCATGCTGTTCTGCAGCCGGACCAAATTGCTCAGTTCCGTCGGGGAAGTGCCGAATTCCCGATGGAAACGGCGTTGAAAGCCGCGCACTGAAATATCCATCGACGATGCAGCCGCGTACAAGGTCCGGTGCCGGCCGATTGATTGGATCAACGCTTCCCCCATCGAGGCGCGCAAGGTTTGAGCCGACAAGGCGGATAGGCACCAACGGTCGAGAAGATCGGTTTTGCCGAAAGCCATCAATCGCGCAGCGGCGGCGCGAAGTCCCGCTGCCTGCCCAGGCCCCAGAAGGTCGGTCAGGTTGCGCAAGGCATTTCCGGTATGTTGTCCCAGGCCCGGCATCATCCCGGCCATACCGACAGGGCTAAGCAACACCATTGCAAACAATGTGGCGTTGCCCGCGACCCAATGGCGAATAGCTGTCTGAAGGCCGAGAAAGGCGATTTCCGGATGACGGTTGCCGTCACTGTCCACACTTCTGTCGCAGAAATTGACGCTCAAAACCCCATAGGGCATCGGCGCCGTTGTAACCGGGGAAAAAGGCAGCCCGCCGTCCCGATCGTCGACCAAGACATAGGCCTCCACCAACCCCGTAAGTGCCGGGTCCGGCCGGTAAAATGAAACCTTCACTCCTTACCTCTCAAAATGCATCCTCTCGCGCCCGGACCGCGCCGGACACCACGTCATTATAAGGGGTCGGGATGCCCAGTTCCTTGCCAACCACCGGGACCATGCCGTTGATGGCGTCGATCTCGCAGCGTTTCTTGTTTAGATGGTCGAGCAACATGGAAGGCCGCGCGTCGGGCATCTTCGACCCGAAATCGGTGATATAGGCATCGACGTCGTCGAAGGTGAAATTGACGCCCTTGGCCTTACCGCAGGCATAGGCCTCACGCCCGCAATTCATCGCGATATGCCAGGAAGCGGGATCGGCCATCACCTCCCCGATTGTCTTGTTGAAGGTGGTGCAGGGGGCGGAGAAGGTGACGTTACAGACGAACTTCTCCCAGATCAGCTGTTCGATATCCGCATAGGCCTGGACGTTGAAGCCGGCCTCCTGCCAAATCTTCTCAACCGCCTGCAACCGGTCGGTCATGCCGCCGGAACATTCCCCGATGCGGATGCGCTTCATGGCGTTGTGATGAATATGGCCCGGTCCCTTGATCGAGGCCCCGAACCCTTCCGCCACGCCCAGCAACACATTGTCGAGCGGCATGTATTGCTCTATCCGCTCCGCCGCGCCGAGCCCGTTCTGGATCGTCAGCACCACCGATTGCGGCCCGGCCAACGGCTTGATCGCCTGCGCTGCAGGGCCGACGCCGTCCGCCTTGGTCGCAATAATATAGAGGTCGCAGGTTCCAGCATCGGCAAGCGAGGTCGTCGCGTGAACCGAGGTCACGGTACGGTCGCCGCTGGCCCCTTCGACGCGAAGTCCCTTGGACTTGATCGCATCCACATGGTCCTGCCAGACATCCACCGCCCAGACTTCATGTCCCGCATCGGCCAGCAAGCCCGCATAGACACCGCCCATCGCCCCAACGCCGACAACCGCGATTTTCGCCATTTCATGTTCCTCCCATAGTCAAACCGTTTGTTTTGTTGGCGACAGCTTGTTGGATGGACATCACTTAAACAAGATACCCCGGCGCACGACACTATTGCCCGCCCAATTGGAGTCCCCTGGCATGAAGAGCTTCATCATCTGCGCCACGCCGCGCACAGGCAGCACCTTGCTTTGCGATTTGCTGAGCGCGACCGGCAGGACCGGTAAGCCGGATTCCTATTTCATGGGCGATATGGATCCCGAATGGTGGGTTGAATTGGGCATGCCCCAGCCCGGAATGCCTAAGACCGGTACACCGGACGACCCGGCTTTCTGCGCCGCCGTGCTGAAAGCCGCCATCGCAGCCGGAAAAGGCGATACCGACATTTTCGGGTTGCGTCTGATGCGCAAAGACCTGCCCGGCCTGTCGGCCATGATCGGCACGGTGCATCCTGGATTGACCGCCGACCGCGAACGCCTCGGCGCAGCTTTCGGCGACGTGCTCTACATTCATCTGACGCGGGAAGACAAACTGGCCCAGGCCGTCTCCATGGTGAAGGCCGAACAGACCGGCCTTTGGCATATCGCCCCGGACGGAACCGAGGTGGAACGTCTGGCCCCGCCGTCGGACCCGGTCTTCGATTTCGACAGGATCGCGGTGAAACTGGCCGAATTGGATGCTTATGACACCGCCTGGACGGATTGGTTTGCGGAACAAGGAATAGATCGCTTGCGCGTCGGCTATGAAAATCTGTCGGAAGATCCGGCCACCCCTGTCGGTCGGATCTGCGATGCGTTGCAAGTTCCCGCCCCTGCACGCGGCACGCTGAAACCGGGCGTCGCCAAACTGGCCGACGCGGTCAGCCTGGACTGGATGCGGCGATTCCGTGCCAAAACCGGCCCGGCGGCGCAAACGCAAGACTAAGCGCATTTCGTCGATTTTCGCTCTTCTTCGTTCTGCCTTGAATAAGTCCCGGAAATGCAAAATTAAATCTTACTTATCCGCTCATTTTATGGGGTGACGAACGCTCGGCCCGTCTCCAGTATCCGAAGAAATCCGAAAGCGGATACTTTTCCATTTGGATGTTTTTCATTCAGGCGTTGAAAGGGTTGGTCGAAACATGGGCGCGACATTGGGCACGATTACGGAACCGGCGCGTTCCGTCGACGTCATTCATAAGACGGACGTTCTGGTCGTCGGTTCCGGCCCCGGCGGGTTGGCGGCGGCATTGGCCGCAGCGCGCGCGGGCGCGGAGGTTTGCCTGGTCGAGCGCTTCGGCTGTTTCGGCGGCAACCTGACCGTGGTCGGCGTCGAAGGCATGGCCTGGTACCGGCACGAGGAGACGATTGAGGCGAACGGCATCGGCCGCGAGTTTGAGACCCGCGCCAAGGAAATGGGCGCCGCGGTCCAGGAGTCGCAAAGCCTGTCCTATGAAATCGACTCGGAAGGCTTCAAGATCGTCGCCGACAAGCTGGTCGAGGAAGCAGGCATTCACGCCATGCTGCACCGCTTCGTCGTCGCTCCGATCATGGACGGCGACACGATCACCGGCATCATCACCGAATCCAAGGCGGGGCGCGAGGCGATCCTGGCCCACCGCGTGATCGACGCGACCGGGGACGCGGACCTTGTCAATTGGGCCGGCGCGCCGGTCTTCAAGACGGCGAAAGAAAAAATGATGGCGGCCTCCGTCATGTTCCACGTCGCCGGCGTCGACAAGACCAAGTTCATGGAAGGCATCCGTAACGATCCCCAGACCTATAAGGATTGGGGCGGCGGCGGTGAATGGAACATCGAAACCTCCGGCAAGGAAGACGACATGTTCTCCCCCTTCGTAAAGAAGCCGTTCCAGAAAGCAATTGAGGACGGTTTGATTCCGCCGCACCTGAACACCATCGCCGGCACTTGGGGCGCGATGCACGACACGGGTGAACTGACCTATATGAACCTGATCCATATGGACGACTGCGACGGCACCGACCCGGACGATTTGACCAAGTTCGAGATCGAAGGCCGGCGCCAGTCCATGTTGGCGATCGAGGCCCTGAAACGATACATGCCCGGCTGCGAAGGCATGCGCCTGCGCAATTTCGGCATGACGCTGGGCATCCGCGATACGCGCAAGATCGATGCGGCCTACAACATGACCGAAACCGATGTGCGCGAGCAGGGCCGGTTCGAGGATTCCATCGGCATCTACCCGGAATTCATCGACGGCTATGGCATCTTGATTCTGCCGACGACCGGCCGCTACTTCCAAATTCCGTATCGCAACCTTGTGCCGAAGAAGGTCAAGAACCTGCTGGTCGCGGGCCGCGCCACCGGCGGCGACCCGGTCAGCCACGCCGCGACACGGAACATGAGCTGCTGCGCCGTCACCGGCCAAGGCGCCGGAATCGCGGCCGCCCTGTCATTGAAATCCAACAGCGAACTGGACCGGATCGACATTTCCGCGGTTCAGGGTGAACTCGACCGGCAAGACGTGCGATACTGGTAACCGATTGAAATCGGATTATCGGGATTTGGAGTGAACGCGGGACTTAAGGGAAAATTCCTGATCGGCGCGGCCATCGGCTCCGGCAGCACCGGGCTGGCGGCGGAGCGCGGCGGCGCCGACTTTCTGCTGGCCATCAATGCCGGGCGGCTGCGCAGCATGGGGGCGCCGTCGATTGCCTGCATGTTACCGATTTTCGATGCCCGTACCCTGACCGACGGTTTCGCGCGGACCGAACTTCTGACCCAGTGCAACATACCGGTCCTGATCGGGCTGAATGTTTGGGAAGAAGATCTCGACTTCGCCGCCACGGCCGCAGCGATCAAGGAACAGGGTTTCGCCGGCGCGGTGAACTTTCCCAGTTGCATGCATTATTCCCGCCCGATGCAGCAGATCCTCTCGCGTGCCGGCCGCGGCATCGAACGCGAAGTGGAACAGTTGCGCGCGGTCCAGGACCGGGGTCTGACCGCGATGTTCTATTGCGCGACCAGGACCCAGGCGCGGTTGGCGGCGGATGCGAGGCTCGACCTCGTCTGTCTGAACCTCGGTTGGAATGTCGGCGGGTCCGTCGGGCACCAAGCCCGCGCCTCGCTTGAGGAAGTGGCCGCCATGGCGCGGGAGATCGGTCGCCTGATCAAACGGATCAGCCCGAAGACGCGCTTCCTGCTGGAAGGCGGCCCCATCGAAACGGCGGAGGATTTGGCGCGGGTGGTGCGCCTCGCCGATATCGACGGCTATGTCGGAGGCTCCACTTTCGAACGCATGCCGCTGGAAATTTCCGTCGCCGATCAGATCGACCGGTTCCGGCAGGCGAGTAGTAAGGGCGCCGCGCTGGACGAAAAGGAAAACCGGCTGACGGCCTGGGGCCGGGGCTTTGGTTTCAACGGCCATTCCCCCGCCCTGCTGAATTACCTTGAACGCCTTCGATCGCTGGCCGAATTGGACCGCCCCGTCCTGCTATTGGCGGAAAAAGGCAGCCCGACCATACCCAGCCTTACCGCGCTTGCCGGCAAGCCGACATCGCGGAAACCGGGACAAGCGCCGGTCGTCACCATCGACCTGGCGGGGGAGGAGTTTCCGGGCCGCGCCCGCAACCTTCTGTTCGGCCATCGCGATACGATCGACCGACGGCTGCCGGGCCTTTCCGATCCCGGTATCAGCGTGCTGGCGATCCGCGCGGCGGAACGGCTGCCGGTCGCGACCCAGCGACGGCTGGCGCGCGCCTTGACCGACGGTACATTTCGGGCGCCCGGGTCCTGGCGCCCGGTTCCCGTCACCACGCGGGTGGTCCTCGTCTGCGCGGTGGCCGGCAGTTCGGATACCCTGGACCCGTCGGTACTTGGCCTGGATTCTCAATTGGCGGAAGCCTTGGGCGGTGCAGTTTTGAAAGTTCCGCCCTTGCGGGAAAGGGTGGAAGACCTGTTCGATTGCGTCGAAACCGGCCTTGCCATCACGCGGCAGGATTTCACGGCCAGTGCGCTGCGGCGGCTGGAAACCCATGCCTGGCCCGGCAACGAGGCTGAATTGACCGCCCTGCTCACCGACCTGTCAGCCGAAACGGCGCGCGGCCCCATCGCGGAGGACACTGTTTTGTCCCGCCTGGATGGCGCCGCCGCAGCCGGCCCGACCGCGCGGGGCGGTGAGAAGGAACGGATCGTCGATGCCCTGTGGCGAAACGGCTTCAACCGCAGCCGTACGGCCGAGGCCCTCGGCATGTCCCGCAAGACGCTCTACAACAAGATCAAGAAGTTCGGCCTGACAGGCTGACGCGCATCCTCAAACAACGGCTCGCCAAATCACGGGCCGCAGAAGCAATCCATCGACGCCCGGTGGCCACAGGGCAGGTGATGCCGCTTCCGCCTCAGACCCCAACACCAACACCGGCCCCTGCCATCCCGCATCCAACAATGTATTCGCAACCGCCTGCGCCGAACCGCCCCGGCGCAGCATCGACGGGAACCCGGCGGCGAAATCGGCAACCCGCGGCAGAATCGCGACCGCATTGGGTTTGGCCGCCAAGACGTCCTCACAGGCCGCCTCGTCACACAACACGGCCAGCCGCTTTAAGCCCAGGTCGCCGAACTTCGCCAAACAGGCGAGTTCCCGCGCCCAATCAAGTCCAACATCCTGCAGCTGCTGCTGGAAATCCGCATCCTGTTGATGCGTGCTGGGCAGGTTCGACACCCAGCCGATGCCGGCCGCCTGCAACCGTGCCGCTTCCCGGTCGACCGCCAGGAACGGGTTTGCCATGAATAGACCGACGCCCCTTCCCGCCGCAGCGGCAGGGTCGGCAATAACGGTATCCGTCACGACCCCGCGCCCCCGCCCCGCAGGCAGCAGCAAACCCACTTCCATAGGCACCCGGTCATCGGGCAGGCCCGGCGTCGCGGTTAGAAAACCGGAAGGCAACCTATCGACATGGTTCGGGGCGACGATCCGCCACAAAGCCAGGCACGGGCGCGCAGTATCACTCATATTTCGAGCAAGGCGCGTCGGACTTCTTCCAGATGGGCGGTCATCGCTTCCCGCGCCGCTTTCGGCGAGCGCATACGAATGCCTTCGATAATATCCGCATGTTGAGAAACATAGCGGGCTTTCAGCGCGGGCGTATAGGCCCGACGCTTCGCCGCAAGCCATTCCGCATTGGCCCGCATTGCCGACAGCATCTCATCGATCTTGATGACCAATTGGTTCTGGCTCATCGCAAAAAGCAGACGGTGGATTTCCGCGTCATACTTCTCGAAAGTTTCCATCTCGTCAGTCTGTTCCGATCCGGCCTGGGCGCGAAGCAGTTGTTGGATATCCGCTTCCGTGGCGTTCGCCGCGGCAGCAGCAGCCACGGCGGGCTCAAACATCAAACGGGCTTCGATCAAGTCCCGAGGACTGATCTCAGCGACGAAGTTGTACGCCTTGGAGGTGGTTTCATTCTCGTTCTGAGGGGTCGGGGCAAGCTGTGTCAGGCCATCATTCCCCGCGACGAAGGTGCCACGGCCCACATGACAGACAACAAGGCCGTCATCCCGCAAATCCTCGATCGCACGGCGCACTGTATTGCGGGCGACATCGAAGCGCGCCGCCAGTTCCCGTTCCGTCGGAATCCGGCCGTCACCGGAAAACGCGCCCGCCCGTATGTCGGACCGCAACTGGTCTGCAATTCGTGCCGATATCGTCGATCTCATGAAAATTCCCCGTCAAAGCCATAAGGATTCGCCGCTGGAAAACCCGAATCACTGACCAATCACCTCAAATAATAGGTTCAATTGGTATATTAAGTCAACTTTTTTGAACCAAAGTGCCTAGTAAATCTTAGAATTGGTGCTATTGTTTCATAATAATCGGCGAATTGGTCCATCAATTGGTTCAATAACTGTCGAAAAAAAGGTCGAAACCCTCAATTTTCGGCCACATTTTTGGGGGGAAGGATGGCTTTCCAAAGCCTGAAACCGGGAAAATCTGTGAGAATTGATGGAAACCTCCCCTCCATTGATTCTCATTTTTTGGATCATGTTTTACCCATTTTTACTCACTTAATCTCAACAGGCCATTGCAGCGAAAAAGAAGTCGCCGCAAGATATTTTCACCAAACAATGGGAAGTCCGGCAAAAGACCGGACCGTGACCGGCGCCGAAAAGGCAGCCAGACACCAAAAACCAGCCGCCGTCCAACCGGCGCCGCGGGGAGGAAATTGAGGATGCTGTGGTCCGTTTCGGCCATGGGCGGGAAACCCGTCATCGCACCAACAATCATCGCGTCATATGCCGACGCATTGGCCATCGCCGCCACATACGGGCGGGGTTAAGCGTCGATGCGCAGTTTTGTTGAACGCCATACCTTCTGGGCCATCGTGATCTTCCTGGCCGCGGCCGTCTTCCTATGGATGATTTTTGCCGTCTGGCCGGATTGGTTGATCTCGGCGATCGGCCGGAAGAAGACCTTCGTCAACACCTTCTTCAACGGCGTGACGCTGGGCGGTTTGTATTTTTTGGTCGCCAGCGGCTTCACGCTGGTCTTCGGCCTTATGAGGAACGTGAACCTCGCCCATGGTTCAATGTATCTATTGGGCGCGTATATCGGCTACGAAGTCGCGGAAGCTAGCGGCAGCTGGTTCTTCGGACTGCTGGTCGCCTTCCTCGCCATCGCGGTCAGCGGCATTCTGTTGCAGGTGTTGATCTTCCGCCGCATGGAAGGCGATGACTTGCGCCAAACGCTGGTCACAATCGGCATATCCATCATCGCGGCGGACCTGATGCTGGCGATCTGGACCGGCACGACCTATCAGTTCCAGCCGCCCGAATGGCTGTTCGGCGCGACCCAACTGCCGATCATCTCGGTCGTCAAATCATCCGGCGCCGCCGTCTATATCAAATACCCAATCTATCGCCTGGCCGTGCTGGTCGCCGCTGTCGCGGTCGGCATCGGGCTGTGGCTGTTCCTCAACCGCACGCGGATCGGCATGATGATCCGTGCGGGCGTGAACGACCGGCAGATGCTGGCCGCCAGCGGCGTCAACGTGCAACTGGTCTTCGCCCTGGTCTTCGCCATCGGCGCGGGCCTCGCCGGGTTTGCCGGCGTCGTCGGGGGGACCGCCCTTTCCATCGCGCCCGGCGAGGATATCCGTTATCTGCTGGCCTCGCTCATCGTCGTCATCGTCGGCGGTCTCGGCTCCGTGACGGGGGCCGCCATCGGCGCGCTGCTCGTCGGATTGGCGGAACAGTTCGGCCTGGCCTATTTCCCGACCTACGGGGTGGTCCTGACCTTCCTGATCATGGTCGTCGTGCTGGCCGTCCGCCCGCAGGGCATCATGGGAGGGCGCTGAGCAATGGCGACAGGCGGCCTCTTTTCCGGCAACAGTGCGTGGACGGACATCCATCCGGCGAAAATCGTCGTGGCCGTCTTCCTGCTCGCCTACCCGACCTTCACCTCCGACTTTTTCACCTATCAGATCGGCGCGTATTCGCTGATCCTGGGCATGGTCGCGCTGTCGCTGATGATGCTGGCTGGCTATGGCGGCATGGTCAGCCTGGCACAGCTGACCGTCGCCGGTTTCGCCGGGTACCTGATGGCGATCTTTGGCGACAACAGTGTCGGCGTGATGGGATTGGGCTGGCCCTGGTGGTTGACCATCCCGGTCGCGATCCTGGGCGCGGCTGTCTTCAGCGCCTTGATCGGTGCGATCTCGGTCAGGACCGAGGGCATCTACACGATCATGATCACATTGGCGATCGCGGTCGCGTTCTTCTACTTCGTGCGGCAGAACTATGCGCTGTTCAACGGGTTTACCGGCTATGCCGGGGTCGAGCCCCCTACATTGTTCGGTGTCTATTGGCGCGCCCCAATTCCCTTCTATTACCTGACCCTGGCCCTGGCCGCCTTCTTCTTCTTCATGGTGCTGTACGGCGCGCGGGCGAATTTCGGCCTCAGCCTGCAAGCCATCCGCGACAATCCCCGCCGCATGCACGCGCTCGGTTATGACGTGACCGTGCATCGGATCGTCGCCTATTTCATGTCCGGCATCATCGCCGGCACCGCGGGCGTATTGCTGGTCTGGTTCAACGGCCGGATATCACCCGGTTCCGTCGGCGTCGACGTCGCCATCGATATTCTGGTGATCGCGGTCGTCGGCGGCATGCGGCATCCGGTCGGTCCCTTCTTGGGGGCCATCGCCTTCGTTCTGCTGGAGAACTTCGCCATCGACCTGATCGACCGCGAACGGTTCAACACCGTGATCGGCCTGGCCTTTCTGCTGGTGGTGCTGTTCTCGCCGGATGGACTTCTTGGAATTTGGAGCAAGGTGCGCAACCGCATCGGGCTCAACTGGAATGCGCGGCGCAGAAATGCCCGGGCAGAACGGGACGACGGGCAAACTGCCCCATCGTTCGAACAATAAACCGAGTTTCTATAACCGTGTTTGGGAGGTAACGATGATCGGTAATTTGGGTAAAAGCCTAGCGGCGGCGGCGCTGCTGTCGTTCGCTGGTACCGGCGCCATGGCGCAGGACAGCATCAAGATGGGTGCGCTTGCGACCTTGGAAGGGGCCTTCACGGTCCTGGGCGAAGACAGCATGCGCGGCGTCAAACTGGCGCTGGAAGAATTCGGCTATTCCGCCGGCGGCAAGAAGATCGAACTGATCACGGGCTCGTCCGACGCATCGCCGGACAGCGCGATCCGCGCCACGCGTAAACTAGTGGAACAGGACGGGGTCCAGATTTTGGTCGGGCCGCTTTCCGGGTCTGAAGGCCTGGCGGTCAAGGACTATGCCAAGACCCAGCCCGACGTCACTTTCCTGAACGGCTCGTCCGCCGCGCAGGACACGACGTTGCGCAGCCCGGCGGACAACTTCTTCCGTTTCTCGACTGAAGGCGCGCAGTGGATGGCCGGCTTGGGCGAGTATGTCTATAACGACAAGGGCTATCGGTCCGTGGCCGTCCTGGCGGAAGACTATTCCTTCCCCTATACGCAGGTCTTCGGTTTCCTTGAGCCGTTCTGCCGTCTCGGCGGTAGCGCCCCGGTCGATGCCCGTTTCTGGGTTCCGATCGGCAACAAGGACTATTCCTCGGTCATTGCCGCATTGCCCGACGATGTCGACGCCATCTACGTCGCGCTTGGTGGCGCGGACGCGGTCAACTTCCTGACCCAGTACGAGCAGGCCGGCGGCGAACTGCCCCTGATCGGCGGTTCGATCACGGTCGACCAAACGGTTCTGGGCTCCAAAGGCCGGACGCGTGACTTCATCATCGGCACACCGTCGGCCGGACCGGTGTCGGATACCTGGGACGACCCACGCTGGAACAAGTTCGTGGCTGCCTACAAAAAGCAGTTCCCGGACGGATTCCCGTCACCTTCGCTGTTCGCCCACGCCTATTACATCAACACGAAGGCAGCCCTGCTGGCGCTCAACGAAGTGAATGGCGATCTTTCCGACGGCGGCAAGAAGTATCGTGAAGCCCTGTCGAGCCTTGAGTTCGAAACACCGACCGGCAAAGTCCATCTGGACGAACGCCGCCAGGCCGTCGCCGACATCTTCCTGACGGAAGTCATCGAAGGGCCGGACGGCAATCTGGTTAACAAGACCGTCAAGGTCATTCCGCAGGTCAACCAAACCCTGGGCGTTTCCTACGACAAGTTCCTGGAATATGGCCAGGTCGGTCGTGAAAACCCGCCCTGCAACTAAGCCGAAAACACCAGCATCGTTGGAAGAATAAAGACAATGCCTTCGACCTCCGCCCTCTCCCGTCTGCAAAGTGCCGGCCTTTACGCGCTGGAACTTGAGGCCGTGAGCCGCCATTTCGGCGCGCTCGTGGCGCTGGCGGACATCAACCTGACCGTCAAGGCGGGTGAGCGGCGGGCGGTCCTGGGGTCCAACGGTGCGGGCAAGACCACCCTGTTCAACGCGATCACCGGGGACTTTCCCCCGACCACCGGTCGCGTGCGTCTGTTCGGAGAAGACGTGACGGATCTGCCGGTTCATGAGCGGATCCGTCGCGGCCTTCGCCGCACCTACCAGATTTCCCTTCTGTTCGGCGGCCTCAGCGTCATCGACAATATCTATCTCGCCTGCCGGGGCGTGAGCCGCGGGAGATTCTCCCTGCGCCGCCCCCGCAAGGACGACAGCGGCATGGAAGCCGCCGAAACCCTTCTTTCCGCCGTCCATCTGGACAATGTACGCGACACGCCCGTCGGGGATTTGAGCCACGGCCAGCAGCGGCAGTTGGAAATCGCGCTGGCGCTGGCCGGCGCGCCGCGTCTGATCCTGTTCGACGAACCCGCCGCCGGTCTTTCCCCGACGGAGCGAACCGAACTGGTCGAAATCCTTCAGGCGCTGCCAGACCATATCGGCTTCATCATCATCGAACACGACATGGATGTGGCGCTGCGCGTCTCGGAGTCGGTCACCATGATGCATAACGGCCGGATCTTTAAGGAAGGCACACCGGAAGAGATCGAAAACGATCCGGAGGTACAGGAACTTTATCTGGGGCATGGTCATGGCTGATCGCAACCGCCGCGGAAATTCCAACGCCCCGGTCCTGCAGGTTCGGGACCTGCATGTCTATTACGGGCATTCGCATGCGCTGCAGGGCGTGAACCTGACGCTCGACCGCGGCGTGCTGTCCATCGTCGGCCGGAACGGCATGGGCAAGACGACACTGTGCAACGCCATCATGGGGCTGCTGCCCGCACGGCGCGGATCGGTTCAGTTCGAAGGCCAGGAAATCACCGGCCAGCCAACCCATCGGATTTCGTCCATCGGGGTCGGCTATTGCCCACAGGGGCGCCGCCTGTGGCCCTCGCTAACGGTGGAAGAGCATTTGCGCTTGGTTTCCGGCAGCGGCCGCAGTTGGACCATCGACCGCGTCTACGACACATTCCCCCGCCTATACGAACGCCGTCGCAATGGGGCCGGTCAGCTTTCCGGCGGCGAACAGCAGATGGTCGCGATCTCCCGCGCCTTGCTGCAGGACCCAAGCCTGTTGATCCTGGATGAGCCCACCGAAGGACTCGCCCCCGTCATCGTCGATCAGGTCGAAAACCTGCTGCGGACATTGGCGGAAGAAAGCGATGTGACGATCCTGTTGATCGAACAGAATATTGCCGTCGCCACCTCCGTCTCCGAAGACGTCGCGATCATGGTGAACGGGCGCGTGGGCAATGTGATGCCCGCCAAGCAATTGGCCGCCGACCGCACCTTGCAAGAACGTCTTCTGGGTGTCGGGCGCCATTCGCACGACGATGTCGACCTGCCGATGATCCCCGCATCAGCACCACAGGAAACATCCGCTGCAAAGCCCGATGACACCGAAGAACCGGTCGTGGAGCGGGAGGAACCCCAAGACGACCGGACGGAAGAAACCGCGCCGGACGAAAAATCGACACTGGTCTATGTGCCGCCGACCCGTTGGTCGAGCGCCCATTGGCAGGACGGCAAACCGGGCGAACGCCCGGCGAAGCAAACCGTGGCGAAACCGGCCCGCCCCTTCGACGCGAAGCCGGAACCGGTTTTCGCGGAACCGCTGACCCCGCTGGAATTGTTGCGCGGCGACGATGTCTATGTCGTCGGCACCTTCGATACCAAGGGCGCGGAATTGAACTATATCCGCGACCGGATCGTCGAGCGGGGCCTCAGCGTCCGCACCGTAGACCTGTCCACATCTGGCAAACCATCCTCAGCCGACGTCCCGCCGCACATGGTCGCGGCCTATGCGCGCGGTGGCGCGGGATCGGTCTTCAGCGGTGATCGCGGTGCATCCATCCGCGCCATGCAGGAGGCGTTCGAAAACTGGCTGCCCCGGCAACGCGGCATCGGCGGCGTGATCTCGGCGGCCGGGTCCGGCGGCACGGCGCTCGCCACGCCAGCAATGCGGCGCCTGCCCATCGGCGTGCCTAAGGTCATGATCTCCACCGTCGCTTCCGGCGATGTCGGCCAGTATGTCGGCCCGGCTGACATCATGATGATGTATTCCGTCACCGACGTGCAGGGCTTGAACCAAATCTCCCGCCGCGTTTTGGCCAACGGCGCTAACGCCATCGCCGGGATGGTCAAATCGGCCCGCACCGAGCGTCCGGCCTCTACAGACAAACCCGGCCTTGGACTGACCATGTTCGGGGTCACCACAACGGCGGTCCAGCAGATCACGGCGCAATTGGAAGACCGCTACGATTGCCTGGTCTTCCACGCCACCGGGGTCGGCGGAAAGTCGATGGAAAAACTGGCCGATAGCGGCATGCTGTCGGCGGCCATCGACCTGACCACGACCGAGGTCTGCGACATGATGATGGGCGGCGTGTTCGCGGCCGACGAGGACCGTTTCGGCGCCTTCATCCGCACCCGCATTCCCTATGTCGGTTCCGTCGGCGCACTCGACATGGTGAACTTCGGCGCGCGCGATACCGTGCCCGAGAAATACAACAACCGGACCTTCGTCGAACATAATCCGCAGGTCACCCTGATGCGCACCACGCGGGACGAGAATGTCCGCATGGGCGAATGGATCGTCGAACGCCTGAATCGCATGGACGGACCGGTGCGTTTCCTGATCCCAGAAAAAGGCGTTTCCGCGCTCGACGCGCCGGGCCAGGCTTTCCACGATCCGGAAGCCGACGCAGCCCTGTTCGAGGCGATCGCCCGCAACTTCCAGGAAAGCCCGAACCGGCGTTTGGTCCGGGTTCCCCATCACATCAACGACCCCGGCTTCGCGGATGCGGCCGTCAGGGCGTTGGACGAAATCAATCCGATGAGAAGAGAGGCCCGCAATGCCGCGCATTGAGCGAAAGACACTTCTTGAAAAGTTTCACACCATGCGGCGGAACGGCCAGCCGATAATCGGCGGCGGCGCGGGCACGGGCCTGTCGGCCAAGTGTGAAGAAGCCGGCGGCATCGACCTGATCGTGATTTACAACTCCGGCCGTTACCGGATGGCGGGCCGCGGGTCGCTCTCGGGCCTGATGGCCTATGGCAACGCCAACGACATCGTCATGGAAATGGCGCATGAAGTTCTGCCGGTGGTGCAAAACACGCCGGTCCTGGCGGGCGTGAACGGTACCGATCCCTTCTGCATCTTCGACGAATATCTCGACCGGGTGAAAGCCGTCGGGTTTTCCGGCGTCCAGAACTTCCCGACGGTCGGGCTGATCGACGGCACCTTCCGCGCCAATCTGGAAGAAACCGGCATGTCCTATGGTCAGGAGGTCGACATGATCCGCATGGCCCACGAAAAGGACCTGCTGACCACGCCTTACGTCTTCAATGAGGACGAGGCCACCGCCATGGCAGCGGCCGGCGCGGATATCATCGTCTGCCATATGGGATTGACGACCGGTGGTTCCATCGGGGCCGAAACCTCGCTGAAGCTGGAAGATTGCCCTGCCATGGTGAACGCCTGGTCCGAGGCCGCGCGGCGGGTTAACCCGGAAGTCCTCGTGCTTGTTCATGGGGGCCCAGTCGCGATGCCCGATGACGCCCAGTACATCTTGGACAATACCGATCACTGCCACGGTTTCTACGGCGCCTCCTCGATGGAGCGTCTGCCGACCGAAATCGCGCTTACCGAACAAACAAAAGCCTTCAAGGCAATTACCACTGCCTCGGGCAAAACCGGCTGAGGGGGAGAAAGACCATGACTACCGGTCTGATAGGATCGATCATTCTCTGGCTCATCGTCGCGATCATCGTGATCGTCGTGGCCGTCTATTTGCTGAACTGGCTATATCACCGCTCCACCAAGGAAGAAGCCTTCGTCCGCACCGGCTTCGGCGGGGAAAAGGTCGTGATAAATGGCGGCGCACTGGTGTTGCCGATCGTCCACGAGGTGACGCCGGTCAACCTGAACGTCGTCCGCATCCCAATCGCCCGCACCAAGGAAGAGGCGGTCATCACCCGTGACCGCATGCGGGTCGATATCGAAGCCGACTTCTTCGTCCGCGTGGTGCAGGAAAAGACGGCGGTTGCAGCCGCGGCCTCGACCCTCGGTCGCCGCACGACGGATCCGGCCCAACTGGCCGAACTGTTGTCCGGGAAATTCATCAGTGCGTTGCGGTCCGTCGCAGCGGAACTGAGCCTGGACGAAATGCACGAGAAGCGCGGCGACTATGTCGAGATCGTCGAGAAACGTGCGGCTGAAGCCTTGGCCAAGAACGGATTGGAACTTGAATCGGTCGCGATCACGGATCTGGACCAGACCAACCTGGAATTCTTCAACCCGGCCAACCGGTTCGACGCCGAAGGTTTGACGCAGCTGATCGAGACCATCGAGTCCCGCCGCAAGTTGCGCAACGATATTGAACAGTCCTCCATGCTGGCGATCCGTACCCGGAATTTGGAAGCGGAAAAGGAAACCCTGAAGCTTGAGGAGGAGAGCGAAAGCTCCCGCCTGAACCAGGAACGCACGCTGGAATCCTTGCGGGCCGAGCAACGGGCGGAGATAGAACGCACCCGCGTCACCCGCCAGGCGGAAATCGAACGGTCCCGTATCACGACGGACCGGGAAACCCGGACCTACGAAATCGAACAGCGCCGGTCGCTGGAAGAAGAAGAAATCAAGGCGCATCAGGAGGTCGAACAGGCCCGCATCGCGCAGGAACAATCCCTGGAGAAATCCCGCATCGAGCGCGAACGGTTGATCCGTCAGGAACAGATCAAACAGCGCCACGACGTCGAAAGCTCCGAAATTACTGCGAACGAAGATCTTGAGCGGTCGAAAATCGTGTCCGAGCGTCAGTTGCGCGAAGCGCGGATCATGGCCGATCAGGAAACCGAGGCCCGCGACATCGCCCGCGGCCAGGAAATCGAGACCGCCAAGATCGGCGCCAACAAGGCCGTCGAAACCGCCCGGATTTCCCTGGACCAGACCTTGGACAAGGCCCGCATCGAACGCGACCGCCTGCTGCGCTCGCAACAGATCGCCCAGCGTCAAACCATCGAGGAAGCGGAGATCTCAGCCCGCGAGGAAATCGAACGCGCCCGTATCGCGTCCGACCGTGGTTTGGAAGAAGCGCGCATCGTGCAGGACCGCGATTTGAAGCGGCTTGAGGTCGAGCGCGCGCAGGTTCTGGAACTGGCGGAAATCGAACGTCAGATCGCCGTGCTGCAGAAGCAGGCCGAGGAAGCGGAAACCCGCGTCGGTGTGGAAGCGGTCCGTGCCCGCGCGGTGGAGGCCGAGGAAAAGGTCAACACCACGCGCGAAACCGAAGTTGCCGAACGCCTTGCATCCATCGATCGCATGATCGCCCGCAAGGACGCGGACACCCGCCAAATCGCGGCCGAGGCCGACAAGGTCACGGCGGCGGTCGCGGCCGAAGCACAACGCCTGAAGAACGAGGCGGAGAACATCCTGACCGAGGATGCGCGCGCCGGCCAGCTGCGGTCGAAGATGATCGACCGTTTGGAAGGTATCGTGCGGGAAAGCGTCAAGCCGATGGAGAACATCGAAGGCATCAAGATCCTGCATGTGGACGGGCTGACCGGCGGCGGTGGCGGCGGCAGTCGGTCGCCGACGGACGAAGTCATCGAAAGCGCGCTGCGCTATCGGGCCCAGGCCCCGCTGATCGACGAGTTGATGAAGGAGATCGGCGTCGAAAATCCGAATGTCGCCAAGATGGGTGATATCTTCCGCAGCGCGAAGGACGCCCAAAGTCTCGCCAAGTCCAACAAGACCGATAAGTCGGACGATTGATCATGGTCGAGGTCTATACATCTTCCGTCATCGAAGCGCCCGCCGACCGCCTCTGGGCGGCCGTGCGGGACTTCAACGCCCTGCCCAACTGGCATCCGGCGATTGCCGAAAGCCGGATTGAGGGCGGCCAGCCATCGGACCAGGTCGGATGCGTCCGCGCCTTCCGTCTGAAGGATGGCGGCTTTATCCGCGAGCAGTTGCTGGCACTCAGCGACTATGATTTTTCCTGCACCTATTCGATCCTGGAAAGCCCGATGGGCGTGGAAAACTATGTCGCGACCCTGAAACTGACCCCGATCACCGACGGCAACCGCACCTTCGCCGAATGGTCGGCGGAATTCGACTGCGCGCCCGGTCGCGAATCCGAGCTGACCGACCTGGTCGGCAACGGCGTCTTCCAGGGCGGCTTCAACGCCCTGAAAGAAAAATTCGGGAGCTGATCCATGTCGGTCAAGGTCGAGTGCAGCACAGTCATAGACGCGCCCATTGCGGCGGTCTGGGACGTGCTGCGCGATTTCAACGGCCACGACCGCTGGCACCCGGCGGTGCGCCGCAGCAGCCTGGAAGCCGGACGACAGACCGACCAAGTCGGCGCGGTCCGGAACTTCACGCTTCAAGGCGGCGAGCGGATCCGCGAACAATTGCTGTCCCTGTCCGACAAGGAACACCGGTTCCGTTACGCCATCGTCGACGCGGACGTACCGTTGCAGAACTACTTGGCGGAGGTGCGCCTCAAACCGATCACCGATGGCAACAGAACCTTCTGGCACTGGTCATCCAAATTCGATACGCCGCCCGGCCAGGAAAACGAATTGCGGGATTTGGTTACCCAGGGCGTCTACGAAGCCGGGTTCGAAGCCGTCCGCGAACGGGTCGAACGGACCAGACCCGGCACAGGTATCGCCGCTCCGGCCCTTTCGGCAGGCAACGGAATCGACGGGACGGCCATGGTTATCGACCGTCACGGCGGACCGGAAGAGCTGCACGCGGCCAAGATCAAGGCACCGGCACCCGGGCCCGGCCAGGTTCGGATCAAACAAACAGCCATCGGCGTCAACTATATCGACGTCTATTGCCGCACCGGTTACTTCAAGCTGTTGGAACCGCCGCAGGCGCCCGGCATGGAAGCCGCCGGCGAGGTTATCGATATCGGGCCCGGCGTCAGCCATCTGCGTGAAGGTCAGCGCGTCGCCTATGCCTGCCCGCCGGTCGGTGCCTATACCAGCCACCGCACCATGGGTGCGGCGCTGGTTATTCCTCTGCCTGACTGGATCGACGATGAGACGGCAGCGGCAGGCTTGTTGAAAGGCATGACGGCCCAATTTCTGCTGCATCAGGTTCATGCCGTGCGCCCGAAGCAGACCGTTCTGATCTACGCGCCGGCGGGCGGTGTCGGCCGGATGCTGTGCCAATGGGCAAACCGAATGGGCGCGACCGTCATCGGCGCGACCTCATCCGAAGCGAAGGCCCGGATCGCACGCGCCGCCGGCGCCCACCACGTCGTTACGCCGGGCGAGAAGAGCCTGGAAGAACAAGTCATGGACCTGACCAAAGGGCATGGCGCGGATGTCATTTACGATGCAGTCGGCAAGGACAGCTTCGCGCATTCCATTGCCGCGCTCGCGACCCCCGGGCACTTGGTCAGTTTCGGTCAGGCGTCCGGCGATATCGGGTCCTGGAATGTCAGTTCCCTGGCGTCCAAATCGGTCACGCTGTCGCGCCCCAATTACGGTCACTACACCGACACGCCGGAAAAGATCGCCGCGATTTCAGCCGACCTTTTCGACGCGATCCGAAGCGGCACCGTCAAAGTCGAAATCGGACAGAAGTATAAATTGAGCGACGCCGCGGAAGCGCATCGCGCTTTGGAAGCACGCGAAACCACCGGATCAACCATCCTGATACCGGACCAAACCTGAAGAGGATAAGTGATGAAGTTCTGCGTATTCGAATGGCAAGGCGGCACCCATTTGGGCAAACTGTCGGGCAATGGCGACACGGTTGACCGCCTTGATCTTGCCGCGGATGGCAACGGCGTCGCCGCCCTGATTGGGCGCGATGTTCCAGGCACCTTGGACACCATTCCCATCGGCGACGTGAAAATCTGCGCGCCGATCCCCCGGCCACATCGGAACATCTTCTGCGTCGGCAAGAATTA
This sequence comes from Hwanghaeella grinnelliae, assembly GCF_004005845.1. Classification (GTDB taxonomy): domain Bacteria; phylum Pseudomonadota; class Alphaproteobacteria; order UBA8366; family Aestuariispiraceae; genus Hwanghaeella; species Hwanghaeella grinnelliae. Next base: position 471,963 of record NZ_SADE01000001.1, on the reverse strand, counting down.
TCACGAACACGCCCACGAATTTGCGAATTCCGGTTTCGACAGTTCCGCCGCCAAGGGTGCGGTCCCGGAAGCGCCCATCGTTTTCTCCAAATTGCCGGAAACGGTGGTTCCGGACGGCGCCGCCATCAAGATGGATTCCTCGGTCACGACCGCCGTCGACTATGAAGCGGAACTGGGCGTCATCATCGGCAAGTCCGGCCGCAACATATCCAAGGAAGATGCTCTTTCCCATGTTTGGGGATACACGGTCATCAACGATGTCACGGCCCGCGATCTGCAAGGCAAACACAGCCAATGGCTGATCGGAAAGTCGCAGGACACGTTCTGCCCCATGGGTCCCGTCGCCGTCACTGCGGATGAGATCGACCTGGGCGACACGACGGTCAAGTGCTGGGTCAACGGAGAACTTCGTCAGGATTCGAATACCAGCCTGCTGATCTTCGATGTCCCAACGATCATCGCGGCAATTTCGAACGGCATCACGCTTATGCCGGGCGACGTTATCGCCACCGGCACACCGGCGGGCGTCGGCATCGGTTTCAAACCGCCGAAATACCTGACCCCCGGTGATAATGTGAAGGTCGAGATCGCCGGTATCGGTACCTTGGAAAACCCAGTCGAGGCGATTTGATCATGACCGATCGCAGCCTGGGCAGCATGATCATGGAAGTTACCGGGCCGGATACCGGGCCGGCGGTTGTGATGGTGCATGGCCTGGGTGGGGATTCAAACAGCTTCCAGCCCCTGATGGGGATCATGGAAGGATTCCGCGTCCTGCGCCCGGACCTGCCCGGCGCGGGGCGCTCCCCGATCCGGCCCGGCCGGTCCGGCATACAGGGCATGGCCGACAACGTTCTGGACGCCTTGCGCGCCGCCGGCGTCGCCAAGGCCCATTTCGTCGGCCATTCCATGGGAACGCTGGTGTGCCAATACATCGCCGCCCAGCACCCTGAATGCGTCACTGCCCTCACCCTGATGGGGCCTATACTGGAACCGCCTATTGCCGCGCGGGCCGGCTTGAAAGAGCGGGCGGAAGCGGCGCGGACGAACGGTATGGCGGGCATTGCCGATGCCGTGTCGCACGGCAGCGTTTCGGAAGCCTCACGCAAGGCCAACCCGGTGGTCCCTGCCTTTGTGCGGGAGAGCCTGATGCGGCAGGACCCGCGTGGCTATGCGGACCATTGCATCGCCTTAAGCGAGGCGAAACCGGCGCGCCACGATGCGATCAAGGCGCCCACCTTGCTGATAGCGGGGGAAAAGGACCCCGTAGCGCCAGTGCCAATGGGCAAAGCCCTGGCGCAGGCGATTACGGGCGCACGACTGGAAGTCATTCCAGACGTCGCCCATTGGATGATGATGGAAGCGCCCGGAAGAACGGCGTCCCTATTAAAAGAACATTTGCATTGAACAAGCATCTGAAGGCGGCCGCGCATCGAACGCGGCCCTATGGAGGAGATTGAACCATGGCTGAGTCGACTTTTGGCGGATGGGGCGGCGGCAACGGTAACGGCAACGGGTCGTCCGATATTGTCTTCACCAATGTTCGGATCATCGACGGCACCGGCGAACAGCCGTTCAACGGCGAGGTGACCGTTTCCGGTAACCGTATCAAATCGGTCCAGCGCTCAGGCGGCGGCTTCGGCCAAGGCAGCTATGGCTGGAACAGCAATGGCGGTCAGCGGATCGACGGTCGCGGCATGACCCTGATGCCCGGCCTGATCGACGCGCATCTGCACCTCAGCTGGAACAACGCGCCCGGCATTAACCCGATCCAGATGATGCCGATCGAAGAACATATGCTGAATTGCGTCTATATGGCGAAAATCCTGCTGGATTCCGGCTTCACCGCCGGTTACGGCGCAGCCGCCGCGAAACCCCGGCTGGATGTCGTCATCCGCGATGCGATCAACGCAGGCAAGGTGCCCGGCCCGCGCTATACCGCGGCGACACCGGAACTGACCTCCGTCGGCGGTTTGGGCGATGCATCCCTGCCGCATATCCCGCATGAGGGCCTCAATCTGGGGATCGTCGTGTCCGGCGTCGAGGATTGCCGCCGGAAAACGCGCGAGATGATGAAAATCGGCGTCGACACCATCAAGATCAATTTGTCCGGTGAAGAGATCACCGGTATGGGCGCGGAAGAAAACCAATTTGCCGACGACGAGCTTGCCATCATCGCGGCGGAAGCCAAGGGACGTCACCGCGCCATGGCCGCGCATGCCCGGTCGAAGGAATCGGTCAAGCGCTGCGTTAAATACGGGATCGAAGTAATCTACCATGCCTCGTTCCATGACAATGAAAGCATGGACATGCTGGAGGCGAACAAGGACAAGCATTTCGTCGCCCCCGCCATCGCCTGGCTGATCAACACGGCCCGCAATGCCGGAGAATACGGCATCACGCCCGGCACGCCGCTGACCGACATGTACGAGCGCGAGTTGGAACACGCCATCGAGTCCATGAAGGAGATGCACAAGCGCGGCATCCGCGTCTTGATCGGCGGCGACTACGGTTTCGCCTGGACCCCGCACGGCACCAATGCCACGGACCTGGAATATTTCGTCGACATGCTGGGCTTCACGCCGCTGGAAGCGATCCGTGCGGCCACCATGTATGGCGGCCAATTGATGGGCCTGCGTCTGGGAAAAGAGAATGGCCTGGGCACGATCCGCGAAGGCAACCTTGCCGATATGCTGCTGGTGGATGGCGACCCGTCCCGCGACGTGAAGCTGCTGCAGGACCATGCGCGCCTTGTCGCCATCATGAAGGACGGCAAGTTCCACAAGGCCCCGGAACTGGGCGCCTACGAACATCGCCGGACCGCCTGATATCCAGCCCAAGGACGTACATGTGACACCCGCTCACCAGGGTGGGTGACGGCCCATGCTATCCGTACAAGAAACTTCTTGACTTAGAGTACACTCGAACCCCTAGGGTCGGTCGCGTCTTGATGAGAAGCAAGGTGTCATGAAGATCGGCGAGCTTGGAAAACGCACTGGGTTATCGGTCCACACAATCCGCTACTATGAGCGGATCGGGCTGCTGCCGCCCGCAGACCGCGATGCCAGCGGGCAACGTGACTATGACGGTTCGGTTCTTGTCTGGATCGGGTTCTTGGAACGCCTGAAGACCACCGGCATGCCGATCCGCGAAATGCTGCGGTATGCGGAGCTTCGCACAAAGGGTGATCATACCGGTCCGGAACGACGGGAGATTTTGGAAATGCACCGTGACCGGGTGCGCGCCCATCTGGCCGATCTGCAAGCCTCGCTTCTCGTCCTCGACACCAAGATCGACACTTATGTCGATCTCGAAAAAAGGACGCGAAAGCATGACGATACACGACCCCCTTCCCCGGGAAACCGGAGCCGCGCCGGAAAACAGACCGGATCCCGAAACAAGATTGGCACGCGGGCGGCGCGCACTTGAGGCTATCGACGGCGCGGCCGGCCAGGCCGTGATCGACGCGCTGGCCGATATCTCTCCGGACTTTGCCGACTATCTGTTCGAATTCCCCTTCGGCGACATCTATTCCCGCCCCGGGCTTGCGCGGCGGGATCGGGAGGTCTCGACCATCGCCGCGCTGGCGGCCATGGGCACGGCCCAACCGCAGTTGAAGATCCATATCGCGGCGGGATTGAACGTCGGCCTGTCGCGGGAGGAGATCACGGAAATCCTGATGCAAATGGCCGTCTATGCAGGCTTTCCCGCGGCCCTGAACGGATTGTTCGCGGCGAAGGAAGTCTTTGCGTCCAGGGACGCGGAGAAGATCGAGGCACGGCCATGAAGACGACGCGACGCCGTATCATCGCGCAGGCACTCGCCGCGCCCTTCATCCTAACCGGCGGCCTTGCGGGTCCGGCTCATGCCACCGCCGCAACGCCCAGGCGCCTTTGGGACGGCATCGGATCGCCCGTCGGTATGGCCTTCGACGCCCAGGGCCACCTGTTCGTCGCCGAATGGGGGCCGGGTCGGATCAGCCGGTTCGCCCCCGACGGTGGGCGGGAGGTCTTCGCCGAAGGATTGGCGGGGCCCTCCGGCCTCGCCATCGCGCCCGATGGGACGATCTTCGTCGCCTCCTATTCCACTGACGTGATCTGGCGTTTCTCGGCGGACGGTGTCCGCGGCACTCATGTGACGGGCCTGGCGACGCCGGCGGGATTGAGCTTCGACCTCGCCGGCCGGCTGATGGTGGCGAACCGCCGAACGAACCAGATCCTCGCGGTCGAGGACGGCACGCTCACCCCCGTCATCGATGACTTGCGCACGCCCGTCGGAGTCGTCCAGACACCGGATGGCGGATTCGTCGTCTCCAATATCGGCGGCGGCGTCACGATCCTGCGTCCGGACGGGACGCGGGTCGAGGCGGGACAGGAATTCAGGACACCCGGCCCGGGCGTCGCGATGACAAAGACCGGCCGCGTCTTCGTCGTCGACTACGGCGGCACGACGGTTCGAGAGATCCTGATGGATGGCGGGTCCAAGCCCCTGGCCGGCGGATTGTCCAGCCCGGTCGGTCTGGTCGTTACGCCGGATGAAACGGCGGTCATGACCGCAACCTGGGGTGAGGGCGCGATTTTCCACATCCCGCTCTAGCCCGGTTTTGCAACCTGCTTGTTTACTGGCCTCTCTAACCTGGCGGTAAGGTCTGGATAACGGCGCCGGACGCGATCATCGCCTCGATCTCATCGGCGCCGTAGCCGCCTTCCGCCAAAACCTCGACGGAGTGTTGACCCAATAGCGGCGCCGGCCGTTCGATGCCCCCCGGCGTTTCAGAAAACTTGACCGGCAGACCGAGCGCCTTCGTCATGCCCGCCACGGGATGGTCCGTTTCCACGATCATTTCCCGGGCCAAGGCCTGGGGGTCCTCGTGCATTTCATTGACCGTCAATACCGGACCGGCAGGCACGCCCGCTTCCTCAAGCGCGGCCAACCAATCTTCCGTCGTGCGTTGCCGGAAGACCTTGTTCAACTCTTCCTCCAAAGCCGGCAGGTTATGCATGCGCTCGTGATTGCTTACGAAACGCGGGTCTTCGTTCAATTCGGGCGCACCGATGCAGGTGACCAGCTTTTCCCAGTTCCTTTGGTTCGCGGCCCCAAGGTTGATCCAGCCGTCGGATGTCTGGAACGCTTGGTAGGGCGCACTCAACGGATGGGCCGAGCCCAGCGGATGCGGCGTCTCACCCGTCGCGAAAGCGATTGCCGATTGCCAATAGGTATGTGTGATCGCCGCTTCGAAAAGGGACGTATCGACCTTTTGCCCCTCCCCCGTCTTAAGCTTATGGGCATAGGCGGCCGACACCGCCATCGCCGCGATGATTCCGGCGGTGATGTCCGACAGAGGCGCGCCGACCTTCACCGGCGGCCGACCGGGTCCTTCGCCGGTGATCGTCATGATGCCGGACATGCCCTGCGCGATCAGGTCGAATCCGCCGCGGGCGGCATAAGGGCCGGTACGTCCGAAGCCGGATATCGAAACGAAAATCAGCCCCGGGTTTTCCTCCTTCAGCGTTTCGTAACCGAGGCCCAGGCGTTCCATCGTGCCGCCGCGGAAATTCTCGATCACCACATCCGCGTCCTTCAACAGCGTCTTCAGCGCATCGCGCGCGGAATCCTGCTTCAGGTCCAATGCCAGGCCCCGCTTATTGCGGTTCATCATCAGGAACGCGGCGCTTTCGCCGTTGATGGTGGGCGGTGTAAGGCGTCGCGTGTCATCACCGGTCGGCTTTTCGACCTTGATGACGTCGGCCCCCATATCCGCCAGCATCATCCCGCAGGTCGGTCCCGCCATGATATGGGTCAGTTCCAGTACCCGGCAGCCTTCTAACGGTCCAACCATGTCAGCGCCCCCGCCAGGTGGGTTTGCGCTTGCCCAGGAAAGCCTCGATACCCTCCTTGAAATCATCGCTCATATAGCATTCGACGATGAAGTCGTCGCCGCTCGCTTCGGTACCGTCGACGCGAAGGCGGCGAATCCCTTCCTTGGTCGCCCGCATGCAAAGCGGCGCATTTCCGGCGAGCATTTCGGCCAACTCCATTGCGCGGGCCCGGACCGCGTCCGCATCCGGCAGAACTTCGGACACCAAGCCGATGGCAAGCGCTTCCTGCGCCTCTATCAACCGTGTCGTCAGCAGGATCTCCTTCAAGCGCCCGACGCCGATCAGCGGCGCCAGCCGGCCGAGATTGGCGATCGAAAGGCAATTGCCCAGCGTGCGGGCGATGGGGAACCCATAGCGTAGGCGCTCATCCGTGATCCGTATATCGCAGGTCGCCGCGATGGCGGCCCCGCCGCCGGTGCAAGCACCGGTGATCGCCGCGATGGTCGGCACCGGGCATTTCTCGATATCGGTCAGCACTTCGTCCATGGTGGATTCATAACGCCGCGCGTCGTCCGGCTCGCCAAAGGCCCGGAATTGGGAAATATCCGTTCCGGCCGCAAAGGCTTTGCCACCGGCGCCCTGCACCACGATGGCTTTGACCGGCCCGCCGATTTCCGTTTCCCGGCAGATTTTGGCCAAGCCTTCATACATGCCGAAAGTCAGCGCGTTCCGTGCCTCGGGCCTGTTCAGCGTTACCACGCCGATTTCCCCGTGGACTTCGTAAAGCAGTTCGCTCAGCGTTCCGTCTCCCTCTATCAAATGCCCGGTTGCGGGCTTGTTCTTGTGTTCCTGGGTCCGGTATCGACCACAAGGGTACAAGACCCGTTGCGCCGGTCAATCAACCAGACGGTTCGGAGTATCGCCGTCTTTGCCCGGAAAGTGATGAGGCTTCGCTTGCAAAACTGCCGTGACGCAGGGACAAGAACCGCCCAGAGCCCCAACAGACACCAACTCATTTGAAGGTTTGCCGTGTTTCGAAACGCATTTGCCTTGTTCCTTTCTGCTTTCCTAATGATCAGCGCCGCCCACGCGTCCGAAAGTATTCGGATCGCCTTCATCGATCCGTTGTCCGGCCCCTTCGCGCGATCAGGCCAGGCCGGGTATCGGACATTCGAACTGGCCGCGAAACTTATGGTGAACGACAAGGGTGGCGTTCTGGGCGGGAAACAGTTCGAGATCGTCCCGATGGACAATCAGGGCAGCCCGAAGGAAAGCCTGATCCAACTGAAACGCGCCATCGATGACGGTATCCGATATATTGCCCAGGGGGCCAGTTCCGCTGTCGCCAGCGCCATCACCGAAGCGGTCGAGAAACACAACCGGCGCCATCCGGATCGACGCGTCCTGTTCCTGAACTATTCCGCCAACGACCCGGCCCTGACCAACGACAAATGCAATTTCTGGCATTTCCGCTTCGATGCACATGCGGATATGAAAATGGACGCGATCACCGACGTCATCGCCCAGAACCAGGCCATCAAGAAAGTCTACATCATTGGACAGGACTATTCCTTCGGGAAGGCCGTCGCCGATGCCGCGGTCAAATTCCTGACCGCCAAACGGCCGGATATCGCCATCGTCGGCAATGAATTGCACCCGATCGGCAAGGTGAAGGACTTTTCCGCCTATGCGACGAAAATCGCGGCCTCGCACGCCGACGCGGTCATCACGGGCAATTGGGGCGTCGATATGGTCGGCCTTGGCAAGGCCATCATCGAGACCGGACTGGATGTGCCGATTTTCACCTTCTACGCCGCCCATGACGGCATTACTGCGACCTTCGGCGAAAAGGGGCTAGGCCGGATACGCGTCGTCCACGAAGGCGCATTCAACCCGCCAAGCCCGGCTTTCGAAACCTTCAACAAAGCCTTCAAGACCGCGAATCCGGAAATGGACATCAACCAGCCGCGCATCATCGGCGTGCTGCAGTTCCTGGCGAAGGCCATGGAAAAGGCCAGGACCGATACCCCGGTGGCCGTTGCACGCGCTATGGAAGGACTGGAGATGACCAATATCTATGGCCGAAAGCTGTATATGCGACCCACGGACCATCAGATCATCCAGGACATCAACGTCCTGACCCACACCAACCGCGAAATTGTGATCGACGCGGATAATTCAGGTTTTGGGTTGATGACCGAATCGACCGTACCGGCCGCAGGTGCTTCTCTGCCCACATCCTGCCGCATGGAACGGCCGGAATAATCCGCTTTCGAACGCGTGTTCAACAACCTGGCTTTGCATTAGTCCTAAAGTCATTTCTTGATTCTCGTCGACACTAGGGGTCTACTTTCGTCCAACGGTCGAACAAGGCCAACGAAACGGCACAGATCCAATCGAAAAGGTTGGGCATCAAAACAAAGCGCCGCTTCACCTTAGACGGGAGGAAATTATGGGAATTATCAAGAAAGTCAGGACTCTAACTGCGACCGCGTTACTGGCCGCAAGCTTTACCGGCGCGTCTTTCGCGGCAGACAATATCCGTATCGCCTTCATCGACCCGCTGTCGGGTCCCTTCGCTACAACAGGTGAATCCGGCTACCGAACCTTCGAATATGCAGCGCAGACCTTGGTCAACGACAAAGGTGGCGTGCTTGGCGGTCGGATGTTCGAAATTGTTCCGATGGACAACAAGATCAGCCCGAAGGAAAGCCTGATCCAGTTGAAGCGCGCGATCAGCGAAGGCATCCACTATATCGTCCAGGGGAACAGCTCCGGCGTCGCCAACGCATTGACCGATGCCATCAACAAGCATAACCGGCGTAATCCGGACCAGCGCATCATCTTCCTGAACTATTCGGCGGTCGACCCGGCGCTGACCAACGAGAAGTGCAATTTCTGGCACTTCCGCTTCGACGCCAATGCGGACATCAAGATGGACGCGCTGACCGACGTCATCGCCGAAGACCAGGACATCAAAAAGGTCTACATCATCGGGCAGGACTATTCCTTCGGGAAAGCCGTGGCCGCCGCCGCGGTGAAGTTCATCGGTGCCAAACGCCCCGATATCGAAATCGTCGGGAACGAGTTGCACCCGATCGGCAAAGTGAAGGACTTCACGCCCTACGCCACCAAAATCAAATCATCGGGCGCGGACGCGGTTATCACCGGCAACTGGGGGGCGGACATGGTCGGCCTGGGCAAGGCCATCGTGGAAGCCGGCGTGGACGCGCCGATCTTCACCTATTACGGGGCCCATGACGGTATCACCGCGACCTTCGCGGACAAGGGCGTGGACGTCATCCGCGTCGTTCACGAAGGCACCTTCAACCCACCCAGCGCCGAGTTCAAAGCCTTCAACGAGGGTTTCAAGAAGGTCAATCCGGACAAGGATCTGAACCAGCCGCGCATCATCGGCACGATCCAGATGCTGGCGAAGGCGATGGAAGCTGCCGGAACGGACGATCCCGTAGCGGTCGCAACCGCGCTGGAAGGCATGGACTTCACCAACATCTATGGCCGCAAGGTTCATATGCGGGCCAGCGACCACCAAATTATCCAGGACGTAAATATCACCGTCCATACGGATAAAAACATCGAGGTCGATGCCGACAATTCCGGCTATGGCCTATTGACCGAGAAAACGGTCAAGGAAGCCGGTAAGGACCTTCCGACCAGTTGCGAGATGAAACGGCCGTCATAAGGCGCGCCGACCGAAAGGGCGGCCCGGCGTGACGTCATTCGACCTTATCGCCGAGCCGCCGTTTCACTACCGGGACAAGGGGCGGGTTCCTCGTCACCCGGATCATCAACGCTTTAAGTCGGGAACAAGCCACGCGGGGGTACGGTGGAGTTAGTCGTCTTTTCCTTATTGAACGGTCTGGTGACGGGCCTGCTTCTGTTCATGCTGTCCAGCGGATTGACGCTGATCTTCAGCATGATGGGCGTTCTCAATTTCGCACATGCCAGCTTCTATATGCTGGGCGCGTATTTCGCCTATACGATCAGCGGCTATATGGGCTTTTGGGTCGGGTTGATATTCGCGCCGATCCTGGTGGGCGTAGTCGGCGCGTTAATCCAGCGTTACGGCCTGCGCTATGTGCACCGCTGGGGCCATGTTGCAGAGCTTGTCTTCACCTTCGGCCTCGCCTTCCTGATTGAAGAAGTGGTGCAGTTCTTCTGGGGCAAGGCAACGAAGGACTACCACGAGCCCGAGTTGCTGGATTTCCCGCTGTTCACCCTCTTCGGTCAATCCTTCCCGGCCTATAAGGCCTTTATGATCTTTATCTCTATCGGGATATTCATCGCCTTGCTGATGATGCTTACACGCACGCGCGTCGGCCTAATCATCCAAGCCGCGATCACCCATCCGAACACCGTCGCGAATTTGGGTCACAACGTGCCGCTGGTGTTCATGGGCGTCTTCGGCGTCGGTTCCGCCCTGGCAGGGTTGGCGGGCGTCATCGCGGGACCGGCCCTGGGCACTTTCCCCGGCATGGCCTTCGTATTGGGCAGCATTGTTTTCGTGGTGATCGTTGTCGGCGGGCTGGGGTCGCTGGCGGGCGCCTTCGTGGCCTCGCTGCTGATCGGCTGGCTGCAAACCTTCGCCATCGCGCTCGACTACTCGATGACCGATCTGCTGGATCTACTCGGCGTCAGTTTCAGCGACGATCATGTCCTGCGGGACCTCTGGTCGCTGTCCCTGCCGCAGGTGGCGCCGATCTTGCCCTATCTATTGTTGATCCTGATCCTGATTTTCCGGCCGACCGGCCTTATGGGTAAGCGGGAAACATGATGCGGTCTTCAACGAACACGTCCGGACCGGCGCGGATGCCGGCGCTTCTCGGCCCCTTCGGCATATGGATTGTCTGTGCGATCGTGCTGGCGGTGATGCCGGTGATTTTCTCCTCGCCCGTCTCGGTCACCATCATGAACCAGATGGGCATCTCCATCGTCTTCGCACTGAGCTACAACATGATGCTCGGCCAGGGCGGCATGCTGTCATTCGGGCATGCGGTATATTTCGGCCTGGGCGGATTCTTCTCCGTCCATGTCATGAATTATATCGAGGTTGACGGCTGGCCTATTCCGCTGCCGTTTCTGCCTTTCATCGGCGGGCTCTTCGGCTTGGCCTTCGCCATCATTATCGGCAGTTTCTCGACCAGACGCGCCGGAACGGTCTTCGCGATGATCTCGCTCGGCGTGGGCGAATTGATCGCGGCCTGTTCAATCATCTTCGTCGTCTTTTTCGGCGGTGAGGAAGGGGTCAGCGGCGACCGCACCATGGGCCCACCGGTCTTCGGCACCGAGTTCCTGAAGGAGATCGAAGTTTATTACCTCACCGCGGTCATCGTCTTCGTCGCGGCGGCGCTGATGTACCTCTTCTCCCTCACGCCCGCCGGGCGTATGGCGAACGCGGTGCGGGACAATCCGGAACGGGCCGAATTCGTCGGGTACAGCCAGCGTCAGGTTCGCTTCATGTCCTTCTGCGCGTCGGGCTTCTTCGCCGGAATCGCGGGCGGATTGTTCGCGATCAACTACGAAATACTGACCGAGGAAAACCTGAATCTGACGACCTCAGGCTGGGTGCTATTGATGGCCTATATCGGGGGCATCGGCTTCTTCATCGGCCCGATCGTCGGCGCGGTACTGCTGACCCTGCTGCAAACGGTCTTGAGCAATCACACGGAACTTTGGCTGCTTTATGTCGGCCTGCTCTTCGTCCTGACGGTGATGTATGTGCCTTCGGGCCTGACCGGCTTGATGATGATGCACGGGCCGGCCATGAAAGCCGGGCGGCTCGGCCAGCTTGCAAAACCTTATATGATCGCCGGTATTCCGCTGCTGGTCGCCCTGGCCGGCGGTGTCGCTGTGCTTGAGATGCTGAATCACTACAACAACGCGCCGGTCGGCGACAACGTGGCGCATTTCTTTTGGATGGCGGTCGACACCCATAACCCGGCCAACTGGGCCGTGGCCTTGGCCGTGACCGCCATTGGCGCATACACGACCTACCGCGCGACACCGCAGGTCAGGGAAGCCTGGGCGGAAGCCAATGACTTCTCGGAAAAGGGAGGCGACCGATGAGCGCTTCCGCTTTGAGCCTGCAAGGGATCCGCAAGGATTTCGGTGAAACACAGATCATCCGGGGCGTGGATCTGGAGATTCCGGCGGGCGAACGTCATGCCATTATCGGGCCGAACGGTGCGGGCAAATCGACCCTTTTCCACCTGATCAGCGGCAAATACAGCAAGACTGGCGGGCGCATAGGTCTGAACGGAGAAGACGTCACCACGCTGGAACCCTATGCAATCGCCCGCAAAGGGCTAAGCCGGAGCTTCCAGATCACCAATATCTTCCCGCGCATGACGGTTTTCGAAAACGTGCGCTGCGGTCTGTTGTGGAGCATGGGGCTGAAATACGCTTTCTGGAAACTGGTCGGCCGGCAGAAGGATTTAAACGAGCGGACATCCGAAATCCTGGAAATGATCGGCCTGACCGATCGGCAGGCGATCCCGGCCGGGGTGCTGACATATGCGGAACAACGCACCTTGGAAATCGGGATCACCATCGCCGGCGGCGCGAATGTCATCATGCTGGACGAGCCGACGGCGGGAATGAGCGCATCGGAAACGGACCAGACGGTGGAGCTGATTCGCCGGGTGACGGAGGGCAAGACCCTGGTCATGGTTGAACATGACATGGGCGTCGTCTTCGACCTGGCGGATCGAATTTCGGTCCTGGTCTATGGCGAGATCATCGCCACCGGCAAGCCGGAGGAAATCCGCAACAACAAGGCGGTCCAGGAGGCCTATCTTGGCGAGGCCCCGGAAGAAGAGACCGAAACGGTTGGGGGCGCCCACTGATGTTGGAAGTCCGCGATCTTCAAGCCTTCTATGGCAAGAGCCATATCCTGCAGGGTGTTTCCTTCGACATAGCCGAAGGCGAAATCGTCAGCCTGCTGGGGCGTAACGGCGTCGGTCGGTCGACCACCTGCAAGGCCGTCATGGGCGAAGTGCCGCCACAGGGTTCCATCAAGTTCCGCGGCACCGAACTGGTGGGCAAGAAACAGCATGAAATCGCCCGCCTGGGCATTGGTTATGTGCCGGAAAACCGGGACGTCTTCCCGACGCTGACCGTGCGCCAGAATCTGGTTCTGGGCATGAAAAGCATGAAGCAGGAGGGGCGTTGGTCAATCGATGACATGTTCGACCTGTTCTCCAACCTTCGGGAACGTGCCGATATCCGCGCCGGCGCATTGTCGGGTGGCGAACAGCAGATGCTGACAATGTGTCGCACATTGATGGGCGATCCGGATCTGATCATGATCGACGAGCCCACGGAAGGGCTTAGCCCGCAAATGGTTGAGAAGGTTGCAGGCTTGCTCGAAGAGATTGCGAGACGCAAGGTTTCCATCCTTCTGGTCGAGCAGAAACTGACAATAGCGTTGCGTATTTCGCATCGTGTCTATGTTATGGGGCACGGCCATATGGTGTTCGACGGAACGCCGGAAGCCTTACTCAACGACGCGCAGATCCGGTCTGAATGGCTTGAGGTCTAGAACGCTGTTGGGCACGCTTTTTTGGGTAATTGGGGGGAAAGTCCTGTCATGAGTGATGCGGTTCTGATTGAGCGGCATGGGTCGATTCTTGTCCTGTCGCTGAACAATCCGCCGGTAAACGGCCTGGGTCTGGCACTTCGGACCGGTATTTCGGAAGCCCTGGACCAGGCCGAAGCGGACGACGCGGTCACCGCTGTCGTCATAAAGGGGGCCGGGCGCATGTTCAGCGCCGGCGCCGACATCAGCGAATTCGGCACCCCGCGCTCGCTGGCCGATCCGAACCTGCCCAGCGTCTGCCTGCGCATCGAAAATTCGAAAAAACCGGTCGTCGCGGCGATCCACGGGGTCGCGGCCGGCGGCGGTCTGGAAACCGCCCTTTCCTGCCATTACCGGGTTGCCTCAACAAAAACGCGCCTGGGCCTGCCGGAAGTGACGCTTGGCATCATTCCGGGCGCCGGGGGCACCCAGCGCCTGCCGCGCCTGACCGGGGTTGAGGCCGCATTGAAGCTGATCACGTCGGGGGAACTGGCCCCGGCCGCGAAGGCACAGAAGCTGGGTTACGTGGACGAGGTCGTCGAAGGCGACCCCTTGGAAGCCGCCCTCGCCGCGGCGGAACGGCTGGCGGCAAGCGGTGCGCTGCGCCGAACCATGGAAATCGAAGAGAAAATTGCCGAGGCCCGCGCCAATCCGGGGGTCTTCGACGAATTCGCCAAATCAATCGCTAAGAAGGCCCGCGGTTTCGACGCGCCTTTCGCCTGCATTGAGGCCGTAAAAGCCGCGGCGACCCTGCCCGGGCCGGAAGGCCTCGCCAAGGAGCGCGAAATTTTCAAGGGGTTGGTGGGTTCCAGCCAGGCTGCATCCCAGCGCCATGCCTTTTTCGCCGAACGGGAAGTCGCCAAAATCCCCGATGTCCCGAAAGACACGCCGGTCAAGGAAATCGCGACTGCCGGTGTCATCGGCTGCGGCACAATGGGTGGTGGGATTACCATGAACTTCGCCAATGCGGGCATCCCCGTGACCGTGGTCGAGAACGATCCGGCGGCCCTGGACAGGGGATTGGAGACGATCGCCAAGAACTATCAGGCGACCGTGGACAAAGGCCGGATGACCCAGGAAGACATGGATTCCCGAATGACGTTGATCACCGGGGCGACCGATATGGCCGCCCTGTCGGAGGCCGATGTCATCGTCGAAGCGGTTTTCGAGGAAATGGACCTGAAGAAACAGATCTTCGGGGCCTTGGACAGCGTCGCCAAGCCCGGCGCGATCCTGGCAACCAACACCTCGATGCTGGATATCAACGTCATCGCGGCCGCCACCAGCCGGCCGGAATCGGTGATCGGCACCCACTTCTTCAGCCCTGCGAATGTCATGAAGCTGATGGAAAACGTGCGGGGGGAGAAAACCGCGCCGGAAACCATCGCGACGGTCATGGACCTGTCGAAAAAGCTGAAGAAGGTTGGCGTTCTGGTCGGCGTCTGCGACGGATTTGTCGGCAATCGGATGCTGGGCCCATATTTGCGCGAAGCCGGTTTCCTGCTTGAGGAAGGCGCCCTGCCCGCCCAAGTGGACAAGGCGATCTATGACTTTGGCTTTCCGATGGGGCCGTTCGCCATGATGGACCTTGCCGGCAACGATGTCGGTTGGCGGATTCGCAAACGGCAACGCGCCGAGAACCCGAACAACCTGCGCTATTCGGACATTGCCGATCAGATTTGCGAATTAGGCCGGTTCGGCCAGAAGACCGGGGGCGGCTGGCACGATTACGACGACGGCAGGACGCCGACGCCCTCCGCCAAGGTCGAGGAAATCGTGGTCGAGACGTCCAAGCGCCTGGGCATCGAACGACGGAAGATTTCGGATCAGGAGATCGTCGAACGCTGTCTTTATCCGTTGATCAACGAGGGCGCGAAAGTGCTGGAAGAAGGCATCGCCATGCGCCCTTGCGACATCGATATCGTCTGGCTGTTCGGCTATGGCTTCCCGCGGTATCGCGGCGGCCCGATGTTCTATGCGGACACCGTCGGTGTGAAGACGGTCTATGACAAAATGTGTGAATTCCACGAGCAGCATGGCGATCTGATGAAGCCCGCACCGCTCCTCGAAAAATTGGCCAAGGCAGACAAACGCTTCGCCGATCTCTAAGCGAAGCGCATTTACAGGAGGATATATCCATGCGTGAAGCCGTTATCGCCTCAACGGCCCGTACCGCCATCGGCAAAGCGTTCCGCGGCGCCTTCAACAACACCCATGGTGCGACGATGGCGGGACATGCCATTCAGCATGCAGTCGCGAAAGCCGGCATAGACCCGAGCATGATCGAAGACGTGGTCCTGGGCTGCGGTTTCCCCGAAGGGGCAACCGGTGAGAACGTCGCGCGTCTGGCCGCGATCCGCGCCGGCCTTCCGGTGACCGCCGCAGGCACAACCGTCAACCGGTTCTGCAGTTCCGGCATGCAGGCAATCGCCATGGCGGCCCAACGGGTGGTGATGGAAGGGGCACCGGCCATGGTCGCGGGCGGGGTCGAATCGATCAGCCTGGTTCAACCGCACCGGAACAATCATTTCTACAAAGAAGCCTGGCTTATGGAACATAAGCCGGATCTGTGGATGAGCATGATCGACACCGCCGATGTGGTAGCCAAACGCTATGGCGTCAGCCGCGAGGCGCAGGACGAATTCGGCCTGCAGTCCCAGCAGCGCACCGCCGCCGCCCAACAGGCCGGCAAATTCGACGACGAAATCGTCCCTATCACCACGACCAAGATCGTGACCAACAAGGAAACCAAAGAGTCCTGGGAAGAAGAAGTCACGATCGCCCAGGACGAATGCAACCGGCCGGACACGAAGCTTGAAGGTCTTGCCGGCCTGCAGCCGGTCATGGGGCCGGACAAGTTCGTCACCGCCGGCAATGCCAGCCAGCTCTCTGACGGTGCATCCGCCTCCGTCGTCATGGACGCGAAGGAAGCAGAGCGCCTCGGAATTGAACCGCTGGGTTACTTCCGCGGCTTCGCCGTTGCCGGCTGCGAACCCGATGAAATGGGGATCGGCCCGATCTACGCGGTGCCACGCCTGTTGGAACGGACCGGCCTGAAGATGGACGACATCGACCTTTGGGAATTGAACGAAGCTTTTGCGGTTCAGGTTCTTTACTGCCGCGACAAGCTGGGCATTCCGAACGACATCCTGAATGTGAACGGCGGATCGATTGCCGTCGGGCATCCCTTCGGCATGACCGCCGCACGTCTGGTCGGCCATGCGCTGATCGAAGGCAAGCGCCGTGGCGCGAAGAATGTCGTCGTCACCATGTGCATTGGCGGCGGCCAAGGTGCGGCCGGCCTGTTCGAGGTTATCTGACCGGGTATAAAACCCGGCAGGGAGGAAAATAATGGAATTGGTTCTGAGTGCCGAGGACGAGGCTTTCCGGCAGGAAGTCCGCGCCTTTATCCGCGACAAACTCGACCCCGAGACGAAGCGGAAAGTGGAGTTGGGCTATCCGCTCGATAAGAACGACTACGTTCAATGGCACAAACGTATGTTCGAGCAGGGCTGGGCCGCGCCCAACTGGCCGGTCGAATACGGCGGCCCGGGTTGGACGCCGATCCAGCGCCATATCTATGACGAGGAATTGGCGCTGGGCAGCACCCCGCGCGTCATACCCTTCGGTGTCAGCATGGTGGCCCCGGTGATCTACACTTTCGGGTCGGCTGAACAGAAAGCCAAATACCTGCCGCGCATCCTGTCCTTCGACGACTGGTGGTGCCAAGGATATTCGGAACCGGGATCGGGGTCCGACTTGTCCTCGCTGCGGACTAAGGCGGTGCGGGACGGCGACCACTATATCGTCAACGGCCAGAAGACCTGGACCACATTGGCGCAATATGCGGACATGATTTTCTGCCTGGTCCGCACAGATGATAGCGGCAAGCAGCAGGAAGGCATCAGCTTCCTGTTGATCGACATGAAGACGCCGGGAATCAGCGTCACCCCAATCGAGACGATTGACGGGGACGTGGAGATCAACAGCGTCTTCTTCGAGGATGTCCGCGTACCGGTCGAAAACCTGGTCGGCGAGGAAGGCAAGGGCTGGACCTATGCCAAGTTCCTGCTGGGTCACGAACGCACGGGCATTGCCGCCGTCGGCCGGTCGAAACGGCAGTTGGCGCGCTTGAAGACCATCGCGGAACATGAGGTCAACGGCGACATCACACTGGCCGAAGACACCGATTTCCAAGAACGGGTATCGCAAGTCGAAATCGAATTGTTCGCATTGGAAGCCATGGTCATCGGGGCCTTGGAAGGCGAAGCGCGCGGCAACCCGCCGGGGCCTGAAGCCTCCATTCTGAAGATCAAGGGTGTCGAGGTTCAACAGGCCATCACCGAATTGGCGGTCGAGGCGGTCGGCAACCATGCCCATGCCTTTGCGCCGGACACCTGGGACATCCACGCGAACGAGCCGGGCATCGGCCCTGACTATGCCGCGACGGCCGCGCCGATTTACTTCAATTGGCGCAAGGCCTCGATCTATGGCGGGTCCAACGAGATCCAACGTGAAATCATCGCCAAGCGCGTGCTTGGCCTGTAAGGCCAACCAAAAAACTAAGGCCAAGGGGAACGGAAACCATGTCGGTTTGGCTGACGGACGAACAGCAACTCATCAAGGATTCTGCCGAACGGTTGGTGCAGAACGACTACACCATCGAAGCGCGCCAGAAACTGATCGACAGCGAGGAAGGCTTCAGCCGCGAAAACTGGGCGACCTTTGCCGAACTCGGCTGGCTGGGCTTGCCCTTCAAGGAAGAACATGGCGGCTTCGGCGGCACAGGTGTCGACATGGCGGTGTTGATGGAGGCGTTGGGCAAGGGCTTGGTAGTTGAGCCCTTCGCGTCCTCCGTCATTCTCGCCGGGACCGCTTTGGACCTTGCGGGCGGTCCGCTGGCCGAACGGCTGCTGCCGGAAATGATCGCGGGCGAACGCTTGCTGGCCTTCGCCCATAGCGAACCCAAATCACGGTTCAATTTGAACGACGTTGCCGTGACGGCTGCTACCGATGGGGACGGCTTCAAGATCAACGGACAAAAGATGCTGGTCTATCACGGCGGGTCGGCGGACAGCCTGATCGTGTCGGCCCGGACATCCGGCGCCCAACGCGACCGGGACGGCATTACCCTCTTCGTGCTGGACCGCGCCGCCGAAGGCGTTTCCGTGCGTGGCCACCAAACCGTCGACGGATTGCGCGCGGCGGAAGTCACCTTCACCGATGTACGGGTGGGCGCGGATGCCATCCTGGGGGTGAAAGACAAAGGGCTATCGATCATCGAAGCCGTCGTTGACCGGGCCTGTGTCTTTTTCGCGGCCGAAGCGTCCGGCGCAATGGAACAAGCGGTGGCCCTCACCGTCGACTATACCAAGGAACGCAAACAGTTCGGCCGCCCGCTTTCCAGCTTCCAGGCCCTGCAGCACAAGATGGCGGACATGTATTCCGCGCATCAATTCTCACGCGCCTTGACCTATCGGGCTGCCGCCTTGTTGGACGATTGCAGCCCGGCAGAACGCGCCGAAGCTGCGGCGGCGGTGAAGGTGAAATGCGGTCAGTCGGCGAAACTGGTGGGCGAGGAAGCAATCCAGCTGCATGGCGGGATGGGCATGACCGCCGATATGCCGATCGGCCACTACTTCAAACGCTTGACCATGATCAACGCATTGTTCGGCAACGCGCAGTATCACCTGAAGCGATACACCGCGATGAAGTCGGAATAGGAAACGCCATGTTTGAAACAACCGAACGGGCCACGAAACTGGCCAACAAGCTGACCGCCTTCATGGACGAACACGTCTACCCGGCGGAAGCCGTCTTCGAAGAACAGCTGGAAAGCCAAGGCGACCGCTGGCAGGTGCCACCGATCATGGAAGACTTGAAGGCGAAGGCGCGCGAGGCGGGCCTGTGGAACCTATTCCTGCCGGAAAGCGATTACGGCGCAGGGCTAACCAACCTGGAATATGCGGGTCTGTGCGAAATCATGGGCCGGTCGCCGATCGGGCCGGAAGCCTTCAACTGCTCCGCCCCCGACACCGGCAATATGGAAGTGTTGGTCCGCTATGGTACGCCGGAACAGCGCAAGCAATGGCTGGAACCTCTGTTGGACGGCAAGATCCGGTCCTGCTTCGCGATGACGGAACCCGCCGTTGCTTCCTCAGATGCGACGAATATCGAAGCCTCCATCACCCGTGACGGCGACGACTATGTCATCAACGCGCGCAAATGGTGGACATCCGGCGCAATGGACAAGCGCTGCAAGATTTCCATCTTCATGGGCAAGACCGACCCGAATGCCGAAAAGCACAAACAGCAATCCATGATCCTTGTGCCGATGGATACGCCCGGCGTGAAAGTCGAACGCGGCCTCACCGTCTTCGGTTACGATCATGCGCCCCACGGCCATGCGGAAGTCACCTTCACGAATGTCCGTGTGCCCGCCACCAACATGCTGCTCGGCGAAGGCCGCGGGTTCGAGATCGCCCAAGGTCGCCTGGGGCCAGGCCGTATCCACCATTGCATGCGCCAGATCGGTCAGGCGGAGCGCGCCCTGGAATCGATCCGCGCCCGGGCAATGGAACGTGTTGCTTTCGGCAAGCCGCTGGCGGAACAGGGCGCGTTGCGCCACATGGTCGCCGAATGCCGGATTGAGATCGACCAAGCCCGCCTGCTAACCCTCCATGCCGCGGACAAGATGGACAAGGTGGGCAACAAGGCCGCGCGCGCGGAAATCGCCATGATCAAGGTGGTCGCGCCCCGCGTGGCGGGCCGCGTCATTGACCGGGCGATCCAAGTGCATGGCGGCGGCGGTGTCAGCCAAGACTTCCCGCTGGCGCATGCCTATGGCCATTCACGGACATTGCGGCTGGCCGACGGTCCGGACGAGGTCCATCTGGAATCCATCGCCAAGATGGAATTCAAGAAGAACTGACAAAAAAGGGCCCCATTCAGGGGCCCTTTTCAATTCGGTCCTCTATCCCCGTTTCTGCGCAATTTCCCAGGCGATATCCGCCAGAACGGCGGCCTTCTTGCCGACGACGAGCGCGTTGTCGGAACTGGCATTGCCTTGGAGCGCGCGGGCGTAGACGCCTTGGCAGATGGAGGCCAGGCGGAACATCGCGAAGACAACATAGAAGGAAAAGTCGGGGATGTTCCCCCGTCCCGTCATGCGGCAATAGCGCGCGACATATTCCTCTTCCGTCGGGATGCCCAGACCTTTCAAGTCCAGGCCCGCAATCCCTTTCAGGGACGGCGCCCCATGTGGCAGGTGAAAGGTCATACAGTTATAGGCCAGGTCACCCAACGGATGGCCAAGCGTCGCCAATTCCCAATCCAGCACAGCAATCACCCGCGGTTCCGTCGGATGCAGGATCGTATTTTCCAGCCGGAAATCCCCATGAGCGATGGCGGTCTCGTCCTCGTCCGGCATGTTTGCGGGCAGCCAGTCGATCAGCGCATCCATGGCCGGCATTTCGTCGGTCTTCGCCGCATGGAACTGTTTGGTCCAACGGTCGAGCTGCCGCTGAACATAGTTGGCGGGCTTGCCGAAATCGCCCAACCCGATCGCCTCGTAATCCACGTTATGAAGTTTCGCCAAGGTATCGCAGAGCGACTCATAGATCGCCTGCCGTTCGGCCACCGACGCTTCGGGGATGGAAGGGTCGGGCAGAACCCGGCCTTCAAGAAACTCCATCACGAAAAAGGTCGTGCCGATGACCTCATCGTCCTCACACAGCAGATGCATGGCCGGCACCGGCACGTCCGTTTGCGCCAATGCCTTCATGACCCGATATTCCCGTTCCACCAGATGCGCCGAGGGCAGCAATTTCCCCGGCGGCTTCTTGCGCAGAACATATCGCGTCCCGGCCGCTTCCAGCAGATAGGTCGGGTTTGATTGTCCGCCTTGATACTGCTGAACCGTCATGGGCTGCCGGAAGTCATCCAGTCCAGCGCCGACGAGATAGTCGGTCAGACGGCCCTCATCCAGTCGATGTGCCTCGCTTACGGGGCCAAGCGTTCCCATGTCTTACGCTCCGCCGGAAATCGTCTGACCGCCATCCGCGACAATGTTCTGTCCGGTTATGAAACTCGCCGCCGGCGACGCCAGGAAGGCGGCAAGCCCGCCGATTTCCTCCGGCTCACCGATGCGATGCAGCGGCGCCTTACGTTCGGAACGGCTGCGAACTTCCGGATCCTCCCAGAGGGCACGGGCGAAATCCGTTTTGATCAGACCGGGAGAAATCGCGTTCACGCGAATGTTCTTCGGACCCCACTCAACCGCCAGGTTCCGCACCAACTGGGCTTCGGCCGCCTTCGAAACGCCATAGGCGCCAATCCGGTCATTGCCGTAGAGCCCGGCGATGGAGGATATGACGATGATCGATCCCTCGCCGCGTTTCGCCATATCGGGCAGGACCATTTTGCAAAGCGTGAAGGCGGAGCGGACATTCGTGGTCATGATCTTGTCGAAGGCTTCGTCCGAAACCTCTGCGAGCGGGCCGTAAACCGGGTTGATCGCCGCATTGCAGACCAGAATATCGACCTGGCCGAACGCGTCCCGCGTCTTGTCGACCAACGACTGCAATTCCTCGTTCCGGCCGATATGGCAGGGGATTGACGCCGCAGAAATACCTGTCGCTTTAAGCTCGGCGGCGGTTTTGTCGCAATCTTCCGCCGTTCGGCTGGAAATCACCACATTGGCACCCAATCCGCCCATCGCCTCGGCAATCGCCCGGCCGATGCCACGCGATGATCCCGTGATCAACGCAGTCTTTCCCGTTAGATCGAAAATCATCCGGTCTTCCCCCAGTTCTACTGTTCTTGTTCAATTGTCCAAAGAGTACAGACTGGCCCGCCACCCTGTCGAGCCCGATGAAAGCTGCTTGCCTAACCGTCCCGCCGCAGCCAAGATTCCGACCAAGAATTGAGAATTGGCCGCGCCAGTATAGCGTGCCACAAAATGTACTAGGGAGGATGCCATGCGTGGCTTGATGATGAACAGGCCGTTGCTCGTCTCGTCGTTGATCGAGTTCGGGGCGGAGAATCATGCCGACAAACTGGTCGTTTCCCGCCGGGTCGAAGGCGATGTCCATCATCAAACATTCGCTGAAACCAGGGACAGGGTTGCCCAACTGGCCCATGCCTTGAAGGCCTTGGGCATCAACGAGGAAGACCGCGTCGCGACCATCGCTTGGAATGGGCACCGGCATCTGGAACTCTACTACGCCATCTCAGGCATCGGGGCTGTCTGCCACACGATCAATCCCCGGCTTTTTGCCGAGCAGTTGGACTATATCGTCAATCATGCGGCCGACCGTGCACTGTTCATCGACCTGACCTTCGTTCCCATCGTTGAGAAAATGCAGGGTAGATTCCCCTCTGTCGAACATGTGGTGATCATGACCGACAGGGCCCATATGCCCGACACGACAATCGAAAACGCACTGTGTTTCGAAGATCTGCTGGATGGCCAGCCGACATCGTATGATTGGCCGGACATGGACGAGAACACGGCGGCAGGGCTTTGCTATACGTCCGGCACCACGGGCAATCCGAAGGGCGTTCTCTATTCTCATCGCTCGCACGTGTTGCACGCGCTTTCGGTTGCGTCGGTGGACGGGTTTTATTTGGAAAGCCGGGATGTTGTCCTACCCGTCGTGCCGCTGTTCCATGTGAACGCGTGGGGGCTGCCCTATATCTGTTTCGTCACCGGGACCAGCTTGGTTTTCCCCGGCCCCAATCTGGACGGCGCCAGCCTTTTCGACTTGATGGACAAGGAAAATGTGACGGCGGCATGGGGCGTCCCGACAGTTTGGTTGGGCCTGATCGGTGAAATGCAGAAACAGGGGCGCAAACCCGCCCATCTGAAATCGATGTTGATCGGCGGGTCAGCCGCACCACGCGCCATGATCGAGACTTTCGAGAAGCAACACGGCTTGGATATCGTCCATGGCTGGGGCATGACGGAGATGAGCCCGATCGGCACCATCGGCGTCCTTCCGTCCCGCTACGACGAGACCGATATGGATGAACGCATTAACCTGAAGGCAAAGCAGGGCCGGCGCTTGTTCCAGGTTGATATGAAAATCGTCGACGAAGACGGCAACAGGCAGCCGCATGATGGAAAGACATCGGGCGAGCTGTATGTCCGCGGCCCCTTCATTACGGCTGGATACTACAACGACGAAAGTGCCAGTGCCGGGTGTTTTGACGCCGAGGGATGGTTCAAGACAGGCGATGTCGCGACCATCGACCCAGAAGGCTTCCTGTTGATCGTCGACCGTTCCAAGGACCTGATCAAATCAGGCGGCGAGTGGATCAGCTCAATCGATTTGGAGAACGCGGCCATCGGTCATCCGGATATCGTCGAAGCCGCGGCAATCGGCCTGCCGCACCCGAAATGGGACGAACGCCCCCTATTGGTCGTCGTCCCGCGCGAAGGGGCGACTGTTTCCAAGGAGAGTATCCTGGATCATCTGGCAAGCAGGGTCGCGAAATGGTGGTTGCCCGATGATATTGCCTTCGTTGAGGCCATTCCCCATTCCGCCACAGGTAAAATCCGCAAGACCGAACTGCGCGACATGTTCAAGGATTACACGCTGCCTAGCGCCTAGACCGAGCGCCTAGACCGGGCGCGTAAACCGGGGCAGGTTGATTAGGGACGGCTGGGATCGTCGGAAACGCGCACCAGCATCTTGCCGAAATTCCGGCCGGCCAGCACACCGATCAAAGCGGCGGGCGCATTTTCCAATCCTTCGATGATGTCTTCACGGTATTTCAGGGAACCGTCACGAATCCAGCCGCCGACCTCTTTTTCAAAGGCTGGGAAACGGTCGTAGCGATCGGTGACGATGAAGCCTTGGATCTTCAGCCGTTTGGTCAGAATGTTCCGCATCACCCGCGCCGACATATCCGGGCCCGGCGGCAGTTCGGTGAGGTTGTAGTTCGCGATCAACCCGCAGACCGGGATCCGACCGAAATCGTTCATCAACGGCAGGACCGCCGCGAAAACCTTGCCGCCGACATTCTCGAAATAGACGTCGATGCCATCGGGGCATGCCTTTTCAAGATCCGTCTTCAGCGTTTCGCTTCGGTGGCTGACACAGGCATCGAAACCCAGCTCCTCCATCACATAGGCGCACTTGTCTGCCGGGCCCGCTATCCCGACCACGCGACACCCTTTGATCTTGGCGATCTGTCCCACGACCGATCCGACCGCGCCGGAAGCGGCAGCGACGACAACCGTATCACCGGGTTTCGGTTCCCCGATGTCGAGCAACCCGACATAGGCCGTCAGCCCCGGCATGCCCAAGACGCCCACAGCAGTCGAAATCGGCGCAACCGCCGGATCCAGCTTCCGGACCAGGGAACCGTCGCTGACCGAAAAGCTCTGCCAGCCGAACATACCAAGGACGAAGTCGCCTTCCGAGAATTTGGGATTCCGAGACTGCACAACCTGGCCCACGACCCCGCCGGTCATCACGTCGCCGATTTGCACGGAGGCTGCATAGGACTTCGCATCGTCCATCCGCCCGCGCATATAGGGATCGATGGAAAGATATATCGTGCGGACGACGATCTCGCCCTCCCCCGCCTCAGGTATCGGGCTTTGGACGATGTCGAAGTTTTCCGGTATGGGTTCGCCTGTCGGCCGAGAGGCGAGCAGCACCTGCGTATTCATCGTCGTCATCTTGGTATCCTCCTCACGCAACCTGCCCTGCGGCAGCGGCTGGGAAACGCATATTGTCGAGCCGTTCGGCAGCCAGTCTGGCTTCTTCCAGAATATCGGCGAAGATGTCCGCGACCGGTTTCACTTCAGTCGCGAAGACCGCCGACTGCCCAAGGGAAAGTACACCCTTGTTCCAATCGCCGCTGGTATAGGCTTCCTTCTGGTGAATGCCGGCGACGAAGGGCTTGTATTCCTCGTAATCCGTAACGCCTTCGGACTCCAATTTTGAAACCGACCTTGCGTCTTCGTTGTCATAGGCACGGTACGTATTTCGGAAGGACGACATGATAAGCCGCGTGTCCCTCTCACTCGCTTCAACGACTTTGTCCTTGTAGGCGCGATGGGCCCAAATCTCCTCCGACACCGTCATGCGTGATCCCATTACGACCGCATCCGCCCCCATGGCAAGGGCGGCGGCTACCTGGCTGCCATGGCCGATCCCACCGCCGACGATATAGGGGATGGTGAGGCTTTGCGCTGCTGCCGCCGTCTGAACCATGGTGCCGACCAGGTCCAAGCCCGGGTGACCGCCGCATTCGGCGCCCACGATGGTGACCGCGTCGACGCCGAGGCTTTCGGCCTTCGCCGCGTGTTTGATGGAAGCAACCTTGTGATTGATGATTACGCCGGCCGACTTCAAATCGCCCAGGAATTCCTGCGGGGGCATGCCGGCGGTTTCGACGATGTCGACGCCTTCGTCCAACATGATATCGACATGGGTATGCAGCATGTCGTTCGATCCCGGCTGCATCGACAGATACAGGTTCACGCCGAAACGCTTGCCGCCGGTCAGTTCGCGGCATTTCTGCAGTTCCGCCCGGAAGGCTTCCGGGTCCGGGAAGGTCTTCGCGGTCATGAAGCCCATGCCGCCCGCGTTAACACTCGCCGCCACGTAATTGGCATCCGACAACCACATCAGCCCGCCGCAAATCAAAGGGTGTTCTATACCGAAAAGGTCAGTGATCCGGGTTTTGAACAGTTGAGCCATAAAACTCTCCTCAAACGGTACTAGCCGGCTGCGGCCCGGGTTTGGGCCTCCTCGCGCAGGGAATTCTTAAGGATCTTACCTGCGGGCGTTACCGGCAGGTTATCGCTGAAGATGTACTCAGACGGCCGCTTGTAGGGAGCAAGGCTGGCTTCCGCATGCGCCCGCAGCGCCTCCATCGTTATCGTCCTACCCGCGATCGGTTGGACAAAGGCGACTACCTCTTCATTGCCGTCAACCGACCGGCCAACAACCGCAGAGAGCGCCACGTCGGGATGGCTGTTCAGTGCGGTTTCCACATCAATGGGATAGACGTTGAAGCCGGACCGAATGATCAACTCCTTCAAACGCCCGACAATATAGAAATAGCCGTCCGCCGTACGTTTCGCGAAATCGCCGGTACGATACCATCCATCCGGCAAGAGGACTTTCGCCGTCTCTTCCGGATTGTGGTAATAGCCCTTCATATTACCCGGGCTGCGCACCCAAAACTCCCCAATCTCCCCGTTCGGCATGTCTTCCAAAGTATTCGCGTCGACAATTCGAGCTTCGACCGATTTGAACAGAACGCCGACGCTGTCATCGTCAGCGGGATACTCCAACGTCGTCGCACATACGCCGGCTGTGGTTTCCGTCAAGCCGTAGCCGTTCTTCAACTGCACCTTCCACATCGCTTCGATCCGTTGCTTGATGGACAGGTCCAGCGGTGCACCGCCGGCAGAGGTATACCGTATCTTCGGTGGCGCCATAGGCGTGCCCCGGACGGTCGCCAGCTCGAGGAAATGGGCGTACATCGCGGGTACGCCCTGAAAGATCGTCACATCGTCGTTCTCAAGCAGGTCAGCGATATCACGCGGCACAAAGCGCGATCGCAGGATGAGTTCTCCAGCGCCGAAAACCGTGCCGATGAACACCGATGAAAGACCGAAGACATGGGAAATCGGCAGAACGCCAAGCGTCCTCTCGCCGGGCTTGGTGCCGCGCAACTCCGCTGACCGTTGGGCGGTGAAAAGCAGATTCCAATGGGTGAGCATCACCCCCTTCGGTTGCCCGGTCGTGCCGGACGTATAAAGCAGAACGGCAACAGCGGAACCATCTTCCGGCTCCCCTGCCTCCGGCACCTCATCCACCGCAGGGGTCGCCTGTATGCCGGTAGTGGGGCCCAGGTCGATGTCATCCGCGCCATCAGCCACCGCCATAGCCGCCGCCGGTTCCGAAATCGCGCCTGTATAGAACCGGGCCCTGGCCTTGCAGTGTGCCGCGATCCGGTCGATCTCAGCCTTCGCGATTCTGGCGTTCACAATCGCGGACCACGCGCCGATCCTGCTGACGGCAAAAATCAACACGCATAGCGCCGCGCAATTTTCGTTCACAAGCAAGACCCGGTCACCTTGACGAATGCCGTGGGCGCGCAAGGCGGTTTCTGCCGAATCTACCGCTGCCTTAAGCTCATTGCCGGTGAAAACGTGGTCCAATGCCCTGATAATGACCTCTTCACCGGCAAGGTCCGGAAGGCGGTCCACCAAGTCATGTATTCGGTGGAACGAACGCCACGCATCCAAATCAGACATACCCGTACCCTGATGTATTTTTCTTCAATTCGTCCCGGACTTGCGCCTACCGACGAACCACTCTTGTTGGGGAACATTTTGTTTGGGTTGCTGTTCAGGGGCAAGCGGCAATGGCGAAAATATGATCCACCGCTTCAGTCGCGCGCCGTCAGTCGCGTTTGACTGGCGCCTCACCGCTAGCCTGCGCCTTGGCGAGCGCTTCGGCGTCCTGCTTGCCATAGGTCGAGAATTTGTCGAGCACCCGGGCCATTTCGGCCGGGTCCAGAAGAATCGGTTCACCCGCCTCGCAGGCCAGGAAGTATTGATGGCAGAGGGCCTCCACCTCAATTGCCAACCACAGGGCTTTTGCCAGGTTCGGACCGAAACAGATCGTGCCATGGTTCGCCAGAAGGCAGGCTTTTCGGCCCTCCAATGCCCGCAGCATGTTTTCGGACAATTCCTTGGTGCCGAAGGTCGCATAATCAGCGCATCGCAGGTCGGCCCCACCGGCCACCGCAATCATGTAGTGGAACGGCGGGATGTCCTTGCGCAGACAGGAAAGCGCCGTGGCATGGGTGGAGTGCGTATGGACAATGGCCTGGGCTTCCGGTCGGCTGCGATAGATGTCCAAATGCATCCGCCATTCCGACGACGGCGCCCATTCGCCGTAATATCCGCCGTCCAAATCCATCTCGACGACCTGATCCGGCGTCATTGCATCATAGGGCACGCCCGAAGCGGTGATCAGGAAACCTTTATCGCTGCGCAGGCTGACATTACCGGATGTTCCCTGGTTGATGCCGCTGGCATTCATCGCCAGGCAGGTTTCGATAACCGCTTTCCTGGACTTTAAATTACCGAGACGCGCCATTGCCGGCCCTACGCTCCACAAAGTTACGGATCGCTGCAAGTTCCTGATCGAAAAGCGTTCGCAATTCGACAGCTGTATCCGCCAATACGACCCCGCCGCCGGAACGTGCCGCAGTTTCAATAGTTTTGGCCAATTCAGCGCTGGCATTCATACTAAGCGCCGCACAGGAAGATTTCAGGGAATGGGCCGCTTCCGCGACAGCAGAAAGGTTTCCGGACTTCCCCCCCACATCAATCAAACCGATCAGCCGGGGACCTTCGGCCTCCATTTCCTTCAGCGCAAACAAGGCCCCATCGACCCCCGCATATTCGAGGAGGTCTTCGAATTCCGGATTGACCTGAATGTCCAATTCTCAAGACTCCCACGCACTTGCCGGAGTTTCGATCCGATGGCCACTACATTGTAGGAGAAAAATAGTCGGAAATACCAGCGCTGGCCGGTACCGTCAGGAAACGCTGAAGCTTTCACCACAGCCGCATCGGGCCGTCTCGTTCGGATTGGCGAAGGTGAAGCCGGACGCGAATTTGCTTTCCTCGTAGTCCATTTCCGCGCCGATCAGGAACATGACCGCAGCAGGGTCGATGAAAACCTTCACGCCCTTGTCTTCCACAACCTCTTCGAACTGCTTCTTGTCCTTGGCGTATTCGACCACGTAGGAGAGGCCGGAACACCCCTTGTTCGCCACGGCGACGCGAAGGCCCAGGACGTCCTCGCCTCCCTTTTCCACCAATGCCTGAACGCGCTGCGCGGCAGCGTCAGTCAAGGTCACGATTGGGGTACCATCACCGAACATTTTTACTCTCCATCATGCTCAAACCGATAAATTGTGTCTGCTCAAGCGTTCGACAACCAGGGGCCATGGGAATCAGCCAAAAGAATTCCCGTTAGAAAAAGTCCAAGGCCATCTTCGCGTCGTCGGACATCTGGTCGGGCGTCCACGGCGGTGTCCACGTCAGTGTCACCACGACCTCACCGACCCCTTCAACCCCGGCCAACGCCTGAGCGACTTGGCCCGGCATCTCACCGGCCACCGGGCAGGCCGGCGCGGTCAGGGTCATAGTAACATCAACATCCCCATTGTCCTGCATCGTACATTCGTAAATCAGGCCAAGATCGTAGATGTTTACCGGAATTTCCGGGTCGTGCACGGTGCGCAACGCGGCTTCCAATTCTTCCGGTTTGGCTTTTTGCGTGCCTTCGGGCAAGGGGTAGCCGGCGCGCGCCTGCGTCCCTTCCTCGGCGGCTTGCCCGCCATCGCCGAACAAGTCGTATCCTGGGTATGGACTTAACATCGCTACTATTCCCGTTCGATATCGGTTCGGCTATCCCTAGCCAAAAATCCGTTTCACTTTCTCAAGCGCATTGGCAAGGGTGTCGACCTCAGCGCGCGTGTTGTACATGCCGAAACTGGCCCGTGTCGTTCCCGTTACACCGAACCGGTGCATCAGCGGTTCCGCGCAATGGTGCCCTGCGCGCACGCAAACACCTTCCCGGTCGACGATCGTCGCAATATCGTGTGGATGCGCATCGCCCATGGTGAAGGAAATCACCGCCGCCTTGTGACCGGCGGTCCCGTAGATGCGCAAGCCGTCGATGGCAGACAGCCGTTGGGTTGCGTATTGCAGCAGATCCGCCTCATGCATGGCGATCCCGTCCAGCCCGACGCCCGTCACATAGTCGATCGCAGCACCAAGCCCGATCGCCTGAACGATCGGCGGTGTTCCAGCTTCGAATTTCGCGGGCAGTTCCGCCCAGGTCGATCCTTCATAGGCAACCGTGGAAATCATGTCCCCACCCCCGAAAAAGGGAGGCATCGCGTCCAGGACATCTTCCTTGCCATAGAGTACGCCGATCCCTGACGGTCCGTATAGCTTGTGGCCGGTGAAGGCGTAGAAGTCGCAATCCAGATCCTGCACATCGATCGGCATGTGCATCACGGCTTGACTGCCGTCGAACAACACTTTCGCGCCCGCCTGGTGGGCGGCATCGACAATCTGCTTCGCCGGTGTGACGCTGCCCAGCACATTCGAAACATGCGTGATAGCGACCAGTTTCGTTCGGTCGGTCAGCAGGTCGCGAAACGCATCCATCCGCAATTCACCGTCATCGGTGATCGGCGCGACTTTCAGGACGATTCCCATCATGTCCCGCAGCAACTGCCAGGGAACGATGTTGGAGTGATGTTCCATGTCGGAGATGATGACCTCATCCCCTTCCTTCATGCAGCCACGCCCGAAACTATAGGCGACCAGATTGATCGCAGCTGTCGTATTGCTGCAGAAGACGATATTCCGTTCCGAGGGTGCGTTCAGGAAGGCACGCACCTTTTCCCGCGCAGCCTCATAAGCCCCGGTGATATTCTCACTGTAGGCATAGGCGCCGCGATGGACGTTGGCGTATTCATTCTCGTAGTGCCAGCGCATCAGATCGATGACCTGCTTGGGCTTCTGGGCGGATGCGCCGCTATCCAGGAAGCACAAGGGCTTGCCGTGAACTTCCGTCGACAGGATCGGGAAGTCCGCGCGCACGGCCTCTACATCGTAAACCGGATTTACCGCGCCTGCTGCCGCACTCATACCAGTCCTCCTTTGAACAACGGCTGCAATCGTGCAGCCAGATGTTCGTGCAGGGCGTCTCTGACGGACGCCTTCTGAATCTCATCCAACGCTTCCATCAGGAAGGCTTGAACCAGTATCGCGCGCGCGGTCACCGCGTCGATCCCACGGGCCCGCAAATAAAACAGCTGTTCATCATCCAAGGCCCCGATCGTCGCGCCATGGCTGCACCGAACATCATCTGCATAGATTTCCAGTTCGGGCTTTGAATCCGCTTCAGCCTTGTCTGAAAGCAGCAAGGACTTGTTCAGCTGATGTCCGTCCGTGTTCTGCGCATCCGGCCTGACCAGGATCTTTCCCTGGAAAACGCCGCGGGACTCATCCGCCAGGACACCCTTGAAGACCTCCCGGCTGGTGCTGTTCGGCTTGGCGTGGTCGATAAAGGTCGTGTTGTCGACATGGGACCCGCCATGTCCCAGGTAAGCCCCGTTCAACCGGCCTTCCACGTGTTCCCCGTCCAGCGTCATCCGCACATCGTTGCGGACCGTCCCCAGACCCAGGCTAAGCGTGAATCCGTCATAGACGGACTTATCCGAACAGCGGATCGCCGTCGTCGACAAGTCGAACCCGTCCACTGCCTGATCTTGAAGCTTGTAGTGCCCCAAGCGCGCGGACGGTGCCAAGACAACTTCCGTAACGGTGTTTGAAAAGGTCGGCGCGCCCTTCAGCCCAATATGGGATTCGATAACCGTCGCTTCGGCATTTTCATCCAACTGTATCAGGAACCGCGGGTGATACGCGGCCGGCGCACTCCCGGCATAGCCGACGGAAACGATGTGCAGCGGCTTGTCCAGCGCCTTGCCGGCGTCAATTCGCACCAGAACCCCGTCATCCAAATGTGCCGTATTCAACGCAGCCATCGGCGCCATGTCGAGCGGGATGAGAGATGCCAATGTATCGGTTACGGCCGAGTCGGACATCGCTTCGGGAAGCGGCAGGACGCGAACGCCCTTCGGCAGGCCGTTCAAATCCGACAAGACCGAATCGAACCGCCCGTTCAGAAGGACGACCGTATACGCATCCAAAACCGGCAGCGCGGATTTAACCGTATCGAAATCGGCGCCGTCACCGGCGGGACCACTCCATTCGACCTTCCGCAATGCGTTCAGGCTGGTGTATTTCCAGGGCTCTGATTTTTGTGTCGGCAAACCCGCTGCGGCAATAGCACGCCTGCCTTCGGCCCGCAGCGCCGCCAATGGTCCGCGAGCGCCTTCATCCGCCGGACGACCGCCAGGGGCCGCGTCGAGCAACCGCTCGAGTACCGGCTCCAGCGTCTGTTCTTGTACATTTCCGCTCATGGTTTAGGCCGCCGCTTCCAGGATATGGGCGTAGCCGTGTTCCTCAAGTTCCAGGGCAAGGGACTTGTCCCCGGATTTGATAATCCGGCCATTGGCCAGAACATGCACCTTGTCGGGCACCACATAGTCCAACAGACGCTGGTAATGGGTAATGACCAACATCGCGCGTTCCGGCGCGCGCAACGCATTTACACCATCGGCGACAAGTTTCAGCGCATCGATATCCAGGCCACTATCCGTTTCGTCCAGAATGGCGAGCTTCGGTTCCAGAACGGCCATCTGCAGGGTCTCGTTCCGCTTTTTCTCACCGCCTGAAAAGCCGACATTCACCGCGCGCTTCAGCATGTCGTCCGGCATGTTCAGATCCTTGGCCTTGCCGCGAACGAACTTCACGAACTCCATCGCATCGAATTCGGCTTCACCCTGGTACTTTCGCTTGGCGTTCACCGAATGCCGCAGGAAGGTCGTTCCTGCCACACCCGGGATCTCCACCGGGTATTGAAAGGCCAGGAAGACGCCTTCGCAGGCGCGTTCTTCCGGTGCCAGGTCCAGCAGGTTCTTGCCGTCATAGATCACTTCACCGCCCGTGACCTCATAGCCATCGCGGCCGGCCAGCACATAGGACAAAGTGCTTTTGCCCGATCCATTCGGACCCATGATCGCATGAACCTCACCCGGTTCGACGGTCAGATTGATCCCTTTCAGGATTTCCTTCCCATCCACTTCCGCATGCAGGTCACGTATTTCCAACAAGGCCATCGTCGCTTACTCCTTGGTGCATCGAATATTCCCCCCGTCCCGGGGTTGGTTTCGGCTTTCGCCCGAAACCGCTATCCGACGCTGCCTTCCAAACTGATACCGATAAGTTTCTGTGCCTCTACGGCGAACTCCATGGGCAGGGTCTGCATAACTTCCTTGCAGAACCCGTTCACGATGAGTCCGACCGCGTCTTCCGCGCTCATTCCCCGTGACAGGCAATAGAACAGTTGATCGTCGCTGATCTTCGAGGTCGTCGCCTCGTGCTCAACCTTCGCATTAGGATTCCGGCTTTCGATATAGGGCACCGTATGCGCGCCGCAGGTATCCCCGATCAGCAGGCTGTCACACTGGGTGAAGTTCCGTGCACCTTCCGCCTTGGGCATAATGCGCACCAAACCGCGATAGGTCTGGTCGGCACGCCCGGCGGAAATCCCCTTCGAGATGATCTTAGAGGTCGTATTCTTCCCGATATGGATCATTTTCGTACCCGTATCGGCCTGCTGCGCATTATTGGTAATGGCAACCGAATAAAACTCGCCTACCGAATTATCACCCTGCAGGATGCAGCTTGGATACTTCCAGGTAACGGCCGAACCGGTTTCCACTTGCGTCCAGGAAATCTTGGAACTGCGCCCCCGACATGCACCGCGCTTGGTGACGAAATTATAGATCCCGCCCTTGCCGTTTTCGTCGCCCGGATACCAGTTCTGGACCGTCGAATACTTGATTTCCGCATTATCCAGCGCAATCAATTCCACGACCGCCGCATGAAGCTGGTTTTCGTCCCGCTGCGGGGCGGTACACCCTTCCAGATAGCTTACATAGGAATCATCATCGGCGATGATCAATGTGCGTTCGAACTGGCCGGTGTTTTCCGCATTGATCCGGAAATAGGTCGACAATTCCATCGGGCAGCGGACGCCCTTGGGAATATAGACGAAGCTGCCATCGGTGAAGACAGCGCTGTTCAAGCAGGCATGCTTATTGTCCGAATAGGGAACCACGGATCCGATATATTTGCGGACAAGATCCGGATGGTTTTTTACCGCTTCTGAAATCGAACAGAAGATAACCCCGTGCTTTTCCAATTCCTTCTTGAAAGTCGTCGCGACGGAGACACTATCGAACACCGCGTCGACCGCGACCTTCGGCGCGCCTTCAACGCCTGCGAGCACTTCCTGTTCGCGCAGCGGAATGCCCAGTTTCTCATACATTTCCAGCAGCTTGGGGTCGACTTCGTCCAGGCTTTTGGGTTTGTTGTCCGACCCTTTAGGCGCCGCGTAGTAATAGGCTTCCTGATAGTCGATTTCCGGGAAGGCGACTTTCTGCCACTTCGGCTCGGGCATTTCCTGCCAAGCCCGGAACGCCTTCAAACGCCATTCCAACAGCCATTCCGGCTCCTCCTTCTTGGCGGAGATCATCCGGACGATATCTTCGTTCACGCCCTTCGGCGCGATATCCATTTCAATATCCGTCGAGAAACCATATTTGTACTTCTCGGTACCGAGATCGCGGACCTGCTGGACGGTTTCCTTTGTCGCTACCATGGGACCTACTCCAATTCACCAACCGCAGAAGCGGGCTTCACCCCAGCCACCGGCGGCACATCGATAAAATTCGGGACACTGTTCACGGACAGTATCTCTTCCAAACTGACGGATTCGAATGCTGTCTGAACCGCTGTGTTCAACCGGTCCCAGCGCCCACGCATGGGGCAGCATGTTTCAACCGAGCAATCACCTGTCGCTTCGTCCACACAAGCGGTCAGCGCCACCGGACCATCAATCGCGGAAATGATCTCAGCCACGGACACCTCGGACGACAATCGGTCCAGGACGTATCCACCCTGAGTGCCGCGCCGGGATTCGATCACCTCGCTCCGCGCCAACAATTTCAGCACCTTCGCGACAGTCGGTTGCGGAAGCGCCGTCGCCTCCGCCAGATCGATCGCGGTCATGACCTCGCCTGAGCGCCCCGCCATCTGGCTGAGCACCACTACCGCGTAATCTGTGAGCCGGCTCAATCTGAGCATCGTCACTTCCAATGCGCTTGAATTTAAATAGGACCAATTTGGTCCGATCCTTAAGGACAATATTAGTCCTATTTAGCCTCATGACAAGCGCGGAGACGGAAAAACGACCGTATAGAAGTGATTTTGGAGCGGTTCTGGAAGAGTTCAAAACCGACTTTCGGCCTTGAACCCTGCGAGAGCATGGCGCCAGACGTGCTGCCTTTTCGGCACTCCGGCCATCTGCACGCTGCCACCGGGGCAAGGACTATTGCCATGCGCCACGCGCGGACATGAAAACCGGGCCGGAAGCATCGCTTCGGCCCGGTTATCCAATCAACAAAGGATCGGCCCAAGCCCCGAGAGGCTTGGATCATCCCAACTTAGATCACGCCATATGCCAGCATGGCGTCTGCGACCTTCACGAAACCGGCAATATTCGCACCAGCGACATAATCGGTATCGCCATCCTTGCCCTTGCCTTCGCCGTATTTGTGGCAGCTGTCGTGAATGCCCTTCATGATGTTCTGCAGAAGGTCCTGAAGCTCGCCTTCCTTCCAAGAAATGCGCGCTGAGTTCTGGCTCATTTCCAAGCCGGAAACAGCCACACCGCCCGCATTCGCAGCTTTCGCCGGGCCAAACAGGACACCTGCGGCCTGGAAGGCGTGCATGGCATCAAGTTCGGTCGGCATGTTGGCGCCTTCCGCGAGCCCGCGGACACCGTTCTTGATCAACTCGTTCGCATCCGAGATATCGATCTCGTTTTGCGTCGCGCAGGGCAGCGCGAAATCGCAGGAGACGCTCCACGGGCGCTTGCCTTCATGATAGGACGCGTTGGTGAAGTGGTCCGCATACTCCGAGATCCGGCCGCGGCGGACGTTCTTGAGGTTTTTGATCCAGTTGACCTTTTCCTCGGAGATCCCGTCCGGGTCGTGAATGAAACCGGCCGAATCCGACATTGTCAGAACCTTGCCGCCCAACTGGTTGACCTTTTCAGCCGCATGCGTCGCGACGTTCCCGGAACCGGACAGGACGACATTCGCGCCGGACATGTCGACGCCTTTCTGATCCAGCATGTTCTGCAGGAAATAAACCGCGCCGTAACCGGTGGCTTCGGTCCGGATCAGCGAGCCGCCGAATTCCAGGCCCTTACCGGTCAACACGCCTTCGAAGCGGTTGGTCAGCTGCTTATAGGCACCGAACATATAGCCGATTTCGCGCGAACCGACCCCGATATCCCCCGCCGGCACATCCGTATCCGGACCGATGTGACGGAAAAGCTCGTGCATGAAGGACTGGCAGAAGCGCATCACTTCCCGATCCGACTTGCCCTTCGGGTTGAAGTTCGCGCCGCCCTTGCCGCCGCCCATCGGCAAACCGGTCAGCGAGTTCTTGAACTGCTGTTCGAAGCCGAGGAACTTCAAAACGCTTTGCGTCACCGTCGGGTGGAAGCGGCAACCGCCCTTATAAGGGCCGATCGCGTTGTTGAACTGAACACGGAAACCACGGTTAACGCGGATATTGCCCTCATCGTCTTCCCAGCAGACTCGGAAGGAAATCGTACGATCCGGCTCGGTCATACGTTCCAGAATCTGCATATCTTCATAGGTCGGATTCGCGACGATATACGGCATCAAAGATGCGGCGACCTCGAAAACCGCCTGATGGAATTCAGGCTCCCCTGGATTCCGTTTTTTGAGACCGTCCATAAAATTCTCAAGTCTCTGCTCTACTTCCGACATGGATGTATCCTTCCCCAGCTGCACGCCCGTTTGGGCGGTATGTTATTGTAACGACGACAATACCCGGACCCTTGAGATCCGGGTTCAAAACCCATTTCGTGACGTGACCGGAGGTAGGAAACTTGCGGGACCCGCCACCGGAAAACGATCTACGGGACAAAGCCTAGCAGGCTTTTTGCATCGCTTACAATGACACCTTTGACCTTGGAGTCATTTTCCAGGATCCGGGTTATCGGTCTAAGCGTTGGAATGACATGAAAAATCCCGCCTGCAGCGCGAGGGGCCCCTATTCGTCAGGCAGTTTCACCCGAAGACCGTCGATTGCGCCGCTGACGCGGATTTGGCAGGTAAGCCGGGACGTTCTGGTCAATCCGAAGGCCAAATCGAGCATGTCTTCTTCTTCGTCGCTCGGCGGATCCAGTTTGTCGTACCAATCAGAGTCCACAACCATATGGCAGGTCGCACAAGCCAGAGACCCTTCGCAGGCGGCCTCAATATCGACATCATTGTCGATCGCGACTTCCATGACCGACAGGCCGTCGCGGGCGTCCACGACTGTTTCACTGCCGTCTCGGTTTACAAAAGTAATTTTCGCCATTTTTGACCGCCACACTTCACAAGACACGCTTTCGGGCTGGGTTTTTGTTCCTTGAGGCCCTGACTGTAAAGAAAAAATCCGTCCAAACCGTTAACGATTATGAGCCGATACGGGCGGCCATGCGGTGAAAGGCTTCCAGGAAACCGTCAACATCCTCGTCCCGGCTGTTCCAGCCAAAACTGACCCGGATTGCAGAACCAGATATGTCGTCGCCCAGCCCCATCTCCCGCAAAACATGGCTCGTCTTGATCTTCCCGGACGAGCACGCTGCCCCCGCACTGACGGCAATGCCTTCCAGATCCATCATCATGACCTGCGTTTCCGCGGGGACACCGGGAAGGGCAACACAACAGACATGGCCTACCCGGGGGCTGTTGGCGGCGACAATCACCGACGCCGGAATGGTTTCGCGCAAAGCGACCTCAAGCCGGTCGCGCAATTCCCGCGCCTTCGCCACATTCGGCCCGTAAGAGGGCGCGGATGCACAGACAGCGCCCATCCCGGCAATGCCGGCCGGGTTTTCCGTGCCTGAGCGCATGCCCCGTTCCTGCCCGCCGCCCCGGATGATAGCGTTCAACGCCACCCCCGGTCCTGTTGCCACGGCGCCAACGCCGCGCGGACCGCCCATCTTGTGGGCTGAAATTGTCACGATATCGATGCCCCGCTCCAGCATGTCGATGGGCATGTGACCTGCCGCCTGTACGGCGTCGCAATGGACCTTTGCGCCGGCGGCATGGGCAACGGCGACGACCTCATCGATCGGTTGGACAACACCGGTTTCATTGTTCACCGCCATCACCGAGACCAGACAGTTGCGCCAATCCCGGTCCGCGAGCATGCGTTGAAGGAAACCGATATCGACCACTCCATCCGCCTTCACGGGCAAATGTTCAGCATCGCCGACGGCTTCCAACACAGAGGGATGTTCGGTCCCATTGACGATGACCCGGCGCGGTTCTCCTTCCGGCACAAAACCGCGGATGGCCAAATTATTCGCTTCGGTAGCACCGCTGGTGAAGATCACGTCCTGGGTACGCCCGCCAACCAGGATGGCCACATCCTCCCGGGCGCGCTCGATGATCGCGCGCGCCTCCCGACCCGATTGATGGACGGAAGACGGATTTCCGCCGATGCCGAGCGCGGCAACAGCCGTGTCGCGCGCCTCCGGTTTCAAAGGCGCACTCGCGTTGTAATCAAGGTAGATCTTATCAGGCATGGCCGCGTTTCTAGAGCATGTCGCGCCAATAGGGAATATCCGTAAGCGCCTCGGTACGCGTTGTGGCTATTCCGCGGCGGCGCGCCGCTCTTCCAATGCCTCGGGGCTGTTATCCATGCCGGCAATATTGCCGCTAAGAACATCAGCGACCGTAACGGAGCTGAGATATTCAAAGATTTGCAAGCTAAGCCCTTCCCACAAGTGGTGGGTGATGCAGCGGGTCTTGTTGTTCATGCACCCTTCCGGCGAGGTCGGGGTGCAGCGCGTCGCGCGGATCGGCTCATCAACCGCGACCACAATATCGGAGATCCGCAGTTGATCCGCCGGCCGCGCCAGCATGTAACCGCCACCCGGACCGCGCACGCTACGCACGGCCCCGCCTTTGCGGAGCTTCGCGAACAACTGTTCCAAATAGGATAGAGAAATTTCCTGCCGCCGGGCGATATCCGCCAGCGCCACAGGTCGATCGGCCCCCATATTCGCCAAATCGACCAGCGCCATTACCGCATAGCGGCCTTTCGTACTCAAGCGCACAGGTTCGATCTCCCATTATTCACGGTTCGTTTCGCGAACCGAATAAGCATATTGGTGCGATTAGACTTAGATCGGGCAAGGATCAAGTCCAGTACCGGCACAAAACTCGGTGATCATAATGAATGGCTTTACGGCTGGCGAATAAAAGTTAAGGCCGGCATCGCTGCCAGCCTTAGCCTAATTCGCAACTCCCTCGGAACTGGAAAGCCTATTGCTTCGAGTCCGATACGCGGTAGTCCATGTCACCCGACGACCCGGTTGCCCCCGGCGTGGCAGCACGATTTTCGGACTCTTCCAATCGCCCTTCCAACACTTGAACCTGGTTCCGCAGGATCGTGACTTCCTGCATCAGGCCTTCAAGTGCACGCGCGACCGGATCGGGCAAATCGCCCATCGGCGTGCCGTAGGGCGAGAAGACGGTTTCCTGCGCCTGTTGACGTGCAACGACGACCTTCGCCGGTATGCCCACGACAGTAACACCGTAGGGAACGTCTTTCACAACAACCGAGTTGGCACCGACGCGCGCGCATTTTCCGACCGTGATCGGGCCCAAGATCTGCGCCCCGCAACCGATGATAACGCCATCTTCCAATGTTGGGTGACGTTTGACGCTGCGCTGCTTTTCGCTTTCCTCGGCAGGTGAAACACCGCCCAGGGTGACGTCTTGATAGAGGGTCACATTATCGCCGATTTCGGCAGTTTCCCCGATCACGACGCCCATGCCGTGGTCGATGAAGAATTTCTTGCCGATCTTCGCACCTGGGTGGATTTCGATCCCGGTCAGCCAACGCGCCGTCTGGCATATCATCCGCGGAAGCAAATGCCAGCCGCGCCGCCACAACGGGTGTGCCATTCGATAGGCCATGATGGCGTGAAATGCGGGATAACAAAGCACGACTTCCAGCCGCGATCGCGCGGCGGGATCGCGTGCAATCATGCCATCGATTTCATCGATAATCGTTCGTAGTACCGTCATTTCCGTCCCCACCCGCTGCTGTGGACCCGTAGTGCCCATCCCGGCGAACCCCTCGCCTAGCCGAGCACGATATCGCCGGTCAAGAAGAATCCGGCTCATTGTTAACTCTCCGGAAGATATAATAGGGTTGAAGCGACAATCAATTATCATTCAGGAAAAAATACATTCGACATTGGTCTTATTGTCGGCCGAAGCAGCCTTACCTTTGCCCCGGAAAGTCGCGATCCTTATTGATCGGGTATTGCAGAGTTGCCCAAGAACGCCCAAAAAAGAGTGGTACAATACGTAACGTGCATCCGACATGGGGTTCACGTCCTTGAGGGAAACTCCTTCCCCTGTGGATGTGTGCCCTTTTTGCATGAACGACGCTATTGCGATACCGGCTGACCCCTTCGGGTCATTGCATAATTGTGGACTAGGATTGGAAGCGTATGCCTGAAGTCATAATCAACGGACCGGAAGGACGTCTCGAGGGCCGCTATACGCATGGCGCCGAGCCGGATGCACCAATTGCGCTGTTTCTTCATCCGCATCCGCAGCATGGCGGAACGATGAACAACCGCGTGGTCTACACCATGTACAATACGTTCGCGGATAGGGGCTTTTCC
Organism: Hwanghaeella grinnelliae; assembly: GCF_004005845.1. Classification (GTDB taxonomy): domain Bacteria; phylum Pseudomonadota; class Alphaproteobacteria; order UBA8366; family Aestuariispiraceae; genus Hwanghaeella; species Hwanghaeella grinnelliae. Next base: position 431,059 of record NZ_SADE01000001.1, on the reverse strand, counting down.
TGCCTGCGGTTCAATTTCCGCGGCGTTGGAAGAAGTCAGGGCATCTTCGCGAAAGGCGAAGGCGAATTGTCCGATGCGGCTTCCGCCCTGGACTGGCTGCAAAGCTTCAATGAGAACGCCAAGCAATGTTGGATCGCCGGCTTCTCCTTCGGGGCATGGATCGGCATGCAATTGCTGATGCGCCGTCCGGAAATCACCAGCTTCATCTCGGTTGCCCCGCCGGCGAATATCTACGACTTCACCTTCCTAGCCCCATGCCCGTCATCCGGTTTGGTTATCCATGGCTCGGAAGATACGATCGTGCCGCCGGATTCGGTGACGAAACTGGTGCAGAAGATCAATTCCCAGAAGACCATCACGGTCACGGAAAAGGTACTGGAAGGCGCCAACCACTTCTTCGCCAACCAATTGGACGATATCGCGGAACTGACCGAGTCCTATCTCGACGAAAACAATGCAGGGCACCCCAAGGGTCAGGCCGCGGACTGATTTTTGGCCGGCTTGCCCTCGGACGGCCTCTGCATATCCTGCGGGGGATGACATAACTTGCCGCCGCATATCGGCGCAGGGACCGCGGTTGTGGATGGGAAACTTGTGGGTAGTCCGCGCAAATGGCGGACGGCCAGGAACGCGAAAGCCTGGGCTTCCAGTGCGTCGCCGTCATAACCGGCTTCTTCGATTGGCAAGACAGGCACACCGAGCCTTTCCGACAACCCCCGCATCAAGGTGGCGTTTTTCCGTCCCCCGCCTGTGACAAAGACCGACACGGGTGGTTTTGGATAGGGGGCTTTGGCAACACTTTCCACCGTGAACGCCGCCAAGGTCGCGGCGCCATCCTCAAGCGACAGGTTGGACACCGCATCGGCGGAGAAATCGTTTCGGTCGAGGGATTTTGGCGGCAATCGGTCGAAATAGGGATGGTCCAACAAACGCGCCAGGACATCCGGGACGACCTTGCCAGCCGACGCGATTTTTCCGCCCTCGTCGAAGGCAATGCCGGCTTCCGTCATCAGCCAATCGTCAATCAGGGCATTTCCCGGCCCGGTATCGAACGCAATCGGCAGGGCATCATCGTCCATCCAGGTAACGTTTCCGACCCCGCCCAGATTCAGAACCACGGCGGGTTTTGCCTGTCCCATCATGATCGCCTGGTGATAGGCGGGCGCGAAAGGCGCGCCTTCCCCGCCCGCGGCCACATCGGCCGAACGAAAATCGCAAACGACGGGCAAGCCGGTTTCACACGCAAGCAGATCGCCATCACCGATCTGCCAAGTGAACCGTTTGGCGGGATCATGGGCGATCGTCTGACCATGAAAACCAATGACAGCAACCTCCGACATCGGGATAGACGCCAACGCCAACAAAGCCCGAACCGCATCGGCATGGCGCAGGGTCAACTCCCGTTCGACGGCTTCGATTTCTGGGGTTCCCTGGCGTGCGCCGAGGATGGCGCGGAGCTTATCCCGGAAGCCCTCGTCGTAGGATTCCATGACCGACGGGCCGACCGCCGTCACCGTATCGCCGTCCGTCCTGATCAATGCGGCGTCCACACCATCCATGCTGGTTCCGCTCATCAGGCCAAGGGCCCATACCGGTCCGTCCGCCATTCGTCCTCCCTTGCGCAACAGGGGAACCGCCATTTAAAGGTCCTTCCTTGTCCCGCCGTCTACATTGCCGCTTACGCGGGCACATGCTAAACCGCGCCGCCGTGCAAGCCAAACCGCACGGCAACCGACAACAAACAACACGACCCGATAACCTTTCACCGAGTATCCGACCCATGGCGAATCCGAAATCAGACTTCCTGCGCATCGTCACCGAGCGCGGTTTTGTCCATCAATGCACCGATGCCGACGGTATCGATGCGGAAACCGCGAAGGGTCCTATGCCGGCATATATCGGTTTCGATGCAACGGCGACGTCCCTGCATGCCGGCAGCCTTTTGCCGATCATGTTGCTGCGGTGGCTGCAGAAGACCGGCAACAAACCCATCGTGCTCATGGGCGGCGGGACCACCCGGGTCGGCGATCCCAGCGGCAAGGACGAAAGCCGGAAACTGCTGACCGACGAACAGATCGCCGACAATATTGCGGGCATCAAACGCGTCTTCGCCAAGTTCCTGACTTTCGGGGACGGGCCGACGGACGCCGTCATGGTGAACAACGACGATTGGCTCCGCGGGCTTAACTACATCGATTTCCTGCGCGACATCGGCCGGCATTTCACCATCAACCGCATGCTATCCTTCGATTCAGTGAAGCTGCGCTTGGACCGCGAACAGCCGCTGACCTTCCTGGAATTCAACTACATGATCCTGCAGGCCTACGACTTCATGGAGTTGAACAAACGGGTCGGCTGCAAAATGCAGATGGGCGGTTCGGATCAATGGGGCAATATCGTCAATGGGATCGAATTGACCCGCCGGGTTTCAGGCAATGAAGTCTTCGGCTTGACGGTACCGTTGCTGACCACGTCCGGTGGCGCAAAGATGGGCAAGACCGCCTCCGGCGCGATCTGGCTGGATGGGGATCAATTGTCGCCCTACGATTATTGGCAGTTCTGGCGAAATACGGACGACGCCGATGTCGGCCGCTTCCTGCGTCTGTTCACGGATATGGACATTGCGGAGATCGCCAAGCTGGAAGCCCTGGAGGGCTCCGAAATAAACGAGGCAAAGAAGATTCTAGCGCACGAAGCGACCAGTTTGCTTCACGGTGCAGCGGCAGCCGAAGCCGCGGCCGAAACGGCGCGCAAGACCTTCGACGCCGGTCAAATTGCAAACGACCTGCCCACGGTCGAGATCCCGCGTGGGGACCTTGAGGCCGGCATCGGCATTCTCGATATTCTGAACCGCGCGGGCCTCGCGGCCAGCAACGGGGAAGCGCGCCGGTTGATCAAGAACGGTGGCGCCCGTCTGAATGACGAGAAGATCGCCAGCGACAGCATGACGGTCACGCTTTCCGATCTTATGGATGAGGGCGTGATCAAACTGTCTTCTGGGAAGAAACGTCATATCTTGGTGCGTCCCGCTTAACAGCGGGCGCGCCGTCGATCGGCGCCTGCCCGTCAATTGCCGCCGATCGCCGGTCCCGTCGTCCCGCCGGAATCGTCGCGTCCGGTATCAAGCGGCTCAACCGGCTCCGTATCCGCCTTGAACAAACGCCGCAGGAAACTCGGTGCCAGTGCGGAGAGCGGATTGACCGCAACCTCGGGATCTTCGAGTGGACCGTCGATTTTGTAGTTCGCCGCAAACAGCCCCTGACCTTCCCCGCCGACAACCAAGGGACCGATCAGCGGGATCGCACCCAGGACACGGTTGACCGAATAGGCGGGCACCACGGTGCCTTCCACAGCGACGAATTCGGCATCCGTGTCGATATGGCCGGTTCCCGTGATCCCTATGGAACTTCCGTAAGCGCGGGCGTCTTCGAACTCCAAAAAGCCGTCGTCGAAACTGAAATTCGCCGCCATCTCGTCAAATGCCAAACCGGCTTCAGAAAAGGCGGAAAGAATTCCGGTAAGCGACATGAACTCCAACAACTTGGCGATTGCCGGCGCATTGCTTAGCGAAAAATCCTCGACCAGAACGGTGCCGGTCATCGGTGCATCCAACGTCTTTCGCTGTGCCTGGACGGAAAGCTGACCGCCACGGATCCGGTTCGTCCAGTTAAAGGCATCCAGCGCAGCGCCGGCGTTATCGGCCGATACATTCAAGGTCTGCCCCGGCCCCGCCGGTTCCAGCCGGATCAAGAGCGCGCTGCCATCCGATACCCTTGCATCCAACCGAAGGGCCAGGACATCGTCACCATCATGCGCCATAGTGACCGCGACATCCTGAAGGCGCCTCTGCGCGCCGGCCACAATCTCGTCAAAACTCGCCATCAGGTCGAATGGCAGGCCGGGTTCCTCTTCAGTGGGATCGCCACGATCGGGTTCAAGAAAATGATTGATGTCGAAGCGTTTGCCTTCAGCATCGATACTCAACCCGCCGTCCGTCCGGCGCTTGATGACGCCCTTGGCATCGTTCCCCCGATAACTCAGGTGATCGATATCGACCCGCATGATCGTGGAAAAGTCCTGCCCTAATAGAACCGTACCCGTCCCATCCAATTCGTCGGTCTTCAGGACGACATCCTCCAACCGCGCACCGCCTTCCGGCAGGAAGACCATCCGCAACGAAAGGTCCCCCGGAACACCCTTGGGTTTCGCCCAATTCAAGACGTCCGCGGTAATCACCGACTCCGTCACCTCTGCGGCAATGTCGAGCATGGCCGGGTGGCGGCGGAAGGATTGATAAGTCAGGTCTATTTTGGCGGATCCCTTGATATAAGGATCGAAATCGATACCCACGCCGCGCAGGAACTCGTCATCGACGATACCGGTCACGTCATAGCGCGAGCGCAGGTCCTGTGTGTCCTTGAAATTCTCCTGCCAGTCGATCAGCACCGGTTCACCGTTCATTTCGGCATTGCCGGAAATCGTCATCCCGGAAGTGTTCAAATCCAAATTGAGCACGCCATTGGAAATCGTCGAATCCAGCGGCGCGTTCTTCATCGACACATTCCGCATCGAAGCCCGCGCGGCATAAATCACGTCATCCGCTTTTAGAGAGTTCAACAGCCTGAACTTGAAGGACGTCTCGACATTTCCTTCCCCAGCCAAGTCGTTTGGATCGATATCAAGCTTGGTGATCAAACCGAGCGGCTTCTGGTCAAGCAGTTGAAGCGCATCCCTGAGGGGTGTTTCCAGGGCAACGGACACGCTGGCGTTTTCGAGCGTATCGAGTTCCGTCAAATCAACCCGGCCGGCCCCCAGCTTAATATTCTTGCCGACCTGCCCGCCTTCCGTCGTGATATTGAAATAGCCGGGGCCGAATTCCGCCCGGCCTGAGATGCCGACGACCGGCGGCAAGGGCCGAAAATAATGAACCGTGGCGTCACGGATTTCCATCGATCCACCGAATTGATCCAGCTCTATCGCCGCCGGGTCATCCAAAGGCACGCGCCCGCGCACTTCGATCGTCGCGGACGGCACCAGCGCTTTTGGGATATTGGGAAGAACCCAACTGCGCGCACCGCCTTTGATCGTCTCCGGCCAAAGCAATTCAAGTGCATTTGCCGAAAACGACGTAACATCGCCAGCAAGGTCGACCGCATAGGCGTTGCCGTCCTTCACCGCGGCCCCTCGCACGGCAAGTGAGGTCTCCTCTAGAAAGTCGACACGCGCTTCTTCAAGCACGATCGACATAAGATCCGCGTCGACACGGCCGGACAGGGCCAACCCCCGAAGCGCAAGCGGCTCAATGTCGAAGTCCGAAAGATCAAGCTCACCCTGCCCGCCCGTCACGGCGAAATCGGCGGCAATGATATCGCCCGCGGTCGTCGTCGTCAGCGCGGCGGTCCCGTCCAGCCGTGTCGCCAGCGGCTTCAAATCCGCCAACAGCGGGCTGATCGCCGCCAACCTCTTCGTATCGACGTCGAACAGTTTCAGCCCAGCGGTCAGGACAGGCGTTTCCTCGTCCAAATCCAGGTTGAGGACCATGCGGCCGAAATCGCCGCGCAAATTGATTTCGGCGTCTCGCGGTCTGCCGTCCAACAGAAGGCTCGCCTTCACCGACCCTGTCAGGGACGTTTGAACATCCTTCAGGAAAGAAGCTTCCGGGATCGCCCTGGCGACCAATGCTGGATCTAATTCTTCGAAACTCAGGGTGAAGGACATCGCCCTCGTATCCAGGGATCGCAGCATCACGGCGGATATCGGCGTTTCCTGGCCTACCGCGGTCAAAATGGAACTGACATTGCCGCGCAGCTCGTTCCCTTCCCGGACGAGGATGATGTTGGACTGTGGCATCCGCCAAGTCAGTCCTGCAACTTGATCGCTGACCGTGACGGTCGCGTTCAGAATGCCGACCTTGGTGAGATAGGCCAATCGGCTGTCCGGGTCCGGCGGGCGCATAAATGCATCCAGCACCGACATGGAGACTGGCGTTTCGTTGTCTCCCGCCTCAAGGTCTTGAGCGGACAAACCGAAGGAAAAGCGCCCATCCGCATCCCTCTGCACCAAGATTTCAGGTGAAGAGATCTCCAGACTGGTCGGTGCGATCAACCCACGGCCAAGCGCACGGATCGAAAGTCCTACCGACACTTCCGGCAAGACAATCGCCGGGCGCTCACCGGGCTGCCGTAACGTGACATTCTTGATCAGGATATCGACCGCCCGGTCCCAACCGCCCCAGGACAGGACAGTATCCTGTACCTCTATCTCCATCGGGCTTTCGAACTGCGACAAGGCCTGCTGCACGGCGGGCGTCAAAAAGGCGAGCGAAACGGGTCCCTGCGACAACCGCCAAAAGCCGATGCCCACAAGGAAAGCCAGTCCGGCTATTAGCCCAGCGGCGATTTCTAAAGTTATGCGTAGGCTGCGTCGTCGCACTTAGTACAAGAACCGTTCTTCTATGATTGCGGAAAGGAAACGGATTTCCGCCGCAATAGAGCATGTTCGCGCCCGCACTCCAAATGGAAGCGCCAAGGACACACCGGGGAAAACGCCAAGAACAAGCCGTAAGGCCTATACCTGCCGAACCTTGGAGAGCGGCCGAACTTCCCCTAGTCTGCCGCCCATTGGGAATGACCAATGGGTTAGCCTAGATTTTCTGACGTGAACAGGACGCATTGATGGATCTATCCGCAATTGTTCCCGAGCCGGACCGCCCGCCGCGGGCCGGCGACGACCATGCCGCGACCGTTGGCCTGGAAAGATGGTTGGAAGCCGCCCAATCCGCGGAGAGAGCGGCGGAGGCCGAAGCCTTCCTGGCCGCGCCCGGCGGCAAGCAGATATTGGATGCGCTGTTCGGTAACAGTCCCTTTCTGACGCAACTCGCGGTCAAGGAGGTCGGTTTTCTGCTGGACCTTCCCGACACCGGATATGTAGGCGCGCGGGACGCCATATTCGAGGGCATCCGGCAAATAAATCCCGCCGAGCCGCAGGCGGCCACGTCCAAGGCCCTGCGTATCGCCAAGCGTCAGGCAGCCTTGTTGATCGCCTTGGCGGACCTGACGGGCGCATGGAAACTGCACGAGATTACGGGAACCCTGTCCCTCCTGGCGGAACATTGTCTGAATGCCAGTGTTCGGCATGCACTCGGTTCCCTCGTTGCGAGCGGTAAAATCGACGTCGAGTTGGATGGCGATACGCTCGACAATTGCGGCTACATGCTTCTTGGCATGGGGAAATTGGGAGCCGGTGAGCTGAACTATTCCAGCGATATCGACATCATCGCCTTGTACGAGCCCGAACGGCTGAAGCCCAAGGATTCCGACCGTTTGCGCCAAGACATGGTCCGCGCCACCCAGACCATCGTCAACCTGATGCATGAGCGCACCGCGAACGGGTACGTCTTCAGAACAGATCTTCGATTGCGCCCGGACCCCGGGATGACGCCACTGGCCATGACCGTGGGCGCTGCGGAATCCTATTACGAAACAATCGGCCAGAATTGGGAACGCGCGGCCATGATCAAGGCGCGACCGGTCGCGGGCGATTGCGACCTGGGATACCGTTTCCTGGAACATATCCGACCGTTCGTCTGGCGGAAGCACCTGGATTTTGCCGCCGTTGCGGACATCCATTCCATCAAACGCCAGATCAATGCCCATCGCGGCGGTGGGCAGGTCGCCATCGAAGGGCACAACGTGAAGCTCGGCCGCGGCGGCATTCGGGAGATCGAGTTTTTCGCCCAGACCCAACAACTGATCTGGGGCGGGCGTACACCCAGCTTGCGCATGCGCAAGACACTTGAGGCCATTGATCAATTGGCGGAGGAAGGCCACACCACCCATGAGGCCGCCGCCCGGCTGCGAGAAAGCTATGATTTCCTGCGTACCTTGGAACATCGCTTGCAAATGGTGATGGATGAACAGACCCAGAAAATGCCCGCGACATGGGAGGGCGTTGACGCCATCGGCGTTTTCATGGGCTACGACGACGCCGATGCCTTCCGCGCCGATCTTCTTCGCCATCTGCGTCAGGTAGAGCAGGAATATTCCCAACTTTTCGAAGACGAGCCGGACCTGGGCAGCGGCGGACGGTCGCTGGTCTTCACCGGTGTCGAGGACGACCCGGAAACGGTGGAAACTTTAACCGATATGGGGTTCGAGGACGCATCCCATGTGATTGGGCGCATCCGCGTCTGGCACCATGGGCGCTATCGCTCTACCAGAAGCGAACGTGCCCGGCAGCTTCTGACCGAACTGATGCCGCGCCTGCTGGAAAGCCTCGCCGCCACGACGAACCCGATGCAAGCGTTCAACAGGTTTGACGATTTCCTGGGTGAGTTGCCGTCGGGTGTGCAGCTGCTTTCACTTTTTCATTCCAACCCGTCACTTCTGGACATGGTTTCCGAAATCATGGGCAACGCTCCGCGTTTGGCGATCTGGTTATCGCGGCATCCCTCCCTTCTCGATGGGGTGATCAGCGACGACTGGTCCACGGATGAAGCAGACCGACGCGAAATGAAACAAACGCTGGACCATGCATTGGGGCAGGCCCGGGACTTCCAGGACATACTCGATATCGTCATCCGTTGGGCAAACGACCGCCGGTTCCAGACCGGTGTCGAATTGCTGCAAGGGCGCCGCACGGGTGAAGAGGCCGGTCCAATTCTGACATCAGTGGCGGAAACGGCGGTCGGTGCCCTGACAGAATCCGTGACCCGGGAATTCCGCGACCCCCATGGCGGCTGGCCTGGCGAAAGCGCTGAGGGCGAAACGGGACTGGCTGTTCTTGCCTTCGGCAAGTTGGGCGGGCGGGAAATGGCGCCAATGTCCGACTTGGACTTGGTTTTCGTCTACAACGTGCCCGCGGATATTGACGGGTCCGACGGGACACGCGCGCTGACCCCCATGGTCTATTTCTCACGCCTCGGCCAACGCTTGGTCACGGCTATCACCTCACAAACCGGCGAAGGGAACCTCTACGAAGTCGACACAAGACTTCGGCCCAATGGTCGGTCGGGGCCGGTATGCACCCAATTCGATGGATTCAAGAACTACTATCAGGGCGAGGCCTGGACCTGGGAATTCATGGCACTGACACGCGCGCGGACGATTTACGGCCCAGCCGGTTTGCAAACGGTACTAACCCGGATCATCGAAGACGCCATCCGGCAGCCGCGTGACGCAAAGGCACTTGTCCGCGATGTCGACACCATGCGCCAGCGGATCCGCAAACAGTATCCCGGTGACAAACCTTGGGAAATCAAACACCGGCACGGTGGCTTGGTCGATATCGAATTCATCTCCCAGTATCTGCAATTGCGGTACGCAGCGGAGGGGAAGGACATACTTTCCACCAATACCGGCACTGCCTTGGTAAAGTTGGCGGATGCCGGCTATCTGGACGATACGGTCGCGGAAGAGCTTCGATCCGCCTTGCGATTATGGCGGAACCTTCAGGCGGCTATTCGCCTGACCGCACAAGAAGGATTGGACGAAGAAAAAGCACCCGACGGGCAAAAAGCGCTGTTGGCCCATTGCGGCGGTTTTGAGGACTTCCCTTCCTTGCGAGCCCATATCGCCGAGGTGGCGGAGACAGTTCAGCAACGTTACCAGGAGATCATCGCCGAGCCGGCCGAACAGGCACGGGTGGAATTAGGGGCCGGCGACGGGTCCCAGGGCGAGTTCGGCGATCCGGGTCACAGCTCGGGAAAAACCTGATTGATCAGATCCTCGCCGGCAAAAAGCCGGCGGGCGTTCTCGGCAACGATCTTGAATCGGCGCTCGATCAAACCATCCGTCCAGCCGGAGCAATGGGGCGTCATCACGACGTTGTCCAAGTCCCAGAAGGGGCAGGCCGACGGTTTGACGTTCTGGTTTTCGGTCGTCGGATAGTCCCACCACGTATCCAGCACCGCACCGCCGATCCGTCCCTGGGCCAAGGCATCGTAAAGCGGCTTTTCCGCCACGATCTTGCCGCGTGCCACATTGATCAGGATGGCCGAAGGCTTCATCGCCCCAATCAGGTCCACATCGAACATGGCTTCGGTTTCGTCATTGAGGGGACAGGCGATCAGCACGAAATCGGCATCGCCGATCATTTGCTTCATGCTGTCATAGCCGGCCATTTTGTCCGGTTTGGGGGTCATCGCGCGCGGGGTCCGCGTCACCGCTTCAATCCGGACACCAAAAGGCCGGGCCCGTTCCGCAACCGCTTGACCGATCGTGCCATAGCCGATGCTCAGCAGGGTCTTGCCGCTCAACTCGCCACGTGTCGGCGCGCCAAGACGCGGGGTGTCTTCCCAGTTCAAACCGTCCTTGAACTTGCGGCTGCGGGCATCGAGGTCGATCACCGAGCGCAGCATCCCGGCCAGCACGTATTCGCCGATCCCGATATGGTGTTCGAAGACATTGCAGACACGCGTCCCAGGCGGCAGGGCATCGAATTCGATCGAATCGAGCCCCGCATTCGGCGCATGCAACATTTCCAGCTTGGGGGACGAGGGGAATTCCGCACGATAGGCGGGAGAGACAATCATCCGGGCCGCGGCGAATTTAGCGGCAACCGCTTCCTTGTCGGGATCGTTCAGCATTACAGCATCGACCGGGATCTTCCCGCCCAACTCGCGCTCAACGACGGATTGTCCGGCCTGTGCCACCGACCCTACCAGCAAGACTGTCATGCGATTTTCCCTCTTCTCGTCTTATACCCGCAAATTGCGGCCGCCATGATCTTTGCGGCTAGACTAAGCCTTCGTCGGAACCCCGGAAAGGTCCCGCAGCGAAAAGCACCCTGGCCGAATATGCCCAACTGATACGCCCTAGTGCCGATCCGATGATTGATCGACGGCGTATCAATCCTGTAACTCTGTATGCGAAAACATAAACACCGACAGGAGACCCGCCATGGCGCTGCAAGAAGGCGACACCGCCCCGAATTTCACCCTGCCGACCGATGGCGGTGGGTCCGTCACGCTGGCCGATCTCAAAGGATCGCCGGTCGTCGTCTATTTCTATCCCAAGGACAACACACCGGGCTGCACAACCGAAGCGAAGGACTTCCGAGATCTGAAAGGTGATTTCGACAAAATCGGCGCAACGATCATCGGGATCAGCAAGGACTCCGTAAAAAAGCACGACAACTTCAAGGCCAAGCAGGAATTGAACTTTGCCCTCGCCTCCGACGAAGGCTCGGATGTCTGCGAAAAGTTCGGCGCTTGGGGCGTGAAGAAGATGTACGGCAAGGAATTCGAAGGAATTATCCGGTCCACCTACCTGATCGGGCCCGACGGCAAGGTCGCAAAGGCTTGGCCCAAGGTAAAGGTCAACGGCCACGCACAGGAAGTGCTGGACGCCGCCAAAACACTTTGAGGCGAGAGGCCTTTTGCCTGAACACCAAAGCCTGACCGCCTTGGCGGTATCCGCACTTGAAACGACGGACCCGGCGGAGAAGGCGGGCCTGACGCGCCGCTATGCGGCCATGTGGCGTGATGGGGCGGTTACTGAGGTCGGATCGGCACCGCCGCCGGACCGGCCGGGGCGCCCGGCAAAGCCGGATTTGGTCAATCCCGGCAAGGTAAAAAAGCGCAAGATCAACCAGGGCACGGCCGGGCGCGCGGCCCTTCTGCACGCGCTTGCCCATATTGAGTTGAACGCCATCGATCTGGCCTGGGACATCGTCGCGCGTTTCGCCCCAAGCAGGCCGGAACCTCCCAAAGCGTTCCTGGACGATTGGGTTCAAGTGGCGGATGACGAAGCGAAGCATTTCTTGCTTCTAGCCGAACGGCTGGAAGAACTGGGCAGCGCCTATGGCGACCTGCCGGCGCATGACGGTTTGTGGCAGGCCTCCAGGGACACGGCCCATGATCTGCTGACACGGCTGGCCATCGTGCCGCTGGTATTGGAAGCGCGTGGGTTGGACGTCACCCCGGCAATGATCGCGAAATTGCGGGCCGCGGGCGACGACGACAGCGCGGACCGTTTGCAGATCATCCATGATGACGAAATCACCCACGTGGCCGCGGGCAAGCGGTGGTTCGATTGGTTGTGCCTGCATCGGGGCCAGGACCCCGCAGAGACTTGGCGGGACCTTGTCAGCGCCAATTTCAAGGGCATGCTGAAGCCGCCTTTCAATGAAGACAGCCGGACAAAAGCCGGCATGCCGCCCGACTTCTACGGCGCCCTGGTCTGAAAAATCTGAAAACCGAAAACCGCTGGGGCGTCAGGCACCTTGCCGGGCGAAACGGCTGCGTTCGCGGCGGCTTGCGCGGCGGGCAGCCCGGGTTTCATGCCGACGACGCACAAAGCGCAGCGACCAGAAATACCCCGCGACAGCCAAGCCCACGGCCCAAGGCACACATCCCAGAAACAGCGGCAGGCCGAACGCATCCAAGACACTGATCGTGCCGTACCAGAATTCCTGCAACGCGCTGGCATCGGTATGTGCCGCGAGCAGTTCATGCAGCCGTGTGGTGAAGGCTTCGTAACCCAGCGGTTCGTCCCAACGGCCCAACATGATCTGGCCGGTCAGAACGAAGCCGTAATAGATCGGCCCCAGCGTGAAGACATTGGTGGTCCAGATCCAGGCCATGGCCACGATCAGATTGAAGTCCCAGCGCGGAACGAACGCACGGACGAAGGACCAGAAAGCCAGGATCACGGCCAATTGTACGCCGACCAAGGGCGTGAACGCGAAGAAGATACCGAACAATACACCGCGCGCCGCGAATTCAGGCGGGCGTTTGTTGGAGAACATAGGCACGACCAGGCGACGTCGCAGCATTCGCGCGAAGTTCCTGCTTTTACGACCTAGCCAACTTCTATTCACGGAAACCGTACCTGGACAGACACCACATTGCTCCCAGTCTCGGAAAGAGAACACGCGGTTAGGCCCCTACGCCACGCTATCCATACCAGAGACAGGTTAAACAATAGTGATAAATGACGACCCGTCCACACTTGGTCACGAGCATTTAACTGGAATCGTATCATAAAGCTTTTTCCCGCCCCTGCGCTGGCGGTATCCCCGTTGCCACTATATCAAGAGCATCATGTCAAACGCCCCCATTTCCGGCGGTGACCAAGCCCCGCAGGAGCACGGCTTTGCCGGGTTCAGCGAACGTCAGGTCGCCTATGCTCTTTTGCTGACCGCGCCCGCGATGTTCGGCGCCAACATGCTTGTCGCGCGTTGGATGGCCGATACCGCGCCCCCTGTCGCCTTGGCCTTCTGGCGGTGGTTCGGCGTGCTGATCCTGATGCTGATGATCCGCGGCCCGAAACTATGGCAGCATCGCCATGACGTTAGGCGGGAATGGAAGGATCTGTTAGTTCTTGGCGCCTTGGGGATGGGGATCTGTGGCGCTTTCGTCTATATCGGCGCGGAAACGACGACGGCTACCAATATCGGTCTACTCTATGCTTCAGCCCCGGTGATGATCGTTTTTCTGGCGTGGAGGTTTTACGGCGAACGCCTGACGGCCGTTCAGGTGGTCGGCGGGCTGATCTCCCTTGCGGGGGTGCTTTGGATTATCGCACGCGGAGACTTGAGCGCTTTCAAGAACCTGCAATTCACCATCGGCGACCTTTGGATCATGGGGGCGGTCGCCGGATGGGCAATCTACGCGATCATGATGAAGTACCGGCCAAGCGCGATGGGCATGATGACCCGGTTCACCGCGATCTGCGGCGCCGGCACACTTCTTTTGGCACCGTTCTATGTTTGGGAAACGCTGACCATCAAACCGATGCCTATGACGCAGGACGGTATCACGGCGATTGTCTTGCTGATCCTGTTGCCGGGTTTCGGTGCATATCAGGCCTATGCCAAGGCACAAGCGGTCCTGGGTGCCGCACGCGGCAGCCTGATCCTGTATATGGGACCGGTTTATGTCGCCTTTCTCGCTTGGTTCTTTTTGGGGGAGACCTTGCAGAGTTATCATCTGATCGGTGCTGCGCTTGTCCTGCCGGGGATTTACCTGGCCAACCGGCGACCCAAATCATAATAGCCGGGCCGAAAGGCAAACCGGCGACACCGCAAGGGGAGGTTCACCATGCTGTTCAACGGTTTCGAGCAAAAGCGTATCGAAGCACCAGAAACGGAAATCAATTTGCGTATCGGCGGCGACGGGCCGCCCTTATTGCTGTTGCACGGCTACCCTCAGACCCATGCAATGTGGCACAAGGTGGCGCCGAAACTGGCTGAACACTTCACCGTCGTCACACCTGACCTGCGGGGCTATGGCGACAGCGGTAAGCCCGAAACAACGCCCGACCATTACCCCTATTCCAAGCGCGCAAGCGCCGCCGATCTGGTCGCTGTGATGCAGGCCCTTGGATTCGAGGAATTTTTGCTGGCCGGGCATGACCGCGGTGGGCGTGTCGCGCACCGGCTAACGCTGGACCATCCGGACCGGGTCCGGCGTCTTGCGGTGCTCGACATCGTGCCGACCCACAAGATCTTTTCCGACTCGCATCAGGGAATCGCGATGGCCTATTACCATTGGTTCTTCCTGGCGCAGCCCAACCCGCTGCCGGAAACGCTGATCGGCCGAGACCCGGATTTCTACTACGGTTTCAAAACCGGCAGCCTGTCCCCTCAAGGCAACAGCTATTTCGATCCGGAAGCCTATGCGGAGTATCAGCGCTGCTGGAACAACCCCGCGATGATCCTTGCGTCCTGTGAAGACTATCGCGCGGCGGCCACCATCGATCTGGAACATGATGAGGCGGATTTGGCGACCAAGATCGCTTGTCCTCTTCTCGCGATCTGGGGTGGGGCCGCGGTGATGGAAGCGCAATACGACGTGCTGGCCTGCTGGCGCGACCGCGCAGCCGATGTTCGCGGACAGGCGATCCCCGATTGCGGCCACTTTCTGGCGGAAGAAAAGCCGGACGAAACCGCCCGGCTCTTGCTCGATTTCTTCCTGGAGGAATAGGCTCTAGTCGATATCTTCGACCGGGCCGCTCGGGCCCCCTTCCACCTTCATCGCAAGCGCCGCTTCCAGATATTCCGACAGGTCGCCGTCCAGGACGCCTTGGGCGTTCCCCTTTTCGACCCCTGTGCGAAGGTCCTTCACCATCTGATAGGGCTGCAAGACGTATGAGCGAAGCTGATGGCCCCAACCGATATCGGTCTTTGCCTCGTGCTCCGCTTGGGCGGCCTCTTCCCGTTCGCGCAGTTCTCTTTCATAAAGGCGCGCTTCCATCATTTTCATGGCCTGCGCACGGTTTTTATGCTGCGAACGATCGTTCTGACACTGGACGACAATACCCGTGGGGATATGGGTCAGGCGGATCGCACTGTCGGTCTTGTTGACATGCTGCCCGCCGGCGCCCGAGGCGCGATAGGTGTCGACCCGCAGATCCTTATCCTCAATCTCGATTTCGATTGAATCGTCGATCTCGGGATAGACCGTGACGGAGGAGAAGCTTGTATGTCGCCGCGCGTTTGAGTCGAAGGGCGAAATACGGACCAAGCGATGAACCCCTGTTTCCGTTTTCAGCCAGCCATAGGCGTCCGGTCCTTCGATCTTCAGCGTTGCGGATTTGATGCCCGCTTCTTCACCGGGGCTTTCTTCGATGATCTGGGTTTTGTAGCCGTTTTGATCGCACCAGCGGCTATACATCCGCAACAGCATGCTGGCCCAGTCCTGGGACTCGGTGCCGCCTGCGCCTGCATGAACTTCAAGGAAGCAATTGTTGCCGTCCGCTTCACCCGACAACATGCTTGCGATCTGAAGTTTGCGCGCATTGTCGCCCAATGCGATCAGCGCGTCCTCGGCCTCGGTGACGACATCCGCATCGCCTTCGGCCTCCCCCATTTCGATCAGTTCGACATTGTCGTTCAGACCGTTCTCAAGTTCCTCGAATCCGCTGATCCGGCTATCGAGGGAGGACCGTTCACGCATCAGTTTCTGCGCTTCGGCGGCATTGTCCCAAAGGGTCGGGTCTTCGACCCTGGCATTCAGTTCAAGCAGGCGTTTCTTGGAATTCTCCAAGTCAAAGATGCCTCCTCAGCAGTTCCAATGACTGCTTGAGTTCGTCGACGACAGTCTGAATTTCAGCCCGCATGAAAACGTTTCCTCGTTGCCGATAGATCGCATGGGCGCGCGCCCACTCATCATTACCAAAGGCGTTTAGAAGATAGCGCCAAGCGTGACAAGCCCCACCATGTCGGTGAGGTGCCCCTTTCGGAGAGCCTTATTGGTCCGACTTAATGCGCGCAACGCCGCGTTCCACGACCTCGCCCAATTTATTGATTTCGGCGGTAATTTCCGACATCTCGCGCTTCGGGGCATTCTGTTCGATGAAAAGGCAAACATCCCGCGCATGTTTGAGGCCAAGATGGCCTAGCGAGGATTGCAACGCATGGGCCTTCTGAACCAAATCGTCGGTTCCGCGGACAGCGGCTGCCTGCAGCATTTCCTCAATCACCGTTTTGGTGCGCGTCACGGTTTGGTCCAGTAGCCTCATGTAATCGGCACTGCCGAGGACCTGCAACATTTCAAAGACCATTTCCTCGTCGATCTCGTCGGCCAACGGCAGGGTGGCGCTCATCGTCTGGGCATCCGAAACACGTCCACTCCCGACCAGGTTCGCCAGTTCCGCCATCAACACGTCGCGGTCGAACGGTTTGGCGATATAGCCGTCCATTCCGGCCTTGAAACAGGCGTCGACCGTGTCTTGCAGAACATCGCCGGTCATCGCGATGATCGGAATCTTCCCGGCCGCCCCCGGAAGTTCCCTGATTTTTCCGGTCGCGACGATCCCGTCCATTTCCGGCATCCGAACATCCATCAGAATGACATCGTAGGGCAGCGAGGAGGCTGCCTGAACCGCTTCCAATCCATTCCCGACGATGTCCGCCGTATGCCCGACATTCCGCACCATCTGTCCGATGACGTATTGGTTGACGTTGTTATCCTCGGCAATGAGGATCCGCATTGATTTGGCTTTCTTCTGGGCAAGTATCTGCAACGCGGAGGCCGTGTCGCTGGCAAGCTGTTCCGCATTCTCTTGTGCTTGAAGCGCCTCTTCCTCCGGCAGATCGCCCCCGCCGCCTCCCGACAACAAGCGCTTGATCGCACCGGCAAGTTTCATCGCCGAGACGGGTTGGCGCATCGTCTCATACCTTGAATCCGAAATCTTGGCTTGTGATTCCGTCCATTCGAGCAGAAGCAATGTCGGGCAAATATCCGCAGCGGATGAAGTCCCACCGTTCCGCGCCGCATGTTCCGGCATGATCATTAAATCTGATGCGGACGGATCGGGGATATCGGAAATCGCCCCGAAGACGGAAGGCGTCCCACCCCACCCCCGGACCTGCTTCGCCAATGCATTGGTGACCAGAGGTGAAAATCCGACCAGGCTGACCTGCAGCTTTTCAAGGGGGTTCGACAGGTTCAAATCGTTTTCGGCGGCACCTTCCGTTACGATGAACGGAATGGTCACGGTAAAGGTACTGCCGGAGCCGAGCTTGCTGGCCACATCCAATTCGCCGTTCATCAAAGTGGCCAGCCGCATGCAAATCGCGAGCCCAAGACCCGCGCCCTCATACCGCCGGGCCGCGCTGGAATCGACCTGTGTGAACGGATCGAACAATGTCGGCAGCGCCTGTTCCGGAATACCGATTCCGGTGTCAGTAACCGCGAAGCTTAGCGTCACCAATTCGCCGTTCCGTTTAGCGACATCAACAGCGAGATGAACACCGCCCTGCTTCGTGAATTTGATCGAATTCCCGATCAAGTTCACCAGGATTTGTCGGACCCGGCCCAGATCACCAGTCAGCCCCCGGGGAACGGATCCATCGACGGTAAAGACGACATCGATGCCCGCCTGCTGCGCGCGCGGCGATAGAATGTCGGCGATGTAGGTGAGCGAGGAATGAAGGTCGAAAGACTCTTCTTCCAATGTGACAGCACCCGCCTCGATCTTGGAAAAATCCAGAATGTCGTTGATCAGCGACAATAGATGCTGACCGGATTCCTGCACCGTCCGCACCATCTGCGCCTGGTCGCGGTCGAGGCGCGTATCTTCGAGCAAACGCGCGATACCCAGAACGCCGTTCAACGGCGTCCGGATCTCGTGACTGATAGCCGCCAGGAAACCATTCTTGGCTTCATTCGATCGTTCGGCTGACATCCGCGCCCGCCGCAACTCTGTGATGTCGACGGAGACGGACAACACCTCCAGATCACCTTTCGACCGGTTCAGGGGCAGACTGGTGGTGCGGAAGGACCGCTCCTCGCCGGCGGCCGTGCGGTAGACCGTTTCCGTGGTCACACGGTCCTGGCGCTGCTCAACCAGAGTATAAACGCTGGCCTCCGCGTCACTCTGGCCGTCACTTCGTCCCCTTCCCAATGGATCAAGACCGAGAACGAGGCTCGGCTTATCCTCCAGGAACTGACTCGCTGCCCGGTTCATGAAACCGAAATCGCCGTTCTGCTTGCGCGTGAAGACAAGTATCGGCGCCGTGTCCAAAACGGCCTGGATGAAATCCTTTTCCGACTGCAAATCTTCTTGCGCCAGCACTTGGTCTGTAACGTCGAGGCCGAAACTCAGCAGCCAATTGTTTCCGTCCAAACCATCGACGACTTCCCGGCCACGCAAAATGTGGCGCATCTGATCACCAATGGGATGAACTTCATGAATTCGGCTGGATTCTCCGGTTCTCAAAGCCTCTAAATCGAACTCTAGCGCGTTGTACACGCCATCGAAGTCAGAGACTTCGGCAATCGTTTTGCCTATAAGTTCCATGTGAGGCTTGCCGAATTGCCGTTCCAAGAACTTGTTGGCAAAAATGTATCGGGCTTCACTGTCTTTCAGCGCAAAGCCAAGAGGCAGGGCGTTGAACGCCATTGCGAACATCTTTTCCTGGGCGGAAAGCGCTTGGGCGGCCTCCCGTTCGACCGTCACGTCGAGCAAATAGAGATAGACCGCATCCTCGCCGGTTGTCGTATCTTTGCCGGCCTGCGCGATGATCCGCCACCAGCGCGCGTCGTGGTCGTCCCCAAACTTCACATCCCTCGTCAGGTAGGATTCGCCCAGGTGCACATCCAGAAACTGCTCTAATTCCGCTGCGGTGTTGTCGTCGGCTATATCGGCCAATCGGGCACCGGCCATGACACTGAACGCGTTCATCGCCGCCGTATTCAGAAAACGTATCCGGCCGTCGATGTTGCAGACGATTTCCGCGATTGGCGACACGTGGAAGGTTTCGGCAAAGGCCCGCAGCGCGTAGGCGCCGGCTTCCTTGGTCGCAGTGACACCTTCGACCGCCTCGCATATCAAGGCATCGTCACCGCGAAAACGACAGCCGGACGCGATGATACGGACGGAAACCGGCTTGCCGCCGGGATACATGGTCCAATCTTCGTCGACGACTTCACCAGCCGCGGTCCGGTCGCCATAGCCAGCAACACGCATTCTGGCCGCGGTGGACTTCAGCTCACTTTTGGGCCGCAAGGTTTCGATATCGGGAACTTGCCAGAATTCAAGAGCGGCCGTGTTCGCCCATTCGATCCGTTCACTTTTCAAGTCCCAGATCCAGATCGGCCGTTTGGACAGTTCGAGGCCGGCGAGTTGACCCTCGCTCACCTCGTTCCGGGGAACGGTTTCGATAGTCTGGTCTGTGTCGTTTCGGACAGTGTTCATTCCGCTGGAACTGCGACGGCAGAGTCTCCCAACCAATCCAGGAACTCATGATGCCACATAGGTTTGCCCAGATAATAGCCCTGCCCGATATCGCAGCCTTCTTCCTGCAACATCTGCATGACGCCCTTGGTCTCAATGCCTTCCGCCACAACGCGCATTCCCAGGTTATGGCCAAGCCCGATCATCGCCCGGGAAATAACCCGCGCCTCCTGATCTGTATCCATGCCGTGGATGAAGGTTCTATCGATTTTGACCTCTGAGAACGGCAGCCTGTGCAATTGCATCAGGCTGGAATAACCGGTGCCGAAGTCATCCATGCTGAGGTTGAACCCACGAATCCGCAATTGCGTCAGCATCGCCAACATCGCCGAGGCATCGGACATGGCCGAGGTTTCGGTGATTTCCAGGGTAATCTGATCAGTCTGCAGGCTGCTGTCGCGAACAAGCTCCGCCAACTTGTCGCTGAAGGAGCGGTCGGTCAGCGATTTTGCCGATACGTTGACCGCGACAGACAGATGAAAACCCGTATTGGACCACGACCTGCAGTCTTCAAAGGCCGTCCCGGCCACGAAATAGGTGAGGTCCGCAATCAGGGGGCCGTCTTCCGCCAATGCAATAAAATCCGCCGGTGATATCGGGCCGCGGTCCGGGTGCGTCCATCTGGCCAAGGCTTCCGCACCGACGACGCGTCCATCCTGCAACGATACTTTCGGCTGGTATGCGACTCGGAACTGACTTTCCTGGAGTCCCTTTTTTAGATCCTCCTGCCGCAACGGCGCACTAACCGTCGAAATCGACGCGAGAATATTCCCCAATTCGGAAGGCCGCAGCGGCTTGCGGACGGGGTCCAGCAATTGAAGTCCAAGGGAGGAACCGACACGCAGGGTGGAATAGAGGACTCGTTCTTCGAGACTGCTAACCAAGAGGATGGGAGCCTTGAATTCCTGACCGCTAAGATACTGCAGGACCTCTACCCCGTCTGTATCCAGCAAATTCAGGTCGAGAACGAGCAAATCGAAATCATGGAGATTGTCCTCCATGCGCAATTCGGCGGCCGAAGAGTATCCGACACAGGCAAAGCCGGCGCGCTGCGCACTCGCGGAGACAATTTCGCGGGCGATATCATCGTCATCCAGAACGATGAGCTTGCGGCTCGTCATGAAACTCTCCCAACCGGCGGGTATTTTCCCGACCGTCACCAAACGACTTACCTGACAGACGCGTCGGGTATCTTCACAGCACCCTGTTGCCTGCTAACGTCTAGCGTTGAAGGAGTTAAATATTAGTTACCGATAGTCCTTCGCTGGAACCTGGACCAAAGCCACGCCGCATTTCCAACCGTATTGTGGATGATTTTCAACCGAGCCGAGACAATAGTCACGATCAGTATAAACCCGTTGCGCTTCCCGACCCGCCGGCGGCACCGCCGGCCCCGGGCGTGGTGCCATCCACATCGGACCCGTCGATGAAAATCCCGGAACCCGAGGTGGAAGGCGCGGTACCCGGTTTGAACGCTTCCATAATGACGTTCTTCGTTCCCGGACCTGCGGAGAGACCCGTTTCCGCATCGATCCGCACCAACAAGGCGCCGGGCGGCGTGCGGAAGGGGATCGCCGGTTTGTCTTTCAATGCTTCGCCCATGAACGCTTTGAAGATCGGCGCAGCGACGGATGACCCCGTCTCTTGCCCACCCCAAGGCTGTTTACCGAGCGGTATGGGATTGTCGAACCCGACGAAGACACCGACCGCCAAATCAGGGGCGAAACCGACGAACCAGGTATCGCGGCTGTCATTCGTAGTGCCGGTCTTCCCGGCAAGCGGCTTGCCTAATGCCCGGATGCGCCGCCCGGTACCCCTCTGCACGACGCCTTCCAGCATGCTCGTTACCTGATAGGCGCTGATGGGATCGACCAGTTGAGGGCGATTGTCCGGCGGTGCCGGAACCGCCTGCCCGGTCCATTCGGTATTACGGCAAGCGGGACAGTCCCGATTGTCGTGACGGAAAACAGTCCGCCCGTCACGATCCTGGACCCTGTCTATCAGGGTCGGGGTTAGCTTCTTCCCACCGTTCACCAACATCGCGTAAGCGGTTGTGATATTCAGTAGTCGGGTTTCACCCGCGCCCAAGGCCATGGACAATTGCTTGGGCATGTCCTGCATGATGCCGAAATCCTCGACGGTCTTGACCACCGCGTCCATGCCAACGGCTTGCGCCAACCGGACGGTCATAAGGTTGCGCGACCGTTCGATCCCTACCCGCATGGGGCTGGGCCCATAGAACTTTCGAGAAAAATTCGACGGTTTCCATTTCTTGAGGCCCGGCCCTTGATCCAGCACAAAAGGGGCATCCAAGATCATGGTCGCGGGCGTGAACCCATTTTCCAGCGCTGTCAGGTATACGAAAGGCTTGATCGCGGATCCGGGCTGCCGCGTCGCCTGCGTCGCCCTGTTGAACTCGCTGTCGTCATAGCTCCAGCCGCCCTGCATCGCCAAAACGCGCCCGGTATGGGGATCGATCGCGACAATCCCGCCGTTGACCGCCGGCACTTGCCGCAGCGCATAGGTTCCCGGCGGATAAGGTTCGGGATTGCCGCCTTCCTTATCCGGCTCCTTGAACAGCACGGCTTCCACGAGGATGACATCGCCGGGCGCGACAACGTCGCCCGGTTTTTTCACCGCCGAGCCCCGCGCCTGATCGTCCAACGCTTTACGCGCCCACCGCATCTCGCCCAGCGGCAAGGTCCCCTCGGTGCCGTCCGCGAACCCCAGCTGGACCTTTTTTCCGTCCAAAGAGAGCACGACCGCAGGCTGCCAGGGGTCGATGTCAGGTGGAATCTGAGCTTCGCCGAGTGACGCTTGCCAATTTCCCTCAATGCCGATCTGCGCGACCGGCCCCCGATATCCGTGGCGACGATCATAAGCAACCAGCCCATCGCGAAGAACCGTGCGCGCGATTTCCTGCAATTCCGAGTCGAGTGTAGAGCGAACCGAAAGGCCGCCCTCGTTTACCCGGCCGATGCCGAATTGGTCGACCAATTCACGCCGCACTTCTTCCACGAAGTAGCGCGCCTCGACGGAGAGCACATCGCGCGGCGGCACAACGGTCAGCGGCGCTGCCATCGCCATACGGGCCTCTTCGTTGCTGATGAACTTATCCTTCGCCATACGGCCGATGACATAGTTCCGCCGCACGATGGCGTCGTCATAGCGATAAACGGGATGGTAGTTACGCGGCCCTTTCGCCAAGCCGGCCAGATAGGCGGCCTCTTCGATCGTCAGGTCGGCCAGCGATTTATCGAAGTAGTTCAGCGCCGCCGCGGCCACTCCGTAGGACCCGTAACCGAGATAGATCTCGTTAAGATAGAGTTCCAGAATGCGCTCTTTGCTGAGCACACGTTCTATCCGGAGCGCAAGGATCGCTTCTTTCGCCTTGCGTTCGATCGAGACTTCGTTGCTGAGCAGAAAGTTCTTCGCGACCTGTTGCGTGATGGTCGACGCGCCCACGGGACGTCCCCCGCCACGCAGCTTGATCTGGATATTCGTGACCACGGCGCGCGCCAAGGCAATGAAGTCGACGCCGGGATGGCTGAAGAAGTTTTGATCCTCCGCCGAGACGAAGGCTTGAACAACGTGCCGCGGTATCGACTTGATTGGAACGAAAACGCGGTTTTCCGTGGCATATTCGGCAATCAGGCGTCCGTCACCCGCATGCACGCGCGTAGCCGTCGGCGGTTCGTAGTCCACCAGCTGCTTGTATTCCGGCAATCCCTGACCGTAATGCCAAAACCCATACGCAACCGCCGCCACGCCCAGAAAGCAAACGAAGACGCCAATACCCAGAAGGCCCAGCAATACTCTGATCAAACGCATTTATCACCCAATGAAGTCAGACCCTGCACCGCACGCTAGGCCGCTTGGCCCGCAAAAACCACGGGTTCCACGCCGATACAACCGCATCGCGCCGATATACCGCGCGAATGTGGCAAAATTCCGAACAAAACTCGCTGTTCCTGGGAATATTAGCCGACTGCGGTTGAACTAGGAACGGCTAAGCCGGTCCTGTTGCTCAAAATAAACATCAATCGCACGGATGATGGCATCCGCGAGCCCTGCGCGGTATGCGGGTGTCCGCAGATCCTTCTCTTCCCGGCGGTTCGACAGATACCCCAACTCCACCAGGACTGAGGGCACGGTTGGCGACTTTAGGACGGCAAAGCCAGCGAAACGATGTGGCCGCCGCAGCAAAGTGACGTTGCTGCCTACATTCTTGACCAGCGATTGGGCGAATTGCCAAGACGCCTCGCTTGTCTTGCGTTGGGCCAGGTCCAGCAGGATGAACGATGTCTGATCATCGTATTCGGACAGATCATAACCGGCGAGAATGTCGGACTTGTTTTCCTTCGTCGCCAATGCGGCGGCTTCCTTGTCCGACGCCGTCTCAGACAAAGTATAAACTGAAAAGCCGCGCAAATCGGATGTGTGATGGGCATCGGCGTGGACCGAAATGAACAGGTCCGCCTCGTTCCGATGG
The DNA here is from genome assembly GCF_004005845.1 of Hwanghaeella grinnelliae. GTDB lineage: Bacteria > Pseudomonadota > Alphaproteobacteria > UBA8366 > Aestuariispiraceae > Hwanghaeella > Hwanghaeella grinnelliae. The sequence goes on along the minus strand of NZ_SADE01000001.1, from coordinate 406,885 downwards.
GCAACTTCATACCGCCGCCTGAGCGGTATGTAGATATCCCGGTCACGGGTCATAATAACCCGGTATCCACCCAATGCCTGTAACCGGTCGCGCAGATCTCTCGCAAAGGCCAGTGTTATCTTCTTTTCATAGATCCCGGAAGCGCCGATTGCCCCAGGATCGACACCGCCATGGCCCGGGTCGATCACAATTGTCTTCAGACGCTTTTCGGCCTGCTCCGTCGGTTTGACGGGCGCACGAACAATGGACTGTTGCTGGGACTGCGAAGCCGCCGCCACAGCGGATTGGCGGGATGCCCAATCTTTCGATTCCACGCTACCCATCGCGGCCGCGAACTGTTGATCTGTGCTGGGTTCAAGATCAACAACCAATCTGTGGCCGGCGCCCGGTTCGGGATCGAGCCGGAAATGCGCTTTCACAACGGCCGGTTCACGCAAGTCGATGACAAACCGGCTGACGCCATGTTGGAACAGGCCGAAGCGGAACTTGCCGATCACGCCTTTCGCGACCTTTCCGGCTGATTCGTCCCCGGTTTCCCAGGCAACTTCAGGCAGGTCGATGACCACACGATAGGGATCGCGCAAGGTCAGCAGTCGATAAGGTGCCGACGCATCCAGTTCCAACACAAACCGGGTGAAACCTTGGTGCACCCCCACCCGAACGTCCGTCACTTTGCTTTGAGCATGCGCCGTGACCGCAACGCCAAAAACCGCCAGAAAAGCGGTCAGGGCGACGACGATCCGTCGAAACAGCGTTGGAACGGGTGCGGACATGGCGTCTCAAATCGATTCGATAACGGTAACGCTGCTCTTGTTTATGGTGGGATTCCCTTGTTTCTTCAATGGTTCCGACGGTCTTACCGCCAGGGAAATCCAGCTATGTCCGTTCAAATCAGGCAAACCAACCCACCCCCACGACGACCATTTGCCATACGGCAAACTGCGACAATGGTATTAAGTCTGTCATATCTATGAAAAATCGGTTTTCCTACCGGTTCGCTTTCGATAGTTTCTATCTGCGACTCTACGCCGCCAAGGGTTCCTGATGCGGTAGTGCCGCAATCCCGTTCGCGCTGAAAGGTTTTCCCTTGATTGACGCCGCCGGGATGGCACGCCGCCGCCGGTGAAACAATCCAATGGCGCTCAGCAGCTTGTTCCGTCGAGACCCGTCATAGGGTTGTTCGGAATGGGCGCTAAGCCATTGCCCGCGGCAGCGAACAGACAAGTGAACGTACAAATGATTGAAACCGTGGAGATCCAGCAAGAAACCGTCCGGCGCCAGAGATGCGGCGTTGCCGACGCCTGCGCAGGACGCCAAAGACGAAGCCATCCGCATGGTGCGGACTTCGTCACAGCCGGATCTCCCAGCAATAATCACCGCCGGCACCCGGGCTCAGACCGCGGGATGAAGGTGGCTGGAGTTAAAATTAATGGCGCGACGCATGTTGATCGACGCCACACATCCCGAAGAAACGCGGGTGGTGGCGATACATGGTAACAGGCTTGAGGAATTCGACTACGAAACAGCGACCAAGCAACAACTGAAAGGCAATATCTACCTGGCGAAAGTGACCCGGGTAGAGCCATCGTTGCAGGCCGCGTTCGTCGAATATGGCGGAAACCGTCACGGTTTCCTGGCCTTCAGTGAAATTCACCCTGACTACTACCGCATTCCGGTCGCCGACCGGATTGAGGAAGAGGACGACGGCGACGACGATGCCATCGATGTCGAGGAAAACAGCGACGACGGCAATAGTGTCGAGGAAGTCGGTGGAACCGAGGGTGCCGATGAAGCCGTCGAGGAGGCACAGCGCCGCCGTCCCCGCCTGAAACGGCAGTACAAAATTCAAGAAGTCATCAAGCGTCGGCAGGTTCTGCTGGTCCAGGTGATCAAGGAAGAGCGCGGCAATAAGGGCGCGGCCTTGACGACCTATTTGTCGCTGGCCGGCCGGTATTGCGTATTGATGCCGAACACGTCACGTGGCGGCGGCGTCAGCCGGAAGATCGCCAACCCGCAGGACCGCAAGCGTCTGAAAAGCGTACTGACGGACCTTAGCATTCCGGACGGCATGGCCGTTATCCTGCGGACCGCGGGTCAGGAACGCTCGAAGGCGGAGATCAAGCGCGATTACGAATACGTCATGCGGACCTGGGATACGATCCGTGAGACGACTTTGGGCTCTTCAGCACCGGCGTTGATCCATGAAGAGGCGAATCTGATTCGCCGCTCGATCCGCGACCTTTACACCAAGGATATCGACGAAATCCTCGTCGCCGGCGAGGAGGGATACCGCGTCGCGAAGGACTTCATGAAGGCGATGATCCCCAGTCACGCCAAGAAGGTCCAGCCGTATAAGGACGATCAAAACGTCCCGATGTTTCAGCGCTATCAGGTCGAAAGCCAGCTGAACCAGATTTTCGATCCGGTTGTTCAACTGCGCTCCGGCGGCTCCATCGTCATGCACCAGACAGAAGCGCTGGTGGCAATCGACGTCAACTCGGGCCGGGCCACCCGCGAACGCCATATCGAAGAAACGGCGCATAAGACCAACCTGGAAGCGGCCGAGGAAATCGCCCGCCAGCTTCGCCTGCGCGACCTTGCCGGTCTTGTGGTCATCGATTTCATCGATATGGAAGAAAACCGCAACGACCATTCGGTCGAACGGAAGCTGAAGGAAGCGCTGCGGCGTGACCGGGCCCGCATTCAAGTTGGCCGGATCAGCCCCTTCGGATTGCTGGAAATGTCCAGGCAGCGTCTGCGGCCGAGCCTGTTGGAGGCAATGACCGCTCCCTGCCCGACTTGCGGCGGCGTCGGCAACATTCCGTCGACCGAGTCTTCCGCCCTGCGGGTGTTGCGGTCCGTCGAAGAAGAAGGACTTCGTCGCCGTTCGCGCCAGATCACCGTACGCGTACCGCCAAGCGTGGCGCTGTATGTTCTGAACCACAAGCGCGCGACATTGGCGGAAATGGAAGAGAATTACGGCATGAATGTCGTCATCGAAACGGATGACGGCTTCATTCCGCCTCACTTCCTGCTCAGCCGCGTTGCCGGTGAAGCGGATGATACTGCCGAAACCCAACAGGTTGTTGCTGCCGAGCGCCCAGCTGCGACGGCTGCGACGGAAGAGTCTGAGGAACAAGGCCGGTCCAGCCGCCGCCGTGGACGCGGCCGTCGCCGCAAGCGGCGCTTCGAAGAGGGCGATGAGGACCAGAACGCTTCGCAGGAAGCCAATGCCGACGAAAACGACGACAGCGACGATAGCGATGACGGCGACGACGCCGAACAAAGCGATCGCCAGGCTGCCGGCGACGGTGACGGCGAACAGGGTCAGCGCAAGCGCCGCAAACGCGGTCGCCGTGGTGGCCGCAAGCGCCGCAACCAGGAAACCGATGCGCAGGCAGCGGATGGTTCGTCGGAAGACGCCGGTTCCGATGCCTCAGGTTCGGACAATAGCGGTGCCGAGAACCAGTCCGGTGAACAGGCTGAGACTACTGCGCAATCCGAACAAGTCGCGGGAGACTCCACCGCCTCGGACGGCGATGACGGTAAGGCCGACAAGCCACGCCGCCGTCGCAGTCCCCGCCGCCGTCGCGGCGCGGACAAGGGTGAGGCCGATGCCGAGAATGCTGTCGAAACCGGAGGCGATGACGTATCCGCCGTCAGCGAACAATCCACCGACTCCTCGACTGAACAGGCTGTAGAGCAGCCCGCCGAAGCGTCGGTCGAGACCGCTGAGGAAGAAAAACCGGCAAAACCGAAACGGACACGCCGACCGCGTAAGACGGCAGCAGCCAAGAAGGCCGCAGAGGCGGAAGCAACAGAGGCGGAAGCAGCGGGGCCGGAATCAGCGGACGCCGTAGCGGAAAACGTCACGCCCGCCGAACCTGCCGAACCTGCGGCCGCCGCAGAGGTCCGTGCCGAAACGCAGCCCAAAGAGGCCGTTGTTCCGGAACCGGCGGAAGAACCGGCCGCGGCAACGCCTCAACCGGCCATGCAGGAGAGCACGGCACCGGCACCCTCTGTCGAGGAAGCGGCAAACGACGCTGCCAATGCGGAGGAAGCCGAAGACCCGAACAAGCCGAAGCGCAAAGGCTGGTGGAACCGTATGATCGGATCCTAAAACAGCGGAGAACGCAGCTTTGCCTGCCAAAAGACAAAGCCCGGATGCAGCAATGCTTCCGGGCTTTTTCTTATCTCCAAGTTGGGAGGTTTCTAAGGCCGCCAGTCTTTCAGCGCCGCAGCCGCGGCCGCGATCTCCTCCGTCGTGCCGGAAAAGGAGAAGCGCATTGTCCGGTGCCCCCGCGCTTCGTCGAAATCCAGCCCCGGCGTCACCGCTGCCCCGGTCTCTTTCAGAATCCGGCTGCAAAAGGACAGGCTGTCATTCGTCATATGGCCGACATCGGCATAGAGGTAAAATGCACCATCACTGGGCGCCAAGTCCCCGAACCCGGATTGCGGCAATTCCCGAAGCAGCAAGTCCCGGTTCGCAGCGTAGCGCGCGACGTTGCTCTCCAACTCCTCCCGGCAGTCGAAGGCGGCCACCGCAGCAACCTGACTTAAAGTCGGAGGCGAGATGAAAAGGTTCTGGGCCAAACATTCCACCGGGCGCAAAAGATCTTCCGGTAAGACCAACCAACCCAAGCGCCAGCCGGTCATGGAAAAATATTTCGAAAAACTGTTCACGACGACCGCGTGATCGGCGTGCGACAAGACCGTTTCGAAACCACGGCCGTAGGAAATTCCCTGATAGATCTCGTCCGAGATCAGCCGTATGCCTGATTGTCCGCAGTACTCTGCGAGCGCCGCCATGTCCTCTTTCGAAAGCATGGTACCCGTCGGGTTGGAGGGCGAAGCGACGATCAACCCGTCGATCTTGCCGTGTTCTGCCTGCGCCTTCTCCAACAAAGCCGGAGAAGGCTGGTAGCGGTCTTCCTTGGTGGTCTCGATAATGACCGGCTTGATGCCGAGCGCGGTCAGAATATGCCGGTAACAAGGGTATCCGGGTGCGACCAGGGCGACCTTATCCCCTTGATCGAATGCAGCCAGGAAGGACAGCAGGAAACCGCCGGACGACCCCGTGGTCACCACAATACGGTCCTGCGGCACCGAAACGCCGTACTCCCGGGCATAATGGTCCGCGATGGCCGCGCGAAGCTCAGGAATACCCAGCGCGACGGTATAGCCTAGGCGGTGGTTATCCAGCGCGTCCTTGGCGGCCTGGATCACGCCTTTCGGCGCGGTCGATCCGGGTTGGCCGACTTCGAGATGGTAGACAGGGTCGCCCAGCGCCTCACGTTCAGCGGCGGCGCGCATCACTTCCATAACGATAAAGGCGGGTATTTCGCCCCGTTTTGAGGTCTTCAAAGCCACGCGTGCCCTCCCTATCGCCGATAGCCCGGCATAAGCCGCCAGCCCATCCAAGTCTGCCAAACGGTTTAGTTCGCCAAGGCGGCGAGCCCATCTCCCCGCGGGTCCGCCGACGCGGCACACCGCCGCTCCTCCGGCTGAACCGGCAAGCCGGACGGGCAAAAGGCAATGTTGATTCGCCCAAGCGCGGCCGTGCGACGAACAGGAAGCCCCAGTGACGATCCGCCCTGGGAATAGGCTTCAGGCGCATCCGCCTCAACAATGACCCCGACCGACGGCGCGAAGGTCAGCCGCGGCTCGGAGATAGCCGCCTCCAAGGACGTCCCGTCCCGGTAAGCCCGCAACGTCGTCGTCAGCAAGGCGCCAAACCCGGCCGCGCCCGTATCGCCGGCGGCGGCGAGATAGAGTTGGAACGTCCTGTCATTCGCTATGATCAACGGGCTGCCCCAATAATCGTCATAGGGCTGCCGTGCCGGGAAGAACCCCATGCCGCGCGGCATTTTGCCCAAGCCGGCCCCGCCCGTCAGTCCAATCGTGCAAGCAACCGCCAAACCTTCGCGATCCACGACAACGAACCCAGTCGACCCGCTGTCGATCGGCGGTAATCCCGGGATCGGCTTGGACGGTCCCTGTCGGTTCCCGGCAAGAAGGTTGATATGTTCCGCTGAAAGCAGGGCGTCCGCCTGTTCGGCGGTCATTTCACCGGCCTTGACCCATTTTTCGCGATCCACGAGACCGGCGATCATGGCCTTGATCACCTCGGCGCTACGGTCCGCGCTATCGCCGATCGGCCCACTTTCTTCCGCCATCAACAGACCGAAGGACTGGCCCAAAGGAACACCGCCGGCGATCGGTGGCGGCAGCACAAAAGCGCGATGCGCGCCAGCTTCCAGGCTCAGCGGTCGGCGCCACACCGGCACATAATTCTGAAACTGCTCAAGGGTGAAACCCGCCCCCAGCGCTTCATAACTGTCAAAGACTGATTTCAGCAGCGTCCCTGTATAAAGTGCGCCGGCCCCCTTGTACCGCAATTGTCCCAGAACACTGGAGAGCTCCACTTGCTGCCACTTCGAGACCCCGTCGGGAACGGTTCCGCGCGATGTTCCCAGCGCGGCCAATGCAATGGGATCGGAAGCGATGCGCCGCCATTTTTCTTCAAGATCCTTGCGGGTCGCCCGCGACGCCCGGTGACCTAATCGGGCCAATTGCTCTGCCGGCGCCAGCAAGCCGCCCCAAGCCAAGCGGCCGTACCGCGCATGCAGGGCGGCCATACCGCGCGCGAAAGTGGGCATTGCGGGCGAACCCGGCGGCGTGGCCGCATTTTTCGGCGGCAGGAAGTCCAACGCTTCCGTCAGGCCCAAATTGGCGTCATGCACCAAGCAAACCCCGTGGGAGCCAATACCCGCCCGGGCCGGCATTGTGACCCCTAGCGCGAAAGCAAGCGATACAGCCGCATCCGCGGCGCTTCCGCCAACGGTCAGCACCTCCCGCGCAGCAAGGGAGGCGTTCGGTTCATCGGATGCAACACCGCCGAAGAATCCGCCGACATATCCCTGTTCGCCCAGTCCCGGCGCTTCCCCGGAAGAACATCCCGCGAGCACCATGGCGGAACCAAGAACAGCGATGGCGCCCCCACGCCGCAACAAACGCAGAAAGGACGAAGCTGTCATCTGCCGATTGATCGGGGCATGCTGCGACACTAAGTTCGTTGAGCACATGTTTCTAATGGCACTTGCACTGGATTTCGCCATGGGCGGCTTTCGCCTCTTTCATTCTGGGCCAATTTCATTTGTAACCCGCATTTGCACTCTGTCAGCGGTCATGGCAACGGTCATGGCCGTATTTTTCGCGCTTTCGGCCCCACCCGCCAATGCCCAAGGTCTGATCCGCGACACTGAGATAGAGAACACTATTCGTGTCTATACCGCCCCAATTTTCAAGGCCGCTGGTCTGGACCCCAGTGTGGTGCGGATACATTTGGTCAACGATCCGTCCTTGAACGCCTTCGTTGCCAACGGGCAACGGATCTATATTCACACCGGCCTGTTGATGCGCGCGGAAGACCCCGGCGAGGTTATTGGCGTCCTCGCCCACGAAACCGGGCACATTACAGGCGGGCACTTAGCGCGGTTCGGCGAAGGCCTGGCCGACGCCCAGAATGCGAACCTTATTGCCCTGCTGCTTGGCATACCCGCGGCCGTGCTGACCGGCCGGGGCGACGTCGCAGCAGCGGCCCTGTCGCTGGGCAATCAAATCGGAACCCGCAAGTTTCTGAGCTATACGCGCGCCAATGAACAGGCGGCCGACCAAGCCGCAGTCGGCTTCCTGGATCAGGCCGGGATCAGTTCTCAAGGCATGCTCGAATTCATGGAGCTTCTGACCCAGGAAGAGAAGCTTTATGTGGAAAACCCCAACCCCTACACACGCACCCACCCCTTGTCGCGGGAACGCGTCGATTTCATCAGGAACCACCTGGAAAACTCCAAGTTCAAGAACTCGAAACTGGATCCGAGTTACAAGATACTTCATGAACGCATGCGCGCGAAGCTTCGGGGTTTCATCCTGCCGCCGCACCAAACCTATCAGCTTTATCCGGAATCCGACCAAAGCGTACCGGCACGGTACGCCCGCGCCATCGCCCTGATGCAGGAAAGCCAGACACCCGAAGCATTGGATGCGGTCAACGGCTTGATCGCCGACTACCCGGACGACCCGTTCTTTATTGAACTGAAAGGCGATATCCTGCGTGACGGCGCCCGGCTGGAGGAGGCCATTGAACCCTACCGGAAGGCGATAGAGATCCTTCCCTGGTCTGCCTTGATCCGCGCGAGTCTTGCGCGAACCTTGGTCGAACTAAACAATCCCGACTATGACGATGAGGCCGAGAAACAACTGCGGGAAGCGCTGCGATACGAACCTTGGATGTCGAGCGCTTGGCGTTTGTTGGCGACCGTCTATGGCCGCCGCGGCGATTTCGGTGAAGCCGCCCTGGCGCAAGCGGAGGAAGCAATCAACCAGGGCCGGAAGGACGCCGCACTCGGCCATGCCAAACGGGCTTTAGATCAACTGCCGAACGGTACGCCCGGCTGGTTGCGGGCACAGGATATAGAAGTCCAGGCCAGCCGGAAGACGGATTGAACCCGACAGGCCTAGCGGACCGGCTCGGCACACTCTTCATTTCTGTGTGAGATTGCACAGTTCCGGCAGGTAACATTTGCATCCGCTGGTTTGAAGCGGTCTAACCAAGCTTGAAATTCTTTAGAATACGGGACAGGAACTTAGCATGCCGATCTTGAAGCCGCTTCTTCGGGCCACAACGGTCATCGCCTTTCTGATCACCGGCGCCGGCGCTTTTGCGCAATCGTCGAACGACGCCGCGGGTCTGACCGAGGACCAAATCCGCACCATCGTGCGGGACTATTTGCTTGAAAACCCCGAAGTCGTGATCGATGCGATCAAAACCTACCAAGCACAGCAGAAACTGGCCGAAGAAGCACAAACGGCACAAGCCCTGGCAGCCAAGCGCGATCAGATCTTCGAGGATCCGATGGCCCCGACCAACGGTGTAACGGACGCGGATGTCACCTTGGTCGAGTTCTTCGATTATCAATGCGGCTACTGCAAGAAGGTTTTCCCCGACATCATGGCGGTGATGGAAGACGACAAGAAATTGCGCGTCGTTTTCAAGGAACTGCCAATTTTGGGACCGGAATCGGTGATCGCCGCCCGTGGCGCCATGGCGGCCCAAAAACAAGGCAAGTACATGGCCTATCATCAGGCGGTGATGGATCTGCGCGGCAAACTGTCGGAACAGCGTATCCTGCAAGCGGCGGCGGAGGCCGGGCTAGACGTTGACTTGCTGGTTAAAGACATGGAGTCGCCTGAAATCGATGATTATCTGCGCTCCAATCTGCAACTGGCGCAGGAAATTGGGGTAACCGGTACGCCCGCCATGTTTATTGGTGAGCAATTCATCCCCGGTGCGATCGATCGCCAGACGCTGATCCATTTGATTGCCGAGGAACGGAAAGCCGCCGGCAAGGCCGGCTAAGTCAAACCCCGACGCATACACTCCCCGAAAGACCATGCAGTATCCCGACTCCTTGGTGCGCGGCCGCCTTGTCCGTCGCTACAAACGTTTCCTGTCGGACATCGAAATCCCGGGACCGGACGGCACCGTCCAGGTGACGGCGCATTGCGCCAATCCGGGGTCGATGTTGGGGTTGGCCGAGCCTGGTTCGACCGTCTGGCTGCTGCCAAACAGGAACCCCACGGCGAAACTGGATTGGCGTTGGGAATTGACTGAGTCCGACGGCGACTTTGTCTGCATCAACACATCACGTGCCAATACGATCGTCGGGGAAGCCTTGAACGCGGGCGAAGTCCCGGCGCTTTCGGCTTATTCAACCGTCCGGCCCGAGGTGAAATACGGCAAGTCCAGCAGGATCGATTTCCTGCTGGAGGAAGACAACCTGCCCCCTGCCTATGTCGAAGTGAAAAGCGTGACGCTGCGGCGACCGGAAGGCGACGATCCGCAGGCGGCGGAATTTCCGGATTCCGTCACCAAGCGCGGCGCAAAACATCTCGACGAATTGATCGAGGTTGGGAAGACAGGCGCGCGTGCGATCATGTTCTTCCTTGTTCAGCGCGGCGACTGCACGCATTTTCGCGCCGCTGCGGATATCGACCCGGTCTATTCGGCCGCGCTGAAGAGGGCGGTAGCGGAAGGCGTGGAAGTCCTCTGCTATAAGGCGCAAATCTCTATCGACGGGATCACCCTGGGCCCTTCATTGCCCCTCGATCTTGATTGAATTACTCACTGGGCGCACTATGTCCGGCATAAGATACCAATGGAATTTGATATGAATCACGCTGCTAGAAACCAGATAAAGCTGCACAGCGCCGCCGAATTCGAAGCGATGCGCAAGGCAGGCCGGCTCGCCGCCGAGGTCCTGGACTACATCACCCCGCATGTTGTCCCCGGCGTCTCGACGGGACATTTGGACACCTTGTGCCATGACTATATCGTTGAGCACGGTGCCATCCCCGCCCCGCTAAACTATCGTGGGTTTCCGAAGTCGATCTGCACCAGCATCAATCATGTCGTCTGCCACGGCATCCCCGACGACGCCAAAAAGCTTCAGGAAGGCGATAGCATCAATATCGATGTCACCGTCATCCTCGACGGGTGGCACGGGGATACCAGCCGCATGTTCCTTGTCGGAGATAAGATTCCGGTCAAGGCGCGGCGCCTGACGCAAATTACATACGAATGCATGATGCTGGGCATTCAAACGGTAAAGCCGGGGTCGACCTTGGGCGATATCGGTTATGCCATCCAGTCGCACGCGGAAGCCAACCGCTTTTCCGTCGTTCGTGACTTCTGCGGCCACGGCATCGGCCGGGTCTTTCACGATACGCCGAGCGTGCTTCACTATGGTGAACCGGGTCAGGGCGCCGTTCTGGAAGAAGGCATGTTCTTCACTGTCGAACCGATGATCAATGTCGGAACCTGGGACGTGAAAATACTGCAAGACGGCTGGACAGCCGTCACAAAAGACCGCCAGCTTTCCGCCCAATTCGAGCATACGATTGGCGTTACCGCGGACGGGTTCGAGATCTTCACGCAGTCGCCCAAGGGCTGGTACCAGCCACCCTATAGCTAAGGCCGGGCAAACACATGGACATGACAAGGGCGGCTCAAACCTGTTGAGCCGCCCTTTCTCTTTATACCGGCCTTCGGTCAAGGCGCGGTCAGGCCACGATCACGCGACCTCGGCAATGACCGTCAAATCCGGCTTGGCAGCCGCACGGGCACGGTCCAGGAACATCCTGTTGGTTGGGCTGCTGGACTTGGCCCCCATCCGTTCGTTGGCGAGCGAAACCGCAAGCCCGCGCTGACCGTCCCGGATCGCCGCCTCGACGAGCGTGACACCCAAGATATCGCGCTGCGCATTACTGCCCCCGAAATGGTGGGAGACCGCACGCACCGCATAGAGTTTGTCGATGGTTTGGCGATAGTCGCCGTTCAGGAAGGCCTGCATTGCCTCCGCCGCCGGCAACCCGACATCGGCCGTCATCATGGCATTGGTGTCGTGGCCACGCAGGGCGTCGCGCATCTTTTCAAGGCACCGTTCCGCCGCGAAAGCGCGATCCGCCGCCGAATGGGCAATGACCGCATGCATGTCGTTGAAGGCATAATAGCCGCCCATTTCCATCTGCTCGTAGGTTTTCGACAGCTCTTGCCAGCGATCACCGACATTGACGCCCCGCAGCGTCAGCCGCCACAGCAGTGCAACCGCGTCGACCATTTCCATTGCCACCGGCGAATGCGTGGTGCGGATGACCTGATCATACAGGTCTATCGCGCGCTGATAGTCGGCAGTTTCCAACAGATAGAGCGAAAGGTGCCACCAATTGTGATAGGCGAAAAAATTGTCCTGCGACCAATGGTCGGCCGAGCTTTCCAGCCAGCGCGCGCCTTCCGCATGGCGGCCTTCCATTTCCAGAACATGGGCAACAGCGTGAACCGCCCATGCGTCACCGGGTTCGGCATCGACCGCTTGGCGACCGGCTTCTTCCGCCTTGGCATAGGCGCCGCTTTCTTCAAGGCCAAAGGCCTTCATGCCCAAAAGATACCCATATCCCTCGTCGGCGGGGGTCCATTGCGGCAGGATTCCCGCCACACGATCACGCAACATCGTCGCATGGCCGTTCAAGAAGTCGCAAAGATGGGCGAATTGCAGCGCGATGGCGTCACGTGGATAGGCCGAGGCAACCCGCCCATAGGTATTCGCCGCGCGGTGGAAATCGCCCACCGACCACGCGGCAAGGGCTGCGTGGTGACCCCGTTCACGATCATTGGCCACAGCCCAGTTTTCCTCGATGGCCTGCATCGCGGCACGGATTTCGTCCACACAAGCCGCCTCGGAACTGGTTGCGAAGAGACCGCCCCGGAAGCAATGCGCCATGACAAAATCCGGATATTCCGCCAGCACGGCATCAATCATCGCCACCGGATCACCGAAGAACCCTCTGAATTTGCGCTGCGCAGCGTTTAAACCATCTACCGCGTTTTGGTCGTCAAAAGACACGGGAGCACCATAACAATCCGTTTTCATCCGTCTGTCCTCTCAATTGATTGTCTAATTTGATCTATTTTCGGGAAGAGGTGGCGCCCGGATGTATTTCCGTTAGCGCCACCGGTTTCTTTGCTTAGTCGAAATCGAACGGGCCGCGACGACGCCCTTGGTCGCCGTCGTATACGACCGACTTGATTTCCGAACGGTCGATACCGATGTCCCGGAGCATCGTGTCGCTGCACGCCATCAATGCCGCAGCGGCCCGGCGGGCGCGATGCCAGCGCACAACCTCGGTCCAAACACTGACGACTGTCCCAGAAACAAGACTTCCGACATGCAGCGACGCATTGGTACGCACCCTGTAATGAAGGGAGACATTGCCCACTGGTTCCACAATCTGCGCGGGGAACAATGTCTGTCTTATCCATTCTGCAAATTCTGTTTTCTGCACTTTAAACCTCCTTGCGGTTATCCGGCCTCAGTTAGCCGGCCCCGCCCACTTGAAATTTTTCTTGATCGTTTCGATGCGCCGACTATTCACATGCCCCGTTAGACAAACGTCTGCGGTACCGTCACAAAAATTTCATCGGACCGTGAAAACCTGTCAAAAAGTCGTCAAAAGTGCGGTAAATCGTGTATTCTGAACAAAATCCTATTGGGGGCGGTCATTTGGAGCTGGGGGGCATGAGCGCGGTCTTGCATCTGGATCTGCTGGGCGGATATCGCGCCTCTGCGGGACCGGATGGATTGCCAATCGACTTTCCCACCAAGAAGTCGGCGCTTCTGCTTGTCCCGATCGTGATCGAACAACCCGCCCCGTCTCGAGATCGACTCGCCGCTCTATTCTGGAGCAATCGCCAAGAACAACAGGGGCGCGGCTCGCTACGGCAAGCGATTTTCACCATGCGCACCACCTTACGCGGGGCTGGCGCACCGGCACCGGTGACGCAGCAGGACCGGGTATTCATGCCCCCGGAAACGGCCGTGTGCGACGTTGTTGATTTTCGGAACGCGGCACAGGGTTCAACGATAGAGGATCTGGAGAATGCCCGCCGGCTGTACAAGGGCCCATTCCTGGGTACCGTGCGCCTGCCCGATCCCGAATTCGCGGCCTGGGTGGAGGAAACACGGGAAACTTTGCTGCGGGCAGCCGAAGCCGTCGGTGTTGACCTGGCCGCTCTATACCGTGAAGCAGGCAACCATAGCGCTGCGATAGACGCGCTGGACTGGGTCCTGTCCCTGGACCCGATCCGCGAAGACGTGCACCGGTCCCTGATGCGACTACATCTTGAGGCGGGCAACCGAACGCTTGCCCTGCGTCAGTACCGAAATTGCGTTTCCGTCCTGGAACGGGAACTGGGTGTGAACCCCGATTTCGAAACCCAAGCGCTCTTCCAAGCGATTTCCATCGGGGCGTCAACCACGTCGGCCGGCACGGTGCCGGCGCCGTCAGTTGCCGCGCGGCAACCAGCGGAACAGCCACGAAGCCCCTCGGCCAAAACAGAGGCGAAACCGCCAAGCCCAAGCCACCCTATGGTCGCCGTCCTACCGTTTTCCCTGCTTTCCGACGCGGCGGAGGCAGCGCAATTGGGCGAAGGTTTGTTCGAAGATCTGACATCAGATCTGCCGAAATTCCACCAGATTAAATGCAAGGCGCGAAACGCTGCCTTGTCCGCGATCGAAAGCGGCATCCCACGCAATAAAATCGGCGCCAGCGTCATGGCGAACTATGTGGTGGATGGAAGTATCCGTATATCCGGCAACCGTGTTCGCGTGAACGCGCAGCTGGTCGAAGTCGCAAGCGGTGTCCAGCTTTGGTCGGACCGGTACACGGTGGACATGGAGGACATATTCGATACACAGGACAGGCTCACCCAACGCATTGTCGTGGCGGTGACCAACCAGTTGAAGCATGAGATGCTGACATTGGCGCAACGGAAAACCAGCGCCGAAATGACACCATACGATTGTTGGCTGACCGGGTTCTCGCTGGTGTTGAACGGCACGGAAGACCATACCCGTCGCGCAAAAAAGCTGTTCGAACGGGCCCTGGAATTGGATCCCTACTATGCCAGGGGACATTGCGGGATGTCGCTAGCCTATTTCAATGAATGGGGCGCGCATGCCTGGCCGAATTGGAACGAGGCGATCGAAAAAGCCTATGCCCATGCCGACGAAGCCGTAAGACTGTCGGAGGCTGACCATGTCGGACAAACCCTTCTCGGTCGGGCCCATATCTACCGTCGTGAATATGACCGCGGCCAACGCTATCTTGAGCGGTCCTACGCGTTGAATCCGTATGGGACGGACATGTTGGCGACCGCGGCGCTGTCCTGGAGTTTCCTGGGCGATCACCGCAGAGCGCATGACCTGGCGTCGCGGGCGATAGAGCTGCATCCCTCACCGCCCGACTGGTACTACGGCGGCATCGCTCTCAGCCTGTTCATGACCGGCAAAGCTGCGGAAGCCCGTAAAATCCGGGAAAGATCGCCGAAAGCCTATCCGGACACCCTTGCTTTCCTTGCCGCCGACTACGCAATGGAAGGCGACATGGCCCGTGCCAGGACTTATGCGGCGCGCTTCCATGAGGACTTCTCCACTCAAGTCCTGGGTGGACGACAACCGGTAGAGGGGGAGATCTTGGAATGGATCCGGCATGCGAACCCGTTCCGCTTGGAAAAAGATGCCCGCCTGATGGAAGAGGCGATGTCCGCCGCCGGTGTCGGAAAAGCAGTCTGATCCGGCAGGCGCCGCCATGAGTTGGAAAGCCTCCGCAGCGACCTTGGAGTCCTCGCAACGCGCCTCTAAACCGCCTGCGGCTTCGCCGACTGTCGTTCATGCACAACGGTGTCATCCAAAAAGCCTTGCAAGCGATTCCAATCGATCGGCTTGGACAGGACATCGTCGAAACCCTTCTGGCGGTATGCATCGACGCTTGTACTCATGACATCGGCCGTGAAAGCGATGAACTTGCCGTCGCGCCGGTCGGCATCGATGACTCTGGCCAAAACCTCAACGCCGTCGAATTTCGGCATATGGATATCAAGAAGAACCAAGTCGTAGGTATTTTCCAACAGCTTTTCGATCGCTTCCTGCCCATCGACCGCGAAGTCAATGTCATGTCCCCATCGGGAAAGCACACCCTGGACAATCCTGCGATTTATGTTGCTGTCGTCGGCGACGAGGACCGATTTCTTGTTCGATTTGCGGACCGGCACCAACGGTTCACTCCGTCCATCTTCTTCGTCCCGTCGTTTCTCAGCGCGGCGGTCTTCTTCGAATTTGATGGGAAACAAGGCGGTGACGGTCGTGCCCCGTCCTGGTTCGCTTTCCATCGTAATCGAACCACCCATGAGTTCGACGATCCGATTGCAGATTGCCAATCCAAGGCCGGTGCCGACATAGGACTTGGTTCGATGATCCTCAACCTGGACGAACGGATCGAAGATCGCCTTTATCTTGTTTTCCGAAATGCCGATTCCGGAATCCTGCACCACCAGCGAGAGTTCCGCATCGTGATCCGAATGGACAGACAGATCCAAAGAAACGGCGATGGCCCCTTTCTCGGTGAACTTGACCGCATTTCCTACCAGATTGAGCAAAACTTGGCGCAGCCGGACGACGTCGGAAACAAGGACTTTCGAGTGGGCCAGCTCGCTGACGGTAATCTGGAAATCCAATCCCTTGTCCGTGGCGACGGTCTTATAAATGGCATCGACCAATCGGACCAAATTCTTCGCTTCGAATTTCGCCGGGGTGATCTTCATCTTCCCCGCTTGCAGTTTCGACAGGTCCAGGATGTCGTTGAGCACTTCCTGCAGGTGACGTCCCGA
Source organism: Hwanghaeella grinnelliae (assembly GCF_004005845.1). Taxonomy (GTDB): domain Bacteria; phylum Pseudomonadota; class Alphaproteobacteria; order UBA8366; family Aestuariispiraceae; genus Hwanghaeella; species Hwanghaeella grinnelliae. Next base: position 390,603 of record NZ_SADE01000001.1, on the reverse strand, counting down.
ACTTTTGATCGTATTGACGAATTCGGCCTGTTTGTCGTCAAGGGAAGTCGCCTCAAGCAAATCGGCCATCCCGAGCAAACCGGTCAACGGCGTCCGGATTTCGTGACTCATGGACGCCACGAATGCCGACTTCATATCATTTGCGTGTTCAGCCGCCTCACGCGCACTGATCAGCGCACGTTCCAGGGCCCGCTGTTCGGTGACATCACGGACTGCCGCAATAGTCAGCGGCATGCCATCGACGACAACGCCTTGCAATGAGATGTCGACGGCGACCAGTTCCCCATTCTTTTTCAGGGCCGCCAAATCACTCCTGTCACTCATGACCCGGCGTCTTCCATTGGCAAAGAACTCGCGGATATTCTTGCCGTGGCCTTCGCGGAAATCAGCAGGAACAAGCTTATTGATGGATAAATTGAGCATTTCTTCCGGCATGTAGCCGAAAAGAACGCTGGCCTGCTCGTTCGCACGATTGATGCGGCCTTGGTTGTCCACGACCAGCACGGCCTCAGGCGAGCTGTTGAGAATGGCGTTTGTCTGTTCCGTCGCTACGCGTTCGGCCGCTCTGACCCTTTCCAGCTTCCGGATGTGGAAAACCATGTATCCCACAGCGAAAACAACGACGGCGATCAACCACAGGCCCTGTTCGATTTGCTTGACGGTGTCCCGCATTTTTTGAGCGCTGATTGCCTCACGGGCTGTCGCCAAGCCACTGACAATTCCTTCGATTTTCTCCAACGCAGCGAACGCGTCGCTATCGTCCACGCGAACCAACGCATCGAGTTCTTCGACGCTGACGCTGTCCTTCTTCTCTAAAACAGTGCCAAGATTTGCACGGTACTTTTGAACAGTGGCGTCGACGGTGCGCAAATGCGGGCGGATGTCGGCCGCGACCTCACGGTCCAAGCGCTCCATATCGGACATCGCCACGGCTGCGTTGGCCAGGCTTGCTAAGGCGGCGGTCGCATATTCCGGATCCCCGCGTAGCACGAAATTCTTGAACTGGTGAATAAACCCGCCATACCCCAGGGATCCCTTGAGATCGGCAAAGGCAAGCGACAACTTCACCGATTGGTCGTTGTAGCGGACCCAAGCCTTTTCCGTCTCGACGATTTGTCGGTCCAAAAAAGCGATGTACAGGGATATGGTGCTGACGACCACCAGCCCGGCGAAAATGACACCGCCGATTTGATATACCAAACGCTTCGATATCTGGCTCATACTAACTGCCTAGGGCTTCACCGGTTCCGGAAAGGTCAAAACTGCGGCAAGAGGCTTACATCCACCAACGGAGATCCTGTTGCAGGTGTATCTGTAAGTGCGTTTTCACTAATATATCTTTAAGACCGCGCCTGTTGCGCGACGTCGGTTTGCCCATGGACGCGGATGACACATCCGGTGCGTCGGGTACTATGGGAGGGCCGCGCGCGCAGAATTCCTCAGTTGCAACCGCGTCGGCACGGATTGGGTCGATGATGATGAGCGCCACTGGGACAGGGCCAAAAGAATGACCGGAAGCGTACCGTCGGGCGATGGCTCAAAGGCCAAAACACCACCGCCGAAGCCGCACTATGCCGGTCATCGCGGCCGATTGCGCGAGAGGTTTCTGCGGGATCTCGGCGCATCGATGGAAGATTATGAGATCCTGGAGATGCTGCTGGCCCTTGCGCTGCCGCGGGTGGATACGAAACCGATCGCCAAGGATCTGATCGCCCGGTTCGGGAACCTCGCCGCAGTGATTTCAGCGGACCCGGTTGACCTTGCCAAGACAAAGGGGATCAAGGACGCCGCCGTGGTGCCGATTAAGCTGGTGCAAACGGCCGCTCTGCGCCTTGCCCAACAACAGGTCATGGAACAGCCGGTGATTTCCTCCTGGGATAATCTGATCAGTTATTTGCACATTGCCATGTCGCGGGAGAAGGTCGAACACCTGCGCCTGTTGTTTCTGGACAACAAGAACCGTCTGATCGCTGATGAGGTACAGCAGCGGGGCACAGTCAATCACACGCCGCTCTACCCGCGGGAAGTGATGAAGCGGGCTTTGGACCTGCACGCATCGGCCCTTATCCTAGTGCACAATCACCCAAGCGGCGACCCTACCCCCAGCAAGGACGACATCCACATGACCAACGAAATCAGGGATGCCGCGGAAAAGCTAGGCATACGCCTTCACGACCACATCATCATCGGGCGAAACGAGCAAACCAGCTTCAAGGCGGAAGGCTTGCTGTAGGAAAAGAAAGAGGCGGGCGCGAGCCCACCTCTCTACAAAACAGGAACAATGCCTGTTTACGCGGATACCCTACTGCAGGTATTCCGGACTTTCTTTTGCAAGCATGCGGCACAGCACCTTCCAATGGCTGCCGGAATAGTCCGTGTGAATTTCACGGATCGCCTGAGCGGTCGATTCCACGACATCCTCCGGAATCTGCTTCAACGGTCTGCCGGTCGATTCCGCGATGACCTGAATCTTCGCCGCCTTTTCCAGGAAATACAGGTCGTCGAAAGCCGCGCCGACCGTCGGGCCGACGCAGATCACACCATGATTGGCCATGACCATCGTCGTATTGTTGCCAAGCTTCGAAGCCATGCGCGCCCCTTCGTCATCGTCGTCGCCCAGCCCGTTATACTCATCGTCATAGGAAATCCGATTGTGGAAGCGGATCGCGTTCTGACTGACCATTTCGAGCCGCCCGCCTTCGGTGCTCGCGAGCGCCGTTATATACGGCATATGGGTATGCAGGATAACCTTGGCATGCGGGTTCATCCGGTGCATCGCCAGATGGATGTAGAAGGCCGTGGCTTCGATCGTGTGCTCGCCTTCCAGAACATTCCCCTTGCTGTCGATGACCAGGACATCGCTGGCTTTCACCTCGGACCAATGCACTTCCCAGGGGTTGATCAGATAACGGTCTTCACCCACTTCAACACTGAAATGATTGTCGATCCCTTCGTGGAGGTCGTATTTCGCCGCCCAACGCAGGGCCGCGGCGAGATTCTGCCGTTCTTCCTGATACTGCATCGCGTTACCCTTCCAATAATCACACGGCAATCTTGCCTTAAGCGGCCGATCGCCCCTATCCGTCCATCCAGTTGCAGCGTAAGGCCGGCGCGCGAATTAGCCAATATGGCTTGCAGCCCGGCACAAGCGTTTTGCCTTCACCGCAACACAATGGCATAACGCCGCCGACTCAGGTCAATTGCCGCATAGACGTTCAGGCCCATCGGAAAGGCACGCTACAATGATACCTCGCTACTCCCGCCCGGAAATGACGCAGATCTGGGAGCCGGCCAACAAGTTCCGCCTTTGGTTCCTGATAGAGGCACATGCCTGTGATGCACAGGCCGAGTTGGGTGTCATTCCGAAGGACGCGGCCGCCGCCGTCTGGGCCGGTGGGGACAAGCCCTATACGGAAGATCGCATCGCCCGTATCGACGCCATTGAGCGCGAAACGAAACATGACGTCATCGCCTTTACGACGGAATTGGCCGACCAAGTGGGTGAGATGTCCCGCTTCGTGCACCAGGGCATGACGTCGTCGGATGTGCTGGACACTTGCTTCAACCTGCAGCTTACGCAGGCCGCCGACCTACTGCTGGCGGATATGGACCGGGTGTTGAACGCCCTCAAGACCCGGGCGATCGAGCATAAGTTCACGCCCACCATCGGCCGCAGCCATGGCATCCATGCGGAACCGGTGACCTTTGGCCTTAAGCTCGCCAAACATTATGCGGAATTCGCGCGCGGCAAGCAGCGCCTGGAGCGTGCCCGGGAAGAAATCGCGACCTGCGCCATTTCGGGCGCGGTCGGCACCTTCGCCAATATCGATCCCTTCGTCGAGGAATATGTGGCAGGAAAACTGGGCCTTCAGCCGGAGCCGATCTCCACGCAAGTCATCCCGCGTGACAGGCATGCGGCGTTCTTCTCGGCTCTCGGCGTCATCGCCAGTTCCATGGAGAACGTGGCGGTGGAAGTCCGGCATCTGCAGCGCACTGAATTGCGGGAAGCGGAAGAGTTCTTCTCCAAGGGCCAGAAAGGCTCCAGCGCCATGCCGCACAAGCGCAACCCGGTCCTTTCGGAAAACCTGACGGGCCTCGCGCGCATCGTCCGATCCGCCGTTGTCCCGGCGTTGGAAAACGTCGCCCTGTGGCACGAGCGGGATATCTCCCATTCCTCCGTCGAGCGGATGATCGGTCCCGATGCGACGGTTACGCTGGACTTCGCGCTGAACCGCATGGCCGGCATGATTGAAAACATGGTCGTTTATTCCGACCGAATGCATGCGAATCTTGAATCCTTGGGCGGTTTGCATAATTCGCAACGTATCCTCCTGGCGCTGACCCAAGCGGGCGCGAGCCGGGAAGACGCGTATCGACTGGTCCAGAAAAATGCGATGGAAAGCTGGCACCAAGGCCGCCCCTTGCAGGAACTCGCCGTCGAAGATGCAGACATCCGGGCGTATTTGAGCGAAGATGAGGTCAATGCGCTTTTTGACCTGGATTATCATACCAAGCATGTGGAAACGATTTTCAAGCGTGTATTCGGCTAGATCGGGCATCCGCACGACGGTAAGGCTTCTGCGGACCGGCGCCCTATCGGCGGCGGTAGCGCTATCCTGGTCGCACTATACGGGAACGGCCTTCGCGCAGCAGCAGCAGGACGAGCTGGTCAATCAGGTCGATGAGGTTACCCGCCGGATCCAGCAAGATCCGTTCATCCGTCTGCGCTTCGTCGCCTTGTCGCTGGAAACCCCCGACGAACAGGGCCAGGCCCTGAATGGTATTGTCCGGGCCCAGATCGCGCGCGGCAATATTGAAGACGCCATGGCCGAATTGCGGCGGATCGAAGATGTCCTGTGGCGGGCGCGTTCCTTGGGTGCGATCGGTGACCACTATGAAACGGCGGGTGAACGCGAGAAGGCCCTGAACTACCTCAACCAGGCGATGAAGACGGTTACCTCCGGCGGCGAAATCGGCATTGGCGGCGCGGACTTGCTTCGTGTAATCGCCAAGAAACAGGCAAAGCTCGGCCAGCTGAATGCAGCAATCGCGTCGGCCGAAAAAATCCCCGACCCGTTGCAACGGGTCCGCGCCCTGCAGCAGGCCGCCTCAGCCTCTTTCGACGATGCCGGCGACAACCCTAAAGCCTTGAGCAATGCCAAGGCAGTTCTGGCCGCCGCCTTCGAACAAGCGGAGAAGATCGCGAACCCGTCAAACAAGACGTCACACCTGTTCATCGATATCGGCGAGGCCCAAGCAGCTATCGCCGACGAAGCGGGTGCGCGGAAGACGTTCAGCCGCGCCCGCGAATTGATCGAACAGGGCGGCCGCGATGGGCGTGACCGCGCCTTTGCCCGCCTGGCCGGGTCGATGATCCTCGCCGGTCAGTTGGAAGAGGCTATGGAGGTGATGCGGCAGGTCGAGGAAGGGCCTGAGCAGGTCCGCGGCGTCAGTTCAGTCGCGCGTGCCCTGGCGGATCAGGGAAATGACGACGCGGCCGTGCCGCTGTTCACCCTTGCCATGGAAGCCGCCAGCACCATCGACAACCCTGAGGTCCGGAGTTCCGCCCTTGCCTTCATGGTGCGGGAACAGACGCGGGTCGGCCGTTTGGCGGATGCATTCACGACAGCGGGCCAAATCCAGGACCGTTTGGACCAAGCCCGGGCGCTGATGGGCATGGCGGATGAGTTGTTGAAACAGAACAACCCGGACGCCGCGCTGGTTCTTGTGGATTACGTGCCCTATGTCAGCATGCGTTCGCAAATTTTCGCCAAAGTCGCCGTGATGCGCGCCAAAGCCGGCAATGAGAAAGAAGCGGCGAACTTGATCGCAAGAGCCTTCGAGCCGACCGGTTTCGAGACCCAAACGGAATATATCCCCGAAGCGATTGAACTGGTTTTGAACGCCCATTTGGAAGTCGGTGACCCAGAAAACGACCCAGTGGTGTTCGGGGAAGTGCGCAAGCTTGCGGATCTGATCGACAACGACGTGATACGCGTTGCAGCCATGTCCCACCTTGCCGCCGCGGAAGCCCTACGCGGCGAGCATGAACGCGCCAACAGAACCTTGAGCAGCGCGTGGCGCAATGCCTGGCTCAATAGAAGCGACCCGAATTTCCCGCGTGTCCTGGCCGATATCGTGAAAGGCCAGATCGCAATTGGCGATATTCTCGCTGCCTTCGATACCGCTGCGCGGATTCCCGTGCCCGAAGGGGACGCCTTGAACGACAGAACACCGTCCGGCAATTTCCGCGCCCCTCGATTTTCCTCCCTGACACGGGTCGCTATCGCCGCAGCGAAGACCGGAGAGATAGACCTTGCCATCCGTGCCGCCCGTGAAATGGAACATCCCCCGGCACGTGCCGCCGGTCTGGCCGCGGTCGCTGTTGCCATCGCCGAGAAAGAGGTGGGCGTGGGTACAACCGGCCCCGGCGATGCCGATATGGAAGCCGAATCCAGCGGTACTGCCAGCGAAGTTATCCAGAATTGATGTGTCCCGCGCATGAACCGCGCCCGGCAAGATCGTAGGCTTTTCTTGCTCAACGCCGCGGAACCGTCTACCAACCGGGCCGCCACGATAAAGGGAACAGATTCGGCGTTCAGAGAACGCGGGCGGCCAAACGGACCATGAGCGATAAAGCCAAACGAATCCTGTGGACCCTTCTAAAAGTTGGGGTCACGCTCGGCCTGCTTTCCTATCTCGCCCTTGAGATCGAGCTGGGGCAAGCTTTGGGGCTTGTCTCTTCGGCCCATCCGGGACCAATCCTGATTGCTATCGGCATGGTAACGGCCCAGCAGTTCATCATCGCGCTGCGCTGGAAGTTCCTGTCGGACATGCAAGGGGAGTCGCCGCGTTACAGTCGGTTCTTCCGATGGACGATGGAGGGGCTATTCTTCAATCAGGCCCTGCCCTCCTCAGTTGGTGGCGACGCTATTCGGGTTTTCCGATTGGCACGGGACGGCGGTCTTAGACTGTCACGCGCGACGTCCAGTGTGTTATTGGATCGAGCCTTCGGCTTGCTCGGCATCGTGATAATTTCGGCAGCGTTCCTGCCGTCGATGTTCCACCTGATTACAGATCCGGTCATGCAACAGGGTGTCGTCTTTTTGCTGGCCGCAGCCTTGGCCGCGTTTGTCCTGTTCCTCGTGCTCGACGCGCTGCCGCATTCCCTCCGCCGATGGAAAGTGGTCGCCGAGTTTCTGAATATGTCCAAGCAGGCGCGTGAAGTTTTGCTGACCCCAGCGATGCTGCTGAAGGTCGGTTTAGCCACGTTGATCGGCCAGACCCTGGCCCTGTCCTCATTCTACGTCCTCGCACTCGGCATCGACGTCCAGGTCGATTACAGTGTCACCATGGCGGTGCTGCCCGTTGCAATCCTGATCGCGACCATTCCGGTGACCATCGCCGGCTGGGGCCTGCGAGAGGGTGTGCTGGTACTGGCGCTGTCCTATGCCTCTGTTTCTGAACCGGAAGCCTTGGCCCTGTCGGTCCTTTTCGGCCTCGTCCAGGTCGCAGTAGGCTTGCCCGGCGGTGTGTTTTGGCTTATGGCCCGCAGGCGATACGAGTTGCCACAAACGCAATCCCCAGGCCCGACAGCATGACAAATGGTACGACAGGCATGACTCTTTCGCCGCGCAAACGCGCCATTCGCGACTATGCCGACGACATAGCCAAGATCCGCGATCACTGGATCGACCGGAACAGCCCATTCCATAACGCCGATCTGGCCTATCTGAAGTTCGTTATTCCCGAAGGGTCGCGGGTTCTCGAACTGGGGTGCGGCACAGGGCGGACACTGGAGCGGTTGAAACCCTCCGTTGGGGTCGGGGTCGATTTTTCCGAAGAGATGATCGAGATCGCCTCGTCGAAGCACCCGGACATGACCTTCCATGTGGCCGATATCGAAGCGCTCGCCAACAACAGAAAGATCAAGGGGACATTCGATTTCATCCTGCTTTCCGACACGATCGGTTATCTGGATGACTGCGAGGAAACCTTCAAATCGCTGCACCGTTTCTGCGACGCCAATACGCGCCTCGTCGTCTCCTACTACTCTCATCTCTGGGAACCGGCGCTGAAGCTGACCGAAATGATGGGATTGAGAATGCCGCAGCCGGAGGTGAACTACCTCGGCCATCACGACATCGCCAATCTGCTGAACCTGTCGGATTTCGAAGTCATTCGGCAGGAATGGCGGCAATTGGTGCCGCACCATCTGTTCGGTATCGGCACCGCGCTGAACCGCTTCATCGGCACCCTTCCGGGCATTCGGCGCCTTTGCCTGCGCCACTATCTGGTTGCGCGGTCGGAACGGCATGCAAAACGGCGCAATCTGAGTGCCACTGTCCTGGTTCCCTGCCGGAACGAGAAAGGCAATATCGAGAACGCCGTGAAACGCTTGCCGCGTTTCGCCGACGATATCGAAATCCTCTATGTGGAGGGTAATTCCTCCGACGGAACATACGAAGAATGCGAACGGGTCCGCGATGCCTATAAGGACGAATGGGACATCAAGGTCTTCAAACAGCCCGGCAAGGGCAAAGGAGACGCGGTGCGCAAAGGCTTCGATGAAGCGCGCGGCGATGTGTTGATGATCCTGGACGCCGACCTGACCATGCCGCCGGAGGAAATACCGAAATACTACGACGCAATCGCGCGCGGTAAGGGAGAGTTCATAAACGGCACCCGCCTTGTCTACCCCATGGAGCACGGCGCCATGCGGTTCCTGAACTATTGGGCAAACCGCACCTTCGCGCTGATATTTTCCTACCTTCTGAACCAGCGTTTCACCGACACCTTGTGCGGCACCAAGGTGATCACGAAGAAGGATTACGAAAACCTGATCGCCAATAGGTCCTATTTCGGCGATTTCGATCCTTTCGGCGATTTCGACCTGATCTTCGGCGCCGCCAAGCTGAACCTCAAGATCGTGGAAATCCCGGTGCGCTACGCGGATCGGACCTATGGGTCGCCGCAGATTTCACGGTTCCGCGACGGGTGGCTGCTTCTGAAGATGGTGGTCTTCGCCTGGCGCAAGCTGAAAGCCTTCTGATCGATGACCGCGATCGACCCGCGGCTGGCGGAACACCGTCGTGTCTGGGAACGCAAACCGGCGTTGCGGGCGGTCTATGGCGACTACCACCGGCGCATGCTGAATGCCTTGCCGGCGGCAGGACGATATCTGGAGGTCGGTTCAGGGTCCGGCAATCTGCGGGATGCGAAGCCCGATGCGGATGTCACCACCATCGACATCCTGCCAACCCCCTGGGTCGATGTCTGTGCCGACGCGCAAACCCTACCGTTCGCGGATGACACATTCGACGGCATCACCATGCTGGACGTGCTTCACCATATCGAACATCCGCGGGCCTTTTTCGCGGAAGCGCTTCGCGTGCTGAAGCCGGGTGGCCGGGTGGCCCTGATCGAACCCGGCATCACGCCGGTCAGTTGGCTGTTTTACAACTACCTGCACGAGGAACCGGTCGATATGTCTGTCGACCCGCTTGGGCCCGTCGCGTCGACACCCGATCCAACCAAGGACCCGTTCGATTCGAACCAAGGCATTCCGACCTTGCTGTTCAAGCGCCAGGAACACAGGATCGCCTTCGCGGAGACCTTTCCGGGCTTTACCTTGATCGACCGGCAATGGTTGAGCTTGTTTGCCTACCCAATGACGGGTGGTTTCAAATCATGGTCCCTGCTTTCCGCAAGCGCGGCGGAAAGTTTGATCCGTCTGGAACAGGTGCTGATGCCTTTCATAGGCCCGATCCTGGCCTTCCGGTTGATGGTTGTGTTGGAGAAACGCAAAGCCAAGCGGTCCTAATGGTCCAGGCGGGACCAATTCAATTGGCCCTGTCATTTATCGGTTTGGCGGCCTATGAATAAGTCCAATTCTGGACAACCATCATCGCGTATCATGACAAATCTGAGCATCAATCTGAATAAAATCGCCTTGCTGCGGAACCAGCGGCATGTCGGTTATCCGAGCGTCACCAAGGCGGCTGAGACAGTGATCGCGGCGGGCGCACACGGTATCACCGTTCATCCGCGGCCGGACGAAAGACACATTCGCCGGACCGACGTGTATGAATTGTCCGAACTTCTAAAGTCGCATCCCGGTATCGAGTACAATATCGAAGGCAATCCCTATCCGGATTACATGCAATTGTGTCGTGATGTGCGCCCGACCCAGGCAACGCTTGTACCGGACGCCCCCGATGTGGCGACCTCCGATGACGGATGGGACGTTTTTGCGGAAGCGGAAAGATTGCGCCCGATCATTGGCGAATTGCAGTCAATGGGCTGTCGTGTGTCGCTGTTCATGAACCCCGATCCGGCCGCAATGGCGCAAGTCGCCAATCTGGGCGCCAAGCGGATCGAACTCTATACCGGTCCCTGGGCCGATGCTTTCGGTACGCCCGCGGAGCAAGAAGTCCTTGCGCAATACAGTGAAAGCGCCGCCGCCGCGGTGGCTGAAGGGCTTGAGATCAACGCGGGCCATGATTTGACGACGGAAAACCTGCCCGCTTTCAAGGCGGCACTGCCCCAATTGGACGAGGTTTCGATCGGCCACGCTTTCACATCCGACGCCTTGTGGATCGGCATGGAAGAATCCGTGAAGGGTTTTCTGAAAGCCCTTGGCGCCTGACGCCCATAACTGATCTTGTATGTGGCCCGCGTGCGTACCATCCTTTGAAGAAGGAGAGCACGATGCTTCGTCAGCTTGCTGAAAACCTGCGCGATAGATCACACTCACGCCGCATTTCGGGACGGGGCGGATTGGGCCCGGCCTATGCGCTGAGCCATGCGGCACGGACCGCGTGGTTCGCGGGGCAGTATGTCCTGGCCGCCCGCCTCAGCCCGCCGCCGAACGGACCGGCCCCGACGGACCGGATTCCGGGATGGGGATACATCCTGAAGGACCTATCCGCCCTATACCGCCAGGACTGGGCAAACATCCGCGCGGGTCTGTACCGGCCGCCGGCGGACCTTGTGCCTCGCCCCGGGAAGGTCTTGAAGAATTCCCGTGCCTTTCTTCAAGACTTACCAAAGGTCGCTCAGCGACGTCGCCGTGACGACAACAGCGAAGTCCTGAAGAACACGCCCAAGGGCACCTATCCGCGCTATTATCTGCAGAACTTCCACTACCAGACCGATGGCTGGTTTTCCGATGAGTCCGCAGAAGCCTATGACCACCAGGTCGAGGTGTTGTTCACCGGCGGTGCGGACGCCATGCGCCGACAGGCGTTGCCGGCAATACGGGACGCGGTTGAGGAATTTGCCGGCAACGCCCCCGTCGATTTGATCGACATCGCCTGCGGTACAGGCCGGTTCTTGAAAGAGGTTTTGCGGAACAATCCCAAAATTTCGGTAACAGGGCTGGACTTGAGCCAACCGTATTTGCGCAAGGCACAGCGTTCCCTCGCCGAGTTTCCGGAAACGTATTTCATGGAAGCCAACGCGGAAGAAGTTCCAGCAGAGAACGGCGCGTATGACATCGCCACCTGCGTCTATCTTTTCCATGAATTGCCGAAGAAAGTGCGGCGTACCGTCGCCAAGGAAATCGCACGCATCCTGAAACCGGGCGGCAGGCTTGTCTTCGTCGATTCCATACAGAGCGGCGATCACCCGCCCTATGACGCCTTGTTGCAGCGCTTTCCGATGGCTTTCCACGAGCCGTACTACACGAATTACCTGGAAGACGATTTGGAAGCCTTGTTTGCCAATTCCGGTTTCGCGGTGGAATCCGTCGACCGCGCCTTCTTCAGCCGTGTGATGGTATTGAGACGCGCCGCATGAGCGTGACCGTGCGCGACGCAAGGCCAAGGGACCGAGACATCATCGTCTCATTCCTCCTCGCGCTCAACGTCCATGAATACGCGTTGCGATCTGATCGGGATACGACGCTGGCGGGAGCGGCCGCGCATCTGCGCTCCCTTGAAGAAGACATCCGACACTCGCGCGGCTTCGTTCTGGTCGGCGAGATCGCGAAAGAGCCGGCTGGCTTCCTCATCGGGATCGAAGAAATCGAACCGGGACAGTTCGTCGTCAAAGACCAAAGAGCCTTTGGCTGCATCACCGACATCTACGTCGCCGAAAGCAAGCGCTGTCAGGGATTGTCACGTGCGATGATTGACGAAGCCTGCCATCGCTTCAAGGAAATGGGCCTGAAACGCGTTCTCGTCACCGGCCTGGCCAGCAACCCTAGCGCAACGGGTACTTACCCGGCACTGGGGTTCGAGCCGCTTTACAATACTTATGAAAAGCGGCTCGACACCTGACACCCGGGCCGCTTCATCACCCCTGACAGCGAACAATCACTTTGCGCAGGAACGCCTCGCATTGGTGGACCTGGTCGATCTCAATGAACTCGTTCGGCTGGTGCGCCTGGTCGATCGAACCCGGTCCGCAAACCACGACGGACATCCCCGCTTCCTGGAATTGGCCGGCTTCCGTTCCGTAAGGAACATAGGTCGTGTCATTGTCACCGGTAATCGCGCGGACGAATGCCTCGGCTTCGGAATCCAATTCCTCCCGCAAGCCGGGAACCGTGGTCAGGTTCTCGATCTCGATTCCCGTCGACGGATCGACGGCATGCATATCCGGCAGGATCTCGGCGTTGACCCAATCCTCGAACTCCTGCTGCAGAGCCGCCGGGTCATCAGTCGGCAGGTTTCGGATATCGCAGACGAATTCAAACTTGCGGCTGATGATGTTTGGGGCCGTTCCGCCATTCGCCGTGCCGACATGGATCGTCGTATAGGGTGGCGGGAAGCGGCTGGACGTATCCGCATTATCGCGCAGGCGTTTGCCCATTTCATCCAGCTTGGCAATCATCCTCGCACCGTTCATCACGGCGCTGACACCGCGATGGGTTTGGCTGGAATGCGCTTCCTTGCCCGTGACGGTCACGCGGAAGAACCACATTCCTTTATGGGCGGAGACGACCTTCATGTCGGTCGGTTCACCGACGATGACGAGCGCCGGCTTGGGCAGTGCCGCGCCCAGTTCGGCGATCATGCCCGGCGCACCGAGACAGCCGACCTCCTCATCATAGGACAAGCAGAAATGCAGCGGCCTCTGCAACGGCTTTGCGACCATTTCCGGCACCAAGGCAAGCGCCGTGGCCGAAAACGCCTTCATGTCACAGGTTCCGCGCCCATAAAGGCGAGTCCCTTTTTCAACCACTTCGAAAGGGTTGGTATCCCAAGGCTGTCCGACCACCGGCACCACATCTGTATGCCCCGACAAGGCAACGCCGCCGGGCTTCGACGGTCCAATCGTCGCAAACAGGTTCGCCTTCGTCCCGTCCTCATTCGGCAGAACTTGGGCCTCGACCCCATAATCGGCGAGATATCCCCGAACGAAATCGATGAGTTCCATATTAGAGAAAGCCGAGGTCGTGTCGAAGGACACCAGCTTTCCAAGCATTTCGATCGGCGTATATGTCTCGGCCATGGTCGGCTCTACCCCCAATATAGTGATCACACTTTCCAGAAACGCGGTGACAACAGAATAAGCACCGTGAAGATTTCAAGCCGCCCGATCAACATGCCGAACGACAACACCCATTTTGCCGGATCCGGCAGCGTGGAAAAATTCCCCACCGGCCCGATGATCGGACCCAACCCGGGCCCAACATTGGCGATCGCGGTCGCAGCGCCACTGGTCGCGGTGATGAAGTCCAGACCGATCAGGCCCAACACCAAAGCAAGCAGCACAAACAACGTTACGAACAGGAAAAAAAAGCTCATCACTGACTCCGCCACCGTCTCCGGTATCGGCTTTCCATTGTAGTAAGCGATGAATACGCCATGCGGCTGCAAAAGCCGCCGGAACTGCATGCGCGCCGTTTGAAGCAGAACCTGGAACCTGAAAACCTTGATGCCGCAAGTGGTTGACCCAGCGCAGCCGCCGATAAACATCAGCATGAAGAACATCGGCATCGCCAAGGCGCCCCAAAGGGCGAAATCGTCGGTCGCATAGCCGGTTCCCGTCATCACCGACGTGATGTTGAATAACGCCAATCGTACAGCGCGCCCCAGTTCCCAATCTTCGACGCGCCAAAGATAGACGATCATCACCAGAATGCTGAAGCCCAGGATCGACAGAAACCACCGAACTTGAGAGTCCCGGAACAAGTCCGTGATCTTTCCGCGGATCGCCTGGAAGTACAGCAGGAAGGGCAAAGATCCGGCGACCATGAATACCGTTGCGATGATGTCGACCCAAGCGCTTTGATAAAAACCGATTGATGAATCGCGCGTTGAATAGCCGCCTGTGGCTACCGTGGTCATGGCATGATTAATCGCTTCGAATCCGGCCATGCCGGCAACAAAGTACAGAACCCCGCACAAAACGGTCAGAAACAGGTAGATGCCGCCGATCCAAGCGGCGATCTGGGCCGCGCGCGGTAGCGCCTTTTCCATCCGCTCGGCGAATTCCATACGGAACAACTGCATACCGCCGACCTGCAGCATCGGCAGGACGGAGACGGCCATCATGACAATCCCAACGCCCCCCAACCATTGCAGCAAAGATCGCCACAGCAAAATGCCCGGCGGCGCGTGGTCCAGGCCCAGGATCACCGTCGATCCCGTCGTGGTCAGTCCGGACATGGATTCGAAAAACGCATCCGTATAGGTCAGGTCCAGGTTGGAAAAAGCGAAGGGAATAGCCGCAAAAGCCGGCAGGGCCACCCAAACCAGGGTCGTCAAAACAAAGGCTTGCCGAACCGACAGCGTCCGCGACCGTGCACGACAGGTCAGGACCAGCATCATCCCAACGAAAAAAGTCAGCGAACTGGCGACCGCAAAGACCTGCCAATCCTCGTTGTTAACAGCTAGATCCACGAAGGCAGGCACGAGCATCGCCACTGCCACGGTAGAAAGCAGCACGCCCAGAACGAAAAAGATCGGTCGAAAATCAGTCACCGGCCGGATCCAACGGTTATCGGCCTTTGGCCGGGACGGGCATGCTCATTCATTTCTCCCCTGCGGGTCGGCGGCATTTTTGCCGTTCCGCCGCCCGAATCCGGCCCAGCACTGCGCCGGCCCCCCGCCGGCCCCCGCCACGGGGCCCAATGCCGCTAATGCAGCTGAACCGGCTGGTGCGG
Organism: Hwanghaeella grinnelliae; assembly: GCF_004005845.1. Classification (GTDB taxonomy): domain Bacteria; phylum Pseudomonadota; class Alphaproteobacteria; order UBA8366; family Aestuariispiraceae; genus Hwanghaeella; species Hwanghaeella grinnelliae. The sequence continues at coordinate 375,488 of NZ_SADE01000001.1, read as the reverse complement.
ACTGTCCAGGGAAAAGGCCGGAATGGCCACGTCGAACGCACTCCCGTCCTCCGCTTCCATTTCGTAACTGCCGAGCATGATACCGGAAGGCGTCGATAGCGGCGTGCCGCTGGTATATTCAAAAGATTCACCCGGCCGCAGCACAGGCTGCTCGCCGACGACGCCCGGGCCGCGCACTTCTTCCGTCCGGCCTTGCGCATCCGTAATCCGCCAATGGCGGTTGAGAAGCTGCACGGTCTTCGGGCTGCGGTTTTCGATCGTCACCTGATAGGCCCAGACATAGTGGTCTTCGCTGGGTTGTGACTGATCCTCCAGATAGATCGGCTCAACCGATACTTTGATTCCATCGGTTTCCTGTTCGTACATCAGATGCTCCATGCGCGTTCGCGATCCAAGCGGCGCATCCTCCTTGTCGTTATCGGGGGATATTATGATTGCTGGCTGGCTTGTCCAGCAACTTCCACCTCAACAATCGGCCCACCGGCAGACTGTGCATCCGCGATATCGTGTGTCACCAGCAAAGTTGGCAACCTTGCCTTGCGGGCATGATCGAACACAAACTGCCGGATTTTATCCCGCAACGCAGCATCCAGCCTCGAAAACGGCTCGTCCAACAGCAAGGCACGCGGTTCGGCCAAAAGTGTCCGCATCAGGGCGGCGCGGGCCTTTTGGCCGCCGGAAAGGGTCGCCGGATCCCGGTCCGCCAATCCATCCAGTTCCGCATCGGCCAAGGCCGCTTCGACACGGTGGCGGCGTTCTTTCCTGGAAATCCCGGACGGCAGGCCGAAAGCCAGATTCTCCCAGACACTGAGATGGGGAAAAAGCAGCGCTTCCTGAAATAAGATGCCCAGCTTGCGATCTTCCGGCCGCAGCGCGGCCAAATCCATTCCGGCCAGCCGTATTGCGCCAGACACCTCGAACTGCCGATCCAGCGTGCCGCAAATATGGGACAGGATCGTCGATTTTCCCGACCCGCTGGGGCCCATCAGGGTCACGATCTCACCCGGCGGGATCGAAACCGAAAGGTTCTCGCACAGCACACGATTCCCGATCCGGACAGTCAGACCGGCAATCTCCATCGCCCCCATGGTCTGCTGCGTAACGATCATGTCAGTCCCCGCAAGCCTGCTCGGTTTCGAAACGCCCATGCAGGTAAGGCGGCAGCAAGCAGAAATGCAACGAAAGGCAATACCGATTGAGCGAAGACGAGCATGCCGATCAAACGTCTATCCCCACCGCCGGCCAGGGAAACCGCCTCCGTCGTCAAAGTTTCCAACCGCCCACCGCCTGCAAAAACCGTAGGCAGATATTGACTGACGCTTACTGCGAACCCGACCGCGAAGGCAACGAGGATCGGCCGCAGCAGCAAGGGCAAGGTTACGCGCCGGAAAACCGCGGAAGGACGCAGGCCGAGGCATAAAGCCGTCGTGCGATACCGTTCATCCAGCGACCGGAACGGATCCGACAATGATAGAAAAACATAAGGCAGAACGAACAGCAGATGCGCCCATATCAAAGCAGTCCAGCCACCGTCGATTCCCGCCGTCACCAGCAGCACCTGCGCCCCGAACAGGAAGGCGACTTGCGGCACAAGCAAGGGGATATAGAGCAGCCAGAGGGCGCGGGCCGTCGGCTTCAAACCGTCCCGCTTTTCATGTTCCAAGCAAGCAACGGCCAGGACCAACGCGATTCCCGCGCTGATCAAACCGACCGTTACGGTCGTGCCACCCAACCCGATCAGTGTTTCCCCCCGCCGCATCCAATTCATCAGCGACCATTCGCTGGGCAAGGTATCGGGAAAGCGCCACTGGCGCGCCATCGACCAAACCGCCATGCCCAACAGGCTCCCCGCGCCGAGAAACCAAAGAACACCCGTTCCCGCCAGGGAGAAAACCGCCACAGGCCGGTCCAGAACGGCCCGGTCCCCGGCAGAAGCCCATCGACGGCCCATCGCGCCTACAAGGCGCTCGACCCCCCACCAAACCACGATGCCTGCGGCAACGACCGCCAATTGCGTCACGGCCCCGGCGGCGGCCACGAATTGGTATCCCAAATCCGGGTCGTTGAACCAACGCAGGATCAACACGCCAAGCGGCGGGTTTGTGGCAGGCGCTAGAACCAGGGCGACATCGATGACCGACAGGGAGAATGCCAGGACCGCGTAGACCGGCAAACGCAATTGCGGATAAACCAACGGCAGGACGCATTTCAACCAAGCCGTCGCCGGCCCATACCCCAATGTCCGGGCGGTGGTCACGATTTCTCGTTCCCGCACCTGGTTCAGGGCCGCAACGGTCATCAGGAAGAGGAAAGGCGTTTCCTTCACCACCAACGCCAGTATGAAAACGATGCCGTACGGGTCGGGTGCCGTCGCCCAATCCGGAGGACGAACGAAGCCCGTGGCCCAGGGGGAGCCGGCGCGCAGCAGCCAGCCGCTGGGCGCCAGCAGAAAGAGCATACCCAGCGCGACGGCGGCATGCGGTACCGACAGCAACGGTGCGATAAGACGCTGCAAACTTCGGAAGACGCGGGTTCCCCGCCACGCCGCCGCGAAGCCGATGGCCAAGGCAAAGGAAATCATGGTCGCCGCAAAGCCAGTCCACAAGCTCATCCACAGGGATCCTGCGAAGCCCGGATAATCGAGCAACCGCCGCCACGGATCTAAAGAGGCATCGGTCCCGTCAAGAGCCGGCAGATAACCGAAGGCCGGCAGTACGGCGCCCGCCAAACCGGCCAATACCGGAAGCAAGAAGACGGCCAACGTGACCCATGGCGCGGCGGGCAGGAAGGTCACGGCTGCAACCCTGACGGCGCAACGCTGCCGGCACGATGCCTCAACTGCCGTACCGTTTGAGCCAAGCCTCCTCAATCCGCACCATCCAACTCGGATGCGGTTCCGGCAGGGTTTTGCCCAAATCCGTTTCGCTCAGGGTGGCGACGCCGCGTGGCAAGTTTTCGAACAAAGCCCGGTCGTCATCGGATAAACGGTCCATGGACAGGACCGTCTGTTCGCCCCAGATATCGGGATGCGCTTTCCGGGCCTGGGCTTCGGGCGACAGCAGGAAATTCGCCACAACCATGGCACCGTCCTTATGTGCCGCATTGAACGGAATGGCCACGAAATGGGTGTTTCCAATCGTTCCCCCATCCAGGACATAAGTGCGCGCCGTATCGGGCAGCAATCCTTCGGCAATCGCCGAGGAGGCTTCCCCGATATTGAACGAATAGGAGAGATCCACCGCCCCATCGCTCAGCAATTGCCGTTGGGCCGTGCCGGTTTTTGGAAAATCACGGCCTTCGCGCCACATCAGCGGCGATAGCGCATCCAGATAATTCCAGAGCGGCGCGGTGACCGCATCGAAATTTTCGCCGGCCGGGCTCAGGAGATCTACAGGGTTCTCGACCAATTCGTACAAGGCCTGCTTCAGGAAGGTCGTGCCGGTGAAGTCCGGCGGCGCGGGATAGGTTATTCGGCCGGGATTCGCCTTGGCATGCTCCAGGATCGCCGCGATCGACTTCGGCGGGTCCGACAACACCGCCGTATCGTGAACGAACACCAGTTTCGCCATGCCCCAAGGCGATTCCAGTCCGTCCGTCGGCACGGTGAAATCGAGCACTGTGGTCGGTTTTTCGTCGGTATCGACAAGTTTGAAGTTCGGTAGCCTGTCGGTGAAAGGGCCATAGAGAAGGGCGCTGTCCTTCATGGTCTTGAAGTTCTCGCCATTGATCCAGATAAGGTCGACAGCTCCATCCGTGGAACGGCCGGCAGACCGCTCGGCCAGGACTTTCCGTACGGCTTCTGCTGTATCGCCCAACTTCACGTGCCGCAACGTAACACCGTATTCTTCGGCCACACGCCCGGCGACCCAGTCGATGTAGTTGTTATAGACGTCGCCCCCGCCCCACGCGTTCCAGAACACTTCCTGGCCGCGCGCTTTGTCCAACACCGTCTGCCATTGCGGTTCAGGTTGTTGCGCCGCGGCCGAGCCGCAGAAGAGCATCGATAAGGTTCCGAAGACGGCCAAAAGGCGTCGCATGTTCAATTACCTCGATTTTGTGTCGGATTGGTCCCGCAGGCTGCGGCGGGACCGGGATTTCCGCCGGAACGATACCGGCTGGGTCAGGCCCTGTCAGCCCAACGCGTGCCATAGAACGCACACGCTGCGGACACATTTTCTTTACATCAAGTTTTGACCTCGTGATCGTTTTGTCCTATTGGCAATCGGTGCCCCGAAAAACATGTCGGGGAAACAACGGGAGAAACGCGCATGCAGGTGTGCCTGCGACGACGAAGATAGGCAGGACCCGGTTCGATGGAGCCGGGCGTTATGCCTTGCGTCGGTGCGGTGCCCACCCATGGGACTGAACGACATCTCGATCCCATTGCGTTTCAAAACGCGGTCAAACGACCGCACCCGGAGTTTCAGCTATGAATTTCACTCTTTCTGATGAGGCCGTGGAACACGCGGCCGCAATCGAATCCCTCGTCGATACCGCGTTCGGACCGGCACGGAAGACCCGCACCGTCTATCAGTTCCGGGACGGTATCCCGCCGGCCACCAACCTGTGTTACGTCGCCCTGTCGAATGATGGCGACATGCTGGGCTCGATCCGCTTCTGGCCGGTCCTGATGCCCGACGGCGGGCAAGGCGTTATGCTCGGTCCACTCGCGGTGCTGCCCGATCTGCGGGGCCAAGGCATCGGCAAGGCGCTGGTCGCCCATGGGATTGCAGGCACACGTGCAGCTGGTTACGGGGGTGTACTTATCGTCGGCGATCGTGGCTACTATGCGCCATTCGGCTTCCGGGAGGAGAAAGTCGCCAATTTGGAACTCCCAGGCTCTGTGGCCCCGCTGACCTTCATGGGCTTGGAATTCGAAGAAGCCAGCCTGTCCCGGTTATCCGGCATGGTGTTGCCGTTCCGCGAGACAGCGGAACAGTCGGTTTAGGAGGGGGCGTGACCTCAACAGGCAATTCAAAATCCGGTCCAGCCGCCTCGACGGGGACAAAAGGACAAGTGCTGAAGCGGCTGTTGCTGTGGCTCGTCATGCTGGGTGGATTCATTGCGCTCATCACAGCTGTGATCCTGCCCTTGGCCGCGGAGGCGACGATCCGTTGGTTGCCGCGATCGGCCGAAATCCCGCTGGGCCGCCGCGTCGAAGGGGAAATCGTGCACAAACTGCTGGAAACGGGGAAGATGCCTAACGGTATCCGTGTCTGCAGTTATCCCCCGGGTCTCGCCGCCCTCGGGAAGATCTTCGAGGGGTTGAACAAAGGTCTTCCGGACGACATCACCCTGCGCGTCACCGTGATGGACGCGGATTTCGCCAATGCCATGGCGATGCCGGGCGACCGTATCCTGATCTTCTCAAAGCTGTTCGAGATGACCGACCATCCGAACGCACTGGCCGGCGTGATCGCCCATGAACTGGGACACGTCATTTCCCGCGATCCGATCCGCGCCCTGGTTGAACGGGGCAGCGGCACGATTCTGCTTCGCCTTTTGGTCGGCGAAAAGATCAGCAATAAGATGGACGATTTGATCAGCCAGAAACTGCTGATCGCCGCAAACACGCGTGAGATGGAACACCGCGCGGACGTCATAGCGCTGGACCTGATGCAAAAGGCCGGTTGGGACAGCACCGCCTTCGCCGGTTTCTTCGCAACGCTGCTTCAAAAACACGGCAACAATGCCAACCAACCAGCGCTGTTCGCGACCCATCCGGCCACCAAGGACCGCATGGACTATGTCCTTAACGCCCCCAAGACCGGCGAGAACCTGGCCCTGAGCGATCAGGAATGGGCGGATTTGAAACAGATCTGCAGCCAGACCGTCGCACCGAAGGGCGCCGAGACGGCGTCTTGACACACCGACAACGGGTTCGCGCCAATCACAATTGATCAGCGGACAACATTTCTATATAGAGCGGTGTCTGCGCGTTTTCCGCCGCCAGGGACGCGGGTGTAGTTCAATGGTAGAACGGCAGCTTCCCAAGCTGCATACGGGAGTTCGATTCTCCTCACCCGCTCCAATTCCTTTCCCAAGAACATACCTTGATACGGTAAGGCAGCGCATTTCCTGCCATTGTGGCGGTCCAAAAGTCGCGCTCGGTGCGGATTTGATCCACATTTCGTGCCCGGACACAGAGTTTTGTTACAGTTTTGTTACATCCAGATGACAAGTCATTGAGTCGTTGGTATTATTACGATTGCTTGACCTTTATTCGGTGTCTCTATGGAAACGATTATAAATATTGTCGGCAGCGTTGCGCTGCTGCTTTGGGGAATCCGCATGGTGAGGACCGGGGTGACCCGGTCCTTCGGCGCGGAATTGCGCCGTGTGCTGTCTCTATCGGCCAAAAACAGGGTTACGGGTTTCCTGACCGGCTTGGCCGCGGCTGCGGCGGTCCAAAGTTCGACCGCGACCGCCATGATCGTTTCTTCTTTTGCCGGACAAGGGTTGATCGGCGGTGTCGCCGCGCTTGCCATTGTTCTGGGCGCGGATGTGGGCACTACCATCGTTGTTCAACTGCTTTCCTTCGACATCAAATGGATTTCCCCGCTGTTCCTGGCGCTCGGTGTTTTCACCTTCCTGGCCAGCGAAAAGGCTCGACATAAGAATTTGGGGCGCATCGCGCTCGGTTTCGGGCTGGTTCTGCTCGCCCTGAAGCAGATCGTGCTTTCCTCCGCGCCGTTGCGCGAAACCGAGACCGTCTCCCTTCTTCTACAGCCGCTTAGCGCGGAACCGCTCTTGGCGATCCTTGTCGTCGCCCTGCTCACCTGGTTCTCACATTCAAGCGTCGCGATCGTACTGCTGATCGCCACGTTCGCTGCGTCGCAAGTGATCAGCACCCAAGCCGCCTTCGTGATGGTCCTGGGCGCCAATCTAGGCGGCGCTTTCACAGCCTTCGTAATGACGTTGCAAAGCCCTGTCGCAAGCCGCCGGGTTACCACCGGCAACCTTTTCATGCGGGGGTGCGGCGTGCTGGCGGCCCTACCGTTGATTCCTTACGCCATGCCGTATGTCGCTATGATGGGCGGGGACCATGTCCGCGCCGTCGCAAACTTCCATTTGATGTTCAATCTGGCGCTGGCCGTGGCCTTCCTGCCGCTTCTGTCACTGGTCGATCCCCTCGTGCGCCGGCTGGTTCCCGAACGGCCCGACCGCGACGATCTGCAATCCCCGAAATATTTGGATTCCGGGGCTCTGGAGTCCCCCACCGTCGCCTTGAGCTGCGCGGCGCGGGAAACGCTGCGGATGGGCGATGAAGTCCGGGAAATGCTGCAATCGACATTGCAGGTCTTCGTCACCAACGACGACACCTTGAGGAAAGAAGTGGAGCGGTCAGACGACTTGGTCGACCGCCTGCACGAAGCGATCAAGCTTTACCTGACCAGCCTGTCACAACAGGAAATGGACGCACCGGAAAGCAAACGTTGTGTCGAAATACTGAGTTTCACCACGAATCTGGAACATATCGGCGACATCATCGACAAGAATCTGATGGAACTGGCCGCAAAGAAGATCAAAGGCCAGACGCTGTTTTCAACGGACGGCGCCCGGGAAATCGACGAATTTCACCAACGCATCATCGCCAATCTGGACCTCGCCATGTCGGTCTTCATGTCCGGCGACCTGAACCTTGCCCGTCAACTGATCCGGGAAAAGTCAGAAATCCGTCATGTGGAACAGCGCTTCACCGACAATCATTTCGCCCGGATCGGGGAAGGGCGTCCCGAAAGCATTGCGTCCAGTTCCCTGCACCTGGATGTCCTGCGTGACCTGAAGCGGATCAATAGTCACCTGACGTCTGTCGCGTATCCCATTCTGGAGCGCGCGGGCGAACTGGCGGACAGTCGCCTGATGGACGGCAAGGAAGAGAACACTGATGCACGCCCCCGTCCGATCAGGATGCAGCCGACGACCAAGTAAACCAAACAAAGGGCCAGGTCAGGCCTCGGCTTTGGCGATAGCCTCATTGGCAGCGTCGAAAACGATCATGATCGCGGAGTGGCGGGAGCGGACGTCACGGGCGGGGGCGAGAACGGTGATCTCCTCCCATCCGTCGGGCAGGTCTATCGTTTCAGCGCCCGACAGCATGGACTGAACCGCATCACGCACCTTGCCCAGCGTCTCGCCGTCCGCGCCTTTGGCATGGCGGGCCAGGATCGCCGTCGCTGCGGAGCCCAGCGAACAGGCCTTCACCTCGAAGCCCAGGTCGGCGATTCTGTTCTCACCGTCCAAGGCGACGTCGATTGTCACCGTGCTGCCGCACAGCCTGCTGCGTAAATGCGCCGAGCCATCCGGGTGGTCCAACCGGCGCGGGGTGGCAACGGTCGCACACAACCCCACGAGCTTTTCCGAATAAAGCTCGAGCGCGTCATCGTCGTCCGGTATCGAAACAGTAAGCAATTCGACCTTGTCCCTTGTGGTCACGCTTCATATGTGTGGTCTGGGATCGGGGTCGGTCAAGCCGGACCGGCCAAGCGAAAACAGGCTTTCCCGCAATAAAGCCGGGTTTATCGCAAATAGGGCCGCTTTCAAGCACCGGCGCCTCATTTTCTCCTTGAAGAAAATCTCCCCGCTCCCTACATCCCGTTGCGAGTGTTGTTAGCACTCGTCGAAAGAGAGTGCCAACAGCAGCTCGAACCCCTATTTACAGACCAATGAGTGTCTCACTGAGGAGGATTTCAATGAAATTCAGACCTTTGCACGATCGTGTTCTGGTTCGTCGCACTACTGAGGACGAGAAGACGGCGGGTGGAATCATCATTCCCGACTCCGCAAAGGAAAAGCCCATGCAGGGTGAAGTCGTTTCCGTCGGTTCCGGTTCGCGGAACGAAAAGGGCGATATCACTCCGCTTGACGTCAAGGCTGGCGACTTCGTCCTGTTCGGAAAATGGTCCGGCACCGAAGTGAAGATCGACGGTGAAGACCTGCTGATCATGAAAGAGTCCGACATCATGGGCATTCTCGATGTGAAGGCGAAGGCTAAGAAGGCCGCCTAACGGGCGCCTCAACACGCAATTCCGCCGAACATTTAGAGAACCGTATATTTCGAGGAGACAGCATAAATGGCTGCTAAAGACGTAAAATTCTCGGCCGACGCCCGCGCGAAGATGCTGAAAGGCGTCGACATTTTGGCCAACGCCGTGAAAGTCACCCTGGGCCCGAAAGGCCGTAACGTCGTGATCGACAAGTCCTTCGGCGCACCGCGCATCACGAAGGACGGCGTCAGCGTCGCCAAGGAAATCGAACTGAGCGATAAGTTCGAGAACATGGGCGCCCAGATGGTTCGCGAAGTCGCGAGCAAAACCAACGACATCGCTGGCGACGGCACCACGACCGCGACGGTCCTGGCCCAGTCCATCGTTCGCGAAGGCGCCAAGGCGGTTGCCGCCGGCATGAACCCGATGGACCTGAAGCGCGGCATCGACCTTGCGGTCGAAGCGGTCGTCAAGGACCTCGCCAAACGCGCGAAGAAGATCAAGACCTCCGAAGAAGTTGCCCAGGTCGGGACGATTTCCGCCAATGGCGACAAGGAAGTCGGCGACATGATCGCCGAAGCGATGCAGCGCGTCGGCAATGAAGGCGTCATCACGGTTGAAGAAGCCAAGTCGCTTCATACCGAACTTGAAGTCGTCGAAGGCATGCAGTTCGACCGCGGCTACCTCTCCCCCTACTTCGTCACCAACAGTGAGAAGATGCGGGCGGAATTGGAAAACCCCTACATCCTGATCCACGAGAAGAAGCTGTCGAATCTGCAGGCGATCCTGCCGATTTTGGAACAGGTCGTGCAGAGCAGCCGTCCGCTGCTGATCATCGCGGAAGACGTCGAAGGCGAAGCGCTGGCGACCCTGGTGGTCAACAAGCTGCGCGGTGGCCTGAAACTCGCCGCCGTCAAGGCGCCGGGCTTCGGCGATCGTCGCAAAGCCATGCTGGAAGACATCGCGATCCTGACCAACGGTCAGGTCATCAGCGAAGACCTCGGCATCAAGCTTGAAAACGTCACGATGGAAATGCTGGGTACCGCCAAGAAGGTCGACATCACGAAAGATGAGACGATCATCGTTGACGGCGCCGGCAAGAAAAAGGACATCGAAGCCCGTTGCGAGCAGATCCGGGCGCAAACGGAAGCGACGTCCTCCGACTACGACCGTGAAAAGCTGCAGGAACGTCTGGCGAAGCTCGCCGGCGGTGTTGCGGTCATCCGCGTCGGCGGTGCGACCGAAGTCGAAGTGAAGGAACGCAAGGACCGCGTTGACGACGCCATGCACGCCACCCGCGCTGCCGTCGAAGAAGGTATCGTCCCGGGCGGCGGTTCCGCCCTGCTAAATGCCGTCAAGGCGCTGGCCAAGCTTGAAGGCGCCAACAACGACCAGAATGTCGGCATTTCCATCATCCGCCGCGCGCTGGAAGCCCCGGTTCGTCAGATCGCAGAAAACGCGGGCGTCGACGGCGCCGTGGTTGCCGGCAAACTGCTGGAAAGCAAGGACGTGGATCTCGGCTTCGACGCGCAGAACGGTATCTATACCGATCTGGTCAAGGCCGGCATCATCGACCCGGTCAAGGTCGTACGCCATGCCCTTCAGGATGCGGCGTCCATCGCCGGCCTGCTGATCACCACCGAAGCCATGGTCGCGGATAAGCCGGACGACAAGTCCGGTCCCGCGATGCCCGATATGGGCGGCATGGGCGGTATGGGCGGCATGATGTAAGCAGCCCGCGTTCAGTACTGCGTTTCCCGAAAGGGCGGCACCGAAAGGCGCCGCCCTTTCTCTTTTGGAAGGCGGGCAGCGGGGCATAAGGTAAACATCGCCGTGCTGTCACAAGCGCGTTTACTGGCAGTCGCTTGCCGACCTGGCGAAAACGCCTCTACCTTCGTTGAAACTTCACGGAAGGCGACAATGACAAACTCACAGCGACTGGGCTTCATCGGCCTTGGACATATGGGCGGCGCAATGGCGCATCGTCTGCTGAAACAAGGCCTTCCGCTGACCGTCTGGGCACGAAACAAGGACCGATTGCCGCCATTCTTAGCGGCCGGCGCGACCGAAGCGGCCACCCCCGCCGAACTTGCCCGCGACTGCGATGTCATTTTCACATGTGTTTTCAACACCGCCGCGCTTGAAGATCTGCTTTTCGGCGAGGGTCGCCTCGTCGACGGCTTGTCCGAAGGCAAGATGCTGGTCGATTTTTCCACCGCCGACCCCGAACCGTCCAAGGCATTCGCCGCGCGCCTGAAGGCAAACCACGGCACCGGCATGATTGACGCCCCGGTTTCCGGCGGCCCGCCCAGTGCGGAAACGGGAACACTTGTGATCATGGCCGGCGGTGCGGAGGAGGACTTCGAAAAGGTCCGTGGCGTGATCGAGGAAAACCTTGCCGGCCGACTAACACTGATGGGGCCGAACGGCGCGGGCCAGGCAACGAAATTGATCAACCAAACCTTCGTCGGCAATCTCCTCGCTGTGCTTGCGGAAGCGGCGAAACTTGCCACGAATGCAGGCATTGAGGCGGACCGAATCCCGGCGGCCCTGCAAGGTGGACGCGCGGACTCCAGATTGTTGCAGGAATGGTTCAACGTCATGCTGGAAGGCAAGTTCCCGCCGGGTGGCGCGATCAGCACCATCGAAAAGGATCTGGACGCTGTTCTGGCACTTGCCAAAAGCACCCGCACGCCAATGCCCATGACCGCGACCGCCGCCCAGTTGCACCGCATGATGACGGCCCGGGGCCACGCGGATGAGGATGTAACGGCGATCTATAAACTCTACGGCGATGAAACGCTCCCCTGGAAATAAGGATTGTACAGTGCCGCTCGTGCAAGACCACATCACGCCGCGCATGGGCACGCGCGTGACAGGCCTGGACCTGAAACAGCCGATATCCCCTGCCCTCGCAGCCGACTTGGTGACCTTGCTCGCCGACCGGCTCGTCCTGGTCCTGCCCGAACAGTATTTGGACATCCCCGCGCTGAAACGCGCGACACAGGTTTTCGGTCCCCTGGTGCGCCTGCCCTATGTCGAGCCGATGAAAGAAGACCCGGACGTCATCGCGGTGCTGAAGGAGGCGGAGGAACGCAACATCTATGTCTTCGGCGGTAATTGGCATTCCGACTTTTCTTACCTGGAACGCCCGCCGGGGGGATCGCTGCTACAGGCTGTGGACCTGCCGCCCACCGGCGGCGACACGCTCTGGGCCGACGGGGTGACGGCGTGGGAAACCCTCCCCGCCGATCTGCGTGCCCATGTGGATGGCCGCAACGCAATCCAGTCGGGGAAACCCTATGGCGTGAAACACCGCCCCAAAGTCGCCACCAGCACATCGGTGAAAATGCAGCGCGGTGACCCGGAAGCGGACAAGGAACGCGCCCTACCCGTCGTGCGCCGCCATCCGGTCAGCGGCAAGGCCGCCCTATTCGTGAACCCGACCTATACGACGCGTCTGGAAGGCATGAGCGAGGAAGAAAGCGCCCCGATCCTGGAGCGCATCTACGCCCATATGACCCGCCCCGAATTCCAGTGCCGCCACCGTTGGCGCCCCGGCGATCTGGTCATCTGGGACAACCGGGCCACCATGCATTTCGCCGTCAACGACTATGACGGATACCGACGCCTGCTCTACCGAACCACCTTCGAAGGCGAAACGCCGATTGCGGCGTAACCTGTCTGTAAACGCGCTACCAATACCGCATCGCATCAACGAAGATGCCGCGCAAATCGTCCTTGCTCACCGACTTCGGGGCATTGACCAGCAGGCGTTGCTGGGGCCAGGCCTTGTCGACCAGTTTGTCCAGGTCTTCTTCCGAATAGCCGACGCCGTTGAGGCCGTTGGGAATGCCGGTCGCCTTCATCATCTCAATGATACGGTCCGCCAGCAGGGCACCGGCGTCCTCCGGCTTGGCGTCGGAAATGTCGGCGCCCATGGCCTCCGCGCCTTGCAGGTGTCGCTCAGGACAGGCGTCGCCGGTGAAGCGGAAGACGGCGGGAGCATTGACGATCACGGAAATGCCGTGGGGCACCAGCGGATGGTTCGACGCCCAACCTTGCGCCGTATAGTCCTGCACCAAGCCCGCGACCGCGTAGGACATACCGTGCGGCAAATGGCAGCCCGCATTACCGAAGCCAATCCCCGCCAACATGCCGGCGAACATCAAGGCTTCGTAGTTTTCATCCGTCGGGTCGTTGACCGCCTGGACCAGATTGCCGCCGACCAGTTTGATCGCTTGCAGACAGGCCAGATCGCTATAGGGGTTTGCGCCCTGGCTGAGCGGGCGCTTGGACGGGTCCGCCGGTGCTTCCCGGTGGGTGTAGGGCCGCGCCGTCAGACTTTCAAAGGCGTGGGAGAAGACGTCGAACCCATTCGCGGCCACGACCATGGCCGGCAAGGTTTTCAACACCTGTGGGTCCAGCACGCCAAGCGCCGGCCGCAGGCGCGCGCTGGCGATTCCGGTCTTCAATTCCATCTCAACGAAGTCGAAGATCGCGATGCCGGTACATTCTGACGCCGTGCCGAAGGTGGTTGGGCAGGCAATATGCGGCTTCAACGGGCCCGGCGGTTGTTTCGCTTGGCCGACCGGCGCGTTCACATAGGCGAGGAAATCATCCGGATATGTCGAATAGAGATTCGCGGCCTTGCAGGTATCCATCGTCGACCCGCCACCAAGCGAGATGAAACCGTCGAAATTCCCTTCCGACGCGAAGGCCGTCGCGGCCTTGAAGGAGGTATCGGTCGGTTCAACCTCAATCGCGTCATAGACCGTAAAATCGACCCCGGCCGATTGAAGGCCCTCGGTCACCTGGTTGAAGGGCGCTGTTCCCATGATCTTGGGATCAACGAACAGCGCTGCCCTGGTCATGCCCAGGCCCTTCGCATCCAATCCCACTTCCTTCAGGGAGCCGATTCCGAACTTTATCTTGGGCGCTTCGACAGTGAAGGCGGTATCGCCACCCGGCGATGGTGTGAAGTAGGACGACAGCGACATTGAATTCCCCCGTTCTCGATAATCAGCACATACTCGACGGTATGATTTGCACATAAGGTCGGGGATCAGATGGCGATTATCAAGAGGTTGTTCATTCAAGCCGATCGGATACTGTTTCGACCAACAAACGAAGACGAAGCGAACAGTGAGGGGCAATATGCGAATCGCCGTCATCGGCACAGGCGGGGTTGGTGGCTTTTTCGGTATAAAGTTGGCCGATGCCGGCGGCGACGTGACCTTCCTCGCGCGTGGAACACACCTGTCCGCAATGCAGAAAAAGGGTCTTTCACTCGTTGGCCCGAAAGGTGAAATTCGACTGACGGACGTCATCGCTAGCGACAAACTTGTCGATCTTGGCCCCATTGATGTCGCGTTGTTTTGCGTAAAGCTCTACGACACGGAAGAGGTCGGCAGGGAGCTGGCGCCGGCGCTTTCCGAGAACGGCTATGTCATAAGCCTGCAGAATGGTGTGGAGGCGGCTGAGCGCTTGGGACCGATCCTGGGTAAGAACCGCGTCTGCGTCGGCAACGCATTCATGTCCGCAAAGATCGCTGAACCGGGCGTGGTCCGATACACAAGCGATATGTCCACAATGGAAATCGGAGAGGTCGGTGGTGGGCATTCTCCGCGCCTGAACGCTTTCGCGGAACGATGCAACAAGGCCGGTTTTACAGCCCTCGTCGCGGACGACATCGAAGCCAAGCTGTGGTCCAAATTCGTCTTGCTGTCGACCAATGCGGCCATTACCACCGCCTTCCGGCAGCCTTGCGGACCACTCTACAGAAATCAGGAGATCCGGGATCTGGCCCGCGACGCGATGGCCGAAGTCGTTGCCGTGGGCCGCGCCAAGGGCGTCAATGTCGATGAGGGCGCCATCGAACGGGCAATGGGTTTACTGGATACCTTCCCGGACGACATGTATGCGTCCATGTATCACGACCTGGCCCGCGGCGGGCGGCTGGAAGTGGGAAGCCTGTCAGGAACGGTCTACAAGCTCGGCAAAGAACTCGGCGTGCCGACCCCGATCCATCGCACGCTCTATCTATCCCTTCTGCCTTACGAAAACGGGGTGCCCTAAAGCACCCTGGCTTCTTCGCTGTGTGGAATTCGCAGAAAAACGTCAGGAGGGAGGATCCGGGTCAATTTCCTGCAATGCGCCCAACCGCGGTCGGTAGAAGGCGTGTTTCACGATTTCCCGCGGCCCGAAAATCGGCAACACGATCGGCGTATAGTTATAGAACAGCTCCGCCACCACGACGGTTTCGTCCGGACCAACCGGTATGCCCTCTGGATCGGACACTACGTCTCCTTCCGCGCCAATGTCACTGTCACGCACCAAGGGACCGCCGCCACGGCGCTGCCATAGCACGCGGGTCGGATTGTTCCCTGATCGACCGACGGCACTGACAACGACAACACCGTCCTCGCCAATACTGAAAGGCTTGAGAATTTGCGGCACGGCTTCGAAAAGGTCGGCGACGGTAGACTCACGGACGCTTTCATCCCGGGTTATCAGGTCGGCGACTGAAACCGTGGCATGCTGCAGTTTCACATGCAGCAGCAGATAAATACCCGTTTCAGCGAGAGAGGTAAAAAGCAGCACCAGGATCGGAGCGGTCAAGGCGAACTCTACGCTGGTGACTCCGCCGCGTGATCGGCTGAACTTTTTCAGGAATCGCCTGATGCGTTTCATCACACCCCTCAAAACGGCTCATTCCGAACCGCGACAGCGGCGGAATGATCGATCGTGCGGAAGAAAGGATCAAACATGGCAGTCATCGTATTGATCCGGTAATTGATCTTGTAGAGTACGATGTCCCCGGCCCCGCCGAGTCCCGCTAAACCGACATCAGTGTCGTATTGGCCGTTGCCATTAACATCGGTAAAGGACTCTCCTTCGTTCCACTGGCCGTCGCCGTTGCTATCCGCAAACGGTTCGGGCCGGCCGATGTCTGAAAAATTGTCGTAAACGATCGTCTCTATCTGCACTTCTTCCTGGTCGACCAAGCCAAAAGTGTTTTTGTCAATCAGATCGCGAATAATGTCTTCGCGGGTGACACCGTCCGGAGCATTGCCGGTGATCCCGAAGCGGGAACTTGCCAGAACAGCGTTTTCCAGGGATCCGCTGACCAGGAATACCATCCCCAACTCCAATATGGCGACCAGCAAGGTGATGGTAAACGGCCCCAGAATCGCGAATTCGATCGTAGAAACACCGCGCCGATCCTTGAAGAACTTTGCGAGGCGCCGGATCATTGAGAAATCCTCAAATTCGATAATTGGCGTCCGATCGTGGTGAACACATCCTCCAACTCTGAATTACTAGGTGCATGGAAAAAGAAGCTGGTCTTCGTCGCACAGTTTCGGAACATGTCTTGCGTGCTGGACGTTGGTGTCGACCCGAAAGTGATGGCATAGATGATGATGCCTTCAGCCTTCATGGCTTCACATGTTCTTGAGAACCGGGCGTCGATCTCAGCCCGTCCAGCGTTTTTGGATGAAAATCCGAACTCGCCCAGCCGCCCGTAGGCGGTATGGTCAGAACCGTCCGGTCCTTCCCCGTCATCCGGCTCATGGTCGGTAAAGTCAAAGAACTCGTTCGTGCCGTCGGTCATCACGACAACCACCTTGTCCATGAACGGCTCTTCGTAATCGAGTGGCAGGGTTGCATTGGCTGTGCCCTCCCAAAATCCGCGCCAAGAGGGTGAGAGGGCGCGCCACCCCCATACCAGGCCCAGGTTCCCCGCCGTTCCGCCACGGTGCCAAGGCTGCATCGCATCGATCGCGGTGTTGAGTACGGTCTTGGACGCGACCAAGGGCGTGATCGGCGGACCACATCCAAGGTTCGGACCGCGGCCGTTGTTCTGTGCGATATTCCGCTCGTCCAGGTCGAAACCGGTTATATTCCCACCCGCATCGGTCAGGATCCAGTTGTTGTCGACATTGTCCGCGTAAAGGTAGGGCGTGAAGGCGGCGAGGTCCGGTGTGTCGTCGGTTTCATCCAAACCGCCGCTGCGCGCATTAACACATCCAATCCATGACGTCGGCTCGTAGTTTCCGCCGACGCCGACATCCGCCTGGCCTTGCAGCGTCAGCCATTCCGTATGCTGTGTGCCGATATTGACGGTTGCCGTATAAGGGACCAGGGATACCCAAAGGTTCGGGTTGACGTCTTCGGAACCGAAGACCGCCTCGATCAAATTGTGGGCGGCCGTGATCGCCGCGGACATCTTGCCGCTGCTGCGCATCGAACCGGTATTATCCATGACCAGGGCCAGTTCCATGCCGCGGGTTTCTCGCGTGATCTGTGCCGTCCGCGTGAAAGTGACCTCATCAAATCCGAACAATGCCATGAAAGTCGTATCCACGGAAACCGTCGCAGAGACATCGATGACCGAGTTGTCCGCATTTGTAACCATCGTGAAGTCGGTCAGTGTCGCGACATCTTCGATATTCGTGAAATTCGCATCGAAGAAACTGCGTGCATCAGACTCCATGTCATCGACCAGAAGGGTATGACCGGCGGCCAGGCCGGCGGCATCCACCGCACGCTGAACGGAATCCCGGACCAGAAACAACCGCGTGCCGTCAACGGCCAATCCGCTGGCGGCCATCACGGGCAATAGCGCGAACGCAAACAACTGCATCACGCCGCCACGGCGGCTACGCAGAAAGGCCGAAGCCAGTACATCCATCTTGTGCAGTAAGCGGTGCATCTTAGGCGCCAATCACCCTATCCCAAACGACCTGAGATAAGCGAAAACTGCACCAAGACGCTACATTAACCGTTTGACTTTAATAGAAACTATTGGATTGGCTTTAATAAAATGCGGCCTATCTCATCCCAGCGATTGCCGAGAAACCGGTAAAATCAGTGAATACCCGCCCTGGGTGTCAGCGTCGAGAGGGCGACGCGGCTGATTTCCGCCAAACGCTCCCGGTCACCATAGACACGGGTTAGAACACGCATTCCCTGGATGGTGTTGGTCAGGAACTGTGCCAAGGCCCGCGCATCTTCGGTTGACGTAAATTCACCGCGTTCCTGACCTTTTTGGATCAGTTCGGCGAGCGTATCCTCTACGCGCTTGATTCCGGCGGCGACCTGTTCGGTGATTTCCGGGTCACGATGGCCAAGTTCGGTAATGGTGTTGGTCAGAAGGCAACCGCGCCGCTTATTGACCCCTTCGCCTTCCTCAGCCAATCGGTCGAAAAGCAGTTTCAGTTGCTCCGCCGGGCTGTAATCGGCCGATTTCATGGCCAAACGCAGGTCCCGCAACGTGTACCAATCCAGGTAACGTTCCATTGCCTTACGGTAGAGTTGCCGCTTGTCCCCGAAGGTGTCGTAGAGGCTGCCCCGGTTAATGCCCATCGCATCCACCAGGTCCTGCATCGAGGTCTGCTCATAGCCTTTCGTCCAGAAAAGCTGCAGGGCCGATTCCAGAACGTCTTCGGGACTGAACGCTTTTGATCTCGCCATTACGGTGCATCTGCCATTTTTGATACATTACAACATGGTATCAAACACCGAGCAGATCAATAATTTTGCCGCTGTGCTTTTCGCGGTGCGGCGCAATTGCTAGTCTCGCGGCACTTGTCACGAACCTCAGTTCCATAGGGAAATTACGTCATGCAGGATTCCGGAATCGGTCGCTCCGTGCCGAGGCTGGAGGATGCCCGGCTTCTCACCGGGCACGGCCGCTTCGTTGAAGATTTGCACAAGGATGGCATCGCCCACGCAGTCATGGTCCGCAGCCCCGTTGCGCATGCGAAACTACGCAACGTGGATGTGGACGCCGCAAAATCTGCCCCGGGCGTGCTTGCCGTCCTGACAGGTGCCGACATTCAGGCAGCCGGTCTAAATCCCCTGCCCTGCATCACGCCCCAGAACTCTTCCGACGGAACCCCGTTCCGATCCCCGCCTCGTCACGCGCTTCCCGCGGAAACGGTGCGTCATGTTGGCGAAGCCGTGGTCATGGTTGTCGCGGAAACGGAAGAGCTGGCCAGGGACGCCGCCGAACTGATCGATATCGACTATGACGACCTGTCCGCCCACACGGATACGGCATCTGCCAACGATACCGCATTCGATTGCATTGCGGGCGACACCGACAGTGTCGACCAAGCAATGGCGCGGGCCTCGCATGTCGTCAGCATCGAAGGCGTCGTCAACAATCGGGTCATTGTGAGTCCGATCGAGACACGTTCCTATCTGGGAGAGTTCGATAGCAGCTCTGGACGGTACACTTTATTCACGCAAAGCCAGGGTGTACACCTGATCCGCCGGCTCGTAGCGGAAACCTTGAACATTGACGAAGCGAACCTGCATGTCATCACTCCTGATGTCGGGGGCAGTTTCGCCGCCAAACTGATGAACTATCCGGAACAAACCCTGGTCCTTCATGCTGCGAAGGTATTGGGGCGGCCTGTCCGATGGGTTTCTACACGGGGCGAAGCATGCCTTAGCGATGCCCACGGTCGTGACCAAGTCAGCCGCGCCGATTTAGCGCTGGACAATGAAGGCAATTTTCTAGGATTGAAGGTTGAAACAAAAGGCGCGCTTGGTGCTTATGCGTCTGCCCTTGGCCCTTCGATCATCGGACCGGGTTTTGCCAAAGTGGCAGGTCACAACTACTCAATTCCGGCAATAACCGTCCGCAGTGTCGGCGTTTATACGAACACCGCACCGACAGATGCCTATCGCGGCGCCGGAAAGCCAGAGGTCATCTACCTTGTCGAACGGCTTGTGGAAAAGGCCGCCCGGGAACTGGGCATGGATCGGGCGGCGTTGCGCCGCCGCAATCTGGTTCCGGAAACGGCCATGCCATACAAGGCGGCAACCGGGTTTGTTTTCGACAGCGGGAATTTCGCCCATGTCTACGACCTTGCCTTGGAAGCGTCCGACTGGGCGGGTTTTGACGCTCGGCGCGCAGCCAGCGAAGCGAAGGGATTGAAGCGCGGCATCTCGATCTGCCCCACCCTTCACCTCACCGGCGGCACACCGAACGAGGCAAGCGAATTGGAGGTCACAGCCGCCGGTGAAGTTCTAGTGAAGACAGGTGTTCAAGCATCGGGCCAGGGCCATGAAACAGCGTTTGCGCAACTTGTGGCGCAACGCCTTGAAATCCCAATGGAGAAGGTTGTTGTCGTCGAAGGCGACAGCGACCGGGTCAAAATTGGCGGTGGGACCGGCGGTTCGTCCTCGCTTCCAATCGCGGCAACGACAATCGACCGGGCAACAACCAACCTTATCCAGAACGGCATGGAAGGCGCAGCGGAAATCCTAGAAGCTGCGGCGACGGACATCACCTATGCCGACGGTGCTTTCACCGTCGTCGGGACGGACCGGCGCGTCGGACTGTTTGAGCTGACCCAGAAACTGGAGGAACGCGGCCTACCTGGTTGTGCCGGTGGTGCAGCCTTCGAAGGGAATCATCAGACCGTTCCGAACAGCGCGCATGTCTGCGAGGTCGAATTGGATCCGGAGACCGGACATGTCACAATCCAGCAATATGTCTCCGCCGACGATCTCGGCGTTAAGCTGAACCCGATGATCGCCGAAGGTCAGGTCCACGGGGGCATCGCCCAAGGCATCGGTCAGGCCTGGCTGGAACATACGGTTTACGAGGATGACAGCGGGCAGCTTCTGACCGGGTCCTTCATGGATTACTGCCTGCCGCGTGCAAGCGATCTACCGATGTTCACCTTGGTCGACGGCAGCATGGAGACGAAGATCAATCACCTTGGCATGAAAGGCGTGGGTGAGTTGGGGACGAATGGCGGTCTGGCACCTTTCATGTTGGCGCTCTACGACGCCATGGGAACCGACACCGTTGAAATGCCCGCCACACCGGAAAAGGTCTGGCGAGCACTGCAGGCGGGTTAAGCGGCCAGGGCGTAAGTCAATCCGATGACAATGGACCCGCTCAACGCGATCCCCAGATAGAGCAGAAATACCGGCAGCCGCACCAATGCCTTCACCGCGATTGCGGCCGGAATGCTGGTAACCGCGCCGGCGACCATAAAGGTAAGGGCGGCTGGCGCGGTAAGCCCCATTTCCATCAAGCCGCTGGTCAAGGGGATCGCCGCATAGCCGTTCAGATAGGCCGGCACGCCGATCATCGCAGCCGCGGGAATGGCCAAGAAACCGGCGCCACTCAACCATTCGCCGACCTGCTGCATAGGTGCATAGGCGAGCATGACCGCTTCAAGCAGGAAGGCGAGGCTCAACCATTTCGTCAGGAACCAGCCCGACCGCTTGGCTTCTTTTGTGAAGACGGTCTTGCGGTTTTCTTCCCTCCAAAACCGCCAGACAGGCTTATTCCCACGGGTATACGCGGCCGTACCACAAGTGGACGCCGTTCCTATCAACGGATCGCGCAACAGTTTAGATCCCCCCAGAAGCAAGACGGTGAAACCGCCCATCAATCCGATACTGACGGCTGCCACCGTCTTGATGACGGTGAATTCCGTTCCCAGAACCGCTGCGGTCACGACAAACATTTCGGGGTCCATGATCGGCGACGCCAACCAGAAAGCCATGACTGGGGCCAGTGGCACGCCCGATGCCAGAAGCGCGGCAATCAAAGGAACCACGCCACATGAACAGAACGGTGACAACGCGCCGACAATCGCGGCCAGGAACGTCGCCTGGAGAATGTTCCCGGCGAACGCCTTCGCGATCAGCCCATCCGCGCCGGTAGCCTTCAGATAGGCCGCCAATAGAACGGACAGAATAATGAAGGGTGCTATACCCAGCAGACTGTTTCCGGCTTTCACGAGACCTACTTGCGCGGCGCCCAAATCCAGCAAAAACCATAGGATCGCAATGCCGACCGCGGTCAGGAATACGCGGTCGATTTTACCGGTTTTCTGCCGCAGCCATCCTGCGAAATTTCTAGAATTATCGAAGGATTTTGGGTCGGTTTGTTGTATTGCGTCGCTCATTGCGTCTCTCTTTCGGGACACTCAGGGGCTCTCCCCGAGCCGCCTCCCCAAGGTCCATGGGATCAAGTATTTGCAGCAACCCTGCGCCACTGCACACCGCGGTCGGAACGACCGTCACTGGAATCCGCACAGCATTCATCTGCCAGATACCCGATCACCGCATCCATGACATCGTATCGTGCCCGGCAAATCAGGGTCGTCCCCTGCTTCTCCTTGGCCACAAGATCCACTGTTTCCAACAGCTTCATGTGATGGCTGAGGGTCGATCCCGGGATGGACACGACTTCCTGGATACGGCCGACACTCATGCCCTCAGCCCCTGCTCGGACAAGCAGACGGTAGATCTGCAAGCGTGTCGGGTTGCCCAAGGCATTAAGCCGGTCTGCGGTCTTCTCAAGATTGCTCATACCGCAACCATATCATTGCAAGAACCTTAGTCAACCGTATTTCTAGTATTATCGAAATAATGATTTAGCAGGCTCGGTGCTTGAAGCCCTCGACCGGCCGTTCCATCTTGAATATCCGGAAAACAACCAATCGATCGGACCGGCACCCCGTGACCGAAAGCCGCATTCCCCTTCCCGACATTCCCTCCCCCTGCGTCGGTGTCTGCGCGGTAAACCCGGTTTCAGGTCACTGCGTCGGGTGTTTGCGTAGCATTGAGGAGATCGGCATTTGGCCGCGCGCCAGCAACGAGGAACGCTTGGCTATTCTAAACGAATTAAAGGAACGCCGTCGTGCCGCCGGGCGCACCAGTGCGGCAGACCAGCGCCCTCGCCGCCGGGCACGACGAACCAAAAGCCCTGACAAGAACGACGGTTAGGGCCTAACGCTTTCGCTGAAAAAAAGATTTTAGAAGCGCGGCGCATTCTTCTTCCGCGACACCACTGATCACATCGGGCTTATGATTGCAGGTCGGCCGGTCGAAGACCCTGGCCCCATGATCGACACCGCCGCCCTTGGGATCGTAAGCCCCGTAAACGAGCTTTTCGATCCGCGCATGGGATATCCCACCGGCGCACATCGGACAGGGCTCCAGGGTCACATACAGGTCGCAACCGATCAGCCTGGGTGATCCCTTGGCGGCGGCGGCCCTGCGGATCACGAGCATTTCCGCATGCGC
Source organism: Hwanghaeella grinnelliae (assembly GCF_004005845.1). Taxonomy (GTDB): domain Bacteria; phylum Pseudomonadota; class Alphaproteobacteria; order UBA8366; family Aestuariispiraceae; genus Hwanghaeella; species Hwanghaeella grinnelliae. The sequence continues at coordinate 352,434 of NZ_SADE01000001.1, read as the reverse complement.
GGTCGGGTCCTTCAATTCCTCGACGCGGTTGCCGTCTTCCGCCAGCACCTCCCCCGTCGCCCGGTCGACAATGACCGCACCAATCGGCGACTCACCGCGTTCGGCGGCTTGGTTGGCTTGTTCCAGCGCCCGGATCATATATGGGTTGCGTCTTTCCTGCATGGCGGGCGAAGCGTATGGTGCGCGCCGCCCGGTCACAAGGGTACAGATACGGGTAGAACGAATCCGCGCAGCGATTGCGCCAAACGCCGACGACAAGGAAACGCCGATATGGACAATCAACAGGAAACCGACGGCCAGCGCATCGCAAAGGTCATGGCCCGCGCCGGCCTGTGCTCCCGCCGGGAAGCCGAACGCTGGATCGCCGAGGGGCGCGTCACCATCGACGGCGAAGTGATCACCACCCCCGCAATAACGGTGACGGCTGAAAACCAGATCACGGTCGACGGCAAACCCCTTCCCACCGCCGATCGTGTCCGCCTGTGGCGCTACCATAAGCCAGCCGGCCTACTGACCACCTCAAACGATCCGCATGGCCGCCCCACCGTCTTCAACGACCTGCCGCGCGACCTGCCGCGCTTGATCAGCGTCGGGCGGCTCGACCTGAACTCGGAAGGCCTGCTGCTGTTCACCAATGACGGGGAACTGGCCCGTAAACTGGAACATCCATTAACGGGTCTGCCACGCAAATACCGCATCCGTGTCTACGGCGTCGTCGACCCGGCAAAACTGGAAAGCATTGACCGGGGCGTGACCGTCGACGGGGTGAAATACGGCCCGATCTACGCCGAACTGGAACGGCAGCAGACCAGCAATGCCTGGATCACGGTCATCCTGCGCGAAGGCAAGAACCGCGAGGTTCGCCGCGTCATGGAACATCTGGGTTACCGGGTAAACCGTCTGATCCGCACGGGTTACGGCATGATCGCACTCGGCGACATGCCGCGCAGCGCCATAGAGGAAGTCCCAGCCGGAGTCGTCAAGAAACTGCTGGGCGAAAGGCATAAGGGCGCCAAGGCCAAACCCAAGCCCGTCAAACCGGGGTATAAACGTACAGCCGCCGCCGCGAAGGCCCGCGGCCGGAAACCTGCCGATGCGGATCGTCGCGGGAAAGCATAAGGGCGTCCGCTTGGACGCCCCGGATGGATCCGCCACGCGCCCCACCTCTGATAGGGCGCGGGAGAACCTGTTCAACATTCTGGGCCACGGCGAGCATGCGGAAAAGCTACGTGGCGGTCGTGTATTGGAGCTTTTCGCAGGCACCGGTGCATTGGGCCTGGAAGCGCTTAGCCGAGGCGCGAGCCATTGCACTTTCGTCGAAACAGGAAAACCCGCCTTGGCGGCGTTGCGCGCCAATATCGCGAAATGCAGGGCCGAAGACCGCAGCAAGGTCGACACCTCGGACGCTTTCCACCTGAGCCGACAATCACAGCCTTGTGACATTCTGCTGCTCGACCCGCCCTACAAGGACGGTGCCGTCGAACAGGCGATACGAACCGCTATGGACGCGGGAGCGGTCGGGCCCGAAACACTTGTCATTGCCCAGCTCGATCCTAAAACCGCTTGGACTTTGCCGGATGGGTTCGCGCAATTGGACGACCGTCGCTACGGCGCGGCCCGGTTTCTCTTTCTGATGAGAGACTGATCTTTATCCGCGCTGTTCGGCTGTGGCCCTATTGCGGCCGAGCGCGAGGATCATGAACAGCACCGGGATCAGGATGACGAAGCCGATCCAGAATTGTGCCGACACATCGATATGTTCCAGGGCCAGCCCGGCCAAGGCAGGCCCCGCAATTCGCGCAAGGCTGGACGTCGATTGCGCCGTTCCCATGACGGTGCCCTTTAAGCCTTCCGGCGCCTGACGGCTCATCAGGCTTTGCATGGCGGGATTGTGGAACCCCATGGCGATAGCCAGCAGCGCCATTGGCAATGCGAGCCAGTAATACTGCGTAACGAAGCTTAAGGAGATGACGGACAGCATCAAAGCGAGCGCACCGATGAAAGCCACCCGCGCCTCACCGATTTTCTTGCTCATTCGACCGACGAGGCCGCCTTGGACGATGGCATTGATAACCCCGGCGAAGGCTAGGAAATAGCCGATATCCCGCGGCCCTATATCCAATACATGGGCACCCCACAGGGCCAGCGTTCCCTCGACGCCGGTGAAAACCAGGGAAACCAGAAAAAACGGCACCAAAAGGCGCAACAACCAGGGTTCTTTCGCCACCTTCAGCGCTTTTTCCGCCATATCCGCCTGATGAACGCGATGGCGGGCCGGTTCCTTCACCAACAGGCTGGTGATCAACAGTCCGACGACGGCACAGCCGGCGGAAATATAGCTGGGAAAGGCAAAGTCCGGATGATCCCCGCCGACCGCCGTTGCACCGATCGCAGGACCAATGGTGAACCCGATACCGAATGCCGCCCCCAGCATGCCCATGCCCTTGGCACGGTCTTCCGAGGTCGTAACATCGGCGACGAACGCCTGGCTTGTCGCCAGCCAACCCGCCGTAAAGCCGGCAAAAGCACGGCTTAAGAATATCGCCAGTTGCGTATCCGCATTCGCAAGCCAAAGGTAGCTGATGACGGTAGCCAGCACCGAAATGATCATAACGGGTTTTCGACCGATCCGGTCTGACAGACGGCCCCAGAGCGGTGCGCTCAACAGAGAACAGGCCGAAAAAACGGAGAAGATCGCCGCCGCCTCGAAATCGCCCCCACCCGCTTCCTTGACCGCGAACGGCAGCAGCGGAATGACGATGCCCAAGCCGATGATGTTGACGCAAGTCGCGGCGGCAAGCGGGATCAACGCCTTGAAATTGGATTCACTTATGGGGGAGTCGTTGGACAAGGACGGTTCCGGCACAATGATGAAAGACCCTGCCGAAGTACCGGGCGGAACCCGCAAAGTCAAAGCCCCTGGAGAGGGTCGGGGCCCATGAAGAGAATCAGTGGCAGGTGGCGATCAGCGCCTTCCGAATAACTTTTCGATATCCGCCAGCTTCAGCTCCACATAGGTCGGCCGGCCATGATTGCATTGCCCTGAATGCGGGGTTGCTTCCATCTGCCGCAACAGAGCGTTCATTTCCTCGGTGTTGAGCCGCCGTCCCGACCGGACCGAGCCATGGCAGGCCATGGTCCCACAGACTTCTTCGAGCTTTTCCTTCAAGGTAAAGGCATCGCCCAAATCGCCGAGTTCGTCGGCCAAATCCCGCACCAGCCCCTGTACGTCAAGTTCACCCAACAGGGACGGTGTCTCCCGGACCGCGACGGCGCCGGGACCAAACCCTTCCAGGACAAGGCCCAATTCGGCCAGCTCGTCAGCACGGGCAATCAGCCGGGCCGCGTCCTCATCATCCAATTCGACGATTTCCGGAATCAAAAGACCTTGCCGCGGGACCCCGCGTTCACCCAAAGCCTGTTTCATTTTCTCATAGACGAGGCGTTCATGCGCGGCATGTTGATCAACGATCACAATGCCATCACTGGTCTGGGCCACAACATAGGTCTCGTGCAGTTGCGCCCGCGCCGCCCCCAACGGATGGTCCGCGGAACCGGGCGCTTCCATTTCATGCCCGTCCGACCGCGCCGCCGGGACGAACCCATAATCCTGAGGCGGGATTTCCTGTCCGTCCAAGGGGGAGTAAAAAGAATTCGCCGCCTCCGCAACGCCCGAAGACGGATTGTAAACCGGTGCCACATAATTGGGACCATAACCGGGAGTATGGCTTCCGCCGAGCGGCATTCGCATGGCCCCCGAAGGCGACCGGCCCGTGAAGGAAAGCTGATGCCCCCCTTGTGGCCGTATTGACCCCAAAGCCGCCGCCGACACCGTGGTCGACGCCCGGTGCCCGGCTTCAGCCAAGGCGTGTTTCAACGCCCCCACGACGAGGCCACGGACAGATCCGGGATCGCGGAACCGGACTTCCGCCTTGGCGGGATGGACGTTCACGTCGACGATGCGAGGTTCCATTTCAAGGAACAAGGTCAGCAGGGGATGCCGGTCACGCGCCAGAAAATCCGCATAGGCTGCGCGGACCGCGCCGGTCAATTGCTTGTCCTTCACCGGTCTGCCGTTGACGAATAAAAACTGCATCGAGGCGGTGCCGCGGTTGAATGTCGGTAGCCCCGCAAAACCGGTCAACGTCGCACCATCGCGTTCCGCCGAAATCGGTAACGCATTGTCCATGAACTCCCGCCCCATGATGGCGCCGAGGCGGGCCAGACGCGCGTCAAGCAATTCGCCTTGCTCCGCCCGCAGCCGAATGCGTTCCCTATTGCCGTCGTGAAGCGAAAAGGAAACTTCCGGATGCGCCATCGCCAGCCGGTTCAGCACCTCAATCACGGCGGAGGTTTCCGCCCGCTCGCTCCGCAGGAATTTAAGACGGGCCGGTGTGGCATAAAACAGATCTCGAACCTCAATCCGTGTACCAGGCGGACCGGAGGCCGGCGCGACCGACCCGACCTTTCCGCCTTCAATCGCCAGCGCCCAGGCATTCTCGTCGCCAGCCGGGCGGCTGGTGATCGACATGCGGCTGACCGATGCGATCGACGGCAGGGCTTCCCCGCGGAAGCCCAGCGTCGCAATGTTGAACAAATCTTCATCGGGCAGTTTGGACGTGGCGTGGCGTTCGATTGCCAGCATCAATTCGTCAGGCCCCATGCCGCAACCGTCATCGGTGATGGCGATAAGGCTGCGTCCCCCCTCGCGGATGGCAACCTCAACCCGGTGCGCGCCGGCATCCAGGCTGTTTTCAGCCAGTTCCTTCACGGCCGAGGCAGGGCGTTCCACCACCTCGCCCGCGGCGATGCGGTTCACGATCGTCTCTGGTAGTCGACGGATGGCCATGGGCCCGGAGGTACCCCCCTCCCCAGTATTGGTGCTGATGTTAGAACTGGTGCTACAGCGTGCCCTAGTTCTGCAAGTCGTAGAGATACTGACGCGTCAGTTTCTTGCCGTGCTCCACCGCAGGCTGATCGAATGGATCGACATTTAGCAAATGCGCGGACAAGATCGTCTCCAACATGAAATGCATCATGATTCCGCCCAGCGCGTATTCATTGATCGCATCGAAATGAATTCGGCGCACGGGCTTGCCATGTTCGATCAATGTTTCCGACGTGCCGCGGCGCGATGCATCCATCAGCTCCGCCAGCGTCCGACCGGCTAGATAGTCCATGCCGGTCAGTTTCGCGAGGTCGGCATCGACCGGATCGACCGTGCCGGGGCCAACATTTTCAGTGTCTTCCTCAAGCGGTCCCGACAACACGGTGAACATCTTGTCTGCTGGCCCGTCCAGCCAAAGCTGAAGCTGGCTATGCTGATCGACCGGACCGGTCCCGTATATCGGCGTCGTGCCCTCGCCTTCCTTGCCCAGGCTTTCCGCCCAAAGCTGACGATACCAACGGGCAAGCGACCCAAGTCGGTCGCTATAGGCCAACATGACATGCGCCATGATCCCGGAATTCTTGTTCAGCCCGACATTGACCGCTGCACCCAACGCAGCATCGGCGCTCAGCGGATCTTTCGCGGAGAGGGTCCGGTTCAGGATGTCCGCGGCCCCTTCGCGTACCGCCTTGGCGTCCAGACCGGCGATCAAGGTCGGCAGTAAACCGACGACGGACAGGACCGAATAGCGGCCGCCGACCTTGGGGTCGTGATCCAGTACCGGCAGATCGAATTCCTTGGCCAGTTTGCGCAGCGGATTGTCGCCCGGTTCCGTGATGATGGTGACGTGATCCTTGACCCGTGAATCGCCCAGGGTCGCCCGCAACAGCGGCAGGACACTCAGGAACTGCATCAGCGTTTCCGCGGTACCACCGGATTTTGAGATGACGATCCAGCCGGTCTTGCGCCGGTCAAGATGCCGGATGACGCGGTTGAAGCCAAATGGATCGACATTGGTGACGATATGCAGTCGCGGTGCCAATCCCCGTTTGTCAGGGTCCGCCATCGTGTAAAGGGCACGCCCGCCCAAACTGGACCCACCGGTCCCCAGTACCACGACATCTTCGAAGAAATTGCGATACCGGTCGGCGACCTGTTCGATTTCTGGCAAGTCGTCCCGCCGCTCCGGCAGGCGCAACAGCGGTAGTTCACCGCTTTCCTTCTTTTGCCGAACGGCTTCGATGCCCGCGACGAGCCCGGGGGCATAGCCTTCGAGCTGTTCCTGGGTGAGTCCCTTCGGACCGATCCGGCCCGCCATGCAGGCTTCTGTATCTTGTTTATACGGCATCGTCGTTATTGGCTCACCAAATGATCAAAGAAATAGTCTGTTCGCTGACGGCACGGACATCGGCCAAGCGCATTCTTGCCCACCTGACTAGGCCGTTCAAGTAGCCGTCATCACACTGAAGGTTGAGATTTAGCCGCCGATATCCGGTGCAGGGCGCGTAGCGGCAAGGTTCGCGGGTTTCCCAACGACAACAATCGTCAAGGCCGCCGGATCGAACAATTCTTTCGCAACCCGATTGGCCTGATCCAAAGTCACGGCTTCCAGATAACCGTTCCGCTTGTCGATATAGTCGATACCCAGGTCGTAATACTGAATACCCGTCAGCGCTCCGGCGATTTGCCCGGTCGTCGTAAAACGCAAAGGATAGGACCCGGTCAGATAGGTTTTCGCGTTTTCCAACTCTTCAGCCGTTACGCCCTCATCCCGGATCTTGGCCCATTCGCGCTGGATGATTTCCACGGATTCCGCCACCGCATCGTTTCGCGTGGAAACGCCTGCCATAAGAAGCGAGGACCGCTTTGTGTCATGTAAAGACGCATAGGTTGAATAGGCCAACCCGCGCTTTTCGCGCACCTCTTCCGTCAACCGGGATGAGAAACCGCCGCCACCCAGAATATGGGTGACCAAATAGGCCGCGTAATAGTCCGGGTCATGGCGATCGATTTCGACGGGCTGAGCCATGGCAACGACGCTTTGGGGCACATCCTGCTCAATCACGATGACGCCGCCTTCCGACGAAGCCGCCACCGGCGGCAGAACCGGCACGTCGCCCTTTTCCGGCAAGCCGCCGAAGACTTCATCCAGCATCGGCCTCAGTTCTTCCGCCGTGATCTTCCCGACCACGCCGACGACCAGCCGGTCCCGGGTCAATGTCTTGGTGACGAAATTCCGCATATCCGAAATCGTGACCGCCTGGACACCATCAATCGTGCCGCCGCCCGGACGGCCATAGGGGTCGTCGCCATAGAGGGCTTTGACCAAGGCTTTTCCGGCTTTCGCGTTCGGGCTGGTTTCCCGACGCTTCAGGTTGATCAATATCTGCCCACGAATCCGTTCCACCGCATCTTCATCGAAACGCGGCGCGGTCAACGCCAATTTCAAAAGCCGGACCGCTTCGTCACGATATCGGTTCAAAGTCATGAAGCTACCGGAAAAGGAATCCCGACCAGCGCCAAAGCTTATATTGATGGATTTATCGTTCAATATGCGTTGGAACGCTTGGCTATCGAGATCCCCGGCGCCCTCGTCCAACACGCTTGAGACCAGTTCAGCCAGTCCTTCTTTCCCCGCAGGGTCGAGGGACTCGCCTCCTCGAAACAGGAAATCCATCGAAACGAGATCGGCCGTTTCGTCTTCCACAAGCCAAGCCGCTATGCCGCCGGGACTGACGACTTCCTGGATGTCGATGGCCTTGGCCGGTGCGGTCCATAGGAAGAGGACGCTGACAAGTGCCAAACCATAGGCAGAAAGACGGCGCATCAAGATTTCCCCTTACCCGTTGTCTCGCCTTCCTGTGTCGACGTTTCCGCCGGCAACAGTTTGGAAACCAGGGCGCCCTGGTCCGTCAAAACATGGCGCATCGCTTCATTCACCTGATCTATCGTCACCGCGGCGATACGGTCAGGCCAGGCTTCCACATCCTGGGCGCTACGCCCAATAGTGACGGCGGCACCCAAAGTGCGCGCGATGCCCTGAAAACTGTCTTTCGCCAATTCAGCCGCATCGGTCAGACGGACGATGGCGCGTTCAACCTCATCTTCCGTCACACCGTCACTTAGGATGTCGGCGATCTTGGCCTCCATGGCCGACGCAGCGTCGTCCAACGACTTACCCGGCGCCGGAGAGACATAAAAACCCAGCGTCGCGGGACCCCGGCTATCCGCCGAGTACCAGGCCCCGGCCGAAGCCGCGACTTTGTCCTGTACGACCAGCGAACTGTAGAGGCGGCTTGTCGAGCCGCCGCTCAAGACCTCGGCAAGGACCTGCAACGGATAGGCATATTCCGTCGCACCATAGAGGTAGCTGGGCGCCAAGTAACGTTTGCTCCATGACGGCTGAGTCACATCACGGTCGTGGAGCACCACCGTCCCATCCGCCTGATGTGGGGGCTCACGCCAAGCAACCGGGTCGGGAACGTCCCGAACCGGCAGACTGCCGTAGTATTTTTCTGCCAGCGGCAGGACATCGGCCATATCAACATCGCCGACCACGACCAGAACCGCGTTATTGGGCGCGTACCAACGGTCGTAGAAACCCTTGATATCGTCATGCGTCAGGTCGCGAATTTCATGCGCCCAGCCGATGACCGGCCGGCCATAGGGGTGGTTCATAAAGAAGGCGGCATCCGCCTGTTCCGCCAAACGAGCCCCTGGGCGATTTTCGGTTCTCGATCGACGCTCTTCCAAGATAACCTGGCGCTCGGTCTCGATCTCCTTCGGATCGAGTTTGAGGTTCCTCATCCGGTCGGATTCAAGTTTCATCACCAATTCCAGCCGATCCGCGGCAATCGCCTGATAATAGGCCGTGTAGTCGGAACTGGTAAAAGCGTTGTCCTGGCCGCCGTTTTTAGCGACGATTTCAGAGAACTGACCGGCTGGAACCTTCTCAGTTCCCTTGAACATCAAATGTTCGAAAAAATGCGCCAAACCCGACTTACCCTGCGGTTCGTCCATCGCACCGACCTTGTACCAGACCATATGCGTGATAACCGGGGCACTGCGCTTGGAAACGACCACGACCTGCATGCCGTTTGAGAGGGTCGCCGTTTCAGGGTCGAAAACGCGGGCGTCGGCATCTCGAACCGTGATGGAAAGCACCAATAGCGCCGTGAAGGCGGCCAGATAGACAGGGATTCGCATTCGGATCACATCTTCCTCGTTCGGTGGCACCCCTTCCTATATAGGGAGGGTGAGGCAGAACCGAAGCGCTAAGGAATAAGAAAAGTTTTGGTTCGGAAGAGGAAAGCGGCTTCCCGACGTGGCCTGGACCTAGAACGGCCACTTGAAGAGCGGTTCTTCCGTCTGCGTGGTGATCGTCGGCGTTTGGCCTTCCGTCACCGGGCGACCAAGGCTGGAGTTTTCCTGCAAACGCTTGGATTCACCCTCCGGATCGACGACATCGCCCGGAAGCTTGTCTTCCTTCCAGAACAGCAGATCATCCACGAAGCTTTCGTTTTCACGGGCAAGCGACGCGCTTTCGTCATCCACTATTTGCCGGATTTCCGGATCGGCATTCAAAGCGTTCGCCTTCGCCAGCAAGGCGATTTCACCGGGGCTGCTGCCCTGGGCGACTTTCTCACGCACCAAGCGTTGCTGCTGCCGAGGCGTCAAATCATTGCCGATCAGGGAAGCCCGGGCCGTAGCCCGCGGTGTGACCCGGTTCAATTCATCCGCATTGGGATCGGGCGCCCGAAGGCCGAAATCCGGCGGCAGGGTCAAGGGCGCGCGTTTCACGACAGAGAATTCGTCGGGGCCGCCGCGCTGGTATCCGAAAAGGTTTCCCAGATTGGACTCACACCCGGCCAAAAGCACAGATGCCGCGATCACAGCACAAACGCCAATCTTCCTGGAAATTCGAACCATAGGTTTGTCTTCGTCCCGACGCCGTTGCAGCGGATACTACGCCGCTTTGTCCGTGTTATTTAATAAACCATCCAGCAGGATCAATCCAACCCCAACGACAATGGCGGAATCCGCCACGTTGAAAGCGGGCCAATGGTACCCGGCTGCATGCAAATCGAGGAAATCGAACACCGCGCCGAACCGGACACGGTCGATAACATTTCCAACCGCGCCGCCCATGACGAGGCCAAGTGCCATGGCCAGCATCCAGTGCCCCACCTTGCGGAGCCAAAAGAATAGACCGATCGTGATCGCCAAGGCCAAACCGGACAGGCCCCATCGCCCCAGTTCCGCGTGGTCGGAGAACATCCCAAAGCTGACCCCGCGGTTCCAGACCATGACTAGGTTGAAGAAACCGGTAACCTCAATCGTCCCGTTGGCGGACTGCACGATGTCCAGAAACACCCATTTGCTGATCTGATCCAGAATGATCGTAACGCCGCAGATTACCAATCCGAGGCCGACCAAGGACCGGCTGCCAGCGGCTGTTTCAGGCATGTCGGTTCGCGTCATTCGGCCGCCGTCGGAAGATTGCGCACAGCGTCCGCGCATCTGCCGCATGTCCCTGGCGCATTGTCATGCTTGCCAACATCCGGCAGCACGCGCCAGCAGCGTTCGCACTTCTGGCCATCCGCCAATTGCGGGGAAACACCGATTCCGGGAACCTCTACCAAGGTGAAGGCGCCGTCCGGGATTTCACCGGCTTGAACCGTCAACCCGGAAGTAATGCAGACCTCAGCCAAATCAACATCCGATACCTGGGCCAACATATCCGCTGGAATCGTCACCAACGGGGCCGACTGCAAGCTCGCCCCGATGCGCTTTTCCGCCCGTTCGATTTCCAGCGCGCCGAGAACGGCGCGACGAATCTGCCGGACCGAAGCCCATTTCTCCGCCACCGCCGGCGCCGACCATTCTGCGGGAACGTCCGGAAAGACGCGCAGATGTACGGAATTGTCGTCAGCATCCCCGGTGCGGGACAGCCAGGCTTCCTCTGCCGTGAAGCTCAAAATCGGCGCAAGCCATGCGGTTAGGCAGGAGAACAACTCCTCAAGCACGACAAGACTTGCACGCCGTTTCACATCGTCTGCAGGGTCGCAATACAGGCTGTCCTTGCGGATATCGAAATAGAATGCGCTGAGGTCGATGGCGCAGAAATCATGCAACTCACGGAACGCACGGTGGAAGTCGTACGCCGCAACGGATTTTCGGACGATCCCGTCCAATTCCCAAAGCCGGTGCAGCATCAGCCGTTCCAGTTCAGGCATCTGATCCAACGGCATCCGTTCCGACGGATCGTGACCGGACAGGTTTCCGAGCAGCCAGCGCAACGTGTTCCGGAAGCGACGGTAGTAGTCGGTCAACTGCTTCAACGTGCCTTCGCCGACGCGCAGATCGTTGTAGTAATCTTCAAACACCACCCACAGGCGCAGGATATCCGCACCGTATTTGTCGTTCACTTCCTGCGGCACGACCTGGTTGCCCTTGGACTTGGACATTTTGGTTCCGTCCTCGGCCATGATGAAACCGTGTGTCAGCACCGCCTCATAGGGCGCACGGCCGCGCGTTCCGCAGGATTCGAGAAGTGACGAGTGGAACCATCCGCGATGCTGATCGGTCCCCTCAAGGTAGAGAGAGGCCGGCCATTGCAGGTCTTCCCGCTGTTCCAGCACGAAGGCATGGGTGGAGCCGCTGTCGAACCAAACGTCGACAACATCCATCACCTGCTCGAAATCGTCCGGATTATGCGTGTTCCCCAAGAAACGGGAAGGGTCGGAGCTGAACCACGCATCCGCGCCCTCTTCCCGGAATGCCTCCACGATACGATCTACCACCTGCTGATCACGCAGGGGTTCGCCCGTTTCCTTGGAAACGAAAACCGGAATCGGCACGCCCCAGGCGCGCTGGCGGGAGATGACCCAATCCGGCCGGTTCTCGATCATCGAGTAGAGCCGGTTCTTGCCCCCTTTCGGGTAGAAAGCCGTATCTTCGATCGCCTGCAACGCTTTCGTCCGCAGATCGTTCGTCTTCATGGAGATGAACCATTGCGCCGTATTCCGGAAAATCAGCGGCGCCTTCGACCGCCAGGAATGTGGATAGGAGTGCTTCAGATTCCCCTTGGCCAGAAGCTTGCCGGCGATGGCCAGATTCCGAAGTACTGTCGCGTTGGCATCGCCTTCCTTGCCTTCCGACGTCAGCACCGCCTTGCCCGCCAGCAGCGGAACATGGTCGTAGAACACACCGTCCTCGCCCACCGTCTGCGGGATTTCCAATTCGTTCGCCATGCCGAGCGCCCAGTCATCGGCACCATGACCCGGCGCGATATGGACGAAGCCGGTACCGGCATCGTCGGTGACGAATTCCGCATCCAGGACCGGGCAGTCGTATTCGAACCCACCGTTCGCATCCGCATAACCACGCCAGGGATGGGCGCATTTCGTACCGATCACTTGCTCACCCTTCAGGGTCGCGACAACGGTATTGCCGATGATGCCCGCCTTTTCGCAGACCGCTTCCTGAAGCGCCTTGGCGACCACCAGGCGTTCGCCAACGACCGCCTTGGAGTTCTCGGCAATGTCGGTGACTTCCATAACCACATAATCAAAGTCACGATGCGCGGCGACGGCGCGGTTGCCCGGAATCGTCCATGGCGTGGTCGTCCAGATGACAACCGTTGCCCCTTCCAATTCAGGCACGGCCGCGGCAACGACCGGGAATTTCACCCAGATCATCGTCGACTTGTGTTCCTGGTATTCGACCTCGGCCTCGGCCAGGGCAGTCTTTTCAACCACCGACCACAAGACCGGCTTGGAGCCTTTATAGAGCGCGCCATTCATCAGGAACTTGCCCAGTTCGGAGACGATCTGCGCTTCCGCCCCATAGGCCATGGTGGTGTAGGGGTTATCCCAATCGCCCAGCACGCCCAAACGCTTGAACTCAGACCGCTGGATGTCGATCCACTTGTCGGCGAATTCGCGACATTCCTTCCGGAACTCGACGATCGGAACATCGTCTTTATCCTGCCCGGCGGCGCGATACTGTTCTTCGATCTTCCATTCAATGGGCAGGCCATGGCAGTCCCAGCCGGGGACATAGTTCGCGTCCTTACCCAGCATCTGCTGCGACTTGTTGATGATGTCCTTTAGGATCTTGTTCAGCGCGTGGCCGATATGAAGATGCCCGTTCGCATAGGGAGGGCCGTCATGCAGGATGAATTTTTCACGGCCCTTCGAGCTTTCGCGGAGTTGCCGCCACAAATCGATGCGCGCCCAGCGTTCCAGCAGTTCGGGTTCCTTGGTCGGCAACCCGCCTCGCATCGGAAAATCGGTTTTCGGCAGCGCGATGGTGTCCCGGTAGTCGGGCGCGGAAGAAGTGTTTTCAGTCATTCCAGTTCCGTCCTGAGTGGGCTTTCGGCAAGCCCTTCTCCAGTCACAATGGATAATGTTCGATCTTGTTCGTAGGGGCCCATGGCCCCGCTTTCGTCACAGTCGCAGTTGCAACGCGCCTGTCCCGGCTCCTGTCATATCGTCAGGGCCGGGCCGATAATTCGACGAATGATCCGATTTGCTGTCGGCAACATGGGCAGCATTGTATCAGCCTTGTTTCGTGGCGCGCGATCCTAGTTTTCACACCATACGGGGTCAAGCGCGGAACGCCTAAAAGGCAAAGCCGCACCCGGCCGGTTGTAGACAGGCCGGAAGGCGAAGGTTAGAACCGCTCGTGTCAGCAAGAGCAAAGCGATTCTGGAGATGCCTATGCGCCCTTTATACATCATCCCGATTCCACCGACCCCGCCGATTCCAGGCCGCTTGCCCGAAGCCTTTGTCAGCCGCCAGGGTTTATTTTCCGATGAAGAGATGGATCGCATTCAGCAAGCGGCCTTGCATCGCGAGTCCCGCCGAGTGGTTGTCGGTCTCGACAACAAGGTTGACCCCGATGGCAACCTCAGCTTTGTGCGTCACCTTCCCCCCAACAAAGAGATGCAGTGGGCCTATCAGCGGATTCTGGATGTCATTTCGGAGCTAAACGCGCGCCATTTCCAGTTCGACATTACCGGTATCGACGAACCCCTGTACCACGTGACCTACGAAGGCAATGAAAAGGGCCATTACAATTGGCATATTGACGCGAATGCCCCCGACAGACCTCGACGCAAGCTGGCCATCACGTTCCAGATGAGCCACCCGAACGAGTATGAAGGGGGTGATCTGGAAATCAATATGACCGGTATTCCAGTAACTGCGCCGAAGGAACGCGGCACCCTGGTGATGTTCCCAGCCAACCATATTCACCGGGTGACACCCGTGACCAAGGGCACACGTTGCGCGCTGGTCACCTGGATAGTGGGCCCGCCGTTCAAGTAGGCAAAGGCGTCGGGGATCGTAGCGCCTACCCCCCGGCGGCGCGGGTTTGAAGGATGCGCCTCGCCACGGCGCAATCGTGCTGAATTTGCTTTTGCAAACCATCCAAACCGTCGAACTTCCTGTCGGGTCGGATGAACTCTATCAGCGCGACCCGCAGATAATGGCCGTAGAGATCGCCTTTGAAGTCGAATAGGAAGGCTTCGAAAAGTTCACCCGTCCCATCCACGGTCGGACGGTTCCCGTAATAGCCCGCCCCGTCATACCAGGTAACCGCGGATTGATCCTGCGTTTCGACGCCGCAACGCACGGCGTAGATACCGACCGCCGGACGAACGTACTCGCCAAGGTCCAGGTTCGCTGTCGGAAAGCCTATCGTCCGGCCCAATTGCTGGCCTTTTTCGACCCTTCCTTCGATCTCGAAAGGCCGGCCCAGCAGCGCAGCAGCCTGACCCGGATTGCCCCGGCGCAGCAGATCGCGGATCCGGGTCGATGAATAGATGATCCCGTCATGCGTCGCCCGAGGATCGATCGTGGTGACGGTAATGCCGCCACGGTCGCGGATCAGATCGGGGGTACCCGCCCGGCCTTTGCCGAAGCAAAAGTCGTAGCCCACAACGATATGTCTGGCCCCCAGTCCACCAACCAGAATGTCATCGACGAAGGCATCCGCCGTCATGCTGGCCAGATCCGCATTGAAGCTGAGTACGACCAGCGCATCGACCCCCAGTGCCGCCAAATGGTGCGCTTTGTTTCGCAGGTCCGTGAGCCGGAAGGGTGGTTCACCCGGCGCGAAATAACGGCGGGGATGGGGTTCGAAGGTCATCACCAACAACGGTGCGTTGGCCGCCTGCGCAACTTCCGCAGCACGACCGATCACATCCTGATGGCCACGGTGAACACCGTCGAAATTGCCCAGAACGACGACGCCGGACTTCAGATCGTCCGGTGTTTCGGAAACGTGGTGAAGGATGCGCATGATGTTGTGCCGGAATGCAGCGTTCGACTCTGGGTCGGGCTACGTCCGAAGCTCCGCCCGGGCACGAACCATCATCTTGGCCTGCCCGTCACAGACGATGGTATCGCCGACACGCGCAGTAGTTTTGCAGATCAGACGTTTCTTTTCCGGGACCAATTCTGTGATAACCGCGCGCGCCTCCACCGTATCGCCGGCGCGAACCGGCGCCAGGAAGCGAAGGTCCTGGCTAAGATAGATGCAGCCGGGACCGGGCATCTTGGTTCCCAAAACGGTCGAGATCAGGCTGGCCGTCAACATACCATGGGCAATACGGCCCTTGAAGATGGTTCCCTCGGCGAATTCCTGGTTCACATGGACCGGGTTCATATCGCCGGTAACGCCGGAAAACAGAACGATATCAGCTTCGGTAATCGTCTTCGCAAAAACGGCGGACATTCCAACACTAAGATCTTCGAAAAAATATCCGTTCAGATCTTCATGCAGCCTTGCGCTGTCCATGAATTCCCACTCCTTTTTACGAGCTTTTCCCGCCCTATCGGCGGCCCATGCCACCATTCTGTCGTTGGTATCCCGGCGCTTCGGCCGGCCGTGACGATAGCCGCCACGCCTTAGGCAGGCAAGCAGCCTTCGCAGCCGCAGCAAAGTAGCGCAGCAGACGAAATGGCCACGTTCAGCCCTTCGGATCGATCGGCTTGGTCGAGATGCCGGACGCCTGCTGGAAAAGATGTGCCATCCCAAGCAGTTCCCCGTCGCCACGCGGACGCCCGACCAGTTGAATACCGATCGGAAGTCCGTCATCAGTGAAGCCACAAGGCACGGAAATCGCCGGACAGGAGGTGCATGTGATTGCATAGCACATCGCCAGCCAATCGATGTAATTGTCGAATCGATGACCGTCCACCTCTTCGACATAGCGTTGATCCACATCGAATGGCGGCACGATCGCCGTCGCACATGCCAACAGGTCGTATTCCCCGAAAAAGGCGGCAACCCGCGCATACAAGGCGGCGCGTGCGCGCTCCGCCCTGCCGATCTCATCGGCGGTCAGCGCCATGCCTTTTTCGATGTTCCAGATCACATCCGACTTCAATTGGTCCCGGTGTTCGTCCAGATCGGATGCATGTCCGGCAACGAAAAACTCGGCCCGCATGGTCTGGAAAATATCAGGCGTGTCGGTCAGGTCGGGACAGGCTTCCTCGACCGTCGCCCCCATATCGGCAAAAACCCCGGCCGCGCCGGAAATCACGTCGGTAACCCGAGGGTCGACCTTCAGGAAGCCGAGATTGGGGGAAAGCGCCACGCGCTTCGGCCCACGCGGTTTGCGAACCTGCTCCAAGTAACTTGTTGCCGGCGCCGGTCGCGAAATCGGATCTTCAATATGATTACCTGTCATCACATCCAAGAACAGGGCGACATCCTCCACCGTGCGCGCCATCGGTCCCTGAACGCTGAGACAGTCAAATGGCATCGTCGATGAAGACCGCGCCACCGTCCCGGGGCTGGGCCGGAAACCGACCACGTTGCAAAAGCTGGCGGGCGTGCGCAGGGAGCCACCCAGATCAGACCCCGTCGCAAGCCATGTCATGCCGGTTGCAAGGGCGACGGCAGACCCACCGGAGGAGCCGCCGCAGGTCATGGCCGTGTTCCAAGGGTTTCTAGTTTTTCCGAAGACCTCATTGAACGTGTTCGCGCCGGCGCCGAATTCCGGCGTGTTGGATTTTCCGATCGTTATCCCGCCGCGTTCTTCGATCCGCTCCACCATGATGTCAGACCGGTCCGGTACATGGTCGGCGAAGATCGGGGAGCCATAGGTGGTCCGCACCCCTTCCACATCGTTCAGGTCCTTTACCGCCACGGGCAGCCCACCAAGCAGCGTGGCCTTCAGGCCCGGCTTATTCGCCGCCGCTTTGGCGCGGTCCGGACAAAGGGTGACCATGGCGTTGACCGGCCCATCGACCCTGGCGATCCGGTCATAGGCCGCGTCTACGAAATCGGCCGGTTTCGTCTCGCCCTTGTTGAGGCTCTGCATAGCCTCTACGGCAGTCATGGAAATCAGATCGGTCACGGTACGCCCTCCCGGCAAAAGACATCTGTTCTGCGATTGTTTATTGCTTTCGTACAATGGGGCCATCGAAGACCTTGGTCCAACCGATATCCTGGTTTAGGGAAAAGGATCAAGGCAAAGCCGAGGGTAGGATGACGGACACGCAACAAACCACAACCGACGACGGGCAGGAGCGCCTACCGGTCAGCGTCCTCACGGGGTTCCTCGGAAGCGGTAAGACGACTTTGTTGAAAGCGCTTCTTAAGCACCCCGACATGGATGAAACGGCAGTCGTCATTAACGAATTCGGTGAAGTCGGCCTTGACCATTTATTGGTCGAGCAAAGTTCCGAAGACATGGTCGTCATGGATTCCGGTTGCCTGTGCTGCACGATCCGTGGCGACTTGATCGAAACTTTACGGAATCTGATCCGGCGCCGCTGGAAGGGCGAAATTCCCCCATTCAAACGGTTGGTCATCGAGACCACGGGCCTGGCAGATCCCGCCCCCATATTGCACACCTTGATGACCGACCCTGTGATTTCCACGCGCTATCGGTTGGACGGCGTGATCACGACGGTAGACGCCGTCAACGGTGCGCTGCAATTGGACACCAACCCTGAATCGGTAAAACAGGCCGCCGTCGCCGACCGCATTCTGCTTACGAAAACAGACATGATGCAGGGACCAAATCCGGACCGGCTGGATGAACGCCTACGTGCCTTAAACCCCGCGGCGCGTATCCTAGCCGTCAGCCACGGGGACGTGGACCCTCAGGTCCTGTTCGATGCCGGGCTGTACGACCCGGCGACCAAAACGCCCGATGTCGAACGCTGGTTAAAGGAAGAAGCCTATGCGGAAGACCATCAGGGGCACCATCACCACGGGCACCATCACCACGGGGATCATCATCACGATGGCGGGCATGACCATCATCACGACGTGAACCGACACGACGACCAGATCCGCAGTTTCTGCATCTCTTATGGAAAACCCATCGACTGGGACGCTTTCGTGGAATGGATCGAAGCATTGATTTCGGTGCATGGCGGCAACCTGCTCCGGATCAAGGGCATCTTGAACGTCGTCCAGGCCGACGGCCCCGTTGCCATCCATGGTGTGCAACACGTCTTCCATCCGCCGGCCGTCCTGCCTGGATGGGCGACGGACGATCACACATCGAAGATCGTGATGATAACGCGGTCGATATCGAAACAACCGGTCGAAGAAATGCTCCACGCATTTCTGAACGCCTCGGCGCAAGACCGGGAGACGGCGTCCTAAACCAAACCATCTTGAGTGGCCGGGCACGCGTCCGACACGCGGCCAACCATACCGCCACGCCTACTGATCGAGAGATCCCATCCCAGCTTCGCGGATTTTTTTATCGGTATTGTATTGGCTGAGCGCATACACCGCCCAAATCGCCGCGGGGACCCATCCGATCACGGTGAGCTGGAGGATAAGGCAAATGATTCCCTGGAACGGCTTGCCGATGGTGAAGAAGGTTAGCCAAGGCAGGATAAGGGCGATTAACAGTCGGATCATTGGATTCTCTCCTTCGCAACGGCCTGAAGGCCCAACATCACGGCATCGTAAAGCGCTTCGCAAAAAAGCGACAGACCCGGGCATGAAAATGCGGCCCCAAGGGACCGCAGATCAAACGCCTATTTTGTAGGGAGGTATGGATCGTCCCCATGACACTCACTGGGGGGGTACGGGAGGCGTGAAGTGCCACGGGGACGATGCCATCGTCGGCTGTTTCCAGCCGGTCTGCTAGGTATGGATCCCCACGGCGACCACTGGGGGGTACGGGAGGCGTGAGCGCCGTGGGGACCAAGCCCTCGAGCGGAAACCGCTCGAAGCTCTTCTCGGACGTTACCGCCCGAAACTGATAACAACGCGACGGTTATTCTGTTCCTTCACATTGTCGCCGGTCGGTACGGCCGGGAGGTCTTCACCCAAAGCCGTCGTCCGGATTTTCGAAAGATTGAAGCCCTTCGCAGCCAACGCCGCGAACACAGCGTCCACACGCGCTTCGGAAAGCTTCTGGTTATACTCGGCATCGCCACGGGTATCTGTGTGTCCGGCAAGACGCAGAACAACGGCCTGTCCCTTGTCGAACGCTGCGATCGCCTGGTCGATCTTCGCGGAT
The DNA here is from genome assembly GCF_004005845.1 of Hwanghaeella grinnelliae. Lineage (GTDB taxonomy): Bacteria > Pseudomonadota > Alphaproteobacteria > UBA8366 > Aestuariispiraceae > Hwanghaeella > Hwanghaeella grinnelliae. Next base: position 333,040 of record NZ_SADE01000001.1, on the reverse strand, counting down.
TCGGACGGCGTCAGTTCGGCGCTGTCGAAGTCGAAGAGGATAGTGACCGGCTTCGGAAGCGGCGGCGGCGGCGCGACCGGCTTCGGCGGCGCGGCAGCGGCGACTTCTGGCTGCAGGGCAGCTTCAAGCTTTTCGATATGGAAAATGAACGCCTTCTTGCAAGCTTCGATATCATCCGGCTGCAGGTCTTCTTCCTGCTCCTGCATCCAGCAATCGAAACCGCCTTGCGCCCCGGCAGCGTGTTCCGGCGAGGCTTCACGGCCCCCAGCGGCCAGCGCGGCCATCAAGCGTTCACGGGATGCCGTCAACACCCGAATGGATTTTTCCGGAAGATCGCGCGCGGAAATCTCTTCCGGCTGCGGCGAGTTGCCTTCCAGGACCGACCGAGCCCGAACCGTGAACGTATCAGCATCGGCCCAGTCGTATTCGGCAGCTTCCATTTCGGCAAGCTTCACATATTCCTTGTGCAAGGCGACGTCGAATGCGCTACCCGACGGGGTTGAAGCCTTGATATCAGGTAAGCTGCTGACCGCGCAGCCTGTAAGCAACGCGGCGGCAAAAGCGAGTGCAGTGGTGCTCTTCAGATAGCTTTTCATGACACTTCCTGTTCTATTTGTGGCTGTATTAAGATGGTCGCTCTAACCGAACGACGTGCTACCCGACCATACAAACACCGTCTTTGTTACCCTCTCAACGAACAAGTTTTGTGCCAGACTGTGCCGGTTTTGAATCCGATGGCCCAGAAAATGGGAAATTCATTTTAAAACAGCCTCTTAGAATAATGTCGGACATATCATTCTAATTTAGTGAGATTAAACTATTGGACGGACTACGTACCAATCGGTAACACTTTTTCGCGATATGATTTGCAAATTGCAAATATAGTCGACCATTGCAATTTGCGTTTTGGGAAAGCCTTGAAATCGGTCCACATCGTCCCTTTTGATTTCCTGACGCGGCAATTAAATGAAAAGACACACAGGTCATAACGAGGCGGGCTGAGATGGAAAATATGCAACAACCGCGACTAAGCCGTCGGCATTTTCTATTGGGCGGCGGCTGTGCGTGTGCTGCCTCGTTGACCGGTTGCCTTTCGACCAACAGAGCAACGGGCCGCAACACCTTCACAGGCTTCTACTCAATCGAGGATGACATCGCGCTTGGTCGCCAAGAACATCCCAAATTAGTGAAACAATTTGGCGGAGAATATGACGATCCGCGATTGCAACGCTATGTCGAGCAGATCGGATTCAAAGCCGCCCAATTCACTGAGTATCAGTTCCCCTATAAGTTCACCATCGTGAACTCCCCGATCATCAACGCTTTCGCCTTGCCCGGCGGCTTTGTCTATCTGTCCCGCGGCCTGCTTTCCTTGGCGTCGAACGAAGCTGAGGTTGCCGGGGTTCTGGCGCATGAGTTGGGCCATGTGAATGCGCGCCATACAGCCGAACGCATCAGCCAATCCCAGTTGGCGCAACTGGGCATTGGCGTGTTGGGGCTGGCGCTTGGCAACACCGCCGTCACCAACGCCTTGGGCCAAGTTGCCGGCCTAGCCATTCAGGGTCATTCCCGGGATCAGGAACTGGAAGCCGATACCCTTGGCATTCGATACATGTCCCGCGCCGGATACGATCCGGACGGCTCCGTAAGCTTCCTTGCTACGCTGCGCGAACATTCCATGCTGGAAGCGGAGATGAACGGCCTGCCGCCGGGATCGGTCGATGAATTCAACATCATGGCCACCCACCCCAGAACCGTTGAGCGGGTTCGCTTGGCGCAGCAGCATGCCGCCGAGGTAAACGTCTCCAATGCAATCATTGGCCGCGACCCGCATCTCGGTGCGATCAATGGCATGCTGTACGGCGACGATCCGGAACAAGGTATTATCGACGGCAATACCTTCGTCCATGGCCCGTTGCGCTTCGAATTCACAGTTCCCGATGATTTCCTTTTGCGAAACAGCCCGACACGGATCGCAGCGACCCACCAGCAAGGCGCGATCATTCTGTTCGACATGGCCAAGACCGACCGCAACAGATCCATGCTGTCCTATATCCGAAATGTTTGGGCACCGCAGGCACGATTCAGCGATGCCGAGAAACTGCGGATAGACGGCGCCGACGCAGCGACTGCCCTGACCCAAGGCAACGGCAATGGCGGTCAGGTCGACATACGCCCGGTGGCTATCCGGGGGGATGGTGAAACCGTATTCAGGTTCCTGTTTGTAAGTCCCGCCGGGGCATCTTCGCGGTTCAGCGAGGGATTCCGGCGAACGACCTATAGCTTTCGTCGCCTTTCGCCGTCGGAAGCATCCGCGATCCATGGTCGTCGGTTAGTCGTGGCCCCGGCCCAACCCGGCGATTCCGCCGCCGCGCTGGCCCAAACCATGCCGTTCGGCAAATTTAATGAGCGCGCGTTCCGGGTCCTTAACGACCTTGGCCCAAACGACAATTTGTCGCCGGGCCAATTGCTGAAGATCATCGCTGCTTAGCACGGCGCCCTGCGCCGCGCCGCCAGATTAGTGTGACATCAGAACGGTCGCTGTCATCCGTTTCAGGATATGATTCGAAACGCCGCCAAGGATTAATTCCCGAATCCGGGAATGGCCATAGGCGCCCAGCACGAGAAGATCCGCATCGCTATCGGCGACGGAATTCAAAATTACGTCTTCCGGCGTGATATCCTTTGCGATCTCACGCGACACGCGAGCGTTGATTCCGTGCTGTGCAAGAAAACGCGCTGCATCCGACCCGAACAATTCCTCGTCTTCCGGCGGATTTACACAAATGATCTCGACGTCACTCGCCTTGTTCAGGAACGGCAGCGCGTCTTTCAAAGCCCGCGCGGATTCCCGGCTTGCATTCCAGCCAACAACAACACGCTTTCCAAAATTCTCGACACGGCCGACATACGGGACCAAAAGAACAGGGCGACCCGCTTCCAGAATGACGTAATCCGGCACGCCACGATATTGCAGCGGGTCATCGTCTTCGTTTTCCTGACCCATGATGATCAAGTCGACGGCGCGCCCTTCGGTGCACAATGCGACACCGATATCGCCCCGCGCGGTCGCCCATTCGGAACGGGACTGCCAGCCTGCCAATTCAACGGCATGCTCGAACTGGGCCTTCGCCGCTGACATCTGCTCATCCAGGTCCTTTTCATACATCTCGAAAACTTCCTGGGGCACATGCACCGACGCATAGGTCGGGATGGCGACCGGCGGGCGAACAGCCAAGCCGATCAGGTGAGCGTCATGCTCCTGCGCAAGTTTCGCAGCAACGGCGAGGCTTCGTTCCGACCTCGACGTATTGTCAACATATACCAAGATTGAGGTGAGGTTCATGGACGGTCTCCGTTTCTATCTGCCCCGGGTCTGCGCGCGCCGTACGAAATTCCGATATTCCGATGCGTGCAGCCCCCTTTATCGTTGTCACTACCCTAGGCTTAAAAGGTGGTTACACATTTGACTTGCATCAACGGCAAAAAACTATTTTTTATAATACGGTTCGTCTCGTATTTAAATATATGCCGTGCCTTTGAATGATCCAAAAGCACAAGATGCGGAGGGAAATGATGAACATCGTCCGCGGCCGACCAAGGTCGGAAGCCAGCACCCAAGCCGTCTTGGCAGCGGCCGAGCGGCTATTTGGAACCAATGGGTATTCAAGGACCAGCATCGAAGCGATCGCCAAAGCGGCCGGTGTGGGGAAACAGACTGTTTATCGCTGGTGGCCAACCAAATCGCACCTTGCCGCCGCGATTTATGAACAACTTGCTCCCAGCAGCAAAATCGCGCCGAACACAGGGGCCCTCCAATCCGACATAGCCGCGATGCTTCGCAGTTTGTTCACCGCCTACACGTCTGGGCCCGCCGCAGCATTGCTGAGCGGCCTGATCGTAGAAGCCCAGGGCAGCGACGAATCCGTCATGGATTTTCGCGCCGTGTTCTTTGATGAACGCCGGATCATAACGACCGACTTGTTCGACCGAGCACGCAACCGGGGTGAAATCCCTCTAAGCGCGGATATTGACCTTCTGTCGGACATGTTGATCGGCGCAATCTGGATGCGGCTTTTGGCCGGCCATGCCCCCTTGGACGGAGCGTTTGCCGAAGGGCTAGCGGCCAACCTCGTTGCCGCCGCATCCGCGGAACCAACCCAAACACCAAGAACACCCGATCTAGAGGCATCATGATCATGTTGGAGGAAACGGAATATTCGGGTTTCGAGCCCGGTGCGGTCGAACGCATCATCGCGTTGCACATGAACTACTACGGTCCCAATTGGCAATTCGGACCCGCCTTCAAGAAATACCTTGAGGACGGATTGGGGGAGTTCGCGGCCCGGATAAACCCGGAAAAGGACTTATTCCTTGTCGCCAAACGGGAAGGAAGAATTGTCGGATCGGTCTGCATCGACGGCAGCGGAACAGAAGACGCCCAACTGCGCTGGTTCATACTGGACCCGACTGTTCACGGCCAAGGCATCGGCAACGGCCTGTTATCGCGGGCCATGGATTTTGTCCGCGGAGCTGGGCACAGGCGTGTCTATCTGTTCACTTTCAAAGGGTTGGACTCCGCCTGCCGGCTCTATGAAAAACATGGCTATCGTCTGACCGAGACGCTTGCCGCCGACAACACCTACGGCACCCCGGTCACCGGTCTGCGATACGATTGGTGGGCGAAGAGTTAAACGGAAACCCACCCTGAGCGGCCTCGACCTCACCCCGATCAGCAGTGGTCAAAGACCCATTGTCCCTTCATTATCCCGGCAAACTTGGAAACATGGAATTGGGTGGTGATAGACATGAAGGCTTTTGAGATTGTCAGTCCCGACGGCATCGACGCGTTGAACCTGGCCGACCGGCCCACACCAGAACCCGGGCCGGGTGAAGTTCTGGTACGGATGCGCGCCAATAGCATCAACTTCCGTGACCTCTCGACAATCCTGGACCCTGAACCGCGCGGTATCCCCTATCCCCGTATTCCCAATTCGGATGGGGCCGGCGAAGTGATCGCAACCGGACCAGGCGTTACCGAATGGAAAACGGGCGACCGTGTCGCCAGCACTTTCTTCCGGAATTGGGACAGCGGCGGCATCAGTGCTGCCGTGATGGCAAGCGCGCTTGGCGGCGCCACAGACGGCGTCCTTGCAGAGGAAGTCGTCCTCCCCGAACGCGGTCTGGTAGCGATACCGGATTATATGAGCTTCGAGGAAGCCGCCACTTTGCCCTGCGCGGCCCTCACCGCCTGGCGGTCCTTGGTTGAGGAAGGGAAACTCCGCGCCGGTGAGACGGTGCTGCTGTTGGGAACCGGCGGCGTATCCATCTTCGCTTTACAGATTGCCAAGATGCATGGCGCGACCGTGATCCAAACTTCCAGCAGCGACGAGAAACTGGCACGCGTTCGGTCGATGGGCGCAGACCATTGCATCAACTACCGCGAGACGCCCGAGTGGCAGGACGCCGTCATGGAAATCACCGGCGGCATCGGCGCCGACCATGTAGTCGAGGTCGGCGGCGGCGGCACATTGGCCCGTTCGGCAGGTGCGGTGCGCGTCGGTGGACATATTGCCTTGATCGGTATTCTGACGATGGATCGGATCGACCCGACACTACTGATGCGAAAATCCGTCCGCATGACAGGGATCTATGTCGGCTCGCGGCAGATGTTCCGTTCCATGCTTCGCGCATTCGAAGCACATGAAATCCGCCCGGTGATAGACAGGACATTCCCACTCAACGAAGCCCGGGAAGCCTTTCACCACATGGAACGGGCCGGGCATTTCGGGAAAATCACTATTTCCCTGTAACCCCGTTCGCACGTTGACGTCCTAAAGGATAGGTTTCAACGATAAGAAGGACGTGGCTTTTCCATGTCCACAATAAACTCACCCCCGGGGAGCACGCCGTGAACGAGCCTATGAAACGATCAGCACTCTATTGGGCGTATCTCATGCTCTTGGCGGGTGTCTGCGGCCATGCCTCCAGCGAATTTGTCGCCAAGCTGACCGGCGTCGTCGGCCCGGAATTGACGGTTTGGCGCTTTATGATCGGCGGCATGGGATTGGTAACGGTGTCCCTGATCTGGCCGTCTTCCCGTAATCTTTTGGAACCTCTGCGTAAGGATGGAGTTCCCATCATAGCGCTTTCGATCCTGGGTATGACGGCGGCGCAATTGCTGTTCCACTGGGCACTCGACTACGCCACGGTCATTCAAGTAGCGACACTGGTTACGACCATGCCGATCATCGTTGTCGTCGTGAACCGCATCGTGAACAAGGTCCCGATTTCGACCCCGAAATTGATCAGTGGTCTGGGTGCGCTGGCCGGTGTGATATTCCTGATCACCGACGGCTACCTAAGCCAAGTTCTTGCCGATGCTTCGGTGATCGGCATGTTCCTGGCATTGAGCTGCGGCGCGTTGGGCGCGATCTATATCGTTTTGTCCAAACCGTTCTTCGTGAAATACGGCGCGATCCGCATGACGACCTATACCTTTGCCCTGGGCTTTTTCGTCCTGTGGCCCTTTGTCGGTCTGGTTTGGGGCATCTGGGTCGACCCGGCGACTTTGTTCGATCGCCCCATGGACAACGCGCTTGCGATCATCACGCTGGGCGTGTGGAATACCACTATTGGTTTCGTGCTTTGGCTGGGCGGACTGGCGCTTGTGCCCGATACCGGACGCGCGAATTACATGTTCTTCCTGAAGCCCGTTATCGCCGCAATTCTGGCAGTCTGGATTCTAAACGAGCCGATCACCCTCGCCCAAGGCCTCGCCATTCTGGCCGTTACCGGGTGTGTTGCCGCGGAAGTGTTCTGGGAAGAAATAGTAGGGATGATCAAACGCCGCTCGAAGGCCTGATCCGTTTCGGGTCAGGCCCTGAGCGCGCCGCCCTCTTCGACATACCAGCGGTAGGTTTCCGCCAGACCGTCGCGAAAAGGGATACGGGCCGTCCAACCACGATCGCGGAGTAGGCTGACATCCACCAGTTTGCGTGGCGTACCGTCCGGCTTGCTGGAATCGAAAATCAATTCCCCTTCGAAACCGACCACATCGCATACGGTTTCCACCAGCTCGCGGATGGTCAATTCCTGACCGACCCCCACATTCAACAACTCGCCTGTCGATCCATCGACGTTCTGCATGCAATAGAGAGTGGCGTCCGCCATGTCGTCGACATGCAGGAATTCCCGCCGAGGGGTTCCCGTGCCCCACACCGTCATGGAGGCGTCACCCAGGATTTTCGCCTCATGCGCTTTTCGCATCAGCGCCGGGATGACGTGGCTTTTTTCCAAGTCAAAGTTGTCGCCGGGACCATATAAGTTCGTCGGCATCAGGCACAGACTGTTGAAGCCATATTGTTTCGCATAGGCCTGGCACATCTCGATGCCGGCGATTTTGGCGACAGCATAGGCACTATTCGTCGGTTCCAACTTCCCGGTCAGCAGCGCGTCTTCGCGCATCGGCTGTTCCGCGAATTTCGGGTAGATGCATGTCGACCCCAAAAAGACCAGCTTGCGGACACCGTTGCGGTAAGCCGCGTCGATGACATTCGTCTGAATCAGCAGATTGTCACGGATAAACTCGCCCGAATAGCTGTCATTGGCGACGATCCCACCGACCTTGGCCGCGGCAAGGAAGACATAATCCGGCGTCTGATCCACGAAAAAGGCTTCCACCCCATCCTGACGTGTCAGGTCCAGTTCGCCGTGGGTCCGCGTGATCAGATTCTGGAACCCTTCCTGTCTCAGCCGGCGTAGGATTGCCCCCCCGACCAGGCCGCGGTGACCCGCGACATATATACGCGCGTCCTTTTCCATCCGACCGATCAACCGAATTTCCGGGAGGGAACCTTGTGTCCCGCATCGGACAATGTGCGTTCCTGGGCGGCGAGATCCATATCGTAGTCCACCATCATCTCAACCAGTTGCTGGAAGGAGACTTTCGGCTTCCAATCGAGCCGTTGTTGCGCCTTGGAGGCATCGCCGAGCAGAAGGTCGACCTCGGTAGGCCGCAGGTAACGAGCATCGAACTCAACATGGCTTTCCCAGTCGAGCCCGGCATAGGAGAACGCCGTCTGCAGGAAGTCGCGCACGGAATAGGTTTCGCCGGTCGCAACGACAAAGTCGTCCGGCGCGTCCGCCTGCAACATCAACCACATCGCCTCGACATAGTCGCCGGCAAAGCCCCAGTCGCGTTTCGCATCCAAGTTGCCGAGAAACAGTTTGTCTTGCAGGCCATGCTTGATGCGGCCCAGCGCCCGAGTAATTTTACGCGTCACGAAAGTCTCGCCGCGGCGGGGGCTTTCATGGTTGAACAGAATGCCGTTCGAAACGAACATTCCGTAGGCTTCCCGATAGTTCACGCCATACCAATGGGCGGCAACCTTCCCTACGGCGTACGGGCTGCGCGGGTAGAAGGGCGTTGCTTCCGATTGCGGCGCAGGCGCGGCGCCGAACATTTCCGAACTGCCCGCCTGGTAGACGCGCACCTGGGCATCCTTTTCCTTGATGTAATCGCGGATCGCATCCAGCAGGCGAAGGGTCCCCGTCGCCACGATGTCGGCGGTATATTCCGGCTGATCGAAGCTGACGCGCACATGGCTTTGCGCACCGAGGTTATACACCTCGTCCGGCTGCACCTTCCCGATCACCCGCCGTATACCGGTTGAGTCGGACAGGTCCCCATAATGCAGGAACAGCCGAGCATCCGATTCGTGCGGATCTTGATAAAGATGGTCGATCCTGTCGGTATTGAAGGTCGATGCGCGCCGGATCAGACCATGAACCTCATAGCCCTTGGATAACAGGAATTCGGCCAGATAAGATCCGTCCTGACCGGTAACGCCGGTGATCAACGCGCGCTTCATATCACCCTCATTGCATGGTGTCGGCTGGTGTTACGCTGGGCCGCCTACCGGGTCAAGCAAGCGGCACGCCAACATTTCGCCCCAACAGTGGGGCAAATGAATAGTATATGGATAGTAAGGGCGCCGGACGCGAACGGCATATGTAGTGCTGGAAGAACAGGCTGTCTTCGGCTATGCGAACGCCGTCGGAAGCGATTTGCGGTCCCGGCACTGAAATTCGATTTGCCAAACCAATGGAGTTCGCATGGCTTTCAAAACCTTGGACGATCTATCGGTCAGCGGAAAAGTGGTTCTGGTCCGCGGCGACCTCAATGTTCCCATGGACGGGAACAAGGTTTCCGATACGACACGCATCGATCGGCTGGTGCCGACAGTGCGGGACCTTCTGGAAAAAGGTGCGTCGGTTGTCCTGATGTCTCACTTTGGGCGACCGAAAGGCAAGAAGGTCGGGTCCATGTCCCTTCGCCCCGTGACCGAGGCCTTGCAGTCGATCCTGGGCCGCGATGTTACATTCGCGGAGGATTGCGTCGGGGAGTCTGCGTCCGAGGCAATCGCAAAGGCGGGGCCCGGTGGTGTCACATTGCTGGAAAATTTACGGTTCCATCCGGGTGAGGAAGAGGACGACACAGGCTTTGCCAAACAACTGGCAGCCCTTGGCGACGTCTACGTGAACGACGCATTCTCAGCTGCGCACAGGGCCCATGCCTCCACCCACGCACTGGCGAAACTTCTGCCGGCGGCAGCAGGCCGGAACATGCAGGCGGAACTGGAAGCGCTGGACGCGGCCCTCGGCAGCCCGCAGCGGCCCGTCGCCGCGATCGTCGGCGGCGCAAAAGTCTCCTCAAAACTGAAGGTCCTGGAAAACCTGGTCAGCCGCGTCGATGTACTGATTATCGGTGGCGGCATGGCGAACACGTTCCTGCTGGCAAAGGGCGTTTCGGTCGGAAAAAGCTTGTGCGAGGCCGACCTTGCCCAGACGGCGCGGGAAATCATCGTCCGCGCAGAAGCAGCCGGCTGCACGATCGCGTTGCCGACGGACGCCTCGATCGCCCCAGAATTCGCGCCGACGGACGATGCCGAAGTCGTCCCCATCGATGCCGTACCGGAAGATCAGATGATCCTGGATGTTGGCCCGGCGAGCGCCGTGGAACTCTCGGCCAAGCTCGAAAGCTGCAGGACACTCGTTTGGAACGGGCCGATGGGCGCGTTCGAAATCAAGCCCTTCGACCAGGGTACAGTGGCGCTTGCTCAAACGGCCGCCCGCCTGACCAAGGCCGGGTCACTGGTTTCAATCGCCGGCGGTGGCGACACGGTCGCGGCGCTGAACCATGCCGGGGTCGTCGACGATTTCACCTATGTCTCGACGGCAGGCGGCGCTTTCCTGGAATGGATGGAAGGCCGTGAATTGCCGGGCGTCGCAGCCTTGGAGGCTGCTGCCGCCAACTAGAGAAATCAACAGAACGGATTCTGCGGCGGGCTTCCCAACGGGGAAGTCCGCCGCTTTCGTTTCCGCCGTCGGCAAAAATTTATGTAAAATTTTATTTACATTCTTTTAATCAATTCGCGATAACCTGCAGGCTGAGGGGCTCGGCAGGAGCAATAAAATATGGACGTCATCGGTGCAGGCGGCCCATTGGGCAGCCGCCAATTACTGACGACGCGTACTCAAGTCGGGCAACCCCAGGCTGGACCAAACCAGGCTGGACCAACCCAGGCTGGACAATCTCAAGCCGCGCCTGTCGACCGGACCGGTCAGCAACCGGCCAGCAGCCGCAATTTCCTTCGCACGCTTCAAGAAACCGGCGCCGCCGAGACAACTCAGGCAGCCGCTGAACCAAATACGTCCCGCACGACACAACGCGCGAACCGGGCTATTTCGGCCGCGGACACTCAAAATCGCGACAATCCCCTGCCACGCGGTAGCTTGGTGAACATATTGGTTTAAGTCTGATTGCCGGTAGGGCGGTCAGTCGCCCTTACGGGCCACGATGACCAAACCCGTGACGGGAACCGCATATTCCGTCCGCAATTGCCCTTGTTCCCCTTCAATCAGGTCAAAGCCCGCCCCCGCCAAGGACTTGTGGACATATTTGGCGGAATGAGTGTACCGGCCACTGATCCCCAGGTCGTAGTCCTTGGCCTTGCCATGCGTTTCCAACGTGAAGGCAAACAGTCCTCCGGGCCGCAAGGACGACGCCATCGCTCCGAAAATAGCCGAAAGATCGCCGAAATAGCATAGAACGTCGGCGGCCACCGCGACGTCGTACCGCTTACTGCGGGTTTGCAGAGCCTCCGTCAGTTCAGCCTTGTCGAGCCGATCATAAAGCTTCCGCTTTTTCGCAAGGGCCAGCATCTCTTCCGACAGGTCGATGCCTTCCAGTTTCCGTGCCAGCGGCCGCAAATACGGCCCACACAGCCCGGTCCCACATCCAGCGTCCAGAATACGAAGGTCCGATGCGTTGACATGCCGTGTCAGGGCTTCGCCCAAAAGTTCGGGTGCCTTGTAGCTCAATTCCTCAAGTTTGGAATCGAATGTATCAGCAAACTCGTCGAACGTTTGAGCGACATAGTCGTCATTCGCCCGGTCGGGCACCTCGTCACCGGTGACAGCTGCCGCCATGTGTAGTGCAATACGGTTGTCCGGATAATCTTCCGCCCATTGACGGGCAATCCGCTTGGCGGTCTTCTTTTGCCCCATATGCACCATACCGTAGAGCGACTTGCCCAGGTTGGAATGGACATAAATGTCCTCCGGATCCTGCGCCAAGGCTTTCAACATGTATTCGACGGCCGGACCGTAATCGTCTTCGTCATAGTGGATGATCCCGAGCGAATGGAGCGCCGCCTGATGCTCAGGGTCTTCCTCAAGTATCTTTTTATAAAGCACCGCCGCTTTATCTAGCTTGTTGTCGTAGTAGAGGCGGTCGGCCTCTTCATAGAGTTTGTCGATGGAAGAGGTCATCGTGTGAGCTACCCTGAAAACGTATCGGAAACCCTGCGGGCGGCGCATCATACCGCCTGCACGCCTTAAGTCGACCCGTCCCGCCCATCGAATTATGTCATCGGGTTGCCGTCAGCGGATCGCGGCCCCACTATCCTTCCATGACCGACACGAAAGCCCCCTCACCCGGCACCCCGCCGATCACGACCGTTGAAGACGGTGGCCCCCGGATTCGCACCATTCCGGAAGGCGACAATGTCGAACGGCTGGTTTGCCCGGATTGCGGTTTCGTGAACTACGAAAACCCAAAAATCGTCGTCGGCACCGTCGCCACATGGGAAGGCCGGATCTTACTGTGCCGTCGCAACATTCCGCCGCGTAAAGGGTACTGGACCATCCCTGCCGGCTATATGGAACTGAACGAGACGACCGAAACGGGCGCGCGACGGGAGGCAATGGAAGAGGCCAATGCCGATCTGGCAGAACTGCGTGTCCTCGCGATCTACAACATACCGCGCATCAGCCAAGTGCAGATAATCTACCACGGGAAGCTCGCAACGCCGGATGTTGCCGCCGGCCCGGAAAGCCAGGAAGTAGCATTTTTTGATTGGCAGGATATCCCGTGGGACGACCTCGCCTTCCCATCCGTCCATTGGGCGCTCGGCCATTTCGACGAAGTCCGGGAGGCCGGCAGTCATCCGCCCTTCGGAAATCCGCCCGGCGATTTCGGCGATATGACCCGATAGGCGCGCCAGTGACGGGTTAGATGGAAATCAACTGTCTTTCCCGTCGGTCTTCGACGTCTGCTCTGCGCCCTCTTCCGCCGTTTCAAGATGTCGGTTGATCATCGGCGCCTGGGTCAACATGAACAGCAGCGTCAGGCCCATCGCACCGAACACCTTATACGTCACCCAGAAATCGTCCGACTGCGTGCGCCAGACCGCCTCGTTCATACAGGCAAGGAACGCGAAGAACAGTCCGAAACGGATGGTCAATTTACGCCAGCCGGCTTGGTCCAGACGAAGGGCGTGCCCGACCACGAATTTCAACGGCTGCCGCCCCAGCGCCGCGCTCGCCAGCAATGTGATGCTGAATAACGCATTCACCAGGGTTGGGCGGATCTTGATGAAAGTATCGTCGCCCAAATAGAGCGTCAGACCACCCAGCACCAACAGAATGGGCGCGGTCACAAGTGGCAGTTTCGGCAGTTTTCTGGATAGGATGTAGGAGACGGCGAGCGCTATTACAGTCGCAATCATTACCGCGGCGGTCGCCTCGTAGAGGTCACCGAGCAGGTAGGTGATGAAAAACACCACCAACGGCCCGTATTCGCATGCGGGCGCAAGCCAAGGCGGTGAACGCCGATCAGTCTGTCGATCCGAAGTCATGGCCGGGGTTATAGCCGTGCTTGCTCCACAGACCAAGCGTACTTGTCGTCTATCGTCGATACTATTAGAGAACCCTTTATCAGCAGCGTGTTGTGCCGTTTCAAACTTGCTGATTCTTGCGATTCGCCATAGTTTCCTAATATGGCAATAGGAAATAATGGTATTGGCGGATCTGGTGATCGGCGGGTCGGTGGTAACAACCTCGGCAGGCCGAGCGGAGTAACATCTCCAGCTACCACAAGCCTTGGCGTTTCGCGGCAACAACGGGGACGGCCTGGGCGCGATCCATATGATCTACAGACCGCGTTCGGCCGGCTAAAGCGACTGCTTCGGTTGGACGGAAGCGCAGGTCCTAAACAAGGTATCCCCAGCCGGGGTTACTATCTGAACGTATTAGTCTAAGTTTTCGAACCCATAGGGAGGGGACGATGACCGTCACGGTTCAAATCGACTGTGTGCGACAAGCGGGCCGCGGTCGTCCTGTTTTTTGTAGGACCGGTTGAACAGCCCATGGCACGATACGATTTTTCCCGTCTTTCCGTTCTTGTCGTCGAAGACTCGCGCTTCATGCGCAGTCTGTTGGTAACCACGTTGCGCGCATTGGGTGTCGAGCGTGTGATGACGGCTGAAAACGGGCAGGAAGCGATACAATTCATGGCCCCCACCGCCGCAATCCAAGGTGAAAGCATGGTGGGGAAGACCGGCGTGGACATGATCATCAGCGATTATGTCATGCCTGTCGTGGACGGCGGAATGCTGTTGCGATGGATCCGCCTTGCGGGCAAATCCCCCGACCGTTTCATGCCTTTCCTGATGGTTTCCGCCGCGGCGGACAAGGAAGTACTGTTTGCCTGCCGGGACGCCGGCGTGGACGAGTTCATGGCGAAGCCTTTTTCCGCGGAAGCGCTGGCAAAACGCATGACCGCCGTCATCGAACATCCGCGCCCCTATATATATTGCCCGACCTATTTCGGCCCGGAACGCAGACGTCAGGACAAGCCTTTCGAGGAGGAGCGGCGCAAGACCACGAAAGACGATATAGAGACGCTCTATTCCGGCAAAGACATGTCGAAAATGAAGAACACGAAGAAACGTGTCTGGCTCTTCAAACTGCCAAAATCGCTTAAGCAAAAGCTTTCGACCGGCGTCAAGGATTCCGACGATCCCCCGTTCGACGCAAGCTTGCTGAAGGCTGCGGAAGAGAAAATCCAAAACATGTCGACCGATTACGCGGATTGGGTCAAAGAGTCGATCGAGGAGCTGCAGCAGGCCCATCACCGCGCTGTGGAGGACCCGGATCAGGCGACGGAACAGTTCGCGGTCATCCACACGATGGCGTTGGAACTCCGCGGCCAGGGTGGCATTTTCGGCTACCCGCTGATTTCCCAAATCGGCAAGTCCCTCTACGACATCACCAAGGAACATGCGACGGTCACGCCCCAATTGCTGGACTTGATCGACTCGCATATCGACCTTGTCAAAGTCGTGATCAATCAGAAGGTGGCCGGGGACGGCGGGGATACAGGCCGGCAACTGCTTCAAAGCCTCGCGGAAGCGAAAAAGAAATTCGCCGATTCCTGATACCGGAATTGGTGAAGCTGATCCGTTTATTTCCTTATGTGAGCAGCCCTATGGGCGATGCGGTTTGCGAGGCTGTTACTGGCAGCCGCACTCTGCAGAATTACATAAGGCATTTTGAAAGCGCGGCTCAGCGCCGTCCAGACCGCCCTAGTCTTCCAATCCCATAAGGCCCCGGGCAAAGTCCCGCGCCGCGAAGGGCCGCAGATCGTCTGCCTGCTCGCCAACACCGATGGCATGGACCGGCAAGGCAAAACGTTCGGCGAGCGCAACCAGCACACCGCCCTTCGCCGTCCCGTCCAGTTTGGTGACCACCAGCCCTGTCACATTGACCATTTCCTTGAAGGTCTCAACCTGTGCGATCGCGTTCTGCCCGGTGGTGGCGTCCAGAACCAACAGAACATCGTGTGGCGCGGTTTCATCCATTTTGCGGATAACGCGCACGATCTTCTTCAACTCTTCCATCAGGCCGGATTTGTTGTGCAATCGCCCGGCCGTATCGATCAAGAGAACATCGACCCCTTCACGGCGGGCGCGCTCGATCGCGTCGAAGGCCAGACCTGCGGCATCCGCCCCTTGTTCCTTCGCGACAACGGTCGCCCCCGTCCGATCACCCCACACCTTCAACTGTTCGATGGCCGCTGCACGAAATGTATCACCGGCGGCGAGCATTACGGTCTTGCCTTCGGCCTGCAGATGTTTCGCGAATTTGCCGATCGTGGTTGTTTTGCCACTGCCGTTGACCCCGGCGACCAGCACCACATGCGGCTTTGCGCCGCTGTCGGTAGTAAGCGGCTTGGCAACGGGTTCCAGGATCGCCGCCACCTCGTCGGCAAGCGCACCGCGTATCTCATCGGGATCGACTTCCTTGTCGAAACGTTCCTTGGAGATCGCAGCCGCCAGTTTCGCCGCGGTCGCCGGACCAAGGTCCGCCATGACCAGCAGATCCTCGAGTTCCTCTACCGCGGCGGCGTCCAACTTCCGTTTGGTGAAAATATCGGTAATCCCCGACGCGAGTCGCGAAGAGGATTTCCGCAAGCCTTCTTTGATACGCTGAAACCAGGACATGTCAGGCAGCACACTCCGCCAATGGACGGGCGGTGAGGGCATGCCCGTCGGTCCCTGTAATGATGACATCCAAAAGATCGCCGGGCTTGCCGGCAACGGCGACAGGCGCGAACCCTTCGGTCCGTCCCTCACCGTCCTTTTCGACCAGGACGCGTTCGGTCGCGCCAACCCGGCTGTTCAGATAGGCAGCAAAGCGCTCTTCGCCCAATTCACGCAAACGGCGGGCTCGGTCCTTGCGTTCCGCCTTGGGCACCTGGTTCGGAATACGCGCTGCAGGGGTCCCTTCCCGTTCCGAATAAGGAAAGACGTGAAGATAGGTCAGGCCGCATTCCTCGACGATACCGAGCGTATTGCGGAACATCTCTTCCGTCTCGGTCGGGAAGCCTGCAATCAGGTCGGCGCCGAAGACGATGTCGGGACGGACCGCGCGGAGGCGGTTGGTAAGCGCGATTGCCTCCGCCCGCATATGCCGACGCTTCATCCGCTTTAGAATCATGTCGTCACCCGCCTGCAGGGATAGGTGCAGGTGCGGCATCAAGCGCGGTTCTTCCGCAATCAGGCGAAACAAGTCGTCATCCATCTCGATGCAATCGATCGAGGAAATCCGAAGCCGCGGAAGATCGGGCACCAGGGCAAGTAGCCGCCGGACCATCTGTCCCAAACTCGGCGCGCCCGGCAGGTCGGGACCGTAAGACGTGATATCGACACCGGTCAGGACGACTTCCTTGTAACCGTTCTCCACCAGGGCGCGGACTTGGCGAACCACTTCACCCATGGGAACGGACCGGCTGTTACCCCGGCCATAAGGGATAATGCAGAAGGTGCAGCGATGATCGCAGCCATTCTGGACCTGGACAAAGGCACGGGCCCGGTCAGTCAAACCATCAACCAGATGCCCCGCTGTCTCGGTCACCGACATGATGTCATTGACGAGGACGCGTTCCGTCGTCTCGGCTAGGAAACTTTCCGGCCTGAGCTTTTCTTCATTTCCCAGAACCTGATCGACCTCGGCCATCCCGGCATAACGCTCAGGATTCACCTGGGCGGCGCAGCCGGTGACGATGATGCGGGCATCCGGATTTTCGCGCCGCGCCTTGCGGATCGCCTGGCGCGCCTGCCGTTCGGCCTCCGCCGTTACGGCGCAGGTGTTGAAGACGATGGCGTTTCCCAGGCCCGCCGCCAATGCGTTATTCCGCATGACCTCGGACTCGTAGGCATTCAGCCGGCAGCCAAACGTGACGACCTGAGGAATGTTGGGGCGCGGTTGGGTCATTGCATCCACTCGCCCCTGAAACTGAACGCGGTGGGTCCGGTCATGATGACATGGCCGTCCTCGCGCCATTCCAGATCCAGCGCCCCGCCGTCCAGATGAATGCGCGCCTTCCGGTCGACGAGCCCACGGCGCGTCGCCGCGACGACAACCGCGCAGGCTCCGGAGCCGCAGGCCTGGGTAATCCCGGCAGTGCGCTCCCAAACCCGCATGCGCAGACTTCCATCCGGATTCTTTGAGACGAATTCGATATTCGCGCGTTCCGGCAACAGCGGATCGTTCTCCAGTACCGGGCCGCATTCCTCCAACGGGACCGCTTCCGCGTCGTCCACAAAGAAGACGATGTGCGGGTTGCCCATATTGACCGCCACCGGATCGGAATAGGGGATATAGGTCATGTCGACGGAAAGCGTGTCCATTTCCCGCGCCAGGGGAATCTGATCCCAGCGCAGGCGCGGCTCACCCATATCGACGGAAACTGTATCATCCGGATTGCGCGTACTGGCCAGGATACCGGCAACCGTCTCCACACCCAGGGCGTCCTTAGTGCCTTCATCCATCACCAAGGCCGCTACGCAGCGCGTGCCGTTGCCGCAGGCCTCGACCTCGCCACCGTCCGGATTGTAGACCCGCATAAAGACGTCCCCGTGCCCGTTGTTCGGCTTTTCCAGGACTAACAGTTGGTCACAGCCGATCCCCCGGCGCCGGTCGGCCATCGCCTGCCGCGTCGCCCGGTCGAGCGCGAACGCGCCATCGCGGTCGTCCACGATGACGAAATCGTTGCCCAAGCCATGCATCTTCACGAAGGGGATCATGCCGCCGTTCCAAACGTGTTTGCGCCCTTAATTAAGGACTCTTCGCCCGCCTTATATGGCGAGCACCGGCTATTTGGCAACGATGGTACCTCAGACTACACTAAGGCGGCGCAGTCCGGTGTGGGTTGACGCGGGACGCGCAAACCCTTACAACCCGCCGCATTCAAGACCAATCCGTCGGCTTTCAGGTCCCACGGGGTCACGCCAGTCCGCGAGTTTCGCGCACTGGCGCGTTTTGCGTTGCGCGTTTGGCAATGTGAATCGACGGCGGGTTGGATGGGAATTTTGGGCTAGAAGAAAGGCTAGGCTGAGCATGTTTGACTCACTAAGCGATAAGCTTGGATCCGTCCTGGACGGCTTAAGGCGCCGGGGTGCGCTGAAGGAGTCCGACGTCGACCAGGCCATGCGCGACGTGCGTCTCGCCTTACTCGAAGCCGATGTCGCCCTGCCAGTCGTCCGCGATTTCATCGCCCAGGTGAAAGAACGTGCCGTCGGTCAGGAAGTCTTGAAATCGGTCACTCCTGGCCAGATGGTCGTCAAGATCGTCCATGACGGACTGGTCGAAATGCTGGGCGGCGCCGCCCCCAGCGAGGACGGCACGCCGCCTGCCCCGGAAGGGCTGAACCTGCTGGGTGAGCCGCCGGTCGCGTTCCTGATGGTTGGCTTGCAGGGTTCCGGTAAGACGACGTCCACCGCGAAGATCGCCCGCCGCCTGCAGCAGCGCGACAAAAAGAAGGTTCTGATGGCGTCGTTGGACGTCTACCGCCCCGCCGCGCAGGAACAGTTGAAAATTTTGGGTGAGCAGGCCGAGGTATCCACCCTGCCGATCGTTGCCGGTCAGCAACCTGTCGATATCGCCAAGCGCGCCATGCAGGCGGGACGGTTCGGCGGCTATGACGTCGTCATGCTTGATACCGCTGGCCGATTGCATGTGGACGAAGGCCTGATGGCGGAAGTCGCCGCGGTAAAGACCGCGACGAACCCGTCTGAAGTCATGTTGGTCGCCGACGCCATGACCGGTCAGGACGCGGTGAACGTCGCCGACAGCTTCAACAAACGCGTCGGTCTGACCGGAATCATGTTGACCCGCGTCGACGGTGACGCCCGTGGCGGTGCGGCACTTTCAATGCGCGCTGTCACGCAATGCCCGATCAAACTGCTGGGTGTCGGCGAAAAGCTGGACGAGTTGGAAGAGTTCCACGCCGACCGTATCGCCGGCCGCATCCTGGGTATGGGCGACGTCGTCAGCCTGGTCGAAAAAGCGCGCGAGACGATCCAGGAAGAAGACGCCGAACGTCTGGCAAAGAAGATCCAGAAAGGCGAATTCGACCTGAACGATTTGGCCGATCAGTTGAAGCAGATGCGCAAGATGGGCGGTCTTCAAGGTCTGATGGGGATGTTGCCGGGCATCGGCAAGATGAAAGATCAGATGAAGAACGCCAACCTGGACGAAGGGCTGCTGAAGCGCCAGGAAGCGATCATCTCGTCGATGACGGCGAAGGAACGGCGCAATCCGAAGGTTATTCACGCGTCGCGCAAGCAACGCATCGCGAATGGATCGGGGACTTCCGTGCAGGAGGTCAACAAGCTGCTGAAGCAGCACCAGACCATGGCGAAGATGATGAAGAAGATGGGGAAACTGGGCCAGAAGGGCCTGATGAGATCCATGGGTGGCATGATGGGCAAGGGTGGCGGTTTACCGCCCGGTCTGATGCCGCCTGGCGGCATGCGCTGAGCGCGGCCGTCGAATGGTTGAGTAGCGGGTCCGCAAGGACGCGCGATTGGTTTGAAATTTTATTGGTGCAACTGGAGAGAAAGACAACATGTCCCTCAAAATCCGTATGGCCCGTGGTGGGGCCAAGAAGCGCCCGTTCTACCGCATCGTTGTCGCAGACAGCCGCATGCCCCGGGACGGCCGCTTCATCGAAAAGATCGGCCACCACAACCCGATGGTCCCCAAAGGACACCCGGACCGGGTCGTGATCGACCTGGACCGCGTGAAGCATTGGATGGAACAAGGCGCCAAGCCGTCTGACCGCATCGCGCGGTTCCTTGACGACGCCGGTGTCGTGAAGCGGACCTTCAACGAACAGCCGCAGAAGAGCGCGCCGGGCGAAAAAGCCAAGGAACGCCTGGAAGCGAAGCAGGAAAAGGCTAAGGCCGCTGAAGAAGCCGCCGCCGCCCCAGCTGAGGAAGCCCCTGTCGAGGAAGCTGCCGCCGAGGAACCCCCCGCGGAAGAAACGACCGAGGCGTAAGCCGCTGGGGATGCAAGGCAGGGCGAAAGCCCGGCCCAATTCTCTCGGTCGTCAACCTAACGGGATAGTCGGATCGCACGATGCCGGACGGATCGATCATGAAAGACGGAACCAAACAGGCCTCAGACCTGGTGCTGGTCGGTGTTGTCACCGCGCCACACGGGGTGCGTGGTTTGGTCAAGGTGAAGAGCTTCACCGAGGAACCGTCGGATATGGTTGCCTATGGACTGTTGAGCGACCAGACCGGCCGCAAGACCTTCCAGATGGATATCGTCGGTGAGGCCAAGGGTCAGTTGATCGTCCGCATGGACGGCATTGCCGACCGCAACGCGGCGGAAGACCTGAAAGGTCAAAAACTCTTCATCCACCGCTCCGCATTGCCGGAAACGGAGGAAGACGAGTTCTACCATGCGGACCTGATCGGCCTGCGCACGGTGTTGGCCGATGGTAGTCCGCACGGTCTGATCAAGGCGGTCTATGATTTCGGTGCCGGCGACCTGCTTGAGGTTGCGCTGGACGATGCCGGAATGACCTACCTTCCCTTCACCCGGGAAGTGGTTCCGACGATCGACCTTGTTGCCGGTACCGCAACGGTTATTCCGCCGACTGAAGTTGATGCGGTGGAAGTCGAAGGGGCAGATGAACCCGATGCTCAAGGGGAGGACGCATAATGACGCAAACTCCCTGGGCGGCGACGGTTTTGACGCTGTTTCCTGAGATGTTTCCGGGACCTCTGGGCCTGTCCCTGTCGGGAAAGGCGCTGAATTCCGGACTCTGGTCGTTGAAGACGGTGAATATTCGCGACTTTGCCGCCGACAAGCACAATACCGTGGACGACACGCCGTTTGGCGGGGGTCCCGGCATGGTGATGCGGCCTGATGTTGTGGATGCGGCTTTGGCTTCCGTCGAAGATCAACCTGGCCCGGTCCTTTATCTCAGCCCTCGCGGCGAGGTGTTTGACCAGGCGATGGCGGCTGATCTGGCGGCCGGTGGCGGTGTGACGCTGTTGTGCGGACGGTATGAAGGGATCGACCAACGCGTGCTGGACAAGCGGGAAATCCGCGAAGTCAGCCTGGGCGATTTCGTTCTGTCCGGCGGAGAATTGGCGGCGATGGCCTTGCTGGATGCAAGCCTTCGTCTGTTGCCGGGTTACATGGGGGCCGAAGCCTCCCTGGAGGAAGAGAGTTTTTCCGAAGGGTTGCTGGAATATCCCCATTTCACCAGGCCTGCCACTTGGGACGGTTTGGATGTGCCGGAAGTTCTGCTTTCCGGCCATCACGAAAATATCAAGGCCTGGCGCTTGGCCGAAGCGGAGCGGACGACCCGCACCCGACGGCCGGACCTATGGACGCGCTATCGCGCGGGCAAAGGTTCCGGTGAGGTTCGCTCAGGCGGTGTCAGGATGAGTGCAAGTTAAAACACGAAGAACCCCGCCTCCGCCTAATTGGTTCGGACGGAGGTATAGGATTTTGAAAGAAAGGATCGGACCGATGAACATTATCGAGCAGCTTGAAAGCGAACAGCTCGGGAAGCTGACGGAAGGGAAGAACATTCCCGACTTCCGTCCCGGCGACACCGTGCGTGTTCTGGTGAAGGTTGTCGAAGGCAACCGCGAACGTGTGCAGGCTTATGAAGGCGTCTGCATCGCCCGCAAGAATGCCGGCCTGAACAGCTCCTTCACCGTGCGCAAGCTTTCCTACGGCGAAGGCGTGGAACGTGTGTTCCCGCTGTACAGCCCGCGGATCGACGGGGTCGAACTGGTGCGCCGTGGTAAAGTCCGCCGCGCCAAGCTCTACTACCTGCGTGGCCGGACCGGTAAGTCGGCCCGTATTTCCGAGCGCACCCGCGGCGTCGTCCGTGGCAAGGCTGCTGCCGCTTCAGCGGCCGCGATGAGCGACGCGGAACTGCAGGCACAAGCTGCACCGCCGGTCGAAGCGACCGAAGCGGAAATCAAGACCGAGGAATAGTCTCGGCGTCGCATACCCTTCCCCGCAACGGGCGGGGAAGGTCTGATTGTTTTGGAGGGAACCGGGAATGTCAGAACCGAAAACGCTATTCGACAAGATCTGGGAAAGTCATCTGGTGGATCAACAGGATGACGGCACCTGCCTTATTTATATCGATCGGCATTTGGTTCACGAAGTGACAAGCCCACAAGCCTTCGAAGGGCTGCGCATGTCCGGGCGGAAGGTCCGCCGCCCGGACGCCACCTTGGCCGTGGCGGACCACAATGTTCCGACCTCCGACCGGTCCGCTGGGATCGCCGATCCCGAAAGCCGTCTGCAGGTCGAAACTTTGGAAAAGAACGTCGCTGAATTCGGCGTGCCCTATTTCGAGACAACGGATATCCGCCAGGGCATCGTTCACATCATCGGACCGGAACAGGGCTTCACCCTGCCCGGCACGACAATCGTCTGCGGCGATAGCCACACGGCGACCCATGGTGCTTTCGGCGCACTCGCCTTCGGCATTGGAACGTCCGAGGTAGAGCATGTGCTCGCCACCCAGACGTTGCTGCAGAAGCCGCTCAAGAACATGCGTGTCACGGTCGACGGCGCCTTGCCGCCAGGCGTGACCGCCAAGGACCTCATTCTGGCCCTGATCGGCAAGATCGGGACTGCCGGCGGCACCGGCCATGTCATTGAATATGCCGGCCAGGCGATCCGTGACCTCAGCATCGAAGGGCGTATGACCGTCTGTAACATGACGATCGAAGGCGGCGCCCGTGCCGGTCTGATCGCACCGGATGAGAAAACCTTCGAATATTTCAAGGGTCGTCCCATGGCGCCAAAGGCGGGTCAGTGGGAAGCAGCGGTCGCCTATTGGAAGACGTTGCCGTCGGACAAAGGCGCCAAATACGAAACGGAAGTGACGCTGGACGTTGCCGACATACCGCCGCAGATCACCTGGGGCACCAGCCCGGAAAACGTTGCGCCGATCACCGGCTACGTGCCGAACCCGGCGGATTCTGGCGACCAGAACAAGGCGCAGGCCATCCAACGCGCCCTGGATTATATGGGCCTGACCGCGGGTCAGAAGCTGACGGACGTAAAGATCGACAAGGTCTTCGTCGGTTCCTGCACCAACGGCCGAATTGAGGATCTGCGCGAAGCCGCCGCGATTGCAGAAGGCCGCAAGGTCGCTGACGGCGTCCATGCGATGATCGTTCCGGGGTCCGGTCTGGTGAAAGAAGAAGCCGAGCGCGAAGGTCTGGACAAGATCTTCACGGAAGCCGGCTTCGACTGGCGTGAGCCGGGCTGCTCCATGTGCCTCGCCATGAACGCTGACAAATTGAAACCGGGCGAGCGTTGCGCGTCCACCAGCAACCGTAATTTCGAGGGCCGTCAGGGCCGTGGCGGGCGGACCCATCTGGTCAGCCCGGGTATGGCCGCCGCCGCCGCGATCAAGGGTACCTTGGCCGACGTGCGAGATTTCCTTTAGGCCGCTGCGCCTTTGGGGTTTTGAGGAGACAGAGAATGAGCGCAATCGCCTTGGCCGAATGGGAGAGCTTCGTCAGCCGCCTGTTCAAGAAGGACTTGGACACGAACGGTTGGTTCGTCGAGATCGTCTATGCCGATGAAACCGGCGCCAACGACAACGAGTTATTCGCTGGCGGCCTGGGCCTGATCGATGCTGACGACGACGACTTGGCTGAATTCGATTTCATTTGGGATTCCCGCCGCCGGCGCGGATAATGCCCGGCAAGACAAGGATTAGGGAGAGGACAGCATGCAGAAATTCAAAACCCTGACCGGGATCGCGGCGCCGCTGAACATGTTCAATGTCGATACAGACATGATCATCCCGAAGCAGTTTCTGAAAACAATTGAGCGCACGGGCCTGGGCAAGCATCTGTTCGACGAAATGCGTTACGATCCGGAAACCGGTGAAGAGAAGCCTGACTTCGTGCTGAACAAGCCCCAGTACCGGCAGTCGGAAATTCTGGTCGCCGGCGACAATTTCGGCTGCGGCTCCTCGCGCGAACATGCCCCCTGGGCCCTGCTCGACTTCGGCATTCGGTGCGTCCTGGCGCCGAGCTTTGCGGACATCTTCTATAACAACTGCTTCAAGAACGGCATCGTCCCGATCAAACTGCCGCGCGAAGTGATCGACAAGCTAATGGACAAGGCCGATCGCGGCTCGAACGCCACATTCACGGTCGATTTGGAAAACCAAGTCATCACCGATCCGGACGGCGAAGAAATCCCCTTCGAGTTGGATGCGTTCCGCAAGCATTGCCTGCTGAACGGGCTCGACGATATCGGCCTAACGCTGCAGAACGAAAAGAAGATCGACACATTCGAAGACAAGCAGGGCGGCGGTCAGCCGTGGCTCTACCGGGAAGCCAGCTAAGCACCACCCGCGAAACCGGGATTGCGCAGCGACAGTCAATTCAGCAATCCCGGTTAAGACGGCGCGCTTGCATGCCGCCTATTCTGGCCCCACCAACACGGTGAGGAGCCATGCGACGTATCTTGAAAGCCATAGACAGGATCGAAACCCATTTGGGTGAGGATCTGCGCCTGGACGAGGTCGCTTCGGCGGCCGGCGTTTCCCGATATCATTTCTGCCGTACGTTCCAGGCCATGACCGGATGGACGGTGATGGGTTATGTCAGGGCCCGTCGCCTCTCTCGAGCAGCGGAATTATTGCGGGACGACAGCATGCCGATTGTCCAAGTCGCGTTGGAATGCGGCTTCGGGTCCCAACAGGCTTTCACGCGTTCATTCTCGGACTTTTTTGGAGTTTCACCCGGCACGGTCCGCAATGGCCGATGGTCTGGAACGGGACGCCTCGTGTCTCCTCTCTCAGGTGCATCCCTTACCTTCCTGAAGGAGCAAGAAATGATGGAGCCACGAATTTTGGAAAAAGGCCGTTTCGCGGCAATCGGCCTCAAAGGCAGTTTTCAACGCGACAACACTAGCGAAATTCCTACACTTTGGGAAACAGTTGAAGG
Organism: Hwanghaeella grinnelliae; assembly: GCF_004005845.1. GTDB lineage: Bacteria > Pseudomonadota > Alphaproteobacteria > UBA8366 > Aestuariispiraceae > Hwanghaeella > Hwanghaeella grinnelliae. The sequence continues at coordinate 307,895 of NZ_SADE01000001.1, read as the reverse complement.
TCGTTGGGCGCAATTGCTTCCCTTGATGACCGAAGGCGGCATCGGGGCCTGTTTCGGCGACAACGGTCGCACGGACCGGTTCGACTATATCGCCGGGGTCATGGCGAAGGTCGACGCCATACCCCCGGACGGCATGGATAAGGTCGTCATTGAACCTCAGACCTATGCGGTTTTCACCCACAAACTCACCGGCCAGACGATTAACATCGACATCAAACCGACCCTGCAGCACATCTTCGGAACCTGGCTTCCCAATTCCGGCTACCGCCTCGCCCAAAGCGCGGATTTCGAGTATTTCGGTGAACGGTTCGACCCCGTGAACAAGGCCGGTGAGATCGACTTCTACGTCCCGGTCACACAATAGGCAGAATACGTTTCTCGGTTGACTACGAACGGCAGTGGTTGATGCTGAAAAGCGAACCACTGTCTTTTTGCATCCCAATGGGAACGATCTTTGAAGCGTTTCGCGACACTCCTACCTTTTGCGGCATTCGTCATCTTCGCCCATACCGGCCAAGGCTTGGCTTTCGACCGAGCACGGCTTGCTGAGTTGAAGGCTTTGACACTGAAGGCCTGCGAGGAAAACCCGACCCATGCCGGTTCATTCGACGATGGGCGGTGGACGGTGAGGACAATCGAAGACTACATCGGAGTGGATGTTAGGTTTCGACGAAGCTTCAGGCTGACGGACGCCGATGGCACAACCGTTATCCTTGGGTTGGACGGTTATGGCGGATCAGTAAGGCGTGCCCATAGCGATATGCGTTTGAACGGCATTCCTTTCGGAACGATCGATCTCGGCCCCAGATGCGCTGTCAAACAAGCACGTATTTTGGAACGCAATGGCGAGGACTTATTCCTCGTAACATTGGGTCCTGACCTGCAGCAGGAAGGAGCCCCCGAAACGTTGAACCCACCGGTTCCGCCGGGCGAAGACCCGGAAGGGGTAACTGTCGTTCACGTGGATACGGGTGTGAATTATTTGCTGCCCGAGGTCGCGGCGCATTTGGCACGCGGCGATAGCGGCCGCATCCTAGGCTATGACTTCTGGGACATGGACCCACGACCATTCGATGTCGAAACCTCCCGGTCCCCCTATTATCCCATCCGCCATGGAACCAGCGTCGCCAGTATCCTGCTGCGGGAAGCGCCTATGACGCGCATGATCCCATATCGCTATCCTCGGCCAGACATGCGGCGAATGGGTGAGATCGTCGCCTATGCGGCACAAAACGGCGCAAGGATTGTCATGATGCCGCTCGGCAGCAACCGTGAGATCGATTGGCGCGTCTTCGCCCTGGCGGCAGAGGAGCATCCGGATATTCTATTCATCGTCTCCGCCGGCAACGACGACCGCAACATCGACGATGAGCCGGTATTTCCCGCCGCCCTGCCACTTGAGAACATGGTCGTCGCGACCTCGGCAGATGCTTTCGGGCGGCTGGCCAAGGGGTCCAACTGGGGTGCGCAATCCGTCGACCTGATGGTTCCCGCGGAAAGCATAGAGACGGTCGACCATCGTGGCGCTACCGTCGTGGCCTCGGGCTCAAGTTATGCGGTGCCCCGCGTAACCGCGATGGCTGTGCGAATACTGGCGCAAAATCCAGAACAGTCTGTGGCGGATTTAGTCGCAGCGCTTAAGGGACACACGGGGCGATCGATGGAACGCGGTGCTGCCAAAGTGAAATGGGGTTGGGTGCCCAACCCATTGGACGCCCCATAAACCCGGACTATTTTGGTAAATCTCTGCGCGCCGGCCGCGGCGGCGGGTTGTCGATGAACTTCTGGGCAACGGACGCCATATTCGGATTCGATGCTTTCAGTCTTTCAAAGGCGCTTGCGGCAAGCGCCTTATCCCCGCCCCAGACGCCCGCTTGAATACCATAACGAACCACCAGCGGATCGTCCGGAATATACTTCATCAAAAAGCGAAGATGCGGAAGTTCCTCCTCATACCACCCGGCTAAGTGATAGGTAACCACCGCTGTGAGCCGGGCGTTCAAGGCATTCGGGTCCTGTGCGATCGACGCCTCGGAGGCAGCGATGGACCGACCGAAAAATCCCGATGCGCCATAAGCCTCTGCAGCTAGATCGAAATACTGCCGGTTTCCGGTTCCCATGCAGGCCGCTTCGATACGGTCGGCTTCTTCATTTGTCAGCGGCGCACGGTCGCCGCGCCGATCTTCCAATATCAGCGTGCAATCCCGCACGGCGGTTCCAAGGGCCGTGCTTGCCTGATTGAACGTTGTGCCGCTGCGGTCGATCAAATCGCTCAAGGCGGCGGTTGGCACCGCTTCATAACGCCCTTCGCCCCCTGAAGCGATGATTCCCACTAATTCTCCGGTCGCCGAGACAAGGGCGCCGCCGCTGTTGCCCGGTTGGCTATAGGCGGTGTGGTGCAACCGCGCCAAAAGATGGCCCGCCGCCGGCGGCATCAGTACCGAACCGGGCGGAAAGGCCCGGATCGCCTTTTTCGCGACATCGACCCCGACCGAATAAACATCTTCACCGATCTCGGGCTGCACGACCGCCGTGATGTCCATCATCGTCCCTGACGGAAGTCCCGGAACGGCAATCAGAATAATGTCCCCCGGATAATCGGTCGGCACTACTTCCCCCTGCAGTGACTGCCCATTCGCCAAGAAGACCGTCACACCGGGTTCATCGGCCACTGCATGTCGCGACGTGACGAGGGTCTGCGGGCCAATCCGCACCGCGCTTGCGACCGGGTCGAATGACGAGATCGCAAATACGGCCCCGCGTACCGCGCAAACCGGTTCCGGCTGTTCACAATCTTTTGCCTGGGTCTGTGACGAGGCCGGAAAAAGGTAAAACCACAGGATGGCCAGAAATAATGCGGCGATGTTCACGGAAGCGAACGCTGGATGCCGTGTTTTCATTACGGCGACGGCGTTATTCATCACTCTTTAACCTGTCCAAGATATGCAAAATAAGTCTCTAAATTAATCCATTGCTGAAATAGGCGCCATGGATAGTCTAGAGCAGGACTTTTCTTTTTAAGATCAATCGAATGACCACGAAGCTGGATATCGATCCCATCGTTTTGGCAGATGCCTTGGAGAATTTGGGCCAAGGTGTCAGCTATTTCGACCAGGATCTGGTGCTGGTCTATTGCAATACGCATTATCTGCGCCTGCTGGAATTCCCCGAAGAACTGGGACAACCCGGCACACCGGCCGACGCATTCCTGCGCTACAACGCCGAACGCGGGGAATACGGTGACGGCGATGTGGAAACCCTTGTTCAGGAAAGAATGGAACTGGCGCGGCAATTCCAGCCGCACGTTCTTGAGCGCGTCCGCCCTGACGGACAGGTTTTGCGCATTCAGGGCTATCCGATCGAAAACGGCGGTTTCGTTACGACCTATCAGGACATCACCGAACTGCGCCGCTATCAGAGCGAATTGGAAAAGGCGAATGAGCGCTTGGACGAGCGCGTGCGCGAACGAACGAAAGAATTGGCGGAACGTGAACAGGAACTGAAGCGCAAGACGGAAACGCTTGAGCGTATTCTGGAAAGCGTGGAACAGGGAATTTCGCTTTGTGACCGCAATCTCGACTTGGTCGTAGCCAATCGTAGATGTGGCGAACTTTTAGGATTCCCCGCAGATTTGCTGAAACCCGGAACGCCTTTCTTCGACTTCATGCTGTTCAACGCAAAGCGCGGCGAATATGGCAGCGGCGACCCGGTGCAACTGGCAAAGCAGCGCGAGGAACTCGCCCGACAATTTCAACCCCATAGATTCAAACGCGAACGCCCGGACGGGACGGTGCTGGAAGTTGTCGGCTTTCCCGTACCTGAAGGCTTCGTGACGACATACACGGATATTACCGAGCAGAAGAAAACGGAAAGCCTATTGAGGGCCGCCAAGCTTGAACTGGAGATGCGTGTCGAGGACAGAACCGCGGAACTGCAGCGCCAGTTGCGGGAAACCGAGCGCGCGCAGGAAGAAATGAGCCACGCCAAGGACCGGGCTGAGCAGGCAAGCAAGGCCAAATCCGACTTCTTGGCGCAGATGTCGCATGAATTGCGAACCCCATTGAACTCCATCATCGGGTTTTCCGACATCATTCGTAGCGAAGTGTTCGGTCCGGTGGAAAACAACCGCTACAAGGAATACATCGAAGGCGTCCACTTTTCCGGCGTCCACCTTCTTTCCTTGATTAACGATATTTTGGAATTGACCCGCCTGGAGGCTGGAAAAGTAGCCTTGGTCGAGGATAGGGTCGGGCTGTCATCCCATGCGGACGAGGTCATCCTGCAATTGCGGGAACGCGCAAGGGCCGGTGGCGTCGACCTGAAGAACCGCATTCCGTCAACGTCGATCGAAGTCAAAGGAGACTCTCGGCGGATTTACCAGATGCTGCTGAACCTGCTTTCCAACGCCATAAAGTTCACACCGAAGGGTGGGGCGGTTTCCGTCTTTACAGAAGACCGTGAGGACGGGCGTCTGGCACTCGGCGTCAAGGACGACGGCGTCGGCATGTCGCTTGAGGAAATAAGCCAGGCGTTGGAGCCCTTTACGCAAGTCGGCGGCAGCGTGTTGAACACCCAGGAAGGGTCCGGCCTGGGTTTATCGATCGTGAAAGGGTTGATCGAACAACACGGCGGCACGATAGACATCGCCTCCAAGCCAGGTGAAGGCACCATTGTGCGCCTGATTTTCCCCAAAGACCGGACTCTCTCGGGCGCCCTATAACCCTCAAGCATTCCTAACGTCTCAGTTCAGATACTGTTCCTGGAATTCTTTCGACGGTTCGATAATCTTGATGACATCAATCATCACCCCTCCCGGCGCTTGAACAATAAAATGGCGCTGTCCCCAGGGCTCATCCCGCAAGGGCAGAAGTATTTCCGCGCCGGCAGCGCATAGTCGGCGATATTCTTTATCGACGTCATCGGTTTCAAAATTAAGAAGCACTCCCCGCGCCGCCGTTCTTCCGTTCGCCGGCACGCTTTCATGTCGGCAATCCAGTATCGCCAGGTTCACGCCCGGTTGATCCGGCATGGCCAGATGCACATACCAATCCGCTTCAAAAACCGAAACGAAACCGAACATGCTTTGATAGAAGTCCGTGGCCGACCGTACGTCCTCCGTTCCTATCACCGGATAGTAGCTTTCTATTTTCATATTCTTTCTCCATTTTCATACACGCTGTATGTTTTATACATACTGTATGTTTTCTTTCAAGTCAGCTTACAATGTGGTATCCGATTGGAAGCGATCGGCGGGCCGGACTACCCTCGACCGGTCGGTGGAAATTGCAGGGAAAACCAATGCCGGAAAAACGTCAGAAGCGGTATGAAGAAACGCGAGACCAACTGCTCGAAGTTGCCTGGGCTGAATTCGCAGCAAATGGTTTTGCGCAAACATCGACGGAGAATGTCGTTCGCGAGGCCGGCGTTACCCGCGGCGCTTTGTATTATCATTTCAAGGATAAGACGGACATGTTCCGCGCGGTCGTGGACCTCGCCCATATCCGTATCCTGAGTCGTATCGAAGATGCATCGGCCTCTGCCCCTTCCATCACGGAGGGATTGCGGCGAGGCTGTCTTGCTTTCCTGGACGCGTGTTCCAGTCCCGACATTCGGCAGATCGCGCTGATTGACGGCCCATCGGTCCTAGGTTGGGCAGAGTGGCGGGAAATCGACACAAAACATGGGTTCGGCGCGTTGAGAGATGGTCTGACAGAGGCCAAGCGGCAGAAAGCGCTCCGGGCGGATGCCGACCCTATGGCGCTGGCCTACCTCCTCTCAGGAGCAATGAACGAAGCTGCGCTGGCCTTGTCCGACCCGGAACTGAGCAAGACTCGGCGCAGCAATTTGCGGCGTTCGATGGAAGCGGCATTGCTTTCAATGTTGGCCGCTTTCGAGACTTGACCTGGGGATGAGCCCGGCAAGGCCGGATCAATCCTCCTCCCTGAATTTGTCGTGACAGGACTTGCATGTCTTCAACAGGCGCGTGGCGACCGGTCCCGCCGGCTGCGCCCGGTCGTCGGTGTAGGTCACGACCGTTCCGAATCCTTCCGGGCCATTTGCGGCGACCGTTTCCAGCAACGCGGCTTCCCGCCGCAAATCTTCGTTCAACGTTTTAAACGTCACCCAGTCTTGCCAAATGGCGGGCAGGGCTTCGCTGGGCGGATCAAGCGAGTCCTTGGGGAACTTGGCCAAAAGCCCCTCACCGCCATGTTCCTTGATAGAAGCCGCTGCCGCCGAGATAGCCGTTGGATCGTAATCCTGCTTGCCCTGCATCATCGCCACTATGGATTTGGTGGCCTTTCCGATGGCTTTCATGGACTCCATCCGTTCCTTGACGATCCCTGTCGCCGTGGAATGGGCGAAGGCCGCAGATCCGGCGGTCAGAAGAACAATGAAAAAAGCAGCTCTTAAAAAACCGAAGCTCATGGTTTTCCTTTCGTTTTCAAAGGCAAGAAATCAGGATGCGTTCTGGCGGGACAGTTTCGTGCGGCGCGCCTGTTCCTGCTGAATCTCTTCCGGCCAGGTGCTCTTGATATAGGTAAGAACATCGATGATTTCCTGATCGCTGAGAACCCCTTCAAATCCCGGCATATCGGATTCATAGCCTGGACCCGCTGTCGCCTGTGGGCCGAACTTCGTCATGACGAACAGCATCTGGTCGGGATGATGCCAAGTATGGCCGCTGGGATCGTGCGGCGGCGCGGGCAGGCGCCCGTCCGGCTTGCGCGACCGCCAATTCGCTTGCCCTTCAAGCGCTGCGCCGTGACAGGACGCGCAATGGTCCATATAGATCGCCTTGCCCTGGGCAATCCGCTGTACCGTCGCCGCACCGTCCACAGCCGCTTCCTGGCCGCTATTCCTATACAGGATCACCCCTCCAACCGCGGACACGGCCAGCACAAAGACAGCAAGAGCCAGAAGCCTCATAATAGGGGTCGAAGAAATCACGGCATCCCTTGGCTTATGTTGTTCAATTTTCGCAACGAATTCCATGACTTAAAGGTTCCCCTTAGGGGAAGGTCAATGCCGATCGGATGATCGCCAGCTTACCTGTACCTCACGTCACTGGATATTTGCCGGAATCCGGAGGCTTCAACCCCTGGCGCGAAGCCGCCCGGAGCGGTAAAAGCATCTGGCAAATCAGGAAATGCCAAAAAATTAAGGGGAAATCTGTCCATGGCTTCCAATAAATCACTTTTGATGTTGCCCGGGGACGGGATCGGACCGGAAGTTTGCCAAGAAGTCCGCAAGGTTCTCGACTGGATGGACAAACGCCGCGCCGTTTCCTTCGACGTGAAGGAAGGCCTTGTCGGCGGCGCCGCCTATGACGCCCACAAGACGGCGATCACAGACGAGACGATGCAGGACGCCATGGACGCCGATGCCGTGCTGTTCGGCGCAGTCGGCGGCCCGCAATACGACAATCTTGGTTGGGACGTGCGCCCCGAGGCCGGCCTGCTGCGCCTGCGCAAGGAAATGGACCTGTTCGCCAACCTGCGGCCCGCCGTCACCTTCGACGCGTTGTTGGATGCCTCAACCCTGAAGCAGGAAGTGATTCAGGGTCTGGACATCATGATCATCCGCGAACTGACCGCAGGCGTTTATTTCGGCGAGCCGCGCGGCATGCAGACCCTGCCGGACGGCACGGAGCGCTGCATAGACACGCAAAGCTACACCAAGGCTGAAATCGAACGCGTCACCGAAGTCGCCTTCGACCTGGCCCGCAAGCGGGGCAGCAAGGTGCATTCGGTTGAAAAGGCGAACGTCATGAAGACCGGTGTCTTCTGGCGCCAGACGGTCAGCGAACTGCACAAGTCCGGCAAGTACGACGACATCGAATTGCACCACATGTATGCGGACAATTGCGGCATGCAGTTGGTCCGTAACCCGAAACAGTTCGACGTCATCGTCACGGACAACTTGTTCGGCGACATGCTCTCAGACGTCGCCGCCATGCTGACAGGATCGCTGGGCATGCTGCCGTCCGCTTCGCTCGGCGCTGTCGATGAGTTCGGTCGCCGCAAAGCGCTTTACGAACCCGTGCATGGCAGCGCACCGGACATCGCCGGTCAGGGCATGGCCAATCCGCTGGCCATGTTGCTGTCCTTCGCGATGACGCTACGATATTCTTTCGACCTGCAGGAAGATGCGGATCTGCTGGAACAGGCGGCTCAGGCCGTTCTGTCCCGCGGCATCCGCACCGGCGACATCATGGCGGCGGGAGCGGAGAAGGTCTCCACCGCGCAGATGGGCGATGCGGTTTGCGAGGAACTGGACAAGCGCGCCGCATAAGGTTTCGCGACAACCACGGCGACCGAACGAAGGAAAGATGACCGGATGGGTACCCTGACAGTACAGCCGACCGACGTCCTGGTCGTCGTGGATGTCCAGAACGATTTCTGTGAAGGCGGCGCCTTGGCCGTGCCGGATGGCGAGGGGTGTATCCCCGTCATCAACGGCCTGATCGACAAATTCGACGCCGTCGTCCTGACCCAGGACTGGCACCCGATCGGCCATTCTTCCTTCGCGTCCAGCCATGACGGCAAGTCACCGTTCGAAACGGTCCGGATGCCTTATGGCGAGCAGGTGCTGTGGCCGAACCATTGCGTTCAGGAAACATTCGGGGCGGAATTTCATCCGGCGCTGAACGCCACAAAAGCCTCGCTGATTGTTCGCAAAGGTTTCAGACCGCAGATCGACAGCTATTCCACATTCTATGAGAATGACCGTCAGACCGCGACCGGCCTGACCGGCTACCTGAAGGACCGTGGTTTCACGCGTGTCTTCCTCGTCGGATTGGCGACCGATTTCTGCGTTGCCTGGTCCGCACTGGACGGACGAGCCGAAAGCTTCGAAATGGTGCTGGTGGAAGACGCTTGCCGCGCCATCGACCTGGACGGATCGTTGGATGCCGCGATGAAGGCAATGGCCAATGCTGGCGTCGTGACGTGCAAGTCAGATGAGATTCTGGCCGCATAGCGCAGCAGAGCGCCCGAACGATCTCGGTTGGCTGGCCGGGATATGCCTTCTGCTGTCCGTCTTTGCGTCATTCCCCGCCGTGGCGACGGGAACCCTCGACAAATCTTTCTCTCCCCGCACGGTACAAATCAAAGTGACACAGGTTCGCTCAGGGGATGAGTTTACATCCGGCCGCTTCAAAGTCCGTCTCTATGGCATAGCCTCACCCGACTTCGGCACGCCCCTGGGGTCGGACGCGGTGGGATTCCTGAATCGGTTGATCTGGAACCAACAGATCTCCTGTCGCTTGACCGGACAGGGTTTCAAGGACGCGGAGGTAGGAACCTGCCGCATCGGCGGAAAGGATATCGCAGAAGCCCTGGTGCGTGAGGGTCTTGCCCTGCCCTGCCACAGGCTCGGCGGACGCCTCTATGAAAGGGCCGCGCAACGCGCCAAGGATACGGGAATAGCCGATCAGTTCGACTTGCCCGCCTATTGTGGAAGCCCGCAGGGATCGGAAATGTAGGGCCATGCGGAAAGTCTTCACAAACCTCGTCCTTGCCATCCTTGGCGCCACTGCCGCCCCAGCTATCCAAGCGCAAACACCGCGTGATCTGAGCGGAACCGTAACCGCCGTTCCCTCGGGCGACGAGATCGAAATCGACGGCACCCGTATTCGCCTTCAGGGCATTGCCGCCCCGGGACCCTATATGCCCCTTGGCGGCGACGCGACGGCCTTCATGCAATTGCTGGTCTTGCAAAAAGAAGTGACCTGTCACCTGACCGGGGAGAAGACCCGTGGCCGCGAAGTGGGCAGTTGCGAGTGGAACGGCGTCGATATCGCAAGCGTCATCGTCCGCGAAGGCTTGGCCCGCGATTGCCCCCGTTTCAGCCGCGGCCGTTATGCCAAGGATGAGCGTGCGGCGAAAGACACCGGCCTGCTGGACGCCTACCCCCTGCCCAGCTATTGCGGCAGCGGCGTTTAAGAAGCACGCAATTTAAATGAACGTTCGGCTGTTGGTATCGTCGGACTGCCGCGCGATGGATTTCCGAGCAATCGGTTTCCGCGCAACGACGAACCAGGATTCCGGCGCGCCTGGGAAGGACCGTCCTTCCACAATCTCGAAACCGGCCGCCTCGATCATCCCATTGAGTTCGGGTTTTGAGAACCGTCGCAGGAAAGGCGCGAAACCGACCGCCTGCATGACGAAGATCAGGGGGCGCCACAAGGGCGACATGTCGCGCAGGCAGGCGGTCTTCGAAATGAAATACCCGCCCGGCTTCACCAAGGCATGGGCACGCGAAACCGCGCCTTCCGCATCCGGCAACAGGTGCAGCAGGTTGAACGCCATGACCGCGTCGAACGACCCCCGTTGGAATGTCCCGTCTTCGAAATCAAGATCGCAAGCATCGCCGCAGACGAAGGAGACGTTGTCCCGGCCCTGGTCTTCCGCCCGGCCCCGCGCGATCCCGATCATGGCGGGTGAAATGTCGCTGCCGGTGATATGCGCGGCATCCCCCGCCAGTTTCACCGCCGTGCCGCCGGTACCGCAGCCGATTTCCAGCACCCGGTCGGTCTTCGACAGATAGGCGCGTGTGCGCTCCAGCGTCCGCTCATAGGCATCGACATTCTTGATCGGCCGTTGCGCATACTTGTCCGCATGTTTGTCCCAGAACTTCGCTGCAGCGATCATGTCCGCCTTCTTCCTGTGTCTGAAGCTGTCCGAATCCGGGCCGATCCGTTTGCCGCCCGTGCATAAACAAGCCACCCGCCCCCAGCGGTCGCACGGGTATAAACATGCATAAGTATAATAGGAATTGCGGATTTTCGGTGAGTATATATACGTATTTGCATGAATTGGGCAGCCGTCACTTTCGATTGGAATCAGGCGCGGGCCTTTCTCGCGACCGTCGAGGAAGGCTCGTTGAGCGCCGCTGCGCGGGTCCTGAAACAGACCCAGCCGACCTTGAGTCGCCAGGTCGCCGCCTTGGAGCAGGACCTGGGCGTCACCTTGTTCGAACGGGTTGGGCGCTCCCTCGTCCCGACCGCATCGGGGTTGGAACTGCTCGACCATGTGCGCGGCATGGGCGAAGCGGCGACGCGGGTGTCGCTCTCCGCTTCCGGCCAGTCCCAGGCGATCGAGGGCAGAGTGACGATCACCGCCAGCGACGGGCTATCCGCCTTCCAACTGCCGCCGATCCTGAAACGCCTGCGCGCGGAAGCCCCCGGCATCACGGTAGAGGTTGTCGTGTCCAACGAGATCCGCGATCTGCGCCTGCGCGAAGCGGATATCGCGATCCGCCATGTCCAGCCCGATCATCCGGACCTGATCGCCAAGCGCCTGCGCGACAGCATCGGCCATCTTTATGCCATGCCCGCCTATCTGGACCGGGCCGGCCGCCCCGCGACCCTTGCGGATTTGTCGGACCACGACGTCATCGGCCATGGCGACAATGCCCGCATGGCTGAATTCCTGGCCGATTTCGGTGTGACCCTGACCGACCGCAACTTCACCCTGTCGGCGGATAACGGCTTGGTGGTGCTGGAACTGGTGAAACAGGGATTAGGCATTTCAGCCCTATCGCGCGAAATGGCCGCGACCGTGCCCGCCCTGGAACCGGTCCTGCCCGACCAGCTCGCCATCCCCATCCCCGTCTGGCTCGTCACCCACCGCGAACTCCACACCAGCCGGCGCATACGGATTGTCTTCGATCTATTGGCGGCGATGTTGGGCCCCCAAACAAGTCCCATTACCCAATCTTGAAATTGTTCCTGAGCGCCAAGCCGAACAGGAAGATCAGGATCAAGGAAAGGATCGTCTGAGTGGTTCCCATCACCGCGACGAAGGTCGGCACCGCCGGTTCCTTCCGACCGCCGATATTCTGCACCCCATAAAGACAGGCCTGTATCTGGCGGTTCGTCTGCCCCAAAACACCGCCCGCGAAAATCAGGCTGTTCCGCGCGGACAGGGACCACGCCGACGAGACCGGATCGCCCGGAAGCCGTTCAAAGACGGGCCTTTGTAGATCGCGATCGTATTTCCCATCGGACGCACATTCCAATTCGGGCGATGCCGCCCCCGCAATGCTCTGCAACGCCGACAGGTAACCGAAATCTTTGGACTGGCTAGCCTGTAAATAGACCCCCGTGAACAAGAACAGGCAAAACGCCATCCAAGCGAGCGGCAGCACGAGCGACCGTCCGATATTGGAAAGGGCCTCGTAGATCCAAATGGCGTAGAGCTGCGGATGCAGGAACCAATAGTCATGGAACTGATGCGCCCTTAGTTCATCCGCGAAAAACTCCTGCTCCAGCTTATGGTCATGCCCTTCATCCGCCAACCGGCGCAGCGCGCGGTAGCGGGCGGCAAGGTTGTTGGGTTCCGCACGGTTCCGCCCCTTGAAGACGGACAGGGTTCCCGTCATAAGCCGTTCACCGAAAGGCCTATTGTCCCGCGGGTCGCCATGATAGAATCGCCAAAGGCGTCCCAGGCGCCGCGGGTGCAGTCGTAAATTGTCCACCCGCGGCGCCTGATTGAAGTCCATCTGCGAAAAATCCGGCACAGTCGCGAAGGTGCTGCCTTGTAACGTGAAAGCCCGCTCACTTTTCGCGGCCTCGAAACTGACATCCGCATACTCGCCAAGGAAACGTGCGTCCCGGAAACTTGTCGTTCCCGAGAAGGTTCCGGCGCTGAAACCCGCGCCGCCCTCAAACGTGGCCCCGCCGAAACCCGCGTTGCCCGTGAACGTGGCCCCGATGAAATACGCGTTGCCCTTGAACGTGGCCCCGCCGAAACCCGCGCCGCCCTCAAACGTGGCCCCGCCGAAACCCGCGTTGCCCGTGAACGTGGCCCCGATGAAATCCGCGTCGCCCTTGAACGTGGCCCCGATGAAATCCGCGTCGCCCGTGAACGTGGCCCCGCCGAAACCCGCGTTGCCCGTGAACGTGGCCCCGATGAAATACGCGTTGCCCTTGAACGTGGCCCCGCCGAAACCCGCGTTGCCCGTGAACGTGGCCCCGATGAAATCCGCGTCGCCCTTGAACGTGGCCCCGCTGAAATACGCGTTGCCCTTGAACGTGGCCCCGCCGAAACCCGCGTTGCCCGTGAACGTGGCCCCGATGAAATCCGCGTCGCCCTTGAACGTGGCCCCGCTGAAAGCCGCGTTGCCCTTTAACGTGGCCTCGCTGAAATCCGCGCGAAACGGGAAGACGAAATCATTGAAATCGCCGTCACCTTTGCCGAATTCTTGCTCCGAAAAATCGGCTCTGGCTTGCGCTTGCCAGGCATCGATTTGATCGTTGCCTTCGGGCGGGCGTTTCCCTTCCGGCCACGCCCCTTCTTCGGCAAAGGCCTTTCGCTGGGTGAGCATCTCATCCGCCCAGGCGTTCCACGCCTCCTTGCCCTGCTTGAAAAGGCCCCAGGTTTCTTCCCTGTTCATATACCGATGCCTCCCGTGCTCGATTGAGGCTACCGGGGCTTTGGCGAGGACGGCAACTTGAAATCGAGGTGGCAGGGTGAGCCACACCCTGCGTGGCGGTCCTCGCCCCTTGCGCGGAAACCTCTTTGGCCTTATATCCGCGCCTGGACCGGTTCACCCTTCCGTGATGGGCGTTTTGTTGCGGTGCGGTGCTTATCGGTGTAGTCTGTTGGTTCTGGATCACAGGCGGAGGACTTTCCGATGCGTAAGCTTTTTGTGACTGCCATTGCCGTTCTTGGTTTGACCGCGTTTGCCGCGGGCGCTTCTGCTTGCCCCTATATGGACCAAACCGCGTCCAAAGAGAAACCGACTACCACCGTCGCCAAGGGTAAGAGCGACCAGTCCACGACGTCCGAGACCGACAGCTAACAGCGAAGGCACAGGACGACGAAGGCGGGCCGCTCCGAAAAGGGCGGCCCGAAGTTTTTTGGACATCATTCCAGGAACTTGAACGGCCCGCCCGACCAAACCGAGGATGCTCGGGGCGGTGATTTCCGGGGATGACCGGCAGCGGCGGGCGGAGACCTCCACCCACCCCACCTTCGCAAACGAGTGCGGCCCTTTTGGGGCCTCGGCCAAGCCAGGGCATGGACAAAATGCCTGGAAATCCGCCGGGGAATTGAATCCCGCAGGGTCATGAGGTAAACAGCGCGCCGTCGAAGCAAAAAGGTGCGGCGCCGAATTTTTTGAGGAAAACCAACGATGGGTTATCGTGTTGCAGTGGTCGGGGCATCCGGCAATGTGGGCCGGGAATTGCTGAATATCCTGGCTGAACGTGAATTTCCGGCGGACGACGTGATCGCGCTCGCCTCCTCCCGCTCTCTCGGCCGGAAGGTCGGCTATGGGCTGGACCAGGAAATCGCGTGCCAGGATCTGGCCACTTTCGACTTCAAGGGCGTGGATATCGTCCTGTCTTCCCCCGGCGCGAAGGTTTCCGCCGAATATTCGCCCAAGGCCGCCAAGGCCGGCGCGGTGGTGATCGACAATACCTCGCATTTCCGGATGGACCCGGACGTGCCGCTGGTGGTGCCGGAAGTGAACCCGCAGGCGGTCGCCGGTTTCTCGAAGAAGGGCATTATCGCCAACCCCAACTGTTCCACCATTCAGATGGTCGTGGCGCTGAAGCCCCTGCACGACGCGTTCGGTATCCAGCGCGTGGTGGTTTCCACCTATCAATCCGTTTCCGGCGCCGGGCGCGAGGGGATGGACGAGTTGTTCAACCAGACCAAGGCCGTCTATGTGAACGACCCGATCACCAAGGAAAAGTTCACCAAGCAGATCGCCTTCAACTGCATTCCGCATATCGACAGCTTCATGGATGACGGGTCGACCAAGGAAGAATGGAAGATGGTGGTCGAAACCAAGAAGATCATGGACCCGAAGATCAAGGTTTCCGCCACCTGCGTGCGCGTTCCTGTCTTCATCGGCCATGCGGAATCGGTCAACATCGAAACCCGTGAGCCGATTTCCGCCGCGGAAGCGCGGGCGGTCCTGCGCAAGGCGCCGGGCATTTCCATGATCGATCACCGCGAGGACGAAGGCTATGTCACCCCGCAGGAAAGCGCGGGTGAGGACGCGGTCTATGTCAGCCGTATCCGCGACGATATCAGCGTCGAAAACGGCCTGAACATGTGGGTCGTCGCCGACAACCTGCGCAAGGGCGCGGCGCTGAACACGGTGCAGATCGCGGAAGTGCTGGTCAATAACGGCCACCTGCGGAAGGCAGCGTAAGACTTTGGGTGAATGACCGCTAATTTAGAGGGTCCTAAGTCCCGAACCTGATCGGTTTTCCGACAAGGGGGCACGGCACCGGTGATCGACCGGTATCGTGCCCCCATTTTCTTGAAAATCGAGATTTTATGGCGATGAAACCCGGCGAGAATGCTTCCATCCGCCTGCGAGGCACACTACCATCCGGCCAATGAGCGGGGATAACGACAAGTCAAACCAGAAAGATCCATCCGCCGGCAAAACGCCGGAGGGGGAAAATCTGTCTTCTTTTCTGAAGGACAAGGCGCCGACCATGTCCCGCATCCTTCAGGAGGAGGAGCAACGCGCCGCCGCCCTTGCCGCCGGCGATGGCAGCGACGAGTTGGACATGGCGTTGGAAGAGGACGACGCGGAACCCCCCGTCGAAGACCCCTTCGTCATTGTCGAGGAGGAAAGTTTCGACATCTCCTTCGATCATCTCGGTGATGATGAAACCGGTGACGGGGACGAACAGAAACCAACCTTCGCCCCCCAGGCGGATGAAACCCCTGAAGAGAACGGCTCGGATACAGACACACCGGCGGTTGATTCCGAGGACGACGAATTCGACGAAGACGATCTCGGCCCTCCCCTGCCCGACCTGTCCGGCCCCGCGATCGAAGAACCCGCGACCGATGCGCAGACGGGCGACGGGGAAACCGATGATCTCGCCGAGACAGACGCCGCCCCGGTTGACCCAGGCCCGGTTGAGCCAGACCCAGTTGAGCCAGATCCGGTTGAGCCAGACCCGGTTGAAACCGTAGATTCCGACGCGACTGAAGCCACGCTCGCGGAAGACCGGGCGGACGAAACGCCGGAAAATGCCGAACCGCTGAACCTGTCTGAATTTGACGAAGGCCCGGATAACGCCATTGGCGATGACGCGGAGCAAGGGATCCCGGAAGATGAACCTGCGGAAATCGAAGAGCTTGCCGCCGAAGACTCTCCGCTAGAAGACTCCCAGCATGATGATTCCGCCTCCGAGGAACCCACCCGTGAAGAACCCGTTCCTGAGGAACCGGCCCCGGAAGATACCGACGAGGAAGATGCCGACGAGGAAGATGTCCCCGATATCGAAATGGTGGATATTGACGATGTTCTGACGGAAGAAGCTGAGCCGGAAGCAGCGGCGGAATCTGCGTCCGAACCCGCACCCGATTTGACGCCCCAACCGACGGATGCCGAACCTTCCGAACCGGAAGACGAGTTCGCCGCTTGGGGTGAAGACGACGATGACGAGGATCTCGGCCCGCCCCTACCCGACCTTTCCGCACCGGACGGGGAAGAAGCCGACAGTGCTATGTTGGACCCGATGGATGACGGCGCGGCGGATGACAGCGCGTCCGATGACGTTCCAGACGGTGAAGGCACGGCGGATGATGACGCATCCGATGACGACGCAGCGTCCGATGAAAACGCGGGCGATGATATCGCTGCGGATGAGGCCGCGTCGGGTGAAGACGATTGGCCCGACGCGTCGGATATACCGGAACCTGAAAGCGCAGATACGGAAGCCGATACCCTAGACGCGGATTTGGACGAGGCGGAAGAAGAACTGACCCTGGAAATCGAGGGACTGGAGTTCCAACCGGGCGACCTTGTGGATAAGGCCGCGGAGGACACCGCCCCCGCCGACGAACTTCCCTCGACGGATCAAACCGACCCGGACGATCAGCCCGCGCCTGAACCCGATTTGACCGACGATGCGTCCGTGGACGCCGAACCGGAGGCCGCCACGCCGGAGCCGGCGCCCGAGGCTGGACCTGAGTCTGTACCCGAGCCGGCGCCGGGTATCGCGGAGCCGCCCAAACCGGTCTCTGTGCAGGAAGCCTTGATGGCGGCGATCGAATTGCACCGAAACGGCGATCTTGCAGGCGCGGCGCGGGGCTATGAAGCCTTGGTCCGCCGCTTCCCCAATTCGGCCGCCGGTTGGATCAACCTGGGAATCGTTCTGCGCCGGTTGGGCCGATTGGACGCGGCGTTGGCGTGTCTGCGCCGCGGCGTGATGCTGAACCCGAATGACGGGGCGGCCTGGTCCAATCTGGGCAACGCGTTGCGGGCGTCGAATTATCTGGAAGATGCGAAACGCGCCCAACTCAAGGCGCTCAGCCTGACCCCAGGCGCGGCGCAGATCCATTACAATATGGGCCTCGTCACCCGCGATTTCGGGGAACTGGCCGAAGCGGATGCCTGCTTCCGGCGCGCGGAACTTTTAGGCTATGACAATCCGGACCTGCCCTGGGACCAGTCGCTGACCGTGCTGTTGAGCGGCAATCTCGAAAAAGGTTTCGAAGCCTATGAGGCCCGTTGGGACTTGCCCGAAACCCAGCAGCGTTATGCCGCCCTTCCGCGCTGGCACGGCGAAGCTGAAAAAGACAAAACCATCGTTATCCATGCGGAACAGGGCCTGGGCGACAGCCTGCAGTTCTGCCGTTATGTGCCCACCCTGAAGTCCCGTGTGGGCCGGCTTGTTTTCGAAGTTCAGCCGCAACTGATCGATCTTTTGACCGCATCGCCCTTGTTTGACGGCGTCGAGATCCGCGCGCGGAATCACGAATTGGTCGAGGCGGATATGCAGATGCCGCTATTGAGCGCGCCGAACCTGTTGCCGTTGGGTGAAAGCGTGCTGCCAGGGCGTGAACCATATTTGACGCCGCCGCCGGACGGACCGCGCATCGGCGACAACGGCACCGGCCCACGCATCGGTATCGCCTGGGCCGGAAAGCCGACGCATAAGAACGATGCCAACAGGTCAGCGGGATTGAGCGCCTTTACCGCCCTGTTCGACGTATTGAATGCCCGTTTCTACAGCCTTCAAGTCGGTCCGGCACAGGCCGAGATCCAAGACCTGTCGCTTGGCGCCGTCATCCAAGACCTAAGTCCGGCAATCCGCAGTTTTGCGGATACCGCCTCCCTGCTCCAGGATCTGGACGTGGTCGTGACCGTGGATACATCGGTCGCGCATTTGGCCGGCGCGATGGGAAAACCGGTTTGGGTGATGCTGCCCTTTGCGCCCGATTGGCGGTGGCAACTGCGCCGCGAAGACAGCCCCTGGTATCCCAGCATGCGCCTGTTCCGACAAACCAGCCCGGGCGACTGGGACGAGGTCTTCATGCGGGTGCGGGCCGCCTTGGACGACTGGATTGCGGACCGGGATAGCGCCGAGGGCGCAAGCGAAACCTAGTCCGCTATCTGCCGCACGTCGAACCGGCGTGGCGGGGCGACGATCTCATCCTGCGCTTCGACCAGGGCCATTTCCCGGCGGCCGAGCTCCCGCGTTTTATCCAGCACCGCGTAGACCGCCGAAATGGTATCGCTCAGGGCAGCGCCCGGATCGTCCTTTTTCAGGATGGCGGCCAGGAACAGCGCGGCCGTCATATCGCCGGCACCGTTCGGGTTGATCGGGAAGGACAGTCGCGGCGTTTCGGCCAACCAAGCGCGGTCTTGCGATACCAACAGCATCTCGACCGCATCGGTGGGTCCGTCCTGGCGTTCCAAACTGGTGACCAGGACCAGCCGGGGGCCTTTCGCGCACAATCTGCGGGCCGCTGTGATCAGCTCGGGCAGGCTATCCCCCGTGAACGGGCTCATGGCCTGCAATTCGAATTTGTTGGGTGTCAGAATATCGGCACGCGGCAGCGCCGTTTCCTGCATGAAACCCGCAACGCCGTCCGACACATAGAACCCGCGCCCTTCGTCCCCCATCACCGGGTCGCAGCAATAGACCGCCTTGGGATTGGCGCCGCGCACGCGATCGACCAGGTTGGCCACCACCGATCCCAGGTCGGGATTACCGATATATCCGGTTAGAATCCCATCGCAGCCGGCGAAGATGCCGCGGTCTTCCATGCCCTGCAGGACATCCCGTACGGTTTCCGGCGACAAGGCCGGCCCGCGCCAACCGTCATAACCGGTATGGTTCGAGAACAGCACCGTATGGACCGGCCAAACGGTGACCCCCAGCCGCTGCAAGGGAAAGACCGCCGCCGAATTTCCGACATGCCCGAAGCTGACATGGGATTGGATCGAGATAACGTTCATGCTCACCGCGATACACGCCCCCCGAAGGACTGGCAAGCGCCCGGCTCAACGCATGGTGCCGGCCGGACGACCTTGTCAATCAAACACTGCCCGGTATCCTGCGCCAAGCGTGCAGCAACCAATTTGAATGGACGTAGACAATGGCCGCCACTTCCCGCCCCCGCCGCTCTGTCCTCTATATGCCGGGGTCGAATACCCGCGCGATGGAGAAAGGCCGGTCGCTTCCCGCCGACGCCCTGATCCTGGACCTTGAGGACGCCGTTGCGCCGGATGCGAAGGAACAGGCCCGCGTCAACATCCATGACGCATTGGCCCAAGGCGGCTACGGCAAACGCGAAATCCTCGTCCGTGTGAATGCCCTCGACACCGCTTGGGGTGAGGACGACCTGGCCGCCATGGCGACCGTTGGCGCGGACGGCATTCTGCTGCCCAAGGTCGAAAGCGCCGAAACCGTCCTGACCGCCCAGAACATACTGGATGACAATGGCGGCCCCGCGGATCTGGCGATCTGGTGCATGATCGAAACCCCGCTTGGCGTGCTGCATGCTGAAGAGATCGGGAAATCCTCCCCGCGTCTGGGCGGTTTCGTGATGGGCACATCGGATCTGGCCAAGGATCTGCATTGCCTGCATACGCCGGACCGCCTGCCATTCATGACCAGCCTGAACATGTCGGTGCTGGTGGCCCGTGCCTTCGGCCTTGCCATACTCGATGGCGTTCATCTGGACCTGTCCGACTTGGTCGGTTTCGAGGCGTCCTGCAAGCAGGGGCTGGAACTTGGCTTTGACGGCAAAACGCTTATCCATCCCAAGACGATCGACACCGCCAATGCCGTATTCGGTCCGACCGCGGAAGAAGTCGACCGCTCGGCCAAAATCATCGAAGCCTTCGAAACCGCAACGGCCGAGAGCAAGGGGGTCGTGTTGCTGGACGGCAAATTGGTCGAAAATCTGCATGTGGAGAATGCCAAACGCGTGTTGGCCCTGGCCGCAATGATCCGGGAACTGGAAGCCGAGCAAGCCTGACCCGTTGCATCATTTTCGCGCGCCCGAAAATGCATCCTGCTGGATTCCAGCATGGAACGTGTGTAAAGCGCGACGATGACGAACAATCTAAAGGGTGCAGTCTTCATCATCCTGTCCTGCGGCTTCATTGCCGCCACCTCTGCGATTGCCAAGCAATTGGGCCCGGAGGGCGGCGCAGGGTTGCATCCCTTGCAGGTATCATTCGGCCGTTTCCTGTTCGGCTTTCTGACGCTTTTGCCAATCGCCTTGATCACGCGGCCAACCTTCTCAGGTACAAAATGGACCCTGCATGTCTCGCGTTCCATTTTCGGATGGGCGGGCGTATCCAGCATGTTTGCGGCCGTCGCCCTGATGCCGCTGGCGGAGGCGACCGCGATCAGTTTTCTGAGCCCCTTTTTCACCATGATCTTGGCTATTCTGTTTTTGGGGGAACGGGCCGGCCCCTGGCGCTGGGGGGCGGCCGCGGTCGCCTTCACGGGCGTCCTGATCCTAACCCAACCCGGTACCAGCGCCTTTCAACCCAGCGCCTTGATCGCTCTTATGGCCGCAATGTTCATGGGCGCCGAATTGACCCTGATAAAAAGACTGACCGGCACCGAGCCGCTTTTGCGCATACTGCTCATCAACAACTTTATCGGCACCGTCATTTCCGGGTGCGCAGCCTATGCATTCTGGGAACCGGTGAGCATGCCGCAATGGGGCATGTTGGCCGCCATCGGCATTATCATGGTGACGGCGCAATCCTTGTTCGTCCGCGGCATGCGTTTGGGCGAAGCGAACTACGTCGCGCCCTTCATGTACACGACACTGCTTTACGCCGCGCTTTATGGCGTATTGTTCTTCGGTGAAATGCCCTCCGCCCCGACGTTTGGCGGCGCAGCCTTGATTCTGACCGGCGCGGCCGTTCTGGGATGGCGCGAACGACGAGCCGCTGTGAAGGAGCCGGTGGCGATCCCCTTTCCGGACCGTTAACTCAGCCCTTCACCCTGCACGCTCTCCCAATTCTCACTATCGTGTAATGTGATAATCTGAAATCGGTTCGGACCATGAGGACAGCGGCCCGATGCTGAATAAACCCGCTACGTCTTTGCCAAAGCACGCTCCACGAAGAGTAACCGGTCCTGACCATAGAAAGCCTCGCCATCGACCGCATAGGTCGGTGCGCCGATATAGCCGCGCGCCACCATTTCCTCGGAGTTGGCTTTGACCACAGCCTGGATCGCTGGTGAAAGCGCCTTGCCGCGCAGGTCTTCCGAATCGAAGCCACAGCGCGCGCAAAGAGTATCCGTGACCGAAGGATCTGATATATCCGTGTCGTCCCGCCACAACGCCGCCAGAAGTTCGAAGCTCAAACAGTCGACATCTCCCGCCCCGCCGGTATCGACATGATCCTGCGCCGCGGCAACAAGACCTGACGGCAGTTCCATCGTCCCATAGTGATGAACCGGATCGGGATTGATGGGAATGCCGAGGTATTCGCCCCAGCGCTCCATGTCTCTTTCCTGCATCCGCCACCAGGCTTTGGATCGCTTCTCGAAGGGAACACCGCCGGCCGCGGGAACGACAATGGATAGCAAAACCGGCCGATGCACGACCCGGCGTCCGTATCGGTCGGCCAAAGCGTAAAGCCGCTGGGCGCCGAGATATGTGAAGGAGGAACGTATCGAATAGAAATACTCTATTTCCCTTGCGCCAGCCTTATTCGCACCTTCCACCATCGCCTTCCCCTTCCGTTCCGGGTTAGTGTCGTGAACTGCTTGTTCACCGTCAGCATTCGCTCCAAGCAACAACAAAAGTCAAATGACAGCTCTGCTAGCGCCCATCTTATCGGCTATTTTCCCCATCTTCGCCGTGGTGGTGTTGGGCTCTGCCTTGCGGCGCAGCGGGTTCCTCGCCCAGACTTTCTGGGACGGGTTGGACAAGGCGATCTTCTGGGTGCTGTTCCCCTGCCTGCTCTTTTCCGTGACCGGCCAGGCCGACCTCAGCGGGCCGGACACGGCGAATATGGCGATCGTTCTGGTGGCGTCTACCTTGGCAACGGCACTTCTCGCCTGGTTGTGCAAACCGTTGATTGGCTTGCCCGAGCGCTCCTTCGTCGCGGTCTATCAAAGCGCCTTCCGCATGAACGCATATGTCGGCCTTGCCGCCAGCGCATCGCTATTGGGCGCGTCCGGCTATGCCTTCGCGGCCATCGCCGTCGCCATCGTCGCCCCCCTGATCAACACGCTCGGCGTAATCGCCCTGGCGGGCATGAACGGGCGTGCCAGCGGAACGCGGCCTTCCATCTTAAGCCTTGCCCGCAGCGTCATCGCCAACCCGTTGATCCTGTCCACGCTGGCCGGGGCGATCATCAATTTGGCCGACCTGCCCTTTCCCGATGCCCTTTGGGACACGACGGGCGTCATCGGAAAGGCAGCCCTGCCGATGGCCTTGCTCAGCGTCGGCGCGGGCTTGCGTCTGCGGGCGCTGAAATCGGCGGGTTGGCCCGTGGCGATCGGCGCCTTTCTGAAGCTTATCGCCGCCCCCGCCATCACCGTGGCTGCCGCCTTGGCGCTCGGCTTTTCCGGGCCGGCTGCCCTTGTCGCCGTCATCTTCACCGCACCGCCGGCAAGCGTCAGTTCCTATCAGATGACAAAGGCCATGGGGGGCGACGCGGACTTGATGGCGGCCTCCATCACCGTTCAGACCGTCGCCGCGGCGCTGACGATGACCCTCGTGCTACTCTACGCCACGTCTCTGTTTCTTCCGAACGGTCTGTAACGCAGGTTTCAACACCATTTGCGCTATCCGCGTTGCCGGTTTGGGCGACCGCCCGTATAACGGCAGCGTTCTGAAGGACACTTTTGGCATTTCGGACAATCGGGGCCGACATAATGATCTTGGTAACAGGTGGTGCGGGTTTTATCGGGTCGAATTTGGTCGCGGGTCTAACCGGGGCCGGACTGGGTCCGGTCGCCGTCTGCGATATGTTCGGCCATGACGCCAAATGGAAAAACCTGGCCAAGCACCCGGTGCATGAGGTTGTCGACCCGACGGAACTGCCATTGTTCCTCGATCAAAGCGGCACCTCGATCGAGGCCGTCTTCCATATGGGCGCGATTTCCGCGACGACGGAGACCGATGTTGACCTGATCATGCGCACCAATCTGACGCTGAGCCAGTCGCTGTGGCGGTTCTGTATCGATGCCGATTGCCCGTTCATCTACGCATCCTCAGCCGCGACCTATGGCGACGGATCACAGGGCTTCACCGACGACAACGATGCGGCGGCCTTAGCCGCGCTTAGGCCGTTGAACCCATACGGCTGGTCGAAGAAATTGTTCGACGACTATACGATCACCGAAGCCGCTGCCGGTAGCGCGCCGCCGTTCTGGGCCGGATTGAAGTTCTTCAACGTCTATGGCCCCAACGAATACCACAAAGGTGGCCAACGATCCGTCGCCCATCAATTGTTCGAACAGATCCGCGACACCGGGCAGGTCAAGCTCTTCAAGTCCCACCATCCCGATTATGAGGATGGCGGGCAGTTGCGCGACTTCGTTCATGTGGACGATTGCGTGAAGTTGATGCTCTGGCTACTGCGTGACCGGCCGGAAAGCGGCGTCTACAATTGCGGTACCGGCAAGGCCCGAAGCTTTAAGGACCTGGCACTCGCTACCTTCGCCGCAATGGGCAAAGAAGCGAAGATTGACTTCATCGACACACCGGAAGCGATCCGGCGCCATTATCAATATTTCACCGAAGCGGACATGACCCGGGTTCGCGGTGCAGGCTATGACGCCAATGTGATGAGCCTGGAAGATGGCATCGCAGGTTACGTTAAAGATTTCCTGGCCACCGACGACCCGTACCGGTAAGCCGCTTCAGGCCCGACACGAACGGAACACGGCATGCCCTTTCCCGATATCAGCCCCATCGCCCTTGAACTGGGCCCCATCGCGATACGGTGGTACGCGTTGGCCTATCTGGCTGGGATCATCATTGGTTGGCGCTATTGCATGGCAATGGCCAAGCGTCTTCCAACAGGCGTCTCTGCGGCGGATATGGACGACTT
Source organism: Hwanghaeella grinnelliae (assembly GCF_004005845.1). Classification (GTDB taxonomy): domain Bacteria; phylum Pseudomonadota; class Alphaproteobacteria; order UBA8366; family Aestuariispiraceae; genus Hwanghaeella; species Hwanghaeella grinnelliae. The sequence continues at coordinate 283,589 of NZ_SADE01000001.1, read as the reverse complement.
CATGGTCTGGGCAGTCGCGGGCATTATCCTGGGCGGACGGCTTGGACAGGTGATCTTCTATCAGCCGGGCCATTTCCTGCAGCACCCGCTTGAGATCTTCATGGTCTGGCAAGGCGGTATGGCTTTCCATGGGGGATTGTTGGGCGTAATCGCCGCCATGGTGATTTACACAAGACGGCGTGACATCCCCTTCTTCGCCTTCACGGATCTGATCGCCCTGGCCGCCCCAATCGGCATTTTCTTTGGACGGATCGCCAACTTCATCAATCAGGAGCATTTCGGCCGTCCGGCGGATGTGCCCTGGGCCATCATCTTCAATACGGACGCTCTGCAAGTCCCCCGCCACCCAAGCCAGCTTTACGAAGCGGCTATGGAAGGGTTGATCCTGTACCTCACAGTGGCGGCTGTCGCGCATGGGACACGGGCACTGCGGCAGCCGGGCATCGTCACCGGCATCTTCCTGATCGGCTATGCCATCGCGCGGATGATAGGCGAGTTCTTTCGGGAGCCGGAAGTTTTCGTCGAGAGCCTGCCCTTCGCCACGACCTGGGGCCAATGGCTATCTTTACCGATGCTGGCCGTCGGGCTCTATGTCCTGCGCCTGGGCTTGACACGGCAACCGGTGGCCCAGCCCGCGAAATGACGCCGCTGGAAGAATATTTGAAACGGTGCATTGCGCTCGACGGTCCGCTGACCGTCGCGGATTTCATGGCCGCGGCACTTGGCCATCCGCAATACGGCTATTACCGCACACGCGATCCGCTGGGCATGGCTGGCGACTTCACAACCGCGCCGGAAATAAGCCAAGTCTTCGGTGAATTGATCGGTTTGTGGATGGCGGAGATGTGGCGGCTGCATGGGTCGTCAACCGGGGTGCGGCTCGTCGAACTGGGGCCAGGCCGGGGCACCTTGATGGCCGATATGCTGCGCGCCGCGTCGCGCATGCCGGGATTTCTGGATGCCATAACCATTCATATGGTGGAAACGAGCCCCACTCTTCGCCGGGCACAGGGGCAGGCCCTTGCGGCCTACGCAAAGGTCACATGGCACGACAATCTCACCGAGGTACCGGACGGACAGATGCTGCTGGTCGCCAACGAATTCCTGGATGCCCTGCCAATCCATCAACTGGTCCGAACTGAAAAGGGTTGGTGTGAGAAACTGGTCGTCTGGGACGAATCCACCGACCGCCCGGTCTTCGGTCTCTCGCCCGGCGCCAGCCCGGTCGAGAACCTGCTGGCGGACAACGTTCGCCGCAATTCTGAAATCGGGGCCGTGGCGGAAGTTTCACCGCATTCACTCGCCGTCGCGACGGAAATCGCTCAACGGCTTCAATCCGGTATCGCCGCCTTGATCGTCGACTATGGCTATCGTGACAGCGCCGCTGGGGACACGCTGCAGGCGGTTAAGAATCACGACTACGCGCCCGTTCTGGACAATATCGGGGAAGCGGACCTGACCGCCCATGTGGACTTCGCCGCCGTTGGACGGGCGGCCGCCGAGGCTGGCGCCACGCCCCACGGACCAATCACCCAACGGGATTTCATGCTGGATTTGGGTGCTTTGCACCGCCGGGATGCACTTCTGGCGCGGGCAACGCCCGCGCAAGCGAAGGTGATCAAAACCAGCGTACAGCGGTTGATAGATCCCAAGGAAATGGGCACGTTGTTTAAAGTGATGGCCGTGACCGCAAACAGCGAGGCTGCGGCAAACCCGCCCCCGGGTTTCTGAACGCCGCCACGGAAACCGGACGGAAGACTGCCAACATGACCGACGAAACACCGACCCCCATCATCGCCAGCGACCTCGCCGCCCTGCGCGGCGTCCGCCATGGTTTCTTCACCCGCAAGGGCGGCGTCAGCGGCGGCCTTTACGCTTCCCTCAATATCGGGCTCGGATCCGACGACGAAAAATCCGCGGTTGTGGAGAACCGACGTCGCACGATGGCGGCGCTGGATCTGCCGGAAGCCGCACTGACCACGGTCTACCAGGTCCACGGCGCGACGGCGGTTCCGGCCACCAAGCCATGGCTTCACGCAGATGCGCCGAAGGCTGACGGAATTGTGTCCAATTCACCGGGTGTCGCCCTTGGAATTGCGACAGCCGATTGCGCGCCCGTTCTATTCGCCGACGAAAAGGCTGGCGTTATCGGGGCCTGTCATGCCGGATGGAAAGGCGCACATGGGGGCATCACCGACGCGACGATCGCCGCGATGGAAACTCTAGGCGCCCACCGGACCGACATCATCGCGGTGGTCGGTCCCTGCATCGCCCAAAAATCCTACGAGGTCGGTGCGGAATTCCGCGATTCTTTCCTGGACCTGGATTCCGTCTATGACCGTTATTTTGTACCGGGCGTGCGGCAGGACAAATACCAATTCGACCTGCCCGGGTTCGTAATTTCCAAATTGGAGAACGCGGGCATTGCATTGGCGCGTTGGCTGGGTCGAGACACCAAGGCGGAAGAGGACGAGTTCTTCAGCTATCGCCGGACGACCCTGAACGGCGAGAAGGATTACGGCCGACTGCTGTCGACCATCGCCCTTGCCGATTGAGGCGGCGAACACCAGGACCGGAGGCGTGCAATGGCACTTCATTTCAGTGAACAGGAACTGGCCGGGCGACGCGCAGCAGCCTGCGCCGCAATGCAGGAACAACGCCTGGATGGCCTGCTGATCACTCGTCAGGAAAGCATGTTCTATCTGACGGGTTACGACACCTTCGGCTATGTGTACTTCCAATGCCTGTATCTCGGCGCGGATGGGGATTGTTTTCTGCTCACACGCGCGCCCGACCTTCGCCAGGCAAAGCACACCAGCACCATCGCCGAGGTCCATGTCTGGAAAGATGTTGAAGGCGCGGAGCCCCATCGCGAATTGCGCGATCTTCTCCACCAACGGGGGCTGGCCGGGAAACATCTTGGGGTCGAATACGAAAGCTATGGCCTGACCGCCGCCAGCGGCAAGAAGCTGGATGCGGCCTTGGACGGGTTCGTGACCCTTTCCGACGCGTCGACATTGGTCAGCCGACTGCGCCTGATCAAAAGCTCGGCGGAATTGGGCTATGTGCGCAAGGCCGGTGAATTGGGCGATCATGCCTTGGCGGAAGCCCATAGACTGGCACGTCCCGGCGCGGATGAGGGAGAAATTCTGGCCGCGATGCAGGCGGCAGTCTTCGCTGGCGGCGGTGACTACCCGGGCAACGAGTTCATCATCGGATCCGGCGACGATGCCCTGCTGTGCCGTTACAAATCCGGCAGGCGCGTGTTGGACGACGTGGATCAATTGAACCTGGAATTCGCCGGCGCCTACCGGCATTACCACGCGGCCCTCTTCCGCACCGTACCGATCGGCAAAGCCGATCCACTACATATCGAATATCACAAGGCGGCACAGGACGCGCTGCTGGCCTGCGAGGACGCCTTGACCCCGGGGCATACGGCGGGCGATGTCTTCGATGCCCATGCAAAAGTCCTGGACGCCGCCGGCCTAGCCGACCATCGAATGAACGCCTGCGGTTATTCCCTTGGCACTACCTTCGCGCCGAACTGGATGGACTGGCCGATGCTCTACCATGGCAATCCGGTCGAAATGCGTCCCGGCATGGTCTTCTTCATCCACATCATCATCTTCAACTCGGATGCCGGGATCGCCCAATGCCTTGGGCGGACATCCATCGTGACGGAAACCGGGGCGGAATCACTCTCGACCGCCGGCCTGGAACTTTTCCTTGGCGAATAGGCGGAACGGACACCGATAGGGATGCCTTGGCTGATCCAATTGATGGCGCTGACGGCGCTGGCCATGCTGGTCGGCTGCCTCATGCTTGGCATGCCCGGGGGCTGATATGCGAATACAGACCCTGTCGTGGCGCTGTGTTCTGGCGGCCGTCCTGACAACGATTCTTCTTTCAGCCTGCGGTCCGGTTCCCCAGCCATTCCGGCAAGACGCGAATACGAAGGCGCGCACGACCCTGGCGCGTGCCACGATCACCAGCGGCATTCGAGTCTTGCCGGTTGCAGGAATGCAATTGGAACAGGGCGCGGCACTAAGCGAAGTCCTGGCAGAAAAACTGCGGGATATGGGAACGGTGGCTACCACCAGCGACGCCTTGCGCAACGCCCATTTCCTCAGTCCCAACGTCATAAACCGTGATGGGATCGTTCTGATCCGGTGGGACCTTTTCGACCCCGACGGCGTTCAACGCGATACCGTGATCGCAAAGGCCCCGACGCCTGCCCAATTGAATGCCTTGCTCACCGGACGGACGAAAAGCCTGCGGGAAATGATCGGGTATGTTGCCGGCCGCCTGCACAAGACATTGAACCCACGCTCGACCAACCCTGCCGTAGAGCGCACGGCAAGACTGGCGATTGGCACGATATCGGGCGCACCGGGCAATGGCGCGGAAGATCTATCCCGCGCGGCAATCGCGGTTTTTTCCCGTGCCGGAATCTCCATGGCCAACAGCAACGACGCACCAGACCTTTTGCTGAACGCTGAAATTTCACTGTCACCGATTGACGCAGACAATGACTTGTTGACCCTTGCCTGGTCCATTGACGCCCCGGACGGAAGACAGGTCGGACGTCTCGTCCAGGAAAGCGCCATACAAAAAGGGACATTGGACGGTCCGTGGCGGGGCCTAGCCTATGACGCCATTCTCGGACTGGTCGACTCCCTCCAAGAGGTTCAAGAGGCGTATAAGCAGGGTGCTTGAGATGTTCGCCGCGGAAATAATTTGACTGAACGGCAACAGAATACCGTCTGTTTTCCACGGACCCTTCCTCAGTCGTTTACAGTCCGGAAAGGCCTTGTTATAGAACTTCCGGGCCGAAGGAGTGTGCGACGCGCACTGCGGCGGGACCCGGTCTTCGGAAGACTCTGACGGCAAAACGGAACAAGACAAAAAGATATGCCTGATGCGATTTCCGGAAAGGTCACAAGTTCAACGTCACAGACTGATTGGTCACGGGCTCTGACGGCACCATGAAAATTCTTTCCGGCAACTCAAACAGGCCCCTTGCCGAGGCTATTTCCGCTTATTTGCAGGTTCCTCTCACGAAGGCGGCAATCCGCCGATTCTCCGACATGGAGATTTTCGTAGAGATTCAGGAGAACGTGCGCGGTGAGGATGTGTTCGTCATTCAATCGACGAACTATCCCTGCAACGACAACCTGATGGAACTGCTGATCATGATTGATGCGCTACGCCGGGCATCGGCGCGGCGGATCACGGCGGTCATCCCCTATTTCGGATATGCGCGTCAGGATCGGAAAACCGGGCCGCGGACGCCGATTTCCGCGAAACTTGTCGCTAACCTGATCGAAACGGCAGGCGCTAACCGCGTTCTGACCATCGATCTGCATGCCGGACAGATTCAGGGCTTCTTCGACGTCCCCACCGACAATCTTTTCGCCCTGCCGGTTCTGCATACGGACCTGTCCGGGAACCTGGAAAACGGCAACACCGTCGTCGTTTCTCCGGATGTCGGCGGCGTGGTTCGGGCAAGGGCCCTGGCGAAACGCCTGGATGCCGAATTGGCCATCATCGACAAACGCCGCGAACGGGCGGGCGTTTCGGAAGTCATGCACATCATCGGTGATGCGAAGGGCAAGGACTGCGTTCTAATCGACGATATCGTCGACAGCGCGGGCACGCTGTGCAATGCCGCCGTCGCCTTGATGGACGCGGGTGCCAATTCCGTGCAGGCCTATGTGACGCATGGCGTGCTGTCCGGTGGCGCAGTGGCGCGTGTTTCGGCTTCGCCGATGAGCTCGCTTGTGGTCACGGACAGTATTATGGCGACTGAAGCGGTCCGGGTCAGCGACACGGTTCGACAGGTCTCCATCGCGCCGCTGTTGGCTGAAGCAATCCATCGAATCAGCGAAGAACGCTCGGTTTCGAGTCTTTTCGACTAGGTCCATCTGGCAGGTGAGGCCTTGCTGCGCGGCGCTTTCCGCCAATTCCGGGTTTGACTTCGCGTCGCGCCCGGCATAAAGAAGCGCCGCTTTCACATACTGATGTGATACGAGCGCCCCCGGCACCCCTGGAGGTCGGTGGGTTCATCCGCATTGGATAGCCAACGCTTGAAGGAGTTTAACATGGCTGATGCGCATACGATTCCCGCGAAACCGCGGGACCGGGCCGGTAAGGGGGCAGCCCGGGCCGTCCGTCGCGAAGGGCTCGTGCCCTGCGTCGTTTACGGTGAAAACAAAGATCCCCTCTCGATCTCGATCGATCCCCGTGTGATCATGAAGGGCCTGATTGAAGGTCACTTCTTCAACACGATCTATGCGATCGACGTCGAAGGCGGCAAAAACGAACGCGCCCTGCCGCGTGATGTTCAGTTCCACCCTGTAACGGATGCCCCGTTGCATGTGGATTTCCTGCGCATCGGCCGTAATACCCGGATCAGCGTTGCCATTCCTGTTGTCTTCGCGAACGAAGAGAACTGCCCTGCCTTGGCTGAAGGTGGCCAGCTCGCCATCAACCGCCACGAAGTCGAAGTGAATTGCTCGGCCAACGACATTCCCGAAGAATTCGTTGCGGACCTCACCGGCCTGCAGATCGGCGATACCATTCGTATCTCCAGCATTACGCTGCCGGACGGTGTAGAGCCGACCATCACCGACCGTGACTTCGTCATTGCCAACCTGCAGGCCGCGACTATCGCCGAGCCGGTTGAAGACGAAGAAGGTGAAGAAGGCGAAGAAGGCGAAGGCGCAGAGGAAGCTTCGGAAGAAGAAGGCTCCGCGGACGAGGAGTCCGAGGAGTAACCCCCTCTCATGCTGCTTATCGTCGGACTCGGCAATCCGGGACCGAAATACGAACGAAACCGGCACAATGTCGGCTTCATGGCGGTGGACGAGATCGTCCGCCGCCATTCGTTTGGTCCGTGGCGCGCACGGTTTCAGGCACAGGTTTCCGAAGGCCAGATCGGCGGTCGGAAAGTGATGGTCATGAAGCCGATGACCTTCATGAACGAAAGCGGCAAAGCCGTTGGCGAAGCAGCCCGCTTTTTCAAAATCGCCGCTGAAGACATTTGGGTCTTCTATGACGAACTGGACTTGGCTTCGGCGAAGTTGAAGGTGAAACAGGGAGGCGGGCATGCGGGCCATAACGGTTTGCGCAGCATCGACGCCCATCTGGCAAAAGATTTAGGCAAAGAGTATTGGCGCGTCCGGATCGGGATCGGCCATCCAGGGGACAAGGCGAAGGTTCATGGCCATGTCCTCGGCGATTTCTCGAAGGCCGAGTGGCCGACGACGGAAAAACTGATCGACGCCATGGCAGACGCCTTCCCCACATTGGTGGAACGCGGATATTCGGACTTTATGTCGAAAGTCGCGTTGATCCTGAAGCCGGCGCGACATACGGGACCGGACGGACCTGCCAGCAGCCCCAGCGCCAAAACAGCGAGCGCCGGCGGCGAAACAAACATTCCGGCGGCCACCGCCGGCGACAAGGACAAAAACCGGATCGACTCAGCCCTGGCACAAGCTATGGCCAAGGTCGGGCTGGGTCGAAAGAACAAGGATTGAGGAGTAGTCCCGATGGGATTCAATTGCGGCATAGTCGGGCTTCCAAACGTCGGTAAGTCGACCCTGTTCAACGCGCTGACCGCGACCCAGGCCGCTGAGTCGGCCAACTACCCTTTCTGTACGATCGAACCGAATGTCGGTCGCGTTGCCGTGCCCGACCCGCGTTTGGAGACCCTCGCGAAACTGGCGAAATCCGGGAAAATCATTCCCACCCAGCTTGAATTCGTCGACATCGCCGGCCTGGTGAAAGGCGCGTCCAAGGGTGAAGGACTTGGCAACCAGTTCCTGGGCAATATTCGCAGCGTCGACGCCATCGTCCATGTTTTGCGCTGTTTCGAAAGCGATGACATCACCCATGTCGAAGGCAGCGTCGATCCGATCCGCGATGCGGAAACGGTCGAGACCGAATTGATGATTGCCGACATGGAGGCGATGGAAAAGCGCCTGAACGACCGGGAAAAGCGCGCGAAGGGCGGCGACAAGCAGGCCAAGGCCGAAGTCGACGTCATCACCGCTGTGCTGGACGTGTTGCGCGACGGCAAACCGGCCCGGATAGCCGATATCTCGAAGGAACAGGGGCCTATCTACCGCAGCTTTCAGCTTCTGACGGCGAAGCCGGTGCTGTACGTCTGCAATGTCAGTGAAGATGAAGCGGCGACGGGAAACCAGCATACCGAAAAAGTCGCAGCCAAAGCCGCCGCCGAAGGGGCGCAAAGCGTCGTCATTTCCGCCGCCATCGAGGCAGAGATCGCGCAGCTTGGATCCGCAGAGGAAAAGGCCGAGTTCCTGGAGAGCATCGGCCTGGCGGAAACCGGTCTGACACAGGTCATCCGGGCCGGATACGCATTGTTGGAGCAGATCACTTTCTTCACCATCGGCCCGAAGGAAGCACGCGCCTGGACCGTGAAGGCCGGTTCTTCCGCCCCCCAGGCAGCCGGTGAAATCCATACGGATTTCGAACGGGGCTTCATCGCGGCCGAAACCATCGCTTGTGACGATTATATCGCAAACGGCGGCGAGGGCGGCGCGAAAGAAGCCGGCAAGATGCGCCTGGAAGGGCGCGACTACATCGCCAAAGACGGCGATATCTTCAACTTCCGCTTCAACGTCTAACCCCCTGCCTTTCAACTCGCCGATATCTCAACGAATCGGTTAAAGTCCGCGCGGCGCAATCGCGCCTTGGCCGTCACCGGACTTGTTACCTATTGGGAACTGGACACTATCCAGGTTCAGTCTAGGGTATCGGCCAATCAAAAACGGGGGACATCGGAGGAACCTAAGAATGGGTCAGTTCATTACGCTTAAAGCGTCGGACGGGCATGAATTTGCAGCCTACAAGGCGGACGCCAACGGCGTATCCCAGGGTGGCTTGGTCGTCGTTCAGGAAATTTTCGGTGTCAACGAGCATATCCGGTCGGTCTGCGATCGATTTGCCGAGAAGGGCTTCAATTGCATTGCTCCGGCACTGTTTGATCGTATCGAACGGAATGTGGAACTGGGCTATTCAGCGGATGACGTAGCCCGAGGGCGCGCATTGAAGACCGCGAGCCTCGACGCCCCCGCCCTGCTTGATGTCACCGCGGCAATGGAAACCCTGCCGCCCGGCGGCAAAGGCATCGTCGGTTATTGCTGGGGCGGGTATATTTCCTGGATCGCAGCAACGTCATTGGACGGTTTGGACGCAGCCGTCTGTTACTATGGCGGCGGCATTCACACCAAGGCCAAAGAAACTCCGAAATGCCCAACAATGCTGCATTTCGGTGAGCGGGACGCCCATATCACACCGGAACATGTCCAGGCGATTCGGGAAAACCATCCCGACCTGCCGATCATGATGTATGACGCGGATCACGGCTTCAACTGCGACATGCGTGGATCTTACGACAAGGCCTCGGCGACACTGGCCCTCGACCGCACCGTCGACTTCTTCAAACAGAACTTCTGATCTCAATGCCGCGAAACGCTCCCCGCCCTGGTCGAGGTATCGACCATCTTGTGCTCTGCGTCAGGAACCTGGATGCGGCGGCTGAGATGTATGAACGCCTGGGATTCACGTTGACGCCCCGGGCCAGCCACGACTGGGGCACCGACAACCGGTTGGTCCAGGTCGAGGGAAGCTTTCTGGAAATCATCGAGGTCGCCCATCCGGACAAGCTTTTGCCGGAACGCGATGGGGCTTTCGGTTTCGGCAATTTCATCCACCGGTATCTGCAAAATCGGGAAGGTTTTGGGATGCTGGTCTTCGAGAGCGGTGACGCGGAGGCGGACCGGAAAGAATTCGCCGAAAACGGCCTGTCCAATTTCGAACGGTTCGACTTTGAACGCAAAGCGACCCTGCCGGACGGATCGACGGTTACCGTGGGATTCTCACTATCCTTCGTGCACCGACCGGAATGCCCGGATGCCGCCTTTTTCGTCTGTCAGCAGCACGCGCCGGAATACTTCTGGAAACCGCATTTCCAGAAACATAGGAACGGCGCCCGCGCGATTGGGGAAGTGGTCTTGATCGCGGACAACCCGGGCGACCTGCAGTTCCTGTTCGAAGGCCTGCAACAGCCTGAAAGCGTGGCGCTTGAAGACGGTATCCTCAGGGCGGAAACCGCACGTGGTTGGATGTCGGCAATGACACCGGAAGCCTATCGGGATTGGTTCGGTTCGATAGCCCTGGACAAGGTCGACGCGCCGAAAGGCCCACATCTGGCAGCATTCCGGGTCCTGGTCGACAACCTCGCCGAAACGGAAAAGCTGCTGGGTGAGGCGGGAGTGGCAGCCCATTGGGCCAAAGCCGGCCTTGTCGTGCCGGCGCCAAGCCTATTTGGCGTGACCCTCGCTTTCGTCCAAGCTGTGGAACAAGAAACCGCCAGCGGACCGATGTTAGCCCTGCCGTCCGCCTAGGGCAAAATCCTCCATCAGCGCTTGCATGTCTGCCCGACCTTCCGTCCGGTAGCCTTCCGTAACGCCCCGCCGGTCACCCTCCGAGCGGTTCTGAGACAATTTCCATTTTCCCTCCAACCGAGTCAGAGAAACTTCCACGACCGTTATGCCCTTCATCATACGGTCAATGTACTCATCCGGCGCATCGGACACTTTCCACGGCTCAGGAAATTCGGCCTCGAAATGATCCGTTAATGCCGTGAGATGACGCCGCATCGCAATCGGGTCTTCAACGGCGCGTCCCGTGCCATAAGCGTGGACAACGGCAAAATTCAATGTCGGTACAACCTTGCCTGTCTCGGCCTTGGTCGGATACCAAGCTGGTGTGACGTATGCGAGCGGCCCTTGAAAAATAAATAGAACCTCAGCCCCCTCGGCAATCAGCGCGGGTTGCAAATTCGGTTTGGCGAAATGGCATCGAATGATCCCTTTCGCCCCACCTTCACGGTCAATTTCAACGGGAACATGGCTGGCGATCATGCCCTCAGGACCGTTCGACACCGCCGTTGCCACCCCCAATGAAGACATCAGACCGAATACCAGATCCGGATCCTTTTGTTCGAATGCCTGCGGCATATACATGAACAACTCTCCTAAAAAATGTGCGAGTTCATTTACCTGTCGTGGCTTTTGACAGCGCCGCGCCCGTCCGCAAAGCGCCTATTTTCGTGTCACAATTTTAACCAGCGTTGACTGCGTGACCGAGAATATCATGGACTTACAATTTTCTTATTCTTAACAGTAAGTTACCGGATATTTGGCAAAACGACCATATGGTGTATCCGGGTATGAATTCTCTGTCTAAACCTTGGTGACAGTGACATTTGACGGTATCGTTGCCCCCGCGAGATAGGAAAGAAACGGGCCAAAAAAACCACGTTGATTTCTCGAATAACAGTGTTATCGTTATATGCGCGACACCTACTATCAGGGTGCATTAAAGAGCCTTCGCGGGAAGCGTTCATTGAACGCCGGGTCATCGGTCCAACAGCTATTTAAGGTGCGGAAGCCTTTGTTTCCGTAGATGAGCATGACGTCACCTTATCTTCAGCGACCGAAAAGGTCTTTGAACCAAGCCCTTATTGATACAGGGCGGGCGCCGCCCGATTTGCGGATGGAAGCCCCCAACGCCCATGTGCAAATCGAGTCGCATCAGGGGCAGCCGAAAGGCCCCTCCCGCCTTTCCCGTAACCACATCGCTGTCGCTTTTTTCATTGGTTTGGGACTTTTCGCCGGTACGACCTTCATCGCCATACGATCCGAATCCGAGCAACCGGTCGCGTCAAACGAACCTGAAACCATGAATGATATTGCGCCGGCATCAGGCCCACCTTCCAACGTCGAATCCGATCAGCCGGCAGCAGATATCCAAAACTGGGGCGATGCGCCAAGCTTGGACCTTCCCGCAGGAAGCGGTACCGCAACAGAGTGAGCCGCTGCCCGGGCCTTTCCGGCAAGAATGGCCCGCTTGCCAATTCAGGCAATGCATGTATCGCTGCCGGCATGAATTCTCGACCCTCCATAGCCTGCTTCGGGGCGGCGCATTGGGACTTTATCGGTCAAGCTGACCCGGGTTTTTCCGGACCGGACAGGCCGGGAACCGTCACGGTTCGTCCGGGCGGCGTCGCGGTGAATGTCGCGATTGAGTTGGCCGCACAAGGGTGCCGGACTGAACTACTGTCAGCGGTGGGGCGTGACCGGGATGGTAAGGCCCTTCTCGCCGAACTGAAGGCGGCCGGTATCGGGACCTCACTGACCCAGGTTTCCGAAGCGTTGCCGACAGGTCGATATCTTGCCCTGGAAGACGAGACAGGTGAGTTGACCAGCGCGATTGCCGACTGCCGGGCCGTTGACGCCCTATCTGTCGGTGCCTTCAACAACATCGCGGCTGCAACCGCGGATTATTGGTTTGTTGAGGCCAATCTGCCCACGGCGGTGATACAAGACCTTGCATTCGTTCGCCCCCGTCCACCGCTGATCGCAAATCCGGTCTCGCCGGCGCGCGCCGACCGGCTGCAACCGTTCCTGGACAAAATCGACATCCTGTATTGTAACCGCGCGGAAGCGTCAGCGCTTTGCGCCAACATCTTTCCAACCGCCGCCGACGCTGCGCGCGATTTGACAACGCGAGGGGTTCGCCGCGCCGTGGTGACGGATGGCCCGGAACCGGTTTGCGATGCTTCCCCAGAGGGCATATTTATCGCTCCCGCCGATCCGGTGGGGTTTATATCTGCGACAGGCGCAGGCGATGTCTTTCTCTCCCGGCATCTGGCCGCCGTTATTGCCGGGAAAGATCCATCCTCTGCGCTGCGCGCAGCGTTGGCGCATAAGGGAAAGGAACGAGCTTGATACCGCTGGCCAAAAGCAAGGAAGTGCAGGCCGCCGAAGCGGGAAACATGCCCGTTGTCGCGTTGGAAAGTACCATCATCACCCATGGTCTTCCCTGGCCAAGAAATTTGGAAACCGCCCTTCTGGTGGAAGAAACGGTCCGCACCGCCGGCGCGGTACCGGCGACGATAGCTGTTATTGGCGGCGTCATTCAGGCCGGTCTAGACAAGTCTGCGCTGGAAACATTGGCCCAAGCCCGCAATGTGTCGAAGCTATCGCGGGCAGATCTCGCGCCGACGCTTGCGACGGGTGGCGACGGTTCAACCACCGTGGCAGCAACAATGATCTGCGCCCAGCTTGCCGGTATCGCGTGTTTCGCAACCGGTGGGATCGGCGGTGTCCATCGCGGCGCGGAAACCAGTTTCGATATTTCCGCCGACTTGGACGAATTGTCGAAAACACCGGTCACCGTCGTCTGCGCCGGGGCCAAGGCTATTTTGGACATTCCCAAGACATTGGAGGCATTGGAAACCCGCGGTGTACCGGTCATCGGCTGGCGCACGGATGACTTTCCGGCTTTCTGGTCCGCGTCCAGCGGCTTGCCCGTGCCGTTGCGCATGGACGATGCCGAAACGATTGCCCGGGCCCATAGGTTACGTGGCGATCTAGGCTTGGAAGGCGGGCAGTTGGTGGTGAACCCTATTTCGGCGGGTCACGAGATACCCTATCTGGAAATATCCCCTGCGATCGAATCCGCAATCGAAGAAGCGGAAGCCAAGGGGATAACGGGCAAGGCCGTCACCCCCTTCCTTCTTGAAAAGGTGCTGGAGGCGACTCAGGGACGAAGCCTGGAAGCGAACATCGCCCTTGTTTGCAACAACGCACGCCTGGCCGCCGAAATTGCTGTCGCGCTCAACCGACTGGATTGACCGACGATTGCGGATCAGGGGCCGGGAAAAACTCGATGCGTTGGACAAGTTCAAGAATACTCGGCGCAGACGGACTGGTTCAAAACTTGTTATTTTGACGCATGGGCGTTCGACACGGTATTCGCCGTGAGCCGAACCTATAGTCAATGTTGCTCAGCCCGAGGCCATTGGCTAATGTCCGCTCCGCTAGTTTCAAAGCGGCGCGGCGACTTTTCAGCCGATTGTGGGTATACTTCGACAATCGATTGGTAAGGGTTAGCAACCCGGTGCAGCTGCGCTGGTCATATCCGGCAGGAACGCCAGAGGGAGAAGTTCGAATATGTCGAAAATCAAGGTGAAAAATCCGATCGTCGAGCTCGACGGAGACGAGATGACCCGGATCATCTGGGATTTCATCAAACAAAAGCTCGTCTTGCCGTATCTGGACGTGGATTTGAAATACTACGACCTCGGCATCGAAAAGCGCGATGAGACAGACGATCAGATCACGATCGACGCAGCCAACGCCATCAAGCAATACGGCGTCGGCGTTAAATGCGCGACCATCACGCCGGACGAAGACCGCGTCAAAGAATTCGGCCTGAAGAAGATGTGGCGGTCGCCGAACGGCACCATCCGCAACATTCTCGATGGCACCGTTTTCCGCGAGCCGATTGTCTGCCAGAACGTGCCGCGCCTGATTCCGAGCTGGACCAGCCCGATCGTCGTCGCCCGCCATGCCTTCGGCGACCAGTACAAGGCGACGGATTTCCTGGTGCCGGAAGCCGGCATGCTGCACATCACCTTCACCCCGGATGACCCCGAAGGCGAAAACATCCGCCACCAGGTCTTCCACTTCGAAGGTCCCGGCATTGCAATGGGCATGTATAACTTGGATGACTCGATCCGCGGTTTTGCCCGTGCCTGCATGACCTACGGCCTGATGCGCCACTACCCGGTCTATCTCTCCACCAAGAACACCATCCTCAAAGCCTATGACGGGCGCTTCAAGGATCTCTTCCAGGAAGTTTATGAGGCCGAGTTCGAGGACAAGTTCAAAGCCGCCGGCATCTGGTACGAACATCGGCTGATCGATGACATGGTGGCCTTTGCCTTGAAGAACAGCGGCGATTTCCTTTGGGCTGCGAAGAACTATGACGGCGACGTTCAGTCGGATTCCGTCGCGCAAGGTTTCGGGTCTCTCGGTCTGATGACGTCTGTTCTGATGACACCGGACGGCAAGACGGTAGAAGCGGAAGCCGCGCACGGCACCGTCACTCGCCATTTCCGGCAGCACCAGCAGGGTAAGGAAACCTCGACAAACCCGATCGCTTCGATTTTCGCATGGACGCGCGGCATCAGCTATCGTGGTAAATTCGACGAAACCCCTGAAGTCGAGCGCTTTGCGAGCACGATCGAGAAAGTCTGCGTCGACACGGTTGAGCAGGGTCACATGACCAAGGACTTGGCTTTGCTGATTGGTGAGAGCCAGCCCTGGCTGACGACGACCCAGTTCCTTGAGAAGCTGGACGAAAACCTGAAAAAGGCGATGGAAACCTGGTAAACCCGGTTGGCGGGCCGTGCCAATCGGCCCGTCATACGCCTTCTAATGACAAGACCCCGCCGGCAAGCATCGGCGGGGTCTTTCATTTGAAGCGATTGGATGGAAGGGCGGCATCAACGAAAAGCCCTGCCGAGATGAGCCGGCAGGGCTTAATCAATTCAGATACCGAGAAGAGCGGGTCTGGTCCCCGTCTTTCCCTTATGCGGCCGTACGGCGACGGCGGGTCAGGAAACCGAGGCCGACCAACGCGGAGATCAGCAACGGCATCGCGGCCGGAACCGGCACAGCCGTGACCGAGCCGTCCATAGCCAACTTCCAGACCATGTTCTTTTCATGACCGTAGAAAGTATTCTTGATCTTCTTGCACTTCCAATGACTTCCCGTGCAATTGAAGTCGTAGCCATCATTCGCGTCGCCCGGATATTTCGGCTCGTAGCTTTCGTCTCGGGTTTCGCCCCACAGATACATGGCGACGCTACCCGGCCCGGATTCCCGAATGCCGTTTACCAGGCTGAATTCGAGGAGAGTGTCAAACCGGATATTGTCCGTCAGCGTGGCCAGCGGATTAGCGCCGTTGCCGAAGATCTCGATCTTAAAGTCCAAAGATCCACCAATCGTATGCGTCACGAAATCCGTGGCGTTCCCCACAGGCGAACTCAACGCGTTGCCGACGGTCAGTATCGAGTTCGCGCTATTTAACAGCGTGACATCGTAGCGGTATCCGCCCTCGTTCGTGGTGTAGACCAGCGTGTCCTTGATGTTGAAGGTCGCCGTATCGCCACTGCTGAGTTTGTTATCCGCGCCGACATCCCAGTTATAAGCGATGTCGCCACCGATATGGCGGGCGCCGCCCCAGCCACCACCATAACCGTCGCTGCTCCGGTAGATCATGGAGAAGTCCAGCGGATGAACGGTCGTATCAAGGATCGAGCCCTCATGAACGACTGACGCTGCGTTCGCACTGCCAGAAGCAAGAGCAAGCGCAATCGCCCCGGACGCTAAGACAAGACTGAAACCTCGTCCAAATTTGAAACCATTCATTTCGTACCCCCAAAGGTTCCTCTCGAGATCAAGGAACCAATTTTCATGAAACCTGAAGCGCGATTCACGCCACGCGCAAACCTGTCGACCATTACTCAGATCCTTACAACTCTAAAACGTGCTTCGCCAGCGCAGCATTTGAATGGTGTGTGAAAATGTCGACTACACCCTGAAAAGTTGCCACAACATTGACGGTGGTTAACAGTTTTAGGGTTTCATTGAATAGTAGAAAACACGAAATTCGGGTGAACGCCCGAAACGGTTATGGCGCCACGCACAAGAACGTCGCCCGGATGCGCTTGGACAGCGGGCAATCGTTCAGGAATGAATCTTCATCGATCAATCTTAGGATCGGCTTTTCGACAGGGCAGCCCTCGGCGGCGACGGCTTCGACTTGCTCACGTGTAGATGCGGACGCGCTGTAACAAACGGAGACAGCCGTCTGATTTGGCCCCGAATGCCAAACATCGCTTGTGGTGATCGACGGATCCCGGGCACATGCAGTCATCAGAACCATGACTGCCAGGAACGTCATTGTATGACGGCCATTCATCAGGTCAGCTCCCTCATCGCATCGTCCAGCCCCCGCAAGGTGAGGGGGAACATCCGGTCCTCCATGATTTCCTTCAACAACCTGATGGATGGCATGCGATCCCACCAGGCCGATGGCTGTGGATTCAACCAAACCGCGTTCGGATAGGTCTTTAGCACTCGTTCCATCCAGACACGCCCCGCTTCTTCGTTCCAATGCTCCACGCTACCGCCAGGATAGACAATTTCGTAGGGGCTCATCGACGCATCACCAACGAAGATAACCTTGTAGTCACGTGGATAGGTACGGAGCACTTCCTCGGTCGTGATCCGTTCTTCCCAACGGCGCCGATTGTCCCGCCAGACACTCTCGTAAAGGCAATTGTGGAAATAAAAGTATTCCAGATGCTTGAACTCCGTCCGGACAGCTGAAAAAAGCTCTTCGCAGACGCGAATGTGATCGTCCATCGACCCACCGATATCAAAGAATATCAGTACTTTGACGGCATTGTGCCGCTCCGGAACCATTTTCAGGTCAAGATATCCGGCATTATCCGCGGTGGAGCGGATCGTGTCGTCCATATCCAGCTCTGTCGCCGCGCCCTCACGGGCGAAACGGCGCAGCCGCCGCAACGCGACCTTAATGTTACGCGTCCCTAGCTCGATGCCGTCATCTAGGTTCTTGAAGTCTCTCTTCTCCCAAACCTTCACGGCGCGCCGGTGAGTGGATTCCCCACCGATCCGCACACCTTCGGGGTTATAGCCGTGCGATCCGAAGGGTGAAGTCCCCCCCGTCCCGATCCATTTTGATCCCCCTTGGTGCCTGCCCTGCTGTTCACGCAGCCGATCCTTCAGGGTTTCCATGATCTTTTCGAACCCACCAAGGGCTTCGATCATCGCCTTCTCTTCATCGGTCAGATTTTTTTCTGCCAGTTTCCTGAGCCACTCTTCGGGTATCGACACCGAATCAGGGTCGATACCTTCGGGACGCTCCAAGCCCTTGAACACCTCACCGAACACCTTGTCGAACCGGTCCAGATAGCGTTCATCCTTTACCAGCGTGGAACGGCTGAGAAAGTAAAAATCATTGACGTTGTAAGCGGCAACATGCGCCTGCAGCGCTTCCAAGAGCGTCAGGTACTCCCGCAAGGAGACCGGCAGACCAGCCTGTTTCAAACCCAGGAAGAGATTGATAAACATGACCTCGGTCGTACTCCGCCCCCTAACGGGACGCAAGTCCCGCCGCACCTATCTTGCAAACAACTGCAAACTTTACATTTTTCCGGCAGACAATGCCCTTGGCATTTGTTTTACTGGATTTGCCAAAATTGGCGGATTGCTGTGATCAATCGAATCGGTCGGCATGCGTCCGTTTATGATCACTCGGTAGCTTTGCCGATTTAACGGGAAGCTTTACCGAAATCACCTTATCATTGGGGAAGCGGGATGGCGAAATATACGCTGCGCGAACTTGTCGAAGTCGCCAAGAGCCCGAACAAGCGGGATAGGAACCTTCTCGCCGAATCGCTCAGCCGTCTCGTTCTGTCTACCGGTCGTAAATTAAGCGAAACGGAGCAGAACATCGTCTACGATATTCTGCGTCATCTGATCCATCAGGTTGAGATGAACGTTCGCCGGGCCTTGGCCGAAAGCCTTGCTGAACGCACCGATGCGCCACACGACATACTCATGGCGCTGGCCAACGACGTCATCGAAGTAGCCCATCCGGTGCTGACCAAGAGCCCGTTGTTGCAGGATGTCGATCTGATCCGCCTGATCCTGGAGCATACGCAGCAACACCAAATCGCGATTGCCAAACGCGCCCATGTGTCGGGCGACGTTTCAGAGACGCTGGTCGACACGAACGACCCGGCTGTCATCAACTCGCTTCTACAGAATGAGAATGCGGAACTGAACGAAGACACGTTCAACAAGCTGGTCGAATCTTCGTATCTGATGGATGAAATTCGCGGCCCCCTTGCCTATCGCGCCGATCTGCCGCCTGATTTGGCCAAACGCATGATCGGATGGGTCGGAGCGGCACTGCGCGACTATCTCTCGTCCAAGCTGGGCGGCATGGATGCCATTGCCGACGATATGGACCGCGCGATTGAGCATGCGGTTGAGGACGAGTCCCTCACTTCGGAAATGGTTGGCCTTGCTTCCGCCAATGGATCGGCCGATCCGTCTTCCGGCTACCGGCCGCATCCGCGTGTTTTGGTCCGGGCATTGGAGGATGGCGATATTCTTCGATTCGAAGCGCTGTTCCGGGAATTCACCCGACTCGGCGACAATACATTCGCCAAAATTCTTTATGATTCAGGGCCTGAAGCACTGGCCATCGCCTGCAAGGCGTCAGGAATAGACCGATATTCCTTTTCCGACATCCTCTGCCATCTTCACGGTGCCGGCGATGTGACACGGTATCGGGACTCAGAGGATTACCTGAAAATAATGGAGTATTTTGAGCGGATCGGCGTTTCCGGTGCCGAACGCGTGCTCGACGCCTGGCGAAGCGCTGAGACTTCGGCCCTGTAGACTTCTAAGTTGTGCGACTGAACGTCCTGGTTATCGACGCGGACAGAAAGGTCAAGGCAACTGCCAGACCATCATGGCAACGCTTTTCGCGCCGCCCTCAGTTTCCTGACTGCCGACGACATTAAAACCGAGGGTCTTGTGAAAACGCATTGAGCCAGGATTCGGTGGGCGTTCGTTCACTTCGCAGGCAAGGCATTCAGCTCTACCCGCGGAAAAAGCCACCACGTCTTCATAGAGCCGTTTTCCAATTCCCTGTCCGCGGGCCGTTTCAGCAACCACGATACGGTCAACATAGAAAAAATCCCTATACCGCGCATCGAACCACTGATAATTCGGACTGCCGTAGGATACCCCCGGGCCAAAAGCCAACATCATGCCGGCAATGCCATCCTCCCCGACCGCGACGCGCGCGTAATCCGCTGACATCGCCAGGGTATAAAGAGCATCCTCTTCAAGCGCATTCACATTGGGAACGGCCGCATTGTTCAACGCGGTGATCGCCGCGGCATCTTCTTTCGATATGTCGCGCAGCGAAATACCATCGGTCACAGGTAAGTCCCTCTCAAGTAATGCTTGCCGAACAGCACGGCGCCTTGGGTCAGCCCGCGCGTTTTGCCTTGGCGTCTGCCCGCAGCTTTTCCTGCACCGGTCGGAAATCGTATGTCGGGTAAAATTCCGTGGAAAACGCACCCCAGGCCTTTTTCTCAATGGCGAGGTTCACCTCACGCAGGCGGCCCGGCGGCACGCTCAGGGTCGCGACCTGACCAATGCCCATCATCACATACCAAGACACAACCTCTACCCCATCCGGCGGGAAATCGGCCCAGAACTCGCCCTCATCCAGTTTTGCGTTGATCTCGCCCAGATTCTTGTCCTGCTGATGCTTCAGGAAAACGGTAATCAATACATTGTCGCTCATGCCGCCCCTCCCAGGTCGCCCGGATTGAACCAAATTGGTCAAGTTCTGCCCGGCGTCGTTACTACTCTCCGCCGACTACCGGCCGCCGTCACGTCGTGCCATGAAGGCCAACCGTTCGAACAAGTGAACATCCTGCTCGTTCTTCAAAAGCGCACCGTGAAGAACCGGGATCGCCTGACTTGGATCCTCTTGGCGCAACACCTCGGGCGGAATGTCTTCCGCCATCAGAAGCTTGATCCAGTCCAACAATTCGGATGTCGACGGGCGCTTTTTCAACCCTTTAACGTCACGGACCTCATAAAAGACAGTCAATGCTTCCCGCAGCAGCAGTTTCTTGATGTCCGGAAAATGGACATTGACGATCTGCTCCATCACGTCCCGGTCGGGAAACTTGATATAGTGGAAGAAACAACGGCGCAGGAACGCGTCCGGTAGCTCCTTTTCGTTGTTCGACGTAATGATGACGACGGGTCGATGTTTCGCCTTCACTGTCTCTTGCGTCTCGTAAACGAAGAATTCCATACGATCCAACTCAAGCAGAAGGTCGTTCGGAAACTCGATATCGGCCTTATCAATCTCATCAATCAGCAGAACCGGCGCGACATCGGCGTCGAAGGCTTCCCACATCTTGCCTCGGTTAATGTAATTCCGGATGTCGTGAACACGCTCATCACCTAACTGACTGTCCCGCAGGCGGCTAACCGCATCGTATTCGTATAGGCCCTGCTGTGCCCTTGTCGTCGATTTGACATGCCATTCCAACAACGGCCGACCCAGGGCTTGCGCCACTTCATGCGCCAGGACCGTTTTCCCGGTTCCCGGTTCACCTTTGACCAAAAGGGGTCGCTGCAAGGTGACGGCCGCATTGACCGCCATGTTCAGATCCTCTGTCGCGACGTAACTATCTGTACCTTCAAAACGCATGTTCGACGCCTCGCTTTCGGTCCGGTCCACTATGGTATTTGGTGCGGCGACAGTAGGAAACGCATTACCCGGGATCAACCCAGCATGCTGCGGTATCCCGACAAGCTCCTTTGCCGAAGAGCATACTGCTTCCAATTGTCCGAAGAATTGTGCGCAACGGCCCTGTCAGGGACGGCATTTGCATTCATGCCCATCCCGCCGCAACAACAGGCTTTACCCCGCGGCGACTTCAGCCTCCAGCTGGGTTTCTACGACTGTCTGATTCCGGCCGTGTTGCTTGGCGAAATACAAGCCGGCATCAGCGCGCTGGACCAAGTCGGTCGGTGAGTCGCCCGGTTTAAACAAGGCTATCCCCAGCGACAAAGTGATGTTGCCCATCGATTCCCCGGTGCTGCGGTTACGGATCTGTTTCGAACTGACCAATTCACGCACACGTTCGCAAACAACATGCGCTTCATCCAGTTTCGATCCCGGCAGAATCAGGGCGAACTCCTCCCCGCCATAGCGGGCCGCCGTTTCGCCGTCCCGGACACTACCTTCCAGAATCTTGGCGACCAGTTTCAGAACCTGGTCTCCGGTTTGATGGCCATAGTTGTCGTTGAATTTCTTGAAGAAATCGATGTCGGTCATGGCCAAACAAAACGGCTCGCCGGTCCGTGCCGCAGTTTCAATGGCCCGATCCATCGTCATATCGAACATCTTGCGGTTGGCAATTCCAGTCAGTCCGTCGGTCAGCGCTTCGCGTTGCACTTCCGCCAAGTTTTCCCGCAAGGACACGATTTCCTTTGAGGATGCCTCCAACCGTCTTTGCATCTCGGAATTGGAAGACTGCATCTTCTGTGCTTCGTCCACCAAACTCTTCATGGCCCTGGTTATGCCCTCGAAGCCTTGGTCCTTCGTCAGGTCGCGCAGATTTTCCTGAATTGATGTCTGGAAATTTTCCGCATCCCCGGTCGCCGACGAAATAACCGAGAGGAGCCCAGCGATTTCCTCTTCCATCCGAGCACCGGTTCGCTGAACGATCAAATCGTCCGGCGGCCCACCCAGATATCGTTCGTAAATTTCCCGATTGCGTTCCGGTGTAATCGCGCCCGGTTGATCCAGAAGTGCTGCGACCTCCTTGCTCAGATCCGGCATTCGGCCCGTCGCATGCGCGTACCAAATCGCAAAATTCTCTGGAGTTGGAGGTACAGAATTGCTCTCCATCAGCGCCAAAGCCGATTGAGCAAACTCCATGGCTTCCGCCAATCCCTCTGAGAACTCCACCCTATTTTCTCCGCACTTCCCTACACGCAAACCCGGCGACGAAATCCTTTTCGTGCCAAATTCCCATACCCTGCCTTCTTTAAGTTAGGGAAAATAGAAAGCACGCTCAATGCTTTTGATCCATCTTCAATCGTCAAAGTGCCATGAAATCAGCCACCGACACGCCAAGGGCACTAGAAATAGCGATATTCACCCTGGCGGGCACAAAAGGCGAAGGGCGAATTTTCATTATTTTGATTTAGTCTTCATGACCCTGCCCAGCCTGCTCGGTGCGGGCAAATGCGCTTGTCTTTCTTGAATTTCCTGCAGCAAGGCAACCTGTGCCGACGGAATCGGTGCGACCTTCCTGGTCGACATATCAACATGAAGGCTTAGGCACTCGTTGGTCGCCGCAAGGAACCCTTCTTCCGCATGAAACATTTGATGAAAATAGTGAACCCGCTTGTCGTCAAAACCAATCAACTGGGTCGTAAACGCCAATGGCGCGTCCAAATGGACCTCGTTGATGTAAGACACGTTCATATCCGCCGTGAAGGTCGAACCGTTGTCTTTCTCAAGGTACGACCAGCCCAGATTGATACGCTCCAAAAAATAGTCCGTCGCCTGATCGAACGCCTGAACATAATAAGCCACGTTCATATGCCCATTGGCGTCGATCCAATCCGGCGCAACACGCAGGGTGCACCCGGCGATCAGCGCTGGGTCAATATCTGTCAAAGTCGTATCCTGGCTCATATCCTTCATACCCCCTAAAGCG
The DNA here is from genome assembly GCF_004005845.1 of Hwanghaeella grinnelliae. Lineage (GTDB taxonomy): Bacteria > Pseudomonadota > Alphaproteobacteria > UBA8366 > Aestuariispiraceae > Hwanghaeella > Hwanghaeella grinnelliae. The sequence continues at coordinate 260,335 of NZ_SADE01000001.1, read as the reverse complement.
TTTGGTGATCGGGAGGCTTCGCCGAAACGCGACAAAAATGCAACACCCTGTAAGATTCCGATTTGCCTGATGCTTATCTCTTTGGCTGATAAGCAAATGCTGTGCTACCGGAGGGCACAATGAGAGAGCCGTGAGCGCGGTCACAGTCAGTGGTCGGCAAGCGTGATATGGCTAGTTTGAGGAGAGAAATTCGGCGCGAGGTTCCCCAGGAATACAACATTTACAGTCTCTTACGGCTCCGGAGCTTAAGTTTCCCTCTTATCCAAGATTGGGTGGGAATTGGGAAAAATAAGGACGGTGGCCGGTGTTGCGATTAACATTAAGCGAGCGCGGTCAGCCCGATGCTTGTAGGATAGAGATTGGCGTTGTAGCTGGGTGGCGTTTGATAGTTCACTCTCGGACGTATGGAACTTGGTCGAGTATGGGGATTGGTGTCAGATTATGAACATCCAGCGGCTTCTGCAGTTTTTTATGGTATGTACCCTGGCACTTGGATTGGCGTCCTGCGCCACGCCTCAAAATACTGCGGGGACCTCGGCGACTGTGGTCAACGACCCGTTTGAGGATGTGAACCGCGTCATCTTCGATGTGAACCTCGCACTTGATAAGGTCATTGTTCGTCCCTTCGCATCGCTGTACGGCGAACTGCCGGGCGGCATCAAGGACAGCATCCGGAACTTCCTGCGGAATCTGAAAACGCCGGTCATTCTGGCAAACAACCTGTTGCAGGGCGACATTCAAGGCGCCAGCGATACGGTCGGGCGGTTCCTGACCAACACGATCATCGGTTTGGGCGGGCTGTTCGACGTTGCCAACGGCAACGGCAAGGGTATTGCCTATCGGCCGGAAGATTTCGGGCAAACGCTTGGCGTCTGGGGGACCAGTGAAGGTCCATACCTGATGCTGCCGATTCTCGGCCCGTCGAATCTGCGTGACACCGTCGGCATGGTTCCCGACTACTTCATGGACCCGATCACTTGGTGGGGCATCAATTCCGACAAGGATCTTCCCACCGTCATCGCCATTGGCCGGCGTGTGCTTGAAACGGTCGACACGCGTTCGCGCAATATGAAACAGCTCGAGGATCTGGAAGCGACATCGCTCGACTTCTACGCAACCATCCGCAGCCTGTATCATCAGCAGCGCGAAAACATGATCCGCAACGGCGACGAAGCCGAAGGCGCGCCGATCCCGTCCGTCAATTTCGAGATTGACGAAGACGACGACGGCAAAGCGAAAGCCGCACTGGTTCAGTAGGAATACCGGGGGCATCGCGATGATCAAGATCAGCCGTCGCCTGTTCGTTGCCCTTTTAACGTTTGCTTGGCTATGCCCAATCCAGCCGGTGATGGCCGGTGAAAGCCCCGATGCTTTCATCGCCCGGCTGGCGGCGGGTGCCATTGAAAATCTGACAGCCCCGGATATTCCCCCCGAAGAGCGTCAAGAACGTTTCCGCACTATGTTGCAGGACGGTTTCGACCTGGAGAATGTGTCCAATTTTCTGCTGGGGCCGTTCCGACGCAAGGCTAGCGATGAGGAGATCGACGCTTTTCGTAGCGCCTTGGAAGATAACGTCGTCGTCACCTATGCTTGGCGTTTCGCGAGCTATAATGGGCAGGAATTCAACGTTGGCGGAGTTCGGGACGGCAGCCGCGGGCAAAAGGTCGTTTCCAGCACGTTGAAGCAAAATGGAGATGCTCCCCCCGTTACGATCGAATGGCGATTGACGCCCCATGATGACAGCTGGCGGATATTCGACATTGTGATTGAGGGATTGTCCATGCTGGTAACGCAGCGAGACGAATACGCTGCGGTAATCCGGCGGAACGACGGCCAAGTCGGCGCGCTGATCGATGCCATCAGGGCGCAGAACGAAAAACTGCGCAACTCATAAACGCCCCCGCCTGGGGTGCGCGTATCGGCCTACGTGGTTTCGTCTTCTTCTTTCTCCAATTCATCACGGCAGCCGAGAACCGTCGCCTCGACAATTTCTTTTAGCACGGCTTTATCGTCGATCCCCCGAACGTCCTTCAGGTAAAGCGTGAGATTCATCCGTGCCACACCGGACCGTTCCGCGTTCCGGGCATCCCGCCCCGGCAGTGTCTCTAGGGCTCGGTAGAGAACCGCCTGCTGGATTTGTTCGGCCTGCAACTCGGCGGCTTTCACATCTTCCCGGAATTTGGCCGTGACCTGCGGCCCCATGGGGCCGACCGCCTCCACCAACCGCCGCCGCACCGTCCGAATCGGCCCTATGACCTCTTTACGCCAGCCTTCAACAAGCCGATCGAGACGCTTCACGCCGGCGCCATCCAATCGCACCCCGGAAAATCCGACCCAACAGCACAACAGCATCAAGTTCACATCCGCGCCATACTGGTCCTGGGTTTCCAAGCAGGCTTCCCTCACTGCCGAAGAGCTATATGCCGATAGGGAGAACTGCCAAAAGGGATTGTCCAGCGCCAAGGATTCCGCAGCGGGTGGAAAATCTTCCGCCGAAAGATCCGGCCCTCGATCATCAGTCATTCGGCTTCTCCCAACACCACCGGCACCGCATCCCCAAAACTGACGCCCAAGGCCCGTGCGGCGCGAACCAACGGACCGTCGACAGCTACATTCGCATAGGTCGCGATAGCCTCTTCAATAGGAACGTCGTCTACCTGCCGGTTCCGCCAGACGACCGTTCGGTCAAATCGGCCGGAAGCGACAAGATCGACTGCATGGGTTCCAAACACCGTCGCCATCAGACGGTCCCGTGGGCTCGGTTGGCCACCGCGCTGAAGGTGCCCTAAAACCGTCACACGCAGTTCCGCATCGACCCGCTTTTCCAATGCCTCACCGAGGGCGTGTCCGACCCCACCGTACCGCCCTTCGCGGGCAACTACCTTCCCGTCCGGCCCAGGGCAGGCTTCAGCGACCACGATTAGAGCGAAGTTGCGACCTGACTGGCGCAATGCCTCGATCTTTTGCACGACATGATCGATGGAATAGGGAATTTCCGGAATCAGGATGATATCCGCACCACCGGCAATGCCGGAAGCTAGTGCGATATGACCCGCATCGCGCCCCATTACCTCCAGAATCATGATTCGGCTATGGCTCGCGGCTGTCGGCTGCAGCTTGTCCAGCGCATCCGACGCCACCTGGACGGCCGTATCATATCCGATCGACACCTCCGTCGCACCGATATCGTTATCGATCGTTTTCGGGATACAAACCAGATCAATGCCGCCTTGCTGCGCGAGTTTTCGAATGATCGCCTGGCTACCGTCCCCTCCAATGGCGATCAGAGCATCCAGCCCCAGACTGCGATAGCCCTCGATAACCTCGTTGCTCCGGTCCTCGACGGTCCCGTCCGAACGGGGAAAGGCGAAGGGATTGCCCTTGTTTGTCGTGCCCAGCAAGGTTCCGCCCGAGCGCAACAAGGCCCCATCGAAAAGGTCCGTGGTCAACGCGCGGGCCTGTACCGGCCGTTGCATCAGACCGGCCGTCCCCTGTTCGATACCAAGGACTTTCCAGCCAAAGCCGACGGCGGCCCTGTAAGTGACGGCGCGGATCGCCGCATTCAGCCCCGCACAGTCCCCGCCACTGGTCAGAACACCGATCGCCTTGATATCTTTTGGTCCGTCCATTCCGTTTTCCTTAAATTTCGAACTTGCCCCCGGCGAAGATACCGGTGAAAAGCATACCCGAACCGCGAGACAAGTGTGTTATGCTGGCGGAGGCCCTCGTTACCGGTATTTGAGATTTCTGGCATCCATGGATTTTCAGACTGAAGAGCAGATCCAGCATCGGATGGAAGAGCTGCGCTTGGAACATCGAGATTTGGACGATGTAATCGCGCGGCTGTTGGAAGAAGCCCCTTTCGACCAACTTCAAGTCCAACGGCTGAAAAAACGAAAATTGCTGCTCAAGGATGAAATGGCACGCCTTGAAGCCATGCTCATTCCGGACATCATTGCCTGATACCACCGGATTGCTGCGGCAATTTACGTTCGGCTGCTGATAACTGCGATAACTCGCTCTGTCCTGGACGCATGTCGACGGCAACCCAAACCACCGCGAGATCCGGGTTGGTGCCATGCACCCTTATCTCCGCCGGTATTGCTTCTCCCAAGGCTGTTCCAACATCTTTGCCGGGCACACCGACCAGCAGAACGCCGAACATGTCGTCCGCCACATGGCCGATGACCGAGTTGGGGATTTGCGTCAGCCTACGGCCAAGTTCCTCAACAAGTTCATCCGCCGTCGCCCAGCCAAGTTTCCGGCGCGTTTCAGTGAAACCGTCGAGCCTGACGAGAACAAGGGAACTCTGCCCCCCTTCCTTTTCATCCAAGGTCGACAACCGGGACAATTGGCCCAGGAATCCCTTACGGTCGAGCCAATCGCCAAGATCGTCTTGACCCAATTCGCCTTCAAGGAACTGTATGCGTCCCTCGGCAAGTCGAAGATCGTCATGCAGTAAACCGATCTCCTGAATCAAATCGGCCAGGGCATGGCGGACATTACCGTCAATTTCAGCCTCGTCCAAACCGTGGATTTCCGCGATATCCCGCGGTTGTTTCCGCTGCCTCTTGCGGCGGTCCGGCAGGTCCCGTCCAACCGGCTCCACTCGGTCAGCCGACGCGTCATAAGCGCGAACCTCCGGCGTCGACCGCACAGGGTCCACCACCCTGTCGGTGCCGATCTCGCGGTTTCGCCGGGTGGTCAGATACTGGTCAATATCCCAAAAATCTTCGTCGGACATGTGCCCCCCTATCGGGTCTGATATTACCACCCCTTGCGCAGGGCCGCACGCCGCCTATACTCCGGCGCTTTCCCAGCCAAGTTATTGCCTTGGCGCAATCCTGGCACAAACTCCGGACCAGCATATCCGGGCAAGCATAACGGGACAGCGATGGATAAGACACCGAAGGTCGGCATCATCATGGGTAGCCAGTCCGACTGGCCGACCATGCGCCATGCGGCGGAAACACTTGAGACGCTCGGCGTTCCTTTCGAGGCCAAGATCGTCTCCGCGCACCGAACGCCCAAGCGCTTGGTCGAATATGCCGAGACGGCCCAGGATCGTGGACTTCACGTGATCATTGCCGGCGCCGGCGGTGCCGCCCACCTTCCCGGGATGGCCGCTTCGATGACCGCCCTGCCCGTCTTCGGTGTCCCGATTGAAAGCAAAAGCCTGAAAGGACAGGACAGCCTGTTGAGCATCGTTCAGATGCCGGGTGGCATCCCCGTCGGAACACTCGCAATCGGCAAACCCGGCGCAATCAACGCGGCCTTGCTGGCAGCCTCGGTCCTGGCCTTGCACGACCCGGCCATCCGAACGGCGTTGAACCAATGGCGAATTCGGCAGACAGAGGCTGTTGCCCAGGAACCGCAAGACGAAGACTGATCATGGCGACGAAAAAAACTTCCTCTGGCCCGGTCGCACCCGGCGCCTGTATCGGCATTCTCGGTGGTGGCCAACTGGGTCGTATGACCGTCATCGCAGCGGCCGAAATGGGGTATCGCTGCCTGATTCTTGAACCCCAGGAAGGATGCCCTGCCAGTCATGTGGCGGAACACATCGCCGGTTCATATGAAGATGAAACCGTCCTGGCCCGCTTTGCGGAGGCTTGCGATGTGATCACGCTGGAATTCGAGAACGTTCCCGTCGCCGCCCTGAAGTATCTTGAAGATCGTGTCCCAGTGCGCCCCGGTTCTCATGCCCTGAGGATTGCGCAGGATCGAATTCTGGAAAAGCAGGCCTTGAACGACGCCGGGATCGGCACCGCCCCGTGGGCGGAGGTGACGGATGAGGCAAGCCTGGTCGCAGCGATTGAGAAGATCGGTCTTCCCGCCGTCCTGAAAACCGCGCGTTTCGGGTATGACGGCAAAGGCCAAGCGATGCTGAAACCGGGCGACGACCCGTTAAAGGCCTGGAAAGATCTGGGCGGTGTGCGATGCATCCTGGAAGGCTTCGTCGATTTCGACTGCGAGGTTTCCGTCATTACCGCCCGGTCCGCCAGTGGTGAGATTCGTGCATTTCCAGTCGTGATGAACGAACATCGCAACCACATCCTGTACAAGACGCACGCCCCGGCGGACCTGCCCTCCGCAACGGCCCGGGCCGCCGAGGAAATCGCTGACAAGGCAATCGAAGCGCTGGACCTGACCGGCCTTCTGGCGGTGGAAATGTTCGCTTGCCATGACGGGTCTGTCTTGGTGAACGAAGTGGCCCCGCGGCCACACAATTCCGGCCATTGGTCGATCGACGCCTGCATGACCAGCCAGTTTCAGCAACTGGTCCGCGCCGTCTGCGGCCTGCCTTTGGGAAGTACCGAGATACTGCGCCCGGCTGAAATGACGAACCTGCTTGGTGATGAGATCGACGATTGGGAGGCCTTTCTGGCCGAACCGAACGCGCAACTGCATCTCTATGGCAAGGCCGAGGCGAAACCTGGCCGGAAGATGGGTCACGTCACCCGCCTTAAGTAACGGTCCCCGTCAAGAAACCGCCCACCACAGAAATCCACCGATTATCGCGCCGATATTCAGTGCGGGCAGAACCATTGCCCCAAACAGCGCCAGGCCATAGCGGCCCTTTCTATGGGCAGCCAATCCGATCACCACGGCGGCAAGCCCGGTAACCGGATAGAACAGGCATGCATTGAGTGTGAATGCCGGCATTTCAGCGATCTTGGCGTTGATCAACAGTGCCGCCGATACGAAAAGCGCGGTCAGCGGGCAAAGCGCAATCGCGGAGAGAATGACGGCATTGCGGGCATAAATACTATCCGCCTGACCGGAGACAATGTCGTCCTGTTCCGGCCGCAGGACCTTGTACATATTCCGCGGCAGGTTGCGGAAGAACCCGTCCCCGCTATGCGCCATTCCGACATCCCTTAAAATTGCACGCGTATCGCGTGAACAATCCGCCGCTGTTCCGGTCAGCTATTTGCCCGAACGCCGTAGTTTCGGAATGCCTTAGCCCGCCGAAACGGATAGCCCAGGACCGCCGAAAGCCTGCCCGTCAGTTTTGGGACTTTCATTACATCGGCAATCCGTCTGTCCAGAAAGGCCCATGTATCGCGAAAATCCTCGGACTTGTCGTTCAGCCAGAACAGCACGGTGCTGGAATAGACGCCCGCCAACAGCGCGCGTTTGGAATAGAAATTCCAATCGGTCGCCGTGTCGCCTGCCTGGAACCACATTTCGTCGACCGTGCGGTAAAGTGCCTGTGCCGCCATGGGCGCATTCTGGGGAAGGGCAAGGAAGGCCATCGCCTTACGAATTGCCTCCCGATGCGGTGCGTTCTGCTCCAGCCGTACCCGCACCGCCGTCGCGATCCGATCTCTAATCCGCATGCCCGGCAGGTCCATTCCCGCCAGTGTTTCCGCCATTTGCCGGTCGGCGTGGCGCAAGTGCCATGCGATCATGTCGCGCGCACCGTCCGGAAAGGCGCGCATCGCCGCGGCCGCATCCAAACCGATATCCTCCGCACCGCGGATCGCCGCCTCGCGCCCCCACCCGTCGAAGGGGACATGGGATATCGCCGCATCCAGAATCGCGTCCCGCAAGGCGGCCGGGTCAGCGCCGCTCAGGTCAGGCTTCTTCGACTTCGCGGTCATCTTCGACCTCCATCAATATCTTGGCGCGCTCAGGTATGCCGAAGCGCATTTCTTCTTGGAACAGCAGCAGGGACAGATCATCCATCCGCTGCGGATAAAGCATGCCGTCCAGATGATCGATTTCATGCTGTAACACACGGGCATGAAACCCAGCGACAGTCTTGTCGATGACATCGCCGCGCGGTGTAATCGCTTGCAGCCGCACCGAATTGTATCGCGGCACCAGCCCGGTCAGACCAGGAACGGAGAGGCACCCCTCCCAGCCATAGACCTTTTCCTTGCCAATTGGCGTCAGGACCGGGTTTACCAACGCAGTCAGGGGAACTTCTTCTTCCCCATCCTCAAGCCGGGACTGCGACACCATATAGACGACGACTCGGGCCGGAACGTGGACCTGGGGTGCCGCAAGGCCTGTACCGCCCGCGTCTTTCATGGTTTCGATCATATTGGCCACCAAATGGCGGATTTCCGGCGCCGTCGGATCGGCGACCGGTTCGGCCTTGTGGCGCAGGACGGGGTGCCCCATTCGGGCTATTTTCAGAATTGCCATATCTTCTTTATGGTATCGGTCCGGCCTAAGGTAAAGGGTGGTGCGGCATACGGAAGCATCAAGCATACCCCTTTTCAGGTCGGAATCGCTGTGCTATACGCTCGCCACCGCGGGGAAAGCCCCGCGGATATGGTATCTATTGCCATTTGATAATTCTATCGACCCTGAAAGGTGGTGAAAGCAGTGCAGGTTTCCGTACGCGACAACAACGTTGACCAAGCACTTCGCGCTCTGAAAAAGAAGATGCAACGCGAAGGCATCTTCCGCGAAATGAAGCTTCGTCGGCATTTCGAAAAACCGTCGGAAAAGCGCGCGCGCGAACGAGCTGAAGCCGTTCGTCGTCATCGCAAGCTTCTGCGCAAGCGGCTTGAGCGGGAAGGCTTCTAGAGCAACCCCACTCATATCGGCACGGTTTCACACCGATCCGGTTGCATCAGGCGTCCTCGGGCAAGCGTTCGGGGGCGTTTTTGCATTTTAGGGCCAGGCATTCATACCAAGTGGCCGCCCCGCCGCTTTCGAATTGGGTCTGACACGGCGGGCAAACGCCCCCTACACTCACCGCAACATCAGATCAGCGACGGTGGTGAGTATGACATCCAAAAGCACAAAAGAACCATGGTCCGTGGACGCCCCGGACTATGGGAAAAGCTTGAAAGGCATCGGCTTCAACCTGTTGGTGGCCGACATGGCGCGCGCCATCGAATTCGCGAAAACCGTCCTGCAGGCCGATACCCGCTATTGGAACGAGGACTTCGCGGTCCTCGCCTCGAACGGCGCCGAATGGATGCTCCACGCCGATCACACCTATTCCGACAATCCACTGCTGGGTTTCGTGCGGGACGAAGACGGCACCCCAATCGAGGGTCGCGGCATCGGCGCGGAATTTCATCTATACAATCAGGATCCCGATGCCGCCGAAGACCGTGCCAGGAAATTCGACGCCATTGTGCTCGCCGGCTGCCTGAACAAACCCCACGGCCTCCGCGAATGCTGCATCCTGGACCCGGACGGCTATTGCTGGGTCGTCAGCCGCCCCTTGGCGGAAGGAGAGGTATAATCATTAACCAGCGCGCGACCTTCAAGCTGATGAATTCAACTGCTATACAGGTCTCTGATTGGGCCGATTGGTGGTTGTTTTATGGGGGGTAGGGGCAATGCGTGTCCGGAAATGTCTTCGGGTGACCGTTACTGTTGCGCTGGTGGGCGCGCTGGTTGGGTGCCAAACCACATCCAACGTGGGCACGGCATCGACATCCGTTCTGGAAAAACCGCGTTTCGAAGCCGAAAGCGGCCGCACCGTCATCTTCATGAAACCTGAAGGTTTCACTGCCGCATCCTATGTCGAAGACGTAACCCGATGCCGCGAGAAAGCCGCCAAACTGGCCGAGAACTATACGCCTCCCCCGAGCAACACGGGCGGCGGCGGAGGATACTATGGCGGTGGCGGTCTGCTTGGTGCGCTGATTGCCGGTGTTGTCGTCGGCGTAGCCTCGGGCGTTGCCACGGCTGCCAAGAGAGACGAATACGAGGACAGGCGTTTTGAGGCCTGCATGGAAAACGACTACCAGCAAGTTTACCTGCCCAAGTCTTTTGAGCGGCGATACGCAAAAGCCGGTTACGACGATGAAGAACGGGGGGAAGTGCTGGCAGAATTAGTGGAAAGCGACGTATTCGCGGAATTCGCGGCGTGGCAAACGGTTCTGCAAAAAGACGAACTTTCGGCCTATAAAACGCATGCCGCGCTATACCCTGACAGTCTGTTCGGCAACCTACCTGCGAGTGTCGTGGCCTATCGCGAAAAAACGGCCGCTCGACTGGACAAATATCGCCGTGACGCTTTTGCGCGTGATACGACCTTCTTCTCCTACGGCCTCAATCAAGATGGGTGGGTATTCAAGACCAATAACGATGGAGAGCTTGTGGTCGATTGCTCCGTTCGCCAATTCGCCAAGGCTCGTTTGTACATTCAGGATGGATGGGTTCAAGGCAGTATGGAGATCGATAACCAACCTGCCGTCCAGCTCTTGGGCCTCATTGAAGAGGATGGAACGTTCAGTATAGTCGGCGACTGGCCAACAGAAGACCCATTGGTAATATTGGGTGAATTCAACGAGGGAGAGACGCTGCAGGGCCTGATCGGCAGCGCCAAATCGAAGACATGCGACTTTGGCGTTGTTCGCTTCGTTCTCTATGAACCGGATAACGGCGAAGACCCACTTTTCGCAGAGAGTGAATTGCTACCGCTTGAGGAAGTGACAAAACTGGCATCGGAACGCATCGCCAAAATAGAACGTCAATGAGGGCCGCTCTGTAGAGCCACACTATTCCTGCTGCCGGTAAACGATATCGCGCAATGTGGCCATGCCGAGCGGATGACGTTCTGAATCGACGACCAAGGCGCGGTCCATGCCGACGCGGACCAGCAGCCGAACCGCGTATTTGACGTTCATGTCGGCGGGCAGCGTCAGGACCGGTTTCACCATGATTTCATAGACAGATGTCCGCAGCGTGGAACGCCCTTCGGAAATCACCTCACGCGCGATGTCGTCTATCACGATCAGACCGAATTCGTCGGCCAGATCACGGCGGTCGACGACCAGGGATGTCACGTTTGACTCCCGCATAACGTCGATTGCGTGCTGGACCGGGGCCATCCGGTCGATGATGTGCAACTGCCGCACCATAACGTCGGCGACGCTGGTATATTCTTTTTCGCTCATCCCATCCTCCCAACGAAACAGGGCCCGCAGGCTCCGTCAAACCTCGTCCTTGATCTCGTCCAGCATGGCGTTCAACTGCCCCCGCAGGCCGACGGCATCCTCTATATCGACCTGCAAGGCAAGCCCCATGTTGCGGTCTTCCTGCAGCTTTCCGCCCTTTTCGATCGCTTCCAGAATCCGGCGCGCGCGCTCGGCAACCACCAGGAATAGGACGATGTCCCTTTGGCCGCTAAGGTCCAGGCCGAAGAAGGTCTTCTCCACCTTCAATCCCTCCCCATGCGCGTTGTTTATGACGGTGGCGCCGGTCGCTCCCGCTTCACGCGCCGCATCGATGATGTCATCGGTAACCTCGTTATCGACGATCGCTATCAGCAGCTTCATTTTCATCTGCTCACTCCTTCTTGAACTCCGGATACCTCGCGTTTGGCGCGCCAGGCCGTGATGGCAACGTCCATCTGTACGAACCCCATGACCGTTATCATCGGAAACAAACTGGCAAAGGCGATCAGGCCGAAACCGTCCAATATCGGGCTGCGTCCGGGAATTGTCGTCGCCAATCCCAGCCCCAGCGCCGTTACCACCGGCACAGTCACCGTCGATGTCGTGACCCCACCTGAATCATAAGCAAGCGGCACGATCCACTTGGTCCGGCCACGCGCCACGAAGATCGTCTGCAGGACCACGATGGCATAACCGGCCACGATATAGATGTAGAGCGGATCGCCGGTGACGATGCGGAAGGCGCCCAGCGCAACCCCGATCCCGACCCCGACCGCCACGGCGATCCTGAGCCGCGTGGCCGGCAAACCACCGGCAGACATCTCCTGGGCCTTGATGGCCACCGCGATCAGCGACGGTTCAGCGATGGTGGTCGAAAACCCGATCGCCGCGGCAAAGGCATAAACCCAGAAATACAGCGTCCAGTCCGCGCCGGCGCCAGCAACGGAGCCAACAAAATCCGGATGCGTCAGTTGTAGCGCCATCGCCTCCCCAACAGGAAACAACGCTTGTTCCAGCCCGACAAGAAACAGGGACAGGCCAACGAGGACATAAGCAAAGCCGCCGAGAACCCGCCCGATCCGTTTCGGTTTCTCACGGATGACGAAAAGCTGAAATCCCAGCAGGACCGCTGCGATCGGGAGAATGTCGAACATCGTCCGGCCGAGGGATTCGAACAAGGCGACCAGCAACGTCATCCGATCCACCCCAGCACGATCCCATAGACCATGACGAAGATCATCGGCGACAAGCTCGCCATGGCGATCAAACCGAACCCGTCGATCATCGGATTTCGCCCACGGATAACTGTTGCCAAGCCGACCCCCAGGGCCGTGACCAGGGGAACCGTGATGGTCGACGTCGTCACACCCCCGGAATCATAGGCCACCCCGATGATCTCGTCCGGCGCGAAAACCGTCATGAATGCGACGAGGATGTAACCGCCGACGATGATATAAGGCAACGGCCAGCCCTTCAGGATGCGGATCACGCCCAGGACAAGCGCCGCGCCGACCGAAAGGGCCACCGTGATGCGCAATCCCATGGCGTAATTGCGCATTGCCTCAGCTTCCCGGGCAAGAACGCCACCTTCCGCGGCGGCCTCGGCAGCTTCCTTGGCGACCGCGATCAGGGCCGGCTCGGCCGCCGTGGTGCCAAACCCCAGACAAAAGGCAAAGGACAGAAGGGCCCACAGATTCCCCTTCTTCGCGAAGGCCTGGGCCATATCCTCTCCCAACGGGAAAAGGCCAAGCTCAAGTCCCTGGACGAAAAAAGTGAGGCCGACGACGACGAGGATCAGGCCCGGAATGACTTCACCGAGATTGGGAAACGGTTGCTGCAGGACGAAGACCTGAAAAACGAAAATCACGAGGATGATCGGCGCTAAATCCCTGAAGGATGCGAGCATGAGCCGCGCCAATCCGAGAAGCTGAGAGCGCATTCCCTATCCCGTATCCATCCCAGACCGTGCCGTGCCGGCCGAGCCTTCCACCACGCGTCCGCAGGCCGTCACCCCTTGTTTGTGGCATGCTGCGCCGCAACCGCACAAGGGTTCAAAACCCCAGTCCCAACAGAAAGGGCCCGGCAAAGCCGGGCCCTTTCATTCCTTGAATTACCCGTAGGCCGGTCAATCCATTGCGCCGACGATCTTTTCGCAAACGTCCTTGGCATCGCCGAACAGCATCACCGTGTTGTCCTTGAAGAACAGCTCGTTTTGCACCCCGGCATAGCCCGTCGCCATCGAACGCTTGATGAAATATACGGTGCCCGCCTCTTCAACATCAAGGATCGGCATGCCATAAATCGGGCTGGTCTCGTCCGTCTTTGCCGCCGGGTTGGTAATATCGTTCGCCCCTATGACGAAGGCGACGTCAGTCGAAGAGAAATCGCGGTTGATCTCTTCCAATTCCATGACATCGTCATAGGGCACGTTCGCTTCCGCCAGCAGCACGTTCATATGCCCCGGCATACGTCCCGCCACCGGATGGATGGCGTACCGTACCGTGACGCCGGCTTCCTTCAACTGATCGGCCATTTCACGCAGTGCGTGCTGCGCTTGTGCGACCGCCATGCCGTACCCCGGCACGATGATCACGCTTTCGGCGTTCTTCATGAAATACGCCGCATCCTCGGGCGACCCTGAAGTGACCGGGCGGTCGTCATCGCCACCGGCAGCCGCCGCCGCGCCGCCTTCCGCGCCGAAGCCGCCCAGGATCACGTTGATGATCGACCGGTTCATGCCCTTGCACATGATATAGGACAGGATCGCGCCGGAAGACCCGACGAGCGCGCCGGTTACGATCAAGGCCGTATTCGCCAGTGTGAACCCGATGCCGCAAGCCGCCCAACCGGAATAACTGTTCAACATGGAAACGACGACGGGCATGTCGGCACCGCCGATCGGAATGATCAACAACACGCCGATCACCAACGACAACACCACGATCGCCCAGAATGCGACCGGTTCCTGCGTGGTGCAGAACCAGACGACGAACGCAATCAGCAACAAGCCCAAAAGCGCGTTCAGAGCATGTTGGCCTTTGAACATCACCGGTGCGGACCGGAAGATCGCCTGCAGTTTGCCGAAGGCGATAAGGGAACCGGTGAAGGTCACCGCCCCAATCGCCGTACCGAGAGACATTTCAATCAGGCTTCCGACCCCGATCTTGCCCGGCGAACCGATTCCGTAGGCTTCCGGTGTGTAATAGGCCGCCGCGGCAACAAACACCGCCGCAAGACCGACCAGGCTGTGGAACGCCGCCACCAGCTGCGGCAAAGCCGTCATCTGGATTTTCAAAGCGATCACGGTTCCGATTGCCCCCCCGATCAATATGCCGGAGATGATCAGTCCGTAGCTCAATACACTCGGCATGGCGATCGTGGTTATCACCGCGATCAACATACCGATGATGCCGTACAGATTACCCTTGCGCGCGGTTTCGGGCGACGACAGGCCCCGTAGAGCCATGATGAAACAAATTGCCGCCACCAGGTAGGCGTAACCGGCTAAATTGGCCATCTTTCAATTCCTCCTTGATCCAGATGCCGGGCCGGTCAGCCCTTGCGTTCTTTTTTCTTGAACATGGCAAGCATGCGGTTCGTCACCACAAAGCCACCGAAGATATTTACGCTGGCCAGCATCACCGCGAGGAACCCAAATATCTTGCTGATATTCATGTCCATCGGGCCCGCCGCAATCAGGGCGCCGACGATGATCACGCTGGAAATTGCGTTGGTGACGCCCATCAGCGGCGAATGCAGAGCTGGTGTCACACTCCAAACCACGTAGTAGCCGACGAAACAGGCGAGTACGAATGCGGTAAACAGAAACAGGAAAGGCGATCCCGTGGTGGCGACCACTTCACCCGCGCCGGTTCCAGTCATTTGCGCCGCCTGGACGGCAAGGGCATCCGCTTGTGCCGCCAGTCCTTCCGCCTTGCTCGAAAGCTCTGAAATCTTGTCGAGAAGTTGTTGCTTATCCATCGCCTACTTCTCCTCCCCGGAATCAGTGGGTGTTTCCGTCGATGTTGCATCCGGTTTCGGGTCATCCCCGTCCGGCGTATCAGTCGGTGCTGCCTGTTTGGTGGCATCCGCCTTCTTAGCGGCTGATTTCTTTGCCGAAGATTTTTTGCCAGATGATTTTTTGGCGGATGATTTCTTAGCCGCACTCTTCTTTGCGGCTTTCTTCGCAGTCGTTTTCGCTGGAGCGTCTCCGCCGGACTTTTCGGCGTTGGCCTTTGCCCGTTCCTCAACGATCTTGCCGTCCCGCGTGACGAGGGACCCCTTGATGATATCGTCCTCGTAATTGATCGCGAGCTTGCCGGTTTCCTTGTCGATCAAGGGTGTCAGGAAGTTCAGCAGGTTTTTCGCGAAAAGCAGGCTGGTTGTCTCCGGCACGCGGCTCGGCCAATTGCCGTGCCCGACCAGGGTAACGCCGTGTTTGACGACAACCTTGCCCAATTCGGTCAGCGGACAATTGCCGCCCGCTTCGGCCGCCAGATCGACGATGACCGACCCCGGCTTCATGCTTTTCACATGGTCTTCGGTAACCAGAACCGGCGCCGGACGCCCCGGGATCAGGGCCGTTGTGACCACGATATCAATTTTCGGGAGCGTCTTGGCGACGAGTTCGGCCTGCTGGCGCTTGTAGTCGTCGGACATTTCCTTGGCGTAACCGCCCGAGGTTTGGGCCTGAAGAAATTCGTCATTTTCAACCGCGACAAACTTCCCGCCCAAACTTTCGACCTGTTCCTTCGTGTCGGGGCGTACATCCGTCGCGTACACCACGGCGCCGAGCCGTTTGGCGGTCGCGATCGCCTGCAGTCCTGCAACGCCGACCCCCATCACGAAAACATTCGCGGGCGTAACGCGTCCGGCCGCCGTCGACATCATCGGCACGGCGCGGCCATATTGCTCAATCCCGTCCAGAACCGCCTTGTACCCAGCGATATTCGCCTGCGACGACAGAATATCCATCGACTGGGCGCGCGTGATGCGCGGCACAAGTTCCATGGCGAATGCCTGTACGCCCCCGTCCGCGCATGCACGTACGAGCGCGCCGTCGATCAAGGCATTCATCTGGCACAACAGAATCTGGCCTTTGCTGAAGAGCGCGACCTCATCCTCGCCGTCCGCCGCCGTCATCGGGCGTTGGACTTTTAACACCACATCGGCGTCCTTTACGGTTGCCTCTGGTGTGGCTGCTATTTTCGCGCCGGCTTCCTCGAAAACCGCATCGGAAAGGGCAGCGCCGTCACCGGCCCCTTTCTCAACGGTCACGGTGCAGCCGAGATCGGTGAATTTCTTGACGGTTTCAGGCGATGCAGCTACCCGCCGCTCCCCAGACCGCCGTTCTTTAAGAACTGCGATTTTCATGAAGGCGTTTGTCCCCTCGCTGATCGGAAGGCGCGAATCGCCGACCGTTACCAGACGTAAATTTTACAGGAAGGTATCAGCTATTGGCCGCACTGGGCTAGACCGTCCTCCCCCGTGAACACTCTAATGACACCGCGGCGCAAAAAAAAGACGGGTACGCCTGTCCTTAGGTCTAACGTTGGGCAAGCCAAAGAATAGACCGCAACGAATTGACGATTGCCGCAAAGCGTGATGACCGTCATTGCTAAAGCCGGGCACCACGCAATACCGTGCTTGGTAATCGGCCGGCAAACATCCGCCTTCTATGTAGAATTTTCTTTTTGGAACAGTTTGTTATGCAAAATTTTGACGCGCTTCCCGTACAGGACTTGGAAAAGACGGAAAGTTTGGTTCAGGCACTCGGCGAGGAAAGATACCTGGATTTGATTTCCCTGGTTCCGCCCGAAGTGGAAAAGATCCTGGAACGCTACAGGGTTCCGGAAGGCACGGATAGCTCAATACTGGAATTTGTCGGCCCTGACCGGCGGCGCGACGCCCATACGCTGAAAGGGCTGGCCGGGAATTATGGTTTGTCTCGCCTGGAGCATACGGCAAAGGCGTTAGAGGCAGAAAACCTTTCAGATGAGGAACTTGACCTACTGTTGGGCAGACTGCAGACATGCGTTGCCGAGATCATAACGATCGGCAACAAATAAGGGGTCGGCGTACTGGTATGATACGGTAACGATGTGGGGGCAGCGTTGCCGACTGGTTCATATGCCAGCGATGTCAGAGCCGAAAAACTGGGGGATGATGTTATGAAGGTTCTTATCGTCGACGATAGCTTGCCGAATGCGTTGCTGATCGAAGACCTGCTGCGGAAATTGGATTTCGTTTATACGGTCGTCTTCACCGATCCAGTCAAAGCATTGAATTGGGCCGCCGTCGAAACACCAGATTTGCTCGTCCTTGACTACATCATGCCCGATATCGACGGGTCCGAGTTCCTGAAGCGTTTCCAGTCCATCGAACGGAACCAGCATGTTCCCGTGGTCGTGGTGACAATCGACGACAAGCAATCGACGCTGCACGACATGCTGGAAGCCGGCGCCACCGACTTCGTCCGCAAACCCGTGGATGAAGAGGAATTGGTTGCGCGCTGCCGTAATCTTCTGCGTATGCGCAGCTACCAAGGTGAGCTTCAGAAAACGGTCGAACGGTTGCATGTGATGGCGACCATCGACTCCCTGACCGGGGCCTGCAATCGCCGACACTTCCTGGACCGGCTGGAAACCGAGGTCGCCCGCGCGCAACGGTTCAACGAGCCACTTTCGATCGCGATGCTGGATGCAGACCATTTCAAGTCGATCAACGACACCTACGGCCACGCGGTTGGCGACGACGTGCTGCGCGCGCTAACACGTGCCTGTGTTGAGATGCTTCGCCGGCACGATATCGTGGGCAGGCTCGGTGGCGAGGAATTCGCGATCTGCATGCCGGAGACCACGATGGACAAAGCGCAGATTGTCTGCGACCGCCTACGCCAGAACATCGCGGGCCTGAACGTGAAATCCCACGACAACGAGGTTAAATTCACGGTCAGCATGGGGGTGACACAGTACAGCCGGGGCGGCGATTCCACAGAATCCTTCATGTCCCGTGCCGATGCCGCCTTGTATCAGGCCAAAAACCAGGGCCGGAATCAGGTCATCCTCTCGATCGCCGACGAAAACGGCAACGACCGCGCCTAGTCTTCCACGGCAAACCTTACCTCTCGCTCCTATGTCGAAGTGACGGGGAAGTGAGAAGGAAGTGAACCGCCCATGCCGGCAATCCGTCTACTATCCTTCACAAAGTGATGCCGTGAGAGAGGATAGAGCAATGGTTCGTTGGAACGGTCTGGCAGGATTGTTGATCGCCTTTTGGGTTGGCTTCGGCCCGCATGTTGCCTTTGCCGCGCCGGATGGGCTTCAGGTTCTGACATCGCCTTATGGGTTCAAGGAATTGGAAGAGCGCCTTGGCAAGGCGATTACCGATCACGGTATGCTGCGCGTGTTCAAGGCAAGCGCCAGCGCGGCGGCAAACCGGCGGGGCGTCGATCTTCCGGGGGATAGCGTCTTCGGGATCTATAGAAACGACTTCGCTGTCCGCATGATCGAAGCCAGCCAGCTTGCCGGCACGGAGGCCCCGATTCTGATCCATGTGATGGAACAACCCGACGGCACGGCCGCCCTTGCCTATAAAACGCCGAGCAGCGTCTTCGCGCCCTATGCCGACGGCGGCACCGCACTGACCGCATTGGCACGCGAACTGGACACCATTTTTTATGCCATTGCGCGGCAGGCTGTCGCGCCATAGGCCTGGAAGCTAGGCCGGACTTACAGACCAGCCTTCGTCAACGCGGATTTCTGCCGTTTTTCCAAGACTTTGACATCAAAGTCGGCAATCAGCTCATGGAACAGGCGGTACCAGTTCACCTCCGCCTTCAAATGCATGAAGACCGACCCCAATCCAATGGCCGCGCGGTCCATCAGGACGAATTCGCGCGGGGGCGTCACACCGCCCAGTTTCCGAAGCTCCACATGGACCTTATGCGCCACCGAGGCTCCATACAGGCC
This sequence comes from Hwanghaeella grinnelliae, assembly GCF_004005845.1. Lineage (GTDB taxonomy): Bacteria > Pseudomonadota > Alphaproteobacteria > UBA8366 > Aestuariispiraceae > Hwanghaeella > Hwanghaeella grinnelliae. The sequence goes on along the minus strand of NZ_SADE01000001.1, from coordinate 241,488 downwards.
GCTATCGCTTTCCTGGATCTTCTGTACCTTGTCTTCCATCAAGGGGGCATAGATGAAACCTGCCCAGATGTTCAGCACTTCCAACAATTCGTTCGACAGGTTTTCGAAGCCCCAGGTCTCATAGGCATGGACCGCAAGGTCCTGATCCTTATCCCGCAAGGCTTTGTAGAGACTGATTACCCCTTCGACAAAACTTGGTGGAAAAACGCGGATACAGCCGAAATCGAGCAGATTGATGCCGTGATCCTGGCGCACGGCATAGTTCCCCAAATGCGGGTCACCATGGATCACCCCGTAATAATAGAACGGCACATACCAAGCCCGGAACATCGCAAAGGCGATGTCGTTCCGGACCGATAAATCAGCCTCGGTAAAGTCCATCAACGGTTTGCCGTCCAACCAGTTCATCGTCAGAAGCCGGTCGGTGGTCAAATCCAGCACCGGTTCCGGTACGGTTACGCGATCCTCATCCGCCAACATCGAGCCGTAAAGGGTCATTGCCCGTGCCTCGCGCTGATAGTCGAGTTCCTCGCGAAGTCGCTCCGAAATCTCCGTATGAATTTGATTGGTGTTAATAGCGTTGTCGTAACGCTCGTAAATGGAAAAAATCAGCTTCAACTGCCGCAAATCCGCCTCGACCGCTGAGGCCATGTCCGGATATTGCAGTTTACAGGCAACCTGTTCGCCCTCAGTCGTAACGGCACGATGGACCTGGCCTAGGGATGCCGCATGGGCGGCCACTTTTTCGAAGTCATCGAACCTTTTCGTCCAACCCGGCCCCAGTTCGGTCGTCATCCGGCGTTTGACGAACGGCCAACCCATGGCCGGCGCATTAGACTGTAACTGCTGTAGTTCGTCTACATAATCGCGGGGAAGAGCATCGGGGATGGTCGCCAAGATCTGCGCAACCTTCATCAACGGCCCTTTCAAGCCGCCCAAAGCCAATTTCAGATCCTCCGCGTGACGGGATTTGTCGAGTTCCATGCCGAGATACCGGGCGCCGGCCAGTCGCGCCCCGACGCCGGCCATGGCACCGCCAACCCGCGCATAACGCTTTACCTGACCGGTAAGGCTCTTCTTCTCAGACATGTCGTTCGCACCTCAATGGAGACGTTGGTCCCGCTCGTCATAAACTTGGTTGTTCCTGCCTGTTTACGCCAGTCCGGCCCGGGTGGACCAAAAGACGCATACGGGGCCGAAACCATGGAAGACGATTTGTTGCGAAAATTGATCCAAGTCAAAGCGAACCGCTAGGGATGTGAAAGACTGTTGATCAACAAACGACCTGACCGGTGTCGGCTGCCTTTCCCCGCAGACACATCCGGTTCTTTCGAAAATGACGAAAGGAAAAAGGACGCAACAGATTCTCCCGGACGGTTCAAAGGACCGTCTCATCGTTCCCCAGGCTTCTGTCTGACAGTGACATCGGTCCGAAAACAGCCGGTTCCAGCACCCAGTACAAACCGTTCTTATCCCCAATCGTTCCCAGAACGGGTTGTGCATAGTCAGACGGAAGCCTGTCACAGTCGCCTCCCGAGCACGGATAAAGGTCAAGCTCCCTATACACGTGCTCGAGACTGGTGGGCCGAAGCGCCATCGCTTCGGCCCTTTTTTTGTCCACTGAGCTTCTAAATCGTCAGAAACCTTGCGCCACAAGCCATTCGGCAATCCGCGCCGCGACCTGCGGCCAGGACCGGTCCAGCATCATGCCATGCCCCGTATTCTCGAAGAATTCCGGCCGCCGCCCCAAGCGACGCCCCGTGGACCGCACAAAGGCTTTGCGTATCAACGTATCGTTCGCCGCACCGAGCACGAGGACCGGCATTTTGTCTTTCCAACTGTCCGGCCGCAGCCGCATCGCGCCATGCATGTCCATCGTTGCGCGTCGAGATTCGCCATCCATCTGGTTGAAGTGACGCGCCAAGACTTCGGGGTCGTCTTCCGCCGAGAACAAAGCGCCGCGCATTACATCGAGGGAGGCCCATTTGGGGTTCATCTGCTGAAGCATCGCCACCTCACCCAGCAGAGAGGGATTCCACATCGCCAAGCTCAGCGCCGGTCCGGCAAGACCGGTCGGCGGCACTGAAGCCAGCAGGACAAGGCCCATTGCCGGCTGGTCCTGCAGGAAACGCATACCGACAAAACCGCCCATGGAATGCCCGATAATCACCGGCGGCGCCGGCAGGTCCTCAATCACACTTCCCAGGTCGGTCGCATAGTCTTCGATGCCGTAGCTGTGGAGCTTGTCGTGCCCAGCGCTCCCCGCATGACCACGGAAGCTGGGGGCGTAACACGCATATCCTTGGGACGCGAACCAAGGCAGAAAATGCTCTGCCCAACACCACGCCCCTGCAAAAGCGCCATGAAGAAAAACCAACGGCACGGGCCGCGGGGTTACCCCTTCCGGCGGAAGGGCACGAAGAATCTCCAACCCCGCCGGCATTTCGGCCGTTGTATCCGCCACATCAACTCCAACTCAATTTCAGATTATCAGAACGTCTCTTCCAGACGGTCTATGAATCGGGACACCACGCCAAGCCCTTTGGCCCAGAAGGCCGGGTCCGACGCATCCAAGCCGAACGGCGCCAGTAGTTCCTGGTGCCGCAATGTGCCCCCGGCGCGCAGCATGTCCAGGTATTTCGCCGCGAAACCTTCTTCCGCCTCCTCGTAGAGGGAGTAGAGCGAGTTCACGAGGCAATCCCCGAACGCATAGGCATAGACGTAAAACGGCGCATGGATGAAATGCGGGATGTACATCCAGAAGGTCCGGAAATGATCGTCGAACCGGAAGGCATCACCCAGGCTTTCGCGGCTGACATCCATCCAGATATCGCCCAAATCATCAACCGACAATTCCCCGTTCTTGCGGGCGTCATGGACGCGGCGCTCGAACTCATAGAAGGCGATCTGCCGTACCACCGTGTTAAGCATATCCTCAATCTTCGAGGCCAGCATCGCACGTCGCCGTTTAGGGTCCTCCGTGCCTGCCAACATGGATTGGAAGGTCAGCATTTCCCCGAAAACGGACGCCGTTTCTGCCAGGGTCAGCGGGGTATCCGCCATCAGATGACCTTGGCCACCGGCCAGAACCTGGTGAACGCCGTGCCCCAGCTCATGGGCGAGTGTCATGACGTCCCGAACCTTGCCTTGATAATTCAGCAGCAGGTAGGGATGCGCGCTGGGCACGGTCGGATGCGCGAAGGCGCCCGATGCTTTGCCGGGTCGCGCCGGGGCGTCAATCCAGCCGCCTTTGAAGAACTTCTCCCCAATGCTTGCGAGTTCCGGCGAGAACTGTCCGTAAGCAGTCAGGACCGTTGATTGCGCCTGATCCCAGGGCACAAGGCGGTCGTCCTCGTCCGGCAACGGCGCCATGCGATCCCAATAGTCCAATTGATCGGTTTCGAACCACTTCGCTTTCAAGCGGTAGTAACGGTGCGAAAGGTCCGGGAAGGCCTGACGTACGGCCGACGACAGGGCGTCGACCACTTCGTCTTCCACATAGTTGCGGAGGTTCCTGGCCGATACCGGCCGATCGAAACCGCGCCAGCGGTCCTCGATATCCTTATCCTTCGCCAATGTGTTGGTGATATAGGCGAACAGGCTGCCATTCTTCGAAAGCACCGTTCCCAAGCAATGCGCAGCGTCCTTCCGTTCTACGGGATTCCGCGAGGACATCCGGTCCAGCACCTGGGTACTGGTCAGTTCCTCGCCGTTCATCGGAAAGCGAAGGCCGGCCAGGGTCTGGTCGTAAAGGCGCACCCAAGCGCTGCGCCCTGCAACGGACTTTTCATGCAACAGGCGTTCAAGGTCATCCGCCAGTTGATGCGGACGCATCACGCGTTGATCGCGGATCCAGGGCCGGTAGGCGGCAAGCTGAGCGCTTTCGTTCAGCAACGCCTCAACATGGGCGTCTTCCAAACGGTTCAATTCCAGAGTGAAGAACAGCATGTCGGAATAGATGGCGTTCGCGCGTTCATTGACGCTTTGATAGAAACGCCCTATCGCCGGGTCGGTAACATTGCCGGAGTAGACCAATTGCGCATAGCTCATCAATTTGGAGAGAAGCTCGTCGATCCGCTCGTATTCCTGGATCGCTGCCGCCAACTGGTCACCGTCCAGGCCATCCATCCGCCCGGCAAAACTTTGTTTGAACAGCGATGCGCTCGCCGAGGCGGCCGTCAGATCCCCTTCCAGGGAAGGATCGTCCTGGCCCGGATACAAGTCGGACAGATCCCATTCCGGCAAGTCACCAAGGGCCTTCGCGGTAGAAGTGCTTTGCGCATCGCTCATAGTATCTTTACTCCACACCCTGGAAATTTCTATCTTCAAACTAGATAGAAAAAGGCCGTAAGGGCTGGAATACAAGGGCCGACTCAAAAACTGGGCTAAATCGAGCCTTGGCCCCAAGGGAGGCGATACGAATGGTGGACTACGCGCAGGCGCCAAACCTGCCGACAATGTTCTTCGATCAATGCGACCGTTTCGGCGATGCGCCCTTCCTTTGGAACAAGCGCGGCGGCAAATGGATCCCACGGACTTGGTCAGAAACGGCGGACGAAGTCGTTCGGTTCGCGTCAGGGCTTGCCGCCAAAGGCATCGGACCCGGCGACCGCGTCGTACTGGTGTCGGAAAATAGACCCGAATGGATGATCGCCGACCTGGCCATCATGTCGATCGGCGCGGTGACGGTGCCCGCCTATACGACCAACACGGTGGCGGACCACCGGCATATTCTGACCGATAGCGGCGCCAAAGCGACGATCGTGTCGAATAGGGACCTGGCAGAGCGTTTGCTGCCCGCAGCAGCGGACACCGCGGTGGAATTCGCAATTTTGATCGACGGCATGCCCGAAGATGGGAAGTCGGATGTGCCGGTACTTTCTTTGGCGGATCTGATGACGGGAGATGATACAGGTGCTGTCCGGGAACGCGCCCGGGACCTGGACCGCGGCGCTATGTGCTGCATTATCTATACATCCGGCACCGGCGGCGTGCCGGCGGGGGTAATGCTGAGCCACGGCAATATCATCTGCAACACTTTGAGCGCGGAGGACATGCTGTCCCGGCTGCCCGGTTTCACCATCGGTGGAGAGATCTTCCTGTCCTTTCTGCCGTTGAGCCATTCCTACGAGCACACGACGGGACAGTTCGTGCCAATCAGCATCGGCGCCCAGGTCTATTATGCCGAGGGTTTCGACAAACTTGTCCAGAATATCGGGGAAGTACGGCCGACGATCATGACGGCTGTACCGCGCCTGTACGAAACCATGCGGGCCCGGATTCTGCGGGCCGCCGAGCAATCCGGCGGTTTGAAGCAGAAGATGCTCTTTAAGACGATCGCCATCGGCAAAAAACGCTACAACGATCCGAAGTCGCTCGGGTTTTGCGAGCGCGCCATCGACCCACTGCTGACAAAACTTGTACGCAGCAAGGTTTCAGAACGGTTCGGCGGCCGGTTGAAAGCTTTCGTCTCCGGCGGCGCCCCCTTGAATCAAGACGTCGCACAATTCTTCACCGCACTGGGTCTGCGCATTCTGCAGGGATACGGCCAAACTGAAGCCGCCCCTGTCATCAGTTGCAACTACCCAACCCTGAACAAGCTTCACACTGTAGGCCCGCCGCTTGAGGGGGTCGAAGTGAAGATCGCAGAGGACGGGGAAATACTGGTTCGCGGCGAACTCGTCATGTTGGGATATTGGAACGATCAGGACCGCACGGCCCAGACGGTGCAGGACGGCTGGCTCCATACCGGCGATATCGGGCAGCTGGACGAAGACGGCTACCTGATGATCACCGACAGGAAGAAGGACATTATCGTTAATTCCGGCGGTGATAATCTTTCACCGCAACGAGTCGAGGGAATCATCTGCCTGGAGCCGGAAATCGCGCAGGCGATGGTCTACGGGGACAAACGCCCGCATCTTGTGGCTCTAATCACCCCCGATCCCGTTTGGATGGAAGATTGGCAGACGCAAAACGGCGCAATCGACGGCGCCTGGAACGACAACCCGGCCTTGCGTAAGGAATTGCAGGCAGCGCTGGACCGCGTGAACAAGAAACTCTCGGTCATTGAACGCGTCCGGCGTTTCATTGTCGTCGATGAGCCATTTTCCATCGAAAACGCCATGCTGACACCATCGATGAAAGTCCGCCGTCACATTGTGAAGGAATTTTACGGGGATCGTTTGGAGGCGCTTTATTCGAAGTAACGGACCGGTCACCCGGATGGCGGGTCAGGCGCCGGAATAGCCCTTGTACCAATCCGCGAATTTCTGCAGGCCGACTTCGATGGAGGTTTTCGGTTCGTAACCGAGTTCGAGGCGCGACGCGTCGATATCCGCATAGGTCGCCTTCACATCGCCTGGCTGCATCGGCTTGAAATCAATCTCCGCCTTACGGCCCAGAGCTTTCTCCAAGGTATGGATCATGTCCAGCAAGGCTTCGGGCCTATTGTTGCCAAGATTGAAGACCCGGTGCGCCGCAGCCTCTTCGGTGCGCTCCGGCGGGTTGTCCAGACTGGCGATCACACCCGCGACGATGTCATCGATATAGGTAAAATCCCGCTGCATGTCGCCGTTGTTGAAAACCGGAATCGGTTCACCGGCCATGATTTTTTCCGCAAAGATATAGGCTGACATATCAGGCCGACCCCACGGACCGTAGACAGTGAAGAACCGCAGGCCGGTCATCGGAATGTCGTAGAGATGCGCGTAGGCGTGGCTGATCAATTCGTCGGACTTTTTGGTCGCCGCATAGAGCGACACCGGATTGTCGACACGATCCTCAATAGAAAAGGGCAGCTTGGTGTTTCCGCCATAGACCGAGGAGGACGACGCATAGACGAGATGCTTCATTCCAGCGCGATGCCGGGCATATTCCAGAATGTTCAGATGGCCGACTACGTTGCTCTGCACATAGGCATGCGGATTGACCAGGCTATACCGAACCCCCGCTTGCGCCGCCAAGTGAACGATCCTGTCGATATCGTGCACGTCCTCCAGCGCCTTTTTCAGGCTCGCCTGTTCGCCGATATCGACCTTCTCGAAGACAAATCCGTTGCGCCCTTGCAATCGCTTCAATCGAGCCTGTTTCAGGGCCGGGTCGTAATAGTCGTTCAGATTATCAATGCCGCATACGCGGTCACCCCGGGCTAAGAGGGCTTCGCAAACATGCATCCCGATGAAGCCAGCCGCACCGGTAACCAGAACTGTCATCTTCTAAACCGCCAGATTGTCGTACCCAAAATGCCACCGCCGGAAAGGTCCCACGGCAACCGAAGGCCCTCATATACGGGAACACTGCGTGCAAATCACGCCTAAATCGACCGTTCGTGTCCCCATTGCCGCCTGTATCGACACGGTCCATCGAGGTCGCCCCCTCTTGCCGTGCGGTTCCACGTGAATAGATCTTTCAGCGGAGGCAACACGCACCGGCGTGCAAGACAGTCTTTCCTGGATAGGTCAGTAATGCTAACCTATTTTATAGGCTAATATCGTCCGGGACGGGAACGGCGTTCACGCGTAGAGTGAGCGCCGGTGTCCGGCATAAGAAAAGCAATAGGGCCGGTCCCAGGGAAGTAATCTGCGGTGGGTTTCCACGCAAAAGATGCTTCCCCGGACCTAATTAAGGTGTGGAGGAAGCAGATATGGCGCTAGCCCATGTCGATTTGGACGACAAATATACCCTGGAATCCGGCCGCGTGTTCATCACCGGCACCCAGGCATTGGTACGCTTACCGATCATGCAGCGGCAGCGGGACCACAAGGCGGGGTTGAACACCGGTTGTTATATCTCCGGCTATCGCGGTTCCCCGCTTGGCGCCTACGACCAGCAACTCTGGAAGGCGCGCAAGTTCCTTAAAAATAACAATATCCATTTTCAGCCGGGCCTTAACGAAGATTTGGCGCTGACGGCCATTTGGGGCACCCAGCAGAACGAGTTCTTCGGCGACAACACCGTCGATGGTGTTTTCTCCATCTGGTATGCGAAGGGTCCAGGCGTGGACCGGTCAGGCGACGTCTTACGTCATGCCAACTTCGCGGGTTCCTCGAAACACGGCGGCGTGCTGCTTCTGGCCGGTGACGACCACACCTGTAAATCCTCCACCACCGCCCACCAGACCGAATACGCCTTTATGGACGCGATGATACCGGTTCTTAACCCGGCCGGTGTGCAGGAATTCCTCGATCTTGGCCTGCATGGTATCGCGCTGTCGCGTTATTCCGGCTGCTATGTCGCCTTCAAGACCATTGCCGAAACCGTCGACACATCAGCTTCGGTTTATGTCGACCCCCATCGGGTAGAAGTCGAACTGCCGGATGAAACGGAATTCAAGATGCCGGAAGGCGGCTTGAACATTCAATATCCGAAACAAGCGCTGGAAGCGCTGGCCCAGGAAGAGCATCTGCACCGTCATAAGCTCTATGCGGCCATTGCCTATGCAAAGAAAAACAAACTGAACCGTCCGATGATCGAAAGCCCCAAGAAGCGGTTGGGCATCGTCACCGCCGGGAAATCCTATCTGGACGTGCGGCAGGCGCTGGACGACCTTGGAGTCGACGAAGAGTTTGCCAAGGAATTGGGAATATCGGTCTTCAAGGTTGCCATGACCTGGCCGCTGGAACCCGACAGCATCCGTGAATTCTGTCAGGGTCACGAAGAAATCCTGATCGTCGAAGAAAAACGCGCGCTGATCGAAAATCAGTTGAAGGAACAGGCCTATAATTGGCCGAACGACAAGCGCCCGCGGATCTACGGCAAATTCAACGAAGACAGGGAATTGATCCTGCCGTCCTTCGGAGAATTGACCCCGGCCATGATCGCAAGGGTCGTCGCGCAGCGGCTGGAGCGCTTGCCCAGAGGTAACGCGATCGAGGGGAACGAACGTTTCTCCAACCGATTGGCTTTCCTGGATGCGAAGGACCAGCAGTTGGGCGCGCGGAAGCCGTCGGTCACCCGTTTGCCGTATTTCTGTTCCGGCTGCCCGCACAATACCTCCACGAAGGTACCGGAAGGGTCGCGTGCCTATGCGGGGATCGGCTGTCACTTCATGGCCCAATGGATGGACCGTGATACGCTGACCTTCACCCAGATGGGTGGCGAGGGTGCGGCATGGATGGGGCAATCCCCGTTCAACAAGACGAAGCATATCTTCGTGAATCTGGGTGACGGGACCTACCAACATTCAGGTACACTGGCGATCCGCGCTGCGGTCGCATCGGGCGTCAACATCACTTACAAAATCCTCTACAACGATGCCGTCGCCATGACCGGGGGCCAACCCCACGAAGGGGTTCAGACCGTGCCCGCGGTTGTCGCGCAGGTGGCGGCTGAAGGCGCGCGCAAAGTCGTCGTCGTGAGCGACGAGCCTGAGAAATACGCCAACGGCATATTCCCGCACGGCGTCACCGTCCATCACCGGGATGATCTGGACACGGTGCAGAAGGATTTGCGGGAAATCGAAGGCGTGTCGGTCATGGTCTACGACCAGACCTGTGCAGCTGAAAAACGCCGGCGCCGTAAACGTGGCACTTTCCCGGACCCGCAGAAGCGCGTCTTCATCAACGACGCCGTCTGCGAAGGATGTGGTGACTGTTCGGTGCAGTCCAACTGCCTGTCCGTCACCCCGCAGGAGACAGAATTCGGCCGCAAGCGGAAGATCGACCAGTCTTCCTGCAATAAAGACTATTCCTGCGTAAAAGGGTTCTGCCCAAGCTTCGTGACGGTCCATGGCGGGGAAGTTCGCAAGGGGTCCGGTGTTTCGCAACCGACCGCAGCGGCCGGCGTAGCGAACGTGCCTGATCTGTTCGAGGCTTTGCCGGAACCGAAGATCCCGACCGTCGAGGAAGAGCCCTACGGCATTCTTCTGACAGGGGTCGGCGGTACCGGCGTCGTGACCATCGGCGCAATATTGGGCATGGCCGCCCATCTCGAAGGCAAAGGCTGCTCCATCCTCGATATGGCCGGCCTAGCTCAGAAAGGCGGCCCCGTCATCAGTCATATCCGCGTTGCCAAGAACCCGGAGGATATTCACGCCGTCAGTATCGCCGCCGGCGGTGCGGATGTGATGCTGGGCTGCGACATCGTCGTCGCCTCCGGCACGACCGCGCTTTCCAAAGTGGAACGCGACACCACGGTTGCCATCGTGAATACGGAGAAATCCATCACCGGCGATTTCACGCACAATCCGGACTGGATTTTCCCGACGTCGGAAATGAAGGAGATGATCGCCGAATCCACCGGGCCGAAGAACGCGCATTTCTTCAACGGATCGAAACTGGCCACAGCCCTTATGGGGGACAGCATTGCCAGCAACATGTTCATGCTGGGTTATGCGTTCCAGAAAGGGTTGATCCCGGTCAGCCTGGAAGCCCTGGACAAGGCCATCCAGCTCAACGGCGTCGCCGTAAAGCTGAACGAACAAGCGTTCCTGTGGGGCCGCCGCGCCGCCCATGACATGGATGCGGTTCTGCGGATCACCGACCAAAAGGACAGTGAGAAGAAGCCCGTCACGGACGAAGACGATGGCTTCGCCAAAAGCCTGGAAGACATCGTCGAAAAACGCATCGCCTTCCTGAAGGACTATCAGAACGAGGCTTATGCCCGCCGCTACAAGGATTTCGTGGTGGACGTGCAGCGCCGTGAATCCCAGGTGATGACCGACGATTCCCTCGCCCGGGCCGTGGCACGCTATTACTTCAAGCTGCTCGCCTATAAAGACGAGTATGAAGTCGCGCGGCTCTATTCCGATGGCGAGTTCATGAAAAAGCTGCACAAGCAGTTCGACGGCAACTTCACTGTGAAGTTCCATCTGGCCCCGCCCCTTTTCGCGGAACGCGACCCGGAGACCGGACATCTGAAGAAAAAGGAATACGGTCCTGCGATGTTGAAGGCCTTTGGCCTGCTGGCAAAGCTGAAGGGCCTCCGTGGTACCCGCTTAGACCCCTTCGGACGAACGGAAGAGCGCAAGCAGGAACGCCAACTGATCACCGATTACGAAGAGACGATCAAAACGGTGTTGGACGGTCTCAACCGCGAAAACCACGCAATTGCGGTTCAGATCGCAGAAATCCCGGAACATATCCGCGGCTATGGGCATGTGAAGGAACAACACATCGCAGACGCCAAGGCGAACGAGCAAGTCCTGCTGGCACAGTTCAAGAAGCCGCCGCAGGAAGGCGCCAAAAGCGCGGCGGAGTAAGCGTCATTGGGTGCGGATTCCGTTGGGCGACCTAAACTAGTCGCCGCCAAGGAACCGCACCCAGGCCGCTGACAGAAGACCGATAACGGCCGCTGAAAGCATCAGCCCCAGCAACATGGGGGCAGCGTTTTCTTCGGTCAGAAGACCGCCGGTAAGGGATGTCAGGACGGCACCGCAGCCGACCATGAATGCCCCGCTGAGCCCAGCCGCACTTCCCGAAAGTCTTGGCTGAACCGACACAACGCCGGCATTGCTGCTAGGCATCGTTATTCCATTGCCGAGGCCGGCAAAAATCGTCGACCCGAAATAGGTGAGCGGTGTCAGAACGTCAAAGAACACAAGCACCAACCCCGCCGACAGCCCCGCGCATGCGATAGCGCGTCCCGCCAACATCATTGTTGTCGGCCGAACCTTCGGCGCCAAACGTCCCGCGATAAAACTGCCCGTCGCGAACCCGGCTGTAATACTGCCGACGAACATACCGACCGTAGCAGTTGAAACATCGAATACCGCCTTCGCGACCAGGGGCACGCCCGACACAAAGATGTAGAACGCCCCTACGGAAAACGCCGAGCACAGGGCGTAACCCCAAAACCGAGCGTCGGCCAGCAATACCCTGACACGCGGCGCCGCACCGTCACCGTCGGTCATTTGTCGGGCACGTGTCTCGCCCAAATCGAACCAGACCAGGACAAGCAGTCCCAGGCCCAGAGCGGCATAAAGATGGAAGGTCGTGCGCCAGCCAAAGGCTGTGTCCAGGACGCCCCCCAAAACCGGCCCCATCATTGGGGCAACCGCCATGGACATCGCGATATACCCCAGCAAGCCAGCTGCTTCCCGTTCAGGCCGCGTGTCACGGACGATGGCCATCGATAAGGCATAGCCGGCGACAGCGCCGCCTTGAAGCATCCGGAAGGCCAGAAAAACGGCAATGTTGTCCGCAAAGGCGCAAATCAGGGACGCAAAAGCGAAGATAGAGAGCGTGCCAATCAGCACCGGCCGCCTGCCGACACGGTCCGACAACGGCCCGGCAATCAATTGCACCAATGCCGTCACCGCCAGATAGCCGGAAACCGAAAGGCTCGCGAGCGCATAGTCCGTGCGCAAATCAACAGCGATCTTTGCGAGTGACGGCAAGAACATGTTGATCGAAAGCGGTGAGAGCGCCGCCAACAGGACAAGCGTCGCAAGATGCGGGGCAGAACGATAGGCACTCATACTATCGAAATCCTTGTTTCTATTCTCGGCAGCGCCTGGGATCGTCGCCGGCGATACGGGCACAAAAAAACCCCCGATGAAGATCGGGGGCGCATGGGCGGCGGTTCACGTTTCCGCTACCGGACCATGCACCAACACCCTACGACGATGTCCAAACGTAATTTCATTCTACTCTCTCCGTGGATTGAGGCAGCAAGCTACCTGTCCTGCGTCTTGTGTTCAAGTTCATCACCTGCGGCAGTAACCGGCGGCACGGCCGTCCCATCCGCCCAAGGCGAGTTCGTGCAGAATTCCATGAACTTCTCGAGGGGCATGGGCCGCGCTACGAAGTAGCCCTGTGCGATGGTACAGCCGATTTCGCGGAGCCGCAGGAAACTCTCAAGATCTTCCACCCCTTCAGCCGTCACGCTGAGCCCCAGGTTCCGTCCCAGGTCAACAGTCGAGCGGACGATGACGTCGTCCTCCCGGCTGTTCGCCAGGTTGAGCACGAAGGACTTGTCAATCTTCAATTCATCCGCGGGCAAGCGCTTCAGGTAACTCATCGAGGAGTATCCAGTCCCGAAATCGTCAACCGACACGCTCATACCCATGTCGGACAGGTTATCCAATGTGGCGAGCGCTTCCTCCGGCTCATCCATCAAGGCGCTTTCGGTGATTTCAAGGGTCAGGACTTCCGCCGGCAGGCCTTTTTCGACCAACAACCGGCTCAGGATCATGACGATTTCACCCGTCGCGATGTCCTTCGCGGACAAATTGACGGAGAGTTTCAGGTCCAACCCCGCCGCGCGCCAGGCTGCACAATCAGTGGTCGCCTGTTCCAGCATCCAACGGGTCAGGTGACGGATATTCCCTGTTTGCTCCGCTAAGGGAACGAAGGTCTCGGGCGAAAGATTCTTCATATGCGGATGTTGCCAGCGGGATAGAGCCTCCGCCGCCACGACCTTGCCGGTCGCGACATCGACCTTGGGCTGGTAGACCAGTTGGAATTGTCCGGTTTCCAGCCCTTTCCGCATTTCCCCCATCAGCATCAGGGCTTCCGGCCTGGGCCTGTCCGCGACCGGGTCGAAGATATGAGTGGGCTTGCCGGCGAGCCTTGCTTTGTACATCGCAAGCTCGGACGACATCACAAGATTCGCGCCGTTGTCGCCGTGTTCCGGGTATAGCGCCAAGCCGAAGCGCAGACTGATATCCACATTGCCTTCACGGGCGGTGATCGGATGTTCCATGGCACGGATCAGGGACGTAAGCAGTGTATCCCCGCCCTGCGCCCATTGCTCACCGTTCAGTACCAGACCGAATTCGTCGCCGCCGATTCTGGCGACCATATCGTCTTCGGCAATATGCTCGCGGAGCCGCTCCGCGACGCCCTTGATGATCCGATCCCCAACTTCGAACCCGAGCGAGCTGTTCATCTCCTGCACCCGCTCCAGCCCGACTATAACGGCTGCGAAGGGCTTGTCCGGACTTTTCGCGGCATGCTCGTTCACCTGCCGTAGAAACTCCCGCCGGTTCGGCAAGCCGGTCAGCGCATCGTTCCGTGCCTGATGGGAGATGGTTTCCTCACGACGCTGGATATCCGTCATCATCTTGTTAAAGGCATCGGACAATTCGCCAAACTCGTCCTGCCGCTGATAGAGGACCTGTGTATTGTAGTCCCCTTCCCGGACGCGTCCGGCTGCCGTGGTCAAATCCCGCACCGGTCGGGTGATCCCGCGTGCAAGGAAGACCGCGCCAATCAGAGTGACGACCAAGGCCGCGACCAACAACGCCGCAAGTTGCAGCAGCAATTCCCGGGTCCGGGCCAGAGCAGGGTCGATCGTCGAATGGAACAACAAGGCGACCGGAACCTTGCGCCCTTCCCCATGGATTTCGGTCGCCGTCGTCACGAAGGTGCGGTTTTCCACATCGACCAGACTGGGGCCGACCGGCAATTCCTGATTTGCCGCGATATAGTTTTCCAGTGACACGCGTTCCGCGCCGGAAGCAGTCGAAGCGGCCAATCGCCATTCCCCACCCTGCTTCATGAGGAAACTGACCCAAGTGGGAAACGGCGCCAGATTTCTTATCTCGACGGCGAACTCATCATCGATTGCCATGGCGAAAGCGATCCAAGCGATGGCATCCGGTGCCAGAACCGGCAGCAGAACCATGTCATAGAGCTTGCCATCCATGGACACGATGTCGAATGCGACACCCTCCACATCCGCGCGCTCGACCAAATCGGTGAAGGGAAATACCGTTCCCATGGCGCCTTCACGCGCTGTGTCGATATCAACCTCACCATCCAAGGAGACAAGCAAAACGCGGTCGGCTGCCACGCGATCCCGGAAGTTCTCCAGAACCGACCGGCGCGTTGGTTTGTCACCCTGTGCAATCGCGTTCCTGAAAGCGAAGTCGAGCGTCACCGCGGTCGTGGTTTCCGCCATCGCCCGGGTCGTATTTTCCAAATGGGTCAGGAAGACCTGCTCCGTCGCGGCCAGTTCCACCCGCAGATTCTCGATCGCCAGGCTCCTCGTCGAATAATAGACCGCAACAGCGCTCAAGACTTGAACGGCGACAAGAATACCGAACGCAAAGACGATCAGCTTGGATTGGAAACTAACTTTCATCCAGCGTGCCAATGGCTCAGCGGGAGTAGAGTGATTTTTTCACTTTACGGGGCGGCTTCAATTCTAGCGTCTCACGAACCTCAACCGTATCGCCGCCAACAGTGACCGGCTTTTCGATCGCCTTGCCCTTCAACCGTGGGTGCCAGATTTTCAGAACATAGTCTCCATCTGGAACGTCCTGCATCTGAACGAAACCATCCTTGCCGGAAAGTCCATAATACGGCGTATCCGAGACATAGATGTAAGCCAGCATGTGGTCGTGAATATTGCAGCCAAGCGCGATCAGACCTGCTTTGTCCAAAGTCATCGCCTCCGTCACCCCACTCGTCGATTGGCGATGTTCGAAGGACTTGGCCTTGGAAAAGGAATAGACGTGATGGGCGAAGCTGTCGCTGTTGCGGAACCGGACATCGCTGTTGATCGGCACCATTGTCACCAAGGGTTCGAAGGACTGCCGGTATTGATTGACTTCAACCTCCACCGGGGCAGAAGCCACGACGGGTTGACCGTCCGGAACTTCCAAGGTGGCGACCACGTCCTGCACGTCCGCCCCCTCGCTATCCACGAATGACAGGTTCACATCCGCCGCAGCCGTAGGGCCGGCAACCACAACCCAGGCGCAAACTGCACCCGCAACGGATAGAAATCCGATCGAATTAGACAGCAACCATGTCATCGGAATGCCGAAAGCCTCCCATCACCCAGGCACAATATAGTACCGCAGGCCCTTGGTTTCGACGCAAAACAATAATTTTTAACTTAATTTGAAGTGAATCACCGTATTTCTACGGAATCAACTTGAATAACTGGCCGGTCAAATCATTCCAATTGCGGCCATGTAGGTTTCAAGCAACGCTTCTTCTTCCTTGCGCTCGTTCAAATCCTGCTTTCGCATGCGGATAATCTTGCGCATCACCTTCACATCGAAACCGGTTCCCTTCGCCTCAGCGAAGACTTCCTTGATATCATCGGCAAGCGCTTGTTTTTCTTCCTCAAGCCGTTCGATCCGTTCGATATAAGAACGCAACCGTTCGCCGGTCACGCCCATTGCTTCAGACCCGGTCGCGGTTTCGTATCCGGGGTCGGTATCTTTCTGCATGGCGCCGGTGTCGGACATGAAAGACTCTCCATCCATCGATCAAATTATGCGTCGGAAAGGCTCGGCGAAGTCGCCTGCCGAAGTCGGCGGACCATACAGTCCGGGGGCCACTTTAACAACGCCCAGCGATCCGTTACCTTCCCGTTTTAGAGCACCGTTATGTGAACCCCAGTCGCTCGAACCCGGCGAAGCGCCGGTGCGGGATTATTTCCAGGGAAGGAAACAACCGATGCGCCTCAAAACCGCTCTCAAGCGGGTGGGAGCCCTTCTCGCCGCGGCCGGTTTTCTGGCGGCTTTGTTGGCCGCGCCTAGTGCCCATGCGGAAGATGAGCGTGACCATCTATTGGCAACAGCATCGGTCGGCGGAAGCTATTTTCCGGTCGGCGTCGCACTTGCCACCCTGATCAAGATCAAGTTGCTCCCGCGTCAACATATCGGCATGACCGCGATCAGATCCGCTGGGTCCGAAGAGAATGTGCGCCTGTTGCGCGAAGGAAAGGCACAATTCGCGATCCTGCAGGGGCTCTCCGGCTATTACGCCCGGCGCGGCGCCGGCCCCTTCGAAACGGACGGCCCAGACGAAAACCTGCGCGCAGTGACGATGCTGTGGCCGAATGTGGAACATTGGCTGATCCGCAAGGAATTCCTGGATACCGGCACCATCGATGATGTTTTGGATATGGATGACGAGGCTTTTTCAATGGGCCGAAAGGATTCCGGCACATTGGGGTCCAACAAAATGGTTCTGGGGAATCTGGGGGTCGACGATGTCGAGAGCGAGTATGTGCTGAGCTATCTGGGCTATGGGCCCAGCGCCAAGGCAATGATCGATGGGAAGATAGACGGCATGTCGACACCGGCGGGCGAACCAGTCGCCGCCATAACGCGCGTCATGAAGGCCTTGGGGGATGACGTTGTACTGCTGGGCTTTGATGACGGGGAAGCTGCGCTGGCGGATGGTGGCCTGGGTCTTTACCGACCGCATACCATCAAGGCCGGTACCTATCCCAACCAAACGGAAGACATCAAATCGATCGCCCAGCCTAATTTCCTGGCCGTCTCCGCCGACCTACCCGACGAAGACGTCTACATGATCACGCGCACGATCTTTGAGAACCTCAACTATCTGGGCGGCATTCACCGGGCCATGAAGGCCCTGTCACCCGACAATGCCCTTACCGGCCTGCCCGTGCCCCTGCATCCGGGTGCACAGCGTTATTTCGAGGAAATCGGGCTCGACATCCCCGCCCATCTGACAACCCGCTAACAGGACGACCCCGGCGGGCACGTCCGGTCCGCGTCAGTGTACTTTCTTGATTTCGTCGGAAAACTTGGCCTGTTGATCGGCCGTGGCCTCGGTCTGGTATTTATCCTTCCACTCGCCATACGGCATGCCGTACACGATTTCGCGCGCGTCTTCTTTGGAAAGCTCGACACCTTTTTCCGCGGCGGCTTCACCATACCAGCGGCTGAGGCAATTCCGGCAGAACCCGGCCAGGTTCATCATGTCGATATTCTGGACGTCGGTCCTGTTCCGCAGGTGCTCTACCAGGGTGCGGAACGCCGCTGCCTCCAGTTCGGTCTGGGTCTGCTGATCAATATCCTTCATTTTGCTGTCCTCTCCCGCGATGTTCCGGTTCGTCATTGAGATGGTGCGCATCTGCGATTTTCCAACCGCTGCTCAGGCGAACCGCCCTCAAATATCGCGGACGGTCTCTTCGATCAGCCAATCGACGACCTTCTCCAGCGCTTCCTGGTTGCTGGCGCCTTCGGCCTTGGCTTCGGTGTAAATCCGCCGTTGATTGTGGGAACTGGTCCCTCGGGACAGGATGGTGCGGGCATGACTCGCTTCTTCGACACAATCCAGCCGCTGCTGATCTTCCTTGGTCAATTCCAGGATTTCTTCCAGCAGGCTGTTGTAGTCGACGACCTTACCTGCCCCGAAATCGACCAAGCCCTTGTCGAAACCGTGCCTTTGCGCGCGCCAACGGTTCTCGTTGATCAACATGTTGCTGTAGGTCCGCCATTTTTGATTGGTCCGGCGCAGCCGGAGCAACATGGAGAGCAGCGACGCATAAAGCGCCGCGACGGCAATGCCGTCATCCATATAGGTGCAGATATCGGCGACCCGCATTTCCAGGGTCGAAAACCGCCAATGGGGGCGGATATCCCACCAGATCTTCGACGCATCCTCGAGCAGCCCGATATTGACCAGGGTTTCCACATGGCGCGTGTAGTCGCTCCAGCTGTCGAAATGTTCCGGCAGACCGGTACGCGGCAACTCGTCGAAGATCGAGAGCCGGTAACATTGCAGACCCGAATCCTGTCCAGCCCAGAAGGGTGAGGACGTGGTCAGCGCCAGCAAGTGCGGCAGGAAATAGGAAATCTGTCCCAACAGATCCAAGCGCAAATCGTCGTCATCGATGCCGACATGAACATGCATGCCGCAGATGACCATGCGTTTGGCGACCGTCTGCAGGTCGTTCGCCAGGACGTTATAGCGTTCCTTGTCGGTGTGGTGCGCGTCACGCCAATTCGCCATCGGATGGGTCGAGGCGGCGATGATCGCGAAACCCTTCTCGTTCGCCGCCGTCGACACGGCCTTGCGCATGGCCGAAAGCTTCTTGCGAACATCCTTGATGGAACCGGCGACTTCAGTCCCAACCTCAACCTGCGCCTTCAGGAATTCCGGTGTCGCGAAGCCGACATCTTCCCCGACCGCGGCGATCACCGCATCGATCACCCCCTGGCTGACGTCACCGTCTTCGGCCAGTTGGCGGGTTTCCGGGTCGACAAGGAGGTATTCTTCCTCGATCCCGACCGTAAAGCTGTTGTCATCCGTGCGCATCAATCCCGGATAAACCGCCCAGGTCACACCGTCAACATTCGGTAGCGGGGTAGTCGAGTATTCGGCCCTTGCCTCAAACCCGATCGAAGGTGAATTGCGTCACATCGCTCAGGACTACGGCAAGCGCTGTACCGAGGATATTTGCGTACTTCGCCTGCCCCTCTTCCGTCCCGATCAAGTCCTGGCGGACTTCGAACAAGACATTGGGGATGCCGAAGGGCAGGGCGTGGCGTTCGATCGTGTAGCCATAGGCGTCGAGGCCGGAATAGGGCTTGTTGTCGCCGATGGTGAGGTCAGGGTTCTGGTCGCGCAGGACATCAATGATGGCCTTGGCAAGGCGTTCATCGCGGTTGTAGAGCACCCCGATATGCCAGGGCCTTTTCACGCCGCGCATCTCGTCGGTACAGGAATGGACGGAAATGACGACCGGCGCTTCCAGGCCCAATTCATCGGCGCGGCGGCGTTTGTCGGTCATCAGGCCTTCGACCGCGTCGTGATAGGGTTTGAACAATTCCTCCTGCCGCAAGTGGTGGTCCCGTTCGGTCAAGCCCCGGTTTCCCGGCACGACATGCGCGTCGCTGATTTCCCGGATGCTCGTGAAATCGTCGGTCGGGCGATTCATATCGATGACAAGCCGGGAATAACCGCTGAAGATCGCCGGCATGTCCAGCAAGGGTGCAAGCCGTTCGGCCACGCCCGCCGCACCAATGTCATAGGAAATGTGGAAGTTCAGGCAGGCAGGCGTAAGCCCAAGGCTGTCGAGGCGCCTTGGAACTTTATTGGAGGCATGGTCGCAGACGATGACGCCAGCGGCCTTTCCATCCGGGTTCGAAATATGAAATGCTGGCGGATCGAACGCTGTCAGTAACGCGTCCGACTCGACAGCATGCGCTTCGGGGCACATGAAATTTCCGAGTCGTCTATCCCTGTGATGCACAGAGCGCTACCCTGCGGCTTCGGTACTAGATATGATATTTACCAGTATAAGCAACCGGAAAGCAGTATGGCCCAACCCCTGAGCGACGCGGAGCGTGAGAAGCTTCGCAAGATCATCGGCGTCATGCGTTCCGCCACCATCGAGGGCGAGCGCAAAGCCGCTGAGATTGCCGCTACGCGTTTGGCCAAAGCCAACGGCATGACCTTGGAGGAGGCCGAAAAAGAGGCCTTCCCGGAAGAAGACAACGGCCGGATTGATGCCGATGAGCGGGCCGCGCAGCAGCGCGAAGCCGCACGATGGGCCGCCAATATGGTCCGGATGACCGAGGCTTATGAGGCATCCGAGAAATACCGCTTCATGATGGCCAAGGAAGAGGCCAAGCGCAGGGGCCTGGAGGAACAGGAAACCGCCGCCCGTGCGCGCCGCACCGCCCCCAACCGGCCTCGACGGTATATTCCGGGCAAGGATGATGAATTTCGCCTGATCGCGGGCCTGCTGCGGGACGGGGTCAGCGTGGAACGGACGGCGGAACTCGTCGGTGTCAGCACGATCGATGTCGCCCGCGTCTGGCTGCTGACACGCGGCAAACGCGCCGCATAATCCGCGCGGCCCTCTCCGGCCTAGTTCGAATCAGTCCGAAATACGGCTTATGGATCGCCAAAACCCCGGAAAACTTGGCTTTCCCGACATTGGTGATACCATTGCGCCAAATAATAAGCGGGGAAACGCACCCTCAATGGCATCGCCGACCGTTCAGCCCGTCGCCCACGAGAATCTGGGGGATAGGGTCGCTGCAGAAGTATTACATTTCATCGCATCCGGTGAATTCGCCCCCGGCGACCGCTTGCCGGCGGAGCGCCGCTTGGCGGAAATGCTCGATGTCAGCCGCGTTTCAGTGCGGGCTGGACTGCAGCAACTGAAGGCCCAAGGCTTGTTGACCGCTGTGCGCGGCGGCGGCACGCGGGTCGCGGAACCGCCGACCGGGGCCGATCCGGCACTGACGGCCTTGGCCCAAATTGACCGGGGCAGCTTGGCCGACCTTCTTGATATACGCTCCCTTCTGGAATCATGGGCCGTTCGCCGGGCCGCGGAAAAGGCAACCGACGAAGACATTGCACTGATTGAAATACAGGTCGAGCGTATGCGGAACAGCGCGGAGAACCGTGCCCAAGTGGATATGGACTTTCATTTGGCGATCGCAAAAGCGTCCGGCAGCACCGTCTATCGCCATTTGCTGGGCGTCATTCGCGGCACCCTGTTCGAAATGCTGCGGTACAATCGCGACGAACTGTTCGGCGAACCAAAGGACGATGCCGCTGTCATGCAGCAGCACGAAGCCATTTTGACAGCCCTGAAGAACCGCGACGGAGATGCCGCGTCAGCCGCCATGGTGGCCCATCTGGCCTGGGTGAGAACCCATTACGTGGCCGCCGGCCTGTTCTCCTAGTCCCTCAAAAGTCTTGCCCTGGCCCGAACAAGATTCGGGTGGCCGCGACGATGCCGCCGTGCTACCGGCTCTTCCCTTGCACTGATGCGGGCCTTGATGCGGGCCTGGGGCCAAAGCTGGAGGAAGGGCATGGAGCGGGACAACGCGCAAATGCGCAATTTCGTCCAGTCGCGGACGGCGGCGTTGATACTGGTCATCACGGCGGTCAGCGGGTTTTCCTTCAGCATGGGGATGACCTATCCGGTCGTCGCGCTTGTGTTGGAATCGCAGGGCTTCAGCGAAACCGAGATCGGCATCAACGGTGCGATGGCCGGGTTCGGTCTGTTGATCTCCGCCTTTACCGTTCCGCGGATCTCCCGCAGCATTACCTATCGTGCCATGATCGGTCTCAGCGCGGCCCTGGGCTGCGCGATCATCCTATCGATGATCTGGATCGAGGGATTCTACGTTTGGTGCATCGCCCGGTTCTTCCTGGCTGTCTGCGTCAACGGCATATTCATCGGTACGGAAGCCTGGTTGAATGAATTGCTGGAGGAAAAACGGCGCGGCACGGTGATCGGAATTTATGCCTCTGTGATTTCCGCGACCTTCGCCCTGGGGCCGTCCTGTATCCCGCTGATCGGTTTCCATCCCCCGGTACCCTTCATTCTGTGTGCTGTCGTAATTGCGATGAGTGGCCTGATCGTTCTGCCTTTGAAGAAATGGGATGCCGGTGCGGGCGGCGGTGAAGGTGGATCTATTTTCGCCATGATCGTGATCGCACCGGTCATGATGTTCTCGGTTCTCGCCATGGGCTTCTTCGAAGCGGCGGCGATGAGCCTGTTTCCCATCTATGCGCTGGGCCGAGGCTATTCCGGCGACCTGGCGGCACTTCTGGTGGCCGCCCTTGCCGTTGGTTCCGTCATCGCCCAGCCCTTCGTGGGCAAATTGAGCGATATGATGAACGCTAATTGGATCCTGTTCTTTTGCGCCATTATCTCGGCCACCCTTTGCGCAATCGTCCCGTTCCTGGCCTTGGACACTTGGACCGCATTCCTTGCTCTGGGTGTTCTGGGGGGGACGACTTTCGGCGCCTATACGCTAACGCTGGTAACGCTTGGGCGGCGCTTCAAGGGACCGAAACTGGCTGCGGCGATGGCCTGTTCCGCGCTGGCCTGGGGAAGCGGCGGCGTAATCGGACCGGCCCTATCCGGTCCTTCCATGGATTTGTACGGCAATGACGCGCTGTTGTTCGTGCTGACCGGCCTGTTCGGGTTGCTGACGATTTTCACCATCATCCGCCGCGCTTTGCAGAAGGTCTCTACGCCCTAGGCCAATTCTCCTCAGCCGGAGCGATCAGTATCTTGGGTCGCCAATGTTTTGGGACGTCAGTAACCCCGGGCCGGATCGACGATGTTCGCCAGCGCCTCGTTCCGCCGGAACCTGTCGAGATTGTCCAGAAAGGCACCGAACATCCGTCCCTGCCAGTCGGGTACATAGTCGGCCATATGCGGCGACATGACGACCTTGTCATGGGTCCAGAACGGATGGTTGGCTGGCAAAGGTTCCCGGTCGAAAACATCCAGGATGGCACAGGAGACCTTGCCGTTGTCCAAGGCTTCCAGCAGTGCCGTTTCGTCCACCAGCGGCCCCCGCGATGCGTTCAAAAATACCGTTCCACGGGCCATGCAGGCGAAGGAAGATTGACCGATAATGCCTCGTGTCTCCGGGGTTTCGGCCGCATGGACAGAAACGAAATCCGCGCGCGCCATGGCGTTGCACAACCGGCTCACCGGCAGCAATAGATCGACACATGGCGTTGCCACTTTGCGTGCGCGCACGCCGATCACATGCATGCCCAGTGCCTTGGCGCGCCGCGCGACAGCACGGCCCACATGCCCCAGGCCGATAATGGAAATGGTCTTGCCCGCGATTGGGGTCCAGGCATGCTGAACCCATTCAGACCGGCGCTGCTGAGCCATCAATTGCGGAAAACCTACATTAGACATCTGCAAAGCAGAAATCGTGTATTCGGCGAGAAATTCGCTGAGCACACCGGCGGCGTTTGTCACGGAAACCCGCGCCGGGTCCCATGGCGTCAAATGTTCAACCCCCGCCCCGGCATTGGAAACCCATTGTACAGTGGGAAATTCGACAACTTGCCGAACAGCGCTTTTCCGCATCCTCTCCCCGGGAGCAACGAACACCACCGAGGGTGACTGCTTGCTCAGCGCAGCTGGAATATCATCCGGATCGGAACAGACGGAGTAGTCAACATGCTCCATTCGCCCGGCGCAGGGTGAAATGAACTCATCCGGTTCATCGCTGACGATAAGTACGCGTGGATCGGCGCCACCCGACATGAAATTCACCCCTCAACAATCTATACCAGAACCAGCATCCGGCGCGCGCGGCACCGGGTGCATCCAGCAAGCGGTAGGATGCCGGATGGTTCCCTGTCAACGCGGGCCGGGTCGACATGCCGAACATGTGAAAACCGAGCCCGTCCGCCTTACCGGATCGTGATCCCTATGCGTCGATGCGGCGATACTTGATGCGGTGCGGCTGGTCGGCATCCGTGCCCAGGCGGGCGTGCCGGTCAGCCTCATAATCTTCATAGTTCCCTTCGAACCAGACCACCTCACTATTGCCTTCAAAGGCCAGGATATGGGTGGCAATACGGTCCAGGAACCAACGGTCATGCGAAATGACAACCGCGCATCCGGCGAAGCTCAGCAAAGCATCTTCCAGCGCCCGAAGGGTATCGACGTCCAGGTCGTTCGTCGGTTCATCGAGCAGCAGCACATTGGCCCCGGATTTCAGCATCTTGGCCAGGTGCACACGGTTGCGCTCCCCACCCGATAGCTGGCCGACCTTTTTCTGCTGGTCGCCACCCTTGAAATTAAAGGCCCCGACATAGGCGCGGCTTGCCATCTTGCGCTTGCCGAGTTCGATCATGTCCTCACCGTCGGAGATTTCCTCCCAGACGGTCTTTTTCCCATCCAGCGCGTCGCGCGACTGATCCACATAACCCAGCTTCACCGTATCGCCGAGCCGCAAGGATCCCGTATCCGGTTCCTCGTTGCCGGTGATCATCTTGAACAGCGTCGTCTTACCGGCACCGTTGGGGCCGATAATCCCGACAATACCGCCCGGCGGCAGCTTGAAGCTAAGGTCATCGATCAGCAGCTTGTTTCCGAAGCCTTTCCGAACCTTATCGGCCTCGATGACAAGATCGCCCAGACGGGGCCCGGCGGGAATGACGATTTGCGCGGTATCGACCGACGAGTCGCCGGCTTGCTGCAGCAATTCCTCATAGGCTTTGATACGGGCCTTGGATTTCGCCTGGCGGGCCCGCGGGCTGGCGGAAATCCACTCGCGCTCCTGCGAAATCGTCCGCATCCGGGCCGCTTCCTCGCGCCCTTCCTGTTCAAGGCGCTTCTGCTTCTGTTCCAGCCACGAGGAGTAGTTGCCCTCGTAGGGAATGCCGCGACCACGGTCGAGTTCCAGGATCCACCCCGTCACATTGTCCAGGAAGTAGCGATCATGGGTGACCATCACGACGGTGCCGGGATAGTCGGCCAGGAAACGCTGCAGCCAGGCAACGGATTCCGCATCCAGATGGTTGGTCGGTTCGTCGAGCAGCAGCATGTCGGGCTTGGACAGCAACAGTTTGCAGAGCGCCACACGCCGGCGTTCACCGCCCGAGAGCTTTTCGACCGGGCTTTCGCCCGGAGGGCAGCGCAGTGCGTCCATCGCGATTTCAACAGTGCGATCCAGATCCCAGGCGTCGGCCGCGTCGATCTTTTCCTGAAGCTCCGACTGTTCGCCGATCAGCGCCATCATCTCGTCATCGTCGGTCACTTCGCCGAGCTTCATGGAGACTTCATTGAAACGGTCGACAACGGTTTTCAGCTCACGCATGCCGTC
This sequence comes from Hwanghaeella grinnelliae, assembly GCF_004005845.1. GTDB lineage: Bacteria > Pseudomonadota > Alphaproteobacteria > UBA8366 > Aestuariispiraceae > Hwanghaeella > Hwanghaeella grinnelliae. The sequence continues at coordinate 216,221 of NZ_SADE01000001.1, read as the reverse complement.
CATGGCATTTTCGGCAACGGTCTTGCTCTCATCCAGCTGCGGTTCCTGCTCAAGATAGCCGATCTTCACCCCGTCGGCCGACCAGGCTTCGCCGTTATATTCCTTGTCGATCCCCGCCATGATCCGCAGCAGGGTGGATTTACCCGCGCCATTATAGCCGAGAACCCCAATCTTGGCCCCGGGAAGGAACTGGAGGGTAATGTCCTTCAGGACCTGTTTCCCGCCCGGATAACTCTTCGACAATCCGCGCATACCGAATACGTACTGATAAGAAGCCATTGTCCGCTGCCGCCATGTGTTGGAAATACGTTGAAGGGTTCCTGCAGTACAGGTCCGGCGCGTTTCTAGCGGAACCGGGGGAGCGGATCAATCGCAAGCCTTACGTTCATGCCAAAGACAGGCCTATTGGCGTTGCGGTCGGAATGTCGCCGGTCACATTGAGGGAGCGGAACATCATACGCTTTCCGCAGGTCGTAAAACGCGATATCTTGTTATGAACGATCGCCAACTTACATAGATAACAGTGATTTAGTTTGGATGGATCGGAACAGAATGCTTGATACCCATGCGAAATTCCCGATCGGACAGGTTGTCCGGCACAAGCGTTTCGGATTCCGAGGCGTGATCTACGACGTAGATCCGGAATTCGCGAATACCGAAGAATGGTACCAGAGTATTCCGGCGGAAATGCGCCCCCGGAAAGATCAGCCGTTTTATCACCTGTTCGCGGAAAACCACGATAAGACGCCGTATATCGCTTATGTGTCGGAGCAGAATCTGGAACCGGAAGATCCCGACATTCCCGTGAACCATCCGGCCATCGCGGAATACTTTGTCGGTATGGAAGGCGGGGTCTACCGGCCGAGACAAAAGGCGAACTGAATCCAAAGAAGAGCCCCAACCTCCGGGCAGTTGCCGGAGTGCAAGGGAAAGGCAGTCGTCAAAGAATAACAGCAGAGTGGGCGTTCCAATGGCTACCGGCCCGTACGGAGACGGTAAAAAACTTCATAAACAAGACCGTGGCCCGGATGGCGGCAACCGCCGTGTTCTGGGCAATCTGGTTTTGATACTCGGTATTTGCGTCATTCTGGCGACGGTTTCGCCCGTCCCGCTGCGCGCCGCTGCCGTTTCAAACTTCTTGATCATCGCGTCCTTCGGCGTGGCGATTTCAGCCCTGCTCCACCGGCAAAAGCCTTTCGTCCCTTATCTGACACGGTGGGACCAAGCCGTGGTGCTCTACCTGCTCGGCATGCTCGCGGCGACGGTCGTCGACCCGGACGCAATGCAAAATTTCCTACAGACGGAAAGCCAAACCGGCGCCCTACCTGCAACAGATAGCGCCACACTCTAGCGCCGAAGCTCAAATAGATGATCTACGTCTAGACGCCGGGACCGGGGCGGGCTAACGATACGGCGAGATGTTGACACCCGCCGATACCTATTCACAGCTCTGCCGCGATTTCACCTGGCCCATACCGGACCGGTACAATATCGGCGTCGATGTCTGTGACAAACATCCGTCCGCGAAGCCGGCACTGATCCACAAACGAGACGGACAGGATACCCAGGTCTATACCTTCGGGGACTTGAAACGCCTGTCGAACAAGCTGGCAAACGTGTTGATCGCATCCGGGCTGACGCGCGGGGATCGCATCGGGATCCTGTTGCCCCAAGCGCCGGAAACCGCGGTTGCCCATATCGCCGCATATAAGGCAGGCTTGATCGCGACACCACTTTTTACCTTGTTCGGCGAAGACGCTCTTGAATACCGGTTGGGCGCTTGTGGAGCCGCCGCCTTGGTGACCGATCAAGCTAGCCTGCCGAAAATCGCCGCGATACGGGATCGATTGCCTTCCTTGAAGCTGATCCTCTGCATTGATGGCCCCGCCGATGGCGCGACCGACTACCACACTGTGATGGAAAAGGCGTCAGACGCCTTCGCGCCGGTGGATACGGCGGCGGACGACCCAGCCTTGATCATCTTTACGTCCGGCACTACAGGGCCACCCAAAGGCGCCCTGCATGCGCACCGCGTCTTGCTGGGCCATTTGCCCGGGGTCGAGTATCCGCATGGTTTTTTCCCGCAACCGGGCGACCTGTACTGGACACCGGCCGATTGGGCCTGGATCGGCGGTCTGATTGATGTGCTGCTCCCCTCCCTTCATCATGGCATACCGGTCCTGACATATCGCGCGGCGAAATTCGATCCGGAAGAAACCTACGCCCTGATCGCGGAGCACGGTGTGCGGAACATGTTCCTGCCGCCAACCGCATTGAAGTTGATGCGACAGGTCCCGCTGACCGCAGCCGGGAAGGCAATGAACGTGCGGTCGGTTGCATCCGGCGGTGAAAGCCTGGGGGCAAACCTTCTCGATTGGGGCCGCAGCACCTTCGGCGTGACGATCAACGAGTTCTACGGCCAGACCGAATGCAACCTTGTTGTCGGGAACAATGCGGATCTGGACCCGATCCGACCCGGTTCGATGGGCAAGCCGATCCCGGGGCATCGCGTGGCCATCATCGATGACGAGGGCAATGCTTTGCCGGCGGGTGAAACCGGCAACATCGCCGTCCATCGGCCGGACCCTGTGATGTTTTTGGAATATTGGAACAACCCCGACGCCACGCGCGAAAAATTCATCGGCGATTGGTTGCTCACCGGCGATACCGGTTCGCAGGACGAAGACGGTTATATCTGGTATGGCGGCCGGAACGATGACGTCATCACCTCAGCCGGTTACCGGATCGGCCCGGGTGAGGTAGAGGATTGCCTTCTGAAACACGACGCGGTCGCCTTGGCCGCCGTTGTCGGCGTGCCGGACCCCGTCCGGACGGAAGCGGTCAAGGCGTTCATTGTCTTGCGGGAAGGCGCCAAGCCGTCAGACGCGTTGGCGACGGAGATCCAGTCATTCGTTAAACGACAACTGGCCGCCCATGAATATCCCCGGCTGATAGAATTCATCGACGAATTGCCGATGACGACAACCGGCAAAATAATGCGGCGCGAATTGCGCGCCCGGGGATAGCGGTCCGAGCTAACTGCCCAGCCTCACGCAGGCGGCGGTTCCACTTTCGGCCTTCTTGCCAATCGGGCTTCCCGATACAGGATGAACATACCGCTGGCTGCGATGATCGCCCCCCCGATCCATACCGTTTCCGGCGGTACATCGCCAAAGACCAGATACCCCAGGACAGCAGCCCAAAGCAGCGAGCTGTATTCAAATGGGGAAACGATCGACAAGGGCGCCATGATGAATGCCTTCGTCAGCAACACATGACCGACCAGGGCCATGACGGATATCGCGATCAACGCCCCGAAGGCTTCAATGGAAATCGGCTTCCAGACGAAGGCGACAAGAACCGAAGACACGACAAGTATTCCAAGGTTGAAATAGAACACCAGCCGGAAGGTTGTTTCCGTATCCCCCAACCAGCGCCCCATCAATGCCAGCGCGGTGTACGCGAGCAGTGCCAGGAAAACCATGAACAACATCGGATTCATTCCGCTTGTCGACGGGTTCACGGCAATAACGACCCCAACAAACCCAACCACGACCGCGCCCCAACGATACGGGCCGACCTTTTCCTTGAGCACAAAGGGGGACAAACCTGTCATCAACAGCGGCGCCGCGAAGAACACCACGGTCGCATCGGCCAGGGGAACTGTTTTCAACGCCGTGAAAAAACTGAAAGGCGCCAGAAATCCGATCGCACCCCGAACCACTAAGGCATACGGACGAACGGGTTTCAGCGCAGGCAGCCCGCCGAACCAGGGCAGTACGGCGAACATGATCGCAAGCACGATCCACCCACGGACAAAAAGGATCTGGATCGGATGAAAATCCGCTTGGACGATGACCTTCACCAGCACGTCCATACCCGTCAGAATCAGCATGCCGAACAGCATATGGGCGATGCCTGCAACCGCGCGATTTTGGCGTTCGAATATCGCCGTGCCTACCATCTGAATATCAACCTCTGCAAAAAATCGTCGTTTACTTAATCGTCACCGGCAGTCTGTTGCCAGCATTCTGAACTCTTGCCCGCACTCGCAATAAGGATATTCTGTAGCCCACATAAACAAGTCTGGACGGGGGAAACATTTTGGCCGGTACTATCGATTACTACTATTCTCACCTTTCGCCATGGTCCTATCTGGGCCATCAGCGCCTGATAAACGCTGCGAAACAGGCAAATACCACAATTAACTTCAGACCGATCGACGCTGGAAAGGTCTTTGCCGCAAGCGGTGGGTTACCCCTTGCCAAACGCCCTGTCCAGCGCCGCAACTACCGTCTTGCCGAACTCCGTCGCTGGCGGGACGAGTCCGGGCTTGCCTTGAACCTGCAACCGAAATTCCATCCGACGCCCGATCGGTGCTCCGCGCAGATCGCAATCGCCGCGCAATTGATGGGCCTGGATATCGGCGCCCTCTCCTTTGCATTGATGCGCGGTTGCTGGGCGGAAGACGAGAATTTGGCGGATGAAGACACCGTTGCCGCCATCGCCACCGCCGAAGGGCTGGACGGCCCAGCTCTACTGGAGCGTTCGAAGAGCGAAGACGTCGCCGCACGGTTTGAGCAATATACCGATGAGGCCATCGAGGCCGGCGTATTCGGCATGCCCTGGTATATCGTCGATGGAGAACCGTTCTGGGGGCAGGACCGCCTTTTCTTCGTCGAGAAGAAACTCGGCCTCTGAAAGCTCACTCAATCGCCCAGTGAGAAAATTGCCTCGGCGACATGGGCGCGGACACCGTCCGCGTCCACCTTGTTCAAAACAATTGTATCACCCGACGGGTCCGGCGTTGCAAATGTCTGCCCATAGCCATCGGACCCGTCTTCCGTTCCAACGGATACACGGCAACGCTGGCCGTCGAACAAATCCGGCCGATCCAAGAATACCGGGACGCAGGGGTCATGCAGTGCCATCGAGCCACTGTTATACCCTCGCAGCATCGCCGCCGCCGCCAACGCTGTTCGGTGCCCAGGATTCGCGAGAGTTTCGATCCAAGACGGCTCGGCCCCGACTTGTAGTGTCACATCCAATCCGATCATCACCTTTTCGATCGGCGCATTGAAGATCACGGCCGCCGCATGCGGATCCGCCCAGATATTGAATTCCGCAGTTTGCGTGACATTTCCCGGTACGAAGGCAGCCCCGCCCATAAGAACGATACGGTCGATGGCCGGAATGACTTCGGGCGCCTTTGCCAACAGTTGCGCAATCGTTGTCAAAGGACCGATGGGGCACAATGTGACCGGTCCTTGGGAACAGGCTTCAATAATATACTCGATCGCCGTTTTGGTCGGTGTCGACGCGATGGGCATTTCCAATTCATACCCACCAAGCCCATTCGCCCCGTGAATATGGTGAATGGCGGGAACCGGTTCGCGGGTCATGGGCCGGTCCGCGCCCGCAAGCACCGGCAAGTCAGGCCGGCCGAGAAAAGCCATTAAAGCCCGTGCGTTCCGGAAAGTGTCCTGAAGCGGCAAATTGCCGGCGACTGCGGTGACGCCGATCAGCTCGAATTCTGAATCGGGCGAGGACGCCACCATCAAGGCGATAGCATCGTCGACACCCGGATCGCAGTCGATGATCGCCCGCAATCGTCTTCCGTTCTGACCAACCTTCATGCCCCACCCCATGCTTCACGGCTTTTGTGCGGCGCAATGCGTGCAGCGCGATACCGCAACTTCAATGCGTGCAGTTTGCGCCAAACGAACTTTCCTTTCCATACGCATTAACGAACTGAAAACATTGCGTCTTTTTTCTGTTCCTCTCATTTAGATGATTGGGACATGCGCAAAAGAGCATTATATTATTGAAATAATATTTCAATGGCAGCTGCGCATGGCCCGGCGTTCCGTCGCCTGTAAAAGCGCGCCGTTCGGGCCGGCAAGAATTGGACTTTGCTGCCTGCCCAGGAAGGAGCGACCCAATGTCCCTTTTCAGTTCCCCTCACTTCGATAATCACGAACAAGTCGTCTACTGTCATGACGAAGCGACCGGTTTGAATGCGATCATCGCCGTACACAACACCAACCGGGGCCCTGCCCTTGGCGGGTGCAGAATGTGGGACTATGCCAGCGAGGACGACGCCCTGACCGATGTCCTCCGCCTATCCAAAGGCATGACCTATAAGAACGCCTTGGCGAATCTGCCGTATGGGGGTGGGAAGTCCGTCATCATTGGCGATGCCAAAACCGAAAAAACGCCTGCGATGATGCGCGCTATGGGCCGCTTGGTCGATCGCCTGAACGGTACCTATACGATTGCCGAGGACGTCGGGACGACTCCGGATGACATGACTGAAATCCGCCGCGGCACGGCCCATGTCAAAGGCGTCAAAGGCGAAGGTGGCGATCCTTCCCCTGCAACCGCTTATGGCGTCTTCGCCGGAATCAAGGCTTCAGTGAAATACAAGCTGGGCAAGGACGACCTTACGGGCGTGCGCGTAGCCGTCCAGGGTTTGGGGCATGTCGGCTATGATTTGGCCAACCAACTGTGTGTCGCCGGCGCTAAATTGGTCGTCACGGATATCAACCAGACCGCCATGGCGCGCGCAGAAAAGGAACTGAACGCCGTTACGGTTCCGCTGGACGATATCTACGACGCGGATGTCGACGTCTATGCACCCTGTGCCCTCGGCGCGACCTTGACCGAAACGACGATCGCACGCCTCAAGGCGTCAATCGTTGCCGGCTCAGCCAACAACCAATTGGCCACGGCGGCGGACGGCGATCATCTGGCGCAACGGGGTATCCTCTATGCGCCCGATTACGTAATCAACGCGGGTGGGGTTATCCACATCTACCACGAAGGCCCTGACTACGATCACGGTCAGGCCTTCGCCCATGTCGCCGGCATCGGCGATGTCCTGCTTGAAATCTATGCCTTGGCCGAAAGCGAGGGGCTACCAACCCATACCGCCGCTGACCGGCTTGCGGAACGCAAATTTCGCTTGGGCACCGCACAGCAGGCCGCGTAACGGCGACTTGAACGCCTAGGCTACCCAGGTGCTGGACACCCGAAGGCCCCGATGGTGAAGTGCCGTCGGGGCTTTTTGCGTCCCGGCAATCCGGACGAAACGTCATGACGGTCAAACCAACAACGGGTGGGTGTTTGTGCGGCGCTGTAGCCTACCGAATCGACGGCCTCCTCGATCCCATAATCGGCTGCCATTGCGGGCAATGTCGCCGGACCAGCGGTCACTATGCTGCGTCCGCGGAAGTCTCAGAAAACGATTTGACGATTGCCGACCGGGAGAACGCCCTGATTTGGTACCGGTCTTCGGAAAAGGCGGAACGCGGTTTTTGCGGACACTGTGGGTCGAACCTGTTCTGGCGCCAAACGGAAAGTGGAAGGGTTTCCGTCGGTGCCGGCTCACTCAACGACACACATGACCTGCAGATGAACCGTCATATCTTCGCCCAGTTCAAAGGCGACTATTACGACATACCCGAGGGCGCGGAGGTTTTTCCAACGGACGATACGGAACCGTCAATTTGATCAGCTGTCTTCACCCGCATGACCTGGCCGGGCTGTGCTGATCGCGCGGCTTAGCATCAGGACGGGAACCACGCCGGCGGCAACGATTGTAAGAGCGCCAAGCGCGCTTTCCGCCAAACGCTCATCGCTCGCATACTGGTAGACGAAAGTTGCCAACGTGTCGAAGTTGAACGGCCGCAGAATAAGCGTCGCCGGCAGTTCTTTCATGGTATCGACGAACACCAGGACAGCGCCGCCCAATATGCCGCTGCGGATCATCGGCAAATGAACACGTTTCAGGGTCGCCCAGGGGCCATGTCCCAATGTCCGCGCCGCATCGTCCATATTCTTCGTGACCTTGGCCAGGCTGGCTTCCACCCCGCCCATGCCGACCGCAAGGAACCGGACCACATAGGCAAAGACCAGCGCAAAGACAGTGCCCGACAGAAGCAGACCCGTGGACACATCGAAGGTGCTGCGCATGACCGCATCGATCCCATTGTCGAACCGGGCGAATGGAACCAGCACACCGACCGCAAGGACCGCACCGGGCACCGCATAGCCGACACTGGCCAACCGGGCAGCCGTGTTCAAAACCTTGCCGCCGCCGATGCGCATGGCATAGGCGAGGAACAATCCGACCATCACCGCCGCGCAGGCCGAGATTCCCGACAGTAGCAGGCTGTTCCGGGCGAATTCGAAATACTCGATCGAGAAGGATTGATCGAAATACAGGACCGCGTAATCGAGCAGGATTGCGGCGGGAACGACGAAACCCAGGATGATCGGCAGGGCGCACATCAGAACCGCTCCGACGCGCAAGGACGGCCTCAACGCATAGCCGGGCAAAGCTTGGTAACGGTTCGTCGTCTGATGAAATCGCTGCCGTCTACGCGACTGCCGTTCAATCCACAACAGTCCGATCACGAAGACCAACATGACCAGTGCTATTTGCGCGGCGCCGCCCGCATTGCCCATGTTCAGCCAGACATCGAAGACACCGGCGGTCAATGTATGGACGCCGAAGAAATCGATCGTTCCGAAATCGTTGAGGGTCTCCATCATCGCCAGCGCGACGCCGGCCACCACAGCGGGCCGTGCCAATGGCAGACCAATCGTCCAGAAGCAGCGCCAGGGGCTGCGGCCCAGCACGCGCCCCGCTTCAAGGACACAGACCGATTGCTGCAAGAACGCCGCTCGCGCCATCATGTAAACGTAAGGATACAAGACCAACGACAAGACGACGATGGCCCCACCATGGCTACGGATCGGCGGGAACCAATAATCCGACTTCAGCTCCCATCCCATCAAATCTCGAAGGGCGGATTGAACGGGGCCGGCATATTCCAGCAAGTCCGTATAGACATAGGCGACCACATAGGCTGGCATCGCCAATGGCAAGATCAGGGCCCATTCGAAGAACCGCTTGCCGGGAAACCGACACATGGTGACCAGCCAAGCGGTCGTGATGCCCCCCACGGTCGTGCCGACACCAACCCCGATCATTAAGGTCAACGTGTTGCTGACATAACGCGGCAGTACCGTTGAGAGAAGGTGGGGCCAGATATTCTCGACCGGATTGAAGGCGATCCACACAATGGACAGCACCGGAAGAAGTACCATGCCCGCGACGAAAAGAGCCCCAAGAACCCAACGCCCGCGTCCTGTTGCGGACGCGGGCCGGGAAGGCTTCATCAATAATTCGCCTGTCGGTTCGACGATTTCCGTCATTTCGACCCGAGTTTATTGTCCCTGCCCCTAAAAGGGCGAAGGGGACGCCTACTCGTTGTAGCCGACTTCGTCCACCAGTTTCTGCGCTTTCGGCGTCAGCTCAGCGATGGCGGACAGGCTTAGGTCATCCGCCTTGAACTCACCCCAGGACTTCAACAGTGGCGACCATTCAACGCCGGCGCGAACCGGATATTCGTTGTTCAGTTCCGCATACATTTCCTGGGCGGTCTCACCGGCGAGGAATTCCATCAATTTGATGGCGTTTTCCTTGTTCGGCGCGGCCTTGGTCAGGGCGATGCCGGAGACATTTACATGCGTGCCGCGTCCGTCCTGATCGGGGAAAATGATATAGGCGCTTTCCGCCCATGCTTTCTGCTCCGGCTTCGCCAGCATCGCGCCCATATAGTAGTGGTTGCCAAGCGCTAGGTCGCATTCGCCTTCCTTGATGGCTTTGACCTGGGCACGGTCATTACCTTCGGGCTTACGGGCCAGGTTGTCTTTCAGGCCGCTCAGCCATGCCTTCGCCTTGTCCGCACCGTCATGTGCGATCTTGGAGGCAAGCAACGCGATGTTATAGACATGCGATCCGCTGCGCGTGCAGATCTTGCCTTTCCATTCGGGCTTGGTCAGATCTTCATAGCTGGTCACCGTTCCCTTGGGGACACGGTCCTTAGACGCATAAATGATACGCGCGCGGGTTGTCAGCCCAAACCAATGGCCATCGTCGTCGCGCAGATTCGCCGGAACCGCATCATCCAGCACATCGCTTGAAACCGGCTGAGTCACGCCAGCCTTTTTGATAGCGGCAAGGCGGGAAATGTCGACGGTCAGAAGAAGGTCCGCCGGGCTGTTGATGCCTTCCTGCTTCAGGCGTTCCACCAAACCTTCTTTCGCGAAGACGACGTTGACGTCGATGCCCGTTTCCTTTGTGAACTCTTCAAACATCGGCTCGATAAGGAAAGGCTGGCGATAGGAATAGACATTCACTTCCGCGGCCAATGCCGAAACGGACGCGGCAGCCATACCCGTCATGACGATTGCCGCACCAAAACTTGTTTTCCACTGCATCTTAATTCCTGTCCCACTGCTGATTATTCGTTTCCACCGCGCGCACCGAAGGATCGCCACTCACCTTTCGGCGATTGCGTCGCGGTCGCAACTATGAGGTATCGCGAATAGATTAATATTGCAAGTCACTCGCACTTGCATTCATTGCCAGCCAATCACGTTTTCTTGAACTAGAGGGATTTTAGAAAGGCGATCAAAGCGGCACGTTGATCGAAGTCAAAGGCACGAAACGCCTCCCGCGACGCCTCAGCCTCACCGCCATGCCACAGGATAGCCTCTTCGAGGCTTTGGGCGCGTCCGTCATGCAAAAGCGCGTAGCGGCCATGTACCGCCTCGGCAAGACCAAGCCCCCAGAGCGGCGGCGTCCGCCATTCCCGTCCGCTTGCCTCGAAATCAGGGCGCCCATCCGCCAACTCTTCGCCCATGTCATGGAGAAGCAAGTCGGTAAACGCATCCACCTGCAGACCGTTCAAGTAGGAACGACTCGATTGAATCTTCCCAAAAGACGGTCGGTGGCATAGGGCGCACCCGGCTTCTTCGAACAGTTTCTCACCGTCGAGTGTGGTTTCTGCACCTCGCCGCGCGGGTGGCGCAATCGTCCTCACATAATCAGCAACCCGGACAATACCAGCATCAAGCAGTTCGGGTATGCGCGCCGCGGCTTTCCGGCAGGCTTCCTGTCCCACACCACAGTCATGACGCGGGAACAAGGGGTTGGTGATGCCGATATCGCCGAGAAAGGCCGCCGCCGTCTGCTGCACGAGGTCCGGTTCGTTCGCCTTCCAACCAAACCGGCCGAGGACCGTACCCCCGAGCGCGGCGTTCCAAACCCGGTTCACACGCCCTGATATTCCATTGTCGTCCCGATCCTCCGGATCGGCCCAGGCTTCTAAAGCATCGTCGGACACGGCATCCAGCAACCCCAGTCCATAGATCGGTTGCCCAATCCGCAGCGACGTCAGGGCATCATCAAGACGGCCATAGGCGGTATCCCGAAAGGCAAGCACGGGCTTGCGCAGTTCATAGGGCGTTCCGTCTCCATAGCGGCCTGTGATGACCTGATAGGTGATCGACACCTCCGCCTCCGCAGGCACGCCGCGTATGCCGCGCGTGTTCAACTGTCCGCCATAACGTGGATGAGGAAGCGGGCCGCCGTTCTTGGCCTCTCCCGGCACGCTCAAACGCACCAACCCTGTCAACAGGGGGTCGTCCGGCCCCTCGGGCGCGGCGCCGCGCCCACCGCGCGGATGACACGTGGAACACGCATTCCTGTTGAAGAGAGGGCCTAATCCCCCGCCTGGTTTCGCCCCAACAGGTTGGTCCAGAAAATGAAGGTTGAAAAGCCGACGCCCCTCGCGCAGGTCGGATGTTCCGGCGACATCCGACCCCGGAAGCGAATGCAAAAAGGTTTCCTGCGCCTTGCTGGGCACAACGCCGGCCGAAAGCAGCGCAAGAAAGGCGAAGAGGCAGACCCGTTTCATACCACCTGTTTAAGCCAGGACGGCGCGTATGGGAAACGCCGACTAGTCCTCTTCCATCGACATCAGGGAGGCATTTCCGCCGGCCGCCGTCGTATCGACGCTGACGACACGTTCCGTTGCAAAACGATGCAGATAACGCGGTCCGCCAGCCTTCGGTCCGGTGCCCGAAAGCCCCTCCCCGCCGAAAGGCTGAACACCGACGATCGCGCCGATCTGGTTTCGGTTCACATAGGCATTGCCGACCTCAAGCCGATCGACGATGTGGTTCACCGTGGCTTCGACGCGGCTATGGACCGCGGCGGTCAGGCCGTAGCCCGTGCCGTTGATGGCATCGATCACCTTATCCAACTCCGCCGCCTTGTAACGGACGACGTGCAGAACCGGGCCAAAGACTTCTCGCTCCAGAACATCCAAACTGGGAATTTCATAGGCACAGGGCGCAAAGAAAGTACCCGTTTCACAGCTTTCCGGCATGGGCGTGCGGTAGATAAGCTTTGCGTCGCGGTCCATCCGCTCCGCGTGTTTGCTCAACATTGCCTTCGCCTCGTCGTCAATCACCGGTCCGACATCGGTCGCCAGTAGGGAGGGATCGCCGATCCGCAATTCCTTCATGGCGCCGGCAATCATCTTGGTCAGTTTGTCTGCGATGTCTTGTTGGACGAACAGAACACGCAGGGCTGAACAGCGCTGTCCCGCGCTTTGGAACGCGGAAATAAGCACATCACGGGTTACCTGTTCCGGCAGGGCGGAAGAATCGACGATCATTGCATTCTGTCCGCCGGTCTCCGCGATCAGAGGGGCGATCGGCCCTTCCCGGTTCGCCAGCGCCTTGTTGATGATGCGCGCCGTATCGGTCGACCCTGTAAAGGCAACGCCCGCAATGCGCGGATCCGGCAGAAGGGCGTTTCCGATGGTCGGCCCATCCCCCGGCAACAGGGAAAGAACGTCGTCCGGAAGTCCGGCCCGGTGCATCAGGCGAACAGCTTCATACGCGATGATCGGGGTTTGCTCCGCCGGTTTCGCCAGCACGCAATTTCCTGCCGCCAGCGCCGCGGCCACCTGGCCGGTGAAGATCGCCAACGGAAAATTCCAGGGCGATATGCACAGGAAGACGCCCCGGCCGTGCAGGGAAATGCTGTTCGATTCCCCGGTCGGTCCCGGCAGAACCGTCGGACCAGAAAAATCCTCTTCCGCCTTGCCGGCGTAATAACGCAGGAAATCGACTGCTTCGCGCACTTCGGCAATCGCGTCCGGTATGGACTTGCCGGCCTCACGCACCGCAAAGGCCATTAGCCGCGGCATGTTTTCCTCATACAGATCGGCAATGCGTCGCAGGATATCCGCCCGCTGCGTGGCCGGCGTCCGGTCCCAGGCATGGCGCGCGCGATGGGCACGGTCCAACGCCGTCGTGGCGTCTTCCGCCGTCGCATCGAGGACACGGCCGATGGGCTTGCCGTTATCCGCCGGGCCATGGACGACCCGACCGGTCAGCACGTCCCGCGGGCGACCGCCAACAATGGGACCCGCCCACCAATTCTCATCCAGCGTCGCCATCATCGCATCGCGAAGGGGTTCCAGCTTGGCCACATCCGTAACGTCCATCCCCTTGGCGTTGGCACGACCTTCGCCATATAGGTTGCGCGGAACGGGTATTGACGGATGCGCGGCCTGACGCAGCGAACGAGCCGCCGCAATCGGGTCCGCGACAATCGCCGCGAGCGGCTGCTTTTCATCGACGATCCGGTTGACGAAAGAGGTGTTTGCGCCGTTTTCCAATAACCGCCGAACCAGATAGGCCAGCAAGTCTTCATGGCTTCCAACCGGCGCATAAATCCGGCAATTCAGGCCCAACTTGTCCTTACCGACAATCTGTTCGTAAAGCGCGTCACCCATGCCGTGCAGGCGCTGAAACTCATAGTCATTGCGGTTCCCGGCCATTTCGATGACCGCCGCCACCGAGTGTGCGTTATGGGTCGCGAAACAGGGATAGAAGGCCTCTTTCCCCTCCAACAACTTCCGGGCACAGGCCAGGTAGGAAACGTCGGTAGAAACCTTCCGCGTGAAGACCGGATAACCGTCCTCACCCATTTCCTGGGCCCGTTTCACTTCCGTGTCCCAATAAGCGCCCTTCACCAGCCGCACCATCAGGCGCCGGTTCGTGCGCCCGGCAACATCTTCCAACCAGTCGATCAGCGGCGCCGCGCGTTTCTGATAGGCCTGTACGGCCAATCCGAAACCGTCCCATCCCTTAAGGGAAGCGTCGCCGCTGGCCGCCTTGATGACGTCCATCGAGATATCCAGACGGTCCGCTTCCTCAGCATCCACACAAAGGCCGATATCCTGCGCTTTGGCCATCTGGGCGAGGTCCATCAGCTTCGGATAGAGTTCGGCCATCACGCGGTCTCGCTGGATGAATTCATACCGCGAGTGGAGGGCGGAAAGTTTGATTGATACACCGGGAGAGTCGATCGGACCGCGCCCTTTCGCCTTCTTGCCGATTACCTCAATCGCATGCGCATACGCTTGGAAATAGCGTTCCGCATCATCCATCGTCCGCGCGGCTTCGCCCAGCATGTCATAGGAATGCCGATACCCGATCTTCTCCGCAGACTTCGCTCGATCGGTCGCTTCCTCGATGGTACGGCCCATCACGAATTGCCGGCCCATCACGCGCATCGCCTGGGTCACCGCCTGCCGGATAACGGGCTCACCAGAGCGGTGCACCATGCGGCTGAGCGTGGAACGCCAGTCGAATTCCGGCTTCGCGTCCTCCAACTTCACCAATTTTCCGGTCAGCATCAGCCCCCAGGTGGAGGCATTCACGAAAAGCGATTCCGAATGTCCCAGATGCGATTCCCAGTTTCCTCCGCCGATCTTATCCTTGATCAACGCATCCGCGGTTTCGGAATCGGGGATGCGCAACAAGGCTTCCGCCAGGCACATCAAAACGACGCCTTCCTGGCTGGAAAGTTCGTATTCATGCATGAAGGCATCGATGCCGGAGGACTTCACCCGGTCCTCCCGCACCCGCCGCACCAAATTCCGTGCCCGCTCCTCAATCCGATCTATGGCGTCGGCCTGCAGGCTTGCCTGCTTCAACCGCTCTGCGAGGCAGGCTTCCTCGTCCATGCGATAGGCGGCACGGACAGCCTTGCGTTCCTGGCTTGTGGATGTGAGGTCGCGGAAATCGGAATCGGAGAACAGCATGACGGGCCCCCTGTGTTAGAAGAATGGCAACACCATTCAAGTTACGGCGGTAGGATCATAGGACAACCCTTCCCGAATGTGCTTCTAAACTTGGAAATATTTTGCTATTTCATCTGGTAAATTCATCATTAAGCAGTGAATTATTCTATTATGCGAAAATCCCTGGACCGTATCGATCGGTCGATCCTGCGGTTGCTGCAATCCGACGGGCGGTTGTCGAACGTGGAGTTAGCCCGGCGCATCAATCTGTCGCCGACCCCCTGTCTGGAACGGGTACGCCGGCTTGAGAAGGACGGCTTCATTCGCGGATACTCGGCGCGGCTAGACCCGGCAAAGCTTCAGCTTGGTCTTGCCGTCTTTGTTCAAGTCTCTCTCGACAAGACAACCAGCGACGTGTTCGACAAGTTCAAAGCAGCAATCGCCGGGATCGACGAGATTGTCGAATGTCATATGGTGGCGGGCGGTTTCGACTATATCCTGAAAGTCCGGACAGCGGACATGGATGCATTCCGAACTTTCCTGGGCGACATCATCAACAATCTGCCCGGGATTGCCTCCACCTCGACTTATGTGGTCATGGAACCTGTGAAGGAGGGCGCAAGCCTTCCCGTACCTCTATCGTGACGCTGCATCCAAATGATGATTTTCGATCTGTCCTATCGGGCAAAAACGCCTTAGGTTCCGAAATATGTGCGGGATAGCTGGTTTCATCGAAGCAAAAGCCGAAAAGGGTCCGAAGGAGTTGCTGGCGCAGGTCAATGCCATGACCGACGCCATGCTGCACCGCGGGCCCGACAGCGGCGGCCATTGGCTGAGTTCGGAGGCCGGCGTCGGCATGGGTTTTCGGCGCCTTGCGATCATCGACCTGACACCGTCGGGCAATCAACCGATGACATCCAGCTGCGATCGGTATGTCGTCACCTACAATGGCGAAATCTATAACTACCAGTCACTGCGCCAGGTGCTGGAGACCGAGGGCCGCCGCCTGCGCGGCCAGTCCGACACGGAAGTCATGCTGGAGGGGTTCTCGGCCTGGGGTGTGGATGAAACCGTCGAGCGCCTGATCGGTATGTTCGCCGTCGCCCTATGGGATAAAAAGAAACGCGAATTGACGCTGATCCGCGACCGGCTCGGTATCAAGCCGATCTATTTCGGTATCCAGGACGGCATGTTTCTGTACGGGTCGGAGCTGAAATCCCTGCGGGCTAAAAGCGGTTGGACACCCCGGATGAACCGCGCGGCGATGACACAATATCTGCGCTACAACTACGTCCCCGCCCCGCTCACCATCTATGACGGTATTTTCAAGCTGGAGCCAGGTTGCGTCCTGCGCTATCGCCCGGGTATCGACCGCGAACCACGGATCGAACGGTATTGGAACCTGGATCATACGATCCTGAAGGACCGTAGCTCACCGGAACCGCAAGCCGCCGTAGACCGGCTTGAACCCCTGCTGCGCGATGCCGTGGAGCGCCGTATGGTGGCCGACGTGCCGCTTGGCGTCATGCTGTCCGGCGGTGTGGATAGTAGTGTGATTGCCGCGCTGATGCAGGATTGCTCATCCCGCCCGATCAAGAGTTTCACCATCGGCTTCGAAAACGCAGGCTATAACGAGGCCGATCAGGCACGCGGTGTCGCCGAGCATTTGGGTACAGACCATACGGAACTGATGTTGACGGCGGACGACGCCCGCAATCTCATCCCCCAAATGCCGGATTGGCATGACGAGCCATTTGCCGATTCGTCAGCCATGCCGACCTGGCTCGTCTCAAAACTGGCGCGTGATCACGTTACCGTCGCGCTTTCCGGAGACGGTGGAGACGAAGTGTTCTTCGGCTACAACCGCTATCGCGCCGCCGCCACCGCCTGGGGCAAGGCGAAAAGCGTCCCCGGATCGGTCCGTTCCATGGCCGCGGGCGGTTTGCGTGTGTTGCCGACCGGTACCTGGGATTCCCTGGCGGCGCTGATCCCCAGCGGAAAACGGCCCCGTATGATGGGTGACAAGATGCATAAGCTGGCGGATCTGCTGGCAAGCGGCAGCGAGGATGACGCGTACCGCGCCCTGGTGAGCCATTGGGACAAGCCCACGAACCTTACCGGGATCGACGAACCTGAACTTTCCATGTGGCGCGGCGGCGCCGCCTTGTCGGACTTCACCGAACGCATGGCCTATTACGATACGTTAAGCTACCTGCCCGGGGACATTTTGACCAAAGTGGACCGGGCCAGCATGGCATGCAGCCTTGAAGCACGTGTGCCCTTGCTGGACCACCGCGTCGTCGAATACGCGTGGTCCCTGCCAAAGGAGATCAAGATTCGCGACGGCGTGGGAAAATGGCCCCTGCGGCAGGTTCTTGACCGGTATGTTCCGAAAGAACTGGTGGACCGGCCAAAAGCGGGCTTTGCCGTACCGTTGGCCGATTGGTTGCGCGGTCCGTTAAAGGAATGGGCTTTCGAGATGCTTTCCGTGGAACGCCTGCGCGACCAAACCGGATTACAGCCGGAGCCGATCCTGCGCGCTTTTCGCGACCACCTGAAAGGCGACGGCAACCATGCCGAAGCCTTGTGGAACATCCTGATGCTGCAAAGCTGGATGGACCGTTGGTCCCCGTCTACCTGAGACGCCGGACCGCGCCATGACGCCCCCCCATCCGAGTTCGAACCCCAGACAGAGCCTTGAAGGAAAGAACCTTCTCTTCCTGATCAGCGAAGACTGGTACTTCTGCTCCCACCGCCTGCCTATTGCCCGGGCCGCCAGGGATGCGGGCGCGAAAGTCGCCGTCGCCTGCCGTGTTCGCGACCATGGTGACACGATCAGAAAAGAAGGCTTCGATCTTCACCCCATCGGTCTTGACCGTAGCGGCCGAAATCCATTGGCGGATATTGGAACGATCCTGGCCCTTCGGAAACTCTACCAGCGTGTGCGTCCAGACATCGTCCATCAGGTCGCCGTAAAGCCGGTACTGTACGGATCGATCGCAGCCTGGCTGGCGGGCGTTCCCCATGTGGTCAATGCCATGGCGGGCTTGGGCTTCGTTTTTATCAGCAAAGGTGCTTTCGCCTCCCTCGTTCGGCCGGTTCTGATATCGGCGTTCCGGGTTTTACTGAACCGCCGGCAAAGCAGATTAATTCTGCAAAACGGCGACGACAGCGCCCTGTTCCAAACCAAAATCGGCGTACGCCCGGACAGGATCGCCATCATCCGAGGGTCCGGCGTCGATACCATATCCTTCTCCCCCGCCCCTGAGCCTGACGGCCCCATCATCGCCAGTTGCGTAAGCCGCATGCTGTGGGACAAGGGGATCGGCGAGTTAGTCGAGGCCGCGCGAATACTCCGCCACAAAGGAAGCGATATCGTCATACGGCTTATCGGCCCGACCGACGACAATCCGGCTTCCATCCCGACCGAGACACTCGACGCATGGCGGTCGGAAGGCATTGTCGAGGTGACTGGCCCGACGGCCGATATCGCCGACGCCTATGCCGCAAGTCACATCGCGGTTCTGCCGTCCTATCGCGAAGGGTTGCCGAAATCCCTGCTGGAAGCAGCGGCCTGCGGCCTGCCCATGGTCGCGACGGACGTTCCCGGCTGTCGGGAAGTTTGCCGCGACGGCGAAACCGGATTGTTGGTGCCGGTAAAACAGGCGAAACCCCTGGCGGACGCCTTGGAGCGTCTGGCAGGCGATGCCGCCCTTCGAAAAAAACTAGGGGCTGCTGCCAGGAACGCCGCAGAGCAGGAATTCGCCGAACCGGTAATCATCGGGCAGACATTGGCCCTTTACGAATCCATGCTGGGCGGCGAGAACTGATTCAAAGAAATCCGAATACCATGAGGGAGGAAATGACATGTCGATAGATCTAAAAGGATCCAGGGTTTTCATTTCGGCAGGGGCGGCCGGTATAGGACGCGCCATGGTTGATACCTACGTGAAGGCTAATGCGCGGGTCTATACCTGCGATGTGGTGGACGAGGCGCTTGAAGACCTTCGCGCCAAATATCCTTCCGTCACCGCTGTGAACTGCGACTGCGCCGATTTCGAGGCCGTCAGCGCAATGTTCGAAGACGTGGAAAAGACCCTCGGCGGGTTGGACGTGCTGGTCAACAATGTGGGCATCGCCGGGCCGACCGCGCGTGTCGAAGACATCGAACTGGACGACTGGCAACGCACCCTCGACGTAAACATCACCGCCCATTTCTATTGCACCAAGCTGGCAACGCCGATGCTGAAGGCGAACCAGAAAGGTGTCGTCATCAACCTTTCTTCCGTCGCAGGACGGCTTGGCTTTCCGATGCGCCTGCCCTACGCGGCGTCGAAATGGGCCGTTGTCGGCTTCACCAAGACACTGGCCGCAGAACTGGGTCCCGACAACATCCGCAGCAACGCGATCCTGCCGGGCATTGTCGACGGCGAGCGGATTGATCGGGTGATCGACGCCAAAGCACAAGCGATGAACATCTCTTTCGACGCGATGCGTGAGAAACTGGTCTCCGGCGTCGCCATGCGGACCAGCGTTTCACCTTACGACATCGCCAACATGGCGCTGTTCCTGTCGTCCGACCTCGCCCAAAAAGTCTCGGGTCAGATCATCAGTGTCGATGGTGACGTGCTCAGCATCACCTGATCATTTCGATCGACGATTGTTGCGGCGGGCCTCTCCGATCAGGACGATCAGCCCGCCCGCAATGATCACCGCGGCACCGATGGCGGTGGCGATATCCGGCCAGTCACCGAAAACCATCCATCCCAGCCCCAGCGCCCAGAGGATCTGGATATACATGAAGGGGGCGACTGTTGAGGCGGGCGCGTCCTGGTGCGCCACGATCAACAGGCCGTGCGCGGTACCGCCCAACAGACCGATCGCGATCATCAGCCCCCATTGATCCAGGCTTGGCGGCACCCATTCCAACGGCACCCAGATCGATGCGGCTACCGTTCCGACAAGGGCGGTGTAGAGCATCGTGACCCGGCTGGGATCGACCGACCGCATGTGCCGCGTCGCAAGGTTGAAAAGCGCGACGCACACTGCCGCGCCGATCACCAGCAGGGCCGGCCAACTCACGCCATCAAAACCCGGGCGCACGATGATCAGCACGCCGGAGAAACCGACCGCGACGGCGATCAAGCGCCGGGCCGTCAGGCTCTCGCCAAGCAGTGGACGCGCCAATAGAACGACCAGGATGGGCGCGATAAACATGATGGCCGTTACCTCGACCAGTGACAGGAAGGTCAGTGCCGAGAAATAGAGAACCGTGTCGATCAACAGCAACATCGACCTACCGACCTGGGCCAGCGGTCGCGCGGATCGAAACGCCGATCCTCCATCCCGGGGCAGGACGAAAATCAGCATGAAACCCAGCATCAAAGCCAGGTGAGATGCATAGCGCGCCCAGATCACCTGCGACAGGGGCAACCCGTCGCCAATCAAGTGTTTGGCTATGGCCTCCTGCCCAGAGATGAACAGCGCGGACACCATCATCAGAACGATGCCGCGCACAGGCCTATCTTTGGATTGATTGCTGATCGTCATAACGGATCCAGCCCTAAACAGCCCTGGCCGCGGCTCGTCTGCCCCGCGCAGCTAGATATTCACGCCAAGCCAGATAAATGCCGCTGGCAATCACTACCGCTGCGCCGGTCCAGGTGTAGATATCCGGTAAATCGCCGAAGACAATGAACCCGAACAACACGGACCAGACGATCTGAACATACATGAAGGGCGCCAGCAGCGAGCCCTGGGCGAACTTAGTACCAAGAATGAAAATGAAATGACCGATGGCGCCGAACACGCCGACGGCCAGCATCAGCAACCAACCTTCAGGTTCCGTCGGCGTCTGCCACACAAATGGTAGGGCAATGGACATCACGATGGCACCGATCAGTGCGGTGAAAAATAAAGAGGTTATCGCGCTGTCGACTTGGGAAACCATTCGCGTGGTCAACAAATAAAGGGCGATACCCACGGTACCGGACAGGACGACGAAATAGGCCCAATGTACCTGGGCAATACCGGGCCGAATAACGACCAGGACACCAATGAAACCGACAATGATCGACGCCCACCGATGCACCCCCGGTTTCTCGCCCAACATCACGCCCGCCAGCGCAGCCACTATGAAAGGCGCGGCAAAATTGATAACCGTCAGTTCCGCCATCTGCAGATACTTCAAACCGGTGAATTGGCACATGGTGGTCAAGGCCAACAGGACCGATCGTGTGATCTGGAGGGGCAGCCGTTCGGTCCGAACGAGTTTACGCCCCAGGACCGGCCCCAGGAATACGATCATGATGACCAGATGCACCATGTAACGCGCCCAGACTGCCTGAACGGGCGGCATGTATCCGCTGGCGAGCTTTGCTGAGAGTTCCAGGCAGCCGAAGAAAAATACAGCCAGGATGATAAGAGAAACACCGAGCAAGGGTTTCGTTTCCCCCAGGGCTTTTACGGCCGGGGACGGCACTTGTTCCGTTAATGACATTAAGGTCCCTTACTTGCGCAGCGCGGATAGAATTTCCGGATAAGCGTATGGATCGACCTTAACGTCAATCAGCGATGGCCCGCCTCGCGCCATGGCATCGCCGACGGCTGCGGTAACGGCGTCATTCCCTTCGACACGACAGCCTTTCACACCCAACGCCTCGGCCGCGGCGGCGTAGTCGATTGTTGGATAGCGGACACCAAGCGGCGGCCGTTGCTGCGCCTGCTGCTTGATGTCGATCAGGGAAAGCGCCGCATCGTTGAGAACGACGGTGATCACAGTGACGCCCAGGCGCGCCGCCGTCGCCAATTCCGTCAAGCACATGGACAGACCACCATCCCCGGTGATCGCCACGACCGGTCTGCCCGGGTCGTGAAGCGCGGCGGCGATACCCGCCGGAACGGCGAAGCCCATGGTCGACAATCCGTTCGACTTCAACACACTGAACGGGCGATCCGCCTGCCAAAGCGCCATAGCTGGAAACATATGCGCCCCGGAATCGACGGTCAGAGTTGCGCCCGGTGCGGCCTGTTGTATTGCATGTATCAAAGGACGCGGGTCGTTTGGCTGCCTGTCCCAGTCCATATCCGGCGGCATCAAACGGGCTTGCTGTGCGGATTTCAAAGCCGCCAGCTCGGATGCCTGCCAACCACTCTGCTCCTCTTCCTCCAACAGGGCCGGAAGGATCCTCGCCGGATCGCCGACCAGCTGCGCGGCGGGTTGAAATGGGCCGGCCTCATGCGCCACCTCGGAAATGTCGATCACACGCGCCTGATAGGGCCAGGGCTGATTGATCAATTCAATCGGATCCAAGCCGACAGCCAGGATCAGGTCCGCCGCGTGAAGAACAGCCGCTTCGGCCGTGCCGCCCGTGACATGCCCCATCACTGCGGGATCGGCATCCGGGACCACACCCTTTGCCTTATATGTCGTCAGCACCGGGCAGCGAAGATGCTGCGCCGTGCTGTGAACAGCGATTGCAACTCGTTCCGCCCGAGCTTCCAAACCAACCAACAGAACCGGCTTCCTGCTCGCCTTGATTTGATCCTTCGCGACAGATGGAATCACCGAAAAATCACCCGTCGTGCCTTCCCCAATTTTCACAGTTGGGAGATGGGCGGGCTTCGACGCCTGGGCGGCGGACAAATCCACATGGACCGGACCGAAAGGCGGTGTCGTCGCATCAATCAACAAACCGGCAAAGACACCGGGGCCGGTTTCCGAGTCCAGCGCGGCGCCGGACCGGACGAGCGGTGCGAAGAGTGCCTGCTGATCATATTTCTGATGGATACCGCCTGCATTTGTACCCTCCACCTGATCCGTGAAAACGACTAGCGGCGATTTTTCCAGCGATGCATAAGCCGTACCGTTTACAACGCTGGCCGCACCCGGCCCCACACCGGTAAGGACAACACCGGGCGTTCCCGTCAACTCACCGGTGACGGCTGCCATGATCGCGCCCGCCGTTTCAGTCTGACTGAGGATGAACTCTATTCCGTGCCGCGCCCCCGCATCGATCAGGTCCAGACTGCTGCCACCCCCGGGCACACCAAACATGCGGCGCACGCCAAGTTGGGCGAGTTGATCTGTCAGGACATCAGCCAGGGTTTTCGGCATGCGGAGAATTCCATATTGATAGGGAGGCGATGGCACTATGCTGTCTTATCCGCCGCCGCCGTCAAGAGATGGTGGCAGCGAAAACGGGCGGGACCCTCCGACAATGACCGAACTTGAAAAGATGCGCCGCGGTGAAGCTTACTGCCTTTTCGACCCGGAATTGAGTCGATTGAGAGACGCGGCCCGACGTGCCTGCAACGCCTTCAACACGTCGGAACCCATGGAAGCTGACGGGACATCGGCCATCCTGCGAGACTTGTTCGGATCGGCAGCCGGCGACTTTTTCATCGAGGTGCCGTTCCGGTGCTTCTACGGATTCAACATCCATATGGGGCGGAATGCCTTTATCAACGTCAATGGTGTGTTGATCGATACCGCCCCGATCAGATTGGGTGACGACTCCATGATCGGCCCCGGGACGGTATTGGCCTGCACCGACCACGATCGCGATCCGCAGCGCCGGGCTGCAGGTATGGAGTGGGGCAAACCCATAACCGTCGGAGCCCGGGCCTGGATCGGCGCGAATGTAACGGTCCTGCCCGGTATCACAATCGGGGCGGACGCCATTGTCGGCTCCGGGTCCTTGGTCAGCCGCGACATTCCCGATGGCGTGGTCGCGTTCGGAAATCCCGCGCGTGTGGCCGGGCCAGCAGTGAAACCGGCCTCATCGGATATTTAAACTAGACGGAGACGTCCCGGCGCAGCTTTTCCTTTTCCGCATCGTCACCCGCCGGCGTGACGAAATGGGCAAAGGGAAAACCATCGGCTTGTTCCAAGGGATCGATAACCAAACCATCCCTTATGTCGGAATAAGCCGCGACGACGGAAGCCAAGCACAGCTGGTCCACATACCAAACCGAGTCAGGCAATTGGTGTGAAAGCAGATTGGCAAAGCGTTCAAGGAATGTGCTGACGTCCAACCGGCATTTCAGGTGAATGAACGCCGCGTGATGCCGCAACCAGGGCATCAAGGTCGGCATCCCGAAATAGGCGATATCAGCCTTGGAGGTCCTTTCGAATATGACGTCCAGGTTCGCCAGTCCCTCGAGATCGATATCCAGCATCAACACATCACGCCTGTATCGCTGCATCATCGCATTCGCGGCGAAGAACCGGGCGCATGCATAGTACTGACTGTTGCGCCGGTTGTCGGATACGGTTTCTTGCGACAGGAAAACCGCCGAACCGGCCTTGGCCTGGAATTCAGTCAACTGACCGGGCCGTGGATTTACGACATGAATATGCACCGGCCCCAGGCCGGTCACGACTTGCAGGAACCGCGCGCCGAACCGGTCAAGATAACCACCGTCACAGGCCGCGAAGATCAGCGGTTCCGCTCCAGGGGCCGGCACCAATTCGTCCTGCCAAATGATTTCCTGTGGCGGCAACGCTCCCCAATCCGACCAAAGCATTCGAGTTTCCCCGTGCGATGTAATCAAACGCGAAAACTGCGGTGCCCGAACCAGATGCGGCACGGCCGCGAAGTGCTGCAAATTTCGTGCGATTGCATCACCGACCTCTCGGAAGTTTTCTGGACCGTCCCCGTCACTTTCATAAAGTCTGGCACAGGCCGCGAAGAACCGCACAACCACACCCAACGGACTATCCCACGTAGCGTGATCCGCAAATTGTATCAGGCGTTGGCGCAGCGGTGGGTTTTGGATGAATTCGTCGTTGAACAAAGCCTGGAACAGCATAGGGACGGCGTCCCCCGCCAATTTCTGCCGGTGTTCGAAAAGTGAGAGTTGATCGGGCGTTCCTTGTGCAATGATCATCAAACCCATGCTTTTCCAGGCCGATGGGTCCTGGGGATTGGTCCGAAGCTCCTCCAGGGCGGAAGGGAGATCCGTACTCATGACGGATGCCGCGTATGGATAGGATTGGAATGCCATCTTTTCATATGCGGCAGTCTACGCGCTTTACCGCGATCCGTCAGGAAAAGCTTCGCTCATAAGTAATTATCGGCTTCTCCTTGTAGGTGGTCCGGGCTGTTTCCCGAAAGCCGAAGCGGTCCGCTACCCGGATAGACTCCGTGTTCTTGGCGTCGATAATGCAAAATGTTCGGTCGGCCGTCAGGTTGCGCTTTCCCCAATCCAGGGCGGCCGTCACCGTTTCACTGGCATAACCTTGACCATGTACTTTCCCGCTGAGAACCCAGCCCATTTCCGGCTTCCCGGAATGGGAAGGCTCAATCGCACGCTTGAAATCGGCGAACCCGACTTCACCCAGCAACTCGCCCGTCTGACGGTCTTCGACCAGCCAGAAACCGCAGGAAAAAGCGTGCCAATGCCCCAATCCACGCAGAAATCGGAACCAGGTTTCTTCCTGGGTCAGTGGTTGCCCGCCGATATACTTGGTCACCGCCGGGTCGGACCACAGGGCGTGAATTTTGTCGTAGTCTTCCGCGCGGTGCGGGCGCATGCGCGTGCGCGGGGTTTCAAGGATAAGAGTATCCAGATTGGGGCGCACCAGGGACATTGCTCTACTCCGGCTGACTGTTGCCGTTTGGTGTGACTGTGCCGAAACCGGCTGAGGTGACGTAATATGGGGCGCGGTTAGTGAAAGTCCCGGCTTGGGAACAACACCTTGGCCTGATCGCGCGGATGTCGTGGCCGGGGGGTGGGGGTCACCTGGGCTGCCGCAGGTTGTTGTGGCATCGCTTTCATCGGCCGATATCCTGCGCCACGGTGAGGATCGGGCGAAATAACCTCGGTTTCCGGGGCCTTGCCGGGCCT
The DNA here is from genome assembly GCF_004005845.1 of Hwanghaeella grinnelliae. Lineage (GTDB taxonomy): Bacteria > Pseudomonadota > Alphaproteobacteria > UBA8366 > Aestuariispiraceae > Hwanghaeella > Hwanghaeella grinnelliae. The sequence goes on along the minus strand of NZ_SADE01000001.1, from coordinate 190,413 downwards.
GGAAGCTGGGGAATAAACCGGCCGCTTCACTTCATCCGTCGGCGCGGAAACATCGGCAAAAGTCGCTGACGGATCGCCGGTCGCCCCAATGGCAAGCTCATCCAGCAAGTAGGAGACGTCTTCAATTTTTTTTGAAATGACATGGGCGACGATGCCCTGCCGCTGCAACTCCCCCGTCACGCGCATCAGCCGGGCGGACAGGATTTCCCGCCGAAACTTTTTAAACATATCTTCCCAGATGACGATGTTCGACCATCCCGTCTCATCCTCCAAGGTAGAGAAGACGACACCACGGGCGCTGCCCGGACGCTGCCGAACGAGGACCAGACCGGAAACCGTGACCTTGGCGCCGTTGGGCAGGGTCAGCAATTCCTCCGCCAATGTCTCTCCCGCAAGAGCCGGGCGCAGCAGAGCACAGGGATGCGCCTTCAGGGACAGGCGCAGATGGGAATAATCCTGCACCACTTCCTCGCCCAATGTGGGTTCCGGCAGGGGGGCGTCCGGTTCCTCGCCGCGCTCTTCCTCGCCCATCGCCTCGAACAGCGGCAGAGGCTTGTCACCGCCGACCGCCTGCACCGACCAGAGCGCCTGTCGGCGGCTCAACCCCAACGAGCCGAAGGCATCCGCCCGGGCAAGCGCCTGCAAGGCCCGCTTCTTCAGCCCCGCCCGCCGCCATAGATCCATCGGCCGGGCATAACCGTTACCGCGCGCCGCCACGATCCAATCGCCGTCTTCCTGCGACAGTCCCTTGATCTGCCGAAAGCCGAGGCGGATGGCATAACCGCCCTTGGATTGATATTCGGGCGCAGCCTCCATCACATGTTCCCAATTGGAGTGGTTCACATCGATTGGCCGAATCTCCACGCCATGTTCCACCGCATCGCGGACAATCTGTGCCGGGGCGTAGAACCCCATCGGCTGACTGTTCAACAATGCAGTGCCGAAGACCGCCGGATAGTGGCATTTGATCCAGGCGGAGACATAGACCAACAAGGCGAAGCTAGCCGCATGGGATTCCGGAAATCCGTATTCCCCGAAACCTTCTATCTGCCGGAAACAGCGTTCGGCGAAGTCCCGCTCGTATCCGCGCGCGACCATTCCTTCCACCATCTTCTCATTGAATTCATGAATTTTCCCGGTCTTGCGGAATGTCGCCATGGCACGGCGTAATTGGTCCGCTTCCCACGGTTCGAAACCCGCAGCAACGATCGCAATCTTCATCGCTTGTTCCTGGAACAGCGGCACACCCAATGTCTTGCCCAACACGTCCTGCAATTCCTGGGAAGGGAAGGAAACCGTCTCCTCCCCATTTCGGCGGCGCAGATAGGGATGTACCATATCGCCCTGGATCGGGCCGGGCCGAACGATCGCCACTTCAATCACCAAGTCATAGAAATCGCGCGGCTTCATGCGCGGCAGGAAGGCCATCTGCGCCCGACTTTCGACCTGGAAGACACCCAAAGAATCCGCCCGGCACAACATGTCATAAGTCGCTTTGTCCGCCGGCGGCACGCTCGCCAGATCGTATGTGCGGCCATAGTGGTTACGCAGCAGTTGGAAAGCCTTGCGCAGGCAGGTCAGCATGCCGAGCGCCAGCACATCCACCTTCAGAATGCCCAGCGCATCCAGGTCGTCCTTATCCCATTCGACGACGGTCCGGTCGGCCATCGCCGCATTCTCTATCGGGCACAGCTCATCCAGCCGGCCGCGGGTGATCACGAAACCGCCGACATGCTGAGACAGATGCCGGGGAAAACCGATGATCTCGCTGACCAGCGCGATGGTCTGGCGCAGGCGTATGTCACGCGGGTCCAGTCCAACCTCAACCAGATGCTCGTCGGCGATGTCATCGGTCGACCAGCCCCAGATGCGCGACGCCAGAAGGGCTACCGTATCCTCGCTGAGCCCCATCGCCTTGCCGACCTCACGCACCGCCCCACGCGCGCGATAACAGATTACCGTCGCTGCCAGCCCGGCCCGGTGACGGCCGTATTTGGCATAGATGTACTGGATCACCTCTTCCCGGCGTTCATGTTCGAAATCGATATCGATATCGGGCGGCTCCCCCCGCTCGGCGGAAACGAAGCGTTCGAACAGCAGGTCCAGCCGGGCAGGATCCACCGCGGTGACACCCAGGCAATAGCAGACCGCCGAATTGGCCGCCGACCCGCGCCCCTGGCACAGGATGTCCTGGGTTCGGGCAAAGCGCACCATGTCGTAGACGGTGAGAAAATAGGCGGCGTAGTCGAGTTCGCCGATGAGCTTCAACTCGTATTCCACCTGCTGCCGGACTTTGGCCGGCATGCCGCCCGGATAGCGTTGTTTCGCCCCCAGCCATGTCAGCTTTTCCAGGGAGTCCTGGGCACTCAAACCCGGCTCCAACACCTCGTCGGGATAGGCATAGGCCAATTCGTCGAGGGAGAAGCGGCATCGCGCCGCAATCGCCAGCGTTGCAGCCAAAGCCTCCTCATACCCGGCGAATAGCTCAGCCATATTTTCCGGCGATTTCAGATGGCGTTCCGCGTTACGCTGGGTGCGCCAGCCGGCATCGTCGATCACGCATTTTTCGCGGATGCAGGTCAGCACATCGGCAAGCGGCCGGCGCGCGGGCGCATGCATCAAGACGTCGTTGGTCGCGACAAGGGGCACGCCCGTTTCCAATGCCAACGCCGCAAGAGCCGCGATCCGCCCCCTATCGTCGCCAGCCAGGCCGTTGCTGGCGGCCAGATAGACGGCATCCGGGAACGCATCCCGATAGCATGCGATTTCCGCCGCCATTTCATCATCGTCCTGCGCGGAGGGGAGAAGAATCAGCACCATGCCCGTGCCGTATTCGAGAAGGTCTTCTTTGTAGAGCAGACAGAGTCCCTTTTCCGCGCGGCGCCGACCGAGCGTGATCAGGCGGCTCAACCGCGCATAGGCGGGTTTGTCTATCGGGTAGGCGATCACCGGCAACCCATCGGCCAAGTCAAGCCGCGCGCCTACCAACAGTTTGATGCCGTGGCGCTTCGCCGCCGTATGCGCCCGCACTACCCCCGCCAGACTGTTGCGGTCGGCAACACCAATGGCGGCAAGCCCCAAGGCGGCGGCTTGGACGACCAACTCGTCCGGATGGCTCGCCCCTTCCAGGAAAGAGAAGTTGCTCAGACATTGCAGTTCCGCATAGACGGGATCATTACTCATCGGCTTTACCCGAACAGCCCATGCATGAACCAATCCCCAGTTGCCGTATTCGCATTTCTCTGGAGCGGATTGCGATACATCCAGAACCGCTGACCGGTCCGGCTTTCAACGCGGTAATAGTCGCGCAAGCGTGCTTCATCGTTTGGCCGCCACCATTCGGGCGACAGGCGTTCCGGTCCCATCACACGGTCGACCTCATGCCAGCGCCCGCGCCAGGAAAACCGCGTTGGTTCACCTTCGCCTTCCGGTCGACTGTCTTCCGCCTCCACCGGTTCCGGCATGGTCAACAGGAAGGATGGCCGGACGGGCAGCTCCGCCGGCCAAGGTGGCGCTTCCGGGTCGCCGCCCCCAGCGCCAGTGCCCCCCGCGTGAGTTGGTTCAGCGTTAGTAGATTGAAAGACGGAAACGAAACGCCCAGCGCGTTCCGGCAGGTGACTGCGCAAGGGATCAATCCGCAACAGCCGGCCGCCGCCCAGCCGCGCGGCGAGCCGGTCCAACAACCGATAAAATTCCGGGTCCCCTTCCCGCCCTGTCCGAGTCCTTCCATTCCCTTCGGAAGCACCGTTTAGGCGAGACTCCCGTTGCTCGGCCTTCATGTCTTCCACCACTGGCGCGGCAAGGACCATGCTGTCGATCCCGAAGCCGGGGTCGAGGGACGCCAGGCGTTCGGCGAAGAGGCGCGCCAGGTGATGCGGGTCGCGCGCCGCCCGCGCGACGCCGACCGTCAGGCTGCGCACGTCCCCGTCCGCGCGATAGATGGAAAGCGTCAGGCGGCGGCATCCACGCTGTCCCCTCTCCAACCGGGCCGTCATCCGGGTCAGCAATCGGTGGAGGCCGCGGGCGATATCCTCCGGCGTGCCGATCGGTTCGGGAAAGGAAAGGCGTACGCGATAGGGGGCGGCATGCGGCTTGGGGGAGATCGCGTCAGGCAGATCCCCCAAGGCGCGGTCGAGCCGGGTGACCAGATCGAGCCCGAAACGCGTCGCCAAACTGGACCGAGGCAGGGCATAAAGGTCGCCGATCTTGTGCAGACCGACCCGATGCAGTCCGGCCGCCGCCTCAACCGAAGCCCCCAAAGCCTCAACCGGCAAAGGCGCAAGGCGTTCCCGCAGGATACCGCCGGCCGCCGCTCCATCTCCGAACCGGGCAAGCGCGACAGCTGCGCGCGGTGTTTCCGCTCGGGCACCCCGGACCGTGAAACCGATGCCGTCCAGACGTTCCGCCAGATCGGTCAACATCGCCTCATCCCCGCCGAACAAATGACCGCAGCCGGTCGCGTCCAGCAGCAACCCATCCGCCCCGTCCAAAGCCACCCAGGGGGTGTAGCGGACGCACCAGTCGCGCAAGCTTTCCAATACCGTCCGTTCTGCTGGCGGATCGGCACGGCGCAAGGTTACATCGGGATACAGCGCGCGCGCATTTGCCAGACTCATCCCCGGCGTCAGGCCCGCCCCGGCAGCACAGGGGTTCACCGCCGCCAGAATCATCTGCCCCCGGCTTTCCACATACGTGGCGAAGGGGACTCCCGCCAAAGCAGGGTCTCGCCGCTCCACCCGCTCGGTCGCCAGATAGGGCAGCCAGAGGGAAATGAGGGAACGCGGTTGCGTCATATCGAAACCCGCCCGTCCCGATCCACCCGAACCCGCCAATCCTTGTCGGGCACCGCCCCGCCACGCACCCGCAACAACGCAATCTGCCAACAAGCCCGGTCGCGTGTATCGGAAAGCGGGGCCGGATCGACACACCAGCGTGTGGCAGCCGCGCTCGGACTGAGGGCGCCGCCCCCTTCCGACAAGATAATTCCCAACCCGCCGCCGGCCTCCGCCGCCAGTTGTAGGCGCCGGCTGGCCGTCAGGTCCACGGGCTTGCCGGAAACCGGCCCTCCCCACGACCGGTCCTTGTCCATTTGGGCGACAACGGCCGCGACCGATCCCGATTTCAGCGCTTCCTCAACCGTCCAAAGCATCTCTTCCCGGTCGCGGCAGACGGCCACGACCAGGCGCCGGGGGTCTATTCCCGCCTGCCACAGACCGGGGCCATAGAGGTGATCCCGCCGGCCTTCCGGCACGCACCACAGAATGCACTCTTCATTGGACAGACCAGATGCCAACAGATGCAGCGCGAAACCCGCGGCGGAGGATCCTTGAATTTCATGCACCGCCGCCAGGGCGAGGCCCCGCCCCGGCAGCGACGCATCCAGGGCCGTAACCCCGGTCGAAAGACATCGCCCGGCCCCCTTCCCGCCGGACGCCTCGATCGCGGCGATCTTCCGCCGCAGATCCGCCGGCAGCACGCGCCGCCCCCCTTCGGCGTGGGCCTCGTTCAAAGGCTCCTCCCGCACGGATGTCGGCGCTCTCAGGGATGCGGATCGGTTAAGCATGCCTTCCATATATTCCTATTTTGTTCTTTTTATAGTTCCTATTATGTTCTTTCGTCAATTGGGATTGAAGGCTGCATAAATCAACCGACACTTGCGCGCGCTTTGCGTCGTGCTAACAATCCATCCGACCAATGCCCAGTATGAGCGAGCGAATGATACACGTCACTAAATACATTATTATAGGAATTTTGATATTCGGCAGCCCAACATTGGCCATCGCACAAACTATGAATGATGCGGCGCAAGCGTTTGAACGACGGGAATACTCAAAAGCTCTGCAAATTCTGAGCGGCTTTGCAGAAGCCGGAAACATAGAAGCGCAATACAATGTAGGCGTTTTCTACAGAGATGGCGTCGGGACTGAAAAAGACATCGAAAAGGCTATTTTGTGGTTCAAGAAAGCGGCCGACCAGGGTTCCGCCGATGCATCAAACAACTTGGGGCTCATCTACTTAAGCAATACAGACGTCGCCCAAGATTTGAACTTGGCAAGACAATATTTTGAAAAAGCAGTCGCGGACGGATCGAATGAGGCCAAAACCAGCCTAGCGAAGATCTACATAGAAGCTCTTGGCACCCCGCAGGGCTACGAAAAAGCGCAAAAGCTTCTTCAAGAAGCATTCGAAGCCGGGGACGCAATCGCTGCGTACAACATCGGCTACATGTACCTATCAGGCAAAGGCTACCAGCAAAGCTACAAGTTGGCTTCAGAGTGGTTCACGAAAGCAGCAAAAGAAGGCTATGTAACGGCACAACTCGAACTCGGTAATTTGTACGCAAAGGGCCAAGGCGTCGAACAGTCGCACGGCGAAGCGGCAAAATGGTACCGAGAGGCCGCCGAACAAGGACTCGCCGAAGCCCAAATCCGTTTGGCAGAAATGTACAGAGACGGCACAGGTGTTCCTGAGGCCCCACAAAATGCAAGATACTGGTACGCTAAGGCAGCGGACCAGGGGTCCCCGGTCGCCCAATACAGCTTAGGGCAGATGTACTACAAAGGGGACAACGTCCCCCGTGACTATGCATTCGCAGCCAAAATGTTCCAAGCTGCCGCAGAGGCCGGCATACCAGACGCAAAATCTGACCTCGGCCTTATGTATCTTGAAGGCAACCATTTCGGTAAGGACACGGCAAAAGCGCACACCTTGTTCCAGGAAGCGGCAAATTCCGGTTACGCCGCCGCACAACATAATCTGGGCTACATGTATCAAAACGGTATCGGTGTAGATCAAAACAACGAAACGGCAGTTCGGTGGTACCAACAATCAGCCGATCAGGGCTACCCAGCCTCACTCTTGAACCTCGCTATACTTCTGAAAGACGGCAATGGGGTTGGGCAAGATATCCCTAAGGCCGTTTCGTACTTGAACGCTGCAGCTGATCAGGATGTTGTCCAGGCGCATTTCCTACTTGGGCAACTCTACCTGGGAGGATCGGGCGTACCGGCAGATCCCACCTCTGCCTTTCGCCATATGAAGCGCTCAGCAGAACTCGGTTTCCCAACCGGTCAATTGTTTCTGGGTTCCTACTACATAGACGGAAAAGGAACCGAGAAAGACATTGGTCGAGGAATTATGTGGGTCGTGATCGCATCCCAACAAGGTATGAAGGAAGCAAAGCCACACGCCAATAAGTTGTTGAATCAACTCGCCCCCGAAAGCCGCAGCCAAATCGTCAAATATGCCAGAACTTGCGCGAAGCAGGGATTCAAGAACTGCTGACCTTGGAGAATCCTTTGCGTGTCGGTAAAAACACGATTCCACGTCTAGATATTCTATAAGACCTACAGCTTCCCCGCAGCCGCGGCCTGTTTGACCTCCTTGCTTTGATAGCGCGACCACATATCGGTCAGGAAGGCCAGCGTGTCCGGGTCAAGGTCGGTCTTGGGCAGCGGGTCCTGGTCCCAATGGCCGTGCTTGTCCTCACCGCGGACCAGCAGCGCCGTGCGCCGGCCCAACGTCGATTCCACATGCGCGCCCATATAGAAGAAGGCGAGGCCCATGCGCCGGTCGTCGGTCGGGTTGGCCAGGCTGCCATGGGCGGTGCGGACATGGTGCATGGAAAACTCGCCCGGCTCCAATTCCAGATAGACCGCCCGGTCGTCATCAATGCCGACGATGGTCTGGCCGCGCGCCAACAGGTTCTTCGGGTCGTAGGTTTCCTCGTGCTCGTAATCGGTGCCCAGGTGGGACTCGGGCAGAACGCGCAAACAACCGTTCGCCTTGTTGCTCTTTGTGAAGGCGAGCCAAACCGTGACGCTGTCCGTCGGGTCCAGTCCGTAATAGGCGCTGTCCTGATGCCAGGAGACGAACTTGTCGTTATTTGCCGCCTTGGCAAACATGGAGGAACCGAACAGCATAATGTTCGGACCCAGCAGGGACTCGACGGCATCCAAGATCACCGGATGCCGCGCGAGGTCCACCATCCAAGGCGCGACGACATGCGCCTTGATCTTCATTCGAACGTTACAATCCTCACCGAGTTGCTGCTCCATCGACTCGATCCGGGCCCGGCACTCGGTCGCGTGCGCGGCAGAGAGTGCGCGTCGCTTCAGGAAATAACCCTCCGCCTCAAATTGCGCGACTTCTTCCGCAGTCAATGAACCAGCCATCACGGCCTCCTATTACATCTTTCGCGTATTAATCAATTGAGACGGATCGTACCGGTAGCGATCGACGCCGGCGCCAGCACGGCCGGCTTGCCGCCCTGGATCTGGATGATCGGCAGATCGCGGTTGTCGTTCAGCCCGTCTTCCCGGAAATTGATCGGCCCGTAGAAGGTCGTGATATCCAGTTCGGTGAGCGCCTTGCGCACCGCGTCCCGGTCAAGCGTCCCCGCCGTCTCAATCGCCTTCTGCAGCGCGATCAAAGCCGCTGCAGATGAAGCATGGACATAATCCGGCTCTTCACCGCCGGTCGCTTCGACCACGGCATCGTAAAACGCTTTGGTGGACCCGAAGACGTCGTCGCCTTCATAAGCGGCCGAGTAGTGCCACCAAGATGCGCTGGTGACGTTTTCGGCGAGCGGGCCAAGGTTATCCACGAATTCCTTGTAGGCCGGCCCGGTGATCATGGTGACGATCGGCGCAGTGAGGTTGAGGTCGGCCATCTGCTTTCTGAACAGCACGAGATCCTCGGTGTAACCGGTCACGTAAATCCAATCGGGTTCCGCAGACCGTATCGCGGCAATCGAAGAGGAATGATCCAAGGTGCCCACCGGGTATAGATCATTATAGACGATCTCCAGATCCCGGCCTTCCGCACCGCCGGCCATCAGCTTGGCCATGATGCGCGGAAAGACATCATCGCGGCCGAGGATTGCAATCTTCTTCAAGTCCGGCTTGGCGGCGAAAAACAGATCCAGCATGCCGTCGATCAGACCGCTGGACGGCGCCAACGTCCCGAACAAGTTCTTGAAACCCTGGTTATGCACCGGCTCGGAGGACGCGACCGCGATGATCGGCACCCCGTAGCGCTCCGCCACCGCGGCAGTGATCTTGGTATGACCCGATCCGAAGGGCGCGGTCAGGAAATCGACCTCGTCATCCGTGATGAGCTTTTCGGCCAGGATTCCGGCACGCTTGCCGTCTGTCTGATAGTCGTAGGTGATCAGTTCGACCGGTAGCTTACGGTCGCCGACCTGGATGCCGCCCGCAGCGTTCACCCGTTCCAACCACAGGTCATAGGCCAGCTTCTGCTTGGCGCCTTCAGCCGCCAGCGCACCGGTCAAGGCAAGCGGCGATCCGATTTTTACAACATCCTGGGCATACGCGGAAAAAGACGAAACCGTAATTGAAGCGGCAAGTAGGAACTTTCCGAAAACTGACATCATGACAAGGCACCCCCGTGCGTTGGACACTCTGTCAGCCCACCTTTGAATACAGGCCAGCCGACATTGTGTTGGAACGACCCCCCGGCCACACGAACGAGACCGAAAATTAGTCGTAACAACTACGATCCTACCTACAAAAATTTTTGCGCCGCAACATGAAAATGAAAATTTTTTGCATTGCAATTTGGGGTGGTGGGATGCCAGCGCAAGAATCCGGGCAACCGAGATCATAGTCCGGCATAAACCGAAAAGCGCCCGGAACCGACCAGTTCCGGGCGCATCCAATCCGGGATTGTCGACCCACGGCCCTAGGGCAGAACCGATTTCGGCAGCACGCAGTGAATACCTTTGTTGATATCGACCAATTGGGTGACACGCAGGTCTGCGGCCAGGCTGCAAAGGGAATACGCGTCCTGCCGGGACAGGTCGCTGATCCTGACGATAAGGTCGATCATTTCCCGCAAGGCTTGTTTCGCCGCCTCATCCAAATCCTCATTCATGCCCATGGTGATCCAGCTTGTGTCCGTTTCCGCCATCGGCATGGTCAGCTTCAAGTCCTTCCGCACGGTCAATTCGACCGTCCCGCTAAGGCAGGTTTCGATCGCCGTCAGGCAAACCTCGCCGTCACCCTGCACCGCATGGCCATCACCCGCGGAAAACAGAGCCCCTTCATTGAAGACCGGGAAGTAGACGGTCGTGCCTTCGATCAGCTCCTTGTTGTCCATATTGCCGCCGAATTCCCGCGGGATGACGGAGGTGAACTTGCCCAGCGACGGGTCCGGCGCGACGCCGAAATTGCCGAAGAAGGGCCGCAGCGGAATTTCTCCGCCCCAGGGCGGACGCGCGACCATGGCTTCCTTGTCGAGCGGAATATGCAAGCGCCGCTTTTCCGGAAAATCCTCCGGCAAGGTGCCTAGATCGGGCAATTGCAGGTTCCAGCCCCAGTTCGCGCGCAGGGAAATGTCCAGGAACTTCACCTGCAGCACATCGCCCGGCATCGCGCCCTCTACATAAACCGGACCGGTCAGGAAATGCGGCCCGGGCCCACGTTCGTTCTGTTCATGGACTTCCTTATGTCCTTCAACGACCTCCGCCCTGCCATCGGGCATGTCCTCCGGCTCCCCGGAGAGTGCATCGATACGCACTCGGTCGCCCGACTTTACTTTCAGCACGGGCGCGAGCGTCGCGTCCCAAAAACCCCAATGAACCGTCTCCGGTTTCGACGGCAGATGATATTCAGCGCCCATGGCAGCCCCCTCTTCGCAAAAGCATTCCCCGCACAAAATTCCAGCCGCCTTCTTCCCGAGGCGATCAGAGTAGTCTGACTCCATTCGATGCTGCATCGCAACAACAATGCTCCAGGGGCTACGCTCTAAGGCTTCAGTCTTCACGGTGAGACAGCTCTACCCGTTGCAAGATCGGCCGCCACGGTCCACAAATTGGCCCGAGCGGACATTGCACCGCACACCAAATCACCCCGTTCGCACGCCTTCCCAGTCGCAGGTTATTCATGTCCCCACCCGTAGATCCGATTACACCGACGGAAAAACTTCCCAAGAAAGTTGACGTCGTTATTGTGGGCGGCGGCATTGCCGGCGTTTCCACCGCCTATTTCCTGGCGAAAAAAGGGCTATCCGTCGCGCTTTGTGAAAAGGGACGGATCGGCGGGGAACAATCGAGCCGAAACTGGGGCTATTGCCGGCAGCAGGGCCGGGACCCGGGCGAAATACCCTTGATCATCGAAAGCCTGAAAATCTGGCGCGGCCTGAACGAGGAAATAGAAGACGAAACCGGTTTCCGACAAGCCGGTGTCGCGTATCTGGCCGCTACCAGGGAGGACTTGGAGCGGTATGAAGAATGGGTCGGCTATGCCCAGCAATATCAATTGGACACAAAACTGCTGACGGGCGACGCGCTGGACGCCATCGCCCCGGGCGGCGCGCAAAAATGGCTGGGTGCGCTTTATACCGCAAGCGACGGTCGGGCAGAACCATCCAAGGCCGCGCCGGCCATCGCACGTGCCGTTCAAAGGCTGGGCGGTGCGGTCCTGACCGATTGCGCCATCCGCGGCTTTGAAACGAAGGGCGGTCGTGTTTCCATGGTCTTCACCGAACGAGGCCCGATCGAAACAGACGCATTGGTCGTCGCCGGCGGGGCCTGGTCACGCCTCTTCCTGCGCCGCCACGGCATCGACTTCCCGCAGCAGACCGTGATTTCCAGCGTCATGCGGACCGCGCCGCTGGAGGCGGAGATCGATACTTCCGTTTGCGGCCCCAATTTCGCTATCCGCAAACGCCTGGACGGCGGCTACACGATCGCCCATGGCGGTGCTTCTTATTACCATCTGACACCGGACAGTTTCCGGCTGATGAAATCTTTCTGGGCCGCCTTCCAGATGGAACGCAAATCACTGCGCATTCGCCTCGGGCCCCGTTTCATGGAAGCCATCCGGCAGAACCGTAGATGGGGTATGGACGACGTCTCCCCCTTCGAAGAGAACCGCATTTGGGACCCGGAACCGAGCCAGGACATCCTGGGCGAAGCAAAACGGAACCTGATCGCCGCTTTCCCGGCTTTCGCAAAAGCGACAATCGAAGAAGGCTGGGCCGGCGCGATTGACGTCACACCGGACGCCGTGCCGGCGATTTCACCAGTTGAGAAGACGCCAGGCCTTTTCATAGCAAGTGGTTTCAGCGGCCATGGCTTCGGCATCGGACCGGGAGCAGGACGCCTTATGGCGGACCTTGTCAGCGGCGCGCATCCTGTGGTCGATCCTGAGCCTTTCCGATTCAGCCGGTTCCACGACGGCACAAAGATCGCGCCGTTCTCGGAAACCTGAGCCCAAGTAAAACCCTGACACAGGATAGAGTGTGACAAAGGACCCCGAAAAGCAGGCCGCCCATGGTCTACAGTATTTTTCCATCGCGGTATTCCCCGCGGTGCTCGGTATCGTTGGCTTGGGCCTGGCCTGGCGTGACGCAGGTGCGGGGTTCGGTATACCGGGTTGGATTGGGGAAACAATCTCAGGCTTCGGGGCGGGCTTTTTCCTGGCCGCCCTTGTGCTCTACGGCATGAAAACAATCCGGTTTCCGCAAGCGACACTGACAGAAGCGCGTTCGGTGCCGACGGCCAGCCTGATAGCCGCGATTCCGATGAACTTCATGCTGATTGCCGGCGTGATAACACCCTATGCGATGATTGTCGGGGAAGTTTTTTGGTTGATCGGTGTGATCGGGCAACTTGCCGTAACAATTCATGTCGTTGGATATGTCTGGCTTAACAAAGGGTTGGGCGTGCAATCCATCACCCCGGTCTGGCTGCTGCCCACCGTCGGCATCATCCTTGCGCCGATTGCTGGATCCGCCTTCGACTATCCCTTTATCAACTGGCTTCTGTTTGGCGTCGCCGTATTTTTCTGGATGGCTTTGACGCCCTTATTTTTATACCGCCTCATTTTTGCTGAGGGATTGCCCCCGCCGCAGCGGCCGGCCTTGGTCATTATTCTTACGCCCCCGTCGCTCTGCGTCGTCGCCTATGCTCATTTGCAGGGCGGCTATATGGACCCCTTCGCGCATATGCTGTTCGGTGTGGCCTGTATGATGGCCCTTATTCTGGTGACGAAACTAAAGGATTTCCTGGCGCTTCCCTTCACCATGGCTTGGTGGGCCTTCACTTTTCCGCTGGACGCTTTCACGAGGGCCGCGATGCTCTACAACGATCACCTCGAAGAACCTGCCAGCGCCGCGCTAGCCCTGCTCACCTTGGGGGTTGCCAGCCTTGTCGTTATTCTGGTTTCTTGGCGCACCGCGCGGTTCATGGTCCAGGGCGGCCTGTTCAAGGCGCCGGGCTAATCCGTGGCGCCTTACCACATTTCATGAAATTCCGAAGACGGGACAATGACGATGAGCCTGACACCCGCGCAAATCACCGCGCGCATCCTGATCGAAACCAAATCCATCCTGTTCCAGCCGGACGACCCGTTCATCTTCACAAGCGGGCGCGCCAGCCCCGTCTATACGGATTGCCGGCGGTTGATCGGCTTCCCGCGCGCCCGGCGCCGTTTGATGCAGATGGGCGCGGCCCAGATCGAAGAAGCTGTCGGGTTCGAAAGCCTGGACGTCGTCGCCGGTGGGGAAACCGCGGGCATCCCCTTCGCCGCCTGGATCGCCGACGAATTGATGCTGCCCATGTGTTACATCCGCAAGAAGCCCAAGGGATTCGGCCGGAACGCCCGGATTGAGGGCGACCTTCAGGAAGGCCAAAAAGTCATTCTGGTGGAAGATTTGGCCACGGATGGCGGGTCCAAGCTTTCCTTCGTTGAAGGGATTCGAGAGGCCGGCGCGGAATGCGCCCATTGCTTCGTCGTCTTCCACTACGGCATTTTTCCGGAATCGGTCGCCCACCTCAAAGATCAAGGAGTGGCCTTGCATGCGCTCTGCACCTGGTGGGATGTGCTCGAGTATGTCGAGGAAGCCGAACTGTTTCCCGCCGAGCAAATCGCAGAAATCAAAGCCTTCCTGAACGATCCCGTTACCTGGTCGAAGGCCCACGGCGGTAAAGAAGACTGATCCCCTTCCCTAGGCCTACTGGTCAGCCCCTGCCTGCGTGATACTCTTTCTGCAATCCGCGCCCCGGCCATCGGCTGGCGCGGAACGCAGAAGCGAGGCAAGGGGCAATATGCGCAATTTACGATTTCCGATTCCTCGGCTGTTGGCCGTTATTTTCACCGTGTTCGCGGTGTGGCTGCCGGCTCAATCCAACGCCCAGAATCATGACCGGGACCGCTTGGTGATCGGCATAAGCCAGTTCCCCAGTACGCTACACCCCAGTTTCGACTCCATGCTGGCCAAGGAATATGTAAATGCCATGGCCCGTCGAAAAATCACCGTCTATGACCATGACTGGAAGGTGACCTGCCTGCTCTGCACCGACCTGCCGGATCTCGCAAAAAGGTCCGCACGGTATGAAAAAACGCCGGACGGCAAAGACGGCATGGCGCTGGACTATGCTCTGGACCCGCGCGCGGTTTGGGGCGACGGCACGCCAATCACCACCAAGGATGTATTGTTTACCTGGGACGTCGGACGCCATCCGGAAACCGGCACGGATAGTTCCGAATTGTACCGCCGCATTCTCTCAATCGACGTTCATGACGACCACCGCTTCACTCTCCATATGGACCGGCGGAGCTGCGATTATCAAGGCCTCGCGGATTTCAACCTTCTTCCCGCCCATCTGGAGAGCGGCGTTTTCGAACCCGCCGCCGACTACCGCAAGCGTACTCTGTACGACCGCGACCCGGCCAACCCCGGCCTGTGGTATGGCCCCTACCGGGTGACGCAGGTCAATCCTGGCGCCAGCATCGTTTTGGAGCCGAACCCGCTATGGTGGGGAAAGAAACCCTATTTCAAACAGATCGTCGTCCGCACCATTGAGAACACCGCTGCCCTGGTGGCCAATCTGCTTGCGGGTGACATTGATATGATCGATGGGGCGACAGGCCTATCAATAGATCAGGCACTTTCGTTCGAAAAACGCCATGGTGAGGATTATCAAGTGATCTACAAGCCGGGCCTGATCTATGAACACCTGGATGTCGCGCTGAACAACCCAATCTTGTCGGACGTACGCGTACGCCGTGCCTTACTTCACGGGATCGACCGGCAGGCGATCAGCGAGCGGCTTTTTGCCGGTAAGCAACCTGTCGCCCACGGCCAGACGAACCCGCTTGATTCCGTCTACTACGGAGACGGGCCAAAATACACGTACGACCCGTCAAAGGCCGCGCAAATGTTAGACGAAGCCGGTTGGCCGATGGGTGCCGGGGGTATCCGCCGCAACGCTGACGGCACAGCACTGCAATTCGACCTAATGACAACCGCCGGGAACAAAAGCCGCGAACTGGTCCAACAGGTATTGCAGAGCCAGTGGAAGGAATTGGGGATCGATGTGACGATCCGCAACGAACCCGCGCGCGTCTTTTTCGGTGAAACCGTGTCGAAACGAAAATTCACGGGCCTCGCGATGTTCGCCTGGTTTTCCGCGCCACAGAGCATTCCGCGTTCAACCCTGCATTCCGAGATGATTCCAACGGAAGAGAATGCCTGGGCCGGGCAGAACTATACCGGTTACGCATCGGACAGGATGGACAAGACTCTCGACGACCTGGAACTGGTCTGCGAACCCGAGGCTAACCGGAAACTTTGGGAAGAAATGCAGACACTCTACGCGGAGGACTTGCCGGCGCTGCCGCTCTATTTCCGCGCCAATTCCTATATTCTGCCGACATGGTTGAAAGGCGTTCGCCCCACGGGTCATCAATATCCGAGCACGAACTGGGTGGAAGAATGGACCGTCACGGAATGACGGATGCGAAAGCTGGTCCCCTCTCGGTCGGACGGGAGACAGGCGCATGATCCGCTTCCTGGCGACCCGATTGCTGCAATGCCTGCTCGTGCTGGCAGTCATGTCATTCCTGATTTATGCCTTGATCGGGCTTATGCCCGGCGATCCCATCGACCTGATGATCGCCGCCAACCCGGATTTCACATCGGCGGATGCGGCGCGCCTGAAGGCTTTGTACGGATTGGATCAGCCCCTGCTCAAACGGTACGGCAATTGGCTTACTTCCGCGCTTGGCGGTGATTTCGGGTATTCGCGCCTCTATAGCCAACCGGTTTTGGATGTCATCGGCCCACGCTTGGCCAACACCGCCCTTTTGGTTGGAATTAGCCTCGCGCTTTCCCTGTTGCTGGCCATACCGCTCGGTATCGCCGCGGCGGCACGACCCTATTCGGTGATCGACTATCTAGTGAACTTGTCCTGTTTTGCCGGAATCAGCGCGCCACCCTTCTGGCTGGCCTTGATGGCGATCATGCTTTTTTCTGTCACTCTGGGGTGGTTTCCGGCCGGGGGCCAAGCGCCGCCCGGTGCAAGCATTTGGGAAGGAATACAGCATGCGGTTCTGCCCATCGGTGTCCTGACACTCGCCTCAGTCGGTGGATTTACCCGGTTCATGCGCGCCTCCATGCTTCAAACCCTGCGCCAGGATTTCATCCGCACCGCTTCTGCCAAGGGCATGACGAGGACGCGGGTGATCTATGGGCACGCCTTGCGCAACGCCCTGCTACCGCTTGTGACCGTCATCGCCTTAAGCTTTGGGACCCTGTTTTCCGGCGCCTTGATCACCGAAACAATGTTCGCCTGGCTCGGCATGGGGAAGACGATTTACGACGCGATCCTGGGCAATGATTTTAATCTCGCACTGGTAGGGTTGCTGATGGCAACCGGCATGACCCTGCTGGGCAACGTCTTGGCGGACATATCCTATGTCGCGCTCGATCCAAGGCTCGATTTTCGGGCGGAGGAACCCTAGGCGATGCCAAACGACACAGCGAACCCGACTCAGACCGCGTTAGAACGGGCACGATCCCCAAGCGGCCAATCCCCGATGCGCCGCAGGATCAGGCGGTTTCTGGATCATCGGCTGGCGCTGCTCAGCGGCTTGGTATTGGCATTCCTGTGCGGCCTTGCTCTCTGCGCGCCCTTGATCGCTGACATGCTGGGCACGGACGGGGTAACCGCGGACTTGTTTAACCGACTGGCGCCTTCATCCGCGAGCAACCCCCTGGGCACGGACGAAGCCGGCAGAGACGTCTTGGTAAGGCTGTTATACGGCGGCAGGGTTTCCCTCGCCGTGGCGCTGGTCACGGCCATCATCACCGCGGTGATCGGCGCGGCGGTCGGTCTTGCGGCAGGCTATTTCGGCGGCCCGCTGGATTCCCTGCTAATGCGCCTGACCGATGGCGTCATCGCCCTGCCCTTGTTGCCCCTGTTGATCGTGCTGGCGGCGGTTGACCTCACAAAACTAGGTTTTACGCCAGAAACCGCATCCGGCCAGAACGCCAACCTGTACCGGATTGTGGTCATCATTGCGCTGGTCGGCTGGACCACCGTGGCACGGCTTGTCCGGGCCGAGGCCCTCAGCCTGCGACGCCGCGATTTCGTGAGGGCCGCAATTGCCCAAGGGGCCGGCCCCGCCCGCATTCTATTCGTTCACATCCTACCCAATTGCGCATCCCCCCTTGTCGTCGCGACCACCTTGTCCATCGGCAATATCATTCTGTTCGAGTCAGTACTCAGCTTCCTGGGCCTGGGCATTCAACCGCCGACTCCAAGTTGGGGAAATATGCTGACCAACGCCCAAGATATCATCTGGGACAGTCCCTTGTTGGCGATATGGCCCGGCACGTTGATTTTCGTGACCGTCATCGCCTTCAATTTCCTGGGGGACGGCTTGCAGGACGCCTTGGACCCAAAAGCACTGAGCAATCGCTAGATAATCGCTCACAAGCCACTGGACCGAATTCTTCAATTTTAGTTGACTTTCAACCGGTTAACCTTGGTTTTTCTTGAATTCTATTGGGCGAAGCACTACATTTTGTAGAGAGCTGTAGTGTGTTTCCCGTCACTGAGCTGAAATCGATATTGTCTTAGTATCCGGCTCAGTCGCGGTAATTAGTTAGGAAAACTCCTTAGATTCAAGCGGTTAGGGTTCTTAGCATTGTTGGGCTAAAAGACGACCGTAGAAGGTTTTGGAATGGCTGACTTAGGAGGCATCACCGGACTGTTGAGCGCTGTTGTGCAGCGAAGCGTTGAAGTACAGCAAAACGCGATCAACAACGATGCCGAGGAAAATCGGACAACGACCCAAACTGCGGGGACGACCGAGTCCGCCGGGGCCGGTACTACGTCCGCTTCCGCGACGGTAGGCGAAGGCTTAGCGTTTCAGCCGATTGAATCCACGAGAACCGACCAGTCAGCGAATTCAGACGTCAACGGGTCTTCCGGACGGGTAATTCAAGATCAGGTATCGATCAGCGCTGAAGCCCGCACCGCATTCGAACAAGCGCAGGCCGGTCGGTCAGGGTCCAGAACGCCCGCCGAGGCTCTTCAGGAAGAGGCTACGAACCCGGCGCAGAACTTGGCATTCCGAAGCGATGCGGCTACGGATGCGGCGACGATCGATGGACCGGACCAAGTTGCGGCCGCCGCCGAACGCGGCCAGACAAATCAAGCGGAAACCAACGAAGGCGATACCGGCGTGGTTGTTGGGAATACGGATGTAACTGCCTTTTCCGCACAAACGCGCGAACTGGGTCAACTGGTCGACCAATTCGCCTGATCCGTTCGTTTTCAAGCCCCCTCGAAAGTCCCGCTTTGAGCCGTCCTTCGGCCCAACATCCGACTTCTTCCGCTGTGACGCCTACCTTCTTCAAAAAGACTGCAAGTATATTTTTATGAATTTATGCCGGACTGAAATAAATACCTCCGTACCGATTTATCGTTAGAGAGACGACAGCAATAATAACGACACCGCACATTAATAACTGGACAGTTTATTCAAAGGAAATTTAGGGATACACTACGGCTTCTTTCCTTGGATACGACAAACAGAGCCGCCGAATGGCCACAGATGATGAAGTAAAAGCCAACCGGCAGAGCGATGACGACCCGGTGGATCCGCCCCTGTCTGACTCCGGTGACAGCAACACCGGGCTTAACCGGCTATTCGGCGCGAAAAAGGGCGCCGCGAAGAAGGCCGAAACGCCTGAAGAAACCCTACCCGACACCGCCAAACCTGATGGGCTAAGCCCCAAAGAGCCTGCCGAAGGCCTCAATGCCGCCCCCGCCGCAATAAGCGCATCCGCTGACGCTGAAGAACTATTGCCGGAACTCGGCGGTGTGACGTTGGAAAAATCCGAAGGATCCGGCGGGCAGATGCCCAAGCCGGCACCGGCAGACAGGACGGACGGGAAAGCCGAGGACATTCATCTTCGTGGCAACCTTCTCGAAACGCCGACCGAAGCCGCCGACAAAGATGCCGGAACTGGCGAGCGCGACATGCTGAGCAATGCTGGCGCAGGCACCCAAACGAAGGATCCGATCGCAGCGCGAAAAGTGGAACCGCCGCCCGTTCCGGTAGAGGAGGAACGGCGGGACGGTGGGGACCGGCGGCATGAAGAACGCGCCGGAGCCGACCGAAGGGGCTTGGCCGACAACTGGTCGGTGCGGCCTTCACGCCAGAACAACGATGACCCTTTGCTGGGATGCCTAACCATCCTGTGCACCCTGTTAGATCGCCCAATCTCATCAGATGCGCTTACCGCCGGGCTTCCCCTGGATGACGGTCACCTGACGCCCGACCTGTTCCAACGGGCGGCTGAACGCGCGGGCATCGCGTCACGCCTCGTAAAACGCAAGCTCGAGGACATATCCCAAATGTCCCTGCCCTGTGTTGTCTTGCTGCAAGGCAAGCGGGCCGCCGTGATCACCAAGATCAAGGGGCGTGAAAAAGTAACAATCGTCCTCCCTGAAATGGGGGCCGGTGCTCGGGAAATTCCATTTTCGGAACTCCATCAGGAATATGACGGGTATACGATTTTCGCGCGCCCGGAATTCCAGTTCGACACACGCGCCGTCGACCTGCACCAAAAGAACCCGAAAGGATGGTTCTGGGGCACGATCATGTCTTCCTGGACGCTTTATGTGGAAGTCATGATCGCCGCGATGCTGATCAATCTGTTCGCCATTGCCAGCCCGCTCTTCACCATGAACGTCTATGACCGCGTTGTTCCCAACTTCGCGGAGGAAACCTTGTGGGTCCTCGCTTTCGGGGTCACCACGGTCTTCGTCTTCGACTTCATCTTGAAACTGTTGCGGGCCTATTTGGTCGATAGCGCCGGGAAGGCCGCCGACACAAAAATCGCCGCGCGCCTGTTCCAACAAATGCTTGGCATGAAAATGGCCCACCGCCCGCCTTCCGCAGGGGCGCTCGCAAACCAGATGCGCGAATTCGAGTCGATCCGGGAGTTCTTTACGTCTTCGACCCTCGTTGCGTTAATCGATCTTCCCTTCATCTTCATGTTTGTCGCTATCATTTACGTTATCGGTGGTCCGGTCGCGATCGTGCCGGCCGTGATGGTCGCGATCGTGATTCCGATCGGCATGCTGATGCAAATTCCCATGAAGAAGATCGTGCAGGAAACGTTTCGTGAAGCGCAGCAGAAACACGCTATCCTGATTGAAGCGATTTCAGGGATTGAGACGATCAAGTCCACCGCCTCGGAAGGCAGGATGCAGCGTAGTTGGGAACTGTTCGTAAACCGCACCGCACGGTCGGCGATGCGGGCGACGCGCTGGTCGCAGATTGCGATGAACTTCTCCGGCTTCGCAATGCAGATGGTGACCGTTCTAGTCATCATCGTCGGTGTGTACCTGATTCAAGAAGGCGAAATGACTGTAGGGGCGCTCGTCGCCTGTACGATCCTGTCGGGGCGCGCGATGGCCCCGCTTGGGCAGATCGCCGCCATTGCCACGAGGTTCCATCAGGCTCGCAATTCGCTTTCCGCCTTGGACGGCATGATGCAGACGCCGGTGGAGCGCCCTGAGGGACGCAGTTTCGTCAACCGACAGAAATTTAGTGGCCAGATCGAGTTCAAGGATGTCGGATTCTCCTACCCGGAAGCCAAGACCAGTGCGCTTCAGAAAGTCTCCTTCAAGATCGAGGCGGGCGAAAAAGTCGGCATTATCGGCCGAATAGGGTCCGGCAAAAGTACCGTCGAACGTTTGATCATGGGCCTGTATGACCCAACCGAAGGGTCGGTCTTGGTCGACGGCACGGATACGCGGCAGATCGACCCCGCCGATCTGCGCCGCAGCATCGGCGTCGTGCCACAGGATAACTACCTGTTCTTCGGCACGGTAAAAGAAAACATCGCTTTGGGGGCTCCCTTTGCGGACGATGAAATGATCCTCCGCGCCGCACGGATCTCCGGGGTCGATGAGTTCACCAGTCGCCACCCCTTGGGCTTGGACATGCCGGTCGGCGAACGGGGGCAATCTCTCTCCGGCGGTCAACGGCAAGCCATTTCAATCGCCCGCGCCCTATTGCTGAACCCGCCGATCATGATGCTAGACGAACCGACCAGTTCCATGGACAACACGACGGAAGGCCGTTTCAAACAGCGTATGCAGTCGATGCTGGCCGGTAAAACCCTGGTTTTGGTAACTCATCGCGGATCACTGCTGACGCTGGTCGACCGCTTGATCGTCATGGATGGTGGCCTGCTGGTGGCGGACGGCCCCAAGGACCAGGTTATGGAAGCGCTGGCCAGCGGCCGCATCCAAACCGCGAAGACTTGATAGGATCACGGTAATGGCTGGACTCGGCGGCAGTTGGGACGATGACCTCTTTGAGGATGAAGGGCGCAAGGGCGCGAAGAGCGCAAGCCGCGTTGCCCATATCATGCTGTTTACCATCGCGCTTTTCTTTGTTGCCTTCATAACCTGGGCCTACAACGCCACATTGGACGAAGTGACCCGCGGCGAAGGCCGTATCATCCCTTCAAGCCAAACCCAAATCATCCAGCATCTGGAAGGTGGGATCGTTTCCGAAATCCTGGTGCGGGAAGGCCAGATAGTCCTGCAGGGCGACCCCTTGATGCGCATCGAAAACCGTGTCGCCGAGGCGGATTTGGCCGAAAAGCGAAAGCAATATGTGAACCTGTTGGCAACCGCAGCCCGGCTTGAAGCGGAAGCCGTGGGGGCGGAAACGATCGAATTCCCGCAGGATGTGGTAACCCGCGCGCCCGAACTGGCCACCGCGGAACAACGGCTGTTTGAACGGCGGACGAACCAGTTGGAACAACAGGTCCAGATCCTGCGCGAACAAACCGCCCAGAAACGCCAAGAATTGCAGGAAATCAGCACCCGCCGTAAGCAAGCGGAAAACCAGCTCGCCCTCGCCGATCAGGAATACAAGCTGCTCAAGCCATTGGTTGATCAGGGCGTTTCCGCGAAAATCGACCTGATCCGGTTGCAGCAGAAGATGGAAGACCTGCGATCGCAAGTCCAAACAGCCAAGAATGCGGTCCCACGCCTGCAATCAGTCCTGAACGAAGCGCGGCAGCGTATCGAGGAAAAGACGTCCTCCTTCCGAACCGAAGCGCAGCAGGAGCTGAACAATACCAGGGTCGAAGCCTCACGCCTGTACGAAGACATCTCCGCCGGAATCGACCGGGCGACGCGGACGGAAGTGCGCTCCCCCGTCAAAGGAACGGTCAACAAACTGCTGATCAACACGATTGGCGGGGTGGTTCGGCCCGGTGACGAGCTGTTGGAAATTGTGCCGTTGGAAGACGCGTTGCTGGTTGAAGCACGTATCAAGCCGTCGGACCGTGCCCAGCTGTTCCCCGGTCTTAAGGCCGTCGTGAAACTAACCGCCTACGACTTCTCCATCTGGGGCGGCTTGGACGCGGAACTGATCGACATCAGCGCGGATACGATTACTGACGAGCAAGGCGAAACCTTCTATCGTATTCGTCTACGCACCGACGACACGAGCCTTGCCCCAGACAAGCCCATTACGACGGGGATGACCGCTTCGGTTGATATCCTGACTGGGGAAAAGACCGTTCTGCAATACCTGCTGAAACCGATATTGAAAGCACAGCAGAACGCCTTGCGCGAGCGCTGAGAACAGCCCAACCTGTCGTCAGAGCAATACGTTTCGGAACGGGGGACGAACGAGCATGACGGATCAATTGGGCGCATTCGTGGACCATTGCGACATCCAGATTGAAGGGGCCGTGGACGGGCCGTTGGCGCAAACGACCTTCGCGGTGAAGGATCTTTACCACATCGCGGGAACGAAGGCGGGCTGTGGAAATCCGGATTGGCTGGATTCGCATGACGAAGATGAGGAAACGGCCCCCGTCATTCACAAACTTCTTGCGGCGGG
Source organism: Hwanghaeella grinnelliae (assembly GCF_004005845.1). GTDB lineage: Bacteria > Pseudomonadota > Alphaproteobacteria > UBA8366 > Aestuariispiraceae > Hwanghaeella > Hwanghaeella grinnelliae. Next base: position 167,218 of record NZ_SADE01000001.1, on the reverse strand, counting down.
CGGAACCCTGGTCGGCAAGACCCATACCGATGAAATCGCCTATTCCTTGAACGGCGAAAACCATTTCTACGGCACACCGGTAAACGTCAACGCGAAAGGCCGCATCCCCGGCGGATCAAGCAGCGGGTCCGCGGCTGCCGTGGCCGGCGCGCTTTGCGACTATGCGCTGGGGACCGATACGGGCGGGTCGGTTCGCCTTCCCGCCAGCTATTGCGGCATTTTTGGCATCAGACCGACCCATGGACGTATTCCATTGCAGGGCCTGATGGCGCTTGCGCGGAGTTTCGACACAATTGGATGGTTTGCACGCGATCCGGCGGTTTTGGAAATCGTCGGCAAGGTCCTGTTTGACGACTGGTCCGGTCCGGCCCCACTACAACAAACATTGGTACCCGTAGACGCCTGGGCTTTGGCCGACCCGGCTGTTCAGGATGTGCTGCGCCCGATCGCCGAACGCCTGCGTCACCTTACCCCGATCGTACATGAAATCACTCTGGTCCCCGAAGGGATCGGCTCCTGGTCCCCCTTGTTTCGAGTCATTCAGGGATGGGAAATATGGCAGGAGCATCGCGCCTGGGTGGAAGCCGAAAACCCAACTTTCGGACCCGGCATTGCTGAACGGATGAAATGGGTCCCAACGATCAGCGACGCTGACAAGGCGGAGGCGGACGCCGGACGCGCCAAAGTGATCGACCGGCTGAATACGATCCTTCAACCAGGCACGATCATGGTTCTGCCGACATCCCCCGGCATCGCGCCTGAGATTGGCCAACCGGCGGAGAGCCTGGAATCCTTCCGTTACCGCGCCCTGCAGCTAACCGGCATCGGAAGTCTGGGCAAGGTGCCCCAGATAAACATTCCCGTCGGCCAGGTGGATGGCTGCCCGGTCGGCCTATCGCTGATGGCGGGGCCCGGAGGCGACGAGTTGTTGCTGGATATAGCGGGCAAGCTTGCGGGCGTAGCCCAGAATGGGGTCGCGCCACTCTTGGTCTGATCGACAGAATTGCCGGTACTCAGCCGCCTTCATATTTCAGAAGACTGGTAAACGGGATGTTGATCTTGTCCCGGCCTTTCAAGTCGGTCAGTTCGATGATGCAGACTGCGCCGCGGACATCCCCGCCCATTTGTTTGCAAAGAGCAGCCGAGGCCGCGAGCGTGCCACCGGTCGCCAGCAAATCATCAAGGATCACGATCCTTTGGCCTGACTCGATCGCATCCTTTTGGATCTCTATCGTGTCGGTGCCGTATTCCAAGCCGTATTCATAGTGGACCACCTCACCCGGCAATTTGCCCTTCTTCCGGACCATGACGAAGCCTAGTCCCAATTCCAACGCCAGGGGCGCGGCCGTCAGAAATCCACGGGACTCGATGCCCACCAAGACGTCCGGCTGCATATCGTCCACCGCGTCGGCCAAACGGCGAACACAGGCGCGCCACGCCCTGGGATGCGCCAAGAGAGTGGAGATATCGTAAAACTCTATCCCCGGTTTCGGGAAATCGGGAACTGTGCGAATGTGTTGTTTCAAATCCATGGTATTCCGATCCCCTGCTAACATGGCATAGTCTGCCGAACGGTTGATCCTAGACAGCTGCGCCGTGACGGGCAACGCGACATAGTTTATGACTAGTATCGGGGGTTTTATGCGGATTTGGGGCCGCGGGAAAAGGAACTTCCGCAGGGGATATTGGTGAGCGAAACGCATTGGACAGGCAGGGACGGTCACGGGCACAAGTCTGGCTCGATTGAACTGCGCGACATAGCGGGCAAGCCCGTTCTGGCGTTGTCCGGCGTTTGGTCGGTTCCGACCGCTGCGGCATTGAGCCGGCAGATCGCGGACCTGTCCCTGCCGTCGCAGGGCCAGGTCGGCATCGACCTTACGCAAGTCTCCGTTATGGACACATCGGGGGCCTGGCTGATCCACGGCTTGATGGTCGACCTGAAGAAGAATGGCGCCGCCCCCACATTAGAAAACCTAAAAGAACAGCATGCGCCCCTGATGCATCTGGTAGAAGGCGCGGTCGCGAACCCGGACGAGTCGATCCATTCCAAGTCTACAAGCCCCCTTCGACTGCTGGAAATTACCGGTGAAGCAACCATCGCCGCCCTTTCGAAAGGGCGTGAGTTGACCAACTTCGTCGGCATGCTGACGGTTTCATTTCTTCGGGCTGTCAAAAGCCCTTCTCGGCTACGACCGATTTCCATTGTCAACCAGCTGGAATTGACCGGCCTGCGCGCCATTCCGATCATTGGACTGCTCTCTTTCCTGATCGGCGTCACCTTGGCTTATCTGATGGCGGACCAGTTCCGGGCTTACGGATTGGACGTTTTCACTGTCAACGTACTCGGTATTTTCGTCCTGCGCGAAGCCGGCGTCCTGATCACTGCGATCGTGATCGCAGGCCGTTCCGGTTCTGCCTTCACGGCCGAAATCGGTACGATGAAGGTGAATGAGGAATTGGACGCCCTACGCACCCTGGGCCTGGACCCCGTCGAAGTATTGGTGCTGCCGCGGGTTCTGGCGCTGGTTATCACGCTGCCTTTTCTCGCCTTCTGGGCCGACCTGATGGGATTGCTGGGCGGCGGTATGATGACCATGCTGGTTCTCGACATGACGCCTCTACAATTCGTCCAGCAATTGAAGGAGGCAGTGAACCTGAAGACCTTTATGGTCGGTTTGGTGAAGGCCCCGGTGCATGCTTATATCATCGCCGTGGTTGGCTGCTTCGAAGGGTTCAAAGTTCAACGCAGCGCCGAGAGTGTCGGCAAACAGACCACGACCTCAGTCGTCGAAGCCATCTTCCTGGTGATCGTGGCGACAGCGGCCTTTTCGGTCATGTTCTCCGTTCTCGGAATTTAGGGGGCAGGATGACGGAAGCAGCACCCCCTCCCGGACTTACAGTTGAGGCCAAACGGTCCGATGAAGCAGTCATCCGCATCAGGGGACTTCGCACCCAATTCGGCCCGCAGATTATCCACGACAACCTCGATCTGGATGTGACCAAGGGCGAAGTGCTTGGTGTTGTCGGCGGTTCGGGAACGGGTAAATCCGTTCTGCTGCGTACGATTGTCGGCCTGCAACGCCCAACCGCCGGCAGTATCGAGCTTTTAGGCGCGGATGTCCTGTCTCTGACCGATCAGGCAAAGGAAGCTTTACGGACACGGACCGGCGTTCTTTTCCAGGACGGAGCGCTCTTCTCTTCCCTCACCGTTGCGGAAAACATCCAGGTGCCCATGCGCGAGCACACGGACCTGCCGCAGGAGTTGATGGACGAATTGGCGGAATTGAAGATTGCCATGGTAGGGTTACCGCCCGACGCCGCCGGTAAGTATCCGAGTGAGCTTTCAGGCGGGATGCGCAAGCGCGCTGGGTTGGCGCGCGCGCTATCCCTCGACCCGGAAATCGTCTTCCTGGACGAGCCGACGGCCGGACTGGACCCGATCGGCGCTGCGGCCTTCGACCAGTTGATCCTGTCCCTGCAAAAGAGCTTGGGTTTGACGGTTTTCATGGTCACCCATGACTTGGACAGCCTGGCGGCCATCTGCGACCGGATCGCCGCCCTTATAGACAAGAAGGTGCGTGTTGCTACCATGGCGGAACATTTGCGCGACGACGACCCGTGGCTGCACGAATATTTCCACGGACCAAGGGCGCGCGCGGCGTTGGATGCCAAGGCATCCCGTGTTTCCGCATGAGGGAGCGTGGATCATGACAGAAAAGGGAACGCCGCAAATGTGCTGGGGAGAGACAGGCTAGATGGAAACCCGGGCGAGTTACACAATTGTCGGCGCTTTCGTGCTGGCTTTCATGGTCGGCATCGTGTTGGCGATCGTCTGGCTGGCCGATGTAGAATTCGACACTGAGAACCAGCGCTATCACATCTACTTCGACGGCACGGTGACCGGCCTGAAGACCGGCAACCCTGTTCGCTACCGGGGCATACCAGTGGGTGTCGTAACCCAGATGGAGATCAATCCCGACAATGTGGAGCAGGTCCGCGTCACGATTGAAGTAGGCTCCGATACGCCGATCAAGGAAGACGCCTCCGCCAGCCTTGAATTCCAGGGACTGACAGGTGTGGCTTTCGTGCAGCTTTCGGGCGGGACGAACGACGCGCCGACCTTGCGATCCAAACCGGGAGAGAAATACCCGGTCATCCCGTCGACACCGTCGCAGCTAGAAGAATTGTTCGAGAAAGCGCCCGAATTATTGAACCGTTTTATCGGGCTGGTCGACCGAGCGAACGGAATCTTGAGCACTGAGAACCAACGCAGCATCACGCAGATACTGACCAACCTGACGGGATTCACCGGCGCTTTGGCAAACAGTTCCGACGATATTCAGCGGCTGCTGAAAGAAGGCGGCAACACATTGACGCAAGTCCAGGCTACCGCGAAAGAGGCGGAAACACTGATTGGCGCTTTCGCAGAGCGCAGCGAGTCCATAGCTGCTCTGGCGGAAAAGACTTTGATCGATGTTGATGCGCTGGTGGTCGAATCGGAGACCCTCGTCAGCACCGGGATCCCGGTTCTAGAACAGACTGGCCGAACGATGGAGAGAGCCGAGGGGTTGGTGAATGACCTTCGTCCGCATGTCGGGCCCTTGGCTGAATCAGCGACAATTTCGATGGGCGAATTCAACAAAATCGCCGGGGACCTTCGGTTCGCAGCCCGGAATATCGGCAATGCCGCAAAAGAGGCTGCTGAACTTATCGACAACAATGAAGACTCGCTGTCCGAATTCTCGAATAGCGGTCTGTATGAATTTACCCAATTGATCGCGGAATCTCGCATCCTGGTTCAAGTTCTGACGCGAATTTCAAATGAATTGGAACGGGATCCGGCGCGTTTCCTTTTCGGCGATCAGTCGGAAGGTTTCCAGGCGCAATGATACCGGCCTCAAGGTCGAGAACCTTTAGGTTGGTGGGGAGAGTGATATGAGCAAGGCAGGGATTTTCGAGACCGGCGGTCGGCCGCGAAACGAAAGCCACCCAACCCGCAGACAAGGTTTCGGGCGTGCCATTGTCGTCTGCTGCGCCTTGGCAGTTTTGGTGGCGGGATGTGCGCTGAAGCTTCCGGGATCGGGCGCGCCGCCACGCATTTTCGTCCTTTCCCCGAAAAGTACTTTCGACAAGAACCTGCCAGTAGTTGATTGGCAATTGCTGATAGATTCACCGATCGCCGCGGCCGGACTCAATTCCTCCCGTATCGCTCTGCGCCAAAGCCAGATCGAACTTCAGTATTTCGCCAATGCCGCCTGGACCGACGCTGCCCCAAAGATGGTCCAGCGTCTGTTGATTGAATCTTTTGAGAATTCGGAAAAAATCGTTTCGGTCGGGCGTCAGGCGGTCGGCCTGCGTGCCGATTTCATTTTGGCGACGGAACTGCGAGAATTTCAGGCGGAATATGAAGGCAAGGCAGAGGGCGAGCCGCCGGACGTCCGCACCCGCATCAATGCCAAGCTGGTCAAAATGCCTGAAAGAACCATTGTCGCATCGATCACCTACGATTATTTGATCCCCTCCGAAGGCACGGAAATGGTGGCAATCGTAAAAGCTTTCGATTTGGCCCTCGGCAAAACCCTGAAGCGCATAGTCGGTTGGGCCATCACCGAAGGCGCGAAATTCCACGACGAGTAGGAGATCGCGGGAACACATAGGCAACCCGCGTAAGGAGCAGCCTTTCATGTCGCACGTGTTTCACCGGTCCTCGAAGGGCACGCTGCCCGTCGCCGCCAAGGGTGACGGGGTCTATATCCTCGACACCAACGGAAAACGTTATCTCGATGCTTCCGGCGGCGCGGCCGTGTCCTGCCTGGGGCACAGCCATCCCAAAGTCGTTCAGGCGATCAAGGACCAAGTTGATCAACTGGCTTACGCCCACACCGGTTTCTTCACAAATCAAGCGTTGGAAGAACTTAGCGATCACTTGATTGCCCGCGCACCTGGAGATTTGCAGTACGTCTATATGGTCTCCGGCGGGTCGGAAGCCATGGAAGCAGCCCTGAAATTGGGCCGGCAGTATTTCATCGAAAAGGGCGAACCCGAGCGCCGCCATTTCATTGCACGGCGGCAGAGTTATCACGGGAACACGTTGGGCGCCTTGGCAATCGGCGGTAATATGTGGCGGCGCGAACAGTTCAGCCCAATCCTGATCGATTCCAACTATGTCCCGCCATGCTATGCCTATCGGGACCAGCGCCCGGATGAGACACCGGAGGAATATGGCCTGCGTATCGCCGATGAGTTGGACGAGCGCATCCGCCAATTGGGACCGGAAACCGTCATTGGATTCGTTGCTGAGACCGTGGTCGGCGCCACCGCGGGCGCCTTGGCCCCAACGGAGGGCTACCTGAAGCGGATCCGTGAAATCTGCGATCGGCACGGCATATTGTTGATCCTGGACGAAGTGATGTGCGGCATGGGGCGCACCGGTACGCTTTTCGCCTGCGAACAAGACGGCGTCGCCCCCGACATTGCTGCAATTGCCAAGGGGCTGGGAGGCGGGTACCAACCCATTGGTGCCATGTTATGCACCGGCGAAATCTACGACACCATCCGGAACGGATCAGGTTTCTTCCAACACGGGCATACTTATATGGGGCATCCGACCGCTTGTGCGGCGGCGTTGGCCGTGCAGAAGGTTATCGATGAAGAGAACCTTCTGGAGAATGTCCGTCAAAAAGGCGCCAAGCTCTTCGATGCGCTGACCGCCCGCTTCGGCAACCACCCATTTGTCGGCGACATCCGCGGCCGTGGCCTGTTCCAGGCGCTGGAGATCGTCGCGGACCGGGGAACGAAGGATCCCATCGAGCCGGCGGTTCAGATCCATGCCAAGATAAAAAAACACGCCATGGACCTTGGTTTAATGTGTTATCCGGGCGGCGGCACCATCGACGGCAAGCGCGGCAACCATATTCTGCTCGCACCGCCATTCATAGTTGAAGACAGCCATGTAGAAGAAATCGTTGGTAAATTGGACGATGCAATGAAAGCCGCTTTCGCGGAGGCCGGTCTCTCCAGTTGAAGTAGCCCAACGGGTCGAACTTCCATCCTCCATGACGGCTGCCGACGGCTTACGGAATAAAGTGTCGCAACAAGGGGCGCCCCGGCATTGACGGCCTGCTTATGAGCAGTTCATAGTTCGTGCATACAATAATACGCCCGGAATCAATAACACCGGCAGAACAGTGGAGTGGTTCTTTGGGAGCATACAATCCCAAATCACTGTGGATTTATGCATCGCGCATTATCCCGGTCCCAGTCACCATTTGCAGTGCCCCAACCGCAATAAGTCGGGGCAACGGGGATAGACTCCGCTCTCAACCGGCGCGCCTATGCAAGCCCCGTTTCGCGGCAAATCGGCGCGATCCAATGTCAAGGTTACACCGGACAGCCGTTCAATTCGGCTGTTCGCCAAAGTTCAGTCGGCTTCCCGGCCGACCGACCAGCCGCATCGGCATATAGCCGTAACCGGCTACCAGCATTTCTGAACGAGAAAGGGAGTACCAAAATGCTAAAGAGATTCGGAGCAATCGGAGCGGCGGCTGCCGTCGCGCTGACGCTCGGCGCGGTTTCCAATTCGGAAGCAGCAGAACAACAATTCATCTCAATCGGCACCGGCGGCGTCACCGGGGTGTATTACCCGACAGGCGGCGCGATTTGCCGTCTGGTGAACCGTGGACGCAAAGAGCATGGTATCCGTTGCTCGGTCGAGTCGACCGGTGGTTCGGTCTACAACATCAACACCATTCGCGCCGGCGAGCTTGAATTCGGTGTCGCCCAATCCGACTGGCAGTACCACGCGTATCACGGTTCTTCGAAATTCGAAGACCAGGGTCCGTTCAAGGAACTCCGCGCAGTCTTTTCGGTTCACCCGGAACCGATCAGCATCGTCGCCAGCAAAGAGTCCGGCATCAAAAGCATCGACGACCTTGTCGGCAAACGCGTCAACATCGGCAACCCGGGTTCCGGCACCGAAGCGACCTGGAACGTTATTTGGGGTGCAATGGGTCACACGAATGACGACTTGGCCTTGGCGTCGCAGTTGAAGTCGGCCGAAACGCCGGCGGCACTTTGCGATAACAAGATCGATGCTTTCTTCTGGGCTGTTGGCAACCCCGCAGCGCTGAACACCGAAGCGGCGACAACTTGCGACGTCGTCTTCGCGTCGGTGGATAATGCGGCGACCAAGAAACTGATCGCTGACAATCCGTTCTACGCACCGGCCACCATCCCCGGCGGCATGTATCGCGGCAACCCGGACGATATCCCGACATTCGGTGTCGGCGCCACCTTCGTGACGTCCGCGAACGTTCCGGAAGAAGTCGTCTATGTCGTCGCGAAAGCGGTGATGGAAAACCTGGACGACTTCCGGAAACTGCATCCGGCATTCGCCCATCTGGACGCAAAGGCGATGGTCAAAAACGGCTTGTCCGCCCCGCTGCATCCGGGCGCGGCAAAAGCCTACAAAGAACTCGGCTTAATGTAAGACGGTTCTAAAGGTCTCCCGGGAAGGTGCTGTTGTTGTGCCTTCCCGGTTTTCCTTCCGCCAACAGTCAGTTTCCAGGCGCTAATCCAAGAATATTTGTTCGTACCTTTTCAAAACACCTCGATCTTCCGTACTGAACGCAATAGGGGACCTTCATGAGTGATACCGGCCAAGCATCCGGCAAGGGTGCCAGCAATATCGATCTCGAAGATCTCGTAGCCTCTACCGATACCGGGGCGCGCGATCCAAAGGGTCCCGTGGGATTGATGTTGGCGATCGTGGCCTTTTCCTGGTCGGTTTTCCACATCTATACGGCATCGAGCGTTCCTTATGTCCTAAGCGGACTTACGGACATCAAGTTCTTTACCGATGTCATCCCATTTGCTCGTCAGATCCATCTAGCGGTAGCTCTGTTCCTTGCCGCCATGGCCTATCCGCTCTTTGCGTCGTCGCCGCGGCACTCAGTGCCCTGGTACGATTGGATCCTGGGGCTCGCCGGCGCCGCATGCTGCCTTTACATGTTTGTCTTCTACGAAGGGATATCGAACCGCGCTGGTCTGCCGACGGTGACCGACTTGGTGGTTTCCACGATCGGCATGGTGGTCATGATGATCGCCACCTATCGAGCCCTTGGTTTCCCCTTGTTGATCGTGGCCAGTGTTTTCCTGACTTATGTCTTCTTTGGCGATCAGCCTTTCATTCCGGAAGTCGTCCAGTGGAAGGGCGCTTCCTATGGCAAGGCACTCTGGCATTTTTGGATGCAGGAAGAAGGTGTATTCGGCATTGCGCTGAATGTGTCTGCGTCACTGGTCTTCCTGTTCGTTCTGTTCGGGTCTTTGCTGGACAAGGCAGGCGCGGGTAATTGGTTCATCAAGATCGCCTTTGCCCTTATGGGCCATCTGCGCGGCGGCCCGGCCAAAGCGGCCGTCGTGTCGTCGGCCATGACCGGGTTGATTTCGGGCTCGTCGATCGCCAACACGGTCACGACCGGCACGTTCACCATCCCCCTGATGAAGCGTGTGGGTTTCAAACCGGAAGCCGCCGGCGCGGTCGAGGTCGCGTCTTCCGTGAACGGTCAGATCATGCCGCCTGTCATGGGGGCCGCCGCCTTCCTGATGGTCGAATATGTCGGCGTATCCTATCTGGATGTCGTGAAGCACGCTTTCCTGCCGGCAACGATCAGCTATATCGCGCTGCTCTATATCGTCCACCTCGAAGCCCTGAAAGCCGGTATGCAAGGTCTCCCGAGACCTGGCCCGGCCCAAACGGTGCTGCGCCGCCTTACAGGTGTGCTTGGCGGTTTCGTGGGCTTCGCGGCGCTTTGCGCAATCATGTATTACGGGCTGGGCTGGACGAAGGATGTCTTCGGCGATGCCACGATTTATGCGGTTTCCGTATTGTTCGTCATCACCTATGTCGCGCTTCTTTCCGTCGCCGCGAAGTATCCCGACTTGGAAATCGACGACCCCAATTCCGAAGTCACGGAATTGCCGGAAACGAAACCCACCGCCATGGCGGGCCTTTACTATCTGATCCCGATCATTGTCTTGATCTGGTGCCTGATGGTCGAACATCTGTCGCCTGCCCTGTCCGCCTTCTGGGCGACGATGGGCATGGTCTTCATCATGTTCACGCAACATCCCCTGAAATCCTTCTTCAGGCAGGAAGGCGCGCTGGATAGCGAGTTCCGCCGGGGTGTTCGCGATTTCGTGGATGGCATGATCGCCGGCGCACGAAACATGATCGGCATTGCGGTCGCAACCGGCGCCGCAGGGATCGTTGTTGGCACCATCTCCCTCACGGGGGCACATCAGGTTGTCGGCGATTTCATTGAATTCCTATCTGGTGGCAGTTTGATCCTGATGCTGGTGTTGGTTGCCGTGTTCAGTCTGATCCTGGGCATGGGCCTGCCGACAACGGCAAACTACATCGTCGTCTCGTCCCTGATGGCTTTCGTCGTGGTCGATGTTGGCGCGCAGAACGGGTTGATCGTGCCGTTGATCGCAGTTCACCTGTTCGTGTTTTATTTCGGGATCATGGCCGATGTGACCCCGCCGGTGGGCTTGGCGTCTTTTGCCGCCGCGGCGATATCCGGCGGCGACCCGATCAAGACAGGATTGACCGCGTTTTACTATTCTCTCAGGACAGTGGCGCTGCCGTTCCTGTTCATCTTCAACACAGACTTGCTGTTAATCGACGTCACCATTCTGGAGGCAATCTTCGTCTTCATAACTGCGACGGTCGCCATGATGATATTTGCGGCGGCCACGCAGGGTTATTTCTTTGCCAAGTGTAAGATATGGGAAAGCGTCGTCCTGCTGCTTGTCGCCTTCACCCTGTTCAGGCCCGGATTCTGGCTGGATATGATCGTACCGCCCTATGAAACCTTGGCTGCGGAGAAGGTCTACGAGGTCGCCGAAGGCGTCGACGAAGGTGAGAACATTCGGGTCGTCTTCGAATACGAGAACTTCGATAACGGCAAAATCGAAACCAGGACCGTGGAACTCCCCGTGGGACCACCTGCAAGCGGCGAGGAACGCCTGAAGGAAATTGGCCTTGAACTTCTGCCGGACGGCGACCGCTTGATCGTCGACAATGTCGGCTTCGGGTCCTGGGCGGAAGAACAGAAGATCGATTTCGATTGGGCGATCCTTTCAGTATCGCGTGAGGCCGATCGGGTTGTGAAAGAGGTCTTCTATGTGCCCGCCCTGTTGTTCCTCGCCTTGATCATCATGTTGCAGCGGCGTCGAACCGACGTTCCGGCCTTCTAGAACCGTCGATTGGGGAAACGAAATGTATAAAGACATTCTGCTTGCGGTCGACCTGGTCCATGAATCTTCCTGGCGGAAAGCCTTGCCCGAGAGCGTACATATCGCGCATACCTCCGGCTCACGGATTCACCTGCTGACCGTGGTGCCCGACTTCGGATCTTCGTTGGTGGGTTCCTTCTTCCCGAAAGAACACGCTGCGAAGCTGATGGAACAGATCCGGCAGCAACTGCATGAATTTTCAAAGAAAAACATTCCCGATGACATTCCAGTGCAGCACATCGTCGGCCATGGATCGGCCTATGACGAAATCCTGCATTTTGCCCGGGAAACCAAATCCGACCTGATCGTTATCGGATCACATCGGCCTGAAATGCAGGATTATCTGCTTGGCCCGACCGCCGCAAAGGTCGTCCGCCATGCCAAGTGTTCTGTGCTCGTCGTTCGGGAATAATTGTTCATTGCCCCAGCATTCACTGGGGAGCGCTTCAACCATCCGTAGTCGGCGCATTCGGATCGAATATTGGGGCGTCCGGATCAAGTGGCGCATTGGGATCAAACACGCTTGCGTTAGGGTCCAAGACAGTGCCGATGCCGGGGGCGCCTATTTCGCTGTCGACTTGGGCGTCGTTTGGACTTGGCGCGACCAAACCACCGGAACTGCCGTAAGTGTCCTGTGACGGAAACACCGGTCCGGCCCCTTCCGCGTAGGGTTCAATTCCATCGTTCAGCAGCGTGGCGTACAACAAATCCGTTTGCGAATGGGTACAATCGGCGCAGATTGAGACATCCTCTTCATTGCCCCCCCGAGTCGCGGCCACGATATGTCCATCTGCGGCCACGATGGTGTAACGCCAATTCCCCTGCAGCGCGAAGAAGCCGGGTTCCATCTTCTCAACGAGGATCAACGGTCCGCCCGCAACTTTTCCCTCCTCAGACAAGGTGAAGGTGGGAATGGCCAATGTCGATCCAACAGGAAACCCGCGATCAAAATGATTGATCGGTCCGTCCAGCCCCAAGGCCCGCGCATTCGCGTAGACCACACCGTACCGGTCGCCGATGGCTTCACTGAAAAACGGTGTCGACGTGACCCGGGTCCAATTGCTGTAGCTCCGTGCCAGGATATGGCCGCTCTTACTGAAGCTCAGATTGAGACTTGCGCCTATGCAGGTAAAAGCATCGCGCAACTCGCTTGCCGTCGGCTCGTCCCCACCGGACAAACGCTGAATAACACAGGCATCGTAGTCTGAAGCAGAGATCGACGCGCCGGCGCCCGGGTCTTCATTTGCTGTATCGGTGCCAGTACCGTTTGGCACATAAGCCTGCACAGGGGTCTGGTCACTCGACAAGCCCGACACGGTTCCCCGCCATCCATCATCCGCTAAATAAGCCCTTTCGGCACAGCCGCATAGCAAAGCGAATGCCGCGACAGCGGTGATAACGCGCCATCGACTTGGGTTGGCCTGCCTGCTATTTGCGAAAATACCCATCCACCCAGCCTTTCAGCCTGGATCGCGATTTGACCGCGACTTGAAAATTTTAACGAGTCTACGACGCTTCGGTTGGGGCATCAATAAATCGCGGGATTTACCGGGGACCGGTGTGGCGCCACCCGGCCCAAGCCAGAACGAGCCACCCGGCGATCATCGCTGTACCCCCTATGGGCGTTACCGCCCCCAGCCAACGCAAGCCGGTAAAGGCCATGACATAAAGGCTGCCGCAGAACACAAGAATGCCAACAGCCAACAAGACAGCTGAAATCGTGAACCCGTTACCACGCGTGCCGAACAGACCGATCGCGGCAAGCAGCACGCTATGCCATAATTGATATTCGGCACCCGTCCGCACCCAACCCAAGGCTTCAGGCCCTAGACGGCCGGACAGGCCGTGCGCCGCCCCGGCCCCCATAGCCACAGCACAAGCCCCACTCAATCCGGCCAGAAGGACAGCCCATCTCATCGGCGCCCTCTCCTTTCGACACAAAATGTTGAATCCAGCATTTAACTAGCCATTTATCGGCTGTCCCGTCCATGGACGGATTGTCTCAACCGCATCCGAAAAAAAAGGGGCCGCATAAAGCGGCCCCAGGGAAAACCTCGAGAGAGTAGACCCGAGGACAACTCAAAGATAGCGGCTAGACGTTGCCGTCATTGTTGTTGCCGCCATCCAGAATACCGGGCTCGATGGGTGCGACGAACACGACACTCGCATCATCGCTTTGCGGCGCATTGGATGATCCGCCATCAGCAAAAAGGTCTTCTTTCATGCTGACCAGTTCTTCCACATTGAGGGCGCCGCTACCGTCCGTATCTGCATCGTGGACCACTGCCCCGCCGCCGCCGGCAAAAGCGTCGGCAGATACGCCCACTAGCTTCACCGCGTCGTCATCACCCAAATGAACAATCGTGTCATTACCATCGGCAATGAAATTCACATCGTTCGGGTCGTAGCCACTTAGGACAAGTTGATCGATCCCAACTTCGAAGTCGTGGATCGTATCGACACCATCGCCCTTGGCGTGGAAGAAAACGTCCTTCTCTCCATCGCCCTCGCCGCCGATCTCACCACCCCAAAGATCGTCTCCACCGACGAAGTTGCCGACAAGCAATTCTTCTTCCGTGGAGAACATAACGTCGTTGAAATCGTGATCGCCCAAATTGGGAAGATCCTCAAAGCCTGTGACATCAACGCCGCATTCACGGAATTCTTCTACATGGTCCAAGCCATCCGGGTTCAGACTCTGATCCGAATAATAGGCATCGAAGCCACGGCCGTTCAGGGTGTTGCCGTTTTGCTCGACGACCCATTCGCCCTGACCGTTCTGCCCAAAGGTAACGCTGTCACCGTCTGAGAGCCCGTGGTTCAGCCGCGCTCCATCGGGGATCAGGAAATAACCAACCTGATCGGCATCGAACCCATCGAGTTCAATACTTTCGGTATCCCCCCGATCCGTATCGTTGGCATTGGCCCAAAGAACCTTCCCGACCGTTGGCTCACCGTCTTCGCCCTTTACGTAATAACCGATGGTATTGTTATAGCCGGCACTGGAACTGACAAAGGTTGCGTCCAATGTGCTGTGAACGTCGATTTCGCCATCATCCGTCCCGCCGACGATCCAGTCATTACCGGCATTTCCAGCGACGTCGTCATTGCCGGCCCCGCCATGCAATTGATCGTCACCGGGAACATTCTCAATGTCGGTCACCGGGCGCAGGGAAACATTGTCCAAAAGCGCGCCTTTTTTGCTAAAATCACCAATTCCTTCGAACATCAGCGTATCGGTACCGTCGCCGGAACCTGCAATCAGATCGAAGGAAAATGTTGATACTCCATGCAAGTCGGCAACTTCCGCCACCACTTCGCCGTTCCAGGACACACGGAACCCGTCTGCTTCCTGATGGTTGGCGCCACGTCGGCCCGCCGTGTCGAAGTTTAGATGGAGGGCCTGGCCCGGTTCCAATCCGTCCACCGACTGGGAAATCTTTGTGAACCCTTTACCTTCGGCATCTATGACCTGATTGCCTCTGTCATCCCCCCCCATGCGGGAAAGACGAACCTCAACCAGACTGTCATGCACATGCCATCCCGGCACGTCCAGATTCCCGCCGACTCCTGTGACTCCAGCCTCGAAGTCGCCGTTGACGAGAAGGTTGCCGCCCAACGCGCTGGTCGTGGTTCCCGTACCATCGCCCTGGATGACATCATCGCCATCATTGCCGTAAATGACGTCGGAGCCACCCCCGCCTTGCAGGGTATCGTCACCCGCTTCACCGGCGGGACTCGGCACGATTTCCAAGACACGGGTGACGACCGCAGATTGGTCCGTTGCACCGTCGTCCGGATCTGTATCCGTGCTTTGCGCTTCGACCGTTACGGTGAAAGCGGGTTGATCCGCATCCACCGTCAGGACAAGACCATTCAACTGCACGCCGGTCAGAACGGCGATTCCGCCCACGATCGGGATGATATCGCCCTGTGCGTTGCTCAGCGTTCCCGTATCGGGAAGGCCACTCATCGTAAGCGACAGGCTTTCCGAACCATCCAGATCCGTCAGGCCGGCACTAATCTCGAACGAGATATCACCGGTCCCCGCATAATGGTCGCCATAGATAACGTCATCACCGGCTTCGCCCTTGATGTCGTCGTCACCACCTCTTCCATAAACGGTGTCGTCGCCACTGCCGGCGAGTATTACATCATCGTTTGCGGTGCCGCGCATGACATCGGCGCTGTCCGTCCCGGCGATAGCCCCCTCGCCGGCCCCATGGCCGCTATTGCCGGGGGAATTGCCCATGTTGTTGTCGTTCCCACCGGCGTTCTCGGCATTGTTATGGTGCTCGCTTCCACCCGGGGCATTGTCATCGCCGTTACCCCAACCATTGTCGTTGCCGCCGCCGGCCCCCGTCGCATCGTCGACCACCGTTGCGGAAGCCGTCAGCGTCGGGTCATCGGCAACCGCATGAACAACAACAGTACCCGTCGCAACCGAGTCGGTCGTGGTCCCAAGCGCTATATTCTCGACCCGGGCGGTAACCTGTAAGCCTTGAATGTCGTTGCTGATATTCGCACCGCGTTGGATCTGCAATCCTTGCAGCGCGTCCACACCCACGGTCGCCGATCCATCGATGACGGCAATCTCGATGCCGCTCGCGTCGAACAATGTGACATCCGCCGGCAGGTTCGAAATCGTGACATCCACGACCTGCAGGAACTCCGACTCCCCAATCGGGTCCACCGTTATCACCAACGGGATCATCGCGTCTTCATCGCCTTCGGCAGACACGGTGACGGTAGCCTGCGCATCCAAAGGCGCATCAATGGTAATGCCTTGGGTCGCCGACGCCGTATCACCATCGCCGTCCTGGATGACATAGGTGAACCCGGCATCTGCCGCCGCGGTCAAGTCGCCGACAGCGTTCAAGTCCGCGTCAAAGCTCCAACTGCCATCGGCATTCACCGTCAAGGTGCCCAACTGGGTCTGTACCGTGTCACCCGCGGGCGCCGTCTGCTCGACACCATCCGCATCCGTATAAGTGAAAGACACAAGCACACCGCCATCGGCCCCGGCATCGTCATTGTCCATGACATTGCTATCGACGGAGTAATTGCCTTCCTGCAGCGAGACACCGGTATCGTCAGAAGCTACCGGGTCATCATCCGTTACATTGATTGTAACCTCGGTTGCCGTCTGGGTACCGTCGCCGTCGGTGATGACGACCGGGAACAAAATTCCTTCGATCGCCTCGCCTTCCGCGCCGGTGTGATCCAGCGAGGATTCAAGCGTGAACGTGTAATCGTAGGTCGCGTTGCCTTCGGCATCCGCCAAAGCGACATTACCAAGTTCAATTGTGAACACGGTCCCGCCATTGGCCGTCGCGGTGACCGTCTTACCGTCTTCGGACACACTGTAAGACAATGCCGTCCCGGCGGAGGTCAGGCCGCGATCGGTCAGCGTCGAAACAATATCGGCCGAGAACACGACCGGATCTTCCGAGGCAGGACCGTCCGGCCCGAAGGCGACTTCCGCCTGCTGGGTTAGAACGACCGCACCGTCTTCCAACCCGGCTTCCGCAACCGTGCCGCCGAAAACATCCCCTTCCGGGTCGATCGTCGGCGCTGAACCGCTGTCGATGATCTCAATCGCCTGTACCGCGGAAGCAACGTCTCCATCACCATCCACAATGCTGTAGGTGAAGCCGTCGGCCACCGGACCATCGGTCTGATCCGCCGCCTCGTCGGCCGTATAGCTCCACGTGCCGTCCGCGCTAACGGTCAGCTTGCCGTACTGGGTATCCATCTCCTGACCCAGAACGCCTTGCTGCGTCTCGCCGGTGTCGTCCGTATAGGTGAAGCCGGAAACCGACAGCCCGTTGCCGTCGTCCGCGCCAAGTTCCGCGCCTGCCAGAAGGTCACCTGTCGTCGCGACTCCGCCGGACTCCGCAACTGTCACCACCGTATCGTTGGTCAATGTCGGCACATCGTCCTTGACGAACAAGTAAGCGCTCGCCTCACCTGTCGTTCCGTCGCCATCGGTTGCGACGAAGGTCAGCGGCATTGTGCCCGTCGTATTCTCACCAAAGGCCGGATAATGGTCGATCGGACCGGACAAGCTCACGTCATACCGGAACCCATCGGTCGGGTTGCCGCTCACAGTCACAGTCAGGATCGTCTCGCCACCCGCCGTAGCGGTCATCACAGTCCCGTCTTCGGAAATTGAGAATTCGAGGTCTTCACCGCCGGACTTCAGAGTAACCTGGTTCAGCAGGTCTGCCGTCGACTGCGCGATCGTCACCGACGCCAGACCGTCGACCCCCACATTGACCAGGATGGTATCGCCAACCGTCGTCGGGCCGGTCCCGTCCGTACCTGTCGACAGATCATCTTCGTCTAATCCGACCCTTGTGAAGTCACTGCCCTGGCCGAAGCTGACCACCGGGGCATGATCGTCGGTCAGCGTAATGCTTT
Source organism: Hwanghaeella grinnelliae (assembly GCF_004005845.1). Classification (GTDB taxonomy): domain Bacteria; phylum Pseudomonadota; class Alphaproteobacteria; order UBA8366; family Aestuariispiraceae; genus Hwanghaeella; species Hwanghaeella grinnelliae. The sequence continues at coordinate 149,497 of NZ_SADE01000001.1, read as the reverse complement.
GGACCGCCGTCGCCTCGTCGCCATCCGCATCTCTGACGGTATAAGTGAACCCGTCTTCCGCGCCTGCCTCATTGTTCGGCGCTGCACCCGGCGTATACGACCAAGTGCCATCCGCGTTCACGGTGAGCGAACCATATTGCGTATCGACCGTCGATCCGGCATCCGCCGTCGCAGACTCGCCGTTCGCATTCGTATAGGTGAACGCGGCAAGCTCGCCGCCATCCGCGCCAAGATCGTCATTCGACAACAGATTAGCCGCACCTTGGGCCGTGCCGACCGCGCCGGCATCTTCCTCAACCGTAACCGCCGCGTCGTCAGACGCAACGGGACCGTCATCCGTGATGGCGATCGAGGTATCGGCACTCGACTGCGTGCCGTCGCCATCCGTGGCAACAATCGTGATCGGCAGGGACAGATCCGCATCACCCGCCGGGTGGTCCAACGCGCCCGTCAGGGTCGCATCGTACCGGAACCCATCGGAAGCATTGCCGCTGATCGCAATCGTCACAACGGTACTGCCGTTCGCCGATCCAATCAGTGTCAAACCATCGTTGGAGAGGCTGAAAGTGACCGCCTCACCGTTTGACGTGAAGCCCGCCGCATCGAGATCCGCCGTCGTATCTGCCAAAGTGACCGAACCAGCACCATCCGCACCAAAGGTGACCTCGATCGTCTGACCCGCCGTATCGGTAATGTCGGCTTCCTCGACCGTGGCGCCACTGGTGCTCAACACCGGCGCACCGCTATCAGTGATCGTGATCCCCTGCGTGGCGCTGGCTTCGTCGCCGTCCGCGTCGCGAACCGTATAGGTGAAGCCGTCAGAGACCCCGCCTGCATTGTTCGCGGCGACGCCCGGTGTGTAAGACCACGTGCCGTTCGCATTAACCGTCAGCGACCCGAACTGCGTGGCAACCGTGCTGCCGGCCGATGCCGTCGCCGGCAGGCCATTGCCATCCGTATAGGCAAAGGAGACAAGTTCGCCGCCATCGGCCCCCAAGTCATCATTCGCCAAAAGATTATCCGCGCCCGAATCCGTGCCGACAGCATCGGAAGCTTCTTGGACCGACACCAACACGTCGTCGGCGGCACCCGGTGCATCGTCGGTTACATTGATTGTAACCTCGGTTGCCGTCTGTGTGCCGTCGCCGTCGGTGATGACAACCGGGAAGAGGATACCGTCGATCGCCTCGCCTTCCGCGCCGGTGTGATCCAGCGGGGATTCCAGCGTGAACGTGTAATCGTAGGTCGCGTTTCCTTCGGCATCCGCCAAAGCGACATTACCAAGTTCAATTGTAAACACCGTCCCGCCATTGGCCGTTGCGGTGACCGTCCTGCCATCTTCGGACACACTGTAAGACAATGCCGTCCCGGCGGACGTCAGGCCGCGATCGGTCAGCGTCGAAACAGTATCGGCCGAGAACACGACCGGATCTTCCGAGGCAGGACCGTCCGGCCCGAAGGCGACTTCCGCCTGCTGGGTCAGAACGACCGCACCGTCTTCCAACCCGGCTTCCGCAACCGTGCCGCCGAAAACATCCCCTTCCGGGTCGATCGTCGGCGCCGAACCGCTGTCGATGATGTCGATATTCTGGATCGCAGAGGCGACGTCTCCATCACCATCCACAATGCTGTAGGTGAAGTCGTCGGCCACCGGTCCATCGGTCTGATCCGCCGCCTCGTCAGCCGTATAGCTCCACGTGCCGTCCGCGTTAACGGTCAGCTTACCGTACTGGGTATCCATCTCCTGACCCAGAACGCCTTGCTGCGTCTCGCCGGTGTCGTCCGTATAGGTGAAACCGGAAACCGACAGACCGTTGCCGTCATCCGCGCCAAGTTCCGCGCCTGCCAGAAGGTCACCCGTCGTCGCGACCCCGCCGGACTCCGCAACCGTCACCACCGTATCGTTGGTCAATGTCGGAACGTCATCCTTGATGAACAGGAAAGCGCGGTCCTGGCCTGTGGTCCCGTCTCCATCCGTTGCGACGAAGGTCAGCGGCATTGTGCCTGTGGAGTTTTCTCCAAAAGCCGGATGATGGTCGATCGGACCCGAGAGAGTTACATCAAAACGGAAGCCATCGGTCGGATTGCCCGTGACGGCCACCGTCAGGATCGTCTCACCACCGGCAGTGCCGGTCATTACCGTACCATCCGCCGACAAGGTGAAATCGATATCCGACCCGCCGGACTTCAATGTCGCCTGGTTCAGTATGTCGACAGTTGATTGGGCTATCGTGACCGATTCCAGACCGTCGGCCCCAACCTTGACCAGGATGGTATCGCCAACCGTCGTCGGGCCGGTCCCGTCCGTACCTGCTGCCAGATCATCCTCATCCAGATGGAGGAAGATGTCCTTCTTGCCCGTTCCAAAATCGACAACCGGGGCGAAATCATCCGTCAGTGTGATGCCTTGCGTCGCGGTCGATTCGTCACCGTCGGCGTCGCGAATTGTGTAGGTAAATCCGTCGGACGCGCCTGAGGTATTGTTCGGAGCCGCACCCGGCGTGTAGGACCAAGTGCCATCCGCGTTGACAGTGAGCGAGCCATATTGCGTATCGACCGTCGATCCGGCGTCCGCCGTTGCGGACTGACCATTTTCGTCCGTATAGGTGAAAGAGGCGAGTTCCCCGCCATCCGCACCCATGTCGTCATTCGCCAACAGGTTCGCCGCACCCTGGTCAGTACCGATCGGGCCGGCGGATTCCTTCACGACAATGGTTGCGTCATTCGCAGCGACCGGACCATCGTCCGTGATCGCGATTGATGCGCCGGCACTGGTCTGCGTCCCGTCGCCATCCGTGGCGACGATGGTGATCGGCAAGGACAGATCCGCATCACCGGCCGGATGATCCAGCGCGCCCGTCAGGGTCGCATCGTAGCGGAATCCGTCGGTGGCGTTGCCGCTGATCGCAATCGTCACGACGGTGCTGCCGTTCGCCGATCCAATAAGTGTCAAACCATCGTTGGACAGGCTGAAAGTGACCGCCTCACCATTTGACGTGAAGCCCGCCGCATCGAGATCCGCCGTCGTATCCGCCAAAGTGACCGAACCGGCACCGTCCGCACCAAAGGTGACGGAGATATCCTGACCCGCCGTATCGGTGATGTCGGCTTCGTCGACCGTTGCCCCTGTTGCACTGAGGGCCGGTGCGCCACTATCCAGAACTTCAATTGCCTGGACTGCGGTCACTTCATCGCCATCCGCATCGGTCAGCGTATATATGAAGCCGTCGGCTTCCGGCACGTCGTCGTTATCAGCGGCATTCGTCGCCGTGTAGGACCAGGTTCCGTCTGAATTCACTGTCAGCGTACCGAATTGGGTCGCCACCGGCGTACCGAATGTGCCGGCCTGCAGATCACCATTTACGTCGGTATAGGTGAAACCGGTGAGGGTCACGCCATCCGCCCCCTCAGTGACAGATGCCAGGACATCGCCGCCGATCGCCTGTCCGCTGGCTTCTTTCACCTGCAATGCGTCGTTTTCGGCAATGCTCGGAACGTCATCCACAACGGTGACCGAGAAACCGCGGCTGATATTGCTGTCCCCGTCCAAGGAAACGGCATCGCCATCCGCATCGAGAACGCTTGCAATTGTCGCGGCCGACGGAGAAGCCGTCACTGTAAAGCCCAGATCGAGAGAATTCTGACCGGCGCCTGTCGGGTGGTCGAGCGGCGCCATCAAATTGAAATCGTAGGTGCCATCGGCTTTCACGGTCACGGTAAACACCGTTTGCCCGCCCGCGGACGCGGTAATCGTTCCGGTCGCGGGATCAAAGGCGCTGTAGGTCACCGCAACGCCGTTTGACGTCAAACCTTCCGGCGGCGTTCCGGATAGAACCAGATCGAAATCGCCAACGTTAAGCGCATCCGGCGCACCAGGTGCCGGGCCATCCGTTCCATAATCCAGAGTAATCAGATCGCCGGTCAGGCCCAGACTGCCTGAGACAACTGTCGCTTGGCCGCCATCGGATCCAGCAGCAAGATCGTCTTCGTCGACGGAGGCGTTTTCAGCAGACAAGGTCGGCCCGAAGGACACGACTTTCGGCATGCCATCAACGACGGTAACGTCGAACGAAGCCGATGCGGTCGAACCGTCCGCATCCTCTGCTTGGACCGTGATCGGCAAGGCGAGCGTATTCGCCCCTTCCCCGGCGGCATGATCCAGCGGCCCCTGCAGATCAAAACTGTAGGAATAGCTATCCCCTGCCGTCACGATTTCCACCACAAAAACCGTCACCGGGGGTGTTCCAGCCGTCGCAACGATTTCGGTACCGTCGGCGGAAAGCTGGAAGGAGAGACTGTCGCCACCGGAGGTGAGGCTGAGCGCATCAAGATCGGTCAGCGTGGTCGTCGCGAAAGTGACCGGCGCGCCGGAAGCGGCCCCATCGTCGCCAAAATCAACCGACAGCAATGCATCAGGGAATTCGATCGGCGGAATGACAACATCGAGCGTTTCTTCCCCGAAGGTGAGCGGGATCGCCGAAATTTCCGGTATTGTGTCCACTGTGGGCGGCGTGGGAATTGGCCCTGGGCCTGGACCCGGGCCACCTCCACCGCCAGAGGCGGAAGCACCGCCACCGCCACCGCCGCCACCGCCGCCGCCACCGCCGCCGCCACCGCCGGGCGTGGTGCCGCTGGATTGGCCATTGCCACTATCGAAACCGCTGTCCCCGAAGGTCGCACCGAAGCCGAAATTCGTGACAGGCGCGACATCACCAGCACCAGCGGCCGTTTCGATTCCGTCCAGGGTTTCGGCAAGCGCCGTCATATCGCCGGCCAACTCGAGCAGCTCGGCAGATGAAATCAAGGTCCCGCCCGGCTCGACAAAGTTTGGCGGATTCTCCCCAAGCGCCATCCCGACAAGTGCGGACAGTGTAATCTGTGCGCCGTCGTCGAAGATAAGAATGATGTCGGTTTCGGTTTGGAGAACTTCCACTTCATCCAATTTGAAACCTAGGATGACGGTCTGCCCGGGTTCAATCTCATACTCGTCCGTTTCGCCTGGAAGCGGGCGCGGCACTTCGAGGGCCGTGCCATCCTGCGCGGACGTTAGCTCGACTTTTTCTTCCCCATCGCTGGTAGCCTCGAACCGGGCCTTCATTTCCGTAAAGGCCGGCTCCGGCTGGAGAAGCAAGGGCGGGTCGTCGGTAAAGGCATCGGGCGACGGACCGGTGAGTTCAATCGTGCCGCCATTCGGCAAGCTGATGGTGATGATACTGCCGTCACGCGTAATCGTCGCGCCGGTGACATCAAAACCGGGCCGCAATGCCTGGCCGGGATCCACATCGATACGAACGGTTTCACCCGGCGCCACATCAGCGACATCCAGGGCTGACCCTGCCCGTTCGTGATTTTCCGAAATATAGTCAAAGGCGCTGTCCGCACCATTGGTATATCCGGCGACGGGGATCGAATTCTCTACGGCCATCTGTCGAAATACTTTCCATTTTCAATTGTGGGCCCAAAAAATCGAAAAAAAACATTCCGAAAAACCGGGCCACATATGCAGCAGACGCATCATCAAGACGCATGTCCGCCGAGACTGCTTATGGACAATACATATGGGCATTTGAAGCGTGAGAGCCAAATAATTGATAAATATTTATCTAAAATTTTAGATAATTCCTTTTTATTAATTGAAAGAGACGTTAATCCAATACGTTATCTCGTTCTTGCGGAGTGCGTGTATTGAGGGATGACGCCGCATTGGCGGCCAGGCTGACATGGGTCGGCACAGACGGGGCGCCGGTCATTAGCGTTTTTATTGGTCCGGCGTCGATCCGTCGCCCAACGTTCCACCCCAGGGCATATCCAAAATCATGGAGCGGGCGGGCATGCCACTACCGCGCGCACCGTCGTCTACGACAAAATGTGGATCCGTCGCACGCCCTGCGGTTTCGGTCGGGGGAATTACATTCAGACCTGAACTATCAAAAATATCGTCGTTCAGACCGGACCCGTCCTCGGATCCACCTTCCCCGGCTGGCGACGCGCTTGCTGGTGGATTAACAGGCTGAGCCACTGGTGGCGCAGGTGGAAGCGCCGGCAGTGCCGTCGGCGGTTCCGGCTCCGGAGCCGGGGTCGTTCCAGTCGATTGACCCTCCGGCAGTGGTTGCAACGGTGGTTCGGTCGTTTGAATGGACGGCAAAGGCGCGGGTTCGTCTATGGGTTCAACCCTTGCTGACGGCGGTTCCACCGGATCGACGGTTGTTTCGGGGGCAGGCGCCCCCAGCGATGGTGGCGTCAGACTTTCGGGAGCCCTTTCCTGGAGCGCGGGAACGGCCGGTTGCTCCAACCCGGGAGCGTTGGGGGGCGCCAGAGTTGCCGCGTCCTCCTCCAGACCCGTGTTGGGCACATCACCCGCGCCTTCGGGCGCTATCGGCGCATTCGGGTCCAGAACCGCATTCGGATCGAGAACTGAATTGGGGTCCAAGACAGCATTTGGATCAATGATCTCCCCCGGCGTGGAAAACGAGTTCGGATCAAACACGGGGGTTGGTGATTGGTCTAAAACGCCTGGCTCAAGCGCAGCGCCCTCGACGTCCCGCAAAGCCTTCCGGCGCGTAAAATCCGGGTCGGTCAACTGACGTTCCTGGTCGATTTCATATGGCTGAATGGGGTCGAAAGGCGTCGTGGCCTCTTCGATCGGCGTCACATCCATGGAGGCGAGCAAGGCCCCTGCAGTGGCCAATATCCGGTACACGGCGAAAATCTCTGCGAACTCGGAACTAATCAGGGTTCCTTTGGCAAGGAAGTATTCATTCTCCGCATCCAACAACTCCAGCAAGCTGCGACCACCCAAATCGAATTGCTGGCGGTAGGTCTGCCGTACCTGATCGTTCGCATCGACTTCCTGCGTCTGCGCCGCAACCCTTTCGCGCGCACTGATCAATGCGTTCCAGGCGAGACGCATTTCTTCTTCAGTCAAGCGCACGGCACGGTTCAGACGTTGTCGGTTCTCACCAATGCGTGCCAGAAATTCCTTCCGCCGGTTTACGTCCTGAAAACCGTTGAAAAGGTTGTAGTTCATTACGACAAGCGCAGTACCCTCATAATCGGCTCCGACGGTTCCTTCCCGATTATCGTCATAGCCGCCGCGCAATTCGAGTTCCACGGTCGGCAGATACCCCGACTTAGTACCGTCGAATTCGGCCCGCGCCGTCTCAAGATCCGCCCTGAGGACGGAAATGGTCGGATTATTCTGCAAGGCGATGTCCACCGCACCGGCAATGCTGATCGGCAAAGCCCATGTCGGCGCAAGCGGGCGGATCAACTCTTTCGGATTCTCGCCAACGATCCGGGTATAGGTCGCATCCGCATCCCGCAATCGCGTTCTGGATTCCGTAAGCGTCGATTCAGAGGCCGCCAAACGCGAGCGTGCTTGCTGAATGTCCGCAACCGTCGCCGCCCCGCCGGAGGCCTTTGCCTCGACCAGTCCCACCGTCTGCCGATGAGCGTCCACGTTGTCGGAGGCAAGTTGCGTCAATTCCCGCTGACGTAAGGCTTCCAAATAGGCTTCGACCGCATCCAGAGCGATAAATTCAGACGTTTCTCGGACCCTGCGCGAGGCCGCAACCAGCCGGGATTTTTGCCGCTGTACTTCGTTCCAGGTCTCGTCCCCGTCGAACAGCATCTGGGTCAATGTCAGACTGGACTGGAATGTACCCAGGGTCTGGCTTCGGCCGTTGCCGAGGGTACTGTCCCTGCCCCGGGTGGTACGGTCGTTCGTGTATTCAGCCCCATAGGCGGTTCGCAGGTCGAGCCTCGGCAAATAGCCGCCTCTCGCTTGGTTCAATTCATGTGTGATGGCCCGTCTGCTCTCCGCGACAATCCCGATGTCGGGATTCGTCTGCAGCGCGCCCCGCACCGCATCTTGCAACGGCAAGGCAAAGGCCGGCAGGGACGAGAACAGCAAAAAGCCGAGACCGAGCACGGCTGAAGAGCCGCGCACGAGGTCCGCGCCCGCATTTACAGCGTCACGGCCGAGCAAAACCCGCCCGTGGAATTGTGGTAGAAAAACCCTCAAAAAGTTTCTCTCTAAAACTGCACCGCCAAGACAAATCCAAGTAAAACTATCGAGTCTTGGATATCTAATCACTAAACCAATACAATAAAACTTCCAAAAGAATTCACGAACAAACTCCGCTACCCCGCCAACGCCTATCCCACGCTTGGGATACGAACGTTAGCAGCAACTTCTGGAGAATCCAGCGTTTGAAACGGCCGAAACTCAACGCTAAGCGACGCCCCCACCACCTTAAGACACAGCCCAACCATCACAACGCAAATTCTCAATAAGTGCTGGCGCGGCCGGGCGACTTCGCCGCTTGTCAGTCCCGGTTCAAGGGCTTACCGTCACGCAACAGATGATGTCGCCGACGCGCCGAAAAGAGCGCTAACGGACGGCGCAAGTAGCAAAATCCGTCAAGGACCGCAACTGCCTGGGGAGGCGCATTGCGGGTACCGGGAGACAGGGGTCGATGAGGGATACCGGGGCATGACGGACACCGTTCCGTCCTTGGTGGTTGAGGATCTTCACAAAAGTTTCGGCAGCGTCGAGGTGCTGAAGGGCGTTTCCGTCACTGCGCGGAAAGGCGATGTCATTTCCATGCTGGGCTCGTCAGGATCCGGCAAGAGCACGTTCCTCCGCTGCATAAATCTGCTTGAAACACCGAATTCCGGCAAAGTCACGGTCGCTGGCGAAACAATCGCGATGATGCAGACCCGCGGCGGTCGGACCGTGCCCGAAGACAACAAACAGGTTGAGCGGATCCGCACCAAACTGGGCATGGTCTTTCAGGGCTTCAACCTGTGGAGCCATATGACGGTGCTCGAAAACGTCATTGAAGCCCCCGTTCACGTTCTGGGCATGAAGAAACAGGACGCGGTAGAGCGCGCCAATGCCCTGCTGAACAAAGTCGGCATTTATGAGCGGAAAGAATATTATCCGGCCCACCTGTCCGGCGGCCAACAGCAGCGCGCGGCCATCGCGCGAGCCTTGGCGATGGAACCGGAGGTTCTGCTTTTTGACGAACCGACGTCCGCGCTTGACCCGGAACTGGTGGGCGAGGTCTTGAAAGTGATGCGGGATCTGGCGGTTGAAGGACGCACGATGATCGTCGTGACCCATGAAATTGGCTTTGCGCGCGACGTTTCCTCGGACGTGATCTTCCTGCACCAAGGACGTATCGAGGAACAGGGGGCCCCCAACCAGGTTTTCGACAATCCGTCTTCTGAAAGGTTCGGGCAATTTCTGGCAAAGACGAGGGAATAGGATTCGAACCGTTTTCGAGGCGAACGCGACGCCCGGAGCATTGCCGAACAGGTGGTTCGTGTAGTTAGCTTTAAACAGGCGCGGTGGTCTGACAGGGGTCAACGGCCGCGCATGCAACTAGGGAGAAAGTAAATGCTTTTGAAAAAGCTGGGTTTAGCTGCAGCCGCGGGTGCGTTCGCTCTCGGTCTCAGCATGCAGGCGCAAGCTGAAGACGTTCTGCGTATCGGCGTTGAGGGCGCCTATCCTCCGTTCTCCGAAAAGACCGCCTCGGGCGAGCTTATCGGGTTCGATATCGACATCGCGAACGCGCTTTGCGAAGAGATGGGCCGGAAATGCGAACTGGTCGAACAGGATTGGGATGGAATCATTCCCGCCCTGCTGGCCAAGAAATACGACGCCATCATCGCTTCCATGTCGATCACGGAAGAGCGCAAGAAGCGCGTCGACTTCACCATCAAATACTACAACACGCCTGCCAAATTCGTTGCTGCCGAGGGTACGGACCTGTCCGACACGCCGGAAAGCCTTGCCGGCAAGCGGATTGGTGTTCAGCGCGGCACGATCCACCAGTGCTATATGGAGAAGATGTTCCCGAATGCCGAACTCGTTCTTTACGGGACCCAGGAAGAGGTGTTCCAGGACCTGGGCGCCGGTCGTTTGGATGCGCAGATTTCCGACTCCATTCAGGCGCTTGAAGGCTTCCTGAACACCGACGCCGGTAAAGGCTATGCCTTCCTGGGCGGCGACCAATTTGACTTGGAATGCCACGGCGAGGGTGCGGGCATCGCGGTCCGTAAGGGTGAAGACAAGCTGCGTGCAGCTTTCAACGACGCGATCAAGGCGATCCGTGCGAATGGCACCTATGCCAAAATCAATGCGAAGTATTTCGACTTCGACATCTACGGCGCCCCGGCCGGCTCCTGATTACCAGGATGACCGTTACGGGTACCAACTGAGTATCATCGAAGGGGAGAGGCCAGCGCCTCTCCCCTTTTTGACTTGAACGACAAAACAGCGCGGATCGACGGATGGACGTTCTTTTCGAATACCGGGGACTCCTTTGGGAAGGGACGGTCGTTACGATTCAGCTGGCTATCGTGTCCGTTATTCTTTCCGTGCTTCTGGGCTTGTTGGGTGCTGTCGGGAAGCTGAGCGAAAACCCGGTCGCGCAGAGTTTTGCAGGTGCTTATACGACATTGATCCGTGGCGTTCCCGACTTGGTTCTGATGTTGCTGCTGTTCTATGGCGGACAACAATTGGTCAATGATTTCGGCGATGCGACAGGCCTTTGGGGCTATGTCGAGATCAACCAATTCATGGCGGGCTCGCTGACCATCGGCTTCATCTTCGGCGCTTACATGACGGAAACCTTCCGCGGCGCGATCCTGGCCATTCCGCGTGGGCAGATCGAAGCGGGCATCGCCTGCGGCATGAGCCCTTCGATGCTATTCCGGCGCATTACCTGGCCGCAAATGGTGCGTTACGCCCTGCCCAGCTTCCGTAACAACTGGTTGGTTCTCATCAAATCAACAGCGCTCGTTTCCATCATCGGGTTGCAAGACGTTGTCTATATGGCCTTCACGGCCGGCCGATCGGTTCGGCAATTGTTCACCTTCATGTTCGCCGTTCTGATCATATACCTACTCCTGACCGCTCTTTCCGAATTGGGTCTTCGCAGACTTGAAATCAAATACAGTGCCGGCGTCCGGCAATCGGAAGGGGCCTGACCATGGCGGAAGAAACGCGCAGCATCATGGATCCGATCCGCGCTTTCAGCGAAGGCGCGTCACCCTTGGACTTCATGGCGGTCCTGGACAATTTCGATCGGTTCCTGATGGGGGCCTGGGTCACGCTAGAACTGACCTTCCTGGCCCTATTACTGGGCGGCATGCTGTCCATCCCTCTAGCGATAGCCCGTGCTTATCGGCATCCGGTGCTGAACGGGCCGATTTGGTGTTACACCTATTTCTTTCGCGGGACGCCGCTTCTGGTTCAGACTTATTTGATCTACTACGGTTTGGCGCAATTCGATTTTATCCGCGAGAGCATGCTTTGGAAGCCGATCCTGAGCCAGGCTTGGTGGTGCGCACTGATCGCTTTCACACTCAACACCGCCGCCTACACGACCGAGTTCCTGCGCGGCGCCATTGAAGCGACACCGCATGGCGAAGTCGAGGCCGCGAAGGCGGCCGGCATGTCCTATTGGACACGTATCCGCCGCGTCATTTTGCCGAATTCTTTCCGCCGCGCCCTGCCGGCCTATTCCAACGAAGTGATCTTCATGCTTCATGGCTCCGTCGTGGCCAGCACGATCACGTTGCAGGATATCCTTGGCGTCGGGCGTTGGTTGAACGGGCGTTACTACCTGGCCTATGAAGGTTTCGTCGCCGCCATGATCCTATACATGATCCTTGTTTTCGGGATTTCCCGGATCTTCAAATGGTGGGAGCACAAATGGCTTGCCCATCTTCGGCCGCGTGTCGAATCAAAAGGCGAACCGGCCGCTGTGGTCCAATAGCGGTCTCGCAATGCCAATCCGCGAGCAGCATTTCACGATTGCGGCGCCGCCCGACTTCGAACTCGGGCTTCCACGGGAACCTCTCTCCTACTCAGTCTATACCCCCGAGGATGGCGAGGGAGGCGATGCAGACGCAAAACGGCCGTTGCTGTTCTTCATTGGCGGCTTCGGTTTTCGGCGGGACGGTGACTATGTAGCAGGAAAGCTTGTTCCGCATTTGGTGTCGAAAGGGTTTGTTACGGTGACGGTCAGTTACCACGGCAGCCTGGTTCGAACCACAAGCGACCCTTCCTTCACCGTGCGCCCGGACTGGTTCGACGACTTCCGCCGCGTATCCGGCGTGACCGTGCCCGACGACCCCAAGGCGGTAATTGCCTTGTTGCGGGCAAACGGCGTCGCAGAATTGCCGCCCGAATTCAGCGTGATCAAACATTGCGGCAATGACTATGAGTCGTTCGGGACGCTGGGGGCTCTGGATCATCTGCAGGTCTATGGCGACATGATCCGGCGGGGCATTGCCTTCGATCGACAGCGTGTTGCCGCTTTCGGCACCTCTCATGGCGCTTACTTGGCAATGATGATGCTGAAATTCGCTCCGCACACCCTTTCCGCCGTGATCGAGAATTCTTGCTGGGTGCATGCCATCGAGACGGAGATGAACAATCTTTGGCAGCCGCACCGGCACCATTTCGATGCGGGCGGCGTGCGTGTCTACTACAGCAATTTTTCCCCCTGGACCCGCGACGATCCGTCGGACCCGGGCCACCTGAAACCGGCCCATCTGGAAATGCGGGACCTTCGTGGAGACCACTACAGGGGTGCATCGGGCGCTGCCGTCATCTCCTATCACGGTGCGGACGACCAGATGATCCCGGCGGACGACAAGCGCGGCCTTTGGGACAGGTTGAAAACCCATGTCGACCTGCGCACCACGATGGTCACGGCGGACAAGGTTGACGGCCGTTTGTTCAAGAACACGTTGCACGGATTGGACGCATCGTTGATCGGCTTGTTCGACGATGCCATGGCACGCTTGGGTGATATCCCTACCAGACCAGGCGACGATTTTCAGAGGGCTGAGATGCGGACGCTCAAATGCGGGGGGGCTCAATACGAAATTGATTATCGCACCGATTGCAGTTTCCGTGCTTCGCTGCGTTGACTGCGTGACACACACATTCGTCGCGGGATCATAAGATAATTGCCGTGCATCTCACGTCCTGCGGTAACAGAATAAACCAAATAAAAACTTTCCGGGGAGGCATCCGTGGCTGAGAAGTTCGGGATTGGCATTGTCGGCGCAGGCATGGCCGCGAAACCACATATGAAATCTTTTCAGGATCTTGCAGGCGAGGTTTCGGTCCGAGGAGTCTTTTCCCGCCGGCCGGAGGCGCGCGCCGCCTTCTGCGCCGACTGGGACGTGCCAGAAGCAACCTCCATCGACGACATGCTGCAGGATTCCGCTCTACATGGTCTGTTGATTATGACACCGCCCAATGCACGGGAAGAGCTGGTCGCCAAGGCAGCCGCCGCCGGCAAGCACATCCTGATGGAAAAGCCGGTTGAACGGACAACGGAGGCAGCCAAGCGGATTGTCGAAACGTGCGATCAAGCCGGTGTAACGCTTGGCATCGTTTTTCAACATCGGTTTCGCGCCGGGTCCTTGGCATTGCGCCGCTTGATCGACGAAGGACAGCTTGGCCGGCTGGCGTCCGCTTATCTGGTGGTCCCATGGTGGCGGCCGCAAAGCTATTACGACGAACCGGGACGCGGCACTTATGAACGGGATGGCGGCGGTGTCTTGATCTCCCAAGCGATCCATTCCATGGACCTGCTGTTATCGTTGACCGGCCCCGTCGCATCGGTCCAGGCCATGGCCGGTCAATCGGGCCTGCAAAAATTCGAGGCAGAGGATTTCGTCGGCGCCGGGATGCGCTTCGCCAATGGGGCCAACGGGGGCCTTATCGCGACAGTGACCCGCTATCCCGGGGAACCGGAATTCATGGCGCTCAATTTCGAGAACGCCTCGACCAAGATCACGGGCGGTACATTGGAAGTGGATTGGCGGGACGGTCGCTCGGAAACCTTCGGCGAACAAACCAGCACCGGTGGTGGTGCCGACCCGATGGATTTTCCCCATGACTGGCACAAGGCTGTCATCGAGGACTTCCTCGCCGCCGCACGGGCGGGACGCCAGCCCCAATCCAACGGCCACACAGCCTTGGAAGTGCACAAATTGATCGACGGGTTGATCGCATCCTCCAATGAAGGTCGGCGCATCGACCTGGGAGCGCAGGAATGACGGGCGTCGCCGTCATCGGCATCGATCATCGTCATGCCTATGGCATGCTGGGCGGGATGCTCGACGCCGGCGCGCATGGCATCGGTTGGTGGACAGAAGGATCGCCGAAGACACTGGACGGTTTCACCAAGCGATTTCCCGACCTGCCCCGCGTTGCCGACCGCCGCGCCCTGCTGGACGACCCGAACGTTCACATGGTCCTGATCTCGGCGATCCCCGGCGATCGGGCAGACCTTGCGATCGAAGCCATGCGGGCGGGCAAGGATGTGATGGTCGACAAACCCGGCTGCATCTCGCAGGAGCAACTGGACCGCATCATTCGGACACAGGAGGAAACCGGGCGCATTTGGTCGGTGGATTTCTCGGAACATTTCGAGGTTCCGGCCGTTGCGAAAGCCGCCGAATTAATCGCGCACGGACAAATTGGCAAGGTCGTGCAAACTGTTGGCTTGGGGCCGCACCGGATGAACGCGCCGATGCGTGATCCCTGGTTTTTCGACAAGTCCCGCTATGGTGGAATTTTGACGGATATCGGGTCGCACCAAATCGACCAGTTCTTGTTCTTCACCGGTTCCGAAACGGCGGAAATCGTCCATGCCGGGATCGCCAACCATAACAACCCGGACCATCCCGACTTTGATGATTTCGGGGAAATCGTACTGCGCAGCCCAAAGGGACACGGCTACATCCGGCTCGACTGGTATACGCCGGACGCGTTACCGAATTGGGGTGACGGACGCCTGACGATATTGGGGACGGAAGGCTATATCGAACTTCGGAAATACGTCGATGTCGCCGGGCGCGACGGTACCGATCACCTGTTCTTGGTCAACAGGACCCGCTGCGAATACATCGATTGCAAAGACGTGCCGATCACCTATTTCCAGACCCTGATGAACGATATCCAGGATCGGTCGGAAACAACCATGAAGCAGTCCCATGCATTCGAGGTGACGCGGCTGGCCCTGCGCGCCCAGCAAAAGGCAAGCGGATGACGACAGGGCGGATCAGCTGAAGGTGCCGGTCCGCACCAACGCGCCATCCCGCATCCATGGCACCCCGTTCGCGATGACGCTATTGAGGTCCCAATTCTTGTCGAACAAGAGGATGTCGGCGTCGGCGCCCGCTGCGAGACAACCCTTGCCTGAAAGCCGCAGGATCCGAGCAGGATTACACGTGATCAACGCCAGGGCTTGTTCGGGCGGCAGCAAACCGTCCCGCACTATCTTTTGGAAAGTCCCCAACAAAACACGCGGTTGCGCCACCTGCATGCTGACGAATTTTCCATCCTCATCATACACCGGCAAGGAACCGCAGGCGTCCGAGGAGAGCGTAATATTCGCCAATGGAACATCCGCTTGAAGCAGCGCAGTGACGGCATCCCAGGCCGTCGCACCGAAAGCCTTTGGCGGTTCGTCTGGCCCGGCACCGACCGTGATGTCCACCGGCGCTTGCCGACCAAAGATTTTGGCTTCGTCCAGGATATGGGCATTCCGGTTAACGTGGGTCGGATAGAACTTGTTAAGCGTTAAATCGCCCGCCTCCACGGCATCATAGATCGGCCTGAACGGATCGGCGCCATCACCCATATGAACATGGACAATGCCGACCTTGCCGCCCAGCAATCCACCCACATGGGCCGATTTACCAAGTTTGAGAAGCTCGGTCGTCGTCGGGGAGGACGAGCGGTGGTCCGAAACGGCCACCTCGCCGACACCGATGACTTCCGACAGATAACAGAGGTCAGTCTCGACCCCACCCGTCACGGTCGGTGCGGGGACTTGATAAGAGCCTGTATAGCAATAGCTGCTCAATCCTTGGGCCCGGAGCGATTTCGCCTTCATCAACACGCTGCCGACGGTGCGGGTGACCCCATCCGTTCCGAGGCACCCGACGCAGGAGGTCGTCCCTGCCTCAGCCAAAGCCTTCGGCTGAACTTCCGGCGTCCGCGTTTCGGGTCCGCCATCACCGCCGGCACCGGCAATGTGGACATGACCATCGATAAAGCCGGGGGTCGCGGTCAAAATGTCGCCGTCGACGATTTTGCAGTCAACGCCCCTAGGCGGGTCGATGTTTTCCGAGAGGCCGAGAATCCGCCCGCCGCCGATCAGAATATCCCGCCGGCCCAGCGGTTCGGGTGCATAACATTCGACGCCTTTGATCAGATGCATGGGCGCCACTCCTTCCTTATTCAGGTTTAGTCTTCCAGCAGAGCCCCCGCCTGGCGATAGCTCAAGCTTTCGGTGCCGGCGATCTTGGCAATATTGTCACCCGGTTCGACAAGTTTGTCGCTGAACCGGGAGAACATGATGCCATCCGTTCCCGCGAATAGATCGAGGCGCGCACCAACCGGGTCGACCGCGGCAGGATCATAGAGCGTCGCTACGATCTCGCCCTTGGCGACTCTATCGCCTACGTCCCTATGGTATCCAACGATGCCGGAACGCGGCACCCGAACCAGGTCGACCGCGTCCAGCATTGAAACCGGGTTGCTCAGGGTCGGCACCGGTCCCGGGTCCCCGGCAATCACCTTTTGACGTTGCAGGAACCGATACAAAGCCTCGGCATCGGCGGCGGCATATTCTTCCAATACATCCGCCTGCCCGCGCAGTTCGACGGTAACACCGAAACAGGCAGCCGGCAGGTCCGCACCGCCTTCAAGATAGTCGCCGATTGTCCACCAAGGCTTGGCATTCGCCTCGTCGAACGCGCCGCCGCCAGCTTCGACTTCCAGCAGGTTGACCGGGGACCCCAGCTCCGCGCCCAACACCTCGACCATATCCTTGTGCCGGACATTGGTATAGGTGTGCAACGTCGCCTCACTGTCGCAATGCAGGTCCAGGACAAAGTCCGCATCAATGGAAAGCCCGAGCAGGATAGCCCGCCATTCCTGGTTCCGTGTCCGGCGGGGTAGCTCCGCGGCGGCTTCGCGCAAGGCGGCACGAACCGTCCGAACCGCCTCGGTCTTGTCTTCCGGCAAGGATCCGCCGAGCTTTTCGGCAGCTGCCTGCGACAGATCCGGCCAATTGCGGTTGAAGTTGCCGCTGCCGTCGTAGTCGTACCGGCCAGTCACATGTCCCCCCATGCGCTGGGCCAGACCGGTCGGATTCGCATAGGGCAGCACGACGATCTCGCCCAGGATCTCACCGCGTTCAGAGGCCTCGTCCAGCATCGGGATCAGCTTCTGTACGGTCAGGACGCTCGGCCATTCATCCGCATGAAGCGCCGCATGAATATAGGCTTTCGGCCCGGTCCCCGGTGCCCCATACCGATGGACGATCAAGGAACGGGATGTGCCGGGAGCAGGCGACATCAAAGGGATTTCTTCGGTTTGACGGGACATTCTAGCCTCCAGGCAAGCGGTTACCGGCAATCGATATCCGCGCCGGAACCGCTGCGCAAGCTGGGCATTCAACGCGATGACCCGGCCCTGGAACAGCAATGTTGCCGAAAGCCCGATTGCGGTGGTCGAAAATACCGTTTACCTGCGACGGACCATGTTCGAACCGATCATAGACCCCATCTTCTATTTGGCCGCCATTCCCGCGGTGCTGATCGCCGGCATCGGAAAGGGCGGCTTTGGCGGTTCCATCGGTATGCTGGCGACACCGCTGATCGCGTTGACCACTTCGCCGCTCCAGGCTGCGGCGATCATGCTCCCGATCCTGTGTGCGATGGATATCATGGGTCTGTTGGCCTACCGCACGAAAGCCAGTTGGCCGAACCTGCTACGCATGGCGCCGGGTGCGGTGGCCGGAATCGTGATCGGCACATTGACCTTCGATGTGATGAGTGAGGATTTCATCCGTATCCTGATCGGCGGAATCGCCATCGGCTTCACCATCAGCAATCTGATCAAGAGCAGCCGGAACAAGAAGCCGGCCGGCCCTTCCTGGGTGAAGGGATCAATCTGGTCCTGCGTCTCGGGATTCACGAGTTTCGTCGCCCATGCCGGTGGCCCGCCGGTGCAGGTCTATCTATTGCCGCAACGCATCGACAAAACCCTTTATGTCGGCACGACGGTCTGGTTCTTCTTCCTCGTAAACTATGTGAAGCTGATTCCTTATGGGTTCCTCGGCCAGTTTTCCACATCCAGCCTGGGTACGTCCCTTGCCTTGGCGCCGTTGGCGCCGCTCGGGATATGGCTGGGGTTTAAACTGCACCACCGTGTGAACGAGGTTCTGTTTTACCGCATCATTTACGTGTTCTTAATTCTCGCCGGGGCAAAACTGCTGTTCGACGGTTTTTCCGGCTTGCTCGCCAACTAGCGGACCAAGCTTCGGAAGCTCGTCCAAACCACGCATGGCGATTGGTTTTCAGTTGCGCTAATGTATTGCCCTACCGGGCTAAGGTTGGGACCCGGTATGCAGCTGAGTTCAGGGGAGAAGAATTATGGCGGAACAAGACAGCCAGGACGACAAATACCGTCTTGTAACCAGAAGCGATTTCGACGGTTTGGTTTGCGCTGTCCTGCTGCGCGAGAACGGGCTAGTGGACCATGTCGCCTTCGCGCATCCGAAAGACATGCAGGATGGCGTCGTCAGCATCACCAAGCGCGATATCACGACGAACCTTCCCTTTGTTCCCGGATGCCATCTAGCCTTCGACCACCATGCGTCGGAAGCAGTCAGAATCACCGAGCGATCAAACCATATCATCGACCCGCACGCCCCGTCGGCCGCCCGCGTGGTCTACGATTTCTACGGTGGGAAGGAGACCTTCCCAACCATCAGTGAGGATTTGATGGCAGCCGTCGACAAATCCGACGCAGCAATGCTTGAGATGGAAGACGTAACGGATCCGCAGGGATGGATTCTGCTCGGTTTTCTGATGGATGCACGGACGGGACTGGGTCGGTTCCGGGACTTCCGCATCTCAAACTACGAACTGATGATGAAGTTGATCGATCTGGTGCGGGAAAAGACGATCGAGGAAATCCTTGAAGATCCCGACGTTCGGGAACGTGTCTCCCTTGTGAATGACTATGAAGAGCGGTTCAACGAACAGCTGAAACGCTGCACCACCGTGCATGACAATGTCGCGGTCCTGGACCTTCGTTGGGAAGACAATATTTGGCCCGGCAACCGGTTCAAAATCTATACGATGTTTCCGGACTGCAATATCTCCATTCACATCATGCGTGGGCGGGAGAACGTGAACACCGTTTTCGCCATCGGAAAATCAATCTTCAACCGCAGTTCCAAAACCAATGTCGGGGAATTGTGCTTGGCCTTCCGAGGCGGCGGCCATCATGCGGCGGGAACCTGCCAGGTCGCGAACGGCAATGCGGAGAACGTCAAGAACGCCTTGATCAAACGCATGGTGATGGACGGTTAAGTCCCGTCGCCGTGTTCAAACGACGATTCCTGTCGTCCCAGGACGTTTCCTTTCACCCTAGCCTGAATGGAACTGGTTCAGAACCCGCTTGCCTGCCCCCTTTCCCTTCGCTATCGGGGCTGATACGGAATTTTTTCGGCGGGTCTTCGCATGGTTGACGGGTTGAGGCTTGGGATCGATACCGGCGGTACGTTTACCGACGCAGTGCTGTGCCGCGAGGACGGCGCCGTTTTCAGAACCGCGAAGGCGCTGACCACGAAACACGACCTGACCATCGGGATCGGCAAGGCCATCGCCGCCATCATGGAGCCCGATGGCGAGGAAGCGGTCCCGGCCGAAGCCATACGCTTGGTTTCAATATCCACCACACTCGCCACGAACGCGGTCGTCGAATCCCACGGACAACCCGTCTGCCTGATCATGATCGGGGAAACGGAAGCGGCATTGGATCGGGGCGGATTGCGGCAGGCGCTGGGAAGCGATCCCGTCATTTTCATCGCCGGCGGCCACGGATCGAATGGCGACGAGGCGACGCCTCTGGACATGGCTGCGGTTGAAGCCGCGTTGGAGTCCCATGCGGGAAAGGTTTCGGCCTTTGCCGTTTCCGCCCATTTCGGGTCGCGGAACCCGGCTCACGAACAACGCGTCCGGGATGCCGTCCTGAAACTTACGGGACGGCCGGTTACATGCGGCCACGAACTGTCCGCCAACCTGGACATGCCAAGAAGAGCCCTGACCGCCGTCCTGAATGCCCGGCTGATCCCTTTGATTTCCGACCTGATCGAAGCCGTCACCGGCCTGCTGGCGCAGCGCGGCATTACCGCCCCCTTGATGGTGGTGAAGGGTGACGGGTCCCTGATTTCGGCGGAAACGGCGCGCTACCGCCCTGTCGAAACTGTTTTGTCCGGCCCGGCGGCCAGTGTTGTCGGCGCGCGGCACCTTAGCGGCCAAGACGACTTGATCGTCGTCGACATGGGCGGCACGACAACCGATATCGCCCTGTTGCGCGGCGGCCGTCCCAAGCTGGATATGGATGGCGCGAATGTCAGCGGTTGGCGCACCATGGTGGAAGCGATCGCGGTCCATACCGTCGGCCTCGGCGGGGATAGTGAAATTCGTCTGGACGATGAAAAACGATTGATCGCGGGTCCGCGTCGTGCCGTGCCCTTGAGCCTGCTGGCGCATGAATATGCGCATGTCGTTCCAGCACTGAAGGAACAGGCCGCGCGCGCCTACGAAAAGACCTATGACGGCCGCTTCGCCATCCGTCAGCGCCGGTTGGGTGAAGGTGCCGCCCGACTATCGGCCAGCGAGCAGCGGATTTGGGACAAGCTGGCGGACGGCCCCGTCGACCTGGAAACGCTGCTGTCGGACAGGGCGCCGGAACAACCGCTACGGCGCCTGGTCGACCGAGGCCTCGTCGCAATCTCGGCCTTCACGCCGTCCGACGGGGCTCATGTATTGGGCCTGCACCATGCCTGGAACACGGAAGCCGCCATGCTGGGTGCGCGGATATGGGCGCGTAAGGAGATCCGGTCCGGTAAACCGGTGGCGAAGGACGAAAGGGAGTTTGCCCAAACCGTCTTCGATCTTGTCATTGAGCAGGCTGGGGAAGCACTGGTCATGGCCGTATTAGACGCCGAAGGCATGGCTGCACCGGGCCGCCTCGGCACGCTGACACGGCGGCTGCTGTCCGCCGCCTTCTCATCAAGCACCAATCCCGCCCAGCGTAGCGAACTGCAAGTCGACCTTCGGTTCCGCACACCCGTGGCCGGAATCGGCGCACCCGCGGCAACCTATTATCCCGCTTTCGGTCAACGAACTGGCACACAGATCGTCTTACCGCCGCATGCGGATGTCTCCAACGCGGTCGGCGCGGTCGCGGGCGGCGTCATGCAGACGGTCCGCATCTTGATTTCAGCCCCGAATGAATTCGTCTACCGCGTGCATCTGCCGGACGGGTTGAAAGACCACCCCAGCTTCGAAGTCGCAGCCCAGGTGGCAGAAGAACAGGCAAAGGCCCTGGCCCACCGTCAGGCGGCGGAAGCCGGTGCGGCAAGCGTGCATGTGGAATGCAGCCGGGACGACCGCTTCGTGAAGCAGATGGGCGGTCGCGACCTGTTCGTCGAAAGCACCGTGACAGCAATCGCCACTGGACGGCCGTCACTTGGATAGAACGTCTAGGACGATTTGACCGGCGGCGGCTGTTCCATCCCACCGCCCGGCGGGCGATCCAGCGTAAAGAAATCGTCCACCACGGAATAATCCATATAGCCGAGGCGCGCCAAAGGCCGGATCTTGCGAATGTCGATCCTGCCCTCTTCGGTGATCACGTCGTCCCGCACATGGATGCCGATAACACGCCCGATCACCAGCGAATTGGGGCTGCCCTTGCTGCCTGCCGGCAGATCGATAATCTGATGCAACTCGCACTCGAAACTGGCGGCGGCATCCCGCACGCGCGGCGGCTTCACCTTCTCACATGGCGCCGCGGCGAGGCCGGCGACGACCATTTCATCTTCCCCATGCGGGACAGGACCCGACGTGGCGTTCATCTGGTTCGCCATATCGAAGCCGACCAGATTGTAGACGAATTCCTTCGTTTCGGTAATGTTCTGCAAGGTATCCTTTCGGCCACCTTCTTCATGATACCCGTTCGGGGAGAAGGCCAACATCGGCGGATCTTCCGCGATTGCATTGAAGAAACTGAACGGTGCCAAGTTCGGCACTCCATCCTCGCTGATGGTGCTGATCCAACCGATTGGCCGTGGCACGACCATCGATTTGAACGGGGAAAAGCTGAACGGAGCCGGCTTCTTCGACACGGCGGGATCAAAATACATATGGTTTTGCCTCTCTTGCAGGTCCCCGGCGGCGCACGGCGACACCGGGCAAGATTGTGTGTTGGTCAGAAAGATAGGGCGGGCGACGCCTCTTCTCAATCGCAGGCCGCTTATTCACGGCCAAAGCGCCTATTCAGATAGCAGCCCGGTCAAGGCGTTGTCCCCCCGCCAGTCGGACCGCACACGCGCAATGATCGCGTCGGAAAGATAACATTCGACCCGGTTTGCTACATGGTCGATCAAGGTGCCGCCGGTGTTTTCCGCCGACCAATCCTCGGCAGACGCCGCCGCATGCTTGTCCGCCACGCGGGTCGCTCGACTCTCAACCGCCCATTTCGCACACCACGTGACCGACCACAGCCACATGATCCGCCGCATCGGCAACAACCAGGGTTTCAGTGCAGAACCTAGTTCCTTCGGCACAGTCGCCAGCCAAGTCGCATAAAAATCAGCAATCTGCGCCACACTCGGTTCCGAATAGGTGGCGACATCCCAGGTCGTGGAGGTATAGAGCGTGGCATGGGCAAGGTCGAAACCCGCACCGCCATACCGCCCCTTCTCCAAATCGACCAGCACGGCGCGACCGGAGCCCTGCTCAAGAATGAAATTGCCGGGATGAGCATCGAAGGAAATAAGCGTCTTCGTTACCGACGGCAGGTGTCGGATTTCCTCCCGAACAGTGTCTATCTCCGCCTCTATCGCCTCCCGCCCAGACTTTGAAACCGGCGCATGGGGCGAGGACAAATGCCGACCTTGCACGAGCATCTCCTCCAACGTCGCCGCGACCGCATCCTCTGGATCCTTTAATGGCGAACGTTCGGCGACGGGCGGCAACGGCAAGGCATGAATGGCAGCCAGTGCGCGGGCGGCATCGGCAAGCCCCGCCGGCAGGGTCAGGGTCTCCCCCGAGATCTCTTCCACCACCAGGCTACCCATCGGAATCTCCGGGGTGGGCTCAATGATCCCATAAAGTTTCGGCGTATGGCCGCTCGCCGCCATGCGCCGGAAACAGGCAGCCTGATAGATCAGGTTTTCCCGCGCGGCCAGGGCCAACTGGCTCTGCCGAGGCACCCGCAGCAGCACGCCCGTTCCGACGATACGAATATGGTCATGCGCCAGGCCGGTCGTGGGCAGTGGATCGAGGTCCGCGGTTTCGACAGTGGCGAATCCGGGCAGGCGCGAAACCGCCGCCGCGAGGGCCGGCATCTGATCAGAGAGTCCCATTGCGACTTTCCTTCCAATCCCCGTAGGACGGTCCATCATCCACATCGGGCAAAACAGCGGCAAAGCCGACACGCGCCCCAGCCGGCAGAGTTGCAATCGTATCCCCCAGCGCGAAAGGTCCCGACCACCGCACGCCACGAAACAATCCATAAGGCACTGGGCGTATTCGCCTGAAGCCGACCAGCCAGTAGCCGCCATCCTCCGCCGGGCCGAAGACGGCATCCTTCCGCCCCAACAGTGAGATCGCCTGCTGCATCGAGGCCGCGTCGATAGCAGGAATGTCCGATCCGATCAGCAATACCGGGCCCGGCGGCGCGTCGTTGAGCGCGCGGGCCATACGCTGCCCCAAATCGCCGCGCCCCTGGGCTTGCCGTTTCACGCCCCTCGGCCAGGCCCGGCGCGCATGGACTGCGCGGTCCGGCGCGAGGCACCAGATCACCCGCCACCGGCTATGCACAGATAGTTGCCTATGCAGTCGGGTCAGGTTTCCGCGATAAAAATGAAGGGCAGCCGTCGCACCGATATCCCGTGCCAAGCGGCTTTTCACCCGGCCCAGGCGCGGTTCCTTCGCGAAGATCAGCAAAGTCGGTTTCCGCCGCATGCCGTTACCCATACAGCCGTGCCAGAACATGCGGCGGGACGCCCAGGAAATACAGCGACAGGCAAATTAGGTTCCGTAGCGACCGCCGCAGATAGCCGGACTGCCTGTAACGCTGGGCTGAGGTTTCGAGCGAAGCCGTCAAGGGAAACATATTGTCCCTACCGATGCGTTGGACGATCTCGACATCTTCCATCAGCGGCAGAGAATTGAAACCGCCCAGCTTGCGGTAAAGGGCCGGTGTCAGCAGCAGCCCCTGATCCCCATAGGGCAAACCGAAGGTGCGGCAACGCCAAGCCACGAGACGCTCCAAGCGCCGTGCCGCCGGCGCCGCATCGTCGAGCGCGAATTGAAAATAGCACGCCTTTTCGTCCCGATCCGCGCGGGCGGCAAATCCCACCACCGCTTCCTCCCACCCCGGCTGCAACGTGCTGTCCGCATGAAGAAACAGAAGCAAATCAGGATCACCATCCAGCAAAGCCGCTTTGGCCCCCGCCCGGAGTTGTCGGCCGCGCCCCTTTTCCGACCGAACAACGCGCAGACCCAATGCCTCTGCAGCCTTCGTCGTGGCATCGACTGACCCGCCATCGCATATCAGGATATCGACCGTCATCCCCGTCTTGCCCGCCCGCAGGGCCGCCACCGCCGCCGACAAAGTCGTCGCGGCATTCAAGGTCGGGATCACGACCTGCAGGCGCAGGGCCGGTTCCCCGGTGGCGACGGGACGAAGCATACCCCCGGACTATGCAGTTTTAAGTGGTTCCGCAAGGGGGGTGCGGGCATTCGCCCCAGCGGTCACGCAATCATGATCGCATTGTGTCCGAGGACACTATGGGGAAAACCCGCCAGTGCTCGTATATCCTGCCCATATCCTGTATGGAAACGCGTGAAGGATGGGTGCGGTGGTTGGATCGATATGGAATACGGGGCGAACACGGCGACAGACCATCGCCGCGCTTGCGCTCGCCCTTCCTCTCCTGCTCCCCGGCCTAAATCCCGCCGCTGCGAAAAGCGCCGATCTGTGGGACATCTGGTTAGCGCATGACGAGGCCGCCACAGCCAGGATAGAGCATGGCGCCTGGGACCAATTCCTCGGCAAATATGTTTATCCCGATCAGAGCGGCGTCAACCGCGTCGCCTATGACAAGGTCACGGAACAGGACCGCGCGATCCTGAAAGCCTATATCGCGCGGTTGGCGGGGCTTCGGATCACCGCCTATCCGAGGGCCGAGCAGGAAGCCTATTGGGTCAACCTGTACAACGCGCTGACCCTGGATGTGGTGCTGGACCATTACCCGGTCAAAAGCATCCGCGATATCGATATTTCCGGCCTGTTTTCGAACGGCCCCTGGGGCAAAGATCTGGTGGAAATAGAAGACCACGGTGTGTCGCTGGACGATATCGAACACCGTATCCTGCGCCCGATCTGGCAGGACCCGCGCACCCATTACGTGGTCAACTGCGCCTCCATCGGTTGCCCCAACCTGCTGCCGGTCGCGGTCACAGCCGACACGCTGGACGAGATCAAAACCGAAGCCGCCCGCGCCTATGTCAACCATCCGCGCGGCGTGACCATCACGGGCAAGACCGCGACAATCTCAAAAATCTACGATTGGTTCTCAGAAGACTTCGGCGGCAGCGAAAGCGGCATCCGCACCCACCTCATGCTCTACGCCGACCCGGCCCTGGCCAAGGCCATCGCCCAAGTCGAGGATTTCGACTACGCCTATGATTGGTCCCTGAACGGGAAGTAGGCATTTTCCGATCGTACGGAATGAAACGGGATATCGGGGCCGCTTCCGAGCGCCGTCCGTCAGGCACCCATGCGCACACGATGCCGGTTCAACGGCAAGTAAGGGCACACGGCGGCAAAACAGACTCCGCTTCGCCGCCGCGCCATGCCTCACTTAGAGGTAGCCCATGTCCTTCCAAATCTTAAAGTTCTCGCGGAACGTGGAGATCGATTCCCAGATCTTCTTTGAGTCGGGGTTCGCCGCCAGTTCCTCGGCCAGGACGTCTTCCCAGGCCGCTTTGAATTGATCCAAGACTTCCTGTGGCCAACGGTGAAGGGTCACGCCAGCTGCGACGTTGTCCTTCATCGCCTGGAACTGCACCGCTTCGCCTTCGGCGATCATCTCAGCAATCTGCGCATCGCAGGACGTGTTCAGCATCGCCCGTTGTGCGTCCGTCAAATCGTTCCAAGCGTCCATGTTGACCAGCAATTCGTTCGACGTCGATTGCTGGTGCCAACCCGGATAGTAGTTATGCTTGGCGATCTGGTTCAGACCCAGCGTAATGTCGATCGCCGGCATGGAGAACTCGGTCGCGTCGATCGTACCGCGTTCCAGCGCCGGATAGATATCCGCCGCCGCGAGTTGCTGCGTGGAAACGCCGAACCTCTGCATGACCTTGGCGCCGACGCCGAAGAAGCGCATTTTCAGGCCCTTCAATTGATCGAGACTGGTGATCTCTTCACGGAACCAGCCGGAAGTTTCCGGAGGAATCATGCCGCAGAGCACGAACTTGATATTGTCGCGGGCGTAGAGCTCCTCGGCCAATTGCAGGCCGCCGCCATACTTGAACCACGCCACGAATTCTGGCGCGGCCGGGCCGAAGGGCCAGGACGAGAGGAATGAGAAAGCGGAATTCTTACCCTGGTTCGCGCCGGAGGTGCCCCAGGCCGCTTGGAAGGCGCCCTGCGATACTGGGTCGAAATAGGCAAAGCCGCCGACAAGCGCGCCCGGCTCTTCAACCTTGATCGCGAAGTCGCCGTCGGACATGGCGTCGACAGCCGCAGCGACACGCCGCGACGGCTGACCGATGACGGCAACCGTCGACGCGTAGGCCGCATGCATTTTCCATCGGGTCTTGGCCTCGACCGGATCGGCCGCCGTCGTCAGCGTCACCGCGCCGACGATCCCGGCCATGGCCGCCGTTTTCACAAGATTGGATAGTTTCATCCGTAACCTCCCCTTTCCGGGCCGGCCCCGCTATTGCGGAAACCGGTAATTTTTAATGAGTGCCACGGCGGTGCTCTTTGCCATGGCGATATTGAGTGGGGAACGCTGTCCCTTTTGGTGGAGTCTTGCGACTGCACCTTACGAAACCCTCACAGTCCGCCAGGCCCGATGCAAGGCATTCAACGATCGCCCGGTCCGACGGATGCGCTATTGCGGTCTGAGCCGGCTTCCGGTTAAGCCGGGTGTGGCGGTCTTTTTGTCAGTGGGCTTGCCGCAGCCAAGAGCCTTCGATACTGCGGCATTGGACGAGATCACGAAGACCCGGTTACACCCGAAAATAATCCATTCCTTATTATCCAATTCGTAACCTTCAATTAAATATGCTTTTCTCCGAGGGCACGGCCCATATCACCCCCCCACGCGGCGTGACCATCACGAGCAAGACGGCAACGATCTCAAAAATCTACGATTGGTTCGCGGAGATTTCGGCGGCAGCAAAAGCGGCATCCGCACCCACCTCATGCTCTACGCCGACCCGGCCCTGGAAATCGCCATCGAACAGGTCGAGGATTTTGAGTATGCGTATGATTAGGATTTGAATAGGGGATAAGCGCAAAAAAACGTTCGCAACGCATGGGCTGTTAGATCCCAAGAACCAAAAAATGTGTTCTGCCAACTCCATTAACTTCAAAGTACAGTTGATCAGAAGAGTAGTCGGTTAAATAGAATCATGGGATATTTCGTTAAAGTCCATCTTCAAAGTTCAGGCTTATGGCACGCGTTTTTCCTTCAAAGACGACCCCGATTTCTTGTGCAAAGCTCTCCATAGAGGACGTTGCGAAGATTTTTCGCCGTCTTGAAAAGTCTGTGTTGGAACAAGGTGACTTGGAAATTAGCGAACTGCTTCCGCAAGAAAATGAACCGAGTGCTGAATTTGAGGAGCGAAAGCAGAAAATCAAAGAATCAGCGTTTCGTGTGACGGTAACAATTAACGGATCCGACGGCTCCAGTTTCTTTGGTGATAATGAAGCACTGTTCTACTCTGAAAGTCTCCCCGATGAAATCTCAATGGTCTACATGACCAACAAAACGGCTTACAACGGCGTGGCACGAATAGACCCTAACAATGGATTTGAACTGACCTTAGATTTCTCAAAACCACCACTTCTTGATTTTAGAAACTCAATATCTAGCCCAACAGGGAATGTTAGCGGGCTCCGTATCACCGGCGATAGGGATTCTTGGGTAGCAACTATACATTCGGCAGTCATGGATATAGTCGACCTCCGTAGAACTAGACGCCGTTTGATCCATATTGGCGCAGCTTACGACATAGGTTTAGCTGTAATCGGGTTTCCCCTAGGATTTTATTTTTGTAGGCACTCGTCGCCGCTCATAGAGAAACTCTTTGCAGAATCGAGCGTTTTTCTAACCTCTGCAGCGTATTTCTATTTGATGCTTTTGACACTTTGGATCCACAGAGTGATGTTTGAATATGCGAGGTGGATTTTTCCCACTCTTGAATTGGAGAAAAACAACTCAAATATCGTATTTCATCGAGGGTTTTGGTGGACAATCATAGTGTCCGTTCTTGGAAGCATTGCGTACGATCTCAAAGCCCTAATCTAAAAATCGCCTTCCCCACTTAGCAACTAAGGTTACATGTATCTCTCTAGTCCGGCACCGGGTCGTGACCGCTGCCGCCCCAAGGGTGACACCTTATTATCCGCCGCACCGCCAAGGCCCCGCCCTTTATCGGCCCATGCTTGGTAATTGCTTCAACCGCGTATTCGGAACAGGTCGGCAAAAAACGGCATCTGGGACCAAGCAGGGGCGAGATGACGTAACGGTAGAATTTAATGGGGAGAAGGACGAGCCAGATCGCAAGACGCGCTGCGCTGGACCTCTCCTTCGGGGCGGCCATTACGCCGATTGCGCGTTGGCGCCCTCACCTGCTTTTGCCGCGTCAGCCTTGCGGATTTCCGCGATGGCTTTTTCTACCCCGTCGAAGGGCAGCAGGATGGAAGCATGGCGGGAGCGGTGGTCGCGCGCGGGGATGAGAACTTCGTAGACGGACCAGGGCCCCGAGGGCGGATCGCCTTCTTCCTTCAGCATCGCGCGCATTTCGCGGGCGGCCTGGGCGACCCGGTCCGGCGTCTGGCCGACAACGATTTGCTTCATCAACGCAGCGGAGGATTGGCCGAGCGCACAGGCACGGACGTCTTGTCCAAAATCGGTGATGACGCCGTCCTTCATTTTGAGATCGACCTTCACCCGGCTGCCGCAGAGCGCGCTGGTGACGGTGACGCTGGCATCGGGATCATCCAGCCGGTCCTGTTTCACCAACCCAGCGGCCAAGTCCAGAATGCGGTCGTTATAAAGTGCGTCCACCATTGTCGATTTCCCGGCTTTTCGGTTCCGTTCACCAAAGGTCCAACCCTGTCCCCTTCCTATATAAGGCCGCGCGCACCGGGTACAACCGGACGCCGGGTCACCTGACCTTCCACGATTGCGACCGACTTCACTTGGCACATGCCCCCCAAATCCGCTACATCCGGGCGTTACGGACCGCCGGATTTCATCTATTCCGGCAGAAACCGAACACGAATGGGGAGGGGACGACAGTCATGACGGAACGGAAACCGGGTTTCGACACATTGGCGCTGCATGCTGGCGCGGCGCCGGATTCCGCGACCGGCGCGCGGGCGACACCGATTTATCAGACATCCTCCTATGTTTTTGACGACGCGGAACATGCGGCATCCCTGTTCAATCTGCAGGAACCGGGCTTCATCTATTCCCGCCTGACCAATCCGACCGTGGCTGTGCTGGAAGAGCGCATTGCAGCCCTGGAAGGCGGGATCGGCGGGACGGCGACTTCGTCCGGACACGCGGCGCAGATCCTGGCGCTCTATCCGCTGATGGGGCCGGGCGACCACATCATCGCCTCCAACAAGCTCTATGGCGGGTCAATCAACCAGATGGCCCACACCTTCAAGCGGTTCGACTGGTCGACCACCTTCGTCGATCCGGACGATCCGGAAAATTTCAAACGCGCGCTGATGCCCCGGACCAAGGCGATCTTCTGCGAAGGGCTGGCCAATCCGGGCGGCGTCGTGGTGGATATTGAGGCCGTCGCCACCATAGCGCATGACGCGGGCATTCCGCTGGTGGTGGACAACACCTTGGCCTCCCCCTTCCTTCTGCGGCCTTTCGAATGGGGTGCGGATATCGTCGTGCATTCGACGACCAAGTTCCTGTCCGGCAACGGCACCTCGGTCGGCGGCATGGTGGTCGACAAAGGAACCTTCGATTGGACGGCCAATGACAAGTTTCCCAGTCTGTCGCAACCGGCGCCGGAATATCACGGCCTGACCTTCTATGAGACCTTCGGTAACCTCGCCTATACCATGTTTGGCCATGCGGTCGCCTTGCGCGACCTGGGCAGCACGCAGCAACCCTTCAACGCCTGGGTTACCCTGTTGGGGATCGAGACTCTGCCGCTGCGCATGGAGCGCCATAGCGAGAATGCACTGAAAGTGGCCGAATTTCTGGAAGCGCATCCCGCTGTCGATTGGGTCAGTTATGCGGGCCTTAAATCGAGCAAGTACTATTCCCTTGCCCAGAAATACCTGCCGAAAGGGGCCGGCGCGGTCTTCACCTTCGGCTTGAAGGGCGGTTTCGGCGCGGGCGTGAATTTGGTGGATTCGGTGGAGTTGTTCAGCCACCTCGCCAATATCGGCGACGCGAAATCGCTGATCATCCACCCGGCTTCCACCACCCATAACCAACTGTCCCCGGAACAGTTGGACGCCGCCGGCGCGGGACCGGAAGTGATCCGCCTTTCCATCGGCTTGGAAACGGCGGAGGATATCCTGGCGGACCTGGAACAGGCCCTCGCCAAAGCAGGCTGAACCGAACTGTATTATAGCACTCTGTGGAAGAAGGATCGCATCGATGTCGGACGCATTCCTGAAATTGTTGGGCGAGCGCGGCTATCTGGTTGCCGACGGCGCGATGGGCACCAGCCTGTTCAAGCGGGGTCTGGAGACCGGTTACCCGCCCGAACTTTGGAACGTGGAGCATCCGGAACGGGTCGCCAGCGTGCATCAGGAGTTCGCCGATGCCGGCTGCGACATCGTCCTCACGAACAGCTTCGGCGGCAATGCCTACCGCCTGAAGCTGCACGATGCGCAGGACCGCGCCTATGAACTGGCCAAGGCCGCCGCCGAAATCGCCCGCTTGGTCGCGGACAAGGCGGACCGGCCGGTCTTCGTCGGCGGATCGATGGGCCCCACCGGTGAACTGTTGGTGCCGAACGGCCCGCTGACGCATGATGAAGCGGTCGCGGCCTTTGCAGAACAGGCGCGCGGCCTGGCCGATGGCGGGGCGGACTTCCTGTGGGTCGAGACCATGTCATCGCGCGAGGAAGTCGATGCCGCGATTGAAGGGGCGCAGACATCGGGCCTGCAGGTCGTCGCGACCATGACCTTCGACACGGCCGGTCGCACCATGATGGGGGTCACGCCGGAAGAGGCTTATGCCCATATTCACTCACGACCGAACCATCCGCTCGCCATCGGTGCCAATTGCGGCCTTGGCGCGACGGAAAATGTCGTCTCCGTCGCCGCGATCGGCAAGATCGCCGACCCCGAAACCATCATCGTCGCCAAGGCGAATTGCGGCGTGCCGGAATTCAAAAACGGCGAGTTTCAGTATACCGGGACACCGGAACTGATGGCCGACTATGCCAGACTGGCCCGCGACGCGGGTGCAAGGATCATCGGGGGCTGTTGCGGGTCCGACGGCGAAGTGATGGCGGCCATCGTCGAGTCGCTGAAAGGCTATGAACCAAAGGCCATTCCCACCCCGCTGGAGGTCGTCCGTCATCTGGGTCCCTCGACCTATTTGAACGAGGAAGAAATCGCGAAGCGTGACGCCGGTGACGGCCCGAAGCGCCGCGAACGCCGCCGACGGCGCGGCGGTTCCGAAGACTGATTCACACCGTTTTTCGGTGATTTTTGATTGGGGGTAAGGGTATGCAGAATGTCGGCCAGGCCTTGGTGCGTCTGCTGGAACAATACGGCGTCGATACCATTTTCGGCATTCCGGGTGTCCACACGATCGAGCTCTATCGGGGTTTGACACAAACGCCAGTGCGCCATGTTCTGGTCAGGCACGAACAAGGCGCGGCCTTCATGGCGGACGGCTATGCCCGGGTCAGCGGCAAGCCCGGTGTCTGTTTCCTGATCACCGGCCCCGGCGTGATGAACGCCATGACCCCGATGGGGCAGGCCTATTCCGATTCCGTGCCCATGCTGGTTTTCTCCGGCGTCTTGGCGCGGGACGATATCAACATGGCCCGCGGCCGCCTCCACGAGATGAAGGATCAACGCGCCGCCACCGCAACCGTGACCGCTTGGAGCGCGACCGCCCCGGGTCAGGACGCCATACCCGGCCTGGTCGCCAAGGCCTTTGCCGATTTTGCGACCGCTCGGCCCCGGCCGATCCATATTGAAATTCCAATCGACGTTTTCGGCGAACAAGTCCCCGGCACCTGGACCGCCAAACCGGCGCCCGCCTCTGCCGCCCCTGACCCGGATGCCGTCGATGACGCGGCGCAGCGTTTGGCAACGGCGAAATCGCCTGTCGTCATCGTCGGCGGCGGTGCGGTCGGAGCCGCTGCGGAAGTGACGGCGCTTGCCGAAGCACTCGGCGCCCCGGTCATCACCACCATTGCCGGCAAGGGCGTCGTCTCCAACGGCCACCCCCTATTCGCCGGCTCGATGATCGCGGACCCGGATGTCCGCGCGCTCACCGCCCAAGCGGATGTGGTGCTGGCCGTCGGCACCGAATTCGCTTCGCCCGATTTCTGGGATGGCGAAATCGATCTGCCCGGCTTCATCATCCGCGTCGACCTGGACCCGGCGGAACTGGCCGACGACTACGGCGCCGGCCTGCCGATCCGTGCCGACGCCCGCAAGACCATCGCGGCGATCAACGAAGCGCTGCCCTCCCTGTTGATGGACGGGAACCGCAAAGCGCCGCAACACGATCTGGTCGCCCTGCGCAAGGCAGTTCGTAGCCGCGACACCGAGGCCCGCGCCCGGCACCGTACTGTTCTGGATGCCATCCGCCGGGCGCTGCCGGAGGATACGGCCATCGCCACGGACATGACCCGCATCGCCTATAGCGGCAACGAGGTCTTTCCGCTAAGCGAGCCGGGACTTTGGCTGCATCCGGTCGGGTTCGGCACCTTGGGCTACGCCCTGCCGGCGGGAATCGGCGCCTGTTTCGGCCGCCCCGGCAAGCCGGTCGCGGTGCTATCCGGCGATTACGGATTCCAATTCACGCATAACGAATTGGCGACCGCGGTCGAAAACAAACTGCCGCTGCCGATCATCATTTGGAACAACAACGCGTTGGGTGAAATCCGCCAGGGCATGATCGACGCGGAATTCACACCGGTCGCGGTGGAACAGATCAATCCAGATTTCGGCCTGCTCGCGCAATCCTATGGCTGCGGCTATGCCCGGCCGGACGATATACAATCGCTGGAACGCGCTTGCGCCGGAGCACTTGATGCCGACGGACCGACCATCATCGAGGTGACACGCGCCGTTCTCGGCTGACAACGGGTCATCAGATTGCCTGTATAGGCACGATCACTCTTCAGGCTGCCTTAAGGTTCATGCCGCCTCTTGCATCCCCGCTCCATGGGATCAGGAGCGTTTGGCATGTCCATCCTGGGAGGATCGAAATGTTTGCAGATATCGCTGCGAAAATGGCTTTTGGCAGACCGCGTGTTCACAAGACCGAGTCTTTGACCGCAACTGAGCGTGCCCTGCAAAGCAGCGCCACCGACCGGGAAAGGCCCATCCTTGCCATATGCGGCACCCCGGAAGATCGACTTGCATGGGACCCGATTTGGCGACTCTTAGTCACAAATCACCGTTTCGACGCCCATTCCCTGTGGCTCGACGCCGAAGACCGCCAACGCGTTCTCAAACACCGATGCCCAAGAAAAACACCTGCCGCCGATTTTATCGCATTGGCCCAAGCCCTAACTCGTGAATCCGGCTCCCCTATCCACGTGCTGGGTTGGTTAGAGGGTGGCGACATTGCCTTGCGCGCTGTCCTTCAAGCTCCGAACCTGTTCCGGTCCCTCACGCTATTCGATCCCCGCATCAGCGAGATTTTGAACCACATTGCAGAAGGCAGCAGCATCGAGGCCGATTTTTTTCGCGACCCCGCAGATACAAAGAAATCGCTTCCGATACGCATCCCAGAACCCGTGCTGCCCGCGCCGCCCGCGATCAACGTTGCGACACTATCCGCACTTGAAATCGATGCCTTGTTAATGACCGGCGAGGCATCCCATCCACGCGACCAGATCGCTGTGGAATGGCTTGCCGCGCATCTGCCCAACGCAACGGAACGTGTCTGGCGGGAGAATGGCCGCAAGGGTCTGTTTGAAAACCCTGAAATCATCGCGAACGAAATTGCTGCCTTTCTCGTTGCGACTTAGAACCCAAGTCAGCTCCATCAGCCTTTGGCGTATGACTACCGGCGTACTGGCTGCAAGCAGGCGATCCAGCTCATCATGCCTTTTCCGGCAGATCGGTGCCGTTCGCTGAAAGTGAAGACCCAGGCATCTGCCCCGCATCTCAATCGTCACTTCAAAGGAATTGTCCGACGCCAGCTTCTTCTGGACTGAGCTTCAACGCGATCGGAAAGGAAGTGAACGGGCGCGTTGGAATCTGCACCAGTTGTGAGCCTTCGCACAGACAACCCATTGCCGATCCAATGAGAATTCGTCTGGTCAAAGGATCGGAGTGGCCGCCAAGGGCTACACAGTTCCGTCAAATACTGTAGGATGGTACCACCGGCAACGTCTAATAAGCCGGGAACCGTTGAATTCCGCCCGTTTCCGCGATGGCGGGCGTGTTATCGGCACCGTGAAGGGGAGAAACTCATGGCCGAAAAGGCAGTAACCGCGCCGTTCGATGGCGCATTCATCCAGAATGTTCCAGCGGCGGACGCAAACACGGTGGAAAAGGCGCTGGCGACCGCCTACGGCCTCTACCGCGACCGGTCGAGTTGGATTCCTAAGCACAAACGTCTCGAAATTCTTCGCAAGACGGCCGAAATCATCAAAGAACGGCGCGAAGATCTAGCGCTACAGGCGGCCCGCGAAGGCGGCAAACCCCTGCCGGATTCGCTGGTTGAGATCGACCGTGCCGCAGACGGTGTCGAGAATTGCATCGAAGTGATCCGCGCGGAAGGCGGCAACGTCATCCCGATGGGTGTGAACGCTGCATCGGTTGGGCGCATGGCCTTTACGCAATTTGAGCCGATCGGCGTTGTCGTCGCGGTCAGTGCCTTCAACCACCCTTTCAACTTGATTGTTCACCAAGTGGCGCCCGCCGTGGCAACCGGCTGCCCGGTCATCGTGAAACCGGCCGAGGCCACGCCGATTTCGTGCTTCAATTTCGTGGACATCCTACGCGAAGCAGGCTTGCCCGAAGAATGGTGCCAGGTCGTCGTGCCGGAGAACCGGGAGATTTCGACGTCGTTGGTGACAGATGCCCGGGTGGCGTTTTTCAGCTTCATCGGGTCAGGGAAAGTGGGTTGGAGCCTGCGCTCCCAACTGGCGCCCGGCGCCCGTTGCGCGCTTGAACACGGCGGCGCCGCACCGGTGATTTACGCCAAGGATGCCGACATGGCAGCTTCACTACCGCTTCTCGCCAAAGGTGGCCTATACCATGCCGGCCAAGTCTGTGTATCCGTTCAACGGGTCTTCGCAGATGCCACCGTGGCAGGTGACTTGGCCGATGGATTGGCCGAGTTGGCGCTGAAAATGAAGGTCGGCGATCCGACTCTGCCCGACACGGAAGTGGGTCCAATCATCAAGAAATCCGAAGCGGACCGGATAGAAGAATGGATCAAGGAAGCCGTGGACGGCGGCGCTAAACTTGTTTGCGGGGGCGAACGCCTTTCCGACAGCCTGATCCAGCCAACGATCCTTCTGAATCCGCCACCGGATGTCCGGGTCTCACAAATGGAGATCTTCGGACCGGTAATTTGCGTCTATTCATACGACAATATGGATGACGCATTGGCCCAAGCGAACTCCCTGCCCGTCGCCTTCCAGGCGGCGGTCTTTACCCAGAACCTGGATACTGCCCTATATGCCTACAAGCATCTGGATGGCACGGCGATCATGGTCAACGACCACACCGCCTTCCGGGTTGATTGGATGCCATTTGCCGGTGCCCGCCAATCGGGTCATGGCGTTGGAGGCATTCCCTTCACCATCCATGAAATGCAGACGGAGAAAATGATGGTCATGCGGTCGAGTGCGATCTGATCGGTGGCCAGTTGAATTACCGATAACCGGCGGCGCGCTAGTCGGCAAAACCGCCAACAAAAAACGCCAAACAGCAATACCAGCCATGGGGGAAACCATGAAAGCATCTGATCTATTCGTAAAATGTCTGGAAGCCGAAGGGGTAGAGCGCATCTACGGCGTTCCCGGTGAAGAAAACGCCGATATGATGATCTCGCTGCTCGACAGCAAGATCGAATTCGTTCTGTGCCGCCATGAGCAGGCCGCGGCCTTCATGGCCGACGCGTATGGCCGCTTGACCGGCAAAGCCGGCGTTTGCCTTGCAACATTGGGCCCGGGCGTAACCAACCTTGTGACCGGCCTTGCCGATGCCAATATGGACCGCGCGCCGGTCGTGGCGATCATCGGTCAGGGATCGACCAAGCGGCTGCACAAGGAAAGCCACCAGAACATGGACTCGATCGCCATGTGTCGGCCGATCAGTAAATGGGCCCAGTCCATTGTCGACGGCAAAAACATCACGGAAGTGGTTCGCAAAGCCTTCAAGATCGCCGAGCAGGAAAAACCCGGCGTCTGCGTCATCGAACTTCCGGAAGATGTCGCCAAGGAAGAGGTTGATCACAAGCCGATGCCGGCGACGAAAGTCCGCCGCCCGGCCGCAGATCACAAGGCGGTTTCCGCCGCGGTCGATATGATCGCGGAAGCGAAAAAGCCGATCATCTTGGCCGGCAACGGCGCCATCCGGAAAAGAGCGGCGCAGCAGTTGCAACGCTTGGCGCAAAAGCTGGGCATTGGCGTGGTGAATACCTTCATGGGCAAGGGTGCAGTTCCGATGCATGACGAGCATTGCCTGTTCACCATGGGCCTCGGCAGCGGCGATTATAACAACCTCGCCTTCGACGACGCCGATCTGGTTATTTCCTGCGGCTACGATTTGGTCGAATACGGACCGAGCGCCTGGAACCGGACCCAAAAAGAAAACAAAAAAATCATCCATATCGACTTCTGGCCGGCCGAAGTGGATCGCGACTATCCGGCAGACGTGGAAGTTGTTGGCGACCTGGCCGACTCCTTGTGGCAACTGAACGAGGCGGTAAACGACCGTTTCGCCGGTAAGCTGCCGCTGTTCGATATCGGCATGCGCAAGGAGTTGCGCGACACGATGTGGAACGACTTCCAGGCGGAAAAGGACGATACGGGCTTCCCCGTGAAACCGCAGAAGATCCTTCACGACGTGCGTGAATTCATGGGGCCGGACGACATTCTGTTGAGTGACGTCGGCGCCCATAAGATGTGGATTTCACGCTACTATCAGTGCGAAGTTCCCAATACCTGTCTGATCTCCAATGGTTTCTGCACGATGGGCTTCGCCATGCCGGGGTCGATCGGCGCCAAGATGGCCTTCCCGGACCGCAAGGTGTTGTCCATTAGCGGCGATGCCGGCTTTATGATGAACGTGCAGGATCTGGAAACCGCTGTGCGCAAGAAGCTGAATATCGTTGCCATGGTTTGGTGCGATGGCGAATACGGCTTGATCAAGTGGAAACAGCAGAACGGTTTCAACGGTCGCCATTCCGACCTTGAATTCACCAATCCGGATTTCGCCATGCTGGCGAAGAGTTTTGGCATGTGGGGAACGCAGGTTACGTCAGCCGACGGTGTCTTGCCGGCGTTGGAAGAGGCCTTCAAACAGGATGGCCCTGCCTTGATCGCCGTTCCGGTCGACTATGCCGAAAACATGAAACTGACCGAGCGACTCGGCAACGTCCAAGTCCAAATCTGATTCACGCCGTGCCGTAAGTACGGCACGGAGAATAGACTGCAATCCCAGCCGGCCCGCTTCGCGCGGGTCGGCTTTTTCTTACAAGGCACTGTTTCTAATAAATATTTCCAGCGCTGACTTGGCCAATATCACTGCGGCGTGCACGATTAAATCACCGCCAACATTAGCGTGTTTTTTACAACGGATATCGGTCTGGTTAACATTTGAACGCCACCCATTGTCTTTGTGAACGTCAGTTCACACGATTGGCCAGCAGCCTGGTTGACGACCACATGCGACCCCCCTCATATGCGCAAAGTTAAGTTCACCGAAACCTAATTTCGGTAAGGACTGGAATATGGCTGGCTCGTGGCTCGCATTTTAACCGCCCTTTACGCCTGAGGATTCAGTTTTAATGGTTTTGTCTGCTGTTCGAAATTTTGTGTCGGGTGTCTCTGTTGCGACTGCTGTGGTCTTTGCGGCCACTTTGAGCGCGCCGGTTCACGCCGCGACAATCGGCCCGGGTGTATTGGATTTCAATCAGGTTGAGATCGCTTGTCAGAGCAAAGGCAAGAAGAGCAAATGCATCGCTTCCGCCGTCCTGATCGGCAACAGCGGGGAAGACACGGTCACCAGCACCTATGAAGATCTTTTCGGCGTTTCGGTCGTTGAATGGGATCGTTTTGAGCAGGATAGCGGTCTTACCAGCAATGGCCGTGTTACGGTCGAAACCGGCGTAGCCCCGGGTAACACCACAGACGGCGTGAACCGTTGGTTCATATCCGACACGCTTTTGGATCCTTCGAGCGTTGTCGGCTTCAGTTTCAAGGCTGGCACCTATTCCGTCTTCTTCAGCTTCATCGAGCCGGGCCTCGCAGCCGGAGACGAAGTGCGCTTCAACGACTTCGACTACTACGCAGACATGTTGTTGTCGGATGAGGAATACGCAAATCTCAGCAACAAGGCCAATGCCGGGTTGAGCAACCTGATCGTTTATGGTGTTACGGCGATACCGGTTCCCGCGGCATTCCCCTTGGCGGCTGCCGGCTTCGGTCTATTGGGCATCATGGGCTGGCGAAAGAACCGTCAATCTGCCTAGGGCAAGTTTCAGAATAGTCACACCGGCAACAAAAAATAGGGCGACACCTACCCAGGCACCGCCCTTTTGCTTGATCAAATCACAGTCTAATTGCGGTTTTTCAGCGGCCATGCGAGCTCAACCGGTTGCCACGAAACAAAAACTTCTCAGCAAATTCTCTTGCGTCTTTTTTCTGACTGGCGCATACCTGCTTACGTGACATCGCTGCCGCAGGACGCAGGACGAGTAGTTGCGCCGCAGCGCGATACCAACTCCCCACACAGAATGCCAAGCGTTGCACCCCGTCCGGGCGACGAGCCGTCCGGCGGGTGACTACGATGAAAGACCAGTGAAGGGTACTAACAATGGCTACCGGTACGGTAAAATTCTTCAACACGACCAAAGGCTTCGGCTTCATTCAGCCCGAAGACGGTTCGAAAGACGTTTTCGTCCACATCTCCGCCGTCGAACAGGCCGGCATGAGCTCGCTGAACGAAGGTCAGAAGGTCAGCTTTGAAATCAAAGCTGAACCGCGCGGCCCGAAGGCGGTTGACTTGAAGGCGCTGTAATTCTGCGTTCTGACAGTTTTTGCTAGGGCCGCCCTTTGGGCGGCCCTACGCATTTCGGGCACTGATTTTACCATCCCCCACCAAACCCGCCTTAAGAGGAAATCGCCGCAGCCGCTCTCGCCCGCCGGGTCCGGCGCGCCTCCAACCACGTGTTCAGCCAATTGCTAATCAAGATCACCAATCCCCCCAGGACGACCTCAATACCCACAGTTTCGGCGAAGAAAACATAACCAACCAAGGCGAAAACCGGCAGGCGCAGATAATCCATAGGGGCGACAACCAGCGCATCGGCGGAGGACAAGGCCTTGGCGAGGCAGAAATGTGCCGACATCCCGCAAGTGGAGATCAGAACCATCCAGGCCCAAACCTCCGGCCCCGGCATAACCCATGACCACAGCGCAGGCAACAGGCCCATTGGGGCCTGCATCAACCCCATATAAAACAAAATGCAAAGAACACTGTCGGACCGTGTGAGCCGCTTGGTTGTGATCATAGAGAGTGCGAACCCAACCGCGGCAACCATGACAGCGACGGAGCCTGCCTGAATTTCCGCTTCCCACGGGCGCACCACGACCAACACCCCGCTGAACCCCACCACAAGAACCAAGCCGCGAACCAGGGTCATGCGCTCGCCCAACAGGAATGGTGCGAAAACGCCAATCCAAAGGGGTGTTGTGAACTCGATGGCAACAACCTGGGCCAGCGGGATCGCCGCGACACCGAAGAACCAGCCGAACTGCCCGACGAAGTGGGCACAATTCCTGGCCAGGTGGCCTTTGAGATTCTTGGTCCTGAATTGGCCCAGTCCACCGGGCGACAGCATCCCAATGGACACGACCATCGCCAGCATGATCACACTGCGGAAGAACATAAGCTGGAACGTGTCCAGTTCCTCCGAAACATTACGGGCCGCAACCGCCAACGTACTGAAAGATAACAACGCGCCGAACATCCAACCGGCTGCACGGAGTGGATGCTGCGTTTGCGTCGAGGTGTCGTTGGAAATCGCGGTCACAAATAAACGACGATTAGCTGCCGGGGCCGGAACGGATCTGTTCCAGAGCCGCCTGCGCGGCGTCTTCACGAATTTCGCCGCGGGCGACGATTATGGCCGCAACAGCTTCGATTTCGTCGCCGGTTGCGCCAACAGTGATGGCAAGGTTCTGCGCATGAAGCCTCATATGCCCGGCCTGGATACCCGTTGTGGCCAACGCTTTCAGCGCGGAAAAATTCTGAACCAAGCCTACGGCGGCCGCGACCTTAGCCAAGCGTTCCGCATTGGACACGCCCATGATCTTGAGGCAGGCCTGCGCAGTCGGGTGAACTTTGGTGGCCCCGCCGACGATGCCGACCGCCATGGGTATTTCCATGACGCCTTCCAAGTCGCCTTCCGGCGTCTTGTCCCAAGTGCTGAGCGCCGTATAACGCCCCGACCGGGAAGCAAAGGCATGCGCGCCGGCTTCGATTGCGCGCGTGTCGTTGCCCGTTGCCAACACGACGGCGCTGATGCCGTTCATGATGCCTTTATTATGGGTCGCGGCACGATAGGGATCTGCATCGGCAAAGGCCGACGCGGCTATCATGCCGTCCCGAACATCCTCGCCGCCGATTGTCTCCGTCCGCCAGACACCGCGAACGGTGACCACACGACGATCCGCCAGATTTGAGAGGATGCGGAGCTTCACCTTACCGCCGGTCCAAGTCTCCACATGCGGTGCCAACTTTTCCGCCATCGTGTTGACGGCATTGGCCCCCATCGCGTCACGCGTATCGACGATCAGGTGCAGGATCACCATCGGACCAATGCGAGTGTCCAATACCCGAACTTCAATGTCCCGGAATCCGCCACCCAGTTTCAGCAGCATCGGGTCGCAGGCGTCGCAGGACGCTTTGATCTCGTCCCGCCGATCCAGCAACGCCTGTTTCGCCGCTTCCGGATCAGGGGAATTCAGAATCTGAACTTGGGCAATCATCTGCGGACCGGTCCAAGTTGCGGTAACCCCGCCGGTATCTCGGCATTGCTTGGCCGCATTGCAGACGGCGGCAATGACCGAAGATTCCTCGGTCGCCATCGGCACCAACACTTCTTCCCCATCGACAATGAGGTTCGTGGCAACCCCCAAAGGGACATTCATGGTCCCGATGACGTTTTCCGAAAGATGATCGGCGAGCTCGACCAAGGCCCCGCCCGCTTCGATCAAATGCGATTTCCCTTCGTTACCCAAACCGCTGCGGTGGGTAACGGCGTCCAGCCGCTCTTGCGGCGAAAGGGAATGGAATCCTGCAATCCTGGAACCGGTTTCCGACACGATTTCCCCCGGCCTTTAACGAGACCAGGCGACGCAGGTTTGACGCTGCGTGCCGAGACCTTCGATGCCCAATTCCATGACGTCACCCGGCTTTAGGAACACCTGCGGGTTTTGTCCGGCGCCCACGCCCGGGGGTGTGCCGGTGGAGATGATGTCACCCGGCATAAGCGTCATGAATTCACTGATATGGCTGATCTGATGGGCAACCTTGAAGAACATCGTGTTCGTGCTGCCGTCCTGATAGCGGTGACCGTTGATCGCGCAATACATTTTCAGGTCGTGCGGGTCGGCCACTTCATCCGGCGTCACCAGCCACGGCCCGATCGGCCCGAAGGTGTCGCAGCTCTTCCCTTTGGTCCATTGGCCGGCATAGTCGAATTGATAACTCCGCTCGGAAACGTCGTTCGCAATGCAATACCCGGCAATGCAATCCAGCGCCTCCTCTTCCGACACATAGGACGCTTTCTTGCCGATCACGATGGCCAATTCAACTTCCCAATCGGATTTTTCGGAACCGCGCGGAATGACGACATCATCGTCCGGACCGACGATCGCGCTGGTCGCCTTGGCGAAAATAAGCGGGTGCGAGGGCATCGGCTGCCCGGTTTCCGCGGCATGGTCGGTATAATTGAGGCCGACGCAAATGAACTTCGGCACATTCGCGACACAAGGCCCGATGCGCGGATTACCCTCAACAAGCGGCAGGCTGGTGGGATCCATCGCCCGAAGCTTGTCCATGTCGGGGCCGGAGAACAGCGCCCCGTCGATATCGGCGACTACGCCCGACAAATCACGGATATTGCCATCCGCATCCAACATGCCCGGCTTCTCGGAACCGGCCTCCCCAAAGCGCAACAGCTTCATTTTCTTCTCCTAAATTTGCACGTGATGTTCGAGTGCCCGGTGCTTAGATGCACCAACCACCGTCGACGATGTATGGCTGACCCGTCGTGTAAGACGACTCGTCCGACGCCAGATACAGCGCCAGGTTCGCAATTTCTTCGGCTGTACCGAGCCGG
Organism: Hwanghaeella grinnelliae; assembly: GCF_004005845.1. Lineage (GTDB taxonomy): Bacteria > Pseudomonadota > Alphaproteobacteria > UBA8366 > Aestuariispiraceae > Hwanghaeella > Hwanghaeella grinnelliae. The sequence continues at coordinate 106,358 of NZ_SADE01000001.1, read as the reverse complement.
CCCATGGGCTGACGCGCGATGAAGGCTTGGCGCGCCGTTTCACCACCCGATTGCTCGATCCGGTCATGCAGACTGGGCGTTTCCACCGTGCCGGGACAAATCGCGTTAACGCGAATGCCCTGCGTCACAAAATCCGCGGCGAGCGATCGGGTCAAACCCAGCACGGCGCCCTTGCTGGCGCCGTACGCCAAACGGTTCGGCGCACCTGTCACCGCACCCGCGACCGAGCACATATTGACGATGCTGCCACCGCCCGCTTCGACCATTTTCGGCAGGAAGGCTTTACACATGTGGAACATGGCTTTGACATTCAGGTCGAAGGAAAAATCCCAGTCCTTGTCGTCGCAGTCGAAAATTCCGCCCATATGGACATACCCTGCGCAATTGAACAGCACATCGACTGCGCCCAGATCCTCCGCAATTGCCGAAATGGCATCTGCGTTCAGAACGTCCAGAACCCGGGTTTCGATATTCGGCGTACCCGCCAGTGCCGCGAGCGACTGTTCATTCAGGTCAGTGGCGATAACCTGACCACCTTCCGCCGCGAAAAGTTCCGCGGAGGCGCGGCCAATGCCATTCGCCGCCGCCGTGATAAGGCATTTTTTTCCAGCAAGACGTCCGGCCATATTCCTCCCCTATGTCACAAGTCCCCCTCCTTTGGATGTGATTGTTCGAGGGGTGAGCGGGGGCTACTATAGTTGTCAGACAACTGTGCGCCAAGCACGCTCACGCCTTCTCAGGGAGAAAGATTATGGCCGGAAAGGAACAATTGACCATTCGCCTCAGCGAGGTCGACAACGTCGTCGTCGCGCGCGCGGATATCCTTCCAGAAACCGAGATATCGAACGAAGCCGTGACAACCGCGGCACATATCCCGGCCGGTCATAAAGTAGCCACCCGGCCCATCGCGAAAGACGAGGCGATCCGCAAATACAACCAAATCATCGCCTTCGCGACGCGCGACATTGCGGCCGGCGAGCATGTGCACACCGACAACGCAGAATTCCGTAGCTTCGCGCGCGACTACGCTTTTTGCGAAGACATGCGCCCCACGCAATATTTCACCGGTGACGCTGTTGCGAATTTCCAGGGATTCGTGCGGCCGAACGGTTCGGTCGGCACGCGAAACTATATCGGCATTCTTACCAGCGTGAATTGCTCCGCAACGGTTGCCCGTTATATCGCCGAGTCCTTTCCAAAGGACGAATTGGCGAACTACCCGAACATCGATGGTGTCGTGTCCTTCGTCCATTCGACGGGTTGCGGCATGGCAAATTCCGGCGAGGGATATGCCAACCTGCAGCGGGTCCTATGGGGCTTCGCCCAGCATCCGAACTTCGCCGGTATTCTGATGGTGGGACTCGGCTGCGAGGTCAATCAAATCGACTTCCTTCTGGACGCTTACAACATCACGCCGGGCCCGACGTTCCAGACCATGACCATTCAGGATACGGGCGGCACCCGGAAAACCGTCGCCCGCGGTGTGGATATGATCCGGGAAATGCTGCCGGCCGCGAATGCTTATTCGCGACAGACCGTCTCGGCAAGTCACCTGACGCTTGCTCTGCAATGCGGTGGGTCCGATGCATATTCCGGGATCACCGCCAATCCGTCGCTCGGCGCAGCAGCGGACCTTTTGGTCCGGCATGGCGGCACCGCCATCTTGAGTGAAACGCCGGAAATTTACGGTGCTGAGCACCTGCTAACTCGGCGCGCCGTCAATGAAGCTGTGGGACAGAAGCTGGTCGACCGTATCGAGTGGTGGGAGGAATACACCCGGATCAACAGTGGATCGATGGACAACAATCCATCCCCGGGCAACAAAAAAGGCGGCCTGACCACCATTCTGGAAAAATCCCTGGGCGCAGCGGCAAAAGGCGGCACAACCAATCTGACCGACGTCTACAAATATGCAGAGCCTGTTCGGGAAAAGGGTTTCGTCTTCATGGACAGTCCGGGTTACGACCCCTGCTCCATCACCGGTCAGGTCGCTTCCGGCGCGAATGTCGTCTGCTTCACGACCGGCCGCGGATCCGTCTATGGCTGCAAACCGTCTCCCAGCCTGAAACTTGCCACCAATACGGCCATGTATCGACGGATGGACGAAGATATGGACATCAACTGCGGTCAGGTGACGGATGGCGACGCGACCATCGCGGAGATGGGGGAGCAGATATTCAACCGTATCCTGGAAGTGGCTTCCGGCAGTCAGACCAAATCCGAGTCGCTCGGCTTCGGCGACGACGAATTCATCCCCTGGCAAATCGGCGCTGTGATGTGAAGACCTGCAATAAAAGCAGCGCGTCTGAAAAGGGTGACGTCCGGCCTACATGCCGGATGTCATCCAACAACTCTCTACGCCTTTACGGTGCTACTCGGTTTGGCTTGTCTTGCCGCCAAGGATCGACGTTTCCCCACCAAACTTTTGTTCCAAGCCTTGGAACAAGTCCCCACCGGACGTCTTAGCGGATTTACCACCTAGATCGAAGATTTCCACCGATCCGGCCTGCCCAATCGAGTTAAAACTCAAAGCATCGGCCTGCGACCCGTCTGAAAACGTAGGCAGTTGGAGGTCTTTCGCCTCATTTTTTTGAGTATAGCCTGTGTTATCCGGCACAAGTGATCCGGCATTTGCTGGCAAGGTGAAGAACAAACCCGCGATACAAAGAATGACGGCGCGCATATCGCCGCTCCTATTTATTATTGAAAAAGCGTTTCCTTCAAAAGGGACGGTAATGACCGCTCAATACGCGCGCAAGTCGCATTAGTTCAATCGAAGACAGGAAAAGTGACCGGCCGGTCACAATTCAATATCTGGCGTTGACATACAACATCCTGGCGCATCGCATTGAACGCGAGAGCCTCGTACAAACTTCCGCCATCCCGCTGATTTTAATAACGCTTTTTTTCCTTAAACGCTCAACTTGGCAGCCAACCCGACTTTGTCCACGTCTGTTGACGTCGCGTTTTGCGGCTCTAAGGCACTGTCCATATCCACCACACTTGGTTCGATACAGGCACACCTATCCGGCCCTCACTGGTGAAGCCCGTGCCGGACACGCCGCCCAAGACAACGCGCATTCGGTCGGAACAGCCGTCACATCGTTTTTTCCGCAAGGGAGCACAATCCCCAATACGGCACGGAAATGCGGGCTGCGCCGCCCTGATAACAGCGCCCCCCAAGTCACAAAGGGCAAATCCGTACCGGTTTCTCCTTTCCGCACGGAAGGGCATCCGCATAATACCGATCAACCGCAGCAATAGCCGAGGATCGTCGATGAAACCGCTTCAGGACTTGGCCAGGGAACTGGCAACCGGCAAGACGACAAGCCGCGCCCTGGTTGAAGAGTGCTTAGCCGCGATTGAAGCCAGCCCGGAAGGAAACAGGGCATTCATTGCAGTCCATACCGAAAGCGCCCGAACAACGGCGGATGCGGTCGACGCCATGCGTAAGGCAGGGACCACCGTGTCCGCCTATGCAGGCATTCCGATGTCGGTGAAGGACCTTTACGGCGTGCGCGGCGAAACGACGGCGGCAGGATCGAAGGTCCTGCGCGATGCCGCGCCAGAGGCAGAGGATTGCCCGACGATTGCCCGCTGCAGACAAGCCGGTTTTGTGTTCATGGGTCGGACGAACATGACGGAGTTCGCCTATTCCGGCCTTGGCCTCAATCCGCATTACGGGACACCGCGCAGTCCATGGGACCGCGAAACCGGCCGCATACCCGGTGGGTCGTCTTCCGGATCAGCGGTGTCGGTCGCCGACGGCATGGCCGCGGTGACACTCGGTACGGATACAGGTGGATCGTGCCGCATTCCCGCTGCCTTCTGCGGCATTACAGGCTATAAACCGTCCGCCCATCGCGTGCCATTGGACGGCATCCTCCCACTTTCCTTTTCCCTCGATTCCGCCGGCCCGCTGGGACAGTCGGTCGATTGCTGCAGCATCGTCGACGGCATTCTTTCCGGCAACGGCGCGGCGACACCCGATGCGATCGATTCGAAATCCTTGACCTTCGCCATCCCGCAGACCCTTGTTCTGGATGGGTTGGACGATACGGTGGCGCGTGCGTTCGAACTCACCGTAGCGCAATTGCGCGATGCCGGCGTGACTGTCGTCGAAATCCCGTTCGTCGAACTGGGCGACATACCGGCGGCAAACGCCAAGGGCGGGTTCGCCGCGGCGGAGGCCTATGCCTGGCACAAGGAATTGCTGGCGGCCAAAGGGGCGGATTACGACCCCAGGGTCGGCGGTCGGATCGTTAAGGGGGCGGAACAGGGTGCCGCCGACTACATCGATACAATGATGGAGCGCAAACGGCTGATCCAAGCGGCGAACAAGGTCACCGTGCCTTTCGACGCCGTGATTACCCCGACAGTCCCTATTGTCCCGCCAGCAATCACGGCGGTGGATGATGATGAAGCCTATGGGCCACTCAACCTGCTCTGCCTGCGGAACCCATCGTTCTGGAATTTCCTGGATCGGTGTTCGATCTCCCTGCCGTGCCACAGGGCGGGCGATGCACCGGTCGGTCTGATGCTGACCGGGGAACGTGGCGGGGACGCCAAACTGTTCCGCGTCGCGAAAACGGTAGAAACTTTACTCGCGCAGGGACGTTAGGCCGAAGGGTACAAGCATGGCCGCAACGGATTCAACAATGCCACAGGAAGAAGCCGCGCCTAACCGCGCCCTTGTCCTCGTGACATTGACCTTCGTAACCATGCTTTATGCGATGACGGTCACCATCGCCAACGTGTCCTTGCCGCAAATGCAGGGGGCGTTGAGCGCCACGACCGATCAGATTGCGCTGGTGGTGACCTTCAACATTGTCGCCACTGCTATCGTTACCCCCATGACAGGGTGGCTGACCGGCCGGTTCGGACGCCGGAATACAATGATCTGGGGCGTCGGTGGGTTCACAATCGCCTCCTTCCTGTGCGGCGCCGCCCCGAATCTGGAAACGCTTATTTTATTTCGCGCGGCACAGGGAGCGTTCGGCGCGCCGCTGGTTCCGTTGAGCCAAGCGATCCTTCTGGAAACCTATCCAAAGAAAGACCACGGTTTCGCGACGTCCATATACGGTACCGGCGTCGTGCTGGGACCGGTCATAGCCCCGACACTCGGCGGCTATTTGAGCGAACTGCTAAGCTGGCGCTGGGTCTTTTTCATGATCATCCCCTTTGGGGTCATCGCCTTTACCGGCGTCATCACCTTGATTAAATCGCGCAGCGACCGGCCTTCGACCAAACTGGATTGGACCGGGTTCATCAGCCTTTCTATTGCCGTTGCCGCCGCGCAGCTGATGCTGGACCGAGGTGAACGGAACGATTGGTTCAATTCCACCGAGATTATCGCGATCGCAGGTCTTTCCTGCCTGGCCTTGTACTTTTTCGTCGCCCACACGCTCACTGCGAAGCCGGGAACAGCTTTTCTGAATATAGCGATACTGAAGGATCGAAACTACGTTCTGGGCCTGTTGATCGTCTTTGTCTTCGGCATGCTGAATTTCACCCCGATGACCTTGTTGCCGCCCCTGTTGCAGACGGTCCAGGACTATCCGGATTCAATCATTGGATGGCTTCTCGGCGCCCGCGGCATCGGCACATTGGTCGCCTTCGCCATGATGGTCTATCTGAGCAAACTGGATCCCCGCCCGATCCTGATTACCGGCTTTCTAATCCAGGGCTTGGCTGGGTTTGCCATGGCCAACTTTGATGTCAATGTCACAACCTTCGACGTTGCTTGGACTAGCTGCCTGCAGGGATTTGGGGTCGGGCTTATTTGGGTGCCCGTCACATTGATCACATTCTCCACGATGGACCCAAAACTGCTGCCCGAAGGCATGGCGATCTTCCATCTTCTGCGGAACTTCGGTTCCAGCGTGTTCATTTCGATCAGTTTCGCGGTCGTCATACGGACGGGTAAGACGAATTATTCGGAAATGGTCGAGCAAATATCGCCTTTTAATGAACGCCTGGGCATGCCCTTTGTTGCCGGGCGATGGTCCTTCGACTCAACCGAGGGATTGGCGGCAATAAGCGGGGAAGTTGGCAGGCAAGCGGTGATGGTCGGTTATGTAAACGCGTTCTATCTGTTTAGCTTGGCGTGTGTTTGCGTTATCCCCTTCGTCTTCTTGGTTCGGATGAAGCGGGCAAGCCGATAGGCAACATGTTTGATAAAGAAATAGCCCGACGCAAAGAAAATGTCGGAACCGGGAGATAGGAGATGGATGGACAGGTTGGAACTTCGGACGGCATCCGGTTCGGATACAGCGCCTGCCCGCATGATTGTCCCAGCACCTGCGCGTTAAAGGTTGAGGTACTTTCTGCTGACCGTATCGGCCGGCTCTATGGCGCCAAGGACAACAGTTATACAGACGGCGTCATCTGCGCCAAAGTCGCCCGCTATGCCGAGCGTATTCACCATCCGGACCGCCTAACCCAGCCCATGCGCCGGACCGGCCCAAAAGGGTCGGACCAATTCGTGCCGATTTCCTGGGACGAGGCGCTGGACCGCACGGCGGACGCTTTCCTGGCCGCCGAAAAGGAACACGGCCCGGAAGCTGTCTGGCCCTATTACTTCGCCGGAACAATGGGATTGCTGATGCGGGACGGCATCAACCGCCTGCGGCACGCGAAGAAGTATTCAGGCATGTACGGATCCATATGCACCGTCCTGGCATGGCCGGGCATCGTCGCCGGAACCGGCCTTCTGGCCGGACCCGACCCGCGCGAAATGGCCGAGGCCGATGTCGTAGTGATCTGGGGCACCAACCCGGTGCACACCCAAGTCAACGTCATGACCCACGCCATGAAGGCCCGGCGTGAACGGGGTGCGAAGATCGTCGTGATTGATGTCTACGAAACACCGACGATCAAACAGGCGGATATGGGGATCGTTCTGCGCCCGGGGACGGACGGCGCACTGGCCTGTGCGGTGATGCATATCCTGTTCCGGGACGGGAAAGCGGATTGGGACTATATGAACCGCTATGCCGACGACCCGAAAGGATTGGAAGCGCATCTGCAATCGCGCACGCCGGAATGGGCAAGCGAAATCACAGGCTTGTCCGTAGAACAGATTGAATCCTTCGCTAAGCTGCTGGGCGACAACAAACGATCATTCCTGCGGTTAGGTTATGGCTTTACCCGCCAGCGGAACGGTTCCGTGAACATGCACGCCGCGTGCTCCATTGCGACGGTCCTTGGGGCATGGCCGTTAAAGGGCGGCGGCGCCTTTCACAACAACGGTGGCATTTATCATTGGAACAAGACACTGATCGAGGGCACAGACGTCTTGGATCCAAGTGTCCGGGTTCTGGACATGTCCCGCATCGGCGAAGTTTTGACGGGCGATAAGGAAGCGCTGTTCGGCGGCCCGCCGGTCACTGCAATCCTGACCCAGAACACAAATCCGATGATGGTGTCCGCGGATTCCACGAAGGTTCACAAAGGATTTTCCCGCGACGATCTGTTCGTGTGCGTACATGAGCAATTCATGACCCAAACAGCCAAGATGGCGGACATCGTCCTGCCCGCCACCATGTTTCTGGAACATGACGATTTTTATCAGGGCGGCGGGCATCAGCATATCATGTTCGGTCCGAAACTAATCGATCCGCCCGGCCAATGCCGAAGCAATCACGACGTCATCAACGGATTGGCCAAACGGGTCGGCGCGGAGCATCGCGGCTTCGACATGACACCGCGGGAAATCATCGATTGGACGATGATCAACAGCGGCTGGCCAGATTTGCAAACCTTGGAACGCGAGCGATGGATTGACGTGCAACCCGCTTTTGACGAAAGCCATTATGTCGATGGGTTCAAGACGCCGGACAAAAAGTTCCGATTCCATCCCGATTGGACACACGCCTTGCATAACCGTTTTGCGCCTGGTGGCGACATCTCGAACATGCCGGACTTCCCGGACCATTTGGAAAGCATCGAAGAAGCGACTGAGGCAATGCCGTTTCGGTTGGTCACGGCGCCTGCGCGGAACTATCTGAACTCGTCGTTTACGGAGACCGACACCTCCCGGAAGAAAGAAGGACAGCCGAAGCTTTTCATTCATCCGGAAGACGCCAATCGTTTGGGCATCGCGCAAGGCGACAAAGTCGTACTGGGCAATGATCGGGGGGAAGTCCGCATTCACGCGGACCTTTTCGACGGCGTTCAACACGGCGTCGTCATCGTCGAAAGCATTTGGCCGAACCAAGCATTCGAGGACGGCAAAGGTATCAACTTCCTGACCGGTTCGGACCCTGCAGGTCCACACGGTGGTTGTGCCTATCACGACAATCGGATTTGGATACGCCCGGCCTGACACAGCGTATAGATCGGGTTCAACGCAAAAACATTGAGGGAGTGAAATGGGAAACAAGATCGATTTAGACGGCAAGCTTGCGGTAATCACGGGCGGCGCACAGGGAATCGGCTATGCGATTGCCGAACGGTTCATCGCATCAGGTGCCTCGGTCACGCTATGGGACCGGGATGAGACATTGATGGATGCTTCAGTTTCCAAACTTTCCGCGAACGGTAAGGCCTTCGGATGCGCGGTAGATGTCACCACCCCCGACGCCGTCATGGACGCCGTGACCCAAACCAGGGACAGCATGGGCGGGATCGATATTCTCGTCTGCAATGCCGGGATCGCGGGACCGGCTGTTCCGGTTCTCGACTATCCGGTCGATGAATGGAACAAGGTCATCAATCTGGACCTCAACGCCGTTTTCTATTGCTGCAAGGCAGTCGCGCCATTGATGGTCGAGCAGAATTACGGGCGCATCGTGAACATCGCTTCCATCGCGGGTAAGGAAGGAAACCCGAACGCGTCGGGTTACAGTGCTGCCAAGGCCGGCGTCATCGGCTTCACCAAGTCCTTGGGCAAGGAACTGGCGAAGCACGATATCGCTGTCAATTGCATCACCCCGGCCGCAGCCCGGACCGCAATCTTCGACCAAATCACCCAGCAACATATCGATTTCATGCTGTCCAAGATTCCGCGTGAACGTTTCGTCCTGGTCGAGGAAATCGCGGCGATGGCGGCATGGCTTTCGAGTGCTGAAAATTCATTCACCACCGCGGGCGTGTTCGATATAAGCGGGGGCCGCGCAACATACTAATTCGGCGGTCTTATTGATCATCCAGTTTTGCAGGAGGCCCGCCGTTAGACCCCATGGCGGGCCTTCCTCGTATCACAAGACCGTTCGGCGCAATCGCCGCCCCGATGTCCTCTTTGGGCGGGGAACCGATACCCAGTTTTGAAAGAAGGAAACGCAAAACGCGCCACAACTTCGGCACGAGCCAGATGGCCAGCAAAACAAACAGGGCCAATAACCCCAAGAAAACCAAGGGGTTGAAAACGGCCAGCAAGACGCCGCCGATCGCCAGGAAGTCCTCAAAAAACGACGCGAACCAATTACTGAACGGCTCTGGGGAGGTGTTGATCACCGCTCTGCTTGTCGCCTTGGTAAGATGGCTGCTTGCGGCCAAGGTCCCGCCCATTACCAATGCGGCTATGGTTTCCAGATCTTCACCCATAACCTCACCGCCGAACCCGTCTGCGGCACCGACTGCCATCAATGCGCCGGCGGGAATACGGATGAAGGTATGAATCGCATCCCAAAGCGAATCCACAGCAGGAATTTTATCAGCCAGGAACTCCACGAAAAAAAGGGTCGCTGCGGCCGCCAGAACAAGCGGGTTGGACAGGATTTGCATTTCGTCCGGCAAGGGGACGACACCGACCATGTTCAACACGCCCAGCAAGGTTACTGTGGCATAAAGGTTGATGCCGCTGGCCCAGGCCGCCCCAAGCGCCAAAGCAAGAATCTGCAAGCTTTCCATGGTTGTTGTCCTCCACTCCGACGCCGGTTTTGGAACAAACGGTTACCCTATAATTAGGGACCGGCGCTGTGGGGATGCAAGCGCCCCGACCGCTGGGGCCGGGGCCAAGCAAAACAGTCAGGCGGGAAATTTAGGCGTCGTTGGCGCCTTCCTTAACCATATGAACGACCCGTTGCGGGAAAGGGATCTCGATCCCTTCCTTGTCAAAGGTCTGTTTGAACGCTTTGGTCAGGTCGAACTTCAACCCCCAATAATCGTCGGCCTTACACCAGACGCGCACGATGATATCGACCGAGCTATCGCCAAGATTACCGACAACGATCTGCGATTCCGGCTCCTTATGGCAGCGCTCGTCATTTTCGATGATTTCTTTGATCACTTTAAACGCCTTGTCGATGTCATCGCCATAGCCAATACCCAACAGGAAATCGACTCGGCGCGTCGCATTGGCGCTGAAGTTCTTGATTGAAGTGTCCCACAATTGCTTGTTCGGCACGATGATCTTGACGTTATCCGGCGTCGCCATTTCCGTCGTGAACAGGCTTATCAACTTCACCGTCCCCGAAATACCCGCGGCGTCGACGAAGTCACCGATCTTGAAGGGCCGGAAAAACAGCAACATGACCCCGGCCGCGAGATTGCTGAGCGTCCCCTGCAGGGCGAGGCCGATCGCGAGGCCCGCAGCACCCAGGACGGCGATCAGGCTGGCGGTCTGGACACCGAAACGTTCCAAAACCATGACGATGGTGACGGCCAGAACCAGATAACGCACGAGCGTGGAAAGGAAATACCGAAGCGTTTCGTCCATACCCCGGACTTTGCTGAGCCCTTTATCCGCGGCGTTTCGGGCCCACCCTGCGGCAATCCAGCCGAGGATCAAAATGATGATGGCACCGACCACTTGCAGGCCATAGGCGGTCGCCAGTTCCATTACGTGATTTATGGTTTCTGTAATTTGTTCCTGATCCATGGCCCTTACCTCTCCCTTCTCGCTATCCGCACAAGGCCCAAGTTTCGGCCTCCGCGCGCTCTTACCCGATTATGCTCAATATTACTAATATTTTTGTCCGACAAGCTTGGAGAAGACCGCTCGATCGCTTCTCAACCCAGCCTCATCAAGGACGGCGGACCAATGCACCGCCGGCTCGTAGCCACCAATCAGGGCCGTCACGGTCGTCTGGGGCGTTAGGACGGTAACCGTGCTCGGTCCGAAAGTATTTTTCTCGGCCGCTATCCGGTATCCGGTGAACGACCATTCCAAAATCCATCGGCCAGCCACAAGCATGCACAGACCCGCATGTTCAATCATTGTTCCGGCAGGCAAATCCGACAGGGCAGACTGCCACGTGCGTAGTCGGAACTGGCGCGGCCACACCCTCTGACCGTGCAATTCAGTGTCGAGGGTCGCCGCGCGTTCCGATGCCAACAAACCGCCGGCGCGTTCAACCGCCCGGCGATACTCGACATAGTCGCTGTACCGGCATTCCGCACAGGGCCTGTGCCCTGCGGCCAGCGCCGTCGCTTCATCCATGAAAAACAACTCAGTGTAGCGATTTGGCGCCATGACAGACCGTTTCCGTCCCTTGAATTCTGTCAGGCAAATGATCCAAGCTTTGTGCCGCCATCGGCGGTGTCCGATAGCGCCAGTGGCATCGTGCAGTATTCCCCTGTTACCCATGAAGGTACCGTAGGATGGGTCCGCTACGAGTTCACCTTTTGGGTTCATCCTGTTTTGCTTAGTATTTTCCATTTTTCGCTGGAAATTGACTTTTTCTTATGCGGGATTGGAACACCGCGACAACACTCGAAAATTGAACTATCGAATGAAACACAGGGTATTACCATACTAATCGTGATGATAAATCACTGTTACGACCTATATTTTTGCCTTTTAGTATAATGGTTTTTGCTTCTGTTCGAAACCGACGACTCTTGATATAAGCCTGATTAGCAATGACAATGCCGGGAGCGTCAGCAATGTTATTATCCTGCGGCGCTCTCTATGAATTGTATCATTCTTGAATGACACAGTAGCTAACCTACCTGCCTCCAGATGGAGTTGTTGATCAATGCCTAGAAGAAGCAAGCCAGTTGTTTATGACGCACCGGATGGACCGATTCCGGCTGGACGACCGGGGGTCCCCAACCCGATCGATATTCATGTCGGTTCCAGAATGCGGATGCGCCGCATTATGCTGGGAATGAGCCAACAGAAACTTGGCGAAGCACTCGGCCTGACGTTCCAACAGGTGCAAAAGTACGAACGCGGCACAAATCGTGTTGGAGCGTCCCGCCTGTGGGACCTTTCCAACGTTTTGGATGTGCCAATTACATTTTTCTATGAAGACATGCCGACCGATGTTGCTGGGAATAGTCCACGCCTTCGCGCCGGCCTTTCTGAAGAGCCGGTTCCGGAAGTTGACTTTGAACCGGACCCCATGGCCAAGCGCGAAACCCTGGAACTCGCCCGGGCGTACTACAAAATCAAGGACCCGATGGTTCGCAAACGCGTCTTCGACCTTGTTAAGGCCCAGGCCAAAGTCGACACCGACAAGTAAGTTTTACCTGTTTTTTGAAAATTCCCCCTGCGGATAGCCCCGTGGGGGGAATTTCTTTTCGCGACATTCTTGATGTGACAAATTGCTATCCGCCGGGTTGTCGATTTCCCACCTCCAAACAGCAGTCGGGGCTTTCTCTGCGATGGCAAACATCCCATTCGTCCAGGACATGTCCTTCACATACGGGCATCTGGCTGAGGTCGCTCCGGGACTGCGCCGTCTGGTCGTCGAGAATCCCAGCCGCTTCACGTTTCACGGCACGGGCATCTATGTTGTCGGCACCGGAGAGGTCGCCGTAGTGGATCCAGGACCGAAATCGCGCAGTACGATCCAAACGTTGTTGGCTGCCCTGAAGGGCGAGACCGTTTCCTCGATCTTAGTTACTCATACGCATTTAGATCATTCACCCGCGGCGGCCGAGTTGCAGGAGTTAACAGGTGCGCCGACATTTGGGTTCGGCCCACACGGCGGCGGAATGGTCGACAGAGATACGGTCGAGGAAGGTGCGGACCATTCGTTCGATCCCGACCACCGCTTAGAAGACGGCGAGGCAATCGGCGGAAAAAATTGGACGCTTCACGCCGTCCACACGCCTGGTCATACGTCAAACCACATGTGTTACGCATTCCAGGAACTAAACGCCCTGCTTAGCGGCGATCATGTCATGGGCTGGTCGACGACCGTGGTTTCACCCCCTGACGGGAACATGGCGGACTATATGGCGTCTCTGGAAAAACTGAGGGACCGGCCGGAAGAGACCTATTGGCCAACCCATGGCCCCGCTATTCACGGGGCTCACAGTTTCATCGATCATTTGTACGAACACCGGCTGGACCGAGAGCGGCAGGTCTTGGCCTGCTTGACCGATGGACTGACAACTATCGACCGGATGGTGCCCCGCATGTATGCGGGCATTCCGACCGAACTCTACCCCGCCGCCGCGAGGTCGGTTCTGGCGCATTTATTGAAACTCGTTACGGAAGGTCTGGTCGCCACAGACGAAACACCGCCGGCGGTCACCAGCCGTTTTGAGATCAATCCTGCGTAGGTTGGGAAGCGTTCTGCCCAAAATAGACGCGAACCGGATGACCTTGCGCATCCAGACCTTCTCCCACGCCGTTTCCCGCATCATCCGCTAAGAAGGCACCCTCCGCCCTTAAGCCGCTGGCGCAGTTGATTCGCCAGTAACCGTCCAGTTCGGATTTGCCGGTATCACCATCCATGGATTGTGTATCCCAATGTCCGAAGCAGCGGTTCACCACGCCAGTGGAACTGGTTGATAACGGATCCCGGTAATAAACACGAATACGGAACTGCCCGACGGCGCCGGGCACAGGTTTGACGATGAAACCGTCGCCATATCCGTCCTGGCCCCAGGAAACGGTAAGCGGCACTTCATCCGCCTTTTGGCCTCTTGCGGTATTCTGGTCGCCATGCCCGGCGCATGCGGAAAGAAGTGCAAGAAACGCAAGAACACCAAGTTTTTTCATCATGGCCCGTCTCTCTTGTTGCGATGCGCTGAAACTCGTTCTTGCGGTACATATGGGGCTTCGCGCCAACTTTGAGAACCACCCACACATCCCTCTAAATCAAGAAATCGCGAGCTTCCTAAGCCTCGGAACGGTCTTGATGAAGCCTTTATGCCCCGGAGGCTATCGTTCTACACCCGCCCGCTTTGCACCCAATGACCGCCCCCCAAGCTCAAGTTCCGAAGGCAGATCCTGCCATGAAACGCAATCTCTCGCAGGGTCGTGGTCCACGATGATGTCTTCCGCATGCCGCAACAACATTCCGCCGTAGTTCAACGGGCGCGGTGCGGCGGCTGCCGCTTCGTTCCCGGCAACCATTTGTACCAGCCGCTCAGGTGATGCGAGGCCGGAGCGAATACTGAGATTCGAGGCCCCGCCAAATCGCGCATTCACTTCGATGAACTGCGCACCTGCGACCGGATCGTAAAATGCCTGAAGATTGTTATGCCCGACCAGACCGAGCAGTTCCGAGAGGGCCAGCGCGGACTCCGTCAACTCGGGGAGCTTTTCTACCCTCGTCTTCCAAGACTCCCCTGCCCGCGTCGAAATACGACGCCGGGCGACCGCTTGTAATGGATTACCCTGCAAATCCATCAGCACGTCGATGCTGTATTCCGGCCAATCGACGAATTCCTGAATGATCAGCCCGCCGTCGACGCGGCCGTGCAGGACTTCGTAGGCGGACAGTTCCTCTTTGTTGGATATCCGCATGGCATGGTGTGGGACCGTGCGGTTCGCCGCACGGCAAAACACAGGAAAACGATCCACAGCCTCCGCGGTCGGAAAATTCTTCGGTGTCGGAAATCCATTTTCCCTGCAGAAGGCGCTGAAACGCCACGAATTGCTGCAAATGGCTATCGCTTCGCCCGAGGGCACCAGGACGGCAATCCCCTTTGCGCGAAGTCGCCCGGCTATTTCGGCCAAGCGCTGCAATTCGCCATCGCGTGTTGGAACAACAAGGGAAATATCATGGGCGGAGCAGATTGCTTCCAGGGCATCCGAAAACCGGGAATCGTTGCTGCGCGGCGTGAGAACGGCCTTGTCGGCAACTTGCAATGCCGCACTGTCGGCCGCCACATCGGCAGCCGTTACGGCCCCACCAAAGGGGCGAACCGCGTCCTGAAATGCCTTTACCAGCAAGGATTTGCTGCTGGCGCTTAGAATCAAAACGTTCAAACAGGCCCTCCTTCTGGTTGGCCGCGCGGCTTCTACCGACGGTCCAGTATGCGCCAACCGGCCTTCCTTGGGAATACCGGCTGGAATATCACACGCAAGAATCGCTCCAGTTTAACAGAATACCGCCCAAGGCAAGAAGCACCTCGGGACGCCAAAATGGCGAGTTCCGGTCAATAAAAACAGAATCCAGATCAACGCAGAATCTACGTGAAAGCGGTCGCCCAGGTCTCGACCATGACGTCGACACCGATCGCCACGGCAAGCAGGCCTGCAATCGCACTCAACAGACCATGCATCCGTACAGCGTGCTTTTCAGCGGCCCGCAGCGGCCAGGCAGCGATGGCCGTCAGCGCGGCCATGCCGAAGATCGAACCAATCCCGAAAACCAGTACATAAGCGACCGCCGTCCAAGCGTCTTTCGTCGCCGCGATCGCCAGCGCAAGCAACCCCGCCGAGCCGGCTGCACCATGCACCAGACCAACCAGCAAAGCCCTCATCGGAAAACCTGTCGGATGCCGGTGGTGATGCTGGTCCTTGAAATGCTGAGTTGGAGCGCCCTGATGGCTGTGGGCATGGAGGTGAACCTTGCCATCGCCATGGTCGTGCACATGGAAGTGAATTTTCTTTTTCCGCATCTTCCGGAAAACGTCGGCACCCAGAAGCACCAACATACACCCAACGGCGAATTCCAGCACGGCTGCGGTCCGATCCGTCATGGTCAATCCAAGAAGAATGACCGCCGCGCAAATCGCGAACAGCGTCAACGTATGTCCCACGCCCCATACAGCGCCACGAAGGGCCAGCCCCCGTTTCGACGCACCACCGTCAACAGCCATGGTGCTGACCGCGGCTATATGGTCGGCTTCCAGGGCATGCTGCATGCCGATCAGAAATCCAAGAGCGAGAAACCCTTCCACGACGCCTCCAAAAACAAAACAAAACCCACGGAAAGGGACATAACGCCCATTTGCGCTAAACGTTTCCGGCCAAGGCCCGCCGATAAAGGTCGCAGCAGATTTCTTCGGTAAGGGGGATCGGGTTGCCACCTGCCGTAGGATCCACGACCGCCATTGCCGCCATTCTCTCGGTCTGGGTATCGTCGATACCTATTTCCTTGGACGTATGCGCGATCCCAAGGTCGGACCGAAGGTCCAGGACATATTTCATGAAACCGTCGAACCCGCCGTCTATGCCTAGCCAAGCAGAGAGACGCTCGATCTTTCCCTCGATGGCCGGGCGATTAAAGGCCAACACATAGGGCAGGTAGACAGCATTCGTCAGCCCGTGATGGGTGTGATAGAGCACACCGGCCGGGTGGGAGAGCGAATGAACACCGCCCAGCCCCTTCTGAAATGCAACCGCACCCATGGCGGCGGCAGACATCATATGTCCACGGGCTTCAATATCGTCGCCTTTGGCATAGGCGCGCGGAAGATATTCCTTCACCAACCGCATGCCTTCGACCGCAATCCCTTCCGACATCGGATGGTAGGTCGGCGCGCAATACGCTTCCAGGTTATGGACGAAAGCGTCCATCCCGGTGCCGGCCGTGATATGCGGCGGCAGGCCAACCGTCAGCTCAGGATCGCTGATGACGATAGCGGGCAGCATTTTGGGATGGAAGATGACCTTCTTCACTTCCGCTTCCGTATTCGTCACGACCCCGGCACGGCCCACTTCCGATCCGGTGCCCGAAGTCGTCGGCACCGCGATGATCGGCCAGATCACTTCCGCGTTCGCGCGGGTCCACCAGTCGCCGATATCTTCAAAATCCCAAACCGGACGCACTTGATCCGCCTGGAAGGCGATTAGTTTGCCCACATCAAGCGCCGAGCCGCCGCCAAAGGCGATAACACCATCATGGCCACCCGCCTTGAAGACTTCGATTCCGGCAGCGAGGTTCTTGTCCGTCGGGTTGGAATCGACACCGGAGAACATTCCGCGGCCCATTCCTGCCTTATCCAGAATGTCTAGGGTTTGCGTCGTGATCGGCAGGTCGGCGAGCCCGGCATCGGTCACCAAAAGCGGACGTTCCATGCCTGCGCTACGACAAGCCTCCGGCAAGCCTTCAATGCGCCCAGCGCCAAACCAAATCGTTGTGGGATAGGACCAATTCGCCTGCATCTTTACGCCCTTTCAAAACCGCGAGCCACTTCCCAATCGGTGACCGCATCATCAAACGCTTTCTGTTCCCACGTCCCTGCGTGGACATAGTGGTCGACCACATCATCGCCCAGCGCGGCACGCAGCATTTTCGACTTCTTCAACGCTACCGTCGCTTCCCGCAGCGTCCCGGGGATACTGCGGGCGCGCGCGGCCTTATAGGCATCGCCTGCGAATTCCGGCTCCAGCTCCAACTTGTTCTCTATCCCGTCGATTCCGGCCGCCAGCATTGCCGCGTAGGCAAGATACGGATTCAAGTCGGACCCGCCGACACGGCATTCGACACGGATCCCCTTGGTTCCCTCACCGACGAGCCGATAGCCCGCCGTACGGTTATCCAACGACCAGATCGCTTTGGTGGGTGCGAAGGTGCCTTCCTTGAACCGTTTGTAACTGTTCACATAGGGCGCCAGGAAATAGGTGAACTCTCCCGCATGGGCAAGCAGGCCGGCCATGTAGTGTTTCATCAACGCCGACATGCCATAGGTCCCATCCTTGTCCAGGAAGGCAGGTTTGCCATCCAGGGTCCATAGGGACTGATGCACATGGCAGGAGCTGCCCGCCATATCGGCGTTCCACTTTGCCAGGAAGGTCAATGCGTGCCCCTTCTGCCAAGCGATTTCCTTGCAGGCGTTCTTGATGGTGACGTGGTTGTCGGCCATGTCGACCGCTTCGCTGTAGCGGACATTGACTTCGCCTTGGCCGGCATCGGCCTCGCCCTTGGTGTTTTCGACCGGAATGCCTGCCCCTTGAAGGCCCGTGCGGATCGCCCGCATGACGCCCTCTTCCTTGGTGGTCTGGAAGATGTGGTAGTCCTCGTTATAGGCACTATAAGTCTTCAAACCGCGATAACCGCTGTCACCGGCCTCCTCGAAGGACTCCCGGAACATGAAGAATTCGAGCTCGGACGCCATGAAGGGTTTCAGGCCCATCGCCTCCAGCCGTGCGACTTGCTTTTTCAGGATAGCGCGGGGCGAGTGAGGCACTTCTTCATGGGTTTTATGGTCCAACACGTCGCACAGGACCATGGCTGTTCCTTCCAGCCACGGTAAGCGCCGCAAGGTCGTCATATCCGGCTTCATCGTATAGTCGCCATACCCGGCAGACCAACTGGTCGCCTTGTAACCCTGGACCGTTTCCATCTCTAGATCGGTGGCGAGGAGGTAGTTGCAGCTATGCGTTTCCTCATAAGCGCTTTCGACAAAGAACTCCGCCTGGCAGCGTTTCCCCATCAGGCGGCCCTGCATATCGACAAGAGCCATCAGGACGGTATCGATTTCGCCCTTCTCAACGGCGGTTTTGAGTTCTTCAAAGCTTAGATTGCCTGGCATGACTGCTTCCACTGTTTGATGTCTTGAAGGAAATGTGGGGCGCCGGAACAGCGCCCCACAGAACCGTTTGAACGCCTCTTATCAGCCGTAGCGATAGGGACGTCCAGCCTTAACCATGTCCGAGTTGTACTTCTTAAAGATTTCCACGACTTTCGCCTTGGTTTCCGATTCCGCAGCGATTTCGTCCCAGAACTTCACGGCAGCCTGTTCGACGGTATCCCATTCCTTGTCCGGAATAGAGGTCAGTTCCATCTTCGTGCCGTTGACGCGAAGCGAAGCTTCGCCGCCCCAGTACCACCACTGCCGGTAATAATGCGAGCTGTCGAAAGTGACCCTCACCAGTTCCTTCAGGTTATCAGGCAGTTCGTTCCAACGGTCCATATTGGCGAAGAACGACCCCGCCCAGGCGCCGGAAATGTTGTTGGTGAGGAAGTAGTTGGTCACATCGGCCCAGCCGACGGTGTAGTCTTCCGTAATACCGGACCAGGCGATACCGTCGAGTTCACCGGTCTGCACCGCGACTTCGATGTCTTCCCACGGCAGCGTAACCGGCACGACGCCGAACTGCGCCAGGAAGCGGCCCGCGGTCGGGAAGGTGAAGACACGTTTGCCCTTCATATCCTCAAGGCTGCGGATCGGATCTTTGGTAGCGAAATGGCACGGATCCCATGAACCGGCAGAGATGTGTTTGACCCCGACCTTTGAGTATTCGGCATCCCATATTTCATTCAGGCCGTACTGGTTGAACAGTACCGGCACATCCAGCGAATAACGGCTGGCGAACGGGAAATACCCGCCGAAGACCGTGACTTCCGTTGGCGAGGCCATGGAATCGTCATCGGACTGAACCGCATCGATCGTGCCGCTCTGCATGGCGCGGAACAACTCACCGGTTGGCACCAGCTGATCGGCGAAAAACAGTTCGATCTCCATCTGATCGCCGGCGATCTTGTTGAAACTGTCAATGGCCGGCTTGATCACATGCTCGGCCAGCGCCGGGCCCGCATAGGTCTGCAAGCGCCATTTGATCTTGGATTGGGCGTGAACGGCCGGAGCGGCCAGAGCCGCCGCGCCGGCAACACCGGCACCGGCGAGGAATTTACGTCTCGTAGTCATTGCTTACTCCTTGTTCTTAGGTTGTTAAAACCACGCGGTTTTATACCGCTATTAGGCTCCTTATCGGAGCTCTGTTAAAGACCGTACACGTAATGTGGCAGCCACAAGGCGATATTGGGAAAAGCCATAATCAAACCCAGCGCCAGCACCATTACACACACAAAGGGAAGAATTGACCCATAGATGTCGCGCAAAGTGATCTCAGGTGGAGCCATCGCACGCATCAAGAACAAATTATACCCGAAGGGCGGCGTCATATAGGCGATCTGCGTCGTGATCGTGTAGAGCACACCATACCATATCAAATCGAAGCCCAGTGCCCCTACCAGCGGAACATAAAGCGGAGCCACGATCACCAGCATCGCCGTATCGTCCAGGAAGGTCCCCATCACCAAGAACGAAAGCTGCATCAGAATCAGGATCATCCAAGGATCAAGACCGAGCTGTTCGGTGAACAAATTCTCAATCGCCCGCACCGCACCCAGCCCATCGAACACGGCACCGAAACCCAAAGCCGCAAGAATGATCCACATGAACATGCATGAGATTGCCAAGGTTTGCCGTACAGAGACCTCGAACACGTCCCGGGTCATACGCCGTTTCAGGACAGCAGCCAGAAACGCAGCCATCGCACCAATGGCCGAACTTTCGACAAGACTTGTCCATCCGTTAATGAACGGAACCATCATGGAAGCGAAAATCACGATCGGCAGGATTCCCGCCTGTAACAGGCGAAGCTTTTCAGCCAACGGAACCGTCCGTTCTTCGACCGGCAAAACCGGCCCCAGCTTTGGATTGAAGCGGCAGCGCACCGCGATATAGGCAACGAACATCGCCGCCATCATCAAGCCCGGAACAACCCCGGCCAACCACAATTGGCCGACAGGCTGGCGCGCAATCATCGCATAGAGGACCAACACGACGGATGGCGGGACAAGGATTCCCAGCGACGACCCCGCCTGGATTACCCCCGTCACCATCTTCTTGTCATACCCGCGCTTGAGCAGTTCCGGCAGAGCAATGGTCGCACCGATCGCCATGCCGGCAACCGACAACCCGTTCATGGCTGAGATCAACACCATCAAGCCGATGGTCCCGATTGCCAATCCGCCCGGAACCGGTCCCATCCAAACATGAAACATCTTGTAGAGATCGTCGGCGATCTTGGATTCCGACAGGACATAGCCCATGAAGATAAACATCGGCAGCGTCAGAAGCGGATACCATTTCATCAACTTCATGGCCGAGGAGAAGGGTATATCCGACCCGCCCGTCCCCCAGAGCGCCAAGGCGGCAATCACGGCGACGCCGCCGATCGCGCCGAAAACGCGCTGACCGGTCATCAGCATCAACATCATCGAGGAGAACATGAGGATTGCGATCAACTCATAGGACATCAGATCTCTTCCCCACGGATCTTGGCAATGTCCTTGATCAACTCCGAAGACACTTGCAACAGCATCATGAAGAACCCGATACACATGACCAATTTGATCGGCCACAGATACGGGCGCCACGCCGTCGGGCTGCGCTCAAGATGGCCGAGTTCTTCCGTCCCGATGACCAGGCCGAAAAGAAACCCAATCGGTTCCTTGCCAAAATACCCGAATGAATAAGCCATTGAGCTGAGACCGCCATAGAGAAGCACGCCGAGAAAAAATATCAGCATCAAGACTGTGACCGCGTCATAACATGCCTTCTTACGGTCGGACCAATTGCCGTAGAAAAGATCCATCCGGACATTCGATCCCAGTTGGATCGAATAGGGACCGCCAATGATGTAATAGGCGACCATCAGGAATTGGGCGATTTCCAGCGTCCATAGCGACGGGTCGAAGAACGTTTTTGAGATCGACGACCACAACAAGACGCCGACCAGCGCGAAGATACCGTACATGGCGAACCGGCCAATCCGGCGGTTCAGACCATCGACAAATCGGATATAGGATTTGGTCCAGCTGGGCATGGGCAATTACCAGAGAGAGGTAGAGTCTTGCGGAGTAGAGAGGCCTTCAGCCCTTCCGCATATGGCAACAGAAATGAAACAAGGCGCGTCCCGTTTCCTTCGCGCGCCTTCCTCGCCGCTCTCCGACTGCACTCCGGCACCCCTTGCGTTTAGAAGGCGCTAGCATTTCACAGCAAACGCTTCCGTCAAGGCCTTTTGTGCCCGAATGTGAGGAGGTTAACGGCCGTCGCTCCAGCGCCGGAAGCTCACGCCCGCGCAGCACCATAGTACAGCGTAACGACGTGCCGCGCTTCCGCGAAGAACAACCACCGTTCCAGCAGTATGCCAACGGCACAAAAGGCGACGGCGAACAAAGTGCAGAGTATTTCGACCCAACCACCCAGAAATACTGCCATGACGATCAGCACAATCGGCAGGACGAATCCCAGCATCGATGCATAAACGCGAAGTTTGTCGGCATGTTTTCGCGCGATCCGGAAGCCCATTTCGTCCATCAGGTAGTTCGATTCGGTATGCGGCCCTTCCAGCAAGGTCGTCTTCCCCGGACCGCCCAGACCGGTCGCCGTCCCGATATCGCTTGGCGAAGAGGCCGTCTGGAGGAACCGCCAATAGAACTGCTTGAGGAACAGCCCAACCCCCAAAGTCAGGAGGGCTGCGGCAGAAACCTCATCGCGCATGTCGTACTGGCGAAGATGCGCGAAAAAGGTCAGCAGCACAGCGCCGGTCATCAGGGAGAAAATAAGATAGCCGCCTACGGTATAGCCATTGTGCCACGCCCGGATGGTCTTCAAGGACGCATAGATCATCGCCGTGCAGTAAACGGTGACCAAGGACAGAACGATGGATGCCCCCGCTACGACGGCAACCAGGTTTCGGTCCTGAATGCCCATGAACCATATGTAGCCGTAGGCAAACATGGGTAGGTAAGCCAGGATCGCCGCCACACCTTCGCGGGACAGCCAGGATGTTTTCCACTGACTTAACGCCCGCCACGCGCGTTCCGGATGCCCCAGATGGGCGGTCGACGAAAGAAGCCCCGCGGTCACCAGTGTGAAAGCCACGCCCAAGACCACCAGCGCGAAGTCGCGATCCAGCGGCATCCTGTTCAACAGGCCAAAGAGAGCGAACCAAATCAACAAGCCATAGCCTGCGCCGGAAGCGGTTGTAAAAAATATCACGGACTTAGCGGGATGCATGGCGTTCCCTATGGCTGACATTCAAATTCTTACGATACATCCGGCTCACCCCAACGCCCTATCGGCTCAAGACGCGGTCTACGAGGCGGGCCAAAAGACCGGCCCCTTCCAAGTTGCCGTCTTTCGCACGGACTTCCGCGGAAGCCCCAATATCCGCCGCTTCCTTTTTTCGAGGCCGAGGCGGCAGATAACGGTTCACGGGTTTGCAATCCTGCTCAGGCATCAAGGCATAGCCGCCGCGCGCCGCGGACAGTTTCGACACTTCGCTGTCCGGATCGCCCAAATCGCCGAAATGACGCGCGCCTGCGGGACAGGTCGACACACAGGCCGGCACGCGGCTTTCCGGCCGCAGGGTCTCGTTATAGATTTTGTCGATGCACAAGGTGCATTTCTTCATGACACCGGCGGAATCGTCATATTCCCGTGCCCCATACGGGCAGGCCCAGGAACACAGCTTGCAGCCGATGCAGGTATCCGCATTGACCAGGACGATGCCGTCTTCTTCCCGCTTATAGCTGGCCCCTGTCGGGCAGACGGTGACGCAGGGCGCCGCCTCGCAATGCAGGCAGGACTTCGGAAAATGCACCGTCCGTCCGTTGCTATTCTCTTCCCTGACCTCGAATGTATGAATCCGGTTGAACCAGACCCCGGCGGGATCACCGCCATAGGGGTCTTTGTCGGTCAGGGGCGCACTGTGGCCCGATGTATTCCATTCCTTGCAGTTGACCGCGCAAGCATGGCACCCGACGCAGATATCCAGATCGATGACGAGGCCGAGCTTCTTTTCTGTGGTCGTCGGAAGACTGGTCATTTGTGACCGCCCTTCGGCCCATGGCCCGTTTTGTTACCATGTCCGTCGGCAATGCCAGAAATATTCTTCGACGCTTCCCGGCGGTTGCCGATCCATTCCGTCATGGGCAACCCGGCGTCACGCCCTTCTTTCTTGAACTGCGTCCCATAGGTCAACTCGTCCACAGGCGCGGAACTTCCAGGTGGCGGCGGCTGGGCGTCGAATGTGGGTTCCGTCAGCCCCGCCTCTTCAGGCAGGCATTTTTCCACCCGAACGCGCAAATCGAACCAAGCCGCCTGCCCCGTTACGGGGTCCGAATTGGAATAGCGCAGTCCGTCGCCTTGGGCCGGAAGCAGTTCCGAGATGATATGATTCAGAAGGAAACCCCGTGTCGATTCCGGCGCATCCACGCTAAGACGCCAAGCGCCCTTTCGCTTGCCGATCGCATTCCAGGTCCAGACCGTGTCGGCATTCACGCCGCTCATCAGCTTGACCTGGCCCTTTACCCTGCCCGCATGGCTGATGACCCAGACCCAATCCTCATCCTCGACCCCCATCGCCGCCGCGGTCTCTTCATTGATGAAAAGCCGGTTTCGCGCCGTGATCTGCCGCAACCAGGCATTCTGGGACCCCCAGGAATGGTACATCTGCATCGGTCGTTGGGTCAGCGCATGCATCGGATAGGAATCCGTATCGATGACCGCTTCCTCGAAGGGCATGTACCAGATGGGAAGCGGATCGAAATAGGTTTCGACCCGTTCGCGATGCTCTTCCGGCGGCTGCAAGGCACCATGTCCCTGCGCGGCAAGACGGAATTTCTGCAAAGGTTCGGAATAGAGTTGCAGAACGATCTGTTCCGCTTTCGGGATCCATCCCATACCGGCCGCATAGTCCAGGTAACCCAAATTGGCATGTTTGAAATATTGGTGTTCGAGCGGTATTTCCTCACTCCAGAAACAGCCGTTCTCGATGTAACGATCAAGCTGGTCCTTGTTGACCGCTCCGCGGCCATGGGCTTCCCCGTCTTCACCCCGCCAACCTGCCAACGGTCCAATGCCCGGAAGGCGTTCGTGATTGACGATGTAGTCGGAATAGCCGCCCGGATATTTTGCGTCGCCTTCCAGATCGACAAACCCCGGCAGCCCAAGCCGCGCGCCCAGATCGATCAGGACATCCTGGAACGGCCGAACGTCGCGGTCAGGTTTCACAACCGGCTGACGGATTGCATCACCCGGTCCATGCGCCGAAGAAATCGGCCGGTCCAGCAGGGAGATACAATCCCAGCGTTCAAGATAGGTCGTGTCCGGCAGGATCAAGTCGGCATAGGGGACCATTTCCGAATAGTAAGCGTCCGAATAAATGATTTTCGGAATCTTGTATTCGCCGGTGTTTTTATCTTTGTCGGTCAGGTAATGCAGCGTGCCGGGCACGTTCATCGACGAATTCCAAGCCATATTCGCCATATACATGAACAGCACATCGACGCCATACGGGTCTTTTTTCCACGCATTGTGGATCACCATATGCATCAGGCCATGGGCCGACAGTGGGTGTTCCCAGCTATAGGCCTTGTCGATACGTTTAGGCGTTCCGTCTTCGTCGACCAAAAGATCTTCCGGGCCTGTCGGGTTGCCGAGCGGCATACCACCCAGGGGCGTATTGGGACTCCATTCCTTGCCTGCCGGCTTCGGGCCCGGCGGGATCGGCCGGGGAAACGGCGCCTTGTAACGCCAGCCACCGGGACAATCGATCGACCCAAGCAACACTTGCAGAAGATGGATCGAGCGGCAGGTATGGAAGCCATTCGAATGGGCGGAAATACCGCGCATACCATGCATAGAAATCGGCCGGCCGATCATCCGCTCATGTTTGCGCCCGGCCCAGTCGGTCCATGGCTGTTCAATCACCACCTCTTCCGAAAAAGCGGTGTGGGCAAGTTCCGCCGCAATCCGTTTGATCGTTTCCGCCGACACGCCGGTTCGTTCCGCCACGGCGTCCGGGGCATATTGGGGGTCCAGATAACGGCGCGCCAACAAATCGAAGGACGGCACGCAGATGCGCCCATCCTCCAAGGTACGGCGGCCCGCCAGGACAGGCTTTGCCTCCGCTGAGAGGGCGTTGACGGCTTGGTTCTTTTCACCGTCCCAGCACAACGGATTGCCATCCGCGTCCCGGGCGATCAGCCCATCATCCGCGCCGCCCGGATTTTCGATGACCAGCCACGGCGCATTGGTATAACGGGACAGGAAGTCCAGATCGACATTTTCCGACCGCAGCAATTCATGAACCAGTGACAGGGCGAACAAACCGTCCGTACCCGGCCGGATGCCGATCCATTCGTCTGCGATGGCGCCATATCCGCTTCGCACCGGATTGACGGCGACGAATTTGGCGTCTCCGCGCGTCTTCAGCTTGCCAAGGCCCATCTTGATTGGATTGGAGTCGTGATCTTCCGCGACACCCCACATCATGAAATACTTGGTATGGTCCCAATCGGGTTCACCGAATTCCCAGAACGCACCGCCGAGCGTGTAGAGCCCGGCCGCCGCCATATTGACGGAGCAGAAACCGCCATGGGCGGCAAAATTAGGCGTACCGAACTGGGCAGCCCACCAACCGGTCAATGACTGGCTTTGATCGCGCCCGGTGAAAAATGCGAGTTTCTTGGGATCTGTGCGGCGAACCTCACCCAGCCAATCCTGGGCGAGCGAGAGCGCCTCATCCCATTCGATTTCCTTGAACTCGCCGGCACCGCGTTCTCCAACCCGCAACAGCGGCTTGGTCAGCCGCGCCGGCGAATTATGATTCATGATGCCAGCGGACCCTTTGGCGCAGAGCACGCCTTTGTTCACGGGATGGTCTGGATTACCTTCAATATAACGGACACCGCCGTCCTTGAGGTAAACCCGAATGCCGCAACGGCATGCGCACATGTAACAGGTGGTCGTCTTGATCTCATCCGCTTCCTTGGGCGACAGCATTACCTGCTCGCGCTTCCATTCGAACGGATTCATGACCCAACTCCACCCTGAAACTGTTCACCGACTCTGGATGCCGGTTTTAAAAAAATGCGCCCCTGACCAGGAGGCGGAAACAGGCGACCAACCTGATGCGGGCGCTGGTGATTGTCCAGCCCTGCCGCCAGTTAAGCCTGCGCGAATGCCTTCGGTGCACCCGAGCCTTGAATCTGCGTGCGCCACATCAGCCGCGTATGCGTCGGGTCGAAACTGTCCCGCCGGTGCATGGTAATGCGATTATCCCAAAGCAGCACGTCGTTCACCTGCCAGACATGTTCATAAGTGTTTTCCGGCAGGGTCGCATATTCCCATAGCTTATCGAGCAAGGCTTCTGATTCGGCCAGTTCATATCCTTCGATATAGGATTGCCGACGGCGCCCCAGATAAAGTGCCGGCCTGCCCGTTTCCGGGTGGCGTATAACAGCGGGATGGAAAGTACCCGTCGTCTTGCGCGGGTCGGAATGCTCCTCCATCCCCTGGCGCACATAGCCGCCCGAATTGTACGTCGCATCATGTTTGATCTGCAGCGAATGCGCCAAGGACTTCAGGTCGTCGGGCAAAGAGTCATAGGCTGCCATCATGGAGCAGAGGAAAGTATTGCCTCCCGTGGGCGGAACCTCCCTGGCATATAGCAGCGACGCATCGGGCGGCGAGGGCAGATAGGACATGTCGGTATGCCATACCGCCTCCCCATTCCCCAGCGCGCCCATCGGCTTTCCTTCCTTGTCCACCAGGTTGGTGATCAAATAGATCTCAGGAAACCCTTCGATTGCCGTTCGACCGACTTGTGTCAGCGGTGCATGGTCCAAGGTGCCCAACCGGCGCGAAAAACCAACAAGATCTTCGACCTCCAGCGTCTGGCCGCGCATCAAGAGACCGCCGAACTGTCCGAAAGCGTCCAACAGAACAGCGACCTGCTCCTCGGTCGGTGCGGCCAAGTCGATCCCATCGATCCGGCACCCGACTTTGGGCGCTATCGGTGTGAGGCTAAGGCCGCATGCGGCGGCACGTTCATCCAATGTGGCTGTCATTTCCGTTTCCCTCCCGCAGGGCAGTCCATTCAAACCGGCTAATCTTGTTGGTTTTCTCGAATCATTATCGACCGAGGCATGGCGTTAGGGCAAGCATGACAGGCACCGCTTCAAAGCTGAATAGCGTCTATCCAGGATTTTCGCCTTCCCCGGAGAAGTGGATTTGATACGGTTGTAGATCGAACCGCCATGAAACCTTCACCCTGGACTTCCCATGCCGCAAAATTCACCCGCCACACAGTCCACCGACCCACTGCTGCAGCCTTTCCAACTGAAGCACTTGGCCCTGCGAAACAGGGTCATGTCGACCAGCCATGCCTGTGGCCTCGGCGATGCGGACGGCATGCCAGGGGAGGCCTATCAAAGGTATCACGAGGAAAAGGCGAAAGGCGGACTGGCGCTGACCATGTTTGGCGGGTCTTCTTACATCGGGCCGGATTCGACTTGGGCGTCCGGCCAATTGAATGTGGGCACAGATAAAGTCATTCCCTTCCTTCAATCCTTCGCCGACCGCGTCCATCGCCAAGGCGCGGCAATCATGGTTCAAATCACCCATCTGGGCCGGCGCGGTGAAACGAACACCCAGAACTGGTTGCCGACTATCGCACCGTCGCCGATCCGGGAAGCGCTTCACCGGGCGATTCCGCGGGAAATGGACAGGAACGACATCGACCGGGTCGTAAAAGCCTTCGGTGACGCGGCCTATCGATGCCGCGAAGGCGGCCTGGACGGGTTGGAGACGATGATGCAGGGCCATTTGATCGGCCAATTCATGTCACCCGCCACGAATAAGCGCACGGATGACTTTGGCGGATCGGTCGAAAACCGCTGCCGTTTCGCCCTGATGGTGCATGAGGAAATCCGGAACCGCGTGGGTGACGATTTCATCGTCGGCATGCGGTACGGCATCGACGAGGCAATGCAGGGCGGCCCCCAAGCTGGAATGGATTTCGAAGAATGCCTGAAGGCCGCCCATATCCTGGAACACTCAGGCCTGCTCGATTTCTTCAATGCGAATTACGGCCGCATCGACAAGATGATGGAGATGGCCGAGCAATGCATGCCCGGCATGTCGATGCCGATCGCACCCTGGCTTGAAAAAGCAGGGACCTTTAAGCGGGAGGTCGGCCTGCCGGTCTTTCACGCCGCCCGGATCACGGATCTATCGACCGCCCGCCATGCGATCCGCGAGGGGTTGCTCGACATGGTCGCGATGACCCGCGCCCATATCGCGGATCCGCAAATCGTCAACAAACTCGCCCGGGGGGAAGAAGAACGCATCCGCCCTTGCGTCGGCGCGACCCATTGTATGGGGGCGAACCGCCCAACCTGTTTGCACAACGCCGCTTCCGGGCGGGAAAGATTCTGGCCGCAGGTCATAGAGGAAACCGCCGGTCCCGTCAGAAAAATCGTCATTGTCGGCGGCGGCCCGGCCGGGCTTGAAGCCGCGCGGGTTAGTGCGGAGCGCGGCCATGACGTCGTCCTTTTCGAAGCCGCCGACAGGCTTGGTGGTCAGATGCGCATGGCGCCCGCGGCCAGTTGGCGCAAAGACGTCGCCGGGCTCATCGATTGGCGCGCGTCGGAACTGGAAACTTTGGGCGTGGATCTTCGCCTGAGCCACTATGCGGAGGCCCAAGACATTTTGGCGGAAAGCCCAAACGTCGTGATCATCGCGACAGGCGGCATACCGGACCTTGACGGATTGGAGGGCGCGGAGCTTTGCACCAGCCCTTGGGATATCCTGACAGGCTCGGCCTCGGCCGGCGACACCGCTGTCGTCTACGATGGAACGGGTCGGCATACTGCTCCAACCGTCGCTGAGTTCCTGACACGCCAGGGCAAGAAGGCCGACCTGGTATTGCTGGACGATGTTCCAGGCAAGGAATTGGATTATTCGGAACAGGCTTCCTGGAAAAAACGCATTGCCCAGGAACACATACCAACCCATGCCGAATATGGGCTTCGTGCCGTAACACGCGACGGAAACAGCCTGGCCGCCGTCTTCACCCACGAATTGACCGGTGAAGACATGAAGATCGAATGCGATACGGTGATCGTCGAAAACGGCACTTTACCGGTAGACGATGTCTACCAAGAGCTGCGGAGCGCATCGGCAAATGACGGTTTTTTGGACCTGGATGCTCTCGTGGCCGGCAAACCGCAGCCGAGTCTGGATCAGGACGGGATAAGTCTGTTTCGGATCGGTGATGCCGCTGCCAGTCGAAATGTTGCCGCCGCGGTTTTCGATGCCCTGCGCCTCTGCAGCCGTCTTTAGGCGGGTCAGATCCACCGCCTGACGCGGCGTTTGTAGTCCAGATAAGGTTGCCCGAACTTGGCTTCTAGATACCGTTCCTCCCGCCCGATGACGTACCATTGGACGACGGCCACGCTGAACACCACCGACAGCGCACCGATCAGGCTGCCCGCCGCGGCGGCGACGCCCACTTGCCCCAAGGCCATGCCCAGATACATCGGGTTGCGGCTGTGGGCGTAGAGCCCGGAACTGACGATGGCGGAGGTCGGCTTCCAGGGCTCCACATGGGTCCCGGCCGCAAAATGCCCGACCCCAGCGAGGACGATCAGCGCAAGCCCCGCCGCCAGCAGGCAACCGCCCGCGATCATCCAAGGCAAAGGCGCGAAAGCGCCCGCAATCCAGGCGGAATCCAGCCAGATCCCGCCCCCCAGAAAGACCAGAAAGATCAACGGTGGCGGCACCCGCACGCCGGCATGGTCCGGCCTGTCGAAATCTTCTTGATCGCCATTCATCGCATGCCGTTTCACGTCCGCAAAGAACCTCGCCCCAGCAGAGCGGTCAAGAGCTTGCTCGATCCATCGAAAACGACCGAACCCGTGTACACTTACCGTCGAGCCGATAGTTCAGATGGCAACGCGCTTTCGAAGGACTAATTGAACTTGACGCGTTTCAGATAGGTTTCAACCTCCTTATACGACCTATCCGCCCCGCCGAACTTCACAAGATTGCGCGCCGTCCGCAGCCAATCGATCGTCGATGGCACGATTTCCGAAAGCGCCGATTCGAAATCGTCCTGCGACAGGGGGCGTTCGTTCCTGTCGATGATAGCCGAAGCCAGGGCGCGTTCCTTCGCCAATTCAATCAGCCCGTCGATGTCCGCCCCCGAGAAATGTTCGCAACGACGCGCAATTGCCGCGACGTCGAACGGTTCGCACGGTACGTCAGCCAGCTTTTCCACGATCATGGCTTTGCGGCCTTCAGCATCCGGCGGCGGGACAAAGACTTGGCGTGCAAACCGGCCGGGCCTGCGCATGGCCGGGTCCACATCCCAAGGCATGTTGGTCGCAGCCAACATCAGGACGCTTCTATTATCCGATCCCATGCCATCCAGTTGCGCCAACAGTTCATTAACGACGGTCCGCGTATGTTCGCTGCTCGCCTTCGAGCGGGAATAGGCGAGCGCATCGATCTCATCGAAAAACAATACACTTGGAACATTCGCTCGCGCGCGTTCGAAAATAGCGGCGAGGTTGCGTTCACTCTCACCTATCCACATGTTCAGAACGTCGCTGATCCCGACCGAGATGAACTCCGCATTGCATTCCGAAGCGACGGCCTTCGCCAGCATTGTCTTGCCGCAGCCCGGCGGTCCGTAGAGCAGGATGCCCCCGCCAGCCTGTTTGCGAAACCGTTGGAAGAGGCCCGGATTCACGAACGGCTCAATGATTTGCAGCCGGATCGTCCGCTTGATGTCATCCGCACCGACAATGTCCTCGAACTTTACTTTCTGCGTATTTCCGCGCGCGCTTGAAAATTGAACGACACCGTCGGTGCGGTCGCCGGAAACGACGCGCAACTGGGTCACACCCGTCGACGGAACGGCGTTGGGGGCGAGTGCTTCAAGCTTTTCAACCGGTTCGAAACCGTCAAGATCGCGGGACTTCCGGTAGGAAGTCAGCGCCTCCTCCCGACGACCAAGGGCCAGAAGCGCGCAGGCGGCGCCTATCAAATGCGATGCCTGATCGGCCTGCTGCTGGCAAAGCAGTTCGTACTGCGCGAGCGCTTCGGCGGCACAATCAGTCTTGAGCAGCAAAGCCGCATAGTCATCCCTGGCGACCGCATCGAAAGGATTGGCCAATAACCGTTGTTCGAGTCCCTGACGATCCGTGTTATCTGTCATAGCGTGATCCGCGCGTTGTCCGGTCCAAAACGTCAGGACCGCAAGATTATTCGGCGCAGCAAAGTCGGCCAAATCCAGCTATAGGCGACATAAATCAGCACACAAATCGAGAGAATTCCGGCAAGAGGCCGGTCCACCTGCGACAAGGCCCGGAGGCCGACAAACGCCGCCACCCAAAGCGTGATTGACGCGACCCAACCGAATTTCTGTAACGGCCAAAGCGGCAACATCGTCCAATGTGCGCTCGCTTTCAAACTGGCCGCCATCTCGATAATCTCTTCGTTATCCGGTTGAAGTCGGACGAGTTGTTGCACGACACGGTATGCCGCCCGATTTTCACCGCGATCATTCAAATTCTGGAAAATCAGAATCAAGGTTTGAATCGCATCCGGATCGCTCGCCACCAACTCTTCCAATGCCGTGTTCGATACGTCTGATTTGCCTTCTATCAGGCCGGTCAGCGACAGCGAATAGAGGCAACCCCTGTCATCCGGATCGTACTTTAGGCCTTCCACCGCCAGGGCCTGTGCCTTCGCGATGTTCATCGTCTTGAGCATCAGAATCGCATAGAAGCCGTAGAAGACCGATTCTTCCGGGTAGTCATTCAACAGGTCGATTATGACCGTCTCCGCCTCGGCAAAATCGCCTTCCTCTAGGTACAGCTGAAAGAGCAGATTGCGAGCCGAAGGATTGTCGGGTTCAGCCGCCAAAACAGGCTGCAGCGCCGCCCACGCCGCAGGTTCGTTATCGTCATAATATTCCGCCCAGGCCGCCTGCAACTGCAGAGTTACGTCATCCGGGTACTCCCGAAGCGCTTCCGCAAGGCGTTCCTTTGCCTGGGCGATCCGGTCACGTTCCAGTAGGGCGGCAATCGTTTTGATCGCGGTGTCGGCACTCATTCGGCAGCTCCCGACAATGGGGCAAAAAGTGGTATCAAAGTGACTAGGTGGATTACCGTGCTGATAACAACGATGATCAAGCCAACACGCCATGCACTGGGCCGGTCGCGCCCCGTCAGGCCTGCGGCGCGATGGTCGGACTTGTGCAGGAGATAGCCGAAGCCAACGAACAACACGCCGACAAACTGCAGTAGAAACCGAAGGCCCCGTTGCTCTCCAAACAGATCGGCCAGTTCCGCTTGGGCGATCCGGCCCGGCTCCGTCATGGCAAGGGCCAAAAGGAGCGCGATATACATGCCAGCAGCGATCGCCAGATAAGGCAGGTCACGCGACAGCCGACGGAGCCGCATACTGTTCAAGCCCGTATAGGCGAGTGCTCCCCAAATGCCGCCAAAGAAGGAAATCCAAATGCCGGCTGTTATCGAATAGGGAGCGTCTTTGGGTTGGCCTGCGCGAAGCGACGGTTGGAGAAGAGAATTGTCATCGGCCATAGTTGCTGTCGCACATCCAGACGGGTTGATCGCATCCTATCCTTGGGTAAAGGAATTTTTCAAAGTTGCAAAGAATGAGTTTTATAAACTTTTATGTAGCTTCATTAGGGTTCAATTATCTTCCGGGGTGAACCCGACAGAAATCCGGGGAACTCGCATCGGTGACAGAGAGGAAACACGCTCCTCTCAAAGACATCGGCGGAGGCCGCAAAGAAAAAGGCGGCCCGAAGGCCGCCCTTTCCCTCAAACCTCGTAGAGAATTACTTCTGCAGTTCGGTCCAGATCGCGGTGTAGAGATCGCGGGCCGAGGGCGGGCAGGTCGGGATAAATTGACCGGCCGACACCAATTCCTTCGGCGCAACGATTTCCGGTGCGGTCTTCATGTCTTCCGGCATGAAAGCCTCAGAACCGTCGATGCCGTTCGCATAGCGGGCGAAGGCGGAGATCATGGCGGCGTTCTCCGGATCCATAATGAAGTTCTGGAAGAGCTTGGCGTTCTCGACGTTCTTGGCGTCCTTCAAAATCGCGACCGAGTCCATCCATAGCGGATAGCCTTCCTTCGGATAGCCATACGCGACATCCGGGTTATTCAAACGCGCGCGGAAGGTGGAGCCGTTCCAGTTGACGGTCGCGACATATTCACCGCTGGAAAGCTTGTCAGTGGTGCCATAATCCATCGACAACCATTTCGGCTTGGCTTCGACCAGCATGTCGCGAACCTTGCGCAGAACGGTCTTGTCCTCGGTGCAGGCTTCACCACCGGCATAGAAGATCGCCAGCGAGATGATATCCTGCATTTCCGGAACAACGTTCACCTTGCCGACCAGCTCTTCCGGCGGGTCGATGAAGATGGCCGAGGTGTTGATATCGCCGGAATAGACCGACGTATTCACCGCCATGCCGGTCGTGCCCCACTGCCATGGAACGGTGTAGTGACGGCCCTTGTCCCAGGACACGTTCTTCCACTGCTCGGACACATTTTTGAAGTTTTCCATCTGATCGGGACGGGCTTCCAACAACAGGCCCTTCTCAATATAGACGGGGACGTAGCTGTTCGTGGGAACGACGATGTCGAAGCCATGTCCGCCCGCTTCAACTTTCGCCAGCGCGGTGGTGTTTGAATCGTAGTCCGTGACGGTGACCTTTACGTCATAGGCCTTCTCGAACTTCTCGATCAGTTCGGGGCTGGTGTAGTTCCCCCAGTTGTAGATGTTCAGCTCGCCCGCCGCATTGGCTGTGGACGTCGCCGTCAGCAGCGCCGCCGCCGACAATGCGAGTAGTTTCGAACGCATGGTGTAGTCTCCCTTGGTTATAATGAACGCACTTACTTGCCTACCGGCGAATTTCTTCCCGATAGCAGGAAGAAGGCCGTCAGCAGAATTACCGTAACCGCCAACAATGCCGACGAGATCGCATTGACCTCCGGCGTGACCGCGCGCCGCAATTGGCCCAGCATATAGGTTGGTAGCGTATCCTGCCCCGCCGATTTGACAAATTCGGTGATGATCACATCGTCCAGCGAAATCACGAAAGCCAACATGGCGCCGGCGGCTATGCCGGGCGCCACCAGAGGCAAGGTTACCCGCCTGAACGTTTTCCACGGTGTGGCATAGAGATCGGCGGCCGCGATCTCCAAGGCTCTATCCATTCCTTCCATCCTGGCCCTGATCGGCAAATACGCGAAGGGCACACAGAAGGCGGCATGCGCCAGGATTAGATAGGCCAAACCGGAATAGCCCGTGGCGACCTTGATCGACGCGAAGAAAATCAGCAAGGCGACGGCGGTGACGACCTCAGGCACCATCAAGGGCTGGTTGATCATCAAATAGATCAAGGTACGCCCGGGGTAATTCTTCGTCCGCGTCGTGCCGAGCGCCGCCATCGTCGCCAATACCGTCGCAATGCCCGAGGCAAAGGCGGCGATAATCAGAGAGCGCAACGCCGCTTCCTGCACCAACTCGTTCTCCGCCGCGGCGAAATACCAAGCGACGGAAAAATCTTCGAACAAGGCAACCGACTGACCGGAGTTGAACGAATAGACGACCATGGTGACGATCGGCGCGTAGAGCAGCACAAAACAGACCAGCGCAACGGGAGTGAACCCCGGCAGATATTTTATGCTGAAGGGTTTGGTTCGCTTGTTACTCATCGCTTCCTCCCCGGTTCGCGGCCCTGACATAGAAGAGGAGTGCCACCGCCACGACCAACAAGAGCAGAATGGATAGCGAAGACCCTAAAGGCCAGTTCCGCCCCTGTCCAAACTGCAATTCGATGAAATTCCCGATCATCATGTTCTTGCCCCCACCCAGCACGCGCGGCGTCACATAGGCGCCGAGGGAGGGCACGAAGACGAGGATCGAACCCGCAATGATCCCCGGTTTCACAATCGGCAGAATAACCCGGCGCAATACCTGCCAACGATTAGCGTAAAGGTCGTATCCCGCTTCGACCAACCGAAAATCGAACCGGTCAATTGCCGCGTAGAGGGGCAATACCATCAACGGCAAATAGACATAAGCCATGCCAATCAGGACCGCCGTGTCGGTGTAGAGGATCTGGATCGGTTCATCGATAACGCCCAGCCAACGCAGGAAATTGTTGATGAGCCCTTCGTTCCGGATCACCTCGAGGATCGCGAAAGTTCTAATCAGCAAGTTCGTCCAGAAGGGAATGGTGATCAGGAAGAGCCAGAGTGTCCGCTGCCGCCCGGGTCGCGTGGCGATGAAATAAGCGGTGGGCAAACCGAATATCAGCGTCAAGAGCGTGGTCAGCAGCGACAAGCGCAACGACCGCCCGAAGATCGTCAAATGCGCATCGGCCAACCGAACGGTATCGTCGAAAATATCTACCGTGAAGAATATCTGGAACCACGCCTTGACCGTCGGCGTCCAAATCACGCCGCTATAATCGCCGGGCGTCATGAAGGAGTAAACAAGGACAATCAACAGTGGACCGCTTGCGCCGAGCAGCAACAAAATCATCGCCGGCATGGATAACAGCCAATTCCGCTTCACCCTTTCTTTTTCAGCGCGGACTTCAAGGTCGCTCAACTGTCTGGCATTTGTCGTTGAGGTGTCGGTCATCGATCAGTCCCCCACGATGCGCGGACCGTCGGGCGCGAAAGTGATGCCGACCTTGGCACCCGTCTCCAGGGCGCCACCGCGGTCCGCGTCGGCGGAGACTCGCGCGACGACTTCGGTTCCGCTGTTGAGTGACATATAGCAATGCATATCTGTGCCGAAATAGACGATGTTGGTCACGGTCGCCGGCAGCGCATCCGCCGTATCGGCGGCAACGACCTGAACGAATTCAGGACGCACAGCGACAGTGACTTTTCCGTCGGAAACGCTTTCATCGGCAACCAGCGCTTCGAAAGAGTGTCCGTCTGCCAGGGCCACACGCCGCTTTGCCCCTGTGCCGGAAGCCGTCCCCTCCAGGAAATTCGACTCGCCGATAAAACTCGCCACAAACCGGTTCTGCGGACTGTTATAAATTTCCCGGGGACTGCCGATCTGCAGAATGTTTCCAGCACTCATCACACCGATCCGGTCGGACATGGTAAGCGCTTCTTCCTGGTCATGCGTCACGAAAATAAAGGTGATGCCGGTTTCCATCTGCATCCGCTTCAATTCGATCTGCATTTGCTTCCTGAGCTTCAGGTCGAGGGCCGACAGCGGTTCATCCAGAAGCAGGACCGAGGGTTGCGGTGCCAAAGCGCGCGCCAGGGCGACGCGTTGCTGCTGACCACCGGAAAGCTGCGTCGGCAGACGGTTGCGCATTGCCTCCATCTGGACGAGCGCCAGCATTTTTTCCACCGTGTCGTCGATCTCACTGTTCGACCGGCCCATCATTTCCAAGCCGAAACCGACATTCTGGCCAACGGTCAGATGCGGGAAAAGCGCGTAGCTTTGGAAAACCGTGTTGATCGGCCGTTTAAACGGCGGGTCGACGGTGATGTCCTTTCCGTCCAGCATAATTGCGCCGGCAGATGGCGTTTCGAAACCGGCAATCAGACGCAACAGCGTCGTCTTTCCGCATCCCGATGGGCCAAGCAAGGTAAAGAACTCGTTCCGGCGAATATCGACCGTAACATCGTCTAGGGCCCTTAGTTCGTTTCCGGGAGACCCGAAAACCTTTGAAACACCTTCAGCCCTTACAGCGACTTCGTCGGACACGGATACCCCCTTCTATCCTTTTTCCATAATATTTGCGAAGCAGACCGGCGGGCGGCGATCAAACCACGGCCGCGCCCTTTCCAGGTCCGCGCAAACTGTCATTAGCATCTCATCCTCACCGAATGGGGAGGCAAGATGGACCCCCACCGGCAAGCCGTCTTCCGTCCAATGCAAGGGTACCGACGCGGCAGGTTGTCCCGTGGCATTGAAGGCCGCCGTATAGGGTGAGTAGGCGAAGATCCCGTTCTCCCCCAATCGGTAGTCCACATAACTCTCACGGCTGTGGTTGAAACGCCCGATCTGTGCCGGCGGTTCCGCCAAGGTCGCCGTGACCAGGATATCGTAATTGAGAAAAAAAGCCGCCATTTCACGGCCATAGGCATGAACAGCCTCAACCGCTTCAAGATACGCATCACCCGAAATGGTCTTCGCATACCGGCATGCGTCGAGCGCAACCGGCTCAAGATCCCCTTGCTGCAGATCTCTGCCCTTCTTGGCGAGAACCTGACGCACCCATAGGGCGGTTCCACAAGCAACGATGGCCGTCCAAGCTTTCATCATACCGATTGTATCGGCCTTCGGCAGTTCTTCTTCCACATGGTGGCCCATGGCTTCCAGAAGTTTCACCGTCTCCAGGACGGCCTTTTCGCAATCCGGATCAATCGGATCCCCGGTCAGGGTTTTCGTCGAAAAAGCGACTCGCAAAGGCCGGGAAGTAGCCTTCGCGGCGGCAAAGAAACTATCTTTCATTGGCGGCGCAACATAGGGCGCCCCTAGGTCCGATCCCCGCGTAACGTCCAACAATATGGCGGTATCGCGCACCGAGCGTGTCAAAAAGCCGTCGATCGCCATCCCCGCCCAGCCTTCGCCGGAATTAGGCCCATCAGGCAAGCGTGCACGCGTCGGCTTGAAGCCGAACAGGCCACAAGATGAGGCTGGAATTCGAACCGATCCGCCACCATCCGATCCATGCGCTGCCGGCACGATCCCGGCCGCCACCGACGCCCCCGATCCACCTGAGGATCCGCCGGGGGTCCGATCCAAGTTCCAAGGATTTCTTGTCGGACCGCCATAAACGGCAGCTTCCGTCGCTGCGCCGACACCGCCTTCAGGCGCCGTCGTCCGGCCGAACAGCACCACGCCCGCCTTGAGAAGCCTGTCCACGATGGATGAGTTTCCGGAATACTGCGTGTCCTTGAGCAGCATGGAGCCATTGTGCCCGGGAAACCCGACAGCCTCCGCCCCCAAATCCTTTAACAGAAACGGTACGCCGCGTAATGGCCCATGCGGCAGGCCGCGCGCAATGTTCTCACGTGCCAATTCCGCCTGAAGCATTGTCACGGCATTGAGTTTGGGATTGAGCGCAGCCGCGCGCTCCAGCGCGGCATCGAGAAGCTCGCCCGGCGAAACCTCACCCATGGCAACCAACCCGGCCAAAGCCGTGGCATCAAAACTCTCGTATTGAGCAAACGCGCTCATTGGACCCCTGTTCTTTGCAGCTTTTTTGAACGCACGGCCAACATGAGGTCACAAATACCCCGTATCTGGCAAGCCGGTAACGGTGCGGCCAAAGACCTTTTTTCGCACCGCAGCAATCTCTGTCGCAGATGTTTGAACATCGATCGCCGCAGCGCGGCATATTGGCAAAGTGTCAGCTTTGGGCCATGTTTCTGGCGTCCAGCACCGCCACTGCCCAGTCTTCCGGTCGTTCCTGCGGCAGGTTATGCCCGGCCTGCCTGAAAACCCGATGCTCGTGCTTTCCGGTAAACTTCCCTGCATGGTCTGCCGTTCCGGCATTAACACCATCCACGTCTCCGTCGATTGAGATCGCCGGCACGGAAATTGGCGGCTGCGCAACCAGTTGTGTTTCGATATGCGCGACCGCCGGATCACCCGGCACCAGGCCGTATCGGTGTCGATAGGAGTGAATTACCACATCGACGAAATCCGGGTTGTCGAAGGAAACAGCCGACCGCTCGAATGTTTCCTCGTCGAAATTCCAGGTCGGCGACCACATCTTCCAAAGCAAGCGGTTGATGTCTCGCCGGTCCCGCTGCAACGCCCGTCTCCCCCGTTCCGAATGGAAGAAATACTGGTACCAAAAGGTCGCTTCCTCCGCTGCGGGCGCGGGCTCCCAGGATTTTGCAATGTTTTGAATGTTGTATGAATTGCCGGTCACGAGGGCTTGGACGCGATCCGGCCACAAGGCTGAGACGATGCAAGCCGCTCGGCCACCCCAGTCATATCCACCCAGCACCGCGCGTTCTATCCTCAGCGCGTCCATCAAGGCCAAAAGGTCGGCACCCAGAGCCGCCTGTTCACCCGAACGTGGCGTGTCACGGGACAAAAACCTGGTCGGACCATAACCGCGTAGATACGGCACGATTACTCGCGCGCCATTCTTCGCCAGAATATCCGCCGCCTGATCATAGGCATGTACATCGTAGGGAAATCCATGGCCCAAGATGCAGGGCCAGCCATCGTGCGGTCCCACGCTGCGAAACGCGACCTCAAGAACACCGGCCTTTATCTTTTGAATGGTCACCATACTCTCCGGAACGATTCCCTGACACGCCCATGCTACGCATGCTCCCCGTCTGCGGACAACATTTCCTGCGAACCGTTCGGTTCGACCTCCCTAGCAATCCAGAGCGGATGACTAAAACACTGTCTCGTCCGTTGAGGAGGAGGCCCGCCTGCGGTCCCGACGGCGGACCAACCACCCTGCCGTGACGGCGCTGAGCACAAGCAGAGCCAGGGCAATGGGGAAATGGATCAACGCCATGACGTCGCCATTCAAGATAACGAGGGTTTGTGACAGGGACTGTTCGAATTGTCCTCCCAGGAAGAACGCGATGAGGAAGACCACCGCGGGATAGCCAAGTGATGTCATTACATAACCGACGACGCCGAAGATCAGCATGATCGCTACCCCAAACATCCCGCCGGTCGCCATGTAGACACCGGCGATACACAAGATCAGGGAAACCGAGAAGATAAGGCTTTCCGGCGCGGACACGATGCGCGACCAGAATCGCAGGCTGAACTGCCCGACGGCAAGATTGCAGGCATTGGCCATGATCATCGCACCGAACAAGCCGTAGATAAGGCGCCCCTGTTGTTCGAACATCAAGGGGCCCGGCTGAATACCATGGGTCTTGAACGCCGAGATCAATAGCGCCGCAGAGACACTGCCGGGAATACCGATCGCCAACAAGGGGATGAGATTGGCGCCCATGACCGCGCTGTTGGCCGATTCCGTCGCTGCAATACCCTGGATATTGCCTTTGCCAAAACTGTCCGGGTCTTTAGACGCTTCGCGGGCGGCAGCGTAGCTCATGAAGGCCGCCGCGGTTGAGCCGATGCCCGGAATGGCCCCCAAAACGGTCCCAATCAGCGCGCCCCGCGCCATTGTGAAACGACATTCCCAATATTCAGCCCAACTGACACGCCGGTCTTCCGGCGCTTGTGTATCTGGGATCTCGATCGCCGCGCGGATTGCCATCGTCATGCCCGCGAGGCGCCGGAATATTTCCGATACCGCCAGGGTCCCAATGGCGACCGAAACCAGCGGTAGCCCGTCGAACAATTCGAAATGCCCGAAATAGAACCTAGGTGTCCCATGTTCGGGGTCGAGGCCGACGGTGGCGCATAGCAGACCGAAGACAGCGGCGATTAACCCTTTCGTCAGCGACTGACCAACAAGGCCGGACATCACGGCAAAGGCGAGCACGATAAGCGAGCAGGTTTCAACCGGCCCCATTTTCAGGGCGAGCACAGCCAGCGGCGCTGAGACGGTGATCAGCACGATATCGCTGAACGTGTCCCCCGTGACGGAAG
This sequence comes from Hwanghaeella grinnelliae, assembly GCF_004005845.1. Classification (GTDB taxonomy): domain Bacteria; phylum Pseudomonadota; class Alphaproteobacteria; order UBA8366; family Aestuariispiraceae; genus Hwanghaeella; species Hwanghaeella grinnelliae. Next base: position 65,074 of record NZ_SADE01000001.1, on the reverse strand, counting down.
CAAAGAGCGCCATCTTCGTGGCTTTCAGCGGTTTGCCTTTTGCGGCGAGCGGATGCCCGTCCAATGCGGTCGCCGCCGCATCCGGCGTGCCGGGCGTGTTCACCAGGATGGCCGGAATGGCACCGCCATATAGCCCCCCTTTCATCACGCCGATCAGAAAGGCTATTGCAGGCAAGGGGTCGAAAACGAAGGTGAAGGGAATGGCAATGGCGATGGCCATGACGGGGCCGATGCCCGGAAGGGCGCCGACCAACTGTCCGGCCGCCACACCGGCGACCACGAAAAGCAGGTTTAACGGCGTCAACGCATCTCCAAGCCCGGCAATGATTGTGGCGAAATCCATTGCGGGGGCTTAAGGAAGCGTCCGGCCCAACAGGGGGACGGCTATCGACCAGACAACGGCCGGAGCCGCCAAAGCGCCTAGAGCGATCCAACCGGGCCGCCGTTCTCCAACCGTCAGCATCACCAGCAGTGCCAAGGCAAAGGCGCCCGCCAAATATCCCAGCCGATCCATTGCGAAGAGCGCACCACCCGTCAGGACAACAAAGAGAGCAGCCCTGGCTGCTTCTGACGACGGTAGAGATACACCTCCAGTTAGAAACAAGGCATCGATCGTGCCGAACAGGACCAAGGCCACGGCGCAGATCGCCGGTAAGGTCTGCGGCCGCACCCACCCGTAGTCGACCACTTCCGTATGATGGGGAATCACAAAGAAGTACAGGACTACCCCCCCTAACGCCACGACGGCGCCCTGTAGTCGGTTGAGGATATTCAGCAAATCGGCACCCTTAACTCCGCCAAATTCAGGGCCAGGCAACGGCCGCCCGTCATTTACTTGCCGAAAAGTTTCGCCACATTCGTCAGACCATCGTCCAGCATTTTCCGCGTGCCATCCGGCCCAAGATTGCTGGGGTCGGTCTTCATGGCATTTACGATCGCCTTCTTGACCGGGTCCGACTCAATCGCGTTTTCAAGCGCGACGGCAAGTTCAGCCTTGGCCGGGGCACTCAATCCAGCGGGCGCGGCGATGTAGAAATACGGATCGACAAAAATATCGTGGCCCTGCTCCATCACGGTCGGCGTTTCGGGCGAATAACCGTGGCGAGTCGCATTCGCACTGGCGATCATCTTTACATCCCCGCTTTCCAGATACGGGATATGCGCACCCGCTGCGAAGGAGGCGATCACATGCCCGCCGAGCAGTTGCTGCACCATTTCGGCGCTGCTCTTCGTCGAGACGAGGCGGAAGTCCGCATCCGCCCCTTTCGCGACGTATTTCATCAGCAGTTCTTGCGGCTTCGCGTCGAAGGCCACGAGCGCGCCGTCATTCTGCTTGGAATAGGCAATCAGGCCGGCCAGGTCATCGAACGGCGCATCCTTACGGGCAATGATCGCGACCTGTGCGGTCGCTACGGTCGCCAGATAGTCGAAGCTGTCCAGATTAAACGGCAATTTGTCGCCGCGCAGCACCAAGTTAACCAGCACCGGCATGCTGACACCCATGCCCAATGTCAATCCGTCCGGTTCGGCCACGGAAAGACCGGTGAACATTGCGACACCGCCGCCGCCAGGCTTGTTCTCGACCACCATGTCCCAGCCGGTCTGGCTTTCCATTTGCTTGGCAATAACGCGACCAAGCGTATCCGTTTCACCTCCCGCATCGAAACCGATCTGCAACGTCACGGGCCCGGACGGGGTCCAATCCGCCGCGACAGCGTTGACGCCAAACAGTATGGCCGCGGCCCCACACAAAATGCCTAAGAATTTCATCGTGCACTCCCTTATGACGCCCTGTACCAAGCGAAAATTACCAACCACGTTCGACCGGGACACCGGCATGCCTCAATGGTCGGGACTCACCTGGTTGTTTCTCGTTGTTTTTTGCCGGATGCAGTTTTTCGAGGTCGCCACACCCGCGCGACCAGTCCGCGTAATTGCCCGAACCCGGCCTTCGTCCCCATTACCGGGGTAACGCTAGCACAATATTTCCTAAAGGAAAGTGGATTTTCCTATCAGAAAATTCGATGGACGATACGGGCGACCTTCTCTACCGTCCCAACAATGACCACCGAAGCCAAATTATCCTCACCACGTCAGGACCAGCGTATCCGCATGGGGGAACGCTTGCGGGAAATTCGCACCCAATTGGGACTGACTTTGGCGGATGTCGCCGCACGGTCGGGCCTTGCCGTATCCACGGTTTCAAAAGTTGAACGGGGCTTGATGGCATTGACCTACGACCGCTTCAATCAACTTGCGGACGGTTTGGAGATCGATATAGCCGCCTTATTTTCGGAACATGGCGACCCCTTCCAAAGCGGCGGTATCGCGGTCGCCAGGAAAGGGGAATTCCTGCTTCACGAAACCGAAAACTACACCTACGAAATGCTGTTTCCCGAATTGTGGAACAAGACGATGACCCCCATGTTCGGGACCTTACGTCCGTACGAACAAATGCATTTCGAACGCTTCGTGGATCATCCGGGCGAAGAGTTCCTCTATGTCTTGGAGGGTAGCGTCATGGTCTATCTGGACGGCAAGGCGCCAGTACAATTGCAAGCGGGCGAAAGCTTGTATTTCGATAGCAGGCGCGGGCATCTCTATGCCTCGGCCGGACCTGAGAATGCTCGAATCCTCGTTGTCTGCAGCGATGCGGGCCTAAGGGCCAAACAACGCGCCCTTACCCCTTGAGACACCTCCACGCGGAGGCGTCCGACTAGGCCCAGCTAATTCCGGATCGGGGCCCCGCTTCCAACCATGCGGCAAACGCCAGGAAGGGTGTATCGCCGGTTCGGATAGCATGTTTCTGCCAACTGTTATGAATGATCATGGTCCCGGGGGCCACATCGAACCAATCGCCTGAATCGAGACTCCATTGAGCGCCAGGCGTCAGGACCAGATAGACTTCCCGCGGTTCATGACGGTGGTCAGGATAATGCACATCCGGACCCAGGAGCATATAGCCCGCCATGGGCGCTTCGCAGAGGATCGGACCATCCGGCCCTGAGAGTGACGCATAGGCATATCCGTCAAGAAAGGATCGGCTGCTGTTCTCAGGCGTATATCCCGCGTTCTGGGACCATTCCATCTTTCCCGACAACACACCGAAGCGACGCGCCAAGTCGGCCAGGGCATGGGAGGCTGCAACGTCCAGGGCGTTAGGCAGATGACCAAGCACCGGGAAATCCGACCCTATCCTGCCAGTCCGCAAAGGTTTGTCCTTCGGGATCGCAACCGGCCGCTGGATTCCCGTGCCCGAGATCGCATCGGTACGCGCCTCCACCGCGCGCCAGGACTCATTGAGGATGGTTTCGAGTTCAGCATTCACGCGCGTTCCTCCAAGGCTCATTTCTTCCGGTAATCCTCAAGCCGGTTCTTTCCTCGCACAAGCCTCTTGATTTTTCTCTATAACGAGAAAATCTTTCATATATGGAACAACAAGCCTTTGACGATACCGACATCGACCGACGTCTTGCCGAAAGGCTTCGCGGTCTGCGTCTGGAACGTGGTTGGTCGCTGGACGACCTTGCCACGCGCAGCGGGATAAGCCGCGCAACATTGTCCCGTCTGGAAAACGCGGCGGTTAGTGCGACCGCCATGGTACTTGGAAAGCTCTGCGCGGTGCATGGGCTCACCTTATCGCGTTTGATGCATCTGGTAGAGCAGGACTTCGCACCACTCGTCCGGCGGGCCGACCAAACCGAATGGACAGACAATGAAACCGGATTCACACGGCGTATCGTTTCGCCACCATCAGAGGCCCTCACCGGTGAAGCCCTTGAATGCCGGTTGGAACCAGGGCGAACCATCGCCTATGACGCCTCCCCCCGGCCCGGGATGGAACACCATCTGATCATGATAACGGGGCGGTTGACCGTCACGGTGGAAGGTGCCGCGCATCATCTGTCTGCGGGTGATTGCTTGCGGTACCGGTTGGACGGGGCAAGTACGTTCGAGACACCACCCGAGTCCAGCGCGCAATATTTGTTATTCATCCTGTGAGGGCGACTATGGACGAGACGCTGACGATAGAACTGATGACCGCCGAGGACATCGACCGGGAGTTAAGTGAATTCGGCGCGCTATTGCATGCCGTCGTCCATGACGGCGCCAGCATCGGTTTTGTTCTGCCGTTCAGCGAGACGGACGCTCGACAATTCTGGACCGAACGAGTCAGGCCCGACCTTGCCGGGGGCACGCGTGACTTGTTCGTGGCGTGGACCGGAAACCGGATCGCGGGATCCGTCCAGCTTTTCCACGGCACGCCGGCAAACCAGCCTCACCGTGCCGATGTAAACAAACTGATGGTCCACCCATCCTACCGACGCAGGGGTATCGCGAAAACGCTGATGACAGCGTTGGAACGGAAAGCAAAGGCAATGGGCCGCAGCCTGATCACGCTGGACACGCGAACCGGGGACACCGCCGAACCGCTCTACACGGCACTCGGGTATCGAACTGTTGGAGTCATACCGAATTTCTGCCGGGACACGGTGGACGCGAACCGTCTGGATCCGACGACGATCATGTACAAGGAAATCTGAATGGGCTCGCTCGTCGTGTTTCCCGCCCACCGATTTTTGGTTCCAGTACATCAGCGCTTCAACTGCGCCTCACGGACAAGGGCGGCCAGCCTGTAGAAACCGTGCGCCATCTTGGAATAGGGGGTCAGCAGAAAGAAGGTGAAGACAGATGCCAGGTGCAGCGGCAGCATCCATTCGACCAACGTCGTCCCCGTTACAAAATACAAAACCAAGCCGGTCGCGCTGACAAAAAACAACAAGAGGATGAACGCCATCTCCCCGCCCCACACACGGGACGGGCCAAGCGTCGCATCCGCCTTGGTTTTCAGATAGGCCAGTTTCGCCGTCCCCAGGCACAACAGAACCCCGCCCGTCAGGCCCAAAATCTTCGGCAGGCTGAGCAATGAGTACGGTGCAGGCATATCGAGGATATAGTGCATCAAGGTCGCGACAGTGGTTGCCGCGAAACACAGCAGGAACCCGTACATCGTCGCCTGATGCGCATAGCGCCGGGTGTCACTGTAGCGGTCCGTCTTTTCAAAATTGCAGCCTTGTCCCTGGCCGCCATCCAGATTGCGCAGGGTTGCCGCGTCCTTGAAGGCGATTATCAGATGCGACACGCCGACCGATTTCCCACCTGTTTCCCGCCAGTATCGCCGGAGGCCCACTGCGATTGCGAAGAAAGGAAACACAAAGGCCGGGATGAAAATCGATATCATCACATTGTGAGAGATAAAGGCATAAAACCCCTCACCACCGCCCAGCGGGAAGGATTGCACCAGCCATATGGCCAGAATAGTGACAACGATGACCGCCGCCAAAACCGCAACCCCGCGTTCATGAAACAGCTTGCCAAAGGCGGATGGAAAGGCAAAGCGCGACCAGCTTTCCTGTCGCGCATTGCCCAAGGCGGCCGGAATGTTCAGGTCGAACTCGTGCGGCGGCGTGTACTGGCAAGAATAGAAACAGCCGCGGCAATTATGGCATAGGTTCGCGAGATGAGTGATGTCACCATCCGCAAATGCCTTCTGGCGCGTCATCGCCGGGAAGACGGAACAGAACCCTTCGCAATAACGGCAGGCGTTGCAGACTTCCAACTGCCGGCGTGCCTCGGCAATAGCATCCAAAGGACGTGCGTTAGAACTGTCTGTATTAACCGACATGGGCTGCGGCCTCCTTTCCGGCAATGCGGCCAAAGACCGTCCCGATCGTCATCCCAAAGCCAGCCAAATATCCTTCGCCCAGAATGCTGCCGGCCATTATTTCACCGGCCGCCCAAACGTTTTCATATTGACCGTCTGAATGAGATACACGCGCCGTTTCGTCGACCTGAAGCCCCAAATAGGTAAAGGTCACGCCGGGCCTCAATTGATATGCGTAGTATGGCGGCGCATCGATCGGCCTAGCCCAATTTGTCTTGGCTGGCTCCACATTCGTTGTCGCCAGCCCGTCCAACTCGGTCGGATGAAAATCACCGTCCCGGCAGCCCTTGTTGAAGTCGTCCACGGTCTGAAGAAAGGCATCCTTTGGTAGGTTCAGGATACCCGCCAGTTCTTCCAGCGTCTCTGCTTTTTCCGGCCGGAAGACCGACGGCATAAAGAGGTCGAAGCTTTTGCTATCAATGACCGAATAAGCCACCTGTTCCGGCTGGGCCGCCACAAGACGGCCCCAGATCGCGTAGCGCTTAGGCCAGACATCCTCGCCTTCATCATAGAAGCGTGCGCCGTCTTGATTCACCACGATGGAAAACGGGACGCAGTCCAATCGAGTAACGATGCCGCCGTCGAATTTAGGGGCGCGGCCGTCGATCGCCACGGCGTGGCATTGGGTCGGATCCCCGACGCTGTTTGCGCCTTGGTCCAACATGTCGCGCAGCACCACACCCTTGTTGTAAGGCGTACCACGGATCAGAAAGTTTCGCGCGGCTGGGCCCCAGGCATCCGCCAACCAGTCGATATCGCCCTGAAAACCGCCCGACGACAGGACGACAGCCTTGCCGGCGACTCGGGTTGTTTTCCCTTCCAGATTTACCTCCACATGGGTAAACCGGTTCGCATCGATACCAACGTGACGAACATCCGCGTCATAATGGACCTGCACGCCAAGGTCTTCCGCCGTGTTGTAATAAGCATTCACAAGCGCTTTCCCACCACCGAGAAAAAAGGCGTTCGTCCGCGACAGTGACAGGGTGCCCGACAGCGATGGCTGAAAACGGACACCATGATCTTCCATCCAGGGCAGGCATTCCTCGGACGTGCGGATGACCAACCGCGCCAGATTTTCATCCGTCTTGCCCTTGGTTACGCGCAACAGGTCTTCGAAATACTCGTCTTCGGAATATTCATCGGTCAGGACCGACAGCGGCCCCCGATGCATGCATCGAAAATTCCTGGTATGCCGGCTGTTGCCGCCGCGATAGGTCTTCGGGGCGCTTTCCAGCACAACCACCCGCGCCCCAGCCTCCGCCGCCGTGATCGCCGCGCAAAGCGCGGCATTGCCACCCCCGACGACGACCAAATCCCATTGGATCCCATCGGGACCGATACTACTCATTCTTACTCCACCCACATGAACGACTTGTTGGAACGCCCTTGCCGCCATTAACCCAAACGTTTGCTTATCGGGCAATGTATACAGACGTATCCATTCGTAAGCAATAATTCACGCACACCAATCTCCGCCTAACCCTACGCGGTAATATAGCGAACACAGGCGTTCTTACGTTCTGAAACAGTGAAGGGCGGCAAGTAGCCCTGGACCTTGGGTGACTGCTGTTTTTTTGCCAGGCCGACCCACACCATTAACATATTAGAAATTACTTAGATTATATGATTGATATCGAAGCTATGGTTCGTGTGTTCCCGAACGCTGTGTATCTAGGGTTTCAGGGATACGGCACGATTTGAAGTGATCGGATCATCATTTGCCCGAAATGGAATCGGACCAACCAGACGGACGTGAATTGCGCGATGCGATCGAGCAATATGCCGCGTTGACCGACGGTTGGTTCTGGGAATCGGACGAAGAGCATAAGATCACCTATGTCTCGCAAGGTGTCGAAGACATAGTCGGATCTCCTCCTTCATTCTTCATCGGGCGGTCCCGCAAGGAATACAGCATCGCCAGCAGCGTAGACGCCGAGGTTTGGGAAAAACACATCCAGGACCTCAGCGAAAAACGCGCCATCCACAACTTCACATACAAGTTCCAAGGACCTAAGGGTGAACGATGGATCCGTGTGGACGGCACCCCTGTGTTCAGCAAGGCAGGGCGGTTTCTGGGTTACCGCGGCATTGCAAGGGACATCACTGATCAAGTCAGCAACGAGAATCGCGTGGCTATGCTTGCCGCCGCGGTCGATCAATTCCCGTCCCCCATCTGCATTTGGGGGGAGGACGACAAGCTGCTGTGGTTTAACAAACCATTCCAGAATAGCTTCGCGGACCTGCCTATCCCGGTAGAGATCGGCATAGGTTATGAAACCTTTATCCGCCAATTGGCCGAAACCAGGCTGGCGTGGAAGAACGATAGAGAATGCGAAGAGTGGATAAGTGCGCGCATTGAAGGACAGCGAACGCAACAAGATACAGCCACTGTTCGTCTTCAGAACGGACGGACATTCCGCATCGAAAAACGACCGCTGAGCAGCGGTGAAACCGTTACCCTTTCCATGGAGCTTACAGACATCCTAAGTGCCCAGGACGAGGCTCAAATCGCCCGGCGCAAACTGACCGAGGCACTGAACGCACTCGACACACCGTTTGCCTATTATGATGCCGAGGATAGACTCCAGAACTGGAATGACGCCTTCACAGAAATGAACATCAAAATCAGCGACCTCCTCACGGAGGGGGCGCCCTTCGAATACCTGTTGGACGCCTTGATCGAACGTGGACAAATAGCGGGCATCGAAGGACGGGAAGAGGAATTCCGACGGAGGCGCCTGGAATCGCACAGGCAATCCAATATCAGGACAGAAAGGCAGATCGGCGATGGTCGTTGGTTTATGGCCCGTGAGGTTGGAACCAGCGATGGCGGTGTCGTCGGCATCTGGACCGATATATCTGAGTTGAAAGCGCAACAGGCGGAATTGGAACATGGCCGGAAGGAGGCCGAAAGAGCCAGCCAGTTGAAATCGGGCTTCCTGGCCAATATCAGCCACGAACTTCGCACGCCACTGAACTCTATCGGCGGCTTCGTGCACCTTCTCGCGGAACGCGATCTTGGTGAACAGGAACAGCAGCTTGTCTCCCGAATATCCTCATCGACGGATATGCTGGTTTCCCTGGTGAACGACCTACTGGACCTTTCCCTTGCCGAGGCCGGCGAACTTCACGTCACGAACTCGGAATTCTCGATTCCAGATGTCCTTGATGAGGTTGCCCGTATCCTAGAACCGGTCGCCAGCATTAAGGGATTGACGTTCGAAACGGATGTCGCAGATGAATTTCCGGCCGTCGTCTGCGGCGACAGAATGCGCATCCGACAAATACTGCTCAGCTTCGCCGACAATGCAGTGAAGTTCACCCATAAAGGCGGCATAAGGATATCGGCGCGGGCCGAAGGCGGCGTCATCCCGACCAACGATGAAACGGCAACCATCTTTCTTGAAGTGTCGGATACCGGCATCGGAATTGCCGACGACGTGACCCGGGAAGTCTTCACACCTTTCTTTCAAGGCGATGGGTCTTCCACACGTGAATTCGGCGGGGCGGGACTAGGACTCAGTATTTCCAAGAAACTCGCCGATCTTATGGGTGGGTCAATTGAAATCGATAGTGTGATCGGAACCGGCACGACGGTGACGTTACGTGTCCGGCTTCCCATCCACTCCACCGTTGGGCTTGGAGAATCGCCACCGCCGACAGCGAGGGGGCTATCCGGCGCAAAGATTCTCGTTGTCGACGATCAATCTTTGAATCGACAAGTTCTGAGATCCGTTCTGACCAGGGCCGGTTGTTCGGTTTACGAGGCGGTCGACGGGGAAGAAGCCGTCAACATCGCTCTGTCGTCCGAAGCCCACTTCTTCGATGCAATCCTGATGGACATCCAGATGCCGAAGATGGACGGGCTTACCGCCACAAGGGCAATACTGGCCACCGCAAAGGGAAACGTCCCCCCTATCATCGCGCTTACCGCCCATACGATGGAATCGGAACGGCGCAAATGCATTGCGGCAGGCATGTGTGACCACTTGGAAAAGCCGGTTGACCCAGTCCAATTATTCGACACGCTGGCACGATGGACATCAGGTCGCAGGGAAGGCGCATCCATCAGCCCAGGCCAGTGTGAACACAGCGACGGGACAAATCTTGATGTCAAACCGGAACCGCTGCAACCGGCCGAAGCCTCAGCCGCCTCGGTCTATGTCGCTCTCGTGCATCAATTGGCAGACGCGATCGACGACGAAGAATTGGCGAGGGAACTTCTTGGCGAGTTCGCGGAAACCTATGGGAACGCGGCCGCCCAGCTTCGATCCTATCTGGACGCTGACGAGGTCACGGCCGCGAAGGACTTCGCCCACCGCCTGAAAGGCGTTTCCGGAAATCTTCGTCTGATCGACCTGCACGATGCGGCAATGCGGTTGGAAGCGCGGTTGTCATCGAACCCGCAGCATTCCGATGAGTTGTATGAAGCCTTGGATACTTTGGGGGCAATCCACAACCGAATTGTCGATTCAATACACGGATCAGTGACGGCCTAGCCGCACTGAATCAGAATAGGAATAGGTAGATGCCCCAAGCCTCTATTAAACCGCCGACGGAAATCGACATCTCGTCTAAATCCATTCTGATTGTGGACGATGACCATATTACACGGCGCCTGATCGGTTCGACGTTGACGAAACACGGCTTTTCCACGCTTCACTATGCAGAGGACGGTGTCGAAGCCCTTGAAAAGATAGACAGACTGTCGCCGGACTGCGTCATTCTGGATATCAGCATGCCGGTATTGGACGGCTTTGGCGTTCTCCGCTCAGTGAGGATAGATCGGCAAGACGAGGATTTGCCGATCCTGGTTTCTTCCGCCCGGACATCCAATGACGACCGCAATGAAATGATGCGTGCCGGCGCAACGATCATATTATCCAAACCGCTGGATTCGACCCTTCTGGCCGAACGCGTGCAGGGCGTGATAGAGCGACAAGTCTACCTCGCCGAATTGCGAAGCTACCGACAGCGCATGGAAGCGGAACTGAGCCTGGCGCGAACGATGCAGGAGGACCTGCTGCCCTCGCCGGACGTACTGCAGCGAATAGGGCTTAAATACGGCGTGGAAATCTCAGAACACCACGAGATGTCGTCGGAACTCGGCGGGGATTTCTGGGGTGTCAAAGAAATCAGCGACACCACCTTCGCCGTATATATTGTGGACTTCTCCGGTCATGGTGTTGGGTCGGCGCTGAACACGTTCCGCTTTCAGGCGGTGATGGACAATATCGACATGCCGAACATGAAGCCTAGCGAAGTTCTGGCCGATTTGAACACCAAACTGGTTCGCGATCTTCCTATCGATCAGTTCGCAACTATGTTCCTCGCCTATGTGACCCCTTGCGAAGACAGTGTCTACTTCGCCAGCGCCGCCTCCCCCCCACCTGTAATTGGTCTTCTATCCGAGCCAAAATCCAATGCGCTTGAATCCAAAGGCTTTTTATTGGGTGCTCTGGAAGGGGCGGCCTATGCCGATATGCACGCACATTTCAAACCGAATGAATATCTTTGCCTTTACAGCGACGCGTTGATTGAAACGCCGCGACTCAAAGGCGAATCCATAGGGATGGACGACGCACCGCCTTTTCTGGCCGCGGCGATCCTTGACGGCGGCCGAGAAGCCGGCCCCATGCTGCGGAAGCATTTCTACCCGAACATCGCAACGCCCCTTCCTGACGATTTGACAGTCGTCCTGGTTTCCCGGCCGGGCTGACCAGCGCGCAGCCCAAAAGGAACAAAAGTACGGCTCACCCCATCGCATACTTCAAGCGGGCGCCACCATTGTATAGTAAACCGGCGAAACTCTTCCATAACCGTACGTTTTATTATGCTTCCTAGATATAAATTACAGGAAACCCCGCACAGCAATTAACAGATCATTTACGTTCTCCTTATATAAGTATATTACCGTATTCGGATTATCGGCGATATTTTGGCCGTTTGTCCATGTTCTGAGGGGATCTGTGGTGGTGAGCGTCGCCCAAAAATCGAACAAGAAGAGCAAATCCAGCGAGGCGGCGGCTGAACTACTTTTGCCTGTGACAATGGACATCTCCGAAGCGGTCGGACTTAAGAAGGCCCTGATGCTTGCAGTGGATTCCGATCGTGACCTGAATCTGGACGCAAGCGACGTCGAACGGATGTCAGCCGCTTGTGCCCAAGTTCTGATCGCCGCCGATCGTGATGTGGAGGAACGAGGACACCGCGTGCGCATGACCGGTGCGTCAACCGTCATGCAAAGCGCCATGACGGAGTTGGGTCTAGGTCAACTTATGGAAAAATGGAGCCCCGATAAATGAGCTTGCAGATTCTGGCTGTCGACGACTCGAAAACCATGCGCGACATGCTGAGTTTTACCCTCGGACAAGCCGGCTATTCGGTAACGGAAGCGGTGGATGGTGAAGATGCTTTGGGTAAGTCGCAATCGGGACGGTTCGACTTGGTCATCACGGACGTGAATATGCCCCGCATGGATGGACTGACCTTGATCAAGAACCTACGGCAAAAACCGAATTTTCGCAGCACTCCGATACTCGTTCTAACGACGGAAGCCGACGGTGCGAAAAAAACGGAAGGCCGAGAAGCAGGCGCGACAGGATGGATCGTTAAACCGTTCAACCCCGAAAAGCTTCTACAGGTCGTTCAGAAAGTCTGTCCTTCTTAAAAATACCTAACCAGCGGGTTAAGAACTGTGTCTGGAGATCCACTCGAGCAATTCAAGGCCACGTTCTTCGAGGAGTGTTCGGAGCTTCTTGCGGATTCCGAGTCTCGACTCGGTGGAATTCGTCTCTCGGACGGCCCTGTCGATATCGAGGACCTGAACGCAATCTTCCGTGCCATCCATTCTGTGAAGGGTGGCGCGGGAGCGTTCGAGTTCACGGATTTGATCGGTTTCGCGCATGTATTCGAGACAGTTCTCGACAAACTGCGAAACCATGAAGCGGAGACAACCGAGCATGTGATCGACACGATGATCGCGTGCAACGACCACCTGATATCCCTGGTCGACGCGGCCCGCGACGAGACGGTTACGGATGACGCCGTAACACAGCGGCTGAAGGCAGCTCTCAACGCCCTAATCGACGGGGGACAACCCGCCGCGGCGGAAAACCTGCACGAACACGTGTCGGAAGGGGTTGAACTGCCAGTCCCCCCTCACGGGAACCGGCGCTATAAGATATCCTTCATACCCCACCCGGAACTGTTCAAATATGCTAACGAACCCTTGCTTCTGCTTAGAGAGTTAGCCGGGTTGGGCACGGCGGAAATCGTTGTCGACACCTCGAAGCTCCCGACGATTGAAGCGCTTGATCCGGACCTTTCTTATCTGTCATGGACAATCAACCTGCTTGCGGATTGTTCGGAGGATGACATCCGGGAGGTCTTTGAGTTCGTCGAGGATGATTGCGATCTGACAATTGCCCTGGACGAAGTGGGCGATGCTGCCGCGGCCCAGGCCGAAGACGCCCCTGAAGAGCCCCCGGCTTCCGAACCGACACCACCGGACGAAAGCGACACGGGCAAAGAACCTGCCCAACAAAACGTTCCCACCCCGGCCGTGGCCGCCGCTGCCGCCACGGCACCTGCCGGGAACAAGCCGGTTCAGGCAAAGCCCGGTGGCGGAGGCGCTCAATCCGGTACGGTCGGATCCATTCGCGTCGAACTGGACCGTGTGGACCGTCTGGTCAACATGGTGGGCGAGCTTGTGATCACCCAGGCGATGCTGAAGCAGCGTATTGGCGAACTGCCGGCAGATATGTCGACTGGCCTCAGCCAAGGCTTTGATGATCTGGTGATGCATACCCGCGAGCTTCAGGAAAGCGTCATGGCGGTGCGGATGCAGCCGGTGAATTCCGTGTTCGCCCGCATGCCGCGGTTGGTTCGTGATCTGGCTGCGAAGTTGGACAAGAAGGTCCAGCTCGTCATGACCGGCGAAATGACCGAGGTGGACAAAACCGTTATCGAGCAACTGGCCGATCCGCTTACCCATATGATCCGCAATTCCTTGGACCATGGCATTGAGACCGCAGCGGAACGGACGGACAGCGGAAAACCGGAAACGGCGACCATTCACCTGATCGCCGAACATCGCGGCGGCAGGATCGAAATTCGGGTCAGCGACGATGGTCGTGGCATCAACAGACAGCGTGTCCAGGAAAAGGCCATCGAGAAAGGCGTTATCAGCCGCGATGACAACCTGACCGACGAACAGATTGACGAGCTGATCTTCGCGCCGGGCTTCTCCACCGCGGATGCCGTAACAGATGTGTCGGGCCGCGGCGTGGGCATGGATGTCGTACGGCGAAACATCATCGGCCTTGGCGGCCGCATTTCCGTGCGGTCCGAGCCAGACCGCGGCACACAATTCACGCTGTCCCTGCCGCTTACTCTGGCAGTTCTGGACGGCATGGTCGTCGCCGTAGCGGATGAAAAATACATCATCCCGTTGACATCGATCGTCGAGAGCATCCGGCCGTCGAAGAAACAATTGAACAGATTGTCAAACGGCGCGGACGTCGTTTCCGTTCGCGGAAACTATATACGCCTCATTCGGCTATACCACTTGTTTGGAATACCACAGGCAACCCAGGAGCCGGACAAAGGCATTGTCGTCATCGTCGAAATCGAAGGCGGGGAATTGGTTGGTGTTCTTGTTGACGACCTGTTGGGACAACAGCAAGTCGTGATCAAAAGCCTGGAGCACAACTACGACCCGGTTTCCGGTATTTCCGCCGCCACAATCCTTGGAAATGGGCGCGTCGCTCTGATCCTGGACATCGACGGCCTGAACATGATGGCTCAATCCAAAAACAATGGCAGCCGCAACACCAACCAGACGCTGGCGATCGCACCGCCGGCGCTTGCGATTGCCGGGGCCGAAAAGCCTACCGACCACGGAAATATGGAGGTGAAAGATGGCGCCTGAAGCAGCATCCGCATCTGCGGGTAACATGATGAAGACGCCCGACCAGGACGCCGTCAATGAAGATTCGCGTTCAGCCGAGACGTTTCAATACATCACCTTCACCATCGGCGATGAAGAGTACGGTGTCGACATCATGGCCGTCCGTGAAATCAAAGGGTGGTCGGAACCCACTGTCTTGCCGAACACCCCCGCTCACATGAGGGGTGTGCTGAACCTGCGCGGTGAAATCGTTCCGATCTTCGACCTTCGGTGCCGTTTCGATCAAGGGCGCACTGAAGCAACAAACATCCACGTGATCGTGATCATCGCGATCGCCGACCGTTTGGCGGGCATGCTGGTCGATGCCGTTTCGGACATCATCAGCATCGGACGGGACGATTTCAAATCGGTCCCGAAAATGGACCGTCAAATCGACACCGAATATTTAAGCGGCCTTGCCACGGTCAAGGACCGCATGGTCGCTCTTTTGGACGCGGAGAAACTTTTCAGCATGCGTGACGTGGAGAACGGCATCCTGGCCGGCAGCAACACGCCGCTATTGCAACAGGCCGAAGCCTGAGGACGGAGGACGACATGGCAATGGGACACATGACGACGGCTAACCCCACAATGGGAACCGCACCTTTGGGATGGAACGCAAGGACCCTTATCCTTGTTTCTCACGCAATATTGGCCCTTATCCTGGCTGTAGGATTGGGTATAGCGATTCAGCAAGTGCCGCCCGGAAATTCCATGGTCGCGGTACTTTGGTTCTTCCTGGTCGGTGGGGTGGCCGCGTCGGGCGCCCTTGGGTTTGTTTCCTATCGCGCGGCAAGTGGATTAAACGGCGCGGAGCCGGGAATCCCAGCCTATGATCCCGAAACGGAACGCCTGCGCGTCGCCCTCGAGAACTGCAACGCGAATGTCATGGTGGCCGACAGCGATTTGAACATCGTTTATATGAACGCGACGATGATGCAGATGATGCAGAATGCGGAAGCAGACCTGAGGAAGGATCTGCCGATGCTGGATGCCCGCAATCTCATCGGCCAGAACGTCGATGTCTTCCACAAAAATCCCGCACATCAACGCGGCCTGATCCAAGGCCTTTCGCAGACCCTTACGACAACAATTCATGTCGGCGGCCGGATCTTCGATTTGATCGCAAACCCGATCCGCGGCACCAACGGCGAACGTCTCGGCACCGTCGTAGAATGGGCCGATGTGACGGAGGAGCGCGCCCGTGAAGCCCGCGAAGCCCGCATCCGTTCGGCACTGGATAACTGCAACGCCAATGTCATGGTCGCCGACAACGACATGAACATCGTCTATATGAACACGACGATGGTGCAAATGATGAAGAATGCCGAAGCCGACCTGAAAAAGGATCTGCCGGCGTTGGATACCAACAGCCTCCTCGGTCAAAATGTCGACGTCTTCCACAAGAATCCGGCGCATCAGCGGGGAATCATCAAGGGATTGACCCAGACACTCGCCACCACGATTAAAGTCGGCGGGCGGACGTTCGACCTGATAGCCAGCCCAATCATAAGCGACGGCGGCGACCGTCTCGGCACCGTCGTGGAATGGTCGGATATCACTGAAAAACTGGTCGTCGAACAAGCGGCGCAGCAGGTAGCAGCCGAGAACAAACGGGTGCGCGTGGCGCTCGACAATTGTACCGCGAACGTCATGGTCGCAGACAACAATTATGAGATCGTCTACATGAACCAGGCCGTCTTGGAGATGCTGCGCGGCCGTGAAGCAGATATCCGCAAGACCTTGCCCGGTTTCGACACCAGCAAACTTATCGGTACCAATATCGACTCTTTCCATAAGAATCCGTCACATCAACGCGGCATGTTGGAGAACTTGAAAGGGTCGTACCATACCAACATTACCGTTGGTGGTTTGGATTTCGCTCTTGTTGCCACAGCCATCGTCAATGACGAGGGCGAGCGCCTGGGAACCGTCGTCGAGTGGCGGGATCAGACGGAAGAGTTGGCTGTGGAACGGGAAATCGCTTCCATTGTCGATGCGATCGTCGCCGGCGATCTCTCCCAGAACGTATCTCTGGAAGGGAAGAGCGGCTTCATGGAAAACCTCTCCCGCTCAATCAACCAAATCAACGACAATATCCGAGGCGTCTTCGACGATGTCGCGGCCTCCCTCTCCGCGTTGTCGCAAGGTCGCCTGACCCACCGCATCACGAGCGAATACCAAGGCACCTATGACACGATCAAACAGGACGTAAACCAAACCTCTGAGCGACTGGCTTCGGTCGTTTCGGAGATCATGGTCTCCGCCAACGACATTGCCAGCGCGTCGTCCGAGATTGCGTCGGGCAGCAACGACCTCTCAGCACGGACCGAGACTCAGGCGTCGAACCTGGAAGAAACCGCTGCATCTATGGAGGAAATGTCGACAACCGTTCGTCAGAACGCCGACAACGCCCAACAAGCCAACCAATTGGCGGTTACCGCGCGCAGTGTTGCCGAGTCCGGCGGCCAAATCGTCGGTCGGGCCGTTGACAGCATGAACCGGATTGAGGAGTCAGCCCAAAAGGTTTCCGACATCATCGGCGTGATCGATGAGATCGCTTTCCAGACGAACCTGCTTGCGCTGAATGCCGCGGTGGAAGCCGCCCGGGCAGGTGAAGCTGGCAAGGGTTTCGCGGTCGTCGCGTCCGAGGTTCGGACCTTGGCGCAGCGGTCTAGCGAAGCTGCTCGAGACATCAAATCCTTGATCAGCGACAGTAATGCGCAGGTGAAGGAAGGGGTCGACCTCGTCCAGGGTGCCGGCGGGCAACTTTCGGAAATTGTCGAATCGATCAAGAAGGTCGCCGATTTCGTCTCCGAAATCGCAGCAGCGAGCCGCGAGCAGGCAAGCGGCGTCGATGAAATCAATGCCGCGGTCACGCAGATGGACGAAATGACCCAACAGAACGCGGCATTGGTGGAAGAAAGCAATGCCTCTGCTCGTTCCCTGGAAGACCAGGCCGAATCCTTGATGAAACTGGTCTCCGTTTTCGACATCGGCGAAGGCGGATCGGGTGGCGGCGCAGCCAAGACTGAAAACCGGTCTTCCGGCCCCGCACCTGCGGCGCAGGCACGACCCGCTTCCAAGCCGGCTCAAAAACCGGCCCCATCAGCCCCCACCAAGACAGGTGGCGGCCATCAAGACGACGGTTGGGAGGAATTCTAGGGCCGGTGGTTCCGGCCCTTCCCCCCGCTCGGCGATGCCCTTGGTGCAACGATGACGAAACTTGATGAGCCAAGCCGGGAGTTTGCCTTTAGCAAGGCGGACTTCGAGGATCTGCGCACCTTGGTGCGCGAGCGGACAGGTATTGTCCTGCAGGATCACAAACGGAACATGGTCTATAGCCGTCTTGCCAGGCGCCTTAGGACCTTGGGGTTGCGCAGTTTCGCGGACTACCGAAAGCGTCTGGAAGGACGGGAAGGACCGGAGGAAATCGTCTTCCTGATCAACGCGATCACGACCAACCTGACGAAGTTCTTTCGCGAAGGACATCACTTCGATCATTTGGGCAGCACCGTCATGTCCGAAGTGTCCAAAGGCCAAGGCATCGGCAAAAACAAGATGCGGATATGGTCCGCCGGCTGCTCTTCGGGGGAAGAGCCCTATACCATCGCCATGACGGTACGGGGTCGATTACCGGGGATCGAGAAATACGATGCAAAAATTCTGGCGACGGACCTGGACACGAACATGTTGGACCGGGGACGGAACGGACTCTATTCCGCCGAAGACGCAAAAGGTATCCCGGCAGAATACCAACGCAAGTATGTCGACCTGAAGTCACGGGAATCCGAAGGCCTCGCAGTGATGTCAAAGGACTTGCGAAAGCTAATCGCCTTCAAGCATTTAAACCTGCTCGAAAAGTGGCCAATGCATGGCCCTTTTGACGCGATCTTCTGCCGAAATGTCATGATCTACTTTGACAATCCGACAAAGCAGAAACTGGTCGAGCAGTTCGCGGCCCTGCTCCGAAAAGGGGGATGGCTTTATGTAGGTCATTCCGAAACCCTAACCTTCGCGCGGGACAGCTTCGAAATGCTGGGTCGGACGATATACCGGAAGATAGACAAATGAGCCGGCCGGCAACCCTTTCCGTCGCGCAGGCGCCGCGCGGGCTGCCCGTGCCGCCCATGGGGCAACCGTCGGCAAAGCGGTACTTCGATCACCGGTTCAATCGTCACGCCGTACATGTCGGTGCGGGCGAAGTTTATGTGTCCGCGGCACCGAACGAAATGATTGTCACATTGTTGGGGTCCTGCGTCGCTGCCTGCATCCATGACCGGCATTCGGGTATCGGCGGGCTCAATCACTTCATGCTGCCGGACAAGGGCGGCGATAAGATTGACGGAGACATGATGCGCTATGGCGCCTACGCAATGGAGAAATTGATCAACGAAATGCTCAAGCGAGGGGCAGCCAAAAACCGTCTTGAGTTCAAAGTTTTCGGAGGGGCCAAAATGATCGGATCCACGGGATCGATCGGTCAACGCAATGTGGACTTTGTCGAACGCTTTCTTGCCCTCGAACACTTCGCGGTCGATGCCCGTCATGTCGGCGGCATGCATGCCCGTCGCGTCCATTTTTTCCCGACGACCGGAACGGTGAAAATGAAAGTCATCGCGGACGCGAACGCCGTCGAACTGGTGCGGGAAGAACGCCAGTTGGCCGACGGGATGGACCGTGTCGCCGTTGGTGGCGACGCCGAGCTTTTTTAGGGGGGATGAGATGGGAAAAAAGGTTCGCGTTCTGATCGTCGACGACTCGGCCCTGATGCGCCAGATTTTGACGGCGGTCCTATCCGCGGATTCCGAGATTGAAGTCATCGGCACGGCGGCCGACCCCTACGAAGCACGTGCCAAGATAAAGCAGCTGCTGCCAGACGTCGTCACGCTGGACATCGAAATGCCCAAGATGGACGGCCTCGACTTCCTTGAAAAAATCATGACCTTGCGGCCAATGCCGGTGGTAATGGTTTCTTCCCTCACGCAAAAGGGCGCCGACGCCACTTTCCGCGCGTTGGAATTGGGTGCAATCGATGTCGTCGGCAAACCGACCTCAGACATAGAAAGATCGCTCAAGGGCCGAAGCTCGGAACTTCAGTCCATTATCAAATGCGCGGCGACGGCCCGGGTCAAACCGCTGGACAAAAATAGGCGGGCCAGCACCGAGCAAGTGGTCAAGGCCCCAGCGCGTGCCTATTCCTCATCAGAGAAGATCGTCGCAATCGGATCCTCGACCGGCGGTGTCGAGTCTGTCCGACAAGTCGTATCCGAACTTCCTTCCGATGGGCCCGCCGTCTTGGTCACACAGCATATGCCGGGCGGCTTCACGAAATCCTTTGCGGATCGTCTGGATAGGACGACGAGCTTGAATGTCAGTGAGGCATCGGACGGGCAACGCGTCCTGCGCGGCCACGTCTATATAGCACCCGGCGGCAAACATCTGGCCTTGGTTCGATCCGGGGCCAATTTCGTCTGCCGGCTACTGGATACCGACCTTGTCAACGGGCACAAACCGTCCTGCGACGTATTGTTCGACTCGGTTGCCGATGTTGCCGGCAAAGACTCCATTGGTGTCATTCTCACCGGAATGGGTCGCGACGGCGCGGCAGGATTGCTCCGCCTTAGAGAGGCCGGTGCATTTACCATCGGTCAGGACGAGGCCACATCCGTGGTCTACGGGATGCCGCGTGTCGCCTATGAAATTGGCGCCGTCATTCGGCAATTACCGCTGGCAAGGATCGCCGCAGAAATCACCAACGCCGTGACCGCTGGGCCCCAGAAACAACAAATGCGGATTTAACCGCATCTGAACGGACCGAGTTATTCCATCAGATTGCACTAGCCGGATTGAGGTGAACGTATTGGCCAAGAATAAGAAAACAGATGCTTCAGGGGACTTACCTGACGAGGCGGTCGCAAAGGCGTTCCTGCAATGGATATCTTTGTCCGAAACGCAGCGGCGCAGCTTCACTGCGTTGGCCACGGAAATCGATACGGCCTCGTCCCTTGTCGAGGTCAGTACGGACAAACTTGCGGCCCAATTTAAAGAACTGGTCGGGTTCGCCGCCGAACAGTCGCGACAACTTGAATCAATTCTCACCAAGGGAAGTCGTGTGGACGTCAATGGCGAGGAACTGGACCTAGCCGACGTCTTCGATGACCTACAGGAAAACCTGAGCGACTTAGTGAACAAGATCGTCATCGTGTCCGAGCAAGCCGTGACGATGATGTACGCGCTGGAGGATCTACAGGGGAACGTCAAGTTGGCGGAATCCTGCGTCAAGGAGATCCGGGACCTAACCAATCGGACAAACATGCTTGCCTTGAACGCGAAGATTGAGTCGGCCAGGGCGGGATCGGCCGGCGCTGGTTTTTCCGTCGTGGCCGATGAGGTTCGAACCTTGTCCGGCAGTATCGCATCGGTGTCCGAACGGATTAACGAACAGATGACGGCCGTATCGCAAGGGGTGGAGCGCGGCTATCAAACGCTTCAGGACGTTGCGACGATGGACATGTCCGAAAACATTCTGGCCAAAGAACGGATCGAACAACTCATGGAATCCGTCGTCCGCCAGAGCAATGATTTTGGGAGGACGATCCAGAACACCGCCAGCCAATCACAGGAAATGACCAGCACGATTGGTGCAATGATTACGGGGATGCAATTCCAGGACCGCACAGCGCAAAGGCTGGAGTTGATCAAAGAAACCTTGAAGTTCCTTTCCGACCTGACCTCGGAACAGGAAGCGCGAACCCGGGAGTTGTACCCGGACCTCGGGGAAGCGGAGGTGGATGCCGAACGTATTTTGCAGGCCGTGTCGCAACTGCATTTGGGGGAAATGCGGGAGCGTTTCATCAAGAATGCCCTGGAAGGCAATGAAACGAATCTTGATGGCGTTGAAGAAGACTCTACCGACGGTGCCGACCACAGCGAGGCTTCAGACGATATCGAATTGTTCTGACCATATCTTCCTATTCAACCAGGAGCGCCAATCATGGAAAATGTCACAGTAAGTGATGGATCGACACTTCGGATCGATATGTCGGGTACATTGACCGTAAACGACCACTCGAAATTCCGAAGCATGATTCAGTCGGATGAGTGTACCGGAAAGAATTTGATTATTCTGAACATGGAGAAAATCGAGTTCATCGATTCTGCGGGCATGGGGATGTTGCTATTCGCTTCCAAGGCGGCACAGTCCGCCACTTGGTCATTACGTATCCAGAACCCGACCGGTCAGGTTCAGAAAATGATTGAGTTGGCGAAGCTGGATCAAATGTTGGATGTTTCCTACACCTAAGCTGCTGTCTGCCCGTCAGGTAAGGACCAAGGTCGCCGTATTGCCGTTTCCCGAATACCGAAGGGTGACGCTTTCCAACGCGAAAGCAAGCCGGAGCCCTCGCCCATTCAGCTTCTCAGAGTCCTGTGTCACGTCCTGTAGATACCGGCGCCAATCGAAGCCCTCACCACTGTCCTTGATCACGAATTCCGCGCGATCACGATACCTAACGAATTCCACCGAAACGGCCTTGCCGAGATTCTCCGGCAATGCGGCGCGGCGTGCTATCTCCTCCTGAAGGGTCCCTGCTTCCAAGAGTTGGCTTTTCTCCTCATTGGAGATTCCAAGATTGCCGTGCTCGATCCCGTTGACCATGATTTCCATCAGAACAAAGGCTGCCACCGAAGGGTCCGGGCAGGCCTTTGATAGCATGGTGGCTAGGTGCTCCGCTTCCTGCAGGGTTTCCAACTCAAACACGCCGGACCGGATCAGGCCGATCGCCGACTCACGGACAGAGGCTTCCCGCAAGAGACTTCGGAATTGATTCGCGCTGCCGACCGCGGACCGTATCGTCAGCAATTTGTCCTCTATAGACGTGGTGTCCTTCACGGAAAATAGCAGACCGAGCGACTTAGTTTCGCCGGCGCTGGTCAATCGTGGTGAAAATCCCAAACATACGATCGGTGTTGCTTTAAGCGCTTCGGTCTTCCTGATTGTACTGATCGTGGATACTGCTTGATCGGCCATTTCTTCGGATTCCGAGGCGATCACGACGACATTCACATCCGCAAGCGAAGGGTCTGTGAAATCGGCATCCGACAGTTCCCGCTGCGTGACGGACATGGAAGCATCCATCAGTGCGTCAACGATGGCAGGTTCGATGGACCGATCGGAAAAGATGGCAATGCTGGAAGGTTCAAGAAATTTTAGCATGTTCCTCCACTCGTTCCGGTCATTCTTTTCAAAGGCACGGCCTCAGCGAACCTCTAAGCGCTGAAACCTAAGCCAATTTTTTCGTTCCCTGACATATGTGAAGTGCTGGAGGGTGCCATTCTCGCGATCTTCTCAAGCAAATTTCACTCGAACTTGTACGACTCGTCGATAGCGCCTCAAGCTAGCAGCGAAAATCATCAACATCTTATATTATGAACTTCTTAACATTTGATTTCTAGTATTCAAACGACCACTGGCCTTATAAATCCACGCAGCGGCGACATGACCGACGACATGCCAACCTCACGCCAAAACTACGCTGGCCAAGATCTGCGATCTACGTCCTTTGTAGGCCAGGATCTGCGCGGAGCGGTATTCAAAGAGTGCGACCTTGAGGGTTGCGACTTTTCCGACGCGATCCTGGACGGGGCCGATTTCTTCAAGGCGAATCTCTTACAGGCAACCTTTCGCCGCGCCAGCCTCATAGAAGTGGATTTCCGCGGCGCGTGCCTGGATCGTTGCGACTTCACGGACGCCAATATGACAGAGTCGAACATGAAGCGTGGCCTCTCATTTGCTGCCAACGCCGATACACCGACGGTCATTCACCACAAAATCAGATCCGCAATATTGGATGGTGCCAAACTGGATGGGATCCGGGCGCAAGGCGCCGATATGTCCGGCGCCTCCTTCAGCGGCGCCAATCTGGCAAACGCTTTGTTGGACGATTCAATTTGCCTGAATACGAATTTCAGCGGGGCTGATCTATCCAACGCTTCCTTGGCGAGCGCCACCCTGACCGGCGCTGATTTCAACAAGGCAGATTTATCCGGTTCGGACCTAAGAGGTGCGGATTTGAAAGGCGCGATATTGGACGGCGCCGTTCTTGCCGGCGCCATTGTTGAACCCTACGCCCGCGAAGACTTTCTTGAAATGCTCGATCGCCACGAATCCTGGATCAAAACCGGGGATGGCGAACGGTTGATCCTTCTGGCTTCCATGGAGGGTCGACATCCCCTTGCAGGTGAGACGTTCACAGGACGGAAATTGAGCGGCGCGCAAATCGATGGCGCAGACATGTCCGGCTCGGATTTTTCCGGCGCTGAGCTAACGCTGGCTTCGTTCCGGAACTGCGATCTTTCGGGCTGCAACTTCACGAAAGCATCAGCCCAGGGCGCCGACTTCCTTGACTGCAATCTCGATACCGCGAATTTCTCGGCCGCCGATCTTTCGCCAAGAACAATTGTATCCGCGACCGGCGCCGTGATCGGGAAAGCAAAACCGGTCCGTCTTTCCGGATCAAGCGTTAAAGCAGCGGACTTTACCGACGCGGTCCTCGTTGAAACCATCGTCGATCAAGACCAACGCACTCAATCCCCATCCTTGGATACATCCATCCGGGCCTTGGAACAGAGTTGAAGGCGGGGTTGCACTGGTGAGAAATCCAAACACAGCGACCACCGATTCCGGCAAAGGAAATACGTGGTTCGGAAACATTGACGACGACGGTACCAAGCGTTTCTTCCAGGACCGGGAGACGGGACGCCGCATCGTCAAGGTGTTCCAAGGGGAATGGTACGTCTCTTGTATCGACGAGATCATTTCAACGATCCTCGGGTCGTGCATATCCGCCTGCATCAGGGATCCGCTAACAAAGGTTGGCGGCATAAATCATTTCCTGCTGCCCTATGGGGACATGGAACAGGACAGCGCCAAGAAGACCCGCGATGCCGGATTGCCGACACGATACGGGAACTTTGCAATGGAGCAGCTGATCAACGAAATCCTGAAGCGCGGCGGCGACCGAAAACGGTTGGAAGTTAAAGTCTTTGGCGGCGGGAACGTGTTAGCCGGGGGAATGGATATCGGCCATAAGAACGCGGATTTCATTGAAGACTATCTGTCAAACGAAGGCCTCAAGGTCGTCTCCAAGAGCCTTCGCGGCGTTCATCCACGCATGATCCGCTACTTCCCTGAGAGCGGCAAAGTAATGGTCCGCACGGTCGACCCGACACGCGCGCAAACCATCGCCCAGCAAGAATACAAGAAGCGTATCCGGATAGCCGAAAAACAACCCGAAGGCGATATCGAATTGTTCGACTAGTCGAATGGTCCGCCCGGAAATAGGTTGGTTATGCCTGCGCCGCTACCATCTCATTTATTTCGGACATGGCTTTGAATAGATCGTCGAGCAGCATCGGCACCTTCTCGTCAGCCACATTCTGCTTCAACGCGCCTTCCAACTTCGTCACGACATCATGGACGTGGACAGCACGGATATTCCCGCTAACCCCTTTTAGGGAATGTGCCCGTTCAACCGCATCGTTCACCGCACCGGCCTCCCATGCCGCGCGAATCTTTTCGCTTTCCTGCGCATATTCTTCGCAAAAGTCGCGCAACAAGCTAAGGGCTGTCTGTTCGTCGCCACCGGTTATGACTTTCAACCCCGTCATGTCGATACCAGTGAAATCGTTCAAGGAGCTTGGCGAGATTCCCTTGGACATCTCGGCCAAATCCCCAGCATCGGACGCCACATTTTCGATAGCTGTCGTGTTCTTTGTCGTCCGCCATCGCGCCAACGTCTCGAACAGCACACCGGGTTCAATCGGTTTTGCCACATGATCATTCATGCCGGCCTCAAAGCAGCCATCGCGTGCTGATGCCATCGCATGCGCGGTCAAAGCTATGATTGGAAGGTCTGCCATGTCGGGGTGTTTGCGGATTTCACCCGCAGCTTCGATCCCGTCCATCACAGGCATTTGCACATCCATCAAAACGGCCTCGTAGTCACCGGCCAGGGCTTTCTCAACACCGATCCTTCCGTTCTCAGCGAAATCGACATCGACCCCATGCCTCTCGAGAAGGCCTGTCGCAATGCGCCGGTTGATGTCGTTGTCTTCGACCAACAGTACTTTCATCCCACCAATCTGCACTTCAGGTGGGACATGCTCGTCATCATTCGCCCCTCGTCCGGCTAGCGGCGGCTCATCGGCGTCGCGAGTTTCCCCCGAAAAGGCCGCTTCAATCTTGCGAACCAAATCGGGCGGAATGACCGGTTTGGCGATAACCTCTACCGCGCCAAGGTCGGTAACCTCGGAAAGGTTCAATTCGTGTCCGTGCCGAACAAGCAGGAACAAATTGGGCGGATCGTCGTTGGTAACCGCGGATTGGATCTTCCGTGCGGCGTTGAGAGGGCCATCCTGTTCAACATCGCAGTCGAAGATGACAAGATCGTATGGCGTACCGCCGGTCTCCATCGCACCGCGCATCAGCGCGGCGAGCGCGTCCTTCGTATTGCTGACACATGCGATACGTCCGAAGAGGGGCCCCAACATCCCACGAACTGATTCTCTTAAAGCGGAGTTGGGGATCACCAACAAGACGCCCATCGACTTGAGCGCCGCCGCGCGGCTAGAAGTGTCGTCACCAACAACCGACGTTTTGGACAGGCCGACAACAGCAGTGAACCAAAAGGTACTACCGCCTTCCTCGCCACTGTATACGCCGATCTCTCCCCCCATTAGTTCGACAAGCTGTTGAGCAATTGGCAAACCAAGCCCGGTGCCGCCATACTTCCGTGTCGTTGAAACGTCGGCCTGCGCGAAGGGCTCGAACAGACCATCATGTAGGTTTTCGGAAATGCCGATGCCTGTGTCTCGGATCTCGAAACGTATATCCATCTCCGTTTCGTTACGCTTAGAAAACTCCAGGGAAACGACAACCTCTCCCTCTTCTGTAAACTTGATCGCGTTCGTGGCGAGATTACTGAGAATTTGGCCCAGGCGCATTGCGTCGCCTTGCAGATTTGCGGGAAGCATCGCAGGCGCATCGATAATCAGTTCTATCGGCTTGCCGGAAGCCCGGCCGACCATGATGAATGAAAGGTCCTTTAGGATTTTTTCCAGGTCCAGATCGGCCTCTTCAAGCTCCATTCTTCCTGCTTCGATCTTCGAAAAATCCAATATGTCATTAACGATGCCTAGCAAGGTTTTCGATGCTGAATGGATCGTCTGAACGTATTCGGACTGCTGAGCATTCATCTCCGTCTTCAGCGTCAATGTCGACAATCCAATAATCGCGTTCAACGGTGTCCGAATTTCATGGCTCATATTGGCCAGGAATTGCGATTTTGCCTCACTTGCCGCGACGGCCGCTTCCTGTGCCCTTTTTAGCTGGGTGATATCGACCCGAAATCCGACGATACCGCCATCCGGCGTCCTTCGCTCCGCAATTCTCAACCACCGACCGTTCGGCAACTCCTGCTCGATTAATGTGTTCGATTTCTTGTGTGCGCGCAGGCGTTCGGCCACGAATTCAGCCTCTCGTCCGATCGCTTCCGGATATTGTCCGCGTTCAGCGCCGATCCGTATGATTTCTTCGAAGGTTTGGCCTTCGACAATCAGGTCGGCAGATTCAGCATAGATTTCCTTGTAACGTTCGTTGCACAAGGAAAGGCGGTCGTCTGCATCGTACAAGACAAACCCGTCTTCGAGCGATTCGATCGCTGTACGAAGGTGTTGTTCCGCTATTTGAGCCCGCTCGTACGCTACCACCTGGTCGGTAATATCGGCGCCGGTCCCCCTGTATCCGGAAAACTCTCCGTCACTGTCGAAGATAGGCACACCTGACACTGAAAGATATTGGAGGTAGCCGTCTTTGTGTCGCCGGGTGTAGACAAAGTTTCGAAGGGCTCTTCTTTCTTTGAGGGTTTTTCTAGCCTCCGACCATTTCTCGGTAAAATAGTCCGGACCGATTAACTCCGACAACGATCGCCCGACTTGAACTTCTGCCGGAACACCGACGACCTCCTCCGCTCGGTCAGACACATAGGTCACACGAAAGTCACGGCCCATCTCCCAAAGCCAATCAGACGCCGCATTCGCAAAGTCGGCGAACCGTTCTTCGCTGAGTTTCGATGCCTCGGTTGCTTGCTGGACTTCTTTGCGCAATTGCTCGGGACGCGTCAGAAGCGTAAACAGGAACAGCGCCGCTAAAACGGCGATGGCCAGTCCAGCCCCCCACACAAATGGCGCCGGTTCGTCTAATTCATTCTGCTTGCTAGGCGTCCATGACGCAGCAAGGCGCCAAGAGCCAACGGCCAAGTGGACCGGAACTTCCGCCGCGACGCTGGAAAACACTTTCGGATCGCCATAAAAAGTATCCCCTTGTGCCCCCAAACCGTCTTTCCCGCGAATTGCCAGGCGCAACCCAGGCAAACCGTCTGCGATCCCTGACTCACGAAACAGCACGATCGGGTCAATTAGGACAGTCGCAAATCCCCAGAATTCGTCATTCTTATCCGTTGACTTCAAAAAGATCGGCTGGCGCGCGATGACCGCTTTGCCCCCTTGAATCAAATCAATCGGACCGGCGATTACGAACTCTTTGTTCTGGATCGATTTCAAAACCAGGTCTCGGCGATTGGGGTCTGCCAACAGGTCGTGCCCAAGTGCCCGCGCATTCTCCTCTATATTGGTGACATATGTGACGACACCGTCGGGCGCGAGTTGCAGGCTCCGTATACCAACCTCACCCCGAACCAGTTCATCCGCATAAGCGTTAAATTGGTCTTCAGTAATTTCGGGATTCGTCCTGACAAATGCCGCCAATGCACGTGTCAGATTGAGGTGATGATTCAGGATCTGCTCGAGGCTGCCTGCAAGCCGATTTAAATCGGCCGAAACAGTCTTCGCCGCCAAGTTTGTTCTGTCGACGGCCAGTGAGCGTTCGTAAAGATACGTCGCCCACACCAGCCCAATGGCAACTGACAGAGACACAAGAAGGGACAGGAACCTTACCATGATACAGACGTTGCCCGAGCATTGTTTGCCTGTCCGTATCTTAGCACTCACGAATACAATGTGACACTAAACAATCGCTATCTTTTTAGGAGTCCGCGGTAATTTTCCCTGTCGTTTCGAGCCAGTTTCCAGTCCGAACCAAGGCCGGTGAATAACTGCCGAAAGTGAAGCGGAACGGCATGCTTTTCTCCACCCTTAGGACTTCCGCAGCGCGGAAACGAACGAATCTTTCCGCACCATTGTAGTTTCGGACCGATGGACCGTCCCAAACAACATCAGCTTGGCCGGTCATGTAGACCAAGTTCCCTGTCTGGAAGTCTGGAAAGAGAAAACCCGCACTAGGGTTCACCGCGATATTGCCCAACGTATTGAAATACCGATTTCCTGCAAAGTCCGGAAAGATAAACGTTCGGTCATCCTCTATCCGGATGAAGCCGGGCCTTCCACCCCGATGGGAAACATCTGCACCTTGGTTTGGCGCATCGTCCTTTTGCCGGAAAGCGGTTGCGATGAACAGTGTATCCGCAGTCTGCAACAGCTTCTCTATGGATTCGTCGAACCGGTCGGAGCGAAACACCTCACGACGTGGGTCACCCTGCGCGTGCCCATCCCCGTCGCCGGCCAAGATTTGGACCTGCCGTTCCTGTATGTATTGTGGGCAGTTCCCAAAGCTTTGATCCACGAGGATCGAGAAGCCTGAAGAATCGTTCCGACCAATCCGTCCCGTGATGCGATTCCGTCTGCGGGTTGCGGGGTCCAACCCGAGAACGCCCACATCCGCACCGACTTGAATTTCGTTCAAGATGGGATCGCCGAACAAGGGCCGCGCCGCGATGGCCAACTTTCTTTGGTCCGGGCTGGTCACAAAGCCCGGCTCTCCAGCGATCATCGAGGCCCATGGCCTGCCGTCCCGGTCGACGGCCCCGAGCAGAAGGAAGGGAAGGTTGGCGTAGAAAGCCCTGTGCTGATCCGGTAGATAATCACGAATTGCACGACGGGCGAAAAGGTCGACTTCAGTGCGTACGCCAAGACGTTCTTGAACATCCAATTCACCGCGGTGAAATGGACCATCTGTCTGTACTTGCTCAATTGCCACGATTTGCCTCCTACACCGACAACCCTCGCCACCCTTAGGAGGGCAACGCGATGAATTCCATCCGAATGCCCCCGGGGATTGTGCACATCATGTGCCTCACTGCTCCACCGCCAAGCGGTTCCGGGGCGAATTCAATCTCGACTCCGTCCGTATTGGCCAAGGTCGCGTGCAATGCATCCAGTTGATCCTGCCCGTCGACCTTCAAGGCGAAATGATGCAGGCCTATGGCGTTTTTTCTGTCGAACGGCACGGCACTTGCGGGGTCCTTCGCCTGCCACAGCGTGATCATCACAGTACCGTCGGAGACGAAGGCTGCCGGGTAGTCGGGTTTTTCCCCAACTTGTTTAAAACCAAGGGTATCGATGAAGAAGGCTTTCGTTTCCGTAAGATTCGGCACGGTCAGACCAATGTGATGGGCACCGCTGGTTACTGCACGTTCGGACATGTCACTTTTCCTTTCATGCCGGCACATCCGGCTTTTATGTGGAACTTGGTCTGGATTGGGTTTTAAAGCCCCAGCGCAGAGAGTCCGGGATGGTCATCGGGCCGACGGCCCAAGGCCCAATGGAACTTTCGGTCTTCCTCATCAATCGGCAAGTCGTTGATACTGGCGAACCGCCGGCGCATCAGGCCTTCTTCGTCGAATTCCCAATTTTCGTTCCCGTAAGACCGGAACCATTGGCCGTCACGATCGCGCCATTCATATGCAAACCGCACCGCGATACGGTTCTCGCGAAAAGCCCACAACTCTTTGATCAAACGATAATCGGACTCACCGGCCCATTTGCGTGTGAGAAATTCTTCAATCTCATCGCGGCCTTGCGGAAACTCAGCGCGGTTTCGCCAGTCACTATCGATCGTATAGGCCTGCGCAACACGCTGCGGGTCACGGCTGTTCCAGGCATCCTCCGCCAATCGTACTTTTTCGGCGGCGGTTTCCGCGCTGAATGGCGGCAAAGGGGGACGGGACATTTTCTTCTCCAAGGACAAAGGGACGGCATTACAGTTTCTGCATCAGCCGCCTGCAGTTTCGTTGGGATGGGATATATGAAGTTCCTATATCAGTATTAATGATGCTATTATGAATTTAACTATTTCAGTTTTCGGAATTATTATGGATCGTCTTCAAACCATGTCAGCTTTCGTCGGCGTTGCTGAGGAAGGCGGGTTCTCTCCAGCGGCGCGCCGGCTTGGCATGTCTCCTCCCTCGGTCACAAGGGCGATTTCGGAACTGGAGGCGAGACTCGGTTGTCGCCTGTTTCACAGAACGACCCGCTCGGTTCATTTGACCGAGGCAGGTGAACGTTATCTTGGGGACTGCCGCCGAATACTCGCGGAAATAGACGCAGCCGACCGGCAAGCCGCCGGCATACATGCCGAACCGCGGGGGATGGTTTCAGTAACCGGATCCGCCATGTTTGGCAGTATCATCGTGACCCCCATCATACTCGACCTGCTCGACCGATATCCCGAACTGACCGTATCCACGTTATTCGTAGATCGGATTGTCCATGTGGTGGATGAAGGAATCGACGTCGCTGTGCGGATTGCCGACCTTCCGGATTCAAGCCTGACGGCCATCCGCGTCGGCAGTGTCCGCCGCGTCCTGTGTGCATCGCCTGACTACCTGGAAAGGCATGGCAGACCGACTTCGCCGAATGGCCTCGAAAACCACGAAATAATTCATTTTGCGAGTATGGCACCTGCCCGCGAATGGGTCTTCGAGAATGACGGAATGGAAATTCGGCACCGGCCGTCATCGCGTCTGGTCGTGAACACAGCGGCCGCAGCGATCAACGCGGCCGAACGAGGCAGGGGAATAACACGCGTCTTGTCATACATGATCGCGCCACAAGTGGAGGCAGGGTCTCTTGAAATACTATTGCCGGAATTCGAACCACCTGTCGTTCCGGTGCATGTCGTTCACAAGGAATCCGGCCATACTTCCGCCCGTGTGCGCGCAGTGATCGACCATTTGGTTCAGCACTTGCGACGGCATCCAGTCTTGGCGAATGAAGACGGCGGCTCGGCCTGACATTGTATCTTCGCTATGCTTAGCGTCGTAAACCGCAGCACCCGGGAACAACGGCAAGCCGGTCAGGCCGGATATTTCGATTGCCATCAAGCATGCGGCGTTCTTTACGACATCAATTCGCACCGTTCGGTGAGCCGTCTTCCAAGTACAGAACAAACTAAGCGCTACGACAACACGATAGAGCACACCAGTGCCAATAACCGACTGTAAATCGGGGGTAAAATTAGTGCGCTTTCTTAACTTTGCAGATTAATTGGTCCTGAATTCCCACAACCAACACTCTTTTCCACCTACACCAGAGTTTATGAGCCAACTTCCATACATTGCGAATTGGCCAGCGTGGAACCGCCGCTTGAGCCTGTTACCGCCTCAATCGAACCGATTCATACACCTGTATGCCGAGGTAAATTTTAATACGGCCTATCATGGGGGGAAAATGTTGTTCCGTCGGCGCGAATACCATCGAACGATAGAGCGTGATAATCGTAATTTGCACGTGCGAGACAACGCTGGCGCCATTCGATAATCCAACAATACGCATGCCGGCTTGAACCAAGAACAACGGCTACGATCAGGGGCTAGGAACATGGTGAAAAATCCGACAATTCGTCTCGATGCAAACGACAATGTTGTCGTCGCCAGGGAAGAAATCCCCAAAGGGGCCCAAATCGAGGCCGAAGGAATCACAAGCCTGCAGGACATTCCCCTCGGCCATAAGCTGGCCACGCGGCCGATCAAGAAGGGCGACCCCGTTCTGAAATACGACACCATCATCGGCTTCGCAGGTGAGGACATAGAGCCCGGAACCTGGATGCACTCCCACAACGTATTGATGGATTCCTTCGCCAAGGACTACCGGCACGGCCAGGACTATCGCCCCACCGAGATCCTGCCGCCCGATGAGCGAGCAAGTTTCATGGGAATCCGCAGGGCCGACGGCCGTGTCGGCACCCGCAATTGCATCGGCATTTTCATCACCGTCAATTGCTCGGCGACGGTCGCCCGGCGGATCGCAAACTATTTTGATGAAGAACGTCTGGCCGACTATCCCAACGTCGATGCCGTCGTGCCATTCGTTCACGAACAGGGCTGCGGCATGGAAATGACGGGCGAACCGATGGACCTGCTCCGCCGTACCCTCTCCGGCTATATCCGTCACCCGAATATCGCCGGCGCGCTGGTATGCTCGCTTGGCTGCGAGAGGAACAACCTTCAACGGTTCTTCGAAACCGAAGGGCTGGAAACCGGGAAATCCATCCGCACGATCACAATGCAGGAAACCGGTGGCACGGCCGCCGCGATCGAAGCCGGCAAACAAGCGATCCGCGAGATGCTCGACGAGGCGAACGCAGTGACGCGCGAACCGTGTTCCGCCGAGCACATCATGGTCGGCCTGCAATGCGGCGGGTCGGACGGCTTTTCCGGGCTGTCCGCCAATCCGGCGCTTGGCAAGGCCGTCGACATTCTGGTGCGCAACGGCGGCACCGCCATTTTGTCCGAAACCCCGGAACTCTATGGCGTCGAACACACGCTGACAGCGCGGGCCCGTTCACCCGAAATAGGTCAGAAATTCGTCGACCGGTTCACCTGGTGGCTGGAATACAACAAGGGTAAAGACACCCAGATCAACGGCAAGGTCAGCCCCGGCAACAACGCCGGCGGCATTGCGAATATCATCGAAAAGGCGCTTGGCGGCGCAAAGAAGGGTGGGTCTTCCAGCGTCAACGAAGTCTATCTATACGCCGAACCTGTGAAGGAGCACGGCCTCGTCATCATGGATACCCCCGGATACGACCCTGTATCCGCGACCGGCCAGATCGCGGGCGGCGCAAATCTGATCTGCTTCACCACGGGGCGCGGGTCATGCTTCGGATCCTACCCGGCCCCCACCATCAAACTGGCCAGCAACACCCCTATGTTCCAACGCATGCGGGGTGACATGGACATCAATTGCGGCACGGTGATCGACGGAGACGCCACGCTGGACGAAATGGGCGAAGAGATATTCCAACGCTTTCTGGACATCGCGTCCGGCGTGAAATCGAAAAGCGAGGAACTGGGTGTCGGCGAGGATGAATTCATCCCTTGGCCGATCGGCGCGCTCGGCTAAAAAATATCAGCCTACGCAAACATGGTGAGCGGCGGCAACGAACCGAGCGACGGATTCGGCCGTCCGCCGCAGCCTTTTCCTGTCGGTCCGAAAACGATATTTCCCCCCCAGCGCTTCGGTGCTATGTAACAAAACTGCAATAAATTCCGGTCCGTGCGACCGGGGCAAAAAAGGTAACCCAAGGGGAGGTTCAACGTGATCAAAAAGAACATTCTGCTTGCCGGTGCGGTCATGGCCGCGTTGGCGTTTTCCGCTTCAAGTGCATCCGCCCAGGAAAATTGCCCGCGCGGCGATTTGGACCAGCGCTATTGCGACCGTGACGGCGACCTGATCGCCGACACCCCGACCGACCCTTCCCAGCAACTGGACCCGGATACACTGATCTTCGCGTACACGCCGGTCGAAGACCCCGCCGTCTACAAGGAGGCCTGGTCCGACTTCCTGGAATACCTGGAGGAGAAGACCGGAAAATCCGTCGTTTTCTTCCCGGTTCAGTCCAACGCCGCGCAGATCGAAGCGATGCGGTCCGGACGCCTCCATATCGCAGGGTTCAACACCGGATCCAATCCGTTGGCCGTGAATTGCGCCGGATTCCATCCTTTCACGATCATGGCGTCCAAGGACGGCAATTTCGGTTACGAGATGGAAATCCTGACCTATCCGGGTTCCGGAATCGAAAAGGTCGAGGACATCAAGGGCAAGCAGCTTGCGTTTACCTCGCCGACTTCCAATTCCGGTTTCAAGGCGCCCTCCGCGATCCTGAAAGCCGATTTCGGCATGATCGCCGAACGCGACTTCGAACCGGTCTTTTCCGGCAAGCACGACAACTCCATCCTGGGTGTCGCCAACAAGGATTACCCCGCGGCTTCCATCGCGAATTCTGTCCTGTCCCGGATGATCCAGCGCGATGTGCTGAAGCCCGAACAAGTCATCTCGATCTATAAATCGCAAACCTTCCCGACGACGGGCTTCGGCGTTGTCTATAACCTGAAGCCGGAATTGCAGGAAAAGATCCGTGACGCGTTCTTCTCCTTCGAATGGGACGGCAGCAGCCTGCAGAAAGAATTCGAAAAGTCGAACGAAGGCCAGTTCCTGGAAATGACCTATAAGGAATTCTGGGAAGTCATCCGCAAGATCGACACGGCCAACGGCGTATCCTACGCCTGCGAATAAGAAGGTTTGACCGGCGATGCCGAATTTGGCATCGCCGGTTTTCTTTTCGCAACGTCAACATCAGTGACAACCGAACGAGTATCCGCTTTTGCTAAGCCTTAAATCGCTGACAAAGACCTACCGTACGGGGGACAAGGCCCTGGTGT
The DNA here is from genome assembly GCF_004005845.1 of Hwanghaeella grinnelliae. GTDB lineage: Bacteria > Pseudomonadota > Alphaproteobacteria > UBA8366 > Aestuariispiraceae > Hwanghaeella > Hwanghaeella grinnelliae. The sequence goes on along the minus strand of NZ_SADE01000001.1, from coordinate 29,817 downwards.
CGGTCGATATCGATATACCCAACGGCCAGGTTGTCGCCCTGATCGGCCCGTCTGGCGCCGGCAAATCTACCTTGATCCGCTGTATCAACCGATTGGTCGAACCGACCAGCGGCCAAGTTTTGTTGGACGATGTCGACGTCACCGCATTGAGTTCGTCCGGCCTGCGCCGCGAGCGCCGCCGCATGGGCATGATCTTCCAAGAATACGCCCTGGTCGAACGCCTGACGGTGATGGAAAACGTATTGTCCGGACGCCTTGGATATGTGGGATTCTGGCGCAGTTTCCTGCGCAAATACCCACAATCCGATATAGACGAAGCATTCCGCCTATTGGATCGTGTCGGTTTGTTGGCCATGGCCGATAAACGCGCCGACGAATTATCCGGTGGTCAGCGTCAACGCGTCGGCATTTGCAGGGCCTTGATCCAAAACCCGGCCCTGCTTCTGGTCGATGAACCTACCGCGTCGCTGGACCCGAAAACATCCCGCCAAATCATGCGGCTGATCTGCGAGCTTTGTCAGGAACGCGGGCTTGCCGCGATCATCAACATCCACGACGTCGCCTTGGCACAAATGTTTGTGCAACGTGTCATCGGCCTGCAATCCGGCGCGATCCGCTTTGACGGGCCACCGGACGGGCTTTCACCCGACGTCTTGACGGAAATCTACGGCGAAGAAGATTGGCAGGCAACGATCCGCAAGGATGAAGACGAAGACACAGAGGCAGCCGTTGCATGACGACCGCACTGAACACCAAAATAGGACAGCCTTGGCGTAAGCCGTCCTTCATCAAGCGGGCATGGCTGCGTTGGGCGCTCGGCGTCAGCGGTGTTCTGTACCTGATCGCAGCCATATCCTCGATCGAGGTGAACTGGTCTCGCGTCTATGAAGGTCTGGACCGCGGCGCGGCTTTTATCATGTCCTTCACCCGGCCGGATTTCGTATCGCGGGCAAGCGACATCTGGGACGGCATGCTGGAAAGCCTGATCATGACCGTCGCGGCATCGGTGGTCGGCATCCTAATCTCGATCCCAATCGGCCTCGGTGCGGCCCGCAATATCGCTCCCTTGCCGGTTTATCTTGTCTGCCGGTCAATCGTCGCGCTTTCCCGCGCCCTGCAGGAAATTATCGTCGCGATCCTGCTGGTAGCGATTTTCGGGTTCGGACCGTTGGCTGGTTTCCTGACGCTATCCTTCGCGACCATCGGTTTCCTTTCCAAGCTTTTGGCCGAAGATATCGAATCCATGGACCGCGTTCAGGCGGAAGCCATCCGTGCAACCGGCGCGGGTTGGATGCAATGGATCAACTACGGCGTTCAGCCACAGGTAATGCCACGGTTGATCGGACTTTCAATGTATCGGGTGGATATCAATTTCCGCGAATCCGCGATTCTGGGCCTTGTCGGCGCGGGCGGGATCGGGGCCACATTGAACACCGCCTTCGACCGGTATGAGTTCGATACCGCTGCGGCGATCCTTATGATCATCATCGGAATTGTCATGATGCTGGAATACCTTTCCGGTGTTATTCGGGCACGGGTGCAGTAATGCCGATTGAACAGAATGCGGATGGGCTGAAAGTCTGGCAGAAGCGAAACCGCCGCGAGCAGTTCACCCATTGGGCGTCCTGGTTCATCGGGGTCGCCGTCTTTGTTGTCTGCTGGCAGCAGATTTCGGAATCGACGACCTGGTTCTTCGTTTGGGACGCGCCGCGCATCGCCGGCGACATCCTGACCCGCGCGACCCCACCGAAATGGGAATACATCACGCAATTGGGTGAGCCGATCTGGGATACACTTAATATTGCGACACTCGGGACATTGCTGGCGCTTTTCCTGGCCGTGCCGACGGCCTTCCTCGCCGCGCGAAATACAACACCCAGCAAAACGTTCATCCGACCACTCGCCTTGCTGATCATCGTATCGACTCGGTCCATCAATTCGCTGATCTGGGCCTTGCTGTTGATCGCAATTATCGGCCCCGGCGTCTTTGCCGGCATTCTGGCCATCGCAATCCGCTCAATCGGTTTCTGCGCCAAATTGCTCTACGAAGCGATTGAAGAGATCGACCACAAGCAGGTTGAAGCGATCACCGCCACCGGCGCGTCGCGCTGGCAGGTCATGGCCTATGGGATCGTGCCGCAGATCATGCCCGCCTTTGCCGGCGTCGCCGTCTTCCGGTGGGACATCAACATCCGCGAGTCGACCGTTTTGGGCCTTGTCGGTGCGGGCGGGATCGGCCTGCAGCTCTCCTCCTCGCTCAATGTTCTCGCCTGGCCGCAGGTTTCACTGATCCTGATCGTCATCCTGTTCGCGGTCGTCCTCAGCGAATGGGTCTCGGCGAAAGTGCGGGGCGCGATAATCTGATGGAATTGCGTGCGCCCGAAGCGACCCTCAAGGCGTTCAAAGCCTATGAGGCGGTCAGACATCGCCTACCCACCCCGCCGCGGCAGGGGTCCGCGGAACGGGCGGCAGGTTTGCTTGCCTTGGCGGATCGTTTCGACGCCTTCGTTCTGGACGGTTTCGGGGTCCTCAATGTCGGCGAAGGCGCCATTCCCGGTGCCGTCGACGCAGTGACGGAACTGCAGCGGATGGGCAAGACCGTCATCGTACTGACGAACGCCGCCGGCTATCCCAAACGGTTACTGATGCAGCGCTATAGCCGCCTGGGCTTCAGCTTCGACCCCGCAAATGCGGTTTCAAGCCGCGAGGTCATGCTGCATGCGCTTGCCCAATACCCGAAGCACAAATGGGGTGCCATGGCGGCGACCAAATTCGGCACGGAAGAACTGGAAGACCACGATATTGCCTTCCTGGGCGACGACCCCGGCCCATATGCGGAAGTCGATGCGTTCATCCTGTTCGGCAGCAGCGAATGGACGCCGGAACGGCAGCGCCTGATCGAGCAGGCTTTGCAGGCCCGGCCGCGCCCCATCCTGGTCGGCAATCCCGATATCGTTGCCCCTGTGGAAGGCGGCATGTCGTGGGAACCCGGCCACTATGCCCATAACATGGCCGATGCCAGCGGCGTCGAACCCGAATTCTTCGGCAAGCCTTTCAAGGCTGCCTTCGAAGCCGTCTTGGCGCGTATTCCCGAAATTGTAGACCGCGACCGCATCGCCATGGTCGGGGATACGCTGCAAACCGATGTGTTGGGCGGGTTGGCGGCCGGGATCGGCACCATCCTGGTGACCGATCACGGTTTCTTCGCCAATGCGGATTTCGAGGCGGGAATAGACCTGGCGAAAATTTCCCCGGACTACATCATCCCGACGCCTTAGGCCGGACGAACGAACAAATGAAAAGCCCGCCGTTGCCGGCGGGCTTTCCTGTTTCCGTTACGCTTTAAACGCGGGGTTTTACGCTTCCAGATCGAACCGGTCCGCATTCATGACCTTCGTCCAGGCCGCAACAAAGTCCTTCACGAACTTCTCTTTGTTGTCGTCCTGTGCATAGACCTCCGCATACGACCGCAGGATGGAGTTCGAACCGAAAACCAGGTCCATCCGCGTGGCCGTCCACTTGACGTCACCGGACTTGCGATCACGGATCTCATAGACGGTCTTGCTCTTCGGCTTCCACTCATTGGCCATGTCGGTCAGATTGACGAAGAAGTCGGTCGTCAACTGGCCTTCACGATCGGTGAAGACGCCGTGTTTGGTGCCGCCATGATTGGTGCCCAGCACGCGCATGCCGCCGACGAGGACCACCATTTCCGGCGCGGTCAGCCCCATCAACTGGGTGCGGTCGAGCATCATTTCTTCCGCACTGACCACATAGTCCTTCTTCAACCAGTTCCGGTAACCGTCATGCAACGGTTCCAGTACATCGAAGGAGTCCGCGTCGGTCATCTCATCGGTCGCGTCGCCACGGCCCGGTGCGAAAGGAACAGCAATATCGACCCCGGCCGCCTTGGCCGCCTGTTCGATACCAACATTCCCAGCAAGCACGATCACATCGGCGATGCTTGCCCCGGTTTCGGCCGCGATCGGCTCCAGAACGCCAAGCACCTTGGCCAAGCGGTCCGGCTCGTTGCCTTCCCAGTCCTTCTGCGGGGCCAAGCGGATGCGTGCGCCGTTGGCACCACCCCGCATATCGGACCCCCGATAGGTGCGGGCACTGTCCCAGGCGGTCGCGACCATTTCGCTGATGCTGAGACCGCTATCCGCTATCTTCGCCTTGGCCGCATCGATGTCGTATCCCGTGTTGCCGGCCGGGATCGGGTCCTGCCAGATCAGGTCTTCTTCCGGCACATCCGGTCCGATGTAGCGAACCTTCGGCCCCATATCGCGGTGGGTCAGCTTGAACCAAGCCCGCGCGAAGGTGTCTTTGAAGTATTCCGGATCGGCCATGAATTTTTCACAGATCTTCCGATAGGCCGGATCCATCTTCATCGCCATGTCGGCATCAGTCATGATGGGGTTGTGGCGTTTTGAGGGGTCGGTGGCGTCCACCGGCTTGTCCTCTTCCTTGATGTCGATCGGCTCCCACTGCTGGGCACCGGCCGGGCTTTTCTTCAATTCCCATTCGTAGCCGAACAGCAGGTCGAAATACCCCATGTCGAATTGTGTCGGGTTCGACGTCCAAGCGCCTTCGATTCCCGACGTCACGGCGTTCGCGGCCTTACCACCCATATTCGGGTTAGCCCAACCGAAACCTTGCTGGTCGACATCCGCGGCTTCCGGCTCCGGACCCAGCGCATCGGCATCGCCGTTACCGTGGGTTTTGCCGACAGTGTGGCCACCAGCGGTCAGCGCGGCGGTTTCCTCGTCGTCCATCGCCATCCGGGCGAAGGTCTCACGGACCTGCTCCGCGGTCTTCAGCGGATCGGGTTTCCCGTTGACGCCTTCCGGGTTGACGTAGATCAGCCCCATCTGAACCGCGGCAAGCGGGTTTTCCATCGTCTCGGGCTTGTCGACATCGCCATATCGGCCGTCGCTCGGGGCAAGCCACTCTTTCTCGGCCCCCCAATAGACATCCGTTTCCGGGGCCCAGATATCGGCGCGACCGAATCCGAAGCCGAAAGTTTTCAGACCCATGGATTCATAGGCGATATTACCGGCCAGGATGAACAGATCCGCCCAGCTGACCTTGTTGCCGTATTTCTTCTTGATCGGCCACAACAGGCGGCGCGCTTTGTCCAGGCTGACATTGTCCGGCCAGGAATTCAGCGGCGCGAAACGCTGGTTGCCTGTACCAGCGCCGCCACGGCCGTCGGCCAGACGGTAGGACCCCGCAGCATGCCACGCCATGCGGATCATCAGGCCGCCATAGTGTCCCCAATCCGCCGGCCACCAATCCTGGCTGTCGGTCATCAGGGCATGCATGTCTTTCTTCAGCGCTTCGACGTCGAGCTTCTTGACCTCTTCCCGATAGTTGAAGTCCTTCCCCATCGGATTGGTCTTCGTGTCATGCTGGTGAAGGATGTCCAGGTTCAAGGCATTCGGCCACCAAGACATTACAGACGACCCGGTGGATGTATTCCCACCGTGCATCACTGGGCATTTGACTTCAGTCATAGATATCACTCCCTTGAGAGTTTGATGTGTTTGTTGGCAGCACCGCCGAGGCGGCAAATGGCGAGGTCCAAGCCGTCCTGCAGCGCATACACCCTATCCTAATATACGTTTGACGCGTACGAAGGTTGCTTTTGGGTGCGTTCGTCTCCGGCTAATCCGCGTTTCGTCCAACACTTCATTTCGGATGTCGCTACGATACCCCCTGGCCGAAAATTGGGAAAATTGATTATTTTCGTCTTAACAGATTATTTTTTCGATCAATAGGCATGCGTTTCACCGTTCCCGGAAAGGTCGACCCGCAACGGTCACACGGTGTCCGGTATCGAGAGCAGGGGTATCAGCAGAGAAAACAGCTCCGCTTGTGAGGATATTCCGCAGCGCCGATACAGCTGCTTGCGAAAAACCTTAACCGTCTGCGGACTGATACCGAGGCGCAGACCGATCGAGACGGAAGAATGCCCGCGCAAAATCAAGAGCGCGACTTCCGCCTGGCGCGGACTGAGCGCGATGCCATGCTCTTGCTCCAACGCCGTGATGAGATGGCCCGCAAGGTCCTCATTCCTATAGTCGCCTGTCGATTGCAGGCCTGACCATTGCTGTTCGATCAAACCGCAGACGATGGGTGCGATCCTCTCGGCCTTCTGCACGTCGCGTGCGGAAAAGCGCTGGCCGGAAGACTTGTCCCGGCCCAGGCATATCTGCACCGACACCCCTTCGGCCGGATAAGCGACATAGGCCATCTCATCGACCAGCGTGGTGCGTTGATAGTAGGCGGCATAGTACTCATTGCGCTGAAACTGATCAGGCGCAATGTCCTTCAATCGGTAGAGACCGGGAGGCGCGTTTTCCACATGCAGCGCATGGAACGGGTCCAGCAGATAAGCGCCCGGCACATAGTCGCTGAAAAGCTTTTCATGAACTTTCCGTTCAATTGCATGCGTGAACATGATTTCCGGCACGCGGTTCTGGAAATAAGCCAGCATTGTTGTGTTGTCGATTTCGAAACAACGGTGCAGCCATTCGAAGAGAGCATGTTCGAACCGATCGGACGCCAAGGCCGCAATGGCCCGCCCTAGATGCTTCTCCGCTGAATTCGGCAGTTCCATCGCGCATACCTCTTTGGGGGTATATACCCCCTCCACAGACCGTTTTACCGTTTTACCCTGGGATTTAGGGGTATCAAAGAAGAGTAGTTCATGACCAGCGCGGAGATTGCGGTCGATATCGAGAACGTCGTCAAACGGTACGGTTCGTTTACGGCCTTGCACGGTGTCTCGCTCAGCATTTGCGAGAATGAGTTCTTTACGCTGCTGGGGCCGTCGGGTTGCGGCAAGACGACCCTGCTGCGGTCGATCGCCGGCTTCGAAGAGGTCAGCAGCGGCACCATCCGGTTGAAGGGCGAGGACATTACGGGCCTTCCTCCCCACAAGCGACCGGTCAACACAGTGTTCCAGCAATACGCGCTGTTCCCCCATATGACCGTGACGGACAACGTCATGTTCGGGATGTTACGCAGCGGTTGGTCCAAAACGGATGCGGCGCAACGTGCGAACCAGGTGCTGGAGATGGTCCAGCTTGGCGGTTTTGCCGCGCGCAAGCCCGCGCAACTGTCGGGCGGCCAGCAACAACGGGTGGCCCTTGCCCGCGCCCTGGCCCCGCGCCCGGCCGTATTGCTGCTGGACGAACCGCTATCCGCCTTAGACCTGAAATTGCGGCAGGCCGTTCGCGTGGAACTCAAATCCCTACAGCGGGAAACCGGCATTGCCTTCATCTTCGTCACGCATGACCAGGAAGAGGCGCTGACGATGTCGGACCGGATCGCGGTCATGTCGAATGGAGAGGTTCAGCAGATTGGGGCTCCACCGGACATTTACGAGAGCCCGGTTAACCGTTTCGTCGCTGATTTTATCGGGGAAACGAACCTTCTTGACGTTGATGTCCATTCCGTTTCCGACGGCATGGCAACACTGTCGCTGCCCGGCGGTCACGGCTTCACCTGTCCGGCGGCGGCCATGCGCGGGGCCGGCAAAGGTCACCTTTCGGTTCGGCCGGAGCGGATTGCCCTATGCGCGGAGGGGGCCGGCGACCTGGATGCGACCGTCACCGGCCGGGTCTATCTGGGAACCGATATTCAACTGCACGTCCGATTGGCCGACGATGAAGCGATGACCGTGCGGCTGCAGAATTCGGAAACGACAATTGTACCCGAGGAAGGTTCCGCCGTCGGCCTGAAGCTGGAGGTTGGCGCGGCGCGCCTTCTTGCGGACTGATGGCGGCCGGGGCGACAACGAGCGGCGGGACCGTCTCAAACATATACAAAGGCAACAGCGCCAAGCTGATGTTCCCCGCCTGGGCCATGATCGGGTTCTTCCTGCTCGCCCCCGTCGGCATGATGATCGTCTATTCGTTTCTGACCAAGGAATTCCGCGGCGGCGTGATCTGGGAATTCACGCTGGCGGCCTATGACCAGTTCTTTTTCGACCGCGGCCTGTTCGGCGACGAACCGCCAAGCATCGAATGGACCTATATCGGCATTTTCTGGCGTTCGATCTGGCAAGCCGGGGTGGCGACCATTGCCTGTCTGTTGATCGGGTTTCCCACCGCCTGGTTCATTGCGACGCGAAGACCTTCCACGCGTTCGGCATGGCTGTTCATGATCACGATCCCCTATTGGGTCAACCTGCTGATCCGGACCGTGTCAATGAAGTTCCTTATCCGCGACACCGGGCCGCTGAACGAATTCCTTCTTTGGACAGGCGCGGTCAGTGAACCGCTCGGCCTTATCAATACAAATTTCGCGGTCCAACTCGGCCTGTTTTACAGTTATCTGCCTTTCATGGTCTTGCCGATCTACGCATCGGTCGAACGCTATGATTTCTCACTTTCGGAAGCGGCGGCGGATCTTTATTCCAGCATCTGGACCACACTGTGGCTGGTCATTCTGCCGGTAGTGAAGCCGGGGATCGTTGCCGGCTGCATCCTGGTCTTCGTGCCGTCGCTCGGCGCGTTCCTGGCGCCGGATCTGCTTGGCGGCGCGAAGACCTTCATGATCGGGTCGCTGATCGAAGAACAGTTCAAAGGCAGCGCCGGCAACTGGCCCTTCGGCGCGGCGGCGTCCACCATCCTGCTCAGCATCGTGATGGCAGTCCTGCTGATCTATGCCCGCAACCAGAACAAGGGGAGCGAGCGCTGATGGCGTCAAAGACGGACCTTCGCCGTTTCCCCGGGTTTCTGACCGTCACGATCGTATGCCTCGTGGTGCTCTATGCGCCGCTGATCGTGGTCGCGGTTTATTCCTTCAACGCCTCCACCTCGATCACCAAATGGGGCGGCACCTCGCTGGCCTGGTATGTCGATGTCTTCACCGGGCCGGAAGCGCCGAAGTTCCAGCAAGCGGCGATCAATTCGTTGGTTATCGCAATAACGGCCGCCATTGCGGCGACCATCATCGCGACACTTGCCTCCGTCGCGATGACGCGGGCAGGCCGGTTTCGCGGAAAGACATTGAGCTTCGCGCTGATCAGCCTGCCCCTGATGGTGCCGGAAGTGGTGACGGCCGTGGCAAGCTTGGTCTTCTTCACCGCCATCGGCTTCACATCCGGGCTAACCACAATCCTCATCGCCCATATCGTGTTCTGCATTCCTTTCGCCTATCTGCCGATTTCCGCGCGGATGCAAAGCATCCCGGACCTGTACGAGCAGGCGGCGATGGATCTTTATGCAACGCCCCGGGAAGCCTTCAAACTGGTCCTGCTTCCGCTGATGACGCCCGGCATCCTGTCCGGCTTTCTGTTGGCGTTCATTATTTCCCTGGACGATTTCCTGATCACCAACTTCGTCAAGGGAGCGGGTGTCGAGACCCTGCCGACCGCGATCTTCGGGTCGGTCAAACAGGGCATAAAGCCCAACATTATGGCGATCTCAACATTGATGCTCATCGTGTCGGTGATCTTCGTTTCCCTGTCCTGGCTGATCGGCCGAACCGGGCAAGACAAAAACCAAAAAACCTAAACAGAGTGGAGCTTCACATGAAGAAACTTCTTATGACCGCATCATTGGCCTTCTTCGCGCTGACCGGCGCGGCCCAGGCCGAAGGGAAACTGTCGATCTATCATTGGTTCGAATACATCCCGCAGGAACTGCTGGATAAATTCGCAAAGGAATACGATGTCGAGGTGACCATGGACACCTATGACAGCAACGAGTCACTTCTCGCGTCGCTGAAGGCCGGCAAGCTCGGCTCCTACGACGTCGCGGTTCCGGGCGACTACATGGTGAAGATCCTGAACAACGAAGGGATGCTCGATACCTTCGAGCCGTCCGAACTGTCCAATTTCGGCAATATCGAAGACCAATGGGCCGATGTCTCCTTCGACCCGGGCCGCAAAAGCTCCATTCCCTACCAGTGGGGATCCACCTCGTTTTCGGTCAACCGGGATGTCTTCTCGGGGCCGATCGACAGCCTGGCGATCGTCTTCGACCCGCCGGAAGAACTGAAGGGCAAGATCAACGTCCTCGACACGTCGGGCGAGACATTGACGCTGGCATCGCTCTATCTGGGCATTCCTCAATGCACACCCGACAAGGCACAGTTGAAGGCGTTGAACGCGCTGGTTCAAGGCGCGAAGCAGCATTGGGCTTCTTTCGGTTCCGATATCGCCAAGGACGTACTCGTTTCGGGTGACGCCGCCGTTGGCATGATCTGGTCCGGTTTCTCGGCAAAGGCCCGTTCTGAAGGCGCCAATATCGAATATGCCTTCCCGAAGGAAGGTTACATCGTCTGGATGGACAATGTCGTCCTGTTGAAAGACGCACCGAACCGCGAGAACGCTTTGAAGTTCATGAACTTCTTGCTGGAGCCGGAAAACGCCGCGGCGGTTACCAACTATGCCCAGTACACGGCGGGTGTTAAGGGCGTCGCCCCCTTCCTGGAACCGGCGGTCGCGAATTCCCCGGAATCCAACCCGCCGGCAGGCCAGAAAGGCGTGTTCGTCGAAGCCTGCCCGCAAGAGGTTCAGGTTCTCTACGACGCCATCTGGACGAACCTTAAGAAATAAATGCGGGGCGATCGATGAGCGAATCGGTGAAACTCGCGCTGTACCAGGGACCGGCGATCGACGGCGATATCGAAGCGGGCTTCATCCGCATCGAACGGCAGCTGTCGGCCGCCGCCTTGGCGGGCGCACGGATGGCCGTTTTTCCGGAAGTCTTTCTGCCGGGCTATAACCGGCCGGACCTCCACCACTCCCTAGCCCAGCCTCTCGGCGGGGAATGGACGAGACGGCTATCCGCGCTCGCCAAACAAACCGGCTGTGGCATCACGATCGGCTGGGCCGAAGCGGATGGCGGCAAGGTCTATAACGCCGCCACCTGCTTCGACGAGACGGGCGCGCAAATCGCCCATTATCGTAAAATTCAGCTCTATGGACCCCGGGAGCAGGAAAGCTTCGAGTTCGGTGACAGCTATACGGTCTTCGATCTATGGGGTCGCAAGGCTGCCCTACTGATCTGCTATGACGTGGAATTTCCGCAGCACTGCATAGCATTGGCGAAACAGGGGGTTTCCCTGATCCTGGTGCCGACGGCAAACCCGCGCGGCTTTGAATATGTATCGGAAGCGCTTATTCCCGCCCGTGCGGCGGAAATGCGCCTGACCATCGCCTATGCGAATTTTTGCGGGTCTGAGGGCGATATCACATTCGGCGGACACTCCGTCATTGTCGGGCCCGACGCGAAGCCTTTGGCATCGGCCGGGGTCGGCGAAACACTTCTGGTAACGGATCTGTCGGCACTCGACCGGATTGACGGGACCATACTTTCACAACAACAAGCCGATTACAGGAGAGTTGGGAAAACTGATGACACTTGATCTGGATACCAGCACCGATGGGGTGTTGACCGCGGACACACATTTGATTCAATCCTTCGCCGACCTCCACGCGCTGAAGCAGGATGGTGCGCGCACCGTCATTGTCGGCGCAGACGGCACCATGGTTCGCGATAGCGAGGGCAACGACCTGATCGATGGAATTGGCGGCCTGTGGTGTGTCAATGTTGGCCACCGCCGGAAGGAGATCATCGACGCGATCACCGACCAGCTGAACCAGCTGGATTTCTACTCCACCTTCTACAATTTCACACACCCGACCGCTGCGGCCCTTTCTGAGAAGATCGCCAGCCTCGCGCCGGGACGCTTGAACAAGGTCCATTTCGGCAATTCAGGTTCGGTCGCGAACGATAGCGCGGTGCGCATGCTGCACCACTACAACAATCGCCTTGGCCGGCCGAATAAGAAAAAGGTGCTGAGCCGCATCGGCGCCTATCACGGCTCGACCCATCTGGCGATCGCAATGACCACACCCGCTTATTCCAAAGGCTGGGACAGTGCGGATGACTTGGTTCATCACTTGCGCTCCCCGCACTATTGGCGGAATGGCGAGGGCATGTCGGAGGAAGAATTCCTCGATGCCCTGATCGAAGACCTGCGCTCGTCAATCGAAACCATTGGTGCAGAGAATATCTGCGCCTTCATTGCCGAGCCGATCATGGGCGCCGGTGGGATCATCGTCGCGCCGGAAGGATATCATGCCCGCATGGCGGCAGTCTGTGCCGATAACGAGATCAAATACATCTCCGACGAAGTCGTGACCGCCTTCGGGCGTCTTGGCCATTACTTCGCGTCGAAGGACGTCTTCGATGTCACGCCGGATATCATCACCACTGCCAAGGGTTTGACATCCGGTTATCAACCGATGTCGGCGACCATCATCTCCGACGAGATCCATGAGGTAATTTCGGAACCGGGCGAGAAGTTCCTGCATGGCATGACCTATTCCGGGCATCCCGCCGCGTCGGCAGCCGCGCTCGCCAATATCGCATTGCTTGAGAGCGAGCAGATTCCGGAACGCGTCCGCACCACCGGAAAGATCTTTGAAAACGCCCTACGCGGGCTTTCGGACATGGAGATTGTCGGAGAGGTCCGCGGCAGTCACTTCATGATGGGCATCGAATTCGTGAAAGACAAAGCCACCAAGAAGGAATTCGAAGAGCATGAGGCCATCGGCCTGAAGGTCGCCCAAGCCTGCCAGGCGCGCGGTTTGATCGCCCGTCCGCTGGGCAACATCCTGATCCTGTCGCCAACCTTGATCCTGTCGGAAGAACAGATCCACCAGATCGCTGAAATCCTACGGGAGAGCATCGCGGACGTGGCGTCGAAACTCTAGGGCTCTGGGAAACTCTAGTTCCCTGGAAAATCTTATACCCCGGGCATGGTTCCGGCCCCGATCGGTCGGGCCATGCCCCTGTCCTCCGTTTATTCCGTCCGGCTCCGCATGATGATCTGAAGGCGTTTTCGTTGCGCCCCCTTGATGTGATGCGCCATGGCGTCCCTTGCGGCTTCTGTATCGCGCTGCTTGATCGCCTCTACAACCGCCCGGTGTTCCTGCACCGCCTGCTTCCGGCGGCCTTCCGAAACCAAAGTGGAACCGCCCAGCAGAATCATCGAATTGTCCAGCGAGCGGATGCTGTCGATCAGGTATCGATTGTGCGCCGACTGCGCGAGTGTTTCGTGGAACACCTTGTTATAGTTGATCGATTGTTCGGCGTCCCCGGTCTCTACGGTTCCTTCCATGTCGACGATATCGGACAGAATTTCGATCTCCGGATCGGTCGCTTGCTGGGCCGATAACCCCGCCGCGGTGCTCTCCAGGACAAGCCGCATGGCGTAGAGCTCTACAACCTCCTGGTATTCCAATTGCCGAACAATCAACCCCTGCCGGGGTGAATGGCGCAGAACCCCTTCGGTTTCGAGCCGCTGGACAGCTTCACGAATGGGGGTCCGGCTAACGTTCAAGGACTCCGCCAGCTTGGTCTCCGTAACGCGCTGCCCCGGCACCAGTTCACCGGATACAATTGCATTTCGGATCTGTTGATAGACATTGCCGGAAAGGCCGTCGGTCCGCCCCGTCAAGGAAGCCGACCCGGTCTCCCCATCATCCGATGCACGGGGGCCCGGTTTGCTCGCACCGCCACTTTTTTGGTTTGTTTTCATTTCCGGCCCGCTTTCCGACGTTTCAATACAATGTCGAGCCGCATTATCGATGATCAGCACCGCCGAGAAAACACCGAAAGACGGTGCTGGCTTCCGCACAAACCGGCGCCGGTCTTTCCCCTCACTTCTCCGAGATCAGGCGCTCATACAGATGCCAGGACGCATGGCCGAGGATTGGGAAAATAACGATCACACCAGCGAAGACCGGCGCAATCGCAAGCAGCGCCAACGCGCCGACCGCCGCCCCCCAGCACAACATGACGACCGGGCTGGCCAGCACCGATTTCACGCTGGTGATCATCGCTGTGACGAAGTCCACATTTTTGTCCAATAGCAACGGCATTGCGATCACGGTGATCGAGAAAAGGATCGTCGACAGAACCGCCCCCACCGCGGTGCCGACGAACAGGAAGGTTATCCCGTCAGCGGTTGTCAGCAAGTTCTCCAACAGGTGATCCATAGATCGGAACCCCTGAAAACTAAGCGTGATCGCAAAGATGAGACGAACCTGATAAGCCCAGATCCAGAACACGAACAGGACCACGAAAGCCATCCAACCGAATTCGCGCCGTTGCTGCTGGAAAATAATCAGAAAGACATCCCTTGCCGAAAAGGGCTCTTTTCCCATCATGCGGCGGGACATGTCATACAGTCCGGCCGCCAAGAAAGGCGCGACAAGCGGGAAACCGACACCCGCCGCCACCACCAACCAGAATTGGTCGGAAATGGCCAATCCGGCGATCAAGACCGCCCCGAACAGCGCATAAACCAGCCCGAAGAACAGGCTGAGCATAGGCCGCCGCGTGAAGTCACGCAGCCCGGCACTGAATGCAGTTTTCACATCGTCGAACGTTGCCGGTCTGACATCCAGCCGGATCGGCTGATGCACGGGGACCGGCCCGTTCCCTTGTTCCCTCTCCACTTGCATAGGTTGGCCTTTCTATCGAAGCCGTTTTCCGGGTCCGATCCATTGTCGTCCCCGATTAACCCTATTTTATGCAAGGTTTTGAGATCAGGCTAGTCCGTCCTGTTTTCCGTCACACAAAGAACAAAAAAAGCCCGGCGAACCGGGCTTTTTGGTTATGTCTTTCAGGCGATTTTTTTGTCATCGAAACTCAAGGAATGCAACTTCGGTTGGGCGATTGCCGTGCGCAGATCATCCGCCCAATCGCCGATCGTATGGTTGCTCACCACCGACCGCATTTCCTTCATTCGCTGGCGCCGTTCTTCCTCAGGCATGTCGAGCGCTTGGTCGATGGCATGATCCATGGACCGGGTGGAGAACGGATTGCAGAGCACGGCATGCGGCAATTCGACGGATACACCGGCAAATTCCGACAGCACGAGCGCGCCGCCACCATCCGTCCGCGATGCAACGAATTCCTTGGCCACCAGATTCAGGCCATCGGCCAGCGGCGTGATCCAACAGACATCCGCCTGCCGGTAGAAGGCTGCCAGTTCGTGAAACGGGATCGGCGTCGACATCAGATGCACGGGCTGCCAATCGAACTGGGCGTGCCGAGCATTGATCCGCCCCGCCAGCCCCTCAAGTTCCTGCTGCACCTGTTCGTAGACCGCCATTCCGTTGCTCGCGGCAACCGAAACAAGCAACAGCCTGACCTTGCCATGCAGTTCCGGACGGCGTTCCAGCAGGCGTTCATAGGCATTCAACAACTCGACGCCGCCCTTGGTATAGTCCGTCCGCGAGACAGAGAGCAGCAGGCGTTTGCCGCCCAATTCCTCCTCGATCCGGTTTTCCAATTCCGACGTCTCGGCCTGTTCCGCCCGGTCCTCGACAAACCCCACATCGATGCCGACAGGCGTCGCGACGACCCGGACACGGCGCCCCTCGTAGGTCAGCGCGACCGGTGTTTTCAATTCAGAAAGCGCGCCACGCAGTTCATCGTCCACATTGTCGACATGCGCGCGTTCCACCGCGTCGATCTCAACAAGGCTTTCGCAAACAGCCGCGAAATTCTGTGCGTAGCGCGCGATATGGAAACCGACGACATCGCATTTAAGCAGGGAACTGACGATTTCCCGCCGCCAGGGCAGAACGTTGAAAATATCCGGCCCCGGAAACGGCGTATGGTGATAAAACCCGATTTTCGCGTTCGGCTTCATCTGGCGGAGATATTCGGGCACGAGCCACAGATTGTAGTCATGCACCCATATGGTCGCATCATCGCTAGCTTCCTGCGCCGCCGCCTGGGCAAAGGCATAATTCACTTCACGAAATGTCGGCCAATCGACAGGGTCGTAGTTATAGCGTTCCCGGAAGGCATGCAGCACCGGCCAAAGAGCTTCCTTGGACGTAACATGGTAGAAACTGCGAACCTGCTCCGGCGACAGCGCTAGGCGCGCCACGCGATAGTCGCCATAGGCATCTGAAATTTCCACGACCCGCTCGAAATCGGGCTGGCTGGGATCGGACGCCTCTTTCCAGGCGATCCAGGAACCCTGGTCCACATGACCGAAGAAGCTTTTCAATGTCGGAACGATGCCGTTGGGGCTTTTGTTTTCCCGCCGCACCAGCACACCGTCTTCGACAACTTCCTCATAGGGTTGACGATGATAGACGATAACAAGATCGGATTTCTTTTCACTCATGCCGGCACCTCCATTTCAGTTTCGATTGCACGTGCCACTGTGTCGGCAAACCCAAATGAGTCGATCGCCTCCAGCACGCCCCCCGCACCGTGGTACTGCGCCACATGCACATTTTCCCGACCCGCAATCTTTTCCAACAAACCACGCTCGCTGTTGCCCACGGCAACGCCCTTCAGCCCGGTTTCGAAAAGCGACAAGTCGTTCAATGTATCGCCGGCGACAAGCACGGCGTCGCGTGCCCGGCCGCGCGCCTCAAGCAGGCGCAGCAGAGAGGGGCCCTTGCTGACGCCCTTCGGCAAGATATCGAGGAAACGATTGTCCGAGATCAGACAGTCGAAGCCAGCCGCCTCGATCACCTTCTGGGTCGCGGGATCGAAATGTTCGGGATCGTAGTGGTAACTCATTCTGTGTCGGAAAACGACGTCCTGCGGCTCAACCCCCGGGGCCGCGTCCAGGTGGTCCTGAATGTCCGCGACTCCGTCACCCCACAAGGCGGCAATCGGCGCTTCCAGCGCATCATCCGGAGTAAGCCGGTTGGTGTTCCAGTCATGGACCGCGATTGTCGTTCCGACATCGCCCACGACGAAATCCGGCCAGGGCATGATACCTTCCGCACAGGCCCCTTCGATGAAGGGCAGGTCCCTGCCGGTTACGAAAATGAGCTCCACGACGGATCGGTGCATTTCGATCCAATTGTAGAGGGATTGGCGCTCCATTTCGGACCCGCCGAGGAAAGTCCCATCGAGATCCGTTGCTAGTGTGAAAACCGGGTCCATGTTTTGTCGCCGTATCAACATCCAATCAGCCCTTCTATTTTCTCGCGCGCTTCGGACGCGTTCGGGTGACCGATCGTCACGTCGATCTCGTGCGATTCCGCCTCCAACGGGCGGGACCAAAGCATGCCGAGCGTGGTGACGATGTCCGCGTTGTCGTGAACGATCGCGCGCACGGCCTCGCAGAT
Source organism: Hwanghaeella grinnelliae (assembly GCF_004005845.1). Lineage (GTDB taxonomy): Bacteria > Pseudomonadota > Alphaproteobacteria > UBA8366 > Aestuariispiraceae > Hwanghaeella > Hwanghaeella grinnelliae. The sequence continues at coordinate 12,680 of NZ_SADE01000001.1, read as the reverse complement.
CGGCAAGGTAAGCCCAAGCTTGCGGGCAAGGTCGGTGACGGAAACGGAATTGCGCACGCCCTCGACAATGACCGGCGCGCCATCGAAGGTTTGTTCGCGTTTGGCACCGGCGCCGAGCTGCAGCCCAAATCGCAGGTTCCGCGACTGTTCGCTCGAACACGTCAACGTCAAATCACCAAGCCCGGAAAGCCCGCTTATGGTATCGGCGCTACCCCCGAGTTTCGTCGCCAGTTGAGTCATTTCAGCAAGACCACGGGTGATGAGCGCCGCCGTCATATTGGCACGAAACCCGGCGCCCCGGGAAATGCCGCAGGCGATAGCGATCACGTTCTTCATCGCGCCGCCAGTTTCGACACCAATGAGATCGTCGGAAACATAAGCCCGGAACGAACCCGCGCTTAAGGATAGTGCCAGCCGGGCGGCCAATCCGTCTTCGAGCGTTTCGCCCGGCGCAAGCTCCGCCGCAATTGTGACGGTGGTCGGCATGTCGGCGACGACTTCGTCGGCAAATGTCGGTCCGGACAACGCAGCGACCGGCTGGCCGGGCATTTCCTCCCGCACCACATCGCTGAGAAGAAGCCCCGAGTTCGGCTCAATCCCCTTGGCACAGATCACGACGGGCATTGACCTGCTTGAGTGCGGCCGCATGGCACACGACATCTCGCGAATCCCGGCCGAGGGAACGACGAGAAGCGCGGCATCCGCCCCCAACAAGGCGGCCTTCAAATCCGTGAAAGCCTCGATACCTTCGGGAAGCGGTTCATCGCCCAGATAGGCGCTGTTGCGGCGGTTTTTGTTGATATCGTTCACCGTTTCCGCACGTCGGCCGAAAATCCGAACCCGACGCCCGGCCCGCGCCGCGACGGAGGCCAGGGCCGTGCCATAAGCACCAGCGCCAATAATGGCGATCGTCTCGAATTTGCGAGGTGGCGTCGTCCATTGGTCAATAGCGTTCACAGGCTTACCCTTCTTTGGTTGCAGCTTCGGTTTCCGTCTCATCGATTGCGAAAGGTTCCATCGGCACATCGTCATCGGTGCCTTCGTATTCAGCTTCGGTCGGGGCCAGGATGGCACCGGACAGCCCCGCCGAGGTCGGCGCGAAAGCCTGAGCGCTGCGTGAGTCCCCAGCTTCACGACGCGTCATGCGCCACAATGCATATCCGGTGCTGGAAAGCGCACAGGCCGATATCAACCAGAACAAAGCATAGGGGCCGAAGATCGTCATGAAGACAGACCCGATGATCGGGCCGATCGCCGCGCAACCACCGAAGACCAGCAGCAATGCACTGGCGAGTTCGACAAAATTACCGTCCGCGACAAAGTCGTTCGCATGCGCGATGCACAACCCGTATTGGGTCAACAACAAGCCGCCAAACAGAAAGGCCAAGGCAAGCATCAATGTCGTGCCGGAAAACAGTTCCAATGCGATCACCACCGCCAGAAGGCCCAGGACGACATTCGCAAAGCTGATAACGATCCGACGATCGACGAGATCCGAGAGACGCCCAAGCGGCAACTGCAGGGCAGCCCCGCCAATGATCGTCACGGTCATGGCAATCGCAATATCGTCCGACGATGCGCCTGTCTGAACGCCATAGAGCGGCGCCAGCCCCCAAAACGCACCGTTTGCGATGCCCGCCATAGCAGTTCCAACCAGGGCAAACGGAGAAATCCGCGACAACAGCGCGAAACTGAATTTGGCCGTCCGGGTTGCTGCGGGCGCTTCCGTCCGGGTAAGGCCGACCGGTAAAATCGCAAGGGAGACGAGAACCGAGGCGTAGATGAAAAGCTCGTAGCTTTCCGGATCATCCGCCTGCAACAACAACTGTCCAAAGGCGACAGCGCCCAAATTGACGAAGAAATAGGCCGACAGCAGAACGCCGCGGAAATCCCTCTCCGCACGGCCGTTTAGCCAACTTTCCACCACTAGGTAGAGACCGGCGATGCAGAACCCCGTAACGAAGCGGAAGACGCTCCAGGAAACCGGATCGATCAAGACCAGATGCAAGAGTGCAGCGCAGGAAGCGAGCGACGCCAAACCGGCAAAAGTCCGGATATGGCCGACCCTGGAAACATAAACCGGCGACAGAAGCGATCCCGCCAGGAAGCCGAAAAAGTAGAAGCCCATCAGGCTGCCGACTTCGATACTGGAAAAGCTCTCAAGGCCGGCGCGCACGCCAAGTAGAGTGTTCTGAAGCCCGATGCCCAACATCAGCAAAGCAACGCTCAACAGCAGCATCGTGAAGGGAGTTATACGTACCAATGTTGCTAGCATGAGGTGGGCTCACCTCCATTTCGTCTGCGAAATACTAAGATAACGTCACCTGAACGTTGTTTATTCCACAGCCCAGTATAATCGATGCGCTTTATTTCGCAACTGCAGCATTTTTGTTCGCATGTGCGATATATCGCTATCGCGCAGGTTTGCAGGGGTCGCACAACTGTTCCTCAAGATCCAAAAAATTTCTGCCGCCTGTCCGACCGGGAAATCGCGCTGATGTTCAGGCGCGATGAGTTTTTCCGGTACTTTTCGAACAACGAAGCATTCAGCACCGGCCTCCCAACGCGCGAAACACACGAATACCTTTGGAAAAGCCTGCCATATATGAAATGTTTGAGTGCTTTTTGCGTTGCAAACAAATGCGGATTCTCAATCGTGTCGATTAAAGCCAGCATCTACCACAAGACCCACTATCGGTATGACCGCCCGGTCTCGCTGGGCCCGCAAATAATCCGGTTGAGACCTGCGCCTCACTCCAAGACCAGGGTTATCTCGCATTCCCTGAAAGTGTCGCCGGAAAACCACTTCGTGAACCATCAGCAGGACCCGTACGGTAACTGGCTGACGCGTTTCGTATTTCCGGAACCTGTCATGGAACTGATGATCGAAGTCGACCTGACCGCAGACATGACGGTCTATAATCCCTTCGATTTCTTCGTCGAGGAGTCAGCGGAAACTTGGCCCTTCGAATACAGTGAAGATTATCTGTCCGACCTGCAGATCTACCGCACGCCGGAACCGGTCGGCCCCAGGCTGCAGACCTTTATGGACAGCATCGATCGGTCCGAGCAGCGCTGCGTCGATTTCTTCGTTAATCTGAACGCGCGCATTTCGAATGAAATTGATTACGTCATCCGCATGGAGCCGGGCGTACAAACGCCGGAAGAAACCTTGGAAATCGGCAAGGCGTCATGCCGCGATTCCAGCTGGCTTCTGGTTCAGGTGCTTCGAAACCTGGGCTTCGCGGCGCGTTTCGTTTCCGGTTACCTGATCCAATTGAAGCCGGACCTACAGGCCCTGGATGGTCCCAGCGGCACGGACCACGACTTCACGGATCTGCACGCCTGGGCGGAGGTTTTCATGCCAGGTGCCGGCTGGATCGGTCTAGACCCGACCTCCGGCCTGCTGACCGGGGAAAGTCACATCCCGCTGGCGGCCACACCGCATTTCCGCAATGCCGCGCCAATCTCAGGCACGGCAAGTTCGGCGGTTGTCGATTTTGACTTTGATATGCAGATCAAGAGGGTCGCCGAGCACCCGCGCATCACTAAGCCGTTTTCCGATGACGCTTGGCAGGCCCTGAACGCGCTGGGTGAACAGGTCGACGAGACCCTGACGGCGAACGACGTGCGCCTGACAATGGGCGGTGAACCCACCTTCGTGTCGATTGACGATTTCGAAGCCAAGGAGTGGAACACCGAGGCGGTCGGACCGACGAAGCGCGCCTTGGCGGACACCCTGATCCGGCGGTTGCGCGACCGTTTCGCCCCCGGCGGCTTCCTGCATTACGGGCAGGGCAAATGGTATCCGGGTGAAAGCCTGCCGCGTTGGACCTTCTCCCTCTATTGGCGGCGCGACAGCAAGCCGATCTGGCAAAACGCGGATCTTGTCGCGGAGGAAGACGCGGATACCGGCGCGACGCCCGAAGCGGCACAGCAACTGCTGAACGGAATCGCCAAGCGCCTGGACCTCGACAGCGATTTGGTCGTAGCGGCCTATGAGGATCCGGCCGAATGGATCATCAAGGAAGGCAACCTGCCTGAAAACGTGACGCCGCAGAATTCTGAGCTGAAGGACCCTGAGGCCCGCCATCGTATCGCCAAGGTCTTCGACCACGGTTTGACCGACCCGTCCGGCTATGTCCTGCCGATTCAGCGTTGGCAGGCGAAAAGCAAGGGCCCGCGCTGGCGGTCTGAAAAGTGGAAACTGCGCCGCGGGCATTTGTACTTGGTGCCGGGTGACAGCCCGGTCGGTTTCCGCCTGCCGCTGGAAGCCTTGCCGCACCTGTCCGAAGCGCAATACCCGTATATCCATCCCGCGGATCCGACCGAACCGAGGGGCGAGCTTCCCGAGTTTGACGAAATCGATCAGGCCCGTGCCAGCTTCACCGCCGCGGAGCCGGGACAAGAACGTGTCGACCAGCAATTGGACAAAGACAGCGACGCCGTTCGCACCGCCTTGTCGGTGGAACCCCGAGACGGCCGGCTCTGCGTCTTCATGCCGCCCGTGGAACGGCTGGAGGATTACCTGGAGCTTATCTCGGTCGCGGAAAGTTCGGCCAAGGAACTTGGTCTGCCGGTCCATATCGAAGGCTACACACCGCCGAACGACCCGCGGATGAACGTCATCCGCGTCGCCCCGGACCCAGGTGTCATCGAGGTGAATATTCACCCTGCCTCGACTTGGCAGGAATGCGTCAACATAACGGAAACGGTCTACGAGGAAGCGCGACAGACGCGCCTGGGCGCCGACAAGTTCATGATCGATGGCCGCCATACCGGCACCGGTGGCGGAAACCATGTGGTGGTCGGCGGTGCGACGACACTGGACAGCCCATTCCTGCGCCGACCGGACTTGCTGCGCAGCATGATCCTGCATTGGCAGCGACATCCCAGCCTGTCCTATCTTTTTTCCGGCCTGTTCATCGGCCCGACCAGTCAGGCGCCACGCATTGACGAGGCACGCCACGACAGTCTGTATGAGTTGGAAATGGCTCTGGACCAGATCCCACCGCCCGGCCAAGGCGATGCGCCGCCCCCTTGGTTGGTGGACCGTCTGCTCCGAAATTCCCTGATCGACGTGACCGGTAATACGCACCGGTCTGAGATCTGCATCGACAAACTGTACTCACCCGACGGACCGACCGGCCGCCTCGGCCTTGTCGAATTCCGTGGCTTCGAAATGCCGCCGGACCCGCGCATGAGCCTGGCCCAGCAGGTCTTGATCCGTGCCTTGGTCGCACGCCTCTGGCAGGAACCTTTGACGGGGAAGCTCACCCGTTGGGGCACCATTCTGCACGACCGTTTCATGCTTCCGCATTTTGTTTGGACCGATTTCCTGGAAGTCCTGCGCGACCTTGCCGATCACGGTTTTCCCGTCAGGTCGGAATGGTATGAAGCACAAGCTGAATTTCGTTTCCCCTTCTGCGGCGCGGTCGAGTATGAAGGCGTCGAAATGGAACTTCGGCAGGCCCTGGAGCCGTGGCACGTACTCGGTGAAACCGGCGCAATCGGCGGCACGGTGCGCTATACCGACAGTTCCGTCGAGCGACTTCAGGTAAAGATGACCACGACCGATGTGGATCGTTACATCATCACCTGTAACAAACGCCGCGTGCCGCTGCAGAAAACGGAAACGGCCGGTGTTGCGGTCGGCGCCGTCCGGTTCAAGGCCTGGCAGCCCGCAAAGGCGCTGCACCCTGTCCTTCCTGTCGATGCGCCGCTTACCTTCGACATCTTCGACACCTGGACCGGCCGGGCGATCGGCGGCTGCACCTATCATGTGGCCCATCCCGGCGGCAGGAACTACGAGACATTCCCGGTCAACACGAATGAGGCGGATGCGCGTCGGCTGGCGCGGTTTGAACCGCACGGCCACACCCCCGGGTTTTACGAACCGGTCCCGGAAAAGCCGCATCCTGAATTTCCGTCGACACTCGACCTCAGACGACGACCGGGTCTTTAGACGATGCCCCCGAACGCACCGCCCATGATCGACCCGCTTGACCAACTTCTCGCCAACTATCAACCGCCGGACGGGGTCGCGGACGAACTGTATTTTCCCGATGGCCGCGTCCGCCCGGTCTGGCGGAATTTCCTCAACCATGTCTCCGGTCAATCGACGGACGAAATTCTGAACCGTTTCGGGCGGGGCGACCAATACCTGCGCGACGCGGGTGTTTTCTATCGGCAATACGGAGCGGACGAATCCATCGAGCGTACCTGGCCGTTGAGCCACATACCGGTCCTAATCGATGGGGACGAATGGCAATGGATATCCGAAGGACTGGTCCAACGAGCGGACCTGCTTGAGGAGGTCTGCGCCGACCTTTATGGCGCGAACAGACTGGTCGCCGACGGGCACCTGCCCGCTTCCCTCATAGCCTCCAGTCGCGAATGGCTGCGCCCGATGGTGGGCGTGACGCCAAGATCCGGCAATTTCCTACACTTCCTTGCCTTCGAGATCGGCCGCGGTCCGGACGGCACCTGGTGGGTTCTGGGTGACCGGACCCAGGCCCCGTCGGGCGCGGGATTCGCACTGGAAAACAGAGTGGCGACATCGCTGGCCTTCGCTGACTATTTCAGGGAAGCGAATATCGAACGCTTCGCCGGCTTCTTCCGTCAGTTCCGCCGGACGTTGAGGGAATTGAGCGACGATGCATTCGACCAGGCGACCATAATGACGCCGGGTCCGATGAACGACACTTATTTCGAGCACACCTATATCGCACGATATTTGGGGATGAACCTTTTGGAAGGGGAAGACCTGGTTGTCGAGGGCGGACAGGTGATGATGCGTACGGTGGAGGGACCGAAACCGATCAGCGTAATATGGCGACGCCTTGATGCCGCGTTCGCGGATCCGCTTGAGCTTGAGGAAAAGTCCCGATTGGGGACACCCGGCCTGGTAAACGCGATCCGCAATGGCAATGTCTCCATGATCAATGCGCTTGGCGCCGGTGTCCTGGAAATGCGGGCCTTTCTGGCATTCATGCCGCGGATCTGCGAACACCTGCGCGGCGAGAGCCTAAAGATCCCCAACGTCGCCACATGGTGGTGCGGTCAGCCGACTGAACACGCGCATGTCCTGCAAAACTATGACCGGATGATGGTCAGCTGGGCGCGGTCGATCAGCCTACCTTTTGAAGTAGACGGCGAAACCGCGATTGCCGGCCGATTCACCAATGGTTCGGACATGCCGGTCGAGGACTGGATCAATGCGCGTGGCCCTGATCTTGTCGGGCAGGAAGCGGTCAAGTTATCGACCTCCCCGGCCTTCGTCGATGGCCAGATCGTCGCCCGGCCAATGAGCCTTCGCGTGTTCATGCTGCGGACCGGCAATGGCTGGCAGGTGATGCCGGGCGGTTACGCCCGGATCGGCCGTACCGACGACCCGACGGCGCTGACCATGCAACACGGCGGGTCCGTTTCCGACGTTTGGGTGATGCGGGATCATCCGGTTTCAAAGGAAGGCGTGCTTGACGGAAAACAAAAGCCTTATCTGCGCGCCCAACCCGGTTTGCTGCCGAGCCGTGCTGCCGACAACCTTTTTTGGCTTGGCCGATACGTCGAAAGGGCTGAATTCGTCATCCGGATGCTACGCGCCTATCATGTCAGGCTGGCGGAAACATCCGATACGAATTCCGCGTTGCTCCAATCCCTCAGCGGCTTCCTTCAATCCTACGGTGTGGATCCCACTTTAAATGGGCCCATTTCAAGTGGAACGGCCGGGCTAGGGGAAATTCTCAACAATGCGATGAGTGCCGCCGGAAAGATCCGGGACCGTTTTTCGACCGACGGCTGGGCCGCGTTGCACGATGTTGCCAATACGGCCTATGACGGATTTCCGCCGGGGATGGAAACGGCCAACCAGATGGGCGTTCTGTTGCGCAAGCTGAGCGGGTTTTCAGGGCTGGTGCACGAGAACATGTACCGTTTCGCCGGTTGGCGTTTCCTGACGATCGGCCGGTCGTTGGAACGGGCCTATGGCATCCTGGCAATGGTGGCGATACTGGCGGACGAGAATGCGCCGGAAGGCGCGCTCGACCTGGCCATTGAAATCGGGGACAGCGTCATGACGCATCGCCGCCGCTACGCCATCACCTCAACACATGAATCCGTTGTCGACCTTTTGGCACTCGACGAAATGAATCCGCGCTCCGCATTCTATCACCTCACAGAGGTCAAACGGCAGGTGGACTACCTACCCGGGGCGAATACGAACGGGCAAATGTCCGAATTGTCCAAATCGATCCTGAAGGCCCACACAGCATTAGCCGTCGAAACCGCCGACCGCCTCTCATCGGCCCAAGCCAGTCAGCATGCGGGTCAAATTTCCGATTTGTCCGAGCTTATCTCACAGCATTACTTCCGGTAACGCATCATGCTCTATGACATCAAACTTACGATATCCTACGACTACGAAAGGCTCGCGGATGCCGGACGGCACCTTCTTCGGCTGCAACCGCTCAATCTCGACGGCGAGCAGCGCGTCGTGTCCAGCGTCCTGACCGTCGAACCGGTCCCGACAGAGCGGTCTGACCGTTTCGATTTTTTCGGGAACCCTGTGGTGGAGGTTTCCTTCGCGGGCAGCCATTTCGATATGAGCTGTTCGGTTCGCGCCAGGGTCGACCGGATACAAACCCCACCAAGTTTCGATATCTCAACTCCGATTTCCCGGATCGCGGAAGAAGCAAACAGCGTGTCGAGCCTCGCGCCCAACGCACCCGCGCATTTCCTGGGGGAGTCGCCGCGCATTGCGCTCGACCCCACAATGACGGCCTATGCCCGAAACAACATTTTACCAGGAATGACCACCATGGAGGCGGTTTGCTCGATCGGAACGGCGCTCTTCAACGACATGGAATTCGATCCGATCGCGACCACGGCAGATACCCCTGCCGCGGAGGCTTTTGAGCGCAGGCGCGGTGTGTGCCAGGACTTCACCCATATAATGATTGCCTGCCTACGCGGGATTTCCGTACCGGCGGGCTATGTCAGCGGTTTCCTGAGGACCCTGCCGCCGGAAAACGGCCCGCGCCTGGAAGGATCGGACGCGATGCATGCCTGGGTTCGAGCATGGTGCGGCAAGGAATTCGGCTGGCTTGAATTCGACCCGACAAACGCGATTGTCGTCGGGTCCGACCACATCGTCGTCGCCCGTGGGCGCGACTACTCGGACGTCAACCCGGTCAACGGCGCGATGCGTACATCGGGCGACCAAACCAGCAGTCAAGCCGTCGACGTCATCCCGCTGCCCTAGCCCATCGGAGTTCCGGCGTCATTTTTCCCAATGGGGCACCCAATCGCCCTGCATCTGAAGAGATATGCCTGCGGCATCTTCCTCCAGTTTTACCACATGCAGTTCGCCCTTGTCGCCGCCATAGGTGCGGTGGGCCAGCCCGAACCTGTCATGCACCAACCGGGTCACGGGCGATTCCGTTCCAGCCGTATCGCAGGCGCCGACGATCAGCCCCAGATCCTTCATGCAAAGGTCCAGCGTAAAAGATGGATCGTAATGGCCTTGGAAAACAGATGGCGCATCGTGATGCATGCACCAACTCTCGGAAGCGCCAATTTTCAAGGCACCCCAGGCCCGCGACAAGTCGACCCCCGATTTCACCGCCATCACAAGCGCCTCACCCATGGCCGTGGCGTGAATGGCCCAGAGCTGATTACTGGCCAGCTTGGTGATCGCCCCGGTCCCGTTGCCGCCCATATAATGGACCGGTCCCATAAGCTCCATCATTGGCCTAAGCCGCTCGACCGTCGCCTCATCACCGCCGGCGAACTGCGTCATGTTCCCGTTTCGCGCACCGTCGACGGCACCGGTGACAGGCGCGTCGATCGCCACAGCCTCTTTTGCCGCAACATCTTGAGCAAGCGCGCGGGCCAACTCCGGCTCATTCGTGGTCATATCGATCCACACCTGGCCGGATCCAATGGCCGATAGCACGCCTTTGTCTCCGCGCATCACGGCTTCGATCTGTTTAGGGCCGAAGACCATTGTGTAGACCACATCCACACCCTTAACCGCTTCGGCCGGGGTCGCCGCCCAGGTAGCGCCAAGTCCCAAGTGGTCCTCGGCCCGACTGCGGTCCAAATCGCAAACGGTCAGGTCGTGCCCACCCTTGATCAGGTTCAGCGAGGCCGCGCCCCCCATCGTCCCCAGTCCGATAAACGCGATCCGCATGCGGCACCCCCTTGATCCGATCCGCGCTTGCTTGACTGCAATGCGTATCGGGCGACAATATCTTTATTGCACATTCGTGCAAATAAAATTGTTGCTGTCTTTGGAACAGCTTAATGCGGTGCATGTGAAACACCTGACTCAAGGCTGATCAGTATCGGAGGCATGGATGGGACGAAAACCAATCGACGCCGATCGGCGCCAGAAAATAGTCGACGCCACGCTGACCTGTATCCACCGGTTCGGGTTTCAGGAGACAACGGTGGCGCGGATCTGCGACGAAGCCGGCCTGTCCACTGGCAACGTCCACTACTATTTCGGCGGCAAACAGAACCTTCTGGAAGAAGCGATGCGCAGCCTGCTGCGCACCATCCGCGGAAAAATGGTCGCAAGTCTGAACGCCTCCACCGACCCTGTTTCCCGGCTCGATGCTATTCTGGGAAGCAACTTTCACCCCGAAATTTTCCGGCCGGAAATCTGCATCACATGGCTTCATTTCTGGGCCCAGGCGCCGCATGATCCGACACTCGCGCGGCTGGAGAGGGTCAACCGTATGCGGTTCCGCAACAACCTTCTGCACGAAATCCGGAAATTACGGCCACCGGAACAGGCCCTGGATATTGCACGTCAAACCGTCGCCATGGTGGACGGGTTATGGATCGAAAAGGCGCAGATAGGCGCCGAACTCCCTGCCGAAAAGGCCCACGCGATGGTGATGCAATACGCCGCATCACAAACGCAGTGACCGAAGCCATGTGGATGGACCTGACCGCCGCCGCTACCGTGTCGACAAGAACAACACACCGACGGCAACCAAGCGATGGGAAACGGCAATGGCGAAAGACACACGAAAACGAAAGACGCTTCTGGCGGTATTGAACGAACAGGACATTGTTTTGGCGCCCGGCGCCTATGATGTCATGTCCGCCCGTTTGATTGAGCAAAGCGGCTGTCCGGTCGTGTACTTATCCGGCCTCGCGAATGAGGCAAGCGATTTAGGTTATCCGGATCTGGGCTTCACCACTGCCGCGGAAATCGTACGCCGCGCGGGCACCATTACACGGGTCGTCCAGAAGCCCGTCATCTGCGACGCTGATACCGGTTTCGGCGGCCCCGTCAATGTCGCCCGGACCGTGCGGGAATTCGAAGCCGCGGGTGTCAGTGCCATCCATCTCGAGGACCAAGTCTTCTCCAAACGCTGCGGTGTCTTGGCTGGCAAGGAAGTAGTCAGCCCGGAAGGATTCGCCAGCGTCATCCGGAATGCATGCGACAACCGCGCCGGCGAGACGCTGGGGATTATAGCCCGAAGCGACGCGAAAGGGACGGACGGTGTGGACGGGGTCATCGACCGATTGCGCCGGTACATAGATGCAGGCGCCGATGCGGTCATGCTGGGCGATTTCTATACCGCCAAGGAATACGAAAAAATCGCCAAAGCGGTACAAGTTCCCTTGATCGCGTGTGCCGTCGACAAGGACAACTACGCAATACAGCCCGACTATTCGCGCGATGACTGGAAATCCATGGGCGTGAAGATGGTCGTATACTGGCATCTGCCGCTCTTCGCGGCGATGCGGGCCGTAAAGGAAGCGGTCCGGCACTTGGCCGAACACGGTTCCCTCACCGTCCCCCCGCTGCCCATCGATGGCTACAAAGACTACGCTAAAGCCGTCGACCTGGACGCTTGGATGTCATTGGCCGATGGGACCCAAGACGTTTGATGGCTTAAATGCCCATGGCCCCGATCGGTGGCGGGAAACCACCAAACACACACTTTTATTTGCTACCGAGGCCACACGGGCTTCATGCCTTTGACCGGGGCCTCACTTTAGAAAAGCGACGATCTCATCTAGAAGGGCGAGACGCTGTTTCTTGAGATCTTCAAGATGAGCGTCGTCCATCGGTTCGACGTTTTCCTCGCCGCGATGAATTTCCCGATTGATGCGATGGTGATTGTCGCAAAGCTTGGCAAAATGCGCGTTCGACGCTTTTAGGGCGTGAATACGATCCGCATGCTCAGGAAACTCTTCAGCGATATCATGTGGTGTATGCGTCATCTTTGGATTCCCTTTCTGTCTGAATTTCGAAAACTCTGTGACATTTCGGGGGCGATGTCGTTGATGCGCGTCAAATGCAGTTCCCGTTCCTTCACGGTGTAGCGGGCTCATTTTCCGATCCGATCGCGTATGCCGACAAAGCAAAAGCCCCGCATTGCGCGGGGTTTTGATGTTTGGTTGCGGGGACAGGATTTGAACCTGTGACCTTCAGGTTATGGTGACGCCGGGACCGAGAGCGCACAGGCGCTCTCGCAGCCCAAAGGAACGACGAGCTACCTGAGAGGCAAGGATGCATTTGCATCCGCCGGCGATCGGTGGGTGTTGTACAAAGCAAAAGCCCCGCATTGCGCGGGGCTTTGATGTTTGGTTGCGGGGACAGGATTTGAACCTGTGACCTTCAGGTTATGAGCCTGACGAGCTACCGGGCTGCTCCA